>NZ_FOCL01000002.1:0-637609 GCF_900110105.1 Mucilaginibacter gossypiicola | reverse complement strand
CAGTTTGCAGTTTGCAGTTTGCAGTTTGCAGTTTGCAGTTTGCAGTTTGCAGTTTGCAGTTTGCAGTTTGCAGTTTTTGAATTAGCTGATGAAGTTACGAAATCGTTATAAAGAAAAGCGCCGAACTTATAATTCGGCGCTTTTCTTTTTGTGGATAGTCAACTGCTACTGGCAGGTGATAACTGCCACCTGCCCACTAATTAGCTCCCTTCACCCTGCCTTTTTCATCGTCGGCACCTGAGCGGTGCTCGCGCATTTTAATGGAGTTGTTACCGAAGTTGTAGGTGAAAGTAAGGCGCATTACGCGGGTATCATTCTTTTGTTTGATGTCAAAGTTGTTGTTGATCACATGGCTGCTCAAGTCATTACGGCGAATGTTGAAAATATCATCGCACGAAGCCTTTACGTTGAATTTTTTATTCATGAATGATTTGCTCAGGCCCATATCTATTGAGTAACGCGGCCTGATCTTGTAGATGCCATAGGTTAAAGCAGACTGATAATCGCCCATTACCTCAAACCGGAAACCCGCATATTTAAATGTTTGGGTTGTACGGCCCTGAAAAGCCCATTGACCATCATTGAATTTTGAACCAGCCAGTGTATCTGATTTAAAGCCCAGGTAAAATGCGGTTGCATTAATGTTGCCTTCCCACCATTTGGTAATGGTGAATGGAGTGTTTACATTGATGTTGTACCCGGTTTGGGTTTGAAGGTTGTCATTTGTTTGGAAGGTTTTATTGCCTTCTGATAGTATCAGTTCGGTAATAGCGTCAGACGTGCGGCTATAACCGAGGCTCACATTGACGGTTTTATTATAAGTATAATTAAGCTCAAAGTTTTGTGTGTATTGCGCTTTCAGGAAGGCATTGCCCTTTGAAAAGGTGTAAGGATCAAGGTAATATACAAACGGGTTCAGGTCATCATACCCCGGACGATCGATACGGCGACTGTATGAAAAACTCATTTCGTGTTTGTCGCTTAAGGTTTGATTAACAAATACGCTTGGGAAAAAGTTGAGGTAGCTTCTTTTAACCGGTGTAAAACCAATTAAGTTTCCTGTCGACCGGGTTTGCTCGGCACGCAGGCCTATTTGTACTGATGTTTTCTTGAACTGCTTGTTAAGGTTAATATACGCGGCGCTTATTTTTTCATTATAAATGAACCGGTTGGTGCGCGTGGTGTCATTTAGATAAGCCATGGTAACACTGTCCTGCTTTTGCGCGCGAAGGTCATTGTCGGTTTTAACGCTGCTAAATTTTGCACCGGCCTCCAGCTTTATGGTTTTAGTGATGGGTTTGGCATAATCAACCTTGCCTGTGTATATGGTAATGTTTGATGGGGTTTGGTTGCTTAAATTCAGCGGAAAATGCTGCTGAGTTCCATCCTCTTTAAAATAATTGGTATAATAAAACGCGTTGGAGTTGTTTTTGAACTTGGAGTAATCCAAATCAAAGCTAATTTCCTGGCCGCTGGTGTCTATCTTAATTTTGTCATTAAGGTTAAGTGCAAAGTTTTTATATGTTTGTTTAATCACCGAGGTGGTATGTAAAGAAGAATCTGCAACACCAAATTGCTTACCTATAATGGTTTTAGTATCGTTATTATCGGTGCCGGAATTTGAATAGCCGCTTACTACAAACCCAATGGTGTGTTTTGGCGTAAGGTCATAATCCGCACCAAGGCGGTAGTTGTTGTAATGGTTGCTGCCCGGCATTAATGACCGTTGGTTAAAATATGTTTTATTGCCCAGGCTATCGGTAACTACGCGGTTTAAGCGCAGATCGTGTCCGCGTTTGTTATCACCCCTGCTTAATGAGGTAAATACGTTAAGATTACCCTGTTTGTGATTAAGGTTTAGGCTGCTGTTATCGCGCCAGTATTGACCTTTGGCCCCACCCACGGTAATGCTACCGTTTGTGCCCGATTGTGTATTCTTTTTTAATTTGATGTTGATGATCCCTGAGTTACCCGCCGCATCATATTTTGCCGATGGATTGGTAATGATCTCGATGGATTTAATGGTGCTGCCGTCGGTTGAGCGTAACAACGTGGCCAGTTGTGCGGCGGTAAGATAGGTAAGCTTATCGTTAATCATTACGGTTACGCCCTGTTTACCCTTCAGGCTGATGTTGTCGTCCTTGTCAACAGTAACGCCCGGGGCGCGTTCTAAAATTTCCATAGCGGTATTGCCGGCTGCCAGTACGCTGTTTTCAACGTTCATTACGGTACGGTCTATCTTACGTTCAATAAGGGGTTTGGTTGCAGTGATGGTAACGGCCTTTAATTCGGTACTACCGGTGCGCAGGTTTAAAGCAGGGGCTGTAACCTGCGACGCATTTGCAGGAACAGCAAAGCTTTTACTTACTGCTTTTTGATAACCAACAACCGAGGCTTTGATGATATAGTTACCTGCTTTTATGTTGGTAAAAACATAAACCCCGGCATCGTTACTTAATGCTCCCTTAACTACTGTTGAATCAGATGCGCGCAAAAGGCTTACGGTTGCATAATCAAGGGGTTTGCCCTGCTCGTTAAGTAAAGCTCCGGATACCTTGGCGGCGGGCGGAGCCTGCTGGGCGAAGGATACACCGCAGCTGATAGCAACAAGCAGCAGTGTATAAAATATGTTGTGTATGATAGTTTTCATTTTTAGTTCGGTTTAAAAAGTATCGGCAATACAATGCCATTAAAGGATTGCTCCTTTTTTAAATTCTGTAAATAAGTTTTCTTTAGTTCCCGGCGTGTTTCCCGGCTTTTAGGGTTTAGTAGTTATGAGATATAGGCGATTGTTTTCATAGTGTTCCTGCTTTTAGTTAAAATTTTAGCAAAACAATCCCACCTGGCCTTTAAGGCCATTTTTTAACCATTATTAAATTTATGTTGCCGGATTACCCGGAAATGGTAATTGTGTTGCTTTTTACATTAAGATGCAAAAACAGGGGTGTAGGTTACAGATTATTTTCACTTTTTAATGCAGGCATTAAATTTTTTGCCATATCCTTAATAATCCGGAAGGTTATTGGCATTTCATTTTGGCAGGGAATGTTTGCCTCCCCATTGCTTATCCTGTTGGCTAAAAGCGGTTTGCCGCCTGTTTGCAACAGGAAGTAAAAAGGAATAATAAGCCCGCTAAAAATTAGCAGGCTTATATATTTAAAAATGCTTTTCATAGGAAATGATTTTATTGCCCTTGTACTTTTGCAGTATCCGGGCTTTCCAGTGTTGTGTCCTGCTGTTTAAGTGCTTTTAAGCTATCGGCCTTGAACTTAGCGGCTTTTATCGGATCAACTTTGCATTCCAGCCCGTTTGCAGTCATGATATAGGTAGCTGTGGTGATGCCGTCGCCATCGCTTTTGCAATCATAGATATTGAAGTTGATGTTGCGGTCGAGTTTTTGGTCGATGATAATTTTAGCGTTGAGCGGAACCTTAAGCGTAAGGTGTAATTCCTGACCTCGCCATAAAAAGCCTTTAGGCATTTCGAGGTGACGATCGAAATTTAATACCGAATCTTTTTGCTCAAAGCGATAAGAAGCACTGCGGGCGTTGATCAAAGCGTCCTCAAGATTGCTGCCGCGGGCGCTAAAGGTTTCGATGAGCACAGGTTGCGGCACATCACTTTTTTCAATATCGATATTAACGTTGCGGTTTGGCATATCATCGCCATTAAAATCATCATCTAAAATGATCATGCCTTTAAAGCGTTCGTTTATTTTAAGGCGGGTGCTATCCTCGTTGCTTAAATATTTGGTATCATTCAGCTGCAGGTAATAGGTATTGTTTGCAGTTGGCTTAAGTTTAACAGTTTGCGTAAACTTACCACCCTCGCGAAAGCTGGCCGCTGTTTTTACGCCATAGTATGAAACCGCACCCAGTGATGCCAGCCAGATACACAATAAGGTAGTGCCAATTGAACGGTTAAATGAAGCTTTTTTAAACAGGAAGCCTATCGTTGATAAAATAATGGCCAATAATGGTATAGATAATACCAGGAAACCGCTTGCCATAAAAATGCCGTTGGCCTGATGATTGGTTATGTTGAACGGAAACAGGTTATAGATGCCCATATTGCCTGCTGCAAATAAAGCGATAAGCGAAACGATGAGCGCTATAGTCATGCCAAGGCAGGCCAATAAAATAGCCGCGGCCACCAGTTTACCAAGTAAGCTGCCGGTACCTCTTAAAAAGGCTCCAAGATGTTCAAAGATATCGCTGATCAGATCGCGAACCTGGTAAATGAAAGGTTTGGCTTCATGCTTAAAGTTTTGAAGGTTTTCACGCACGGTGCTTAACTCCTCTTCAAAGTTCTTTTTAAAGCCCTTCAAGTCCTGCTTTTCACCCTTCATCGCCATGCGGTCGGCACGGGTAATGGCTTTAGGTACTGCCATCCATAGTATTACATATATAATAAGGCCCATGGCGGCAAAAAACGTTGAGATAACGAAGGCCAATCTTACCCAGGCTGGGTTGATGTCAAAATAATTGGCAATACCGGCGCATACACCGCTAACGAGGTGATCATCCGGATCGCGGAAAAGCCTGCGGCGTTCGGTGTTGTACTCAAACGGATTGCCACCTGCAGATTTGGCGTCGGTTTCGGCAGTTTCAAAATCCTGCACGCTGCCCATTTGTTCAGTAACTTCCTTAACATCTGCTTCTACAATAACTTGTTTGGCATCACGGGCAAGGATCTCGTTAAACATTTCGGCAATGCGGTTTTCAATGTCGGTAGTGATCTCCAGGCTATCGGCCGAAGTAGAAAAATGACGCTTTACATCCGTCATATAGTTCTTCAGCACTTCGTAGGCATCTTCTTCAATATGAAAAACCATGCCGTTTATATTTATGATAATTGTTTTGTTCATGATTATGGTGAGTTTGTAGGTTTTTCTATTTTCTTTCCCCGATAGCTGTTTGAACAGCAAATACCAGTTCTTGCCAAGTTTTATCTAATTGTTCAAGTACCGCGCGGCCTTCGTCCGAGAGTACATAGTACTTTCGTGGCGGCCCGGAAATTGACTCGACCCAGTTGTAGGTGAGCAGGCCATTATTTTTTAAACGGGTTAAAAGAGGATACAGAGTACCCTCAACTACAAGCAGTTGGGCTTTCTTAAGTTCAGCAATTATGTCTGATGCATATGTTTCGCCCTTAGCTATGATGGAGAGAATGCAATACTCCAGTATGCCTTTCCTCATTTGGGTTTGGGTATTTTCGACGATCATAATACAAAGATATATGTTTTAGATTGTATTATGCAATACATAGTACTATAATTATTATTGTTTAAGCTAAAACTTTGGTTTTTGAAAAAAAAATGACGTTTTCAAAGAAATTACTTGACTTTTTGATAACGTAACATTACTTTTATGATTAATTAACTATTAACTGATCTTATTATTAACGAAATGAAAAAACTTCTACTCGTAAGTTTGTGCTTACTTGTGTTGTCTATGACGCAAGTATTCGCGCAAAATCGTACAGTTACTGGTACAGTTACGGCCAAAGATGACGGCCTTCCCATCCCCGGGGTAACAGTAAAAGTAAAGGGTACAACAATCGGTACCCAAACCAACGCAGCCGGTAAATTCTCTCTAAGCATCCCGGAAAATTCAACACTCGTTTTCTCGTTCATCAGCTACGAAACACAGGAAATTGCTTCTGCCCAGCGGATCAATTTTAATGTTGTTATGGTTAGCGCTGCCAAGCAATTGGGCGAGGTTGTTGTACAGGCCGCTTATGGCGTTCAAAAGCAGGCGCGTGCGGTTGGTTATGCTTCAACAACTGTTGACAGCAAATTGTTAACCGAATCAAAAGTAACCAACATCGCTAACGGCTTAACCGGTAAAGTAGCTGGTTTACAGATCAACACTGTGAATAACGGTGTTAATCCTGATGTTCGTATCGTGTTGCGTGGTAACAGAAGTATCAACGGTAACAACCAGGCGCTGGTTGTTGTTGATGGTACACCGGTATCAAGTAACTTCATTAACCAAATCAACCCTAATGATATCGACAACGTTACTGTACTGAAAGGTGCAGGTGCTGCTGCTATCTACGGTTCTGAAGGTTCAAACGGTGTACTCTTGATCACTACTAAACGTGGTTCAGGTGCTCCTACTATTACTTATACAAATTCAACTCAAATTGAAAACTTCTCTTACTTCCCTAAATTACAAAGAGAATTTGGTGGTGGTGCAGGTGAGGTTATTGATCCTAACACTGGCTTTTACGGTTACGTGCCTTACGAAAACCAGTCATTCGGTCCTAAATTTGACGGTTCAACTGTACAGTTAGGCGTTCCGGTAGCAGATGGAAGCGTTCAAAGCGTAAAATATGCTTCAACCGGTAAAGACCCGCGCTTAGCGTTCTTTGATACTGGTTTAACTGAGCAAAATGACCTTTCTTACCAATCAGGTGATGCAAACAGCAGCTTCTATATGTCTGCACAGGATGTGTATACTAAAGGCATTGTTCCTAATGACCGTAACAGAAGAACTGGTTTAAGGGTTGCTGCTATGAAAAAATATGGCATTTTCACAACCGACTACTCTATTGGCTATACCAAAACAACAACTAACGTATCTGGTCCGGATTTCTTCCAGGGCAGGGGCGTATACTGGAACGTGTTGAACCAGCAAGCTGATGTAGACTTAAGGAAATACCAAAACCTCACTGATAAATTCAGCGATGTGAACGGTTTTTACAATGCTTACTATCCAAACCCTTACTGGCAAACAGTTTACTCTCGCCAAAAAACTACAAAAGACGCGTTAGTTGGTAACGCATCGTTTAAAATTGCGCCGGTAAAATGGTTTGATGCAACTTACAAAGTGTCTATGTCATACGGATGGCAGCAATATAAGGCTACAGTTGCCGAGACTGATTTCTCACCATATGCAGTTTCTGATCCATTCGGTACATCAAATATCGCATCTCAGGTTAAATTTAAACCAGGTAGCGTTGCTGACGCAAGCTATTTTGGCGATGGTGGTACTGGTTATTCACGTTTACAAGGCGACTTGTTCCTGACCTTTAAACATAAAATTGGTGATTTCACCGGTAACTTGTTATTAGGTAATACCGTTTATACCAAATACATTAATGTTGTAACCAATGGTTCAAATAACCTGTTGATCAATAACTTTTATAACCTTGCTTACAGAACAGGTGAGCCTTTGGCTGGAACTGCTCAATTCAGGCAAAACCTTATCGGTTACTTTGGCGACTTGAACATTGCTTACAAAGACTGGGCGTTTTTAGAGGTGACTGGTCGTAACGATAAGAGCTCATTATTATCGCAAGCTAACCGTTCGTTCTTCTACCCTTCAGCAAAATTAACAGTTGTATTAACTGACGCTATCCCGGCGTTGAAAAACAAAAAGACTTTATCATATGCTAAAGTAAGGGGTAGCTACAGTAAAGTAGGTCAGGTTGATATCAACCCATACTCATTACAAAACGTATTTGCCTCTACAGCAGGTGCACCTTTCGGCAGCACTCCTGCATTATCATTAAGCTCACAGCTTAATAACCCTAATCTTAAACCAGAACTTTCATATGAGAAAGAGGTTGGTTTGGAGTTAGGCTTCCTTGATAACCGCGTATACTTTGCCGGTACCTATTACAACACGCACACTAAAAACCAAACTTTCCCTGTAGCAATATCGCCGGCTTCTGGTTACTCAACCTCTGTACAAAACCTGGGTGAAGTTGAAAACTACGGCTGGGAGTTTGAATTAAAAGGTTCGCCGGTTGTTAAAGCAGGCGATTTTTCATGGGATCTTGGTGCTAACTTAAGCTTACTCCAAAACAAAGTATTGTCACTTCAGGACGGTACCAACGAATTTCAGCTTTTGTATAACAACGGCACTGCAAGTAACAGCTATGCTATTGTTGGCAAACCATTCCCTTATATTAAAGGAACAGATTTAGTACGTGATCCGCAAGGCCGTGTAGTAGTTAATGCAAGCACTGGTTTACCTACTTTAACCGCAAACGTTGTACCTTTGGGTAATGCGGCCCCTAAAGCGATATTAGGTATTACTACCTCATTCAAATATAAATTTGTTACGTTATCAGCTGTTGCTGAATACAGGGGTGGTTACTTTATTAATAACATCGTAGGTCAAGCGTTAAACTTCACCGGTACCTCAGCAGTATCAGCTTCAGCAGGTCGTCAGCGCTTTATCTATCCAAACTCGGTGATCCAAACAGGTGCTAATACCTATGTGCCAAACACAAGTATTTCAATTCCTGACGGAAATACAGGCTTCTGGACAAGCTCTGCATACTACAATGCAACAAGTACATATGTAAACAGCGCTGCATTCTGGAAACTGAGGGAGGTTGCATTAAACTTTGACCTTTACCGTTTTATCAAAAACCAAAAAGTTATCAAAGGCCTGCAATTTGGCCTGGTTGGTCGTAACCTGTTGCTGTTTAGGCCTAAGAGTAACCCATGGACAGATCCTGAATACAGTATAGATAATTCAAATGCTGTAGGTACAACTAACGAAAATCAAACGCCGCCAACAAGGTTATATGGTGCGTCACTTACCGTTAAATTTTAATATCGTATAATCATGAAAAGAAAATATATAGCATATTCATTATTCCTGATTGCCTCTGCGTTTAGCAGCTGTAAAAAGGACTTTCTGGATCAGACGAACAACCCGAACCAGCCAACAACCGGCCCGGCGTCAGTTGTGCTTACCGGTGCTTTAACAACAACTGCCCGTAACATTAATACAGGTTTTACACTTGAAGGTTATTTGATGGGTTACTGGTCGCCGGCTGCAGGTTATGCTCCGGGCAATTCCTTATTAACTTATCAGTTTACAACTGGTGATTACCAGGTGTTTGCGCCTTTTTATCTGAACCTTGCCAACTATGATTATATCATTAAGCAATCAGGTACGGATAAATCTCAGGTTTATTTTGCTGCTATTGCACAAATTATGGAGGCTTATAACTTCCAGGCGTTGGTAGACAATTACAATAATGTTCCATATTCCGAAGCTTTTCAGGGAGCTAAAAACCTTACCCCTAAATATGAAAATGGCAAGGATATTTACGCCAAACTGATCACTAAACTTGATGACGCAATAGCTGCAATCAAAGGGGCATCAACAGATGTTGTAGTTAATCCAGGCAGCGCCGATGTGATGTTTGGCGGTGATATGACCAAATGGAGGAAATTTGCCAATAGCTTAAAATTGCGTTTGGTTTTAAGGCAGGTACCTAATGTTATTGATGCTGCGGCCGCTAAAACATTAATGGCAAATAACCTTAGCGAAGGATTTTTAACAACAATGGCAAACGTTAACCCAGGCTATCTAAATGTTGACGGTAAGCAGAACCCATTTTGGGAGCGTTACGGTGAAAACCAGGCTGGTTCAAACAATGCAGCAAATATTACCGCAAACGCTTTTGGTACTGATTTTTATAGCAGTAATGCTGATGACCGTGGTGCCGGGTTTTACACCCCTATAAATGGCAACCTTGTAGGTAATGACTTTGGAACTCTTGTGCCGATCACCGCAAGCGCAATAGGCAGGGCTGATTTATATAATGCCTCAGCATCAAATACTTTTGGCTTATTAAAAAATCCTTCGATGGATGCAGTCGTTATGTCGGCGGCTGAGTCATACTTTTTGCAATCAGAAGCGGCACTTCGTGGAGTTATAACCGGCGACGCAGCTGCTTTATATAATTCAGGTGTTACGGCTTCATTTGAATACGTGCTTAAAACAGCTGATGCTGATGCTAAAGCTGCTAAATACCTGTCCCAGACCGGTATTGCTTACCCTGTTTTAGATGCAAATGGTAACCCAACAACGCCTGCTCAAAAACTTCAGGCAATCATAACTCAGAAATGGGCATCGTTAAACGGATACGGTAACCTTGAAGCTTATAATGAATATAGGAGAACTGGTTTTCCTAAGGTTCCGGTTTCTATTTACACAGGCGTAACTGTGAAAAATATTCCAAGAAGAATTTTGTACCCGGCATCTGAGTATGCGCAAAATGCGAGCAATGTTCAGGCGCAAGGTTCCATTAACCAGTTTACTTCAAATATATTCTGGGCACAACAAGTAACAAGTAATTAATATAAAAAGGATCATGAAAAGGACATATATATATCTATATACAATACTGGCAGCATTGACGGTATTCTTAAGCTCTTGCTTAAAGAGTGAAAAGACTTTTACTGATTTCAGTAAAGCAGGTACCTTGGTAGAATTGCCGTTGGCGGCTTACAAAGGGCTTAATAAAACTGCGCCTGTTGCATTGCCAATTCAAGCAGCAGCCCAAACTATTCCGGTGGTTATTAACGTGGCTTCACCTGTTCCATTGAGCACATCTTTAAAGGTGACTTTGAAGGTCGATGAGGCTGCATTAACAGCGCTTAATAATAAAAACATTGCGCAATACAAGTCAGATAGTACTGCTGCCGCTAATGATACTACAGGTGCTACTGCGGCTCCTGATTATCCTGTGGTTTACGATTTGATGCCAACTGCTTTTTACTCCATATCTTCGCTTATTGCCACAGTACCAGCAAACCAGCGTACTGCTACAATTAATGTAAGTGTAATTACACAGAACTTCGATCTGGAAAAAGCCTACGTATTACCGATCTCAATTGTAGATGCAAGCGGACAACAGATAAGTAATTATAAAACTTTATTCCTTAACATTCAGGCAAAAAATAAATACGATGGTATTTATACTGTAAAAGGTATTGTTCACCGCGACGCCGATACACAATTGGGCGGTCACCGCGGACCCGGTGCTACTGTTTCCTTAGCAACTACCGGCGCAAACTCTGTATCTTATGCGCCTTTATGGGCAGACAATAAAACAGGTATTGGTGGCATTGATGGTTTAAACATTGTGATTAACCCAACAACTAACAAGGTTTCATTTACCGATTCAAATGCTACCTTAGTCGGCGAGCCTGGTTATGACACTCGGTATGACCCTGCAACCAAAACGTTCTATATTTCGATGCTTTGGAATGGAGCAGATATTAACCACAGAGGTTTAACAGATACCCTTACTTATAGCAAAGCAAGGCCATAAACGGATATTTATTATCAAGGCCACCCGAATAGGGTGGCCTTTTTTTTGTATTTAAAATGTGTAACATTATAATAAATACTTGTTGTATGTATTATAATAACGTATATTAGAAGTCTACTTATCATAAATTCATGAAAAAGCCTATAGTAACTATCTTAGCTGTAATAGCCAGCGTTAATTTATTTGCCCAAAGTCAGAATATTAGAGGTATTGTCAGCGATCAGCAGGGGGAGCATGTACCTTTCGCATTTTTAGTTGATGTTGATCATAAAGTTGCAACTTATTCAGACTCAACCGGAGTATTTAATCTTGAAGTCCAGCCAAGTTCAAAGATCCTTGTACTTGCAGGTGGCCATAAAGAATATACTTTTACCACCGATCAGCAAAAAAGCTACAATATAGTTTTACAGGGTAAAAATGAGGCTATAGCAGGTGGTAAGCTTAATACTAAAGTAACCAATAACTTCGATACCTTTAGTACACATGCTGGTGCCTTAAATACACAGGCTGGCAATATATCAGTAACCAATCACCAGGATGCTACTCAGGGCAGCCGTTATTTATACGATAGTTGGGTACACGGTTATGTGATCAGTGCTGCTGATTCTATTGTTCAAAACACCCATTATCTGTTCAACTACGATAAAATCAGCGGTAATTTAATGGTGAACAAGGATAATAATACAGTACTTCAGATTGACGGCAACAGCTTTAAATCATTCGTTTTGTTTGATAAACAGGTTAATAATCATGCCTTTGTAAAGGTACCCGCTATTACGCCGCAACGCTATGTCGAAGTTATTGTCGATGGCCCCAAATATAAAATATATAAGGACGTAGCTACCAAATTCCATAAAGCTGACTTTTCGACAAACGGTATTGCTTCAACAGGTAATAATTATGATGAATATATCGACCAGAATTTTTATTATGTCGTTAAAGACGGCGGGCAACCCGTTAAACTACAACTGAAAAAGAAATCCCTTAAAGAAGCATTTGCCGCTGATTCCGATAAATTGAACAAGTTTATGGCGGCTGCTGGATCTGATGATATTGACGAGAATTATTTGAAACAATTAGGTGATAACCTGAATAAGTAATATCAAACTGATATTTATGAAGAAAGCCGGTTCAAATTGAGCCGGCTTTTTTTACGAACATTACCAGCAAATTAGTTTGCTAATATTAAACACCTCCCCATGCAGCACCCTGGTAGTTAACAACAGTGCCGTTAGTTAAAATGATAGTAACATTAATATTATAATTTTCTTGATCTACGGCGATACATGTTCCACTTGCACCTTTGGCTGGAATCTGGGTATATGGTGGTGTCGTACCATTTATTAAACTAACGCCGATTATTGTGTTCCCAGAAGTTTTAAGCGAATATTGTATATCATCTTTAATGAAGGATATATCATTAGTAATAACTTGATTTGAAGGGGCTGGAGTTGGGTAATCAACTGTAGCTAATGCCCAATGTGACCCTGTAGTTACTCTGATTAACTTGCCGGTAACGGTATACGATGTGGCATCTTTATATAAAGTATTAGGTAAAAACGTACCTGGTGATGGAACAGGAGGAGGGGATGTACTGGGATCATATGCGGCTACAGCTGTCTCATATTTTTTTAAGTCTTCTCGGAATTTTGTTCCCCACTCAAGGCCACTTATAACGCCAACAGTTAAGGCAAAGAAGTCCTGGCCTACACCAGTAGAGGCAGTAATTAGATTTCCGTTACTGTAAACATCGTATGATGCTCCTGTGGCAGGGATACCATTCAATAAAGTAGGATATGCGGCTTGGTTCCAGACGGGGGTTCCTATAACTTTAACCTCCTGCCCTGACCATATACCCTTATAGGTATCAAAGTTTTCACCGGGTTGCCTTGGCTGTAGCGCTAAGTCGGCATAAGTGTAAGTTGGCTGCACTACATTTACTTTTGTACTTTTCCCTTTGCCGCTTTCGTCATTAACAGGTTTAAACGAATCCTTCTGGCATGAACTAAAACCTGCCACTAACAGCAGCATACCCCATAATAATTGTTTTTTCATATTGATTTGTGATATATTTTTTATAAATATATCTATCAATATATTTCGTGCCAATAGGTGTTTTAACGGTATTTAATAATATTTTAATTGATAGTATTAAAAGTGATTGCTTTAGTGTTAAAATAATGTAATTATTTTTTATCCACGCTATATTTCCCTGGACCAATAAATATTAAACCAGCAAACATAATGGCATCTTCAATGGCATGAGCAGCATCGCCCAGCCCGCCTCCGGTACCAAGGTGCATTAACGCTGCTACAATAAGGTTGATAAGCAATAGGATACAAACCGGCCTGAATGCCAAGCCTATAATAAGCAGGAAGCCGCCAAAACATTCGGTAGCAGCAGCCAGTAATCCCCAAACCATCGGCCAAAAATGGATCCCAACGTATTTCATCGATGCACCAAGATGTTTCCAGCTTTCGGTGCCGCCCATTAATTTAGGGTAACCGTGGTAAATAAACATAATACCAAGGCCGATACGAATGATGAGTAACCCGAGGTTTTTGTAATTGCCTAAATTGCTTAAAAGCGCCATTTGGAGATATTTGTTGATGTGAGGGGCTTAAGGTAATAAAAATGTTTGGCAGAGGGTAAACCAGGCGGTTGTATTTAAAGTATTGTGCTTATCTTAAGTCACTAAACAACCCGTATGAGAACAAGCCTTATTTTATCACTATGTATGTTCGCGCTGTCGGCCATGGCGCAAAAAAACGCTATGCACTCACAGGTAAATACCAAAGCCGATGCTTTGCAGCAACAGGTAGTTACGTGGAGGCGTGATTTTCATGAGCACCCGGAGCTGGGTAACCATGAGGTACGCACTTCGGCCATTATTGCAAAGCATTTGCAATCATTAGGTATTGAGGTAACAACGGGAGTTGCCACAACCGGCGTGGTGGGAATATTGAAAGGAGGACATCCGGGGCCGGTGGTTGCTTTACGGGCAGATATGGACGGTCTTCCGGTTATTGAGCGCACACCTGTACCCTTTGCATCAAAAGTAAAAACTACTTACAACGGACAGGAAGTTGGCGTAATGCACGCCTGTGGGCATGACTCGCACATGGCTATACTGATGGCTGTTGCCCAGGTACTATCTTCAATGAAGTCGGATTTGCACGGAACTGTAAAATTCATTTTTCAGCCTGCCGAAGAAGGCGTTGAACCCGGGCAAAAAGGCGGCGCTGAGGAAATGGTAAAAGAGGGTGTGTTGGAGAACCCAAAAGTCGACGTAGTTTTTGGCTTGCATATCAATTCACAAACGGAGGTTGGTAAAATTACTTACAGACCGGGCGGTACAATGGCCGGGGTTAATGACATGCAGATCATTGTAAAAGGGAGATCGGCGCATGGGGCCTATCCATGGTCGAGCGTTGACCCGATAGTAACGTCGGCGCAGATCATCAATAACCTGCAAACCATAGTAAGCCGCAATATCAATGTAACCGAAAACCCGGCGGTAGTTACCATTGGCGCCATAAAAGGAGGAAACCGTTCAAACATCATCCCCGAATCGGTTGAAATGCTGGGCACCCTTCGCTCCTTTACCCCTGCCGATGAAAAAATGTTGATTACCAGGCTAACAGAAATAGCCACTAAAACTGCCGAAGCCCAGGGTGCCACCGCTACAGTAAAAATTCCTTATAGCAACCATTATCCGGTAACTTATAACGATCCGGAGCTTACCCAAAAAATGTTGCCGAGCCTGCAGCAAACTGCCGGGGCTGCCAATGTGTTATTGCGCCCGCCGGTAACCGGTGCAGAAGACTTTAGTTTTTACCAGGAAAAGGTGCCGGGCTTGTTTGTATTTTTGGGCGGCATGCCAAAAGGTAGCGATCCGCTGAAGGCGCCATCGCACCATACGCCCGATTTTTATATCGATGAAAGCGGTTTTACTTTGGGTGTGAAAGCCTTATGCAATCTCACGATCGACTACATGAATGCCAAAACAAAATAGGCCCGGCGTTTGATCTTCCTAAACAATAACAATCAAAAAGTATTTTTACACAAGCTTATTCGTATATTGAACGGCCTTAAGCATAAAGTGCAAAATTGTTAAGATCATGAAAAAGCATTTATTACCCCTTTTATGCCTGTGCATGTTTATGAGCGGTTTGGCCAGTGCAGCTTCAGCAAAAAGAGCGTTGCCTGCCGATACCGTAGCCAAATTAAAGCCCGAGGTGCGCCAGGTTATAGAAACAGTAATAAAAGCTTCGGGCACTTTTAATATAGAGGCAGTTTCCGAACTGTATGCACCCAATGCCGTTGTGGCCGATGAACAGCCTCCCTTTTCATGGAATGGGCAACTGGCCGGTGTGCAATGGATCAACTCGGTACAAAAAGCGGTTAAGGATTTTAAGATCAGCGATTTTAAGGTCGACCTGCAGCGTATCAAAACTTTTCAGCAAACAGAAGAGATAGTTTACCTCGTAGCCCCTGTTGAATATACCGGCCTTGTAAACGGCGAGCATTTTGAAGAACAGGGTGCATTTTCATTTGTATTGAGGATAGTGAGCGGTAAGTGGCTCATTAAAAGCCAGGCCTGGGTACCACGTAATGGCTTGTAAACGCGCACAAATGCCGCACCTTTAGGGCTATTCTCTTAGCTTTCCGCTTTTTGCTTTCCGCTTTAAGCTTTCAAAATAGTAATCCCAATGCCATAAAAGCCGGGATGCAAAGCCCGCCTGCAACCCTATGCTTATTTTTGTGTTCACAATATATATGAGCACAAATAAAATAAAACTGAGCGTGCTCGACCAGTCGCCGATAAGAAAAGGCGCTACTGCCGAGCAGGCCATACAGGAAACCATACAACTGGCAAAATATACCGATACCCTTGGCTACACCCGATTTTGGATTTCGGAACATCATAATATGGGTATCATAGCAGGGTCAACGCCAGAGGTGTTGCTGGCCCACCTGGCGGGCGAAACCAAAAACATGCGCATGGGTTCGGGCGGTATCATGATGCCCAACCATAGCACGCTTAAAGTTGCCGAAAACTTCCGGATGCTGGAAGCGCTGTTCCCCGGCCGGATCGATTTGGGTATGGGCCGTGCGCCGGGTACCGATAGGATTACCGCAGCCGCGCTTAACCCGTCAAACCAGTTCAGGGAGCAGGACTTTGTTGAGCAACTCGCCGATCTGCAAAACTACTTTCATGATACCTACGAGCCGGGAACTATCCAGGCGCGTATCAGGGCCATACCACAGGTTAAAACCGTTCCTAATATGTGGTTACTAAGTTCGAGCGGACAAAGCGGCTTGTTCGCGGCACATTTTGGCATGGGTTTTTCATTCGCGCATTTTATTAATCCGAATGGCGGTCCCGAAAGTGTTAAGATGTATAAGGAGCGCTTTCAGCCATCTGATGATCTGCAACAGCCGGAGGCCAATGTAGCGGTGTTTATCTTCTGTTCGGAAGATGAGGAAAAAGTAAGGCAGCATCAAGCCGTTATGGACCATCGCTTTTTGCAGTTTGAAAAAGGCGGGCCAATAGTTCCGCTAAGCTATGATGATGTGAAGGATGCGGAATATACACCGGCCGACCAGGAGCGCATTCGCTATAACCGTTACCGCGTAATTGCCGGCTCACCTACCGAGCTAAAGCTCAAATTAAGCTGGCTTGCCAATGATTATGAAGTGGATGAAATTATGGCTGTTACTATCACCGAAAATTTTGAAGACCGACTGGAATCGTACCGATTGTTGGCCCAACAGTTTGAACTATTATAATCCCGGTAAAATAACTTTTTTAATTAAATGCCGTTTCTATATCAGGAACGGCATTTTTTATGGCTGCCACTATCATTATTCACATATTAAAAACTTTATAAGGCTTTAAATTGTATCTTTGGAAAGATTATAAATAAGTCTATTTTCTACAATTCAATGGTTATTATCATATTCTTCATAGCGCACTGGTTTCTGTCGCTATTTTTTCAAACGTTCTTCCTGCACAGGTACGCATCTCACAAAATGTTCACTACTAATAAATTTTACGAAGGAACATTTTACCTGCTTACTTACATTTGCCAGGGATCATCATTTTTGAACCCAAGGGCATACGCTATTATGCACCGTGAACATCATGCTTACAGCGATACCGAAAAAGATCCGCACTCTCCTCACTTTTTTAAGGATGTTTTCCAGATGATGATATACACTGCTAAAAGCTACAGGCTGCATGTGAAAAAATTGAAAGAACCTGAAGAACGTTTTAAGGGCAATATTCCTGAATGGCGTTTTGTTGATTTTATAGGGTCATCAATAGTTTCCCGTATATCATTCGGTATCTTATATATTTTGTTTTACGTTGAATTTGCTACTCAGCCGTGGATGTACCTGCTGATCCCGATCCATTTTTTAATGGGCCCTATTCACGGTGCTATTGTTAACTGGTGCGGCCATAAATACGGATATCAAAATTTTGATAACGGCGATAAATCAAAAAACACCACACCATTTGATTTCCTGATGCTTGGCGAACTGTTTCAAAACAATCATCACAAACACCCTAATAAAGCTAACTTTGGAGCTAAATGGTTTGAGATAGACCCTGTTTATCCCATCATGAAGCTCATGCACTGGATGCGAATAATTAAACTGCGTAAAGCCTATCTTTAATCGCGCAGCGATTAGGTTAAAGGCGAAAGGTCAAAGGCAAAAGGTTTTCTTTTTTGCTTTTGACCTTTTCCTTTATATAATACCTTAAACAAACCTTTTACCTTTCGCCTTTAACCTTTCACCTCATTTAACCTTTTCCCGTATCTTTGCCGCTCATAAATACATAAATCCATGAGTGTTTCCTTATTAGCTCAAAATTTACATGGCTCGGAGATCATCAAGATTGCGGGCGAGATCAACGAATTAAAACGACAAGGCCAGAATATCGCCAACCTTACCATCGGCGATTTTGACTCTAATATTTATCCTATCCCTGCTCCTTTAAAGGATAAGATCATTGATGCTTATAATCATAATCAAACCAACTATCCTGCTGCCGATGGTATGCTTGATTTGCGCCAAAGCGTAAGCGGATTCCTGAAAAGAAGCTTAGGTCTTGAGTATGCACCCAACCAGATCCTGATATCGGGCGGTTCGCGACCATTGATCTATTCAATATTTTTAGCGGTAGTTAACCCTGGCGAGAAAGTGGTTTTCCCTGCACCATCATGGAACAATAACCATTATAGCGATTTGCTGAATGCGGATGCGGTGATCATTCCAACCGCTCCCGAAAACAACTTTATGCCTACGGCAGAGGATATCCGCCCGCATTTAAAAGGAGCGGCTTTACTGGCGCTGTGTTCGCCTTTGAACCCCACTGGTACTATGTTCAGTAAAAAAGATCTGGAAGAGATCTGCGACCTTGTGATTGCCGAAAACAAGAGCCGTGCAGCGGGTGAGAAACCATTGTATTTATTATACGATCAAATCTACTCACAATTAACTTTTGGCGAGCATAAGCATTACGATCCGGTAACGCTTCGCCCTGAATTAAAAGATTACACCATTTTTGTTGATGGAGGTTCAAAATGCTTTGCCGCAACCGGGGTACGTGTAGGCTGGGGGTTCGGCCCTGAATTGGTTATCGAGAACATGAAAGCCATTGTAGGCCACATGGGTGCCTGGTCGCCAAAGCCTGAACAGATGGCTATGGCCAAATTTTTAACTGATGAGGCTGATGTAAACAGTTATCTTGATGACTTAAAGGGAAAGATCCAGGCAAGCCTTACTGCCCTGCATGAAGGTTTCCAGGAGATGAAAGCCAGCGGTTTAAATGTAGATTCGATTGAGCCAATGGGGGCCATTTACCTTACCCTGAAGATAGATTACAGCGGCAAAACCACTCCCGATGGCCAAGTGCTGAAAGATTCGGCAGATATTAACTTCTATTTGATTAAGGAAGCCGGAGCTGCTTTTGTTCCGTTTTCGGCCTTCGGTACCGGCGATGATGTGAACTGGTTCCGTGCGTCGGTAGGTGCAACCCCGCTTAATGAAATTGAAGCGTTGATACCGAGGGTGAAAGCGGCACTGAATAAGCTGAAATAGCAACCACTTCTTGCGCTCGTTTGCAACGAGCGCTTAACATGGCTTGGCGATTGTATCGCCCGACTCGCGTTTTAAACGCGAAACCACATTAAGCACTCGTTGCA
Source organism: Mucilaginibacter gossypiicola (assembly GCF_900110105.1). Classification (GTDB taxonomy): domain Bacteria; phylum Bacteroidota; class Bacteroidia; order Sphingobacteriales; family Sphingobacteriaceae; genus Mucilaginibacter; species Mucilaginibacter gossypiicola. The sequence continues at coordinate 618,304 of NZ_FOCL01000002.1, read as the reverse complement.
AACGAGCGCAAGTTGATAATAAAATTAAAAAAATGTCATTGCGAACGTAGCGTGGCAACCGCATACTATACAGAGCGGCTATGCTTCCGTGCGATTGCTTCGTGCCTCGCAATGACATGATAAAATAAGAAACGGCGATGAGTGTAACCCACCGCTTTTCCTTTTTTAACCCTCTCCCTTTATGGGGCTTGGGAGGGACTTACCCCAATATCTCCTTAATATCCTCGGCTGTAAGCGATTTAATAAAGCTCTCTTCGGTAGTGATCAATGCACGCGACAGGCTGAGCTTGCGTTGCTGCAGGGCCAGGATCTTTTCTTCAACCGAATCTTTGGTGATGAATTTATAGATGAACACGTTTTTGGTTTGGCCAATGCGGTGCGTACGGTCAATGGCCTGTTGTTCAACGGCGGGGTTCCACCATGGGTCGAGGATAAATACATAGTCGGCTTCAGTAAGGTTGAGGCCTACACCGCCGGCTTTTATCGAGATGAGGAATACACGTGTTTTTTCATCTTCCTGAAACTGTTTCACCACATCGCCCCGGTTTTGGGTAGCTCCGTCAAGATAAACGTACGGAATACCCACCCGATCAAAATGATCGCGGTAAATACTTAGCTGTTTTACAAACTGTGAAAATATCAGCACCTTATGACCGCCGTCGAGCACGTTATTCAACGTATGAACCACATCCTCAAACTTGCCGCTATCGCCTTCGTAATCTTTATCAATCATGATAGGGTGATTGGCAATTTGCCTTAGCTTGATGAGGCCCTGTAAAACCTGGATCTGTGTTTTAGCAAAAGTGCCGTCTTCAAGGCTTTTCAACAGTTCGTTGCGGTATTCAGATTTGATCTCTTCATAAACAGATGACTGCTCTTCGGTCATCTGCGAGTAGAAAAGGTTTTCCGTTTTAGGCGGAAGTTCTGTCGCTACCTGCTCCTTGGTACGGCGCAAAACAAAAGGCTTAATAAGGGCTTGTAGTTTGCGTGCCTTGTCTTCGTCTTTTTTCTTTTCTATCGGCGTTACAAACTCGTTTTGGAAAAACTGCTGCGCGCCCAGCAGGCCTGGGTTAATGAACGACATCTGTGTCCAAAGGTCGTTAACCGAGTTTTCTACCGGGGTGCCGCTCAATATCAGCTTAAAGCGCGATTTAAGTTGCTTAACGGCCTGATACGATTTTGACGACGGATTTTTGATATTCTGGCTTTCATCCAGGATCACGTAATCAAAAAAGAAATCTTTAAACATCTCAATATCAATGCGGCTGATGCCATACGTGGTGATCACTACATCGTAATTGGCAAATACATCGGCGCTGCGGTAACGCATGGTACCTGTATGCACCATCAGCCTTAATTGCGGCGCAAATTTGCGTGCCTCATTAAGCCAGTTATATATCAGCGAGGTTGGCATGATCACCAGCGAAGTGGCTTTGCCGCCTGCGTTTTCGACATCTTCCTTGTGTTTTTGCAGCAATGATAAAGTCTGGATGGTTTTACCCAGGCCCATATCATCGGCAAGACAGCCGCCAAAATGATATTGCTTTAAAAAATGAAACCAGTTGTAGCCTGCTTTTTGGTACGGCCTCAAATGGCCTTCAAAATTAACAGGCATCGGCGCATCCTCCAGCTCGTCAAAATTGGTAAGCTTTTGCAGTTTGCGGGTCATGGTAACGCTGGCCATTTCGCCTTCGGCCAAATCGGTAACCAGGCCTATATGATGGCGTCGCAGTTTAAGGTCGTTGCTGCCCTCGGTAAAATGCAGCAGGTTACCGTATTGTGAAAACCACTGTTCGGGGATTACCGCAATTTCGCCTGATGGCAGGGTAAACTCCTTTTTGTGATTGAGAATATGATTTTTAAGCTGAATAAAAGGGATGCGGTACGGCCCGAAGCTAACCATGGCGTTGATATCAAACCAGTCGTTATTTTCGGTTACTACAAGCTCAATTTTGCTGCTGCCAAAAACGTAGCGCTTTTGCCCTTCCGGCTGCTCCAGTTCAAAGTCCTGCTCAATAAGCTGGTCGTGATGCTGGTTAAGCCATTCAAAAACCGAGAATGAATGGTCGGCATCATCGTCGCGACCAGCAACCTCAAGGTTTTGAAATAGTGATGAAGCCACCTTAAGGCCCATTTGTTCTAACTGGTGCATTTTGCCTTTTTCCCAGGTAGTTGAGCGTTTTATGCGATGGAAGAGGTAATCATCACCTGTTTTCTCCATCCTTACAGAGATGTGCCTGCCATCGCCATAAGGAAATACATAACCGGCATATTTAAAAGAAAGCTGTAACTGCGAAGTGCCACCTTCAATATAAATAGGTTTAAGTACCGGGCGGGCATCATACTTTTCGGTATTGATGGTAAAGCCTTCGGCATAAACATTATGCTTTTCGATGAGCGGGGCAACAAATTTTTCAAAGTATGATTGCTCCGACGATTTAGGAATAGCAATGAAACGCTTGTTCAGGAACGGTTGCAGTTTTTTACCCTCAATCTCCTTGTCAAAATAATAAAGGGTGTCGTCAAGCAGCATCCAGGCCGGGTGGTTGCAAATGATCTCAGCATTTTTAAACATGAACTCAATGCGCATGCCCTGGTATTTGATGGTAGGGAAATACCTGATCTCTTCCTCATTGCGCCTGAAGTGAAATAATACCGATGCGGCCTCGGTAGCCAGTTGAAGTTTGCGCTCGCCGGGGTACCCTTCTTTGCTCATTTGGTATACCTGCTTGCCGCAAAGCAATGATAATGCTTCGGCAATACGTTTCTCCAGTTTAGGGCGGATCATATCAAACATCTGTTCGTTGAAGATCTTGGAGAAAAACTCAAATGGGCGGATTGGTTTTTTATAATACCTTTTGATCACGTTGCCCTGCTCCATTTCCTCCAGCAGTTTGATGAGCCGGATATCGGTATCGTCCAGAAACTCGCAAAATTCTTTGGCTGTATTGGAAAATAAACGCTGGTGGGTTAATGAAAATTCACCGTTAGGGTTAAGTTGAACAATGTGAGGCTCAATAACATACGACAGGTAGTCATGCCTGGCAATGGCATAAATAATTTGGCATGGTTTGGAACTGTCGACGCGTAACATGTGCTTCAGGGTAAAAAATTATTTGAAGCTACATCAAGAAAAAATTCAAACGTAAATAGAATTTACTGTAATTGAAAGAGTTTTATATTAAAAAAATGTTAACGCGTTGAAATTGACACGGTTTTGATAACATTAAGTGTTTTTTGCCGGGTGGTTGGGGAGAATAAACGGGAAAAGGTAAAGAATAAACCGTCATTGCGAGGAACGAAGCAATCCCCGGCTTTACAGAGAGGATTTGCATAGCCGCTCTGCGTCTTGAGGATTGCTTCGTTCCTCGCAATGACGATTCGTTTAATGTTCCATCAGGGTCGCTCGTAGAGGATCTTGATGGCTTTGCCAGGCAGGTCCCTGTTTGTCTTTTACTTCGGCTTGCTCAATAAGTTAATAAACAACCTGTAAGCTCCCGGTACGCCGGCTGGCAATTCCCTGAAAAAGGCGAGGGAAGTATATATAAACCGGCCTTTGCCATAATCGCCCACAATTAATGATCCGTTAAGGGGCTCCTCGCCTTTATCATGCATTTGCAGAATGGGCTTGTACTGCGGATCGATATTGCTTACAAAATACAGTCCGCGCTCCTGAATCCAGCCGTTAAAATCATCATTGGTTATTTTGTTAGGATAATTTAATACGGGGTTTTGCGGATCCAAAACAGTTACTTCGGCATTTTCATCAGTAACCCTCCTGTTCACTACGGTAAACGGATACGGACCTATTTGTTTTACCACAATGCCATTGTTGTTATTGTACTGAACTACCAGGTCACCGCCATTTTTTACATAGGCCATCAGCTTTGCCTGTTGGTAAGCAAGGCGCTCGTTCACATTATAGGCCCGTACCCCGGTTACTATGGCATCATAACCTGAAAGATCGCCGTTCATCACCTCGTTTTCGCTTAGCAAATGTACATCATAGCCCACCTGACGTAAAGCCTCGGGCATTTGGTCGCCGGCACCGGCAATGTAGCCTATTTTTCTGCCGTTATGTTTAAGATCGAGGTAAACAAGCTTTGTTTGTGCAGGCGGAAATAAGGTAATAGCCGGCACGTGATCGTACCTGATACGGCGAAGGCTGAGTGAAAATGGCTTTCCATTGGCGTTAACTACTGCTTCCAGTTCAGATACTTTTGTTTTGTTATCGGTTGGAGTAACAGTAAAAGCTACCGACCATTCGTCGTTTTTATCCTTATCGGTAAAATCTATCTTTTCGGGGCTTATTTTCCAGCCGGCAATAGGTTTAAGGCTGATGGTGCCGCTTGCCTTGGTAAAACTTTTCAGATTTATCAGTACCGTTTGTGCCTGTTGCGTGCTGAAAATGTAATCCTGGTTATCAATGTTTGCTGTTACAGGCGGGGTTATTTCAATGGGCTGATAAACTTCGCCCCTAACCGGGTCTACATACTTGTAGATAATTCGGCGGTCGATATTGATCGGTTTACCCTCAACAATAAACTGGAAAGTAACTTTTGGCAGATCAGGATTTTCGGGGTTGCCGGCAAGTGTATTGTCCGGCAATGTATAAACACCTACCGGGTGTGGTGCCGCCAGCCAGTAAGGCTGCGTTAACATAGATGCAGCGGCGGTGGTTTCAAAAGTTTGTAATTGATTAAATGGGATCTCCTTGCTTTGCAGTGCCAAAGAGCTATCGTTGGCATCAATGCTGTTTATCTTAACACGATAATTAAAACGGTTGATCACTTGTGCCCGCAGGTTCATTTTATCGCCCAAAGCATAGGTAGGTTCTGTTGCATAGGCCTCAAACCAAAGGCCGGCACATGCCGCGATCAGGTTGTTTAGTTCTTTGGTTTTCTGTTCGCGCCAGTAGATGTCGGGCACTTTCTCCACTTTCATGAGTAATTGCACCAATGCCGGCAACGATTTTTCGGGAGCTTCGCTGATAAAATTCCGGCTGATCACACTGATCAGGGCTGAGATAGCATCGCCATCTTTAACCCGTTTCCAGGTGGTGTTAACGCCATCCATCAAATCGTTTTGAGGGGCATCGCCCAAAATGGTTTTAAAAAACTCGTATGATTCGCCGCGTTGTTTGGCCGAGCCAAAGCCCTGGGTTTTGTGGTTACTGCGGCTTTCGGCAGCTATTTCGCCATAGCTTTTGCCCAGGATAGGGTTATAAACTCCTACATCAATTTTAAACTGATCGGCAGCGGTAGTATTAACACTGCCAAAACTGAAGGTGTTCCACAGGAGGCGTTTGGCCTGCCATGGCTTTACATATTTTAATTGTTCGGGATAGCGACTTGGATCAGCTGCTGCAGTAAAAGCTTCCTGAGCTAATATGGCCGATGAGGTATGGTGGCCATGGCCGCCTTCGCCGGTTGTTGGGAAACGGCAAATGATTACATCTGGCCTGAATTTACGGATCACCCACACTACATCGCCCAATACTTTTTCCTTGTCCCAGATTTTCAGGGTTTCTTCCGGCCCTTTTGAAAACCCGAAATCATTAGCACGGGTAAAAAACTGTTCGGCTCCATCAACTCTGCGGGCTGCCAGCAGTTCCTGCGTGCGGATCAAACCAAGCAGCTCGCTCTGCTCATTGCCTATCAAATTTTGCCCGCCATCACCGCGGGTGAGCGACAGGTAGCCGGTACGATAATGCTTTTCCTGTGCCAGGTAGGCCAGCAACCGGGTGTTTTCATCGTCGGGATGTGCCGCAACATACAATACGCTGCCAAGCACATCAAGCTTTTTAAGGTTTTGCTGAATGGTGCCAAGATCGGTAGGCGGATTGGTTTGGGCTTGTGAAAAAACGGCTGTAAACAGGGATACTGCAATGAGGTAGATACGCTTCATAACAACAAATATATTGAAAGATAGATATTCTGTATTTCCTGTATCAACAATATAACAAAACGATTACTGTGGCCATCAATCTGTTAAGATTTTTAACGATTCATATTAAATGTTTCAACAACAACTTTTAATTTTTACAATTTTCTTAACCCATGTAAAACAAATCTGTCATTCGATGGTAATCTTAATCAACCGATTAACTTTTTCTGCTTCAATCCGATACGCTTAATCAATCGTTTGATTAATTTTGTGCCGTTAAAACAATGGAAAAAGATAAAATAGATAAAAAGGAACATATCCTTGACGTAGCCGAAAAGGTGTTCGCAGACCTTGGTTATGACGGTGCCTCCACCCGTACCATATCTGGCGAAGCCGGTGTAAACATGGCTATGCTCAATTACTATTTTGGATCAAAAGAAGGGCTTTTCCTGGCAGTTTTTGAACGCAAGATCAATTCGTTCCGTACGCTGCTGCAAAATATTGGCAGTGATGGCAGCATGAACGCCTGGGATAAACTGGATAAATGCATTGACAATTATGTTGAACGCATCATCGCTAATAACTGCTTTCAAAAACTCATAAACAGGGAAGTATCCATGAACAAACGTGGCGACCTTACCGATAAGATCATCGAAATATTGATGGTAAATGTATATGAGGTAAAAAGGATTATGGAAGAGGGTGTAAACACCGGATTGTTCCATGCAGATGCCGATATTCCAATGGTAATAGCTACCCTTTTTGGTACAAAAAATTATATAGTTAACATGCCGCAGCTATCATCATTAATACTGGGACATGATATTCGTGATGAAAAGTTTATGGAAAATGAACTGAAACCACGGGTTAAAACATACATGAAAAGACTTTTAAAAGCTTATTTAGTTAAAGAACATGACAACTCAAAATAACAAAACCAACCACCTTAAGCTATTAAAGCAGGTGTTACGGCCCGTTTTACGCGGTAGTATCGCCCTCATAGTTTTAAGCCTGCCTTTTGCTGCCAGCGCACAAGACAGGACAATCACACTTGATGAGGCTATTAAACTTGGCCTCGAAAACAGTAAAACGCTTAAACTTTCAAATTCAAAAGTTGAGCAGGCTGTTTCAGAATATAATCAGGCTAAAGATGAAGCCCTGCCAACAGGTAAAGTAAGCTACGGTTATAACCACGCCGAAATTCCGGCCAACAGGCTTGCATTAGGCGAATCGAGCTTTAACCTGCCTAACCGCGCTGATGCTTACTTAGGGATCCTTACTTTAAACCAAACCATATTTGCCGGCGGTAAATTGAAATATGCCCGCCAGTCAACTGACCTGCTTACACAGGTTGCCCGTTTGGATATTGAAAATGATAAAGACCAGATCGTTTACGACATCATCAGCTCATATTACAACCTGTACAAAGTGTTGCAAAGCAAAAAAGTAGTAACACAAAACTTAACTACTGTTGATGGCCAAATTAAACAGGCTCAACGTTTTTTTGAACAGGGCCTGGTTACCAAAAACGATGTGTTGCGCTTTCAATTACAACGCTCAAACATTGAAGTTAACGGTGTAGACCTGGAAACTAACCGTCGTATCATTAACTATAACCTTAACGTGTTGTTAGGTTTACCTGAAGGTACACAGTTAAATATTGATCAGATTGTTGAAGCCGACAGGCAGGTAGCTCCGCTAACCGCTTACCTTGATACTGCAATGGCTGCACGTCCTGAGTTTAAGCAATTCGCGTTACGCAGCCGCGTTGCCGAAACCAATATCAAAAGCATTAAAGCTAATGAATTGCCAACTTTAGGCGCGTCAGTTGCAGGTTACTACGTTGATGTTAACGCCAACCCAATCCCTAAAAGCGGTAACTTCATCACCCCACTATCGGCTGGCTTAACACTGTCATGGAACTTCAGCTCATTGTGGACAAACAAGAATAAAGTAAAAGAAGCCCAGATACAGAGCCAGCAGGTTGATATCAACAAAAGTATCACTACCGACCGTGTAAAAGACGAGGTTAACCAAAGCTACCAGAGCTATACCCAGGCATTGGAGAAGATCAAACTTTTACAAACAGCGATTGATCAGGCCGGTGAAAATAACAAGATCCTCGAATCAAAATACAAAAGCAATATAGCATCAGCAACAGACAGGGCCGATGCAGAAACCTTGCTTTACCAGGCACAGATCAACTTAGAATTGGCTAAAGCCGATGCTGGTCTTGCTTACTATACTCTACAAAAATCAACAGGAAAAATCAACAAATAATAATACCAAACCTTTAAATAAAATGGCAAAGGAACAAGAAACACCGGAACAACCGAAAAAGAAAAATAAAGTTATCCCCATCATATTAGGCATTGTACTTATTGGCGGCGTAATTTTCGGTATAAAAGAATACATCTATTTCAGCAAACACGTCGATACAGATGATGCGCAGATAGACGGCGATATCAGCCCTGTAGTTGCCCGCGTTGGCGGATATGTTGATTCAATTTATTTTGAAGAAAACACCCACGTAAATGTTGGTCAGCCGCTGGTTAAAATTGATGACCGCGACTATAAAGTAAAATTAGAGCAGGCTCAGGCTGCACAGGTTGGCGCCAGCGCTGGTATCAATGTAAATCAATCACAGATCTTCGCTAACGAAGCAAATTCTGCAGGGGCTAAAGCTCAGGTTGCATCAAATGCTGCTCACTTAGAAAAAGTGCAAAAAGATTACGACCGTTATGCCAACCTGGTAAAAGACGGATCAGTAACCCAGCAACAATTTGACCAGGCTAAAGCCGACCTTGATGTTGCTAAAGCAAATTACAAAGCATCACAGGATCAGTACAAAGCCGCTGTTGAGCAAATTGGAACTACCCGCAGCCAGTTAGCTGTTACCCACACTGGTGTATCACAAAGGCAGGTTGATATTGATTACGCTAAACTGCAGTTGAGCTATACCCTGGTAAAATCACCAGCAAGTGGTTTGGCATCTAAAAAGAATGTGCAGTTAGGTCAGCTGGTTCAGGCTGGTCAAACTTTGTTCTCAATTGTTAATGACAACAGCCTTTACATTACAGCCAACTATAAAGAAACTCAGCTTACCAACATCAAAAACGGTTTAAAAGTAGAGATTGAAGTTGACGCATATCCTGACATGAAACTGGAAGGCCAGGTTTATAATTTTTCGCCTGCTACAGGTGCTAAATTTTCATTGCTTCCTCCGGATAATGCTACCGGTAATTTCGTGAAAGTTGTGCAACGCGTGCCTGTGAAAATTAAAATTAACGGCACTAAAGAAGAGCTTGCAAAATTACGCCCGGGTATGAGCGTAAACGTATCAGTAATTAAAGAATAATATTATGGCTGAAACTGGCTTTAAAAAGTGGATCATCACCATCACGGTGATCACAGCTTCGTTACTGGAGCTGATTGATACCACTATCGTTAACGTAGCGTTGCCTCACATACAGGGTAACCTTGGCGCAACCCTTGAGGATGTGGCCTGGGTAGTTACCGGGTATGCGGTAGCAAACGTGATCATATTGCCCATGTCGGGTTGGCTGGGCGGCCGTTTTGGGCGTAAAAATTATTTCATGGCATCTATCATTGTGTTTACCATCGTATCATTTTTATGTGGTAACGCGCACAGCATGGATGAGCTGGTATTGTTCAGGATTATTCAGGGTATTGCCGGTGGTGGTTTGATTTCAACTGCCCAGGCTATATTGCTTGAAACCTGGCCCCGTGAGCAGATAGGCACAGCAACCGCTTTATTTGGTTTGGGAGCGGTTGTAGGCCCAACAGTAGGCCCTACTATTGGTGGCTGGATTGTTGAAAACTACTCATGGCCATGGATCTTTTACGTAAATATACCTGTGGGTGCGTTAGCCGCATTTTGTACTTACACCTTCGTGCGGGAAACGCCCAAGGATGCCAAAGGCAAACCGGTTGACTGGTGGGGTATTATCCTGCTGGCTGTTGCGGTAGGCAGTTTACAAACTGTATTGGAAAAAGGCGAAAGCGAAGACTGGTTTGCTAAACCGTACATCCTGGTATTAACTATATCGGCCGTATTAGGAACCATATTGTTCATTTGGCGCGAAATGAGTACAGAGCACCCGATAGTAAACTTCAGCATTTTGCGGCATCGAAGTTTTGCCGTGGGGATGTTCACGTCGTTTATACTTGGGTTTGGTTTGTACGGCTCGGTGTTCGTGTTCCCTGTGTTTTGTCAAAACCTGCTTGGCTTTAACGCCCAGCAAACAGGTGAGCTATTGTTCCCGGGTGGTTTGTGTACCATTGTGATGATGCCATTTATAGGTAAGATGCTTAATAAGGGTATTCCGGCCCAATTTATGGCCACAGCGGGCATGTTCCTGTTTTATGTATTTACACACATGCTCAGTAATTCAACGCTGGCTACGGGCGAAAAAGACGTGTTAGTGCCTTTATTGATCCGTGGTGTAGGTATGGCTTTATTATTCGTACCGCTTACTACGTTGGCTATGGCCGATTTGAAAGGCCCTGAATTAGGTCAGGGGTCGGGCTTGAACAACATGATGCGTCAGTTGGGCGGTTCGTTTGGGATAGCAACACTAACCACACTAATCCACATACGCCAGGGCGTACACCGTAACAACCTGCTGGTGAACATCAACCCGTACAATAATCCTTTCAATGATCGCTTGCATATGCTTACGCAAGGGTTTATGGCCAAAGGTAAATCGATGATTGATGCTACCCACATGGCTTACCAGGCTATAGAAGGTATGGTTACAAGGCAAACGCTGTTGCTAACTTATGACGATGCTTACTGGATTTCGGGGTTGGTGATGTTGTTTTCGATACCGCTGCTTTATTTGCAGCCATTTAAAAAGCTCAAAGCTGTTGCCGATTCGCACTAAAATGATAAAAGCCGTTCCACTATTACCGGAACGGCTTTCCCCAAAAAAAATTAACAATTAAAATTTAAGTTACTCGCCCTGCATAAACAACATATTTAAATATTGCGAACAGGGTTTGTTTAATCTTAAGGTATAAATTTACTGGATTTTAATTAAAAAACGCAAATTTTATTGGGCAATAAAATACTATTTATGAAAAAGGCATGAAATTTTATAGTTTCATGCCTTTTTCATTGCTAAAATAAGTTATGCTTGTTAAAATATAATTTTACCGGTAGCTGTAATTAACGATGCTATACGTACGGCATCAAAAATACGCTCTTCGGTAGTGCCTAATTTTATAAGCGAATCCTCGTGTGCATTCACGCACATCTCGCAGCCGTTAATTGCTGATACAGCTAAACTGGCCAGTTCAAAAAACTCTTTACCGGTAACAGGTTTCATCATGAGCTGCATGCGGATACGGGCAGGGATCTGGGTGTATTTTTCCTTTTGGGTAAAATGCCTGAAACGGTAAAATATATTATTTGATGCCAGTAATGATGCACAGCCAACAGCTTCGCCAATTTCGGCATCGGTAGCCTCGTTTTCTTTAGCGTATTTGGTGAAGTAATTGATAAGCGGTATGTTATTGTTGTTAGCCGCAGTAGCTAAACCCAACAGGGCGCATTCTTTGTTGGTTAGATGTGCCGAGGTAAGGGTACTGGTAAAGTTCAGCTTCAGATCACGCAGGTAGCGTGATTCGCCTGTTTCTAAAAGGGTAAGGCTCGCGGTGCGGTAGCTTTTATCTAATCCGATACTTTCAAGTATCTCCTGGATCACTTCGGTACTTTCGTTCATTTTTTTTGGGTTATTTTTTATTTTCCTGTAGAGACGCATAATTGCGTCTCCCGCATGCAAATTACGGAGGCGAATATTGCAGGCGGCTTGTCCTACGAGAGACGCAATTATGCGTCTCTACATATAAAACACTTAAAAAAGGGTGTAAAAAATCCCCGCACCGAAATCCAGTACGGGGACAATTATCTGTTATATGATTATACAGTTAAAGTTTCCTGACCTTTTTCCCAGTTGCAAGGACAAAGCTCGTCAGTTTGTAAACCATCAAGTACACGTAATACTTCTTTCACGTTACGGCCAACGCTCAGGTCGTTAACTGATACCCAACGGATGATACCTTGTGGGTCAACGATGAAAGTAGCACGGTAAGCAATTTTTTCAGTTGGCTCTAAAATACCCAGGTCTTCAGCCAATGATTTTGAAGTATCAGCAAGCATAGGGAATTTCAAATCACGCAGATCGTCGTGATCTCTTCTCCATGCAGCGTGAACAAACTCAGAGTCGGTAGAAGCACCGATCAAACGGGTTTCACGGTCGCGGAATTCGCCAAAGTTTTTGTTGAATTCAGCAATTTCAGTAGGGCAAACAAAAGTGAAGTCTTTTGGCCACCAGAACATTACAGTCCAAACGTTATCATCGTTGGTTAAATACTCAGAAGTAAGGGTTTCAAACTCTTTACCTTTTTCAAGGCTTACTACTGCTGTTTTAGAAAATTCGGGGAATTTTTGTCCTATGGTTAACATATTTTGATATTTCTTTTAATGTTTATGCAAATATAGAAATTAAAAGCCGCTGCCCGAATACTAATAATTGATGTTGTATAGATTTTAACTATATAATTTTAATGCGATATAATTAATATTTATTGGTCTGTTTTTAAGGGATTTAACCTGCTTTTGCTATTTCAAAAAATACGTTACCTTGGTAGTATGAAAACCAAACCTATCCTCGTTATTGCTGTGGCTGTAGTTATTTTAGCCGTTGGCGGATACTTTTTATTCAAAGGAAAACCCAGATTGTCAACCAGCAGCAATGAAATAAGCAACTTTTTAAAAGCATTCAAAGCTCAGGTTATAAAAGGCAATCGCGATTCATTGATGAGTTATTTTGCCGATAAGCAAACATCTGAACCTATAAATAAATTAATAACAACCCTAATCAACAAACAGCAAAAAAGCGACGAAGAAGATGTATCTTTTAACATAGAGCTGAATGTAGAGCAGGCCGAAATTACGCAGATCAATCCTCAACTCGCCACAGCTGTTGTTCCTGTTACCTTTAGCGAGCAGCATCTGGATACAAGGCATTCCGGCATAACTTTTACCATTCAAAAAAACGAGCAAAACAAACTCAGCATCTACCAGGCAGATGCCCGTAATTTTATGAATGATTATATAGCTTACCGTAATACCGCGTGGGCGAAAAAATATACAGATAAAGAGATTTACAGCCCCGAAACACTGAAAGCATTCTTAGATGCAGGCAACTTATTCGCTAAATATGATAGCGTAATATGGTTTACCCATTTAAAGAAACAGACATATTTTTATGTAGTAAAGGGGAAGTGGGATTATTATAACTTAATGAAGGATACTGCCAAAACATATAAAATGGGATTAATCGGCCCCGATTATAAAGAAGTAATCCCTGCTGAATATGACCTTATTCATAACATCAGCGGCACGTTCCCTGATCTTATTGAAGTTGAAAAAGATCGTAAGCGGGGTTTTTATGACCTTAGTGGCAAAGTTGTAATTCCCGTTGAATATGACCAGATATTTCCGGTTAATGATACCGAAAACCTTGCCGCATTAAGAAAAGGCGATGAATACTTTTGGTTAAAAAACGATTATTCTGTATCCGAAAAAGCCGAAATTAAAATCAGCGAGCTGTTTTCAAAACTTAAGCAACCAAACTCATTTACATTAACCAAGAGCCCGGCCGGTGATATTACCGAGTTTAACTCGCGCGAGCAGCACGGCAGTATTTATCTTCCTCCTTCATATCTTGTTGATCTCGGGTTGATTCGAAAAGTGCATGAATTTAAAAACCCACTGCGTAAGCATGTTGACTTTGTAGCAACAAGCTCGCAATATATGGTAAAAGCGAAAGCGTTGCCGGTAAAAGTATCTGCCGAAAATAATAGCTGGTTGCAAACTGCTTATTATTCTATTCGCGATTACTTTATTGGTGGCCGCGCCGAATTCTATGATACCAACAACATAATCTTGATAGATGACAAAAGCAACAAGATTTATAGCTATGAAATCAACACTGATATTAACACCGAAGAAGGCGGCAACGAAATAAGCGGAAGCTGCAACGAGTATAATATTAATGCAATCAGCGATTCGCTGCTGGAGGTAAAAGTTACAACCACTGCTAATATCGAACTCTATAATCATACATTTATTGATGAGCTGCCTGTATTTCATTTTCTTAAACTTGGAAATGGCAAGGTAAAAGAGGCGATAAAAACTAAAAGAGTTTTTGCTTTTACAAAATACCAAAAAATGGACGACCATTTTATCAATGGATGTTACGTTTACGGTAAAGTTGTTGACGAGAAATATAAAACTTCAGGTGGAGGGCCAATTTCATCCGAAACATTAAGGTATATGAAAAACGAGATCTACGCCGACTATAACTACAAGTTTAAAGACAAGCGCTGGACGGATGTTTTCACGCAGCAGTTTTATGATCAGTACAAACCGGAAAATGCCAGCGTTCAGGACTCGCTAACTGAGATTGATAAATATAACATCCAGTGGATAGACCAGAAACTAAAGGGATTGCCGGTGATAGCGCCCAAAGTACTTGCTGCTAAATGAGCATTACCGGTCGCATATTAAGATATTTTGCCTTTTTCTGGGTGTTGATATTGTGTGCCGGTACATTTGCTCAGTACTGGGATTTTAATCATGATTCCTACTTTTTGCATATTAAGGAAGCGGCTGTTAAAACCGGGTGGTATCTGCCCGCTTTTTATTGCCATATTATAGGCAGCAGCGTTATCCTGCTTGCCGGATTCTTTCAGTTTTCAAAAAAGGTTTACAATAACAAAGCGCTTCACCGGGCATTAGGAAAGCTGTATGTGTTCGGCGTTTTGTTTTTTGCCGCGCCGGGTGCCTACGTGATGACACTTTTTATAAACCGCGGTACGGGTGTGTTTATATCGTTCCTGCTGCAAAATACGCTTTGGGTAGTTTTTACATTAGCAGCATTCCTATTGGTAAAAAACGGCCGGATAGATGATCACATTAAAATGATGAACCGCAGTTATGCCCTTGCCTTTGGTGCGGTTACCTTACGGTTTTATATCTGGCTGTTCACCGTACTGGGTAACGGCGTAAATTTTCATAATAACTACCTCATCATTGCCTTTTTTAGCTGGGTGCCTAATTTGATTTTGGCCGAGGTTATAAACAGGTATGGGAAGAGGCAGGTTGTGGTTGGGTGAGAGAAGATTTTGTTTCTTATAAAAACGTCATTGCGAGGTACGAAGCAATCCCCGATTAGCAGAGCGACTTTATAGGTTCGCCCTGTATAGTTTGGGATTGCTTCGTACCTCGCAATGACGGTTATTTATTGCCTTGCGGCCATTTAACTCACACTCGTTACCGTTTTCTTCAACTCTGTTTCCAGGTTTTGGAGCTCGGTATTCAGGGTACGGCGGTTGGCTGTGCCTTCGTCGTGAATGCGTTTAACCTCGGTAAGGGTTTCAATGAGCGATGAGGTAGTCTTTTTCAGGGTATCTAATGACACTACCGTTTTTTCATTTTCACGGGCTACGTCAATGCTGTTTTGTTTCAGCATCTCGGCATTCTTTTGTAAAATGGTATTGGTAGTATCCGAGATTTTTTTCTGCATTTCCACGTTCTCCTTTTGACGGTTGAGCGCTACAGCTATGGTAAGCTGGTTTTTCCAAACCGGGATAGTGGTTGATACGATAGACTGTGCTTTTTCGGCAATGGTGGTATTATTGTTCTGCACCACACGGATCTGGGCCAGTGATTGCAGCATGATAAAACGAACTACTTTCAGGTCGGCAAGGCGTTTATCCAAACGGTTTACAAAATCGCGCAGATCGGCAATTTCATAATCCTGGTAACCTGTTGGGTTACCGTCCATCACAGCCAGCTTTTCGTTAAGTTCATTGTATTTGAGCTGTCCGGCAATGATGAGGTCTTCCATTTGCTTAATGTAGGTAACGTTGCTGTCAAACATGGTTTGCAGCGAGCTGTTATCCTTCAGAGAGTTAACGCGACCAGCCTTGATCTTATTGGTGATCTTATCAATATTGTTAACCACTGTATCGTATTTCTGGAAAAGCTTTTTGGTATCAACAACCAGCTTTTTCATGAAGGGGATATGTGATATGAATGAGGTGAACGCGTTTTGGTTCAGCTCGTCAACGTCAATATAGTTAAGCTCGGTAAGCAACTCGTTAATCAGTCCGCCTACTTCGCCCGAGTTATAGGTACGTACCGAAGTAAGAAAGTTGTTGCTGTATTTCTCCATTGAGTTTTGTACCTCAACACCGTAGTTTAATATCGAGTTAACATCGGCCGGATTGATATCCTTGCCCATGTCACCATACTTTTGCAGATCCTGGCTTGGTATAGCATCAAGGTTTACATTCCCCTGCTTATCTACCTTCATCGGCACATTGCTGGCCTGTGAAGCTGCCGCTGGAATATCCAGGTTGGTTGGAGTGATCAGCGGTGGTATATTCAGATTTAGTTCATCATTGTTTGGTGCACTTTCCATAATCTTATTGTTAATGATTTAGTAGTACTTAATTAGTTCATGTTAAAAGCCATCAGGCTTAATACTTAAGACCAATGACTTTTAACTTCTATAAATAGGTTGCAGTTACAGTTTTCACTGTTTCTTCCAGCTTGCGGTCGCGGGTTGGCTCGCCAATGGCGTTAAATTTCCACTCGCCGTTCTTTTTGTAAAATACGCCCATAACCATGGATACGTGGCCAGCAAAATCTTTGCTGTGCGCAATGTCATAGGTAGCGAAGATCTCGTTAACACGGGTTGGCGTACCTTCATAAATGCGGATAGACGCAAATGGGATAGTACCAAAATCCTGGCCGCGGAAACTGTTCAAAACAAAAGCTACATAGCTAACGGCCGGGCTCAGCGTACCAAAGTCAACAGTGATTACTTCATTGTCCAGGCCATCGTTACCGGCCATGTCACCGGTAAGGTCGTCACCACTGTGCCTTACGGAGTGATCTTTTGACCGCAGGTTACCGAAATAGATCACATCGATTAGTTGTTTGCTGTCATTATACAAAATGCAGCTGGCGTCAAGGTCAACAGCCTCTTTTGTGGTACCAAAACCAAACAGGCCTTTCTTTTCAATGGCGCCCCAGTTTATTCCAACACATACATTCTGTAGTTTGCTGCCGTTACTTTTTTCAAGGCTGATCCTTTGCCCCTTTTGAAGATTGATAGCCATATTTTTAGTTGTATTTGTTTAAATAATCCTGCAGGCCACCCTTCATGCCGGCACCAACAGCTTCAAATTTCCAGTTATTGTCTTTTTTGTAGATCCGGCCAAACTCAACGGCGGTTTCTATCGAAAAATCTTCTTCCAGCTCATATTTCAAAATATCGACATTGGTAGCCGAGTCAAAAATGCGAACGAAAGAGTTGCGCACCTGGCCAAAGTTCTGGCGGCGGCTTTCGGCCTCGTGAATGGTTACTACAATGCAAATTTCGGTAGCACGCGGGTCGATCTTTGACAGGTCGACAATGATTTGCTCATCGTCGCCGTCGCCGGCACCGGTCAGGTTATCGCCGGTATGCTCAACCGCACCATCCGGAGATTTTGAATTATTATAGAAAACGAAAAATTCGTCGGCCAGTATTTTTTTGTTATCGCCCATGATGAACACCGAGGCATCCAAATCAAAAGCCGAGCCTGTTGATGAGCTGTTTGTATCCCAACCAAGGCCTATAGTAAATTTAGGGGCACCAATGGTTTCCCTTTGGCCTTTTTGCAAGTTAATTGCCATGCTGAATTAGTTTATTATTGTTTATTAATAGGTTTTGTTTAATAAAGTTTAAGTTAGGCGCATAGGCTTCAATGGTATGATAACCATTTCCTAAAGCCATATCGTACAACAAGTTTATGAAATTGCTGCCTTGATCCTGTATAAAAATGCAAAAACTTTCGTGATCGTAATTTAAAATATATTTTACTATGCGGGTATTGATGCAAAAATCATTGCCTTTAATGATATCATCTAAATGATAGATGTTTTTGACGTGATGGTAATTGAGGTAATTCTCAATATTGGGGTGGATGTTTTTGTTCACCAGTTCGGCAAAGTACAGCATGTAAATATCGTTCTGTAAGCCATATTCATCTACCATTTTCATGATCATGCGCTCGTGGCTGCCGGTTATTTTGATATCATCCAAAAACAAGAGCGTTTTACCGGTGAGGAAATCCTTATCAATATGAAATGAATCGTTACCAATTAAATTGATCCTTTGCTCGGCATCCAGCTCCCCATAATCTTCTTTATAAGTTATGGTGCGATGAACCTTTGTTTCCTGCACCACCGGGTAACCGTGATTAGCCAGCCAGCGGTTAAGCTTGCAAACAAAATGATTTTTCATGGCGAAGGTAGCCGTAGGGATAAACGAGTACGGGCTCGAGATCACTACTATCTGTTGCTTTATCGGCTGTTTGCTTAAATGCTTTGCGATAAAACCATCGGCCAGGTCGGTGCCAAAATAGCTGGATACTTCACCATCGCCAAACTTAAAACGACTGTAATCATCGGCATCGAAACCAAAATGAGTTGCGCTGTTGATGTGATGTAACGAGTAGGTAGCTTTCATGAACTTAATAAGGTTAAAATGGATAAGTTGTTTGAATTGATGAGCAAGCTATTGAGACCTGCGTCATTAGCCCCTGTTATATCTGCTGCCGGGTTGTCGCCTATATGTATAATTTCTGTGAGGCCTATCTGCTTCGGTTTGTTACAATCTTTAGCTTTTTGCACCATAAGGTTGAACAACTCTCGGTTGGGTTTTGACATCCCTTCCTCATCCGAATAGATCTGGAAGTTAAAAAAGTCTGCCAGCCCTAACTTAACCATCACCTTGCGGAGCGTTTCTCCCTTTATAAAACCTGTATTACTTAAAATACTCAATGAGCAATCGCCTTTTTGTTTTAGATGCTGCAGCACCTCAATTGTTACAGGCGAGTAAACCACCGGCAGGTAATAGAACAGCAGCTTTTCCATATCAGCATATAACTTTTCAATATTGACATCGGCAAGCGGATACTGATTATCATTGATCGTGCTGATCACCATGAGGTACATTTCATCTGCATCGATATTTTTCCCGGTACGCTCGTTTACTGCATTGCACATCAGGTCAACCTGGCGGAAAGCCCTTGCCACATCATCGATACTTTTACCCGCCAGATTAAAATCCCCGTGAAAGATCTTGGTACGTTCTATCTTAAAGTACGGGTTTGATTTGATCAGCGTAAGCCAAAGATCAAATGAATAGTGCTGGTACATTGTTTTTTAGGTAGAATTATAACTAACCACCATGTCACTGCGAGCGATAGCGTGGCAATCGCTTGCTATACAGAGCGGCTTTGCTTCCGTGCGATTGCTTCGTTCCTCGCAATGACATGGCGAAGAATCCTAAGTCGGGATTCTTCAATTCCTGGCTCTTGCTTCTTGACGTCTTGTTTCTTTGCTCTTAATAGTTCCTCAGCAACTCAGAAAGGCTATCAGTTGAATGCGGATCACCGATGGCGCGGAACTTCCAGGTGCCGTCCTTACGGTATACTTCGGCAAAGGTCATCGAGCACATGCCGTTATAAGTTGAATCGCCGGATAAACTGAATTTCGCTATTTCTTTACCATGACTATCTACTGCACGGATAAAAGCATTCTCCACCATACCAAAGTGCTGGTTGTTTTTACGCCCCTGGTAAATGGCTACCAGGAACAGGATGCGGTCATACTTAGGATCAAGCGAATCAAGCTTAACAATGATCTGCTCATCGTCGCCTTCTCCCGCACCGGTACGGTTATCGCCGGTTAACCAAATGTGACCAGACGGATGACGCATAGAATTAAAGTAGATCACATCGCCCTCAAACATATTAATGGTGCGGCCATTGGCGGTTTGCTTGGCATAACCACGATTGGCTACTTTACCGTTCTTGTCTAATAAAAATGCTATCGCATCAAGGTCATATTCAGCCTCTTCGCCGCCGCCAAACAGCTTGCCTAAAAAGCCGCCGTTGCTTTTACGTACATCCCAGCCTAAACCAATAGTTACTGACGAGAGGTCGAAGCTTTCGCCTTTATCATTTTTACGCAGGTCAATTGTTTGACCCTTTACCAAATTTATAGCCATTGCCTTATTTGATTATTTGCCCTTTAAAATATTTACTTAAAAAGAAGGCCAGGTCTTCTTTATAACCTACGCCCGATGCTTCAAACTTCCATGCACCACCACGCTTGTACAACCTGCCAAATTCGATAGCTGTTTCGATAGAAAAATCTTCGCCAAGTTCGTATTTACAAACTTCGGCACCTGTCTGGTTATCTAATATGCGAATGTATGAGTCGCGCACCTGACCAAAATTTTGACGGCGGGCCTGTGCCTCGTGAATGGTAACCACAAACAGGATCTCCTGGATCCGATTGTCAACTTTGGTTAAATCAACGGTGATTGACTCGTCATCACCGCCATCGCTGTTACCACCTGTAGGGTCATCGCCGGTATGGTGAACCGATTGTTCGGGCGAATCGACATTATTATAGAACACAAAAAACTCATCCTGCGGTACCAGCCTGCTGGCATCGATCATGATGGCCGATACGTCAAGATCGAAATCATAACCTGTACCTTCGTTTGGGTTCCAGCCCAAACCAACTGTCATTTTTGAAAGGCCGATATCTATTTTCTGCCCTTTTTGTAAGTTAATAGCCATTTTAGTATGTGTTATTTTTTAGGTGAAACCTGTATTGCCTATTGGGTTTTGCGCGGCATTGCAGGTACTGGCCGGTGACAAACCGGCAATTAAACATTTAATCTAAGGTAGATGTTTTATCGAGGTGATATTGTAAAAATTGTCTACACAAAAATAAGACGGTGACAGGGGGAGGTTGTTACAGGGAGGGCGGGGATTTTTATCTATAATAACGGTCACACTGTACTTGTTTCAGCACCCCATTTGCTAAGCAGCCATGCATGGTTTGCCCTGTATGTGGGATCCCGAAACAAGTTCGGGACGACGGAGTGGGAAGTTAAAAGAGGGAAAAGCATTAATTAACCTCTATGGCGCAAGTGTTGTGTGGATGGATGTGGGCATGCTCACTTGTGCCTATGCGAAATGTCTGTAAACTTTTTTTAGGACGATACAAAAGCACAAGTCATCCACTCCTCATTTCCCCTACTCAAGACTTGCGCTAAAATGCGTGCCCGCCTCGGCAAGCTCTATTAATTAATGTGCACCAAACTTCATCCAAACAAAATACCCTACCCAAAGCAGGATATTGGAATAAACACCGGCCAGTACATCATCCATCATCACACCCAAACCGCCGCCCAGGTCTTCCATTTTGCGAACACCAAGTGGTTTCACAATATCAAAAAAGCGGAACAATATTAACCCGGCTAAAAGGAAATACAAATTAGCGGGAATAAAGAGCATGGCTATCAGCATCCCGGCAACTTCGTCAATGACCACGCGCGAACTGTCTTCGCCCCAATCAGGTTCAACTTTATTACCTACAAATACACCAAGTGCAGTAATAAATATGGTAATAGCCAGCAGATACCACGGGTTTTGCAAAGCAGGACTTTGCCACAGCAGCCAGATAAAGCCGCAGGTAACAATGGCCGCATAAGTACCCCCGCCTTTTAAAAAACCGATGCCGAAGATGGATGCTATTGTTTTATTTAAGAACATTTAATTTATATCGTTAAGTCAATTTTCAACTGATCTGAAAGAGCGAAGTTCCTATTCCCCTCTTGAGAGGGGGCGCGATGGAAATGAGTGATGGCAGGGGTGTGTTTCTCCAGCGTTGTTTTCGCTTGGTTAAACGCCCCCCTCCGCCCCTCTCAAGAGTGGAATCGCACATGGCCTGCGTTTTTTACTGCCTGCTGCCAACTCAAAACTGCCAACTGATTTACTACTGCTTATCCAATACATCCTCTGCTGCTTCGGCAACTTCGGGCTCAATAGTATGTCTTTTAGGGAAGTTGAACAGTAGCGATGTAAGTACCGGGATAATAAATATAGCCACAGTAAATACTGACGTGAAAATATCAGCGCTTTCGCCCTCCATCAGTTTTGAAAATCCGGCTTCCGGGAAAAAGTGAACGTATAATGATGAGGACAGTTTAATCCCCAGCACGCCGATCACTATAAATGCTACAGTTTCCAGGAAGGTGAATTTTTCCATTAACTTCACAAAAGCCTGTGCTACAAAACGCATAGCCAGGATGCCGATGAACACGCCGATGTAGATCAGCATTTTATGATCGGTAAAAGCCACCGCGGCAAAAACGTTATCGATAGAGAAGGCAAGGTCCATCAGCTCAACTAAGGCGATAGTTGCCCATAAATTACCTATCAAACCTACTGTTGAGCGGTAAAGCCAGTTTTTGTTTTTATCAACAGATTCCTCTTCCCCATCACCGTCGCCTGCTGATAGTTTACCTTTAAAATAGTTGAAGCATAAATAAATGAGGTACAAGCCGCCAAGTGGTTTTAACCACCAAACAGATACCAGCCATGCAGCTAAGAACAAACAAACGCCGCGTAAAACGTAGGCACCGATGATACCGTAACGTAATGCTTTTTTACGCTGGTGCGGAGGCAGGTCGAGCACCATGGTTGCCAGTACGGCGGCATTATCAACAGAGAGCAGGCTCTCAATAACAATCAGGTTTAAAATGATCAGGACGCCGGCCTTCAGGTCGGGGCCAAGCACGTAGTGTAAAAACTCCATAAATTATATGATATCGGTATTAAGCATTGCTTTTAAAATATTGGCCTGCACATCAACATCGCTCAGGCTTTGTAAAAAGTTGATGTCGGCTATTTTCTTGTAGTTTTCGGCTAACAGGGATTTTATTTCGGGTGGCATGTATGATTTCATGGTTACCACATCGCTTTGCTGTTTGTCAATTTTATCCTGCAGCTCATGCGCCAGTTTTTCTTTTTTAGATAGATTACTATTATTCTCTACGCCCGAAAGCTTTGTTACGTCGCAAAATAGGAATAAATTATTGGCAGGCGAAAATAAAAAGTACCTGTCCTCATCCATAAATTTATATACTTCCAGTATGAGGTTGCCGGCTTTTAAACCGCAGTAAAATTCGGTACGAAACTCACGTTTTAACAATATCCCCATCAGTTTACGCTGAATAATAGCATTGGTATTATGATAGGTGTCGTTATAATTATACTGAACCAGTTCGTTATAAAGCTCTGGCGTTATATTATAAAAGAAGTCGGACCCATACCGCAGACTAAAAGCGTTGATATTTTTAGAGAAAGGGTAATCGTTTGAATTATCGGAAAGTACCTGGTAAAGTTTCCGCAAGGAGAGGTTCACTTTCAGCGCCTGCCTTTGCCTGTCAATTTTAAAATCCTGCTCGGTGAGTGCATTGTCATCCATTTGATCAATCATCTCTTTGGTAAGCTGGATCTCATCAAGCACGAGGCTTACATTGTTCTCGTTGTTCTTTTTGATCTTCCGGAGCAGGTCGACCAGACTGGTGGTAAATTGTACGTGGAAAAGCTCCAGCTTGTTGATGTCGATCTCGGGATTGGTTTCAAAAAGTTTATGGATAACCTGGGTACGCAGGTAGAGTTTGTAAATGAGCTCATCTTCAAAAAACACTGACAGCAGCTGAAGCTTGCTGAGCATCCTGTTAGACCCATTTAAAATATTTAACCTGTTATCATCCATCAACGTGCAGTGCCCCTTATATTAAATGTAAAAATACAAAATTATAGGATTGAATGTTTGAGCGTATGTTACGAATAAAGGGTGTGTATTTGGGAGTTTGAGTTTGGACAACAAAACTTTAAATGAACCCAAATTTGCGTTAGGGATTGAAGCGGATACCAGCCAATGAGTGTAATGCCTGCAGGCGTATGAGTGTAAAGCCTGGCCGCAGGCAACGCTATGGTAGAGATTAGTGGTTTGTCTGAACTCGAATTTTTTGAATTAAAGAATTAACAGAATGCTAAAGAAATTCTTAAAATTCGTTTAATTCGAGTTCAGACAATGGCGTTGACTCGGACCCGGGTTTTTCGTTACAAGCCCCTCATCTGACGCAAGTCTTGTGTGGCTGGTATAGGCATGGATGACTTGTGCCTTTGAGCCATAAAAGCAATGCCATACCACGACACCATTCCCACCAAAATAAATTATATTTACATATAGGTGTAACCCCATACGCCAAAGCGTAGTCACAGTGGTTATATAATGCAAAGCAAGCTTTCAGATATCGAACTTATTGAGCAAACCCTGGCGGGTAACCAATTTGCGTATGCCGATTTGGTTAAGCGGCATCAACGTTTTGTTTTTACGCTGGCCATGCGTTTTGCCAAAGGTCGGGAAGATGCTGAGGAGATTGCACAGGATTGTTTTGTAAAAGCATACCGCTCACTGGCATCTTTCCAGGGGCAGTCGAAATTTAGTACATGGCTTTATAGTATAGTTTATACTACGGCTATGACATTTTTAAGAAAGAAACGGGTAGATACCGATTCGATTGATGATGAGGGTACATTTGTGCAGGTTGAAAGCCACGAATCGGCATATGATACCAATAATGTAGAAAATAAATCGCGGTCGTACTACCTGAACCAGGCTATTGAGCAGTTATTGCCCGATGATGCTACCATTATTACCATGTTTTATAAGGGCGAGCAATCGTTAGAAGAAATTGCCCAAACAATGGGTATTGAAACAAATACCGTTAAGGTTAAACTATTTAGGGCACGCCAGCGTTTGAAAGAAAAGCTGGAGCGCAATTTAAAACACGAGGTCAAAGAACTGATATGAACACCATCGAAGAAAAACTTTGGAACTATATTGATGGTACCTGCACTCCGGCAGAGCAGGAAGCCATTGCGCGGCTTATTGAAACAGATGAGGTATACAAACAAAAGTATACCGAGTTGCTTGTGCTAAACCAGGAATTTGCCAGTATGGAGCTTGATGAGCCATCCATGGCTTTTAGTTATAATGTAATGGAGGCCATCAGGGCCGAGCAATTGGTTCCATTAAAGTCAACAATCAATAAAAAGATAATATTAAGCATTGCGGCTTTTTTCGTGCTGAGCATTTTGGCCCTGCTAATAGTTATCCTCTCAAATGTTAAAATTTCGGGCAATTTGTTCAGCGGATTGGATGTTAAGCTACCGGCGAGTTTAAAATTGCCTTCTGCAAGCAGTATCTTCAATAGTACTTTAATGAAAAGTTTTTTCGTGTTTGATGTAATTTTGGCGCTATTTTTAACCGATAGTTACTTGCGTAGAAAAAAAGCTGCAAAAGAGGCATAAAGTGTTCACTTTTCTGTAATGCCAAATAATGTCACAGTGTCTTTTTGACACTTATCTACACACTTTTTGTAAAGTAAATTCCCTTTTAACCTATTGTTAATGTATCAACAAGGATACATTAACAAAAAATTTAAAAAGTTTCGGGTTTTGGCACAGTGATTGTAATAACAAGAGCGAACTGGTAAACTTACCGGTTTAATTGTGATAAGGTTTAGGTTGAAAGTCTCCCGACGCAAGGTTGGGAGGCTTTTATTTTTTACAGCAAACCTATTGCATTTACTTCGCTGAAATGCCTATACTTGACACCCCGGTTTGATTTTTGTAACTTTGATTTATGTCGAAAGCAGAAACACTTGAGGATTTTTATCAAAAGAAGGTTAACTGGTTACCCAATAACCTGCAGCAAAACATCGGGCACTTTAATGTATTCAGGATTGAGGATTGTATTGGCCCTAATGCAAAGCAGGTAACCTACAGCCGCCGTACCTTTTATAAGATTAGTATGATGCGCGGCGACAATATCATTCACTATGCCGATAAAAGCATTAAGCTTTCGGGCACAACGCTGATGTTTTTCAGCGCTATGGTGCCTTATACATTTGAACATATGTCTGATGACCGCACCGGTTTCTTCTGCATATTTACTGAAGAGTTTTTCCTGGAAAAGTTCCGTACCGGCTTAAGTGAGTTCCCGGTGTTTGGTCTTAATGCCAAGCCTGTGTATGCCTTAAATGATGAGCAGGATGCCTATGTAACGGCTCTTTTTCAGAAAATGCTGACCGAGATCAATACCGAATATGCTTTTAAATATGACTTGCTGCGCAACTATGTTACCGAACTAATTTATTATGCGCTTAAAACGGAGCCGTCTGAAAATGTTTACAAGCACGTTGACGCTAAATCGCGGATAACATCAGTATTTACCGAGTTGCTGGAGCGTCAGTTTCCTATTGAAACACCGTCGCAACGGTTTTCACTGCGCTCTGCCAATGATTTTGCGCAGCGGCTTTCGGTACATGTAAATCACCTCAACAGGGCCATCCGCGAAACTACCGGCAAAACCACTACCGATCATATTGCCGACAGGCTGCTGAGCGAAGCCAAATCATTATTAAGGCATACCGACTGGAATATTTCTGAAATTGGCTACTGCCTGGGCTTTGAAGAGCCTACTCATTTCAATAACTTTTTCAAAAAACAAACCCGGCAAACACCAAGTTCGTTCCGTAATGTTTGAATTTTGTAACCTTTGGTTTGATTAATGTAATGCGCACCCTTTGTTGTAGCTGTAACTTTGTTTTATCTCAAACAAACAAAGCAAACACTTTTTATGGACAACAACAAAGTATGGTTTATTACCGGGGCTTCGAAAGGCTTTGGCCTTAGCCTGGTAAAACAACTATTGGATGCAGGACAGCTTGTTGCCGCTACTTCCAGAAATTTACAGGAGTTAACCGCAGCGGTTAATACAACAAGCAATAACTTTTTACCTCTACAGGTCGATCTGGCAAATGAAAGCAGCGTATCGCTGGCTTTACAGCACACTCATGAAGTTTTTGGCCGTATCGATGTAGTGATCAATAATGCCGGTTATGGGATAGGCGGCGCTATTGAAGAGCTTAGCGATGCCGAAACCCGCGTGGCATTTGATGTAAACGTATTTGGTACATTGAACGTAATCCGTGCGGTGATGCCTTACCTGCGTAAACAACGCTCGGGGCATATCATCAACATTTCATCTATCGCGGGTATTACCGGCAACGCCGGGTGGGCAATTTACGCCGGATCAAAATATGCAGTGATCGGCATTTCTGAAGTGCTTGCCGCCGACGTTAAAGAATTAGGCATTAAAGTTACAGTGGTTGCGCCGGGTGCTTTCCGCACCAGCTTCCTTACTGCCGGCTCGCTTTCAATCACCGAAAATAAAATAGATGATTACACCGAGGTTCGCGCTATCCACAACAAATACCTTAAAATGGATGGCAAGCAAGCCGGCGACCCGGAAAAGGCTGCAACTGCCATTATCAACACAGCTTACGAAGAAAACTCGCCATTGTACCTGTTATTAGGTGGCGATGCATACAATCGAGCCTTGGCTAAGCTTGACACTTTACACAATGAAATCAGGCAGTGGCAGGATGTAACCTGCTCAACCGATTTCTAAATTTTATTCTGTTACCCTATATCTACCTATATAAAAACAATAAAATGCAAAGTATCGAAGATAAAGTGATTGTGATAACCGGTGCCAGCAGTGGCATCGGCGCATCGGCTGCCCGAAAACTGGCTCAGCTTGGCGCAAAAGTAGTTTTGGCCGCCCGTCGCGAAGATCAGCTGAAAGCCCTGGTTGAAGAAATTGGCGGGAATGCCATGTATGTAGTAACCGATGTTGCCAAACGTGCAGATCTGGGCAATCTTATACAACAGGCTATAACCAAATTTGGCCATATTGATGTAATGTGGAATAATGCCGGCATCATGCCCATTTCTTTTTTTGAAGAAGGACATGTTGACGAGTGGGACAAAATGATCGACATTAACATTAAAGGTGTATTGTATGGTATTAATGCCGTACTGCCCCACATGATTGAGCGTGGTGAAGGTCATATTCTTTCAACCTCATCAGTAGGCGGGTTAAAAACATCGCCAGGCATCGGGGTGTACAGCGGTACCAAATTCGCTGTTAAGGCCATTATGGAAACCCTGCGCGAGGAGGTTGCCCAAACCATTAAAGTAACCACTATTTACCCCGGCGCTACAAAGTCGGAGTTAGGGCATGATATTACCAGCCCTAAAATCAAGGGCTTGTATGGTAATCTGACCAATATGCCCAAGCTTGATGAAGAGGCTATTGCCAACGCAGTGATCTACGCGATAAGTCAGCCGGACAATATTACCGTTAACGAAGTTGTGGTACGCCCGCTCGGCCAAACCCGATAAGGTTAATCCGGCGATCTTTTCCATCAAAATAAGCGAAAATCAAATATTACCGGTAAAGCAGTAACAAATCAATAAAATCAAAATCTATCAAAATAAAACTATGGAAAACAACAAAGTGTGGTTTGTAACAGGCGCCTCAAAAGGCCTGGGACTTGCCCTGGTAAAAAAACTATTAAGCGAGGGCTACAAGGTAGCCGCTACATCGCGCAATTTAAGCGATCTGAATAAAGCGGTTGATGCGCATAACGGGCAGTTTTTGCCGCTTGCCGTTAACTTAACCAACGAAGACAGCGTACAGGAAGCCATTGAGCTTGCAGTGAAAACCTTCGGAAAAATTGATGTTGTTGTTAATAATGCCGGTTATGGCTTATTAGGCGGCATCGAAGAACTGACTGACCGTGAGGCCCGTGATAACTTTGAGATCAACGTATTTGGATCGTTGAATGTGATCCGAAAGGCGCTGCCTTATCTGCGCGCCCAGAAATCGGGGCATATTTTAAATGTATCATCGATAGGAGGCTTTACCGGTGCATTTGCAGGTGGCGGCATTTATTGCGCTACCAAGTTTGCCGTTAACGGTTTCTCCGAAACCTTATCGGCCGAAGTTGCGCCGTTTGGTATAAAGGTTACCATCGTACAACCGGGTTATTTCAGGACTAATTTCCTGTCGGCCGGTTCCTTAGCGGTACCTCAAAACCAGATAGCCGACTATCAAAACGTACGCGATACAGTAAATTTTCACCAAAACGACATGGACAAGCAACAAGCCGGCGATCCTGAAAAAGCAGCCGCGGCTATGATCAGCATAACTAAAGAAGATAACCCGCCGCTAAATTTATTTTTAGGCGAAGATGCTTACGGCCTGGTTGAGAAAAAGCTTGCCTTCGTTCAAAACGAATTAGAAGCATGGAAAGATTTAACACTTTCAACAGCAATACAACAATAAACGCACACTATTATATAGGTGTATGGGTTACCCGCGATGGGTTGATCCGTCACGAATTTTTGCCCAACGGCCGTTATACCGAAGCCCGCGGCGATAAACAAAATGCCTACACAGGCTACTACAGTGTATTAGGCAATCACGTTGAATATCTTGACGATACCGGCTTTACCGCCGAAGGCGATTTCAGAGATGGTGTATACTATCACGCTGGAATGGTATTGTATAAAGAATCGGCGTAAGCAAACATTGAACAACATGCGTAACTATGCCGCATTTGAGATAAACTTAACCAAACTCCTTTTTGCTACGGGCAACAGCGTTTGCTCAAGCGGGAAGGTGATATCACTGTGTACATAGTAAACTGCAGGGTTGGGTAAAAACTTATTACGGTTAATAAGGTTCAGCTTTATACTTTCGGGCGTATTACTAATGCTTTGCTCATAAGTATCAACAAAAGCCACGTTGATACCGCGATATTTATCGTTCTTGTCCTCAAAAATAGTGATCTGATATTCATAGATCCGGTTGGTACTTTCTTTTCCGTTTCGTAAAGAAAAATAGCCATGATAAGGCATTAAAGGGATAATGCCAACCGGATCAATATTAACGTGGCTTTCAACAAAATCGTAAATATCCCTGCCGGTTTTTATAGCCGGGTCCATTTTGCCGAGGGCATAGGTAATGATCTGCTCTATCTCCAGCATCCTTTGATCATCTGTAATGATTTTTTGATAGGTAAGCTTTACTGCTTCGATATCAGCCTGGGTTAAACGTTGCGGGAAAGCTTGCTGCAGCAGCGTTTTATTCTTTTTAAAATCGATGAGGTTGTTATAGTGAAAAATAAGGTCGGCCAGGTTGGGGTATAACCGGCTGTTGTCAAAGTGGCTGTTAATTTCCTGCAGGTAGCTTAGCAGGATATATTTTTTGTATTCAAAGTCAATATGGCCTTCTATAAACCAGTTTACACCTAATTGTCTCATTTTTCAGCCTCCTTTTGATAGCTTAAATTAAACAAAAAACACCAACTTTGCAATATGCCCTATGGAACCCTTTATTTAATTCCCGTACCGCTGGCCGATGACGCGGCCGCAAAATCATTTACGCCCTACCTGGTTGATACTATCAACAGTATCAAAGAGTACATTGTGGAAAATGAAAAAACTGCACGCCGTTTTTTAAAAGAAGCCGGTTTAAAAACTCCGCAAAGCGAACTGGTGATCCACGACTACGGTAAACACAACCGCGATATGGGCAAGGCCGATTTTTTTAAGGGCCTGCAGGCCGGTAATGATGTAGGCTTGATGAGCGAAGCCGGCTGTCCCGGCGTTGCTGATCCCGGTGCCGAAATTGTTGATAAGGCCCATCGCATGGGTATTAAGGTTGTGCCTTTAGTTGGTCCAAGCTCTATTTTGCTGGCGCTGATGGCATCTGGCTTTAGCGGCCAAAGCTTTGCGTTTCATGGCTACCTGCCTATTGATAAAGCACTTCGCGCTAAAAAGATCAAGGAACTGGAAAATACGGCTGTAAAGCTCGATCAAACCCAAATGTTCATCGAAACACCCTTCCGCAATAACCCAATGCTTGAGGAGATTCTGAAAACAGGCAACCCTAAAACCAAGCTTTGTATTGCTTGCGACCTTACTGCCGCTACAGAACTTGTGCAAACCAAAACTATTGCCGAGTGGCAAAAGAAGGTGCCCGATCTGCATAAACGTCCTACCATATTTTTACTCTATCACGGCAATAAATGACCATAAGCCAGCAGCATAGCCCCGTTGTAATAGTAGGTGCCGGACCATCGGGTTTGATGATGGCAGCTCAGCTTTTACGATATGGCGTGCAGCCGGTAATTATTGATAGCAAGCAGGGGCCAACCTCACACTCAAAGGCATTGGCGGTGCAGGCCCGGTCTATGGAAATCTATAGGCAAATGGGAGTCATCGATAAAGTGCTCAACGATGGCAAACGCGGAGGTGGTGTACAATTTAACCAGGAGGGCACCGAAGTAGCCAGCCTTTCGCTGGCAAATGTTGGCGAAACGCAAACGGCTTTCCCCTTTATCCAGATGTACCCGCAAAGTAAAAACGAGCGGTTATTGCTTGATTTTATTACGCTGAATTGCTGCCCCGTATACTGGAATACTTCGCTACTGTCACTAAGCCAGGATGCCGATAAGGTAACCCTGCAACTGCAAAGCGGCGAGGATAAACAAACCATCACCTGCGATTGGCTGATTGGTGCAGATGGCGCACATAGCACTGTACGCAAGCAACTGAATATTCCTTTTAATGGCGATACTTACCAGCACCAGTTTTATTTGGCAGATATTAAAATAGATGCCGATTTCGGGGACAAGGTTAACCTGTTCCTGTCAAAAAAAGGTTTTGCTGGTTTTTTCCCTATGCCCGATGAACGGAGCTACCGCGTTGTAGGTAACCTGCCCGATGAATTTGATAAAAAAGACGAACTGCAAATTGAAGAGGTATTACCGCACTTGCGGGATGTTACCAAGCAGCAGATCATTGTTGAACATACCAACTGGTTCACCACCTATCGCCTGCACCATCGCATGGCCGATAAATTCAGGGAGCAACGTTGCTTTCTGATTGGCGACGCCGCGCATATTCACTCGCCGGTTGGCGGGCAGGGCATGAACACCGGTTTACAAGATGCCTATAACCTGGCCTGGAAGCTGGCAGGTGTGGTTAATGATCGGCTTAAAGCATCGGTGTTGGGTAGCTACGCCCAGGAACGGATGCCTGTAGCCAAAGACCTGCTCAACACTACCGACCGGATCTTTAAAATGATCCTGTCGCGTAACTGGTTCATTAATTTACTAAAGAAGTATTTGCTGCCCATTGCTTTAAAATGGGTGTGGCGTAAACCCAATTTGCGCGAAGCTTTTTTTAAACGGGTATCACAAACCGGTATAGCCTATCGCCATAGCCCGATAAATCTTAACCTGAGCCACGCCACCTTAATCAAAGCTGGCGACAGGCTGCCCTACCTCAAAGTTTTCGACGAAAAGCGGCAACTGGAAACTGACCTGCACGAATGGTGCAGCAAACCGGGCTTTACACTCATTTGTTTAGGCAAACTCAAGGAACTTGACCTGTTCACCGTAGCCAAATGGATTACTCAAAACTATGGGGCCAATCTTAACTTCTTTTACTTGCCCCCATCGGCCAAAAACCAACACATTTTTGATGCTTTCGAAATTAAAGAAAATCAAAAGAAAGCGCTCATCATCCGCCCGGATATGCACATCGGCTTTTTGAATGATGTGGTGGATATTGATATGATGGATAATTATCTGCTGAATGTGGTGGGATTTAAATCGGAAGTCTCAAGTCTTTAGTCTCAAGTCGCAAATCTTAAGTTCACAGTTCCAGGTCAACATAAAATTTGAAAACTCGGCATTTCTGGCTTAAAACTTCTGACTTCGAACTTAAGACTTAAAAACTCACCTCGCCACCATCACCCAGCCACTCATCACATTTCCATTCTTCAAATCAATCACATAATAATACGTACCCGATGGAATAACCCGGCCGCCATATTTGCCGTCCCAGGCCTGGGGGTAGCCGGTGCTTTTAAATACCAGCGCGCCATATCTGTTAAATACCTGGGTGGTTGAAGTTGGGTAAGTATCAAGTGCTTCAATAGCCCAGGTGTCGTTAACACCGTCGCCATTGGGCGTAAAGGTGTTGGGGATAACTACTTTTTTATAAACACGCACAAACACCTCGTCGGTAGCTTCGTCACCGCAGCCCGAGTTTGATACCACATGCAGGGTATAGGTGATATCTTCCATTGGTGAGGCGGTTGGTTTAAGTTCAAGGCTGCTGCTCAGATAATCGGTTGGGGTCCAGTAATAGCTTACGTTTGTGCCTTTAGTGCTGCCATTAAGCGTAGTTGACTGCCCCTGGGTAATATGCTTGTCTGGCCCTGCGCTGGCAACAGGTTTTTTAAGCACATTCACTTGTACGTTAGCCGTTGAGGTGCAGGTGCCGTTGCTTACTGTAACGGTATAAAGCGTAGTGTCTGTTGGACTGGCAACTGGATTGGCAATATTAGCATCTGAGAGGCCCGTTGTAGGCGACCATGAATAGGTTGAGCCTCCGCTGGCATTTAATGTTACTGAATTGCCCTCGCAAATGGGTTCAACGGCGTCAACTGCCGCAACAGGCTGGGCATTTACTACAACCTGCAAAGGTACTACTACCTCGCAGTTGGAGGATGATTTAATCGTAACCGAATATGTACCTGCTGCCGCTGCAGTTACATTGCTGATGGTTGGGTTTTGAATGGCTGATGTAAAACCATTTGGGCCCGTCCATTGATAACTTACCCCGGTTGATGCACTTAGCGTTAACGTTGTGCCGGCGCAAACAGGCGTATTGGCTGTTGCCGTTGATGAAGGAGGTGCGCCAACAGTAAGTGTAAGTACATTTGATGCCGACCGGCAAAGTGCCGAATTGATGTTACCTGCCTGTGCTGTTACGGCCCGGTAATAATAAGTGCCGGCCACCGTTGGTGAGGTAATCTGGTAACTTGAGCCGGTGCTGCCCGCCCCGGTAAGATCTGTCCATGCACCACTGCCGTTTTTGTATTGCCATAAAACCGTGTAGCCACTGGGGATAGTGGTATTAAGCGTATATGTTTGCGGAACATCCGAACAAGCCGAGGCTGTTAATGTCGAGCTTGAACTGCTGAAGCTTGCCGCTATAACCGGGCCGTAAGGCCTGAAAACAATATCATCAATTGCAAGGTCGTTTGCAGGAGCACCACCCGCGCTGTTGTTGATCATCTTGATTACCACATCGCCAACACCCGCAGGTAATGTAAAATTAAATGATTCCTGTACCCATTTATAGCTGCCGCTGGTACGGGCAATAGTACCGGTATTAAAACTTTGAATGGTTGTGCCATCCGTTTTTTCGATAGCGAAAGTGATATTGGGCGGGCTGATATCATTGCTCCTTAACAAGTTCACTACCCAGGCCGAAAACTGGTAGGTTGTATTGGAGCACAAACCCGTAATAGTACGTTTATAAAAATAATCGGTTAAGGATCTACTGGCATTTACTACCATCATGTAGCCTCCTGTATTACCTGTATGGTCTGTTGCCGACCACCAAACATTGCCCGCACCAGCAGTAGTATTTTCAATGGTATAATAACCATCACTCGGAAAATCGGCACTGCTGTAAGGATAGCTCGTCGACCCAGAGTCGGCAGGCAAGGCGCCAGAGTGCGTGGATGTTCCCGAGCCGAAAGTAATGCTGACCACCGGGTCGCCAAGGCTTTGTGCATTTGTTTTACGGGCTAATACAATGAGAAAAAAGCTGATTAGGGGGAGTAACTTTTTTGCTTCCAACGGAATACTGTTTTAAAAAAGCGCCTGCATGTACTACTAACATACAGACGCTACTATCGCAACTATTATGAAAAGGGGTATTATATAAA
Organism: Mucilaginibacter gossypiicola; assembly: GCF_900110105.1. Lineage (GTDB taxonomy): Bacteria > Bacteroidota > Bacteroidia > Sphingobacteriales > Sphingobacteriaceae > Mucilaginibacter > Mucilaginibacter gossypiicola. The sequence goes on along the minus strand of NZ_FOCL01000002.1, from coordinate 583,728 downwards.
CCATTTATGGGGTTATAATTGGTTTACGATATAAATATGGGGGCATAGCGGGTCTTCATCAATTATGTATCGATGAATAGCAGTTTTGTATAGGCGAACGTAATGGAAGTGATTGGTTTAACCACCCGGGGAGCCTTCTATTTCAATTTAGCCCAGTTGCGGGCAAAATCATTATAAGTTTCACTTACTGGCAATTCTACGTCGGTAAGCTGAACCTTACGGTTCTGGATAGACCGGATCTTGTTAACAGGTACAATATAGCTGCGGTGTATGCGCTGGAATTTGGCAGAAGGCAGTTTTTCCAATACCTTTTTCATCGGCATTAGCGTGAGGATTGTTTTATCGTTAGTGATATGGATCTTGATATAATCCTCCATACTTTCAATGTATTCGATAGTACCCAGGTCTATCTTAACCATACGATATTCGGAGTACACGTACAGGCTTTCGTCGGCCTCTTCGGCAGTGGGTTTGGTTTTGTATTTATAATAATCCACAGCTTTTTCAACAGCCTTGGTAAAGCGCTTGATGTCTATCGGTTTTAAGATATAATCAAGTGCCTCCAGTTCAAAACCTTCGTATGCAAAGTTTTTATAGGCTGTGGTAAATATTACCATGGGCTTTACCTGGAGAGAACGTACAAGATCGATTCCGGTAATATCGGGCATGTTAATATCAACAAAAAGCAGATCGACGGGGGTTGTCTTTAAAAATTCGGCTCCGGTAATGGCATCTTCAAACGTATTAACCATTTGTAACGCAGGGAAACGCGATACATAATCACTTATGAGCCTTAAGGCAAGCGGTTCATCGTCAATAGCTATACATTTAAGCACCATAATTTAAGCTTGTAAAGTAAGTTGAACAATATACTCATTATTGAGACTGCTTATGCTTAACAAATGCTTGCCGGGATATAAATGTTCCAGCCGTTGCCTGGTGTTTTTTATGCCGATGCCTGTGCGCTGGTAATCGCTTTTCTGTAAACCAAAGATCCGGTTTTTGCAATAAAAGGAAATATCAAGCTCATGGATATTGATCATGATATCTATAGCCGATGGTTCATGTTTGCTCACTCCATATTTAAAAACATTTTCGATGAAGGTCATCATCACCAGAGGAGCTATTTTTCTTATGCCAATATTCCCGTTAACCTCAAAATTAACTGCGGTATTTTTGCCTATGCGAAGGCGTTGCAGTTCAATATAATCGCTGATACAATCAATTTCGCTTTGCAGTGGTACAAAGTCTTCGGCAACATCGTCGGTAACATAGCGCATAATGTTCGAGAGCTTCATGATACTATCTGCCGCATTATCATCTTTGATAGCAGCAAGCGTATAAATATTATTTAACGTGTTGAACAGGAAGTGCGGATTGATCTGTGCTTTCAGGAATGAGAGCTCGGCATTGGTTTTATCGGCCTCGGCCCGGGCTGCACGTTGTTCGGTAAGCTGCCACTGCTGAACGGTTTTGATTGCCATGCTCAGCGCCATAATCATAAGGAAAATGAACAGACTGGTACTATCAAACGGTTTCCTGAATCTGCGTGGATGTCCGAAACGGTTTTTTTGCCCTAAGGAATCGGGATGGAAATACGGTGGCCGTTCAAACGCTCCCTGCGTATCAGGAGAAAGAGTACCAAACCTATGATGACCAAAACGGCGGCCATCAAAAGACGGAGGGGGCGGAATCACCATCCCGTTACGCATTCTCCAGCCTTCAGTGCTTCGCAAAAGTCTGTCGAACGGTTGGAGCATGTAAACACATCCCAATAAAACAACGCATATAATGCTGTAAATTAAATACTTCTTTTTTAAAAAGAACTGCGGAATGAACAGGTAAGCGTTACTGTAAAAAAGGACTATATAAGTGAGGCAAAATATCCAGTAGGCCGGCTTTTCCAGAAAAGAAGTAACAGAAGTATTGTATAGTGACCGGCTATTTAAAAAAACCAGCGGGAAAGCCATGAACAGCAGCCAGCCGGCAATATGTATAACAACCGAAAATACTTTGAAACGCGACATGATGTAAAATAACGCATTATGTTAGAAAGTTTTAAGTAAAAGTCCGAAAGTTGGAAAGTCATGTCCCCTCAGGGTATCTCGTAGATACAAGTTAACCCACAAAATTCACCAACCTGAAATTTCAATAGGAGGCACCTAAGGAGTCAAAAAAGCCCTCTTTTAATGCTATAAACACGTGGCCCCGCTGGGGCCGGCAAGGTTTTACTACATAATCAGGTATTAATTGAGATGCTTAAGGACAGATGCACCAGAGGTGCAAAAGGTTTGTAGCATAAAAAGTATAGAAATACCCTTTGCCCCAGAGGGGCAAAACAAAAGGCTTGGCTGATTAAACGACAAAGCAATTTTGTGGGTAAACTTGTATCTACGAGAGACCCAGAGGGGACGTTAATCTCGTAGCTAATGCATGTCCGCCCTGTATAGTCCGCGATTGCTTCGTGCCTCGCAATGACAGCTTATTTTTATTTGTTCTTAACCCCCTTCTTAATAGCTACGACTTACCCATGAATAGTTTCACCCTTACCGTAATTTTGAATTACCTGGGCTTCATATTCCAGGAACTGTTTCCAGCGGGCCTCAACATCAATTTCCTCGGCATATTTTTTTGCCAGGCGAATGAACATGGAATAATGGGTGGCTTCGCTGATCATCAGTTCGTGGTAAAAAGTAGCCAGCTGATCGTCATTGATATTTTCAGATAGTACCTTGAAGCGCTCACAGCTCCGTGCCTCTATCATGGCCGAAAACAGTAGCCTGTCAATCAGCTGGGCTTCGCGGCCACCGCCAATGATGATAAATTTCCGGAGTTCGTTCACATAATTATCCTTGCGCTCACGGCCAAGAATATAACCACGCTCCAGTATAATATCATGTACACGTTTAAAATGGTCCATTTCCTCCTGTACCAACAGGGCCATTTCCTGCACCAGTTCGCTCAGGTTGGGATTTTGAACAATAAGGGTTATAGCATTACTGGCGGCCTTTTGTTCGCAAAAGGCATGGTCGGTCAAAATCTCTTCGATATTGCTCTCTACCACGTTTTTAACCCAAAGCGGATCGGTAGGCAACTGCAGTTTTAAAATGGTTTTCTCGCTCACAGCGCAAAGATAGTTTTTGAAGGCGAAAGGATAAAGGTTAAAGGCAAAAGGTTGTCCTTATGATGGGTTAAAACATAAAGGCCATCTTTATGGACGGCCTTTATGTTTATTTTGTTACTGATCTATTTTTTTTAGTTTGATATCGAAGATCACTATCGAGTTAGGCGGGATCTGGCTGGTACCATAAACACCGTAAGCTAACCGGGAAGGTGCAATAAGCAGGATCTCTCCGCCTGCGGCAATCATTGGGATCGCTATCTGCCATCCGGTTAACAAAACATTGAGCTTATTGCTGTAATCGGTTTGTCCGTTTATACTTACACCGCTCAGCAACTGTCCCGAATAGTCGATGGTTACTGTTGCATTGGGGCCGGCATGAGTACCAGTCCCTGGCGCGATAACCTGGTAATAAAGCCCTGAAGTATCTTTTGTAGCGCTGATTTCGGGGTGTGCTGCCAGATAAATTTTGATATTGCCATCCTCGTTCAGGACATTTTGCTGCGGATCGGGCGACTTATCTTTAAAACATGCAGACAGGATCAATAGCGGCGCAAACAATAGCAGCAACAGGGTTTTTCTCATTTTGGGTTTTAGCGATTGGTAAATCAGCTAAAACTAAGCAGATCAATCGTAAATACCAAAACCGAATTTTTAGGAATATTATCCTGGGCAGTGTTGCCATAGCCATCCCTTGAAGGAATAACCAAAATGATGCGGCCGCCTGTTTGCAAATAAAGCAGGCCCGATTGCCAGCCGGCAATAAACCCGCTAAGGCTTTGGGTTACTGTGCTGTTTGAGGCGAATTTGGTGCCGTTTAATAACATGCCCGTATAAGTTACTTTAACCGTTGATGAGGCCGACGGCTTTGTTCCTGTGCCCTGCGTTACAATTTTGTAATAAACGCCAGAGCCATCGGCAGTAGCATGAAATGCCGTATCGGTACCGATGTAAGCTTTAATTGCGGCGTCATCTGTAGCGGCCTGTTTTGCAGAGTCAAATTTGTCTTTTGAGCATGAGGCGAGGAGCACCAGCGGAGCGAATACGAATAATAAGAATTTCTTCATGTCGTTAGTAGTTCTGTTGTTAAATTAATTTGTTGGGCAAAAAGCAACAGAACGCTACGGCAATTGAACTTATTTTGGCAGAATTAGTTAAATTCTGTTAAATCCACGGAGAACACCAGTACCGAGTTTTCGGGAATACGGCCTGGCCCATTAGCACCGTAAGCGAGGCCCGAGGGTACAATGAGTAATATGGAGCCTCCCTCTTTCACCAACGGAATGCCTATTTGCCAGCCTTTAATCAGGTGATCAAGCGGACTCGAATAGCCATTCCCTTTGTCTACAACCATATCATTCAATAATGCCGCGGTATAATTTACAGTAACCAGGGAGTTGTCTTTTGGATGATCACCTTTACCTTCAGATAAGATCTGATAATAAATTCCCGATGGGTCTTTTTGGGCCTTGATCTGCGGATTGGCTTTCAGATAAATACGGATCAGGGAATCGTCTATACGTGCCTGTTTAGCCTGGTTCAATTTCACAGAGTTATCACATGACATTATCAGCGTAATGATAATTGCACTTAGCAGTAAAAGATATTTTTTCATGATGGACATCCAAATAAAAGCCCCCTTTGCTGTAAAGGGGGCTCAGTGTATGTTTGGGTTAATTAAACCGTTGTTTTGATTTTTAGCTCGGTCATTTGTGCCTCGGCAATGGTTGATGGTGAATCGATCATCACATCGCGGCCCGAATTGTTTTTAGGGAAGGCGATCACATCGCGGATAGAATCTAATCCTGCGAATATCGACGCCAAACGGTCGAAACCAAATGCTATACCGCCATGAGGAGGTGCACCATATTCAAAAGCATCCATCAGGAAGCCGAATTGCTTTTGTGCCTCTTCCGGCGAGAAACCAAGATGCTTGAACATCAATGACTGCAGGCCACGGTCATGGATCCTGATAGAACCACCGCCTATTTCGGTGCCATTGATTACCAAATCATAAGCATTTGCACGTACTGCGCCCGGCTCGGTATCTAACAAAGCAATATCCTCTGGTTTTGGTGAGGTGAACGGGTGGTGCATGGCATGGTAACGGCCGCTTTCTTCATCCCACTCCAACAGCGGGAAGTCAACCACCCACAGTGGTGCAAAAGTGTTTTTATCGCGCAGGCCTAAACGGGAGCCCATTTCCAAACGTAATTCGTTCAGTTGTTTACGTACCTTATCGGCACCACCAGCCAGGATCAGCATTAAGTCGCCTTTTTCAGCGCCAAATGCAGCTGCCCAGTTGGTTAGCTCGTCCTCGTTGTAAAATTTATCAACCGATGATTTCAGGGTGCCGTCTTCGTTGTAGCGGCAATAGATCATACCGGTTACACCAATTTGAGGGCGTTTTAACCATTCGGTCAGTTCATCAACCTGTTTGCGGGTATAGTTTGCACAGCCTTTGGCATTGATGCCCACAACCAGTTCGGCATTATCAAAAATGCTGAAACCTTTGCCTTTAACAATATCATTCAGCTCAACAAACTGCATCCCAAAACGTACATCTGGTTTGTCTGATCCGTATAAGCGCATAGCATCCGAATACAGCATACGCGGAACCTCGCCCAGGTCAATACCTTTTACAGTTTTGAACAGATGGCGGGTAAGCCCTTCAAATATATTCAGGATATCTTCCTGGCTCACAAACGAAAGCTCGCAGTCAATCTGGGTAAACTCCGGCTGACGGTCGGCACGCAGATCCTCGTCCCTGAAACATTTTACGATCTGGAAGTAACGGTCAAAACCGCTTACCATCAGTAACTGTTTAAAAGTTTGAGGCGATTGCGGCAGGGCGTAAAACTCGCCTGCGTTCATGCGGCTTGGCACCACAAAATCGCGTGCGCCTTCCGGGGTCGATTTGATCAGCACCGGGGTTTCAACTTCGATAAAATCAAGCTTATCTAAATATTTACGCACTTCCTGCGCCATTTTGTGGCGAAGCACCAGGTTATTGCGTATAGGGTTACGACGAAGATCAAGGTAACGGTATTTAGCACGTAATTCCTCACCGCCGTCTGTTTCGTCCTCAATCAGGAACGGAGGCAGTTTTGCTGCGTTAAGCACTTCAATATCAGTAACAGCAATTTCAATTTCGCCGGTAGGGATTTTGGTGTTTTTGCTGGCACGCTCAATTACATTACCGGTAACTTTGATCACAAACTCGCGACCAAGTTCACGGCTTTTTTCGCGCAGCGTAGCATCTGTATCTGTGTTGAATATCAATTGGGTTAAACCATAACGGTCGCGCACGTCGATAAAAGTAGTACCGCCCAAATCGCGCGATTTTTGTACCCAACCGCATAATGTAACGGTTTGGCCTAAATGGCTGATATTTAATTCGCCGCAGGTATGAGTTCTAAGCATAGCAATGTTTTATAAAAGTTTGCTAAAGTAGGGTTTTGATTTCGGATTTCGGATTTTCGATTTCGAATTTAGTAACATGTTAATTTAAAAGCCAATAAAGGGGCTAAAAAGGTTATTTACTGTTGATGGATTGGTGAAATTTCAATTGGATTATTTAGCGCAAAGACACTAAAAGAAGAAGAAAAAGGAATACGGGTTTTCGCTATAGCGTCTTTGCGAGCCTTGTAAATTTTGCCTCGTTTTGGTAGCAAGTTTATTGTAAACAGGAGATATCCTTCAAAAATCCGAAATCCCACATCCGAAATCCAAAATCAAAACATATCTTTGCGCAATACAATTCTCAAGGGGTGCCTTGCTTTGGTTGCAAAACAAACTGCTGTTTGTTTTACCAAACTGAAAGACGGGCTGAGATCATACCCAGGAGGTTAGTCATAAGTACTGAGTTTTAAGTTCAAAGTCAATCACGGCTTTCGGCTTAAGACTTCCCACTCAAGACTTCCCCCCACACCTGATCCGGGTAATGCCGGCGTAGGGATAAAGGTAAATAAGTTAAGTGTACTGCTGTTTCTCCCTGGCTTGCAGATGGTTTAACTCAGATTTTTTGTTTAACGCATTTTGAAAAATTTATTTGTGGCCGTTATGGCCCTGCTGCTGCCTGTTATGGCATCTGCCCAGCTTTCCATTACAGGGAAAGTGACCAATCAATCCGGCGAAGCACTGCCCGGCGCAACTGTTACTATTTTAAACCCCAAGCTTAGCACGGTTACTGATGCTGCCGGTAAATATAGTTTCAACGACCTCAAGAGAGGTAATTATACGCTTAAAGCCAGTTATATCGGTTATCAGCCTCTGGTAAAAAACAGTACACTCAACGCAAACACAGCACTCAATTTTACTTTAGGATCGGGAACTTTTACTACTGATGAAGTAACCGTAATTGCAACCCGTGCAGGTAAAAACGCGCCGACTGCCTTTACCAACCTGAGTAAAAAAGACCTGGAGAAGAACAATTTTGGCCAGGACCTGCCTTATTTGTTAAATCAAACACCGTCAGTTGTGGTTAGTTCTGATGCCGGTACAGGTATTGGCTATACAGGTATCCGCATCCGGGGTTCAGACGCGTCGCGGATTAACGTGACGGTTAACGGCATCCCATTAAATGATGCTGAAAGCCAGGGTGCATTCTTTGTCGATCTGCCCGATTTTGCTTCTTCCATCAATAACCTGCAAATTCAGCGCGGTGTAGGTACTTCAACCAATGGTGCGGGTGCTTTTGGTGGTAGTATTAACGTGCAAACTGCAACCCGCCGGGACACCGCTTATGCCCAGCTTGATAATTCGGCAGGTTCATATGGTTCGGTAAAAAATACAGTAAGTATGGGTACAGGCTTACTTGGCGGCAGGTTTAGCATTGATGGCCGTTTGTCTCGTATCAGGTCCGATGGGTATATCGCCCGTGCTTCGGCCCGGTTAAAATCATTTTTTGTGAGCGGCGCTTATTATGGTGATAACAGTACTTTAAGATTAAACGTGTTCTCGGGCCATGAGCGCACCTACCAGGCCTGGAACGGCGTGGCCGACTATGTGATTGGCGACAATACCCGCCCCGATAACCGCACGTACAATGAGCTGGGATACATGGGGAACAATGCGTTTTATAAAGACGAGGTTGACGATTATCTGCAAAACCACTATCAGTTATTGTACGATAAAAAGTTTTCGGATAAACTTTCATTTAGCGGTGCACTGCACTATACTCATGGCGAAGGTTATTACGAGGAATATAAAAAAGACGACGACGTAAGCAATTACGGTTTAACGCCGGTTATTTATGGCACTGATACCATTAAAACCACCAACCTCGTACGTCGGCAATGGCTTAATAACGATTTTTATGGTGTTACTTATGCCTTAAAATATCAGCCCACTACCAAATTGAACTTTAACCTTGGCGGCGCCTATAATGAATATAAAGGCGCGCATTACGGTAATATTATTTCTGCCGAAGAAAGCATAGGTGTTGGACCTAACTATCAATACTATCGGGATGATGCCAAAAAGAAGGACTTTAATATTTTTGGTCGGGCCGAATGGCATGTAGACAAATTTTTACTGTATGCCGATATGCAATACCGCCATATTAATTATTCGTTTTACGGTATCGACAAAAACCTTAATAATGCCCAGCAAACCGCGCAGTTAAATTTCTTTAATCCTAAAGCAGGCGTAACCTATCAGTTTAACGAGCATAGCAATGTGTATGCTTCCTTTGCGGTAGGCAACCACGAACCTAATCGTGATGATTATGTTGACTCGCCTCCGCAAAACCGCCCGAAGGCCGAGAACCTGAAAGATTTTGAAGCCGGCTATCGTTTTGGCTCGTCTGTTTTCAGCGGAGAGTTAAACGGTTTTTATATGTTGTATAAAAATCAATTGGTATTAACCGGTTCGCTGAATGATGTAGGCAGCCCGGTACGTACCAATGTAAAGGACAGCTATCGCGCAGGTTTGGAGTTTAGCGGAAAAGTGAAAATCACCAGCCAGTTAAACTGGGGCGTTACCGCTACGTTAAGCACCAATAAGATCAAAAACTATCAGCAGTTTTTCTCAAATTACGACAACGGGGCCCTTGTTGAAGAAACTTTTGCCAAAACAGATATTGCCTATTCGCCATCGCTTACGGGTTCAAGCGTGATCAGTTACAGCCCGATCAAAGGCGGGGAGATTGCCTTCATTAGCAAATATGTTGGCAAACAGTACCTGGACAATACCATGAACCGTAATCCCGAAGGTTTTGGTATTGCTCCTGATAACGCTGAAAATCCTTATGCTGCCAACCGCCAGCTAAACAGCTTTTTTGTGAATGATGTAAGGTTGAGGTACAGCTTCAGTGTTCGCTCGGTTAAAAACATAACTGTTGGCCTGCAGGTTAATAATATCTTTAGCGAGAAATATGAGAACAACGGCGCTACCTATCCGGATATTGAGGGCGGGCACGTAATTAACTATAACTATTACTTCCCGCAGGCACCGCGAAACTTTATGGCTTCGCTAAGTTTAGGCTTTTAATCATGCAGTATGAATCATTGGGTAGACTTATTCATTGAACAAATAAAGGAAACCACCTGGCCGCAATGGCTTGCCGTTGCGCTGGGTGTTACTGAAGTATTACTGGCCCGTGTAAATAATATATGGTTGTACCCGGCCGGGATCTTAGGCACAGCCATATCGATATACCTGTTATTGGACGTGCACCTGTATGCCGAATCGGTATTGAACGGGTACTATATAATCATGAGTGTTTACGGGTGGGTTTACTGGATAAAAAAACGAAACGAGCCCCCGGTAAAAATCACCTATTCCACCAAAAATGAGTGGATCATTAGTTTGGCGATAAGCGTTATTGGTTGGGTAGTGTTTTATTACATGATCAAAAACCTGCCTGCCAAATATTTCACCCCATCCAACGTGCCGGGCTGGGATGCACTGGTATCGTCAACCGCCTGGGCAGGCATGTGGCTATTGGCCCGCCGTAAAATGGAGAATTGGATTTTTCTGAACATTTCCAACTTTTTTGCTGTGCCGCTGCTGTTTTACAAAAAACTGCCCATGTTTGCCATGCTCACCATTTTTCTGTTCGTTATAGCAATATGGGGATATTTTGAGTGGAAGAAACAGGTAGAACAAGAGAGATTAGTGGTTGGAGATTAGCGGTTAGGCTATCTACTTAAAACAGGAATTTACAATGCATCCATCACAGAACTTAAAACCCGAATGGGTTGATATCATCCGTAAAGCAGCCCCGGCAGCTGAGCAGGAGGGTAAATTACAACCTGTTCAGCTGGCGCTTATTTATGAGCAGGGTTGGTTTAAATTTTTAGTGCCGCAGGTTTATTCGGGCTTGCAATTGGCTTTACCACAAATGGTACGGTTGGAAGAAAGCCTGGCCTGGGCAAATGGTAGTTTGGGCTGGGTTGTTACCCTATGCAGCGGCGCAGGCTGGTTTGGTGGTTTTCTGGATGCCGCTTTGGCAACAGAGATCATGACCGATCCTCGATTGTGCCTGGCAGGCAGCGGTGCATCAACAGGTACGGCTACCATCAGCGGCGATGGCTACATTATTAACGGTACCTGGAAATATGCCAGCGGGGCGCATCATGCAACCCACATCACCGCAAATTGCATCATTAAAAACGGTGATGAAACGGTTGTAAATGATGATGGCGAGCCGCTGGTTTTACCTTTTGTTTTCGACGGGAAAGATGTACGGGTTTTTCCAGCCTGGAAATACGTGGGGATGATGGCTACCGGCAGCGATGCCTACGAGGTAAAAGATTTGTACGTCGATAAAAACCGGTGCTTTAAGATAGACCCCGAATACACGGTTGTGAATGAACCTTTATACCGTTATCCGTTTTTACAATTGGCCGAAGCAACACTGGCGGCCAATCTTTCGGGTCTGGCGGTTCATTTTCTTGATCTGTGTGGGCCTGCTTTTGATGAGCGAATGAAGAATCCGCGCTTAACCGAACCTCAAAAAGAATACATCAAACAATTACTGGCCGAACAAACTACGCTACTTAATAAAACCCGCGCAGCATTTTATGAGACTGTAGATAACAGCTGGAATAGCTTTGAACTGGACGGCGAAAATGGCTTGCAGGAAGTGAGTTTGATGAGCCGTAAACTGGCCAAAGTGTCAAGAGAAAGCGTGGATAAACTTTATACTTATTGTGGATTATCGGCAGCTAACCCCGATACGGAGATCAACCAGGTATGGCGGGACCTTCATACGGCAGGTCTGCACTCGTTGCTTACGTTTGAGCGGTAAAAAGCGAGTTGCTGTCCTGCTTAAAGATATTCGCTTAACTCATTTCTTAAAATAGCTATCAGTTCAGGATCATTGAACTGGTAGTTATCTTCAATATCAAGCACAATGAGCTGCTTGCCATTTATGCTGAAGCGTTGTTTCAGTATCTCCTTATGCTTCTGTTCCATAACAAAGATAACATCGGCACGATCAATCATTTTTTGATTTACCCTTATCCGCGCCTTATCACTTGTACCTGCCGATGAAGCTTTGTGCACAGGATGGTTCCTGAATAAAGCCTCGGCCGTTGGGCTTCGCCACTGGTTTTTACTGCAAATGAAAAGGAGGTTGGGCATAGAAAAACTTAGTTACACAAAATATGTCATTGCGAGGAGGAACGACGAAGCAATCGCACGGAAGCATATTCGCCCTGTATAGCATGCGATTGCCACGTCGCACCTCGGGCTCATCCCGTTTCGCTCCTCGCAATGACATGGGTTACTAAAGGACAATTAAAATGCCCACATCGTTCAAACGCTTTTTGCTTTAAGCCTTCGGCTTTCAGCTTACCTTCACCATCCTCTTTACCGTCTCCGTCACATGCGCCAAATGGTGATTACTATGCCAGGCATACGTAGCAAGGCCTTTTTTCAGCGATATGGTTTCGCCCGATGCGGGGTGTACAAATGTGCGCGCCCACTCGTTTTCGGTAAAGCTTTCAAACAGGGACACGAAGTGCTGATGGATGCCTTCGAGCATTTTTAATGACGGCTCAACCGGCAGGCGGTAATCTGGCAGCAGTGCCCAATCGGCCTCCTCATATGGCTTTATGGTTGGATTATTTTCGGTAAGGGCAAGCTTAAAACGGGTGATGGAGTTCATATGACTATCGGCCAAATGGTGGATCACCTGGCGTAATGTCCAGCCGCCGGGGCGGTATGGGGTATCCAATTCCTGGTAATTAAGACCGGTAATAGCATGTCTCAACTTCCCGGGGAGGGTGGCGATATCTTCTATCCAGCCACGCATATCTTCGGTAGTGTATGAAGCCGGTGGAGAAAATCTCCCGATTGGGTATCGCAATTGTTCGTCTGTCATCATAACTGTTAAAAAAATTTAAATTAGGTATTATTTTATACTACCACAAGCTTTTGACCTATTTTAGCGTTCTGTAGATTGTTAATTTAACTGATGATAAAAAAGTTACTGGCCGTACTTTTTGTTTTTAACTGTACGCTCTCCTTCGCACAAACCATTAAAACCGACATTTTAGTAATAGGCGGAGGCGCAAGCGGAACAGCGGCAGCCATACAGGGCGCACGCAGTAAACTAAAAACCATGCTGATTGAACAGGGTCCCTGGCTGGGCGGCAGTATGATATCGGGCGGGATGTGCATTATTGACGGCAACCGCAATTTACCATCAGGCATCTGGGGCGAATTCCGGCGCAGGGTACGGGATTTTTATAGCAAAACACCCGGGTATGATACGGCTTACAATGCTACATTAAGGTTTGAGCCCTATACAGGTGCTGCCATCCTCAAAAAAATAACCGATACGGTAAAAAATCTCACCGTAAAATTAAACACACCATTTACAGGGATTAAAAAAGATGGCATCGGCTGGGATGTAAGCGTTTCCCTTGATGGAAAAACAGCTACTATAAAAGCCAAAGTAGTTATCGACGCTACCGAAACCGGCGATGTAGCAGCCAAAGCAGGCGAAACTTTTGTTTATGGCTTTGACAGCAAAAAACAAACTGCCGAGGCCCTGGCACCTGATAATGAATCGTCGCAATTACAAGACCTTACCTGGATAGCAATCTTGAAAGACTTTGGCGCCTTGGCCGACAAAACTATTCCCAGGCCCGAAGGATATGATGCAACGGCGTACGCCTGCCTTAAAGGGAAGAATATTAAGCAGATGCTTAACGATGGCAGGTTGCCCAACGATAAATACATGATTAAATGGGCCGAATGCGGAAACCAGTTCCCCGTTACCGCAGATAATTTAAAACCCGAAAACCGCGAAGCTTTTTATGCCAAAGCCCGTTTGCATACTTTGGGTTTGATATACTATTTGCAAACCGAACTGGGCTACAAAAACCTGGGTTTGGACGACGGTTTTACTACGCCCGACCACCTGCCATATATTCCCTACCTGCGCGAGGCCGGTCGCGCGACAAAAGGATTGGTGAGGATGATGCTGGATGATGTATACAAGCCGTACGACCGGGAATCAAAGCTTTACCGTACAGCGATTGCCGTTGGCGATGCCTCTCCGGGCCAGCACTATACGGATGCAAACGCTCCGAAAATTAATTATCCACCTTTCCCTGCCTATGGTGTGCCGCTGGGTGCCATTGTGCTTAAAGACCTGGATAATTTACTGGTAACGGAAAAAGCCATGTCGGTAACGCACCTGGTAAATGCCAGCACCATGTACCCATCAGTACAAATGGCTATTGGGCAGGGTGCCGGGGCAACCGCAGCTTTCTGCGCTTTTTTTAAAACTACTACCCAAAACTTAAATGTGCGGATCATTCAGGGTGAACTGCTCGATTTTAAAGCCTGGATCATGCCTTTTACAGACGTTAAACCAACCGACCCATATTTCAGGGCGATGCAGCAAATAGGTGCTTCCGGATTATTAAAAGGAGTGCATAAAACAGAGGGCAATGTCACGCGTTTGTTGTTTCAGCCTGATTCATTAGTAGCAACGTCCGAAATAAAACCGACCCTGGAAGAAATTTATACCCGCGGTTTTTTGTGGTTCAATAAAGAAAAACCTGGCCCGGTATTCACCGTAGGCAATCTATTGTCATTTATCAGCGAAACCACTTTAACTGATCCGCACACACTGGAAATCGCTATGCAGAAGGCTTGGAAAGAGCAATATAAGTTTGCATCTCCTTTTGATCTGAAACGCCCCGTAACCCGCCGGGAATTTGCCATATTAGCCAACAGGTTTTTCAATCCTTTTGCCCGCTCGGTAGATATTGCGGGGCGGATGGTGAATTAATGATAGAAATGTCATTGCGAGCGTAGCGCGGCAATCGCACGGAAGCAAATCCGCCCTGTATAGTATGCGATTGCTTCGTCGTTCCTCCTCGCAATGACATAAATTTAAGGGCCGTGGGGACACGGCCCGGGGAAATGACTTATAACTCCAGTTCCAACTGATCCCCCGGCCCAAGCTCTTTATCATCCCGTTGTTTAATTGCTATCTCGCCGAAATTCGAAAGCGAAATACCGAGCAACCGCACTTTTACATCGTCAACACCCGTTGCAGCCATGAGTTGTTTGGCCGTATTGCTGATCGTTTCCAAGTCGTTTACGGGGCTTTGGAACGATTGGTTTCTGGTGATCTGTTTAAAATCGTGGTATTTTACCTTGAGGGTAATGGTGCGACCTTTCAACTCATATTTAAGCAAGCGATTGTGTACGGTGACTGCTATTTTATCAAGTTCAGCCTCCATCTCTTCCAGCGTAGTCAAATCGTAAGCAAAAGTATCTTCAGCACCCAGGGATTTGGTTTCCCGGTGAGGTTGTACTTCGCGGTTATCTATACCGCGCACTATCTGGTAGTAAAATTTGCCCACTTTGCCAAAGTGCCGGGTAAGTTCACTTTCTTCAAGCTTTTTCAAATCGGCACCGGTGTGCAGGCCCATTTGTTTCATTTTTTGAGCGGTCACCTTGCCCACGCCAAAAAACTTTTCGACAGGCAGTTGCTCCATAAAGTTTTCGATGCTCGATGGACCAATAAATTTAAGGCCATCGGGTTTGTTGATATCAGATGCTATTTTAGCTACAAATTTATTGATAGATACCCCCGCCGATGCAGTGAGCTGCAATTCATCTTTAATGGCTTGTTTAATGAGCTTGGCTATATCAATGGCCGAGCCGATACCTTGCTTGTCGTTAGTTACATCAAGGAAAGCTTCATCAAGTGAGAGCGGTTCTATGAGGTCGGTATATCGGCTGAAAATTTCCCGGATATGCTGGGATACCTCCCGGTATACATTAAACCTGGGCCGTACAAACAAAGCATGCGGACAAAGCTGCAAGGCCTTTTTCGATGACATTGCCGAACGGATGCCAAACTTCCTGGCCTCATAACTGGCAGTAGCGACTACACCTCCCCGCCCTTCGGGCAAACCACCAACCACCAAAGGTTTGCCCTTGTATTCGGGAAAATCCCGCTGCTCAACCGACGCGTAAAATGCATCCATATCAATATGGATAATTTTACGATGAATATTGGGTGATTGCTCAGTCATGCCGATAAAAGCAAATATAGGCGCGTTGCAGGCTTGCTGCAAAGTGTTGAGGTAGGCGCAGTGTAAGGTTTTGACAATAGAGACTACAGCAGGGGTTAACAGAAATCCGATCGTTTTTTTTATCTATATTATTTACAATCAGTTAATTGAATTAAAAACAGTGTTAACCCTAAATCCGCCGCCTTAACTCGCGCTCGTTTTTAACGAGTGCGTAACTGGGTTTGCGTTTATAACGCACGGGCGATACAATCGCCCAACCATATTAAGCGCTCGTTGCAAACGAGCGCAAGATTAGGGGGCGGAGGGGTGTGTCTCTGCTTTTATTATCGCTTGCAGAAACACACCCCTGCCACCGCTCTTTCCTTCGCGCCCCCTCTCAAGAGGGGATTTAATAAACTAACTCTCCGTATCCTCCGGCAAAAACTTAAGCTTTTGTTGAAAATACAGATCCCAGCTGTGCTGTTGCTTGCGGTCTGTCATGTGGACTGTATCTTCATCATAATCGGCATTGAGCTGCTTGTATTTGGCATCAATGCGGTTAAAGATAGCCATGGCCTCGTAGTTATAATTGTTGCTGAAGCGGGTGCGGCCCACTATTCGCAATAATTCCTGCTGCTCTAAAAAGGCTATAGTGTAGTGCCCCTGTTCATGCTTTAATATCTCGGCCATTTGTTGTGGGGTACTAACCTGACTTCTGTTAAGCCACGATTTGTTATTGTTTAGGATAAGCCTGATGTTGAAGTTAAGCCGGTAGCCTCCGCCCTCGCGCCGGGCCTGGTAGCGGTAATCGATGGTGCAATTGGTATAAGCTACAACGCCGCCGGCATTAGCCCGCGGCGTTCCCCAAAAATCATTGGCGGTAAGCTGATGAAATGATTGCGCCGAAGCCGACGTGACCATCCCTAAAAAACACATGGCCGTAAGGCCTATCCCATTCACTATATTTCTTTTCATTTAAAAAAATGGCGGTTTTAAACTTTTACTTTTTGACGTTGTCGGTATGTAAAAGGTTTAAGGCCATCATTTCTTTTAACGTATGTTGCATCTGATCGGTTGAGCCATCAAGGAAAATAACATTCCCTTTTGAGTTTTCGGAGAAGTGTTTGATGGATTCTGTCCACATGGTGAATAATATCACCGAGGTATCCATGTTTGCTTCGGCCATTTCTTTGGCGGCAACGGTCATACCTCGGGCAACTTCCTCGCGGAACAACGCTATACCCTGTCCGCGTAATTGTGCCGCTTCGCGTTCGGCTTGTGCAGAAATTTTAATGGCGTTACCTTCTGCTTCGG
Organism: Mucilaginibacter gossypiicola; assembly: GCF_900110105.1. Lineage (GTDB taxonomy): Bacteria > Bacteroidota > Bacteroidia > Sphingobacteriales > Sphingobacteriaceae > Mucilaginibacter > Mucilaginibacter gossypiicola. The sequence goes on along the minus strand of NZ_FOCL01000002.1, from coordinate 566,802 downwards.
CAGCTTTGGTTTTGGTAATGAGCAGAGCCTGCCCTTCATTTTCGGCGGCAGCTTTTAAGTTATTGGATGCCACTACCTGGCTCATTGATTTCATGATCACATCATCAAAAGTGATATCGTTCAATTGCAGATCCTGGAGGTGGTAACCCCAACCTTCCAGTATCACATCCAGCTGTTCTTTTACGTGTTCAACGATATCACGGCGTAATATCAGTACCTCGCTCTGGCGTTTGGTTGCCACAAAAGCGCGGATCGAGCCTTCAACTGTACGGATGAGCGCCTGCATCAGGTTACGTTCATCAACAAATTTAAAAGCTACGTTTTTGATGGTTTCTTCCTGCTGATCCAGTACCGAGTACAGCAGCATGGCTTTGAAGTAAACATTGGCCTGATCGTAAGTTACTGCCTGGAACTCCAGCTCCACAGAGCGGTTTTGAATAGAGATCTTAGAATAGATGTTTTCGATAAACGGGATCTTGAAATTTAATCCCGGTGTAAGGATACGGCGGTATTTGCCAAACACGGTTATTACTACTATTGTGCCCTGTTTTACAGACACAAACGAAGTGAAAATGGTAATAAGAATAACAACGAAAATGACGATTGTTATCAGTGATCCAAATGATTCGGGCATGGTTTGGTTTATTATGTTTAAAATAAAAGTAGTATTAATTATTGGTGTGTTATTTGTTTTTTAAAAAATGCTCATAAAAAACAGCACACCTGTCATGAACTTAAAACGAACTTTCGGAACGATACTGAGCGTGCTTGGTATCGTTGGCCTCATTTATACCGGTATAGCTATCATTAATCATAGTGCGCAAGTAACCACCATGGTAGTAATAGGCATTATTTCGCTGATCTTCTTTTCAACGGGTATAAGCCTGGTGCGGAATACTAAAGATGAAGCGGCTTAAATAGGTTAGCATGCTTTGCAAATCGCATAGCTTATTCACCCGGTCTGCGCTACGCTGGACCACCCTCTCTCCGGCTGCGCCGCAAAGAGGGTAAAAAAACCTCCTGAGAGGAGGCGCGGAGGCACGAGCGACAGCAGGGGGTGTGTTTCTGCTGCAAGCTTATCAAAGCAGAAACACACCCCTCCGCCCCTCTAAAGATGGGAATCGCACAAGCCCTCGCTTTTTTCATTAAGTAACAGCTAAGGTGATGTCGGGGTGAGTCTATGCGGCGTTCAATTCTCGCCCCACTTTTCTACAGGCTCTCGCTCTGAATAACGGGATTAAGGCTGATCTCCCCCGCGTCGGATATCAGTAAGCCGGCACCGGGAAAGTCGGCTTCTGTGAGTTCCCTGATCCGGATGGCTGCCCGGTTAAGCGAATCAAGCTCAAGGCCTTTGTCATGGGCCTGCCTCAGGGATATAATGCGGCCATTCAAAAACTCCCCCTTTTTGTTCAGCTTTACTTTTAGCAAGGGGGCAAGGCCGCAAACACCGGCTACACTCACACTTTTATAAGTGCAAAAGTTACCCAGGCTGTAAGCGATCAAACGGTTCTTATAAACCTCCATTGCCCTGTTTACATGCGGGCCGTTCCCCAATATGATATCTGCACCGGCATCAATAGCATTATGGGCAAAGGCGTGCACATCGCCCCTTTTTTCGCTGATAAAGGATTCCATAGCAAAAGGCACGTGTTCATAATCCACGCCTTCGCCGCCGCCATGAAAAGATACGATGACGATATCACAGCGCTGTTTCAATTCGCTGATAATGCGGGTAGCATTTTTAAGATCAAGTATTGGTAAAGTATTGGCATTGGGGGCAAAGGCGCAAAAGCCATATTTGATGCCATTGCGTTCAAATACCGTAGAAGGGTGGCTAAGCAATCCACCATAATTAATCCCTATGCTATCAAGCACACGTGTGGTGCTCATGCGCCCGGTATCACCAAAATCACCGATGTGGTTATTGGCCAGGCTAAGCACATTAAAACCGGCATCTTTAAAAACGCCGGCATAGGCAGTAGGCATCCTGAACAAATAGGCTTTACTTCGCTGGTGCAACTTATAATGAGCCGGACTACCGCCATCAAGCAGACTGCCTTCAAGATTTCCGAAAGTTACATCGGCATTTCTCAATTCACCGGCAATAACATTAAAACTGTTTTTCGCGCTATCGGGGGGCAGGGTGTAATTATTGGGATAGGATGTTCCGAGCATCATATCGCCAACGGCGGCTATGGATATGGATGAATCACGCTGAACAGCGGCGGTGGCTGTTGTTGCTGTGTCGGGTTTAGGTTTGGGAGCAGGGGCCAGCACTTGTTTTTTACTGGGCGGGTGGTTACACGCCTGTAAAAACAGCGCCAGGCAGGCTGCTGTAAGCAATAAATGAAATTTCATTATAAAAAAAATCCCCTCATTGAGGATGAGGGGACTAAATTAGTTTATTTATTTCAAAATCGTTTAGTTCTTGCTTTCGTCTACGTCGTCGCCCATATCGTTGTTACCCGTGGATGCCGAACCTTTAAATTCGTCCTTAAATGAAGCTAACAGCCTGCCGCCTTTATAAAAGAAACGGCTGTAGTAAGCATCGTCAAGACTGCTGATAGCTACACCTCTTGATGAGGCGTGAGCAAATTTATTATTGCCTAAGTAAATGCCTACGTGCGAAATGCTGCGACTATGGATCTTAAAGAAAACCAAATCGCCTTCTTTCAACTCATCTTTAGCAACAGGGTTAACCATGCTGAAAATATCACGTGAGTTACGTTTGATATCAAGGTTAAAAACTTCGCTGTATAATTCTTTTGTAAAGGCCGAACAGTCGATACCTCTTCTTGAGCTTCCGCCAAAGTGGTAAGGGGTACCAATCCAATCATATACAAAGTGAAAGAGTTTCATGTTTGAGGTAGCAGATAAAGCAACTCCCATAATTTGGGAAAAGTATGCTTTACCTAAACTTTCCTGGTCGTCTTTGTTGTCATCACTGGTGCTCGGGGCACTTTTTGTTTGAGCTTGTGAAGCTACGACGCTGAAAAGTAAGGCAATAGCCAGGGCAAATTTCTTCATTTAATCAGTTTGTTTGTTGAGTTAGGGCAACAAATTGTTTATTAAATCAGACACTATGTCTATCGTGCTCTACAAAACTATTTATATTTTTTAAAATTGCAAATAAATGCTCCTTATTTTTCAAAAAATATAAAAAAGTGCTTTTTATTGCACATCCTTTTAATAAACAGGCTCTTGTACGATAACCAATGTAATTTGGTTGTAATTATTTAAGTGCTTTTTTGAGCATTTAGATAAAAACACATCATCTAAAACTTCGTAAAACGATAATTTATTGCCCATAGGTGTGTTTTTTTAAGTTTTATTTTAGCCGGATTAGCTGTGCCAAACCTGTAAAACCCTGGTTTAGCGGTGACAGGCACGCTTTAAGGCCACCAAATAAAATTTTGCAACAATTTGCTTGAGGTTTCGATATTTTGCAGGATATAATTAGATTTGCGCTTTACTCCAAAAAGGTTGTTTAATACATGAGTTCAATCGAAATAAACAAGGACACCTACCTGATGTGGTACGAACAGATGCTATTGATGCGCAGGTTCGAAGAAAAAACAGGACAGTTATACGGACAACAAAAAATCAGAGGCTTTTGCCATCTGTATATTGGGCAGGAGGCTGTTTTAGCCGGAGCTATGTCTGTAATTAAACCTGAAGACAGCTTGATCACCGCATATCGCGACCATGCTCACGCGCTTGCTAAAGGTGTAACTCCAAAAGCCATTATGGCCGAGATGTATGGTAAAGCTACCGGATGCTCAAAAGGCAAAGGTGGTTCTATGCACATGTTTGATAAGGAAAAGAATTTTTATGGTGGCCACGGTATTGTGGGCGGTCAGGTACCACTTGGTGCCGGTATTGCTTTTGCCGAAAAATATAAAGGTACTGAGTTTGTAAACATTGCTTATATGGGCGATGGTGCTGTACGTCAGGGTGCACTTACCGAAACCTTTAATATGGCAGCGCTTTGGAAGTTACCTGTAATTTTTGTTTGCGAAAACAATGGTTACGCTATGGGTACTTCTGTTGAGCGTACTACCGCACAAACGGATATTTATAAATTAGGTTTGCCTTATGGTATCCCTTCGTCGCCGGTTGATGGCATGGATCCTGCTGCGGTTCACGTAGCAATGGACGAAGCTGTTCAGCGTGCACGTGCAGGTGAAGGCCCAACTTTCCTTGAAATGCGTACTTACCGCTATAAAGGTCACTCTATGTCCGATCCGCAAAAGTATCGTACTAAAGAGGAGTTGGAAAGCTACAAAGCAAAAGACCCTATTGAAGCCGTTAAACAAACTATCCTTGCCGAAAAATATGCTGATGAAGCATGGTTTGATGAAATGGATGTTAAGATCAAAGCTATTGTTGATGAAGCAGTACAATTTGCTGAAGAGTCGCCATGGCCTGATGCTTCTGAATTGTATACCGATGTATATGTTCAGGAAGATTATCCTTACATCAGGGACTAAGTTTTAAGTCGGGAGTGTTAAGCCCAAAGTCATTAATCAAAAACTTTCGGACTGCGGACACCAGACTTTCGGACAATAAAAAATTACTAAAAATTAAACACATATAAATAGTATATGGCCGAAGTAGTAAAAATGCCTAAGATGAGCGATACCATGACCGAAGGGGTATTAGCTAAATGGCATAAAAAAGTTGGCGATAAGGTTAAATCTGGCGATGTATTGGCCGAGATTGAAACTGATAAAGCTACCATGGATTTTGAATCGTACCAGGATGGTACATTGCTGTATATCGGTATACAGGAAGGTGCTGCTGCTCCGGTTGATGCTGTTATTGCCATTTTAGGTAAAGAAGGCGAAGATTACAAATCTTTACTTGACCAGGCTGGCAGCGGCGCTGCTGCTAAACCGGCCGAAGAACCTGCTCCTGTTGCTGATAAGGCACCTGCTGCTACTCCGGCACCAGCCGCTCCAAAGGTTGATTTGTCAAGCATTCCGGCTACGGTTATCCGCATGCCGTTATTGAGTGATACCATGACCGAAGGCACCATCGAAAAATGGAACTTTAAAGTTGGCGATAAAGTAAAAGCTGATGATTCACTGGCTGATGTGGCAACCGATAAGGCTACCATGGAAGTTGTGGGCTATGAAGCCGGTACCTTATTATATATAGGTGTTAAAGAAGGCGAAGCTGCACAAGTAAATGGCATTATCGCTATAGTAGGTAAAGAAGGTACCGACATCACTCCTTTATTACAGGATGGTGGTTCGGCCCCTGCCGCTGAAGCTGCACCTGCTGCTGAAACTAAAACCGAGACTGTTGAGGCTGCTCCTGCTGCGCAGGCATCATCTGATGATAGCCGTGTAAAAGCATCTCCGCTTGCACGTAAAATAGCTAAAGATAAAGGCATCAACCTTAATGATGTAAAAGGTAGTGCCGAAGGTGGCCGTATCATCAAAAAGGATATTGAAGAATATACACCATCTGCTAAACCGGCTGCTGCTCCTGCTGCTGAGGGCGCACCTGCTGCTGCATCTGCACCTGCTGCAAAAGCACCAATCGTATTGCCAACCTTTACCGGCGAAGAGAAATTTAGCGAAAGACCGGTTACCCAAATGCGTAAAGCTATCAGCCGCCGCTTAAGCGAAAGCTTGTTCACTGCTCCGCATTTTTATGTAACCATGACCATTGATATGGATCAGGCTATTGTTGCCCGTACCCGTATGAATGAGATTGCCCCGGTTAAAATTTCATTTAATGATTTTGTTGTTAAAGCTTGTGCTGTAGCCTTAAGGCAACACCCGGCTATCAACTCTTCATTCCTGGGTGATAAGATCCGCACTAACGAACACGTTCACGTTGGCGTTGCCGTTGCTGTTGACGAAGGTTTATTGGTACCTGTTATCAAATTTGCCGATGGTAAATCATTAAGCCACATTTCGGTTGAAGTGAAAGAGTTTGCCGGTAAAGCAAAAGCTAAAAAACTGCAGCCAAACGAAATGGAAGGTTCAACTTTCACCATTTCAAACCTTGGTATGTTTGGCGTTGATGAGTTTACTGCTATCATTAACACACCTAACGCTTGTATCCTTGCTGTAAGCGGTATCCAGGCGGTTCCGGTTGTTAAAAATGGTGCAGTAGTACCTGGCAATATCATGAAGGTAACCCTGAGTGCCGACCACCGAGTGGTTGACGGTGCTACAGCTGCTGCCTTCCTGCAAACATTAAAACAATTATTAGAAGAGCCGGTAAGGCTGTTGATATAATTTCGGATATCGGATTTTCGATTTCGGATTTTGAAAAGCGATGGGTTTAGGCTCATCGCTTTTTTTATGGCTTCATTACTAACACCATGTCATTGCGAGCGCAGCGTTGGCAATCTCGTAGCCAATGCGCGTTTGATATGCATAGCTAAGAGATTGCTTCGTCGTTCCTCCTCGCAATGACATTGTTTATTAAGGGCCCTCTCTGTCTACAAAAAAATGACACAATGACCTAATGACTTCAATGACCTATATGCGTATATTCACGGCAAAATTTTGATGTATGACACTTTATAGCTTTTTTAAGGAATTCCATTCCGGTTTCAGGTACATTGTTATAGTACTGGTATTGCTGGCCCTTGTGCGTGCGTTTATGGGTTGGCTGGGTAAAAGACCTTATGGCGAGGGGAACCGCAAACTGAATCTGTTTGCTATGATCTCGGTGCATACCCAATTTTTGCTGGGTATCATTTTATTTTTCATTAGCCCGATGGTGCAGTTCAGCAAAGAAACCATGAAAAATCCTATCACCCGTTATTGGACGGTTGAGCATTGGGTTATGATGATCATTGCCATCGCGCTGATCACTATCGGTCATAGCAAATCAAAAAAAGCAGCACTGCCCGAAGCTAAGCATAAAGCTATCGCCATCTTTTATTTGATAGGGATTGTGCTTATTGCAGTGGGTATAATGCTTATTCCACAGTAATTCTACGTAGCTAATAGGATTTAGCAAATAAATAATTTCACAAAAAATTTGACAATTCAAATTTCTTTATAAATTTGTGACCGCGATGATTAAAAACACACATAAAAACAGCTGGTGGCACCAATTAAATTGGCAGCCGGCTTGCGCTTTTTGATCAGAGACAACCTAATCAATTGTGAACCTAAATAGGAAACCCGGCGACCCCAATTCGCCGGGTTTTTTTGTTTTAAGATATTTGAAAAATAAACATGAGCACATTTAAAATTACTACTACTTATAAAAAGCTGCTGGCCGATACTACGACACCGGTTAGCATTTACCTTCGCCTGCGCGATGTATTTCCCAACTCGCTGCTGCTGGAAAGCTCCGATTATCATAGCCGCGAGAATAGCACCAGCTACATTTGCTGCGAGCCGCTGAGTGGGATTGTACTGAACAACGGCGTACTGAAAAAGCAATACCCGGATGGCAGCCATGAAACACATGAGCCCGGCTCGTTCGATCTGATAGAGCAGATCAACAGTTTCATCGGTAGTTTTGAAACCGACTCGCTGCCGCTGAAAATGATCACCAACGGATTGTTCGGCTATTTTACCCACGAGGCCGTTGAGCATTATGAAACCATCAAACTAAAGCAAAGCGATAATACAGACCGTAAAATACCGGTAATGCAGTACCACATCTACCGATACATCATCGCTATCGACCACTTTAAGAATGAGCTTTACATCTTCCATAACCAGCCCGAAGGAGCACCAACCAATGGCGGTATCGAAAAGCTGGAATATCTCATCAAAAACAAAAACTTTCCCGAATACAGCTTTAAAAGCAATGGCGATGAAAAATCAAACCTTACCGGTGATGAGTTCATTGCTATAGTGGAGAAAATGAAGCAGCATATTTACCGTGGTGATGTTTTCCAGATAGTGCCCTCAAGAGCATTTTCGCGCACCTTCCTGGGTGATGAATTTAACGTTTACCGTGCCCTGCGTTCTATCAACCCATCGCCTTATTTGTTTTATTTTGACTTTGGCGATTTCAGGATCTTCGGCTCATCGCCCGAGGCGCAGATCACCATAAAAAACAACGTCGCCAATATTTTCCCGATAGCCGGTACCTTTAAACGCAGCGGCGATGATGAGAAGGACGCAGAGATTGCCCGTAATCTGGAAAATGACCCCAAAGAATCGGCAGAACATGTGATGTTAGTTGACCTGGCCCGTAACGACCTGAGCCGCCATTGCGAAAATGTAACTGTTAAGGCCTTTAAAGAGGTTCAGTATTACTCGCACCTTATCCACCTGGTATCGCATGTAAGCGGCAAATTGAAGCCGGGCGTATCAGCATTTAAAGTTGTGGCCGATACTTACCCGGCCGGTACCCTTAGCGGCGCACCAAAATACCGCGCTATGGAGATTATCGACGAAAATGAAAATATTAAACGCAGCTTTTACAGCGGTGCGATAGGCTTCCTCGGTTTCAATGGCGACTTTAACCATGCCATTATGATCCGTTCGTTTTTAAGCAAAAACAATACGCTGCATTACCAGGCCGGTGCGGGTATAGTAGCCGGTTCGATACCCGAAAGCGAATTGCGGGAGGTTGATACCAAGATCTCGGCTTTAAGAAGGGCCTTTGAGCTGGCGGAGGAGTTGTAACCCCTATCCCCCTGAAGGGGGGAACAATGGTGAATAATAATTTTGGCAAATATTTTAAGATATATAAAATAAAATGAAAGAAAATACAAATATCCCGGAAAGCACCCCCTTTAAGGGGCGGGGGGGGATTCTGATTATAGATAATTATGATTCCTTTACCTATAACCTGGTGCATTTGGTTAATGAACTTGGTCTGGAGTGCGAAGTTTGGAGGAATGATCAGTTTGCCATTGAGGATGTGGAGGCTTTTGACAAGATCATCCTTTCGCCGGGGCCGGGTATTCCTTCAGAAGCTGGTTTGTTGCTGGATGTGATAGAAAAGTACGCGCCTACTAAGAGCATATTTGGTGTGTGCCTTGGTCAGCAGGCCATTGCCGAAGCGTTTGGCGGCAGTTTGTACAACCTCAATCAGCCGATGCATGGTATAGCAACGCCTATAAAAGTTACCGATGGCGAAGAGGAGCTTTTTGTTGGACTACCCGAAAGTTTTAAAGTTGGCCGTTACCACTCATGGGTAGTAAGCGGAAGTGATCTGCCCGATTCATTACAGGTTACTGCTATTGATGAGGCTGATAACTCCATCATGGCACTTAAACATAAGCAATATGATGTAAGGGGAGTACAGTTTCATCCTGAGTCTATCCTAACCGATTATGGTAAAGAAATGATGCAAAACTGGCTAAAGGCTTAGTTTTAAGGAATAATGATAACTTTGCTTCCTTTGATTATTAAAGAAATAAATCTATAATATGTCATTGCGAGCGATAGCGTGGCAATCTCATAGCATGAAAAGCAAATATGCAAGTCGGCTGTACAGACATAGCTACGAGATTGCTTCGTACCTCGCAATGACATAAATATTAGTACTTTGATCCAATGACCATACTTGATAAAATAGTTGCCAATAAAAAAAGAGAAGTTGCTTCGGCTAAAAAACGTACATCGTATACCGTACTTGAAGAGTCGGAACATTTTCACCGCGATACTTATTCATTTAAAGAGTTTCTGCTTGATCCGTCGCGCACCGGCATTATAGCCGAGTTTAAACGTAAGTCGCCATCAAAGGGCATTATTAATGACAAAGTAAGGGTTAGTGCCGTTACTACCGATTATGCTGCCGCCGGAGCTTCGGCACTTTCCGTTTTAACCGACCGTAATTTTTTCATGGGTCGCAAGGCCGACCTGGTGAAAGCACGCTCAGTAAACAGCATCCCCGTATTGCGCAAAGATTTTATGATAGATGAATACCAGGTGATAGAAGCCAAATCATTAGGTGCCGACATCATCCTGCTCATAGCTGCCATACTTACCCCGGCCGAAATTGACACCCTGGCCAAACTTGCCAAAAGTTTAGGCCTAAACGTGTTGCTTGAGGTTCATAATCTTGAAGAACTTGAGCGCAGCATCAACCCTAACCTGGATGCTATAGGTGTAAATAACCGCAACCTGGCCGATTTTACTGTATCTGTAGAAACCTCATACAAACTGGCCAAACACATCCCGGCAGAGTTTATGAAGATCTCAGAAAGCGCGATCAGCGATCCTGAAACCATCCGCCATCTTAAGTTGGAAGGTTTTAATGGTTTCCTTATTGGCGAAACTTTCATGAAACAACCTGATCCGGGACAGGCTATGCGCGATTTTGTGGCTTTATTATAACGCTGCAGGTAAATCCTTACCTTTAAGTAATATTTATAGGTAAGGATGAAATTTCAAAGTTATTTGCCATGCCAAAGGCTTGCGCCTTATGTTAAGCACTTTGTTGTATCCGAAAATAGCGACGCCCAAACCTATAAAGTGTTGCCGGGCACTTCGCTGGTAATGGGTTTTCAGTATACAGGCAGGCTAACCTATTTTAAAAACGGAACTGAGACAAAGCTTGCAACAGCAGGAATAACCGGCTTGATGGATGGCTATCGTACATTCAGCAACACGGCCAATGTGGGTACGGTGCTGGTTGTTTTTAATGAAACCGGTGCCTCGCACTTTTTAAGGCAACCGGTAAATGAGCTTTTTGACGAAAGCCTTTCGTTAGATCATTTTTTTAACCGGGATATTGTTCGGGAAACAGAAGAACTGCTGTCAATGGCTGTTGACGATGCCAGCCGCGTTGCCATTGTTGAGCAATTGCTTATCAGGCATCTGATTGAGCGGGATAACGATAAGCTGGTCAATGCTGCTATCGCAGGGATTTATCAACATCAAGGGGCGATACAGATTGCCGATTTGGCCCGCAACCTTAATACCAGTCAAAGTCCGCTCGAAAAACGTTTCAGAAAAGTGGTGGGGGCATCACCTAAAAAGTTTGCGCTTATTGTAAGGGCTCAAAACACATTGCAATTGTTGAAGACCGATGGCTGGCAAAAGGCAGTTTACGCCGCTGGCTATTATGACCAGGCGCATTTGATCAAAGAATTTAAATCCCATACCGGTATTACGCCTCAGCAATACATTGATGAACAGCAGGGTGGTTAGGATAAATAAACGATTTTTTACAATACCAGGCCTGGCTTCGCCGGTAATTTTGCTTGTATAAAAAAGCAAGATTATGTTTACAGAACAACAACTGAAGGAAGCGCATGGCAAAGTAAAGACCGGGGCCGATTTTCCCAAATATGTCAACGAAATAAAGCAGCTTGGTTTATTGAGATATGAGTTTTGGGTGGACAACGGCAGGGTCATCTACTACGGCGATAATGGGCATAAAGTGAAGAGCGATCCAAAATACCCGCAGATACAGATTGCCGAAAACGCATCACCGGCACAATTACAACATACTATTACGATACACCAACAAGGCTTAACAGATTTTTTCACTTTTTGCAAAGAGGCCGCTGCCGCAGGAGTTGAAAAGTGGGTGATTGACACACAAAAAATGCTTTGTATCTACTACGATTCGGCAGGCAATGAAATGATTGCCGAGCCAATTCCGCAAATTATATAAAATAAACGATTAAAAAGCAGTTTAAAATGCCCGGTTATTTCCTAATCGGGCATTTTTTTAACCAGTAGAAAAAATACTTTCACCGTGGTTCATTGTTCATTTTGTTCATGTTTTTTGGAACATATTTTTAGTATTTTACGTAAAAAGGCACACATCATTGCCAGGTTGGTATAAGATAGCACAATTATCTGCCAATCTTAAAACTGTGCTCAATAAGGGGAGTCGTTAAAATGAGCCGCTTGCAGCCACATTTATTGAGTATAAAGAGACTTATGAAGAACATTAATAAGCCGTTACTTGTACTATTCCTGCTGGTCCTCACTTCATTTGCCGGGTATAGTCAAACTTGTACACTGAACGTAACAATATCCTCGCCATCAAGTACCATCTGTTCGGGAAAAAATGTAACGTTAACCGCAAATATAAGCGGTGGTACCGGCCCGTTTACCTATGTGTGGAGTACCGGTGAAAGCACTTCATCCATTGATGTAAATAAAGCCGGAACGTATACCGTAACAGTAAGTGATAAAACCCCGGGTTGCCAGCCAAAGTCTGCCAATTTTGCGGTAACTGCAGTGGCCTCTCCCAATCCGCCTACTGTTGCTAGTCCGCATGTTTGTCCCAATACATCGGCAACATTAACAGCAACAGCTCCGGGCGGAACTTACCAATGGTATGACGCCAACGGCAATTTCCTGTTTACAGGTAATCCGTATGTAACACCTGCAATTACTCAGGCTACGCTTTTTTATGTAGAAACAACTGTAGGTAGCTGTACCAGCACCAGAAGCTCGGTTATTGTTTATGTAACAGGAGGCCCAAGTATACAGTCAGATCCCGTATGCTACGGCTCGCCGGCAACATTAAAGGCATCCGGCGCAAATAGTTATGCATGGTATGCCGATGCTTCAGGAACCGGAACGCCTTTAAGTATTGACGCTACGTTTACTACTCCCGCTTTATTTGCCAATACAACCTATTATCTTTTTACCATAACTAACGGTTGTTCCAGTGCTGCAATACCCGTAGTTGCCAGGATAAACGCGCCTCCTGCTGTTCCGGTGGTAACCCCTGCCAATAACAGCGTTTGTTCAGGCTCGTCTATCAACTTACATGCCGACGCTTCGGGAGTAGTTGAATGGTATGATGTACCATCTGGCGGTACCCCGCTAATTTCAAGTCCGGATTATACTACCCCTGTACTTACATCTCCGGTAACGTATTATATACAAACACGGGTGGGCGATTGTACAAGCGATCGTATACCAGTACCGGTATCTGTAACGCCCATACCGGCAGCACCGCCTTCGCAGTCGCCGGCTACCTGTTACGGTACAAGCATTACTTTAACCGCCGATCCATCGCCCACTGGTACCTATAATTGGTATACATCAGCAACCGGTGGCACTGCAGTAGCTACAGGCAATACTTTTTCGACCCCGGTTTTAACAAGTAATAAAACTTATTATGTTGAACATGCTACCGGCAGTTGCACAAGTGACCGTACCCCGGTAACAGTTACTGTTACCCCTGCACCGGATGCACCGGTTGTACCCGACGGTCCGGTAGTTTGTAATGGGTCATCAACGCCATTAACTGCAACATCAACACAAGGCGGAACTTTTCAATGGTTTGCCACAGCTACCGGCGGCACTGCCCTGTTTTCCGGAGCTACTTTTACAACCCCGGCTTTAACAGCTACCACAACTTATTATGTTCAAACAACGGTGGGGACATGTATTAGCGACAGATCTGCAATTACCGTGACCGTGCTTGATCCTGTCTCCAATCCCGTAGTGCAGCCGGTTCCTGCGATATGCTCCGGTACATCGGCTACGCTTACGGCAACAGGTTCGCCCGATGATTATGAATGGTATGATCAGGCTGCCGGCGGTAATCTTTTAGTAACCGGTGATACCTATGTTACTCCAGAATTAACGGCAAATACAACATATTACGTACAAAGTAAAATCAATGACTGTACCAGCGCGCGTATTGCAGTAACAGTACAGGTAAATCCGCTGCCCGCCGCTCCTGCTGTTAATGGTACAGCAACGGTATGCCCGGGCCAATCAGCGACTTTAAATGTTGCAGCTTCGGGCGGAACCATTCAATGGTATACTGATGCAACCGGCGGTACGCCGGTGTATACGGGCAATACTTATACTACTAATCCTTTATTTGCTCAAACAATTTTTTACGCCGGGGCGAGCAATGGATCATGTAGTAGTCCGCGTACCGCCTTCACGGTATCGATAACTCCTGTTATTGACCCTCAGTTCCGGTATCCTTCGGGTACTATTTGTACTTCGGGAAGCAATGTTACGCCAACCATTTATAATCCGGCCGGAGGAGTCTTCTCGTCATCACCTGCAGGGCTTGTTTTTGTAAGCAATACCACCGGCGAGATCAATGTGGCTGCAAGCGCATTGGGAAAATATACCGTAATTTTTACTTACGGCGGCACATGCGCAGGGGCGGCCAGTCAAAGCATATCCATAGTAACAACGCCCGATGCACGTTTTTCATATAATACCCCATTTTGTACCGATATGAAAAATCCGCTGCCTGTTTTTGGTACAGGGGCCAGCGCCGGTATTTTCAGCGAGTCAACAGGTAATGTGGTATTTAAAAACCCCAGCACAGGCGAAATAGACCTGAACAACAGTCATGCCGGGACTTATACCATAACCAATACCATAGCCGCAAGTGCTGGCTGTGCGCAAAGTATCGCCACAAGTCCGGTAACTATTTACAAGAAGGTTGCAATATATGCTGGACCCGACCAAACCGTGCCCCAAGACGTTCCTGTGCATTTGGCCGGGGATATTAGCGGTGGAACCTCATCAGGAAAATGGACCGGCGGCGCAGGTACATTTTCCGATCCGACAAAGAAGGATGCCATTTATACTCCAGCTGCCGGCGAAACACATGTAGTACTTACATTAACTTCTGATGATCCGGCCGGCCCTTGCAGTTTTGTTTCAAGTAAAGTTACTATCGATATAAATCCAATACCCGCAGCGCCCACCGCTCAGGGTAAATCTGTTTGTACGGGTAATACCACTACCCTTATTGCTACTGCGCCCGGCGGATCGTACCATTGGTACAACACCGCTACCGGAGGAACTGCACTTAAAGCCGGTCCGATATTTATTACCCCGCCGATACTAAGTGATATTACTTATTACGTTGAGACAACCGTTAATGGTATTACCAGCAAACGTACCCCTGTATTAGTTCATGTATTGGCGCCCCCTGCGGCACCAACCGTTGGTACTGATAACAAGGCAACAGTTTGTGAAGGGCAATCGGCAATACTTACTGCAAGTGGCTCAACTGGTACTTATACATGGTATAATCTACCGGTTGGGGGTACCCCAATACATCAGGGCAATCCTTTCCCCACCACCCAGTTAACCACCAACAGGACTTATTATGTAGAGACTAAAGTTAATGACTGTATCAGTGAGCGAACTAAGGTTGAGGTAACAGTTACCCCCGCTCCGCAGATAACAAGCAATTCCACAAGTGATCCGATATGTAGCGGCACCGCATTAAATTATACAATAACTGCCGACCAGCCCGGTGCAACTTTTTCATGGGATCGCAAGGCTGTGCCCGGAATCAGTAACGCTGCGGTAACCGGTCAAACCACAAGCTCAATTACCGAAACATTGATCAATAATGACCCCAAGGGATTGCCCGTTAATGTAACTTACGACATAACCCCTTATTTAAATGGTTGCCCGGGTACTATGTTCCAATACACGGTAACTGTAAATGCCACACCTGTTGTCACAAGTGTCCCTCCCGGTCCGGTTTGCAATGGCTCAAGTACTAATTACCAGGTTAAGTTTAATACCCAGGCAACAAGTTTTACCTGGAGCCGGGATGCAGTTGCGGGTATCAGTAATGCGGCTGTAACGGGACAGGCCGCGTCTACTATAAAAGAGGTGCTTTATAATACCACCAATGATCCTATTGAGGTTACTTACGTATTTAATTTTAAAACCAACGACTGTCCGGGAGTTCCGTATCCGCTTAAGGTGACAGTTAATCCGGGGGTGTCGATTACCAGTCCACCACCTTCGGATCCGAAATGTAATAACACACCGTTGGGGATTACTTTGGAATCCAATATATCTACAGCCACTTATTTATGGAGCCGGCCGGTTGTACCCGGCATCAGTAATGCAGCGGCTACCGATCAAACGGCAAACCCTATCAATGAAGCATTGGTTAACACCACAACAAATCCAATTCAGGTTCCTTATACCATAACACCTGTTGCATTTGGCTGCCCGGGTACTCCTGTTAAATATACAGTAACTGTAAGGCCCCAAACACTAAAGATAGACGGACATAGCAACACACCCGTTTGTGAGGGCAGTGACATTGTGCTGCTAACCCAGCCCATAGCGGGCACCGTAACATATTTGTGGACAGGGCCAAATAATTACCGATCGGAAACTCAAAGCCCAAACACAACTATTCCAAACGCTACAGCCGCCAATGCGGGCACCTATTATCTATCTTTGGTGGTAAACGGCTGCCCGGGCGAACCAAGCCCCATACCAGTTGTGGTAAACAGTAT
Source organism: Mucilaginibacter gossypiicola (assembly GCF_900110105.1). Taxonomy (GTDB): domain Bacteria; phylum Bacteroidota; class Bacteroidia; order Sphingobacteriales; family Sphingobacteriaceae; genus Mucilaginibacter; species Mucilaginibacter gossypiicola. Next base: position 550,643 of record NZ_FOCL01000002.1, on the reverse strand, counting down.
CCCAATGGTTGACGCAGGCCCCTCACGTCCCGTATGTATTAGCGTACCATTTATACAACTTGAGGGTAGTACAAGCAGGACAGCGATCTGGAGTGCCCCCGCAGGAGGAACTTTCGCTAAGCTTGACGATCCCACAACACAATACTTTCCATCAGCCGCGGACAGGGCCGCAGGATCGGTTACTTTAACCCTTACATCAACCGGTGTTGATTGTGCTGCGGTAGTCAAAAAGGTTACATTTACTTTTGCGCCAAGCCCCGGTGCCGATGCCGGGCCGCCAAGCATTGATAATGTTTGTAACCAAAACCCTATGGTAGCATTAAGTGGCGATGTGTATTCAGGTACCACCATGAAGTGGACTTCAGCATCGGGCTTAGGTAAATTTATTCCTTCAGATGATATTAAGAACCCCACATTTCAGCCCGATCCTATTGATATTGCCAAAGGCTCGGTTACATTAACACTTAGGGCAACCCAGGCCGATGATTGTCATACACCTACCGATGATATCACCATCAATTTTGTTCCGCCGCCAACAGTGCAGGCAGATGCTGCCGGTGATACAAGGTATGTTTTAAAAGATCATACCATCACTTTAAACCCGGTGGTAGGCAGCGAAAACGTAACATATGAATGGAGCCCGGCTACGGGACTGGATAATACTACAGTGAAAAACCCTGTAGTAACCGGCGATCAGGATATAACGTATCAACTGAAAATCACCGATAAATCAAATGGTTGTGTTAACTATAGCCAGGTTGCCGTTAAGGTTTCGCCGGTAATAAATGTAAGTAACACCTTTACACCTAATGGCGATGGGATAAATGATAACTGGGAAATTAAAGGTCTTGTAGCGTATGAAAGCAGCACTGTTGACGTTTATAATCGTTACGGACAAGCTTTATTTCACTCAGTAGGATATCCTAAACCCTGGGATGGCACTTACCAGGGCAAAGCACTGCCAGCCGGTACTTACTACTATATAGTAAATACAAAGATGAATAACATCGTGCTTTCGGGCTATGTAGTGATTTTACGGTAAGTGAAAGCCGACTTTATTAAAGCAGTTTTAATATTATCATGAGTGCAACAAACGAAAATACAGCCATATTCATGAACTGTTTTGACCGTTGGTTTGCCTGGATAATTTCAGACACACGGCCATTATCAATAAAACGGTAATATCTGCGGCTGTAACCGTATGATACGATAAACAGGATTAAAGGTATGTAGAGGAGTAAATATTTCATTAGCATAAAATTAAGCATAGCGCATATTTTTATGCTAATGATTAAGAAAACTGAACGGAATGAACAAAACAATCCTGTTCCGATTCCCCACCTTTTCCGCACCTTTTTATTGACTGTTAACGAAATGAATTGAGCAATTCTTAGCCGTTAACTTAAGCGATTTCCTTAACAAGAGATTTAAAAAAAATCCCTCCTGAGCGCGCGCGCAGCGGGAACGACAATTGTTGAGAAGATGAAATTTGCATAGAAAAACAAACAAAAACTATGTCATTGCGAGCGTAGCGTGGCAATCTCGTTGCCAATGCGTGTCCGATCTGCATAGCCACGAGATTGCTTCGTCGTTCCTCCTCGCAATGACATGGTTTTTAAATCAACATTCCCAGCGATAGGCAATCCTCATTTAAAATTTCGCCTTACAACCTTATTAATAGCCATCCCCCAAAACTTACCTAAAGCTTCGGCCCCTTTTTTATTGGGATGAAGGTAAAACGTGCCCTGTTTACCATTTTCGGGAATGAGATCAGTTAAATGATTTTTTTCAAAGTAGGCGAAAGCTTTAGTATCGCCCACAAATACCTGTTTGGGGTTTGTTGTAGCATATGATTTTACAAGCCCATCTATCATCGGTACATAGCTTTGTAACCTGTTTAAGCCTTCCTGTAAGTATTTTGCACCATTATAGGTATTAGGGCTATACCATAGTGGATGCTGGAAAATGATAACCGCTTTCGGGAAATCTGCCAATAATTTATCAACTATGGTCTTCAAATTTTTTTGATAATCTTCAGGCGATACAGGTGCGCCGTGCGGCCCGTGTATGGCGCTGTCATTTGTACCAAGTTTTATCGAAAATATCAGCAATGCATCCTTATTGGTAAAAGCGTTGGCTGCATCTTCAACTTTGGAAAATGTACCGGTGCCGGGCAAAAAATCAAGCGTGGTGTAGCCGCTATGTCCCTGGTTGCTGAAACTCACGGTGTCCAGGTTCTTTTGTTTTTGCAGATAAGCTACAGCGGTGGCCGGCGGAGCTTCAGTAGCAGCATCGGCCAACTGTACCCCCTGAGTTATACTATTGCCTATGAATACGATGTTGAGGGCTGGTTTCTTATGCTGTGCAAAACTTATAGTTGATGTAATAAATAACAGTACAACCGCTAACAGATATTTTTTCATTTATAAAATTGTGTATCAAGATTTAAAGATAATTACCATTTAATACCCATATTCCAAAACATAAATGCCCATTTATCAACCTGGCCGTTTATCAATTGGGCTGTGCTTTGTCCTGCTCCGTGGCCGGCATTGGTTTCAATGCGGATAAGTGTTGGCGCAGCTCCCTGCTGGTATTCCTGCAAACGGGCAGCAAATTTGAATGAATGGGCAGGTACTACACGGTCGTCATGATCGGCAGTGGTTACCATGGTGGCAGGGTAAACGCCCGGTTTAAGGGCATGATATGGCGAGTAATTATAAAGATATTTAAACATTTGTTCCGAATCTTCGGCTGTGCCGTAATCATAGCTCCAGCCGGCGCCGGCGGTGAATTTGTTATACCTGAGCATATCTAATACACCTACGGCCGGAAACGCTACTTTAAACAGATCGGGGCGTTGGGTTAACATAGCGCCAATAAGCAGGCCTCCGTTTGATCCTCCCGAAACGGCGAGGTAATCTTTGGAAGTATATTTGTTTTTGATAAGATATTCGGCTGCCGCAATAAAATCATCAAATACATTCTGTTTTTTTAACTTGATGCCCTTCCGGTGCCAGGTTTCGCCATACTCGCCCCCGCCGCGCAGGTTGGGTACCGCATAAATGCCGCCGTGCTCAAGCAAAATAATATTTGATGTGCTAAAGGCTGGGGTTAAGCTAACGCCGAACCCACCATAGGCATACAGTAAAGTTGGATTTTGCCCGTTTAACACTGTCCCTTTTTTATAGGTGATAATCATCGGGATCTTTGTTTTATCCTTTGAGGTATAAAACACCTGCTTTGATTCATATTGCTCAGGATCAAACTTCGCTCCCGATTTTTTATAGACTGTGGAGGCGCCGCTTTCAATATCCAGCTTAAAAATAGTAGGCGGATATATGTAATTGGTAAAAGTGTAATAGGTTACTTTCTCTTCTTTTTTTGCACCGAAACCCGAAGCCGAGCCAATTGACGGCAGCTGGATAGTTCGTTCGAGTTTGCCATCCATATTGTATTGCTGTATCAGGGATGTGGCGTCCTGCAGGTATTCGGCAAAAATTTTACCTCCGCCGGTGGTGGCGCTTAATACATTTTTGGTTTCGGGGATTAGGTTTTTCCAATGGGTAATACCCGGTTCGGCAGCATCAACAGTAACAATTTTAAAATTGGGCGAGTAGATATTGGTTAAGATATAAAGCTTGCTGCCCACGTTATCTAAAACGCTGTGCTGATTATCAAAGTTATTTACAACATTGATGATCTGGCTGCCGGGTTTGCTTAAATCCTGGATATAAAGCTCGTTGCCGGTTGTTGAGGTTGCGGCGGTGATCACCAAAAAACGCTCATCTTCGGTAAGGTAAGCACCTATATACCGGCGAGGAGTTTTATCGCCGCCAAATACCAGTTTATCTGTGCTTTGGGGGGTGCCAAGTTTATGATAATAAAGCTTATGAAACTGTGTCATACCCGAAAGCTGGCTGCCTTGGGTTGGCTTGTCATAGCTGCTGTAGTAAAAGCCGTCGGTACCGTGCCATGCCAGCCCGCTAAACTTCACGTCTTTTAAAGTATCGCCAACAACAGTTTTATCTTCGGTGTTAACAACGATAACCTTACGCCAGTCCGAGCCGCCTTCGGAAATCTGATAAGCGGCCAGTTCGCCGTTTTTACTAAATTCGATGCCCTGTAAGGAGGTAGTGCCATCCGCCGAGAATTTGTTAGGGTCAAGGAAAACATCAGGCGTGCCGTTATCACCTAATTGGCGATATAGTACATTCTGACTTTGTAAACCGTCATTTTTATAAAAATATATGTATTTGCCTTCCTTAAAGGGAGCGCTGTACTTTTCATAGTTCCATAAAAATTCCAGGCGTTTGTGCATTTCGGCCCGGTAAGGGATCTGGTCGAGATAGTTGAATGTTACCTTATTTTCGTCCTGTACCCAGGCTTTGGTATCCTCGGCATGATCGTTCTCAAGCCAGCGGTATGGATCGGGCACCTGGGTGCCAAAATAGGTATCAACAACATCAATTTTTTTTGTTTTGGGATATGGAAGCGTTTTTATAGTCATTTGTGCGTGTGTATAGCTGCAAAATAAAACAGCTAATGCTAATAAACAGAACGTTTTTGTCATGGTAGTTTAAATTACAGGCAACTAAAGATAGCCATTCAGGCTACATTGCTGCAAGGCAATAACGGTTCAAAAGGTTAAAAGTTGTTAATTTTGCGCCCGGTTGCTGTTTAATTGCCCATTGCAGGCTATATTAGCGGCGTGAAAAAACTGCTGTAAAATGAGGGCAAGTTATTAAAAGTTAACTCCTTTGATTTTTGCAGATGATAACCGATGTGATTTTGGCCCTAAAGAGGAGGCTTGTTATCATATAAGTATCAATAATAATGCGTTTTTTTACACGTTTGCTTTGCAGCTAAGCATGCAGTGGCAACTTACGGTAATACAGTTACATAATAACAAACATGAAACAAACCCTTACTTTTTTTACAGCAGGCCTTTTAATGCTGCTGGCATTTACTACAAAAGCTCAGGATACTAACGATAAAGACGATGAAACGAAAGTGAAACTTAAACCTTATGTGGGCTTAAGTATGGGTATTTCCTATGCGCTGGGAGATTTTGCAAAAGCTGATTACAGCAACAATAAATCGGGTTTTGCAAACAGGGGCGTTACTTTCCAGCTTGACGGTGCATATTACCTGCATAGGAACTTTGGTATCGGCTATACCTTTTCATACCAGGATCAAAGCAATTTTTCATATGATGATGACCTGATATTATCACAGGGATATACAACCTCATTTAAAGCAGACCAGGGAACTGTAACCGCTGACAAACGTTACCGCAGCTTTAACCTGTTATTAGGCCCGCAATATACTTTTGTATGGCGCAGCTTATCGTTTGACCTAAGGGCATCTGCAGGAGCTTTAAAAAGCCAGACCTCACCATTGCTTACCATATCTGTTACCGGTGTTGACGCCCAAACCGGCAGCATTACCCAGGAAAGTTCTAAAGGCTACGCTTTTGCGTATGGCGGTAGCGCAGCAATCAGGTTTGATATGGGTGCCGGCTGGGGACTATCGCTTAAAGGCAATTATGTTAAATCGCCGGGATATGATGTAACAACAACCGGGCGTACGCTTAATGTAGGCCGTTTAGTTACCAAGCAGCCAATTACCGAAGGACAAATTGTATTTGGCTTATACAAGGCGTTTTAAGCCAAAAGCTGATATTATTATCATAATAAAACAAAAAGAGAGCAGATCATTGATCTGCTCTCTTTTTGTTTTATAGTCATTTGGATTGATCAGTTAACCGTGATCTGTTCCGGCTTGTCGGCCACAATTTCGGGCTGACCTTTGAAAAGTTCAAATGTACCGGTTGCGCATACATGTTTCCCTTTTATGGTAGATAGGTCAAGCTTTATTTGGCTACCCTTTACTGCTATGGTATATTTCTGCCTTGGGTAGGCCGCGCCCATGTTTAACAGGGTAAGTGTGTCGCTTACCGCTTTGTATGAGTAAACGGTATCACATAAGGTGCCCGTTTTGCCTATATTAGCCCTGAAATCGACCATGGAAAAGCCTTTTGACTGTGCCGACACCTTACCGGCAAAAACGACCATGATCAACGCCGGCAATAATAATTTTTTCATTGTTCAGTATATCAGTGTTTTGGTGATTGCTGGTCATCGTCCTTTTTATCCGGTGCAGGAGCATAGCCATCTTCAAAGTTTAAGGTAAATGATGATTCTGATGCCCGGCTGGCTGCATTCAATCCGGCTACATCCGGTTCGCTGTTATCAATTATTTCGTTGCCGGTATCCTGGCCTTCGTTTTGTTCATACTCATTGCCGGGATCTTTATTTTCCTGTGCATCATCAAGATTTGGATTTTCGGGGATTGCCATAATTTTAATGTTTAATGTATTGTGAATAACCACTAAGGTACGCCGTTGTTTTGTAGCTATTGTGTAACAATCTTTATCTTTTCTGTTTGGCTGTTAAAACGTATTTTTGCCGGATATGCCGGTTCGCGACAAACTCTATTTTGCTTCTGATTTTCATTTAGGTACAGGTACTTACGCCTCAAGCCGCCAACGCGAAGATAAGATAGTGCGCTGGCTTGATAGCATTAAGCATGACGCGGCCGAAATATTCCTGGTTGGCGATGTTTTTGACTTTTGGTTCGAATACAAAACCGTAGTGCCTAAAGGTTATATCCGTTTTTTGGGCAAACTTGCCGAACTTGCCGATGCAGGGGTAAAGCTTTACCTGTTTAAAGGCAACCACGATATGTGGATGTTTGATTACTTTGTAAATGAGTTTGGTGCAACCATCATTACCAATGAATTAAAAATTGAGCGCGGCGGCAAAAAATTCTTCATTCACCACGGCGATGGGCTTGGTCCGGGAGATAGCTTTTATAAATTTTTAAAAGGATTTTTCAGGAGCGGGTTTTGCCAATGGCTGTTTGCACGTATCCATCCCAATCTTGGCGTAGGTATAGCCAATAAGTGGAGCCGCCATAGCAGGGATACCAATGAAAAGAAAGATAACCCCAAACCTGGAGAGCAGGAATGGCTGGTAAATTTTTGCCGCGAAGAATTAAAAAACAACTTTTACGATTATCTTGTTTTTGGCCATCGTCATATTCCGCTCGATATTCAGCTAAACCCGCAAAGCCGTTACGTTAATCTTGGCGAGTGGATTACTCAGTTTTCTTATGCCGTTTTTGACGGTAAGGAATTGAGGCTGGAATATTTTGAGAAGCGTGAAGAATAAGTTTCAATAGTTATTGGGATTTAAGATCCTGTTTTTTTGAGCATTATACTCTGACTCTGTTATCGCGCCATTATCAAACAGTTGCTTAAATTTTTGCAATTCATCTGCTGATGATTTTGGTGGGAAATTATAAAGGTTTTTATCCGCGACTTTTGGAGTGCAATAAACAATTATTATCCCGATAAAATTAAGAAATAGTCCCAAAAGCAGGCCCGGAACTGCACCAATGGTTCGTTTAGCACCGGCATTGTACCCCCAGATCGGGAAAAGTATCATTGATCCAAGACTTGCAAAAGCTACAATAATTAAAATGATTTCAGGTGCGCCTAATCCGCCCATAGTTTTAAGATTTAAGGTTTAGTATATTAAAATCTAATATATAAATAAGTTTTCAATATAAACTTGAAACATGTAATATACAACTCTTGCGTTGTCGCCATCATTGTTTGCTCATTGTAATAAGCTGTGTTAGCGATAGCCGCACAGCGAAACAAGGTATCTTTCTTACAGAAAAAATACGTACTTTTGTGCACTTTTTTGCAGCAAGCCTGTAAGCCGCCCCGAAACGTCAAATCTTTCATAAGCCGGTTCAATATCAAACAGTTTTAGCTGCATCATTATTTATAAAATATGTTAGATAAATTAGAGCTGATATACGAGCGCTGGAAAAATGTTGAAGGTGAGCTGAGCAGTCCTGACGCCATGCAGGACATGAAGCGTTTTGCCCAGTTAAACAAAGAATATAAAGACCTTGCCAAAATTGTTGATGAGTATTATATCTACCGCAACATTATGAGCAATATCGATACCAATAAAGAAATCCTGGCCACCGAAAAGGACGAGGAGTTTCGCGAAATGGCTAAAATGGAACTCGACGAACTGCTTGCCCAGCAGGAAGTAAAAGAGGAGGAGATCCGTTTGATGCTCATCCCTAAAGATCCTGAGGATTCAAAAAATGCTATCGTCGAGATTCGTGGTGGTACAGGTGGTGACGAAGCTGCCCTTTTTGCTGGCGACCTTTACCGCATGTATATGCGTTACTGCGAAAAACGCGGCTGGCGTACCGAACTGGTTGACTATACCGAAGGTACCAGCGGCGGTTACAAAGAGATTGTATTCAACGTAAACGCCGAAGACGCTTACGGAACGCTTAAATATGAATCGGGCGTACACCGTGTACAACGTGTGCCTGATACCGAAACACAAGGCCGTGTACATACCTCAGCAGCATCTGTAGTAGTATTACCCGAGGTTGATGAGTTTGACATTGACCTGCAGGTAAGTGATATCCGTAAGGATCTGTTCTGTGCTTCGGGGCCGGGCGGTCAGTCGGTAAATACTACCTATTCTGCGGTAAGGTTAACTCACCTTCCTACAGGCATTGTTGCCCAGTGTCAGGATCAGAAATCACAATTAAAAAACTACGATAAAGCTTTACAGGTATTGCGTTCGAGGGTGTACGAGATGGAGTTACAGAAGCACCTGGAAGAAACATCTAAAAAACGTAAAACCATGGTATCAACTGGCGACAGGTCGGCCAAGGTACGTACTTATAACTATCCGCAAGGACGTTTAACTGAGCACCGTATTGGCTTGACCATTTACAACCTGCCAGGCGTTCTTAATGGTGATTTACAGGAGATTCTTGAATCGCTTCAGTTTGCCGAGAATGCGGAGAAACTGAAAGAGGGTACAGTAGCATAAGTATCTGTTAGATGATATAAATAAAAATCCCCAGCCATCAGGTTGGGGATTTTTTGTTTATGGGGAATAAAAATTTACAGGTAACAAAAAGAAGCGTCATTGCGAGGTACGAAGCAATCCCCGATTTGCAAGTCCGCCCTGTATAGTTTGGGATTGCTTCGTACCTCGCAATGACGTCTTTTAGATTATGCTACTTTAAATTATAACTTAAACTTCCCCTTTAAAGCAGCCAGTTTCAAAGCCATATCGGTTTCAGGCTCTTTTTCGGCTCTTTTATTAAAGTTCGGTTTGTTATTACCCTGTGGACGACGGTCGTCATTACGGCGCTGGTTGTTTGGCTCGCTCTTGTCGTTTTCTTTCATGGATAGGGCAATGCGTTTGCGGTTCACGTCAACCTCGGTAACGGTTACCTCAACCTTTTGATGTACTTTAAGTACTTCGTTAGGGTCTTTAATGTAACGGTTAGTGATCTGGCTCAGGTGAACAAGGCCATCCTGGTGAACACCGATATCAACAAAAGCGCCGAAAGCAGTGATGTTGGTGACAATACCCGGTAGTTTCATGCCCACTTTCAAGTCGCCAATGGCATTGATTCCATCGGTAAAGCTGAATGCCTCGAATTGCTCACGCGGGTCGCGGCCCGGTTTGGCAAGCTCGGCCATGATATCGTTCAAAGTTGGTAAGCCAACTGTTTCGGAAACATATTTTTGCAGCGGAATGCTTTTGCGCAGGGTTGGGTTGCCCATCAAATCCTTTACAGTACATTTCATGTCAGTCGCCATCTGTTCCAGTAAACCATAACGCTCCGGGTGAACGGCGCTGGTATCAAGCGGGTTCTCTGCATTGTGGATCCGAAGGAAGCCTGCTGCCTGCTCAAATGCCTTATCGCCCAAACGCGGAACTTTTTTCAACTGCTCACGGCGTTTAAAAGCCCCGTTTTGGTTACGGTACTCAACAATGTTTTGTGCCAGCTGCGGGCCAAGGCCTGATACATAAGCCAGGATCTGTTTTGAGGCTGTGTTAAGCTCAACACCTACCGCGTTCACTGCGCTGATCACAGTGTCATCTAAGGACGTCTGAAGCTTATTCTGATCAACGTCATGCTGGTACTGACCTACCCCAATTGATTTTGGGTCGATTTTTACCAATTCGGCCAGTGGATCCATTAAACGGCGGCCGATAGATACGGCTCCCCTTACGGTAACGTCATAGTCAGGAAATTCTTCCCTTGCTACTTCAGATGCAGAATAGATAGAAGCACCGCTTTCATTTACCATTACAATGGTTGCGCCTGATAGATTCAGGTTGCGCACAAAAACTTCCGTTTCGCGGCCTGCGGTGCCATTACCAATAGCGATAGCTTCGATATTATACTTCTGGAACAAGTGCTGTACCGTTTTTTCGGCTTCACGCGCCTGTCCTGCGCCTGTATGCGGATAAACGGTAGTATTTTCAAGCAGTTTGCCCTGCTCATCCAAACAAACCAATTTACAGCCTGTACGGAAGCCCGGGTCAAGAGCCAACACCCTTTTTTGGCCAAGTGGTGCAGCAAGTAATAATTGACGGGCATTTTCAGCAAATACACGGATAGCTTCCTCGTCGGCTTTCTTTTTGGTAAGCAGGCGTACTTCCGTTTCCATCGATGGTTTTAGCAGGCGCTTGTAGCCATCGGTTACCGCTAAGCGAACCTGGCCCGATGCCTGGTTGTTGGCTTTGATAACTGAATTTTCCAGTATCTCCAACGCATCTTCTTCTTCTGGTTTCAGATCGAGCCACAGAATCTCCTCTTTTTCACCGCGGCGCATAGCCAGTATGCGGTGAGATGGAGCTGTCTTAACCGGCTCTGTCCATTCAAAGTAGTCTTTGTATTTAATGCCTGCTTCTTCTTTACCTTCAACTACGCGCGATGCGAAAGTGCCTTTCTCTACAAAAAGCTCACGGATCTTGGTGCGTACTTCTGCATTCTCTGCAACGGTTTCGGCGATGATATCCCTTGCTCCGGCCAGGGCCTCCTCAACGCTGGCAACGCCTTTTTCATCGCTGATATATTCGGCGGCGATCAGTTCCGGGTCGATATTGTTTTGTTCTAATAAAACGTCGGCAAGTGGCTGAAGGCCTTTTTCGCGGGCCGCTGTAGCGCGGGTTTTGCGTTTAGGACGATAAGGAAGATAGATATCTTCCAACGTAACCATGGTTTCGGCTTCGTTGATCTGCTTTTCCAGTTCGGGCGTTAACTTTCCCAGGTCTGTAAGCGATTTCAGGATAGCCTCCCGGCGTTTATCCAGCTCGCGCAGTTGTTGTACGCGATCGCGGATGGCGGCAACCTGTACCTCATCCAAACTGCCGGTAAGCTCTTTACGGTAACGGGAAATGAACGGAACTGTGGCTCCTTCATCAAGCAGGCCTACCGTAGCGGTAACCTGTTTTTCGGCTACAGAAAGCTCTGCAGCTATTATTTTATAATGAATACTCATAATCAAAATTCGGACTGCGAAGTTGAGGGAATAGGCTTACAATTCAAAAAAAGATTGTTAACAATGGGTTGAAAGATTTTTTGTCTGAACCCTGATTTATGGGATTTGAGGATTAGCAGGATGTTTGTCTGAACTCGAATTAAACGAATTTTAAGAATTTATCGAATTTACTTAGCGTTCTGCTAATTCTTTAATTCAAAAAATTCGAGTTCAGACAACGCATAACTCATGGCAATCCTCAAATCCCATAAATCAAGGTTCAAACCTTCAAATCAACCAACTTCTCAGCCATCACTTCGCTGATCTTCCGGTACGAATCAAATGTCCAGCCGGCAACGTGTGGGCTTAATAACACTTTACCGCTTTGCCTTAATTCTTCAAACCACGGCTGCTCGGCGAGGGCAGGGAATTTTTCAACCTCAAGTACATCTAATCCGGCGCCCAATATTTTGCCTTCGCGTATAGCATTAAGTACAGCGCTTACCTTAGCGGTTTTACCGCGGGATGTGTTCAGGAAAAATATAGGTTTTTTGAAGTGGAACAGGTACTCATCGTCAACCAGTCCGTTAGTTTCGGTAGTTAGCGGGATATGCAGGCTTAGTACATCGCTGTGCTTAACAATTTCTTCCATGCTTACTTCGCGGGCATATTTATCGCTGAAACCCGTTTTGTATTTATCATAAGCAATAACGTTTACCTGGAAACCCGAAAGTTTGCGTGCAAAACTGCTACCCATATGCCCGTAGCCAATGATACCCACAGTTTTGCCTTTTAGCTCATAACCACGATTGGCCTCACGCTGCCATTTGCCGTCGCGGATTTCAGCATCGCCACGGTTCAGGTTATTCATTAATGATAGCAATAAACCTATGGCGTGTTCACCCACGGCATCAGAATTACCTTCGGGAGCATTAATGAGGTTTATGCCTTTTTGAGCAGCATAATCTTCATCAATATTATCCATACCGGCGCCGGCACGGGCTATAAACTGCAGGTTGGTGGCGGCGTCAAGCACGGCTTTATCCACCCTGAATTTTGAGCGGATCACCAAACCGGCATAGTTGCTTATAATCTGCATAGCTTCGTCAAGCTTAATCAGCGGACGATAATCGCAGGTGTAACCTTTAGCTTCGGCCTGCTCCATAAATATGGCATGCACATCATCAACAATAAGGATATTATTCTTCAACGTAGTATCTATTTTTTGTAAGAGGCCAAATTTACAAAATGCAAGGGTATTAGCCGACAGGGTTTTATAATGATAAGTGATTTTTACGTTGGGGATATAAACTGAATATAAAAGCGTCATTGCGAAGCAATCCCCGATTTGTAAAACCGCTCTGTAGAGTTAGGGATTGCTTCGTACCTCGCAATGACGGGTTAGAGAGTAATTAGGTGAAATAAAAACGCCCGGCATCTTTCAATACCGGGCGCTGAATGTTATCTAAAACCTACTTAGTTAGCTGGCTGTGAGCCAACACTTGTAAACTTGTTATCAAGACTGATGTAGTCGGTCATGATTTGGCCGGCTTCGCGTTTTACGAAGTCAAGGTCTTCGTTTTTAGGTTTGGTTTGTCCTTTTTTAAGGGCTGGTAAACCTAATGCTACGCGGCGCAGGTTGTTGCGTTCAAATGCTTTTGCTTCATCATCGTCGCGCTGTTTTTTCAAGTCAGACTCTTTCAGTGATACGCTGTCATCAGCATCGTGTTTTTTGAAATCGGCGATATCTTCAAGCAGGTATTTATAGCTGTCGCTGCCGGCCATACGTTGGTCATGCAGTTTTTTAAGCTGTGGCAATACGCCGGTGAAATCGCCTGTTTTGGTATAATCTGTTTTGGCAATGATGTCAAAAGGCATTGCTGATGGCTCGGTATCTTCACCGTATTTATCCAACGGAATAACCGAAGGGAAAGAGATATCAGGTGTTACACCTTTATGCTGAGTTGAATTACCGCTGATGCGATAGAACTTGGCTATAGTAAGGTTAAGCTGGCCATAAGTGCTTTGGCTACCGGTAGAAGTTGTTTTTTTACCGCCGCCAACTACGCCCGCAATTTTATCGCGAAGAGAAGAACCGATCACCCTGTCAAGGTCGATGGCGCTTTGTACCGAACCCTTACCATAAGTTTGAGTACCCAATATCAACCCGCGACCGTAATCCTGTATTGCGCCTGAGAAGATTTCAGAGGCTGAAGCACTGAAACGATCAACCAATACGGCCATCGGGCCACTGTAGCTAATATCAGGATCTTCGTCTTTATCAATTTCAACCTGGTCTTTGGTGTCACGTACCTGTACTACCGGGCCGGTTTTAATGAACAGGCCGGTAAGCTCAATGGCTTCCATCAATGAACCTCCGCCGTTTTCACGCAGGTCGATCACGAGGCCATCCACATTTTCCTTCTTTAATGAGTCAAGGATCGCCTTAACATCGTGGGTAGTACTTTTGTAGTTAGGGTTACCTGCTTTATAATCGTTAAAGTCAATGTAGAATGCCGGGATAGATATCAACCCTATCCTAACCGTTTTACCATTGCTGTTGTAAGTGCGGATCTCTTTTTTGGCCGATTGATCTTTCAGGATGATCTTTTCGCGAACCATTTCAACCACTTTTGGTTTAGCAGATGCGTTTACACCCGCAGGCAATATTTCAAGCCTAACTGTAGTGCCTTTAGTGCCACGGATGATGGCGATGGCATTATCCACGCGCCAGCCTACCACGTTCTGAAATTCGCCGGTTTTGCCTTGGGCCACGGCAACAATACGGTCATCAACACTTATCTGGTGGCTTTTATCGGCCGGGCCGCCTGCTACGATAGTTTTGATAGTTACATACTCGTTTTCTACCTGGAGTGAAGCCCCTATCCCTTCAACCTGGCGCGACATTTCAATATTGAAATTGGCAGCGTTTGATGGATTAAAGTAGTTAGTATGCGGATCGATAGCCTCGGTAAAGGCATCCATGAAGTATTGGAAAACGTCCTGATTTGATAACTTGTTGGTTTGAGTCAACAGGTTTTCATAACGTTTTTTAAGTGTCTCCTTGTTTTTAGCCATATCTGCATTGGCCAGTTTAAGGTTTAGCAGGTCGTACTTAACGCGCTTGGTCCACATGGCATCCATATCGCTCTGTGTAGCAATCCAGGGCAGTTTGTCACGGTCATACACAAAGGTTTCGGTTTTGTTAAAATCGAAGTTTTTGCTGATCTGTTCAATTGAATATTTTACGTGTTCGATGTACCTTTTTTGAAAAACGTTGAAGATGTAAAAAGCATCGGCCAGGTTGCCTGCTTTAATATCATCATCAAGTACGGTTTTATATTTTTCAAAATCCTTGATATCTGATGCTAAAAAATAGCTGTGGTTTTCATCAAGCGATTTGATATAACGATCAAAAATTATAGCTGATACCGAATCGTTCAGCGGAACTTTTTTATAGTTATAGTTGGAAATTAATGATGCTACCTGCTTACAAACAACGCTTTGTTGCTCATCGGGCTGTAAATCATTTGAACCTGCTACTTTAACAGGTTTGGATGGCGATGCTTTACAGGCGAGGGCTGCGCCCAGCACCAATAACAAATATACTTTCTTAAACATATCTTTTACTGTAGTTAAATCGGGGTTGGTGTAAAACATCAATACTTGTGCCTATTATTAATTTGCTAATGTAAAATAAAAAAGAGACAGTCAAAATGCTGTCTCTTAATTACTAAGAACAATAATACGATTATGTTTTACTAATAGTATGCGAGCTGCACCATTTTACGCTTTTGTTACAAAAAAATACTATTTATTAACCGGTTTGGTAATTGTACCGGCATCGGCAGTTTCTGCAAAGCGGGTTTCGCTGTGTGGCGTTTTAAATTTGTTGTCCTGTAAATAGCGCGTTTTTTTCTCTACTGTAGCCAGGTCATATGTTAAACCGCGTGAAATAGCTAACTGGCGGGCTTCGGCTAAATCCTGTTTAGCCTGTGCATAATCGCCGTAATCGGCTTTTACAGCTGCCAGATCAAGCAGGTTGGCTATGGTGTGCCTGTCATCATTTTGCTGGCGCGATATGGTAATGCTTTGCAGCAGGAACCATTTAGCTTCGGCCAGGCGGTTTTGCTTCATGTACATCTGCGCCAGGTCGCTAAAGTTATAGCTTGCAGCATTGTATACATGGAAACGCATATTATGCTGAGCGGTTCTCATCACCGATTCCTCGATCATTGCCATTACATAAGGCGTATGCTCAATAATAGTTGGCGGGATTTTTACTTTAGCTACTGTAGGGGGCGGCAACCTTTTAATGGAATGATTTTGCGCATATGCCATCTGCGGAGACCTGGTGCGCTTATTGAACGGTTTGTAATACCATTGCGCTGATGCATTGAACCCAACAGAGCATAAAATAATAAGTAGGAAATATCTCATCTAATCTTTTTTCCTGGGTTTAAACTGTGTAATTTTAAATTAATCAGCTTAACAAATGTAATTATTTGTTAACGGGAAAACAATACCTATAAAAGGCAGCAAACACATAAACGCTTAAATGCCACTGTTATTTTACAAATATTGAATTTGTACCTTTCTACGGAAAAAATAAATTTAGGTTTTAGTTAAAAACTTCAATGTCGCCATCGTGCAGTGCCCAAACCATATAAGGGTGGGTATCGGAGTGATAGATCTGCCCGTCGGTGGTGATGCCTATCACGCCTGCAAAGCCATCATAGGGCTTCATTTCGTCAAGGGTTTTTTCGGTAGCGGCCATGAGGGTCATGCCATCGGTTACGCGTGTAACAATTTTAACAGCTACCGATCCGCTTACAATATCTTCACCTACGCCGGTACATGAAACGCCCGCAAATGCATTAGCATAATTACCCGCAGTAGTGGCCGAATCACTAACACGGCCAGGAATTTCAAAGCCTTTGCCCCCGGTACTGGTAGCAGCAGCCAGGTTGCCATGTACATCAAGCGCAACGCAGCCTACGGTGCCGAGCCTGATGGAGTCGCTTAGTTTTTGCTCGTACTCATGACGGCGCTGTGGTATTTCGGGATTATAGTATTTATGTCCGTTTTCTATAGCAAAATCGCACGCTCCTTTGCCGCTTAATACACGATCATCATAGGCCTGAAGTTTTTCGGCTACGCAGATAGGGTTTTTAACATCTTCAATGTTGATAACGCCCGAAAAGCGCTGGGTTTTGCCATCCATGAGCGATGCGCTGAGGCGGATTTTACCATCGCTCTGAATTTGCGATCCGGTACCGGCATTAAAAAGCTCGCAATCTTCAAGCAACCGTACAGTATATACTACAGTTTCTGCCGCGGTATGATGTTGCAGATGGTTATATCCTAACTGTACTATACCATTCAGGGCTTCCTGTTTGGCCAGCTTTACTTCCTGGTTGGTAAGCGATTCGCTAAAAAAACCGCCGTGAATAATTATTTTCATAATTATAAATTAAGTAGATGTACCTGCATAAATAAGGCCAGGGTATTTATAAGAACTATATGCAGTTTAAATTATTGTAGAAGTTTGCTGCCTGGTGCATTTATAAAAACGCCTTCTTCAACCTTCATGCTCTTTTTTATGATTAAACGGTGCTGCACCAAATCGTACTTGTCAAATATCGACATCACGTGCACCCTTAAGTTTTCGATAGAGATTGGCGAACCAAGCTCTACATCATAAATATTAGTTGACACGATGTTGCGTCCGTCAACCAAAATAATCAGGCCCGAGCCTATCGCTTCCATCATATACCCCTCGGTAATGAGCAGGCCTGTATCTTCGCCTAATCCTATCCCTAAAATGCCCGGGTTGGTTGCCACTGCATACATTAACCTGCCAATACGGCCGCGCTGTACAAAGTGGGTATCAACAATAACCGAGTCGATAAAGCCAAGACCGGCGGTAATCTGCACCTCGCCTTTAACCAGGGCTTCGTTACTTTGCCCGCGGTAAATCATATGTGTTGATGCAGCCGCTGCTCCTGCCGAAGTCCCTGCTATTACAAAGTTTTCTTTCTGATAACGTTGTTTCAGGATCTGCAAAAATTCGGTACCTCCAAAAATGGCTGTTAGCCTGAGCTGGTCGCCCCCGCTAAACATCACCACATCGGCCTTACGGATCCTGTCGAGATAAACTTTATTGGCTGCATCTTCACGGCTCTTGATGTGCAGTACGTTAACATTGGTAACGTTAAGCTGGCCAAAGGCTTTGATATACTCCTCACCAACAAGCTCCGGAATTTGTGAGGCAGTGGTGATCACCTCAATTTGTGAGCCTTCGTGCTTCGCAGATTCGTTAATTATGCGCCTTAATATGCCTTGTTCAAAAAATTTGATATAATCGGGCTGCAAAATATGCTCCTGGAGGGTAACATTACTACCCATATCAACCGCGCCGCCTATAATTATTAGCTTACCTTTCGGGACAATCATGATTATTTCACATTATCTTAATACAACTATATACAAATTACGATAAAAACCTGCACAAACACAGGAACTAATAATAAATAATGGCTTTTTGACATCAAAAATTTTATTCCCGTGTTATGTTTTATAGTTTTAAGGAGAAATTAGACTGACAAAAAATAGCATTCTACATACATGAAGATCGAAAATATTCAGGTACTACGCGGACCCAACATTTGGAGCATCAGGCGCAAAAAATTAATACAAATGCGGCTTGATCTGCAGGAGATGGAGCACCGCCCCTCTAACGAAATTGATGGTTTTTATGAACGGCTTGAAAAGCTGCTGCCATCGTTATACAGCCACCGCTGCTCGCCAGGCGTACCCGGCGGATTTTTTCAGCGGGTAATAGCAGGCACCTGGATGGGCCACGTTATTGAGCATATAGCGCTTGAGATCCAAACTCTTGCCGGTATGGATACCGGCTTTGGCCGTACCCGCGAAACCAAAACAAAAGGTGTATACAATGTGGTATTTGCTTACCTGGAAGAAAAGGTTGGCGTTTTCGCCGCCGAATCGGCCGTGCGCATTACAGAAGCACTCATCAAAGGTGAAGATTACAACCTGGATGCTGATATTCAACAAATGCGCGAGATCAGGGAAAACACCCGCTTAGGGCCAAGTACCGGATCAATTGTAGAAGAAGCTATTGCAAGGGATATCCCATGGATCAGGCTCAACAATCAATCGTTAGTGCAATTGGGCTATGGTAAAAACCAGGTGCGTTTCCGCGCTACCATGACCGAAAAAACCAGCAGTATTGCCGTTGATATAGCCAGCAATAAGGAAGAAACCAAACGCCTGCTGCAGGAACAGGCTATTCCGGTAGCCAAAGGCGTAACCATATCATCGGCATCGGCTGTGCCGGATGCTATCCGCAAGGTGGGTTTCCCGCTGGTATTTAAACCGCTTGATGGTAACCATGGTCGCGGTATTTCTATCAATATCAAGACAGAAGAAGAAGCTATTGAAGCCTATGAGCACGCTGCAAAAATCTCGCGCCGTGTCATTGTGGAGCGATATGTTACTGGCTTTGATTTCAGGGTGCTGGTTATCGATAATAAAATGGTTGCAGCGGCCTTACGTAAACCGGCTAATGTTACCGGCGACGGAAGGCTGAACATCCAGGAGTTGATTGATCTGGAAAACACCGACCCACGCCGTGGCTATGGGCATGAAAATGTGCTTACCGAAATAACGGTAGATCGTGATACGCTCGACCTGCTGGCCAAAAAGGGCTACACGCTTGAAACCGTTCCGGAAAAGGATGAGGTTGTTTACGTTAAGTCGACCGCTAACCTGAGCACCGGCGGTACATCTGTTGATGTTACCGACCATGTGCACCCGCAAAACATCTTTATTTGCGAGCGGATCTCTAAAATCATTGGTCTGGATATTTGTGGTATCGATATTATGGCGCAAAACCTTACCGAGCCGCTTACCGATACTGGTGGTGTGATCCTTGAGGTTAACGCAGCGCCTGGCTTCAGGATGCACATTGCACCAAGCGAAGGCCTGCCGCGCAACGTAGCCGGGCATGTAATTGATATGCTTTACCCGGCCGGAAAATCGGCCCGCATCCCTATCATCGCTATTACAGGTACCAACGGTAAAACCACTACCACCCGTTTGATAGCGCACATTGTAAAAAACAACGGGCATAGGGTGGGTTTTACTACATCTGACGGCATTTACGTTCAAAACAACATGATGCTGAAGGGCGATACTACAGGCCCGGTTAGCTCTGAGTTTATATTGAAAGATCCAACGGTTGATTTCGCAGTACTGGAAACTGCCCGCGGCGGCATTCTGCGCTCGGGCTTAGGTTTTGGCTTTTGCGATATTGGGGTTATTACAAACATCCAGGAGGATCACCTTGGCTTGTCGGATATTCATTCGCTTGAAGACCTTTCAAGGGTGAAAAGCGTAGTGTTAAATTCGGTTAAAAAGGATGGCTGGGGCGTTTTAAATGCCGATAATGAATATTGCGTACGCATTGGCAAAAAAGCCGAATGTAACATCGCTTATTTCAGTCGTAACGAAAACAACCCGATCATCAAGTCGCATTGCAAAAAAGGGGGCATCGCCGCTATCTGCGAAAATGGATTTATCACCATTTTAAAAGGCGACTGGAAAATCCGCGTACAACGTACCATCCTGATCCCGCTTACGTTTGGTGGTACCGTGCCGTTTATGATCGAGAACGTACTGGCCGCTACACTGGCTACATTTTTATGGGGATTTAAAACAGAGGATATTAAGATTTCGCTCGAAACCTTCATTCCATCGGCATCTCAAACGCCTGGCCGTATGAATATCTTTGAATTTAAAGATTTTAGGTTCATGATAGATTTTGCCCACAACCCTGATGGTTATACCGGTATCAAAGAGTTTTTGAAGCATATCGATTCGCCGCTTAAGATTGGTATTATAGCAGGTACCGGCGACAGGCGGGATGATGACATCCGTGAACTGGGCAAGCTATCGGCCGAAATGTTTGATTATATCATTCTGCGCCAGGAGAAACACCTGCGTGGCCGTACCGCCGAAAATATCATTGGTTTACTCAGAGAGGGAATTGAATCAGTTGATCCTAACAAACAGGTTGAGGTAGTGCCTAAAGAGGTTGATGCCATTAAGCACGCCATGAGCCTTGCCCAACCCGGTACATTTATAACTGCTTTGAGCGATGTAATTGATAACGCTATTGAAACGGTGCAGGATTACCAGGAACAGGAACGCAACGGATTGTTTAATGTTTAAGGACACTTTTTCAAATAGATTTTCAACAAAAGACCATCGCTTCGCAATAAATCAGTAAACAATTTATTAACGCATAAAAGCTTGCTTGTTAAAGCAGGCTTTTTTTATCTTAGGGCAAATCAAACCCTTGAAAAAATATGAGTTTTAAAACCCAGCTCAGTTCAATTTTTGTTGATGAAAATAATATTCCCCCCGAATTTCAGATTGAAGAAGTACACCAGCGCGAATACCTGAGCGGTGGCGAAATGAAACCCTGGAACGGCGAAGTAAGCGAGGTTTACTCGCCCGTTGGTTTTTGGGGACAGGATGGTACTTTTACCCGCAAGCTGATAGGTACATACCCTGTTTGTACCGAAAAGGAAGCTTTTGAAGCTTTGGACGCCGCCCTTGAAGCGTATGACAACGGTCGCGGCGAATGGCCTACCATGAGCATTGCCGACCGCATTAAATGTATGGAACGCTTCATTTACAAAATGAGCGAACAACGTACGCTGGTGGTAAAGTTGCTGATGTGGGAAATCGGTAAATCATACGCCGATTCGGCTAAAGAATTTGACCGTACCATTGAGTACATCAATGCCACTATTGATGCCCTCAAGGATATCGACCGTCAGTCATCGCGCTTTGAAATGGCCGAAGGACTGGTAGCCCAGATCCGTCGTTCACCACTGGGTGTGGTACTTTGCATGGGGCCGTTCAACTACCCGCTTAACGAAACTTTTACTACCCTCATCCCCGCACTGATTATGGGGAATACTATTTTATTTAAACCACCTAAACACGGTACACTGCTGCATTACCCACTGTTAAAAGCCTTCCAGGAATCGTTTCCTAAAGGAGTGGTAAATACCATTTATGGCCGCGGTGCCGTGGTAACCCCGGGACTGATGGCATCGGGCAAGGTGAATGTGCTGGCCTTTATCGGTTCGAGTAAAGTGGCAAACGACCTTAAAAAGCGTCACCCTAAAATTAACCGTTTAAGGGCTGTTTTAAGTCTGGATGCCAAGAATGCCGCCATTGTAACCAAGCATGCCGATCTGCAGCAGGCGGTAAGTGAGTGTATTTTAGGTTCGCTGTCATTTAATGGCCAGCGCTGTACTGCCATTAAAGTAATATTTGTGCACAAAGCAGTTGCCGATGAGTTTTTAAAACTATTGAGCGAAGCCGTTGCCAAACTTAAATTCGGCCTGCCATGGGAAAAGGATGTAAAACTTACTCCACTGCCCGAGCCGCACAAGCCGGCGTATTTAACAGATATTGTAAACGATGCCTTAGCCAACGGTGCCAAAATCATTAACGAAAACGGCGGCGAAACATCTGCTTCGTTCTTTTTCCCGGCGATAGTTTACCCTGTTAATGAAAATATGAAGCTATACCGCGAAGAGCAGTTTGGCCCGGTGATCCCGGTAATTCCGTTTGAGGATATTGAGGAACCGATCACTTACCAGATTGACTCGCCGCATGGTATGCAGGTAAGTATTTTCAGTAATGATGCCAAAGAAATTTCATCGCTGATAGATCCCTTTGTAAACCTGGTGAGCCGCGTAAACATCAACAGCCAGTGTCAGCGCGGACCGGATGTGTTCCCTTTCACCGGGCGTAAAGACAGTGCTGAAGGGACACTTTCGGTACATGATGCTTTGAGATCGTTCTCTATCCGCTCATTGGTTACCACCAAAATGACCGAAACCAATAAAAACATCATCAACGAAATTGTGAATGATAACGATTCCAATTTCCTGAGCACGAAGTTTATATTGTAAAGTTAAAACCACTGCAAGACTTACGAAGTTTTTAAAACTTCGTAAGTCTGATTTTCGCTATTCAGAAACCTTCAAACGCGCGTCATTGCGAGGTACGAAGACAACCGACCAGAGGGAGCTCATTAATACCTATAAAATCAAATTATAATTATTAATAATCCCCGACTTACAGGTCCGCCCTGTACAGTTCGCGATTGCTTCGTACCTCGCAAAGACGCTTTTTATTTATCCGCTTATTCCTTAATCAAAAAATATTTGCATCTTTGCAGCAATTCCTTAATTGTTAACCCTTTAATATTTTAAGGACTATGCTACAGAGTATCTCATCCATATCCCATTAGTGCATCACCTTTAACAGGTGGACAGCAATTCTTTTGTTTTATTTAGACGATTTGATCGGTTTGTTTTAACCGGCGATAGGGTTTGTTTGTCTGCGGATTTTTTACGCGTTGAAGGTTTGGCTTGCGCTTTTCAAAATGGGTATATCCCTAACCCGGGGATGAACTTTTAAAAATCACAACAGATTTTAAAGAATTAAACACGTAAAGTCCGATGGACATACATGATTTGCCGTACCGTTTAAAATCGGCACGGAGAAAAAAGCGCTTGGCCAAAGAAGCGTTTGACAAAAAGCTGATCAGGCTTGATAAACTTCAGGGTAAGTTGCTGTTACAAAAAGATGCATTACCGTGGGTTCCTCTCGAAAAACCATATCAAAAGGGTTGGAAGCGGGTATTTGTGCTAACTGCAAAAGAAAAGCGTGCCCCGAAGGCGGCATTTTACGAAGAATTGCTGAATAAAATAAATTTTGCCGTTTACCATTACGATGAAACATTTGAGGTAAAGAAAAAGAGGAGAATGACTTACGAGTATTTGAACCGGCCTCAATTTCTGCAGGATTTTAGCCCTTATAATTGGCGCCTGAATAAAATGCAGCTCACCGACGAAGAGAAGGCCTTGTTTGAACGGAAAGACATATGGAACGAGCCATACAAATATTGGACAGTTCGATTTGTGTTCACAGAACCATGGCGGTTTGAGCTGGCTATTAAGCCTCATTTTATTTATCAGGTAAAACTCGGAGACGAACTACTGGAACAACAAATTGGTGAAATTGATAACCGCATTAGGCGGGATAATCTTTGGCCGTATATCAACCGGATAAAGCGCGGTAATACCTATAAATATTGGAAGTCCATTTTTTTCGAGCAGCCTAAATACATTAACGAATTTAAAAACAAACCGAAGTACGCTTCGAAAGAAGCATACCTCGACTATTAAAGGATATACCCTTATGGGCAATTTAAAAACAAAAGAATTAACACAAATAGGTTACGCTGATAATAAACAGCGCAGCCTGGCAGTGAATATAACAGGCAGGTACTTTAAGCATTACAGCAAAGCTGAGGTAATTGATCTGTTAAGTAAGATCAGGCAACAACCCTATGCTTATTTAAACAATGATATAACCGGCAAAATAGCCGAAACATTCATTAACAATAAAAATGAACCTGTAACTGCATCTTACGAGTTAAAGGATCAACATGCACCATTAAATATTTATGGCGAAGAACACATTGAGTTATCCGCTATAAAACAGATGGAGCTTGCCCTAAAACTTACGGTTAGTTTGCAGGGGGCCTTGATGCCTGATGCGCACAGTGGTTATGGCCTGCCCATTGGCGGGGTACTTGCCGTTAAATGCGGTGATCCCTTACGGCGTTGGTATGGATATCGGCTGCAGGATGGCTTTATCCATTATTGATGCTGATGAGCGTTTCCTGAAACGTTATAGCCACAAGGTAAAACAGGCTATAAATGATCACACTCATTTTGGAGCTGATGGCGGGTTAAGTAAATCACAATATCACGAAGTATTGGATAGCCCGGTGTTTAATCAAACACAACTGCTTAAAAAACTGCATGGCAAAGCCGTAAAGCAACTGGGCTCATCGGGCAGCGGCAATCATTTTGTGGAGTTTGGGCTGATAGAACTTTACGCGGATAATGAGCTTAATCTGCCACCTCAACAATATCTTGCTTTGCTGTCGAAAAAATGCTGACCGATGCCGGGGTAACCCTAATTGGCGGCAGTTTGGAAGAAAACCCATCCGCCTATAAAAACATCGAAACCGTGATGGCTGCCCAGCAGCAATTAATTGAAGTACAGGGTAAGTTTTACCCGCGCATAGTAAAAATGGATAAAGAATAATGAAAAAGATCATACAAATTACGGCAGGCAAAGGTCCTGCAGAGTGCTGCCGCGTTGTTGTTAAGGTCAAGGACATGATCCTGAAACAGGCAAAGGCACAAAATATAGCGATCTCCGTAACCGAAGATAAATCGGGCGACGAAAGTGGTACACTCCTGTCATCTACTTTATTGGCAGACGGTGATCAATTGGAAAACCTGTTGAGAGATTGGCAGGGAACTATACAGTGGACGGCACAAAGCCCCTATCGACCGGCGCATAAGCGTAAAAATTGGTTTGTAGGTGTTGAGGTATTTGATGTTCCGGAGCAAACGCGTTTTGATCCTGCTGATGTGGTATTTGAAACCATCCGGTCATCAGGCCCCGGCGGGCAAAATGTAAATAAGGTTGAAACAGCAGTGCGCGGTGTACACAAGCCTACCGGCATACAGGTTACCGTAATGGATAGCCGGTCGCAATTACAAAATAAGAAGCTGTGCCTGGCAAGACTTGAAGCCAGGATAGTCGCACTACAGGCCGGTAAGTTGACAGATCAGCAACAAAGTCAGTGGCTGGAGCATCATTCGCTTGAGCGGGGCAATGCGGTTAAGGTTATAAAATTACCCCTGTAATCCGCAACACACTATTTAACAGTGGTGAAGTTTATGCCTTAAAATCAATAATAATTAATGTATTTTAGGGTCTTCGATAAACTTATACCGATCACATTATTTCATGAAGCTATTTTACACACTGGTACTTGCAATTTTTCTGCTTCCATCATTCGTCTCTGCCCAAACCAATTACAAACAAGGATATGTTATCACCAATAACGGCGAAACCATTAATGGTTTTATTAATTATAGAGAGTGGTATTCCAATCCTAATAACATCAGCTTTAAAAAGACGCTTAATGATAAGGCGCAAACTTACCACCCAACAGATCTCGGCTATTTCGAAATCTCCGGTTTTGAAGCTTATCAATCAGCTATGGTAGCTATCAGTTTGGGCAAAACAAATATCCAGACGATTAAAGATGAGATTGACACAAGCTCTAAAACCGATCAGGTGTTTTTAAAGATCATAAAAAAGGGAACCAACGTATCGTTGCTATCATATACTGATGCACTTAAAACGAGGTTCTATGTCACTGATAATAAAACAGGTGCCGCTGCACAGGAACTGAAGTATCAGCCTTATCTCGACAAAGATTCGCCAGCATTAAAAAAGAAAAACATTTATTATGCACAACTTATCGCACTTGCTAATAAATACCACGCTGATGATGCCACTAAAATTATTGACCGCATTGTAGTGCTCAATTACAATGAGGATGAATTGCTCAGGATAATTAATATCATCAATAATGATGATACCACAGCCCCCATCAAGAAAAACGGAACACGGACGTATAATCTGTACGCAGGTATCGGTTTAAATGCCAGCAGGGTAACCCGATCAAGCAATCCATTTGCCGGGACTACTGATGTGGAAAAAGCCTCGTACCTACCCGAGTTGGTTTTTGGTATCGATGCGCCCTTTAATCCCAATACCGGTCGTTTGGTTTTCAGGACCGAGCTGGTGTTGGAGATGATCAAAGCCCGGATCAGCAATTATGATTCTGAGTATAGCGCATTAACAGTTAATACTTATTCATTTACCCAAACAAGCGTGTCATTAAGGCCACAACTTATCTACAGTTTTTTTAACGGCAGTAATTTGAAATTTTATGCGGGTGGCGGTGCTGCTATTAATTTTTCGCGGTATAGCGGGGCTAATGTAAAAAAACAGGTGTCAAGTGCTACCGTAGCTGGTTATAATTCGGTTCAAGAAGAAAAAGTACCATCAAGCGGTGGTACCTGGTTTGCGCCAATTGCAAAGGCCGGGTTTATCATCGGTAAAAAACTGGATATCAATTTTGGTTACAGCCCCTCAATAAGTATTCAATCGGCTGCTGATATTTTGGGCGTATCTGTTACCACCGTTGAGGGCGGTGTGAATTATCGCTTTTAAACAACTTTCCTTTTTAACTAAATTTACAGAGTTTCAAAAACTTTGTAAGTTTAGCTGGAAAGTAACTGTATCACAGTTGTTAAGGTAATTATGGGAGTATATTCATAATTTGGCTAACCGGTTCAATGTGCTGAAATTTAAATCCAATGCATATCACTTTAAAAAGCACAGGAACCAGGTATCAGATCAATCCGCTTACCATTCTCGTTTTTCTTACTGCCTTACAGTTGATAGTTACCCTGCTCAGCAATGGGTTTGTTTTATCGTTCGATGAATCTATCTGGCATTATATCGGCCGTAATTGGTTCAGGCATGGACTTGTTCCCTATACCGGCGGGGCCGACAATAAATCACCTTTTATTTTTGCCATTTTTGGCCTTTCGGATACTCTTTTTGGTGTAAATTATTGGTTTCCGAGGGTGTTGGCAACACTATGCCAAACTATAGGGATCTATTATCTTTATAAAATAGCCCAAAAGCTGGCAGGCAACACAGCGGGTTTGTTACTGTTATTGTTCTACGGTCTGTCGTTACTATGGCATGCTACAGGAGGCCAATATGTAGCATTTACCGAAACCTACGAGGTAATGTTTATGACAGTTGCAGTGTACAAGTACATTAATGCCTCAAATAAACAAGCCCTTTTAATCGGAGGCCTGCTTGCCGGCATTGCTGTTGATTTCAGGCTTTCGGCCGCTTTTGTTATAGTCGCGATTTTGATCCATGCACTGTTCCGGAAACGCTTTACTGATATCCTGATATTTTGCCTTGGTGTGGTATCAGGCTTGTTAGTTTTGATAATAGTCTGCGCATTGTCGGGCATTGATCTCCATCAGTTATTGATAAACGGATTGTTAGATAACTTTGGCAAAGGCAGTGCGACTGACCATACAGCCGCCTTTAAATTTGACAGCTTTTGCCACCGGTTTATTTACTCGCCGCTTGTGCTTTTCTACCCATTAGTATTGCTTTATGTTTTTATTAAAAGGAAAATAGATCTCCCGGTTTTATGGTGCGTGATGGCATTTACTGCCATTAATATGATAGGGATTTATGATGTGGTGCATTTAAAAGATCTGTTGCCGTCCCTGTCACTTATCAATGCAATAGCAGCCACATATCTTGTTGAAAAATACAAGTTACCTGCTGGTTTAGTGGCCTTAGCGGTTGGTATCATTTTCTTTCCGTCGATGGCTGTGCCTATAGCTAATGTGAAAGTTTTGTTAGGTAGTACCGAACCTCCCATAATTTACGGCAAAGCCCCATATGTAAATCCACCGGAGGGAGATCGTAAAGCATTGGGGAAATGGATCAAAGCACATACTAATAGTACAGATTTGGTGCTGGTGCACAGCTTTGGTACCCAGGTACAGGTTTATTCGGAAAGATTATCACCTACCATTTATTTTAATATTACTCAAACGCCAATAGCAAAGGCTCGCTTTTACCAGGATCTACAAAAAAATAAACCGGCCATGATCCTGGTCCCTATGTTTCCCGAATATCAAAACCTGGTTGATACCGATTTGCGCGCCTTTGTAAGCAATCTCGTTAAAAGTAATTATCACCTGGAAAGGATCATGTACAACTATCAAATTTTCAGAATCAATAAATAGGCTCTATTTATAATTTAAATAAGCATCCAGAACATCTAACCTCATCTTATTTAAATCGGCTGTTTCTGTGTTCGACAGCAGGATAAGGGTTATCCCTTTATCTATTAAATGCACCCAGTTTGATTCGTTTCCATATCCCGCCCCCTGCCGCTCGGCAAAAATGGTATTCGACTTCCCTATTTTTCGCGGGTATACCCAAAAGCCAAATGCAACATCGCCAAGTTTGGGATAGGATGTCAGCATCAAATCTACAGTAGCCTTTTTCAATAGTGTATGGTTAAATATGGCCTGATCAAAAGTGAGCAGGTCCTGCGGTGTTGAATACATGGCCCCTGCCGAGAAATGATTATCGATATAGTGATAGGTAGGCATAATTAAAGAATCAACACTGCCTGCTTTGTTGTAATAACCTTCATCAAGGTTAGGAACAATATCCTCGTGGTGCAGGTAATTGGTATTATCCATGTTAAGCGGGGCCAGGATCTTTTCTTTCAAAACAGCATCAAATGGCTGTTTGTAAATTTTTTCGATGATCCTGCCCAACAAAATAAAGTCGCCGTTGCTGTAATTGAATTTCGCTCCTGGTGTATCAATCAGTTTTTCGGAGCAATACCTGTTAATGAAGGTATCTACAGGCCATAAATTCTGATCATAGGCTTCAGGAATAAATTTAGGGTCCATTTCTTTTAAATACCTGCCGCTGCTATAAGTAAGCAAATTGCGGATGGTTACCTTATGCGCTGCTTCTCCTTGATACTCGGGATAGTATGCCGATATGGTTGAATCAAGGTTGATCCTGCCCTGCTCATATAGCTGCATAATGAGCACCGCCGTAAATGTTTTTGTAACAGAAAAGATCTGGAACCTTGTTTTGGGGGAGAAGCTAATATTATAATGCCTGTTTGCCAAGCCTGTATATTTTAAATAATCGGGCTTGCCGTTTTGGGCTATTAAAACGACCCCGTTAAAGTTTCTTTTTTTAATACAGGAATCAAGCACCTTATCAACTGCCTTATGCTGACCGTAAGCAGTAGTTATAATTAAGGAAAGGCATAGGTTTAAAAGATGTTTTTTCATTTGTGATTTGCAAACCAACAAATTAGGCATTAAATTAATAAACTAACTTACAATTGCGGTAATTTTTAGGCGGGGAAGTGTATGGAGATGGAGTATTTAAATCCGGCGGACTCCGAAGCTGAAATGACAAAAGGGGCGGTCAGTTTGAGCCTGTCGAAGACTCGCGCGCAGGGGCCCACTCACCATGCTTCGACAAGCTCAGCATGACCCCATTTTAATTATGCCATGATGGATAGTAAAGGAGATTACATTTGGGAAATCATGCTTAAAGCAGGAGGCTCCTACGGAGCCAATCTGAAATTTTAAAACACTGCTACAAACATGGTACTCCTACGGAGTTGTGTTTGCACGGTAAATACATAACAGGATTATCTCAAAGTCTTTAAACTTTTTTAGGATGAGAGAAACCAATTAAAATAGAACTCCGTAGGAGTACCATGTTTGTAGCCAAAATAACAGTCTGTTTTGGCTCCGTAGGAGCCCCTGTTACTAATGGATTTAAACGCGTTTACCCTTAAGTTCAAACAAATTAATCTTATATTACTTCCCGCTCGCCCGCTTTACCATAAAATCCAAAGCGGCCTTATCCGGTAAAGTCTTAGCTCCCGGCTTTTCGCCCAGGATCATTATTTTATTGTCGTTGGTTGTATAGGCCGGCCATATTGGTACACCTTTTCCATTAGGGTTGCCGGTTTTGGTAAAATTAACCCAATAAGTGCTCATGGTATTAGCCAGCTGCTGATCAACAGGCTCCCATGGGCGGTTCAGAAATTTGAGGTTATCGTAGGCGTAAGCAACCTCACCGGTATGAAAAGCGCCGTATTTAACAAAATCGGCAGTTGCCGGCAGGCGGCGGGTAAAACGGTAAACATAAATTTTCGACTTCCCTTTTTCGCTCTGCACATTGGCCCAGGTATAGTTCTGGATCCCGAAAGTTTGATCCCTGCTGATCCTGATCTGCGATGTGGCGGCCTCCTGATCCGATGCCGCGGGATAAAGTTTCAAAAACTCATCAGCGTCGGCCCCATATTGAATGCCAATCGCCTTTTTATAATCTTCGGCGGTTTTGAGTGTGCCAATAAAGGCATCGTCCTCGTTCCAGCCGGTAAGTACCGGCACATCGTTTTGTTTATGCTCATTAAAAATATCGGCTATGGCTTCGGGTAAAACATAACCATCAATAACCGGGCGGCTCTGGCCTTTGCCAACCAATTCGGCAGCTGGTTTGCTCCGTAATTCGGCAAGGGAATTTGCGCCTAACGCCGTAGCTGTTTTTACGCCGTTCTCCTCCGCTTCCTTCAAAGCACCATTTCCCCGCGGACTAATGAAGCTGGCCCCGCTTTCGGCAATTGCGCCACTAAATAGGTTCTTCCCTAATGGCGACGCCACCAAACAATTTACACTCATTGACCCGGCCGACTGCCCGGCTATTGTAACCTTATCCGGGTCACCACCAAAAGCAGCGATATTTTGTTTTACCCATTTCAACGCAGCAAGCTGGTCCATCAAACCATAATTCCCGGAAGCGTGATGCGGCGACTCTTTAGTTAATTCCGGGTGGGCAAAAAAGCCGAAGATCCCTACACGATAGTTAATAACCACAAATATGATCCCCTTTTTAGCCATGGCCTCTCCATCATAAATGGGTACGCCAGCACCGCCGCTTACAAAGCCTCCGCCATAAATGTAAACCAGTACAGGTCGCTTTTCTGACGATGTTTTAGCACCGGTCCATACATTCAGGTAAAGGCAATCTTCGCTGATGGGCTCATAGGGGATCAGGAATTCGCGCGTGTAAACCCCAAAAGCATCCGGCTTGCCCTGCATTGGGCTGGCTGCAAATTCAGTGCATTTTTTTACGCCGTCCCAGGGTTTTACCGGCTGAGGTTCTTTCCAGCGCAAATCTCCAACTGGCGGAGCTGCAAAGGGGATACCTTTATAAATATGAACATCGCCACCCTGGTTGGTGAAGCCTGATACTTTCCCTGCATCGGTAACAACAATATCAAGGTTTTTATTTTGAGCGATGACAGAGCAGGCCAGCAGCAAAAGCGGCAATAGAAGAATGCGTTTCATTTACTTTAGGTTTAATGATTGGTTTGCTAAACTTACAAAGTTTTCCTGAACAGGCCGCGTTTTAAACAATAAACGCGTTTGTAACAATCCCCATATTTAACAAAAACATCATATTGCATTTTAAATGCTTTGCTGATATTTGGCGAAATCAAAAATCTTTTTTCGCGATGAAGTTTAAACATCTGCTGCTTATTTCCCTCTCTTTCGCTACCGTTTCGGTATCGGCACAAAAAAAGAAAACTACAACAACTGCCCCGGTATCTGCATCAATTCCCCGCCCCAAACTGGTTGTGGGTTTAGTGGTTGACCAAATGCGCTGGGATTACCTGTACCGCTATTATGACCGTTACCAGGCCGGTGGTTTTAAACGCATGCTTAATGAAGGCTTCACCTGCGAAAACACCAATATCGACTATATTCCTACGGTAACGGCAGCAGGTCATACTTGTATCTATACCGGTTCTATCCCTGCTATCCATGGCATCGTGGGTAATGATTTTATTATCCAGACCACAGGTAAATCCATGTATTGCACAGATGACAGCACCGTAGTAGCTGTTGGCAGTACCTCAAAAGCCGGACAAATGTCGCCGCGCAACTTGCTGGTTAGCACAGTTACTGACGAGTTGAGACTGGCCACCAACTTCCGTTCAAAAGTTATTGGTATAGCATTAAAAGACCGCGGTGGTATCCTGCCTGCCGGTCACTCGGCCAATGCTGCTTACTGGTTTGACGATGCTACCGGTAACTGGATCACCAGTACTTATTATATGAGTAATCTGCCTGCGTGGGTTAAAACTTTTAACGATCAAAAAATTGCCGAAAAATACCTGAAACAGGATTGGAACTCACTATATCCTGTTGATACCTATATACAAAGC
Source organism: Mucilaginibacter gossypiicola (assembly GCF_900110105.1). GTDB lineage: Bacteria > Bacteroidota > Bacteroidia > Sphingobacteriales > Sphingobacteriaceae > Mucilaginibacter > Mucilaginibacter gossypiicola. Next base: position 518,379 of record NZ_FOCL01000002.1, on the reverse strand, counting down.
GCGCCTGATAACAGCGACCGTTATGAAGGCAAATTTGCCGGTGCAGCTACACCAACCTTACCGGTTAAAACCTCTGAACTTTATAAAGGTCGTATCGGCATGATCCGCTCAACACCTTTCGGTAATACTATGACGCTTGATTTGGCAAAAGCAGCTATCGAGGGCGAAAAATTGGGTAAAAATACCGTAACCGACTTTTTAGCCGTGAGCCTTTCATCAACAGATTATGTTGGTCACCAGTTTGGCCCTAACTCGGTTGAGGCTGAAGATACCTACCTAAGGCTTGACCAGGACCTGGCTGCGTTTTTCAATTATTTGGATGCAACTGTAGGTAAAGGCAACTATTCGGTTTTCCTGAGTGCCGATCATGGTGCTGCGCATAACCCCAATTTCCTGAAAGATCATAACATCCCTGCCGGTGTTTGGGACGATGGCAAAGCTGCTAAAGAAATGAACGCGATGATCAGCGATAAATACAAGGTAGATAACCTGATCATCAGCATGGATAATTACCAGGTTAACTTTAATAACGCAGCACTTGCAAAAGCAGGTGTTAGCGAAGATGCTGTAAAATTGGATTGTATTGCATACCTGAAAAAACAACCGGGTATTGCTTATGCAATTGATCTGCAAAAGGTACAGGAAGCTAATGTTCCTGATGATTTGCGCAGCATGATCATTAACGGCTATAATGCCGAGCATAGCGGGGCCATCCAGATCATCCTGAAACCGGCATGGTATACCGGTCATGGTACAAATGACCGTGGCCCAACCGGTACAACGCACGGTACCTGGAACCCTTACGATTCGCACATTCCATTGGTGTTTATGGGCTGGGGTATTAAACATGGCAGCCTTACCCGCCAAACACACATGACGGATATTTCGGCTACTGTAGCATCACTCTTGCATATCCAGGCACCTAATGGCTGCGTAGGTAAAACTATTAGTGAAGCGCTGAAAAACTAAGTTTATTTAATCCGAGCGTCAGGAAAGACGGAAAAGTCCGAAAGTTTACAACAAAAACTTTCGGGCTTTTCTGTTAATAATTAAAAACTTTCCGACTTTCGGGCATGACCGACTTTCGGAACTAATAAGATGAAAAAATACATTTCTAAATTTCATTATCTTACACATGACCTGCCTGGTTTTAGCCATGTACAACAGGTGCAGATGGCTTGCAGTGCAGGGGCAAACTGGGTACAATACCGTTGTTTTACCAGGCCCGAAGATGAGCTGATTGATGAAATAAACGAGATAGCCGAAATTTGCGATGAATGGGGCGCAACCCTCATCATTGCCAATCATTATGACCTGATTGACCGTGTTGACGCCCAGGGCGTGCATATTGACGATGCAGATGCCGACCTGCCAACAATCCGCAGGGTTATCGGAACCGATAAAACCCTTGGCGTATCTGCTGCGGATACGGGTGAGTTGTTAAAGCTGCAAAGTGCCGGGGTGGTTGATTATTACGCCTACGGACCGTTTGCAGCCATTAATATAGAGGAGCCTGCTAAGCACCATCCGCTTGGGTTTAGCGGATACCGTCAACTGGAGAAGCTAAGTATCGGAACCCCCGTAATAGCTGTTGGCGGTATTCGGGTAGATGATGTAGAACCTTTGCTTCAAACGGGGATCGATGGTATTGCGGTATCATCGGCCATCAATATGGCGGCCGATCCGGCTTCAATGGTTAAGGAGTTTTACAGGAAGATGTATTAAATTTTCGGATGTATATTTTATATAAAGAGGATACTGATTATCTCAATAAGTTGTTAAACCTGCCCGCGAGGGGTGATGAACAGGATTGGGATATCGAATTGGCTGACCCGGCAAGATTAAGCGAGTTTTTAGCCACATTTAAGGCTTATGACTTAACTTTATCTGTTAAAAGAGCTTTTTTAGCTTTGATAATAGCTTCCTATGATGATCTGCTACAATATGATCCCGACGACGATGATTTTTATTGGACATCTATAAAAAAAATAATAGACCCCGAAACGCATGAGCATATCGCATTGTTAGAATACTGGGCATTTGGTAATTTACAGTCCGAAGAAAACAGCGACTATGGATTTCTTGTTACCCCGCGTATAAGAGCCTATTTAGGCGAGATCTGACTGCGAATCTTGAGCCTGTATATTGATAATGGTTTAATGATATTTTATCTGCCAATCGGACTTTTTTAATTCATAAAGCGTATAATCAAGTCTCTTTAAATATTTCTTGCTCCCAAGCAAATAGCTCATATCGGCTCCGCCTTTTTGATATTTGTTTAGGGTATCAATATGGAAAATGTAGATATATAAAGTTTTGTCTTTGCTTTCGTCTATATACTGAAGCCACGCATTTTTACCTGCTTTTGTTATAAAGGCGGTGTCATTGGGCGCTATTGCATGTGATTGATAATATTCGATGTTATTTTCTGTTCGTTTGGTTGTATCGTTGACGATCTCTACTGCAATGCTAACCGGCGATTGATTAATAACAGACAGTCTGTTGTCATAATAATCCATAATACAGCCTGTAAATAATAAAGGCACAAACAGTAAAATCTTTTTTTTCATGACGAGGTTTATTTACCATTAATACCCTGTAAATAAAAAGGTGACCTTTTATATTATTCTACCGTCATAAAACATTGATTTAGCTTCACCAATCAATAAAAACCCCATCTTTATATTTTCATTTAATATTCATCTGTTCCATCTACATTAGCAATGTCATCACATCATATAGTTCGCGAAAAACAGGAGCCTGCTTTACTGGTTTTAAGTATGGATACTTTTGATGAGGAAATGCTTGGACAGCTGCTGGAATGGAGCCCAACAGTGATCTGTACAACGGATACAGCCGAAAAGCTGGATGCCTCGGGCATAAAGGTTGACTGGATAATAGGCGATGGTGATGCAGGTGATTTGCAGTCGGATGTAAAACAGATGCCTTTGGGCATGGATAATAATGCTGCAGGCACAGCTTTAAAATACCTGGTAATGCACAATTACCCATCGGTTAATGTGATTACAGATGCGCTGGAGCTGAAAGAGTTTTTGTTTTATGCCGATAAAATAAACCTGGTGATTTTCAGGGCGCAGCAAAAAATTTATCCGGTTAATCCGGGGTTCAGCAAATGGAAACCGGCAGGCGAGTTCATTGAATTGCTTTCACATCCTTTAGGCTTGCAATTAAACGGGCTTGAAGCTATTGGTAATAACAGGTATCAAACCACGCACGATGGCTTTTTTACCTTGCAGTTTGAGCAGGATTTTTTGTTCATTGCCGAGGATTTGGAGTAGCGAAAGCAGTAACTGGTACGTATAGATAGTATTGGTTCGCTTTTTGAGTAAAAATAATTTAAAACGCGTTAAACCGTTTAAACATTTAATAGTCTATATATTTATATCAGCAAAATTACTGTGCTGATCAGTTAAAAATTTTTCATCATGAAAAGGACATATAAAAATCTATTAACAATTGCATTAGGGGGCTTATTGAGCTTATCCCTGGCATTTAATGCTGATGCACAACGTGGCGGCGGTGGTTCTCGCGGCGGCGGTGGTGGCGGCGGGGGCGGTTCAAGATCGTCAGGCGGTGGTGGCGGAGGCGGTAGTTTTTCCCGTTCTTCAGGTGGTAGTTTTTCACGCCCGTCAACCTCGTTTAACGGTAGTACACGTACTGCAATAGCAGCACCACAACGTAGCTACGGTACTGACTCGCGCAGCAGCTATGGCACTCCGCAACAACGCAGCTATGGCGGCATTAGGCCAAACGGTTCGGCTATTGCGCCGCAACGTAGCTATGGTAGCACTGCACGTGTTTATAGCGGTAGCCGCGGTGGTTATGCAACTGTCGACAGGCGCGCTTATAACGGTGGTCGTGGTACTTATTACAGGGGCGGTTCATACGCTTATGGTGGCCGCAGGGTTTATCCCGGTACTTATGCTTACGGTGGCCGTGGCGGTTATTTTGGTAATCACTACTACTATCCATACCGTAACTATTACAATTCGTTCTATTACCCACGTTTAGGTTTTAGCATAGGTTTCTTACCTTATGGCTACTATCCTTTCTGGTGGGGCGATTATCAGTATTACTACAGCGATGGTTTGTACTATCGTCAGTACAACGATCAATATACAGTTGTTGAACCACCAATTGGTGCCGAAATAAAAACCTTGCCATCAGGAGCTGAATCAATCATGATCAATGGCGAACAGTACTACGAGTTAAACGGTGTTTACTATCAGCCATATACCAAAGACGACGGCTCGACTGTTTATGTGATTGCCGGTAAAGATGGTCAATTAAATACCGATCAGGGTAATGGCGACAACGGTAGCGTTGATCAGGGCCCGCAAATTGGCGACATTGTAACCCAATTGCCTCCTGATTGCAGGAAGATCAAAATCAATGGCGAAAAATTATTTGTATCGCCAGATGGTTATTACTACCAGGAAACTCAAAATGGTGATAACAAAGCTTACAAAATTGTAGGTACACCATCAGACGATCCTGAAGATAACAACAGCGATCAAAACCCTAACCAACAGTAATTAATAAAAATTCAATATATATTATAAAGGCTGCTTCCGTAATGGAGGCAGCCTTTTTTGGTTGAATCATTTGAGAGTGCCTTCTATTAGGGAAAATTCGGGCTGTGCGATTTCCCTCTTGAGCTACCGTGTTTACACATCTTTTTAATTTTATCATTAATAGAAAAAAATGTCATTTCGACGAACCAAGGGTGGGGTTGTGCAGCGGAGGTGAGGAGAAATCTTCTACGCCCTGCTTTTACAGGTATAATTGTAGAGCTCGATGTAGAAGATTTCTCTTTCGCTCCACCTCTCAGCCCGCCCCAGCTCTATCGAAATGACATTTTTTTTCAAAGATGTGTACACACAATAGTCTCTTGGGAGAGGGGGGCTGCTTCAGAGCCAATCGCAGAAACACCCCCCTGCTGCCGCTCAATCCTTTCGCCCCCCCTCTCAAGAGGGGATTTTAAAAACCTCTTTAATTATCCCCAGTATTCATTATTTTACTAATTTTTTTAGGATTTAGCGTTTTCTTTTCTGAATTTTACTTTTATGAATAACCTCCCGCCATTAGCCGAACGTATGCGGCCCAAATCGCTTGATGATTACGTTGGGCAAAAACATCTTGTTGGGCCGGGAGCGGTACTGCGTAAAGCAATTGAGTCGGGTTCGTTACCATCAATGATATTCTGGGGGCCGCCGGGGGTAGGTAAAACCACCTTGGCTTATATTATCTCACAATCGCTATTTCGGCCGTTTTTTGCTTTGAGCGCAATCAATTCGGGCGTAAAAGATGTGCGGGAGGTAATAGAAAAAGCATCTCTGCTAAAACAGCAGGGAGAAGTATTGCCGATATTGTTTATTGATGAAATCCACCGTTTTTCAAAATCGCAGCAGGATTCCTTATTAGGTGCTGTAGAACGGGGGATAGTTACACTGATAGGCGCTACTACCGAGAACCCATCATTTGAGGTGATTTCGGCTTTACTATCGCGATGCCAGGTTTATATTTTGCAGCCGCTTTCCGAAACGGATCTCATCGACTTGCTGAATAAAGCGATGAAAGAGGATGTGGTTTTAAAGGACAAAAACATCAACATAAAAGATTACGAGGCTTTGCTGCGCCTCTCGGGAGGCGATGCCCGCAAGCTGCTTAATATATTTGAATTACTGGTAAACGCGTTCGATTCAAAAAAAATTGTATTGACGGATGAGGTTGTACTGGAACATGTGCAGCAAAACATGGCCTTGTACGATAAAACCGGCGAGCAGCATTATGATATTATTTCGGCCTTTATCAAATCTATGCGGGGTTCTGACCCCAACGGGGCGATTTATTGGCTGGCCCGTATGATAGTAGGTGGCGAAGATCCTTTATTTATTGCCCGCCGTATGCTGATCCTGGCTTCCGAAGATATCGGCAATGCAAATCCCAATGCGTTACTGCTTGCCCAAAGCTGTTTTGAGGCCGTTAACAAAATAGGTATGCCCGAATCACAGTTGATATTATCGCAAACGGCTATTTACCTGGCAACATCGCCCAAAAGTAACTCGGCTACTACGGCTATCGGAGCCGCTATTGCATTGGTGCGCCAAACCGGCGATTTGCCAGTGCCGCTGCATTTGCGTAATGCGCCAACCAAGTTCATGAAAAACATAGGCTATGGCAAGGATTACAAGTATGCGCACAGCTACGAGGGCAATTTTACCGATCTGGATTTCCTGCCCGATGCCATCCGCGGAACAAAAATTTACGATCCCGGTAACAATGCGCGCGAAAACGAATCAAAAGAAAAGTTAAGAAAACTTTGGGGCGACAGGTATAAATACTAATTATAAACCTAATATCTTATGGCAGATCTGGAAAAGCTCGGGAATATTTTAGGCGCTGAGACTATTAAAAGAATATACGAAGATGGTTTTTCTGGATCAGTTCAGGAAGCTGGTAAGATGTTAACTGATTTGATGAAATCACTCCGATTATTTACTTTACCGTTTCAACTATCAGCAAACTATCAGGATAGAATAACTAAATATTTTGAAAAAGTACGTGCTTCTGTACCTGAAGCCAATCAAATACAAGCTCCAGCGTCTATTAGTGGACCTATAATTGAGAGGCTCAAATATTTAGAAGAGAATAACTATTTAACCGATTTATATCTAAATCTTTTATCAAGAGCTATTGATAAGGAAAGAATCAATGACGCTCATCCTGCCTTTTTTCATATAATCGACCAGTTATCACCTGATGAAGCAATGTTATTATATGCACTCAGCAAAGATTGTATATATTATGATTATACAATGGATTTAAGGGAGGATGGCAAAAGGTTTATAAATACTATTGTAAAAAAAGATACTACTCCAAAGGAGAAAATAGTATTTCTTGAAAACTTCAATATGTATATAGAGCACATGAAATCGTTGAATCTTGTTTTTTGGCAGAAGACGCATGAGGAAGCTATTCGGGTGGAAAAAAAACAAACAGGAACTTATATTCATACTCAGATTGAATTGACTGAGTTTGGTTCTTGGTTTGTTAAAGCTTGTATTCCGGAAAATGGGTTTATTATTTCTTAAATCGAGCATTATAAAGTAATTTAAGCTTCGCTTTCAAAAGGTATATCTTAAACTAAGCCTATACCTTAACTTTTAACTGTCTATATCTATGATCACTACCTTCCTCGGGCACGAACTCAAAGCTTTTTGGCGGTCAAAAAATACAGGTAAAAGTATTGCTATTCGCGTGGTAATGGCTTTGCTTATTCTGTATCTGTTTGGGTGCATTTTGTTTATAGGGCTAATTTTAGATAAGTTCCTGGCCGGGGCTTTTCCGCATGATGATATAGTGATCTCTTTTTGCGGTATCCTCCTTCTTTACTTTTTGTTCGATCTGGTAATGCGTATGCAGCTGCAGGAACTGCCCACATTGAGGGTACAGCCATATTTGCATTTACCCATCAAACGTAACACAGTAGTGTTATACCTGGCATTTACGGCTATGCTTTCGGCCTTTAACCTTTGGCCTGTTATCCTTTTTTTTCCCTTTATTTTAAAAATAATCCTTACCGATTCGGGCGGTTTACCAGCACTGGCTTTTATATTGGCCATTTTAGGCTTTATGCTTTTCAACAATTACCTGGCCTTGTTTATTAAACGCAAGGCTAATTTAAACGGCTGGGTTTTCCTGGTATTTGTAGCATTACTGGCCCTTATTATCACCGGCGATTTCCGTTTTCACCTGTATTCGATACGCAATGTTTCTTATTTGTACTTCGGTCATTTGCTCGGTAAACCGGCGTTGGCATTGTTACCAGTTGTGCTTGCTATTGCTATGTATTACATCAACTTTGCTTACCTAAAACAAAATCTTTACCTGGAGGAATTAAGCTCGCGCAAAGCTTCGGCCTATAAAAGCAGTACTGAGTTTCCGTTGTTAAGCAGGTTTGGCAAAGTTGGCGACCTGGTGGCCAATGAACTCAAATTGATTTTCCGTAACAAACGGCCGCGTTCGGCCCTGGTTATGGGCTTGTTCTTTATGTTTTACGGGCTCATATTTTATACCAACAGTCATTATGGCGAAACCTGGTATATTTTTGTGGGGATGTTTATGACGGGGATTTTCATTATAAATTACGGTCAGTTCATGTACAGCTGGCAGGGTGCTCATTTCGATGGCATTTTGGTAAGCAAGATTAATTTCCGCGATTTCTTGAAGGCAAAATACCTGCTATTTACCATGGTATCAACTGTTGCCTTTATTCTCACTACGCCTTACGCCTATTTTGGCTGGCGTATAGTATTAGTGCATTTTGTAATGTACCTGTGGAATATCGGTGTTAACACAACCATAGTGCTGTTTTTTGCCAATCGCAATGCTAAAAGCATCAATTTATCAAAAGGGGCATCATTTAACTGGGAAGGTGTAGGTGCTACGCAGATGCTGATCTCGTTCCCGTTGATGATTACACCCTATGTCATTTACCTGCCTTTCTCACTGTTTAAACACGCCAATATTGGCCTGACGATGCTGGCCGCTACGGGGATCATATTTGTTTTAACCCGCGATTTTTGGGTTAAAAAACTGGAAGAAGATTTTATAGAAAAGCGTTATACCATTGCCGAAGGCTTCAGAAATAAATAAACAATGATTGAAGTAAGAAATTTAAAAAAAGTTTATAACGGCATTACCGTTGTAGATGTACCCACTCTGCAAATAAACAAAGGCGAAAGCGTTGGGCTTGTTGGTAACAATGGCGCGGGTAAAACCACGCTGTTTCGCATGGTGCTTGATCTCATTCGTGCCGAAAGCGGCGAGATCTTATCTAACGGCGAAGTGGTAGCCGGTCATGAAAAATGGAAGGATTATACCGCAGCTTATCTCGATGAAGGTTTTTTAATAGACTACCTCACTCCCGAAGAATATTTTTATTTCATAGGCGGATTACACAACCTCAATCGTGCACACGTTGATGATGTTTTAACCGGCCTCACCGATTTCTTTAACGGCGAGATCCTGAAGAAGGGTAAATACATCCGTGATCTTTCAAAAGGTAACCAATGCAAGGTTGGTGTTGCCGCTTGCCTGTTGCAAGAGCCTCAGCTGCTGATGCTGGATGAGCCTTTTGCCAATATAGATCCCAGTACCCAATTCAGGCTTAAAAATCTCCTTAAGGACCTCAACAAAAACAAAGGCGTAACTACCATAGTATCCAGTCATGACCTTAATCACATCACCGATGTGTGTGACAGGATCCTGCTAATGGAAAAGGGTGTGATCATTAAGGATATTGCGACAAGTTCATCGACGCTGAATGAGTTGGAGGCGTATTTTGGGGTAGAAGTCGCCCCATCTGAAAAAGAAAGTTGATATCAAAAATGTCATTGCGAGCGCAGCGTGGCAACCGCACGGAGGCATAGCCGCTCTGTACAGTATGCGATTGCCACGCTGCGCTCGCAATGACATGATTTTTCTTTTTTGTTGAGATAGACCGACAATTAACCCCTGTTTTAAGGAGCAGGAACGGCTGCTAACAAATCATCCGTCAACTTCTCAAACTCACTGATAAACTCGGTATAATGCTCGCCGGTACCCGGGCCGCTGAAACCGGTATGGATCTTTTGTACGTCGCCGTTTTTATCAATAATAATAGTGGTAGGGAAGCCAACCACTTTTGATAACATAGGCAGGCTTTGGGCGGTTTGTTTTTTATCGCTGGTGAAGCCGGTTATCAACAGCGGGTAGGTTACTTTAAACCTGTCTTTTACCTGCTGCAGCGCATTCTTTGATTTTTCAAAGTCGGTAGTAGGCTCATAAGCAAGGCCAATTACTTCAACACCCTTATTGTGATACTTTTTATAGTAATTAACCATATAGCCGGTTTCGTCCATGCAGTTTGGGCACCATGAGCCCAGGATCTGTACAATCACTACTTTATTTTTAAAGCGGGTATCATCAAGCGAAACGGTTTTGCCATCAAGGTCTTTAAAGCTGAAGGCTAATTTTTTGTAACCGGGTTTTAGTGATGTAAGGGAATATGCATCGGGCAGTTTGGCATTTTCATCTTTTAGGGCAGCCCATGCCTGCACTGAAGAATACCCGGCGTAAAATTTACCATCGGTTAGCGTTTTATCGTCGCTGATAGTAGCGGTAAAAGTATAGGCGTGGCCTCCGTCGAAAGTAGACAGGTAGAGTTTATTACCACTAACAGAACCTTCAAGATAACGATAGTCGCCGGTAGTAGTTAAGAAGGTCCCGGTAAGTTTATTGCCATCCTGCTTAAACTCACCAACAGTGGTATCTGCCCGTTCTCCCTCGCCAAACACTGCCGACCAGCGTCCGCCGATATTAAATGCCGGTTTTTCCGGATTTTTGAAAAAGCGCCATGATGTATTAGGTACGGCGCTAAACGGAACTAAAAGGTCATTATCGGCGAGGTGCCTCACCCAATTACCGTTAAGGCTATCGCCATTAAGTTTTAGTTTAAACTCGGAATTAAATAAAGGCATATGAATAAAAACCGAATCGCCTTTGGTGGCAACATCTGTTACTTTAAAGTGCTCGGCACCATTAATGATAGCTAATTGTTGTTTGCCGCCGGTGTTGTTAACTTCGAAATTGAAAGGAATTTCGGTGCCTGATTTAGTTTTAAGCGCACCTCGCCATTCGCCGGTTTTTAGTTTAGTTTGAGCAAAGCCGGTTTGCAGAAATAATAATCCGCAAATACCGGCCGCGATATTTTTGAAAGTCATACTTAAATATATAGTCTACTTAATCTATATACTTTCAAAGGTATAAAAACAACGCCGTTATTTCAACAATCCGCGCGAAATGACAATTCTTTGAATTTCAGATGTTCCCTCGTAGATCTGCGTTATTTTGGCATCGCGCATCAGGCGTTCAACGTGATATTCCTTCACATAACCGTATCCGCCATGAATTTGTACTGCTTCGGTAGTAGTACGCATAGCCACTTCAGATGCATATAATTTGGCCATTGATGACGCATGGGCATAGGGTTTTCCATGGTCTTTGAGCCAGGCTGCTTTAAGGCACATTAAACGGGCAGCTTCTATTTCGGTAGCCATATCTGCCAACTTAAACTGGATAGCCTGGTGATCGGCCAGTGGCTTGCCAAAAGTTTTACGCTCCTTAGCATATAGTTTAGCCAATTCATAAGCACCGGATGCTATACCCAAAGCCTGCGAAGCAATGCCTATGCGGCCGCCATCCAATACGCTCATGGCAAACTTAAATCCAAAGCCATCTTCGCCAATGCGGTTTTCTTTGGGCACTTTAACGTCCGTAAACATCAGCGAATGGGTATCCGAGCCACGAATGCCCATTTTGTTTTCTTTAGGGCCGACAGTAAAGCCAGGCATTCCTTTTTCAACAATAAAGGCGTTAATGCCGTGATGCTTTTTGGCTGCATCAGTTTGGGCTATTACAATATAGGTAGATCCCATACCGCCATTGGTAATCCAGTTTTTGGTACCATTGAGCAGGTAATGATCGCCCATGTCAATAGCGGTAGTACTTTGCGATGTGGCGTCAGAGCCGGCCTCTGGTTCTGAAAGGCAGAAAGCGCCAATACATTCGCCTTTGGCCAACGGCATTAAATATTTTTGCTTTTGCGCCTCACTGCCATATTTTTCAAGCCCATAACATACCAGCGAATTATTTACCGATACTACTACCGAGGCAGATGCATCAATTTTTGAAAGCTCTTCCATTACCAGCACATATGATATGGCATCCATGCCTGCACCGCCATAAACGGGGGATACCATCATGCCCAGGAAACCAAGTTCGCCAAGTTTTTTAATTTGTTCGGCTGGGAATTTTTGCAGCTCGTCGCGTTCAATAACACCAGGTTTCAATTCTGCCTGCGCAAAGTCGCGGGCAGCCTGGCGAATCATTTTTTGTTCTTCGGTCAGTTCAAAATACATGGATATAATTAAAACATAAATATATAAAATTTACTATGCATGCATAGTAAATTTTATAAACAAAAAAAGAGAGCTTTTTTTGAAGCTCCCTTTCCCCTAATTAATTTAAACTATTGATTAAACCCAAAACAAAGAACAAAAAATCTCAACTTGGGCGTCTGAGAATTCAATTTTAATTTTTCACAGGTAGATGTTACTAAATTTCTTTTTTTTCACAGATGATACAGGGCGAATATTTCTATACAAATCTTTTGCCATAATTATAAAATTGTGGCATTAATATTTCATGTTTAAACGTTAGTTGTCAATTTTTATAAAAGAATAATATCTGCATATAAAATTTATTGATGTTATTTTATTTTTAGCTTTTACAAAAAATATAAACTATTAAATAAGCCGATCCGTCCATGCTTTTAACTGATTTTGAATGTCTTAACGATGCAGATAACGCGTTTAAACGAAAAGTTGCCTTACAGATAAAAACTTTGCGTAAGCAAAACCGGGTTACTCAGGAGCGGTTTTTTAATGAAACACGCATAAATATTGCCAGGCTCGAATCAGGTATTATTGATATCCGGTTGGAAACACTTCGTAAAATTTGTTATTATTTTGATGTTTCTTTAGCAGGTTTCTTCCAGGGGATATATTAAATTATCATATTTAGAAAAAAACGCTGTCCTAAATTCTATTTTACCATACAGTCGTTGTATTTTAATTCATACACACACCTAAAAAATGAACAAACAAATCCGTTCCTTATCCCTGATCACTGTAGCTCTTGGCACTTTACTCAGTGCTTGTAGCCATGAAGACAAAACAAAAACCTACGAAGCCGGCGACCCCGTGATCCATAACATGGACACTACCGTAAAGCCCGGTGACGATTTTTTTAAATATGCCAACGGCACCTGGCTGCGTAAAAATCCAATCCCGGCGGCATACGCCTCCTGGGGTATTGGTAATGTTGTGCAGGAGGAGCTGCGCGACAGGATGAAGAAGATCAACGAAGATGCTCTAAAGGCCAATGCTCCGAAGGGAAGCAACACCCAAAAAATAGGCGATTTCTATTTCAGTGGGATGGATACGGTTAATATCGAAAAGCAAGGCCTTTCACCACTGAAGGACGAGCTGGACAAAATTGACCGGATAACAGATATCAAAAGCCTGGTTGATGAGTTTGCACACCTGCAAAGGATTGGCGTAACGCAACCTATTGGCGCTTATGTTGGTCAGGACGCTAAAAATAGCTCAAAAATGGCTTTGGGCCTATACCAATCGGGCATAGGTATGCCTAACTGCGATTATTATTTTAATAAGGATGAGCATAGTGTGGCTATCCGTAACGATTATCAAAATAAATATCTGCCGACAATGTTTAAACTGGCCGGCTTACCTGCCGACAAAGCAGTAGCAGCGGCAAGAAAAACCTACTCGCTTGAATCTTTTTTGGCTGATAGCAGCCGCAAGCTGGAAGATCTGCGCGATCCGTATCATAACTACAACAAAATGACGCTTGCCGCTTTGAGCAAGCTGGCCCCGGATATTGACTGGAAACCCACCTTTGAAAAGATGGACTACAAAAATTCCGATACCGTAATTGTAGGGCAGCCAGAGTATTACAGGGCGCTGAATAAGGCGCTGAAAATTTATTCGATAGATGATTGGAAAAATTACCTGCGTAATAACCTGATCACTGCTTTCGGCTCGTATCTGAGCAAGCCTTTTGACCAGGAGATCTTCCGTTTTTATGAGAAAGTAATTGAGGGCAGTACCGCGCAACTTCCACGTTGGAAACGGGTATTGGATACCGAAAATGGTTTGATGGGCGAGGTATTGGGACAGATCTTCGTAAAAGAGTATTTCCCCGAAAAAACAAAAGAGCGGTACGTAAAACTGGTTGAAGAAATGCGTACCAGCTTTAAGGAGCATATTGAAAAGCTGGATTGGATGAGCCCCGAAACCAAGGAGAAAGCTTATTACAAACTATCAAAGGTGAACCCGAAAGTTGGCTACCCGGATAAATGGAAGGATTTTTCGACATTAGAGATCAATCGTGGCTCTTATGCACTCAATGTATTGCGGGCAAACGAATGGTGGCATAACTTCAGTGCGGCTAAGCTGGGCAAACCTGTCGACCGTACCGAGTGGGATATTACCCCGCAAACCTACAATGCCTACTATAATCCATCAAATAACGAAATTGTATTGCCAGCCGGCATTTTCACTATCCCCGGTTATAAGGATGAGAATATTGACGATGCCATTATTTACGGCTATGCTGCTGCATCAACCATAGGCCATGAAATGACCCATGGTTTTGACGACCAGGGCCGCCAGTTTGATGCCGCCGGAAACCTGAAAGCGTGGTGGAAACCGCAGGACTCGGTAAAATTCAGCCAGCGCGCCAAAATGCTTATCGATCAGTTTAATGGGTACAGCATTTACGGTTTGCATGTAAACGGCAAAGCCACCCAGGGCGAAAATATTGCTGATTTGGGCGGGATTGTAATAGGCCTTGATGCCTTCAAGAAAACCCAACAATATAAAGAAGGTAAACTTATTAATGGTTTAACTCCATTACAGCGTTACTTTTTAGGCTACTCATTAGGTTGGCTTACCCAAGACAGAAAGGAATCACTCTCAAGCCAGATCCTTACCAATGAGCACGCTCCCGGTTTTATGCGTGTTAACGGACCCTTTACCGATGTGCCTGAGTTTTACGAGGCTTTCCATATTAAAAAAGGTGATAAAATGTGGATTGATCCGGATAAGAGGGTGAAGATATGGTAGGCTCCCCAGCCCCCTAAATGGGGAGTAATATCAGTAGTTGTCTGAACCGGAATTTTATGGAATTAAAGGAGTTGGCAGAATGCCAGGAAAATTCCAAAAATTCTCCTAATTTCATAAAATTCGGGTTCAGACAAGGCCTTTGTTTTTATTAAATTTGTTAAAAAGCGTTGACATGACCAAACTTTACAAAGGAACCCTCTTTGGCGGAGCTGCTTTGGCTTTATTTGCCCTGAGCGCCTACCAAACAAAAACTACCGATAAACCCACCGACCCAGTTTACGATAATCTGGATAAATCGGTAAAGCCGGGCGATGATTTTTTTAAATATGCCAACGGCGGCTGGCTTAAACGTAATCCCATACCGGCAGCATACTCAAGCTGGGGCATAGGCAACGTAGTATCCGAAGAGCTGCGCGACAGGCTGAAAAAGATCAACGAAGATGCACTGAAGGCCAATGCCCCAAAAGGCACATCCACCCAAAAAATAGGCGATTTTTATTACACCGGACTGGATAGAGTCAATATCGAAAAACAAGGCATCAACCCCATAAAAGCACAGCTGGATGTTATTGACCAGGCTAACGATATAGCAGGGATCCTGAACGCAGCAGCCGTGTTAACTACCACCGGCACCCGCAATATTATAGGCAGCGGTGTACGTCAGGATGCCAAAAACAGTGTTAAAACCATCGTGCAATTGGGGCAATCGGGTTTAGGACTGCCTAACCGTGATTATTATTTTAAAACCGATGCCCGTACCACCAAAGTACGAACGGATTACATGAACAACCACCTGCCGGCCATGTTGAAGCTCTCAGGATGGGATGAGCAAAAAGCGACGCAAGGAGCAGCAAGCGTATTTAAAATTGAGAAGTTTTTGGCCGACAGCAGCCGCAAGCTCGAAAACCTGCGCGATCCGTATCGCAACTATAACAAAATGACCATAGCCCAGCTGGGCAAGCTTACACCCAATATCAACTGGCCTGTAATGTTCAGCAAGCTGGAGTATAAGCAGCCAATTGATACGGTGATTGTTGGGCAGCCGGAGTATTATAGAGCGGTGAATACCGCGCTTAGCACGTTTTCTGTTGATGACTGGAAAGCTTACCTGCGCTGGAAACTGATTTCCTCATACGCCCCTTATCTTAACACTGCTGCGGATGCCGAAAGTTTCCGATTTAGCGGCAAGGTAATATCAGGACGCAAGGAACAGCTACCCCGCTGGAAACGGGTACTGGATACCGAAAACGGTTTAATGGGCGAACTGTTGGGACAACTTTTTGTGAAAGAATATTTCCCGGCGGAGGCAAAACAACGTTATACCGATATGGTTGAGGCCATACGCCAGGCCTACCGCGAGCACATTGCCAAACTGGATTGGATGAGCCCCGAAACCAAACAGAAAGCTTTAGCCAAGCTCAATGCTATCCACCCTAAAGTTGGCTATCCCGATAAATGGAAGGATTTTTCGAGCATGGAGATCAGCCGCGAATCATATGCCGGTAATGTGATGCAGGCCCGGCACTGGGCTTACCTGTTTAATATCAATAAACTGGGAAAGCCGGTTGACCATACTGAATGGGGCATGACACCACAGACCTATAACGCAAGCTATAGTCCTTCAAATAATGAGATCACATTGCCTGCGGCACAGTTCAGCATTCCGGGGGTAAAAGATAGCGAGGTGGATGACGCGGTAGCTTACGGTTATGTAGCGGCATCAACCATTGGTCATGAAATTACCCATGGTTTTGATGATGAAGGTCGCCAGTTTGATGCCAAAGGCAATCTTAGGGCCTGGTGGACGCCAACCGATTCGGCAAAGTTCACTAAACGCGCCAACATGCTGGCCGACCAGTTCAGCAGCTATGTGGTACTGGACAGCCTGCACGTAAATGGCAAAGCATCCTTAGGCGAAAACATTGCCGATCTGGGCGGAATTGTGTTAGGCATTGACGCTTTTAAAAAGACCCAGCAATACAAAGAAGGTAAGCTCATTGATGGGCTTACGCCAATGCAGCGCTTCTTTTTAGGCTACGCCCTCGGCTGGCTGGGCCAGCAGCGCGATGAGTCGTTAGCCAACCAGATTCTGACAGATGTACATGCTCCAGGCTTTTTAAGGGTGAACGGTCCGTTTAGTGATGTGCCGGAGTTTTATAAAGCTTTTAATATTAAAAAAGGTGACAAGATGTGGATTGATCCGGATAAAAGGGTGAAGATTTGGTAGGTGTCCCGGCCCCTAAAAAGGAAATTTCTTGTAGGTAAATGGTAAAAGCAGAAGACTTACGAAGTTTTAAAAACTTCGTAAGTCTGGATTCTATTGCGGGTAACCATCCGGGAAATCCTAAAAAGAGCGTGATGAGGTATAAAATATATTTTAGCGATGGCGCGCGGTGGCCGCGTTAGTGATAGTAGCGGATACCGGCCTTGTGGCTAATGCCTGTGCAGTATAAGCGGATAGCACGGGCCGCAGGCAACGCCCATTTTTATAAGATTGAATCAAGGAAAAT
The DNA here is from genome assembly GCF_900110105.1 of Mucilaginibacter gossypiicola. Lineage (GTDB taxonomy): Bacteria > Bacteroidota > Bacteroidia > Sphingobacteriales > Sphingobacteriaceae > Mucilaginibacter > Mucilaginibacter gossypiicola. The sequence goes on along the minus strand of NZ_FOCL01000002.1, from coordinate 501,095 downwards.
ATTAATAATCAATAATTTACGACTGTCTCATTGTGAGGAGAAACGACGAAGCAATCGCATACTATACAGGGCGTGTATGCTTCCTTGCGATTGCCGCGCTGCGCTCGCAATGACATAGTTTATTATAATTCTTTTACAAAACAAACTTTGGTAAAATTCAATTAATCACCTATTTTTGTCGCAATCATATACATAACATCATGGGACACCATAAAGAAGAAAAAGAGAACTTTGATTACATATACTACTTAGTAGGATTAGTTTCGGGCCTATTTGTAGGCGGTATTATTGAAAAAGGCTTTACCTGGATTTTTGTAGGTGGTGTTTTAGGTTTATTAACTGCTGCTGCATTTATCGCCGTGTTAGTTCGTGGCCGTAATGAAGAGGCCTGATCCTGACCTGCCCTCATTTATAAAAAATTGGAACCAGTTTTACGGCATTGTTGCTGCATGGCTGGTTTTTTTAGTTTTAGTATTCTGGCTCATTACCAAATTCTTTGAATGAGTTTAACCGACTGGATTGTTTTAGGCCTTACCATATTTTCTATAGTGCTGTATGGCATATGGAAAAGCGGCAGCAATAAAAATATCGACCAGTTTTTGATGGGCAGCCGTTCATTGCCGTGGTACCATGTGGGCTTATCGGTAATGGCTACGCAGGCCAGTGCTATTACCTTTCTTTCGGCGCCGGGACAGGCCTATTCGGATGGGATGCGTTTTGTGCAGTTCTACTTCGGGCTGCCGCTGGCCATGATTGTGCTTTGCATCACCTTTGTTCCTATTTTTCATCGCCTTAAAGTTTATACTGCTTACGAGTTTTTAGAGCAGCGATTTGACCTCAAAACCCGCGCGCTTACATCATTCCTCTTTTTGGTGCAGCGGGGCTTATCTACCGGCATCACTATTTATGCACCTTCTATCATCCTTTCAACCATATTAAATATCAACACCGTTTATACTACACTTTTTATAGGCGGCCTGGTAATTATTTATACAGTTTATGGCGGAAGCAAGGCTGTATCATACACCCAGCTAATGCAAATGAGCATTATTTTTATGGGCATGTTTTTGGCAGGAGTGCTGGTGGTTTACCTGCTGCCAGATAGTGTGAGCTTCATGAGCTCGCTTAAGATGGCCGGTAAAATGGGGCGCATGAATGTAATAGACTGGAAATTTGACCCGAATAACCGTTATACCGTTTGGAGCGGATTAATTGGGGGCTTCTTCCTGCAACTCTCCTACTTCGGTACAGATCAGAGCCAGGTTGGGCGTTATTTAACAGGCAGTTCGGTAGGGCAAAGCCGTTTAGGTTTGATCATGAATGGTTTGATCAAGATCCCGATGCAGTTCCTGATCCTGTTGATCGGTATACTTGTGTTTGCATTTTACCAATTTAACCGGCCACCAATTTTTTTTAACCAGTATGAGGTAAGGCAGATTAAAAACAGTAATTACGCAGCACAATATAACTCTCTCGACCAGCAATATACCCAGGCCTTTGAGCAAAAGAAGATCAAAGCCAATGAACTGGTAAAAGCCATCGACAGTAAAAATCAAGACCGTATTAACCACGCGCAGGATCAGTTAAAGGTAGCTGATAACAAGGCCCACACCATCAGGCAAAACGCCATTGAACTGATGAAAAAGAATAACCCCAAGGCCGACGATAATGATACCAACTATGTGTTCCTCTCTTTTGTAACGCAGTATTTGCCCAAAGGGTTGATCGGCTTACTGATGGCTATTATTTTCCTGGCATCTATGGGTTCAACCGCAAGTGCTTTAAACTCACTGGCTTCAACAAGTGTGGTTGATATTTACAAACGCATTATTAACCCTAATGCTACAGATCAGAACTATTTAAATGCATCGCGCCTGGCAACGGTATTCTGGGGGGTGGTTTGCATCGGCATGGCATTGTACGCCAGTCGCATCGGTAACCTGCTGGAGGCGGTAAATCAATTGGGTTCTTATATTTATGGAACCATTCTTGGTGTATTCATCGTAGCTTTTTATCTCAAGAAGATAAAAGGTACCGCTGTATTTATAGCCGCTATTATAACCGAAGCATTGATCTGCCTTATGGGGTATTATAATGTAATTGCCTATTTGTGGCTTAATGCTATCGGCGCTCTTCTGCTCATCATTATCGCATGGGTTATTAGCGTAATGGCACCTCCTAAATCAACATCTACTCAGGAAATCTCAAATTAGTCGAATCATTTATCTACAAATTGATTGTTTTGCCCCTCTGGGGCAATTTGTTAATCTTTACATTAAATGCTACAAACCTTATGCCCCTCCGGGGCATTTTTTTAGTTTAAATTACATGCAAATAAAAAGGCCCGTTTCCTTATGAGAAACGGACCTTTTATTTTTTAAAGTCCTCCCCTTTGGGGAGGGTTGGGAGGGGTTTACTGCTTAGCCTGATCCAGCGCTTCCTGGTTCAAGCGGGCATATTCTTCATCTTTATCGGCATTGGCTAAGGCTATACCAGCTTCGGCAGCAGCTATAGCTCCGGCTTTATCGCCTTTACGTAACAACAGGCGCGATTCCCAGAGCTTGTACCAGGGGCCTTTAGGCTCAATTTTTTCGGCTTCGTAAACCCAGCCTAATGCTTTATCAACATCTTTATGGTTTTCGTAATAGTACTGGATGGCATTAAAATAATATGGCTTACGGTCGCCTTTCATCAACTCGTCGATATTGGCTGTGATCTTGGCGTCGTCGTCGGTTTCCATGTGGATATAGGCCGCGGTTTTGTCCCAAACCAAAACCAGGTCGGTTGATTTGGTAGTTGAGTTAACAAAGGCCATCGTAAACGTTTCGCGTTTTTCGCTTACGCGGATTGGCTTTATATTAAAACGCAAAAAATCCTGGTCTTGCTTATAGCTGTAAGCTCCCCATTGTTTTACAACTTTGTTGAGGATGATAGTCCATTCGCCTTTGTTTGGGATGCTGAACAGGGAATAAGTCCCGGCAGGTACAGGGTTACCTTCAATAACAACTTTTTCGGTAAAGGTGATGGTGGTTGCAGCGTTAGCACCGGTGCGCCAAACTTCGCCGTAAGGGATGATGCCGCCGAATATTTTGCGGTCTTTAACGTTTGGGCGGGAATAAGTGATGGTTACTTTTCCTAATCCGAAGTCCTGGATAATGGTTTGTGTTGAGCTGGCCTCAGGTATGCGGGGAATCTGGGCGTATGATTTTGAACTAAAACAACAGCAAGCTATCAGCATACTGAACAGGAGTACGTAAGTTTTTTTCATGATTATAGTTTTCGAATCTAAGATACCAAATGTTTTAATGCGGATATTATTGTGTATGACGTAAAAATATTTTCAAGGTTTAGAAGCCACATCATAAATACGCGACAAATGGATGGAACGTTTCCACAAGGCCAAAATTACCAGCGCTTTATTACCTTTGCACCCATGATTGACGTTATATTAAAGAAGGGTAAAGAAAAAGCCGTACTGCAAAGGCATCCCTGGGTATTTTCAGGGGCGATTGAAAAAGTAAAAGGCAAACCTGCCAATGGCGATGTGGTTCGCTTAGTAAATACGCAGGGCGAATTTATGGCCTATGGTTTTTATAACGATCAGTCGAGGGTTACGTTGCGCCTGCTGGAGTGGAACAAGGATGTTCAGGTAAACGAAGCCTGGTTTCGCGAAAAAGTGGCAACAGCAGTTAAAAGTAGGGATAGCATATTGGCTAACGGAACAAACACCTGCCGCCTTATCTTCAGCGAATCTGATTATTTGCCAGGACTTATTGTTGATAAGTACGCAGGCCATTTAGCGGTACAGGTACTCACCTCTGGGATTCAAAATGTAATGCCTGTTATTATAGATGAGCTCAAAAAGCTGCTGAACCCCGAAAGTATTTCAGATAAAAGCGATAATGCCTCCCGCGCTCACGAGGGCTTGGCCGAAGCAGAAAATAAAGTACTTGCTGGCAGCCCGCCGCCTGAACTGGTTGAAGTTTTGGAGAACAACGTTGTATACGGGATCAATATCACCGAAGGCCAAAAATCGGGCTTCTATTGCGATCAGCGGGATAACCGTCATGTCCTGGCTATGCATGCGAAAAATAAAAAAGTACTGGATTGCTTTTGCTATACCGGTGGTTTCACACTAAACAGCCTTAAAGAAGGTGCAGCTTCGGTAACCAGTGTAGATAGTTCGGCACTGGCCATTGAAACACTGGCCGAAAATATCAGGTTAAATAAACTGGATGCAGCTAAACATACAGCCATTAAATCCGACGTGAATGTTCAGCTTCGTAAATTCAGGGATGAGGGTGAAAAGTTTGATGTTATTGTGCTGGATCCTCCTAAATATGCACCATCGCGTTCGGCATTAACCCGTGCCTCACGAGCTTATAAAGATTTGAACCGCTTAGGCATGCTGCTCCTTAACGAGGGCGGTTTGTTGGCTACCTATTCATGCTCTGGAGCTATGGATATGGAAACTTTTAAACAGGTAATAGCCTGGGCCGCGCTTGATGCCGGTAAGCAGGTGCAATTTATCTACCAGTTCCACCAGCCCGAAGACCATCCGGTACGTGCTTCCTTCCCCGAAGGTGAGTATTTAAAAGGTTTACTTTGCAGGGTGTTTTAACCCCCTAAAGGGGGAACTATAGCCGAAGGCCTGTTTTGCATCGCAAGACAGGCCTTCGGCATTTAATGCTACCGCGGGTTTTCAACCCGTGGTAACCATGATTTCAGCTTTCAGCTGAACCGCATTTAATGATATAAGCTGAAAGCTTACCGCATATCAACCACGGGTTACGCTATCGCTAAACCCGCGGCAGCAGAGAAGAAAAAAATCATGTCATTGCAAGGAGCGAGACTGGGATGAGCGCGGGCGCGACGCGGCAATCGCATGCTATACAGGGCGGCTGCGCTTCCGTGCGATTACCACGCTACGCTCGCAATGACATAGTTTTATTCATAGCGCCCATTGCTTCCCCTATCGCTAAACCTGCGGTAGTATTTCATTAGTTTGCCCTCCTCCGCTTAAAAAAGCGGTTAATTTTTGTACGGTTAATAAAATTTTAGCCCAATTAACCCCTTTTTTAACCCTCGTTTTAATACCACCCGCTATATCATTGTCCCGCCAAATGGAAAACATGATATGCATTAAGCGGGCCTAACCATCCCTGTTTAATGGTTTTTGCTTTCCTCGAGGCATGAGTTATAAACCCATTAACCAATTATTTATGTACGAAAATTTTACCAATTATGATGGATGCCATCGCATCCGTTATCGTGCTAAAGTGAAAGGGGTAATGCAATATTGTATTACTGTCCTTTTAATTTTAGCCATGTGTACATCGGCTTTTGCTCAGGGCAGCAAAATAACCGGTGTTGTAAATGATGAAAAAGGGCTGCCGCTTCCCGGCGTTAGTGTAAAGCTTAAAGGCACCCCCAATGGTACTACCACCAACCTTAATGGCCAATTCAGTATCAATGCCGAGCCAAGTCAGACATTAGTATTTAGTTTTTTAGGTTACACACAGCAGGAAATTGCCGTAGGTAATCAAAAAAACATCGCTGTAAAACTACAGCCCAATGCTACCAATATGAACGAGGTTGTTGTGGTAGCCTACGGTACACAGAAAAAAGCATCGGTAACAGGCGCTATTGCTGCGGTTACAAACAGCGAAATCGTGACTACCAAAAACGAAAACGCACTAAATATGCTTACCGGTAAAATAGCTGGTGTGCGTATTACCCAACAATCGGCCGAACCTGGCTCATTTGCCAACGATTTTGATATCCGCGGTTTTGGTGCCCCATTGGTTGTTATTGATGGTGTTCCGCGTGACAACATAACCAGGCTCGATCCAAACGATATCGAAAGCATTTCAGTATTGAAAGATGCTTCGGCGGCGGTTTATGGGGTGCGCGCTGCAAACGGTGTGGTTATCGTAACTACAAAAAAAGGGAAAAAAGGAGCGGTTGATCTAAATTACTCCGGCACTTACGGCTGGCAGGTGCCGGCTTATATGCCAAAACCGGTAGGCGCAGTTGATTTTATGACACTGGTTAATGAGCAACTTTTGCATAACGTAAACGGCGGACAGGTAAAATATACCGATGCCGATTTTCAGGCTTACACCAGTGGTGCTAAAAAAAGCACAGATTGGTATAGCGCCGTATTTGGCAAAAGCGCCCCGCAGCAGCAGCACAATCTTAACGCCAGCGGTGGCAGCGAGAATACCAACTACTTTATCAGTATGGGTATTACCGATCAGAACGGCTTTTTTAAAAGCGGTGACCTGAATTATAAAAAGTATAATCTTCGCTCAAATATTACCAGCCGCATCAACAAAAATCTTACGATTGATGTGAACTTGAGCGGTACCCTTGAGCAAAAGAACCAGCCATACCAGGATGCCTGGTGGATAATCCGTTCGTTCTGGAGGCAAATCCCTACACAGGGTATTTATGCAAATGATAATCCGGGCTATTTAAGTAACGGACAGGTTGACGGCTCAAACCCGGTTGCAATGGCTGATGCCAGTGTTGATGGTTACAAACAAATAGGCAACAAATGGTTGCAAACATCAGTATCGGCTACTTATAATGTACCGTTTGTACAGGGTTTAAGCGCTAAAGGAATGTATAATTATGATTATTACTTTTCAAGCAACAAGCTTTTTCAAAAAGCCTACAATCAGTATAATTATGATGCAAACTCAAATACCTACCAGGCTATAGCCAATCAATCGCCAAGTGCTGTTACAAGGCAGTTTTATGAGAAGCCAAACACGCTGATGCAGTTATCATTAAACTATAACCGCTCATTTGGAGGCCATAACATTAGCGCGCTGGCACTTTACGAAGAGGGCGAGCAAAAAGGTGATAACTTCAACGCCATGCGTCAGCTTTCACTACCTATTGATCAGCTGGCTTCGGGTAATGCACTTAACCAAACCGCAACGGTTGATAACAGCTACCCATTTGATTACGTAACCCGCTCATATGTTGGTCGTGTTAACTATGATTACAAATCAAAATACCTGTTTGAATTTAGTTTCAGGGACGATGCCAACTCTAAAAACTCACCAATTAAACGCTGGGGCTTTTTCCCTGGCGCGTCTATAGGCTGGCGTGTTTCGCAGGAAAACTTCTGGAAAAATACTTCAGCATTATCATTTATTGACGATTTGAAAATCCGCTTCTCGGCCGCTCAGTTAGGAAACGACACGGATAACTATGGTTACAGTTACCTTTCGGGCTATTATTACCCTGCCCAGGGTGGTAATAATACTACTACGCCAGGTTCGGTATTTGACGGAGCTTTTGTTTCAGGTGCCCAAAATAAAGGTATTGCCAACCCTTATATTTTCTGGACGGTATCAAAAACTTACAACGCCGGTATCGACCTTGCCGCCTGGAATGGTTTACTGGGTGTTACAGTTGATGTGTTCAGACGTAACAGAACGGGCTTGTTAGATACAAGGTTTAACAACCTGCCGGGAGCAGTAGGTGTAGGCTTACCGCAAGAAAACCTGAACTCTGATCGTACCCAAGGTTTTGATATTGAGCTTAACCACCGTAACCACATTGGCGCTTTCAACTACATGGTTAAAGGTACTTTTGGTTACACCCGTTCAATGTGGCTTTATAAAATACATCCGCCTTATGGCAACTCACAGTTAAACTGGCACAACAATAATGATAATAGGTATAACAATATATTCTGGGGTTATGGTGCCGATGGTCAGTTCCAAAACTATCAGCAGATCCTGAACAGCCCGCAATATGTATCACGAAATACAGTAGTTGGCGATTATATTCTGCAGGACTGGAACGGCGATGGTGTTATTAACGATCAGGATGTTCACCCTATTTCACAAAACGTAAGTAACAATAACTATAGCACCCCTGCAACAACCTTTGGTTTAACGCTGGGCGGCTCATATAAAGGCTTTGATTTTAATGCTGTGTTGCAAGGTGCTGCAGGCATTAACGTATCATACATTGAGCAGTTGAACATCCCGCTTTGGGGTGGCGGCAGCGCTTTAGGTATGTTTATGGACAGATATCACCCAGCTGATCCTAAGGCCGATCCTTATGATCCTAACACGGTATGGGTACCAGGTACTTTTGCTTTAACCGGAACAACAGCCAATACAAACTCGCTGTCAAATATTCACAGTGCAGCTTACGTAAGGTTAAAATCGGCCGAGATTGGTTACAGCATACCTGCCAGCGCAGCTAAAAAGGCAGGTATTAAAGGCGCCAGGATATTTGTTAACGGCTATAACGTATTAACCGTAACCGGTTTGAAATACCTCGATCCGGAACACCCTTCTGCTAATTACGGTTATTTATACCCGCTTGACAAGATATTCTCGCTTGGCGTAAATGTTAAACTTTAATCAATTACTCAGATCATGAAAAAATACTCATATATGATATTGGCTTTTTTACTTTGCTGTACCGCAGCATGTAAAAAGCTGGATACCCTGCCTCCGAATATTATTACGGATCAGGACGTTTTCGCAAACAGCGCCGGTATAACGGCTTATATGGCCAGGATGTATGCCGAGCTCCCTATTGAGGATTTTAGGTATTCACCGGCACGAGGTCTTAACTTTTTCTGGATCATTGCGCCTACGAGTGCTACTACAGGCGAGGCTTTAAGCCGCGATCAGAGTAATTCAATGCAGGAAAACCTGATTTTTGACGACAGGCCAACTACCTGGAGCTTTTGTTATAAAACAATCAGGGATGCAAATTATTTATCTGAAACTCTGCCTAAGTATGCCAGCAATTATACTACGGAACAGATAAACGCCTGGTTAGGTGAGGCCCGTTTTATTCGTGCGGTTTGTTATTTTGCACTGGTTAAACGTTATGGCGGTGTGCCTTATGTTGATAAGGTGCTAAACTATCCCGAGCAAAGCGTTGATGAACTTAAAATACCACGTTCATCCGAAGAAAAGATCTATGACCTGATCAGTTCTGACTTTGATTATGCATATGCCAACCTGCCTGAGAGCAACCAGGCTGGTCGCGCTAACAAGTATGCAGCAGCCGGTTTTAAATCACGCGCTATGCTTTATGCGGGCTCGGTTGCCAAATACAACCAGGTGTCATTGGTTGATGGTAGCGGCAACAGGCTTTGTGGCATCCCTGCTGCAAAAGCGGTAACTTATTTCAAAGCAGCATATGATGCGGCTGCACTTTTAGAAGGCAGATACAGTTTATACAAAAAGGCCTGGGTAGCAGGTGATAAAACTGCGCAATATCAAAACTACATTAACCTGTTCTTTGATGCATCAAGCCCCGAAAACATATTTGTACGCCAATATCATTATCCGGAATCGGTGCACGGCTATGATGCCTACAATGTACCTCGCCAGCTGATGGGAGCCAATGGATATTCGTCTGAGGTTAATCCTACCCTCAACTTTGTGGAAATGTTTGATGGCATCCCTAAAAACGCCGACGGAACTATCAAAACCACTACAAATGGCAAATATGATTTGTACACTAATACCATGGATCTGTTTGCTAACGCTGAGCCAAGGTTAAGGGCAACAGTAGTTTTACCTGGTGATGTAATGAAAGGCGTAAGCATTGAAATACGCAGGGGCATTTATACCGGAAGCTCTGTTGGTGGTATTAGCCCGCTTTTACCTGCAGGTTCAACCGCCCACTATCCAACAGCCAACATTGTTGAGGCGGCTAATGCTAATCAAACTCCGGTGAAATTGCCGGATGGCACTACGATGAATCCAGCCGGTTTAAGTGGTTACTTTACAGGCGATGGCACCTGCTCGGTTTCGGGGTTTGCTATCCGTAAATACATTGTACCGGATAAGCCAACATCAGAGGTGCTGGAAAATCGTTCTGATCAAACCTGGATTGAGCTGCGTTATGCCGAGGTAATGCTGAACCGTGCTGAAGCCGCTTTTGAGTTAAGCTCGCTTGGCCAGGGGGATAAAAATTACCTGCAGGATGCCTTTACTCAAATTAACCAGATCCGCGAGCGTGCAGGTGCCGACCTCTTGACCGGATCAGGAGCTTTAACTGTTGATGTAGTACGCAAAGAGCGCAAAAAAGAGCTTGGTTTTGAAAATAAACAATACTGGGACATGCGTCGCTGGAGGGTTGCCGACAAGGAGCAAAACAGCACCATTTACCGTACGCTGATGCCGTTCTATTCTATTGCCGATGGGAAATACTTCCTTGACGCGCGTTTAGATGAGCGTAACTCACGCTACACATTTGATCCGCGCTGGTACTATGAGCAGATACCTGATCCTGAGATCCAGAAAAGCCAGAATTTAATTCAAAATCCGGGTTATTAATTTTAAGAGAGAGATGAAAAAACTATTTTATAGCATAGCATTAAGTGTATTGGTTGCCGCAGGCAGCTCATGCAAAAAAGTTGATAATTATGCCGCTCCCAATGTTACTTTAAAAGGTACAGTAACAGATGCCGGTACAGGTAAAAGCCTGCAAACAGAACAGGGCTCAGGTACCCGTATCAAATTATTGGAGATAAGCTGGAGCGATAATCCTACTCCTTTTTATATATCCTCATACCAGGATGGTACTTATCAAAATACCAAGCTGTTTGCAGGCAAAAACGTAATTTCGGCAGAGGGCGCTTTTGTACCATTGGTGCAGGTTGATAATACCGGCAAAACCATTGTTGATAAAAGCCAGACTGTTGATGTAAAGGATGTAACCACCGTAAACTTTTCGGTTGAACCATTTTTAAGGATAGAGTGGGTTGGTGATCCTGTTTTAAATGCAGATGGTACCATAACTACAAGCTTTAAAATTACCCGCGGTACTGCCGATCCTAATTTTCAGCAAAACGTGAGTGACGTTGCGGTATTTGTTAATTCAAACAATTACGTAGGTAATAATAACTATGATAACCGTTATACTCCGAAATTAGGAGGTGACGATGCAAATAATGCGGTGGGCAAAACCATTAGCCTTACTACGCTTGGCGGTAAACTACCAGGAAAAAGAAGTTACTTTATCCGCGTAGGCGCAAAGATGTCTTATGGTCTTAATTACTATAACTATACCGATGTTAAAGAGGTAAAAGTTCCGTGAAAATAATAATACCTGTGTGAGGGAGGGGCCTGGGAGTGGTCTCTTCCAAACACAGTTTTAACAAAATATGACTATGAAAAACACGCTACTTTTTTGTTGCGGACTTGCATTTGCCGCCGGGGCTTTTGCACAGGACACTAACCCGAAGCCGGCATCCCTGAAAGAAAAAACAGCTTTCCAAACCAGCAGTCCGTGGAGGCCGGAAATTGATGTGCGCTCGGATATCGCCATTGTATATGGCACTAATGATCATCCTAATATGACCTTTGAGCAACGCGTTAAATCATGGCGCGACCGTGGTTATGATGTAAATTTCATGACAGGTATTGCCTGGGGCGATTACAAAGACTACTTTTTGGGAAAATGGGATGGTAAAAACCACCTTGGTGTAGGGCAGGTAACACAAAAAGGCGATACCATTTTCCACGGTAAGGATATGCCTTACGTGGTGCCTGATGATTCCTTTATCGAATACATGAAAACCGCTGTGGTTAAGCGTGTGATTGACGTTGGCATCACCAACATTTTTTTAGAAGAGCCTGAGTTTTGGGCCCGTGCAGGTTACAGCGCCGGCTTCAAAGAGCAATGGCAAAAATATTATGGCTTCCCATGGAAACCGCAGGACGCATCTGCTGAAAACACTTACTTATCGAACAAGCTAAAATATAACCTGTATTACGAAACCATAAAACAGGTATCATCATACGCCAAGGAGTACGGCAAAAGCAAAGGCATGAACATTAAGGTATTCATCGCTACGCACTCGCTGGTAAACTATTCGTCATGGCAAATTGTTAGTCCGGAGGCAAGCCTGGCTTCATTGCCGGGTATCGACGGCTATATCGCCCAGGTATGGACAGGTACCTCACGCGAGCCTACTTACTTTAATGGTAAAGAAAAAGAGCGTGTGTTTGAAAACGCCTTCCTGGAATATGGTTCGGTAGTATCAATGACTGCCCCAACCGGTCGTAAAGTGTTTTTCCTTACCGACCCGATTGAAGACCGCGTACACGATTGGAGCGATTACAAACGCAATTACCAGGCTACTTTCACTGCTAAGCTGTTGTACCCAATGGTGGCCGACTACGAGGTAATGCCATGGCCAGAAAGGATCTACACCCATCCGTACCCCGTATTGGGTACTAACGAAAAAACACTGATCCCGCAGTTTTATTCAACCCAGATGCAGATCATGGTGAATGCGCTTAATGATATGCCTGTTTCAACCAATAAGGTATCCGGCGTTAACGGTATCGGTGTGCTGATGAGCAATACCCTGATGTTTCAGCGCTTCCCTACGCATAACGGTTTTGAGGATCCGCAGTTTTCCAATTTTTACGGACAAACTTTGCCGTTGGTAAAACGTGGCGTGCCGGTACAAACCATACATATGGAAAACCTGGGCTACGCGGCCTCGCTTAAGGATATCAAAGTTCTGGTGATGAGCTATTCTAACATGAAACCGGTATCGGCCGAGGTTCATGAGCATTTAGCCGAGTGGGTTAAAAATGGCGGTGTGCTGATCTATGCAGGTCGTGATGATGATCCGTACCAATCGGTAATGGAATGGTGGGATACCAAAGGGAACAATTTCAAAGCTCCATCTGAGCATCTGTTTAAACTGCTGGGTATAAACCCAACCGGAGGTGATCAGCGTTTTGCTGTTGGTAAAGGTGCGGTTTACGTTTTAAGGCAAAATCCTAAAGAATATGTGATGCAACCTAATAATGATGAAAACTTCATTAAAAACGTTAAGCAAGCTTATGAAAAAGATGCTAAGGGCGGCAAACTAAAATTTAAAAACAGCATGTACCTGGAGCGCGGCCCGTACGATATTGTTTCGGTTATGGATGAAAATGCCGATAGCAAGCCTTATACTGTTAAAGGCCCGGTTATCGATCTGTTTGATCCGCAATTGCCTGTACTCGCCGAAAAAACGATCAATCCTAATGAACAGGCTTTGTTATACGTTGTTAAGCGTGTTGCGGATAAAAAACAGCCAAAAGTACTGGCTTCGGCATCAAGGATTTACGACGAAGCGGCAACAGCTAATAGTTATGCTTTTATAGCTAAAAGCCCTATCAAAACATTAAACAGTGCCCGGATCTTGTTGCCGGCGCAGCCAAAGGAAACAGTAGTTGCCGATAGCGAAGGAAAAACCATTACTGATGTAAAATCCTCATGGGATAAATCATCAAACACCTTATACCTGGGCTTTGCCAACAGCCCTGACGGTATCAAGGTGAGCATTAAATGGTAAAAGATTCTTTTTTGAGAGAGAGTTGGTTTATGCTTCCGTACATGAAATTTCGTGTGCGGAAGTTTTTTTGAAAAGAGATTGCGTAATTCGCTCAAGAAAATTGTCTTTACAGTGATTTGAAAATAAAGCACCCAAATAATAAATGAAAAAGTTACTCCTCCTGGCGTTTGCCTTTTTACCGGCAGCACTTTCGGCACAAGAAAAGGTGTCGTCACCTGTCGATCTGATCAACCCGCTCATGGGTACGCAATCAAAGCCATCGCTCTCCAATGGTAATACCTATCCGGCTGTGGCATTGCCATGGGGTATGAACTTCTGGACACCACAAACCGGTAAAATGGGCGATGGTTGGCAATATACCTATGATGCCGATAAGATTCTTGGTTTTAAACAAACCCACCAGCCATCCCCGTGGATGAATGATTATGGCATGTTCTCCGTTTTTCCGGAAACCGGTAAATTAAAACTGAACGAAAAAGATCGCGCCAGTTGGTTCTCGCACAAAGCCGAAACTGCAAAGCCGTATTACTACAGTGTTTACCTGGCTGATTATGATGTAACAACCGAAATTACACCAACCGAACGTGCCGCCAGTTTCCAGTTCACTTTCCCTAAAAGCGACAGTTCCCATATCATAATTGATGCTTTTGATAAAGGCTCATATGTGAAGATCATCCCCGGCGAGCAAAAGATAGTTGGTTACAGCACTAAAAACAGCGGTGCGGTACCTGCCAACTTTAAAAACTACTTTGTTATTTATGTAGATAAACCATTTGCCCTGGCTTCTGCGTGGCACGATTGGAAGCAGGATGCTGGACAGCTGGAATACACCGGTGACCATGCCGGTGCAGTGATCACCCTGAAAACAGCAAAAGGCGAAAAAGTTCATTTAAAAGTTGCTTCCTCATTTATCAGCATTGAGCAGGCCGAACTTAACCTGAAACGTGAGTTGGGTAATGATGATTTTGCAGCAACCTGTCAAAAAGCGAAAGATACCTGGAACAAAACCTTGAGCCGTTTGGATGTTGAAGGAGGTACTATCGATCAAACCCGCACCTTTTACAGCAGCCTTTACCGCATGCTTTTCTTCCCCAACAAAATGTACGAGGTTGATGCCAGCGGACAAAACGTACACTATAGCCCATTCAACGGTAAAGTTGCGCCGGGTTATTTATTTGCCGGTACCGGGTTCTGGGATACTTTCAGGGCATTGTACCCTTTCCTGAATTTGGTTTATCCATCTATCAATAAGGAAATGCAGGAAGGCCTCATCAATGATTACAAAGAAGGCGGCTGGCTGCCCGAATGGTCGAGCCCGGGTTATGCTGATTGTATGATCGGTAATAACTCTGCATCGGTAGTTTCTGAAGCTTACCTGAAAGGTTTGCGCGGTTATGATATTGAAACATTATACCAGGCCCTTAAACACGGCGCTAACAACGAAGGCCCTAATGCAACCGGTCGCCGTGGGGTGCAGTATTACAATACTTTGGGTTATGTACCTTACAATGTTAAGATCAACGAAAACGCTGCCCGTACGCTCGAGTATGCTTATGACGATTTTGCGATTTACCAGTTAGGTAAAGCCCTTGGCAAGCCAAAAAAGGAAATCGAGATCTACAAAAAACGCAGTCAGAACTACCGTAATATTTTTGATCCGCAAACTAAACTGATGCGCGGTAAAAACCAGGATGGTACTTTTGAAACACCGTTCAATCCGTTTAAATGGGGCGATGCCTTTACCGAAGGTAACAGCTGGCATTATAGCTGGGGAGTGTTCCACGATATTCAGGGTTTAATAAACCTGATGGGCGGCAAGCAGCAATTTGCAGCCAAGCTGGATTCGGTATTTGAAATGCCGCCGGTATTTGATGACAGCTATTATGGTGGTGTGATCCATGAGATCCGCGAGATGCAGATTGCCGGTATGGGCCAGTACGCGCATGGTAACCAGCCAATTCAGCACATGATTTACTTATATAATCACGCAAACCAGCCATGGAAAACCCAATACTGGGTTCGCGAAGCTATGAACAGGCTTTACAGGGCAACACCTGACGGTTATTGCGGCGACGAGGATAACGGCCAAACATCTGCATGGTATATTTTCTCGGCCATGGGCTTTTACCCGGTTACCCCGGCCAGCGATCAGTATGTGTTAGGTGCCCCACTGTTTAAAAAAGTGACGGTTAACTTAGAGAATGGCAAAACCATCACTATAAACGCGCCAAAAAACAGCGACGAAAATAGGTATGTAAATACACTTACTGTTGATGGTAAACCATACACCAACAACTGGTTAAGTCACAAAGGTTTGTTAAACGGTGCAGTGCTTGATTTTGATATGCAGGCTACCCCGAATAAATACCGCGGTACCAAAGATGCCGATGTGCCTTATTCAATGAGTAACGAGAAAGAGAAATAAAAGATTCCCCGCTCTAGAGGGGGCGCGGCGGGAATGAGCGATAGCAGGGGTGTGTTTGTCAAAGCAGAAACACACCCCTCCACCTCCCGATTAATTTCGGGACAGGCTCTCTCAAGAGGGGAATCGCACAATCCCGCTCTTTTTTATTTTTTTTGTAGAGACGCATCACATGCGTCTCCCACCATGCAGATCAAATAGCTATGATGGGAGATATATGGGATGCGTTTTTGTTTAAAGGGAATTATACTATCCGAAAGGCATTGCTTTTATCTTTTTTGTAACTTGCCTTATCAATGAAAAGGCAAAAAAAACAACGCTCAGTCTTACTTGTATTTCTTTTGGTATTGCCTGCGGTCTTTGCTTTCTCCATGCGCCCCTCGGGTAAATACAATCTTGATTTTTTTACTACCCATAATCAATTTTACCTGTGCGATTCGGCATTTACCGGTACCACCGGCGATACTACCTTTTGGAACAGCGATGCCCAAAATGCGCGCTTAGGTACTACGGAAGATATCATCGGTATAAAAATAGCCAGCTATGGACATGTACGGGCCGAACTTAATGTGCTTAACTTAGCCGATACCGAAAAAGATTTCAGCAAATACGACCATGTTGTTGAAGGCAGCGTAAAACTAAGCTCCGGCATTATGGAAATCCTGAATTTTCCGGATACCAAAATTATCCTGAAAGCCATCGTTACCCCGGCAAGATATCGGGTACGCATTTATTCGTATGCTGTAAAGAACGTGAACCCCGATGAGGACGAAGGTACCGATCATTACAAAATTACCCTTTGGCCCGCAGAAGGCAAGGAAAGGACAGTTTTGAAAGCATACAAAGCGGATTAGTACTAATTACGCTCTATTTGTCATTTATCATGATAGGGTTGCCTCCTTTGCCGCCAATAATAATCACTTTGGCATTGGGCGAAAGCGCAATTTCCTTTTGAGCTTTTATGGCCTCATATTGCAGTTGCTTGTCTGATAACCCGGTTGAAAGGATACGCTGATAATCGGCAATGCCCTGTGCTTCCACGCGTTTACGCTCGGCTTCCTGGCGTTCCTTTTGCAGCACAAACTCCATTTTCTGGGCATCTTGCTCGGCGTTGATCTTTGATTCGATGCTGGCTCGTACCGAGGCCGGCAGGGTGATGTTGCGCACTAGTATCTGCTGCAGCTCCAGCCCGCGTTTTTCAAAACTGGCAGTAATGTAACGGTTTATTTTATCCTGGAACTCCTGTCGCTTGGTTGAATACAGGTCAACAGCAGCATAGGCAACAGCATTATCCCTAATTGCGGTGCGCGAAACAGGGCGAACGATCTTATCTACATAGTTTTCGCCAATGTTCTGCATAATGTAAGGGGCTTTGTCGGGCTTTACTTTGTATAGTACCGAAAGATCGATGGTAACCTCCAATCCATCTGATGAAAGTACGCGGATAGCATCATCGCCTTCCTTTTGGCCTTCGTTGTTTACGGCACTCATGGTATAGGTTTGGGTTTGAACATCAAAAGTGGTGATTTCCACAACCGGGTTTATGATATGTAAACCGCTTTCAAGCACCTGGTCCTGCACCTTCCCAAACAGGGTTTGAACCCCTACTTTACCTGGTTCAATAACTTTAAATATATTGAGGAGCAAGCCAAGCACTACCAGGGCAATACCCACAGTGGTTACCACGCCATTAAACCGGCCGGCCGGCTCGGGCGAACGTTTGAGCACTATACCCACAATGAGTACAATAACTCCTAATACTGCTATAAACATGCAATGAAGTTAAGCTTTTTTTGAATGCTGCAAGCCGGTTATCAAAGAATGTTTTTTAGGGAGATTAAGCAGGCGATACTTATTGATAGATCCATAATAATACATGTTTCTTCTGCTTTTTCAACAAAGCGTCCACAGTTTTCATGGTGTTATTGGAGATAGCAGGGCAACCCCAGCCTTCGGGTGTGCCGTTAGGATAAACTTCATTTTCGGCAACCCGTTCCCAGGAGTGGAAAACAATTTGCCTTGCCAGGGCATTGTTATTGCTGCTCTCCAACCCGTTTAAGTAATATTTTACATGAATTCCCCACGCGCTCCAGGCCCGGCCATCTATTTCGTATTTGCCCAGGGCGGTACAATGACTGCCATCCATATTACTAAATGATGGTTTATCTTTTGACCATACGCCATTCCATGGGTTGCGGCCACAGCCATGGCTTACCAGTCCGCTCATCAGCGTATCGTTCTTCTTAAAATCCCATATCATAAAACGCCTAATCCCCGAAGGCAACGACATGTCAATTAAAATGCAATACCGGGTGTTGTACCCCCGTTGCCGGCAAAATGTAAGGCTCTGTCGGGCCTTGGCTTTAACATGGTTAAGGTCTATCCGGGGTGCCCCGGCATTAACTTTAAAACAGCAAAAAAATATCGATATGATCAGGAATAAAGTTCTCAGTTTCAATTGTGACAGGTTTTGTATTGTGAACAGAAATATCCGCATTTTATTACAATAAACTTATCTTGCCAAATGAAAAAACTTTTTCCTCTATTGCTTTTGCCATTGTTTTTTTTCGGTTGTGCCGAAACATCAACCAAAGCATTAGTAACTATTAGCCCTGTTAATAACGGAAAAGCATTGCAGATATCAGGCTTTGATCCGGCTATTATTAATGAAATCGGTCGTGACTCATCGGCAACGGCCTGGCAAACCCTCATGGCTGTTTACCGTATGCCCGCCGATACTACTTTAAAAAACCTGCAGCCTGTACAGCCGGGACGTTACGTAATTAAAGAAAATGTGGTTATTTTTACTCCTGATACGGCTTTTAGCACACAGCAAACCTATTTTTTTCGTTATTATAATTTTGAAGAAGGCGGTACATTGACCGATCTGATAAAAAGCCATAGCAAACCCGGAACTTTGCACTATACAGATTTGATTTTTAAGCAATAAACTATCCGGATGCTTGAAAATTTAATATTTTTGATTATATTTGCAACCGTTAATAAAAGAGGGGGCAATTAGTCCCCTCTTTTATTTTATCAATCAAAATTATTCTGTCAAAAACACCGGTGGGTAATGAATATTGAAAAAAGGGTAAAAGAACTGGTAGAAGAGAAAATAGCAGATAAGCCAAACCTGTTTATAGTGGATATCAAAATGCACTCGAACGGTAAGCTGATTATTCTGCTTGATGGCGATAACGGTATCGGCATTGATGAATGTGTGCAGGTAAGCAGGCACGTAGGTTTCCATCTGGAAGAGGAAAACGTGATCGAAACTGCTTACAACCTTGAAGTTTCATCGCCGGGTATTGATTTTCCGCTGTCATCGCCAAGGCAATACGCCAAAAATGTTGGTCGTAACCTGGGTATTAAAATGAAAGATGGTGCCAAGCGCGAAGGTGTACTGACCGGCCTTACCGAGGATGCCATCACCATTGAAGAAAAAGTAAAAGAAAAAGGGAAAAAGGCGCAGGTTATTGAAAGCGTTATCCCGATTGATCAAATAACAGAAACAAAGGTTTTAATATCATTTAAGTAAAAAATGAGCAATATTAATTTAATTGATTCTTTTCAGGAATTTAAAGATTTCAAGAACATTGACCGCCCTACCATGATGAGCGTACTGGAAGACGTTTTCAGAAGCATGATCAGGAAAAAGTATGGTACGGACGAAAATTGCGACGTAATTGTTAATACCGACAACGGTGACTTAGAGATCTGGCGTACCCGTAAAGTTATGGAAGATGGCTTTAGTGAGGACGATGATCTGGAGATAGAACTTGCCGAAGCGCACCTGTATGACGCCGACCTTGAAGTTGGTGATGATTATATTGAGCAGATCACTTTAGAAAGTTTTGGCCGCCGTGCTATTTTAGCTGCCCGCCAAACGCTGGTATCAAAAATTCTGGAATTAGAGAAAGACGAGATTTTCAAAAAATATAAAGACCGTGTAGGTGAAATTGTTACAGGCGAGGTTTACCAGGTTTGGAAAAAGGAAACTTTAGTACTTGATGACGAAGGTAACGAGTTGTTGCTGCCAAAAACAGAACAGATCCCGGCCGACTACTTTAAGAAAGGCGATAGCGTTAAAGCTGTTGTATCAAAGGTAGATATGCTGAACAGTAATCCTAAGATCATCATTTCACGTACAGCACCTGAGTTTTTACAGCGCTTGTTTGAACTTGAAGTGCCTGAAATTTTTGATGGCTTAATCACCATCAAGAAAATTGTACGCGAACCGGGCGAACGTGCTAAAGTTGCAGTTGAATCATATGATGACCGTATTGATCCGGTTGGTGCCTGCGTAGGTATGAAAGGTTCACGTATCCACGGTATCGTACGTGAGTTAAAAAATGAAAACATCGACGTTATTAACTTTACCAATAACGTTCAGTTATATATTCAGCGTGCTTTATCGCCAGCAAAAATCACTTCTATTAAGTTAGATGATGAGAAAAAAACGGCTGCAGTGTATTTGAAACCCGACCAGGTATCATTAGCTATCGGTCGTGGCGGGCATAACATTAAGCTGGCCGGAAAATTGACCGGCTACGAAATTGATGTTTACCGTGAGGCTGATGAGCATGACGAAGATGTGGACATCGAAGAGTTTTCAGACGAAATTGATAGCTGGATCCTTGACGAATTTAAACGCATTGGTTTAGATACAGCAAAATCAGTATTGGCCTTAACCGTTGGTGAACTGGTAAAACGCACCGATTTAGAGGAAGAAACTGTAAAAGAAGTGCTATCAATTTTGAATGCGGAGTTTGAATAAACGTAATAAGCAAAATAAAAAGCGTATTTTTGCACCAAATAAGCAGAGAAAGTAATATTAAATGTCAGAAGACAAATCCATAAAATTAATTAAAGCAGTAAAAGAACTGAACATTGGCATGGGTACCCTTGTCGATTTTTTAGCTACCAAAGGATACAAGGTTGACAAGCATCCTATGGCTAAGCTGGATAACGACATGTACAATGCCTTGTTGAAGGAATTTGCTGTTGACAAGAGTATTAAGGAGGAAGCTAAGCAGATCAGTATCGGAAAGATAAGGAAAGAAGAGCCTGCTGCACAGTTTCCTGAAAAGCCGGTTGAGAACCGCCGTTCGCGCGATTTTGAGAACGAAGAGATACTGATCAAGAATACAGGGCACTTTGCACAGCCGCAGGTTGAAAAACCAAAACCGGCCGAGCCTGCTGCTCCGGCAGCACCAGCAGCCCCTGCACGTTCTGATGAGCGCAATGACGTATTACCTGGTGTTAAGGTAGTTGGAAAAATTGACCTTAACAACCTGAATGCTAAGCCACAGCCACAGGCAGAGAAGCCCGTTGAAAAACCTGTGGAAGTTGTTAAACAGCCAGAGCCTGTTGCCCAGGCACCTGCGCCAACACCGGCCCCGGCACCTGCTGAGCCAAAAGTTGAAGCGCCAAAGCCTGTAACACCTGTTGCGCCAGAGCCTCCAAAGGTTGAAACACCAGCGCCCGCTGCACCAGTTGCACCGCCGGTTGTTGAAACCCCTAAGGTTGAAGAACCGAAAGCGCCTGCAACCCCGGTTGTTGTACAAGCACCGGTTGTAACGCCTCCGGCCGCTACCGAAGCTCCTGCAGCACCGGCAGCAGATGAAAGCCAGGAGCCGGATGTGATCCGTGCTAAGGCAGAGCGTTTAACAGGGCCAAACATTATTGGTAAGATCCAGTTGCCGGTTAATGCGCCAAAACGCAACCCGGTGGCTTCATCATCAAATTCAAATAATAACTCGGCCGATCATAAGCGCAAACGTAAGCGTAAAGATAACCAGGGTAACCCGCAGCAAGGCGGCGGTGATGGTAACCATCCGCACGGTCAGCAAGGCGGCGGTGGCAATCATCAGCAAGGCCAGCAGCCGAGTGGTGGTGGTACCATTAATCCTAATCGTCCGGATTTCAGGAACCGTACACACGGTGCTCCTGGCAATAGCGGGCCAAACCAGGGTGGCGGTGGTCATCATGGTGGCGGCGGCAACCGTCCTGATTTCAGGAATAACCGGAATAATCCTCCGCAACACAGCACACCGAAAGAAGAACCTTCAGAAAAGGATATACAAGACCAGATCAAGGCTACACTTGCACGCTTAAGCGGTGCAGGTAAGTCGGGCAAGTTTGCGCAACGTGCTAAATTCCGTCGTCAAAAACGTGATGACGTTGCTGCAAGTGCCGAAGAACTGGCAATGGAACAGGAACTTCAATCAAAAGTATTGAAGGTTACCGAGTTCGTAACAGCAAACGAGCTGGCAAGCATGATGGATGTATCTGTAACACAGATTATATCTACCTGTATGAGCCTTGGTATGTTCGTTTCCATTAACCAAAGGCTTGATGCTGAAACACTTTCAATTGTGGCCGATGAATTTGGCTACCAGGTTGAATTTGTTAAACCGCAGGATGAGGAAGCCAACCTTGACCAGGTTGATGATCCGGCCGATTTGGTGACACGTGCGCCAATCGTAACCATCATGGGCCACGTTGACCACGGTAAAACTTCATTACTGGATTTTATCCGCAAAACCAACGTAATAGGCGGTGAAGCGGGTGGTATAACCCAGCACATTGGTGCCTACGAGGTAACATTGCCTGATAATAAAGGTAAGATCACCTTCCTGGATACACCGGGTCACGAAGCGTTTACCGCGATGCGTGCAAGGGGTGCACAGGTTACAGATATTGTAATTATAGTGATAGCTGCCGATGACAGCGTGATGCCGCAAACCCGCGAGGCCATAAACCACGCACAGGCTGCAGGTGCACCAATCATCTTCGCTTTCAACAAAATTGATAAACCGGGTGCCAATGCCGATAAGGTAAGGGAACAACTATCGGCTATGAATATTTTGGTTGAAGAGTGGGGCGGTAAATACCAGTCGCAGGAAATTTCGGCCAAAACCGGCTTAAATGTTGATCTGTTATTGGAAAAAGTATTACTTGAAGCAGAATTGCTTGAACTGAAAGCCAACCCTAAAAAACGTGCCGTAGGTACTGTTATTGAGGCTGCTTTAGATAAAGGTCGTGGTATTGTTACCACCATCCTGGTACAGGCAGGTCGCTTAAAAGTGGGCGATCCGATATTGGCAGGTTGCTATAGCGGCCGTGTAAAAGCGTTAACCAACGAGCGCGGTCAGCGTGTGGATTCTGCAGGACCATCAACACCTGTACAGGTATTAGGTATGCAGGGCGCACCAACAGCGGGTGATAAGTTCAACGCGCTTGAGAGCGAAGTTGAAGCACGCGAAATTGCCAACAAGCGCTTGCAATTACAACGCGAGCAGGGCTTACGTACTCAGAAACACATCACCCTTGATGAGATCGGCCGTCGTTTGGCTGTTGGTAACTTCAAGGAGCTTAACATTATCGTTAAAGGTGACGTGGATGGTTCTATCGAGGCCTTGTCAGATTCATTACTGAAACTGTCAACCGAGCAGATCCAGGTGAACATCATCTCAAAAGCGGTAGGTCAGATTTCCGAATCAGATGTGTTGCTGGCATCGGCATCTGATGCGATCATCATCGGTTTCCAGGTACGCCCTTCAGGTGGTGCCCGTAAACTGGCCGAAGCCGAGCAAATAGATATCAGGCTGTATTCGATCATCTACGACGCGATCAACGAGATCAAAGCGGCGATGGAAGGTATGCTTGCACCAACCTTTGAAGAGAAGATTGTGGCTAACGTTGAGATCCGCGAAACCTTCAAGATTAGCAAGGTGGGTACTATTGCAGGTTGTATGGTGCTTGATGGTAAAATTAACCGTAACAGCAAGATCCGTATCATCCGCGATGGTGTGGTGATCTACACCGGCGAACTGGCTTCTCTGAAACGTTTCAAAGACGACGTGAAAGAAGTAAGCGCAGGTTACGAGTGCGGTTTGAACATCAACAACTTTAACAACATTGAAGTAGGCGACATTGTTGAAGCTTACGAAAACGTAGAAGTTAAACGCAAGCTGTAATTAAATAGCTTTTAAATATTGAAGGGCTTATCTGAAAAGATAAGCCCTTTTTTTGTTGGGGAGATTAAATTAATGCCAATTCGAACATCGCTAAACTTTGGCAGATTGACTATGACGAAATTAATGTGGCAACTTATCAACAAAGTATGTCTGTATATTCTTGAATTGAACCCAGGTTCCGGAGACGCCGCTTGTGCCGATCTCTATCTGAATATGTGTAGATGGAATGTTGTATAAACAATTATATACTGTATAGGCGGTAGATGAAATACCTGAGGTAACAAAGCTGGATACCGTGCTTGAGAGTGTTCCGTCGCTGTTATATACTGTGATCCGGAGTAGCAAATCCGCGCTACCCATTGCGGTGATCTGAAAAAGTAAGAACCGGTTCCCTGTAACTAATGTGGGGAAAGACATACTACCTTGAACCAGCCTGCCATGAAAGGCATCAGTAGCCGTGATTTTAGGTACAACGTCGTTATCGGCATCAGTTACTTTAAGAATAGTACCATTTAATAATGTCCAGTTATCCGGCACAGTACCCGTCCACTGACTAAACAATTGGTTTTGCAATATATTTGTCGCTATCGACCCTTCATTTCTTAGATCCAGGCCAAATCCTGCCGCATCCTTAAAAAAGTAATTGCAATTAACACCCTCATTTGATGAAAGGCCAACATTTTGATACAGTTCAAGATTTCTGAGATATATGGCATTATCAAAACCATCGATGATATTGCCTTCAATTTGACAATTGGAGTAGGTGGCTTTGGTACTTCCAGTAATTAGCAGGTTTATACCCGAATCAGTTCCCTTAGGGTTAAAAATATAATTATCTGTAATAATCCGGTCTGTGATCGATCCGGCAGTGGCATAATAGATCCCGTTTTTACCCGGATTTATAATGGTGTTGTTTGTTATAATATGGCCATCGTAAATACCTTCGGGACTTTCCGTTGGAAAATTTATCAGATCATAACCGGTATCTTTTACATAATTATTCGAGATCAGGTTGAATGCTCCTTCGATGCCGTTCTCATAACAAAGATCAATGTGGTTACCCGCAACATCGATACCTATAAATGGCCCCGTACCGCCTTGATATTGGCCCGCATAAATTGCATTACAACCCTTCCCTCCGATATAAGGTGATGTTACGCCACTCATGCGCCCCTTGCCAATTCCGTAAAATTGGTTGTTCAGCACCCGGCCGGTTGAATCATAACTGGCCATATAAAATTCAACACCCTGGCCCATGGTGTTTTTTATAATATTGGCAGTAATAAGGATGTTGGTGCTTAAGCCACTTATAAAAATACAAGAACCCGAATTTATCCCGTCAATTAAATTATTGATGATACGTAACTGGTCGCTTGTACCCTGGGGATTGGTTACAGTTTTATAAACAGCCCGTCCTGTCGAGTTAAAAGTAGCGTCGCTGGTTGGATTTATGTTAGTAAACGTGTTCGTTAAAATCAGCACATTGTTATTAGTGCCTGTTAATTTAATGGCATTATCATTTATTGAGTTAAAAATACAATTGCAAATAGTAACATCGCTGCAATTGATTGCAATGCGGGCTCCGGTGAAAGTAACTCCACATATGGTGCCGCCGGTACTGCCTGAACTAAATGAAAGAACACCTGTACCTGTGATGACAGACTGGTTGCTGACACCTTCAAGAGTAACCGCATTATTAATATTTACAGTGCCATTAACCAAATAGGATCCGATAAAAGAGATTGCTGAAGGGACAGTATCAGCAAATGCAATTACATTGTTTAATATAGATGTTACATCGGCGCTGCCATCATTCTTCGCGCCAAACCAGCGTAGATCAATACTACCCGAATATAGCCGTTTCCATCGTCCGGGCGTGGTGGAACCAACTATTATAATGGTTCCGTCGTTGTCTGCTTCTGTGCCGGAAGGGTCCCAATTAAAAGTACCTTGGCCGCCGTCTCCGGTAGTGGAGTAGCCTTCAACAAAAACAGATTCATTTCCTGGGGTGTAAGCGTAGCTTCTAAGAGCCGCATAATTAGCGATGGTTGTCATTGATTTAAGATAGGTTTAAGTATATGGTAAGATAACGTCCTTGAATGAAAATAAGTATTTCGTTTAAATAATATCAAGTGAAAATTTATACTTTAACAAGGTCTTAAGAGCAGTATCGCTAAACGTCAATAAATTACCGACAACATTTTGTCAGTGTTCAATTTTTAAAAATAGGGTGTTCAACTTTTTAAACCGAAATTTTGTAACTATTTGGTTATCAGTGCTGGTTTGTTCATGGTGGTTTGTTGTTGATTTTTGGGGATTATAAATGCCTGATTATCAATGATGATTTTTTAGAAGAAAACGCTAAGTGTTCACACTTTCAAAGTTGAACAGCAACGGGGGAATAGCCTTGACCCGGTGTACAATTACAAGACAATATCCGACATTGCCCTATGCTATGTAGCTCCGGACGGAGATCTTAGTAATTCAATTTCATGTAACAAATTTGTTAACATAACCTGTCCTCAATTTTAAATTATAATAAATAGGTTTGTTACTAACTGATCTTATAATTTATCGTATATGAAATTAAAACTACTCTTTTCGTGTTTTATCGCGGCGGGTATTGCAGTACCCGCATTTGCACAGGAACCTGTTGATGCCGCCATGGTTCAAAAAATCAGGGAAGAAGGCCTTAACCATTCTAAAGTGATGGAAACAGCTTTTTATCTGACGGATGTTTCTGGCCCGAGGCTTGCAAATTCTCCGGGCTTAAAACGTGCCCAAAATTGGGCGGTTAATCAGCTCAAAACCTGGGGCATGGCCAACGCCAAACTGGAAGCCTGGGGTAAATTTGGTAAAGGCTGGGAAGTTCAAAAAAACTATGCTGCTATTACTATTCCTTATTATCATGCTATTATCGCCATCCCTAAAGCCTGGACACCAGGTACAAATGGTTTAATAAAAGGCGAGGTAATGCTGCTCAAAGCCGATTCGGCAGCCGAGCTTGAGCAATATAAAGGTAAACTGGCTGGCAAAATTGTGATATTTGATACCAAAGCCCCAACTGAGCGTACCTGGAAAGTTGATGCTGCCCGCTATACCGACGAGGAACTTGCCGAAATGGCCAATGCAAAGGCTACCCCGGAAGGCCCGCGCAGGAATGCTGCAGATGCCGCCCAGATGGCCACTTTTCGCAAATTGCGTGCTTTCAGGGCAACACTTAGCCAGTTTCTGGTTGATGAAAAAGCAGGCTTAGTTTTAAGCCAGGCCCGCGGTACCGACGGTACGGTGTTTACTACCAATGGTGCATCCTATGCCGATACTGCCAAAGCGGTAGCTCCCGAGTTGGAAACCAGCAGCGAAGATTATCAGCGCATTGTACGTCTGATTAAAGGTGGTCAGCCGGTACAACTGGAAGCTGATATCAAAACACAATTTATTTCAGATGACCTGCAGGGTTATGACGTAGTTGCCGAAATTCCCGGCACGGATAAAAAACTGAAAGACCAGGTAGTAATGATTGGCGGCCACCTTGATTCATGGCATGCGGCTACCGGCGCTACAGATAATGCTGCGGGCAGTGCAGTGATGCTGGAAGCCATGCGTATTTTAAAAGCCATCAATTTTAAACCAAAACGTACCATCCGTATTGCTTTATGGAGTTCGGAAGAGCAGGGTTTGTTTGGTTCGCGAGGTTACGTGGCCAACCATTTTGGCGACCCTAAAACCATGGAGCTGAAACCGGAACAGGCAAAGCTTTCGGCTTATTATAACCTGGATAATGGTACGGGCAAGATTCGTGGTGTATACTTGCAGGGCGACTCGGCGGCAGCCCCTATCTTTAAAGCATGGCTTGAGCCATTTAAAGATCTTGGCGCTACCACGCTTACCATCCGTAACACAGGCGGTACCGACCACCTTTCATTTGATGCAGTGGGTATTCCGGGCTTTCAGTTTATCCAGGATGCTATTGACTATGGTACACGTACCCACCACAGTAACCAGGACACTTATGATCGACTTGTACAGGACGACCTGAAACAAGCTGCTACAATTGTTGCTTCCTTTGTTTATCATACCTCGCAACGAGCCGAAATGATACCGCGTAAAGAACTGCCAAAGCCACAACGGGCAAGGTAATAACCGGTAACTATATTTGTAAAAGAGCGATGCCTCAGGGTGTCGCTCTTTTATTTTTTACACTTTTTTTCGCTGTTTATTCCTGTTCGTTGTATAGTTTGATCTCCTTATTTTGGCATAATCTATGTGAAAAATACTTTGTTATCAGTCTATTTCGCTTAAATAGAGCTATCTGCAGTCAGTTAATTTCCATAAACCGTTTTAATAAATTAATTTTGTATGTTTAATGAACCTATTTATAAAGCCCCAAAAACCAGGGAAATCAACAGACGAGGAACTACTTAGTGATTATCGCGCAAGCGGTAACCTAACTGTTTTGGGCAACTTATATGAACGGTATATGCCCCTTGTTTATGGCGTTTGCCTTAAATATCTGAAAGATGAGGAACTCGCTAAAGATGCGGTAATGGGCATTTTTGAGGAACTGGTTGATAAGGTTAAAAAGCATGAAATTAACCAGTTCAGGAATTGGGTTTATGTACTTGGGCGCAATTATTGTTTGATGCAGTTGCGGAGCGGTAAAAAGATGGAGTTGGTTAATTTAGATGAGGTTATGGAATTTACCCCCTTTTTGCATCCTGATGATAATAACAGGGAAGAGGCATTGAAAGCTTTAGAAAGCTGTATAGCTGGGCTTACAGGCGGACAAAAGCAGAGCATCGACCTGTTTTATTTAAAAGAGAAGTGTTATAAAGAAATTGCCGATATAACCGGGTATACTTTAAATGAGGTGAAGAGTTATATCCAGAACGGTAAAAGGAATTTGAAAATTTGCCTCGAACGGAACAGTGCATAGTAAAAAGGCAAATATATTGCAAATACAGAAGTATCTCAGCGGAGAGCTTGATGCCCGTGCTATGCACAAACTGGAAATGGAGGCGCTAAACGACCCTTTTTTGATGGATGCATTGGAAGGATATGAAAACATGGGGACAAGTCAACAGTTAAACCTTGCTGATTTGACAGCCAGGCTGCAACAGCGTACCGAAGAAAAGAAAGACCGGGTTATTCCATGGACCGTTTGGCCCATTGCTGCTTCGGTTTTAATTGCATTAAGCTTAGGAGGGCTTTATCTTAACAGATCGGCCAAAACCGAATTGCAAAGCAATAACATCACAGAAAACAGAAATTCTACTCCGCCGTTAATAGCTGCTACAGATACAATAAAAACCGGGGATACCGTTAAAAAAGCTAATGCAAATCCCGTTGGAACAGTACAAGCGCCTTTAATCGCTGTAAATAAAAAAACGAGAAAGGGAAAGCCGTCGGCTAACGCGCTTTATCAGCAGGATATCTCGGCTGCCGATAATAAGACAGCATCAAACAATGTTGTCCCGTCTGCCGGCAACACTATGCAGATAGCCCCTGCGGAACCTGCTGCTAAAGATAAAGAGATATTAAAAGAAGCTCCGGCAACGGGGCTAAGTGAACGGATTGTGTTTGGCTATACAGCATCGCCCACCAAAAAAGATACTACGGGTTCGGAGCCAATATTGCTAAGAGCTAATACAACCGTGGCAAAAGCAAAAGCTCCGATGCAATATAAATTGCCAGGTAAGGTTGATGGGGTTACCTCTTCGCCAGCACCAGGCTTTAGCAGTAAAGCAAATGCGGAGTCATTATACATTGCTGGTACTATTATTTCCCGCGATGATGGCTCACCTTTAATTGGTGCAGCTATCAGGATAAAAGGTACCAACCGAAGTACAGTAACTGATGTAAACGGCAAATTCGCCCTCAGTTCTCCGGCCGATAAAGCTACGCTTGACGTTGTTTATATTGGTTATGAATCAAGGCAGGTTAATGCCACACGCGGCGATAGCGTTAAAGTGGCACTTAAACCCGATTCAAGGGCGCTGGCCGAAGTGGTAGTAACTAACCCTAAAAGAGATGATGATAATGGCGAGGTGAGTGTGACGGTAGCGCATCCGCAGTTAGGTTGGGGTAGCCTGAAAAAATACCTGCAAACCAATGCCGTATTGCCTGATAATACAACGGGTACAGTTACCGTAACATTTACCGTATTTCCGAGTGGTATAACCGACGAGTTCAATATCAAAAAAGGACTGAATGAAACGGCTGATCAAAAGGCCATTGAATTGATAAAAAATGGCCCTTCATGGGTTGGCAGTTCCAACAACAAGCCCGAAGTTGTTACTGTAAAGGTGAAGTTCCAAAAGCAGAAATAAAAATCACTATAAATAAAAATGGCAGTGTTAGTTAAATTAACACTGCCATTTTTTATGTTTTAATTTTCGGTTTTATTGTCCGGTAGTTTTCTTCTTATCAGCAAAAGCAAATACTTTTTGCAATAATGGTGTTGTACGTGCACCAAGATTTTGACGAATGTTAAGCTCTTCTTTCGCTATCTCCACAAATAAACCATCGATGGCTTTTTGAGTTACATAATCGCTGATATCGGGGTTAAGCTTTGATACAAAAGGCACTTTATTGTAAGCCTGTGCAGCATCAGTATAATACTTGGTAGCATTTACCTTGTTTAAGCTTCCCTGTATAACAGGTTTAAATTGCAGGCTTAATTTTGCAGTAGTTGTACGTTTAAAATATTGTGTTGCTGCATCCTGATTGCCTAATAAAATGTTGGTAACATCCTGCAGGGTCATTTGCTTAATAGCATCAACAAAAATAGGTTTTGCCTGCTTTGCTGCATCTTCGGCCGCACGGTTAAGCGAAAGGATCACGTTATCGCAAAGACTGTTTAAGCCAAGGCTGCGTAAGGTTTTTTCAGCTTTTTGAGCTTCGGGCGGGAAAAGGATTTTGATGGCCGCATTGCCAAAAAAACCGTTAACTGCTGATAATTGATCAGAGCTTTTACCTGTGCCTATTTCAAGGGCTTGTTTTAAACCGTTGCCAATTTCAAGTGATGTTGGAGTTCCCTGGTTTTGAACGGTGGCGTTAGCTACCTGGTTCAATGTATCACAGCTGCTTAATGTAATGAAAGCTATTAAAGCGGGAATAATAAGTAGTCTTGTTTTCATATTTAAGTAAAGCTAACAAAATTACTGCCTGTTTGTTTATGCAAAGAAATGTAACAATGCAAATACACCGGCTGCTATCAGGGCCGAAATAGGGATGGTGATGATCCATGCCCAAACCAGGTTAATAGTAACGCCCCAGCGTACTGCCGATACACGTTTAGTTAAACCTACACCAATAATTGAACCGGTGATAGTATGTGTTGTTGAAACCGGAATCCCGAAGCGCTCGGTAATAAACAGGGTGATGGCACCGGCTGTTTCGGCACTTACGCCTTCAAGCGGTGTAACCTTGGTTATTTTTGAGCCCATTGTTTTAACGATCTTCCAACCACCTGACATAGTACCTGCTGCTATAGCCGAGTAACAAGCCAATGGGATCCACTCAGGCATTGCGGTGCCCGGTTGTATAACTTTTGAAGCAATAAGACTTACATATAAAATACCCATTACCTTTTGAGCATCATTACCACCGTGAGCAAAGCTTAGCGCTGCGGATGATACTAACTGCATGCGTTTAAACCAGCGCTCGGCAGTGGCGGGTCTTGCAGTTTTACAAAGGTGTAATATTAATATGGTTACAACGTAGGCTATAATTAAACCGATAAAAGGCGCTAATACGATATATGCAATGATCTTGAGTACATATTGCATTTCGACAGCCTGTAAGGCATTAGCGCCCATGTAAAGCGCATTGGTCATACCTGCACCGGCAAAACCGCCTATAAGGGTGTGCGATGAACTGGATGGGATCCCGAACCACCATGTAAACAGGTTCCAGGTAATAGCTGCAACTAAGCCTGCCAAAATCACGTGCAGGGTAACATAGTGCTCCAATACAATTTTTGATACAGTATTGGCTACTTTATGGTCTTTAATAAAAAAGTAAGCGGCAAAGTTAAATACCGCAGCCATTAACACAGCCTGAAACGGTGTTAATACTTTGGTAGATACGATGGTAGCTATGGAGTTTGCGGCATCATGAAAGCCATTGGTGTAATCAAACAACAGGGCGAGTACAACAATAACTACAAGTAGGGAAGTAACCATTTAGCTGGGGATAAGATTTTACTTAAGCGTTTTTAACTAAGATTGACTCCATAACGTTAGCTGCATCTTCGCACATATCTGTGGCGGTTTCAAGGGCAGCTAATATTTCTTTGTATTTGATAAGGCGGATAGCATCTTTTTCATACAGGAACAAATCAGCTACGGCGCGGTCAAAAACATAGTCGGCCTGGTTTTCAACACTGTTTATCCTGATGCATGAATCGGCAATGTTGCGTACGTTCCTAAGGTCTTTTAGCTCTTTTACTGCTTTTTCCAGATCGATGCTTGCCTGTAGTATCAGGTCAGATAGCTTGCGGATATGCTCATTTAAATCATCTATCCTGTACAGGCTCATGCGGTTGGCAGCGCCTTGAATATAGTCGGCAACATCATCGATAGCTGTAGCCAGAGCATGGATATCTTCTCTGTCAAACGGAGTGATAAAGTTTTTACCAAGCTCAAGGTAAATCTGGTGAGTATATTCGTCGCCTTTGTTTTCCAGTTTGTCAATCTGCTTGTATAAGTCCTCACGGGTTTGGGCGTTGTTGGAGTTAACGGCTTCAACCAATATTGTTGCCATGGCTACAACGTTGGCTGCGGCTTGTTCAAACAGTGGGAAGAATATTTTTTTATCCTTTGGTACAAAATACTGGAATATACTGTTAAGCGACATAATGATTTAAAATTGCTGTAAAGGTACGGTTAGTATGTTAAATTAATGTTAACTTTTTAGTGTAGGTAAATTCGGGAACGGAATGGTTTGTTTAGCCCTTGCAAGCGTAAAACCGAAAGTTGACCCCAGCCCTTCAGTACTGCGCACATTAATAGTTTGCTGATGGGCCTCAATAATATGCTTAACAATAGCAAGCCCCAAGCCCGAGCCTCCAATCTGCCTCGAACGGCTGCTGTCTGTACGGAAAAAGCGTTCAAATAAGCGTGGCAGAAATTTCTCCTCTATACCTATACCATCGTCCGTAACTTCAACCAAAACCTGATCATGCAGCACAAAAAGGCTTACCGAAGTGCTTCCTTCTTCTTTGCCGTATTTAAATGAGTTATCTATCAGGTTTACCAGCACCTGTCTTATCTTTTCCCTGTCGGCATTTACCACAATAGGTTCATCGTATTTTTGCTTAAATATGAGTTTGATGTGGTACTGCTTGCCCTTAATCTCCAGTGATTCAAAAACCTCTTTTACGAGGTCGTTGATTTTGAATTTGGTGTAATTGATAGGCATCTCGCCCGATTCAAGCTTTGAAATTTCATCAAGGTCTTTGATCAGGTAACTTAAGCGGTCGACATTTTTTGAAGCTTTTTCCAAAAACTGGCGCGCCATTTCCTTGTCGTCAAAATCATCATCCTGCAAGGCCTCTATGTACCCCTGTATAGCAAAAAGCGGGGTTTTAAACTCGTGCGAAATATTGGATAAGAAATCGCGGCGGAATTTTTCCTGTTTGCGCAGCTCGTCTATTTCGGTTTTTTTTTGTTTTGCCCATTCTTTTACCTCCTGTTCCACGTCTGCAATGGGATTAGCGCTTACGTGCTCGCCAAGGGCATCCCTAAGGTCGCGGCCTAATTTCAGGTTGTGAATGAGTTTATAAATTAACTTGATACGGGAGTAAATGTACTTTTCGATGAGGTAGTAAAAAACGAAGTAACTTACACCAAGGGCTACAGTGAAAGTAACCATCACATCGTACCATTTATGCTGAAAATAAAAGTTAACGGCTGATAGCGTAATAGCCACGCCAAGCGAGGTTGTTAAAACCAGTACACGCAAATTCATAGCGTAAAGCTACGATTTATAGATGATTAACTCCCATCTGAATGGCCAGCGCCATGTTAATTTAAAGTTATCAATTTGTGCTTTTTTTAATAAAGCTAACAATTCGTGCCTTTTAAAGCCCCGCTTAACCGAAAGGGGGCCATCGTTACGGGCCATATCATTGCGGGTAAAAACATGGGTTATTAACACTATGGCATGATATAAAAGCCAGTGCCGGTGCAGGTCGGTGATGATAATTCCTTTTTGTGCCGATGCATGCATATTTTGAATAAGCGTTATCCAGCGTTCATCATCAAAGTGATGGGTGAACAAGCTGCAGATGATGATATTGGCCGGTTTAATGAGGCATACTTCATCAATAACATCGGCTCGTGTAATGCTGATATTTTTATATCCGGAAGTTTGTTGCTGCGCGTACTTAACTGCTGCCGGAGCGGCATCCACTCCATTTAAGTTAAGATCTATTTGCTTACTGTTAGCCCATTTGGCAATGGCAATCAAAGTATCCCCGCCGCCGCAGCCCCAATCGCTTACAGTATAGCCGTTACTTACCGGAAGTTTATTTAATAGTTTGATGATGCTTTTATGGCCACCAAACAGCGCGTTCATCTTCCCAAGCCCTTCAAGCACCGGGTTTATATCGGCAGATGGAAGATTAAAATCATCCATGATTTCCAGGGTATCGGTACGGTAACTTAAATCGGGCATATGTTATGAAGCTAAAAGCAGAATGCATAAAGCCGAAAGCTGGTGATTTGATTATTAAAGCCATTTACCAACCTTGGGTGAAATTTATTAACAGACACTATAATAGGATACGCTTGAGCTACGCAAATGGTTGGCCGTGAGTTTTACTTATCAGGTATTGCGCTACTGAAGGCAGATGACTTAGCGTATTTAAAGTAAAGGCCGTCATATTATCGTTGCCAAATAAACGCTGTAATTGCCGGCCAATCCAAAGCCGTTGGGCAAACTGTTTATTCCAGCTTTGGGTATAGTCTTGCTCGAGGTTGGCACGCTTATCAGGATTAAAGCTGCCAGGGTTGTAATGGGCGATAATTTTTTCTGAAAGAATTTTGGCCGAATGGATAGCCATAGTCATTCCGTTGCCACAAAGAGGAGCTATCATCCCGGCAGTGTCGCCGCTCATGAGGATGTGGTTATCAACCGGTGCTTTTTTCTCAAAGGAGATTTCATTGATCACTTCCGGCTTATCCAGGAGAAATTTGGCGTTACGAAAAATCTCATCCAGGTATGGGTTTCTGCGGATCACGTTCTCTTCTAAAGCTTGCAGTGAACCATATTTGCGCAGATCATCCCGATGCGCCATATAGCACATGCAATACCTGTCGCCATCGGTTTTACTTACACCGCAATAGCCATCTTTATAGTTATTAAGCTGGATCAAATCCTGTGGGAAATCCATCTGCAAATGAAATTTTACCGCCAGGTAAGGGCTTCGTTTATAAAAGAACGGCCGTTTAAGCTTTTGATCGAGATTGGATCGTTTGCCGAACGAGCCGATAGCCAACGGAGCGGTCAGTGTTTCGCCGGGAGTTAGTACTTCAAACTGTTCATCAGCAAAACGGATGTCCTCTACCCGGCTGCCGACTAAAACATTTACCCCTTCGGCAAGGGCTTTTTGATATAGGAAATTGTCGAAAGTAAACCTGCTCAGGCCAAAACCTCCCAAATCGAGCTTCTGCGAAAGTTTGGTTCCGGATGCTGCTGTTACCTCGAGCCGGTTAATGCGGGCAACATTAAGTTCATCAAGATTGATATCCAGCGAAGACAAAAAAGGGATCACTTCGTTAGAGATGTATTCGCCGCAAACGCGGTGCATGGGATAGGTCTTTTTTTCGATGACTGTAACCTTAAGCCCGGCGCGGTTCAGCAATATAGCGTTAAACAATCCGGCCAGGCCTCCGCCAACTACAATTACATCGCTCATATAGGATTAATGCATTTCAAGTATCATTCCCTCAACCGTTAATCCCGGACCGAAGGCAAAACTCAATATCTTTTGATCAACAAGATTTCCTGCCTTAAGCATTTTATCCAGTACAAACAAAATAGTGGCCGACGACATATTACCGTATTCCTGCAGCACCTGGTAAGCGAAGGCGTTGCTTTCTTCGGGAAGTTCCAAGGCATCTTCAACTGCCTCTAAAATAGTGCGGCCGCCGGGATGGACAGCATAAGCCGTGATATCTTCCATTGAGGTTTTTGCCTTTTGTAAAAAGCGCTCGGTAAGAGCCTTGATATGTTTTTTGATTTGTTTGGATACTTTGGAAGTAAGCTTCATTTCAAAGCCGGTATTGCCCACATACCAGCCCATTTCATTGCGGGCTTCGGCAACAAATTCCGAATAGAAATTTTTGAGTGAAAGGTAATTGCCGCTGCCTAAACGATTTGCTGTGTTTTCGACCAGTACAGCTGCCGCGCCATCCGAAAACAGCGAATTGGCAACCCAGTTATCCAGCGTATTTACTTTTTGGAAATGCAAAGTGCAAAGCTCCACGCTTACTACAAGCACTTTAGCGCCGGCATCGGCACGGCAAATATAGTCGGCAGCTTTGAGGCCGTTTATGGCACCGTAACAACCCATGAAATTAATGCAGGTACGTTCGGTGTCGCGGTTTAATTGGAGCCTGTCCACCAGTTCAATATCAATACCCGGTGCATGCATGCCTGTACAGCTGATAGTTACAAGGTGAGTTATATTGCGGGTAATGTCTCCGTCAAAATTTTCAAGACAATTTTTAGCGGCATCTACCGCTATGGCGATGGCTTCTTTTTCGTAAAGTTTTAATCGTTTTTGAGTATCAGGAAATGGTTCGAGCCCGGCTGATTGCTCAAAAAAAGTAAAATCGGCAGGATCGCGGTAGCCAAAATCAGGGATCACCGAATATCGGTAGTCAATTCCGGAATGGTCATAGATCCCTTTTAACCTCGCGGCGTTGGTTGCATCCAATCCAAAGGCGTTAGCCATGAAATGGTAAATATCCTGCTGGGCAATACGATTGGCGGGATTTGCTATCCCGATAGCACTGATGCAACTCTCCATTAAAAATAGTTAAGCCGTTTTATTTGCTGATCTCTGCCTCAACCGAAACGTTGGCCTCATTTGAAAGGATCAGGTTTTTGCCGCCTATGCCAAAATCTGTCCGTAATATCATGAAGCTGCCTTTCAACTGTGCCGTGTTACCTGTTTCTACGTAGGTAAAAGGTATTTCGATCAACTTTGTTTTATCTCTAATAGTTACGTTGAAATTGCCGGTATAGTTGCTCCCGCTTTTACGTTTAAATGAAACCGACTTTATGGTGATCTTCGGATATTTGGCTACATCAAAATAATCTTCACTTTTAAGGTGGTTATCGCGGCTCTCATTATCGCTGTTCACAGTATTTGAAGCAACCGATGCTTCAATAGAGCTGCCTGCCAGATCATTAGGCTTAAACTTAATATCGGCCTGCAAACCGCTAAAGGTGCCGCCTACATTAAAGCCCAGATTTTTGATCTTAAAGCTGACATCTGATTTAGTTACCGTTTGTGCAAAGCCTGCTGTTGCTGCTAATATTAAAAGTGCAGCTATATAAATTTTCTTATTCATGTTACATTAACGCTGTTCCCAAACATAATAATTTATGCGGTACAATTTTTTATATAAAAGGTTGTAAGTTTATAACGTTACCTGGGCAACTTTAAGTTGCTTTTTAGAGTATTTACCAGCAAACAGCAATAATGAAACTGAAACAATTTATTCCTACCCGGTCGGCCTTGGCGCATTTGAGGTTTGTGTTTTCTGTTTTTTTGCTGCCGGTATACCTGTTTGCCTTTAGCCAGGCCAATACTGTTAAGGCTTCCACTGCTGTGCTTGTGTTTTTTATCTGGCACTTTCTTGCCTTTCCGGCCAGTAACGGCTACAATAGTTATTTTGATAAGGATGAGGATAGCATTGCCCTGTTAGCCAAACCGCCCGAAGTAGATATCAGCCTGTACTATTTTTCTATTTTGTTGGAGGCAGTTGCGTTTTTACTTGGCTTTATTATAAGCTGGGAATTTGCTTTTGCGGTGCTCATTTATGGCATTATGTCAAAGCTGTATAGCCATCCTGCTACCCGTTTAAAAAAATATCCTGTCATCAGCTTTTTAACGGTGTTTATTTTTCAGGGATGTTTCATCTATTATACTACCTATACGGCCCTCACCGGTACAAGTTTGTTTGGTCATTGGGATTTAGGGTTTATTATTCCGGGGGCTATCAGCTCATGCCTCATTGGAGCATCATACCCATTAACCCAGGTTTATCAACATGAGGAAGACAGCAAACGTGGCGATAAAACGCTCAGTATCGTTTTAGGCTACAAAGGCTCTTTTATATTTTCAAGCGTATTGTTTGCTTCGGGAATAGCACTCTCCTACTGGTACTGGCACCTGGCGGGCATGATGCTAAACTTTTATTTCTTTTTGGTATGTGCAGCACCGATATTTTTCTTTTTCAATTATTGGTTTTATAAAGTGGGCCAATCAACAGCCAATGCCAACTTTAAAAATGCCATGCGCATGAATTTTATAAGCTCGGGTTGTATGCTGATTTATTTTGGGGTGCTGGCGGTATTCAGTTAAGATAAATGCGGCCCCTATACAAACTAAATTGTGATTGCTGCAATACCCGCAATATTTCGGCAAGGTGAAAACGCTTCTTGCGCGTTAAGTAAATTCAGGACTTTATTTCTTTGTCGTCGTTATGTTCCGGTTTTAGTTCGGATTGGATGATATCTTTTTCCAATTGTTTTTCATCTTTCCGGTTACGCCTGATGATCCATATCAATAGTATAATAACCGCAATAACTACGATGATTACTATAGGATAATTTACCTGGTTCATAATGCTTGTATTTAGTGGTTACTCATGTAAGATCAATATTGCCTTTACCGATTTGTTCATCACCTGGTTCACTGTACTACGGGTAAACAAACGGTACACGATATTGTGATGATGTTTCACAAGGCAAAGCATATCTGTTTCGTGCGATTGGATAAAGTTCATGATGCCGTTTAATGCGCTGCTGCCCTGAATATAATTAAATTCCAGATCGGTATGTTTAATCAGGTCGCGTAAGCGGGCTTCCCAAATCTGTACCTGCTCTGCATCGGTTTTTTCGGCCACATAAAGCACCTGCATTTTGGCCGAACCAAACGCCTTGATCATTTCGTTAAGCGCATTCACATCAACAGCCGAAAGCCGGGTTTCAAAATCGGTGGCAAGGGTGATCATCGGTACGTTTTCGAACTTGCTTTCCAATGGTATGATCAGTGTAGGGATCTTTATTTTGGTTACCACCATGCTGGCATTGCTACCAACAATACCACTAATGCCGGTAGCACCCATAATACCCATCACCAGTAACTCAACTTCGTGCTTATCAACATAGCGGGTTATTACTGCTTTTAAAAAGCCTACATCGCAAAGCGTGGTAACCTTAACATTTTTATACTTGTCATCGTTAGTATAAGTGCTTACCCATTCTTTTAACGCCTCGCGCTTGTTATTGTAATAATCTTCAATGAAAATGGCGTTGTAAGTACTATTATTGATCCCTTCGGTTGGGTGTATAGCGTGTATGGCACAAACTTCGCGGCCTAATATAGTTGCCAGTTCCATGGCATAAGCCATAGCGTTTGCGGCGCATTTTGAAAAGTCGGTGGCTACCAGTATTTGTTTCATTTTACCCTATTATATAAACAAATGAAAAAGCATGAATAATAAAAAAGCTAAAATTATCGCAACCGGTAAGGTAAGTATCCAGGCTAAAGCGATATTTTTAAGCGTGCCGTTATTTAAATTTCCTTTCCCTCCGGATGCAACCATTGCCCCGGCTATCCCGCTTGATAACACGTGTGTAGTACTAACCGGAAGGCCGAAGCCGGTACTCAAACCAATGGTTGACGCCGCCACTATTTCCGACGTAGCACCCTGTGCATAGTTCAAGTGCTCATTGCCTATTTTTTCGCCAATAGTAACTACAATTCTTTTCCAGCCAACCATGGTGCCCACACCAAGCGAAAGTGATATAATAGCAATAACCCACACCGGCGCAAAATCCGTCACATGCTCAAGCTCATTGGCTGCAGTACTAAGCACTTCCTTATCTTTGGTCTCAAGATTTACCAGGGGATCTTTAATTACCGCCCTTATATCTTTAATAATCCCTTCAACCTGTTTACGGTAACGGTAAGTTTTTGCTACTTCTTTTTCATTTTTTTCGGCCAGCGAAGCTTTGGTTTGATTAATAGCTACAGTCAGTTCAGTTAAAACAGGTTTCTTTTCGGTGTTGTTTGCAAGTTCGTGATTAATAACCTGCTCCGTTTGGTTTAATGCTGATAAAACTTTGCCATTAGGAACAGCATGGTTAACCGCGAAACGGGCCGGCAAAAATGCTATCAATATCAGCATAAATAAACCCACACCTTTTTGCCCGTCATTGCTGCCATGAAAAAAGCTCACCAGCGTACATGTAGTAACTAATAAAAGACGGATATGTATTGGCGGCCGGTCGTTTTCGCCGCTTGGGATATGAAACAAGGCGTGTGATTTGGTTACATGTTTCAGGAACAGCATGAGTAACGCTGCGGCTCCGAAACCAATTATTGGCGATAATATAAGTGACGAACCTATTTCGCCTGCTTTACCCCAGTTTACACCGGGGCCGTTATAGTAAAAGGTAAATGCAAGGCCGCCACCTATCATGGCACCTATCATAGTGTGTGAACTTGAGCAGGGAATACCCAGGTACCAGGTGCCCAGGTTCCATACGATAGACGCTAACAGTACGGCAAGTACAAGGCAGGCCCCAACACTAACCGGGAGGGTCATCAGGGTATCTAATGGCACAAGTTTTAAAATGCCCATAGCCACGGTAACACCGCCCAGGCAAACACCTAAAAAATTAAAGAACCCCGACCACGGAATAGCATAAACCGGCCGCAGGGCTTTAGTATAAATAACTGTAGCTACTGCATTGGCTGTATCATGAAAGCCGTTTACAAACTCAAAACCAA
Organism: Mucilaginibacter gossypiicola; assembly: GCF_900110105.1. Lineage (GTDB taxonomy): Bacteria > Bacteroidota > Bacteroidia > Sphingobacteriales > Sphingobacteriaceae > Mucilaginibacter > Mucilaginibacter gossypiicola. Next base: position 460,296 of record NZ_FOCL01000002.1, on the reverse strand, counting down.
TAACTGCCAGTATACAAAGGAGAAAAACAGTAAGCAGCGAGCCGCTCAGATCCACCTGGCCAAGGAAGGGGAGAATAACCGCGGGGATTGAAAAATGCATAAAACTTTTTTAATGACAGGCGAATATGTTTCGTCTGTTGCTTTTACTTCAAATAACCGTTTCAGGCATTTCCTTTAAGTGACCAAGGTGTTAACATATTGTTATTTAATATTATGCAAATTTAACGTGCAATTAAATTTGACCGGGTTGCCAAAAAAATAGAGCCCTGTTTTTGGCAGGGCTCTATTTTTTCATAGGTGATGTTAGTACTTGATAGGTAGATGTATATATATGTTGATCAAGCGGCAGACAGCGTTTGCTGTGCTGCTACCTGCTTGTTGTTGCTCATGAACTGGGTTTTAGCCCGGTAGTTTTTCAGATCTTCACTTAACAGCTCCAATAATTCGGCGTCAAATCGTGCAAGTAATTTAGTTATTGCTGGTGTTGGTTTATATGCTTTCATAGGTAGATGTTTTGTAGGTAGTGTAGGTTGTATTATATGGTCAAATTAAGCTGCCGGTGTTAAATATGGTGTTTTAGCTTTGATAGCTTTCAAATCGCTCATAATGATGTTTTTAAGCGCATTATCAAAACTTGCTATTAGTTTAGTGGTTGATGTTTGTTTTTGCGTTTTCATGTTGTAGGCTTTTGAGTGTTTTTAATATTTTAATGTTTTCGTTTTAGTCTTTCTTTTTGTCGTCTTCGTTCTCGCTGAGGTTATCGTGGCGGCGTTTAGCTTCCTTATATTGCCTCAACACTTGTTCTTCGTCGCGCGGGTCTGAAGTTTTGGTCGGTTCTACCGGGTTCTCCCATTCTTTTTCTTCTTCAGTTTTAACCGCTTTATCTTTTGCTTCCATAACAGCTGCGTTTGATTGGTACTTCTCCAAATCAATGCCAAACTTTTATCAAACGGGTTAAAAAGTCATAAAAACCTCAAATTTATTTTACAATATAATGTAAATCATTGAAATTCAATGTTGTTTTTTGAGGCGAAATTTTAACTTTTTTTAATTGATATGCTTTAAATCGCTTACTGAAACCAAAAGGCAGGTATGCATTACCGAACATCAGATACAGCAACGGACGATTTTCTGTAGTTTAACAAATGCACAATGATTACTATTACTGATAAGGTAGCTCCGATAGCGCATACCCCATTCCATCCGTAATTTTTCCAAACCAGGCTGGCGAAGAAAGTGCCTAATGCCCCGCCTATAAAATAAGACACCATGTATACTGTATTGATCCGGTTACGGGCTTCAGGGATCAACGCGAAAATGATAGACTGATTGGAGATATGCGTAGCCTGAACGCCCATGTCCAGTAGGATAACCCCGATGATAAGCCCAATTATACTATGGCTCGAGAAATAGAATACAATAAAGGAGATCAGGATAAGTGAAAGTGTATAAATAGATAGCTTATACGCGTCCATTTTATCGCTCAGCCGGCCCATGAAGCCCACGGCCACTGCGCCAAAAGCGCCAACCAGGCCAAACATGCCCGCAGCCGCGCTGCCTTCATTAAATTGTGGTTCCTTTAACAGAAATACTAATGTTGTCCAAAAAGCACTAAAGCCGGCAAAGCACAAAGCTCCTCTGAAGGCAGCCAGCCTTAATTGTGGCTGTGTTTTTACTAAATGGATTAACGATTTCATTAGTTTGCTATAATTACCTTTATAATCAGGTTCTATTTCGGGCAGAAATAAAAATATCATGAGCCAAATAAGCAGCATCAGGCCGGCTGCTATATAATACATACATCGCCAGCCAAATTGTTCGCCTATAAAACCACTTAATGTACGAGACAGCAAGATACCTATTAATAAGCCGCTCATTACAAAACCAATCTTTTTGCCCCGCTCATGTGGTTTAGCCAGGTGCGCCGCCATAGGGATCAGCAACTGTGGTATTACTGATGATACACCTACCAAAAAGCCGGCTATTGTAAGTATAGTTACAGATGGAGCCATGGCACTGGCTATTAACGATGCTATAATGAGTACAAAATCAATCAAAATAAGGCGCTTACGTTTTAGCATATCAGCCAACGGCACTATAAATAATAACCCGGTGGCATAGCCTATTTGCGTAAAAAGTGATATTTGCTGCGCTATTTTATCGCTTACGCCAAAGGTGTGCGCCATATCTGCCAGTAATGGCTGGTTGTAATATATGTTTGCCACTACCAGGCCCGTAGCTATGGTCATGATCCATAGTGTTAGAGGAGTAAGGTGCGGATGTTGTTTTGCGGTATGAGTTGAGGACATATTTTAAGGAGTAGTGTATTTTCGCTGCAAAAATGTTAAAGCGTATTTAAAAAAAAGCCTTTGTAAAGTAATTTTTATAACCCTGTAGCGTTTAGGACATAAATTGATTTAGCAAAGAGTTGTTCTTTAAATGTTGAAAAGAAAGGGTTTGGCGGATGAAATTAGGTCGATTTTTTTGTTTTTGATTTAAAATAGGCCTATAAATACTATCTAATCTGATTTTTCCCTTGTTTTTTGGTTTTAATTCGTCTTTGAATCTTAATTTTAATTTAAAAAACACTTAAAATTAAATTTTTGTAAACTTTTAATCTAAAAATGGCAGATTTTTTATTCGAAAAACAGAGATAAGTAAAAATGATAAACAATTTTCAAAAATTTATTAGATTAATAACGATTTATTCTTATTTTTGACAATAAGATATCGGAAGTACAAGTAATTGGTAAAACTTACAAAAAAATTACAAAATAAATTTTCCGAATATCAAAACTTAGTGTTACTTTTACACCGTGTTAAAGATAGCACAACACATAAAATAGTCTTCTCATAATTTAGGTTTATAATTGGTTAGTAAAGGCCCCTGCCCAACAGGGGCTTTACTTTTTAATAAGCTTTTTTAAATCCACGCATTTTCTCCATTTAAATATCAAGATTGTATATTTATAAAATCTGAACCATCATTTAAACAAGCTGCTTCCTATGTCACTACAAGAGAAATATTGTATCATCAAAACAATTAAACATGCATTTTCAAGCAAGGTTGATATTACAGTTGACTTTGGTATGGAAATTAACTTCAGTAAAGAATTTGAAACGGTTGAGAAATTTACATCTGTGGTAGATGCTTTAAATTACATGTCGGCGCAGGGATGGGAGCTTGTTAACTCCATTTCTTCGGGTACTATACTGGAATTACACCACATCATGAAAAAAAGATCAACTGAATAAACTGCAAAACGAAAAAAGCTTAGATCATAGTTCTAAGCTTTTTTCGTTTAATAGCTTCCTGGTTAATGGAATACCGGTATTGCCGGAAAGTAATAACCTGAATAACTTAAATCGCCTACCTGTGTGCCGTTCAGGTCATAGAAATACAGATCATTAACGCCGTAGTTAGTGCCGAAACCAGACTTTACCGTTGTAACTGCCAGTTGGTTAGTTTGCGGCACATAACCTATGCCCGAACCATATAATTCTTTACCTGTAGGGATAGTAATGAACGGACTCGCCAATGAAGCAGCATTTCCATCAATATACCTGTAAATGGTGGTGGCACCACTAAATGTACCGTTGTTGGCTATGTAAACAGTATTGTTTTGGGTTGACGCTGTGATTGATCCCGGATGCCATGCAAACCAGGTGCTGTTTGCAGTGAATGGCAAAGTAACAGTTGTTACAGCCAAAGTAGCCGGACTGATCTTAATAAGTGAAGTGCCGCCTGCTGCCCATACCGAGCCATCGGGCGTTTTAGTGAAAGCTACAACCATGCCCGAAATGGTTTTGGCAACCGAATAGTCGGCCACGTTGAGTATTATTACGCCTTTGCTTTGTGACAGTACAAAAATATAATTACCTGATTTTATCATGTCGCCAACGCTGCCCGTAACACTTGTTAATTTGGTGCCGGTTGTATAGGTTGTTAAATCAAAAGGGTAAATACCGCTTGCCGAACTTAACAAACCTTTTGTAGCATCAATACCAACAAAAGCCTGCCAGTTATTACCACCAACGGCCGCAATGCGTCCAAGTTCTTTAAGCGAGTACGGATCCGTAACCACAACAGGCCCTCCAACTTTTGACACCAGGAACAGTTTGTTATTATATATGGTTCCATACTCTAAAGTTGAAGTAGCCGGGTCAAGCGTTTTGCCCGGGTTTTCTTTAGTAAAGATGCTATCCTGCTTGGTATTGGTAGCAAAGCTGTAAAAGCTTACACTGCCGGTTCCGTGACCGTACCAGCCTTCGTTAATTAAAAAGAAGCCGTTATCATACTTACCTAATGATTCGGTTTTAAGGGTTTTGTTATTGCTTGAACTTACCGCGTCTTTTTTACATGACGAAGCGACTAAAACCAGTAACGAAAATGCAACCGCACCAAGCTTCGTTGTAATTGTTTTTTTCATGATGATGATTTTTTATAATAGTTGTTTGATTTGCGTTGCAGGTTATTTAAGCAGGCTCAGATCGGCAGCTCCGGTAAACTCTGTAGACTGCTCGCCCAACCAACCCATATTGGCCAGTATTCCCGTTTGAACCTTAATAAAGTCGATCCCTTTCAGGTTTACCTTATTGCCTTTGTCGTCAATAGCGCTGCTGATATCAATTTTATCGCCGCCGCCGCTGTTGTCGGCATAGCCATAATCAAAGGATGCGCTGGTGATGTAGGTAGGATCGTCCATATTGATATTGCTTGATGGCAGCAGGCTTCCTGTTAAAGTATAGGTATTGTTTTTTAGGCCGATGGGGTAATATGGCTGGGAATGAAACATGTTGGTTTGCACAACACCGGTATTGCCTTTGTTATCTTTCCAGGGCACACTGCAGGTATCGCAGGCCGGGCGGGTGTAGGTTACCGAATAATTGCGGGTGTAGCCATCTTTATAAAAAGCGCTGCCTTTTATCTCATACCAGGTATCATCCGGCTGGCCGTTGCCATTCTTATCCTGCATAACCCAAATAACACCGGGTTCGGCAAACTGGGCGAAAGCATTGCCATAAACAATAAAGTCGGTTTTATCATCAGCATTAAGCACAGTATGATCAAAGCCAACCACGATGTATCCGCCCCAGCCACCGAGGCTTACAAGCCCCTGGTCTGTTTTTAATGTTGCTTTTGCAGCAGTAGTGTCGCCCAGACCGGTATTGGTAAACTGCCCCGGGGCCGGGTTAAAATCAAAAAGTGTAGTAACGTAAGCATTACTCGATGCCGTTATCGGGCGAATAGGAGCTTCCTGCGGAGCGGTATCTGTAACCTTATCTTTTTTACAGGATGCCCAGGTAAAAGCGCACAGGGCAATTAACAGTAATAATGGTTTAAGTTGTTTGATTTTCATAAAGATCTGTGTGTATTTGAAAGATTGAATTAATAAACAAAGGCCATATGCGCGGGGATATCTCCACCTTCTTTCTGCCATTTCATTTTGCCGGTTTTATCAAAGCAATAAATCTTGCCCGCGGCAACGTAATTGCCGGCATCGGTAACAAAAACATCTTTGGTGAAAGGGTTAACGGCTATGCCATAGGGTACTACTATACTTTTATCGGTACCATCGGTAATAAACCGGCTGTTAAGCACGGTTTCGTCCTTAACATTTAGCATGGCATAGGTGATAACGTTTTTTTGCTGCGGATAACTCCATTCGGTACTATAGATATAAGCAGTATCATCATCTATCCAAAGATTGCTGGCGGCTATATCAAAGGTTTTCTTAACTGCATCGGTTTGAGTATCGATTACAAATAACTTTGATGGGATAGTATAATAATCGCCACGGGAGGTAACATACAGGTCGCCGTATTTATCGGCTTTTAACCTGTCAAGATTAATGGCTACATCAATCCGTTTGATTTCGGTAAACGAAGCCAGGTCTATTACAGACACTGTACGTTCGTAATCAGGCGGGCTGTAACCACCGGAGTTGGCAATATATAATTTTTCGCCTACGATGGCCATTTCTTCCGGTTGCCGGCCAACGGTTACCTTTCGGTTTATCTGCAAGCTCGCGGTATCAATTTCGGCTACAATACCATTTGGCGCTTTGGGGTCACCAACCTTGCCAAGGTAAGCACTTACGTAGGCTTTACCTTTGTGAAAGGTAACATAGCGGCAGTTCGTGATATCTATCTGAGCTATTTTTTTTACTGTTTTTACATCGAGCACCTCTACTTTATTTGAGATATTGACCACTACGTACATTTTTGAGCCGTAAATGCCAATATCATTTCCAACATCGCCAAGCCCTTTAGTTACCGAAGGGTTTGCCTGATTGTAGATATTGCGCTGGTAAATACCGGTACGGAAGTTGACAAAATCAAGAGAAGCCTTGTTCATGTTCATATTGCCCTCGTTAAGGAGGTATATGCCCTTTACCTGGCTTGAAGGATCGGGGTCGGCAAAACGCTCCACCTGTTCGGGTATTACCTGCGGAGCCTTGCGGCATGATGCCGCAAGCAATACCATAAACAGGGCAACGGGTAGATATAGGGCTATTTTTGATATTTTCATGGCTAAATGGTGTAGCTTAATTTGAACCTGTAAAAGCGGCGCGGCATCGGGAAGTTGGAGATAACTTCCCTGTCCTGGTTCAGCAGGTTATTGACCTCGATAGTAAATTTGGTATTGCGCTTATATATTTTGGTAAGATAGCTTGCCGAAAGATCATGCGTATACCAGGGCTCTACTTCATTATTGCTGTGATTAAGGTCATTGCTTAATTCATTGTAGCGGAGGCCGGTATATATATAGCTGTAATTGAATTGAAACTTACGATAGTCTGCCCCAAGAGTAACAGAGCCGCTATTGTAAGGTATATAAGGGATGTTATAATGAAAGGTGACACCGCCATCTTTATAAAAAGCCTGCTGATAAGTATAGTTGAGGCCGGCAGTGAGGATAAGTTCGCCGGATATGTTCCATCCGGATTGAATATTAATTTCCGCACCTTTTACGTGTACATCGCCTACATTATACATTATCCACCGGTAAAGGTTGGCACCGGGAATTGCCACAATTTTATCCTTTACCTGATTGTAATACACATCGGCCTGCACTGAAAAAGATGCAAGAGATCGGTTTTTAAATTGATGATTATAGGTGAAGCCTGCATCATATTGTTTGGTGTATTCGGGGCGGAGTGATGTAGTACCGATAACGGTATAATAAAGATCATTGAAGGTAGGAAGCCTGAAGATGTTTTTATAAAATGCCCGAAACATCAGGTCATTATTGTTCAATACCCGCCACGCTGCTGTTACTGTTGGTGTGTAGGCCGTTTTACGCCCGGCTCCTGTAAATACTTTAACTTTATCATCAATGTAAGTTGCCAGTAAAGAAGCCTGTATATTAAACTGCCTTAATTTAAGTTGAGAAGCCAGTGAAACCAGTTTGGTATAGCGGGTAGGATACGGAAAGTGATATAAATTAGCATCAAGGTTGTTCATCTGAAAATCGGCAGAAAGTGCAGTTTCCCAAACCGGCAAAATCCGATAACGATTAGCTATGGAGGTATAAAGCTCGTGCTGATAAAAGCGATTATCCTGGAACCCCGTGGTAGTTACAAATTCCGGGTCAAGATATCGCTCGTAATTGCTGCTGTATTTAGCAATCGCCTTAAAACTATACCGGTTACGTATGTTACTTTCGTAATTAGCCTGAATAAATTGGTCGCGGTCCCACTGCCGTTGTGAGTAATTGAATTTGTTAGATACAATAGCGCCGGGCAAACCGCGTTCGGACACGTAGCTGTATCCCTTAATATCCCATGCGGCACTATCGGCAGTATTGCCTTTAAGCCCGGCTTCTATCCGGTATGCATCTATATCACCATTATTGCGTACGGCTGTAGTATCATACACGCTATTGGTATATCTGAATTTATAGCGTCCGTCAGATCGCACCCATTCGGCACTGATGGCGCTGGTAATTTTATTGCTCAGTTTCTGCTGCCACAATAGAGAAGGGTTAGCCAGGCCCATGGATCCGGTTTTATAGCTAAAACGTATATGCGTATGCTCGCCTGCTGCAAACTTTGGCTTTGCAGATTGCAGATATATACTATTTGCTGCCGAAAATGACCTGGCTGCCTGGAAGATATCACTCTTCTGCCCATTGTACAGATCTACCTCGTCAATATTATCAAGCGAAAACCGGCCGAGGTCGACCTGGCCGTTTTGGGCATTCCCTAATTGCACGCCATCGTAAAATACAGCCACATGATTGGTGCCTAAACTTCGTACGTTAATTGTTTTTAAACCGCCAACCCCACCATAATCTTTAAGTTGCACCCCGGTGAAAAAGCGCAGGGCGTCGGCCACAGAAAAACTGTTAAGGCGCTGTAATTGTTCGCCTTTAAGTACTTGTACCGGTGTGGGCGATGTATTACGAATGTCGGTTTTGGCAGCCCGGATATCTACCTGCTTAAGATGGTTGATCCTGGCCGAATCTGTTTGAATCGAGTCTTTTTTATGAGCCAGGGATTGAGCTGAAACCTGCAGGCAGTTGCAGGCCGTTGTTATCCCGATGGAAACAAGCCATAGTAAACCTTTAATACAGCCATTACGTGTTGCGAACGTTTGGCGCACAGTTAATTTCATGAGTGTTGTGGGTTAAAAAACCTCACAGCAAACAGAATGACGAATTACAAAAAATGAAATACACGACAGGTATCCTCATTCCAGCCTCAATCCCCGAAAGCTATGAATTAATATGTGCTATGGCAGGTCTTCTGACTTACTCCCCCCGGCCCTGTCTTCCCATCCCGATCTGATCGGGACAGTGACAATAAGAATGGGCTTCGGTGTTATGGAGCTTACAGCTGCGGGACAGTCCCGGATTTACACCGGGTTCCCTTTTAATCACGGGCGTTAATTATCCGTGAACCAAAAGCAGGGCAAAGGTATATATTAAAAGTTTAATTAAGCAAGTGGAGGTTTGTAAAACAACCAATGAGAGGTTGATGAGGCATGCAGACGATGAGAAAAAATAAAAAATGTCATTTCGATTGAGCCGGGTAAAGCGCTCGCTGTGTGGTGCGAAAGAGAATCCCATACTCCCTACAAACCGGTAAACGGGGCGTGCAAGATTTTTCCTCACGCTCCCGCACGACCTCGTCCATTCGTCGGAAATGACAAATTTATTTAATTACTTCCCTATTCTGTACAAGTTGCCATTGTCAGTAACACCATATAAAGCACCGTCTTTTCCGGTAACAAGTGAGCGCCAGCGTTCGTTTTTATCTTTAAGTAAACGCTCTTCGGCTATTACTTTGTTGTTTTTGATCACCAGGCGGGCAATGTGTGAGCCTCCGAGTGCGCCAACAAATAAATTGTTTTTCCATTCGGGGATTAGGTTGCCTGTGTAAAAAGTGATGCCGCAGGGCGAAATACTCGGGTCCCAATAATAAACCGGTTGGGTAACGCCGTCTTTTTGTTGGATGCCGTCACCAACTTTCTGGCCGCTATATTCTATGCCATAGGTAACCACCGGCCAGCCATAATTTTTACCCGCGCGGATGATATTGATCTCATCGCCACCCCGCGGACCAAATTCTGCCTCCCATAATTCGCCTGTTAAGGGGTTGGTGGTCATACCTTCGGGGTTTCTTAATCCATAAGCGTAAATTTCGGGCAGTACACCGCTTTTGCCGGCAAATGGTCCGCCGGGAACAGGTTTGCCATCGCGGGTAATATGGATAACCTTGCCTACTGCAGCCGCAAGGTCCTGTGCTTTCATGCGGATGTCTTCGGCGCCATGCTCGCCTGTGCTTACAAATAAGTTGCCTTGTTTGTCAAACACCACGCGCGACCCGAACTGCAAATGTCCGTTATAAGCCGGTTTGGCATGATAAATTACCTGTACATTTTCAAGTTTGCTATCATCGGCAGATAGTTTTCCCTTTGCTACTGCCAGTTGGAAACCGCCATCAGCCTGCTCAGAATAAGTCCAGAACAAGGTGCGATTTTTAGTAAACGACGAATCGAAATTAACATCCAGCAAACCGCCCTGGCCACCAATGGCAATTGCTGGCAGTCCAGTAATATCTTTATCTAAACTGCCATCGGCTTTTAATATCTTCATGGCGCCGCCCTTTTCAGTGATCAGAAAGCGACCATCGGGCAAACAACGCAAAGCCCAGGGTGATTTTAACTGATGATTGATCACAGTAACACTTAGTTTGGTTTTAGTCTGAATGCCGCCGATTCGGGTTTGACCTGTAAAAGCAGGTTTGTAATCGCTGTTGGGCTTCTGCGTTTCAACAGGTGGCAGCGATTGCGCTTTAACCTGCGTAACGAAGACGCCTGCGCACAGGGCGACCATTAAGATAGATTTATTGGTTATTGGCATGATGATTAACTGTTAACTATACAATTGTTGCGTCAAATATAAACAACAAAATATGATGTGCAGTGGTTTTTATGTCTGCCTTTTGTTACATGCCTGCGAGTGGTTAGGTATTTGAATACAAATGATTAGCGGCATTAATTACAGTTCATTAAAAAAATAAAAATTATATTTTAGATATATACAACTTATACTATATTTGCCACCCATCCCGGGGGATTAGCTCAGCTGGCTAGAGCGCTTGCATGGCATGCAAGAGGTCATCGGTTCGACTCCGATATTCTCCACCCGCTGATTAACAGGCTTTTAGATTAACTTCTAAAAGCCTATTTTTTTTGCAGGTACAACATAGGTACAACACTTTCTCTCCTAATTATTAAGTTTAACTGCTTCGAGAAACGCGCGAAATGATTTTATTTAAGATTTTTTAGTCAAAAATAAGGTAACGTTGTGTGTATGCCGAGAACTGATTTTATCCTATGTGCGCTTTTTCTCGACTCTTAATATCAGATTATTAAATCATCTTTAATGCAGTTTGAAAGATGAGTAATTTACCCCAACTGATAAAAGGCAATTCGTAGAAATCATGAGGTGCTGGAGGTCGTGGGTTCCAATCCTGTCATCACGACTTGAAAATCAAGAACTTATGAATTGAAAATCTAAGTCCTTTTTTGCCGAGTCTAACACGGGTCTAACACTTTCTCTACGTTTAAAGATGTTTGTTTAAGTCAAAACAATCATTTCAATTATTTAGGTAAGATAAAACCTTGAATATGTTCTTAAGTTGATATTTGAACGCAATAAGAAAACTTAAGATGAGGCCACCTTAGTAGATGAAACCCGTGGCGTTGTCAGTGCAAGTATTGGAAACAGAGCGAAAGAAATTTAATAGCTTATTTTATTAATGAAACTGATCTTGACAAGATATAAGATAGAGCGAATATTATAGATTCATTCTTTCTTTATACGCAAGGCAAACCAATAGCAGAGGCATTAGAATTAATCGCAAATGAAAGCTTAAACGAAGAAGAAGCAAACAATATATGACAGCTTCTTTAAAGCGTGAATTTGCGAGTAATAAAGGTACAGAACTTAATTTATTTTACCTAAAATGAGTCCGCTAACACGCCATAGTTAAAAAAGAAAAGAAAAGAAACGAATTTCAAAAGAATGCTGTATTTGTAGAGAAGTTTAAGGGGAAGCTATTCTACCTAAATAAATGATCGATGTGTTTAAGCGGCCACCATCTAATCTATAGGTAGAACAGACGGCACTAAAGTATTTCTGTGCCATTCTATTCTACAGTATTTATCGAATTAGCTTCGTTGTAAATTTTATCTATTTATAAGCCAAATAGTTAACGTTTACCATCGTTCTTATATATATTATAAATTATTTTATCTTTCTCGGTTTCGTTAAGATTCTACCATATTTGCACAACGATTAAAATTTATGCGAATCATTTACCAAACCTGGTGGAAAGTCATTTCTATAATATTAATTTTATACAGCTTTATCGCTGGATATTTGGAACCTGTTCCAGCGTTGCCAATTTTACATGAGACTATAAGAAATGTATACTTTCATGTCCCAATGTGGATAGGGATGTTTACAGTTTTCGGCATTTCTGTTTTTTATAGCGTTAGATACCTTCGATCAAGTAAAGAGAGTTTTGATTTGATTGCTGTAGAGTGTGTTAACACTGGAATGGGCTTTTATATTTTGGGACTAATATCAGGAATGACGTGGGCATACATTACATGGGGAGAGGCTTGGAGTAATGATCCAAAGGAAAACAGCGTTGCTATCGCATTTTTATTATACTGTGCTTACTTGGTTCTCCGAAATTCAATAGAGGAAGAGCAGAAAAAAGCAAAAATATCTGCAATCTATAACGTATTTGCATTTCCGATCATGATTGTATTACTCATTATTTTACCGCGAATGACGGATTCACTGCACCCAGGAAATGGTGGAAACCCAGCATTCGGCAAGTATTTAGATAAACGTATGGCCATGGTGCTCTATCCAGCTTTCATTGGATGGGCTATGATGGCGATATGGATTGCCTCATTAAGATTTAGAATTAGATTAATAGAAAACCGCAACAATGAGAACGTTTAAAGTATTGAATATTCTTTTAATGGCCGAAAACCGTAAATCAGAAACATTTAGAGAGTTTATGGATAGCGATGGGAAAATTAATATAGTAATATTAGTAACGATAATTCTTCTTTTGGGGTTTGGAATATTCGTTTGGTCAATAAATAAAAAATTGAAAAAAGCTATTTCTAAGAAAGGCGCTTGATTATTATAATTGTTCCTATTGTTAGAGGAAAGCTTATCATAGTCGTTAAAGGAAGCTTTTAAGACTAAGAATATACAAGTTCACGATTGCTATTTGAATTTAACAGTAATACGTCAATAAGATTAATCGAAAATATTATTTGTTCTTAAATAGCTCATTCTTTTCTTTTCCTGCTTGCAATAAACGCTCACATAGCTTTTTATTCTCTTCAACAAGTTCCATCAATTAATCTATTGGATTGAAAGTAGGATAGAAAATACTGATGTCGACTGGTCATTATTATTCACCTTTCTGGCCATTATATTGATTACAGCTTCATTATTGAAGTTCTTAATTGTCTAAGCAGGTGTGGAAATTATGTTGGACTTGACCACTATGTTCCGTGGAAGCAGGCGTGCCAAAATCTTTAGGATATTCTCTAAAAACATCATCTTCCATTGGTTCGCTTTGCTCTATCCTTTATATATTACTTACTCCTATTTCAGTAGCAAGTGTTTCCTGTTTAATGCCGCGTATTTCACGATTCCGTCAATTTTTCTTCCAACATGAGCGAGCTGGCCGGTCATCAACAGCTGCACTTCAGGGCGAGGCGCACGTACGAAGGTCGATTGATTATGGATGAATTCAGCGTCGGTTTCACAGATATCGGCTTTCGGCACCGCAGTCAGAACGAAAGGGAGCTGGGTTAAAACTCCCCCCGTCGATTTCTGCGATATCTCCGGGCTGGCCGGCAAAAATCCGGGGAACAAGGAGATCTTCTTGACGAGCAGTGGCAAAGGCAACAGGGTGCTTTCCTAGTTCTCGGCCATTGTGAACAGAATGGGAATTAGATTGATTTACTGGCGTAAACTATCCACTTTTTGTTAAGGATCTAATTCAAATCAGGGATATAACCTAAATTAAATAATTCTAATTCGCTATGTATAGGGTAAGTTTTTCCGTGTGAAAGTGCATACAGGCAATTACTGATTGATAAAACATGCTTGTACATGTGATCTGAAATGATAATACCTTTCGTCTCTTTTTCCCGCAATAGAAACGTCTTAACATTTTCTATTTGTAAAGGATTTAAATGTGTAAACGGTTCATCCAACATTGCGAAAAGGGATTGTGATTTCATGATCACGTAAATTTCAAGTATTCTCCGCTGCCCTCCGGAAAGTGAATGAACCTTACTTTCAGCACGCATCCCCGACTCGGGAAATTCTTCCTCAAAAGTTCGATAATCAAGATCAAAATCTTCGAGTACCCGGGCTACTTTTAAAGCTTTGGGGATGAAATTAAATTGAGGCAGAAATAATATTAATTGCGGGTATTTGAATGCATCCGAATACTTTTTCCCATTAAAGGCAACATAGCCGTTGGCAGGTTTAAGGTTACCCATGATAACCCTCATTAAGCTACTCTTTCCGCTACCGTTTCTTCCAAGCAGGCCAATTATCTGGTTGGTTTGAAGCTTGATGAATATATCAGACAGTATCTTGTTTCCATTAAAACTCAGTTCTACACTGTCGACCTGTAGGATATGATTCATAAGTTATTGTAGGTTACGTATAGTAGTACAAGGTATAAAGAGAAATCGATAGCCGATGTACTCCAGATCAGTTTAAACTTAGTAATACCAAGGCTTTGATAATAGTATAATTCATGTTTTTTCCAAATGAACACCGTATAGAGAATAACGGCCATTGTAAGAATTTTGTACCAAATCAAAGTTGTTATTATCAAGTGCGCTCTGGAGCCGTAATATTCGATCAATCCTAAAGCACTCAGCGTGATACAAAAATTGGCAATGAAAAAAGACGAATAAAACCGAATGATCAAGAGAATAGGTCGCATGATCTCTCAAACGACATTCGAAATAAAATATTGGCATCTTTAGCCGATTTTACTTTTTTAGATTGAAAGAATTTACATTGCCGCATCGATATCCATCGTTAGGTCAATGGAACAATAAATAACCCTGTTTCGAAAACTTAGCTAAATAGTGGCGTCATACAGTTAACATCCCCATAATTGATTCGAATCAAAGTTCGTAAGTTATGCTTTACATAACACATAAAATACCGTTGATAATCGCGTTACGGGTTAATATTATTAATAATGATTAACTTAATACTATCAACGAATACAACCAACTTACTAATGCGCCTCTTTAAAGGATAGTTTAAGTTGGTATCCCAACAGATTTGTAATAATTGCGAAAAGACTGATCTATCTTGATGATTGCTGGAAGCAAAATTTAAGCCTTTAGCCTACCGTCGTTAGTAATAGATACATAACGTCGCCATTCCTTTAAACTTCTCCATAGTCTTTTAACCAACCAGAACTGAAGAATTAATTACTACTTGTACGTAATTCGTAACCTTGCTAATTACTCTCAGAGTGTTATGCTCCTTAAAATGACAGTTGTGTTTATGTTTTCGCAATTGAACAGCTCAATAAAGAAACCAAGATCTATTTTATAATTTTTTCAATGTAAATAGTAAGGAAATTGTCTTTGGACTCAATAAGACAGGACCACCTTCCACTAACTTTGATGAATTTTTTTCATATATAAAACCCTTAAACTCGCAATTTGACATTGGTATGTCTTACTCTTGGAGGCCATAATTGATTTGCTTAATATCGGGAGTTATGTCACTTAATTATTTTTATTTATTATTGTCTACGATTACAATCCCGTAATGAAGTATCAAAGTTTACATTTTTATTCATAAGGAAGATGAGCCTGAATAAAGTCAATCATTTATTAAGGCATTCTATCTTTAATTTTCTTGATTTTTTTTACAGCCCATTTAAAAAATGGATGCCATTGCACACATTTCGTTACGCTGCTTGTGGTGGTGGAAATACGGCGTTTGATATATTACTTTTTACAGTTTGCTATAATTTTGTCTTCAAAAAGCAAAACTTCCATATTGGACATTTTACGTTAAGCCCTTATATTGCCTCATTATTTCTCTCGTTTAGTATTTCCTTTTGTTCGGGTTTCTACTTAAATAGATATATAGTTTTCAGGGATTCAGGACTGAGAAAAAGCGCCCAACTTTATAGATTTATAGCGGTGAACGTAGTATGTATCGTTTTAAACACAATATTTCTTAAAGTTTTTGTAGGCTATTTCGGTCTATATCCTACAGTAGCAAAGATCATTGCCACTATAATTATTGCTATCACAAGCTATTTATTGCAAACTCACATTGTCTTTAAATTAAGGGGAAACGTGATGCGTCAAGAAAGGTGATTTTCTAAATGAGCCAATTAATGAAGAAAAAATTTTTTCTTCTTATTTGCAACGGTGGCTATTGGAAATTGGTCAAAAAAAGAACAACAAAATTAACCGTTAAAATTCAGCAAAATAATTCTGAAGAAAAGAGGCAAAATAATTCCAAAGTTCACACACATTACCACTTAAACAACCAGAAGCTTATAACGAGAAAATTGTCAAGGGCCGCGGTGAAGCCGCGGTTTACTATACCCTTGACCGTTTTCCTGTGTCGCTAAATTTGTGACTGCGGTGTTGTGGTTATATACCCATCTGGAAGACAGGGTGTGTATGAGAAACGAATACTTGCCTGTGCAATGCAGCAGCCTGCCGCAGCTGAGTGGCCTCTCCATCATATCCCCATCACTTATTTGCTTTTACCTTTTCCTGCTTCCGCTTAGCTTCCTTTCGATCCTCTTCTGCCTGCGCAGCTACGGCTTCGGCAGCACTGATCGCCTGCTGTTTAACCATTGCTTTTTCAGCTTTATCTATAAAACCCCTCGGATCTTCCGCCAACCTTGTATCGATGGTCTTAGCAACCTTTGGATAAAGTGCCCTGACCAGCCAGAAGTTATAAGCTTCACGATTCAGGTCATCATTTTGATGATAGAGATATAAAGTACTTCCGAATGATCCGGCTGTTATTATAAAACAAACAACCATGCCAATGATCAAATTACTCGACCAGGCACCTAAATGGTGACTGTTTTTCACACGAATGACTTTCGGTACTGTCGCTACCACGCCATTTAATTCATCGATCTGCTCCTGGATCTTTTGATCGCTATACCGCTTATTAGCCGTTTCAATTCGCGATGAGATCGTTTCCAATGTGCCCCGGTACTGTTCCAAAAAGCTTTTTAGGAATTCGGCCACACTGGTCTCCATCTCACTGATCCTACCGGCAAAACCCTGGATCAGTTCTTCCATAATATTTACTTTCTCTTCTAATTCTTCGTTTTGCATAACAAATCATTTTAAGGTTAATCTTAATTTTTATTCTTCTACCTGCTTATAACCTGTGACTGGGAGTGTTCCGCCTCGTGCTTCTTCCGTTTTCTGCGGGCGATATCTGCGTCACCCATTGGGTCAGGTGGCCCGGCTACAAATTGTGGCTCCAATAGCACTTCCAATATGCCTTTACCTGCACCGTGGTTATGGCTGTATTCCGCCTGAACGTTCTGCCGGATTGATTCACGCAACTGGTTAGCTACCAATAGTTGATTGGCTTCCCTTGCCCCATGATACTGCTGTACCTGTTGGTTCCGGTTTAAAGTCGCATCTATACGGACAAAGCTCAAGTTCCGGTCAATAGCGGAACCTTTCATTTTAATATTGCCCTTTTCAAAGGATATACCCTGCACTTCATTGGTACCGCTAAGGAATTTATAAGCAATGGTAATTCCCTGCCTGGCAAGCTGCCCTTCCAATTGTTTCCAGTTAGTGGCCGTTTTCATGCCTGCTTTAATAGCATCGTACAATTCGTACCTAACCTTCTCCCTGCCCGTTAACGCCTGGCGGTTCACCAGATCTTTACCTTCGCCTATATGATAGCCGTATTTCAGGGTAATCTCCTTGCAGGCTTTTACATTCTTAGCGAAATTGTTTTTGTCACTAATGGTCTTGCCGTTATTATCCACCCGGTTGTAAACAATATGGAGATGTGGATGATCGCGGTCGCTGTGACGAACGATCACATACTGCGTATTTCGAACACCTACTTTTTCCATGTATTCTCTCGCCCGCTCCACCATGATATCATCGCTTAATTTAAGCAGGTCTTCCTTACTCCAGCTGAGTACCAGATGCCCGACCGCTTTACCCAGACCAGGCCGCATTTTACGTTGCAGGTTAAAATCCTGAATCATAGCGTTAGCATTTTGCATGCGAACGCCTTCTGCTGATAAAATCTTGGCTTCCGGCTTATTCACCACATAGCGGATACAGCCGCCGAAGCTTTTCCCGATTATTGGTTTACCCATCATGGCTGCTAAGTTTTGTAATTAACTCGTCCACTTGTTTAAGGATGTTTTGGCATTTCATGGCAAGCGTAAATAGGCCTGCCACATGCGCTAAGTGCGTTAACTGGTTGAGGTTATTCGCTACCCCAGCCAGCATCCTGAACCAGCCGCTTTCCTCCGGGGTAAATCGCGGAAAAACCCTGGCGTTTTTAGCGGCCCTCCGAAACCACTCACTGGGTTTCAGCCCGGCATTTTTCGCTCTGCCTTCGATCAGAATTTTTTCCGTTGGCGTTAAACGCACCATTAAAAAATCACTCCGCCTGATCGTCTTTTTGGGTCTGCCGGGGGGCCTCACTTTTTTTATTGTTTTGTTTTCATTAACTGTTAGCATGTGTTCATTTCATTTTTTGTTGCTATAAAAGTTCGACCAACGGGAGCGAGTTCCGAATCACCCCGTCGGGGTGAATTCGGGTTTTTGTGTAGCAAAAACATTAACTCGCTCCTTACAATTCGAAAAATGGGGCGGTGATATATTCAGCTATCTGTATATATACCGGGTACAGTAAACCCGTATCCGTAGCCCATGTCAAAATTTGACTTAGCGCCCAATTCCCCGGCTCCTTTCTTCCGGTGCTCTGCGCCGGATCTGCGGTTTTAAAGAAGCCTGTCTTTGAGCAGCCAGATATTCGTTGATGTCGTTAAAACCCTTGTAAAAACCAGATGCATCGGTGAAGCTGATACCCGCAGCCTGCAACTTTTCAGCAGCTGCAATTCCGGCTTTGTCATGGTTAAGCATCAGAAAAACTTCCGGGTATTTTTTTAAAACAGGCACCGCTCTTTCAGCCAGCGCAGCAGAATTCAGGATGATAAAATCCGACTGGGATTGACCACATTTCAGCTGCAAGAGCGAAAGAAAATCAGTAAAGCCTTCCAGCACGATGGCGGCTTTATGACTGCCGCCAATGATGGTAATGTCCTTGGGCGACGATGCCCCTTTGAACCAGTTATTCCGCAGCTCGTAACCACCCGAACGGTTGGCAAACCCAATGGCGAAATAGGATTTGCCACTTATTGTAAAATCGACCTCTTTGCAATAGGTAGCGGCAATGGCCGGATCAATACCGCGCGTTTTCAGGTAAGCGATCAAAGCCGGATGTTCAAGCGCTTTCACACCGGTAATGATCACCGGATTATCCGGCTGAGGTTCTGCCTTTCGCGAAGTTTGCTGATGAAAAGAAAAACCAGGATTGCCATTATTTAAACGCTCCAAAAACTCCTCCACGGAACAATGGTGCATACGTATGCCCAGGTCAATTAAATTGCCCCCGGTACCTTCGCCAAAATCCATCCAGGCATTAAGCTTAGTATTTACTTTGAATGAAGCGGTCTTTTCTTCCCGCAGTGGTGATAAATACCAGTAGTTATGACCTTTGATCCGTTGCGGCTGGATACCGCATTGCTCCAGGTAACTAATGATAGAGAGTTCTTTTGCTGTTTTACAGTTATATCGTGTCATGTTGTAAAATCTAAATGCTTGTTTTTAAATGATGCAGGTGCCAAACCATACGGGAGGGCTGCCCTTACATTTATGATGAATGATGAGCTATAGCTGTAACTATTTATAAATAAATTATTTATATCCTCATCATTGCCTCATCATGGTTTTCTACTTTGATGAGTTTGCTCATCGCGCTCATCATTGCTCATCGAACCTCATCAAACTATGATGAATGTGTAATGCGCTGAAAAGCAATTGATAAATGCGCACTTAGCCTGACTCATCAAGCTTTTGCCGGAGCCACTCTTCCGTAATGGTATAATACCGGCCCGTTTTGGCGACTGTTACCAATTCGTTGAGGTTATTATAGCAATAAGTCGAATAGCTTAAACTATTGAGCACCGGGACAAGGCCCCACTCCTGCTGCATCAGCTGCGATACGTCCTGTCTTGTCAGGCGCGGCATGCTTTTTTTTAGCAGATCCAGAATATCTTTATTCGCAAAGCACATTTTCTGGCCGGGATCATGCTCCTGGATCTCTTTGAACAATAACAACAGTTCGGTTTCCAGCCGATTGCGGTTATTGCGCATCACCCGCAATAAAGCATCCGTTCGGATCTGCTGCTCAGAAAACCACATGCGGGTGTTACCAACCGGCACCGATAACGGCCGTTCTAACAGATGGAACAGAAAAGCGGGGATCTCCCCGGTCATCTGTTCCAGAAGCCGGACATTCTCCTTTTCAAATACCGGTACTTTCCTTACCCAGTAGCGTGTTTCCGTCGGTTCAATGACAATAAAATTGTACTCGTTATTGGAACAAAGGATGAACTTGCCAAAGAATTCCGTTTCGCGCTTATCCTTGCTTTTGGCTTCCACCTTGGATACTTTTGCAGTGCTCAGGTTTTTGATCTTTTCCGAATCTTCCTTTTTGTCCAGCAACACTTCTTCCACCGCGATGATGAGCGTATTCATCCAGTCGGAATTGAACTGTGACCGGAAATCATGGTTGCCGTTAAAGGTCATGTTATTGCCAAAGATGACTTTGAGCAGGTCCAGGAAAGTAGTCTTACCTGTTTTGCGTTCCTTGGATACCAGGCAAAGAATAGGCAGTTTAATGACCGGCCTCGTATAGAGCAGGGCTATGTAATCCAGTCCCAGTTCATATTGCTCGCCAAAGATGTGCTGCAGAAAGCACAAAATGGTCTCGCAGGAACCCGGCTCCGGTTTGAATTCCAAAGGATGGTACCTGTTAAAATAGTTGCCGATTGTTTCCCGGTAATCGGTATGGCTGGGGACACAGCAATACGCATCGAACTTGCGGATCTTCTTGATCGCGTCCGCACTCAAATCTTTTTTGAGTGTTTCCGATGACCAAAGCAACCAGCCGTCTGTATAGCCGCCGGTAACCATCGGTTGCCGGGTCCGTTTGTAATACGAGGTTTGTACACGGATGTAGCTGCCCGGTTGGTTTAAAGGAAAGAACTGATCAGCCATGACCGTACTTATTGCGCAACGACCTGCTGGCCGCTGCCGATCCATGCCAATAGTTTTTTACGCGAGAAAAGCAGCTTGCCTTCTACTTTACAGAAAGGGATCTTTTTTCTTTTCACCAGCCCGTAGACTGATGTGACTTCGTACTTGATCAGCTCGGCTGCTTCCTTGGTGTCCAGCAAAGTATCTTCCTCATCGTCCGGGCGGGGTGGTTTTAAGTGGACCACGTTTCTGACAGATGACTCAATGAGTTCCTGGAACTCCTGTGTCGATAGGGTAGTAAAAAAAGTTGTGTTCATAAATTAAAAAATTTGATGAACACAAAAGAGTATGAAAATAACCCAACGTTAATGAACGAAGTTGAACGTCGTTAGGATCTCAGTATATAAGTAGGTACTTTCTTTAAGACTTTGTAGGCTTTTTTAGCATAGGACCCGCTGCTTTTATGCACAAAGTCGATAGCTGTATCTTTCTTCTTGGTCATATTCCGTTGAATGTCACCCACCGACTCGTATGTTTCAAAGGAAGAGAAGTTGGATTTAAGGAGTTCACAGTATTTCACCTGTGGTACTTTCAGATAGGTAGTATTGAGCTTATAGGTGGCGTGCATTAACAGGCATAAAAGATTCTGATAGCCTGGTGCCATTTGATAATAATATTCGCTATCGCTTAACGACCACATTTGTTCCTGGTCATCCAATTTGAAAAGTCTGCCCAGCAGTTCTTTGATCTCATCTTCGCTATTAAAGACTTTCGGCACTTGCATCAGTTGGCAAAGTTGGGCGTCCAATAAAGCGCACCAAAGGTCGAATATTTTACTAGCTGGATATCGTAAAAGGATATGGCTATCAGCATCAGGCCGTGTAATTTGCGGCGGTGACGGTTTCGGCGCAGCTTCTACAGATGCCTCAAATACATAATCAGGTTTTACATCCGGCTCAGGCATTTTGAAAACAGGATAAACATTAACCACCGGTGATGCCTGCTCTTTTTCGTTCAAGTTTTTCAGGTTGCTGTACTCCTGAAATCCTTTGACCAGCGATGCCTGAATGTAGCCCAATGCATAAATCACCTCGGGAACAGCAAAGCCTTCAAAATACAAGTTGGTATGACAGTAAGTGATGAAATCCCGAAGCGCCTGCTTTTTTTGCTCAAGCCCCAGCGATAAAAAGGTTTGGCCGATCTCCTCATAGAAATTTGCCATACCCTCATCATAGCCGGAATAGAATATGTCAGCCAGTTCTTTGGTATATGCCTCTTCAATCGGCTTGACGTTGTTGACCAATATCTTGTTATCAACTGTTGCAGTATTCTTAAAAACCTTTAGTAAGTTCGGTTCACTCACATAAATTGATCTGCTTTCACTTAGTTCGATCTGTTCAAAAGGAAAACTTCTATTAAAGTTGTATTCAAAATCATCCGGTTCGAACAAGCCATCGGTCGATTCCAGAAACGGGTATTTGTTGTGGTTATCGGTATTGATACCCTTAATGGGATGAAATCCTTTGAGATTTAAAAAATACATAGACAACTTAAAAAGCTAACGACCAAACCTCAAAAATAGTTTTGACTGATGCAAACCGGATTAACATCTACACATGTAATTTTTTAATCATGCTAATAACTCAGGTATTTTGATATACCGGTTTAGCTCATCAGTCAATATTATACGAGCCTCACCCATACATTCACTCTAATTAACAAATGCCAACTTTAATGACAAAAAAGTGCACCAGGATATTGTCATCCTATATTTATACGACAATCTCTAATTAAGACTCTAATATCTGATGTTATGAAACCATTTACTATTAGAAATTCTGTTACAAATAGATTGTTCTACAGTATTTATAATTTAAGCACCGACTGAACTTTATCATTATTGCCCTTGTTCTGAATTTTTTTTCTCATTTCCGCGATTTAAATAGTTTTCGAATAATCATGCAGTTTGAATTATCCCGGATCCCATTAATTAAACGACTAAATCTACATTGTCCAAAGATAGTTTCAACATTGACTATCCAAAAAAATCCGGAGTATAGCTTTTTGCTTATTACTCCCTAACGACAAAATATAGCACAGTCGAGATTAAAATAAGCAACCCTGTTAACATTTCCCAAAGCGTTTTCATATACCATGTCCATAATGATGGATCTAAAGTTGACGAAAGCAAAGCAAAGATGCCATAAATAATCAGGCAAAAAACGAAATTTACACGGATGGAGTTTAGCAGAAGATTCATAACTTTTAGTTAAACTGGAGAAATTAAATGAGAGTGGTTATTTAAAGTTTGAATGTTATTATCCCGAACGACGGAGAGGCGATAAAGTGGGGCTTTCCCCCTCCGTATCAAAATCAAAACGTTTTATTGTTATCCCTTGGGACACGATCAATTAGTTTATTATATGGATCTATCCCAGCGCTTTCAGGCTTGCCTTTGACAATGATTGTAAATATATGCTGTCCTGCAGTGAGTTTATGCTTTTTGAAGTATAAAGGATTCACCTGATTTTGACCATTTTTGTTTCGTTTACTAGCTCCAAAAACACCTACGTCAACGTAATCGTTCATAAAAGCTGGATCATCAACACCTTTGTTGTTAATATAAATTTTACTTGTGCTAACCTTCAGCGTTACCTTGTATTGACCGCTTCCAATATCCGTAGCATTGACCTTTACCACATGATTATCATAAAAAGTAATCTTTTCCCATGAATCAGTTAAATAATACCGCAGCGAATCAGGAGTATGCTTTTTCAAATAGCGATACAAATCATTATTGCCGGGGTAGGGAGCCTCTTTTTTTAACATATACGCATCTCTAAATTCACGCAGAGCGGCATCCATATTCTGCTCTCCGATAAGATCTCTTAAACCGTATAATACATTGGCTGCTTTTCCCTGGTATTGGTGCCACTCGTTGGCCCTAAGCAAAGTATGTTCAGGTTCGCTTCCCCTGCTATGAAAATAAAGGTATCGCCACATTTCGTCTTCCAAAACATCATGAATGTTATCCTTCCCATATTTTTTTTCGATCATAATATAAGCATCGTACAAAGCCAGTCCTTCCGGAATCACGAAAGATCCAATGGTACTGTTCGGCGACACCTGGTAACGCCACCACTGCTGCGATACCTGTCTGATAGCGGCATAATAACAAAAGTCGAACAAACCAGGTCTTCTAAAATCCGCCGTCCATCCATTGCTTTCCGAATAAGTATCTAATGTTGATAATGAGGCCGACTGAGCGCCGTAAGCGCCAGTTTCAACTATTCGCATATCATTATAAGGATAATTGCCATACATAGCCGAAAAATATCGAATCCCATCTTTAATGGCATCGCTATATCTGCTAATATTTGCGGCGTGTTCTGGTATATAATACACTTCGGCGTTAACATGACGGCTGCTATCTAAACTGATCGATGAACGTTGCAGGGCATATTTCGCGCTCAAAATACCAAATGGCGGATACATGCCTGGATTATTTTGCACGTAATGAAAATAACTGCGCCCATTGTTGGTCCATTGCTTACGTAAGCTGCCATTTGCAATTGCAGTTTGTCCGGCAATCGTGCTTATAGTAATATCAAAACTTTGCACGCCAGCACTTTTACCGACCCTTAAAACATTGATGCCATTAGGATCATTTTGTTCAAACACATCTTCTTTCCGAAGCGGCAAGCCGTGACGTTTACGTTCGTAAGGACTGCTCAGTTCATCATCTTCATCATATCCTATGCCAGGTATACCCCCTTTAAAAAAGGTACCGTTGTTCAATATATCGGCGCTGTATAGATCATTGCTAAAACCATGGTAATAAATAGCCGAGTTTAGTTCTACCATGACCGAATCTCCGGGGTTCAGCGGTTTTCTCAAATGATATAACCTGAAGTCGGCGGTATCTTTTTTAGGCCTGAACCAATTGAATTTACCTTGATCGTAAATCAGAGGCGTTGTAAAAGGAATTGATTGGCCCGCTATCTTCAATCCGTATTCGGGAATACCATCGCCATCCATGAGTATCTGGCCGATGGCCTTTGGGGTCTTATTGACCACCGTAAAATATCCATGTGTAACAGATTGTTGCTTATCAGGGTATATATCCACATTTAACTTTACAGACGTTACGCTGGGTAAGGGCAGGTTTTGATAAGACTTAAGCGTTCGTTCGTATAACACAGCCCGCTCATCGTTTTCTGATTTGGTGAGATAGATGTTCAAATAGCTAACATTGTAATAAAGGAATGACAATAAAATTAAAAAGCCAAACAGCAATATGAAGGTTATGACGCGGGTTGGTCTGTTAAACCTGCCGGTAACTAACTGCCACCTTTCTTTAAAAGTTGACGAAACACCACGGTAATAAAATAGTGCTGCTACAATAATTAAAAGACTGGCAGTTACTAACCAGTATACATTAAACCAGGCCACTGGAGCCGCCATATGGCCAATGCCATCCATATCTGAAATGTGATAGCCGGGAGTGAAAGAATACAATAACAGGTTGTAATTAAAAATGGATGTCGTATGTAAAAAATATAAGGCCACCCAAATGGCAATACCAATTCCATGCGCTGCAAATTTGTTATTTACTATCACATGGATCATGTATGAAAACACGACCATTTCGAGAAATCGTGGCAGTATAAGCCCAAATACCGACAGCAGATAAACCGGGAAGTTATACTGCGTAAAGCCTTTGGCGATTTGGACTCCTAAGCCTAAAATCATCGGCACCAATGATAAACCCAGGCCCAACAACATCAGACTTAATAACCTCGATCCGTTTAACACCCAATTTGGTGCCGGCAAGGAATCGTTGATAAAGGCGTAACGGGTTATCCGGTCGCGATGCACGGTTTCGCCGGTATAAAAAATGATGATGAAGAAAATAAAGAAAAGAAAAACTTCATTAAAGATGTCCAGCAATTCAACCGTCCGCGGGAAATCAGGGATTCGGTAAAAGCTATTCCCCATCGAAAATGCAAATGCTAAAAAAAGAAGCCCGCAAATAATAATGATCCAAAAATAATTGTCACGGACTATATTAAGCAGCTCCGTTTTCGTAAGGCTTATTAGCGTTTTATAGTTATAGCTGCCGCTAAACGAGGTGGTTACTTTAGGACGTACCGCACTGCGGTTCACAAGCCCGTCTTTGATCACTTTTTTATCACGTCTGCCGCTAAAAAAATTTTCAAAGTTAAAGCGAATGTAAGTGAATAATAATAAGAGCAATCCTATACTAGGCCACAGGATACGGTTAAGTAATAAGGGGCCGCCAAACTCAATCATATTGGTATTTTGCATGGCGGCAGTGGCTATTTGCTTCTGCGACCTAATACCAATAAAAGCAAACGGATCGGCCAGGTTAATGACAAACTGGTTATTGGTACGCTGCAAGAAGAAGGAGGCTATCATATAACCCAAAAACAGGATGATTCCGCCGCTGTAGATCACCTTAATATTGCGGGTAATGGCTACCAAACCATAAAATAACGATGAGGTAAAAATAAGGTTCGGCACTGCTATCAATAAAAACGGCTGCCAGTAATACATGATATTATTAGGTCCGTAATTGCTGGTATCCTTCCAGTTCATGATCGGCCCGAGTTTCGTACCTAAAAACACACCCATCATAACTGCGCTGCCGATAATCAGTACGAATGCCAGTGAACTGAAATAACGCCCCCAGAAATAGCCAGCTTTAGTAATAGGGTATGTCAGGTAATAATCTTTTGTATTGTGTTCAATGTCTTTATACAAAGGCATGCCCATAATGCCCGAGGTTACCAGCATCATGAAAATGCTGATCCATCCCATAGAAAAAGCGATCAGCATAGGGCTGTTAATATGTTCTTTTTCACCCACAGGCAATGATCCCGTTGCAAAGGAGAGGGTTATAAAGATGAGGGTAGCAAAAAAATAAACATACACCAAGGGCCTTCTGAGGCGGTTCTGCACCTCAAAAGCAAAAATTTTCCAAAACATAAAGGTAGGGTTTTAAATGGAATTTACATCTACGCGGGTCGCAATGTTGCTGAAATAAACATCCTCAAGGTTGGGCACAGCCGGAGCAAATCCCTTACCCGGATCCATTTCCGAAATGATACGGATATGCAGTTTGCCCGTTTTTAATTGGGTTGAGATCACAGAAAAGTCATCCTGGTAAAAACTCAACTCCGCTTTATCTATAGCCTTGCTGAAAATCCGACCTTCCATTTCGTTAACCGCGATATCCGGTTCGCCCGCGTACAATACCTCACCCTGGCAAATAATGGCAAAGTTTGAACAAAGTGTGCTTACGTCTTCCACAATATGGGTTGAGAGTATCACGATGGTGTTTTCCCCTAGCTGGCTCAACAGGTTATAAAAGCGATTACGTTCTGCCGGATCAAGACCTGCAGTAGGTTCATCAACTATAATGAGTTTGGGATTACCAATCAGTGCCTGCGCTATGCCGAAACGCTGTTTCATTCCACCCGAATAGGTGCCAAGGTTTTTCTTCTTATCCTTGCCGAGGTTCACATTATCGAGCAGGGCGGCGACCAACTCCTTTCGTTCCGCACTATTGCCTACACCCTTCAATTGAGCAATATGATCAAGCATGCGCTCTGCACTTATTTTAGGATAAACACCAAACTCTTGCGGCAGGTAACCCAGCAATTGCCTAACCTCTGTTTTATGTTTAAGCACGTTAAGGTCATCTAAATAAATGCTGCCAGCGTCGGCTTCCTGAAGCGTTGCTATCGTGCGCATCAAAGATGATTTTCCTGCTCCATTCGGCCCTAAAAGGCCAAACATGCCATTATTCAGGGTAAGTGATACATCCTTGAGCGCGTGTACGCCATTGGAGTATGTTTTGGAGAGTGAGTTGATTTGTAATTTCATAAGCGTTTAAGGTTTAGTCGTTATCTTTTCATGGTTTTATCGGCGGCCCCATTTATAACCAACAAAGCACTATCGGCCAATTGATAATGTAAATCGGCGATATTGGCTTCGCTTAAAATGAGTTGCCCTCTATTTCTGATGTCAAAATTGGCATGTTGAATAATGTTGGTTTTGAGTACTGTCAATTTAGATAAGCTCCGGTCGCCAATACTAGTTACCGTTTTTAAATAATTTAGGGTGTTATTTGCTAGCTCCACCTTGCTGCCCCATTGCTGTTCAATTGTTAAGCTATCCTGCTTAAAACCATCAATTAACACATGGTGAGATACCCATCCATCGGTAGCTACCGTATCAATATAGTGTTCATTATTTAATGTGTAAAAGGCATTTGCGTGCACTGCTTTAAGGTCCGGGCAGGATATGATGATCATATATTTATCACCAGTGTTGAAACGGGCATATCCCCAGTCCAGGTCAATTTGTAGTTTGCCGCCATATTGCTTAATTACTAAATACTCATGCCTTAAATTATAAACCATCACTTTAAATGGCCCTTGCACCAGCTTTACATTTGCGTTGTCGGATGGATTAATGATAATCTCATTAAAATCGCGGTACGGCAAGACTTTATAATTGAAATCCGGCTTTTTATAATTACCCGTCAAATACTCTTTTCGCATGGCTAAAGCGTACACTATATTTGAAATAATCAGTGTAAATAAAATGGCTAATAAAATTTTATTGCTCGTTTTCATGGCCAGTTTCTTTATTTGTTTTATTTTCTTTTTTGTAAAGTTGATAAACCGATTGCAGATCGTTTAATTCGATGTCAAGCAGCAGGATGTTCCTGAAAAATTCGGGAAGTTCCTGCTGCATGAAGCGTTCCTTCCTAATGGTTTTTATTTTTGCCGCCCCGTCTGCTGCTACAAAAAGTCCCATACCGCGTTTGTTGATGATCACCTCCTGATTTTGCAAAAGTTCATAAGCACGGTTAACCGTATTAGGGTTTACCTCCAGTTCAATAGCCAAATCGCGTATAGAAGTGATTTTTTCACCGGGAGGCCATTTGCCTGTCAATATGTTTTCGCTTACCGATCCGGCAATCTGCAGATATATTGGTTCGTTTTCTTTAAAATCCATGCATTCTTTAAATTATGCCTGCTTTTCCTTTAATCTAAAATAAGCCGCGATCCAAAACATTAGAGCTAATACCATATACATGATTAACGCATAAAATTCCTTGTTATCCGTAAGATTAATGACTATTACACGCCCCTTTTCCATATAGGCTACGTTTGTAAAAGGTAAACCGGCGATGGCGTCTTTGTGTAATAAAAGATCATATAAAAGCTTATTACCAAACATCATTACAGCTATCCCTATAAAAAATGAAAAAGCAGTTTTAATAAAGTGGAGTTTTTTAAAATGGATTGCACCGTAAAAAACGATTGAATGTAAAAGAGCGTAGAGTACCAGTACTATAAATAGTATAGGGAATTCGAGAGCTCCAGGTTTCTGCAAAAGATTTATTAATTCAGGTCGCTGCTGCGGGAAATGCTTTATGTTGATCAGGAACGCCATTACACCATAAAAGCTAACGGTAACCACCGTGAACAAAATTAGGAATGAGTATAACCACGCCACCAGGTATTTTTCGAAATGGCTGGCTGGTAGTGACAACGTTGCTATAACTTGTTTACTACTGCCGTATTCTGCGAATATATTGCTGGTGAAAATTGTTCCTCCCAGTAAAAGCAACCAGGCATATAAAAGCATCTGGAAAACAGGATCAAGCGAAGTATTGATCATATATATTAAAAAACTGCCGCCCAAAACCATCACACCTATCAATACTACCGTCGACATCAAATACCGGGTATAGTGCTCTTGGGTATGCTTTATAAAAAGCCTGCTGAACCGAGCCGGATTAAAATACTTTAACATAATTTACGATGCTTTTAATAATTCGACTATTTTTTTATTCCCGCAAATGATCGCGTTAAATAATAACTCAAGGTCAACCTTGCTGAATCGGCCCGTGGTATTTTCTAAAATGGCATTGGTACCACGCATATCTTTTTCTTCATATAATGGTTTCAAACCTTCTGTATCAGTATAAAATCCAAAAGATAATATTTCAACTACCTCGTCCATAGCCCGGTTAACTAAAATTTCCTTTTCATGCAGAACTAACAAGGTGTCAATCAAGCTATCCAAGTCCCGGACCTGGTGAGTTGATATTACGATACAGCGCTCATCGGTAAGCACCGAAGCAATCAGCTTTCTAAATTGTACTTTTGATGGTATGTCTAATCCGTTGGTAGGTTCATCCATAATAAGCAAGCTGGTGTTAGTGGCAAGCCCAAAGGCAATCATGGCCTTCTTTTGTTGCCCAAAAGACTGTTTGTTCATCACAGCGTTCTCATCAACATCTAAAGCTTTGAGATAGCTATAAAAATCAGACTTACTGAATTTAGGATAAAACTCTGCGGTATTGGCCACAAATCTCGACGGTGTAAAAGAAGGCACGTATATATCTTCGGCTAAGAAGTAGATTTCTTCCAATATCGAAACAGGTCTGCCAGAAACGCTGTGGCCCCTTAGGAGGCACTTCCCCCGTTTTGGATACGCCAGTCCAGCCATATTCTTTAACAGGGTTGATTTCCCTGCGCCATTTTTACCGAGTAGGCCATAAATATGGCCTTGCTCCAATTGGAGGTTTAGGTTATTAAAGAGCAAATGTTGCTTATTGTAGCCAAAACTCAGATCCCTTATTTCTATCATGGAAGTAGCGGTGTGTTGGTTATCTAACACACTGCAAATCACGTATCTATTTTTGATATTTCCTAATGATTTGAAAAAAAATTATTAGGGACGTTATTCACTCATTAAAGATCCGCTTCAAGAAAAAATAAAAAAATCATAATACATTGTAATTCTATGTATATTTGAGTCTTAAAATCCAAATATGGTAATTTCTAAAGATCTGATTGCTGCTTCTTCCATCCCTATTGTTTTATCTACCCTTGTTCGAAATGAGAGTTATGGCTACGAAATCATAAAAAAGGTGAAAGAAGTATCTAATGATAAATTAACGTATTCTGATGGTACGCTCTATCCGGTACTCAGGAAACTTGAGGATAGAGAATTAATTATTTCTGAATGGCGAGTAGCAGACAATGACAAGCGGAGGCGATATTACAAGATTACTATAAAAGGCTTGGAACACCTAAAGGCTGAACAACAATCCTGGAATTTCATGAATGAATTATTGAATACGTTATGGACACCGCCTTCTCTTACTTAGACCGACAAATAGAAGGTTGGAAGCTATCCCTGAGCAAAACTTCTATTAGCAAGGACGATCAAGATGAATTGAAAGGTCACCTGGACGACGTGATCAATGAGTTAAGCGCCAATGGCCTGCCGGATGATGAAGTATGGCTTTTGGCCATGAAACGCATTGGCAGTATAGATCTCA
Source organism: Mucilaginibacter gossypiicola (assembly GCF_900110105.1). Classification (GTDB taxonomy): domain Bacteria; phylum Bacteroidota; class Bacteroidia; order Sphingobacteriales; family Sphingobacteriaceae; genus Mucilaginibacter; species Mucilaginibacter gossypiicola. Next base: position 429,029 of record NZ_FOCL01000002.1, on the reverse strand, counting down.
TCGAAGCTGAATTTAGCAAAGTCACGCCTGATATCAGCTTTAGAAAAAATTGTATATTGTTAGTGTGCGGAGCATCGGCCTTTATGTTTATACAGTTCATCTTCATTCTTTTACCAGCCTATTTAATCAGACAGCAAAGCAAACAACTTATAAACAACGTATCTGGAAGTACTGATTGGGTTACGCTTTTTACGGGATTGGCTTTAAGTATTTTAATTTTAGCCATATTATTGGGACTTATAGGAAAACGGATGGTTTTCCGTACTAAATTTTTAATAAGACGCTTTAAAGTCGGATTTGCTTTTTTGGTTATTACTGTTCTACTGTCATCCGCTTTTCTCACTATTCAATTGATAGATCTACAGGGGTGGAATATTCCTGGGGAGATTAAAACTTCCTTTAAGACACTTTCAATATTTTTTTACATGGCCATAATGATTGCAATAGTCTATGTAGTTTGTCTAGTTGATAAAATTGATCTCCGAACAATTCAAGCATTTAACAGGAGGATCAATTGGAAAACGGCTCTCCTGATAGGAATATTAGCCGGGCTGGCGGTAACACTTGGCTATACTTACCACGTCAGTTATTTACCCGCTATTATAGGTTGCCCATTATTTGCCGTGATTGGCTGGATGATAAGTTTTTCTCAAAAACATATTATTAATTTATTTACAGCTCAATTCTACCTTATGGCCTTGTGGTTTTCTGGAATCCTGGGTGAGTACGCTTCCATTTTCCACTTTTACTATTTCACCGTTTTGTCTTTTTTAATAATCGGGTACATATTTGGACGATCACGATTAGCTATGAGCCATCCTATGAACATATAATAAAACCTCTATAATAACATGAGTAAGGAAAACGCACTTACCAACTGGTTTAAAGCTGTAAAAAGCAGAGCAGAAACCAGTACCGGAACTTATATGTCTTTTTTTGACCATCTGGAAGCATTAAGATGGCATCTGATACGTTCTGCTATCGCTATTTTAGTATTTACCATCTTGTCCTTCAACTATTTTGACTTTGTTTTTGACCGGATAATTATGGGGCCCAAACGACCGGATTTTTGGACGTATCGAATGATGTGCCTGGCCGGACAATATTTCCACCTAGGGCGGGGATATTGCATGCAAGAAATTAAATTTAATATTATAAACACAGAATTAGCTGGACAGTTTACACTGCAAATTAATTCATCTCTTATCCTTGGAATCGTTTTAGGCTTTCCTTATTTACTATTTGAAGTATGGCAGTTTATCAAACCGGCTTTAAGTTCGGCCGAAAGAAAAGCAGCAAACGGCGTTGTTTTTTACGCCAGTTTGTTATTTGGGTTAGGTGTTTTATTTGGCTATTATATTATTGCGCCATATTCGATTCGGTTCCTAGCAGGTTTTCAGGTAAGTGGTCTGATCTCGAATCAAATCACCATTGATTCATATTTGTCGTCGGTAGTAACGCTTACCCTTTGCACGGGAATAGTATTTGAACTACCAATGCTTGCCTTGATATTATCAAAGCTGGGCTTACTCTCGCCTCAGTTTATGCGATCGTCCCGCAGATATGCCATCATAGTAATGTTGATAGTCGCTGCAATCGTAACGCCGACTCCAGATATACAAACTATGCTCATAGTAACATTACCGCTGCTACTATTATATGAAATTAGTATCGTTGTTTCGAGTCGGGTAGAAAAGAAAACCTGGCATTCGGCGTACAACGATCCATCCTGCTAGTTATTTCAAAGCTATACTATTGTTAATGCATCGTTGTTAATAACATCCACCTGTTTAGCGGCTTCCTTGGAGAATTCGCTGATATGCATATGAAGTATTTGATGCCCAAATTAACTTATACCTTAAAATCGCTAAATTTTAAGGTCGTTATGATTAGTATACTAAGCTTTAATGCCAAAAATCTTATTGACCTCAAAATATTGGATATTTAATGTCAATGGTGTAGATTTGAGAATGCCTTACAAAGTAAATCCTGATCGAACTATTCCTTGGAATACCTTGCCGGAACTGCCAATTGACAAACACCTATATGAAGATGTGGAAATCTACAGTCAACTAGGAAATGCCAAAGCTGCGCTGGGACGCTTACAGGGCAGAAGCATCGTAATACCTAACCAGGCGTTGCTTATTAACTCTATTAGCTTACAGGAAGCAAAAGCATCAAGTGCAATAGAAAATATCTTTACGACTGATGATGAGCTGTACCAAGCTTACAGTGAAGAACAAATTCAGCAATTGACAGGTCCATCTAAAGAAGTACTATATTATCGTGAAGCCTTATGGAAAGGTTATGCATATTTGAATAAAGACCAAGTTTTTGACGAAAATTACTTCGTGACAATGTACCGTATAGTCAGCCAGTTCAATGACGGCATAAGAACACCAATTGCCCAGATCGTCATCAAAGAGGGCGGCACTGGGCCTAACGCCGGAAAAGTATCTTATACGCCCCCAAGAGGTAAGGGAATAGTCGAAGCCAAGCTTCATAACCTAATTGAGTTTTTGAACGATGATAAAACTTACCCGATAGATCCACTACTTAAAATGGCTATTGGTCATTTGCAATTTGAGGCGATACACCCTTTCCGCGACGGCAATGGGCGCACTGGCAGGATATTCAACATCCATTATCTAACAAAAAAAGGCTTACTCGATTATCCGATTCTGTTTTTAAGTCGCTATATCATGGATCATAAAGAAGATTACTACGCAGGACTTGCCGGGGTAACTCAAAGAGGAAGTTGGAAGAACTGGTTGTTATATATGCTGAAAGCCGTCGAGGTGACTTCGAACATCACCTATGACAAGATCAACGACATTGTAAGTGCAAAAGATGCCATTTTAAAAGCTGTTGTCGACGATACTGAAATAGCACGCCCTGAATCGCTGGTTAATGCCATATTCACCCAACCATATACACGTGTAAAGCACCTTGTTGGCGGTAATATTTATGCGGAAAACACAGCTAGAAAGTATCTTGACCAATTAACCCACATGGGGGTTTTGGAAAAGAGAGTAATTGGTAAAGGCAACTATTACTTAAACCTGGAACTATACAGGATACTATCCGAATAAGCTTTATTAAAGACTATTTGTTCTCCGCAACTTTCGCTTAAGTTTTATAGTTTCTGCTTTTTCCTGCACTTGCTGATTTGTGAGCTTTTTATGGGATAGTAACCAGTTTATTAACATCTTTTTTGAAAACCTTATGCCGCCGCCAGGTAAACCAATATAAGGTAATTCTCCGGCAGATTTTAACTGGTATAGCGTTTGACGGGAATAACCTGTTATGGTTTCCGCTATTTCGTACCCCCCGATTTCGTCTTCGTCACTAATAGTTTGATTAGCAGGCATGAACTCGGTCATGCATTCTTTTACAATAATTATTAGATCCGTAACTGTCAAATCAATTAAGCGCGTGTTTTTATCTATAGCCATGGTGTAAAATTATCATCACTATGCCAGAGCCAAATACTAATGATAATAGCATTAGTTCCTCAAATTAGGCAGTACGGAGCTTATGGCAAATATTCTACATGCTGTGTAGAATATTCGAAACTATAAAGCTAGCTATATGGTAGGACATTTCCTTTATGACAATAATAGCGCTATTTTAAATCGCACTATTTATCATTTCATCCATTACCGGATCGCCGATGTCATCAAGATAGATATTAGTCGTCTTTAGGTCATTATGACCCAAAGACTGCCCTATCATTTCTTTCGAAATTCCGTTTCTCCTTAAAGCAGTGGCATATGAGTGGCGCGCTACATATGTGGTAACGGTCTTTTCGATACCAACAGATTCCGCAATTTCTTTAATATGGGTGTTTACCATTTTAAGCACTTTTAGCTTGCGATACTTGACAGACTGCGGTGTGTTATGTCTTTTATAAAGAATCGGGAAAATATACCCGGCATCACTATTCCCTTCCATTTCCCGATAATGTTCCAGTATCTTGAAGGCTTCCGGGTGTAACTTGAATTGAAAGTCCTCTTTGGTCTTCGCGCGGGTGTACTGGATTTCCCCATCCTTGATATTTTCCCATTTAAGGCTAGCCAGATCTATAAAATTTAAACCCCTGCAATAAAAACTGAACATAAAATAGTTGCGGGAATTGATCATGGCATCATTTTTTATATCGATCTCTTTACCGGCGATCAGGTCGATCTGGGCTTTGGATATCGCCCTTTTTTTCGTGCGGGGATTATTGTATTTACCAAATGCAAACCCTTTAAAAGGATAGTGGATTTCTGGACAAATCTTATCATTGATTGCCGTTTTAAATAGCGTGCGGAAAGTCCTGAAATAAACACTCCTGGTCGTGGTCGCATTCCCTTTTTTTACCAGGTAGACTTCGTATTTTTTGAGGAAATCCAAGGTGATATTAACAAATGGCACGTCTTTATTGCCGGTAAAATTTTTAAGGCAATTAAGTGTGGATTTATAAGTCGCCGCATAACCCAGCCGTTCCTCGTCAGTTAAACGCTTGATCTCCGATTCAAAGAATTTGAAAAGCGTCTCCGCCTTAATTTCCGGATTCGAATTGGTGACCTTCAGCACGATTGCCTTAATATCATTAAAACTGACGACTGTTTCACTGTCAGCTGCATTCAAAAGATAAAGGTCTATCTTTGTCATGATATTTTTTAACAAAGGATTGAGCGTTTTGCAATCTGCATGGGATTTAAGGACACATTGCCCCTTTTCATCCCAGTTGTTAACTGTAGATGATTTTTTGATGCTGACGAACTGGCTTTGACGGTTGATCGTTATCCTAAGCATGATCGGATATTCACCGTTGTTTAATAGTTTGGCCGTTCTTAATACAATTTTATTAGAAACTGACATACTGCAATCGTTAGTGCAAGGGGTTACCTTGGGTACAACATAGGTACAACAAATGATGTCTAATTTTAATTAAGCAATATTAATTAAAATAATCAACAACTTGTTTGTCAGCAAATTAACAATAATTTAGGAAACTACAAAATGTAAAAAATAGGCGACTTAAAAGCATGGCATGCAAGAGGTCATCGGTTCGACTCCGATATTCTCCACCCTTAAAAAAGGGTTTACGAAATTTCGTAAACCCTTTTTTATTTCAATTTAAGATTGATTTAAGCTTTAAGGAAATTCAACTGGTTAAATCTGTAGAATGTACACGCTTGAATTGACTTAAATTACCATCCAGGTACGAGGGTACTGCCATCTAAAGCTTGCTGATTTCTTTTACTTGATTCGAGCCCACTTTGGGCAGAATGTGCAAGCACGATAAACGCGGCGCTTGCTTTATTTTTTTATATCGTTTATTTCAGAAACTAAAGTAGCGGAAGCGACTACAGTAAATTCAAAATAGGAAAGCATAGGTAGTTTATAGTTATTCAGCGATTCGAGAATCTTAATCGTGATTTAAAACTGAAAAATAAATTGTAAAACTGAAAAAACAGTTGTAAAACTAAAAAATTAGTTTTATGTTTGGTTATGGAAGAATTAACTAAGACAGAAGAGCGGGTTATGCAGGTGATATGGAAGCTAAAGGCAGCTTTTGTGAAAGATATTATCGACGCCCTGCCCGACGATCCAAAACCACCTTACAATACCATATCATCTGTTGTCAGGTTATTGGAAAAAAAAGCCTACGTGGGTTACAAGGCCTACGGCAAAACCTACGAGTACTTTGCATTGATATCAAAATCAGAATACCGTAAAGTGTCATTCAAAAAAATGTTGGCGGGTTACTTTGATAACTCATCAAGTAGCTTGCTGTCTTTTATGGCCAAAGAAGAAAATCTTAGTGCCGATGATATCAAAAAAATCCAGGATATTATAAATAAAAACCAACAACCATGAGCATGCTGACGTATTTGCTGCAGGTGTCGGCCTGTACAGCCGTTTTTTATCTGTTCTATTTTGCTTGTTTGCGTAGGCTTACCTTTTTCAGCCTTAACCGCTGGTATCTGCTGCTTACGCTTATGGCGAGTTTTGGTATTCCATTAATTACCATTCCTGTAAGCTCGGTGCCGCAAATGGTGATCAGGCAACCTGTAATTTACCAATATTATATGGAGCAGCCTCTGCAAGTACAAGCAATAACTCCTACAGTAGCAGAGGCGGCACCGTTTAATTGGATATATCTGTTTACCAATGTTTATTATGTGGCGGCGGTTATCTTTTTCCTGCACCTGTTAGTTACTCTCGTTGTTTTTTGGCGTCGCAGTAAAGGGCAGCAACTTTTACAAATTGGGCATATTAAGGTGATAAAAAGCGCAGACAGCCTCACCAACAGTTCATTTGCCAACGTGGTGTTTTTGAACGATGACGAGCTTGGGCCTGAAGAGGTAAGACAGGTGTTGGCTCACGAGCTGCTGCATGTCAGGTTAATGCACTCGGCCGACAGGATGGTAGCCCGGATTGCACAGGTAGTACTTTGGTTTAATCCTTTTGTGTACTGCTACATTCGCTCTATTGAGGAAAATCACGAGTTTGAAGTTGACCGTATTGCTGCGAATGACGCCGGTAAGAATATATATGCCAGTCTGTTACTTCGGTTGTCGATATCCGCTAACCATGTTTTGTATAATAGCTTTAGTAAAGCCCCGCTTAAAAAGCGCATCGCCATGTTATTTAACCAACCCTCTTCTAATATGAAAAAGATCATTTATGTGCTGCTATTGCCACTGGCAATAGTAAGCTGCCTGGCTTTTGCAAACGTAAAAGGCAAAACCGATGAAAAGGACAAGCGTGTAAGTGCCGTTGGCGACCTGCGTTTGCTTGGCCCGCATCCGCTTGTTATTATTGATGAAAAAGAGTATAAAGATGATATCCTTTACACCATTAGCGGCAGATGTATCTCGTCATCAAGTATAAGCAAATCTGGAGTTGACAAGTATGGAGAAAAGGCAAAGGATGGTGTAGTAGCGATTCTTACTAAAAGGCGGATAATTTTAACCATGACACCGATCGAAAAGGCAAACCTGCTTGAAATAGCGGCCATTCCCAATGGGAAGTTTTATTCAAGACTAAGGTTGAAAAATGACGACGGCAGCGAATATGATGAGGTGTTTTTCAAGATGCCGGGAGGCGGGAGCATGAGCTCGCAGCTTGCCCTGAATGAGAAGCCGGCCCTGGTGTTTGGTAAAAAGATATATTCTGAAGCAGATGTAAATAAACTTGAGCAAATGATTAGAGACCAAAAGCAGACTACTTTTGGCACCGGTTCTACACTTCATGGACCTCAGCCTGAGTTCGGCGTGGATCTGTCGGGGTTTGACAACTATTTTTTCTTTGCCCAGGATACCGTTAAGTTTAGGCAGAAGATAAAACGTACGCAACAGCAAGAGCTTGAGTACGAAAAAGCGCAGAAGAAGGCGGAGAATTTTAGACAAACTGATGAGTATAAACAAAAGGCCGAGCAAACTGAACGTGTAATGGGCAAAGAGCTGCCATACAAAGTAGTTGGGTTTGGCACTTTTGGCCTTGCCGGAAACGGAAGCTGTATTAAACTCGAAAATAATGGCTATGTCTTTTATATGCGTACCAGTTATGGTCAGGAAAAACAGCTGCAAAATAAATTTAAGATTGGCGATGTACTGAATGTTAAAGTGTTTACGGCTGCCATGGGCCAGGGAGAGCCTGTGCAAATACAGCCCGCTACAATTGTTTTTAATGGTGAAAAAATATTCCAGCTTGCAGAAGCTGATCAAATTCCAAAAGTGCCTTTCTTGTTTGAAGCTAACAAGGTTCGTTTTACCGACGGGCAAATCACTTCAATAACCAAATATCCGAATGGAAAATGGAAAAGCGCGGTAGTGGAAGTGGTGAATGGTTATCGTATTAAATTTAATATTAAGCCTGATGCCCCAAGTTTTGAAGGTATTGAGTCTGGCGATCATGTAAGATTTCGTTTTATTGGCGAAAGGAAAACCGGGAGTAAGGAGTATACTGTAAACGACTGGGTAACACTAACAACAGATATAAAAGATTATGGGATCAAAAATCCCGAGCTGTTTTCAAAATACTACGAAAAAGCTTAGTTGGTAAATTCAACAGAACTTTTTGTAACTCTGTTTTCAGAAATGGAAAGCAGAGTTTTTTGTTGAGTGTAATTGAATCTTTCTTGATTCGTCAAGGCATCAAAATCAAGCTGACGATTGGTTTTTTTGAGATATTTATTAACATAAATGCGCGATTGTTCTCTAAGGCAATGGCAAGGCTATGTGCAACCGGAATTGTTACTCCCTGGATTTCTCTTCTTTACCCTACACCGGTACAGGTCCCCAGATCATGATGCTGGTGGTAATCACCTGGCAAAATATAAAAGCCAATAGCACAAACCCGTAAGGTTTGGTACTTAGCTTTTTTTGCCTGAAATAAAGTAGCAGCGAAAGTACGCAAAGGTCTATCAGTATAACGGCAGTTATTTCTGCAACCGGGAAGGGCAGGTGCGTCATAAAAAACAGTAGCCTTGGCAAGGCTCGGATTAATGAAGATGAGGCCGGTGGCTATCATAAATGCGCCATGCTGCTGAAAGTTTTTACGATTGATAACGGCCAGTGTATAAAAAGTGATGAATAAAATGCAATCGAACAAGGCAAATTTAATTTCACTCATTATAAGCATTGGGGTAAGTTTAGCGGGCACTTCCGTTAGGCCTTTCAGTATCATGCTAATCATGGAGCATACAATACTGTAGTTCAACACCTTAAATCGACACAACAAAATGGTAACCTTTTTGGTAACCTTTTCGGACAGGTTCAATATCGCGACCAAAGCCAATTTCGGTCTAAAACGTGCTTATTTGAGTGTATTTGATAGAATTTGGGAGTTAGGTTCGAGTTTCGTCTAATGAAAATAAAAAAAGCCTGTAAGTCAATAACTTACAGGCTTTTTATCATTTTTAGCGGAATGGACGGGACTCGAACCCGCGACCCCATGCGTGACAGGCATGTATTCTAACCAGCTGAACTACCACTCCTCCGTTTGGGGTTGCAAATATACAAACCTTTTTAATTTATGCAAATTGTAAAACGAAAAAAGCTTTAAACGCAAAAAAGCCTCAACTTTTTCAAGTTAAGGCTTTTAGCGGAATGGACGGGACCGTGACCATTCCAGTAATGCTTTATATTACAGGCATTTATATTTTAAGAAACCTATTAGTCACCGTGGAGGTCACGAGTTAACTTTGAGGGGTTTTCAATTGATATAAAGAACTTTTGTTAATTCAAATATACGAATTTGACCCGAACTTTCGGTCATAAAATCTACCTTTATTTTATGATTTACAACCTATATAAAAAAGCAAACGGCGAGGACGCTGGCCAGGTATTGGCGGTCATCGGGCACCATGATACCAATGTTATAGATGCATTTGAGGTATATCGAATAACAAATTTTGATCCTATTCTGGTTGAAGGTTTTAAAGGCAATGATATTAAGGTTTATGGAGCAGGAAGGCCGATTTGGTCAGAGATTACGTGGACACCAAATGAAAAATGGGATTTGATTGATACCGAATTGGATCTTGCAAATGTTGCAGCGGCTATTAAGGCAAACCCATCGCCAGAGGCTATAACATCCTTAATTGGACTCTTTGGACAATAAAACTGTAGATTTTTGTAATTACATAAATACATGACTATGGAATTACAGGTTTACATAATTATGCATTCGCCTAATTGTAGGTCAAAAATCGTAGCAGCCAAATCTATTTAGGAAACTCGGAATCGTGTTGTTCAATTCTTTGTTCATTTTGGAACCATCCGAACTTTGCAATCATAGCATTCAACCATTCCATTGCCTCTGGAGCAATGGGGCCTTCATGTTTTTTAAACAAGCCGAATTTGTACTGTTTTAACTTGTCCGTGACTGCTATAACCACAACATCTTTCTCTCCATATTTATATGCATAAATCTCCGCTGCGAGTTTTACAATCTCATCAACACTCTTTTCTGGCAAATCAGGACTGTAATAAATTACCAAGTGACCGATATCATTATGAACATGATATCTCCTTACAAGGATATCTTTTGAAGTGTTTTGATATTTCTTAATGAGTGAAAAAATATTATTGGCCAGTTGTCTTCGCTCGAACCTGGAGGTATTCATCAATTCTCTTGCTAAACTTTCGCCATCTCGTAGTTTGAGAACTTCTTTGGCTACCATTTGGTCAATGAAATAACTTGACCCATCATTGTCCTTTTTATATTCATAAGCTTCACTTAATATGTATTTCTCCCATGCACCAACACAGGTTGAATTTTCAGGCTCTTCGGTAGAATTGACAAATTCTGGAAACTCGCGGGCATTAGTAACGAATAACGCCAACAGATCTTTTTCTCGGCATTGGTCACTTAACTTAATTTCACTCGACAATAATCTCTCTCTCTTGATCAGATAATCGGTTAAATCATTAATAGTATCCAGTTCGTTGATTATTACTTCAAATGTATCTTTATCAAATATGTTGATAAATCCTTTTCCCTCAACGTAGTCGGACAAATTGTATTTTTCAAATTGTTCACCGACATTAATTGTAATCCTGAATATATGTTGGTAGCGCAGGGGATCAAACTTTTCCAATTCCCGGTCGGGATGTTTAATATAAACCTCTTTTCCGTTTTCAAAAAGTTTCCTGTAGGCTCCATTTAATTGCTTGGTAGATTTTTCAATTACCTTTTTCTGATACTTATCATAATCACCATCATAGTGGTGATTTTTTACAGAGATGATGATTGCAGTATTTCTAAAGAGGATAAGAAGATCGCATATTTCTTTATAGTCCCCATTTTCATCCTTAGGGTTAGGATAACACCAGTACTTCAGGTACGTACCATAGGCAAGTTTCATTACATAAGCTTCACCTTCATCTCCAATTTCCTTATGTGTTTCCATCGAACTACTGTGGTATTGTTAACTTTTTAAAATTTACAGAAAAATGGTATCCGAGTCGGACGAACTCGGAGAACTAAAGGTAGTGATAATCTCACCTTTGCTATGTAATTCTACAATTACAGAATTGAAGAATTATGTATTTACAAACTTTTAGAATTATGTAATTATGGCAAAGATCATCACCATTGCGCATCAAAAGGGAGGTGTAGGAAAAAGCACCATAGCATTAAACCTGGCACTATGTTTTAAAGACCAATTAAACGTAGCATTAGTAGATTCGGATTTGCAGGGTAGTTTATATCATGCAAGGGAAGACTTTCCGGATTTGACAGTTTTAACAGCTGAAAAGGTTAGTGATATTCAGAAAATGGATTTCGACCTTATTATCATTGATACCCCACCCTATTTATCAAACCGGCTCACCGATTTTTTCTTGCTTTCAGATTTTGTGTTAGTTCCAACTAAGGCAGGTTTTTTTGATGTTATGGCTATCCGGTCAACCTTGGCGTTAATCAGGTTTGCTCAGGCTAAAAAGCCAAGTTTAAAAGCAGGCATCGCTCTGAATATGATAAAACACCGTTCCGGGGTTACTAAAGATGTTGCCGGACTTTTAAAGGATATGGGAACACCTGTATTAAAAACGATGGTGCACGATCGTGTAAGCATTACCCGGAGCGCGATAACGGCGGGAATTTTAACAGGTGCCGATCAAAAAGCCAAGGAGGAATTTACATCGCTTGCGGAAGAAGTAGTAGAGTACATAAGTGCATAAATATAGAACTACAGTTTTTTGTAATTACATAATTGCAGGATTACATAAACATATGATTAAGGTGCAATGGAAGATTATAAGAAGAAACTAGGGGGGCTGGCTGACAAGCTAAAAAAAGATCCTCCTAAAACGCCAATTCAAGAAGTACACCCGGTTAAGAGTGTTGAAGAACCTAAAGAAGCCGAGGCCCAACTAAATGTTTGGATACCTAAAAGTCTTCTTAAGCAAATGAAAGGATATGGCATTGATCATGATCTTTCATTAAAGGATATTAATATCCTGGCATTGCAATCCTTCCTCAATATCAACTTAAAGACGTCAACAGAAATAGAGAATTAAATCATCATCCGTCATTATGGACATCACCAGATCATTTGACCTGGCAAGGAATTAAACTGCTGTCTTTTTGCAGTTAGCAAGATGTACGTTTGTACCACAAACGAATCTTGCCTTCCTCCAAAGTCGTCAGGGAAATAGTGATCACACACTCCGAAGTCGGTTTGATCTGATAATTAATATCATGGCAGAGGCTGAAGAAAACAGGTCCAAATGGATCAAGATTAGACTGAAACCCACGGAGCAGGAACTGCTGGAAAAGCGGTACAAGAAAACCACTTTCCATTGTTTAAGTGAATATGCCCGGACGCTATTGTTAGGCAAACCCGTAACGATAATTACCCGCGATAAATCCATGGATGAGGTACTTGAGGAATTAATGCTTTTACGCAGGGAACTTAATGCGGTCGGTAATAACCTTAATCAAGCTGTTAGGAATATCAACAGTGCACGTGGTGATACTGATGACCGGCTTTGGGAAGTTTTGCTTCAGCTAATTAATGGTAAACTCAATCCGAAGGTTTCCGAGATCAAAGACAGGATAGCTAATTATTCACAGTTATGGTCGCAAAAATTGAAAGCGGAAAAAGCTTGATCGGCGCATTACATTATAATGAGCGAAAGGTCAAAGCGGGTAAGGCTAAACTGATCATGGCGCAATTATATCCGAACGAGCCAGGTCATTTATCTTTTGACGAAAAGCTTTTCAGATTAACTGACTTAGCATCGCGTAATTTCAGAACAAAAACAAACACCGTCCATTTATCGCTGAATTTTGATCTGAGTGAGAACCTTACCCCGGAAACACTTTGCCAGATTTCTGAGAGTTATATGGATAGGATCGGCTTTGGGCAACAACCGTTTTTGGTTTATCAGCATTTTGACGCTGGTCATAACCATATCCACATACTAACCACCAATGTAGATGCTGATGGTACAAGAATCAGCCTGCACAATATAGGCAAACTTAAATCAGAACCTGCGAGGAAAGCAATTGAATTAGAGTTTGGCCTGGTGAAAGCGGAAGAACAACTGAAAGCATCGCAAAACATTCAGCAAATAAAACCTCTGATCTATGGTATGATTGACACCAAAAGAGCAATGACCAACATTGTAAATCATGTTGCACAAGCCTATAAGTTTACCAGCCTTCCGGAATTTAATGCAGTGTTAGCAGGTTACAATGTCATGGCCGACAGAGGGCCAAAAGAAACAGTAATGTTCAATCAAGGTGGATTAAGATATTGGGCTTTGGATGAGAATGGCGTCAAAACAGGCATTCCCCTCAAAGCCAGTTCGCTTTATAAAAAACCAACTTTGAAATTATTAAATGAACGATTCAAGTTAAATGAATTTCTACGGAAGCCATTTAAAGGGGCAATTAGTAAATCAATTGATAAGGCACTCGCAAAATCGACAAGCCACCAGTGCCTTAAACAGCACCTCGCTGGCGACAATATTGAATTACTCATTCGCAAAAATCCGGAAGGTCGGATTTACGGGTTAACATTTATTGACCACCAAAATAAAGTGGTGTTTAACGGCAGTGATCTTGAAAAAGGTTATAGTGCAGCTGCCATAGAAAGCACTTTTAAAACTAACCGGAAACCGCAGGCGGAAATAGATACCGCTATGTTGAGCCAGGTTGCTGCAGGAGGCCAAACCAACAAGCAAGAATTAACATCAACCAGCTTTGACTTGTTGGGCGATTTACTAAATCCGGTAGACCAGTCGAATTCACAAAATCTGTTTGAAAAGAAAAAGAAGAAAAAACGCAAAAAGCTCAGGCTCTAAAAATTACAGCTATGCAAACAGGAGAGAACGAACAAGCGCTCAGGAAAATCACCGACTTTACCAGGTTCTTAGCCGTCGTGATTTTAATGCTACATTTTTATTTTAGCTGCTATGCAGCATTTCGGGAATTGCATTTAACACATAAAGTTACCGATCATATACTGGTGAATATTTTTAAGCTATCATTCTTCGGAAATGGTTTGCTGACCAAATCGGTGGCCCTGTTACTTCTGATCGTATCCCTTATCGGCACCAAAGGTAAAAAAGATGAAAAAGTTAAATGGGCCAAAAACATCATCTATGCGGGTATTGGGTTAGGTATCTATTTCTTTTCAGGAATTTTGTTGCATTGGAAACTTGCCTTGTTGACCATAGCGGGTTTATATCTCTCATTAACCTCTATAGGTTTTTTATTGTTCCTGGCAGGGGTAAGTAAGATGTTCCGCATCATTCGTCTCAAATTGACTACGGATATTTTTAATGCGGAAAATGAAACCTTCCCCCAGGAAGAGCGAAAATTGGAAAACGAATATTCAATTAATCTTCCAGCGCAATATAATTATAAAGGCAAAAGACGAGACAGTTGGATAAATGTAATTAACCCATTCAGAGGATCACTAATATTAGGCACACCTGGTGCGGGTAAATCTTACTTTGTAATAAGGCATATAATTACCCAGCATATTAAAAAGGGTTTTAGCATGCTCATATATGATTTCAAATTTGATGACCTTTCTATTATCGCTTATAATGCTTTGTTAAAATATGCGGGCAACTATAAAAAAAAGCCAAGTATTTGGTTCATCGATTTTGATAATATTAAACATCGGTGCAATCCGCTTGATCCCGACCGAATGGAAGACATCACAGATGCCATGGAATCTTCACGAACTTTTATGTTAGGCCTGAACCGCGAGTGGAAAAAAAAACAGGGGGACTTTTTTGTGGAATCACCGATCAACTTTGTTACCGCCTTATTCTGGTTCCTGAAAAAGTATGAGAACGGTAAGTATTGCACGCTACCTCACGCAATTGAATTAGCGCAGGTGGATTATGAAAACCTCTTTGCATTATTACAAAAGGAGCCTGAAATTGAGGTGTTAATCAATCCCTTTATATCTGCATGGAAGAATGAAGCCTACGACCAATTGGAAGGGCAAATTGCCAGTGCTAAAATTAGTATGGCCAGACTGGTATCACCTGCATTATATTACGTGCTTAGCGGGAATGATTTCTCACTTGATTTGAACAATCCGGAAGAGCCAAAAATTATTTGTCTGGGTAATAATCCGTTAAAGCAGCAGGTTTATGGCGCGGTATTAAGCCTGTATATTTCGAGAGGGATTAAGCTGGTCAATCAAAAGAACAAGCTAAAAAGCAATCTAATATTCGATGAGTTTCCAACGATATATTTCAACAACATCGACAGCCTGATCGCAACAGCCCGTAGCAATAAGGTAGCTACCACTTTAGCAGTGCAAGATTATAGTCAGTTAAAGAAAGACTATGGGCGGGAACAAGCTGAGGTAATTATGAATATTGTCGGTAACATTATCTCGGGGCAGGTAACTGGTGACACGGCTAAACAGTTGAGTGAGCGATTTGGCAAAATTATGCAGGAGCGTCAAAGCGTTTCTATCAACAGCCAGGATACTTCAATCAGTAAATCCACGCAATTAGATTTCGCGATACCGGCCTCCAAAATTTCAACCCTTTCGTCCGGTGAGTTTGTGGGCTTGGTAGCCGATAACCCAGATGAAAAAATTGATCTTAAAGTATTTCACAACTCAATTATCAATGATCACGATGCTTTAAAGATCGAGGCTGATAATTACAAGCCTATACCGGCTATCAGAAAAATTGATAATGAAACTTTAACCGCCAATTATTTTTCAATAAAGGCAGACATAGAGGAAATTATTCGAAAGGAAATTCCCGCGAAGGCTGGGTGATGCATTACAACCAGGGGTGGTAAGGGGTGGTAATTAATATGACGCTTATCGATAAATTTTCCCAACTGCTATCCTTTAATAACAGCAGAGATTGACGGTTATACTGATCTCTCTTTGTAAAAGAATGCGTTTTTAGTAACCACCCATTTCTAACTGTTTCTGCTTTTCATTTCATCGTTCCTTTGATCTGTAAACCCAAAAACTTACCGCTTACCGGCCCCTGGGTAATACAAAAAGAAAGGAACTTCTGTGACAAAGAAAAACGGAACAAGATTTCGCGGGTTACGCACCCGCAGGTAATGGATTTTACCAGTTATTAACAGCAAAGCCAATAGATTATGAATTCATTAACCTTAACCATAAACTCATACCTAACTTCAAATAAAAAGGAACTGATCATTTCGATAGTAAAGTATCTATGCCTTTTCCTATTTATTTATACTGCCTATGCCAAATTAGCCGATCATGACCGATTTTATAAGGGTTTGACCAAGGTACATTTGGTTAGTGGCTATGCGATGGTAATCTCTTACCTCGTGCCCGCTATTGAGATACTGATCTCCATTCTACTGATCATTCCCAATACCGTGAAAATAGGTTTGATTTCATTTATGACGACGATGACAGCGTTCACGGTCTACATTATCTGTGCGATGATCTGGGAGCCAAAACTTCCTTGTCATTGTGGCGGCGCTATCGAAAAATTAAGCTGGATGCAGCATATATGGTTCAATCTCGCATTTATAATACTGACTATTATAGCGCTCTGGCTATTAAACTTTAGTAAATCTTTAAAAAAACAAGTATCATGAAAAATTTCAAACAAATCGCTTTTGGCCTGATGGTAGGCGCATTAGCACTGGGTTTTAGCGCTTTTACTAGTGCAAGTAAAGTCCCAACAGGTCCCAAATTTTTTGTGCCAAAAGGTGCAAAATTGAGTATCACCGCTAATTTTTTGAATCAACCGACTTTGGACAGCTTTGCGCAGTTAGCATCCACACCTAACTTTTCGGATTGCAAAGGAACTTCCGACCGGTTGTGCGTTTACGATGTTACTGCCGACGGAAAGGCAAACATTCCGAACCAAGGTTCTTATACTAAGTCAGAGATTGACACCTACCTGGCTAATGATTGGATAGAACCTGATGCAAGCGCCTCTAACGCCCAATACCACCCGTAAAAGGTAAAACGAGGCCAAGAAATTCTTGGCCTCGTTTTTATAAATTGTTGTCAATCATTTTTAAAAATGCATTTTCATCTATTCGCGGATCAGGCGGGTTTGCGCTAATTAGTGTCCCCTTTTTTGAAATCAGAAATAGGGTTGGATATTCCTGTATGTTATAGGCTCTGATAAACTGAGATTGCCCATTTTTTCCCTCCAATAGGTTCAGTTCATCCGGGGAACTGTATAGCTCTGATTTCAGACTATGTATCCAAACTTCTCTACTCCTATCTATGCTTAACGATGCAAATAGCACCTCAGGATTATCTTTGTACTTTTTCATTATTGATTTCAGCTTTTCTGCCATTTGTAAGCAACCGTGACATCCGCTAAACCAAAAATCAAGTACAATCAATTTTCCGCTTATAGATTTTAAGTCTACCAATTGTCCATTTTGATCTAAAAATTGAAACCCCTTGATTTGAGCACCAAAACCCTTTAGTTTCTTGATCGCAACCATTGAATTTTTAAATGATCCGGGTTTAGCTCCTTGTATAGCCTCATCTAAGAAATTTATATAATCATCCTGGTGTTGATCAACATCCCAAAATGCAAGTAGTTTAAGTTTATCTTTTAGCGAACCGGAGGCGAAATCTCTATTGATAACACTATTCATAAATGAAAATTTAAAATCTTTAAAAAAGCTTTCGCCTGTTTTTGCGTTCGCTGCAATCACGCCGGTCCTTTCCTTGAAAAGCAGGTAATCACCAAATTCATAAGAGCAGAGTAATATTGATATATTTTCAGACTCAGCCTCCCTTTGTCCGAAATGTTTATTGTAAAAGCGCAATGCAGCAGGGTATTGTTCCTCCAAATGATTGGCAAAAGCTGAATAGGGAAATCCCAAAATCATTTTATTATTGTTCGCCATACAATCGGTTTCTAATACCTTAAGTTCCACAGGATCTAAATATTCAGCGTAATGATTGATTACGGCGGAATGTAGTCTGTTAAGTGAATCCCGTTGGACAATTAAAGATTCAAATGCAGCATCATATTGTTTTAAGTTCGAATAATAATTAAACGATTTATTGTTGATGCCATCATTACAATTTAGACGGTACTCGCAAGTATACTTAGCGGCATCTTTTCCTTTAAATTTCAAATCATTACTGGAATTGGAAAATTCAAATTTTAAGGAATCCTTATCTGCTACAAGAAATAAGTTACGGCTATATTCAAGTTGCGGGACTGGTTGATTTTTATCATCTAAGCCCAGGAGACGAACATAACTTAACTGTGCCGGTAAGGGGATTTTGAAGTAATTTAATTGCCTGTTAATTTCAAAACGTAGTGTTGTTGTCGGAGTTAAGCTGCTATTTACATCACTTTTTTCGATGGTTGCTTCAATAAATTTAAGACGATTTTGAACTTGGTCTTTTATTATAATGGATAGGGTTGCAAACGACTGAGATTCATTTTGGTGAGCTTTTGCTGATAAGGCCATTGTTAGTAAAAAGACAAGCCAAATTTGCCTTTTTATTGTTTTACTAGTTTTCATACGATTGGATTTTCAATTAGCTAGCGGGGATTTTGTTGAATACCGGATATAGCGATTTCATCAGCTGGTATAGGAAATACCCATCGATTATCATTAGCCGGAAGGGAATAAATTTGGCCATTAACGGTACGGGTCAATGTAATATTCGCACCGTCAACGTTCAGCCTTTTCAAGTCGGCCCATCTTGTTTCTCTCCAAATCAGTTCTTTTTGCCTCTCTAACATTACTTTGTTGAGAGCATCACTTGCTGAAGTTGAGGCCAAAGGGACAAACGTTCCAGTTTTGAAGCGATTGATAAGTAATTTGTTGAGCATATCCATCGCCTGACTGGCCTGGCCCTCGCGCGCAAGGCATTCTGATTTTATCAGATACAATTCATCTGTGGCTAAACCAGTGAAAGGATATCCATTAACACCATTGTAGCCCGCTTTTTTGTAGTAAGTATTGTCGGGGAATTTCCCGAAAAAAATCGACAGCCGAAGGTCATTTGAAGAATATAAATTTATCAGGGTCGGAGGTATTTTTGCAATCCCAGGAAAGTCACCAACCGGTGTGAAATCACCATAAGCTACAACTTGACTGGTATTAAAAATTAACTCATCGTTTGTCGTTGAAAAAGGAGTTGACTGATTTTGGTCGACCGTATTGTAATCAATTAACGTGTTATAAGAATTTAGTGCAAGATCAACATTGGTTTCAGCCATTTGATAATTTCTCATGTCCAAAAAAATGCGTGCCAGCAACGCATATACGGCCGTTTTGAATGGCCTGTTCAAATTATTTGATGGCCGGGCGGACGGTAGTGAGTTTACGGCAGCGGCAAGATCGGTGAATACTTGGCTGAATGACTGTTCTAAAGTAGCCCGCTGCTGCAGCTTATCGATTCCTGAAGTCAATCTTAATGGAATTCCAAGGTCGCTGCTTGCAGTGGAATTATTGTATGCCTTACAAAAGTTGCGGATAAGATCATAATTGCAGTAGGCCCTGTCAAACAGCGCCCAGCCTTTGATAAATTGCCCTTGAGCAGTGTTGATGCTGTCGGATTTTGCTAGTTTGTCCAGTACACTATTGCAGTAAAAGACCTCCGTATAGAGTTTATTCCAGTCAGCGATTCCAACGTCGCCACCGTAAGGGTCCTTAGACCATATGTAAGCATTACGCTCGGTTGCAGAACCTGTTGACCAATCTGCATCGCTCAGAACATATTCATCTGCGGAAAGTTGGCCTAATCCGCCGGTCACATTCATGACAACGGTATTATCCAATATATATTGAAAATCGGTTAAAGTGACCGGTGTGCTGATACTTGATGATGGTTTTTTATCTAAAAATTCCGATTTACGGCATGCGAATAGCATTACTATACCGAAGTTGAGTAGCAGCAGCAATTTCTTATTATTCATGGCTTTTTGAGTATTAATTATAAATCTGTTTTTAACCCGATTGAGAGAGTTCTTGGAAGTGGGGTTCCGGTAGGATAATCAGGATCAATCCGCTCTTTATTGGCTCTCCAAAGAATTCCGATATTATTTAGGTAAGTGAATAGGTTAATGCTTTTAACTGCGCTGTTGGAGTGCAGCTTTACCGTATAACCCAATCGAAGATCTTGAATCCGGATATGATCCCCACGTTCCACCAGGGCGTCAGAATACGTATATAAATTTGTTCTGGACGCATTGGCAGGGTAGATCAATGACGGCACATTTGTAACAAGCTCGTCGCCTGGATTTTGCCACCGCTTATTATAATCTGCCTGCTGATAACTGCTAAGCCCCCCGGCATTGGAATAGAGAGAATTATTATTTAAAGAATTTCGCCGAAAATAATATCCCAGCTTGTAGACTACATTCAACGAGAGATCGAATTCTTTAAACGCAAACGTATTTCTGATACTGCCAAAATAAGTTGGAGATGCCGATCCCTTGTACACTAATTGGGTCCGGTCAGTCGAGTTCATAATGGAACTGTAATCCGTGCTGATTTTACCATTGAGAAATCCCTGGGGATCACCGGTACTATTAAGTCCCGCATATTTAAAACTAAATATGGCATAATAGGGAAACCCTGGAAGCGGATTATTATAGTTTGAAGAAACAACATTTAGATTGGTCCCATTACTTACATCATACTTAGTAACAATACTCTTGACATGACTCAATAATAAAGTTGTTTTCCAGATTAAAGGGCCTGTTAGGTTGATGGTATTGATTTGTATATCCAGGCCCTTTGTTTTGGTATTGGCTGAATTTCCTGTGAATAAGGAAACCCCGGTTTGAGGAGCGGTGGGACTGCTTCCAATTAAGTCTTCCCCCTTCTTTTGATAGTAATCGATGCTTCCGAAAATCCGATCATTTTTTAAACTGAAATCGACTCCAAGGTCAATGTTCCGGTCTTTTTCCCAGCGTAACGAAGGATTTGGGGGATTAACGATTTGGCTATATGGGGCATTGTAAAGCGTTGCTGCCTTTCCCTGGACGGCGGTTAGATAGGCGGATACGCTGGTATTGACATTACCAGTATATCCATAAGTCGCCCTGATTTTCAATTTGGGCAACCATTCAGCTTTGTAAAAAGACTCCTTATCTATAATCCATGCTAATCCGGCACTCCAAAGCGGTATTCCTTTTTGATTTTCAGAAACGCCAAATAAATTCGATTCATCCCGTCGACCGCTTAATGAAGCAATATATCTTTCATCATAAATATAGGAACCATTGAAAAACTCGGAGACAAACCTGTTGGTGATCCCCAACTGCGAGGCGTTGGGACTGATCCTTGCCGTAGTCGAATTGTAGAAATATTTGTATAAACTGACAAAATTCAATGATGAGTTGAGATTGGTAGAGGTTTCAGGATTATAGCCATATAAGGCATTCGAATTGTTAAAATTATTATAGTTATCAATTTCAGTTCCTGCGATTGCGTTTAACGCGTGTTTGCCCCACTCTTTCTCATAACTTAATTGAAACCTGCCATCATTCGAATGAATGTCTGTTTGACTGGTATTCAATATTCCACCGATTGGAATTGGGTTTGTTATGTCTCCTGTTGATGTATTTAGCTGGGCATAGGTGTTTATCAGATTGCGGGCATAAAAAGATTGCAATTCATTTAAGTTATTAATGGCAGACTGTCCCCTTTCATAAGAATAAAGTAGAGATGCCTTTAGACTTGGCAATACTTTAAAGGAAAGGGAGAAATTGAGTCGGATGTCATTCTGATTGTTAATTGTATTGCTGTAATTATTACGCAACTCATCTAATGGCTCATACAGCCAATTCAGTAACTTTCCGTTACCAGCGGTTGAGGCATAGGAGATTCTAAGCGTATTGGCAATTGGCAATGGCTGCCCATTTGAATCAGCAATTTGCAGGTATGGGTAAGTAGGACTATACAATTGGCCATTATTTGTTTTGCTGCTCGTATAAGTTAGACTGGAAAATAGTTCAAGTCTGTTCGCTAAAAAATAGTAAGTGTTAGCTGCGTTAACGGTTACCCTGGAATAATCACTGTTTACTAAATTATTGAGGTTTTTATCATAACCGGCTGATAAGTAAAATTTTTGAGTAGAACTTCCCCCACTTATACTGGTCAGATATTGCTGGTTGACAGATGGCCTGTAATAATATTTGCGGATTTGATCTCTTACGTCGAGCCCCTTTAAGGCGTTTATTTGTTGCAAAGAATCTGCTGCAGAGATAGTGCCATTTTTCTTTGCATAAAATATTTGAACTGCAGGTGGTATAGCAGAGTAGCCATTATTATTAATTGAATTAAAAGCGCCTTTTCTAAAAAGAAACTGCTGTACGTTAATATAATCTTCTGAACTAAGTTGGGGAGTATAAAAAAGGTCAGGCCTTTCGCCTATGGTGGTTGTTGCATTAAAACTTACTGTAGTCGGGCGGTTAAGCCGGCCTTTCTTTGTTGTTATAACAATGACACCATTACCGCTACGTGAACCCCAGGCTGAAGCTGCTGCAGCATCTTTAAGTATAGAGATATTCTCAACATCGTTGGGATTTATATTTGATAAATCGCCATCATACGGAAAATTATCAATTATGATAAGCGGGTTTGCGTTTGAAAAAATAGTTGCTCTTCCTCTAATTTCGATATTTGCTTGTCCGAACTGATGTGCGTTATTGTTATTAAAGATAAGTCCGCTTGTAACGCCATTAAGCCTATCCAAAATGGCGGTGGAAGTCGACCTGTTAAGTAAATTATTATCTACCTGGGTGAAGCTTCCTGTTGAGCGCTCTTTTGGAATGAGCTGATACCCTGTTGAAATCACGCTTACTTCATTCAATTTTGAAGCAATTGGGAATAGCTTAATAAGCAAGGTTGTATTGTTCTCCGTTGCGGTGAAAGTATAAGCGCTGTAGCCGATAAATGTGACCTGAATTTGATCGCCGATATTTGCTTGTAATGTAAACTCGCCGGCAGCATTGGCCGTTTGTGTTACACCATCTGATAAGTTTCTTAAAGTGGCTCCTGGTAAAGGTGATCCAAGGGAATCAATGACTTTTCCGCTTATTGTTACCGGAGTGACAACCGTTTTCGTTCCTGCAGAATTAGCTTCAGGTTTGTGGGAAACTATCACCATCTTTTCTTGCAGAACGTACTGCAGGGGTTGGTCGGTAAAGATGTTATCTAATACGGTTTTTAAAGGCTGGTTTTTAACATCAATGTTAACCGGTTTTGCTGCTTTCAATACACTGTTCGAAGCGAGGAAATCATAGCCGGTTTGCTTATTGATATCGAGGAATACTTTCTTCAACGACGCATTCTTTTCGGAAAGCGTAACATTTTGCGCTTTGGTAAAAGCGCTGGCCTGGAGTATAGTGAAGATGGTTAAAATTACTATAGTCTTCATTATACGTAAGCCTTGGATAGCGCGCAGGGGAATACGTGCTTTACTTTTAGGGTAAAACTTATACATTTGTAATACATGGGTTTAACCGGCTCCATTCATTTTCGAGATGTGGGCAGCCGTGTTGGTTAATAGTTTATAATTATTGATCGCCTATATAAGTCAGGGGTACCGGTTACAGCCGGCACCCTGGCTTTAATTAACTATACTGATCCTTTCTTACTTCATGACGGTGATCCTCCTTCCCTCCAATCTGAAATGGACAGTTTGAGTAGCCTCCAGTGCTTTGATCACCTGGCTGATATTTTTATTCCGAGACACCCGGCCGTTCAGGCCTTCGTCTGAAATATTGCCTTCATATCTTACGTCGACATCGTACCACCGGGATAGCTTGCGCATAATGCTGCTGACCGTTTCATCATCAAATTGGAAATAACCGTTTCTCCACGCCAGCGCTTCTTCGGTATCAACCGGCTTAACATCAAGCTGATGGCCGTTCGCTACTGATTGTTCACCAGGCTTTAAGAACATTGGAGTAACGTTTCCTAATAGGCTGACTTTTACACGGCCTTCCAGCAAGGTGGTTTTTATCGATGGTTCATCCGCATAGCTGCTGATGTTGAAATGGGTGCCTAATACTTCGACACGCTGGTCACCTGAGATCACGATGAATGGATGTTCGGCATCTTTGGCAACCTCGAAATAGCCTTCGCCGCTAAGCTTGACAATACGGTTTATCCCATGACTAAAGGAAGTGGGAAACGTAAGGGAGGATGCGGCGTTCAGCCAGACCTGTGAACCGTCTGGTAATTTGATCTGCCATTGTCCGCCGTTAGGGGTAGTGATTGTATTTTGCTCAGCTGTCGCTTGATTACCCGAATAATCAAATACTACCTGCCCGGATTGCGCCTTGACGATCTTTATGCCTTGCTGCTGGTACAACCGGCCGTTGGTCGCATCGGATAGATTTAAATGCCGGCCGTTGGCGAGGGTTAATACAGCCTTATTAGTTCCTGGCGGCAGGTCGTTCGCCAGTTGTGAGGCTTTTCCGGGATTGCGGTTGACAAAGAATAGCATGGTTACGGTGAATAGGATGCCGATAAGGATGGCTGCCGCGGCCAGCCGGATGCCGATATTAAAGAATTGCCCCTGATTGCCGGGTAAGCGCCGGAATATTTCGGCTTTGGCGGCTTTGATACTTTTCCCGTTTAATTGATAAGCTTCCTTTTCATTATATTGAAGGTACCAGGCTTCCAGCAAAGCGCGTTCTTCTTCAGTGGCAGTGCCGTCATTATATTTAGCAAACAGTGTTTTTAATTCCGCTTTGTTCATGGTAGGTTTCCCTTTTATAACCATGGCGGCAATCACGTGTAATTGAGGAACGGAGAGTGAAGATTTTTTGAAAATAAGTGTAAATAATCTCTTTTAATGAAACTGTTTTCTCTCTTTAGTGGGACTCCGCAATTCCCTGAACGATAAACAAAGGCTAAGACTTCAGTATTGCAAGTATTAGGAATTCCAAAAAGTTATCCTGAACTTGCATGGGTATGGTTTGATCATCCTGACGACGATTCATCGCTTTCAGCTTTTTCGGCTTACCGCCATACTGAAAGCGTTTTATGAAAAAGATCTTGTTAGTCGATGACAATTTGGATATCGTCCAGATCGTTGAAGAAGTGCTGGCTTATGAAGGCTTTGAGGTTAAGGCTGAGATGAGCGGTTACGGTTTAATTGCAATAGCCGAGGAATATCTACCGGATCTTGTTATACTTGACTATCGTTTGGGCGATGGCAACGGCGGCGAACTATGCCAGCAAATGAAAACCTGCACCGCTCTAAAACATATTCCTGTTATTATTTTTTCGGCTTACATCCAACCAGGTTCCGACCTGAGTGATTTCGGTTGCGATGAAGTGATCCTCAAACCTTTTGATTTGGAGGTACTGGCCGAAACGGTTAAACGTTTGCTGTACCGAAATGCAGTTAAATTATAGTCTAATATGCGCAGGTTGTTTTAGCATATTTCTTTTCTTTGGGGCAGCTTGTGCAAGTTGCCTGTTAGCCTTCACTTTTTAAACAGATGCATGACCATCTCCCATTATGGAAGTTGCGCAAATGCGATTGCCAACATGCTTAACTTTATGTTCTTCATATTTTTGATCTTTTAAGGGTTAAAGGCTACGTAAGGCGTATTAATGCCCGTATCGTAATAACCACCGGGAAAGCTGGCTATCATCAGACCGTCTCATAAAGTGAAAAATCGAGTTATTAGCGAGTCTGTCCCTGCAAATCGTCGAATCAATATACAAAAAACGGATGAAAGATATACCCTCAGCCCATCGGATCGAATTATATGATCTTCATTTATATTCTCGCTGGACTGCGGACCTTGGCTGTATTGTTAACGTGATTTGAAATGAAACGAAGTTAGTATCTTCGTTCTTTAGAACCATATGTTCTTGCTATTGGTCAATTTGCCAATGTTAACCTTAAATTTTATGAAAAAGCTTTTAGCTGGATTGACGCTGTTAGTAATATCGCTGTCTTTGTCATCTCATGCCGTGATCAACAGCAACAGTCTCGGGAAAGGTCAGCAACCTCAGGTCAGCGTAGACAATGCAGGCACCGTCCGGATCGTGTTTGGATCGGATGATCAGGTATTCTGCGCGACTTCAAAAGACCATGGGCGCACTTTTTCCAAGCCGGTTTTAGTGGCGAAAGTGCCTGGAATGCATTTGGGCATGTCCCGCGGGCCTCAACTGACGAGTTCCGCCCGGTATTCTGTCATTACTGCGATGGATAAAGCCGGTGATATACACTGGTTCAAACTCGATCACACGACTGACAGATGGCAGGCGATGGGTGTTGTTAATGATTTAAAAGAATCTGCGCCGGAAGGCCTGATGAGCATAGCGGCCGACAAAAGCGATAATTTTTACGCGGTGTGGCTGGATACAAGAACCGGTAAGCATAACCAGATCTATTTTTCATCGCTAAAAGCGGCACAAAAGAATTGGTCGAAAAATGTGCTGGCATACCAATCTCCCGACCAGCATGTTTGTGAATGTTGCAGACCGACTATTGCAGTACAGGGCCCCGTTGTAGCTATCATGTTCCGGAACTGGCTGAATGGCTCGCGCGATCTCTACGTTACCCGTTCGTCAAACCAGGGAAAGACGTTCGCCGGAGCAGAGAAGCTGGGCCTTGATACCTGGAAGCTGAATGGTTGCCCGATGGATGGTGGCGGGCTATTTATAAATGCTTCAAATACTATCCAAACGACATGGCAGCGCAAAGGCATGATTTATTACTGTCAGCCGGGTCAGCCGGAAGTTTTTGTGAGCAATGGCAGAAACTGCGCTATGGCGGGCAGCGGGGCAACAAGTGTGATAACTTATCAGGAAAATGATACGCTAAAAGTATTTTCCCTGAAAAACAAAATCACCCAGCTGGTCGGAAACGGCACTTTCTTGAGGTCTGCCATTCTGACCAACGGAAAAGTAGTTTGCGCCTGGGAGCAGGATAACAGCATTAAGTTTAAAAGCATCTAAAACCGGGGCCTGCAAATTTGCACTGACCAGATTTAGATAAAACATGTAACTATCTAAGTTCAATTGCGTTAAACAGCGTCTAAATTGATTCCGCTATGCAGTTGAAGGAAAATGCTAAATATATTTTTGCCGGTATCATCCTGCTGACGATCGCTTTTATACAATGTTATAAAACTATTCACGACCTGCATTGGGCATTCGAGCCGGATTTTGACCGTGATATTGGCTACATCAGCAATACACTCGACGGGCGTTTTGGTTCCGACCCCAATATTGCAGGACAATACATGTGGTATAATCCTTTGTTATACCTTTCTGAAACTGCAATCGTTTATATTACCGGTCTGCCGGTGAATATCGTAGTGGCAAGGGCCGGTGCTTTCCTGAATCTGCTCGGCCCGGTATTCTTTTTTTTCATGATGGTCAAGCTGTTCGATTACAAGATCGCCTTAGCTGCATTGGCATCATTTCTTTTTTTAGCGACCGGGGATCTGCCTGGTTGGGGAGGGGCGACCTATTCACCGTGGCCCTTGGCGGACAGTTATGTACAGTTTATCTTTTACCTGAATATTTTTCTTTGCTATAAAGCATTTTCTACGCAGAAGATGACTTGGTTCATCCTCTTGGGAATCTTCCTTGGCGTCAGCTTCCTGGGGCATTCGGCACCGACGATTATCGTTATCTTGATATTGATGTGGTTACAGGGACAAAAAATCCTAATAGCCGTCAAAGAAAGAAAGGTTACCGCTATCAAAACTTATTTTCTTCAGGGTTTTTTCACCGTGGTTCCCTTCGTCATTTTTAGTTTCCCTTTCCTTTATTTTGTACTGGTTAAATATCACCTACACTTTGTCAACCGGACCATCCTGCAATGCGCACCGGGTGTATTTGCGAGAAAGGATACTTTGGAACTCCTGAAACTGAACGTCACTTTTCCCTTAATAATAGCCCTTATTGGTTTCGTTTGGTTTTACCGGAATTATAAAAATCCGATCATCCGGAAAATTATATTCAGCTGGTTCTGCATCACACTGCTGATGTATTGCTATGAAGCAGTGTTGCCTGCGGCGAACCGGATCCTTCACATTGCCCTTCCTGACACTATTCCGGCCTTTCATTACTTCTTTTACTTTAAGGCAGCGCAGTCGGTCTTTTTCGGTTTTGGCTTTATCGCCCTGTTCAGCGCTGCTATTAAATGGCTATCAGGTCATATTAGCAAAAGGACAGGTATTAAAGCTCCGCTCAGTTTTCCTGATAATTTAATAGTGGCCGGTATTTTGTTGTTCGCACTGGCTTATTATCCCGTCTATAGTACCCGGAAGGATTTTGTCGAGCCGCGACAGCAAGCCCTTGTAAAAGAGAGGCAAACAGACAAAATAGCGGTGTATAATTACATCAGCAAGAACATCCCGCTGGATAAAGTAATGTTGTGCGGGCATGATCAGTCACTTTTTCCTGTCATGGCGACCGGCGTCAAAATGGTTTCCATTGAAATCTACTTTTCCAACCCGTACATCAGCTTCGAAAAACGCGAGGATGACCGAAACGCGATGCTTTCGTACCTGACCACAGCTCAGCCTAAATCTGCTGAAAATTTATTTGCAGCTTATCATGTGGATTACGTACTACTGACCAATGAACATTACAAAAATTATAAAAGCCCTGCTTCTATCAGCAGCAGCGTAGTTTTTAAAAACAACTCGTTTACCCTCATCGCGCTACGCAATTCAATATAGGTCAGAATTACAGGATTATATAAATCTTTTCCCGAATCCTGTAAAATCCCCGGCCTGCAACGGGCGTAACTTTGTGCTGTTAATTCAATATTATGACAGCACTATCCACAGAAACATTTACTTTCCCGGTAACCGGGATGACCTGTGCCGGTTGTGCAGCGAGCGTTGAATCGATGATCGGTGCGCAAAACGGCGTGGAAAAAGCCGAGGTAAACTATGCTACGCAATCGGTAAAGGTCGCTTTTCACCCAGAGGTTGTGCAACCTGAGGGTCTGCGTCAGGCTGTACGATCGGTGGGCTATGACCTTATTTTAGACACGCAAAACGGCAAAGAGAAACAGGAGCAGGTACAGCAAAAACATTATCAGCAACTTAAACGCAATATCATTTGGGCGGGCCTGCTCACCTTGCCTGTGGTCATTGTGGGCATGTTTTTCATGGATAAAGCCTATGCCAACTATTTGATGCTGGCATTGACTGCCCCCGTCCTGTTTATCGCAGGCCGAAACTTTTTTACCGGCGCATGGAAGCAAGCGCGGCATGGCCGCGCCAACATGGACACGCTGATTGCCATGAGTACAGGAATCGCATTTCTGTTCAGCTTATTTAATACGGTTTATCCTGAATTTTGGCACAGCCGGGGGATGCATCCACACGTTTATTATGAAGCGGCATCGGTAGTGATCCTATTTATCATGCTGGGCAAAATGCTGGAGGAACGCGCAAAATCAAACACGTCCGCTGCTATTAAAAAACTCATCGGGCTTCAGCCGAAGACTGTATCATTGATCACAGCCGGAGGCGAAAAAGTTACCCTGGTGGAAGAAGTGAAGATCGGTGACTTGCTCCTGGTAAGGCCTGGTGAAAAGATCGCTGTGGATGGCCGGGTAGAACAAGGGACTTCCTTTGTTGATGAGAGCATGATCAGCGGCGAGCCTATACCGGTAGAAAAAAGCAAGGGCGACCCGGTGTTCGCCGGGACGATCAATCAAAAAGGAAGCTTTCAATTTACTGCTGAAAAGATAGGCAGTGAAACCCTGCTGGGCCAGATCATTAATTTGGTACAGGATGCCCAGGGTTCTAAGGCACCGGTTCAAAAGCTGGTCGACAAGATTGCCGGGATCTTTGTGCCAGTCGTCATAGTGATCGCATTGATGACCTTGATGGCCTGGCTTCTTTTGGGAGGTGCTCAGGCACTGACGCAAGGCCTTTTGGCGATGGTAACCGTGCTGGTGATCGCCTGTCCCTGCGCTTTGGGCCTGGCCACACCGACCGCTGTCATGGTAGGCATTGGTAAAGGTGCCGAGAACGGCATTCTCATCAAAGATGCCGAAGCGCTGGAACTGGGTTACAAAGTCGATGCGGTCATCTTTGACAAGACCGGGACCATCACGGAAGGTAAGCCGGTTGTAACGGATATTTTATGGTCAGCTCAGGCGGTTAACGAAAAAGATAAGCTCGCAGCGGTATTGCTGTCGCTGGAACAGCAATCTGAACATCCCCTGGCCATGGCGGTAGTAAAGCATCTGAAAGCGCAGCAGGTCAATAGCCTCCCATCTGCTTATTTTCATAGCCTAACCGGTCAGGGTGTGGAAGGCCTGTTCAATGGTCAGCCCTATTATGCGGGTAATCTGAAATTGGTGGAATCTTGTAAAACGGCCGTGCCAGAGGAACTGCAGACGGCCGCAGCTGTGCTTTCTCAAACCGGCAAAACGGTGATCTACTTTGCCTCGCATGCCACAGTGATGGCGATTGTCGCATTGCAGGACCGTGTAAAAACAAACTCCGCAAAAGCTATCGCGGAGTTAAAGAACGGTGGTATCGGAGTCTATATGCTCACAGGCGACCAGGCAGCTACGGCCATCCATATTGGCCGGCAGGCGGGGATCAGCGATAGTCACATCATTGCTAATGCTATGCCTGCCGATAAATCGAATTTTGTCAAATTGTTGCAAGCCCAGGGCAAGACGGTGGCCATGGTCGGTGATGGCATCAACGACAGCCAGGCGCTGGCACAGGCCAACCTGTCGATCGCCATGGGACACGGCTCGGATATTGCCATCGATGTGGCCAAGATCACGCTTGTTTCATCTGACCTGCTGCAAATACCCAAAGCACTGAAACTTTCCAGGCTTACCGTCCGCACTATCCGGCAAAACCTGTTCTGGGCTTTTATTTATAACCTGATCGGGATACCCCTCGCGGCCGGTGTGCTTTATCCGATCAACGGCTTTTTACTGAATCCGATGATCGCCGGAGCCGCGATGGCTTTAAGTTCGGTGTCGGTGGTGAGCAACAGCCTTCGGCTTAAATTTTCAAAGATTAATTTTTAAATATTATCAACCATGCAAACATTAAAATTCAAAACCACCATCAAATGCGGTGGCTGCATAGCAACGGTTACACCTGTTTTAGATACGCTGAAAAGCGTGGAAAAATGGGAAGTAGATACAGCTGACCCGGATAAAATACTAACAGTAACTGCCGCACCGGAATTAAGCGCAGGTGAGGTGATCAGCGCCTTGCAAACCAAAGGCTACCAGGCAGAATCGGTCTGAACAAGGGCTTTTGCAGCTAAGCCTGTGTGTACTTGCATGCAGGCTTGGCTGTTTTCGGGAAAATATCCTAATTTTAAACAATTGTAACATTTTTGTGTAGTAACAATAATGAGGAAATTTGGTGCAATATGTCTGGCTTCGTTTTACCTGTTGTTGACAACAGGTATGTTCGTTTGCCTGGTACATTGCAGCGCCGAATATCTGCTCGGAAGTCCGGCGCAGGCATCAGTGGCCCATCAGGACGGCGACCAGGACGATCATGACCACGAAGCGATGCCGCCCGCCGGTCATGATAAGGACCCTAAAGAAGGTAAAACACACGATCATAAAAATTCCTGTGGTGAAGGAAAAAATTGCAGTTGCTGTAACCAGCACGATAATTATGTAATCAAGGAAAATACGTCCGGGGCGGAAGCGTTCCAACTGAACGCATCGCTGGTCGCTACTTTTCCTTTGCCGTATTACTCGCTCAAACCCGTAGCAGGTGTTTACCTGGCTAAGGT
Organism: Mucilaginibacter gossypiicola; assembly: GCF_900110105.1. GTDB lineage: Bacteria > Bacteroidota > Bacteroidia > Sphingobacteriales > Sphingobacteriaceae > Mucilaginibacter > Mucilaginibacter gossypiicola. Next base: position 397,322 of record NZ_FOCL01000002.1, on the reverse strand, counting down.
TTCCTGGTTAAATACGACAGGGCCACCGCGTGCAACTGTACAGCCACTATTTATTTTCAACCGTTCCCTTCTGATCTGATTCAGGCACAGCCGCATCTTCGCGGCCTTAAAAGTTATTGCCATTTCATTTAGCTTGAATCAAACATGACATTATATATCAAAAATATGGTTTGCGACCGCTGCATTATGGTCGTTAAGCAACAACTGGAAAACTCGGGATTCCGGGTAGTTTCCATCACGCTCGGCAGCGCCGTGGTCCAGCCTGAGCCGGATGCGGTACAACTCAGCGCTATTTCTTCGTCCCTAAAGCTGCTCGGATTTGAACTGATCGACAATGAAAAAGCGCGGATAGTGCAGCGTGTTAAAGATCTGATCATAGAAAAAGTACATCATAGCGACCTTGCTGACACACACCTTAGTTTTTCGGAGTATCTGTCCGACATGATACACAAGGACTACACCTATCTCAGCCGTATGTTCTCTGAATCGGAAGATACGACTATCGAGAAGTTCATCATACAGCAAAAGATAGAAAAAGTAAAAGAGTTGCTGGAATACGGTGAGCTTAACCTGAACGAGATCGCCTGGACGATGGGCTATAGCAGCAGCGCCCACTTGTCTGCGCAGTTTAAAACGATAACGGGCCTGACACCGAGCCAGTTCAAAATTTCTGAACAGCGGCAACGTAAGCCCATTGATAAAATTTAAAACATTATCCTATGAAAAATTTACTGCTAATCACCATCATTCTGTTGGGGCTACATACAACATTACCGGCCCAGGACATGAAAATGAGCGACACTACCAAGTCTCAAAAAAACAAAAAAATGAGCATGCCGATGAAGCATGATGGCATGAAAATGCCAGATACCACAAAGAAGCCAAAAAATAAGAATGCGGGCATGCCCATGAAGTCACCGAAGATGAAAAGCATGAAGGATACGGCGATGGCAGGTATGGATATGTCTGGTATGAAAATGAAAGGCATGTCCATGCCAATGATGACCAGTTCTCAATCGCTTAACCTGCCCATGACGCGCGACGGTTCGGGCACCAGCTGGCTGCCGGACGCCTCACCAATGTATGGTATCATGCTGAACAGCGGAAAATGGAACTATATGCTCCACGGAAACATCTCGCTGCGCTACACCAAACAGGATCTGGGAAATAAAGGCAGCCGGGGAGACGACAAATTCGATGCTCCCAATTGGTTTATGGGCATGGCCCAGCGAAAAATCGGGGAAAACGGGCTGCTACATTTCAACGTCATGATGTCGCTTGACCGTTTGACCGAAGGCGGGGGCGGTTACCCATTGCTGTTCCAGTCCGGGGAAAGCTGGAAAGGCCAGCCCCTGGTTGATCATCAGCACCCGCATGACCTTTTTTCGGAGCTTTCTGCAAGCTACGCTTATGCTTTCTCAAAAAACACCGACCTGAGTATTTATGTGGGTTACCCGGGTGAGCCCGCCTTAGGCCCGGTCGCTTTTATGCACCGCCCTTCGGCTATGTCCAACCCCGATGCTCCTATCAGCCATCACTGGTCCGATGCGACCCACATCACTTTCGGGGTCGCTACCGTCGGATTTCGCTTTGATGACTTTAAGATCGAAGCCTCTTCCTTTACCGGCAGGGAGCCTGATGAGAATCGCTATGATTTTGACAAGCCCAGATTTGATTCCTGGAGCGGCCGTTTAGATTATAACCCTTCGGCGAACTGGGCTTTGCAGGTTTCCCATGGCTTCATTAAAAGTCCGGAAGAACTTCACCCCGGTGAAAATATTTACCGCACCACTGCCTCGGCTACTTACAGCCTGCCCCTGGGGGACGAAAATACTATAAATGCCACGGCGCTGTGGGGACTGAATAAGGTGCGCGACCAGCAAGGGGATAATTCCGCTTTATTGGAAGCGGATGTTCGCCTGAAAAAGCTGGCGATCTATGGCCGCTATGAATTTGTGCAGAAAACCACTGAGGAACTGGTGCTGAACCCCGTTGTCTACGGCGATGATACCATCTTTCCCATTAATGCGATAACCCTCGGTTTAAATTACGATCTGTTCAGGGTGGGGCCGTTAAATTTGGCCGCGGGCGGTCAGCTTACCTATTATGCCGCCGACAGTAAGCTAAATTCTCTTTATGGAAAGAACCCAGTGGGAGGCGAAGTATTCCTGCGCCTGTACCCGAGGATGATGAAAATGAAAATGTAAAGCAGGGTTGATTAATACGCTATTATATAAACTGGTCTGATAAATGAATCTCTAACAATAAAACAAGTAAATTATGTCACATCAAAAATTTCAGGAATGTATGGATGCTTGCGTCGCTTGTGCCGCCGCTTGCAATTATTGTGCGGCATCTTGCTTAAGCGAAGATGATGTTAAAATGATGACGAAGTGTATCCGGCTTGATCTGGAGTGCGCCGCGATTTGCCGGTCCGCCGCAGAACTGATGAGCTTAGGCAGCGAATATAGCGCTCAGCTGTGTCGCTTATGCGCTGATATTTGTAGAGCTTGTGCCGAAGAATGTAGCAGGCACGAAATGGAACATTGCCAGGTATGCGCTGAAGTATGCGGCCGGTGTGCGGAACTCTGTGAAAAAATGGCAACAGCGGCTTAATCCCTCAAGATAACCTGTGCCTTTTTCGCACAGGTTATCACTTTATTGATTTAACCTAACAGTCATGAAAAAAGGAAATTATTCAAAATTCGCTTTAATGTTAGCGGGATCATTTGTTTTAATGTACAGCATCATGTATCTCAATGTAGATCAGATCGACCATGTTTATCTGAATACAACCCGGCTCTATATGACTTTGTTGATGGTTTCCGCAATGGCATTGTTGATGCTATGGACGATGCGAATGATGTATCAGAATAAAATACGCAACCTGATTATTACCGTTTCTGCTATTGCCGTTTTTATGTTGGCGCTGGCAGGTGTTCGCCATCAGGCAGGTATAGGTGACGTGCAATATATGAAGGGAATGATACCGCACCATTCGATCGCGATCATGGTCAGTAAAAAGGCGCATTTAAAGGACCCCGAGGTCAAAAAGCTTTCGCAAGACATTATCAGCGCCCAGGAAAAGGAGATCGCCCAAATGAAAATCATACTGGCCCGAATGGAAAAATAAAGGCAATGCAGCAAAGCATTTTAAATATTTGTTTTTTTTTGTGTTAAAAACGCAGCAGGAATAATAAATATTTTTATTAATAATATCTTTAGCCCCTGGCTCGCCTGTGCAAATGAAAAAGACCTGTGCGTTAGTTCTGATATCATTTTACCTGTTGTTGGCAACGGGCGCTTATGCCTGTCTGCTTCATTGCGCGACGGACTATGTTGCCGCACAGTTCGAAAATAAACAAGACACCCGCCACACAGACGGCGATGATGGCCGTAACGAAAAAGAAAATGATGATGACTGCCGTTCGGGCAATTGCACCTGTTGCTATCATCATGGAACCTATGTGGTCAAGGAAGTCGCGAAAGGCACTACACATTTCAACCAGTCGCTAACGGATTTTGGCCTTCCGTTGCTGCCCACGGAAGCCTTTTTGCATATTCCATTAAAAATTACCAATAAGGTCAGCTGGCCAAGATCGACCGGCCCGCCTTTCATTTCATCAAAGCCAATTTATCTTTTTAATCAAGCGTTTCTCATCTGATTCAAGCTACGCCGGATCTCCCGGCCAGGAAATCTATTTTCTCACTTAGCTTGAATTTTTACGATGATTTCACTTAATATTCTAAGCGAGGCATTTTCCCGATCAAAAAAAATGCCCGCCCGGCCTGCCCTCTACTTATTTACAGGCCAACGTTTCGTGCATACATTATTATGCCAGATATTACCAATAATTAACGGCGGCTGCCTTTTGTCCAACTTTCAAACACAATGGACATGAAGCAGCATATCGTTTATACAATAACCAAACAAACAGGCGGCGCTGCGGATGTCAAGATCGTGCCGGAAACCAGTCCCGGCGTCAACGGACGCACCGGTATTACCGGTGGTTTCCGGTTATTTTACATGCTTCCCGATAATCTTGCCAACAGGTCAAAAGAGCCGGACATGGACAGTTATATGAGTTTCGTCGGCAAACTTACGTTCCTGAATGAAAACTTTTTCGAATGGCGGTATGACGGGCAGATACTGACCGAAACAGAGATTGCCCAACTGGTAAAGATCATCCAGGACCATGTGGAAGAATGGTTCGAAGAAGAGGATAACCAGCCCCGGCTGCGCGAGGAAGACCTGCAGGATCCAGAAAGCGCTTTGTACTTGAGTGATGAACAGCTCGCTGCGATCATGGAACATCCCTTGTATGATATCGCCCCCTATTTCCTTTTCGGCCCCGCTGATGACCTTATCGGGATCGTGCAAAACGGTGAGGGCTTTGATATTCATATTAACGGCACCATAGCTGCCTATATAAAGGTTCCACAATTGGGGGGATATCAAATCGTCAATGGGGCACTTAGCGATCCGGCACTGACCACAGAGATCGTGCGGCGGATTCGGGCAATACGGGAATTATAAAAACGGTTATTCAAATCATTTTGCTATAATTCACGCTAACTTGTCTAATTTAGGGTATCCGCCGCAGTGCGGATACCTTTACTTATCCAAAACCCATGAGTGAAAACCTGCAGTCCATTATCAATCAATACAAAAGCGATCAGGAGTCAGTATATAATACCTGGTTCATTAATAATGAAGAACGATTAAAGGCGTTTCGGTCTATAAGACGGGGAGTTTTACAGGTGATCGATGACATCAAAACCAAACGCTTTGGAAACGATTTCAAAGGGACATCCCTGGAATTTGTTCTTTCGTGTATCACAGAGCAAAAACAGGTCTTTGAAGGCGCTTCTCACCCTTTTTATTGGAAACCTAAATTAAGGATACCTGACATCTACGAGAACCAGGAAAATAAAACCGCCTTCGGGCAGTTCCTGGAAAACTGCATTTATGCGAAAAATGAAGAACAGGTCATCCGGGAGATCGAAAAGCTGGACGCGCTGAAGATCAAAGGGCTCGGCCCTGCAGTTGCAAGCATTCTGTACTTTCTTCACCCGACATGGATACCGCCATTTAATACGGCTATTATCAACGGCTTTAATTATCTGTTTAAGGATAAAAAAAAGCTGGGTAGCTGGAGCGAATACCTGAGGATCCGGGAAGTGATCATGGATGTGAATAAGAAATATTGCAACGAGCTTTCCCTGGACACCGGCGCATTTGCCGGACTTCTTTTCGAGGTCGGAACGCAAAAATTGCTTTTGGGCAAGGACGAATATCTATCAGAAGCTGAGCGGAACCGCCTGGAAAAATTGATCGAAAAACGCCATAAAGAAAAAAGAACGGAAACCGCGGATGAGCATCTCCATAACGAAATGCAGTATCACTTGCTGAAGATCGGGCACGCGCTGGGCTATGATGTGATCGCCGCTTCCAATGACCGCTCTAAAGCCTGGGGCGGAAATAAGTTCAGCTTTATCTCCTTGCCCGACTTTCCGCAGATCGCGCTGGAAAAAGAAGTATTGAATACGGTAAAATTAATAGACGTCCTTTGGTTTCAAAAAGGCACATCAAAAGTAATTGCCGCCTTTGAAGTGGAAAAGAGCACCAGTATTTATTCCGGTATCCTGCGGTTGACCGACCTGAGCTGCAGCCTGAGTAATAAAGAGGAGGTCCTTTACCTGGTTGTGCCTGATGACCGCGAAAAGGACGTCATTATGCAACTGTCACGACCATCCATCCGCAGCGGCAATATGGAAATGAAATACATCTGTTTTTCAGACCTGCGTCAGCATTGTGATGCGCTATGTAAATTCGGCGATGACCATTCCATTATGCAAAAGATAGCCAGGGTTGCTTCATGACGGTTACATTAAAATATAACAATATCACGGAATTATATAAATCTCCCGGCATGTTTATTTTTAAGTTTGTACTGACATGAGAGCTAAAGCCCTGATATTGTTAATCGTATTCCTGCTGAACACCGTTGTCGGTTTCAGCTGCGCTATACATATGACGCATCGCGACCATGGCGAAGCTGATGCTCATCTAAGCGATCATGCGCTGTTCGTAACTGCTCCGCATGAACATACAAGCCAGGAACTTATCATTACCGCCAATGATCCCTGCTGTCAGGGAGCCGTCAATAACTTTGTATCTCAGGCTAAACAGGTGCCTGCAAGTAACCCTGTATTATTGCTTGCACCATTTGTCCTTATCAGCAAACCGATCGACTTTTATTTAAGCCCGGTAAGTAGCCTGCGCCTATCCAAATTTCAGATCAAGGATAAGCGACGGCGGCCGCCGGAAAGAGATATACGCACGACCATACAGAGTTTCCTGATCTGATTACTGCAAGCTAAACCTGCCGCGGCTTTGCCAGGCTGACTATATAAAGCTATTAAGTAATTCAAATTTAAAAGATCATGAAAAAAATATTCTTAATGGTTGCGTTGATCGCGACCGTATTTACCCAACAAATTTTTGCACAGGATACCAAATCACCTGCGCCCGGTCCGTTGTTAACTTCTTATTACGGTATTAAAAATGCGCTCGTCGCTTCGAATAGTACCGATGCTGCCGCCAGTTCGGCCTCATTTCTCAAAACCCTTGCCTCTGTAGACATGAAGGCATTGCCGGCAAATGACATGGAGGTCTTTATGGCCTTGCAGGAAAAGCTGGCATTCGACGCCAGGCACATCTCAGAAAGCAAAGACATTGCACATCAGCGCGAGCATTTTGCCAATTTTTCTTCCAATTTCTTTAAGCTGGCGAAAGCAATAAAACTGACAGACAAACCAGTCTATTATGCTTACTGCCCGATGAAGAAAAGCTATTGGTTATCTGCCGAGGCAGCGATCAAAAACCCTTACTTCGGTAACCAGATGCTGACCTGCGGAAAAGTCACCGAAACCCTTAATCAATAATTCAATATACACCTCAGCGGCTCTGCATGAACATGATAATCAGTTCATTGGAGCTGCTGTATAAACATATTTACGATCAGGAAAACGGCGAAGCCTTTTAAATGACCGCTAAAAAACAATCAACAATATGAAAAATTTAATCATCGCAACCGCATTGACCATCGCAGCCTTTTCTTTTGTAGCCTGTAACAATACCAATCAGACAGCTTCGTCAGATACGGCAAAAATGACGACCAACGCAAAACCTGGGATGGGCGCTACAGCAAGCGAATCTGTGAAGCCGCTGTTGGCCAGCTACCTGCAATTAAAAAACGCGCTGGCGAAAGACAACAGCAACGACGCAGCTACAGCCGGCAAAGCTTTAGCCGAAGGATTTGGAAAATTTAACAAATCTGCATTAACGGAAGCGCAAAAGAAATCTTTTACGGACATCGCCGATGATGCGCACGAAATGTCGGAGCATATCGGGGAAAGTGCGGGTAAGCTGCCCCATCAGCGCGAGCATTTTGATATGCTGAGTAAGGATATGTATGATCTCATTAAATTATTTGGTGCCGGGCAAGCCTTGTATGTCGATCATTGTCCGATGTACAATAATAAAAAAGGAGCGATCTGGCTAAGTGAGACAAAGGACATCAAAAATCCCTACATGGGAGCGGGCATGTCAACCTGCGGCAGCATCAAGGAAGAATTAAAATAAACAGGATGAGACGGACCATTAAAATTACAGGGGCGATATTGATAGCTGTGTTTATCCTTATCCAGCTGATACCCCGTGACCATAATGAGAATGGACCAAAGCGGGTGAATGGTATCGATAAAGTAGTTCCTGTTCCCGAAAATGTGGGCGCTATTCTCAGAAAGTCCTGTAATGATTGCCACAGCAATCATACCAATTACCCCTGGTATGCGCAGTTGCAGCCGTTTAGATTGATTTTGGACGGGCATATCCGGAATGGTAAAGCGGAGCTGAATTTTGATGAATTCGGCTCTTATACACCCAGAAGGCAACGAAGCAGGTTAAGGGCTATTGGTGAAAGTTTGGATGAAGGCTCCATGCCTTTGTCCTCCTATACCATGATACACCGAGATGCAGTGCTTACTAAAGAAGATAAGTTGCTGCTGGAGAACTGGCTGAAGTCGGCCGGTGTTAGCCAGCAATAGAAAAAATAAAAGATGAAAAAAATAAAAATTATTGTGCTGATACTTTTTTGGGGACAATTGGCGCTGGCGCAAACGGATATGAAAAATATGCCCGGTATGCAAGCACAACAGCCGGTTACCTACACCTGTCCCATGCATCCGGAAATACACGCCGCGAAGCCAGGCAATTGCCCCAAATGCGGTATGAAGCTGGTCAAAGAAAAGCCCAAAGCCGCTGTCAAAAAGTCCGGGGATATGATGATGCCCGTGAAAGATACCCTCAAAAAGGCGGGCGATATGAATGGAATGAAAATGGACCGGAAAAAGTCCGGCTCAGCCCCGCAAAAAACCGGAAGCATGACCATGCCCTTGAAAGAACCGGGCAAAAAAGCGGGTGACGTGGACGGATCGCAAATGGAGGGCATGAAGATGGATGACCAAAATCCAACTGCGGCAGCATCAAAAGACGCGAAAGCCAACCTGGGCCCCATTAAAACGTTGGTCAGCCAAACGCCGCCGCATACGGTTCGTTATGACCTGTATGTGGCCGATACCATAGTTAATTACGGGGGAAAGCCGAAGCGCGCTATCGCTGTCAACGGCAGTATCCCGATGCCTACGCTGACCTTCACGGAGGGAGATACGGCAGAGATCTACGTCCATAATCAATTAAAGGAAGAAACCTCCCTGCACTGGCATGGCCTCTTTCTGCCTAACCGCTATGATGGTGTTCCAAACATGACGCAGATGCCGATCATGCCGGGGGAAACGCACTTATATAAATTTCCGATCAGGCAGCATGGCACCCACTGGTACCACAGCCATACCGGCTTACAGGAGCAAATCGGCATGTATGGCGCCTTTATCATGAATAAGCGACAAGAGTGGGATATACCCACGCTTCCCGTGGTACTGAGCGACTGGACGAATATGAACCCGAAGGGGGTAGAGCGTAGCCTGCACGCGGCATCGGACTGGTTTGCTATACAAAAAGGTTCGACGCAAAGCTATCTTGAAGCGATCAGATCGGGACATTTCAAAACCAAAGTGGCCAATGAGTGGAAGCGCATGAACGCCATGGATGTGAGCGACGTGTATTACGACAAATTTCTGGTCAATGGGAAAAATCAGAATGAGCAGCCACAGTACAAAGCCGGTGATAAGGTCAGGCTGCGTATTGCCAATGGCGGCGCATCCTCCTATTTCTGGCTAAAGTATGCCGGTGGAAAAATGACCGTGGTAGCGACAGACGGCAATGATGTGGAGCCCGTTGAAGTTGATCGGCTGATCATTGCCGTTTCAGAAACCTACGATGTTGTCGTGACCATACCGGAGAATAAGAGCTATGAATTCCTGGTGACCCCGGAGGACCGTACCAAGTCAGCTTCGCTTTGGCTGGGCAGCGGGCCGAAAGTATATGCGGGAAAAATGCCGAAGCTGAAGTATTTCGCTGGTATGAAAATGATGAACGATATGATGGATATGAACGGAAACATGGTTCAAATGGAAGGCATGAACATGCAAAACCAGATCATGGACATGAACACCGTGATGTATCCGGAAATCACCGGTGAGGAGAAGCCTAAAGCAGAAGATAAAAAAAGCAGCATGCCGGGTATGCAGATGCCGAATGACAATAGCATGGCCGGTATGAACATGGCCGCCGATAATTCAGATATGGTTACGCTCAACTATAATATGCTTCGCGATCCACATAAAACTACACTTCCCAAAGGGCCGACCAGGGAGCTGAAATTCGACCTGACCGGGAACATGAACCGTTATGTATGGACGCTGGATAATAAAACTGTGTCAGAATCGGATAAGATCTTAATCAGAAAAGGTGAAAACCTGCGGATCATACTCTACAATAACAGTATGATGCGGCATCCCATGCACCTGCACGGGCACGACTTCCGTGTGCTCAACGGTCAGGGGGAAAATGCCCCTATGAAAAACGTGATCGATATTATGCCTATGGAAAAGGATACCATAGAGTTTGCCGCGTCAGAGGCCGGCGGAGACTGGTTCTTCCACTGCCATATTTTGTACCATATGATGAGCGGTATGGGCAGAGTATTCAGTTATGAAAATTCACCACCTAATCCGGATGTACCCGACCCCAAGCTGGCTCAGCGCAGGCTTTTTTGGGATGACCAGATGCCGCATCTGATGGGAAGGATAGGACTGGAGAGCAATGGAAGTGATGGCCAGGTCATGCTGGGCAGCACCCGCTGGAAGGCGAGTACGATGTGGCATTTAGGCACGGATGCTATGATGGGTTACGAAAGTGAAACCATGATCGGTCGGTATATTGGCAGGAATCAATGGCTGTATCCTTATGTTGGGTTTGATTATCACTATAAAAAGTTCAATCCTGATGAAAAAAACATCTTTGGCAGTGATTACAGGAATTTATTCGGCCAGGTCAGTAATAAGGAAAACAGGCATACGGTCGTAGCGGGTATCGCCTACACTTTGCCGATGCTTTTTGTGGCCGATGCGCGAATTGACGGTAATGGTAAATTGCGTTTTCAGCTAGGCCGGGAAGATGTGCCGGTTACCCAGCGGCTGCGTTTTAATATCATGGTGAATACAGATAAAGAATACGCGGCTGGACTGCGGTATATTTTTACAAAATACTTCTCTTTATCAACGCATTACGACAGTGACATGGGCCTCGGTGGCGGATTAACACTAACGTATTAAATTTTACAGCTATGAAAAATCAACACGATCATCACACTATGGGAGCGCATAAAATCCCAGCTATAAAACAACCAGGACCCAAGGCTAAAGCTGAAACTATAGATCATAGTAAAATGAACCATGGCAGTGACGGGCATATGGGTATGTCGGAGCATGATCACCATAGCATGATGATCGCTGATTTTAAAAAGCGTTTTTACGTGGTGCTCGTACTGACACTTCCGGTTATGCTGCTGTCTATGCAAATTCAGCAATGGCTGCACCTGGATATTAATTTTGCCGGTTCATCGTACCTGCTTTTTGCTTTAGCATCTGTCGTATTTGTTTATGGCGGCTGGCCATTTTTAAGCGGCTGGATGAGCGAAATGAAGGCTAAAAATCCCGGCATGATGACTTTGATCGGTTTTGCGATCACCGTTGCCTATGCCTATAGCGCAGCTACGGTGTTCGGACTGAAGGGTATGGATTTCTTTTGGGAACTGGCTACCCTGATCCTGATCATGCTCTTAGGGCATTGGATAGAAATGCGGTCAGTCATGGGTGCCTCAAATGAACTGGAGTTATTGGTTCAGTTGATGCCCGCAGATGCGCACATGGTCATGGGTAACAAAGTACATGATGTAAAAACAGATACGTTAAAAGAGAACGATGTAATTTTGGTAAAACCGGGAGAAAAAGTGGCCGCAGACGGGATTATTCTGGATGGTGAAAGCTATTTGAATGAATCCATGTTAACCGGTGAATCCAAGCCCGTTCAAAAAGTGAAAGGCGATAAAGTGATCGCGGGTTCAATCAATGGAAATGGTTCATTTAAAGTAACGGTATCTCACGCAGCCAAAGATTCCTATTTGTCGCAGGTAGTCAAACTGGTAGACGATGCGCAAAAGTCAAAATCTCAAACGCAGCTATTGGCCGATACTGCGGCAAAATGGTTAACCCTGATCGCATTGGTTACAGGTATAGGTACTTTTCTGTACTGGTACTTAACAGGGCAAAGTTTGGCGTTCGCGATGGAAAGAATGGTAACGGTAATTGTTATTTGCTGCCCCCATGCTTTGGGTTTGGCTGTGCCTCTTGTGGTAGCTAAGTCAACTGCCTTATCGGCCAAACATGGCTTGTTGATCAAAAACCGGACGGCATTTGAGAACGCAAGGAAGATCACCACCATTGTATTTGATAAAACGGGGACACTAACCGTAGGTAAGTTTGAAGTATCTAAAATAGTATCGTTAGATAAAACCATCAAAGAAAATGAACTGGTACGTTTAGCATCGGCATTAGAACAAAAATCAGAACACCCTATTGCTACAGGTATCCTGCTAAAAGTGAAAGACCTGAAATTAGACATTCCGCCAGCCGAAAACTTTAAGGCCATCACCGGCCAGGGGGTTCAAGCCACCGTAGATGGCAAAAAGTTAATGGTGGTTAGCCCCGGTTATTTAAAAGAAAATAAATTAGCCCTGCCGGATGGCTTTGCGGCCAATGACACGGAAACAGTTGTGTTTGTGCTAATTGATAAGAAATTGGCGGGATATATTTCACTGTCAGATGAGATACGCCCGGAATCGGCAGAGGCTATTAAGACCTTAAATGCTGAAAACATCAAATCTATCCTGCTTACGGGTGACAACAACAAAGTAGCCGCCAGTGTAAGCAAAACTTTGGGTATGGATAGTTTTATAGCCGAAGTATTACCGCATCAAAAATTAGAGAAAATTAAAGAACTGCAAAGCAAAGGCGAGTTTGTAGCCATGACCGGCGACGGGGTAAATGATGCTCCTGCACTGGCCCAGGCAGACATCGGTATTGCAGTTGGTTCGGGAAGTGACATAGCAGCAGAAACAGCCGGGATTGTTTTGGTGAACAGCAATCCTAAAGATATCGTTAGTTTAATCTTGTTTGGCAAGGCAACTTATCGTAAGATGATCCAAAACCTGGCTTGGGCAACCGGATATAATGTCGTTGCGCTGCCATTGGCGGCAGGCGTATTATATAACCAGGGCATAGTATTAAGCCCTGCGGCAGGTGCAGTATTAATGACAGTTAGCACGGTGGTTGTAGCAATTAATGCTGCTATGCTCAAAGTAAAAACCGGATGATTGCTTTCTACTAATGTGGTGTCAGGTTATAAAACATGGCGATTCAGCGACATTGATAGAGAACTTAATTTTAGCCTAAACTGAAAATACTTAACTTCGATTTATAAGTGCTAATCTTATGAACGGCAGTTTGTCTTCTTGCTGATTGCTCTGTAAATCAATTACTTTTATGCGCTCACCAAGTTCAAAAGCAACACGGTTCAATGCCGAATCCGTTTAAAGCTTACGATAACTGGCCAGGAAGATATTTATAAATTAAAACAGCTCCGATGTTTATGATCAACTTCAAAAATGCCATTCCCACTTTTCCTGCCGTAGATATAAGAAAAGCTGTGCAATTTTATGAAGACAAGATGCGCTTTAAGGCACGCCACCAAGAGAAGGAATTTGCGATAGTAGTTCGGGACGATATTGAGATCCATCTTTGGCAAGCATGTGACAAGCGCTGGAAGTTTCGGTTATGGTGGATATTCCGACCGATTGTAAGTGGAGCTGAAAGTTTTTTAGCTGGAACCGCCAGTTGCCGTATTGAAGTAAGAGGAATAGACGAACTCTATCAGGAGTATAAAGCTTCAGGTGTTATTTATAATTCTAATACTGTCATAGAAGAGCAGCCTTGGGGGCACCGTGACTTTCCTGTTTTGGATCTATATGGTAACTTGATTACTTTTTTTGAAGTTATCAGTTAGTTGGCTACCCGCAACAGGATGTGCCTTGCTGGATAGGCGGGCATTTAACGGAGCCATAGCTACAAAACACACAACAATGACCTGCCAGGGGCTTTAAGCGGGCCTTACAGCTTTCGCATTCATAAAAATATTGACAGGCATCTGTCGGCATTTCTTCTTCTTTTTTAAAACCGCAACTCGGGCAGGTAATGACAGAATGAAGCAGGATCATGGTTGACATAAGGGTTAATTGTTTTTTACTAATATGGGCTCGTAGCCTATTTCTTTTATTTTATGTTTGATACTGTCGGTGTTTGTCTTAGCCGGATTAAAACGAACAATGGTTTGTGCTTTTTCAAACGAGGTATTGGACGACGCCACCCCGTTAAGCCTCATTAGTATGCCATCGATATGTTTGGTGCAATCAGCGCAGCCCATTCCTTTAATACGCAGCATGATAGATTTGAGGTTGCTTTGCGGAATGATGATAGCAGTTGATCGTGGTGCTGACTTGTAAAACAAAGAAGAATACGAGGGGAAAGCGATTAATAAACCTGAAAGCATGGTAACGATCAACAGGAATTTTTTGGATTGCCAGAAGGAACGCCTTGCGGGAACGCAGCAATCTTTTTTATCTTGAAGGACCACGCTGAATTGTTGGTACCAGGCCACGGCAAAAATCAGCACCGTTAATCCTATGATATAGGGCCGGAAAGGTTCGATCCAGCTAAAGTAAGTCGCCGCCCCGCCTATCCCGCCAAAGATTGCAAGTAAAGGGGCAATGCAACAAAGTGATGCGGCCATAGCCGCCACGATGCCACCGATCCAACTTTTTTGATTAATTGCTTTCATGCGTTTATTTCCATTGGTGAGCCGCTGATCATACTAAAAAACAGTTTAAGCAGTGGCAATTGGACGGTACAAACCGAATAGAATATCGTTTGGCCAGTCTTCCGCGATTGTATAACACCGCCGTCCTTTAACTTTCGGAGGTGCTGGGATATTGCCGGGATTGTCATTTCCAGTATGTCGCTCAGGTCACACGGGCATAATTCTCGTTCCTCATCTAAAAGAAAAAGTATCTTCAAACGGACTTCATTCCCGGCTAAAGCTACAATCCGGGACAAGTCAGCAAAAAATCGCTGATTATCTTTGATCACTTTTCGGCAATTATTGATTTGCCCGCTGTCGGCAAAAATCCGCTTACATGCACTCATAAAGGTTATATTATCCAAAGATAAGTATTTAAGCAGTTACTTAAATACAATTAAGTAAAATTAAACTGATACAATAGGCTGTAAATTTTTAACGGAATTATATAAATCGCTCTAAAAGATTGCCGGTATATTAGCAGTATAATAAATTCGACAATACGCAGTTTAATAACAATATGAAATATTTCGCTGTTTTCCTTATACTGAATTTGCTGCTGTTATCCTCCTTTTCGGGGATAGCCGGTATTCAGTATGGAGCAGCAAGGTGTTGTAAACAAAAAATGCATCAGGATTGCTGTAAACAGCAAAAACAAAAATCTGCCGGCGATTGCGCCAAAGGAAATTGTGATGCAATGGTCAATTGCGGAACTTGCAGTTTTATCGTTGTTCAGCCGTCATCATTTTCGCCTGCGGTTGTTGATCTTCAACAACAACCAGCTTACCCTTTTTTAGTTGGTGACCTATCCGACTATCATGGCAATGGCTGGAACCCTCCAAAAGCTTAATAATTCATTTCGTTTTTTCGGCCGGTCTATGGCCGTATTATTCAATTTATTATTAATCTTAAAATTCAAGATCATGAAAAAGTTTCTTTTCATCACTATGATGATGTTGTTATCCGCTATATCAATAACTTATGCCAATACCCCTTGCTGCAACAGCAAAATGAACCACTGTACAACTTGTGCTAAAAACTGCGGGCCGAACTGCAAAGATTATTGCAGCAAGACTTGTAAGGAATCCGATGTTTGCAAGACTATATGTAAACTATAATGTCAAATTAAAGCCGCCTCGTATGGGGCGGCTTTGAAACTAAATTGTCCTTCAGAACGTATAATTTTATTATCTTCGGTTTGTGAAACGTACTACCCTCATCTTATTAACGGCTATTTATCTTTTATCCTGTGTGGGTATCGGGATAAACCGTTTTTATTGCTGTGGTAAACTGGCTTCAGTTACTCTGACCTACGCCATGCCGGACAATAATACCAAAGATTCAGGTGATAAGGATAATTGCTGCAAGCACGAAAAGCAAAGTTTCAAGGTAAAGGATAGTCATTTTAGTGCAGCCATTGCGGCTTTGGATCATCCAGTACTTGCGGTTATCCCGTCATTTATAACGCCGTATTGCGAACTTGCTTTAACGCAGTTACAACCGAAGATCACGTATAACGGCAATGCTCCCCCTGGACATTCCGATACACCCGTTTATACCCTTAACTGTACTTACAGGATCTGATCCTGCAATTCCTATGGCCCTGCGTTTCTGTACCCGGCTGTAACTCCCTTGTAATCCATCTTAATTTATAATTCACGCACAGGCTTTGCCTATGCTATTTATCCATTTTCAATTTTTAAAAAACATGAAAAAAGTAACGCTGATGGCTATCGCCATGCTGTTTTCTGCCGCGACCGTTTTTGCCGCTGACACGCACACCGGTAAAATGGCTTCCGACACCACCAAAAAATTAAAACCGGCTAAAGTGCAATACACTTGTACGATGCACCCGGAGGTATTAAGTAACAAGCCTGGAAAATGTCCGAAATGCGGTATGGCTTTGGTTAAAAAGACCGATGCCAAAAAGAAACCCGCAGAAAAAATGAAGATGTAAAATCATTCCTCCCCTTTGCTATTAGCGAAGGGGAGGATTAAAGCAATTAAGATGATTAACCAATTGATTACCCTGTCTTTAAAAAATAGGTATATCGTTCTGCTGATCGCGGTTGCCCTTTTTGCATGGGGAGCCTACGCGGTTAAAGACAACCCTATTGATGCCATACCCGACCTGTCGGATAATCAGGTGATCGTATTTACCGAATGGCAAGGGCGCAGCCCTCAGATCATGGAAGACCAGGTGACTTACCCGCTGGTGAGCAACCTGCAAGGCATTCCCAAAGTAAAGGCCATCCGCGCAACTTCCATGTTCGGGATGAGCTTTGTGTATATCGTATTTGAAGATAAAGCCGATGTGTATTGGGCAAGGAGCCGGGTATTGGAACGGCTGAATTATGCGCAGCGTTTATTGCCGCCGGGTATTACACCAACATTGGGGCCTGATGGTACAGGTGTCGGCCATATTCTTTGGTACACTTTGGATGCGAAAGGCATGAACCTGGGTGAACAAAGGGCTTTACAGGATTGGTATGTGAAGCTGGGTTTGCAAACCGTGCCGGGCGTAAGCGAGGTTGCTTCCTTCGGCGGCTTTGAAAAACAATACCAGGTTACCATCGACCCGCATAAATTGAACTACTATAATATTTCCTTGTCACAGGTACTTAAATCTATCAAAAGCAATAACAATGATGTAGGCGGACGTAAGTTTGAAATGAACGGCACCGGTTATATTGTTCGTGGTCTTGGTTATATCAAAAGCTTAACGGATGTAGAAAACATCCCGGTTGGCGTGATTAATACCAACCCGGTGAGGATAAAGGACGTGGCTACCGTACAAATGGGCGGCGATGAGCGCCTGGGCATCTTTGACCGGAACGGCAATGGCGAGGCCGTTGGCGGTATCGTGGTGATGCGCTATGGCGAAAACGCGGATAAGGTGATCCATGCGGTTAAGGATAAAATGGCCGATATTAAAAAGGGATTACCTGCCGGGGTTAGCTTCAATATTGCCTATGACCGCAGCGAGCTGATCGAGAACGCGGTGAACTCCGTAAAGCATACGCTGATCGAGGAAATGATCACGGTTTCCATCATTGTTATCCTGTTCCTTTTTAGCTGGCGCAGCGCGTTAAGCATCATTATCCAAATTCCCATTACCATAGCCGCCAGCTTTATCCTATTAAATGCATTTGGTATATCATCCAATATTATGTCCTTAACAGGCATTGCGCTAGCTATCGGGGTGATCGTAGATAATGGTATCGTCATGGTGGAAAACTCACACCGGAATTTATCCATCGCACAACAAAAAGAAAAGTCATGACCACGATAGAAAGAATAAAAATTATAGAAGCATCCTGCAAGCAGGTTGGCCGTGGCGTGTTCTTCTCCACGCTGATCATCGTTGCCTCTTTCCTGCCGGTATTCCTGTTGGAAGGGCAAGAGGGCAAATTGTTCGGCCCATTAGCCTGGACAAAAACGTTTATACTGGCCATAGACGCGATATTGGCGGTAACCTTAGCGCCCGTGCTGATCTCCTTTTTCCTGAAAGGGAAGCTAAGAACGGACGACCATAATCCGCTGAACCGGGGGCTGGAAAGAATTTATCGCCCGATACTTAATTGGTGTGTTACCTGGCGTAAAACCACGCTGGCGATCAATATCGTCGCTTTGCTCATCAGCATACCGCTGATGCTTTCTTTAGGCAGCGAATTTATGCCGCCGTTGGACGAGGGCACGATCCTGTTTATGCCGGTCACCCAACCGGATGTTTCTAATGCCGAAGCCAAGCAGTTGCTGCAGGTTCAGGATAAGATCATTAAAAGCGTACCCGAAGTGGCCAATGTATTAGGCAAGGCCGGGCGTGCCAATACCGCTACCGACAATTCACCCATCAGCATGACCGAAACGATCATCCTGTTAAAGCCCAAAGATCAATGGCGCAAGGGCTTAAAAAAAGAGGATATCATCAATGAGCTGAATGCCAAGCTGCAAATACCCGGCGTAGTGAACGGCTGGACGCAGCCCATCATCAATCGCATCAATATGCTTTCCACCGGCATCCGTACCGATGTGGGGCTGAAAGTTTACGGCCAGAATTTAGACACGATCAATGCGCTTTCCAACCGGATGAAGCAGGCGTTGACCGGGTTAAATGGTGTAAAGGATCTGTATGTTGACCCGATCACCGGCGGCAAATACCTGGATATTCAGGTGAATAAGGATGCCATAGGCCGCTACGGTTTGAGCGTGGATGAGGTGAACGAGGTCGTAGAAAGTGCGTTGGGCGGTATGAATTTAACCACTACGGTCGAGGGCAGGCAGCGGTTCAGCGTTAACGCGCGTTTGGCGCAGGATTGCCGCAATAACCTGGAAGCGATCAAGCGTACCTTAGTGCAAACGCCAAATAACGGACCGATTCCTTTATCATCAGTGGCGGATATCAGGATCAGTGATGGTCCGGCCATGATCCAGTCGGAAAACGCGCTATTGCGGGGAACTGTGCTGTTTAATGTGCGCGACCGGGATCTGGGCAGCACGGTTAAAGAGGCACAGGATAAATTAAATACGCTGGTCAAAACCTTGCCCAAAGGTTACTATATCGAATGGAGCGGGCAATACGAGAACCTCATACGTGCGGAGCATACCTTAAAGCTGATATTGCCTATTGTATTGATCATCATTTTTGCCTGCTTGTATTTTGCTTTTCACTCTATCCGCGAAGCATTCTTCAGCCTGATCTCTATTCCATTTGCGCTGATCGGCGGTGCCTATATGGTTTATTTCTTCGGTGTTCACCTGTCAGTTGCGGTGGCTGTGGGTTTTATCGCTCTGTTTGGGATAGCGGTTGAAACCGGTATCGTGATGGTGATTTACCTGAACGATGCCATGCAGCAATTGGTGGCGCTTAGAGGCAACAGTAAAGAAACGATCACACGGGAAGACCTGCGGGAATACGTCATGAACGGCGCGGTCAAACGACTGCGGCCAAAGCTGATGACGGTTTGCGTGGCCCTGTTCGGTTTGGTACCGGTGCTTTGGGCAGCTGGTACCGGCAGCGATGTGATGCGGCCTATCGTGCTGCCGATGATCGGCGGCGTTTTAACTTCTTCCACCCATATCCTACTGGTTACCCCGCTGATCTTTTTAATGGTTAAGGAATACGAACTCAGGAAACATGGCAAACTGGAAATATTGGAGGTAAAGGAATAATGAAAACAAGAGATCAAATCATACTTACCGCATTTATTTGCTTTGCGGCTTTATCTGCTAAAGCTCAGCGTTTACCCTTAGACAGCGTTTTAGCCCGTGTGGGCAACAACCCGGCCTTGCAGGCTTATGATGCCAAAGCCCAGGCGCAGGATGCCTATGCGACCGGCGCAAAAAGCCTGGATGCGCCAAAGATCAGCGCCGGGCAATACCAGACGCCTTACCAATTAAGCCCCAATACCGGCGCGTTTATGGTGCAGGCCGAACAAATGTTTACCAACCCCGCCAAGCTGAAAGCCAAACAAGCTTATATGCAGGGGCAGTCCAAAGTAACCGCTGAGGATAAGAACTATCTAAAAAATCAGCTGATCGCACAGGCCAAGCAAGCTTATTACGAACGGGTGGTACTGGAAAGGAAACTGACCTTGCTGCAAAACACGCAGGGCTTACTGGAATATATGCTCAAGGACGCGAATATCCGGCTGACCTATGGCAAGGAAAAGCTGCCCAATATTTACAAGGCCAAGGCGGAGTTATTTGAATTGGAAAATACCCGCGAACAGCTCCATAACGAGATCAGCCGGAAAAACATCCTGCTCAATACCCTGATGAACCGCGACAAGGCTACCGTTTTTGCGGTGGATACCAATGTTGCGGTGAAAGATTATGAAAGCGCGCTAACCGATACGGCTGCCCTTGCCGCTGGCCGCAGCGACATTAAAGCGATCAGCCGTAATTTGGACTTGCAGGCCTTAAATGCCCAAATGGAATACAGCAAACGTAAGCCGGATTTTGGCTTACAGGCCGGGCACATGTTCAGCTACGGCGGCAACGCCAATCAATATATTCTCATGGCTTCGGTGACTATACCTGTTGCTCCCTGGTCTTCCAAAGAATACAAGGCCAACCTGAAAGGCATACAATACGAGGTGGCGGAACTGCAACAGAAAAAACTGGATATGCTGAACCAGGCAGCAGGTGCTTTAGCCGGCATCCGGGCCGACATGCACAGCAAGAAACGGCAGGTCAATAATTATCAGCAAAACATCATTCCGGCCTTTCAAAACAGCTATAAATCTGCTTTACAGGCTTACGACCAGAACACCGGCGATCTGCCGTCAGTATTGACGGGCATCAAAGATTTACAGGCAGCCCGGATGGAAGCCTTGGATCGTTTACAGGAACTTTTAACCCTACAGGTGGCTTATGAAAAAGAGAATGAGCAACATTAAAATACTAACAGCGGCCCTGTTGTTCGGCATAGCGCTGATCACGGCCTGTTCCGATCATAAAAATAAACCCGCTGTCGCACAGGTTCAAAGCGCGGCAAAATATACCTGCCCGATGCACTCGCAAATACTGGAAGATCACCCAGGTAATTGTCCTATTTGTGGAATGACCCTGGTTAAAAAAAACGGCCAGGCCAGCGAGGGTGCGGGCATTAGTCTGCATACGGTCTTACAGCCGGTGAATGCTTCGGTGATCTCAACCGTTGAAGCCATCTTACCTGAACAAAAAACATTACCGGCAACCGTTTCGGCAAACGGCTACCTGGATTTTGACACACGTACCTTTAACAATATCGCTGCCCGTTTTTCGGGCCGTATCGAAAAATTGTATATCAAATACGCTTTCCAGGAAATCCACCGCGGCCAGCGCATGTTTGATATCTACAGCCCTGAGCTGGTTACGGCGCAGCAGGATCTGATCTTTGTGAGCAGGAACTCGCCGCAGGAAACCGGGTTGGTCAATTCCGCCAAACAGAAATTGCTGTTATTGGGTATGACAGGTACGCAGGTGGCGCAAGTGCTGAAGACGGGCAAAGCTTTTTATAGCCTGCCGGTGTTTAGTCCTTACGAAGGCCATGTGCATGATATGCCGCATAGCCAGATGCCGGGCGCAGCGGATACAAAGATGCCGCCGGATCTGAGCAGGAACCAACCTTTAGCGGTTAAAGAGGGCATGTACGTCGAAAAAGGCCAGACCCTGTTTAATGTAGTTGACCCGCACCGGCTTTGGGCCATATTGAAGATCCAGCAAGCTGATGTCAATGGCGTCAGGCTGGGCCAGCCGGTAACGATTAAGATTGATGATGCGGATATGCAAATGAACGGCAAGATCGATTTTATCGAGCCGGTATTGCAGGCTGGGGACCGTTCCCTATCGGTGCGCGTTTATCTGAATAATCACCAGCACGGCATGAAAGTAGGCAGCCTGGTCAAAGCTGAAATACAAACGGGAGAAGCAAAGGGCCTTTGGATTCCCCGGTCTGCGCTAACGGATCTTGGCCGGACAAAGATCGTCTGGTTAAAAAAAGGCGGCGCATTTGAGGCCCGGCAAGTCAGCGCCGGTTTAACCAATGGCAGCCAAATCCAAATTACCAAAGGTTTATCTGCAACGGATAGCCTGGCAAGCCACGCAGAATACTTAACCGACAGCGAAAGTTTTATTAAAACGAAAGGAAATGAATAAGATCATTATTGGGTTATTGTTGTTAGTGCTGGCCTTTGCCGCTTGTAAGCAAAAACCTCTGCAAGCGACAGTACAAACACAAAACAAAGCTTACTATACCTGCTCTATGCATCCGCAGATACATGAAGAGCATCCGGGCAATTGTCCCATTTGCGGTATGAAGCTGATTAAGGTGGAATTATCCGGCAGTGATGATAAAGCTACGGATAAGATCACCCTAACTGCTACGCAATTACAACTGGCCAACATTCAGACCGATACGGTTCGGGAAGCCTATACCGGGCTGGAAAGAACTTTGACCGGAACGGTCGTGACGGATGAAACGAAAGCAACGGAACTCAGCGCGAGAACAGCCGGACGGATACAGCAATTATTCATCAGGGCAGTAGGTGTAAAGATCGCTGCGGGACAGCCGGTTTATACCCTATACAGCGAAGACTTACAGGAAGCTGAAAAGGAATACCTATTGGCCAGGCAGCAGCAAAAAGTGCTGCACAATCCCGACGTGGATTACGACCAGTTGATCAGCAGCGCGGAAAGCAAGCTGCAATTATGGGGCCTGACACCCGCGCAGATCAAAAACTTGGCGGCTTCGGGAAAGACTTCAGCCACCACAACGCTATTGAGTAAGGTAAGCGGGACGATAAGCGACATCCTGGTTCATGAGGGTGATTATATCACCGAGGGTATGACCATCCTGAAAACGCAGGCATTAAACAGCTTGTGGGTGGAAGCCCAGCTTTACGCCGGTGAGACCGGTGGCTATAAGGTAAATGACCCGGTGAGCGTGGCTTTTCCTGACTTGAACGGGCAGGTGTTGACCGGCAAGGTGGAGTTTATTAACCCAGAATTGTCGGATGCATCGAAAATAAACCTGATCAGGATCAGCATTCCGAATCCGCAGGGATTGATCAGGCCCGGTATGCTGGCCTATATCTCCATCGCAAAGGGCGGCAGCCGTTCCCTGGCGGTAGCAGCCTCCGCTGTGCTTACAGATGGAAAAGGCAGCAAAGTGTGGCTTAAAAACAGGGATGGTAGCTTTTCACCAAAAATGATAATAACCGGTACTGAAAATCAAAGTTACGTACAGGTACTGTCTGGTTTAAATGCGGGAGATGTCGTGGTCACGAACGGCGCGTATCTGTTGAACAGTGAGATGATCTTTAAGAACGGCAACGATAATATGGCTGCAATGCAAATGTGACGCCTGAGAGATACGGCATGTCTTCTTGATAGGGTCTTTTTTGGTGCTTAATTGGGGCGTTAACGCCGCCCTTCATACAAGAAGGGAAAATAACGAGCCTAATTTAGTACGCAGTACTCTCACTGCTTTGTTCACTTGCTTCGATACATTATTTTCTGTTGTATCCAGCTGATCCGCAATTTCTTTGTAAGAAAGTTGTTCTTTGCGGCTCAGTTCAAAGATCACGCGCATTTTCGGCGGCAGCTCCGCGATCTGCTTATCGATATAGGCCTGGAAGTCCCTTTCACGGGTTTGATGGTCGGTCGGATGGATAGGGTTTTTACTATAAAATGCCTGCAGGGAATCAATATGTTTTTGCGCTACCTGCTCATGAGCAAAAAGGTCGAAGATTTTATTGCGGGCGGAAGTGAATAAGTAGGCTGCTAAATCCTTTATTTCCGAAGATTTCTCCCGCTTGAACCAGAGGTAGGTGAATACATCCTGGGCTACGTCCTTCGCTTGCTCGCTATCCTGAATTTTTTTGAAAGCATGGACATAGATCAGGTGAAAGTAACGGTGGTAAATTTCGGAATAGGCGTTGTGGTCGTCTTGCCCGAGCAGTCGGAGTAATTCATTATCGGTAAGTGAACTGAGGCCCGCCATGTGCTAACATTTAAAAATGAAAGCCTCTGTCAGCGGGTTAAAGCAAATAAGGCCGGAACCCACCTGTCATGTCGCGAGGCTCTGGTAAGCCGTCCTCATTCGAGGATGTACACATGACATAAGCGAGCTCCGGCCCTATTGATATAGGGTTACGGAACTACACTTACCATCGCGTACTTAATTTACCAGATTTCGCGGCGAGGCTCGTTAGCAGCTCTTATTCTTTACAACTAAGAAGCTGCAATAATAAATAATATAAAATTCAGTATGGACTTCGACCTACTTAAATAGCGTAAGAAAATTAATTCATACCAAATCAAACTTAACTATAAGTGCAGATTATTCCAAATTTGGAATAATAAAAGATGGCATTTTGCACTCCCTTTGCTTAATGCCTCCACAATATATAGACAGAGATTCCCTTAGTAAAGTCAGGGAAAAATTGTGGGCTGCCTCTCAAAACAAAGGAATAACATTAGAAGATATCCAAGACCGAACAAACTTTAGCTATAGTCAGGTATATAGAATAGTACGTGGAAAAAATAATATTTCCGTAAGTCATGTAATGGAAGTTTGCAGAGCCCTCGAATTACAACCATCGCAAGTTTTCAATTTTGATATTGAGATTCCGAAGTTCTCGCCACTAAGAAAAGATCTCAAAGGGAATAGCTCAAAAAAGAAATAATCGGGCGTTGCCGTTGGCCAGGCTCTTGTTGCAAGTCCTCGTTTTACTCCGGGCTTTTCTCGCCGATCCTTAACGCGGAATTAATGGAAATTAGCTTGCTTTTTAAGCTGATTTCCAGATAATCGAGCTGTTTTCATAGGTGCCTTCCAGGTCTTTCATAATATACTTTCGAATTGCCGGTCTTTTCTGGATATTTGTTTAAAGCCAAAAGCCGCGCCATGGGAATCTTGTCTTTTATTCTCCGTTTCATAAAATTAAGGCCATCCTGGAAAGGCACGCCTGAAATGTTTTTGGCCATGGCGATGGATATGCAGGCCCGGAATAATCCGGTGTATTCGGTACATGAAGTGATTCAGTGGGGTGAGGTGCTGCAAAAAGTCATCAATGTAAAGCTATCACCTTATAAAGACTTTCCTGATCTGCTACAGCGAGGTACACCCGACTATTCGATGGTCGAAAAGGTGAATGGCAAGATGAACGAACTGCATCAGCGGCAGGAATTGAAAAAAGCGATCTATGGGGACAAAGCCAATTTAGGTGATGATGATATCACGACCAGCAATAGCGAGGGTGCGGTGTTTGCACGAAAAATGATTAAAGACTTGTCTAATTATGTAGATTTTCCGGAAGATCAAGGAGATGAGCTTGGTAAACTATGATATTTCATTAGCATTTTAAGCTAAAGATAAATTAAATTCTCCCCCTAAACAGTTATCTGAGTATGAAGTAAGATAATAAATAGTTATCCGTTATTAATTACCGAATGACATTCAAGTTTCTAATCATTTTACTATTGAGTCATAAAACACTTGGAATGGCATGCGAGAGGTTCTCGGTTCGACTCCAATATTCTCTACCATTGATAGTCAAGTCTTTACGACAAAACTTAAGGCCCATTTTTCAGGTAACACGCAGATAACATAAGAAATGGTTTAACATGGTTATATTTATCATGTGATACGGTCTCCTCAAATGGCAAACAGACAACCATCACGCTGCGCTTCTTTACTTTTTGGTGTATCATTTCTATGTTTATTTTTCCATATTCGTTTCGTTCCTATGAAAAAAGAAATTATCAAAGAGACTGGCATTTCCGCTGTTCGTTCAATTTTCGGCGCTGTCCCTTTTGCCGGTGGCGTACTTAATGAAATATTTTTTGATTTCAGAAGCCGAGTAAAGCAGAACCGAATTAACGCGTTTGCAGAAATGCTGGCCGATTTCTTTGTGGAACATGCAGAAATTGACACCGAGAGTTTGAAAACGGAAGAGTTTAGTGACATATTCGAGTCCGTTGTACGGAGAGTTATGCTAACCAAATCTAAAGAGAAACATGTACGTTACCGGGATATATTGATCCAGCACGTTTTTGAGCCCCATAAAAGTGTCGAAAATGCGGAAACGTATTTAGATCTGATCGCAACTCTTGACGAGATGGCGATCCGGATACTGGCTGTACACGGTCAATTTTCAATAGATTATGCCAGGCTTGAGTTAGAATTAATGAAAACTGAGGGGAACGCCAGAAAGGAACAAAATAATATTGAAAAATTGAAGCAGAGTTATCCCATCAAAGAAGATAAATTAAAGATTTATGAGCAGGCTAAAAGTAAATTTGATAGCGAGGCAGAAGTAATCCGACAGGAGATCACCGACAGGCAGGCGTTCCGTAAGGCTGAGTATTTCGAAATAAGTGATTCGGAATTTTTATATTATAAGCAAACATTGTACTCAAAGGGTCTTTTGATTGACAAAGGATTCGGCACTTTTGGCGGCAGTACACCATTTTTGAGAATGTGGGTCACTGATTTCGGCCAACAATTTTTAAACTTTATCACCGACCAAGGCTAATTCTTAAACTGCGTAATTAACGCAAAAAGATATTTTTCGAGACTTCCAAAATCTGCAAACTTAGTATCGGCTGGATTTTCAGGGACAACACGTTTACCACTGAGCTGCAGGAATAATTGCAAACCAACCGAAAGATGCGCTTGAAATTGGATTTGATCAGCCTCGCGGTTTAATTTCACATGTTTGATTACTGAGCGCAGCCGGCTATCTAAGTCCGGATGTTTGGCGTCCCCGCGCGTGTCCGCTTCCCGAAGTAAATAGAAATTCGATAAATGGGCCAACGCAGCGCCAAGGTATTTGATCAGCAATACATCATCCAGCGTAGAATTGGCGATCAAACGCAGCAATGCAAATTCGTCAGCTTCTTTTTCCGCGTCATGAACACGCTTAACATTATTTTTAGACAGTTTGCTTCCTGGTACCAGCACATCCACCAGGCAAGTGTGAAGCAGCAAATGCCCAATTTCATGGAAAAGAATATACGCCACACAAGCCTGAAACAAATTGGTGGCTGCATCGGTCCATTGATCCGGTCTGTCCGGTCTTGCAGCCTCATCCGGCCAGTGAGTTGCTTTTTCAGTAAGGGAACGGGCCCAAAACAACGTTAGGTTAACCTTTGAAAGTTCGTTGCGATCGCTGAAGGTAACAATATCCCGGTCTTGCATTGCTTTTTCATAATACATATTATTGAAGGCAACGGTAGCATAGCTGCAACACCACAGGAAGGACAAATAGACATCCTGTAAAATAATTTCTTTGGTGATCAAGTTGGCGACCGGGGGTATCAACCGGCCGGGAATGTCATCAGAGATAATCCGGATTTTTGATGTGAGAATCGCTTTTTGAATAACGGGAGATAAGCCATCAGTTATATGACCCATTAATCTCTGAAGGTCAGGCTTTAATAAAGACACAGGGTTGAACCATTCTTTTTCCATGATCGGCATCGGTTGAGCAAGTAGGAGTTACTATTCAATTCGGTAAATTGCTCCGCGCTGCACATTGCCACCGATCACAATCCTGAATTTGGGGTTAAATACGGGTATTGTTTTATTACCAGGACGCTTTCTTTTTTCTTCAGCAGCGCTTTCTTTGATTGCGTCGCTGTAGGGTTGTTCTATGAAGCCAATTTGACCGAGGCGAGTCATCTCTCTCCAATCTTTACTCTCCATTACGGATGACTCCGGGTAATAGTTTAAATTGGTTAGATCTGTGGCGGGAAAGAAATCATCAAATGGCTCACTGTTTTTCAAAAGAGCGCAGATCAAAATATGTAGCGGGTGCGCAGGCCCGGGGTGCAATGAGTTAAAACTTGGAACGGACATCTTTCTTCCCTGGCGTTCCCTTTCGGCGCGCATACCAAAAATTTCGTCCGCTGAAATGTGCGTCAGCCCATAATTTTCAATTTCCGGAAGCGCAAGGCATTCCGGGCTCATTTTCCAATCAGGAAGAAAGTTATACAGCAAGTATTGCGCAATACCGCCTTTACGGCGCGCATAATCCCTCACAAGATCAATTTGTGCTATGCCGCGCACCTGATGCCAAAAAGATTGATAATTGCCTGTACGGTATGTTATTTTGGCCTGACAGGCAAGCAAGATATATCCGCGGTTAGTGTTGATCAGAATTTCCAGATCGCTGCCATTCCTGTACTCCTCTATTGACTCAAATATCCTCACGGCTACAGTTTTTTCCCAAAAGGCCCTATAGAACTGGTAAATGAGTTCTTCAGTTACGGTCGTTTCGCTAATGCGGATATTCATTTCCCTGGAAAATGCAATACGGTTCCATATGTAACGACTTTGCTCTGCAAAAAAGGCACAGGGATCAGAATGTTCGGCGCTCATGGATTTATAATATTCAAGAAAGATACGTATTTAGCTGCACTCCGAAACCCATTCGGCGCCAGTTTAAGTCTCTTATTGGTTATATTTGTATTGCCAATTACGAATCAAATGCCTGAACAACAGAATATAGAGTATAAGCAGTCGTGGAGGGATGAATACCTCAAGTGGATTTGCGGGTTTGCGAACGCGCAGGGTGGTAAAATATATATTGGTATTGATGATAAAGGTAATGTATCAGGACTTGCTGACTATAAAAAATTGATGGAAGATATTCCTAACAAAGTAGTTAGCCATTTGGGGTTAGTCGTGGATATTAACCTTCATGAAGACAAAGGTCAATATTACATCGAAATCGTCGTACCGCCAAGTCAAGTGCCTATTTCTTTTCAAGGTGTATTTCATTATCGAAGTGGTAGCACGAAACAAGAATTAAAAGGCATTGCGCTTCAAAATTGGCTATTGAAGAAAAATGGCAAACGCTGGGAAGATATACCTGTTCCTTCAGCTACGTTGGATAACCTTGATGAGGGGGCTATTAAAACATTTGTCTCTAAGGCCATCCAAAAAGACCGCATCCCTGCTGCTGCAGAAAGTGAGACCTTGGATACGCTGCTCGAAAACTTAAATTTGAAACAGGAAGGCCATTTGACTAATGCCGCCATTTTACTTTTCGGCAAGAACCCATCAACCGTAAATGCAACCTGTAGTTTTAAGATTGGAAGATTTGGTAAAGAATCCCACGATCTGTTATTTCAGGACATCGTAGAAACCAATCTTTTTGCGATGGCAGACAAAGTGGTAGAGATACTCAAGTCGAAATACCTTATACGCCCTATCGAATATAAAGGACTGGAACGAATTGAGCCTTTGGAGTATCCGGAAGCGGCTTTGAGAGAAGCTATTTTAAATGCGATTATTCATAAGGATTATTCGAGCACATTTACTTTTCTTCATGTTTACGATGACAGGTTGGAATTATGGAACCCTGGCCCTTTACCGGAAGAATTAACCATTGAAAAATTAAAGCGGAGTCATTCTTCTTATCCGCGCAACGTTAACATCGCTAACGTTTTTTTTAAAGCCGGCTATGTGGAATCCTGGGGTCGTGGAACAACTAAAATTATCAGCAGCTGTCTGGAGGCCGGATTGCCTGAACCAGTTATTGAAGAAGATCAGGGAGGCTTTCGTGTTATCTTCCGCAAAGACAACCTCAACAAGGAAGCATTGACCGCACAGGGGCTGAATGCACGACAAGTTACAGCCGTACTATTTGTAAAAGATAAAGGGCAGATTACTAATTCTGAATATCAGCAGTTAAATAGTATCGGTAAATCTGTAGCAGCGGCTGAATTACAGCAGCTGGCTGATCAGAAAATTCTGTCAAGAGTTGGAAATACCGGTCGAAGTACCCGGTATATCATTTACAAAGGAGAAAGCTAAACGTCCGGTAAACGTCCTAAACGTCCAGTAAACATCCGATAAACATCCAATTAAATTAACTTTACTACTTAATAACTATATAAGCTAATAAGGATATCATCAGAAATTAAAAATAATATAAGAGCAGTGTGACAAAAACAACCAACCTAAACCAAGATCCTGATACTTTCCTGCAGCAGCTATTTCGGAAACATGATCGTTATTATTTCGGTAATGAATTAAGGGACAAGCTGGTCAAAACTTTTAAGAAATCCAATGCCGCCGCGCGAAAGATCGTAGAACGCTTTGTCGAAAAGGGCTTTGCACAATCCAGCAGCCCGGTATCTTTCGGTAAGGGGATGTTTGTATATTATCTACCGCATAAGACCGTCACCTTTGATGACATGATCGGTTTGACCCGTGGACGCCGTCCGCCGCTCTTCCGGTTGCTGTCAGCGATTAAAAAATGCGGCGGTGTCTTGTCCTATTACGAGGCTTTAAAAGTAACGAGCAGTCAGCTCGCCCCATCCAATAGCAAAAACCCTACCCTCGATGCTATCATTGAAGAGCTCAATCATTTCGAGCTGATCAGCTTTCATAAGGATGACAACAATGTCAAGTATTTAGTAGCGAATTACGTCGATCAGGCGCAGGTAGAAAGCCTTGTTGCAAAGCACTTCGCATTGATGGTGATTGATGCAATATTTCTTTACGACATCCTGAATAGCTTGGAGAATTTTAACCTGATCGATAACGAGCACGTTATTTACCGGAACAGAAAGACACCCTCACTCGGTGCGATCCACAATAATTTTGTGTGGGATGCTTTTGCCTATACAAAAACCACAGGAATTAACACGACCTATGGTGCCAGGCGTACAAAAAACAACAAACAGGCATTGGTTGTCCTTGACGTGGTGATTGGACGGAGCTATGAATTGTTTGATTTTGATGGTTTTTTCGGAAGGGTTCAAGTATTGCTGAATCACACCCGAAAAGAGCGGAAAATAATTCCGGTTGTCGTATATAAGGAGATTTCACAGGAGGCTCTTAATACAGCCCGGTCGCTGGGTATTCTGACCTACAATATGGCCGCATTCTTCGGAACAAGTATTTACGAAATAATTAACAATACCGCTGAGGTTAAACTCGGCGAATATTCCGGGCTGCCACAGCAAACCGATCCGGTTCAAACGATCAGCCAGACCCTTGACCTGATTGAGTCAACGGGCAACGAACACAACCTTCAGAATTTGATCGGGGATTTTTTTCAATCGCTCATGTATCAATTGTTCCGTCAGCTTTACCCGCTTTGCAGTATAGAGCAGTCCGCTAAACTACCCGCAATGGATGATTACGGTGAGCCGGGCAGATATTATGAATATGACCTGGTTATCTGGTCTACGGATACCAAAGAGATTGTTGTGATCGAACTAAAAGGCAGCATGAAAAACTATACGATCCCCAAGGGGGATTATGAAACCAAGAACACGTTAAAGTGGTTTTTTGGGCGCACCTTACCTTCTTATAAAAAGCATTTTGTAACCGGTTACTACAAAAATTATAAGGTTAAAGCTGCATTTGTGAACTCCGGTAAATTTGATAAAGATGGCCGGGAATACCTCATCGAACTAAATGGCGGTCAACTCAAGCCCAAAAAAATTGATATCGGTTATGACGGGCGTAAACTGATCAGGCTGGTCAATAATGAAGGAATGGAGGTGCTAAAAAACACCCTTGAGCGGTACTACATCAAAGAGCCTGAAAAAGCTCAGTAGGCCGGTGTAAGGACGTTAGAGACATTAAAGATGACCAACTTCCTGGAAGCGCGGGTCAATGCCACATATAGATGCTTCGGGTCGGTGAATTTACCGGCGTTAAGAATGGCTACGGTATCAAACTCAAGACCCTTGGTAAGCAACGTAGTCCCAAAACTTTTTCCCTTTACTTTTCTTCCCATCCGGCGAATAGAATTTCTCACTAATACCATCGCATCATAGACCGAAAGGTCGTCTCCGGCTGCGTTTAGCAAAGATTTAATTAAACATTGCAACACCTCTTTACGGGTACAGGAAACCCCGGGAAGATCGGAAATCATCCGGAGCAGTTTAGCTACCCCCGGAAGGGAAAGCTGCAATGATAACTCCGCTAAAAGACTTTTTATCGGTTCGGCTTTCGCCTTCTCTTCAGGTTTGGTTTTGTTTTTTATGGACTTATCGTTAAACCAATTATCTATCGCCGTCTTATTAAAAAGTTTGTGCGCAATTTCGATCACCACTTTGCTGACGTTTTCGCTTGTCAGGGTGTCAAGGGTCTTTGCCAATCCATAGAAATCTTTATCATCGATCGATTCGATCATCACAAGCCGGTTTTTAAACAGTTTGTTCAACGCGATCCGAGGGTTTACGCTAGTTGTTTCCGGATGCAGGATCAGCAAACTGTCTTCATTTAATAATTGGTTGATCTGTTTGTAATAAGCTGACCTGGTATCGTACAAATCTCTTTCTTCGGCCTGGTGGAAAATGATCGAAGGAAAGTTAGCGAGTGCGATGGGCGATTTTTGTAACAGCAGCGCACGGATCAACTTCAGGTCATCTCCTAATGCAGCATTATTGCCGCGCTGCCAGCGTTGCGGGATTTCAAGCGAAAATGAAACATCCAGGTAACCGTTCATCGTTTCGGCACATTCCATATCCACTAACGTTTGCCCTTTAAAGTTAAAGATCCCCTGCAGATGATCACCGAGAATCCGTGTAGGAAACAGATCAGCCAGAAGTCCGATCAGCGCGTGTTGTTCGGTGCTGCAATCCTGGTACTCATCCACAAATAATCCGGTATAGGTATGGCGTAAAATAGATTGTACCGGTTTCATTTTAAAGAGCTTTTGCGCCCGCCGCAATACCCAGCGATAGAAATTTTCATCCTGCTGGTTTGGTATGGCAGACGGCAGCGAAAATGCAAAAGCATATTTTTGTGCAAAACCGCTGATCGTTTCGATGTGGTAACACTTTGATGATATCTTCGCTTCCCTGATCTTTTCCAGCAGCGAGGCAATGCCGGCGTGTGTATGGGTGAGAATCAACTGCCGGCCTTCACCGCAATGCTGCAAAGCTGTGATAATGGTATGGCTTTTTCCATAACCGGCCGGTGCGATCAACAGGCTTTTTGGCCGCTTTAGAAAATCAGCATAATCGATCATGCGTCAAACCAGTTATTTAAAGCGGTTAACATCGCTTTCAAGCGGCAGTCCGGCATGGACGATAGGTACTTGAAACAAACCCGGCCAACTTCCTCGCCATGATCCATACGTTTGAACCACTCCTTGTTTTTTACACAGGAAGCTTTAGCCAAGGCGGTCCTCAAGTCTTCCGAATCGGTTTCAAGCCATTTTTCGCTTAGCGTTTTCCCAAATTGGGCTGCCACGCTTTGCTTGACACTTTGCTCGTCACTACTGCTCACTTGATACGCCACCAGTTCCCTGACCCCAGCCCAGGGAAGGTCTTTAAATAATTGGGCTTCTATACAATGACCATCTTCCGGGTCGATGATCTCTACACCAGTTGCGCGGAGCGCAGCTTTTTGATTATTGATGTCGGCAACATCCGCGTCACAGAATAAGGCAGTTGGATAGCCTGCCTGACGAAGCCCTGAAGCGTAGCTGATAAGCGTTGTGCCTGATCCGTTAGCAACCCTAATGCCCTTTAATGCCGCACTTAATTCTTTTTTTGCCATGCGCTCGTTATTCAGCGCACGGCATATACCCATTTCTGTTAAACCCTCGCAGACCATCACCCTGCGCGCGAAAAAGGCCTCGGGGTTTTTTCTAACCAGGCCCTGAAGATCTGCCGTAAGCTTGAACAGACCTGTACCACCGCGAACCATTTTATAAAGATCGACCGCAGCCAGTTCCACTAATACGGCGCTGGAATGCGTAGTCAGAAATACCTGGCCCGTATTATTGTGTTTAAGGAAATTAGCCAGGTGCTGCGCCCGATCCGGTTCTAAACCCTGTTCAATCTCATCCACTAAAAGTATCCCGCCGTTATTTGCCAGTTCCATTTGGATGGCTATAGAAATTAAACGTTTTGAGCCTTTACCTTTAAGCCGGAAAGGTATTTTGTCTTCATGCAGGCAAATACGGCCGTCCCGGATGATAATATCTTTCAGGTCAATGGTAGTGGTTGCATTTTCAATATCAATCCCCAGTTTTTGTGCCGAGGTTTTGATCCGTTTCTCTACCATCTCCAGATGCGTAAAATCGCTTTCATCGATTCTCGCTTTGGCTTCGCGAAACGCGTCAATAAAAATGTCTTTCTTTTCCCGCTCCATTTCATCCTGTTTCAGCAATGCATATAAGGGGTTGCCTTTGTTCCAGGAAAAATGACGGTCAAGATATTCAGAAACCAGGTAAACATTTAAAGCCGCCCGGTCCGCGCTCCTGATCTCCATGTTGTCATGCCGGCCGTCAATAATATACCATTTGGGTTCCAGATCTTTTTCAACAAACAACCTGATCGTCAAAGCCGGAATATGATGATCGTCGATTTCGTCATGAATTGCGCCCGTCGATTTATCCAGTCCCCTGATGTAAAGCCCGTATTTGGTTTCCTTTAACAAGCTTGAAGGGATGTCATAAAGTGAAGCCTCTATAATGAGTGGTTCGTTTACGTTGGTCTCGTGAAAATCAGTATCATAAAATGACAAATTCCAACTGGGTGACAGCACCAGGGAAATCGCATCCAGTATCGTGGTTTTACCCGAGTCTCCGCGTCCTATCAGACAGACAAAATTGCTGAAGCCAAAGACATAATGAAAAGATTTAATGCCTCGGAAATTGGTAATTGAAAGCGTGTGGATTTTGGCCATCAGATCAGGTTTAGAACAAATATAAAGCAAATATAGCCTATAAAACCCTGTGCATCAAAAGCATAAAAAAAGCCCTTTCGGGCTTGATATATAATGAACTCTGTCGAGTGTTTATTTCAGGCGGGATACGAACCCGCACGCTTAAAAAAGCACAGGCTTGGCAAGCCTGCGTGTCTGCCAATTTCACCACTGGATCATGTATTTACAATCAAAATGTATGCCAATTATGCCTTTGTTTTTTTGATCACCAGGTGTGCTTTCGCCGGACTTAGGCAAATACTCGGTTATGCGGAAAATGCGGAAAAAATTTACAAGGAAGAAATTGAATTGGTGATCGCGGACGCAAATAAAGGTTTTGAAAATGAGCTGGAAACGATCAGCTACATTTTTAATCAGGTGAAGTTGCCGATCAGCTACTTAAAGATCGACTATTAGTCTGCCGGGTAAGGCAGCGGCAACAATTCAGTTAAAGTCCATTTTGGTTTACGTTTGAGTACCTCATTCATTTCAGCGCTTACGTCGCAATAAAGATGTTCAGTGATGCCGCTGTTCATCGCTACCCGGTCGACAGCCGCCCTTCGCTGGGCCAGATCCATCATAAATTTGTGGTGTCTCATATCGCCCTGCCGCATCTGCTCAAAGGATTTGCACAATATATTCAAGTCATAGGTATCAATCAGTTTTTCCATTTCTGCTGCGCATTTGTCCATTCCGTCCTGATCCCTCAAAAAGTGAAAAATTTCATAGCGCGAACGCAGACAATTGAATTGATTTTCCCGATGTTGCAACCGGTCGTAATTCTCGGCGACTTTCTCCAGCGCTATAAGAAGCTCATGTAAAGATGCGTGGTCATCTGCAGAAACTACCGCCCTGAAACCTTGCAGTTCTTTAACCCAATTGTTAAACGCATGATAGTGATAGGCTTTACGGAATTGCCATTCGATTTGCTCCATGGCCAAATTACTGATGGCTAAAAAGTTCTGATGTTTCAGCGCGTAGTCATGCAGTTCCTTTAACTGCCCTAAAAACTGCTGATTAAAATTGGCCCAGTCAGACGTTAGCGCATCGCGGTAAACATCTACTTTCCGGCCCAGTGTCGTCAACGCATTTTTGGATAACTCATGCAATAGCAAGCTCGCTTCCATGTTTAATATTTTGGCATAAGCCACCACGCGTATTTCATGGAATTCGGGATGCTTGGCAACGACACGAAGCGCCTCCTCATAAAACACCTTAATCCGCCGGCCCTGGTCAGGTTCTTTGCTTTCAAAAAATTGATTGGTCAGGTTTTCGAGTTGTAAAAATGTTCCTGCATGCTCGTTGGACACCAGTCGCGCCTTTTCCTGCCGGAACGCCGCCTCATCTACCAATCCCAGCAAGTATTTGGCCTGCAGCATTGTGTAGGACAACATATTGCTGTCTTCCGGATGCAAACTGTCAATTTCCTTAACCGCCAGTTTTAATAATTCAATCGCCTTAAACAGACTGGCCTGATGATAATAAGCGATGCCGCAGATCATATTGAACCTGGCAGAGGCATTGATCCTAGGATGCGTTCGCTGTTCAATTTCAACTACCTGGTAAAAACGATGCTGGTTAAGTAATTCGATCCCGAACTGTTCGATAAATGCGATATTTTGTTCAACACTATAAACATCCTGTTTTTCATCAATGACCAAACCCCTGGGCCGCGGTTCATTTTTAGCACCCGATCGCAAATGAACGTTCAGCTTTTTCAACAAAGTCCCGCTCTCGAACGTGTCCTTGTAGATCGCATCCAATTGAGAGTGGTCTAACGATTGCCTGAATTTGACCTTGTAGGTTTTGGGTAACTGATCGGGCCGGTATTTTTGCTGCAACTCCCGATAAACTTCAGCGGCCGAAATGACATAAAACCAGTCAGACGGATAGTCATACAAAATATAATAACTCGGAAGGCCAAAGTTGAGGAGATAATTTAGATTGCTGATTTCAATCGGGTAAGAGATCGAACCGTCCTTTTGTTTCTTAACCGATTCCGTAGACTTCAGTTGCACCGCAAAACGGAAATTGGTGTTCACTTCGTCATGCTTGATCTCACCAATGATATCGATACCCTTATCCCGCAGATTTTCCGGTCGCAATTCAAATAGCGACGGATCAAATAGCAGGACGAGTTTATTGCGCGAAATTGTCTCTAAAGTTTCCTGACGGCTGGACTTTGGCAATTGCGGATTTCGGTTCATTCATTAAATTTACTAATCTTTTGGGTTTTAAGGATCAGCGGGCCAGTAAATCCGTCGATTTATCATCGGGAGCACGGGCGCTTTTAATGCCTAAATCTAATTGGCGTGATTCATTTTTAGCATCAGATCATCCCTAAGTTTAATCAAGAGCACGATCAGTGTCCTTAAAAAATACAGATAATCGAGTTGCTGTTGTTCCGGTTCTCTGTCATGCGAACCATGCAGGTATTTATTCCGCAAATCTTTACCGTTGCTGAACTCGCGCATATTGAGGTAATAGTTAAGGTAGCTCACCTCCTCAGTCGTCAATAAGCGGTCTGAAACCTTTAAGAAACCTTCATCAACCAGTCGATCCAATGTGCCCCGGAAAACCTCTGAAATATGCCAATAGCTAATACAGCCATTGATGCGCAATTTTCCGGCAATAAAGACCATCATCGGGTCAACTATTTCGATCTTACCGTCCTCGTCTGTCCGCAGGAAACCATCTGTAATCATTTGTTGAAGATAAGGCAGTTGATAGTCCTCGAAATCTGCAATCGTAACATGCTGGTTAACCAAGCGGTAAAAAACCGTTTGCCGGTTCTCCATATCATCTTGCCGATCAGCCAGAATGCTGGTCGGGTCAAAAAACCAATGCTGCAGCAAACGTATCGTATCATGCGAAGCGTAGATATATTTTTTAGCGACGGAGCTCGGCAATTCACTGAAATGAAGTTGCCCCGAGTCCATTCTGAGCAACTCGTGGTCAATGGCACTATCTGAAATAAAGTTCTTGAACTGCCGCAGTAAATAGTCCATTTCCGGTGCAATCAACCTGATTTTTTCTGCAGGCTCCAGACCAGGCGCAGGCATCCGGAAAACAAGGCCTGCCATGCTCGTTTGATCTTTAAAGAAAGTGTGGACAAAACTTTCGATAAGGGCCTCAATGGAGCGGCCGCTATGCTTTAAGTAATGACTAAACACCCCAAGCTGCGCCAGCGAAAGCATATTTTTACGTTCAAATAAGATCCCCTTTTGGTACTGGTTTTTAGCCTGCATAAAGATCTTTTCCAGCGTGTCCATTTCAGAATCTTTGTTGACCAGGCTGATCAGGCCTTCATCATCGGTATACAGAAAAAGATCGCTGAATACACCGAAAAGCTGCTGCTCAGTTTGCAGTTTATTCAGGTAAGCGGCACCATAAACAGCAATCGTGTCGCCATTCTTATCCTTTTCGAAAATTACCGGCTCGGTCTGTTTTTCAGAGAGGCTTGCAGCAACGCCCATCCTTATAGAGTTATCGTCTGTAAGAACTTCGGACGTTATACTCGCGGCGACCCGCTTTGCCTTTAGCCGTACTTTAGGCGACAGTTTGATTGTCCGCGCGCTCTTCGCCAGCTCAATATAATTAAGGTTCGGCTCTGCCGATCCTAGATAAGCTTCAATGATCGCTTCCCTGTCTGCATCGGAAAGGCTTTTAGGAAAGTTATAAGGACTAGGCCGGTCATGTTTTTGTTCGTAATGACTCAGCAGCAGCTCTGCGCTTTCCTCATAGGTCAGGAGAAAAGCCCGCAATTCCAGATTATAGAAATCCACGAGTTTTTCTATGCTCAGTATATCGCGGATATGAATCGGATTAGCGGCTAATATTGCTGTGAAAACCGACCGGTCATGTTTCTTATATAACTCGAAATACCGGTAAAGCTGCCAGAAATTTTCCCGGTTGTCAAAGCTCAGTTGGCCGACTTCCGCAAGCACATCGACCGCGGTCAAGCCCAGGAAGAATTTCCGTAAGGCAACAAATGCTTCTTTGACCACAAGCTTATAGGCAGCAATCTGTTGCTCCGTCCAGTAAGAAAGATATAAGCCGTGTTCAAAGTACTGGTGGATATGATGGAATTCCAGCAGGCCGTTTAAGTCCAGCGCCGAAAAATCCATAGTTTGATTCAGCAAGCGTTCGGCCTTGCCCAGCATATGCGGTCCGATCGCATCACTTTTTGAAAAAAAAACAACCTGGTCAAGTCGGCTCATAGATAAAAATTAAAGTGAAAATACTAAAGTCTGTTTAACTATGGTTTGGCATTGCCAACCGGTTTTCGCTGATAATGCTCATCGACCAGGACCCCCATTTGATCGAAAAACGGCTTTGCGAGATAAAGATAGATCATTTTAAGCACCTGGTCCGAGGCGAGGGGATAGGCTTTTGTTTGCGCCGTAAATTTTTCGATCAGTTCCCGCTGAACCTCGATCATCGCTTTTTCATACCGGAATTCTTCTGCAATCGTTTTAGGTTTTATTCCCCACGTGTAATGGGCGTTGAGCAGGGCCAGGTCCTGATGCTGTACCGTACCGCTATGGGCCAGGTGGTTCCGGTAGGGTTTGACATGGTCATTCAACTGGTTCATATGCCCCCAGATCACCTCGAACTGTCCGTAGGTCGGGTCAAGGTTTTTAAGCAGCTTCGATTCCAGGCCCAGGCCTTTTTTATGACCTAGCCGCATGACCGTGTTAATCAGCGTCAGCGTCAGGTCTTTGAGTTTGGTCGTCCGCAGTAAATAATTTTCATAATGATAGCGAATCAGTTCTGCCGCATTAACTTCTTTTTTCAGCGGTTGGTCGCTGGGCATAAAAGCTGCTATGAGCGTTTCGGCCAACTTGATATCGTCCAGGTTCTGGTTGATCTCGGAAATAATATGGTTTGTTTTCCATAAGTAGCCGCCGAGTGGCGTGGCTATAAAACGGTTCAGCTTTTCGCCTTTTAACTCCACGCAAAATTCCGAAAACATACAGGCAACAGCTTCTATAAATTGCGTGTCCGCAGCTTTCATTGCGGCAAATTCTTCATTAGTCATACCCAAAATTAGTTGCTCAATGCGCAGCCTATCTGCGCAGCAAAAAAAACATTACTTAGAGAGGAGTTGAATTTCCAGACATTGAACCCAATGCGGTTCCCTAAAAAAAGTAAAGCCATGAAATTAGTGATTCCAAGGTCAACAAAAGCGGACACAATTTTTGCGTGCCCCGGCAATATAGGATTGCTGACAATCCCATCTTGCGGGCCGCGGTCGATGGCCGGGCGGGACTAAAATACTGCGGAGTTGGGTTTTTATCACTGATAAACTAAGTAGCGCAGCTATAAAAATAAAGGGCGGCTGGAACTAAACAAAGGATAACTGAACATTATCTAAACATAATTGGGTCCCGATAAGATACTTAAAAGGATAGACGAAATCTATCCTTTTAAATGTACGTACAGTCTTTATTTAAACCGTCATTTTACGCTTTCTTGACTGCTGCTTTTTTTCAGGCAGGCCCTCCTTTTGCTGCCGGTTGTTCTTTTGGGATTGGGTGTTCTTTTGAGACGGCTGCAACAATTCTTCTCGTTTGATGCGTTTCATCTGGTGATCATAAAGGTCGATGGTTTTGAATTGCGGGCTGGCGGTCACAAAGTATTTCACTTCTTCCTTACCACGGGTAACGGTGATCTGCTGGGCATTGCCTTTGTGTAAGGATCTAAGCAGGCTTTCCTTGCTTTCCGCGTTCTCCATTTCTTTGATGCCCTTACCGGTCAGGACCTGCTCGAGGTTGAATCCGTAATTTTCATTGAACCTTTTGATCTCTTTGTTGCCGTTTTGAGTCAGGTTATCAGGGTCGAGCTGTAGCCAGGCCTGGTACTTCTCTCCGTCCTTGTTGAACAGCTGTTTGTGCACGGCCCGCCCTTCCATCAGGTTAAAGGCTTCTTTGGCGGTTATACCATTGCCTTTGTTGATGTAAAACGTTTGGTTGATATCCTCACCCTTTGCTTTGGTAATGGTGGCATCATACTTATTGAAAAAGTACATCCCTTCCGATTCTCCGGCTTTAAAATGAAGCTGGTAGTCTATGGGTGTTTGGTTGAATTCGTGTTTTGCCGCCAGCGTAAATTCCGGGGTTTTCTTACCGATCTGCTGTTCCAGTTCTTTGTTGACCTTCTCGCCGAAGCCAAGGTTCAGCAGGCTTTTTTTCAGGAAATCTAAATTTTGCGTGTTCATATGATTTGCTTTTAGTAAATGAATATATTGTTCTGTTTCTTTCAGGTTCAGGGGCCTAAATGGGTCTTGCCCGTCAGGTGCGGAAAGTTTTAACTGCAGCAGCTCCAGCGCTGTTTTGGCAGGTACGTCGGCTTGCAGGTATTGAAATACCTGTCGGTTTTCTTTGCCCGGCACGTCGAGTGAGGCATCGATACAGTAAAGCTGGTAGCCGTGCGGGTCATCCAGCTGATAGCTCAGAGTGAACGCTGCGCCATCCTGTTTGGAATAGATATCATGGAGTTGATGGTCACCAAGCACCATCCTGACCACTGCCTTTTAAATAACCGCTTTCCGCGTCCCACTTTTTAGGATCGACCTTGCGTCCAAGTGAAATTTCTGTCCGTTTGCTGAGATAGGTAATACGCGCATAAAGCGGAACCAACCCCTGGGAGTCTGTTTTTCTTTTGTCAGTCCAGATCAGGACTGAAAATTTTTGTGCATTTTTCATTTGAATGAATTTTAAAACCTGATAAATAACCTGGTCACGAAAACTCGCTTTTCGTGACTAATTTTCACTTATTCAAGTGCTTTAAAATCAATCAATTAACCCCTTATTCGGTGACCTTTTTTGTAATGTCAAATTAGGTCACCGAGTTAGTCACCAAAACCGTATTTTTCGGCGTTTATTCCGGCTCCCGAACCCTGCGGATCATAATTTCCGCAGGGTTCTGAGATGGTCTGATATCCCCTCTGATTAAGGTCGTTTTTAAACCAGAAACTTGCGTTAAAATGAGGTGTTTTGAGGCCAAATTTTATGATTGCAAATAATTGATTTACAATTAGTTAATCATTGATTTGGTGACTAAATTAGGTGTTCTGAACCAGTCACCGAATAGGTCGCTGGCTGAGTCATAAATGCTGAGGTGTTATGCGGTTTTTCGGATATAAAAAAAGCGCTTAGACCAGTAATCTAAGCGCTTTTGATGTGCCTTGCGGCTCTTTTAGCGGAATGGACGGGACCGGTTTTGGCTTACCCATGCGCTACTATATTCCTTATTGTGAAGTAATTATAAAATCTATTATCGCCTTTGTTACCCTCAATGTTACCCTATAACACTGATTCTATTTTAGCGATTTTTGGAAAGAACATTTTCTAATAAGTCAAACTTAAAGAATTAATTTTGAAAAAGCATTGTCGGTTTATTTATAATTGTTTTGCAACTGCTGGCCTTGCCTGGTTACCGTTATCATGGCAGTCTGTTGGCTAAGAAAATGTTTGCAGGCAGCCTGCTTTTTGCGATGGGCCTTCAAAACGCATTGGTTTCCATGGTTTTCGGTTCTTTAGTCCGCTACCCACCTGACAGGCACCGTTACTGACCTCGGTGTCGAGTTCGCGCAGGTATTGCAAAAATCAAACACTGACCGGCCTTTGCTTAAATCGCGCATCAGGCTGCGGCTGGCGATCATTTTTTTCTTTATGTGCGGCCCGTTCGGTGGCGCTTACCTGTTCCGTTCCTGCTAAGTATCAATAAAAACAGACAGGACTGTTCGGTGAAAGCCAACACTGGATCAAAGTACTCATTCCAAACAGGCTAGTCAGGGTCAAATCAAACAGGGTTTACCTGCCCA
This sequence comes from Mucilaginibacter gossypiicola, assembly GCF_900110105.1. Taxonomy (GTDB): domain Bacteria; phylum Bacteroidota; class Bacteroidia; order Sphingobacteriales; family Sphingobacteriaceae; genus Mucilaginibacter; species Mucilaginibacter gossypiicola. Next base: position 354,887 of record NZ_FOCL01000002.1, on the reverse strand, counting down.
TACTTCTTACATCATTTGCTCTCTCATCAGCTGCGTATCTCACGTCGCATAAAAAAGTAATAAGCAAATGCAAAACACCCTACTGCTGATGCAATTAAACCGCTTACTTGCGGCCATACGATCATGACACTTTCCTTAAACGGCAGCGGAGCCGGTATAGCGCCCGCCATTTGCTCCATGGTTACCGGACCAAGGCTTCGAACGGAGGGCATTAGTAAAGTGGTAACTGCATCTGAGTAAAGCTGGTTCGGAGCGATACGTTGCAGATTCAAGATAAGATCGTTATAACTAATGATCTCGGCTTGGGTAAGGTAAGCCGCATCAGGTAAGAAGGACTTGACAATAAGGTTAATGACAATCTGGTAAAATATCGTAAAGAACAACCAGATCCCGATAGCTGTAAGCGCGGAAGTTGCCGCTTGCTTAAACAAGATGGAAAGCATGATAGATAAACTTAACCAAAAAGCCACATAAGCAATAGTGATCACAATAAACCCCAGTATGCGAAACAATTCCTGCGGTTCCATGCGCACACCAGTCAGTACTAATCCGCCGCCTATCATCAGCAAAGCCAATGCAAAAAACAAGCTGCTGACGATAACCAGGGCGCTTACAAATTTGGCCAGTAGCAAATTATCCCGGTAGATGGGCTGCGCCATCAGGCGGGTTAAGGTACCGCTGTTCTGCTCGGAATTGACCGCATCAAACCCTAAGCTGATACCCAGCAACGGTGCCAGAAAACTCAGGAACACGTGAAATGGTGGGATGGAATTATCGGTTGTCGTTAACAACTTCAGATATAAAAAAAGATGGTCCGGATCTTTTGTATTTCCTATTGCTGATTTAATATTCGCCAGAGATACATACATCGCGGCGATAAAAGTAAGAACAATAAGCGCAATCAGTATACTGAAGCGCCAGCTGCGTATATGATCCGCTATTCCCTTGTGAACCATAACGCCGAAAGGCCCCGGATCAGGAGATTGACTTTTCATAGCTTGTTTTTTTAGTATTATTTGATTCAAAATATTTCTGGTAAATGTCGTCGAGTCCATAATTTTTTTGATTGACACCGATTACGTCATGGCCTTTTTCAACAAGGAAACGAACCAGTGCGGCCGTTATGTCACGCCTGCTGGTAAATTCCAGTTCATTTTCGTGGATGCGAATCCGGGTAATGGCTTCCCATGCCTGGAGTTCCGGCTCCTGCTGCCAGGGTTGTGAAACGGGTTGTGCTAGCCTGATAGAAGTGACATGGCTGTCGGTGCCGAATAACTGGGCAGACAAAGCACCGATATCTCCCTGTGCCAACAATTGTCCGTTTACGAAAATCCCTACGCGGTCGCACACCTGCTGAACATGGTGTAAATGGTGCGATGAGAGTAAAACGGTGAGCCCCTGCTGCCGGCTCAACTGTTTGATGAGCGCCAGGAAATCTCTAACCCCGGTGGGGTCGATGCCGAGTGTCGGCTCATCCAGGATGATGACCTCAGGGTTCTTGATCAGCACATCGGCCAGACCAAGACGTTGTTTCATGCCACGGGAAAAAGCTGAAGTCTTTTTATGTTGGTCTGCGGCAAGGCCCACAACCTCCAGCACTTCGGCAGAACGCTTTTTTAGTTCATTTTCAGGTACGCTGTTCAGTCTGCCGATATACACCAGGTTTTCCAGCGCGGTCATATTATCATAAAAACCGACATTGTCGGGCATATAGCCCACTTTTTTCTTAACTGAGATAGGGTTGCTAGTTGCATTGTGCCCGCAAACAAAAGCGGTACCACTCGTGGGATCGGTAAGCCCGAGCATCATCAATATGGTGGTGGTTTTGCCAGCTCCGTTAGGTCCCAGCAATCCAAAGATCTCACCTTTGTCGATATCAAGATTTAAACCATCTACCGCTTTAACAGCGCCATACTGTTTGGTTAAGCCCTTTAATTGTATAATAGGATCTTTCATTGGTAAAAAATGGATTGGCTATTTTATCTTCTGCCATATTTACGAATGAGATAATAAACGATGCCAATGGCCAACAGGATGACCAAAATACCCATCCAGCCGGAAAGCAAGGACGTTTTGACCGCGAGTCGGAAAGCGATCTGTGAGTTGGTATTGCTATTAGTTGCCGTAAAATTAGCAGCATAGTCCCCGGCAATGGTTTTGTCCGGCACTTTTACGGTCGCTTTAACATCAACGGTTTTCCCAGCCTCCAGTTGTTTGATACTCGCGGGTTCAAAAGTAGATTCCCAGCCGGTAGGCAATTGTGCGGTAACCTGCAGGTCGTTCAACGGCAGCGTACCAGTGTTTTTGACGGTCAGCTGCAACTCTTTTTGGCTGCCCGAGGTTACTTCGTCGCTTAATCTTCCGGTAGGTGTACTTAGTGTCAAACTGTAGGAGCCTTTAACTACGGCTTCCAGATTCAGCGATAGGGTATCGGAACCGGATACGGCCCTGATCGGAACCTTGTATTTTTTCGGGGAGGCGGTAGCCGTGGCATTGATCTCGATGGCGATATCCTGTGTTTTGCCTGCGTCCATGTTTATGGAAGTGACCTGGTTGCCGTCCACCTTGTAGGCAATCGTCCAGCCAAAGGGAATATCGGTTTTAAATTCGTAGATCTTGGCGCTGGCCGAGCCGTTATGGAGCGTCGTGCTGTAACGGAAGATTTCATTGGTTGCGGCCTCGATGTTCATCAGTTTGGCGGTAAAGCCTGATTTGCCAGCCGGCCAGGTGACTGGCTGCTGTTGCGCTTGTGATGCGAAGGCGGATGTTAGAAATAATAAAAGAAATGTCAAGCTGCGCGCTGCGCTGAAACGGGTGATAGTGATTTGGGGTAACATGATCTAACAACTAAAATGGTTAATGATAGCTTTCAAAAAATGCTTTTTTCGATAATTGGTTTAACGTTTAAAAATTGACGGCTCAAAGAAAAACAGCTGTCAAAAAAAATCAAATAGCTTTAACACTTTTTAACAAATTGATATGGGAGTTAAAAACAGAGGGGGTACACTGAAAATTGATTTATTTTTCCCTTTCCAGTATAATCTTTAAGGAAGGGTCGTTACAACGCAAACACAACCAGTCGCGCAGCCAGACCTCTTCTTGTCTGCTGAGTAATGTTTTAAAGCTTACGAGGTATTAATTAGTTTTTATTCAAGGGCTCCTGCTTACAAGTGGCCTTGGGCATTAAGGATCAGCGGCTATTTGTCCGGGTTTTCTTTTAAAATTGCTGCGAGCTCTGCCGGTTCTGCTTTTATTTAAAAACAGCGAATAAAATGCATTCATTTTTAGACGTCATCTGTCGGCCAAGCTTTCCCATTCAATAGGAAGGAGAGCCATACACTCAGCTCAAAAAAGGCTCATTAATCTTTGGGAGAAAATGCACTGAAATTTGGCAAATTGGATAAACCGAACCTGATTGCCCCCAATTGCCAATTTAGATTTTATCACTGTAAAATCTGAAATACAGTTGATTATAGTCATAAGGTAAATTGGCGAAGAGGGTCAACGTAATTGTCTTTTCCAGTTAAATTAACTTTGCCGAAATTGCTTTGCTTTTTCAACTGGCCTATAATCTCGATGTACTTTTTGTCCGATCAGCGCGGCTTCAAACAACAGGTAAAGATCATCGGCCAGCGCGGCTTTTACCGACCGAAAACTGACCGCCCGGAGCATTAGGGCGAAAAATTGACACTGGCACTGTAATTTTTTCAGAGTTATACTGCAATTTTTTTCGCACATATTACTGGTATGGTGCTTGCTGAGGCTGTCAGAGTAATTCTTAAAACATTTTTAAAGGAGAATTAGGCCATGACTTTACGAGATATGTAAGACCCTGCCGAAAGCGAACGAACATGATACCCGACAACTAAAACCCACAGGCCGGCTTGCGTTCCGGATGGACTGGTGGGGAGGCCGCGACTGGCGCGACGGCAACAAGTTATTGGAGGAACAGATCCAGGCTATCGTAGACCATATGGAAATTCATGCCCGGCAACTGGAGCGAGAAAGGGCAAGGCCACCCAGGGAAGAAACGCGGGCAGTATTGAACGCAGAATCCCCAACTGAGCCGGAAATGTTGACGAATGGCCTTGCCGAATTGTTAGCCGAAGCCCAACAATGGAAGCAACTCAAAATATTAGACGAATACCTGGCCGCCCTATTTGCAGCTTCCAAACACACCCCGGGTTTCCTGGAGTGGTTTACACGCGTTCAAAAGGAACGGCAACAGGCAGGTCCGTTAAAAAGGCGTAATGGCGATTAAGTTTTGACACACTGCCACATGCCGCCTCCCAACGGTGTGCAAACCGTGTTTGGGCTGGAGCCCGGGTCACCGATCACACCGTGTCCGTCTTCCGGCAGGTCGATCTCTTGTTCGGTTTCATCAGAAAGTTCAAATGTGATCGATCTGATGCCGATGATCCTTCCATCGAGTTGCTCCTGAAAAGCGTTGATGAGTTGCTGAATACCATCAGCCACCGTTTCTTCTGAAAATTGTGCCATTTGTGTATGTTGCTAAGGTTTTATTAAAAGTTTAACAGTATCCAAAAGTGTTTTTTGCGTACCTAGCACCGAAGTGATGATCCGAATATTTCCAGCATAGACGGAATCCCGTGTAACGAAGGTGGATTTGATCACTCCCGTGGCATCGCTACCGGTCGGGCTTATACCGATAAAGGATCCGATACCCGTGCCATCAGCTTTAATAGCGCGGTAAGACGCTGTCTGGCCGGTGGTTGCTTTACCGACTTTGCGGAAAAGGTAGGTGGTGATCGGTATTTGGTTGTTGTAATTCTTACTGGCGATCACCGTCGTCGACTCACTGTGGATGCTATCCGGCAGGGCCGTCACGAATTTGATCACCAGGGTCGTGTCCAAACGTGGTGCAGATACTTTGACCAGCACACGGTCATTGGCATCCACGCTTGACCTAAGATAGGCCGAAGCCACCAGCGTACCGTTGGTAATTGCAGCGTTTGTAGTAAGTTTAACGGAATCGTTATCGGCAAATGTCCCCTTACTCGTCGTGAACGTCACCGTTCTATTATCGGCGGTCGCCGGCGAAAGTGTTGCGGTGATCAGGATCGTTGACTTGCCGTCCGCTGGGACGGATGTTGGCGCCGAGATCATGAATATTTTACTTTTGTTTTCAGCCAGGTACTCGTCCGGGTCTTTCTGGCAGCTGTTCCAGGCTAATATGCCCAGCAGGATCAAACCATAGGTCAATTTTTTCATGGCTCAAAAATTTTCTTAAATCCGTTATAAATGTCTTTTAACCTAAAGTCGATCGACAGCCCCAGGTAAGGTGTCACACCTGCTGTTTTGCGGTTGATGAGCGGATTGGGATCGTATTTGCGGTACCATACGCCGCCGAAAGTAAGCCGCACTTCGTGACTGAAATTCACCCCGAGGCCTGTATAGATAGAGGTTCCGCCGATCAGGCCGTCGCGCTCACCCGCCTGTGCCAGCGAACCGATGACAGCACCGGCGTTCAGGGATAAATAGCTGAAGATATCTTTATCAGGGATCTGGCTGAATGGGATGTCGGTGTTCATGGGGCGCAGGTTAACGTGAAAGCCTACGTAAGGTAAAAAACCTTTCAAACCCGGATTGTTCCAGGGATTGCCATATACCATGAAGCCAAAATCAGACCTTATCATATAGGTTGCCCGCGTATCGAAACTGTAGGTCCAGGTGTTCGAGCCCACGTTATTGACCGGCTGATTAAAAAAGGGAACCGTTAAAGCAGTAAAAGCCGCCTCCATCTTTTTGACCTTTGCGGTCTCATCAGCAATAGCTTTTTGATAGGCTTTCAGCGCGGTCAGGTTCGCCTCGTTGTCCGTGATCGCACCTTTTATGAACAGCTCGAACGCCGCCAGATCGGTATTGGTATAAGCATACTTATACTTGAAATAATCCGTCAGCGCGACGATCGCCTGTAACTCCAGTATCGTGTTGGTCAGGTTCTGCAATGTCACTTCAGGGGCCTGGTCTGGATTCGGAACTGTGGCATTTAGCAGCGCAAGGTCTGTTTCCCCTGTATATACCGTGGGAAGCAAGGAGGAATGTAAATTGATCAGCACCGAAGGGATATCTACTTTGGTTTTAGATAGTAGTTCATATTGCGGGGCCTTCACATCACATTTGATGCATTCCTGCGCATAGGCCAGGAAATCTTTGATGATCTTGTCATATTTTTGATCGTAGGTTTTTGAAGGTGCTGTTCCGGCAAACCTGGCTTTTAACTTATCCAAAGCTGCCCGTTCAGCGACCAATGCTGTCCAGGGCGCTTTCCATTTATTGGTGTAGTCTTGCTGAAAGGCAGCGAAAGGGCCTATCTGAAAAGTGATCGTTTGGCAGCCAGCACAAGGCTTGCTGGGATTGACTTGTATAACGGTGTTGTAGGTAACCGCTAATTTGTTGAAATCCGCTTCAGCGCCGACAGCGTCCGTATCCATTTTTTTGAGGATAGCTTCCAATCCTTCGACCTTGACGGGGTTAGCAAAGATGAACACCCGGTAACTCCTGTTCGGTGAAAGTGCCGGCATATCAACATAGACATCTGCTCCGTTCTGTTTATTGATCTTTAGCGGTACGCTGATCGTGCTACTCAATTGTTGCGCCAGCAGTTTTTTTAGCTTCTTCTTTTCAAGGGGATCCTGTTCTTCGGCTATCTTTTTCTTAAGTGCATCGATCTGTGTCTTCAGGATCGACTCCCGGCAATCCTGGGACAGGACATTACCAAGGCAACCCTGGCTGCTTACGCTGAATAAAATAGCACTGCTCGCTTTAACACCCCCGGATAAGGAATATTTCAATTCAAAAGGGCTATCAAAAGGAAAACCTGCCGAGGGCTTGCCGCTTAGGGAGTCAATGCTGATCACCTGGGCACTCTGAGCGCTGGCATTTAGACAAACAAACAATAACACGACCGGCAAAAGCAGGTCAAGCGTTCGTTTTTTAAAACGGGCGAATGGTGACATGGTAAGGTTTGCCAGACTTTAGGTCTAACGAGACCAATATAAACATAAAACAATTTATTTACAGCAAGTTGCAAAATAATATTTCAAATAATATTTACATCTATCACCTTCCCATATACAGAAAAAGCGTTGCTTCGAAAATAAATCGTACCCACCTCCTGTCCGGAGTTGTGATACAAAAATTTTCAGGCCCTCAACCTGGATATTCCGGAGCCGTTGATCAATGAGTTCCGCAAATAGAGGTCAGGGCATTCCGTTACACTTTGACCATGCTATCTTTATGAGTTAGATATTTGAAATTTATATTCATTAACACGACTCATTGATCCAATGAGCACGGAACAACATGGTCAAGCATACCGGAATATCCATAAGGTGGGCAGTTCGCCGTTAATTTATGCAGATATAACGGAAGGAAAATTTAATTTAAGCAGGTCGTTATAATTGAAAATTGCTAAATAACGACTTTTAAGATAAAAATGCTAACACATACAGGCAAACCCTATCACCCGTAGTTTTGTTAGGTAGCAACTTCGCATATCAATAGTCCAAATGTTGCTCAATTAACATAGGCGTAAAAAGCAATAGGCGCGCTTTCAGTTCACTTGATTGCATTGTGATTTACAGGGCTAGTTCAAATAAAACCTATAGCACGACTCCGAATGGCATTTTAGCAAAACCGGACAACTTATTTAACGTTGAATTACCAGTCATTGTTTATAGAAAAATATATATCAGGGTTATTCTCATCGCCGACTCAAGTACCCTTTCAGTGATGCAGGTCTAGGTTGCAATAACGGCTGGCTGACGATAAATCCAATACCGGGAAACTATTGTGATAAGCGGCGAAACCTTTGCTACCTACCTGGACAAACATATTTTCCGGCCAGCAGGAATGAAGGACAGCTACCTGCTGGGCAACAGGCAGGGTGATTCCAACCGGGTCACCGGCTACCTCGTTCGTCATCATTACCTCGGAGACATGGAAAGTATCAGCCAAAGTAAAAAAGTGAGACGCTGGAGTTATAACCTGCGTGATTTGTACGGCCCGACAAACATCGTCAGCACGACAACTGATCTGCTGAAATTCGCCCAGGCATTGGACAGGTATAAATTACTAGACAAAAAACTGCTTAGCCAGGCCTTTACTTCCTGCCGCCTGAATGACGGCGCGGAGGCTATGCCCGGCGGAGAGTTCGGCCCGGCAGGATATGGAATGGGCTGGTTCCTGCCTGTGAACAACCTGGGTAAAATGGTCATGCATACCGGCCGTGAACCCGGCTTCTTTACCTTCTTCTGGCATGACATTACGCATCACAGAACACTAATCCTGCTCGATAACGCGGAAAGCAGCGGCTTTGGCTCTGCCTGTAAGGAGGTCTTTAACATCGTCTACAATGTCTCGAACTTTAAGCTAGCCCCGCCGGGAAAACAATCCCTTTTCCTTCCTTACGCACGTATCCTTTTTAAGGAAGGACCAGATGCAGCCGCTACCTTCTACAACAGGTTAAAGATGGATACCCTTCACTATTTCGCCGATGAGCGGGAACTGAACGAACTCGGACTGGAACTTCTGGACGACCACCGAGATCTCGAAGCGCTGGAAGCACTGAAATTATGCACCCTCCTGTACCCCCAAAGCTGGAATACTTATGACAGCTATGGAAAAGCTTTGCAGCAAATCGGCAAAAAGAAAGAAGCAATAGAGATGTATCGTAAATCCGTGGAAATGTTCCCCGGAAACCTGCCTGGCAAAAAATTCTTGATGAATTGACCGCTGATGAATAGTTGAACTGAATATTTTAAATGCTGAAGTTAGGTCACCTTTTGCCTGTTTTTGTAGTACCATTGTTTACGGCAGCGCGTAAAAAGGAAGCTTCATTGACAAATTACTGTAGGATTTAAAGAACTCAAAGCGCCTGAAATTAATAACATTAATAGCTTTGGAAAGGTCAGAATAAACGCATCAAAATATTTCAGCTCGCCTGCAGGGAATAACAGGTGTAATAAACGCGAAGGCGTTGAAGCGCTGTTCGCAAACGCGTTTTTACCGTACCTAAGGGTATTTGGAGGGCCTCGGCCACTTCGGTATGGGTATATCCCTGGTAATAAATGAGGTCGACGATATTAAGTTCTTTTTGCTGCAATATGACCATCCCTTTACGGATAAGGCGGCTGTCCAGGCGGTCGAAAATTCCCTCATGGCTTTGTGCGATATGTTCGCAACCTTCCAAACCACCAGTCTTCCTGTCGTTCCGGTAACCTTTAGAACGCAGCCGGTCAATAGCCATATTACGGGCTATATTAACCATCCAGGTAAAGAGTCGACCCTTGCTGGAATCATATTGGTCGATCTGGTTCCAGATCCGCAGAAAACATTCCTGAAGGACATCTTCACTTTGGTATTGGTCCGGAACGATACGAGCAATGGTACCGAATAATGCACCGTAATACATATCGTAAAGAGCACGCGCCCCCTGCGGATGGCGTTCTCTCAGAGCCCTAATCAACATCTCCTCGCTCAGCTTTATTTTTTTGATCCGCATCTATGAGTATTTGTGCTGATTTACGAAAACCGAAGATTGGCAGATTTACGTTATCAAGATTTCCTTTGTCTTTATCGACAAATTGCCTAAATGTCTTTTGATGACCCGTGCTAACGAAATGCTTGCACCCCAATTTTCCTTATATACAGGGCTGCCCGTACTTTTGCCTAAGCAGGCTCCGGTATTGCGCAGCTCGAATTTATAATAAAAGAATATCTCGGGATATCCTGGCGCGGACAATGCTCATAATTAGAACGTGGCACAGGCATAGAATTAAAATTGGCGGAAGAAAAACGGATTTTGCTTTATGAACTCCTATCGATCATGAACATTATTTAATGATATTATGGATGCAGCAGCGCTTGATCGGGTAAAAATTCAAGGGCAAACTATTGACAAACAAATTCAACCATGTTTAATATGGTATTGACATTATTTACTCCTATTATTCGCAATATTTACGCCTATGGACAAATTTTACGTCAAAAACCGAGTCTAAAACCATATTGGCCAAACTACTAAGATTCATTATCGGTTTACCTGGCTGTTATAGAGGTATTTAATTTGAAAACTATAGATCATGCCTCTGCAGTAATCTAAAACTCCTTTTCCTCTTGCTTGAACACTTCGATATAACCATCCTCGTTAACGGCGTACTGTGATCGTTCTTCCGTTGCCTGCTTTTTGGAAAGCTTAACTCGCCTTCTTTTCTGAGTCGGCAACAGGGGCAAGGCAATTATGCACAAAAACAGCGCAATTTTGGCGATTGTAGCTATCATTTTTGTTAGAATTATGGCATTTTATTTAAGTGAGCGTCGATTTAATATATTTTCCATTTAAACCAATAGTAAAATTTGAATTTTAACGACATTTTAAATCACTTAAGCCATTTTAAAACGCATTAAAGTCTGAAATTCTTCATAAAACTATCTATAACCCATTTTAAAACGCGGTCTAATTTAAATTCTAAGGTTTTTCTAAGGTTTTAACGTTTCATTAATGTGTATTTTTAGCATAAATCACTTTAACTTCATTGAAAAACACCATGCAATGCCTGGTATTTAGATTCAATATTAAAAAAAGCTTAAAAATCACATGCAAATCAAACCAAACTAACCCTTTTAACACATGAAAATTAAAATTCTACACAAAAAAATCCCCGCATACCTGGTTTTAGGTATGATTTTACTCATTGCTTTTGTTTTAATCGAGCCTGTCCGCTCTTTTGCGCAGGATTCAACTGGAGGAAAGACCGGTACCATTACAGATGTTACAGCGGCCAAGCCAGGTGCTCCGACTGCGGCTGAACTTGGCGACGCTGTCGGGCATAACAAAATTGCCATCAACATCATGTGGACGCTTATCGCGGGTTTCCTTGTAATGTTCATGCAGGCCGGTTTCGCGCTGGTTGAAACAGGCTTTACGCAAAAGAAAAATGTAGCGCATACCATGGGTATGAACTTTTTGGTTTACGCACTGGGTATGTTTGGTTTCTGGATATGTGGCTTTGCCTTTATGTTTGGCGGTGCGCTAAATGCGGCTACTTTAGGCGGTGCTCCCGGCGTAGTTAGCCATGAAGTTGTAGTAAATTTATTCGGTCATGATTTTGGCATTGCCGGTTCTGTAGGTTTTTTCCTGAACAGTAAAGTGTATGATGTGGGTGTATTTACATTATTCCTGTTCCAGATGGTGTTTATGGATACTACAGCTACTATCCCAACTGGCTCTATGGCCGAAAGATGGTCGTTCAAGTCATTCCTTATCTTCGGTTTGTTTATCTCCATGTTTGTATATCCATTATATGGCAACTGGGTATGGGGCGGCGGATGGCTGTCTCAATTAGGTGCTAACTTTCATTTAGGCCATGGCATGGTTGACTTTGCAGGCTCATCCGTTGTACACATGGTGGGTGGTGTCGCTGCCCTTGCCGGTGCTATCATTATTGGGCCACGTATTGGCAAATTCAATGCCGATGGTACCGCAAATACAATCCCCGGTCACAATATACCGATGGCTTTACTGGGCACATTCATCCTGGCTTTGGGCTGGTTTGGATTCAACCCCGGGTCAACTTTAGCCGGCGGCGATTTCCGTATCAGCATTGTCGCGGTTAATACCATGATGGCCGGCACCGCCGGAACACTGGCCGTATTGGTACTTCTTTATATACAGAAAAAGAAACCGGACCCAGGTATGCTGGCGAATGGTATGCTGGCTGGTTTAGTGGCAATTACTGCGCCCTGCGCGTTCGTAAACTCGATATCATCGGTTATCATCGGCGCTATAGCGGGTTGTCTGGTAGTTTTAACCATTCATTTAATGGACAACAAACTCAGAATAGACGATCCGGTAGGCGCTTTTGCAGTACACGGTGTAAACGGCGCATGGGGAGTATTATCGTTGGGCCTATTTGCCGACGGCTCTTATGGTGATGGCTGGAACGGGGTTGCCGGACCAGTGAAAGGTTTGTTTTATGGCGATGCGAGCCAGTTTGGTGCGCAATGCGTAGGCACGCTCACCTGCGGAGTTTTTGTATTCATAGTGATGTATATCTTCTTTAAGATATCAAATAAAATAACCCCGATCAGGGTTAAAGCGGAAGACGAAGTTGCCGGATTGGACATACCAGAAATGGGTGTTTTGGGCTACGTCGATTAATTTAGTTTGAAAGTTGAAAATTACCTGCCTGCGAGGGGCAGGTAATTTTATTAAAAGGAAAGGGAACTGTCTATGAAAAGGATATTATTAAAAGCCATCAATCCATTAAGGATCTTGATTAATGACAGCCGTTTTACCGGCCTGATGTTAATAGCCTGCACTGTATTGTCTATGTGCCTGGCTAATTCGGGATTCGCTACTGCCTACAAACAGTTTTGGCATGGTGATCTATTAACTCTCTCATCTATACCCTTGCCCGAAAACTTTTTAAGCTGGATCAACAATTTCCTGATGGCTTTTTTCTTTTTGATGGCCGGAATGGAAATTAAACGAGAACTGGTCAGCGGAGAACTTTCATCCTTCAAAAAGGCGGTGCTTCCTTTTGGGGCAGCCCTGGGGGGGATGGCCGTACCCGCACTGATATTTGTTGCTTTTAACCTACATACCAGTTACCTGCACGGCTGGGGGATACCAACTGCTACCGACATAGCTTTTTCTGTTGGTATAGCCTCCTTACTGGGCAAACGAATACCTGTGGGTTTAAAAATACTGCTAATGGCACTCGCCATTATTGATGACCTTGGGGCTATTGTTGTGATTGCGCTGTTTTATGGCGGGCACATCAATTGGCTTTTTCTTGGTGTCGGTGCCCTCCTCTATGCTGCATTGTTAGCTGTTAATTATACAAAGATGAAATTTGGTCCTGTACAAATTGTATTATCCCTGGGGCTTTGGTATGCTTTTTTTAACTCTGGAATAGAGTCAAGCATTGTTGGTGTTTTGGTGGCTTTCGCCACACCAGTTGCGGAACTACCGAAAATTGAAAAGGCTATACACCGCTGGGTGAATTTCCTGATCATTCCATTGTTTGCCTTAGCAAACACAGCGATATTAATGCCGGACCATATAATAGGTGCGTTAGGAACTACCGTTGGCCTGGGTATCATATTCGGTCTGGTGATTGGCAAACCCATCGGTATTTTCCTGTTCAGCAGAATACTGGTGGCCTGTAAAGTTGCCAGTTTACCGCGTAATGTGGAGTGGAAGCAGGTTTTCGGGATGGGAACACTTGCAGGTATCGGTTTCACGATGTCAATATTTACTACCATGCTGGCCTTTAAAGCGGAAGCTTTTCAGGATATCGCTAAGGTTGCCATATTGGTCAGCGTTCTATTGTCATTGATATTCAGTATGGCTTACTTTCTGATCATTAGTGTAAACATGAAATTTGAACATCATGGTGAAACAGAGCAAGCCCCTTCAACAGCCGAAGGTAAACTGGAACTGGAACTAGGATAAGTTATATACTCATATATCTTGTTTCGGGGCATTATTTTAGGGAAATAATGACTGTTATTTAAAGCTTCGGATTAATCAACCGGAGCTTTATCTGTATATTGGGTCATTGTCCGTTACGTTTTTACAACTCTCTCTTCATTATACATGATCTACAAAATTCTGCTATTAGAAGACGATTATAAAATGTCCAATGAAATCAAGATTTTCCTGGACAGCCGGGGGTTGCTTTGCGATGTCGTTTACGATGGTAAGTTATTTTTCAAGCATCTCCTGATTGAAAACTATGAACTGTATATTTTGGATGTCAATGTTCCTTCCCTTAACGGCATAGAGGTATGTAAAAAAATCAGAGCAACAGATAAGAACAAGCCAATCCTAATGTTAACGGCCTATAGTGACGTAGAGAACAAAATCATAGCGTTTGAATCCGGCGCAGACGATTATCTCGTCAAGCCATTTCACCTGGAAGAATTATTCATACGCATTAATGCCCTCCTGCGGAGAAGCTATCATACCGGCGAGGATAACAGGCAAACCATTATTGTTGATGACCTGATGATTTATACCGGCGAGATGAAGGTAACCAGGGCCGGAAAGGAAATCGCCCTGACCCCCAAGGAATATAAACTGATCGAATTACTTGCGATGGAAAATGGTAAGCCGGTTTCCAAACAGACGATTGCGAACAAGGTATGGGATATCAATTTTGAAACAGGTACCAATACCATAGAGGTATATATCAATTATTTAAGAAACAAAATTGATAAAGGTTTTAACAGGCCACTGGTTCATACCCGTGCAGGATTTGGCTATTATCTCAAATGAATTTAAAACAGCGCTTCTCCTTTATTTTCAGCTCTTTGTTTTCAGTACTTTTGGCGACTGTTACTTTAACAGTTTACCTGCTTTTTGCCCACTTCAGGCAGGATGAGTTTTCTGCATTAATGGCCGAAAAAGCGCAGACAACAGCAAAGTTGCTGATCGAGGTCAAAGAGATCGATTACAAGATGCAAAAGATCATCGACAGTAACAGTATCAATAAGCTTTACAAAGAAAACACCCAGATATACGACGAAAATTACAAACTCATTTACAATAGCAACGACACACTAACGGTAAATTTAACAAAAGCCGATCTTGACCAGATAAGAACCAAACGCAGAGTATTTAAAAAGACAGCACAATATGATGTACTCGGGCTGTACTATACGTATGACCACAAACATTATTATGTTGCCGTATCGGCCGAAGACACCTACGACAACAATAAACTTAATTATTTAAAATACCTCCTGTTTGGTGCCTTTATCATAGGTACCGCCATTGTCTGGCTTTTATCTTTCAGTCTGAGTAAAAAAGCATTACAGCCTCTGGATAACTTCCGCAAACGAATACAGGAGATCACGGATAGTAATTTAAAGATCAGGCTATCAGAGGCTAAAAGGGAAGATGAAATCAACGCGCTGGCCCATTCCTTTAACCAGATGATGGACCGGATCGACAATGCCTATAACAGGCAAAAGGAGTTTACGGGCAATGCTTCCCACGAATTACGTACCCCTGTTGCCCGTGTGGCAGCACAAATAGAGAATTTAATTCAGCGACCAGACCTGGACAACATTATAAGGGCAAACCTGACCAGTATTTTCGAAGACACCTTTCAGCTTTCCGAAATTATCAGTTCACTGGTGGCATTGGCCGACATCAATAGCAGTGAACATAAACTTTCTTTCACGAAGATCAGGCTGGATGAACTGATATTTAATACAGTAGCCGACTTGTCAAAAGTTTTCCCGGATTTTAAATTGAAGTTTGAAATAGAAAACAACACGGGGAATGCAGCAGAACCGGAAATACTTGGTGACGAAACCCTTTTAAAGATCGTGCTGTTAAATCTTTTTAAGAATGCCTATATCTACTCTGATAATCATTTATTGGAATGCCTGATCCGGCAGCGTGATCAGGAAGCGGAGCTTCTGATTACCAATACCGGTGAAGTGCCAAAAATAGAAGATACAGCCACTCTTTTTACCGCCTTTTACAGAGGCAGCAATATTGGAAACATTGCCGGAAGCGGAATCGGGTTGAGTATAGTTAAGCGGGTACTCGAATATCATAAGGCCCGTGTTAGCTATAATATCATTGATCAGAACACCAACCAAGTACACATATCGTTTTCACTGTTACAGGATAGTTAAAAGCGATTGAAATTGTTATTAACTACAATCATATCTCAATTCATTCGGTAATTACTTTAATATCACCTTGCCCGTATCTCACCCTAAGCCATTCCTGCAATCTCTTCACTTCAGATTCGGACGGTCTTTTCTGAAACCTGATCAGCGCCATCCGCTGCGTGTCTGCCTTTAAAGTATCTGTCCGCTGCAAAACGACTTTACTTAGCCCATATGAACGAATTTGAGGATACAATATTTTTATTTCTTTCAACACCGTGGAATCCTCTAATAAAGTTTTTAAGACGACCGTATGAACAGTATCCTCTTTAGGCACCTGATTGAATACATCCTCCAGGATGCTCGCCTTTATTTGAGAGAGATCAATGTGCTGCTGTGCATTCAACCCCTGGCGGACGTGTAGTTCAACCCCTTTAAGACGGTAGTGTTCCAGCTTTTTGTTCAACGTATCCAATACGTGTTTATCAAGTTCAGCCCCTATTAATAACACCTCGATAGATTTTTGTTTGGTGCTGTATGCGAATGACTTTGATACCACCTGTGTATTATTGAAATTGAACTGCTCTGCAACAAATTTACGGGCGTTAGTTTCAAAAATACTTTTATCAACGATACGATAAGCCATGATGATACTTGGGAGAACTGTTATAATTACAATGGCAATAATGTACCGGTTCACCTTTTTTTCCGTTGCTATGTCTTCAAAATGATGCCTTTTCAACTTTACGTAACGCGCTATGACAAATGCAGCTATTGCTATAAACACGCTGTTAATAAAATAAAGATAAATGGCTCCCAGGAAGAAAAACCAGTTGCCCATAGCGATGCCAAATCCAGCGGTACACAACGGCGGCATGAGCGCGGTCGCGATAGCCACGCCGGGGATAACGTTGCTTTTTTCTTTGCGGGTAGCGGCAACCATACCGGCCATACCACCAAAGAAAGCAATAAACACATCCCAAATAGAGGGTGAAGTGCGGGCAAGAAGTTCGGATTGCGCATCATGTAACGGGGTGATCAGGAAATATACAGTTGAAGCGAGTATTCCAATAAGCGATGCCACGAAAAGATTTTTAAGCCCTTTTTTCACCAGGTCCAGGTCGTTGATCCCAATGCCAAGCCCAATTCCCATAACCGGGCCCATGATGGGAGAAATCAGCATCGCGCCTATGATCACTGCCGTTGAGTTCACATTAAGCCCTATGCAGGCCACAAAAATAGCAAAGATCAGGGCCCACAGATTAGCCCCTTTAAAATCGACATTTTTGCGTATTGACCCGGTAATTACCTGTTCATCCGCGCGATCTTCCTGCAGGTTAAAGCGATAGTTCAAAAACCGCCGGATACTTTGTAAGGTATTCATCATTACTTATTCATTTAGCTGGTTGAAGAAGTTTTTTTGCCATTTTCCCAATGGTTAGTCCTTGTACCAATATCGAGAAAACTACGATGACATAGGTAATAAGCACAAATTGATCGCGGTACATATTGCTGCCTAACGAAAGAGCCAGCGCTACCGAAATCCCACCGCGTAAACCACCCCAGGTCAGGATGGCAACAGCATGCCTTTCGAATTTAATTTTATACCTTAAAAAGAAAACAGGTATGATCACAGAGATCCATCGGGCCAGCAATACGATCAGGATAGAAAAACCGGCAATGATCAGCACCGTCGTATTAGCTTTGATGATCAGCATTTCCAATCCGATAAACAGAAAAAGAACTGCGTTGAGGATCTCGTCAATCAGTTCCCAGAATTTGCCCAGATAGTCCCTGGTAATATCAGAAACGCCTTCCTCTTTGGCTTTGGTACCGATGATCATACCGGCAACTACCATAGCCAGCGGTCCGGAAACATGGAGATGGCCCGCGATAAAATAACCGCCCATCACTACAGCCAGCGTTATCAACGTTTCTACTTTATAATCGTCGATGGAACGCAGCGCCCGGAAGCCGGCGTAACCCAAAATGGCCCCAAACAACAGCCCGCCAATGGCCTCCTGAAAAAACAGCTTTCCCACATCCACAGCCGAAAAATCTCCTGATTTGGCTACCTCAGCAATGCTGATGAAGATTACTACCGCAACGCCGTCATTGAACAGGGATTCTCCGGAGATCTTAAGTTCAAGCGAAGCCGGTATTTTAGCTTCTTTTAAGATCCCTAAAACCGCTATCGGGTCGGTGGGGGATATCAATGCGCCAAATAAAAGGCAATATATAAAAGGAATAGGAAAATGGAATAGCCCAAATAAAAACCATACCATTCCGCCAACCAGAAAAGTGGAAATTAGAATACCGATAGTAGCGAGCACGATAACAGGGATGCGTTCTTGCTTTAATTTGCCCGCATCAATGTGAATCGCCCCTGCAAACAATAAAAAACTCAGCATGAAATTCATCAGTACATCTTGGAAATCGATAGAAGAGGCCAGTTCGATGGCTTTCATGGAGAGCAGGTAATGAGAGCAGCCAAGGGCCACCATGAGTATGGAAGAAACCAGGGACAGGATCATAATACCTATTGTAGGGGGCCATTTGATCCACCGGTGATTGATATAGGCAAATATCGCAGCCAGTACGATGGTAATAGTAAGTATTTCGTTAATATTCATCAGAACATATCATTATTTCAACGCGATAAATTGGGGTAAGTGTTAGTACATTCTGGTCTCCAACTTTCAATTGATTTTATTAACAGTTAAACAATACCGTGCGTTCACTCTGCTCGTTTCAGCTAAATTATCAAATTAACCGGAGTTAGTCGCGCTGTATGCAGTTAAATGCAAACTAAGATGCAGTATGATTGTTAAATAATTCTTAGATAAACTTTAATGCATTGATAACCGACGAACATTTGCATCTCCTATCCGTTCTCTCAATTGCTTCGGGTATCATCTGCTCCTTCATCATTCTTTCAGATATAATCAGGGGAAATCGACAAAAGATGATGGTCATGAATTATGTTTACCCGATCTCCGCATTATATGCCGGGCCCCTGGCATTGATCTTTTATTATAAGATCGGGCAAAAGCGTACACTGAAGAAAACCGCAGAAGAAACCGATGCCGCGATATCCATACCAAATAAACCATTCTGGCAAAGCGTTGCTATTGGCGCGCTGCACTGTGGCAGCGGGTGTACCGTCGGTGATCTGTTCGCCGAAGCATTTTTGTTTTTTGTCCCGGTTTCCATTTTCGGCAGCAAACTGGCCGGGACATGGACAATTGATTTTTTACTGGCTTTTGCCTTTGGCATACTCTTTCAATATTATGCCCTTAGGCCCATGAAAAACTTAACTGTAAAAGCTGCGTTGATAGCGGCTTTAAAGGCAGATGCGCTCTCCCTCACAGCCTGGCAGGTTGGCATGTACGGCTGGATGGCGTTAAGCTTTTACTGGATCTTTGGATACAAAATACCAGTTACCAATCCTTTATTTTGGTTCATGATGCAGATTGCCATGCTTTGGGGTTTTGTCACCGCCTACCCGGTGAACTGGTGGTTGATCAGAAGGGGAATAAAGGAAAAAATGTAAGTGGAAATAGCTTTTTAATAAAAAACTATATCCGCCTGAACTTCATGGTACGGCCAATAAATTTAAAATGCCAATATCCCTTTACCCGCAGAAGACCCTGCCCATCAATGTAAGCCGATGCGTTCCATTCTTTGCCATGCTTGGAGTCATAAATCATTCCATCCTCCCATGATTTCGTATCTGCGTGATAAGTTAAATTTCTAAGGATACTTAGACCATGTATTTTGCGGTTGCGAAGTTTAGGATCAGGGTTATGCCTGTCTTTCCAGTAATCCAGCGGCTTCCCTTCTGTATCGCTAAACCAGTCTATGACTGCCTTGTACTCGTTTTTCATCAATGAAATGGTAATGATCAGGGTGTTATTTGCAGACTCCCAACGTCCGCAAATTTTTTCCCTGGGAGGAACGACTTGTGCGTTTGCAGCAAAAATGACCAACAGGGAGAAGATAATTGTTGAAATCAGATATTTGGTCGAAGGGGAAATAATCATCAGTGTTTTAATAATATAGGATCCAACAAAGGTTGGCGTGGAACAACAGGTATTTAACGCAGCTCATTAAATCACAGTACCTGTCCCTTGGAAAATCTTAAAACTTTTGGGAGAGTTAACCATGATATTTCAGTTCCTTCTAAATATAAAAAATTGAATAAAAAACAACCCAATTGTTTTAATCCATAGATAAAATGCCTTAGCCTCACAATAATGAATACACAAGCCATTGCTTTACAGCAGCTTGTGCCGCTCTGTTCCGAATTGCCGTCATTTTGATTTAATGAAAAAACTGAGAATTAGTTGACAACAAACATTATTCTGGTTATTTTTAGCCGGATGCCAGCAAAGTGTGATTTTAATGACAAAATTTAAATCGTATTGTTTTTTTAAACCTCTTATTGTGTGCTTCTTGCTGGTATACGTATTAGCCACGATTGCTAATGTGCTTAATATGCCCCGGTACAACCCGGTAAGCTCCTGTCCGAGAGCCAGCTCCTATTTCGCGGAGAAAAGCCATGTCCAGCATTTTCATCTAAACAGGAATAATTCTTTTCGGGCAATAGAAAAGTCCACCCTGGAAAATGAACAGTTGAAGCAACGCCTGCTGCCGGTTTGCCTGCTCCTGATCTTTACGGTTTTCTATTCATCCCGCGCCTTATCCAAAATAATTCCTCCCCGATTTACCATATTCTATAATCTTCAGCACACTTACCTAACGCACTGTAATTTCAGGATTTAGATCGTACCTCTTCATCAGTTTTAAAAACCTATTAGCAGGGTTATCCGTGTGGTTCATCCGGCCCGGTTAATACCTGCAAACGCAACAGTTATTTCAGGCTTTTTTTATCGAATATCCATTTCCGGGAGGTTCATGATAATCATTGCCGTTTTATCTGAATTACTATTGTCACATCCGGGCATGTTCAACGGATGTACCTATTTAACGATTTATTGATTATGAAACTTAAGACTATTTTAAGCCTTTTCGGCTGTTTATCTATAATTGCCCCGGGTTTTGCACAAACTACGGCTGATGCCCTTAAGGCAATTGATGCGGAACAATATCAGAAAGCCAAAGCGCAATTGCAGCAGCTGATCACAACAGCTCCCGCCAAGGACGAAAACTATTTTCATTTGGGTTGGGTGTATGTACTGCAGGATTACCCCGATTCGGCAAAGGCCGTATTTAGTAAGGGCATTGCGGCAGACCCTAAATCGGCATTGAATTATGTTGGTTTAGGTATCGTTGCCAAATTAGATAAAGATGATGCCAGCATGTTATCAAATTTTGATAAAGCCAGCACTTTGGCAGGCAAGGACGACAAGCCTTATATTTATATAGCCAAAGCATACTTGTTAAAACCGGATCCAAAAGCTGATCTGGCGCTGAACACCTTGACCAAAGCAGTAAAGTTCGGTGCAAAAGATCCGGAGTACTTTTTGACTTTGGGAGATATTTATCACTCAAAACTGGATAACAACAACGCGTATTCCAACTACTCGCAGGCCCAGCTACTTGATCCTAAATCGGCAAGAACCAATGTGGTCATCGGCTCCCTGTGGAAACAGGCCAATAATTTTGAAGATGCCACACAGAAATTTAAAGATGCTCTAGCCATTAATCCGAATTATGGGCCAGCTTACCGCGAATTGGCTGAGACAGATCTGAGATGGGCACTTACTGATCCCAAAATGGCATCAGTAAAAGTGAAAGAAGGCGCCGATTACTATAAAAAATATCTTGATCTAACGGATCGTTCAGCAGAATCAGAAATGCGCTATGCGGATTTCCTGATCCAGGCCGGAGATTATACAGCGCTGGAACAGGTAGCGAATGATCTGGCTAAATCCAGTAAATCAAATCTGCGCATTTACAGATACCTGGGGTACGCCGGGTATGAAAACAAGAACTACCAGGCGGGTTTAGATGCATTAAATAAATTCATCAGAGAAGCGGATGCCAAACGCATCATTCCGCGGGATTATTTATACCTGGGCCGGTTACAGCTAAAAACAAATCAGGATTCATTGGGTATCCTAAACTTAAATAAAGCGATAGCCCTGGATAGTACATTTGACGAGGCTTATAATGATATAGCCACTTCTCTGTACACCAAAAAGAAATATGTTGAGGCTGGGGATGCCTATAAAAAATATATAGAACATAGCCATCATGTGAAGCTTACTGAATATTTCCGCGAGGGAATGAGCTATTATTATGGCTACAGCAACCAGTATTACAATTCAACCGGCAATAAAGACGGTGTTAAGCCTGATTCAACCTTGTTGGCCAAAGCGGATTCAGCCTTTAGTTATATTCAACAAAAGACAGTTGCAAAACCTGTCGGGGATGTTCTGTTGTACCGTGCAAGGATCAAGGACCTGGAAGAAAAAGACCGGAATAATATCGAAGGGCTTGCCAAGCCTCTATATGAGCAGTACATCGCGCTGGAAACAGTAACCCCACCTACAGACGAAAGGACAAAGAAAAACCTGGGCGAGGCCTATGCCTATTTAGGAGCTTATTATGACTATAAGGAGAAAGACGATAATAAGGCTACGGAGAACTTCAAAAAGGCAAGTGAAATCTATCCTGATAACAAACAAGCCAAGGCCTACCTGGCCAAAAAAGATGCTTCTGATAATAAGGGTAAATAGATAACAGATCATATTATTGTTGCAGCAGGTCCGAAATAAATGGGTCTGCTGCATTAAAAACCATCCACATGCCTGCTCATGAACATAAAATATTAGTCATCGATGATGACCCGGATATACTCGAATTGTTATCTTATATCCTTACGGCAGAAGGGTATCAGATTGTAACCTCTGCAGATGGTAAAGAAGCGGATTCGCTACACGAGATTTTACCTGATTTGTTATTGATTGACCTGCGGATGCATGGTGCTGCACAAGCGGGGGCAAAAATTTGTTTAAAGCTCAAAACCCATGCGGATACCAGGAGCTTACCGGTTATATTAATTTCAGCCGAACCTGATATAGAATCGATAGCAAAATATTGTTATGCAGATGATTATATTAGTAAACCATTTAACATACACGATTTTTTATCAAAAATCAGAACAAATCTTTATGATCGAAAAAGTATCGGAGGTACACCTTGAGTAAATACAGCAGGTTACGACATTTACACGATTTTTTGAAATTTCAGCGGGATTTTAAAGCAACAAGTGTTCGTAGGCTTAGAAGCTACGAGATCATTTTGCTTTGGGTCCGCAATTACATTTCGCACAGCCATTTTCTGATTTTATCGGGGATTCTCGTTGGCTGCACGGCCGGCTTGGCCGGTGTGGCTTTAAAAATGCTGGTGCACTATATTCATACCGTAATTACCTCTAAATTTCAATTTGAGCAACAGATCTTTTTTTACCTGGTATTCCCTTTATTAGGGATCGTGCTGACCACATTGGTCGTACTTTACATTTACCGGGGAAATGACCGGAAAGGCATTCCGGCGATTTTGTATGAGATCGCGCAAAACTCCAGCATGGTTTCGCCGGTAAAGATGTATTCCCAGATCGTGCAGAGCGCGATAACCGTGGGGCTGGGTGGTTCTGCCGGCCTGGAAAGCCCGATTGCGGTTACCGGTTCAGCTATCGGATCTAATTTTGCGAGAACCTATAAACTGGATTATAAAGACCGGACCTTGTTACTGGCGGCTGGCGCTACAGCAGGTATCGCTTCCGCATTCAACGCCCCTATTGCGGGTATGATGTTCGCTTTTGAGATCCTGCTTACCGGGGTTGTATTTACCGACTTTATTCCACTGGTTTTGGCAGCAGTTTGCGGTAGCCTTATATCCAGGATCATTCTTAATGAGGAAGCTTTATTTCAATTCCAGTTGAGGCATGCATTTAACTACAGGAATATTCCCTTCTATTTATTGTTGGGGATACTTTGCGGCCTGTATGCCCGCTATTTTGTCGTCGTGTCGCAATGGGTAGAGCACCAGTTCAAACATATGAAAAGAAGCAGGCTGCAAAAGGCTTTGATAGCAGGAGTCCTTCTTTCGGTAATGTGCGTCTTATTTCCGCCGCTATTCGGGGAAGGCTATTCTACCATTAAAGGGCTGGCAACGGGCCAAATCGAATCCATCGTTGCGCTAAGCTTTTTCAAATATTTCACGTTTCACGAATGGTTCATATTGTTGTTCCTCGGCCTGGTTTGCCTTTTGAAGGCTTTCGCTACATCGATCACCATTTATGGTGGCGGGAACGGCGGTAATTTTGCGCCGGCATTATTTGCCGGGGGGACAGTCGGTTATTTTATGGCGCTGCTATGTACACAATTGGGTATTCCCAACGTACCGACTACGAACCTGGTCATCGTAGGCATGGCCGGGGTGATGAGCGGTGTTTTATATGCGCCGCTAACCGCCATATTCCTGATCGCGGAGTCGAGTACGGGTTATGATCTTTTCATTCCTTTAATGATCGTTTCCGTCATATCTTTTTTAATCGCAAAGCGGTTTTCCGCGATCTCTCCTGACCTGAAACAGTTGGCAGCAGATGGGAAAATATTTACCAGAGAGCATGACCAGAACCTGCTGTTGCTACTCCACACCGCTGATCTGATCGATAAAGATATCCAGGAGATCGATATCCATGCTTCATTCCATGAACTCATCGAGCTGGTCCGCACGGGGAAAAAGAATTTTATAGCTGTGATCAACAAGGATCATTTGCTGGAAGGTATCGTCAGGCTTGACGATATCCGGCCGGTGATGTTTAACAAGGATCGCTACCATGAGCTGAGCATTCAAAGCGTCATGACTACCCCGCCGGTACTTATAGACCTAAACGACGAGGTGCGGGAAATTATCAAAAAATTCGACGAGACGAATACCTGGAACTTGCCGGTTGTTGAAAACGGCAGATTCGTTGGATATATCTCTAAATCCGGAATTCTGAATCGCTACCGGCAATTACTGAAAGCGTATTCGTAACAACCCATGAATAAAATTCATGAGTTGATGAAAATCCTTAATAACAATAAAAGGGCAGGCGTGATGAACGCCTATCCTTTTTTATGAAGCTACAGCAGGACGATTTCTTAACCGATCCGCAACTTCCACTTCATCTACAACAAAGCCCCGTTCTTTTTTACCACCGGGCGGGAAGCTACATAAAACACGATGGCAATGCCTATCATTGCCGCCCCAAAAAAGACCGGCAATTTATTGGTCCAGGTGCCGTCAGGATAGGTGACAATTTCTGTAGAGCCTCCACTGTCAACCGCATTAACGGTATTGCGATAAAAGAAATTAGGAACTATAAATAGCAGCATGCCTGCTATTGCTAATACGATACTGAAGTTTTTCATAATGATTTTATTTAATGATGAATTTGTTTGTTAATAAAGTGTACCCGGAAAACGCTGCCTACTCTTTCCGCACAATCTGGCTGTTCACTTCAATTTCTTTAATCAGGCCCGGGGCATTTACAGAGCTGCTGAATCCTTTATCCGGATTTGATTGTGATATTCTGGCGAGATCGCTGTTGGTCTGATCCAGCTGCTTAAACAGGTCGTTGATCTGTTTTAAATGCGAATTATAGAATTTGACCTTGTTATTATAGGTATCGATCTTATAGTTATTGGCTATTGCCGATGCCTGTTTGGTGGTATCAGCCGGTAGTAAGGTATAAGGTGACAGGTTGCTGATCGTCGTTTGTATCGGCACCAGCGATGGATTCGCATCTTTTGGATCAATCGCCTGGAGGCTTAACCTTATCGGATCGGGGTTGTAGGCTACCAGGCTTTTATATTCATCGACGATTGCCGCGATGATCTTGTTCTGGTTGGCATAGGTACTGGCAATGATCTTACTCTTGACGTTATTTTTAAAGCCGTTAAACAATTGGGAAGTGAAGTCGTAGGCTTTGGTCCGTAAAACCGCTCCCTGGACAGAATAATAGTTACTCAATGTCTTGTTTTTGGTATACATTACACCAAGGCTGGTACTGAATACCTGGGCGATATTACCCAAAGACAAGTCCGTTTCGTTACCAAAGTTATAATACTGTTTTCCGAATATTTCCAGGTCATCTATCCGCTCATAGGACGAAAGGAAATAAAGCCGGTACCGCTGGTATTCCACGTCAGGATTATCGATCTGGGCATAGCAATTCTGGAGAAAGCCCTGCACAGCTTTGTCATTAAATACCTGGTAAATATTGGCACTGGGCGTTGGTTTCCATCTTAACAGGGAAAGCCGGGCTTTGAATTCGAGTTCGGCCGTATTGTTAACCCGTAAAGAATCGAACATTTTTGCAACGAAATAGGCGACCTGTGCATTGGCCATGCCCCTGTGTTCTGCATTGACCATGGCGTAAAGGCTATCCTGGATCGTCAGGTAAGTTTCATTGCTGTTCCAGAACGATGGCTCTAAGGGGGGAAGCAACAACCGGTTGGTTTTCGTATCTACAAAAATAAAAGTGCCCAGCGGGTAAATATTCTGAAAGTTATTTTCCAGCATGGAGAGGCTGCTCATAGAGGTCGAATCCATTTTCAGCAGAAAACTAAGCACTTTATTATGTTCCAGCTTTACGCTGAGACCATCCAGCGATTCGAAATTGGAGCTTTCTTTCTGCGGAACTATAATAGGCACATAGCAAACCCCGTCTTTGTTTTTCTCCAGGGAATTATAGTCCTTTTTGATCATCACGGAGGTATTGTTTTCAGTATCCTGTCCATAAAAGGCCACCGTATCCTCCTTATCTACTTTGATATCCTTCAATTTTTCCTCGCCTGGTTTCAGGTTCATCAGCGCTTTAATTTTAGCTGATCCTGATTTTTTACTGACCTTATAAAATACAGCAACATCGGTTTTTGATGTATTCTTCAGCTTAAATTTAAACCCGTGGGCGAAGGAGATCCCAGGAAAACAAATGAAGAAAATTGCCAGTATAGCAGAGGGCATGCTGAACTTTTTCAAGGAAAAAGGAATGCACCGGTCCGGTAAATTAACGGGGTGTTTTGCTGAATAAGCTGGCCTGAAAATTTGTTGCAAGTATTTAAACATAGCATTAGCTTTAAAAAAATTAGTAATATCCCCCCGGATATAAACTGTTGGGATCCCGCTATTCCGCCGCTTTTGATGACCTGCCGAATAGCGGGTTCGTGCCGAAAACATCTTTTAATATTTTGTTTTGATTTCGACGCGACGATTCAGCTCCCTTCCGGTCTCGGTATTATTATCCGCCACGGGATTGCGCGTACCGAATCCTTTGACTTTCAGATTGGCCGGACTTACCCCAGCGTTAACCAGGTAGGTTTTAACGGCGTTCGCCCTGTCTTTTGACAATATCATATTATGTTCTGGTGTTCCTTCTATGGAAGCATAGCCGTTCAACTGATAGGTAACGCTGGGATTCGCCTTTATGGCCGATGCCGCCTGATCCAGTATGCCGTAAGAACCGGTGCGTAAAACGCTGGAATTAAAGTCAAACTGAATTTTAACAGCATCTATATTAAGATCCTCTTTTTTTACAGGAGGAACCGGAGGTTTCGCTTCCGTAACAGGCTTTGGTTTCGGCTGCACACTCGGAGCTGCGATTGCAGTTTCTGTTGGCGGTATGGGTTTCTGAACTAACTTTTTCGCTTTACATGCTTGTAATGCAATTATTGCGAACAACAGGAGAACGGGCAAGAAGCCTGACTTTATAGATTTCATGAGTGAATTTTCTTTTGGTAATGAAGATTTGAGTTTACAATAAAGGACGAACCTGTTCCGCTGACCTTGGGTCAGGAAAAAGCGGCGGAAGATGGCAAAGAAGCCATCAACTCGAAAATCAATCTTGATTACTTATCAAATCCTCAAAATACCAAAAGAAAGGTAGGAATGCTGTGAGTTGGCTAATACGGACCTCGGGCGTGCAATCCCTCGCATTTCAATGCGAAGAAAGCGATACCCGAAGAATGCGATGAGGAAAAAAACGGGGACTGATTTGATGAAATTCAGCAGATCATCGTCTATGACAGATTTCTCGCCAATATTGATAAAACCAGGTGCGTCGTGATGAACTTGTATGGTTTGTCTTCTTATCCCATGTACGGGCAGCATGGCAGCAGTTGCCGTGCTATAATTAGGGATGAAAAACAAATTGGTTAAGACGTAAAAAAGATACAGGAGCAGAAAAAACACTACCCAATCCTTAAAAAGCCTGTTAGACCTATATGTGTTCATTCGCGTTGGACAAATTACTACAAAAGCTATTGAAACTATGTATAAAACCTTTTAATTGAAGCTGATTTATCATCACCCGAACAGGAAGATATCGTTTTTGAATATCCCAGCTTATTCAATTTAATATAAACTACGAAATTGGATTATAATTGTTTACAAGCGTATAAAATTTTGATTTAGGCCCGGCAGATTTTAAACAATGTACGTTGTAATCTTTGCGGATACCAGATCTTACCAACAGCGGGCCGGAAATTGTGCAGGCATTAAAAGCGGCTTCCTGGGCATGGAATAATATGGGCCCGGTTTGCAAATCATTGAATCATACTGCCAGAGCTATATTCTTCCTGTTTGGAGCCTCTTTCTTTTGCTACTTTTCTTTCCGGCGACTGAAAGAAAGAAAAGTAGCGTCCGGGAATTTTGAACCATAAAAAAGGGGCTCATCGCCCCTTGTGTTAATTCCTTTCAAAAACCGTCCCGCCCCGCTTTTCAAATTCACCGCAGAGGTCGAACGCAGATTGGATTTTATTAAAGCCATTGCCGAAAAGGATGGATTTGAGCTTGGCATCTTCAGTTTTGTAGGACCTGATATTTTGCAGGTAGCCGCTGATCGCATTATACGCACCAAAAAGGGTTCCCCTCGTCGTATCGGTCTGCTGGGTGGGATGGCTGAAAGCAAATTCACATACTTTTTCCACCGTGTTCAAAAACTGGCTGGAATATTCATCTATATTCTCGTCCATCACCTTTTGCAAAACTTCCCTGCTGGGCGCCATGGCCTGTTGCACCAGTCGCAACACCTCTTTATCGCTGATCCGGACGTGAGCCCAGCGATTAAAGATATCGTCTAACTGACTGGAAATACTATTGGAAATACCCATAACCTTATGCGCCTGTGTCAACCGCTCCTGAGCGGTTTGTGTATGGCGTATCTTTACGCAGTTGGTCATATTATTTAAGGCGGCATGCAGGGTATTGTTACAGCAAATCCTTGTGGGCGTAAAGGCGGCGGTTATACTGCCATACCCATCATGCGAGGTGGTCAGAAAAATATATTTCTCAATCAAATCATCCCTTCCCACCCGGATATAACCCGGTAGTTTGGCCGTGATAAATATACGCTCACCTGCCTGCCCTAAAGCTCCGGCGGTTTCATAAAGAATACCATCCCCGCCACCAACGATGGCATCAAAAAAGCTGAACGCATCCCGGTTTTGTACGACTTCATAATCATTACCCACAACGCCCAATACCTGTTCCGTGTCGGCGCGTACAGTGGCGTAATAATTCGGTACGGCTATGTCGGGAATGGCTTCGCCATTATTCCACAAATGATTATTGGTGTCGTATGTAAATAACGGGCGTTTTTCCACAATATAATCTAACCCGGCAAATTGTATCGCCTCGCTGCTCGTGGGGTAGCGTTCAACAATCTGCCCTAAATTATGCCAGGCTTTTTCCTTCACGCTCATAAAGCTGTGCCGTCCTGTTTTTTCATTAAAATTGATATGGTGTGCCATCTGCTTAAATTTTTAGTGTTTCCTTGTTTTTAGTTTTATAATTTCTGTTTTCAGGACCTTTACATTCCGGGTGCTGCTAACGGACAGCCGGGTGTTCGCCTGTAGTTCCGCTATGGCATGGTGTATGTCCCGATGCCCGGTGCTAATCGTAATTTTCACCAGTAAAAACATTTTGTCTGTCATCATTTTCGTAAGTATTTAAGAACTCGTTGAATTCAAATCTGAATTTGGCCGGGTCTTCCGCAGCCAGTTTTGCAGCGTAGCCGTCCCAAAATATTTGGTCGGTCAGTTCGATAAATTGCTCTTACATCTTAATTCCTGTTTTTGGTAAACCGTAAAAAATACTCCCGGCAACAGCCGGGAGCATCCGCCTTTAAGCATTTGGAAGCACGATATTGGCTTCGATCTCCGCCAGTTTCTCATGGCAGGCATCAAAAATGAATTGCGCCACCATGCGGATAAGGCCGGGTGTATTGGTGGTAAAATCCCTGCCCTTGTCATCTTTAATGATCAGTTTGCAGCCCTGATAAGGGTTGCTTTCCAGTTCGTCGTTTTCTTCCACCAGTTTCACCTCAAAATCTTCGAGTAATTTGATGCGGACAATCAGGGCCAATCGCTGAATACTCCTGCGGTGGAGGTCGTTCACGGTTTTAATAGTTTGTTCCAAGTTCATCACAGGTTTGATGTACTTCACTTCTGCTTTCGGCTCCGAACCGCTCAGTTCCTGTTTCTCGGCTGCGGCTGTACCGTTAAGGGGTTGGTTATTGCCGGCAGCGGGCTGAACGGTCTTAGCTTCGGCACCATTGGCTTTCGCAGCTTCCGGCGCAGTGCCGGGGTTTTGATTTTTAAGGGGTTCATCATTTTTGGCTTTGCCCGGAATGTTGGGGCGGTTTTCAGTTTTTGCGGGATTTGTTCCTTTGGCACCGGCAGCAGCAACTTGTACTTCCTTTGCATTTTTTTCTGCGTTTTGCATGGTTAAAAAATTAAGTGTTAAAAAATCTGTTTATTCTTTTCTCTTTCAACCCTTTCCCTTAAAAGCTTTTTTTCAAAAGAAAAAGGAAAAAAAGAAAGCAATACAAGGTGCCTGGCATAGGCAAAAAGGAAAAGGAATAAGTCCCGCAGGGTGGCGCGCCAAAAAAAATAACAGGCGCCATTATGCCGGAAGCTTTTTGCTGTTGTTGCAGCAATCGCCGCTCTAAAGGCACAACTTGGCTGCCTTTTTTTCCTTCTTTTGAAAAAATGAAGGTCTTCCGTAATGATGTCTTTAAGAAAAAGCAAATGCCTGCCTGCCGGATCGGGGATACCAGGCGGTGATTGGGGATACGGCAGGAAGGCTTTTGCCTAAAGCAGTAAAAATGGCTGAGGGAATGAACGGAATGTAATGGAGCAAATGAGCGAAGCGGTTTTTACTGCGCCTTTATCCTGTCCCGGTTAAGGAGAGGCTGATAAATCATACGCAGCAGACCGGAACATCTGGAAACAAATAAGCCCCTTTCGGGGCTTGTGATCAATGGACCTTTTGTTTGCGTGACTGTTGCTTCCGGGGCTGATCGTCCGGTTGCTGTTTTTGGTTTTGCTTGTTGCTTTTGGCCTGGCTTTGGTCCTGGGCGTTATCCTGTTTGAGGGATTCACGCCTGACACTTTTCAGGTTCTGGTCATAAACGTTGACCTGTTTATACTGGGGTTCGGCGGCCAGGTAATACTTATGGCTTTGCCCGTCTTTTTCTATCGTGACCTGCTGTGCATTCCCTTTTTTCAGGGAACGCAGTAATTCCTCTTTTTGCTGCTGGTCCCCCAGCTGTTTGATCGGATATTGGGCCAGGGTTTTCTCCAGGTCGTAGCCATAACCTTCGCCAAATTTAAGCAGTTTATGGTTACCGCGATCGTCGGTATCCTTGAAATCAAGTTTAAGCCAGGCGATGTATGGCTCGCTTTCTTTATTGTACAGTTTCTTTTCGACAGCCCGTCCCTCTAATAAATTAAATGCTTCCTTAGCCGTAATGCCGTTGCCTTTATTGATATACATAGTCTGCATCCGGTCTTTAGCGGGATCGGCTTCATTTTTGAGCGAAGCATCGTAGCGGTTGAAAAAATACATGTCATGCTGATCGCCAGCTTTAAAATGGAGGGTATAATCCATTTTCTTCTGGTTGTACGTTTGTTCCGTGCTGAGGCTAAACTCGGGAACTTTGGCTTTGATCTGTTTCTCCATTTCCGCGTTGACCTTATCGCCGAAGCCCAGGTTCAACAGGTTGTTTTTCAGGAAATCTAAATTTTCGGTATTCATGGTCTATTATTTAAGGTTAACGAATCTGGTTATTGCGCAGCAGTACGGCATCGCCGTTTTTGAGATGAACGGTGATGCGCCTGACTTTTTTGCTGAACAGCCCCTTGGCGGCATTGATGCCGCCTGCGGCGGCCTGGGTGGCCAGGGACTGATCCATACTAAGGAACTGCATACCTTGCAGGGCATTGCCGGCACCGTTGCCCGCCGCTTCGCCCAATTCAGCCTCCGGTGCAGGTACTCCGGGCATCCCGTCCATATAGTACACGGTTAGATCTGCCGGTATAATGGACTGACCCAGCCGGATATTTTTAATAACGATCAGCAGGCGCTGGTTGATCATATTGGCTGTACCGTAAACAGGAGTTCCTTTAGGGATCAATTGCCCTTTAATGGTGACCGTATCATTTAAGCAAAGCCTGACAGCCCCCGACTGTTTGATCTTCTGATTGCCATCTATTGCCGCAGGAATAGCTTTAAACGGATTCGTCGCTGCCGAATCGGCTTGATGATCGGCTTTAGGGGTTTCGGGGCGCTGGATGGCCTGGATCTGTTCAAGCATTTTGCTCAACTGCTGCATCTCCGGGTCCGGCCCGCTATCCGCTTTCATGGATCTCATCATCGTTTCCAGCCGGTTCACCTGCTCGGTGAGCTGTTTATTTTCAACAGGCTGGTTCAGCGCGGCTGCCGGTACGGATGGCACGGCGGGCCGGCTGATCTCCCGGTCAATAGCCGCCAGCTTTTGATTGATCAGGTGCACATCGGGTTGACTTGAAGGCAAACCGGAAGAGCTGATGTCGGGAATCATTGCCTTGTCCTTTTTGATCCCCATTTCCTGCAGCAAAGGATTATTGCTGTAAGATTGTTCTTTGGCGGAATCCAGTTTGGCCTGGTCGTAAAACCCCATTTTATCTTTGGGCTTTTCATGTTTGCCAAAGGCCGCGGCCGGCAGGCTGGTATTTAATCCCCGGTTTTGTTCCGCCGGGCCAGCCGCTATGCTGCCCCGTCCTCCGCCAGCTGCATAAAAAGCCAGGCTCAAAAACGGTAAGACCATCAGGGGCAGGATAAGCAGGAATCTGCGTGTCCGCAAAAACTGAATTGAATGTTGTCGTTCCATAATTAAATTGATTTAATGATTAAATAAATGCTCAGGCCGCCAAAGACGATCATGAATGCTGCTAAGGCGATCAGTTTGGATGTCTTATTCCAGTGCTGCGTTTTGCGGTTGAGGACGTTGGCCAGGCGCGTTTGTATACGGATGATCTGATCCGCGATATGCCTGGCCAAAGCATCGCTGGTGATTTTCTTCATGGCTGGTCAGCGTTATTGACAATCTCCCAGCGTTCGATCAGAAAGCCATGCGGGTTATTGTCGGTTTCGGTACTGAGCTCCCGGACCCTGCCTTTTGTAACGAGCTTACGTGTGACGGTATTGGTTGCCCGAACCAGCTTTTCGGTAGCATAGCAGGTAAAAGCGTATGGTAGCTGGTCAAGGTCCAATACCGTGCTGTCGACACTGATCTGCTGGCTGATATTACCAGCAATGAGGTTGGCGTAATAGCCTTTTTCCCGCAGGTCGTCGTATTGACGTTTGGCGCTCTCGTCGGCGAGATACAATGCCTTGGCGATATTAGCCTGTATCTGTTTATCGTCAGGCAGCAGGTTAAAAAAGTCCTCATGGAAAGTCCTGATATGGTCGCGTAGTTCAACCGGCCTGGAATGTTTCCGGTCTGAAAGCAAAGTTTCCAGTACTTTCCCATTGTAGAGGATACGCACCCTGTTTTGCGCGCGGTCGGCGAAATCATAACTTTTATAGATGCCGAAGCATAAAACAGCGGCGGTAACCAGCATGAGCATGACATTAAAGCGTCTGTTCAGTTTGGCAACGGTATCGATGTTTTTGGTTTGTGTAAACATAGGCCTCCAATCTCCGCCCGAGGCGGAAGCATTTAAATGGTTAATAATTGATCATTTACCTGATAATTTATCTTTCTGGTAGTTGCTGCCGTTATCGTCCTTGTCTTTAAAATAGCCCCCGGTCATCGCGGTAGCGGCCATGCCTTGGCTGACATTTTCCCGCTGGTTACCATAGGCATCGGCCGTCATACCGCCTGAAATCAGGCT
Organism: Mucilaginibacter gossypiicola; assembly: GCF_900110105.1. GTDB lineage: Bacteria > Bacteroidota > Bacteroidia > Sphingobacteriales > Sphingobacteriaceae > Mucilaginibacter > Mucilaginibacter gossypiicola. The sequence continues at coordinate 321,054 of NZ_FOCL01000002.1, read as the reverse complement.
GCCTGCCGACCGTGAAGAGCTGATGACCAGGGTATTCACCTTGTGCAGCAAGGCGTTACCGCCGCCTGCATGAACGATATAATTGGCGGTGCCCGGTACGGTAAAATAGCCGACAATGCCGATCAGCAAAAAAATCAGATAGCAGGTATCCGTGCTGGAAAAGAAGGTATCCCCGGAGCTTTGAATTTGGGAAATGTCCAGCTGGATCATATTCTGCTGAACTTTTCCGATAATGCTGCCAAAGATGTTGGCGACGGGCAGCCACAGGAATACATTGATATAACGGGCCATCCATACGGTTAAGGTATGCTGAAAGCCGTCAAAGACCGCAATACCGAATACTAAAGGTCCTAAGATAGCCAGGACGATGAGCTGAAAGGTGCGGATCGTATTGATGCAAAGCGCGGCTGCTTCATAAAGCAGCTGCAAAACTTCAGACATCCACTCCTTGATACTATTGCGAAAGTTGTAGGAAGCTTTGGCCATCGCGAATTTCATATCGTTACCAATGCTGCCCAAGATCCCCTCTCCTGTATCACCGGGGTCGTTGGGATGGGTATATTTATACCATTTGTCCCGGTCGCCCTCACCGTCGGAACCGACAAACATTTGCCAGGCATCCGTCTTTTTTACTGCTTCGGCTTTTTGCTGCAGCAACAGGGCGATAGCCTGGTTGCTGTTTTGCACCATATTATTGGTTGCGCCGACAACAGGTTGCAGCACACCGTTTATCACGGCGATAACAGCGGGAAACAAGAGGATCGCTATCCCCAATGCAAAGGGTCGGAGTAAAGGAAAAAAATCGATGGGTTCGGCGGCGGCGATGTGGCGCCATACCCGCACAGCGATGTATAACAGCGCCGCCAGTCCGGCTAAACCTTGCGCGGTCCCGATCAGGGAACCGCAAAGCGGCAGCATCTGGTCATAGACCTGTTGTAGGGTGGCCTGCAGGCCTGTAAGGTTATCCATGATTAATAGAGTTTTTGTGTTACGGTTATTTCATGCTGTTCTTTTTGGCGTTCGGCCGCCAATAAGTTGGCCTGCCGGTTGAAATGCCGCAGGAACTGCAGCTGGTCAGCGGTTGACGTGTAAATCCTGTCGATGGCTTTGATGCGCTCGTCATCGCTCATGCGCAGCTTGCCTGCCACCACTACGCTGGTTAGCTGGTCGAGATTGCTGAGGCTTTCCTGTAGCAGCTCGTTGTAGACATTCGCCATATAGCCGATCTCATCAGGGTTGAAATTTCCACCATTTTTAAAGTACCGGTAATAGCGGCTGTATTCGCTGACTATGGCAGCCTGATCCAGGACAATATCCGCGACGCGTCCATATTTGGCGATCCCGGGGTTAACGGCTAACAAGCCGTTGAGAAACACGGAATGAATACTGAAATTCCCGCCGGCGATCTGTTTAACCTGGTTATACCCCCCATTGATGATGTCGTAACCGGTCTTCATATCGGTCAGGATACTTTTCAATTGTGTCAGCTTTTCTATATCCAGTATCAGCTGGATCAGGTCGGAACTTTGCGCCCGTGCCCTGTCGGCGGTAGCTGTCATGATCAAGAGAACCGCCATTGCAAAAAATGATCTAATGGTTTTCATATAATTTTACTAAAGTTTGTGTGTCGTTAATTTCATGCTGCCGCTGCGCGACCAGGAGCCGGGCGGCGGCGATGAAGCGCCGGGTAAACTCGTATTTCTCCAGCATGGAAGCATGGATCTTCGCCAGGCCTTGCAGCCGCTCGTCGTCAGTCATTTGCAGATCACCTTCCTGCATGAGGTGTTGGAGGTTGGTAAGGTCGTCATTACATCCTTTGAGCACCGCGGCCTTTACATTGGCCCAGTAGGTTTGCTCATCACCTGTCAGCCCCTTGACCGGTTGATTAAAACTCCCGTTGATGTCGCGCTGCCATTGCAGCATTCCAGCAAGGCGCGGATCATTTTTTACGGCGCTGTTCACCTGAACAAGTGATTGGTAATAACTGCTGTGGGCGTTCAGTTCTGCGGCATTGATATCCCGGATGCCGCCGAGACCATGCCTGATGACGTTATAACCCTGCTTTAATTCCGATTCAAACATGCGGTAAGCGGCGATCTGCGCCAGGTAGTTTTTCTGCAGCTTGCCGGCCTGTCCGAACAGGTCGCCGAAGCTGAAAGACTGCGCCGAAAGCCGCAGGCAGGAAGCAACAAGAAAAATGAGTATCCATGTTTTTTTAATTGATGCCATACAGGTTTTTGAGGCTTTGAACATCCTGTGCATTGCGCGACCTGCCGAGGCTTAACAGGATGTTCTGGTTATTAAATTGTTTAAGGTCATTGTAGTTCCGGTCTATTCTGGCGGCAATGCGATCAATGAGTTCCATGCGCTCGCCATCGCTCATTTGGGTCCGGAAGGAATTGATCACGACCATGAGCTCGTCCAGGTTTTTGACGCTGGCCTGTAGTATCCCGGTATATACGGCAGCTATATTTTGCAATTCAGCGGCCGAGAAATGATCATCCTGCTGCGTCATGCCCCAGGCACGCTGATATTCTTTGACCAAAGCGGCTTGCCGGAGCGTGATGTTTTTTACCTGCCGGTAACCGCTGATGATGGACTTGACCTGATACAGCTCCTGGTAATAATTGCTGAACAGGTCTTTTTGCTGCTGGCCGATCCCGGCAATCTCGGTCAGCTTAAGCTGGTTAAGCTGGGTTTCGATCACCTTTTGGGCGTTTTGCAGCCAGATCGTTTTATTCTGCGCCCTTTGCACGCCGAGGTCAATGGCGCGAATGATCTTACCAACGGTCTGGTTGAGCACTTCCGTGATCACCACCTGCGCCTCCGCCTTTTTTTCCGGCAAGGCAATGAGTATCACCGCCATACTGATGGGCAGGACGATCTTATAAAATCTCATGAGGTTCATTTTTTTAGTTTTAAATACGTGCTGTTTTCGATGCTCAGTTCATTCTTATCCGGGTGGAACAGGATCAGTACGCCGTTTTGGCTGATCTGTAAGATCTGCTGCTGTTCAGACCATATTCCTATAAAAGTTTTAACCTGGTACTGCGGTACCTGTCTTTCTTTTTTTCGCCGGAAACCGGTGCGGCGGACAATATGGTAGACGTTGGCATTATCCCGGTCTGCCGAGATGGCCAGTGTGTCATTGGCGACACTATAGGCACTTTCCGCATGATTGACATAGGTACCAGGAATAAAATCCGCGGTTTTTGAAGAAGGATTGCAGGCGGCAAGGATTGATGCCAGTCCCGCCACGATGGTTCTTGTTTTCATCATATGGATTGTTTAGTTTATGCTGTTGAATTTTATGGGTTCTCCCGTTTGGTCCGCCGTTCATCGTTAACCAATGCGGTGATGCCTTTTTCCATACCGCCGTGTGCTGCCGCATATTCACGAACCTTCACCCGTTCTTTACCCTCTGTGGTAAAGGCATAATATTCCTCCGGGCAGAGTTCATTTTTGTAAACCCTGACGACCTGTCCGCCGATGTCGATGCTGATCTCCCGGTTGTCCTTATTGACGGAAAGCATCATCGTCTTTGCTTTATCTGAAGCGCCAAGTGTATCCTGCAGCTTATCAAACTTGTGCATGAACTTGCGCATGTCCATCATGATCTTGATGTCGGCATTATTGATGATGGCGTCTTTAATCACCGGCGAATTGATGAGATCATCCAGTTCCTGGGTGATCACGATGGGTACCCCGTTGAATTTCCGGATGGTCTTAAATGCATATTTCAGAAATTCGGCCATCCCTGATTTGGCTATCGCTTTCCAGGCTTCATCAATACACAGCACCTTTCTCACACCATGCAGTTTGCGCATTTTGGATAGGAAAAGCTCCATGACGATGAGCGTCACCACCGGAAACAGGATGGGGTGATCCTTAATCTGATCCAGTTCAATGACGACAAAGGGCTGGTTCAGCAGGTCCAGGTTTTCGGTAGCATTGAGCAGGTAGTCAAACTCGCCACCGGTATAAAAGGGCCTTAATACGTACAGGAAACTATCGATGTCAAAATCCCGGTCTTTTACCCGCTGGCCTTTTAATACTTCCGTGTAGTGGTTTTCGAGATAATCATAAAATGTATTAAAACAAGGAAAGACGGAGGAATCATCCAGCAGGTGCCGGTAATAACCCTGCAAGGCGTTTGATAAAGCCACGTACTCGCTCCGGTTAAAACTTTCATTTTCCTGCTTCCAAAGGGCGACCAACAGCGCTTTCAGGCTTTCCTTTTTTTCGGTGTCCAATAGCTGCCCGGCAGACAGGAAGAAGGGATTGAAGCTGATCGGGTTTTGCTCCTCATAGGTGAAATAATACCCCCCGACAAGTTCGCATAAGCCTTTATAACTGCCGCCGATATCCACGATCACACTATGTGCGCCCTGGTCGTGCATGGTGCGCAGGATATGGTTGACCGTCATTGATTTCCCTCCTCCTGATGTTCCGCATACCAGTGTACCCATGTTACTGGTAATTCCCGATCTTCGGGGCGCATCATACAGGTCAACATAGACCGGCCTGCCGAATCGGTCGCAGAAGCGGATGCCTGTTTCAACCGGGTCGCTTTTATAATTACTTTCGAGGTTCAGGAAGCAGGTGGCCTGTTCTAAAAAAGTGTCGAAAGTATCGTTCATCGGAAAATCAGCGGCATTGCCCGGGATCCCAGCCCACCATATCTGGGGTGCGCCGGCCGTTTCCTGCTTGGCGGTAGCGCCGATCTGCGCCATGGCGGAGCCCACCATGTTTTTAATGTCCTGGAGGCGTTCTTTTTCCCTCGTCCAGGCGATCACATTGAAATGCGCGCGAACCGGCAGGCGGCCCTGGCTGATGGCTTCGTTGAGGAAATCATTGGTAGCGTCACGTGCGATGGCATTTTCCCGGCTGTAAGCGGAAAGCGATTGCAGACGGCGCTTTTTGGCTTCCAAAGCCTTGAGCGTTTTTTGCGCGTCTTCGATAAAAACATATTGGTTGTATTCATGGTCGCAGTCCAGTAACAGGTTAAGCCTGGCCACAAAGCCGATAGGAAAACGGCTCTGATCGGTACTGAACTTGTCGTAATCGATACGGCTCCCGCACATCGACGGCAGGTCTTCGACATCGCTTAAGGTAAATACCTGACCGTGCAGGTCACCAATCTGCAAGCCCTCTTTGAACTGTACATCCCTGATCATTGGCCTTTCACCGGATCCTAAAAGGAAGCAATACTGCTCCAGTATCCCGGCATGATCCATCGTGCCTGCCAGTTCATCATCACCAAGCCTGCGTAAGGTTACAAAACCGCTGTCGGACAGGATGCGCTCAAACTGGCCAGCCTTTTCCAGGAATTCGGGAAACAGCCCGGAGTCGATGGTCTGTCTTGGGACAATACTTTTACGCATCAGGCCGGAATAGGAACTACTGGCCGCTTTGCGGTCTGTTGCCATTTTGGTAACCAGGATATAACAATGGTGATCAAGACAGGTACGGCCTGTAAAGTAACGGTCGGCGGCGGCGGACAAAAAGCTACGGTTCGCCTTGTCGGCCCTGTAGGTGTTGCGCCGGTAAATGTCTTTTTTATGCAGGATCGTATATTTTCCAAATACCCTGGCTGCCCTTATCCAGGACTGGTGATAATTTTCATAGTCGTTACCTGAAAGGGTAAAAATGTCGGGTTGTGCAACCTCATACACGATCGTGATATCACCATAAGCAGACAGCAAAGCATCATGCTCCACCTGATAAATCGGAAGTATCTTTTCAATGTTGATCATGGGTTTTGGCTTTAAGGTGAATGAATAATTTCCGTGAGCGGGATTTGAGGCAATCCGGCAGGCTTCGCCTGGCCCGTTTTTTCATCAGGCCATATTTGCCGTATTTATGACTCAGCCTGAAGGTGCCGATCACCAATGTGACACCCAGTCCAGTTATGAGGGTTAAGCAGACATAGGCATTAACACCCATCATGTAGAGGACGACAAACAAGATCAGTAAGCCAACCAGCCCGAGGGCGAGGTAGGCAATGTATTGAGCCCGCAAACCGCGGAACTCAATACTTTTATTAATGCCTTTATTGATGAAATAGACGCTGCTCATAATCCGAAAAATGATTTGATGACGGTAGCGACCACGACCAAAAAGATGCAGGAGCCAAACCAGGAGGCGGCTACTTTACTGGTATCCGGTTCCCCGGCATTCCATTTCTGATAGACCTTAACGGCGCCTACGATGCCGACGACCGCGCCGATGGCATACATCAGGTTACAACCGGTGTCAAAATAGCCTTTGACCATCGTGGTGGCCTGTTGAATACCGGAATTGCCATCCTGGGCCCGGGCATCAAAAACCATCAGCAGCATTTGGTATACGGTGAGCGTTACAGTCAGCAGCCAGACTTTGGCCAGTATTCTTTTTCGGGGAGTTACAAATTGATTGTTCATGAAGGTGTTTTTTAATCGTTAAAGGATGTGTTGATTAAGGCCTCCCGGATGTCGGCCTCCTTCAGTTCGAAGGGAAAGTCACCGCTGTTTTCGAGCAGCATTGAAGCGATCGGACCGATGTATTGCTGATCGGCCAGCGGCGGATAGCCGGAAGCAACCAACCGCAGCAGGTCAAGGAAATTCTCCCTGGTATCCTGCGATTCAATCGTGATACGGACCAGTGTTTTCAGTTCCTGCTGAAAATCAGCCAGGCCGCCCAGCAGGAATACTTTATCGGGCATTGGCTCCGTTGAAAGCTCGTCCCCGCCGTCGTTATCTGCAAAAGCCAGTTCATCGGCGGAGATCACCGCCATTTCCGTGTCGTCCGACCGGACCTGTCCAAAGACATCTGGAAGAGGGGCCTTTGTAACGGAGGGTGGTGCCCCTTTTTCCCGGTGAAAAAAAGCAGTGATCTCCTGCCGGTAATAGTGTCCCAAAACCAGCAGGTAGTACAGCAGGCAGCAGGCCCCGGCCGTGACGCCATACTGTGTCCATGTGCAATGTATGATCATGACTATGATTTAACCCAACCGCTGCATTGCGGATGTTGAGGCAAAATTGCCCGGTTAAAACCCGCAGGTAATCCGACGCCATCCTACGTCGGATAAGCTTTTTTTAATATTTATGCATAAAAAAAGCGGCCTGAGCCGCTTTGTGAGCCATTGACCGCCTATTTCCGAACCCCGAGCTTCTGGCTGATCCTGTTTAATATGCCCACTTTCATTTCGTCCATATAAATGGTTTTATTGGCCCGGTCAGAAATATAGCCCCAGGTGTCGAAAAAGTCGTCGAGCTTGACATGAAAGACTTTTTCCATATACTTCGAAATACGGGTCAGCGAGAGCTTGCCATGGTTGAGGGCCTTGGTTTCGTACCAGCCATAGATATTTTCCACGAGGGCGGTGTTGGCCTGGGTCCAGGTTACGAGTTCCTCTTCCATGAAAGTCTTCAGGTCAGAATTTTCCTTGTTATTTGCACCCAGTATTTGCTTCTCCAGATAAGCCAGGATCATTTCGTTCGCCAGGATATGAGCAACCTGGCTGTCATGACTCGTATTAAAAGAAGTGTCGAAGTCCACAATACCTTCATAGGGATTCAGATGGATAGGATAAACATCCCTGACAAAATACTGCTCATCGAAATGCGTGGCCTCTGTCCGGAGATACTGATAAAAAGACATGTGGCTGTCAAAGTAATGGGTAAGCACTTTGAGCTCATTGAGGTAATAATCGCTGACCGCCTGTGCGTCGCCTACCGGCCTGCGGCTTTCGATATTGAGCACCTGCTGGTGAAAGATGAGCAGGGATTTGAATTTGGGCTTGACTTTTTTGAAAAATTCGATCTCTTCGGCTTTGGTCCGCGGGCCGTTTTCCTTGAAGAACGTTTTCAGTTTGGTCAATGTACGGATACAGGTTAGTATGGAAAGTTCAAGTCTTTTGAATACCGGTTTTTCATCTAATTTCAGATTTGTCAGTTCTCTGTTGAGGTCATCATATAAACGCTCACTATATTTCAGGATCATAACATAAAATATGAGTTATCCCGGATCCGCCACCCATCCCAGGCAATAAGTGTATCAAACAGAACCAGTTGGTAATATTTCAAATCATGCGATTCCGATTAAGAGGTCCATAAAATGATAGTTAAAGCGATCAAGGGAAAAAACATCCTGTTGAGGCGGGCCAGCATCCGGAGCAGCAGATCCTTCACCGCCGCGGCGGTGAACTGGTCCGTACCGTAGTAAGTCCGGCCCATATTCACGGCGGAAATATGCTCCTGCCGTTTGGTCGTAAAATGTTTAGCGGTAAACCGCAGAATGGCGGTTATATTTTTCAGGGTAAAGAAACCCTCTTCGTAAAGCAGCCGGATGAACAGGGATAGCTGCGTAACCGACAAGGACAGGCCAAGTTTCTTTTCTGAATCTCCCGGCCCCCTTGGAAAATACCTGCCGCTTTCCTTTTTGATCGCTTCGTTCAGCCAGGCCTCTAACAACTCGGCCAAGGGCGGCAGGGACAGGTCACACGAGACAGATAACATGACCGGGCTTGTTTTTACACGAACGAGTTCTTCGATCAGGACCAGCAGCCGCTCTTCAGCGGTAGCCAACCGACGGATCTTATAATTAATTTGTTCCTGCAACCAGGTCACAAACCCATAGAAGTTAAAGTTGAGGTACATCAGTACGTCAACAATCACGAGACTCCTATCAGCGTCTGTGCCGCGCCGGTAAACCGGAGTTAAAAAAACAAGCAGGTCTTTGATGTACAGGCGGGTATGAAAGTTCAATTTTGAGCGGTAACTCTCCTGCGGAATCAGTTCGAGGTAATCAATCAGGCATTGCTTGAGGGATTCTTCGGTATCTGAAGATTCCAGCAGTCTGACTATGGCATCGGCCTGGCCCCTGATCTCTTTTAAAGTATCCTGTATCAGGGCGTCCGGTATTTTGCCAGCCCGGTTGAAACCGGCTTCAAAGTATTGTTCCAGGAAAGCAAGCAGTTCCAGCAGCCCCTGGAGTAACGCCTGATCGATAGCAAAGGCGGGCGAAACCTGAGGACCATCCCCGTGCCGGCTGTCTGCAACGATATGCGCAAACAGGCGATCAGCAAGATCGACCAATACGGCCTGCTGATAATTCACATATCTTTTCAATACGTAATCCTTTACCGTCGAGGTGAAGAGTACGCTCCATGCAGTTTTAATGCGCCGGATTTCCGTTGCTATCGCCTGTTGTTTTTCCGGCACTTCCGGCAATTTTACCGTGCGCAGGTGCGTCTGTTCAAGAACAGTGTTCGTCAGGTCTCTCAATATTTTCAGCTCGTCCCTTAGCAAAATCAAATGCGATTTAATTCATGATTCCCTTATCCGATCCTTTGTCCCCTGTCCTTTTCGAGCCCTCTGAAAATATGAGTCGTCGTTATGACCGTGACTGTGGTATTGGTCGGGTCATTCCCGGTTTCGGTCTCTGAGCCTGCGGACCTGATATTTGATCCATATGTAAATATGGTATGGGTTCTTTTTTTTAGATTTTTTACTGACAACTGCTTCATAATTATTAACTTTTAAGCAAAATATCAGCCCCGTAAATCTCAGGATGAATTTGTTACACCGACGACCATTTGCCTGCGACAGACAACAACAGGTGACAATTCGGCAACAAATTCCGGTTAAGAAAAAGAGACGTGAAAAAAAAGGTGATCATATGGCATTTTTTTGGATGGATGATTTTCGCCCTGTATGAGATCGGGGTTGTCTATATCACAACGGGGCATTTTTACCGGCTGGCAGACTATGTGCTTTTTTATATATTAAACATCGGTTTATTCTACTATAATGCCTACTTCGTTTTACCTTATTCGTTTGCGGAAAGAGATAAGTCCTACCTGAAAGCTTTTATGGGGATTGCAGCCGAAATAGCGATTTACCTGGCTGTCAAGCTTGCGCTGGATCACCTGCTGGACCTTGAACGGCACATCGTTCGCTCCTATTGGGAACACGCGGGAAAGTATCTTATGCTTAATTTATGGCGTGGATTATATTTTTGGAGCATCAGTACTTTATACTGGTCGGTGGCACGATTGATAGAGTACCGGCAACGGGACCATATAATTAATCAGAAGCGTCTTGCGTTTGAAAAAGAAAAAGCCGTGCTGGAAAGAGATCTCGTTACCGCACAGAACGCCTATCTCCATCACCAGATCAATCCACATTTCCTGTTTAACAGTCTCAGTTTTATCCACAATACTTTTTATGAGTATTCCAGGGAAGCCGCCAAATGCGTGATGCTGCTTTCGGAAATCATGCATTACACGATGCTGGAGCCTGATTCTGACGGTAAAAAAGCATTGCGGGATGAGCTGGAGCAGATCAATAATTTCATTACGCTGAACCGGTATCGTTTTGATTTTGATCTGCAATTGGATATAAAAATAACAGGGGAGGCGGAAGGCTGCAGGATCATTCCCCTGGTGTTGCTTTCCCTGACAGAAAATGTCTTCAAACACGGCAACCTGAAGGTACCGGAAAAAAAGGCGAGCTTATCCATTACGATATCCCGGCATCAGGAACTCACCTTCCGCAGCTGGAACCTCAAAAAAAATCAGACAGAAAGGAGGAGAATCAGGTCTATTGGCATTGAAAACACGATCAAACGATTAGAGCACAGTTATCCGCATCAATTTAAACTTAACATTCATGAAGAAGAAGAAAGCTATGAGTTGGAATTAAAGATGCAATTATGAACTTAACCTGTTACATCGTGGATGATGAATATCATGCGGTTAAAATACTTCGGCAATATATAGAGCAAACAGAGGGGTTGGAGCTTGTCGGCTACGCGACTAACCCCGTCACCGGCTTAAATGAGGTTACCCGAACCGATTCCCCGGCATTGACCTTCCTGGACGTGGATATGCCTGAACTGTCGGGTATGGAGTTTGCCGGGCTGGCCAGCCTGCATACGGAAATTATCTTTACAACCTCATTTCCTGAATACGCGGTAGAAGCGTTCGAAAAGCAGGCATTCGATTACCTGCTTAAACCGGTCAGTTACGAACGTTTTCTCAAGAGCATTAAAAAAGCAAAAAAGGCCGCTTTAATCCGGCAGGCTCCCGCGGCAGCCGCCGGAGAGGACTTTTTCTTCATTACCACCGAAATCAAGGGTAAAATGGTCAAAATAGCGATCAGTGATATCATTTATGTAGAGGCCGCGCAGAATTACGTCCGGCTGCATCTACATTCGGGCCGCATAATGGCTTATCTGACCATGACCGAAGTCAGCGATTTCCTGTCCCGGTACGCCTTTTCAAGGGTTCATCATTCCTTTCTGATCAATGACCAAAAGATCAAGAGCGTGGAACCCGGGCAGGTGACGTTGATCAATGACCGGATAATAAATCTTGGCCGGACTTTTAAAGGGCCATTCCTGGAACGAATGAAGTCTTTATTGATCAGGACAAAAAGAAAATACTAAGGGAGATTATTTACTGAGCGCCCGCTCCGCCAGTTTCTGTTTATAAAGGCAATAATACACGATCAGCTCCTGATTACGCTGTTTATCGGTAAAAAGCCGGTTCAGGTGCAAATGGATCAGGTCAGCTAAAAGCTGCGTTTTACGTTCAGCCGGGAATGTCTCGGCATAGGCGAGGATTCGGCTTTGCTTCAAATAGAAAAGATCAGCCCATCTTTGGATCCTGAGCCTGCTGAAATATAAATGATCCTTCAGCAGCCCGCTTATTTCTTTTTTGATCGCCCTGTATTTGAGATCAAGATCGATACGCAGTGATTTATCCTCCGAAAATTCGGCATAAAATGTCCCTGACATTTGCCTTAAAAAATGAAGCTGTTCATCGAGGGAACCCCACCAGGCTTCCACCATCCCGCAAATGGTAACAAATGCCAGGCTGTGATACGAAAAGGGAAAGTCTTTGGCCATGCTGCGCCTGATAAAAGCCAGTATAATCTCGCTGCTTGCACAAAAAAGATCTTCTACCAGCTCAATAATGTCGGCTCCGTACCGTTCCAGTTCCCTCCGGTAAGTATCGGCCTGGTATTCGCGGACTAACTGAAAATGGAGCGCCCCGGCTAAACGCTCCTTCAATTGCTGTAGTACAGTGCCAAGTTCATCGTCTTTTATTCTTAGCCGTAAACGGATATGATGCCCGGCATCAACATACCGGATAAAGAACCAGGATAGCAGCCGCTGTTTTCCCAAAACCCGTAACCGCGGGAGCACTTTCCGTACCAGTAACTGGTTGACACTACGGGGATGACAATAGATCTTTAAATAAACCCACTGACTTCCCAGGATATAGTCCCGCTGCACATCTGCAGTCAAAAGGCTTTGCCTGCTTATTTTATCCTGGTATTTTATGTTACTGTTAAAGAGGAACGCTACAAACTGGCCGGCAAGTGGCTTTCCTTTGACCTGACGGACAATATCGCCCGCCGCAATGGGATACTCCTGTAACAGGAGCTGCTCCGCCCCCCGGAGGCAGTCCCTGAAAAATGACTGATCCAGCTTATCTGACAGGTTAAAAACAATTTGCTGATCGTGCCGTGTTATGGCAACGGTGTCAGGGAGGGTTAACAGCTGCTTAACTTCGCCTAAACGTACCGAAAAGTCAGCCGGGGCCCCTCCGGTCAGGTAAGCGATCTGCTGTTTGGAAAGATACCATTTCGCCAGGCAAAGGATCGTGCCCCGATAACTAACCCTCGGATAAAAGGCCATTCCGGGGAATAGCTGTTCCATATCCAGGTTCAGGTTTGCCTGAATGTCCTGGTATTGCAGGTCACACAGCAAACGAAAGACAGCAAGCCCGTTGTGGTTATAGTTATAAGCGGAGCTCATCCGGGGCATCACCCGGCGATTTAAACTCAGCGACTCCAATACCAGTTCATCATCCCTCACGGAAAGCACGAGATCGGCTAAAGGCAGCTGCTTGTCTCCCGGTAGTATAGAGATGGCATTGACGGGGATCTCAAAAGGATAAATAGCCTGACGGCGGCTGATGTTATCTACATGATGGCCGGATAGCTGAGTGATCTCTGCAAAAATCATGTCGGGGGTTGCCGCTTGTTCCAATTCTGCTATATGTCTGGCTATCTGCGTAATCTCCTCACTCCAAATTGTAAAGCGTCCTATGATGCTGTTTGCGGTTGCCGCACCGGCGGATTCCAGGTACACCTGACTATCAAATATCCTGAACATGACCGGAAAAGAGGCCGGCAAATCAACCGTGTTTTCCATGGCCTTCAGGTCAGTCAGGTCCTTTTCATCGATCACCAGCGCTGAGCCAGGAACTATGTTTTCACACCATTTGCGAAATAACAACCGGTGAACCGGCGTCCACTCTACCAGTACGTGCCGTGTACGAACATCATTGAATTTTATGTCTTTTAATAAATCTGCCTGATCCTTATCCAAGGACGCGGTATCATAACCTATTCCAAGCTCCGGGTCGAGCACTTGTAGCAGCGGAACACGCTGCCTGTCGTAACGGGCTTTAAAATCAATGATGAATTGCCGCAATCCTGAAGGCCGGACATGCGGCACCAGGAATGATAAGGCCCTTAAAGCACCCCTGATATCCTCCTGAAAATGGGCACCGAGCTTGCCTTCGGCTACTTTACCCTCCAGACCAACATAAAAGACCTGACGCGACCGCTCATCGCCGGTTTCGGTCAGTAATAATGCCGTGATACGTTCCTTCAACTGACTGAGAACCCGGGTATCCGCACTCCGCATACCGTTTAATGCCTGATGCAGGTCAACAAGGTCTTTTTTAAAGGGCGAGTCCGCCACCAGCCCCTCATGCAACAGGCGGGCCAGCAGATCTTTCCCGGAGATATTGGTCTCCCAAAGGGACCTGATGAGCTGTGCATCAATCATAAAATCAACGTATTCCCGCGCATCATCCGAACTGCATCCCGTCTTTTGACAGATTAGTCCAATAAGATCAGACACAGTCCTTGGTTCCGACCGGATATATTTCAGCAACGAGCGTATCAGTTGGTTTTCATCCATAGATTCTACGGAGAATTCAAACCCAGGTTTATTACTAATGATGGTCTTCACAAAGCGGACTTCGCGATTGATCAAATAAATGGTCGGGTTCAAGCAATACAGCCCCTTCTCCGCATTTCTATCAGTCAAGCCCTTCGCCAGCTTGACGGATATTTCCTGGTCCAGCCAAAGGTGCAGACGGTTCCTGTTACCGGACGTTACCAGTAAAGTCTCATCGTTGCCCCATTCAGCGGTGTAAAACGCGGCAAAGGCCCCGAACGGCGTAGGTCTGAAACACATCCGGTTATAATAGCGGGATACGGTCAGCCTTTCTTTCGCACTTAGTTCCGACCAATTAAAACGTTTCGCCTCCAGCAGCCGGTATAGCGTCAAGTTAGCCAGGAAAAGCGCTGCTCTGAAAGATTCATCATTGATGACATCTGGCAGCGCGTTCAAATCATAATCCCTGTAGCTGAGGAGCGGAGTCCGGAGTATCAGATCATTTAAAAATACATACTGCTCCATCATAATTTCCCAATTGAATAGTCCTCCAGATGGCGGATAAGATAAAACAAGCCTGTTATATTACCCTCATATAACGGTTTATCCGCCTAATATTTGATAGGGAAATCGCGGAAAAATGCTTTTTATCACATCGCCGTGCCCAGTATCATCACAGGCGTTCAGCCCCATCAGACTCGACAATATGCCGGATGCCGTACTGTTTTCATCGTCCAAAATCTCCGGGCTCAAGAAGATTACGGCAAGGGCTTCATGATAAATTTACATCGCGAAAATAGCGTCTAAAAATAATTGTGGAATCATTTACCGGGAACTTAAATACCCCAAAGTCAATAACAAGTTCACTTTATGTTGAATACTCCTCCGGTAAATTACCCTTCATGTATATAGAGGTTGCCATGCAGACAGGCGAATCCATGCCTATGATCATATGCCCGCCTGGCAACTTTTACAGCTTATCAGAAAATTCCCGGGATCAAAAAACCGCATAACCTTTATTTGATCCCAGCACTTTTTTATTAAATAAAATTCACCCACCAATATTTCAGCTTCACCGGACAACGATTAATCATTGAATAAATAGTAAATTAGCTTTACACCCATGGATAGAACTGAAAACCGTATTTGCTGGTATAGTTCCCTTTTAATTGCCCTGATGATGAATTCTCCAAGGCTGCTGGCTTTGCGCGAAAATGGAATAGTTGCCCGCTACTGGCACTTTAATTTAGGCGAATGGAGTTTCCAGGTGTTATTTAACCTGGTGTTTTGCTGGCTGCTGTTTTTCCTTAACCTGAATAGCAGCAGCCACTTTGCCATATATCGCAATCAAAAAAAACACGGCATCTATTTCCTGTACAATAGCGTGGTTGTGTTAATATGCATCATTGCGGGCAGTGCAATACAACGTATTTGCTTTGGTTATAAAGGACCGCCGGGGATATTGGGAAGTGGTTATTTTGCACGCTTTATACTCAGCGCCCTGCTAACAGGCATCATCATTAAAATTATATTATTAATGCGCGAGGCTAAAATTAAGGAGTTAGAGAACCAGCAATTAAAAAGTGCCTATATGGTTGCCGAGCTGGAATTGCTGAAGGAACAAATGAACCCGCACTTCTTTTTCAATTCTCTGAGCAGCCTTTCGGGTGTGATCAGGGAGGATCCTGAAATGGCCCAAAAATACTTAAGGGAATTATCCACCGTTTTCCGATATGCCATAACACGACCAAAAGCTAACCTGGTAACCGTTGAAGCGGAACTGTCCATGCTGCGTTCATTTGCACAACTGATCAACCTGCGGCTGGAAGGCGCCTTTCAACTGGACATACAGGTATATGAGCCCTATTTAGTTTACAAGTTGCCTCACCTGTCGTTACAGCCCCTGCTTGAAAACGCGGTAAAACATAATGCGGCTACCGCCATGAAGCCGTTAAAAGTGGTTGTGGATATACAACAGGAGCATTTGGTGATAAGTAATAATATTTGGCGGATCCCACAGCCAGAGAGCAGCAACGGCATAGGGCTGGCAAACCTGAATGAACGTTTTAAGATAATGATGCAGCAGGAAATTGAAATTATAAAGACCAATGAACTGTTTATGGTTAAACTACCCCTGAAAGCATGAATTCACTGCGAATTGTAATTGTTGAGGATGAAGCGGCTACCGCGCGCAACCTTGCGCATTTATTGCGCAGTGCTGATGCCGGGACAACGGTAGTGACCACACTTAGCTCCGTTACCGATGCGGTGGAATGGTTTAACCTGAACCCCGATGCGTATGACCTGTTATTTATGGATATCCGCCTGGCGGATGGTGTATCGTTCGATATATTTAAAAATGCCGTAATTTCGAAGCCGGTCATATTTGTAACTGCCTATAACGATTTCGCCATACAGGCCTTTAAAAATAATGGCATTGATTATATCCTTAAACCGTTTGATGAGCAGGAGATACAAAGAGCCCTGCAAAAATACAAAAGCCTTTTTTTAGCCGGACAAAAACCTTCCGACACTTTACAGATAAGGCAACTGCTTGAACAGATAAACCAGCTTACGCGATCATACAAAAAAACATTCCTGGTACATTTTCGGGAAAAGCTGATCCCGGTTGAAACGGCTAAGATCACCTGGTTTTATACTGCTAACGAAATTGTTTATGGCCATACAACCGACGACCGGCAGTATATTATGGAATATACCATGGAACAGCTGGAACAACAGCTTGACCCGCATTTGTTTTTCAGGGCTAACAGGCAATTTATTATTAACCGTTACGCCATAGCTGAAGTTGATTTCTATTTCAACGGGCGTCTCTCCATAAAAGTTAAGCCCGAACCACCCGAGCGTATATTAATCAGCAAAGCACGGGTCCCCGAATTTAAGAGCTGGATGAACAGTTAATACACCTCACCCCTGACTTTTTCAGCCTCACCAGGTTTTGCCAGCCCTATCCACATTTTCTTAGTCACTTTTATATCGTGATTTAAAAACCAAGAAAATGAGACATCAAGTTGGTCCTTACAGAATTTACATATTATTATTCCTGCTGATACTGGTAACCGCCGAGATCATCTGGAGCTGGAAAAAAGAACGCGGGGTTTACGAGGTTAAGGAAACCCTGGCCAACTTGACCGTATTTGCAGGATTTCAATTTTCAAAATACCTGTTTGCCGGTTACCAGCTGGCTATGCTGGGCTTTTTTGCCAATATTACCCCATTAAAATTACCGCATAACGGCTGGGTATTTTTACTGACCTTCATCACTGCCGATTTTATTTATTACTGGTTTCACCGCATATCGCATAGCTGGAAACCCCTGTGGGCCTTCCACCTTATTCACCACTCGGCCATGCACATGAACCTTACCGCGGCTTACCGGCTCAACTGGTTCTCAGCCATTGTAAGTCCTTTGTTTTTTATACCGGCTGCATTACTGGGTATGCCGTCGGATTTTATTGTGATATCCTATGTACTTAACCTGGCTTACCAGTTCTTTATGCATACCGAAGCTGTGGGCACACTTGGCGTTATTGAAAAAGTGATGGATACCCCATCATCGCACCGGGTGCACCATGGCAGCAACCCCATTTATATCGATAAAAACTTCGGCGGCGTACTGATCATCTGGGACCGGCTTTTCAATACCTATCAGCCCGAAACAGAGCCGGTGCGCTATGGATTAACCACGGGCTTTTTAAGCCATAACCCTTTTAAGCTGGTATTTCAAGGGTTTATAGATTGGTTTAAGCCGGTGAGTTCAGCCCTAAGCAAAGATAGTTCAACGCCGTATTCGGAAGCTTCACCCCCAAAGTAAAAACTCAGCCTATTGCTTATTGTCAAACCTATATCAGTTCATTAAAAATAAAAAAACATGAAAAAGATCATCTTAATCCTAAGCCTGGCATGTGCAGGTATGCTAAGCGCCGATGCGCAAACAAGGGTAGTTGTCCGTACATCAGCCCGCCGGGTGGTAGTTACCCGCAGGCCGGTAATAGCACCGGTAAGAAGAACCGTAGTAGTTAGGCCAGCTGTAGTTGTAGCAGGCCCGGCAGTGGTAAGAAGGCGTGTTGTCGTAGTTCACCACTAATCCGTTTCTTTTTTTTAATAAATCAAACTATAACAATTACGATCATGAAAAACGCAATGAAACGCAGATCAACCTTATTGGGTTTAATGATAGCAGCAGGCCTGGGCCTGGCTATCTCATCATGCAAAAAGGACGCATCAACCCAGGCCGATGCGACCGTAACCGAGGCCGATGCTGCCGAACTGGCAACAAACGCCGTTGTACCCACTGCCGGCGGCCTTACGCTGCAGGTAAACAGTTCTGTTACCCTATACAAAACCGTTACCTTGCAATGCGGCATCGAAAAGGACTCGTCGATAACGCGGTCGAGTGTCAGTGGGGCCAATCCGTCATATAGCTATGCTTTAAACTGGAACTACCTGTTAAATTGTTCAGGAGCTGTACCCGGCCAGCTTTCTTTTAACTTTACGGGCAGCAGTAAATATGATGGTCCACGCATGTCATCAGATGATAAAAGTACCGGCGGCTTCGTGTTAGCAGGGCTTGCCCCCATCTCATCGGCCTATGTATTAAATATCACATATAACCGTACAGGCAGTCAAACATCAAAAATCGGTCGCCGGTATATATTCAACAGCAACCTTACGATTAAATCAACAGACCTCACTGTCGACAAAAACAGCCTTAAAATCCTGTCAGGAACAGGGACCGTAACCATAAGCGGTACTTCCTCATCTGGCAAAAGTTTTAACTTTAATGGCACGCTTACCTTTAATGGCGATAATAAAGCTACACTGGTTTTAAACAGCGGGGTATCCTACATTATTCAATGGTAATACTTAAACTATGAAAAAGATAAAATACAGCATGATACTGATGATAGCTATCCTGTTTTTCACGCAGATAGCTATCGCGCAACAAGCTGCCGACCTCAAAAACAAAACGCCCGAACAAAGGGCTGCGTTTCAAACTTCGATGATGAAAAGCAAACTAAATCTTGATTCCGACCAGGTTTTAAAAGTGCAGGTCATCAACCTGAAGTATGCACAAAAATTTGAACCCATTATTAAAAGCGATGACAGCCGGTTCTCGCGTTTCAGGCAGGTCAAAGCCTTGCAAAAGGCTAAAGACGCGGAGCTAAAAACGGTATTCACTGGCAGTCAGTATAAGCAATACCAGGACTTCGAAGCTGAAATGAAAGAGAAGCTGAAAGACAGAATGGCCAGCAATAATTGATCATCATGAAAATTAAAATAATCATCGTGGCAACCATCCTTTCCGTTACCTACGGTAAGGCCCGGGCACAACAAGAGTTTAAGAATATTGATGCCTGGCTAAATAAACATACCCATGAAATGGGCGGCAGGGCTATCCTGCTGGTATATCAGGATGGCAAGGTTATTTATAACCATAGCGTAAATGACATGAGCATGAAACAAAAGTTCGTGCAAAGGATGGTTGCCGAAAAGCAGGGTAAAACCGCCGATCTGGATGATTACAATGTAAAAACGCGAGCGGCCATTGCCAGTTGCAGCAAATGGCTGAGCGCCGCCCTGGTCATGACATTTGTGGATGAGGGTAAATTAAAGCTAAGTGATACAGTCGGCAAATATTTGCCCGTGCTTTCACAGCATGGTAAAGGGCATATCACTATTGCCCAATGCCTGTCGCACCTTACGGCCATCAAGGCTGCGCCGTTAAAGCAAAACCTGCAGGAGATGAAAAATATCAGTTCCATGGACGAGGCTATTCAGGATATTGCGATATTACCCATGGAGGGCGAGCCGGGAAAAGTTTTTCACTACAGTAATGCGGGTTTGCAGATAGCCGGCGCTGTTTTGGAAAAAATAAGTAGTAAAAACTTTGAAACCCTATTTGCGGAACGGATAGCCCGGCCATTAAATATGCAGAACACCGATTTTGGCAAGAAGAAGGTAGCCCTTCCGGCCGGCGGTGCGGTCAGCACACCGCAGGATTACCTGAACTTTTTGGTGATGATATTAAACAAGGGCACCTTTAACGGCAAAAGGATACTGAGCGAGGCCAGCATTGCCCAGATGCAGATAAACCGCATTACTCCAGATGTAAAAGTAGCCTATTCGCCTGCCGAAGCGGGTAATTTCGGATATGGCTATGGAGAGTGGATCATGGGGCCTCATACCGTAAGCAGCCCGGGCCTGTTCGGTAGTTATCCCTGGGTCGACACGCAGAAAAAATACGCCGCCTTCCTGATGACCTTCTACCTGAAAAGCGACGGTCGGCAGGCACGTTACCTGGAATTGAAAAAACTGGTTGACGAGGTACTTCAATAGCCGGGAGGACAATATGGGGTATTGAAATCTGATAGTGCCGGGCAGCTACGGACAGCGATTCTCTGTGGACTTAAAATCAATCAGATCGTTTGATGCTGTCCGTGGCAATATAATATGGAGGGGATTCCATGATGGTCACTACAACAATCCCATATACACCTTTAAGAAGCGGGCGGCAATCCTTGCTAGGATGTCTTAGACGTAGTTTCTTGCCTGCCTTCCGGTACCGTTCCGTGAGCTTACTTTGAAGCTTTGATACGTGACATATCAGATGCCCTGTTGTCTTTAAAAACGATAATAACCACTTCAGTAGCATTCAGCAAGTCAAACTTTATAAACAGGCAAGCGACCATTGCTCAAATTGAGCATCTTTCCTGATTTACGACTAAGTCAGGCAAGGTCATTGAAATTAACAGGTCTTTATTCTTAACTAATCTTTATCGGATGTATTTTTATCCCTGGTAATGATCCAAATAACCACACAGATCGGCAGCATTGTCATTAAAGCGTACAAGCCAAAACCATGACTGCCGGCAAAGCCGGGCATTCCGTAAACAATTAATTGCAGAACAGGAAGTAAAACAAATAAAAAAAGTTTATGAGCCATGTAAAAAAACAAGAGATGGCAATGATAATTGGTTTGCGAAGCTACGAAATTGGTTCAAAAATAATATCGTGGCAACGGAAGAGCAAAGACACTTTTTGATTGCAAAAAGGCCTAGGTACCAACGGCAAGATTAACAACTATTGCCTATATTTACATAACCCTTTATAGATCACGGAGAAGATATTTCATTTAATCAATGACTATATGATCAGTGAGGCTGTTATCATACCTATTCCGATTAAAGATCCATGCCCATGCGGAAGGAGCCGCCGGACTAATATGAAAAGGATTCCCAAAAGCCCGTTGATGAAAGTTTGCTTATTCTGGTTATCATTTAAGCGGTATAAATGTTATCAGTGCGGGCGAAACAAATGGATATTTGGATCATAAAATGCAGCACCAATCAGACTATCATCGCCGGGAAAGGAATTTTGAGATTCATGTCGCTGTTTTAAACGAACAGTATAAAGATTTCCTCGCCGATAATGCTATAAAAGATATCCGGATGTGCTTTCATATTGTTTTATCTTTTGGAAACTTCGGCCTTCCCTACTTCAGGCTATCTTTTAGCCACGCCATTGATATTCCTAAAGAAATCAAAGATGATGCTAGAAATATCTTCAAAAAATATTTTGTGGATTATAATAAATAGCTCCTTTTTTAGTCAAAATAGCTTATGAATGTTAAAGATTAGAATAATTCTTTAACATCAATTTCCATTCCTTTTGCTATTTCCAATAAAGTTGTGAAGAAGAAGTCTTTATTTCCGTTTTCAATCATACTAAGGTTTCCTTTTGTAACATCGCATCGTTTGACAACATCATCTTGACTGAGACCTTTTTGCTCACGGATTCGACGGATTTTATCCCCGAATTCAATTAGGCGCTTTTTGTCTCTTGCTTCATTCATAATGAATAGCCAAGGACAAATTTTTTTAATGAATTTTTGTTACAAGATCTTGTAACAAAAGCAAATATTTATTATATTTGAAATTAAGCTAATGCCTGCTTTACGGTAGAGTTAGATAGATATAGTATATTCGCGATTCTTCGAATTTATAGAAGCATTCGCACTTAAATCTCGTCTTAGAAACCTGAGAAATTTCAATGGAAACGGGAGGATAAGTGGAATGCTCACGCTATAGGCGTGGGCTCACTTATTCGTTTCCAGGCATCTCAGGGCCTCTAAGACGGTAAGTTGAGTTCCACGCCTTACTTTCATAGCACCGGCTGCCGACTCATCTTACAGTGTTCTATACCTTAATTGTTATTGGTATGCAAACTGTCAGGAACATCCTTTCTTTAGTGATTTGCCCCCCGGAATGAGTAATAAAAACTCATAGCCAATCGCCTGCGCGCTGTTGGGTCTTTCTAGTTTGCAAAATTCACTTTAACTGAAAACAAAATGAAGCTTAAAATTCGCTTCCCTGCCATCCTATGGCCTTTTGGAAAACAACAAAAATCAAATAAAAACACTGGCAATGAAGTGTTTGAGTCAAATACAATACCCCATCCTTATGCAGGGGCTTATATGCTGGGCGTGATCATTTTGGTAATGCTGGCCTTGCTGTTATTCTGGCAACCGGCCTGCAATGCCCAGGCCAGGCAACAACAAGGATTAAAGATAGGGGATCAGGTTCCTGATGTGTTGATCAGTAAACTGATCAATTATCCTACAAAGTCCGCCAAGCTATCTGACTTCAAAGGCAAATTACTTATTCTGGATTTCTGGGCTACCTCTTGCGGGGCTTGTATTTCGTCCATGCCCCGGCTCGATTCTCTCCAGCAACAATTTAAGGACCGGATAGTGATCCTGCCGGTAACCTATGAAAAGGCTGAAAAGATCCTTGCATTCCAGCAATCCAATAAATTTCTGCGGGGTTTAAAATTCCCATCAGTGGTTGAGGACACGGTACTGCAAAAGATCTTTCCACATCGCATGTTACCGCATGATGTATGGGTTGATGAACAAGGAAAGGTCATTGCTTTCACGGAAGCATGGCAGATCACAGCCGAAACGATCAGTAAACAATTAAACGGGACAAAAATGACCGGCGTTATGAAAGTGGACGCTATGGATTACAATTCCCGAACCCCCTTACTGGTCAATCATAACGGAGGGAACGACAGCGTCTTCCGATACCGGTCGATCATCACAGGCTACCTCAAGGGTTTGCCTTCAGAATCCAGTTTAAAAAAAGATACCCTACACCAGTTCATCCGGATCAAATCCACAAACGGCAATCCAAGACGGTTGTATACGCTGGCTTTTAAAGAGCTCCAATTCCTGGAGAAAGACCAGATTATCAATCGGGCTGCTGATCATTTAGCATTTGATCCGACCGCTGTTGACAGCAACATGACGAGTCATTTTTATTGTTACGAGCTTGACCTGCCCGGAACATCCGTATTGCTGGCACGGGAAAGCATCCACCAGGATCTCGACCGTTTTTTTCAAGTCAGGACCACGATGGTAGAAAAGGATACGATGGCACTTATTCTCAGTCCGCTTTCCGCGATTAATCCTGTTGAGGAACCCGCAACTGATATCCAAATATCATTGGATATAAAGACAACGAAGATCGCAAACCTGTCCCCGGCTGCATTTATCGAATGGCTAAAGGGCAGTAATAGTCAATTATTGCTAATCGATGATTCAGGAAAGCACTTCCATATAAGCGCCGCTTTTCAAAAAGCAAAGATACCTCTTTCTGAAATGAACCAAACCCTAAAGCGCAGTGGTGTCTATCTGGCCTATAAGAAAATCAAGCGTAAACAATTTCTGATCGTGCCGCTCCCGGCCGAATATAACCGGCCGGAGCCATTAACCTATTAATACGACCTGATAAACCCCAAACTTAAAAAATGAAATCCCTGTATATAAACATCCTATTGACATGTTGTTGCCTTGCACTTCATTTACCAGCGAATGCCCAAAGTAACAGTAAGAACTTCGACCGGCTCGATGGAGTTGTGCATGATATTAATAACAAGCCACTGAACGAAGTACAAATTCATGTAAAGGGAAAAAAAGCCCAGACATACTCCGGCACAGACGGCTCATTCTCATTAAAGAACATCCACGTTTCCGATACCCTGATCTTTGCAAAACCCGGCTATATGCACCAGGAAGTGGTCATCTACAGCGGTTCTTTTATCAATATCCGTCTGTGGCCCGACGTTCAGCAGGTAGGCGAGATTAAAGTTGTTTCAACAGGTTACCAGACCCTGGCCCAGGAAAAAGCAACCGGCTCATTTGAACAGATCAACAGTTCCCTGATCAACCGGGCAACCGGAACGGGTGTGCTGAGCAGGCTGGACGGCGTAAGCAGTATCGCCTTTGATAAACGTATCGGGCAGGAAAACATCCTCAATATCCGGGGGAGAAGTACGCTGTTCGCCAATTCCGCGCCGCTCATTGTCGTTGATAACTTTCCTTATAATGGCGATCTGTCCAACCTGAATCCTAATGATGTAGAAAGCATTACCATTTTAAAAGATGCCGCGGCGGCATCGATCTGGGGAGTCCGCGCAAGTAACGGCGTGATCGTGATCACGACTAAAAAGGGAAGGAAGAACCAGGCACTTGCCGTCAGTTTTAATGCCAATGCTACTATGGCTGCCAAACCGGACATGTTCTACCTCCCGCGAATGTCATCTGCTGATTTCGTTGATATGGAAAATATGCTTTTTAGTAAGGGCTTTTATTCGGATGATGAAAATTCCTATTTGCACGCGCCAATCTCTCCTGTGGTAGAGACATTGATCGCACAGCGTGACGGCACGATCAGCACGGCGCAGGCAAATGAAAAGATCAAGGCCTATAAGCAACAAGACGTCAGAAAAGATCTCCAGAAATACTGGTTCCGGCAAAGTATTAATCAGCAATACGCCTTAAATATCAGTGGCGGGGGCGAAAAATCGGCCTTTGTTTTTTCTGCGGGTTATGATCATAACCTAAGTGCGCTGAGTGGTACCTATGAACGTTTAAACCTGCGATCTGATAACAGCTTTTATCCAACCGAGCAATTGCAGATCGATGTTGGCGCTTACCTGACCAATAGCAAAACCATTGCAGGGCGGGACGATTACACCTCGCTAATCACCGGAAACAGTAAAAGTATTTATCCCTATGCCAGCCTGGCTGATGCCCGGGAAAATGCCTTGCCTGTGCTCAAGGATTACCGGGAGTCTTTTAAACAGGATGCTGAAGCCAAAGGCTTTCAGAACTGGGATTATTATCCTTTAACTGACTATCAAAACAACAGTAACCGTACGGACCTGACCGACCTCCTATTCAATACAGGCATTACATACCGGGTGTTACCGGGACTTAAAGCAGAAGCTAAATACCAGTTGGAAACAGCACAGACCCAGGGGAGTCAGCTGTATGGGAAAGACAGCTACTTCGCCCGTAACCTGATCAATCAATATACCCAGACGAATGCCAACGGCAGCCTGACACTCCCTATTCCCCTTGGCGGTATTCTGCAATCGTCTGACAACCGGTTAATCTCGAATAGTCTCCGGCTGCAACTGAACTATAAAAAGGACTGGGGCAAAAATCAGCTGACTGCGCTGGCCGGCTATGAGTACCGGACGGACCAAAACAGGTACCGTTTATCCGGAGATTACGGCTACAATGCAGATATACAAACCAGTCAGCAAGTCGATTATAAGACCAGCTATTTTTTATCCAATTATTCTTACTATATAGATAATACGATACCCTATATCAATCAATTTGAAACGCGCCGGAACTACAATCTCTCTTATTATGCTAACGCAGTATACAACTACGACAGCCGGTATTCGCTATCACTGAGTGCCAGAAAGGATGAATCCAATCTGTTTGGCGTGGAAAGCAACCAAAAAGGTGTCCCCCTTTATGCCGGAGGTGCTGCCTGGACTGTCAGTAAAGAAGGCTTTTATCATATCGGCTGGTTACCCTATCTCAAATTCCGGTTGACCTACGGTTACGGAGGTAACGTCGATAATACCCTTGCCGCACAAACCACCATCCGGTATGTCGGTTTAAGTTCATTGGGAAAACAAACCTATGCGATTGTGGTCAACCCACCGAACCCGAGCCTGCGCTGGGAAAAAACAGGAACGCTCAATATAGGAACTGATTTCGCCTTGCTGCAAAACAGGATAACCGGTTCGGTAGATTACTACCGGAAGAACGGCAAAGACCTGATCGGCTTTCAACCCCTTGACCAGACCACAGGCGTTCTGAATCCGGCAACGAATCTTTTCCAATATAAGGGCAATGTGGCGGCAATGAAAGGCCAGGGTTTGGAGATCAACCTGCATTCCAATAACCTGAATGGTAATTTCAAATGGCAGACCGACCTGCTATTCAATCATACTTCAAATAACGTAACACAATATTACCAGTATTCTGACAATGGCGCCAATTTCGTGGCCAACGGGCTTAGCGTTACGCCTATTGTGGGCAAACCGCTTTATGCCATACTCACTTATAAATGGGCCGGCCTTGACCCGGAAACTGGCGACCCGCAAGGATACCTGGATGGAAAAGTCAGTAAAGACTACGCCGGTATACTCAACAACACCAAAGTCGGTGATCTGCAATACAGCGGACCAGCCGTACCTCAATATTACGGCAATCTCCGGAATACATTTAATTACAAGGGATTCTCCCTTTCGGTCAACTTCAGCTACAAACTGGACTACTACTTTATTCGTTCCGCTGTTTCCTATACCGCGCTGTTTAATAACTGGAACACCCTTAGCGGCGACTATGCGAAACGGTGGCAGAAACCGGGCGATGAAAAAACAACCAATGTACCATCCCTGACGTACCCAGCCAACAGCCAGCGGGATGCCTTTTATAACGCGTCGTCAGCAAATGTAGAAAAGGGGGATCATATCCGCCTGCAGGACATGACCTTCGGTTACGACCTTGACCAGCGAAAACTTAAAGGCATGCCTTTCAAACACCTGGGCTTATATGTATACGCGGCTAACCTTGGCGTGGTTTGGAAAGCAACAAAAACAAGCCTTGATCCCGACTATCCTTATTCTGTAAAGCCACCCCGAACCATTTCCCTGGGCATTAAAGCCAACTTCTAATCATCGAACAAACTCATGAAAACAACACACACTTTATTGATACTGCTGATCATTCCTGTTTTCAGCTGCAAAAAACAATTGGAGACGAAGCCATCCTCTGTTTTACAGGTACCGGTAACTGTCAGCGATTTCCAGGCCATATTGAATAATACCAATAATCTGTCTCCCGGCAATCCTCTTGCCGGGACGGCCGGGGCTGATGAAGGTTTTGTTACCGATCCGACCTATGCCACCGGAACCCTCACGGAACGTAATACGTATATCTGGGATAGAAACGTATTCAACGATAATGCCAGGAATGACTGGTCGCTGTCCTACAATATTGTTTACATCAGTAATATCGCACTCGAAGGGGTGAGTAAGTATGGCGATGAAACAGAACAATGGTCTAATATTAAAGGGCAGGCTTCCTTTTTCCGTGGTTCCGCCTACTACCAGCTGGCCCAGGAGTTCTGCAAGCCATATGATGCCCAGACAGCGAATACCGATCCCGGCATCGTTCTACGCCATACCGCGGATCTGAATGCCAAATCGGTCCGCTCAACGGTTGCAGCAAGCTACGCCCAAATAATAGCTGACCTGTCTATTGCAGCAAAGCTCCTACCCGTGGACGTTCCTACGAAAACCCGCCCCGGAAAGGCGGCGGCCTATTCCATGCTGGCCAGGACCTATTTAAGCATGCGGATATATGACAAGGCCGGGCTATATGCGGATTCCTGCCTTCAGCTAAACGGCAAGCTTTTAGACTATAACCAGCTTACACCCACGTCCTCACCATCTTTTACGCGCTTCAATGATGAAGTGATCTTCTACGCAATTGTTTTTCCAACGGCAATGCTGCTGCCTAATAAATACCTTGTAGACACCACCCTGTATACCTCTTATGATGCCAGCGACCTGCGTAAAAAACTGTTCTTTAAAGCACTTAACGGAACACCCTATTTCACCTTCAACGGCAGTTATGACGGCAGCATTATATTATTCAGTGGTACATCGACCGACGAAATGTATCTCATCCGTGCAGAATCCTATGCCCGCGCAGGCAATACCACGGCCTGCCTTGCCGATCTGAATACGTTGAAGAAAAACCGATATCAGAAAACGGGGTTCCTGCCATTCACCGCTAACGATGCCGGCGAAGCGCTGAAACTGGTCTTGCTGGAAAGGAGAAGAGAGTTATGTTTCAGGGGGTTAAGATGGACCGATCTGAGGAGACTGAATAAAGAACCGGCTTATCAGACGACTTTAGAAAAAAGTGTAAATGGCCATAAATATATACTGATGCCTAACGATGCCCGGTATACCTGGCCTATCCCTCAGGATGTAATCAACAATACGGGAATAACGCAAAACTAAAAAGCAAAAGGCTGAGAAAATCAGCCTTTTGCATTGCAGTGTATTACGGTTTAACCTTTTCCAGAACGATTGTCGCCAGGTTGGGTTGATTGGGATTACCGGTGCTTCTGTCGGCTTCAATCGCACACCTTGATGAACCGGCAGAACAAACGGGCTCCGTCGAACTGAACGAATAATTAGCCGGGTCGTTCAGCTGGGCCGGCGTTTGTGTGCCGTTGTAATCCCACCATACAGCGGCAAAGGAAGATTTAACCGGTTTTGCTGCTTTACTTACCAATGTATTCCCCATGCCCAATACCAGGGCCAGGGCAAAAAATAATACTCTTGAACTTTTCATTTTGATAAATTTAATAATGACAAATAATATTAATGCTTACTCTTTTATACAGGTTTTCGCGTCTCCTGGTCTCTGTCAATGCTACTTTAACACCAACTAAGGTTTGATCATTTTCTTCTTTGTCACTAAACCTCCTTTCTTTTTAAGGATGATGGCCATTATGATCAGTATTAAAAAAACTGCATTGAAAGTAAGGTGTGTTTCCCAGCCCATATTCTGAAGAATACCACCGCAGGAACAGGGCACCTTTTTGAACACATGAAGCAACACCAAGGAGATATAGCCGGAAAAAACCGTCATTAGCAGACAGGATAAATAAAGCCCTCTTTGCATTGTATTTGAAAACAATAACATGATGGCTGCGATCAATTCAGCAAGGGGTATGGCCCAAACTAAAATCGAAGACAGCCAAAGCGGAAAAACCTGGATGAGCATCTGGCGGCGGAACAGATCAAAGTCCGCCAGTTTACTTACGGCAGCATATACGAACAATACAATCACCAGGCCCACAATGACCTCGGAAACGGTTTGCGTGGCTGGCAGATTTTTTATGGCGTTTAACTTGTTTTTCAAGGTATGGGCTTACGTGTAAGACAAAGTAAGCCATACGGGGAAGACAGAAACAGGGGTAAAACGGAGGGTGTAACAAACATGAAAAGTGAGCCCAATTTGTTATCTTTTATCAAAAAAAACTTTTTAATGGGCGGAAAACGAAGTAAAGACTATTTTTAACACCATAAGTACCCTTTAAATATACCCCCTGATTACCTCTCTTTAATTTTTCAGCTCTTCCAGCACCAGGTCCTCGATATCCATTTTGATCTTCAGGTAATTCGTTTTGACCATTTCAGGCGTTACGGTTCTTAATAAAGGCAAAGGCTGATAAAGCGCTTCTTCCTTTTTGATTGCTTCATGATCGTTGATAATCTCTGCATGAAAAGCCTTGAGTTCAATTTTCTGTTCGGGATTATCGGCCACCGTTCCGACAAACTCACCGGAGGAGAGGGAGGCGATGGTCGAAACAGGCACCGCCACATCCAGCTGGCCGGAATAGCTTACCGAGGTATCACTGCTATTAATTGAGGTACTCTGCCTGTCCTGCATGATCTTACCAAATCTTTCGGACAGGGCTTTGGCTGTTTCACCGGAAACCTGCCCGCTGATCACATTACCGGAAATATTCATGACCACATCAGCTTGTTCCTTGCCGTAATCGCGTTTCAACTGACTAAAATCCTGTACCGCCAATGTTGTCGCTACTTTATTGGAGCGCGCAGTTGCCATGAGGGTATCAATGCCGTTAAAATAGATCGTCGGGAACTCGTCAAAGATCAGGCTGGACTTTAACTGATCCTTTTTGTTAACCAGCTTAATCATTTTGGTGATATATAGGGAGAGCACCGCACCATAGACCTGTTGCTTCTGCGGATTATTCCCCAGACTGATCAATTTGGGGTGCTGTGGATTATTCAAATCCAGCGTAAAATCATTGCCAGAGAGAACATAGTACAATTGAGGGGAGGAAAGCCTGGCCATGGCAATACCGGCTCCGGAGATCTGCCCCTCCAGCTGATCCATGGCATCATTTTCAAATGCAGAAATAAAAGGGTTGATCAATGCATCAATTTCTCTTTCCTTCCTGAGCACGGCAAACAGTTTGGCATATTCCACCTGCATCAGTTCCACGACATGCGGCAGGGTGCAGTATTTGCCACCCCGGTATTTCTTCAGATACCAGATCATAGCCGTGACATAGGTAATAGGAGATTCCACAAAGAAATCGCCTTGTTTGCGTATCCATTCCCGGTTCAGGCCCATCATAATTGTTCTGGCCGCTTCCATCGCATCGGTAATATCATCCATCGTACCCGGGTCGAGCGGATTACACCGGTGCGACCGGGACAGGTCATCAAAATTGATCACATAAAACCGGGGCTTGATACTGTAAGCCTGCAAGTTGTTCAGCAGGATATTATAAGCTATCCAGGTCAGGTCCGGGTACTTAAAGTCGTATATGAACATGCTGAACCCTTTGCGAATGTGCTGATCTATAATATGCCGGATTACAAAATAGGATTTCCCGGCACCGGGTGTACCTAATACTGTTAATCCCCGGAAAGGATTGATGATATTGATCCAGCTTTTGCGGATTTTACCTTTAAGATGGTAACGGGCCGGTAAGTTGACCGAGTATTCATTTTCCAAAAGCCTTTCCTCCTGGGGAAAGGATTCATTCGCTTTATTAAAAACATCCTGCTGAAACCGCAGCTTTAATATCCGCGCAATATAGGTCCCTCCGCTAAGCACCAGGATATATCCCAACGTAGTTGCACCCATGTAAACCGAGGCTTTTGTCAATAAGGACACCCGCAGCAGCAATAAAATTTGACTGCCGAAGAATAAAAGCAGACCAATTCCGATATAGGACAGGGCATTTTTCAGCCGGATCTTTTCATCTTTGCGCCCCCTTGCTCCAACAAGGGAAACCACCAACATTAATAAAGATGCCCCTTTAGCCGAGAGTTTATTTGCAAACACCGGCAGACGTACCATATGATCAATAACCCGGTCAATGATTGCCGCACTAAGATGCCACTGCAAAAACGCACTATAGCAGGTGATATAAAAATGGATGGACAATACCAGGATACTAACCAGCCTGATAAAGTCTATAATGCGGCGTAAGCCCTGTTCATTTTCCCCGGTTTGCATAGTTTAATTTTTTCGTTGTTGTTGGACTTGCTTTCTTTTTCGTGTACGCTTTTTAACTAACTGCCCGGGGATATAATCATCCAGCCTGCGGCCCTGCAATAGTTCCGCTATTAAATTGGGCGTATACTCTTCCTGGTTAGTTTGATGAATTTGCGGATATTGTGCCGGCTCCATTTGTCGTGTGGGGCCCAGCATCTGCTTAGGGTGCAGTAACTGATCCTTCGCAACCAAACGCTGGCTGATCGCATTAGCGGCATACTCTTTGCCCAGGTCGCGGCCGTTAAATACAGACTTTTTAAACTGATCAATATAAGTAATACCATAAACCTGCCCCTCTTTATTTTCCCTGAACATCACTTGAATATTTTCTTTTCTGAGCAGGTACTCCATGTCGTTCCTACTCAGTTTCGGATGATTGCTTAGCGCTTTATCGACTCTTTCCTTTAGTATTTCTTTATAAAGCTTGCGGCTTTGCTGGTTCTTCTGGAACCGCATCTCAAGATTTTTTAGCGTAGGCTTGTTATAGATAGCGCTCGCTTTAATGGCAACACCAAGTTTTTGACCGCTATCGTCTGTAGCGTTATAGACCAGGCCTTTGCCCTGATACATCCTGGTATTTTCATTTCCCCGGTCGGCAATCACGTTATATTGTTTCAGCACGGCATTCAATTCAGCCAATGAAGTAAAGTTGTACTGCCGGATAATTGTGTTCACGATATTGGTAATGGCCCTCTTTGTTTCAGTCTGACCATATTGCAGCTTTTCTATCGGAAATGGTTTTAAACCCGGTATCTGTTTTTGCGAGCGGCTTTCCGCCTGTACCAATCCATATTCCAGCTCCAACGCCTTTCGGGCCGGCTCCGAACGTTCTCTACCAATATTATGCAGACTGATGGCCTTACCATTTTCCTGCACGTTGGTGGTAATAATATGCACATGTGGATGACCTGCATCCCGGTGCTCATAGATTAAATAAGGTTGGTTACCAAATCCTATCCTTTCCATGTAACTCCCGGCTATTTCGGTCAAAGCCCGGTGATTCAGTTGCTCTGACGGATCAAAGTTGAGCGAAATGTGCACTGAGTTGGTTTTAACCCTGCCATTCTTTTCCTGTAAATGCTCCAGCCGGTTCAGCTTCTGGTAAAAGTTCAGTTCATCGTGTTCCACGCCATAATTACTTGCGGCAATGCATTGTGCCTGGCTTTCCTTGACCTTATTTTCATTATAGTTCAGGATGCCCCGGACACTTTTCCCGATGGTTATTTTTGCAACCATTTTTTTGCCAGTTGAGAGATAAATGATAAAAGCAGGCTAACTTTAGTATCTACCTGCTTATAGTACACAGCAGCTCTTTTCACATGATACCAGCGCTGTCCGTCACTCATGCTACCGTTTAACTGCCGGGTGATCTGGTTAATATTATTGCCAATTGCTTTCAGTTCTTTTTGTATCCCGATCAAGACTTCCATCGGTGCATCCATTGAAGCATCTTTATGGTAATAGATGATCTTGTCCTTTTCAATGATACGGCGGATCACTTCGGGTATCGTTTGACAGTCACTGTTCAGCCTGATGTTTTCCAGTTTCCGCCAGGCATTTTCGGTAACCCTTAGCATGATCACCTGGGTCAGGTTGTCGTCCGGTTGGTTTGCTTTTCTTCTGCCCATATCGATTTGATCAAGTTTTTCCAATGCGACTCCGGAGCGATTGGAACCTCCCCGAAGGGCGAGATTACTTTTTGATGTAATCAAAAATACATCTCGCTAAACGCGCTAACGCGGCGTTTTGCGTCCTTCGGACTTCGTTTACGCTTCCGCAACCGGAGCCCCTTGATTAAGCTTGTTTATTTGAACCGCAGATAAGGATGTAGTAGTTTAAGTTCCCAGATCCATTCATTAGCCTTGGTTTTCCAGTTGCGGATCAGACCTCCCTTAAGACCTTTCCATTGGAGTTCTTCATAATGGTAAAAGAAGCTATACGCCTCGGTTTCTTCGAAACCTGCCTGGTCAAAAAAGACGAGCACATGCTCCCTGGCTGGCGGTACCTGACCGCCGCAACCTGCTTTGTTTTCCGGTATCATCTTAATAGGCATGATGGCGCTTGTGCTGATCCATGACTTTCAGAATGTCTTCATAATCGAAGTAGAGGCAGCCGCCAATCTTGGAATAAGGCAATATGCCATTGATGCGGAGCGTAAGCAAGGTGGTAATGGATACGCCTAAAAGCTTTCGGACCTCGTGGGTCTTGAGCCATTTTTTTGTCGGTTGACCGGCATTGTCTTTGAGGCTTTTTTTGACCTCTAACAGCAGTTCGTTTTTAAATTCGTGGAGGTCTTTCAGGGTGACCAGTTGTTCGCCGAATAGTTGGGTATGACCACCGAGTTTTTGTTTTTGATCTGTTGCACTCATCGTATTGGTGTTTGATGAGGCAAAGTTGGGATGGGGAAGAGTGCGGAATGTCCGACGGGATGGGATGTCGGAGGCGAAATCAATTTTCTTTTGCACCTCCAATTTAATTAAAATCTAGCCGATTATTCGCGCTTTAATGAGATAAAAAATAGTTATCTGGTTGATTTTGGTTACGCTGCATTCTTACCTGAAATTCGATGAAAACCATCCTGAAATTGAAAACTTTTCGGATGATACGGTCTATTAAGGAAACCAGTAAACAATGGCTCTTTAAATCTATTAAATTTGATTGTTAGGATATTTTTATTTATTATGGAAATAACACATGACCTGGTCCAAATCGGTCAAGCCGGATGGTACACCGGACAGAAGAAAAGATGTCGATCCGCCAAACGCGCGGAGATTTTATTTCGCTCAGCTGCAAAATGTTAACCCCTTTTTTTGCATTTCTGCAAGCGACATTTTACCACTTTTGCTGACAGTTACGCAATCCGCGGCATTCCAGATATTGCAATTATCTTAAATGTCCAGGCAGACCGTCAATTAAAATGATGCAGAGGGTACCTTATCGGCCTTTATATAGCGTTGTGCTCAAAATAGTCACATTAATGGGCTTCGCTTTAGCTAATTCCGTTTGGGTGATATTTTTGACCCGGGTGTAATTTGTTCCATTCCAGCCGAACACAGGGTACTGAAATCCCGGAATGTCCGCGGCCAGATCGGGATAGCCCTTGCTGCCCGTACCGAGCGCATAAATGGCAATGCCCTCGTTTCCCAGGTAAGAGTGCCAGTCACCAAGGCCATCCCGCATCAGCAGTACTACGCTTGAGCCAGTCTGTCCGGATGTGAAACTGTTGCCGTAGAATACGAAAATTTCTTCCACGCCATCTTTGTTCATATCAGTAGCATAAACGTGTACGTCAAAGGGATAATCGGCACTTTGGTCATTCAATATAAAATGCTTTTTATCACGGGATAGCTTAAAATCAAGCGCTTTGGCCACCTGGTTCTTATCCCAGACTGAAAGCCGGCTGTTGCATTGTTTAAACAGTAAGGCAGCATCATCATTAAGTATGGTGGTAAGCACAGCCTTAGGTTTCGTCGTAATAACAGGTGCCGGAAATTCGGTAATTTGTACGGGTTCGGTCGTATAAAAATTAGGGTTATTGATGTACCCCAGCCCGCCATCTGAGTTGTTGCCGATGGCCCATAAAGTGCCGTCGCTGCGCATCAGCAGGGTGAAGTTTAGCGCAGCTGCCGCCGCTATGTATTTTCCCCTTATATTGAGACGTTGTATGCCTTTGATATTAAAACCCCAATGCCAAACCGAGCCATCTGCACGGATGGCAATGGTGTTATTGAGGCGGGTAGATAAGGTAAGCCAATTTCTTTCCACGCCCACTTGTACCGGCACAGGGCTGTTGCCTACGTTACCTATACCCAACTGCCCGCTGGCGTTGTTGCCCCAGGCCCATAGTGTACCGTTAACCCTGATGCCGAAACTGGCATTGCCGCTTGTACCGGTAAATATTTTTACCCAGTCGTTATCATGCCCTACGCGGATGGGCGCCTGCTGTGTATCATACAATGTGGGTACGCCCATATCGCCGTTCTGATTACGTCCCCAAGTCCAGAGGCTGCCATCTTTTTTTAATGCCAGGTTATAATCATAGCCTGCAGCAACTTTAACCCAATCATGATCTTTGCCCAGTTGTATGGGCGACAAAACCTTACTGTTAACGGATGGGCCTACACCTAATTCCTGGTCTACATTATTTCCCCATACCCATAAAGAACCATCTTTTTTGATACCCGCGGCATGACCGTCCGCAGCGGAAACGGTTACCCAGGTGGTGTCGCGACCGATGCGGGTCGGACGAGCCATCCGGTAAACGTTACCTAATCCCAGTTCGCCGGTATTTCCCCATCCCCAGGACCACAGACTGCCATCCTTTTTTATACCCAGGTTGTAATAACCGCC
The DNA here is from genome assembly GCF_900110105.1 of Mucilaginibacter gossypiicola. Lineage (GTDB taxonomy): Bacteria > Bacteroidota > Bacteroidia > Sphingobacteriales > Sphingobacteriaceae > Mucilaginibacter > Mucilaginibacter gossypiicola. Next base: position 285,233 of record NZ_FOCL01000002.1, on the reverse strand, counting down.
GGTGTAAACAGACCGCCAGTCGTTATCGGTAGTAACCTGTACCGGAAAAAAGGTTTTGGTAGCTTCGGTATTCCCGGTCCAGCCGTATGTTCTATCGCCCCATTCATATATAACACCGTTTATCAGTACTGTGCCGCCATGCGAGTCGGCAACCAATACGCCGCCACCAGGCTCGGTAAACATCTTGTCGTCAGGCGCAGGCATGGTACCATTGTTGCCCGATTCTACCGGATTATTCTTTGCGGATGCAGCTGTCGTATCGCCTGGTTTATGTTTCTTTTTAAATAAGGAACCGATAGCCTTAATGGACTGGCCGACTTGCTGTATGTCCTTTTGTGTCTGGGTCGGTTTTTGCGCCTGGCAAACCGATGCACCAAACACTGCAAGAGGCAATATTGCTAAATAGATTTTCATAACTGATCCTTAATAATAGTAGTAGCTATTGTTGATTTGAAATTTTTTAACCCGGCGAAGTCCCAAACCATAGCCCAAACAATCAGAGCAAGCATACTCACTAAAATGCCGCCGCCAATCCCGTCGCCAAGCCACCAGCCGAGTACGAAGCCAGCACCTAAAAAAATCCATACGTTAAACCGGAACACATTTTTAAGCGCCTTTTCGTTGTAAAAATTGGTCTTGGTGGAATGGTTGACCACCACGATATACTTACCGGATTTCTTACCTTTTTTGATAGCCCATACGACCGATACCCTATGACCAGTGCGACAGGCTAAATTAAAATCCTGGAGCTGGAAGGCATGTTCGTTATCATTTGCATCGGTAATAAAAATCTGGTCATGAATGACGGTTTGCGACCGTATACTAACCGGGGCGGTAGCGCCATATCCGCCAAAAGTTGCGCCGCCACCACCGCCACCGCTTACCCGGGTTTCCATATTCTTACCTGTTTCCTGTATAACACCGGTCGTATAATGCAGGGCATAAGTGCGCCCGCCTGCTTTTAATGGTTCCATATCGGAGATATTAGGTTAATAGGTTCGTTTCAGATAAAACTCGCCATTGGTGATCTGGTGCACAGGATAGGATGTATGATAAGGCGTTAATACCACAGCGGCATCAAAGGTGCCTTTTAGATATGTTGAAGTTATTTCCGAAAATTTAAGGTTAATGTACTCGGCAGGTTGTGGAGGCGGATCGTAGCCGACATAGGTGGCTCCATAGTGCACATTGTGCTCATCATAATAAGTCAAGAGTGTCTGCGGAACATCGTTTATTTTGTTGGCCTTAACCAGGATGCATTTGTAAGTTTTGCCGGTAGTAAACGGAAGGCTGTCTAAAAGCAATATGTTACTTTCCTTAACGGTGTCGGCGGAACGGGCATACAATCCGCCGCTGCATACGCCGCTGGTATTGGAGAGGCCACCATGCCCGTTTTTAAGTGTTTTGGCTACGCCATCAAAATTAAATTTGATGTAATATTCACCGCCAGCGCCGGCGTTTTCCGTAGCCTTTTTGCAGGATGCCAGCATCAAGGCAAAAAACAAAGTTGTTAATGTTATTCGATACGCGTTTGTCATCGGGTGCAGATTGATTTTTAACTAAAAATACTTTGTATAATTACCCGGGACAAAGCACATTTATCGTTTGCCGGCTGGCGCTTATTATTTGCGCTGATGCGGCTGATAATTGTTATGTCGGCAGTTGCCGCAAAGGCGATTAATCGTTAAATTAGAGCACAAACGCATGTTGATTTCTGATGAAACAGACGGTCACCTTATTACTATTCTGTCTAATGGCGTACGCAACTTTTGCTCAAAACAGCGAGATCGATTCCATCGAACGCCTTTTGAAAAATCATGCACTGGCTGACAGCATAAAAATCAAGTCCTACAATGAGCTGGCTTTCGATTATTCCGATCAGGATCCCAACAAAGGCCTGGAATATGCCGACAAGGCGATTGCTCTATGTCAACAGCTGCATGACAATATCAGATTGGGCACCGCTTACAATTACAAGGCCTTGAATTATGCCAGTCTCGGCAAGGATAGCCTGGCTATTAACTGCTACCGGCAGGCTATCAGGCTGGCGCAGTTTAACGGAAACAAAAAAGGGGAAGGAAAAGCGCTTAACAACCTGGCGATATTATATACAAACCGCGCCGAATATCAAAAGTCGCTTGAATTACGACTGGGTGCCTCTGCCATATTCGAGGAAATTCATGATCAAAAAGCTATCGGCGGCATCTCCAATAATCTGGGCGTTACCTATCTATATCTCGGTGATTATCCGCAAGCGTTGTCCAGTTATTTTAAGGCGCTGGGGATAGCACAGCGCCTGCATGACCAGCAAGGGCAGGCAAGGGCGTTGATGAATGTCGGGCTTGTGTATAAAAAACTGGGAAACTACAAACAAACGTTTCGCTATTATGGGCTCGCCCTTAACCTTTTCCGGCAATTAGGGGACGATCAGCAACTGGCTGGTTTGTTGGCCAATATGGGGTCGGCATACGATAAGTACGGCGATCATCAGAAAGCCCTGGCGCTTTTTAACCAGGCACTCGCTGTCAACAAAAAAAATAAAATGCTGCGCGAGCAGGCCAGTAACCTTACCGACATTGGCGTTGTCTATGATAACTTAAAACAATATCATCTTGCTTATCAGTACCTTCAGCAAGCACTTGGGCTTTATAAGGCTGCCCCTGACAAAAATACGCTGGCGGTTATTTATAATGAGCTTTCAGGAATATTGCTCAGCGCGCCCGATTCCGCTCTGCAGTCCATCGGCCTGAAACCGCGGGAGAAGTACGTAGCAGCAGAACAATATGCGATGAAGGCGATTAAAGTTAGTAAACAAACCGGTTCAATAGAACGGGAAATGAATGGTTGGGAAGCATTGAGCACCGTCCATCAACAAATGAAAAAGTATGATAAAGCCTTAAGCGATTATAAAAAATTTTCCAGGCTAAAGGACAGCATCTTCAATGATGAAAAGCGTATCGAGATAGAGCGTGCGGCTATACAATTTGAAGCCGGTAAAAAGGAGGCGCTCGCACAAGCGGCTTTTCAAAAAGAAAAAGTTATCAAAAATGCGGCAACGGCCGGTTTGATTATCGTGCTGGTTGCTTCAATAGCGTTGTTTGTATCCTATAAAAAACGGCGTGATGCCCTGCAGGCGCAAAAGGACCTGGCGCTCCAGGCAAAGGTCAACGAAACCGAAACCAAGGTGCTCCGGCTCCAAATGAACCCGCATTTCATTTTCAATTCGCTGAATGCTATCAGTAATTACATGATAAAAAACGATGTTAAAACTGCTGATTATTTCCTGTCGAAGTTTGCGGGGCTGATGCGCGGCATTTTGGAGAACTCGCAGGAAAAAGAAATCAGTTTGGCTGACGAACTAAAAATGACCGAAATGTATATGCATTTGGAAGCAATTCGTTTAAATAATAAATTTAGTTTTTCGTTACAGGTTGACGATGGGATAAACGAGGAGGACGTATTGGTGCCGCCACTTATTTTGCAGCCTTTTGTAGAGAACAGCATTTGGCATGGTTTGGCTCCCAAAAAAGAAAATGGAAAAATCGTCATAGCAGTAAACAGTGAACAGCACTTATTGCGTTTAACCGTCACCGATGACGGTGTAGGCCGCAGCAACTCGGAAAATAAACAAAAAAGATCATTGGGTGTAAAAATCACTGCCGACCGTCTTGCCCTGTTAAATACTTTTGCAGATAACAGGATGGGCATTCGTATAGTCGATCTTGATAAAGGAACCCGTGTGGAAATTACATTACCCTATAGAACCGATACCGACACATGATTAGCGCTGTAATAATTGATGATGAACCGCATTGTATTGAGCGATTGCTGTATGTGGCGCATAATTATTGCCAGACATCCCTGAACATTATTGGAACAGCCGGCACAGTTGAAAAGGGCCTGCAGTTGATCGGTGATCTAAAACCACAGTTAGTATTCCTGGATATTGAAATACATGAGCTTACCGGCTTCGATTTGTTGCAGCAATACCCGGTCATTCCTTTCCAGGTGGTTTTTACAACAGCCTACCAGCAATACGCCATCAAAGCCTTTAAATTCAGCGCTGTTGATTACCTGTTAAAACCGGTAGACCCGGATGAATTGGTTGAAACCATTAAACGGGTTGGTGAAAGGATAGATATGGTCTCCCAGGCAGGTAAAATTGATATGTTGTTCCAAAACATTAAGCAATTGAACCAGCCGGCCCCCCGGATTGCCGTTCCGACCATGAACGGGTTGGAATTTATTAATATAAAAGATATTATCCGCTGCCAGAGTGACGGAAATTATACTACTATATTTCTGATAGGCAAAAAAGAAATCATGGTGGCCAAAACACTCAAGGAATTTGAAAGTGTATTATCGGATCATCACTTCTTTCGTATTCATAATTCGCACCTGGTTAACCTTGCTTTCATTAAAAGCTACCAAAAGGGCAAAGGCGGCTCTGTTTTGTTGGAAGATAAAACAGAGTTGGAGGTATCTTCGCGGCGTAAGGACGACTTTTTGTTGAAACTCGGCTCAATTAATTTCCGGTAAACATTGATCAAAAAGACTATGCTTATTTTCTTTATAAGATTTCGTCCGAATAATCATTTGACATCAATCGATTGACTATATATCTTTATTAATGAAGCTTCAAAGCCCTTTTTTTGTAGCGGGAAAAGAAAAATAAAGGTAATATTTGTACCAATACGGATGAAGGTGGACCTACTGCAAACGTTCAGCGGCTCTTTGAGCAATTTTAGATTGCAGAACAATTTCATCTGTTAATATCATTTCTTGAAGGCCATTCATTTTCTAACAATTTTATGTTCTTAAATATTGATAGCTCAAATTTGATTTTCCAATCGGCTTAAATTCTCAAAATGAAAAGCGGCTTCACCCAACTCTTTCCCGGTCGTACCAATTTCCAAAATCCGGTACACGCCTGTAAACTGCCTGACTCCGGGCAGGCAGGCCTATGAAAACCGGATCGATGGTAATTGTTTTATCGCGATTATCATCCATCGAAACCGTAAATGTTGTTAAGTCAATCATTTGCCAAGAGTTTTATTTATAATAAGATTCAGACAGAAATGTTTGCTGTATGCTCCTGATGTTCTTTTACATTGTTTGGAATCAATCGGATTCAGCTTCGAGTATCATATAATAGGTTGCCTTCTGTCTGTCAAAATTATTGATGATAATAAATAGTTATCAATAGTTGGTCATTGATATCGTATGTAATATAACCGGAAAAACATTATTTATAGACGTTTTCAGACATGAACATGCCGAAAAAACAATATGTATATTTTACTTTAACTTTATTTAAAGTTTAAATTTTGGCAGCAAAAAGCCTTTAGCGATATTGCGCAACTTAAACTTAAATAAATCATGAAAAACCTAACTCGCATATATACAAATCCGTTGGTTAATAATACCCCTGGCTTTCAAGATGTAAGAAACCTTGTGCAAGGAGTCATAGCATCTAAGGGACAAAAAGGACGTGTGCTATTGGTTACGGGTCAAAAGCAACAAACCGAAATTGTCGAGAAGCTCGTTAATGGAAAATTTTCAAAAACGAAGCCGACGCCATTTCCGGGTACCAAAGTATTTACCGTTCATCAAGCAATTAATAGTATTCGCTCTGTCGAGCAAGAAGCATTTGTATCGCTCGGGTTATCAAGCGATGAATTGTTAGCGTTAGAATCGGAGATCAATTCCGACTTCATGATAGTTGCGCCTTGGTATGATGGCTCAGTTGACAAATGGGCAAAAATCACCGGGGCAATCGCTTACCCTGCACAAACAGTAGCCACTCCATATCCACCGGTTAGTTGCCTTTTAGAGCAGGCCTTATTAAATCTTCAGTCGATTGGTGACGAAGCCAGTCACCCTGGCGATCGAAGTTTGATAAAAACAGTTTTTACAGTCGTTTTAGAAAATAACATTTCAACTAATGCAGATGAAATGGAGGCCTATTTGTTTGCAAAATCAGGATGGTCAAAACGTAAAATTGATAAAGTTTTGGACATATTAAATACTTTAAAGTCCGGAGGACAGACCAGGGATGCGCTGCTTGACAATCGGCCCCAAATGTATGATCGTTGGCAGAAAGCTTGTGAGCCTGATACAACATTAGCTCACAAAATAAAAAAGTAAGTTATATTTCCTGGTCAGTTATAAACAAGGGTTTAAGGATATCCATTTTTTTCACTCTGTCTCTCTCTTTTTCTTCTTTATAAATGTCACTTAATTCTTTAATATACTCGGGTTTTATTGAAACCAGGTGTTTTCTATATTCATTGAGCCAATTGTAGGTTGCCATAATTTCTTCATATTGTTTTTTATAAAATGAAGCATCACTGCCAATGATAGATTTCAATTCATCAAATCTTGACCTCAATTCGGAAACTTTTATTGCAAAGAGCGAAATAGGATTAGGCAAATCGGAGGTTAGATTAGAGAGCGTATTAAATAAATCAACCGTCTTTTCATATAACTCAAACTTGATTCTGCTCCAAATCATGTCGTAGATACCGCTTTCAGCTAAATGCCCATTTTCAAAATCATCCCAACGGCCAAGCACTTCGGCAAGTTTAGAATTTTCGGGGTATTCCTTTGCCCTTTGCCGTAACTTGTCTAACAACTTAAAAAAACTGTTAAAATCTTCTATCGAAATTAGATATAGTTCAATGTTACTATTCAATAGATTATTTAGGGTGATTTGTTCATCCTTCAGACTATTGAAAACATCCAATATATAGTCGAGATCGTATAGCAAATCCAGCGCTAAAATTTTAAAGTCATTCCCAACGGAATTGCCAGTATGTAAGAACCTATTTCGTAAACGTGGCAGGATGTATTCAAAATAATCAAACGTGCTTTCGTGGTAGTCATAGAATGGCCGTACGGCCGACACTTTATTAGGAAGCGAATTGAACTTTTTGTCCGGTTTCAGTAACGCGGTCATATCAGAAAAAATTCCCTCTACCTGAGGTAAAGCAAGAGCTGTAAATCCGTACCAAAGTTCATTTTCAAAAAGCCTCTTCAATTCTTCGAAAATCGGTTTGCGGTCCCTAAGCAGATTATTCACTGCAACATAGTAACTCAAAATCCCGTGAAAAACATGCTCGGGTGATTTAGTTTCCGCAAGCTTCGAATAAAACTGATTTACTTCGCCATTCACATATAAATCTTCCAGCTCCTGCCTATTTATCAATAACACGTTATTACCCAAGCGGTGTCTGTAAGTATTAATTAGCTTATAGTCAAAGTAGGGGTTAGCAAATGGATGCCACCACCGATATGGACGATCCTGTAATTCAATGATCCATTGAGTTTGTACGCCACCTAATTCATGGTCATTAATGGATTTTTCAAAAGCGCGTTTTTCGATATTGAACGTCAGATATTTTACGATGATATCACGCTCTTTAATGCATCGGGCGTAAAAATCCAATCGAATTTTATCCTCGTGCTCACCTCGTTTTGTACCTTCGTTTAGGTAAGTTTTAATGGCCGATTCATTAGTTTCATAGCGTTGGATCAGGGTCAACAAATACCGCAAATCTTCACGAACCATCTGGTCAAGCTTATTCAGGTTGTTTTTAGGAAGATCATTAAAACCAAGAATATGCCTGAAATAGTGAAACACCGGATTATACCAGGCAGAATGGCCATCCCATAACTGTTCAATTATTTTACCATCATGATAAAATCCAAGCTTACTGAGTACTTGTTGGCAACAATTTTCGAGAGCAATGATATCGAACATATTGATTGCCTGGCCAATATCTAATTGTTTAATAGAAAATCTTACGATTGCCACATAGTCATCCGCAAATTTTAATTCATTAGGCAATGTTTGAAAACATTGCTTTCTGATCTGGTTAACTGCTGGGTAAGTATCATTTAGGCTTTCAAGGGTAATAAGGCTCATCCCGTAAATATCATAGAAATCTCAATCAATCATACCTCATTTTTAAAAATAGTATTGAAACATGATGACTATTTCTTAATTATTAATTTGTCGGCATATTCTGTCAGGATATTTTTATGGGGGCCAAATACTATTTTATTATAGTGGCGAAACAACATCCCATTTGAGGTTTCGAGCATATCCTGGGGTGCTGGCCCCTTGGCATATACCTTCATAGCAGGATTTTTCAGGAAATATGGGTCACCTTGACTGTCTGAAATCGTTAAACATAACGATGACGTTAACGGAAACACAAAAATAAAATCTTTCTGCAAAAAGAAATTATGAATTTCGCCATCTTCACCCATGGAACTACCCGGGTTATCGCTTGTAATGAAATTACCGGGAGACTCTAAAATAACCCAAGGGCAATGGATAAACTTCATCATAATGGTTTCTAATGCTATCCTATAACCATCTTCCTTGCGCATCATTGTGGACAAATGGGCTTTCTGCTTAAAGTCCTTGTCGTTAATCAGCATTTTCCTGATTTTCTCATTCAAATCCAGCATGTCTTTCAAGGATGCACCGTGAAACTTTTTGAAATATTCCTCATCCTCTGAAAGCTGTTTTTTAAGTTCATCCGCCGCCTCATTGACAACCTTCGACTGATTCGGCTCGATGTACTTATCTCGGAAATATTTGTTACGCAGTTTTATATCAAAGATAATTTGAATTAAAAAACCGGCATCACCGATGGCTAATGCTTGCCCGGCCTTTATCTGATCGATAAGTTTATGATAATGGTTTTCGTATCGGTGGAAGCTCTTTTCTACGACATACTTATCCCCATTGTCAGACACATTAAAGCCGGTCATATCTCCAACAGTATAAAAATCTTCCTCGTAGCAAATTTGAGAAGGGGCGTATTCTCTTGGGTATGGCTTCTTGCCGCGCTTCGCAAATAATTCCAGATTCAAGGTTTGTAGTTTGCCATTTTCATTCGTGAAGCCCTGTAAATAGCAACGAGGAAGGAAATGTTGATCCTTTATATTTTCTTCCATTTTAAACTAAAAAATGAGATTAAAGATGCAGGTTATTATGCTTAGTTTGCAATTAATTGTAGTAAAGTCTTTAATTGGGTATATACCAAAATTAGCTAAGCAAAATTATATTTCAAATACCTGGCGCGGGCATCTTAATTGGCGAAAACTTATGTAGCAATCGCATATTATCACTTAATATTTCAATTTCCAGCCTCCCGTTCATATTGTTCTACAACTTCGATAAACATTTTGGGCTGGCTAACACGGCCACCGAGAGTTTGTTCTAAATGATATTTTACGAACTGATCGAACGGAAAGGTGTCATTTATTGGATCACCCGTATTGATATATTTGATATAAGATTCAATGGCCTGAATCAGGTCAATTTCACTATCGCTAAAATTGTCTTGAAGCTTAATTTTGCCCCGGAATGACTCGTCAGTTTAACCCGGAAGTGGGTCGCTTTACGAGTGTTACATGGTCAGTTTGCCCCGGAATACCTGGTCAGGCCTCCCGGAACGCCATGGTCAAATACCGGCGGAACACATTTCCATGTTGCCGCGGAACGTCTGATCAATTTCAGCGGTATACCCAATATAACCTCCAAATTCCCATAAAAGGCCGCTCAAAACTCGGGCGGCCCCTGTGGGCATTATGTCAAGCTGTTAATGCAATTCTAAATCAGCAGCAAATTATTTAAAAGATAGTGCTAATTGTTCGAAATTTTGAATGCGATCTGTTCTGAAACTCCTTGTATCATGGCGTAATAGACAGAAACCTACAATATAGGTAACATCTAATGTCCCCTCTTTTACTTTAACAAGGTTGTAATTCTTCAATGTACGATAGGAAAGTTGCTCGTTGCGATTTTTATACCTGATTCTTATATAGGCAGATACAGCTTGGGCGCGGTCAATAGCGTCTATAATCTCTTTTTCTATGTATTGTGGTGTCGCCGCCTCAGGTGTACTCGCAATATCAAATTTTGGCGCTGTTTCTATGAACGGCGTTTTTATGACTTTAAAAACAGCAGATGGACGAAGTTCTATCTCCTCCACCTTGTTTGTAAGATAATCATATCCTCTTAGGAAGTAACTACCGCTTCTGTATGCCAGGTTACGTGGCTTTTTCAATGTTTTCTTTTTGCCATCTGTGATTTGCAAGTTGCCAGATTGCGCTATAGTTGCGGTAAGCTCTACTATTGTTTCAGGGTCGATTTCTTCTATAATCTCTAAAGTTTCAAGCGGTAATGTCGTTGTACAAAATTTATCATCATTTGGGTCAAAAAAAGTGACCCTGACATCTATTGAAGATACATCGCGTATTTGCGCAGCCTTTTTATCTACTAATTGGTGCTTAGTTTTGTGAGGCTCAAAATCAACCAATTGTATTACAGGTGGTAAAAAGGAAAGGAGCGAGTTTATTACAGTATTTCCGGCACCGGCACTTACAGAATTATCTTCATAACTCAACGACGACTTCTTTTTACCTAATTCGATAGCCATAGTCTTGAACGCCAGTTTATCCCCCTTTTTAAGCAATCCAATATTTATGGTTGCGGCGCAAGGGGCTATAAGCTTGAGGTCGGCTTCGTCAATTTCAGCAAATTCAAATTCATAGGATTTGGTAGAAAACCAAAAACATTTGTATTTATAGCTATCGGTTTTTTTACCGGAGAAACTGTATTTGGCTTTATAAATCTCTGTCACCACCATTGTTGGCGAAAGTGACAAATGATCACCGCTAATAATAATTTCAGTATTTTGTTGAATATAGGGGTGGCTTTTTATGGCTACTATATCCCCGATGCTAAAAAGCTTAGAAATCATAAGTAAACTTAAAAAATAATATCACAAGTTTCTTATATTTGTAAACCTCGCAGTATGAGGGTGATAGACGCTTAGTTGGGCTATAAGGTTTTTTCGGAAAAGTTATACTTTCTTGCTGGATCGAAAAAATCAACTGTTAGATGAAATAGGATAACAGGTACGGTATTGTCATGTAAGGCATCTATTGAGCCAGTTAGAGCCATCAGACGTTCAACCGCTCTACGGAGCAACTGAACAACTGAATGAGCGATAATATGTTCTATAGTGCTGATACAGCAAACTACGAATATACGAATAAATATGTTAGCAATCAATATCATAATTGGTGTTGTTAGGTGAAACATTGAACCGTGTAATACATTGGAAAAAACGGTGTGACTCAGTTATTGGGTACTGGCCTTAACGATAAGGAAGTTTATGTTTATCAACAAAATCCGCTACACCATACTGCGAGGCTTTTTATATGATTCCTCCCTATGAAAAAAGACCTGCTTGGCTAAAGAGCAGAGGTTATCTCCACATTACTCCGAAAATCGACGTTTTTAATAGGTACGAGGAGGTATATACGAAAGTAAATGACCCCAATTTTGTAGCCCGCCATGGGTTCTTTCCTCTCATTCATTCTGTTATAAAGGAACGGAAATATAAAAAACTGCCTAATGGTAACGGCCGAGGCCATTCGTATAAAAAGGGTAATGAGTACAAGAAAACGGCGAAGCTAAGACCGTTGCATTATGCTACACATATCGATGCAATAATTTATGGCTGTTATGCTGAAAAGTTGTTAAAGCTATATGAGGATGAATTAAAAGAATATCCCGGACTTAGTGACTGTGTAATCGCATACCGTAAAATCGAAGTACCGGATGAAGAAGAGGATAATGCAGATGTCGAAGAAAGTGAAGAACAAAAAGGGAAAAGCACCATCCATTTTGCTTTTGAAGCATTTGAGGAAATAAAAAAACGCGCACAAAAGGGCTGTGTTGTCCTAATGTTTGATATAAAAAGTTTTTTTAGCGAGTTAAATCACGAAAAATTAAAAAAGGCATGGTGCGATCTACTTAAAGTTGAGAGGCTGGATAAAGCTAACTTTAATGTTTTTAATGCCGCGACAAACTTCAGATATATCTTAAAAGACGAGTTAAGAATTGGTTCGAGATCAAGAGGTAAACGTAATGGTTTTGATGAAAAGAAGTTGGCTGAAATACGGAAATATCAAGGTATAGAAGCATTCTTTTCATCGATTGAAGATTTTGAAAATGCGATAAAGACTAAGAAGTTAAAAGTATATAAGCATCCTTTTGTAAAAGATAAAAAGCCTGTCGGCATCCCACAAGGCTTACCTATTAGTGCCGTTCTCGCAAACCTTTATTTACTGGCTTTTGATAAAGTTATTTTAGACAGCATTGTAAACAAAGCTGAGGGATATTATAGGCGATATTCCGATGATATAATGATTATATGTAAACCGGAAGATGCGGATTGGATAGAACAATTTGTTTTGACAGAAATTAAAAAGAGTGCTGTTGAGATAAGCGAAGAAAAAACCGAAAAATTCCTTTTTTCGCAACAGCAAATAAGCCCTAAAATAAATCGGATAACCGCACAATTACTACTCAACGGCGTTCCGATAATTAGTAAGCCGTTAACTTATCTTGGCTTTGAGTTTTACGGTTATAAAACTTTGATAAAATCTGCAAACCTATCGAAGTACTATCGCAGAATGATTTCATCAGTAAAGCGTAAGGCTAAACGGGCCAAAAGCGCTAATCTATCTTCCGATAAAATTCCAGCTATATTTCCAAGACAATTGAGGCGGATTTACGATAATGCTAACCTTAATAAGGAAAAAGTATATCGAAAACGAAAATCATTAGTTAAGAATGACCAGGGTTTTTATTCATTCAAATTCCGAGAAGTAAAGGTAAAACCAGGTAGCACCTATATTTCTTATGTTAGGCGTGCAAGTTTAACAATGGCCGAGGAATCAATAAAAGATCAAATTAATAAACATAGTAGTGTTTTTAGAAAAGCTATGGCGAGGCACCTTAAACGTCGTTAATTAGTAACATTTATATTATTTTACTTGCACAGAATGATATTATTACAATCATGTAAAGCATACCAGAATTAGGTAATTGAACAATTTATGCTCTACATAGACCAATACATAGCAGAGAAAAGCGTCGCGATTAGTCAAGCGATTGCTGGACGTAAAATCATCTATCTTGATTTAAAATACTGGATTTTGCTGAGGGATGGGCTGAACTTCAATCCAGACACGACAACTTATAAGTTAGCAGCCAAACTTGTTGAATTATACGAAAGCAAAAAGTGCATTTTTCCGGTAAGCGAAGTAGTATTTTGGGAAATGATGAAGCAGGATGACAAAACTTCCTTGCTAAAGACCTTCCAGTTGGTGGAAAGACTATCTGAGGGTATAGCTATACTTAGTGATATACAGCGGGTAAAAATTGAATTTGCATGTTGGTATTCCGCTAATTTACCTACGGAAGAAAAGCTTATACTTAATAACTTAGTATGGAGTAAACTGCCATTAGTTTCGGGCTATTTCTTCTATTCTCATAAAGTTGAAGAATTGCCTGATAGTCTAAAAAGATCATCCCTTGATTTCGTAAGTAATATGCCCTTGTCTGTACTTATCGAACAACCACAATTTTCACTTAGCCCTTTCACCGGCCGCGATGACGTTGAGCTGATGAACAGCAATAAAGAAAAATATAAGCATGAGAATAAAAACCGGACCGAAATGTTCTTTTCGGAACTGTGGGGTGTTTTAGATTGTTTTACCGATCAGTTTAATGAGGTTATACAGGAGCATTATCAGAAAAAGACCGGGTACCTACCTACCGCTGAGGAGATTGCCAACACTGACAAAACTTCGTGGCAAAAACTAATTTATCAGTGTTTTAAGCTTGGCAAAATAACAACGCAGTTTCCTACAGCTAAAATAACCGCGGCCTTAGCCGGTTCGATGCGCTGGAATAAAGATAGGAAATACACAGACGGGAACGATACGTTGGACATCATGCACGCAGCTATCGCGTTGCCGTATTGTGATTACTTTTTCACCGAACGCGAACTGCATACCATTATCGGACAGGAGAAATTGGATACCCTATTCCAATGCCAGGTAGAAAGTAAGCCGGAAGCCATATTGGCTATACTAAACACCTTATAGTTAAGGCACTGCCTTATTCGTCAATGAACCTTTTTAAATTTCTTACTTGCTTTTTTGATCCTTTCATTTTACCTTAGTGATAAGGAATCGAGCGCCGTAGTTGTGAGTGACTGAAACGCGAGGCTAATTCATATTTGACAAGCCTACAGCAAAATTTTGTTAAATCCGCTGGCATTAGGTTGTGTTTAAACACTCTCGACAATCATTTAAAGTCCAGCCTTTAACTTAAAATTGCTATGGAGCACATTACTAAATTATGCGCCGATTCTCTGCGCGCATTTTGTCTTAACAAATTCGGTATTCAATTAAAATCTTCGCACGCTCACGAGCTGGTAGCGGCTTATTTTGGCTATTCCTCACGTGCAGCTTTACTTGCGGACACAAAATGTTCAATTGGCAATTTAAAAGATGCCGAATTTATTGTTTTAACCCCGACAGCCCTAATTAGGGAACGTAGAAGCAAACTTAACGGACTTCCGCAAGACCTGCCTGAAGATTTAGCGGAAGGGGTTTATCTGCCTCTTTATGATGAAAAACTGATTTTGCATTCTATTTGGCCAACATTGGAAGAACTGGGAAAAGCCCTTGCCGACCAATATCTGAAATCAAAACCGACTTATTTTAGAGATCAGAAAATCCAAAAACATGGTGTAAAGTTAGAATTTGAAAATGACGAACTGGCAATAGTGGTTTTTCGTGAATACATTTCTCCAAACCTTTTATTGTCTTTTCAACAAGGTAAAAGAGGTGTTGTCGATGTATTCAACATGAAACGGGTAGCTGGCCATATTGGGTATGTCAAAACTAATCACCATTCTGTGGAAGCGGAAACCTTGGATGAGGCGGTAGTAAAAATGAGAGATGCCTATCATCAAATGATTAGTAATGCGCAATCTCTTGATGACGTTCAACCGATTGAACAGCGCGAAACTAATTTTACAGAATGGTTAACAAAGCAGAAAAACAGAGATACCCCGTTAGGGGACTTGGCAAGGGATATGATGGACGATAAGACATGGCCAAACCATTCAACGCTGGATGATTATCGTGATTATTTATATTCAAGAAGAGCAAGTTGGCAGGCAATAGAAACATTAGAGCGCGCATGGAAAACATACAAAGCATTCATAAAGCGGAAAAGCGTCATTATCCCGAAAGAACAAGCTGCAAAAAGATCGTCGCCAAATAAACCTGCTACCCGGGCTACCGTATCTGTTAAAAAAGCAATTCCATTACATTTCAACAAACGAACGATAGAAAAATTTAATCCCGGTGATCCAGCATGGATTTCCTGGGACGGGAAGAAAGCCATTCCAGTGAACGTTGTTGGAGTTGACGAAAGGCACTATACGGTAACAATTGAAAGTCCACGTAAAAAGGCAGGAAATCGACATAGCTTATTTTTGGATGAAGTAAGAAGTAGTCCTGAACTTGCTTGTGCAAATCTCGTAACACTTTAATTGAAAGAGCCCCTCGCCCGATGGTAAGGGGCTTTCAATTATAATAGGACTTTCTTAACGTTTTGCCAGTTCATTTAAAAAAAAGTGCCCTTACACTAGGCCTGAATCAAAGCATTGACTGATTGAATCAAATCAATGGATTCCTTCAACCATTAAAATATAAATTTTTTGCCATCAATAAAGGATAACTGAACATTATCCTGAGGAGCCCATTGCTGATTTGATAGAAACAAACATCAATGATTTTGTTAAATAATTATAATCGTTATACCCAAGGACAGGGTATGAGTTAAAGCATAATCTGGTAACAAAAGGCACTACTTCCTTAAACCCATCATTAACTGTATATCCAAGTGAACACAGAAAACTGTAGTAATTACTTTTGGCAACCTTTAACGTTTTTGTGTGAAAAAAACTTAATATGCAAATTCCAGTTTATTTTTAATATGCTTGCTTTCTTCCGTTCTGCTGCTGGAATCTGTCATGATTTCGTGTTCTTTATCTTTCTGTAAAAGCTTGTACCATGCCACCGCCGGAATCATGCCATTGGAATGTAATTCCAGCCTGAAAACAATTTTTTCGGGAGGTTTACGGTAATTGTTAAGATACTGGCTTAATACTGCCGGTTTAATATCGATCTCGGCGGCAAAGTCTTTATCTTTTTTATCTTGCCTGTTCACATATTCACTTAAGAAATAACTAAAATTCAGAACATCCTGATATTGATTACTGCTGATATAATCTTCCAATTGAAATTTTAACTGCAATAATTTATCATATATCTGCTGCTGATGTGTCCTGTTCGCGAATTTTTTTCGGCGTTCCTGAAAAAACTCTTTCTCTTCTTTTTTTTCTTTTTCAGTGGCGGGAGCTTTTGATGGAAATACAAAAGCTTCGGCAAGTTCTTTATTACTGAATTTAGAGAAATCAGTTAATTCATGCTTTTTATTATTCCTGGTCTTCATAATATTTCTTAATTAGAGATAAAGAATTAGCGCCGTCTGTTACTAAAAATAGTTTCGTGGATTCAAATCCATAAATACCCCGATAATGGTCCTTCAGATCAGTTTTAGGCTTAAGACAAACGTAACCGCCATATTGGGCTTTAAATGATTGCCTACAGGCAAAGGCGATCATACAGCCTGCAATTCTTTGGTATTGCTTTTTATCACCCACATTTTCCAAAGACGATGCCAACAACCTAATTTCTATTGCAATATCATCTGGCCGGTCTGCTAATGATATTAATCCTAAAGGCTCGTCAATGCCTGCCGCTGTTAACTTATAAACTTCATAGCTTTTTTCTTTGTTCCAATTAAAATCAAATCGTTTCGTTTTATTGATTTGAGCAATTTCTTTGGCATCCAGTTTACTAATAGTAGCTTGAAGTTTCTGACCTGTTTCGGCATGTATTACATACATAATTCAAATATATGAAAAAGTTTACAAATTATGTAAACTTTTATTGTTAATCTGTTTGTTTTCCATATCTATTTCTGGCATTAGATCTGCAAAATCCGTTCTATAAAATCCTGTAAAATTGAATTATTCTGCGCGGTCCCCACATGCAGGCTATCCACAAAACCTTAATTAAACGACAAAACGCACATTTTGAATTAAGGAATAGATTTTTCATAGCCCACACTGCCGAACTGCCGAGGAATTCTCGGTAGTTCGGCAGGAGATGATGTTTGGTTTTTGCTTTAAGGACTTTAATTGTAAATTATGTAAATTTGTTTCGTAATGCTTGATAAAGCCTCTTTTTAGCGATAAAAACGTAATCAAGTTTAAGAATTAAGGCCCCGGCAATCCTGGGGCTTTATTGTTTTCTATCGCAGCTTTCTTCATTCATTAAGCCACTAATTCATTTAGTTTTTGCAGATTAGGCATTTTGATCATGAGCTTCTTCTTTAAGTCACTCATGTCAGTACTGATTTTTTGGGCTACTATTTTGGCATAGATCTGTGTTGTCTTAATTGATTTATGTCCTAACATAGCGCTTACTGTTTCAATAGGAACACCATTAGCCAGCGTAACTGTTGTGGCAAAAGTATGCCTGGCGGTATGGGTAGTCAGATTTTTATTGATACCACAGATATCAGCGACTTCTTTTAGATAGGCATTGTATTTTTGATTACTGCTAATCGGCAATAACACATTGTTTTGTAGACAGTAGGGATGGTCTTTATACTTTTCGATTATTTCTTTGGCTATTGGCAATAAGGGAACACTTTCACGGCATATCGCTTTTGTTACTTTTTGACGATTCTTTACAATCCATTCTTCTCCGTCAAAAAAATTAACGATATGCTCACGGGTTAATTTACTGGCATCCTTATAGGCAAAGCCTGTAAAGCACATAAACAAATAAGCGTTTTTTACGTCTTCCAGTCGCTCTACGGCCATCTTCTTTTCATAAAGGGTGAACAGCTCCTTTTCGTCAAGGATATCCTTTTCAGGCTCTATATAAGAGCATTGGTAGGAACTTAAAGTATTCCTATTTAGCCATTCCCTTTCAACAGCTGTTTTTAGCACAGAACGGACTTTCTTCAAGTAACACATGGTGGTATTATTACCAATGTGCTCTTTAAGTGTAAGGTAATCTACAAAATCCTCCGCAAAGGACATTTTGACTTTACTGAGTGGTATGTCTTTAGCTTTATACTCGAATTGAAGGAATGAAACCACTTTATCTTTAGCGGTGTTCCATTTGGTAAGTGTGGCGGGGGAGCGTTTGTCCCCTGCTACCTTTAATTTAACTCTATCAATCACAAAATCGATAACTTCCATCAGCGTTTTTTCTCTTTCGCGTTTTCCCTGGTAAGCCTGCTTAACCATATTCGCGGAAACATACTCTTCATTGATACATAACTGATCATACAACTGCCTGACCTTTAACGTTGCGGCATCGATGGCGTTATTAATCAGTCTTGCTTCAATAGATGCTCCCCGCACATAGCCGGTTTCCTGATTCCAGTTTTTTTGATTTACTTTTTGCCCCAAAGACATTTCCGCGCGCTTGCCGTCAACGGTAAGCCGAATAAAAATAGGAGCCTTGCCATCGGTGGTTAATCTGGATTTCTCCAGCATAACTAATAATGATACCCTTTCATTGATTTTCATACTCAATTATTTTTAATGAATGATTTTAATCATTCTTCCCTCAAATTGCTGATTAATAGCACATTGTAAAGGGTCGAGGGTAACAAATTTCGGCACATTCGGTGTTACCCGAAATGGTACCCTACAAGACTGTAAATAATTGATTTTATCTGATATGCTTTTTTGCAGGAATCCGCTTAAAAAGGGCTTTAAACGCAGAAAAGCCTTACTTTTCAGTAAGGCTTTTAAGTTTTCTGCGGAATGGACGGGTCCGTTAAAATTTCCGCAATGGCTTTATTATCAATAATTTGATATTTCTGAAAATTAAAAGGTAACCGATTAGGTAACCGAATAATTTGATTCGTTTTGATTGAGTTTGAAAGAACTTACACAAATATACAAAACCAAATAAATAACCTCCTAATTCAATTAGATTTTCAATTGTTGATCATTAAGCTGGCAGCGATAATAAATAGTTATCTATTATTGATTGTTACTCATTAGGAATACTTTTTCATAGCGAAATATCATCTATTAACGAAGTGATTGTTCAAAGTTCGAGACTTCCCAACAATCGGTTTTGGTCAGACCAGAACATGGCATGCTTTCATTGATTATTTGAAAAATTAGATTTTAAATTATATTGTCAAATAACCTTTCCCAACTGCACTATCCTTCTTAGTAATGAGCCATAAATAGTTGTCATTGTTTATGGGTGACAAATCAAAAAAAGAAAACCACGGCTTAAAGTTGAGATCATCTGTTAAGATGGATTTAGAATTAGACAGCTTAATATCTGTATAAATGATTAATTCTGAGACAAATTTACTTCGAGAAATAAGCTTAGCTGACAGTGAATAAATACTCACTTTATCTCTTTTGATTGTATTTAGTTCTATGATCATAGGAAGTAGTGCATCTATTGCAACGTCTACAGTACGATTACTTCCGTAAATTGACATCACTTTTTCACTGATAAATTTTTTATTGATTTGAGGCTGAACTTTAAGACCTTGTGACAAGGCTACTAGCAAATCATAGGTAATTGGATAAGTTAAGCTGATAAGACAGAGACAGAGAGCTTTCCGATCATCAACTGTTAGTGCATTATAGGGCGTATTCTTGCCTGCTTTTTTTAATTGTCCTAATAAAGTCGCTTGCCGTCTTAAAATTTGAACTACATATTTGGCAGCTTTATTAGCCCTATTATAGCCGGTGGTGAAATCCTGCATGCGTTGTAATACATATCCTTTATCAATTACGCTGCTATCGATATAGAGGTTGATAGCGGCATCCAATACTTCAAAAGGGATCCGCTGATTTAATCCGATATATTTTCCTTGATTATTCATTGATGCTAATAAAAGGGACAATAACTTCCCATAAATGTGAACCGCCATGGGTAATCACTCGGGTATTCTCTAATGTAAATGCCTCATTGGCTTTGAGATAAACAGAAAGATCTTTTCGGCCTAATGTTAAGCTTGAATTCTGTAAAACGAAATTTTCCAACAAAGTTTCATTGGTAAAATGCAAATGCCTTTTGCCTCTGCTTAAAGACCCAACCTTGTCGTTAATGCTTAAATTTTTAACGCCTCTTGCCTCGACGTTGCCATGGTCGGCGGTGATAAAAATTTGGAAACCTAGTGTTTTTAGTTGTGCGACAATTTGAACAATACGCGATTGCTGGATCCATTGTTCGGTAGATGTTTTTAATTGTTGTTCACCCAGGACGGCACCGTGCATGATGTTGTCCAAATCATTACAAATTAACCCCAGCACGGTAACGTCCGTGGGGATATCTGTTGCAATGAGCGGAGCATGTACACTAATTTTTCGCAAATCAATTTGAAAAGCTGGCACGTGTTGTTTGAGCCAATAGGCCTTAAACAATTTGCCTTCATGGGAATTATCCTCTAACAAATCTGGTTTGGCCCCTTTAAAAATAGCCTGCCTTGACCAAGCAGTGATTGTCGGCACAAAGGCCAAAGAAGCATTAGACGAAAAATTTAACCCTGAAGTTAATAATGCTTTTCCTAAAATCGTCCATTGCCAGTAGTTCATTCCGTCAATAACCAGAAGGGCCTTTTTCTTGGCAGACCGCGCATTAATATGCTCCAGTATCCTGGTAACCATAACCGGCTGCCGGACGCCGCTCAAAGAAAAAAGACTATTATAGGTGTTATCAATAAACCTTTGAAAACGATAGTTAAGTGCTTGTTCAACTTTTAAATATGCTAGCTTTAATGACGCATTGTGGGATTCCAAACTTTTCAGCTTGGCCTGGGATAGCACCTGAATAATTTTGAACCATTGGTCAGCCAGGTCCTCTATAACTTCCATTTGTTGGTTTAAATATTCTGTTAAGCCTTCTAGCTCGTTGTCGTTGCTCAACGCCGCATCAACATAGATACCGATCCTTAAGGGCTTTGGGAAACTATCATATTTCTCAGGTGAAACCTGAAGGGGATCCAAATACCCAAAAGCAAATAAATACCCAATGTTCTTATTAAGTGAAGGTTCTGCGAAATCGAGTAAGGAGCTTTTTCCTTCGATAAATTGCTGCCATTGCTCCTTAATAAAATTCAGTAAACGAGACTGGGTTAAGTCTTGGGCGATCAGTGTGGGAAAATAAGGTTTAGACAAATGGGTGAGGAAAATTGTCAGCGGCTCATTAATGCCATCTTTTTCGAAAAACACGTTGATCAATGCATTCATAACCCGCTCTTTAGCCTTACTGCTGGTGAGGGTGTTAAAGTCAATGCTATATAGATTCTCCAATAAAAACCGCAGTGTTTTTTCATGGCCCAATTCTTCATAGGGTTTAATATTGGCTAGCAGGCAGAGTGCATTAAAACCTAACCCTTTGATCGCCTTGGCATCCAGGTTGGGAAAGATCGTGAACAAACCAATGCTCTGAAAATGGACATGCGTTTCGATGTCTGGCAGCGGAACATATCCTTCAGGTGCGACCATCAGAAAACGACCTGTCGTTTCCCGGACCTGCAATTCAAAATGAACCCGTACCGATAAGGCATTAGGACAAATGATAATGGTATAGCCCTCGTTTTCAAACGCTTCCTTTAATTCCAGATAGGTGAAAAGATTGTCCTGATCAGCGATAAGGATATGCTGTTTGTGACTGGAGATCGCCAGTTTTTTATATTTATCTATCCAGTTATTCATCCACGATATTGATCAATAATAAACAGGAAATCACCGGAACAATCTGACCGGCTGATAAAAAGTTCTCGTCCCAGTTTTCTTTATCTTTATATAAGCGGTTTAGCCGGGACTGCCGGATGTTTTCGATGCCGATCCTATTCATCTGCTTTTCCTGAAACAGGAATGACTTTTCTTTATTGGATTTGATCTTTTCTGTGTTGCTAGTAATATGATGCTCAAACTCTTCGTACTTGGGTAACAGTACTTGCTCTGCAGTCTGCGCAAATTCCGCGAATTTTAGTTTCGATACGTCCGCTGGTAAAACGCCAATGCAATCCAAATAATTCCTTTCCTGGATGAGTTTATCCCATACACTTTGCGCAAAGGCGGCAAAGTTTTCACCTTCTGAGGAAACAAATATAGGCTGAATGACCTGGCTGGTTTCAAACTGGTTTTTTACCTCCAAATGCCATAAAGCCCAATAACCTGAAACTGCTTTTCCCTGCGTAACTTTGACCTGTGGAATCTGTTGTGACGGGGTAAAAGGTATTGCGTCCTTTAAGATAGTTTGAATAATCTCGTGTTGCAGTGAAATGGGTTCAGGGATCGGATTATTGACACTTTCTTTAACATTGAAAGTATAAATACTTTCTTTGATGCCGGGGAATTTAAACCGAATCCCCTCTATCAAATCTTGATAGGCAACACCTTTGGTCTGGAGGTAGTTCTTGGTCAGGTTTTCCAACCAATTTGGGAGCGGACTATGCTTAATCGCATCCACTTTATCTAAGTTGATGTCTTTCGAGCTTAAGGTTGGTAATGCCCCCTCGGTACTTTTATATTCTTTAAGCTTATCCTTAATCTCTTCAAGCCAGTTATTGCTTTCCTGCTCAAATTTGGCAGGGTTCAGCAGGGAAGTCAAATATAAGCGATTTAACTGCTCTCTTTCCAGCGTGCTGTCAAGCACATCGGATGTTTTGTCAATACCCAACTCTGCCATGATCTGCGAAAGTTTGGTTTCAACCACCTCGTATACGCGTTTATCGACTGAGTTGTCCAGCATCATATTAAACGCCAATACCTCAAAGGATTGACCAATACGATCCACACGCCCTATTCGCTGTTCAAGAACCATCGGATTCCAGGGCATATCGAAATTAATGACAATATGAGCAAATTGCATGTTGAGCGACTCACCGGCAGCATCGGTACAAATTAAGATCTGAGCAGCAGCCTTAAACTCTTTTAATGCGTTTACCCGTTGGTCAAAATCCATCGAACCATTAATGATTTCGCATATATAACCCCCATTGAGTTGCAGCACCTTCTTCAACATATGTTGGGTGCTGGTAAATTCTGTAAAGATCAGAAATTTAAGATCAGGGTTTTGTTCTTCCTTTTTTAGCTCTTGTAATTTCCGGATCAAAAACTCCACTTTGGCATCAGATTCTACGTCGAGGCAGTCTTTAGCATCGCGGATCAGACCTTGAAGAATGCTAAGTTCGGCGTCGTAGTTTGCCTGTGTCTCTTCGACCATGGAATAAATCTTTTCTTCGAAATCTAGTTCCATTTGTCCCTCAAAACCAAAGTCCTCCAGATTGCTTATAATTTGTTCTTTGTTTACCTCCCGTCTTTCACCCGAAAGCCGCTCGGCCCGCTTGTGCATGGCATCCAGTATCGCCTGCGTCGAACTGCTCATCATCCGTTGAAAAAGAATCATGACAAAGCCATAAGAAGTATTCTTGGTCTGCTGGGCCAGGTTAAAACCGGTTATAACGTATTCGGTGACTGCATCATATAGGGCCTTTTGCCGGCGATGATGTACTTCATCATAAGCAACCTCTATTTTTTTAGTATGGCGCTTATTAAATAAGGCTTTGCCATTATAATCGATGGCCTGTCTTTTTTCTGTGCGGACCACATAATTTTCCAACTCGGGAATACTCGGCATGCCCTCGCCCGCAAAAGCATCGGCATTCAACAATTGTAAGATCCTTCTGAAATGATCACTTTTCCCGCGGTGGGGTGTGGCAGAAAGCAACAAAACATTGGGAATGGCATTGCACAGGATATCCGCCATCTGAAAACGGCCGACCTGGGTACTGCTCCCGCCAACCTTGTGGCATTCATCGATAACGAGCAGGTCAAATTCCGATTCTAAAACGCTTTGAATCCGGTAGCGGTTGTATTCATTCACTTTTTCCTTACTCCAGCCCTGGCGAGTTTCAATGGGCTTTAAAGCGTCCATGGAAACAATGATCTGATTATGCTGGCTGAATAGGTTAATTTCATTATCCGCCTCCAGTCGGGCGAAAGTGCGGCTTAAGGTATTGATATAATCGGTATCATAAATCTGAAACACTTCATTGAAATGCTTCTTCATTTCTTGCTGCCATTGCCCCATCGCGGATTTTGGAACAACAATCAGAGTACGCTTGGCGATTCCTCTTAATTTCAGTTCTTTAAGAACCAACCCTGTTTCAATGGTTTTGCCCATACCCACTTCGTCGGCCATCAGAAAACGCAAGAACTGTCCGGACATTACCTTTTCTAAAGCCAGTATTTGGTGAGGCAGCGGAATGATATTGCTTTCAATCGGTGCCAGCATGGACTGTTTGAAAACTTCGTTTTTAATCTTTGCAGCAATCGCCTTGAAAGCTAACGCTGTCCCGGTTGGTGTTTTTTGTTCGTCAACCAATTCGGAAAAAGGGACGGACCTAATCTCGCCAGTGGAAAGAATCTTCACTTCCGTTATTTGTTTTCCAAATACCGACTTTTTTGATAATATTTCTATCTCTTTCCCCTGGTAAAGCATTAATGATTGAACTTATATTAAACCCTGTCTTTAGCAATATCGTAATACATAAGCAACTGTTCATCCTCTAACAAAATGTTTTGCGGAATCATATCACCCAGCGTGACTATTGTCTTAAAGTCCTTTCGCTCCCAGCAGTTTTTAAAACCACAGCGCATGGCTTCGACACGAACCTCTTTAAGTTTTTTGGCTTTGGGTTGGCTGATCGTACTGACATAACCATTGAATTCCTTTAGTAGCACTTTATTTCGCAAGGCATCGCGGTCTTTTGCCTCACTGGGATCAGGCGTACGCCATCTGCCTTGCTCATCCTGAATAAAGCTTTCGTTAAGCAGGTCTTGCAACTCTGGTAAGGTATCACCCTTTCTTAGCGATTGCGTAGCCATGCGGAACTCCGGCATAATATCCTGGTATTTTTGAGTTGCCCTGCGTAATCTTTCTTTTAACCATTCAATAGCGTCTGATTCATTGGTAACGATGAGCGACCATTGTACAAATTGTGGGGATCTCGCTTTCTTTTCATCATATTCTGCTACCTGTGCTGAAGTAAAAAACATTTCGTCCCGTTCTGCAAAACGTTGCTTTAAACCTTCCTGAAAGTCCCTGGCATCTATCGGTACAGGCAGAGCACGCATCAAATAAAAGGTGATTACCCGGTCAAACAAAATTTTGGAGCTACGTTCTATGATCGATGTGGTACTGTCTTTTCGGACTAAGTGTACCGGTAAATGACATAGATGTGCTTCTACAAAATCCCAAACTAGTGTGGATCCCTGAGCATTTTGAAACTTTTGTTCAAATTCAGCGGTTGGTTTATAACAGCTTATAGCTAAATCTTGTCGCACAGCGGTAGCGGTCACAATACCCCTCATACCACCTTGTTTTTTATCTAGCGCCGCCACATTCGCAATGATAAATCCGGCTCGCTGCAATGCGGTTTGAATTCCGTTCCATACCGCAGCGCTAGTATTGCTAAACTCTACAGTCATCCACTTCCCAGGTTTTAAAACCCGGTTATATTCTTTAAAGCATTCGGTCATAAGTGACTGGTAATCTAATAAAGATTTTCCTTGCGTTTTATTCTCGATTGCTTCTTTAATATTATTGGTTAATACCTTTAACCATGTCTCCGGTAAAAAATTAAGTTCAGAGTACATAATGTTCGCTCCAAACGGCGGATCAGTAAAAACATAATCGATAGAATTATCCTTGATCGATGTATTTGAAGCAGATCCAACAAATTGAAGATTGCTGTATTGTTTACCTAAAAGAAGCGCGGCTTTCTTTAGGCTATTTATTTTGTCCTGAATTTGTTCCAAGATTGATGTTTCAATTTGCAGCGACGGGATATATAAGGTGCCCTTTAAATGCCCTACATTCCAGCCCCCCCCGCCATAAAAGAAGTTACTAACATGCAGCCGGTTCATTTGGGTCGAACGGTTGATCATACCCGTAAGTATGAATTTTAGCTTATTAGGTAATTTAGAAGAATCTATCCGGTTGTTTAGGTAGGACAATGCAACTAAATTGCGTTTTGTGTAAAACAAATGCGTATTATTTACTCCATGGGATTTTTTTGGTTGATCTAAATTGAAACCTTTTGGCAACTCGTAAGTCGGGACCCACGTGGAAATTTTCAATTCATTAATTTCCTTAATAAGTTTTTTATCTTTTAAGTCTGGCTGTTTTTGAAACCTTTTACCCTTGTAAGTATAAACAATTAACACGGGTTCACTTTTGGCTATCCTGATTGTTTTACCTAATTCAGTATCAAAAAAAGTGACCCAAGTTTTTTCAGCTGAAGTTTTATTGTTTATAGATTTACAATTCGGGCAAATAAAGTCGTCTAACAACTCCTTTTTTTCCATGTTCATTGCAGCGTCCCAAAAAACAATCTCTTGGCTGCAACTTTTACAATTGAAAATATCACTCCAAACTGTATAATTTATGGTACCCACCCCACCATCAGTGTGTTTGGTTTCGTAAAGCCAAGTGCATTCTTTGATCACGTCATTTAACAGCGCTTGTGATTCGGCGTCAACCAATTCCAAATCAGCAGGCATATTGTAGTTATAACTAATTAAAGAGGCATAAGGAGATAAATCACCGCAAATTGCTTTTCTCTGTCCCCAAACGGGAAGTCTACCAAACAGTTGTTTCCACTCGTGTTCTATTTTATACTTTGTTTCACTATCTGGATTTTCGCAAATTTGTGCTGCGACACCCGTCATACCCGTGCCGCTAAAGGAATCTAAAACAGAATCACCTGGTTGTGTATAATACAGTAAATACCTCATAATGGCGGGATGAGGCACCTTCGTGTGGTAGGTGTGCGCAGTATAAATCGGGTTGCTTTTACCTTCACTTACATCACTGGCATAAGGCTCATCTACCTTAAAGTCTGCTATTCGGCTTTTGATAGTTTTCTTCTCTTTTTCCCATTCGGCAATAAAATCATTAACCCAGGGATTAGGACATGCCGTGTAGTAAGGCGGATCGCTTAGGCGAATGATATCTTCATCATCCCCAATTGGAAATCCTTCTATTTTCTTAAGCTCAGGCAATCTAATCCGGAGTTTGTTGCGAAAGTATTCCCTTCGTTGTTCTTCAGTATCGAATGTCAACCCGAGACATACTATTTTTTCTTCTTCGACCATGTTATTTAATAATGATACGGACCTTGTTTCTTTCCTTGCCTAAACATAATGTATTGATATATGAGGTAAGGGTATCAATTGCCTCCTCGGGTGTTAATGGTTTGTTCAACTGTTTGTGAATGTCTTCCATTGTGATTTCTACCTTATCAATGCCGCGGGCAAATTGAGCAATTAGGTTTCGCAGTCTGGGGGCGTTTTCTGAGGTGAGCGCGACGGCACCGCTCCTAAATCCTTCGACCAATTGCTTATCGGCCGGCGTCAGGATATCCATATTCTCCTGAACAGAAGGGTCCCTAAATACGGAGCGCATAGCCATTGTCCATTTTTCTAATATCCCATATAACTGCTCCTCCAACTGGCTAATAGCATATGATGGTTTCCCGTAGTATTCACGGGGGTTGAAATCATGATAAGGCTCCTCAATAACACTAGATTTTGTTAAAGATTCTGCAGCTTCACGCAGCGAAGTAATGTTATTCAACCAATTTTGATATTCAGTTGCGTTGATCAACTCAGAATCTTTGATGATATCACAGACCCGTTTGCTTTCGCCGGTTAAAATCCGCTCCTTAGCCAGCCCATCCTGGCTGGATAATCGGGATCGTGTATATTGGCCGAGATAATAATCCGCATAGCTGTCAATCAAAGAATTCAGCAGCGCCTCGTATTTCTTGATATCCGAGTCTTTAGATGATGAAACAACGGAAGGCAGGCTGTCGATCGCTGCATTCATATCACCAAACAATGGCTTTTCCTCCTGCACCACATAGGATTTGGCAGTGTATAGGTAACCGACCAATTTTTCAAATTTTTCCGCTTTTTCTTTTAATCTATCAATCAACTCACAATAGGACCATGCTTTAAATGTTTGGCCCAGTTCTTCATCCTTGAATTTAAATGACTTCAATTTCCCATAAGAATTGTAGGACTGGATGCTATCCAGCATTACCCCCAGTTCTTCCAATCCGGTTTTCATCCGTTCCGTTTCCTCTTCACTAAGCAAGGGGACATTTCTGCACTTTAATCCCTGGCTGATTGCCGCCCTAGTTTTGACAACCTTTTCAGCTTTAGCTTTGGCTTCAGTGATGATCTTGCTGATCGTTTCGGGTTTTTCCAGTTCAGAAGTATAGTCCGGTAAGCTTAAACAAGAAAACAGAGCTTTGAGGTGTTTTACGGGAATGCCTTGCGGTTGTTTGATATGCTGAAAGGTAAAATAATCTTCATCAGCTAGGGTCAAAACCGTTTCAATATTGGTTGCTGATAAGCTTTTACTACCGGACCAGTTGACTTCAATATCCCCTTTGTAAGCCAAAGCGGCAAGGACAATAAATTCGAGTTGATAATCGATATTGAAATCGACCGAATACCATAAATTGGCTGGTGCATAATGTGCCCAGATGATCTCTGACCTGTTCAAAACTGCGCCATCGCCGGCCTCCTTCATTTTTTTCTTGATGCTTTCAGCATACTTGCTGTTATCACTAATAATATTATGCCCACCCCATAAACCGAGCCCGCTGAGGATAGCTTCGCCATCACGGTTTGGTTGGGAAGCCGCCGTGATCTTTTTCAAAGCGGCTTTTATTCGGCCTTCGAAATTGTCTTTGGTCAAGGGCTGTAGCAGATCTGTAAATGCAGGATAATGGGTATATTTTTCATTAAAGCTCTTGTTCAGCACTTTTGCTGCCACACTTCTGAAAATCATTTCCTTCGTCGACCCGTCGCCCAGCAGGGGGTAGGACTTCAAGGATTTACTATCCCCTTTGTAGATTACTCTGGTTTGATCGATATATTCTTTATCAAACAATGCGATCGCTTTCCGTTGGTAATGCTCGATCTGGTTGCTGAATAATTGTTTTTGATCAGTTGACGCTGACACATGTTTAGCCTTCGCCGCTCCGTAAAGGCAGATCGTATCTTTGAATTCATCGGATAAACCGGCTACGTCAAAGTAGACTTCATCTGCTTCATCATTTCTGTCGATATTGTTGAATAAAGGGCAAAAAAAGATATAATACTGCTGGATAGGTTCGGTGGTGCTGCGTTCGTTCGGGTTACCAAAAAAGATATAGCCCAAACGGAAGCTCTTTTTATCAATCCATTCCAGGGAATGCTCCCAGATTTTAAAGCCGGAGCGGTAAGAATCCTGCTGTATTTCCAGGATATACTGCAACAGGTCAAAATAATATTGATCGGCCTGGTCGACATCTTTTTTGATCACTTCATCAGCATAATCGCGGATCAGTTGAGGGATGTTAATTCCTCCCTCCGTGCGGATATAAAAATCAGCACTGATCGGATCCTGAGCAACGTATTGCCCAGCAGTAGCAGTTACCAATTGCTTGGCCGTACTGCTGATGGCGTCGAGTAACAATTCGGCTTCGTCTATTTGCGGTATGGTCACACACAGGTCTTCTTTCAAACTATGCGCGCTGGCGCCGTTCCTTTTATCCAGGTCATCACATAAGATACGGATGGCCAGGGCTTGGGAGATGCTTTCGGCAATTCCCCTTCGGTTTGCGCGGGCACCAGTAAAATGATTCGCTACCCTGCCTGCGATAATATCTACTTTGTCACGAACCGCCCTGATGTCAGGGATCGCCAGCATCGCCGGGTTATTAGCCAAGTCAGGCCAATAGGTGTCATAGGTGATCAGCCCTGGATTTTCCGTGGGTACCTCTTTGACCAATATATCTCCGAACTTAATGGAAAGTACTTTCAATATCTCGCGCTGACTTTTCCCATGCTTGATCTTTTCAAAGTAACTTACATAGTTAGGATGCACGGGGAACAGGTCAATAAAGTCGTTTAAGTTGGTGTTGATACCTTCAAAAAGATGGGCGAATTTTAAAAGGTGCGCTCTGATCTTAGCCTTTTGATGCACATCTTTTTTTAGCAGTCTTTCCTTTACAACGTAAGAAACATCTTCCTTGGTAATAATCAGGTCGGCGTACCGATCTTCGATTTTGTTCAACATGTCCGCTTGGAACTGAAATTCAGGTGAGCGGTATAATAATTCCTGGACGCCGAACATGAGTTTGAAACGGGAGTCATCGCAGGCCTCTCCTAACTGACGTAAAAGCATTAAATCGTTGTGCAGTTCACTCGGTTTCCTTCCTTTGAGGTATTCCAGCAACTCATCGATGACGATCAAAAAATGCTGACTAGGAAATTTGAGCTCAAATTCAGCCATCATTTGCTGGATCAGTTCCTTCCAACTGAAATTAGAATCACTATCAAATTTATAATCAACGTCATGTTTACTCAGGTGACGTTCAATTTGAGCAAACACTATATCTTTAAGTGGCTTGTCAGTCCCAATTTCGAAACGTAAAACATTATACTTCCCAGCAATTTCATTGAAATCCTTTTTTAGATCTTCGTATTGAATATGTTGTACTAGATCCGCATTCTCAGCGATTGCAGAAACTAGCGACATTAAATGGGATTTTCCTGTACCATAACTTCCGACTATTTGAATGCCTTTTGTCTCATAAATAGATTCTGTTGCCAGGTTTTTAAATATTACCTCACGCAAGTCTTCTTGCATTTTTTTGGAAAAAACAAATGTTTTTACTAAGTTTTCTGCAACTGATTGCTGGCTTGCATTTACCAATTTCACCACAGTGGTAATTGGTTCAAATTGTATCAATTCCTTATATAGCATGTATCAATTTTAATAAACTAGTATCTGAAAAATCAATATAAACTTGGTTGTTTTGATTTGGCCAACATAGTTTCGTTTCTGTAATTAAATTATTTTCCCAGATAATAAGTAATGCAATAGATTTTGAAATTTCTTTTAATAATTGCGTCACTTTCAACTCTAGTAAAGGTTCCAATAAAATGCCCAAATTGTAGATCGCAACCACTTCATTCCCAATTTTATCAATCTTACATTTTTTTTCCTCTAAATGATTTTTTACGAAATCGTATACGTCAATGCTTAAATATTTATAGTTTGATAAAGAATTGATATATATCGCAACTTCTTTTCCAATATTAATTGTTGTCAAGCCAAGAGATTCAATATAATTAAGCTTCTCAGCTTGCTCGTTATCTGATATAAAAGCGAAAAGTTTGTATCGATCTTTAGATTCTGACAAATCTTTAATTGTATAATTATTCATAAATTGTTCGAAACGTTCCTCATTACAACTTTACTCTGATAAAAAGCCATAAAATTAAGAAGATTATCGCTACACCTCGCATAATAATTTTTTGCGTTGAGTAATGAAAAAACCACCGAACATGTAGCTTTAAACCGAGGTAAATGTCTTAATGCCTCGAAAATATTCTCCTGAAGGAAGTGTATATTCTTTGGTATTAGGTGGTTTAAAGATATAATTATTTATGTTAGCATTAACATGAAGCCATATTGATGATATGTATTGAAATACTAAAGATGCGTCGACACTTATAAGTTCACGATGAAGAGTTAAATCCATCTAATTTTTCATTTAGTTTTTTTAATTTTAAAAACTTAACCTAACACAATGCCTGCAACTAATAGAAAACTTAATACTAACGGACGAGTAGTAAGCGAAATCCTTACAAATTACAGGGATACATTTAGAGCTTTTACTGAGCTTATAAATAACTCTATTCAGGAAAGTGCAACTGAAATCAAGTTGTATATTATTATCAATGAAAATTCAAATACTTTATACCCTGTAATTGAATCAATTGAACTAATAGATAACGGGAATGGTGTCTCACTGGCCGATTTCGATAAAAAAATTCTTGAAGTTGGTACAACAGTTAAGCCAGGGGGGCATGGAATTGGAAGATTTAGCGCATTGCAGATTGGCGAAAGCATGAAAATCGAAACAGTTGGTTATGATGAAACCAAATCGAAACACAGTAAAGTTGAAGTTGAAATTACGGCATCAGCGTTAAAAAATAAAAATTTAGCTGACATAAATTTCCCTACCAAAGAGGAAATTTTAAGTCGGCCGACCAATACATATTATAAAGTAAGCATTAATAATCTACATCAAAATAGGAGCGCTAATCCGCCTAAGAACAATAGACTTTCGGAAGCGTTTTATAGTGACAATCTGCCGGCAGCGTTAGCACAATACTATATTTACCAGATTTTTAATGGTGATATTCGTTTTTTTGTAAACGACAAACAAATTGAGAGGAGCCAATTTGTAATAGATCAGCCTATTTTAATTAAAAAGAATTTTGAAACGTCCACAGGTGATATCCACATTATAGATTTCAAGCTATATAATATAATTAGCGACCTAAATAAGGTGAAAATTTTTACAATGGTAGATAACGCTGGTTTAAAAACATTAGCCAACGAATACACATACTCATCTGATTATTATACTCCTGATTTAGGAACTTGGTTCATTTATATTGAATCTAATATGTTTACTTCTGATCTTTTTAAAAATGCTTTGCTTGAAACATTTGGCGATGAAGATTTCATCAATTTAAAGACACTAATTCGTGATACTTTAAACGAGTTTTTTAAGGAAAAAAATACTGCATTCAAGGACTTCGTTAATAGATTGAAAGAAGATAAAGCCAATCCATTACTCGTTAACAAACCTGTTTCAGAAACTCATGAATTAGTATTTAACAAAGTAGCATATCTTGTCGAAAGCAAATTTCGTATTTCCGAGCGTGAAGATAGAATCAAAGATTTAGTTTATGAACTTGTCGATAATTCAATCAGAAATGGGAAAATAGAGTTGTTATTTTCTAAGCTTATCAAAATGAAAGATAAAACTGTTGGTAAGTTTCATGAGTTGATGGAAAGGACAGAATTGGAAAGCGTGATTCACTTTTCCTCTCAGGTTGCGCAAAAGTTGGAGTTTTTAGAATTTCTACACGAAATTACTTATGGATCAATTTCCAGTGTTATAAAAGAAAGATCACAACTCCACAAAATAGTAGAAAAAGAACTGTGGTTATTCGGAGAAAATTATACACAAACACCGCATTTATGGTCTGATAAAAAAATTGGTGGAATTTTCGATGATATACGTGCAAGCACTTTGGATTATATCCCCACCGTTGATGACGACAATTTAGTGGTATCGGCAGAACAGGAATTTAATGATATAACCGATCTTTTTTTTTATAATGAAAAAATCACTGGGGATGATGTAAAGGAGTTTATGGTTGTAGAACTAAAAGCTCCAAATTGTAAGATTAGTCAAAAGGAGCTTAATCAAATTGATAGATATGCCTTTCAAATTGAAGAAGCAAATGGTCTTCCTACCGAAAATACAAGATATAAGCTAATTTTAATTTCTACGGGAATTACTGCTTTTGCAAAATCAAAAGTCAAATCAGCCCGGGAAAAGTATACTCAGCCATTTATTTGGGACATTAAATCTGAAAAAAACATTGAAGTATATGTTATGACTTGGTCCGAATTAATTGAAATGAATAAACGTAAACTTCGGTATTTATCTTCAGAACTTGAAATTAAAGACAAAGCAGTAGGAGCAAAATTTGAACTGGAATACCCGGAACTACTCAACGATAAAATTAATTCACAACTTCGTTTTATTCAAAGTAAGATTGCTTAACGATCCGAACCATATCAATTTACAAACTAATGGCTGATAAAACTTCGATTTTACATATATCTGACCTCCACAGAAGTAAAGAACTACCTATTTCAAACGGCCCCTTAGTTTCTTCTTTAATTTCTGATCGAGATAAGTATGTCGATGAGGAAACCCCTAATATTTGCAGTCCCAATTTGATTATTGTTAGTGGTGACATAGTCCGAGGCTCGTCTAATCCCGACGTTTTACAATCTATTGATGAAATTGAAAATCAGTACAATGAGGCAGAGGAATTTCTTACAAGCCTATGCGATAATTTTCTTGATGGTGACAAAAAAAAGCTAATTATTATTCCAGGCAACCATGATATTGATTGGAAGTATTCTAAGGAAAGTATGGAGAAGCTTGACAAAGCTGCCGTTTTTGACACCGAAAACAATATCAACTGGGCGATACTAAAAGACGCATTCACACCACAATCATCGACTAGATGGTCATGGAAAGACTTATCTTTCTTCAAAATAAAAAATACAGATATTTACAACAAGCGTCTTGCAGCATTTGCAAAATTCTACCATAAATTTTATGATGGAGATCGGACATATAGTTTAAATCCAGCGGATCAATATGACATATTTGATTACCCTGAATTAGATTTATCTGTTATAGCTTATAGCAGCTGTTATAATAACGATCACCTTCGTTTTGTAGGAGATATTCATCCTGATTGTATTTCAAAATCAAGTTCTGATATTCGCGAACTTATCAAACGGGGTAGGCTGATAATAGGAACTTGGCATCATAATACTAAAGGAGGTCCTTTCGAATCTAATTATATGGACGGGAGTATTCTGAAAAATTTTATTGACTCAAAAATATCCATTGGATTTCATGGGCATCAACACAGAATGGAAGCTATACATGAACACAATGATATAATACAACAAAAGAGCATTATTGTTATCGGTGCTGGCACGTTGTGCGGTGGTCGGGAAGAGTTGCCAACTGGCACTAATCGGCAATACAATGTAATTGAATTAGACAGGGAAATGGACGAAGGTAAGCTTGAGGTTACACTCCATGTGAGAGAAAAATCAGAGTCTTCTTCTTTTAACAATCCTATTTGGATTCCTGGGAGAATCGCATCAAGTAACGCGAGTTTTTATTCATTTAAAATAAAAGACCCACGCAAAGTGGATATTACTACTCAAATGCTAGATATTGAAAAACTAATAAGTAACGGCGATTACGGCAACGCAAAATCCAAATTAATCAAGATGGATTTAAATGATGCCTTTGTAAGGGGTTTTTTATTGCAATGTATTATTGAGACAGATGATCATGAATTGGCAATTGAAAAATTCGCAAAACCTCAGTCTATAAAAGAAACGGTAATCGTTTTCAATGCTGCCACACGATTAAAGCGAATGGATGTGATAAATGAAGTAGTGACATCTATTGACGAAAAAATTATCAAGGATCCGACAGTCAAGCAATTATTTAATCAAGCCAAAGCAATGTTATAATGAGTAATTCAAGTAAGCTTTCATTTCAAATCGAAGTCAAACGGATTTTAGAAATATTGTCTAACGATATTTATGATTCTCCTTATGCATTGCTTAGAGAGAATATTCAGAATGGGTATGATGCCGTTTTGATGAGAAAACAACTGGAAGGGGACAGTTTTGAACCAATGATTGAGGTTGAAATAACATCGTCAAAAATTGTAATTACCGACAATGGAATTGGCATGAATGAAGATGTTATACAAAACAACTTTTGGAAAGCCGGATCAAGTGGTAAAAATAACGAAACTGCCCGTAAGGCAGGAGTTGTAGGGACTTTCGGGATTGGCGCAATGGCAAATTTTGGAGTGTGTACCTCAATTGAGGTGATTACCCACTACGCTGGCGGTGATCTTACAATTAGGAGCTTTGCGAATCGGGATACCTTGTCAATTACCGAGGAGTGTATCGATGTGATGAGGTATCAAGAGAAAAGAGAACCTGGTACGACAATAATTGCAACTTTAGATGACTCTTTGAATTTAACTGTTACGGGCGCTATCAATTATTTGAGCCCATATATCCGTTACTTACAGATTCCAGTATTAATAAATGGAAAGAACGTTAGTCAGAGCAAATATTACGATTCCTTTAAAGTTGAGTCTGAAAATTTAAGCTACACGACAAAAAAAAGTATTGTCACTCATGACAAAGCTGTCCAGTTTAATTTAACCATAAACCTTACTAACCAGAACATAATTAAAATACTTTGTGAAAATATAACAAGAGATGGGGTCTCAATAGTAGGAAATATCGTGCTGTCCCAGGGAGGGGGCGGCATTTATGGTTTACGCAATTTTTTTG
The DNA here is from genome assembly GCF_900110105.1 of Mucilaginibacter gossypiicola. GTDB lineage: Bacteria > Bacteroidota > Bacteroidia > Sphingobacteriales > Sphingobacteriaceae > Mucilaginibacter > Mucilaginibacter gossypiicola. The sequence continues at coordinate 249,146 of NZ_FOCL01000002.1, read as the reverse complement.
GATTAGCACCGGTCCCGATAGCAGGTAGTTTTAATTTTGGTGGTGTTGTTAATTTGTCGAACCTTCATCCGACTGCTGGCAGGGAGGCGCTTAGCCGGGAAAGTATAGAGTTCGTCTCAAAAATAGTGTTTGCAGCAGAATACATTATTGCAAAGGAACTTTCAGAACTGGAACTGTCCGATTTAAATAGCGGTTTTCTTAATTATATATCAGCGAACAAGAGATATGATTTTGCGAAGAAGCTTAAAATCGTTGTGCAACCTAACAATGAACGATGGAATTTGGAAAAAATTCAGCAAAGTATTGATGGTAAGAAAGTGTATTATTATTCGGGGAGAGATCAATCAACTATTTTACAATTCGGCAATGAAAACACATACCTATTACTGATTAGCCAGGAAAATCCTAGAAGAAGAATTCAGTTAGAGTATATAAAAAATTTAAAAATCGAGGAGGTGCCAGATGGAGCACAGGTCTTAGAAGAGTATGAGCTAAAAAATCTCTCCATGGAGGAATTAACGCTCATTTTGAGAATAACTAATGTTCTAACTGAAGACTACCTAATTGCGGATGTCAAAGTAGTGATTGCCAAAATCAGCCACGACGTTCCAAGTTTAGTAACACGAAAAGATAAAACAGTAAATGTTTTTATTTCTCGTACTTCGCCCGCTGTTAAACAGGTACTTCAAATATATAAAACAGAATGGTCGCTGTTTGCTAGTTTTGTTAAAGACTTCGTGCGTAATCACCTTTACCAGAAGTTCTCCAATTATGTTCCCTCTTCAACTAAGGAAGGGGCAGACGCCTTACAGCAAATTCTCATGAAAAATAAAGAATTATATAAGTATGACTCTGCGGACATGGGAAAGGTCGAATCGTTGCTGTCAGATTTCGCGACTGGAGAAATGCCATTCGCGGAGGTTATAAAAAAATCAAATACAATAACAAGAACCCATCGACAATATGTGAGATTAAATCAAATCGGTTCGGTCGAGGAAGAAATACCAAGCATCATTGATGAAGGCTCAAAAGAGGAGGATGAATTTGACGAATTTGACGCCGTTCCTCCTATTTTAAGATTGGAGGTGAATACAGATAAAAAGATACTAAAAACAGATAACGAATATCCAAGTCTGAACTTCTTCAATTTATTCCTTAGTCTTTCTGAAAAAGTTGTTAAAAGTAACCGTGACTTTTTTCTTGAGCCACATACCACTAAGGTGATTTGGAGCATGCACAAGATTGTCTATATTTTCACGCATGCTTCCAATCAGTTGTCGCTCTACTACGAAATTGAATTGAAAGAACGCCTTGGGGATAACTCAACAGGGGGGAAAGCCATCCCGACAACTACTGTTGTAACAGAGAATAGAGTATTTATTCCAATCGTTAAAGAACTCAATCCTTATTTTGAAATCAGTTCAGAAACAACCAAAGAATTCTTTGTAAGATACGACGTAATAGCAGATTTTAATACTGTGGGTTTACGCCCTTAGACTTTGAAGGCTACTGATTATATTATATTTTAAGCAACGGTAATACATACAAGGAAAACCGCTATAGAGATGCGCTTTTGTTGAAACCTTTTCACAATGAGCGTCGCTTATATTCAAATTTTTCAAAAGAGTAAAAGTTAAAATTGTAATCAATCTTCAATTGATTACATCAGCATTAGATGTAATATGGCGACATACCGCTTTTAACTTGCAGTTATTGAGCCTTTTATTTGTTTACAATATGGGCTTCCTTAACGCGTCCGTTAGACTTGTAAAAATATTTGAATTTGAATCCACCATGGAGCTTCATTAAATTATTTAGGGCATTTTTGATCATACGCATATCCATTTTAATTGGATTCTCTTTAAATATTATATGATAAAATGATGACCAAAAAATTAATGCATCACTAGTATATAGCTTAGTCGTTGGCCCCACAACAGAATTACACTCTGAAGCATAAATTATAGTATCAGCAAACGACTGATTGACTGCTTCGCATGCTGATAGAAAAATCCTTTTGCCTTTCAACCTGCCTTCCATTATTTCTGCCAAGTCTGCAAATGACATTTCTCCAAATGTAGTTGCAATTGATTCACTACTTCCATGACATGAAATATGTAAGTATCTATATTCAGAATTGCAGAATTCATCAAAAAAGTACTCAAATTCTTGCGAGGTTCTTATATACTTATAAATTGGCTGCTTGCCGGATAATTCTAACATATCTGCGAGTAATCTACCTTCGAATCGATTGTTTTCCTCGTCATCCCAATCCAAGCTTTCAATTATAAATACATTCGGATTAGTCGTGATTTTTGCTATTGCCATCTAAATTATTTTATAAAAGCTCAAAGATACGCTACAGATATACCATTCACCCTGCCAACCGTCTTAAATCATTTAAAAAACGGTTCGATATACTTCTCCTACGGTCTGCTTAAACATATGTCAATTAGCCCTTAGGGGAATCGAATCTTTATTTTAAGCAACTTTAATTCGTTTAAAACCTTTAATTGTTCTACCATGTGGTTCGAATTATGTCCAGGTCTGGGGAGCAGCCCTAAATCCGGCATGACTATCGTGTTTCGGCACCCAAGTGGGTGTTTCTCGAACCATTTCATCCCGAATTTAATGAGTTTGGCTTCCTTGGCATCGTAATCAATTTCCTGGTTCGAGGCCATTCTCCGGAGACACGATGTTCCTGAACGATTAAACAATATTACGTCCCTAAACTGGGCTCGAATCAAAGTATTAACAGGTCAACTGAATCAATTGTTAAAAAAATGATTGGATATCCTTGAATTATCAAATTACACATTTACTGCTATCAATGAAGGATAACTGAACATTATCAATTCAATAAGCTGATGTGCAGCCTTAATGTTGCTGTAGCTAATTGAATTAAAATCTAAACCAAAATCCCGGAAGGTGTTCGGCTGCATAGGCGCATGGTAAGCCTATCGCCACGATCAAAATGAAAATATTGACGAGGGCGACTATGGGAGAAAAAGGCCTTGGTTCTGCCTTCGAAAGCGGAAGTACCACAAGGTTCATGATCACCCATACAAAAAGTCCGTAGAACACCGCGTTTGTAATAATGGCGCCACATGGAAATAACAGGTGGGAAAATGCAAAGTAAAATATTGTCCAGAAGAATGCAATGAGATAATGAAAGCCGAGGCCCAGGAAGGCCATTCCGCCGCCACCGCTGAATGCCGCGGGGCCTAACGCGGCGCTCGCAATGGCTTTTAATAATAGCGCTGGTTTTTTTTTAGTAACGGAAACGAAGAGCAGTAAAGCCGCGGCAAAATCTATGCTGCCGGCAATAAGCCAGGTGATAATGATAACCATATTCTTTTTTCCGTCAAAAATACAGCCCCCCAGCTATTCCGGTTTTGTAAAAATGCGACAATTCGGAAGGAAGGACCCCCGAATATTTTTTAAACTCATTGGTAAGATGTGCGTGGTCAAAATAGCCTAGCTCGAAAGCGATCTGTAAAAGGCTTTCTTTTGTTGCCGCGGGCGGTGCATTGCGCAAGCGTTTCAACACCTCCCTGAAACGCACGATGCGCAGGAATTCTTTTGGAGGTATGCCAACATTTTGTTTAAAAATGCGTTCCAACGTCCGGTTGCTTACAAACATTTCTTCGGCCAGTTCTTCTACTGAAACCTGCCCGCCGGAATTATACATGCGTTTTCTCAGAAAGGCAAAATCATATTTGCCCGGTTTAGGAGCCAGGCGGTCGGCAAACCATTGATCAAGCCTTATGTCTATATTTTCAGCATCTCCCATCAATTTGCACAATTCTTCATTAGGAAATTCAATCAATGAATCGACTGCCGGCTGCGTGGTTTTGGGGAATAGGGCATAAAAGCCGCCCGGCCAAAAGCGGATGCCGGTAAGCAAACACCCGACATCGCTTTTAAGCACGCCATAAGCAGTCATCGTTCCGCCAAGGTACAACTGTCCCGGGCGCAAAGGGATTTCCATTTGCTGACCGGCCATTGGATAAAAGTGAGCGATGCTATAACCCGCATTGTAGATCAAGTCTATACAGCCGTCGGCATAAACCCTTCTGGCGAACGAAGTTTCATCCGGCTCCGTCTTCCGTGCCCAGTATGCCGCAATATGTTCACGCCAATCAATAGCCGGTAAAAGATTTGTGAAACTCATACCGGAAAATTACGGATTATTCAATTACTCCATGCAATATGCGATCAGCTTTGCGCCAGATATAATTCTGGTTGGAAAAGATGTTGGATATTCACCAAATGAGGTAAAAAATAGCTAACGACAATGCTAAGGGTAGATCAGTACGAAATACATCAGCATGCTTAACAAACAAATTAGGAACGAGGCCCGTTATATAACTGTTTTTGTCGTTCACTATATGCCAGATAAACCCAAGCTAGATAAACAAGCTATAGCAGAAAGTCATCAGCGTTTACAGGCGCTGGTAAGCGCGACCGCGGACGTCGTCTATAGTTTAAGTGCCGACTGGGAAGTTATGCGGGAACTGGACGGCCGCGGCTTTTTAAAAGATACAGACAGGCCCATCACCGGCTGGCGCATCCGGAATGTGTATGCCGATGACATGGAGATGGTTAATACCCGGATCGCCGAGGCCATCCGGGAAAAGAAGGTCTTTGAACTGGAACACCGCGTTAACCGGGCGGACGGCACTACCGGCTGGACCTTCTCGCGTGCTGTACCCATCCTGGATGATCAGGGTGAGATCATCGAATGGTTCGGGAGCGCGAGCGATATCACCGACCGCAAAATGGCCGAGCAGGCACTTGCCGAATCCAGGGATCAATCCGAAGAGCAGCGACGGGTCTATGAAGCGATCGCGTCGAACACCCCTGATCTGATGTATGTCTTCGGACTGGACTACCGGTTCATCTATGCGAATGGTGCTTTACTAACGATGTGGGGCAAAACCTGGGAAAATGCGGTCGGTAAAAGCCTGCTGGAGAACGGCTATGAACCCTGGCATGCCGAAATGCATGAACGTGAGATCGACCAGGTCGTCGCAACTAAACGATCTGTCCGCGGGGAGGTGTCCTTCCCGCATGCCACCCTGGGAAAGCGGGTCTATGATTATATCCTGACACCTGTGCTCAACGCTCAGGGCGAGGTGCAGGCAGTCGCCGGTACGACCCGCGACGTAACCGAGCGCAAACTGTTGGAAGAAACGCTGGCGCAAAGCGCCGAAGAGTTTCAAGCGATCAACGAAGAAATGGCCGCTACCAACGAAGAGCAACTCGCCTCTAATGAGGAACTTCAAGCCGCCAACCAGCAACTAGCGGACCTAAACCTTGAATTGACAGAAGCCCGGAAAAAGATCGAAGAAAGCGAAACGGCGCTACGGCTGGCGATCGACGCAGCCAATTTCGGCACCTGGTTCATTCATTCTGTCACCCGGCAGTTCATTACCGACAGGCGCTTAAAAGAACTGTTTGGCTATTATCCTGACGAAGACCTCTCGATCGAACAGGCGCTGGCGCAAATCACCGACGATTACCGCGAATTTGTAACGGATAAACTGGAAAAGGCGATCTACCACGGCGGTGATTACGATGTTACCTATTCCGTCATCGGCTTACATGATCAGCGGCTGCGCTGGCTGCGGGCGATCGGCAACCTGAAGGCCGATCCTTCCGGCGCATTCTCCGCTTTTACCGGCGTGGTCATGGATGTGACCGAACAGTACCTGGATGAACAACGGAAAAACGATTTTATCGGTATGGTCAGCCACGAATTGAAGACGCCGCTGACCTCCCTTACGGCCATTTTACAGGTACTGCAAATCAAACTGAAGCGTATTGAAGATCCCTTTGTTACCGAAGGATTGGCGAAGGCTAATTTGCAAACTAAAAAAATGTCCGGCATGATCAATAGCTTCCTGAACGTCTCGCGCCTGGAATCAGGTAAGATGCAGATCGATAAACAGCCGTTCATTATCGGCGACCTTATCCGGGAGGCGATCGCAGAGGTCAATCTCAGCAGCGCCCACGTGATCGAGCTGCAGCAGTGCGACAAAGTGGTCCTGCTGGCCGACCATGGCAAGATCAGTTCCGTCATGGTGAACCTGTTAAGCAACGCGGTTAAATATTCTCCGCGCGGCTCGAGTATTACGGTCAACTGCCGCCAGCAAGATTCTGCCGTACAGGTCAGCGTCAGCGACGAGGGACTGGGTATCGGCGCGGAGGATAAGAAACATATCTTTGAGCGTTATTACCGTGTAGAAAATAACCGCAGCCACCATATTTCCGGCTTTGGTATCGGGCTTTATCTCAGCGCGGAGATCATCCGGCGCCACCAAGGAACGATCTGGGTGGAGAGCGAACTCGGTAAAGGCTCGACCTTTTATTTTACTTTGCCGCTGATCCAAGCGGCCGGTGATCAACCGAAATGATGTGGGCCATTAAAGTTGGAATAAAAATAACCGTGTTTCAGTTCAGTGGAGCGTGCCTTTATTCAATGGGATGAGACCCTCATCGATTTAAAGCTTTCTTCTTAAATTAACCTTAAGATTTTTTATTAGCATAATACTTCTTTGTTTTTTCACGGTTACCACACGATTCCATAGAACACCACTTTTTACGATGATTTTTTGTTTTATCGAGAAACAACCAGGCGCAGCCGGCGCACTGACGAATAAACTGAATATCTCCAGTTTCTAACAGTTCGTAAGCCAATATGACGAATTTCCAAGCCGGTGCCATTAGTGCGGCGCGTGCGGCGTCAAATCTAAATTGCAGTTCATGCGCATCGACTACAAGTACCTTAAATTGCAGCGCCTCTGCGAATAGCATGTTTGCTTCTTTTAACAATTGCAATTCTATTTTTTCGGAATGTTGCAGTGCGATGCTTTCGAATAAATGATACAATACGGTTCTAATTTTCCGGGTGCTGTCCAACGCTGTTTTAGCTGCGTTCTCATCTGTTAAAGCTATTTTTTCCAGGTCACTCACCGTATTATCGTCAAAAAGCGCCAACCGCTTAACGAGCGTTAGGAGGTCATCATAAAAATTAAGCCGCTCTGTGATCACACCTTTATTCCGATCATAGCCGGAATTGATAAAATCAAAACAAGCGTTTCCGCCGTCAAACGTCATCGTGTAGACCGTAGTGATTTCACTCATATGTTTAATGTAATTAATTGCCACACCATTAAAACATTATTTGACAGCGTTAGTTTTTATTTAACACCATTAAAATGACTTTAGATAGTGTGATATGAATAATGACAAGAAAAAACCCTGGCTACTGCTGCTATCTGCTTTCGTCGCAATTTACTTCTTTTGGGGTACAACCTATCTTGCAATTGCTTATGCGCTAAAAGGTTTAAAGCCCTTTACGATATCGGCTTTTAGGTATTTGATAGCGGGATTAATTCTTTGCTGCTGGATAAGGTTTAAAAAACAGAAATGGCCTGAAGGTAAAGACTTGCGGGTCTTAATCATTAGTGGAGTTTTAATGCTTAGCGGCGGCTCGGGACTTGTTGTTTTAGGTGAACGACATATTAGTTCAGGATTTGCAGCAGTGATCGTGGCAACCGAGCCATTGTTCTTCGTATTATTCGATCACCGGCGATGGAAGGTATATTTTTCAAACAGTTGGATCATTGCCGGTTTGGTAATAGGTTTTGCAGGCATTGCGCTGTTTGCCTATTTTGCTCCGGCGGGTCAAAGTGTCTCACACCGGCATCCTGTATTCGGGGTCGTAATTACGCTACTCAGCGCTATGTCCTGGGTTACGGGAGGCTTATACGCAAACCATAATCTTTCATCCAAAACAGGTAATATCGTTAACAGCACCGTACAATTATTGGCTGCTGGCATTTTCTCAGCGATTGTAGCAGGATGTATGGGTGAATGGTCCAAATTGATTGTAAAGACAGTACCCCTTAGTGCCTGGATAGGTTTAATTTATCTAATCGTTATGGGATCACTCGTCGCTTACATTTCATTTAACTGGCTGATCACCGTACAACCGCCTGCAGTCGTTAGCACGCATACTTACGTTAACCCCATTGTGGCTATCTTGATGGGCTGGTTAATAGCCGGCGAGCACATAGCTAATATACAAATCGTAGCGTTGGTTATCGTACTTGTAGGAGTTCTTATCACACAGTTAAATAAACAGAAAGCGGTTGATTAGTGTTTATAGTTGACTGAACCAACCTTTTCAGAATATATTTCGTTGTCCACAATTGGCTCTCGTTGCATGACATATTTTAAACAAGTTCGTATGACTCTCGTATATAAACAAAGATCCCTGGCTTGAGTTCATCCACATTAGACAGCCGGATATGATTTTCATATTTTTTACCCGCAGCCACACTTTTGACGATGAGTTTTTCTTTGTGCGGCGTACTAGAATAAAATTTCAAATCAAGCCATTTTTTCATCGGCCTGATCACCAAAAATCCGGTACGCAGATAAAACACAATGCAATTAGGCGTGGTGCTTATGAGGACTTTCGGCCACTCAGCAACTTCTGCGAGAATTTTATCAAAGACTAATATAAGTTCCTCCGATCTCCCTTCGAAAAGAGTGTCCAGGCCGACGCGTTTACAATAGTGACGGAAGTCGGTCCACGGCAGTTCCCGTTCACATTTAGGGCAGGTCCAGCTCATAAATTAACATGCTTCCAGAATGATGATCCATTTGTTGTCATCGCTGAGTGCGTAGGTCAGCCCGTCGCTCATTTCGTAAACATGTCGCCCGCATTTTTCACTGTAATAGTTTTTTATTTCTCGGATGGCCTGACCGTTATTTTCCTGACGCAAGTAAAAAGATAAGGCGCCTATTTCGGGGGCTACGTCGCTTAGTTTTTGGTATTCCCCTTCTTTGACAAATGCAGAACTCATAAATTTATTTTAAATGGTTAAATAATTTGTGCCTCGATCTTTAAGCCTATCTCATAGATGACCTCTTCGTCGAGTCCTCCCGGGTTATCACATATATGCAAAAATTCTTCCTCGTCAGGTTCAAATACTGCAACCAACTTGCCGTTTTCATAAACCTGATAAGCACAATGGTCACTCCTTAAAATTTCAATCTCGAAATAATACACGTCTTCCGGACCGTTGACCTTGATCTCAAACTTTTCCATTAAAAGATAAAACCCATTGATAATGACTTTGTTATTCTTATAACTAAAAAAATTAACTATTATGGCAACAAGAGGCGCAAAAGTAGAAAGGACCTCCGTATCGGAGCAGCCGCACGAACTTCAATACGAAGCAAAGAAAGAAGGCACAACGGCGAAAAACGTAGAAGCCGCGAAAAAAGCAACTGGGAGCAACAAGCGGGCTACGGTTGAAAAAAAATTAGAAGGCAAGAAGTAATTCAAAACGATTTTCTTTTGAGCCCCGCAAGGGGCTTCGTTGTCTAAAACCTATGACTATGAAAGGCAAGGATAAAAAGCATAAACAGCACAAGGACATTGAGGATAAAGATGTGCTTTCTCAGTTTGACCTGATTGCGGGCACCAGTACTTTTACGTTAGGTGAACAGACTCATGTGGCGCTTGAAACGCCTGAAGGGAAAAACAACGGTGCTGAACCAGCGGCTTATCAAAATCAGCAAAAATCCCAAACCTGATCATTATGGCGGAGCTGGAACAATATAAGGCGAAGCGAAACTTTAAGAGGACAGCTGAACCGGCTGGCGGCAAACCGGGAACGGATAAACTTTTATTTATTGTCCAGAAACATCAGGCTTCGCACTTACATTATGATTTTCGCCTGGAAGTAAAAGGGGTTCTCAAAAGCTGGGCAGTACCGCGCGGGCCGTCTATGGACCCGGAAGAAAGGCGGCTGGCGATGCCCGTCGAAGATCACCCTTATGATTATAAGGATTTTGAAGGGATTATCCCTAAAGGACAATACGGCGGCGGGACGGTAATAGTTTGGGATGAAGGCTGGTACGAACCTGCCGTGGGAGAAAAGCTTAAGGATAAAGCCGCCAAAGAGCATTGGATGATGTCCAACTACTATAAAAATGCTTTAAAGATCACCTTGCACGGCCACAAGCTTAAGGGGGTTTTCATCCTCATTAAATTTAAGGAAGATAAATATGAAGGCGGATGGCGGCTTATCAAAGCCGATGACCAATACGCCACTAAACACGATATCCTCGAACAAGCCAAGTCGGTCCTATCGAAACTAACAATCGAACAGATGGCAGAAAAACACGGTGTTGAGGCATGGAATAGTAACCGCGAATCTAAAGATGGCAAGATCAAAAAGCAAAAAGAGTCAGGATCAAGCACTGAAGAACTAAAAAAGCAGGGTACCAGGAAGGCCATGCCTAAAGTCATCAGACCCATGCTGTGCACGCTTACCAAAGAAGTCATTGAAAATACCGATTACATCTACGAAGTCAAATGGGATGGTTACCGCATCATTTCCTACATTCAGGATAACCATGTGCGAATGGATTCCCGAAGCGCATTGGACTATACAAAAAAATACCCCCCGATCGCTAATGCTCTTAGGAAGCTGGGTCATGACGCCGTGCTCGATGGGGAAGTGGTCGTCTTTAATGAAGAAGGTAAACCGGATTTCGATGCACTTCAAACTTTTAACGGACATGATACACCGATTAATTATTGTGTGTTTGACTTGCTTTGGTTGGATGGTTACAATTTGATGAATCTGCCATTAATTGATCGCAAAGCAATGCTGAAAGATCTGCTGGTGGATAATGATTTGCTGCGCTTCAGCGAATCGTTCAATGATGGTGTAAGTTTGTATCAGCAGGCGCTTGCTCTTGACCTGGAAGGTATTGTTGCAAAACGTAGGGACAGCCGGTATCTTCCTGACGCTCGCGATAACAACTGGCTGAAAACCCCGACCCGCAAAAGGCAGGAATTCGTAATCGGCGGCTGGGCCGAATCTGACAAATCCCGTTCCTTTCGCTCATTGCTTTTTGGCGCTTATAACAGCAAGGGCGAATTGGAATGGATTGGTCGTTCCGGCGGCGGCTACAAAGAAAAAGATATGCCCGGTATATTAGCGAAGTTACAGAAGCTGGAGATCGACAAAACGCCATTCATCAATAAGGTACTGGACTCCAAAGGTGCGAATATCCACTGGGTCAGACCTGAACTGGTCGCCAATTTCGAGTTCGCCACCTGGACCAAGACCGGTCGCATCCGAAAGCCAGCTACCTTTCTGGGTTTCCGCAAGGATAAGAAAGCCAGGCAGGTCATAAGGGAAGTACCGCTAAGCGATGCGCAGGAAGAAGCGATCATCAACGAACCCGAAGTCATCCAACCGGAACAAAAACGAAACGAGACGACCGAGGGCAGCAACTGGGTGAAGGTCGAACGCAAAAAGATCAACTCCGAGCGCGACTTTGAGTTCGCCGGCCATAACGTAACAATGAACAATATTGAACAAGAACTCTGGCGGGGCATTACCAAAGCGCGCCTGATAACTTATTACCATAGCATCTGTAACTATATTTTACCGCACCTGAAAGACAGGCCGCTTTCGCTGCACATCAAACAGGACGGTGCTATGGCACCTGGCTTTTACATCAAGGATATGGAAGGCCGTCAGCCGGATTACCTGGATATCTTCAGTGACCAGCGCCGCCATAAAAAGAAAGGCAAAAACGCCCGGATCGATTACGCGATATGCAACAATGAAGCGGCTTTGCTTTACCTCATCAACCTGGGCAACATTGACCTGAATCCTTGGTCATCAACTATCAGCAATCCGCAGCAACCCGACTTTATCAATATAGACCTCGATCCGTCGGATGAAGATTTTGGCAAAGCCATAAAGTCAGCGAGGGCAGCAAAAGAAATATTTGACGGCCACAAGCTGCAAAGTCTTGTAAAAACATCCGGCAAAACCGGCATACACCTTCTCCTTCCCTGCGAAAGCTTAAGCTATGCGCAGGCCCGGAACCTCGCTGAAAAACTCTGTGCGGAGATCGCCAAACGCGTGCCGGAAATCGCTACCACCGAGGTTAACGTCAGCCACCGCGGGGACAAACTCTTTGTCGATCCCAGCCAAAATGATTATGCCGATACTTTAGCTTGTGTTTATTCCGTTCGGCCCTATAAGCATCCGACCGTTTCCACCCCGCTGGACTGGAAGGAAGTAAGAGATCAACTTAACCCTGGCAAATTTACTATGGATACACTGCCTGAACGCCTGGAGAAAAAGGGCGACCTTTTTGCTGAATTGCACGAGTCAAAATGGCGAAAACATAATACTAAAATATTAAAGGAACTGCTATGAAAGTCGGCCCTGAACTATTAAAAATACTTAATAAACCTTTTCCAGCTGAACAGTTCATTCACCAGCGTTTCGGGCGCTATGACCTGGCTTTCAAAACTGACGTACAAGGCCGGCCGGTTCTGTTGTTTATGGGTATTGCGGATGCCGATGGAAACATCAAGGGTGAGCGCTTTGCCCGTCGCCTAATAACCGGTAAAGACGGTAAGATTATCAAAGACCATTGGGACAACAAAGGTAAGGCATGAAAATCGCGACCTACAATATCAATAACATTAACAGCCGGCTCGACGTGCTACTCCGCTGGCTGGATGAGGCGAAACCGGATATCGTTTGCCTGCAGGAACTTAAATGCGAACAAAACAAATTTCCGGAAAGCAAACTAAAAGCCGCTGGTTACAACGCGGTCTGGCAAGGACAGAAAAGCTGGAACGGCGTTGCCATACTCGCAAAAAGCGAGATCAAAGAACTGCGCAACGACCTGCCCGGTGAGGATGAGGAATATACCCATTCCCGGTATATCGAAGCCTTCATCGATGGCATCGTCATCGGTTGTATTTATCTGCCCAACGGTAATCCCTGGCCAGGTCCAAAGTTTGATTATAAGCTGCGCTGGTTCAAAAGATTAACTGATCACGCAGAGAACTTGGTGAACCGTGAACTGCCGGTCATCCTTATTGGCGACTACAACGTGATGCCGACCGACCTTGATACCTACAAGCCGGAAAAATATATCAATAACGCCTTGTTCCGCCCAGAATCAAAAAAAGCCTACAAGAACTTGGTGGACCAAGGTTGGACAGACGCGATCAGAAATTTATATCCATCCGAACGCATCTATACGTTCTGGGACTATATGCGCGGCGCTTACGGGCGGAATGCCGGCCTGCGGTTGGATCATTTCCTGCTCAATAAAAAAATTGCCAAACGTCTTTCGGCGGCGCAGGTTGACAAACACGTCCGCGGCTGGGAACATGCCAGCGACCATGCTCCGGTCTGGATTGAACTCGCAGATCCTGATCATGCCGAAAAAAGCAAAAAAGCAATCACTGACACGACAGCAAATTCACCTATGCCAGCAATAAAACCCGAAACAAAGAGGTCAGCTGCAATGCAGGACGTTGAAACGATTTTGGCCCGGGCCCCTAAAGGGAAGGTACCGTCAAAGTTGCAGCCCATGAAAGCCACATTAGTGCGCGAACCTTTTAATGATCCCGGCTGGCTCTACGAGATTAAATGGGACGGTTATCGTGCACTGGCTGTTATTCAAGATAATCAGGCTGAGTTGATATCACGTAATAGTATTTCCTTCGACCAGTTCCGTCCGATTGCTGAAGCATTGGGCCAATGGAACGTTAACGCTGTCATTGACGGCGAGATCGTCGTTCTGGGCGAGGACGGCAAATCGGATTTCAGCGCCATCCAAAACTGGCAACGCCGCAAAGATGGCCAGTTGGTCTACAATGTGTTTGATATATTGTGGCTGGAGGGCCGGGACCTGCGGGATTTGCCGCTCACCGAACGAAAAGCCGTCTTGGAAACCATTCTTCCAACAGACGAAACAATTAGGTTGAGCAAGGCCTTTAATGTCGACGGCATCGAGTTTTTTCATGCCGCCGAGAAAGCGGGTATCGAAGGTATCATGGCCAAAAAAGCGGACAGCACTTATACCGCAGGTGATCGCTCCAAAGAATGGCTGAAGGTCAAAGTAGAACGTCGACAGGAAGTGGTGATCGGTGCATTTACCCGGAATGCCGGGACGGAAAAACTTTTCAGCGCACTGGCCATTGGCGTTTATGAAAAAGGTGTACTGCGTTATATCGGCAAAGTTGGAACTGGCTGGTCGGAGAAAAAGCAAAAGGAAATGATGTCGGAATTCGAGCCGCTCATTACGGATATCTGTCCTTTTGATGTAGAACCCGACGTGGACGAACCCTCCCAATTCCGTCCACGCCGTTTAGGTGCCAAACCATTCTGGCTAAAACCGCAACTCGTCTGTGAGGTTAACATCGCGGAAATTACCAGTGACGGCAAAGTAAGACAAGCCTCATTCAAAGGTATGCGTAAAGACAAGGACCCAAAAGATGTCGTCCTGGAAGTGCCGGCGGACACAACCGAGACAGTCGCCAAAGCTGATGAGATGCTCGAGCAAGTAAGAACCGAACCCAACCCGACAAATGCCATGAACAAAGATATACAACCTGAAGCCAGTTTCCTCGACCCCGAAAAGGATAGTCAGACCGTGAAAGTCAACGGCTGCCCGCTTACCTTTAACCACCTTTCCAAAGTCTACTGGCCGGAAGACGGCATAACCAAGCGGGATATGTTCAACTATTATGACCAGGTTGCCGAATACATGATGCCTTACTTGAAGGACCGCCCGATGTCGCTCAACCGCTTCCCGAACGGTATCCATGGCCCGAGCTTCTATCAGAAAAATGTAAAAGACAAGGTGCCAGATTGCATGGCGACCATGCCACATACCAACGACAAAGGCGAAGCAAAAGAATATCTGGTAGCCACGAACAAAGCGAGTCTTTTATGGATGGCCTCATTAGGGTGTATCGAGATCAACCCGTGGTTCAGCAGGGTACAATCGCCGGATAATCCTGATTTCTGTATCATTGACCTGGATCCGGACAAACAGCATTTTGACCAGGTGATCAGCGCAGCGCTTGAAGTCAAAAAAGTATTGGATGCCATTGGTGTAAAAGCTTATCCCAAAACGTCAGGATCAACTGGTATGCACATTTACATTCCCTTGGGGGCGAAATATACTTACGATCAAAGCCAGATGTTTGCTAAAATTATCGTGACATTAGTTCATAAGCAAATTCCCGAATTTACCAGTCTCGAACGCATGATCAAAAATCGCGGTGGTAAAATGTACCTGGATTTCTTGCAAAACCGGCCGGATGCGACTATCGCCGGTGTTTATTCCCTACGCCCTAAACCCGGCGCGACAGTGTCTATGCCACTGGCCTGGGATGAAGTAAAGCCAGGGCTGACCATGCGTCACTTCACCATCCATAATTCAATTGCCAGATTGAATGAAACGGGTGATTTGTTTAAAGGCGTATTGGGTGAAGGCATCGACCTTTCCAAAACGATAAAGAAAGCGCAGGAAATTTTTCGATAATCGGTTAGGACAGTATCGTGCTGCCACATAGTAATCAAAAAAGACGAAAAGGATTCATTCGCTAAGCGCTCATTCCGGGCGGCCTATAAGCGGGATTGTTACGTAAGAATTGCAATTTTAATTCGTGGCCTGCTTTTTTGTAACGGTCGATTAATTTATCCACCATCGTCCTTTTCTGCGAACGATGTTGGCGCGAGGTAAATTTGATGATCTTCATGAATTAGTTTAAGCCAGAATAATGCCAAACCGCCCATGTGTTTACTTTTAATTTATTTTTTAAATTAATTGTCAATACCTTTGATATCATAACGCACATGGCTAAAACAATACTGTTAGTCGAGGATGACCAGGATATACTGGATATCATTTATTACCTTTTGACTGATGAAGGTTATGAGGTCGTGCGTTCTAAAGGAGCTGGGGTGTTAGAGGAGGTTATTAAGTATAAACCTGATTTGGTCCTTTTAGACCACCGGCTACAGATAGCTTGGGGCGCCGACATTTGCCAAGCACTCAAAGCTGATCCGACCACCCGTCAAATTCCGGTGGTGATGATGTCCGCAACAATGGGCCTCGAAGAAACAGCCCGCAACGCGGGTGCAGACGATATTCTTGCCAAGCCATTCGATATTGCTGACATTTTAAAATTAGTCGCAACCTATTTAGGAACGGCTGAACACAAAAGCATTAGTCGTTAATCCTTGAGTCGGTCGCTACATTGTTACTTGTTTAGCAATTAAGGCCTTCTTAACCGACGGCCCGGCAATTGTATCGGTGGCGCTTTCCTTTACCCTTTGAGCGATTGGTCGACGAAATTGTACGCCATCCTTTGCAAGCTGCGTAAAGAAGACTTAATTACAAAAATAGTCCCTGTATTCTTTGATAAATGATTTAAATGAGCGAAAAGGTTCACCGGTTGAGTGAATCAAATTATCGCTCCTTCCAACGGCGTAGCCGTTGCGGTAATAATTATAAAGATCGACTATACGATCATAGGTTACTCCTTCACCAATGATGGTTTTGTATTCTTCATTTGAAATTGCTTCATACTTTAACGGAATTCCAATCTCTGCTGAAATAATGGCGATAGCATCCTCGTAACTCAAAGCATCCGGCCCGAATATATCAAAGCTTTGATTCTCGAACAACGTACTAGTCAAAGCTAATGCAGCAACATTTGCGATGTCCTTTGCATCGATGAAATTAATCGGGGCATGTCCGCATGGCAACCGTAACAGCTGTCTTGACCTGATATCTTTTAAATAGTAAGTCGTGAAATTTTGCATGAAAACCGAAGGCCTTAAAAAAGTCCAGTTTACACCGCTAAGCTTTATATACTCTTCTATGCCGTAATGGATATTGCCAAGTAAATATTTACCCTTATCGGCGTTCATCGATGATATTTTAACGATATTCTTCACCCCAGCTTTTACGGCTTCGTCCACTATCCGCAATTCCATCTTGGCCTGCTCATCATTATCCGGCGTCACTAATAATATAGCATCAATATTTGCTAGCGCAGCAGGTAATCCTTCTCCGGTTTGCAAGTCTACCTGAAAATTTGGTATTCCGGGAAACAGATTTACGTTTCCTCTGGAAGTTGTGCTAAAAAAAACATTCTGTCGGATTAGATTTTCAGCGGTTAGCTTGCTGATCGTCCCGGAACCGTTGAATAATAGGATGTTGTTTTTCATTTTTTCTTCATGAACAAATTTTCAGGCCTTTGAGTCCAGCAATAATAATCTCGATTTTCCTCCAAAATTTAAAATTTGTTATTCATTTTGACACTGGGAAAACATTCAAGTTGACGAATGTTTTTCATGATTTGCTAATGGATCGTGCAGGCGTTTCGCCAACTGTATCATATATCAGAGCACATCAGTAGAAGTGTATCGCTGGGTACATAAAAGATGGCATAACTGATGATGTTGAATCTATTGCCTAATGGCTTTCTATTAATTCCTTCAATCGGAGAAATCAAATTGCCCTGTTTTATCCGAAACATATACCACGTAAAATGAGTTTTAAAGCAATGAAGAAATACGGACTGATGATCGATATGGACGGCGTGATCTATGCCGGTGAAAAACTGATAGATGGCGCTGACCGTTTCGTGGCAGCCCTGCTTAGGAAAAAAATCCCATTTACTTTTCTTTCCAATAACAGCCAGCGCAGCCGGGCCGATGCCGTTGAACATTTAGCCGGGTATGGCATTGAGGTTGAGGAAAAGCATATTTATACCAGTGCTATGGCTACTGCTACATTTTTACAGGATCAGGATCCCGGCTGCAGTGCTTACGTTCTAGGTGAAGGTGGACTGCTCAAAAGTCTTGAACATGCCGGAATTAAAGTGGTAGAAAAAAAGCCGGATTATGTGATCCTGGGCGAAGGCCATGAGTTTAACCTGAAGCAGGTACATGAGGCCGTTGATATGATCCTTGCAGGCGCAAGATTTATCGCGACGAACCGCGATCCTTCGCCTCGCAAAGCAGGCTGGAACAACCTGGGTATAGCAGCAACAGCTGCCATGATCGAAGAAGGTAGTGGGTGCGAAGCATTTGTGATCGGCAAACCAAGTCCGGTCATGATGCGCTCAGCAAGCGCCTATATGGGATTGCAACCTGCGCAAACCACGGTTGTCGGGGATACCATGGAAACTGATATCAAAGGTGGTGTGTATATGGGTTTCAAAACCATCCTCGTTTTATCCGGGATCGCCGACAAAGAAAAGCTGAAAGCCTATGCTTTTAAACCGAACCTAGTCGTAGATTCTGTGGACCAAATCAAGTTCCCCCTGGCATGGTGGGAAAAACGTAAAGCATAGATGACTTGGGCCGTTAAGATAACCCATCCTTAGTTTCCTGGTAATCGATCAAACCGTTAACCAGTTTTTGCCACTGTCCGCCGGACAATCCCACCCTTGCCATCAGTGCGATGGTCGTATTACGGATCTTGTCATGCAGGTCGACCGCGTCGTTATTCGGAGTCTCGTTCCTGCCGTGAGCCCCTGCACTCAACACCATGCCGTCCCGTCGCACGATAAAGGTGTTTGTCGATTCGTCAGTGTAAAAATGCGCGATTTCAGCGGCTGCCTTGCGCGGATCGGCTACGGGCCGCAACGTCATCAATACATATTCCTCGGCCGTATGCGCGCCACCTTCGGAAGCGAGCTTTTCAACCAGTACCCACTCGACACCGCCGCCGGCATCCGGCCCCGGGCCCGGCAGATCAATACTGATAAAAAAACCTTCTTCAGCCATCACTTCTAATTCCTGGCCCTGGTTATTGCATAGCGTAAACTTTGCCGAACCTGCACCGGCGTAATTATACCAGTTGTTGACCGAAAGCATTCGCCCTGCGGCTGCGTGGAAGGCTTTATGCGCGGCATCCAGTGTGTCAAACTTTTGCTCGTGGGTAAAATCAGTTTGCCGCCCGGTCTGTTGCTTCGGTAATTGTTCCAGCGCTGTTTTCATATTTATTAAAGTTTAATAATCCATCCATTCCAACTTACTGATATCAAAGCCCAGGCCAATAGCCTTTTGCAAAAACCGTTGTTTCATTTCCTCGGGCATGCTGCTTTCGCGCGACAGCAACCAGAGGTAACCTAGTCCGCTGCCGGAAACTAAGGCATACAGGTAATCATCATCGATATCCAGGACATTATAATCGAGGTAGATCGGCAGGAAATAAGCGACCTCCAATTGGCCACGCGTTTGAGAGCCTTTAAACTTTATGGTGCCCGTGGCTTCTACGGCTTTATTCTTGACAGGATTGAAGGCGCGGGTAACGACTTTGATCGTGCCGTCCTCGTTCAGTGAATATTCTTCCGTCAGGTCACGCAGGTCCTTTTCAATCAGACTAGGCAGGCGGGCCACTTCATTCCATCTACCCAAATATCTCTCCTTGTGAAACGGGTCGACAACGGCGCTGCCGGGAATTTTATTCTTCGGCCAAAGTGCGTAGGCAATGCCGGCTACGCCAGCTACTGCCGCTAAGCCGATTAAAGCTTTACCTTTTTTCATCATTT
The DNA here is from genome assembly GCF_900110105.1 of Mucilaginibacter gossypiicola. Taxonomy (GTDB): domain Bacteria; phylum Bacteroidota; class Bacteroidia; order Sphingobacteriales; family Sphingobacteriaceae; genus Mucilaginibacter; species Mucilaginibacter gossypiicola. Next base: position 229,714 of record NZ_FOCL01000002.1, on the reverse strand, counting down.
AATCTTTGATTACGGCATCAGTCGCCACCTTTGCCACTTTTTTAGGAATAATTGTTTTCTTATCGATCACTTCAGCAGCGGTATCGCTAACCCCTTCGCGGAATTTTCGGCTAATTTGCCTGCGATACTGCGCGCCTTTATCGGTTAAAAATAACCAACCCAAGCCAATGCCGGCGGTTATGCCAACCGCGATTCCGACGATCAGGCCGGTATGGTCTTCTTTTTCAAATGGATTTTTCATCGTAGATAGTTTAAATTGTTAAGCCCCTTTTTTTACATTCAGACTGCTCATCAGCTGATCATACAGATCATCACTTTTGGCTGCTTTAGGTTTCAGTTTCTTGATGGTTGGACGTTTACCTTTGGCTTTCTGCTCAATAATATTCATCAGTTCCGTATGGTATTCGTCTTTATATTTAGAAAGATCCAATGGCTCCGCATATTGCTCGATCAGCGCCAGACCCATTTTCAGTTCCTTGTCGCTAACCTTCACATCGTCATCCAGGTTGAGGTCTTCCTGATCCCGGATTTGCTGCTGGAACCGGATGCGGGTAACCACGATATCCTTATCCACCGGGTGTACGATACACAAACTTTCAGTACTGCGAAGGACAAACCGTGCCAGCCCGGCTTTACCGGATTTCTTTAACGCTTCGAGTAATAATGCATAGGCCTTATTTTTCTTCGTAGCGGGTTCGGTGTAATAGGAGGTTTCGTAATACATCGGATTGACCGATGCTACATCCACAAAGCTTTCGATCTCGATCACTTTGCTCTTCTCCGGTGCCGCCGCTTCAAAATCCGCATCTTCAATGATCACGTAATCATCATCGTATTTGTAGCCTTTGACGATCTTATCGTAAGGAACTTCTTTTTTAGTATTCTCGTTTACCCGCTGAAATTTGATATGGGCATGGTCACGGCCATCCAGCATGTCCAGGTCCAGCCGGGTTTCCTGTACCGCGGAAAATAATTTGATGGGGATACTCACCAGGCCGAAGCCGATAGAGCCTGTCCAGATACTTCTCATAGCTTCAATTTTCTTATATTGTCGTTAATTCCATGCGGATGATGCCCTTCGATCTTGTCGGCCAATAGATGGAGGACCTCTTCATCAATGCCTCCGGGATTTTGACAGATATGCAAAAAATCCTGAGCATCTGGTTCAAAGCTGGCCACATAGACGCCTTGCTCGAACACTTTGAATTTGCACTGTTCTTCGTTATGGTGCGGATATTCGCCTACTTCGAAATGATGCACTTCCTTATCCACAGTAATTGTGATCGGGTAATTTTCCATAATAGGACAACTTCCGAACGGTCACAATTGTTTAGGGTAACTTGTTCATTTTAATATATTTAAAAACCGGTTAGCCTTTCTATTTGTTGTCTGATAAAACAATAAAAGATTATGAGCAAGCAGCACGAGACAATACCAAACGAACCCCAGGAAGCACCGGTACAGCCGTTAAGTCCTGAAGTACAGCAACCAACCGATCCGCATACACCCTCGATACCGCCGGAAGCGCCGCCTAATGAACCACAGGAACTTCCGCAGCAGCCAGATCAAAGCGGTTCGGAATTTAATCAAACAGAAGTTTAACGAAAAACTTTCAATTATGCCATGGCCAAAAGGCGATTATCCGCCATCATATAAAAACCAGCCTAAATACCTGCGTGAAAAAGCGGTTGAAATCGCTAACGAGGTATTAAAAACCACCGGTAACGAAGGTGAAGCTATTGCAACCGGTTTGAAACAGGCGCGGATCCATTTTGAACACCATCCGGAAGAAATTCCTTCGGATAAAAAGGGATAAAGACCTTTACGAAATACTGGCTAAGGTGCTATATATATTTGCTTACAACAGCCTCATAATAGCCGAAACCAAAGTTCTGTAAAGATTGTTATCTTGCATTATGGAACCCGACGAAGAACTGCATAGCTTTCAATTTTGCCAGGAGGTCTCCGGCGTTGAGCATGACTACCGGATCACCGAAATGGCCAACCATGTCTTTGGCGTGGAAAAGGACGGTGTAGTCATTGCCGAAGTTACCAATGACACCAACTGGAAGCAACTTTCGGGCGAGCCGCTTGAAAAAGCGCTGCTCCATAAAATCTGTGACCGCATCGAAGATCATTATGCTTAACAATCCGGCACTCCTGCAAATCATCAGAGACGATGGCCAGGGACAGACCATCGATATTTTCCCGGTCTACCGGCAAGAAGGCGACTTGTATGTGGCTACCCATGCCTACCGGATCTATAAGGGTTACCCGGCTGAAGAGGGAGAGGACTTTGAGGAAAGGCTGGAAAAGTATTTGGAATACGTGGAGCTGGAAGGCGAAGCTAATCCAGGCTTTTTGGGTGAACTGCATTTTAACGGATTGACAGCTTTCGAATGGAAATACATCGGCAATCGTCTGAGTGAAGCCGAAATTTTGCAGGTCGTGGATGTCCTTCAGGATAACCAACCCGTTTTTCTTTCCGGGAATGACTCGGAAACCGTACTGTCCTTTACTTTCGACCGTTTTCACGAGCGCAAATATATCCAGTTGATGGCCGATGAGGGCCGTTTCCTGGTGTTTATCAATGGCGGCTTTAGCGCTGAGATCGAACTCATGGAAGACGATTGGGAAATTACCGGAGGGGGTATCGACGATCAAAACCTCTTAGCTGAAATCTTGAGGCGGATCAGGACACACTCCTGATCAATAGGGATGCTTCACCACCCTGAACGTTAAATTAACCCGCGCTTTCATTGGCCTGGCCGATTTGGCAATACGGTGCTCGAATGCCTCCTGTAGCCCGGCTTTCATGAGCAGGAAAGAGCCGTGTTCCAACCGGACGGAATACTGTTCACTGTGATCTGCCTTGTTGCGGATATCGAAACTTCTTACCTGGCCGAAGCTGACCGATGCAATCACCGGGCGTTTGCCTAATACATTCTCCTTATCACTGTGCCAGGCCACCGAATCATTACCGTCGCGATAGTAGTTCAATAAGACGCTGTTGAATTCCACACCTGCCAATGGCTCTACTTTCGCCTTGATCATGAGCAGTTCAGGCGTCCAGGGTATCGGATCTTCTTCCAGGCGGTCGCCATACCACGCCGTCAGGCGCGGCGTCAGGACTTCTTTGTCCCACATTTTTTGCAGCCGTTGCTTCCAGGGCGATTCCCTTATGAATTTTTCCAAAAGGTAATCGCTTTCTTCGTTGCTGAACAGTCCCGGCATATATTCCAGCATTTCTTTTGGCAGGCCCTTACTTTGACCCGCCTCCGGGAAAAAACATAATTGCTCCATCAATCTTCCTTCAGGCTCTTTAATAATTCTTCCATTTCCTTCTCGTGTCCGGTGATCGCGCCGGCCACTTCTTCCGCTTCATAAACATCCAGTTGTTCCCCGTCATAGATCCATTGGCCGGCATCGTCAACCAGGATACGCCCCATTTCTTTTTCATTAATAGGATCGTAGAGTAAATAACCCTCCCCTTTATCGCGCAGGATATACAGCCATTTGCCGGTGCTAATCTTCACCGTTTTAGGCAGGTCGTCGAACAACTTATTTTTCACTAAAACAAATGTGAATAAAAAATTGTAAAAAAGATGAAGAAAATACTAAAAATATTAGCATAACTTTATAGTCCCAAATTTGAAGCGTATGGTCCCGTTTTTTCTCGAACTCGAATTAGACAACATAATGATCACGATCACGGTAGAGCAGCTGCAGAATTTTGCGGATGCGGACGGCTATTGCCGTTATGACATTATTGCCGGTGAGCGGCGTGCGATCGTTTATGTCAATGTGGAATATGAAGATCCGCAGCCCCCGGTGATCCCGCAAGATTTCGAAATTTACTATGAGGCTATACATTATCCGGAACAGGCCCAGGCCTTTATCGACGATGACGATGAACGGTTCAGCAGCAGCGAACTCAACCTGATCGCTGCGGCGATCCGACAATATAACCGGGACGCCGGCATCAGTTTCCCTGAATTCAATTTTGATCTTTAAAGTAACGGATATGACAGCGACAAAAAATGAGATCATTACCAAACTTCGCGCGGACCTCCTTGGCTGGGAAGGCTTCCGCCCCGTGGCGCCGGAAGAGCGGCAATCATTTGGCCTGGGCCCCATTGAAAATGCGTTTCCTAACCAAGTGTTCCCAACCGGCGCGTTGCATGAATTTATCAGTACGCGCCCCGAATTTACGGCGGCCATCGGCGGTTTTATAGCCGGGATCATACAGACCCTGCTGGAAAAAGGAGGTGTTTGTGTTTGGGTCAGCTATACCCGCCGCATTTATCCGCCCGCCTTGAAACGCTTCGGCGTCAACCCCGACCGCATTATTTTTATTGATGTGGCACGGGAGAAAGATGTGCTTTGGGTCACCGAAGAAGCCCTGAAGTGCGGCGGCATCGCCGCGGTCATCTGCGAAACACGTTTGCTGTCCTTTATGGAGTCGCGGCGGCTGCAGCTGGCGATCGAACAAAGTCAGGTCACCGGCTTTATCCTGCGAAAGGATGTCAAGCAATTAAATACAACTGCCTGCACGGCCCGCTGGACGGTGAAGCCTTTGCGCAGTAAACTGCGCCCCGGTATGCCCGGGGTGGGCTACCCGCGCTGGCAGGTGGACTTACTCAAAGTCAAGAACGGACAACCCGGTTCCTGGACCCTGGAATGGAAGAACAGTGCCTTCCAGCATCCGCAAACCGCAGCTATTCAACAACCTGTCAGTGATCGCCGTTATGCCTAAGCGTTTTGTATCCATATGGTTCAAATATTTACTGACCGACCGGGAGGCGATCCGTCTGAAGTCGCTCCGCGAATTGCCGGTGGCGTTTACCGAAGCGGATCACGGGCGCATGCTGGTCATGACGATGAATGCGCTGGCCGAGCAATCCGGCATCAGGCCGGGCATTACGGTCGCGGATGCCCGCGTGATCGCTCCCGGCATCCAGCTGTTCGAACACAAACCCGGCCGTAATATCAAGCTGCTGAAAGGCCTGGCCGAATGGTGCCTGCGTTATACGCCGCTGGTCATGGTCGACCCGCCGGATGGCTTGCTGCTCGACGTCACCGGCTGCACCCACCTGAAAGGCGGCGAGGCCGGTTTTTTAAAGGATCTAACCGGCCGACTTAAAGGCCTGGGTTATACCACCCGGCCCGGTATGGCTGACACCATTGGCTGCGCCTGGGCGGTTGCCCGCTGCGCCGAATCGGGCCTAATCGTGCCGCCCGGCGCTCAGCGCAATGCGCTGATGCCGTTGCCGCCCGCCTCCCTTCGTTTAGGGCTTGACCTGTTGATCAAATTGCGTGAGCTCGGTTTTTACCAGGTCGGCAGCTTTATCCACCTGCCCAAGTCCGTGCTGAAGCGCCGCTTCGGCGGCAATATGGTGCTGCGGTTATACCAGGCGCTCGGGCAGGAAGCCGAGTTCCTGCTGCCGCTCAAGGAGCCCGTACCTTATACAGAACGGCTTGCCCTGCTTGAACCGATCCGCACCCGCGAGGTCATTGAGAACACCGTACACGGGCTGATCGATACCCTATGCAAACGGCTTTATGGCGAAGGGCTCGGTTTGCGCAGCGCTCTTTTGACCTATTGCCGCATCGATGGTAAATCGGGTCACCTAACGATTGGTACCAATCATCCCAGCCAGCGCACCGATCACCTATTTAAGTTGTTCGCGCTGCAATTTGACCAAATAGCGCCGGGCCTCGGCATCGAATTATTTATATTGGACGCAACGAAGACCGAACCCGCCAGCGACAAGCAAAACCTGCTCTGGAACGGCAAACCCGGCGCGGACAGCGAGGAGATAGCTGAACTGCTGGATAACGTGGGCGCACGGGTAGGTAAAGACCATATTCACCGTTACCTGCCGCAGGAGCACCATTGGCCTGAACGTGCCGCGGGTAATACGACGGATCTGGCTAAAAGTCCGGAAAGCGAGTGGCCGGAAGACAAGATCCGCCCGGTACAACTATTGGAACCACCTGAGCCTATCGAGGCGATGGCGCTGACGCCCGATTACGCGCCCCGGCAGTTCGTCTACCGCCATGAGCGACACATCATCGTTCAGGCCGACGGCCCTGAACGGATCAATCACGAATGGTGGATCGAAGACGGCGGTTACCGCGATTATTATGTAGCGGAAGATGAAGAAGGCATGCGCTACTGGCTGTTCGGTACCCCCAACGATTTGCCGGGCCAGACCCGCCGCTGGTTCATTCACGGTTATTTCCCATGAGTTACGCCGAGCTGCAGGTCACGAGCAATTTCAGCTTCCGGCTCGGCGGCAGCCACCCGGAGGAACTCGTCGATCAGGCGGCTGATCTCGGCTACACCGCTATTGCCCTCACCGACCGCAATACTTTCGCCGGTGTGGTGCGCGCTTACGTGGTTGCTAAAGATCGCGGGATTAAGTTTATCCCGGCGGTCAGGCTCGATCTGCTGGACGGCCCGAGCCTGCTGGCTTATCCCACAGACCAGGCTGCTTATTCCCGGCTGTCGGGCCTGCTCACCCTAGGCAACCTGCGCGCTGAAAAAGAGAAATGCTATCTTCACAAGGAAGACGTTTACCAGTACAGCGAAGGCAGTATCTTTGTCATTATTCCTCCGCAAAGCATCACTGCGGATTTCGAGCTACCCAAAAAGTTCAGAAACGAAGTCCGGGAATACCGGCAGCATTTGCCGCAACTTTATCTCGCTGCCAGCCGGACCTTTACCGACGGGGACGCCAAGCGGCTGTTCCTGCTGTCGGAGCTGGATATCCCGATGGTAGCGACCAATGACGTGCATTACCATGACCCAGCCAGGCGTGAGCTGCAGGATGTGCTGACCTGTGTGCGGCACAAGCGCACGATCTTTAATGCCGGCTATCTGCTACACCAGAATGCCGAGCGTTATCTGAAAGAGGCGAAGGAAATGGAGCGCCTGTTTTATCAGTACCCCGAAGCTATCGCCAACACCCAAAAGATCGCTGCCGCCTGTAATTTCGACCTCAAGAGCCTGCAATACGAATATCCCGATGAGCTGGTGCCTGAAGGAATGACGGCCGATGAATACCTCGCCGAACTAACCTTTAACGGGGCACATGAATTCTTTGGCGAGAATCTGGCACCTAAACTGGAAAAACAGCTTCGCTTCGAACTAGATTTTGTCAAGCGTCGCGGCCACGCCAAATATTTCCTGACCGTGCATGACTATGTTGCCTGGGCGCGTTCGCAAAAAATTCTTTGCCAGGGCCGCGGCTCGGCCGCCAACTCGGCCATGTGCTATTGCCTTGGGATAACGCCGGTCAACCCGATGAAATACCGGCTGCTTTTCTCCCGATTTATGTCCGACGACCGCCCCGAGCCACCGGATATTGACGTCGACTTTGAACACGAGCGCCGGGAAGAGGTCATGCAATATGTCTTCAACCGCTTCGGCCGTGACCGCGCGGCGATCCTTCCCACCGTAACCGTGTTGCAAAGCAAGGGTGCGATCCAGGATGTGGGCCGCGCCATGGGCTTACAGGTAGACACGGTAAAGAAATTATCCAAAGCTTTTGAGGAACTGGTGGACGATCATATCGACGGTGAAACGATTATCAAACTGGGGCTCAACCCCAAAGAACGGCACCTGCGCAAAGTTATCCAGCTGACCAGCCAGCTGATCGGCTTCCCCCGCCAGCTCGGCCAGCATACCGGCGGCTTCGTGATCACCCAGGGTAAGCTGAGCGACCTGTGCCCGGTTTTTCATGCGCGGATGATCAACCGGACAAACATCGAATGGAACAAAGATGATATTGATGCGCTGGGGTTTATGAAGGTCGACCTGCTTTCGCTGGGCATGCTGACCGCCATCCGCAAAGCGTTCGACCTGGCTAAAAAACACCATGGGCTCGACCTGACGCTGGCCAATATCCCGCAGGAGGACCCGAAAGTTTTCGAGATGGTTACGGCTGCGGACACCGCCGGTACATTTCAGGTGGAAAGCCGGGCGCAGATGGTGATGGCACCGCAGTTGCGTCCGAAGAATTTTTATGACCTGGCGATCCAGGTTGCGCTGGTGCGGCCCGGCCCGATACAGGGCGATATGGTGCATCCCTATATCAGGCGCAGGCAGGGCCTGGAAGAAGTGACCTACGAATCCGACGAGATCAAAGCGATCCTGGAACGCACGCTCGGCATCCCGCTTTTCCAGGAGCAGGCCATGGAACTGGCCATCGTGGCCGCCGGCTTTACGCCCACCGAAGCAGACCTGTTAAGAAGAAGCATGGCGACCTTCAAGTTCAATGGTCTGGTGACCAAGTTTGAACACAAGCTCATCAATGGGATGACCAGCCGGGGTTATAGTCTGGATTTTGCGCAGCGCATCTTTAAACAGCTCGAAGGCTTCGGCAGTTATGGTTTTCCTGAAAGCCATGCCGTGAGCTTCGCGCACCTGGTCTACGTGTCCTGCTGGATCAAGTGTTATTATCCGGATGTCTTTGCCGCGGCTATCCTGAACAGCCAGCCGATGGGTTTTTATCAGCCGGCTCAACTGGTCAGTGATGCCTACAAACATGGTGTTTCACTTCGCCATGTGGATATCAATCATTCCAGCTGGGATTATACCCTGGAAGAGGCGAAAGGCAAGTTCTGCGCGCTGCGCATTGGCTTCCGCCAGATCAAGGGCCTGCGGGAAGAAGATATCCATTTTCTGACGGCGGCACGGATTATACCCTTTAAGCGGATGGAACAAGTGGCGGAAGCCGGCGTTAGCCAAGTCGGTATTGTGTTACTGGCCAAAGCTGACGCTTTCCGGTCTATCGGCTTGGATCGCCGGGAAGCGCTATGGGAAGCCGAAGCGCTGAAAGACCGGCCTATCGGGCTTTTCGCCGGGCAGGCCTCCAACAGCGCGTTCGAACCGCAACTGCAATTACCTTTCATGCAGTTGTCGGAGCATGTATTACAAGATTATGCAACCACCGGCCTATCCATAAAAGCACATCCGCTGAGCTTCCTGCGACCGCAGTTGGAAAAACTTAAAGCCCTGACGACCACTCAGGTCAAAGCGGTACCGAACGGAACTTATGTCCGCCTGGCCGGGATCATGCTGTTTTGCCAGCGGCCGGGTACCGCCAAGGGCGTATGCTTTATTACGCTGGAAGATGAGAAGGACACCTGTAACCTGGTGGTTTTCAAACAGAATTTTAAGAAGTTTACAAAAGAGATCCTGTATTCCGATGTGCTCTGCGTGGAGGGCCGGGTGCAGCAGGAAGGCGGGAGCACGCACCTGATCGTTACCAGATGTTATGATTATTCGCGGCTGATCGGGCAGCTAACCCAGGATAAGGCTGCCGAAGCCCGTCAGCTCAAAAATTCCAGTGCTGCTAAAAAAGTCGACCCGTATGCCGATGCTTATTTCGAAAATGTATTAAGCGCCGAGGATCTCAAAAAACCGTTTCCAAAAAGCCGGAATTTTAAATAAAGCGGGCTATTAATTACTTTTACCCTATGACGGCAGATGAACAAAAATTACATGATTATTTAGATACTGTAAATGTGCATCAAGGTGACCCGGCCATGCAGGACATGGTAATTAATTCTTTTTACAACCAGTGCGAGATGGATAATGATGACGAGTGGGAGGAAAAGATCGCCTTTGCCAGGCAGCATTTTGACATTTTCTGCGGCTATATCAAAGAGGTTTGGCTGGCAGGAGAAGATGAAGGAGATGCGCTTAACAGCACAGTAGAGAATGATTTTGATATTCCGGGAATCAGTACCGAGAATTTAAAAGTGATTGATCTCTTCAGTGAAGCAGCGACCACACAAGCTTACAAAAATTTGCCGGTCGCTTTAACAAATGATCATGTGGTGCGTTTGGCAGTGATGACCGAACCTTATTTCTGGCACCTGCATCCTGATTCGGATGAGTGTTTTCTAGTTTTAGAAGGCACGTTGATCATTGAGATGGAAAATGACACGGTAGAACTCACCCCCAACCAATTATTCAATATTCCACGCAATGTTATTCACCGCACTCTTCCAAAGGGCGAACGCGTAGTGAACCTGACATTTGAAAGCGGTTATACCACTACGGTCAAAATAGATCGTTAGGCAATTAGTGGAAGGCCGTTTAAAACAAAGTTAAGTTTCCCGGTCGCCCAGCCAATACAGTTTGTTCGTTAATCACTGCCTCCGACGGAGGTTCCGGCTCAAATGCCGGCGCCGGCCAGTGATCAAATTCCAGTTCTTCGCGGTATAAATAAATAGAATTAAGCGGAGCGAGATCCGGAAAATCGCGTGGAGTTGCCTCTAGTGTTTTCCGATAATCGGGGTCGATTGTACAGTATTCCATTAAACGAGAAGGAATCTGGGTCCGGGCAATTTGCTGCAGCCGATCCTCACCGGGTTTCTCCATCAGCCATTCCCAGGCGAGGTCTTCCGTTAAAATTGTCGGCATCCGTAGCTTCGTGTTATGTATCTGTTTCATCAGCTCATTCGCTTTGGTAATACCAATGGCAACTGTATTGACGAACTGGGCTGTCTCAGGGTCCAGCCACTCGTTGTATAGCCCCGGCATGAAAAAGTAATCCTGACCTTTGACCTGTATATTATAGGCGTATTTGATGGTTTCCTTTAACTCCTGACCTTTCTTGCCAATCTTCGGGATATGCCGAGATTCAACAATACCGGTAGAAAGCACGAGGCACCGGCGGTTCTTGGCAGCGTCGGCCCACATAGAGCGTTTGCCATCCTCCTTAATAAACAGGTTCTCTGACTTAAAATTAAGTGTAATGTATTTAGCCCGAAAGATATTAGCCTCCGCACGCGTTTTAATAAATCCGGGCACATAGCCCCATTCCGCCTGCACGATCTCGAAATCTTTACCATTTTCCGTGGGCACTAATATGGCGCAAGGCGCATAATTGAAGCCGTTATGCACTCCAACGTTGAGGAAGTTGTATTTGCTTACTGCCTTTTCAAGCGATTTCAGTTTAATGAATTCCGCTCTTGTTACTTTTTGTCCATTGTAGTAGCACATGGTTATCCTTTTTCCTTTCTTCTTGCACGGATATAATCCGCAATTAGTTTGCCAACTTCTTCGGCTTCTTGCTGCCGGCCTTGCGGCACTGATGTCCACCATTTTTTTCCGCCTGGCTTCTCTGCCACAGTGACAATCAGGGGTTTCCGCTTGTCGCTAAATACTATCCGGAAAACGCGCATATCTTCCAAATGGTGTTCACTGACCTGAGCAGGCAATCCATCATAGTCGATCTCGAACGCTTGTTCCATATCCAGAATAAAATTAATCAATTTTACGATGAACAACAACCAGTAAACTAAGGAAGCGGGTTATTCGGATCGGTTTAAACCGAAGAAAGGCCACTCACATATCGTCAATTATCTTCTGATCGTCATCCGAAAACCGAACATGTTGAGAAAGGTCTTTGACCATATTGCGAGCCTCAATGGCACTTTTGGAATTGCTATTCATCACATCATCATCGCCAAGCCTTGCATTCGGACCATAAATCGCCTGTTTAAGTTCCCGTCGTTTATTCAGCTCGGATAATTTTCCATCCAGCTTTTCTACCATAGAATAATCAGGATCACCTTTTTCAAGCAACTCTCTGAAGTCTTTATATGGTTTCAAATTCACCTTCATTACTTTTTGCATGACTTCACCCCATTGCAGAAATTCCTGAAGCGTAAAATTAGGGTTATTCTTTTTCGCCATGTATTGTACCATAGCCAAATACTGTTCCGGAGAACCATTCCAGTGCCGGCCGATACCCAGCAATTTGGAGATAAATGAAAAAAAGCCCATAGTTTTTCATTTGGTTTATTCAAATTTAGAAAATAACTAAATAATTTTAAACGACGAATGAGCAGTTGAACTTATTATCGTTAAAGCATTTAACACAAATCAAGCTACTTTAACCTGCCCTGCGGAAAATTGATAAATATCCTGGCCTACATCGAATAACTTGCAATAGGTAAAGCCCGAACGAGCGAGTAACTTTTTTGCAGCGATATTTTGGCGATTAATTACTGCTGCTATTTCGCCAACTTGCTGATTCCGCAGCGAGTCCAGAAAATCCGGAAGTAATGAAGACATTAACTTTTTTTGGGAATATTCGGTTTTGATACAAAACTCGATAAAATAAGGATATTGCTGAAGTTGATAATGTTCTTTGGCCAGGCCGGGTGAGATGATATCAATAAACCCGATAATTCGCCCATTACTTTTCGTGCGAATAAAATGCAGATACTTACGTCCGCAATGAAGGCTGATCAATGCGTTTTTTAACCATAAATCAGCGTCATTGACTGAATGGAGCCGTTTAAATGGCAAATACTTTAAAGCCTGGTTATCGGAAAGTAAAGCGTAAACATCTTCCACCATCTCCGACCAACGCTGAAAATCAAGGGCTTCAAAAGATTGGATAGTTAAGGTTTCTTTTTCGAGATGTATCGGCGTTAACATAAAGCTAAGGTATATGATATCGCAGTTTAATAACAACAGCAATCAATAAAATTTGACCACAAAAAAAGCCCCCTCGCACTCGCTGCAAGGGGGCTTTAACCTAAGTATTATGATTTGAAAAACACCCAGGCTCATAAAAATGTATTGCATAGATAACTAACGGAGGATATTTATGAAACAGCAAGTAATTGAAGATGTAAACATTATGCCTCAATTAGATAAAGCCTGTGGTTTGGACATGCACAAAGACAAGATCGTTGGCTTTATTTCCGGTAAAGATGGCAGCAATCAAGAATTTAGGGAATTTGGTACTTACACCTGTGAACTCAAAGAGATCAGAGACTGGCTGCAGGAGAATGATATTCATCATTGTCTGATGGAAAGCACTGGCATTTATTGGATGAGTTTATACGCTATACTTACTGAAGCCAATATTGAAGTCATTGTGGCGAATCCAGTTCATATCAAGCAGATGCCGAAGCGCAAAACTGATCGCAAAGATGCTAAGTGGCTTTGTACGTTGTTATTGCACGGGTTAGTAAGGCCAAGCTTTATGCCAGACAATACACAACGGATTATCAGAGATTATTGCCGGAATCGCTTATTCTACACTTGGCAACTCAACCGAATACGGAACCGCTTGCTTAAGATATTGGAAAGCAATAATATCAAACTTCGTTCTGTCATTAGTTCCATACATACTTTATCGGCAATGGATATGATACGACTATTGGCCAAAGGAGTTACAGATCAGGAACAACTGCTGAATTGCGCCAGAGGTAAAGTAATCAAAAAGAAAGACCAATTAGTTAAAGCTTTGGATGGTACACTTCAAGCCTATCACCAAACCCAACTACAGATGTTATTGGAAGATTATGATCATGTGCAAAAGCAGGTCGACTTTTTAGACAAATCAATTACTGAAATCATCAGTGAGCATTATGCACAAGCTTTTGAATGTCTTGATAGCATCAGTGGTATAGGTATCAAATCAGCAGAAATCATTATCAGCGAGGCTGGAAAAGACATGAGCCGATTTCCAACGGCGGATCACTTTACTGCGTGGTGCGGTATCGCGCCGGGTAATAACGAAAGTGCAGGTAAACGCAAAAACACTGCAATTAAAAAGGGCAACACTTATTTAAGAGTTGCCATTGTTGGCGCGGCATGGGCTGCGGTTCGCATGAAAGATTCTTACTGGCACGCCTTATTTGATAAGCTACGTAAACGTATGAAAGCGCAAAAAGCCATTGTCGCTGTCGCAAGAAGATTACTTAAGGTGGTGTATAAAAGACTGGAAACATTAACTGCATATCAGGAAAAAGGTATTGCTCATTTTGTGGACTTACAGGCAAAATCAGCGTTGTATCATGCCGCAAAACTATCATGTCCGCAAACTGATAATATTTAAACTAACTAAAAGGACGGAAAAGGTAATAGAATAAAGAGTCTGAAACCTAAGCTGCCAGAACTGTAGATAGCACCCAGGCTTGTTCCATGAGAACGCAGAGGAAACTTATTTTTTACAGTATCAGCGTACGGTTAGTAGCGGGAAAAGTTATTTCTGGTAGACCCTACCTCCTTTAATTACCATCTCGACCGATTTGATATTATCTATATTGCTTAGCGGGTTGCTTGAAAGCACGAGTATATCTGCATCCATACCGGTACTTATACTTCCTTTAACTCCATTCAGGTGAATTGCAGCTGCGCTATTTTTTGTTGCCGCTACGATAGCGTCAAATGGGCTGAACCCGGCATCGGTTACCAGCAAACGCATCTCTTCCTGTACGAATTGTTCCTGATCATCGTCCGTGCCTGCACAAATAGTAACGCCTGCTTTATAGGCACGAGTAGTAATACGTTTGGCGATCTCATAGTCCCATTGCATAGAGGTGTCACTATCAGCCCATTTTTTATAAGTCAGTAGCGTTGCGTCGAATACGGTGTGATGTTGTTTCATCTCATCAAACAACTCATCCAGCGCAGGTACTGATTTATCCCAGAAAGCAGCGTCATGGTGGCCTTTCTTCCAATAATCAGGCACCTTTTCTACTTTTTCATAAATGAGCAGCGGCGCGTGGGAAATTGAAATGCAGCCGCCGTTAACAAGGTCGGAAGGCTTTGCACCCTGCAACCAAGCGTGCGACCACACGGGGATGTTTTGTCTTTTTGCTTCAGTTATAATTTTCCTAGCTAAAGCAGCGGAAAGATCTGCGTATAACTTAATGCCACTGGCACCGCAACCCCTGGCTTCCGCTACCGCCAACACCAGGTTAGTCGTATCTGTTACGGCTTTCATATAGGGCATATTACCGGGCATACCACCTTTTGTTGATGATTGTGTTCTTGGATCACTAAAAAATGGGGGTCCCGCCATCAATGCAGAATAGTAAATTCCAGGTGACGTAAATTCACCTTCACCAGCATCGCGGGCAAGTTCGGCTAATATCCTTGCGTCGCCAGCCATATCCCGAACTGTTGTTATACCACTATAAAGCATCTGCCTTAATACTTCTAAAGTATGGGCTCGGTTATCAGTACCGCCCGGGTCGGTAGCCATATGCACATGGCTGTCGATCAAACCAGGCAGCAAATATTTCCCTTTTAAATTAATGACAACAGCAGAATCGGGGAGCGCTGTAGTTCCTGTCGGAAAAACCCCGGCAATTCGCCCATTCGTAATAACAACAGTCTGATGAGTCGATGGTACCGGATGCCCGGCATCAATTATGGTAACGTCAGTAAGTATTAAAAGGTGTGGTTTTAATTGTGCGAAAGAAAGCCAGGGAAGTAAAACAAGTATAAAATAACAGGTATAAAATTTCATGATCTTGCGCTTAAATGATTGATATAGCCCAATTTATCACATTTTTTATAATGACATGCTTATCTGGCGTCTTTTTGAGTTTATTTTTAGAGGAACCTTATCACAATAAAGCGGTTAAGGTATCCGCTTTAGAACTTGCAAAATAAAAAACATTAAGGTAATCAATGATATTGGCGGTGAAAAACATTGCTTCTCATATATTCATTGAAACGCTGTCTATATAAACGTTCTTCATTAAGCTTCCGATTGATCACACCACAACGCCAGAAGCATAGCACCCATGTTAATCCTATAACACCAAACAAAGTAAATGTTTGTTTTCTGACTTCGGCATTCCTGATGACACGTTCTTTCACCGGTAATTTTGCATCTAACTTTTGATGCGCATTGCTTGCTCCCAAAATACCAAAAAAGGCGAAAGTGGAGATCAGGCAGGCAAGCAGAAAATTTCTGACGATAGCTTTCATGGTGTTAAAGTGAATTTAAAGTTACTAAAAAACTTAGTTTTAATCAAGCCTTTTTTGACAATTTATCATGATAAAGTTTGCATTTTCGTAAAGATAAAGTACAGCATTTTGAAAAATGGGACATCCCGGGAATTTCAATTCAACTCTATGATTTTGTTAATTTTCCTCGCATCCTGTACGCGCTCCCTGATGGTTTCAATAATATCTGATAACGAGATCCCCCGTAGCTGGATTACTGGATTCTCAATGTCGGTACTTTTCAATGTGACGTCCATCAAGCGAAAGATTTGGAGGATAAATGATTGGGTAATAATGTAATCCTTAATTCTGTACATCTCTACCTGATCGATCCGCTTAAAAAAAATTCCCCTGCTGATCCGTATATATTCTTTACCGATCAAATATTCATAATTTCTAAGATAAAGGACGCGGTACCACGCCAGGCCCGTAAAAGCTAAACTAAATACAATGAAGTATGCGGACAGCTGCCAGGCTAAAAACAAAAAGGTCAATGCCAAGGCCAGCAAAGGCAATACCTTTATAAAAGCAAAAATAACCGATGGTTTAAGCTTGATATCATCTTGATGAGTCATATTTTAATTGGTCTAAAAAGGTAAGTTGATTCAATGGTTTACAGGTTCGGATCATTGTCCGGATGCCAAGCCTGGTTTCAAAAGCATACAGGCTTAGTTTTTCTTCTTCAAAAACCGCTGTTTGCTCTTTCAGCCGGGCAATAACCTTACCGGCCTGAACGTATAGCCTTACCGGTTTGTTCCTGATTGTGGCCGCCACTTTGATGTCGGTGATTCTGCCAATCAACTCATTGCCAAACGCCAGCGTAAATTCACGGCCTTTTAGGTTCAAGCGCACCCATTTGAGCTGCCTATCACTTATTCTTGCACCCGTTGCTATAAAAAGCAGTTCATTGAAGTTTTGATAGTTCGCTTGATTCAGGGTTAAGAATGCAACAGCTTCCAAAGCGGAAAAAGTGATGATTACCTGTCTTGCAAACTGATTTCCCGCAGTCCATAGATTCCTGGTTGCGGGCACGCGGTGTATCGCCTCACTGAAATGTTCCTGTTGATCCCCGAAGTCAAAGAAGGGTTCCTCAGCAGCAAAAAATTCCTGAATTATTGGAGGAACCCCCAATTTTGTCAAATAATCAATCATTACCGTGAACCGCCACGGGTATATGTCCGATTGACCTGGTTGGGAACGTGCTGATTTTTACTTTCATTAGCATCCTGAACCGCATGATAATAACCCGGACTTAACTTAGCAGCATCAACTTCATTCCGTTGTTGATTAAACAGCATATTTAACCCTTTGTAAACCACATAGGTTAAACCGCCATCGATTAAAATTGAGGCGACCAATGCCAGCTTATTTGCCCGGATACCATGTGTGTCGGTTGCTGAAAAGCCAAGCGTAGTTTTATCAGGCAACGTTACTTCTTTGCCCTTGCGATAATTTTCTTTTTGTGCAGCAGTCAGAAACTGGAGGTTAACCATATCAGGTGCCAGGATCTTTTCCGTATCCGAAATGATGAACTCGCGGGTTTCCGAATCGTACTCCACCAACAGTTCTTTTTTATTGCCTTTATCATCAGTGGTAGTTTTGAGATAGTTAGCAACTTCGCCTTTTTCGAGTTTTTGTGCCTCGTTATCATCCAGGAAAGATGGCGTGGCAGGCTTTTTATATACAGGGTGTATTAATAGGTTTATTTTGCCACTTTCATCGGCCTTCAAGGAAACTTTGGCATCCATTGATTTTATTTTAATGTTCTCGGCTTCGAGATTTTGCAGCTGCATTAAACCTGTCCGCCGGCCTGATAATAGCGCTTTTAAATCATCCACATTGAGCAGCAACTGGCCGCCTGATGCAAGACCGATGGTTTCCAAATCCTGCATTGGAAGCATCTTTTCGTTATAGTGTATTACATCCATTTTATCGGCCAATTTTATTACGGGTTACAGTGACTTCTTCACTTACTTCGGCAGCTACTAATTGCTGCTCAGCCGGATTGTTTTTAGCGCCTAGCAGCGACTTGTAAAGACCATCGGTTTGTTTGAGGTTAAACTTATTGCCTTCCATATCTTCCATCTTAAAAGTTTTACCTTTCAGATCAAGCACTTTGTAAACGTTGTTGTTATAGGAGATTTCATCGCCTTTAGCCAATGCTGTCGTCTCACCGCCTTTTTCAGCAACAACTTTTTGCTCCGTCATATTGTTCTCCTGTTTTAAATCACGCTTTTCACCAAGGTCAAGCACAAAGTCAAGTATTTTTTGTGCGTCAGCAGATGCCCGAAAAAGCTCAAAAGGCTCATCTTTCAATATTTTTACCCAGCTGTTGACGTACGCTGCATGCTGACCGAAGTTATGCCCAATTTGCAACTCGCTGCCAATCATCAGAGAAGCGATCTCAGCGCGCAACTCTTCACGGGCGTATAGCTCGGATCCAAAACGTCCTTCCATTGGACGATTAAGGCGGCTTTCGTGTCCTGTCCAATGTCCAAGCTCATGCAAAGCGACCGCATAATATTTGGTTTCGTTATCAAACTGTTCTTTGAAAGGCAGTTGGATAGCATCTTTGGTTTTGTTATAATATGCCTCATTCCCGCCATGGTTGATATTGGCCCCACTCGCAGACAATAAACTTTCTGCCTTCTCTATGGGCGTCCATTTCGGTTCTGCTCTGTTTTGTGCAAGATATTCGGCGAGTGGCGGCACTCCTTTAATTTGTTCCGCGTTGAAAACCCATGCATTGGTGATCAAAGGTTTATCAAGTGCGGTCACACGGGTTTGGGTTTGACCATTTTCGTCTTTGATTTTATCGCCATTGATATCCCGCATCGCTTCCATGTTGGAGGTTTTGACGAAGTTAATCAGTGTTGCTTTGGCACCTTTTTCTACAGTGAAACCTGCATAGTCGGCTTGCTTTAATGTCATCCAGCGCGGATCCTGATAGCCTTGCATGGAGAGCCACAACGCGTTCATTCCGCGATAATTTTTATTAGTAGTTGGGTTTACAGGAATAGTGAATGCGGGTGCATCCGAATCGTTCCAGGGTTTTTGAAATGCCGACGTGCCTTCTTTCAATTCTGCGATGAGTTTGTTGGCAATTTGCTCGTGCAATGGTTTAAAATTTTTGCTCATGATCTGTAATTTTTAGTATTTGGTATAGAAAATTCAATGGATTGAGGTATCGCTTTTGATAGCGGACGCTGAAATGCAGGTGTGCCGCGGTTACATGCCCTGTGGCTCCGCTGATGGCGATGGGCTGACCTGCAATGACCGTATCTTTTAGAGCGACAAGGGATTTGCTCAAATGCCCGTAAATGGTATTCAATTCACCATGCTGTAAGTTGATCGCCATCCCAAGATTTGGGGTGAAATCTACCGACCGGACCACGCCATTAAGCACCGCGTAAACTGTATCGTAATTCGCTCTAAAATCTATACCGGTGTGGTAATCAAGCTTTCCGGTAAGCGGATGGCTACGATAGCCAAACGGAGATGTAACGGTTAGTGATTTGAGCGGCAGGCAAACGATACACATGGCGATAATGGATCTCATCGCGAGTGCGCCTTTTCAAGGCCGAGCTTCTCTACCGGTTTTGCGGGCTGCAATGCTTTATCCCAAATTCCGGGATTATGTGCTGCGACTTCAAGCGACTGCCAGTGCGCGGTATTCGTGCCCCGCTCCAAAAGCAAGCCGATCTTGTATAAATCTTTGAAATTGGCAAGTGGCATTGTAGAGCCATTGGCCGTCAAATCGTTAAGAATAGTTTTTTTATCTTTTAATTTGAGTAAAAACTCAGGCGGGTAAACGGCTTCGCTGCCATTGTTAAGTGCGACATACACTTCTTTAGATTGTACCCGATCATAAGTTACGATGGCAACTTTTCCCTGGCCATTCGCAGGGTCTACGGTTAAATCCGGCCGCACGAGGACGAGCGTGCCGTTTAAGCTTTCATTGTTCATGATTTTAAGATTGAATGATTTTATTGGGCGGATGATGAGCGGAACTGGCTAACCATTTGTTGGATTTCCAGCGTGATCCGTGAAAAGTTCTGACGCAGTATTTCGTCCTTTTTATCCCCGAAATTGTAGAACGTGGGTAGTGGCTTATATCCTTTTTCCTCTTTCGCAATCGCCTTCAGGTCTAGTGATATCCGGCAGTTGACTGCGGATGTTTCAAACTGGCCCGTGTAAGTTTCGCGCGCATCCGCCGCGATGACGCCAACCATTTCACCGGCATTTAATGAAGCTATTTTACCGGCTGGAATAAGCGCCTCCAGCTTTTCATTAAGAGAGGTCGAAGTTTTATTTCGGTCGATAGAAAGGCCTTCGCCAATTTGTTTACTCTTGCCAAATAAGCGTTCCAGCCACTCCAGGGTTTCCTTATTTCTTACCGATCCTGACAATACATTTCCAATCACGGAGGTCAAGACCGCAGCTGTTTCTTTGCCATATTGCTGGTTGAGCATAGGTATTTCCTGGAATCCCAGGCACACACATACGTGATTCGATCTGGCAGTTGCGATCAGGTTATCGCACTTATTTATATATAAGGATGGGCATTCATCGACGATCAGCGCCGAGGGAAGATTGCCTTTTGAATTAATTAATTTGGTTAACCGGTTAACTACGATTGAATAACAGGCCGAATTGATATTCTGTGTGCTCGGGTCATTGGCCAATACCAACATCGCGGGATTTTCCTTGGAGGAAATTTTCAGATCGAAGTCATTTCCGGAAAAAATCCAAAAAGTCTCCTTCGTGGCTAAGCGGCTGGTAAATATTTTTAGTGTTCCTATCTGGCCTTCCAATTGGTCAAAGGCTTTCGCATTATAAGCAGTCATAAAGGGAGACAGCAAAGGCCTCAATTCCGGTTCAGAGGTAAGTGCATTAAATATTTCTTCATAACTGCAATTGAGCAAGGCCAAAACGTGAGGAAAACTGGATAAAACTCCGTTTTTGAATTTGCTCATAAAGTAGATGCAGGATGCCAAAAAATTGATGGCAGACTGCGTGAAAAACTGATCGCTTCCACCTGAACGATCGCCTTTTTTGAGCGCCTCAACGAGTGCCTCGGCTGTTTCGGAAGCATCAGCCAGTGATCGGATATAATCAGCCCGCCAGGGGTTAATTCGCCTACTTTTTTCAACTTCATTAAGATTAACGACATGGAAAGTAAATCCCTTTAATTTCCCTTGTTGCTTTGCCAATAAGTAATGATAGTATGCGATATGCCCGAGGTCAGGATATTTAAAATCATACAGGCATACCGTAAATTGCTTGGCAATCAGCTGCCGGATAAACGGATTAATAACGGAGAATGATTTACCGGAACCCGGTGTACCAATGACAATCGTGCCGCGAAACACATTTACAATATTGATCCATCCATTTCTGACTTTGCCTTTGTAATAAAAGAGCATGGGAATGTTCACCGAGTACGGTGTTTCGAGCTTACCCACCGGTTGCATAAAGCTTTCGGCCTCTGTATTCCATTGATCTTTACCAAGCCCCGACTTGATCAGCTTGGAAATATTATCCATTGCCAGACTGGTCATTAAAGCACCTATGAATGAAGAAATAATATAGGCCAGGTTAAACCATGATGTATAAGCAAAAGCAAAAGCGGAGGTTCGCCCTTGTAAAATAATGCTACCGAAAAACAGGAAAAGCCCCAGGCTAAGCGGGTAAACAATGTGCTTTTTGGGGTTCAGGTCTTTTTCTTTTTTTGCCAGCGTACCGATACTAACCAGACACATGAGTGTCATCGTGGTGAGCTTGCTGTAAACAAGGCTATCATAAATGGCTATATGAGCGATCTTATCTAAAGGAGTAAAAAAAAAGCCCCAAAAAGGGGCTTTGCGGTAAACGAAGATGACGACTTCAAGCAGGACAGATAAGTATATAGCAGCTTGCATGAACCCATGCAACTTCTGCTGTTCACGGGTTTCTTCCATAAACCATTGCTTTAAAAGTCAATTGTATCAGCACCAAGCAAATCTTTGTAGTTAATGGAAAGCGCTATCACCCGTCCGGAAATTTGCTTTTCGCTGAGTTCGGCGCGGAGCACCTTATTGCCGGGAAAAGACATTTTTTTAAATACAAAAATGTTGCGGTAATATTTGGAAAATGACGGCACGCCGGAAAGCACGAACACCGGACTGATCTCTACCGATTGGACGTTGGTTGCTTTTGTAACCTTTTTATCATCGATCTTGAACCGAAAATCCTCAATATCATATTTGAGGTTGGCTTTGTTTTTGAAGCCGATGTCTAAAAATATATAATCCCCCAAAGTGGCAATGTGATTGACCTGCCCTTTGAGGCCAAAAGCTTTCACCTTATCCAGCTTCTTATCAGCGCGTTCGGTATAGAGTTTCAGACAAAGGAGTTTAAGCTGGTTTTGCGATAACCCGATCCCGGAAATATCCAATGGGCGGGTATCTGCCTGATTGACATTTATTTCTGTCGGAACGCCAGGATAGCCAGGTAATAATTGATACTGGGCAATGTATTTTTCCCCCGCTATGGTAATCACCGAGCCGGTAAACGTTTTAAGGGAATCTTTCAGCTTGATCCGGATTACATTTTTAAGCGGTAGATCACCAATAAGGTTTTTATCCGATATGTCCACATACTGGACAGGTTCAGGTGAGATAAAATGGATGGTTAGGTTTTCCGGCAAATACACAACCGGCAGTTTTTCCTGAGCATCTGCAAAGGCAGCAAAAAGCAGGAAGAGGTATAGCAGTAACTTTTTCATATTAATATTTTTTTTGAGCGTTTTGTAATGCATCGGTATCGATGAGGTAGATGTAAGAGTTGTATTTGAGCTTGGCTTTATTTTTCCTTATTAGGTCGGCAATGGCGGAAGAAGTTGACTGGAATACCTTATCAACGGTGCTCATCAGGAACTGGCTGCCGTTAGAGCTGCCATCAATCGTGACACCTTGCACGGTATTGCTGCCCAAGTCCTTAGTGAATTCCCGAAATGATGAAGCTGGTACATACAGGCCCGGCATACCATCCAGGTCATAGACCTCTAATTTTACAGGCAGAATTTTACTGTCGTAAAGTATTGAAGTGATGGACATGGTTACCCGTTGCTCGGAAAAGCCGCTGATCTGAGCAAAGAGATAGGTGCCTTTGGCTATCAGAATGTCTCCGGCTTTGATATCCTCCAGAAGTTTCAGCCGCAAGCGTGATCCTGCATAACCAGTAATATTTTCATCAATTACGGCACTGATGAAATCCTGTCGATTTTCCGGTAAAACCGTATTAAAATCCGCCGAAGACTGTCCGGCTCTCGCAACGGTAAACTTAATTTGCGAAGCTTTTTCTTTAGCGATCTTTTCTGCGGCATCCCGCTTTTGCTTTTCAGCTTTGTAGGCAGGATCATTTGCTTTGGTGATGCTATCCATAACTGCCATTTGCTGTTTGAAGACTTCCATAGGATCTTTTTCATGCGGATCTGGTGGCAGAGATTTCCTTTGACCTGGCGCAGCTTTTTCATTAATGATCCTGGCCAGTTGTCGTTCACGGTTCATCGTACCGTACTCCATCTCGCGTGATTTTGCTTTTGCCGCGATGGAATCGAGCATTCTTTTCTGCTGCTCGGAGTAATCATTATGGTAAGCCGGATTACTTGTGGCTTCTTTGGGTATAACAGCCACAGCTGAATTACCATCGGCCTGTTTGTAGGTATTTCTGAAGGCATCCAGTTTATCGGCAAGCTGCCGCTTGCGAACATCATTCGATACGTTGCCAACGCTTGGGTTCAGGCCTACTTTAGGAGAGATATCCTGTTTTGGTTTGTCAAAGCTGCTATGCCAGGCATAATAAAAAAGGCAGAAAAAAGGCAGCAACACCAAAGGCAGGATGTATTTGGGTTGTTTAAAATTGATTTTCATGATTTTAATGTTGAATTTGTTGCAGGCTGTCAAGCGCATTTTCAAGCAACACGCTATCTGCCGATGAGAGTTGCTTGCTTACGCTAA
The DNA here is from genome assembly GCF_900110105.1 of Mucilaginibacter gossypiicola. Classification (GTDB taxonomy): domain Bacteria; phylum Bacteroidota; class Bacteroidia; order Sphingobacteriales; family Sphingobacteriaceae; genus Mucilaginibacter; species Mucilaginibacter gossypiicola. The sequence continues at coordinate 205,933 of NZ_FOCL01000002.1, read as the reverse complement.
GACTGTCAATGAGTTTTTTAAGACGCAGGCCCTCCTTAATCTTTGCAGCTGTCTGCAGGATTTTGGAAAACCCATCTCCGACAGGGTTAATCGTTTCCTTTACGTGAGTCGCTTTAGGTTCCGGGTGGCGGAAGACTGTAAAAGACAGCGTCGCGGATGCCAGCATGAGCACAATCATTACTCCCAGGAAAATTTTAGGGTAAGCGTTGAGTAAGCGCTTTGAGACGACACCCGCGATGAAGAAATAAGCGCCAAACTCTTTGCGTATTTCTGAATACAGCGTATCTCTCGGATCGCGGTTAGAATGTATTTTTTTCCACATCTTGTAAGTCTTTATTTTCGAGTGTTTTCCAATTGGTGATCAGCGCGCCATGTGGGTTGTTGTCACTACGAGGGATATCTTTCAGGTTACCTTCCGTGACCAGGGAGCGGATCACCGTTGAGCTGCGCCGGTCTATTTTCAGCTTGCCATAGTATCGGAAATACTTCCTGGGCATGTCCAGTACGATGGAATCGGTTTGGAGGGTAAGCACAGAACTTGATGACAGGATTGAATTAAAGAAACCATTCTCTTTGAGGTTATTGTATTGCTGCATCCCTGATTCATCTACCAGGTACATAGCCTTTTTCATTTGATACTCCATGTAATTATCATCCGGGGTCAGCGAAAAAAAAAGGGAATGAAATAGATCGACATGGGCGCGGTATTCTGCCGGCCGGTTCATTTGCATATCGGTTTGACGGGCAAGGATCGGCACATTATTATCCAGCAGATAAATGCTCTTTTGTGCATTGGAAACCAGCTTATAAGCATAAAGACAGTTCATTCCAACGATTAATAGTGAGGTTAATAAACTTCCAATGGCAATGATCGTCGCAAGCCTGATCTTGGCTTCGATGTTTTTTATAATCATGATTTGTGGAAATAAAAAAGGCCGCTTTTTTTTGAAAGCGGCCTTTGGGTGAATGATAGAATAATTAGATAAAGCTTCCGGACGCGCGGCGCGCAACTCCTAAAACTGTTCCGGCGCTCCTGCCGAAAGTAGAAGTGGCGGAACTAATACCTGATGTTGATATGATCCAGGTGGAGATGCTTGGTACCGTAAACATGCAGATCGCACCGATTAGGAATACAATGATGACCGTTCCAAAAGACAATAAGCCGTTGCCGGCGAAAACAGCCATTTTTTCCAGATTAGCATCTAAACCGTTTTCACCAACAAGTTCTTTATACTTGCTGATTTCGGAGGTCATTGCATATTCCTGCATCAGGCCAGTTAAATACATGATCAGATAAGCAATTCCGCTGTAAAGGTTCACGGAGACAAAACGGGCGATCCAAGTACTAAAACTATCTCTGAAGGCTGGCAAAATACTTACAGCAACTGCAAATGGACCGAGTATGATTAAAATGGTTGAGTAAATAATTTGAATCATGAAAATAACGTACACTGCAATTCTCAATATCCAGATACCAATCAATTCCAGCATTTGTGTAAAAAGTAATTGCAGTCCGACTTGTAGTCTGTTTTTCAGCTCTAATAAAGGAGACACAACACTACTAATACCCTGTTTTACTGTACTGGTTACCGAGTCCCATGCCTGACCGTACCAAGTGTCGCTCTCTTTTTCCGCGACTTGTGTTTGTGCCTGATAAGTATAAAGAGAGTTGGCAACCGCCAGCATGAGGTTAGCCCGATTTAGCCGGAGATTATTGACGGTGGTTTGCTCGCTGTTAAACATTTGCTCTGTCTGGTTGGTTACCACATCTGTTGGGAAAGCAATTACTTTGACAAATATTCCCCACCAAAGAATCACCATCGCTAAGCCAAAGGGCCTCATCAATGGCATAATCTCCAACTGCTTATCACCAACCATCATCTCGTAGCTTTTGATAGCGAAAAAAATAATCATAAATATGGCGGCAAGGGCTTTTGCATCATTTATGAACAAATCAAAATGGATCCATACAGAATCCTTTAATCCCTTAAGAAAGTACATGACTCCATAGTCATAAACGCCATCACCCTGAAGAAATTCGATAGTTTTCGTATTGTCAATATTTGCCGTTTGCGCAAACACTGCCGGTGCCAATAGGCAAAGCAGTATGAATAATGATATTCTCTTTTTCATTGCACATGTTGTAATACTTTATTTGCGATATCGATATCTGCATGGGGTGTCCACTCCGGGACATCAACCTGGTTGAATTTAATGCGCTGCTGCTGCGCAGCCATATCAAGCGTAGATTGCGCAGAGGCGGTTCTGATGGCCCAAATACCGGAAAGACGCCGGTATTCCATGAGGTATCTGTGATATGCCAGAATACGTGCGCCACGATCCATATCAGTGGAATGGGCCGCATCTACCCGCTGTTTGAGCATATCCAATTCGTTTTTATACCAGCTATACAAGCCCTCGGACATCAGTTTTCCTGAAACTTGTGGCGAAAGCCCGGCGAGAATGGAGGACGGTGAGTTGTTTATTACGGGTGAAAGTTGGCCTTTATAATAAAGCAACCACAAAGGATCCGCATCACTGATCAAACCAGATTGATTGGCGATCTCAGAAAGGGCAGTATTTCTCACGGTATCTGATTGCAGTTTGTATTTATTATCAGTTGTGTTTAATGCGCCTACTAAAGCCAGCCGCTGTGTTTGAGGCCCGGATGCGCTCAGTGGCCGCAAATCTTTTTTGTGATAACTGGGATAAAAAAGTCCCCAGGTCAACCAGTAGTATGGGTTAAGGCTAAGAAACCCAGCTTTGGGGGTAAATTTATTCTGATCCCATTGCAGGTAAACCATGCGTTCCTGTTGGTACCTGATGCTTTGATCCTGCACAACTGATTGCGCAAAGGAGCCGCTGACCCAGTGTAAAATGAGCAGCGGCATTAAAATAATACTTTTCATTGTTTTAAATATTTTGCGTTTTGAATAATCTGATTGACAAAAGTTTTGTCCTGATTGATAAAGCCGGAGAAGGGATTGAGCGAACTAATAATTCCGCGTTCTTTTGCCCAATACATTGCGCGCCAAGCACCATAGGCCAGGCCATCAAGAATCTGTAATTGCTGGGTAACCTTGTGCAGGAGTTCGTCTCTTGCGCTGTAATTGGCCAAAATGTTATCCCCGTCTTTGAGAATGTAGCCTGAAACATCGCTTAACAACAAGGTGGCTCGTGTCCGCATCTGGGAAGTAATACCGTTAGCTAACAATAAAAGGGCAGGGTCTGATTTGGCAAGTGAGAGCGCCTGTTGCACATAACTGGTAATATCTGCAATGATAGCAGCCATGTTCTTTACAGCCAATCCATCTTTCAAGGCGGAGTTTACATTTGATAAAGACCGGTAAATAATCGTTTGGGCCAAAACCACCGACCCAACGTTGGTATTGAGATCCGTTATATTGTTGTTGATTTTGCCGAGATATTGATCATGCGTAGCTTCCGCAGTGCTCCTGACCGCGGCATTTTGTGATACGGCAGCAAAATGCCAGGGATCGACGACATATTGCTGGGCCTGCGCCATACCGCTGTATAGCAGCAGGCATAATGCCCACTTTCTCATTTGAGATATTTTGCGTTTTGAATAATGTCCTTTCCAATGTTGATATCGGCATCGATAAAGTTTTGAAATGGATTAGCGGCTTTGAGCAGGGAGGCCAGGTTGGAATATTGCATCATGCTCAGCATGTTGCCGGACAAGTTTTGAATATTACTTAATTCGGAAATCACGTAATCGAAAAGCATTTTGCGATCCGAAGCTTTCATCTGGTTTACATCTCCTAAGGATAAAGTAAGTCCGGTAACATAGCCCATCAGGTCTTTTGCCTGCATGACGAATTGTAGTTCCGATTGATATCCGATAGCCAATAAGGCCGGGTTTTTCTGTACCAACTGGATAATTTGTGCCTGGTTACTTACGATCCGGCTGACCATCGGGCTTGCATAAATGCCAATCTCCGCGAGATTGATAGCCGTCCCTAACGTATTATAACGTTGTTGTAATTCCCGGTAAGTCGCTTTTACTTTTGAGAGCAAGGTAAGGTTCGCCTGTTCATTGGCACTCACCGTGGCCTGTTTATTTCTGGCGCTTACCTGTAATTTGTTCTCCGACTGAGATTCTGATACCAGTTGATGAATGCCAACGATATCCAATGTTTTTTGCTGGGCAAATAGAACAAACTTAGATCCCAAAAACATAACGAGGAAAATCATTTTTTTCATCGCTTCAGGTATTTAGCGTTGGTCAATACGTCATTGGCAATCCGCACATCCTGATTTTGCCATTCCGCCCAGGGATTTAGCGAGCGAAAAATGCCATCGATTTTCGCCCAATACATGGCCCGGTTCATACCATAAGAGATACCGCGGAGGATGCGCATTTCGGTTGCAATATGGTTAAGCAATTTGCCGCGCTCACCTGAATCCATGAGGTTATTTGTCCCCCCTTTTAAAACAAAGGCGCTTACATCTGCCGTCAGCATAGCCGCCCGTGTTTGAAAATCACGAGCCCCTTGCTCGGCGAAAAGCAATAGCACCGGGTTGGATTGTGCAAGCTTAATTGAGCTTTGGATATCAGTAACAATGTCTGCGCCGCACTCTGCTATTTCCTTTATGGTGGTTAGGCTGCTGATGACAGCTGCTACCTGGCTCAAACCCTGATATATTTTATTTTGCAGATTGTTGACGACGATCAACTGCCCGCTAACCGCCAGCTGACCTTTTTGAATAAGGTCGAGTTTATTGTTAGTAGTATTTAATTGTCCGTTTATAGTTGAGGCGCTTACTGCAATTGCCCCGGAAACAGCTGGGTCGAAGACGATTTCCTGCGCCCAGATTGTTGCATACAGCAGACAACCAAACATGGTCATAATTATCTTTTTCATATTAAGATTGATTTACTTGGGTAATAAATGCGGGTAGCGTTTTACCGCTCAATTTAAAATCCTCGACAAAAGCATCCAGGCCCTGGCCAAAATCACTGAACCTTTCAATGTATTTTTCTACCGCAGATTTTTCAGGCTTCTCTGTCGTATAGGTCAAATATTGATGCAACGACACTTCTACACCGTAAACTTCACCGATAGCCCCGCGACGTATATACACTTCTTTAAAGCGCCCCCGATTTTCCGAATTATCCAGCTGATTTATCGTAAAGATCTTACGGCGTTCAATTTCGCTTATGGACAGCAAAGTGGCTATTTCATTATAGTTATCACGAAACTTGGTTTGATCCAGCAAGCAGACGGTATCTGAATTATTAACAATGCTATCCTTCACCACGTTATTGCCGATGATATCACCAAGTTCCTGGGTGACGACGATGGCTTCACCCCAAAACTTGCGAACGGTTTTATACAGGTAGAGTAAATAACCTGCCATGAGGGGACTGGCAATCGCCTTCCAGGCCTCCTCAACGATAAGCGCTTTCCTGCGGTCAGAACGATATCGCATCTTTTGGATGAATACGTCCATTATCGAGAGCGTAACGAGGGGAAACAAAATTTTCGACTCCTTAATCGAGTCAATTTCATAGACGACGAACCGCTCCGTAAAGAGACTTTTATCCGTTTCATTATTCAGCATGGTAGCAAATTCACCTCCCTTGTAGAACTTTTTCAGCACATACCGGAATTCATCGAAATCAAAAACGATCCTTTCTTCCTGTTTGATTTCAGGTATTTTTTGGAGTGCAAAATCATAGAAGGTGTCAAATCTTAAATCTCCGTTTAGCGGGAAATTTGTAGCGTAATATGCCGAAATGACATTGGAAATCACATCACGCTCAACCGGAGCGAGTGTCCCTTCCGCTCCTTTCCACGCAACACCAATCAGCGTACACAAGAAATCTTTCTTTTCGATGTTATACTCCCCTTCTGTTATTTTGAAGGGGTTCATAGTTATGGGTGACTTATCCGTATAGGTGATGTATTTTCCCTTGTAATAAGCACATAAGCCAGAATAGGAATGACCAGTATCGACGATCACTACATCCATGTTGTAAAGCATGTATTGCTCAATCAGGGCATTCATAAAAAAGCTTTTACCCGAACCACTGGGGCCAAGGACAAATTTGTTGCGGTTGTTGATGCGTCCGGTCCTCATGGGAAGATCGGCAGGATCAATCCCGATGGGTATGCCCTGCCTGTTCGTAAATCGAAGCAAGAAATCTGACGGCTCATCTTTGGGTAATGACTCCTTGAAAAAGAAACAAATGGCTGCGTCGCACGTAGTCAAAAACCAATCGTAAATTTTTAGTTCACCACCATTTCCAGGTAATGCCGTGCGAAAAAGTTCCAGTTGGTTATAAGCATTTTTGCTGGGGATAATCCCTAACTGAAAGAGGGAACTTTCGACAAAGTTGGCTGCCTTGTCCAGGGTTTCCCTGGCAGCGCAGATCAGGATATTGAAATGCGCATTTACCAGCAACTGGTTTTCCCTCGCCACATCAGTTAACAATTGATCGATATCCTCAACGCAAAGCTGGTTGGCCGGGTCCGGGATTCCTGCATGACGTTTTTTCTTTTGCTCCAGTTTCCGTAATGTCATGACTTGGTTAGGAATTTCAATCACCTGGTTGTATACCACTGCGTCACAACCCGGAACCTTAAAAAGAAAGGACAAAAAATCTATGGGAAATCCACGCGTGGTTTCCTTATCGTTTAACTCGATATGTGTAGACACTTCCGGTGGCAGATCAATACTGTCGATATTGACCAGGCTGATGCTACGGATCGCACGATCACCCAGGTTAACTTCGGTCTCTGTAGGAGACAAGTTATTCAGGATAATGCTGCCACTCTTGAAATCCATGCTTAGCATTTGCAGGACAAGCAGGTTTATATCCGCTTCATTCATTACCCTTGCAGAGGGCAGGACGTCGAGCACTTTTCTTATAGACTGTAAAAAGTCTTTCAAGCCTTTTGCATCATAAGTATAAAAAGCACCTTTTTTTACCTGTTTGGTAATGGTCATATAGGTTGAAATCCGGAGGCATTCCCGACCTTCAAAATGTTCATTGTAGTGACGCTGTAAATACTCGTTGGCTTCATTGGCCCGAAAGGCGTACCGGCTAATCACATCATGTTTTTGAAGCAGATGGCCCTCGCCAAGGATTTTGATGATATTGATTAACAGATGATGATATTCTTCATAACCTGAAGGATCGGCTGAATAGCGGGTGACGGAGTTGTTTATTTCTATAACTATTGAATGCTCACCTGATAAGCCGATGAGCAAATCGTATTTGCCGTCCTTATTAACCCCCGCGTACGGAATGTTAAACAAGCTTTTTGCGGACATAATGATTGAGTATTAAAATGTTGGTATTTCGGCTTTTGGCGTGAAGACCGCCTTTTTGCTTAGATGCAGTGTAGAGCAGACCGCCGACTATGCTCCCGATAAGCACGAATGCGCCAAGCCACATATTGATTAATGACATGACCAATGCCCCGGCCACAAGCCCAGTGAGTAAAGAGGCAATTCCCCAATAGATGAACTTGCCTTTGAAGCCCTTGAAAATAAGGGGCTTCTGCAGCCCCTTATAAACAGCAAATTTCCTGGCCATTACAATCCGAAGAATGCTTTAATGACCAAAGCGGATACTACAAGGAATACACACGAACCTCCCCATCCCATCAACTCTTTGTTGATGTCTTGATCTCCGGAGTTCCATTTGGAATACACTCGGATTGCGCCGACGATGCCGACAATACCGCCGATAACAAGGGTAATGTTCGTTACAGGTGCGACATAGGTTTTAAGGGTTGATGTGGCGGTATTTAAACCATTTACACCACTTTGTGCGAATACAGGCACAGAAAGAGCAAGCAGCACGGCTGATGCCCAAAGTTTTTTTGTTTTGTTAAACATTAAAAAGGAGAAAAAAATCGAGGCGGAGATCTTTTAAAGCCAAATGGAGAAAATGGCTGGGTATGATAACAGGCGTTTAGATCACGATATACGCCGTAAGTGATACACCCGATGGAAGATGGATGAATAAAACGGTTGCTGCTAAATGCCAAAGATGGCACGGAGAAAAACTCCTGCAAGCGTCATAAAAATGGCAGCAAAAAACCAGGCGGCGACATCCGCGCTAAATTTGTCTGTGCCCGTTTGCGCATTTTTATAAATGCGCAAACCGCCAATGATGCCGAAGAGACCGGCAACTATCAGCGATAAATCAAAAGCAGAGAAAAAGGTAAATTTCAAGTCCTGTTGTGCCTGTTGCATTTCTGCAATTCCAGGCTGGGCCGAAACTGAACAGGCGGCAAAGCAACAAGCCAGAACAAGGAGAATTTTCTTCAATAGCTTACCTGTTTAATATACTCTACCGCTTCATCGCGGCAGAGATTAAACATACTTTTAAGAGAAACGCCGCCGCTTGCGTATATAGGAGAAGCGATGTCGGCGCTTGACAATTCAGGTGCAAGCTGTACAGCATTGACCTGTTCATGGAATGAAAGTTCGTTTGTGTCGCCTTCAATATCCTGTTGGTTGCGCAGGTGATCCCACGCAATGAGTATCAAATAATAGGCGGCGTAAATGCCGCCAAGCCAAAGAATGAATTTAAACCAGTTCATAAATCGTTGTTTTGAATAAAGTGTTTAATGATTGTTTTTATCTCGGGTTGGGTATCGAGCAGGTTTTTGACAGCAAAGGCTACCAGTTTGGAAACGTCAACGCTGGTGGCCATTTTAAATTGATTCATTGTCCTTACTGTTCTTTCATCAAATCGAACGTGTACCATACTTTTGTTCGTACTGGTGTCAAATGCGAGAATCGCCTCAAGTATGGCGGCCTCGAATTTCTTTTCAGCTTTGCGATGCTTTTTGGCTTGTTTTTCAGTAGGTTTTATGAGTTCCTGTCTCAGCTGGTCAGCCAGCGATTTCATGTTTTCCATATAAATGATCAGCATAGATTTTTTCAAAAACTGGGATGATTACCGGGTAAAGGGAAATAGGTGTTTGGAAAGTGTTGATGCGCTGAAAGTCGATGCGATCCGGGAGGATATCTGTAATTACCCCGAACTTGGAAAGCTGTGCATTGACTTCCTCCATGATTTCAAATTTGGCGTTCGCCTTTATTCTGTTGGGGATGAACACCATTTTAATTTTAGGGTTCACTTTCCGCAATACGAGCGTGAACAACATAGTGGATTCAAAAGTGAATTCATCGTAGGCAAACGGGCAGATAAAAAGGTCAGCTGCAGTAAAGACAGCTAATAGACCATCATCATCAAGCTTGCCGGGGAGATCGATCAACACAACATCTTTGCTGTTTTTTATCAGTACATCTTTAAGCACAGGGAAGGTTTCAAGCGTGGCTGAAAGGACCTCATAAGGCTCTTTATTTTCCAGTATTTTGGCTTTCTCGAATTTCTGATATAAGGACTGCTGGTAATCCATATCAATAACAGTTACCGGGCATTTTTTTGCCGATGTGAGATAGTTAGCCAATGCGAGTGACGTAGTACTTTTACCCGCACCGCCTTTTTGGTTTCCAATAATTATAAGCATGATTTAAAGTTTTTAACGCGTATTGGTTCTTGCTTTCTTTTGCCGCTTTCGGCGCATTCCATGAATTTGCTGGTCGTCTACATCGTCTGCGATCCATACCGGGCGGATGAATGAAGCTGCGACATGGCGGCGATCTTCTTTTTCTGATTCCGCAGAAACAACTATATCCTCTTGTACATAACTTGCCAGTACTTCTTTCAGTGAAAGGATTTCACTACCCTTTAAAACCAATTGATGCTTGTGATCGATAATCGAATAACCGTATGGTTGTTTGCCTTCGGCCGAATGAAATATAAGATCGATTTGATATTGCTCCGCCAATAGTTCTTTAAAGTCGGTCCGGTGTTTGATCCCTTTGAAAAGCTCCCTCAATTCTGAAATCCGATCAATTGGCCGCTGGTATTTACTGATCTTTTCAGTGATCAATCGCTCATCGAATTCTTTACCCGGCAAGCCAAGATTTTCCATAACCATAAAGAACTGGGCACGCGTACTGAAAGTATAAGCCAAAGCCTTTTCTACACCCAGTACTTCTTTAAGATTGCCTACAGCGCGCAGTTTCTCATATGCGCTATTGATCTTTTTACCTTGTTTATCAACCCTTACAGAAACCACATGAACGTGGTTGTTATCGGTGTCCTTGTGGTAAATGATCAGGTAAGGCTGACTGCCATAAGCCATTTTATCCAGCCAGGCTATTGCTATTTTCGTTAGCTCCTTACTTGAATAGGTTCTCCCTTTTGCGGATAGCACCGCGTGAAACTGCGGTTTCTTTACCCGGGTATTTTGGGCAGCTATCATTTGCAGGTAATTGACATAGTCCTGCGGCCTTAAACGGCTAAGCCCCTGTAGTGATCCAAAATTGGCCACATGCATCAATTCTCCCTTATTCCGGTCAATTTTGTTCGTATTGTAAACCACGCCGCTGAACTTTGCAGACGAGGAAAGAATTTTAACGATCATAAAAATGTAGCTGAGTAATGGTAGAGCTGAGTTGCTATGTTGCTGGGTATTTGGATAACAGTATAAAACGATATCAGCAGAGCAGTCTAACTTTAGAACGATTTAACTTTGTTCCCATATAGCGCTATTACTGACGATCAGTGTAATCCTATAACCGCATAGCTGCGGAACCAGGTACCCAACTATCAAGCGATCATTATAAACCTGGTAACTATGTTTCGACATAACGGTGGAGCGATATATCCCCATATCCATATTTCCAATGATCGGTATACCAATGGAACTGATGATCATTAAAGCTGTGTACATGGAAAAGCTATGATCTTCCCACCAGCCTGATCACCTTGCGCAAGCTGATTTCGAGTTGTAGCTGGATCTGAAGATATTTATGAAAATGAACATTAAATTGTTCGGCAACTAATGGCGACAATGCACCCTGAAGTTTGAGGGTGTTGGCATGTTTCGCCAGCTGGTTAATATTATTTCCGATCCTGCCCAATTCTGAGAAAATGTCATCCAGGCTCATAATAAGTTCTTTTGCATTAATTATAACTGTGGGGGCATTATTTAAAACCCTTTTCCTCAACAGCTCAGTCTTGCTAATCCCTAATGTTTGCTCCAAAGTGATGATCAGGTTATATTCATCGTCTGTGAATCTGACATCGATTTTTTTAGTTCTTTTTCCACTTTTTAATTGGGGCCTGCCTTTTGCCATTGATAATCCTCCATAAAAAAACGAGTTGCGCTGTTTTCAATTCCCCCCGGGGGCAAGATCCTTTTTGTCGGACAAAAAGACATCTTGCCGTAGGAAAATCAAAGATTTTCCCGGATATCTAATTCCGATTTTTGCACCCTAACGTCGACGTAAAACACCCGTTTTTGGAACGGTTTCCATACTTACCTGCTGTTCGTGCATTTTAGCGGCGGCGACGAGTTTATCGTTGTAATCATTGAATCCATCAAAAGTACCCGAACGATCACTGGCATAAGGCAACGCCGCTATAAACTCGTTTGTTGCTGTCAAGCCTGATTGATCACGATCGAAATAGACGTCTAAGAAGGAAAAAGATTTTGCCTTTTCAATTCCGTCAGCCAATAAAGCAATTGAATTTAAAACGATGATACTATGATCAGCCGTCGCATTTTCCACTTTCCAGCTGAGGTAGTTTATAAAACCCTCAAACACAGCTGCTTTCTTGGAGTGACCTTGTATAAAGCTTATCGCTTTGTTCCCGAGACATCCTTTAAAATACTTGTTCCGAACTTCCCAGGCATTCTTTTCATTTTTCCAGCCGGCGGCATAAAAGCTTTTTCGATCACCTTTCTGATCCTGTACGAAATAATAGATCTCCTGAAGGATGTCCCTTGCCTGTTCAAAAATCTGACGCCTTTTAAGATAATTGGTAATGGCCGGATGTGTTCCAATGGGTTTCGTTTCAATTACAATGTAGTTGGGCACCTTAACCGAAATGCGGGGCCGCAATGGTTTTTTTTCGGCAATGCTGACATCGCATACCATTTGGATTTTTTTGATGACCTCGCCAAAGGATAAATGGCTCCACATTGCCAGGCCGAGGTCAACAATGTTACCGCCTTTGCGTGTGCCGTGGTCAAACCAAACACCCAGCTCATCATTTACACTAAATGATGGTTTAGTGTCGTTTTCCCTCAACATGCTCAGATATAATTTTTCTCGCCGAGATTTTTTAACTGGATGATAGCCAAGTCGCGCCAAAAAATCGACAAGAGACGCCTGATCTTTCAGCTCTTTAGCTGTAAGTAATACTGACATTTTTTTAAAAGTTAAAAGGGTTAATACTCGAAAAGGCACTTGGTTCCTGGCGAAAACATCACTGTCTTCAAATGTTGATTTTTCTTACCAGTTGGAAAAGTTTGCCTTGAACAGGACTGATTCCATGTACCGGCAGCGGGTAACGAACCCGTTAATTCATTTCTGCCGGTAGATTTTTTCGGGATTACTCACGTCGCATCCTACGATACGGGCCTTCGCCTGCCTATGCGCTTTCAGATATTGATATACTTTCAATCTCACCTTCGCATAATTTCCTGCTTTTAGCAGGATAATGTTTCATCCCTATACGTCAAAGACCGTTATAAGCCAAGCGCTTACAGCTTTTCATCTGCTAGTGGCAAATGGTTGTGCCTGTTGCTGGCAGCGGCAACGCTGTCCAGTGGTTCTATCAAGAATTTTTGCGGAACTTTTTCCAGGCACATTGGAAGGGGAAATCAAATGTTGTGTCAACCAGTGGTCGACATTGCCTCGGCTGTAGATAAGGTGGGCAATTGCATTGCTGATCATATAGCTCATCGCCCTACTTTCAGTAACTGCATTTGCGCCGGTATAGTCAGCATTAAGCATTAACAGAGATAAACCCTCGAATTTCATGAAGGCAAATCACGTTTTTAAGCACACGCTAAAACAGTGAAAGGGGGTGAAAGAATCCTTTCACCCCCTTTGACAAGTGGTATTATAAAACAAAGCGAAATCTACATATTTGACTGATAGTCAACGGCCTATAACATGCCATTTTTTGGTAAGAAATGTTTAGACCCTAAAAAGAACATCATTTAAAAAGAAAGTAAATCGAGATTAAAAAGGCAATTGCTTTTAAGATTCATTTTCAATTTTGCCGTAAAAGCTGCAAATTTGGTCTATACTACAAATGCAGCATTTTATATGTTAGAAAACGCAAAGCTTAAATTTTCATTCCCGAAATTAGGTATGGCTGGTGAGTTTACAGAGCGCGCCGAGAAGCTGGGTTTATTTAATCTTGGCGATTTGATGTCAGTGAATCTATCAAAGCTAAAAGCTCACAGAGAATTTAACTATATGTGGTATGCTGAAATGTTGAATATGCTAAAGAGCCACGGTCTTTTGCACGAATTTCAAAAGCGCACATTAGAAGCTTAATTATAATTAGAGAGGTTATAGTTCGTATTTAACCAGTTCAGCATGCTGATCAAAATGGCCTTTAATTTTTGAGCCGTTGCGTGTTCCACCACACTGGATTTTTTCTGAAGACTTTCCGGTGAAATAAAATCAGTGTTTGGTGTATAAAAATTCTTGGCAAAAAAAGCAAAAAGTTCGCCGATATGTTCCTTGGCCAAAACGCCTTTTTCTACCAGCAAACGCAGGAAGAGCCCGAGTTGAGCCACCGAAAGATTGACCAATATCCGTCTACCACGGGTTTGATAATGCATGTCATTAGCCAACTGAAGGCTGATTTTCAACCGCTCCTTAACTATAAAATATTTTTCCGAAAGGAATTTATTCAGTTCATTATAAAGCTTTTGTTTTTCCCAGGGGCATTTCAGGCCAGAAGTCACGGACAATTCATATAAATGACTTTTCAAATCCAGCAATTTTTCTTTTTGTTCAAGGAGCCCATCCTGTTCAGAAACCCTTTTATTCCAACGTTCCAGGCAAAAAAGAAAAAAATCAGGAAGGTTAAAGTCGTTAACAATCAAAAAGTCAACGACCTCTTCAGACTTGGAAAATTTCCTTTTCAATAATAACGCGACAAGCTTTCGAACATAATTTTCATCTGCTCTGCTTAATGTTTTTTGATTGATGATATGGTTCAAACCGCTTGTCAGCAAAGAAATGATATTGACATCAATATGATGGCTTTGCAGATAGACAGCGGCAGCGTTTGCCGACACTCTCAGTTCTTGCTTAACCCGAAAGATTGCGTAATGGCTAATTGCGGTATGGGCGGCAATGCGCGGGTATCTTTTTGCAAGTACATCCAGGAAGTTTTCAAATAGCTCGCACGACGACAGATAACTTTGTCTTATACGGGCTGCCATGATATTTTTTTGCCAAACTTTATTATACCGGGTCAGGTATTCACCAATCGTATTACTGAGATCAGTTATGAAAATAATTAGTTCAGCAATATCGATTCTCTGACTATTTGATACAAAGATTGATCGGATATGATCATGGGATAATTCAGTAATTGCTGATATAATGAAAGTATTCCATTTTTCGAACTCACTATCGGTCAAAGATTGTCCTGTGATATTGTTCGGATGCAGCGATTCTTTTACGAACTGTTGAAGTTGAACGGAGACGTTTTTCATATTGGATATATCTTTCCTCCATAAGGTATTTAAAAAAGCTGTTGACGATAAGATTGTATAGTCTGCTTATGGGGATCACGCGTGATAATTAGTTGATATTTTTAGTATTTGATCAATTTGTTTGAAGGCATCAAGCACCCTGTCTAGCTGTTCAAAGCTGTGAGTAGCCATCATATTCATCCTGATACGCGCATTCTTTTTCGAGACAGCAGGGTACATTATAGGATTAGTATAAATGCCGGAATTAAGCAGCAAGCGGCCGGCTTCCAGTGTTTTGGGGATATCGCCGATCTTAACAGGTATAACAGCTGACGCAGTTGTTCCCACGTCGAAACCCGCGGAGATCAAACCAGCTTTCAAATAATTGATATTATTCCACAGTTTTGTTCGCCATTCAGGCTCTTCATCCACTAAATCAATTGCCTTTAATATTCCGAAAATGGCGGGCGTAGCCGTCGTCGAAAATAAATGCTGCTTGGATTGAAATTTTAAATATTCGATCAGGTTTGGTTCACCGAGAACGTAGCCGCCGATGTTTCCCAAGGCCTTACTGAATGTACCCGTTATAATGTCAACTTTATCGAATGCATTTTCTAATTCAATTACACCTCGCCCTGTGTTTCCTATCACGCCAATACCATGAGCATCATCGACTACCAAATAGGCGCCATAACTATGTGCAAGGTCGGCAATGGCCCCGATAGGTGCAAGGTCCCCATCCTGACTATACACGCCATCAATAACGACCATTCGCGTACGATATTTATCCTGCGCATTTTTTAATACTTTTTCTAACATGTCGAGATCATTATGAAGGAATGTTTTAACACTGGTGTTGAGTGCGCCTTCGTAAACGCTGGCGTGTACGGCCATATCTAAAATGGCCAGGTCTTCCTTATGCAAAATGCATTGTAATGTTGCGCTGTTGGCAGTATAACCGGTGGTATATAAAATGCCCTGTCTTTTTCTATAAAATGCGGCAATTTTTTCTTCAAGTAATTTGTGGTAAATGAAATGGCCACCTATGGCCGGGGAGGCCCCGGAGCCCGTGCCAAACCTGGTGATACCGTCTATCACAGCAGCTTTTATTTTTGGATGCTGGCTAAAGCCCAGATAATCGTTTGAGACGAGGCAGACCGACCTGGTGGTTTTCGTATGGCCCGGAAGCAGTAAATCCATTTCCGGACCTACGGGCGATACAGATTCAATCCGGTAATTAAGATGACCGTTATTTCGCAGGAAGTCGAGGTATTCATGAAACTCGTTGACAGTAGTATAAAGGTCTTGTCCAGGGACATTTTCAAAGTCCTTGAAACTAGCATTTTGAAAATTTTTATTCATAGTGATGACGTTATAGAATAAAAATAGGTCACGATTTTTCCAAAAATTGGGACATGAATCAATTCTTTAACAATTAGTTAATAATTCTCGCGCATGTCCCAACTTTAGAAATTTCGCCCTTTAATTTTGACTATTTGAGGATATGTTTCTGATAAGATAATAAGGATGCCATGTTAAATAACACCGTGAGTCAGGTTCTTGAGGATGCCGGTCATTTTTCCAACGAGTTTACCATATCATTGGAAAGCCATTTACATGCGGAAATTTATAGAAGCAAACAGATTATTCATGCGGCCGGTCAAATAGAAACCAATCTCTATATAGTCGAAAGCGGCTTTGCCAGGAGCTATTATTATGACCGCAAAGGAACTGAACACACCGTCAGATTTTACACAGCGGGAGAACTCATTTTCTCTTATGAAGGATATTATAAGGTTCCATCTTTTTACTATACCGAGTTTATGGAGACCTCCAACACCATCGTGCTTAGTTATAGTGATTTGAACGATCTGCAAAAAAAATTTCTTGAAACGTCTTTTCTGATCAAGTTCGCTCTCTTAAAGAGCCGCAAAGAAGAATATGAGCGGCAAAACATTTTGACACTACCAGCAAACGAGCGTTATGACCGGTTACTTGAACAAAATCACATAATTTTTCAAAAAAGCCCGGCAAAATTCATCGCGTCTTATCTCAATATGTCAAGGGAAACACTCGCCCGCCTGATGGGCAGACACTAATCGCAGGTGTGATAAGTATCACTTTCAAGAGTTCAAAAATTTAATAAAGTTGTAGCAATCGTTTTGATTGTTTGTAATGATTGTCATCGTTAAAACTTTTGGGAGTACCGAGCTTTATCCTACAAATTTGGCAACGATGAGACGCACCGATATACCTGACCTGATTTCATTTTTACTGATACTCATGTTCAGTTACGCAGCCTTTAGCAAATTGATCGCATTCAATAACTATAAAATTGAAATGCACAGGCAGCCGGTTCCAAAATGGTCAGTCGATTATCTCATCGTGCTGATACCCGCTTCTGAACTGGTGACCATTGCTGCAATGCTTTTCAGAAAAACGAGAATGATCGGCTTTTTTAGTGCTGCGTTCTTGATGCTTGTATTTACGGTGTATGTTGTGCTAGCGATGACAGGCGCTTTCGGAAAAGTGCCTTGCGCATGTGGTGGAATTATAAACAACCTTAGTTGGGGCCAGCATCTTGTATTTAATTTGATATTCCTGTCGCTAAGTGTGTATGGAGTAATTATTAATGAGAAAGAAAGGAGGTTCATTGGCAAGTAATCTAAAAAACATTCTTGTTCAATGGCGTAAGAGATTGCGTTGAACACGGCTCATGATTCCGAAATATCGAATAAGTATAAAATAACTTGATTACAGAAGTTTTTCCCGCCTTTTGATTGATAAAAGCGGACATCAATATGAAAAATAAAGTTTTAGGCGTATTAGCCATCGTTATAGCTTTAAGCGCAAGTGCGTTTACAACGAAAAAAGCTAACAGCAATTTTTATATTTACACAGGTAGTACATCTCAGGCTGATATTCAAAATATCAGTAATTACCAGAGCTCTACCCTTGCACCATGTAGCGGCTCATCGGATGTTTGTGGGGTAACAATGACAACCAGCCGTCCCGCTGGGCAAACTCCGGTGGCATCTGAATTCAATGCAGAAAAAGCGAACTTGTGGTCATCTCAACAAGGTCATGCTGCCGCAGATGGCAACATAGAAATGAAAAACTAAAAAGAAAGGGGCGTGAGCCCCTTTTTTATGGATTTTGTATTAGCCCGCTTAAATCTATTGCGGACCTATCTAATTGGATTACAAACCTGTCACTGCCCGGATTCAGTGTATAAGTTGTTCCATTTAAATTCCTTGTTAAGGTTGTCTTAAAATTATCGTCTGAATTGAGCCTTCGCAAATCTGTCCAGCGAGCATTTCTAAAAACTAACTCTTTGCGTCGCTCAGCCAAAATAAAAGATAGCAATTGATCTTTCCCTGCTATCGTAATATTTACAAACGCTCCTTTTTTCCACCTTGAACTTAAAAGCGTGTTCAATGCCGCAAGCGCGTCTCCATGCCTATCAAGTCTGACAGCACATTCCGCCTTTATTAAATACAGTTCATCGGTGGCTAAACCGGTAAAAACCGCTGCGTTATTTTGACCCGTGTAATTTCCCTTGAACGCATAACTGCCATCCATATTCGCTTTGAAGAATAATACCTTTCTAAGATCATTTAAATCATAGCTGCGATATAAGGTTGTATCTACTTTCGCTCTCGATGAGGCAAGTGCTTGTGGTGCCGCAGAACGGCAATCAAATATAACTTCGGCGTTGAATTGGGCAAATGGAATAGCCGACGTCTTATTTATACTATTGAAATCCAGTAATTTATTGTAAATGTTCAAGGCTGAGTCGGCATAAATTCCAGCCGAACGGTAATTACCCATTGATAAATAAGTGCGCGCTAACATTCCAAATGCAGCGCATTTGCCGGCGTGGTATTTCACATCGCTTACTGGTGGCAACAATGCTGAGGCATTTTTAAGATCTTCAATTATTGAATTGTATGTAGTGGCAATAGTTGACCTGACTGGCTTGATGGCAACATCTGAAGTTAGTCTTAAGGCAATTCCTAAATCATTTGAAGCGCTAGAACTCTGATAGGCTTTGCAGTACAACTGGGCCAGTGCGTAATGATAGCTTGCTCGAAAAAACAACGCATTACCTTTAACAACGTTTAATCTTGCAGGGTCTGTATTATCGATTTTTGGGACTGCATCCAGGATTATGTTTGCATATTCAATCGCAGAATATGGCGTAATATAATCACTACCGATCAAATCATATTTTTGCCAGGTGTACAAGTTGCGTTGAACATCTAATATTGATGACCAATCCGAAACTTTTAAATAATAGTTATCTGAACTCACTTCGGCCGCTGAGGGAAAACGAGCATTTAGAAATGAATAGTTATTTAAAATCCCTTCTAAGTCTTCAATCGTTGAAGGCGTAGCCAAAGACTGGTCAGGTTTTGCATCGAGGTATTTTTTACAGCTTGAAATTGTTAAACTAAAGGCAATTAAAAGGCACACCCATACCTTGCATTCGTGTGTATTATTAGCAATCATGATTTTCATGGTCAATTAGAGATTGGTTTTAAAGCCGATAGAATAAGCGGCCGGTGTTTTTATTCCGTAGATGAAATCTGGGTCAATCCCAAATTTATTGGCCTTCCAAATGAGCACATTGAGCTGATTGGCGTACAGGTATACCTGCAATTTTTTAAAAATTCGCGAAGAGCTTCTAAGCGGCACATCATAGCTCAAGTAGATATCCTGAATTCTAACGTTATCAGCTTTGGCAACATTAACAGCGGAATAGTGGTAAAATTGATCCCGCTCAGAGTCGTCAGGGTAAATAAAAGAAGGGACATTTGTATTGTTTTCCTCGCCGGGCTTTTGCCAACGACTTTCATAATCCTTGTAACCTACACCGCTACTTAACAAAGTACCATAGTTCGTAGCAGGCTTCCTGAAATAATAGTTAAACCGATAAGTTATGTTGAACGCAGCCGCAATACCTTTATATTCAATGGTGTTACGAATGCTGCCAAACAAAGAAGGGACAGCTGAACCGTTAATAACCTGTTGATCAACAGGATTTTTTGTTATAGCAGCGTAATCCTTACTAATTTGTCCGTTAACATATCCCATTGGATCGCCTGTTTGCGGATCAAGACCTGCCCATTTGTAACTTGCAATTATATACGGGTTGTAACCCAGAACCGGGAAGATATAAGTGCCATCACTCACCAAACCCTCAGTGCTTACAGGGGCAAGATTTTTGGTTAGCTTATAATTGATATAACTTACGAGCAAAGTGCTTGACCAACGGAAGTTACCATCCAAGTTAATACTGTTAAGCACCAGGTCTGCCCCCTTTGTGAATATTGCTGCTGAATTTCTATTTACTGCGGAAAATCCTGTCGTCGGATCAGTGATAACGCTATTAATCAGGTTATCTGCATGCTTGTTATAATATTCCAGGCTACCACTTATTCTATTATTTAAAAAACTGAAATCAATTCCAGCGTTAAACGTTTTTACTTGTTCCCAGCTTAGGTAGGGATTTGCAGGCGAATTTATACCCACATATGGTGCATGTACCGGAGATCTGGAAGCATCATAATAAGTGATACGAGTGAGCGCAGATTCATTCGGCGAAAGATTTCCCGATTCGCCATAGGTTATCCGTAATGCTAACTGCGGCAACCAGGATAAATGGTAAAACGGCTCCCGGTCCACATGCCATAATAAGCCGGACGACCACAATGGGCGCCATTTTTGGTTTGTTGCAACGCCAAATAAATTAGATGCGTCCCGCCTTGCGCTTGCAGATATGGTATACCGATCTAAAAAAGTATAGGCCGCATTTGAAAAAACGGATACAAAGCGGTTATCGTAACGCGTTAGACGTGTGCCATCGGCTATATAGCCATCCCCATTGATCTCATCATAGGTGGGATACATATTTGCATAATCTACAGGCCTTGTGGTTAGCGTATTTGAGTCATAGCCGTAAATCGTTTGATAGGAATTATCGCTTTGGGTTTTCCGGATTTCGCCACCTATAATCGCAGTCAACCTATGATCTGTGCCCCACTGTCGGTCGACATTGATTTGGCCCCTTACCGCATCCTGCTTGCTTCCACCACTATTAGCATACACTATACCACCTTTTGGAACAATATAAGCAGGTATGCCATCATCTATTTGTGTAAATGTGTTTATATAATCTCTTGCAGAATAAGTGTTTAAGTTATTTACCTGCCGGCTGTCGCTCCAGGACTGCTGATGCTGTAATTTAAAGTCTGCGGTTAGCCATTTAAGAAATTTATAGCTTGTGCCAATGTTGATCAAAATGTCATTGGTGCTGCTCCTGTTATCATTATTAGCCAAATCCTGTAACGGCCGGTATTTCCAGTCCAGTAATTTTCCATTCCCTGCTGTGTCGGTAAATGCACGGTTGTGATATAGGTCGATCGCCGCCGGACGCCCTGCCGCATCCACCAAGCTTGCATAGGGAGCCATGCCGTTGTTATACGTTGAATAGCTCCCATAACCTCCGGGACTGTTATTATGACCGTTTGTACGGGTTAAGATCAGGTCCGTTTGTAATGTCCAGTTCTTCGTAAGATTGATCTGCTGATTCGAACGAATGGTAAATCTTTCATTACCATTGCCGCGCAGGGTCGCTAGATTCTTATCATAACCAGCTGAAAAAAGGTAACGAACATTAGGACCGGACCCGGTGAGATTTAAGTAATACTGCTGACTAACGGATGGGCGATATAAATAATTTTTCATATCAGTCCTTACATCGTGGGTGGCCAGTTTATCAATCTGCGTGTTTGCGTCTCCTGACGTAATCTCTCCGTTTCTCACCTGGTTCAATAAATCAACAACGGGAGAATAACCCGGATAACTGGGGTCATTTAAAGCATCGTCGTAAAAACCGTTTGCAAAAAGCTGTTTTTCAAGATCGATATAACTTGAAACAGAAATTTGGTTGGCTTTGAAAAGATCGGGCCTTGGTGACACGGTCAAATTTGAATTAAAACTGACGGAGATGGGCTGACCGGCGCGGCCTTTCTTTGTAGTAATTACAATTACTCCATTTCCTGCACGAGCACCCCAGATCGAAGCTGCAGCGGCGTCTTTAAGAACACTTATGCTTTCAATGTCATTTGGATTGATGTTATTAATATCTCCGGAATAAGGAAAATTATCTAACACGATCAAGGGCGAAGCGGCATCATAAATAAGGGTGCTTAAACCTCTTATTTGTATGGTATGCTGCTCGATATCGTGATTGTCGAAAATCAAGCCGCTGGTGATGCCATCTAACCTGCTTATAATATCTGGCCCAACTCGCTGTTCCAGAACTTTGCGATCCAATTGATAAAATGACCCGGTAGCGCGCTCCTTGGGAATATTTTGATAGCCGGTGCTAACTGCTACTTCTTTCAATTCTGTTATAGAAGGTAATAAAGTAATTTTTAAAGGAGTCGGATCATTCTCATGAATGGCTCGTGTTAGCGTTTTATAGCCCAGGCAGGAAACTATCAAAGTATCAGATGGAGGATTAAAAACTAACCTAAAATGCCCTTTTGAATCTGAAGTCATTTCAGTTTTGTTTTTTTTCCAATAAACATTAGCTCCTGCTATTGGCTCTCCCGAACTGGAATAAACTTCACCATAAATAAAGTAAAAAGGATTCTGTGCCGATGTTTTTTCTGAATAAAGAGTTAGTATTAAAAATACTATAAAGGAGATATGTGAAATTTTCATCCTGATAGCTTAATCGATTTTTTCTTCCATAGTTAATTTCTCACCTGATATAGCCTTCGCTACATTTTTTGGATTAACCTCCTTTTTACCAGTTATCCCAATGATGAATCCATTTTTATCGATCCATATAGTGTGAGGAACAGGTCGGAATTTAAAATACGGATGAACCACGGAATCAGGAAAAACTATTGGAAGATCAAAGCCATGTGAAGACCACGCTTTCGTTCGTTTAATTACGATATCTACAGTTCGCTTGGTATCTCCACCAGCGTTTACAAGCAATACCTGCAGTTGATCCGGATACGCTTTTTGTAATGAATCTAGCTCTTCGAATCCATCTATACATGAGGAACAGTAGGTATTCCAAAAATCCAGGATCACAACCTTGCCCCTCGACTTGGAGAGTTCCAAAATTTTCTTTTTGGAGTTTATCAGGTTAGTAATTATCAGATCGGGTATCTTATCACCGATGTGAAGATATTTTTTTTGAGGATTTGTTTGGCTGAAGGCAGGAAAGTAAAGGCAATAGCTTGCCATTACGATTAATATCGTTAATTTTTTCATGGAAATTTTTAGTTGAAAATTTGAGGAAATAAGAATCAAATACGGTCGATAATGGCGGCCATAGTTAATTAATAGCTGACCGTGCCGCCATTATCCTAAGATCATTCTGGTGGACAGATGACCAGTTGCCATACGTTGAACTTACTTTTCTTCATTCCCAGTCGTGATTTTAGCTTCTGACAATGCGTGCTGTAGTTCAGCGCGATGGTAAATTTCAGATACTAAAGCTGGGATGTTTCCGAGGCCGGAGTTTTCAAGAATTTGCAGAGAATTTGCATCCTGGGATGTTGCCAAGTTCCGGGTAAACCAGTCATTTAATTCATGCTGAAACTGATCATAGGGTACGGATTTAAACCGCTCCATGATTTCAGTCAGGGAACCAAATTCAGGCAATTCAGGAAGTGCTTTTTTCGCGTCCATTTTAATGATATTAGTTCATTATCAGGAGTCTGCAAGAGAGATTGTTTCTGTAAAATACTACAGGCATGGTTCCCAACTTATCGCACCGGAAGGGTTTGCACGCCCTGTAAACGCAAACAAGAAGGGAGCCCATACCTGTAGCATGGGCATTCCAGCTTCTCATCCTGCATTTACCTTCTAAGTGCAAATTTTCCGGCGCAAGACTCAAAGCGAATGCTTCAATATTTTCGAAGTATCCGCAAAAATAACATAAGTGACTCAATCACCTATACGTTTATTTAGCAATTATTTAATTATCAAATATAATAAAAAATTAACTTTTTAGTCGAAATGGACGTAATAAAATATTCAGTTTGATGCTTGCTTTACTTAAGCATGACAGAAAAGTATCGGAATCAAGATTTCATAGATAAGGTGGCGAAAAGAATTGAGGAGATACGGACCCAAAAAGGTATTGTTCAAGAAGATATCGTTGATCGTACTGGGTTTACATTAAAGCAGGTTTGGATAATGCTTAACGGCAAAAGCAACTTTACCATTTCCAATTTAGAAGCGATTGCAAACGCATTGGAAGTTCATCCCAAAGAACTTCTTGACTTTAACCATGCTTCGAAAGTTCAAGCTCCTACCAGAAAAGAAAGAAAAGGTAAATAATTCGAGTCCAAATTCATTGGATAAGCTGTGAAAAGCTTAAAATTGCGTGCTGATTAATCGGTACACAACTTACCTTATCTATATGAAAACCAATAGAAGCCTCGCGAAGTTTTTATCACGTAACAAAACTCCAATCTCCATATACGCCGCCGCAATTGCAATTACGTTAATCGTTCCATTCTTATTTAATGGTAATTTCTTAGCATCACAGCTAGGTGTCATTACATTATCTACATCATTATTTCTAGGCTATTTAAATTACCAGCATACGCAGGACCGGCTATTTAAAGACCTCTTTAAAGAATTTAACGAGCGTTATAATGCTTTAAGCGATCAGTTTCCACGACTGGAAAAGGAATATACCCCCGAAGTGAAATTATCCGATATTGGGGATGATGATTTAAAACTTATCATTAGTTACCTCAATCTTTGCGCTGAGGAATATTTTTGGTTTCACAGGGGCAGGTTAGACATTGGCGCATGGGAAAGCTGGAAATCGGGAATGAGTACATGGGCAAAGCTGCCTGTTGTCCGGGTAGTTTTTGAAGATGAAGTTGCCACCTGGACAACAGCCTATTATGCAGATTTTAACGAGTTTTTCAAGGAACTTCTTTAAAATCCATATGCATATTATCCCCTGTAATAAAAATTCAACGCAGTTCGATCATAACCGGCTTGTATTTCGCGGGAAAGCAACGTAGCGGCAGCGGATTGATTTCATGGGAAAGTCAAGCAACCATTTCAAGCCGGGGTCGCCTGTTTCGATTGGAATGAGAAAGTGGCGGCCCGGCGCGCGGTATTTTCGACGGAGATATACGACCTTACAACGGCTCGTACACCCTGATATCATGGCTTAGGTTACCCAATTTATCTTCAATGAGCGGTTTAACCTTTTCCCAATCCAACCCGCCGTTACCGCAGCCGGGGGCAGGCATCGCAACCGAGCTAACATCGTTTTCTAATAAATAAGTTTTCAATGCCTCCAAACCCTGACTGACATAACTGTATTCTGAGGGTAATCGCCAATGGGTCTTAGTAGGAAAATTGATGATTGTTTTTTGACCTAATAAAAGTTTACGTCCTGAACAACCAGTAATCTTCCGATAGCAAGTTGTTTGGCTGCAAAGGCATTACGATAAACCAAATAGTTATGCGGAAACGCATTTTTAAAAGCAAGGGCAATGCCCTTACCCATGACGCCGACTGTATTGACGGTATTTATCAAACAGTCGGCATCATCCTTTAATAAATCTCCTTTGTGATAAGTGAGCATCAGTTTTCCGATTTGAACGTGAATATAATTTATTGTGGCTTGATTTCATTGGTGTTATTGCTATTAGCCTGTAGGCTTGTTGCCAATAACTTCTGATAGATGTCCTCCTAATAAGCTTGCTGCCTATCATCAAAATCGGAAAAGCGGGGATCGGTATGTCGGTAATGGCGGTAATCATCAGCCTGTAACAAGGCCAGTTGCAGGTTTTCCACCGTAATGATTTTGCCTTCTGTGTCTGTGATTTTCATTTGACTATGCAGCTATTTTCAGTGGTTGCGCCCTATATTCTTTCAAGTTTAGAAAAAGAGCATCATTGAAAATAATACCCTCACGGAACATCTGCCAAATAAGGGAAGACCCGAAATTGACCAGTGTGGAATTAATGAACAGGTCTTGCTTGGCCAGTGCTTCGGCAATCGAGCAACTTGGCGTGTCGTCGGTCATTTCAGACTGTAACAACAGGTCTTTGAATTTTTCGGTGACAAAAGGCAGGTTGCCTACAGGAGCGAATTGCTTTGAGGTCGGTTGCTTAATTTCTCCGACAGTTGACAGCACCACCTGCCCTGTGTCTTTGCTGTTTCCAAAATCCATCCAATAAAGCGGTTTGTCACGGTGTCCCCCTGAATTTTTCTTATAGATATTGAGGATTTCGGCAATCTCAAAACGGGCTTTCACCGTGTCTACGCAGGAAATGGTAATCGGTGCCATACCTTGAGCAATAGAGCAGTATTGCTTATCATACTTTTCAGTTTCGGCTTTCCAGTTAAGGCCAAAAAAACGGTTAACGCGGTTAATCAAGGCTACTGATTTATACTGGCCGAGTTCTGCAGTGGTGAATAATTGCCTTGCCAAATTCGCGGTTTGAACCCTATCATCGTCAAATAGGGTTACCACAAAACCGGGATGGTTCAGGCCGTTCAATGCCTGGCTCATTCTTGCCAGTGATGTAAGCATTTGGCTGCCCGTACCACCTGCGCCTATCAGGTTAATACTAATGGGATTGTATGGCTGTAACAATTCTTTATGCACAATGTGAACAGCTGTAAGCGGGGCTGTATTAATAATTTTCTTTTTCATTTGATAAGGCTTTTTAATTGGAGATTGTAATGTTTATTCAGTAGTTCGGTCGGGAATGGCCTGCCTGTAGCAACCTGTTGCTGCCAAAGCGAAACTAAATCCACCTGCGCCCCGCTATGGTTGCCAATGGTGTGGCTAAAATAGCTGCCGAAAAAGTAGGTTTCCCATTTGCTGATAAAATCCTCTAAACGGGTAAAGCGGTCGATAGCTATCCGAACTGTTCCCATGCACACGTTACCGCTATCATAAATATTGAAGTACGGCGCATGATAAAGAGACGTATTGGCGTTTGGTTTTGATTTTCCTTTCAGGGCGTAAACATTCAGGCTGTTTTTACTGGCTTTCCATACCATTGCCGGAATGTGTGCCTCGCCAGTTGGTATTTGTAAACCATCTACAAAAAACAAATTGACCACCATCGGTGGCGTGTACCAAATCACATAACCCTCGGCTTGTGCATCAAGGTATAATACGTTGACAGGCAATAAACCCTTTGGTTTAAGGTAATTGCTTTTCAGTTCCTCGGTACTTTGAAATAGCTTGCTTAACGTCACCATTTCGGCAATGCTCAACGGGTGGGCATTTACCGGCTGTCCCCGTTTTCCAATGTCATAGCTTTCTACATAAGCCTCATTTTTATTGGTTTCATAACCGTAGTTATCTTTTTCAGTGGCTTGATTTTGGTATATCAGTAGCGCTTTAACTGGCGCAAACTGGTTGTTAAATTGTTCGCTAACATTCGTCATGGTTAGTTTTATTTATAATTATCGTATTGGTTCAAAAAAGTACATAGCCTATCCAAAAGCGGGAAAAAACGGCTCTCAAAACCAAAGCATTCCTGTTCTATGAGGTTGGGATTATCAAACAAAACCACATCAATTGGTTCATCGGTAATCCCCATTTCCTGAAAACTGCAATCAATCATGGACATAACCGTTTCAATCACCATATCATCGCCACTCCAATAAAAGCTGATATATTCATCCGCTTTAATCCGCTCATTGACTTCGGCGTAATACAGATCGGGACGTATTGAATCAAATATGCTTCGGTTCGGATATGCCTTATACAATTGCACAAATTCAATGGCCAGTATCGCCAGATCGTTATCCCTTACCTCGGCATTGGCATAGTTCAGCACGGTATCTTCCATTCGTTCGAGCCTGTCTTTTTCATCCATTAACCTGCCCAATTTTATCCCTGAATTTTGGAGCATGGACAGTTCTTCCAACTGTTCCTCCTTATAAGCTGTTTCTTCTGCATCATCCTCATAAATTTCGTCGTTTATCATATCTTCCACATAGCGATACTGGTCGGCTAAAAATGTATTATAATCGGAATACATCGGAATCTGTACTACCTGGTATAGATAGGCAAAAATGGCGGTGACAACATCGGCAACGGGTTGCTGCCTAACATCAGACACCCATTTCCATAAGGGTTTTACAGGGATATAGTATAATGTCCTGCCCGTATCAAATTGATTAATAGTTGCTAAAACGGCTTCGTGCGCTTCATCTTTCAGGATAATGCAATCCAGTTTTTTGTTGATGGCTTTTACACGTTCATTGGTAATCTGCCATGACTGGTAGATATTTTGCGGGAACGATAGTCCGCTCACATCAGGTATTTGCAGGTCATAGTGTTTACAAATGTTTTCTAAAGAGCGGAAATATTCCGTTTCCGCTCTTTCTGTGTTGCCGTCAAATAACCAAAAAGGTTTGAATGTATGGTTTAGAAAACCATTACCACCATTGCGGGGGGCGCGCTTCTTAACGGGTTGCGCTGCATTTCTCCTGCATCGGGTAGTCGGTTTAGTTTTGCTGCGTAATTGCCGAACTGTGCATAAATTCTCCATAAGTCACTATCCTTATCAACTTTTACTTTGGTGATTATTTTATTTTTCATGTTTAGCCTTTCGTTCCCATTGTGGTTTCAAAATGGAACTGCATTTCGTCGTCCTTAAATTCGGGGCCTCGTATTTTGGCGGTGGTTAGTATGGGGTAAATACTGGCGTAAAAATTCCGAACGTCCTCTTTGGTAAGGTGTATGCCGGGGTCTGCCAATCGCACTTCCTGACCGTTATTTTTATGCAGGAATACTCTGCTGATAGTTGTAATTTCCATGATAGTATTTTAGGCTAAATCATTTATGAATGCTTCGTATCTGTCTTTATGCTTTTGCAGTTCCGCGCCTTTTGCGTTGATTTCCTCTGCTTTTTCCAAGTAGTCGGCACAGGTTTGCAACAGACTGATTGCCTCGTCATATTTAAATACTTTGCTTAATTCCGCCACTTGCTCTAATACGGTAGCGTAGCGTTTTTTCTTTTCTGCCAGTATCTTTTGCTCGTTTTCTTGCACAGAGAACAGGTTTTCAGTTTCATCCTGTTCATCATCGTCGTCGGTATCGGTTGCTGATGCGGTTGTGGTCTTGGCTTTGTTTGCTTTATTCTTTTTATCCAGTTCGGCTTTTGAATTTTCGGCAGCTTTTTTCAGACTTTGCTGATAGGCATCCATGTTTGCGAAAAGGCTTGCAGTTTGTTTAACGGGAGCAGCAATCGCTCCAAAAAAACCCTCACCCAATTCCGCAGGATTGCCTTTTAGAATCATTGGCGGTATGACATTTCCTGCGGTGTCAGCTGTGGCGTTTGGCAGGTAAACAGAAACGGTTAATAATCCCTCGGCATCTTTAATGAGATTGAGGTTTAATGCGCCCTGAAATTCAAGGGCGGTGATATGTTCAAAAAAGTTCGTTTGCATGATATTTTGGTTTCTTGTCTTTTAAAATTTTAGTTCCTTTTCCTTTTTTATAGTAGTCTTTATACCCGTTGCTTTCAATGACCGCCCGCAGCATTATCTCGGCGTGCCTAATTGCAAAAGCATCTTCCGCACTGACAAACAACAGGTTGGTGTCTTGGAAAAAGCGCAGGGTGTTCGCTATCACTTTGATGGCTTTTCGCTCTGTTTTATTGGTTAACTGGCTCATGTGCTTAATATTCTAAATTGATACACTGTTCTTTGGTAGCGTTCAGCAGCCGTTGCAGATAGTCCTTAAACTCGCCACGTTCAATAATTCGGCTGAAAGTGAAACTTTCAAAGGCGTAATCGTCCTTGATGGTGAGCCATTCGTCACCACCGTCTATCTGATTGATAAAGCATAGGTTTTTGAAGTGGAAACCTTGCCCGAGGCACCAATTGCCTTGCTTTAAACCCGCTTCCAATTCAGCAGCGGTTGCGCACCTCACTAACATATATTTGTCAAATGCAGGGTCATGGGCTTCTCTTATCCACCTGTTTTTTTTCCCGATGGCTTCCCATTTGTCTAGCAGGTGTTTGGCATCAAAATCATTTTTCATGATGAGCAATGTTTTTGTGATAACTATATTGATGAATTTGGAAGTAACCCACACTCTGCGTACAGGGTGGGGTATTTGTATTAGAATGGCAAATCATCATCTTCCTCGCCACCCGCAACCGCCTTTTTCGATTGCGCCTTTTTTTCTTCTGTTTTGTCAGCAGCCTTTGCGGTGGTGTTGCCAAACAGCTTAACAGTATCAACCGAGCAAACCAGATCAGCCTGTACTTTGCCATCACGGTTTTCCCATGTTTGTGCTTCAACCCATCCTGAAATTTCAACAATAGCGCCTTTCGTGAGGTACACGGCCAAACCGGGGTTTACCCAGTATGAGCAGTTTACAAATGCGGTCTTTTCCTTTTTTTCACCCGCTTTGGTTTTGTAGCGTTGGTTCAGGGCTACGGTAAAATTGGTTACTTGTTTGTCGCCTGAAACTGTCCTTGTTTGAGCGTCTGCGGTAATTCTTCCTGTGAATAACATAATTTTTGTTCTTTAATAAATGAATAAATCTGTTTTGCTTTCCTTATCTCGCTTTGCTTTTCTTGATAATTTTTAAAAGAAAAAGGGAAAAAAGAAAGCCATAGGAAGTGCCGGCTCATAGCCAAAAGGAAACGGAATAAGTCCCGGAGGGTGGGTTGGTGAGGAACGCGCCAAGCCATTATGCCGTAGTCTATTGGCGTACTCCAAAAAAAGAATACGGCAAGACCTTAGCTGCGCTTTTTACCCGTTTCGACTAAAAATAATAATGAATACCTCCAATGAACCAATGCTGTGCGACTGTAAGCTATGATGTAAGCGCTATTAAATCTCCGATATAGATAAAATTGGAAAGAATGAATAGTATAATAAGATTCTCGATACATTTCGTTTAAATATTCTGCCAACGCATTGAATAAAAAAAAATGCGACTTAACTTTTATTTATTTTCGGGTATCTTAAGTAAACGTGGTATTAATATTAAAAAAAGGTCTGACCTGGAAATTACAGCTTTTAGTTTGGATCATAATTTTCATATCCTCCTTTATCTCAAATCTTCAGTACGACTCCGTAGCAGAATCGCTGAGTGACGCGGCTATGCTGGTATTTTTCTACCCGATCATTCTTTATACAAACGCTTACATTTTATTGCCCAGGTTTTATTACCAACATAAAATATTCAAATACGTGTGTTGGGTTTTTGTATTGCTGCTAACTACGATCATTATCAGGGTCATTGCAGTCAATGCAGTTTTTAACGCCTTCTTTGCGGTAAAACGGGTGCCATTATCGGTTAACCTTTTTATTTACACGTCGTTTAGTTTCATTGTAATTTTCATATTCAGCATCATTTTTCGCCTGGCGATAGATTACTATCAATTGAATGCGCGTCATGCTGAAATTAAGATCGAGCAGGTTCAAACAGAGTTACAAATGCTGAAACATCAGGTTCAGCCTCATTTTCTATTCAACACGCTGAACAATATTTATTACATTATTCAAAATGAAGCTCCTCAATCTGCGGTTCTGATCGCGCGGCTATCTTCCATTATTCGCTATTTTATCGAAGAAAGCCGGAAAGAAAAAGTATTTCTAATTGATGAGATTACTTTATTAAAAAGCTATATGGAATTGGAGAGCATTCGTTTACGTTATGCTATGCAGATCGACTTCACTGTAATCGGTGAAATAGAAGATGTGCTGATACCACCACTTTTGTTATTGCCAATGACAGAAAATATTTTTAAACATGGTATAGACCGACGAAGGGAAGATAATATGGCACAAATCAACCTGACTGTCAATGACGGCAACCTGTATTTTAGCACGCGCAATAAGATTCACCGAATTCTTGGTGAAAAAGAAAGCACCCAAACCGGTATTCAAAACCTGCGCAAACGCCTAACATTATATTATGGTGACAACTATGATCTTAATTTCAAATCCGAAAACGATATTTTCCTTGTAGAACTTATGATTCCAATTTATGAAAATCAGTTGCATTATTATTGACGATGAGCCAAATGCGTTGAAATTGTTAGCGAGCTACATAGAGAAAGCTCCCACGCTATTTCTTATGGGGCAATTTTTTGATGCGCTTGAAGCGATGGAATTTTTGAAAGGCCAGCAGGTGGACGTTATCTTCACGGATATAAACATGCCAATGATCTCCGGTTTGCAGCTTGCATCCTGCCTACCCAAGCGACAGAAATTTATTTTTACGACAGCCTATGCCGAATACGCGCTTGACAGTTTTAATTATCAAGTGGTAGACTATTTATTAAAGCCCATTGAATTCGAACGTTTTTTGGAGGCGGTAGATAAGGTTACTGCCCCGCATGGTAGTCATTCCGATAAAACTAATCGGCAGGGAGAGCGAGAACATATTTTTGTTAAGAGCAGCGGTAAGTTATTAAAAATCTACTTGGCGGATATCAGGTATATCCGGGGAGAGCGGGAATATGTGGGATTATATATGGGAGAAAGCAGACATTTAGTTTATAAACGCATGAAAGAAATAGAGCTGCTGCTACCGGATAATTTTAAGCGGATACACCTATCATACATCATTAACACCCTGCACATCCAGGAAATTTCATCCGGTGAAGTTGTAATAGCAGGGATATCATTGCCGATTGGCAGCACCTACCGTGAAGCATTTAACCGATATTTAAATAACCTAACCATATAACCGGTTAGTAATTTCCCCGGCAATATGGCTGGTTAAAAAAATAGGAACGCATGATTTAGCTACTTAATCTGCCATTTGATTCAGTAAAATATATTGGCGTTGACTGGCATTAAGGTTTACATTCTCGGCTGTGAGTGTCACCGGCCTTGTGACCAAAAGTTCATCACTAATAATAATGCCCCTCCGTATAATCGCATAACCCACCCAGTGGTTATCACCCGGATTAATGTTTACGCGTATGCGCTTTCCGTCTAACAAGATCTCAGTTTCCGCGTGATCACCGGCAAAAGCACCGGTACCATTGCCCTCGCGCCGCAGCTTTACTGTAGCGTTGACTGGATCAATGCTCATTACCGTTACTGTTTCTTTTCCAGGCCCTCCAAGTTCCCAGGGTTGTGCAATGTTCAATTCCCAGCTATCACCCTTTTTGAGATGGGCCGGAGGATCGCCCCATAGAAACGGATTGTAGGCTAAACCGCTTCCATCGGTATTGAGATACGGTTTATCGTTATAAATCAATGTTCTGCCTCCGTCGGTGATGCCCGATTTGCTGTGGTCCACCGGACGTCCATCATAAAGAAATTCAGCATCAAAAGTGGTTTTCTTTTCATCAACGGATGACACCTGATAAATTCCGGTACCGCTTATACGAACTACAACTGGTTGGAATTTGTCACTTGTTAGCGCGATCGTTCGTGAAAATATTGTCCCGTATTTTTCGCCGATCTTAAATTCAGGTGTGAGATAGGCACTCCCTGAATTTAATGCTGTAGAGGATGCCTTTTGAGCGTAGGTTGATTGAATCAGCATGAAAACTGCCGCGATTCCTGTAATTAATTTTTTCATTTTCTGGTATTAATGTTTAAGATTTAATTGACTCCATTCAAGTTTGAATAAAATTTTTAAATCTATTTTTACAAATCAACCAACTAAGGAATTCAGTCAACCAAAAGGGCAATTATTTCAATCTAAACATTTGCTTAACTTCTACACCAGTGGCATATGAGCTTCAATACCGTTTTGGCTATAGCAATATAGGCAAGACATAAATAGATGCAGGTTCGGAAGAGGACGAAATGAGCGGGAATTAATCGCCTCCGCATACATCGCTAAAAGGTCCAAGGATGAGTCAACGACCGGAAAATTGAAAATTTTAAAATACGAGGATAATTCAATGCACTTAAACGCATTCTATTTTTTTAACGATGTTTTTTTTGTCCATTTGCTTACTTCCCCATGCTTCCAGATAGTTAATAAATGGTATCAGTTCCCTGCCGATATCCGTTAGGGAATATTCAACCTTCGGAGGCACTTCATGGTATACTTTTCGGCTGACTAACTCGTCTTCCTCTAACTCCCGCAATGTTTGCGTCATCATTTTGGGGGTAATATCAGGAAGCATCTTTCGCAACTGACCATATCGTAATACCTCATGCGTGTTTAAGTACCATACGATACGGCCTTTATACTTGCCACCTATCCTTTGAAAAGAATAGTCAACTGCACAAATGGGATCATTGAAGCGTTTTAATGTCATAATATCATTTTTATTTGCTGATTATCAGCTTGGTATACTATTGGTATGTAGGTTACTAAAAAGTGCATTATTGCGATAAAGATAATAAGGAAATATTTTTGGTCAAAAAGCTATTATGAAACGAAGACAACTGTTAAAAGCTACGGGATTGCTGACCATAGCCGCTGGTCTCCCAACTTTTGCCAGCGCAACCGCAGGCGCCCGCGCCTGGACTCAAAACAACGGAGCAGGCCATATGAAATTCAAAGCTGGAGATTTAGAAATGATGATCGTTACGGACGGCCATATACTGATCAAGCCGGCACAACCAATTATCGCCCCGGGCATAGGCAATGAATTGCTCGCTACAGCTCTTGCTTCCCAGTTCCTGCCGAATGACGAAATTGATGCGGCTATCAATGTATTGGTGATTTTCAAAGAAGGAAAAACTATCCTTATAGATGCCGGCAGCGGATCAGGGCTGGGCCCCAATTCGGGCCGTTTGCTCCAGAATTTGATCGCGGTTGGCATTCACCCGGATAGCATTACAGACATATTAATCACGCACCTGCATATAGATCATATTGGTGGATTGTTCGACAACAACGGCGACTTTGTTTATAAAAATGCATCTTACACCTTAGCCCGATTGGAACACGATTTCTGGATGTCTAAAAATCCTGATTTTTCGCAAAGTAAAAATACCGTGTCGAGCGAGCCATCTGTCAGTCTCGCCAAAAAGACAATCAAATCTATTAACCACAAACTCGCTTTATTTGAATTTGGAGAGGTCTTATTCGGGTGCATAAAAACTGAATTAGCCGAAGGTCATACTCCCGGTCACCCTTGTTTAACGATATTTTCAGGCGACCACGAGCTCAAACATATCGTAGACCTGGTTCATACGTCCTTATTGATTTCGCACCCGGAGTGGGGAACACAATGGGATACTAACTTTAATAAAGCCGTCGCTACAAGACAAAGGATACTGAAACAATTGGCTGCAAGCAAGGCACCCGTTATCTCTTGTCACTTACCATGGCCAGGCCTGGGTTACATTGTTGCTGATTATAAGCAGGATTATGACTGGAAACCGATGTCATTTTCGACACCGCAGTTATATGAAGCGAGCTAGTTAACAACCCTTAACGTTTTTTGACCTAGGTCAAACCGCCCTTGGTTCGGCAACCTTAATTTTACCAAAACAAATTAAACAAGCAAATGACAAAGGAAAATAGTGCCCAAACAATTGCCGAAGATTTTAACCAATCCTATGAACGAGCCTGGAATGCGGGCATCAATCAGTTATTGGATCTATATGCGGAGGAAAGCATTCTGGTAGGGTATTCTACGGTACAAGGAAAAACAGGTATCGCTGAACTTCTAAGCGGAATCATTGATCAGGGATGGTCACGCATCAGCATCAAAACAACACATGCGAAATTTGAAGGACAAGTAGTTTTGGTAGTAAATGAATATACCGCCATCGGAACGGGGGAAAAAGCGGGTGAGACATTAAATGCCAGATCCAGTCATGTATTATCGAAAGTCGGTGATAAATGGCTAACGGTGATGCATAGCGCAATGTAACCGCAGTTATATATGCAAAATTTAATCACCGTTTGAACTTCTACATTCGGTGGCTAATTTTCAATAACATTTTATAGTACCTCACAATTACACCTTTTAATTTAATGTCACACTTAATTGAATAATCAATATGGACATTATTTGGTAATGTACTTTGCCGCTATTAACAGAAGGAGTGTACGGTCGGCTTTTGCTTCATCGTAATTTTCTCTTAGCAACTGCTTTACCTGTTTGTTTTTAATCTTTACCGCCGCCATTTGCAACACTTGGAATGACGCCATCTCTACGCTTTCGATGTTTTGCAGATAAAAAATAATTGACATATCCCGCAGTTCGGCTTCACCCCTCTGTTCCTTTATAGCCTCGAAAGCATCATCTACCAGGCCTGTTAACCCATTAATACTGCCTTTTGAAATTGGCGCATCAAGCAATTCATAAATGACCTCCATTCTGGCCATTTGCTTTTCAACATCATCAACAGTCTCCTGAATGGCCAATTGTAAGTCGTTGAAAGACACTTCGTTCTTAAGTTGAGGTAGCCATTTAACTAGGTGGGCCTTGGCAAAATAGATCCGGTTAAGGTGATTAACGAAGAACATTTTTAGTTTTTCTGACCCTAATTTGATATGTTTTGGTGATCGCGATTTTTCTGGTTGATCTGACATCT
This sequence comes from Mucilaginibacter gossypiicola, assembly GCF_900110105.1. Taxonomy (GTDB): domain Bacteria; phylum Bacteroidota; class Bacteroidia; order Sphingobacteriales; family Sphingobacteriaceae; genus Mucilaginibacter; species Mucilaginibacter gossypiicola. The sequence goes on along the minus strand of NZ_FOCL01000002.1, from coordinate 169,849 downwards.
GCCTGTGCTTTTACACAACTAAGATATAAAATCTTTTACATGAGATAACAGGTGAAAAATATCAAACGGTTTGGCAACGTATGCATCAGCACCACATTCCTGAGCCAACATGGCCAAATCAGTTTCGGCAGAGATCAGCAATACGGGCAGGTGCCTGGTTGCTAATTGAGATTTGATTTCCTTGCATATCTCAGGACCACTTTTAGCAGATCCGACGATACGCACATCCAGTAATACGATATCCGGCTGAATGACCCGGATATGTTCAGCCGCCTCCCCAGTATTTGACAATACGATATCATATCCGTTTTCCTGAAATACGATATTCAATATCTCCAGGATATCCTCATCATCATCGATTACCAATACACGTTTTCCCATTTGTCCCCAGTTGTTCAAATGTTATACAAATAACAGTCCAATCAATAATAAAAGCCCGAATATGATTAATAAAAAGTAGTTTAGGTTAATTCGATAATTATCAGGCACATATCCGATTTTTACAAATCACCTATTCTCCATACAATGTGTAGGAATCAAAAGAATATAGACAGTCAAAGGTGGCAGACATGAGAGTGATACACATAATAAGTAAAGTGTACTCAAAGCCTAAATTTGATAGACATAGAAGCTAATTGTGTTACGCTTAGAGGCGGGGCATTCAAAGATGTTCCTAACAACTGTCCCTTCTATTTTGACTTCAAACGGCTTAGCGTTTCTTCTCTAATGTCAAGATATGAAGCCAGTATACGATTAGACAGGCGCTGATAATAGTGCGGATGTTCTTTGAGTAAATTATCAAATCGCTGTTTTGCGGAAACTGTTGTAAGGGCTGCAATCTTATCGTTTTGAAATTGATAAGCAATTTCCAGCAGCCTTACATAAAACCGGGCCCACGCGGGGACCTCGTCGACTAGCTGGTAAAAATCACTCCGACTGATGACGCAAACTTCAGAATCTTCCAGCGTATCTACATATTCTATTGACGGCTTTTGCGAAATAAAACTAGGTATGGAGGTGACCAGGGACTCCTCGAATCCTACGTACCTTGTTTTTTCCATATCGTTCCTGCTGTAATAATAGGTCCTGATGCTTCCCTTGCAAACAAAATAAACATCCCTGGCAATATCTCCGGCTGAAAGCAGGATGGTATTTTTAGGAATAGCTTTAAAGGTGAAACGATCCATGATGGCGTTCAACTGCTCAGTATCGATAGGCAGATTTTTTTCTAAATAGGACTTTAGTCGTTCCTTCATAACTTGTAAATTAAAAGTCTCACATTCTTCGAAAAGAGCACCAGCTTGTGTTATTCAAAAGCTGAAACAAACTTAAGATTACAAAATGATACTGATAAACAACAATGTACCCAGGTGGTTTCAACTGCTATAGGACAGGAATAGCGTATGAAGCTAGGAGGGAAATGAGTTTAGGATAAGCCTTCGGTGCCCGACGCTCCATAAGATCATTGTCTGTGCAACAGGCGCAAAAGTTTCGCCATGCGCGGTGATCCGGTATTCTACAGTCACAGGGTTCGTAGCATGAACGATGCGAGTGATCAATTGGTTCATCTCCATCGTCTTTAACTCCTTTGAGAGCATTTTAGCAGAAATGCCTATAATGTCGTTCCGCATTTGTGTGAAAAAGACCGGCTTATGCTTATTGATGGAAAGATAAAGGATGATCTGGATTTTCCATTTGCCACTCCAAAGATCCCCGAAATCCTGCATTGACAGGAATAGTTCTTTACAATCCGTGCTGGTGTGTTCCATGGTTTTCTAAGATTATCCGGGTGTACGATAGGTTACCGGGTTAACAAGAGGTAACCTGGGCGAATATACAATTACCTTATTTTAATTTTGAAAGAAAAAATGCTAATGACCCTTCAACACCTTGCAACTATACTGAATGTAATTGCCGGAATCTTTTTTTTGCTGACCGGCCTTTTAAAAATATGGGGCAACAATTTATCATTTTGGAAATGGGCCAAAGCGAGCTACCTGAAGCATCACCCGGTTTGGGTCTATTATGCCTCAGGGGTCATTGAATTGCTGGCGGGACCCGGCCTGCTCATAAAGCAATTCCGGTTCGGTTCATCCCTCTTGCTTATCCTGATGATCGTTTTATTGACTGTGCACCCGCGAAAGCATAAAGAAAGTTTAAAAGGCCTTTGGTCGGCCCTGATTACGATTTCGCTCCTTAGTTTCATCGCTTACATGGCTTACTTATCTTGAGTTTCTTATTCCTTTAAACTTACATAAACACCCTTTCAGGATACAAGTCGCTAATGTCAATCTAATAGTAGCTTTACCTGACCACAAATTGAACGAGCACATACACCGGCAAAATATAAAACCTATTAATTCAAGCTATTCAAAATGTCAAGCATATACACCGTAGATTCATTTACTTCCGCACCCTTCAAAGGCAACCCGGCCGGCGTATACATTAGCCGCCACGAGCTTTCGACCGAAGCGATGCAGGACATCGCCAAGGAAATTAATTATTCGGAGACCGCGTTCGTTACTTACGGAGATAATCCGCAGGAGTTTAACCTGCGCTGGTTTAGCCCATCAACGGAAGTTGACATATGCGGCCATGGTACCTTGGCGGCTGCTAAGGTCATCTATGAGACCGGCCTGGCTGACATCAAATCACCCTTGATTTTCCATACGAAAAGCGGGGAATTATCCGCGGCGCTAAGCGACGATGGGATCCGGCTGGATTTCCCGGCAAATTTCATTAACGCGGCTATAAGTGATTCCGTTATTGAAAAGTTTGCCGATACGCAACCCTTATTCGTAGGCACAGATCGCAGCTGGTGCCTGATTGAACTGGAAAATGATGAACAAGTAAGAAAAATCCGACCGGATTTTGAACTGCTGAAGACACATACGCAGCAACTATTCATCTTCACAGCGAAGTCGGGCGATCCGCAATATGATTTTGTAACCAGGTGCTTTGGTCCTGCCATTGGCGTTAATGAAGACCCGGTCACCGGTTCAGCGCATTGCTACCTGGCTACCTACTGGGGCGGGAAATTGAAAAAGAAAAAAATGAAAGGCTTTCAGGCATCCGAAAGAACCGGTAGTATTGTATGTGAATGGATCGGTAATCGTGTTCATCTTTTTGGTGAAGCGGTAATCGTATTTGAACTGAAGTTTTTCAATGACATTAAGCTATAAACTATCAAATGCGCTTCTGCTTTTATGCCGCCTAAGCTGAGGCGGCCCATATGATAAGTCAGCTATCTATTACATCAGCATAAATTAATTTCAATACGATGAAACAAGAATTACCAAAATGGTTTGAGCAGCTTCATAAAAGATACCCAATAGTCAATGATCACGAATGGCGGTTACTTGACCAAATGTCTACTATCAAAAGAATTAAAAAAGGGGAAGCGTTTTTAAAGCATGGAAAGGTGGCAAGACATTCGGCGTTTGTCATTTCAGGAGTGTTCAAATATGCTATTTTAGATGAAAGTGGAAATGAAAAAATTATAAAATTCGGTTTCCCAAATGATCTCCTGGCCAACTGTGAAAGTTATAAAAAGCGGGCCCTTTCTGCTGTCAGCATTGTAGCGCTGGAAGATGCGCTGATCTTAAAAATAAATCTAAAAAGGCTGCAGCCATTTTACGAACAGCGCAATAGTCTTCTGCATGTGAATTTACAGTTGTACGAGGAATTGACAGAACAACAATCCGAACATCAATACATTTTATCCTTAAAAAGCCCGGTCAAGCGCTATCAGTATTTACTGGAACGCCGGCCAATGATCATACAAAAGATATCGCTTACCAATATCGCAAGGTATCTATACCTAAGCAGGGAGGCGGTTAGTAGAGCTCGCTTGCAGTTGGTAAAGTTACGGGGCAGCTTTTGTGATTGAAATTCTGCCAATCATTTTGGCTGCTAGGCGTTGTCATGCAAATTGATCTAGAGCATCATTAGATATTTCCGGATGTTCCATCAAGCTCGTCTGTCGCAAAGACAGGATCGTGAAACGTGAACATTCTTTCATTAAAACTATTACGCCTTCCTTTATTTTTTCTGGTAATGTAGTGCGATAACGCCCGATTTGAATTGCCGGGTTCCCGCCAGATCAAAATTTGTTTTTACCTCCAATTGATTAAACAAATGCTGGCCATCACCGATCAATACCGGATGAACCACTAAACGCAATTCATCGATCAGTCCAGCGTTGAGCATTTGCGGCAATAAGGTCGTGCTGCTCAGGGCGATCGTTTGGCCGGGTTGTTGTTTTAGTTCACGGATAAGTCCTTCGGGATCTTCGCGGACGATCCGGGCATCGGCGGTCGCCAATGTGCGTGACAGAACAATTTTGGGTATCGGCGTCATGGCTTCGGCAAAAGCGACGTCTTCGGGGCTGCCGTCTTTGCTTTTGGCCAGGTCGGGCCAGAAGGGCACCATGAGCTCATAGGTCTTGCGGCCATAGACAATCACGCCGGTTTCCTTCATCAGGTCGGTGAAATAATACATCAGTTCAGCATCGGGCGCCGCAAAGGTGTGATCGTAGCAGCCGTCAATGCTGGTATTCATCGCAAAGAGTACTTTTCTCATTTTTATGGTTTTTATTCTTGGTTCAATAACATCCAGGAAACGCCGAACCGGTCACGCAGCATAGCGAAGCGGTTTGCCCAGGGTGTTTGCGCCAGGGGCATGAAGATTTCGCCGTCCTGATTTAGTATCGCGTAGACTTCCTCCGCTTTTTCGGCGGTCTCCAGGTTAAGTGTCAGATAGGCGCTGCGCATGTTTTCCGCGCCGGGTATATCCGCTCCCCGGACGGTGGTACCGCCGATTTCGATGACCGCATGCAAAATGGGTTCAGCCCATTCCTTTGGAAAGTTGGGTGGCGCTTGCTCATGCACGGTCATCAGCGTGATCTTACCGCCGAGCTGCTGCGCGTAAAAATTAAACGCCTGCTCACAGTTGCCGGGAAAATTGAGATAGATGTCGAGTTTCATAACCTAAAATTGGGTTTTTTCAGGAAATATCGGAAGGGGCAATTGAGACGATTTGGGGGTTAAATTGCGACATAGTTATATCAAAAATATCGAGAGCATCGAGGGTGTTTCGTTTGAGACCATGCTGCTGGTTACAGCAAAATTTGACGAACCGGAGATACAGCAGGCAGCAGCAGCTGGATCTTATGAAGCCAGGCAAGCCGAGGTCTTATTCAGCCAGATGATCGAAAACTATTTGTAGTCCAGGCCGGTTTGTTTGGGCCGGTCTGTCATAAAAGTTAATTTTAGCTTTAAATATATTTGACCAGGTATGGGCCCGTACGACTTCGTTTTACTTTAACGATGTCTGTCGGAACACCGGCGGCAACTATTTTGCCGCCATCCTCACCCGCACCTGGGCCAATATCGATTACCCAGTCGCTTTCCGCGATCACGTGCATGTCATGTTCTACCAATATCACCGTATTTCCGGCGTCGACCAGGCGATTCAATTGGAGCATTAACCGTTCCACATCCGATGGATGTAAGCCGGTGGTCGGTTCATCCAGGACGTACAAGGTTTGCCCATGCTGGGCGCGTTGCAGTTCGGTTGCCAGCTTAATACGCTGGGCTTCACCGCCCGAAAGTTCGGTGGCGGGCTGTCCCAACCGCAGGTAACCCAAACCAACTTCCCTCACCACTTCCAGCGCGCGGCTGACGGCAGCATCCTCATCGAAAAAGTTGGCCGCTTCGTCTACAGTCATGGAGAGCACTTCGGCGATGTTCTTGTCCTTGTATTGAATTTCCAGTGTTTTGGGATTGTAGCGCGTGCCGCCGCAGGTTGGGCAGGGTGTGTACACACTGGGCAGAAATAATAATTCGACCATGACCATGCCTTCACCCTCGCAATGCGGGCAGCGACCTTTTACCACGTTAAACGAAAAACGCCCGGCATCATATTTCCGAGATTTCGCCAAAGGAGTAGCGGCGAAGAGTTTGCGCACATGATCAAAGAGACCGGTATAAGTGGCAAGGTTGGATCGCGGTGTCCGACCGATCGGTTTTTGATCGACAACGACCATCCGTTTGATGTTTTTCATACCGGCGGTGATCTGACCGCCCAAGGTCACGACCTCATCGTGTTCCAGCGGATCGGCTTCGTTATCGCCGGATATATCTACCTGTAAACCTAATTGGTCGGCAACCAATTCTACTAATACCTGGCTGACCAACGTGCTTTTGCCAGAACCGGAAACACCAGTTACACTGGTCAAAACGCCTAAAGGAAAAGCTGCGTCCAGCTGGCTTAGGTTATTGCGGGTGACGCCCTCCAGTTTCAGCCAGCCTGTGGGTATCCTGGAATCGCTCGTTGGCTTAGGCATATCATTATAGATATAATGCCGGGTAAGCGAAGCCTCCACATTTTTCAAACCATCAGGTAAACCACTATACAAAATATGACCGCCTTTTTCTCCGGCTGCCGGGCCGACATCTACGATCCAGTCCGCATGACGGATCACATCGATCTCATGTTCGACGACGAAGAGCGAATTACCCGAGGCCTTGAGTTTATCCAGCGCGCGTAAGAGCGCTTCGGTATCTGCCGGGTGCAGTCCCGCCGACGGTTCATCCAGCACATACACCACCCCGAATAAATTAGAACGTACTTGTGTTGCCAGCCTCAATCTTTGCAATTCGCCGGGTGATAAAGTGGGTGTGCTTCTTTCTATGGTTAAATAACCTAAACCCAGGTCAAGCATCACCTGTACCCTGGCCAGGAAATCTTCGGCGATACGTTGGGCCACTACTACTTTTTCGGGATGCTTGGCTTCCAGTTTTTTGAGGGCAGGTGCGCTGCCCGTCGCGTAAGGCTCAAAAATAATGGCCAGCCTGTTCAGCGCCAGCCGCGATATTTCCGCAATATCGTAACCAGCAAACTTAATGGAAAGCGATTCCTGTCTTAGGCGTTTACCATGGCAAAGCGGGCATTCACTGCTCAGCATATATTGGCTTACCCGTTTTTTCATCAGTGCACTTTGGGTATTGGCGAAGGTATGGCGGACGTAGCGGCGCGCGCCGGTAAAGGTACCCATATAATCCGGCTGCCTTTTATTTTTGATGAAGCGCTGGATCTCTTCATGCGTATAACCAGAATATACCGGAACCACGGGCTGTTCTTCCGTGAACAGGATCCAGTCGCGGTCTTTTTTAGGGAGATCCTTCCAGGGGGTATCGATACTGATGCCCATTGTGGTCAGGATATCGCGCTGGTTCTGGCCCTGCCAGGCGGATGGCCAGGCGGCAATGGCTTTCTCGCGAATGGTTAGGGTATCGTCCGGCACCATCGTTTTTTCAGTGATCTCATAAACTTTACCCAAGCCATGGCATTCGGGGCAAGCACCCTCAGGTGTATTAGGCGAAAAAGATTCGGCATAAATGATGCCTTGTCCCTCCGGATAATCGCCGGCACGGGAATACAGCATGCGTAAGAGATTGGAAAGCGTGGTTACGCTGCCGACGGATGAGCGGGTTGATGTTCCGCCGCGCTGCTGCTGTAAAGCTACGGCCGGTGGTAAGCCTTCTATTTCATCTACCTCAGGGATCGCCATCTGATTGAATAACCGACGGGCGTAGGGCGAAACAGATTCCAGGTAACGTCGTTGCGCTTCGGCATATAAAGTGCCGAAGGCGAGTGATGACTTTCCGGAACCAGAAATACCGGTAAATACCACTAGGGCATCACGAGGTATTTCCAGGCTGATATTTTTGAGGTTATGCTCCCTTGCGCCCTTAACCTTAACGAATCCCCTAAATTCCATTATGGTAATTTTACCTTAAACACCATGTAGGGGCTGGTACGTTTATTCACGCCGTTATTGTAATCCGGCTGCTTGTGGATCTGAGACGTAGTAATATAAATAAAGCCGTCTTTGGAAATGCTGTAAGTATCCGGCCAGATCAGTTTACTGTCTTTAATCCATGTATGCGGTTTGAGGTCAGGCGTTACCTGCACCATACTGTAGGTCACTGGGTCACCTAAGTAAAGGTTTCCTTTGCTGTCAAACTCCATGCCGTCGGTATTGCTGACATTACCCAGGTCCTGAACCTGGCCGGCTAGTTGCTGCCCGCTCAGTGCCGGATTGTTTAATGCGGCAGTAGGAATCCGAAACAGCTTTTTATCCGTGATCGTTTTATAATATAAATAAGAGTGGTCCGGCGATAAGGCGATACCATCTGACTGAAACGCGACCGGCTGCCCCTGTTTTTTTAATTCATGGCCATCAATGATGAATTTCACATTCGGATCGGGATGAGTGGATTTATGCGCCTGTAGAACCTGCCTTGATTGCCCTGTCCTCAGGTCCAGCACCACAATACCACCGGTACCGGAATTGGTCAAATAGGCTATTTGCTTTTTGGTATCTACGCGAATATCGTTTAAATAGCTTTGATTATCTATGGTGCCGGGAAAGCGGTAAACCTTTTCGACCTTATTGGTCGCCAGGTCGAATCTGACTACTTTGGCGCTGTTGTTATAAACCTTGCCCAGTTTTGGAGCAGCCGGATCGACAATGTATAATTTGTCCTGGTCATCCACGTAAGCTGTTTGCACGCAAACCCATTTGTTCATACCATCCTGGCCCGGCGCCCAGGCATTGGTAGCGACGTCAGGATACGGAACAGGTTTACCGCCCACCACTTCCACCACGCCGTATTTATAGGTGTCAGACCAGCGCGGATAAGTAACGAACAAGCGGCCCTTTGCCGAAACGGCAATGCCGGTGAACTGGTAAGTATTGTCGCTGTAAACCGGTTGTAATTTGGTTTGTGCAAAAGCTGCTGTCGCGGCCAGCAGAAATATCGCAATTGTCAGTTTTAATGTTTTCATAGCGTAGACCTTATCCCTTTTCAACAGGCCCGCGAAATCATTGTTTTAATTTAAAAGCGGCTAGGCGTTTTCCTGCAAAAATTGATCTAAAGCATCATTAAATTTTTCCGGATGTTCCATCATAGGAGCATGTCCACATTCGGAAATCATCACAAGTTTTACATTGGGCAAATGATCTTTAAATTCAAAAGCAACAGCCGGCGGTGTGATCTGATCGCTATCTCCCCATATTAATAAAACCGGAACTGAAATTTGAGGAAGTCTGGCGAGCACGTTATCCCGCTGAGTTGCCTTTGCAGTTTTTATAGCACACAGGCATTTAAAAGAATTGGTCGTCACATTTAAAACTTCAGCAACAAGCTCGTCTGTTGCGAAGGCAGGATTGTGAAACGTGGCAGCCACCCGGTCTTTGATGTATTCATAATTGTTCCGTTTTAAATAACTGCCAAATTGGGTATTTTCATAAAGTCCTGAACTGCCGGTTAGCACCAATTTTGAAACGTTTTCAGGATGTTTAAGGGTGTAAAGTATCGCAATATGTCCGCCAAGTGAATTTCCAACCAATATTACATTTTGCAGTCCGGCAGCATCAATACTCAATTCGAGAAAGTTAAGCAAAGAATGCAGCCTATCTATCTTGTGATCTTCATAAAGCGGAAGTTCGGGAACATAAATATTGAACTGATCTTTGAAATAATCAATGACTTCTTTCCAATTACTTAATCCCCCGAACAATCCGTGTAGTAAGATCAAATTTTGCTTCATCTTTTTAAACCAAAATTATGATCGGAAGCGATGCCGGTTCGTGATTACAATCACAAAACTGCAGGTCACTCTAAAAGGGAAAAATCCAGCTTTGCTCAGTAGAGATAAGGCGAACCAATTTATTTGCTGTGAAAATTAATCGGGTATACCAACCCTTTTGCTCAAATGGGCATTAACCTGTCAGGATACTTTTTGGTTTTAAGGAAAACGCTGTGCCGGGGTTTGCTCTTAGGGTATAAACGGGGTATATATTACGAATATACCTTTAAAATCTTCCCATTAACAGAACCTTCTACGCTAAGGATATAAGCATTCACCAGCTTTTCCATTGGCACCAGATTATAGCCTGGGAAGAAAGCGCCATACCGGTCTTTACTATCCTCTACGAGTCCGGGGCTCACTGCGTTAATCCTTTGATCATTCTTTAACTCCTGGGATGCCGCCAACACAAAGCTGTTGATTGCGCCGTTGATCATGGCCACCGCCGCTCCATTTCGGGCAGGGTGAACGGCTGCAATTCCTGTTGTCAGGGTTATTGAACCTTCCGGATTTAAATAGTCCTTCCCCAATAAAACGAGATTGATTTGTCCCAGCAATTTACCATTAATACCTGGCATTATGTGATCCTCCGTCATGCCATAAAAAGGACCGTAGTAACCTGTTCCGGCCGTGCATATTATACTATCTATCTTGCCGGTTTTTTCAAACATTGCCAGAATGGAGGAAGATGATGTAATATCTACCGTTAGATCACCAGACGCGCGACCGCCGATGATCACCTGGTGGTTTTGGGAAAGCCTTGCTACAACTTTTTTGCCTATAGTTCCATGTCCGCCGATTATTAAAATTTTCATATGCTTTTTTTAAAGCAAATGTATTGGGTTGTGGTGGACGTATATTGCCCAAACAGCTCATTCCATAGCAATAACGGCTCTTATTGCCTGGGGGGTTACGCCAAATTCGCGCTTGAATGCACGGGTAAAATAAGAAGTGCTTTCAAAAGCGCAACTGGAAGCGATATCGGAAATACGCTTGTTTGTAGTTTGCAATAGCATTCGGGCATGCATCAATCGTTGCCTGTTGATGTAAATCCGCGGTGAGCAATCGTAGTGTTTCTTAAAATCCCGCTTAAAAGTGGCAAGACTGCGGTTGCAAAGCCTGGCCAGTTCGGAGATAGTAATTGGCTGTAAAATATTCTCCGCTACAATTGCACTCATGTTTAAAGGATCTATGCTTACCGCACTTTGAATAAATGCAGTCATTTCATTTTTGTATCCGGATGAAAACAAGAGCGTCAATATTTCCTGCTGTTTGAGTGGAATAAGATGCCGGTAATCAAAAAGCTGATGGTCGAAATATTGCCTAAACTGCGCTTTAAAATCTTGGATAAGGCTATTGGCCGCTAAAACGACACAGGGAACGTTTTCTTTATTGACCAGTCGAAGTTGCGAATTCAATAAGAAAGACTTTAAGATACTTTCGGGTATGAATAACATCAATGCTTCAAAATTCATTCCTTCCTCAATGTATTCTGCCATGACATAAATCCCTTTTTTTAAGAGAAAGACGCAGTCTGGCGTAACCTTAAGTGTTTGCTCGGCAAAATGTAGCAGCTTTATGCCGCTGATCACAAATATAAGCGTATGCTCAGTAAGGAAAACCGTTCGTTTTCCCGCTTTTGACTCTATCTTCAGCTTTGCAAAAACTGACTCGCCCGCAGTTAAAAAAGTGGGGTCGTTCACGGGGGCAACATTTGGCGGAAAGCGAAATAACATAAGTGATGAGATGTTTCAGACGAAGTTATCGATTTTATATAATGCTATCGGTGTAGGGGGTGATTTGCACTACACAAAAAGGTGCGAAAGAGCCTCTTATCGAATCTGTAAATGAAATTCTGGAAGATGCAAATTACCGTAGTAAAATCGCGCTAGGAAGCCGTCAGATGTAAACCTGAGAACTTCGATTTGCCTGATAGGTTAGCTATTTGTTGTGATTGGCCTTCGGTCAGTTTCTTCCGAAACGCGGTCGGGCTCACCAAAAAATACTTTTTAAACAAGTTACTTAAATGGCTTTCGTCACTGAAATCCAGTTCATGGGCTATTTCTGAGACCGTGAGGTCGCTGTATTGGAGTTTTATTTTCACCAGGTTAAGTCGGTACTCCAAAATATATTGCCGGATACTCACCCCGGTACGCTTACTGAAATATTCGCCGATATAGTTTTTTGATAAGCCGGCAAATGTGGCCAAATCTTCTATCCGAAGTTGATCAGCATTATAAATATGCTTACGAATGTAGCCTGTCAACCTGTTAATCAAAGGCTCATCCTTAAACACGGGCTGCAGCGGATTGGTGTCAGGTAAAATATTCCGTGCAAAAATATGAAGTAGTACTTGCAAAAGGTGCTGAATATTACTTCGGGAATGTAATTGCGGATTTGAAGCTTCGGCAGCAATGGCTGCCATAACACCCTGCACCAGGTTACAATCCGCACTGGTTCGTACCAGTTCGTTTATTGCCTTGTTATGGTTCAGAAAAAGATATTCCAGGCTTTTCATCCATGCGCTTAATCTTTCGCGCTGATCGGCGCTCTCACAATTAGCGAACAATACATCTGTAAAACGGATAAATAAAAACCGGGTCGGTTCAACTATTGTAAAGGAGCGGCAATCCTGCGGCGTATAAATAAACGTTTGGCCCGACTGATACGGCAGCTTGATATCGTTAAAGTGACGTTCGCCCTTGCCATCCAAAATCTGAATGATCTCGAAAAAATTAAAAACCTTCGCCGACAAGTCCCAGGAAGCCATTTCCTCGGTACGAATTTCAAACGGATAGAAATTTGGTTGCGCGATCATTCCTCCAAACTTACATAAACAACCCTTTAAGATACAAGCAACTCGGAAATAGCGGGGTAATTTTACTAAACATAAACAATTGAACATGAACATGAAAGAATTTCTATTTTTCAGATTGCTTAGTTCCATCAGCGCGACAGCTTATTCACAGATCTACAACACAACCGAGCATCCCGGCATAGCCGCCGGGTGCGGATGACCAGATTGACAGGTCCAACCTGATAAATAAAAAAAAACAATCTGGCGCTCGTGCCCGCGATAAGAACAAGAAAAGTGTATGATTCAGGCTTAGAATATTTATCCGCATGCCCAGATCATAAAGCCGCTATTGAAACAGCATACTATTTTCCTGTGCCCAAGTACTAAAGTTTTTCGGTGGAATTCCAGTTATTTCTTCCACCGCGCTGGAAATCTTAGCGGGTATGCCAACCCTGTCTTTCATGACCTTCAGCAATATATTGGCGTACGCTGGCGGCATGTTTTTGCTCATTGATGCAAGCGCTTCATCCGGTTCGAGTTCTTCAAACACGAGTTTCTTATCGATGGCGTCTGAAATGAGTTCCAGTTGCCCATGCTGAGTCAAAGATTCCGGGCCTGTCAGGAGCGGGCTTTGGCCTTCGTAGCCGGGAGTCGTGAGCACCTTAGCTGCAACGGCAGCAATATCAAATTCATGTATGGGGGCTGTTTCTGCTAATGGATAGGCAAAACGGACTTTATTTGCTTGTATGATCTGATGGCGCCAAAGCAAGGTGTTTGCTGAGAAAGCACCCGGCCGCAAAAAGGTAAAGGGAATTCCCGATTCAATGATCGCTTGCTCCGCTGCCAAATGGCGTTGTACAAGAAAGTTATTGGCATCGCCGCTAATTACTGATGAGGATGAAAGCAATACGATATGTTCCACACTGGAAAGGATTGCCGAGTTAGCAAAGTCTTGTATTGCCCCGTTATTAGCATAAAGAAAAACCTTGTTAACACCCTCCAGCGCGGAAGTAAAAGTTTGCGGCCTCTCCAGATCAAAGGTAACAGCTTCAACAGCCGCAGGGAAATTTGCAGTTTGTGGATTTCGGCTTGAGGCCCTGACAGTCTCGCCCAGATCAATCAAATTTTTGAGGACTTGCCTGCCTACCTTTCCGGTGGCGCCCACAACTAATATTTTGGAGCTCTGTTTTTTTTGATTTTTTATACTCATGTTTAATGTATTTGTTAGTCGGCTAACTATTTTAATAAAAAAATTTAGCTGAGATTTTTCAGCACTAACTGTAATAACTCAGCCAATAGCGAATGCTGATCTGTGGTTAATCCTTTTAGTGAGACAGCCTCTAGCTCATTCCAGATATGCACAACCTGCGATAAAGCTTCTTTTCCTTTAGGCATCAGGTATATTCTTGATACGCGTTTATCCAGCGAATCCTTTTCTTTGCGGATCAAAGCGGCGGCTTCCATCCGGTCTATCATCGTTGAAATCGTGGCATGCTGGATACAGATTTTCTCTACCAGGGCGGAAACGGTCTGTCCATCTTCTACACTTAAGTGGTATAAAAGAATATCCTGGCCAGAATGCAGGCCTGCCGTTGCCAATAAAGTATTGCTTTTATTTCTGCGGAGCTTGCAAATCTGAACAAGCAGTTTGCTTACCGAGCCTGGGTTTTGTCCATTCATAAAGACAAAGATAATAATTTTAGTTAGCCGACTAACTAAATATTGTAAATCTTCGCCGACATATCCCAGGAAGTTATTTCCCCGAACGGAGCTCGAAGGGATCGGTGGTTGCGCGATGATTCCTCCAAACTTACATAAACAACCTTTCGGAATACAAGGCACCCATGAAATTGTGGGGTAATTTTGAAGGAACAAAAGAATTGAACATGAATATCAAAGGATCAATATTATTCGGTTTGTTAATTACCTTCAGCGCTGCAGGTTATTCGCAGACTGTCAATTCAACCGAGCGTTCCGGCGTCAGCCCCTGGGGGGCGGACGACCAGATTGGCAGGTTAAACCTGATAAATGAAAAAAACAACCTGGCACTCTTCTCCGCGATAAGAACAGGAAAAGTGTATGATTTAGGCGTAGAATATTTCATCGGGATGCCAAGCTTTACCGCATTGGGTGACCCGCCTTATCAATATTGGCTCACCCATACGCCACGCGGTAACCGGGTAGGTGATATTACACACGCGGGAGACAGTGTGAACAGTAAAGTAAGTTATACCGGCGATGCTGTATCCATGTACACCCATACCGGTACCCATATTGACGCATTGGCCCACTTCGGTCTGCACGGTAAGATATACAACGGATTTGAAGCCGACCAATATCTCAGTGACCGCGGCTGGAAAAAAGGCGGTGCGGAAAATATACCGCCGGTTATCGGCCGGGGGATACTTATAGACGTGGCGAAATACAAGGGCCTGGACATATTGCCTGAAAATTATGTGATTACCTTGAAGGATGTGCAGAGCGCACTGCAAACGGAACAGCTGCAAATACAGAAGGGTGATGTTGTGCTGATCCGTACAGGGTTAATGAAATATTTTTATACAGACGCTGCAAAATTTACCGGTAATGGTGTAGGTATTAACCTGGAAGCATTAAAATGGCTGGTCGATGAAAAAGGGGTGATGACTTTGGGTGGTGATAACCTGGCTTTGGAAGCCCTGCCTTCTTCAGACAGCAACAACTGGCTACCCGGACATACCTATTTGCTGGCACAAAAAGGCGTCATGTTTATGGAATTGGTTTACCTCGAAGGCTTGTCAAAAGCGAATGTCAATGAATTCCTGTTCATTGGTCTGCCGCTAAAACTCAGGGGTGCCAGTGCCTCGCCGCTCAGGCCATTGGCAATCCCAATTAAAAATTAAGTTGGACAGATCAATTGCCTGAAAACCTTTATAAAGAATTACAAAATCGAAATCAAATGGATTCACTTGAAAGCCTGTTATCCCCTTTATCTGTTGCTGACCTTACGCTAAAGAACCGGGTTGTCATGGCACCTATGAACCGACGAAGAGCCATAAATGGTATCCCACCATCTTCCGCTATCACTTATTTTGGCCAAAGGGCCGGTGCCGGTCTAATTATTACCGACAATACTGCAATTACGCCAAACGGCAAGGGCTACTTGCACACCCCGGGAATTTATAATGCTGAACAAAAGGCCGCCTGGAAAAAAGTCGCCGACGAGGTTCATGCGAGAGGTGGCAAGATCATCATGCAACTAGTACATACGGGACGTATCGGTCATGTAGCTAATAACGAAGATGGTTCACCACTTGTGGCTCCTTCTGCAGTTACAGCGCGTGATACGGTTCGCGTGGCTGATAAGGGTCACCTGCCGATTTCTGAACCTAACCCCCTTAGTACAACAGAAGTGCGGGAACTTGTTGAACAGCACGTTATCGCAGCAAAAGACGCCATATACGCAGGCTTTGACGGTGTGGAAGTACATGGCGCGCATGGTTTTTTAGCTGAACAATTTCTTCACCCATACACTAATCAACGCACCGATCAGTATGGAGGGGATATTGTTAATCGCTCCAGGTTTTTGCTAGAAATTGTCGAAGGTATTTCCGCGGCCATCGGTAAAGAGCGCACGGGTGTAAGATTGTCGCCGTACCTTAAGCTGAATGACCTGCCACCTTATGCAGAAGAACGGGCCACGCAGGAATACCTGACTACTGAACTCGACAAGCTTGATATTCTTTATATCCATCTGTCCAGCGGCTTAATTAATGGCGAACCTATTATTCCTATTGAATATATCAAGGATGTTCGCAAACGCTTCAAGAATCTTTTAATCCTGGCAGGAGGTTTCACCGCCGAATCTGCGGAAGCTGCATTAAGGGCCAATCTGGCGGATCTGATCGCTTTTGGCAAGCCATTCATTGCAAACCCTGATCTCGTTGAACGCTTCAGATCAGGAGCAGCATTGACAGAAGGATTTCCGGAGTACTTTTATGAGGGCAACGACATAGGCTACATCGATTATCCTCGCTTGATAGAACAAAACTGACAACGTGAGTCATATAGCATAAGTGGGATAAGTTTTCCAATTCATTTTGCCGGATGCGTTGACGCCTTATCAAATCACTACTAAAAAAAATTAACATCACATTCGAATATGAACAGGATACCCTATTACCACGTCGATGTTTTTTCAGACCAACCATTCTCCGGCAATAGTCTTGCAGTTTTTACAGAAGCTGAAGAACTTAACGAAGTCCAGATGCTTAAAATCACGCAGGAAATGCGACATTTTGAGAGTATCTTCCTGCTAAAAACTGACGCTGAAAAAACCCGGGCGCGTATTTTCACTCGTCAGGAAGAGCTGGATTTTGCGGGCCATCCCATTTTAGGCGCGGCTGCTACATTACACGATCTCTACCAGCCTGCTGCAGCAAAGGCGAGTTGGATTTTTGAATTGAATCAAAAGTCGATTTCGATCATCACGGAAAAAAAGGACCTATGTTATAGGGCGATCATGAATCAGGGAACTGCAGAGTTCGGCAAAGAATTAAATGCCTATGAAACTGGCATGTTACTTTCGAGTATTAGCTTAAACCCGGAAGATCTATATCCGGGATGTAATCCGATAGTTGTTTCAACCGGCCTGCCTTACGTTATCATTCCGTTGCAAAAAAATGGCTTGTCAGCAAAAATAAACATACCAGACCTGGAAAACACGATTCGGAATTGGGGTGCTATGTTCATTGGCACACTCGAAATTCCGACGTTAAGTATAAGAAGTTGGGATAATGATGGAGCTACGGAAGATATAGCAACAGGCAGTCTCGCAGGTCCTATCGGGGCCTATCTCGTAAGGTTTGGGTTTCAAAATCCCGGTACTATTATCCGATTAAGTCAAGGAGAAAATCTTGGCCGGCCTAGCCAGCTTTTTGTAGAGGCAGTTTTAAAAGGAGAATCAATGGAGATTCTTGTAAGCGGTGACGTGTGTAAAGTTGCTCAAGGGATTTTGGTGACAGATCAGCTCAGATAAGTTGCCGGTATTCTTTGGATCATGCTGTAATATTCTGTCGTAAACATTCATCTGATGAAGGACAAAAATCTCACTAAAAGAAAGCTTATCGATGCGGTAGGGGAAATTATTAATTCGAAGGGTTTTCGCGCCGTAAGAACAAGTAGCGTCGCGCGCATTGCCGGTGTCGATCGAAAATTGGTTTACCGTTATTTTGGGAATTTAAATAACCTCACCGAAGCTTATATTATAGAAAACGATTATTGGATGCTTTTTAGCGATCAACTTAAAAAACTTCTCAATGAGGCAAAAACGGAGGAAAGCGGAATGATCATTAGCGGCATTTTACAGGAATTATTTAAATTCTTTTTGCAGGAAAAGGAAATGCAGAATTTGATCCTGATGGAATTGAATGGAGGGAATAGAATGATGCAAAGTATTCACAATGCCCGGGAAAGTCTTGGCCAGGACTTTCTTGAGATTACAGATCCGCACTTTATTAATTCAACAGTGAATTTTAGGGCTGTCGCCGCATTATTGGTCGGTGGAATCTATTATATCATTCTCCATACCCGTAGCAACGGCAACAAATTCGCCGATATTAACGTGAAATCCGGCGACGGCGCGAATGCGATCCTGGAAACAATTGCCCAAGTAGTAGACTGGGCCTTCAAAGCAGCCGGAACGCCTTGATCTGTTTGTATACCCTTAAAAAAATTATAATTACTCTGTTTATGTGGCAATCTATCTTACTCTCATTTTTCGGCGGCCTTTTTGGCGCCAACGGTGTTCCTCATTTTGTCAAAGGTATTACAAAAGAAAACTATCCGTGTCTTGCTGGTAATACGCCCATCCCTAATTTAATTGCAGGATTGATAATGTTTATCCTATCAATTGTACTATTCCATTTTGCTGATATTAGGGGCACCCCTCTTACTTGCTTGATTACAGCCGCATTCGGGGCTTTGGTTATCGGACTCGTTCATGCTGGCCCTGGCGCGTTTGGACGAAAAGAAGATTTATAAGCACGCCTTTCGCATTCCTTGTTGATTTCTATTTAACGAATCAACTATCCAAGAGCAACCGGCGCAAATATTGGTCAAACCTGGAAAGTCCTTAAGTGTAAAATCAAAATAGTTAACAATGAAAGCAATTGTATTAAACGCCTTTGGAGACGTTTCCAATTTCAGTATTACGGAAATGGAAGAACCAAAAATACAGGACGATGAAGTATTAGTTCAAATAAAAGCGACCGGTTTTAACCCTATTGATTATCAAATGAGGTTGGGTAGGCGGGAGAGCAGGTTGATGAAATCACCTGTTTTAGGCAGAGAGTTTTCTGGTATCGTCTTAAGAACGGGAAGTAAGGTTGATTTTTTCAAACCCGGCGATGAGGTAATGTCGTTAGCGGGCAGTCGGGGGTCAAATGGAACCTATGCGGAATTGATCGCCTTAAATCAGGATCTCCTAGCATTAAAACCGAAAGATATCAGCTTTGAAGCAGCAGCTGCCATACCTTCATCCGGAGTAACAGCATGGCATTGTTTTGCCCGAATGAACGCCTACGAAAAAAGCAGCATTTTCATCAATGGGGCCGCCGGTGGTGTCGGCCGGTTTTTGATTAAGCTTTTAAAGGCGTACGGCTCACATAAAATTGTGGCCACTGCAGGAAGTTCGGAAAGTGAGGAAACATTAAAATCGCTTGGACTCAATGAGCATCAGATCATCAACTATAAGGACAAAGATGCAACCGAGCAAATCAAGGCGACTCGTAATGGTGAAGGCTTTGACTTTTCTATTGATCTTGTTGGTGGTCAAATGGCAGATACAGCTGCCGAAGTATTAAAGGTCAATGGCACTTATGTTGACGTTACGTTCTTGGGCACGCAACAAACGCGGGAAATTTTATTTGATAAGGGCGCTTCTATTATCAATATATCAGGTTATGCTTTTGCATTGAGTAATAGATTGAATTGGTATGGACAAACGCTACATCTGTTAACCCTGTTGATCGAGCAAGGGAAAATAGATGCTCCGGAAATAAACATAGTAGGCAACCTTGCCGTCGAAACCGTTCAGAAAGCACATGAGATGATGGAAACGAATCAAGTGTTCGGCCGAAAACTCATCATGAAGGTTGCCTGATAGTTTGGATATCAGAGCTAGATATCGAAGGGAGCTTATGATTAATGAGCTCACAAGTATCGCCATGTATGCTTCGGTTACCAAGCTTTCCTGGCATAGCAAATCTTCTGTCAAACTTTATCATCCATAGATAACTAATTAAATATATGATTTATCAAGCTTTCAAGCTAAAATGCCTTGCAGCCACACTGCTGTTAGGCTCGCTGGCACTCACAAGCCGAGGACAGGAAAAAACTCATCTGATCGGCAATAAGCCCCGTTCCGGTTCAAACTATTGTAACTTTAATATGTCCCTCGGCAACCAGATAGGCATAAAAATAAACGCAGGCCGTAAACTTGTACAAATGCTTAAACTGAACTTTGATGCAGAAAACATCGAATCAGACCCTATAAAGTTTAAAATAAATGTGTATGATTTTAATGATGCAACGCCCGGCAAAAAGTTAACTGACCAAATCATTTATGGTGCAATACCGCGAGGTAAAAATAGGGTCTCGGTGGATTTAGCACCTTACGCTATTAAAGTTAAGGGAACTGTACTCGTCTCTTTAGAATGGTTAGACAATTATAGTTCAGATAATCATTTTGCAATAGGCCTATTAAATAGTGGCACCTGGTACTATGAGGATGATCACTGGAAAAAGAAAGCGATAGGGGGTGTCGATTTAAATGTAATGGTCCGCATTGTAAATTAAACATCGCCAATTTATCAATTGACTATTTATCTTTTGCAGCTAGTTGAGCTGTATGTTGCCTAAACTCCAAAAAAAGGCTTATGAATAAAGCAGGATTTGTTAAGCAGTGGTCATTTCTTTTGAGGGTTAAATAATCCGGATGCTCTTTCATTATATTTGACTTATATAATAGGTCAACCATGGAAATAGGGACAGAAACATTACCAGAATTCTATCAACGTACTAAGCAGCAAATGCCCGCAGACTTGCTTTCGAACGGTGATGTCAGCCATTTCAATGTAAGGAAACGTATTTGCCAGGCCAAACACACGCCCTACAACCGCCGGGATTATTATAAAATATGTCTGATCATAGGCGATGGTATTCACAAAACAGCGAACCAGGATGTAATGGTTGAAGGACGGGGCATTATTTTTTACAATCCCGGTGTCCCCTCTTCCTTTCACTCCTTATCCGAGTCACAGTCAGGCTTTTATTGTCTTTTCAATGATACGTTTTTGTTAAATACTATCCGGCAAGATATCAGATATCGCAGTGCACTGTTCAATCCGGCTATTTCCGCCGTAATCCCTTTGACAGATAGAGAGAGCGATCGTTTTATCGGCCTTTACCACGAGATGGAGGAACTCCTAGCAAGCCAATATTTTTATAGATATGATATGATAAGAAGCTTGCTCCAAATGATGATACTGGAAGGAATCCGATTAAATGGTCCGGTTCAACAAGACAGCTCCAACGACCGGTTAATAGCGCGATTTTTCAATGTGTTAAATCAACAGTTCCCTGTCGATTCGCCAGAGAATCCATTAAGCTTACTTACACCCGCAGCCTATGCCGATCAGTTAAATGTGCATGTAAATTATCTAAATAACGTTATTAAAAAGGCGACAGGTAAAACGACTCGTGAAGTCATTCACGAGCGGATCGTCGAAGAAGCCAAGACACTCCTCTTAAATACGGACTGGGATGCCGCCCAGATAGCCTATACCCTCGGTTTCGAGTACCCGTCTCATTTTAATAAATATTTCAAACAGAACACAAACACTACCCCGTTGCTTTTCAGGGATCATTTAAAAAAAGTAAGCTAATATTTGATTTGTATAAGCATTGATTTGTTTTGTCTTATCGCCCGAGTTCCGGCCGGGTTACCTTTGTGATTACAATTCAAGGTCATGAAATACATCAAAGAAACAAACAAAGGTATAGGTACCATTCTGGCGTTTTTATTAATTCCGATAACCGGCTTCGCGCTGGACATTTATATTCCATCCTTGCCGGCCATGAGCTCCAAACTGGGTGCGACCCCGGCAGCTGTACAACTCTCAATTTCCATATTTTTAGCCGCCTACGGCATAGGGCAATTGTTAGTTGGAAGCTTTCTGGACAGTTATGGGCGATTTATTCCAAACATTATTGCCTTAGCCGTATTCAGTGCTGCCAGTTTTACTATTGCTAATACGGGCAGTATACAGACAATCTATGTTATGCGCGCAATACAGGGCGTCATGTCGGCAGTGGTGGTCGTTAGTAAACGAGCTTATTTTTTTGACCTTTTTTCGGGAGAAAAACTAAAACATTATACCAGTTTATTTTCCGTGATCTGGTCATCCGCGCCTATTGTGGCGCCGTTTGCGGGCGGTTACTTGCAGACTCATTTTGGCTGGCAGTCAAACTTCTACTTCCTTGGTTGTTTCGCTTTGGTGTTCCTTATATTGGAGTTGATCTTCAGTGGCGAAACTATTGCGGTGAAGGCGCCGTTTCGCTTGAGCGTTATTAGTAATGCCTACCGCTCCATGCTCAGCACCTGGGATTTTACTGCCGGATTGCTTGTACTGGGCCTTACCTACGGTGTATTAATGATCTATAACATGTCAAGCCCTTTTCTAATCGAAAAGCTAATGCATTATCCCGCAACGGTGACGGGTAATTGTTCCATGATCTCCGGTTTAGCATTACTGGCGGGAAATTTGTTATCAAAAGCCCTTATCTCCAGGCCATTCTTTAAAAAGATATTAGCTGCTGCCGTAATCCAATTAATATTGTCCGGTTGTTTAATGCTGCTTACCTTAAAGATTCATAACCTATATACGTTGATGGCTTATGTTGTGCTTGTGCACTCGGCAGCAGGCTTCCTGTTCAATGGCATGTTGTCTTATTGTTTAACGCGATTTTCACATTATGGCGGTATGGCTAACGGCTTAACCGGTGGCGGTTTTATTATTTCTACTTCGGCTTTCAGTTTTGTCTTAGTTAAACTCATTAACATCAATAATCAAACCTGGTTAGGTGCCGCTTATTCTGTATTTATTATAATTGTCCTGATACTTATTTTGCGCACCAAATGGCTTGGCCGCGCGATATCCACAAACATTAAAGAACAGGAAGTGGTACTAGCAACGGAATAATGAAGTTTGAATTTGCTATCTTGTTTAATAACTGCTATTGAAATAACTCCTGGATAGCTTTGTTTTTACATATCACATGCACAACCACGGTTAATTTTCCATCTGGTATGCTTTGTCAATTAGTTCGAAGTTAAGGCCTTCAAGTGTGTAGGTGTGTGAACAGCTAAGCTCTCGATCTTCTTACCAATTATTATACACCTGTAGGCCATTAGCAATTTACCTTTTAAAAAAATAATTAAGAAGGGTTTCGTTGGCCAGCGATTGGGGTATTTTGATTTTGCAGTTAATTTTAAAAAATGACAAACTAAAAAATATTCCTATTTGTTGTTAACCTTACGTCTTTGATCCGGCAACCTATTTACTTACAAAGGAAGGAGGATAACGTGGAATTACAGGTAAAAGACCCCTACACCGGCGCTTTACTGCTCCTGGAAGCAAAACCTGAAAAATGGCATGGCGAGCAAGGCTTTCGAATCCGCCATCCCAACGGTTCAAACTTTTGGATATCCGGACGCTCCGGCGCGTGGCAGGCTGAAGACGGACACCCGGTCGACAGAGACCTGCTGGTAAATATCGGAATAGCTTTGGAGCAACATCCGTTTAAAGAACAAATAACTTCTCGTTATAAATGATTTAAATAAGCTATGTATGAGTGACCTGCTTTCACTCGCCGAACATACCTTGGAAAACCTAGGCTCCGGCGTATTGAATTTATTAAAAAATGAACTGGGCGAACACGGTACGGTAAGCAAAATGGAAAACCATATCGTGATTTGCATCAGCCGTACCGACTTCGAACAGCGGCTAGGCAACCTTCTTCAGCAGATCTATAGGTCCGTCGAGCAGCATTTTCCTGTCCGGACAGAACAGCTTTCTATCATGATTCGGGATTCCGAAACGAAATACGAAAATACTTTTAAAATATGGCCGAGTGCCTAAACAGGGATGAGCGAAAAACATAAACAGCCGCAATCAGACTTTCTTAAAAGCCAGCGCATGGAAGTAGAAGAAGCAGAGGCCCGTACGAGAGCACTGTTTATTCGACATCAGGCCGAAAAGAAGACCCGCAGGCAACCGGCTACCAGCAATAACCAGCTGATCAAAGCGACGCCCGAGCAGATCTATGTAGCGCTTACGAATCCAGACATGTTGGTCCGCTGGCAGGTACCCGGTGAGATGACCGGCCAAATTCACGCCTTTGACTTACGGGAAGGCGGCGGCTATACAATGTCGCTGCGCTACCCTGAATCGGAAAAAGTGATGAAGGGCAAATCTTCTGAACGAGAGGATCGCTTTATTGCCCGTTTTCTCATACTCGAACCGCCGCATCGTTTGATGGAAGCAGTGCAATTCGATACAGCTGACCCCGCCTTCGGAGGCGAGATGATCATGGATATCCAACTGAAGGCTCAGCCCGGTGGCACAAAAGTCACGTTTGCTTTTTATGACCTACCGTCAGGCATCAAACCCGAAGATAACGAAGCTGGCACCCGTTCTTCGCTGAGCAAACTGGCCGCCTTGCTGGAACGACAGCCAAGGTAAAGGAAGTACTCCAACCTATAGAACGGTATTGCTGCACGATGGCCGGGATCATTTGGCGAGATTACTAATTTAAAGATCCACTTGAGACTTTTATTTTCAGCTTATTTATGGTCATTGAATTCTTTTTTTTAACGTTGGAGCTTTTGGGGGAGATTCAATTTTCTCCCTTTGAAAAATTTTCATGATATCGTCGTATTTATAATAGATGATGCCGCCAACTCTCGTAAAAGGCAACGTGCCATTTACCCTTAAGTTCTGCAGAGTTCCGGGTGAAATTTTAAGTAAATTTTTCACTTGATAGCTCTTTAATAACTTTCTGGGTTCTTCGGGTGCTCCTTTTGATTTTCTAATTTCCTCTATGATCCTCTCCTCTAGGTCGAGTAAATCTTGTTTTGTTGCGATTTCTATACCTGCCATAGCTAATAAATTTTGTTTCTAAACATTTTAAAATAAATCGTTTTGCAAGCAAAGAAAGGCTTTTGGAAAAAGTGAAAACAGTGAAAGGGGGTGAAAGAATTGTTTCACCCCCTAAGTTTTTGCACATTTATTTAATGCACTTAAATTGTTTGTAAGCAGTTCAAATGAAAGGAGTGCTTAACATTTTATCATGATGAAAATCCAACCGAACTGCAATTTAGTTCAAACTTAAAGAAACTAGAGCGACCTTTTTTATTAAGCAAGTGACATCCCACCGTCCATCACGACTTCGGCGCCGGTGATAAAACTGGCTGCGTCCCCGCAAAAATAAGCGACCATCTTTGCAACGTCTTTAGCAGTGCCAATCTTTTTCAAGGGAATACGTTCGATCATCCAGTCATCCAAGCCCTTACGAGCCGCCTCATCAAGCCCGAGCTTGTTTAATATCTCGGTTTGCGTAGGGCCCGGGCTTACCGCGTTAACCCGGATATTGCGTGGTGCAAGCTCGACAGCCGCAATTCGCATGATCGAGTTTAGCGCAGCTTTACCGGAAGAATAAATGGACGACTGCGCACCATTCATACTGGCGGTATTGGAAGAAAGGAACACCACAGAAGCACCATCATTGAGCAAGGGAATAAATTTGCTAAGCGTAAAATAAGCGCCCTTAAAATTGATATCAAAAATGCTGTCGAAAAGTTCTTCGGTGGCGTCCGCTATCGGTGCGGTGCCGACAATGCCGGCATTGATAAACAAAATATCAATCTGTCCGAATTGCTCGCTGACTTTGCTAACCAATTCGGTTGTTTCTCTTAATTTAGACTGATCGGCCATAAAGCCGGTCACGCCAAGTTCAGCAACGGCTTTTTCAAGCGCATCCTGGCGGCGGCCGGTGATGATAACCGTCGCACCTTGTGCCTTCATCTCTTTGGCAGTGGCATATCCGATGCCGCTGTTTCCGCCGGTAATCACGGCTATTTTATTGCGTAAATTTTCCATGCTGCAAAAATATTAGGCAATTGGTATAACTTTGTTACCAGTATCATAGAGTATACCAAAATGACCAAGCAAGAAAAGGCGGCGCAAATCTTATCGGACCCGCGCAATCAACAGGAAGAAATAAAGGCTTTACAAGACACCATCTATGTTATTGGTGGGAAATGGAAGCTGCCGATTATTAATTCGCTCTGCAACGGGAACAGGCGTTTCCGAGATATAGAGCGTAGCATTCCTGGCATTACCACCCGAATGCTTTCGCGTGAACTTAAGGAAATGGAGGCAAACCAATTGCTGAAGCGGACCGTTACACCTAATTCCCCGGTGCTAGTCGAATACACCGTTACCGACTATTGCCAAAGCTTTGGCGATATTATCCTTGAAATGATCAAATGGGGTAAAAAGCACCGGGAAAAGATAAGGACTGTTTGAATGCTTAATACATCAACATATAAATTAAAGTATTAAGAAGATCAGAGATTATCGGTCAGTGTAGTAATTTCCATTATTACCTGATCGAGGTCTTCGGCAGACTTTTTTAACATTGGGATGATCTCTGCATTGGGCGAATCATTAGGATCGTAAAGCTGGACAAGGCCCAGTATACTGGCTAACGGTGCACGAACACGGTGGGACTGGACCCAGGCGATCTTGCGCAGGCGCTTGTTCTGGTCTTCGATTTTATGCAGATGCTCCTGTGATTCGGTAATGTCGCGAAGGAAGCAATTCACGCCGATGACCTCTTCGCGCTGGTCACGGATCGGGTTAAAGCTGAGTTCCTCGTAAACCTGTTTGCCATCGATCTCACGTTGCCGGACAACGCTGAAAGCCTCACCTTTAAAGGCGCGTTCGTAGCTTTCGAAAAAGACCGCCACCCTTTCCTGCACAAAATCGGCATTAGTCACTTCATCCTCAGCTTTGCCTGTCAATTCTTTTACGCGATCCCAAAAGGCCTGGTTACCGGTGATGATCTTGGACTGCCGGTCAACCGACCAGATCAGGTCGCGGGTATTATTGATGATCGCCCGAAGGTTCTGGCCGTCAATATAAATCTTTTCCTGGATTTTTTTTTGTTCCGTAATGTCTACGAAATAAACGGCGATGCCGTCCTTGGTTGGGTAGACGTTCATCGAACCCCAGACCCCCAGCGGGGCGTACAGTTCTTCAAAATGCACGCTGACCCTTTCCTTCATGGCGCGTTCGTATTCAGGATAGAAACGCCCTTCCCGGGAATGCGAGAAAAAGTCCCAGAGATTCTTGCCCATCACTTCTTCTTTGCTGCAGGAAAGGGCCTTCTCAGCCGCCTTATTGATAAATGTTACCTCCCAGTTCTGATTCAGAGCGTAAAAACCGTCCGTGATGCTGTCGAGCATATTTGCCAGTTCCGCGGATTTCTCGCTCACAATCTGCTCGGCCCGCATTTTTTCGTCGATATTGACGATCAGAACCTGACGGGCGTCTTTGCCCTCAAAGATGGTATGATGGGTATAAACGCTGATATAGAAGCGTTGACCGGCCTTATTGATATGCAGCATGCGCCCCGCATTCACATGGCCTTTTGGTAAGGCTTCATGAAATTTGAGCAGGGCGGGAATCTCTTCCGGCGGCCGGATATCGGTGAGTTTCAGTTCCTGTAGGAATTCTTCCCGTGTATAGCCATATTGCTCAATAGCAGCATCGTTAACTGCCAAGAAGTGAAAGGTTTGGTCGTCGTAGATGTACATCGGTGTAGGGATGCCATCGAACAGGCGCCTGTAATCTTCCGAACTGTTTGCCCGCTGTTTCCTTAACCGGAGATAAAACACCAGACCAATAACAAACATCAAAACCAATCCGGCAGCAGCGACATCCATAAAGTAAGCTTAAATGGTTTATACGGCGAAAGTAAATGCAAGTTATGGTTTTTATTTGTCGCGCGGATATCTGAAAATTCGAACCAAGCTGATTATTCCGGTCGCTTTTTTTGATTGCTCCTAATGTCATGCCATTCAACACCAGCCCCATATATCGGAAGGTTTTACAGACTTGCCGATCTGTTAATAGCGATTAACGATGAATATGGCGCGCCCCAATGGTTCGCCGGTATTACTCTGGCTGATGCAATCCCCTCATGGCTGGTGGCCAAAGACCAACTGAAACCAGAAACCTTCCGCTACAGCATTAAAAACGGGGCGACAAGGAAAGCTGATCGTTGCGCTGGTGAAATAGCTCACCTGTCTTTAATGCCAAACACTGAATGTACTATTCCGATGAAAGGAGAATTGAATTGTTATTTAGCTTCAACCTTAAGTCCTTCATATCTTTACTTACTTTTTGCTCCTTGACCCGGGCGTATATTTGAGTCGTGGTGATTTTTGTGTGCCCCAGCATTTTGCTTACTGATTCAATAGGCACACCATTTCCTAAGGTTATCGTGGTGGCAAATGTATGCCGTGCCATGTGCGTTGTAAGATTTTTATCTATAGCACATAAATCAGCTATTTCTTTTAAGTACGCATTCATTTTTTGATTGCTTTTCATTGGTAAAATCTTTCCGCTGTAAATGCAATCTTCATGGTCTTTGTATTTGTTGATAATTTGAATGGCCTGAGGTAGCAGAGGGACATTGGCAGCAATTTCAGTTTTGGTCCGGTTAGTCCTGATCCAAATCTCGTTGTCTTTACCTTTCACGATATTGTCTTCGGTTAATTTAGAAGCGTCTATAAAAGCATAACCAGTATAGCAGCTAAAAAGAAAGCAGTCTCTGACCTCTTCCAGTCTTTTAACAGAGAAGGTTTTTTCTTCCAGTCTTTTAACCTCGTCCTCCGTCAACTCTTCCCGCACAACTTTCTGCGTCGTACATTTGAACGCAGAAAACGGATTTATGCTAATCCAATGATTATTGACTGCAATAGTCATAATTCTTTTTAGTCGCTTGATATAACTCATCGTCGTATTATGATCGATGCCGGATTTTATTTTGAGGTGTTTCTCGAAACCGGTAATGAAGCCAAACTCAAGCTGATCCAGGTATACATCGTTCCTGCCATATTTTGAGGAAATGAATTCGGCAACCTTGCTTCTGATGGTTTTATATTTTGTAAGCGTAGCCTTGACGTAATCCTTGCCCACCAGACTTTCAACATCGTTGTTATGCTCGTCAAAGACTGCCAAAAGCGTACGCCTTTCAGTCGGTCCATCGGTGAATTTATTTTTTATTTCCTCAGCCGAAATGTAATCGCTGTTCTTTTGTAGTTCACTGTATATCCGGAAAATTTCTTCGGAGACTTGGTGTATGTGATTATTGACCGTACGGACTTCGTTTCCGCTTCCTTTCATGAAGCCGGTTTTGGCATCCCACTTTGCGGGATTGACTTTCTTTTTTAGCGAGATTTCCGCCCTTTTGCCCATTACAGTAACTCTCGCGTAAAGGGGCATCATCCCATTAACATCTGATTTTGCTTTGTTCGCCCAGATCAGGATAGAAAAGCTGTTAGAATTCTTCATAAGTAACCATTTTTTTAATAAAAGATTTAATAAAATTTGAATCATTTTGATGCTGTCTGGCATCGAGTTAATCCATTCAAAATCAATTAATTAAATCTGTATTCGGTTACCTAAATTAGGTGATTCAAACAGGTAACCGAATAGGTAACCGAGTGAACCATAAAACTTAGTCTGAAACGAGCGCTTTTGACATAAAAAAAGCGCCTAAATCATTGATTTAAGCGCTTTTGGTGGGTTTTGACACCCTTTTAGCGGAATGGACGGGACTCGAACCCGCGACCCCATGCGTGACAGGCATGTATTCTAACCAGCTGAACTACCACTCCTCCGTTTGGGTGTGCAAATATACAAACCATTTCATTTTACGCAAATTGTTTTTTCAAAAAAGTTCGTTATTTGAAAAATTAAGAGCTTTTTTGATTTATCTGTCTTTTTTGTTTTGGTTTAATTTGCTGATAATCAGTGTTTAAGTAAGATGATGTAAGGTGTGGTTCACGGAAATTTAAAAATAGTTACTTCACGTCAAAGCTAAAATATTGGCTTGCGGCATCGCCTTCTGCTGTAATTCCCTGTATAATGCCTATATATTTTCCTGTTTGATCGGAGGTATAAAACGACAGTTGATGTTTGCCCTGAGCCGGAGTGTTGATTTCTGGTGCCCAATAAAGCAGGTTTCTGAAATCGGGGACCCTGCTTTTTGCCGCCTGTTCAGTATCATATACCGGCGAATAAAACTCACGCTGTAGCTGTAGACCTTCGTAATCAAGCACAACAGCCCGCGGGTCTATTTCAACACCGTCAAGGTCGCCTTTATAGGTTGTGAAGCTTAAAATCCCTTCATAAACAGACGGCCCCCAATAATATCGGTAAGGAACGTCCTCGAGCTTACGAACTTTTAAGGGGTCGATAGCCATCACCTTATCAATATTAAACACAGGCACGTCATCAAGCATTACTAAGGGGTCGCCATCTAAAAAGCCATTGCCGTTAAGTACCTTAATGTGATAGCGCTTTTGTGATCGGGTAACCCACACTTCCCTTATATATTCCCGCAATACTTCTTCCATGGTTGTAAAACGGGTATAATTATCCAAAAGGTAGGTTTTATAGGGTGTTGAATAAAAGCCCGAACTATCAACCTGCGGTTCATAAAATTGCTTGATCTTATTGGCCCAATAAATGTTTTGAACCTGCGTGCCAAGGTTTCCTTCCTCAACGGCATTTTGCATGCTCCTGGTAAGGTTAAATTTTGGTGCGGGGTATTTTGAGTACTGTTCAGAAAAAGGGCTTAAAATATCGATATGGTAAGTTGAATCCCGTTCTGAATTGGTTTGTGCTACTATCTCCCCCGGGCCATATAGTTGCCTTGTATTAAAAATTAACCTTCCTGCCGAATCGCTTTTGGCCGCATATAGCTGTACCCGTTTTCCAGGAACACTTAAATAGGCTACAATATCTTTGGCAACATTGCCCGTTTGTGTGTTGGTTATTTTACCGGTAATCAAATGGCCGTCATACTCTGGCAAAAAGTTAAATGCAGCAGATCTATTGCCAAGCACATTATCCCATTGAAACCTTCGCCAGCCTTGTGAAAGCATGAGGTTATCCAGGGCGGCGTCGGCTTCAGCATCGGTATTTCTTAAATAATAGCCAGGCGATTCAATATGTCCGCGTAAATCCGACTTTAGCCACAGGTAACTAAATATCTCGCCTGCAGCATCCGTGCTTTGTAATGAATCGATCTTATAAACCGACATTGACAGGTTGGCTGGCTTTACCTGTCCGGATAAGTCTTTAGCTGCGATAGCCACGTTTACTTTTTTTCGATGGCTATATAAGGACTGGTCGGCATTGGCATCGATGCTAAGGTTTTGTTTTGGGCGTTTAAAATAAAGTCTTTCGCATACAGGTTGCCTGGCGCTATTAAAGATGGTTAGGTGCGATACGCCGTAGCCTAATTTAGCTTTATCAATAGTGAAACTTGCAGTTCCGTTATTCATTGCAGCTGTAATGCCTGCATTAACTAATTTCCCTGTGTGGGCAAATAAATACAACTCGCGGCCTTCAACACCTGTTCCCTTTACCGTCACTTCTATTTGTGTACTGCCGGCATCTTTTACATACATAACATAGCCCTGGTTATTAACTGTGGGTAGCTCTTTGATAAGAGGGGCGCTATTAGCTGATTTGATAATAGCTTTATAGCTATTTCCCGCTGCCGGAGTAAATGAAAAGTTACCGATACCAAATTTTAACGGCTGAAACTTTGCTACCGTGTCGTTTTTTTGATCAACTACAAAACCCCGGTATTCACTTAATCCGGTACCATCTGATGCTGTAACTTTAAAAGCCACTTTACTGTCGAGTCCTGCAACAAGGTTTCCGCCTTCAGGGAAAAATTGGACATCATAACCCGGGGATGGTACTTTAGCCTGGGGTTCGGGTGATTTTAAGGGATTGATAATGGTGATCGTTTTTTCAAAATAATAATCAGGGCTGAAGTTTTTCATCCAGTTAGTGTATGCCCGTAACTTATAATTGCCATTGCTTGCCGAAACAGGGACGTAAACAGAACCGCTTCCAATCCCGTTTTTCATTTCTATTTTAGTTTGTATGATAGCATTTTGCCTGTCATCCAATACGTCAACGTACACAACTTTACTTAAACCCAATGGCTTGTGATAAGTGGCATCCACGTCATATGCCTTAAACCATAAAATTTCGCCGGTTACGTATGCGCTCTTGTCTGTGTGTACAAATACTTTTTCCTGTACGGTGGTTTGCCAGTACTTATTAAAACTGTCGGTAATTTGAGTTGCTGTTTGTGCAAGGCTGTTTAATGATAACAGTATCATGCCCAAAAGCAGGGGAGCAGTAATAACTTTTTTAGTTTCTTTCATAGCCTAAACCTTATTGATCTATTTTCATGGCATTGTTATAAAATCTTATTTATTTGTCTTTCCAAAACGAAGGAGCCTTGACTACTCCCCTGATGGTACAATCTACACAAGGCACCGTTGAAGAAGTGTAACCAATGAGATTGCCTCCCACCAAAATAGGATCTATTGGTATTGCACCACCAAAAATAATGTTGCTGTTAACTGTATTTGACTTGGTGTGCGGATCAACAAAATAATTTGAATCGACGGGCCCGCAATCGTAAGGGTATTTTGCTGTCCAGTCCCATGGCAGGTCAAGATTGTCAATATACACTCGTTTAAGCTGCACGTTGGTTACGCTTATATATCCAATAACGGGCTCGGCCGGATCTTTGAGATTATGGATATTGCCGGTTAACTGCGATGGCTGGGCATCAAATATGCTTCCTAATTGTTCGGTGTTTTTCTTCAGGTTTTCCCAAAACTGATACGCTTCTTTTGTTAAGGCATATTGTTTCAATAAGATGGTGTACCGTTTTTCAATTTTTTCGGATGTGGCATCAATTGTAGTCACAGGTGCCTGAAATATAACATCCTGCGAGAGTTTTGTTGATGAGCCTAAAACAATTGTACTTGATTTATCGCCTGCAAAACAATTATAGTTAAGCTGTGCCTGTGTCCTGAATACGACTTTGTGAATGTCGTTATCAACTATGTAAGTCGACAGATATTTAGAATGAAACCGCCATGTTTCATCATAACTCCAACGGTAGTACCGGGTGTTGTTAGTAGCATCATGGGTGTTTACATAAATCGCTACTTTATTGTTTTTAATATTAAAGCCTATACTATCAATTGGAGGGGTGGCTTTTGCTGCTACATAATCAGATGCGTATTCTGTACTATTATCAATATTAATATGTAAGCGGTATTTTTTTGAAGTATTAAGATTTAGTCCTGTTGAAATATAACTGCCATCGCCCACAGATAGGAGGTTATAGCTGGCGCCATCTTCGGCTTCAACTGCAACAACAGCATTATTAATAAGCGTCGAGTTTACATCGGCGGATATATTTACCGTTTTACTAAGCTTTATAATCGTTGAATCATTACCGGTGTTTATTACACCTTCAACCACCAAATAATGGTTGGGGGTGCTTATAGCGCCTGGGTTATAGGGTTTTTTACATCCCCATACAAGCCATGTTAGTAGCGCCATGAAAACAATATATCTTTTAAACAGCTTCATTATCTTTCAATCCAAAATGAGGGAGTCTGCACTCTTCCCCTGATCCTGCAATCGGTACATTCAATTGATGAAAAGGTATAACCTATTATGCTCATTTGTTGGGTAATATCATCTAAAGGTATCCCGGTGCCATTAATGATCATGTTTAACACATCGTTTTGCCGGCTTTTAGGATTAAAAAATAGTGCAGTATCAGGCGGTCCGCAATCATAAGGGTATTTTGGCGCCCACTCACGGGGGAGATCTGCATTATCTATAAATACCCTTTTTGATTGGATATTGGTTACACTGATATAACCAATAACTGGCTCGGACGCATCTTTAAGGTTATGGATATTTCCTGTTAACTGCGATGGCTGGGCATCAAATATACTTCCTAATTGCTCCGTATTTTTCTTCATATTTTCCCAAAACTGGTAAGCTTCTTTTGTTAAAGCATATTGTTTTAGTAAAATAGAATAACGCATTTCAATTTTTTCGGATGTTGAAGCCATGGTTGTTAACGGTTGCTGAAATATCACATCTTGTGTTAGCTTAGCCGATGAACCTATTACGATAGTTGTCGATTTATCTCCGGCGAAACAGTAATAATTACTTTCACTAAATGGCCGTGCAACAACTGCTTTTATTATGGGGTCAACCACATACGACGACTGATACTTTGAATGAAACTTCCATGTTTCTTCAAAACTCCAGCGGTAATAGCGGCTACTATTTGTAGCATCGTGTGTATTTACGTAAACCTGCACATCGCTATTTTTAATGTAAAATCCTACGCTATCTATGGGCTGTGTTTTTTTTACCTCAACATAATCTGACGCATATTCTTTACTATCATTGGTAATAATGTGCACCCGGTATTTTTTTGACACATCCAGACTAAGGCCTGGTGTAACATAAGCCCCGTTTCCCTGAGGAGTGAGCGAGTATGAGGTTCCCCCCTCGGCCTCAACAGATACTGTGCAATTATCAACGCCGCTTGTACTTACATTGCCGGAGATATTAACCGTTCTGCTTAATTTTATGATGGTTGAGTCGCTGCCGTTATTTATCACCCCTTCAACAACCAGGTAATGATTGGGCGAATCCACAATTTTAGGATTATATGGCTTTTTGCAGGTACTGTAAATGCCTGCCAATAACACTAAAATCAATATATATCGTTTTCCTTTCATCGCTTTCAATCAAAACCTGATATTATAATTAATAAACGGAATAGGTTTAGCAAATATGGATAGCTTATATCCGTTAATGGCCCCACCCTGTTCGGTAAAGAATGTTGAATAAGCGTTTTGCCTTCCGGTTAAGTTATATACGCCTATGGTGAATGAGTTATGTGTTAACTGGTGTACTTTATGATTTCCTTCTATGTTCATTGAAAAATCCGATCTGAAATAATCCGGGATGCGGTACTGGTTTCTGTCCGAATAAAACACCCGTTCCGAACCACCATATTCATACTTGGCAATAGGCAGGGTAATAGGCCGGCCTGTACTATAAGTAAGATTTAAAGAAACACTGAACCTGTGCGAAAACCTATAGTTGCCAATAAAATTAAAATCATGCGGTTTATCAAAATTTGCAGGATAATAAGCACCTCCATTAATCAAATCGCCTGCATTGGGATCATTTTGCCTTAAAAAGGTACGCGAATAAGTGTAGCTGATCCACCCGTTTGCTTTGCCTGTTGCCTTTTTTATTAAAAACTCAATACCGTATGCTTTGCCTTGGGTGCCTATTACGTCGGTTTCAATATGATGGTTTAATACCAGGTTGGCCCCGCTTTTATAATCAAGATAATCCCTTAACCGTTTGTAATAAACTTCAACCGAGGTTTCAATGGTATTTGATTTCAAATTATGGTAGAGGCCAAGTGATACCTGATCGCCGTATTGGGGTTTAATATTAGGATCACTCAGTTGCCAAACATCAGTAGGTGATATGGCCGTTGTATTTGATAGCAGGTGGATGTACTGCCTTAATGTATTATAACCTCCTTTTATGGATAGGTTATCGCCCAGTTGGTACCTGGCCGAAAGCCTGATCTCGGGCCCCGAATAAGTTTTAATAAATTTTCCGCTCGAATAATTGGTACTATCCAACAGGTTGGCGCTTGTTTTAGGCAGGTTAGGCGCGTAGTTATAAACCGTTTGCGGCCCCAGGAAATTATAGATAGAATACCTGACGCCGCCGCTTATCGACAGGTTATCGGTTACGTCAAACTTGTCGCCAAGGTACAAGGCGCTTTCAAGCGCCTGCTGTGTGGCCACAACATCGGGGGCTACTAAGGATTGATTGCCAAGGGGCTGAAAGCTGCCTGGGTGGAGTTTATAATAAATGGAGCTCAACCCAAAGTCGACAGTGTTTTTACGGTTTAGGTAATAAGTGAAATCTGTTTTGAAATTGCTTTGGTTGATGTCAAAATTTAACTTGTAAGCATTCACCGGGTTATCGGCACTTGAAACATCATATTGGTACCTGTCTATACCCGCGGTAATAACACTGAATAGTTTATTGTTAAAATTATGCTTCCATTTAAGGTTGATGTTCCTGTTGCTGTAACTGTAGGCAGTATCACTGTTGAGCTTAAATTTATCCCTGCTTATATAACTGGTTAAATACAGGTTATTTTTATCATCAATCTGGTGGCTTATGTCAAGATTGAGGTCATAAAACGAGGCCGAACTATGCTTATACGCATCGGGCAGGAGTTTAAGGAGCCAGTCGGAGTAAGTGGTACGGCCGCCAAATGAAAACGAGGTTTTATCCTTGATGATAGGCCCTTCAACATTAAGCCTGCTGGTGATTAGGCCAATCCCTGCCGATCCGGTAAATTTCTTCTTATTTCCCTCGCGATTAGTAACATCCAGTACCGACGATAAACGCCCGCCAAATCTTTCAGGGATACTGCTTTTGTAAAGTTCGATATCCTTGACTATATCGGGGTTAAATGATGAAAAGAAGCCGAAAAAATGTGATGGGTTATAAATGGTTGCATCATTCATCAGGATGAGGTTCTGATCGGCCGAACCACCACGAACGTTAAAACCAGTAGTGGCTTCACCTACCGATTGAACCCCGGGCAGGGTAAGCACTACCCTTAAGATATCGGCCTCGCCAAATACGGTAGGCACCTGTTTTATACTCTTAATATCGAGCCTGTTCACCCCCAGTTGTACATTGCGCACGTTAGCCACTTTTTCGGCAGATATTTTTACTTCTTTAAGGCTGGTTACCTGTTCCTGCATTTCAATGATGATCTTCCCGTCCGAGTAAAGCATGATCTGCCTGCGGGTATCGCGCATACCAATGCCCCTTACACTTAAAACCTGCCTGCCTTTTGGTAATTTGATGGTGAAATAACCAAACTGATCTGTAGCTACGCCCGTTTTTGTATTGGTAACATAAATACTGGCACCGTTTATTGATTCGCCGGATTTAGCTTCTTTTACGTAACCGGAAAGTGTTGCCGTACCCGCCTCAATGGTATTGGTTTTAAGGCCAATTTCATACAGCTTGTTTTCGGTAGTTGCTTCAGGTATCTTTTTATCTTTATCGGGATCGGCATTGGCGGGCGAAACACTGATATTGGCTGCGGTTGCATTGGCTGCTGTAATGCCAAAATAACCAACTGCCAGCCCGGTTTGTATTTCGCGTCCTTTGGTTAAAAATACCTGTTGCTGTTTGGTGATGGCAAAACTAAAACCGGTGTTTTTGAAAGCCTGGCCCAATATGGCTTCCATAGGTTTGTCTGTCATTTGCAGGGTTACTTTCAAGCTGTCAAACTGCATTGGGTCGTAAAAAAAATGAAAGCCAGATTTTGCTTCCAGTTCTGTTACAAACTGTTCAATAGTAGCTTGCTGAAAGTTTACGCTGATTGATTTTCCCTGCCCCTGCTGCGCGTGGCAAAGTTTAATTAAAATCAAGAAACAAAAACTTAGAAAGTAAATTTTTTTCATCCGGTTATTTTATTTTCCTGCCGTACAAACTCAATGCAATATCATGTGAGCCATGCATTGTTAACATGGCTCAACGCATTATTTAGTTAATTGATCATAATAAGTAGCTACGTTGACTGTAGCCCGTTCAAAGTTTTCGTCGAAGTCAATATTGTTTGCTTTTATATATTGCTTCAGCTCTTTTTTCTTATCCTTAAGGATATCTAACAATCCGCGTTTTCCGCCAAAACTGAAATAGAAGCCTCCTTTTTTAACATAGTAGTCTTTTGTTGCGCTAAAAAAAGATTCAACCGTATTACTGCTGGTGGCGGTTTGGATGCTCTTAGCCCTTTTTACTATGATCTCGATTTTTTGACCCGGATATAATTGATCGTAAAAGCCGGTAGCAAGTGCGGCTTTGCCGGTCGAATCGGTATTAATGCGTATAAAATGGTGGTTAAGCAACCAAAACTCATGCACACGCTCACTTAGTAATGAAAATTTGGTGAAACGGTTATAAAGCAATACAACTACTACATCTTTATTAAGATCATATAACATCGGGATATCGCTGTAAACTGCAGCGCCGTAGCTAACCGAGCCAGGGGTAAATACTTTATTATCAAAAACGTATGCATTGCCTTTTATTAAAGGATCATAAAATTCATATTCCGGTCCGTTATACAAATGTGATTGCTGACCTATGGCTGTATCGTAATTAGCAACTGCGAGACTTAAGCCCACGCTATCAACGCCCGTTTGCGCAAAAACATGGCCGTTTGATATTATGCCCCAGATGATTGCCGAGGCCAGGAGTATTTTTTTTGCCATTTAGGTTTTTATAAAAATGGAATTTACATGACTTTCAACTAATTACCAAATACGATTCATTTAATACATCGATACACGTGTATTAATCATGTTACATGAAAATATATTACGAAAGCTGTTTCTTATCTATTACGCATGGGTTAAAATATATGCAACAGAAACTGCTAAATATTTATCTATTAAGCAATTAAAAGCGAGTTTTGGATAATTCATCCTAAGGATATGCAGGACTGGGCGATCTTTGTAGATTTATAAAAATATAGAATCTTTTATGCTCAAAAAATAGGCTGTTACATTTTTGTAACCGAAGTTGATAAGCTTTATGCTGAATATAAACCACTGGGAATACTACACCCAAATGCCGATTTACAAATACGGCCCTGGAAAACAAAGGAGTTCGTTATTTTGGATAATAACGGGAACATCATCCATTTCGGTGAAGATATTTCAGATGAAGAATAATATGAAACGGGTATTAGTTTTTGTGAACTGGATGTTAATGGTATCATCATCCTTTGCTCAATCAAAAACATACTCCACTGTAGCTATTGGTAAAATCCCGGAAGGGCGACTCACATTTGTTAAAAAATGGGCGTATCCGTGGAATGTTATAAAGATTAAAGACGGCAGGTTTGAAGACACCGAAAGTGGAACAATAATTAAAGGCAAAGTTGCACGGCTGTACTTCACGGCCAATTGCGAAACCGATGTACAGGGAGGCTATTCAATAAGATACTGCTACGCCTCAAAAAATAAAGATACTATCAGATTGAACTTTGCCGATGGCTTACCTGCTTATGCCAATGAGTTTAATATCTATATTACAAAGGATAGATTTTCTTTTGAGCCGAAGATTATCTATCCTCAACTTACACCTAACGAAAAATTAATATATAGGCCCGTTAGCAGTAAACTTATACTTGATGATAACAATTATAAAACGATTGCAGGTTATATTAACGCCGTGTTCGAAGAGATCACATACAGCAGCGACAAAAAACAAACTGCAAAAAAATATTATTTCAGGGGTTATTTTAAAGCCCCTGTAAAATAACCTTAATTTAGTTAATCAGCAACTTATATCCACGACCATGCACGTTAATGATCTCTACGTTGGAGTCGTCTTTTAGATATTTGCGGATTTTGCTCAAAAATACATCCATGCTGCGGCCGTTAAAATAATTATCATCATGCCAGATATTCAGCAGGGCTTCTTCGCGGGTAAGGACTTCATTTTTATGAACACATAACAGGCGCAACAATTCGGCCTCTTTAGTCGATAACTTTTGCTGATTATCTGCAGTCATGATCATTTGAGTGGTATAGTCAAATGTATATTTTCCAATTTTAAAGGATGTTTGTTTTTCCTCCTCCTTTTTACCGGCATTATCTGTACGTTTTAACAAGGCGTTTATGCGCAATAATAATTCTTCAATACGGAAAGGTTTGGTAATATAATCATCGCCACCCAAATTAAAGGCCTGGGTTTTATCTTCTATCATACCCTTGGCGGTAGCAAAAATAATAGGTACCTGGGCGTTAATTTTGCGAATATCCTTACCAAGGGTAAAGCCGTCCTTTTTAGGCATCATCACATCCAGTATCAGCAGGTCATACGTTTGTTTGGTAAAAGCGCGTAAACCTTCTTCGCCATCTTTACATAAAACCACATCAAATTTACCCTTCAATTGAAGGTAATCCTGCAGTAACAGGCCTAAATTGGCGTCATCCTCAACCAGTAGTATTTTCTTCATATATTTTTTGTCCGGAAGATTTTTAGTCCGGAAGTCCGAGGTCGGAAAGTCCGTAAGCTCTTTATTTATTAAGTTGTTTTATACTAAGACGGCGTCTGAGTTTATCTTGCGGATATCCCGATTTTCCGACTCAAGAATTACGCTACCGCGAATTTTAGCTCGAACTCCGAGCCTTTTTCCTTTTCCGATTTTACGCTTATAGTACCATTAAGGCGTTTAACTATTGTATTAACATAACTTAAGCCAAGGCCAAAGCCTTTAACGTTGTGCAGGTTACCGGTAGGTATCCTATAAAACTGCTCAAATATTTTGGATTGCTGGTCGCGGCTCATGCCTATACCCTTATCAGCCACTTTAATAACAACCTGTCCGCTTTTAACAAACGTGCTTATAGTTATATCGGGTGCCTCGTTACTGTATTTAATGGCGTTATCAACCAGGTTATACAATACGTTCGAAAAATGCAGCTCATCGGCAATGATATAAGCATTTTCAGCATCGAGGTGCAGTGTGGTTTGGGCATTGCATTTTTGCAGTTTGAGCGCCATGCTATCAAGCACGATGCTCACCATCTCGTTAACGTCAACCGGCTTTTTCTCCAGTTTAAAGTCGTTGCGTTCAATACGGGCAATATTTAATACCCGTTCGATGTGACTGCCTAAACGGGCATTCTCTTCAAAAATGATGTTAGCTAAACGGGCTACCCGGTTTTTATCTTCGGCAATTTCATTATCCCTTAAAGCTTCGCTGGCTATCATAATTGTTGATACCGGGGTTTTAAACTCGTGGGTCATGTTATTAATGAAATCGATCTTCATTTCGGAGATCTTTTTCTGCCTTAATATCGAAAATATAGTATAACCAAAACAAAGGATCAGCACCATGGTAAGGCCGCCGGTTGTAGCCATGGTAGCGGTCATGTTGCTCAATATCAATGAGTTTTTTTGCGGGAACGAAAGCCTGATCTTCCCCGGATCATTGATCACCTCTTTGGTGAAAATAGGGGTTTGATAAGTATTAGCCGCCACAAATACGGGCAGCTTTTCGCCCTGGCTGTCGCTGGCGTTCGAAAATATCAGTGAATCGCTGTTGGCAGTGGTAACCTCATAGCTAAAAGGCAGGAAAATGCCTTTATTATGGAGCTCAAAGCGCAGTAACGAATCTATCCAGAAGGGGTTGATCCGCTTATTCAACGGCTCTCCTGACTTACGATATTCTTCGGCCAGGTTTTCAATAACAGTTGGTTTAGCCCCTGCATTGTTTACTTTTTCAAGCGAATCGTTTTCAAGCATTTTTTTGATTTGCTGAACCTGACGCTCTTTTTGCCTGCGGGTTTGTTCCTGCACCCATAACGGATTGATGCGCGGTACCGAGATCATTTGCTTACCAAACTGCGGATCGACATAAACGTACCTCAAGGTATCGTATTTGTGAAGCTTTTTAGGGCGGCCCATTCTGCGGGTGATCCGGGTATGTACAATCTCGGGCGTAAGCTGCTCGTGTACAACGCCAAACTCATCGGTATATTCTTCAACACGTACTTTAAAATCAACGGTACCCTCAGTTTGTAATAAGCCGTTAAGCTCATCATCCATTTTTTTACGCTCAATCATGCGCTGCAAGCTATCGCGCAGTAAAGCAATTCGTTTTTCCCGGGCGGTAGAATGTTTTTTTTCTTTAGGTAACCCTGTTACTTTTATAGTGCTGATACCCGTTTCTTCGTTATCGGTGCTGATGGCAGCCTGCTGG
The DNA here is from genome assembly GCF_900110105.1 of Mucilaginibacter gossypiicola. Lineage (GTDB taxonomy): Bacteria > Bacteroidota > Bacteroidia > Sphingobacteriales > Sphingobacteriaceae > Mucilaginibacter > Mucilaginibacter gossypiicola. The sequence continues at coordinate 128,313 of NZ_FOCL01000002.1, read as the reverse complement.
GTTTTGGTTTTCAAAAAGTTATTGGCATCCTGGCGGGTAACTTTATCTACCACATTATTCATGGCCTCCCTCACCTGGCGGTCAAACGAATCGGATTGCATCTGGTATGATTGCCGCAGGAAATAAAATTGCATAGCCATTACGCCCAACAGCGCAAAGCTCATTAAGCCAATAATTAAACCTATGCTCCTCTTCTTCATTTATTAAACAACAAAATTATCCTAAATCCGCACACAAAAATTGCATTTAACAAAATTTAACAAATGTAATTAATATTAAAGTGTTGTTTTCTACGGTTTTATTGCGCCGATACCTGAAAGCTGTATAATGGATCAGCAAAAAATTATTTGCACTATAAAACATTAATCGTAATATTGCGATATATTTATTATGGGACTTACCAAAACAGAAATATTCACAGATGAGCAAAATGCATTGGCAACAATGTTAAAAGCATTGGCGCATCCTGCCCGTATTGCCATCCTGCAATATCTGATCAAAACAAATGCTTGTATCTGCGGTGATTTGGTTGATGAACTGGGTTTGGCACAACCAACAATTTCACAGCATTTGAAAGAGCTCAAAAATGCTGGGTTGATACAAGGCACAATAGAGGGCGTAAGCGTATGTTACTGCATCGAGCCTAAAGCATGGGAAAAGCTGGAACATCAGCTGGGCCAGTTCATGCAGTCGTACAATAAAACCCAATCTTGCTGCTAAAAAAATTTGAACAAATCAATCGCAATATTGCAATAAAACAAGTAAAGGAGAACGAAGTCATGAACAAAACAGATAGCCTGAACTGGAGCCAGTTCAAAGGAGAACTGGTAAAGAACCCCGATCTGAATTTGCAGTTCCAGTATGCAGAAAACAAATGGGTTGATGCTTCTTATCACATTACCGAGATCAAACAAGCACCAATTGTTTCTGTTGATTGCGGCGGCGTGATGAATAGCTGGACAGAAATTATCGTACAGCTATGGGAGCCTGAAAACGAGCAGCAGGAAAGATCAATGAAAGTAAGCAAAGCCTTATCTATCGTTGCCATTGTCGAAAAATCCCTACCGCTTAACCCGCTTGGAACGGTGAAGATCGAGTTCGGAAATTCAGGATTTGATACCCGCCAGATGTTTCCGGGTGAATTTATCATTGATGGCGATAACCTGATCGTTGACCTGCGCCCGGATGCTGTTCAATGCAAAGCCATCACAAGGGGCGGAAGCTGCGGCACGAATGATAAAGGTGAAGAGTGCTGCACTCCTGCACCTGCAAAACAAAAGGTTGAATTGAAAAACCTTGCCGTTGCTGCTCCATGCTGCGAACCCGGTTCAGGCTGCTGCTAAAAACAAACCGATTTCTGAACTTTTGACTAAAATCACGATGATAGCAATACGACCGATGACCGATGAAGACTGGGACAGCGTTTTGCGCATTTACCAGGAAGGCATTACAACCGGCAACGCCACGTTTGAAACCAGCGCACCCGATGGCCCTGCATGGAATAAATCGCACATGGAAAAGCACCGTTTTGTTGCAGAAATTGATGGCAAAATTGCCGGATGGGTTGCCTTAACACCGGTATCAAGCCGTTGCGTTTATGCAGGGGTTGCCGAAGTGAGTGTTTATGTAGGTACAGCCTACCATGGGCGAAAGGTCGGATCGGCTTTGCTCGAAAAGCTGATCAGCAATACCGAGGCAGAAAATATCTGGACATTACAGGCCGGGATATTTCCTGAAAATGCCGCAAGTGTTGCTTTGCATGAAAAGCATGGCTTCAGGCAAATCGGTTACCGGGAAAGGGTTGGGAAAATGAACGGTATATGGCGCAACGTATTGCTGTTGGAAAGAAGAAGTAAAGTTACAGGGATCAATTAAAGGAAATAACATGACAAATATTTTAGTACTATGCACGGGTAATAGCTGCCGTAGCCAGTTGGCTGAAGGTTATTTACGGTTTTATGCCGGGAACAAAGCAAAGATCTACAGCGCCGGGATTGAAACACACGGCGTAAACCCTAAAGCCATACAGGTGATGGCCGAAGATCACATTAATATTTCAAAACACACCTCAAACCATGTGGACGAATATTCGGCCATTCCGTTTGATATGGTGATCACGGTTTGCGATAACGCCAATGAGGCCTGCCCGTTTTTCCCGGGCAATGTTAAACGCTTCCATCAAAACTTCCCTGATCCGGCAAAAGCTACCGGTACACCGGAAGAGATCATGGATAAATTCCGCGAGGTAAGGGACATGATAAGAATCTTTTCGGCAAACTTTGTAAAAGAGAATTTAACATGAGAGCAGGACGGTTGAAAAATAAATAGCCAAAAGCTTTTTTTACTTCACCAATTAATCGTGACATTGCAATATGGGAGTAACAAAAACAGCAAATTTTACAGACGCACAAAATGAGCTGGCGATAATGTTAAAAGCATTGGCGCACCCTGCCCGTATTGCCATTATTGAACACCTGATCAAAGCCAATGAATGTATAGGAAGTGATTTGGTCGATTTGCTCGGCCTTGCACAACCTACCATTTCCCAACATTTGAGAGAGTTGAAAGATGTGGGGATCATTAAAGGAAAAATAGAAGGCACCAGTATGTGTTACTGTATCAACAATAAAACCTGGGCAAAATACAGAACCTTACTTGCCAGCTTTTTTGTAGAGGTAAATTGTGACGATAGTTGTTGCTGAGCTTTTTTTGTTAATATCAATCGTAATATTGCTTTAATGCAATAAATAACTAAATGGAATATAGTTTAACCCCTGCTTCACATTAACTATACAGTAAAACACATGTCAGCAAATAACTGTGCCCCCGTGGCCGAGCGTAAAAAATTAGGTTTCCTTGATCGGTACCTAACCCTTTGGATTTTCCTTGCCATGGCAATTGGCGTAGGGATTGGCTATTTCATTCCCTCATCTTCCGGGTTCATCAATTCTTTTTCAAGCGGTACAACCAACATCCCCCTGGCTATTGGCCTGATCCTGATGATGTACCCGCCGCTTGCCAAAGTAAAATATGAGAACATGGGACAGGTATTTAAGGATACCAAAGTATTAAGCGCTTCACTGGTGCTTAACTGGATCGTTGGCCCGATACTGATGTTTGTATTGGCGATAACTTTATTGCGTGACCACCCGGCTTATATGGTCGGCCTGATATTGATCGGCCTTGCCCGTTGTATTGCGATGGTGGTGGTATGGAATGAACTGGCCGAGGGCAACCGCGAATACGCTGCCGGGCTGATCGCTTTAAACAGCATCTTCCAGGTATTATTATACAGCGTTTACGCTTACCTGTTCATTACGGTATTGCCGCCATTATTCGGGCTGCAAGGCCTGGCAGTGAATATTACCATTGGCGAGATTGCTAAGAGCGTAGGCATTTACTTAGGGATACCGTTTGCAGCCGGTGTTATCAGCCGTTACACACTGATCAAAATCAAAGGCGAAGAATGGTTTCAAACCAAATATGTGCCGTTCATTTCACCAATAACATTGATCGCCCTGCTGTTTACCATTGTGGTGATGTTCAGCCTTAAGGGTAACCTGATCGTGCAAATACCGATGGATGTTGTGAGGATCGCTATTCCGCTGGTGATTTATTTTGCCATCATGTTCGTGATCGCCTTTTTCCTGGGCAAATCATTTGGAGCCGATTATTCGAGAAGTACTTCTATTGCATTTACTGCCACCGGTAACAATTTCGAGCTGGCGATTGCTGTAGCGATTGGTGTGTTCGGCATTAACTCCGGCGAAGCATTTGCCGGGGTTATCGGGCCACTGGTCGAAGTGCCTGCCCTGATCGCATTGGTTAACCTTGCTTTTTACTTCCGTAAGAAATACTATACGTCTAAAACTATAACTGTCGTAGAATAATGAAAATTGCACTTTTCTCCGATATTCATGCCAATCTTCCGGCATTGGAAGCCATGCTGAAAGATTTAGATGCCCGTCATGTAGATGCCGTTTATTGTCTCGGTGATCTCGTAGGTTACAACGTTTGGCCTAACGAGGTGATCGGTGAAATCCGTAAACGTAATATTGCAACGCTTGCAGGTAACCATGACCTGAAAGTAAAAAAACTGGTAACAACAGAACACAGTTTAAGTGAGCTTGGTAAAAACTACGCCTATCATTTAGTTGATATCGATGGCAGAAAATACCTTGCAACACTTCCCGCTCATATCCGGCTGGAATTTAAACTAAATGACGATGCGTTAAACATCGTACTGGCTCATGGCAGCACACGGAGTGTTGACGAATATGTTTTAGAAGATCTCGATGAGACTTATGTTTTAGAAATGATGGACGAAGCAAAGGCTGACATTTTGTGTGTCGGTCACTCGCACAAACCCTATCATCGTATTCTCAAAGCTGATGATAGCAACTATAAGCACGTTGTTAACCTGGGTTCTGTGGGTAAGCCGAAAGATGGTAATCCCAACGGCTGTTATGTGATTTTAACACTCAGCCAAACAAGCTCTGTTACTGATCCAAGCAGTGTTCTGGTTGAATTTATACGTGTTGCTTATGATGTTGAAAGGGCTGCGCGAGCAGTTGAGGATAGCCCGTTACCGAATGAATTTGCGGATATGTTAAGAAACGGATAAAGACAACTTTTAGCGAGGTATGACCAGTTTATCGGCAGCAGGAAGTGCCAGCCTGTACCGGCGGACATTTTACTGTTCCATAACTGCAATATACACAGCAATCCCCGGCAAGCGGCTTTAGCATGGTCTGGCAGTTTTCACATACGTAAAAGTACTGGCAGGCATTAGTGGGCATAGTTTCTTCTTTTTGATGTCCGCAAGCAGGACAGGTAAGCAAGGATTGCGTTTGAATTGTTGCCATATTATTTTGCTCGTTCTTTGATTGCCGCTACATGATAATCAATTTGATCAATCTTATTACCGATGGATTCAATATAGTAATATGAAATCCAGCAAACAACAAAAGGCCCTGATGAAGGGCCTTTTGAAATATCTTGCTTATTCTTTTCTGTTTAGAACGGCAGATCGTCATCATCGGCAGATGAACTGATATCAGCAGATGGAGCTGCATATTGCGGCGCAGCAGATGCGTTGTTAGCTGCAGCCAGCGGAGTAACCCTCCATAACTGTAACGAGTTAAAATAACTTTTTTTACCCATTTTATCTGTCCACGGGCGACCTTTAAGGTTAAATGACACCTCTACATCATCACCAACTTTAACGTTATCAAGTAAATTGCAACGATCCTGTATAGCTTCAAACTTTAAATATTCAGGGTATTGAGGGTTCTCAATATATTCAAGTATAAGTTCGCGTTTTTTAAGTGAATCGGTTACTTGCTGGGTAGCCGATACTTCATGTACCTTACCTTTAACTTCCATAATTAGTCTTCAAATAATTTAAAATGTAAAGTTAATAGTTAAGAAATTAAAATAGGGGCTTTTTAATTCTTAATTTTACCGAATTAATATGCAAGTTTTCCACACCGAAAGTAAAATCATAATTACATGTAACAAAAGGCTTTCAACTTACCTGCAACGGGAAGTTGAAGCTTTAGGCTTTGAGCCGGTGCGTGTTTTCCCCACGGGGGTCGAACTAAAAGGTACCGTTACAGATACCATTCCGCTTAATTTGAATTTGCGCTGCGCAAGTCAGATCCTGTATTCGTTAAAAACCTTCACCGCCCGCGACCCGAAAGAGCTTTACGATGAGTTGGTAACCATTGAATGGGAAAAGCTGATCGATTTTACCGGCTATTTTTCGGTATCATCAAACGTAAATAACGAGCACATCCTTACCCCTTTGTTTGCCAATGTAAAGGTAAAAGACGCCATTGTTGACAGGATCAAATCTATCAAAGGCATCAGGCCCGACTCTGGCCCCGAGGTTAATAAAGCGCTGGTGCACCTTTACTGGCAGGATGACCGTGCCGAAATTTTCCTGGATACATCCGGCGAAACCCTGGCAAAACACAGTTACCGTAAAATACCGGGCAAAGCACCTATGCTTGAGGCATTAGCGGCATCAACCATTATGGCTACCAAATGGGATATGAAAAGTACTTTCATTAACCCCATGTGCGGTTCGGGCACCCTGGCTATTGAAGCCGCCTTGCTGGCTACCGATAAACATCCTGGCTTGTTCAGGATGAACTACGGCTTTATGCACGTACTTGGTTATGATGAAACCGTATTTTTTGCTGAGCGCCGTGCATTAAAAGATAAAGCCAAAAAAGAAACCGGCTTTAAAATCATCGCTACAGATATTTCTGAAGATGCTGTTGACATTGCCCGCAAAAATGCAAAAACTGCCGGCGTAGAACATTTAATCGATTTTGCCGTTTGTGACTTTGAAGATACCGAGGTGCCTGAAGCAACAGGCGTGGTGATGTTTAACCCTGAATACGGCGAGCGTTTGGGTGTGCACACCAAATTGGAGATCACCTATAAACGTATGGGCGATTTCCTGAAAAAGAAATGCCTCGGGTATAATGGTTACGTTTTTACGGGCAATCCCGATTTAGCCAAGAAAATAGGCTTAAAGGCTGCCCGCAAAATTGAATTTTATAATGGTAAGCTTGATTGCCGCCTGTTTGAGTATGAACTGTATCAGGGCAGCAAACGCGAACCGAAAGAAGAAAATTAAATGAAAAAGATCCTGTTATTTATAACACTTATTTTATCATCAGTATTAGTTAAGGCACAAACACAATTAGCATTTCCATTTCAGGGCGGTAGTCCTATTATGAACCGCTTTTTTAAAGACAGCCTTGTTGTATCGCCCGAGATCATTAAAAAGAAAGCTACCGGCACGGCTGTGTTTAAATTTACTGCAGATGATAAAGGCACCATTAAAAAGATCATAGTTTACTATGCCGATGATGCTATACTGGTAGTGCCTATCATTGAGGCGCTAAAAAAATCGAACCATAAATGGATTATTCCTGATCATGAAAAACTGCATGATTTTATTTTGCCATTTTCTATCAACTTTAATGCGCCGGCAAATACCAGTAATGCAACCATGAAGGCCGCATTTGATTACTACAGCAAACGCAGGCCTATCATATCTTACAACCAGGTACCGCTTGAAACGGCTACTTTATTGCCTTCGGTTACGGTTAGTTACGATTTAAGCGAATAGTTTATTAATAAAACATATTTGGAAGCGACAGATCTTAAGGCCTGTCGCTTTTTTTAAAAAAATCTTTTTTAAAAAAAAATATAGTTTTAGTTAAAACCAAAGCGTAACTTTTTTCGTAATCATGCTTATAGGGCCATTAATGGCATTTACTTTTAATTAAAACCTAAAAAAATCTCCTGTATCCTGGCGGGCGAGTTGGATTTTTTTTACAAAATCTGAAATCCGGGCTTCAATTATTCTCGTTAGTTATAATTGAATTAAAATATAATTGGATGAAAGATATGCTAAATTTTAAGATCAAGGCCATCGCCGCTAACATCAGGCATACCAGGGAAGGATTAAATTATACCCAGGAATACCTTGCAGCCAAGTTAGGTATATCGCAAAATGCCTACAGTAAAATAGAGTTAGGTTATACAAAAATAACCGTTGAAAGGCTGTTTCAGATTGCTTCTATTTTAGAGGTTGAAGTTTCTGAACTTATCAATACAGAAAAAACGGTAGCGGCTTAACGTTTTATACACAATACCAATGTTCCATCTTTTGCTTAGTATCTTTGCAAAAGATGGAACACGATAAACTTATTGCCGCTACTGTTGATTTTGTACGCGATACCCTCAAAAATGCCGAAGGCGGCCACGACTGGTGGCATATTCACCGCGTTTGGACCAACGCAAAACTCATCAATCAAACAGAAAAAACTGATCAGCTTGTAGTTGAACTTGCTGCTTTGCTGCATGATATTGCCGATAGTAAATTCCATAACGGCGATGAGGAGATTGGACCCCGTACGGCCGGCAACTATCTGCAAAGCATGAATGTTGATGCTGATGTTATCAAACATGTACAGCAAATCATCAGGCACATGTCATTCAAGGCCAGCTTTGATCAAAAATCGTTTCATTCACCGGAGTTAGAGGTAGTACAGGATGCCGACAGACTGGACGCCATTGGTGCTATAGGCATTGCCCGTGCTTTTACCTATGGCGGTTTCAAAGGACGGGAATTGTACAACCCGGAAATTGAGCCAAAGCTTAATATGACCAAAGAAGAGTACAAAAACACAACCGCCCCAACCATTAATCATTTTTACGAAAAGCTGTTATTGCTTAAGGATAAAATGAATACTCCTGCCGGGAAAGCGATTGCTGCGCAACGGCACGCTTTTATGGAAGATTATTTGAAACAGTTTTTTGAGGAATGTGGTTCATAGTTAACGCGAAAGCTTACTTTTGCGCCAAATTTTGATAACCCATGAAGAAATTAATACTTACTATAATACCTGTTTTAATTGCCGGCCTTACTTTTGGCCAGGACACCGTTAAACGTCAGCGTTTTAATTTCCATTTTCAGCAAACAGTAATTACCCAATACAAACCATCGTTCCATGCCGATTATACCGGCGATAACAGCCTGCTTACCGGCGAGGAAACACAAAGCTCAATTACCACCACACTTTTTGGCGGCGCAAGACTTTGGAAAGGTGCCGAAGCTTATTTTAACCCTGAGCTTTCCGGTGGGGCTGGCTTGAGCAAAACTTTAGGAGCAGCGGGTTTCCCTAATGGCGAAACTTTTCGTGTGGGTGGTGCGGAACCAAAGATCTATATTGCCCGGTTATACTTTACCCAAAACTTTGAATGGGGTAAGGATAAAGACACCATTAGCGATGATGCCAACCAATTAGCCGGGTTAAAAAGCAAGCGCTACTTTTCGGTTACTGTAGGTAAATTTGGCATGGCCGATTTTTATGACGGCAATGAATTTAGCCATGACCCGCGTACACAGTTCATGAACTGGAGCTTGATGGATAACGGAGCATGGGATTATCCGGCAAACACCCGTGGTTACGTTTTGGGCGTACACACCGAGTTAGGACAGCCAAACTGGACATTACGTTTTGCCTTCACCATGTCGACCACTACTGCCAATGGTGCCATCTGGGATCAGAAAGTAGGCAGGGCCAATACCCAGACTTTAGAGTACGAAAAACGCTATACATTAAATGGCCAAAAAGGTACTTTCAGGATCCTGGGATTCCGTAATAATGGTAAAATGGGCGACTACCGTCAGGCACTGGCGCTTAGTCCGACTGCACCAAATGTTGATACTACCCAAGCCTGGGGCAGGCACAAATATGGGTTTGGTATCAGTGCCGATCAGTATTTAACCAAAGATTTTGGCGTGTTTGCCAAAGTAAGTTATAATGACGGCAAAACCGAAACCTGGTATTTTACCGAAATTGATCGCTCGCTAAGCTTTGGTGGTGTGCTTAAAGGCAGTTCATGGAACCGTGGCGATGATGAGTTAGGCCTGGCTTTTGTAGCTAATGGCATCTCAAACGCTCATCGTGATTATCTTGCAGCAGGAGGCTACGGTTTTATAATAGGTGATGGAAAACTCAATTATGGCACCGAATTTATTGCCGAGCTTGATTATAAGATCAACGCCTATCAAAAGAAATTCTGGCTTACACCGGGATACCAGTTTTTACTAAACCCTGCCTATAATAAAGACAGGGGGCCGGTAAACGTATTTTCACTAAGGGCGCATATTGAATTTTAGACGAAGCGGCAGTTATATAACAGGGATAGATGAGCTTTCCTGTTATATAACTGCCGTTTTCTTTACTGTCGCTGCTACTTAAACCTGCCGCTAATTAATGCTTGTCTGACTTGCGCTCGTTTTTAACGAGGGTTTAATATGGTTTGGCGTTTGTAACGCCATTTACGGCGCTTACGTTACAAACGTAAGCCCATATTAAGCACTCATCGCAGATGAGCGCAAGAGAGAAGCAATCGCATGCAATGCAAAGCGGATATGCTTCCGTGCGATTGCCGCGCTGCGCTCGCAATGACATGGTTTGTTTTCCTTATAAAACTGCCGTTTTCATTACTGCCACTGCTACTTAAACCTGTCGCTAATTAATGCTTGTTTCCAAAGCCAAATTCACGGTAAGTATTTGGTGCATCATCAGTATTGCTGAATGCAAAAGTGAATGTGGCAGTCCAGTTTTCATAATCAGCCTTTTTATCCTGCGATGGCTCAACATGTGTTGAGCTGATCATATAAACTCCCTCACGGCTCAGCTTAAAGAAAACCAAACCACTGTTATCACTCAGCAGCTTTTGTGGAATAATGGTGCCGTTTAAAGTACGTACATATTGCATTACCACGGCGTCCTTCATTGGCTTACCCTTGAAAAGTATCTGGGCAGTTACATCGTCGCCGTAGGCAGCTTTATAAGGGTTTTGTTGTATCACAATTTCATAATCTTCGCCCAGCGGTTTATCAAAATCCTTTCCGTTAGCCTTATCAACAGAAATAAGGGTTTTTGTTGACTGATGATATCTTTCAACAAAGTACTGCTGACTGCTGGCGCGGGCTTCTTCGGCCATTTTATCAAGCCCTTCGCTTTCCAGCGCCCTGATAAATTTATTTCTTTCCGATTCTGTTTCGTCATCTCTTACCAATTCAAACAGTGCAAGGCCCGAGTTTTGAAGCTCGTAGGTAAGCAGGCTGCTGTCGGCGGTGTTGGTAAGTTTTGAAAGGTCGGTTTTTTTTGAGCCCTCGTACAGCATAAACTTAGTTGCCTTTGCTGTGGCGTACTTAAATTCATTTTCGGGTTTAAACTCGCTGCCGCTCAACAAATGCAGGTTGAGCTTGTCGCCTTTATGAACGTAAAAATTATGTGGCAATAGAAAAAAGTCCTGCGAGCTGGCCACAAAACCGATCATGAGCAGGAGTATAATGATTAAAATAGAGGTGCGCTTCATAGTTTTTTGATAGTATCATCAAACATACAAAGTTTTAAAAACTTCGTTAGTTTTACGTTATGATTTTTGACAGGAAAAACCTCGATAATGATACTTTGCTGGCATTTTATAAAAAATTGCTATTCCCGCGCATGGTTGAAGAGAAGATGCTGATCCTGCTAAGGCAGGGGCGCATTGGCAAATGGTTTTCGGGTATTGGCCAGGAAGCCATAGCTGTAGGAAGCGCCCTGGCCATGAATACCGATGAATATATTTTGCCCATGCACCGCAATCTTGGTGTTTTTACATCAAGAGATATCCCTCTTTCCCGCTTAATGGCGCAATGGCAGGGCAAACCTTCGGGCTTTACCAAAGGGCGCGACCGCTCCTTCCACTTCGGCACCCAGGAATATAAGATCATCGGGATGATCTCGCACCTTGGTCCGCAGCTTGCCCTGGCCGATGGTATTGCCTTAGCCGATGTATTATCGGGCAAAAAAAAATCAACACTTGTTTTTACCGGTGAGGGTGCTACCAGTGAAGGAGATTTTCACGAAGCACTCAATATTGCTTCTGTTTGGAAACTGCCGGTGATATTCCTGATCGAAAACAATGGTTACGCCCTTTCTACCCCAACAAACGAGCAATATAACTGCCGCGAACTGGTTGATAAAGCCGTTGGCTATGGTATTGAAGGCCGCCGTATTGACGGTAATAACCTGCTTGAAGTTTATAATACCATAACTGCAATTAATAAAGCTATTCGTGAAAACCCTCGCCCTGTTTTGCTGGAATGTATGACTTTCAGGATGCGTGGGCACGAAGAAGCATCGGGCACCAAATACGTACCCAATAACTTGTTTGAATGGTGGGCGGGAAAAGATCCGGTAGCGAATTTTGAAAAATACCTGCTTGCCGAAGGAGTTTTACTTAAAGACATGATCCCAGTGATCCGTAAGGAATTTGCTGCCCTCATTGAATCCGAAATTGAAAAGGTTTACGCCGAAGCCGATATTGTACCTGATGTAGCCACGGAAGTACAGGATATGTATAAGCCTTACAGTTTCCCGGTTGTACAGCCAAAAGCTTCGCCGGTTACCAATAAACGCTATATTGATGCTATTAGCGATGGCCTTAAGCAGGCCATGCGCAAACACCCCAACCTGGTGATCATGGGGCAGGATATTGCCGAATACGGAGGTGCCTTTAAAATTACACAGGGCTTTGTGGAAGAGTTTGGCAAAGCCCGCGTTCGTAATACGCCGATATGCGAATCGGCAATTGTTGGCGCAGGTATGGGGCTTGCCCTTAACGGTTATAAGGCGATAGTTGAAATGCAGTTTGCAGATTTTGTCACGTGTGGCTTTAACCAAATTGTTAATAACCTTGCCAAAACGCACTATCGCTGGGCGCAAGGTGTTGACGTAGTGATCCGGATGCCGGCGGGCGCCGGCACCGGTGCCGGCCCGTTCCACTCACAAAGCAACGAAGCCTGGTTTACCAAAACTCCGGGTTTAAAAGTCGTTTATCCGGCCTTCCCGGCCGATGCCAAAGCACTGTTGCTCGCTGCCATTGACGACCCCAATCCTGTAATTTATTTTGAACACAAATACCTGTACCGAAGTATCAGTGCCGATATACCTGATAATGATGTAATGATTGAGATTGGCAAGGCCAATATCATTAAGCAGGGCGAAAAGGCTACTATCATTACATTTGGCCTTGGCGTGCACTGGGCACTGGAATATGCTGATAAGCACCCAGATCAATCTATAGAGATTATCGACCTGCGCAGCCTGCAACCCTGGGACCAGGAAACTGTTGAAGCCAGCGTTAAAAAAACAGGTAGGGCGCTGATATTGCATGAAGATACCCTAACCAATGGCTTCGGTGCCGAAATTGCCGCCCACATTGCCGAGCATTGTTTTAAATATCTTGATGCCCCGGTAATGCGCTGCGGTAGCCTGGATACCGCTATCCCAATGAGCAAAGCCCTGGAAGAGCAATTTTTGGCTAAGACGAGGCTGGAGGAGAGTATGGAAAGATTGTTGGGGTATTAGCAACACTTATAAAAACGTCATTGCGAGGCACGAAGCAATCGCGAACTCTGCAGATCAGCTCTGTAAGTTGGGGATTGCTTCGTGCCTCGCAATGACGTGATGGAAAGCCTTTTCATCATTTACTTATAACCCAACTCGCTTCTTCATTCGCCGCTAATGAAATTACAGCATCTGGGCTTTCTGCTTTTGACTTACCAACAAACTTCAACCGTTTCCCTTTAAACACCGATGATAAATCTACAGCAAACCGGCGTGGCTTGTTGGATAGGTTTTTTAATTTGAACCCTTTCGCAGTAACTGTATAACGAATGTTGTATAGCGGGTTTGTAAATTCAACCGTACCGTAACCGTTAACCTTTGGGTTAATGCTTAAATCGGCGTTTAAACTGTGCTGAATGCCTAAGTAATTATCTATCAGTACCGATGTATAAACGCATGGGTATTCGTAATACATATCAGCACCGTGCCAATCTTTATTGTCAACATAATAAACATGGTTCATGTCGTACCGTTCGCCCATGTAGTAGGAGTCTTTAACGGCTTCGGCGGCAACAGTTTTAAGTTGTTTATAAAGCATATCGGTATTATTGAGCCATTTCCAGTATGATGCATCCCACCACCAATAGCGCCCGGCGGCACAAAGGTCGTAAGGGCCGCCGTCGCCAATCTCATTTTTGTCGTAAGCCGCAACATCTGCCGAAATAAAGCTTGGGAACCGTTGAAATTCGGCCAGGTTTGAATTAACAAGTTTAGCTACTGCCCTGGTTTGAGCTTCGGTTGTATAACCAAAGATCACCGGTAAAATATTAGCCAGTAAATGGATATGATTGTGCTTTACGCCGCTTCTATCTACCCAATCAACAAACCTTTGTTCCTGCTCGTCCCAAAATCCTTGTGGTAATGGTTTAACCAATTGTTGGGCTATCTTTTTTGAAAGCTCACTGTAGTAACCCGACTTGTCTCCACGGTTTAAAATATTTTCCATTTGTGCCAGCAACTTAAATGTATAGGCCGCCAATGCGCCCGACATCGTTTCCCGGCCATCTTTCATTACCTGGTCTTCATAATATACGTCAGACCATACACGTCCATACTGGTCGGTATTTGCAATGGTAAGCGCGGCGGCCTTTTCAAGGTTGTCGATATTTTTATTAAGCCAGGCAGAATCTTTTGTAGCTTCAAAATAATGGAAGGCCTCCTCCTGAATTTCCATATTGCCGGTTAATAAAAACATGTTGGCATTTACTTTATTGTTTTGGCTGTTTCTGCGGATATGGTATTCACGCTCGCCGCTTGGCTGAACAGAACAAGGATCCCGGAACAAGCCTTCCGGATCGTCCTGCATTAATTTAAACTGAAGTTCCATCATCCGTTTCACTACATCAATATCAAGGTCGGAAGCGAAGGCAAGCCGCCCTTTTATCTGAAATTCGTGATCAACGTCGGGATAGGAACCGGCGTAAGCCTTTGGGTTTAATGTGCTGATAACGTACCCGCTTGAGTAAGGATAGTTTTTAGCCTTGGTTTTTTCTATTACCGATTGCAGCATGGTTCCCCAGTAAAAACCGGCTAAGGTATTTGCAAAGGCATCGCCACCCTGTATGTTTAGGGCATAACGATTATTAAAACAATCACTATGAGGCCGGGCCTCGGCTGTATGTAACTCAAATTTGGGAGAATATACATTCACCCTCAGCCGGTCATTTTCTGAAACGACAGTGACCGAATCGCTGCCTGATAATTTGATCAGGTAAGCATTATCTTTTGAAAGCGCGTCCTGCGGTAAGATCCACAAATTTGTATTCGCACTAATTTTGCCGGAAACATCATTTAAAGGAAGCACGTACCATTTATTGTCTTCCCGGTTTACACCAACACAAGTATGCGTTTGAAAACTTAGTTCAACAGGGTGGCTGCTATCCAAAGCCCTCACCTCTGAAATGCCTTTTACAGCTTTGGTGTTTGCATTTTTAAGGTTTAGCAAAATGCCCGAAGGCTTAACTTGGGCATAGGTTACAACGACGTTTAGTAAAAAAAACAAGGTTAAAAGTTTTCTCATATAAGTAATAGATTGGGGGAGCAGGCTAAATTTTTCACAACTATTCGTGCATCACACATGTTGATGTTATATTGGTTGTAATTAAATAATGTCAATTTTACAGGTATTATTATTGGCAAAATAAAAGAATCCCGTAGTATATATTTTGTACCGGCGATCTGCTTTTACTATTTCAGGTTTATTTGGTAACTAATATAAATGTTTTTCGCTCACATTACAGGGTATTGTTTAAATATCCAATAGGCTTTAGATACAATTGTATTGATGAACAAAGCACCAGAAGGCCGGTTTTTGGCGAAGGCGAGATTGGAAGAGCGTACGGGGAAGTTACCGGCTTACTAATTCCTCGGAGGCCGTGGCGACGACAGGTAATAATGCCATAACAACATTGATGCAATGGTGCGGTAAGGTTTCCATTGTTCGGTTACCAATAATAATTCTTCTCTTGATGTATCTTTTGGCAAGTTTTTTACCCTTTTCAGCGCATTAACTGCCGCAAGGTCCCCGATAGGGAAAACATCGGCATGTTGCAGTACAAACATGAGGTACACATCTGTTGTCCAGTTGCCGATACCTTTGAGGGCGGTTAGTTTGGCGCGGATAATGTCATCAGGCATTTGTTCCATTTCGGCAAGGTTAATTTGTCCGTTCACAATGGCTTCGGCAAGATATTTTATGTAGATAGTTTTTTGCCGGCTTACATAGCATGCGCGAAATTCCTCATCGGTAAGGAGCAGTACCCGGGTTGGCGTAATTTGCTGCACCCTTTCCCGCAGTTTATTTAAGGCAGATAATGCCGACGCCAGCGATACCTGCTGCTCCAAAATAATATGCACCAATGTTTCAAAACTGTTAGGCCGCGACCATAAGGGCGGATAGCCATGATTTTGAATGATCATGGCAAGATCAGGGTCATTAGCAGCAAGCTTATCGCAGATGAGATGAAAGTTTGAATGGGAAAATTGCTCAAACATAGGTTGATGATATGTTGTGCAAGATGAGGGATTAGGCTGGGAATTGCAAAAAATAACGTAGAGACGCATAATTGCTCAAATAAATCCCCTCTTGAGAGGGGGCGCGATGGCTCTGTGGGTGGAGGGGTGTGTCTCTGCATCATTCATAAATTGTGCACAGAAACACACCCCTCCACCCCTCTCAAGAGGGGAATCGCGCAACGCCTACGCTTAGCCAATCAATTATGTGTCTTCGCATTCACAATTTACTCATAACTATGCCGCTCAAAATCATAATCAGATTGTGAAGTAATGATCTTTTTTCGCCGCTGGATATCCGTATCCAGGTTATGGTCATAAATATTATCCGTAACTGCCATATCCCGTTCCTTGTCCCGTTCGGCCAGGTGAATATTGGCTTCGGCGGTTTTGGCTATGGCTGTATCATAAGGCCCCTTGGGGGACATCAGCTTTACAAACACCGGTAAACATTCAAACAAAATAAAAAGGTACCCAATAAATGAGATAGCCAGGTAAGTATCCAGGTCGCGCTTCCCGTTTTCTGTGTAAGTGAGTTGCCCCAATGCCCAGTTACGGTCAGAGAAACCTGCAATGCTGGCCAGACTATCCAGTTGATGTTCGGTAAAGAGGCGCGTACTGTTTAGTCCCTCATAATCCTTACGGGCGCTCAGGTACTGGTCCATCTGCCCTAAATTATCAGTAACAGTTTTAAGGCGGGCTTCTTTTTCTTCCAGTACAGATTGTTTTTGCTTGGCGTAAGTTCCGTAACCGGTGATACCCGATGTTTGGTTGGTTTTATCGCCGAAAACTTCCTGGTTAAGCTGGTAGCGTGAGCGGTTAATATCCCGTTCAAGCGAATCCTTTTCCTTTTTAAGATCGGTATTTTTACCCAGCTCCATGGCATACTTCTGCATGTAGGTTTTTTCGAGGGTATCAATCTTACTGCGTTGCCCCTTTAAATAGGCGGTTTTTAGTTTCTGGCGAATTTCTTTATCAAAAATCTTGAGCTCAAGCGGGCGCGATATCACAATACCTATCATAATGGCCAGCAAAATACGCGGCGATGCCTGCAAAATCTGCTGATTGGTTGTACCTTCTTTGTTAATACTGGATACAATGTAACGGTCCATATTAAAAATGGCCGTTCCCCAAAGCAAACCAAATAGTATAGCAAAGCCTACAGCAAAACCATCACCGTTAAAAACAAAGTACATGGCATAGCCGCCCGATAAAGCCGCAAACAAAGCGGTGAAAAATATAGTTGCCCCAATACCAACATACTTATTATGCTCGATAGGGTACTTTTTTAAGGTATCGATATGTGCTCCTGAACAGAACCAGAAAAAGCGTGTAACTTTTTTCATTAAGTAATTATTGTGTAAACATATATGAAACGCTCATACACTTTGATTGTTACAAATAACAAGCCTAAATATTTGATTAAGAAAAAAACTACCTTTGGATTATAATTACATTTAACATGAACGAGATAACCGTACAGGAACTAAAAGAAAAAATTGACAAAGGCGAAGACTTTCAACTGATTGACGTTAGGGAAGATTTTGAATACGAAACTTCAAACCTTGGCGGACAACTTATACCGCTCGGCGGCGTAGTAATAGAATCAGAAAAGATAAGTAAAGATAAACCCGTGGTAGTAATGTGCCGCAGCGGTAAACGTAGCGCAGCCGCAATTATGCAGCTGGAGCAGCTTGGTTTTACCAACCTGTCTAACTTAAGGGGCGGTATCCTTGCGTGGCAGGCCGAAATTGACCCTGAATTAAACGTATACTAATGGGCTTTAAATTAGTGCTCAATGTGCTTTACACCATGGGTGTAGCCTTGTGCTTTATTGTTGCCTATAAAATGCTTACAACCCACAATTACCCGGTAATGGCAGGGGCCATCATTGTTGGTGTAGTGGTGATTTTTATGAAGCTCAGGCTTTTGAAAGAGGTTAAGGACACCCAGGACGCCTCACAAAATAAAAAAGGCAAAGGGACTAAGTAACCCAATGTTAATACTTGCAGACTTACGAAGTTTTAAAAACTTCGTAAGTCTTGCTTTAGAGCTTGTTAATGTGTTATCGTCGGAGAAGATTTTTTATTTCTTCAAAGTCCCTTCAAATAACTTATAAATCCGTTTATACTCATCGGTCCAGCTGCTGGGCTGTTCAAAGCCGTGATCCTCTACAGGGTATGAAGCCAGTTCCCAGTTTTCTTTGTGCAACTCTATCAGTTTTTGGGTAAGGCGAATGATATCCTGGTAGTTCACGTTTTGGTCTATCATGCCATGCAGCATCAACAGGTTACCTTTTAAACCATTGGCAAAGTAAATAGGTGAGCTTTTGCGGTAGGACAGCTCATCGGTAAAAGGCTCATTCAATATGTTCGATGTATACTCATGGTTATAGTGTGCCCAATCGGTAACGGAGCGGATAGCGCCGCCTGCCGCAAAAACGTCGGGCTCTGTAAACATACCCATCAGGGTAATAAAGCCGCCGTATGACCCACCATATAAGCCTACATGCTTCGGGTTTACACCATATTTTTCAACCAGCAGTTTTACACCGTCAACCTGGTCTGTTAAGTCCTTGCCGCCCATGTGGCGATAAATGCCGGTCCGAAAATCCCTGCCATAGCCTGCGCTTGCGGTATAGTCGATATCCAGTACGGTATATCCATTATCGGCCAGCATGTTATTGAACATAAATTCACGGAAATAATAACTCCATGAATAGGTAACGTTTTGCAGATAGCCTGCACCGTGTACAAAAACTACGGCCGGTTTTGCAGGATCGGCTTTTTTAGGCTGATACAGGCGTGCATAAACATCGCTACCATAACGGTTTTTAAAGGAGATGATCTCCGGGTCGCGCCATGGGTACGACAGGTACTCGGCCGAAACTGAGTTGGTTAGCTTGATTGCTTTTGCCCCCGGCTTATTAGCCTGGATATATAACTCCCAGGGGCGGTTGGAATAAGAATACCTGATAGCCAGCCATTTTTCATCCGGAGAAAGCGTTACATCGTTGCCGCCTTTCATACCAGTAATTTTAACCGGGGTTCCTCCGCTAACCGGGATCCTGTAAAAATGGGTTATACCCGGATGATCAATATTGGCAGTAAAGTAAAATGTTTTTTTATCGTTGCTTAGCTGTAAGGTTTGCACTTCCCATTTGCCGTTGGTAAGCTGTTTTTTTGCACCGCTGGTTACATCAACCACATAAATATGTGAGTAGCCGCTGGCTTCGCTTTGGTAATAAAAATGGGTGTCGTCAATAAAACCTGTATTTCCGGGATCATCAATGCCGGGGCCACCTATCCAGGCCTCATCACGCTGACGATCAAGCAGGTTGAGTTTCCCGGTTACCGGATCGAGGCGCATGATCCAGCAATCTTTATTATCCTGTGCCGAGATAATAACCACGGCATTGCTGCCGCTTTGGTTCCATATCACGCCATCGACGTTTACTGGCCTGTCGGCATTTTCCTTTTGGCGGGCTTTTAATTCTTCGGGATAATCTTTTAAATAATCGGGCAGATCTTTAATACCGGGAATCTCTGATGTAATAACCGGGTAAACGGCCTCGCGGCGCTTATCGTAAATAAAAGTCTCTGAAGTTGATGAAGGGCGGCCAACCTTTGAGCGGTTAGGAATATCCTCTGTAAAGCCTGATGCGGTAACATAGTTTGGTACGATAGCATTCTGAACCCCTTCGGCACGTTTGACAAGGTTATAAGTTATAAAACGGCCATCGGGGCTGATCTGTACAGCGCTCAGCCTTTTTTCGCCAAAGGCAATTTCTTTTAATTTATCAGGTTTGAGTAATGCCGTTTCTGCCGAATCTTTTTTGTCATCTTTCGCTTCTTTTTTGATGATATCAAACAGTTCAAGCTGTTGTTTTTTGAGCCACTGCTCCTGCTCGTTAGGTTTATCCTTGTTTTTTTTATCACTTGCCGCCCTTACAAAGTTGGTAAGCTGTACCAGGCTACCGCCATTCAGGTTCAGGGCAAAGAGATTGCTATCTTCTTTATAAATAATCTTTGTTTCATCACCGTTAAAAGCGGGGCTATCTTCCTGCCCTACAGTATTGGTTAAGCGGGTGGTTTTATTGCTTTTTACATCGTATAAAAACAGGTCGCCATTTTTACTAAAAACTTTTTGAGTATGCTTTTTATTCCATTCGCCGCCGCCTGGTGCCAGATCACGCTGCCCGGCAATGCTAACCTTTTGCACCCTGTTATCAGCCGGGTTAACAGCATATAAACGCGTATCACCCGAAGCATCATCATCCCATTTAAAGTAGATCTTTTTACTGTCGTTAGCCCAGCGAACATTGGAGGGAGATACGCCGATCCATTTTGGGTCGCGCATAATTTTTTCGATAGTAAGGGTGTCCAGCTTTTGTGCAAAAGCGCCCGTTACCGGCATCAGGAACAATAAGCTTAAAAGTTTTTTCATATCTCAATAAAGCATGCAATTTAGCAGTTTAGCCAATGATTGCTATTTTTAAGCATTTTATTGTTACAAATGGAACTACAGGGCAACGGATTTTTATTGAGGGCATGGCAACAGGGAGATGAAGTATCGCTTCAACACCACGCAGACAATGCAAAAGTAGCGGCTTTTTTGCGTGACAGGTTCCCGCACCCTTATACCCTTGATGATGCCTTGTTTTGGATAAATACAGTAAAAGAACAGCAACCTTTAACCAGCTTTGCCATTATAGTTAACGGCGAAGCCTGCGGCGGCATAGGTATTGAACCATTTAATGACGAAAGCCGCATCACTGCCGAGATAGGCTATTGGCTTAGCGAACAACACTGGGGGAAAGGCATCATGACCGAAGCCCTAAAATTGGTAACTACGTATGCATTTGAACATTTTGCGTTGATACGTATTGAAGCCGACGTATATGATAAAAACACGGCATCCATGCGGGTGCTTGAAAAGGCTGGTTATATGAAGGAAGCCGTGTTGCGAAGATCAATCATTAAGAATGGTGAGGTAATGGACAAGCATATGTATGCTATATTTAAGGAAGATTAATTGAACCTATTTCAAAACAGATGCCCAATTTATACATCATAGCAGGTTGTAACGGTGCCGGTAAAACCACTGCAAGCTACACGGTTTTGCCCGAATTGCTTAACTGCAATGAGTTTGTAAATGCTGATAATATTGCAGCTGGGCTTTCGCCCTTTAACCCGGAAAGCGTTGCACTTGAAGCAGGCCGGATCATGTTACAGCGAATTGATGAATTGCTAAGTCGGGAAGTTGATTTTGCTTTTGAAACTACGCTTTCAACCAGGAGTTACGTTTCCTTAGTTAAAAGAGCGCAGCAAAAAGGATACGAAGTTATTCTATTGTTTTTTTGGCTAAGTTCACCACAGATGGCAATGGAACGGGTTGCTAAACGAGTGAGCAGAGGCGGGCATAATATTCCGGCTGATGTAATAGAGCGGAGGTATTACAGAGGAATAAGAAATTTGGTACATTTGTATACTCCTCTATGTGATAGATGGTTTGTAATAAATAACATGGGGACTGGCACTCAAGTAGTGGCAAGAGGTTTGGAAGCATCGGAAAAAACAATAATAAAATCCGATGATTGGAAAGTAATTTTAGATCAAGCAAATGACAACTAAGGCACAACAAATGGACATGAATGAGTTAGAGGCAAAGGTGCTTGAAGGTATGAAACGAGCAAACCGCAAACTGGTTGAAGCAGCAGCTGCTAATAATGAAAGCTTAATCATTGGCGAGAAAGATGGCAGTTTTAAAGCGGTACCGGCTAAAGAACTTTTGAAAACACTTCCTCCCAAATAAGCTTAATTATAATTCTTTCCGCATCACATAATCATTCATCCAGTATTTACCAATAGCTATATCTTCTTCATAAGCTACTGCAAATCCCATCTTTTCGTAAAACGACTTGGCATTGTTATACCTGTTCACATTAAGTTCAAGCGTTTGCTTGCCGGCATCTTTGGTTTTTTGAGCTACCTCGTTAATTAATACCTTACCGTAGCCTTTGCCCTGGGTTTCGGGCAGGCAGTATAGCTTGTGCAGTTTATAAATCTCCGGATTTTCTTCACGGGGCGAGTATGCTGCAAATGCTACCGGTCTGCCTTCTTCTTCCAACAGAAGGAAAGTTTGCTGATTTTCTTTAACCTGTTTAGTTATTTTCTCTGTCGAATAAATCTCGCCCAGCATAAAAGCTATTTGTTCGCGCTCAAGTATAGGGCTGTAAGTCACCCACCAGGTTTTATCAGCAATATCGCGGATGGTTTCTATATCATTTACGGTGGCGGTGCGTATCGTATACATTTTTAATTTAGTGACGTGTTGATAATTATGATTTGTTCAAAGCGGTTAGTCTTAAGCCCGATGTCAAAAACACACTTTCAACTTAGAACTTAAGACTATCGACTTCATCCTAACTTCTTTCTTCCCAGATCATGCACAGGTGTAAAATGGTTTCAACTGCCTTTTGCATATCCTGTACCGATACCCACTCATGCCTGCTATGAAAAGCGTGTTCTCCCGCAAAAATATTGGGACAAGGCAATCCCATAAATGAGAGCCTTGAGCCATCGGTGCCGCCACGGATGCTGCACAACTTAGCGGTTAAACCTGTACGGTTAATAGCTTCCATGGCATAATCAACAATTTGCGGGTGCTGATCAAGTACACTTTTCATATTGCGGTATTGCTGGCTCACGGCAATATCAAACGTTGAACCTGGGAATTTCTTTAATACCCCGGTTGCTGTTTTACGGATAACCTCCACATGATCTGCAAGTTTCGCTTCATCAAAATCGCGGATTATAAAGTCGATAGCAGCGGTTTCAACATGGCCTTCTATACCTACCGGGTGTACAAAGCCTTGCATGCCCTCGGTATACTCCGGCGAAAGTTCATCGGGCAAGGCAGCAATAATTTGTCCGGCAATTTTAATGGCACTTTCCATTTTTCCTTTGGCAAATCCCGGGTGTGAGCTTACGCCATTTATTGTAAGCCTTGCACCATTGGCCGAAAAGGTTTCATTCTCCATATTGCCCGCACTCTCTCCATCCATAGTATAAGCGGCAAAAGCGCCAAGCTTTGCGATGTCCACGTGATCAACGCCATGACCAACCTCTTCATCAGGAGTAAATAAAATACGGATATCACCATGTTTAATTTCGGGATGGTTCATGAGTTGGTAGCAGGCATCCATAATTTCGGCTACACCAGCTTTGTTATCAGCCCCGAGCAGGGTTGTACCACTGGCGGTTATTACATCGTTACCTATTTGGTTTTTGAGGTCGGAGTATTCCGCCATGCGGATCACTTGCGTGTTATCATCCGGTAGTATTAAATCCTGCCCCTGGTAGTTTTTATGAACAATTGGCTTAACGTCTTTTCCACTGCAATCTGGTGCGGTATCCATATGCGAACAAAAGCAGATAACCGGAACTTGCTTGTCGGTATTGGAGGGTATAGTTGCATAAACATATCCATACTCATCCAAATGCGCATCGGTTACGCCTATGGCCAAAAGTTCATCAACCAGCATCCGGCCAAGATTTTTTTGCTTTTCTGTTGATGGAAATGAAACAGAAGTGGGGTCTGATTGTGTATCAATGGTAACGTAGCGCAAAAAGCGTTCGGTTACAGTGAACTTAATGAATGAGCTAAAATTCATATAAAGCTTTTATATTAGTAGAAATTTAGGCGGCGGCTAACACCCTCACCAATTGTAAATATTGATAAAATTATACTTTGAAAAAATATTTTCTACTTTTTGTTTTGGCTTTTGCCTCGGTTATGGCAAAAGCGCAAAGTGGTTTTAACTATTATGAATGGGGTGCCGGTTTTGGCGGAAGCTATGGCCGGGGGTTTGATGATCTTAACCGGCAGGTTTGGCATCCAGGAGGAAGTCTGAATTTAACTTATAACTACAGCCCATATGTACCAATGAGTCTTGAATTTCAGTTTGGTACGCTTGAAGGCGGCGGTCGTACACCAGATAAGGATCAGTTTGGCCGTTATTCAAAAAATAATTATAAGGCTCTGCTACTTCATGCCGATTTACAGTTGGGCGAAATAATTGACTATGATAACAGCGGTTTTTTAAATGTTATTAAAAACTTTTACGGCGGGACCGGAATTGGAGCCATGTTCAACAATATGAAGGATATTCAGCGTACCAACCTATATCTGTATAACGGCCCGAATACATATGTCTTTCCCGGGAAAGATAAAAGTGTTAACCTGATGGTGCCCTTGCGCCTCGGTTACGAATTTAAAATTTATGATGATTACGATCAGGTAGGTTATACGATAACGCTTGGTTATCAGCATAGTTATGTTTTTGGTGAGGGATTGGATGGGTATAACGATAATACACAAAAATTTAAAAATAACGCGCCAGACCAATTTGCGATGTTTACGCTTGGGTTCAAATATAATTTCGGCAATACTGTATCATATACCAAACTTGTTAGAAATTTCAGAAATTGAACATAGAAGAGTTGCGTGACTATTGCCTGCAAAAGCCGGGCGTTACCGAAGGTTTCCCTTTTGGAGAAGATACCCTGGTTTTTAAAATTGCCGAAAAAATCTTCTTACTAACCGGCCTGCAAACCGGCGACAGGTTCAATGTTAAATGCGACCCCGAATGGGCTGTTGAGCTCCGCGAACGCCACCCCGAAGTGCAGCCTGGCTACCACATGAATAAAAAAATGTGGAATACCGTGCAAATGAATGGCTCCCTCACCCGCAAACAGCTCTGTGAAATGATTGATCACTCCTATAATGAAGTAGTTAAAAGCTTGCCAAAAAAGGTGCAGGCGGAGATAGCTGCACTATAGGAAAAAACATATTATCCTTATGGGGTTATTCAGCTTTTTGAGTAAAAAAGACAACAGGCAATTTGTATCGGCAGAAGCATTCGAGGAAAAATCGACAATCCAGCTTAATATGCTGCCAGTACTTATGGAAAAGCTCAGGGAGTTAAATGTTGACGAGGACAGGGAGCTGATGCTTGAGTTTTTCTTTTATACCAATGCCTATCAAAAGGCCCAGGCATTTGCGCAGGAACTATCCAATTTAAGCTACCAGGTAAAATACGGCATTGCTGAAGGGGCTAAAAAGCTCTTTCTTATTACCGGATGGACAACCAAAGTAAAAATGAGCGATGCTGTTGTGGCAGGATGGATTAACCAGATGTGTAACCTTGGGTATAAATTTGATTGTGAGTTTGATGGCTGGGGTACCATTCCCGATCAGTAATATTATTGTGCGCCTGCACAGCTAATTGGCGTTCTTAAACTATATTTGAGCAACGTATTTACTTATGAAGATAGTTTTTGCTGCCCTTATTATCTGTTTTGTTACCTTCTCTGCCAAAGCTCAGCTAACCCCTTTTGAGTTAAGTAAGGATAAAAATTATACGGCCACCTATGCCCAGGTAATTGACTACTACCAAAAGCTAAATAAGCTATATCCGCAGCAAATGAAGCTGATCAACTATGGCACAACCGACGTTGGCAAGCCGTTGACACTCGTTGTACTTTCAAAGGATAGGATATTTGATCCGGCGGTAATTAAAAAGCAAAATAAGAGGGTGTTGCTTATTAATAACGGCATCCACCCCGGCGAGCCGGAAGGTATTGATGCCAGTATGATGCTGGTGCGCGATATGCTTAAAAATAATACACTGCCAAAAGATGTGGTGATCTGCCTCATAGCCCTGTATAATATCGACGGCAACCTTAACCGCGGTCTGAGCCGTGTAAGCCAGAATGGCCCATCTGCTTACGGTTTCAGAGGTAATTATCGTAACCTTGACTTAAACCGGGATTTTATCAAGGCCGATAGCCGCAATGCTTTGGCCTTTACGCAGATCCTTACTACCTGGAAGCCTGAAGTGTTTTTAGATAATCATACCAGCGATGGTGCCGATTACCAGTATGTGATGACGCTCATTGAAACCCAAAAGGAAAAGCAAAACCCTATCCTTGCCGATTATACTACCAAAACGCTGACACCGTATCTGTACAGCAAAATGAAAAAGAGTGGCTATGAAATGATTCCTTACGGTGCCGGTGAAGAGGGTTTACCGGATTCGGGTATAGTAAGTTTTTTGGAAACCCCGCGTTTTGCTACCGGTTTTACAGCCCAGCATAATATCATCAGCTATATCACCGAAACGCATATGCTTAAACCTTTTGATAAGCGCGTGTATGCCACTTATGATTTTATGCAGCATCTTATTGAAATTAATCAGCGCGATGCAAAACTAATTGGCGAACTAAAACGCAAAGCCGATGAGCAGGTAACCGATCAAAAAACTTTTGCATTAAGCTGGGCGGTTGATATGGACAAGGTTGATACCATTACCTTTAAAGGCTACGAGGCTGGCCATAAAACCAGCGGAGTGAGCGGATTGCCAAGGCTGTATTATGATCGCGATAAACCTTACACCAAAACCATCAAATATTTTAATACCTATAAGGTCACAGCCACTGCCAATAAACCGGTGGCTTATGTAATTCCGCAGGCCTGGGGTAAGGTAATTGATCTGTTTAAGCTAAACGGTGTGCAGATGAAACAGCTGGCTCATGACACCACGCTTAACCTGCAAATGTATTATATAGCCGATCTGAAAACGCCGGCACGACCTTTTGAGGGGCATTATCTGCATACCGGCGTGAAGCTTAACCCAGTGGATATGCCGGTTAAATTTTATACCGGCGATTATGTGGTGTATACTAATCAGCCAATAAACCGTTATATCGTGGAAACGTTGGAACCGCAGGGTGTCGACTCGTTTTTTGCCTGGAACTTTTTTGATTCGGTACTGGGCGAAAAGGAGTATTTTTCGGATTATGTTTTTGAGGATATAGCTGCCGATCTGCTTAAAAAAGATCCCTCAATTAAACAGAAACTGGACGATGCCAAAGCGAAAGATCCGCAGCTGGCCAATAATGCCGGTGCGCAATTATTCTTTGTTTACCGCAATTCGCCTTACTTTGAAAAAACTTTTATGCGCTACCCGGTAGGCAGACTTTTAACTAATACCAAACTCGACCTTAAATAAATGGAATATTTACAAACGGCCCCGGTGGCTTGTGCTATTTTCGCAATAACAATTATTACTTCGCTTTTAGCTTTTTCAAACAATAACCTTTATGGCCGCATGATGCTGCATCCTTATACCGTTTCGCGCGGAAAGGATATCCACACCATCATTACCAGTGGGCTCATTCACCGCGACTGGATGCATTTGTTTTTCAATATGCTGTCGTTTTATTTTTTCGCGTTCGGGTTGGAGCCTTTATTGGGACATGTTCAATTTGCCATTTTATATACCATAAGTTTGATTTTGAGCGATATGCCTACTGTACTTAAGCATAAAGATCATTACAGCTATTACAGTTTAGGAGCTTCCGGAGCAGTAAGTGCGGTTATTTTTAGCGCGATATTATATAATCCGCTGGCCCAGATGATGATATTGCCAATCCCAATTCCTATCCCAGCAGTGATATTTGGCGTATTGTATTTAGTATATTGTCATTATGCCTCAAAATACTCGCGCGATCAGATCAACCATGATGCCCACTTTTATGGTGCACTAAGCGGCTTAATGATCACCATTATATTTCATCACGAAATTTTGCCTGATTTTTGGCAGCAGATTACAATGGCAGTTTCAAATCTTGGCCATTAATAAACTCCCCATCCGCATTAAACAAAAAGCTCATAGGCTTCTCGGGGTTCTTGATGATCTCTAACAGCAGGAACCCCCAGTTTTTCCAGAAGTTTTCCAGTACCTGTCCGTAAGTTTTGTTCATCCAGTCGTCAAACAGTGGTTTGCTGCTGGTACCACGCAAGGGCAGGGCCTCTAATGATATAGTTTCGCCAATAGTGAAAATATCATACTCCGGCAGGCGGTTAAACAAATATGCTGAGTAAAAGAACCTGGCGTTTAACTCTTCAAACTGGATAGGATGCAGTGTATGATCTGCAATTTTATCTAAAGCCTCTTTATGATAACGTGCATTGGCTCCGTTATCCTGCAGGCATAGGATCAGGCCAAAATCTTTTATCCTTAATGAAAAGGTAAGCGTGTTGATTTCATCGCGATAGCCAAAAACGTTTTCAGCATTATCTACCTTAAACAATACGAGGCTGTAAGGTTTAAAGCCATCAAACTCGACCGGCAAATTGAGGCTTTGCAGCATCATGTGCAGGTTGTTGAACTTATGGATGATAGATTGAGATATATTAAATTCTTCGCCTTGCGAATGTTGCAGTTTAATGCCTGCCTGAATCTCGTTAAAAATAATTCCGTACAGCAATTTACCAGCCCACAGAAATAATTTATCCTCATCAAGCGCTTTCAAGGCCTCATAACCGGTATCAAAAGCGGCCGCAATTTCGTTTTCGAGCGGTTCAAGATAGCGTTCGTTAACTTCGGCGGTGCAGGGTAGCTTTAGGTCTTTATAAGTTGCCATACTTTCGTCGAGCAGTTTAAAAGGCTTATTTTCCAGTTCATAACGGCTCATGAGCCATTGCGGAAATACCTGGATCTGTTCCTCGGGCGAATTAAGGTTTTGCCCTGTAAGGAAACATTTATTGTTGCTGAAATTGAAATTGGTGAACGGTGAATAAATTTGTGCCGGCATGGTCGCAAAGATAAGCACGATTTTCATACTAAAATTTTAGCTTTGGTTTTTAACATGGAACTGACATATCAACCCTACGAGCTTCAGCTGAAGCATGCTTTTACGATAGCCAAATTTTCGCGTACTTCTACCCCGGTTATGCTGGTACAGATCAATCACGAAGGTAAAACCGGCTACGGCGAAGCCTCAATGGTGCCCTACATGGGCGAAAGCCATCAAAGTGCTACCGAATTTTTGAGCAAGGTTGATACTGACCGGTTTAGTTATCCTTTTGATTTTGGAGCCATCATCAATTACCTCGACAGTATTGCTCCCGGCAACCCGGCAATTAAAGCAGCCATCGATATTGCTCTTCATGATCTCGATGGTAAACTAAAACAACAGTCTTGCTGGCAATTACTTGGCAGCAACCCCGCCCTGATGCCTGTTACCAGTTTTACCATAGGGATTGATACGCCCGAAATGATCATCAAAAAGGTAAAAGAAGCCGAAGGGTTTAAGGTGATCAAGGTTAAGTTGGGCAGAGATAGCGATAAAGAATTGATCAATACTATCCGGTCTGTCACTGATGTGCCGCTTTATGTAGATGCCAATCAGGGCTGGACAGATTTACAGCAAAGCCTGGATATGACCTACTGGTTGCATGAACAAGGCGTACAATTGATAGAGCAGCCCATGCTCAAAACCGACCCCGGTAGCAATGCCTGGCTTACCGAGCGCAGCCCTATTCCTATTATTGGCGATGAAGCTGTGCAACGATTTGAAGATGTAGAAAAGGCCAAGGGTGTTTATACCGGGATCAATATCAAACTGATGAAATCGGCAGGTTTGCATGAAGCAAAGCGGATGATTGACAAAGCCCGCGAGCTTGACCTGAAGATCATGATAGGCTGTATGACAGAAACCAGCTGCGCCGCCCTTGCCGGTTTGGCCCTCGCCCCGCAGGCTGATTGGGTGGACCTTGACGGCCCCTTTTTAGTAAGCAATAACCCTTATGTAATGCCCGGATTTAATGACGGGAAATACATACTGAATCACGATGCAGGGTTGGGCTTGAGGTTTTAAAACTTTTAGCTTCTATATAAATCCAATATTCTTCAAACCATCCCTACCTCACATCGGTTATCCTAATACATCTAAATAAAAAACATTATGGATAAGTTAGAAATAAAAGGCGGATGGAACGAGTTGAAAGGGAAAATCAAACAAGCCTACGGCGACCTTACCGACGATGACCTTACCTGGCAGGAAGGTAAAGATGATGAAACACTTGGCAAACTTCAGCAAAAAACGGGCAAAACCCGCGATGAGCTGGTGAAGTGGATCAATAGTTTATAAAATTGAAAGCTCCGGGAACGGAGCTTTTTTTATTGAAATAGTTTGGACACTTCAATATTAAAGCCACGCAATAACGCGGATTTAAGGATCTCGGTTAACTGTGCTTTTTGTTCCAGTATAAAAACTCCATTTTTAAGAATATATAAATCAACGTTTTGTTGAATAGGGTCAATGATGATATATTCTTTAACACCATATTTTTCGTAGGCGTCTTTTTTAGGTCGAAGATCATAGCAGGCATTTTTCTCCCATAAAATTTCAACAACCAGGTCAGGAGCGCCATAAATATAGTCCTTTATGATATCACCCCGCTCCTTTGAAATGTAAACAAAGTCGGGTTGAAATGAATTTTGATCATCTAATACAACCTCTATTGGTCCCATCAAATAAATTCCCTTGTTTTGCAATCGATCCTCACAATTCATAATCATTTGGACTAAATTTCCAAGCGCGATTTGATGGTCAACTGTTCTTGAAGGCCAATCAACAAGATAACCATTGATATATTGATAAGGTGCTCCAATGGGCATACTCATATATTCATCAAGGGTAATTTTCTTAGCTGCTGTTAGCATATCTAAATTTAATCAAAAACAACTTCATTCCAATGATTATTAATTCCGTCGAAACTATTATCCCCAGCTACATTGTTGAGGATTGTTAACTTTGCCTAATGAAAGTTACCAAACCAACCATACTTGTTGTAAATGATGATGGCATTACCGCGCCGGGAATTAAAGCCCTGATGGATGCCATGACCGATATTGGCCGCGTTGTAGTAGTTGCTCCCGATAGCCCGCAATCGGGAATGGGGCATGCCATAACCATAGGCAAGCCGCTACGGCTCGATCAGGTTGATATTTACGATGGTATTGAAATGTACCGTTGTTCAGGCACTCCTGTTGATTGTGTGAAGCTGGCTGTTAACAAGATCTTTAAAGGCCAGAAGCCCGATCTTTGTGTATCCGGTATTAACCATGGTTTAAATAACTCTATCAATGTGCTGTATTCAGGCACCATGTCGGCAGCGGTTGAGGGAGCTATTGAGGGTATCCCATCAATAGGCTTTTCTTTGGATGATTATACCTTACAGGCAGATTTTGAGCCTTGCATTAAGTTTGTAAAAGAACTTGCCTTGCAGGTTTTGGCCAATGGTTTACCTCAGGCCAGTTTGTTGAACGTAAACTTCCCCAATATAAAACATATTAAAGGCATTAAAATTTGCAGGCAGGCAGCTGCCAAATGGGCCGAAGAATTTGACGAACGTATTGATCCGCACAAAAGGCCATATTATTGGCTTACCGGTGTGTTTCAGCTAAATGATGGTGGTGAGGATACGGATGTTTGGGCATTGGAACAAGGCTATGCTTCGGTTGTACCAGTGCAGTTTGATATGACTGCCCATCACGTTATCCCATACTTAAACAACTGGAAATTTAACCTGTAGCTATGTTAAAGAAGAACGGCATATCTGCGGGCTTACTTATTGGTGCTATACTGCCGGGTATCAGCCTGTTTGTTTTTGGATTTCTGCTTAAAAATAAGTTTGTTTTCATGCACAAGCCTGGCATTCCCTATTTTGTCGCTTTTGCTATCAACCTGTTTATTATCCGTTACTTTTATGGTAAAGGGGCCGATAAAACGGGGAATGGCATTGCCATGATCT
Source organism: Mucilaginibacter gossypiicola (assembly GCF_900110105.1). Taxonomy (GTDB): domain Bacteria; phylum Bacteroidota; class Bacteroidia; order Sphingobacteriales; family Sphingobacteriaceae; genus Mucilaginibacter; species Mucilaginibacter gossypiicola. The sequence continues at coordinate 96,637 of NZ_FOCL01000002.1, read as the reverse complement.
CGCTTTTGTTTATGCTGGCCATATTCATTTTTAAACTGCAATCCTGATAATGAAATACTACCTGGTAGCCGGCGAGGCCTCGGGCGATTTGCACGGAGCTAATTTGATGAAAGCCCTGAAGGCGCTTGACCAACAGGCCGACTTTAGGTTTTTTGGCGGCGACCTGATGCAGGCCGAGGGCGGCACACTGGTAAAGCATTATGCCGATATGGCCTTTATGGGCTTTGTGGAAGTGGTAGCTAACCTGCAAACCATTCTTAAAAACATGAAATCATGCAAGCAGGATATTTCGGCCTACCAACCTGACGTATTGATCCTGATAGATTTTCCGGGCTTTAACCTTAAAATAGCGGAGTATGCCAAAGCGCAAGGATTTTTGGTTTGCTACTATATATCGCCAAAGGTTTGGGCATGGAATCAAAAGCGGGTGCTTAAGATCAAACGCATTGTTGACCATCTGTTTTGTATCCTGCCATTTGAGGTTGCATTTTACAAAGAATGGGGAATGGATGTTGATTATGTAGGTAATCCGCTGCTGGATGCTGTTTCGGCATTTAAAGCAGATCCAGGCTTTCTGGAAAAGAATAATCTTAACGGCAAAAGCATTATTGCGTTACTGCCCGGTAGCCGTAAACAGGAAATCAGCAGGTTGCTGCCTGATATGATTGAAGCATCTGCTAATTTTCCTGAATATCAGTTTGTGATTGCCGGGGCTCCGGCTTTTCAGGCCGATTACTATGCTCCTTATTTAAACGGCGCAAAGATCCCGGTTGTATTCAATGCTACTTATGATCTGTTAAATCATGCGCAGGCAGCTATTGTAGCTTCAGGCACAGCAACACTCGAAACGGCCTTGTTTAATGTACCGCAGGTAGTAGTTTATAAAGGAGGGAAATTAACTATTGCTATAGCCCGCATGTTGGTGAAGCTCAAATTTATTTCACTGGTAAACCTGATCATGGACAAAGCTGTAGTTAAGGAATTGATACAGGAAGAGTGTACTGCTAACAAAATTATTGAAGAGTTAAATCTGCTGATCAACAACACCGGCTACCGTCAAACTATGCTCAACAATTATGATGAGCTTGATGTAAGGATGGGACAGCCCGGAGCATCAGCTCAAACGGCAAGGTTAATTATTAAATACACTGCTCAAGACAGTTAAAAAGGGGGATGCTGAATGGTTAAAGCCATTGGGCCTCTTTTAACTTTGGCCGGAATAAACGAAGCAATCCCTATACTACACAGACTGGCTTTGTAGAAAGGGGATTGCTTCGGCTTATAATTTCTTTTTATTGCTTCGCAGCCCAGGCGTCCATTTTAGCCTCAAAAACAGCCATCGGCATTGCACCGTCTTTTAGTACCTGGTTATGGAATTCGGCAATATTGAATTTGCTGCCTAACTGCTTTTCATATTTGCTACGCAGTTCGCGAATTTTAAGTGCTCCTATTTTATAGCTTAAGGCCTGACCGGGGATAGCCATATAGCGTTCAATTTCGGCAGTAGCACCCTGTTCACTGATGGCTTCGTTATCCATCATGTATTTAATAGCCTGCTCGCGTGTCATGCCTTTGGTGTGGATGGCAACATCAACTACCAAACGGATGGCGCGGTGAATTTCATCGCCTAAGGCACCCATGTGCTGGTATGGATCGGTGTATAAGCCCAATTCTTTACCTAATGATTCGCAATACAGCGCCCAGCCTTCTACGTAAGCAGTTTCACCGCCATCAAACCTGCGGAATTTAGGTAATGATGTGTTTTCCTGAGTCAGCGAGATCTGGTAATGGTGACCAGGAATAGCTTCATGCAAAAACAATGACTCCATACCCGATGTAGTATTAAACTTGGTAGCATCCAGTATCGGCACATAAAAAATTCCCGGACGGGTACCATCTGCTGAACCCTGGTTATACTCCGCACTGGCCGATGCCGCACGGAAGGCCTCTGTTTGCCTGATCTCGAATGGCGTTTTAGGCACATGATTAAACATCTTCTTCAGGTTTGGCTCCATGCGTTTATGAATGTTCTCAAAAGCATTAAGCACATCTTTAGGTGTTTTGTAAGGCGTAAACTTAGGGTCGGTTTTCATGTATTCAAAAAAAGCCTTCAGGTCGCCTTTAAAGCCTACGCTGGTTTTAATGCTATCCATTAATCCGCGGATACGGGCAACTTCTTTTAGTCCTAACTGGTAAATTTCTTCAGGAGTTTTATCGGTTGTGGTTTGCTGTTTAACTAAGTAGGTGTATTTAGCGGTGCCATCCGGCAGCGATGAAAATCCCGAAGTAGTACGGGCATGAGGCAGGTACTGGTTTTTCAAGTAATCGGCCAGTTTTTGGTATGTTGGGTTAACTATATCAGTGATAGCTTTTTTATAAGCCTCGGTCAGTTGTTTTTTATCGGCTTCTGAAAAGTCTTTCGGCATGTTGGTAACTGGTCCATAGAACAAGCTTTTTTCAACATTCTTTGATACAAGGTCCTGCATCTCGGGAACCATTTTAACAACCAGCGATTTTGGCAATACTACGCCCGCTTTGATGCCTTTGTTAAAATTGGAGATGGCAGTATCTGCCCAGATCTGGAAAGCTGATAAGCGTTTCAGCCAATCGTTATAATCAACAACGGTTTTAAAAGGCTGTGCGCCGGATCCCGAGCCCAATTGCCCCATGGTAATTGGCAAGGCATAAAACTGGTTGAAAGGCATATACTCAAAATGATACTTAAAGTTATCAAGCGCCAGCTGCACCTCGTAAGTAAAAATATCGTAGGATAGTTGATCGTCTGTATTTAGCTCTGCCCTTTCAAAGTTTTTCACTTTCGACAGGTAAACTGAGTTATAATCATACGCCTTTTTCAGAAACTCCGCAGAGCCATCATTAGGGAGCAGGTCGTTGTAGCGCCTGTCGCCAATGTAGGTGGCATTTAGCGGGTAAAGCTTTAGGCCATCCTGGAAATAATCTTCAAAAACTTTGGCAAGATCCTTATTGGCTGGGATGGCGCTACCTGAATCTGTTGATTTTGGTTGATTGCAGGCGGCAAATGAACCTGCTATGAATAGCATGAGTAGTATTTTTTTCATGGAGAGTCAATTTAAAAAGATAAAGCTAAGAAAATGGAACGGAGATTTAATAATGGTATCTGCATTGCAGAATAAATATTGAGTCCGTTTCAACCCCATAGATTAACCTGTGTTCGAGGTTTATCCGGCGTGACCACCAGCCAGCTAAATTATGTTTTAAAGGTTCGGGCTTTCCACTTCCTTCATATGGAGGTCGTTCTATTTCTTTGATAAGAGAGTTAATCTTCTTTAAAGTGGCCTTATCTGTGGTTTGCCAATAAAGGTAATCCTCCCATGCAGGATTTTGGAAAATTATCTTCACTCTTCGATCAGCTTTCTTTCCTGACCTAACCCCTTTTCATACTCTTCAATACCTTGAAGTAATCTTTCTGCATTTTTAGGACTTTTCAAGAGATAGAAAGTTTCTTCCATGCTTTCATAATCGGCCTTTGACATCACGACGATATCTTCTGCATTAGCACTTGTCACAATCAAGGGCTTATGATCATTTCGCACCTTATCCAAAAAGGATTTGAGTTGTTGCCTGAACGTAGTGTATGTTGTGATCTCCATTTGAATGCTTTTTATAAAGATACAAAGCAAAAACGACATGTACAAGTTTCTGTACATGTCGTTTTTTTTCAAACTTACGAAGTTTTGACAGGTTACTACAACCCCATTTCCTTTTTAAGAAACTTGCCGGTGAAGCTGTTCTTTACTTTGCACAAGCCTTCGGGTGTACCGGAGAACAGGATATTACCACCGCCAGAGCCACCCTCAGGACCAAGGTCTATGACGTGATCGACCACCTTAATAACATCAAGGTTGTGTTCAATTACCAAAACGGTGTTGCCTTTATCAACCAATTGGTTAAGTACGCCTAACAATACGTTGATATCTTCAAAGTGTAAACCTGTAGTAGGTTCATCCAAAATATAAAAAGTGTTGCCGGTATCTTTTTTAGATAGCTCGGTGGCCAGTTTAACACGCTGTGCTTCACCGCCTGATAATGTGGTTGAAGCCTGGCCCAGGGTGATATAACCTAAGCCTACATCGTTCAGCGTTTTTACTTTACGGTAGATGGAGGGAATGTGCTCAAAAAATGGAGTCGCATCTTCAATACTCATATCCAGTACATCACTGATGGATTTGCCACGGTAACGTACTTCAAGCGTTTCGCGGTTGTAGCGTCTGCCTCCACATTCTTCGCAAGGTACCTGTACATCGGGTAAAAAGTTCATTTCAATTACCTTCATACCTGCACCCTGGCAAGTTTCGCAACGGCCGCCTTTTACATTGAACGAGAAACGACCGGGTTTATACCCCCTGATCCTTGACTCGGGCAATGCCACAAACAAATTGCGGATATCCGAAAACACCCCGGTATAAGTAGCGGGATTTGAGCGCGGCGTACGACCGATAGGGGTTTGATCTATCTCAATTACTTTATCAATATGCTCCAGACCCTCGATTTTTTCATAAGGCAAGGGTTGTTTTTTTGCCCTGAAAAAATGATGGTTGAGGATGGGGTATAAAGTTTCGGTGATCAAACTTGATTTACCACTGCCCGATACACCGGTTATACCGATGAGTTTACCCAGAGGAAAATCAACCGATACCTTTTTAAGGTTGTGGCCGGTAGCTTTTTTCAGGCTCAGGGTTTTACCATTGCCTTCGCGGCGTTTTTTAGGTACTGCAATCTCACGGTCACCGTTGATATATGATGTGGTAAGCGTATGCTTTTCCATTAACTGGGCCGGAGTACCTTCGGCAACAACCTGGCCGCCATGTACACCTGCTGCCGGGCCCATGTCAATTACGTGGTCGGCTTCCAGTATCATGTCTTTATCGTGTTCAACAACCAGTACGGTATTGCCTAAGTCACGCAGGTTTTTAAGTGCGTTGATCAAACGCTCATTATCACGCTGGTGCAGACCGATACTTGGCTCATCCAGAATGTACATCACATTCATCAACTGCGAACCAATTTGTGTAGCCAGCCTGATGCGCTGTGCTTCACCACCCGAAAGGGTTTTTGCAGTACGGTCGAGTGTTAAATAACTCAAACCAACGTCCAGTAAAAACACAATACGCGCGCGGATCTCTTTCAGGATCTCTTTGGCTATTACATTCTGACGTTCGTTAAGGCGGTCTTCCAGTCCATCAAACCATTCCTGCAGGTGGTTGATATCCATGCAGGCCAGTTCAAATATATTTTTACCATCTACCTTAAAATGCAGCGACTCTTTTTTAAGCCTGGCGCCTTCACAAACCGGGCAGGTACGGAGCACACGATAGTTTTCCATATCATCCATACCTTCATCGTTACGGCGTTCCTGCTGTTCTTCCAGCATCCGTATGATTCCTTCAAACGTGATCTGGTAGCTTTGAACGTTCCACTTATTGTATTCAACAGCAACACTTAAGGTTTCTGGCGCACCGTTCAGGATAATATCCAGCTGATCGCGGTTGAGTTTTTCGATAGGGGTTGACAACGAAAACTCGTATTTTTTTGCCAGCGATTTCAATACCTGGAAGATCCATGTTTCGCGGTACTCGCCAATTGGGGCTAAACCGCCGTTCATGATGCTCAGTTTCGGGTTAGGGATTACCGAAGCTTCATCCACCTCAAAAATATAGCCCAGTCCGTTACACTTTTCACAAGCGCCATATGGCGAATTGAACGAAAAAGTATTTGGCTGCGGCTCATCATACGAGATGCCCGAAACCGGGTCCATCAGGTATTTACTGTAATAAGATACGTTGTTGTCTTTATCGGCAATACGGATGATGCCTTTAGCGATTTTTAAAGCCTGCTGAACAGAGGTGTATAGGCGTTTGCTATCTTTTTCGCTAACTACCAGCCGGTCAACCACAATATCAATATCGTGAATTTTGTAACGGTCAACCTGCATTTTAGGTTCAACATCGGCAATGGCGCCATCAACCCAAACTTTTAGAAAGCCCTGTTTGCGGATGGATTCGAATAATTCGCGGTAATGGCCTTTACGGGCCTTAACTACCGGGGCCAGAATATTAACCGGTTGCCCGTCAAATTTTTCGCTGATGGTTTTCAGGATCTGATCTTCGCTCATGCGTTCCATCTTTTCACCAGTGGTGTAAGAGTAAGCATCGCCCGCACGAGCGAAAAGCAATCGCATAAAATCGTAGATCTCTGTAATGGTACCCACGGTTGAACGCGGGTTTTTGCTGGTGGTTTTTTGCTCAATGGCAATCACCGGGCTCAGGCCCGATACTTTATCTACATCCGGCCTTTCCATCCCGCCCATAAACTGGCGCGAATAGGCCGAAAATGTTTCCATATAACGGCGCTGACCTTCGGCATAAATGGTATCAAATGCAAGGGATGATTTACCGCTGCCGCTCAACCCGGTAATTACCACGAGTTGGTTGCGCGGAAACGAAACATCTATATTTTTCAGGTTATGCACCCGGGCACCATAAACTTCAACTTCACTTTGCTCGCCCAGGTCAACAAGAGGTTTTGTACTCATATATTATTAATATGGATTTATTGACTTTGTTTGAAGCTAATTATTATAGTTGTCAGTTTTTTACAAAACGCGACTTTCCTAATATTTTTGGCTTAAACTATCAATAGTTTGCTACAAATATAAGCAAAAAAGGCCGGTTATCCACTGTGGATAACCGGCCTCAAAGTGCTCCGTAATGTAATCTTTTAATTAATTTACAGTATGATTACCTGTCATTAATTAATTGCCAGCAATTGCGATGCAGGCGGGATATAAAAATAGTTATCATACCCGTGCTCTTTTGGCTGCTCAATAACTGCTTTCATGGCAATCAGCTTATAAACGTATGAACCGGTTTCGCGGTTCAGCTTCATGCGAAAGTAGTTATCTTCTTTTTGCTTGTTAATAGCCCGCGCTAATTTGATCGAGCCATTGTTGTAAGCGGCAGCCGCCAATGTCCAGCTGTTAAATTCATCGTATAGTTCTTTGATATACTTGCAGGCTGCAATGGTTGACTTGCGAAGATTTTTCCGCTCATCAACACCATGGCCTACTCTAAGTCCGTAGGTACGTGCTGTACCCGGCATAAATTGCCAAAAACCCGACGCGCCTTTAGATGAAGTACCTGATTTAAGGCCTGATTCGACCAGAGGTACATACTTAAAATCTTCGGGGATACCATAAAACTTCAAAATTGGTTCAATAATCGGGAACCATAACTCGGCCTTGCGATGCAAAATATTACTTTGCACGCTTTTAAAGTCATGTTGCCTGAGCGATTTATTGAGTTTAAAGGTAACTCTTGCGTCATTAACTGGTAAAGCTTCATCGGCAAAGTTGTAAGCAACTGCTTCTGCGCTTTTAAGAAAAATAAAATCTGAGGTTCGGGGGCTTAAAGCTGTCTTTTTTGCGCCTTTTTGGGTAACAATTTTACCGAAAATATTAAGCCCGGAAATGAGAACCAGCACCAGCGTTACGGAGCACGTAAGTAAGTGTTTTTTAATCATTTCTTGTCCTATCATTTAACTATACATTTGGTAGAATGCGCTGCAAAGGTATGTCATACGAATCACATAATCAAATACTTACCATTTTGCTAATTTTTTTAGATGTGGTTTTCGGTTCAAAAACCGCCTTTAAAACCGTTTAAACGGCGATTTTGTTTGATGATATTTTTTTGATCTTTTTAGATAAAAATTGGCAAAAAAGCGTAACTTTGACCCTCACGCTGCGAAAGCGCTAAACAAAAAATTATGGTATTTAAGAGACCAGCAGGTAGTCGCGACGACAAACCCGGAAAGTCGTCATCAAGGAGTTCAAGATCCGACGACCGACCAAAAAAATCAGCATCAACCCCAAAGGGTAAAGCTACTCCAAACGGAGAGAAAAAAATACTTTCCAGACCGGAAAAAACATTCCAAAGCAACAGGTTCAGTGACGATAAGCCCAAAAGCAATTTTAGGGACGGATCATCATCTGGCGATAAAAGATCAGGCGCTAAGTCAAGGCCATATTCAGGTAGGCCAACAAGTGGAGGCGACGACAGACCAAAAAGAAACTTTGGCGGTGACAATACCGGCGAAAGGAAATCATTTGGTGGTGCCCCGCGCAAACCTTACAGCGGCAGGCCAACCGGCGATGATGAAAGGCCAAAAAGAAGCTTTGGCGGTGATGCACAAGGCGAAAAGAAACCTTACTCATCTCCGCGTACACGTTCATCAGCAAGCTTTGAGGGTAAACCTAAAAGAAGCTTTGGCGGCGATGCAGGCGGCGAACGTAAGTTTGCACCAAGAGGAACCGAAGGCGGCTTCAAAAAACGCGAAGGTGGTTTTAAGGAAAAATCACCATTTGGCGAAAGGCCTGCTCACAGACCGCATGACAGGGAGAACCAACAGGATGCTCCTAAAACCATGCGTGGCCGTAAAAATTCTCCCGCAAAAAAATCAGAAGATGACGGACTGATCCGTTTAAACCGTTATATATCAAACGCGGGTATCTGTTCACGTCGTAAGGCTGATGAACTGATTACGGCCGGTGTAGTATCTGTAAATGGTGAAGTGGTAACTGAGCTGGGCACTAAAGTGAACCCACTTAAAGACACTATTAAATATAACGGCGAAACGCTTAAACGCGAAAAAATGGTTTATGTATTATTAAATAAACCAAAAGATTATATCACAACAACTGATGATCCGCAAGAGCGCCGTACAGTAATGCACCTGGTTGAAAAAGCTACCCGCGAGCGTATTTACCCGGTTGGCCGCCTTGACCGTAACACTACCGGTTTGTTATTGATGACTAACGATGGCGATCTGGCTGATAAGCTTTCGCACCCGCGTAACAGCATCACCAAACTATACCAGGTTGAACTAAGCAAAAGTTTAAGCCAGGGCGATTTGAATAAATTAACTTTTGGCCTTGAGCTGGAAGATGGTGTTATTAAACCTGATTCGGTATCATACGTTACCGGAGGTTCAAAACGTGAGATAGGCATCCAGATTCACAGCGGCAAAAACCGTATTGTGCGCCGTATGTTTGAGCACCTTGGTTACGAAGTTGTAAAGCTGGACAGGGTGGTTTATGCCAACCTTACCAAAAAAGACCTTCCGCGTGGACGCTGGCGTTACCTTGATGAAAAAGAGGTGATCCAGTTAAAACACCTGATGAAATAAAAAAAATGCCCCGCTAATCCGCGGGGCATTTTTTTTGTCTATTTTACTATCTTGCACAGCAATAATCATCATTTATCAACCATGAAGAAATTTCTTTTGATCATAGCTATGCTTTCACCGGCACTCACATTCGCCCAAAATAAAAAAACAGGGCCTAAAACTTTCGACCTCGTGGTAGGTACCTACACCACCGGCAAAAGCAAGGGCATTGTAGTATACCGTTTTTACGCCGAAACCGGCAAGCTGGCCTACCTTAGTGAAATTGATGGTGTTAACAATCCATCATACTTAACATTAAGTGCCAACAATAAATTTATTTATGCTGTTAATGAATTGCCTAAAGGTGAAGTAAGCGCATTTTCTTTTGAGCCTAAAACCGGTAAGCTTACTTTCATCAACAAACAATCAACCTTAGGAGCAGATCCATGCCATATTTCGGTTGATAAAGCGCAGAAAAACCTATTGATCGCCAATTACTCAAGCGGGAATGTTGCGGTGATGCCTTTAAATAAAGATGGGTCGATAGCTAACGGCATGCAAACTGTGCATGATGACGGGCATAGTGTAAATAAAGAAAGGCAGGAATCGGCCCACGCGCATATGGCGATATTAACACCCGATGAAAAATATGTGTTGTACAATGACCTTGGTACCGATAAGATAAATATTTTCCGTTATCGCCCTTCCAAAGAACCCCGCATTGAGCCTGCAACTCCGGCATTTGTAAGTGTTGCTCCCGGCGAAGGCCCAAGGCACCTGGAGTTCTCGGCCGATAAAAAAACTGTTTACCTGGTAACTGAAATGGGATCAAACGTAATTGCGTTTGATTATAACAACGGGAAGTTGAAGCAAAAGCAATCTATTACCATGCTGCCTGATGGCTTTAAAGGTCAAACAGCAGGCGCAGCTATCCACTTGTCGCCCGATGGCCGTTTCCTTTATGCTTCAAACCGTTTAGAAACCAATGAGATCAATATCTACTCAGTAAATCAGGAAACAGGCTTGCTTACCTTTGTAGCACGCCAATCAACTTTTGGTAAAAATCCCCGTGATTTTGCTATCGATCCAACAGGTAACTTCCTGATCGTTGCAAACCAAAACAGTGATAATATGTGGGTTTTCAGGATAGATCAAAATACCGGAAAACTTAACCAAACAGGTATAAAAGTTGATATCGGTAACCCGGTTTGTTTGAAATTTGCACCAGCGGAATAAGGTGAAAGGACAAACGTAAAAGGCGAAAGGTTTTTGCCTCGCGCTGAAAGTAAAAAAGGCGAAGTCGGGATATTCCGAACTTCGCCTTTTTTATTTTATGGACTGGAAAGGAGCCTTTAACCTTTCGCCTTTGACCTTTAACCTAAAATTACGGGTTTTTAGTAAACGAATAAACAATATATCCGGTACTGTTACCTACGGTAACCGGCGATTTCAAGGTCATTGCTGATCCGTCATTATTTGCAATATCCAAACGGTAGCCTTCGGCTACATTTTTGGCTTTATCGCCTTCGTAAAGTTTTTTGAACTGGAATTGGGTGCCGGTTGTGCCGCCGTTATAAACCGACCAAAATATGGTTTGCGATGTCCCGTTGGTTAAAGTGTAAATGCCGTTGCCGCTGTTGGTAAGCTTCCATGTGCTGCCAACAAAAGCTTCGGGAGGTGCCTGGTCAAATACGCTTTGTACTGCATTTTGTACAAGGCCATCATAACTTACGTTATTGCAGGTCCAGGTGCCCACAAATTTACCGCGCGAAACATTAGAAGTAGTAGTGTTTTTAGTTGTTGAACAGGCCGAAATGACCAGAACAAGCGAAAAGATTGCGATTGAGGTTTGAATTAACTTTTTCATGACAGTATATTTTATGCATAAATAGCATAAATCCTGCCAAAATGCACAATTATAAATTTACAGCCTGCTGCCGGGTGCGTTTTTCTAATTCGTTTAACCTTTTGTTTATAGATTCGGCAATTTGGTCGGCCTCCCGAACTTTTTTAAGGCTATTAATAAACTTGGGATTGGTGTCCCTGTCCGATAAAATTTTACCGATCCGCTTGATAATGTTCATAGGTTACTCCTTATAGCTCTATTTTACGGGGTAAACACAGGGAAGGTTGCATTATTTTTTAAAATATTGAATAAAATCCGGTTAAACGTTTTATCTGACAGGAACTAAAAAGCGATTTAGAAAAAAAGCTTGTAAAATAGTGTATTTAAGTATAAGTTAATAAGTGATGGATTGCCCGCTTATTTGCCTGCCTGGTTTAAAAATGCGATCAGTTGCTCCATAGCTTTTGCGCGGTGGCTGATGGCATTTTTTTCGCTCATGCTCATTTCAGCAAAAGTTATATCATAACCCTCAGGCTCAAAAATAGGATCATAGCCAAAACCGCCGTTACCACTCACCTCTTGCCGGATAGTGCCCTCAACCGTTCCGTCAAAAAAGTGCTCGTCCCCATTCCAAATCAATGAAATTACGGTACGAAACCGGGCTTTGCGGTTGGTCTCGCCTTTCAGGTTATCAAGTACCTTGCTGATGTTAGCTGCATGGTTGCCATGCGTGCCGGCATACCTGGCCGAGTATACGCCCGGCTCTCCATTCAGGGCATCTATTTCAAGGCCACTGTCATCGCCGAAGCAGTTAAGCTTATATTCGGTATAAACATGATGGCTTTTGATAGAGGCATTGGCTTTAAAAGTAGTGCCGGTTTCTTCAATATCATCATAGCAGCCAATATCTTGCAGGGTTAAAAGCTGAATGGCCCCATTGAGCTTGGCCGAAACCTCATCCAATTTATGACGGTTATTGGTAGCGAAAACTAATTGCTGCATAGTAATTTAATGATGAGTTTGCTTTATAATGTTTTTACCAGTTCCCAAAAGGCTTTTTTATTATCCACATTATCCATCATTTCATCAAACGAATATGTGTAAAGCACGGTAATTCCGTTTGAGGTTACCGGTTTATTGGGTTTAAGCACTTTGATGTCGTGCGGAAGTGCGTCTCCTCCCAAAACAAGCACTTTGGTTGGCTTAAAAAATGGCTTCAGTTGGCTAAATTTAGTTTCACTGTAATTAGCCAGGTTAAATATAGCTACATCATCGGGGCCAAGTTCTTTGCGTTTAAGGATGTTTTCGAGGGCTGTTAAATGCCCTGCATTTATAAATTCGTCGGTTTTGTAATGTGTAATTACCAGGAAGTTCTTTAGGTTTTGGCCCTTATACTTAAACCCGGCAACCGGCGTTTGTATTACAGGCTGAGGTTCAGGAGCTAAAGAAGGGCTGGTTGTTGCAGGTGCGGGTGTTATTTGTTCAATAACAGGAGAAGATGATTCTGCTGCAGTGGGTTCTGGTTCAGCGATTTTATCATACAACATTTTATCTGCATTAAGCAGGTAAAGCTCATCCTCTAACAAAAAACGAAACGCGGCCGGGTTCTCAACTTTCACTTTAACAAATTTTAACCAAAAGTAGTTAAACGATCTCAAGCTTTATAGGCATATTAGCACAATTATAGTCAGCTGATTTTATAGAAAATTTTGTTCGGCTATAATTAATAAATTTTACCGAAATTCGTAGTTTTTAACGGGTTAACTATCCCGTTTTATTTAGCATAACAGCGTTACATGAGAAAGTTAGGAGTATTAGTACTAAGTTTTATTTTAACAATAACATTTGCAAAGGCACAGGTAGCATCAGATACGTCGGCAAAAAAACTGGTTAAAGCCGATTCGGTTATTGCCACTACACCCGGCAAAACGCTTGATAAAATTGCAGCAGTAGTTGGGAGCAGCCCGATATTGCTATCAGATATTGAATTGTCATACGCTAACTTTCTTGTTCAGGGTAACCAGCCGGATCCATCGGTTAAAGCCCGTATTTTACAAACACTGTTAACTCAAAAACTGTTGGCACAACAGGCTGCTATTGATAGTATTGAGGTAAAAGAAGAAGATGTTGATGCTAACGTTGACCGCCGTATGCGCGAAATGACACAACGTGCCGGCGGACAGGAAAAACTGGAAGCATTTTTAGGCCGGTCGGTTATCCAATATAAAGATGAGATCAGGCCTGACCTGAAAGAGCAAATGGTTGCTCAGAAAATGCAGCAGCACATTACCGAAAAACTGAACGTTACACCTCAGGATGTTAAAAAATATTACGACGGAATCCCTAAAGACAGCTTGCCTTCATTTAACAAAGAAGTTGAAGTGGGTGAAATTGTTTTTCAGCCTAAGTTAACTAAAGAAGAAAAAGACCTTTATAAAGCTAAAGCCGAAGAGTTAAGGCAGCGTGTTAAAAAAGGTGAAGACTTTGGTACATTGGCAAGGCTTTACTCGCAAGACCCGGGCTCGGCACCAGAGGGTGGTGACCTTGGTTTTGCCGACCGTACCACTTTTGTAAAGGAGTTTACAGCTAATGCCTTTAAATTAAAAGCAGGTGAGATTTCGCCGGTATTTGAAACAGATTTTGGTTTCCACTTTTTGCAGGTGATTGAACGCCGCGGTGAGCAGGTGCACGTAAGGCATATCCTGGTTACACCGATAGTTACCCAGGCAAGTTTAGACAGGGCGAAGGCCAAGGCCGATAGTATTTACAATTTGCTTGTAAAAGATAAAAACATGGCTGTTGACTTTTCAAGCGCGGCGGCATATTACTCAGACGATAAGGATACCAAATACAACGGCGGTATGATGCTGAATGCCGAAGATGTACAAAGCCGTTCAACCTTTATCCCTACCGATAAGCTTGACCCTAAAGTGGCGCTTATTACCGATACCATGAAAGTTGGTAGCATTTCAAAGCCCGATCTGTTTACCGGTGCCGATGGTAAAAAAAGCTACAAGATCTTGTTGCTTAAATCGGCTACCAACGCCCATAAAGCTAATTTAGAACAGGATTTTCCTAAGCTTAAGGAGTATGCCTACAATGATAAGGTAAACAAAACAGTATCACAGTGGTTTGAAAAACGCCGCAAGGAAACTTTCATCAAAATTGATAAAGAGTATCAGCAATATGATGTGCTGAAGAAATGGGTAAACACCAATCCTACACTGGTAATACCCGAAACCAAAATCAAATCATCATCTAAATAATTTTATGCAACACCGTTCTGATGTTGAAGCTGCAGACGCTTTAAAGCAGGCCTACCAGCAAATTCGTGCCGAAATAGGTAAAGTAATTGTAGGCCAGGATGAAGTGATCAAATTTGTGCTGATCTCTATTTTCAGTAACGGGCATTGTTTATTGGTTGGTGTACCTGGTTTGGCAAAAACCTTACTGGTGCAAACGGTATCGCAGGTGCTTGATCTTGATTTTAAAAGGATCCAGTTTACCCCCGATCTGATGCCGTCAGACATCATCGGCTCTGAAATATTAGGTGAAGACCGTAACTTTAAATTTATCCCAGGACCGGTTTTTTCAAACATTATCCTGGCCGATGAGATAAACCGTACGCCGCCAAAAACACAGGCAGCCCTGCTTGAAGCGATGCAGGAAAAAGCGGTAACCGCAGCAGGCATTACACACAAGCTTGCGCAGCCGTTTTTTGTACTGGCTACCCAGAACCCGATTGAGCAGGAAGGTACTTATCCCTTGCCAGAGGCCCAGTTGGATAGGTTTATGTTTAACGTAGCCTTAAGCTATCCTTCATTTAAAGAGGAGCTGCAGGTTGTTAAAAACACTACAAGCACGCATAAAACTGAGGTTAATAAAATATTGAATGCCCAGCAGATCATCTATTTTCAGCAATTGGTACGTAATATCCCGGTTACTGATAATGTGATGGAATACGCGGTAAAGCTGGTATCAAAAACCCGCCCCAACAGCGAGTTTGCCACACCGCAAATTAACCGTCTGCTTAGCTGGGGTGCCGGGCCAAGGGCATCGCAGTTTTTGGTATTAGGTGCTAAATGCCACGCGGTGCTTAACGGCAAATATTCGCCCGATATTGAAGATGTACAGGCTGTAGCTAAACCTATTTTGAGCCATCGTATAGTACGCAGCTACCACGCAGAAGCTGAAGGCTTATCTGCAGCTGATATTATTGAGCAGTTGTTTTGATTTTAGCGATCAGAGGTTGGAAATCAGAGATTAGTTTTGGTATCAATCATAATAAAAGAAAGGCCTTGCGATACCGCAAGGCCTTTCTTTTATCGCTTTTGTCCGTCCTCACGGACAACCTACCGTCTCCTTGCTGTTTGATAATTTTCCGTGCATGCGTTGTCACATGAGGACACTGGCGCCCGGAATAGTTTATAAAAGAAGAGCGCCTTGTGATAAATCGCAAGGCGCTCTTCTTTTATTTATGAAGTGTATTCAAACTAGTCTCTGATCTCCAACCTCTAATCACCAAATCCGACGATTACTCATTCTCAATCGGCGAGAAAATTTCAAGCAGGATATTCCACCTTTTTGCTTTGTCAATTTCCCATACCCTTACATAGTTATAGTTGCCAACAACATTGCCTTTGGTGATGCGGGCATGGCCATAGGTATAAGCAAGGTCGTTACTTGCAGCACGGCCACCGTCTGTTGTTTCGGCAGTGATGCTTATAGCTTCGTTGTTAATAAACTTCATTACTACATCGGTTCCGGTCATTGGCGGAAAGCCGGGGAAGTAGTAACGGCCCTCCGGACTTAAAAACTCCTTGTAGCTGGCCATGGCCGATAGTGTTAAGCCATGATTGAAAGTTTTATCGGTACCTATAATAACATTTTTAGCTCCAAATGGGTCTTTACTTGGGCCTGAACGTTGCGCGGGATCTGGCTCTTTAAAATCGGTAACGGCTTCTTCTTCGGCTTCGGGGTGCTGGATGCCGAGATCCATCAGTAATTTGAACTTACCATCGGTATTAGTACGCCAGATAGATACATAATCGCCATATACCTTGTCATCATCGGTTTTGCCATTTTGATATACATAAGGGCCGGCGGTGAATGCCAGATCACCATTGGCAGAGATACGGGCAAATTTGGGTTCCCAACTTAACTTGCCGGCCTGTTTATCTATTTTGCTATAAAAGTCAACAATTTTAACAGCATCCGGCTTAAATATAATGCCGTCAGGGTCGGCAACTGCCAGGAAGCCGTCTTTTATTCCTTTACGTTCAACTAACTTATCAAAAGCTTGTTCAACACTAACTACCTTGTTTACATTAACAGCATCCTGCGCCATGGCAAAAACACTATAACCAATAAATGTAGCAGCTAATATTATTTTCTTCATATTTATATTCGGGTTTTAGGGAGCAATTTAGTAATAAATTTTAAGTGGGAAACGCAATAGTCAAAATGCATTAAGCAGGTACCATAATTTAACAATAGAATTATTTTTTGCTTTATGCTGAAACGAAGATATGGTCGAATAATTGCGGCAAAGGGGTTTGATCATCTGAAATACGCGTAAATAATTAAATTTACTTATGCTGAGTGAATAAAAATTAATTATCTTCATAACCAATCACATCTGTTTTTGTTTAAACCAATATAAATTGCTTTCATGAAAAATTATAAGCTATACTGCCTGTTTGTATTCATATTTCTTTGCGCACAAGCTAAAGCACAATATCTTTCTGATTACTCGGGCAGGCCGTATTTTTTACCAACCCATGATGACGTACAAGGAAATCCTTTACTTACCGATACATGGTTTAAAGGCACAGTTGAATTTGTAAATGGTAAAACAGCCGCCGCTGTATTGGATTACAATGCTTACGGAGATGAATTATTGTTTAAGAACCCTAAGGACTCATCAGTACAGGCATTTGTTGATCCGGTTAAAGGTTTTACATTAAAGGATGCGGCAATTGAAAATAGTGACGCAACTGATTTTAGTTTTAGCAGTGGTTTTCCACCTGTAGATGATCAAACAACCAAAACTTTTTACATGGTTGTAGGCGAGGGAAAAGTTAAGCTATTAAAATATTACAAGAAAAGAGTGGTTGAATCGCAGGATTTCACGTCGATGATTAAAACGAAATCATTTTTGCTGGCAAATGCTTACTACCTTTTCAACAACAATCAAATGACCAAGATTAAACCGACGCAAAAAAACATCCTTGATGCATTGAGCGATAAGGCGGATAAAATGCAGCAATATGTTAAAACCAATAAAGTTGACTTTAAAAGCGATGTTGCATTAGCCAAACTATTCAGCTATTACAACTCGCTTTAAAATATAACCGGTATTATCAGGCCTTGCTCCAGGTTGTGCCTTCCTTACTGTCTTTTAACTGAAAACCTATCTGTGATAAACCGTCGCGGATCTTATCTGAGGTAGCATAATCTTTATTAGATTTTGCTTCGCTGCGCAGATCTACAATAAAGTTTAACACCTTGGGCAAATCGTCATTGGCTGCCTGTTCGTTTTGTAAGCCAAGTACCTCAACCACAAATAAATTCATCAATGCAGTTAACAGCTCAAGATTAGCAGCATCAATTTTCATTTTGCCATCATATACCGAATTGATAATGCGCGACGCTTCAAATAACTCGGCAATTAAAACCGGGCTGTTAAAATCATCGTTCATAGCCGCGTAGCAGCGTTCCATTAACGGCGCAATTTCAACTTCGGTAGTAGCAGAGGCTTTTAAGCCGTCGTTAAGCAGTGCAAAGGCATTCATAAGGCGTTTAAAACCTTTTTCAGACGCTTCCATGGCCTCGTTACCAAAGTCGAGCGTACTGCGGTAGTGCGCCTGCAACATGAAAAACCTCACCGTCATAGGGCTGTAGCCTTTGTTCAGTATAGAGTTTTCGCCGCTGAACAGTTCATGCGGAAGAAAGCTGTTGCCCAATGATTTTGACATTTTTTGCCCATTAACCGTAAGCATATTGGTGTGTACCCAGTAGTTTGCCGGGTTAGTGCCGCAGCAAGCCACGTTTTGAGCAATTTCGTTGGTATGGTGCGTAGGTACAAGATCAAGCCCGCCACCGTGAATATCAAAGTGACTGCCAAGATACTTCTGGCTCATGGCCGAACATTCCAGGTGCCAGCCCGGAAAACCTACACCCCATGGCGAAGGCCATTTCATCAGGTGCTCGGGCTTTGCTTTTATCCACAGGGCAAAATCAAGTTTGCCATGCTTTTCCTGCTGACCGCCAAGTGTACGGGTATTATTTAAAAGGTCTTCAAGGTTACGGCCACTTAATATGCCATAGTCCTGGCTTTTGTTGTATTTTTCAACATCAAAGTAAATAGAACCATCAACCTCATAGGCATAGCCTTTTTCAAGAATGGCTTTCACCATCTCTATCTGCTCAATAATATGCCCGGTTGCAGTAGGTTCAATACTTGGTGGCAGGTTGTTTAATACCTTCATTACATCCCTGAAACCAACAGTATATTTTTGCACTATCTCCATGGGCTCAAGCTGTGCAAGCTTGGCCTTTTTTGCAATTTTGTCTTCGCCCTCGTCGCCCGCATCTCCTTCAAGGTGGCCGGCATCAGTAACGTTGCGCACGTAGCGCACCTTGTAGCCAATGGCTGTAAGGTACCTGAATATAAGGTCGAAAGATATATAAGTACGGCAGTTGCCTAAGTGAACATCGCTATAAACAGTAGGCCCGCAAACATACATGCCAACATGCGGCGCGTTAATGGGCTTAAATAATTCTTTTTTACGTGTTAAAGTGTTGTAAACAAACAAATTTTGTTGCATGAGCGCAAACTTACGATTTTTTCAATTTCAAGCTACCGCCCGTTAGCTTTCGGCTTTATTTTTACAAAGGAACGGCAATGGTTTATTAATTCAATATGAGGTCGCTGCGTAATGGATAATGATCAGACAGTTTTTTTTCGATCACCTTGTAGTTAAAAACCGAAAATTGCTTGCTGCTCATGATATAATCTATCTGGTAATTAGGGAAATCGCCATTATAGGTGCGTCCTAAGCCCGAGCCTTTTTCGCGGAATGAATTGTTTAATCCTTTGGCCATTTGGTTAACCGCGAATGATGATGGCGTATCATTAAAATCGCCGGCTATAATGTAAGGATACGGACATTGGGCTGCATGTTCCTTTACTTTAAAAACCTGCTCGGCCCTTTTCATAAATGCAGTTTTCAGTTTGCTCCCGAGGCGTTTGGTTGATTTGATATCTGTTTTGCCTTTTTTGGATACGCTGTCGATATATTTATAGTCATCCGGATCAAAATTGATGGATTGCAGGTGCACATTGTAATACCTGAAAATTTTATCGCCCTTTTTAATATCGGCATATAAACACTGATTACCTGATGTTCTGTCAGCCGCCAAACGGATCATTCCCTTTGATATAATGGGGTATTTAGAAAAGATAGCCATTCCAATAGCTTCGAGACTGTTAAAGCTGAAAGGTTCAAAATAAAAGTTATTGCTGCCTAAGATCTTACAAAGGGAATCCCGTGTTTCGTACTGGCCTTTGTTGCGTGTGTAAAACTCCTGGAAGCCTATCACGTCCGGCTGCTCGCTGTCAATGAGCGACAGGATCTCATGTTTGGTTGAGATATCATTACTGAAACCAAAATGCTTGAAATTATGCACGTTATAGGTCATTACGTGCACCACATTGAGCCCGGGAGGTAATGAAAAGCTTGATTTAAACCTGAGTCCGATATTGTTATTAAGTACTCCCCAGCCAAGTAAAATACTCCCCAGCGAAAGCAGAAACTGCCAGCGCTTACGCAGCAGCCAGTACAACATCATAATTACATTGAGCAGTAGTATTGGAGGATAGGCCAGACCGAAGAAAGCAAATATCCAATACTTTCGGGGATCAATGGAAGGAGCCAGATAACCTATCAATAAAGCAAAACAGAAAAACAGGTTTATCCATAATAAAACCCTGCTGAAGATACTTTGCTTTTTTTTAATCATTTAGTCCTGTTTGCTTGCGCGCGATAAAATTTCCCGTTCCTGCTTGCTTAAACTATTATACCCGGATTGCGATATTTTATCTAAAATGCGGTCAATCTCTTCCTGGCGTGGATAATCGGATGTATTTTTACCCATATTATTTGAAACCACTTTCAGTTTAGGTTTCGATTTAAATAGTTTGGTTATACCGCCAACCCAATCGTGTCCCTTTTGCAGCTGTTTAATATACACAAATCCCATTAAAGCACCACCTATGTGGGCAATTTCGCCGCCGGCATTTGCGCCAACTATGCCCAAAAAGTCAATAACAAGAATCACAAATACCAGCCATTTTAATTTTACAGGCCCAAATAAAATTAATGATATGGTATAATCGGGCAGTAATGTAGCAGTTGCCACAACAATGGCCATTACGCTGGCCGATGCGCCAACAATGGTGCTGCTCTGCGCCGCATTAGCGCTGGTAAATGCAGGAAGCAAATTGAGGGCCAGCAAGTATAGTAACGCACCAGCAATACCGCCCATTAAATATAAACCTATGGTGCGTTTATTGCCAAGATACTCCTCAAAGATCTGCCCCATCCAGTAAAGCCAAAGCATATTGAACAGGATATGGAGTACACCCGCATGCATGAACATATATGTTAAGGGCGTCCAGAAGCGCTTAAGCAAATCGGGCAGGTATGCCGGCATATTTAAATATTTATCGGCATAAAGTAAAATGATGCTGCCTCCAAAACGAGTTAGTAGTTGCTCAACTATTGCCGAAATATTTATTACCAGAAAAACAATCACATTGATGCCGATAAGCAGGTTCAGCCTATTGCCGGAGCGCAGCATTTTGTAGTGGATATTTTGCCAAAGAGTGCTCATAATAAAGCTGTATTACAAAGATAACTACTGTTATTAATAAAAATTGTTTGGTCGTTGTAATCGCCAAATTTTAACTAATAAAAACCCGATAAGCGCTCCGCCGAGGTGCGCAAAGTGTGCCACCGAATCACCGGAAAATTGTTTAACCCCTAAAAATAATTCCACCACCACGTATACGGGAATAATGTATTTTGCCTTAACAGGTACGGGTATAAACAATATCATCAGTTCGAGATTGGGGAATAACATGCCAAAAGCTATCAACAAACCGAATATCGCTCCTGATGCACCAACGATAGGTGTTCCATAAATATCAAAAAGTTTCTGCGCATTTGCACCATATTCTAAATAAGATGACTGCAATGCCGGATGATCAATGGTAAAACTGCCGGTTATGCCATGCACCTCTATTGCCTGCACCGCTATTTGAAAAAGAATTGCACCTACTCCACATAAAAAATACAGGTTAAAGAACTTTTTTGAGCCGATGGCATATTCTACAATAGGGCCAAAAGAAAACAGGGCAAACATATTGAAGAAAATGTGGCTCCAACCGCCATGAAGAAACATGTAGGTGATAAGCTGCCATAGCTTGAAGTAAGGTGAATTAAAATAAAAGCCGCCCAACAGGGGCACTATTTTAGCATCATAAAATTGCCCGAACAATACAAATGGCAAAAAGCATATAATATTTATAATCAGCAGGTTTTTAACAACAGGTGTAAGGTTGGCAAAAGGTGATTGATTGTATCCGTTCATATATAATTTAGCCCGAGGCTATTTTTCAAATCGTTCCATTAATTCGTTCATAGTAAAGGTACTGATTACGGGCTTACCGTTCAACGCCTGGTTAGGTGATTGGCAGGCAAAAAGCTGGTCGATAAGCTGGTTCATTTCCTCTACCGATAATTTTGTGCCTGTTTTAATGGCTCCGTTACGGGCCAGTGAACGGGCAAGGTTATCGCGTTTATCTAATTTAAGAATAGCCAGATTGTTTTTAAAACCTTCCAGCAAATGTTCTAACAGTTCATGTTCACCTACGTTATTTAGTTCGGCCGGGATTCCCTCAACAACTACTGTATTTTTGCCAAATTCGCGGATATCAAATCCCAACGCGCGGATGTCAGGCAAAAGTTCTCTCAATAACTCAAAATCAGAACCATTTAGTGTTACCGACTGCGGAAATAAACTTTGCTGGCTTACCCCCGAATGATTTTGCAACTGAAGCAAAAAGCGTTCGTACAGAATCCGTTCGTGAGCAGCCTGCTGACTGATAAGCATAAAGCCGGATTTTATTGGCGACAGGATAAACCGGTTGTGAATCTGGAACAGTTGGCGTTCGCTCGGCTTGCTCACATCCTGCTCATCAACCGCTATGGTTTTTTCCTCATGAATCTCGTGCTGAAAAAGGGTTTCTTTTTTGCTGATCTCATACAAAGTATCCCAGTTTTGCGGTATCGGATCTTTCTTGTAGCCACCACTATCTCTTAAAAAAGGATGCTCCTGTTTGGGCCTTTCTTCTTTATTGGCAAAAGGGTTAAAATCCGGATTGAAGGAAATAGTAGGTGCAATGATCTCCTCAAATGGCTTGGGGGTGATCAGGTGCTCAATACTGTTTTCCTGGTCAAAATCTAAACTTGGCGTAATGTTATACCGGCCTAATGATCGCTTCACCGACGAACGGATAATGGCGTAAATGGCCTTCTCATCCTGGTATTTGATCTCTGTTTTAGTAGGATGCACATTGATGTCGATCTTTGAAGGATCAATAT
Source organism: Mucilaginibacter gossypiicola (assembly GCF_900110105.1). Taxonomy (GTDB): domain Bacteria; phylum Bacteroidota; class Bacteroidia; order Sphingobacteriales; family Sphingobacteriaceae; genus Mucilaginibacter; species Mucilaginibacter gossypiicola. The sequence goes on along the minus strand of NZ_FOCL01000002.1, from coordinate 73,918 downwards.
CAATAAACAATACATAAAACGGGAAGCAATCATCCGGCAGCAATTCTTCAAACGCAGTAGTCACTGCATGGTTAAGATACGAATCGCGGATGAAGCGGTTGTTTACAAAAAAGAACTGTTCGCCGCGGGTTTTACGCGCAAACTCTGGCTTGCCCACAAAGCCGCGCAGCTTAATGATGGTTGTCTCTTCTTCAACCGGGACAAGCCGCTGGTTATAATTATTGCCAAACAGGTGTACAATGCGCTGTTTAAGCGTAGTCCCCGGCAGGTGATAAACCTCCTGGCTGTCATGGTGAAGGGTGAAAAATATCTGAGGGTTTGCTAACGCCACACGTTGAAACTCGTCAATAATATGACGCATTTCTACCGGATTACTTTTTAAAAAGTTTCGGCGGGCTGGAGTGTTATAAAACAGATTTTTTACGGATATAGAAGTACCGGTATTAGCCGCACATGGCTCCTGGCTTATCACCTCCGAACCTTCGATGGTTATACAGCTACCCAGCTCATCTTCATGTCGGCGGGTTTTAAGCTCAACCTGGGCAATAGCGGCGATTGATGCCATAGCCTCTCCCCTGAAACCCATGGTACGAATGGCAAACAGGTCATCGGCCTTACGTATTTTTGAAGTTGCATGGCGCTCAAAACACATGCGGGCATCGGTAAGGCTCATACCGCAACCATTATCAATAACCTGGATCAGTGATTTACCGGCATCTTTAATAATAAGCTGGATTTTATCCGCACCTGCATCAATAGCGTTTTCAACCAATTCTTTTACTGCAGAAGCCGGTCGCTGCACTACTTCGCCTGCGGCAATCTGGTTGGCAACGGCATCCGGTAAAAGCTGAATAATGTCTGACATCTAAAAAAAATTCCCTTCAATTTCTATTTCGATGCTAAATTAAATATTTGATGGCATAACTTTATGATTTGATAGTTGTATATACTTTTGTGACTTAATACAATTACAATAATCATACAATCACTTTATGAAGAGACTATTGCCCGCGCTGCTATTACTGGCAGCAGCCTGCAAACAAAAGGAATACAATGCCGATATGCTGGTAAAAAACGCGGTTGTTTACACCGTAGATAGTAATTTTACAACAGCAAGTGCATTTGTAGTAAGTGGTGGAAAGATCCTTGCAGTAGGCAATGCCGATTCCCTTGAACAAAAGTACAATGCCCGCGAAGTGCTTGATGCAAACGGTGCGGCTGTTTACCCTGGCTTTATTGATGCCCACGCTCATTTTTATGAGTATGGTATGGGCCTGCAACAGGTAAACCTGGTAGGCACCCATAGCTGGCCCGAAATTATCGACTCGGTAAAAACTTACGCCGAGCGTAATACTGATGGCTGGATCATCGGTAATGGCTGGGACCAGAACGACTGGACTAATAAACATTTCCCTGATAAGGCAAAGCTGGATTCGCTGTTCCCGGTACGGCCGGTGATACTTAGCCGTGTTGACGGCCACGCCGCCATAGCTAACCAGGCTGCACTAAACATTGCAGGTGTTAAGCCCGGGCAAACCATTAACGGTGGCGAAATAGAAACCAGTAAAGGAAAGCTTACCGGGATACTGGTTGATAACGCGGTGGGTATAGTTACCCGCAAAATTCCGGAGCCAACAGCAGCTATGGTAGATACGGCCCTGCTTTCGGCACAGAAAAATTGTTTTGCTGTGGGGTTAACTACAATTGATGATTGCGGATTGCCTTACACCATGATAAATACAATTAATGAGCTGCAACATAAAGGCGACCTGAAAATGCGCCTGTATGTGATGCTTGCCGACAGACAGGAAAACTATGACTATCTTTTTAAACACGGCATTATTAAAACACCTGGCTTAAATGTAAGGGCTTTTAAGGTTTATGCTGATGGAGCGCTTGGTTCAAGAGGGGCCTGTTTGTTAAAACCCTATGCCGATTCGGCCAAATGGAATGGCTTTTTGCTGAGCAGTCAAAAACATTTTGAAGAGATTGCGCCAAAGATAGCTGCCCATGGTTTCCAAATGTGCACCCATGCTATCGGCGATTCGGCAGTGCGGGTGATGCTTAAAATTTATGCTGCTAATTTAAAAGGTAAAAACGATTTGAGATGGCGTATTGAGCACTCGCAAATAGTATCACCTCAAGACATTGATCAATTTGGAGCTTACAGCGTTATCCCATCGGTACAGCCTACACATGCAACATCAGATATGTACTGGGCCGGTAAAAGACTTGGCAGCGAAAGGCTTAAAACTGCTTATGCCTATAAACAATTGCTGAAGCAAAATGGATGGCTACCGTTGGGTACCGATTTTCCGGTTGAGAACATAAGTCCGCTTCATACGTTTTATGCAGCGGTGGAGCGTAAGGATCTGAAGGGTTTTCCTGAAGGTGGTTTCCAGCCCGAAAATGCTTTAAGCAGGATTGAAGCGTTAAAAGGCATGACCATATGGGCTGCCAAAGCCAACTTTGAAGAAAAAGAAAAGGGTAGTATTGAGCCGGGAAAATACGCCGATTTTGTGATGTTGGATAAGGATATCATGAAAGTAAAAGGCAGCGAGATCCCGGCAATCAAAGTGACAAAAACCTATATAAACGGAGTTAAAGTATATGATAAAAAATAAATGGGGCCGTGTTCCTTTAGTACTATTAGGGTTTGCATTATTTAATACTGCTTGTGCTCAAAACCCGCCATTAACAGGGCAGGCCTTCATTGCCGAAGAAAGATTGGTTGGTAACTCAACCGTATTACTTAATAATGCCTCATACCTGGTACCGCTACAAAAGCTGGAGGAATTGAAAATTGCCAGTGTGCATTTCAGCAATCAATACGCTACTGTTTTTGATAGCCTTTTAAATAAATATAATAAGGTTGATCTGTATGATGGTACAACCTATTCTGGCAATAAAACGTTGGCCAATCTTACTTCCGATCTGAAGTTTTACAACACTGTTATAGTGCAGGTAAACGATGCGGACCTGAGTAACCCCGATTTGATCGACTTTATCAGCTCTAACCAAAAAAACAAGAATGTTATTGTTGCCGCTTTTGGTAATGGTTCGGTGTTAGGTAAGCTTGACGTAATTACTGCCCCGGTGATCTGGACGGAGCGGGTATCACAGGTATCGGCCATGTACAGTGCTGAGGCTATATTTGGAGGGATAGGCATCTCGCAAAAGCTAACAAAAAATTATAGCCCCGTTTATAAAACAGGAATGGGCTTTATTACTGATAAAACCCGTCTTCAATATACTGTTCCGGAAGAGGCCGGCATCAATGCTGCCAACCTGCAGGGCATTGACAAAATAGCACAGGAAGCTATCCGGGAACACGCTACGCCGGGCTGCGTAGTATTGGTGGCTAAAGATGGCAAGGTGATATTTAATAAAGCCTATGGTTATCACACCTATGATAATGTGATGCCCGATAAGCTTACCGATATTTTTGACCTGGCTTCCATGACCAAGGTATCGGCAACTACTATGGAGGCTATGCAACTTACCGATCAGGGTAAGTTAAGCCTGGAGAAAACCCTTGGCGATTATATTCCGCTGGCGCGCAAAAGTAATAAGAACGATATCCAGATACGGGAAGTGTTGCTGCATCAGGCCGGTTTAATTCCAGATATCCAGTCATTTGAAAAGGTGAAGCCGACTGATCACAGCACCGACTCGTCGGCAGCTTATCCTACAAAAGTATCTGACCATTATTATCTGCGTAAGGACTATTATAAAGATGTAATGTTCCCTGAGATGCTAAGTTCGCCCCTGAAAACACGTGGGCAGTACGTATACAGTGATGTCAGCATGTTATTTATGCAGGAGGTGGTTGAAAATATTACTGCCGTACCACTCAATACCTATGTGCAGCAACATTTTTATACACCGCTGGGGATGCAAACTGCAGGCTTTTTGCCCTTGTATCGTTTTACGCCCGACAGGATAATACCAACCGAAAATGATAAGGAATACCGTATGTCGTTATTGGATGGTTATGTGCATGATCCAACATCGGCACTTTTAGGTGGGGTTGCCGGGCACGCCGGTTTGTTTGGCAGTGCCAATGATGTGGCCATATTATATCAAATGGTTTTAAACAAAGGTAGTTATGGCGGCACCCAGTATTTTAAGCCGGAAGTAGTTGATCTGTTTACATCCAAACAATCGCCGGTAAGCCGCCGTGGTTTGGGATTTGACCGTTGGGACCCGATAGCCGACAGGCACTACCCCTCAAAACTGGCATCTGATCAAACTTATGGGCATACAGGTTTCACTGGCACCTGTATCTGGGTCGATCCGAAATATAACCTGGTTTATATATTCCTGTCAAACAGGGTAAATCCTTCTGTAGGTAGTAAATTAGGAAGCCTTAACATCAGGCCAAGGATTCAGGATGTGGTTTATGAGGCAATAGCGAAAGGTTTGTAAGAGGATTTAGGGGTTGGTTTGTTCGTTTTGGTTAAAATAAAATGCCGCTGGATTTTTACGATATAAACGATATTCAATTGAATGAGAAATTATTTGAAATTGAATATGCCGACCTCGAAATCGCAGAATCAGTTGCCTTCAGTTTTAAAAAAGCAACGGGTATAACAATAGATCCCTATGGCACCACGCGAATTTATGCAGGTCACGCCCGGGTTATCATACTGCTCATTAAGGAGCATTTGTCAAATCTAAAAGACGATAAACAAAGGGTTAAGAAAAGACTAAACGAGTTGGTCGCTCGCCTTGAAAGTGTTAAAGATGGTTTTATAATTGTGGGGGACTGAGTATCCTTTTATAACTAACATTTAATTATTGCCTTAGTTTCCCAGTTTGTTATAATGTAATGCTCTGTATTAGCATTGATAGATATTGCTGCGGGTAATGATTCTGCCAGTTTTCTGAATCCCTAAGGGAGAGGAGCAATGACAGTAGTTTAGACTGGTCTTGCCATTTTGCAAGATTGTTTCGATGAATATGTGTAAAATTAAACTGATGTAATGCCGAGGCTTCATCAGAAGTAAGATACCCGATCATTATATGATCTTCCTGTTTGGTTATAAGTTCACCGGTTACAACACATTTACGGTTGCCCGGAGCAATAAATCTTATAAACTCATCGGCGTATCTAATGAGCTTGGCTCCAATTGGAGCCGCGTTTAAACAATCTATATGGAATGCATTGTCAGAATACTTAAATAGTTCGTCATTTGAATTTCCTACAAAATGAGGAAAGCCTCTGTAATCAGCATCGTCATTAAGTACCTGGTTACAAAAACAGCATGTTGATTTACCATGTAGTATTAATGCCATGTTTGTTTTTATAGTGAATGGGTTAGCTGACTATTCAAATATCTGAAAATAAAGTCTTAAATTTATTTAATTCCGAAATCGAACATCCGAATTGCCAATCAAAAGATGCGCTATTTCACCATCCAGCCGCCGGCCGAATTGAAACCTTATGTAAGATTTTACTGGGTGCTTGAGCATGAGCTGGGCGCTGATGAGCCATCATATATTTATCGTTCTATTGCCGATGGTTGTACCGAAATGGTGTTTCACTATCGTTCGGCATTTGATGAGTTGGACAATAAAACCGGGCAAAACGCGGGTCCGTCAGGCATCCAGTTTCAAACCACGCAATACCGGCGTTTTATTACAACTGAAAGCTTTGGGATTTTTGGTGCTTATATCTATCCTTTTGCTGTGCCCTGTTTCTTTAATATCGCAAGCAGTCAGACCAGCAATCTCGCATTTGATTTCGATACATTTTTAAGCCGTCCTGGTCGTGAGCTGGAGGAACGGATTATGCTGGCAGCCGATAATAATAAACGTGCGGAGGTACTTTCCGCTTTTTTAATTGCCCGCTTACGTAAAAACGGGTTAAAGGATGAACGTATGGCTATCGCCATCAGGGATGTGATCCATAACAAACAGTACAGGACAGTTGCCCAGCTGGCCAATGCCTATAATTTATCTGAAAGGCATTTCGACCGAAAGTTTAAGGAATATGCAGGTTTTAGCCCCAAAACCTATATGCGGCTTACGCGCCTTCAGGATGCATTGAGGCAGTACAATACCGATAAAACATTAACCCGGATAGCCATGGAATGTGGTTATTATGATCAGTCGCATTTTATTCATGATGTAAAGGAATTTACGGGCTATCACCCGGGTTTTTATTTTTCGGGCAAGGCCGAGGGGACAGAATACCGGAATACATAATGTCTGGTTTTTACAATTTTAAGAATTGTGAGAAGCCTAATTTTGAGTAAAATACCAACAAGCTATGGCAACATTAAACATTCCCGAAAATTACCAGGCAGTAATGCCTTACCTCATTGTTAAAAACGCAGGTAGATTTATCAGATTTACCCAGGATGTGTTCGGCGCAACCGAGCAATTCAAAACCATGCGTGATGAGCACACCATTATGCATGCCGAAGTTAATATCAATGGTAGCACCATCATGTTTGCCGATTGCACAGACACTTATCAACAGCAAAATGCTGGTATGTTTATATACGTTGAAAGCTGCGATGCAACCTACCAAAAAGCGCTGGACAACGGCGCGGAAAGTATTATGCCCCCGGCCAATCAATCCTATGGCCGGAGTGCGGGAGTAAAAGACCCGTTCGGCAATACCTGGTGGATCACTAATCCCTGATTTTTGTATCGGTGATTATAAAAGCAGTTGCCTGCGGGCTTTCAAATGGAGCTGTCAAAAAAACGTGATGATTTATCGTATGAGGGTAATTTTTGAAGGACGCCGGGGCGCCTCCTGCCTTTAATTTATTACTTTTAGGCTGTCGATAAGCTTTGGTTAGGGTAAGAAATCAGCCCCGGAACATAAGGTATTCATCGACAATGTTTTGCTTAGCAGCCCTACATCTTCAGCGTTTTATTAATCACCATAACTGAAAAACAAAATGAGTAAAATTACAGTAAAAGACGGAACCGAAATTTATTACAAGGACTGGGGAACCGGACAACCATTGGTTTTTCATCACGGTTGGCCGCTGTCTGCCGATGACTGGGATGCCCAGATGTTCTTTTTCCTTGAGCAAGGTTACCGGGTTATAGCGCATGACCGTCGCGGACATGGCCGATCAAGCCAAACTGCAACCGGCAACGAAATGGATACTTATGCAGCTGATGTTGCCGAACTTGTTGAGGCGCTTGACCTGAAGGATGCTATCCACATCGGGCACTCTACCGGTGGTGGTGAGGTTATCCACTACGCTGCAAAATATGGAAAAGGCCGTATAGCCAAAGCAGTGCTGATCAGCGCGGTTCCTCCGGTTATGGTACAAAGCGAAAGCAACCCTGATGGCGTTCCGATTGCTGTATTTGACGGCATCCGTGAAAGCACCGCAACTCAAAGGAACCAATTTTACCAGGATTTAACTATTCCGTTTTACGGCTATAACCGCGAAGGTGCTAAAGTTTCGCAAGGTATCAGGGACAACTGGTGGCGCCAGGGCATGATGGGCGGCATTAAAGCACATTATGATTGCGTAAAAGCTTTTTCGGAAACAGATTTTACAGAAGACCTTAAAAGTGTAGATATTCCTGTACTTATTTTGCATGGCGAAGATGACCAGATAGTTCCGTTTGCAAACTCAGCGCTAAAATCTATCAAACACCTGAAAAACGGCAAATTGATTTCATATCCGGGTTTCCCGCATGGTATGCCCACTACCGAGGCTGCAACCATCAACAAGGATCTTTTAGCTTTTATTAAAGAATAATCTTTTATCAATTACTGTATTAATCAAACGGCTATCCCGCAAAGGATAGCCGTTTGTATTTTGTCATAATCGTTTATCGCAATAATATCTGAAGGCTTGCTACTGAAATGTTTATTATTTTTGAGTAATGCATCCGGAATTTGAAACATACCTGCGAAACGGTAGCGACATGGCTGAAGAAACGATCCGCCGGATCAGTGACCTGGCCGTGCCGCGAAACTTGCGCCGTAACGAAGTCCTTTTCAGTGCAGGCGAGGTATGCAGGCATAAAGTTTTTGTGATGAGCGGATTGTTGTATACTTTCAACATTTCTGCTGATGGCAATCAGCATATTCTTCAATTCTCGCCCGAAAACAGCTGGACGCTGGATGTTGAAAGTTATGATAGGCAGATACCTTCGCAAGTAAGTATTGGTGCAGTAGAGCCCAGCAGTGTGCTCAGCTGGCAAAAAAAGGATTTCGATATGTTGCTGGCAAAAGTGCCGCAATTGAAAAAATTTGCCGAAGATCTTATTGCCCGTAACACCCATTACAGCCGTAAGCGGATCCTACTTTCATTAAGCGCCACGCCTGAAGAAAAGTATGAAGATTTTGTTCAAACCTTTCCAAACTACCTTGCCCGTTTGCCCCTGCGCATGATAGCCGCCTATCTGGGCATCTCCATAAAAACACTTACCCGCATCAGGCACGCGCAGCTTCAGCGTTAATTGTAATTATGGTCATGTGACCATCTTTGGCAGGATTTTATTGGAGAGTTTTGTATCAAATAAAATCATTGACTTATGCGTGTATTTGTAACCGGAGCCTCGGGATTTGTAGGCTCAGCAATAGTAAAAGAACTTTTAGGGGCAGGCCATCAGGTACTTGGCCTTGTCCGTTCAGATAAAGGTGCCGAACAATTAGCATCAACCGGCGCCGAAGTGTACCGCGGCGATGTAAACGACCTGGAGCTTATTCAGAAAGGTGCCGCCGCTTGTGATGCAATTATCCATACGGCTTTCAATCATGATTTTTCGCAGTTTAAGGCCAATTGTGAAGCCGACCGGAAGGTAATTGAAGCTTTAGGCGACGCCCTGGCAGGAACAGATAAACCTATGGTTATCACCTCTGGTGTCGGGCTTTTAAATTATGGCCGCCTGGCTACCGAAGATGATGTGCCGCCCGCTGCATCAGACGTTATTCCGCGTGTGGCTTCTGAGGAGGCTGCTGCAACTGTAGCTGCAAAAGGCGTAAAAGTTTATACGGTGCGCCTGCCGCCAAGCGTACATGGCGAGGGCGATCATGGCTTTGTACCAATGGTTATCAACATGGCGCAGGAAAAAGGCGAATCGGCTTATATAGCAGAGGGAAACAATCGCTGGCCTGCCGTTCACCGTTCAGATGCTGCGGCTTTATATCGCCTCATTGTAGAAAAACAACCGGAACTCCGGGTGCTTCATGCGGTAGACGAGGAAGGTATCGCATTCCGTGAAATTGCCGGGGCTATTGGCCGGGGCCTGCATTTGCCCGTGGTTAGTAAAACCGGCGACGAGGCTGCGGCACATTTTGGCTGGTTTCTGCATTTTGCCTCAATGAATTGCCCTGCATCCAGCGAAAAAACACGTACCGCTTTAAATTGGCAACCTAAAGCCGAAGGGTTAGTTACCGATATTGCTGCAGCCGGCTATCTCAGGAAATAAACAATTGATGACTTTTTAACTTAATGCACAGCAAAGAGGCCCGCGTTATACAATAACAACAGCCTCTTTGCTATGATTAACAGAGGTAGTTATAACAAAGAAGATTATGCCCCCCAGGTAACTAAACCACGGATAATTTCATAATAGGCGTCACTCACGGGCAGCTCAATGCCTGCTAATTGCACCTTACGTTTTTGTAAGGATTTTATTTTACCCACCGGAACAATATAGCTGCGGTGGATCCGCTGGAATTTGGCAGCAGGCAGCTTTTTTAATACTTCTTTTAGGGGGATCAATGTAAGAACCGGTTTATCATTGGTTAAATGGATCCGGATATAATTTTCCATGCTTTCAATATACCTGATGGCGCTCAAGGCAATCTTTATAACCCGGTACTCCGATTGCACATACAAACTTTCGTCTGTTTCATTTGGTTTGCCTTTTGCCGCGTTTTTATATTGATGAATCATAAGTGCTTTTTCTACCGCACGGGTAAAGCGTTCAAATTCAATTGGTTTTTCAATAAAATCTATAGCTTCCAACTCAAAACCGTCATAAGCATAGTTCCGGTAGGAAGTGGTGAAAATGATCATTGGCTTTATCGTTAACGATTTTGCCAGGTCGATACCAGTAATATCGGGCATATTGATATCCGAAAAAATCAGGTCGACCGGTTTGCTTTTCAAGAATTCGGCAGCTGAAACTGCGTCTTCAAATGTTCTGATAAGCTGCAAGTCAGGAAAGCGTGATACATACTCTTCTATGAGCCGTAATGCCAAAGGCTCATCATCAATAGCTATACATTTTAAAGTCATGACTAATTTTGTAAAGTTAGTTGAACAATATATTCCTGGTTATTATCGCTGATATCTAATAAATACCTGCCGTTATATAAATGCTCTAAACGGCGGCGGGTGTTCTTAATGCCTATCCCGGTGCCCTCGTATTTGCTATTTGAGCTAAAAATCTTGTTTTTACAATAAAAAAGCAAGCTTTCTTCGCTGATATTCAATTTAATACTGATAGTCGATGCTTCGTGTTTACTAACGCCGTATTTGAAAATGTTTTCAATAAAGGTCATTAATAACAGCGGCGCTATTTGCTTTTGGTCAATGTCTCCATCTACTTCAAAGTCAACAATGGTAAGGTTACCTGTGCGTAAACGCTGTAATTCGATATAACTGGTAATACAATCAATTTCGCGTTGCAGTGGGGCAAAATTCCCAGCTATATCTTCTGTAATATAACGCATAATTTTTGACAGTCGCAACACGCTGTCGGCTGCATGGTCATCTCTTGTTAAAACAAGGGTATAAATATTGTTCATTGTATTGAACAAAAAATGCGGGTTGATCTGTGCTTTCAAAAAAGAGAGCTCGGCGGTTGCCTTGTCTGCCTCTGCCCGGGAGGCCCTTTGTTCGGTAATTAGCCATTTCCTGATGATTTTGGTAGCGGCACTAAAGGCTAAAAGCGTAAAGAAGATAAAGAAACTTGTAATATCCAGGGGCTGTTTAAATGGCGATCTGCTTAAGGGCCTATCCCGGTACGAGGACCGCCCGGGGCTTTGCCCGGGTGGTTTGCCAGGCGGATGTTTTTCGTTATCAGGTTGATGTGCTATTACCGGGCGACCAATGTTTTCATGCTCGCTGATATGAAGCAACCTGTCAAAAGGCCGGATACAAAATACACCAAACAGCAAAAAAAATGCAGCAAAGCCATATGCAACATATCTTTTATTGAGCAGCAGCCATTTAACAAAAAAGGTATTGCTATAAAAAACAACCATAAAAGTAAGCCCGAACAACCAGTAATCGGTGTTATGCAACAGGATCATGATATCGCCAAATCCGCTGCCACTATTCAGAAAGACCAGCGGAATGGCCATGAGCGTTATCCACCCTGCAATATGCAGAATGACCGAAATGGTTTTGATACGAGACATACAATAAAGTAACACAAACGATTTTTACAGGAAAACAAACAATCGGTGATCAGGCTAAATGTATAGATGAAATGCCAATACAAATCCCCGAAAGGCGAATCCTGGCCAAACCGGTATCGGCATAAAAGACACTGATTTAAAGCTTCAATACTCCTTTCATCATTAAAAAAAGACCATTCATCTATGCCTGCGGCCATAAAACAAGGTTTACTGCTACGTTTATGTTGGATTAAGAAGTTCCTGTGCATTTACAACAACCAGGCAGAAATGTGAGCAGGGTGCCATTATGTAACCTGATAATATGAAATTTAAATTATTGGTATTAATATTACTATTGAACAGCAGCGGACTATATGCACAACAAAAAACAATTTCAGGAACTGTTATCGACAGCGCCTCCCGTATACCGATTAACGGAGTTACCGTTATTTTAAACCCAATAAATCAAACAACCGTTACCGGCGAAACCGGGCATTTCTCCTACAGAAATGTAGAGCCGAAAGTACTATCCCTTACCATTACGGCTGTGGGCTATCAAAAAAAAGTAATTGAACTTACCCGGGATAGCTTTATTCCACTGATAAGCCTGAGCCCGAAGCAAACTTTGTTGACAGATGTGGTGATCACGGCAAACAACCTCAATCCTAATAAAGCTATCAGCGAAACGGATATAAAATTACGCGGTGTGTCTAATTCGCAGGAAGTACTGCGCATTGTTCCGGGCTTGTTTATTGGCCAGCACCAGGGCGGAGGTAAAGCCGAACAGATCTTTTTGCGAGGATTTGACAATGACCACGGTACCGATATCAACATGAGTGTTGACGGTATGCCCATCAACATGGTATCACAGGCCCATGGACAGGGGTATGCCGATAGTCATTTTATCATCCCCGAAACCATTGAGAGCACAGATTACCAAAAGGGCATGTATAATGCGGAGAAAGGTGACCTGGCCGTTACCGGGTATGTAAATTTTAACACAGCCAATGCGATAAATACTAATCAGATTAAAATAGAAGGTGGGCAGTTTGATACTTACCGTGTGTTTGGCATGGTTAACTTGCTCGGCAATAAAGCAAAAGCCAACAACCAATCCTGGTATGCAGCTTCAGAATACAGGTACAGCGACGGTTATTTCGACAACCCGCAGCATTTTAAACGCTTCAACTTTTTCACCAAATATCATGGCCGGTTAAATATTAACAATTGGCTAACGGTAAGTGCTTCTGCCTTATCAAGCTCATGGAAAGCTTCGGGCCAGATTCCGGAAAGTGCAGTGAGCGATGGTTTGATAGGGTTTTACGGTGCGCTTGATCCCAACGAAGGGGGGATCACGTCGCGTATCAATGTAAACGCGCAGCTTTTAACTCAATTGTCTAATCATGATATCCTTAAAAACCAGCTCTATTATTCGCGTTATAAATTTGACCTGCACACCAATTTTACATTTTACCTCGCAGATACCGTTAATGGCGACGAAATTCGTCAGCGGGAAGCACGCAATTTGTACGGCTATAACGGTAGTTACAAACACGAAGGGTTTATTGGAAATGCAAAACTGACAACAGAAGTGGGGATCAACGCCAGGCTGGATATAACAAAGGGCTCGGAGTTGTCGCACACTGTCAATAACTCCACAGTTATTAATCCTATCAAATCAGGTGATATTACCGAACTGGGTGCGGGAGTTTATTTGAATGAGATATTTCAGTTCAACTCAAAGTTCACTATGAGTGCAGGATTAAGGTTTGATCAGTTCTATTACCGTTATAACAATAAACTGGCTACCGACAGTACACTTCACGGTATTGGTATTTATACCGCCGCCAATAATATTGTGAGCCCCAAACTAAATTTTTACTATCAGCTTAATGATAAAACCCAGTTTTACTTATTAACAGGAAAAGGCTTCCATTCCAACGATACGCGGGTAGTGATAGCGGAGGGCGGTTTGCAAACTCTGCCTGCAGCATATGGTGCAGATTTGGGTACAGTATTTAAACCAGTCAAAAACCTGCTGTTTAACGCGGCCTTATGGTATAGTTACCTGCAAAAAGAATATGTGTACGCCGGCGATGGGGGCTCGGTAGATTTTAGCGGTCGCACCCGTCGCATTGGTTTGGACTTGTCTGCACGTTACCAACCGCTCAAGTCATTATATTTTGATGTTGACCTAAATTACGCACACGGGCGTTCGCTTGATGATCCGGCCGGAGCAAATTATATTCCATTGGCGCCGGTTTGGAGCAGCGCAGGTGGTATAACCTATATTTTAAAAAAGGGCTTTAATGGAAGCTTACGCTACCGGTATCTTGGCGACCGCCCTGCAAATGCCGATTATAGTCTGACTGCTCAAGGGTATTTTATTAATGACATGGTGTTGAATTATACCAGGCCCAAATATGAAGTAGGCTTAACAATCAACAACCTCTTCAATGCGCGGTGGAAAGAAACTCAATTTGAAACAATAACCCGCTTAAAAAACCAGGCCCCTGTTGATGGCATAGCATTTACGGCGGGGACAAAGTTTGCCGCTTTATTGCATCTCACTTATTTTTTTAAATGAAAGTTGTTTGAAAAAGAAACGGAAACCATATCATTGCGAGCAAAGCGCGGCAACCGCAAGAAAGCATAGCTGCCCTGTATAGTATGCGATTGCTTCGTCGTTCCTCCTCGCAATGACATGATTTTTTGTATTCTGAACACCTATAGTCATTGGCTAACAGTGGCTCAATTTGCTATTGTTTATTGAAAGCGGTCGTTGTTCCTCCTGTGGTTAACTTTATAACCTTTTTTGATTCATCTATGGTACCGGTATAACTCTTTGAGCTATTGTCGTTAAACAAAAGGTCAAAAGAAAACTGGTACTTATCGATTTTACTATTGGTGACATCACCGGTTTTACCTCCAACAGTACCGGAGCCGCTAAGCTTGCCATCCTGATTGCCAAACGTAAATGAATCGGTACTGGTTTGCCAAAAACCTATCAGATCGCCCAAAAGAACAATGACGCCGCCACCACCGCCGCCACCGCCACCATCACTACTTTTACCACAGGTTGTGGTACCAAAAGCTATAATAACGATCAAAATAACATAGAGAGGGGGATTTAACTTTTTCATGATTAAATGCTTTAGTTATTAATGATTATTAATTTTTTAACAGGCCCAGGAATTGCTTTACACGTTGTTCCATGCCAATAAGCTGATCACTAATGGGTGGAACCTGTGTTTCTATTTGTGATTGTATCTGTTTTTTTAAGTTTTCTTTATCTTTTTCAGGTATTTGATTTTGGAAGTATTGGTTGATCTGGTTTTTGAGGTCGTTTAAAGGGACTATCTTATTTTTGCCGATACCATAGATGAGCGTATCAGCTATCCCTTCAAACGTTTTGGGAAGTAAGGGATCGTCCCAGTAATCGGCTATTTTTTTTGAGTAGGTGGGATAGTTGACATATAATTTTTCAAATGCCTGGTTAAAACCATTTTGGGTTTGTGCATATTGGGAAAGCGCGTTGATATTTACAAAGGCATAAACACCTATAAATTTAAAAGCAATCATTAAGCTTTGTGCCTGGAGGATATAGTTTTGCAGGGCCCCGCTGATTTCAGGATAAAACACGTCTATACCATCCTGTTTTTCCCGTGCAGCTCTCAAATCATCGTTCGAATAACCCAACTTTTTAAGATTAGCAGCGATAGAATCAATTTTGCCCTGCAACGCTTTCGTGTCAGATTGTCCCTTTTTAGCGGCATCTTTTAATTGCGACAATGATGCCATATAGCTCTTGATCTGCCCGCTTGATTGAAAGCTTTCCAACACTATCTGCGTTAGCAGCGACGGATTTTTAGGAATAAGCACCCGCCCGCCAAGTGGGTATAAAACGATATAGCTTTTGTCGGAAGTTTTAATCTCTACCTGCGTGGTATTGCTGTTAATGGCTGCGGTAAACACGCCGGATTCGTTTGTTGTTGCCGGGTTGCCGTCGATAGTTATGGTGTAATTTTTAACTAAAGCATTATTGCTTAACAGCTCCCCTTTAAAAACAATAGTTTGTCCGTAAGCGCTAAATACGACTGTGCATAAACCAATGATGCAAATTATCCCTTTCATAACTTATTCAGTTGAAGGGTAAGCGGTACTTTCGACGAAAAAATCTGGGTGCTGTTAAAACGCAGCTTTTTTCCGGTATAAACCCTTACAGGGAGCTCAGTTCCATCTTTTATCGGCAAGGTTAGGCTGAAATTGCCTAATTGATCGGCATTGGTTTTATAAAGCCCGTCGGCCAGTACAATCAATACATCGGGCACTGGCTGCCCTTGCATATCTACAACCAAGCCGCTTACAATCAATGAATCTGGCTTTTTTTTAAGATGCAGTTCAATAGGCGTACGCCCGTCAACAGGAATAACTATTTGCTGGCTTTTCCGGTAATAACCAGCAACGGCGGGAGTAACAGTAATACTTTTTCCTAATAAGGTTGCGGGCTGTTCGTTAAAAGTTACTACGCCGTTTTCGATCCTTGCCGAGTCGGGTTTATTGAACAGTACCTTAAGTAATCCGCCATTTACAAGTTCATTTTTACTTTCATCGCCAAAAACAATGAATTTCGCATCAAATGAATCGGCTTCGGGCTTAAGCTTCAGGCCAAAATAGATGATCAGGCAAAAGATCACGGCCGGCCCGCCAAGTGCTAAAGTTCCATTATGTAATTGGCCGCTATATTTTGCATGTGCCTTTAATGCCCCAAATAAAAAACCCGATGCAATTAAGGCCGCAAAAATCAACAGAAAAAAATAAAGCTGGGGACTCAAACTTGCCGCTTTATTACTAAAGATCATCAATATTACCGCAGCCGCCACAAACAGCACAAAGCCTAATCCGGTTATAATAACCCAACTCAAAGGCGATACAGCTTTATTGGCTTCTGCAGGCATGGCGGTAACAGGCTGTGTATTATAAAGTTAAGCATAATTTAATTTATAATATACAACTTTTTAACTCGCAGGAATTTACTATATGCTCGATTTGAAATAATTTAAGGCAAATCAGCAGTCGCACGATTAATAATTAATTTTTTGTTGCCTTGAGATTGATACCCTCGCAGGCTCTTTATTACTTCCAGCCAACAATCCCCATTTTAGGTATTGTTAATTTTGCGGCAAATGCTTACTACAACCGCCATAACAACGCCGCAACTTAAAAATCGTGCTGTTTCAACAGTATTAGCTTTTGCTTTGTTGCCGCTTTCGGGTTTCGCAACCGACATATATATTCCCTCATTGCCCAGCATGGGTGCTGATATGCATATCAGCAGCATCCAGGTTCAATTAACCCTTACATTGTTTCTGATCAGCTATGGTGTATCGCAATTGTTTTTGGGAAGCGTTTTAGATTCATACGGCCGGTATAAGTTTAGCCTTGGCGCACTGGTGGTATTTATTTTGGCCAGTGTGGCTATTGCCGTTACACATAATATTTATGTTATTTATGCCATGCGGATCATCCACGGCATAGCAGTAGCCATGATAGTAGTGGCTAAACGGGCTTATTTTGTGGATGTTTACGAAGGTGAGCGGCTAAAACATTATCTCAGTATGTTTACCATCATCTGGTCGGCCGGGCCCATTGTTGCACCGTTTTTGGGTGGTTATTTTCAAACCACGTTCGGCTGGCAGTCTAACTTTTATTTCCTGGCAGCATTGGCTTCGGTTATAGCTGTGCTTGAGGTGTTTTATAGCGGCGAAACTATTCGTCACCGCACAGAATTTCATTTGAAGAAAATAGCCGGTTTGTATGCCGAAATGATCAAGACCACTACGTTTAGCCTGGGTATCCTGATGCTGTGTTTCGCTTATTCAATGGTGATCATGTACAACATGACAGGGCCTTTTATTGTTGAGCACCACTTTAATTTTACGCCGGTAGTTGCAGGTTATTGTTCGCTTATTTTGGGCCTGGCCTGGATGGTAGGGGGCTTTATCGGCCGGGCTCTGATCAGCCGTCCATTTTTTAGTAAGCTGTTCGTTAATATCTTGCTACAGCTATTAGTGGTTACATTAATGATCATTAGCGTAAACTTTGTAAGCAATGTTTATGTGATGGTGTTATTTGCTTTTGTGATACACGTAGGAGCGGGATTTACGTATAATAACTACTTTACTTATTGTTTAGGCCGGTTCCCCAAAAATGCGGCCATGTCTGGCGGGCTTACCGGCGGTATGGTATATGTGATACTTTCGTTGCTTACTTATGTGGTTGTTGCCGCTATCCCGGCTAAGGATGAGCGTAACCTGAGTTATAGCTATTTGGTGTTTATCCTGCTATCGGTTGTTGTAATGCTGGTACTGTTCAGGTTAAACAGAAACTCCAAAGCTCATTTAACGGAGGAAAACTAAGGGTGTTATCGGATTACCGGAGGTAGGCTGTTTACCTATTCAGCAAGTGGAAGCCGTCAGTTTTCGTGGGTTTTTATTTAGACTTCTTTTTATCAGAATACCCCTTAGCGTTGATTTTTCCATCTATAATTTCCAAATTGTCGACGGTAAGCTTGCCGATACGCATTTGATCAATTGATGCCTTTTTTACAGATAAACGCCCAAGATAAAACGCGCCTATAGCAATTGATCCAATTGCAACGCATCCCAATGCAAAGGCCCCTGTTACACCGGCCCCTATCGCCCTTGCGCCTAATGCATAAGCGCCTGTGGCTTTAGCACTCTGTAATTTCTTATTGCTGTCTTTTGTCCACATGATGTTGTATTTAATGTCAATATCGGGATTTAAATTCTTTTTCAATAACAAATCACATGATACCCTACAAAACAAAAAGGCGATGACTCAATGCCATCGCCTTTTTGGGAGACTTTATCTTGTTGATTACAATGTTGCCATATCTATCACAAAGCGGTAACGCACATCGCCTTTCAGCATGCGGTCATAAGCCGTGTGGATATCTTTCATGTCAATCAGTTCGATGTCTGAAACGATGTTATGTTCGGCGCAGAAATCAAGCATTTCCTGGGTTTCAGGCAAGCCACCGATCATTGAACCGGCAAGGCTTTTGCGGCCGCCGATAATGCTGAATGCAGCAATTTCAGCAGGTTTGGTAGGTACACCTACACAAACATGTGTGCCATTGGTTTTCAGTAAGCCAAGGTATACGTTCAGATCATGCTCGGCAGATACTGTATCAAGGATGAAATCGAAAGTGCCGGCTACAGCTTTCATTTGCTCCGGATCGGAAGTTACTACAAAGTGATGAGCGCCTAATTTTTTTGCGTCTTCTTCTTTTTTACCTGAAGTACTTAATACTGTTACTTCGGCACCAAAGGCAACACCAAATTTAACGCCCATGTGCCCCAAACCGCCAAGACCAACGACTGCTATTTTATGACCTTTGCCAATGTTCCAGTGGCGTAACGGCGAATAGGTGGTAATGCCGGCGCATAACAAAGGTGCTACGGAAGCCAGGTCAAGTTTATCAGAAATGCGGAGAACAAAATCTTCATGAACTACGATAGTGTTTGAATAGCCGCCGTAGGTAGGTGTTTGGTGGTCCTGCTCATAACCATTATAAGTTTGCGAATGACCGTTGGTGCAATATTGCTCCAGGCCATCTTTACAGTTATCACAAACGCGGCATGAATCAACCAGGCAGCCGGTACCAGCCAGATCGCCAACTTTGAATTTTTTTACGTGATCGCCAACTTTTACCACACGGCCAACTATTTCATGACCGGGAACCATCGGGAATATAGAGCCGCCCCACTCGTCTTTGATCTGATGCAGATCGGAGTGGCAAACACCGCAAAATAAAATATCGAACTGTACATCATGAGGGCCAACCTCGCGGCGCTCAAATGTCCATGGTGCAAGATCAGTTTCTTTGGTTTGTGCAGCGTATGCTTTTGTTTGTATCATATCAAAATGTTTTATGATACAAAGATGCAGACTATAACAAGAAGGCGTTATTTTATAAAGTTCAAGTTATTTGACTATTCTGTCCAAATCCCTTTACTGCATTTGTACAGTTGGCCGGTGGGCCGATGGCGAACAACCATGATAGGCTTTATAAAGACGCGAAAAATGAGCCAGGTTTTCGAAACCAAGTGAATAGCAAACATCTGTTACTGCCATATCTGCCGTAAGCATCTCCTTAGCTTTAGCCAATCGTTTTTCACGAATCCACTGGGCAGGAGTAACCTGGTAAATGGCAAAGAAATCGCGCTTGAAACTGGAAAGGCTGCGGCCTGAAAGATACGCCAGTTCGGAAATAGAAACGGGTGAGGCATAGTTGTCCATCACTACATTGCGGATATCGCCATGAACCTGCTGTTTAAGCTGCAGCAATTGCTGAAGCATGTTCTTATCCACATGTACCAAATCATAAAGTAACTCCAGCATTTTTAGCCGCATCAATGAGCCATCAATACTTTCGGGCTCTTCAAAGTATGGCACTACCGATTCGAAAAATTTACGCAGGCGTTCCTTTACAGGTTTCACGGCTACCTTTGCCGGCTCAACTGTTTCTACCGATTCAATTTTGGCCATTTTAACAAAATCGCGCAAAAATTCATCCTTCAGGAAAAACATCAGGCTGTTATAGGTAGCGCCCTTTTCGGGATTGCCTACCTTATCATAATTGATCTGGATAGCTTTTTTGAGTAACACCATCTCATTTTTAGAAACAATATAGTCCATGTTGCCATGGGTGATGGTGTTGGTACCTTCCAAAACAACAAGCAGCATATGATCTTCCAGGAACATGGAGCCACGGCTGCGATATGTAACGGTGCATGACTCCACTATGGATAAGCCATTTAGCTTGATATCCCTGTGGTGATAAGGAGCACAAACCAATTCGTCGGGTACTTTAACTGCTTTTTCTATCATCTCAAATAATAGGTAAAGGTACGGGATAATTCTCGAATGGGTTTTTCTATTTCGTTCAAAAAATTTGATTATGCGGTTCAGTGCGCATCCTGCCGAAAAATATATTTGGCAGTAATAGGGGTAAGTTGCTTCAGCAGTGTTTAAGGGGCAAATTGAAATAATCTTCTAACAACACACAATTGCAATGAAAGCAACATCTTTAGTTTATCTGGTCATCCTTTTAATATCATTTAAGTTTACTGCCAACGCCCAGCAAAATCAGGCAGCTAATACCGATACCGTGTTTAAGCCCAAAATCGGATCGTTTGACGCTGGTTATTCTTATTCGCCATTTACCGTTAACCATAAAAACATGAGTATACAGCAATCGAACGCATCGATAAGCGTGCCACTGATTAACAACTTCAAGGATGGGAAGCTTGATTTCCTTCTTGCAGGCGTTAGCTATAGCAGCCTTACCTTATCCGGTATGGGAAAAACGTTTGGCGGCACCGAGTTTTACTCAGTTTCAGTGCCAATAACATTCCAAAAGTCCTTTTCTCAAAAGTATGCCTTGCTGATATCTGCAATCCCTACGTTGTCGTCAGACTTGAAAGATGTATCCGGCGATGACATGTTGTATTCTGGTTTTGCCATGCTGAAGATCCGTACATCGAAAAACTTTTCCTACGCAGTTGGAGCGGGTTATTCACGCCAGTTCTTCGGTACGATACTGCTTCCTGTTATCGGGATAGAATGGCAGATCAGCGAAAGGTTAAGTCTAAGCGGTACATTGCCGGTTTCCGAAAAATTGAAATACCAGCTAAGCGATAAAAGCATCATAGGTTTCAGCAGTGACTTTGGTATCGGCGGAGGCTCATACCGCTTATCAAAGAAAACGGGATCCAATTATTTACAGGTGCAGCAGTATAAAAACACACTTTTTTATAATTATCAGCTCGCTAAAAACTTTTCGGTACAAATAAGCGGTGGTTATAATTTTGTGCAGAAGCTTGACCTATATAATAAAGATCAAAAAGTTAACTGGGCACCATTTAATGACCTGAACAAACGTGTACCACTTACCGAATTGAAAAAGACAGGCCTTACTGTTGAGTCGGGGATTAGTTATCACTTTTAGGTTATTTCTTTTAAAACTAAGTCAGGCATAGTATGGAAACAACTATTAATTTAACGGTGGAGGTTTTTAAAACCGATGTTGAGGACTTGGCCGGGGCAGCAATGTTGGTTGGTTTGCTTCAAAAGCTTATCACCAATAGTCGCATAAATTTTGATCTGGAAGATTGCGATAAAATATTAAGGATTGAAGGTCTGGATATTTCGACTCAATTGGTTACCGGCATTTTTGAAGATCATGGTTATCTATGCCAGTTGCTTGAATAAGATTTGAAGCCTTTGCAGATTTATTAGAGAAAGGTGCAGGTTATCCAACGAGTGTTCGGAAGATGAAATCACCTCTTAAAAAAGTATGTCATTGCGAGCGTAGCGTGGCAATCTCGTAGCCAGTGCATGTCCGATCTGTATAGCTACGAGATTGCTTCGTCATTCCTCCTCGCAATGACATGGCTTTTTAAACCAACACTTTCAATTGATCTGCATCTTCCGAACACTTATGCCGGTTATCCTAAAACCTGTACCTTTTGGAGTATGGTCACGAGGTCTTCCAAACGCATGGGTTTGGACAGGTAGTCGTCCATGCCGGCCTGCATACAAATGTCGCGGTCTTCCTGCATGGCGTTAGCTGTCATGGCCACAATATATGGCTGGCTGCCGCCATGCAGGCGGATCTGGGCCGTGGTTTCCAGTCCATCCATTTCAGGCATCTGGATATCCATCAAAATAATATCGTAATCTTTTTCGCCAAGTTTTTCCAGTACAAAAACACCGTTGGTAGCCATATCAGGCTGGTAACCTAATTTATTCAGTACACGCTCAATCAATTTCTGGTTTATTGGGTTATCCTCAGCCACCAGGATCCTAAGCGGGTGATCTTTGGCAAAATCAGCCGACAATACACTTTTGGCTGCAATTTCGGTTGTTACCGTATTATCCTGGTTAAATGCTTTCTGGATGCTCATGCATAAATGGTGCTGCTTAACAGGCTTAACCAATATGGATGAAAATAGCCCCGGAAATTTGCTTTTGGTTTCATCGCCAATAGAGCTCAGCATCACAATAGGCAGTTTTGGATATTTAACCTTAACCTGGTTTGCCAGGCCAACACCGTCCATTTCGGGCATTTCCATGTCAGTTATGAGTAGTTTGAAGCTACTGTCATTATGGAGTATCGCCAAAGCTTCGGGCCCTGACGAGGCTGTTACCGGTTCAAGTTTCCAATGCTCCAGCTGGGTTCGGAGTATAAATAAATTAGTGCCGTTATCATCAACTATGAGCACCCGTAATCCGGTTAATGCGGCCAGATCGCAAAGCAGCGGTGTACGTACCGGGTTTTTGCTTTTAATGGTTTTGATAGAAAAACTGAACACCGAACCTTCGCCGTACTTACTTGTTGCCGAAATATCGCCCCCCATCAAATTCACCAATCGTTGACAAATGGCCAGCCCAAGCCCCGTACCGCCATATTTACGGGTAGTAGATGAATCAACCTGCGAAAAGGCTTTGAACAGACGCGAGATCTTTTCTTCAGGGATACCGATGCCGGTATCTTTTACACTAAACCCAATTTCTGCCTCTTCACCAATTTGTTCCTTTAAAAATACTTTAATGAAAATCTCACCTTTGGAGGTAAACTTAATGGCGTTATTGATAAGGTTGATCAATACCTGCTTTATACGAAGACTATCGCCTACAATGTACAGCGGAACATCTGCATCGATCTGGTAGATGAGGTCTATTTTTTGCTGGGCTGCCCTTTGTGCAAAAATATCCATCACTTCTTCAACGGTATGGCGCAGATCGAAGTCTTCATGCTCTACCTCCATTTTTCCCGATTCGATCTTCGAAAAATCAAGGATATCGTTTATTACGCTCAGTAAACCTTCACCACAACTGATAATGGTATCGGTATATTCCCGTTGTTCATAATCAAGCTTTGTTTCGGCAAGCAGCGAGGCCATGCCTATAACGCCGTTCATAGGTGTGCGGATTTCGTGGCTCATTGTTGCCAGGAAAATACTCTTGGCCTGGTTGGCTTTTTCTGCTTCTTCCCTTGCCTGTTGTTCCTGTTCTGTTTGCAGTACCAGTTTGCCATTGAGGTCATGCAAATGTTCCGACTGAACCTGCAGTTCCTCCGATTGTGCTTTTAACTCTTCTGATTGGGCCTGCAACTCTTCGTAAGCCTCCTGTAATTCATCTGATTTTACCTGCAGCTCACCTGCTTTTTGCACAACCTCGCGGGTGCGTTCCTGCACAAGCTTTTCAAGCTGGGCTTTCTGTTTCTGAATAGTATTAATACGATAGGCATAAAAGCTGTAAGCCGCAGCTATGGCCAGGAGCAAAGCCAGTAGCCTGAACCACCACCTTACCCAAAACGGAGGGGTGATAACTATGGTAACTGATGCTCCGGTATTGTTCCAAACGCCATCGTTATTGGATGCCTTTACATGAAATGTATAAGTCCCCGGATCGAGATTGGTGTAAGCTGCCCGCCGCTCCATACCTGCATTTATCCATTCTTTATCCAATCCCTCCAGCTTATACTGGTAAAGGTTGTTACGGCTTACGATATAGTTAAGCGCGATGAAATTAAAAGCTATGGATGATTGATTGTAATTGAGCGTGATTTTCTGCGTAAAGCCGATATCTGCTTTGAGCAAAGAATCCTTACCACCGGGGATTACAGGCTTATTATACAATTGAAAATCGGTTAAGTAAACCGGCGGGATAAATGTATTGGCCTTTATTTTTTCGGGATAAAACCTGTTGAAGCCTTTAACGCCGCCGAAATACATTTCGCCATCGCGGGTTTTAAGGTAGGCATTGGCCTCAAATTCGGTACCCTGCAAGCCATCATAAGTGTTAAATTGCTTATTATCTCCCGTTTCTGGGTTTAAGCGATTAATCCCTGTAGATGTAGAAATCCAAAGATTGTGTTTCTCATCTTCGGTAATACCCTTAATGAAGTCGGTACTTAAATTGCCTTTAGTGGTAAACAGGTTGAATTTATTACTGCTTTTATCAAATAGGTATAACCCGGCCATACCAATCCAAACCCGGCCTTTACTATCAGCAAAAATTACCCTCGAATCTGTTTTCTTTTTCTCGTGATCAAAATAATGCGAAAAATGGCGGGTGTTAAGATTGTAACAGTTGAGGCCGCCATCATCGGTGCCAAACCAAACGTTGCCATCTTTATCTTCGCCCACCGAAACAACGTTGTTCCCTTCAAATGAGGTTTTGCCATCCGGGTCTTTCAGTATGCGGGTAAATTTGTGCGTTTTGGTATCCAGCAAATTAAGGCCTCCAAAATAGGTCGCTATCCAAAAATTACCCCGGCTGTCAAGCAGCATCCGCTGCATAAAATCCGAGCTTACTGCGTTATGATCGGCGGCATTAGCTTTAAAGCGGGTGAATTTTCCGGTTGCCGGGTTCATGAGGTTAATGCCTCCGCCCCAGGTGCCTACCCAAATGTTGCCTTGTGCATCTTCTGCAATATCCTGTATGGCGTTGGTGGAGATACTTGCAGCATCATAAGGATTAAATTTATACTGGCGAAATTGGTCGGTTTGACGGTTAAACTTATTAAGGCCGCCGCCATCGGTACCTATCCAGATATTGCCCCGGCTATCCTCGAAAAATGCCTTGACATCATTATAGCTTAAAGTAGTCTCATTGACGCCCTGCCTGTAGAGTTTAAATTTATCAGTTTCGGCTACATATAAATTAACCCCGCCGCGGTGTGTACCTATCCAAAGGTCATGCTGCACATCCTCATAAATTGCCGAAACGGTAGTGTTTGAAAGGCTGCCGGCATTTTCGGGTCGAGGGAAATACCTCACAAACTTATTGGTTTTGGCATTGTACCAGTTCATTCCCTGGTTGATGGTGCCTATCCAGACATTGCCATCCCTGTCGCAAAGTACTTGTAATACCAGGTTGCCCGATAAGCTGCCGCTATCCATATCATCGTGCACAAACAATCTGAAATGTTTGCCCTGTGTGTCAAAGGTAGCCACGCCCTGTCCGTTTGTGCCTATCCAGATGTTATTGGCTTTATCGGCTGCAATAGATGTAATATCACAGCCAGCAACCGGGCCGTTGATTGTAAATGGTTTGAATGCCGATTTAGCTGCATCAAACACACAAAGGCCATGCCGGGTGCCTACCCATAGGGTGCCTTTTTTATCTTTATAAAGGGTATTTACAGTGTCGCAGTTAAGCCCTGTTCCGTTTTGCTTATTATGCCCGTAATGTATAGTCTTGCCCGTTTTAATATCGAGCAGGCTTAATCCGTTCCCTTGTGTGCCTACCCATAAATGAGTGTCGTCCTGCGCCGTTACGGCAGTAACAGTTGTGTTTTTAAAACCCCATACCGAAAATTTGTTGGTGACCGGATCAAACGTGTTGAGATTATAGTTGGTGCCTATCCATAGTTTGTGAGCAGCATCTTCGTAAATACAATTAATGAAGCCATCGCTGATGCTGGCTTTATCGATGGGATTGTTTTGATAGATGATCACCTTTGAACCGTCATACCGGTTTAAGCCATCTCGCGTGCCAAACCACATGAAACCGCGGCTATCCTGAAAAATGCAATTTACGGTACTATTTGAAAGTCCTTGTTCATTGCTGATGTGCCTGAACCGGGAATCGGAGATCTGGGCATATAAATTAAGCGAAACCCCCGAAATAAAAAATAATAAAAACGCCAGAAATTGTGCAGCGTGACGGCGATAAGCCTCAAATTTTGGATCAGCCATTTAACGTTAGGGGTGTCATTAAGTAACAGCAATAATACTTAAATTATCTCATAATATTTATGAAACTCTTTAAGCATCTTGCATATACGTTATTAATATGTTAACCGGATTTTAATTAGGCTATGTTTTTCTCAATAATTTTATGCTGTATACGGTAATATTTACAACCGGGTTTTAAAGTAAATAAAGCTTTAGTAATTTGTTGATAAACAAATGTTGGTTAACGGCTAACAGGGGGCTGCAAGGAGTATAAAAAATCTACTTCAAGGTAAAACACGAAGATGGGCTGGCCTTGTCATTATAAACGCTGCTAAGTTGCGCCGGACCTGACGTAGCATCAAAAAACATGATATTGTTTTCGCCGGCTACAAAATGCGGCCAAGGTTTGTCGTTTACCAGGCCGGGAGCTTTACCCTTTATGAAGTTAACCCAGGTTTGGTGTATTTGGTTAGCGAGCTTCAGCTCGGTATCATTAAAATTATTTTGATGAGGCAGAAACCAAACATAGCCTAATTCGTCGGCGTGGGTAGCGCCGGTACCATCACGCTTATAGTCAAAGCGGTACATCCAAACATGGTTACCTGCCTGCGCCAAAGTATTGGCCAGCCGATAGCTGTGCATCTGGTACATGTATTGTGTAAGTACTTTTATGGCCGCATTATCGGCGTTGTCATTTTTAGCTTCACTTTCAAAGTTTGACAGAACATAACGGTAGTTATCACCAAACCATCCGTAAAGCACGGTGCTATCGGGATGATTAAGGCGCTTATCAAACCCCATAAACATTTTGCTTTCAAATTTATTGGTGCCGATCAGGAAACGTACTTTGTCGTTCCGGTTTTTACGAATGTATTGATAAGGGTCTTCTAAAATAACAGAACCGTCTATTACGGGGCCGAAGTAATTGGTGCCCTGTGCCCCATTGCTGATCTTTGCCTGTGCTGCTATAAGTTTATCGGCAGAAATTTTGAGCAGTTCGGCAGGCCTGGTAACACCCAGTTCGGTCATTAAGCGCTGCCTGATGCCTTTAGCGGTAACAGAATCTCTGATACACTGCACGGCACCGCTTTCTAAAATTTGCTGATTAAAATAGCCCTTAGATTGTGGTGTTGCCAACAGGGCACTGGTTAGTTTGGCGCCTGCCGACTCGCCCATTACGGTAACATTTGATGCATCGCCGCCCATGGCAGCAATGTTTTGCCTGATCCATTTCAGCGCCATGATCAGATCAAGCAAACCATTATTACCCGACGATTGGTAGGCTTTGCCTACATCCCCCAAATACATAAAGCCAAAAACACCAAGACGATAATTGATCGTAACGGTAACAACGCTGTCATCATCGGCGAAGGCGTGCCCGTTCATCCCCATACCCGAGCCGCCTGTAAGCGAGCCCCCGTGCACCCATACCAGTACCGGAAGCTTGGCATCTCTGGCGTTTGTAGGGGTATAAACATTTAAAGAAAGGCAATCTTCACTGCCTTTAAGCCCGCCAGCGCCACCGCCCTGTGATGCCGGACTGCCAAACTTCATGCAGGAGAGAGTGTCTTTCCACGATGTCATTGGCTGTGGTGGTATAAAGCGTAAAGGGCCAACCGGTGGTTTGGCATACGGAATACCTTTAAACACCAATGTTGGCCCTTCTTCAATACCTTTTATCCATCCGCCTGATACTTTGGTTACAACTGTTTGGGCTCGGGCATTAAAACCCAAAAAAATACCCAGTAAAAATGTGCATACCGGTATCCGGCGGATGATATTCTTCATAAATGGTTGATCTTAATAAGTGGCAGCCAGCTGAAGCGCGTTATAAGTATTAACTACACCGCCGGTTACACAAAGATCGCTAAATGGAACTTCTTTTTTAGTCTCACCGTCTTTGATTTCTACATTATGTGATATTTTCACTACCGACTTCATGATGATCTCCTTAACCTGCGTAGCTGTTAATTTAGGATAATAAGAACGGATCAGCGCTGCCAGGCCTGTTACCACAGGAGCCGCCATGCTGGTACCATCGTGCTCGGCATAAGTTGATTTTGGTGTAGTTGAGTTGATGGCTACGCCTGGTGCAAATACATCAACACTGGTTTTGCCATAGTTGGAGAACGATGCTTTCAACGTTTCGTCATCTTTGGGGCCTGATGCGCCAACTTCAATCCATGCACCGGCTACACCGCTTTTATCTTCATAAGTTCTGTTAGGCACGTTGAGTTCAACCTCGGTATTATTGTTGTCATTACCTGCGGCATGTACCAGCAATACATCCTTGCTTAATGCAAATTTTACTGCTTCATCAACCGCTTTTTTATTGTATGAATAGCTTTTGCCAAAGCTCATGTTGATCACCCTGGCACCGTTAGCCGCAGCATAGCGGATGGCGTTGGCAACATCTTTGTCGCGTTCATCGCCGGTAGGCACTGTACGTACCGACATAATTGCCACGTCATTGGCTACACCCATAATACCCAAATTGTTATCCCTTACTGCGCCTATGATACCTGCAACGTGGGTGCCATGATCGGCATCGGGGCCGGTTACATCATTGTTGCCGTAAAAATGCTCGTTAGCATTGTTATAGTTATCACCAACAGTATCCCTCGAATTAAAATTGAGGTTTAGGTGATAATCCAGTTGCTCCTTATAGTGAGTTAAGCCGCCGTTTACCTCTTTCTTCCTAAAATCAGCTACATCTTTAAAATCGGGCAGGGCACTTTCAAGTACACGCTTAACATAAGCTTCTCCATTGTCTTTAGGCTCAAATTTTTTGATATCGTCAAGGCTTGGGTTTTGGTTGCCCAGTTTTGCCAGTACGCCATCAAGCAGGGTATTGAATTTATTGATGATGTCATATGTTTTCTGTGCTTTGTTAACCTGTTTGTCCATATCGGCTTTCATAGCGCCGTATGCCTTAAAATCAGCAAGGTCTTTACCGGAAAGCTTTGTACTGTCAGCATTGGCAAAACGTGCATTGTCGATACGTACAAGGCGTGTAAGCTCCAGGTTGTCGTAATGCACATCGCCTTTAGCCGAACCTATAAAATTCCATCCATGAATGTCATCGGCATAGCCGTTTTTGTCATCATCTTTTTTATTTCTGGCAATTTCTTTCGAGTTGTTCCAGATCACTTTTTTAAGGTCCTCATGGTCAACATCAACACCACCGTCAATTACGGCTACCAGCACGGTAACGTGTTTTTTGTCTTTTAGCAGTTCGTTATATGCTTTTTCGGTACTGATGCCGAACACGGAATCGGTTTTAAGGTCGAGATTTTGCCAGTTAGGTTTAGTTTTTGGCGCTTCCTGCGCATAAGCGAACACAGGTAAGCAAAGCCCGGCTACCAGCACAAGCTTTTTAAGCGGAAAATTGTTAATCATCAATACTTTCAGTAATAGTTATATATGGTACAAAAACTCTAAAGTAAGTTTTTAATTGTCGCAAAAATGTGCGGGTTTGATGATTTTAATATCTTTTTGAGGGAAATTGTTTTCTGATTACTGTACCTTTTGTTCAAAAATGTGCTCAATTATAAACTTTGACTCTTCCACCCGGACCTTCTTTTTGATCAGGTCCCGCAAATCTTCGGTGGCGCCATCCCTTATCTCATAGTTCTTTTCTTTGCAGGTTTTTAAAAAGCCGGCATACAATTGTTTCGCTTTCTCTGCTTCGCCTTTTGCAAGGGTGGCAAGCGCTATATTGAACATGGCATAAGTTGCATCCTCCTGGTATTTTAGTGCTTTGTACGAGTATTTTATACAGTCGTCAAATTTACCTGCACAATAATATGACCACCCCAGGTTACCTAAAGCGGTTGCATAAGTACTATCAATAGCTACCGCTTTTTTGGCAGCATCAATGGCTTCCTGGTATTTGCCCGATTGGGTATAACTTAGATTGAGGCCAACGTAGGCATATTTATATTCGGGATTAACTTTTATAGCTTTTTGATGATAGGTTATGGCTGTTTCATATTGTTTTTTCTTGTAGAAGCAATCGCCTATCCTGTCATAAGGGAAAGGATAAGATTTATCTATGCTGATAGCCTTTTGAAGATCATTTATAGCCTCATCCAGTTTATCGGAATAATAATAGGCATCTCCCCGGTCGGCGTAAAAAGTGCGCCTTTCAGGTTCTAAATTGATGGCCTGCGTATAAAGAGTGATAGCTGTTTCATATTCGTTCCGGGCGCAGTAAATATCGCCTTTCAGGTCATAGCCGTCACCATCGTCGGTGTTTTGACTGATATGCTGATTGATAAAGTAAAGAGCACTATCGGGCATGTTCATATTTTTATAGCACCGTGTAAGGTTATAATAAGTCCAGTTGTAGTTTGGTCTTAGCCGTAAGGTCAATCTCAGATCTGTTGCTGCTTCCCTGTACTTTTCAAGGTCAAGCAGGCAATCGGCCCGGTCATAATAAAATATAAAATACCCGGGGGAAAACTGTATAGCTTTATCATAATCAGCAACTGCGTTTTCTGGCTTATCAAGTTTATTATAGCATTGGGCACGTACATGGTAGGCATGGGCATACTGAGGCCAGGCTGCTATTGTTTTATCGCAATATGTTATACATTCCTTGTATTTATGCTGGTCAAAAAGCGCCTCCGCTTTCATGATATTGGCCGATACCAGTCCCGGGTTATTATTCAGTAACCTGATCAGTTCAAGGCCTGTTGCTGATTTTCCTTTTAATGATGCAGTAAGTAACTTTAATCGTTGTGTAAAAACAGTATTGGGCGCATTTTTTAAAAGTCCATCCCAAACGTTATCAGAATTTTTATCTCCAGGCTGCGTAGTAAATACTATTTTAAAGAAAGTTTTTCCTAATTGTTTTTCGGCAGGAGAAAGGTTGCTGCTATTGATATCTTCAATGAGGGAGATAATTTCATATCCCTGGTAGGGCATGATCCGTTTTACATCCCTTTGTGACCTGATGTTTTTAATAGTTTTTGACAACAACTCCATTCCTTTGTCAACACTATCCTGTTTAAAAAAGGTTATGGCATCTTTTAAAAACAAAGTATAGTCATTGAGCCGATAGCCTGATGCTTCCATCTGCAGCGGACTTTTTTTACTTGACGTATCAGCAGGCGATAACGCAACTGCGGTTAAGGGGCCAAAAATGAAAAGCCAAAAAGCGATTAATTTGAATGATAAGGTCATGCTATAAAATTAGCATAT
Source organism: Mucilaginibacter gossypiicola (assembly GCF_900110105.1). GTDB lineage: Bacteria > Bacteroidota > Bacteroidia > Sphingobacteriales > Sphingobacteriaceae > Mucilaginibacter > Mucilaginibacter gossypiicola. Next base: position 42,604 of record NZ_FOCL01000002.1, on the reverse strand, counting down.
CCGGTTAATATTAAAAAATACGACCGGGGACTGATTGGCAACTATTATTTCTCCGCCCTTATCTTTTTAACTTCAGCTGCGGTAACCAAACTACTGTTATTGCCAAAATTGTTACGGATATAGGTGAGCACAGCTGCAATATCGGCGTCACTTAAAAAGTTATGCTTGGGCATGGCACTGTTGTAAGGGTGGTTCTTTACCTTGATAGGCCCCTCCAACCCGTTTAATACTACCCTTATAGCCAAATCTTTTTCCATATACTTGCCTCCGGTAACCCATTCCGAGCCGCTGAGCGGAGGGATCATATTACCATCGCCGCGGCCATTTTTTTGGTGGCAGTTGGTGCAGTAAGTATTATAAATTTTAGCGCCGCCTTTTAGCATGCCGGTTTGGAGGTCGCTCTTTAGAACATCGGGTAGCCGGAAGGCGGGAAGTTTTTTGCGCAATTCCATTTTGGCAAGATCTGCCTTGCCGAACCCGGATTTACCACCGGTATAGGAGATTTTCCAGATCTTCCCTTCTTCTGTTTCGCTGATGTACAATGAACCATCCGGCCCCATGGCCAGGCCCATAGGCCGGTAAACAGCATCGCTTACACTTACTACTGTGCTTTTACCGGTAAAGCCGTCGGCAAAGATTTCCCACTGGCTGGCGGGCTTTCCGTGCTTAAACGGCACAAAGCACACAAAAAAGCCAGCCTGTGGATAGGGAGACCTATTGGTTGAACCGTGAAAGGCAATAAAAGCTCCGTTTTTGTATCTGGCAGGAAACTGATTGCCAGTGTAAAAGAACAGATCATTAGGAGCCCAGTGAGCCGGGAAAGCCATAATCGGTTGAGCATATTTAGCGCCGTTTCCTACTTTTATACCATTGCCGCCGTATTCGGGGTTTAGCAGTTTTTTCTTTTTAATAGGATCGTAATAATAATAAGGCCAGCCTGCATCGGTACCTTTTTTTACTTTAATAAACTCTTCTGCAGGCAGCACCGCGCTTTGCCAGGCACTGAATATTTTAGGGAATTGCAAACGCAAATCATCGCGGCCGTGCGCAACAACATACAGGCAACTATCGGCAGTATTCCAGTCCATCGCAACCACACTGCGCATTCCGGTAGCATAGCGGATACCATCTGCCTGTACCTGGTTGGGTTTGGCCTCGTCAAACTGCCAAATGCCTCCGTATTGCTTTAATAATGGGCAGCCCTTGATCCCCTTTGAACCAGGAACCCTGTTTTGCTCCTGGCAGGCATTTGACGGGGCACCGAAAGCCACATACATGTGCCCTGCATTGTCAAAAGCCAAAGGCTTGGCATCATGTTCATGAGGAGCGGCAGCATCATGCAAAATCAATTCGAGCGGACCATCTGGCACAAGCGATTTAGGATTTAGTTTGGTACGATAAACGTTTGCCTCGGAGCTAAAATACAGGTAGCCTTTATGCACTCTCATGCCCGTGCCATAGGGACCTTTATCCTCATAATCGGCAAATTTTTTGATGATATCCGCCCGGCCATCGCCATTGGTATCGCGCAGGGCAACATTACCGCCTATCGAATCAGGGAAGCGGAGTTTTACGTATACATCGCCATTGGTGTTTACTGCAATATGCCTTGCCCTGCCTTCCAGGCTATCAACAACCACTACAGCTTTAAATTTGCCGGGCAGGAACAAGCCGCCATTAGTAGTGTCCTTAACCGGCGGCATGATTCTTTTACCTGCGTTTTTAAAACTGATAATAAACAGCGCGCATAGCACCAGCATCACGCCGGTCACAGTTTTTTTGTTTTTCATTTTTGAGACGAACAAGGTATGCAAATGCAGAACCGCTTTTTAAAAAGCAATAACCTGCTATAAAAGCAATTTTGCAGGTAAATGTTTAGATAAGATCTTATTTTTTATCGAAAAGTTAGCTATAGCCACATAAAATTGAAGTGGAGGAGGCTTCGTTATATTTCTCCGGAAAAATCCTATCTTTTCAGCAAAACGAAAATCTATGCCCGAAACCATTCCCGAGAAAAACAAATTAGGCCTGTGGACCAGCACCTCACTGGTGATTGGCAATATGATTGGTGCTGGTATTTTCCTGATGCCGGCGGCTATGGCTTCATTCGGGAGCATTGGTTTATTGGGATGGGTGTTTTCGGCAATAGGGTCGTTCTTTTTGGCCCGGGTTTTCAGTAACCTGAGCAAATTGCTGCCTCATGCCACCGGAGGCCCCTACGCCTATACCCGCGATGGCCTAGGAGATTTTATTGGTTTTTTAGTGGCCTGGGGGTATTACCTTGCGGTGGCCTGCGCAAATGCCGCTATCACTATATCATTTGTTAGTGCGTTGAGCACCTTTTTTCCGGTACTGGGCAGCAGTAGTATCATTGCTGTAACCACCGGTTTATGTTCGATATGGTTATTAGCTTATATCAATACGCTGGGCGTTGTTGCAGGCGGTAAACTGCAACTGGTTACTACTATTTTAAAAGTGTTACCATTGTTACTTGTGGCTGTAGGTGGCCTGTTTTTTATTAAGGTGGCCAATTTTACACCTTTTAACGCAAGTGGCAGTAGCATAGTAAGCGCTTTGCAGGCGACAGCCACCATGACTATGTTTGCCTTTATTGGCATTGAAAGCGCTACCGTGCCAGCGGGCAGTGTGGCTAATCCCGAAAAAACGGTAGCCAGGGCAACTATGCTGGGGCTGCTTATTACAACGTTTGTTTATATACTGGGCAGTGTAAGTGTTATCGGTATTATTCCGGCGGCGCAATTGCAAAAATCACTTACGCCTTATGCTGATACCGCGGTGATCATTTATGGCAGCAGTGCCCGTTACTGGGTAAGTGCGGGTATTGCTATCGCAGCTTTCGGTTCGCTTAACGGGTGGACGTTGCTACAGGGGCAGGTTCCTTATGCAATTTCAAAAGATAAACTCTTCCCGCCTATATTCAGCCGCACCAATAAAAAAGGTGTTCCTTATATGGGTATCATCATTAGCAGTGTAATGGTATCGTTGTTCATGACCATGAATTATACCAAAGGTTTGGTGGCTCAGTTTAAATTCCTGCTGCTGCTTTCGTTGTTGAGTGTCTTGATCCCTTATTTGTTATCCGCGGCGGCTTATCTCGTTATCCGGGTGCGGAAAACGCCACAGGCAGGCGGCTGGGCCGGAGCTGTGGCGTTGGCTGTAATGGCTTTTGGCTACGCGCTTTGGGCCATTGCGGGAGCTGGGCAAGAAGCAGTATATTATGGCTTCTTACTGCTTCTTGCCGGCATCCCGTTTTATGTTTGGGCCGCATTCAGAAAGAACGCGAATTAGTTTTTTTATAATGCTCCTGCTTTAATCTCGTCCACAACTGATGGATCGAGCAGGGTGCTGGTATCACCAAGGTTTGAAGTATCGCCTTCGGCTATCTTGCGCAAAATACGGCGCATGATCTTGCCCGAACGTGTTTTTGGCAAACCTGTTACAAACTGAATTTTATCCGGTTTGGCAATCGGGCCTATAATACGCGATACTGTCATGATGATATCCTTGCGGGTGATTTCTTCATCGCCATGTTTATCCGGACTAACCACATAGGCGTAAACACCCTGCCCTTTAATATCATGCGGATAACCAACCACTGCCGATTCAACAACACTGCTGTGCATGTTAATGGCGTTCTCCACTTCGGCAGTGCCGATACGATGACCAGATACGTTTAATACATCATCTACCCTGCCGGTAATGCGGTAATAACCATCTTCATCGCGCAAGCAGCCATCGCCGGTAAAATACATGTTTTCGTAAGTAGCAAAGTAAGTGGTGCGACAGCGTTCATGATCGCCATAAGTGGTGCGCAGCATACCCGGCCACGGGAATTTGATACAAAGGTTGCCGCTTACGCCGTTGCCTTCAATTACTTTGCCGTTTTCATCAACCAAAACAGGCTGTACGCCTGGCAGGGGTAAGGTAGCATAACCTGGCTTTGTAGGGGTAATGCCTGCAATTGGCGAGATCATGATACCGCCGTTTTCGGTTTGCCACCAGGTATCAACAATTGGGCAGCGGTTTTTACCGATGTTATCGTCAAACCAGTGCCATGCTTCCTCATTGATAGGCTCACCTACCGAGCCTAGTTTTTTAAGCGAGCTTAGATCTTTATTATTCACGTTGTCCAGTCCGAAGCTCATTAACGAGCGGATGGCGGTTGGCGCAGTATATAATATGTTTACTTTAAACTTATCAACAATCTCCCAAAAACGACCGCAATCAGGATAAGTTGGGATACCTTCAAACATCAGTGTAGTAGCTCCTTGAGAAAGCGGGCCATATACTATATAGGAGTGCCCGGTGATCCAGCCGATATCTGCAGTACAAAAATAAACCTCGCCCTGGTTGTATTGGAATACATTGGCAAAGGTATAGCCGGCATAAACCATGTAACCACCACAGGTATGTACCACGCCTTTAGGTTTACCGGTTGAGCCCGATGTGTACAGGATAAACAGCATATCCTCGGCATCCATAACCTCGGCAGGGCAGCTTGGGTTACCTTGTGTTTCCACTTTTTTGATCTCATCTTCCCACCAAACATCGCGGCCTTTGATCATGGACACCGGCGTGCGGCTGCGGGTAAGTACAATCACTTTCTTAACCGAACGGCATTGTACCAAAGCATCATCAATAACAGTTTTAAGCGGTACTTCTTTATTGCCGCGTTTACCGCCGTCGCAAGTGATCACGATATTACACTCGGCATCGTTGATCCTGTCGGCAATTGATTGGGCCGAAAAGCCGCCAAATACCACCGAGTGAATAGCACCAATGCGGGCACATGCCAAAACAGCAATAGCCAGCTCCGGGATCATAGGCATATAGATACAAATACGATCGCCTTTTTTAGCACCGTTATTTTTAAGTACGTTGGCAAACTGGCATACCTTATCATGAAGCTGGCGGTACGTTAATATGCGGTGGTCTTCTTCAGGGTCGTTTGGCTCCCAGATGATTGCTGGTTTATCGCCAAGAGTTTCCAGATGGCGGTCGAGGCAGTTTTCGGTAATGTTGAGTTTTGCCCCCTGGAACCATTTGATCTTAGGCTCCTTAAAGTTCCAGTCTAATATAGTGTCCCACTTTTTTTGCCATAAAAAATTATCGGCAATGCCGGCCCAGAACTGTTCGGGCTGCTCAACACTTTGCTGGTAAACTTTTTTGTACTCTTCAAATGATGTAATTTTCATCGGTTGGTTGTTTGGTTGGTTGATGAGGCTGTTACGCGCTTAAATTGTTTGTTTCTGTTTAGCTTATAACGTTTTCATACTGGTTTAAATGGTGGGCGTAATTTAATAATTTATGTGTGATGTATAAACTAAAATCGCTACTTTTTAAATTTTTTTAAGAAGTAATTATTGGACGAATGGCGACTTTAGATTTTGGTATAGTTTATTAGGTTAAGCCTGTAGTTGGTGTTATCACCGTACCACATGATTTAAAAGGAGTGTTACCAAATGAAAAAATTGCCGTATGCAAAAATGGTGCTGTGATAACACCGATCATAGGCTCAAAAATGGAAAACCCGCAGCGTGCGATGGATTTTGTCTGAACTCGAATTAAACGAATTAAAGAATTTATGGAATTTGTTTAGCATTCTGTCAATTCACTAAATTCCATAAATTCGGGTTCAGACAATAGCAAACACAAGAAAAAATAACCTGTTATTAACTAATTAGATAAGTGTCTGGCATCATCGAAAATCTTTTTTGAAAAATTTTTAAATCACTGTTGAATATTTGATTTAAAAGTCTGATATTTGCAAACTCTTTTTGGATAAAGGGTTGATAATTAAAAATATTTGTCATGTCAAGAATTTGTGATCTAACAGGAAAAGGATCTATCGTAGGTAACAACGTTTCAAACTCAAACGTTAAAACAAAACGCAGGTTTCATCCTAACTTGAAACTTAAAAAGTTTTATATTCCTGAAGAAGATAAATGGATTACCTTAAAGGTATCTACTTCTGCTGTGAAAACTATCAGCAAAAACGGTATTACCGCCTGCATTAATAAATTTGTTAAAAAAGGCTACATTTAGTAGTTGGCTTTCAAGTTTAGCAGTATAATAAAATTGAAAAATTACGTAAGCCGTGAGGTGACACGTACAACATAAAAATAAAATGGCAAAAAAAGGCAACAGGGTTCAGGTGATTTTAGAGTGCACCGAACACAAAACAAGCGGTATGCCAGGCATGTCTCGCTATATCACCACTAAGAACAAGAAAAACACTACCGAAAGATTAGAGTTGAAAAAATTCAACCCTGTTTTACGTAAAGTAACTGTTCACAAAGAGATAAAATAATTGGTTGATGAAGTTGATTGGTTGATTAGGTTAACATGCTAACAACAATTAACTTGCTAATTAAATCATTCACTAATTCAAAAAATTAACAAGAAATGGCAAAGAAAGTAGTTGCAACCCTGAAAGTAGCAGGTAAAGGCAAAGAATATTCAAAAGTGATCACCATGAATAAATCACCTAAAACTGGTGCTTATTCATTCAAAACCCAAATTGTCCCTAACGATTTAGTTAAGGATGCAATTGCTGGTAAAACTATATAATCACTCTTTGATTAAAATATTAAAGCCGTCTTGTTTTTACGAGAGGGCTTTTTTTGTTATGTCAGAACCAGAATTAAACGAATTAATAGAATTGTCAGAATAAAACAATTCTGGCCGCAAATTCTTAGAATTCTATAAATTCGGGGTTCAGACAACAATCTGCACATCTGTAATCTAAAATCCGCACATCGTAATATGGGATTATTTGATTTTTTTAAGAAAAAGGAAAATACGCAGCAGGATCAGCAGGCGCTTGACACCGGTTTGGAAAAAACCAAGGATAACTTTTTTTCAAAGATCACCAAAGCCATCGCCGGTAAATCAACCGTTGATGATGATGTGCTTGATGATTTGGAAGAAGTATTGGTTACATCAGACGTTGGCGTAAGCACCACCCTCAAGATCATTGACAGGATCCAGGCCCGCGTTGCCCGCGATAAATACGTAAGCACCAACGAGCTGAACACCCTGCTAAAGGATGAGATTCAGCAGTTACTTGCCGAAAACAACAGTAACGACTTCCGCAATTTTGAATATGGTGATCATAAGCCATACGTAATCATGGTTGTTGGTGTTAATGGCGTGGGCAAAACCACTACCATTGGCAAGCTGGCTCACAAATTAAAACAGGCCGGTAACCAGGTAGTTTTAGGTGCTGCCGATACCTTCCGTGCTGCCGCGGTTGACCAGATCAAGCTTTGGGGTGAGCGTGTTGGCGTAAAAGTTGTTGCCCAGGCCATGGGATCAGATCCGGCTTCGGTTGCTTATGATACCCTGCGTTCGGCAGTGGCCAACGGCGATGATGTAGCTATTATAGATACTGCCGGCCGTTTGCACAATAAAGTTGGTTTAATGAACGAGCTAACCAAGATCAAGAACGTGATGCAAAAGGTGATTCCCGGAGCTCCGCACGAGATTTTGCTGGTGCTTGATGCCTCAACCGGTCAAAACGCCATTGAGCAATGCAAGCAGTTTACCGAGGCTACTAATGTAAACGCCTTAGCACTTACTAAATTAGATGGTACAGCTAAAGGCGGCGTGGTAATTGGTATATCAGATCAGTTCAAGATCCCGGTGAAATATATAGGTGTAGGCGAAGGTATGGATCACTTACAGCTGTTTGACAGGCAGGCGTTTGTGGATTCGCTATTTAAACAATAAAGACATAAAAAACGCGTCATTGCGAGGTAGGAAGCAATCCCCGATAAGCAGAGCCACTCTGTATAGTTTGGGATTGCTTCCTACGTCGCAATGACGATTTTATAGAGTATGAGGACGAAAGAGTTAGATAAGCCCCAAAAGATAGCCAAACCCCGTGTAAACGTGGTTACGTTAGGCTGTTCAAAGAATATTTACGATTCGGAAATATTGATGGGCCAGTTGAAGGGCAACCAGTTTGATGTGGTGCATGAGGCCGAGAAAGTAGGCAAAAATGATATTATAGTAATTAATACCTGTGGCTTTATTGATAATGCCAAACAGGAATCAATAGATACTATTCTGCAATACAGCGAGCTTAAGGAGCAGGGCAAGGTAGGCAAAGTGATTGTAACCGGTTGTCTGAGCGAGCGCTACAAACCAGAGCTTGAAGCCGAGATCACTAATGTTGATGCCTACTTTGGCACCAATGATCTGCAAAACCTGTTGGCGACCGTAGGCGCTAATTACAAGCACGAGCTGATAGGCGAGCGTTTGCTTACTACCCCATCGCATTTTGCTTATTTTAAAATTGCTGAGGGTTGTAACCGGCCATGTTCGTTTTGCGCTATCCCGTTGATGCGGGGTAAGCACCTGAGTTCGCCGATTGAACAATTGGTTGAGGATGCAAAGAAGCTTGCTAAAAACGGTACAAAAGAATTGATCCTGATTGCGCAGGATTTGACCTATTACGGCCTTGACCTGTATGGTAAACGTAACCTGGATGAGTTACTTCGTCGTTTATCTGATGTGAACGGTATTGAATGGATCAGGTTGCAGTATGCTTATCCTTCAGGTTTCCCGATGGAGATACTGGATGTGATGAATGAGCGCGAAAACATCTGCAAGTACCTGGATATGCCATTGCAGCACATTACCGATAATATGCTGAAATCAATGCGCCGTGGTATCACCAAGCAAAAAACCATTGATATCGTTAATGAGATCCGCGACCGCGTTCCGGGCATTGCCATGCGTACCACGCTGATTACCGGTTACCCGGGCGAAACCCAGCAGGACTTTGAAGAGATGGCTCAATGGGTTGAAGATACCAAGTTTGACCGTCTGGGTTGTTTCACTTACTCGCACGAGGAAAAAACCCACGCCCATAGTTTGGTTGATGACGTACCTGAAGAAGTTAAACAGGAACGTGCCGATGCTATTATGGAAATTCAGCAGGGCATCTCTTTCGATAAAAACCAGGAAAAGATAGGCAATACTTATAAAGTGCTGATTGACAAAAAAGATGGCGGTTACTTTGTTGGCCGTACCGAATTTGATTCGCCGGAGGTTGATAACGAAGTTTTGATTGACGCCAGTATTGATTATGCTACCGTTGGCAGCTTTGTTAACGTGAAGATAGACAGCGCCGAGGACTTTGACCTTTATGGACAAATTGTAAAATAATGCTAATTTGCAGTCGGCTGTAAAGCGATTTGCGATTTATAATCTAATTTCGACATCAGCATTTAATTTTATTTGCTGATGTTTTGTTTTAGGGCAAATCTGAAACCGAACATCTCAAACGGCGAAGCCTTCTTGAACACCTTAGAAAGCAAGTCAAAAAGTGAAAAATCCGAAATCAACGAAATGGACGCATCCTGTATAAGTTATAAAGACACCGGTTTTTTTTCAAACACAGTTGCCGAATACATCGACAATAAACCCGAACTACAACCTTTTTATGGTTACCGCCCTGATATGGCCGGTTTTGCCCAATTTTTGAAAAATAAAAAGGTTGTTGCAGATCGTGAAGTTTTGGTACGTGTTTTAACTAAGCAGTACGAATGTTTAGGTAAAGAGCCCGGTAAATTATGCACTTATTCAACCGCGCTCACAGCCCAAAACCTGGAGCTGTTAAAGCAGAATAATACTTATACCATTACAACCGGGCACCAGCTAAATATCTTCGCAGGTCCGTTATATTTCCTTTATAAAATTGCTACAGCCATTAAACTGGCGCAGCAATTAAAAGCCGCTCATCCCGATAAAAACTTTGTGCCTGTTTACTGGATGGCCAGCGAAGACCATGATTTTGCCGAGATCAATTACACCAACATTGGCGGTAAAAAAGTGCATTGGTGGTACGAGGCTTCGGGAGCAACCGGTCGTATAGACCCGGTGAGTATTCGTCAGGCGCTTAACCAGTACAAAGGCGTTTTGGGCATGGAAGGCCACGCGACCGATCTTGCCGAAATTGTTGAAACGGCCTACACCAAATTTGATAAGCTTGCCGACGCTACAAGGTACCTTGTTAATTCACTTTTCGGTCAATACGGCCTCGTTATTATCGATGCTGATGACCATGAGTTTAAAAAAGAGTTCGCGCCAATTATTGAGCAGGATATCATCGGTCAGCATAGTTTTAAAAACATCAGCGAAACCAATCAAAAGCTGCATGAGCTTGGTGTGCATATCCAGGTTAATCCGAGGGAGATCAATTTCTTTTACCTGAAAGATCAACTGCGCGAAAGGATAGTTTTTGAGAATAACAGCTACAACGTCCTTAATACTGAAATTAAGTTTTCCGAAGCTGAACTTAAAGAGGAGATAGCCGAATACCCCGAGCGCTTTAGCCCTAACGTAGTGATGCGCCCATTGTACCAGGAATGCATTTTACCTAACATCGCCTACATCGGTGGCGGCGCAGAGGTGGTTTACTGGCTGGAACTGAAATCTAACTTTGATCATTATAAAATTGATTTCCCGATCCTGATTCTCCGTAACTCGGCATTAGTGATCAAAAAAGAACAGGCTGCCAAAATATCCCGCATGGATTTGGATGCCCTGGCTTTATTTAAACAAAGCGATGCCCTGCAAACCTACTGGATCAAAAAACATAGCGACCATAACCTGAGCATTGCCGAAGAATGGCGCGAAATGGAAAGCCTGTTCGAGAAAATAAAGCTTCGCGCTTACAAGATCGATCCTACACTTTCTCCATCAGCCGCGGCTGTACAGGCCCGGTTGAAAAAAGCGATGGATAACCTGGAAAAGAAACTGATCCGTGCCGAAAAAAGAAATTATAGTGTACGCTTAGAGCAGCTAACCGCCGTTAAAGCCGAGCTGTTCCCGAAAGATAGCCTGCAGGAACGTTCTGAAAACTTTGGCCTGATGTATGTAAAATGGGGACAAACTTTTATTGATGAACTGATTCGTCTGTTTGAGCCGCTTGATTTTAAGTTTACGGTGCTGACGGAGAAGTAGGAGATATCTCCATCATGACATAATAAAAGTTCGTCATGTTGAACTTGTTTCAACACCTCACTCGCTAAGCAACCTTGCTGAGCAAATAGGTGATCTGTCCTGTGGGGTGCTGAAACAAGTTCAGCATGACGGGCCTATACCCCGCTCAAAACAATAAAACCCCGCTGCCGGAAAGAAAAATAGTAAACCGGCAACAGGGCTCGCACACAAAACACAAGGATTTTTAAACCCGACCTAAGAATTCAACTCAAGACTTGAGATTTTACTCTTCCCCCACCAGCTTAAATACCATCCCATCCATATCCTCATTGATCCTGATCTGGCAGGCCAGGCGACTTGCAGGTGGGGCGTAAGGTAGCGTATCCAACACATCCAGTTCGGTATCTGTAGCGGTAAAATATGCTTCAGGCCCCTCTATTACCTGTACATGGCAGGTGGCACAAAGCGCCATGCCGCCGCAAGTGGCCAGGATGTCATATTCAGATGCTTTCAGCACTTCCATGAGGCTCAGGTTTATGCCTTCCGGAATTTCGACGGGCCTGCTGCCGCCGTCGCGGTCAATTATGGTTAAATTTATCATGGCTAAAAAGCGCTTACACCGTAAACGGTGGTATATTTAAAACTTAGTTTTTGCTCGGGGTAAACATATTTGAAAGCGCTCTGCGCCATCAACGCCCCCTCGTGGAAGCCGCACAATATCAGCTTAAGTTTACCCGGGTAGGTGTTGATATCGCCAATGGCATAGATCCGTTCAATGTTGGTGCTGTAATCAGTTGTATTTACTGCGATGGCCGATCTGTCAATATTTAGCCCCCAATCCGCAATGGGGCCAAGTTTAGGACTAAGGCCAAATAACGGAATGAGATGATCTGCTTCAATATGGCTAACCTGCTGGTCGCGGTCAAGCAAGGTGATCTCGCGCAGGCGGTCATCGCCTGTTAAGGCAACCACATTTGATTTAAGGATCAAATCGATTTTTCCTTCCCTGGCCAGTTCAAATACTTTTTCAGCGCTATCCGGCGCCCCGCGGAAGGTATCTCCCCTGTGAACAAGCGTAACCCGTTCGGCTACATTGCTCAGGAAAACTGCCCAATCTAACGCGGAATCTCCTCCGCCAGCCAATACTATTTTTTTATCGCGGAAATGTTCGGGGTTTTTCACCATATAGGCTACGCCTTTACCTTCAAAATCTGTAAGGCGGTCAATTTCCGGCTTGCGGGGCTCAAAGCAGCCAAGTCCGCCGGCAATTACTACCACCTGGCAATGCACAACGGTACCATCGTTGGTGATGATATTATAGGAACCATCTTCATTGCGCTGCAGGTTTTCAACCCGTTCGCCTAAACTGAAAGTTGGGTGAAACGGCGCTATTTGCAACATCAGGTTATCTACCAATTGCTGTGCAGTAACATCGGGATAGCCGGGGATATCATATATCGGTTTATGCGGATAGATTTCAGAAAGCTGACCGCCAACCTGCGGCAGTACGTCAATAAGATGACAGCGCATTTTAAGCAGCCCGGCTTCAAAAACAGCAAATAAACCAACAGGCCCGGCGCCTATAATACAGATATCGGTAGTAATATATTCCATGTGTGATTGCCTTTTGTTCAGCAATCAAATTTGGAACTAAACTCGTTGGTAATCAAATGATATAAAGTAATATGAGATTACTTTAAGTTATAGTTGACGAGGCAAAAACGTTTAAAAAGCTCAATTAGCTTGCTGTGTTTTCCGTGCAGCTGGATGAATTGAAAAGTACGGAAAATCTCCAACCCTTTAACATCAATAATGCTGAGCTCGTTGTATTTCAATTCGCTTACTACCGATTGGATGGAGAGGAATGTAGCTGTTTCTGAGTATAAAAGGTATTGTTTTATGGCAATGCTGCTCTCCAGTTGAATCTCAATATTAAGATCTTTAGGGTTGATCTGTACCGCTGCCAAAGCATTGAAAATAACATCCAGTGTACCCGACCCGGCTTCCCTTAATACCAGCGGAATAGAAGGTAGTTGCTTGGGCGTGATCTCGGCCTTTTTGGATAACTTATTGTTAGCGCTGGTTACCAATACAATCTCATCTTTAATAAAATCTGTATAGGATAATTGAGGCGAATGGGCAGCGCCTTCCACAATAGCAATGTCAATCTTTTCGGCCAAAACCAGTTGTGTGATCTGATCGGTATTGGCCTGGATAAAGTTGAAGGTGACTTTTGGGTATGTTTTTTTAAACATAGCCAGCAGCTTGGGCAAAATAGTTTGAGCTACCGTGGTACTTGCGCCTATGTGCAGTGTACCGGCTTCTAAGTTGTTAAGCTGAGCCAGTTCGGTTTCGAGCTCGGTATAAGTTTGGAAAATCTTTTCGGCATATTTCTCCAAAATTTTACCGGCCGGGGTGAGGGCTATATTATTGCCATTGCGTTTAAATAATTGCACACTGAGCTGCTGCTCCAGTTCTTTGATATGTTTGGTAACAGCAGGTTGGGTAATAAATAACTCGGATGCAGCTTTAGTAAAGCTCAAGCGCTGTGCAACCGTATAAAAAACCTTTAGCCTGAAATCAAATATCATTGAGCCAATTTAGGAATAAATAGTTAAGAACACTTGTATTCAATATGTCAATACTGGGAGTACTAAGCAATCAAAGCCAGAAAACAAGAAAGCGGGATACTGTCCCGCTTTTTAAAATAGTTTGAAAGGATCAAGGCAATCCCTTAATCCCGAAAATCAGGGTTCTTATTGAGCCGCTTTTTTTACCGCATCTTTTTTAGCTTTCTTTTCGGCTTTCATATCAGCGTAAGCCTTTTTCTGCTCCGGTGTAAATATCTTGTCGAGTTTTTCAGCTGCCTGTTTTTTGATCTTCTGATCGGCCAGGTGACTTGTTTTTTTATCTTGTTTTAATTTTTTCAGGCTATCAATGCTTGTAGCCTGGGCCAGTAAAACCGCATTTACTTTTTTGGTTTGATCGGCAGTGAGTTTCAGATGTTTTTGCAGATGCTCGGTTTTATTGCCGGCTTTTTGAGCAGGTGTTTTTTCAACTTTTTGTTGTGCGCTTGCAGTGAAGCTCAGGCCACCGGCCAGGGCCAGCATCATCAGTATTTTTTTCATGGTTCGTTATTTTTTCAGATAATTTAAAGCTATTGACAATATAGCTGGGTTTTAGTTTAAATAACTAAGCAATTAACTTTGTTTTACAATTAAATTAAACCAAGCGGCCTTTTTATGGTCATACTGTAGCATATAAGTTAAATCTTTTAATTAATAACCCGGATATAATGAAAAAGGCTGTTAAGTACTGGTGTGGCTTTGTTTTGTTGTTGTGTGTTTTTACCGTACTTTCTGCCTTTTTGCCGGGCTACCCTGCAAATCCCGATTTAAAATTTCCTTATAAAAAAGCAGGCTTAACCCCCGAACAGGCGGCTGCTCATTTACTAAGCCGTTTCACATACGGTGCTACACCCGGCGAAGTAGAAGAAGTAGTTAAAATTGGCCCTGAAAAATGGTTCGCCGCTCAACTGAATGTCCAAATGCGTGATGATTCCTTAAATCAGCTTCTGGATAAATACGATGCGCTGAGGCTTAGCAATGCCGAAGTTGTTGCGCAATACCCCAAAGGTGGCCAGGTTTTACGAATGGCCGTAAAGGATGGTGTGGTTAACAAAGATTCGGTAAAAACTGATAGAAAAGCCTATCGCGATCAGCTGCAAAACTATATGCAGCAAAATGGCTTGAAACCCGAGCAGGAGTTATTGCGCCAATTCATCAATCAAAAAATATTAAGGGCTGCTTACAGTAATAACCAGTTGCAGGAAGTGATGACCAGTTTCTGGTTTAACCATTTCAACGTGTCCGTTGTTAAAAATGATTGCTCTCAATTTATCCCGGCTTATGAGCGGGATGTGATCCGTCCTAATGCTTTGGGGAAATTTAATGACCTGTTACTGGCCACTGCCAAATCGCCGGCTATGCTATATTACCTGGATAATTTCAGCAGTTCGGGCAATAACGATAACATGCAGCAAGGTAATCAGCCTCCTCGTCGGCGTTTAGTACTGCAAATGCAAAATGCGGATACAAGCCGTGTGGCTAATATGCCCAAACTAAAGGCAAAAAAAGCCCAGGGACTTAATGAAAATTACGCCCGAGAAGTAATGGAACTGCATACCCTCGGGGTAGATGGTGGCTATACCCAGCAGGATGTTACCCAGGCAGCAAGAGTACTTACTGGTTGGTCTGTTTACCCGATGGGCGCTTATGGTAATGCCGGTCAAAAGTTAATGAACCGCCTTGGTGATGATAAATTGCAAAGCCGTGGTTTTGTTCATGAAGGCGATTTTCTGTTTAATCCCAACAGGCATGATAATGGTGAAAAAACGGTTTTAGGTCATCGTTTTGCTGCTGGCGGCGGTTACGATGAAGGGGTACAGCTGCTTACTATGCTGGCCCATCAGCAAGCTACGGCAAAGTTTATATCAAAGAAACTGGCTATCCGTTTTGTGAGCGACAACCCTCCGCAATCGCTTATTGATAAAATGGCCCGCACTTTTATAAATAAAGACGGAGATATTAAACAAGTATTGATCACCATGGTTGATGCGCCTGAATTTTGGAGTGCGGCGGCGGTGAGGGAAAAAACAAAATCGCCGTTTGAGCTTGCCATAGGTTCGGTGCGTGCACTGCATGCCGGTGTTAACCAGCCTTACCAGCTGTTTAACTGGATCAATAAAATGGGCGAAAAGATTTATTACTACCAGGCCCCAACAGGCTTTCCTGATAAGGGCCAGTACTGGATCAATACCGGTGCGCTGCTCAACCGGATGAATTTTGGTTTGGCCCTGGCATCGGGGAGGATCCCCGGTGTAAAGGTTGATCTGGCGGCGCTTAATAATCATCACGAACCCGAAAGCGCCCAGGCGGCGCTTACCACCTATAGTAAATTGATATTGCCCGGGCGTCCGCTTGATGAAACCATCAAACGGCTTACCCCTATGCTTAATGATCCCAAACTGATGGAAAAGGTTGACGAAGCCAGTGCCAAAACTCCTGCTGCAACTATGGCGCCCGCTAATGACGGAATGATGGAACAACAAGCGGGCTTAAAAGGCAAGCGAAAAAATAATTTTATAGCGATGCAAGCCACAACTGGCAATAATTCAATGCTGGCACAGGTGGTTGGAGTAATTATTGGTTCGCCCGAGTATCAGAGGCGTTAACAGCAGGAGGATTTAAAAATGGTATCAAGAAGAGGATTTTTAAAATCGGGCGGACTGGCCCTTTTAGGCGTAGGTTTGCTGGGCGGTATTCCAGGCTTTTTGGCGGAGGCTGCTGCAAGCGAAAAGATCTTATCGCCCTATAAAAAGAAAAAAACGCTTGTGTGCATTTTCCAGCGCGGTGCTATGGATGGCCTCATGGCGGTTACCCCTTTTACCGATGACTATTTGAAAGCCGCCCGGCCAAACCTGTTTATGTCGGCAGCAAGAAGTGGTGCAGGTAATCCGCTGATTGATCTGGATGGCCGTTTTGGTCTGCATCCTGCCATGAAAGCCTTTGAACCTATGTTTCGTGAAAAAAGATTAGGGATAGTGCATGGTATTGGTTCGCCCAATAATACCCGGTCGCATTTTGATGCCCAGGATTACATGGAATCGGGTACACCATTTAATAAAGGTACATCAAGCGGCTGGCTTAACCGTGCTGTAGGATTACTTGGCCATGATGCGCTTACGCCTTTTACTGCTGTGAGCATGACCTCGGCCATGCCACGTTCTTTTTATGGCGATAACCCTTCTGTAGCCATCAGTAACCTGCAGGATTTTGCTATCCAGATGCGTGGTAATCCTACAGGAGCCAACATGGCGGCCAAAAGCTTTGAAGACCTCTATGATCAAACCGCATCCGGTCTGCTGAAACAAACCGGGAAGGAAAGCTTTGAAGCCATGAAGATGCTGCAGAAAACCGACATTAAAAACTATGCACCAGCCAACGGTGCCGTTTACCCTAATTCGGCATTGGGCAATTCGTTAAAACAAATAGCCCAGCTTATTAAAATGGATGTAGGCCTTGAGGTAGCTTTTGCCGAATCAAACGGATGGGATACCCACTTTAACCAGGGTACCGAGAACGGCATCTTTGCCCGTAACGTTGCCGACTTAAGCAATAGCATGATGGCGCTGTGGACAGACCTCGGAACTTATCAGGATGATGTTACCGTAATGACTATGACCGAATTTGGCCGTACCGTTCATCAAAACGGAACCGGCGGTACAGATCATGGCCGCGCCTCCTGCAACTTTATTTTAGGCAATGATGTAAACGGTGGTTTAGTTTATGGCGATGTAAAACCATTAGCTATCGAGAACCTTGAAGATGGCCGCGACCTTGCTGTAACCACCGATTTCAGGAGCGTGTTCAGCGCTGTTGCCGATAAGCACCTCGAGATAAATAATGATCACATACTTTTCCCGGATTGGAAAGGGGACAGGGTGAATGTGATGAGGGGATAAAATAATTGTAATTCTGCCGCGGGTTTAGCGATAGCGTAACCCGTGGTTAAACATAGCTGAAGTTTCCAACTTCAGCGCCAAAATGAGACGGACTTGTAGTTCAAGTACTTGAAAGCAGGCCAGAATTATACTCTTAAAGACTTACGAAGTTTTCAAAACTTCGTAAGTCTGAAACAAAAGGAAACAAACAATTACTTAATGGTATAAGTAAGCGTTGTATAATAAAAGCCACCAATTGAGGGGCCTCCTAAAAAGGAGTTGTAATATTTATTGGTGAGGTTGCTGGCACCCAGTTTTACATTAAGTTTTGTTTTCAGGAAATCATAGTTAACCTGCGCGTCAATGGTACCATAGTGGTCTACATTGCCATTTACTAAAAACGATTGCCAGTAATAGCCACTTTGCCACTTATAGGTTACATTAAACCCTAAGTTACCAGCCACATGGTTACCACCGAAAGAGAAATTAGTGATCCATTGCGGTGTGTTGAAACCATCTTCAAGCGCGTCCTCATTGGTTGTGCGCTGCAACTTAGCATACGACGCA
The DNA here is from genome assembly GCF_900110105.1 of Mucilaginibacter gossypiicola. GTDB lineage: Bacteria > Bacteroidota > Bacteroidia > Sphingobacteriales > Sphingobacteriaceae > Mucilaginibacter > Mucilaginibacter gossypiicola. The sequence continues at coordinate 24,561 of NZ_FOCL01000002.1, read as the reverse complement.
TTGCCCGATAATTGCAGGTTGGCTGGCAAGTGATAGGTAAGCCCAATGCTGCCGCCAATATTGGTAACCTTGCTTTGCGAATTGGTCCATACGCGGTAGCGGGCCTGTTTAGTTTTATCATTCAAATAGTAAGGGATCGAATCGGCTTTTTGGGTATTGGGTACATTGATCTCTACCTGGGCAATAAAGTGATCATATTTGTTGTAGTAAAAATCGGCATCGGCACTCAGCCTTCCTTCAAAAAATAACGCCTTGTATCCCGCTTCAAATGAATTGATATGTTCTGGTTGCAAATAGGTATAAGGGCTCTTTTTTAATAATCCTTTTTCCTTTTCGATAGCTGCGTTTGTTGAAATCCCCTGGTTAAAATCATTTTTAACGGCTGTTTGGAAAGCATCAATTGAAGTCCGCAGATAGGAATTTTCAAAAATGCCGTTTGATACCACGCGTAAACCTCCAATGCGTTTAACCCCGCCGCTGTTTACGTTTGAAAAAGCTTCGAAAATACTCGGGAACCGGTAGCCACTTTGAAATGATACCCGGATATTATGCTCAACAACCGGCGAAAACACCAATGTAAAACGAGGGTTCAGCTTTAGGTCAAAGTAATCGTTCCTGTCGCCGCGCAGGGTGGCCGATAGTTTAAGTTTATTGTCCCAAAGCTCTTTTGAGGCTTGTATAAAACCGCCCGTTTTGCTGTAATCTAAATTACTGAACTCCTTGCCGGGCACATAGTTAATGAAGTAATTGCCATCGGGATGAATGATATAAGTACGATGGTCAAATCCGGCAAGCAGATCCAGCCCGGTTTGTTTGATAAAATCTTTTGAAATGGCTTTTGAAATATCTGCCTGGCCTTCTATGTGAAACAGATCGTCTTTAACACGCAGGGCCGAACCCACATCCCAGTTATTAATATCGGCAAGTTTGTTAAGGGTGGCATTAAAGGCGGGCGTTCCGGGTTGATATCTGCCTGCATCGGCAAACTGGCGGGCTTGATTAAGGGCTTGCTGCACATTGGCCCCTGCCGAGGTGGCATTATTAAAACCTTTGGTAAAATCGGCATACCAGTCGTTGTCACTTTTAAAGTTGCGGTCTATGTTTTCGCCGGCAGAACGCAGATTGTATGATTTGCCGGTATTTTCGATAGTAAGGTAAGTACGCACCTGGAAAATATCATTCTTTAACTCCAGCGCGTGCTGCTGCAAGGTATAGCCCTTAAGCCTGAAACGGTTGGCCCGCTGATAAATATTATCCAGGTCGCCAAAACGGAAGGTATAGGTAAGCTGCGTGTTGGCATTGAATTTATAAGCCAATGCTGCATCCAGCTTTACATTGTGCAGCCCGTAGCTGGTAAGGTCTTTTTCGGCATATCCCGTGCGGGCAACAGAATACTGTTTACCGCCGAGAGTGATGGTTTTTCTGTCGGATGATTCATTGCCATAGCCGTTTATAGGGTCATAGGCGGGGTTTTGCGGCCCGCCCGGAATGCCCAGTTTAGCATTGGCCGCGGCGTTTTGGTCGGTTGTGTTGTCGGCTATCCAATCGTAACCAGTGGTATAAGTGCCATTCAGTTTAAATGCGAATTTAGGCGAAAGTACCTGCGCTATCCTGAAACTTGTTTCTGAAAAGCCTTTTACTCCCGTTTCTTTATCGCCTACGTGGTTGATACCCGTTTTTTGTTGAATGGTAATACCTGGCGAGGTAAAAGGATCTTTGGTAATAAAATTTGCAAGTCCGTTTATCGCGTTCAGGCCGTAAAGTGCAGATGCGGTACCGGGGATGATCTCTACGCTTTCAATATCAAGATCGCTTGGCCCCAATGCGTTGCCTATAGGGGCTCCTAAATGCGGGGCCTGGTTATCAACTCCATCAACCAACTGGGTAAAGCGCACATTGGTGGTGTTGGCAAAGCCGCGGGTGTTAATGATCCTGAAGCCAAGACTGGGGGTAACAAGCTGCACGCCTTTTACATTTTCAAGGGCATCAAAAAATGACGGTGCTGCCGAAAGTTTGAATGCTGATGCCCTGATCTTTTCGATACTTACCGGCGAGCGTAAAATACTCTCGCTGATGCGGGATGCGGAGACAACTACTTCCTGTAGTTGCTTCTTTTTAATGGCCGTTGTATCGGCCTGAGTTTTCCTGAGCGTGTCTTGCGCTTTAGCGGCTAAGCACGTGCCTGATAGTGATAAAATTAAAAGTAGTTTTTTGTTCATGTGGTTTTTTAGGTTGCGACCCTTAAAGTGAAATGTAAAAATAACGTTATGTTTTATAAAATATATCGATGATGGCAAAATTGGAATTTTCATAGTTTATGCCGTGGTTAAGATTTTGGCGTGTTAGTCGGTTTTATCGCTAAAACCTTACACGCAATTTGCCTGCTTTGATACGTATTGACGAAAAACTGAACTGATTTGTATAACAGCTGTTTATGCTTTGTATATAAATTTGTTAAAACCGATATACCTATGAAAAGATTTGCCTTTTTGTTATGTTTTCTGTTGCCTGGTCTTGCCGTTTCGGCCCAGCAAATTAAAGGGACTTATGCTATTAAAAATGAGCAAACCGGTATGCTGTTACGGGTTAAAGACGCGCAATCGGCCAATGGTACCCAGCTGGTAGCCTATTACCCCGAAAACTGGAAATGCATGACCTGGGATTTTCAGCATGTGGAGGGTAATACTTATAAACTGAAAAACCTTTTCACCAGCAAAACCTTTCAACCCGTGGCCGAAGCCAATGCCGGAATCGCTTTGGAAGAACAACCACTTAATGCAGATAATGCTAATCAGCAATACGAGTTTGAGCCGATAGATAAAGATACTTTCCTGATTAAACTAAAAGGTACTGATCTGTACCTTACCCCATCCGACAAAAAGGGTAGCGTCAATTCAAAGATCATCCTCGCTAAAAAGACTAATACTAAAGATCAATACTGGGATATCTACTTGCAATCGCCTACTATGTAATATATTAGAAGAGATTAAATTTGGTTGTAAGTTCTTGGATTGATTATCAGCTTACTTAGCCAAAAAAAGAAAAACGCTGCATCGTTATATTTGATGCAGCGTTTATAGTGTTATAATGTAAAAAGCTCTTTCTCTGCTTAGCCAATGGCCTGCCTGATCTTTTCGGCAGTGGCATTGAATTGCTCGGGTGTGAATTTTTGTTTTGGGGCCGAAAAGTTAATGCTGCTCATTCCATTCATCGGGATAAGGTGGATATGTGCATGAGGAACATCAAGTCCCATCACAGCTACACCAACCCTGGGGCACGGAACAGCTTCTTTTAAGGCAACAGCTACTTTTTTGGCGAATAGCTGCAAACCGGTATAAGTATCATCATCCAGATCAAAGAGATAATCAACTTCCTTTTTGGGGATCACCAGCACGTGACCTTCTGTAAGCGGAAAAATATCTAAAAAGGCCAAAAAATCATCGTTCTCGGCCACTTTATAAGCCGGGATTTCGCCTGCAACTATTTTTGAAAAGATGGTCATTGGTAGTGAGTGGTTGATTGTGTTGATTGGGTGAGTGGTTGGATTTGTTTAGATAATTGATTAGGTGAACGATTGGTTATAACCTCTTAACCATTCACCTAATCACTTAACCAATTACCTGCTTATTTCCAGGATCTCAAATTCAATTTTACCTGCAGGTACGGTGATCTCGGTTTTTTCACCAACTTTTTTACCAAGCAGGCCTTTAGCTATCGGCGATGCTACAGAGATTTTGCCGGTTTTTAAATCGGCTTCACTTTCTGATACCAGCTGATAGCTCATGGTAGCACCATTTTTAAGGTTCTTGATTTTAACAACAGATAGTGCCAGCACTTTTGATGTATCTATTTTTGATTCATCAAGCAGGCGGGCATTTGCCAATGTTTCCTGTAACTGAGCTATTTTAGCCTCATGTAAACCCTGGGCTTCTTTAGCAGCATCGTATTCGGCATTTTCCGAAAGATCGCCTTTGTCACGTGCTTCAGCGATTGCTCTTGATATATCGGCACGGCCGGTTGTTTTTAATCTTTGTAGTTCTTCTTTTAATTTCTCTAAACCATCTTTGGTATAGTATGATACCTCTGCCATAACGCAAAAATTAATTAATATTTATTCCTGTCTGTAAACCAAAAAAAACCGCCCTTCCCTGTTTTAAGAAAGGACGCAACGCTTATAAAAGCAAACAAGACTATATAAGCCCTTTGCTTACATAGTCTTGCTATTTGGTAATTAACGAAGATAAGTGATTTAAGTTTTATTATCCAAATTTTTAAAGAGGGATTTTTTATTGTGTTTATGACGATTTATTTTTATCGGAGATTAATAAAGCCATAACTCAAAGTTCTTATTGCCACTTATTTATCCTTTCGGGCTTTTTCTGAAACTGTGCTGATAATGATTTTATCCTTGCTTTTAACAATAATCTGCGTCCTTCAATACTTCGGGTAAAAATAAGTTCACAAGGGCCAACTAATCGGTCCCATTGCTGGCTCAAATAAACTGCCGTGTTTTTATTCCGCCCGATAACTTCAGGCACCGAATGAAAATCTTCCTGGTTAATAAAGCGCATAAAAAGGCTCTTACGCGTAATCACATACCGTGGATTATCAATAGGGCTTATTACCTCATGGAGCATATTTATAAAAGTTGATTTTTCAAAGGTTGATCCTCCATCAATATAACAGTAAACTGCTCCCAGGCTATCAACTGAAGCGTTAATGCTTATTTTATCATAAGATGTTTTGACTAACCCTGCTTTTATCATGGCATTCAGCAAGGCATCACCAATTTGTTGTACATCTTTTGCTATGTCTCGATACTTAATATACAACCTGAATGCTTTAAAAGCTTTACGACCAAATATTACTATGCCTATTAGAGAAACAATGGCTAAATAAGTATATAAGCCTTCTCTGGAGTTAATACTCCGGCCCATTCGTCCTATCGAGCGGATGGTATTAATTAAATAATCAAACAAGCCGATAACCAGCGACATAATCAGATTTTTTATGGTATGGTTAAAATGCATGCTTTTAACCGCCTGGTATTCGCGTTCATCAGGAAAAGGGACTTTAATTTCTTCAACCATTGTTATCCCTTTTTCAAGCGCTGCTATCCAATGTTTTTTAAGTGCTTCTCTATCGGCGGCCCGTTTAATACTTTCTTTGTTCCCTAATTCAATCTGTATTGCATCACTGATCCTTTCAGGAATGTTTAGCCGGGCCACACCGCTTTCAATGCCATAGTTATCTTTAAACGAGATACCAACAAAGCTCCCAAACCGCCGTTTAAGTGTATCAAAATCGTCGCCCCCGGTTGTTGATGTGGTATCAACGCAGGCCAGGTGCCAGATATTACCGGTTTTACCGGGATTGCCGTTTTGACTGCGGATAGCCCGTCCCCGCATTTGGTTTGAAAGCACAAACGAACCAACAAAACTTGCCAGCACTAAAGTGTTGATAGCCGGAGCATCCCAACCTTCGCCCAATAATGATTTTGTACCGATAAGCAATTCGATACCACCTTGTTCAAAAATTGTGGTGATGATATGAACTATCTCATTTTTGAGCTGGCTGCACTCTTCAACTAAAATATAATTTTCGTCAAAAGAGACTTGTTTGCATACTATATTTCTGAGCCCTTGCCCCTCGGTTAATGTTTCAAACGCGGGGTAAGCAGATCGCGGAATGATCACCATCGAGCCAGTTAATATGCCGATCTTTATTTCGGTTGTGTTTTCGCGTCGTAGTTTTTCAAAAATTGTTATTACCCCTATTTTATTAAGCTCAATGTTGTTTTGAACAGTAGCAGCATAATACTCTTTCCTGATATAATCGGTAAGTATTACCATGCGCAGGTTGTGCTTTAACTGTTGATATTCAAAATCAGCTATCTGCTTAATGCTTTCCAGCTTGCTTATGCTTGATGATAAAAGTCCGGTAACCTGTTTGTTTTGCGAAAAGCATATTTGTCGTTTTTCAATGGCGCCATTTCGGCGTAATTTATTCTCCAGGTTCTTTTTATGTTCGTCAAAGCCTTTAAAATATTGCTTTTCTTTGTACAGGTAAAAATCAAGAAGTTCCTCTGCCCATTGGTAATCAAACTCAGGAATCTTTAAATTTTTGTCATCAATAACATCAAGGTGGCTTTTAGGGATTTGCCGCCCATTGGCATTTAAATATATTAGCGAAGCTGAATAGCAGGACAGGTTAGTATAAATCCAATCAAGATGCTCTCCCGGCTGAAGCCAAACAGGGTGGTTTTCAATTGCCGTTATCAGAATCTTATCATTTTTTATCTCCTCAAAAAGCACCTTCATCCGTAACCTGAAATTGCTAATATTTTCGGCCTCGGTTTGAGTTGGTAAACTTAAATAAACATAATCCTGGTGCGGGCAAAGGTCGCCTTCAATAACCAGTTCAGGTACGGTAATTTCAACGCTCACGGGCCCGTTTAATTCGATATATCGTTGCCATTCGTTAGGTGTAACATCATAAGGAGGTGTGGCAGTTAAACCTATGGTTACCGGCTCAATGGCTTCTTTAACTTTACTAAGGGTATAGCACCATTCATTTTTAAGATGGTGGGCCTCATCAATAACTATGGTTTTTATATTTTGCTGCTTTAGCCCATCAATGATGTTCTGAAGGTTTTGATTGTGTGATGCTGATATTAGTTCATCATCCGCTTCCTCTTCATCAATTTCAGTGTCTTCGTCAGCAATCCGTAAATTGTTGCAGGCGGCATGCAGTGCCTGGTAAGTGATTACGGTCATAAATGCCGGCTTGCGAATATCTTTCGAAATCCAGGCAGGCATATGTTCTGTTTGCAAAAACATTTCGCAAAACCGGTGGATCCACTGGTTGCGGATAGCAATGGATGGTGCAAGGATCAACGTGGCATTGTTGATGCGCCTGGCTACCTCCAATCCTAAAATGGTTTTACCTGAACCGGGTGGGGCTATTACGTGCAGATGTCCGTCGGCCAAATGTTCGTCAAGGCTGTCGAGCACGCGTTGCTGGTATTTACGCCAGTTATATTGAAAATGTATTCCCTCCGGAAAAGCGGTAAGCCTATCTATTTGCAGTTCCAATATGTTTGGGTTTAAAGTCCAGGTTTGTTATGAATGATAATTTAAAGGCTCAATATAGCCATGATCTTTTTGATTGCCAATTATTCTGCGTTTGATATACTGGTGCGCGGTTTACGCTGATGAACTCTGTCATTCATATAGCTCCCTTGTATCCTCATTACAATCAAATCTGATCTCATTTTTTATTCGCTCACTCAGCACATCATTCTCTTTTAATATTTCAACAGCACGTTTCCGGCACAAGCCGCAGGTGTGTTTATCATAAAGGGCCTCCAATGGTTCCCGGCATTCCGGTGTTTTATTGGCGTAATAAATATTGGTAATGTCAATTATCAAACCTTCTAACTCATCGCCCGTACCGGCTTTTTTCACGAGAGTGGTCAGCAGTTTTTGATCACCTTTTTTATAATTTTCTATTAGAATTTTAGCAAAAAATGCAGGGCGCTTGCTAACAGCGATTTGTTTCAAAGCAAGCTGCCTGATATTTTTACCTTTGAAAAGACCAAGCGCCTGAATAGCCAATATCACAATTCTCATGTTCCTTGCCGGATCTTTAAGGGCCAGATTAAAAAGGGGCTCTTTATTAAGCGGAAACTTGTGCTTTGTGAAAACTCGCAGCAATTTTTCGATGTTACTTTTATTTCGTTCAATTAAAAGTTGCTGTGCTATTAATTCGAGTTCGGCGCGTTTTAGTTTTCTATTAATAAACCAAGTCCTGCTTTGCCGCAACAGGGCTTCTTCAACTATGTTTTTATAAATGAGAGTGGGTTTAACCCGTTCATTGCGCTGATCTATATTGCGCCGTACATCATCAGTATATATCTTGATAAAACGATTTTGTGTAGCGGCGGCATCAAGTTCGGCCCATACATCAATTTCCGGGTTTTCTTTTTGAAAGCTTTTAATGAGGTCATCGTCCTGCCAATCTTCCGGATCTTTTTCAAGGCGTTTGCCAAATTCTTCTGCAATAAATTTGAGGCCTTCCAGGCCATCAAGTTCCATGATCTGGTATGTACCAGCCCAGTCCGATCTCCAGATAGGATTATGAACGAAGCCATCATAAATAGCATGTTTTGCTTCGGAATCCCCCTCAAGGGCAAATATTTTAGCCAGGTCAAAAAGCTGTGTTAGTGTCCAGGTATCATTTTGAGGTTTTAAAAGGGCTTTCAGTACAGCTTTCTTTATTTTGTCCTTTTTACCTGATAGGTTGATTAATTCAACAAGATACTCTTCCCTGCTGTGTTCACATTGACCGTCGTGCGCGAAATTCTTAACACAAGCTTTGATGATCTCCCCCGAAAAATCAATCTCCGGATGGTTTTGAATCAGCAGATGCGTTTCGCCGGTTCCCCGGCGTATGGCGCTTTTAAATTTTTGTTTGATAAGTTGGTTTCTATCATTAGATATTATTGGTTCTGATACTGTTTAAGCCGGTTTATATTAATGGCTATTGTCGCTTTGTCACTTGCTGATGTAGCCAGTTTCACAGCCGTTTCATAGTGCTGCAACGCTTTTGGGTTATCTATGCCGGTATATAGGTTGCCCAGTAATGAATAATAAAAATGATTATTGCTCAGGTTCAGTTTTTCGGCTTCGGCAATTGCGGCTTGCTTGCCATTGGTTTTTGCAAGGGCGAAAGTTCGGTTCAGTGCTGCTATCGGCGAATATTCCATGATAAGCAGGTTATTGTACAACTGCAATATATTCTCCCATTTTTCGGCCGTATCTTCTTTAATAGTATGCCAATAGGCAATGCCCGCCTCCAAATGATATTTAGTTAACGTTGTTCCGGTTGAGGCCTGGTTTAGGTAATAAATGCCTTGATTAATTAAATCCTTGTCCCAAAGTGATTCGTCCTGATCTTCGTAAAGGACCATGGCACCATCATCATTGGTGCGGGCCTCAAACCGCGAGGCATGAAAACACATTAGTGCAAACAGGGCATTTACAGCCGGGGTATTGGTAGCGGGATTTTCTATCAGCAGAAAATTAAGCCGCATTGCTTCGGCACAAAGATCATGGCGAAGGGTGATGTTTTGGGAAGTTGAGTAATATCCTTCAGAAAACAGCAGGTAAACAGTTGTCAAAACATTTTCAAGTCGGTTATTGATCTCGTTCAGGGTTGGCTGTTTAATTTGGATACCCGCCTCTTTCAACTTTTCTTTTGCGCGGCTTATCCGTTTGTAAATAATCTCCTTGTTTGCTAAAAAGGCATCGGTAATTTCCTGTATCCCAAAACCGCAAAGCAGGTTAAGAGCAAGCGCCACCTGCGATTCGGCAGGGATAACCGGGTTACAAACCGTAAAGATCATGGCCAACTGACTATCGGCGATGTTTTTGGTTGACAGATCAATCTCTATTTCACCGGTACTGTCGGTAGTATATTTTATTTCGGGCGAAAGCTTTTGCTTAAAAATGGTATCGTGTTTAAGGTAGTTTTTGGTTTTATTTTTGGCGACGGTATAAAGCCAGGCGGCAGGGTTATCCGGCAAACCTTTCAGGCTCCAGTTCTCTGTGGCCGAAAGAAAAGTATCGCTAACAATATCTTCTGCAATTTCAATATGTTCGATACCAAAAAGGCGGCAAAGTACCGCTACGATTTTTTGGTATTCGGTGCGGAACAAATGAGGTAGGAGTTCTTTAGGTTGCATAGGTTAAAATAAAAATGCCTTTGCAAAGGTACAAAGGCATTTTCGGTTTTATACAGTAGGCACAGCCATTCGTACTTCAACAGTAGCTCCCCATTGCAAAACCGGGCAGCCTTTGGCTATTTCAACGGCGTCATCATAATCTTCGGCCCTGATCAGGAACAGGCCTCCAATTGATTCCTTGATTTCGGCGTAGGGGCCATTGATCACAGTATTTTGTTTGATCACCCGGCCGTCGCCATCCCAGCGTTTAGGAGCGCCAACCAGTTTGTTTTGGGCTGCAATACCGCCTATCCAATCCTGGAAAGGTTTTATAGCCGCCTGCATTTGCTCGGGCGAAGGGCTTGCATCCTTGCTTTTCAGATCCCTGTGGATCACTAACAAAAACTCATTCATAAGGCTATGTTTTAACATGGTTAATATAAGCTGTTTTATGAAAACTGACCAACCTGGTAAGTGCCTGCTACGTTAGGGAACGAAAGGTTAAGGCGGTTCCAGGTGTTAATGGTGGTAACGGCCATGGTAAGGTCTATCAGTTCTGTGTCGCTAAACTGGGTTTTAGCGGTTGCATATACCTCATCAGTTACGTGGCAGGCAGTAACCGCTTCTGCCCAGGCAAAGGCGGCCCTTTCACGGTCGGTGTAGTAAGGTGATTCTTCCCATGCGCTCAGGCCGTATAAGCGTTGTTCGGTTTCGCCATTGGCACGGGCATCTTTATAATGCATATCGAGGCAATAAGCGCATTTGTTAATTTGGGATACCCTGAAGTTTACCAGTTCAAGCAAAGCCTCTTCAATTGATGCTTTTTTAATATAAGCGCCCATGCCAAATAATGGTTTTAAGGCGTTCTGTCCTTTTTCCCACATGCTAAGTCTCTGTTCCATTTTGTTTTAAATTATGTTGTTAAAACCGAATGACAACCATGTTTTGTGGATTGGACAAAATGGAGAAAAATATTTTTATTTTTTTGTCAGAATAAAATCAGGGTTTTTCATCCGGCATATTTTTGTTTATTTAGCAAACCAGGCTCCTGCAACTAACCTGGATAATTTAATATGGAAAAACTAAATCCCGGAATCCTTAAAACTAAACAGCATTTTGAAATTCTTGACGGTCTGCGCGGCGTAGCTGCTATAGCTGTTGTTACCTTCCATTTTATGGAGATAGCTTACTCTGATTACAGCAAGGATTTTATAGGTCACGGTTTCCTGGCGGTCGACTTTTTCTTTTGCTTGTCGGGTTTTGTAATTGGCTACGCTTATGATGATAGGATAGGTAAGATGGGTATAAAGGAGTTTTTTAAATCAAGATTAATCAGGCTGCATCCGCTTGTTGTTTTTGGCTCAGTATTAGGCTTGCTGGGTTTTATATTTGATCCGTTTAATGCACAGCCTATTGCCCGTAGTGCGGGGAGTATATTACTGTTGTTTCTTAGTTCGATATTCATGATTCCTAACGCAATCATGAGCGAGAGGTATTTTAATTTGTTTGGTTTTAATGCGCCCGCATGGTCGTTATTTTGGGAGTATGTGGCTAACATTGTTTATGCCCTTGTACTATGCCGCCTTCACCGTCGCTACCTGATAGTGCTTGTTGTGATTTCGGCGGCGGCAATTTGCTATGTGGCCAACCGTTCAGGTAATTTGATGGGCGGCTGGAGCGGCGAAACTTTCTGGGATGGAGGTGTGCGTATAGCCTACTCTTTTACCGCCGGTTTGCTGGTTTACCGGCATAACCTGATCATTAAAAACAGGCTTGGTTTTATTGGTCTTTCGGTTTTATTAATGCTGGCTTTCCTATCGCCATTCTCATCCTGGAACTGGCTTAGCGAGCCTTTTATAGTTATCATTTATTTCCCCTTACTTGTTGCACTGGGGGCGGGAACTGTTCTTAATGAAGGCCTGCGTAAAATCTGTGTTTTTTCTGGCAATATCTCCTATCCGTTATACATGACGCATTACTTTGTAATGTGGATGTTTGGTAGTTATTACGCAGCAAATAAACCCGATGCGCTTCACTTAGCCTATATCATTGCACCCGGTTTAATTATCCTGGTTACATTTGCCTATCTTGTTATGAAGGTATACGATGTTCCTTTACGCCGCTATCTAACCGAAAGAAGAAAACAGGCTATTAAATAAAATGAGTGGCAGTTGATAGGTTTAATTAAAGATTAAAGCCGGGTTTCGTTAACGGGTAAATTTAAAACCTGTATGTTTAAAATGCTGAAAAAGTGTTTCTTATACACTAAAAAAACAGTATGTTTACTGTTGGTTTTTTGCATTTTTCATTCGTTTGGGATGGCATGCAGGGGGCTTTGGCACAATGAGGAAAACGTTAGTTATTGGTTGGCTTGTAATATTACTTGCTGTTATTGGCGCATTATTTTGGTATAATGAATTGCAATATCAGCTACCTACGCCGGTGCCCGAAAACTATAAACCGGTAAAACAAGGTACGGTTATTTCCATTAATCCAAAGCATTATAAAGACCACAGCAAACCGTTGTTTCTGCATTTTTTTAACCCGGATTGTCCCTGCTCAAGATTTAATGTTAAACAATTTAAAGCCATTGTTGAGCAATATCGCGGGCAGGTAAATTTTGCTATCGTGATCATGAGTAGCAAGCATTTTACCGAGGGCGAGATCCTGGATAAATTTGGCATGAAACTGCCGGTAATATTTGATCCTTCCGTTGCCGAAGCCTGCGGGGTTTACTCAACACCACAGGTTGCGCTGATTGATACCGCAAGTAAACTATACTATCGTGGCAATTACAATATAAGCCGTTACTGTACCAACGAAAAAACGAGCTTTGCCAAAATAGCAATTAACGGTTTACTTAGTAGCAATACCCGACTCACATTTAATAAATTGGCGCTAACATCATATGGCTGTCGCTTGCCCGATTGTCATAATTAACATATCCCTATTTTTAAATACAAGTGACAGCAGCCATAGCTCATAACATTAATTTCCAAACCGAGATCAAGGACCGATCAGACAGGTTGATGGACTATTTTCTGCCTGTGCATTTTGCCGTTGGTTTGGCACTGGCTTTTTTTTACGGTACCTGGCTTATAGCTTTTGGTGTTGGCGGCCTTTGCCTGCTGGCTTACTATACCGCAAAAATAGCCCTGCCCCAATCTGCTTTGTATCAGTATGTGCTGGCCGCTGTACTGGGCATTTTCATGGCCCAGTATATTTACCAGATGCATGGCATGTTTGAAATGCATTTTTTCGCATTTATTTCAAGCGCTCTGCTTATCACCTACCAAAACTGGAAGCTGCAAATACCGCTGCTTATAGTAGTTATTATACATCATGCCACTTTTAGCTACCTACAGGATATTGGGTTTGGAAATATATTTTTTACGCAGCTCAATTATTTCGACCTTCAAACGTTTGTAATCCACATATTGCTTACCGGGGTGATCATGTTTATTTGCGGCCTTTGGGCATACCAGTTGCGCAAATACAATGAATTAAGAATTGTGCAAACCCTGCAAATGGCCGATCTGCAGCGCGAAGCTCAGCTATCCCTGGAGCGCAAGTACAACGAAGAGGTTTTGGCGGCTGCAAATAAAGAACTGAACCACTCAAACCTGGAGCTTCAAAAAGCTCGTCTGGCGGCCGACCAGGCTAATCAGGAAAAAAGTATATTCCTCGCTACCATGAGCCACGAGATCCGTACGCCTATGAATGGGGTTATCGGCATGTCGGCCCTGCTAAATGAAACAGAGCTTAATGAGGAGCAGCGGATGTTTACCGAAACCATCATCAACTGCGGCGAAACACTGATCCATGTGATCAATAATATCCTTGATTTTTCGAAGATAGAAGCGGGTAGTCTCGACCTTGAACAGGAAGATTTTAGTCTGCGGCAAAGTATTGAAGACGTGATGGACATGTTTGCCGTTAAGGCCGGGCAAATAGGGCTTGATCTTGTTTATGAGATAGATGAAGAGGTAGCGCCCTGTATTATCGGCGATCCGTTACGGCTTAAACAAGTGCTTATTAACCTGGTAAATAATGCCATTAAGTTTACCGAAAAAGGCGAAGTAGGTATTCATGTTAGCTGCGTGGAAAAACAATTTGATGGTTTGCTGAAATTACAGTTTGATGTTTGGGATACCGGCATTGGTATTCCGAAAGATAAACTCCATCGTCTGTTCCGCGCGTTTTCGCAGGTTGATTCATCCACTACCCGCAAGTATGGCGGTACGGGCTTAGGCCTGGCAATCTGCCAAAAATTGGTTACACTAATGGGCGGGACCATAGGCGTTCAAAGTTTACCTGGCGTAGGTGCAAAATTTACTTTTACGATAAATGCCTATCCAGGTGAGAGCGCTAATCAACAATCTGCAAGTTTCGATCTTACTGAATTACAGGGTAAAAAAATACTGGTGGTTGATGATAACCATACCAATCTGTCTATCCTTGAACGGCAGTTTGATAATTGGAACCTTAAAGCAATAACAGCCGAATCTGCCGCCGAGGCATTGGTGATATTGCAAAAAAATAAAGATATCGACCTGGTTATTACTGATATGCATATGCCGGTAATGGATGGCGCTATGCTGGCAAAAATTATCAAGGATGAATACAGCCACTTGCCAATTATATTGTTAAGCTCAATTGGCGAAGATTTTATCAAAGACAGAAGGGCGCTTTTCACATCTGTTATGAGCAAGCCGATAAAGCAACAGGTACTTGGTAAACAGGTTTTCATAGCGCTTAAGAACGGTTCGGGGCAAAATGACGATAAACAGCTTAAAACCAAATTATCGGTCGACTTTAGTGATAAGTACCCCTTCAATATTTTGATTGCCGAGGATAATGAGATTAATCAGCATGTTATTAAGCACATTTTAAGTAAAATGGGCTATAAACCGGGTATCGCCAAAAACGGGCTCGATGCCATAGAGGCTCTTTATCAAAATGATTATGGATTGATATTAATGGATATGCAGATGCCTGTTATGGATGGGCTTGAAGCCACCCGCGTAATCCGCAAGGAAGATATTAAGCAGCCGGTTATCATAGCGCTAACGGCCAACGCCATGACCGGCGATGAGCAGGATTGTTTGCAGGCCGGTATGGACGACTATCTCAGCAAACCTGTGAAGCTTGATGAGCTCATGAATAAGCTTTCAAAATGGTATACCGTAACGGCTAATAAAGCTGCAGTCCGTCAGGATTGATATAAAATACTACCCCCTGATATAATAAATGAAGGATGTTCCCGTCAGCAGGTAAGCTTCGGGTGAAAGCGGGCGGAACAATGGTGGCCTTGAGTGCAGGAAGGGGCATAGCAAGTTTTTGCAGAAGCATTGGGAAGGCGGGAGCACAGCGGGGCAAAATAATTGCAGCCCGTGGTTCTGGCCGATTTGCAGGGCAAAGGCCTTGTGCGCAAAGAAGCCTATCTGCTGACTTGATTTTTTGGGTACTTTTGTATCAAGACAAAAGTACCTGGCCCCGCGCGGCCAGGAGCGCGACAATGTTAGTCAATAGAACAAAGATCGTTACCTGCCTGTCGGAGATTTCTTCGTACCTTAAAGCAATGACGTGGTGGAGATGTTATTTCACTTTCAGATTTCACCGGATTTAAACACTCGCATGTCCCCTATTTTAATTACACCCCGGGTAGCGGGACGAGAGTGAGCCGGGGGGCAACATGCCAATCGCGCAAATAAAAAGAGTGCAAGTCAAAGTCCATACTGCTTTTTATAAAAGGATAATTGCAACAATACTGTTGCAAAACAAATTGGCATTTTTTCTCATTTTTGTATTGTACAAGCTAATATATTGAAAAAGAGGAAACATGAGGCTTCAAAATCATTACTGGTAATGTCAGTGATGGTTTTTTATCTGCTTATTGCAAGCAGCCATGTTTTTTTTCTGCCCCGGTTAACGGAATTAAGAGGTGCACATTCAACCGCATTTAATTCGGTTTTTAAACGAAAAATTGAAACAGTACGCAGTAGCTTCAACGAATCAAGCTATGTTCAACGGCCGGATAAATCAACCCTCGAAGAAAAAAAATCAGCTACCGATTGGCTTACAGCAGTCATAGGATCGTTTACCTTACTGTTTTTCGTATTCCAGCTATGGAAATTAAGTCCTAAGCCATATGTAAGTGCGCTTAGGTTGCTGATAGACCGCCAATACGTTTACCTTTTCCTTTGTAACTTCCGGATCTGATGTAATTATGCAGTGGATGTCCCGTCCACAGCTACATCCTGCTTATCCATTTTTTAATTAATTCATTCCTCATTTATTGGTATTAACCGCAATAGGTTTTGACTATCATTTGTGATCAGTTTTTTATACCCGTAAATGTAGGTAAGCATTTTTCGGAATTTATATATGTTAATTTCAAAGAAAAGCTGCTGCCTACTGGTGGGCTTGTTTATAACAGCCTGCAGTTATGCACAGCAACAGCAAAATAACACTCCGGTTAGCTTAAAAACGTTGCTCAGTAGCGTTAATCAAAACGCACCAACTTTACTAACCGATTCGGCAGCAATAGCCATAAAAAGAGCCATGGCAACCGAAACCCGCAGCAGCTGGCTGCCCAACCTTAAATTAAATTACCAGGCCGATTACGGTACCAACAATAACGTGGCTGGTCCGTATTTTGGTTTTGGTATTATCCCCTCAAACTCGAGAGGTGTGCGTACCGAAAGTAATACTACCACGGTATCTGCCAATGTAGGCGTTGCCGCGCTCGACTGGGAGATCTATAACTTCGGGGCTTATGGAGCGCAGAACAAAGTGGCCAACTCTGATATCCAGGTGCAACAAAACCAGTTTGCCGATTCAAAGTACCAGTTGCAGGCTTACACTATTGGCAATTATCTGCTATTGTTAAAACTGGAGAACTTTCTATCTATCCAGGCCCGCAACATCAGGCGAAATCAGGAGATCCGGCGCTCGGTACAATCACTTGCTAAAAGCGGGGTGCGTGCAGGAGTTGATACCAGTATAGCAGAAGCTGAGCTATCTAAAGCCCGCTTAAATTATATTGAGCTCAATAACCAGTTAAAACAGGTTCAGTTGCAATTGTCGGCTATTAGTGGCTTGCCTTATCAAACTATTGTACCTGATACCACTCTTGAGCAGGAGCTGGTCAGTACCGAAAACAACCTGCTGCCAACCGAAGTTGACACCGCCAATCACCCGCTGATCAACTACTATAAATCAGTGTATCAAAATAGCCTGCAACGGGAAAAACTTGTTAGTAAAAGTTACAATCCTAAAATAATGCTCGAGGGTGCGGTTTGGGGCAGAGGCTCAAGTGTTGATGCTAACGATCATTTTAATAGCCTGAGCAGCGGCTGGGGTTTCGACAGGAATAATTATCTGGTAGGTATAGGTGTTTCCTATAACCTGTTTGATATCCGCCGCCGGCAGTTAAAACTGCGGACGCAGCGCGCCAATACCGATTATACCCGGAAAAAGCTGGAAGAGCAAAAGCAATTGCTGGCTGTAAGTGCCAATCAATCAAATGTTGAATTGCAAACAGCGCACGAACGCCTGCTGGAAATTCCTCATCAGCTTAAAGCCGCAACCGATGGCTATCGCCAAAAGCTGTCGTTATATAAAAACGGCTTAACCGATATTATCGAACTCAATGCCGCGCTAAACATCCTTTACCGCGCCGAAACAGATTATGTACAGGCTAAATATGCTTACTCGAACGCGCTGTTCCAGAAAGCCATTACCGAAAACCAGGTAAGTTCTGTATTAAACCTTTTAAAATAATTTAGCTATGTCAATGGTCACATCCGCACTTAAAAGGCCCATCACAACGGTGGTGGTTACTTTGAGCCTGCTCATTTTCGCGGTGCTTAGTGCTATCAATATACCAATAGATATTTTCCCGAAATTAAACCTGCCCACCATTTATGTAATTGAATCATACGGGGGCATGTCGCCCCAGCAAATGGAGGGGTTCTTTTCTACCCGTTTGCAGGATCAGTTCCTGTATGTGAACGGCATCAAAAGTATCACCAGTAAAAACATCCAGGGCTTAACCATGGTGAAGCTGAGCTTTTACGAAAGCACAGATATGGCCGAAGCACAGGCCCAGGTGGCTTTGCAGGTAAGCCGTGTGATGAGCTTTTTCCCGCCGGGCGCATTGCCGCCGCAGGTGGTAAGGTTTGATGCTTCATCATTACCTGTAGGGCAATTGGTGCTATCTGCTCCAAACCGCAGCCTGAAGGATATTTACGATATGGCTGCAACTAAGGTAAGGCCGATGTTTGCCACCGTTCCGGGTTTATCGGCCCCTCCGCCGTTTGGTTCAAACGCCAGGTCGATCACCTTAAATGTTGATCCTAACAAACTCAGAAGTTATGGCCTTACCCCCGATGAGGTGGTGAGCGCGCTGGCTAAGTTCAACGTAATGTCGCCGTCGGGTAACCTGAGGTTGGGTAATACCATGTTTGTAACTACTGTAAATACGCTGATCAACCAAACCGATGAGTTTGGCAACATTCCGGTAGTAACCAAAAATGGTGTCCCCATTTTAGTAAAAGATGTAGCCCGCGTTGCTGACGCCACCGACGTTACCGTGGATTACGCCCTGATCAATGGTAAACGCTCCGTTTATCTGCCGGTAGTAAAAACTGCCGATGCCAGCACATGGAGCGTGGTACAAGCTTTGAAAAAGAAAATCCCCGAAATACAAGGCCTTTTGCCTGATGACGTTAAGATCTCGTACGAGTTTGATCAATCTATATTCGTAATAAACGCGGTAAAAAGCTTGTTAACCGAGGGTGGGTTAGGAGCGCTGCTCACAGGCTTAATGGTGTTACTGTTTTTGCGCGATTGGCGCAGCAGCTTGATTGTAGTGATCACTATCCCGGTATCTATTTTATTAGGCGTATTGCTACTTGGCTTATTCGGCCAAACCATTAATATCATGACCCTGAGCGGTCTGGCGCTTGCCATTGGTATTTTGGTTGACCAGGCCACGGTGACTATCGAGAATATTCACCAACACCTGGAGATGGGTAAAAGTAAAGCACAGGCAATTTTTGATGCCTGCCAGGAAATTTCCTTTCCGCTGTTGCTGATCCTGCTTTGTATCCTGGCGGTGTTTGCGCCGTCATTTATGATGAATGGCGTACCTAAAGCCATGTTCCTGCCGTTGTCGTTGTCTATCGGTTTAACCATGATCGTATCGTACATTATAGCGCAAACGCTGGTGCCCATCATGTCGAACTGGCTTATCAAGGCCGAAACATATCAGCATTACGAGCATGGCAAACTGCACGCCCACGCTGGCGAAGCTATGGACAGGCCGGAGGAAGGACAGGTAAACCATCACCTGCAGCAGGAAGAACAACATCCCGAAAAAAACGATCTGTTTGAACGGATAAAAATGCGCTTTATGAACATCCTCAAAAAATGGATGCCAAATAAACGGATAATTGTACCTGTTTACCTTGTTGCGGTGCTGGCGCTTGCCGGTATTTGTTTTGTTACCATTGGTAAAGATATGATGCCGAAACTTAACAACGGGCAGTTCCAGATCAGGATTAAAGAGCCGGACGGTACAAGGCTTGAACGTACCGAAGATGGGCTGAAACAGGTATTGCAGATCATCGACAGTACGGTTAATCATCACGTGGCAATTACGTCAGGCTATGTGGGCATTGTGCCCAGCAGCTACGGTACCAGTAACCTTTATGTGTTTAATACCGGTACGCACGAGGCCGTATTGCAGGTTAACCTTGACGAGGATTACCATATCAACATGGATGAGCTTAAAGATGCATTACGTAAAAATATAGCATCGCGCTTACCTGATTTGCGCATCACTTTTGAACCTATTGACATGACTGAAAAGATCATGAGCCAGGGCGCATCAACCCCTATCGAAATAAGGGTAGCCGGCAAGGATATGGCGCAAATACAAGGTTACTCCAACAAAGTTTTGGCAGGGCTTAAAAAGATAGATTATTTAAGAGATGTGCAGATTACCCAGCCTTTAAAATTCCCGGTTGTTGCCATAACGCTCGACAGGCTGAAGGCCGCTCAGTTAGGCCTGGATATTAAAGATGTTGCCCGCTCGGTTACGGCCAGTACATCATCAAGCCGTTTTACCGAAAAGAACCTTTGGTTGGATGATAAATCGGCCTATACTTACCAGGTGCAGGTACAAATTCCGGAGTATGTGATGAATACCATGGATGAGCTGAAGGAAATTCCACTGGTAAAAGGCCAAAGCACACCGGTATTGGGCGATATTGCCAGCTTTAAGGTTAACTACGTTCCCGGCGAGTACGACCGTACCGGCCCGCGCCGCTTTTTAACTGTGAGTGCTAATATTTATAAAAAAGATCTGGGTACAGCTACCGCCGCGGTACAAAAAGTAATTAAATCGGTAGGTGCTCCGCCTAAAGGCTTGATTGCGGAAGTTAAAGGTATGTCGAGCTTATTGACTGAAACGCTTGATAGCTTACAAAACGGTTTGATGTTTGCCATTTTGGTGATCTTTTTACTGCTGGCTGCCAATTACCAGTCGTTCAAATTATCCCTTACGGTGTTATCTACCGTACCGGCGGTAATATTAGGTTCGTTAACGGCTTTGCTGCTTACAGGTTCAACGCTTAACCTGCAAAGTTATATGGGCATGATTATGTCTACGGGGGTATCGGTAGCCAATGCCATTCTGATCGTAACCAATGCCGAAACCCTGAGATTGGATTATAAGGACTCTACAAGGGCAGCCATTACCAGTGCCTCTATCAGGTTAAGGCCGATCCTTATGACCAGTTTAGCCATGATGGCAGGCATGGTTCCGATGGCATCAGGTATGGGTGAAGCCGGAGAGCAAACTGCACCATTAGGTCGCGCTGTAATAGGTGGTTTGTTTGCCTCAACCCTGGCCGCGTTGTTTATACTGCCGCAGGTATTTGCCTGGGTTCAGCAAAATACAACATACGATTCCCCTTCTCTATTAAAAGATGTAAACGTTAACCAACCGCAACAACTTGAAACTTCCAATAGCTAATATCATGAAACTAAAATATATCATACTGCTAAGCAGTATCAGTCTGATGGCCGCGTGTGCAGGCAATCAAAAACCGGTGGACCTTACAGAAAACAAAAAATCCACCCAAAAAGCAACCGAGTATGAAACCGGTAAAGTGTCGGAAAAAGCATTGTCGAGCGAAGCCCGCCTTCCGGGGCAATTAAAGCCTTATAACGAGGTGAACCTGTTTCCGAAAATAAATGGGTTTGTGAAAACTGTTTTTGTTGATCGGGGTACACTGGTTAAAAAGGGACAATTATTGGTAACCTTAGAAGCACCAGAAATGGAATCACAACTGCAGGCTGCCGACTCGCGATATATGCAGGCCAAAGAAAATGCCGTAGCCAGCAAGGAAAAATATCAGCGTTTAAAAGAAGCCGCGAAAGAGCCCGGCTCGGTATCTCCGCTTGAATTAGATAACGCTTTGTCAAAAATGAAGGCTGATGACGCTATGGCCCGTTCGGAAAGCTCAATCGTGGCATCTGTACGCACCATGCAGGATTACCTGAACATCCGTGCTCCCTTTGATGGTATGATCATTCAGCGTAACGTATCTCCGGGAGCTTTGGTGGCTCCGGGTAAAGGTACAGATTTGCCTATGCTTATTTTGCAGGATACCCGCAAACTGCGTTTAGAGGTTTACATCCCCGAAGATTTTGTAGATAAAGTTGACCTGAAACAACAGGTAAAATTCACTTTTAATGCTATGCCGGGGCAGGAGCAAACAGCTAAAATTAGTCGCTCGGCCAACGCTTTAGGGAGCATGCGTTCTGAAGCTATTGAAATAGACGTGCAAAACCAAAATGGAATATTGAAGCCGGGCATGTATGCCGAAGTAAAAATCCCGATGCTCTCGGGCGCAAAATCATTATTGGTTCCCAATAACGCCATTATCCGTTCTACCGAGCGGGAATATGTGATTGCAGTAAAAAATGGCAAAGCCGTTTTAACCGACATCAAGGAGGGACTTACAAGGCATGATTCGACAGAGGTATTCGGTAATTTGAAAGCCAATGATACTATCCTTAAAAACGCAAGTGATGAGATTAAGGATGGTGCGGTGATAAATTAGAAATCTTTAATAATTGAACCTGGATTTTCAAATCCCCTCTTGAGAGTAATGGCCCATAAAAAGACAGTGACGGGAAATGACAAGCCGTACAGTTGACTCACCCGGTCTACGCTACGCTGGACAACCCTCTCTATCCTTCGGATAAAGAGGGTAAGAAAAAAAACAAATTAAAATCCCCTCTTTACGCTTGCGTAGAGAGGGGTGACGAGCGTAGCGATGTCGGGGTGAGTCGATATGGCGGTTAATTCTTCACTTATGTCTTTTCATGGGCTATTACTCTTTTGAGAGGGGGCGCGAAAGGAAAGAGCGGTAGCAGGGGTGTGTTTGGACGATTGACTTATCAAAGCAGGAAACACACCCCTCCGCCCCTCTCAAGAGGGGAATCGCACAGGCCCTCGTTTTTGTTTTTATCCTATCAAAATCTCCCGCTCCACATTAACCTGCTTTAAAAAATATTCATCGTGTGATACTACGATCAGCGTACCGCGATAATCATTAATGGCTGCGGTTAATATTTCGATATTTTGAATATCGAGGTTATTGGTAGGCTCATCTAGGATGATCACATCAGGTGCCTGATTGCCGATGGTTAACGAGCAAAGCATCAGCCTCATTTTTTCGCCGCCACTGAGGGCACTGCACGGTTTATCCCAATCCTCGCGGGTAAACAGAAACCTGTTAAGCCGGATTTTGATATCATGCTCCTGCAATGCCCCGGAATTAAATTCTTCGGCTTGCTGGTAAACGCTGAGCTTGTTATTGATCAGCGAATAATCCTGATCAATATATATGGCTTTAACTTTTGCCTGTTCAATGGTTCCGGATTGTGGCTCCAGTTTTCCAAGCAGCATTTTTATCAGCGTTGTTTTACCAGAACCGTTTGACCCCCTGATCACTAACCTTTCGCCACTAACTATTTGAAAGCTAAGCGGCGGGTTCCAAAGTGATTGCCCATCATATCCAAAATTCAACTCCCTGGCGGTTATTAACACTTTACCTTTATGAAGCGCGGAGTTATCAAAGTCCATCTTCATTTTATCGATATCAGGCAGTTGGGTGCGCAGCTGGCTCAGTTCCTGTGCAATGATTCCGGTTTTTTCGGCGTGTACCCCCTGCATTTTTGAGGTGCTTTTTTCGGCGCTGTTTTTCAGGGTTTTCATCATAATGGTGGGTACACCGGCTTTTTCCTGTTTCTTTTTGCCGCGCGCATCCAGTTTTTGCTGCCGTTCAAGGGATTCCCGTTCGGTTTCTTTGGCCTTACGGAGAGCTTTCTCCTTACTCCTTACATCCTGATTCAGGGCCTCGCTTTCAATATATTTTTGTTCGGCATAAAAATCATAGTTGCCGCCGTAAACGGTTATGCCGCGTTTGCTGAGTTCACATACCGTGTTGAGCAGGTTAAGCAGGATACGGTCATGACTAACTACCAACAAAGTATTATTTGTTGTTTGGATATAGTTATAAAGCAGTTTGCGCCCAGCGACATCCAGGTGATTGCTTGGTTCGTCCAGTAAAACTATATCAGGGCGATGAATGGCTATACCTGCCAAAAATACCTTTGTTTTTTGACCGCCACTAAGCGAGCCCATTTTTTGCGCCAGATCGATATCGGTAAGTTGCCAGTGAATAAAAGCTTCGGTGCAGCGTTCTTCAATGGCCCAGTCGTCATTGAGTATGGTCATGTTCTCGTCGGTTACATTACCGTCAAGAATCTGTTGCAGGGCGTTTAGCTTATCAGCTATTTGCAGAGCTTCGGCAACGGTAAGTTCATTGTACTGACCGAAAATCTGGGGTACAAAATACGGCCGCGAATCAGTTTTAACAACACCACTGGCTGGTTTTAAATTTCCGGCCAGGATTTTAAGCAGGGTTGATTTTCCGGTGCCGTTGTTGCCTATAAGGGCTATTTTATCATGTTTGTTAACTACGAGATCAATACCGGCAAATAAAAGATCACGGTTGGGGTGTATATAGGTAATATCGTGAAGAATAAGCATAATTTCTTTCTTAAAAAGGTGAATAAATACAGGGGCGTTGCAACAACGGCACTGGTTTATTTGTCCTGAAAGAAATTATTTATCACATAGAGGGAGTGGTTGGTTACCGGGGCAAAGGTAGCATTTTATATTATAAATGGCTTATTCAATCGCAAAAACCAATTAAATGGCCAACAGGAGGCTGCTATGGAGCCTGTTTTAAAAAGAAATGTCATTTCGATAGAGCAGGGCGGGCTGCGTGGTGGAGCGAAAGAGAAATCTTCTGCATCAGGCTCTACAACTATGCCTGTAAAGGCAGGGCGTAGAAGATTTCTCCTCGCCTCCGGCGCACCTATCCCTCCGCTGGTTCGTCGATTTCTATGATTTAGGCAATAGATGTTTGATAATTTTTTTCATAGGGTCTATTTTGATTGACACATGCGAAGATTCTTAGGATGAGTTTGTTTCTGACAGCATTAATTACACTCATTTTATTTTTCTTTTGCTGTTCTACTTTACGTTCGTAGAAGCGTTTTAGATCGCTATTATGTTGTATAGCAACTATTGCTGCCAAATGCAGCAATGTCTTCACCTTCTTATTAGCCATGTGTGAGACCCTGGCTTTTTTGACAACTCTACCGGATTCATCTGTAAAGGGGGCCACACCTGAATAGCAGGCAAATTTCTTCGGGTCATTAATGTCTTTGAATTCATTGGTTGTAAC
>NZ_FOCL01000015.1 GCF_900110105.1 Mucilaginibacter gossypiicola | reverse complement strand
ATCCCTGGCAAGTTGGCGGGCAGATAAGCCTTTTTTAGCATTCAGGATTAAACTAATAGCCAGAAACCATTTGGGTAAAGGCAGCTTCGTATCTTCGAAAATCGTCCCAACCAATACACTGTAGCTACGATTGCATTCATGGCATTGATGCCGATGGGTGGCTGTACGTTTGCTGCTTCGCTTTCCGCCACAATAAGGGCATGTAGGCGCTTCCTGCCACCTTAGGTGCTCAAGATAACTTATGCAGGTAGCCTGATCTGGAAATCTACTAATCGTCTCTATTATATTCATTTCCATAAAGATACATATTTTTCATGTCAATTCATGGGCTATTACTTTTGAAAGGATTATTATGGATAGCTATTCAGCTACAATTATCAATGCTGTTGATAAAGTAAAGACAGCAGTTGTAAAGATCGAGATTTTCAATCATGTAAACGGAAAAGAACAGGCTGCCGGATCGGGTTCAGGATTTTTATTCTCTTCGGATGGTTACCTCTTCACCAACAGCCACGTTATACATAACGCCAAAAAGATTACCGTAAAAATGCATGACGGCACAACGCACGCTGCGGAACTCGTTGGCGAGGACCAGGATACAGATTTAGCCATCCTTAAAATCAACGGTGCAGAGTTTACACCTGTGAAATTCGGGGACGCCGATCAGCTTCAGATCGGTCAGCTGGTCATCGCAATCGGAAACCCGTTAGGATTTCAGCATACGGTAACAGCCGGAGTAGTTAGCGCACTAGGCCGAACATTGGAAGGCCAGGGCGGCAGGTTGATGGATAGCATGATCCAGACAGATGCGGCACTAAACCCCGGAAATTCAGGCGGGCCGTTAGTCAACGGTGATGGCGAGGTAGTAGGCGTAAATACCGCGGTAATCAGAGGAGCCCAGGGCATCTGCTTTGCTATCAGCATTAACACAGCTAAGGATATTGCAAATCAGCTCATCAGGTTTGGAAAGGTAAAAAGGGCATACCTTGGTGTTGTTATGCAGCAGATAGATCTGGTTCCGAAACTTCGCGCAATTCATGAGGTATCTAATAAACAGGCGTTATTTGTTTCGGATGTTGCTAAAGATAGCCCTGCTGCTAAAGCAGGGATCCTTAGCGGGGATATTATTTATTCCTTCAACAACCAGCCGGTCGAAACATCCGACAACTTGTTTAAAATGCTTACCGAGGATAAAATAGGCCAGTTCCAATATATCGGCATCCTTAGAAACAACTATAAAACTGAGTTCAGGATAACGCCTGTGCAAAAGAACTGAAAATAAAATAGGCACTTCACATGTGGAAGCAGCCTATTTTTATTTTCATACATTTTAATGAATACGCTCCTACAAAAACGGATCAATCAGTTTAATAGATCCATCAGCGTTATGCTGTAGTTCGGTTACCTTCACATTGCGCAGATGCGTTTTGCCCGATAGCTGGGTATCATGATAAAATATATACCATTTGCCTTTTATTTCGATAATGGAATGATGAGTTGTCCAACCTTGTACCGGCTTCATAAATACGCCTTTATAGGTAAATGGCCCCAGCGGACTGTTGCCTATTGCATAGCAAAGGAAATGCGTATCGCCGGTTGAATAGGTAAAGTAGTATTTACCGTTGTACTTGTGCATCCACGAACCTTCAAAAAAGCGGCGGTCGTGGTCTTTGGTCAGCAGCGGTTTGCCAAGGCTATCTAAAATAACAGCATCTTTTACAGTGCCGTCAAAGGTTTTCATATCGGGTTTAAGCAGAGCTACTTTACAGCTTATAGCCGGGGCATCTTCCTGTTTCGAATCGGTTTTTGATCCGTCTGCTTCATATTTGCCGGTTGTCCAGCGCTGAAGCTGTCCGCCCCATATCCCGCCGAAATACATATAGGTTTTACCATCAGTATCCGTAAACACAGCCGGATCAATACTGTAACTTCCTGCTATTGGCTCAGGTTCGGCTTTGAAGGGGCCCACCGGGTTGGCAGAAGTTGCTACACCAATATGGAAAACATCCTTTTTATCCTTTACCGGAAAATACAGGTAGTAGGTCCCATTTTTATAAGCGGCATCCGGCGCCCAAAGCTGCCTGCCTGCCCATGGAATATCTTTAATATCAAGCGCTACACCATTGTCTGTAACCTTACCGCCAATGCTATCCATCGACAGGATGTGATAATCCTTCATGGCAAAATGATCGCCGTTATCATTTTCGGGGATACCTGCATTGATATCATGCGAAGGATAGATATAAATTTTACCGTTAAATACATGTGCCGAAGGATCAGCAGTATAAATGGAACTGATAAGCGGCTGGGAAAGGTATTTTACTTTTTTACCCGTATCCACTTTAGTGCTGTCGGCTACATCTGCTGTTTTTTTAGTTGATGAGTTGCATGCACTCAAAATGCATAACGGTGCAAAAAGCGTAAGGATTAATTTTGCTGTGGTAAATTGCTTGCTCATTGGCGTTTGGTTTATGGTGATCATTAATTGGTCATGTAGTTATTGCCCCCTATGCCCGGCACATAGTAAAATTTCAGCTTTTTATAATAATCCAGCGGATGCTCCGGCTTAGGATAAGCAGCCCCGACGGGCATTTTTGAAAATGTTTGAAAATATAAAACACAAGCATCCCGCCAGGTCGTAGCCTCATTTAATTGAACCTCCATCAGCTGTTTTACTTCAGTAAAACGTTCTGCGTCTATCTTGCCCTGCATTTTATCCCAGGTAAGCCCCATTTGCTTAACGGAATCGGCCCCAATATAATAGTGATGAACAAGTTCATCCCACAATGACCTGCCCGAGCGCATTTTATAAGTCCAGCTTAAACGATGAAACCACAGCAAGTACTCATCGGGGCAGGTCTGCAGGTTTTCCCAATTTGCTTTAACCTCCGGTGCATATTGCGATAGCGCATTACTTCCTGAAGTTGTACGGTCAAAACCTATCCCGGCCGAATCTGCCCTGTGATAATAAGTGGCGTTCCAGTCCGGGCGACCAGCATTATCAACCCATGGGCCAGGGCCGTAGTGCGTTGATACCCCCATAATATGGTGCAGCCCAAGCGGTGTCATATAATTAACGGTATTTTCTCTTGATTGCAGCATGAAGCTTTTTACAGGGGATACAAAATTTTCATCATTGGTAAAAGTCATCCTGAGCCAGTCGCCGGCAATTACCGCCGATGATTGATCAGGGCTCCAGGCCATGCGGCCGAAGGCATACCAGTTGGCCTGTGCAAATGGATGGCCACACCAGTTTAAATCGGTACCGATGTTGGCCACACCTGCCATGCCGGTTATCAGTTTCCTGTTAAAATCGCCTTTAACAACCCGCGCTACGGTTGAGCCTCTGCCATGTGTGTATGTATCTGATTGCAAGCATTCGGCAAACAGCGGCGCTTCATAAACCAGGTGGGTCGAAAAGCCGAGATACTCCTGGGTTAACTGAAACTCCATCATCAGCGGGGTATTGGGCATAGCGCCAAACAGGGGGTGAAATGGCTCTCTTGGCTGAAAATCTATCGGGCCATTCTTTACCTGGATAATCACATTGTCCTTAAACTTTCCGTCAAAAGGTTTAAACTCGTTATATGCCTGCTTAAAGCGGTCGTCGGGTACCTTATTATCATAAACAAAGGCACGCCACATCACTATACCATGATGCGGCGCTAAAGCGTCGGCCAGCATGTTTGCGCCATCGGCATGGGTGCGCCCATAACTTTGCGGGCCAGGTTGCCCCTCCGAATTAGCCTTCACCAAAAAACCTCCGAAATCGGGGATGTAATGATAAATTTCATCAGCCTTATCAGCCCACCATTTTTTTACTGCAGGATCAAGCGGATCGGCTGTTTTTAAGCCGCCCAATTCAACCGGGCTGCTGAATTTTACCGACAGGTAGATCCTGATGCCATACGTTCTGAACACATTAGCTAAAGCCTGCACCTTTAATAAATATTGCGGCGAAAGGATCAGGGCATCGGCATTTACATTGTTCACAACCGAACCATTGATCCCTACCGAAGCATTGGCCCGCGCATAGTCAATATAGCGCTGATCAACAATACCTGGCAGCTTATGCCAGTTCCAGATGGATGAACCCGCATAACCCCGCTCTACAGTGCGGTTCAGGTTGTCCCAATGATCCAATACCCGGTACATGATGCGCGGATGATCTGAAATATTCAGTTTATTTATGGATTGGTTGGTTTGGATCAGCTTTAGAAAATTAAAAACACCGTACATAACCCCTACATCGGTATTGGCCATTATCACAATACCTTTCTTTTGGCCAATCAATGTTGTTTTAATGAGATATCCTTCGGTGCCAATGCTATCAGGTACACTTATTGAAAACGCCTTTAATGTTTGCGGTGTGCCTATTATAACAGTTTGCCCGCTCATGATATTTTTAGTGTCGGCTGGTTTTAATGTCAGCATGCCATCCAGTGCGGTTAAGAGTTCCGCTTTTGAAGCTTTAAGCTGATCTGATGCCGTCGGGAAGATCATGTATTTCAATTGCTGCCTGTAGCCGGCAGCCAGTTGCGTGTTGGTTACCTTATTATATTCAAGCCACAGTTTATAGCCATCGTTTGCATAAACTTTGCTTATCGCCGCTATAAAAAGCAGTGCAAGTAAACACATGTACTTTATTGAATATTTGGCCATGGCATTATTAATTCAGTTTCATAAACCACTAAGCGATTTATAAAAAACTACAATTGATCTGTTGAAAAATTCATGAATGAAACGGACTAAGATCCAGCTTCATTTAGTACGGTTTATAAATTTTTATATCTTGCAATCGATTGCAAGATATAATTCCTATCACATATTTCAAATAGGAATTTATTTATTCCCTAAGCCCATCGTACAACATGCGCTTTACCCCCATCTCCAATCCGCGTAACTCGGCCAGGCCTTTTAACCTTCCAATTACTGAATAACCAGGATAGGTATCGTAATTAAAATCATCCAATAGTTTATGCCCGTGATCTGGCCGTACAGGGATCGCTATATCAGTCCGGCCTGCATTTTTGCGTGCTACTTGCTCATTAACTATAGCTTTCATCACAGCATACATATCAACACTGCCGGTTAAATGATCAGCCTCATAAAAGCTGCCGTCCTGTTGCCGGGCAACATTACGCAGGTGCAGAAAATGGATCTTCTCTCCTAACTCCGCTATAATTTGAGGAATATCATTTGCACCTGATGCCCCTAACGAGCCGGTACAAAGCGTTATACCATTGGCAATTGAAGGATAACAGTTTGCAATATCAGTAAGATCATTTAAGGAAGATGCTACCCTGGGTAATCCGAGAATAGGAAACGGAGGATCATCGGGATGGATACACATTTTAATACCCAGCTTTTCGGCATAAGGAATGATCGCCCTTAAAAAATAAAACAGGTTTTCCTTTAATGCGCAAGCATCTACCCCACTGTATTTATTAAGATGTTCTTTAAACTCGGCAATAGTAAAAACCTCATCGGTTCCGGGCAAACCGGCCAATATAGTATTGGTTAATAGTGTTCTATCATTATCACTCAATCCTTCGAGATAAATTTTTGCAGCGGTTTGTTGTTCAGCGCTAAATTCATTAAAGGCATTCTCCCGTTCTAAAATATAAAGGTCGAACGCTGCCAAAGCGGGAGCATTATAAAGCAATGCCGAGGCACCGTTTGCTAAACGATGATCAAGGTGCGTGCGGGTCCAATCCAATACCGGCATAAAATTATAACAAACGGTAAAAATTCCTTCCTGTGCTAAATTTTGCAGCGTTTGGATATAGTTATCGATATACTTATCACGCTGAGCATTGCCGATTTTAATACTTTCATGAATATTTACACTTTCCACAACAGCCCAGTTAAAACCTGCATTTTCAATTATAACCTTCCGCTGCCTGATCTCTTCCCGGCTCCAAACATCACCACAGTTTATATGATGAAGCGCGGTAACTATCCCGCTTGCACCTGTTTGTTTTATTGCATTTAAAGTTACCGGGTCGGCCGGGCCAAACCACCTGAAGGTTTGTTCTAAATCTGGTACCATACTATTTTAAAACGGATATTTATTAATGCGATAAATTTATGCAACCGATTGCATAAATTTGAATAATCTGTTAATATTTTTATACTTTTATCCCGTAAACCATTTTGCATCGGTCGCAACCACCCGGCAACATCGTTTATCTGCTTTAGATCACTGATATGCACGACAACGAAAAAGAGATAACCATATATGATATTGCCGAAAAGTTAAATGTTTCAGCAGCTACGGTTAGCCGTGCGCTTAAAGATCATCCCCGGGTTAAAAAAATACTAAAAAGAAGATCGTTAAGGCTGCCGAAGAAATGGGATATCGTTCCAATTCGTTTGCCAGTAATTTACGTCGAAAAAACAGCAATATCATAGGTGTTATAGTCCCCCGGCTCAACAGTAGTTTCATGTCGGATGTTATTGCAGGCATCGAAAAAGTTGTAAATAACAACAATTACAACCTCATCATCAGCCAGTCGTTAGAAACGATGAAGAAAGAGGCCAGTAACGCCAGGGCTATGTTGAATAACCGGGTTGACGGCTTGTTGGTTTCACTGGCTTATGACACTACCAGCATTGAGCATTTTGAACCCTTTATTAAGCGTAAGATCCCGGTACTATTCTTCGACAGGATTTTTGAGCATGAGCAATACCCACAAATCTATATCGATAATTTCAAGGCAGCCTACGAGGTAACTGACCACCTGCTTACACAGGGCTGTAAAAGAATAGTGCATATCACCGGCAACCAACTGCGTAATGTTTACGCCGAACGCCTTCGCGGATATAAAAAAGCCCTCGAAGCACACCACGTTGATTTTGATGAGCAATTAGTGATCATCAATGATCTGAGCGCGAAAGAAGCTGTAGCGGCAACCGAAGCTATATTAAAAATGGATCCCCTTCCTGATGGCATATTCACCGTTAACGATGTGAGTGCCGTAAGCTGCATACAAGTGTTGAAAAAAGCAGGCATCAAAATACCCGAACAAATAGCTGTTGCCGGCTTTAATAATGACCCGGCAGCCTGTGTAATTGAGCCCAATCTTACTACCGTAAATTATAAAGGATATGAAATGGGCGA
Source organism: Mucilaginibacter gossypiicola (assembly GCF_900110105.1). Classification (GTDB taxonomy): domain Bacteria; phylum Bacteroidota; class Bacteroidia; order Sphingobacteriales; family Sphingobacteriaceae; genus Mucilaginibacter; species Mucilaginibacter gossypiicola. The sequence continues at coordinate 144,347 of NZ_FOCL01000015.1, read as the reverse complement.
AGCGGCCGCCAGCATGCTCATCAATCATCTGGCAGACCGGCAGGATCTGCAGCAAACGCATAGCCTCATCCTCAGATCGGAATTGATAGTACGTGAATCCTCCAGAAGAAAATAATATTTTTTAAACCCTAATGAACTCAAAAATCAAACTTGCTATTGTAACCGGGGGAGCGTCCGGCCTTGGACTTGCCACCACCAAGAAATTCATAGAACAGGGCATCAAAACTATTATTATCGGTCGCGACGAGTCAAAACTCATTTCGGCGGCACAGCAGTTTGGAGAGCTTTGCACCTACAGGCAATACGATTTGAGCGATACAACCGGCATCCCACAATTAGTAGCTGAGATTGAAGCTGAATTTGGCGTGCCCGATATTTTAGTTAATAATGCAGGCATCAACCATAAAAAGGCTTTTGCCGAGGTTACTGACGAAGAGTTTTCAAGAGTGATCCAAACTAACCTTACCTCGGTATTTGCCATAAGCCGCGAGGTGGTAAAAAGTATGTTAAAAGCAGGCGGCGGAAGTATAGTTAACATCAGTTCGATGGCGGCGCAATACGGCATTCCATATGTTATTGCTTATTCCGCGTCTAAAACTGCTATTGAGGGTATGACAAGGGCTATGGCTACCGAACTTTCACCGCAGGGCATCAGGGTTAACTGCGTTGCACCGGGCTTTATCGCTACTGATATGTCGGCAAAGGCGCTGGATAATGATCCGGTCCGCAAGCAAAAGGTTATGGGCCGCACGCCAATGGGTAAATTAGGCGAACCCGCCGATGTTGCCGAAGCCGTTTATTATTTGGCTACAGACAGCGCCAAATATGTAACCGGGGTTGTATTACAGGTTGATGGGGGTAATTCGATAGGGTTTTAATAGGAGTAAATTAAAGGTCATGCCGAATTTATTTCGGCACCCCACATGCTAAGTTTACGTCATGCATGATCTACATTAATTGAGCAGCCCACATTGTGCGGCCTCTAAATGAGCCGCCCATGATATAATAAAAATCGAGTTAGGTGTTGAAATAAGTTCAACACCTAACTCGCTAAACAGCCACGCAAAGTAAATTGGCTCCCTGGCTTATGGGATGCCGAAATAAATTCGGCACGACGTGATGGAAATATCATTTCCGCCTTCAGAACCATTGGATATCAAATACTTGCTGTCACTCTTTGATAAATCACTTCCCACCACCTTCCTTCCCATAATGCATCAACTTATTGGCCCAGGCAATAAAATATTTTACGTTTGGTGCGTCGGTATGGCCGCCATCATGCTGACGCCAGGCAAGTTCACCATCAAGCAGCCCTGTGTTAATCGGTGGCATCTTCTCGGTTTTATAATCGTTTGAAACACCTATATCTTTTACACCAAGCAGTTTAAATACTGAACCGGCTGCCACGGTTGCCATATAGCTCCCCTGCTGATCGAGCCATTTGGCGTCGCCCTGTTCCGGCACGCCATAGCTTATAAAAGTAAACCTTGGCGCACATAAGGCTATCAATTCATTTGCATCTACCGGTAGATCTTTTGCAGTTTTAGGACCAAACGAGGCATCTGATGCGCCATATTTCATAAAATTACCGGCCATCCAGTAGTATCCTCCGCCGGTAAGACTTTCCACAGCTTCGCCAAAGTTTCGGCGATGTAGCTTGGCCCCACCCTCCCCCGACGAACCGATTAACCCCATAGCAAACCGTTGCTCAAAAGCCAGTGTTACAAGAGCGGCCTTTCCGTACCGGGATACACCTTCAATACCTACATGTTTAGCATCAACAGCGGGCTCAGTTTCCAGGTAATCTAACGCGCGTGCTGCTCCCCACGACCAGGCACGCAAAGCTCCCCAATCCTCCGGCTTGCGCGGCTGGCCTTTATTAACCAAACCGATGATCCCTTTGGTTAAGCCTTCTCCATTATCCGCCTGAATAGATGACGGATCAATTAACACATAACCCCAGCCGTTGGCTATCAGCTGCGTTGCCGTTGGCGGATCACCTTTCATAACCGGGAAACCACCGGGGCCAAAAGGGGATTGTTCGGCGATGGGGTTATAGGCAGGATATTGTTCAAAAATGGTTTTAAACTCGGGGTGTTCTTTTACAAGCAGCTCTTTTAATGCAGTGTTGATTTTTTCTACATCGGCCGCAGGGGGTTGCGCGGGCGCAGGTAAAGCGCTTCGGCCAAACATCATCAATACCGGTACCGGCCCTTTGGCATTTGCCGGAACTACCAGGGTCATTTCAATATTGACATTGATGAGCGGGTAAGCCGTATTATCAACATGACCAATAAGCTGTTTGGCGATCACCGGATAAAAGCCAACCCGTTCTTTATCTGTAACCTTAACCGACCATGTTACTTTGGGCACGTTGGCAGGAATGCGACCGTAAATCTCGCGCTCCATGTCCTCCACAATTTCGGGGCGGCGCTGCTTCCACCACATTTCGGCCGTGGTTACTTTTTTACCATTTTTTAATGTGAGCGCATCGGGCAAATCCGGGTAAGGATTGGCTAGCGCTTCATCATAATTAGCGTGATTAGGGGCAGATTCATCACCGCTGGGCCCGTTACGTAAGGTTTTAATCCCCAACTGTTTCATCATATTCTGATGATCCTGATCGGCAGTAAAGTTTACCGGTGCAGCATTTTGAGCTTTGGCCGCGATAGTGCATGTGAGTAAGAAAAACAAGGCAGTACTTTTCATTGCTCCTGGTTTAAATTTGGTTTATGGTTATTGTAGTTTCTCTGTTTGAAATGGAGATGCAGGAAGGCCTTCCTTATTATAAAGGTTTGCCCCGTCGGGGTTATCGGCCCAGGCATATCTTACATAAAGTGGTGCTGAGATTCTATCATTCCAAACCAACACCTTATCTCCATTAATAACCGCCTTTGCCCAAACAAACTTTTTATCGGCACCGGCTATTGCAAATTGCGACAGCTCATCGCCATCCTCAGCAGCAAGTCCCGCACCTGCGTTTTTAAAAGTGATCTCTATTTTATTCCCCTCAATTTTAGCCGATTGATAAATCGGTCCCGTTGGTACAACATCCGCATCACCGTAGGCCACATTTTCGGCCGCACGGGCAAGCCGCTCGCCTACCGTTTTTTTATTGAGGGGATGAATATCATTCCATTCGCCGGCATCGATGGTCACCGCCATTCCTGTATTGGCTATCTCCAGGGCACTAAGTTGCCCTTCCCGCAACTTCGCCCAGTCACTCTCCGCTGGCGAGTACTGTACCTCGTTAAAGTTAGGAAGCTGGGCATAGATAAAGGGAAGATTGCCTTGCTGCCAGCGGTTACGCCAGTCGGCAATTAGGGCTTTTAATAGTGTACCATATTCGGATGCACGGGAAGCATTACTTTCGCCCTGGTACCAAACCATGCCTTTGATAGTATAATTGATAATCGGCGCTACCATGGCGTTATAGAGCCCGGTGGGTTCATTCTGGGCCGAAAATTCCGGTTTCATCCAAACTGGTTCAAACACCTGCCCTACCTTGTATTGCCAATCACCCCGAAGGTCGATAGTATCACCGGCTATTGCCAGATAGTACGGTTTATCGGGTACAAAACCACCTTTGCCCGATGTATTGGTAATACGTACCACAATAATATTTTTCCCCTGCTTCAATAACCCTGCAGGCACAGGGTAACGCCTTGGCGGATACTGATAGGTAATGTTTCCTACCTGTTTGCCATTAATGTATGTTTGATCGGCATCCACGATTCTGCCTAAAAATAGCTTAGCCGCTTTACCTTGTACCGATGCAGGCAGGTTTATTTCCTTTCTGAACCATACTACCCCATTGAGGCCTTTGATACCCTGATCTGCCCAATAGCCGGGCAGCCAGAAATGGTGCCAACCGTGCGGCGAATAATCAGTATCGTACCATGGCCTTGCTTCATTTAAACCTTTATCAATATTAACCGGAGCCTCGGGCTGCGGGTGCTTTTTCAATACACTATCTATAAAAGCGGGGTTGCCAAACTGGGCAACCCGGTCATGATAGGGTTTAATGTCTTTCAGGCCATCATTGCTGATCCATGCTTCAATAGGCGTACCGCCGACACTTGAGTTGATAATACCAATAGGTACATGATATTTTTGATATAGCTGTTTAGCAAAAAACCATGATGCAGCTCCAAAACCCAAAACACCTGCCGAATCAGCCTTAATCCATTTGCCGGGCAAAAGGTCTGGATGCTGTTTGGTTACATCTGCTTCTGTCTTCACAAAAAAATTCCGGATCTGTGGATAATTGGCTTTAGCTATTTCATCAGGGTATCTTTCCTTTACCCGCTCCATAGGCAAAACCATGTTTGACTGGCCCGAGCAAAACCATACATCACCAATCAAGATATCCTGGATTGTGATGCGGTTATTACCGGTAATTTCCATGGTATATGGCCCTCCTGCCTTCATTGGCTGCAGGGTAATTTTCCATGAGCCACTTTGGCCGGTAACTATACGATATGTTTTACGCTGAAAGTTAACGGTGATCTTCTCGCCTGCATCTGCCCATCCCCAGATCTTTACTTTGGCATCGCGCTGAAGCACCATGCCATTGGCAACCAATTGCGGCAAGCGTACTATTCCATAGCACGGTAATATCAAACAAGCGAACAGCGCGACAAACAACAGCTTCACTGACCTCATAACTCCGAAAATTTTATTGATGGTTTATTTCACTAAGTAACAAATAAAAAAAGATTTGTGCAATCGATTGCACAAATCTTTTTTTATTTTAATTCCTGATTAGTCAGTAAATGATCATAAATACACTCATAGACCTGCAACGCAGTAGTAATGAGCATTTTTTTGTTTAAAATCGCATTTATCAAAAACCGGCAGATGGCTAAAACAAGAAATATCAAACCAGAACAAAAGATCTCGTTCAGAGAGCGCATGTCGGCATTAAGCAATCTCCCCGAGTTTTTCAAACTGGTATGGCAAAGCAGCCCGGGCAAAACAACAGCGAGCTTTTTGTTACGTATTGTACGTTCGGCCATGCCGGTTGCCTTGCTGTATGTGGGCAAACTGATCATAGATCAGGTGGTATTACTTAACCGCCACGAAGGGAGCCAGCACGAATTGTGGAAACTGGTTATCATCGAATTTTTGCTAGCGATAGCAACCGACGGCTTAAACCGGATGATCAGCCTCATGGATAACCTATTGGGCGACCTTTTTGCCAACTACACCTCTATGCGCATCATGCGCCACGCGGCTACCCTTGATCTGGAGCAGTTTGAAGATTCTGTATTTTATGATAAACTGGAACGCGCCCGGCAGCAAACAGTTGGCCGTACGGTGCTTTTATCACAGGTGATGAGCCAGATCCAGGATTTTATCTCAATTGCCTTTCTGCTCACCGGCCTGTTAACTTTAAATCCGTGGTTAATCCTGCTGCTGCTCATATCAATTATCCCTTCGTTTATGGGCGAAAGCTATTTTAATAGCCAGAATTACGCACTTACCCGTAGCCAGACACCCGAACGAAGAGAGCTGGATTATGTACGCTACCTGGGCGCAAGCGATGAAACAGCCAAAGAAGTTAAGATCTTCGGCTTATCTGATTTCATAATTAACCGCTTTAAAACATTATCAGATAAATTTTATGCCGATAACAGCAAACTGGCTGTGCGGCGTTCGGCCTGGGGTACCTTCTTTTCTGTTTTAGGCAGTTTAGGTTATTATGCTGCGTATGGTTTTATCATTTATCAAACGGTTACCGGCAAGTCTTCGGTTGGTACACTTACCTTCCTGGCAGGTTCATTCCGGCAGCTCAGCAACCTGATGGAAAATTCTCTGAACCGGTTTACGTCTGTTTCACAGGGTGCTATCTATCTGAATGATTTTCATGAGTTTTTTGAGATCAAACCCAATATCAAAGTCGCCGCATCTCCTTTACCATTTCCAAATCCAATAAAGCAGGGCTTTACATTTGAGGATGTGGGTTTTAAATACCACAATGCCGAATCATGGGCCAACAGGCACCTGAACTTCACCCTGCATCCCGCCGAAAAGATTGCGCTGGTTGGCGAAAACGGTGCAGGTAAAACAACCTTAGTTAAGCTGCTGGCCCGTTTATATGACCCTACAGAAGGACGTATCCTATTGGATGGTGCGGATTTAAGAGATTATGACATTGCCGATCTACGGTTAAACCTGGGTATTATTTTCCAGGATTATATCCGTTACCAGATGAGCTTTTCACAAAACATAGCCGTAGGGAACATTGATGAACAGGATAACACAGAACTAATCCGTAAGGCTGCGCATGAGAGCCTTGCAGATGCACTTGCAGCTAAACTTCCGCTGGGATACGAGCAATGGCTGGGCAGGCGGTTTAATGAAGGAGTTGAACTATCAGGCGGAGAATGGCAAAAAGTAGCGCTAGCCAGAGCTTATATGAAAGATGCGCAGGTGCTGATTCTGGACGAGCCCACGGCAGCGCTTGATGCCCGGGCCGAATACGAGGTATTTCAACGTTTTTCGTCCCTAACCCAGGGTAAATCGGCGGTACTTATCTCACATCGGTTTTCAACAGCAAGACTTGCCGACCGGATCATCGTATTGGAAAAAGGCAAGATCCTTGAAGCCGGCACACACCAGGAGCTTATGGCAAACAACGGTCGTTATGCCGAATTATTTAGTTTGCAGGCGGCGGGGTATCAGTAAATACTGCTTAAGCAAAGTACCCGTTAGACTTTGAAAATGCAATGACACATCTCCACTGCGTCATTGCGAGGAACGAAGCAATCCCAAACTATACAGGGCGACTTGCTTAGCCGCTCTGCTAATCGGGGATTGCTTCGTGCCTCGCAATGACGTTTTTTTTATTGTTTTAAACCGAACTTCCGAGTTCAGGGCAAAAAACCTCTACCGCGAGGAGCCTCTGTCATGATTTCTTTTGCCCGCTTAATTTAGCCACAACCAGGTTGCCAACCTTGTTGCCCTGCACAATACCGTTATCAATAGCATCCATAAAATGGATCCCGCCCCAAAATCTTGAAATAGCAGCTTCTTTAGCCGCCTGGGTAAACGAGTTGAAATGCCTTGGTGGTATGCCAAAATTCACTTCCACATCATCGGTATATTTAAAGTTATCGCCCAAATAATACGTAAGGATAGCCGCTGCTGCTGCTGAAACTACCGAATGCCCGCTAATGTACTCCGGAAATGGCGGGGTCTGCAGCAAGGGTTTCCAATGCGGATCGATATACTTGCGGATGGCAGTTTCGGGACGGATACGGTTGGTACGGTATTTATCGTCCCAGCAGCAAATAAAACCGTCGAGCAGCCCTATGGCTACAGCTGTATTGATCTGGAGCGTTTTAGAAAAACCAACTTTAGCTTGCTTACAGGCAATGGCCGTTATACCCATCCAATGAGCTCCCGGTGAGATCTTTTTGAGGCCGATAAGCATATGCCCGTCATTTTGAACAGCAAAAGGGTTACAATCCCAAAAGTTAGCAATATCTTTTTCTTCCTGCTTTAAGCCGTTGCCGCTTTTAGCGTAGCTCATCTGCAAAAATTTATAAAACGTAGAGTTTTTATCGGTTGAAAAAGGAATAGGCGCATCAGGAACAAACTGCCCGGCCGAATCAAGCGTCATTGGTCTTATCGTATTAAAATACGGTTCGACGGGCAGCATATAAGCAGGTGGAGTAAGGTCCCAGCTGCCCGGAGTTTGTTTGAGTTTATAACGCGGATAGTTACTTATTTTCCTATAGCCATCGGCCTTGGCATAAGCCAGGATCTGCTTGCTGATAGTTTTGGCATAACTTTTTGAACTATCGATAACCTCACTGCTGAAGCCGATATTTTTGCACGAGTCAATAAAGGACGCCTCGTATCCCTGCATTAAAATACCCGACGGCAGCAACTTGGCCGATGTTTCAAACATGGCCAGCAATGCGCTTAACTGGTAGTTATAACCGGCATTCTGTTTCGGGTGCTTGACATCCGGATATTGATTCAGTACACCGTGCATACTGCCAATCTGTTTGTCGTTTTCGGCAACTATCTCATACCCGGCAAGGCAGGTATAGGTAAAAAAGCGTGCAGCCAATGGAGGGTTGGTAACATCATGGATCATGACGCTGGTCATGTGGCCAATAACTTTGCTCACATCCTGGTTGGTTAATTCGGGTTGCTTTTTCGGGCTGCAGCTTATCATCGCAAATAAGCCACAGGCAGGTATTAGCATTAACAGTTTTTTCATTGCCTTTTTATTATTGCTTATATGCCTTTATTTTGCCTTTATCAAGGGCAAACAGTAAAACGTTATTTAATTGAAGTACACTCCTTACATCGCCCCTGATGTTGAAGCCCGATTGCTGCTGGTTTATGTATTGATAGTTGCCTTTGCCGTCTCCCTTAAGCAATGCGCCATAATTAGCATCATATTTGCCAAAACGGATGCGGGCCTTGTTGATGTTGCCGCAAAGCAAAAGATCATCTTTGCCATCATGATCATAATCAAGCGTTGTGATGGTAAAAACCGGCGAATACTGGGCCTGCAAGGGTAATACAGCCTGTTTTAAGCGGCCCTGCGCATTACTGATAAAGCAAGCTGTTGCAAGTTCATTGGCTGTTAATTGCTTTACGCCTTTTAACTCTTCCGGGGTAAAAATTTTGTCCATAGTGGCATCAGCATAGCTTTTATAATCAGGAAAGCGCGCGCGCATAACGCTTAACTGGTCAAGCAGCTCATCGCGGCTTACAAAGGGGTAGCTTTTATGCTGAATGTAAAAACAAAGCATCGGGTCGACGGAGCCGTTATCGTCAAAATCTTTATAAAACATTTCCGCAGGCTCGGCGTCACTGGCCTTGCATTGCGCATTTAAGCCAATGTTGCCGGCTATAATATCAGGATGGCCGTCATGGTTGATGTCGCTTACCTGCAGGCAGTTCCACCAGCCGCTATATTTTTTATCAAAGTATTTTGTTGTAGCATCGGTTAGCTTAGCACCGCTATTTTCAAAAACCGTGATCGGCATCCACTCGCCGGCCAGCACCAGGTCGGGCTTTTTATCGCCGTTCATATCAACCCAGGCGGCATCGGTTACCATACCTATATTTTTTAATGCCGGATTATATTTTGCAGTTTCATTAGTAAAATGCCCCTTGCCATCATTAATCAAAATATAACTTTCGGGGGCTTCGGGGTATTGCCCGGGTATTATCCTGCCGCCAACAAACAAATCGGGAGAACCATCTCCATTAATATCGGCTGCTTTTACACAGCTTTTACTGCTAATCATTTTTGGCAAAGCACCATTAGCTTTGCTGAAGTTCCCTTTACCATCGTTGAAGTATAACCTGTCCTGCAGCAGTATGTCGTCTGGCTTATAGTCGGCATACCCCCCGGAGGCTACATACAGATCGGCCTTACCATCACCATTGGCATCAAAAAACAATGCTGCCGCATCGGTGCTGTTCTTATCGGCCTCAAAGGCAGGAACAGCCTTGCTTATAAATTTGCCATCCTTTTGCTGCAGGTATAAAACACCGGCTTTACCATCATGGGCTCCGGCATAAATATCTTCCAGTCCATCACCATTTACATCACCTTTGGTAAGGATGGAACCAGAAAACGATATGGAGTTAACCATTAATGGTTGCCGTTTAAAATCATTGGTGGTATTATCGCTTTCGCCGGCTGCGATGAGAGCAGGCACCTCCTTAAATATTGGATTGATTTGCTTTTGTGCAGGACTCGCAGCCGCGGCGTCCTTTTCATTTAAAACAATTTGCTCATTGGCTTTTACTTTTTGAAGCACCTGTGATTTACCACTTTGCCAGATGATCCTCAATGAATCAACCTGTTTATCTTTCCCAAGCCCAAAATGCAGGATAGTTGAAACTGACGATTGATAACCCCGGTTTGGCATTTGCTCCAGGTATTGTGTTTTATTACCTGAATAAATACTAACCTTAGCCCCCACCCCCTGTGTGTTTGCACCGCTGCCATTTAGTTTTACAGCTAAATAATGGTTATCGTTTTGTTTAGCAGCCTGGTTTTCATAAACAAAAGCAGGCAGATTAATATTGTTGACCACCAAATCAAGGTCACCATCATTATCCAGATCGGCATAAACGGCACCGTTACTGTTTGATGGCAATGTTATGCCCCATTGCTCACTTTTATTGGTGAATGTTGTATTACCGTTGTTTTTAAACAGGTAACTTTTCATTTGCGATGATGGCATCTGGTTCACAATATCCAGCAGGTCCTGCCGCATTACGCGCCTGTCTTTAAGGTTATCGCCCATAAATTTCAGGAAATCCATGTTGGTATAATCGCGGGTATAGCCGTTGCTTACAAACAGGTCTTTCCAGCCGTCGTTATCATAATCGGCAAAAAGGGGCGACCAGCTCCAATCTGTATTGGAAATGCCTGCAAGCTGTCCTATCTCGCTGAACGAGCCATTGCCATTATTGATCTGCAGCATATTGCGCATATACTGATAATAAAAGCCAACCCTTAGGTTCAAGTCAAAAGCCTCGTAATTATCAATGCCGAACAGTAGTTTCTGCCGTTTGTTATCTTCGGGAAGCATATCCAGGGTATAGATATCCGGTTTGCCGTCGTTGTTAATATCGGCAACATCGTTCCCCATGGAATAAAATGAAGTATGGCCTATTTGCTTCTGAAGCTCGTCGGTAAAAGCACCCTTACCATTGTTAATATACAACCTGTCGGGAATGCTGTAGTCATTTGATACATAAATATCAGGCCATCCGTCGCCATTAATATCAGCAATGCCCGCTGCAAGGCCGTACGACAGCGATGTATTGATAATGCCTGCGGGGCCTGTAACATCAGTAAAATGATTATTGTCATTTCGCAGCAGCCTGATCCCCGATTCATTATCTTTTTTGGCCGACACCTCCTTAACAAAAGCATCATCCATAATACTGATCCGGGCCGGATTGTGGTTAACTAACAACAGGTCGAGGTCGCCGTCACGGTCATAATCAAAAAAGTAGGCCTGTGTACTAAACGATGGAAAATCAAGACCGTAATCAGCAGTCATATCTTTAAATATGGGCACACCGGCAGCGTTGTTTCCCTGATTTATGAATAATTGATTAACCCGTTTCTCGGCCCGTATTTTACCCGAATAGCAGATATAGATATCCAGCTTGCCGTCGCCATTAACATCGGCCATGGTAACACCTGTTTTCCACGGACCCGGCCTGCCGGCCACACCTGCATCAGTTGTAATATCTTTAAACTGCATATTGCCCTGGTTCAGGTACAATTTATTATCGGTCATGTTACCGGTAAAATAAAGGTCCTGAAGGCCATCGCCGTTTAAGTCGCCAACAGCCACACCACCGCCATTATAAAAATACTCGTACATCAGCACGTTGGTGTTCAAACCTTCGGCTAATGTATTGGCAAAATCGATATGTGTTTGCTCTGGCTGCAACAATTTAAATAGCGGTTGACCGGAGCTTTCAGAGGGCTCATGGTTACAGCCTGCAGATAAGATCAGGACACATAAAGCAGGGAACATCAAAAACAATCGTTCTTTTCGCTTTTTAAGCGGTAGGGGGCACCGGAATATCTTCATTTTGGTTTACTGTGGCTACGATAACGGGCATCGCAAATTTGATGTCAAGATAACAATTATTATGTATGGAAAACATCTTTAGAAAAATACCTTTAAGAGACTATACGGAGCAGATTTGTAAATTTATGGATAAAGGAAATATTGCACATTTTATCATAACCCTGTAAAGGTTATCGAAATTAACCTACATCAACAAAAGTCACCTGCACATTATTTAATTTCATGTCGTAAAAGGAATTGCCATAAATGGCGCCAAATGCGATTATTATGGATTTCACAGCATATCAGCAGCTATTTTTCGATATTTTGAACAGCCCTAATCCGCCGGCTCCGTACGACAACCCGGATTATTTAAATTATACCAAGCTAAATTGGTCGCGCCAGCAGCGATGGTTAAAGGTTGGCGTACTGAACCCCGATTTAACAGCCGCCATTGAGAAAATTAGCAAACCACAAGTATGGACGGTTATTACCGAAGCGTGGTGCGGCGATGCATCGCATACTATACCGTTCCTGCACCGTCTTTCGGAATTGAATCCGCTCATCAAGGTTGGTTATCAGCTAAGGGATTCTCCGCCGTTTTTGATTGAGAGCTATCTTACTAATGGAACCCGCTCCATTCCGAAGATTATTATTACAGATGAGAATAATCAGGACCTGGGTACCTGGGGCCCGCGACCAGCCGAATGCCAGCGGTTATACCTGCAAATGGTTAAAGACCACGTTGAAATGAGCGAAAAAAAGATAGCGCTCCAGAAATGGTATAATGAAGATAAAGGCGAGAGTTTTCAGCTGGAGTTTTTAGAGATTATAAATCAAATCCTGCAGCAAGAGGTTTAAATCATTAGGCCAATCCCGTACTGTTGGGAAGATAAAAACTATTGAAAAAACATGTCATTGCGAGCGATAGCGCGGCAATCGCACGGAAGCATAGCCGCCCTGTATAGCATGCGATTGCTTCGTCGTTCCTCCTCGCAATGACATGGCTTTTACCTTTCCGTCCCATGAGGGTCTCTCGCAGATTTAAGTTAACCCACAAAATTGCTTTGTCGTTTAATCAGCCAAACGTTTTGTTTTGCCCCTCTGGGGCAAAGCGTATTTCTATACTTTTTATGCTACAAACCTTTTGCACCTCTGGTGCATCTGTCCTTAAGCATCTCAGATTATGTTGTAAAACCTTGCCGGCCCCAGCGGGGTCACGTGTTTATAGTATTAAAAGAGGGCATTTTTTGGCTCCGTAGGTGCCTCCTATTGAAATTTCAGGTTGGTGAATTTTGTGGGTTAACTTAAACTCGCAGAGGACCCTGATGTATACGTCTTGCAGATTCGTTGTTCTAAATATCCGGTTAGCTATTCAGAACGCGGTGAACCTCGTTGTTCTAATTATCCGGTTAGCTATTTAGAACGCGGCGAACCTCAGGATCCTCTGCGAGAGACCCTGAGGGAACATGGGAGCTTTTTGTACTGTTATTTTACCTTAAGCTCTTTACCTGCTATATCTTCCCATCGGTAATAATGAAAAGTTTTATCGGTGCTCATTACCACGAAGATACCATGTTTAAATGTGTCGTTTAACGGCGTAGCTATTACGTCGCTCCCATCACTTTCCCTTGCGGAAACATTGGCTATTTTCAAAAGCTTGTGTTCAAAAGGATTGGCCTTAGTGCCTTCGCGACTGAAGATCTGAAAACGGTTTGCCCCTTGATCAGATACCAGGATATAGCCTGTTGTATCGGTTAATTTATAAATGGAAATTCCTTCGTGGTCGGCTTTAAAACCTGATGTGCCGAATATGGCCAGCTCCTGATCGCCTTTTTCCGGATCGGCATAATACTGGCGAACGCCTACTTGTTCATCGGAGTAGTAGATATAACCCAGCTCATTATCCACGGCAATTGATTCAATTTCTTTTTTGCCGCTGTATTTGCCAAACTTGCGCACCAGCGTAGCTTTAACATTGCCGGTACCATCATCCTCAAGCAAATACTGCCAAATATATCCGCCGGTTTGCGGGCCATTTTTACGGCCTGCTATGGCATACATCTTGCCATTTTTTGCCGTGTAAATAGAGATCCCCATCAAATCCCGGTACTCGAAACCGGTTTCACCAACAAAAGCGTCGATGCCGCCGTTATCCACAGGTTTCATATCGGGCAGCGAATATATGCGGAGTTTGTGGGTCATGCGTTCGGTGGTAATAGCAATATCGGTGGGTTTACCGCCAAGCATTAATCCATAGGCCAGGTCAACATTGTTCGGGCGCTTTAAGCCATGCACAACTTTATCCTTAATAATTTTGCCCTGTAAGTCGAACACAAAAAGGGCGCCTTCGCTGTTTTTATCTGTACCAATAATGAGGCTTTTAGAAGGGTCAACCGGGTTAACCCATATAGCCGGATCATCGGTATCATACAATACAGGTTCGGTGATAACTACCGGTTTTATTTCGGGGGCTGTACTGCCGGGAATGGTAAGATTTTTATTATTGCGTACCTGGCTTTGACCGCAAGCGGTATTACCTATGGCAACAGCAAGTGCTACAAAAGCTAATTTGCTCAGTTTATTCATTGATCAATTATTAATAAAAAATGATCCTGCAGGAGTATGCAGGACCATTGCGATGAGTTAATTTATTTTGTTCCGAAAGCGCCGATATAAGTAGCCGGATCAGGAGAAACGTAAGTTATCCCGTTTACGGTGATACCTCCAGCATGGTGGCGGGTAAAGTTGGTTATACCTTTATTTAAAGCAGGAGAACCGCTTTGTAGATGAAAATCCCAATTGGTATCAAAAACTGCGTTCAATACCGGTGTTGATTCCGGATAGTTCACAAATTTAGGATCGTTATCACCCGCCTGAGTACCAATAACATCATTAACACCGCCGATAATATCTTTTGATGGCTGAAACTGGTTTACCGTAGTTTGATCATAACCATAGTAAAGGTTATTGCTAATCACGGTACGTTTATCTTCGGTTGATTTAGTATCGCGTTTGATACCAAAACGAGTATTGGCAAAAAGGTTGTTATAAATATCAGCACGTACGTTGTTCTCCACCCATACAGAACCACCTTTTGCAGAAGGCCTGCGCCAACCGGTATTCACCATGGTATTGTTATAACAGATGATGTAAGCCTGCGGATCGCGGTCGCCCGAGTTTGATAATTTTAGGGCATTGGTGTTGGCACTATAAACAAGGTTGAAACCAACATCGGCCAAACAGCCCGATTTAAAGTTCATGGCCTCGCCACCAGTAACACCGGTAGTGTAAAAAGTATTGTTGGCAAAAATGATCTTACCACCTTCGATATAAGTACAATCTTCCTGGAAGTTACGCACGGTTGAGTTTACCACAATGAGTTTGCCGTTCACATTTGAGAACCAAAGCGCTGGCAGGTTTTCGCCGGCAACAGCCTTATAAAGTCCCATCTTTACCGAGGATGAACCGTCAGATGTAGTGTTTCCGCCATATTCCAGAATGGTATGGTCAAGCACCAACTCGGCACAGGTTTTAGCTGCAAGGATCCCGCCCCACATTTTGCCGAATTTTTTG
Source organism: Mucilaginibacter gossypiicola (assembly GCF_900110105.1). Lineage (GTDB taxonomy): Bacteria > Bacteroidota > Bacteroidia > Sphingobacteriales > Sphingobacteriaceae > Mucilaginibacter > Mucilaginibacter gossypiicola. The sequence continues at coordinate 129,195 of NZ_FOCL01000015.1, read as the reverse complement.
GCATCGGTACGATACTCCGGGTTTACGGTTATCCTTACCGGATTTTCGGCAGTACCCAATGAGTACAAGTTACCTTTTACTATAAACTCGGGTTTGGCAATGGTATCCATCAATACGGTTACACCCTCTTCAATAGTAAGCGATTTACCTTCCGGGATAATGATATCGCCTTTAATGATCTGCGTGCTGCCTTTAGCCCAAACACCTGATACCTCGCCGCTTGCTGATCCGTCGCCAGAGCTTGCATCAACGTCAAGATTAGCTTTTCTGCAACTGCTAAAGGCTATGGCCGATAGCAGCACTACTGCAAATATTTGTTTTAATTTCATTGTAATGCCTTTTATTTATGGTTGATAAATTATTTAGAGTTTGTAGCGAACGCCTATCAGGTAAGTTTGCTTGTAGTAGTCGCTGCGGATAAGCGTTTGTCCGTTTGCTACGATGTTATCATCTTTCAATGTTGCATTCTCCGGGTTGGTACCTTTCAGGAACAATTTAGCCGGCGTATTAAGCAAGTTGCCCGCTTTAATAAATACACTCAGGTTGTTTTTGAAACGTTTTTCGGCTGATGCATCCATCTGGATAAAGCCGCGCTGCCAAAGGTCATTGTTCAGGAACTGCGATACTGTGTTGATACGTGGCCCGGTGTAAGCTCCGGCAATTTGTGCATCCCAACCCTTTTTGGTGTCTTTATATAACAATGAAAGGTTAGCAATATGCTCAGACTGACCATACAGTGGTCTTGTTTGATTTACAGAAATTTTGTGGGTATCGCCTGTAGTGGCATCAGTTACGTAAGTATCTTTAGGCGTAGTGATGCGTGAGTGCGTGTAGGTATAGTTTGCCTTTACACCAAACTTGTTAAAGAATTTAATGAAATCGAGCTCCAAACCGTAGTTTTTTGCTGTACCAAAGTTGCCTGGTACGTAATAAGTATCCTGGCCGCGTGTTGCATCAGCCTGGAAGCTGTACTCAATCGGATTGGTGATCCTTTTGTAAAATGCACCTGCTAATAACTGGGTGCTTGCATCAGGGAATAACTCGTACCTTAAGTCATAGTTATCGGCAACGGCATGTTTAAGATCAGGGTTACCACGCTCGTTGTACTCATCACCAATTCTTCCGCCCGGGATAAGCTCATAAAAGCCGGGACGGTTAACTGATTTAAAGTAAGAGGCATGAAACTGCTGCTTATCTGTCAGGAAGTATTTCAGCGTTAAGCTTGGTAATACATCGGTATATTTCTGATTGCCTGTTGGCCTTGACTCGCCCTGCGGGAAAAGCATTCTATACCCCTGGTCGGTATGTTCAACACGCGCACCACCAACTACCTGGATGGTTTTTGTAGTAAATTTAAACATACCATAACCAGCACCGATTTTTTCAGATGCATCGTTAGTTAAGGAGTTGTTTACGGCACCTGCCGGGTTGGTTACGTTAAAATTTAGCTGGGTATAGTTTGTAAAATCTGTTCCGTACAATGCACTTGGATTGGCAGCAGTAAGATTGTAGTTGTTATAGAAGCTGCTGCGTTCTTTATCACGATATAAACCACCGGCAGAGAAATCTACATTAACACCTCCAATTGGCGCGGTATAGGTAAGGTCTAAATAACCTGCTTTATCCTCGTCGGTATTGCGCTCCCAACGATGAGTAAGCGAGGTGCCGTTGGTTAAATAAGTAGGCCTGTCTACAAAGTTTTCGCGCACGCCATTTAAGCTTATGGTAGTATTATTTGGCACTTCGTTTTCGGCCGAAGAATAAACTGCCGACCATTGTACCTTAAGTTTATCGTTAAATAATTTGTGATCACCACGCAGGGTTCCGCTGTAAATTTGTTGTTCGGTAAAGCGGCTGCGAGTTGAATAACCTAACTGGGCATTTCCTTTATCCGGATCGTAATCTGTTGAAAAACTGGTAGATTTTTCATCACGGACCTGGATATTGGTTAAGTTAACATAGGTGTTAAACAAGCTCAGTTTATTGCGGCTGTTTATCACATAATCAACTTTTGAAAATAAGCCATAACGCTTTTGTTGCTCAGAGTATTGCCTGTCGGCCCGGCTGGTAACAGCGGCGTACTCGGCAGTTGGAACTACTTTGGTGTTGTAAAACACACTGTTGCTACCGCGATAAGTATTCTGATAGCTACCAGCTACCAACACGCCCAATTTATTGTTAAAAAAGCGCTGACCTAATGATAAGCTACCAACAAGGTTTGGTGCAGGGTGCTTAAGCGAATAGTTTAAAGTTCCGGTACCAAAATCAGCCTGGGTTGCCTGGTAAGTTTTGCCGTTTATTTCATAAGGTGATTTATGGTTGATGCCTGAATAATCGAAACTCATAAACTTACGGTCAAGAAGCAACTGGCTGTAGCCACCCGCGATATTTGCGTTAATTTCAAAGCGCTCCGGGGCATCCTTCATCACCATGTTAACAACACCACCAACAGCGTCGCCTTCCAGGTTTGGAGTAAGCGTTTTATAAACTTCCAGCCTTGATAGCAGATCTGAAGGGAAAATATCAAGTGGTACGTAACGGTATTTATTATCTGGGCTCGGTATTTTAATGCCGTTTACCAGGGTATAATTATAACGTTTATCCATACCACGTAAAATGGCATACTGGCCATCGCCATTGGTATTACGTTCAACCGATACACCGGATACGCGGGAGATAACGTTAGCCACTGTTAAATCGGGAGAAACTTCAATAGCCCTGCCCGAAACAATGTTCATTACCTGCGTGGCCTGCTGCTCAATACGGCGGGCAGTCCTTTCGGTCGAGCCATTTTTTTGCGATACAACGCTAATCTCCTGTAATTGCTTATTGGCTTCATCCAGGTATATTTTAAGATGCGGGTTATCATCTTTGGCTATTTCAACCTGTTGCGTTGCCGTAGTGTACAAAATGTAAGATACCCTGACAGTATAAGAACCTTTTGGTACATCCTTTAATTCAAAGGAGCCATTCAAACCGGTGGTCGTGGCAATCTTCGTTCGGTCGAGACTTACGGTGGCCCCCACCATAGGCTCGCCGGTTTTGCGGTCATAAACATGACCTTTTAGCTTTGTTGCGTTAGCGGCGGTAACGCACAAAAGCATGAATAATAATGATTGTAAGTATTTTTTCATTTTGCGAAACGATTAATGCAATTGTGATTTGCTTTTTGACGGCGCAAAAGTGTTTAAACCCACAATACATCCGTTACAAACTGCCGTTACAAAAAGGAAACAGCGTTACATGAGGCGTATACGCAACAGCAGCACAAAATTACAATCAATTGATTTTCAATATTATAATAAAAACAAAACCCTCCATTATCATTCAGTTACCGTTACATTAAGCCAATGTTAAGCTTGAAAAAGATGGAAAAAAAGCGCATGTTTGGATTACAGGGCCTGTATAAAAGTACTGAGGTTTTCACCCTGGTCAATGTTGAGCTTCTTGCGTAAACGGTAGCGGGCAACGCGCAAACTGTCAATAGAGATGCCCAACAAACCTGCAATATCCTTTGAATCCATGTTAACTTTCAGCAGGGCAATCAAACGCAGATCTGTTGAGGTAAGATCATTGCTCTGCTGCTTCAGCTTCTCAAAAAAGCTTTGGTGAACCTGTTCAAAGGCAACAGTAAACTCCTTCCAGTGCTGCTCGTGGTTAAAGCTTTGGTTTATTTGCTGGATAATTTGCTGCATCTGCCGTTTTTGATCGCGCTTATCTTCCTTAACCATATCCTGCAGGGTATTGCGCATGCTCTCCAGCAACTGATTGTTCTTAATAAGGTTTAAGGTGTGGGATGATAGTTCCTGTCCTTTAAGTTCTAATTGCTGCTTAAGACTTTCTTCCTGTAACTGTTTATTCTTGAGTTCCAGCTCCATTAAATCGCGCTGGGCTTCAAATATCGATCTGTTTTGCTCGGCCAGTGCACGCTGATCGCGCATTTTAAGGCGCTGCCTGCTGAAGGTTACAAAGCCGAGTATAACGAGCAGCAAGGAAATAGTGATGCCAGCAATGGTGACAATCTGGTTAGTTTTGCGGATGTTGTTGAGGCGAACAATCTCATCGCTCTTTTTATCCATGTCATACAACACCTGCAAAAATGAGGTTTGCTTCAGGCTTTCCCTTGAGTATACATCAAGCGAATACTTACGGCTCAATTCAAGGTAATGATAGGCGCTATCCATCCGGTTAAGCAATTGGTACGACTTTCCGAGATCACGACAGGAGGCAGCTAACTGGTACAGGTTTCCTGTTTTTAATGATAATGCATATGCCTTGCGCGATTGCAGGATCCCTGCTTCATATTTGCCGGTTTTTCGTAAAATATCGCCGATGTTATTGATCACCTCAATGCTGGCAACTTCGTTATTGTACTTATTATAGATTTCTAACGACTTTTTAAAACAGGAATATGATGAATCGTAATTGGCCAGGTCTTCATGGATACTGCCCAGGTTCTCGTAAATTTTTGCCTGTCCGTAATCATCACCTATGCGCTGATAGCTATTCAGGGCCAGGCGCTGGTAGTAAAAAGAGCTATCGTATTTATGATGCTTCTCATACAGATGCCCTATCGCTCCAAATATTTCAGCCTGCCCCTTTTTGTTATTGGTTGCTTTGTAAAGATTGAGTGCCTTGTTGTATAATTGAAATGATTTGTCCGACTGCCGGTTGTAATAGTACAGGATGCCCATCTTGCCCCAGTTTTCGGCCATCAGATCTTTGTTACCTATCTGCCCGAATACTTTATCTGCGTGTAAATAAAAGTCAAGTGCCTGAGCATAATGCCCCTGGTTAAAACAAATTTGCCCCATTTGCTGCAGGCTCAGGCCAGCAGTAAGGTTATCGTTATCCTGAATTGCATCGGCATGAATCTTTTTCAGAACGAGGAGCACCGAATCGGGATGTTGCTGTGCAAGTGACTGTAATTTCTCAAACCGATCTGTTTTATTTGACTGAGCCCAGACTGATGTACCTGGTATCAACAAAAACAAGTACAATGCTAATTGAATAAACCAGGCATAAATCTTAGTCATATTTGAAAATTGAGCAGGTGGCCATGCAAAAGAAGTCGCCATTTGCTACCCGGGCATAAAATGGCAGACAAAAAAAGCATTTCAATATGAACTTAATGTTAACTAACTGACGCGTGTTAACTATTTTACACTAACCAATACGTTTAATCTAAAAGATGTCATTTCGACGAGCTAAGAGTAGGGTTTGTGTGCTGCCGGTGAGGAGAAATCTTCTACGCCCTGCTTTTAAAAGTGTAGTTATAGAGCCCAATGTAGAAGATTTCTCTTTCGCTCCACCGCTCAATCGCCCCCTACTCTATCGAAATGACATTTTTTTAAGAATAGTAGCTCCCAGGGGAGGGAATCGCACAATCCCCGCTTTTATTCTTCCACAAATTAACTCGACAAACCACCAGACACTTTTATTCGTCGTCTTGCGTCTCTTTTAGCTCATCTTCCTTTTTACCCTTACCCAAATGGATAACAGGTTTATCCTGGGTACCTGTAATTGTCATCGGGATACCAAAAATCCCGAAAGGCGGCAGTCCCAGCCTGAACTTCAGGTTTAGCTTACCGTCCAAACCTACCTGGCCTTCAAACCTTGGCCTGAAACCGGCAATGCGCATTTTAGTACGCTCGATGGTCATGATGTTGTTGGCTATGGTTGATTTGATATCCACTTTTTTCACATCGCCGTGGCCAACACTGTCATGTCCGGTTTGTTTGCCTACAGCACTCAGTAGCTTCAACCCATATACCTTAACCTGTTTTACGGAGAGTACGCCACCGCCTTTTAACGACGGATAAACAGGCTTCATGTCGCTGTTAAGCTTGCCGGCCAGTTTATAATCTAACGATACAATGCCCTGCACATGCTCTGCCGAAGTAGCCATATCATGAAACAATTTGATCTCGCGGTAGGCACGTTGAATGTCAAACTCTTTTGCATTGATGTGATAATCAAAAAATGCTTTCTGCGGATTAATACTGCCGTAAGTGGCATCCATAACAACAGGAGCCCCTATCAGGCTAAATCCGGCTTGCTTAAGCACGATCTGCCCATTGGTGATATTCATTGCACCTTTGGCATCGCTGATATCCAAACCGTTATATTTTACTTTTTTAACATCGGCAGCAAAATTAAGATCGAGATTGGAAGGCACCAATATTACCCCTGATGATTTGGTTGGCTTGACAGATGGCGGCACACCTGCGAAGGCCATAAAATCATCGGCAATAATCAGGTCACTCTTCAAATTAAACTCACCTTTTAGCGGTGAATTTGGCTGCATAGCATAACCTATCACATTGGATAAAGCACCGTCAAGCACCACTATCGATTTACCGTAGTTGGCCTTAAACTGGTCGAACTTCATTTTATCCTGGTTAAAGCTGAATACGCCGTTGGTGATAAAAAACGGCTTCGGAAACAGCTCGGTGGTAAGTTTGATGTTTTTCACCTTCATGCTGCCCGAGTTGTCCAGTTTATCATAGTGCCCCGTGGTGGCATCGCTTTGCTTGCCTTTCAGCATAAAGTTGGTGCTTACAAAGCCATTTACATCATACCCTTTAACGGCAAATACTTTATAAATTTTACCCAGGTCGAGACTGCCGCGTGAGGCCACGTTATAATCAAGGTCGTCAAAATTGCGGAGATTGGCCCTCAGCAAAAATGGCTGACCTTCAAAGTTGAACGAAACCGGTTTAATATTCACCTTCAATCCTTTTAACGAGCCGGTATTGTTAAAGATATTCACGCTAACCTGCACATTTTGCATGGGGTGAGGGTAGTATTTGGTTTGGATGTAACCGTTTTTCAGGTTGATCTCGGCATTGGTAACCGGAAAAATGCGGCGGGCAGGGATATACCTTCCCTTGCTTTGCAGATTAGCATCAAAATCGCCACGGAAATCAATACTATCAATTGGGTAAAACTGCTTGATATCATCCAGATGAAATTTGGCATTTAAACCAGCATCAATCAATGCGCCAGCCTTGTTGCTTAGTTTCAAATAGCCTTTTATGTAATTATTAAGTGCATTAATATTCAGGTTACGCACATCCATCGTAGCGTTAGCAATGTTATGATCAGGACAGGCGGCATCCAGGTCAAAACTGATGTTGTTGATAGCCTGGGGCAGCTTGGTGTATTTAAAATACCCGTTCCTGAATGTTGACTTAAGTTTAAATTGCGGGATACTGGTTATCACGGTATCAACCTTTTTTCTTAAGCCCGTTTTCCTGATGCCAGTGGTGTATTTGCCTTCGGCCAGTAAATGTAAACCGTACCTCCCTTTTACCTGGAATGGCTTAATGCCAAAAACTTTATACCATTGCTCCAGGTCAATTTCGGTATTCACCTTGGCATAAATATAAGGCGATTTGATCCCCTTTAGTTTCAATACCGAACCAAAGTAATCCTTGCCAATATTAAAATAAACCGAATCAATATTGACGTTTAAGCTATCTGGATTAAGCCCTGGTAAACTGGCATCCATGTTCAGGTACAGGTTTTTAACCGGTGCGGGGGTACTTTTGTTAACGATGGAACCGTCGCGCACTTTCATGCTGATGCTCAAGTTAGGCATCATGTTTTTTGAGGCGATGTACTTTCCGCTAAGATCAAGCTGGATGATGCCGTTACCGCTGATATCCATGTTATCAACATATTTGGCGTATTCATCCGGGATGGCGGTAAAAATATCGCCAAGATCATTCTGATCACTCCTGATCTTGAAATCCATGTCATAACCATCCTTCAGGAACTCAAACCGGCCTTTAAATTTAACCGGGAGCTTATTAATAAGCAGGTCGTTTTTTTGAAATGCAAAGGCCAATGATTTGGTATTGATACTGGTAACCAGATCAGCATTTACTTTTTTCTTAAGTACGTAAGCTTTGTTACCGTAATAAAAATCTACCGAAGCGGCATCCACGTGGCTATAAAGGTCAAAAATATCCTTGCTTAAATCGCCACTGCCTTTGTAGTTAAGTTCCCGTGCATTGATCTGCATCGGCAACGAACGGTCGTCATAAACCAAATGACTTTTGTCTATCAGAATTTGCTCGATCCCTAATGATGCACTTGCGGTATCGGCTTTGTCGTCTTGCTTTGGAGGCGATGATTTATAAACGTTATAATTGGCTTTACCGGCACTATCAACCTGGATGTTGATCAACGCATGGTCAAGATAGATCTTGTTTACATTGATCTTGCTCTTAAACACCGACGAAAGATCAATTGCCAGTGAAATTTCTTTAGCCGAAATCAGTGTGTCATTCTGAAAGGGCGCACTGCCGTCCAACACAAAATCATTAAGTGTAAGGGTCAGCGAAGGGAATTTTTTAAAGAACGATAAGCGCGTGCTCGAAAACGAAAGCTTGCTGTTTACACTGCCTGCTGCCCACTGCTTTATTTTTTGAGTTACTGTTTCGGGAAACAGGTACGGCAGCAGGAACATTAACAGCAATAAACTCACAACAGTAATGGCGCTTATTTTAAGCGTCTTAACCAATATTTTTTTCAAAGGGAACGGCATAGAAATTATTATAGCTAACGAAGCATGAAAGTAATCATAAAACCTAATTATTGGATATCAAATTATGATGATTGTAATGTTAGGAGAAAGTGAGGAAGAGTGGTGCGGTGAAAACACCGACCACAAGCTGCCGGACTAAGCCACAAATTGAAAAGTCCTTAAAGCCTATGGTCGGTGTTATCACCGTACCATATAATTCCTTACAACCTATGCTCACTATAAACTGTGTTACGATTGAAATCCCAAAAGCCTGTGGTCGGTGTTTTCACCGCACCACATGATTTGTTATATTCGTATTACAAATATCAACAATGCATCAAGGCATAGAATTTTTTACTGCAACCTGTCTTAACTGGCAACCCTTACTTGATCAGGATAACCACAAAGAAATCGTAATCGATAGTTTAAGCTTTTTAGTAAAGAATAATAGGATATGGCTTTACGGTTATGTGATAATGCCAAATCATGTACATATTTTGTGGTGCAAACAACCCGATTGGCTTAACAAAAATGTACAACAGCATTTCAGCAAATTCCCCGCACAACAACTTAAATTCAGCTTGATAAACACTTCGCAAAGTTTGGACAATTACAAAAGTACTCAGAACGACCGCGAGTATCAGTTTTGGGAACGACGACCATATAAAGCAACAATGTATAATCGCACCGTGCTCGAACAAAAGTTAGATTATATACACAACAACCCGGTTAAAGCCGGGCTATGCCAATTACCTGAAAATTATTTGCATTCATCGGCGTCATATTATATAAGCAATGAAGAAAATGAACTGATAACACACTACATGGAACACATGTAGAAGAAAAAAGTGGTGCGGTGAAAACACCGACCACAGGCTGTGATAAAATTAACAAAAAACAGAAACGGGTTTGCGTTGCAAACCCGTTTCTGTTTTTTGCCTGTGGTCGGTGTTTCACCGCACCACGGGAAGAGCTAACGGATATTTACTTCGCCGCCAATTTATCCCTTAAAGTTTTCATATAATAACCACCAACCACACTTCTGGCCTGGAAGCCCACCATTTTACCATTGGTAGTTTCATGCCAGTCGCTTAACGGTACGCGCGATGAAGTTTCCGTGGCAAATTTATAAACCGGGGCAACTAAAGCGCTAAAATCAGCTCTGTTGTCGGCCATTGCAGCTGTCCACAGTATCCAGTCGCTTTTGGTATAGGTTTTACGGCTATCCAATGGCAACCCAAATTCATTTTGGTGCGCCAGATAGTATTTAAGCTCGGTATCGTACACCTTTTGAGGGAACAAATTCAAGCCCAAAACTTTGTCCCAAACCATATTATATTTTTGGCTCCAGGTATCTTTGCTGTCAAACACCAAACCGTAGTGATCGCCGGCATTAGCTTTTTCCTGCCATTTTTTAGCCATGTCCTTAGCCATTGCTCTGTATTTTTTAGCTGTAGCGGCATCGCCCATCATACCTGCCAGTTCGCCATAAGCATCAATAGCTACAATAGCTTTTACCGATAGATTGGCGTTATGCGCCAGGTGACCGGCAAAGTCATCAGTACACAATTGGCTACCCGGATCAAAGCCTGATTTAGCAAGATATTCCGTCCAGATAGTTAATGTTTTCCAGTGTTTTTTTGCATAATTAGCGTTTCCTTCAACTTTCGCTAAAGCAGCGTTAAGGATAATCATGTTACCGCTTTCTTCTACCGGCATATCCTCACCATAAGTTTGGCCGTTAGCCAATGGATAGGTGCCCAAATCATGCGATGAATAAGGTTTATTCCATTTACCGCTTTCACTGAAATAGAAGATACCGTTCATCATGCCTTTCAACAAATCCGGATTATAAAGCAGGTACATCGGAGCCGAAGGGTAAGTAATGTCGACCGTATTGATAGAACCATTGCTGAAATTCTCTTTAGATAAGAACAACAATTCGCCCTCAGGACTTTTAACCAATTGATGCGCAGCAATGCTTTGGCGATAAGCCATAACACATAACTTAGCATATTTCTCCCCACCGGCTTTAACTGCGTCGGCCCAGATCTTCGCATCTGTTTTTGCGCATGTTCCTATTACTTTAGCGTAAGTTTTGGTAGCATCGCTCAGTACACCTTCAATGGTAGCTCCCGGAGTATTTCTCCACCATGGCCTTAAGTTGGTTTTAAAATATTGAATAGCATAGATGTCGTCATATCCAACCGAAATAAATTTAGATACCGGAGTAGCAGTCACTTTACCAAATGGCAATACAGTGCTTAACATTAATTGTTTGCCTGTAGCTGTAGCTTCACCTTTTTGTGCGCCCAGGAATGATGATACTGCATCACCTTCAGGAGTGATGTATTGTTTAGCTCCCGCGGTTGATGAAGCAACATAAACATAGCCCCAGTCAATACGCAGGTTATCACCTTTTTTCTGTAATACAGGTTGTTCAACAGTACCGGCTTTTAACAATTTAAGTCCATTCTGGCTGTACTTTGATGCAGCAACCTCTTGCGATGGTGTATTTACAGCCAGATTACTTGATACACCCTGATAAATCTGAACATCATGCATCTTACCATCAGTTGATTTTAATTGATAAGTGATGTATGATACAGGGGTAGTAAGCAATTTCAAATCGTTTATAACTAATGGCGAAGTGAAAGTAAGTTTCAGGTTAACTTCACCCGCTTTAAAGTTATACACAGTTTGGGTAGCAGTAACTTTAACGCTGGTTTGCTCGGCCAGTTTAACGGCTTCGTCATCCTTGCTCAACACTTCTTCGGCAAGACCGGCATCAATAAATGAGCCGCCACCGGTATTTTTACAATGGATAGCCAAAACATTTTCGCCTACTTTTAAATTTGATTTTGCGCTGGCCGGTAAAGCAACGGTTTCAAAATCGCCATTAGCGCCCCCTTCGGTAGCAATCTGCTGCCCGTTCAGGTATACTTCGGCTTCATCATCATGATAGATCTTCAACATCAAACGTCCTTTTGGTAATTCGGCAACATTAAATTTACGACGAACCCAAATATCTTTACCTCTCCAATGGGTGCCTTTGCTTGCGCGTTCATCACCAAATGGAGCAGCTCCGCTTTTCCAGCTTTGATCATTAAAACCTGGTTTTTCCCAGCCTTCTGCAGGCGCTGTTTCGGCCTGGTATTGGCTGCTGTATGATTTTTCGTCGGTAGCCGCCAAAATGGTTTTATAATTAACGGCTGATGCTCCCATGAAACGGTAATAATTGCCATCAACCTTAATTAAACCCAATAATGATTGGTCTTTTCCTGTCCAGTGTTTGGTGGTTGACTCATTTAACTTATCTGTGTTTGACCAAACACAGAAATAAGTATTGTGCGTGATCAATGGATAAGAAGGCATCTTATCCTGAGCCGACGCTGTTTGTGCAGCAAACGATGCTGCTAATCCGGAAACGAGCAGGTACGTTTTTTTGAAAATGCGATTCATAAACTACGTTTTACTTTTTGGTTTTAATGTTTATTGTTGGGTTTTACTATTTACTCTTATTACCCGGCTTTGGAAAAACCTGGTGTGTGTTTGCCCAGTTATGCCAAAGGCTATCCAATTGGTGCACTTTTTCGGGATGTTTTGATTTCAGATCGGTAGTTTCAGTTTTATCCTGCGACAGATCATATAAATGCCAGGTTGTATCATTACTTAGCGATACCAGCTTCCAGTTTCCTGAACGGGCGTACCGCGCGCCGAAATGTTCGTTAAACAAATCCTCATGACCGCGAGTTTGTTTGCCTTTAAAGCTTGGTACAAGACTAATCCCTGTAGTTGGCAGGATGTTATGCCCTTTATAAGTTTTAGGGTATTGAGCCCCGGCCAACTCAACAAAAGTGCTCATGAAATCCATCACATGGCCCACATGGTCATCAAAACCTCCTTTGTTGGCATTAATTCCCTTTGGCCAAAAGGCAATCATCGGGGTGTGGATGCCGCCCTCGTATGATTCGGCTTTCCAATACTCATACGGGGTATTAGCCACATTTGCCCAGCGGGGCCCTATGGATGAATAAGTAGTTTCCGGGCCCGGCAATGCTTCTTTTTTTGTAGCATAAACTATTTTACGGCCATCACGGGTTTCATTTGGGCGGTCAAATCCGGGACCATACGCAGCGCAGTTTTCGGCACTGGCGCCATTATCCGACAGGAAAACAATCAGCGTATTATCCAACTGACCGGTTTCCTTCAGTATTTTGATGATGCGGCCAATGCCCTGATCCATCCTATCGATCATGGCGGCATGAACAGCCATCGCCATGGCGTCCCAATCTTTATCGGAATTGTTTTTCCATTGCAGGTCACTCTTCCACCTTTCGGACAGTTTAGTTTTGGTCGGATCGATCAAGCCAAGCTTCACCATTTTTTTGTATCTCGCTTCGCGGATAGCCTGCCAGCCACCTTTGTATGTGTTCTTGTATTTGGCAATATCCTCGGGCTTTGCCATTAACGGCCAGTGCGGTGCGTTTTCGGCAACGTACAAAAAGAATGGCTTTAACGATTTAGCGTAGCCTTTGATGTAAGCCACTGCCGTATCGTTAATAGCATCTGTATGATAGTAGTTTTTGGGGACTGTTTTAATAGGCGTGGTGCCGCTAACCAAACTAAAGGGATCATAAAAATCAACCACACCCCAAATGGTTCCGAAAAATTTCTCGAACCCACGGCTGGTTGGATACTGGCTGATCGGCGAAAACTCGGGATAATCTTTGTGATGGTTTAACCAGGCTAACTGATCCTGCGCATTAGGCTGACCGTTGGTATTTGACACATGCCATTTGCCCGACATGGCCGTATGATAACCGGCAGATTTCAAGACTTCGGCAAGGGTTACAGCGTTATCTGTGATATGACCAAGATAGCCGGGCTCGTCTTCAGCGTCGGTCATTTTGCCTATGCCTGCCTGTTGATTATACAACCCGGTAAGTAACGAAGCCCTTGTTGGGCAGCAGCGCGATGTGTTATAGAATTGCCTGTACCTGATACCGTTTTGAGCAAGGTAATTGATGTTTGGGGTATTAACCTCGCCGCCATAGCAGCCCAGGTCAGAAAAACCCATATCATCGGCCATGATAACGATAATGTTAGGGCGTCTCTTTGGTGGCTCAGGTTGTTTTGCAGCCTTCGTTTGCCACGCAGCCGAAACAAGCGCTACTGTACCGGTAAAAAACAAACCGGCATATAGTTTATATTTATTCATAGGCGATCAAATTACCTGCGCAAAAGCTGGTTAAACTTATGTTTGCAACAAAAAAGCAGAAAAGTTAAAAATGGCGGGTGCTATTATGCCGGAGCATACAGCACAACGAACAGTTTTGCACGTTCCAAATTAAAACAATCTGTTTAAACAAAACGGCTCAATACTTGGTAAAATCGTATCATTTTTGGGGCAAAAGGGCGCTTAGACTAAAGAAAACGGTAATTATAGCACCACCATATAATCGATATCATTAATTAAGCTATGGCGTAGTTAAATTTATTATTGAACATTATACCGATACACCAATCGCCCTAAATTGCCATCTTCATCAATCCCCTCAATAGCTATGCGATATGAGCCCGTTCCGTCGGCATTGAAATAATTAAACAGCGCCTGGCCATTTTTATCTGTCATCAACTCCGGTTGCCAATAAATAGTACTCCGCAAGTCGGGGCGGTTACCGGCTTGTTCAAGATTTTCATATTTAGGAGAGTAAAATACACGCGCCTTATAAAATCCGGGGACCGAAATTGGCAATATCCCGGTTGATGTGATTTCTTTTTCGGTAAGCCCTCCTTTTGCTTTTGTGGTTACCACAATTACTCCATGGCCACCCCGCACTCCATACAATGCGGCATTTGCATTGTAAAAAAACTCTACCGTTTCAACATCCGAGGCGCTTATGAAATCAAGCGAACCTCCGCCCGGTATTCCGCTCGCTGTAATATGACTATCCATTGCCACCCCATCCAAAATTACTAAACCATCAAAATCGCCCTTTAACATTGCGTACGCTCGTCCGCCGTGTACTCTGCTTTCTAACATTTGAGTTAACGAACCCGAAACAGGAAGCTGCCCCAGTTGTATCACCTGATCGGCACTACCCGGCCCTCCTAATACCGAAGAGCGGTATTCATTCTTTTTAACGGCCTTGATCTTCACCTCTTTCAGCATTTTTATTTTGCTATACTTCAAATAATCGTCTTGCCGTAACTTGTTATTTTCAAGATAGTTCGTCATTGATAAATTAATATCATTTGGCACAGTATTTAAACCCAATGACGACACTGGCAGTTTTTGATTATTTTTGTTATAAGTCAATCTTGTTGAGTTATCGCCTTTAGCTGTAACAGCCTGTAAAATGAACCTGCCGGTATCGGTAAAAAACAAGTTACTAAACGCAAAATCGCCCCTATCGTCTACCGGTTGACTTAACACCGTTGTTGGTTGCGAAGAGATTAGAGAAACAGTGCCTTCATGCATGGCGCTCCCTCCCGAACGCTTTACACTACCACTTATTTCCAAACCTTTTTCGGGCTGGTAGGCTATGGCCGGATAAGAGCCGCTTAATAAAGGCTTCCATTCAAAACCACGATAACCATTAGTAAGCATTACCAAGTCCAGGTTTTTCGTTGTTTCGCCATTCACATTAGCAAAATAATAGTTTGGTTGCTCTACATTTCCCTTCAGATCTGAAGTTAACAACAGATCAGTTAGTATAGTATGTTCTGAATTTTCAACTACCGGGACTTTATTTTCATCTATAACAGATACCGAAAAATGGCCAACTGACGGATCACCCGCCCTGTTCTTTACATTCAGGCTGATGTCAACCCGTTCCCTTTTTTTGTAATCTGCTTTGGGGCTGTTAATGGCCAGGCTCATTTGATCGTAGTTTTGCACAAAAATCAGGCGTTCGCAAAGGGGCTCATTAGCGGCAGAAAACAATGTTATGGTAGCTATCCCGGTTTTTAAACGCCGCTTTAAAATATCACGTGTTATTGTCTGACTATCTAACCTGCAGGCAATGGTTGAAGCCGTGCCGCCGGAATAAATGAGTAATGTAAACTCCCTTCCATTGTTTTGCTTGTAAAAAGCATCAGCAGCATTTATTTTAACAATGGCACGGGGAATTTCACTATTATCAACAGATAAGCTAATTCCGTTCTCTATAGGCATCGGAAGATTGATAGTATTTTTTGTTCCGTCGGCGTAATTGAGTTCGGCTTTATAGCTTTTACCCGGTTGGGCTTTCAGGTAAAAAGATCCCATCCCCAAATGCGATGAAGCAAATGTGGCTACGTGATTGTTTTCATTATCAGTAATAATCCCGCTAACATTTACCCCCGCTCCGTCGGCACCAATAGCCTTGAAGGCTATTTTAGACTGAATGCCGGTAATCATATTGCCACCTTCGGCAAAGAACTGCACATCAATTTTATTAGTGGCAACCGGCAGCGGCGCTTTAGCAGCGCTTTCAGCTATTTTATTATTTGTTGATCCAATTTTAATTTCCCGGTCGAAATAATTGTTATTACCCTGATTTTGCATCCATTTAGTATACGCCCGAATATGGTAATTCCCTTTAGGCAAAGTATCCGGCAGAGCGAAATCCCCCCAGGCCACACCATCAGTTATCTGTAATTTAACAGCCTGATCGATGCTGTTTGCTGTATTGATCAACTCGGCATGCAACACGCTGCTTATATCCGACAGTTCGTGACGATCGCCCGCGGTTATGTATGCTTTAAAATAAACAGTATCGCCGGCTGCATAGTAGGGTTTATCAAAATGCAAATAAACTTTTTCGGCAGTATATGAAGAGTTGTAATTTCTAAGCTTATTTATTACATCGGTCAATCCTGGTTTTTCACTTACAGCCCGAGTGTTTAAAGGCTCGTAATCAATTGGCAAAAGTTCGGCTACCCGGTTATTGCCCCATGCGCCGCTATATGTTACACTATTAGGATCAAGCAGGGTCCCGTTACCATCAAACAGGGCGTAAGGCACGTTAAAACTCAAAACCGTTACATCATGGTTATCGGTGCCATTTATATTATTCATTTGCCCACGTTTCGGAAAACGATGATCTTCATTATAAGTGATATGGAACGAATCAAAATCGCAACCGAGGGCATGCACACCAGGCAGATCGGTTTTAGCCATCATTTCATCCTCATTTAAAGGATAGGTCATAAGTATTGGGCGCATCTTTTTGCTTAACTGCGATTCAGGCACATCCCTTCGTTCGGGGTTAGCATACTGCAATACACGAAAGCCCTCCTCATCCAAATGTTTAGCCTGCAGCGCACGTAAAAAATGCATAGCAGATCCTTTGTAAACCTGCAATCTTGCCCTTTGCCAATCTTTCTGTTGTGATGGCGTGCCTTTTAACTCTTCAAACAGTACAAAACCTTCATAGTGCAATTTCCTGTTTGAAATGTCTTTATCATTATAAGTAAAACTTGTAATGAGATACTTTACCCGGTAACCAAGTCCGCGATTTTCAACATTCAAAAAATCAATGGAGGATGCGGTGAGTGTTTTCGTGTCATCATCGTAGGCAAAATCAAGCATTTCCGGATTCAGAAGTTTACATTGATCGGCCAGTTCAGATTTGCCTAAAAACTGCTCTTTAAAAGCTGCTAAATACTGTGCCCGATTGGGATCGGTGCGTTGCTTTATGGTTACCTCCTTTAAAGCATAGGTTTTCGGCGACACGATAATATCAGGTAAAACCATATCACTACCCATTATCGTTATGTTTTGCTTATAGGTTTCAAACCCAACAATGGAAACTACCAGTTCATATTTGCCATTTTTGGCATCAGCGAGGGTAAAAGTTCCTTCCGGTGTTGTTTTTGTCCCTACAGTAGCATTACTTAAAAATACACTTGCATTCGCGATAGCTGTTTTATCTGTTGCATTGACAACCCTGCCTGTTATCCTGGTTTGAGCCAGGCACCAAAAAGGTGTAACCAGCAAATAAAACAGAAACAATTTCTTTAACATAATGCAAACGATTTAGGTATATAACAAAGTAAACAGCTGGCGCCGTTACCTTTAGGAGGCTTTGGGTAATGATAAAGTTATTAAATATCATTACTAAAACCAATACAGCATTTTATACTAACTTTCAGTTTTATCGCGAACATGAAAATGTATAATTCACTCACCGAAAGATTAAGAAACCAACACCTTGCTATAGCAGAATTGGTTGCAGGTACAAGCAACGATAAACTGACTTTACCTTCAATGCCCGGAAAATGGAGTGCATTGGATAATGTAGCTCACCTCACCCGTTACCAAAAAATATTTATAGACAGGATGCACCAAATACTTAACGAAGATGTACCGGTATTTGATCGTTATAATGGTGACCTTGATCCTGAATTTACGCCTTTCAGATCGATGGAGCTACCTGACCTGCTGGATATTATAAAGGCAGACAGAGTAACAATTATCGATCTGGTCTCTGGGCTCACTGATACGGAGCTACCGCGCATTGGCGTACACCCTAAATACGGCAGGCTTACCATTTCAAAATGGGCCGAGTTTTTTGTACTGCACGAAGCCCATCACCTATTCACCATTTTTCAACTGGTAAACAGTACCGAATAATTTTACCCAACAAAAAAGGCAGCCCGATGGACTGCCTTTTACTTTTATTAAAAGTTTTTATTTACTGTGCTAACTTTACTTCAACACGACGGTTAAGTACACGGCCTTCTTCGGTAGAGTTATCAGCAATTGGTTTGCTTTCGCCCCAACCTTTTACAGTCAGGTTATCGCCATTAACACCACTGTTAACTAAATACAATTTTACAGAGTTTGCCCTGTCAACAGATAATGACTGATTGTGCTCGGCAGAGCCTTCGGCAGACGCATTACCATTCAAAATGAATTTAGCCGATGGATCTAATTTCAGTTCTTTAACAATGTGGTCTAACGTTTGGTAAGAGGCAGTTTTTAACACTGCCGAGTTAAATTCAAACTGAATATTTGTAAAGTTATAGTCTGGTTTTTCAGGAGCCGGAGCTGGTGGTGGTGGCGGAGTTGGCGCTGGTTTTGGAGCAGGCGGCGGTGTTGCCGGTTGTGCAGGCTGAGCCGGAGGCGGTGTTTGCACTACGGCTTTTTTGGTTTTGCAGGCTTGGGTAGTGATAGCTAAAACAGCTATTGCAAGAGCTAATAAAGGTGTTTTTAGAGTTTTCATATCTAATGATTTGCGTAAACATAAAAAACGTTGGCATAATGTTTATAGTGCCTAACCATAATTTTATGGTTAAATAATGCTTTTTACGTACAGATGTAGTTTATTTAATCAATAGTTATGCCATTTGCCTTGGGGGACTTACAAATCCTGATGAAGAATCGCCTTTAAGGGTCCTCTTACTTCAACGTTTTCGTTAAAAAAAGCCTCTGCAAATCCCCTACACACTAAAAACACCAACCCAATTCCCTTGGCTATTCTTATCTTGCCGACACCATTATAAACCATCGCCATGAAAAAAATATTTGCTGCAATTTTAATTGCAGTTACAACCCTTACGCAATTTGCGTTTACGCCTGACCAAGCCAAGCCAGATAAATCTCCTGCGGAAAAAGTAGCCGGACAAACCCTCAAAAAACAAATAATAACAGAAGCTGCCTGGGCTATGCAACAGCAGCCGGTTACAGTAACCGCGTCATCATCGCCAAGAAGCGCGGGCGGCAAACACGATTTTTTTTCGGAGGCTGATTATTTCTGGCCAGATCCTAAAAATCCCGACGGTCCTTACATTAACCGCGATGGAATGACTAACCCGGACAACTTTGTTGAACACCGTAAAGCCATGATCCGATTCAGCAAGATCATTGGCGCACTGGCTTCGGCTTATAAACTAACCGGGGATGTAAAATATGTTAACCAGGCCGTCATTCACCTCAAAGCCTGGTTTCTTGATCCCGAAACCTTGATGAACCCGAGCCTTTGGTTTGCACAGGCAGTTAAAGGGCAATTTACCGGTCGCAATTATGGCATTATCGATACCATTCACCTGATGGAAGTTGCACAGGGCATCATTGTGATGGAAAAGGCCATGGATGCTGAAACCACCGCAGGCGTTAAAAAATGGTTTGCCGACTATACCCAATGGCTCATGACGAGCAAACCGGGCATCCAGGAAAGAGATGTCAAAAACAATCATGCCACCTGCTGGGCCATGCAGGTAGCCTCTTTTGCCAAACTTTGCCAAAATAATGCAGTGCTTGATTCAATACGGGTACGTTATAAAACCATATTACTTCCGCGCCAAATGGGTACTGACGGCAGCTTCCCTTTAGAACTGGAACGAACCAAGCCCTATGGCTATTCTATTTTTAACCTTGATGCCATGACCATGCTTTGCCAGATTCTTTCAAGCCAACAGGATAATCTATGGGATTTTGAAACAGCAGACGGGAAATCCATTAAAAAAGGGATAAACTACCTGTACCCTTTTGTGGCAGATAAAACCAAATGGACTTTAAAACCAGATGTAATGTATTGGAATAACTGGCCGGTGGCGCAGCCCTTCCTGCTATTTGGGGCTAACGCTTACAGTGAAAACACATGGTTAACAACCTGGAGAAAACTGGATCACAACCCTCAGGTTGAAGAAGTTATCCGCAATTTACCCATCAGGCACCCGCTTATCTGGTTTTAAACCAGATAGGCGATTTATCCCAATAGCTCATTTTCTCCAGCTATAATAATATATAACTGTGAGTTAAGCGTATCACAAAAATATTTCTTTGCAAAAAAGGTGGATTTTCCCTGTTAAGGTTGCACTACAAAAGCACTACTACGCTTGTGATTGAATCGTATTGAGGTTATTATTAGGTATTTATAATTAGATGTTTATATAATTTTACTCGTACCAAAACATCTATTACACCTATTAACGCGCCTTTCCTGATATTAGTATATGATATTCATAAGTATCATGAATTTGGTTAACAGGTTTGTGTTTTATTGCCCGGCTTATTTATAAACCAAATAATACATCAAAAACCACTTAACAAACTTAACTTATGAGATCAAAATCTAACTCTTACCTCCTTGGGCTATTCCTGGTCGCGATGGCGGCACTCTCATCCTGTAAAAAGGATAACATGAACCAGTTTAAAACCGGGGGCGACGCTAACACCGATAACAGCAATAAAACAGTAGCTGTTAACAACGCGGTTCCGATTGCTTCATTTAAAGTAGTTGGCTACCTCCCCAGCTGGCAGGGCGATGTAAATACGGTACAGTACAGCAAATTAACCCATGTTAACTACGCCTTCCTTACCCCAACAAACACCGGGGGACTAAACCCGCTTGATAACCTTTCAAAATTTACTACCCTGGTATCAAACGCGCACAATAACAATGTTAAAGTAATTATATCTGTTGGCGGCGGCGGTGGCGGTGATGCCTTTCACCCCATTGTAGCTAATGCAGGGTACCGTACCGCATTTGTTAATAACATGGTTAATTTTTGTAACCAATATAATGTTGACGGTGTAGACATCGACTGGGAATTTCCGTCTGCAGGTACCGAAACCAATAATTTTTATCTGCTATTACAGGAATTATCAACCGCCATGCACAACAGCGGCAGGGTATGTACTATTGCTTCCATTTCGGTTGGCGCAAGCTATGTTACCAACAACATGTTCAGCATCCTTGACTGGATCAACATCATGGATTATGATGATAACAACTTTCAGCACTCTACCTATCAATCGGCAGTTGATTGCTTGAGTTACTGGGCTGGCCGCGGTTTACCTGTTGCCAAAACCATACTGGGCGTTCCATTCTATGCAAGGGATAACCGGTACGATTATTCGACCATGAACTATGTTGATGTATTGGCTGCGGGAGGCAGTCCCAATTCCGATACCTTCCAAACTTTTGGCTATAACGGCATCCCAACCATTAAAAGCAAAACCACACTGGCGCTTAACCAGGCCGGTGGTATGATGATCTGGGACTTGGGCGGCGACGCCACCGGGGCTAATTCATTGCTTTCGGCCATTAACTCCGTTATTACAGGTGGTACTACTACCCCTCCCAATACGCCGCCAATTGGCACTGTAATTTCGCTGAAAGGCTTTAACGGCAAATATGTAAGCGGCGAAAATGGCACCCAGGCCATGACCTGTACCCGAACTACAGCGGGCGACTGGGAACACTTCACGGTGCTTGATGCAGGCAGCGGTAAAATTTATCTGCGCAGCATGGGTAAATACGTATCCTCAGAAAACGGCACACAAGCCATCACCTGTAACCGCACAACTCCCAGCGACTGGGAAAAATTTGACTGGATAGTTACTACCGATGGCAAAATTACCCTCCGTGGCAACAACGGTAAATTCATTTCCAGCGAAAACGGCACCCAGGCCATGACTTGTAACCGGGCGACAGCATCGGGCTGGGAAGCTTTTGGGTTAAACCAATAAAACTACTAACTGCTTATATAAAATGCCGGGGCTATGATACTGAAATCATAGCCCCGGCTGCTTTTATTTTCTTTAATGTAGAGACGCATAATTGCGTCTCCGAATATGCAGGTCTTGTGATGCCTTCTTATCCTGCGGGAGACGCAATTATGCGTCTCTACGACGTGCTCTTACTTCACAAACCTCGGCAGCAGATTAATCGCGGCCCCCATCATTTTTATTTTATATCGATAACCTCCGCCAAAAGCATCTTCTTCTTTTAAAAACTCGTGGTTCTTTTTACTGATCCAGTATGTTTCGGTAAAGTGACGGCCATTGTAATCACTTTCATTGTACAGCTTCCAGCAATCAACTTTGCTACCATTTAAAGTTGATATTACTTCGCTGCCGGTTACTTTATAAAGCACATAAAGCGGTGCAGGGATTCCAGCCTCGTAAAAAGGGATGGCGAAACTTTTGCCTTCGGCCAGCGGTAACATCTCAAAGGTTTCAATGTCTAAATTCCAGTTAAGGTTAGGGAAAGTAAAATCAAGCTCAAAACTCTTCGCCTCGTTGTTGGCAACGGTATCGGCACTTGTAATTTTGTCAGAAGCCCAGTTAAATGCTTTTGTTTTTTTGCCGATAGTTTCTGAATGATAAAGAGGTGCAAAATCGGCGGCCCTGTTAATAGAGTAAACAGAGCGGTACGATGAACTATCGTTACCATACCAATGCTGGGTTACAGTAAATACTTTTTCGCCGTTACGGGTTTCGAGGTTTATATCACGCAGCCAAAGCCAGAATTTTAGGCTATGACTATCTTTGGTATTTTGAAAATATACAAGGTATTGTCTTAAGCCCGGTTTAAGCGTTGAGGTAAGCAAACGCTTATCTTTTACGCGGATGGTATCGGTTTGGGCCAGTACTTTAGGCGTGTGCGAAAGCAATAGCAAAAGGCTGAGACTGACAGCTATGATCTTTTCGGCTAAGTGTTCGGGTTTCATGATAACTGATTGTTTGATAAGGATAATTTTCTGTTAATAGTTCAAAACTGTCCTTTATCAACCGGCAGATAAAATCAGTTAAACCACTGCCGCTTTCTTTTTAACCCGATACGGTATTTATTCAACAATGTGCCTGTAGCAATGTTTATTGAACCAATAACGCCATTTATTGAATAAATGCAGGCAATGGTTTAAAGCCGGCACCAGCAAACAAAAAGCTTAGT
This sequence comes from Mucilaginibacter gossypiicola, assembly GCF_900110105.1. Lineage (GTDB taxonomy): Bacteria > Bacteroidota > Bacteroidia > Sphingobacteriales > Sphingobacteriaceae > Mucilaginibacter > Mucilaginibacter gossypiicola. Next base: position 105,990 of record NZ_FOCL01000015.1, on the reverse strand, counting down.
AATTTTAAAAATGCAACTATTTAAAGCCAGACCATCCATTAAAAAACTCCAGCTTTTGGTATGGATATCAGTATGTCTGCTCCTGTTTTTTTCTTATTTGCCCATGGATGGCGTAGCCCAGTCGGCTATGTACGCCAGTGTAACTACCGCTTTTTACGCCATCATTATATATGGCAACATATTGGTTTTATATCCCCTTTTTTATCAAACAGGCAAATATGTTTGGTACGTACTCCTGGTGATCATATTCATAGTGGCAACCGGTGCGCTGCGCGGATATATTACTTTATTACTCTACAATAGCTACTTTGCAAAAACGCCGGAACCGGTCAACTTAAAAGCTATTACCAACTATATTTCGGGCGGCGTACTTATTTATATGCTGAGCCTGATATTCCGGATAGCGCTGGAATATTTTAAGCTGAAACAACAAACCGAAGAGATTATCATACAAAAAAGCCAGGCCGAACTGAACCTCTTAAAATCTCAGGTTCAGCCGCATTTTTTGTTCAATACCCTCAACAATATTTATTATGAAGCCTATCGCGAAGCACCCCGGACGGCGGCATTGATCGAAAGACTTTCGGATATCATGCGCTATTTTGTTGATGAAAGTCCGAAGGATGATGTAACCATCGGTACCGAGGTACAATTCATTGAAAATTATATAGCGTTAGAAAAAATCAGGATAAGGCACGAGGTGGTAGTGTTTTTTGAAAAAAATTTCAATTCAGATCTCCGCATTCCGCCTATGTTGCTGATGACCTTTGTAGAGAATATTTTTAAACATGGCATCGATAAATCGAGCGAACAAAACCTTATTGGCATATCTTTGATTCAGCAGGATGGTTACCTGTTTTTTAAAACCAATAACACCATCCATGTTCAGACAACAAGCAAACGTGTAACAGGCTTTGGTATTGCCAATTTAACCAAAAGGCTAACCATGTTATATGGCGCGGACTTCGACCTGAAAATTGACAACAGCAATAACACCTTTTCTGCATTTTTAAAGATCCCGGTAGCATGAACTTAAGTTGTATCATAATTGACGACGAACCCAACGCGGTAAACCTGCTCGAAATCCTGGTGCAGCAAAGTACCCAGTGGCAGCTGAAAGCCAAATGCTACAACGCGCTTGAGGCATTGGCTTTCCTGAAAAACCAGAAGGTCGATTTCATTTTCCTGGATATCAACATGCCACAGCTAACCGGTATGGAATTGGCCGGTCTGCTGCCGCCCCAAACCAAAATCGTGTTCACAACTGCCTATTCGGAATATGCCGCCGAAAGCTATACCTATCAAACTATTGATTACCTGCTTAAACCCATCACGCTGAAGCGCTTCCTGGCAGCCATGCAAAAAATTGAAGCCTATTTTGGTAAGACCGACCAAGTGATGCCTAAAAGCCAAACCGCAGATGAGGGTTATTTCTTCGTAAAATCGGGCAAGGTATTACGCCGAATCTTATTGGATGAGATCCTGTATTTTGAAGGCGAAAAAGAATACGTGCGTCTTGTTACAGGGCAGGAGCAGTTACTTATTTACCGTCGGCTTAAAGATATTGAAGAACAATTATCCGCTCCATTTGTCCGGGTACATAACTCCTATATTGTAAATACTAAACAGCTGGCAAAAATCCAGGACAATCATATTTATATCGCCGATAAACATATCCCTGTAAGCGAAAAATTTAAAGAAGGTTTTATGGCGATAATTAATAAAAGGATATTTTAAATCCGTCAGCACTCTACTTTCTTCCCATCATCTCAAAGTCATTTGAAATAAAAATATAATAAGTAAATAAACATTTACTTATTATTGTATCATAATTCAACTTACTTGTGTTATGAGGCCAAAGAATTTAGAGAAAGAGCAAGCCATTCGCACCATTGCCCTTGATATTATTGCCAAAGAAGGACTGGAAAACCTGAGTATGCAAAAGCTGGCTAAGGCGGCCAATGTATCGCCCCGTACCATCTACATCAAATACGAGGATAAGGATGACCTGCTGATCAAGCTTTTCATTACCGAAGTTTTAGGAGCTTATGAAGCAGCAACTCTGAAGGGGTTTGATGAAAGAATGGATTTTAAGACCGGCATTAAGAAACTCTGGGATAACGGTTTTCAGTACCTAAAAAACAACCGTACACACTTCGCCTTAATCTTGTATGGCAAATCATCTCCGATGCTTAATAAAGCCTATCAACGGGAAAATATTCAGCAGGGACAGTTCTTTGCCCCTATTCATCGTTTCATTCAGGTAAATGTTGAGGCAGGCATAATCCAAGATCTTCCGTTCGATGCACAACGGGCGCTGATGTTTTCGCCGCTGCTTGACCTGGTGAACGAGTATTTTGACCATCTCAACAGACCTGTACAAATCATCACAGACGAAGTGATAGCGAACTGCTGTGATGCGGTAATAAAAGGTATGATGAAATAATTAAACAACATGAAAGCAATTAAAAACAAAAATATAGCTATAATGGGCGGCGGCCCGGGTGGACTTACACTCGCACGCATTTTACAAATGAACGGCGCCAACGTAAAAGTTTACGAGCGCGACTTAAACCGTGAAGTGCGGGTTCAGGGCGCTACGCTTGACTTGCATGAAGAATCGGGCCTAAAAGCTTTGGAAGTGGCCGGGCTGATGGACTCCTTTAACGCCAACTATCGTCCCGGTGCCGACAAACTAAGGGTTGTGGATAAACACGGTAACATTGTGCTTGATGAGCATGGAGCCGACGGAGGTTCCTATAATCGCCCCGAAATTGACCGCGGACCATTAAGGAAAATCCTGCTTGACTCCCTGCAACCGGATACTGTTGTTTGGGATAGCCAGTTTGCCACACTTCATGAACAGGAAGGCAGAATTAACTTGGAGTTTAAAAACGGCTCAACGGCCTGGGCTGATCTGGTGATAGCCGCCGATGGTGCCAATTCAAAGATCCGACCATACATTACACCTATCAAACCATTTTATGCCGGAGTAAGTGTAATTGAAGGTGCTGTTTATAACTCAGAAAAAGCAAGTTCCCGGATTCACGAGCTACTGAATGGTGGTAAAATATTTGCGATGGGCGATGAGAAAACACTGATAGTAAGCTCTAAAGGAGATGGCAGCCTGGTATTTTATGCGGGTATTAAATCAGCGGAAACATGGCTGCAGGATAGCGGAATTGATTTTAAAGATAGGGCGTCGGTATTTACCTGGTTTAAGCAGGAGTTTGCCGGCTGGGACAATATCTGGGATGAATTGTTTGAAAACGCCGAACCCGTATTTATTCCCCGCCCGCAATATTGCATGCCTTTAGACCAAACCTGGGAAGCCTTCCCCAACCTGACTATGCTTGGCGATGCTGCTCACCTGATGCCACCTTACGCAGGTGAAGGCGTTAACATGGCCATGCTTGATGCATTGGAACTGGCCCAACACTTATTAAGTGACAAGTTTGAAAATACCCGGGATGCTATAGCCGACTACGAAAAAGAAATGCGCGCAAGAGCATCCGAAACCGCCGCTATGACATTAGAACAAACAGATTCACTGCATTCGGCTGATGGGCTAAAGAATTTGGTGGCGATGTTTAATCCGGAAGACAATTAGCAGAGTTTACCGAGAGACCGCCAAAAACGTCATTGCGAGGTACGAAGCAATCCCAAACTATACAGGGCGGACCTGCTTATAGGGGATTGCTTCGTACCTCGCAATGACGTTTCTTAATATATTATCTTTCTGTAGTGATATCGAAAAAATTTACGATACTGTCAACTCGCCGCGCAAATCGGTCTCCAGCCACTCCCTAACCTGGGCAGGGTTATCACTCTGACCAAGCAGGTACATCATTTTAGTAACTGCGGCTTCAAAGGTCATGTCGTAACCGTTGGCTACACCAATATCTTTCAGATGCTTACTGGTCTCGTAACGGCCAAGTTCTACTGTGCCCACCTTACATTGCGAAATATCAAGGATCACCTTGCCGCTATCGATGGCGTTTTTCAACAAATCAATAAACCAGGCATCGGTAGTGGTATTACCCGCACCAAAGGTTTCCATTACTATACCACGCACATCGGCGCTTAATATATTTTCAACCACTTTAGGGCTTATGCCCGGGTACAGTTTCAACACGCCAACATCGCTAACCAGGTTATTGTGGATAATAAGAGCGCTTTCATCTTCAGGGTGCCTGATGTCGTTTACACTAAAACGTAAATGCACACCCGATTCCGCCAATATTGGATAGTTTGGGGAACGGAAAGCCTCGAATTTTGATGAATTATATTTAAAAGCCCTGTTACCGCGGAAAAGTTTATAATCAAAATAGATACAAACTTCAGGCACACGGGCACGGTCGTTCTTTTTTGCTTTGGCTATCTCAATAGCCGTCATCAGGTTCTCCTTCGCATCCGTACGGATAGCGCTGATAGGCAATTGTGAGCCTGTGAAAATGATTGGCTTGCCTAAGTTCTCTAACATAAAACTTAATGCCGATGCAGTATAAGCCATGGTATCTGATCCATGCAAAATTACAAAGCCATCGTTATCATGGTAGTTGGACTGGATAAGTCCTGCCAGTTCGCTCCATATCTCAGGGTTCATGTTTGATGAATCGATGATCTCATCAAATGAATGCACTTTGATACGGCAGTTAAGCTTTTCAAGCTCGGGCACATTATCCATTATTTGCTCAAAGTTGATAGGCTTGAGCACCTTTGTAACCGGATCACTCATCATACCTATTGTCCCTCCGGTATAGATGATTAAAATTTGGCTCATTAATTAAGTTTATGCTGTGGTAAAATATTAAACAATTTAAATTCCGAACACAAGCCTGGAATTTTCAGTAGTGACCTCGGCCACTTTTTCAATGCTTGTGTGGTGAAGCTCGGCTACTTTTTCGGCAATATACACCAGGTACGAGCTTTCATTAGGTTTACCCCTGAACGGAACGGGCGTAAGGTACGGAGAATCTGTTTCTAAAACTATATGCTTTAAGTCAATTTCCGGTATTACTTTATCAAGTCCCGAGTTCTTATAAGTCACAACTCCACCTATCCCAAGATAAAAGTTAAGGTCGATCACCTGTTGCGCCTGCTCAACCGTACCGCCAAAGCAATGAAAAATACCGCGCAGTTTTTCATCAGCCTCCTGTTTCAGCACTTCGTATACCTCGTCAAAAGCATCACGGCAGTGGATCACTATTGACAGGTCAAGACTTTTAGCCCAATTGATCTGCTTTACAAAGGCATCTACCTGTTCCTTTAAATGTGTTTTATCCCAATAAAGGTCGATACCGATCTCGCCTATGGCATAAATTTTATTTTGCTGATGGGCATCCATAATCACAGCAAGCTCGGCCTCCCAATTCTCCTTTACATCGCAGGGGTGTAAACCAAGCATGGGGTAGCAATATTGAGGATAATCGTTTACCAGGCCATATACTAATGGCACAGAAGCAGCATCAACATTGGGCAAAAATAAACGGGTGATGTTATTATCGATACAACGCTGCATTAAAGCTGCGCGCTTTTCAGGAATGGCTTCGTAATATAGATGGGTGTGCGTGTCGGTTAAAACCATGCTGCAAAAATAAACCTTGAATACTTAATAACGAATTTATAGCTGCAAAGTATAAACCCGCTTAATTAAAAATTGCCTCCTGTAAACAAAAAACCTCCTGCTTTTTGGGCAGAAGGTTGATTATGATGCATTTTCAATCTATTAATTGGTCTTTTTGGCAGGTTTCACCTTTACCAGTTCCATGTCAAACGCCAGCGTACTGTTTGGCGGGATAGCTCCCGAACCTCTTTCGCCATAAGCAAGCCCCGACGGAATGATGAAGGTAGCTTTTGAGCCTTCGTTCATCAACAGTAAGGCTTCTTCCCATCCAGGTATTACCCGGCCTTCGCCAACAACAACACTGATAGGCTCATAAGGGCGGCCAGGCTGATCTAAACCTGCAGCTTTAGCGTTAGCTTCGATACTGCTGTCAAATACCTTCCCGTTAAGTAATTTACCTGTGTAATTTACCAGTACGGTATCGCCATTTACCGGTTTGTATTTATCGGTAGGCGCTGTAATAACATATTGAAGGCCAGAGCTTGTGCTGGTAGTTTTAAGTCCGTGTGAGGTTACGTATTCATTAGCCGCAGCAACTTCAGCTTGCTTTTGTTTTTCCATCGCAGCATTTCTTTCGGCCATAGCCTCATTTATTGACTGGATTTTTTCCATTTTCAAAATAAAGGTCAGGAAACTGCCTTTGGGGAAAAATGGCGGACGGGCTTCTTCATGGCCTTTAAATATCGAATCGGCAGGGATCTTCACCAATGCGCTGTCTTTAACGGCAAGCAATGGAAAAACATCCATCATATCGCCTAAGCCACGCGAAGGCTGAATTTGCGCCTGTGCCGGGTGTCCGGCAGTATAACTGCTAAACAGCACAGAATCCTTACCTGTTTTTTGAATAAAATTAAAAGTGATCACATCGCTGATCTTAGCCTTTGGACCAGGGTTTGCCGTGTAGATTTTATAAAATGAACCTTTACTTGTTTTAAGCATTCCGGCCACCTCGGCAGGAGTAATGCTTTTTTTCACAACAGCGGGCTTTTTTACAGCTCCGCTTTTAGCGGTAGCAGGACGTTTTTTCACAGCACCTGTTTGCGCATTGACAGTTAAAGCCGAAACGGTTAGCAGAGGGGCTATAAAATAAAAGATGTATTTTTTCATAAGCTATAAATAAAAAAGCCTTTCCTGTTTTGAGCAGGAAAGGCTTTGTAAAATAGTATTATTATTTCGTGGCCGGTGCTGCCGTTGGAGTTGGCATTTGCATTTGCGGAACAACCGGTTTTGGTGCGTTTGGATTTGGATGAACGATATTTACCAGCTCAACCTCAAATACAAGCGGGGTATATGGCTGCATTTGCGGGCTGCCCTGATCGCCATAACCTAATGATGACGGAACAACCAATACTGCTTTGGTACCTTTGTTAAACAATTGGAAAGCTTCATCCCAACCTTTAATCACTTTACCTTCACCTACCGGGATACGGATTGGCTGATAAGGGTTCATTGGGTTGATCTGCATTTTTTCTTTTACAGCAACTTCTTTAACACTTGTTTCCAAAACTTTGCCGCTAACAAGCCTTAAAGTATAGTTGATTACTGCAGTATCACCAACCGCTACATTTGCACCACTGCCCGGAGTAGTAACAGCATAGTTTAAGCCTGAAGCTGTTTTTACAAATTTCAGATCTTTATGACCATCTAAATAACCCTGGATTTTAGCAGGCTCCTTACCTTTAAGCGCATCGGTTTGACCTTTCATGTATTGAGTAACACGATCGCGGAAAGCTTGCTCATTAAGAGCGCCTTTTTGAATAACCTTTTCAATTTTAATTGTATAAACCAGGTATTTGCCTTTAAAGCCCGGCGGGCGTTGCTGGCCACCTTTAAATACTGAGTCGGCAGCTATTTTGAATGTAGCACTATCGCCTTCGCCCAGTAAGCTTAAACCAGAAACAATATCACCTTTAGTTTGAGGCTTAGGCATCAGTGTTGGTATAGGCTGGCCATTATCATATGAGTTATTGATAATAGAATCCTTATCCGTTTTAAGGATCATGTTCAGTGTTATAAAATCACCTTCCTTAACTTTAGGATTGCCTTTTGAAGTGTGGATATTGTAAAGCAAGCCGCCTTCGCCCTGCTTAAACCCACCGTTGCAACTTGCAAATCCTATAGCCGCAAGTGACAGAAACATCAGTTTTTTTTTCATCATTACTTTTTTACTGTATTAATAGCTTTTTATATTCGGGTAAAATTTGTTTAAATTGAGTTATAACCTCTTCGAGGCTATGTTCAGAATGGCCCCCGGCAGCATTACGGTGACCTCCTCCATTAAAGTATCTTTTGCAAATCTCATTGGCCGGAAACTCTCCTTTTGACCGTAACGAAAGTTTTACCCTATCGCTGCGTTCAACTATAAAGGCGGCCAAACGAATGCTTGCCATTGATAAAGCATAATTCACTACACCTTCTGTATCGCCGGTTTCAACGTCAAACCGTTCCAGATCTTGTTTGCTAACCGCAATAATAGCAGTATTAAATTCGGGCAGTACTTCCAGGCAATTAGCCAGGCAATGGCCCAAAAAGCGAAGCCTGTTTTCAGACGCACTATTATATACTAATTCATGGATACGCCAGTTCACCGCACCTGCATCAATCAGATCAGCTACTATGCGATGTACTCCAGAAGTTGTATTAGGAAGTCTGAATGAAGCGGAGTCGGTCATGATACCTGTATATAGACAGGTTGCCACATCCTTGTTTACAAGCTCTTTATGGTGAAGTTCATTAACAATAAAATCATATACCAGTTGCGCTGTTGCGCAGGCGTTGATATCCCAGTGCCTGTAATCGTCAAAATCGGCAGGCTCCAGGTGATGATCGATCATGATTTTGTAGGCACTGCTTTCGCCTACCAGCTCGCCCATATCATTGATACGGCTCAAGGCATTAAAGTCAAGGCAAAATATAAGATTGGCGTCGGCTATCAGCGCGGCAGCTTCTTCGCGGTGCTCAGTATAAATAATAACATTCTCATTACCGGGCAGCCAGCTTAAAAAGTCAGGATAATCTGTAGGGGCAATAACCCTGGCATGATGGCCCTGCTGTATTAAATAATTATATAAGCCCAATGACGAACCCATAGCATCACCATCAGGTTTATGATGGGTAGTGATCACTATTTTTTGAGGTTTCGTTAAAAGGTCAGTAAGCGAAGCTAAATCTAACATCAATTCTTAAAAAAAGAGTTGCAAAGCTAAATAAATAAATGAAATACAAACCATCTAATTTAATTCAAAAAGCTTTATGATACAGTTACAAAAGCCTATTTTTGCCGCAAATTTTAAATATCTGCACAAGTGCGGATTAAAACTAACCCAACAAAGGCAATTAGTTTATTAATAACCCAAAAAAGAAACAATTATTTCAATGAAAACTAACAGAACATTTACTATGATCAAGCCTGATGCTGTTGCTGACGGCCATATCGGTGCTATTTTAGACATTATAACCAAAAACGGCTTCAAAATCGTAGCTCTTAAATACACTAAACTATCTGCAGAAAAAGCCGGACAGTTTTACGAAGTACACAAAGAGCGTCCTTTTTATGCCGGTCTTGTTGAGTTTATGTCATCAGGTCCTATCGTAGCAGCTATCCTTGAAAAAGACAATGCTATTACCGAGTTCCGTACTTTGATTGGCGCTACTAACCCGGCTGATGCTGCTGAAGGTACTATCCGTAACCTTTATGCAAGGTCAATTGGCGAAAATGCTGTTCATGGTTCAGATTCTGACGAAAATGCAGACATCGAAGGAAACTTCTTTTTCTCGGCTTTTGAAAGGTTTTAATTAGCCTTATTTCGGGCGCAATCAGGCAATCAGCGGGTTGCACCCGAAATGTTTACGTTTTTCTTGCAAGTATGGTTACATTTTTTTTAACTTTACATCCGCACCTGAACTGTATTGCATATTTAGAAAAACCGATAACCCAGAACACCATGAAACCACTATTCAAATACATATTTTACGTACTAATACTGGTATTATTGGTTATTGGCTCTATAATGCTTTACAGAACACACCCTGAAGCCCAGCTTGCCTTCACTATTCCCGGCTTGTTCATTCTTGCCTATTCAAAGCTTACCGACGATCTTAAATTGAAACAGCACGGCTTGCGCATGCTTAGAGGAAGATAATCTCTTCGACAATAATACTTTTAGCTTCGTTATTTATCTTTTCAATTATCTGGTTACGCATCAGCATCAGTTCATTTTTTATTACTGATGATTCTATCCGCAGAAATAATTTCTTATCGCGTACAAATAACTCTTTAGTACGGTTAGCTACCGATTTACCAACCAGGCCTGGCCATGCTGTAACCACACCGGTTTCGTCAAAACGCCGTTTGATCTTATATACATTAAGCATTTGCTCAATAGCTTCCTTAAGTGTTTTGTCGTTGGTTTTACGCATCAATCGTTCCTCCCTTTACTTTAAATAGTTTAACCGGTACTCCTATTTTATTAAAAACATTTTCAACACGCTCAACCCCGGTATCGGTTATAAAAACCTGTCCAAAATCATTGTTAGATACCATTTGCATTAACTTGGTAACCCGCCCGTCATCAAGCTTATCAAAAATATCATCAAGTAAAAGTAAGGGCTTAAACCCTTTTTGCTGATACAGGAAAGTATACTGGGCAAGCTTGAGTGCAATCAAAAACGATTTTTGCTGTCCCTGCGATCCAAATTTCTTCATAGCCATGCCGTGTATGTTGAATTGCAGATCGTCTTTATGAATACCGGCAGTAGTACGTTGCAAGGCCTTATCCCTGTCAATGCTTTTCTTTAATAAGTGATCAAAATCATCATTAAGCAATTGCGATTCGTATACCAGTTCAACACGTTCGGCGTTATCACTTAAAAAATCATAATGCCTGTTAAATACGGGCACAAAAGTCTCCATAAAAGCACGTCGCCTTTCAAAAATACGCATACCTGAATCTATCAGTTGCTCATTAATCACTTCAAACAGGCCCACATCATAACGGCCCGAGTCAGCAACCTGCTTTAAAAGCGCATTACGGTTAGTCAGTATCTTATTATAAACAATCAGCTCATCTAAGTAATGGTTATCTGTTTGCGATATCACATTATCAATAAACTTGCGTCGCTCTTCACTCCCCTCCGTTATGATGCTGGTATCGTTCGGTGATATCATAACCAGCGGCAACAGCCCGATATGATCGGCCAGGCGCGGATAATCCTTTTTATTGCGTTTAAACTGTTTTTTCTGATTACGTTTTACCGAACAGGCAACTGCCTCAGACTGGTCATTTTTGTTAAAAACCCCGGTAATGATAAAAAAATCTGCATCCTGCTTAATCTGCTGGCTATCTATCGGGTTAAAATAGCTTTTGCATAACGACAGGTAATGAATGGCATCGAGTAAATTAGTTTTACCTGCACCGTTATTACCCGTAAAAGCATTAACCCCCTCGCTGAAAACCAGTTCGGCCTCATCGTAATTTTTAAAGTTAATAATTGACAGTTGCTGAAGGTGCATGGGATGGCAAATTTACGGTTTTTCCGTTCATTTGTTCACTGGTTCATTAGTTCATTAGTAGGTTAGCGGCAACTTTATCAAACCCATTGCCGTATTTTTGACTTTAAGAAGGCTTGATATCCGACATAAAAGCACTAATGAACTAATGAACCAGTGAACCGATGAACCTCTTTAAAGATTTAATACAAAAGGTATTGCCAGTAAATTTGAAAACCGTATTTTTGCAAACTTAATTTTAGAACAACAATGTCAAAAACCCAGGCGAACACCAAAATTGCAGCACCAGAAAACAATTTTGGTCAGAGTGGCAAATTTGTACGCGAGAACCAAAAAAGCTTACTGTTTATTGTAGGGGCTATTATTGCCCTTATTGCTATTTATTTCATTTACATTAAATTATACTTAGGTCCGCGTGAAGTAACTGCTGCTAACCAAATGTATAAAGCGCAGGATTTTTGGCAACAAAAAAACTGGGATAAAGCTATTAAAGGTGATGCCGGTTTCCCTGGTTTTGAAAAGATCATCAGCGACTACAGCAATACCAAAGCTGCTAACCTTGCTTATTTTTATTTAGGTACAGCTTATTTAAACAAAGGTGATTACCGTAAAGCTATTGATAACCTTACCAACTACCGCGGTGACGACAACATGTTAGCAGCCGAAGCCTTTGGCAGCACCGGCGACGCTTATGTTGAACTGAAAGATTACGAAAAAGCAGAAACTTATTTCAGCAAAGCTGCTGATAAAGCAAAAAATAAATTTTTATCTCCGCTTTACCTTAAAAAGTTGGGTTTAACTTACGAAGCTCAGAAAAACAACAAAGATGCGGCTGAAGCATACAAGAGAATAAAAACTGAATATCCTGAAAGCGCAGAGGCTCAAAATATCGACGAATATATAGCCCGCGCCGAAGCAAAACAATAATTTTAATATCGGATTTCGGATGTTCGATTTCGGATTTATGAAGTAGTGATATTACAACTTACATAATTCAGAGATCGAACATTTTTTATTTATGGCCTTTTATTTACATATGTGCCATAAGCTAAATCCGAAATTCGAAATAAAAAATATCCGAAATCGAAATTCCCAAATCCGAAATCAAAATGGCTACCCATCTTAAAAACCTTTCCGACTTTTCGAATACCGAAATACCATCAGCAGCACCATACCGTTTTGGCATAGTTGTAGCCGAATGGAATGCCGAAATTACCAATGCTCTTTACCAGGGCGCATATCAAAGCCTGGTAAGTAATGGTGCACTGGCCGAAAACATTTTTTCATACCAGGTGCCCGGCAGCTTTGAACTTACATCTGGTGCCGAACTATTGTTTAAAAAAGGTGGTCTTGATGCGGTTATTTGTCTGGGCTGTGTAATTCAGGGCGAAACAAGGCATTTTGATTTTATTTGTGATGCAGTGGCAAACGGCGTAAGCAATGTTGCTATAAAGTATTCAAAACCTGTTATATTTGGCGTATTAACTACTGATAATCAGCAACAGGCTATTGACAGGGCCGGCGGCAAACATGGCAACAAAGGCGATGAGGCAGCTATCACCGCAATCAAAATGGCCGCCCTTGCTGAAACATTAAACAGTTAAAACCCGTTAAAGCAGTTAATTTAGCTCAATATGAAAAAATTAGTTTATATAGCACTTATAGCCGCAGCAGTTGCAACAGTATCATCCTGCTCAAATAAATTATGCCCGGCTTACGGTTCATATCCTAAAACAGGTCGTTAACAGATAATTGTCATTTTTAAACCTGCTTAAACACACTACACAGTTTTTGTGTTATAATTACGTTATAGCATTTTAACTATTAATAATATGAACTGGATTTCGTTGGAGACGGCCGATCAGCTAATGGCGATCAAACAACAAGAAGGCTATAGCCTTATATTTAAACATAGTACGCGCTGCTCCATCAGCATGATGGCCAAAAGGCGTTTTGAGCTTGACTGGGATAATCTTCCCGAAAATATGCCTCTTTACTTTTTAGACCTGATCAAATATCGCGACCTGTCAAACCAGGTGGCACAACTATTCCAGGTACACCATGAATCGCCTCAGCTGCTACTGATAAAAGATGGCGAATGCATCCTTGACCAATCGCACAGTGGCATCTCTGTTGATGAAACGTTAGAAGTATTAAATTAATTTTGTTCATGGATCATAATTCATGGTTCATGGGTTCATAAAGTATTAGTGTTAGCACGTTACAGCAAATGATCATTTTGCAGTCATTTGCTGCTACTATGAACTATGAACCATTCCCCATCAACTAAATATTTAACTACATTTGCATTATGATAGAATTGCCGGTAGTTCCTGCTGTTAGTCAGCCCGTACGCAAGCCCGATTGGCTTAGGGTTAAACTTCCTACAGGAAAAGAATATGCTCATGTTCGCAGCCTGGTTGATACCCATAAGCTGCACACTATATGCGAAAGTGGTAATTGCCCCAATATGGGCGAGTGCTGGGGAGCCGGTACAGCTACTTTCATGATCCTTGGTAACATTTGTACCCGTTCGTGTTCGTTTTGTGCTGTTGCAACGGGCAGGCCTTTAGCTGTTGATGTTGATGAGCCAAACCGCGTAGCAACCTCGGTACAATTAATGCAGGTAAAACATTGTGTTATTACCTCGGTCGACCGCGACGATTTAAAAGATGGAGGTTCTATCATTTGGGCCGAGACCATCAATGCTATCCGCCGTCAAAGCCCTGATACTACTTTAGAAACCCTGCTGCCTGATTTCAAAGGCAATTGGGACAACCTTGCCCGTGTTTTGGAAACCAGGCCCGAGGTAGTATCACACAACCTGGAAACTGTAAGGCGCCTTACCAAAGAGGTGCGGATACAGGCAAAATACGACCGCAGCCTTGAAGCCCTGAAGCACATTTCAGAAGCGGGCTTACGTACAAAATCGGGCATCATGCTGGGTTTGGGTGAAACTGAAGACGACGTACTGGAAGCGATGGATGATTTGCTTGCGGCCGGCGTACATATCCTTACGTTAGGGCAATACTTACAACCTACACGCAACCACCACCCGGTGATAGACTGGATCCACCCCGATCAGTTTGCCCGTTACAAACAATTTGGACTTGATAAAGGTTTTAGATATGTGGAAAGCGGCCCGTTGGTTCGCTCATCCTATCATGCAGAAAAACATCTGTTTGAAATGTGATAATTCCTTTATATCTTCACTACGTTGAGTAAAAAACGAAAAATATCGCTGTCGGAAGAAGAACTGGTGCTATCCCTGCAGCACCGGGAAAAAATTGCCGTTGAAGCTTTATATGATATGTATTCTGCCTCGTTATTCGGGGTAATATCACGCATTATAAATGACACCGCTATTGCCGAAGATGTTTTACAGGAAACTTTTGTAAAAATCTGGCATTCCTTTTCAAGCTACAGTACTGAAAAAGGCCGTTTATTTACCTGGATGGTTAATATCGCACGCAACCTTGCGATAGATAAGATCAGATCAAAAGATTTTAAAAATCAAAACAAAAACCAGGAGATTGAAAATAACGTAACTTTCATTGACGAGCAAAGAAATACAGTTTACAAGCCTGAATTAACGGGAGTTAAGGATTTAGTGCAAACACTAAAACCTGAACAAAAGCTGATTATTGATCTGGTATATTTTAAAGGTTATACCCACGTGGAAGCTGCCGAAGAATTGGGCATTCCGTTGGGCACCATTAAAACCAGGTTACGGATGGCTATCCAGGAACTCAGAAAACATTTTAATTGAAAGTGGAAGATTTAAAAGCATATATAGAATCAGGGATACTGGAACTTTACGTTTTGGGGGATGTAACCTCAGCCGAAAAGTTACAGGTTGAAGAGATGGCTTCAAAGCATCCGGCTATTAAGGCTGAGCTGGATGAAATTGAGCGCTCAATAGAACTGTATGCTGAAGAAAATGCCATTGAACCATCTGAACAATTACGTAACCGTATATTAGGCAGCTTACTTACCAACTTTGGCGACGACAATAACTTTCCTACACAAACGCACGTAGAACGTGAAAACGTTGTTGTTATGCAGCCGGGAAAAGAAACCAATTTTTATAAATATGCATTTGCAGCCTGTCTTGCTTTATTAATAGCAAGCGCCGTGGCGTTGTATAATCTTTATAACCGTCTTAACGATACAAACACGCAGCTAAATGCCATGCAGGTTCAAAACCAGCATTTCAGCACTACAGTTAGCGCAAAGGATAATGAGCTGAACCTGTTAAGGGATACTTCATACAAACTGATCCACCTGAAAGGTACTGCTAAATCGCCTGAATCAATAATGACTGTGGCCTTTAGCCCATCTAAACAAAAAGTGGTTATTGACATGGGAAGCCTTAAACTCCCTGCAAATGATAAAACCCATCAATACCAGCTTTGGGCATTGGTAGGCGGCAAACCGGTTGACCTGGGTGTATTTGATTCGACAGTAGATTCAAGTGGATTTAAGAACATGAAAGCAATAGCCTCTGCCGACGCCTTTGCAGTAACACTGGAACCAAGAGGCGGCAGTGCGAGCCCAACATTATCAGAAATGATGGTGCTCGGCAAATACTAAAGCGATTAAAAAGGCGCCGAAAAGTGCCTAAAAATAAAAAAGCTTACATTTTTTTCAGATTTATTCCGAAAACGATGTAAGCTTTTTGTTTTTTATCCGTTAGGTACTTATATTTCGTGTAAACCTAATGTGCACTGAATAAATAATTTAACATATCTTTAACGAAAACCAAAACCAATTATTAGTTTTTTTGTAACTAATAAGTACGTGTAAGCGTCTTATGAATAGTTAGGAAATAAAACGAGAAAGAAAACCTAAAAATCCTAACCCCCAGATTTGAGTATTTAGTTCTTTATAAGATCAGTTAATAGTTAATTAAAACGGCTGTATGATACTTGCAGCCGTTTTTTTATGCCCTTAATTTTGCCATGGTAACCGGCAATTGCATAATAAGCTTACCCGGCAAAACTACGTGCATCCGGTTTGGCAGCGCCAACTCGTCTCCCGCTTTACCATGAATATAAGCACCAATGATACATGCCTGCTGAGGTGAGTATTTCTGTCCGAGTAATGCAGCTATAATTCCTGTAAGCACATCGCCCATTCCCCCACTTGCCATGGCAGCATTTCCGGATGAATTAAAATAAGCCGTACCATCAGGTGTGGCAACAATGGTGTAATCATTTTTGAGCAGGATACACAGATTTAGTTCCTTCGCTTTCTTTAACGCAGTTTGCAGTCGTTGCCACCAGTTGGTATGTTCACCAAAAAGCCTATCAAACTCTTTCATGTGCGGGGTTAGTATACTTCCGGCAGGTAATTCTTTTAACAATTCCTTATTTTCGGCAAGCAGGTTCAACGCATCAGCATCGATGACCATTGGCTTTTTATAGCTTTTGACGATAGCTTTTAAGAGTGATAACGAGTCATCATCTTTGCCTAAGCCGGGCCCAACGGCTATCGAACTAAATTTATCCCATTCAATATCGGGCAGTTGATTACCACTCCTTACTATGGCCATAATTTCAGGGAGATAACTATTAAGTGCTGTTAAACCGCCTTCGGGAATGCAGGCTGTTGTAAGGCCAGCCCCGGCATGTGCAGCTGCTGATGAGCTTAGCAACGCTGCTCCCATAGTTTTAGCTTGCCCCGC
Organism: Mucilaginibacter gossypiicola; assembly: GCF_900110105.1. Classification (GTDB taxonomy): domain Bacteria; phylum Bacteroidota; class Bacteroidia; order Sphingobacteriales; family Sphingobacteriaceae; genus Mucilaginibacter; species Mucilaginibacter gossypiicola. The sequence goes on along the minus strand of NZ_FOCL01000015.1, from coordinate 89,169 downwards.
AACAATCAGCGCATGCCCATAAGTTCCTTTATTACTGAAACGGCGCCGGGGTTTCAGCATTTGCCGGATATCTTTTTCTTCAACAAACTGATACGGTGAATGCAGCCCTTGTACAAATTTTTCGCTGATGCCAATATTTACTGCTTCCCAGCAATTGATGTAAGGGGCAGATTCCGGTAACAGAAAATTGATCTTGGGTTGTTGAAAGGTAATTACCAGGTCGGCTTTTATTGCGATTGCATCTTTAGCAACCTCTCCTTCCGAAAAGAAACCAGTAGGCACATCAACGGCAACAACCGTGCGTTCAAGACCATTGATATATTTAACCAGCCTTTCGTAGTCGCCGGAAAGCGGTTTGTTTAAGCCGCTGCCAAGCAAGGCATCGATGATTACCTGACTGTCATCAGCCAGAATTTCTTCGCCTTTGGCAAGTTCAGATAACTTTACACATGTTTTTTTGATCCTTTGCAGGTTGGTATTAAAATCATCCGATACTTTGCCCGAAAACCTTGCAACAACAACATTCAGTTTGTTGTAATGATGCTCGCAAAGCAAGCGGGCAATAGCCAACCCGTCGCCGCCGTTATTACCGGTTCCGCAATAAAACGTTATGCCCTGATTTCTATCGGGGAAATGGTTAGCAAACCAACCAACAAAAGCCCGTGAGGCACGTTCCATCAGGTCGACGGAGGATATCGGTTCATTGGCAATGGTATAGGCATCGCCCTCTCGAATTTGTTCGGCAATTAATAAAGGAAGCATATATCCTAAAGTAAGGATTTATAGAATTTGTTTGAGGAGAAAATATCGGAAGACCGGGCAACCTTTAAAGCAACTTAATTATATCTAAAAATCCATCAATCAAAATTATCCCAACAAAAGGAAAAACAAGCTGATTCACAAAACAAAAAGGCGGCCGATACCGGCCGCCCTTAATTATTAGAACAGTAGGGGTTAAACAGTTTGAGGCATTTGCTTCATGGTTTCGGCCAAATCAAGTTCGAGGCCTTTGGCAACAGCCATACCTAAATTGATATCGGCCCTAAACCAGTGACAAAGCTGCCGGTTAACGATCATATCCTTTTTAGGCCCATCAATACCGCTCATTGAATTTACGATATTGGCGATCAGGTCTTTCTTTTGCTGGGCATCCATCAGGCGGTAAAGGTCGCCAGGTTGGGTATAATGATCATTTTCGCCTTCAGCGTTGCGATCATACCAATCACCTACCGGGCTGCCAAAATCCCAGGCTGGTTCTTTATAGCTTTGATCAACTTCAATATCATCAAAACTATTAGGGAAATAGTTAGGGCTTGAACCTCCGTTGCCGTTAACAGTCATCTGGCCGTCGCGCTGATAATTACTTACCAGGTAAGGGCATTTGTTTACCGGGATTTGTTCATAGTTGCCCCCTAAGCGGTAACGATGTGCATCCGGGTAGGAAAGAATGCGCCCCTGCAGCATTTTATCGGGCGAATAGCCTACACCATCAATAACATGTGCCGGTGCAAATGCCGCTTGTTCAACATGGGCAAAATAGTTATCAGGGTTCTCATTTAATTCCAATACCCCTACGTCAATCAACGGATAATCGGCATGCGGCCACACTTTAGTTAAATCGAACGGATTGATGTGGTATGTTTTAGCATCCGCTTCCGGCATCACCTGTATCTTAAGTGTCCATTTAGGGAAGTCGCCGTTATCAATGGCTGTTAGCAAGTCATGTTGTGCAAAATCGGGATTTTTACCGCGCATTTCGCCGGCTTCGGCATCGGTAAAGTTTTTAATGCCCTGCTGGGTTTTAAAGTGGAATTTAACCCAAAACCTTTCATTGCCGGCATTAATAAACGAGAACGTATGGCTGCCGAAGCCATCCATGTGGCGATAGCCGTAAGGAGTACCGCGGTCGCTCATTAAAATAGTTACCTGGTGTAAACTTTCGGGGTTCAATGACCAAAAATCCCACACCATGGTTGCGCTTTTACAATTGGTATATGGATCGCGTTTTTGGGTATGAATAAAGTCACCGAATTTCTTGGGATCTTTTATAAAAAACACAGGCGTATTGTTACCAACCAAATCCCAGTTGCCGTCTTCGGTATAAAATTTAATGGCAAAACCACGTGGGTCGCGTTCTGTATCTGCCGAACCTTTTTCGCCGCCTACGGTAGAAAAACGCAGGAATAATTTGGTTTGCTTACCTATTGTGTTAAATATTTTGGCGCGGGTATATTTTGAAATATCGTGGGTAACAGTAAACGTACCATAAGCACCAGACCCTTTAGCGTGAACCACGCGTTCAGGAATCCTTTCGCGGTTAAAATGCGCCATTTTTTCATGCAGAATAAAGTCCTGTAACAATATCGGCCCGCGCGGACCGGCAGTCATGGAGTTTTCATTTTCTACATAAGGTTTACCCGATGCAGTGGTCAGTTTCTTTTTATTTGTTTCCATATTTAGTTGCGTTTGATAATTCAAACCTCACGAAAATATTTCAATAGAAAAAATCAATAATTATTATCTTTACATAGTATTTATCTATATTACATGACTATTACACAACTGGAGTATATTGTGGCTGTTGATACTTATCGCAGCTTTGTTTTGGCGGCCGAAAAGTGTTTTGTTACCCAGCCAACTTTGAGTATGCAGGTACAAAAGCTGGAAGACACGCTTGGCGTTAAGATCTTTGACCGGAGCAAACAACCTGTAGTACCTACCGAAATAGGAGTTGAAATAATTAGCCAGGCACGTGTCATGTTATCCGAAAGTGAAAAGATTAAAGAGATCATTTCCGACAGGCAAAAGGAACTTTCGGGCGAATTAAAAGTTGGCATTATCCCTACCGTTTCGCCTTATATATTACCAAAGATCATTCACGGTTTTATTGAAAAATATCCGCAGGTAAAACTCATTGTATGGGAACAAACCACTGAAGAGATCATTCAACAACTAAAACTGGGCATGCTTGATTGCGGTATCCTCTCTACCCCGCTGCATGAAAGCAACCTGACCGAGATCCCTGTATTTTATGAAAACTTTGTAGCCTATGTATCCAAAAACAGCAGGCTCTCAAAAAAGAAAAACATTGTTCCGGATGATATAGACATGGAGGAGATCTGGATATTGAACGAAGGCCATTGCATGCGCGAGCAGGTATTGAACATTTGCCAGCGACGTAAATCAACCAAAGGCTTTCAGCATTTTGAATACAATACCGGCAGCGTTGAAACCCTTAAACGCATGGTTGACCAAAATAACGGAGCTACCATATTACCTGAACTCGCCCTGTCTGAATTGAGCGACAAGCAGCTGGATAAAGTACGCTATTTTAAATCGCCAGAGCCAGCCCGCGAGGTAAGCATTGTTATACAACGCAACTTTTTAAAACGCCGCATGATCGAGGCATTAAAAGCCGAGATCCTTGAGTTTGTACCTAAACGCATGAAAAGTAAAAAGAAAAAAGAAGTGATGGATATTTAGGTGTTTACCAGTTCAGTCCGCCAGACTTACGAAGTTTTAAAAACTTCGTAAGTTTTTTCTTTCTTCTCTTTTGAGCTATTTCCATATTGGAAACAGTTGCCTTTGCAATACAAACTATCCTACATAATCCACTGTATAACAGAGCTTAAACCACATCTATTTAGATTTATTATAAATAATTTGCATCGTAACGCCTGCCTGATTACTTTTGCGCAATTATTTATATTTAGTCTAAATAAAATGGATCAATCCCAACTATCTTTCCAAAAGATATTTCTTCTCTCATTTTTTTCAATTCTGCTGCTTATCAATACAATTCCCGCACTTGCGCAGCAAACTAAAGGAACAATCAAAGGTCATGTAGGCATTCAGGGCGACGGTCCGGCCGAAAACGTTTCCGTTTCATTAAAAGGAACCAAATACGGAACCATCACTAATGAAAACGGAGACTTTACATTAAGAGTACCTCAAGGCACATATATTATTGTGATATCCCAGGTGGGTAGCAAAAGCCAGGAAACCCCTGTTGAGCTTGCAGCCGGGCAAACTGTTGTGTTACCAAAATTCACTGTAAACAATGCTACCAATAACCTGCAGGAGGTAAGCGTAAGCGGCAATAAGGTAAATAAGTTTAAACGCACTAAAAGCCAGGATGTGGCTAAAATGCCGTTAAATAACTTAGAAAACCCACAAGTTTATACTACTGTAAGTAAAGAGCTGATACTGGAACAAGCAGTATTTTCTGCAGACGACGCTATAAAAAACTCACCTGGAATTACCAAATTATGGACTCCAACTAATCGTACAGGTGACGGAGGTTCGTACTTTACACTACGTGGTTTCCCTGTGCAGGCAAAATTAAGAAATGGCTTAAGCGGCAACATATCAAATGCTGCCGATGCCGCTAATCTTGAAAAACTTGAAGTGATCAAGGGCCCATCGGGCACCCTGTACGGTAGCAGCCTTGTATCTTATGGCGGCTTACTGAACAGAGTAACCAAAAAACCATTCGATGCCGAAGCCGGCGAAATAAGCTACTCTTTTGGCAGTTATTCATTTAACCGGGCAAGCATTGATTATAATACGCCTATTGACCAGGAAAAGAAAGCACTGTTACGCATTAATTCAGCATATACCAACGCAGGGAGTTTCCAGGACGTAGGCATCAACAAAAGCTTTGTATTTGACCCAAGCTTTTCTTACAAAGTTAATGACCGCCTGAATTTATCATTCGAGGCCGAAATAAGCCACACCAGGAGTACTACCCCTCCTATATTCTACTTTGGCTCAACCATTGCCGATCTGGGGGTAACACGTGCAGATCAGCTGAATATTGATTATAAAAGAGCTTACCAGTCAAACGATCTGGTACAAACTTCAGATAATGCCAACTTTTTTGCGCAGGCTGATTATAAAATTTCTGATCAATGGCACTCGCAAACCAGCATCAGCACAACTCATAGCAGTGGTGACGGGCCCGAGCCTTATTTTTACCTGCTTGCCGGTAATAACAGCATTTCACGCAATGTATGGGACGTTACCGGTAACACCAACACCTTGCAAATTCAGCAAAACTTTACCGGCGACTTCAAACTTGGCAAGTTAAGAAACCGCATCGTGGCCGGCCTTGATTTCCTTAACGAAAAATCAAACATTAAATACACCGACCCAAATAACGGAAGCGACGCATTTGATGTTATCAACATAACCGGCCCTATCCCGGCTTATAACCACTTTAACAAAGCCAAAGTCGACTCGTTGTTTCAAAATGTTCCCGTAACAAGCTCTTACAGCCGTTATAACAATTACACTTACAGTGCATATGCATCTGATGTGCTGAACATAACTGACAACCTGTTGGCTATGGCAAGTTTGAGGGTTGACCACTTTGTTACCAAATCCATCAATGACCCGGTAAGCGGCACATCAACTCAAGGTTATAACCAAACTACTTTATCGCCCAAATTCGGTCTGGTTTACCAGGTTGTAAAAGATAAAGTATCTCTATTTGGTAACTACATGAATGGCTTTAGCAATCCGGGCTATTACCTGGCTTATGATGCCGCATCTAACTCAAATGCATCTAAACTGTTTAAATCTGAGCAGGCAAACCAATGGGAAGGTGGCGTTAAGATCGACATTTTCGATGGCAAACTGAGCAGTACCATCAGCTACTATGATATCAGCGTTAAAAACAAAGTAAGGGCCGATGCAGCTCACGCCAACGCTTACGTACAGGATGGCACCCAAAAAAGCAAAGGCATCGAAGCCGAAGTAATAGCCAATCCTTTTAAAGGCTTTAACATCATTGCCGGTTATGCACATAATAACAGCCTGATGGAAAAATCAGGAGATTATGACAATGGCCGCAGACCACAAACTGCCGGCCCGGCAAATTCGGCCAACCTTTGGTTAAGCTATACCCTTACCGCCGGTCAGGTTAAAGGGCTGGGCATTGGTTTTGGCGGTAACTACTCTGGCGATAACCAGGTTATCAACAACTCATACAACGGCGTGTTTACCCTTCCATCATTCACCGTGTTAAACACCGGAGTTTTTTACAATAAAGAAAAATATCGCTTTGCGCTGAATGTAAATAACCTCACCAATAAAGAGTACTGGATCGGTTACACTACAGTTAGTCCGCAAATGTTACGTCAGATCATCGGCAGCGTAGCCTTTAAATTTTAACAACATTGCCTGAAGCCGGTGCAACAGCGTGCCGGCTTCAAGCTTAAACACCCCATATCAATCACATTAACCCCAAACACAATGTCAAAACCTTTACGCATATTTGACAAACTATCATCCCTTTTATTATGGATGGTTTTGCTGATTGTTAATATCAGCCCCGCCCTGGCCGACATTAAACCGGGCACCATTACCGGAACCATTACCACTGCCGACGGCCAAACCGTTCCCGGTGTTACCGTAAACCTTAAAGGTGGTGGCATTGCTAACTGTTACCAATGAAAGCGGACGATTTACATTCAACAAAGTAAAGCCGGGCACCTATACCATCAAAGCAACATTCGTTGGTTTAGCCCCTGAAGAAAAAACAGTTGAACTGGCCGATGGACAGCGTACTACCGTAAACTTTATGCTGCGCGAAAACGCCAATCAAATTGGTGAGGTTTTGATTTCGGGCCGCAAACAAAAATATAAGATCGACGACCCTTCACCCAGCCTGAGGTTAAACGAGCCCTTACTTGAGGTAGCACAGAATATCCAGGTAGTATCTTCTGATCAGATCAAAGATCAGCAGATCTTTAACATGCTTGAAGGTGTATCACGCAACGTGAGCGGTTTAACTATGCAGGAGCACTGGGGCAACTATGCCCGTGTAAACGCCCGCGGCGACAGGTTAGCACCATTCCGCAACGGTATGAATATCGAAGCCACCTGGGGCCCGCTTACCGAGGATATGTCGTTTGTTGACCGTATTGAATTTGTGAAAGGTCCTGCCGCTTTCATGCTGGCTAATGGCAACCCATCAGGTTTTTATAACGTTGTTACTAAAAAGCCTACCGGTACTACCAGTCAGGCATTCAATTTCACGGCAGGCAGCTTTAACAGCTACCGCGCCACTGCCGATTTTGACGGTGTACTTACCAAAGATGGCAAACTACAATACCGTCTTAACTTAATGGGACAAATGTCAAAATCATGGAGGCCTTATGATTTCACTAACAGAACGGCTATTGCCCCTGTACTGCGCTACAAATTCGACAGCAAAAATACCCTGACTGCTGAGTATACTTATCAGTACCAGCGCATGAACGCATTTGGTACGGCCTACCTGTTCTCTACCGATGGCTATGCGACATTACCGCGTAATTTTACCAATGCACCTTCAAATTCGCCATCATCAGGCATACAGGACCAAAGCGCATTCTTAACCTATGAACACGCTTTTAACAGCAAGTGGAAAGTTACCGCGCAGGGGGCTTACTTTTACTACAAACAAACCGCATACAGCTATTGGATAAACAGCATCAACTCCAACGGTGATATTGACCGTAACCTTGGTCTATGGGATGCTGTTAACAAAAACAAATTTGCCCAGGCCTTTTTAAATGGAGAGTTTAATACCGGTAAAGTTGTTCACCGTTTGTTAGGCGGTGTTGATATTGGTGATAAATATTATATTCCCGACTATCTTCAATCAGGTTCGCTTGATCCCGATTCAACAAAACTTTTCAATATTCATCATCCAAACAACGGCCCTGTTACTTTACCTACGTTTGACAGGTCGACCCCGCTTAGCGTGCGTGGCGCAGGCTCTGTATCTACCGAAAAATACCAATCATTTTATGCACAGGATGAGTTAGGTTTCTTTGATCAGAAACTACGCCTAACCATCGCCGCCCGCTATACTCATGCCACCACTACCGATCCTTATGCCGGCAATACCAACGACAGAAAATTTACGCCCCGTGTTGGCCTAAGTTATAGCATCGACCCTAACACAAGTGCTTATGCTGTATATGACCAATCGTTTGTACCACAAACAGGCAGAATATTCGGCGGAGAAAAAGTTAAGCCTATCACCGGCAATAACATGGAGCTTGGTTTAAAACGCGATTGGTTTGGCGGCAAATGGAACACAACATTATCTGCTTACCAGATCTTGAAAAATAACCAGCTGGTAACTGATCCCGATAAACATGGAGAATCGGCGGCAAATTATGTACTGCAGTTAGGTCAAACTAAAACTAAAGGTATCGAGTTTGACGCCCGCGGCGAGATCATAACCGGCCTGAGCCTGATGGTTAACTATGCTTATACTGATTCGAAGATATCTAAGGATACCGATCCTACAAATGTTGGCAACCCTGTTCCCGGCTTTGCAAAACATGTTACCAATGCCTGGTTAACTTACCGTTTACAGCAAGGCAGCCTGAAAGGTTTAGGATTTTCAACCGGCTACCAGTGGCAGCTTGACCGTTTACCATGGAGCCTTGGTACAGGCACTTCCGATCTGCCAAACTATTTCCGTTTAGATGCAGGTGCATCGTACCAGATCAAAAAGGTGAGTTTTGCGTTAAATGTAAACAACGTACTTAACGCATATCTTTATTCAGGTGGCCACGAGGGTGTAAGTACTGATGGAAAAACCATTTACAGTTGGCAGGCCGAAGCACCAACAAACGTACGTTTAAGCATCGGCTATAAATTTTAATGAATGACGCCATTTAAAAAAACACTACTATTCATACATCGCTGGCTCGGATTTATATCCGGGCTCGTGGTGTTTATAGTGAGTATCACCGGTTGTATTTTTTGCTTCCAGGACGAGATCCAGGATGCCATATACAGTTACCGCAAGGTTGAGGTACAAAGTAAGCCATACCTTGCCCCCTCCATCCTTAAGGCTGAGGCACTAAAAGACTATAAAGGCGCAACTTCCAGTTATATTTACTACTATGGCGTAGATCGCCCGGCGGGAGTATTGGTAAGTGACCCTAAAAAAGGCCTGCTGTATGTTTACATGAACCCCTACACCGGCAAAATCACCCATACGGAAAGCCCTACCACCAATTTTTTTATTATTGTTGAATACATACACCTGTACCTATTACTCCCGGCCAATATAGGCGGCATGGTAGTTGGCATATCGGTAATTGTTTTTGTGGTGCTGATGATAACCGGTATCGTACTCTGGTGGCCTAAACGCAAAAGCGACCGTAAGCGCAGCTTCACCATTAAGTGGAATGGCCGCTGGCGCAGAGTGAATTACGATTTGCATAATGTACTGGGGTTTTATGCCACCAGTGTGGCCATCATTCTGGCCATAACCGGCCTTTCCATTGCTTTCGACTGGATGCGCGAAGGCATTTATGCAACCGCCAACCTCGGCAAAGCACACCCCGAAGAAAAGGTAGTTTTAAAATCCGACTCGTTATTGCATGGAAAAATGGATACCACCCAGGTTATCAACAAAACGTTTCTGGCAGCAAAAGCAGCTTCGCCAAAAGCCGAAATGTTTCTGATTTATGATGACGCCGCAAAAGCAGGAGCAATAGGTATAACCGCTTACGCGCAGGCCCTGCACTACTATGAAAGCGATAGTTATACATTTGATAAATACACCGGGAAGTTATTGAACCGTACAGCTCATGAGCAAAAAAGTGCCGGCATGAAGATGAATGAAATGAATTATGATATTCATGTTGGCCAGATCCTGGGCCTTCCGGGCAAGATCATTGCTTTTTTGGTGAGTCTCATTTGTGCCAGTTTGCCAATCACCGGTTTTATCATCTGGCTGGGTAAACGTAAAAAGTCCAAATCAAAAAAGGTAAAAACAGTGGTACACCGGAGAACTGTAAGGCAACATTTACCTGCTAAGTAACCGACTCTCACTTACCCCCCGTCATTGCGAGGCACGAAGCAATCCCCTACTTTACAGGGCGAATCTGCATAACTACTCTGCTTATTGGGGATTGCTTCGTACCTCGCAATGACGTTTTCTTTAATCATAGTTCAACTACTACCCCATCATCCAGCGGATGCCCTGTGCAGGTCAAAATCCATCCCTGCGCAAGATCTGCATCGGTAAGCACATCATTCTTCACCATTTCAACTTTGCCGCCGGCACATTTCATCATACACGTTGAGCATACGCCACCGCGGCAACTGTAAGGCAGCGGGATATTATTCTGCAAAGCCGCCTGTAGTATGGATTGGTTTTCGCCCACTACTATGTCATGCGGCTCTCCCCGGTATTTTATTTTGATATTTTTAGGAGGAAAGCTGGTATAGCTGCTTGTAACGGCAACCGTTTCGAGTACGAAATTTTCACGGCGGATCCTTGCCCGATCAATTCCCATGTATACCAGATCGAACCGGATCATACGCATATAAGCAAACGGCCCGCAGAGGTAAAACTCCGCATCTGCCAAATTAAAACGGGAGTGTTGTTTCACCAGCTTTTCTACCTTATCGGTATTGAGGCGGTTTGCTTCGCTGCTCAGCAGGTGAATGATAGTTAACCTTTCAGGATGCTCAGCAGCTAATTTATCCAGCTCATCCTTAAATAAAATAGAAGCCGCATTTTGACTGCTGTAAATAAGCACCAGTCTGCTCTCGCCTTCCCGGTTCAAAATATATTTCAGTTGTGAAAATATGGGAGTAATCCCGCTGCCGGCGGCAAATAAAAAAATATCTTTTTGTTGCTGATCATCACTAATGATAAAACGCCCTGCCGGAGCCAAAGCATTCAGCACATCGCCCTCTTTTATTTTGGTGAGCATAAACCGGGAGATCTCACCATTGGTAATCCGCTTAACGGTTATAGCCAAATAAGGTTCATCGGGCGACGAGCTTAACGAATACGAGCGCCTGATCTCTTCCTGACGGTGATTAAATATCAGGGTAATAAATTGGCCAGCTGTATACGGAATGGGATTACCTTTAACACTAATTAAATAAAATGTAGCGGTATCAGGAGTTTCCCATTTTATACGATCAACTTTTAGTTTTAAAATATCTTCAGTCATCAATTAATAGCGCTGGTGCTTATCGGCAAGCATTCTGCGGATAACGCTGTTCTTTTTGCCGTAAGTATAATAGATAACCAAACCAATTGCAAGCCATATGATCAAACGCAACCAGGTATCGCCAGGTAAAAATGTCATCATGGCAAAACAGGTAAGGATACCCAATATAGGTACCAGTGGAACAAGCGGCGTTTTAAACGGGCGGTGAATATCAGGCTGCTGCTTACGTAAAATAAGTACACCGGCACAAACCATAACAAATGCAAGCAAGGTGCCAATGCTGGTCATTTCACCAACCACGCGTATCGGCACAAAAGCAGCAAATAGGGCGATGAAAGTGCAAAGCACAATATTAGATTTCCACGGCGTGCGGAACCTGGGATGAATCTCAGAAAATACTTTTGGCAGCAAACCATCTTTCGACATAGAAAAGAAAACCCTTGATTGGCCCAATAAATCGACCAAAATAACCGAGGTGTAACCTATTAATATCGCCAATACAATTGCCTTGCTTAACCACTGATAATGTGTTTTTTCAATGGCGATAGCTACCGGAGCGCCAGAGCCGATAAATTCTTTATAATTAGCCATGCCGGTCATTACATGCGCAAACACAATAAATAATACTGTACATATCAGCAATGAACCAATGATCCCGATAGGCATATTACGCTGTGGGTTCTTGGCTTCCTGTGCCGCGGTTGATACAGCATCAAAACCGATAAATACAAAAAACACAAGTCCTGCGCCTCTCAATATACCCGACCAGCCATAATCGCCCCAAACGCCTGTATTTTGCGGGATGTATGGATGATAGTTCTGCGGATTAATGAACGACCAGCCCACCGCTATAAATACCAGCACTACACCTACTTTCAATGTTACAATAATGGCATTAACCAATGCCGAACCTTTTGTCCCGCGGATAATGATACTCGTAACCAAGATCACAATCAGTGCAGCGGGCAAATTGATTATACCATTAATAACCTCGCCATTAGCTGCTTTGGCAGTTTCAAAAGGCGAAAGCGTTAGCTGCGGCGGCAGGTACAAATCAAACCAGGATAAAAATTTGGTAAGGTATTGCGACCAGCTGATGGCCACTGTTGCTGCACCAACGGCATATTCAAGCGCCAGGTCCCAGCCTATGATCCAGGCAAAAAGTTCGCCCATGGTGGCGTATGAGTAAGTGTAGGCACTCCCGGCAACAGGTATCATTGCCGAAAACTCGGCGTAACAAAGTGCAGCAAAAGCACAACCTAAAGCAGCTATTAAGAAAGATATAGTTACCGCAGGACCCGAATGCTGGCCTGCTGCTATGCCTGTTAATGAAAATAAACCGGCCCCTATGATAATGCCTATCCCGATTAAAATTAGGTTAACCGGCCCAAGCGAGCGTTTAAGTGAATGTTCTCCTTCTTCCTTCGATTCGCGGAGCAAGGTTTCTATGGGCTTTTTGATCATGATATAAAAAAGTCCACAAAGTTAGTAGATTATTGGAGAGGTAGGGTATGGTGATATAATTGGGAGGTAAAATAAGTAATAAATAAATATGTCATTGCGAGGCACGAAGTAACCGCACAGAAGCATTGCCTCTCTGTATAGCATGCGATTGCCGCGTCGCCCCAAGGCTCATTCCCGTTTTGCTCCTCGCAATGACATATTTTTAAGCCTCTTACCCAACAAAAAAGCGACAGGACCATCAGACCCTGCCGCTTCAAATTTATAAGCTTAAATAAAATTAAGCAGTTGCTTTTGCGTAAAGCTCAGCAACGTGGTTCCAGTTAATAACATTCCAGATAGCCGCTAAGTAATCCGGGCGACGGTTTTGATATTTCAGGTAGTAAGCGTGTTCCCAAACATCGATACCTAAAATTGGAGTGCCTTTTACTTCAGCGATATCCATTAATGGATTATCCTGGTTAGGAGTTGAAGTTACAGCTAATTTTTTATCAGCAGTAACAATTAACCAAGCCCAGCCCGAACCGAAACGGGTTGCACCAGCTTCAGATACTTTAGTTTTGAAATCGGCAAATGAACCGAAAGTGCTTTTAATAGCATCAGCTAAAGCACCTGTAGGCTCACCGCCACCGTTTGGTGATAACAAAGTCCAGAATAAAGTATGGTTGTAGTGACCACCGCCGTTGTTACGTACAGCAGCAGGGAATTTAGAAATGTTTTTGATGATATCGTCGATATTGCTATCGGCTTCCGGCTTGCCCTCCAAAGCTTTGTTTAAGTTGGTAACATAAGCCTGGTGGTGTTTGCCATGGTGAATTTCCATGGTCAGTTTATCAATGTGCGGTTCCAGAGCATCGGTAGCGTAGGATAACGCCGGTAGTGTAAATGCCATAATTTTAAGTTGTTAATTTTAAAGTTTAATGTTTGTTGTGACGTAACAAATATAAGGGTTGACAGAACTATTTGTTCTAAATAATTGTCATGTTTTTGAGTTTGTCTGAACTCGAATTAAACTAATTTTTAGAATTTATTGGATTTGCCTTGCATTCTGTCAATTCCTTAATTCAATAAATTCCGGTTCAGACAACTAACCTACTTCTTCCTCTTCCCCTTAAAGAAATCTTTTACCAGCTGGCTGCATTCGGCTTCGCGAATGCCACCGGTAATCACTGTTTTGGGATGGGTTATTTTTTGATTGATACGGCCAAAGCCTAACTTGTTGTCATAAGCACCGAATACAATCTTACTTACCTGGAACCAGTATGACGCCCCTGCGCACATAACACAGGGTTCCATAGTAACATATAGCGTACAGCCCTGCAGGTATTTACCGCCAATTAGGTTTGCCGCCGCAGTAAGTGCCTGCATTTCTGCATGCGCGGATACGTCGTTAAGCCTTTCTGTAAGGTTATGCCCCTTTCCTATGATTCGTCCGTTGTAAACTACTACGGCCCCAATCGGGATCTCATCTTCTTCAAGCGCGTAGCGGGCTTCCTTTAAAGCTTCACCCATAAAATACTCATCGGGCGATATCGAAGTTTCATCCTCAAAACTGATGTATCTCATTTAAATAAGTTTGCTGCCGTTTGGCACAGGTTTTTCAACTGCAGTTAGCACGATATCTCCGTTTTCGTCGGCAAATCCTGTTACCAGAAATTCCGACATAAAATTGGCGATTTGTTTTTTTGGAAAGTTTGTTACACCTACTATTTGCCTGCCTATCAGCTGCTCTTTGGTGTAGTGTTTGGTGATCTGTGCACTTGACCACCTAATGCCAAACTCACCAAAATCAACCCTTACTTTAAACGCAGGTTTACGGGCTTCAGGAAAATCTATAGCTTCCAGTACAGTGCCTACACGCAGTTCTACTTTTTCAAAATCATGCCAGGTGATGGTTTCCATAGGGGCAAAGGTAAAAAAATGCCTATTACTGTAGTTACAAACTACATGCATAAAAAATCCGTAGACTCCGTCTACGGATAGCGCGTATAGCATTTATGTTATCGCGAGGAGCGGGCGGGGCAATGCATCAGGGCGACGTGGCAGTCGCGAACTATGCAAGGACATCCTGTATAGCAAGCGGCTGCTACGCTTGCAATGCACATGATTTAAAATCATTTACTATATTTAATCGCATCAGCCCTGATGGTAGCATTGGCATTATTGCCTTCCACCTGAAAAATAATGATACCGTTGGCACCTTGTGTTTTTGCCTTATCAGAAAGTAGTTTTTTTGCCACCGCCGAGTCTTCAGTATAAGCAATAGCCAAATGACCTATTACTTTGTAATCCTGCTTAACATCTTTGGCATCATAGTACACATCAATGTTATCAGTTACAGGATAGGTATCGCCTAAATAAACCGCTGCAGGTACGGCACATGACGTAAGAAAAAGAGTAAATGCAATGATTAAGTAACGGAGTTTTAAGGTTTTCATAAGGATAAGTGTTTATTCTTATGAGCCAAAAAAGGAGTGCGGGTTTAATGGATAAGGGGTAACAAGTTTGTTAGCCAACTCCGTCATCCCGAATTTATTTCGGGATCCCACAGGATAGGTTCTGCGGCATACTTAACCGTGGCTTTGCTCAACGCATACTAAGCGCGTAGGGTACTGAAACAAGTTCAGCACGACATTTTTTATCTTTTCAACGGTTTACAACCCTTTCCTCCTCGTGATCCCCTGCTTCCTTGTTTTCCGTTCGGCAGGTTCGGGAACACCTTCCGCGCCGTAGCTGCGGGCCATTTTAGCTATGCGTTCTTCCATGGTTTCGGTAGTTAGCTTTTCACGGCCGAGGCTATCAACCATGATCGGGAAGGCAAAAGGTGTTGGGCGCTCTATCACTTTTAAAATGATGTTCTGTGTTTGGATCCGTTGCAAAGCAGCCCTTAACCGAAACTCCTCCAGCTGAAAAGCAAGCGCTTCATTATAGGCCTGGCGCACCAGTAAGTTATCCGGCTCGTACTCGCTAAAAACTTCAAACAGCAATGAGGTTGATGCCTGCAAATGTTTGTTCTTAACCTGCTGACCGGGATAACCGGTAAATACAAGGCCGCCGATATGGGCTATATCCCTAAATCGCCGGCGGGCCATTTCATTGGCATTTAAACTATGCTGAATATCATCTATCAGGTTATCTATCGAAAAAAAGCCGGTATCTTCCAGTGCTTGTTCAATCGGGATATCCTCATCAGTAAGCAGCTCAAAGCCATAGTCATTCATGGCGATGGAGAAACTGGCCGGTTTAATTTTACTGATACGGAAAGCCAGCAATGAAGCCATACCCTCGTGAACCAACCGTCCTTCAAAAGGATAAAACAACAGGTGGTGCCCCTCTTTCGATTTAAATGACTCTATTAAAAACTCATGACTTTGAGGCAGGTGCGATAACTGTTGCTGCAAATCAAAAAGGGGCTTCAGAGCCTTAACCTCTATATCCTTTTCGATACCATGCGCCACTTCATCAAGCTTGAGCCTGAACACAGCTGCCAGCTGCGATGAAAGAGGCATCCGTCCGCCGTTCCAACTCGGGATGATACCTTTTGTTGAATTTGATTTTTTGACATAGGCCGTCATTTCTTTTACCCGTACAAACTCCAAACTCCGGCCAGCAAACCAAAAGGTATTACCCGGTTTTAGCTTGGACACAAATGATTCTTCAATAGTGCCCAAACTCCCTCCACTAAGCCATTTCACCCGGATGCTCAGTTCGCTGGTGATTGTGCCAATGCTTAACCTATGCCGCATGGCTACCCTGCGGCTGTTTACTTTATACAATCCGTTTTCAACCTCAACCTTTAAAAATTCATCATACTGCGCAAGTGTTTTGCCACCACTGGTAATGAAATCAAGTAACTGACCAAATTCGTTCCGGCTCAGATCGGCAAAAGCATAAGTAGTTTTAACTTCTTTAAAAAGCTCATCGGCCCGGAAACCATCTGACACTGCCAGCGTGACCATGTATTGGATCAATACGTCCATAGTAAGCAGCATGGGGTCGCGACTTTCAAAGATCTTATCCTTGATAGCTTCTTTTAACGCCGCCCCCTCCAATAATTCGAGCGAATGTGTTGGTACAAAATATGCCAGTGATGTGGCCCCGGGATGGTGACCACTTCGCCCCGCACGCTGCATAAACCTTGCAACACCTTTCGGACTGCCAACCTGCACAACAGTGTCTACGGGGCGAAAATCCACCCCCAAATCCAAACTTGATGTACATACCACCAACTTTAAAGCCTCGGCGTGCAGGGCAGCCTCCACCCAGTTGCGCAGCTCATTATCCAGCGATCCGTGATGCATGGCCATGATACCGGCATATTCCGGGTAATTATCTAAAATGGCATGGTACCAGATTTCCGACTGGGAACGGGTATTGGTAAATATCAAGGTGGTTTTACTTTTGGCTACGATCTCCATTACCTCGGGCAAAAGCTTTAAACCAATGTGCCCTGCCCACGAGTAACTCTCGATATTTTGCGGAATGATGGAACGGATGTCCAACTTTTTCTCCAGGTTGGCCCGCACCATTTTTACCTGTTCCGGCGGAAAATCATTGCCCAATAAAACCTCGGCAGCTTGTTCGAGGTTACCTATGGTAGCGCTTATGCCCCAAATTTTCAGTCTTAAGTCTGAAGTTGAAAGTCCTAAGTCTTTAGCTACATTTTCATTCGCCTCTTCCGACTTAAGACTTAAGACTTTTAACTTAGAAACCCCCAACTCCACCTGCACCCCACGTTTCGTTCCCAACAGCTCATGCCATTCATCAATTACCACTACCTGCAGCTGATTAAATAACTTTGGATACTCTTTTTGGGCGAGCATCAGGTGCAGGCTTTCGGGGGTAGTAAGCAGCACTTCCGGCAACTTTTTTTTGAGGGCCTGTTTTTCTGCAGCTGGCGTATCGCCTGTGCGGGTGGCTATACGCCATGGCAGGCCTATCTCATCACAGGCCTCCTGCATAGCCTTGCGGATATCATTGGTAAGCGCCCGCAACGGGGTTATCCAAAGCATCAGCAAACCATTATTCTGTTTTATTTTATAAGTATCCGGATTGGCATTGATAAAGCCTGCCAAAAAAGGCAGGAATAAGGCAAAAGTTTTACCGCTGCCGGTTGGGGCATTCAACAAACCCGAATATCCGCCAAGGTAAGCGTCCATCATTTCGGACTGGAACGGAAACTGCTCCCAGTTTTTCTCCTTGTACCATTGCTGTATAACCTGTTGGCCGATGCTTGTCATTATCCCTTTAACAATTTTTTTATTGTTTGGTTATGGCTGGATAACCGAGCCAACAAAATAACCATTTAATTGGTTATAGTTATATGATCAGAAATAGCTTAATAATCGTTTCAATAGCCATCTGCCTTTTGGCCTGTGGAAATAACTCCAAAAAAGAAACAACTCTGGCCGATACCAATAAAGTGCCTAAAGATACTACAGGGCAACATATCAGCGATAAAAACGACACTACTACCCACCATACTATGGCCTCGGATACCGGCACGGCCAACACTTCACAATCCGATTGGCTTATCACTCCCGGCAAAAGCATCGGGTACATTGTTTTAAACGATGATGTTAAAAATGCGATCAAGCGGTTAGGAAAACCAGATAGTTCGGATGCTGCTATGGGTAGTTCATTAATGGCATGGTTTGCCAATCACAATCCTGCGGGTAACCGTACATCGGTTTTCGCTCATCACAATATGGGCGGCAAGGATGAACAGGTAAGTTATGTGCAAAAGATCCTGGTAACATCGCCACAGTTTAAAACCGGTGACGGAATTGGTGTTGGTTCATCTAAACAGGAAATACAAAAAAACTATACGTTAAAGCCAATGTCAACTTATAGTAGCAAAAGCGGCAAGGTGCAGGTTTACACCGATCTGGCTAAAGGGATTTCTTTTGAAATAGATGGCAGTGGTAAATGCGTTGGCGTGGTAGTGCATAAAGCCAATGATACGGCCGTCGCTTATTTGAATATGCATTGAGGTTGTTACCGTTTGTCATGAGTGTTTAAATCCAGCTAACACTGAAGATGAAATTACAAAAGAGGGCTGGTCAGTCTGAGCCTGTCGAAGACTCGTGCGGAGAGGCCCACCCACCATGCTTCGACAAGTTCAGCATGACAGCCGCTTTCAAACACGTCATTGATAAAAAAAGAAGGCCTTCCACAGTGGGAAAGGCCTTCTTTTTTTTCGTTAACATCCTACTTCTTTTCAGGCATCAAAATCAGTTTAATCAAATTTTTACCGCTCAGGTATTTGTTGGCGGCGTCTTTAGTGGTTTGAGGGGTTATTTGTTCAAGACTGTTTACATGCGCCAGTATCTGATCTGGATTTTCGCCGTTTTGTGACGATGATGCAAGGTATCCTGTCCAGAAAACATTTTGCTTAAGCTGTTGCTGTGTTGAACGTGCTTCTTCAGCAACAAATTTCTGGATATCGGCCGGTAGTGCGCCATTCTGTTTAATTTTACCGATCTCTTCCATTGTGGCATTGATCAGCTTATCCACGTTTTCGGGAGCGCAACCGAAAGAAATAGTAAAGGAATAACGGGCGCCCGGAATTTTGCGGTAACTTGCCCTTACACCCGGCGCATAAACACCGCTTTCCTGCTCTCTTAAACGTTCAATCAGTTTAATGTTCAGTACTTCTTCAAGCGCATCAACCTGTATGTTGTTAGCTTCGTTATATTCATAGTGGCCGCTGAAAACCAATTGCACGGTACTTTTATCCCCAACGCCCTTATTTACCGTTTTTGTTATTACACCCGCGGCTGGCTGGATATTCATATTTTTATAGGTCTCCTTGCTGTTGGTTGATGGTAAACCGCCAAGATAATGCTCAAGGTAGGGTTTAACTGTTTCTACGTCAAAGTTGCCAACCAGCGTAAAGGTAAAGGCACTGGCATCAGCAAAGCGTTTTTTATAAAAATCGTAAGCTTTATCAAGCGTTGCCGCGTTTAGCCTTGGAATAGTTGTAACCATACCGCGGAAATTATAGTTACTTAATACAGCCGACACCGTATCCTGGTAAACACTTCCCGGGTCAAGACCACGGTTTGCGAGTACGGCCCTGGTCTGCTCCATATTGGCATCCCAAATATCTTTGTCTTTACGGGGCTGGGTAAAGTACAGGTAAATCAGTTGCAGTGCGGTTTCAAAATCGGCAGGTGAGGTATTCCCGGAAATGCCTTGTGCAAACTCGCTGATATATGGCGAAATGCTTAGGTTTTTGCCTGCCAGCTTTTTATCAAGCATGCCCTGGTTAAACTGCGCTATACCGCTGCCGCTGATAATAGATGAAGCCAGGTTTGCCGATGTAAATTCATCATCACTTGCCAGCGATGTACCGCCAAAAGCATACCCGCTTATCAGGATCTGATCGTTACGGTAATCTGTTGGCTTTAATATCACCTTTAAACCGTTACCTAACGTAAGGGTGGTTGTGCCGATGGCTGCGTCTGTATCTTGCTTGGCAACTTTGCTACCTTCAGGTATTTTGGCTAATAGCGGCTCGCTCGATACGTTGTCAACATAGGCAGTAACGTTTTGGCCACCTGTGGCTATCCAGTTCAGCAACGTCTTGTCATCAGGTAAATTGGCTTTTTCTTTATCCGGGGCCTGTACTATTACCACGCGGTTTTGATCGCTGATAAATTTGCCAGCCATGGCATTCATATCCGCCAGGCTAACTTTATAGATATTGCCGATATAAAAATTGTATTCAAAGTTGATACCCGGAATAGCCTCACCGGTTAAAAAGTTGGCCTGGTATTCACGCACAAAATTTGCCGATGGTGTTTTATCCCTTTCACGGTAAGCATTGCCAATGCCTACCAGCGCATCCTGCTTGGCGCGCTCCAGTTCGGTAAGGGTAAACCCAAATTTACGGGCACGTTCTGATTCGGCCACTACGGCTTTAACAGCCTTTTCCAGTTCGCCCGGTTTAGCAACAACCAATGAAGTATAAGCATCCTGATCGCCTATAAAATTACCGTAGCTGGTACGACCGTATAAAAACGGTGGATTAGGCCTTTGAAGCAACTCGTTTAAACGCGCGTTAAGCATCTGGTTAAATAGTTGCACCCTTACCTGCTGCATATAATCGCCGGTGGTTTTGGTAACAGTGCCGGGATGTTTAACAATGATTTGTGCTATGGTGTACGGGTATTCAGGATCGGTAACAATTTTTACCGCTGTACCTGGCGTAGCAGGCACTGAATATTTTGTCCTTGGTTTTTCGGCAGCCGGATTTTTAAGCTGCGAAAAATTTTGTTTAATAAGCGCCTCAACGCGTTTAGGGTCGAAATCGCCCACAGCAATTACTGCCTGCAAATCGGGACGGTACCAATCCTGGTAAAATGCCTTGATGGTTTCGGGTTTAAAGTTTTTCAGGATGTCTTCCTTACCGATAGGCAAACGTAACGCATATCTTGAGTTATTAAGCAATACCGGCAGTGTTTGTTGTTGAATGCGCTCCTGCGCATTTTTACCACGCAGGCGTTCCTCTTCCAAAACAACACCACGCTCTTTATCAATTTCGGAAGGGTCAAAACTTACATAACCCGCCCAGTTAGCTAATATGTTAAATCCTTTTTCAAATACGCTGGCAGTGTCAGTTGGCAAAGGCAGCTGGAAAACGGTTTCATTAAATGAAGTGTAAGCATTTAAATCGGCTCCAAATTTCACACCTGCTTTTTGAAGGTAATCAACCATCTGATTTTTAGGAAAATCACGTGTTCCGTTAAAAGCCATGTGTTCGGTAAAATGGGCCAACCCCTGCTGATCATCATTTTCCAAAACAGAACCGGCTTTGTTAACCAAATAAAGCTCGGCCCTGCTTTTAGGCTCGGCATTGGCACGGATATAATAAGTTAAACCATTAGGCAACTTACCGATGATCACGCTTTGATCAACCGGTAAAACGTCACTTTTAGGAGCAATTGCCGGGGCTCCGGGTTTATTTTTAGGAGATGGAACAGGTTTCTTTTTAACTTGTGCAAAAGCACTACCCGCCGAAAGAGTTAAAGCCAATAAGGCCAACGGAACGTATTTGTTCAGGTTCATTATAAAGTTTGAATAATCAGGGTACTAAGATGCAAAACGAAAATCTTAGTTACAAAGTATGATTCGGGAAATTTAATGTTTTACAGGTGCTTTTGAGGCCGGTTTGTTAGCGGCAGGTGATACCTGTTCTTTTACCGCAGGCGAATCATTTTTATCAGCAAACTCCGTTTCCATCATTTGCTGTAACTCGTCTTTATGCTGACCAACTACTTCCTGACCAACCATCATCCCTTTTTGCATCAAAGAAGGCAATTTTGAGCTTACTTTTTGCCCTATTGGCGAGTTATAAAAGGCTGTTATCTGGCCAAGTTCTTCTTCGCTAAATTCATTGGCATAAATAGCGGCCATTTTATCCTTAAGCAAATCCCAGGTAAAATATTTGCCCATAAAGGTTCTCATAACTTTAATATAACCCGATCGGTTATTTTCAGGCATCTGGCTGCTTGATGCCGTTATCAGGTTGTTTACCATGTTATCAAACTGTTTATCGATACCTATAGACTGAAGCATTTGTACAGCTTTTCCTAATGTGCCGGGGTAATAGTTAGATTAGTTGTTTGCGCTTCTACCCTTGAAAAAGAGAACAGGATTACACCCGCAAGTACGATAAGTTTAAGTTTTAGGTTCATTTTAAATTTTAATAAAGATTTTTTTGATGTAGAATATCCACATCACCACCCATAAAATGAGTACCGTAAATATAGCACTTACCAGCGAAGCATTTACCGGCGAAAAATAAGGAGCAAAAAATGTTTGATAAATTGAATGACCGCCTATTTTGATCATCCCCATATAATGCGGGATAAAACCAGATAACACATAAGCCGTAATTGCATTTGTACCAAATACCACAAATGGATAAGTAAACCGTTTGTACCCTTGTATATCAATAAGCCAGTAGCTTAACGCCAGTGCAATGGTTGCCAGGCCACCGGTATACAATACAAACGAACTTGTCCACAAGGCTTTGTTAATAGGGAAAAACAAATCCCAGAACAAACCAGCCATAACGGCTATTATTCCATACGTAAACATCCAGTTTGTTTTTACCTGGTCATCGCGGTCCTTACGTTTAAGCCAGCTGCCAACCCGTATGCCAAACAAGGCTGTGGCTACTGCGGGTATAGTACCCAGCAAACCTTCCGGGTCCCAGGTATGCGATTCGCGCCAGAGGTGATCGGGCGTAAATACCAGCCTGTCTATCCAGGCGCCCATATTGGTTTCGGGCTCAAGATTGGCGTAGCCCACACCCGGTACCGGGGCAAAGGTCATGATGATGAAATACCCAACAAGCGCAATGGCAAAAATCCAGTCGCGTGTTTTTTGCGATGTCTTGAGATAAAGTATGGTGCTGATGAAATATACCAGCGCTATGCGCGGCAGCACACCCGGCAGGCGCAAATGGGCCAGTCCACCATCCGGGTGAAAGATGTATTGAGTTATCCAGGGGATCAACAACAGGACCCCAGTACGGTACAGCGCTTTCAGAATGAGTCTGCTATGCGATACGGTATCCTTTTTGCTTTCCATAGCATATATAACCGATACGCCAACCATAAACAAAAAGAAAGGAAAAACCAGGTCGGTAGGTGTACATCCGTTCCATTTGGAATGTTCAAGCGGGGCGTAGATGTGCCCCCAGTCACCAGGATCATTAACAAGGATCATCATAGCGATGGTTATCCCGCGAAATACATCGAGGGAAAGGAGCCGTTTCGGTTTTTCGGTTATCGTTGAGGTCATAAATATTGTCTGATCGTTATCCAATATCATATGCCATTTCAACGAGCCTCGCGTTGGGAATGCGCGAGCGGGTGAGGATAAATCTTATACGCCCTACAAAGCCGCTATATATAGTTCGCATGCATGGCGTATAAGATTTCTCTTTCGCCCCTGCGCTTAAACCCACCCATTGCGCTATCGAAATGACATATTTGTTAAAGATGGGCTTTATTCATCGTGTACTCACGGTAAATTATGCAAAGCGCCCGTGTTGTCACGGGCGCCGGTTCATTAAAACATATATCGTTTAAACGCTTCCATTGCCTCATACTCAGCAAGGCCAAGGCGGTCGTAGCGTTGAGCAGTGTCGCGGGTGCGGTCTTCTGCACGTACCCAGAATTCCCTTGCATCATCGCCCGGGAATACCGGCCTGTCTTTTTGCGACTGGTGTTTGAAGATCGCGTTACGCTTGCGAATTACCTCTTGTGGTGACAATGGTACGGCCATTTCTATCTCGTAGGTTTCAAACTCATGCCATGCGCCGCGGTACATCCATAACCAGCAGTCTTCTACCCAGGCTTCTTTGCCTTTCAGCCTGTCCAATGCAGCTAAGATGATCTTGAAGCACACGAGGTGGGTTCCGTTAGGATCGGCAAAATCACCTGCCGCAAAGATTTGTTGTGGTTTTATTTTCTGCAGCAAATCGATAGTCAGCTGGATATCTTCCTCGCCTACTGAGTTCTTTTTGGTTTTACCTGTTTCATAGAAGGGTAGGGCCATGAAGTGGATATGATCATCTTGCAAACCTGCATACCTTGCACCAGAGATTGCTTCTGTTTTCCTGATGAAGCCTTTTACATTCCTGATCTCCTGGGTATCAATCTCGTTTGGCTGCTTGGTTGGGAAAAATGCACGCATATCTTCATATGATTTCTGAAGATGAGTAGTGTCTTCGCCGATACTGTTCGTAAAGTCGATGGCAAATTCCATGTACCTCAACACATCATCATCCCATACCGCAGTATTGCCTGAAGTTTGGTAAGCTACGTGTACATCGTGGCCCTGGTCTACCAAACGGATAAATGTACCGCCCATTGAGATCACATCATCATCCGGGTGTGGTGAAAAAATGATGGAACGTTTCTTAGCAGGCAATGCCCTTTCCGGTCTCTGTGAATCATCAGCATCCGGTTTACCGCCCGGCCAGCCAGTGATGGTATGCTGGATCTGGTTAAAGATATCGATGTTGATATTGTATACAGGGCCCTGCTCCACAGCAAGCTGCGCCATACCGTGATTGTTATAATCTTCTTCGGTTAGTTTCAGTACCGGTTTATTGATTTCATTAGCAAGCCAGATCACTGCTTTCTTTTTCAACTGGTTATCCCATACACAATCTTTAACTAACCATGGGGTATCAAACCTCGTTAATTCTGATGCCGCTGCCTCGTCCAATACAAATTCCACATGCTGCGATAATTGCAGGTAAGTTGCAGGTACTTCGCCCGAAATCTCCCCTTCTACAGCTTTCTTGATGATCGGTGCTTTTTTCTTGCTCCAGGCCATCAGGATGATTTCCCTTGCTTTGAAAATAGTACCGATACCCATGGTGATCGCTTTGGTTGGAACATTCGCTTTACCACCGAAATCCCTTGAAGCATCACTCCTGGTTAAATCATCCAGGGTTACCATTCTGGTACCAGAGTTAGGTGCGGAGCCCGGCTCGTTGAAGCCGATGTGACCTGTACGACCAATACCCAGGATCTGAAGGTCTAAACCTCCCAATTCTTCAATCTGCTTTTCGTAGGCCAGGCAGTAACCTGCTACCGCATCTTTATCCAGCGTGCCATCGGGGATGTGCACATTGGCTTTGTCTATATCAATATGGCCGAACAGATTTTCGTACATGAAGGTCACATAGCTTTGGGCCGCTGTGGGTTTCATCGGGTAGTACTCATCCAGGTTGAAAGTGATCACATTTTTAAAGCTTAAGCCTGCTTCTTTGTGCAGCCTTACCAGTTCGGCATATACCCCAATCGGGGTTACACCCGTAGCAAGGCCTAATACCGCTTTTTCGCCTTTAGCTTGTTTTGCGCGGATCAGATCGGCTATCCGGTTAGCTACAGCCACCGAGGCCTCATGTTGGTTGTTGTACACGCTTACAGGTAACTTCTCGTAACGCGTCTCTTCCAATAAATTTAATCGTGCCATGAATTTTAGGAAATGTAAAATGAGGTTAGTTGTTCAAAACAAATATATCAGATATTTACATAGTGCAGCTATTATTTTAACTTTTGCAGTTGCCGCACAAATAGTAATTTAAGCCCATGATCCCATTAAACCATAACCTGCAGCGCCTGTTCAGCATCGCTCAAAAACCATCAAAATTGGGTATCGGCCTTATGTCGGGCACATCGCTGGATGGGCTTGATATTGCTTTATGTAAATTTACCGGGCACGGTTTAGGTACTCATTTCGAACTGGTGCAATTTATCACCATCCCTTATCCGGATGATTTTAAGCAGGAAGTTCAGCAGGTATTTGCAAAGCGTAATGCCGATCTGGAAAAGGTGACTTTACTCAATGCTTATATCGGTAGCTATCACGCGGAGTTAATACTGCAGGCAATGAGCCAATGGCATATCGAGCCACACAACGTCGATTTCATCGCCAGTCACGGCCAAACCATTTACCATGCGCCGCAGCGTTTACATCAGCACAAAAGCTCACCTAACGCCACCCTGCAAATTGGCGATGGTGATCATATTGCCATAAAAACCGGCATATTAACCATTAGCGATTTCAGACAGAAACATATTGCTGCCGGAGGTGAAGGTGCCCCGTTGGCATTGTATGGAGATGTGTTATTGGGCAGCAAAACCGGCGAAAACCGGGTACTGTTAAACATTGGTGGCATTGCCAATTTAACCTGGCTGCCTGGTGACGGCGATTTTAGCCGCGTCCTCTGCACTGATATCGCCCCCGGTAATACACTCATTGATGCAGCCTGCCGCAAATATTTTGATAAACCATATGATGAGGATTCGGCAATTGCTTACAGTGGGAAGGTGAATGAAAACTTGTTGAAAGCGCTCCTCTCCCATCCATTTTTTAAAGAGAAAGCCCCAAAAACCACCGGACCAGAATTGTTTAACCTTAATATGGTTACCGAAGCTCAACAACAATCGGGCACCGGCGCGATTAGTAATGCAGATCTCGTTTGTACCTTAAGCGCCTTCACAGCGGCATCCATAGCCGGCTTTATCAAGGAAAATATCGCTGGTGGTGATATTAAAATTTTCACCAGCGGCGGCGGAGCAAGGAACCCGTTTGTTATTGGCAAATTAAAGAAGTTGTTGCCACAAGCAGCTATTGGAGATAGCAGTGCATTGGGGATTAATCCCGATGCCAAGGAAGCCATATTATTTGCCCTGTTAGGCAATGAAGCCTTATGTGGCGAACCAATCAGCATTGGAGCCAATCCGGCGGTGCTGATGGGGAAATTTTGTTTCCCGGTTTAAGGCTTTCAAACACGATTAATCTTGCTCTCGTTTGCAACGACCACTTAATATGGCTTAGCGATTGCATCGCCTTTGCGTTATAAACGCAAACCCAGCTTACGCACTCGTTACAAACGAGCGCGAGCTGATTTACAGATAGATAAGATTTCATTGCCGTTGGCTTTAACCAACGGAATAAGAATTAGCGGCAGGAGGGCTTCAGCCTAAATCCGCTTGCATAATTGGGCTAAAGCCAAGATTTTTCAGTTCTTTCACCGTTGGTTAAAACCAACGGCAATGAATACTTTGCATTTTTTAAACTACTTACCGGGAATTAAAACAAGCAATCAACGCCCCATCTGCTGCCTCACAAAGCGCCTAACCCGCTGTAGCAGTGTTCCTTTTCTGTTAGCCAGAAAATGTTTGATAGCCCTGTAAGCCTGCTCATTTTCCTGTATCAAATCCGGGAATTGCGTTACCTGTTTACGGGCCATTTGCACGTGATATATATCTTCATTATTGGAGTGTACACCCGTGCCATCGTGGCCTATGTTTTGAATCAGCGATTGCGACGGGTTCAGTGTCAACCCGTTTTTTAAAAAGATGGAGGCGTACCAACGGATGGCCCATGAGTTATTTTTGCCTGCTTTAAACTGCTCAATCTGTTTCCAGAAATTCATTTTCCCTTCTATCGAAAAGCGGGCTATTTTCAAATTATCAAACTGGGCTATCAGCTTATCAACATCGGGCTCAAAGTTTTTCCATGCGCGGGCCCAGGTTGCCCAGCCCCAGCTGGTGGCAGCACGGTAAAAGAAGGTTTCGGGCAGGGTTTTATCGTGCAGGTTGTACATATATGCGCCAATATGCATTACCTGCTCCTGGTTTGCATACTTTGTTAGTGCGTTGTTGAAATACTGCAGGGTGTACGGAGAAGACAATAAATCATCCTCAAATACAATCACCTTACCATACTCATAAACCAGCTGCGTTACCCCGCTAATGATAGATTCGGCCAAGCCAAGGTTGTGATCGCGCAAAATAACTTTTACCGATTTAAAACCGCTTACATCCTGCGCCAATTGCCTCACCTGCTCAACTTTGGCTTTATCAGCATCAGTTTTAGCCGCATCGCAAAAAATATAAAGGCGCGACTCGTCAGCCAGTAAATTTTGCTGCAAATAACTGATAGTACGGCGCGTATGATCGGGCCGGTTATAAACAAAAAGGGCTATCGGGGCAAGATTTTGCATGGTATGATTTCAGCAGATCGGTATTGAAATTAAATGCCCTGCATATAGCAGGGCATTTAACTTGCGAAGACAAAATTATATCATAACCATGCCATCGCCAACAAATAAAATAATTTGTTTTTAGTCTGCCGATTTTACGGTGAATGTGGTACGACGATTTAGCTGTCTGCCCGCCGGGTTATCCTTTCCGTTAGGTAATTGGTTAGGTGCGATAGGCATCCTTTTACCATAGCCTTTGGCGGTAATGCGGGTAGATTTAATTCCCTTGAGCAACAAATAATCAACACAAGTTTCGGCCCGTGCCTGCGATAGTTTCAGGTTACCTGCGTCGCTGCCTATATTATCAGTGTGCGAACCAAGCTCAATCTTTATTTTAGGGTTATCGCTCATAATGGCAACTAGTTTATCCAGTACATCATATGATTCGGACCGGAGATGGGCATTGCCAAAATCGAAATAAATATCTTCAATAACTATCGGTACATTAACCTTATAATTCTGCAGGCATATTTCGGGGTTAATGAGCGTATCAATACCTGGCTTTACTAAAGGCGCGGGGACAACCTTAGTAAAATATCCCTTTTGCGAAATTTCCAGCTTATAGCTTGGCAGCTTTTCTTTTACCTGGAAAACATAGTCGCCTTTATCATCGGTAACCTTGGCAACCAGGCCCATTTTAACATTCGGATCCTTTAAAATCACCCTTGCACCGGCCATCCCACTATTGGTGTGGCAATCAATTATACGGCCGCTGATGTATAAAAACTTGTATTGCCCGGTGAATAAACTCAAACAACAATCAGAACCACGGGCCGAGCTCAGATAAAACTTGTTTGGATTAGTTGGATCAATGCTGTAGTACAAATCATCTTTAGATGAGTTAACCGGATAGCCTAAATTAACCGGGGTTGCCCAATGCCCAAAGTCACCATCGCTGCGGTAAACATCAAAGCCTCCCATACCGGTAAAACCATTCGAGCTAAAAAACAATACTTTATCCGGCCCGTCATAATAGGGCGATTGCTCATCATAAGGCGTGTTTACAGTACTACCCAAATTGCTCACCGTTTTTGGCTGCCCGGCGTCATCAAGGTTACTTTCCCAGATGTCATCGCCGCCCTCGCCTCCCGGCCTGTCGGATGAAAAGAACAGCCGCCTGCCATCGGCACTAACAAAAGGATGTTTGGAATTATAACCTTCGGCGTTAACGGTGCTGTTGAGCCTCACAGGTTGCTGCCAAACGCCACTCGCCAACTGGCTGAAGTAAATAGCCGATACCGTTTTTCCGTTCTTTTTATACCAGCGGGTGAGGTACATTTTAGTGCCGGTGCCATCAAGCGAAGGCGTAGCATATTCAATTTGCCCTTCTTTATCAAAGACATTAAAATTTGTAGCAAGCGCTTTTGTCGAATCTAAAATAGCCGAACTATAAATCCTGTTGGTGAAAAATTTATCCTTATCAACCATACGTGATGAGGTAAACCAATATCGGCCCAAATTCACGGTGAGGGCATAATCGCCCTGATCTTTATTCAGAAATACCAGAGGAGATACATCAACGGCACGCGGATGCTCCAATTGTTTCAACGCGTACTCACATGAAGTAATTTCTTTATTGGCCAGGGTTGTATATTTTGGATCCTGGTTGTTTGCTGCAAATTGCTTTAGCTGTGCAAGAGCATCATCATATTTCCCGTTTGCCTGCAAACATATGCCATACCAAAGCGGGGTTAAAGGGTACTTTTCTATTGATCCTTCCTGGCTCATTTTGGTGTACCAGATAGTAGCATCTGTATAATCCTTATATAGACGGTACGATTCGGCCAGTTGGTAAATTATATATTGATTGGTTGTTTCCTTTTTTGAGCCGCTCTTTTTATTGGGTGAAAGAGGTACGCTGTTTTTTGATTCAATGGTTGTACCATCGACAATATGCCTGTAATAATAGGCCGCTGTATAGTATTCATGCCTGTTAAAAGCAGTATCGGCCAGGGCTTTATAATTTTTAGCCTGCCCAAATGCAACAGCCGGAAAAAACGATAGTAGAAAATAAGGTAATAGTTTTTTCATATTATATCCTTGGACAAATTGGAGCCGGAGAATCAGTATAGCGACTAAATATATAACTTATTGATAATTCGAAACCGCCACGGCCTGATGTAACTGCACGCAGTCCTGAGGTATTAAAATCGTAGCTTGCGCCTATAACCATTTGCCTTATATGGTAGCCAACGTTAGCAATGGCAGCGTCCTGTAGGCGCATCATACCACCAAGTACAAGGCCATTGTCATCAGCAAACTTAAGCTCAGAGTACACACCTAAAGCTTTGATCTGGCCCTGGCCCTGTTTTATGTAAACAACGTTAGGAATAAGGTCGAAAAAATCAGAAGCCTTGATACGGATCCCTCCATGTGCAGTAAACCGCATAGGCAGCTTGCTGCTTATACCTCCGGCTGCAAAAGGGTCGGTTACATCATTAATGTGGTTAATGGCAAGCCCGCCAAAAAAATTAGCTTTGTTCATCGGGTCGGCATTATAATAATAGATACCAGCGCCGGCATCAAATACCGTTTTTGATGAATATCCAAAATTTTCAAAATTGGGCAATGTTGGGTCAAAGCCACTGTTAGGATCGTACTGGTTATCAGACTGGAGTTTGCCCGGATCAAAACTGCGACTGATAACGCCTGCCTGTAAACCGAAATGCAAACGCTGGTTACCATCGTCAGACAGGGTTATCCCATAACCGAATGATCCGTAAGCTGTAAAGTAATTATAACCGGCCGTACCTGCCTTCTGATCGAGTATGTTGATGCCAATGCCAACTTTATCGGTCGGTTTAAAATCGGCCGATACACCGGCTGTACGGTAACCGTTGCTGATATTTGTCCACTGGTCCCTGAAATTAGCAGACAGGCGCGTATCGCCGTCAAAAACACCGGTAAGGGCCGGGTTGAGCCAAAGTGGATACGCATAAAATTGTGAAAAATGCGGATCAACCTGCGCCTTCACTGTTCCGGCAACTGCAAGCTGCAGTGCTATGGTGATAATTAGTAGTAATTTCTTCATCGTAATAGCGTAATTGTTCCTTTTTTAGTCAATTGCGCCCCATTATTCATAGTTGCTTTTAAATAATATACGTACACGCCCACGGGCATTAATGAGCCTTTAAAATAGCCATCCCATCCTTTACTAACATCGGTTGAGGTAAAAAGCAATTGCCCCCATTGGTCATATACATAAAATGAAAGCGTATTGATGTTTTTACCGTGTACATAAACAATATCATTATTTCCATCGCCATTGGGGGTAAAATTGTTGGCTACGTATATCACATTATTATTATCAATGGTAGAGGCCGTAACCGCTGCCGAAGCATCGCTGAGTGTACATGAGTTAGCCCCCAAAGCCTTTACCCTAATTGTCACCGACTGGTTAATATCAAGACCGCTCACCTTGTGTGTTAAACCGGCACTTCCCGAATTTGGTTCAACATAAGTTAAGCCGTTATCGGTGCTTACCAGGTAGCTTGTTGCACCGCTTACCGCGCTCCACTCAAAAGTTATACTTGATGATGTAACTTCCCCAACAGTTA
This sequence comes from Mucilaginibacter gossypiicola, assembly GCF_900110105.1. Taxonomy (GTDB): domain Bacteria; phylum Bacteroidota; class Bacteroidia; order Sphingobacteriales; family Sphingobacteriaceae; genus Mucilaginibacter; species Mucilaginibacter gossypiicola. Next base: position 57,586 of record NZ_FOCL01000015.1, on the reverse strand, counting down.
CTACAGGAGGATCAAGCGGTTTAGTCATTTGCACCTGTACCGTAACCCTTCCGTTACTGTTACATCCGGTGGCGTTTGTGGCTTCTACATAATAATTTTTGGCCGAGGTTAAATTACCTGTAGTGTACGTATTGCCTTTAGCAAGCAGGTTTCCGCCTGTAGGTGCGTCATACCATGATATGACTGCAGCTGCATCTGACGATGAGGCGGATAAGGTAGTACTTGTACCCGGACAAATAGAAGTACCCGAACTGCTTACGGTAACCACCGGCAAGGTAACCACAGATAAACTCACCGTACCCCGCGCAGAAGAACTACAACCGGTAGTACTTACCGCCTGCACATAATAAGACACCGCACCTGTTACATTGCTGATTGTATAACTGGTTCCGGTGTGTAAAATATTGGCGTCGGTTGCGCTGCTGTACCAGTTGTAAACAACGCCGCTTTGTGCATTTTGTATAGTAATTGTTGTTGTGGAACCGGAACAAACGCTAACCGTGCTTTGTGCAAATTGCGGTACCGCGGGTAATGGCACAACTGTTACTGCTATTGTTGTTGGTGTACTGCCGCAGGTGCCATTTGATGCCTCAACATAATAACTCCGGCTTGCGTTTAAAACAGGAGTAGTGAAAGACGTCCCTGTGGCAAGTACCGTAGTTTTAGCCGGCGAGTCATACCAGTTATATATTAATCCGGCCGTTGGTGAGCTCACGGTTAGCACAGCCGATGTTCCCTGGCAAATTGCTACGTTAGATGTAACTGGTGATGGAGGAGGGGGTGGAGGTGAAACCTGGAAAGTAATCTCATTACTGACAGAGGCTGTTGTACATGCGCCCGATGTTACCACCCGGCGGTAATAAGTATACTTATTTAAAACAGGTGGATCATAATCTTTTGATGTAGCTCCTGCAATATCAGTAAAGGTTACATCATCTGTTGATGATTGCCATTGATATGAAAAAGTACCATCTCCGCCGGTAGCTGTGCTGCCCGTAATATTAGTAGGATTACCTGCACTGCAAAATTGAGTAACAGCAGGTGTATTAATAAAATTATTGCTAACTGCCCTGATTGGCCTAACTGTAACATCATAAAATGAATCATAGGCAATAACACCGCCGGTAGTGGTTTGTCTGCGCAAACTGTATACTACGCTTCCTGTGGCATTGTTTACCAACGATGATGTTATATAATCTTTCATCGTATTTGCAGATGGTGCGCTTACCCAGTTACCGTTACTGTTTATCTGCCAGAGGTAACTATTAGGAGTTGGCGTTTTTACATCGCCGTTAAGTACTGCTGCTGCTGCCGAGCAAATAGTAATTGCCTGCAGGGGCGCAGCAGTTAAAGCATGTGGGGTAAATGATGTTTCAACAAATCTTGAGTTGGTACCAATGGACAATGGGGTTTCAAACGCCCGGCTAAAGCCAGCGCATGGGAAGAAAAACAGGCAAAATATCGCCCATAAAAACGTTTTATGCAAACGTGCAGGTTCAGGGTGCATAGCTTAAATTAACGGATAATGATAATAATTATCTTTCATATTATTAAATTTTCAGAATATTTTAACCGGGAACAAAAAACATTTTAAAGCAAATCAAAATTAATTTAACTCAATCGGAGGCTGATAAAATATTTTATTGTTAATCCAGGTTTAAGGATAACGTTACATTGCAACGGTATCCTGCCCTCTTGTACGATGCAAGCAATTATAATGTTCTCATTATCAAAAAACTTTTAAACCGTACAAATGTACTCTGCGGATTTAAGGCATGATAGATGACTGGATGGGATATTTAGCACCTGACGTGCCCTGATTTATGCTTTTTTCAGGATACGATCGAATACAAGATTAATATCTTCTGAAATTTTTAAAACGTAGGCAAAAAACACGTACACAACGCCGATAATACCCGAACGGTAAACCATATCCAGGTATACATTTTTTAACGGCGGGAGGTAAAGCCCAATTAGCAGGCAAACCGTAAAAATCATTAAAATATAAAGGTGGGCCTTTGCAAAGGGTTGCAGGTTAAACTTAATTTTAATGAATAACCAGTATGCAAAGTTCAGCGCAAACATGGTGATGAGATATGACAAGGCAGCCCCCATCATGCCCATCTGCGGTATCAGGATCAAATTTGATAATACACACAGCGCTACTGCCGATACAATAAAAACAGTGGTAAGCCTGTAGTATTTAGATGCATTCATGATATAACCATTCAAACCGCCGGTCATATCAACTAAAAATGCCACACCTACTACTATAAACACATTAAAATAGCTTGCATAGTCGTGTTTATGCAGCAACATGATAATAAATTGCTTATTGATAGCCAAACCTATAAAAAACAGACAACCTATAAGCATCTGTACTACTGATGTTTTGTAATAGATTTTACCAATTTTTGCAAGGTCATTAGTAACCCACGACTGGGATATGATCTGCAACGAAGTACGGCTCAATGCTTTGGCCGGCAAACTAATAACTACCGCAATAGCGAAAAACGTACCGTAAATACCCACATAACTGAACGATTGCTTAGTAAGCAGGCTCAGCATCAGGGTATCAAGATTTTGTATCATTACAAAGGAACTGCCGCTCAATACAGTAAAAATGCCATAACTAAGAAATGTTTTTCTTTCGCTCAACAATTGCGTGCCGACTGCCGAAAACTTAAAATGTTTGCCTTTGCCAATATAGGCAAGCAACACCAGCACAGCTACCAGGTTTGCCGTTATATATATCAGCAAAAAACCACGATAGTCAATTAGCTTAATGGCTATCAATAAAACACTGGCAGTTGTAAACAAACGCAACCCTACTTCACGCAAAAAGGAAGATAAAACATTTTTAAAAACAGTAAGCGCCATATTTTCCAGCACGGAAAACACCAGGGTAAAAAACGATAATGGAATGAGATAATAGAAATACTTGATTAGCAGCGAAGCACCATTTTTATTCTTATAATATTCAATGATATTATCTTTAAAAACAACAAAAAGTATCGTAAATATCACAAAACCAATCAAGCTCCAAACAGTCACAAAAGATACAAATCCGCCATGCCTTTTATCTTCACTGCGATAGTAAGGGAAATATTTGAGGATGATATTGCCAATACCTAAGCCCGCAAACTGCGCGTAAAGCAGGGATATAGTACCCATTAAAATAAAAAAACCTATTTCCTCAGTAGTAAGTACCCGCTGAAAAAGAATGATGAGGTTAAAGAAACCCAACGCTACCCCGGCATACAATATGAGGCTATTAAAAAATCCTTGTTTTTGTAATAGGTTCATTTAATTTTTATTGGTGATGCTGCTTTGGATAATACTATCAAGTAAAGCAATACGCATGTGAATATCATAATTAGCAATCATATGGCTGCGTGCCGCTTTACCCATTTGCACCGCTAACTCAACAGAACCGGCCAGGGAGGTCATCCGTTCGGCCATTCCTTCTATATCGTACTCATCAACTAAAAAGCCCGTTTGTTTGTCAATAACAGCCTCTTTAATTCCTGAATGCCGGGTTGAAACTACCGGCAGACCCGACGATGATGCTTCGAGCACAGTTACGGGAGTTCCTTCTTTATCGCCATTGGCAGCAGTAACTGAATGCTGTACAAACGCCCGCATGCGCTTCATTAATTCCCTGATTTCTTCCGGCTTTAATACACCGGTAAGTGTAATTTGTTCATTAAGCCCAAGTTCAGCAATCAGTTCCTGGGTTTCGTCAAACAAAGGGCCTCCACCAGCCATCCAAAGCCGGGCATCAGTATGTTGCTCAAACATCATCTTGAATGCCTTAACTAATGATTGAGGGGATTTTTTTTCGACAAAACGCCCCACAAATAAAAAATCTTTAGCCGAGGATGATATATCAAGCAAAGGAAAAGCCGCAGTATCTACACCGCAGGAGGCTGTAAATACCTTATTGGCCGGTGCCCCCATTTCTTTTAGCGTCGCGGCCATATCAACTGATACGGCAATAAAAGCACTGGCGTATTTAAATGCATCCTGGTAAAGGCCTGCATATGCAGCCACAGTATCACGATGATAAACGTCGGCCCCATGAAAGTGTATAATCAACGGAACGGCAGCCATTTTGCAGGCTTCAGTAACCGATGCGCCAACCATGCCGTATTCGGCAAATACAACATCTATTTTATGCTCTTTGAAATATTTATACAAGGCACGGGTACGCACCTTGATATTTTTCTTCTTGAAAATTCGTTTTTGGATAAGATAACTAAGCAACCCCAGCTTCGAGCGGATCAGCGTTTTGCCCTCATGATCATAAACAGGAAAAGCGCCGCCATATAGTACTTTCTTGTTACCGGCCAGGCCATCAATGTGCGCTTGTATAAAAGTTTCGGAAAAAGCGTCTTTATTAGGCTTTATGATGCAAAGGTTATATTGCTCCATTACACAGATTCGACATTTTTTTGCGCGATGACCACATATAGCGAAGCATCGCGGTCACGTTGCTGCTGTGAGTGGATCTTATCAAACAAGCGGATAAAGCTTTGCATCACAAACGCAAACGGAGGAGCCAGAAATTTAGGTAGCTTTAGCAATATGGCATCCTGAAAAAGCTGGATCCCGCTTGCGGCAAGCCCCATAATACCGTGAAATGAGGTAACTTTAAACCCCTCGGCTTCGATAGTTTTTCGTAAACCGGCACTTGTCCATCTCCAGTAATCGTAAGGGGTTGGATGATAATACCAATAACCATGTGTTGTACATATAATACTGCCTCCCGGTTTTAAAATGCGCAAAGCCTCCGAAAGATAACTATGAGGCGAGTCAACATGTTCCAATACCTGGTTAGAAAGAATGATGTCGCAAAAATTATCGGGCAATGTTGTTTTACTATCGTAATCAATGTGATAGTCTGCCAGGGGGTTAATATCCAGGTCTACCCCCAGGTATTTACCAACCATGGGTTCAATAACCGATTTATATGGCATATCACCGCAGCCAAAATCAACAAGGATAAGGCCTTTATCAACAGCTGTTAAATCCTGCATTACTTTTAAAGTTGCATTACGCAGCTTTGTTAAATGTACATATCGCGTTGAAAAAAGAGTTGGGTTTAGCCGGCTGTTGCGAGTCATATCCAACAAAAATACATGTTTTTTGCCGATTGTTAAAAATACTTGCCTGCTTTGCTTCTATACGCTCATCATAATAAAAGCCGTGGTTAAACGGCTTTACATTTAAATAAATAGATGTTAATTTAATTGACAGTTTTCATCTGACTACCCAAAGCAGCTTTTTTCTTCGCCGCTGTTTTTGTAGTAACCAGCACAACACCATTTACGGCCCTATCGCCATAAATAGCAACAGCAGTATTATCTTTTAACACACTTATGCGTTCGATATCGTTCGGGTTAATTTTATTTAACGATGTCCCCTGGGCCAGGGCGACTCCATCAATAATAATTAAGGGCGCTGATTTACCACTATACTTATCACTAACTATTACATGCTGCTTCGCAGTATCAACAACCAATCCGCCATATATTGGCCTGTCTTCGCCTGACGGGTTTACAACATCCCCGGTTTTATTTTCGCCGGGTTTTGCCGATTTATCATCGGCCAGAGTGAAGCTTATCGGCACAGAATACTGTACTTTCACCGGCTTTCCATTCTGAATTCCCGGTTTCCAGGCAGGTGACATACTTAGCACCCTTACGGCTTCTTCGTCGCAACCTGAACCTATCCCTCTTATAACCTTCATGTTTGATAGAGACCCGTCTTTTTCAACAATGAAAGTGATAATCACCCTTCCCTGAACATTATTATCACGGGCAGCCTTCGGATACCTAAGGTTAGTCATCAAAAACTTACTAAAGGCTTCCAAACCTCCGCTAAACTCCGGCACCTGCTCAACAGATGTGAATACAGCGTCTGAACCTGGCTGGACCGATGCTATTGAAAATCTTGCCGGAGCAGTTGTCTTTGTAGTATCATCGCTGGGAGCAAGTGTAAAACTGATAGGCACTGAATATTGTGTCCTTACCGGACGATTTCCCTGCATACCAGGCTTCCAGTTAGGCGATAGTTTTATCACCCTTAACGCTTCGTTGTTCAGATCATCTGTAATACCTCTTACAATCCTTTCACTTGAAAGCGAGCCGTCCTTTTCAACAATAAAGGTTATGATCACCCTACCCTGGATCCTCTGTTCACGGGCCGCTGCAGGGTATTTTATATTAGTAGACAAAAATTTACCAAAGGCCTCCAGCCCGCCCGGAAACTCGGGCAAACGGGCAACCGCTGTATAAACAGGCGAGGTATCAAGCGCGGCAACCGGCCTCTCAGGTTTAGGAGGCTCATCAATAGTAATCTCTGTTACTTTACTGGCCGGGGTCGAGAAAACTTTATCTGCTTTAGTGTTGATAACCGTAATGGTATCACTGTTATTGATTGTAGCTGATGACAGCACCATCATCAAAATAAACAATGGAGCCGACAGTCCGTACTTAACGAGCGCCGTGCGGTGCGATTTATTTTTTTGCAACATGATGATACGTTCTTTCAACAGGCTTTTGTTAAAAAATGAATTAACCAAGCCATGTGTTGGCGTATTAAATGTCTGGCTTAAAAGCAGCATGGCATAATCGGCCTTATCGGTTCCTGCTTCAACTGCGTGCCTGTCGGCAATAAATTCATGGATGTGTTTTATAGCCCTGCGATAGAAATATACTATCGGATTAAACCAGTTAATGATCATCACCAGTTCAACCAACAGCACATCGGCCGAATGCCATTGTTTGGCGTGTACATCCTCGTGCGTGGCTATTGCTTTATTAGCCTCGCCATCGGCATTTAACTTCACGGTTTTGAAAAAAGAATAAGATACCGGTGAATCTGGCTGACTGATTACTTTTTTCAGCTTAAACAGCTGCCAAATTAACCTGCCCGATAAAAAAACAATACCTGCAAAATATATAATGAACAATACCTCCCCTATACTAATGGGCGATTCTTCTACAGGTTTAAAGTGATAAACCAATACAGGACTACTGTAAAGCGTGTACTTTACTTGCTGGGTAATAAACAGGTTTTGGACCCAATCGGCCTGGATAACGGGTATCATAAATGATAACAAAGCGGCACTTACCAGGTAAAGCCTGTTAAGCTGAAAAAAGGTTTCTTTACGAAGCAAAAGCACATAAAACCCGTAAAACAGCAACAGGTATATGTTTACCAGTAATAAATATTGCCACCAGTTCATAACTATTTTTCTTTTAATTTTTCAATCAGTTTCATGATCTCGTCGGCCTCCTTCAGGTCGATCTTTTCTTTCTTTACAAAAAATGAAAGCATGCGGTTAACGGAGTTGTCAAAATAACCGCTCAGTAATTTATCGGCAGCAAAATTCTGGTATTGCTCCTTGCTGATCACCGGGTGATACTCATGGCTTTTGCCAAACGCTTCATGCCCAACAAAACCTTTTGTTTCCAGGATCCGGATAATTGTCGATACGGTATTGTAAGCGGGCTTAGGCTCAGGTAACTGCTCGATAACGTCTTTAACATACCCTTTTTTTAACTGCCAGAGCACTTGCATGATCTGCTCTTCGGCGCGGGTTAACTCTTTAATTTCCATGTGCGTACTTTTAAATTAATACCTCGTGTATTAATATATTCAATTGGTTTAACTAAGGTAAGAGATGTAACTTTAATTTGCAACTAAATTTTTAGTTATTAATTTCTTAAACTTTAAATCATCATATTCGTTGCGTTGTTCACACTCAATTATAAATGAATATAACCTTCCATGGTGCTGCCCGTAACGTAACCGGCAGCAAGCATTTACTCCGTTTAAACAACGGTACCAGCATATTATTAGACTGCGGCATGTTTCAGGGCCTGGGCGAACAAACCGAGGAAATGAACGAACATTTCGGCTTTAACCCCAAAGGTGTAACGCACATGATCTTGTCGCACGCCCATATTGACCATTGCGGTTTGATCCCGCGATTGGTTGCCGAAGGTTTCGACGGGAATATTTACTGCACTTCGGCCACGATGGACCTAACCCGCATCCTGCTGCTCGATTCGGCAAAAATCCAGGCACAGGACACTGAATATGATAATAAGCACCGTGCCCGTAAAGGCCTGCCCCTGCTTACTCCTTTATATACCGAAGACGATGTAATGGAAGCACTCCGCTTATTCAAAATTGTTGAATACGGCGAGGAATTTGCAATTACTCCTGAAGTAAAATTCAACTTTACCGATGCCGGGCACATTTTAGGCAGCGCCGCGGTACACCTTACCGTTACCGAAAATGGCAAGGATACGCACATCACTTTTAGCGGCGATGTTGGGCGTTACGGCGATCTGCTGCTGAAAAGTCCGCAAACTTTTGAGCAGGCCGATTATATCCTGCTCGAATCAACTTATGGCGATTCGTTGCATAAAGAGCTTGGACCAATTGAAGAGTCATTATTAGAGATCATCAAACAAACCTGCGAAGTAAAAAAAGGCAAGGTGATTATCCCGGCATTCAGCGTTGGCCGCACACAGGAATTGTTGTATGCTTTAAACAGCCTGGAATTAAAAGGTACACTGCCGGATGTTCCTTACTATGTAGATAGCCCCCTATCCGAAAAGGCAACACAGGTGCTGATGAACCATCCTGAAGTTTACAATAAAAATGTGCAGGAAGTTTTAAAAACCGATGCCAACCCTTTTGGCTTTAAAGGTTTGCGTTTTATTGAAAGCGTGGAGGAATCAAAGGCCCTGAATGATGACCCGCGACCATGCGTTATCATATCCTCATCGGGCATGGCCGAAGCCGGAAGAGTGAAACACCACATAAAAAACAATATCAACAGCCAAAAGAATACCATTTTAATGGTTGGCTACGCAGAGCCCAATTCATTAGGCGGCCGGCTGTTAAGAGGCGATCATGAAGTACATATTTTTGGCGAAATGTATGAGGTTAAGGCCGAGGTACGCTCCATCAAATCAATGAGTGCCCATGGCGATTATGATGACCTGCTCCATTTTCTGGCCTGTCAGGATCCCGCACTGGTAAGAACCATATTTCTGGTTCACGGCGAGTACGATGTACAACAACATTTTGCCGGGAAACTAAAGGAACATGGTTTCAAACATATTGAAATTCCGTATCAGCATCAGAAGATAGTTTTGGAGTAAGGACAATCATCCCTCCCGAGGTACATATAAACGAACAACTAAACCATGTCATTGCGAGGAGGAACGACGAAGCAATCTCGTAGCAATGCAAATCGAACATGCATTAGCTACGAGATTGCCACGCTGCGCTCGCAATGACATGGTTTTTATTTGTTTTTTCAGGCAACTTTCATCTTACCAACACCTGAGTTCTCAAGGGAAGGAGTGAAAATTATACACTTACACTTTCCCTACCTGCTTAATCACCGCTATAATATCCTCTTCTCCAAAAGCGGCTTCGGCATCCTGATAAGTTTGATAGGCGGTTTCACCCAGTGGGGTAGCGAGGCCAAGATCTTTGGCCAGACGCAGATCTTTGGCGATATGCTTTAATGCGAAAGCTGCATTATAGTTATTGTTAACAATTGCGTCACCTTTAATTTTGATGAACGGACTTCCTAATGCACTATTGCTTATCAATGTTGTAAGTGCTTCTGCATTAATACCATTTTGCTGTGCAAGCGTTACCGTTTCGGCAAATCCCTGTGCAACAATACCAAGCAGGGTGTTAATGGCCAGCTTGGCCACATTGCCCGAACCTGTATTTCCCACAAGCATCACCAGTTTACCCATTTTTTCGAGGATTGGTTTTGCCTGTTCAAACGCACCGGCCTCACCTCCAACCATGATCACCAGCATGGCATCTTCAGCCTGCTTTACACTGCCGGATACCGGGGCATCCAGGTAATAGTTACCCTGAGCCTTACATGCAGCTGCCATCTCTTTACTAATGGAGGGCGATACGGTGCTCATATTGATAATTATCTTACCACTCGCTTTTGCAGTCAGCAAACCCTCATCTCCATTAAAAATATCGTTGATGGCCTTGTCATCTGATACCATCACAAAAACAACGTCGGCGTTATTTAATAGTAAAGCCGGAGATGCAGCAGTACCGATTCCCTGTGATTTAAATCCTTCTTCTTTATCCTTACTGCGGTTATAAACATTTAGCGGATATCCGGCTTTGATCAACTGCTGCGACATCGGCACGCCCATTTTGCCTAAGCCAATCCATCCTATTTTCACTGTATTCATAGTAGCTATTTTATTTTTGTTTTATATAGATTTTATTGATGTCGATTTTCCGGGTCGTCTAACAGATGACGAGAAACATAATTAACGGATATTTTTGCGGATCCTGCTCAAGGACTGGGGCGTTACACCCAAATAAGATGCAATATCTGCAAGTGGTACCCTCCCGGCCACTTCGGGCTGCCGCTCCAAAAATAAGCGGTACCTTTCTGATGAGTTGTAACCAAGATAGGTATTCCGGGTTTTTATTTTTTCTAAAAGAGTGTTCTGCGAGATCTGATCTATTATTTCCTTTAGGTAGGGTAGCTTATCATATAAAGCCAGCAAATTATTTTTGCTGATGGCCAGCAATTCCGTATCGCAAGCAGCCTGAACACTTTCATCAGCAATGAGGTTGTTATTAAAGCTGTACAGGATGGTGCAAAATTGGTTCTCTTTTAAAAAGAAATAGGTCACTTCATTTCCCTTATCACTTTGAGCCATAATGCGCAGTACGCCATTGGTGATGAAAAACAATTGCCTTGCCACCTGCCCGAGCGGTAAAAGCACATCCCCTTCCTTAAACTTCATGGGCACAAAGGCGCTTGCTATAAGCTCCTGATCGTTAACCGGGATAGGTTTTAACTGCTGTAAGCGGGCAATGAGTTGCTGTTGCATAGTACAAATATCAGGTAAAGAGAATTCAAAATTGCCATAAAAGCGTCATTGCGAGCCACTCCAGGGAAGCCCTGGAAAAAGCCGTGATGAAGTACAAATTATGTTTTAGAGATGCTGTGCGGGGGCCGCGTTAGGGATTGCAGTGAAAAGCCCACAGTGCGGGTTGGCCTTGTGGGCAGGCAAGGTGAGGACTTGTAACGGAAAGCCCGGGCCGCAGGCAACGCCCAAATTACCCAAAAAACAACCCCTAAAATACACCTAATAATCAACAACTTACAACCACGCCATTATAAGACACGAAGCAATTCCCAATAGACAGAGCGGCTATGCAAGTTCATCTGTACAGTTCGCGATTGCTTCGTACCTCGCAATGACGTGATGTAGAAAAAGTCGGTTTATTTCAATGCCCCATCACAGTTTGGGAGAGCTTAATAATTCGCCTGCCCTATTTCCAGTTTGCTGATCTTACCATCGGCATTAACCGTAAACTTAAAGTAGGTTTTAAAATCGCCCCACTGGTCGCTGTGAAATTTACCGTAAATATGCAAGCCGTTTTGTTCCACTTTGTCGATACTGGTAAAACGTTCATGACCCAAAGCTTTTTCGAAAAAGCTTTTGAAGTTCATTTTGTTACCGTCATCAAAAAGCAGGGCATCGCTGTCGACCAAAGCAAACCAGGCTTTTTTATCCCCACTTTGCAGGGCATCAATAGCTTGTTTTACTACCGGGTTAGTTAGCTTTTCGGTATTCATGGTATTGATATTTTGTATAGTTAAGGCAGGTGTTTTTGCTGCCTGAGCATTTACTGATGAAGTAATTAATGTACCGTATATGATATAATGATTAAGCGTTTTCATGGCATGGTAGATGTATAAACCAAATAGTACTATTTTAAAACCTGTTAAATACAAGCAACAGGTTATAGCTAAGACTACAACCTGTTACCCTATGTTACTAAACTGATAATTAATTTGTTGCGCCGCCGTTTACCAGCAGATGCTGACCGTTTACGAATGATGAAAGATCGCTGGCGAAAAACTCGGCCACATTGGCCACATCTTCAACTTCGGCCAGGCGGCCCATCGGACAACTGTCAAGCAATTGTTTCCTTAATGCGGGGTAGCTATCAGCTTCGGCAAAGATACCTGAATGATCAACAGCAAATGGTATAATGGAGTTAACTGTTACACCACGGTGACCAATCTCCTTTGAAAGGATATCAACCAGGTACCTTGGGGTGGTTTTGCTGCCGCCATACACAGCCATTCCGGGTACAGGGAACGAAGTGGTACTTGAGGCGATGTATATGATCCGGCCATTATCTTCTACATGCTTAGCAGCTTGCTGCATGGTGAAGTAAGTACCTTTAGTATTGATACCGAACACGCGGTCAAACTGTTCTTCAGTAAAATCAGTTACCGGGGTTTCAACCAGTTCGATCCCTGCATTGGCTACTACAATATCAATTTTACCAAAGGCATCTTTTGCTTCTTTAAACAGCCTTTCAATATCGGCCACTTTACTTACATCGGCCTGTACAGCTATTACGTTTGCACCCATTGCTTTAATGTTGCTTACCACTTCATCGGCAGATGCTTTATCGCGTGAATAGTTGATTACGATGTTTGCGCCTAATGCTGCATAACGTTCTGCAATTGCTTTACCTAAACCACGGGCCGAGCCGGTTATTACTGCTACTTTATTATTTAATGAGTTCATGATTTTGTTTTTTTGATTGTGATGATTTTATTGATTACACTGATTTTCCCTTATTTCTTGGCTCTTGCTTCCTGATTCTTGCTGTCTTGACTCTCAATTACGCCATTGCACCATTTGCCCCGATATTTTGTGCCGAGATCCATTTGGCATCGTCGCTTGCCAGGAAGGTTACTATTTTGGCGATATCTTCGGGTTCGCCGATGCGGTTAAAGGCTGATAATGATGCCAGGCGATCAATGAGCTCCTGTGGTTTGCCTTTGGTAAACAGTTCGGTATTTGTTGGGCCGGGAGATACTGTATTTACGTTGATGCCCCTTGCGCCAACTTCTTTGGCAAATACGCGGGTTAATTGTTCAACCGCACCTTTGGTTGCTACATAGGTAGCGTAAGTTGGCATCATAACGCGGGTAGTAGTTGATGAAAAGTTGATGATGCTACCACCATTGGCCAGCTTAGTTGCGGCTTCACGCATGGTGTTAAATGTTCCGCGAACGTTGATATCAAACTGGCGGGTAAAATCCTCGTCGGTAGTATCTTTTATTAATTTGGTGATCATGATGCCGGCGTTGTTCACCAGTACATCTATTTTGCCGTAATGGGCAATGGCTGCATCAAACATGGCTGCCACTTCACCGGCCTTGCTTACGTCGGCCTGCAGGGCAATGGCATCGCCGCCTTGTTGTTTGATGGAATTTACGGTTTGGTCGGCAGCTTCTTTACCGCCTGCGTAGTTGATAATTACTTTAGCGCCTTCGGCTGCTAATTTGTGGGCTACTGCTGCACCGATACCTCTTGAAGCGCCGGTTACTAATACTACTTTTGATGCTAATGTGTTCATGGTTTCCTTTGTTATATTGTTTATGTTTTGTTGTCGTTGATTGACAATACAAAGGTGGCAAGAGGAAGGCCCCTGAATGATACACATATCAAAGCATTACTTACGAATATCTAAGATTGGGGATTTTGCAATTGGGCGAAGGCGTGTTTATGGATTAATTTAGACTCGCAGAGGGTTTTTCAATTCACCGAATACATGGCGTAGACATCAGGGCCCTCTGCGAGTTTAAGTTAACCCACGAAATTCACTAACTTGAAATTTCAATAGGAGGCACCTACGGAGCCAAAAAACATCCTCTTTTAATGCTATAAACACGTGGCCCCGCTGGGGCCGGCAAGGTTTTACAACATAATCAGGTATTAATTGAGATGCTTAAGGACAGATACACCAGAGGTGCAAAAGGTTTGTAGCATAAAAAGTATAGAAATACCCTTTGCCCCAGAGGGGCAAAACAAAACGCCTGGTTGATTAAACGGCAAAGCAATTTTGTGGGTTAACTTAAATCTATGAGAGACCCTGATGGGATACAAAATAAAAACCGCGTCATTGCGAGGTACGAAGCAATCCCCTACTTACAGAGCGGCTAAGCAAATCCCCCTATACAGTTCGCGATTGCTTCGTACCTCGCAATGACGCGGTGGTTAGGGGGCGCAAAAGCAATAAATTAAAATTTACAGTATCTTGAAACAGCAGAATATATGAATCAACGTGAGCATTAAGGCAATTGAAGAACTTAGTTTAACGCCTGGCTTAATGTCGGTTTCCTCATTGTGGTCGGTTAAAACCGACGGAATACTAAGGTACAAATGTGGCTTTAGCCCAAAATCCAACTTGACTGAAACGTTGACTACACTACCCTCGCATGTTCTTTCCTGAACAATACAGGCGAAGTATCAGTATGCTTTTTAAAATAATTACTGAAATGGGTTGCTTCGGTAAAGCCCAAACGATACGCGATCTCTTTGATTGATAGTTTTGAATTTTGTAAAAGTGCCTTGGCCTCGGATATGGTTTTTTCGGCAATCCAGGTACTGATGGTTTTGCCTGTTTTTATTTTGATAACGTTACTCAGGTAATTGGGATGAAGACTTTGCGCATCGGCATAATCCTGCACACGGAAAGCCTGTTCGGCCATGCCGCTACTCAGGTCGCGGTAATGTTTTTCGAGCAGGCGTTTAAAGTTCTTTACAATTTCGGAGCTCCGGTTACCTTCATATATTGGGTTATAATCTTTCCAGAAATATTCTTTGAATTTTAACAGCACCACCACAAACAGGTTGCCAATAATCCGGTAACGGTATGGACTATCTGAATTGTACTCTTTCAGGATCTGGTGATATAAAATATCAAACTCCTCAAAAACTTCGGGAGTAAGTACACGGGCCGGAAATGTTTCGGCCAGCAAAAAGGGAAATTCATCAAAAATATTGGCATGCACGTTTTCTTTCAAAAACGATTCGCTGAGCGTAAACAGGTATACATCGCCAATGCGCTCCCAGTTAAACGAACGAAAATGCCCCGGATTGGTGAAGTAAATGGCACGGGGCTGCAGCTTATGATTTTGTTCATCAATGGTATAATCGCCGCTCCCATCTTTAATAAAGGCAAAAACAAAAAAATTAAGCCTGCTCAATGGCGACCTAAACGGCATTGGCTGGTTAATATCCTTCAGGTTAAAAACAGTAAAATCGGTATGCTTTATGAGTTCAAGCGGCAAGCCCAGGTGCTTATATTGATCATAAAGCGTATTAAAAATCTGCTTTTCATTATCCTGGTGCATGGCTAAAATTGATTTTCAAAGCTAATTACACAAGTCGGTATTTACAACGAAGTAAAAACAAAAAGGAGCAGTTTAATGCTCCTTTTTGTTGCCATAAATATATTATGAATTAATAGGCTACATTCGCTTCAAAACTCTCGTTCTGCGTTCCTGATACTATTTCATGAGGATTGCTTCCATCGATATTACATGCATAAAGGGCTGATTTTGTAATAACTCCTGATTTAAAAGTATAAGCACCAAAAAACAGTGTTTTATGATCAGGGGAAAGCTTAGCATCACCAGAAATAGAAACACCGGCAGGTAAGGTTATTGAAATCTTTTGCTGGTTTGTTCCATCGTAATTAGCCGACCATAATTCAAAGTATGAATTACCAGTTGCCGGGGCAATAAGTTTTGAATAAATCAATTTTCCGACTTGTGTAGTTGTCGTTTGATCAGAGGCAGCTACGGCGACTTTTTTACAGCTTAATTGAAAGAGAATTAAAGAGCATGAAAATGCTGTCAGAATGATTGTACTAAGTAGTACTTTTTTCATAATTGAGTGATTTTGGGGTTTAAGTTCTATTATTTAAAATCCGGGCAATTATAAAAATATTATTTGATTAGAGGATAAATATTGACGGGGAACTACGCTTATATTTTTAATTGTCACCTACCGAAAATCTAACAAACCAAAACGGCGTATTGTTGATCTATAACAATACGCCGTTTCATTTTTTTTATCTATAAGCTTTTAATCAAAGCTTACACTACCATAACTGGTGCTGATGGTAATGGTTTTATCGCTGCCACCTTTACCTAAATGTCCCTTGTAGGTTTTTGTCGGACTATAGCCACGTTCACCGTCGGCAGGGGTTTTACTGGTGATGTTAACGTCGTGACCGCCATAATTAAAGCTGCCATAATGTACTGTGATGTCGAAATCGGCATTCTGACCATCGCTTACGCCTAACTTTACACTTGAGTATGATGAATTAACCGAAAGGCTTTTTACATTTTTATCAACTTCGCCAATATTCAGCGCACCGCTAAACTTCACGTTGATATTGCCAGACGTGGTGATACGGCCAATTTTTGCCGAGCCATAGCTTACATCTGCGTTAAGCTTGTCGCAATCGCCAAGGTTAAGGCTGCCGTAGGCTACATCCAGGTCGCTGCCTGTAAGGGTGCCGATAGTTGCGCTGCCATACCTAACCCTGATTTGGCAGGCCGGGTTGCTCAACACTTTTGCATTTAAACTTCCGTATGAATTGTTGATATTGAGCTTACCACTCAGATCAGGCAATTCGGTACTGCCATATTTGTTGGTGATGGTAAGCGGGTTTTTAGCCGGCATGTAAACAGTGTAGTTGATCTCCATTTTGCGAACAGAGTTTTTTTTGCCGAACAAGTTGCCCCAGCTACCGTTATCATCATCATTTTGGCTGATAGAAGTTTTGAACGATACGCCCGAACCATCCTTACTGTCTCTAATAGTTACGTTATCCAGGAGTTTTTGAGCTTTATCTTCATCGTTGGCCCCTACCTTGATCTGCACGTCGACCTTAACCTCGCTTTTAGCCCAGGTAATTACCGTGATCTTGCCAAACTTGTTGTCGATATTAATTACATCGTTACCATCAACATTATAGCTTTTACTGTAGCTTTTGGTTTTCTCAACAATATCTCCGTTTTGTACCTGTTTTTCATAGCTCTCATCACCATCATAGCTGTAGCTGAAGTTTTGGTCGAAGTTTTTAAAGCCGAAGTTGATATTGGGACTTAGTTTCTCAAACTTGTCTGCAAACTTCATGCTGTCAAAATCCTTAAACTTCATTTTAAATTTTAACGAGTCGAAGCTTTTGAACTTCATGCTGTCTTTAAATTTGAAAGCAAGCTGTTTGTTCAGCTTCAGCATATTTTGCAGCTTAAGGTGTATTTGCTTTTGCTGCTGTACGCGCAAATTGCTCATTTCCTTTTGCAGCTCGCGCATTTTAGCGTTCAGCTCCTTCATTTTTTGCTGATACTCCTTGCTATTGGTAGCCGAAGTCCAATCATCGCCGTTCAATTCTGCAGCGGGTGGCGGTGTAGGAGGCAGTTTGGGCAGGGCCGGCGTTGGTGGTACTGCTGGGCTCACCTGTGCAAAGTTTGCTGTACTTATGGTTAACAAGCCGATAAGCGTAAGCAGGGCCGGACTAAATATTTTTAGTTTCATTGTTTTGTTCCTTTTTCATCTGGTTAAACTGTTCAATTACATTTAATTGCTGGTTTAGCACCTCGGTTTGTATTTGCAGGTTCCGGATCATTGCACGTAAAACACGTTCCTGGTTAGGGCTGGTCGCTAAATCATTGTTTAGTTTTTTATAGGTGGAATCCATCTTGGCTATCTCGGCGCTGAACTCCTTGAATAGCTGTGGATCGTTTTTAGATGCTGATTTAAGTTCGGTAAGCTTGGTTTCAACAAGCGACGCATAATGTACCCGCTGTTGTGCATACTCGGGATTAATGGCAGCAAAGTCAACGCTTTTTGCGCCTTTTTGACTTTGTATATATATGCCGAAGCCTATGCCCATGACAATGATCACTGAAGCGGCTACCTTTAGCACGAAGCCCAGCGAAAAAGTCCTTGCTTCGCGCTTTTGGGGCTGCTGATCTTCCTCGTCCAAAAAATTGAGCTGCGCCTCAATTTTACCCCACAGATCTGCAGATGGTTCTATCTCGTTAAATTCTTCGTTGTTGTCGTGCATGAAATCTTCAAATCGCTTGCTCATGATACTTGTCCTTTCCTGTTTAAAATTTCAATTAACTTTCTTTTAGCTCTCAAAAACTGGGTTCTTGATGTGTTTTCTGATATATTCAATATTTGTCCTATTTCCTCGTGGTCATACCCTTCAAGCAGGTATAATGAAATTACAACGCGGTAACCGTCGGGCAGCAGGTTCATGCCTTCTTTTACCCTGGCAACCTGGTATTGTATGTCCTCGTCGTCCCAATTTTCTTCGTCGGCAATATTTTCCAGGTGACCGTCTTCCAGTTCAACCAATTCCAGCTTGCGTTTACGCAGCAGGTTAATTGAGCGGTTCACAACAATTTGCTTAAGCCAGAGGCCAAATGTGGTATCCTGCCTAAAATCCTTCAGCTTGGCAAAAGCATCCACAAAAGCTTCCTGCAGCACATCTTCCGCTTCGGCAATATCGCCCACGATCCTAAAGGCCACGTTCAGCATAGCTTTCGAATACAGACGGTAAAGCTCATAGCAGGCTTTTTTGCTTCCCTGCTTGCACTCAACTACCAGGTTGTAATGTTTATCAATATATATTGCTTCCAAATTCGTGACCGGCTTCAGAATAATAGACGCAACGCATTTTGCAACGTTGCACGTATGTGAAAAATATTTTTTTAATTACTGATAATTTTTTTGATGATACGGAGTTATGGGGAATTTTAGATGTGCGGATTTCAAATGTGCAGATGTTTTTGTCTGAACCTGAATTTATCGAATTAAGGAATTTTCAGAATAATGAAATCAATCTGCACATCTGAAATTTGCACATTCGCACATCAAAACCATCATCCCGGGTATCCTTTAATCCTGAAAATCAGGGTTCAGATACTTATCAATCGCCTTCACGGCATTATCATATCTATCCTGCCCCAGGCCGGATATCACTATATAATTAGCATTGAGCGCCTGAAGCTCACGGTGCCAAACATTCATAAAATATTCGCGTTTGGTGGGGAAGTTGCGCAAGGGGTCATCCTGCCAGGGCAGATCAATATCCAGGAGTAAATAAAAATCGTAAGGATGTTGCGGCAACTCGTCAATTACCTCTTGCGGAGCACTGCCAAACATTTCTTCGCTCCAGATCTTTACTGTTAAAAAAGTGGTATCGCAGATCAGGATACCATTGGCCTGCGGCAGCAGTTTTTTTTCGAGCGCCAACTGACCGTGAAACATGTTTACCTCATCCTGAAAAGTACAATCGCCTGTGAGGTTTGCACAATACTCGCGCGAATACTCAGGTACCGCTATTGTATTATAATGTGCCGCCAAATATTCTGACATGGTTGATTTACCTGTCGATTCGGGGCCTACAACTGCTATTTTGAGTATTTTGTTCATAGGGCAAAAATACATTAAATAAAAATCCCCTCTTGAGAGGGGATTTGTGTAAAAGCTTTTTTTAGATAGCAGCATTACCGGGAAAACTAATCTCCAATCACTAACCTCTAATCACTTATTCAGTTTTCTTCGGAACCCTTGTTGGTGTATCCTTGCCCGAAACTATAGTGCGCGAACTAAGTGCTATAGCGCGAATTGTTGAAGTGATGTTATTTACATCAAGCGTGCCAAATTCATCGCCAACGGTGTGGTATAGTTTGTCGATATCAATTTGATCGGTTGAAATGGTGTGAGCAGGTACGCCAACTTCGGCCAGGGATGCATTGTCACTTCTGTAAAACAGGTCTTGATCAGGATATGGGTCCGGGTAAAATTTAAAGGCTGTACCTTCCAGGTTCTTCTGTAATATCTTGCCAAAATCTGATCTTTCAAAACCGGTAATAAACGCCGAGTTGGTGCCGAATTTTGAAGCCTTGCCTATCATCTCAATATTGAACATGGCAACTACTTTATCAGCATCTACCTGCCTGGCAAAATATTGCGAACCATATTCACCAATTTCTTCGGCAGTAAATGCCACAAAAATGAGCGTACGGGCATTGTTGTTCAATTTTTTATAGTATTTGGCCAGACTTAATACAGCAGTTGTGCCCGAGGCATCGTCATCCGCGCCATTGGCAATGCTATCAGTTACGCCGGGTTTATCAGGTTTGATAATCCCCAGGTGATCATAGTGCCCCGAAAATATAACGTATTCATCGGGCTTGGTTTTACCCGGAATAATACCGGCAACGTTAAACAATGGCAATTCCTCGTTTTTTATGTCGCAGTTAACATCAAACGAAGCAGCATTATCAAACTTGCCTAATACAAACACCAATGGCTCTTTTACTTTACCTTTAAAATTTGTACTGCCGGCTCCTAAGTACGACTTAATCCTGCTAAACAAATCTTTAAACTTAGGATCGATAAGCAAAAGCGTTTTCTTACCGCTCTGCAAAGCTGCCCGGTACTCGGTCCTGAAGTTTTTATCGGGCCCAACAGTAACTACCTGTACATCTTTATCACTCGCCCATTTAAACGAATCTGTACTGCTGGCAAACGCACTATCGGCAGCAATGGCTTTACCGTTAATATTCGCGGTAAGGCTAACAGGAGTTGAGCGCACCATCGTAAAATTTTGACGATACCCGGTATTACCTGCCATTGGCTTAAGACCAGCTTTTTTATATTCACGTTCAATAAACGTTGCTGCTTTTTCAATGCCGGGTGTAAAGGTTGCCCTGCCCTGCATATCATCGGCCGACAAGGTTTTGATGATCCGGGTTACATCGTTCTTACTGATGAGTTTATTTACATTTTGCGCAAAACTATAAGCAGAAACGCTTAATAATGCCGCTGTTATTATCGATACCTTTTTCATGATTATTTGACTTTTGACTGCAGCCAGTTGTTACGGAAGGTTTCCTGTTCTTTGCTTAATTGCTTGCCTGCCTTTTCAAATGTCACCACCTCAAAGTTGGGGTTTTCCTCAAGCGTGATAGTGGTTTCATGGGCGCCGGTACGGTTTTTATAGTTTACGACAACTTTATCACCCGGCTTTTTATCAGCAATAATATCACTGAAGCCTTTTTGATCCTTCACATCTTTTCCATCAACCTTCAAAATAACATCACCGGCATCAAGGCCAGCTTTATAAACCGGGGTACCAATGGTTGTGCTCGAAAGTATTGGCAAGCCTTCTGCATCAGCAGCACGCACCTGCCCCGCGCGACCGCGACCCGGGGTTACAGCCAACGGACCAGCCCAGCCTTTGCCCGGCTGCACTTTGCGCAATACTAAACCAGCCTTGGCCAACAGCTCTTCATAGTTATTCTTATCGATTCCGGTAATGTAACGCTTAAAGAAATCGGCCGCGAATTTGGGATTATTGGTTACTTTGCCCAGGTCGCTTTGCAAATCAGGAATGGTATACGGTTTCATCACCTTACCACGGGTAAGCCAAACAGCACGCATATAGTCATCAAGCGTCATGTTAAAATCGCTGCGTAGGCGAAGATCAAGCGCTAATGCAATAGCACCGCCATAAGTATAATAGCTGGTAAAATCGTTAACGTTATTATTAGGATCGATAGATACACCAGCATCAGCAAAAACCGAGTAACGGCTCATTTGCGCGGCCGAATATTTGGCGGCAGCCGGGGTATTTAAAATCTGGTTAACCAAACCGGCAACGGTTTTGGTGTAATCGTCAAGGGTATTAAAGCCCGAGCGGGTAAGCAGCAATTCGCCGTAATATTGCGTAAAACCTTCGGCAAACCAAAGTTCGCTGCTCATGTTGGCATGTTCAAAATTAAATGGCTCCAATGATTTTGGGCGGATACGTTTCACATTCCAGCTATGGAAATACTCATGTGCATAAACGCCCATAAGGTTGTTTTCAAAACCTTCAACCTTTGGTGCCGGAATTGTTATGCAAGTTGAGTTACGATGCTCCATACCGTCGCCGGATACAGCAGTGTTTACGTCGCTCACAAAAGTGTATTCGCCAAAATCGTAGGTAGGCAGCTCGCCAAATACAGCTTTTTCTTCCAATACCAGCTTTTGGATCATCTTACCGAAATTATCAATTACGGCCTGGCTGTCGTCTGAGTGCATGGTAAGGTTTATTTTCTCTTTCTTGCCATCGGTATTTACTACTTCCCAGCTGCTAACATTGTAGTTAGATAACTCGGTCGGGCTATCCATCATGTATTGCAGATTGGGAGCGCTATATACAGCCGAGCCTTCGTGCTTAAGTTGCGAGGCTACCTTCCAGCCATATTTATCAAGGTCGTTAAACTCAAAGGTAAGTGGCCTTTTGTCCTGCCCTACCACCCACATAAAAGTGGCAGGCATATTGAGGTGGGCGTGACTTGGATCGATGGAGGTATAAGTACCATCTGTCCAGTTACCAAAAAGGGTATAGCTTATTTTTACCGTAACCGGGTGATCGCCTACCTCGTAAACATCCCCCTCAATTTGGGTTAACGGCAACTCTTTGCCATCAACATCGGTGGCTTTAATATTGTAAATATTTTTACCAAACTCATGCGTTGCATAGCGCCCTGCAGATGACCTGCTCATCCGCACCCTGAATTCACCAGCCGGTGCCTGCGGAATAGTCATGCTGATCTCGGCCTCGTGGTGGGCAGCGTTTGGAAATGAGATGGAATAATAAATGGCTTTTTGTGGCTCCTGCTGTGCCATAACATTGCACGCAAATACCGAAGCAACGGTAAAGAGTAGTAATTTTTTCATCAACTTAAATTATCTGCGCTGAAATTACTATTAAATCGGCAAAAAATTTGAATC
Source organism: Mucilaginibacter gossypiicola (assembly GCF_900110105.1). GTDB lineage: Bacteria > Bacteroidota > Bacteroidia > Sphingobacteriales > Sphingobacteriaceae > Mucilaginibacter > Mucilaginibacter gossypiicola. Next base: position 34,874 of record NZ_FOCL01000015.1, on the reverse strand, counting down.
AATATTATTACCTGTAAAACGTCAGTTCAATCCAGTTAAATCCACATTCGTGCCCTGTTCATTTAATTATCCGTACATTTAAAGAAATTCCCCGCTTATGATCCTTTTTTCAAGAAGAAACCTGCATTACACCGATTATAAATGGACTGCTTACATTCAGAATGATCCGCGTGTAAATGGCAGGCCCGATCATACTGTGTTTGACAAAACAGAGGGCAACGAAATGGTGTACCTTATTAACAAACTTATGATGATATGGGATTACCGTTTTGCCAATACCGGCAATAAGATGGAGAAACTGATCCATGATAAACTGCCCACCGAGATCACCAGTCAGGAAGATGTACAGGGATGGCTAAAAATAAATTTGAAGTTTTAGGAAAAAGCTAAAAGCCAATAGTTTTATGATCATTGCTATCTTAACAGCACTACAATAACAAAGATAACATGAAATCAATTAAACGCTTTAAGCCTTAACCTCCCCTCTTATCCAAACAACAATCCAAACACCTCTTCAATAGTACTTACAATTTTAATGTCTATATCATAGCGTGACAGGTCCATTCGCTTTTTATCCTGGCCGCTGGCCGGAAGGTTGTATTTTGAGATAAAAATCTGATTGAAGCCGAGCTTTTGTGCCTCGGCAATGCGCTGCTCAACACGGTTTACCGCCCTGATCTCGCCCGAAAGCCCAAGTTCGCCAGCAAAGCAGGTTTTGAATGGTATCGGCATATCCTCGTGCGATGATATAATGGCCGCCGCCAAACCCAGGTCAATAGCCGGATCTTCAACCCTGATACCGCCGGTAATGTTCAAAAACACATCCTTTGCACCAAGCCTGAAACCACAGCGCTTTTCCAATACGGCCAGCAGCATGCTCATACGTTTGGTATCAAAGCCCGTGGCAGTACGTTGCGGAGTGCCATAGGCCGACGCACTAACCAGCGCCTGGGTTTCAATCAACATTGGTCGCATCCCTTCTAACGTAGCAGAAATGGCGATGCCGCTCAAAGGTGCTTCCCGGTGCGAAAGCAAGATCTCTGACGGATTGGATACCTCCCTTAACCCCTCGCCCATCATTTCGTAAATACCCAGCTCCGATGCTGAGCCGAAACGGTTTTTGATTGTGCGCAATATCCGGTAAACATGGTGCCTGTCGCCCTCAAACTGTAACACGGTATCAACCATGTGCTCCAATATCTTCGGACCGGCAATCATGCCATCTTTGGTAATATGACCAATCAAAAATACCGGAGTTGAAGTCTCTTTGGCAAAACGAAGCAACTCGGCTGTACATTCCCTCACCTGCGATACACTTCCCGGTGTTGATTCGATATGCGCCGAATGCAGGGTTTGGATAGAGTCGATCACTACCATATCCGGTTCCAATGCCTCTATCTGCTTAAAAATGTTTTGGGTTGAAGTTTCTGTTAATATATACGCGCCCTCACCAATAACTCCTCCTTCGGGCGAAGCCAATCTTTCGGCCCGCATCTTGATCTGCCGTTCGCTTTCCTCGCCCGATACATACAGTACCTTTTGATTAGGCATATTCAGGGCCAGCTGCAGCATCAGGGTTGATTTGCCTATGCCCGGCTCACCGCCGATAAGCACCAATGAGCCAGGAACAATACCGCCGCCCAAAACGCGGTTAAACTCTTTGTCGGGAGTAGGTACGCGGTGTTCTTCGGTATATGTGATCTCCGTTACCGGAACAGGTTTATTGGCCCGCTGTTGACTGGTTGATGCCGGTTTCCAGGCGGGTACCGACGCATTGCCCTTTTCAATCACCTCCTCAACAAAAGTGTTCCATTGCTGGCATGACGGGCATTTACCCAGCCATTTGGGCGATTCAAAGCCACAGCTTTGACAAAAGTACGCGATCTTGGATTTGGCCATTGTTCAGATGTGCAGATTACAGATGTGCAAATATGCAGATTATTTTAATTATTGCTAATTAATTTAGTATTCAATCCATTTATGAGTCAAATGTATTTCTCCAATTTTGTAAATATAAAAGCTGTTCGACTTCGTAACTCTGCTTCATTTATCGCATACAGATCATTTTCAGCATACAATTCATCAGGAGTAAATTCATCGATATCAAGGAATAATGTATCCAAAATTTGTCCAACATCTTTATTGAATAAACCAGACATCCAATATTTATCTTCTCGCCTTTCGCTAAGAAACCGTGTTTCAAAATCTTTCGCGGATATCTGCTTATTTAAGAATTGAGTAATCAACTCAATATATTTTTCCAAATGTATTTTGTCTGTTAGTTTCATATCATACCCTCTTGCACCCAGAAATATGAATAGGATTCAAATAAAACAAAAGTGATGTTGACGCCTCTTAACTTATTTGCTGTCGCTATTTCCTACCCACATAATCACTCAAATAACCACATTCTTTAAGCGCCTCTTTATAATAAGCCGTTTTGTTGTATTTCTCTTTTAGCTCGGTGAAATAATTGTAATAGGCATCCATCACCGGCTGACTGGCCTTTATATCAGCAAACTTGTCGGCCCCTTTAAAATTAGGATCGTTGTAAATTTCATTGAGTGCACATTTACTCAGCATAAATGTGCAGCGGGCGCGCTGCTCATCGGTAGCAGCGTTTTTGCGGGCAAGCTGATAATACTTTATAGCAACTTGCATGGAGGTTAGTTTATCGTCCATGCGTGGCTCGCCTTCATAATAATAACGGCCGGTTGGTCCTGTAGCTACCACGTCCGATTCATAGAATAACCGGGCATTTCCATAATACGTGATATTATAATAGGCATTAGCTGCAGCATAAGCGTTACTGTACACATTTTTGCCCTGTTTAATTTCGGTGTCAAGGGTGTTAAGGGTTTGCAGAAAACTTAGCGGTGTAAATTTTTGCTTTTGCAGAGCGGCATGGTCACAGTCATGACAGTCAAGCATTCTGCCGGTGAAAGGGTTACCGGCAAGTACAAAATCTTCGGGTTTCATTTTCTTAAGCTGAGCAATGGCTTCCGGTAATTTTTGCTGATAGGCTAAAGATATAGCCTGATGATAGTATAAATTATTCAGTGTTACCGGATAATAACGCATCATAGCTTGCTCAAAAGCAGTTTTATCCGGTTTATTCAGCAGATCTATCATGTGCTGTACCCGGGCGCTATCGGCATAAAAATACTGCGCGCTGTTGTTAAAACATACCTCCCTGATAGTGTTACCCTGCTTTTTATACAACCGGGCAATAGCCAGGTTACAAACCGAAATAGCATTATCAAATCGCAGGTCTTTTATCCTGGTTTTATTGTCGCGCAAATTGGCAAGCCAGTTAAGCGGTTCTATTAATTTAGCCTCGGCGTTGGCATCCATTTTTTTCAGGCTTTTAATGTATAGCATCAGGTCCAGCAGCTTAGCCTGTGCCACAATCATCTTATCACCGGCCGGAAACTGCCCTTTTGCTGTAGCATAAAACCTGGATGCGGCAGTATAATTGCTATCTAAAAAATTAAGATAACCGGCGGCGAGGTTCCAATAGTAAGGCTTGGCTGTATTATTTTTTAGGGCAATACTTTCAACAAGGCGTTTACCATCGTTATCGGATTTTATTACCGAATCGGCAGGTTTACCACCTCCTGTTCCTGCTTCCCTGATATTAATGAGTCGGCTTAGCAACAGATCCAGCTTCTCAGATTTTGGGTTGATAGCTGCAATAGTTCTTATAGCCCTTGCAGCATCGTATTGCACACCCAGCATATGCCATAAAGTTATTTTCTCTTCCGGAGTTTTAGCAAGCCGAAGGGTAGCGTTCCAATCACTTTCATTCTGCGGGTGGAAGCTCCAGAAACTCGGGATCTTAAGTTTATAAGTATAATCATAACAGCTACTATACATATAATTTGATAAGGCGTAATTTTTTTGCCTGTAATAATATCCCGCTACATAGCCCATTGTGCGGTAATAAATGAGATTTTTAGGGAAATGATCTTTGAACTGATTGAACAGTTTGACAGCTGTTGCTGATGACGAATTATCCAAAAAGTAATAATAACGAACGGCCTGAAACCATAAACGTTCCTTGATAAAAGGATCTGTTTCGGCATCAAAAGCACTGATCAGCGTTGAGGCCTGATTAGCTGGCGAATGATTAGGCTTTACTTTATCCCATGAATAATACTGGTCGTTCACCGAATAATCTTCACTGTTTTTAGCCTGCTTAAGGTAGTTATAAAAAGCATTAAGCATTTTTGGCGATACCGAACCGGTAACAATAGCCGGATATTTGGCAGGCAGCGCTTTGAGTGTGCCCGTAAATTTACGATGGATAGAATCAACAGCCCCTTCACTGGCTTTAAGGAGCAGGTATTGAAGCGAAGCCTTATTAAATTGATGGTTAAAATGCTCATACCATTCGTCAACAATAACATCATTGTACCATGTATTGCTGCCGTCGGTATAGCCTAAGCCGTAGTAAACCTCATTGCCGGTGTAAAAGAAAGGTGAGTATTGTTTGTTAACAAAATATTCGGGCGTAAAAACCGAATACTCTTCCTCGTATGAATCGGCGCAGGCCCAGATCACACCTGCTATAGTTAGTGTGCATAAACTAAAAACGAGCAGAAATTTGCGTAAGGGTTTCCTGGTTAAATTTTGAAGGGTCGATGTTGGCCAGTTCATAATAGATGATGGTTGTATGTTGTTGTTTAGGCAGATGCTGTACTAATTGTTTGGCAGCGGCATTCAATATGTTGCTGTCCGTTTCTTCAAGCTTAAAAATATCATTTTGTTTTACATAAATTCCTTCCATAAAAAAGCTTGTTACAGCCCGATAGTTAGCCCGCCCTTCAATTTGCTCGAATTGGGCATGGTTTGCAAGTTCCTGCTTCCCTATTTTTCCATAAACCTGTATTACCCTTCCGCTGCGGATATGAATAGCCCATGAAAACAGCGGCAAGGCGATATCCAGCTTTAAGGGGTACAGGCTTAGATAATCGATGTACTTACCGGCATCATCTTCATTGTAAATTGAATTGGGTTGGCGCAAGTCGGCGTTGAGCTTGCCCATATTGTAAAACATCAATACGCCCCGGTCAACCGGCGGCACACCGGTACGGTCTTTAAATTTAACCTGGTGCAGGCGGATGGTTGCTTCCAATTGTTTTTGGTTTAGCTTCTTAAAAGCCTCAAGAAAGCCAAAGTATTTAAACCGTGTGCTTAACGACCAATCGCAGTCAACCTGAACTTTGGTGTAGTTGATCTTCTTTTCTGCGGCCAGATCATTAATTAACTTATTACAATGCGCCGCAAGGGTGGCCACAGCAGTATCGGCAGTATTTTCAAAAGTTTTGTTGGTGATGTAGATAACCGGTGTGATGTTTAAACCGGCTGGCACCTGGTTAAATTGCACAACGGCATTGGGGTATGAGCGTCGCTCTTTCTCGTTCCAGCTTACATCAAAAAAGCGGATGTAAACGTTATTGCCGGTTTGTTTTAGCAGCTCTGCTTGCTGGTTGTTGAGATTGAAGCTGGTTTTCCAGTAGTAAAATGCGGTTGAAGCATTGCCGGGTTTGCGGCAGGAAGCCGTTGAAAACAATGCGATAACTGTAATAAACCACCGGAAGTGTTTAAGCATAGGTAATGTGCCAGGTTATTTAACGATGGTAAAGTAAGGGAATTTTTGATATATTGTTTTAGAGAGATTGGCGTACCTTGACCAGGAAAGGAATGTATTGAATAATAAAACATTTCTTAGCTGGTTACTGATTATAAGGTTTTCAACAAGAATCGCATATCCTTTAAACATCAAAAATGACCGACAGAGAGTTACTGAACCGTGTATTAGAATTGTTTAAACTTTGCGACAGCAATTCGGCATTATTAAACAATCTGTTAAAAAATGAATTTTTACACCCGTCGTTCGAGCAAAGATCTATTTTAAACCAAGTTGACTTTGAATTTATTTTAACAGATAAGGCTAAAAAGAATGAAGGCTTGGTTGAGTATTATTTAGATTCACCTGATGGGTGTCCGTACAGAGCCGAAGTAATCTTTGATGGGAAATGGTATCTAAAATCCTTTCTTTTTCTATGTCAGGGTTGTTTTGGAAATTACGAAGAATGTAATGTATGTGGAGGTAGTGGCTGGGGCGTTTTATGATGATGGAGTTCAAGCAAAGCGTCCCTTACCTGGTCGAAGTTTAGCTGTCGCTAAACTTCAATTCCCAAGCTGCTTAAGCTTCCAGCTTAACCGAAACAGATGACCAACCTTTTTTAATATTTCAGGTCCGCAAGAAGGATGCTTGCCTTATTTTAGGACGAAGTTACGCTATCGCTAAACTTCGACCAGAGAATGGTCTACTCTTCCGACGTAAGCATCACAGCGCAAAGTGCTCTTATTGTTTCTGCTAACTTACCTTCTGCGTTTAATTGTACAAGTTCAGCCTCCCTAAAAACCCGTTTATGTGATTTTCCCTCATGCTTTGCATCTATCGTAATATAGGCTCCTGCATTTAAGCTATCCGGGCCTGATCTCGTTACCTTCAAAACTTCGAAAGTTGGCTCGAAAATTTCTTTTATTTTATCAACTATCTCCATATCTCAAAAATAAATGTATTGGTTTTAAAAAGTATCAGATTCTATTAGGCTATTTCTCAAATTTACTTATATCCCTCTTTTAATAATCAACATTTGATTACCTCCTTTTTGAAATTCGTAGTCTACCTTTTGTATGTCGATATTAAAATTGAGACCGAGCGCATCAAGCAGTTCACCAAAAAACGCGGGCGTTGCGGCATTAAGGTTTAATATTGGAAAAATACGTAATTCAGCGCATATGCGCATGATCTCCTGTATGGCCTCCGTATGAAATTTTAACCCCAGGTTATCGTACAGCAACAAAAAGTGGGAGCTTAGGCCCAGCTCAAATGCATTATCAGCGAAAGGCGTTTTAGCGGGCATGGCGTGATTAATGTATCTCTGTTGAGAGCAGCCATAGTTGAAATCCTGTAAGAAATGATTCATCGCAGTCATTCTTATTTCCTGTAGTTCTTCCACATCCCGAATGTTGTTCCAAACAAACTTATCGGCGTTGGCCCGCATCTGACCTATCACTTCTACGCAGGTTTCATCAATCCGTTTCCGGATATCATCAGCCGAAAATTGGTATAAAGGATCGATGGATGTAACCCGCTTACCCATCGCATACATCTCTGCATTAAAACTTGCCGGACCATCACCTATACTGACAATCTTTTTAGTTACATCACCAGCACTAAGGTTAAACATTTGCCTATACTCGGTAAAAGTGCGGCCCCAGGGCACAACACTATTTAGTTCAAAAGCCATTATTTTAATTTTGTTGTGAATAAAAAACACCCGGATAATCGTTCTGCCGGATGGGGTATTGAAAAGGGACTAATACTTAATAGTCGTTATGATCCCGGTTGCACAGTGTTGTGACGCCACCAATTGAGTTTGGTTATGTAGGGATTGATCATTGATAGGCAAGATATGATTAAAGGCTGGAAATAGCAAGGTTTATTATACAGCCGAAAAGCTAACCCATGTTGTTACAATTTGGCTTGTTCTGAGTGAATTTAGGATACTCCATAAACAAAAAAGAGCAAGTGCTCATCCAAACACCTGCTCTTTTAAAGATCTTTAATTTGTGCCATTTTCAAACAGTTGCACTTCTGAAAGTTTTACAGTTTAATTTCTTCGTCTTTTGATGAGAAGAAATGGAATTCCGTGATCTGGTACGATGGGTTACTTTTAACTTTTATCCATTGACCATATTTGATAAACCACTTCATTTGGCGGTTATAGATGCCTTTTTTAATGTAGGCTTCAATATATGGGTGTACGCACAGGGTAATCCCTTTTTCGTTTTGCTCGGTAAGGATGTAATTGAAATTGTTTTCAATATCGTCCATCAGCAAAATGGTTGGCCTTATAGTGCCGGTTCCGTTACAGGTTGGGCAAACCTCGCTGGTAACAATGTTCATTTCGGGCCTTACACGCTGACGGGTGATCTGCACCAATCCAAATTTGCTTGGAGGCAAAATGGTGTGCTTCGCACGGTCGTACTGCATTTCGGCACGCAGAAAATCAAAAAGCTCTTTACGGTTTTGAGGTTTGTGCATATCGATAAAATCGATCACCACAATACCGCCCATATCGCGCAGGCGTAACTGCCTTGCAATTTCTTTGGCAGCTTCCTTGTTTACCTGGTAAGCGTTCTCTTCCTGGTTTTCTTTACTGGCTGTACGGTTACCGCTGTTTACGTCAATAACGTGCAGGGCTTCAGTATGCTCAATAACCAGGTAAGCACCACCGGCAAGGTTAACGGTTTTTCCAAACGCTCCTTTGATTTGCTTTTCAATACCAAAATGGTCAAATATAGGTTCCTTGTGCTTATGTAGGCGAACTATATTTTCCATATCTGGCGATATTTCATGAACGTATGACCGAATTTCTTCGAACATACTGTTGTCGTTGGTATAGATGTGCTGAAAATCGGGGTTCAAAATATCCCTGAGGATAGTTGATGTACGCCCAATTTCGCCCAATACCTTTTTTGAAGGCTCAACAGACGGCAGCTTGGTAATAAACTGTTCCCATTTCGAGATCAGGTCAAGCAGGTCCTTCTGTAGCTCATCAACCCCTTTACCCTCGGAAACTGTACGGATGATAACGCCAAAATGCTTTGGCTTAATGCTTTCAACTACTTTACGAAGCCGTGTGCGCTCGGTGTTGCTTTTTATCTTTTTCGAAATAGAAATTGCTTCCGAAAAGGGTACTAAAACAACATACCGCCCTGCTATTGACAGGTCGGAACTTAAGCGCGGCCCCTTAGTTGATATGGGTTCTTTGGCTATCTGTACCGGTATAAGCTGGTTCTTGGTTAATATCTCGGAGATTTTTCCTCCCTTATTGATATCGGCCTCAAGCTTAAATCCATCCAGTAGCTTTGACTGATATCCCCCGCTACGTACTTGCTTGGTTAGTTTAAGCAGGCTTTGTACCTGCGGACCAAGATCAAGATAATGCAAAAAGGCATCCTTCTCATAGCCAACGTCAACAAAGGCAGCATTTAGGCTGGGCATGATCTTTTTGATACGGCCCAGGTAAATATCGCCAACTGTATAGTTGTTGCTTACCTGTTCTTTGTGAAGCTCTACGAGTTGTTTATCCTGTAATAATGCAATGGTAGCCCCGTTGGGGGATGAATCGATAATTAATTCTTTTATCAATTGCTACTCCATTTCTTATAACGGTAAAAACCGTGTGTTAATAAGTGGGTAAAAAAACACTAATAAATAAAAAGTACCCACCCCGGTTTGGGGCAGGTAAAATCTGCATTGGTTAAAGCAGCTTATTTCTTTTTATGTCTGTTTTTTCTTAAACGTTTTTTACGTTTGTGGGTAGCCATTTTGTGTCTTTTACGTTTTTTACCGCTCGGCATAATAATAATTTTTAAATGTGTGTTAGTTATTTAATTCCTTAATATATCCATCAATGCGCTGACTAAATACAGGGTCAGGCATCATTTCTTTGCATTTCTGGTAAGCATCAATAGCTTCCTTTTTCATACCTAATTGCTTATAGCTTTCGGCTAAATAGAAAGTAGGTTCCAGTTCCTGCTTTTGCGCAAGCAGTGTTTTAAACCTGCCTACTGCTTTTTCATACTGACCCGATTTCATGGCGAACATACCTAAGTTAAGGTTAGCATTCCAGTTTTTCGGGTCTTTTTTAACAACCTCAAGCAACAGCGCAATTCCCTGCATAGGGCCCGCTGCGCCATTAACGTAAGCTATGCCCAACCCGGTTTTGCCTTCAAGGCTTTCGGGTTGTAATTTCAAAGCATTTTGAAATGCTTCGGCAGCATTATTTACAAACGCAGGTTGAAATAAGGTATCCTGTGTAAGTTTATATGCATCATTGAAACGGTTACCGGCACTTATCCAGTCTTGCACCTTGTTGTTTTTACGGGCTAATGCCTGATAGTAAAACGCTGCAGGTGCAGGTTGGTTAACATCGTCCCAGTGCTTAGCCAGTTGCGTTTGCAAAGCCGGCACATCTGCGTCTGATGCTTTTTTTAGCTGGGCTTCAAGGTCGTTTATCTTAGCCGCCAATGCATCCCCAATAGCTGCTTTGGCAGGGGCCGATACCATATCAACAGTAACATTAGCAGCCGGCTTAGCGGTGCCTGCAGAGGCAGCCATAGCCGGTTTGCTGTTTTTATCGTCTTTAGGCTTTACTAAACCTTTTACGGGCAACCAATACAAATAGCCCATAATAACAACTACGGCTGCGCTAACGACTATTTGCTTTTTATTCATGATGGCTTATAATTATTTTTTGCTGGTTTTGTTACCTGACTTTACTTTCTCAACAAAAGTTTTGGCCGGTTTAAAGCTTGGCACGAAGTGCTCAGGGATAATGATGGCAGTATTTTTTGAAATGTTACGTGCTGTTTTTTTAGCTCTTTTTTTAACCACAAAACTACCGAATCCTCTTACGTATACGTTTTCGCCGCCAACCATTGAGCTTTTAACAACTTTGAAAAACGCCTCAACAGTTTCCTGCACGTCTACTTTCTCTATACCTGTCTTTGATGAGATTTCAGTTATAATTTCTGCCTTAGTCATATCTTATTTACTTAATTTTATTTTATAAATACTTAACTGTTTTGGGGTTGCAAAAGTATTGCTTTATCCGTTAACAGCGAAATATTTATCCGTTTTTTTTTGCCAATGGCGCAAAACCTACATTTTCGTTACAATTTTGAGTATGAGAGGCTTATAAATCACGACTTAAATCTCAATTTACAAATGTAAAGAAGTGTGAAAAAAAGTGTGAAAATCTATGATTCAAGCCAGTAGCGAAGGCTTACCATTTCACAGGTACGCAGCCCATGTTTATCCTTTTTTTCAAAATTTAATCCCTCGCAGTTTCTTACTTTCTGGCTCTCCCCCCGCCAACCTCCTACCTCTTGATTCTTTATTTCTTGGCTCTTGATTTCTTCTCTCCTGACTCTTCCTGCCTTCTTGTTTCTTAATTACTTTTACAGCAATGAATTTTACCGACGAACTGGTACAATGGTACTTAAACAATAAACGCGACCTCCCCTGGCGAAATACTACCGATCCCTATGTAATATGGCTGTCCGAAATCATCCTCCAGCAAACCAGGGTAGAGCAAGGCATGCCATATTTTTATCGCTTCCTTGAAAAATACCCCAATGTAAGCAGCTTTGCCGCCGCCCATGAAGACGAGATTCTGAAGCTGTGGCAGGGATTGGGTTATTACTCAAGGGGACGTAACATGCTCAAAACTGCTCAACTGGTACAGGAACTCCATAGCGGTCGCTTTCCGGATAGCTATGATGAATTGATAAAACTTAAAGGTATTGGCGAATATACCGCCGCCGCTATTGCGTCATTTGCTGCTAATGAAGCCAAAGCCGTGGTTGATGGCAATGTTTACCGGGTGTTGGCAAGGTATCTGGGTATTTACGAACCTATCAACTCAACCGGTGGTAAAAAAACATTCCAAAAGGTTGCCGATGATTTTCTTAATAAGAAATTTCCGGGACTGCATAATCAGGCGATGATGGAGTTTGGCGCGATGCTGTGCAAACCCAAAAATCCCAACTGCGGCATTTGCCCTATTCGCGCAGGTTGTGTGGCATTTAAAACCAATGCAGTAGCTACCCTGCCGGTTAAGTTAAAAACAGTAAAGGTGCGCGAACGGTTCTTCAATTATTTCCTGATAACCGAAGGTGACACCATTTTAATGAATAAAAGAGGCGATAAAGATATCTGGGCTAATATGTTTGATTTGCCTATGACTGAAACAGATACACTTTTAACTGTAGAAGAATTATTGAAACAACCTGAGATTTCGGCTGTTTTTGGAAATAGTATAAAAGTTATTGAAGTTTCGCCGGTTCATAAACATATCCTTACCCATCAGCGGCTTTTTGTAAGGCTGATCAAAATTGAAAAACAGCCTCTTAAAATGCATCAAAACTGGGTTAAAATCAGCGTTCAAAACCTGCACGAATTAGCGTTACCGAAAATCATTTTTATATTATTAAAAAATATTTTTAATTTGTAAAAGAATTTTGCGTTAATTTATAGCATGTCTGGAATAAACAAAGTAATACTCGTTGGCCACTTGGGGAAAGACCCTGAAGTAAGGAATTTAGAAGGCGGGGTGTCTGTAACGAGTTTCCCTTTAGCAACTTCAGAAACCTTTAATAAAGACGGTAAAAAGGTTGAACAAACTGAGTGGCACAATATTGTAATGTGGCGCGGACTCGCTGAAGTTGCAGCCAGATTTCTTTCAAAGGGGAAGCTGGTTTATATTGAAGGAAAGTTGCGTACCCGATCTTTTGAGGATAAGGAGGGTATTAAAAAGTATACCACCGAGATTGTGGCCGAAAACTTTACTATGCTTGGCCGCAAGAGTGATTTTGAAACTGAGCCGTCAAAATTACCCTCAAAAAACGGGGATTCGTTTATTGATCATTTAAATGCTGAGGATTATTAATATTTGCCGATACTTTACTACCCCCAATAAAAATGCCAGTAGCAAGCGCTACCGGCATTTTTACTTTACTATCCCCAAAACTGTTACTGTTTAAAATAGTTCACCCCCTGTGGCGCGCTACAATCTTCGGCCGGCCCGCATATATATGTTAGCGTAAGTACATTCCCGTCAGCATTCAGGATCATATTGTAATTGGCGGTTATTGCAATGATATTGTTGATAGCAACCAGTTCAGAAAGCGGCCCAAAATCGTTGTTTTTGTTTTGATAATCAGTTATATCATAAAAAGTCAGCACCGAATTCTGGATCTTATACTTTCCCACTCTTTTTGATATTGTTCCGATAAGCTTTTTGGAAACCGAATCAACACTGGTTACGGTGCCTTCAAATGTATGATCTGTCTTAAAATTATATTCATATTGTGTCCCCTGGTTTGAGAAGGCAGCAGGTACAATCCATCTTCCTGATATATTTAATTCGCTGTTTGTTACCGTCTCTTTATGACAGCCCCAAAACACCGTTACTAAAACAATGGCTAATAAGCCTAACACTTTTGCAGGATTCGTAAACTGTTTCATATCAAAGGTTACGCTTCAAAAAAGCATAATGATACAACAACATATTCTTTTTCCGGGTAAAAGCAAAAGCCCCCATATAATGATCTATATGAGGGCTTTGCCTGTTATTATGTCTATCTTCCTCCCGGAGGGCATTTAGCTTTCAGATACTGTGTAAACAACGTGCGCAAATGCTGTGTTGTACCTTCGCCTTCAGATATGGAATGCGTACGGTTAGGGTATGACATCAGTTGAAACTGCCTGTTATATTTTACCAACTCATCAATCAGCAACTCGGCATTTTTGTAATGCACATTATCATCGCCCGTGCCATGTATGTAAAGAAGGTTACCTTTCAGGTTTTTTGCATAAGTAACCGGCGAGCCTTTAATAAATGCTGCGCGACCAGCCTCATCAGTAGGTACGCCCATGTAACGCTCCTGGTAAATGTTATCATAAGTAAGCTGTGAGCCAACAGCTGCTACTGCGATACCGGTTTTGTAAATATCCCCATACTGAAACATCAGGTTAAGAGTTGATGAACCACCACCACTCCAGCCATGCACCGCTATTCGGGTTGAATCAACAAACGGCCATTTGATAATCTCTTTGGCAGCCATGGCCTGGTCGCGGATATTAATGATACCTATGTTTTTATAAATAGCCTTGCGCCATGCAGCGCCTTTGGGTGCAGGAGCGCCACGACCTTCAACCGACATGTAAATATACCCGTCATCGGCCATACTGCCTTCATACAGCCTGTTACGGCCTGTTCCCCAGGTATCAGTTACAGTTTGTGAGGCTGGTTCGCCGTAAACAGTAAACACAACAGGGTATTTTTTATTCGGGTCGAAATTGGTTGGTTTCATCATCCAGCCATCCATTTCAATGCCATCAACAGTTTTTATCTTAAAAAACTCCGGTTTGTTTTTTGCATCCTTATCAACGGTTATAACTGTGCCGCCTATATGCTTATGCCCGGGCAGACTAATTACCTCGCTTTGCGGACGGGTATAGCTATTGTTAAAATTGTGCAGCGCTACCTTACCATTGGGCGAAATATCATAGCTATGCGTTCCCGGCTCATCAGCAGGCGAAACGCGCTCTTCCTTACCACCGCTTAATTTAATTTTGTACAGATATTTTTGAGTTGCATTATCGGGCGATGCGATGAAATATACATAGCCCAAAGCCTCGTCAATCATATCAATACCAATTACATCATAGTTACCCTTGGTAATGAGGCTTTCTTTACCTTCGCGGGTTACTTTATATAAATGACGCCATCCGTCTTTTTCGCTCAGCCATAAAAAGCTTTTGCCTTTTTCAATCCAGCCCCAGCCTACAGGATCGCCGCCGGCTACACGGGCTTTAACATCAATCCATGAATCGTTGTGTTCCTCGCGGATAGCGCGGGTTGTTCCGTTTGATACATTGCCGATAAATACACGGCTTTCATTTTGTGCGCGGTTTAACTGCTCAAGAATAACTTCGTTTGAGTTATCGGCCCATTCCATATTAGGGATGTAATGCTGCACGGCATCGCCAGGCACATCAATCCAGGTGGTTTTACCAGTAGTTGTGTTAACCACACCAACTTTGCATGAACTTGGGTTTTCGCCCGCAACCGGGTATTCAACCGGCACAACAAATGGATAAACAGAATCAGTGTTGTTGATCATCAGGTACGTCTTGGTTTTGCTTGCATCTAACTGCCAGTAGGCAATTGATTTGCTGTCCGGCGACCAGCGGAAACCATCCCTGCAACCAAACTCTTCTTCATAAGCCCAGTCAAAAGTACCGTTGATGAGCTTTTGGGCACCATCGGTAGTTAACTGTTTAACAGAACCATCAGCTAAATCTTCCATGTAAATATTATGCCCGCTTACATAGGCAGCTTTGCTGCCATCCGGCGAAAACTTGGCAAACATCAATGACGATTCGGGCAGGTTTTTACCCAGCTGCCAAAGTTTTTTAGTGTTGGAGTCATAAACCCAATAATCGCCCCGGGTATCGTAACGCCATACCTTTTTGGTATTGGTGTTGATGAGTACTTTTTTATTATCATCGCTCACGGTAAACCTTTTAACGCTGATGGGCGCTTTGCCTGCAGGTGTCAATGCGTCCCGGGTAATAAAAACAGTTTTCTTAGAGGTATCACGAGCGTCGATCATGATGATCTGCCCGGCGGTGATGCGGTAATATTGGTTGCCGTCTTTTGTCCAGTTAACACCCGCACGCTGTGCATGGGCGGTATTTTGCTGGATAATTAACAGTAGTGCGGTAAGGAAAATTAATCCCGAACGGTAAAATTTCATATACATTTAGTTTGAATTAATAGAGCGCCGTTATTTTTATTTATTAAGTAACGTCACTGTAAATTTTGCGTTAATTTAGCACAATAAAGAAATCTAAAGCCCTCTGTAATGAAAAAAATACCTCTATTGCTCGCTGCCTGCATGTTATTTTTCACATCAGTTAACGCCCAGCGGGCCGACAGGAGCAAGTTCATTAAAGATAGTTTAGACCTCTATATCAGCAAGGCCCTGACCAATTGGCGCGTACCCGGCATAGCTGTTTGTATTGTGAAAGATAACAAGGTGGTGCTCATGAAAGGCTATGGCATTAAAGAGCTTGGGCTCATGAATAAGGTTGATGAAAATACACTGTTCATGATAGGCAGCAACACCAAGGCTTTCACAGCAACAGCGCTTGCCATGCTGGAGGCAAACAAAAAACTGTCGTTAGATGACAAGGTAACCAAATACATCCCGGAATTTAAACTGGAAGACAAAAACGCAAGCGACCAGGTAATAGTGCGCGACCTCCTTTGCCACCGCCTCGGCTTCCGAACCTTCCAGGGCGATTTTACTTTTTATAATACCAACCTTACCCGCCAGGAGGTAATTCAGCGTTTGGGCAAACTCAAAGCTACCTATCCGTTCCGCACACGCTGGGGTTATACCAACGCTGCATTTTTAACAGCCGGCGAGATCATTCCGAAAATAACCAATGGCCACTCATGGGAGGCTTACATAAAAGAGGCCATTTTTGCTCCACTTGGCATGGGTAATACCTTAGCTTTAAGCAAAGATCTGCCAACTTCCATAAACCGTACAGTGCCGCATACCATCGTTGATGGCAGGCTCACCCCTATCCCTTATTGCCAGATAGATGGGATCGCACCGGCAGGATCTATCAGCTCGTCGGTAAACGATATGAGCAAATGGGTACTTGCTTTGCTGAACGATGGTAAGGTAGGCCAGCGCCAGGTAATCCCCTCTGCAGCTATCCAGGCAACACGCCAGCCCCAGGATATTGTGGGCAGCGTTCACCATATGAATGGCGAAAACAATTTCGAGCTTTATGGTTTAGGCTGGTTTATACAGGATTACTCGGGCCACAGGCTGGTGATGCATGATGGTGGGGTAAACGGTTACCTTTCGTCTGTAACACTTTCTCCGCAGGATAACCTGGGCATCGTTATATTAACCAATACCGATCAAAACGAGTTATTTGAGGCTCTGCGCTGGGATATTTTAGATGCTTACTTTAAACAGCCATTCCGCAACTACAGCGAGGGTTATTTAAAACAATACAAGGCCAATACCGCTACCGAACAGGCCGAAGATAAAAAGCTGAAAGATTCTGTAGCCTTAAACCCTAAACCTTTGCTATTGCCCAACAAATACACCGGCAAATACAGCAACGATTTTTATGGACGCATGGAAGTTACCCAGGGCGAAGGCAACAACCTCGAAATGCGATTTGAACATCACCCCAAAATGTACGCTTTATTAAAACCACTTGGTGGCAACCGCTTTTATGTAACATTTTCTGATCCAACCCTTGGTAAAGCGGTATTCCCCTTTACTGTACAAAATGGAGAGGTTACAGGTGTACGCGTAAAAGTGGCTGATTTTGTGGAACGGGGAGCGTATGATTTTAAGAAGAATTAGGATTAGGGACTAAATTAGGTGGCAGGATTTCATAAAAACATATTGAATCTATTCCTGTATTCTATGCATGAAAGACAGACTGTCCAAAAGCGTGGGATTGTGCGAATCCCCTCTTGAGAGGGGCGGAGGGCTGTGTTCCGCTTCGACCTAAGCGCATAACACACCCCTGCCATCACACCGGTCCTTCGCACCCTCTCTCCAGAGGGGAGTTTTAAAAATCCCGGTGACCCTTCTCCAAATAAAACCCCTATAAAAAATCAGCGCCATAACATCTCCCAAAACTGGAAGCTGTTATGGCGCTGAAAATATCTAAGCAGTTAACCGCCTATTGCAACACAATCTTGCGGATGCGGTTATTGTAATAATCGCTCACATAAACATTATTGCCTGCATCAACAGTGATCCCCTGCGGCGAGTTAAATTTAGCGGCGGTACCAACGCCTTCCGCAAAACCATTTGTTCCGTTACCGGCAATTACTTTTAATACTTTATCCTTGGTGATCTCCAGGATCCTGCCATTCTGATCGGCTATGAAAAGATTTGCGCTTTTATCAAACGCAATAGCCGAAGGACCGCCAAGAAGAGCAGTTTGTTTATTGCTACCGGCAAAAGTAGTAACTACGCCCTCCGGGGTTATTTTACGGATTGTATGATTAAGCGCTTCAGCAACATATATGTTGTTACTGGCATCAATAGCTATACCGTTAGGCTTGTTAAACGTTGCGCTGGTTGCAGTAGCATTATCCAGGTAGCTTGCGCCCCTGCTGCCTGCAAACGTGGTAACCACACCAGCAGGGGTTATTTTACGGATGAGGTTATTACCAAGATCGGCAACAAAAATATTCCCCGAACCGTCAATTGCCAAAGCACGCGGACTGTTAAACGTTGCCTTGGTGCCGGTACCATCGGCATATCCGGCATCGCCACTACCTGCAAAAGTACTTACAACGCCATCCGCGCTTATTTTACGAATGTTGTTGTTGCCATAATCGGCTATATAGATATTGCCCGATGCATCGGTAACTAAACCTTGCAGGGCGTAAAACTGCGCGGTTGCTACCGGCCCGTCAACATAACCAATAGTGCCATTGCCCGAAAGCGTGGTAACATCTCCGGCCGTGGTAACTTTGCGTATGGCACTGTTAAATGAATCTGCCACATAAATATTGCCGTCGGCACCTACAGTTAACCCTTGCGGACTGTTAAAAAAAGCAGCACTGCCCAAACCGTCAATAAAGTCGGCCCCATCATTACCTGCAAGCGTACTAACTGTACCGCCTGTTGATGTTGTACCATCGCCGGTGGTAAACTGAACAACCTTGCCATAACCGGTACCTGCACTGTTTACGGCGTAAGCCCTGGCATAATAAGTTGTTTTTGGACTCAGGCCGGTAATTTTGGTAGTATAGGCGTACTGAATTACGGTATCCGTGGTTTTTTTGTCGGCCGTAGTAGGAGTTTGATTTGATGAGCTGTAACAAACGCCGTAACTGCTCAGGCTCACATCCTGTGTCCCGTTGAATAAACCACCTGTATAGGCTATTGTTCCGGTTTCGGCAGTCACCACATCCATTGTAGTTAAATCTGGCACACTTACAACTGTGGCGTCTTTTTTACTGCAGCTTGTGCCTGCTAAAGCAACGGCAAATAAAAATGCGGCAAATAAAATTGTTTTAGTAAAGCTCTTTTTCACGAGTTAGTTTAAAAGTTATTATGTAGTAAAGTAAGCAAAATTAACTCATCAATACGTAGCAAAGTACTTTAAAGTAACATTTTAACAAATATTAACATACTTATTACAGGCGATGGGCCTATTATAGCTCGTAAACCATAAAAACAAACAGGTAATATCTCCTTAAAGTAATCAAATACGCATCAACATTTTTACCGCAGCGTTGTTACTTAGGCACCATGAAACTAATAGTGCTGCTCATATCTATCTTAATTGCTAATGTAGCTATTGCACAAAAACATGTGCCATTACCACACGGTATGGTATTTGGCGAAAAGCCTGATACCATAACCTTGATGCAAGCCTCAAAGCTGGAAACCTTTATGGGTAAAAAAACAAGGATCACTACCGCCATCACCGGCAAAGTGATTAAAGTAATCAAAGAAAAGGGAGGCTGGTTTGAACTTGACGCAGGCAAAAACCGGGTTATTGGTGCTCATTTTACCAATGCAGGCATTAACCTGCCCAAGCAGCTTGCAGGCCGTACAGTGATCATATCAGGGATAGCCGCCAAACAATTTATTGCCGACGATCTTCAACATATGGCAGGAGATACCGTTAGCGGCAAAAAGCAGCATAAGGTAAACACCAATTCCGGCCGGAAGATTAGTTTTGAGGTAAAGGGATTAATGATAGATCAATAAAGCTATTCAAGCCGGGTAAACGAAAAGCTGTAAATAAGCCTTACCCCGGCCACAGGTGTTGGCTGGTTTCCTTTTTTCATATAGTCACCATGAAGGTTAAGGTCTAAGCTTTGATGGTGATCAGATACCAGCATAAAGCCCACGCCGGCCGTAGCGCCGAAGCCCGAATAATCGGGATCAAGATGGCCGAAAGCCCCTGCCGATGTATAAATCTCCTTGCTAAAATAATATCTGCCCGAAAGTCCGGCCAGTATGCTATAAGTAACTTCGCCGCCAATGTATGGGGTAATACTTACAGCATTTGCTACTTTAACTTCACCCTGTAAAAGGGCGCCGAAGCCATTACTGTTTTCGCGGGAGGTATTTAAGGCTAAACCCAAGCCGATGGCATTTTTGGCCTGGGCATGAACTTTTACTGCCCCACATACCAGCAGGGCAAAAAGCAGGATGGAAGTAGTTCTCAATGCAGGATAAAATTAATCGTCAAAGTTAACGTGTGATACACTAACCCTGACGACCAATATTAAGCATTTGTTACAATGAGCTGCCTTAATTTTTCTGAAACCTCGTTTTTGTTTATTGCAGATGCTTCACGTTTACATTTCATGTAATGCTCACGGGCAATTTTTTCGGCCAGGTCGCCGATGGTTTTTACATGCATCTCTTTGCCAAAACGGCCGGCCAGTTTTAAGCCTATACCGGCTACTACCATACCAGCAATACCTATAGCCAGATAATAGAAGGCAAGCACGAAGCTAACTACCAAAATCATAGAAAACAGGTTAACTATCCATTGCTTAGGCTGAAGTAAGCTGATCTGGAAACCCATCTCCTCTTCAATGGCTGCCACAGCCTCGATACGGCTATCGCGCGGAAAAATATCTGCCAGTTTTGTTTGGGGCTTTATGATATCCTTATCATGCCCTGCCGATGCATTGATGGCATTACGGAGTTTGTAAAATGCCTGCTGTGTGGTACAGCCATCGTTCGTTTTTTTTACTTTTTCAACTACAACGTCGCAAAGTTTACCAAAGTTTTGAACATCATTTACTGATGTATCGTTTAAACTGATGTTAAATGACTTTTCAATTTTCATTAAAACACCATCCATATCTTCAGGATCAACACTTTTAAGGTTGATTTCCTGACCATTAGCCGTATTAACTTTCAATCTATAGTAACTAAATACAACAATAGTGAACCTGCAATTAGGGTTGCAGGTTCACGTTATTAGCAATTAAACTACAAAGGCTGCAATTTAATGTTTTAATTATTTACTCAAGTACATCGATTTCTCTTTGTACAGGTGCCTGAAGTATGGATCTTGCAGGTTAGGGATGAAGCGGATAGCCTCACCGGTTGATTTCATTTCAGGGCCAAGCTCCTTGGTAACCTCAGGGAATTTATCGAATGAGAATACCGGTTCTTTGATGGCGTAGCCCCATAGCTTGCGCTCAATAGTAAAGTCGCTTAACTTATTGGTCTCCAACATAACTTTTGTTGCTATGTTGATGTATGGCACATCGTAAGCTTTGGCAATGAAAGGCACAGTACGTGAAGCACGTGGGTTGGCTTCAATTACATATACCTTATCATCCTTAACCGCAAACTGTATGTTCAACAAACCGCGTACGTTAAGTGCTTTAGCTATCTTTTTAGTATATTCTTCAATCTGGTGGATAACGTTATCCGAAAAATCGAACGGAGGCAGTACCGCGTATGAGTCGCCAGAGTGGATACCGGCAGGCTCAATGTGCTCCATCATACCAATGATGTGAACATCCTCACCATCGCTGATCGAGTCAGACTCGGCCTCAGCGGCACGGTCAAGGAAGTGGTCGATCAGTACACGGTTACCCGGCAGGTTGCGCAGCAGGCTCACTACCGCTTTTTCCAGGTCTTCATCGTTGATCACGATGCTCATGCCCTGGCCACCTAATACGTAGCTTGGCCTTACCAACACCGGGTAGCCAACCTTGTGGGCTACTTCAAGTGCTTCTTCAGCACTTTCGGCAACACCATATTTAGGGTATGGAATTTCAAGGTCTTTTAACAGGTCAGAGAAACGTCCGCGGTCTTCGGCAATGTCCATGTTATCGAATGACGTACCGATAATGCGGATACCGTGTTCGTGCATTTTCTCAGCCATTTTAAGGGCAGTTTGACCACCCAGCTGAACAATTACACCGTAAGGTTTTTCAAGCTCGATGATCTCGCGCACATGCTCCCAGTAAACCGGCTCAAAGTACAGTTTATCAGCCATGTTAAAATCGGTTGATACCGTTTCAGGGTTACAGTTAACCATGATGGCTTCGAAACCGGCTTCTTTAGCGGCAAGTAAGCCGTGAACACAGCTGTAATCAAACTCGATACCCTGACCAATACGGTTAGGGCCTGAGCCTAATACGATGATCTTTTTTCTGTCAGATGCTACCGACTCATTTTCGCCTTCGTAGCTTGAATAGTAATATGGAGTTTTAGCCGGGAATTCAGCAGCACAGGTATCAACCATTTTGTAAACGCGGTGCATGCCCAGGGCTTTGCGGCGCTGGTAAACATCTTCCTCGGTTACGTTACCCAAAATGTGGGCTATCTGCACGTCAGAGAAACCTTTTTGTTTCAGGGTGTACAGGAACTCTTCAGGCACGTTATTCAGTGAATAGCGGCGAAGCTCTGTTTCCAGGTTAACCAGCTCCTGGATCTGGTTAAGGAACCAGCGGTCGATCTTGGTTACTTTACGTACCGATTCAAGAGGCACACCCAGACTTAATGCATCGTAAATGTGGAACAACCTGTCCCAGCTTGGATGTTCAAGACTGGCCATGATCTCTTCCAGGTTGCGGCTCTGACGACCGTCGGCACCTAAACCGGCGCGACCGATCTCCAGGCTTTGGCAGGCTTTCTGTAAAGCCTCGGTAAAGCTGCGACCGATACCCATAACCTCACCTACCGATTTCATCTGCAGGCCAAGTTCTTTATTGGCGCCTTTGAACTTATCAAAGTTCCAGCGCGGTATTTTAACGATCACATAATCCAAAGTTGGCTCAAAGTAAGCCGAAGTGGTTTTGGTGATCTGATTTTCAATTTCATCAAGGTTGTAACCTATCGCCAGCTTAGCAGCGATTTTTGCAATTGGGTAACCGGTTGCTTTTGATGCAAGGGCTGAAGAGCGTGACACACGCGGGTTGATCTCGATAGCGATGATCGATTCATCGGCAGGATTTACCGAGAACTGAACGTTACAACCGCCGGCAAAGTTACCGATGGCGCGCATCATCTTGATAGCCTGGTTACGCATTTCCTGGTAGCAACGATCGCTCAGGGTCATGGCAGGGGCTACCGTGATTGAGTCGCCGGTGTGGATACCCATCGGGTCAAAGTTCTCGATAGAACAGATAATGATCACGTTATCATTGCTATCGCGCAGTAATTCCAATTCGTATTCTTTCCAGCCTAATACGGCCTGCTCAACCAATACCTCGTGGGTTGGCGAAGCTTGCAAACCACGGTTAAGGGCAGCATCAAAATCTTCTTTTCTGTGAACGAAACCTGCACCTTTACCACCCAGTGTGTAGCTTGGGCGAATAACCAGCGGGAAACCGATTTCCTGTGCACCTTCTTTACCTTCAAGGAATGAGTTTGCGATCTTTGATTTGGCAACACCTACACCGATGTCAACCATCAGCTGGCGGAAAGCCTCGCGATTTTCGGTTTTTTCGATGGCGGCAATATCCACACCGATAACTTTAACGCCATACTTTTCCCATATGCCGCGTTCAGACGCTTCGATACAAAGATTCAACGCAGTTTGACCGCCCATGGTAGGCAGTACCGCATCTATCTGTTGTTCGGTTAAAATTTTCTCAATGCTTTCGCAGGTGAGCGGCAGAAGATAAACGTGGTCGCTGATAACTTTATCCGTCATGATAGTTGCCGGATTGCTGTTAATAATAGAAACGGAGATGCCTTCTTCTTTTAGCGAGAGAGCAGCCTGCGAGCCGGAATAATCAAATTCGCAAGCCTGGCCGATGATGATTGGGCCGGAGCCGATGATCAGAACGGATTTAATGGAGGTGTCTTTGGGCATAGGGCTTTTTTTTAATTCAAAAGTTCTAAGTCAAAAGTTAAAGACGGTTAAGCCTTTAAACGGTTTTTCCTATGCGCTGAAAGCCAAGAAATCCCGACTTCAGCGTCGGGGTGCAAAGATAGAGTTTTAACAAACACGATTTATGTTTTTTTTCAGATTTAATATTGCGACAATAGCACCGCGCTTTTTTTGCCTGTCAAGCCACTTTTTTCATAAAACAATACGCTTACTATTTCCGTAAAATCTCACTATATTTACTTACAGACCGGCCCTGTAAAATCCCAATTAAACCTGTAGTTGCGTAAATCCGCAAATACTTTTTATATTTAAGAACTATGATAAAGAAGCCTGTTTTTCTATTGCTTGTGGCTATTTTATTTCTTGACAGCTGCGCCATGCTGCAATCAGTTGTTAAATCAACATTCCCGTATACTGCAACCATGATTATCCCGGCATCGGCCAAGGTTGATGAAGCGCAAAACGCTATCAGTACGGGCAATAGCTTTGATCAGGATTTTACAAAAGACGGCAATAATGCCAGCAGGATAAGCGAGGTGCGTATCATATCAGCCAAACTACAGTCAAGCGATCCATCTGACTATAACATAGGCAATATCGCATCATTAAGGGTATACATGGCTAAAAACGATGGCAGCGAAGAAGTAATGGTAGCTATCCGCAAAGATATCCAACCCAATGCAGGTAACAGCATTGTATTGGATATTGACAACTCACACTTTTTAGATGAGCTTGTACGGCAGCCAAGTGTGCGCATAAGGATAGCTTACCGACTCAGAAAAGCAGCAACTACCGATGTAAGCCTGAAGGTATCATTGGGGATAGGATCACATCCAACAAACTAAGCCTGCCGGATAATGCCATAAAAAACTATTTTATCAGTTTGTTATCTGAATCGGGGAATACCAAAATAGGCTGGTAATTACGGGCTTCTTCTCTCTCCATATATGCGTATGACATAATGATCACAATATCGCCTACCTGTGCCAGGCGGGCTGCAGATCCGTTAAGGCATATTGTACCTGTTCCGCGCTCGCCTTTGATAACATAGGTTTCAAAACGGGCACCATTGTTATTGTTCACTATCTGAACCTTTTCGTTGGGGATGATATCTGCCGCCTCAATCAGGTCTTCATCAATAGTGATACTGCCCACATAATTCAGCTCCGCTTGCGTTACCTTAACCCGGTGAATTTTGGACTTTAATATTTCAATTATCATGGCGCAAAGTTAGGAATAAATAGGTCATGCGAACAAGTTCATAGTTGATGGTTCATGGTTGATAGCATTAAGTTTACAGTTAAATGGAAATTAAGCAGTTACAGTTCCAAGCCGAACAAAAACCAGGCCCAAACCATGAACTATGCTCCATGAACTATCGGCTAACCAATCAACACATTATCAATCAATCTTGTTTTACCTACGCGGGCCGCAACAAGGGCAACAATAGTTTCAGATGCCCGTGTAGCAGGGTGTAAAGTTTTGCCATCGGCTATTTCAAAATACTCCAGTTCAACACCGGGTTCGCTGCTGATCATTTGAGCGGCCTGCTGTTGCAGGGTATCAATTTTATCAACATCGAAATTCTCTTTAACCCAGTTCAGTGTTTTTGAAAGAATAAGCGAATGCTCCCTGTCATACGGCGTAAGGTGAATGTTTCTTGAGCTCATGGCCAGGCCGTCGGGCTCACGCTCGATAGGGCACATCACCAGCTTAACAGGCATATTCAATGCCTCCACCATTTTGCTGATCACCATAACCTGCTGATAATCTTTCTGGCCAAAAAAAGCGATATCGGGCTTTACGATATTAAATAGTTTATTTACCACCTGTGTAACCCCCTGGTAATGCCCGGGCCTGAATTTGCCTTCCAACAGGTGCTCCAGATCGCCCATATCAAAATGCCATTTCTCATTATCATCATACATCTCGGTAACCTGCGGATTAAACAAAATATCGCAGTTAACTTCCTCAAGGCGGCGGATATCGTCGGTTATGGGGCGAGGGTATTTTTCAAGATCTTTCGGATCATTAAATTGAGTAGGGTTTACAAAAATACTGCAAACAACCTGGGTGCTTTGCTGCTTTGCCAGTTCAATTAAACCCAGGTGCCCTTTATGCAGCGCGCCCATAGTTGGTACAAAGCCAATTACTTTTACCGGCTTACGGTTAAAGTAATCTGATATTTCTTTTTTGGTGGTAAATATTTTCAATGTAATGGTTATTACAAAATTTGGCAAAGGTGTACAATTGCTTAAAAATAACCAAAAGTTACTTGCATAATTCGTTGGCAGTTTATATAATATTAGTTATATTTGCAAACTCAAATTTTTTGACTTCTTTACATTTTAAATACTGATTTAGTGATGGGTAAATCTAAGCTTTTGTTTATAACTCATGAAATGTCCCCTTTCCTTGAACTCACAAAAATTGCTGAAATAACACGCCAACTTCCGCAGGCCATGCAGGAGAAAGGTTACGAGATCCGTATCCTTATGCCGCGTTTCGGCAACATCAATGAGCGCAGGAACAGACTTCATGAAGTGATCAGGTTATCAGGCATGAATATCATCATCGATGATAATGATAACCCGCTGATCATCAAAGTAGCATCTATCCCGGCGGCGCGTATGCAGGTGTATTTTTTGGATAATGAAGAATATTTTCAGCGTAAACATGTGTTTGCAGACAAAGACGGCAAGTTTTACGCCGACAATGACGAGCGCATGATTTTCTTTTGCAAAGGCGCATTGGAAACTGTTAAAAAATTGGGCTGGGCACCGGATGTGATCCATTGCCATGGCTGGATGAGTGCGCTTGTGCCTGCTTATCTGAAAACAACCTACAAAGACGACCCTACATTTAAGCACTCAAAAATCATTTACTCTATTTACGAAAATGATTTTAAAGAGAAAATGCATGATGACTTTGCTACAAAAGCCATCATGAGCAACATGAACGAGAAACATGTGGAACCCTACAAAGGCGGCACTAATTCAGCGTTATACGCCGGTGCCATTCACTACTCAGATGGTATTGTTTTAGGCAGCCCTGATATTGATGCAGATGTGTTAAATAATGTTAAAAACAGCAATAAATCGGTTTTAGAATTTGATTCTACCGCAGATTTCGAAAATTATTACAATTTTTACGACGAAATTACCAACGACGAATTGGTGGATGTTGCATAAGACTTAATATTATATATGAAATTTTTCCGATTAGACTTATTGACCCTGTTAATAAGTCTTTTTATTTTGAACAGTTGTAAACGCCAGGATGGTATTGGTTTGGGCATCAATGATCAAAACGAGATCAACGGTAGCCTGATAGTTGATACTAATATTGTTATTAACACTGTTGCAGATGATACCGCGGCCACATCAGGCATGACCAGAACACCGCTTGCCAATTTTACAGATCCTGTATTTGGTACAACAAAAAGCGTTGTTGCACTGGGCGTTAACTTGCCAAATGGAGCAGCCTATACCGTTCCTGCAGGTACCCTTACAATTGACTCGGCTGTACTTGTGCTTAAGTATGCTGATGGCTTTTATGGCGATTCGCTGGCTTCACGCTATAAAATAAACGTGTACCAACTTCAAAAAAAGATAGAGAGCAAAACCTATTACACCAATAACCACTGGGATGCAGATTTGAGTACTTTGCTTGGCTCTAAAACTTTTACAGCCCGTACGCATGACAGTATCACCATAACCCGTATCCGTACCGATACATTGGATACCGTTCAGCGCGTAGCGCCGCAACTGCGCGTGCCGTTAAGTAAATCTTTTATCTATAACAACTTATTTAATGCAAGCGGTACAATACTTGCATCGCCAACAACTTTCCAAAGTACAGTAAAAGGTCTTTACCTTTCATTAGAAAAAGCACAGGCCAGTGATGCAGGCGGTATCATACAGCTCAATCTTGGCTCATCACAAATTGATGTATTTTATAAAGTTGTAACAGCTGCTACCAGTACTACAAGTAGCACCATTGATACGGCATCGGTAACTCTGCCGTTCTTTAACCGGGCTGCCGAAGTAACGCATACGTATAGCACTACTATCCAGGCTGCCCTGAACAACACAACAACGTCGCAAAATACGGTTTACCTTCAGGGGCTTGCGGGCTTAAGGGCCAAGCTCAGTTTTCCTGGCCTTGATAAACTTGTTGATTCGTCAGTAGTATTAAACCGTGCCGAAATTGTGATAACACCTCGTGCCGGCTCGGGTGTACCTTACGCACCTTTACCTAAGCTAACCATGTACAAGCTGGATATAGCGAAACAAAGGACATTGATACAGGACGCCACCTCAAGCGACCCGCGTTCGCAAACAAGTTTATTCGGCGGCAATTATAATCGCACCACAAAAGAATACCACTTCCTGGTTACCGCTTTTGTGCAGGACCTGATCCGCAAAAAAACAGTTGATTATGGTACTTATATTGCCCCTGTTGATACAACGCTGGTTAACACCACAACAGGTATCGACGTAGCTCCGTCAACACAAACGGCAGCCCGTACAATTATAGTTGGAAGTGATAAAAATACCCCGGGTTACAGCATCCGGATGAATATCATTTACACCAAGATCCGCAAGTAGATATCTCTTAATAAACAAAAGAATCCCCTCTTAGGGGATTTTTTTGTTTAAGACAATTCCACTTCTTAAAATACTTTTTTAAGTATTTTAAAACTTCGTCTTTTTCGCAAAAAATCAAAATAATTATTGCTGATATGTGTTATATAGCTGTTTATTTTGCGTCGTTTAACATTTATACTTGATTATTTTATGTGCGGAATTGTTGGTTATATAGGATTCAGGGATGCTTATCCCATCGTTATAAAAGGACTTCACAGGCTCGAGTACCGGGGCTATGACAGCGCCGGTGTCGCCCTGCTTGATCAGGATCTTAAAGTTTATAAAAAGGCCGGCAAAGTTGAAGACCTTGAAAATTTCGTAAAGGGCATTGACCTGAAAGGTTCAATTGGAATGGGGCATACCCGTTGGGCAACCCATGGCGAACCGAGCGACCGTAATTCGCACCCGCACTCATCCGGCGACAGGAAACTTACCATTATCCATAATGGTATTATCGAAAACTATGGGGTAATTAAAGAAACCCTCATAGCCAAAGGCCACGTTTTTAAAAGTGATACCGATACTGAAGTTTTAATACACCTGATTGAAGATATCCAAAATGCAACCGGCCTTGATTTAAAAGATGCCGTACGTGTGGCTTTAAACAAAGTGATAGGTGCATATGCTATTGTGATCATGAGCGCCGACGAGCCCGATCTGCTTATCGCAGCCCGAAAAGGCAGCCCAATGGTGATTGGCGTAGGCAAAGGCGAATATTTCATTGCTTCGGATGCTACGCCTATTGTTGAGTACACCAAAAATGTGATATACCTTAACGATAACGAAATTGCCTATATACATCGCGAAAACCTGTTGATAAAAAACATCGACAACTCGGTACAAACTCCTTACATCCAGGAACTCGACTTAAAGCTGGAAATGCTGGAGAAAGGCGGCTACGATCACTTCATGATGAAGGAGATCTATGAACAGCCCCGTTCCATCCGCGATTGCCTGCGCGGCCGTATTTACCCACAACAGGGCAAAGTTCAGCTTGGTGGTATCAAAGAATACACCGAGAAGCTTAAAAACGTCGACAGAATCATTATTGTGGCCTGCGGCACCTCATGGCATGCAGGTTTGGTAGGCGAATATTTAATTGAAGAATATGCCCGCGTACCGGTAGAAGTAGAATATGCCTCCGAGTTCAGGTACCGCAACCCTATCATCACCGAAAAAGACCTGGTGATAGCCATATCCCAATCGGGCGAAACTGCCGATACTATGGCAGCCATCGAACTTGCTAAAGAAAAAGGAGCAACTATTTTTGGTATATGCAATGTGGTAGGTGCATCTATTCCGCGTTTAACCCACGCAGGCGTTTATACCCATGCAGGTCCCGAAATTGGAGTGGCCTCAACCAAGGCCTTCACAGCGCAGGTAAGCGTATTAACGCTGATAGCATTTTACATAGCCCAGCAGCGGGGTAAAATTACCCAAAGTAAAATGGTTGAATATTTAACCGGCTTAAACGAGATCCCGAACCTGGTACAGGAGGCGCTGAAATCAAATGATCATATCCGCGAAATCGCCGCCCGTTTCAAAGATTCAACAAACTGCTTGTTCCTGGGCAGGGGCAGCTCGTTCCCGGTGGCACTGGAGGGCGCTTTAAAGCTTAAGGAGATCTCCTACATCCATGCCGAAGGTTATCCGGCTGCCGAAATGAAACACGGCCCTATCGCTTTAATTGATGACGAAATGCCGGTAGTGTTCATCGCCACTAAACATTCATCATACGAAAAGGTGATCAGCAACATTCAGGAGGTTAAAGCACGCAAAGGCCACGTGATAGCCATTGTTACCGAAGGCGATACCGAAGTTAAAGGCATGGCCGATTATGTGATAGAAATCCCGCAAACCAACGAAGCATTTGTACCGCTGGTGGCAACTATTCCGCTACAATTACTGGCGTATCATATAGCGGTAATGCGCGGCTGCAATGTAGATCAGCCCCGTAACCTTGCAAAATCCGTTACAGTTGAATAAAAACCTTTTATAAACCTATTTTTATGAACCCCTGCCAGTAACGGCAGGGGTTTTGTTATTTTTGGGAAGAAACAAATACCTGCAACCTATGAGTTTTGAAATTTTTGAACAGGCCGAATCATGGATCTCCCTAATCACACTTACCTTGCTGGAGATTGTTTTAGGCATCGATAACATCGTATTTATCTCCATCCTATCCGATAAACTTCCTGCCAGTCAGCAAAGCAAAGGCAGACGGGTTGGTTTGGGTATGGCCATGATTACGCGTATATTATTGTTGTTATCCATCAGTTGGGTAATGACTTTAACCGCCCCTCTTTTTAACTTAAGTTCCATTTTCAGTATCACGGATGCCGAATGGGTTGAAAAACTGGCCATTTCAGGCCGCGACCTTATTCTGATCATTGGCGGCCTGTTCCTGATCTACAAAAGCACTGCCGAAATCCATCATAAGATTGAAGGCGATGAAGAAAACGAAGGCTCGGTAAAAAAGCATTCGTTCTGGGGCACCATATTACAGATCATGCTACTGGATATTGTGTTCTCGCTCGATTCGGTGATCACTGCAGTAGGAATGGCGAGCCATGTAGAGATCATGATACTGGCTGTGGTCATTGCCGTAGGCATCATGATGTGGGCATCAAACGGAGTTGCATTATTTGTTAACAAGCACCCAACAGTAAAAATGCTGGCCTTATCATTTTTGCTTTTGATAGGTGTTTCGCTTTTAGCCGAAGCTTTTGAACAGCATATTCCTAAAGGATATATCTATTTTGCTATGTCCTTCTCTGTTTTAGTAGAGATGTTGAATTTGAAAATGAAAGCTAATAAGGGTAAGAAGGTGGTTAAGAAAGGGTAAGGTAAGAATCAAATGACACTTGCGTACGTTTGCAATTAACGTAAGCTATAAAAAACCGTCATTGCAAGTAACCATCAGGGAAACCCTGAAAAAATCGTAATGACGTAAAAAATATATTTCAGCGATCCTGTGTGTGGGCCGCGTTAGTGATAGTAGCGGATACCGGCCATGTGGCTAATGCCTGTGCAGTATGAGCGGATAGCACGGGCCGCAGGCAACGCCCATATTCACAAAACCTATCAAAAAAAGTACTTAATAATCAATAACTTACAATTACGTCATTATAAGGTACGAAGCAATCCCGAACTATGCAGAGCGGCTCTGCTTATAGGGGATTGCTTCGTACCTCGCAATGACGGTTTATAAATTGTTGGCCAATATATTAAGCCAATACCTTTTCTATAATATTACCGCCACCGCTTTCCCACTATACTTAACCACCTTATCAGCCTTAGCAGTTAAAGCCACATCCGAACCATGCGCGCCTTTAACCAATACCACATTAAACGTGCGGCTCTTTAATTGTCCTGGGAAATGTCCCTTAGTATCTGAAATACTTAACTTATGTGTTTTATCGTTCCAGTTTAGCGTAAACGTAGCCGATTGTCCTTTTTCGTAATTATAGTTATCGTTTTCATCTTCATAAAACTTAAACGATGCATCAGCGCCGGGATAAATCCGAAGCTCGATATTGCTGTTCGGCTTTTCGGTAGCATACTCAACATCAGGGCCCATAGGTATAATTGAACCTGCTTTTACGTATAATGGCATGATCTCGATAGGCGCAGCTGCGCTGATGGTTTGGCCGCCATCAAGCAGTTCGCCTGTCCAGAAGTTGTACCATTTGCTGGCTGCAGGCAGGTACACCTGGCGGGCTTTGGCTTTTTTATCGGCATCACTTGAGGTGTACAATTGTTCCGTTACGGGGTTAACCATAAATGCCGGGCCAAACATGTACTGATCGGGAATGCCATATACTTTGGCATCGCCACGATAATCAAAAGCCAGCGAACGCATAATGGTATAGTTATCGTTAGTTACACGGCCTGCCAGCGAATAAATATAGGGCATAAGGCGGTAACGGAGCTTATCGAAGTTAAGCAGGATCGACCTGGTGTTTTCATCCCAGTTTTTACTAAAGATAGCGCGCTCGCCTTTACCATGGATCCGGAAGATTGGGCAAAATGTACCAAACTGGAACCAACGGGTAAACAGCTCGCGTTTGTCAGGTTGCGACCAATCTGCAGGCTTCCAGTGATAGTGATAGCCGCCAATGTCCGATGTCCAGTAAGGGATGCCTGAGGTACAGGCGTTAATACCCTGTGGCACCTGGTCTTTAAAATCATGAAAAGTACACTCAATATCGCTCGACCATAATGTAGAGGCATTGCGCTGCTCACCCGCAAACGACTGTCTTACCAAAAAGAAGGCGCGTTTACCCGGAATATCCCTGCGCCAGCCCTCGTACACGCCTTTGGTATGCTGTAATGAATAGGTATTAAAATAATCTATGCCCTTGCCTATGCTGAAATTACTTTGACGGCGGGCGTCCAGCAATGCGCCATTATCGGGCTCACACTGATCAATCCACCAGGCATCCCAGCCGTAGCGCTTAATCAGGCTGTCGCGGGCCTGGTCCCAGTATAGCTCACGCGCTTTAGGGTTGTGGGCGTCGTAATAAGTATCAAACGTGTGGGTAACTACGTTATCCCAGGTGATATCGGTTAAACCGCCCATTTTATCCAGGGCATCGTAATTTGGCGTACCTTTTCCGAAAACCGGCCAGATAGAGATCATGGCGTGGATGTTTGCCTGGTGCAAAGCATCAACCAACTTTTGTGGATGCGGATAGCGCTCGGGCTTCATTACATGCGAGCCTATTGGCAATGGATCCCAGTAATACCAATCCTGCACAATCACATCCACTGGAATGTGGTTATTGCGATAGTTATCTTTTACAGTAAGGATTTCATCCTCGCTCAAGTACCTGTCTTGTGATTGAAACAAGCCGTAAGCCCATTTACCAAACATCGGCGCTTTACCGGTGGCAGTACGGTATAAATCAATGATATGATCAAAGCCGGGCCCGTAGAAAAAGAAATAATCAACCTGCTTACCACTTTCAGATACATATTTAAATTTGGTGTTATCGGCCTCGGCACCGTAAAAATTACTTGCCGAGTAGTTATCCCACATCAAACCATAGCCTTTGGTTGAAAGCATAACCGGGATGGCGCCGGTAAGATATTTAATAGCCAGATCCTGGTTACGGCCTTTGTAATTGATAGACATGGAATCCAGGGGATGACAGCCTAAACCAAACAAAGCCTCATCAGTTGGTGACGTGAACTGCGTGGTAACATTATAAGTACTGATACCGGCGATGGTAGCCGGAGTCATAGATTTATTGTCGCTATCTTCTCCAGTGATAACGTTACCTTTCAAATCGGTATAGGTGATTGCGTTAGTAGCTTTATTAACCCTTACTTTCAACTTTGCCGTAGTAATAACCACCTCAGCTTTACCATCTGCAACCTGATAAACCGGATGCTGAAGCCATTTGTTATTAACCACTAATGAGGATTTTGTTTCAAAAGCATCAAAGATGGTATATTTTACTTCGATGATATCATCCTTGCGGATAAGTACCTTCATCAACCCTTTGTCGAGCGTGAAGGTAACGCCATCTGCTGCTTTTTTGAAAGATTTAATTAATGCAAAAGCAGGCATAGTTGAGATGCCAGTTAACAGCAAAATAATTAACACAATCGATTGCGTAATCTTTGCGCCTTTATTAGATAATTGTTTAAACATCATGTGTGCACAAGTTGGTTTATGTTGAGTGTGAGATTGACACCTATTTAGACACTGTGAATATAGTGTACTTTTTTTAATTGGAATAATCTTTTTTGCTCAATTTATGGTAGAAATCGGCTGCGATTTAACGCTCTAGAAAGCTTTAAGAGTACATTATAAAGTTAGAAGGCATTACTGCTGCCGGGTGTGCTATGCGCTGCTACACCTGCAGAGTTTTGCTCGATTCTCATCGAGTTATTAGTCGCTGTGCCGATATCCGCTATTATCTAACGCGGAGGGTGAATGTAAGCGATGAATAGTCAGGTGTTATGATGCCTTAACAAGTGCTATATTAAATGACATTCCCCCGTTACCATTCTGAGTAAATAAAAGCCAAGGTATCTGAAGAAGGTATGACAAAGCGACTAAGACTTACGAAGTTTTAAAAACTTCGTAAGTCTGGTCTACAACTTCTCATGCTGAAGAACGAAGGAGCATCTTGGCCCTGCATAGCTGCATTGTACAGCGCAGAAGCTCCTTCAAACGTTCAGGATGACAAGAGGGGGATAGTAATGTTTTTAGTGAGTAGTGAATAGATGAATGGTGAGTGGTTTCCGGTTGATATGCAGGAAGGAGCAAAAGTGTTATCAACGCAAAAAGCCTTAGGTATTAGCTAAGGCTTTTGCATTGTTGCACCATTGAAGGTGATAAAGGGTGGCACCGACCTACTCTCCCACGTTTTACCGCAGTACCATCGGCTCTGGCGGGCTTGACTTCTCTGTTCGGAATGGGAAGAGGTAGACACCGCCGATATAGGCACCTGAATGTTTTTAAGTTATTGGTTGATTGGGTGAGTCGTGAGTGGTTCTTGTATGGTTGACTTTTGTTCGCAGCTTTTCAACTACCCACTTAATCAACTATTCACCATTCACTATTATTCACCACCATTAACATGACATATTATTGAAAGAAGTGATTGAATTTAAGAGAAAACAACAGCATTTGTTGTTTTTGTTTGTTTCAGGTGAGTGATCGTTCTTATTGTTTATTT
>NZ_FOCL01000024.1 GCF_900110105.1 Mucilaginibacter gossypiicola | reverse complement strand
TTCTTATCCAACTTACAGGAAATCATTAGCAAACCAGCCCAGGAGAAAATCCATCATGAAGTTTCTAAGCGCAAATACGATTATCAAATAAATAAAAACACCGCTATTGGCATTATGAAGAACAGGGTCATAGGCCTTTTACTTTTTAAAGATCCCGAAAAAATATTAATCCAATTACAAAACCTCTTTGCTCAATATATTGAACCAGTAAGGCCAAACAGAAAACTGCCAAGAGTGAAAAAGCTCAAACGAAGGTCTGGCAAATACAAAACCTTAACCAATTACAAAAGAGCTATATAGTTCCTTAACTTAATGACATTGGGATACCGGCCAATGAGCGTAATGCCTGCAGGCGTATGAGCGTACAGCCCGGGCCGCAGGCAATGCCATGGTAGAGATTAGTGGTTGGTGATTAGAGGTTAGTTATTGTCTGAACCTGAATTTTTTGGAATTAAAGAATTAACAGAATGCTAAGTAAATTCGAAAAATTCTCAAAATTCGTTTAATTCGAGTTCAGACAATGGCGTTGCCGTTAGCTAACGGGCCGGGCTGTACATTGCAAGTCCTCGCCTTTCCTTCCCGCAATCCCTGCACGCGCTGTGGGCTTTCCACTACCATCCCTAACGCAAATTGTACTTCTGTAAAATCATTATCTCCGCAACTGTAATCTATAATCTACACATCAATCAACTATAACCTATGTGATCCATGATCCATCAACCATGAACAATACCCCACCAACCAAAATCTACCCCCACAATATTTTTACAATTAACCAGTTATTATATAGTAACATTCAAATTGTCATGAAAACAATGCCTTTTCACCGTTTCTGGCTTGATGTTTTGAAAAAAACCAAACTTGAGGCCATCATTAACTGGTTCAATCATTAAAGACCAGCCCCAGCCTTTTTTTGCGTAATACCTGCTATTTGTTAACTTTAATTTTTAAGTATTGACATGAAATTAAAGTTTAACTATTTGTTACTGGCTGCCAGCCTTGGTATGTCGGTAAATGTTTTCGCTACAGAAGGACCTAAGCCACTGAAACCTAAGCATAAAACTGCTACTCCGCCTAAAAAATTTATTGATCCCGCCAACATGGACCCGAGCGTAAAGCCTGGCGACAATTTTTTTGAATATGCTAATGGCGGCTGGTTAAAACAAAACGGTGTCCCTGCTAAAGAAACCCGCTGGGGCAGCTTCCACATTCTCCGTCAGGAAAATATAGATAAACTGATCGGTTTGCTAAACGAAGTAAGTCAAACATCTGCATCGCAACCTAAGGGCAGTCTGAAACAACGTGTTGGCGACCTGTATGCCGGTGGCATGGATAGCCTCACTATCGAAAAACGTGGCTTTGATCCCATTAAACCTGACCTGCAGCGTATCAGCCGGTTAAAAACCCTCGATGATTTTATTAATGAGTTCATTTACGAACGCGTTAACGGAATAAACTCTCCAATTTTCAGATTGGGAGTTGAGCAAGACGAAAAGAACGTAAACAAATATATAATAAGCATTGGCCAGGGCGGCATAACCCTCCCCGACAGGGATTATTATCTCAAAAACGACCCGCGTTCAAAAAAGGCACAGGAGGCTTTGAAAAAACTGGCTGTAACCCTGTTCACCCTTAGCGGAAGCAGCGCCAATGAAGCAGCTAAAAAAGCAGCTATAGTTTATGACCTGGAATATAACTGGGCTAAAGCTCAATTAAGCCGTGTAGCAATGCGCGATCCGCATATAACCTATAACAAGTTTTTGATAACAGATTTTGAAAGGCAAACCCCACATTTAAAGTGGTCGAAGATGTTACCAGCCCTTAATATGAGCGGGCAGGACAGCATCCTTGTAGGCCAGCCATCGTTTTTCAGAGTTACCGACTCATTATTTGCCGCCACCCCTGTTGCTAAATTGGGGGTATACCTGCAGTGGAATATTTTAAGAGGTTCAGCTGCTTCATTAAGTTCAGATTTTGCTAACGCAAACTTCGCTTACGTCAGTGCATTAACCGGTCAAAAAGTACAAACACCGCGTGCCGAACGTATGAGTACAGTTGTTGACGGAAACCTCGGCGAATTATTGGGCCAGCTTTTTGTTGAAAAATACTTCACGCCTGCCGCTAAACAATACATGGTTGATTTAGTGAATAACCTTAAAGAAACCCTCGGCGACCGGATTAAACGGCTTGACTGGATGAGCCCGGCAACCAAGGAACGCGCGCTTAAAAAACTTAATGCCTTTACAGTAAAGATCGGTTATCCGGATCATTGGGAAAAATACGATGGGCTGGTGATTAACCGCGACGATTACTTTGGCAACTTGCGCGCCATGAATAAATGGCGCTATAACTTTAACGCGAGCCGCCTGGGCAAACCGGTTGATAAAGCCCGCTGG
The DNA here is from genome assembly GCF_900110105.1 of Mucilaginibacter gossypiicola. GTDB lineage: Bacteria > Bacteroidota > Bacteroidia > Sphingobacteriales > Sphingobacteriaceae > Mucilaginibacter > Mucilaginibacter gossypiicola. The sequence continues at coordinate 10,202 of NZ_FOCL01000024.1, read as the reverse complement.
GGAATGACGCCACCTACCGTTAACGCATATTACAACCCAACCAATAACGAGATTGTGTTCCCGGCTGGCATCCTGCAGTTCCCGTTCTTTGATTTTAATGCCGATGACGCTGTTAATTACGGCGGTATTGGCGCGGTGATTGGCCACGAGATGACCCACGGTTTTGACGATCAGGGCCGCCAGTACGATGCCGATGGTACCCTGCGCGACTGGTGGACAAAAGACGATGCCGATAAATTCAAGTCACGTGCCGATCAGGTGGTTAAGCAATATGATGCTTTCACTGTTCTTGATACCCTGCACGTAAACGGCAAGCTTACCCTTGGCGAAAACCTGGCCGACCTTGGTGGGTTAAACATCGCTTATGAAGCATTTAGCAAAACCAAACAGGGCCAGTCGGCCAATACTATTGATGGCTTTACGCCCGATCAGCGGTTCTTTTTGTCATGGGCACAGGTGTGGCGTTCATCCCAAACCCCGGAGTCGGCAGCACAAAGGATCCTGACCGATCCACACTCGCCAGAGCAGTTCCGCACCAATGCGCCTATAACCAATATCAATGCATGGTACAAAGCGTTTGACGTAAAACCCGGCGATAAGATGTATAAAAAACCGGAAGACAGGACGAAGATCTGGTAAGCGAAATTTTGATTTTTTGATACAACAGGCCTGGTTATAAACCGGGCCTGTTGTGTTTTCATGGATTATTGGCATAAATCATCCCTGTTTATGGCTCAAAAACACCTGTACCATTTTGCTTTTTTCGTAGTAGCTTTATGGTATAAACCTTTTTTTGAACAATGAAAACAATATTTGATAAAGCAACCCGCGATGGCCTCATAACCCGCATTAATCTAATTAACGAAAACAGCCAGCCGGAATGGGGTAAAATGAACGTTTATCAAATGCTGAAACATTGTACCCTTTCCGAAGAAATGTATTTAGGGATAACAGTCTATAAACGCTCGTTCATCGGTCGCCTGTTTGGTAAGGTGGCCTTAAAAGGGATGATAAAGGATGATAGTCCCTTAGCAAAAAATAGCCCTACTGTTCCGCAATGTAAAGTGACGGACACGGGAGGCGATATAGAAGCCCAGAAAAAAAGATGGATTGAACTGGTTGAGGAATATGGTAAGACTTCAAAAACCAACTTTGAGCATACTTTTTTTGGTAAAATGACAAGGGAACAGATGGGGCAATTAGCTTATAAACATGTTGACCATCATTTGAGGCAGTTTAGTAATTGAGGGTGGAGTCATCATGTACAGCACAATTATGAAACCCTACTCTATTATTTATGCCATAAAACCATTTCGTTTAAGTTACCCCAATCATATCGCCCTAAACTTGTTTCAAGAATACCCAGTTTATTGTGAAATATGCCAAACGCCATTGCATTTATAAAATTCATTGGCCCGTTTCCACTTTTTAATAAAAACACTTTATAGTTATAATCTATTATAAAGCCATGATCTTCAATCAATTTCAAGTTTTGACTTTCATCACTTAATGATATTTCTAAACCTTCAAAAACTGTATCGATAGTTAGTGCCCTCACCCCTTTAAAAATAATATCGACATTATATTCCCTTTGGCGGTTTCTCATGCTTCTGATTAATAATTGGCTATGAGATACCAGATAATCTAACATTTTAAATTCGCTTGAAGGATCGGAAAATATCATTGTTTATATTTCAGCTAATGTCATATTCAAATTTAGCTATTTCATACCAACAATACATTTCACAGCTTTACACAAAACAACTCAATATTTACACCAGTTAAACATTGCACAAATAAAACATATTGCCTAAGCATTATCTTTGCAGGCAAAATATGATCATTCAGCAATTTTACGACAAAGGCCTGGCACATGGTTCATATGCCGTGATCCGCACAGGCAAAATGATAGTTATTGACCCGGCCCGTAACCCGCAGCCTTATTATGATTTTGCGGCCCAGCATGATGCCGATATTGTGGGGGTTATTGAAACCCACCCGCATGCCGATTTCGTGAGCTCGCACCTTGAAATTCATGAAACAACCGGCGCTGTTATTTATTGCAGCAAACTTACCGGTGCAGCATATCCGCATGAAACCTTTGATGACGGCGACGTTATCGAACTAAACGATATTAAGCTAAAGGCTATCAATACCCCCGGCCACTCGCCCGATTCTATCTGTATTTTACTGGTAGATGAAGAAGGCCGCGAAACAGCCATTTTTACTGGCGATACCTTATTTGTTGGTGATGTTGGTCGCCCGGATTTACGGGAAAACGTTGGCAATATCACTGCTAAAAAAGAAGAGTTAGCCCGCCAGATGTACCAAAGCACCCGGCAAAAGTTGATGACCCTGCCCAAAAACGTAGTGGTTTACCCTGCACACGGCCCCGGCTCCTTATGCGGTAAAAGCATGAGCCCCGATCTGGAAAGCACCATCGGTCGCGAATTACGTGAAAACTATGCTTTGCAGCTCATGGATGAGCTGGAGTTTGTTAAAACACTCACTACAGATCAACCTTTCATGCCCAAATACTTTGGCCGCGATGTAGAATTAAATAAAAACGGCGTTTCGGGTTTTGAAGATAGCATTACCGCTGTACCACGTATTGATGCCGAAAGTGCATTGAAAAAAGGTATTTTAATTGTTGATAGCCGCGCCAAAGCACAGTTCAGGAACGGCCACCTGCATGGCGCCATTAACCTGCAGGATGGTGAAAAATTTGAAACCTGGCTTGGTTCCATCGTTGGTCCTGACGAGCAGTTTTATCTCATTGCCGAAAATGAAGAAAAGCTTGATATCCTGATAAAAAAAGCGGCTAAAATTGGCTATGAGCAAAATATTAAAGCTGCGTTGTTAGCCCCGTTAAACGGTAATGAAACATTCGTGGATCTTGATTTGGATAGTTTTAAAGCTAACGAAGACGAGTACACTATAGTTGATGTACGTAACCATGGCGAAGTTGCTGCCGGCAAGGTTTTTAAAAATGCTATCAGCATCCCCTTACCTGAACTACGCGAGCGTGTTGCTGAGATTCCCGCTGATAAACCCATTGTGGTGCATTGCGCGGCCGGCTACCGCTCGGCAGCCGGCGTGAGCATCGTTTCATCTGCTATTACAACCGTTCCCGTTTATGATCTGGGTGAAGTTGTAACGGAGATGATGAAACCCCACCCAACCCTCCCCTAAAGGGAGAGGGCTTTCTTGTCACAAGCCAAGGACACGAATTGACTTTTTTATTAATTGAATTATTGAAAGTCTCCCCTTCAGGGGAGATTTAGAGGGGTTTTATGAATTTAACCATAGTCACCACTGCCGACGGCTCCAACACCATTTACAATGCCGAAGTGGGCGAACATTACCATTCCCGCCATGGGGCGTTACAGGAAAGCCTGCACGTGTTTGTTAAATCGGGATTGCAATATTTTTTAGATCGAAACGACACCACTGAGGTAAGCATCCTGGAAGTGGGTTTCGGCACCGGGCTCAACTTTTTATTAACTGCTGATGCATGTACCGATAAGCAAGTACAGCTTAAATATACCGGCATCGAAGCTTACCCGGTAAATGCCGACATGATGCTGCAAACCGGTTATCAGCAGTATATTCCCGGGGTGTTATGGGAACAATTCAACAACGCTTATACTGCCGCCCTAACCGGCAAAGTTGAGATCAACCCAACTACCAAACTACACATCGCCCATACCAAACTCCTGGATTTTAAAACGGATGATCAGTTTGACATCATCTATTTTGATGCCTTTGCCGCTATTCATCAACCCGAAATGTGGAACGAGGAAGCCATTGGCCATACCGTTAGTTTTTTAAAACCGGGCGGCGTATTTGTTACCTATGCTATTACCGGTAACCTGAAACGCATGTTAAAAAGCATAGGCTTTAAAGTTGAAAAAGCACCCGGAGCACCCGGCAAACGCGAAATGCTCAGGGCGGTAAAGCTTTAACTATCCTATTATAAAAACCGGAAACCTACGTTAAACTTCAGTGTAAAACCATTGGTGGTTGGCAATTCGCGGTAAGCAAACTGGCCTTGTGTCGCTGCACTGCGGGTAGCATAGATGATGGGACCGCCACAAAGCGAAAATGCCAGTCGCGAGTTAACCGGAGCATAATTCAATGACGGGCCTATCAGTAAACGGGCACCGCCTTCGGCCTCATCAGCTTCCCAAAAACCTTCCAGATCCTGCCCTACTGCCTCAAAGCCTCCGAATAATTGCCCCGAAATATGACGATGTACACCAACACTGGTGATTAAGTCTAACCCATCGCGGTTAGTGGCAAATGCTTTTTCAAATCTAACGTTGGCACCAAGTTTCCAATTTGTCACTTCGTACGCGGCAGTTATACGGCTAAATGCTACACCATCGCTATTAAACTCGCGCCTGAAACCAAGGCTTGCTCCTGCTCTGAAACCCATAGGTTGATTGCCGCCAATAAAATCACGAAGCACTTCGGCTTGTTGCAATGTACGCACACCGCCATTATTGCTAAACCCCGTGCCCAGCATGGCCATTAACGTAAACTTATTGCCCAGGTACCCTTTGGCCGAAAAATTCTGGTCAACGCCATCAAATCCAAGTGGGGTAACCGTACGTTCACCATATCCGCCAGAATAGTTTAAACTCCAGCTGCGCCCTTGCGGGTTAAGCGTACTTACAGTAAACAGAAATGGCTGAGGCTGGCTAAAAGTACTATTAGCTACATCGCCGGCAGGCAGCTGCTGCGCGTAGCTCGCCTTAATTATCGAAACAACAAAGAGGATCAACAGGTAAATTTTTCTCATGGCAAAATATGTTTGTTGGCAGTATTAATAATTGGCTAATAAAATTAATTAATATTAGCTTAAAATTAATGATACAGTAAGTTTTCATTAAAGATGTTATCATACCTTTGCAGCATAAGTATTCATTATAAATAATTTATGCCTTTAAAAGCCCCTGAAACCGCCCCTACCGCTACTATAGCGTTCAATCGCCTGCTCATTATCATGGACGATCTTCGGGCCAATTGCCCATGGGACAAAAAACAGACGCTGGAAAGCCTGCGCCATCTTACTATTGAAGAAACTTATGAGCTAAGCGATGCTATTTTAGGCGGCGATATGCCTGAGATAAAAAAGGAAATTGGCGACATCATGCTGCATTTGGTATTCTACGCCAAAATTGCTTCCGAAACCAATGATTTTGATATTACCGATGTTTTGAATAGCGTTTGCGACAAACTGATCAACCGTCATCCACATATTTATGGTGATGTAGAAGTTCAAAACGAAGAGGATGTGAAACGCAACTGGGAGCAGATCAAGCTTAAAGAGGGTAACAAATCTGTTTTGGGCGGTGTCCCCGCTTCGTTACCGGCATTGGTAAAAGCGTCGCGCATACAGGAAAAGGCCCGTGGCGTTGGGTTCGACTGGGAGGAGAAAAGCCAGGTTTGGGCCAAAGTTGAGGAAGAAATGCAGGAATTTAAAAATGAATTTAACGCCGAAGATGAAAGCACCATCGACCACGAAAAAGCTGAAGCCGAATTTGGCGATCTATTGTTTTCATTGATCAACTATGCCCGCTTTATCAACATCAACCCGGAAAACGCACTCGAAAAAACCAATAAAAAATTCATCAAACGCTTTCAATATCTTGAACTTAAAGCACAGGAAAGCGGCAAACAACTGCATGATATGAGCCTTGCCGAGATGGATATTTTTTGGGATGAGGCAAAAAAGCTATAAAAATACCGTAGCCGGGTGTAGCGTTTAGTTAAAAACATGCGTAATGGTTAAAAATTGATAACGAGATAAGATTTATGAAACGTAATTTATTTTACCTGCTGCCATTACTGTTAACATTAGGCGTAGCCTGCTCGCCAAAAAATGAGGTTGTACCGGTTGCCCAGCCACAAGGTAATTTTACAGGCGTATTTGGTGCACTTGTTAAAAAAACAACCGGTACCGGTTATGATACTATTCGTGATACTATAGCTTTAAAGCTTACCGCCACATCATCATTTAAAGTTGCCGCCGATACCAGGAAACACGTGGCAAGCTACGGCGCTTTTGCTTATAACGGATATTATATCCAGTTTAATGATTCATCGGCAGTAGTGCCAGGCGTTAACAAATTTCACCTGAAAGGCGTTTACCAGTATTTTTATGATGGCAATGTATTTCAAATGCAGCGTAACAGCAATGGCGATACACTGACCGTTCAATACAATTTAAAGAAAACTAATTAACTAAAAGTCCTATTGTTTTAATTACCACGCCGGTGCCTTTACTCCAGGTACCGGCTTTTTTGATTACAACAGGCAAACAATACCGGCAGATTTTTTTTATTTATTTTGTATCATTTAAATCTTTTGCTGCGTAAAGGCTTTAAAAACAACATTTAGCGGAACTAAGAACATTTAATGCATCCACCCCCTCGCATTACCGAAGAAGAGATCGTAAGGCAATGCAAAAAAGGCAGCTTAAAACATCAGGAATTGCTGTACAAGCAGTTCTATGGCTATGCCATGGGTATAAGTTTGCGTTACAGTTTGAACCGCGATGATGCTCTTGAGGCTGTAAATGATGCTTTTATAAAAGTATTTAACGCAATTGGCGGCTATAATACCGATAAGCCGTTTAAAGCCTGGCTCCGCACCATTTTGGTTAACACGGCTATCGACCGCCGGCGTAAAGACCTTAAATTCCAGCTTAATGTTGAATTGGATAACGCCGCCCCCATCAGGAGCAATATGGGGCCGGTTGATAATTTAAATGCACAGGATATTTTAAAGCTGATGGTTGAGCTCCCAACCATTCAACGAACCATTTTTAACATGTATGAGATAGACGGCTATGATCATGACGAAATAGCCACAACGCTCGGCATCCCGGTAAGCTCATCACGTGTTTACCTGAGCAGGGCAAAAGAAAGATTAAGGACTATATTAAGAAAAGAAGCACAAAACCATGGATGATCAGTTGGATAACGACTTAAGAGACCGCATCAGGGAAGTGTTTGATAATTACGAAGACACTACTGCTGATGAAGGCTGGCTGCTGCTCAGGGAGCGATTCCCTGTTCAGGAAAAACAGCGCCGCCCGGTTTATCTATGGTGGGCAAGCGCGGCTGCTGTCCTGTTGCTGTTTTTAAGTATAGGTTTGTGGATGGCCTCAAACAAAAACAACGTAAATAATAACGGCCAAACATTTTCGGCCAAACATTCAAAACCTGCGTTGCCTCAAAACAACGCGGCATCTGATAGTACCACTCAAAATACTGCACCTGTACAGCCGCCTGTAACAGCTAAACAATCGCCTGCAACCAACCTTGCAAGCAATAACAGCAGCACACAATCTTCAGTTACAAAAACAAACCCGCTTAGTGGTGTATCAGCAAACAATACAAACACTAACACGCTTGCAAATAATAATAGCTTAAATAAACCGGCTGCTAATCCTGTTGTAAATCAGCCGGGAATAAAAGTGCCGGCCTTTACCCCGGTGCAGACAAATCCTTTGGCTACAAACCCGCTTAACACCATTGCTAAAACCAATGTGCCGCCTGTTACCCAGCCGGCTAACAATGGAGTAATCAACGTGCCTGCAGGTAAAAAGGCCGACAGTGTTGACACTGTATTACCGCAAACAAATACACAGCAACTTGCCAACAACCCGGTTGTGCAGCCCCAGGTTAATGCCAATCCGGTTAAAACTGCACCGGCCAATACTACGCCGTCGGTAGTGAAAGTTAAACCGAAAGCAAACTCCATGGAAGCGCTGCTGGCCAGTGATCATGATCAGCCTAAAAAACCTGACATGGAAACAGACGACCGCAGGGTAAAATTCAGTGTTTATGCGGCAACATTCTTCAACTATGCCAAGGGCAGTCAAAACCAGGTAAATGCCGGTGCCGGCTTCACTACTGATATTAAGCTGAGCAAAAACCTTAAACTTTCAACAGGTTTAGCCGTGGCTCAAAACACGCTTAATTATAATAAAAACCAGCCATCAAATGGTGCGGCTGCAGTGTCATTTTCGCCATCATTAAGTACGGCCTACAATACCCTGACCGATTTTAGTAAAGTATCATCCACCCCTTCATTTAAAAACTATAATGCCAACCTGGTTGGCCTCGACATCCCGGTTAACCTTAAGTATGAATTTAACCCGCAAAAAAATGACACTTATATTTCTGCGGGCTTAAGCTCAGGCACATTTATTAACGAAGCGTACACGGCAAGTTATAGTTATCCCGGACTGGCAATGGCCGCAGGTGTACAGGCCCAAACATCTGATGAAACAACGCACAAAAGCTTTAACAGCTTTTATTTTGCCAAAACCCTGAACGTGGCATTTGGCGTTGGTTACCCTCTGGGCAAAAGTAATAAGTTGATCATTGAACCATTTTTGAAATACCCGCTTGACGGCCTCGGCTCGCAGCAGATAAAATTTGGAGCAGGCGGTTTAAACCTGAAACTGAACTTTACGACACATAAAAAATGAAAAAGTACCTCCTTATCCTTACCCCGCTAATGTTTAGCGGGCTGCAGCTTTGTGCCCAAAAATTAGAAGTATCTGTACAGGCCAACACCGGTTTGTTTCATTTTGCCGGCAAATCAACCTCGGCTACTACGCAGGTGTTACAGGGATCCACCACCGGCGATCCGATGAACCGTGCCAATAATCCATATGGCAATAAAAACGGGTTTAGTTATGGCGGAAGCATTCAGGTTCAAACTATTTCAAAAGGCGGGTTTATTGTTGGCTTGCAGGGAGGTTATGAATTATTGAGAAGTAAAGTTGAGGTAAATAAATACATACCTATTACAAGCGTTTTATACGGCGACTATCTACCCATCGCAGCAAACGACCCCAGTTTTGCAGTAACCGGTCATGTTGCTTTTCAAAATCAAAGTATTAACCTTAACCCATACATAGGTTATCGCTTTCAGCTTAATAAGGTTAAGCTTGATATTTTGCCAGGGATGGACCTCGGCCTGATACTGGATAGCCGTGATAAAGGCGAAGTAAAAGATAAAGACGGCAAAATTTATAAAGTTGATTATAAAAGAAGCAAAGCCCCAACCGATGTGCGGTTAAGGCTCGGTGCCGTAGCCAGTTACGGCCGTTATGGCTTAAATGCCAGTTTTGCCCATGGTGTAAGCAATTATATGAAAGATATGGTAGGTGACGCATCATTTAATGCGCATAGTGAGTATTTTAGGTTGGGGTTGAGCTACCGGTTGTTTTAACTACACAGTATCCTCCGCAATAACGAGATCCTTCCTACAACCGGGAACCGTTAACCTAAGAGAAAAAAGCGCAGAATTGTGCGCTTCCCCTCTTGAGAGAGTAATAGCCAATGAAAAGACATAAGTAAAGAATTAACCGCCATATCGACTCACCCCGACATCGCTGCGCTCGTCACCCCTCTCTACGCAAGCGTAAAGAGGGGATTTTAATTTGTTTTTCTTACCCTCTTTATCCGAAGGATAGAGAGGGTGGTCCAGCGTAGCGTAGACCGGGTGAGTCAACTGTACGGCTTGTCATTTCCCGTCACTGTCTTTTTATGGGCCATTACTCTTGAGAAGGGCGGAGGGGGGTGTTTCTGTTTTGATAAAATTGTATCAAAAACACACCCTGCTATCACTCATTCCGCTGCGCCCCTTCTCAAAAGCTATCACGTGGACACATCTTTAAAGAATTGTTGTGTCGATAGAGCAGTAGCGGACTGAGTGATGGTGCGAAAGAGAAATCTTCTGCATCTTACTCTACAACCAAGTCCGTAAAAGCAGGGCGTAGAAGATTTCTCCTCACCTCTGGCGCACAACTCCCACCCTTAGCTCGTCGATTTCTATGATTTAGGCAATAGATGTTTGATAATTTTTTTCATAGGGTCTATTTTGATTGACACATGCGAAGATTCTTAGGATGAGTTTGTTTCTGACAGCATTAATTACACTCATTTTATTTTTCTTTTGCTGTTCTACTTTACGTTCGTAGAAGCGTTTTAGATCGCTATTATGTTGTATAGCAACTATTGCTGCCAAATGCAGCAATGTCTTCACCTTCTTATTAGCCATGTGTGAGACCCTGGCTTTTTTGACAACTCTACCGGATTCATCTGTAAAGGGGGCCACACCTGAATAGCAGGCAAATTTCTTCGGGTCATTAATGTCTTTGAATTCATTGGTTGTAA
>NZ_FOCL01000003.1 GCF_900110105.1 Mucilaginibacter gossypiicola | reverse complement strand
AATACAATAACAGGACAAATAAATCAAACTTCGCATTATTGATTCAACGAAGTTTGACCTTTGTCTAATGATGGGCTATTACTCTCAAGAGGGGAGTTTAAAGCTCTGACCAATCTATCTGTTATTAACTTAATCAAACAGCCTTGCAAAATGGTTTTCCAGGTGGTTGCGCATGCCATTACGGAGCATTTCTGCCGATCCCTTTTCAATCAGATCAATAAGTCCAGCGTGCGAAACGAACTTTTTAAGCTTTACAGGCTTTTTCAATAAACCGCTTTGATGTACATAATCAAACACAGGTAATAACATCTTTTGAAACTTGCGGAGTGTTTCATTACCGGTGATATCATAAAGCTTCCCGTGAAAGCGGATCTCCTGTTCTACATCAAAAATAGCCGCCTGAGAAGCTGAGGGTTCTACCGAAACAATAGCCCGGAGCTCGGCGATATCCTCGGGTTTCACCCGTTCAATAATAAAATCGGCCATTCCTATTTCCAGTGCCAGCCGCATTTCAAAAATTTCTTTCAGCGTAGCCTTATCGAGGATCTCCGGGTTCATGCTTTTTTCAAGAATAGAAACCAGGTCGGGGCTGGTGAGGACAGCGCCGCGTTTTTTCTTTGAATCTATCAAGCCCATCAGCCTTAACCTCAGCAGGGCCTCCCTGATCACGGTTCTGCTTACGCCAAGTGCGTCGGCCAATTCCAGTTCCTTGGGAATGGGGTCGCCAACCTTAAACTTTTTTTCAACAAACAGTTCAACCAGGTTCTTTTCCACCCGGTCTACCAGCGAACTGGTATCAATGTTTTTTATGCTTTGAATAAGGCCGTTGCTTTTCATTTTTCTTTCATTGCAAACATACAAATCAGCCGTAAAAAATACCCCAATTCATTTAGTGTATTTGAAACACCCAGTAAATCAGCCTGAAAATATTTTGCCGGATTGATTTGCAAAATTAAAAATAAAACTTCATAATTGCATTATGTCATACATAATGCAAAATAATCGATAAAATATGAACCAAAGTTTTACCCTAAAAAAAGGTCTGCTGACCATGATGAGCTTATTGCTTTTTATGGTTGTTCAGGCGCAAACAAAAAAGATCAGCGGAAAGGTAACCGCCGATGACGATCATAGCTCGCTGCCGGGCGTGAGTGTAACCATTAAAGGAACAACCCAAGGCGGCCCAACACAGGCCGATGGTACCTACGCTATCCAGGCATCGCCAAACGATGTATTGGTTTTCCGTTTTATGGGATACGGAACACAGGAAATTACAGTAGGGCAGCAAACAACAATCAACGTAGCGCTTAAGCCCGATAACAAAGCCCTTAACGAGGTGGTAGTAGTAGGTTACGGTACGCAATCGCGCAAAAGCGTTACCAGCGCCATTGCCACTTTAGATAATAAAATATTGGCGACTGCGCCAAGGGCAAATATCGGCAGTGCGCTGCAGGGAACCGTTTCAGGTTTACAGGTAGTTAATAGTAGTGGCGCTCCCGGTGCAACTCCGCTGATTGTGCTGAGGGGTGGCGCATCTATTAATAGTCCGGGTGCCCCGTTAGTGGTGGTTGATGGGGTTATCCGGGCTTATAATGATATTCCGGCAGATGATATCGCCTCAATTGACCTGTTGAAAGATGCAGCTTCGACAGCTATTTATGGTGCGCGTGCCAATAACGGGGTAATATTAATTACCACAAAACAAGGTAAAAACGGCACTGCGCAGGTCACTTACAAATTCACCGAGGGCTTTAACCGCCAGCGCCAGGGTTATAACTATATGAATGCCGGCGACTATATATACTATAACCGCTTAGGTAACATCAACTCGGGCCGCACGCTTGCGCAGATCAACGCTACCCGCGGATATGGTTTATTGACCGATGCCGCAAACCTCGCATCCTTCGATATCCGTGCCGAAACAGCTGCAAACCAAAACCTGCTATCCCAGGGCTGGCAGGACATCGACGATCCTGCCAATCCCGGCAGTAAGATCATCTATAAAGATCATAGCAAAGAAGTTGAAAACGTTTTATTCAGAAATACCCGTACACAGGATCATTACCTGAGTGCAATAGGAGGTAACGATAAAGGTAAATACTTTGCCAGTTTGGATTATTATAATGAGGACGGAGTTATAGTAGGCTCTAACTATAACCGCTATTCCGGCGATTTCAATGGCTCATACAAAGTAAAACCCAATGTGGAGGTATCAACCGGTGTAACCCTTTCAACCTCATCTCAATTGGGTGCTCCTGCCGGTGATGTGAACTCGCTGTACCGCACCTTAGCTTTATGGCCAACTTTCAACCCATGGCTGGATGCGGCTAAAACACAGCCTAACCCGGGCAATAGTATCAGCGACGGTAACCCGCTATACTGGCTGGGTAAACTTAAACGTAGCAACGAGGTTGACAGGATTGTAGCTAATGCTGCTGTTAAGTGGGATATTATGCCGGGCTTGTTTTTCAAGGTATCGGGCAGTGGCTACCTGAACCAGCAAATTAACCAGTCGTTTCAGCAGGCTACGCAAACTTATGCTACTTTGTTTGCCAACCCGCCATCATACAGCAGCACCAGCAGGGAATCTATTGCAGGTTATTCCCGTAACTTTCAGCAAACCTATAATGCTATCCTGAACTATACCAAATCATTCGGCAAGCATGACCTGAGCGCGATGATAGGTGCCGAGTATTACGATCAGAAAGCGCTCGGGATCCAGGTAGATGGTACCAATGCGCCTACCGATAATATCTCCACAGCAAATGCTTCTACTTTATTTGCCGTTGGCGGAAATTACAGTAACCAGGCCGAAAACCGGATAATTTCAACCTTTACCCGTATCAACTACGCGTATGACAGCAAATACCTGCTCACCTTTGTATTGAGGGAAGACGGTGTTTCGCAGTTGGCGCCAGGCAACCGGATCGGTTATTTCCCAGGCGTATCTGCAGGCTGGAATGTTGGCCGCGAAGCATTTTTTGAAAAATGGGGACTTAATAAAGTATTCTCAACTTTTAAACCACGCGCAAGTTATGGCTCAAACGGTAATATCGCTGGCTTAGGCAACTATGATGTGCAGGGTGTTTATGCCGCCCAAACATTATACAACGGGCAGGGCAGTTTCCTGAATACAGGTTTAACCAATGCTAATTTAAGGTGGGAAAAAAGCCGAACTACAGATGTTGGTGCAGATATCGGTTTCTTTAAAGACAGGGTGAGTTTCCTATTTGATTATTATAACCGCATCACCAGCGACCTGTTAACAAGTTTGCCATTGCCGAGCTATACCGGTTTTTCAAGTATCCAAACTAACCTGGGTACACTTCAAAATAAAGGCTACGAGTTTACCGTAAAGGCCAACATAGTTAACAACCCAAATGGTTTGAGGGTTGATATAGGTGCGACCGCTTCATTTGTGAAAAACAAAGTGTTAAAGCTGCCATATAACGGCAACGTAAATAACAGGCAGGGAGGTTTGCAGGTTTATGATCCAAAATCGGGCAAAGTTATTTGGGTAGGCGGTATCCAGGAAGGGCAGCCATTGGGTCAGATCTATGGTTACAAACAGGTATCTATATTTAAAGACGCTGCTGATGTTGCGGCTAACGCGGGCAACCGTGTAGATAATGTTGCAGGCATTACCGGCCCTAACCAGGCAGCAGGCAAAGGTGGGCACATTACCCCGGGCGATGTGAACTGGCAGGACGTAGACAAAAACGATACGATTGATTCGCGCGACCAGGTTTATCTTGGTAACATCTACCCTAAATGGACAGGAGGTTTCAACTTCAACCTATCATACAAAGCATTCTCGTTTTACTCGCGGTTTGAATATACCTTAGGTAACACCATTTATAACGACCTTGTTGCGCGTACTTTGGGTAACTATCAAGGTACTTTTAACTATATCGACCTGCAAAAACAGGCCTGGTCGCCAACCAACACCAATACCAATATACCAAAGGTTTACTATGCCGATCAGGTGGTTGGTTCTAAACAAAACTACACGCGGGGCAATAACGCCAGTGCGGTGCTGAATGGTAACAACTCCAATTTTTACGAGAGCGGGAATTATTTGGCCTGCCGTGAAATAACGTTGTCATATGATTTTGCTAAGCCCCTGCTGGATAAAACAAAGATATTCTCCAAAATGCGATTGTTTGCCAGTGGCAGTAACCTGTTCTATATCAAAAAGTTCAGCGGGCCGACACCTGAAGCTCCGGTGTCCAACGGATCGCTGACAGGTATTTACCAGGGCACGTATCCAACCCCTAAATCATTTGTAGTAGGTGTTCAGGCATCATTCTAACCTTTAAATATTTCGAAATGAAAAAATATACTTCAGTCATCTTTGCAGGATTATTCATCCTGGCATTGTCAAGCTCGTGCCGGAAGCAACTGGACCTGGCACCTGTGAGCAGCGTTACCGACGGTAATTTCTGGAAAACAGCCGACCAGTTCGATTCATTTGTAGCTGGCGTACATACGCAGTTCAGGTCTAACAATGCAGCCTTTCAAACGCTTGGCGAAATGCGCGCGGATATCTTCGCTACAGACCCAGGCACCAATGGCACCTTTACAGGCGAAGCCACCCAGGGACTTGAACGCTTGTGGACACAAAATCTTAATCTGGATAATCCTGGTGTAAGCAGTTTCGGTGGGTTTTACAACAATATCAACCAGCTCAATTTGCTGATCAGCAAGCTGAACAGTACCGATATCGTAACCGCAGCAAATAAGAATTACTATTTGGGCATTGCGTACGGGATGCGTGCTTTTTACTATTACCAATTGTACCGCAGCTGGGGCAATGTGATCATTCAAACCGAACCTACATCTGGTTCTACGCTTGATATTTCCAACCTGGCTAAGGCAGCTTCGCCTGCGGCAGATGTATTGGCGCTCATTAAAGCGGATATTGATAAGTCGACTGCAAGTTTCGGGACAGATTATTCCTTCAGGAACCTGAAATCGTACTGGTCAAAATCGGCCACGCTGATGCTTAAAGCCGATGTTTATTTATGGACGGCCCACCGCGGTAATGCCGCTGCAGATGCAGCTACCGCAAAAGCAGCGTTGACCGATATCCAAACCAATGTTCCTGCCCTGCAGTTGTTGCCTAAATACAGCGACGTATTTGCTACAACAACCAAAGGCAATAATGAGATGATATTCGTAAGCCATTACCAGTTTAATGAAGCTACCATGTCATTTGTACAAAGCAGTTTTGTACCACAAAGCGGTCTGATCGCCAACTTTTACGATTCATTAGCTAACCGCCAGTTTTCGCCTACAATTGATAATTGGGGAGGTCTGCTCAGGGCACCTGTAAGAATAGCTGCTTTCAGGGCTTTTAACGATAAGGACAGCCGCAAGCTGGCCAGCATACAACCCGCTTATCAAAAATTAGCCGATGGTACATTTAAAATTGCCGGATGTTTTACTGATAAATACCAGGGTGAGCAAAACGCAGGAGCAAGGTTGATCACCAATGATTTCCCCATCTATCGGTATGCAGACTTGCTGCTCATGCTGGCTGAAGCTAAAGTAGTGTTAGGCGAATCGCCGGCAACGGAGATTAACCAGGTAAGGGTACGGGCTTACGGTTCAAACTATGATGCATCCACACAGGGATTCCCTAACCAAGCAATAGACGCCAATCCAACAGAAGCCATTTTGCAGGAGCGTTTCTTTGAGTTCGTATTTGAAGGCAAACGATGGTATGACCTGCGCAGGGCTGGCGACAGCTTTGTGTATGAACACACCACGTTACCATCATCGCAGGCATACGCGCTGTTTTGGCCGGTTGACCGTACCACGTTAACCAACAACAGGTTACTGGTACAAACCGCGGGTTACGCATCTTTTTAACAAGTTTTTATTTAACCGGGAGCATGATCTCCCGGTTATTGCTCATTTATATATAATTACATGAAAATCGAACATCTACAGGGATTGATCAGCGCACCTTTTTCTCCTTTAAATGCAAAGGGCGAACTGGATCTGAGCATTGTACCGGCCTACTATGCTTTTCTGAAGCATAACGGCATCACCGGCGCATTTATCAACGGCTCAACAGGCGAAGGGGTATCCTTAACACTAAACGAAAAAAAGTTGGTAGCCGAAGCCTGGGCCAAAGCATCCAACCATGATCCTGATTTTAAGGTGATGCCACTTTTAGGCGGAACCTGCCTGGCCGATTGTATAGATCTGGCTAAACATGCACAGGAAATAGGTTTGTATGCAATTTCATTGACATCTGCTTTTTACTTTAAACCGGCCAATGTAAATAAACTGGCCGAAAGCTGTATGGCAGTAGCATCCGCAGTACCTAACATGCCTTTTTACTATTATCATATCCCGGTTTTAACCGGAGGCAATTTTGCTATGCTTGATTTGCTGAAAGCCCTGGATGGTAAGCTGGATAACTTTGCCGGCATTAAATATACCCATGAGGATTTTATGGATTTTCAAAGCTGTATCAACTTTCAAAACGGGAAATATGATATGCTTTGGGGTAGGGATGAAAATATGCTTTCGGCACTTGCTGTGGGGAGTAAAGGCGCGGTAGGCAGCACCTTTAATTACGCAGCGCCATTATATCATGAACTTATTGAGGCTTTTAACAGTAATGATTTGAGCAGGGCTCAACAACTTCAGCAAAAATCAATTGATATGATTCGCCTGCTGGGCAAATACGGTGGAATTGCCACAGGCAAGGCTTATATGAAGTTAGTTGGTGTGGATTGCGGAGAATTTAGGCTCCCGGTTGCTAATATGACAGCAGAACAGTTTGAAAACTTTAAATTAGATGTTTCTGAACTGGGCTTCGATCATTTCAAATCAGTTGCGCCCGCTGCTAACCTGTAATAATGAAATTTATAATCTACTTACTTTTAATGACAGGCAGCATCGCATTGGCGGGCCATACCATGGCCCAGGATAAGGATTTAGAAAAAATAAGCTGGTCTGTACCCACGCAGATCCCTCCGGCCCCCGGAACAGATAAGCAATTAGGCCTGGCGGGTGTTTTTACAGGCACCAGTAACGGTGTTTTGATCATAGCCGGAGGATCCAACTTTGCAGATGGCGCTATGCCCTGGCAGGGAGGCAAAAAGCTGCACTATGATGATGTGTATGTTTTGGAAAAGGGTGCGAATGGCAAATTCAATTGGCTCAGGGCTAAAACAAATCATCTGCCGCGCAAAATAGCTTACGGAGCAAGTACAACTATTCCTGAAGGTGTTGTTTGTGCCGGAGGTGAAACCGAAACAAGCTCTGGCAGCACCGCTGTTTTTTTAATGAACTGGGATGCTGAGAAAAAGGATGTGGTTATTGCCGATTTTCCGTCCTTGCCTTTGCCTTTGGCCAACGCCTGCATGACCAGTGTTGGAAAGATGATCTATTTAATTGGAGGCGAAAGTGAAGGGAAGCCATCCGCTAAATGTTTTACGCTTAACCTGGCCGATCAAAAACCGCGATGGAAGTCTATAACAGATTTGCCGGTGGCTATGTCACATTCGGTTGCCGTTACGCAATCAAACGGGAAACACCCCTGCATTTATGTCATAGGCGGCCGGAGCAGTACTGCATCAGGTATAAGCGATTTGCATGGTTACACTTTTTGTTACGACCCTACAGATAACCAATGGACAGGGCTGAGTAATATTATTGAGGGAAAACGCCCGATCAATATCTCGGCAGCAACCGCGGTAGCTGCCGGTACGCGTCATATTGTGTTAATTGGTGGCGATAAAGGAACCATCTTTCATAAGATAGAAACTTACAATGCGCTTATAGCGAGGGCTAAAACGGAGGAAGAAAAGCAGAGTCTGCAGCAACAAAAGCTAACGCTGCTAAATAATCATCCTGGTTTTAGCCGGGACGTTTACCGATTTAATACCCTTAGCAACCTTTGGGAAAAGATTGGCCATTTACCATTTTACGGACAGGTAACTACCACGGCAGTATTGTGGAATGATGAGATCTTTATTCCGGGAGGGGAAATTAAACCCGGCACCCGGACATCGGCAATAAGTATGGGAAAATTGAATAGCAGATGAAAGAAGGAAAAAATTATCCCTGGCTTGTGGTTGCCCTGTTATGGGTAGTGGCTTTGCTCAATTACATGGACAGGCAAATGCTCTCGGTTATGAAACCGGCCATGGAAATAGATATAGCAGAACTTAAATCAGCAACCAACTTTGGCTACCTGATGGCGGTATTCCTTTGGATCTACGGCTTGATGAGCCCCGTTTCAGGACTTATCGCCGATAGGTTGAACCGCAAATGGTTAATTGTTTGGAGCTTGTTTGTTTGGTCGGGCGTTACGTTTGCCATGGGGTATGCCACGACGTTTAATCAGCTTTATATTCTGCGTGCTATTATGGGCATTAGTGAGGCTTTGTATATTCCAGCCGGGCTATCGCTGATAGCTGATTTTCATACGGCCAAATCGAGGTCGCTTGCCGTGGGTGTACACATGACGGGTTTATATGTGGGGCAGGCGTTGGGCGGTTTTGGTGCTACAGCCGCGGCCGCTTTTTCGTGGCAGGCTACCTTTCAGTCGTTTGGAGTTGTTGGCATGGTGTACTCGGTGATACTGATACTTTTTTTGAAAGAGAAAGATAAAACCGGCGATATAATCATAGCTGAGGGGCAATCCTCAAAACAGGGCAATAATTTGTTTAAAGGATTGGCCGCTTTAATAAGCAACAAGGCTTTCTGGGCTATCCTGTTTTATTTTGCTGTTTCCAGTCTGCCGGGTTGGGCTACCAAAAACTGGCTGCCTACGCTGTTCGCTCAAAACCTCCATATTGATATGGCGACTGCCGGGCCGCTCTCTACCATCACCATAGCTGTTTCCTCATTTATAGGGGTGATCATGGGCGGGCTTTTATCCGACAAGTGGGTGCAGGGAAATAAAAAGGGGAGGGTATTTACCAGTGCTATTGGCCTGGCTCTTACCATTCCTGCGCTCTTGCTCATGGGGTATGGCCATTCACTGATATACGTTTTGGGGGCCGGGATCTGCTTCGGGTTAGGCTATGGCATGTTTGATGCCAATAATATGCCTATCCTGTGCCAGTTTGTTTCGGCGAAGTACCGGGCAACGGCCTATGGCATTATGAATATGACAGGCGTGTTTTTTGGCGCGTTCATAACGGATAGTTTGGGCAAATCATCGGATGCCGGGAGCCTCGGGGCCGACTTTGCCATGCTGGCGGCTGTAGTGCTGGTTGCCCTTGCAGTGCAGCTATATTTCCTGCGACCGGCACGTGACGAGTATGCCGATGCCTGATTTATTCCATTCCTAAAATTTAGCAGATGAAATTTAAGAACAAGTATTATCTATTACTGCTGTTTGCTTTATTGATTGGGGTAAAACAGTTATATGCCCAAACGGGGGGTATTAAAATAGCTTGCATTGGTAATTCGGTTACCTACGGTTATGGCCTGGCTAATCCCGCACAGGAGAGCTACCCTGCCCAACTGCAGAAACTGCTGGGGAATCAATACCAGGTTTTAAACTTTGGGCATAGCGGCGCTACTTTGCTGAAAAGCGGGCATAATCCATATTATAAAACGCCGGAGTTTAAAGAATTGATAGATGCTAAGCCGGATGTAGCTATTATTCATCTCGGGTTGAACGATACCGACTCGAGAGATTGGCCCGATTACAGGCAAAATTTTGAAGCAGACTATGCCTGGTTGATTGATACCATCAGGAAGGCCAATCCGCATGTACACATCTTGATCTGCCGGTTAACCCCCATCTTCAGCGGGCATCCGAGATTCAAATCAGGTACCAGGGATTGGTACTGGCAAACTCAAAACCTGATCCCCTTGATCGCGAAAGCTAATCATGCTGATCTAATCGATTTTAACAAACCGCTTTATAACCGGCCGGATCTTTTTGCCGATAATTTGCACCCGGATAAAGAAGGTGCTTCGATATTGGCGGGGACTGTTTACCGCAGGCTTACCGGAAATTATGGTGGCCTGAAGTTACCCGCCGTATTTACCGATCAAATGGTATTACAGCGCGACCGCCCCATCCCGGTATATGGCACGGCTAATGCCGGTGATGAAGTCACCGTTAAGTTCAAAGGTGCCGTCACTAAAGCAAAGACCAATGAAAATGGCGAATGGAAAGTAATGCTGCCTGCATCAAAAGCAGGCGGGCCTTTTCAAATGAAGGTGAGCGCTAAGGATACCAGTATTACCCTCAGCAATATTTTAATGGGAGATGTTTGGCTTTGTGCAGGGCAATCTAACATGTATTTCCCGCTAAACCGATCGGCAGAGGCAAATACTGCTATGCGGACTGCATCTGCGAATACAAAACTGCATCTATATAAACTTAGTCCGCTGGCCGAAACTGACCCGGTGGTTTGGGATTCCGTAAGCTTATCTAAAGCGAATAAACTGGATTTTTTCTCAGGTTCATGGAAAGCATGTGACAGCAGCTCCGTAGCAGGCTTTTCGGCAGTGGCGTACTATTTTGGTCAAAAGATATCGAGAGAAGCCGGTGTTCCTATCGGCCTTATTGAAGTGGCGGTTGGAGGTTCACCAACCGAGTCATGGATAGACCGGTATACGATGGAGCATGACGATCAACTGGTTGATATGCTGAATAACTGGCGCACCTCCGATTATGAAATGGCTTTTTGCCGGGATCGGGCGGCCATCAACCTCAAAAATGCCGTCAACCCAAAGCAGCGCCACAGCTATGAGCCATGTTACAATTATGAAGCAGCCATTGATCCGCTTACCCGATTCCCGGTAAGGGGTGTGGTATGGTATCAGGGCGAAAGCAATACCCATAACGTTGAATTGTACAGTCGTTTGTTTACAACATTGGTAAGCAGCTGGCGGCAAAAATGGGGAGCTGATCTGCCTTTCTATACAGTACAGCTCTCTACCATCAACCGGCCTTCGTGGCCGGTTTTCAGGGATGCCCAGCGCAAACTGCAAAAAAGCATTCCCAATACGCAAATGGCCGTAAGTTTCGACCTCGGCGATTCATTGAACGTGCACCCAACCCGCAAAAAGGAAATAGGAGAACGGCTGGCCTTGCTGGCAGCGCGTTATACCTATCACCAGCCTGTTAAAGCCAACAGTCCCGAACCATTAACGGCTACCAAACAAGCCAATCAGATTGTGATATCCTTTGACTTTGCTACACAACTAAAAACAGCAGGTAATAAAGCTTTGAATGGTTTTGAGCTGATCAATACTAAAGGGCAAAGTATTTTCACAACTGGTACCATCAAAGGAAACAAAGTATGCCTCTTAATTCCTGCCAGTGAAAATATCAGGGGGATTAACTACGCCATGCAGCCATTTACCAGGGCTAATTTAATTAACGAAGCGGGGCTGCCCGCTCCAACTTTTACCATGCTGCTGCATGAGAAGGAAAACGTGTTTTATTAAAATCTACAACAATGAGTTATTCTGATACCGACTTACATACCTTAAAAACATTTTACGAGCATCAATTGCTGCAGGATACCATACCTTTTTGGTTTCCCCGCTCTGTTGATGAGCAATATGGCGGCTACCTGCTCATGCGCGACCAGGACGGCAGCCTGATAGATGATGACAAAGCCGTTTGGATCCAGGGTAGGGCAGCCTGGCTGCTGGCAATTTTATATAACACCGTTGAACCTAAACAGCAATGGCTGGACGGCTCGCGTTCAGGTATTAACTTTTTGCTTGACCATTGTTTTGATACCGACGGGCAAATGTTTTTCCACGTAACCCGCGATGGCAGCCCGATCCGCAAACGGCGGTACTTTTTTTCTGAAACATTCGCGGTTATCGCCATGGCGGCTTATGCCAAAGCATCGGGCGATGAGGTCATCGCTCAAAAGGCGAGGGACTTATTTGGTAAATGTATTGAGTATGCCACTGTACCCGGTTTGTTTCCTCCTAAATTTACATCCATCCGCCCCTCAAAAGGCATTGGTGTGCCCATGATCATGATCAATACGGCCCAGCAATTGCGCGAAACCATAGGCGATGAACGCTGCGACGTGTACATCGAAAAATGGATCAAAGAAATTGAAACCGATTTTGTAAAGCACGATATCAAATGTGTAATGGAACAAGTTGCACCTGACGGAAGTATTATTGACCATATTGACGGCCGCACGCTAAACCCCGGTCACGCGATGGAAGGTGCCTGGTTTATTTTGCATGAAGCCAAATACCGTAATAACGATGCGCACCTGATTGAACTTGGCTGCACCATGCTGGATTACATGTGGGAACGCGGATGGGACAAAGAACATGGCGGTATTTTATACTACCGCGATGTTTATGATAAACCGGTGCAGGAATACTGGCAGGATATGAAATTCTGGTGGCCGCACAACGAGGTTATTATAGCTACGCTGCTGGCCTATACGCTCACCGGTAACGAAAAATATGCCCGCTGGCACAAAATGGTGCATGATTATGCTTATGACAAATTTCACGACCCGGTAAACGGCGAGTGGTTCGGCTACCTGCACAAAGATGGGAGCCGGGCCCAAACGGCTAAAGGCAATTTGTTTAAAGGGCCTTTCCATTTACCCCGCCAGGAATGGTATTGTATGCAATTATTAAAACAACTGAAATAAGATGAAAAAATCAATCATATATCTTTTATTGAACCTGCTGGTTACGTCTTTGCACGCACAGCAACAGGAGGTGACAGTTTTTAAATCGGGAGCTGATGGGTACCGCTCTTTCAGGATCCCGGCTATTGTTAAAGCCCCAAATGGGGAATTGCTTGCCTTTGCAGAAGGAAGGGTAAACGGCAGCGGAGATTTTGGCAATATCCAGATTGTATCGAAACGGAGCGCCGATGGTGGTAAAACCTGGGGAGCTTTACAGGTTGTGGCTTCTAACGATACGCTGCAAACGGGCAATGCTGCTCCGGTGATTGACCGTACCGATCCGGCTTATCCTAAAGGGCGGTTGTTCCTGTTCTACAATACAGGCAATGCGCCCGAAAATATGGTGCGGAAGGGAAAAGGCCTGCGCGAGGTATGGTATAAAACATCAACCGACAATGGTTTAAGCTGGTCGGCCCCGGTGAATATTACTTTGCAGGTTCACAAACCTAAGCAGCCACAGGTTAACGGTGCTTATAACTTTAATGAAGACTGGCGCAGCTATGCAAATACTCCCGGTCACGCCATACAACTGGCCGCCGGGAAATATAAAGGCAGGATCTACATAGCAGCTAACCACTCTGCAGGCGAACCGCAAAAGTATTACGCGGATGGCCGGGCCTTTGGTTATTATACAGACGATCATGGCAAAACATTCAAGCTGAGCGATGAAGTGAGTTTCCCCGGTGCCAATGAAAATATGGCGGTTGAACTCAGTGGCAATAAACTGATGATGAATATCCGCAATCAATTGGGTAATATAAAACAACGTATCGTTACCATAAGCAGCAATGGTGGGCAAACCTGGGATACCACTTATTTTGACGCTCACCTACCCGATCCTGTTTGTCAGGGCAGCATCTTCAATTTAGGCAAAAGAAAAGGCAAGGCAATCCTGGCTGTTTGTAATGATGCCGATACCCTGCACCGGGATAACCTTACGCTTCGCATTAGTTTTGATGAAGGCAAAAGCTGGAAACAGAACTATGTTATAGCCAAATCGCCCGAAGGTTATAAGGGAGATTACAGCGCCTATTCAGATCTGGTAGCGGTTGATCAAAAGCATGTTGGCATCCTGTATGAAAAAGATGATTATAAACAGATAGTTTTTACCTGTTATGGCTGGTAAGCGGGGCTTTTTTACTTTTTGCTGTCTGCTTGTTTTTAGGTTGATGACGGTTGCGCAGGTACAATTACCTGTGTATCCTGATTCTCTGTTTTCTACCTATTATCAGCAGCGGGTGAGCCATTTTAAAACGCTGCCCAAAACTACAGATGATATCATTTTTTTGGGGAACAGTATTACCGATGGAGCAGAGTGGAGCGAATTATTTGGCGATAGCCGCATTAAAAATCGCGGCATCAGCGGGGATATCAGCGCGGGAGTGATCGCCAGGTTACCTGAAATTGCCGGTCGCAGGCCTGCAAAAGTTTTTCTGCTTATCGGCGTAAATGATCTTTCCCGAAATACTTCGCCGGATAGCGTGGTGAAAAATATTGGACTGATAAGCAACTATCTTCATGAACAAACTCCGGCCACACAAGTGTATGTACAAAGCATTTTACCGGTCAATAAAATCTATAATAAGTTTGGAATACATACTAATAAATCGGCTCGAATCATCGAGGTAAACCAACGGCTTGAATCGGCTGCGGATAAAAATCATTATACTTATATCAACATCCATGATGCGTTTCGCGGTAAGGATGGGCTGCTCAGACCTGAGTTGACTAACGACGGGTTACATCTAAAAGGCGAAGGATACCTGGTCTGGAAGCACCTGCTTTATCCCTATGTTTTCGACCTCGGATCGAAGCCATCTTTACTCCCATTGCCACAATCATTAAAATGGCTGCCTGGTTTTTTCCCGTTTTATAAATGTAATTCGGTTATAGCCGACAAAGAGTTGGCAAATGAAGCCAACATTATCCAACAATTACTGAAACTAAACGGTGCATCGGCCATTGGGCATGATTCAATTGGCAATAAACTTTATATCGAATTAAAGCTCACCAAACTTAAAGTACCCCGGCTGGCAGATGAGGCTTATCATTTACAGGTTTCAGAAAACTGTGTGAAAATAATTGCCAATACAGCTCATGGTATTTTCAATGGCATTCAAACGCTGATACAATTACTACGAGATAATGTGATACTGGACGCCTGCGATATAACCGACTGGCCCGCTTTTGCGTGGCGCGGGTATATGGTTGACGTTGGCCGTAATTATCAATCGGTAGAACAGCTAAAGCAACAGATAAACATGATGGCTTTGTACAAGCTGAATACGTTTCACTTTCATGTAACGGAAGATATCGCCTGGCGCTTAGCCATAAAACAATATCCTGAGCTTACCCTGCCCAAAAACATGACGCGTGATAAGGGGCGATTTTATAGTGTTGATGAAGTGAAGGAATTACAGCGGTTTTGCCGGGAACGCCATATTGAGTTTATACCGGAAATAGACATGCCCGGCCATAGCGCCGCATTTAAAAGGGCTTTTCACTGTGATATGCAAAGCGATACGGGTATGCGGATATTGAAAAATATTATCCGCGAGGTATGCGAAACCTATAAGCCGGCTTACCTGCATATCGGCGGCGATGAGGTAAAGATCAGCAATGCCGGTTTTTTACCGGAAATCTGCCGCACGGTTGAACAATATGGTGTAAAAACGATAGGGTGGAGCCCGGGAGGTAATGTACCTCAAAACACCATCAGGCAGTTGTGGATGAAGGAAGGGCCTGTAGATAAAAAGACTAAATATATTGATTCCAGGCATATGTACCTCAATCACATGGATCCGCTGGAAAGTGTCACAACCCTTTTTTACCGGATGATAGGCGATGTATCAGCAGGAAACAACAACGTATCAGGTGGTGAAATTTGTTTATGGAATGACCGCGCTGTAAACCGTGAGGAAGATCTGTTAACCATGAACCCGGTTTATCCGGCTATGCTTGCCTTTGCCGAACGTTCATGGCGGGGCGGAGGGCGGCCGGGTTGGACAGCCAATATCATATCGGCAGATACATCTGCATTAAATAGTTTTAAGGAGTTTGAAAACAGGCTTCTTGATCAAAAGGAACAAAGTTTTAAAGGATTGCCTTTTCCATATTACCGTCAGTGTAATTTAGTTTGGAGGTTTTATGGGCCATACAACAATGGCGGCGACCGGGAGGCAAAGTTTAAACCAGAAACAGATGCTTTTTTGAAGGATAGTGCTTCCTTCGTCGCAACTGGCGGCACATTGATATTGAGGCACTGGTGGTATCCGTTGGTAAACGGTTTGATTGTGCATCCAAAAGAAAATTCAACATGGTACGCTTCTGCAAAAATCTGGTGTGATACCGAAGGATATAAAAACTTTTGGATAGGGTTTAACAACTTGTCACGTTCGTACGCTACAGATACTCCTGATCCAGGTACGTGGGATAGCAAGGGAAGCGCCTTATGGGTAAATGGTAATATGATAAAACCACCATTGTTTAAATTTGCCGGGAGCAAGGGAAACCTGGAATCGCCATTGATTGATGAAGGTTATGAGTACCGGCAACCGGCAAGGATCTATTTAAACCGGGGATGGAATAATATACTGGTTAAATTGCCGGTAGCCGGCTTTACCGGAAAAGACAGTAACAACCCTGTAAAATGGATGTTTACGTTTTTGCCGTTTTAGCACGCTCAATTTTTTTTGATCAAATTTATGACGATGCCTGCCACTATATTTGGCGCTCGAAATAACAGAATAAATGTCAACAGTAAAACAAGCTATACCTACTATCAAACCGGCCGATGTAAAGCCATACAATAATATCTTCGGAGTATTGATAACTATTTTCGGGATGATTTTCCTGGAGTTCCTGGTTATGGGAATCTCGCTCGGTGTTTTACCCGATTATGTGCATAGCCGGCTTGGTTTTAGTAATTTAATGGTGGGTGTAGTTATAGGTTTGCAATATGCTGCTACGCTTTGCACCCGTCATTTTGCCGGTAAAATGGCAGATACAAAGGGTGGCAGGCAGGCAGTTGTAATCGGGATATTGCTCTCAGCCTTATCAGGTATTTTTTGCATTGTTTCGGGTTTAGCCATTGGTATTCCCTCAATTTCATTGTTAGCTTTAATTGCAGGGAGGATATTGTTGGGTATCGGTGAAAGCTATCTGGTAATAGGAGTTTTTGCCTGGGGATTTATTTTGGTTGGCCCGCAAAATACCGGCAGGGTAATGGTTTGGAACGGAATGGGTATGTACGGTGGCATGGCCTGTGGGGCACCTTTAGGCATTTGGTTACAGTCACAATCGTCAATTACGACATCGTTTGCGGCAATAGCCTTATTGCCTATAGTCAGTTTGCTGGCTATGCGAATGCTGCCCAGGGTAATATTATCGGGTCAGGTTAAAAGATTACCGTTTTATAAAGCAGTAGGCCTCGTATGGAAATCGGGAACAGGGCTGGCCCTGGCCAGTATCGGTTTTGGGGGGATTGCCTCATTTATAACCTTATTTTTTATACAGCAATCGTGGCAGGGCGCATCTTTTGCAATTACGGCTTTTGGCGCTGGGTATATTGTTGTGCGGATCTTTTTTGCCGGTTTGCCCGATAGGTTTGGCGGGGCACGGGTTGCCATGATCTCTTTACTGGTAGAGGTTGCAGGTCAGCTTTTAATATGGTCTGCCACCTCCGGCCTGGCGGGGATTTTAGGGGCGGGACTTACAGGTATTGGTATGTCGCTGGTTTTTCCTTCATTCGGGACTATTGCCGTGAAAAGAGTTAGTGCCGAAAACCGTGGAATGGCTATGGCTGCCTATAATGCATTCTTTGACCTGGGGATTGGGCTTACCGCCCCAATTGCCGGGCTTATAGCCGGAAAAGGCCATTATAGTAACATTTATCTATTAGGCGCATTAACCGCAGCGGTAAGTGCTTTACTGGCTTACTTAGAATATAAAAAGGATAAAGTTGTTTTTACAAATAACAGTGATGATGTAATTGAAATGATATAAGGATCAAGTAAAGCTTTACCGGTTAACAAAAAGCTTTTTTTATACGCTCAATCACTGATGATCCGAATCTTAAAAGTGCGATTCAAAAACCCCAAATTAAGCCTTCAATATACCATAATGAAGAAACAAATGAATAAAAACAAAGCAATGTTCCTGCTTATCGTGTTTATGCTGCTATGCAATATCAGCATGTACGCGCAGAGCAGACCCAATATTGTGATCATCATTTCTGATGACCATGCGTACCAGGCAATCGGCGCGTATGGCAGTAAACTGGCGAAGACTCCTAACATTGACCGGATAGCCAGGGAAGGTGTGATTTTTAAAAAGGGTTATGTAACCAACTCTATTTGCGGGCCAAGTAGGGCGGTTATCCTTACGGGCAAGTACAGCAATAAAAATGGGTTTAAGGATAATGAGAACTCTAAATTTGACGGTAGCCAGGACGAATTTGTAAAGCAACTGCAAACTGCAGGATATCAAACTGCATGGATAGGGAAATGGCACCTGGAAACCACGCCACAGGGATTTAATTACTATAAAATTTTACCGGGACAGGGCCAGTATTACAATCCTGATTTTATTAATATGGATGGCAACACGCAACGGGTAGAAGGATATGTGAGCAATGTCATTGAAGATGAAGCGGAAAAATACCTGGATTCCAGGGATAAAAGCAAACCATTTTGCCTGGTCATCGGCCATAAAGCAACTCATCGTACCTGGGTGCCGGATACCTGCGACATGGGGATGTATGATAAGGTTACCTTCCCGCTGCCGCATGACTTTTATGATAATTATGATAATCGGAAAGCCGCAAAGGTACAGGATATGACCATCAGCAAAACGATGCAGATGGGTTATGATCTTAAAATGCTGTCGGACAGCAGGAAAGGAGAGGAAGCTGTAAACCGGATGAACCTCGATCAGCGGGCTAAATTTGATGCTTATTATAGGCCGATAGAGGCAGACCTTAAAGCTAAGGGCTTGAGCGGGAATGCGCTTACTGAATGGAAATACCAACGCTATATGCGGGATTATTTAAGTACGGCAGCATCATTGGACAGGAACATCGGGCGTACGCTTGATTACCTGGATAAAAACGGTCTTTCAAAAAATACAATGGTGATCTATATATCCGATCAGGGTTTTTACCTGGGGGAGCATGGCTGGTTTGATAAGCGCTGGATATATGAAGAATCATTCAGAACGCCGATGGTAATGAGGTATCCGGGTGTAATTAAACCAGGAACGGTATCGAACGAGTTTGTGTTAAATCTCGATATTGCACCTACTGTGCTTGATGCAGCAGGTGTAGCTATTCCTAAAGATATCCAGGGCGAGTCGTTTTTACCACTGGTAAGAGGAACTAAGACCAAAGGCCGTGACGCAATTTATTATCACTATTATGAAAATGGAGAACATGCTGTTTCCCCTCATTTTGGGATAAAAACCAAACGCTATAAACTCATACGTTTTTATACCCGTGTTGAATGCTGGGAATTATATGATCTTCAAAAAGACCCGAACGAAATGGACAATATATTTGGTAAGAAGGGGTATGAAAAAGTTACGAAAGATTTGAAAACACAGCTTAAGCGACTGATCGATAAATATGAGGATGAGGATGCAGCAAAAATCTTTTCGGTCAATCTCAGGCCGGTTGCTTTATAAATATTTGTTACCTGCCGGGATAAACCTTAAATCAATTAAACGTGGAAGCTGGCTAATCCCTGACCTTGCCAGTTTATCCCGGTAATAACGCAAATCCACCGGCAAGAACCTGGCGACCTGCGTGGGGGCCTGCTTCATTTTTAATGGATGGTACAGTAATGAAACAGATCTGGGATGCAAAAAAATACCGGCGCCTGATAATTAAATCTAACTCGTTAGGTAGATTTTAAAAAATTGCGTTGAAACATTGGCCTGGCTGCTCTTTCTTAGTTCAAAGTTAGTCCAGCCGTTTTTATTTAAAAGCGATAGTACCGCTTTACTGTAATCCAGTTGTGGGTCATTATAATAAACAACCTGATTATGTGAATGGGATATGTCATAGGGGGCGTTGTCCAGGCCAGATTGCACGCCGTTTTCAGTTAATAGTTTGTTGATGCTTTCTGCTTTTTCTTTCAGGGCGGGCAAATAATAAATTTTGACAATTGCGGCTTTTAAGATGGTTCTAAAGTTGTTTTTCAATAAAAGGCCGGATACTTTTTCATCGGCATTTTGAATTTTGGTTTGGGATGGTTCACTAAGTCCGTTCATTGAAAACGCAACTGCGCTTTTCATTTCTATATAGGCCTGGGAAACTTGTTTTAGTGCTTTTGATGAGGAATCTAACCTATTGGTGATCCTGCCAAGGCTATCGTTGTATACTTTAATCTGTCTGTTTAAGGTGTCTTTTTTAGCTTCAGCTATTTTGATGTCCAGATCTGCTTTGGCATTTTTAATGTTTGACAAATAGCTTTGCAATCCGAAACCAAATATTGCAATAACAACGGTAACTATCGAAGTCCAATACGATAACTTCTTGTACGACGGTTTTTCGAGATCTTCTACTTTCAGTTTCAGTTCACGAACCTTCAGATCGAGTTCACGGAGTGCCAGGTCTTCTTTCAAGTCTTTGTTAGCCATAAGAGTATAGGTTTAAAAAAATGTTGAAGCAATTTAATGATTAATTGGAATATGATACTACTACAATTTCATTGACTTCGCTAAGTTCTGCGGTTGTTTTGACAAAGTCTTTGCCGGCTTGTGGCGGTTCATGGCTGTTAACTAATTCAGTTTAACGAGTAGCTGTAGTTTTACTAAAGACACCCTGAAAATATCCATTTAAGGAGTGAGCGGCCGCTGCATTTGCTGTAAATGTGAACTCTTTTTTATTATCCCAACATTAAAATCTGGACAATAAAGATGTTTTAATTTTATCATCCTTACAACACTTCTAAATGACCTTATTATTATAAATTTACAGAAATGAGGCCCTGATCAGCTGACAAAGAAAAATACCGGTACCGTTTCATATTCCAATATTTTAGTTTAATAACATATTTTATATTTTCATTGCTTTATAAGCGGCTTTGACGAATTTAAAGGATTGTTTAAACGACAATTGTAAACCAATAATAAATAAAGCATAATGCAAACAAAGCAAAGAGCTAATTACGGAGCGAAATCTCTGGTACAGCAAATTGTCGGAACTATAAGTAAGAACATTGACAAAGGTATTTACCGGAAAAATGAAAAGCTGCTGTCAATTAACAGCTACAGCAAGCAGCACGGTGTAGCCCGGGATACCATCGAAAAAGCTTATATGATACTTAAGAACGATGGTTATATCCAGTCGGTTTCGGGTAAAGGCTATTTTGTACTTGGTAAGCCGGATGTGAGGATGAAAGTGCTTTTGCTGTTCAATAAACTGAGCTCTTATAAAAAAACTGTTTATGATACCATAGTACGTACCCTGGGTGATAAAGCCAGGGTTGATCTTCATATCCACCATTATAATCCGGCTCTGCTTGAGGAAAGCATAGATGCTAACTTAGGCAATTATCATTATTACGTTGTTATGCCGCATTTTTTTGATTACAGTAATGAACAGGAGTATTTAACCATTTTAAAAAAGATTCCGGTTGATCAGTTGATATTGCTTGATAAAGATCTGCCCAAATTGGCCAAACAATCAGCTGTATTTCAGGATTTTCGTAACGATATCTACGGGGCATTAAAAGTAGTGACCGACCTGATTGCCAAATACGAAAAACTAATAATCATTTATCCATTAGATCGCCATCACCCACCCGAAATTAAAGATGGGGTAATGCAGTTTTGTGAGGAAAACCGCAAAAAGTTTGAAGTAATTCCTGCATTTAAAGCAGATGATCTTAAAAAAGGTGCAGTTTATATCGTGCTTACCGAAAATGACCTGGCCGATTTGATCAAAGGTGCAAGAGTAAGCGGTTACGAATTAGGGAAAGATATAGGGATTATATCTTTTAATGAAACCGTGTTTAAAGAACTATTGGATATTACCGTTATTACCAGTGATTTTGAAGAAATGGGCAGAAAAACAGCTGAGTTGATGC
The DNA here is from genome assembly GCF_900110105.1 of Mucilaginibacter gossypiicola. Lineage (GTDB taxonomy): Bacteria > Bacteroidota > Bacteroidia > Sphingobacteriales > Sphingobacteriaceae > Mucilaginibacter > Mucilaginibacter gossypiicola. The sequence continues at coordinate 966,710 of NZ_FOCL01000003.1, read as the reverse complement.
TTCAAAATAAAACGGCAGTTATTAAAAACGCCTTTAAAATAATTATCAGGAAATCGCTATAACGAAGCCCTGAGTGTGAGGTAAAAAGGTACCTCATACCGTCCGGTAGATCCATTTTTAATAATCTCTGCAGTCATTTTTCCCATCCGTTCAAAATCTGTTGATATGGTGGTTAAGCCATTCAGGATGATTTTTTTCAGTGGGGTTTCATTGTAAGAGATCACGCCAACATCTTTACCTATTTTTAGTTCAGTAGCCAGGATCCTTTCAATCAAAACTACAAGGTCGTTTTCCATCAGGTTAATGAATACATCTCCTTCATTTATCGGTTCGCCCTGTATGTCATGAACTACTTTGTAGGTAAATGCATATTGAATGCAGAAACTGAAAAAGCCTTTCAATATTTCGCCCGGAAAATACGTGTATTCAGGAAATATGATCTTTAGGGTATGATAATTTCTCAGCTGCGGTAAGGCTTCTTCCAGTGCCAGGTAAATATCTTTTTCAAAATTCTCGTACACTGCAGCAAAATCGCCTTTTATTCCCGGCACCAATTTATCAAGTATGATCAATTTCTCTTTGGGCAGGGTATTAATGATATCGTGAACGTTTTCGCCGCCGTGCATAAAGTGGGGCAGTATCACATAATGAGTATAATCATTACTGTTGTTTTGAAGCAGCTTCTTGAAAAACTCAAAGTCGTTATTGTATATATAAAAATCGATTGCCGCTTCATGGCCAAGACCATCAACTATAGCATCATAAACCAGTTTTTTATGGGTGCTTAGTTTATTGAATATTAAAAACACTTTGAACTGCTGCCCGGCCTCGGTGTTTTTAATATAATAACCTTTACCTGGCACTGAGCCAAGCAGGCCGATTGATTTGAGGTGTTTATAGGCTTTTTCTGCAGTATCACGCGATATTTCAAAATTGCAGTTTAGCTCATTAATAGATGGCAGCGTTTCGTTAATGACCAACTTTCCTTCTCGTACGCTTTTGATGATGGAGTTAGCTAACTGAATGTATTTAGGCGTAGATGAATAATAATCAATATAGATGTATTCTAAAAAGCGTGAAGACTTCATAACGATTGACTTGGCTACTGGGAAAAACTTAAAGGTAATTAAATTAGGTTTGATAAGGCTTTCCTCTTTTGCATGAGTAAACCAGGGAAGCTTAATAGGCAACCAAATTAAATAAAGTGATGAATTTGTTACAATAACATAGCCTTCAATCAGGATGGTGCAGGACGCTGTTGGTGTAAACATGCGCTAACTTTAATTATTATAAACCAGGGCCCACGTTGGCCGGCCAATAACCAGATAAATACTATCCATAATGATCAAGCTGCCTTACAAGATATTGCTGTGCGCTATTTGTGTTTTGTTACGGTTTATCGTACCTGTACCGCTTTTTGCACAGGCGGTTAAAACCGGCTTTAAATTTGACTTTAGCAGCGGGAACACAGCGCCCGGCTATCAAAAGGTAAGTCCGGATGAGGTTTTTAATGATGTAAAAGGTTATGGTTTTGATTTCGGTTCAAAAGTAACAGCTGTAACACGCGATGGCGGAAAGAAACTTACAGGTGGGTATGTAACCGGTGATCAGCCTTTTTATTTCTCGGTAAATCTACCTGAAGGAAATTACAAGGTTACCTTAACTGTGGGTGATATAAAGGGAGGTGGTAATATCACGGTGCGTGCCGAATCGCGCAGGTTGATGCTGGAACAGGTAAAGACTAATAACTCGGTTAAAAAGTTAAGTTTCATCGTAAATATTCGTAAGCCCGATATCAGCACCGGTGGCAAAGTAGCGCTTAAACCACGCGAACTGGGCAAATATGATTGGGATGATAAGCTTAGCCTGGAGTTTAATGGTACAAAACCCTGTGTTGATGCGCTGGAGATAGAAAAAGTAGATGACCAGGTAACCGTTTATCTGGCCGGAAACTCAACTGTGGTTGATCAGGACGATGAACCCTGGTGTTCGTGGGGGCAAATGATCACCAGGTTTTTCAAGCCGGGTGTGGCTATAGCCGATCATGCCGAATCCGGGCTTAGTCTTGGCAGTTTTTTAAATAGTCACCGTTTAGATAAAGTATTGAGTGTAATTAAGCCGGGCGATTACCTGTTTATAGAGTTCGGACATAACGATCAGAAAGAAAAAGGGCCGGAAGATGGCGCTTACAAATCATATACCGAACGTTTTATGCTGTTTATTAATAAAACACGCGAGAAAAAAGCCATTCCCGTAATTGTAACTTCTACAAGCCGCCGTGCTTTCAATGATAGCAATAAAGTAGTAAATACCCTTGGCGATTATCCCGACGCTGCAAGAAAAGTTGCCGCAGATCTGAATGTTCCCCTGATAGACCTCAATGTCATGTCCGCCAGGTTTTATGAGGCATTGGGTAACGAAGCATCTAAAAAAGCCTTTGTTTGGTACCCTGCAAACTCGTTCCCAAACCAGCCAAAGGACCTGGCCGACAATACCCATTTCAACAGTTACGGTGCCTATGAGCTTGCAAAATGTGTTATAGAAGGGATCAAAAGCAATCATCTGGGCATTGAGCGGTATATTATTGATGCACCGCCTTTTGACCCTGCCCATCCTGATCCGGTAGAAACCTTCAGCTTACCGGCCAGCCCTAAGAACAGCACGATAAAACCTGACGGAAATTGACTTTTATAGACGTTATATAAATTTTAATAAAATGATAATGAATAAAAAACTGTTACTACTTGCGCTTGGTGTTTTACAAGCCGGGCTGGTTGCCGTAAAAGCCCAGGAAGTAATGGAAACAGGAGGCGCCAAACCGATGCCTGAACAGTGGATCGATAGTGAAACAGGTCATAAAGTGGTCCGTTTGGTAAACCGCGAGAGTGACAACGGCAGCTTTTATTTCAACAATACACCTTTTGTTCCTCAAATAAAGAACGAAGGTGATCTGATGGTATTTTACGGCAAAACGGATAAAGGGGAACAGCTATTTACGGTTAATTTAAAAACGCAGAAAATAGACCAGCTGACAAACAGGGCGAAGGTATCGGGCGAGATGGTTTGTGCCAAAACCCGCGAAGCATTTTATCAAAGCGGCGACAGCATATTCGCTGTAAATGTGAATACCCATAAAACAAGATTTATTTATGCATTTGCACCCGACTTTAAAGGTAGGGTAGGTACTGTAAATGCCGATGGAACGTACATGGCCTGTGTTAAGGCTACGGGTGAACAAGAACGTGAAATACTTGCAAAATACCCTGAAAAGCACGATTTCTTTAACCGGATCTATGACGCGCATATTCAGCATACGCTATATGTGCTTGATGTTAAGCACAAAACATTAAAACAAATACACCAGGAAAACGAGTGGACAAATCACCTGCTTTTTTCGCCAACAGATCCAGATAACCTTTCCTATTGCCATGAAGGTCCCTGGGAAAAGGTCGACCGGATCTGGAACATCAATATAAAAAACGGCGAAAACAAGCTGTTACACAAACGTACTATGGTAAATGAAATAGCCGGTCATGAGTTTTTTTCGCCGCTGGGTAATACCGAGTGGTTTGATCTGCAGAAACCTAAAGGGCAAACCTTTTTTCTGGCAGGCATCAATATGAAAACAGGAAAAGAAGACCGTGTTTATCAAATGGACAGGAACGAATGGTCGATCCACTTTAATGTAACTAAAGATGAGCAAACATTTGCCGGTGATGGAGGCAATTCCGGGCAGGTAGCCAAAGCACCCGATGGCATGTGGATCTATCTGTTTAAGCCAAACGGTGATCGTTTTAAATCAGAGAAATTGGTAAATATGAAACACCATAATTATCACCTGGAGCCCAATGTGCATTTCTCGCCCGATGAAAAATGGGTTATCTTCAGGGCCAATTTTGAAGGTCATGAGGGAGTTTACGCTGTAGAAATTGCCAAACATTAATACCCCAAACAGGATGTCATTGATCAAAAATAATATAAAAATAGCTATTGTATTTGCCCTGTTAGCAGGTGCCCAAACAGCATCTGCACAGGTTGGCTGGCCCACGGCTACCGAACAAACCAAACCCTGGGCCCGTTGGTGGTGGGAGGGCAGCGCAGTAAATAAAAAAGACCTTACCTGGAATATGGAAAGCTACCATAACGCTGGTTTAGGTGGGTTGGAAATTACACCGATTTATGGCGTAAAGGGTGCCGAAAACCAGTTTATACAATACCTGTCGCCGCAATGGGTTGATATGTTGAAGTATACATTGACGGAGGCTAAACGCTTAAATATGGGGATTGATTTGGCTAATGCTACTGGCTGGCCTTTCGGCGGTCCATGGATTACCAATGAAGATGCCAGTAAAGAGCTGTTCTGGAAAAACTACGACGTTAAAGGCGGTGAAAAACTGAATGAGCCTGTGGTATTTATGCAGCAACCGCTGGTGAGGGCCGATGGACAAGCTCCAAAGATCACAGACCTGGTTGAACCTATTAGCAGCAATAAAAACCTGCAGCTGATGGCCCTTGACCAGGTACGGTTTGAGAAACGGATCCCTTTAACTGTTTTAATGGCCTATGATGGTAAGGGGCAGGCGCTGAACCTTACGAACAAAGTTGATGCTGCTGGTAACCTTAACTGGACAGCTCCTGCCGGAGAGTGGAAGCTATACGCGCTTTTCCAGGGCTGGCATGGTAAAATGGTAGAGCGTGCCGCTCCCGGTGGTGAAGGTTATGTTATTGACCACTTTTCAAAACCCGCTCTTGGTCATTACCTTGCCCGGTTTGATGAGGCATTTAAAGGACGGGATTTAAGTGGCATAAGGGCATATTTTAACGATTCGTATGAGGTGGATGATGCACGTGGGCAATCAAACTTTACCCCGCTGTTTTTTGATGAATTTATTAAACGCCGCGGCTATGACCTGCGCGATCATTTACCTGCTTTATTTGGTAATGATAGTAAGGAAAACAACAGCCGCATCCTGTGCGACTACCGCGAAACCATATCCGACCTGTTGCTGGATGATTTTACCAAGCCATGGCATGACTGGGCCAAAACAAAAGGTGCATTGATTCGCAATCAATCACATGGTTCGCCATCAAATATACTGGATCTGTACGCAGCTATTGATATTCCTGAAACGGAAGGGGATGACGTGCTGCGGTTTAAATTTGCTACCTCGGCGGCACACGTGATGGGTAAGCCGCTTGCATCATCCGAGTCGGCAACATGGCTTAATGATCATTTTTTGTCGTCGCTGCGAGATGTTAAACAGGCTATTGATAAATATTTTGTAGGTGGTGTAAACCATATTTTTTATCATGGTATCAGTTATTCGCCTCAAAACGCGCAATGGCCGGGCTGGTTATTTTATGCAGCAGTTCATTTTAATCAAACCAACCCGTTCTGGAATGATTTTTCAACCTTAAATCAGTATATAACCAATTGTCAGTCGTTTTTGCAGCAAGGAAAGTCCGATAATGATGTGTTGGTTTATTACCCCTTATTTGACAGTTTTTCTGAACCGGGGGATAGGGGTTTGCTCAAACATTATGATGCCATGAAGCCCGATTTCAAGGGGACAGGGTTTGAGTCATCAACCGAAGAAATGCTTAAAAAAGGCTATACATTTGATTTTATATCAGATAAGCAGATAATGGGCCTGCAAAGTTCAGGCAACCAGATTTTAACCGCTGGTCTTAATTATAAAACCATCCTTTTGCCCGATAATAAATATATCCCGCTTGAAACCTTTAATAAAATGGTGAATCTGGCAAAGGCGGGCGCGACAATAGTGGTGTATAAAAATCTTCCATCGGGTGTGCCCGGATACACAGGGTTACAGGAGCGTGAAAAAGCATTTAAAAACCTGCTTGCCGGATTGAATTTTACTGCTGGAAATAATGGTGTTAAAGTTGCCACAATTGGCAAAGGCCGTTTTTTGATTGCCGATGATATTTCCTCATTACTGGACGAAGCGGGCATCAACAGAGAGCAAATGACCGATAAAGGTTTACAGTTTGTACGCCGTACTTATAAAAATGGTAACAGCTATTTTATATCAAATAATGGCGGCAACCCGGTTAATGGCTGGATTGATCTATCGGTTAATGCAGCATCTGTAGTGGTATTTGATCCCATGACTAAGGTTTACGGATCGGCAAAGATCAGGAAACAAACCAAGGGCAAAACCAGTGTGTACCTGCAATTACTGCCCGGAGAGAGCTGTATTTTACAAACCTTACCGGTAAAAATTAAAACGGCCGACTATACCTATTACAAGGCCGCAGGCAAGTCTGTACCTGTAAGCGGTACGTGGGCACTGAACTTTGCCGAAGGCGGCCCAACATTGCCGCAGCCCATAAAGACTTCAGAGCTTAAATCATGGACAGAATTAGGCGGCGAAGACCTTAAAGCTTTTTCCGGAACAGGCAGCTATGCTATCAGCTTTAAAAAGCCGGCTCAAAATGCCCTTGCCTGGAAGCTTAACCTGGGTAAGGTTAACGAAAATGCAGAGGTTTATCTCAATGGTAAAAAGCTGGCTACACTTATCGGCCCGCAATATGTGGTTACCATACCTTCAGCACAGTTAAGGACAGTTAATCAACTGCAGATCAGGGTAGCTAACCTTATGGCTAACAGGATCATTGATATGGATAAGAAGCATATCCCTTACCGGATCTTCTATAACACTAATTTCCAATCGCATAGTGCAGGTTCCAAAGGGCCTGATGGGCTTTTTACCGCTATAAACTGGGAACCAAAGCCTTCCGGCCTGATCGGTCCGGTAACACTTGAGCCGGTTAAACAGCTGTTTATTAAATAATTATTTGAGGGTTTTATTTCAAAAAGGTGGTCGGATCCGGCCGCCTTTTTTTATGTTTTTAATGCCTTTGAGCAGGATACTACAGGATGGTGTTGTTGAAATTAACTTTTATGTTCGTATATACAATTATATACCAAACTGTACCAAACAGTAAACCCCTTAACTTGATTTTATGAAAAGAATTTTTATTCATTCTTGTAAAATGCTATTGCTATTACTGCTCTTTAATATGGCAGGGGCAAGCAGTGTTTTTGCACAGCAGCTTAGCATTACGGGTACCATTACAGATAGCAAGCACCAACCGGTTTCGGCTGCTTCTGTGCAAATAAAAGGCACAAAATCGGGTACCACCTCTAACCTCGACGGAAAATATAGCATTAAAGCAGCCGCAGGGCAGGTGTTAATATTTAAATCGATTGGTTTTGACGCCAAAGAAGTTACCGTAGGCTCCGGTAACACCATCAATGTTACCTTAACTGAAGCCGAATCGCAACTGAACGAAGTAGTAGTTATCGGTTATGGTGCTCAAAAACGCGCTAATGTTACCGGTTCTCAGGCTACTTTCAAAGCCGATAACCTGAACGAACGGGCTGTAACGCGCGTTGATCAGGCGCTTGTTGGGCAGATGGCAGGCGTAACCGTTAAACAAACAACCGGTGTGCCGGGCAAAGCATTTAGTGTTAATGTACGCGGAAGCGGCTCTATAAGTGCCGGTAATGAGCCGTTGTATGTAATAGATGGCTTTCCTTTGTCTGTATCAGCAATAGGCAGCGGTGGTAGTTTCAGCACAGGAAACCCGCTCGATAATATTAACCCCAATGATATCGAAGATATCCAGGTTTTAAAGGATGCAGCAGCAGCAGCCATATATGGTTCAAGGGCATCAAACGGTGTTGTTTTGATCACTACCAAAAAAGGAAAATCGGGAAAAGCTAAAATCAGTTACAGCGCTTATTACGGTTATAACGCGGCTGCCAAATATTTGCCCATGCTTAACGGCGATCAATGGATTGACAGGGCTACCGAAATGATCAACGCCGCTTATGTGCTCAAATTTGGTGTACAGGGAGCAACAGCAAGTGATGACAATGCAACACGTCAGGCACTGAATGGCGGTGCTTTTAGTTCGGCCTATATGCTTGATCCGAGATGGGCTACACCAGGCCATCCGGGCTTAGAATATGTAGATTGGCAGAAAGCCATTGAGCAAAAGGGCGCTATGCAAAACCAGGCGCTGAGTGCAAGTGGCGGTAACGAATTTGTAAATTATTTTATTTCAGGGAACTATGCCAATCAGGATGGTTTTGTGAAAGGGTTGGGTTATAAAGCCTACTCGGCCAGGGCCAACGTGGAGGCACGTATCGCCAAAAACCTGAAATTAGGGTTAAACATAGCGCCTACTTATTCAATTTCGCAGGATCCGGGTGTAGAGGGGAAAGATAATATTTTTCACCAGGCACTAAGCTATAGCCCTATCCAGGAAGATACAGTTGGTTTATATCCTAATGCGTTTAAAAATGGGCAATACACCTGGGGTAACTCGGCAAACAGCCCTATAGCTAAATTGGAGAACAAGGTTGGGCAAACCAAAAAATACCGTACACTGGGCAGCATATTTGCCGAATACGAAATTATAAAAGGCTTAACATTAAGGAGCTCACTTAATCTTGATAATGTTGATAATGCATCTAACAGTTACACCCCGTACACTATTGCAGGCACTTTGGCTTCCAGAACGTTTAATGCATCTACAAACGCCAATCTTACCGCTAATACTTCAGGTTCGTACAGTACTTTTAAAAGACAAACGTTTGTTAATGAAAATACGCTTACCTATAATACCACCATTCATGCAAACCATAGCCTGAGTATATTATTGGGCCAGTCATACAACACAGATCGCTTAGATCAATCTACGCTGTCATCGGTTGGCGGTTATACCAGCAGCGTTATCCAAACCTTAAATGCTGCTGCCAACGTAACCGGCAACACAACCGGAACCAAAAGTGTATTGGTATCATACTTTAGCCGCGCGCAGTATGCATATAAGAACAAGTATCTTTTATCCGCAAGCTTGCGCGAGGATGGTTCATCAAGATTTGGCGGCAATACCAAATATGGCGTTTTCCCTTCAGCGTCGGTAGGCTGGCGTATCATACAGGAGGACTTTATGAAAAGGCTGCCTGTAATGAGCGATCTGAAATTGCGCTTTAGTTATGGTGTAAATGGTAATAACAGTATTGCCGATTACGGTAGTATTTCACAAATAGGTTCATACGGATATGTTTTGGGTTCGCCGCAGGCATTGGCTATCGGGCAGGCCCCAAGTAATTTGCCAAACCCCGATATCAAATGGGAAAAATCACAAACTTATGATGTAGGGCTCGACTTCGGGTTTTTCAGTAACCGTTTAACCGGCTCATTTGATTACTACAATAAATTGAATACCGACTTATTGCTGAATGTGCCCATCCTTCAGTCTACTGGTTTTAGCAGCCAGTTGCGCAATGCAGGTTCGGTACGTAACGTGGGCCAGGAGTTAGAGTTAACCAGCCGTAATTTAGTTGGTAAGGTTCAATGGAGCACATCAATTAATATCAGTCATTATAAAAATAAGATCGTAAGCCTTTATGGTAACCAGAAACAAATTATTATCCCAAATTCATTTGATGTTTCTGATGCCATTTTGCGGGTAGGACAGCCTTTAAACAGTATTTATGTTGTTAAACAAATCGGTTTCCTAACGCAGGCAGATCTTGATAACCATGTGGCAACTTATGGTACGGGTGAAACCGTTGGAGACCCCAAATACCAGGACCTGAACGGTGATGGTGTAATAACCGAGGCAGACAAGCAAATTGTTGGTCATCCAAATCCTAATTATACCTGGGGGATCACCAATACCGTACGCTGGAAAGGTTTCGACCTTACTGTTTTGGTTCAGGGTCAAAACGGTGGATCAATCTATTCCTTACTGGGCAGGGCTATCACCCGTACCGGCCAGGGCTTTACGGATAATGCACCTGCATTTTATGATAACCGCTGGAGATCACCTGAAAACCAGGGGGCCGGCCGGGTTAGCAAAGCCTACTCTACATTTGGTTTCGTAGCCAATACGGATTGGTTGTATTCTTCAGATTATGTAAGGGTTAGGAATATTACGTTAGGGTACGATCTTAAAAATATATTTAAAACCAAAGTTTTAGGAGCAGCACGCCTGTACGTTACGGCCGAAAACTTCTTTGGTCATGATAAATATTATGGAGGTTTGAATCCAGAGGCGCAAAATACAGCCATCAGCTCAGACAGTAACTACCCCGAAGCAGGTGATTACGGAGGCTTGCCATTAGCTAAATCATTGATTTTCGGGCTAAATGTTACTTTTTAATTACTTCAACATTATCAAAATGAAAAAGATATTTTTTCTATCAACCATATCAGCTGTGTTTTTAATGGCCTCCTGTAATAAGGATTTAAACCAGGTGCCTATATCCAGCTCAACAACAGCAACTTTTTACAGGTCGCCGAGTGATTTTTTGCAGGCTACAAACGCTATTTATGCCGATCTGCACAATTACCCGGTACGATTGGCTAATATGTCCGAGATCCGTTCGGATAATATTTATGGCGTTTCGGTTACCGTGCGTGACTGGGACCCGGTGAACGATTTCTCGCCCTCGTTAGCAGCAAATGCATATGTTACCGAAGCCTGGGGAACCGATTTTAACGGTATTTTCAGAGCTAATACCCTGCTTGACCAGGTTGCCAAAAATGGCAGTTATATAGGCTCCGCGTCATTAGCCACAAGGTTACAGGCCGAAGCCAAATTTCTGAGGGCATTTTATTATTTCGACCTGGTGAGGTATTACGGTAAGCTCCCTGTTATTGACCATCCGGTTACTGCACCCGAGGCCAATGCAATAGGCCGTAGTTCGGTAGCCGATGTTTACAAACTGATCATAGCCGACCTGCAATCAGCGATAGCTAATTTACCCACCACTTATACCGGGGTAGAGGTGGGCCGTGCTACCAAATATGCGGCAGAAGCGTTACTGGCACAGGTTTACATGGCTAAATCGGCGCCAAATTATGGTATAGAAGGGCCTGGAACCGGATCAAACGAATGGAATTTAGCTTTGCCATTACTGCAGGATATTATCAGCAGTGGCAAGTTTGCTTTTGAGCCTACTTACAGCAACATTTTTTCATATACCAACCAAAGTCCTGCTGTTAATAAAGAGGCTGTTTTTGATGTAATGTATACAAGCGGCATCAGCGGTACGAGTGATCTTTACGGAGCTTCATATCCGTGGACGCTTGCACCAAGCGCTTATTTTTTATCTATCAAGGATACCAAATCAAACGGAAGTCTGGAAATTATCCCGGTATCAAATGATCTGGCAAACAGTTATGACGCAGCCGATGTGCGGAAGGCATTTACCGTATATACCGCAGGTTACACCAACGCAGGCAGTACAGAAAATCGCCCTTTCTTTAAAAAATGGCTCGATATAACTAAAATCCCAACTGCCAGCCGTTTTGACTGGGGAATTAACTTCATCGCCATCAGGTATACCGACGTTTTAATGCTTAAAGCCGAATGTATCTTGAACGGGGCAACAGGAGGTTCACAGGCTGATGTTGATGCTATTGTTAACCAGGTACGTACACGGGCTGGGCTGCCATCAGTAACAGGCGTAACGCTTGCCCAGTTGTTTGACGAACGCCGCAGGGAATTTGCCGATGAAGGCTCACGCTGGTTCGACCTGCAAAGGAGCGGTAACCTGTTAACCATTATGAATAGCTGGATCGCGAAGGAAGATGCCCAGAAAGCCATCAAACCGGTTATAGCTAATTACGTTATTTACCCTGTACCGCAAACACAACTTGATGCTGCACCGGGGTTGTACACACAAAACCCCGGGTATTGATTCCTGGGGAATGATGAAAGAATTATTCAGGTCATCATAAAAAAGGCTTGCCCCTCTGTGCTTCGGGAGGGGTAGGCCTTTTAAAGAATAAAACACTGTTATGTTAGTCATTAGTCGAAAGCCTTAAGTTCCAAGTCGGAAAAGTATGAACTTAACTTTTTACTTAAGACTTAGTACTATTAACTTAACGCCACCTATGAAATTATTACGTTATTCTGTTTTCCTGATAGTTATTACCGCCAATGCTGTAAACGGGCAAACTAACCTGGATTGGGCCAAAAAGGTTGGTGCCAGGCAATCTCCTCAAAAAACAACAGTTTGGTATGTAAACGATAATGGTGCGGCTAATGATGGCAACACCATAAATACAACTGCCATACAAAAAACTATCGATCAATGTTCGGCAAAAGGTGGTGGCATAGTTACATTTAAACCCGGTAAATATTTAACGGGTTCCATTTTTTTGAAGAAAAACGTTTGCCTGAATATTGATCAGGGCGTGGAGTTATTGGGCAGCCAGGATATAAAAGATTACCCTGAAATTGACACCCGTGTTGCCGGTATTGAAATGAAATGGCCTGCCGCGTTGATCAACATAGCCGGGCAAACCAACGTGGCAATTACCGGAAAAGGATTGGTAAATGCGCAGGGTAAGCCATTTTGGGATATTTACCGGAAAATGCGGGCTGAATATGACCCCAAAGGCTTACGCTGGATAGTTGACTATGATGCCAAACGTCCCCGCACGCTGCTGATTTCCAACTCCCAGGATGTTACCATCAAAAATATTACGCTGCAACAGGCCGGGTTTTGGACGGTGCAGCTGCTTTACTCTGGTTATGTTACTGTTGATGGTATTACCATCCGCAACAACGTTGACGGCCATGGGCCTTCGACAGATGGTATAGATATAGATTCGTCCAGCTGGATCCTGGTGCAAAACTGCGATATTGATTGCAATGATGATGATTTTTGCCTTAAAGCCGGTCGCGATTGGGATGGGTTGAGGGTAAACAGGCCAACCGAGTATGTAGTGATCCGTAAATGTATTTCAAGGGCAGGCGCGGGATTGCTTACCTGTGGCAGCGAAACATCGGGAGGGATCAGACACGTGCTCGCCACCGACCTCACAGGTAACGGAACCAGTAACGGGTTAAATATTAAATCGGCCATAACGAGGGGAGGCACGGTGGAGGATATCCACTTTACCAATATAACCATGAATGGCGTGGGGACTGCTTTTCAAATCACCATGAACTGGAACCCGACCTATAGTTATTCCAAATTACCCGACGGCTATAATGAAGCTACGCTGCCCGATCATTGGAAAAAGATCCTGCACAAAGTGGAGCCTGCCGAAAAAGGGATCCCGCATTTTAAAGATGTTTATATTTCGAATATTAAAGTAACTGGTGCAAAAAAAGCCGTCAATGCCATAGGTCTCAAAGAATCAACCATGCAAAATTTTCATTTTGATGGGGTTAATATCGAGTCGGGCACCGCGGGCGATGTGCAGTTTGCGCAGGCATGGGAGTGGAAAAACTCACAGATCGTTACCCAGGACAATACTAAACTTAATTTAACTGACGCCGGTGCTGCTCAATAATAAATACAAGACTTTAAAAAGGCTCCTGCTTTGCATAATTGCGGGTTTGGGAATGCTTTTTTGTGCCTGGTCTGTTCCTCCTTCGCAAAAGAGTAGCAACGTTATTTCACTGGAAGGGCAATGGCAGTTTCAAATGGATCCGGCTGATAAGGGGATAGCAGAAAAATGGTTCTCAAAATCGCTGGCAGATACTATTCATTTGCCGGGCTCTATGACCCAAAACTTAAAGGGGGATGACATAACCCTTAAAACAAAATGGACAGGCAGTATTTACGATAGTTCGTGGTTTTACAACCCGCGTTTGGCAAAGTACCGGGTGCCCGGCAACCTCAAAATACCTTTCTGGCTTACGCCGCCAAAACATTATACAGGAGCGGCCTGGTATAAAAAGGAAGTAATTATTCCTGCGGATTGGAAAAATAAACACCTTGTGCTTTTCCTGGAGCGGGCCCATACCGAAACCAGGTTATGGGTTGATGATACTGAAATTGGTATGCAAAACAGCCTGGTGGCCCCGCATCAGTATGATCTGGGAGATAAACTATCCCCCGGAAAGCATCAGATTACACTTTGTATAGATAACCGCATTAAAGCCATCAATGTAGGCCCCGATTCTCATAGTATTACCGATCATACACAAGGGAACTGGAATGGTATGATCGGCAAAATGGAGCTGAGAGCCGGAGACCAAACCTGGTTGGATGAGATTCAGGTTTATCCTGATCTGAAACAAAAAACAGCCCATATCAAAATACGGGTAAAAACAGAACGGACATCTGTTGCCGGCGCTATCACACTTTCGGCTAAAGCATTTAATACCACAATTTCACAGCTTATACCTGTCGTAAGCAAACCCGTTAGTATCAAAGATACTGTGACCGAGTTCAGCATCGATTTGCCAATGGGGGCCAAAATGCAAACCTGGGATGAGTTTACCCCGGTTTTATATCAGCTTACCGCTACGCTGCACACTGCCGATGGATCAACAGATACCAGGAAACTGAGTTTCGGCATGCATGAGTTTAAGGTCGATGGAAAAACATTTACCATAAACGGGAAGCCCGTTTTTCTGCGGGGTACGGTGAATAACTGTGAGTTCCCGCTTACAGGCTACCCGCCCACTACCGAAGCAGAATGGGACAGGATCTTCAAGATTTGCAGAGAACATGGGCTTAACCACATGCGGTTTCACTCCTGGTGCCCACCCGAGGCTGCTTTCGATGCAGCTGACAAAGCGGGCTTCTACTTGCATGTAGAAGGGCCTTCATGGGCAAACCATGGCAGCGGCTTAGGTTTGGGGCGACCGATTGATCAGTATATTTATGACGAAACCAACCGCATGGTTAAGTGGTATGGCAATCATCCTTCATTTTGCATGATGGCTTATGGCAATGAGCCCAGCGGTAAACAAGTAGAATACCTTACCAAATTTGTTGATTACTGGAAAGCTAAAGACCCGCGCAGGCTATACACAGGGGCGGCAGTAGGTGGCAGCTGGCCGGTGATCCCTAATAATGAATATATGGCCCGTGCAGGGGCAAGAGGCCTGGCCTGGAACCAACGGCCTGAGAGTTACTCTGATTACAGCAAACAGATAGCCCAGTTTAATGTGCCCTTTGTAGCCCACGAAATGGGGCAGTATTGCGCCTTCCCCGATTTTAAGGAGATTAAAAAATATACAGGAATCTATAAGGCCAAAAACTTTGAACTTTTTCAGGAAGACCTTAAAGACCATGGTATGGCCGATGAAGCCGAAAAAATTCTGATGGCTTCCGGAAAATTACAGGCTTTATGTTATAAGCATGAAATTGAAAAAGCCATGCGTACGCCCGGATATTCGGGATTTCAGTTGCTTTCACTGAATGACTATCCGGGGCAGGGAACGGCACTGGTTGGCGTACTTAACGCCTTTTGGGATAGCAAAGGGTACATCACAGCAAAACAGTTTGCCCGGTTTTGCAATGCCACCGTACCGCTTATCCGTACCGAAAAGTTTGTATATCAAAACAATGAAATGCTGAAAGCGCAGGTTGAACTGTTTAACTACAGCAAACCTATAACCGCTGCGCTGAGCTGGAAATTAACCGATGCACAGCATAAGGTGATCAGCCAAGGTGTTTTGGATAAAAAAAATTATGGAATGGGTAACTGTCAGCAGGCGGGGATAATCAATGTGCCGCTGTCAAAAATAAAATCACCCGAAAAACTAAACCTGGAAATTGCAGTGCCCAATACACAATACATAAACGACTGGGATTTTTGGGTATAC
The DNA here is from genome assembly GCF_900110105.1 of Mucilaginibacter gossypiicola. Taxonomy (GTDB): domain Bacteria; phylum Bacteroidota; class Bacteroidia; order Sphingobacteriales; family Sphingobacteriaceae; genus Mucilaginibacter; species Mucilaginibacter gossypiicola. Next base: position 951,089 of record NZ_FOCL01000003.1, on the reverse strand, counting down.
CCGGCTACCTTGTCTGCGGTAAAAACCGACGTGTACTATACCACAGTGCTGGGTGATAAGGCCAAAGAGGTACTTAATAATGGCGGCAAAGTATTTCTGAATGCGTCGGGTAAAGTAATTAAGGGAAAGGAAATTATACAGTCGTTCACGCCGGTTTTCTGGAATACTTCCTGGTTTAAAATGCGCCCACCGCATACGCTGGGTTTTGTGTGCGATCCTAAACATCCCGCATTTAATGATTTTCCTACATCATCATACAGTGAGATACAATGGTGGGATATCCTGTCGAACGCGCAGGTAATGCACCTGGAAGATTTTCCGGCAACATTCAGGCCTGTTATCCAGCCTATTGATACCTGGTTCATGAACCGCCGTTTAGCATTATTATTTGAAGCGAGGGTAGGTAAGGGGAGCCTGATGGTAAGCAGCGCCGATCTTTCGCCAACAATTGGTGATGACAGGCCGGCGGCGAAGCAATTGTATTACAGTATTTTAAAATATATGTCCTCACCGCAGTTTAAACCTGCTGATATGATAGCGATGGAGACTATTGAAGATCTTTTTAAAACAGCTTCAAAGGAGGTGTTTGTGTCCTATACCAATGGCGCACCAGATGAACTGAAGCCCAAAAACATAAAAAAATAATATGAAAGCATTAAAACCGGTTTTAGCTTTATTAATGATAGCCTTTGTGAGCCTGGCTTTTATCAATCAGCAAAAGCCAACCATTTATTTGATAGGTGATTCAACTACACATAATAACGATAAGGAAACATGGGGCTGGGGAAGCATTATCCCAAACTATTTTGACCTCTCAAAAATCAATATTGAAAATCACGCCATGGCCGGTCGCAGCACCCGCACGTTTATAAAGGAAGGCAGGTGGAATAAGGTTGATTCGCTTTTAAAACCGGGGGACTACGTGATGATGGTATTTGGTCATAATGAAGGCAGTAAACCTGATACTACCAAAGCGGGATATCGTGGTGTACTAAAAGGTACTACTAACGAAACTGTTGAGCTTACCTGGCCTAACGGTACTAAAGAAACCGTGCATACCTATGGCTGGTATTTTCGCAAATTCATCAGGGATACCAAAGCTAAAGGAGCAACGCCCATTGTACTATCCATGATTCCCCGGAACGAATTTCGTGATGGCAAAGTTATCCGTGCCAATGATGATTACGGCAAATGGGCGCAGGAAATAGCGCTGCAGGAAGGTGTTAGGTTTATCGATATGAACCGCATCACGGCCGATAAATATGATAAATGGGGGGCTGATTCGGTTAAAAAGTTCTTCCCCGGAGATCATACCCATACCAATAAAATCGGGGCTACAGTGAACGCCGAATCGGTAGTTGACGGCATTAAAGCTGATCCTGCAAATCCTCTGAATAAATATCTTAAAAACTAATTTTTAGGTTACCATGAAAAAAATGATGCGTACATATGCAGGTTTAGGCTTACTGTTGATGTTGGTTATACTGTTATCTTCTTTTGTGCTGATGAAACCGGCAGATAAACCAACTTTTTACCTGATAGGCGATTCGACTGTAAAAAATGGCAAAGGTAAGGGCGACGGCGGTTTATGGGGATGGGGAAATTATATCGCCCCTTATTTTGATACAATAAAAATTGCGGTTGAAAATGATGCGCTTGGAGGTACCAGCAGTCGCACCTTTCAAACCATGGGTTTGTGGGATAAGGTGCTGGTGAAAATTAAACCCGGCGATTTTGTGATCATGCAGTTTGGGCATAATGACGCCGGTGCGCTGGATGATACGGCCCGCGCCCGCGGAACTATCAAAGGCATTGGCAATGAGCAGCAGGAAATATATAACCCGATACGGAAAATAAAAGAGGTGGTACATACCTACGGCTGGTATATGCGCAAGTTTGTTACGGATATTAAGGCAAAGGGGGCAACTCCGATCATCTGCTCCCCGATACCCCGTAATACCTGGAAAGATGGCAAATCTGCAGGGCGTAACAATGAAAACAATTACGGGCAATGGGCCCGTGAGATCAGCGAGCAAACCGGAGCCTTTTTTATCGATTTGAATAAACTGATTGCCGACGATTATGACCAGGAGGGCGAAGCAAAGGTAAAATCAACCTATTTCGGTACTGATGCCACGCATACGCTTGAGCCGGGTGCACAGCTAAATGCCAAATTTGTTATCCAGGGCATCAGGTCATTTAATCAGCTGGGGCTTAATAAATATCTAAAGCAATAGTTCAATAAATGTTCAAATGATGAAAAGAAGGGATTTTATTGAACAGTTAAGTATGGCTTCGGCGATGGCATTATTGCCTGGTTTGGCTTTCGGTAATTCAAAGGATCACGTTTCTGCTTTTGCCAAAAAACTAAAGCCTGTCGGCCGCGCCTTGGAAATGGAAGGTTATTACGTATGGTGTAACAGTCCAATTGAAGGGCCGGATGGCCGGATCCACGTGTTTTTTTCAAGATGGATTGCTTCAAAAAAAATGGGCGGATGGATCAATGGATCCGAAATATGCCATGCTGTGGCCGATACGCCCGAAAGCGAGTTTAAATTTCTGGGAACCATTCTTGCCCCGCGCGGGCCGGGGTACTGGGATGCCACCACGTGTCATAATCCATCCATAAAAAAGGTGGATGGTAAATACTGCCTGTTCTTTATGGGCAATTCTAACGGTAAAACTAATACCAAACGGATAGGACTGGCTACCGCTGATTCTTTGGATGGCCCCTGGACACGCCCGGATGAACCGTTGCTTTTACCAGGCTCCGAAGGGGCATGGGACGATCATTGCACTACCAACCCCGCATTTATTAAACATCCCAACGGGCAATACTGGCTGTTTTATAAATCATGGAATACCAAAGAATATGAAACCTCAACCGACCCATTGGTAAAGGGTAACCGTAAATACGGGTTAGCCATTTCCGATAAACTGGAGGGGCCTTATATCAAATATGACGGCAACCCGGTGATAGATTTTTCGGGGCGGGGAAACAACACTCAACTGGAAGACGCTTTTGTTTGGCTGGATAAGGGCCGCTTTAAAATGCTGGCGCGGGATATGGGTGTATTTAATCACCAGTATGGTTTGTACATGGAATCAAAAACCGGTAAAAAATGGAGCGAACCGGAGATAGGTTATTTTAACGCCAAATATTATCATATTGATCAACCGCCGCCTCCCAAATACCTGAACAAATACGGCCGGTTTGAAAGGCCCCAACTCTTATTTCAAAATGGGAAAGCAACCTATATGTTCACTACCTCGCAAGGTGGTAAATACATGACGGCATCACCATTTATATTTAAAATAGAATCATAACACCCGCAACATGAAAAAAATACTGCCTGTATATTTTGCATTTTTTACTGTTGTTTGGCCGGTTGTACTAAGGGCGCAAAATAAAATAAATCGTAAGGCTTTGGTGCAAAGGCATAATGTAATTAATAACGGTACAGACACGCTTTCGTCACTATCTGTTGGCAATGGCCGTTTTGCTTTTACGGTTGATGCTACGGGCTTGCAAACCTTTCCTGAGCATTATGATAAAGGCATTCCGCTGGGTACACAGTCTGAATGGGGCTGGCACAGCTTTAAAGATACAGCAGGCTATAAGTTTGATGAAACATTAAAAACCTATAGGCTCAATGGCCGTGATGTAAGCTATTCGGTGCAATGGAACCAGCCTGGGCGTAACCGGAATGCTGCTAACTGGTTTCGGGAAAATGTACATCGCCTGCAATTGGGCAATCTTGGTTTCGTGTTATTACATAAAGATGGGAGCGACGGGCAAATAAGTGATCTCCAAAATATCCGGCAAGAACTCAATTTGTGGACGGGCGCTATTACCAGCTCTTTCACTTTTGATGGTGAGCCGGTAAAAGTTCAAACTTATGCGCACGAGGGTAAGGACCTGATAGCGGTGAAAGTACAGTCACCGTTGTTAGCCCAGGGCAGGCTTAAGGTGAGGTTACGTTTCCCTTTCCCCACCAATCAGTTTGCTGATTATGGCGACAATTGGAAAGATCCGCAGAAGCATTATTCGGCGGTTGTTAGTTCCGGTGCAAGCCAGGCTATCATCATTCATCGTTTAGATACCAATCAGTATTTTGTACGCCTTGCCTGGAACGGCGCTGCATCCGTTAAGAATACAGCTGCTCATCAGTTTGTGTTATCCCCGCAAGGTAAAACAGGTGAACTGACATTCACCTGTTTGTTTGCTCCGCAGAAAACCACAGCGCCTTTGCCCGGTTTTGCTCAAACGCAAACAAACAGCATACAGCAATGGAAAGCCTTTTGGCAAAGCGGTGGCGCGGTTGATTTCAGCGGCAGTACCGATCCCCGGGCAAAGGAACTGGAACGTAGGGTAGTGCTGTCACAGTATCTTACCAAAATACAATGCTCAGGCCACCAGCCCCCGCAGGAAACCGGTTTAACTTACAATAGCTGGTACGGTAAGCCGCACCTTGAAATGCATTGGTGGCATGGGATCCATTTTGCGCTATGGGGCAGGGAGCAACTGCTCGAAAACAGTTTAAGCTGGTACCGGCATGTAAAAGCCAATGCAAGGGCCATTGCTAAAAGACAAGGATACGACGGGGTTCGCTGGCAAAAAATGACCGACCCGGATGGTAACGAAAGTCCATCCTCGGTAGGGGCATTCCTGATCTGGCAGCAACCGCACTTTATTTATTTTGCCGAACTGGATTATCGTGCCCATCCAAACAAGCAAACCCTGGATAAGTATAAAAACCTTGTACTGGCCGATGCAGATTTTATGGCCTCGTTCCCAACTTATGATAAGGAGCATGACCGGTATAATTTAGGCAAAGGCATTATCCTGGCACAGGAACGTTATAAACCCGAAGAAACATACAACCCAACTTACGAGCTGCAATACTGGCGCTGGGCTTTAAATACCGCCCAGTTATGGCGTAAACGCCTGGGCTTGCAGCCGGATAATAAATATGCCATCATCCTCAAAAAACTGGCTGCCTTACCTCAAAAAGATGGCGTTTACCTGGCTGCGGAAAGTTCGCCCGATGCATATACCAATCCTAAATTAAAAACGGATCATCCGGCGGTTTTAGCTGCTTATGGCATGCTGCCCTATAATACTCAACTGGATACGGCGGTAATGAAGAAAACCTTTAACCTGGTTTGGGACGTATGGGATTGGAAAGATACCTGGGGCTGGGATTTCCCGATGACCGCCATGACCGCGGCCCGTTTAAATATGCCCGAAAAAGCTGTTGATGCTTTATTTATGCCCATAAAAACCAATACTTATTTAGCTAACGGCCACAACTACCAGGACGGGCGATTGCGGATGTACCTGCCGGGCAATGGCGGTTTATTGGCCGCTGTGGCTATGATGTCTGCTGGCTGGGATGGCTCGACCATTGCCAATCCCGGTTTTCCTAAAAATGGGAAATGGAAAGTAAGGTGGGAGGGGCTTAAAAAAATGCCATAATACCGAATATTTTGTGAACCCGATCTGATAAAAATCTACAATATGAATAAACTATTTATAAGGATAAAAACGGTATTGTGCGCCGGTGCCATCATGGCAATGGCGGGTACTGTTAATGCACAACAACCGGTAAAAAGTAAGGTATTGGCCGATATGGCCCTCGCCAACAATTATTTTATGCAGAAATGGCCCGATCCGGGAGCTTCTGTTACCGTAAAGGGCACAACCCGTACCAGTAATTTATGGACAAGGGCTGTTTATTACGAAGGACTGATGGCGATGTACAAGATCGATCCTCAAAAAAAGTATTATGATTACGCGGTTGACTGGGGCGAAAAACATCAATGGAGCCCCCGTGGTGCTGTTGATACCCGCAATGCGGATAACCAATGCTGCGGGCAAACCTACATCGACCTTTACCTCATAGATAAAAAGCCCGAGCGCATTGAAAAAATAAAGCAAAGCATCGACCTGATGGTGAACAGCGAGAAAAAGGATGACTGGAACTGGATAGATGCGCTGCAAATGGCCATGCCGGTATATGCCAGGCTGGGTGAAATATATAACGACAATAAGTATTATGAAAAGATGTTCGAGATCTACAATTACTCAAAAACCGTACACGGCGGCAAAGGATTGTATAATACGGCAGATCATCTTTGGTGGCGTGATAAGGATTTTGTTCCTCCTTACAAGGAGCCTAACGGTGCAGATTGCTACTGGTCGCGCGGTAATGGTTGGGTAGTTGCTGCCATGCTGCGTGTATTGGAAGTGATGCCTAAAAACGCGCCTCACCGCAATGAGTATTTATCAGTGTACAAAGAAATGATTGAGGCACTGGTACCGTTACAGCGTACGGATGGCTATTGGAACGTGAGCCTGAAGGATTCGACCAATTTCGGCGGGAAGGAACTGTCGGGTACGGCCTTATTTACTTACGGCATGGCCTGGGGTATTAATCATGGCATCCTGAAAAAGAAAACCTATTTGCCCGTAGTTATCAAAGCGTGGAACGCCATGTCAAAAGAATGCCTGCACCCGGATGGTATGCTTGGCTTTGTACAGGGAACTGGCAAAGAGCCTAAAGATGGCCAGCCTGTTGGTTATAACAATGTACCCGATTTTGAAGATTATGGTTTGGGCTGTTTCCTGCTGGCCGGCAGCGAAGTTTATAAACTAAGTAAGTAATGAAGAAGGTATCCCTGTTTCTGGCCTTTGTTTTATTAGGTGTGGTGAATGCCTTCGCCCAGACGGGTATCGGCAGCAATAAGTCCGGCTATAAAAAACAAGGCAATACATTGTATTTTAACAATGCCAATGGCGATGTTAAAATTGAATTTTGTTCGCCTTCCATGTTCCGTGTAAGGGCAAGCTGGAGCCGCAAATTTGCACCCGATGAACATTTAATGCAGGAAAACTATAAATGGCCTGCTGTTGATTATAAAGTAACTGACGCACAGTCGGCATATATTATTCAAACGTCGGCTTTAATTATTACAGTCCTCAAATCACCCTTCATTATTAATGTAGCTGATAGCAAAGGCGTGATGTTATCATCAGAATATGTACCGAACGGCAAGCAAAATGGTGGCCTGCATCATATCGGCGATACGGTAATGTGCACTAAGGACCTCTTGCCCGATGAGCATTTCTTTGGCTTTGGCGAACGTATGGATTTTACCGACCAGCGCAATAAGCTGGTAAAACTCAATGTAGGCAGGGGGAAAAGCAAAAATAATTTGCTTGGTGCTTACAACATCAATGAGGCTAATTATTGCCCTGTACCATTTTTTATGAGTACTAAGGGGTATGGCATCTACCTGCATAATTCATCAGCTACAGAATGGGATATGGGCAGCAAAACAGATGATGAATACAGCTTTAAAGCAAATGACGGCGAATTGGATTACTACTTTATTTATGGCCCAACATTTCCGGCTATTTTAAACAGTTATTTAAGCATTACAGGCAAATCGCCCTTGTTACCAAGGTTTGCTTTTGGTTTGCATATGGGTACTTATAGCGGCGGTACTTGGGGGCATGAGGAACTTACCTCGGATAAATATGTAATTGAACTGGCCCGTAAAATGCGTGAAATGGGGATTCCTGTTGATATTCTATTCCTTGATTCTACCTGGCGGCTGTTTGGTAAAAATGGGGGCAAGGGAGCAACAACCTTTGAATGGCGTGAAACATTTAAGGACCCCAAAGCCATGTTTGATAGCTTGTATGCTATGAACTTTAAAATGGTGGGGCTGCATATCCGCCCAAGGTTTGATAATGCCAAAAACCTGAACCTGCTTGACCAGGCACAGGCCAAAGGTTTTACGTACCCGGAAAACGGAAAACCGGGCGAGTTTGTAAACTTTTTTGATCAGCAGGCTGCAAACTGGTGGTGGGACAATGGCGTTATGAAAGTTGCCTCCATCGGTGCTAAATTCCTGAAAACGGATGAGGGCAGTGCATTTGGTTCATTAGCTAATGAAAGCGAAAAGGTTGGGCCTACAGGTAAGGAAATAACCCAGCTGCATAACGTATTCCCTATTGCTTATGCTAAGGCACCATATTTGAAATTTCAGGAATATAATGGCATCCGCGGTCTAAATCAAACCCGTGAGGGTTATTCCGGCATCCAGCGGTATCCGTTCATTTTTGCGGGCGACTGGCCAAGCGAATGGCAGTATTTTGCACCTGTTATAAAAGCCGGATTAAATATCGGTATGTCGGGCGTAGGGTATTGGGCGCATTGTATGGGCGGCTTTGAGCATGCTGCCGATCCTGAATTATATATGCGCTGGGTACAGTTTGGGATGTTCAGTCCGGTGGCTATGGTATTTGGCATGGACCACCCGGGTTATAAAGAACCCTGGAACTATGGGGCCGAGGCTTTAGCCAACTTTAAAAAATACGATGATCTGCGTTACAGATTGATACCCTACATTTATAGCAACGCGTATACACAATACCAAACGGGCATGCCGCTCATGCGCGCCTTGGTATTGGAATACCAGGATGATCCTAATACCTACAATATAGCTGATCAATACCTGTTTGGCGATAACATGATGGTTTGCCCGGTGACGGTAAAAGGCGCACAAACACGTACGATATATTTACCAAAGGGAGTTTGGTTTGATTACTGGACAGGTGAAAAATATACCGGAAAGCAGTACATACATATCCTAACCCCGGCCGATCATTTGCCCATTTTTGTAAAAGCAGGTAGTATCATCCCGATGCAGCCGGCCATGAAATATATGGATGAAAAACCGGTAGATGTGATTACGCTTGATGTATTTCCGGGACAGGCATCCGAGTTTAAATTGTATGAAGATGATGGCATCTGCCTAAAATATCAGCAGGGCGGGAAGGGGATCACTCAAATAGCAATCGCAGAAGCTGCCGGTGGATGGGAGTTGCAGATCAAAAAGCCTGTAGGTAGCTTTATCCCGGCACCGCACACCTATCTGGCAAAAATGCACTGGCCTCATGATCAGGAACCATCTTTGATCACAGAAAATAATCAAGCATTGAAAGCAACTGACAGTGCTGATGCATTAGCTAAAACGGCAGGCTGGTATTATGATAAAACAACTCATTTGCTTTGGATAAAAACATTGCATAGCAATCATGAGGATATTACGCTTAGTGTTAAATAGATCACGTTTATAACTTTCCTATGAAAAAGTTACTCAGTATAATTTTTGTTTTTTCTGCAGTAAGTAGTCCAGTATTTGCTCAGCAAAAGGCTACAGGCAAACGGCCAAACATTATAATTATCCTGGCCGATGATATGGGTTACTCAGATATTGGCTGTTTTGGATCCGAAACCCAAACACCAAATCTCGACGCGATGGCTAAAAACGGTTTGCGCATGACGCAGTTTTACAATGCATCGCGCTGCTGCCCAACCCGGGCATCATTGCTCACCGGCCTTTATCAGCACCAGGCCGGCGTTGGCGATATGGTAAACCATCGGGATGTGCCTGCTTACCAGGGCTACCTGAACCAAAACTGCGTAACCATAGCCGAAGCGCTTAAGCAAGGTGGTTATAATACGTTAATGGCTGGCAAATGGCACGTCGGGACAGATTCATCGCATTGGCCGGTTAAACGCGGGTTTGATCATTATTTTGGTTTGATAGATGGCGCAAGCAGTTATTTTAATCCAACTATGCCTTATCGACCTAACCAAAAACTTACTATTGCTTTAGATGATAAGGAATATACGCCCGGGCCAAACTGGTATTCAACCAATGCTTATGCCGATTATGCCATTAAATTTATTGAGGGTAATAAAAGTACTTATAAGCCATTCTTTTTGTACATGGCTTTTACCAGTCCGCATTGGCCAATCCAGGCGCTGCCCGAAGATATTGCCAAATACAAAGGTAAGTACCTGGCAGGATGGGACAAGCTGAGACAGCAGAGGCTGGAACGCCAAAAACAGTTAGGGATCATCAGCAAAGATGAAAAACTATCTCCCAGGGATAAGAGCGTACCGGAATGGGATAGCCTTACTCCGGAAGAAAAAGAACAGTTTGATACCAAAATGGCCGTATACGCCGCGATGGTCGACCGGATGGATCAGAATATAGGCCGGATCAGGAAAAAGCTTAAAGAACTGGGTGAGGATAAAAATACAGTGATCATGTTTCTGTCAGATAATGGTGCCAGTAATGAAACCATTACCGGGCCGGGCTTTACCCTCGAAGTATTGGCTGCAAACAGCAAGCCCGCGAGTGACCCAACATCTTTTACATCATACGGGTCATTAGGGGCTAATGTAAGCGATACCCCTTTTCGCTTATTTAAGCACTGGGAATATGAGGGTGGTACAGCCACACCTTTTATAGCTTATTACCCTGATGTTATTAAGCCGGGGGCTATTGTCAGTAAGCCGGCCCATATTATTGACCTGATGGCAACCTGCCTTGACCTTGCCGGGGCAACTTATCCTAAAGTTTATCATGGCAATAGTATTCCGCCAACGGAAGGCATAAGTCTTGTTCCGGTATTTAAGGGACAAAGCTGGAAAGGGCATAACGGATTGTTTTTTGAGCACGAAGGTAACCGTGCTGTAAGGCAAGGCGACTGGAAACTGGTATCGCAACGCCCCGAAAATAAATGGGAGCTTTACAATATCAGCACCGACCGCTCCGAATTAAATGACCTGAGCGCCCAATACCCTCAAAAAGTAGCCGAACTCGAAGCAATGTACAGCGCCTGGGCCACCCGGGCAGGGGTAGTTGAGTTTGACAAATTACCAAAATCAAAAGGCGAATAGTGTAATAAGGCAGTAAAAAGGTTAAAGCCGGCATTTTAAGAACGCAGTTTAAAAATGCAAAACATTCATTGCCGTTGGTTTTAACCAACGGGATCAAAGCTGAAAAGTCCTGGCTTTAGCCCAATTGTGCAAGCGGATTTGGGCTGAAGCCCTCTTATTGCTACTCATTATCCCGTTGGTTAAAACCAACGGCAATGATTTTTCTCTACCTGTAAACGATATTCACAACAACAAAAAAGGAGCATACAAAGGAATGATGTGCAATCAGGAATAATTCATAGGCATTTAAGCAGTAATATGATCCCGCCCGCCGCCGCCCAGAATTTACGCAAACGTTTCTGGGAACGTTTGCGCGGTTTTAGTTGGGCAAATCCTTTTTTTTATTGCTGTCAGCCTTTAATCTTGTTTAGGATTTAAGGGTCCTGCACCAATTATAAGGCGATAAATAGCTGTTTTAAAATATAAACATGTCGGTAATAAAAATAAGGTTTGGGGTAGCGGTTCTGCTTTTGGCGGGTTGTTTTACATCGCAGGCGCAGGTTCGGCAGTATTCCTGGCAGCATTTGCCGCAGGTAAGCAAGCCCTCATTTAAAAAAGATACAATTAACATTTTAAAATACGGTGCTAAAGCCGATGGAATTACATTAAACACTACAAGTATCAATAAAGCGATAGCTGCTTGCAGCGCAAAGGGGGGAGGGGTAGTGCTTATCCCGCAGGGATTGTGGTTAACTGGTCCGCTGGTGATGAAAAGCAATGTAAACCTGCATGTGAGCCGTGCGGCGTTGCTTCAGTTTACCGATGATAAAAGCCAGTATAAACTGGTTGAAGGCAATTATGAAGGTCATGCTGCGGTGCGTAACCAATCGCCAATATCAGGTACCGATCTTACCAATATAGCTATTACCGGCGAAGGGATCATAGATGGCCATGGCGAGGTTTGGCGGGCGATAAGCAAAGAAAGGCTTACCGAAGCTGAATGGAAAAAACTGGTGGCATCGGGCGGTGTAGTGAGCGAAAACGGCAAGTCCTGGTACCCGTCTGAAAGTTATGTCAGCGGACTAAAAACTCCGGGAGCCGGTGTGATAGGCAATGGCAAAACCCTCAAGGATAATGAACCTTTCAAAGATTTTTTCCGGCCGAATATGTTGGTGCTTACCAATTGTAAAAAGGTATTGCTGCAGGGTGTTACGCTGCAAAATTCGCCTGCCTGGGATATCCATACTTTATTATGCGAAGACCTTACGGTACAGAATGCAAGGGTTAGAAACCCCTGGAATGCGCAAAATGGCGACGGAATTGATGTGGAGTCGTGCAGGAATGTGTTAATAGAGGGCAGCACTTTTGATGCCGGTGATGATGGCATCTGCATTAAATCGGGAAGGGACGAGGAGGGTCGCAAACGTGGCAAGCCAACCGAAAATATTATCGTGAGGGATAACGTGGTTTACCGTGCCCATGGTGGTTTTGTGATCGGTAGTGAAATGTCGGGCGGGGCGCGTAATATTTTCGTGTCTAACTGTACGTTTATTGGAACTGATATTGGTCTGCGTTTTAAAACTACGCGCGGCAGGGGCGGGGTGGTTGAAAATATTTTTATTAAGGATATCGCCATGAAGGATATTCTTCATGAGGCCATCCTTTTTGATATGTACTATGGCGGCAAATCTCCCGGCGAAGACGATAATGTAAACGACCAGGTTGTTGTGCCGGTAACCGAAGCTACGCCTTCATTCCGAAAGTTTTATGTGGATAATGTGGTATGTAATGGCGCTGAAAAAGCGCTCATGATCAGGGGACTGCCCGAGATGGGGATTAAAGATATCCACATCGAAAACAGTACTTTCAAAACTGTTAAAGGCGCGGATGTAATAGAGGCGCAGGATGTTTTCTTAAAGAACATTCACCTCGAAAGCAAAGAAACCAGTCCGCTCATTAATGTTCAAAACAGCAGCAGCATTACGTTTGATCATATTACTTATGGCGATACGCAGCTGTTGTTAAAGATCAGCGGTAAAAAATCGCAGCAAATAAAATTGCTGAATACAGATGCCTCAAAGGCGAAAAACAAAGTTGAGTTTGGTTCAGGCGCGGCAGAAAATTCATTAACCGGTTTAAAATAATGAAGAAGGTCGCGGTGTTGATATGGATCGTTTTTGTACCGGCATTACTGTTGGCGCAGGCGGTTGTATACCCAAAGCGCTTTACTGTGGCCCAGGATGGCAGCGGCGATTTTAAAACTATTCAGCAGGCTGTAAATGCCGTTCGCGATCTGTCACAACAAAAGGTTAGCATCTATATAAAAGCAGGTGTTTACCAGGAAAAACTGGTGATTCCTTCCTGGAAATGTAATATTGAGTTGATTGGAGAGGACCCAAATAAAACCGTTATAACCAACAGTGATTTTTCGGGCAAACCGAACTCGCAAGGGAAGGATGCCTTTGGAAAAACTGAGTTTACAACCTATACTTCCTATACGATTTTGGTGCAGGGAAATGATTTTACTGCCCGTAATTTAACCATAGCAAACGCAGCCGGTCCGGTAGGGCAGGCCGTTGCTTTGCATGTTGAGGGAGACAGGTGTGCCGTGATCAATTGCCGTTTGCTTGGCAACCAGGATACGCTGTATGCCGGTACCGAAAACAGCCGCCAGTTTTATAAAGACTGCTACATTGAAGGTACTACAGATTTTATTTTCGGCGAAGCAACTTCTGTGTTCCAAAAATGTGTGATTAAGAGCTTAAAAAATTCCTTTATAACGGCTCCTGCAACTACGCCCCGGCAGCAGTTTGGCTTTGTGTTTTTGGATTGTAAACTGGTACCCGCGGATACTTCTGTTAACAAAGTTTTCCTGGGCAGGCCATGGCGACCGCATGCCAGGTCAGTTTTTATCAATACCACAATGGATAAGCACATTTATGCCATTGGATGGGACAACTGGCGTAACCCCGAAAACGAAAAGACCGCCTTTTTTGCCGAATACAAAAGCCAGGGTGTTGATATAAGTAAACGTGCGCCATGGTCGCACCAGCTAACTGAAGCCGAAGTGAAGAAATATACTTTGATTAACATTCTTGCGGGGAATGATCACTGGGATATAACGCAGATAAAATGAGTTGTATGAAGAAAATATTATTGTTGAGTGTATTCCTGTTTGCGGGTTTGGGGCTTAAGGCGCAAACGCTGCCATGGTCGCAGCGAATGGCTAATACCGCTATTCGTATCTGGAAGGATTCTTTGCCGGGCACTAACTGGTCGTACGATCAGGGGATTGTTTTGCAGGGCTTGCAAAGCGTTTGGCAGCAATCGGCCCAAAACGAATATTTTGGTTATATCCAAAAATCGATGGACAGGTACGTAGGCACAGATGGAAGCATTCGCACTTACAAAGCCAAAGATTATACGCTGGATAATATCCTTTCAGGGCGAAGTCTGTTATTTCTGAACCAGGTATTAGGTGCCGGAAAATATTATAAAGCGGCTTCCTTACTGCGCAAGCAATTGGACGAACAACCCAAAACACCCGAAGGTGGTTTCTGGCATAAAAAAAGATATGCTAACCAAATGTGGCTCGATGGCTTATACATGGCCGAGCCATTTTATGCCGAATATGCTTCCGTTTACCATGAAGACGCAGACTTTGACCAGATAGCTGATCAGTTTATCTGGATGGAGCAACATGCACGCGATAGCAAAACAGGTTTGCTGTACCATGCCTGGGATCAAAGCAAAAAGGAACGCTGGGCTAACCCTCAAACTGGTCTGTCGGCAAGTTTATGGGCCCGTGCCGATGGCTGGTATGCTATGGCTCTGGTTGATGTGTTGCCATATTTTCCGGTTAATCATCCTAAACGTGCCGCGTTAATGGCCATTTTGAACCGCCTTGCTGTGGCGATACAAGGCAGCCAGGATTCGGGTTCGGGTTTGTGGTACCAGGTACTTGATAAGGGCGGTAAGAATGGTAATTATCTGGAAGCATCGGCATCGTGCATGTTTGTTTACACGCTGGCTAAAGGTGTAAGGGAAGGCTATTTGTCTCAAAAATATCTGCCGGTAGCTCAAAAGGCTTACGACGCCATCCTCAAAAATTTCATTGAAACGGATGCTGACGGACAGGTAAACATTAAAGGCACCGCAGGTGCGGTAGGTGTTGGCGGCGAACCATATCGCGATGGCAGTTACGAGTACTATGCAGGTGTAAAAACCGTCGTTAATGAAACTAAAGGTGTTGGTTCATTTATGCTGGCCAGTGTGGAGATGGAGCGTTTAGCCAATCTGAATATAGGCAAAGGCAAAACTGTACTTTTAGACAGCTATTTTAATAACGAACATCATGATGATGTCACCGGTAAAAGTATCCCGTTCCATTACAAATGGGAGGAGCAGGACAACAATGGTTTTTCGTTTTTTGGACAGATCTTTAACAATTATGGTCTGCACACCAAAACTTTAAATGAAGCGCCGGATGCGGAGAACCTCAAAAAAGCAGCAGCCTATGTTATTGTTGACCCTGATATCCCGAAGGAAAACCCGGATGCAAAATATATTGAAGAGCCACATATCCAGGCCGTCAGCAACTGGGTAAAAAATGGTGGTGTATTGGTGGTGTTAAATAACGATACGGGCAATGCCGAGTTTGTACACCTCAACAAACTGATGGCGAAATTTGGCATCAGCTTTAACTTAAATAGTGTTAACCGTGTGGTAGGGCGTAACTTTGAGCAGGGTGCAATTAATATCCCACAAGATAATGCCATCTTTAAAACGGCCCGAAAAATTTACATCAAAGAGTTGAGCACCCTGCAGCTCAATAATCCGGCAGTTGCGCAATTAGTTAACGGTAAGGACGTCATTGTAGCTACTGCCAAATATGGTAAAGGTACTGTGTTTGCCGTTGGCGATCCCTGGTTTTATAACGAATATACAGACGGCCGCAAGCTGCCTCCTGATTATGATAATTTTAAAGCAGCTAACGATCTGGTAAGCTGGCTGGTTAAGCAAATTCCTCAAACAAAAAAATAGTAACCTATTACAATTTAAAAAGAGCATGATATTATCAAGATATAACCTCAACAAAACAACGGTACCGGCAAATGAATTGCCTCCTGTGAATGTATTTGACTTGCCCGAAAAAGTGCTGCAATTCGGTACTGGCGTTTTACTGCGCGGCCTGCCCGATTACTTTATTGATAAGGCGAATCGTGCCGGCATTTTCAATGGCAGGGTAGCTGTTGTTAAATCTACAGATAAAGGCTCAACTATTGATTTTGATATGCAGGATGGTTTGTACACCATTTATTCAAAAGGGATTGAAGATGGTAAGGAAGTTAATGAGCAGGTGATCTGTTCAGCGATCAGTCGCGTGCTTTCGGCATCAAGTGAGTGGGAAGAGATTTTGGAGATAGCCCGGAGCAAGGATTTGCAGGTAGTGATCTCCAATACAACGGAGGTAGGCATTCAACTGGTGAAGGAAGATGTACGTAAACATCCGCCGGCATCATTCCCCGGCAAATTGCTGGCTATTTTATATGAGCGTTACAGGGCCTTTAACGGCAGACCAGATACCGGGCTGGTGATCATCCCAACCGAGCTGATCATCGATAATGGTAAAAAACTGGAATCCATTGTACTGGAACTTGCCCATTTGAATAAACTGGAGCCCGCATTTATGGACTGGCTGGAAAGCAGCAATAGCTTCTGCAATTCATTGGTGGACAGGATTGTGCCCGGCAGACCAGATCAGCAAATGAGCGATGCCATGGAAACCGAGCGGGGGTATACCGATAACCTCAGCATCATGTCCGAAACTTATAGTCTCTGGGCTATCCAGGGCGATGAAAAAATAGCCGAAGTATTATCTTTTGCCCAGTCAGATAAAGGCGTGGTGATTACCCCCGATATTGAACTGTTCAGGGAGCTGAAGCTAAGGTTACTTAACGGTACGCATACGTTGAGCTGCGCGGTAGCCTATCTTTCAGGTTTTAAAACGGTTAAGGAAGCCATGGATGATGTACATTTTACAAAGTTCATTACGCAGTTGATGTTCACCGAGATCATGCCATCCATCCCTTACCAAATTGATGAAGATGTAGCCCGCGATTTTGGCAATAAGGTGCTCGACAGGTTCCGTAACCCAAACATCAGGCATGAGTGGTTAAGTATTTCGGTACAGTACGCTACTAAAATTAAAATGCGTGTTATTCCGTTATTATTAAACTACTATAAACAAAACAATAAGGCACCGCAGATGATGGCCCTTGGTTTTGCAGCTTTTATTCGCTTTATGCAGATCACGGAAACAGCTGAAGGCAAGTATGTCGGAACAGCCCATTCGGATAGTTACACCATAACGGATGACCAGGCAGCAACTTTAAGCAAAGCTTGGAGCGGAGCAGATGCTGAGACCGCGATAAATGCTATCCTCAAAAACAAAAGCCTTTGGGATACCGATCTGACAACCTTACCCGGCTTTACCGAGGCTGTAACACGTCAGTTTAAGCTGATTAACGAACAGGGGGAATTAGCGATACACGCTATTTAAACAGAACGAGCAATGAAACAGAATATATTAAAAGTACACCCTGCCGATAACGTGCTTGTAGCACTTACCGATTTACAGGCTGCAGAGCAGGTTACTTATAAAGGTGACACTTATACAGTAAAGGAACTGATCCCGGCCAAACATAAATTCGCTATCGTAGATATTCCTGAAGGCGGCGAAATTATTATGTACGGCGTATTGGTAGGTAAGGCCCAGAGCCCTATACCCGTTGGCGGTTTACTAAGTACTGCTAATGTAAAACACGCGGCTAACAGCTTTTTAACAGGCCAGAGCCATACCGATTGGCACAAGCCTGATATCAGCAAATGGGAAGGTAAAACATTCAACGGTTATCACCGCGAAGATGGTAGCGTGGGCACTGCTAATTACTGGCTGGTTGTACCGATGGTTTTTTGCGAAAACCGTAATATCGAAGTATTGCAGGAAGCATTGGTAAAACCACTTGGTTATGGTCGCAAAAAAACATACGAGATCAAAGCGCAGGAATTGATTGGCAAAATAAAGGCAGGTGCGCAGATAGATGAAGTTTTATATACCGAAATAGGCAGCGATACCGCTCAAAGTGCTGGTAACAAAGTTTTCCCTAATGTTGATGGCATTAAGTTTTTAACCCATACAGGTGGCTGTGGTGGTACCCGCCAGGATTCAACTGCGCTTTGTGGTTTGCTGGCCGGGTATATTACGCACCCTAACGTTGCGGGGGCAACAGTTTTAAGTTTAGGTTGTCAGAACGCCGAAGTTAAAACTTTACAGGAGGAGATCAACAAACGCTCGCCCCAGTTTAACAAACCTTTGTATATTTTAGATCAGCAGAAAACAGGTAAAGAAGCCGATTTGATGGAACAAGGCATCAGGCAAACGCTGGCAGGTTTAATGCAGGCTAACCAATACACCCGTAAACCGGCCCCTTTAAGCAAACTGACTATCGGGTTGGAATGTGGAGGCTCTGACGGCTTTTCTGGTATTTCAGCAAACCCTGCTATCGGTTACACTTCCGATTTGCTGGTAGCTATGGGCGGTTCGGTTATTTTGGCCGAGTTCCCGGAGCTCTGTGGCGTAGAGCAAAACCTGATAGACCGTTGCCTGGATAAAGACAAGGCCGAACGCTTTGCCGACCTGGTACGCACCTACAGTCAGCGCGCCGAAGAAGCAGGTTCAGGCTTTTACATGAACCCATCGCCGGGCAATATTAAAGATGGTTTGATCACTGACGCTATCAAATCTGCCGGTGCTGCCAAAAAAGGCGGTACCTCGCCGGTAGCTGATGTGTTGGATTATCCTGAAAGAGTGACAAAGCCAGGCCTTAACCTGCTGTGTACGCCGGGTAACGATGTTGAATCTACCACGGCCGAAGTTGGCTCGGGAGCGAATATTGTATTGTTTACCACCGGCTTAGGTACACCTACAGGTAACCCAATAGCCCCGGTTGTAAAAATTGCTACCAATACCGCGTTATACAACCGCATGAGCGATATCATCGACATTAATACCGGTACTATTGTTGAAGGCGATGAAACCATTGAACAGGCCGGCGAACGCATCCTGGATTATGTAGTAAAAGTTGCCAGCGGAGAGATTGAAGTCCACGCGGTACGCCATGGCCAGGATGATTTTATTCCGTGGAAAAGAGGGGTTTCGCTTTAATTGTACACTTTCTCCACCCCGTGTTCGTGTCCCCACGAACACCCGCAGACAGGTACAGAGGGATATATGGAATGAAAAGAGAAACAAGGGGGAAATAGCCCAGGTTTCCGTGAGGACACGGAAACGGGAGAGAAAAACATGACGAAAAACCAATGAAAATACTAACCTGTACCACACCCGGTCAGCTGGAATATGGCATTGCCGAAACTCCGCAATTAAAACCGGGTTATTCACTGCTCAAAATAAAACGCATAGGCATTTGCGGTACCGATCTGCACGCCTTTGAAGGAACACAACCTTTTTTCAGCTATCCAAGAATTTTAGGCCATGAGCTTGCAGCCGAACTGGTTGAAGCCGGCGATGCCGAAGGTTTTCAAAAGGGAGAAGCTGTTACTTTTATCCCGTATTTCAATTGCGGGCATTGCATCGCCTGTCGTTCGGGTAAAGCAAACTGCTGTGTAAATATCCAGGTTTGCGGCGTGCATACGGATGGCGGCATGGCCGAATATCTGCAGGTTCCGTCACACTTACTGGTTCATGGTGAGGGATTAAGTTTTGATGAACTGGCATTGGTTGAACCTTTGGCTATCGGTGCCCATGGTGTGCGGCGAGCCGACGTAAAGGCGGACGAATTTGTACTGGTCATCGGCGCGGGACCCATCGGCTTAGGTATTATGGAGTTTGCCCGTATTGCCGGAGCAAAGGTTATAGCTGCCGACGTGAACGAGCAGCGCCTAAACTTTTGCCGTGAAAACCTGAAGGTTGACTATACCATCAACGTGAAAAATGAAGACGTAACCGAACGCTTGAAAGAGATCACCAATAGCGACATGCCAACTGTGATTATCGATGCTACCGGCAATCAAAAAGCCATCAACGGGGCGTTCCTGTATTTGGCGCATGGCGGCAGGTATGTGTTGGTCGGCTTGCAGCGGGATGAGATTATTGTAAGTCACCCCGAATTTCATAAACGCGAATCTACTTTAATGAGCAGTCGTAACGCTACCCGTGAGGATTTTGAGCATGTGATCGGGTCTATGAAAAGCGGACTGGTAAACCCGCAAACGTATATCACTCACCGGGTAACTTTTGACGAAGTAAAAGATCAGTTTGAAAGCTGGCTTAACCCGGCTAACGGAGTTATTAAAGCTATTGTGGAGGTATAAGAGGCTGTTCAATGACTGTAGAGACGCATAATTGCGTCTCTACAGTCATCAACATATAAAAGCCGTCATTGCGAGGTACGAAGCAATCCCCAATAGGCAGAGGGGCTATGCAAGTCCGCCCTGTAGAGTAGGGGATTGCTTCGTACCTCGCAATGACGGGCGGGATATAGCAGTTTTATTTAATCGTTTTTAACAGCTTCTAAGAGATGATAAAAAGGGCATTTTTAATCAGTTTGTTTTTTTGTGTAGCAGGCAATGCTTTCGCGCAGCAAAAGCGTGTATTAGGTTTTGAAAAGCTGAAAACTTATGTGGATAGCTTTAATAAAACAGATACCGAAACGGTTAAAAACTACATCACGAATGACCATGCTTACGACTGGCTTGCCAAAAATGTCCCTTTGTTTGAGTGCCCGGATTCAGCCATTCAAAAGATCTATTATTACCGCTGGTGGACATTCAGGAAACATTTGAAACAAACACCGGATGGCTTCATTTTTACAGAATTTATAACCCCGGTTAGTTTCACCGGTGTATATAACAGTTCAAGCAGTGCTCTTGGTCACCAGGTATATGAGGGGCGCTGGCTGCATGACCCGCGATACATCAACCAGTATATCAATTTTTGGCTTTATGTTGACCCTAAACAGAAGAAGCCGCACCTGCATGCTTTCAGCAGTTGGATTGATGACGCGGTGTATAATTATTACCTCGTAAACCTTGATACACATTTTGTTGAGCAGGCCTTGCTTCCGCTCAATGCCGATTACAATGTATGGGAAACGGAAAAGCAGTTACCTTCCAAATTGTTTTGGCAGTTTGATGTGCGTGATGCGATGGAGGAAAGTATCAGCGGGGGGCGTAAGATCAAAAACATCCGGCCTACCATTAACAGCTATATGTATGGTAATGCCGTAGCCCTGTCAAAAATGGCGGCACTAACCGGCAATGATTCACTGAAAACAAAATATACGCAAAAAGCTATCGACCTGAAAAAACTGGTGCAGGACAGTTTGTGGAATGATAGCGCATCTTTTTTTGAAGTACGTAAACCCGACGGGCATTTTGCCGGGGCCCGCGAGGAACTCGGCTTTATCCCCTGGTATTTCAACCTGCCCGATGATAAGCCGGCATACGCCAAGCAATGGGATCAGCTAACCGACACTAAAGGTTTTAACGCGCCCTGGGGTATCACCACAGCCGAACGCAGGCACCCCTTGTTCCGCACCCATGGTACCGGGCATGGCTGCGAGTGGGACGGCGCGGTATGGCCTTTTGCTACAACCCAAACCTTGAAAGGGTTAGCCAATTTGCTTACTGCTTATCAAAACAAAGGCACTATGACGCCGGGTGTTTTTTATAACGAATTGCACAAATATGCCCTTTCGCATATCAAACGCGGGCAGCCTTATTTAGGCGAATACCAGGATGAAAAAACTGGCTACTGGCTTAAAGGCGATAATCCGAGGAGCAGCTACTACAACCACTCCGGTTTTTGTGATTTGGTCATCAGCGATCTTCTTGGCCTGAAACCGCGTGAAGACAATATACTCGAAATCTTCCCGCTTATCCCTCAAAACCAATGGAAATGGTTTGCACTGGATAATGTACTTTATCATGGGCACACGATCAGCGTGGTTTGGGATAAAACCGGTACAAAATACCACAAAGGCAAAGGTTTTATCATTTATGCCGATGGTAAGGTAATTTCCCGGAGCATACATCTAAAACATGTACTGGTAAAACTTCCGGCTTAATCCTGACTCATTTTCTCTCTTTTATTGGCTTGCTGGCTTTAATGATGATAATATCGTATAGTAGATAGAGAAAATATCAGATGAAATTGCAGCAGCGTACTGATATTTTTGAATACTATACAACCAATTAAGTTCACAACCAAAGGTATCATTTGAGATACTGAAGCCTTCTTTCAAATCAAAGAAACGGGCTTTGGTAAGCCTGTTTAATACGAATGAAAATGAAGATGTCCAATCGTTATCTCCTGCTGTTATTCGCGCTGATCTTTTCTTTTCATTCAAGCTTACACGCGCAAAAACCTTCAAAAAAAATCACCATTATTACCCTGCCTAAACACCATGCAAGGATAAGCTATGGTGTGCAAAAGTTAACGCTGGCCCTGCAACACGCCGGGTATTCAATTGCCGAACAATCTTATAAAGGCGTAATGCCTTCAGGTAATGCCATAGTTGTTGGTTTGCTCGCGGATGCCCCGGTTAAGAAACTGGTTGGCGCTACAAATAATCGCCCGGGAAAAGAAGGTTTTATCATCAGTGATAACGGCCTCAAAAATAAACTATTGATAGCAGGTGCCGATAATTCCGGTGCGCTGTATGGCTGCCTTGAACTGGCGGATAGGATCGGCCTGAATAAAAAAATTCCCGTAAACATTAATCTGCATGACCAGCCCGAAATGGTTTTGAGGGGTACCTGTATCGGTGTGCAAAAGCCTGCCTTACTTCCTGGTCGCGGTACTTATGAGTACCCTTATACGCCGCAGAATTTCCCCTGGTTTTATGATAAGGCTTTATGGATCCGCTACCTGGATTCGTTGGCCCATAACCGCATGAACTCCTTATATTTATGGAATGGTCACCCTTTTGCATCATTGGTAAGGGTAAAAGAATATCCTTATGCCGTGGAGGTTGATGATGCCACCTTTAAGAAAAACGAAGAGATCTACAGTTTTTTGGCTGATGAAGCCGATAAACGCGGCATCTGGCTTATTCAGGGTTTTTATAATATCATTGTATCCAAACCATTCGCCGAAAAAAATAACCTGAAAACGCAGGACAGGAACCGGCACATTGTACCCATCATTGCCGATTATACCCGTAAATCTATCGCCGCTTTTGTGCAAAAGTATCCTAATGTAGGTTTGCTGGTTACGCTGGGCGAGGCCATGGAAGGTGTTGGGCAGGACGATGTAGACTGGTTTACCCAAACTATAATTCCCGGAGTAAAGGATGGCTTGAAAGCTTTAGGCCGTACCGATGAACCGCCGATCGTTCTTCGGGCACATGATACCGACGCGCCCAATGTAATGAAATACGCCAAACCACTTTATTCAAATCTATATACCGAAGCAAAATACAATGGCGAGGCGCTAACAACCTATGAGCCGCATGGTCCCTGGGCCGATTTGCACCGTACGCTGAGCAGCATTGGCACCGTGCAGATAGAGAACGTGCACATCATGGCCAACCTGGAGCCTTTCCGCTATGGTTCGGCTGATTTTATACAGAAATGCGTACAGGCCATGCATACTATTTATGGGGCAAACGCCTTGCACTTGTATCCGCAGGCATCATATTGGGACTGGCCTTACACTGCTGATAACACAGGCGGAAAACGTTTGCTGCAGTTGGACAGGGACTGGATCTGGTACAAAGCATGGGCGCGCTATGCCTGGGATAGTAAAAGGGACAGGGCTGGTGAGATAAGCTATTGGGCAAAGCAACTGGCCGATAAATATGGATGCGATCAGGCAAATGGGGAAGCAATTTTAAAAGCTTATGAAGAGTCGGGCAATATCTCGCCCGAACTGTTGCGCCGTTTCGGGATCACCGATGGTAACCGCCAAACCATGACTTTGGGCATGTTGATGAGCCAATTGGTTAATCCCGAAAAATACGGTCTGTTCTCTTTGTTGTATAATTCGGAAGGGCCTGTTGGCGAAATGATGAGTGAGTACGCCGAAAAGGAGTGGAAGCACCAACCGCATGTAGGCGAAACACCGGTTAAGGTTATTGACAGTGTGATACTTCAAGGGAAAAGAGCTGTTGGTGCTATCGATAAAGCATCGGCGGGGATAAAAAAAGACAATGCCGAGTTTGCCCGTTTAAAAAATGACATGTATTGCTATAATGCTATGGCTAATAGCTATGCTTACAAGGCAAAGGCAGCTTTGTGGGTACTGCGTTATAAATATTCGGATAATGTTGCTGATCTGGAAAAGGCACTACCCGAGTTGCAAACCAGTCTGGAGTATTATAAACAACTGGTAAAACTAACCGAAAATACTTACCTGTATGCCAACAGCATGCAGACCAAGCAGCGCAAAATCCCGGTTGGTGGTAATGATGCCAAAATGAAAACCTGGGTCGAGCTTTTACCGGTTTATCAAAAGGAGCTTGACAACTTTAAACGGAATATCGATTCGCTGAAATCGCCCCAAACGCAGCAAAAACAAAAGGAGGTTACGGTTTTGAAGAATGAGCCGGTGAAGCTTGAAAATAGTGGCAGTGGTAGTAGCAGTTATCAGATAAATTCAGGCGAAGCGGTTTATGCCGATACCGCCGCGCTGATAAAAAACATAGCAAAAGAGTTGGCAGGTTTAAAAGGGATTAAGCTATCCAAAGCAGATCAGCAGAAGAATGGTACAACCATCAGCTTTAAAAATGATAAGCCGGTAAAAGTGCTGGTCGGTTTTTTCAATAGCAAGCTGCCGCAATATCTGCCCGAGCCGCAACTGGAAACAGATGCCAGTGCCAATGACTATGGCCAGGCTGATATTAAGATTGCCAATGCTATTCAAATTGATGGCCTGCCGCCTGTAAATATCCATACATACACTTTTAAAGCCGGGTCAAATACCCTTACCTTAGGTAAAGGATCCGCCTTGGTTTTGGGTATTGTTGATGCAGATGCCAATGTGCCGGTTTACGATGCCGGCTTAAGCAATGAAGGTAATATCAAAGATTTACGCTGGCTTTTTAACTGAAATCTATGAAAATCCGGAAGAGTTTATTTATTGTGATATTCATGTTTGGGGTTGTGCGGGTATTTGCCCAATCGCAACCACTAAAGCTTTGGTATAAACAACCCGCCCAAAAATGGACTGATGCCTTACCTGTTGGTAATGGCCGTATAGGGGGCATGGTCTACGGTGGCGTTGTCGAAGACCATATCCAATACAACGAACAAACCCTATGGACAGGCGGCCCCCGCGACTATAACCGTAAAGGAGCCGTGAAATATCTGGAACCTATCCGCAAACTACTTTCCGAAGGTAAACAAGCCGAAGCGGAGGCGATGGCCCAGCAGCATTTTATGGGCATGAAGAGCAATGAGTTGAACTATGCTGCTGATTCGGCAAAGTGGTTTAACGCTATGAAGGACATTCGCCCGCCGCTTAAGAGTAAGGAATGGACACCCATTACATTGCCAACCGAGCAGGGCTGGGAAACAGCGCCCGGTTTGGAGGGCCTGGATGGTGCGGTTTGGTTCACAACGACCGTTAACGTCCCCCCTGATTGGCAAGGGAAAAACCTGGTTTTAAATCTTGGGCGCATTCGCGATATTGACTTCACTTACGTTAACGGAAAGCGCATTGGCTCCACCAATGGCACTGCCTACCGCAAATATACCATCCCGGCTGCCGATGTACATTTAGGTAGCAACCAGCTATCTGTTTTGGTAGTTAATTTTTACGATAAAGGTGGATTTACAAGCAACACTAAAACTTTATCAGTTTATCCCGAAGGACGTGAAAGCGATGTGATTAGTCTTGCCGGGGCATGGCATTACCATGTGCAGGATGATAACCCGCCTGCATATCCCCGTTACAATGCCGATTACCAGCCTTTTGCCGATTTGTACCTGCAATTTCCTAAGCAGGAAATAACAGATTATAAACGCGATCTCGATCTTACCAATGCCACGGTTCATGTAACTTACAAAGCCGATGGCGTTAACTATGCCCGCGAATATTTCAGCAGTGCCCCCGATCAGGTAATGGCCGTACATCTCACCGCTGATAAACCCGGTAAAATCACATTGGAGGCTTTATTGAGCAGTCTGCATAAAAACTATGTCATCCGTAAAATTGATGATCACACGCTGGCGATATCTTTAAAAGTAAAAGACGGTGTTTTACGTGGCGTAAGTTATCTGCATGTGCAATCTATAGGTGGCAAGGTTGTAGTAAGCCCGAAAAGTATATCGGTTACCGGAGCTAATGAAGCGACGTTTTATCTCACAGCCGCTACCAATTTTAAAAACTATCACGATGTATCGGGCAACCCGGAGGCCATCTGTAAAAAACAAATTGCAGCTATAACTACTAAGAGCTATGCAACTATCAAAGCTGCTCATATAAGGGATTATCAAAAGTATTTCAATACGTTTTCTATCGATTTAGGAAAGGGCGAAAATGCTGATCTGCCTACAGATGAACGCATTTTGAAGTTTGGAAAATCTCCTGATCCTTCATTTATTAGCTTATATATGCAGTTTGGCAGGTATTTGCTGATTTCGTCGTCAAGGCCGGGTGGTGGTCCGGCAAATTTGCAGGGTTTATGGAATAACCTGCTTACACCTCCATGGGGTAGCAAGTTCACCACTAATATCAACCTCGAAATGAATTACTGGCCCGCCGAGCTGCTTAACCTGTCAACTTGCAGCGAGCCGTTTTTTAGCATAGTCGATGACCTCGCCAAAACCGGGCATGAAACCGCTGTTGAGCATTACGGCGCACCTGGATGGGTATTGCACCATAATACAGATTTATGGCGAGGGACGGCACCGGTTAATGCTTCCAATCATGGCATTTGGGTTAGCGGGGCAGCCTGGCTTTGCCACCAGTTGTGGGAGCATTATTTGTACTCGGGCGACAAGGGTTTTCTGCAAAAACGGGCATACCCAGAAATGAAAGGTGCCGCGGAGTTCTTTGTGCATTTTTTGGTGAAAAACCCTAAAACAGGCTGCCTCATCAGCACGCCATCCAACTCGCCCGAACATGGCGGTTTGGTTGCAGGGCCAACAATGGATCATCAGATCATCCGTGATCTGTTTAAAAACTGTATTGAAGCAGCCAAAGTGCTGAATATTGATCGGGCTTTTGCCGATACGCTGAAACTCAAATACAGTCAGATAGCACCAAATAAAATAGGTAAATATGGTCAGTTACAAGAGTGGCTGGAAGATAAAGACGATACTACGGATACCCACCGCCATATTTCGCACATGTGGGGCGTTTATCCAGGAACGGATATCACCTTCAAAACTCCTGAACTGCTGAAAGCTGCCGAACAATCCATGAAATACCGGGGCGACGAGGGTACCGGCTGGAGCATTGCCTGGAAGGTAAATATCTGGGCGCGGATGCACCAGGGCGATCATGCTTATTTGATGCTAAGCAAGTTGCTTTCACCTGCCGATGTAAGTTCCGGCAAGGAGAAGGGTGGGGTTTACCACAACCTGTTCGATGCACACCCACCGTTCCAGATCGACGGGAATTTTGGCGGCGCTGCCGGTTTGGCCGAAATGCTGCTCCAAAGCCAGGGCGATGCGATTGAGTTATTGCCCGCTTTACCAACTGCTTTACCGCAGGGAAATATTAAAGGTATTTGTGCAAGAGGCGGTTTTGTGCTGGATTTTGAATGGCAAAATGGCCAGTTGAAAAATGTGGAGGTGTTTTCCAAATTGGGCAAAACATGTCGTTTAAGCTACGCTGGAAAGACAGTAGATATTGAGACTCAAAAAGGTAAAAGCTATCGGTTTAATGCTGATTTGAAACAATTGTAAAATGCAGGCAGGGAGAATTAATCATACTCAAAAATGCAGGTCGGTATTTCGATTTGTTTTTGTGTTTTTTATCTTTCTGTTTGGCTTCAATTTAAGCAAAGGCATTGCCCAGCAAAACATCCGCAGGGAGACCTCATTAAATACCAATTGGAAAAGTATCGCCGACGATAACAACCCCAAGGCTAATACAGGTTTTGAACAAGCTGCCTTTAACGACACTAAATGGCAAACGGTAAACGTACCCCATAATTGGGACACCTATGAGGGCTATCGCCGCCTGAAACATGGTAACAGGCATGGCACCGCGTGGTATCGTAAAATATTCGCACTTGAAAACAAGAAAAATGATAAACGCTATTTCTTGTGGTTTGAGGGCGTTAGTTCTTACGCTACAGTATGGCTCAATGGCAAACGGGTTGGTTATCATGCAGGTGGTCGCACATCGTTTACTCTTGATGTAACGGAAGCTATTAAAGCAGGTAAGAAAAACCTGGTGTGCGTAAGGGCAGATCATCCTTCTTTCATCAAAGACCTGCCCTGGGTTTGTGGCGCCTGCTCTGATGATCCGGGTTTTTCGGAAGGATCGCAACCAATGGGTATTTTCAGGCCGGTTCATTTGATAGTTACCAATGCCATTAGAATTGAACCCTTTGGCGTACACATCTGGAATGATACTACTGTTCGTGAAAAATCAGCTACGCTTAATCTTGAAACTGAAGTTAAAAACTACAGTGGGAGGCCATCTAAAGTAATCGTCACCAATAGATTGATTGATGTTAACGGCAAAACTATCGCCCAAACAAAAACAAATAAAACACTAAGTGCAGGGGAGACTAACGTAATAAGTCAACAATTTGCAGATGTTAAAAATGTGCATTTATGGTCGCTGGAAAAACCGTACTTGTACAATGTAGCAACAGAGGTTTGGGCCGATGGGAAATTGATCGACAGAATTCAAACGCCTTATGGTATTCACTGGATCAGTTGGCCCATTGGCAGGAATAATCATGATAATCGTTTTTACCTCAATGGAAAGCCCGTTTTTATCAATGGTATTGCCGAGTATGAACACCTGTTGGGCAAAAGTCAGGCTTTTGAAGCCCAGGAAATTAAAGCACGGGTGATGCAGGTAAAAGCTGCCGGTTTTAATGCTTTCAGGGATGCGCACCAGCCTCATAACCTCGCTTATCAGCAATACTGGGATAAGCTGGGCATTTTATGGTGGCCGCAATACTCGGCGCATATCTGGTACGATTCGCCGGAGTTCAGGGCTAATTATAAGGCTTTACTGGTTGATTGGGTAAAGGAACGCCGCAATAGTCCCTCGGTTATATTATGGGGATTACAGAATGAAAGTAAATTACCTGCCGATTTTGCCCGTGAGTGCAGCACGATCATTCGTAAGCTTGACCCTACTGCTTCATCTCAACGCAAAATAACAACCTGTAATGGCGGAGAAGGCACCGATTGGGATGTGCCCCAAAACTGGACAGGCACTTATGGAGGCAACCCACTTACTTATGGCGATGACCTGAAAAAGCAAATATTAGTTGGCGAGTACGGCGCGTGGCGAAGCCTCGGCTTACATACAGAAGGCCCTTTTAATGCAAATGGTCCACTAAGCGAAGACCGCATGACCCAACTCATGGAAACTAAAGTCCGCCTGGCGGAGTCTGTTAAAGATCAGGTTGCCGGGCATTTTCAATGGCTGCTGTATTCACATGAAAACCCCGGAAGAACGCAGGGCGGCGAAGGCCAACGGGAGCTCGATAGGGTAGGCCCTGTCAATTACAAAGGGCTGTTTACACCCTGGGGCCAACCTACCGATGCTTTTTACATGTACAGGGCCAACTATGCGCCAAAGGATAAAGAGCCTATGGTTTACATCGTATCGCATACCTGGCCAAACCGCTGGCTTATTCCGGGTAAAAAGGATAGCATCATTGTTTATTCCAATTGCGATGAAGTGGAGCTTTTTAATGATCTCAACCATGAGTCATTAGGCCGGAGAAAACGACAAGGTATCGGCACGCATTTTCAATGGGATGGCGCGGATATTAAATACAATGTATTATATGCAGTGGGGTATGTTAATGGTAAGCAGGTAACTCACGATGAGATCATGCTGAATCACTTGCCATCTGCCCCTCATTTATCAAAAGAAAATTCCACTATACTGCAACCGCAAGCTGGTTACAATTATTTATACCGCCTTAATTGCGGCGGCTCGGATTATACCGACAGCTACGGAAACATCTGGATGGCCGACAGGCATCAGGACAATAAACAGCAACCCGGATCCACATCATGGACGGATGATTACCCCGGCATGCCATCCTTCTTCGCCAGCCAGCAACGCACTTTTGACAGGGTTAGCGAAACGGCTGATGGCGAACTCTTCCAAACGTTCAGGTATGGCTTAGATAAATTAAAATTCAATTTCCCGGTGCCTGATGGGGATTACCGTATCGAGCTATATTTTACCGAACCCTGGTACGGTACCGGAGGGGGGATGGATTGTTCAGGCTGGCGTTTGTTTGATGTAGCGGTGAATGGTAAAACTATGATCCATGATCTCGATATCTGGAAAGAAGCGGGATATGCAAAAGCGCTTAAAAAAAGTATTACCGCGCATGTTACCGGTGGGATGCTAACGATTTCTTTTCCAAATGCCGCAGCAGGTGAAGCCATCATATCTGCGATAGCAATCAGTACTTTAAACAAAACCACAAAACCACAATCGGTGGGTTCGGGAATAATTAGCCAATTACAAGGCAATAATAAATGGACGACAAAAAGCTGGATGGACATCGGCCAAAAACAATACACCGATGCCGGGGTAACCTTTAACGATCTTCCACCGGTATTTTATGGTGCTGATTGGATGAGTACAAGCAATTCGGCCCAAGCACAAACAGGCTCATTTATTTTAAATGCTGATGCCGATGTTTATGTAGTTATGGATGTACCGGCATCGCAAAGGCCGGCCTGGCTTTCGGATTATGAAAACACCGGCTTATTTGTAAAAACTGATGCTGATTGTGGGCATCAATTACCCGTTTACAGGAAACGCTTCAAGAAAGCGGATGTAGTTACTTTAGGCGAAAATAAAGGTAAGTTCATGTACACCGTGGTGGTATTGCCTGTTACTTCGCTGCAACCCGCAACTGATCTTCGCAAAACCATCAGTTATAAAGCTGAAGCTGCCGAATTAAAAGGAAGTGGCGCAAGCAGCGATACCTTGAACGGCAAAAAAGTAGTTAAATTTAGCAGCGGTGCGGTCGGCAGTGTGATATTCGCGATAACACCGGGAGTTGCGGATCTGTATGCCCTGCGCATCAAATATTATAACCAAAGCAATCAAACTTTTACAGCAAAAATGCAGCTACTGGCTGCCGATCGTACGGTGATGAAGGAGGAAGAACTGAGTTTTAAACCGGTTGCCAAAAATAAGTCGGGTACGGTTGCAACCAATACGGGCACGAGTATCAACGCGGGTAATTATAAACTGGTGATCACGGGCATTAAAGCTGATGGTTTGGCTGTTTCGGGCATTGAAATGCAATAAAATATTAACATGAAAAGAAAGATCTGCCTGTTATTTCTACTGCTGCCCTTCGGCGCTTTTTCTCAAAATCTGAAGGTGCTTAACCTGCAATGCGAGTACAAAACAAACCCATTAGGTATCGAATCGGCTAAGCCGAAGCTTAGCTGGCAAATGCAAAGCGATGCCCGTAATACAACGCAAACGGCTTACCGGGTTTTGGTTGCTGATGACGCTGCCAAGCTCACAAATAACAATGCCGATATCTGGGATTCGGGAAAGGTACCATCCAACAGATCATTACAAATAGCTTGCAATGGCAAGGGGATGCAAGCCGCCAAAACGTATTATTGGAAGGTAATGGTTTGGGACAATCATGGCAAAGCATCTGCATGGAGCAGTGTTGCCAGCTGGCAAATGGGTTTGCTCACAAAAGCCGACTGGCACGGTGCCGACTGGATAGCCTACGATAAATTGCCCGATTCGTCGGCCATTGTGCCGTTTTATCATGGCAAAGGGCCCAAAAAACTGGGTACTGCTAATGATGTTTTGCCTTTGATGCGTAAGGCATTTAACGTGGAAGGTAAGCTAAAAAAAGCCACGCTTTATTTATGCGGATTAGGGCATTTTGAATTGAGTTTGAATGGTAAAAAAGTAGGCGATCATTTCCTTGATCCCGGCTGGACAAAATATGATAAACAGGCCTTATATGTGCCTTTTGATGTGACCAGTCAACTGATTGCCGGTAAAAATACCATTGGCGTAATGTTGGGCAACGGCTTTTATTACATCCCGCGCGATAGGCGTTACCGCAAGCTTACCGGTGCTTTTGGTTACCCTAAGATGATCTGTCGTTTAATGTTGGAGTATGATAATGGCCGTGTGGATAATGTGGTGAGTGATGGTTCATGGAAAACAGCTCCTTCGCCGGTTACTTTCAGTAGTATTTATGGGGGCGAAGATTATAATGCTAACCTTAAACAACCGGATTGGGATACCAACAACTTTGATGATTCAAAATGGCGAAGTGTGGTTAAGGTAGATGATGTGCCGCAGCTTAACGCGCAAATGGCCGAGCCTTTAAAGATCATGCAGGAGCTTGCTCCCAAAAGCAAAAAACAGCTCACTAATGAGGCATGGGTGTATGATCTCGGCCAAAATTTTTCGGGAATCCCGCAGATTACTGTGCGTGGTAAAAAGGGTGATACTATACGTATTATCCCTGCCGAATTGGTAAATGAGGATGGTAGCGCCAATCAGAAAGCCTCGGGCAGTCCGCATTATTATGATTACGTTTTAAAGGGCGATGGAATTGAAACCTGGCATCCATTATTTACCTATTATGGTTTCAGGTATTTACAGGTTCAGGGTGTTGTTCCTCAAAATGAAGCTAACAGCCAGCAATTGCCCGTCATTGCTGACATCAAAGGCCTGCACACCCGTAACGCTGCTGAAACAGTGGGCAGTTTCGCCTGCTCCAACGAGCTGTTCAACAAAACCTTTAAACTGATTGACTGGGCCATGAAAAGCAATATGGCCAGCGTGTTTACCGATTGTCCTCACCGCGAAAAATTGGGCTGGCTGGAAGAAGCGCACCTGGTTGGCAGTTCCCTGCATTATAACTATGACATTGTGGGCCTGGCGCGCAAGTGTATCAATGATATGCGCATCTCTCAAACCGAAGACGGGCTGATCCCCGAGATCTCGCCCGAATATGTAAAGTTTGATGAGCCTTTCCGCGATTCGCCTGAATGGGGAAGCAATGCTGTGATCCTACCCTGGTATGTATACCAGTGGTATGGCGATAAAGAGGTGCTTGCTCAAAACTATGAGATGATCAAACGATATTTGGCCTACCTTGATAAAAAATCTCAAAACCATTTATTGTACCAGGGTCTGGGCGATTGGTATGACCTCGGTCCAAATCCTCCGGGTGTTTCACAGTTAACGCCGCAAGGGATTACGGCTACTTCGCTTTACTATTATGACCTGGATATAGCGGTTAAAATAGCAAGTCTGCTGGGTAAAAGCGACGATGCCGCATCATATAAAAAGCTGGCTGCCGAAGTTAAACAGGCATACAATCAAAAGTTTTTTAATGCCGAAACCAAACAATACGGTACCGGCAGTCAGGCCGCTAATGCCATGTCTGTTTATGCCGGACTGGTTGAGCCGCAATACAAAGCGGCCGTAGTGAACAATATTGTAAAAGACATTCGCGACCGTGGTAATGCCCTTACCGCCGGTGATATCGGTTACCGTTACCTGCTTCGTGTGCTGGATGATGAAAGCCGCTCAGATGTGATCTATGATATGAACAGCCGTGCCGATGTACCGGGCTATGGTTACCAGCTTGCTCATGGTGCTACGGCCTTAACCGAATCATGGGCGGCGTTGACTTCGGTATCTAATAACCACTTTATGTTAGGCCATTTAATGGAGTGGTTTTACAGCGGTTTGGCTGGCATCCGCCCTGCGGATGATGCTATTGCTTTTAATAAAATAGAGATCAGGCCCGAAACCGTGGGGGATGTAACCTGGGCAAAGGCTAACTACAAATCACCGTATGGAAATATCGTAAGCAGCTGGAAAAAAGATAAGGGGCAGTTTAAGCTCGAAGTAAGTATCCCCGCTAATACTACGGCAAGTATCTATTTGCCTGTTAAAAGTAATGCTGCCATTACGGTGGATGGGCAAAACATCAAAGCAAGGCATGATCTTAAGTTCGTCGGTTATCACGATGGAAAGGCCGAAGTAAAAGTAGGATCGGGTAACTATACATTCATCGCCAAATAAAATATTATATGAACAAGCTAAAAACCAAATGCATAAAGCTGAAACAGGAGAATCGCTTTTAAACAGGAGGCGCCTACGGAGCCAATTCTCTTGATTTTCGTTTCTACAAACATGTTACTCCTACGGAGTTTAAAAAGTGTATGATTATAACTCCGTAGGAGTAACATGTTTATAGCAAAAAACAAGATATATGTATTGGCTCCGTAGGTGTCTCCTTTTCATTACAAGTTTTAAAAGCAATTTTTCTGAAATCTAATGAATTGGTTTTCAGTTTTATAATAGCTTAATCAGTAGACTTATTAATGGACTATATATACAAACCATGAAATACATTTTCAAATCATCCACATTCTTAGTTTATGTTTTTTTAATGCTGAAGGTGCAGGCACAGGAGGTGCCCGAAAAGGTGATGAAAGACATTTATGAGCAAGTAAAAACCCCGTATAAGTACGGACTGGTGATATCGTCCGATGATAATAGCCAGAAGGCCGATTGTCCTATGGTTTTTCGGCAGGGGGATAGCTGGTATATGAGCTATATTATTTTTAACGGTCGTGGTTATGAAACATGGCTGGCCGATAGCAAAGATCTGCTGCACTGGAAAACCCGCGGCCGGATCCTCTCATTTTCTGATGATACCACACGCTGGGATAATAACCAAAAGGCTGGTTATGTTGGCTTGCAGGATTATAAATGGGGAGGCTCGTACAAATTACAGCAATATGATGGCAAGTATTGGCTGTCGTATTTCGGCGGACAAAGTAAGGGGTATGAAAAAGGTTTGTTATCCATAAGCGTAGCTTCTACCGATCAGGATCCGGGTACTGCGCATGAATGGCGAGGATTGGATCATCCCGTACTGTCAAGCATCGATAAAGATGTTAGCTGGTGGGATAACCATACGCAATACAAGCAAACGATTATCTGGGATAAAAAGAAGCTGACCGGTCACCCTTTTATTATGTATTATAATGCCAATGGCGATAGTGTAAACAAAAAACGCGGTGCCGAACGGATTGGTATGGCCGTATCTGACGATATGCTGCATTGGAAACGTTTCGGCAAAGACCCGGTATTGAATCACGGCGATGGCATTACCGGCGATCCATATATTCAGCAGATAGGGAATGTGTATGTCATGTTTTATTTCGGAGCATTTTGGAAAACCGGCGATTCGGGCGTGTTTAACCGCTTTGCCTGCTCGTATGATCTGGTGCACTGGACAGACTGGATAGGAGAGAAGCTCATCCAATCATCTGAGCCTTATGATCATATGTTCGCCCACAAATCATGCGTGGTGAAGTATAAAGGCATAGTTTATCACTTTTATTGCGCCGTAAACAAAGCCGATCAGCGCGGTATAGCGGTTGCTGTGTCAAAAGATCTGGGTAAAAGCGAGCTGAACTTTGTTGCTCCGCCTGTTAAGAAAAGTAAAACAAAATGAGGCTCCGTTATTTATATACGTTGTGTTTAGTACTTTTTACGGCGGGTTTTGCATCCGCCCAAAACGTCCGCAAAACAGAAAGTTTTAACGCAGACTGGAAGTTTTTTTTAGGCGATGACACGGCTGCGAGCCAGGTGAAATTTGATGACAATCGTTGGCGAAAACTTGATCTTCCGCATGATTGGAGTATCGAAGGGGAATTCGACAGTAAAAATCCCACCACGCAGGCCGAGGGCGGGCTGCCTGCCGGTATCGGTTGGTATCGTAAAAGTTTTATGATCCCTGCATCGTCAAAAACTAAAACTATTTTGATTGATTTTGACGGCGTTTTTCACAACAGCGAAGTTTGGATCAATGGCCATTATTTAGGCAAGCGGCCTAACGGTTATATCTCTTTCAGGTATGATTTGACGCCTTACCTCAAATTTGGAGCGCAGCAAAATGTGATCGCAGTTAGGGTTGAC
Source organism: Mucilaginibacter gossypiicola (assembly GCF_900110105.1). GTDB lineage: Bacteria > Bacteroidota > Bacteroidia > Sphingobacteriales > Sphingobacteriaceae > Mucilaginibacter > Mucilaginibacter gossypiicola. The sequence goes on along the minus strand of NZ_FOCL01000003.1, from coordinate 915,161 downwards.
AACAGCGATCAGCCTAATTCACGCTGGTACACCGGGTCGGGCATTTACCGCAATGTTTGGTTAACCACTGCCAATAAAATCCATCTGCCGCAATGGTCATCATTTATAACTACGCCGCAGGTTGATCATCAAAAAGCAGCGATTAATATTCGTACGGTATTAGCGGGTTTGGTAGGTTCAAAATTAACGCTCAGGGCTTCGGTTTTGGATGATCAGGGTAAGGTTGTGGGTACAGTTACATCTTCAGTAATTGATACTGTAATTCAACAGAACATTAGGGTTATGAACCCTAAGCTATGGTCAATAAATCATCCTAACCTGTACAAAGTAAAGCTGCAGTTAATTGCTGGTAATAAAGTTATAGATGATTATACGACCACCACAGGTATCCGTTATTTCAACTTCGATGCCGATAAAGGATTTAGACTGAATGGCGAGCCGATGAAAATTCTTGGCGTTTGTCTGCATCATGACCAGGGTGCTTTAGGTACGGCTGTAAATACACGTGCTATTGAGCGCCAATTGCAGATCTTAAAAAATATGGGCTGCAATGCCATCCGTACATCACACAATCCACCGGCACCCGAACTGCTTGACCTGTGCGATAAAATGGGTTTCCTGGTGATGGACGAAGCTTTTGATATGTGGAAGAAGAAAAAAAGCAAACACGATTACCACGAGGACTGGGACGAGTGGCATGTGAAAGATCTGCAAGACCAGGTTTTGCGCGACCGGAACCATCCGTCCATTTTTGCCTGGAGCATTGGCAACGAGATCAGGGAACAGTTTGACAGCACAGGCGTGAGCATTGGTCGCGAATTGGTAAAAATTGTAAAGCAACTGGATAACACACGACCAGTTACATCGGCCCTGAGCGATGCCGACCCTAAAAAGAACTTCATTTACCAGTCGGGCGCGCTTGATCTGGTTGGCTTAAATTATCACCAGGAAGTATACGCCGATTTTCAGAAAAACTATCCCGGCCAAAAGTTTATCGGAACCGAAAACATGTCGGCATTGGCAACAAGGGGGCATTATGATATGCCGTCAGACAGCATCAGGCGCTGGCCAAAGGATGGTAAAACCCCGTTGAAGGATGGCAATGCCGATTTTACGGTATCATCATACGATAACGTATCTGCCTACTGGGGCTCTACGCACGAGGAAACATGGAAGATCATCAAGACGCATGATTTTCTTTCGGGCCTTTTTGTGTGGACCGGCTTCGACTACATTGGTGAACCCACCCCGTACCTGTGGCCGGCCCGAAGCTCATACTTTGGTATTGTTGATTTGGCCGGTTTCCCCAAGGATGTTTATTACATGTACCAAAGCGAATGGACAAACAAATCCGTTTTGCACCTTTTACCGCACTGGAACTGGAAACCCGGGCAGCTGATTGATGTTTGGGCCTATTACAATAATGCGGATGAAGTAGAAGCATTTTTAAACGGTAAATCAATAGGGGTAAGAAAGAAAACCGGCGATGACCTGCATGTGATGTGGCGTGTTAAATATGAGCCGGGGGTATTAAAAGCGGTATCCCGTCGTAATGGCAAAGTGGTTATGACCACGCAGGTAGTTACAGCAGGCGAGCCTTACAAAATACAGCTTAAGGCCGATAGGAGTAAAATTAAAGCCGATGGTAAAGACCTGTCGTATATCACCGTATCTGTTCTGGATAAAAACAACGTTCCTGTGCCTGATGCTAATCAACTGGTAAAGTTTAAAGTAACCGGGCAAGGCGTGCTGAAAGCTGTAGACAATGGTTCGCAAACGGATCTGGATCCGTTTGTATCTGATCAGCACCATTTGTTTAATGGTTTGGGGCTGGCTATTATTCAATCTAAAGCTGTTGGTGGGAAGATTACTGTTACTGCTGCTGCCGATGGGTTGCAGGCGGGTAGTGTTGTGATTGAAAGTTTGCGTTAACAATTAATCAATTTCCAGCGATCACCCGCCAGGCGGCAAATGTGTTGCGAAGACGAGAGGTGCTGGTAAATAATAAACAATGTCATTGCGAGCGCAGCGTGGCAATCTCGTAGCCAATGCATATTTGACTTGCATAGCTACGAGATTGCTTCGTCGTTCCTCCTCGCAATGACATATCTTTTAATAATATCACGGTTAGAAGACAGGTACCTCTCCTGTTTGTGTATTCATTCCGTTAGTGATAATATCCTACAATAGCCGGCGAAAATATTACAGTAAAGGCTAACACCGGTACGTTACATTTGTTATACAATTTTAAACCATAATACTAAATTTACTGTACCACCCGATTAACGCATGAGAGTGTTGCCTGTGTTAGATTTTACCATTATAGGTATTTACCTTATAGCCATGGTGCTGGTTGGATTTTATTTTTCGCGTAAAAATAAAAATGCCGAACAGTTCACCGTTGCATCTGGGTTGATACCGGGTTGGGCCATCGGATTGTCCATTTATGCCACTTTTTTAAGCAGCAACACCTTTTTGGGTGTTCCGGGCAAAGCCTACGGCGGCAACTGGAACGCTTTTGTATTTAGCTTATCCATGCCATTTGCAGCCTGGATAGCGGTTAAATATTTTATACCATTTTATCGTAATACCGGCAACATATCCGCTTATACGCACTTTGAAAAACGCTTTGGTCCCTGGGCAAGGGTTTATGCGGTTATTTGCTTTTTGCTAACGCAGATTGCCCGCATGGGTTCCGTGTTTTTTGGAATAGCACTGAGCTTACAGGCGCTTACCGGCTTGTCTATGAAGATCATCATGATCGTAATGGGCATATCCATTATCCTGTATACCGTATCCGGCGGAATTAAAGCTGTGATCTGGACAGAAGTAGTACAGGCCATCATCAAAACATTAGGAGCCTTGCTCATCATTTATCTCGTGGTAAGCAATATTCCCGGCGGCTTTGATAAGATCGTAGAAATTGGCAAAGCCGATCATAAATTCAGCCTGGGCAGTTTCTCACTTAACTTAACTGAGCCAACATTTTGGGTGATCCTGTTCTATGGTTTTTTCATCAATCTCAACAACTTCGGGATGGATCAGAATTATATCCAGCGTTATCATGCAGCTGCATCTACCAAACAGGCAGCCAAATCGGTATGGCTTTGTGTTGGCATTTATGTGCCTGCATCGTTCCTGTTTTTTGTAATAGGCTCATGCCTATATGCTTACTATAGCCAGCATCCTGATCTGATCTTAAGCCTTAAACACCAGGTAGCTATCGAACGCCTGCCTGCAACAGCTTCGGCAAATGAGGTTGCTGCGTTCATGGGCAAACTTACACCTGCCGATTATGGCGATAAGATCATGCCGCATTTTATGGTTACCAAAATCCCGGCAGGTTTGGTTGGTATTATCGTGGCAGCCATTTTATCGGCAGCCATGAGCACCATTAGCTCGGGCATGAACTCTTCGGCTACAGTTTTCACTATCGATATCTACAAAAGATATTTTAAACCACAGCTCAGCGAAAAAAACACCCTGAATGCATTGCATATAGGCACTGTGGTTTTTGGGTTCGCAGGTATGGCAGCAGGCATAGCTATGATAGGGGTAAAGAGCATCCTCGATTTATGGTGGCAGCTTTCGGGTATTTTTGCAGCAGGTATGCTCGGCCTATTTTTGTTGGGTATCATCAGCAGGCAAACCCGTAACCACGAGGCTATTATCGCCAGCATCATTGGTGTTTTAGTGATCCTTTGGCTTACTTTTCCGGCCCTCATTCCCGAACAATATGCAGCTCTTCGCAGCACGCTCAATACCAATATGATCATTGTTGCGGGTACGCTCGCTATATTTTTAACAGGGATCTTTTTAACCAAAACGAGGCAGTTAACAGTTTAATTTAATCATCAAATGGAACAATCAAAAAAGGGTTTTATCCCGGTAATGTTAACGCCTTTTAAAGATAACGGTGCGGTTGATTACGTAGCACTAACCCGTTTAACCGAGATGTACCTGCATGCAGGTGCCGCAGGAGTGTTTGCCAATTGCCTCTCGAGCGAAATGTTTGAACTGACTGGCGAAGAGCGGTTATCGATCATCAAACACGTAGTTGAAACTGTTGACGGTGCTGTTCCTGTTGTAGCTACCGGTACCTTTGGCGGGCCGATTGAAAAGCAAGCCGATTTTATAAAAAGAGTGTATGACACAGGCACTTCGGCGGTAATAGCCATTACAAGTTTACTGGCCGATGTCAATGAGCCGGATACTGCACTTAACGATCGCGTATTTGACCTTTTTGATCAAACTGAAAATATTCCTTTAGGATTTTACGAATGCCCCGTGCCATACAAAAGGTTATTATCGCCAGAACAGATTCAACATTTTGCAGCAACCGGCAGGGTAATATATCATAAAGATACTTGCCTTAACCTGGAGATAGTAAAACAGAAACTGGAGGCGAGTAAAATTAATAAGGCGTTTGGTTTGTACGATGCTTACATGGTTCATGCGGTTGAATCGCTGAAAGCTGGCTCGGCGGGGTTATCATGTATTCAGGGGAATTTCTTCCCGGAACTTATTGTTTGGTTATGTGATCATTACGATGATGCATCACGCCAGCATGAGGTTGCCATGGTACAGGAGTTTTTAACCGAAAACATGGATGTGATGCATAATGTTTACCCGATTATTGCTAAATATTATCTTACCAAACGCGGTTTGAAAATAACTACCACCACCCGCCGGGATGTTGGCTATTTTTCGCCGGCCATCCGTAATAAAATAGAAGATCTTTATAGTAACTATACCACGCTTCAAAGCGAGATAGGTATTTAAAAATGAAAAAAAACGTCATTGCGAGGAACGAAGCAATCGCGAACTGTACAGGGCACTTGTCTGGTTACTCTGTAAAGTAGAGGATTGCTTCGTGCCTCGCAATGACGTTGGGGATATACCAGTTTTCTTGAATCGTTTTTAAACGGCTTCTAATTTTACTTTGGACTTCAGGCTAAGGACTTAAGATTTAGCAAAATTAAGCAGAAATTGCCTGCTTTTGCCCTTTAATATAACGGCGTTTATACTCAAGCGGGGTCATGCCGGTGACCCTTTTAAAGTGCCGATAAAAGTTTGAAATATTATTGTAACCGCATTCAAAGCACAAAACCTCGGTAGGCAATTTATCCTCAATCAAAAATCGGCAGGCATGACTGATCCTGATCTCGGTTAAAAAATCAAAATACGTTTTCTTGGTCATCAGCTTAAAATAACGGCAAAAGGAGGTAACACTCAGGTTGCCGATGGCGGCTATTTTCTCCAGACTGATCTCCTGTTTATAATTGGCCAGTGTATATGAACATACCTTATTAAGGCGAATAGTGTCCGACTCGTTGGATTGGTGAAAGTCGCTGTGCGATAGCGTGATCGGTTCAAAGTCCTCATTTTCGGCTAACACCTTCAATATTGAAAGCAGGATAATGATCCTGTCGAGGTTGGTAGCTTCGGCTGCCTGGCGCATCAGTTTGGCCAGCTCGGTCTTTGCTTCGCCCTTGATGACCATGCCACTTTTAGCTTTTTCAAAAAGCTTGGGCAGCATGAAAGCTTCGGGTAAATTTAACAAGTAACGGCCAAGGCAGTCGGGTAAAAAGTGGATCACGATCACTTCAACATTCAATCCCGAATCTGGTAAAAAGTATTCGTCCTTGCAGCGCCAGCAGTGTGGCAGGGCTTCACCAAGCAGTGTAATTTCGCCGGGCGAAAAATTGCTGATATTATCACCAATAAACCTAACCCCTTCGCCCTTTATTACGTAGTGCAATTCAAGCTCGGGATGGTAGTGCCAGATGCCCCGGAAGGTGGGCAAAATATCATGCCGTATACTGAATGAATTTTGCGGTTTTACCGCAACCTTGAGAAAATGGGGCTTCATTTTATGAAAATCAATAAAGGTTAGCGGGCCGGCCTATATTTATGTATGTGCCGTGTTGGTTTATATTTTTAAAAGTAGCAATTTTTAATTAAACCCAATTTGCAGTAATGTAATTTTCTTTTGACAAAAAATTAGCTTTGCGGGAAAAATGGGTTATGCTAAGATTGTATAATAAATAGATAAATACAAACAGGAAACGCAAAGGCTAACCATTGATATTTGTTAAAGCAACTTGTTAATCAGGCTGCGGGATACCAGGAAATATAAACCAATAAATTAATTATACTTTTTAGCAGGCTTTTAGAACTGACAAGATTTTAATACTTAATTAATTGTGATATAAACAATTAATTGCTTAAAAAAATGGCAGGATACTATAAACTTTTTGAGGGCTTTTGCATAAGCTGTATAAAGAATTTAACCAATTAAAACACTCATGAAGCACTTTAAATACATAGCCATATTGTTATTATCAGTAGCAGGGAATGCCGCTTTTGCACAAACCACAACCGATAACAACTATATAAAGGTGATCACCGAACGCTCGAACAAAATTGTTACCGGAGCCGGCATTACCGACTCGGTAAAATTTAAGAAAGTACGTGATATTGTGGTAGCCCAGTACAACGATCTGAACACTGTTTACGATGCACGTAAAACAAAAGTAAACGATATCAAAACGCAAATGGCCGATGATAAGGCGGGTGCCAATGCTAAAATTGCCCTTGTTGACAGCGACGTGGTAAAGCAGGTTAAAGTATTACACGCATCATATATCAAAAAGCTGAACAAAGAATTAAGTGCCGATGAAGTTGATAAGATAAAAGACGGCATGACCTATCGCATTTATCCTATCACTTACACTGCTTACCAGGACGAAATCCCCAACCTTACCGACGAACAAAAAGGCAAAATAAAAGGCTGGCTGCTGGAGGCAAGGGAGAACGCAATAGACGCCGAATCATCAGAGAAAAAACATGCCTGGTTTGGCAAGTTTAAAGGCCGCATTAATAACTATCTGTCTGCACAGGGCTATGATATGAAAAAGGAGGGGGAAGAATGGCAGAAACGGATCAAGGAACGGCAGGCCGCAAAGCAATAATTTGAACTAACCTAATATTCCCGGTATCATGATATAAGCTTTAGCCGGGCAAACCAATTATACCAATTAATTAACCTGATCATGAAAATTAAATTATCAAGTTTATGAGAAAACTTTTCCTCTTACTTTCGGTGTTGCTGTGTTTGGGCAGTGCGCTAAAAGCCCAGGATCGTAACATAACGGGTTCCGTTGTGGACGAAAAAGGTGCCCCTTTGCCGGGAGTTGCCATACAGGTAAAAGGCAGCAACACAGGTACTATTACCAATGCCGATGGTAAATACTCTATTAAAGCTACTAACCTGCAATCCATTGTAGTTGGTGCTAAATTTCTTGGATACAACTACCAGGAAAAAACGCTGAAAATTGGCGAAATGAATGCCGATTTCAAAATGTTACCATCACAAAATGCCCTTGATGAGGTTGTGGTGGTAGGTTACGGCACACAAAAGAAAGTTCACTTAACAGGTGCGGTTGCCGCGGTGGATATGAAAACTATCCAGGATATACCTACAACTAACCTTGCCGCTGCGCTTCGCGGTACCAATGCTGCGGTAAGTGTTACCGGTGGTATTGCAAGGCCAGGCCAAAGCGGAACCATCACTATCCGTAACCCTGTTTTCCTGGCAAAGAATGGCGGTAGTACAACACCATTATATGTCATTGACGGTGTACAACGTACCGAAGCCGATTTTAACCTGCTTGACCAAAGCGAGGTGGAAAACATTTCGATATTGAAAGATGCTGCCGCAGCCATTTATGGTATTTTAGGTGCAAACGGTGTTATCGTTGTAACAACTAAACGTGGCCAGGCAGGTGGGCCAAAGGTGAGTTTCAGTTCATCAGTAGGTGTTGCTGATGCCATTCAATTGCCTAAAATGATGTCGGGCGTTCAAATGGCTACTTATCTTAATGATATTGAGCAAACACGATATAACCATACTATTACTCCCGAAGGTTACATCAACGGCGATTTAAGCAATAAAGACTTAAAATATTATACGCCTGATGAGCTTGAGTACTTTAAAAACAATAATCAAAATTTCCTGGAGCAGGCATTTAAGCCGGCGGTAACGAGCAGGAATGCGCTTAGCATAACAGGTGGTAATGATAAGGTTACTTATTTTGCAGGTGCAAACTATGTAAACCAAAACTCAAACTTTAAAGGGGTAAATACCAACCGTTTCGGCTTTAGGGCCAGTGTTGATGCAAAGGTGGCAAAAGGTTTAAAATTGTCATTGTCATTGAGCGAAGACCTTGCCAAAAGCAAAATTTACTGGTACAAGCTTTCAAGCACCACCGAAAGCCCGGACAACGACTTTCTGTCGCTTAACCAGGCACCACCATGGCAAAAATATTTTATCGACGGGCACCCTGTATATTTAGGAACCAGCAATAACGATAACCTTAACTTCTTTGCCGTTCAAAATTCTAACAACTACACAGGTAACAATAATACTGTATTTAATGGTTTAGCCAATTTGAGTTACGAAATTCCGGGCATTAGCGGCTTAACTGCCAATGTAAGCTATAACCGTAACATTAATAATGCTTTTAACAAGCAATATGGCTCAACATTCTATTATAACCAATATTCGGGTGAAGGCGACAATAATCACATTCCGGGAGGAACTGTGGTAAGTGTAAAAGCTATAAAAAATGGTGATAAGGTTCGTCTTACACCGTCATTGGCCGATAACTACCAGTTTAACGCCAACCTTAGCTACCACAAACGGTTTGGTGCGCATGAAATTACGGCCCTTGCATTGTATGAGCAGTATGAATCATACAGCGAAGGTGTGGCAGCAGAAGCCGACGGTGTGATTGTAGGCGGAAAAGATAACCAAACCTTTACTACAGGCGATCAGTCATCAAACCAGGCCACGCTGGTAAAAGAATACGGTCGTAAGGCTGTTGCAGGCAGGGTGAATTATGCTTATGCTGATAAATACCTGGTTGAACTGGCCATGAGGGCCGATGCCAATACCAACTTTGCACCGGGCCATCAATGGGGATATTTCCCTTCGGCTTCGGCAGGTTGGGTAGTTTCAAAAGAGAACTTCTTTAAATCAGTGAGCTTTGTGGATATGTTGAAATTCAGGGGTTCGGTTGGTTTGTTGGGCTCTGATAACACGCCATCATATCTATATGCAGTTAACTACCAGTTTGGTACCGGTAATAAAGGCGGGGCGGTTTTCGGTGGCAATGGCGACAGGGGCCTTGGTGCGTTGTTAAATATCGCCATTCCTAATGCTAATTTAACCTGGGACCATGACTTAAAAACAAACTACGGTCTGGATGCTGCTTTCCTGAATAATCGCTTATCAATTTCTGCAGATTATTTCTGGGAGCACCGTTATGACATGCTTGCTTCATTAAATACTTCTGTTCCGGTAACTATCGGTGCAGCACCATCTGCCGAAAACTATGGTATTATCAATACTTTCGGTTATGAGATCTCTGCAAGCTGGAAAGATAAGATCGGATCAAATTTTAGCTATAGTTTCAGCCCGTTCTTTTCATGGAGCGATAATAAATACATCAAGTATGATATAGCTGCAGCCCAGGTTGGTACTATTCAGGACCTTACAGGTAAATCAGGCGATCCCGGTACACTGGGTTACAAATCGCTTGGTATTATCCGTACACAAGCAGATGCCGATGCGATCATAGCCCAGAGGGCTGCAGCGGCAGGCGGTGCTCAAAATGTTAAGATCTTCGGTTATACACCTGCTCCGGGCATGATCAACTATGTTGATAAAAACGGCGACGGTATCATCAAACAAAACGATATTAACGATCAGTTTTATTTAGGCCATAAAGCATCAAACCACTACAATCTTGGTTTAAACTTTGGCGGCGCATATAAAACTTTGAGTTTAAATGTGGTAATGGGCATGAGTTGGGGTGGTACGCAATCAATTGAGAGCGCAGCTATTAAACAGGCCACAGCTAATCAGAACAGGCCGGTTTTTTGGGCCGATCACTGGACGCCAACTAACACAAATGCTAAATATCCCGATCCGTATTACTCAGATGACGTAAGCGTTACAAGTGATTTCTGGTTTGTTAGTCCGTTCACCTGGAATATCTCCAGCGCTAACTTAAGTTACACCTTGCCTGCCGGTTTAACCAAAAGGCTGGGCATGTCAAGCATCAGGGCCTATGTGGTAGCTACAAACCCTATCAACTTTGTAAACCCGTTCCCTGATCATTATCGTGATATTTCATCACCATTTGGGGTGTATCCCAACTTACGTACAGTATCTTTTGGTTTAAACTTAGGCTTCTAAACTTTGAAAGACATGAAATTATTTAAAACCATATTTGCAGCTTTGATCGTATCAGCCCTGTTTACGAACTGTAAAAAGGTGCTCGATAAAGAGGATCTTACCCATAGCACCCCCAGCCAGGTATTTAATGACTCAACGGTAGCTATCTTAAATATCAATTACCTGTACACAGCTAACCAACCCGGTTGGTTTGGCGACACCGGCGGCGCTATTGGCGGCGGCGGCGATAAATGCGACGAATTTTACAGCGATAACGCCTACGTAAAAGGAACAGTTACTATCGAAACTGTTGGTGATATCGGTACATCAGTAAACATCAGCAATAATTACGGGCGGATCCGTAATATCAATCAAACCCTGCAGGACCTTGATGCCAGTACTTTACCGGCAGGAACAAAAAACAGGTATAAAGCGCAGGCTTATTTTTGGCGGGCTTTCAGGTATTTTGATTTAGTAAGGTTGTATGGCGGGGTTCCGCTGGTATTAAAGCCGTTAGATGCTATAGGCCAGGACGCCAAGAACGCGGCTTTACTGCCTCGTAACAAAACTTCAGAGTGCTTTAAACAAATTGTAAGCGATTTGGACAGCTGTATAAAATATTTGCCTGCTAAATGGAGCGGAAGTGACTATGGCCGTATTTCGTCAGCTGCCGCTGCTGCTTTTAAAGGTAGGGTATTGTTAACCTATGCAAGTCCTCAGTTTAATCCCAGCAACGATGCCGCCCGCTGGCAAACTGCTGCTGATGCCAATGATAAGGCAATGCAGATACTTACTGCCAATAATTACGGTTTAAATCCTTCATATGATAACATGTGGTTTACCGAAAGCAGCAGTAACCCGGAAGCTATTTTGGTTACTGGTTATAACACATCAACAACCGATCAAAACCAAAACAACAACACTTATGACAATGCAACCCGTCCCGCTTATTTAGGTACTAAGGGCGGTTCAAACCAGCCTACCTGGGATATTGTAAAATCATACCCTATGCTTGATGGTAAAGCACCTGGCGCATCAACAAAATATGCTTATGACGATTCTAAGTTTTTTGACAATCGCGACCCAAGGTTTAACAAAACTATTGCCTATAACGGTTGTAACTGGCCTATAAACGGTAACACCTCGTACCGCCTGTGGACTTACTTCTACTACAACAAGGCAGACGGCTCGGGTGTTAAAACTACTGAGCCGGCATCAGCAACCAACTCCGGGTTTTATCTGCGTAAAGCTATCGACCCAAATGTTAGCGTAGCAAACGCGCCTTATGTTGGTACCGATTGGATGGAGATCCGCTATGCAGAGGTGTTATTAAACCAGGCCGAATGTGCTGCTGCATTGGGTAATGTTACTACAGGCTATACCAATATTGCAGCTATCAGGAAACGTGCCGGGATTGAGGCCGGTGCCGATAACCAGTACGGTTTAGATGCAGGCATGAGCCCCGATCAGATGATCACGGCTATCATGAATGAGCGCAAAATTGAGTTTGCTTTTGAAGGTAAACGCTATTGGGACCTTCGCCGCCGTAAACTGCTTGAAAGCACATTAAACGGCTCAAAAAGAACAGGCCTCACCGTTACGCTTAACAATAATGCAAGCGCTAAAGATTATATCACCGGCACAAGGGATGCTTCTGCAGCTGCGTCATTGGATGCACTGTACAGTGCATCGTTCACCGTTAAAACCAAAACGCTGGATTCATACAATATCGCAGTTCAGGCGGGCGATTACTTTTTCGGCATCCCTGCGGCTGCATTGTTAAACAATGTCAATTTACAGCAAAACAACACCTGGGGTGGGCCGTTTGATCCGCTTCAATAATAAATTAATTGAACGATGGGTACCTGCTAACCAATCAACAGAAAGAAAATTACCAATATAGAATATGAAAAAACACACAGCTTTATTTTTAGTAGCAGCGGCATTGGGTTTAGCTAAACCGGCTTTTGCCCAATACCCTGAAGTGCCGGAAAAGGTTAAAGCAGAGAGTGAAGCTTTGATGAAAGAGGCTACCCGTCGTTCAGATTCGGCATGGGCTGTTGCCCTGCCGATTATCCAGGCCGATCAAAGGCGTGGCAAAGTATACGTACCATGGGCTGCGCGCCCAACAGATTTGCCGCAGGCTAAGATCCCGGCATTCCCTGGTGCAGAAGGCGGAGGTAAATTTACTTTTGGTGGTCGTGGTGGTAAGGTATATGTAGTTACCAGTTTGGCTGATAATGGCCCGGGTACACTACGCGAAGCCTGCGAAAAAGGCGGTGCCCGTATCGTAGTATTCAATGTTTCTGGTATCATCCGGATCAAAACGCCGATCATTGTAAGGGCTCCGTATATTTCCATTGAAGGACAAACAGCACCGGGCGATGGTGTTTGCGTTGCCGGCGAATCATTTTGGGTTAACACGCATGACGTTGTGATCCGCTACATGCGTTTCCGCCGTGGCGAAACCAATGTTGGTCGCAGGGATGATGCTTTGGGCGGTAATCCTGTTGGTAACATTATTGCCGATCACGTATCTGCAAGCTGGGGCCTGGACGAAAACTTTTCGATGTACCGTCACATGTTTGATCCGGGCGATGGCTCAAAAGAAGAGAAACTGGGTACTGTGAATATCACCATCCAAAACTGTATCTACTCCGAATCATTGGATTACTGGAACCACGCTTTCGGTTCAACTACCGGCGGCGAAAACAGCTCATTGATGCGTAACCTTTGGGCAGATAACACCGGCCGTAACCCATCAGTTGGTTGGAATGGTGTATACAACTTTGTAAATAACGTGGTATTTAACTGGCACCACCGTTCAATGGATGGCGGCGATTATACTACCAATTACAATGTGATCAATAACTACTTTAAACCAGGTCCGGTTACACCAAAAGATGAACCGGTGGGTCACCGCATCCTGAAACCGGAATCGGGCAGGAGCAAGTTGAAAGAAAAAGTATTCGGTCGTGTTTATGCATCAGGTAACATCATGGAAGGCTATCCTGAAGTAACCAAAGATGCTTGGAACGGTGGTATCCAGGTTGAAGGCCCGGGTGGTAAAGAATTACCTGATGCCGGCCAGTACAAGGATTATATGAAATCAGATGTTCCGTTCCCGATGCCTTCAATGACGATCCTATCGGCAAAAGATGCTTTCAAATTTGTTGTGGCAAACGCCGGTGCAACATTGCCGAAACGCGACCCGGTTGACGTTCGCATCACCGAGCAGGTACGTACCGGTAAAATCACTTACAAAGACATGGAAACCGATACTGCGTACCAGTTTAAAGTGCGTAAATTACCTAAAGACTCATACAAACTGGGTATCATCACTGCTCCATGGCAGGTTGGCGGCTATCCTGAATATAAAGGCACGCCTTACAAAGATTCGGACAATGACGGTTTGCCTGACGATTGGGAACTGGCTCACGGCCTTAACCCTAAAGATGGTAAAGACTCGGCGCTACCTGCAAAAAATGGCGGCGGTTATACCAATATCGAAGTATATTTAAATACAGTAGCCGCTAAAGGCGAAAAGAAACTGGCTACTTTAAAATAAAGAAATATTAGAAGCTTGAAGTCATTTGTATCGTTTATAAAAATCATTGCCGTTGGTTTTAACCAACGGAATAATAAATGGAAACAAAGGGCTTTAGCCCAAATGCCACTTACATAATTTGGCTGAAGCCCGGATTTTTTGGCTTCTATAACCGTTGGTTAAAACCAACGGCAATGAAAAAAATAGATTTTTAAACAACTGCTATAATGCGGGAATTGAGGTTTACAAGGATTTATATTTGGGTTGGTTTAATGACTGGGGGGATGCTTATGCATTCCCCCTTATTTGCACAGGATAAGAAAAAAGCCCCTAAACCACAACCGCCTGTTGCCGCCGATAAAAACGGCAAACTGACTTACGCGGTAGCCCCCAATGGCGACCGCATTCCTGATTATTCATATTGCGGATATATGGCATCCGAAAAGCCTATCCCATTTGTGCCCGTAAAAGTTGTAGTGCCAGTAAAAGCAGGTGACGCAACATTGAGGATCCAGGCTGCTTTAGATTATGTGGCTGGTTTACCTGCCGACAAAGATGGTTTTCGCGGAGCGGTATTGCTTGACAAAGGCACATACCAGGTAAACGGTAGCCTTAAAATTAATGCTTCGGGCGTGGTTTTACGAGGAAGCGGGATGGCTGCTAATGGCACCATATTATTCGCTGCAGGAACAGACAGAGAGACTTTTATACATGTAACCGGAAAAAATGACCGGCAAACATCCAAAGAAATTAAAATTACCGATGCTTATGTACCGGTAAATGCCAATACGCTGCATATTGCAGATGGCGCAAATATTAAAACCGGTGATCTGGTTTTTATCCATCGCCCAAGTACGCAGGTATGGATCAGTACCATCAAAACTGATCATTTTGGCGGCGACCTAACCGCCTTAGCCTGGAAACCCGGAGAACGCGACATTTACTGGGATCGCAAAGTAATATCGATAGATGGCAATAAGATAACCCTTGACGCGCCTTTAACTACCGCTTTGGATACCACTTATGGCGGTGGCTTAATAGCAACCTACCAATGGCCTGGAAGAATTGCCCAGGTAGGTGTCGAAAACTTAAAACTACAATCTGCATATAACACTGCTAATGCCAAAGATGAAGCCCATCGCTGGATGGCAATCACCATAGAAAATGTGAGTGATGCCTGGGTACGCCAGATAACATTTGAGCATTTTGCAGGTTCGGCGGTATTTGTTGGTACTACCGGAAACCGCGTTACAGTTGAGGATTGTAAATCGCTTGCGCCGGTTTCGGAAATAGGGGGGCAACGCCGTAATACATTCCTTACTATGGGCGGACAAAATCTTTTTCAGCGTTTATATTCTGAGCAGGGCTTTCATGATTTTGCCACTGGTTATTGCGCACCGGGGCCAAATGCCTTTGTGCAATGTATGTCGGTAGGTTCGCTGGGTTTTAGTGGCGGCATTGATAGCTGGGCCTCAGGTGTTTTATTTGATATCGCAAACATAGATGGTCAGCCACTAAGCTATATGAATCGCGGACAGGACGGGCAGGGTGCCGGATGGAGCGCTGCCAACAGTATGTTTTGGAATTGTACCGCAGCGCGGGTTGATAATTACCAGCCGCCAACTGCTCAAAACTGGGCTTTTGGTACATGGGCGCAATTTGCAGGCGATGGCTATTGGAGCACACCCAACAGCACCATAAGCCCAAGAAGTTTTTACTATGCGCAACTGGCTAACCGATTAGATAAAGATGTAAGCAAACAAGCCGATATCTTATATCCGGCTACTGAACCTTCAAGCAGCCCGACAGTTGAGCAGGCAGCAGAGTTAATGGCCGCTGCACGTAAACCGGCAGTAACTATCAGCAACTGGATAGATCAAGCATCTAAAAGAAATTCGATTAATACTTCATCTGCAAATGCTAAAAATATTGACGAAATAGGATATAAAAATACTACAACTGCTGCATTAGCTCCAAAGATGGCCGTTACCAACGGTTGGTTAACCCGTGGCAATGTGGTATTAACAGGCAGGCATTTTGAAACCCCATGGTGGAGCGGCACCGTACATCCCGATTATACAGAAAAGGAAGCCAAACCGGCCATCTCCCGCTGGGTACCCGGTCAAACAGGTACCGGTTTAACTGACGATTTAAATTCAGTTACCGATTGGATGCGAAAAGATAATATCGTGGTATTTGAGCATAATTACGGTTTATGGTATGATCGCCGCCGTGATGATCACGAGCGTATTCGCAGGATGGATGGCGATGTTTGGGCACCATTTTACGAGCTGCCATTCGCCCGCAGCGGTAAGGAACTGGCCTACGATGGATTGAGCAAATACGATTTGACCAAATACAACACCTGGTACTGGAACCGCCTGAAACAGTTTGCCGATCTGGCCGATCAGAAAGGCCTGGTTCTGGTCCACCAAAACTATTTTCAGCATAACATTATTGAAGCAGGTGCGCATTACACCGATTTTCCGTGGCGCACGGCAAACAATATCAACGGCACGGGTTTCCCCGAGCCTGTACCTTACGCCGGCGATAAGCGCCAGTTTATGGCCGAGCAGTTTTATGACGAAACCGACCCGGCAAGGCGCAAGCTGCATATTGCCTACATCAATAAATGTATGGACAACTTCGCCGGTAATACCGGGGTGATCCAGCAGATAGGGGCAGAATTTACCGGTCCGCTGCACTTTATGAAGTTTTGGGTTGAAACTATTAAACAGTGGGAAACCACCCATAAAAAGAAACAGATCATAGGTTTGAGTGCCACCAAGGATGTGCAGGATGCTATTCTTGCTAACCCTGCAACGGCTTCGGTGATTAACGTCATCGATATCCGTTACTGGTATTACCAGGCCAACGGAACGGCTTATGAACCAATCGGTGGCCAAAGTCTGGCTCCGCGCCAGCAAGCACGCATCTTTAAACCAAAGGCAGCGTCATTTGAACAGGTTTACCGTGCGGTACACGAATATCGCACCAAATACCCGGATAAAGCAGTACTGTTTTCTGCCGATGATTATGACCATTTTGGCTGGGCGGTATTCATAGCCGGTGGTTCATTACCTGTGCTGCCAGCTAACACCAATAAAGCTTTCCTGGCAGATGCAAGCAGCATGAAACCAACTGATCTGCCTGGCTCGCCTAAAGATCAATGGGGGCTGGCTTCATCAAAAGGATACATAGTTTACAGCAACGGCGGTGGGATCCACCTTGATCTATCAACTGGTATCAGCTACAAAGCACAATGGATAGACCCTAAAACGGGTGAGCTTTTACCCGGTACAGAAACGGTAAAAGGTGCAGTTAATACGGAAATTAAAGGACAGGGAAGCGGGGCCGCTATTTTGTGGTTGAGCCGTAATTGATGCCGCGCATGGTCAAGCGTCCACGCTTGAGTGTTGGCTTAATCGGAGCGTCCACGCTCCTGTAAAATATGTGGAATGTAAGCGTGGACGCTTGAGCCTGCAAAGCATGTCGCAGAGTTGACTCACCCGGTCTACGCTACGCTGGACCACCCTCTCTTCGCCTTTGGCGGAAAGAGGGTAAAGAAAAAATAAGGATCAAATCCCCTCTTTACGCTTGCGTAGAGAGGGGTGACAAGCGCAGCGAAGTCGGGGTGAGTAGATATACAGCAATGCTGTAGTTTTAGGAATCCACGCTTCTAAATTAAAGAGGAATTAGTTATTATAATTATGCTTAAAAAATCTACCATACTAATTGCCATTGCCTGTTTGTTTTTTGCATTTAAAAGCAATGAAACAACCATGCCCCATTTAAGCATATCCAACAACCATCGCTATTTCATGGCCGGTGATAAGCCATTTTTTTGGCTTGGCGATACCGGCTGGCTGCTGTTCTCTAAATTGAAAAGGGAAGAAGCCGAGCAATACCTCGATATCCGCAGTAAACAGGGTTTCAACGTGATCCAGGTGATGGTGGTGCATAGTATTAAAGAAACCAATGCTTATGGTGACTCGGCCTTGAGCAATAAGAATATCGCTCAACCTAAAACAACCCCTGGCAATACTTTTGGTGAAGGAAACGAGTATGATTATTGGGATCATATCGACTGGATCATTACCAAAGCCGCTGAAAAAGGATTATACGTTGCACTGGTACCCGTTTGGGGATCGGTAGTAAAAGAAAGCCATATCGGTGCGGAAAAAGCGAAAGCATACGCCGAATTTTTAGCGAAAAGATACCGCGACCGTCCGAATGTGATCTGGATGAATGGCGGTGATATAGCCGGTTCAGATTCGTTAAAAACCTGGAATGCTATAGGTAATACGCTGCACGATGTGGACGGAACACACCTCATTACCTATCATCCCCGCGGCCGTACACAATCATCAAAATGGTTTCATAATGAAAGCTGGTTAGATTTTAATTGCTTTCAGTCGGGCCATCGCACCTATGCGCAGGACACCTCGAAGAAAGACTTAAAGTATGGCGAAGACAATTGGCGCTATGTGCAAACGGATTACAACCTATCTCCCATAAAACCAACACTTGATGCCGAGCCATCTTACGAAAAAATCCCTCACGGCCTGCACAACATTAAATTGCCCCGCTGGACTGCCGCCGACGTAAGGCGATATGGATACTGGTCGGTTTTTGCAGGTGCCTGCGGATATACTTATGGCGATAACGACGTAATGCAAATGCACAAGCCAACAGATAAAGGCAGTGCTTACGGCTCAAAAGGCTACTGGTACAATTCGGTTAACGATCCGGGTGCAAAACAGATGGTTTATTTGAAAAAACTGATGCTATCACGCCCGTATTTGGATCGTGTACCTGACCAATCATTAATTGCAGGTAACAATGGCGAGAAATATAACAGGCTGATCGCCACCCGAGGCAAAAACTACGCGTTTGTATATACCTATACCGGTGTGCAGATCAATATTAATGCCGATAAACTGGAGGGTTCAAAACTAAAAGCATCCTGGTATAACCCGCGCAACGGGCAAACTACCGCTATCGGAACCTTCGCGAAAGCTAAAACAATCAAATTTAAACCACCCGGTAAAGTATCAAACGGTAACGACTGGGTGCTCATTATTGACGCGATATAAGTGAAAAGGACAATTAAACATATCACCCTATTATTAGCTATTGCGTTGATGTTTTCATGCAGGGTCAGCAAAAGCGTGTACCTTTTTACGTCGTTTCATGAACCGGCAAATGAGGGGTTGCGCTTTTTGTATAGCAATGATGCTTATCACTGGAATGCTATCGACCACATTTTCATTAAACCCGAAGTTGGCGATGCAAAGATAATGCGCGACCCATCCATTGCTCAGGGACCTGATGGTACGTATCATTTGGTATGGACAACCGGCTGGAAAAACGATAAAGGCATTGGTTATGCCAGTTCAAAAGACCTGATCCATTGGTCGGCCGAAGAGCATATTGAAGTAATGGCTAACGAGCCTACCGCGGTGAATGCCTGGGCACCGGAGTTATTTTATGATGATGAAAATAACTATTTTATCATCGTTTGGGCTTCTACTGTACCTTTTCGTTTTCCGAAGGGGCAGGAAGATGAGAACAATAACCATCGCCTGTACTACACTACTACTAAAGATTTTAAAACTTTCAGTCCCTCAAAGCTTTTCCTTGATCCGGGTTTTAGTGTGATTGATGCTGAGATTGTGAAGCGGGCCAAAAATGATTACGTGCTGGTAATGAAGGATAACACCCGGCCAAACCGCAATATCCTTGTGGCCTTCAGCAACAATCCTTTAGGCCCTTACAGTAACTATACGCCAAGGTTTACCGAACCCTATAGCGAAGGCCCGAGCATGACCAAAGCAGGCGATAACTGGCTCATCTATTATGATTCGTACCGCTTAAAAAGATATGGCGCTATGCGCACAACCGACTTTAAAACTTTTACAGACCTGGCCGATAGCGTGAGTGTACCCGTAGGGCATAAGCACGGTACCATATTTAAAGTCACTAAGAAACAGCTTGCGCAGCTTTTAAAGGCAGCCGGGCAAATCGAAGGAGCTAAACATGAATAAGTTCATCAGCATATTGTTTTTTATATCGATGGCCTATAGCGCCCATGCACAGGATACCGTGCATTACAGCGGCAATACGGTTGCCAATGTCGATTATCATCACGGGCAATTAACCCCGGTAATCGGTGTGCACAGCGAGCAGATCTTCAGGGCTAACCGTGAACACCCTGAACTGGCCGATGGCTTTGGTTTTACCTACAACCATGCGCCCATGCTGGTTTACTGGAACAATACATTTTATGTTGAGTACCTGAGCGATAAAGTGGGCGAAAGCGTGCCACCAGGCCAAACCCTGCTCATGAATTCAAAAGATGGAGAAGTATGGTCAAAACCTACCGTGGTTTTTCCTCAATATAAAATACCCGATGGTACTACTAAAGAGGGGCATCCCGGCGTGGCGAAAGACCTGTATTCGGTGATGCACCAGCGGATGGGTTTTTACACTTCCAAATCAAAACGCTTATTGGTATTGGGTTTTTATGGTATTTGTTTAGATGGTCATGATGACCCGAATGATGGCTTGGGCATTGGTCGCGTGGTACGTGAAGTTTTACCAAACGGCAAATTCGGGCCGGTCTACTTCATCCACTATAACCCAAAATGGAACGAAAAGAATACCTCATATCCTTTTTATAAAACAAGTAAGGATAAAGGTTTTGTACAGGCTTGTGATGAACTGATGGCCAATCCGCTGATGATGATGCAATGGGTTGAGGAAACCGACAGGAAAGATCCCTTGATCCCGCTGCATAAGGATTACAAAGCATTCAACTTTTATCACCTGCCCGATGGTCGCGTGGTTGGTTTATGGAAATACGCGCTTACCGCCATCAGTACCGATAACGGCAAGACATGGCCTGCAAACGCAGCCCGTGCACCACGTTTTGTAACTGCCAATGCCAAGATCTGGGGGCAGCGCACATCCGACGGTAAATATGCTACGGTGTACAACCCTTCGGAGTTCCGCTGGCCGCTGGCTTTGTCAGTAAGTAAAGATGGATTGGATTATACCAACCTGCTTTTAGTTAATGGCGAGATCACGACCATGCGTTATGGCGGGGCTTATAAATCGTACGGGCCGCAATATACACGCGGTATCGAAGAAGGGAACGGTATACCGCCCGATGGTAAACTTTGGGTAACCTACAGCATGAATAAGGAGGATATCTGGGTATCATCGATCCCGGTACCGGTCACCGAAAAAGCGGATGCGCATGCTAACGAGGTTTTTAATCAACTGCCTGCCGGTAAAGAACTGGAGAAATGGAACACCTACAGCCCGCAATGGGCACCCGCAGGTATCGATAAAGATTCCAACGGCGAACGCGCTTTAACCCTAAAAGACAACGACCCATTTGATTTTGCCAAAGCTGAGCGTGTTGTACCTGTTTCAAAAAAAATAATGACCGATTTCACCATCACAGCCGGACAAAACAACACCGGTATGCTGGATATCGAATTTCAGGACGAAAAAGGTACAGCCGCTATCAGGCTTACGCTTGATTCGGCAGGGCAATTCAGGACCAAAGCCGGGTATCGCAACAAAAACTTTATGAAGTACGAGGCAGGTATCCAGTATCATATAGTGATCAAGCTGAATACCGATACCCGCTTTTACACTGTGAATGTAAACGGCAAGGATGTGCTTACCGGGTTGTTTTTTGCCCCGGTGCTGAGCGTAAACAGGGTGGTATTCCGTACCGGGGATATCAGAAGGTTCCCGGATGCAGATACACCTACGGATCAGGATTTCGACCGGCCAAACGCCGGGGAAGCCGCAAAGCAAGCCGTTTTCTATATCAAATCATTTAAAACAAGTAATTACTAATAATGCTGCGCCTCATAAAATATTGTTGGTTGACTATCTGCCTGCTGAGCTCCGGAATTGCCGGGGCACAGGTGGTTTTGCCTAAAATATTGGGCAACAATATTGTATTGCAGCGCAATTCTCCCGTACCCGTTTGGGGCACCGCATCGCCCGGCGAAAAGGTGACGGTAAAGTTTGCTAAACAAACAAAAACAACTACGGCGGATGCATCGGGCAAATGGATGGTAAAGTTGGATCCGATGCCGGCTTCCGCCAAACCGTCAACATTAACGATATCTGGTACCAACACGATCAAGCTGGAAAATATTTTGGTAGGAGAGGTGTGGCTCTGTTCTGGTCAATCTAACATGCAGTACGAAATGCGCAAGAACAGCAAAGTGAAAAAGCCAGATACCAGCACGGCAAACTCGCCGGTTGATGAGCTTGAACGTGCACATAACCCGCAGATCAGGATTTTTTTGGCTACTCAAAAAAATCTGTTAAAGCCCGATTCTACCCATTCGGGATGGAGTGTTGCTGAAGATTCGGCTTTGAGGGCTTTTTCGGCTGCGGGGTATTTCTTCGCTAAAAACCTGCAGCATGACCTGAAAGTCCCGGTGGGTATTATTTCATCGGCAGTAAGCGGAAGCCGGATCGAGCCCTGGGTATCGCAGGAGGGTTTTGATGCTATTCCGTATTTCAAGGCAAACAATATTAAGATTGACGGTGATCCCGGTAAGTTTTATGCCAAAATGATTGAGCCGGTAGCACCGTTTGCGTTGAAGGGCTTTTTATGGTACCAGGGCGAAAGCGCCTGCTTTTTAGGTGAAACCATCAGCTATACCTACAAAATGGAAGCGCTGATCAATAACTGGCGTAAGCTTTGGGGCGATAAAACACTGCCATTTTATTACGTGCAGATAGCGCCTTATTACTATACCCAGGGAAAAGGCCCGGTAACCTATACTCCATTCACCGAGCCGGAATTGCGCGAGGCCCAAGCCGCTGCCCTGCAGATCCCCTATACGGGCATGATCATCACTACTGATCTGAACGATGATCTTAAAAATATCCATCCGCCATTTAAATGGGAGATAGGCCGGCGTTTAGAACTACAGGCCTTGGCAAATACCTACAAGCAACCGATAGTTTTTTCGGGCCCGGTGTATAAAAGCATGAAAATAAGCGGCAACAAGATCATCCTTGAGTTTGATCACGCAGGTGCCGGATTGGTAAGCCATGACGGCAAACCACTTACTGATTTTACCATTGCCGGTGCTGATGGAAACTTTGTTAACGCCGATGCTACAATAAAAGGCAATACGGTTGAAGTATCTGCCGCATCGGTTGCCAAACCAGTAGCCGCGCGTTTTGCCTGGTCAGAAACCGCACAGCCCAATTTTTATAACAAGGATGGCTTGCCCGCTGCGCCCTTCCGCACAGATAACCCTTTGAAATTTACCTTAACTGCTAACTGAATATACTGATGAGATCTGCCTGTTTTAAAATATGGATTGTTTTACTGTTTGTGATAAGCGGGTTAACAGCTCGCACCCAGGAAACACAAAAGCTGTTCCTGTCGGGTACAGGGAGCGACCATACCGCAAACTGGCAATTCTTCTGTACAGCGGGTAATAATTCAGGCAAATGGACAACCATCCCGGTGCCATCAAACTGGGAATTTCAGGGCTTTGGCAAATACAATTACGGGCTTGCAAAGGATAGTTTAAAGGGTAAGGAACAAGGGCTTTATAAATATGAGTTTAATGTACCGGCATCATGGCAGGGCAAAGCTATCAATATTGTTTTTGATGGCTCCATGACCGATACCGAGGTGAAGTTAAACGGTAAATCGGCCGGGCCAATTCACCAGGGGGCATTTTACCGTTTTAAGTATGATGTTAGCGCTTTACTTAACTATGGTAAATCAAACCTGTTGGAGGTAACGGTATCCAAACATTCGGCCAATGCATCAGTAAACGCAGCCGAACGTAAGGGGGACTTCTGGGTATTCGGCGGGATTTTCAGGCCGGTATTTTTGGAGGCGTTGCCTAAATCTCATATCAGTTATTATGCGGTTGATGCCAAAGCCAATGGTAATTTAAAAGCGCAACTCAGGCTGGCATCTGTAAAGGCCGGCTCGGTAACAGGGCAGGTGTATACGCTGGCTGGACAAAAGTTTGGCACCCCGTTTTCTGTGAAGATTAATGCCGGGGATAGCCTTGCTAATATCAGTACGCATATTGCTTCGCCTAAATTATGGTCGCCGGAGTTTCCTAACCTTTATCATGTGGTGTTTACGTTGAATGAGAATGGTAAAGCTGTTCACACGGTAAAACAGCGCATCGGTTTCCGTACGGTTGAATTAAGGGAGCATGATGGTATTTATGTAAACAATGCAAAGATCAAATTTAAAGGCGTAAACCGTCATTCGTTTTGGCCGGCAACAGGCAGGGCGCTAAATAAAAAGATCAGTATTGAAGATGTGCAGCTGATGAAAGATATGAACATGAACGCGGTGCGCATGTCGCATTACCCGCCCGATAATCATTTCCTGGATGTATGCGACTCATTAGGTCTTTTTGTGTTGGACGAACTCACCGGCTGGCATCATGCTTATGATGATGTGGTAGGCTCAAAGCTAACTAAGGAACTGATCGAAAAAGACATCAATCACCCATCCATTGTGATCTGGGATAACGGCAACGAGGGCGGCTTCAACTTTAACCTCGATCATTGGTTTGATGAGCTCGACATTCAAAAACGCCCGCTCATCCACCCATGGGGCATCTTCCGGGGGACAAATACACAGCACTACATTAACTACGATTACGGTACCAATACCGGCATCAACGGGCATGACATATTTTTCCCAACCGAGTTTTTACACGGTTTATATGATGGTGGTGGCGGTGCCGGACTGGATGATTTCTGGAAACAGATGTGGCACACCCCGATTTCGGCGGGTGGTTTTATCTGGGATTTTGCAGATGAAGCTGTGGTTCGCACCGACAAAAACGGAGAATTGGACAGCGATGGCGACCATGGCCCCGACGGCATCATCGGCCCCTATCATGAAAAAGAAGGCAGCTATTATGCAATCAAAGAAATCTGGAGCCCGGTATATCTCGAACCGCGTGAAATAACTTCTGCATTTAACGGTACACTGCGTTTAGAGAACAGGTTCTCATACACTAATCTCAAACAGTGCACTTTCAGCTATAAACTGGCTACGCTCAATGGTGCCGGTTCAAAAACTAAAGCCGGCACTATTGCTTCGCCGGATGTTGCGCCGGGGCAGTACGGAAACCTGCAGTTGCAGCTACCAAAAGACTGGCAAAATTTCGATGTATTGTATGTATCGGCATTTGACATAAACAAACATGAGCTGTTTACCTGGAGTTTCCAAGTAAGCAATCATGATCAGATCACTAACCGGATCATTTCCAAAACAGGCGGAAGCAAAGCAGCAATTACCGAAACAGATTCGCTGTACAACGTAAAAACCGGCAACGGGATCGAACTGGCGTTTAACCGTAATTCGGGCATATTGGTTAGTGTGAAAAATGCAAAAGGGAATATTCCTTTTAACAACGGGCCAATATTAGTAGAAGGGCAGGATCAAACAGGTTTTCAAAAGCTTACTTACCGTTATGAGGGCGATAACTTGGTTGTGGAAGCGGTATTCCCACCCAAAAAATCGGAGCCTTTATTAAAGTGGACGATCTATCCATCGGGCTGGGTACAGCTTGATGTTAAATACTGGCCTATTGGCGAGGAAGCGACCTTGATGGGTGTCAATTTCTCTTTCCCCGAAAAAGAGATCAAAGGCGTTACTTACATGGGCGATGGTCCTTACCGGGTATGGAAAAACCGGATGAAAGGTACTTCACTTGGTGTGTGGGACAAAACTTACAACAATACCATAACCGGGCAGGGCAAGGTTGTTTACCCCGAGTTTAAGGGTTATTACTCCAACCTGTATTGGATGAAACTGCAAACCACCGGGCAACCGGTAACCATTGTTTGTAATAGCCGGGATGTGTTTATGAGGTTGTTTACCCCGGCTAATCCTAAAAATGTGTACAACACGGCCCCGGCTTTTCCTTCGGGCGATATCTCGTTTATGCACGGCATAACCCCGATAGGTACCAAATCGCAAAAGCCTGAAAAACTGGGGCCCGGCGGCCAAAAGAACCAATATTTTAATTACGACAGGAATATAGAAGACGCACTGACGCTAAACCTGTATTTCGATTTTTCGGGCAAATAAAGGATGAAGAGGCTGTTCACATATCTCATTTTGTTAGCGGGTTTTATTTTAAACTGCTCGGGCAATTGCTATGCGGATGCCCGCATCGGTTTACAAAACCTGAAATGCGAAATGCTGAGCAATCCTTTAGGTATCGGCACAATAAAGCCTCGGCTAAGTTGGCAGATCTCCAGCGATGCCCGGAATACAAACCAGGTAGCCTATCAAATCCTCGTAGCGTCAACTCCCGAAAAGTTAACAGCAGGGCAGGGTGATCTGTGGGATTCGCATAAAGTAAATTCTACTGAATCCATTATGATCAACTACGCGGGCAAGCCACTGGGCAGCCGTGCAGCATGTTACTGGAAAGTTAGGGTGTGGACTAACAATGGCACAACAACCTGGAGCAAATCCGCGGCATGGAGCGTAGGTCTTTTAAACCCAACAGACTGGAAAGCCAAATGGATAGGCTGCGACCATGGTTTTGCCTGGGATAGTGTATCGAAGTTTTCCCGTCTTTCGGCGCGATACTATCGTCGCCAGTTTGATTTGAAGCCGGGTATTAAAAAAGCTACGGCTTATATCGTTGGTCTTGGACATTACGAGTTATATGTGAACGGTCAAATGATTGGCGACCAGGTTTTGGCCGGTCCGCCTACCGACTATACCCAATCAGTTAAATACAACACTTTTGATGTTACCGGTTACCTCAAGCAAGGTGGTAATGCCATCGGAACGGTGTTGGGTAACGGCCGGTATTTTACCATGCGGCCAAAGTACAAGCCCAAAAAGATCAAGGAATTTGGCTTTCCAAAAATGCTGCTGCAACTGGAGGTTGAGTATACTGACGGAACAAAGCAAATCATCATTAGCGATAACAACTGGCATTTTACAGCAGATGGCCCTATCCGTACCAATAATGAGTATGATGGCGAAGAATACGATGCTGCCAAAGAGTTTCCGGGATGGAACAAGCCTGGTTTTGACGATAGCAACTGGCTTAAAGCCGAATTAGTACAAGCACCAGGCGGCAAGCTTGATGCGCAGATGAACGAGCCCATCAGGATAATGGATACCATCAAACCCATCAGCATCAGTCTACTTAAAAAAGATACGTGGATTTTGGATCTGGGGCAAAATATGGCGGGCTGGATCCAAATGCATGTGAAAGGAAACCGGGGAGATAAAGTAACCCTTCGTTATGCCGAGACTTTGCAGGCCAACAATGAACTTTATATAGCCAACCTGCGCGATGCCAAGGTAACCGATGTATATACGCTGAAAGGCGGGGCAGAAGAGATCTGGCACCCGGTATTTGTATACCACGGTTTCCGGTATGTGGAGATCAGCGGCTATCCCGGCAAGCCTGAATTAGCAGATTTTGAGGGACAGGTGGTTTATGATGCCTTGCCAACCATTGGCCATTTTGAAACATCCAACGATATCGTCAACAAGATTTATCATAATGCTTATTGGGGGATCCTGAGCAATTATAAAGGTATGCCGGTCGACTGCCCTCAGCGTAACGAACGGATGCCATGGCTGGGTGATAGAGCGGTAGGTTCGTTGGGTGAAAGTTTTGTGTTTGCCAATGGTAACTTCTACGCCAAATGGCTGGACGATATCGCGCAATCGCAAAAAACCGACGGTTCTATCCCGGATGTTGCCCCCGCTTATTGGAATTATTACAGCGATAACATGACCTGGCCCGGTACGTATATCCTGGTGGCCGATATGCTTTACCGCCAGTTTGCTGATAAGACTCCTATCGAAAAGCATTATACATCTATGAAAAAATGGATGGACTACATGCGTGTCAAATACATGAAAAATAACATCGTCACCAAAGATAAATATGGCGACTGGTGCGTGCCCCCCGAATCGCCGGAGCTGATCCACGCTAAAGATTCTTCGCTTAATACTGATGGACAACTGATCGCGACAGCTTACTATTATCACCTTTCGGGTTTGATGCAAAAGTTCGCTGTCATGCTGCACAAACCGGCTGATGTACGGGTTTTTGCCGCCATGCAACAAAATGTAGGCAAAGCATTTAACGATAAATACTTTGATAAAGTCACATCGAAATACAGCAATAATACAGTTACCGCCAACCTGTTGCCATTGTATTTCGGGATCACGCCGGCCGCCAATACACGAGCTGTATTTAAAAACATAGTCGCTAAGATCAACGAGGCACATGATCATATCAGCACGGGCGTTATCGGTACCCAATGGCTGATGCGTGGCCTTACTGAATTTGGTCGCCCCGACCTGGCCTGGAAAATAGCCTCCAATACAACTTACCCAAGCTGGGGTTATATGGCTAACCGGGGTGCCACCACCATCTGGGAATTATGGAACGGCGATACCGCCAATCCGGCTATGAACTCCCGCAATCACATCATGCTGCTGGGCGATCTGATTGCCTGGTTTTACCAAGACGTGGCCGGGATAAAAACGGTTAACGCCGGTTTTAAGCAATTGATTATGCAACCCGCAATTATCAACGGGTTGGATAACATTAATGCTTCTTACCAAACGGCTTATGGCCCTGTGAAAAGCAATTACACCAGGACTAAGGACAGTTTTAACTGGCATGTTACTATACCGCCAAATAGTTCGGCACTGGTTTATGTACCGGCAAAAAACATGGATGAAGTAACCGAGGGCGGGAAGAAAATATCAGCAATAAAAGATATCAAACCGGTGAAAATGGAGAATGGGAGAGCGGTGCTCAGCATTTGCTCTGGTGATTATGATTTTGAAGTAAAATATTAAAGCAACATTGATATGAAAAAACTAAACATGGCGGGTGCTATGCTGATAGCCTTACTATCGCTGTCAGGCACGTTGAAAGCCCAGGAACAACAGGCAACTAAATCGGCCCCATCCCCCGAGGCTCAGGCCAAAGTCGATGCGGAAGTTGATAAAAAAGCTACTGACTGGGTAACCTCACTATCCCTTACTGATACGGCAAAAGCTACCCGCGTAAAAAATGTGATAGCAACCCACCTCAAAGCCATCCGCGATTGGAACAACAACCATTCGTATGAATCAGTTCCGGCAGGTATTGATCCGGCTACGGGCAAAGCTTTGAGCACCATGGACAGGCAGATCATCATTAACTCTTCGCTGCCAAAATCGGTACACGAAAACCTGATGACCGGTTTACATGCAGATTTAACCGAAGATCAGGTTGAAACTGTATTGGATAAATACACCATCGGCAAAGTGGCTTTTACGTTAGCCGGTTACAAATCCATCATCCCCGATCTGACTCCCGTTGAAGAAGCTGCAATTCTTGCTAACCTGAAGCTGGCCCGCGAACAGGCTGTCGATTTTAAAAACATCAAACAGGTATCGGCCATTTTTGAAATCTACAAAACCAAAAACGAGCAATACCTCAACAGTAACGGCCGTAACTGGCACAAACTATACGGCGATTATACCAAAGCCATCATCGCAAAAAAAGCCGCTGATAAGGCTGCAAAGGATAAGGCTGCTACTCAAAAATAATATTACGATGTTAAAAAGGATTTTACTTACCGGTGTAGTAGCTTGTCTATTAATAACCAATGTCTTTGCTCAAAATCCATGGCGTAAAGGCATTGTGAAAGACGAATTTATATACGATAAAGCGCCGTACCCCGAGTGTCACGCCGCTACCATCGCCGAAACACCAACCGGACTTGTAGCCTCATGGTTTGGCGGTACTAAAGAGCGCAACCCTGATGTATGCATCTGGGTAAGCCGATTTGTTGGTGGTAAATGGACAGAAGGGGTTAATGTCGCCAACGGCATACAAAACGATACTTTACGCTATGCCTGCTGGAACCCGGTACTGTACCAGGTGCCTAAAGGCGAATTGCAGCTTTATTATAAAATAGGCCCGAGTCCGGCAAAATGGAAAGGTTTTGTAAAAACATCTAAAGACGGCGGTATTAGCTGGTCGGAGCAAAAAGCTTTGCCTGAAGGTTTTTTAGGACCTATCAAAAACAAGCCGGTGTTGTTGAAAAATGGCACCCTGCTTAGCCCTGTAAGTACTGAAGGCAAAGCATGGCAGGTACATTTTGAAGCTACTAAAGATTTCGGTAAAAACTGGACAATGATAGGCCCTATCGGCGATGGTAAAGAGATGAAAGCGATACAGCCAAGTATTTTAACTTATAAAGATGGCAGGCTGCAGGCGCTTTGCCGCAGTCAGAACAGGGCGATATTAAGCACCTGGTCTAAAGATGGCGGGCAAACATGGTCTGCTTTGGAGAAAACTTTATTGCCCAATAATAACTCGGGTACCGATGCGGTGACTTTGAAAGACGGTCGCCAGTTATTGGTTTATAATCATGTTTTGCCACCTGGAAATTTGGCCAAGGGCGCACGTACGCCGTTGAACGTGGCTGTATCCAAAGATGGTATTACGTGGTATGCGGCTTTGATTTTGGAGGATTCGCCTATCAGTCAATATTCTTATCCATCGGTTATTCAAACTTCGGACGGGATGGTGCATGTGGTTTACA
Source organism: Mucilaginibacter gossypiicola (assembly GCF_900110105.1). GTDB lineage: Bacteria > Bacteroidota > Bacteroidia > Sphingobacteriales > Sphingobacteriaceae > Mucilaginibacter > Mucilaginibacter gossypiicola. The sequence continues at coordinate 884,745 of NZ_FOCL01000003.1, read as the reverse complement.
CCTGGCGCAGGCAAAAGATAAAACATGTGGTTATTGATCCTTCAAAACTGGAGATGAAAGAAATAAAGGATGGTGTTTGGCCGAAGGTGGAGGGGTATACGCCGCCGGTGCCAACTGGGGAGACTAAGGATTTGTAATTAAATTTATATCCAACCGTCATTGCGAGGTACGAAGCAATCCCAAACTGTACAGGGCGGATTTGCTAATCGGGGATTGCTTCGTACCTCGCAATGACGCTTTCTTTTTGTTTAAATGTAGAGACGCATCACATGCGTCTCCTTTAGGACAAGCGGCTTTACAATGAACTTGCTCGCGGGAGATGCATGTGATGCGTCTCTACAACAAATAAAACAATGAAAAAACTGATTTACATACTGATAACCTACTTTACAGCTGTGAGTTTTGCCGCCCGTGCGCAGCAAACTACCGATGCTATGTACAGGAAAACCCTGAAGGAGGTACTTGATGAGGTGCAGGACAAATACCACGTAAAGATCAAATACACGGCTGCCCAAGTTGAGGGTAGATGGGTTAACTATGCGCAATGGCGTTTCAGGCCAAATGTAGATACCACGCTGACCAACATCCTTACCCCGCTCGATCTTAAAGTAAACAAAGAAGCCTCCGGCAGGTATAAACTCAAAGAATATGAATACTTCCGCTGGTCGATAAGCGATGGCTGGAAGGAGCTTGACAGGATTGCCGCCCAATATCACGATCGTGATACCTGGGAACAACGCAAGACTATACTAAAGCCTGAGCTTTACAAAGCCTTGGAGCTATCACCGCTGCCTGCCAAACCTGCCTCTAAACCAATCATCACCCCTAAACGGACTTATGACGGTTACACGGTTGAGAATATCGCTATTGAAATTTTGCCAGGTTTGTACATTAACGGTTCACTATATAAACCATCTAAAATAAAAGGGAAGATTCCGGTGATCTTAAGCCCTGACGGGCACTGGGAACACCAGCGTTACCGGGCCGATTGCCAGATCCGTTGTGCCTCGCTGGCGCGGATGGGGGCAATGGCTTACAGTTATGACCTTTTTGCCTGGGGTGAGTCCTTGTTGCAATTTAAGGATGAAGATCATCGCCGAAGCCTGGCGCAAACCATTCAGGCACTTGGCGCTATCCGGATCCTGGATTATGTGCTTTCACTTAAAGAAACCGACCCGGAACGCGTTGGTATTAGCGGCGGCTCGGGTGGCGGAAGTCATACCGTTTTAATGACTGCCATGGATGACCGGATCAAACTCAGCGCCCCCGTGGTGTCGGTGTCATCTTACTTTTATGGGGGATGCCCTTGCGAAAGTGGCATGCCTATCCATCAATGCGGCAACGGAACAGATAATGTAGAACTGGCTGCCATGGCCGCACCCCGGCCTCAACTACTGATCTCCGACGGGCAGGACTGGACAGCCAACATGCCGGAGCATGATTTTCCTTATCTCCAAAAAATGTATGGCTATTACGATGCTGCCGATAAAGTAGAGAATGTGCATTTACCTAACGAAGGGCATGATTTCGGTTCTTCAAAACGGGCGGCATTGTACCTCTTTATCGCCAAGAATTTTCATCTCGATATTAATAAGATAAAAGACAATAAGGGCGGTTTCGATGATGAAAAGGTAACCATCGAAAAAGAACCCGCTATGTATGTGTTTGGTGACAAAGGCGAAAAGCTCCCGGCCAATGCCATAAAGGGCTTTGAACAATTAGAGAAAGTATTTGCGCAGGCAACAAAAAAATAAGTTATGAAATACAGGTTGATCTCAGGTTTTTGGATAGGGTTGATGATGTGTGCTTTTGGCGCACCGTCGGTTGCCCAAACCGCATCAAAGCAGCGCTATAAAGTAGCAGTTGTTGATCTGATGATCCTTAAACGGCAAAAGTTAGGTGCATTTCAGTTGGCTAAAGATATCGGTGCGGATGGCGTTGAAGTAGATATGGGTGGCCTTGGCGACCGCGAAACTTTTGATAACCAGCTGGCCAATGATTCGATAAGGAATGTATTCCTGAACAAGGCGAAAGAGCTGAACCTGGAAATCCCATCCATGGGGATGACCGGCTTTTTCGCCCAGTCATTTGCCGAACGCCCAACAGCGGTTAAGGCCGTTACCGATTGTATCAACACCATGAAACAAATGCGTGTTAAAGTTGGCTTCTTGCCGATGGGTGTAAAAGGCGACCTGGTAAAATTTCCTGAACTGCGCCCGGCTATTGTTTCCCGCTTAAAAGAGGTTGGCAAGATAGCGGAAAAGGCCGGGGTGGTAATAGGCATTGAAACCGCATTGGATGCCAAAGGCGAGTTGCAGTTATTGAAGGATATAGGCTCGCCGGCTATTAAAAGCTATTTCAATTTTGAAAACGTCATCAGGAACGGGCGCGATTTGGATAGCGAACTTCAAATATTGGGCAAAAATTATATCGTGCAGATCCACTGTACCAATGATGATGGTGTTTGGCTGCAAAACGATCCTAAAATAAACATGAAGCAGGTAAAGGCCACATTGGATAAAATGGGCTGGACAGGTTGGCTGGTCATCGAGCGCTCGCGCGATGCCAAAGATCCACGCAATGTAAAGTGGAATTTCAGCGCTAATACCACATATGTGAAATCAATATTCCAAGCTAAGTAAAAAAACGTAAATGAACATCCGCCGCGTAGTTGTTTTGTTGATGCTGTTAAATGTTGTTTTGACAGGTGGCGCTTTTGCGGCCGAGATTTGGGTAGCACCAAAGGGCTCCGATAACAATGCCGGAACCCAGCAACAACCACTGGCAAGCGTAGCAATGGCAATCCGGAAAGCCCGTGAACTGAGGCGGTTAAATGATGCATCGATAAAAGGCGGTATCCATATCAAAGTATTAGCGGGAGTTTACCAGTTAGCAGAACCTTTATTTATCCGCCCCGAAGATTCAGGTACAGCCGAGAGTCCGACCTTTATTGAGGGCGAAGGCATGGGCAAAACTATCCTAAGCGGCGGCGTTACCGTAACAGGATGGCGTAAAGCAACTTCAGAGATTCCCGGTTTACCGGCAGAGGCTAAAGGCAGTGTTTGGGAAGCTGATGCACCAATGATCGGAGATGAGCCTTTACAATTCAGGCAGCTGTGGGTGAATAATGAAAAGGCGGTTCGTACCCGCAATACTGAAGCCCCGTTGATGAACCGCATTCTTTCCTGGGATCACAAAACCGAAACCTGTGTAATTCCATGGTCTGCCTCTATTGAGACCTCCCATCTTAAGGGTATGGAAGTGTTTATTCATCAATGGTGGGCAATTGCCATTTTACGGGTTAAAGCTGTCAAGGTAATGGGGGATAGTGCCCGCTTATCTTTCTATCAGCCCGAAAGCCGCATCCAGTCCGAGCATCCATGGCCAGCGCCCTGGATTTCCAAAAAAACAGGTAATTCAGGGTTCTATCTCAGCAATGCGATCAGTTTTTTAAATAAGCCCGGCGAGTGGTTTCATGACCGCATCGCTAACAAAATATATTATATCCCACGCAAAGGTGAGGATCTGCAAACAGCTGTTGTTACCGTTCCCCAATTGGAAACATTGGTGAAAATAGAAAGCACTCTTGATCGCCTGGTTAACTACGTCAGCTTTAAAAATATCAGTTTTGAGCACAGCAGCTGGCTCCGTCCGTCAAAGGCGGGTTTAGTTCCGCACCAGGCCGGGATGTACATGCTGGATGCTTACAAATTGAAAATCCCTGGCACGCCCGATAAAAAAGGTCTGGAAAACCAGGCATGGGTGGGCAGACCGAAAGCTGCGGTTGAGGTGGCTTATGCATCGCACATCGCATTTGATGGCTGCGGTTTTGAACACATGGCCTCAACCGGGCTGGATTTTCAGCGTGGCACGCATGATAATGTGATTAAAGGCAGCCTGTTTAAAGATATCGGCGGCACAGCAATTCTCGACGGCGTATATTCAGACGAAGCGCAGGAAGTTCACCTGCCTTATAACCCTACTGAGAAACGGGAGATCTGCACCAATGACACTATCTCCAATAATTTAATTACAGATGCTACCAATGAAGATTGGGGATGCGTTGGCATTGGCGGGGGCTATGTTAAAGGCATCAGCATAACACATAACGAGGTTTGCGATGTAAACTACACCGGCATCAGCATGGGCTGGGGCTGGACAAAGACCGTCAACGCCATGAGTGATAACCGCATTACGGCTAACAAAATTCACCACTACGCCCGCAATATGTATGATGTTGCCGGCATCTATACGCTATCCGCGCAGCCCGGTTCGGTGATCAGCAATAACTATGTCGATAGTATTTATAAAGCTCCTTACGCGCATGACCCGCAGCATTGGTTTTACCTGTATACCGATGAGGGCTCGTCATACATCACCATAAAAAACAACTGGTGTCCGGCAGATAAGTTCCTGAAAAACGCCAATGGTCCCGGCAATGTTTGGGAAAATAACGGTCCGCAGGTTGATGATGGCGTAAAACTATCAGCAGGCATAGAACGGCCTTATCGCTATCTATTTCAGTATCGTAAGGTAAACCCGGATAACCTGCCCATCAATCATAAAACAGAATGAAAATATTAAAAGCATATATAGTTTGGCTCACGGTAGTTTTATTGTTGCCTGCATTTCATGTAGAGGCAACTTCAAATCCTTATGCCATTGTTGAAGTGACGGGTCCGCAAGGTAAACAGCTCAATTATACCGCGTTATTGAATATTGCCCGTAAGCAGGGGCTACCGGCTTCGGCTGTTTACCGTTGGGATAACCATCTCATTGTTTACGGTAAGCATTTAAACGCAACATTCATCCAAAAAAGTGCTCGCGCAGCATATCCCTCATGCCAGGTTACGGTTTATAGCAGCCCCTTTTATGATTTTAACCGAACGCAGCATTGCGGTGCAAATGGCATTGCTAAGCAATGGGATAATATTATACTAACGGCAAACCTGGTTGCCGATGAACGCCTGCAGCAGGAATATATTGATTACCACGCCAGCCAGTTTAAAAACTGGCCCGAGGTTTCTAAAGGTTTTTGTAATGCAGGTTTTCAGCAATTACTGGTGTTCAGAAACGGGCGCCGCCTGATGCTGGTGATCAGTATCCCGAAAGGCAAAAAGCTTGATGACCTTAATCCTAAAACCATCGAAAACAATCCGCGGGTAAACGATTGGAACAGGTTGATGAAAAAATACCAGGAAGGTGTGCCCGGCACGCGAAAGGGCGAGGTATGGGTGTTTTTTAAACAGGTAACAGACAACAGCGACACTAAACGATCATTATAAAATGAGAATAGGAATATTAGGATTAGGCGAAGGGCGCAGCACCATGTCGGCGGCATTGAAAAGTGAGAAGCTTGAACTGAAAATGGTGTGCGACAGGAATATTGAACTATGCAAACACCGCGCAGAGGAGTTCAACTTTCATAGTTATACAACCAACTACGACGACCTGCTTAATGATGCTGAGATAGAAATCATTGCCATTTATACGCCGGATCATCTGCATGCAGAACACGTTAAACAGGCTCTATTGCATGGCAAACATGTGGTTTGTACCAAGCCATTTATTGATGACTTAAGCAAAGCCGCCGAGCTGCTTGAACTGGTTGAGCAAAGCGGCAAAAAGGTATTTGTAGGCCAAAGCTCCCGCTTTTTTGAGCCGATGAAAAAACAGCGCAAAGATTATGAGGCAGGTTTGATAGGAGATTTGATCACCGTAGAGGCCTATTATCATGCAGACCACCGTTGGTTTTTAGAGAAGCCCTGGTCGTTACAGCAGGCTTTTAAGTGGTTGTACGGGGGCTTAAGCCACCCGGTTGATTTTATCCGCTGGTACCTGCCCGATATTGAAGAGGTGATGGGCTACGGCATGCTAAGTTCTAACGGAGCTAAAGGTGGCTTGAAGAACCCGGATACCATGCATTTTATTTTCAAAGCGAAGGATGGCCGCATTGCACGTGTGAGCGGCTGTTATACCGGTCCGGTACAGCCCGTTACCCGCGACAGTGAAATGAGCTGCATTTTACGCGGCACCGAGGGCTGCAGTCAGGGCGATTATATGGACCTGCGCTATGCAATTACCGATAATACCGGCGAAGAACGCATCATTACCTGGGAACATAAGCTTAAACATTACTTCAGGTTTGAGGGCAAAAGCCACCACGCCGGCGAGTATCAAAATTACCTCGAATACTTTGCCGATAGCATCACCGAAGGTTACACCGCTTACCCCGATATTAAAGAAGGTATTGGCACCATCGCCCTGCTTCAGGCTATGGACCGCTCGTTACAAAGCGGTAAACCCGTAAAGGTTGATGACATCCTCACCGAATTTAATTTAACCGTAAACGAATTAAGCGCATGATCCTCGGCATGAGCAATATCGTATCGCGCCTCACGCTGTTGGATTATTCGGTAGTGGCCGTGTACCTGGTTGTTTTAATGGTGATCGGTTACCGCGCCAGTTTCGGCAATAAAAATAAAACGGACGAAACGCTTTTTCTGGCCAATAAATCATTGGGCTGGGCAAGCATCGGTTTTAACATGTGGGGCACCAATGTTGGGCCGTCCATGCTGCTGGCTTTTGCAAGCATCGGTTACAGTACAGGTATCGTAGCCGTAAATTTCGATTGGTATGCCTTTGTGTTCCTGATGCTGCTGGCGTTGGTTTTCGCGCCGAAGTACATCGCGGCCAAAGTATCTACTATGCCCGAGTTTATGGGTAACCGCTATGGCGATTCTACGCGTAACATTTTAGCATGGTACGCATTGATCAAAATGCTCATCTCATGGCTTTCACTGGGGTTGTTTGCCGGTGGGTTTTTAGTAAGGCAGATTCTGGGCATCCCCATGTGGCAATCGGTTATTGTACTGGTATCATTCGCCGGGCTTTTTGCCTTTACAGGCGGCTTAAAAGCTATAGCTAAAGTAAATGTTTTCCAGATGCTGTTACTCATTGGCGTCTCATTAACCTTGACTGTGCTGGGCGTAAACAAAGCCGGCGGGTTATCAGCCGTGTTTCTTCAAACGCCCGCAAACTACTGGAACCTGATTCACCCGGCAAGCGATGTTAAATATCCCTGGTATGCTATTTTGTTAGGCTACCCGGTATCAGCTGTGGCTTTTTTCTGTACAGATCAGGCCATGGTACAATCGGTATTGGGTGCCAAAAATCTGGAGCAGGGGCAGCTTGGCGTTAACTTTATCGGTTGGCTCAAAATACTGTCGCTGCCGCTGTTTATACTCACCGGTATCCTCTGTTTTATCCTCTATCCGCATCTGAGCGATCCTGCATTGGCTTATATGACTATGGTCACCAACCTTTTCCCGCCGGGGATGAACGGGTTAGTTATCGTCGTGCTGATCGCGGTTTTGGTGGGTACTATCGGCTCCTCACTCAACTCGCTGAGCACGGTTTTTACCATGGATATCTATGCAGAAAAGATCAACCCCATGGCCACTAACAAAGACCTGATCAGGGTAGGGCGTTACACTGTAATTGCCGGCTGCCTGTTTGCGATAGGCATGGCGCTGGCTATTGACAGCATTAAAGGGCTTAACCTGTTCGATGTATTTCAATCGGTATTGGGCTTCATCGCTCCGCCGCTGGCCGTGGTTTTCCTGCTTACGGTTTACTGGAAACGCACCACTCGCAAGGCTGTTAATGTCATCTTATCAGCTGGTTCGGCTTTTAGTTTGGGCACAGGTGTGGTTTATTTGTGGGTGTTGCCACCTGCTAAGTACAGCTTTTGGCCGCATTACCTGATGTTGTCGTTTTTCATATTTGTTTTCCTGGCGATATCTGCTGTTTTGATCTCGCTGCTTGATAACGCGCCTACGGTTTACCAGGCAACCCTATCGGAAATACACAATACCGCTAAACCTACCCGGCGTGTAAAAATTGCCTGGGCACTGCTTACCATAGTGATGATTGCCTTATACCTCATTTTCAACGGACATTAAAAATGCATAAAAGATCAACCCATATAAAACTCAACAAGCATTACATATTGATTATGCTGCTCAGCCTGATGTTTTTTGCCGATGTTGCCAAAGCGCAAAAGGCCACCTGGATCTGGTATCCCGGCGATTATGAAGTATGGCTGAGCAATAAAATGCAAAACCGCCGTACCGAGCGGGGGGCTTTCTTCCCGCCATTCTGGAAACTGGACAGTCATTACGTACTGGTTGATTTTCATAAGGATTTTACGCTTGCAAACCCCGAAACAGTTGAGCTGGCCGTTGAAGGCCAATACAATGTAAAGCTTGATGGTAAGGCCTTAGCAGGTTACCCCAAAAATATCCATGTGCCGGCTGGCAGGCACAGGCTTAGTCTCAAAGTTTATAACCAGGCTGCTGCTCCTGCCATATTTGTGAAGGGGCAGCAACTGGTGTCAGATACCTCCTGGCTAGTAACTTATGAGGATAAAGAATGGATCGATGAATCGGGCAAAACTTCTGATGTATCGGCCACCAAATACGTAAATGCCGGTAACTGGAACTTTGATTCGGCGGATAAATTGCCTTCGGCGTTTCGTTTGCCTACGGAAGAGCACAAACCCGCAAAAACGGAGCGAAAAGAGCATTCCATTTTGGTTGATTTTGGTAAAGAAACCTTTGGGTATGCAAAATTGATCGGCTTAAAAGGTAAAGGCAATGTTAAGCTCTGCTATGGCGAATCTAAAGAAGAAGCTTTAGCCACCGCAACCTGCGAACTGCTGGACAGTATCTCCATAGATCAGCCTCAAAAAGCTGATCATACCATGGAGGGTTCGCGCGCATTTCGCTACATCAATGTATTGTTTGATGACAATGTAAGTGCCGACGATGTAGCCATGCTTTATGAATATTCGCCAGTTGAGCAGCGGGGGAGTTTCAGATGTTCTGATGAGCAGGTCAACAAGATCTGGGATGTTTCGGCTTATACCCTGCACCTGAACACACGCGAATTTTTTATTGATGGGATTAAGAGGGACAGGTGGATCTGGTCGGGCGATGCTTATCAAAGCTATTTGATGAATTATTACCTGTATTTTGATTCCCCAACGGTAACCCGCACACTGTATGCTCTGCGCGGTAAAGACCCGGTAACCAGCCATATCAATACCATTATGGATTATACTTTTTACTGGTTTATGGGTATTTATGATTACTACCAATACACCGGCGATAAAAGTTTCATCAAACAAATGTACCCGCGCATGCAAAGCCTGATGAGCTACTGCCTGCAGCGCCGGGACAAAAACGGCCTCATGGAAGGCCTGCCCGGCGACTGGGTATTCATCGACTGGGCCGACAAACTCAGCAAAAAAGGCGAGGTAAGCTTTGAACAATTGCTGCTTTGCCGCAGCCTGGAAACCATGGCCCTGTGCGCCAATATCATGGATGACAAAACAAGCAACGATCAATACCAAAAACTGTCGGCAGATTTGAAATCAAAGATCTTCGACCTGTATTGGAATGAGGATAAACATGCCTTTGTGCACAGTATAGTTGATGGGAAGCAAAGCGACAATGTAACCCGCTACACCAATATGTTCTCGATATTTTTCAATTACCTAAATGCAAGCCAGCAACAGGAGGTTAAAAAATATGTGTTGCTGAATGATAAGATCCAAAAGATAACCACCCCCTACATGCGCTTTTACGAACTGGAAGCCCTTTGCGCCATGGGCGAGCAAAGTTATGTGCTCAAAGAAATGAAGGATTATTGGGGTGGGATGCTCAATTTGGGGGCAACTTCATTTTGGGAAGAGTATAATCCAACCAAAACCGGTGCTGATCATTACGCTATGTATGGGCGGCTGTTTGGCAAAAGCCTGTGCCATGCCTGGGGCGCCAGTCCGATCTACCTGCTGGGCAAATATTATTTAGGTGTAAAACCAACCGCACCGGGTTATCAGCAATATGTGATCGAGCCCCAATTGGGCGGCATGCAATGGATGGAGGGTAGCGTACCAACTGCCAATGGCGATATCAAAGTATCATGCAGTACCAAACAGATCAAAGTAAACAGCGATACAGGAACCGGCTTGCTGCGGTTTGCCAGTACATCAAAACCGATTTGCAATGAAGGGGAAATAACTGCTAAAGGAAATGGGGCCTATGAACTTACCATCCAAAAACAAAAACAGTACACCATAAACTACAGCGCGAAGAAATGATGAAGAAGCTATTATCTATTCTGCTTTTAACGGCATTTTCATCAACCGGGCTTTACGCGCAGCTGGTTGATAAAACACCTGCGCCTATCCCTAATGTGCCTACGGTTTATGATGCCGAGCCATGGGAAAACCCTTTGGTTGATGGTATCAACCGGGACGCTGCACGGGCTACAGCTTATTCATACAGCAATATTAAAGATGCATTGGCGGGTGACAGGGGAAAATCGGGCAGGATGTTATCCCTGAATGGTTACTGGGATTTTAGCTATGCTGCCAAACCTGCTGATGCACCAAAGGATTTTTATAGAAGCAGGGTAAGCGGCTGGAAAAAGATCATTGTACCCTCAAGCATCGAGATGCAGGGATATGATAAGCCTATTTATAAAAGTGCGGTTTACCCTTTCAGGCCGGTTAATCCGCCAAACGTACCACAGGATTATAATGGTGTTGGCAGCTATCAGCGTACGTTTACCCTGCCGCCTAACTGGAAGGACATGAACATTACCCTCCATTTCGGTGGGGTAAGTTCGGGTTTTAAGGTTTGGTTGAATGGCAAGTTTTTAGGTTACGGTGAGGATAGTTTTTTGCCATCGGAGTTCAACATTACCCCATACCTGCAAACTGGCGAAAACGTGGTATCGGTACAGGTGATCCGCTGGAGTGACGGTTATTTTTTGGAAGATCAAGACCAGTGGCGTATGAGCGGCATCCATCGGGAGGTAATGCTACTGGCAGAACCAAAACTACGCATAGCTGATTTTCAATGGCAGGCCAAACTGGATAAACAATATAAAGACGCAGTTTTCAGTATCCGTCCACGGATAGAGAACCTGACCGGCAAAGCTGTTCCCGGTTATAAAATTGAGGCAAGACTTTTCGACAGGAATAATAAAGAAGTGCTGCAAAAGCCATTGGAACGAAGTGTTGAAAGTATCATCAATGAGATCTATCCGCGGTTGGATAATGTAAAATTCGGTCTGATGGAAACCACGCTTAAAAACCCGGAAAAATGGAGCGATGAAAAGCCTAACCTATATACACTTACTTTATCATTAGTTGACAGCACCGGTCAAACATTGGAGGTGAAAAGCTGCAAGGTTGGCATCAGGAGCATTGAATTTAGTAAGGAAGATAGCAAGCTGCTTATCAACGGTAAGGTAACTTACCTGTACGGCGTAAACCGGCCCGATCATGACCCGGTAAAAGGAAAAGCACTATCGCGCGAAGATATCCTGAACGATGTACGCACTATCAAACGTTTCAATTTTAACTGTATCCGCACCAGTCATTACCCAATGGATCCATACCTGTATGATCTGTGCGATGAGTATGGTATACTGGTAATAGATGAAGCCAATCTCGAAACACATGGCCTTGGCTCGAAATTAAGCAACGACCCGATGTGGACCGGCGCTTACCTCGACAGGGCAACGCGTATGGTGATGCGCGATAAAAACCATCCGAGTGTGATCATCTGGAGCTTAGGCAACGAGGCAGGTCGCGGGCCAAACCATGCGGCTATGGCAGGCTGGATCCATGATTTTGATATTACCCGTCCGCTACATTATGAACCTGCCCAGGGCACGCCTCAGGCTGAAGGCTATATCGACCCAACCGATCCGCGTTATCCAAAAACTAATGATCATTCGCACAGGTTGCAAAATCCTATCGATCAGCCTTATGTAGATATCGTGAGCCGGATGTATCCCGGCATTTACACCGCGCCTTTATTAGCTAATCAGCAAAACGGCGATAACCGCCCGATATTTTTTGTGGAGTATTCGCATGCGATGGGTAACTCTAACGGCAACCTGAAAGAATTTTGGGATCAGTGGCGATCAACCAAACGGATTATCGGCGGGGCTATCTGGGAGTTTAAAGATCAGGGGCTTTTAAAACATGATTCCACAGGTAACGCTTATTACGCATACGGTGGTGATTACGGCGAACGCTATTTTGATAATTTCACCATCAAAGGCATCGTAGCATCCGACGGGAGACCAAAGCCCGCTATTTATGAATGTAAGCACGTTTTTCAGCCCGCGGTTTGCGAGTTGGTTGATGCTGATAAGGAAACGATCCACATCAAAAACTGGCATAGTGTGGCTTCACTGGCCGATTATGATGTTACTTTGCAGTTGAGGGAAGAGGGTAATATTATTTTAAAAAAGCAAATGCCGCACATTAACCTTGCTGCGGGGCATGATACCATCATCAGCATAAAACAATACCTGCCCAATTTACAGGCCGGTCATGAATACCTGGCCGATATTCATTTTACCCTTACTGAAGATAAGCCATGGGCAGCTAAAGGTTATGCAATAGCGAATGATCAGTTCCAGCTAACGCCCTCTGAATTTTTGGCGGTTCATCTTGACGCTAAAAAATACCCTGAGGTGAAAATCTCCGAAGACGATAAAGCATACCATATTGGCGGTAAAGATTTTGAGATAGGCGTAAGTAAATTTAACGGGGCTTTAATTTCCTATATCAGCAAAGGCCAGCAACAGGTATTTGCTCCTTTATTGCCACATTTTACCCGCCCGGTTACCGATAATGATCATCGCGGATGGAAAATGGAAAAGAAACTGGCAGCTTGGTTTAAAGCGGTGCCCGTTTTGAAAAAGGTCTCAAGCCAAAAAGCCGGGGATGGTTCGGTAGTGATCACAAGCGTTTATTCGATGCTTAATGATAGTGCAAGGGTTGATGTAGATTACACCATTCGTGGCGATGGGTTGTTGAAGGTTTCTTATTCCCTTGATGTTAAACCCGGTTTGCCAAACCTGCCAAAAGTTGGTATGCAGATGGGGATAGCAAGGGCCGATAGCAATATCAGTTACTATGGCCGGGGGCCTTATGAAAACTACATCGACAGGCGTACGGGCTCGGAAGCGGGAATCTATTCGCAAACCATCAACCAGTTTATGGAACCTTATGTTGTGCCCCAGGAAAACGGCAACCGCACGGATGTACGCTGGATGCTGTTGCATCATAAAACAGGCGGCTTGTTGGTAACTACCGATAGCCTGCTCAGCATGAGCGCCTGGCCTTACACCGAAGATAATATTCAAAAGGCAAAGCATACGAATAGACTGCAGGATGCGGGTTTTATTACGCTGAATATCGATCTGCTACAAATGGGCGTAGGCGGTAATGATAGCTGGTCGGAAGTGGCCGAGCCTTTGGAGCAATACCGTATCCCTGCAAAAAGCTATAGCTATAGTTTTTATCTGAAACCTTATGAGGGTAAACCCGATGCAGCAGGGAAAGCGGCATATCAAATAAAGTTTAACAAAACGCAATGAAGAAGCACGTTTTCATAATTGGTATTTGTTTGTGCTTCTTTTTCTTTAAGGGAATAGCGCAAAAGCATAAATCCTTGTTGCACATAGATGGCTTGGAACAGGCTTTTTTGCACCCTCCCGAATCAGCAAAGCCATGGGTGTTCTGGTACTGGATGCAGGGCGCTGTAAGCCGGGAGGGTATCACTGCCGATCTGAAGGCGATGAAACAGGCCGGGATTGCGGGCGCTTATTTAATGCCCATTAAAGGGCCGGCTAATCCGCCTTTTATCACCCCGTCAATTAATCAGCTAAGCCCCGAATGGTGGGCGATGGTGAAATTTACCATGCAGGAAGCTGACAGGATAGGTGTAAAACTGGCAATGCATGATAGCGATGGTTTCGCGCTCGCAGGCGGGCCATGGATAACTCCTGAGCTTTCTATGCAAAAAGTAGTGTGGTCAAAAACTGAGGTTGAGGGCGGCAAAACTTATCATGATACTTTACTTGTACCAAAGCACTATAAAAACTATTATAAAGACATTGAAATATTGGCCTATCCGTCGCTCCCGGGCGAGGGGCAGAGTAGTTATGATGAACATCCGAAGATAAGCACCAGTTTACCGAATACCGATGTTCAATACCTTGCCGAAAAAGGTAATACTAAAAGCTTTACCAGTAATGAGCCCTGCTGGCTGCAATTGGAATTTACTAAACCTTTTACCTGCCGTTCGCTCATCATCCATACTTCGGCAAGCAATTACCAGTCGCAACGATTGTTGCTTGAAGTAAGTGATGATGGTAAAAACTTTCGCTCGTTAGGCAGATTGGAGCCCCCACGTCACGGCTGGCAGGATGGTGATGCGGAAATTACCAATGCCATTGAACCAACTACGGCCAGATATTTCAGGTTTACTTATGATAAAACGGGATCTGAGCCGGGTGCTGAAGACCTTGATTTTGCTAAATGGAAGCCTACTTTAAAACTTTCGGGGATTGAATTATTAGCTGAACCCCACGTCCATCAGTATGAAAGTAAAAACGGCGAAGTGTGGCGTTTAAGTAAACAAACTACAGATGCCCAATTACCGGCTAACCTTTGTGTTGATAAAAACAAGGTTATCAACCTTACCGATAAATTAGGGGCAGATGGTAAACTGAATTGGCAGGTACCCGCCGGTAATTGGACTATCATTCGTATTGGTCATACTTCCACCGGGCATACCAATGCTACGGGCGGTGGCGGCATCGGTTTGGAGTGTGATAAGTTTAACCCAGAGGCTGCCAAAATACAGTTTGAGAACTGGTTTGGTGAGGCTATAAAGCAGGTTGGGCCGGACTTGGCAAAACGGGTTTTAAAAATCTTCCATGTAGATAGCTGGGAGTGCGGAAGTCAAAACTGGTCGCCGGTATTTGCCGGGGAATTTAAAAAGCGGCGAGGGTATGATCTGTTGCCTTATCTTCCGCTGATGGCCGGTGTGCCGATGGACAGCGCCGAAAAATCCGAAAAGGTTTTGGCCGACGTGCGTCAAACCATAGCCGAATTACTGGTAGATAACTTTTACGGTACCATGGCTAAGCTGGCGCACGAAAAAGGCTGCACATTTACTGCCGAAAGCGTCGCCCCAACCATGATGAGCGATGGCATGCTGCATTATCAAAAGGCTGATATCCCGATGGGCGAGTTTTGGTTCAGGAGCCCTACGCATGATAAGCCGAATGATATGTTGGATGCCATATCGGGCGGGCATATCTACGGAAAAAATATTATCCAGGCCGAGGCTTTTACCGAATTAAGGCTTTTGTGGGATGAACATCCCGGCATGCTCAAAACCACCGCCGACCGCAATTTTGCCTTGGGCATTAACCGTTATGTTTTCCACGTAAACGTACATAACCCCTGGCTCGACCGTAAACCCGGAATGACGCTGGACGGCATCGGCCTGTTTTTCCAGCGCGATCAAACCTGGTGGCAGCCCGGTAAAGCCTGGTTTGATTATATCAGCCGTTGCCAATCGATGCTGCAACAGGGCCACCCGGTTACCGATATTGCTGTTTTTACCGGCGAGGAAACCCCGCGCCGTGCCATTTTACCTGATAGGTTAGTGAGTACCCTGCCAGGGATTTTCGGTGCCGAACGGGTAAAGCAGGAAGCCGAACGTTTGGCCAATAAAGATGTGCCGATCATTAATTCGGTTGAAGATGCAAGTCACTCGGCCAATATGGCTTTGCCCGAAAACTGGATCGATCCGCTGCGTGGTTATGCTTATGATTCTTTCAATAAAGATGCGCTACTACGTTTGGCCGCCGTGAAAAATGGCAGGATAGTTTTGCCTGGTGGAGTAAGTTATGCTGTGCTGGTTATCCCCGGTGTGAGCCAAATGTCACCGCAGCCATGGCAGTTATCGGCAGAGGTTATTAAAAAACTTCAGCAATTGGTGAACGAGGGAGCCACAGTTTTATTGGGCGATCAGCGAATGAAAGCTGCTTTGACAGGTAAACTGCTTACAGGCCCTTACCAAAAAGATACCTTTGATGAACTGGGTATTTCCCGCGATCTGATCGCTACGGATTCGGTTAATCAACCCGCAAAGGACCTCGCGTGGACACATCGCAGTGCTGATGATCTTGATCTCTATTTCATCTCCAATCAGCAGGCTTTAAACCGGACTGTTAATTTGTCGCTAAGGATATCCGGCCGTGTTCCCGAGTTGTGGGAGCCTTTAACCGGGGAAATAAAACGATTACAAAGCAGCAGTAAATCTAAGCGTACAAACCTAAGCCTTGAGCTTGCTGCAAATGGTTCGGTTTTTATCGTTTTTAGAAACAGCCATCCGGGCGCAAAGCTTGAGTTGGATAAAGCGGTACATTTCAAAACCATACAAACTTTTACAAACTGGCAGGTGCAATTTGATCCTAAATCCGGAGGACCTGCAAAACCGGTTACGTTTGATAAACCTGATGATTGGTCGCTGAGTAATAATGATAGTGTGAAGTACTATTCCGGCACAGCGGTTTACAGTCACACATTTCAGTTTACCGGAAAAACAGGAAGGCTATATCTTGATTTGGGTAAGGTCGCTAATATGGCTGAAGTATATGTGAACGGAATTAACTGCGGCACGGCATGGACATATCCTTATTGTGTAAACATCAGCAAGGCGGTTAAACCCGGTGAAAACAAGTTGATAATTAAAGTAACCAATACCTGGGCTAACCGCCTGACGGGCGATCATGTGCTTCCGGAAAATAAACGAATTACATGGACAAACGCACCTTACCGGTTGGAGGGCCGTTCGCTTTTGCCGGCTGGGTTACTAAGCCCGGTTAGGCTGCTCACTTATATTCCCTAATAGTATGAAAATGACAATAAATATCTCATTATTCGGATTCCCTCAGGGGCTGTCTGTGAGTTTAGGTTAATCCATAAATTAATAAGTTAAATGGTCATTGCTAATTGAGTAATCAGCGCGAGTTGAACCCCTCTGGGGTTCGGATAAGGGGCGGGACGTTATTTCTACAAACCTTTACCCCCTCTGGGGGATTTTTATAATTAAACAGTTATTGATCGAGATATGCTTAAGGAAAAGTGCACCAGAGGTGCAGAAGGTTTGTAGCATAAAAATTATAGAAACATCCTTTGCCCCAGAGGGGGCAAAACAACACGCCATGCCGATTAAACGATAAAACTGTGGGTTAACTTGAACTCGCAAAGAGTCTTAAGGTCTTCGGATCTTTCCAAAACGTTAAAATGAAAACATCACATAAATATCTTATCATCACAGTACTGGTAATTGTTGGCGGCAGACTTAATGCCCAAAACAAGGCCCTGGTAAATACCAGCAAAAGTAATTACGCCAAACTCAGCAGCCTTGATATGGGCGCAGTACAATGGACAGGCGGTTTTTGGGCCGACAGGTTTAAGGTTTGCCGTGATACCATGATCCCGAACCTGTGGCGTGTTTATACCGACCCAAAGATCAGTCACGCTTACCGCAATTTTGAAATAGCTGCCGGACTGGATACCGGTTCGCACGAAGGTCCACCTTTTCATGATGGCGATTTTTATAAGCTGTTTGAGGCAGTAGCCAGCATGTACGCAGCTACGCACGATCCTAAATTGGATGCGTTGATGGATAAAACCATAGCCGTTATCGCCAAAGCGCAACGGGCCGACGGCTATATCCATACGCCAACCATTATTGAGGAACGTAAGAACAGCGGCAAGGAAAAGGCGTTTAACGACCGCCTCAATTTTGAAACTTATAATCTTGGCCACCTCATGACCGCCGCCTGTGTGCATTACCGCGTAACAGGCAAAACAACTTTGCTGAAAGTAGCTATCAAGGCTACCGACTATCTCTATAAGTTTTATAAAACAGCTTCGCCCGAACTGGCGCGCAATGCCATTTGCCCATCGCATTACATGGGCGTGGTGGAGATGTACCGTACCACCCGCGATCCCAAATACCTGGAACTGGCTAAAAACCTGATCGATATTCGGGGCCTGATGAAGGATGGTACGGATGACAACCAGGACAGGGTACCCTTCCGCCAGCAAACCCAGGTCATGGGCCATGCGGTACGTGCCAACTACCTGTTCGCGGGCGCTGCTGATGTTTATGCCGAAACCGGTGACACTACACTTATGCATACCTTAAACCTGATGTGGAACGATGTGGTTAACCGTAAAATGTATATCACCGGCGGCTGCGGATCATTGTATGATGGCGTTTCGCCGGATGGCACTTCTTATAACCCTAACGAGGTACAGAAAGTACACCAGGCTTACGGGCGTGATTATCAACTGCCCAACTTCACCGCCCATAATGAAACCTGCGCTAATATTGGCAATGTTTTATGGAACTGGCGCATGCTGCAAATAACCGGGGATGCTAAATATGCCGATGTGATGGAATTGGCGCTGTACAACAGCGTGCTTTCGGGCATCAGCTTAAGCGGTCGCGATTTTTTGTATACCAATCCGCTGGCTTATTCAGATAGTTTACCGTTCAAACAGCGCTGGTCAAAGGATAGGGTGGGGTACATCAAATTATCTAACTGCTGTCCGCCAAATGTGGTGCGTACCATTGCCGAGGTGAGCGATTATGCTTACAGCGTATCGGATAAAGGCCTTTGGTTTAACCTGTACGGCAGCAATACCATAACGGTTAAGCTGAAAGATGGAACGCCAATAAAAATAACCCAAACCACCAATTACCCATGGGATGGAAAGATCCGCATTGGGTTTGATGAAGTGCCGGGCAATAAAGCATTCTCGGTATTTTTGAGGATCCCCGGCTGGTGTAAGGGAGCAAGTATAAAACTTGCTGGCCAGTCGGCTCCGCAGTTAGATACTACTCCCGGAGCCTACACCCAATTGAATGCCGTTTGGCAAAAGGGGATGACGATTGATCTTGATTTGCCGATGCCGGTTACGTTTATGGAGGCCAATCCGCTGGTTGAGGAAACCCGGAACCAGGTTGCGGTAAAAAGAGGGCCGGTGGTGTATTGCCTGGAATCGGCAGATTTGGCTAAGGGACAAAAGATCTTCAATATTGCCCTGTCGGCTGGCAGTGAACTCAAACCTGAAATGATCAAAATAGATAACAGTGACATCATGAGCCTTACAGGTAAAGCTGATCTGCGAAATGAGAATAATTGGAGTAACCGGCTTTATAAGGAAGTATCGGCACCAAAACAAAACGCTGTTGATATCAGGTTGATCCCTTATTACGCATGGGGTAATCGTGGGCATGTGGATATGGAGACCTGGATGCCATTGGATAGGTGATTTTTAAGGTGAAAGGCTAAAGGCGAAAGGCAAAAGGTCAGAATGAAAAAAGTTCTATGTCGCCGCTCGGCTCCAGCCGAGTGGCAACTATTGGGGCGGCCTCTGGCCGCCGAATCTCCTACGCTGGTCGAAGTTTAGCGATAGCGTAACTTCGTCCTAAAACAATGGAAGCATTCTGCTTCCGTACTCGGAATTATTAGCTAAATAAATTCAACCGATTGTATTATTACTTTTATACAGTTAAGCTGAAAGCTTAACACATTTTAGGACGAAGTTACGCTATCGCTAAACTTCGACCAGTAACGGACACATCACCAATAACAGCGCAGCGTAGTAAGGAGGGCGGCCACCCGGCCGAAGCCGGGTGGCACGGAAGATCGGTATTTGCACTCATCATTTTGGTGGCATTATATTGGCAGTACCATTTATAACCGATGCGATCAATTTCAAAAAAGCCCAGAAAAGCTTAAAAAAATGGCGAAATAGAAAAGATGTTTTAGCCCGCTTTTGAAACAGCGAATATTTACCCTTAAAAGGTTTAATTGTTGATAGTCAGGTATTTAATAGTGTTTCGCGTAAAATATTATATATTTGATAATCAACGTGTTTCGTTTTTTAGGTGTTCCGCGTTTTCACTCTCAAAAAATAGAACACTCCTTTTTTTACGAAAAAGAACGCCGGGGCTTTTTTCAATTTTTTTTCGGAATCAAAAAATTGGGACACCTGATTTGTTACAATTGAAAGAGGGTATTTTATTGGCTCATCATCACTATAATATCCTTCTACGCCGCCACTCGGCTGGAACCGAGCGGCGGCGTAGGAATGACAGGTAATTTTATTGCCCCAAAATCACCGTAATATCCTTCCTTCGCTCTTCCGGAAAAACTTTCATATCAACCACTTTTCCACCTTTCAGCGTAGCCTCAACAGTAGTGTTATACGGCGCATGAAGTTTAAAATGAACATCCCAATCCTTAGGCCAGGCGGGGAACAGCAAGATCTTTTTATCATCAACCTGCATCAGCATTTCCTGCAAACCGATCATGCCCGAGCCGCCCCAGTTATGATCGGGCGTCCAGTCGAAACCGGGTCCCCAGAAAGCAGGGAAACGCCTGCCGGAGTTTTTGAGTTTGAAGGTGGTTAGTTTGGCAGCTTCACTGGTAAGGCCTAAACGGGCGGCAAAAATGTTATCCTGTTTCCAGCCAATGCCGCTCCTGAATTTGGCTACGAGGGTATCCAGTTTCCAGGTGTTTAAAGCGGTATCAAGCCCCGGTTTGCTTAAACCGAAGATGCCCCATGGAAATACCGGGTAAAACTGGGTGTTCTCTTCGTTATTGACCCGCTCCCATGATTTGGCAGGAGAGAGGGTTTTGTGGCCGTCAATTTCTGCAAATGTTAATGGGGGGATCCGTTTCTGTAAGGCGGTCAATTTCAAGCGCTCGTCGCTTGTTAAATAGCTATCCGACAAGGCCAGCATTCGTTTGGTAATGGTTTGCAGGGCGGCTATAGTTGAGTTGGAGTTATAGGCCATTTTGAATGTCTCCGCTGATGAGCCGGGATACAAAACAAGGTGCCCGTTGCCATCAAGCGCTTTGGCGCTGCGTTTACGCGAAAGGTATTGGTAATGCTCATCAAAAAAAGTGAGGCAGCTTTCAATAAACGGGATATATTGATAAATGTCGTCGCCTTTATATCGCTCCGTTTCCATCATCATGAGGCAAAACTCAAAAACGGTATCCCAGGTATATTCCAGCCATGCATTATATTCCAGTCCCTTGTCAAAATCAGCAGGGCGTTTCCAGGTATATTCGGCACTATTGGGCAGACCGAAATTCTCAACCTGTTCGGTAAAGCAAGCGCCATTATGACCCCAGTAAACCTTGCTGCGTAATTCGGCGTTTTTTAAGGAGCGGAGATAAAAATCAAACTCCGGCTTCATCATATCAATATCGCCGCTTTTGAGCATCGGGAAATAAACCAAACGCTGGTTTTGGGCAGTCATCAGGCCACCGCCCCAGTTGCGGAAATCGGGCGTAAAAGCGTATTGGGGATTGACGAAAACGGGATCGTAGGTAAATAAGCCGCCGTTAAATTTGGTGGGCGCTTGTCCATAAGCATTACAGCCCAGCATATACCTGAAAAGCTGGTAGTTTTTACCGGTTTGCCAGGCTGTGGTATCATTGTCAGGCTTAGCGGTATTAATGTAAATGAAACTCCTGTCCCAATATTGTTTCCACCAATCAGCCGTTTTTTGCCATGCGGTTTTGGCATTGCTTTCAGCCTCTTTAATTACTTTGTCGAGGCCTTGCTGCCATTCATTTACAAATGCGGTTTGTTGGATATTAAGATAGATCTCAATATCCTGATTGGTTGTAGGTTTAATGCTCTCCAGTTTCCAGCCTTCAAAATCGGTGTTGAGGTATTGTCCTTTAGTGTTCCCCGCTGCTTTCAGGTTTTTGCCCTGCATTAACCCGCCAAAGGTTAAATTTTTAAGCGGGTTGTACATCTGATCCTTGACAGCATCCATCCCTTGCTGCTTTACCGTAACATCAAATATGGTGGAGTCGAGGTTGTGATGGTAAAATTGTATACTATTGCTTTTAAACGCGATGTTATCCTTCAGCGTTTTTACATCATTACGCGGGGCAAACTTCCAGGAACCTTCATTTTTTTCGAGGCCTTTAACTTCCCGGTCGCGATAGCGCCAGCTTTCAAAAATGGCTTCGGTTTTAATGGCTTTGTTGCTGCTGATATTAAGGTGGATCACCGGGCGGAAAACATCAACCCAAAGCTTTATTTCGGCCTTTAAATCTCCGTTTTTTCCGTTGATGAATACCGAGCCATTTTGAAGCCGTAGTTCCTGTTTAAAATCATTACCATCGAAAGGGTTGGGCGATAGCTTAACTCTTACCCGACCCGGTTTAAGCATGGCGTTATTTTCATCAAAAGTGCCGCTTCGGGCGATGTAAAAAAGCAGCTCGCCTTTTTCAACCCATACGTTAAGCCCGATATCGCCGCCTCCGCAGGGCATGGATTGACCCGAGTTTTGGCTTTGGCTGCTCCATACTTCATTGTATTGTTCGATGCCTTTATTTTGAGCTAACGCGATATTGCAGTACAGGAAGCAGAGTAGCAGGAGTTTTTTCATAATTACCAGTCGTCGGTTCTGAATGAGGAAACGGGCAGCCCGTTGGTACCGAACAGATCGCCCACAACAAAATCTTTAAAGGCGTAACGCACGGCCACAGGCTCTTTTACCAAAGGTGAAGATACAATAATTACGCTTCCCGATATCATGGCCTGCGCCGGGTAAAACATTTTGTCTTTATCGGCAACCTCAAAGTTTTGAATGGGCTTGTTGAAGGAGGTTAACCCGTTTTCGGCATGTTCAAACCTGATGGTAGCCCGGTTGCCGTCAACTGTCATTTCTTTATACAGCGGACTTGCGTAGTCAAAGCCTTTAATGCCATAAGTTTGAGCTAAGGCAATATAAGCCAACCGCGTACCTACAGGCTCTTTTCTCGGCGGGTGAATGGTAGCCTGTTCGCCAACATCAAGCAATACAGCCATGCCACTGTTAGGAATAGCTTTTAATGATTTACGCTGAGCATCGCGCAGGTAGGCCGAATTGTATTTGCCGCCTGCATTGTATGGAGGTAGTTGGGTATAATCGTAAGGGGCTATCTGTGTATAGTAAAAAGGGAAATCGCCTTGCTGCCAAAGCTCACGCCAGCGTTTTACCAGGGCAGGGAAAAGTTTTTCGTATTGGTCGGGACGGTCGTAATTTGATTCGCCCTGGTACCAGATACAGCCTTTGATGCCGTAACCGATCACCGGGTTCAGCATACCATTGAACAGGGTAGTAGGCGTGCGGGATACTGCTTTAATGGAATCGGTTTTAGCCGGAATTTTGATCTCTAGGAAATCTTTTAACCCTTCAGGGTCCATCCAGGCTTCGGCGCTTGAACCACCGTAACAATCACTAATGAGGCCGATAGGCACGTGCAGCATTTCGTTCACTAACCTGCCAAAATAATAACCTGTAGCACTAAAATTGGCAACAAACTCAGGTGAAGCCACGTGCCACTCGGAGGGCTTGCTGTTTTCCTGAACCTCGGTTACCGATGAATGCGGTACCGTATAAATGTGAATATTGCTATTGGCCGATTTCAGGATTGCATCAACAGATCCGGTTATCGGTTGACTTTTATAGCCTTTCATCGGAATCTCCATATTTGATTGCCCGGTACAAAGCCAAACTTCGCCAATAAGCACGTTGTTTAGTTTAATGGTATTACCATCGCTGATGGTTACAGTGTACGGGCCTCCGTATACCGGGGTAGCAACTTTAACAAGCCATTTGCCGGCGGCATTTACTTTGGCTTTGTAGTTTTTCTTATTCCACGAGGTGTTGATGGTAATTGTTGATCCTGCTTTATCCCAACCCCAGATTGGAGCCTGGCTTTGCTGTTGCAATACCATGTTATCGGTAAAAATGGATGCGAGTTTTACCTGCGCCTGTGCGGATATAAACAGGCACAAACCCAGACCTGATGCCAGTAACTTTTTCATTGCAGTAAATTATTTGGTAAGCTTTCCGGCGCGTTTGGCCTCAAGCCACCCGCTGAAAAGGAGGTTTTTATTTAATTCGGGTTTAGGGAAAAACAGACTTGCAAGGTAACCAACGATGATCACCACCAAATGGCTGTACACACCGAGCATGTATTTATGCTGATTGAAGTTGTATTTACCCAGATCAAGCAGGATATGTTTATCATCGCCCAAACCAATTTTGGCTGATGTTAAGAAGGCGTAACCGGTAAACAGGATACAGGCAATAATGCCGATGTTTACTCCCTGGCTGTTAGCCCTGCTGCTAAACAGTCCCAATAAAAAAATCCCTGCGATGCCGCCGGAAAATATGGCATAGAGGGTAAACACAATGCCCAACGCTCCCTCATCACCGGCAAGCATATATAGGGTAGCTATACCCATCGCGCCAAAGCCTGCCAATACCACTATCCAGCGGCCTGCCTTTAAATATTCTTGGTCTGATTTATTTGGTCTGAATTTTTTGTAATAGTCTTCTACGCCAATAGCCGAAAGGCAATTGAGGTCGGCCCCAAGGCTGGAAATTGCTGCAGAGATCAGTGCCGCCAGTATCAACCCTACAACTCCTGTGGGCAGTTTGCTCATAATAAAGTACGGAAATACCGCATCGGCCTTAATACCTGCCGGCAGGGGATTTTGTTGGTAGAAAGCAAATAAAGCAGTGCCAATAAACATGAATAATGCCCAAAGTGGTACCGTAAGGGCTACACCCAATATCGATGCCCTGATGGCAGCCTTATCTGTTTTGGCGGTGAGGTAGCGCTGAACCATAGTTTGATCCGTACCGTATTTTTGGATGGCATAAAAAACACCGTTAATAGCCATTACAATAAATGTGAGCTTCTTGAAATTCCAGGAGTAGGGCCCGAAATTGTTTTTATGGTTCACGCTGGCGATATGCCAAAGTTCGGGAAAGCCGCCTTTGATTGAGCAAATGAGGATAATGAACGATGCAATGCCGCCGCCTATCAACAGAAAACCCTGCACAACATCGGCCCAGATCACAGCTTCAATGCCGCCAATAAGGGTGATAACGATGATCACAAAACCTATCACCCAGATAATGGCAAAGGTGTTGGTATTGGTCATGTTGGAGAGTGCCAGCGCCAGCAGGAAAAACACAGTACCCATTTTTGAAAAGTGGGTTAATACAAAGCTTATGGAGCTGTAAAAGCGGGCAAACAGGCCGAATCGTTTTTCAAAGTATTCATAGGTGCTTACGCCAATAACTTCGCGGTAAAGCGGTACGATAAACCATACCATCAGGAGCAAAACTATTGGTACCATCAACCCCTGCACCAGCAGGATCCAATTAGATGCGAAACCTTCGCCGGGGTAGGCCAGGAAGGTTACACTGCTGATAAGCGTTGCCATTAATGACATGCCTATGGCCCATGCGGGGATAGAGCCGCGTGATACGAAATATTTTTTGGTGGAGTTTTGTCCTTTTGAAAACCTGAGACCAATAGTTAATGAAATGGCCAGTGCCAGTGCTATGATGATATAATCTGCCAGGTGCAGGGTTTCATGTTTCATATGCAGGTATAGTTATTGGTTTCCCAAACGTGGGCTGGCCAGGGGTAGCTGCCGGGTTTTAAAGTTAAACATAATTGGTTATTGCCCGCTATGCGCATATGAATAACTCCGGGAGCTATTAGTTTTGAGGGATATAGTTTTTTGATGTTTAAACGCTCAAGTATGGCCCAGGCGGTTGCTCCGCCTTCTATCAGCAATTCGTGAAGGGAGGTGTGGTCAATAACCTGTTTTACAATATCCGCCATTTTGTGGCTCAGCAATACCGGGTCTACCTTTATATCCTTTATAAAATCGGGGTTTATGGCAATGATAGCATTATTGCCGGCAACAATGCTTGACGCTACATGACTGGCAAAAAGGCCATGTACATGATCTCCGCTGGTTTCGGCGCAGATGGTTGCCGCCGGCACATAATGCACCGGGATGTTGTTGTGCCTGCCATCGTTAAGGTTTAGCTTGCCCTGGTAAAAGGTACTTCCAAATACAAACAACCGCCTGCCCGTAGTTTCCGGGTCGAGGGTTTTAACCTTTTGCGGGGTTGTCAATGACTCAAGCAGCGTGGTAAACAGATTTGCCGAGCCTGCTAAAAGAGTTTCGTTATTTGTTTTGCCGATCCAATATTTAAGATCATCCTCATTTTCGGCCGCTCCTATAATAATTCTTGTCGACGGTAGCCTGTCCGCTTTTTTTATCAATGAGATACTTCCATCAGCCCTCAACAATTCAATAATATTTGAGCTTAAGGCCGGGAAGGTTGGATCATTAACGAAATTACTAAGATGGATAGGGGCGCCATTGTAATAAAACGTATCGCCAATGAGTTTTTTGGAATGATGGGGGTTGCCAGGTACGATCATTGCCTTTTTTAATCCCGAAGCGGTTAACTGGCTTTGCAATTCCTCAATAATGTGTCCGCGTAAAACAGAATCTATCTTTTTGAAAATAAACCGGGGTTTTAGCTGTTGCAACTGAACAGTAAGTTTATACACAGTTTCCTTTGCCTGAACTACGAAAAGGGAACGCGTGTCGGTAGCAATAATGAGCAAATCTGCATCGCAGTGTTCATCAACAGTAGTACTCACTTCGGTTCTTAACCCATGGTTGAGGCCTATACCCGCCAGTTCAGCAGCTCCTGTTAAATCATCTGCAATTACAGCAATCATAACTTATACTTTTATCCTGTTTTTGCTCAGTTGTACCGCTGATTCAATAGCCAGTATCATGGCATCGCTGCTGGCAACGCCTTTACCTGCAATTTCAAAAGCTGTACCATGATCAACCGATGTACGGATAATAGGCAGTCCCATAGTGATGTTAACACCTTTTACACTGTCCATTTGCTGTTTTTCGGCATTCCATTTAAAGCCGGTAAGCTTAAAGGGGATGTGCCCCTGGTCGTGGTACATAGCAACTACGCCACCATAATACCCGGTTGACGCTTTAGAAAACAAGGTATCAGCAGGTACAGGGCCCTCAACATCATAGCCTAACTTTAAAGCTTCCTGTACGGCGGGTAGGATCTCCAAATCGTCTTCGGTACCGAATAAACCTGAGTCACCGGCATGAGGGTTAAGTCCGGCAATGCCGATCTTCAGGTTTTTTTCGCCGAGCGAGATGAGACCATCCTGCAACAGTTCAACTACTTCCACTATCCGGTCTTTTTTAACCAGGTCACATGCCTGCCTTAAGGAAACATGGGTGGATACATGGATCACCTTCATGTTATGCTCAACCAGCAACATGGCGTATTTTTTTGTGCCGGTATAATGTGCGTAGATTTCGGTATGCCCGGCAAAGTGGTGGCCGGCTTCGTTAATTGATTTTTTGTTGATGGGGCCGGTTACAGTGGCATCAACTTCGTTGTGAAGCGCCAGTTCAATGGCTTTTTTTACTGCTTCAAACGATGCATTGCCTGCCATAGCGGAGATTTCGCCAAAACGCAGCTGCTCCATGTCTACATTTTGCAGGTCATAAACATCGGGCTTACCAAACTCAAAGTTTGCATTGCGGATATCTTTGATAGAGTTAATGCGCGCATCTAAACCCAGGCGCTTTACGATATCAAAAAACACACCGGTATCTCCAATAATTACCGGACGGCAAATCTCATACAGTCTTTCCGTTAACAATGCTTTAACGGCTATCTCGGGGCCAATACTGGCCGGGTCGCCCATGGTTATTGCTATGATCGGTTTTTCGGTTGTCATTGGTATATCGGCAGGCTAAGGTTTTCAACATTGAGCATTCTTTGCAATTTCTTTTGCAGGTCGGCCGCTTCGGTATCACTAACTTTCAACAATGGCGGCATCATATACGGACGGCATAATCCTGCGCTTTGCATTAATGATTTTAATGCCGCCAATGACTCGCCCAGCAAGCGTTTACCCTGGTAAATATCACCGATCAGGTTAGAATGCCTTTGCAATTGCAGGGCGGCAGCTTCGTCGTTATTGTCGGCAGCAACTATCATTTTGTAATAAATATCCGGGAACAGATTTCCGGTGCTTGGCACCAGTCCGTCGCTTCCTGTAAATAGCGCGTGGGCAGATTGTGCTCCCCAGCCCAAAAAATGGCTGAAATCGGCACGCCCAGCCCATAGTTTCAGGGAATCTTTTAAACGGTCGTGGTTGCGCTCCGAATCCTTGGTGCCAACTATATTTTCATGATAACTTAATTCGTCGAGAAGGTTTAGGTTTATAGATACATTGGTTGTGGCCGGTATGTTGTAAACTATCAGCGGGATAGGTATTTCGTTGGCCAGCGTTTCAAAGTATGTTTTAATTTCGTATTCAGTTAAAGTGAAATAGGCAGGCAAATGGGCAACCGCAACATCAATCCCCTCATCTGCGCAGCGTTTAGCCAGGTCAATAGAATCGGCCAGGCAGTTTGATGAAATACCTGCATAAAGCAACCGGCCCGGCTGCCTTACTGACGTTACCAGTTTAACAAAATCAAGCTTGAGTTCGTTTGGCAAAGAGGCCGATTCACCGGTAGTACCCAGTATAAAGGGTACACCGCCGTAGTTGAAAATATTGTCGAATATTTTTTCAACCGCTTCGTGATCAAGCTTGTAATTGTCGGTAAGTGGCGTAATTGATGGCACTACCAGGCCATTATATTTCTTTTTTAGTTTCATTAGTATGTATTAATAAGCAGCCTCGTAAATGCTAACAGCGTCATCTATGTTTATTGGTCGCGGATTGTTTTTAAGCAAACGCGTAATTTTCATGGCATCGGCGGCCATTTGCGGTATGGTATTTTTATCTATGTTTATCTCTTTTAAACTTGCCGGGATTCTGCATTCATTAATCAGCTGCCTGATCTTTTCAACGCCCGCATGAGCTGTTTCAAAATCATTGATACTGCTGCTACAACCCAATGCGCGTGCAACGGCCGCATATCGTTCAGGTGCTGCAGGGATGTTATACTCCATTACAAAAGGAAGCAACAACGCATTTGATAAGCCATGGGCAATATGATACAGGCTGCCCAACGGATAGGAGAGGGCGTGCACGCCCGCCGTATTAACCGGGCCCAGACAAAATCCCCCCATTAAGCTGCCAATGGCTAATTGCGTACGTGCGTCCTCATCGGTACCATCGTTTACTGCTTTAACCAAATTAGCAGCGATAAGTCTGATCCCTTCAAGGGCATACATATCAATGAATGGATGCGCGTATAAATTGGTGTAGGCTTCAAGGCAGTGGGTTAACGCATCAAGGCCAGTGGCAGCAGTAACTTCTGGCGGCAGGCTGATCATCAAAGCCGGATCAATGATCACCACATCCGGAACCAGGTGGGGGCTTATAATGCCTTTTTTCTGGTTATCAGCATCGTCAATCAATATGGCATTAGGTGAAGCCTCACTACCTGTACCAGCTGTTGTAGGCACGCAAAAAAGTTTTTTATTACGATTTTTAAGCAGGCCGATACCGGTGATCTCCGCCAGGGTTTGGTCATTATCAATCTGCGCGGCTATCAGTTTAGCTACATCAAGCACACTGCCGCCGCCAATGCCTATGATCACATCGGCTCCGGTATTTTTAACAGCCGTGAGCAAATCTTCAAAATCTTTAAAAGATGGTTCCCTTACTATCGATGTATCAACATGAACAGTAACTCCGGCTTCTTTAAGCTTGGCTAAAAGTGGTTCAAGCTTATCTAAAAGCGGGCTGATAGTAACTATCAAAGCTGATTGATGACCTTGGCCAACAACCTCGTCAGTTAATTTCAAAAGCGAGTTTTTGCCAACAATTACCTGGCCCGGAAACAGGATAGTGATGTCGCGATAAGGATGTTCAATTTGCGGCATATACTTATAAATGATAATAACAGGCCTTTTTAATTGGTTTTGATATAAAACAAAGATGGATAATGCCACCTCCCGTTTTCATCCAACCGTTATCAAATTATTGTACGATATTATCAAAAGGTATATCTGTTGGAGAGTTATTGTGATATGCCTGTAATTGGCTTTATGGATAGCAATGATGACAAATAATCATCGAAATGCGGGGAGACGGGGCATGACAGTTCGGTAACAAAAGGCCGGTAACTTAGCAAAAAGTTGAATATAAGGATATAAGGCCAAGTTTATAAAGGTCGTTTATCTTTTAATGCTTTTATTCATCGGTGGTTAAACCGCCACCTCCTAATTATAAATCATCCGGCTAAATCCCGGTGTTTTTTAATGTTTCTGTTAACCAATTAAATACATATATCCATGAAAGTAGTAAAAACGTTAGGACAATTTATTATAGAGAAACAAGCAGATTTCCCTTTTGCCAAAGGCGAACTGTCAAGGCTTTTGCGGGATATAGGCATTGCCGCTAAAATTGTCAACCGCGAGATCAGCAAGGCCGGGCTCATTGATATTATTGGCGAAACCGATTCTGTGAACTCCCATGGTGAACGTCAGAAAAAGATGGACGTTTATGCCAACGAACAATTCATTTCGGCATTGCGTAGTGGCGGCGAATGCTGTGTTGTGGCTTCTGAAGAAAATGATGAACATATCCTGATAGAATCCGAAATCTCAAAACATGCAAAATATATTGTGGCTATTGACCCATTAGATGGTTCATCGAATATTGATGTGAATGTAAGTGTGGGTACCATATTTTCTATCTATCGCCGTAAATCTGCCGAAGGAAAAGCTACCCTGGAAGATGTGCTACAGAAAGGCACAGAGCAGGTTGCAGCAGGCTATGTGATCTACGGTTCATCAACCATGCTTGTTTATACCACGGGCAAAGGTGTTAATGGCTTTACACTTGATCCGTCGATAGGTGAATTTTGCCTGTCGCTCCCCGATATTAAGATGCCCAAAGAAGGCTACATCTATTCTATAAATGAGGGGTATTATACACATTTTCCTTTGGGCGTAAAAAAATACATTAAATATTGCCAGGTTGAGGATAGCGCAACCAGTCGCCCTTATACTTCAAGGTATACAGGTTCGATGATTGCAGATATTCACAGAAACCTGATCAAAGGAGGGGTTTTTCTATATCCAACTACAGCACAATATCCAAATGGGAAATTGAGATTAGTATATGAATGCAACCCAATGGCTTTTATCATTGAACAGGCAGGAGGAGCGGCATCTACAGGTTATGATCGCATACTCGATCTGGATGTTAATGAGCTTCACCAGCGTTCGGCCATTTTTATCGGTTCGGAAAATATGGTTAAACGTGCAGAAGAGTTTATGCTGGCCTTTTCTCCGCAGCAGCCGTCTATTACTCAACACAAACAAGTTATTTAATTAACGGATAGCACCAATATGTAATTTAGCTGCTATTTGGGCTGTCATAGTCAGTATTTTTATATTCTTTAATTTAAAATTAGGTAAGGCTAATTTTTTTTATTTGTTTTGTATATTATTTATGATATGCAAAAACGAATGAAGAAATTATGTGCGATATATTTTTTATTGATCTCAGTAGCGGTTTCCGCACAGCAAGGCTCTCTTAAAGGAAAATTAACGGCGGGCAGCGAACCGCTCTCTTTTGCCACCGTTACCCTAACCGGAACATCTATTGGTAGTACTACAAATGATAAAGGTTATTACCATTTAAAAAATGTTCCGGCAGGTACGTATACGGTGGTGTTTTCCAATATCGGTTATGTTACCGAGCGATATAAGGTGAGCGTAAAACCTGATGAAGCCACTTTGTTGAATGGCAATCTCCAGGAAAGCAGTTCCAAATTAAATGAAGTAACGGTAACCGGTGTTTCAAGGAAAACCGAGCTTCGGAGTAATCCTATCCCTATTGCAGTAATGACTAAGAAGGAGATGGATCAGAATGTCAACAACAACGTTATTGATGCCATTGTAAAGGGTGTTCCGGGTGTTAACGCCGTTACTACAGGGCCTAATATTTCCAAGCCATTTATAAGGGGATTAGGCTACAACCGGGTTTTAACCTTATATGATGGCGTGCGCCAGGAAGGGCAGCAATGGGGCGATGAACATGGTATTGAGATAGATCAGTATGGCATTGGTCGCGCGGAAGTAGTGAAAGGCCCGGCGAGTTTAACCTATGGCTCGGATGCATTGGCAGGAGTGGTCAACATGATCCCATACCTGCCGGTTGGCGAAAACAATATTTTGAGAGGTGACTACACCGCAGATTATCATACCAATAACGGCATGATTGGCACCTCGCTGGGCTTATCCTACAAAAAGAACGATTGGCGTTATGCCTTCAGGGCAACGGCGAAAGCGGCACATGACTATCACAACAGCATTGACGGCTATGTATACAATACCGGTTTTCGCGAATACAACTTATCGGGCATGGCCAGGGTTGATAAAAATTGGGGCTATTCGCAGATAGCAGCAACCGTTTATGATAACCGGCAGGAAATTCCCGATGGCAGCAGGGATTCGCTTACAAGACAATTTACCAAACAAATAGCCGAAAGCAGTACTGATAATATCAGGAACAGGCCAATTGTAAGTGATGATGAGTTAAGATCGTACAGTATAACTCCGCTGCACCAACGCATTCAGCACTATCGGGTTTACTCACACAACGAGTTTAAACTGGGCGAAGGCAGTAGCATCAATGCTTCGCTCGGCTTGCAGCAAAGCATCCGCAGGGAATACAATCATCCTACACTGGCAAGCCAACCGGGATTGTACGTGGTGCTTAATACCCTTAATTATGATCTGAAGTATAATTTGCCAACCATAGCAGGCATAGAGAGTACCCTCGGCGTAAATGGTATGTACCAAACCAACCGCAGCAAGGCGGCAACAGATTTTCCGATCCCGGATTATAACCTGTTTGATGCAGGTGCTTTCCTGTTCACCAAAAAGACTATTGGGAAAGTTGATATCTCGGGCGGCATCAGGTATGATAACCGGCACATCCGTTGGAACGATTTTTATGTGGGGCCGAATCCTAAAAACGGGTTTGAGCAGCATGTGAAACTACCGGATACATCAGGTGCACATTTGCAATTTCCGGCCTTTAAACATGTTTATCAGGGTGTTTCGGGTAGTTTGGGCATAACCTATAATATCAGCGAACGCTTATTGTTCAAGGCCAACATTGCGCGTGGATATCGTGCCCCTAATATTACCGAAATTGGCTCCAATGGACTTGACCCCGGTGCGCACATTGTATATTTAGGCAACCGTAGCTTTAACCCCGAATTTAGCCTGCAGGAGGATTTGGGTTTCATCGCCTACCTAAAGGATGTTGACCTGATTGCCGAGCTGTTTAATAACCATATCAACAATTTCATTTACCAGGCTAAGCTAACCGATGCCAATGGCAACCCCGTAGTAATTGTGCCGGGTAACAGCACCTATCAATACCAGCAAAGCAGTGCCCGTTTATATGGTGCCGAGTTTACCGTCAACATACATCCGCAAAACGTTAAATGGCTGGCTTTTAACAATAGCCTGGCGTATGTAACAGGCATCAACGGCAACAAACAGCTCATTGATGAATCTAACGGTGCAGCTAAATATTTGCCTTTTATCCCGCCGTTGCATATCCGGTCAGAGTTTAAGGCAAGCTTGCAGCAGGCGTATGGCGCTTTTTCGAAAATTTATTTCAAGGCCGAAATGGATGCCTACACTACGCAAAACCGCTTTTATGCTTTGGATAATACAGAGACAGCCACACCCGGCTATGCCCTGTTTAATATTGGAGCAGGTACTACCGTCAAAAATAAAGCGGACAAAACCATTTGTGAGTTTTTTTTGCAGGTAGATAATTTGTTTGATAAAGCCTATCAATCTAACCTAAACCGTTTAAAGTATTTTGAATACTACCAGTCGTCACCAAACGGACACCTTGGTATTTATAATATTGGCCGAAACATCAGCTTTAAGGCGATTTTCCCTTTTTGATTAAACGTACCATCAGGGTCTCTCGCAGATTTAAGTTAACCCACAAAATTCACCAACCTGAAATTTCGATAGGAGGCACCTACGGAGCCTAAAAATGTGCTCTTTTAAGGCTATAAACACGTGGCCCCGCTGGGGCCGGCAAGGTTTTATAACATCATCAGGTATTAATTAAGGGTGCTTAAGGACAGGTGCACCAGAGGTGCAAAAGGTTTGTAGCATAAAAAAGTATAGAAATACCCTTTGCCCCAGAGGGGCAAAACAAAACGCCTTGCCGATTTAACTGCAAGGCGTTTTGTAGGTTAACTTAAATCTGCGA
Source organism: Mucilaginibacter gossypiicola (assembly GCF_900110105.1). GTDB lineage: Bacteria > Bacteroidota > Bacteroidia > Sphingobacteriales > Sphingobacteriaceae > Mucilaginibacter > Mucilaginibacter gossypiicola. The sequence continues at coordinate 850,671 of NZ_FOCL01000003.1, read as the reverse complement.
GAGACCCAGAGGGGACACGACAACTCATCATCACCAAACAGGCACCTCGGTATTTATAACGTCGGGCGAAACATCGGCCGTGATTATTTGAAGTATTTGCAATGAAATATGCCTTTTTTTGTTTTTATTGCCCTGATATTGTACATCATGTGAGTGCGCGGTAAAAAAAATCAAAAATCATCGGTCGATGTTCATAAAAACTCAGTGATCTTTAAAACATTCAAAGTAAATGACAGGTAAATCAAAGGTTTTCATTTGCATGCTGCTGTGCGGTGTATTCGGTGGAATAATCAGTACCCAGGCGCAGTTGCATGTACCATCTTCTTATGCTTTAATTAAACGGGTGGTGCCCGGTTATGCTCAAAATTTTATTGTTCAGCCACTCGCTGAAAGTGAAGCCAGAGACGTTTTTGAAGTAGAAGGAAATAAAGGAAAGATCATATTAAGGGGCAATAACGGTGTCGCGGTGGCATCAGCCTTATATTATTACCTTACCGAATATGCACATTGCCAGATCACATGGAACGGAACTAACCTTAATTTACCCGTACGTTTGCCCGTACCGGCCAAAAAGATCCATAAAACTACCCCTTATCAATACCGGTACTACCTTAACTATTGTACCTATAGCTACAGCATGAGCTGGTGGGACTGGAAACGGTGGGAAAAAGAAATTGACTGGATGGCCCTTCACGGCATCAACATGCCGCTGGCTATAACCGGGCAGGAATATGTATGGGATAAAGTTTATAAAAGCATGGGCTTTAGTAATAAAGACATGCAGGACTTTTTTACCGGTCCTGCATATTTTGGTTGGTTTTATATGGGCAACATAGATAAATGGGATGGCCCGCTGCCCGCAAGCTGGATAGCCGGTCATAAGGATTTACAGGTCAAAATATTGCAGCGCGAGCGTGAGTTGGGGATAAAGCCGGTGCTCCCTGCATTTACAGGACATGTGCCTGCATCGTTTAAAACGCATTTCCCCAATGCCAAACTGAAACAAACCAACTGGAACAACGGCTTTGCCGATACTTATATCCTTGATTCGGAAGATCCGTTATTTGCGGAGATCGGCAAGAAATTTATACAGGAGCAAACCAAGGTTTATGGTACTGACCATTTGTATTCTGCCGATACTTTTAATGAGAACGAGCCGCCTTCAAATGATCCGAAATTTTTGTCGGAATTGAGTGCGAGGGTTTACGACGGCATGAAAGGGGCCGATCCGAAAGCTGTTTGGGTAATGCAGGGCTGGCTGTTTTTCAGCGACCGTAAATTCTGGCAAAACGAGCAGATCAAGGCGTTATTGAATGCAGTACCTGATGATCATATGATCGTGCTTGACCTGAATACCGATTATGAACCGATATGGAAACGAACCGAGGCGTTTTATGGTAAACCCTGGATTTGGAACATGCTGCATAACTACGGTGGTAATAATAGTTTATTTGGCAGGATAGAGGCGGTAGCAACACAGCCTGCCGAGGCGCTCAATGATCCAAAATCGGGGCGTATGGTTGGTATTGGCTTAACCATGGAAGCCATCGAGCAAACCCCTGTGCTTTATGAGTTGATGACGCAAAATACCTGGCAAAATAAGCCAATTGATCTTGATCAGTGGTTGCCGCAGTACTTATTTAACCGTTATGGTGTAAAAAGCAAGGATGCATTGGATGCCTGGCAAACGCTCAGGACCACTGTTTTTAATGGTAAGGATATCCGTGACGGTGCTGAGTCGATCATCACCGGCCGGCCAACGCTTGATTCGGCTGCCGTATGGACCCGTACCCGCTTAAACTATAACCGGAAAGACCTGTTGCCTGCCTGGGATAAAATGATAGCCGCCATACCTGCATGTAAACAAAGCAGCGGTTTTAATTATGACCTGGTTGATATTACCCGCCAGGTGCTGGCTAACTACGGCAGGCCAATTCAATTAAAATGGATCAAAGCTTACCATGATAAGGATGATAAAGCTTTTGGCAGGTATACTACCGAATACCTTAACCTGATAAGCGATATGGATAAACTGCTGGCTACTCGCAAGGATTTTATGCTGGGGCCTTGGATAGCCGATGCCCGTAGCTGGGGAACTAATCCAGGCGAAAAAACACTTTACGAAAAAAATGCCCGCAACCTGATAACACTTTGGGGGGATGCCGATAGTCCGCTGCATGAATACTCTTGCAGGCAGTGGAGCGGTTTGCTCAATGATTTTTACAAGGTACGCTGGCAAAAGTTCTTTGAGTTATTAAAGGGATCAATAGAAACTGGTAAAGAACCCGACTTTAAGCTATTTGATAAATCAATAAGCAACTGGGAATGGCAATGGATTAACTCATCCAAAGCTTATCCCGTCGCTCCTGCAGGCAGCAGCACAGTTGTTGCACGGCAGTTATATGAAAAGTACAGAACAATCATGGGTAACGATCTTAAATAATGGATACATCAGCAGCTAAACCTGGAAATACCGTTACTAAGCCGGTACGGTTATTATCGTTAGATGCCCTTCGTGGTTTTGATATGTTTTGGATCATGAGCGGGGAAGGGGTAGTGCATGCCCTTGCTAAAGCAACCGGCTGGCCGCTCATGGTATGGATGTCGGGACAATTGCATCATACCGAGTGGAACGGGATCACTTTTTATGATATGATCTTTCCTTTGTTTTTGTTTATTGCAGGTGTTTCCATGCCCTATTCAATGGGCGGCAAAGCCGGTAAACATGGGGTTGCTTACCCTCACCTGTTACCATCTACAGCAAAGCGGGAGATTTATGGCTCCATGATCAGGCGTACCATTATCCTGCTTTTTTTAGGGATGGTTGTTAACGGTTTGTTTAAGTTTAATGGTTTGGAGAATACCCGGTTTGCAAGTGTGCTGGGGCGTATTGGTCTGGCCTGGTTTTTTGCAGGTGTCATCTATCTTAATTTTAACATCCGGGGACAGGTTTTATGGTTTGGCATTTTGTTGCTGGGCTACTGGGCTGCAATGGAGCTTATCCCTGTACCCGGTTATGGGGCAGGGGTTTTAACGATGAATGGCAGCCTGGAATCATACGTCGACCGTTTATTACTCCCGGGCAGACTGCATGATAAAGTGCATGATCCCGAGGGCATATTATCCACTATTCCAGCTATCGGTACCGCTATGCTGGGCATTTTTACAGGTCAGTTCCTGAAGCTTGAATCTGCAAAATGGCCAATGTGGAAAAAGGGTGTTGGGCTATTAGCAGTAGGTATTTTACTTATCGGTTTAGGATTATTATGGAATATTGCTTTCCCTATTAATAAACGTTTATGGACAAGTTCGTTTGTAATGTTTGTAGGTGGATGGAGCCTGGTTTTCCTTTCGGTATTTTACCTGGTGATAGATGTTGCCGGGTACAAAAAATGGGCCTTTCCTTTTGTGCTGATCGGGGTAAACTCCATAGTGATCTATCTGGCAGCTGAAGGGATGGTTGATTTTCAGCACACAGCCAATTTTTTCTTCGGGGGAATTATCGGTCATCTTGCTCAAAGCTGGCAACCGGTATGGGCAGCTATTTCCATTGTTTTTGTGCAGCTTTCTTTGTTATACTTTTTATACCGCAATAAGATTTTCCTTAAGATATAAGCTTGAATACTGTTTAAGTTTGAGGGTTTTTAATGTAGAGACGCATAATTGCGTCTCCCGTATGCCGGTTAAGGCAGTTAAACCTCTTGTAAAGCGGCTTGTCATGTGGGAGACGCAATTATGCGTCTCTACGTAAAAATATTTCTTGTGTCTCCTCAGGGTCCTCTATGAGAGACCCTGAGGGGACGGGGAAGTTTTTTGTCTCCCGGCGGACAGGCCGATTCAAAAGGCTTCTAATTCCCTCGGAAATTGCACGCGGGAGACGCATGTGATGCGTCTCTACATCCAAAAACAATCGTTTTTAAACAACCTCTGAAAGAAAAACAAGGAAAATAATTGAGATAAAATCATGAAAAATTAGTTAATTGTTAAAATAACACTTAATATTGAAGTGTTTTTATTTTACCAATATGACCAAGCGCCTGTTTCTCCTTTTTATCCTTGTTTTGGCTGGTACGGCTTCGCGTGCGCAAAAGCAAATGATCCCTAATCCAATAACCGGTGGATATTTTGCTGATCCAACTATTGTAAAAGATAAGGGCCATTTTTTCATTTATGCCACAATTGATCCCTGGGGCGATAAGGAGCTGGCCGTGCTGGAAACTACCGACTTTATCAAGTTTAAACAGCACCACATAAACTGGCCTACCAAACAAGCCTGTACCAGTCCAACGGCTCTTAACGAAATGGTTTGGGCACCATCTGTAGTAAAAGGAAAAGACAATAAGTTTTACATGTATGTAGCCGTAGGGGGCGAGGTTTGGGGAGGCGTGAGCAATACACCGCTTGGTCCCTGGAAAAACTTAAAGAGTGACAATACACCTATGGTTAAATCTACCGATTACCCCAACGTACATAATATTGATCCCGATTGCTTTATTGATACCGATGGCAGCGTATATCTGTATTGGGGATCGGGATATAAATGGATCAACGGGCATTGCATGGCCGTAAAGCTAAAGGATGATATGGTTTCGTTTGACGGAGCACCAAAAGATATCACCACCCCGCATTTTTTTGAAGGTGCACATATGGTTAAACGCAATCAAACCTATTACCTCATGTTTTCGGAAGGTAAGGCTATTGATGCCACTTACCAGGTAGGCTACGCGAAAGGTGCAAGTCCGCTCGGCCCTTTTCAGGAAGATGAACACCGGGTGATATTAAATACTTCTGCCGATAGTACCGTGATTGGCCCCGGCCACCATACCACCTTTGTTGAAAAAGGACAACGCTACATTTTATATCACCGCATTTTTCCGCAAAAGGAATCATTTGTGTTAAGGCAGCTGTGTTTGGATAGTTTAAATTTTGACGCGGATGGTAATATCAAAAAGGTAAGCACCAAAGGAGTACGAAAGTTCAATTAACCTTATAACCTGTTATGATGAGAAAAATAGACTGTGCAATATTGGTGTTAGCATTGGCATTTGCCTGGTTGGGAGCCTCCGCCCAGCAAAAAGCCGACGTCGCAAAACCCAAAAAGATTAGTCCCGATCTATTCGGGATCTTTTTTGAAGATTTAAGTTATGCCGCTGATGGAGGGCTTTATGCCGAACTTGTTCAAAACCGATCGTTTGAATACAGCCCGGCAGATAACCGCGACTGGAATTCGATGACTGCCTGGAGATATGAGACCGATGGTTTTGGTTATGGTACAATTTCGGTTGAAACTGCGGCTCCGGTTCATCCCAATAACCCGCATTATATTTTGCTTGATATTCAGGATGAAGGGCAAAAAGGGGTAGGGCTTGAAAATTCAGGGTTTGATGGTATCCCCGTTAAGGCGGGTAAAAACTATAATTTTTCAGTTTTTTTGAATGCGCTGTCGGGCCGGTCTTTGCCAGTAAAAGTGGCTCTTATTGACCGGAAGGGTAAAGAATTATGTTCTTCTTCATTCACAACAGCCAATAAAGGCTGGAAAAAATATGCCGAACAAATTCACGTGAATTTTGATAATGACAGCGCCAAATTGGTGTTGTTGATCAAGGCAAAAGGAAAAGTTGGGATTGATATGGTGTCCTTGTTTCCTGAAGAAACTTTTAAAAATCATAAAAATGGGTTGCGGGCCGATCTGGCGCAGGTTATTGCGGATATAAAGCCAAAGTTTATGCGTTTTCCTGGCGGCTGCCTTACTCACGGTGATGGTATTGCCAATATTTACCGCTGGAAAAACACCATCGGCCCGGTTGAGCAACGTGTTGAACAACGTAATATCTGGAATTATCATCAGTCGGTAGGTTTGGGATATTTTGAATATTTTCAGTTTTGTGAGGATATCGGGGCAAAGCCGGTGCCGGTACTTGCGGCAGGTGTGAGCTGTCAAAATTCGGGCGGTACCTGGAAAATAGGTGGCACCGGGCAAAAGGGCATCCCGATGGAAGAAATGAGCGCCTATGTACAGGATGTTCTTGATCTCATTGAATATGCAAACGGACCGGCCACTTCTACATGGGGTGCAAAACGTGCCGCGGCTGGGCATCCTGCACCTTTTAATCTGGAATACCTTGGCATTGGTAATGAAGATAAGATCACCGGTGTATTTGAAGAACGTTTCCGGATGATCTATGATGCGGTGCATAAGGCCCATCCCGAAATTAAAATCATCGGCACGGTAGGGCCAAGTCCAAACGGTGAAGATTTTGAGAAAGGTTGGAAACTGGCCGATCAGCTTTCGGTTGGGATTGTTGATGAACATTATTATGAAAAACCGCAGTGGTTTTTGAAAAATACCGCACGTTATGATTCATACAACAGGCTACGATCAAAAGTATATATAGGCGAATACGCTTCGTGGGGTAATACCTTGTTCAATGCCCTGGCAGAAGCTGTATATATGACCAATTTAGAGCGTAATGGTGATGTTGTGAGGATGGCATCGTACGCCCCGCTTATCGCCAGGATAGGTCATACTTCCTGGAACCCGAACCTCATATATTTTAATGGCACTAAAGTTTTCCCAACGGTAAACTATTATGTTCAGCAGCAGTTTGCCGCTAATTCGGGCAATGAGTATTTGCCGGGTATGATAAAACTGAAAGGTGAAAAAACAGCAATTGACACAACTGCGGGCACCTCAGTTGTACGTGATGCTGCTACAGGTGATATTATCCTGAAAATTGCTAATGCGGGTAATACCGAGCTTTCGGGAGAAGCCGATCTGTCAAAAATTAGTCAACTGCCTAAATCCGCAACGCTTACTGTAATTACAGGAAATCCGGAAGTGAAAAACTCGGCCGACAATCCGCAAGCCATTCTTCCGCAATCCTCAGTAATAAAACTGCAAAAAAAGTGGGCCTTCACCGTACCGGCTTATTCATTGACCGTAGTAAGAATTAGCAGCGCAAATGCGAAAAAGAGCAAATAATTATCGTGAACATTTGAAAAAAACAAACCAATATACATGAAGAAAATAGTTTTACTGGGCGTTTTAGTTGGCTTATATACAACTGCTATAGCGCAGTCGCAGCAAAAATTCAGCGCTTACCTCTTTACTTATTTTACAGGCGGCAAAGGCGGCGAAGAAATTCGTTTTGCCCTCAGCAACGACGGTTATCATTTTCGCGCACTGAATAACAATCGCCCGGTATTAAATTCGGCCGATATCAGCGCTACCGGCGGTGTGCGCGACCCTCATATTATTCGTGCTGCCGACGGCAAAACTTTTTATATGGTAACAACCGATATGAATACCGAAAAATACGGCTGGGGACCGGATTATTCGATGGTGTTGCTAAAATCAACCGATCTCGTGCATTGGAGCTCCAAAACCATTGATATCACCAAACTTTATGAAAAGTTTGCAGGTGTAAACAGGGTTTGGGCTCCACAAACTATTTATGATCCGCAGGCTAAAAAATATATGATCTATTGGTCGATGCGTTTTGGCCAGGAGGCCGACAAGATCTATTATGCTTATGCCAATAAGGATTTTACAGGTCTGGAAACTGAGCCTAAACAGCTTTTCTTTAAGCCGGATGGCGGTGCCTGTATCGATGGTGATATCGTTTATAAAAACAATAAATATTACCTGTTTTTTAAAACAGAAGGATCGGGTGCGGGTATAAAGATAGCCGTATCCAACAAATTAACCTCCGGATATGTATTACGGGATAAGTACGTACAGCAAACCAAAGACCCGGTAGAAGGGGCTGGTACTTTCAAATTAAACGACGGCAGCGGTTATATTTTGATGTATGACCTATATACGCAAGGTAAATACCAGTTCACCAGGACAACCGATCTTGAAAATTTTAAACTGATCGACGACGAGGTATCCATGAATTTCCATCCTCGTCATGGCACGGTAATGCCAATAACCTCAAAAGAAGCGGCCGCGTTGACAGCCAAGTGGGAAACGCCTGAAGATGTAATTCTTTCACCTCTTAATAAGCAGATAAAAACCATCAATATCGTTTTGGATACTGCAGCCAATAAAGTTTATCTGCCTGTAAAACCGGGTACAAGTCTAAAATCCTTTGATCCTCATTTTACTTTGTTTCCCGGTGTTGCTATCAGCCCTGCAAAACCGCAGGATTTTACAAAAGGAGCGGTTAAGTATTCGGTAGCTATCGCGGGTAAAAAGGCGCAGGCCTTTGAGGTTACCGCCCAGGAAACCCATAACCCGGCAATAGCAGGATATTATGCAGATCCGGAGATCTTATATGCCGAAAAGACAGGTAAGTTCTATATCTATCCAACCAGCGATGGTTTTGATGGCTGGTCGGGCAAGTATTTTAAGGCGTTTTCTTCGGATGATATGGTTAACTGGAAAGATGAAGGTAAAATCCTTGATTTACCGCAGGATGTGAGCTGGGCAAAAAAGAATGCCTGGGCACCTTGCATCATCGAAAAAAAGATTGGCAACGAGTATAAATACTTCTACTACTTCGCGGCTGCGCAAAAAATAGGGGTTGCTACTGCAAATGACCCTGCTGGGCCGTTTACAGACTCGGGTAAACCTTTGGTAGCGCAACTGCCCGAAGGAGTTAAAGGCGGCCAGCAGATCGATGCGGATGTTTTTGCCGATCCGCAAACAGGTAAAAACTATTTATACTGGGGTAACGGTTATATGGCCGTAGCCGAATTAAATGATGATATGGTTTCGTTAAAACCAGGTACCACTAAAATCCTAACCCCGTATGCCCATTATAATGAAGGCACCTACGTGTTTTACCGTAATGGCACCTATTACTTCATGTGGTCGGAAAACGACACCCGCAGCCCTAATTACAGCGTGCATTACGGCACTTCAAAATCTCCTTTGGGGCCAATCGAAATCCCGGAGCAAAACACGGTTATTGCCAAAGATGCTGCTAAAGGGATTTACGGCACCGGGCATAATTCAGTGATCCAAATCCCGGGTACCGATGAGTGGTATATTGTTTACCACCGGTTCAATTATCCTAAAGGGATTACCATGGGCGATGCCGCAGGATATAACCGTGAAGTATGTATCGATAAAATGGAATTTGATGATAAAGGATTGATTAAACAGGTTACGCCTACACATGAAGGTATAAAACCAGTACATGTAAAAAAGTAAACCATGATTATCGGATACCGATAAGTTTCTTTAAACTACCACACGGATCTGCTTAGAAACTATTTCAAGATTAAATCTTTATTCATTGCCGTTGACTTTAGTCAACGGTTAAAGAAAAACAAAACGGCTTTAGCCCCAATTTCCGCGCGGTATTTTGGCTAAAGTCGTTTGTTTTACTATCATTATTCCGTTGACTAAAGTCAACGGCAGTGAACTTTATGTGTAGTCAATAAATCTATCCCGTTTTTAAACGGTTACTTAGCAGTTCGCAAGCCGGCTTTTTATTTTTTGTTCCGTTTTTTACAATTCAGGAGGCCCTATAGTATCCTATATTTGTATTAATGGTTTTTAAAGAAATCCTTCCGGGCCCAAGGCTACAGCCTTATATCAAGTGCTTCTACCTGTACGAATCCGATTCGGACAGAGGCTATGATGATATCGTGTTCCCGAGTGGTACCATGGAAGTGATCTTTAACCTCGGTGCCGGGAACTGGAAATCAAAGAAAGGCGATACATTTTTTACCACTCCTCCCGTTGAACTTTGGGGACAGATCACCAAGCCTTTGGCCATACAATCGGTAGGGCGGAATATTATGCTCGGTTTTCGTTTTTACCCGCATTCAGCGGCTTATTTCTTTGACGAAAATGTATCAGAGTTTAATAATGAAATTGTTGATGCCACACACGTATTCGGCCCTAAATTAAGAACGCTTTATTTAAAATTATTAGAAACTGCCGACCTGAACAGAAAGGTGGCCATGATTGAAGATTATTTGTGGAGCCGATTATCGGTATCTGAAAAAAAGCATTCAAAGATCAAATTCATCGGGGATATTGTAAGCAATCTTAAAAAGAACTACAGCGACGATAATATCCTGTCCATTTCCAGTCGTTATAATATTTCCTCGCGGCATTTGAACACTCTTTTTTCGCAGTACACAGGCTTGCCGCCAAAGTTGTTTTATAAAATAAACCGCTTTCAGCATAGCCTTAACCTGGTTAGCGCTAACGAAGAAAAATTAACCAACGTGGCTTATAGCGCCGGTTATTTTGATCAGGCCCATTTCATAAAAGAATTTAAACTTTTCACAGGTTTTACGCCTAACTCTTTTGCTGCACACGCATCGCCAATAAACCAGGTATTGGCAGGCGGCTAATACGCTTCCGTTTTATACAATTTTTGGCTGTTTAAGCCACATAGTTTTGCTGTTAATAAAAAAACAACAAAATGAAATCAGCAAAAACACCACATGAGGTGCACGCAGTACTTGCGGCAGCTTTCAACACCAAAGATGTAAATGTAGTTATGAATGTGTATGATGCTAACGGTATTATTTTTCCTGAGCCGGGAAAAGAAATATCAGGCAGGGCCCAATTTGCAGAAGCTGTTAAAAGCATCTGTGCGGTTCCGGGAGTAATGGAAATTAAAACCGTTTACTGTCTGCAATCGGGCGATGTAGCCGTAGGCCGGTCGGAGTGGAGCGTAACAGATAATGGCAAAACACAGGTGGCTGCAAAAGGCATCGAGCTAATGAAACAGCAACCCGACGGCAGCTGGAAAATTATCATCGATCATGCCTTCGGAGCCGAAGCAAATCTCATAGCCTGATTAAATTCAGCAACAATAATGGCCGGGAAAACCGGCCATTATTGTTTCGCCTTTCGCCTTTCGCCTTTCGCCTTTCGCCTTTCGCCTTTCGCCTTTCGCCTTTCGCCTTTCGCCTTTCGCCTTTCGCCTTTCGCCTTTCGTCTAATCTCTTCCGTTTTATACAATTTTTAGAAAAGTACTCAAGCTAATTTTGAGTATAAAATAAAAAACAAGAACATGAAAAATAGATTTAATGAATTTTTAGCCCTGCACCATAAAACCGAACTCCTGCAAATTGGCAATGTATGGAATGCACAAAGCGCACAGGTTTATGATAAGTTAAACTTTGAGGCAATTGGCACGTCAAGCGCGGCTGTTGCCAGCTCATTAGGTTTTGCCGATGGGGAGGAGATGAGCTTTGATGACTATCTTTTTATTATCAAACGTATAGCTGCAACAGCATCTGCAATTTTATCTGTTGATCTTGAGGCTGGCTATGGTAACACACCCGAAGAAGTGAGTGATAACATCATCCGCTTACATAGTCTTGGCGTGGCAGGTATTAATATTGAAGATTCAATAGCAACCGATGGACAGCGCAGCATAATTGATGCAAATGGGTTTGCTGCAAAACTTAAACAGATTACCGGGGCGCTGGCCAAAGCAGGAGTGGAGGTATTTATAAATGTAAGGAGCGATTCATTTTTGCTTGGCTTACCAAATGCTCTTGAAGATGCCCTGAACCGGACTAAACTTTACCAGGATACTGGCGTGCATGGTTTGTTTTTTCCTTGTATCACACAAATAGCCGATATAGAAAAAATAACGGCCTCATCCAGTCTCCCGGTTAGCGTAATGTGCATGCCTGATCTCCCCGATTTTAAAGCTTTGCAGACTGCCGGTGTAAAACGAATCAGCGCGGGTAATTTTTTGAACAGCATTATTTACAAGGAGATGGAAAACAAAGTTGAAAAGATAGTTAATGAAAATAGCTTCGCGACCTTGTTTCACTAAGCAGATTTCAACTATAGGTTGTAAATAATTGAAAACTATACTACCCCACACTATGTTACTGGAAGGTAGTTAAATCTACAAATAAGTTTAGGTTAAAAGTCCCGGCGGCGAGCGTTAGGGACTTTTTGTTTTTACGGAAGTAGTTTAAAAAGGTTTCAACTGGTTTGATCAATGAACAAACTTCTGTTGGTAAACCTGCACAATTTGCCTGCCTTAATTCATTTTATTGTAATAATTATATAATGTCTATGGTTTTAGTAGAATTTATATATATTTGCATCGTCAAATCGGCTCTTTGAATATTTTATTATCAAGAAAGACTGAGGGAAAGGCCCTGTGATGTCTTAGCAACCTGTAAGCCCATTGTTATAAAGGTGCTAATTCCTGTCTGCCCAAATAGGGGTGGAAAAGATAATGTAATAAGCTATTGCCTTGCATAGTGCAGGCAGCGCATACTTTCTTTTCTCTCTTCTGTTTTCTTGCTAACAAATATTGCAGAGTTGATATCACAATTTTAACGTGTATAGCATGAATATTAAACATTTACTTATTACCTGCCTGCTTTCAATAACAACATTATTTGCCGTTGCGCAAACAAACGCAGCTGCCGACCCGAATACAGATCGCGGTTACATTGTAAAAACCGGTGACATTGCCCCTGCGGATTTCGAGCTGGTATTAACCGATGGTACTAAAACATCATTGAAGCAATTACATGGTAAAGTAGTTATCCTACAGTTTACTGCAAGCTGGTGCAGTGTTTGCCGCGAAGAAATGCCTCATCTTGAAAAAGAGATCTGGCAGGCTTATAAAGATAAAGGCCTCGTATTAATAGGTGTTGACCGTGACGAGCCGCTTGAAAAAGTGAAAGGTTTTCATCAAGTTATGAATATCAGCTATCCGCTGGCGCTTGATCCGGGGGCTGACATATTCGGGCGGTTTGCCAACAAAAAAAGCGGCGTTACCCGCAATGTGGTTATCGACCGCGATGGAAAGATCGTTTACCTTACCCGTTTATATGATAAACAGGAGTTTGCATCAATGCTAAAAGCCGTCGACGCTTTGGTGAACGAAAAAACAGCATCTATCAACTAAAAAACGTTAACGGCAACCCTGTTTTCTGTTGCCAAAAAAAACAATCTATCTGAACTTATTTAATACCCGTTTTTATGAAAGCAAAAACTACCCCCTTACACAAAAATGACTTCGTTTTGGTAAGTCAATTAACTTGCAAATCCATCTATTCAAATATGCAAAGCATGCGTTGTTGCTGTTAATTCATTACAGCACGCATGGTATTTAAATGCAGACTTGCAACAGCTTGTCTTAGCTTAATAATTACCATCCCCTAATCAATTCTTTACAGTTGCAACAGGCTGATAAGCCGGCAGAATATGCCTGGCAAGCGATAGCCATGCTTTTTGCACCGGTAAAGGCATTAAAAATTAATCTCAATTTTTATTATCATGTTAAAAATTTACAAGTTATTGCTGGCAATTGTATTGCCGTTTATCCTCATCCAAACGGTTGCTGCGCAATCCGTTAAAATAAGCGGAGTGGTAACCGCCAAATCCGATGGGTTGCCGCTGCCAGGCGTTAGCGTATCTGTTAAAGGTAAAACCACGGGTGCACAAACTAATGTTGATGGTAAGTTTATCATCAATGCCAATGTTAATGATGTGCTCAGGGTTAGCTACATCGGCTTTACAACCCAGGAGATCCCTGTTACGCAAAGCAGCTCTACCTTAAGCGTAGTTTTGGTTGAAGCGCCAAATTCGCTGAATGAGGTAGTGATAACAGCGCTCAATATCTCGAAGGATAAAAAGTCACTGGGTTATGCGGTGCAAGGGCTTAAATCGAAAGATATCTCAGAGGCCAAGGAAACAAACTTTGTCAACGCGCTCACGGGTAAAATTGCCGGTGTTCAGGTTACCAACAGCCAGGGCGATATGGGTTCATCACGTATTGTTATCCGTGGCGAAACTTCTATCTCAGGCAATAACCAACCTTTATTTGTGGTTGATGGGGTTATTGTCGATAACAGCCAGTTTTTAGGAACTAATGGTTCGAGGGATTTTGCCAACGCTATTTCTGATCTTAACTCTGAAGACATTGAATCGGTAAGCGTATTGAAAGGACCTAACGCGGCAGCGCTTTATGGTTCACGTGCGGCGGCAGGCGTTATCCTCATTCGTACTAAAACCGGCAAAGGCGCAAAAGGATTAGGTGTTACCATAAACTCTAATACCAGTTTTTCAAATGTGCAGGTGTTGCCCGATTATCAAAACCAATACGGTCAGGGCTCAAATGGCAAATTCAGCTATGTAGATGGTAAAGGCGGTGGCGTTAATGATGGTGTTGACGAAAGCTGGGGCCCCGCTTTGGACGGTTCGCTGATCCCGCAGTTTTATTCAAATGGTCAGGCTGTGCCTTTCGTGGCGCATCCCGATAACGTAAAAGACTTTTTTAACACCGGTGTTACACTCAATAACGGCATCGCGATAGCGAGCAGCAGCGATAAAAGCGATTTCAGGTTATCATATAACAACCTTCACCAAACAGGTATTGTACCTAATACTTCACAGGGGCGCAATTCTTTCGCTTTAAACTCAAGCTATCGTATCAATAACAAATTGACAGTAAATACCATTGTTGATTATAGTAAAGATGATGCTGATAACCTTCCCGGTGCATACGGAAAGCGCGCAACCAGTACCATGCTGCAGTTTACATGGTTTGGACGCCAGGTTGATATCAACAGGCTTAAAAACTATAAAGATGCTAACGGTAATACCTTTAACTGGAACAACAGTTATTATAGCAACCCATACTGGCTGGCATATGAAAACACGGTTGGTCAGCATAAAAATCATTTAATAGGTAGCATTGAATTAAACTACAAGATCATTGACGGCTTATCGGCCAACTTCCGTACCGGAACTGATTATTATAACGACCGCCGTAAGATCAAAGTGGCTTATGGTACCAACGGAACGCCGTTTGGCTCATACGAAGAGGATGCTTATAGTGTGAATGAAAACAACACCGAAGCCAGGTTACAATATACCAAAAAGCTGAACAATGATTTTTCACTTGATGTATTAGGCGGCGGTAATATAGCCGTAAGGACAACTGAAAATAATGATCAGCTTGCTCCAAAACTGGCGGTTGCAGGCCTTTACACACTGAGCAATTCCCGCGATCCATTGGTTTCCACCAATGTTTATGGTAAACTTAAAACCTATAGCTACTTTGGTTCGGCGCAGGTAGGGTTCAGGAACTATGCTTTTGTTAACGTTACTGCCCGTAATGATTGGTCTTCATCTTTACCGTCAGATAACCTGTCCTATTTCTATCCGTCGGTAAATGGTAGCTTAATATTGTCAGAAGCACTGGGCATAAAAAGCGATGTGCTTACTTATGCTAAATTAAGAGGTGGCTGGTCAAAAGTAGGTAAAGCGACAGATCCTTACCAGTTACTTAACGTTTTCACTTCTTCAACACTTTTTGGTTCAAATCCGCAGCAAAGTTCACCGGCTACTGATCTGAACGATCATCTTAAACCAGAAACTACTACATCTGCCGAAGCCGGTTTTGAACTGGGCTTTTTCCACGACAGGGTACACCTGGATGTAAGTGGCTATAATACAAATAGTACCAATCAGATCCTTACCGTACAGGTAAGTTCCTCAACAGGCTATGGTTACAAAGTAATAAACGGGGGCCGTATCAACAACAAAGGTATTGAGGTTCAACTGGGCCTAACCCCAATTAAATCTAAAGGATTTACCTGGGATATCACCACCAACTATTCACTAAACCGCAGTAAGGTAGCTGCGCTTGATGCTGATGGCCGTTTGCAAAGTGTAGTATTGGGCACGGATCGTACCGTGCAGGTTTTGGCGTCACTTGGTCAGCCTTATGGCGCGCTTTACGGTACTGCTTATACACGTAATGCTTCCGGACAAATTGTTATCGATGCTAACGGCACACCGGTATTCAACACTACCAAACGTTATTTGGGTAAATTCACTCCAAATTGGCTGGGAAGCATCAATAATAGCTTTACCTACAAAGGCATTAACCTGAGCTTTTTGGTTGATGCACGTTTCGGCGGATCAATTTATTCAAACACCAACCGTACCGGTACTTATACCGGCGTATTGGCCTCAACTTTACCGGGCCGTGGTGCAGCTAACGGTGGTTTAAGCTACTACTATCCGGGCAACAACACTTCGGCAGCAGCGGTACAGGTTACCGGCGCAGCTCCTGCGGGAGTAACAGTTTATAATGATGGTATGATATTTAAAGGTGTAAAGGCCGATGGCTCGCCAAACACGACTATTATTCCTGCACAATCGTACTATAAAGGCTTTACCAATATTGATGAAGCATTTGTTTATGATGCCTCATACATTAAGCTTCGCGAAGTAAAACTGGGTTATTCTTTACCTGCTAAATGGGTGAATAAAATAGGTTTCCAGGGCGCCACATTCTCGGTAGTAGGCCGTAACCTGTGGATCATCCACAAAAATGCGCCGAACATTGATCCGGAAACAGCCTTTAACGCAGGCAACGGCCAGGGATTGGAAGATCTTACCCTACCTACTGTACGCAACATCGGTTTTAACGTAAACCTTAAATTCTAAAACATCATGAAACTTAAATATATCAGCATATTGTCTGCAGCGGTTTTATTATCGGTAACATCGTGCAAAAAGGATCTGTTAAAGATCAACCAAAACCCTAACGGCTCGCAAACAGCACAGCCCGACTATTTACTGACTGCCGCCACCAAAGCGACAGCCGACACCTACTGGGGCGTAGCCAATAACATGGATGCCAGCCTGCTTTTTGTGCAATACTGGTCTAAAATTCAATATACCGACCCCGACAGGTATATTTATGCCAGCAGTGCGTTTGAGGAACTCTGGAGTACAGGCTATTCAAAAAGCATTGTAAACCTTAATCAGATCATCAAGCTTGCCGATGCGCAGGGTAATACCAACTATAAAGGTGTTGCACTGGTATTACGCTCATGGACATTTAGTTTATTGACCGAAGCTTATGGTAACATACCTTACAAACAGGCAGCCAATATCGATCAATACCTTACCCCGGCTTATGACGCTCAAAAAGATGTTTATTTTGCCTTGTTAGATGATTTGAAAGCAGCTCAAACAGCACTTGATCCTTCAGGCAAAGCCATAGCCGGTGATGTGATCTATAGCAACAATATTGCTTCGTGGAAAAAGTTTGCGAACTCATTAAGACTTCGTATTGCCTTACGTATTGCAGACAGGGAACCGGCCAAGGCTAAACAAGTACTGGCTGATATCCAGGCCGAAGGCGGCTCGTACATCAGCTCAAATGCTGAAACTGCCCAGTTGGTTTATTTAGATTCGCCAAATCAAAACCCGGTGAGCAACCTGTTTGATACCCGTGACGACTACCGTATCAGCAAAACTATAGTTGATAAGCTGTTTGCGCTCAATGACCCACGCTTACCAATATATGCTGCTCCAACACAGGACGCAACGCCTCAAACCTATGTTGGTTTGCCAAACGGTTTGTTGGTAGGTGATGCCAGCAACTATGGTTTTACCAAAACTTCAAAACCGGGCACTTATTTCAGGGCTCCGCATGCCCCGGCTGTAATATTGAGTTATTCCGAAAGCTTGTTTGACAGGGCAGAGGCAGCTGCACGTGGTTTTACTACCGAAGATGCTGCATCATTATATGGACAGGCAGTTACCGCTGCGTTGGCGCAATACAGTATCTCTTCGGCCGATATTGCTACTTATGTAGCACAAGCAGCGGTTAAATATGATGCATCTAACTATAAAAAATCAATTGGCGAGCAAAAATGGTTAGCCCTGTTTGGCCAGGGATTAGAAGGCTGGACAGAATGGCGCAGGCTTGATTATCCACAACTGCAGCCCGCAGTTGCGGGTACCCTGAATGGAAAAATACCTGTAAGGTTTATTTATCCGGGTACAGAGCAATCGTTAAACAAAACTAACTACCAATCGGCTGTGGCAGCACAGGGAGCCGACGCGCTTACTACAAAGCTTTGGTTTGATGTGAACTAAGCAAATATCGTTTTATTAAATAATTTGAAAAACGGGTTTCCTCAGCAGGAAATCCGTTTTTTTATTGAAAATAAAGTTGAAATTTGCGGCATGATTATCAGGAAGAAAGAGCATTGGTTCAGGATGCTGTTTATCTGGCACGGCTCTGTACTGCCGCGACTGTTGCCCCGCCTGGGTTTGTTGTTAGTGTTATCGGTAATTATAGTATACCTTCATGGCTCCCTGTTTTCGTTCAAGGTGCCTTTAAATCCGGCACCGTTTACTTTATTTGGTTTAGCGCTTGCCCTGTTTTTAGGTTTCAGGAACAATGCCAGCTATGACCGTTTCTGGGAAGGGCGGAAATTATGGGGAGCATTACTGAACGATACCCGTTCGCTTGCACGGCAGGCCTTTTTTGCTGCAGGTTATCAACCTGACGATCAGGAACCGAAAGATTTTGTTCAATTGCTCATCACTTTAACCTATAGTCTTAAGCATCAGTTACGGGGCACCGATGCCCGTGCCGATCTTGAGCAGAGATTACCCGCTCAATTAGTAGCACAGATAGGATTAACTAAATATAAGCCCATCATGCTTTTGAGCGAAATGAGTGGTTGGGTGCGTACTGCTAAAGAGCAGGGTAAAGTTGATTCCATTATACAGGTTGCATTTGAGGAAAGTTTTAATAAAATATCAGACATTGTTGGCGGTTGCGAAAGGATAGCCTCAACGCCTATTCCTTACAGTTACCGGGTATTGCTGCACCGTACAGTTTATTTGTATTGTTTTATGTTGCCCTTTGGTTTGGTTGACAGCCTGGGTTGGCTCACCCCGCTTATTGTTGTTTTCATTGCTTATACCTTTGTTGCGTTTGAAGCCATTGCCGATGAAATTGAGGAGCCTTTCGGAACAGAAGATAATGATCTGGCATTAAACGCTATGTGCCATATGATAGAAACAACATTGCTTGAAATTGCCGGCCGGCCGCTGCCTGACTTTAAAGAATCTGAAACGCGGATCATCGATTAACACTACCTTGTCCTATATAACAAAATTAAAACAACAAAATTCCGGAAACCAGTGTTTCTAATGAGGGAAGTAACAACAAATTATAGCGAGTGAAAGTAGAGGAAACCGTGATTTTGGTTGATCGCGATGATCAGGAAACAGGTACTATGGAAAAAATGGAAGCGCATTTGCAGGGTAAACTGCACCGTGCATTTTCCGTTTTTATATTTAACAAAAAGGGCGAGCTGTTACTGCAACAACGCGCAGATGGTAAATATCACTCGGGCGGTAAGTGGACAAACACCTGCTGCAGTCATCCAAGGCCGGGCGAAACCAATATCGACGGAGCAAATCGCAGGTTGCAGGAAGAAATGGGCATGGCCGCCGAACTTAACTTTGCTTTTTCTTTTATCTACTGTGCCGCAATTCAGGACGATATTATCGAAAATGAATTTGACCATGTGTTCTTTGGTATTACTGATGAATTACCCGTTCCCGATCCGGATGAGGTATCTGCATTTAAATACATAACCATGACTCAGCTGGCAACGGAACTGAAAAGCAACCCCGGCAATTATACCACCTGGCTGGCCATCTGTTTTGATGAAGTGATGGTACATTACCGGCAATTAATTATACCTGTTTTACCATGATTTTAGCTATAAACCGGGGCGCAATTTTCAAATAATCAGGCTGAGCTAATCTTTTTTGTAACGGGTATTTTACATTTTTCGTAATATTGTTGTACTTTAAACAATTAATTAGGTAGCTTTAATCTTCCAATTATTTGTGTAATTCACAGCCTGCAACGTGTTAATGAAAAAGGGATCCTTTGTTTGTTTTGTTCTTTTTTTGATCATTTCTTTGGCCCATGCCCAGTCGCCCATCAAAAACAAGATCCTCAACTATTCTTTAAAAAATGGTCTTTCTTTTGGCATTGTTAACAGTATCACCCAGGATGATAAAGGTTTTATGTGGTTTGCCACCAACGATGGGCTTAACCGTTTTGATGGTACAACCTTTAAGGTTTTTAAATCACGTACGGGCGATTCTACCGCATTGGCCAGTAATTATGTACAAAAGGTTTTATGCGATGTGCGCGGTAATATCTGGGTATCATCGCGTAATGGCTTAAGCAAGCTGGATACCCGCACCGAAAAGTTTATACACTATAAGCTCAAGCTAAACAAGTCGGTAAAAAGCGACATCGGTAATATCATCCAAAGTCATGACGGTAACCTGTGGATCACATCTTACAACCTGGGCTTCTCATATTTTGATATTAAAACCGCCAGTTTCAACAACTATACCCAAATCAATCTGCCCCATTTGGCAAGTAACCGGGTAATTTGTTTGTTTGAAGATTCAAAAGGCCTGTTGTGGGTAGGAACCCAGGAAGGGGGAATTAACATATTTAAGCATAACGGCGGACTGATCAATAAAAGTGAAGGCTGGGCACCGCAAATCCCTAATTTGCCTGCTACCAGGATCAACGATATTTTTGAGGATCATTTTCATAACATTTGGATTGCTACCGGCAGCGGGCTGGTTTATTATAACCGGCAGGCGAATAAATTTACCTTGTTACAAGCCAATCAACCTGGTGTTAAAAGTAAAAGGTATATATCACTGAGTGAAGATAATGACAAGCAATTGCTTGTTGGCCTGCAGGATGGGGGGCTTTTTAAGCTCAACATAGGTTCAGATCCAAACTACAACACAGCCAATTATTTTTTACAGCCTGTAACCGGCGATGACGGTTTTTATCTTACGCAACGTTCTGTACAAACCCTTTTTACAGATAAGGATAAAAACGTTTGGGTGGGTACCTATGGTGATGGTATCTACATGATTAGCAGTATTAAAGAGAAATTTTCGCTGATCACCAAAAAAAAGTATGAAACCAGTGGTGAAAGCCCGGTAAGATTTTACGGCATGAGCCAGGATAAAGATGGCTTTTTATGGCTCGGAACCGATGGCGAGGGGCTTTTTAAAACCAGCCGGAACGGTACACTCATTAAACAATATAAGGCCGATGGCCGGCCGGGTAGTATTACTGATAACGCCATCCTGTATGGGTATACCGATCAGGACGGCAATACCTGGTTTGGGACCTACGCTAAAGGATTGCTGCTTTATAATAAAAAATCAGATTCGTTTACATCATTTGCGCACAATGCAGCAGATAGTAAAAGTCTTGGGGGAAATGATGTACGTGTAATTTACCAGGACAGCCATAAAAACCTTTGGGTTGGCACAAATGGTGGCGGTTTAAGCTTGTTTGATCCGGCAACAAAAACGTTTAGCAATTATACACCTGCAAACAGCGGCATTACAGCTTACGATGTACGTGCAATTACTGAAGATGATAAGGGAAATCTTTGGATTGGTACTTATGGCGGCGGTCTGGATTTTTATGATGCAAAGCAAAAGAAGTTCAGCAGGTATTTTAAACCGGCCGACGAAAAGAATAACCTGCCTGGCCAGGTAATATTTTATCTCAATGCCGATAAACACCGGCGGCTTTGGATAGCCACAGAAGGGGACGGCTTGATAGCGTATGATCTTAAAAACGGTACGTTTAAAAAGTTCAATGAAACCAACGGCCTTGCCAACAACACGGTTTCTGCATTTAAGGAAGTAGCCGATGGTACTTTGTGGATGAGCACCAACAAGGGGCTTTCAAACCTTAATCCGGCAACCGGTAAAATTTTGAACTATGATCAATCGGACGGGTTGCAGGCGGGACAATTTAATGCGGGCTCTGTTTTGTTTGACGCGGCAAATAGTTTGATGTATTTTGGTGGGACGGAAGGACTGAATTTTTTTGATCCGGCAAAAGTAAACCAAAGCAGTTATAAGCCCAAGGTTATCATAACAGGTCTGCAGATTTTTGGTAAACAGGTTGAAGTTGGCGAGCTTGATAAAAACCACACAGTATTGCCCGAGGCCATTAGTGAAGCACGGCAAATTACATTACAGCCTGATCAATCGGTATTTTCTATCCAGTATGCTGCATTGAATTATACTTACCCGGATAAAGGCGGGTTTGCTTATAAACTGGACGGGCTTGATAAAACATGGAACTATGTTGGTAATCAGCGGTTGGCTACCTACCGTTATCTTGAACCCGGCGATTATACCTTCAGGGTGAAAGCATCCAACCAGGATGGCTTGTGGTTTGATAATTACACTACATTGCAGGTAAAGATCCTGCCGCCATGGTATAAAACATGGTGGGCATATTTGATTTACATAGCTGCCGCGGGCCTTGTTACCTATTACTACATTTTATACAGAACCCGCCAAACCAGGCTTAAATATGAAGTTAAGGTAGCCCAGCTTTCGGCCGAAAAAGATAAAGAGCTTAATGAGCGTAAACTATCGTTTTTTACCAATATCTCGCATGAGTTTCGTACGCCGCTAACGCTGATCATTAACCCGGTAAAGGATATGCTGTTTGGCAAAGGCGAGGCTACCGATGATGCCGGCAATTTGCATATTATTTACCGTAACGCACGTCGCCTGTTAAGTTTGGTTGATCAGCTGCTGCTTTTCAGAAAGGCCGAAAGTGATACCGATAAGCTTAAAATAGTAAGGCTTAATATCGTTTCGCTTTGTCATGAGGTGTTTTTGTGTTTTAATCACCAGGCACGCACCAAACATATCCAGTTTGATTTTATTAGCGAAAAGGACGCAATAGAGATTTACGCCGACAGGGAGAAGATGGAGATTGCGCTGTTTAACCTCATCTCCAACGCGTTGAAATTTACGCCTGAATTTGGCATAGTAACCTGCACAATAACTGATTTCAACGATAAGATTGCTATCGAAATAAAAGACAGTGGCTGCGGCATAGCCGAAGGTACCGGCGATCAGCTATTCGGCAAGTTTTACCAGCTGCAAAATTCAGTACCCCTGGCAGGCGGCTTTGGCATTGGGCTTTACCTGGTTAAAGCGTTTATTGAAAGCCATAAAGGTAATATCAGTTATACCAGTGAGCAGGGGCAGGGAACGGTATTTCATGTATCGCTGTTAAAAGGCAGAGAGCATTTTGGACAGCAATTTGTTTTTGAAGATGTTGCCGAAACCTCGGTGTTCCTGGATGAACTGATGGAGAACAAGGGCGAATTGGCTGCCGTTGAGGTTGAAAATACGGCAACAACTAAAAGTTCGGAAGCTTTAAGCTCCGATACTAAAACCATGCTGCTGATTGACGACAACCAGCAGATCCGTACTTACCTTAAGCAGATCTTTACCGGCGAATTTGAGATTTTTGAGGCCGACAACGGCACAGATGGCCTTGAGCTTGTTTACCATCTTATTCCCGATATTGTGATAAGTGATGTAATGATGCAGGGTTTAAGCGGTATTGAAGTATGCAGCCGTATTAAGGAAGACCCTGTACTGAACCACATCCCCGTGATATTGCTTACCGCCAGTTCTTCGCCTGAGATAAAGCTGAAAGGGATTGAGGGAGGGGCCGATGATTATATCAGCAAGCCTTTTGAAAAAGAGATCCTGGTTGCCCGTGTAAACGGTATCCTGAAGAGCAGGAACAACCTGCAAAAGTATTTTTACAACGAGATAACGCTTAATAAGTCAAACGACCTGAAGATTTCGCAGGAGTACAAGGAGTTTTTAGAGAAATGTTTGCAGATAGTTGAGCAGCACTTAACCGATCCCGATTTCAGCATTAAAACACTTGCTGCCGAAATTGGCATGAGCCATTCTAACTTGTACAAGCGTATCAAATCAATTTCAGGGCAATCGGCCAACAGTTTTATCCGTTTTATCCGCCTGCGTAAAGCTGCTGAGATCTTGTTAACAACAGACAGCACTGTTTATGAAACAGCTTATAAAGTGGGCTTAAATGACCTCAAATATTTCAGAGAACAATTCAATAAGCTGTTTGGAATAAACCCGTCCGATTACATCAAAAAATATCGCAAGCCCTTTCATAACAATTACAACGTGAACCGCGACGTGATTAAGGAGAATTGATAATATTAACTCATCTGCTCTATAATCCGCTGGATCTGGCTCTCTCCGGTTTCGCCGCAAAAAGTGTAGAGAAATAAAAAGAACCTCTTTCCGAGCTACTGTGTGTACACTTCTTTTAAATAAAAGAAAATGTCATACGATAGAGTAGGGCGGGCTGAGTGGTGGAACGAAAGAGAAATCTTATGCACCTTGTAGAGCCGTATGGCTGGTTTAAAGCATAATGTATAAGATTTCTTCTCCCCCTAACCACACAACCTCCGCTGGTTCGTTCGAAACGACAATCGATTTTATTCATTAATATTTATTGGCAAGATGTTGTACACAGTAGCTTTCCGGAAGGGATGACAAGCGCAGCGATGCCGGGAGGAGTAAATACCGCAATTTATTTTTGTCCCCCTGTCAGTATTGATTTACCCCCTGTTTAAAAAGTGCTCAAAATGCTGTTTTGAAGCACTTTTTTATGATTTACCCCCTGTCTTAATCAGAATTTACCCCTCACTCATTTTTGCTTTAAAATGCAATTTAGCCCTACCAATAACCAAGGTTTAAACCAAACTTTTGCACTGTGCATGAAAGTTGCCTGGAAAAAGGAGGAGGTAATTAATCAAATACCCAATCTGTTTTCGGGTTTTATGCACCTCGCTTTGTAAGGTTTTTACCGATTAAAAAACCAATTTTTTAAAACCATATGAAACCAAATTTACTCGAAAAGGATTCTCCCCATCGGAAAAGATCACCCCGCTTTTTCGTAGTTGCGGCCAGCATGGCCGTTGCTTGTTTCGCTACAGTCCAAATGCCGGTAATGGCTTTTGCGGGTACCGTTAATGAGCAGCGCTTACCTGATGCCAGAATTAGCGGTAAAGTAACCGACGAAAAAGGCGAAACGTTACCAGGTGTAAGCGTATCTTTAAAAGGAACATCAACAGGTGTGGTTACCGACATTAACGGTAAGTTTAGCCTTAACGTTCCCAATGCTTCATCGGGCACACTGGTGTTTAGCTACATCGGTTACACCTCACAAGAAGTGGCACTGAATGGACAAACCACCATCAACGTACAATTAACTGCCGATTCAAAATCATTGAATGAAGTAGTAGTTGTAGGTTACGGTACTCAGAAAAAGGCAACCTTAACAGGCTCCATTTCGCAGGTAAAAGGCGCCGAACTGGTGAAAAGCCCTCAGCCCAATTTATCAAACTCTATCGCCGGTCGTTTCTCGGGCGTTATTGTTAACAACCGTAGCGGCGAACCTGGTTATGACGGTTCAAACATCACTGTACGTGGTTTGGCAACAACCGGCAGCAACAACGTGCTTATTGTAGTTGACGGTATCCCAGGCCAGATAGGTGGTTTGGAAAGGCTTGACCCGAATGATATCGAAAGCATGTCGGTATTGAAGGATGCATCGGCTGCTATTTACGGTAACCGTGCTGCAAACGGTGTTATCCTCATTACTACCAAACGTGGTAAAACAGGCAAGCCGACCATCAATTACAGCTTTAACCAGGGTTTTGCTTCACCAACCCGTTTGCCAAAAATGGCCGATGCAGCAACTTATGCCCAAATCATGAACGAGATCAACCTGGATTCAAATCCTAACGGCGGCCCGAACCAGGCTTACACTGCCGATCAGATCCAGAAATTCAAAGACGGATCAGATCCGTTACTTTACCCTAATACTGATTGGGAAAAACAAACCCTTAAAGGCACTGCTTTGCAAAATCAGCATAGCCTGTCAGTTAACGGTGGTAGCGAAGATGTTAAATACTTTGTATCGTTAGGTACGTTATACCAGGATGGTATTTACAAAAGTGGTGTTACTAAATATCACCAATACAATTTCCGTTCAAACATTGATGCAAATGTTACCAAACGCTTAAAAGTTGGTTTATCATTATCTGGCCGTCAGGAAGACAGGCAGTTCCCGGTAACAGGTGCCGGTGATCTTTTCCGTTCTGTTTACAGGGCAAAGCCTATTGTCGCAGCATATTATCCTAACGGAGACCCAACAACAGGTATCGAAAACAATAACCCTGCTGTACAGGTAACAGATTTGGGCGGTACCAACAATAACCCAACACAGGTTTTCAATGGTATTTTAAGAGGTAGTTATTCTATCCCGGGTATCGAAGGCCTTTCATTAGATGGTTTCTTTTCGGTAGATAAATCTAATGCGTTTGATAAAAACTTCAGCAAACCATATAACCTTTATAGTTACAGCGCGGCCACGCAGGTATATACACCTGTAGTTGTTGGCGGTAACAACAATAAGGCTATGTTGTTCGAATCGCAGAATAACCAATCGCTTATTACTTCAAACATTAAGTTAAACTTTGTACGCAAGTTTGGTTTACATGATATCAACGCCTTTGTTGGTTATGAGCAAAGCAAAAACCATCTTGAGTATTTTGATGCAACACGTTACAACTATTTGTCATCGCAATTGCCTGAACTTTCTCAGGGTGGCGGTGCGGCTACAGATTACCTTAACTCAGGCTATAGCTCAAACTATAACCGCCGAAGCGTGATCAGCCGTTTGGCTTATGCTTACGACGAGAAGTATTTATTTGAAGGTCAGTTTCGTGCTGATGGTAGCTCTATTTTCCCTCCGGGAAAACAATGGGGTTACTTCCCTTCTGCGTCAGTAGGCTGGAGAATTTCAAAAGAAGATTGGTTTAAAAACAGCGTTAACTTTTTTGACGACTTAAAAATTAGGGCTTCTTACGGTTCGTTAGGTAACGATAACGTAAACGGCTTCCAGTATTTTGACAACTACGTTTTGGTTAATAATGGTTTTGTGGCAACTGCGCCCGGAAACGGTTCAAACACTGCCCAGCCTAACGTTAATCTTGTAAAATTGGCCAATCCTAACATTACCTGGGAAGTTGCTAAAAAATTGGATATCGGTATCAATGCCACTATCCTGCACAACTTTACTGTTGAGGCTATTTATTTCCAGCAAAAAAGGTCTGATATCCTAACAAACAGAAGTGCTTCTCTTCCGGGATCTTCAGGTATAGTGAACCCTTACAACGATGGTTCTTCAACATATACTCCTTTAGTACCGTCTGAAAATATTGGTAAAGTAGACAGCAAGGGTTTTGAAGCTACTTTAGGTTACAATCATACCGGTCGTGAATTTAGCTGGGGTGTAAGTGGTAACATTACTTATGCAAAAAGCAAGATCATCTTTATTGATGAAGCCAGCGGTACTTTAAGCTATCAGCGTCAAACCGGCTTGCCATTAGGTACATCACTGCTTTATGATGCTATTGGTATCTTCCGCACCCAGGCCGATCTTGATGCCTATCCACACGTAACCGGAGCAAAAGTAGGTGATCTGAAATATCTGGACTACAACAACGATGGTAAAATTACTGCCGATGACCAAACCCGTACCAAATACGGTAACATCCCACAAATCACTTACGGTTTCAGCGTTAACGCAGCATACAAAGGGTTTGATCTATCTGTTCTGTTTGCAGGTCAGGCGCAGGTTAGCCAGTATGTGTTACCTGAGGCTGGTAGCGTAGGTAACTTTTACAGCAGCTGGGCCGATAATAGGTTTAGCGCTTCAAACACTAACGGTACCTATCCACGTGTAACCGACCGTGCTTCAAATGCCATTAGTGGTGGTTTGTATAACAATACTTTCTGGCTTAATGATGCATCGTTCCTGAGGTTAAAGAATGTGCAGTTAGGTTACAATTTCAATGCTCCGTTCCTGTCAAAAATTAAGCTTGGTGGCTTAAGGGTTTATGCTAGTGCATTTAACCTGTTCACTATTACCAAAGTGAAAGACTATGATCCGGAAGGAACCAGTGGCAGCGGCCAGTTTTACCCGCAGCAAAGAATTATTAACCTGGGCGTTAACGTGAAATTTTAATCAGTAAACAACAATGAAACTACAATATAAAACCCCATTATATGTGATGATATGCGGCGCTATGCTAAGTATCAATGCATGTAAAAAAGATCTGTTGAATGTGCAGGCCACCGACAGGATTTCTACAACTGCGGTAGAGACAGATACGGCAGTATTTGAAGCATTCGTAACCAACCGTTATATAGGTGCAAGGTTGCAAGATAAAGAAGGCGATGGATCAAACCCTGGTTTTGGCCGTGGCTTTGAGTACAGTATGTGGAGCTCTTTAACCGACGAATCGATCTACAACAATGACGATGCTACATGGCTTATTCAAAGAGGACAGCTGGCCCCCGAAAACTTAGGTGGAGCAGGTGTACTTTGGGCCCGCAGTTACCGCAGCATCAGGGAATGTAACTATGCTTTGAGCATCTTGCCAAAAATAACAATGAGTGCATCGCACAAGACATTACTTGAAGGTGAGCTTAAATTTATCAGGGCCTTCCGTTACCAGGATTTGATCCGTAACTATGGTGGTGTTGTTTTGATAGGTGATAAAGTATCTCAACTTACCGATAATTTGCAAGACCCTTCGTTGTTCAAGCGTGCTTCGATAAAAGAGAGTATCGATTATGCAGTTGCACAGCTTAATGACGCCGCCGCAAAATTGCCGTTAAACAATGATGGCAGCTGGCTGTTGGGCCGTGCTACAAAAGGTGCAGCGCTGGCTTTAAAATCAAGGTTGACGCTTTACGCTGCAAGTCCGCTATATGCTGCTGGTACCTGGGCCGATGCTGTTACCGCTGCACAGGCCGTTATCAGCCTTAACAAATATGGTATTTACACAGGCGGTTACGATAACCTGTTTTTGACCAATGAAACCAACGAAGCTATTTTTGAGCGTTTGTATACTAAAAATGCTAACCATACCCACCTTGAAATAGCTAACGGGCCTAACGGTTACGGTGGATGGGCTGGTAATACACCGCTGCAAAATTTGGTTGATGATTATGAAATGGATAACGGTAAAGCTATTACCGATCCAACGTCTGGTTATGATCCGACACATCCGTATGATCACCGCGATCCAAGGTTTGCTGCCACTGTGTTATACAATGGCTCTCTTTACCGTGGTCAAACAGTTGATTCTTATATTCCGGGTGGTAAGGATAGCAAGGATGGACCTGATAACTGGAATACTACCAAAACAGGGTACTATCTTAAAAAATACATGAACGATGCCTACCCGCTGCAAAATCCATGGGGTAACGCCGGCTTCCAGCCTTGGATCTATTTCCGCTACGCTGAAATCCTGCTGAACTTTGCTGAAGCAGCTAACGAAGCTTACGGGCCGGATGTGATCCCTTCTGGTTCAACTTTATCTGCTCGTACTGCTATTAATTTGGTAAGGGCCCGTCCAAGTGTTAATATGCCGGCTTTGGCCGGAGGGCTTTCACAATCACAAATGCGTGATGCCGTACGTTACGAACGCCGTGTTGAGCTTGCGTTTGAAGAGCACCGCTTTTACGATGTACGCCGCTGGAAAATTGCCGACGTTACAGAAAATAAACCTGCAGGTGGCGTAATCATTACAAAAGATGCCAATGGCAACTTTGTTTATACGCCAAAAGTGGCTTTAGATGGCCGTTCATTTGCAACCAAACATTACTGGTTACCAATACCAAGGGCCGAAATTCAGGCATCTGGTGGCCAGTTACAACAAAACCCTGGTTACTAATAACCAATATTTTCGGGGGAAGAGATTCTTTCTTCCCCCTTTTTTCCTCCCAATTATAACCTATAGCAAATTATGAAGAATTTAAGTATTGCAATAATAGCGATGTGTTGTTTGGTGGCCGGGTGTAAAAAGGATATCGTATCAGTAAAAAAATCATCAACTCCGGATGAAATAAAAACAGGAGAAAAAACAGTAACTACAGATTCAACACCGGCAAGCGCGCTTAAAGGCGTGAACTGGGCTGCCGATGGTGATAATTTCAGCGATGGGATACTGGTATTAAGCGGCTTAACATCTGCCGATAGTTATGCCACGGTATCGGCTAAAGCCGATGCTGTGTTAACGGGGATTCAAACCAATACAGGTGCAAATACAGTAAGGCTGCCTGTAAATTATTCAACCGTATCACAAACCTGGTGGAACTCATATACCGGTGTTATTGATAAAGCCCTGAGCAAAGGGATGAACGTGATACTGGGGTATTGGGAAGCCAAATCATCTGAAGACGGGAAGATAGATAACACTACCGAGTTTTGGTCGATGTGGCAAACCATTGTTACCAAATATGGCAGCAATGCACACGTGTACTTTGAAATATTTAACGAGCCGCATGGCTATTCATTAACCGACTGGACTACCATTTGTGCTCAGTGGTTAAGCAACTATCCTTCTGTTCCGCAGGGAAGGATCCTCATTAGCGGTACATCTTATTCGCAGGATATTACCGGGGTAGGAGCCGATAGCCGTTTTTCGGGTTGTTTATTGTCGATACATGATTATACCTTTTTCAGCAACGGCACACTTACAACTGCCCTGCAGTGGGAAAATCGCTTAAAAGGCAATATCGGCGCCTACAGCAGCCGTGCGGTACTTACCGAGTTTGGCATCCCGATGACCGGCGGTAAAAACTATACCGGCGCCATTGGCGGCGACCAGGAGATAGCCTACCTGCAGGGTTTAACCAATCAGGCGCGTGCCTTTGGCATGGGAGCAGTTTATTGGCCGGGCGTACGTACCGGCGATAGTTATGCTATTCAACAGCTAAGCGGTACAGGTACAAGCCTTACCGTATCAACAACAAATGCATCGGGCTTAAGCCGCATTAAGTATGCATGGGGCGTAGGTGCCGGTGGTACCGATACATTTTATACAGGCGCATATTACAGGTTTTTAAACGTTAACAGTGGCCAGGCGCTTGACGTTAACGGTGGTTCAACTGCCAATGGTGCGGGCATCATACAATGGCCTCAAAACGGGGGGAATAACCAGCAATGGGTTATTGCTGCCAATGGCGGTGGTTACTACAAGATAACTAACCGTAACAGTACGCAGGCTCTTGATGTTAACATGAGCTCAACAGCCAACGGCGCGGGCATTATACAATGGCCGTGGAACGGAGGCAACAACCAGCAATGGCAGCTTACCGCTACCAGCGATGGTATTTATAAAGTAATTAACCGTAACAGCAGCCTTGCGCTTGATGTTAACGGAGCTTCAACCACAAATGGTGCAGGCATCATTCAGTGGCCTTATAGCGGTGCTACTAACCAGCAATGGCAAATAGTGCAACAATAATATTGCAATAAAACAGCACTGTTTAGTGCTGTTTTATTTGTTGATTTAAATACGATGATAATAAAAACTACCATAAAAAAAGTACTGCTGACAGCTTCCGTTTTAGGGCTTAATATCCCTTTTGCAAACAGCCAGACCAAAGAGGTTACCATTGATATCAACCTTTCAAAAACGTATCAAACTATAAGCAATTTTGGTGCATCGGATGCATGGTCATGTCAGTTTGTAGGCAACTGGCCCGATGATAAACGCAATAAAATTGCCGACCTGCTTTTTAGCCGGGACAATAACGCCAATGGCTCGCCAAAGGGAATAGGTTTATCGTTGTGGAGGTTTAATATTGGTGCAGGCAGTACACAACAAGGGAACGAAAGCGGCATTAAAGACGAATGGCGTCGTGCTGAATCATTTTTTAATAATGATGGCAGCTATAACTGGCAAAACCAGGCGGGGCAGGTTTGGTTTTTGAAGGCCGCCAAACAACGCGGGGTTAAACAATTTTTAGGTTTTAATAATAGCCCGCCGGTGCAATTTACCATTAATGGTAAAGCATACGCCAATGGCGGTAAGGTAAATATAGCTCCTGATAAATATGATGCCTATGCAAACTTCTTAGCCAAAGTGGTTAAAGGTGTTGAGCAGGTAAGCAAAGTTAAGTTTGATTATATAAGCCCCATAAACGAGCCGCAATGGGATTGGAGCGACGGTGGACAAGAGGGTGCGCCATATAATAACACCGAGATAGCGGGTGTGATAAAAGCTATCAATAAAGAATTTACAAATAATAAGATTAGCTCAAAGATTTTGGTTGGTGAAGCAGGAAGTATCAACTATTTATTTACCAAAGGTGATAAGCCGGGAAAAGGCAATCAGATTGCCGATTTTTTTAAGCCGGGATCTGCTAATTATATAGGCGATTTGCCATCGGTAGCCAAAACCATTTCGGCACACAGCTATTTTACTACATCGCCAATGGCTTCGTCTGTAAAAGCCCGTACAGCGTTGGCTGATAGTGTGGCAACTGTTAGAGGACTTAATTTATCGCAGTCGGAATACTGCATTTTGGGCGATAATGCAGGTGAGATAGACGGCAACAAGCGTGATTTGGGTATCGACGCAGCGCTGTATTTGGCATCAGTGATCCATACTGATCTTACAGTAGCCAACGCATCGGCCTGGCAATGGTGGACATCCATCTCTGCCTATGATTATAAAGATGGTCTTATCTACATAGATAAAAATAAAACCGACGGTAATTTTTATACCAGCAAAATGCTTTGGGCCATGGGTAATTACAGCAGGTTCGTTAATCCCGGCGCGGTACGGGTTGATGCCGGAGTTGTGCCATCTGCCGAAGGCAAATCATTATTGGTATCGGCATTTAAAAATGGGAAAAACATAACTGTGGTTGTGATCAATCCCGGTACTACGGATGTAACTACGGCGCTCAATATCAATAACGCCAAAGTTCAGCTTACATCATCTTATTTAACGTCGAAGACTGATGAACTTAAAGCAGTTAAAATAGCAGGAAATAACACGGTTATCCCGGCTCGTTCCATCGTCACCTTAACGGGTATTATCAAGTAGCATCTTATTCCTATCATAAAATGAAAAATAAAAATTATCTGCGCCTTCTTTTAATCGGCATGGTATTGCTTCCCGGCTTACTTAAAGCTCAGGGCACAGGAAAACCGGCTTTATTTAATTCGGCCTGGGGTTTCCACAAAGGCGACATCAGTGCGGGTATCAGCGGCATTGATGCCGAAACGCAATGGAAAACAATAGACCTGCCGCATGACTGGAGCATTGAAGGGCCTTTTAGTGATGAATGGGCAAGCGCTACCGGTTATTTGCCCGGTGGAATAGGCTGGTATAAAAAGACATTCAATGGTAATGCCGCCTGGAAAGGGAAGCAGGTATGTATTTATTTTGATGGGGTATACAAAAACAGCGAGGTATGGATCAACGGGCATTCATTAGGCAAGCGCCCAAATGGTTTTATCCCGTTCCAATATGAGCTGAGCAAGTATTTAAACTTAAATGGTAAAAACACTATCGCTGTAAAGGTAGATCACAGTGAATTTGCCGATTCACGCTGGTACACCGGTTCGGGCATCTACCGTAATGTGTACGTGATTGTTAAAGACCCCGTACATATTGCACCGTGGGACATAGCATTTACTACTCCCGATGTTTCGGCCGGCAAAGCAACCGTGAAAGTTAAGGTGAATGTAACTAATAGCAACAGTGCGGATGCTAATGTATTGGTTAAGGCAAACCTGCTTGATGCAAAAGGTAAGTTAGCTATCGCTCTGCAAAAACAAGTAAAAGTAAAACCAGGTGTTCATGAGGTTGAGTTTGAACAACGGCTTTCATCGCCTCAGTTATGGGATACCGAAAAAGCAAACCTTTATAAACTTCAGGTATCGCTTAACCGCAATGGTAAAGCATTTGACGAGGTAACGCAATCTGTAGGGATCCGCAGTATCCGTTTTGATAAGGATAAAGGCTTCTTTTTAAATGAAAAAAGCACCAAGCTTAAAGGCGTTTGTATCCATGATGATGCCGGGGCACTGGGTGTAGCTGTTCCTGAAGAGGTTTGGATACGCAGGTTAAAAATATTCAAAGATGCCGGGGTAAATTCGCTCCGGTTAAGCCATAATCCGCATGCCGATTATTTGTACGACTTATGCGATAAAATGGGCTTCCTGGTAATGGACGAGGCCTTTGACGAGTGGGAGGTAGGCAAAAACAAATGGGTAGCCGGCTGGAATGTAGGTACTCCCTCAAAAAATGGCTACCACGAATATTTTAAGGAATGGGCCGATCGTGATATCGCAGATATGGTATTACGCTCACGAAATCATCCTTCAATCATTATGTGGAGTATCGGTAACGAGATAGATTATCCCAATGATCCTTACACGCATGAGGTGTTAAACACCGGCCGCAACCCGCAGATCTACGGTAAAGGTTATCTGCCAGATCACCCACCGGCAAGCGAATTAACACCAATTGCCAAACAACTGGTTAAAGCGGTAAAAGCCGTTGATACTACCCGCCCGGTAACAGCGGCGCTGGCAGGTGTGGTTATGTCAAACGAAGTGGGTTACCCGGATGTACTGGATGTTGTGGGGTATAATTACCAGGAATACCGCTATCCCGAAGATCATAAAAAATACCCTAATCGTATTATTTACGGCAGCGAGAACGGCATGGCACAACAAGCCTGGAATGCTGTTGACAGTAACGAATACATCTCGGCCCAATACTTATGGACAGGTATTGATTACCTGGGCGAGGCCGGCAAATGGCCGCAACGCAGCAACGGTGCCGGTTTGGTTGATTTGGCCGGGTTTAAAAAGCCGGAGTATTTCTACAGGCAAAGCTTATGGTCGGATAAACCAATGGTTTATGTTGGCGCACGTGCTATAACCAGCACTGAAGACAGGGGCATCTGGAGCCATCGCACTGCCGAGCCGGTTTGGAACTGGCAGCCGGGCAGCAAAATAAAGGTTGATTGCTTTACCAATTGCCAGGAAGCCGAATTATTCCTGAATGGTAAATCGCTCGGTAAGCAATCACGCAACACTGCAAGGGGACGAGTTCCGTCATGGCAGGTTGATTATGAGGCGGGTGAACTTGTTGTTAAAGGTTATAACAACGGCATAGAAGTTTGTTCCAACAGTATAAAAACGGCGGGCGATGCCTGGCAGCTTAAAACCTTAGCTGATAATACCTCATTTAAAGGCAATGCAAAAGGTTTAAGCCAGATTGAGGTTTACGTTACCGATAAGGATGGCAATCCTGTGTTTAATGCAACCGACGAGATAACTGTATCCCTAACCGGTCCGGCTAAATTATTAGGCCTGGAAAGCGGTAGCACCAGCAGTCATGAAAACTATCAGACTAATCAACATAAGGTATTACACGGTCGCTTATTAGCTTATGTGCAAACTACCGGTAAGCCGGGTAAGGTGCAGGTGCAATTTAGCGCCGGCAGTCTTAAATCATCAACTGTAACATTAATTGTAAAATAGTCACCCTGAAATATCTACAAAATAAATCCTGCATTTTTTCAATTTTATGAAGCTTATAAAACTATTGTTCCTTTTTGTTATCCTGTTTGCATCTGCAAAGCTGCAAGCACAAAATACCAGTCATACTTTTGCCCTTGGTGATACTGCCTTTCTGCTCGATGGCAAGCCCTTGCAGATCATTTCCGGAGAAATGCACTATACCCGTGTTCCGCGCGAGGCCTGGCGCCAGCGTATGAAAATGGCTAAAGCCATGGGCTTAAATACAATTGGTACTTACGTTTTCTGGAATGTGCATGAGCCTCAAAGAGGGCACTATGATTTTACAGGCAATCATGACATAGCCGAATTTGTGAAGATTGCTAAGGAAGAAGGTCTTTGGGTGATATTACGCCCCAGCCCTTATGTATGTGCTGAGTGGGAATTTGGTGGCTACCCTTACTGGCTCCAAAATGAGCGGGGCTTAATTGTACGCAGCAAGGAACCTAAATACCTGGAGGCGTATAAAAAATACCTTACCGAAGTAGGAAAGCAATTATCTCCGCTATTGGTGAACCATGGTGGCAACATTTTGATGGTACAGATTGAGAATGAATATGGCTCATACGGTAACGATAAAGATTACCTGGCCCTTAACCGCAAAATGTTTATTGATGCCGGTTTTGATTGCCAGCTTTATACCTGCGATCCGGAACCTGCCATTAAAGACGGTCATTTACCAGGTTTGCTGCCAGCAATAAACGGTGTTGACGATGTAGCAAAAGTTAAAAAACTGATTGGTGAAAACCATGATGGTAAAGGCCCGTACTTTATTGCCGAATGGTACCCGGCCTGGTTTGATTGGTGGGGAACTGCACATCATACCATCCCTGCAGATAAATACGTTCCGAAACTTGATTCGGTGCTGGGAGCAGGTATATCTATCAACATGTATATGTTTCATGGTGGTACAACCCGTGGTTTCATGAACGGCGCAAACTATAACGATCAAAATCCTTACGAGCCGCAGATCAGCAGTTATGACTACGATGCACCGCTTGATGAGGCTGGTAATGCAACTGATAAGTTCATGAAATTCAGGGCGGTGATCAGCAAACACCTGCCGGCGGGTGTAACCCTGCCCGATGTTCCGGCTGCTAAGCCTGCGATGAGCCTTCCGGCAATTAATTTCACTAAATCAACAAGTTTGTTTGATGTGTTGCCTGCGGCAATGAGCAATAGCACACCGCTTGCCTTTGAAGATATGAACCAGGCTTATGGGTTTGCATTGTACCGTACAACTATTAACGGTGGCAAATCGGGGCTGCTTAAATTGAAAGACCTGCGCGATTACGGTATCGTTTATGTAAACGGTAAACGTGTTGGCATTATCGACAGGCGCAAATACCAGGATAACCTGATGATCACTTTACCTAAAGGAAAAGTAACCCTGGATATTTTGGTTGAAAACCTTGGCCGTATCAATTTTGGCCCTTATCTGCTTAAAAACAAAAAAGGGATTACAGAGAGGGTGCTGTTTGCCGGCACCGAGATTAAAAACTGGAAAATGTATCCGCTCCCATTTGATGATATCAATAAGGTAAAAGCAAATCCGGCTGCAAAAAAGGTTGTAGCCAATAATGCGCCTCAACTGAAAAAAGCAATTTTTAAAGTTGATAAGTTAGCTGATACCTATTTGGATATGAGCAAATGGGGTAAAGGCATCGTTTGGATCAACGGGCATAACTTAGGTCGGTACTGGTATTATGGCCCGCAACAAACCCTGTATGTGCCGGCCGAATGGCTAAAGACAGGTAATAATGAAATTACTGTACTTGAATTGCTGAAGACGTCAGAAAATACGTTAAATGCAATTGATCACCCTATTTTGGATGTTTTAGTGAAATAGGTTTGTGAGTATCTGTTAATCCAATAAAAAAGGATGTCACTTCAGAGAGCGACATCCTTTTTTATTTTGATTGAAGACTGAAGCTGAAAGCTTCAGTTATGCCGGGCCACAGGTTACGCTGTTGCTAAACCTACTACAGTTTCTAATTCACAACAAACGTATTAAATGAATCGGCTTCTAAAATTGGGCTGATTGTTTTGTTGCCCACTTTGATAGTAACCTGTTTTTCAGTTTCGCCTTCGTTTTGCACTATAAGGATAACGCTGTTATCCGGGTTTTTAAAGGCAAGCATATTGTTGAAAGCGCCGCCGGTACTCAGCATTACCGCGCCGGGTTTTACGTAATGGCTCAGGTGTTTGAATAAGTAATATTCGTGATTAAACTTGTAGGTGCGGGCTGTTGTATCAACGCTAACCAGCGAGTTTTGATGCCATCCCCAGTGACTGATGCCGCCTTCGTTCAGTGAAATGTTCCAGTACATATAGGCGTTGGCCCCGCTGTTAAAATAGTGTTTCATCAAGTCCCATGTATAGCGGCAGTATTTCCAGTCGTTTTGGCCATCGCCGCACTCCTGTTCGCTTTGATATAGGGTGAGGTTAGGGTAACGATTGTGAATGCCTGCAATAGCGCCTTTGCCTGCCCATTGAAAGCCCATACCTGTTATAAATTTGCTGCTTTCGGGGCTGGTTAAAAGGGTATCGGCCAGTTTTTCGTTAGGGCGCTCATCTGTGCCGAAAAATACTTTTACACCTCTTTGCTGCATCTGCGGCCCCAGGTAGCTTACAAATTTGGCCAGACCATGAGCAGTCCAGGTACAGCTTGGGAAGATCTGGGCCGAGTTAAATTCATTTTGAGGCATTACCATGCCAATGTTAATTCCATGCTTTTTATAAGCGTCGATAAACTTGCCGAAGTAACTGGCATAAGTAGTAAAATACTTGTCATCCTGAACAAACATATCGGTACCTTCTTTACCCACCTGGCTGGGCTCGAGACCGTTGGTTACATTGCTAAAGTCCATCCCGGTTAATTTGTGACCGCTGGCTTCATACTTTTGAATCACCTCCTTTGATGGTACCATAGCTGCTGCGTAATGTTTATTACGCTTGAGCCATTGCGGTGGGCTCCATGGCGATGCCCATAAGGCCAATTTGGGGTTGTATTTTTTAGCCTCTTTTATAAAAGGGATCAGCGTTTTAAGGTCATGCGCTACACTGAAATTTTTCAGGTCAAAATCTCCATCAGTTTCATCGTATGAATACCAGTCGAGCGAAAAATCATTTGCGCCAACCGGCATCCGGCAGATGGTAAAGTTTGCACCAACATTAGGCGCAAACAGCTCCTTCATGATAGTTTGCCTGTCTTTGGCGCTTAATAATTGTAATGATGTATAGCCGAGCTCGTTAAAACAACCTCCAAAGCCCTCAACTTTTTGCAATGTTTTATCGGTGAATACTTCGGCATCGGCAGCCTTACCGTTCTGAGCAGCCGGTATTTTATGTTTTACGTTCCAGTTTGATGTACTTGTGGTTGAAACCCATTCGCCGGTTTGGGCGAGGGCAGAGGAGTTAGCGGCTAAAAGGATACCTGGTAGCAGCAGAACGCGGCACAATGAGTTTAGTTTATTGCCCATACATTAAGTTTAAATTGTAATTGGTTGAACGAAAACACCCTGCACAGGAGCGCAGCTGTTTTCGTTCTAAAAATAAACAATATATGAGATTTTAACAATCGATTGCGTAAATAAAATGAGACTGTTAATTTTTTGTATGTTTTAATAAATGTACGCCAATGAGGTAAGGCATTATGAACGGAATTGCAGGTATTGCAACAAGGAAACCGGCGGTACCAAATGGTTCGGGCCAGTAAGGAGGGAGTACAACCAGCACCATACCGGCTAAACCGAAAATAATATAATACCGGCACGCAACCGGGTTAAAAAGCCCGGTGACTTTAAGCGAAACAGCAAAAAGTACGGTGCCAAGATATATCAATAACACCTCGGCTATACTAATCACATAAAACAAACTTTTTATTGGTTCATACAGATCGGGGCGTTTTGCAACGCCCAATTGTATAAAAGCCCGGAATGCATCCGTCAGGTAATATCCCCAAAAAGCCATGTTGATGATAAAAAGCGGTAATGAAAGATTGATTGCTGCCGAAGCCATTGCCGAATACAGGCTTTCGCCCTCCGCCTGTAATTTTGCCTTTAATAAGGCAGAACCGAGCGCGAATAAGATACCGCCGGCAATGAGTATAGTATAGCGAATCTGCTGCTCTGCAGCGGTATTAACCCAACCTTGTAAGGTTGAAGGAGGTGGCCCCATCCCTGCGAAAATCGAAAACAATAGCCAGGGTGCAAATAGCAATAAAGCTGCAACAACATGCTGCTTTATTTCGGGGCTGTCGTTAGTGAGCCGGTGGGCGCCAAGGTTCCACACGGCAGCTACCATTATGCAAGCGTTAACAATCCAAACCGGTAGATATATTTTATAGCTTACATGGCCCACGCCAAAACCAATAGCCACAACTATCAACGGTACCAGGTATAAGTAACCCAGACTAAGGCTCTGCTTAAAGGGAAGTGATTTCATGATTATCGAATAAACTATCTGAATTATCCTCTGAATAAGTTATTTGCTAACAGTACGGGAATGTGATTATTGCTTATAGGTATAGTTGTAAGTGCGGGTATAGTGTGTTGTTGTGGCTTCAAAATAGGTCATGCTCACGGTAATTTGCGTAGGGTACCCTTTGTCATTATACTGGTAGGTAAAATCATCCTGTTCATCTATTACAAAACCATTTTTGGTTGCATCATAGCGTTCGCCTACAATTTGTATCGGGTTCTTTTTGCAAAACGCCTGCGCGTAGTCAATAAAATATGATTGAGGATATGAAATTGTTCCATAGCCTTTTACTGATGAAAATGGCGATGATTTATTATCGAGCGATTTAACAGTGAACCTGTAATACTCTGCTCCGGCGCGCGGCCCTGTGAGCGATACAAATGACATGCCCGAAAGATTGCCGTCCTTATCATATGAATAATTAAAATTCCTCCCGCCTCCATCGGATGTGAGGGCTTTCATGATGTGACCGCCACTAATTTCAAATTGCCACAAACCTGATGCATTACTGCGCGTAGTACCAAAATGCAGGTCCTTGTAAAAGAAATCTATTGATACTTGTGTAGGTAAGCCGGTGTAAATATCTACAGCGCCGGGAGTTTTGTCTACAGCCACAAGTCCGTAAGAATAGGTAAAGGCTGATATACTGTTAGGGTAATCAAAAACCGTTGAGCTAACCTGGTGGGCGTTAATATCCCATACTACAAGGCTATCCTTTCCGTATTTGATAAGGTGATTATCTTTATCATAAGTATAGGTGTAAACCCGTGGATAGGCCGACTGGCCGCCATCATAAAAAGACACCTTTGCAGGATACATAGCATTAACAATATTGGGATCTACGGTGGGTGTTTTTATGTCATGAGGTTTACCACAATTGCTAAACATTAATACCGCACATGCGGCGAGGAAATAAATTCCTGATTTGATTTGTTTCATATAGGTATCGGTTTGTTATTTATTCGCTACATCCCAGATCTTATAAATACGACCATAGGCTGGTGTATCAGGGAGGAATACACTTCGCAAATAAACGCCGGACGTCTATGAATTACTTTAGAGTTTGTTGCAAATGCATGCGAGTTTGTTGCATTTTAATCTTTGGCGATAAATTTTAATGTCGTACGCGATATAATTTCATTGATAATTAAATTATATCGCACTCACAGTTTTGGGAGCAAAACCAAAATGCCGGGAAAAACTGGCCGAAAAACTGGCAGGGCTGCTGAAGCCAACCATGTATGCAACTTCAGCTATCGTGGCAACACGGCGCTGTAACAAATCATGAGCATATTGCAGCCTTATAATACGGATCAACTCGCCGGGCGACTGGTTGATGAGGTCTTTTAGCTTGCGGTGCAGCTGGGTACGGCTTAGGCCAATATCCCGGGCAAGCTGATCGGCACTGTAACCTTCTTCATTTAAGTGACTTTCTACGGCGTGGCGCACACGGGTTATAAAATCACGCTCAATCGATGGCATCGACAGTGCATCTGTAAACCACAGGTCCTGGCGGCTGTAATGTTCGCGAAGTTGATTTCTTACGCTGATGAGGTTTTCCATTAACGCAAACAGTTCACGTTTTTCAAATGGTTTGGCCAGGTAGGCATCGGCTCCGGTTTCTATTCCCTGTATCTTGCTGTCCATATCGGCTTTTGCAGTAAGGATAATGAGAGGGATATGGCTGGTTTTTACGTCCTTCTTAAGTGTTGAACTAACCTCATAGCCATCTACCTTTGGCATCATCAGGTCGGTAATAATGAGGGTTGGGATATGTTCTAATGCAAGGGTTATGCCTTCATTTCCATCGGCAGCGGTTAACACCCGGTATTTTCCGGTTAGCGATTGGAGGATAAAGTTTCGAAGTTCCTGGTGATCTTCTATGAGCAGAACAAGAGGTTTGGTTTCGTCGGTATCTGTTTGATGTTTATTGTCAACCATAGTTGCAGTAACTCCGGCAGGCAATAACTCTAATATTGGTTCCAATACAGCGCCTGCAGCCTGGTATGGCATATTAATATTTACCTCGGTAAATTCACCCTCTTTGCTTTCTATCCTGATTTGCCCGCCCATTAATTCTACCATTTCTTTGGTAATTGCTAAACCAATACCTGTTCCCTCGGCCGAACGGGTATCTGAAGGATCGGCCTGGTAAAAGCGGTCGAACACGTAAGGTATTTTGGCAGAAGGGATGCCGCGCCCAGTGTCTCTTACAGTAAAAGAAAAAGCATCGCCTTGCAGTTCGTTGTCCTTTTGCAAGGTAATTTCAACTTTGCCCTCATCAGTAAATTTTAAGGCATTTGATAGTAAGTTGATAACAATTGCGTCAAGCTTATCCCTGTCGCCAAGCATCCAAAGCTTGTCCCAATGGGATGTAAAGTGTAACGAAATCCCTTTTTGTTTTATTAACGATTCGTAAGAAAGGATGTGGAGCCTGATGAGTGCAACAAAATCCAAAGGGATACGGCTCACCTCCATCAAGCCGTTTTCGAGCCTGCTTAAATCTAATAACTGGTTGATAAGTTGCAGCAAGCGTGATGCATTATTGAGGATGAGGCGGGTATTCCGGTGGATCTCTTCATCTGCAGTATTTGCTATTAACTCTTTTGCGGGGTTGATAATAAGCGTTAAGGGTGTTTTAAATTCATGGGTGATGTTGGTGAAAAATCGTGATTTCACCATGTCCATCTCTCGCAGTTTATCGGCTTGTTCCCTGAGTTCGGAAGTACGCTGCTCAACTATTTCTTCAAGTCGCCTCGCTTCACCGGCTATTAATTCCGTTTTTTCGGTTTCCTGTGCAAGTGCCAGGGCAGAAAGCTTTTCTACCTCCGCAAGTTTTGCAGTGAGATTTTGGTTCGTTTTTGCAAAATCAACCGCAAGGTAAAGCGATAAACAAAGTGGTAAAATTAATTCGCCAACAGCCATTACCAATAACCGCAGGGAGTTAAGATGGTATGGCCACCAATGAAATATATCTTCCCAGGCAAAATAAAATAGCAATATAACTGTTACCACTCCGGCGCCGATGAGCCACACACCCTTTTGCCTTTTTTTGATGAGGCGAAATACCGACCAAAATCCATCCATCATACAGATAAGGAAAACAAGAGCAAAGTAATCAGTCCAGGCCTCAATATGATTGAAAAATTTATAAATGTAGGCCCCAAAATACAGCGAGCTTATCGTACTTAAAATGATTACGCGCCAACGGGGGATCCGGTTATAATCAAGTTTATAAAGCAGCATTACGGCAGCCCACATCATGATAACCTTGCCTTCGTCTATTAACCACTGTGCAACGTATTGTACCATAGGGCTGTTTGTACGGTAAAATTGATATATCCCTATCTCGTTAATACCAACCAGCACAACAAAAAGCGCATAGTAAAGATTAAGCTTTTGCCTGGGATAAAAGAGAAATAACAGGAGGTGTAAAAGCCCCAATATAAGTTGTGCCGCCGCACACATAAGTATAAAATTAAAGCGCTGATTAGCGATTTGTATTTTAGGGGCAAGTTGGTTGTAATCAGCTATCCAGGTCTGGAAACCATAAAAGTTAGCGTAAACCTCAAAGAAGTTAGAATAATGGATGGTAATAAGATGGGGGCGGGTATCGGGGAACCATATAGGGATCAGCTCTCTTCTGGCACTCATAGCCACCATTTCCTTTGCCGAATTGCCAACCTTACCGTATCCGCCTATGGGTTTTCCATCAAGAAAGATCTCGGAAGCGCCGTCATGATTAATGCGGATAGCTAATTTTTTATTTACCAGATCAGTGTCTGCCCTGATCCACGAACCGAACCAACCAACACCCTGCCAACCGCGCGGTGCGTTTTCCTTGCCGAAAGCAGTGTAATGTAAGGGTTCCCAACCGGTTGTATTGGCTATGCTTTGTTGTGTTTTATGCAATTCGCCTGCATGAAAATACCAAAGCGAATCGTTAAAATATATTTCGTTCTGTATTCCGAAATTGCGGGATCGTATTATGGCGGTGTCCTGGGCATGGGTGCTTTTAACGGCACACAAAAGCGATATGCAGCATAAAAGCGCATACCAACGGACAGGCATATTTGAAAAGATACTTCCGCGATACATGAAATTAACAACTCAATCTGTGATAGTCAAAAATAATGTTTTGACTTGTGGTTACCAATCATGAACACCATTAACTGCTTATGGTTTTGGTAATTAGTATAAATATTGAGAAGGGGATAGGAAATATGAGAAGGGAATAAAGGATTACAAACCGGTGGGCCGGGGATATTAAAAATAAAGCGGTGCATGGAAAACCAGCCCCGCTTTATCTAAAAACATTTTAACAGCAATTAAGCTGCAGCGTTTTTCTTTTCAGTAACTTCTTTACGGATATCCGTAGCAAGTACTTTTAATTGTTGCATAGCATTACGCAACCTTGTACCGGCTGCTTTGTTGCCTTTTTCATAAAAGCTTGCTGCATCAGCTTCTGCTGCTGCGATTACTTCTTTAACTTTTTCGAAATTGATCATCTTTTTATTTTTTAAGGCCTCAAATGTAGGGATTATAAGTTTACACGCAAATGATTGTTAAATAACAAAGCCTTTCTGTTTTTAAAACGAAAGGCTTTGTTTTTATTAAAGGTAGTTATTATTTAACCGCCCATTCATGGATGCCGGTCGAATTATCAACAGGCAACTGAATTTCCATGCGTAAAGCTGTGGTAGCAACCGGTTCAAATGTAACCACGTTAAAACTGTCTTTACTTACGGTATATGGTGTGGTGTTTTTTACCGGAACCCATTGACCGTCTTTTTTATACAGAATTTTGTACGATACCGGGATACGGCATCCTCCCCAGGGGCCATCATCATACCAGTAAACTTTTGACTCGCTTACGGTATGCTCAGCATCAAAATCATACTGCACAAATTCATTGGTGTTTTTTGCCGGCCACCAGTGCATGTACGGGTAGTTGGTATCCTTTGAGTCGGCTGGTTCATACTGATCTTTTATGGCGGCAAACATTCTCACATTTTTTAACGAAGCGCTTACTTTGCTGGTGCTGGCAATGGTTGGAGCCGGTTTTGGGCGCACTGCCGAAGCTTCATATGGAATCCAAACGGTCATTTCGCTTGGCCCGCGGTTGGCCCATGCATAGTAGGGGATAGCTTTCACAATTTGGTCGGTTTGTAAAAGGCTGTCGGTTTTTAGCTGGCGTTTAGCGCTTTTGCCTTCAGTACTGATCACATCAACACCATTAAGCAGGTCGGCATGGTAGTTAGCATCGGCAATAGCATTTTTATTGATCAGGATGTTTT
Source organism: Mucilaginibacter gossypiicola (assembly GCF_900110105.1). GTDB lineage: Bacteria > Bacteroidota > Bacteroidia > Sphingobacteriales > Sphingobacteriaceae > Mucilaginibacter > Mucilaginibacter gossypiicola. The sequence continues at coordinate 805,790 of NZ_FOCL01000003.1, read as the reverse complement.
GCACCAGGCTATCTTTATTATCAGGCCCTTCAAGGCAATAAACAATAGGGCCGCGTTCAAAGGCAAACCTGCCACGATCGTCTTTAACCTGCTGATTGGCCAATACCTTTTCGGTTTCCATTGGTAATAAAAGCGAAACTTTGTCGCCTTTTTTCCAGGTGCGTTTTAATACAGCATAGCCTTTTTCAGTTTCAAAAGATTTTGCCTGCCCGTTGATCATCAACGTAAGCGGGAAAGACTTTTTATCCATGAAGGTATACAGATCGCCCGGTACAGGTTGTTGCTTTGCCCAGCCCGGGATACGTACCCTTAAAGTAAATTCACCGGCTTTATCCGGGTTAACCGTAATATCAACCCTGCCTTTCCATGGGTAATCGGTTTGTTGTACAATGTTCACGTTACCCTCGGTAAGTTTGATATTACTTGAGTTACTCATGAACAGGTTGATGTATAGGTCATTTTTATTTTTAGCATAAACATAACCCGGTAATGAAGGCAAAAAGCGGGTCATGTTACTGATACAGCATGCACAGCTGATCCAGGCGCTGCGCTGATGCTGAAACATAGATGCAAGCGGGTTAGGGTAAAAGAACCTGTTACCACTTAGCGATACGCCCGATAACAGGCCGTTATACAGCGTACGTTCCAGTACATCGATGTATTTTGAATCGCCATGCAGCAAAAACATCCTGTTGTTCCAGTAAACGTTGCCAATGGCCGCACAGGTTTCGGCATAGGCCGACATGTTAGGCAACTGGTAAGCATCGCCAAAAGCTTCACCGGCACCTGTTGCACCGATACCGCCTGTTATATACAGCTTTTTGGTAACAACATCGCTCCAGATATCATCAATAGCTGTTAAATATTTGGTATCTCCGGTGAGTGCCGCAATATCGGCCATGCCGGTATACATATATGCAGCACGTACAGCGTGGCCTTCGGCTTCGTGCTGATCAACTACTTTTTTATCGGCCTGGTTGTAGGCATCGCCTTTTGGCCCGCGCACATCTAAAAAGAATTTAGCCAGGTCAAGGTATTGCTTGTTGCCGGTTACACGGTACATTTTTGAAAGGCCAATTTCCACTATCTGATGGCCCGGGTATTCTTCAATTTTACCCGGCCCGAAGGTTTTAACCAGTAAGTCGGCATTTTTTATAGCGATATTTAGCAGCGTGCGCTTGCCGGTTGCCTGGAAGTGGGCAACTGCAGCTTCATATAAGTGACCGCAATTGTACAGTTCATGGCTCAATATTTCTTCATTCACCCAACGTTTGTCGCCTATCCATTCGTGCGGTTTTTTGGCGTTAACCGTTCTGAAAGTATACAGGTAACCATCCGGCTCCTGGGCTGCGCCTATAATGGTGATGAGGCTATCAATTGATTTATCAAGTTCCGGATTTTTCTTGTTCTGCATAGAATAAGAGGCCCCTTCAATGGCCTTGTATACGTCAGTATCATCAAACGGGAACTCGCTTAGTTTATCGCCATCCAGTTTCTTTGCAGCACGTAAAAAGTTATCCATACGGCCGTTTGCCTTGCATTGCGCCAGCACATACGGGATGGTAACTCTGGCGTTTACCTCCATTTTAGGCTGCCAGAAGTTGTCATTTACATGCACACTGGTAAAGGCAACCGGCTGGATAGGATAATCCTTTTGCTGCGCCAACAGAGGACTTGTAAGTGCCGCCAATGACATGGAGAGCAAACAAGCCGTTTTTCTTTTATTGATCATGATTTTAAATTTCTTTTATTGTTTAGTTTTTTACCATGCGGCTGCCGTAAACCGGGCCTGCGCTGTTCTCTTTTTGTGGCAATAGTTTTACAGTAACCTTTTGTTTGCCTTTTGTTAGTTCGATAGGCAGGGTGTAGCTGATATCGTAAAAACGGCTCTCTTTATATTGGTTCAGATCTTCAGAAGCCAGCTTAACGCCATCAATCAAAATATCAAAGCGTCTGCCGCGGTTATCCATGCCCCAGTAGCTGTTGATCAGCGTGTTTTGTGCATTGGCATCAACTTTCATTTCATATTGCAAAAAGCCTCCGTTCTCTGTCGACCGCCATTTCTTTTGGTGATCTTCGCCGGTGGTAGCGTTTTCACTTGTGAAGTTGTGATCGCGCTCGGGCTGCATTTCGCCTATACGTAAAATGTCCATGGTGCGGGCTTCAAGTTCCTGTTGTTTTTTTCTTTGCTCATCATAAGCTTTTTGCTGTACAACCCAGGCCTGTGGTGTAAATACGTCCCAATAAACAGAATAGTATTGATTTTGAGTTTGATTGAAAGGGATAAGCGTAACTTCCTCCGGTTTTGAAACATTCACCGTACGGAAACTTAGCTGTTTTTTATCAACCAATTGAAGCCATTGGTTAGGATCGGTTTCGCTGGTTACAAATACCGGTACACCTTTTAACGGATCGGGTTCTGTATTACCCAAATCGCCGGCAAGTAACACCGGGCCATAAAATACAGCGCGCCTGTTGGCATTATCTGGCATAGCCTCGGTATAAAGCTTTTCAGGAGCAGTAAACTCAATTTTATCGTTATTGCTCCATTTACGGTTTAAAACTATGTACCCCTGGTCATCAGTTGTTGCATTTTGAGTTTTTCCGTTGATGCTGATGGTAGCGTTTGCAGTCCATTTTGGTTTACGGATGCGGATAGCCATCATAAGCGGCTTCTTAGTGTTTACCGTAAACGAGATATGATCGTCATTAGGGAAGCTGCTTTGCTGTTTTACAGACAGGCCTTTTGATGCCCAGTTAAGCACCGATGGTATAAACAGGTTTACGTATAAACTGCCATCGGCACCTTTAAAATAAATGCTTTCGTTGTATTTAACATGGTTTTCCATGCCCGAACCAACACAGCAGGTAAAATCATCAAACGGAGTACTGTAGTGCTTGGTACCGCCCATACGCAACGGTACAAAGTAGCACATCATCCCATCCGCATGATTTTGGGAGGCGAGGATATGGTTATACAGCGCTTTCTCATAATAATCCATCAGTATAGCCGAAGGCGCTACCGTAAACAAATGCCGGGTTAATTTCAGCATGTTGTAGGTGTTGCAGGTTTCGGTGGTATTTTCAGTAAGCTTATCGTTTAGCTTGTCAGCATCGCTCAGGTATTCATAATTGCTGTTACCGCCAGTAGCGTAAGAATGGTGGTTAACAATGGTTTCCCAAAAGAAATCGGCTATGGCCTTGTCTTTTTTATCACCGGTAATTTCATACCTGCGTGCACTGGCTATTATCTTAGGGATTTGGGTGTTTGAATGCTTGCCCGGCAGTATATCCTGTTTTTGAGATAGTGGATCAAGGATCTTTTTATCGTAGAATTTATACGATAGGTCCAGGTATTTTTTATCACCATTGATAGCGTAAAGGTTCGCTAATGTTTCGGCCATGCCGCCGTATTCGCATAGCAGCATTTTTTGAAGCTTTTCGTCATCAAGGTTTTTGATGGTTTCGCCTGTCCAGTCGGCCATGCCTTTGCATACTTTTAAGGCTTCGGCATTATTGCAATATAAATAGGCGTCAAGCAAGCCTGCCATGATTTTATGTACAGTATACCAGGGCGACCAGCCGCCGTTAAGGTCAAAGCCGCGCGAACGGATATCGCCTTTGGCAACTTCAGCCCAAACGGTATCTTCTTTAGGGATAGCGCCAACGTATCCGGTTTTACGGGCTACCTGGCATTCATCAAGTTCTTTAACTATATAGTTTACGCGCTTTAAAAATTCAGGATCGCGAGTTGATGCGTAGTGCATTGAAATAGCCGACAGGTAATGCCCCAGCGTGTGGCCTGCCAATCCTGATGATTCCCAGCCTTCGTACATTTTACCTTTAGGCGTAAGGCCCGAGTGCGAGCGGAAGGCCGAAAGCAGCCTGTTGGGCTCTATAGATAATAAATAGGCAACATCGGCATCCATTGCTTTTTTAAAAGGGCTCTCCAGCAATTGAACATCCTTTAAATTAAATGAATAAGCTTTAACCGGAATTACCGGCTTTATCTTCACCCGGGCATCGTTCAACTCGGGTACGTAGGATTGTGCCTGGATAGTTTGTGCCCCTGCTAAGCAGGCTACGAGGCATAAGTTCAATTTAAACCACTTTTTTATTAGCATGATATGTTTGTGTAACGGTAAGAATAACTTTCAACTAAATTAGTGTGCTTTGAACAATTATTTTGAATAATATTTTGCAGTTGATAGCAGGATTTTATCCGTTTTTTTAACGCGCAGGGCATTTACAGTAAGTTTCTTAGTGATGCCAGGAATTAACCATCAATATATTAACGCTTTAACAGCTTTATACATAAATATAATATCAAATTAATGCTATTGTAACAGGAATGTTAAGATACGGGTAGTATTGGCAAATTTCATAAAAAAACAAGGGGCGGCTCGCGGATAGTTTTACGTGTCTGAAATACAGCGTGTAATATATAGTTTTTAACCCCAAAATTTAATTTATGAAGTTTAAACAATTACTAAAGAGGTTCATTTTGCCTTTACTAAGTGTGTTTGTGTTTTGTTACAGCACATACGCGCAAACAGTAACACTAAAAGGAAAGGTAACCGACGAGAAGGGCGAGCCAATAGCTGGCGCTTCCGTTAAAATAAAAAATACAAACGTCGGTTCTGTTACTAATGCCGGCGGTTTGTACAACCTTAATTATACCGGGCAAGGAACGCTGATTGTAACAGCTATAGGTTTTACCGCACAGGAAGTAAAACTTACCGGCCAGGCGCAAGTCAACATTGCATTAGTTGAGGATAACAAAGTTCTTAACGAAGTTGTTGTAACTGCACTGGGCATAAAGCGCGATAAAAGGATCCTGACTTATAGTTCTCAGGAAATAAAGAGCGAGTCGCTTGCTCAATCAAAAGAGCCTAATCTTGTAAACGCAATAGCCGGTAAAGTTGCTGGTGTGCAGGTAACAAGTTCATCAGGTACTCCGGGTAGTTCGGCCAGGATCGTGATCAGGGGAGGGTCTTCATTTTTTGGTACTAACGAACCTTTAATGGTTATTGATGGTGTGCCTGTTGACAACTCAGAAACCGGTAACCTTAATACGGGGCCCGGTACAAACAGGATAGCCGATATCGATCCATCTATTATTGCCAGTATGAACGTGTTAAAAGGTGCGGCAGCTACCGCATTATACGGTTCAAAAGGCGCTAATGGTGTTGTTATCATTACTACCAAAAACGGCGCTTTAAATAAAAAGCCGCTCATCACATTCTCTTCCGACTTTTCATTTGAAAATCCGTTATTACCTCAAATTCAAAGCAAGTATTCATTGGGTACAAATGGTATTTATTATGATGGTGTAACAAATAAAACAAGCACATCTTGGGGCGCCGAGATGGATACATTGAAAATAAACGGGCAGCCTGCAAAAGTTTATAACCAGTCCGATCTATTCTTTAAAACCGGTCATACTTACAACAATACTGTAAACATAGGCGGTGGCGGTAACAATTCTACTTACCTGGTTTCATACTCTAATTTTAACCAGCAGGGTACTGTGCCAACAACAAAATTTTTGCGCAATACATTTTTCGCAAAATATAGTGCACAGGTACTAAAAAACCTGAACACTACTTTTCAGTTAAATTATTCAAATTCGCAAAACGACAGGTTGCCGGAGGGTTACGCACTTGAAAGCCCGGTTTGGACAGTTTTTACCGCACCGGTTTCGTACAATCTGCAGCCTTATTTAAATGCCGATGGTACACAGCGTTTATATCGTTTCTCGCGTAATAACCCATATTGGGTATTGGACAATATCAAAAACCACTCAAGCGTTAACAGGTTTTTACCAACTTTTACTGCCGATTATAAACCCCTGCCATGGTTAACCATTACTGAAAGGTTTGGTGCCGATGTTTATACAGAAATGGACAGGTATCATGAATCAACTCAGTCGGTATCAAATCCTAATGGTCGTTTGGTTGATAACAACACTACCTACCGCCAGTACAATAACGATTTATTGCTGAGTGCCAATAAGCAGTTTGGCGACTTTAACGTTGACGTTATATTAGGTAATAACCTTATCTCCACATATAGCGAAAATACTTACGCCAATGGTGTTGGCTTAACTGTACCCGGTTTGTATAATATGGCTTCTGCTTCAACAGTTAACTACAGTGAGAGTTCAACATTACAACGGAAAATTGGTTTCTACCTGCAATCAAATATCGAATATAAGCGATTCCTGTTATTATCATTAACCGGCAGGTATGATGGTAATTCGGTACTATCAACCGACCATAATTTTTACCCTTATGGTTCCGCCGCGGGTAGTTTTATATTTTCAGAGTTTTTTAGTCCGGAGCTTTCAAAGGTGATGAACCTGGGTAAAGTTAGGGTTTCCTACGGTACAGTAGGTAACGACGGCAGTATCGGCGCATACAGTTTATTAACGCCTTACAATAAAGCAACCATTCGTAACCTTGCTTTCCCTTATAACCAGCAGGCTGGTTTTTTAATCAGCGATGTACTGGGCAATCCAAATCTTAAAAACGAGCGTATCAACGAGTTTGAAGCGGGCTTTGAAGCGGGTTTTTTTAATAACCGTATCAGCCTTGAAGCATCTTTCTACAGTAAAAAAACAATTGATGGTATTATACCAAATGTGGCTATTGCGGCATCAACAGGTTATGCATCAACAGGTGTAAACTCAGCGGTAATGCGCAATAGGGGTATTGAAATATTGCTTAACGCCACCCCAATTAAGGGCCGTGATTTTAACTGGGACCTTACTTTAAACTTTACCCGCAACAGAAACAAAGTGTTATCTATTTATGGCGATCAACAGGTATTGGGTAACGGTTTTACCAATATTGTGGTTGGGCAGCCTTACGGAGTAATATATGGTACCCGCTATGCACGTAATGCGGCAGGTAAGTTACTAACTGATGATACAGGCCTGCCATATGCTGATGATACACAGGGCATAGTGGGTAATATTAACCCTAACTGGCTTGGCGGCATTAACAATAACTTCAGGTACAAACAATTCAATTTCAGTTTCTTCTTTGATATCAAACGTGGTGGCGATATCCAAAATAACGTTGATGGCTACGGTTACTTTTATGGTACGCCAAAAGTTACCGAAAACCGTGGTTTACGGGTGGTTGATGGTGTAAACGCTACTACTGGCCAGCCTAATACCGTAGCTGTAAACGGTCAGGCTTATTATCAGCGTATAAACAGCGTGTTGGAGTCCGTAATTCAGGATGGCAGCTACGTTAAACTGCGTAATGTTAGTTTAGGCTATACTTTAAAACCATCATGGTTAAGCAAGAGTCCTTTCAAATCGGCAACGTTCAGTGTAACCGGCCGTAACCTTTGGATCCACGCGCCACACTTTACCGGCGGCGACCCGGAAGTTAGCTCATTTGGTTCGTCAAACGGCTCACAGGGTATCTATTCATTCTCAACCCCAACTTCAAAATCAGTTGATTTTAGCCTGAGAGTTACCCTATAATTTAAAATCATTAATAAGAGAAATTGTCATGAAAAATAAATATATCACGTTAGTAACATGCGCGTTAGTAAGCTTTACGGGCTGTAAAAAATACATTGATGTAAACCACGACCCCAACAGGCCTATAGATGTTAAAGAATCACTGATCCTGGCCCCGGTTGAAGCGGCCATATCACAGAATATTACTGCTGCGGGTGGTGCTAACCTCGCTATAGTATTACAGCAATACCTTCAGGTAATAGCTTTAAACCAGGTACCACCAAACTTTGGTACCTATCTCATGTATCATCAGGACATGGATAGCGATTGGTACAACTTTTATGTACAGGTAATGAATAATCTTGTTTTGCTTAATAAAAAAGCAGAAGCTGACGGCAATGCTAACTACGCGGGAATATCAAAGATCTTGCTTGCCTATACGCTTGGTTCTGCTACTGATGCCTGGGGCGATGTGCCTTATTCAAAAAGTTTTCAGGGTACAGATAACCTTACCCCAACATATGATAGCCAGGAAGCAATTTATACGCAGATACAAACCCTGCTTGATAACGCTATCGCAGATATCGCTAAAAATACCACTACGGTACCTACAGGTGATGATTTTTACTATGGCGGCGATATGAGTAAATGGAAAAAAGCGGCTTACACATTAAAAGCACGTTATTATATGCACTTAACCAAAGCTCCAGGGCATACAGCTGCTGCTCAGGCACAACTGGCGCTTACTGCTCTTGAAAATGGTATGGTAAGCAATGATGATGATATGAAAATGCCATTCACCGGCGGTGCTGGCGCTGAAAACCCCTGGCAACAAAACTTCCTGCCAGGCTCAACACTGGTATTAGCTTCAACGTTTGTTGATGGTTTTAAAACCAGGAAAGACCCACGTTTGTCAAAAATGGTTGCTCCTGCAATTGAAACCGGTTTATATACCGGCCGTCAGATAGGTTTGGAAGATATCGGTAGCTTGGAATCATACTCGTTGGGTGGCTCTTTTTATGCAAGTACAAGCTCAAATAACTACATTGTTACTTACTCGGAAGCATTATTCTTAAAAGCCGAAGCTACATTTGTATTATCAGGTGCTACGGCGGCGCAACCGGTTTATTTGCTGGCTGTTAAATCGCACATGTCAAAATTGGGCATTGCTGATGCCGATGTGAATACTTATTTAGCTTCAAGAGGGACTTTGACCAGTGCTAATGCCATGCAGCTTATTATGGAGGAAAAGTCTGTAGCTAATTTCCTGTCGATGGAGAACTACACCGACTGGAGACGTACCGGCTTCCCGGCGTTAACCAAGGTGAAAAATGCGCTGTCGGATATTCCGCGCAGGGTGCTTTATCCGCAGTCAGAAATGACCTCAAACCCTCAGTCGCAGCAAAGTGCTAAGCTTACTGACAGGGTTTGGTGGGATGCGCAATAGGCGTTATTTAGCAGGCACGTTGCCGGTAAGCGATATTATAGGTTAAAATACGGTTAGTGTCTGCTAAATTGTTAAATAAACAATACTTATTACTATTTTAATTTTGTGAAAAATAATATACAATGATAAATTTTGATTGGAAAGGCGTACTCCCTGCAGTAACTACTAAATTTACAGATAATGACGAACTTGATTTTGAAGCTTTTGATATAAACCTGAACGCCCAGCTTGAAGCCGGTGTTGACGGATTTATATTAGGCGGCTCATTAGGCGAAGCGAGCGTATTAAGCGATGATGAAAAATTTGCTTTGCTTGCCCACACTGTTGAGTTTGTTGAAGGAAAAGTTCCTGTTATATTGAATATTGCCGAACAAACTACCAAAGCGGCTGTTGCTTATGCTCAAAAAGCACTGGATAAAGGTGCCGATGGCCTGATGTTGTTGCCGCCTATGCGTTACAATAGCGAAGCCCGCGAAACCGTCGCTTACCTTACAACTATTGCAAAAAGTACCGAACTGCCAATCATGATCTACAATAACCCTGTTGATTATAAAATTGAGGTTACTTTAGATATGTTTGCCGAACTTGCTGCTTATGATAATATCCAGGCGGTAAAAGAATCAACCCGTGATGTATCAAACGTTACCCGTATGATCAATCGTTTTGGTGACAGGTACAAGATCTTTACCGGTGTTGATCCACTGGCTATGGAAAGCCTTGTGATGGGTGCTGACGGTTGGGTTGCAGGTTTGGTTGATGCCTTCCCTAAAGAAACCGTTGCTATTTATCGTTTGGTTAAAGCAAAAAGGTATGATGAGGCATTGGCTATCTATCGTTGGTTTTTACCTGTACTTGAGCTGGATATTCATCCTAAACTGGTACAGTACATTAAACTGGCCGAGGTTGCAACCGGTATAGGTACCGAAAATGTACGTGCGCCGCGTTTACCAATAATTGGTGCTGAGCGCGAAAAAGTTCAAAAAATTATTGATGATGCACTTGCTGCAAGGCCCGAATTGCCTGTTGGAAGCTGGGGTAAATTGACAGAAGTAGCGTTATAATTGCATATGGCAAGTAAAACTTTCTTTTGTGTTGATGCACACACCTGCGGTAATCCCGTAAGGCTGGTGGCCGGCGGCGGTCCCACACTAAAAGGCGACAACATGAGCCAGAAACGTCAACACTTTTTAAAGGAGTACGACTGGATCAGGACGGGCCTGATGTTTGAACCCCGCGGGCATGATATGATGTCGGGCAGTATCCTGTATCCACCTCATGATCCGGAAAACGACGTTGCTGTTTTGTTCATTGAAACCAGCGGTTGTTTACCCATGTGTGGTCACGGAACTATCGGCACCATCACCATAGCTATTGAGGAAGGACTGATCCAGCCTAAAACCCCGGGTATAGTACGCATGGAAGCACCTGCAGGTCTGGTATTGATCGAGTATAAACAGGAGGGCAAAAAGGTAACTTCGGTGAAACTCAGAAACGTGGCCGCATATCTTGCCGCGACTGATTTAGAAGTGGAATGCCCTGACCTTGGCACGCTTACTATCGACGTTTCGTATGGTGGTAATTACTATGCCATTGTTGATCCTCAGCCTAATTTTAAAGGTATCGAGCATTATACAGCCGGTCAGTTGATAGCCTGGAGCCAGGTGCTGCGTAAACGCATCAACGAAAAATATCAGTTCGTGCATCCGCAGGATCCTACCATAAATACCTGTACCCATATTCTTTGGGCAGGTGCTACTTTATCGGCAGATTCAACTGCACGTAACGCGGTATTTTACGGCGATAAAGCTATCGACCGGTCGCCTTGCGGAACAGGCACATCTGCGCGTATGGCGCAATGGTTTGCCAAAGGTAAATTGAAAGTAGGTGAGCCTTTTATTCACGAAAGTATCATCGGCAGTAAGTTTATTGGCAAAGTTGAGGATGTGGTGAAGATCAATGATTTTGATGCCATTATACCAAGTGTAGAAGGCTGGGCCAAAGTATATGGTTACAATACCATCAAGATTGATGATGACGATCCTTATGCACATGGTTTCCAGGTGATATAAAATAGAGTAAACGAAGGACTTTCAAAATCCCCTCTTGAGAGGGGGCGCGGAGGAAAAAGCGTTGGTAGGGGTGTGTTTCTACGATTGATTTATCATAGCAGAAACACACCCCTCCACCCCTCTCAAGAGGGGAATCGCACAGCCCGCCCTTTTAACTGTTTTAATTAATAATTTTCTAAATAAAGCTTTCGGCTTTTCGCCTTAAGCTTTCAGCTTAAAATAAAAAATGGCAAAGGTGCTGATAATAGGAGGTGGGATAGTAGGACTTAGTTCGGCTTATTATTTACAAAAGGCCGGGCATGAGGTTACTGTGCTTGATAAGGGCGACATGACCGATAGCTGCTCATATGGAAATGCCGGTATGATAGTGCCAAGTCATTTTATCCCGCTGGCAACGCCGGGTATGGTTTCGCAGGGTATCAAGTGGATGTTTAACAGCAAAAGCCCGTTCTACGTAAAACCATCCCTAAACCCCGAACTGATTTCATGGGGATTGAAATTTTTAAAGAAAGCTAATGCCGCGCACGTTGAAAAATCGGCGGTTCCGTTAACGGAGCTTTCCCTGCTCAGCAAAAGGCTTTATGAAGATTTGAGCAAGGAACCTGGTTTTGATTTCGACCTGGTTGAAAAAGGCATCCTGATGTTTTATAAAACCGAAAAGGCTGGTGAGGAAGAAGCGCACATGGCCGAAAAGGGTAGGGAACTGGGTTTGGATATGGCTGTGCTTAGTGTTGATGACTGTAAAAAGCTGCAACCAAAGCTTGAGCTTGATGTGTTGGGTGCGGTACATTACCGTTGCGATGCGCACCTGTCGCCAAACAAACTAATGGCTGCTTTGATCAAACACTTGAAAACTGTTGGTGTGAAGTTGGTTGCCAATAAAGAGGTTACCAAAATTGAGACCAAAGGCGGTAAAGTGAGCAAAGTATTGGCAGGCAACGAAGAGTTTATTGCCGATGAATATATTATTGCAGGCGGCTCATGGTCGCCGGCTATTGGCAGGTTATTGGGTTTAAAGATCCTGTTGATGCCTGGCAAAGGTTACTCCTTTACTGTAAAGGATGATACCGAAACTATGCACATCCCCGCTTTATTAGCTGAAGCCCGTGTTGCAATTACCCCAATGAATGGTGGTTTACGTTATGGTGGTACTATGGAGCTTGACAAGATCAACGACCGTATCAACATGAACCGCGTAAAAGGGATTGTTGAGTCAGTACCGAAGTATTTCCCGGGTTTAAAACCTGCTGTTCCTGAGCAAAAAGATATCTGGTTCGGTTTCCGGCCTTCATCTGCCGACGGCTTGCCTTATATTGGCAGGAGTAAACAATACAGCAACCTTACTGTAGCAACCGGACATGGTATGATGGGCTTGAGCCTTGGCGCGGCAACGGGTTTACTGGCAAACGAAATTATTTCGGGCAAACCAACCTCTATTGATATTAAAGAATTTGCTCCTGAAAGATCTTAATTTAAACAATTGATTACCCTTCCGGCTTGCCGGAAAACGGAACCGCTCATTCACCCCTGATGAGCGGTTTTTTTCGTTAACAGGGGCAGGTTTTATTACCTGCATCATAAAAAACAGGTTAAAAAACGGGTTTTCTGCGTAAAATGCATGGTTAGTGTAAAATGTACAATAGTTGTATTATATACAATTAAAAATATTTTATTCGGCCAAATATTAGCTGTGGTGACTATAATTTTGATTTTAATTGTTTATATAACATTTAATTTACTTTCTATTTATTGGATAAAGATGGGTTTTTCGGTCAATTTTGGCACCTGTATCAACCATAAATTATCAAATATTGCCCGTATTTTATCCTTTTAACTTCATTTGTTAGCAAATTAAGTTAAGTAATTGTAAATTCAACAAGTGATAATCAAGTAGCAGATGAAAGTTTTACAATTTACTATCCCGGTTCCGCACGATAAAAGTGTGATAGCAGAAAAGGTTAGCTTGCCTTACCATTACCCCTACCTGCACCGTCATAAAGAAATTCAGCTCACCTGGATACAGCAGGGTGAGGGGACTTTAATTGCAGGAAATAACATGCATGATTACTCCGCAGGCGACTTGTTTTTAATAGGTGCCAACCTGCCGCATGTGTTTAAAAGTAACCCCGAATATTTTGCGCCCAATGCCAACAAACAAATAGAAGCGCTTACTATATTTTTTAACCCGGAAGGGGCTTTGGCGCCGCTGTTTAATTTGCCCGAGCTTAAACCAAGCCTGATATTTATGCAGCAGCACCAGCAAGGCTTTAAATTGCCGCATTCTGTTGTTGATAAAGTATCGCAGATCATGATCGCTTTGCAAAAGGCATCAGGACCTGATCAGCTTATCCAGTTTTTTCATTTGCTTAAAGGGCTTACGAATATCAAGGGTAAACTTGACCCTTTATCAACTTACGGCAACCTGCCGGGCATTACCGAAAACGAAGGGATCAGGATCGGTAATATTTATAACTACATCATGCAGCACTATAGCGAACCCATCACACTTGAGGATGTAGCTAAAGTTGCTTATATGACTCCCGAGTCGTTTTGCAGATATTTCAAAAAACATACCGGTCATACTTTTATTTCGTTCCTGAACGAGATCAGGATCAATGAGGCATGTAAAAAGCTTATCGCTCATAAGTTTGAAAGTATTAATACGGTAGCTTATAAGTGCGGTTTTAAAAGCATTACCAACTTTAACCGGGTGTTCAAATGCGTAATTGGTAATTCGCCACGGGGCTATCTCGATTCATACAACAATAATCTTATCAGCCTGAACAGGGCTGCCAGCTAATACAACGGCTTTAATCTTTTTACCTCAAACCCAATATATCGTGCTTATTAATACTAAAACAACCATAAAAGGTTTGGCCCTTTATGCCCTTACTTTTGGTGCCCTTACTGCAAATGCGCAAACTGCTCCGGCCAGCAATTTGTATGAGCAAAGCAGCGAAGTAGCCGGTACCATCATCAGGTACGGGCAGGATATGAATGCCATCCGCGACTTTTATTCGCCGTACAACGTTAACGAGCACGGTGAAGATCAGTACAAACAGGATGTGCTTAACTCGCCCGAACAGCGTAAAAGGTTAATTGAGGTTGATAATGATTACCTGAAGCAACTGGAGCAAACAGACTTTAATGCCCTGAGCATATACGGCAAGGTTGATTATATTTTGCTGAAAAAGCGCATTAACTTTGATCTGAAAGACCTGAAGAAGGAAGAAGGCCTGTACAGCCAGGCTGCCAAATACATTTCATTTGCCGATGAGATCTACGCGCTTGAACAAAAACGTCGTCGCGGAACATTTGTTGATGGCGAAAAAGTAGCAGGCGATCTGAACAAGATCTTGAAAGAACTTAAAGCAGATACAACAGCGTATCATAAACTTCCATCGGTGGATATGCCGGTGGCTAAAGTAACCAAAGCTGCTTTATTGGGTTTAAAAGGTCGTTTAAAGGACTTTTTTGGTTTCTATAATAAGTACGACCCTTCGTTTACCTGGTGGGTACCTGAACCTTATAAAGCCGTTGACAATGCGTTGGAAAGGTACAGCGAGCTGGCCATAAGCAAAGGAAAGCTGAACACCAGTCAAAAAAGCGATAGCAGCGGAATCAAAGGTGTGCCTATTGGCAGAGAAGAGTTGATTAGCCAGCTTCAGGCCGAGATGATCCCATACACGCCCGAAGAACTTATTAAACTGGCCAACAAGGAGTTTGCCTGGTGCGATAAGGAAATGCTGAAAGCATCGCAGGAAATGGGTTTTGGCAACGATTGGAAAAAGGCCCTCGAAAAAGTAAAGAACAGCTATGTTCCTGTTGGCCATCAGCCTGAACTAATTGTTAAATTATATAACGATGCCCTTAGCTTTATTAAAGAGCGCGATCTGATCACGATACCTCCGCTTGCCGAAGAAACCTGGGGAATGGTGATGATGTCGCCGCAGAGACAGTTAGTTAATCCATTCTTTACCGGTGGAAAGGAGATCAGTATCTCATACCCAACCAATACCATGCAGTATGACGACAGACTGATGAGCATGCGCGGCAACAACCCTTACTTTTCGAGGGGAACTGTGCAGCATGAGCTGATCCCCGGTCATAACCTGCAATATTTCATGAACAGTCGTTATAAGGCTTATCGCCAGGATTTCGGGACGCCATTTGCTATTGAAGGTTGGGCTTTATACTGGGAGCTATTGTTATACGACAAAGGTTTTGCCAAAACTCCTGAAGAACGGGTAGGCATGCTGTTCTGGCGTATGCATCGTTGTGCCAGGATCATATTCTCGCTCAACTATCATTTAGGCAACTGGACTCCACAGCAATGTATCGACTTTTTGGTTGACCGTGTAGGTCATGAACGTGCAAATGCCGAGGGTGAAGTAAGGCGCTCATTTGAAGGGGGCTATAGTCCGCTTTACCAGGTGGCTTACCTGTTAGGTGGTTTGCAGTTGACAGAATTGAGGAAAGAACTGGTTGATAGCGGCAAAATGACCTTTAAACAATTCCATGACGCTGCCATTAAAGAAAACCTGATCCCGGTTGAAATGCTGCGGGCCACGTTAACTAACCAGGCTTTAACCAAAGATTTTACAACAAGCTGGAAATTTTACGATTTCGGAAGTAAGTAACTAAATAGACCTATTATTAAATAGCATTGAAGTAAAGCTATCAGCTTTAAGCCTTATGCTTTCTGCTTTTATATAAAAACATTTTATGGAGAACAGCACTTCTTTTAAGCCTTCGTTGCGGTTGATGGATGCCACCATGCTGGTGGCGGGCAGTATGATAGGCTCCGGTATTTTTATTGTGAGCGCCGATATTACCCGCAATGTGGGTAGCGCAGGCTGGTTGTTATTTGTTTGGCTCATTACCGGTTTTATGACCCTTACCGCCGCCCTGAGTTACGGCGAACTGAGTGCCATGTTCCCGAGGGCTGGAGGTCAGTATGTTTATCTGAAGGAAGCTTATAGTCCTTTGGTTGGGTTTTTATACGGATGGAGCTTCTTTACCGTGATCCAAACAGCTACAATAGCGGCAGTGGGAGTGGCCTTCGCCAAGTTTACCGCATACCTCATCCCGCAACTAAGTGAAAGCCTTGTTGCTGTCGACCTCGGTTTCGTGACCATATCACCGGCGCAACTGCTTTCCATTCTCGTGATCGTGTTTTTAACTTATATCAATACCCGCGGCGTTAACAGCGGCAAAATTGTGCAGACTATTTTCACCATGGCCAAACTGTTGAGTTTGCTGGGTTTAATTGTGTTCGGCCTGTTTTCTTTAAAAGCTTCGGTATGGAATGAAAACTGGAAGAATGCCTGGAGCATGCATAGCCTTAGCGCTAATGGTTCCATTGCTTCGTACACTACTATTGCAGCCTTAGGTGCAATAGCATCGGCAATGGTTGGTTCTATATTCAGCAGCGATTCGTGGAACAATGTAACTTTTATCGCAGGTGAGATCAAAAACCCGAAAAGGAATATCGGTTTAAGCCTGGCCTTGGGTACGCTGATCGTAACGGTGATTTATATTTTAACCAATGTGATGTATACAGGCGTTCTTTCCCTGCATGACATAGCCTCGGCCGATAAGGACAGGGTTGGCGTAGTTGCATCACAGCACATATTTGGCAGTTCGGGTACAGTGATCATTGCCTTGCTCATCATGGTATCCACCTTTGGTTGTAACAACGGGCTCATCATGTCGGGTGCGAGGGTTTACTATTCTATGGCTAAAGACAGGCTTTTCTTTAAAAAAGTAGGCACGCTAAATAAAAATTCGGTACCGGGCTTTGGTCTGTGGCTACAGTGTGTTTTCGCCTGCTTGTGGAGCCTGAGTGGTAAATATGGCGATCTGTTGGATATGATCTCGTTTGTGGTGGTGGTTTTTTATGTGCTTACGATCATCGGGATTTTTATCCTTCGCAAAAAAATGCCCAATGCCGAGCGTCCTTACAAAGCATTCGGTTACCCGGTGTTACCTGTTATTTATATCATTATGGGGATAGCTTTTTGCCTATTGCTCATTAAATATAAACCGGCTTATACCTATCCGGGCCTCATCATCACATTAACGGGCATCCCGGTTTATTACCTGATAGGCGGCAGCAAACAACGCAAAGCTGCTGAGCTCCCTGTTGAAAGTTTATAGACTATCAATTCATGAAAAAGATCTTATCGCTGCTATGGCTTATCACAATGGGCATAGCAGCTCATGCTCAAAACGGAAATTTTGTTAAGCTGAGCACAGCTAAGTTTTCAACCGGTAACGATGCTGCCTGGAAAGAAACCGGTTTTAACGATACAAATTGGAAAAACATTAAAGTTGGCGATGTATGGCAGGAGCAGGGCTACTCCGATTATCATGGCTTTGCCTGGTACCGCATCCACGTGGTTATTCCATCTGCATTAAAAAAGCAATCGGTTTGGGGCGATAGCCTGCGGGTATTCCTTGCCCATGTTAATGATGTTGATGAAACTTATTTTAACGGCAAGCTGATTGGTAAAACCGGGGCATTTCCCGAAGATAGGGGAGGCTATGTGAGCAAATGGCCAGCAGTACGTAATTATTGCATTGCAGCAAATGATCCGGCTATTAAATGGGACCAGGAAAATATCATTGCTATTAAAGTTTACGATGGGGGCGGTTCAGGCGGTATTTTTATGGGTGCACCCTATATCGATATGCTCGAAAAATTTGACGGCATTGTTTTCACCCAAACGGAGATCAGCTTTTTACCCAATGCTCAGTCCGTACGCAAATTGACTATAGGTAATAGTTTTAAAACCAATATCACAGGCAAATTTCATTACCGGATACTTGATGAGGTTACTCAAAAAACAATTGCCGAGAAAACTCTAAACGCAAACCTGCCGCCATTGAGGAAGGAAACTTATACGCTTGCCTTTCCGCATCGTGAGGGTATCAAGCTGTATTATGAATTTACCGAAACGGCATCAGGCAAGACCAAGACCTTTGCCGAGATAGCACCTTATTTGCTTACTCCCAAAGCATCGTTAAAACCGATGATTAACAGCGCGGGAGTTTTAGGTGTGCATCCGGGCTCACCGGTACTTTACAAGATCCCGACAAGCGGGCAGAAGCCATTAAAATATATGGTTAAAAACTTGCCGCAAGGTTTAAGCTTCGATCCTAAAACAGGCATCATAACCGGTACTGCACCAAAGGCCGGAAATTACCTGGTGTTTGTTTCGGTAAGCAATACTTTAGGGAAAGATGAAAAAATATTGACCATTAAATCGGGTAAACTTTTGGCGCTTACCCCGCCCATGGGCTGGAACAGCTGGAACTGCTGGGGATTAAATGTGAGTGACGAAAAGGTAAGGCTTTCGGCCAAAGCCATGGTTGATAAAGGTCTCACAGATTACGGTTGGAACTCCATTAACGTGGATGATGGCTGGCAGGCACCGTCAAGACAATCAAACGGAGAAATAGTACCTAATGAAAAGTTTCCGGATATGAAAGCTTTGGGAACTCATCTGCATCAGCAGGGATTAAAGTTTGGTATTTATTCGTCGCCGGGAGCAAAAACCTGCGGTGGATACCTGGGTTCGTTGGGGCATGAGGGGCAGGATGCCGGCACTTATTTTAACTGGGGTGTTGATTATTTAAAGTACGACCTGTGCAGTTATTCGGATCAAACGGCTGGTGATACCACATTGTTCGCACAGCAAAAGCCCTACATAGTAATGCGTAATGAACTGGCGAAACAACAGCGTGACATTGTTTATAGCATTTGCCAGTATGGTATAAAAGATGTTTGGAAATGGGGCGCGCAAATGAACGGCAACCTGTGGCGTACTACCGAGGATATTACCGATACCTGGGAAAGCCTGTATGGCATCGGCTTTAGTCAAACCAATAATGCGGCTTATGCCGGCCCGGGAGGCTGGAACGACCCCGATATGCTCATTTTGGGCAGGGTAGGCTGGGGCGAAAACCTTCATCAAACTAATCTAACACCCTATGAGCAATACACCCACATGAGTTTGTGGAGCCTTTTATCAGCCCCGTTATTGATTGGCTGCGATATGGATAAGCTTGATGAGTTTACCCTTAACCTGTTAAAAAACCGGGAGGTTATAGCCATTGATCAGGACGTGGCAGGTAAACAGGCTGTACGGGTGATAAACGATAAACAGATCCAGGTTTGGGTGAAACAACTGGCAGATGGCAGCAAAGCTATAGGTATTTTCAATCTTGGTGAAAAATACTCGAAGTATACGCTTGATTTTAACAAGATCCATATGGGTAAGGTTAAAATAGTGCGGGATCTCTGGCAGCAAAAAGATATTGCCAAAAATGTTGCTGCTGTGTCTTGTATCATCCCGCCGCATGGGGTAAGGTTTTATAAATTGATGTAAACAAGACGATTGGCTGTGTGTTGAATACTTAACTGCTTGACCGTTTTTTAATCTGTTTTGAAGTTGTGCTGTAGAAATAAGATAAAATCCTGCTATAACTGGTTAGGAATCTTCAGTACACATCATAAAAGGTTAAATATATTTGCTTGCGCAAAATAATGGCGTAAGCCCTCGTTTTTTACTAAAATATCTGCCATGGCTAACAATTTTAAAGAAGAAAGCACCGAAGAAATAAATATCATCATGCAGCAATCGCAAAGCGCGTTTGAGGCTTACCAAAAAACAAATGCCGAACAAAAGGCCCTGTTTTTAGAAGCTATTGCTGATGAAATAGAAGCAATAGGCGATGCCCTGCTGCAGAAAGCAGCTGAAGAAACTAATCTTCCTTTACCCCGCCTAACCGGCGAGCGTGGCCGTACAACTGGCCAACTTCGCATGTTTGCAGGGATGCTGCGCGAAGGCAGCTGGGTTGAGGCCAGCATTGATACCGCACTGCCAAACAGAACACCGTTACCTCGTCCGGATCTCCGCAAGATGCTTGTTCCGCTGGGCCCGGTAGTTGTTTTTGGTGCAAGTAACTTTCCGTTCGCATATTCAACCGCAGGTGGTGATACCGCCAGTGCTTTAGGCGCAGGTTGTTCGGTAGTAGTAAAAGCTCACCCTGCCCATGCCGAAACTTCAGAAATGGTTTACCAGGCTATCAAAAAAGCTATTGTAAGTAGCAATATGCCTGAACATGTTTTCCAGCATGTACATGGTACTTCGTTTGAAAGTGGTAAAGCGCTGGTTCAGGCAGATGATACCGCCGCAGTGGGCTTCACCGGTTCAACTGTTGGTGGTTTGGCGCTGCTGCAATATTCGTCAGAGCGTAAAAAGCCTATCCCTGTATTTTCGGAAATGGGCAGTATCAACCCGGTTATATTTTTGCCGGATACTTTGAATAAAAACGCCGCCGATCTGGCTGCGCAATATGCAGGTTCCATTACTTTAGGCGTTGGTCAGTTTTGTACTAATCCCGGCTTAATGCTGGCTGTTGAGGGTGAAGGCCTGGATAATTTCTATAAACTGTTGGGTAATGGCATTGAAGATATCAAACCCGCCAAAATGCTGCATGCCGGCATCCATGCGGCTTACGAGAAAAAGAGCCACGCGGCTTTGGAGCAGGGCGGTGTTACCAGCGTTGTAAAATCAGCAACAGAAGCCATCGACATCGAAGCTCAGCCAACTATCGCCCTGGTAAGTGCCGAAACCTTCCTTGAAAATCACCTGTTGCATGAAGAAGTGTTCGGACCATATTCATTAATGGTAGTTTGTAAAGACGAGCTGGAGCTGATCAAAGTATTAAAATCAGTATCTGGTCAGCTTACAACTACAGTAATGGGTACCGATGAGGATTTTGCAGGCCATTCAAACCTGCTTCAATTGCTGCCATCAATTGCTGGCAGGGTACTGTTTAATGGCGTACCAACAGGTGTTGAGGTTTGTGCCAGTATGGTACATGGTGGCCCGTTCCCGGCAACTACCGATAGCCGTTTTACCGCTGTAGGCATCAACGCGGCTAAAAGGTGGGTACGCCCGGTTTGCTTTCAAAACTGCCCTGATGTTTTGTTGCCACTGGCTTTACAGCAAGCTAACCCGACAAAGATCTGGCGCTTGTTTGATGGCGAATGGAAAAAATAGTAAGCCGTTAAACGTCAACAGATAATCAAATTTAAATTATACTTGCACATGCCGGTTCCTCAACAGAGCCGGCATGTTTAATTTTGTGTTATGAAACTTCAACTTTTTGATCAGCAGGTTTACGTACAGCGCCGCAATGTTTTAAAACAAAGCATGGGCGCCAATGGCATCATCGTTTTGTTAGGGAACGAGGAGAGCAGCATGAACTATAAAGACAATACTTATCTGTTCAGGCAGGATAGCAGCTTTCTATATTACTTCGGGCTTGATGTAGCGGGTTTAGCGGCTATTATTGATACCGATACCGGCGAAGAAGTAATCTTCGGTAACGATCTCACCATTGATGATATCATTTGGACAGGTACACTGCCATCGGTTGGTGAAATGGCCGCACTGGTTGGCGTTGCGCAAACCAGACCGTATGCCGAAATTAAGCATTACGTCCACAAAGCAGTTACCGGTAGTCGCCCGGTTCATATCCTGCCGCCTTATCGCCCCGAAAACAAGATCAAGCTGGCCGATTGGTTAAACACCAGTCTGGAAGATGTTGCCGGTCGCGTTTCGTTGCAACTGGTAAAAGCTGTGATAGCCCAACGGGTGATCAAAACCCCGCTGGAGGTTGCTGAAATAGAAAAGGCTGTATCCATAAGCGTCGATATGGAACTTGCCGTAATGAAATATGCCCGCTCCGGTATCAGGGAATATGAACTGGTAGCTAAAGCGCATGAAGTGGCGATTGCTAATGATTCACGCTTGGGATACCCGGCTATCATCACCAAACATGGGCAAACTTTGCATACGCATTATTACGGGAATGTTTTGGAAGAGGGCGATATGGTTTTAAGCGACATCGGCGCTGAGAATGCCATGCACTATGGTGGTGATCTGACCCGTACTTTCCCGGTGGGCAAGCAGTTCAGCACCCGCCAAAGGGAGTTATATGACGTGGTGCTTAATTCTATGGATCATGCCATCAGTATGCTTAAGCCGGGCGTCCGCTATAAAGATGTGCACATCCAAGCCTGTCAAAAACTGGCCGAGGGCCTTAAACAGGTAAACCTGATGAAAGGCGACCCTGCAGAAGCCGTTGCCGCCGGTGCTCACGCCATGTTTTTTCAATGCGGCTTAGGCCACATGCTGGGCATGGATACCCATGATATGGAGGACCTGGGCGAACAATACGTTGGCTATACCGATACG
Organism: Mucilaginibacter gossypiicola; assembly: GCF_900110105.1. Taxonomy (GTDB): domain Bacteria; phylum Bacteroidota; class Bacteroidia; order Sphingobacteriales; family Sphingobacteriaceae; genus Mucilaginibacter; species Mucilaginibacter gossypiicola. The sequence goes on along the minus strand of NZ_FOCL01000003.1, from coordinate 783,524 downwards.
CTGAAAAAGGAAACCGTATTCGGTTTAAAATCATTAAGACTGGGCCGCGAACTGGAAGCAGGATATGTGCTTACTGTTGAGCCGGGCATTTATATCATTCCGGAACTGATTGACCGCTGGCAAGCCGAAAAGAAATTCAGCGAGTTTATTAATTACGATGTGCTGAACACCTATCGTGATTTCGGCGGCATCCGTATTGAAGATAACTTTTTAATAACCGATACAGGCAGCCAGTTATTGGGTAAATACCTGCCTAAAACCCGCCAGGAAATTGAGGCGTTAAGGGGATAGAATGAATAAAAGGTGCGGGATTGTGCGATTCCCCTCTTGAGAGGGGCGGAGGGGTGTGTTTCTGCTTTGATAAGCTAATCGCCTAACACACCCCTGCTCACGCTATTTCCACTGATAGCCCATGAAAAAGCATAAGTAAAGAGATAACCGCCGTATCGACTCACCCCGACATCGCTGCGCTTGTCACCCCTCTCTACGCAAGCGTAAAGAGGGGATTTTATCCTTATTTTTTCTTTACCCTCTTTCCGCCAAAGGCGAAGAGAGGGTGGTCCAGCGTAGCGCAGACCGGGTGAGTCAACTATGCGCCATACCAATTTGCTTTGTTTTGCTAAATGCCTGCTATGATGTGTTAATTTATGGAAACATCATTTGGCCAATGTTGGGTATTTTTACACAACACTATAACTTATGGCAAGGTATCACCAATATTTACTGTTAACTGTTTTTTTAGCAGCCGCGGGCAAATCAGCCGATGCACAACAGACAAAAGCTACTCCTTATTATCCCACCCATGCGGAAGTGCTGCAAAACTATAAAGCAGCCGATGCGCTTGATTCAGCTTTAAAAAAGGTCCCCTACGTTACCAACGTGCGACCTAACTGGCAGACCGGCAGTAACCAATTCTGGTACAGTAAAAGAATTGCCAATAATCAAACCGCTTACATAGTTGTTGAACCCGAAAAAGGAACTAAGAAAATCATCTTCGAAAGCGGACAGCTAACTGCTGAAGTAAGCAAAGCGACAGGCAAACCCGTAAAAGACGGCGGCTTCCGGATTGAAGATATGTTTCTTAGTGCCGATAAAAAGCAGGCCACTTTTAAAACAGGCAATACCTGGCTTAAGTGCGACTTAGGCACGCTTCAATGCAGTAAAACTACCGATACCGTACACCAAAGTTATGATAACGATAAACCTTTGCAGGTACGCCATTACCGCTGGGAAGGTATAACTGCCGATTCGGTATCGCCGGATAAACAATGGTCGGCTTTTGTAAAAGGCGGTAATATTATTGTTAAATCGCTTAAAGGTTCAACCGAGATCAAATTAACTACGGATGGCAATTTAGATAAGCCTTACGGCGAACTTACCTGGTCGCCGGATAGTAAGCACCTGGTGGGGTACCGCATCGATCCAAAAAAAACAAAAGAGGTTTATTACCTGCTGAGCTCGGTACCGGGTACTACGCGTGCGGTGCTGAAATCGCATGAATATGATCAGCCGGGTGATGAATTTACCTCGTATCAGCAATACATATTCAATATCGCCGATAAAAGTGCCATAAAAACGGATGCCGAAAAGATCGATTTTTTTGGTGCACCGCAATTGCACTGGCGTGATGGCAACAGCCGCTATTTTACCTATGAAAAGGCAGATCGCGGGCACCAGCGTTTCAGGGTTATTGAGGTAGATGTTACAAATGGGAAAACCCGTAATATCATCGATGAAAAAACAAATACTTTTATTTACGAGCAAAGGATCTACACTTATTACAGCGCTAAAACACACGAGATAGTTTGGGTAACTGAAAAAGACGGATGGCGTCATATTTATCTTGTTGATGAGCTAACCGGTAAAGAAAAACTGGTAACCAAAGGTGATTGGGTAGTGCGCGACGTTGATAGTGTTGATGTTAAAAAAAGGCAGATCTGGTTTAAAGGCAGCGGTAACAATGAAGGGGAAGACCCTTACTTTATGCACTATTACCGCATAGGTTTCGATGGTAAAAATCTTACCGATCTTACTCCCGAGAAAGGTAACCATAGCGTAACCTTCTCGCCCGACAGGAAATACTATATCGATACTTATTCTGAGGTTAACATCGCTCCCAAAATAGTGATTAAAAACACTGCCGATCTGAAAACGGTAATGGAGCTGGAGCACACTGATTTGACTGGTCTTTTAGCTACAGGAGCAAAACTCCCAGAAGTATTTGTCGCAAAAGCGAGGGACGGTAAAACGGATATCTGGGGTGTAGTTTACCGCCCGGCCAATATGGACCCTAATAAAAGCTACCCTGTAATTGAAAATATTTATGCTGGTCCGCAGGATTCGTTTGTACCTAAAAGCTTTTCGGTTGTTAACGAGATGCAAAGTATAGCCCAGTTGGGTTTTATCGTGGTGCAAATGGATGGCATGGGCACGGCCAACCGTTCAAAAGCATTTCATGATGTATGCTGGCACAACCTTGCCGATGCCGGTTTTGCAGATCGGATCTTATGGATGCAGGCGCTTGCCGCAAAGTATCCGCAGGTTGATATCAGCAGGATTGGTGTTTACGGCACTTCGGCCGGCGGTCAAAACTCGGCGGGTGCCTTATTGTTCCATCCTGAATTTTATAAAGCGGCGGTATCTGCCTGCGGTTGTCATGATAACCGGATAGATAAACAATGGTGGAACGAGCAATGGATGGGCTACCCCGTTGGGCCGCACTATGAGCAGCAATCAAACATTACCAATGCCGGTAAATTACAGGGCGACCTGATGCTGATTGTAGGCGAGGCCGATAACAATGTTCCGCCCGAATCGACTTTCCGTTTTGCCGATGCGCTGATCAAAAACAATAAAATGTTCGATCTGTTGGTGGTTCCCGGTATGGGCCATAGCGACGGCGGTCCGTACGGCCGTAAAAAGAAACGTGACTTTTTTGTAAAGCACCTCCTTAATGCCGAGCCGCCTGCAAGAAATACAGATGAACTGGCGCATAACTAAATCATATTAGGCAGAGTAATAAAATGCGTAAATTTCAGTTAACAGTATTTTTTTCATGGTGTTTATGCATAGCAGCATTAACCGTCTATGCGCAGCAGCAGTCGGCCACAGCTCCGGGCAATGGCAATTCCATCATCCCCGGTTACTTTGCCGATCCCACCGTGAGGAAATTTGGCGATACCTATTACATTTACGCAACTACCGATGGTAATGGCGGCGGACATGGTCCGTCACAGGTATGGACATCCAAGGATTTTGTGAATTGGACCATGCATGATATGAACTGGCCTACTTCCAATTATTACTGGGCTCCCGATGTCATTAATGGTAACGACGGTAAGTATTACATGTACTATTGCCAGCCGGTTGATATTTATGGGGCGTCGTCTACAAGCCCTACCGGGCCCTGGACTCCCTTGTTACCTGATGGCAAATCAATGATCCCTAATTATTTTATTCCCGGGGTGATCACGCTGGATGGGCAAACTTTTAAAGATGACGACGGCAAGATCTATATGTTTTGGGGTACCTGGGGCATCTATCCTGATCATGGTTGCGGGGTAGGTTTGTTAAACCCGGATATGCACACTTTTGCCAAAACAGCCAAGATTCCCAATACCATAGCCAAAGATTTTTTTGAAGCACCTTTCATGTTTAAACGAAAGGGTATTTATTATTTCACCTATTCATCTGGTCTTTGCGAAGACTCCACCTACCGGGTTCAATATGCTATCAGCAAAACCGGGCCGATGGGCCCATTTGAATTTGGCAAAAACAACCCGGTGCTGAGCACTAATAGTGACGGAACCATTCACGGACCGGGGCATGAGTCGGTAGTACAGGTTGGTGATGATTTTTACATGGTATATCACCGCCATAACAACCCGCACTCCAACGGGGGCTATCACCGGCAGGTTTGTGCAGATAAGATCGTATTTGATGCCGATGGCAATATCGAAAAGATCATCCCAACACATCTTGGAGTAGGCTTGTTAGGGAAAAGTACCATTAGCGCCCCTGATGAGGCCTATCAGAAAGAAGTTACCACTTCATCTTTTTATAATGAGAATTATAAACCATCCTTTGCGGTGGATAACAATAATGGCACGCTATGGAAACCTGCAGATAACGGTACCAACCCAGCATGGCTTACCATTGATTTGGGAGCTGTAAAAACAGTACAACAGGTATTAACCCAGTTTGAATATGCCACCTGGTATTATCAGTATTTAATTGAATCATCAGCAGATGGAAAAAACTGGCAAGTATTTTCTGACAGGCGAGGAAATACACAGCACGGTTCGCCGATGGTAGATTCCGGGAACACTAAAGGCCGATTTATCCGGTTAACCATAACAGGAACAGAATACCCCGGTTTGTATAAGGCAGTTTGGAATGTAAAAGTTTATGGTGAACATGTTGTAACCGAAACTGCCGCTGATGCAAACAAAGAAGAATTATCCAAAACTATCTCCCCCCAAATTGAAAAAGCTATTAAGGAAGGTAAAGATGGCTTATTAGTAAACCTGGATGCTGCCAACTTCCAGGCTGGCGAAGCGATAACCCAATGGACTAATAACGGCGAATTGGGCGGCAATTTTACAGCAACAGGAAAACCTCCGGTTGTTGATATCATCGCAGGTAAAAAGGCATTGGTATTTAATGGTACACAAGCGCTCGAATCATCAGTTGCTGTACCCCGGTCGCTTGCAGGTAATAACAGCTATACCGTATCATATGAAGTTTATGCTGATCAGATCAAAGATGAAGATCCGGTATTAAGCTGGACGAATGGCGAATCGGATCATCGCAGTGCTACTTTTGGTTTCGGGAGTAATCGCACTGCAGGTGCTGTACAACACTTCGGTGTTTCCGATTTTCAATATAAAACAATGCCCGCTGCCGGGAAGTGGCATCAGGTAGTTGTTACTTTTGATGGCTCGTTTGAAAAACTATTTGTTGATGGCGAGCTCAACAATACCGAAAATAAGATGCTGTTTTTGCAGCCGGCAGATAAGTTCATTATCGGCGCTAAAACAAACCGCTCAGCATATTTTTCGGGCGCTATCTCCTCCCTTAAAATTTATGACGAGCCCTTAACCGATAGCGTAATAAAACAATGGGCTTTACATCCCGCAAAATCAGATATCGCTGTTTACCTCGATGCTTCGAAATTAAACTACGGGCCACTTCAGCAATGGATCAACAACGGAGATGCAGGCGGCGCATTTCAACCGATAGATACAAAGGGCGCTGAAGTAACCGATATTGCAGGCAAGATAGCCGTTAACTTTAATGGTAAAAGCCGTCTCATATTCAATAATGATCTTGCTGGGAATAGCAAGGAAGGTTACAGTATCGCTTTAAGTGTTTATCAAAATGAGGTGACGAAAAGCGGTTCGATACTGAAATCACAATCATCGAAAGAGCCTTTGATCAATGCCGGTAAATATTTAGATGCGGGGCAATGGCACTATATTATTAAAACAGTAAGCGGAAGTACAGCTAAACAATATGTGGATGGTGTGTTAATTTCAACCTCGACAAAAGCCGGTAACCTTGCAGGTAATTTGTTGCTGGGCGATGGCTTTAAGGGCGCGATAGGTAGTCTCGTTGTTTATAAGCATTGCTTATCATCGGCAGAAATTAAACAATTAAGTCTCGGCTGGAAACAGAACTATCATCCGCCTGTAGCCGGATCGTTAACGTTTAAAACCGTACCAAAAGCCGTAACGCCTAATATGGTTGATATGCAGGCACCTGAATATGCTTCAGTACAATCAAATCTTCAATATGATTTTATCAATGAGGTAGATAGCAGCAAATCAAGCGGCTGGCAGGCTGATCCGCATTATATCAGTTATGGGCTTACGGCCGATAAAAATTATACTTACTCATTTAAAGTAAAAGATAATTACGGTAACGTAAGCTTAAAAGCAAAAGCGTTGCCTGTGGGTACATCATCAGCATTGTTTCATGTCGTTAAAGATCAGTTTACGGTTAACAGAGACTTTGCCGGTGACGGTACCGCAGGTACTACATGGGATGGAATAGTTAGCAGCCCGGATAAACAAGAGTATAAAATACTTAGCGGTAATAATAGCCTCACTCTGGAGTCGAAAGGCTCAAACTGGGATGGGAACCTGCCATACGGCCCGTTTTTGTACAGCAACGTTTCGGGCGATTTTGTGGCCGAAGTGGAGGTTGCTGATGTAAGCGGCCTTAAAGAAAAAAAGGTAGCCGGTAACAGTGATATGGGCTTGATGGTACGGAAAGCCAAACAACCAGGTACTGAAGGCAGCGAAAACCTGATCCAGAACAGCATTTTTCCGGCCTGGAATTGCGGAAACATGCTTACCAATTATAAAACCGGCGACCGGATGCAAACCAATACACAAACCGGCTGGAATTATAACCGCTACTTACAGATCCAAAAATCGGGCGATTTGTTTTACATCAGGAGCAGTAACGATGCCGTACATTGGGCTGATCTGCCCGGAAGCCCGGTGTCAAGACCTGATTTAAACGTTGGTGATTTGCAAATCGGTCTTTATCACAGCACCTACGGGCCGCACCGTTCATATGTTAAATTCTCCAATTTTAAACTCATCTCAAAGAAATAAGCGACGCAAAATAAAGGTTCATCGATAACATCGAACACTTTATCGACACATAACACTTCTTAACGGCGCCTTCATTCATATTTGATCATTGTTTAACCACACAATCAATAATCATTATATGAAATCATTCTGACTTAACTAATTCTTAATTAATTGTCGAATGAGATCGTCTGTTCCAATAACAGGATTGCTGTTGCTGATGCTCAGCGCCTGCCAGCCAAGTATTTATAATACACCCAAAACACGCGCTGTTTCTGTAAAACGGCTTATCCCACCGCTGGGAATGGTTTACATTCCGTCGGGCACGTTCATGTACAAAATGTTGAACGATGACAATGCCGAACAGCGCAAGGTTAGCGTTAGCGCTTTTTTTATTGATAAAACTGAGGTAACCAACAAGCAGTACCAGGCCTTTGTAAACTGGGTTGCCGATTCAGTAGCTGTTACCGACTATCTCCATGACGACTCCTTTTTTATGCCTGCAACAGGCGCAACCGTAGGAAGCACGGGTAAAGAGCAGCGGTTGATAGACTGGAGCAAGGTTAACAAGATTTCCCCCCTCTGGAAAAAGGCCCCGCCCGAAGTTAAAGAGAAGCTGGCTCCGATGATGACGATGATTAACGGCGTGCGGGTGCCTAATCCTGATTTGATTGTTTACCGGTTTTACTACATCAGGATGGATGGGGTTAAAAACAATGAGTACATGATGGATACGGTAAGTGTTTACCCACATGAAGCGGTATGGTCGGCAGATTTTCCTAATGCCCAGATGACGGTGATGGATGCCAATTATTTCACCAATAAAATTTACGAATACAATCCTGTAGTTGGAGTTACCTGGAAACAGGCCAGGGCCTATGCCGATTGGCGTGGCACCCAGCTCAGGCTCATGATCAAAAACAATCCTAACCTGCGCAATTTCAAATTGAGTTTTAGCTTGCCTACCGAGGCGCAATGGCAATTTGCTGCCGAAGCAAAGGCAAGTCCTAATGATACCACAGACCGTACGGTGAAAACCACAATTGATGAAGCAACCGGTAAGGAGAGGCTCTCCCTCAATTTTAAACAGGGCGAGGGCAGTTATGCCAGCGACGGATCAACATTTACGCTGCCCGTTACATCATACACGCCCAATGCCTTTGGTATTTATAATATGGCCGGCAATGTATCTGAATGGACGCTTGACGCTTACAGCCCTTCTTCATCGCAGTTGGTGAATGACCTTAACCCGGCTTTGCTGTATGATGCAACCAGCAAGGATGCCATGCTGATGCGCCGCAAGGTAGTGCGCGGGGGCTCATGGAAAGATAACGGCGAAATGCTGAACACTGATACCCGTAGTTTCGATGACCAGGAGGCCGCCCATTCCTACATAGGCTTCCGCTGTGTGATGTCTGCCTTTGAGCTTACCGGCGAGCAGGTTAAAACCAGGAAATACACTAAAAAGTAACAATCATGAACATGTTAAAGAAAGTAACTGCAGTAGTCCTACTGCTTATGGGGACCTGCATTCATAAAAATTTCGCTCAGGCTCTGCCGGATAGCGCTGTTACTGACACGCTACCCTCGTTCGACGCCTATCTGCAAAAGGCCGATCTGAGCCAGGCGAGGCCATTTCCTTATCCTAAAACCAATCCGGCAAACATCAGGATGTACGCCAGGATCTGGCGGGTTATTGACTTGGCCGATAGTGCGAACGCCATCCTGACTATACCAGGCCATTCATTGATGGAAGCCATAATGAAAGGACTAACTAAGGGGAAGCTTACACCTTATGAAAAGGATGATTTTAAAAAGAAGCTGACCGCCAAACAGGGATCTATGCGCTTTACCGATTCGGTATTGGTGCCCAAGTTTGATAAAGATGGCAACCAGATCTCGTCGAAAATGGTGCTAAACGATTTCAATCCCGACAGGATAACCCGCTTCAGGATCGAGGAAGATGTTTATTTCGACAGGCAGCGGGGCAAGGTAGATACCCGCATTATAGGCCTCGCCCCGATGATGAATATTACCGGCTCCGCCGATCTGCCTGCAAATATGTCGTCGGCACCGGCATTCTGGCTCTACTTCCCGCAGTTACGCTTCGCGTTGGTGCAGGAGGATGTGAGTGAGCCGGATAAAGGAATTTTTGATGTTACGCTTGATGATGTTTTTATGCAGCAAAAGTTTTCGGCATATCTCATCAGGCAATTTTCACCCGGTAATGCCGAGAGCGGGCAGCTTGACCCTGGCAGCCCCGAAGCGCTTAAACTTCAGCAAAAAATTGCCGATCTGAAGAAGAACATCTGGAAAAATCCCCGGGGAATTAATGATAAGAACCTGGTAAATCAAACTCAAAATAATAAGGAGGAAAAGCCATGACAACGCAGGTTAAATTATTGAAAGATTTTATGTGGTGGATGCTGTTTGTAGGCTTTTTAGGCTACTGCGGCAGGGCAAGCGCACAGGTATTGCCCGAGTATAGCGCTTTCCCCAAAAACTCAATAGGCCTGCAATTGGGTACACAGGGCATAGGGTTGCAGGGAACATCAGCTTTTGGCAGGATGTTTAATGCCCGCATAGGCTTTAACACTGTGCCCGACATTACCGTGCAATACAATGGCCGTGACCTTGGCCTTAACCGCACATCAGTTTACGGTATTGTTGACTGGCAGCCGATGTATGGCAATACCGATTGGCTTTCCCGCAAATGGTATGTTTCGGCCGGGATAAGCTACTATTTTAATAATACGTTGTACAGGGAAGGGATAGGCACAGTGCCCAATTACTATATCTACATGTCAAAGCTGCGGCCTTATATAGGTACTGGTTTGGGCAATATGCGGTTGGGCCATAATATAGGCCTTCGTACAGATTTTGGGTTTTTTATTCCCACAAGTTCGGCCACATCAACCTATGATGACAAGGCCCAAAAGGTGAGCAGCGGCCTGCGCGGGTTATTACCGGGGATGAATGCCGCTGTTACCCTTTACTACCGATTTTAATTGATTAACCTTTAAATATTTATAAAATGAAAAAGTTCAAATTCAACTGGCTGCATGTAGCCATATCATGGGGTGCCAGTATCGTAATTCTTGGCGCTATGTTTAAAATTAACCACTGGGGAGGCCAGGCAGGTACCTATATGATAGGTTTAGGGCTTACGGTGGAGGCCATGCTGTTTTTTACCCTTGGGTTTTTCCCGCCGGCGCAGGAACCCGAATGGGAAAGGGTGTACCCCGAACTGGCTGTAGATTATGAGGGAGGGCCGGTAAATAAGTCGCGCATGATGCCTGTAGCCGGTGGCCAAACCGCTGCGCTTGATAAGCTTTTAACCGATGCTGATTTAAATGAGCTAAGTATCAGCAGGCTTGGCGAAGGCCTGAAAGTGTTTGCCGAGAAGGTTGACCGTATCAATACCATTGCCGATGTTTCATTAGGCACCGATGAGTTTTCGGTAAAGCTGAAGCAGGCTGCATCTAAATTCGATTTGTTTGGGATAGCTTTTGAGCGGGCCACATCGGGCCTATCGGCTATAGCTGATAGCCGGGCCGATACCAATGCTTACCAGTTACAGGTGGCAAAGCTTACCGGCAATTTGGTACAGCTTAATGCACTTTATGAATCGGAACTGAAAGGTGCTGATGAAAACCTGAAACAGGTAAATAACTTCTATCACGGGCTAAGCAAAACCCTGCAAAACCTCAACGAATCGGCAGATGACAGCAGGCAGTTTAAGGACGAGGTTAACAAGCTGGCCAAAAATATATCGGCATTAAATGTTTTTTATGCCAATATGCTTTCGGCTATGAACCAGCCCCGCATGTAATTGCAGGGGCTTGGCATTAAATGGTTTAGTGTAAATTTTAATCAGATAAAGAAATGGCTATTGCAGGAAAGGAAACTACCAGGCAAAAGATGATCAATATCATGTACCTGGTACTGTTGGCAATGCTGGCGCTAAATGTGTCTTCCTCTATTTTAGATGCCTTTAAAACCATCAACGATAGCTTAACCGCTTCGGCGGCTAACGTTGGTAATTCGGTGCAGCAATTGTTTACGGCTTTTGAACAAACCCGGCTTAAAGAATCGCCCGAAAGAGCGGCGCCTATCTATCAAAAGGCGAAAGCCGCCCAAAGGGTAAGCGCGGAATTAAATGATCTCATCGCACAGATAAAGAATGAGTTGATTAAACAAAGTTCCGGTTATGATGAGCTTACCGGCGATTTAAAAGAGCGGGATAATTTGGATATTGGTTATAACGTGATGATCAACAAAAAACGCGCTAAGGCACTCAAAGAAAAGATCAATGATACCCGCGAAAAGTTGAAACTGCTGCTTGGTAAAGAGGATAGCAGTTCAGTATCATTTACCTTGAATGCCACTGACCCGGTTAAACACAACGGAAGCGCTAAGACATGGGAGGAGCTAAATTTTGGCGAAGGCGTACCCTTAACTGCCGATTTTACCATACTTTCAAAAATACAGGCTGATAACAAAAATGCCGAATCGGAAGTGGTGAAAAAGATCCTGGGTAAAATGGACAGGGCTATTGTTAACCTGGATAAGTTTGAAGCCGTGGCCGTGGCGCCAACTTCGTACCTCATCCAGGGGCAGCTCTACAAGGCCCAGGTTTTTTTAACCGCGTATGATTCTCGGTCGACCCCGCAAATGGAGGTTGGCGGCAGCCCGATCAGTGTTACCGATGGCCGGGGTGTGTATAACGCTTCAACCAGCAGGGAAGGTGTGTTTAGCTGGAGAGGGACCATCAAAGTAAAGCAAACCGATGGGAGTATAAAAACTTATACCACGCCCGAGCAGCAGTATATGGTTGCCAGACCATCGGCGGTGGTATCGCCTGATAAAATGAATGTATTTTATATCGGCGTGGATAATCCCGTATCGGTATCGGTTCCCGGAATCCCCTCAAAAAATATCAGGATCGGTATTTCGGCAGGTTCGTTAAGCGGTACTTCGGGCAAGTATGTGGCGAGGGTAACCAGTCCGGGTATGGTTACGGTAACGGTATCGGCTGAGATCTTTCCCGGCAAAACGGAGGTACTGAGCCGTACACAGTTCAGGGCCAAAAGGATCCCTGATCCTATCGCCAAGTTTTCGGGCAGATCTGGCGGTGGAGTGCCCACTGTGGCCTTAAAAGCACAGGATGCCATTTATGCCACGCTGGATAATTTTGATTTTGATGCCCGTTTTAAAATAACACGATTCAGTTTGATCATAGCCAACCCGCGCGAGAGCGCCTCGGTACAAGTTACATCAGGCAATGCTTTAAGCAACGAAATGCAGGCTTCGTTAAGCAGTATCAAACCTGGCTCGCATGTAATTTTTGATAACATTATTGCGGTTGGCCCTGATGGTGCACCACGGCAGCTGGCGCCGGTGGCGTTAACTGCTAATTGATTTAGGGGCTTAAAGCGAAAAGCCGAAGGCTTAAAGCTTGATTGTGTCGCCAGAAATTGTTTATAATAGATTAGCTTTTGGCTTTAAGCTTTCTGCTTTGAGCTTTCAAATTAAAGCAAGTAAGCCATGTTTAATTAAAAACATGGCTTACCAACAGCGCTATAATCAAATATGTTAGTGGATAGGCAGGGCTTTAACAAATGTACCCGACGCGTTAAAAATTATAGCGTATTTGGTACTGTTGGATGTAATGAACACAACGTAACCTTGTAGGGTGCCGTCGGAGCTTTCTGAAAATGCCTTATCAAATACATAACCGGGGTAGGTAGTGGTCAGGTAAGTGGTAATAGCAGCGGGCAGGTTGGCTTCGGTTACTGCAGCGTGTTTTAAATCGTGTTTTTCTATCTGAACACGTTTAACAAGTTTGCCTGCAGCAGTTATGGCTGTTGAGTACAGTACGCCATTTTTACTGATCAATACGTACACATTATCAGGCGTAACAGAAGCATGCAGCAACGTATCGGTTGGATAAGTGGTCGAAAAATAGCTGCTAACGGCAGTAGGAAGAGCCGATATGGCAACAGTGTCGCGGTGTTTACCGTCACGGTTGTCAAAAGGGCCGCCCAGGTGCCATCCTGGTCCTTTAAGGTCCCTGCCTTCGCGTTGCTCAAGGGTACTTACAAATGTACCCGCAGCAGTAAACTTGAGGCCGACCAAAGCACTGTTGTACTTGATCACTACTATGTAGTTAACAACTGTGCTGGCACTGTCAATGGTGTAGGCTTTTTTGAATGTATAGCCACTGTAGTTGGTTGTTAAATAGGTGCCAATGGCGGTAGGCAATGCACTAAAGGCAACGGTATCTATTTTGTCATGTTTACCGTAGCAGCCAACCATATAAACGCTGTCTGTAGTGGTACCGGATGCAAGGCTGATAGCTATGGCACCCGTTGAGCTAATTGTTGATGAAGAAACGCTGGCCGAAGCTGATTTTGAAGCGTTCTCCTTTTTGCATGATGCCAGGCCAATTATTGTGCCCAGCATCAATAGTGTAGCGTAAAAGGATTTCATTTTTTTGGTTTAATTTAAATTGATAATTAGCGCTGTCTTTTGCGGACAGGTTTAATTAAAATTAAACCTGAAAATGAGTTCATCGGATGATTGTATCGATAAATGCAGGATTTAAATCGACGTATAGAGATAATTGGAAGATGTTTGACAATCAAAATTCATTGCCGTTGACTTCAGTCAACGGAATAATGATGCGAAAACAGACGGCTTTAGCCAAAATGCCGCGTGTATAGTTGGGCTAAAGCCCGGTTGTTTGCTCTTTTAACCGTTGACTGAAGTCAACGGCAATGAATGGAGTTTACCGCGTAAGATAGATAGCTTCTCAATTACACCTTGCTAAGCCATCAGTACTTGAAGCATCGGCGGGTTTAATGATCAGCGCTTTTTCAAAAAAGGGTTTTGCTTCGGCTTTTTTGCCGGCCATAAGCATTGACCAGGCCAGCATGTGGTTGCCGTCGTAATCAAAGGGGTAAAGCGTTACTACGGCCCTGAAAAGTTTAATAGCCGGCTCGTACTGTTTGCGGTTATAATAAATTACGCCGCCCCAATAATTAGCCTGGGTATTTTGAGGGTCTATTTTCAGAATAGCAAGGTATTGTTCAAGCACCTTATCCCAGCTTTGCAAAAATGAAAGGGGCTTTACATAGCCAAATTTGGCCTCAACCGAGTTAGGTTTCAGCGTTATTGCTTTTTGGTAGTAGCTTTGCGATGCCGTATAGTTTTTATTGAGATAATTGAGCCAGCCCAGCCTGATGGTTATCTCATAATTATTTTCTGAGTAGTATGGATAAATATCGGCTATAGCAGCAACGTAGTTTTTATTTAGTTCGTTGGTGTAACTATTGTGGAAAGCTTTTTGCAGCACCGCGTTTGTTTGCGCCTGCAGCTGCACTGCAAATACAAATAAGAATAGGCCTGTAAACGTCTTCTTTAAAATTTCCATGTTATACCTAACGTGACAGAGTTTTGGTTGTACTTAACAGCGCGGTAAATGTCTGTTTTCTTTTCGTAAAAGTAATTTAAATTCAGCAAGGCATGGTTACCCAACTGGTAAAAAACGCTTTCGCCGCATTTAAATTTTGTAGGGTCGATAGAATTGTAAACATAAAGTCCGTCGGCATCCAGGTAATCGTCCTGGTTACCAAAGGTGGCGGCTGTTTCCAGCCAGGTTTTGTCCACCACCTTAAATCCTACCGACTGGCTGTAAATAAAAGTCTTTGTTCCACTCAGATTTAATATCGAGGCCCTGCTCATGCTGTATAAATTCAGGTTTCCCAATGGATAAAAATCTATTTTGGCATCATATTGTTTTAAGGTTTTATCAATCAGTTTTCCCCAATTAAAATCACCCTGCAAATCAATATAGCGGGTATCATATATTACACCAAATAAACCGAGGTTGCTTTGATTCAAATTGCTGCGGTAACTGGTATGCAGGTAATGATATGCGCCGAGCAGGCTGATGTTTTTAGTTAATGAATACTTTAGCCTGGCATAATACTCCGTTTGTTTATCGGTTTTGCCAACCTGGTTTTTATAATCGATAAATCCTGCACGAAAAATATTCTGCTTAAAAAACATGAACGACTGGTCGAGCTGTAAACGCCACGATAAACGTAGGCCGATACCGGCGCGTTCAAAAAAGCCGTTATCGCGCTCGTCATTAGCGGGTAGTTTTATGCCGCTTTCAATGGCGGCATCGGTTAAACCCAATGGCGATAGTTTGATAGCGTGGAGGGTTGCTGTATCCAAATGTGATGCATTATAAAACGCTGCGCTGTTATTGTTGATGTAGGTATTGCAGTAATAAGCATATAAACGTGAAGCGGCGTTGTGCGGGTCTTTAAGTAAAACCTGGTTAAACTGGCTGATAGCTGCTTTGTAATTGCCGGTAAGCATATAAGCGTAGCCGCACTTAAAACGCAAAGCAGGAGAATCAACACTATCGGTAACTGCACTGTTAACAAAGCTGATAAGCTGCTTCCAATCGCCTGCATTGTATAGCTGTTCTGCCGTACCATCGGCCAAAGCAAGTTTATGATCTTGCGCATGGTTTACAAGAGCAGCAAATAGCAGGGCAAAAAGAATGGTTAATTTTCTGTACTCCATTGTGCTTCAATATGCTGTCCGTTTATATTTATGACGAAGGCCTGCAGGCTGCCATGATCAACAAAAACTGTTGATTCGGCAAGTGGTATTGTTTTACCCGCAAGTTGCTGGTATTGTTTGGATACAATGTTTAACCCTGTTTTTTTAGTTTGGATGCCGCTTTTATATTTTACACTGATAAACCGGTAAAAGGGCGCAGCAAAATCCTGCAGCCAAAGCAATATCTTATTGTTGGTAAGCGGCACCGGGAATTCATCATTTGCCTGGATATAAGCCGTATCGTTAAAAATAACTTTATAGGCAGCAAGATAAAAATAGTAAAGCAGTGATGTTTTATCGCCATAATAACTGGTAAAGTAAAACATAGTACCGTTATTGATAAAATAAGCGACAGCACCGGTTGTTTTGCTGTAAATATATGATTGGTTCAAAGTGTCTTTAAAAACTTCCCAGTTTTCGGTTACACCATTTTCGGCAGTTAGTTTAGCTACAAAGCCGGGTTGCAGGTCAAATGCTTTTTTGAGCGATACATTTATCTCCGGATTACTTATTAATTCATTTTCCTGGGGAACAGCGTAGCTTTCAAGACTGCTCTTATTATCCTTTTTGTTAAAGTAATAAGCAAACGGATAGGAGAGCGTTTTTGACCCGATATAAGGTGTTGCCTGTAGTTGAAAATGCAAATGCGGCTCGGGTGACCGGCCCGAATTACCGCAGAAACCCAGCAGGTCACCTTGTTTTACAGTATCGCCGGGTTTAACTTTTACAGAGTTTTTTTTGAGGTGTGAGAGTTTGGAATAAAGCCCTTCGGTATGGCGTATCACAACGGTATTCCCCCAGTTCTCCTTTAAGTTTTCTTCACCAATATCATTGTCGTCAACGTGGTTTACCACTTGCTCCACAACACCGTCGGCGCAGGCCAGTACCGGTTTGTTGAAACAGTAAAAGTGCTCGGGCAATGTGCCTGGATATTGAAATGTTTTTTGCTCATCGTCGGTGATCACAAAATCAAGCGCCTGTCCCCATTCTCCTTTGTGGGTAATGGTTCCGTCATAGCCTTGTGATATCGTCCAGTAACCCATAAAAGGCAAACTGAGCCTGATGTATCTCAAATCGTTCAACCTGTTTTGCAGGTTTAAAACATGGTAAAGGTTTTTTTCGGGTGAGTAATACTGAACCTTGGTTAGCTGCAATTTGGCCTGAAAGCCCACCAGTATTAAAAAATAAAGCAGACTTATATTAAGTACACAAAATGGTAACGAAAAAATAGGCAGCGCATGTAAGGCCATCAGGGTTGTAAGCGCATTGATGAGTACGAAACCAATGGGAATGCAAAAAACTGCCAATAGGTATGAGCGCAAGGATGCAATGGTAAAAAAGCTCCCGATTGCCATTGCAGTCATCATTAAGTTAGCGCCCAAATGGTAATAGCTGATGCCCTCCGGATAAATATGTGTGATGCTGTTGAAGCCGCAAGCAGTTAAAAAGCTAATGATAAGCAGGCTGAACGCAATACGGGAATGAATTAGTATGCCTATAGCAATAAGCATCCCCGCTATGATATGATCCTGAAATAGCACTGCACTTAGCGAACGGAAAAACAAGCTTACCAGCCTGGGCAGCGAAGTTGCAAGATAACCCTCGGCACCGGCGAGGTTGCCGGGACCAGTGTAGATTTCCTGGAGCAATGAGCTGCTTTTTTGCAGAAGGCCTGTGTTGAAAATACTGTTAGATGCAAGCAGTACAACCCAAAATACCAGTATAAATGGTAGTGAAAGGATGGGCAAGCCCGGTTTACCCATACGTTTTGATAAAATGATCGTTGTAACAACAACCATAAAGCAGGCAACGAGGAGCCAGCTCACAAACATGAAGTTAACCTGGAAAAAAGCACCAAATGCTATCCCCAGCAATAAACTATTAAAACTATAGATCCCTGCACGATAATCTTCGCTGTTCTGTTTTAATAATTTTGTTATCAGTAATGAAAAAATAACACATCCCAATCCTGCAAAGCCGGATATTGGATTTAAAAAAGATACCAGCAGCAAAATAATCCCCAATATCCGGTTCTGCGAAAAAAACAGCACCGAATAGGAATTGAGGACCGGTTTTATAAATGCTGCAATTTGCTTCACTTGGCGTTGTTTAAATGAGCAGGTATTAACTCCGGTTCGGCAGTATATTCTAATGTTTCGTTTTGCCGGATGAGATGGGTGCGCAGCTTTTCATCTATCAATACAACGGCGGGCCTTAGGGTAATGAACTGCATCCATTGGGTCATATTATAGGCCCCAACCTTGTGCACCACCACTTGGTCGCCGGGATTAAGTTGAGGCAAGTTGATACTTTCCCTGATCACGTCAATGTTCATGCAAAGCGGACCATAAATCACCATGTTTTCGCTGTGAGCTACAAAATCCTGTGCGGGGCTTACCTGGTGTTCATACCAAAATGATGTAAACAGGATATTAACCCCGAAGTCAACAATGGTAGCGCCTTTACCGTTGGCCAGGCGTTTATTGGCAATAACGGTACCCAGCAGGTAACCGGCATCATCTATCAAAACACGGCCGCTTTCCAATATCAGCAAGGGTAAGTCATCATTAGCGAAACCAAAATTGAGCAGGGCTGAAGTTATTACTTCCGCAAAATCATCAATAGTGGGTACGATATCGTTTCCCGGCAGGTAGGCTCCCTTTAATGTATTAGTAGAGGGGAAACCGCCTCCAAGGTCAAGATATTCTACTTTATGATTTAACTGGGTTTGGCAGCGCACAGCCAGTTCGGCCAGTTTATTGGCAGCAATGCCGTAGGCATCTGTCGAGAGCATATAGGTACCAATATGGCAATGCAGGCCCGTTAGGTGTAAAATCCCGGAAGCAGTGATCTTTGAAATTGCCGACCACGCTTCGCCATTTTCGTAATTAAAGCCGAAGCGGTCCCAAAGCGGGTACACGCCGGTATCCATATTTACACGGATAGCTACCCGCGGTTTGTTAGCGAGGTTTTTACTTAATACAAGTAACTGGTTAAGCTCATCAAAATGGTCGATATGGATTAGCGAATCATGATCAATAGCCAACTGCAGATCAGCAGTTGATTTGCCCGGGCCATTGAAAATAATCTTGTTACCCGGTACGCCGTTGCCTAAGGCTTTACGGTATTCAAAGCCCGAAACAACCTCGGCCCAGCTGCCTTCCTGGTGAAAGATCTGGCAAACGGCATTGAGATAGTTGGTTTTATAACTCCAGGCAAATTGCACTTTTGGGTAGCGCGTACTAAAGGCGCGATACGCCGCCCGGTAATTTTTGCGGATCTGTTTTTCGGACAGCACAAACACGGGCGAGCCATAGTTTTCAATTAAACTTTTAACCGAAACGCCATCGATGCTTTTAACAGGCTGCACACCGGTGCGCGTGCCAAATTTATTCATGGCCCCGGCATGGAGTTTTTTGATATATGGTTTTTGATATGGCAGCTTTTCCATCGTTATAAATTATAATTCGCCCATGGCCGAGATCTGTTGAAAATCGGCAATGTCGGCAATATGGTCCCACGAGTAGCGTACAAACAACTTGCCGGCCTGGTAGTCGGTATAGGGCTCAACAACCTCACCCAATGCCATTTTTGTTAATGCCGCGGGTTGATTTTGCCCGGCGGCCGCTGTTAAATAAATCCATGCCGGAAAACGTGGGTTAACTTCCAGTATGTATAAATGTCCTTCGGCTGTACTCATGATTTCCATTTCGTAACCGCCCTTCCAATTGGTGGCAAGTGCAAAGTTGCCGGCCAGTTGGGTTAGCTTATCGTCTTTAATGGTAACACCGGCCCAGGCTTTGCCTTTATCGGTAATATAAAGTTTGCGCATGGCAACTAAACTTATGTTATCACCTTTACCGTTACCCAGGGCCGCAATATTGATCTCGTTGCCCTTGATATATTGCTGCGCAATTACGGGTACGCCCCACGTTGCATTCAGCTGATGGAAGGCTTTTAGTGCCTGGTCCATAGTGTAAACAACATAGGCTTCATAAAATTTCCCTTTTATTACCATCGGGAAACCGAAGTCAGCGGCAGCTTTTTGTAAATCATCAGCAGTGTACAGCTTATGATCGGCAGGTACATAAAAGCCGTGTTTTGTACCGAAATCTTTTAAGTGTACTTTATCCCTTAAAGCCAATTGTTGCTGGGTAGGGAGATAAGTTGCTATGCCCATTTGCTGCAATTGCGGTGCTGTCTTTATAAAATTGAACAGTTCCGAATCAAAGTTAGGGATGATGAGATCAAGGTTTTCCCGTTGGTTTATATACGTTAAACGTTCGAGTAAAGCTGCTGTTCCCTCGGTTGGGTAGGGCACCTGGTAAGTTTTATTTACATAGTCCCGCAAATAGATCCCCGGCTCCAACGACTCATACGACAGGCCGACTATGCGCAAACTATCGCCAAAATACTCTTTTAAAGAACGGATAACCGCCATCCCCGGGCCCGGATTATCATTGGCGTTGAGCCCGGTAACGGCAATACATAAATTATCGTACTTGTTTGCCATCGTCCTTAAATTTCGAGCAGGTTTGCTTCTTTTAGCTGCAGCATCCAGTTATCCCAATCCCTGTCTAACTGGTTTTCGCTTACATCATACCTGTTAAGAATATCCTGCTTAATCTCAGCTTCGGTTTTATTGCTTTTCATGGCTGAAAGCAATTGTGCCGCCATTTCATTGCCGGAAAACGAATCGCCTGTAGAGGGATTGAAGATAAATCCGTTATCGCTGGTGGCAATGTTGCTCTTGAGTTTCATTTATATTGCAGGTTTGTATAAAATAATAAAAGCTAAACTTAGCAGGTTTATATGAGTTTACAAAACCGGCTTCAGGAAGCCATCAGGTATTCTATCCTTGATGCAAGTACCTCCATGTCCAGCGGTTTTACAAACAAAGCATCACATTTATAGGAATCGGCTTTTGACTTTTTTGTTTTAAAAGCAGTTACAATGATGATAGGCACATTGCACAGTTTTTCATCATCCTTAAAATCCTGGCATACCAGTTCGCAGTCTGTATCTACCAATAAATAATCTAAAATGATCAGGTCGGGGTTTATGACCTTTGCCTTGTCATATATGGCATTGGGATCATAAGTTAAATGCACATTAAAATCACCATAATACATAATATCATCAATTACTGATAACATACTGCTGTTTTTATCGAGCACAAGGATGGTTTTTTTGCTGCCTGCTGTTTTCATGACTTTTAAGGATTAGCGTCAATTAATTATGATAAAGTTGCGGCTATTTGTGCGGCTGTAAAACAATGTGTCGTTCAATGCCCTCAATGTGCCGATGAAACGCAGAGATGCGCAATTATTTATGCCATTCCTTAATGAAATCGGTATAGTTTGTGCCCACAGGAAGCTCTATATCAGTTAGTTTTATCTTACGGTTATGGATCGATCTGATCTGGTCACGTGCTACCACAAAGCTGCGGTGAATACGGATGAATTTTGATGCCGGCAGTTTTTCAATTACGCTTTTTAATGGCATAAGCGTAAGCACTGGTTTGGCCACACCCAGCATATGGATCTTGATATAATCCTGCATGCTTTCAATATATTCAATGTCTTTGATATTGATTTTGATGAGCCTGTATTCTGAATGCACATACAAAAAGTCGCCTTCATTTGCGGTGTCGGCGTGCTTATATTGATAATAACCAATAGCTTTTTGAACCGCTGTGCCAAAGCGCAGGTTATTGATAGGTTTCAGCAGATAATCTACTGCTTCCAGTTCATAGCCTTCATATGCATAGTTTTTATAGGCTGTGGTGAAAATGATCATCGGCTTATCGGCCAATGATTTTACCAGGTCGATACCGGTGATATCGGGCATGTTAATATCTATGAACAGTACATCTACCTTGTTTAGCTTCAGGTATTCGCCGCCAGATATGGCATCTTCAAAAGTATTTACCAGTGTTAGCACGGGATATTCGGCAACATATTTTTCAATTATCTGAAGGGCCAATGGCTCATCATCAATAGCTACACATTTCAATTGCATAATAGATAGTTTTAAGCGTTAATCTCCAGTTCGACAGTGAAATTGCCATCGGCCGAGCTGATGTCGAGCCGGTGTTTGTTAGGGTAAATATGTTGCAGGCGCTGGCGGTTATTGGCAATGCCGATGCCTTTCCGCTCGGTGGCCGGTCGTTTTTCGAAAATGGTATTTTTGCAGATAAACAGCATCTGGTTGCCGTTTACCCGCAAGCAAATATTGATAACCGATGGCTGATGTTTACTTACGCCGTATTTAAATACGTTTTCAATAAAAGTCATCAATATCAGGGGCGGAATCTTTTGATTGTTTATCTCGCCCGAAACCTCAAAATCAAGTGTTGTTTTTTTGCCGAGGCGCAGGCGTTGCAGGTCGATATAATCATTGATGCAGTCAATTTCGTTTTGCAGTAAAACAAAATCTTCGGTTACTTCATCGGTTACGTAGCGCATAATGTTAGAGAGCTTCATGATACTTTCAGACGTATGCTCACTATTGGTGACCGACAGCGCATAAATATTATTCAGTGTATTGAACAGAAAGTGCGGGTTAATCTGGGCTTTAAGAAATGATAACTCTGCATGGGCTTTTTCGGCCTCGGCGCGGGTAACCATTTGTTCGGTAAGCTGCCATTTTTGAACAGTGGCAATGGCAACGCTTAAACCCATAACAATGATGAAAATAAACAAGCCTACCATATCAATATTACCCGATTGATGAATGAAAATTACGCGGTTAGTGGGTTTAAGGCTTGGGTCCTGCATGCGCAGGTCTTCATGAGGCAGTGGGCCAAAGGGCATGTTTTGTTGATTAGGCGCTGAGCTGTCAATACCGGTGGGCGTAATTTGCGGCCCTATGGGTTGCGGATTGGGCACCGCTGTTGTTGCAGGTTTATTTCCTTTAACAAGGTTGTGAAGAAGCAGGTTATCAAAAGGCTGCAAAAAGTAAACACAACCCGAAAGCAGTAACACAATAAACCCATACCAGATATATCTTTTACGAAAAACGAACTTAGGCACCAGGTACCAGGCGTTCAGGTAAAACATAAATATATAAGTGAGGCAAAATAACCAGTAGTAAGGCGAAAACAGCACGGTATAGGTACCGGCGCTGCTTTGCTGCGTGCGGTTCATGAACAATAGCGGGAACCCTAAAAATACAAGCCAGCCGGCAGCATGAATGAAAAATGTAGTTGCTTTTGAGCGGATCATTTGATTTTTAGCTTCTTTTTACTTGCTTATGCTGGCGTAGCCTGCCGGTACACATTAACAACCTGGTTTTAGTAATAAAAAAAGCACCTGTACAATGCGCACAGGTGCTTCATCTTTATGAAAAAAACCTATAATTCAGTGTCCCTGCTCCTGAATTATAAATCAAAGGTGATGATGTGCTGGTGTTTTAACAATCATGTGTCGGTGAACCGGGATATTGTATAGATGAACGGGGTGGAGGCTGCGCTACCGACAAATTGTATAGTCTTTAGCCCAGGGTCATAAGTTCTAAGAGGCTGTTTAAAAACGATAGTTTTTGAATGTAGAGACGCATAATTGCGTCTTCCGCTTGCAATTTACGACAGCAGAGACGCTTTTGAAATCGGCTTGTCCTCTGGGAGACGCAATTATGCGTCTCTACAAAAATACTTTCTCTCATTTTTAAACAGCTTCTAAGTAAGAACAGCAAAAAAGATGACTTTTGACTTCAGGCCTTGTACTGCCAATCAAACAGTAGTGGGTTTTCTTTGAGAAAGTAAAGATGGTATTAAATAAGAAAGCCCCCTTGCACTCGCTGCTTGGGGGCTATAACCTAAACCTTATCACTGATCAAATTATTATTTGATGCTGTAAAGGTAGCCGTGAGGCTTTAATCTGAAATTTTGTACCGACGAATAGCCGGATTGAATGGATGGAGCGGAAGTTTTGATTGTTTTATGAATTTAATTTCGGCGTTTTGATTAACATTGATCACAATCCAATAAATTATGAAGCTACTTCTTACATCCGCCGGAATCAGCAATATGAGTATTCAAAATGCTTTGGTCGAGCTATTAGATAAGCCAATTGTCGAGGCTAACGCCCTTTTTATACCGACAGCAATATATGGCATTCCAAATGGCGGCGACATTGTACGAAGGGTGATTTGCGGAGCGTTAGGTGATCCTTTTTGCCAATTGGATTGGAAGTCGCTGGGGTTGCTGGAGCTTACCGCCTTGCCCAGTATCAAAAAAGAGTTATGGATTGATATGCTCAGAGAAACTGATGCTTTATTGGTAGGTGGTGGCGATTGCCAGTACCTTACCTACTGGATGCAGCAATCCGGACTGGCGAATCTGCTGCCTTCACTTTTGCAAAAGCTGGTATATGTTGGTTTGAGCGCTGGTAGTATGATCATGACCCGCTTTGGGACCACCTATGGCAACCATACTTTACCGCCCGATAGCGACAAGTCGTTGAGTTTTGTTGACTTTGCTATTCACCCGCATTTGGATCATGAGTGGTTTCCGGATAATTCCCTGGCCAATATTGAAAAACTGGCTTCAACTATACCGGTGCCATCATACGCTATTGATGATCAAACCGCGATTAAAGTTGTCGATAGCGTAATCGAAGTTGTTACCGAGGGACATTGGAAATTATTTAATCCCTAATATTTGTTAGGAGTTATTAATTTAAATACCCATCTGCGGTACATATCCGATGCTGAACATATTAACAAATGACCGCGGAGTTAATACTGGAAGCATATCTACATCAGGTAGCGCTATTCCTCTTTCATAACCTGCAGGGCTCCATAAATATAACCGATCATCTTTGAGCAAATACGGCCGGTCATTGTAAACTACAAACGTGCCGTTAGGTAGTGCACTCAGCTTTTCTTCATAAGCAACTTTTGATCTATCAGCAGCAATGCGCTCGGTTTGCAATATCTCATCTATTTTGGATACGGGTGTTTTCATATCGAAATCATATTGCGGGTTGCCTTTCAACCAAAACTCTTTAAACCTTTGATGGTCTTTATACCTGCATTGAAAGCAGGGACGGTGCCCGGCCGAAAAAGCCGTGGCCTCGTCAAGAAAGAAAAGTTCCGTCCAGCGATCGGGTTGCATAATCTCCCGATGGCGGCCTCTAAACTCCAGCACACAGGTTATCCATGCTTTAATTTTAAAGGGACGTACAATTTCCTTGTCCGCATTATGGATCACGCCGCGGTTGCCGAGCCAGGCACCTCGCGCAGGTGTTTTAATAAGCTGTCCAAAAGGGGTTACACGGTTTTGCAGCATTGTTTTACGTTATTTTCCTAATAGCAATAGTTAAAGCTACATCAATTATTTAAGACAATGCATCATGAAAGATGATACCCAGGCTATGCCGTTTACCACTATGAACCGGGCTCACGCCATGCTTCATATTCACCCTGTAATAACCTTTGGCTCCTTTTACCGGTCTGAATTTAGTGGTAAATAAAACCATATCACCCATACCGGGAGTAAGCACGTTGGCCTTTGATTGGGCACGTGGGACCTGCTCGGTGATCACAAATTCGCCGCCTGTATAGTCCCTGTTATGCTGGTCGAGCATGAAAACCATTTGTATGGGGAAATATACATCACCGTAAAGGTCCTGGTGCAGGGTGTTAAACCCGCCTTCGGTGTATTGCAATATCAGGGCAGTGGGTTTGGTTTGCCCAGCCCCATGGCTTAGCTGCTTCATTTCCTCATGCGTATCAGGGAATTGTTTGTTGATCCCAAGTTCTTGCATCCATTTATTGGCGACAGGAGCTATGTGCGGGTAAACTGTTTCCCTTAAATCGGTTATTACAGATGGGAGCGGGTATTTATAATATTTATATTCGCCGTAACCAAACCTGTAGCGTTCCATGTTAACGGTTTTCCGGTATTCGTCTGCATCATAATTACTGATCAAGGTATCGCAGTCGCGTTCACTCAAAACCTGTTTAACAATTGCAAAGCCTTTATTATGTAATGTTTGGTTGATTTGGCCCCAGTTTAGGTTTTTGATGCGATCTTTAAGTGGTTGTTCTGAAGTCATTTTGTTATTTTGAAGAATGTCAAAGCTACTTTTGGAGCAACCGGCATGCAATCCGATTCTTGCGGAGTTTTAAATCTTAATAAATACATATAATGGATATCAAAATTAAACGCGTTTATGAGCCTTATGCCCAAGGTGACGGCACCCGGATCCTGGTAGATCGCCTTTGGCCCCGCGGCATTAAAAAGGAGGATGCCCATATCGACAGATGGTTTAAGGAGATTGCGCCGTCTAACGAATTAAGGAAATGGTATAACCATGACCCTGAAAAATTTGACGCCTTTTGCCAAAGATATCGGGACGAGATTGATAGCACTAAGACATTGCCTGAACTGATCGATTATATCAGGCAGCATAAAACAGTTACGCTGGTGTTTTCTTCAAAGGAGTTAGCATTAAATAATGCTGTAGTATTAAAAACTATAATTGATGACCATATCGCATAGCAACTCCGCAAGAATCGGATTGTTGAGGGCTATTTGGGGCGGTAATTTTGTGTTATAAAAGAATAAAAACACAATTGAATTTATTTAATAATAAGACATTATGAAAACCCAGCAAGAAATAGATTATACCCGCATCGCTGACGCAATAGGCTTTTTCAGGGAGAATTTTAAAGCGCAGCCCAAACTGGAAGAAGTGGCCGGGCACGTTAATTTAAGCCCCTTCCATTTTCAGCGGATGTTTAAGGATTGGGCGGGGGTAACCCCGAAACAATTTCTGCAATATTTAAGTGTGGAACATGCCAAGGAAATATTGAAGCATGAGGACGCCAATGTTTTCAATACTGCACTGGAAACCGGTCTTTCGGGGGGAGGCAGACTGCATGACTTGTTTATTAAGGTAGAAGGCATGACTCCCGGCGAATACCGCAACGGTGGTGCTTTGCTGGAAATCAATTACTCGTTTGCCGATACTCCTTTCGGTAAAGTTATCGTTGCGTCAACTGGCAAAGGGATTTGCCACATGGCTTTTGTTGATGAAGGCGAAGAAAAAGCTTTGGAGCAACTGAAGATAAGTTTCCCGAACGCTGTATATAATCAGCTGGTCGACAGGATCCAACAGAACGCCCTGTTTATTTTCACCCAGGATTGGAGCCGTCTGGATGAGATCAAGCTGCATTTAAAAGGAACCGATTTCCAGATCAAGGTATGGGAAACGCTCTTAAAAGTACCTGCCGGCGGATTAACCACTTATGCCTCACTCGCCAAAAAAGCCGGTAATGAAAATGCTTACCGAGCGGTAGGAACAGCAGTAGGGAGCAACCCCGTAGCGTTCCTGATCCCGTGCCACCGCGTAATCAAATCAACCGGCGAGATAGGCCAATATCACTGGGGGAGTACGCGCAAAAATGCCATTATAGGATGGGAGGCTGCTTTGAAGGAACGGGTTGAATAATAGGGTACCTCCGCAAGAAAAATTAATAAATCATGTCATTGCGAGGAGGAACGACGCGGCAATCGCATACCATACAGAGGGGCTATGCTTCCCCGCGATGACTTGGTTTTTATCTTTCTGCAACTTGCTCTCGTTTGTAACGAGAGCTTAATATGGTTTGGCAATTGCATTGCCAGTCGCGTTATAAACGCTGACCCAAGTTAAGCGCTCGTTACAAACGAGCGCAAGAAGAAATAAACAACCATTAATGCCCCACACTCACCACCCTTGTTACTTTCCACTGGCCATCCTTGTATTGCCAAACATGTACAAACTTCATTACACCTACAATTTGCTTCCCATTTTCAGTATGGGTAAAACGGTGTGTACCCATTTCAATTGCACCAAAGCCGGGCATGGGGTACACTTCAAGCGTTTCTTTTAGCAGGTCACGGCGCAAGTCGGCGGCTTGCTTGTTTTCAAAGATGCCTTTAAAACCGGCTATGGTTGCGTCATAGCCGGTTATACCCTTGCCATCGTTGTAAAATTCAACATCGGGGGTAAACAGTGTTTTCATCACATCCAGGTTGCGGCTGTTAAACGCGTTAAACATTACGCTATCCATGTGTGCTATGGTGTTATATAGTTGCTGATCTTTCGGCTTAAAAGCAGGGGTTTGAGCATTTACAACGGTGGCAAACAGTATTGCTGCAATGCCAGTAATAAGTATAGCATAGGTTGATTTTTTCATGTTATTAAATGTATTAAAATATATCATGATGACGCACCACTATGCCGTTTAGTGACAGAAATATTAGCCATTTACACAGCCAAAAAAGCTATAAGGAACTCCTTCAGTTCATAATTAAGTCAAAAAGATCCCGATTAACATATTTTAACGGTTTATGCTTAGCTCTGGTGTAATATTTGGGCACCATTTTACGTAACTTTACTTATCAAATTAAGCGCGATGAAAAAGAATATCTTCATTATAGCCTTGATGCTTTTAGGCGGTTTGTTTAGCGGCACCGTAAAAGCCCAGCAAACAGCCTCGTTAGTAGCCGATCAAAACCCGCGTTACATGGAAAGCCAGGCAAAATATATCAGGGTTGCCGATACTATAAACAGTTTACATGGCACAACCATACAAAATACCTATAAAGCTTATGACTGGTACGAAGCCAAATTGGAACGCCGCCGTCAAAACCGCGAATGGCGCCATGAAGAACGCATGAACGGATATTACGATTATTCACCGTCATGGGGTTTATACGGCGGTTACTCTTACTCACCATTCTTAAACTATGGCTGGGGTAACCGTTGGGGTGGTTACTATGGTGGCCGCTGGGGAGGCCGTGCAAGTATTGGTATCGGTTTTGGCTGGTAACAAATTAGGCCGCATTCAATCTAACATATCATAATTTATAATATACACTACAGATGAAGTTCAACAGGATTTTAACAGTTGCTGCGATAGCAGTTTCAGGAATTTTTATAGCCTCATGTTCAAGGCAGGTTACACGCGTTAGCACCGATCAAACTATTGATGTTAGCGGCAACTGGAATAACAGTGACGCACGTATGGCTGCCGATGAACTTACCGGCAAAATTTTAGGGGCTAACTGGATCGATACACACCTTAACGAACACCAGGGCAAGCGTCCGGTAGTTATAGTTGGCTTTGTACAGAACAAAAGCCACGAGCATATTGATGCCGAAACCTTCCTGACCGATATTGAAAGTTCATTTATTCAATCACAAAAAGTACGTTTGGTACAGGGCGGCAAAAAACGCGATGAGTTACGTGCCGAAAAAGCTGATCAGCAAACAAACGCCTCAGTATCGAGCATGAAAAAATTTGGTCTGGAAAACGGTGCCGATTACATACTGCAAGGCTCAATTAACTCAATTGTTGATGCGCACAAACGCCAAAAGGTTGTTTACTACCAGGTAAACCTTGAGCTTACCAACATTCAAACCAACGAAGTAGTTTGGATAGGCGAAAAGAAAATTGCCAAATACGTTAAAAACTAAAGCCCCTATACATTATTGCCCTGAACATGGTATGCCCGTGTTTGGGGCAGTTTGCATTTAATAATGGTCAACTTACGTACGCATATTCTCCGGATATTTTCTTTTATCGGGCTGATGCTTTTTTTATCGGCATGTTCAACCTATAATCAAAGTGTCGCCCCTTATTATAAAAATGTATCTGCCGGTAACTA
This sequence comes from Mucilaginibacter gossypiicola, assembly GCF_900110105.1. Classification (GTDB taxonomy): domain Bacteria; phylum Bacteroidota; class Bacteroidia; order Sphingobacteriales; family Sphingobacteriaceae; genus Mucilaginibacter; species Mucilaginibacter gossypiicola. Next base: position 754,619 of record NZ_FOCL01000003.1, on the reverse strand, counting down.
TCCCCAGGCCGAGAAAGAGCTTGATAAAAACAGCCTGATCCAGGCACCCCGGAATAAACTCCTGTACCTGATGGAGAAGGGTAGAATTTGTCATTTAAAAGGCGAATATGAAAACAGTAACAATTACTTTAATCGGGCCGATCAACGGCTTGACGAGGGGTTGACCAGTGCTTCAGATGCTGCTGTTGGTGTTTTGCTTAACTCTGCATCGCAAAAATATAAGGGCGAGGATTTTGAAAAGTTCATGATCCATTATTACAAGGCGCTTAACTATCTGTACCTGAATAAAACTGAGGATGCCATTGTGGAAGCCCGCCGTATCACTTTGCAGGCCCAGGAACAGGGAGATAAGTATAATAATAAAGATAACCGTTACTCAAATGACGCTTTTGCGCTGACCTTACAGGGTATGTTGTATGAAAGCAACAACGATGTAAACAACGCCTTTATCTCATACCGTAACGCAGCCGAAATCTACCTTAAAAGTCCTGATAAAACTTACTATGGTACTACAATGCCGCTTGAGCTGGAAGAGGATGTGATCCGCACGGCAAAGCTGAACGGTTTTACAACCGAGGCTGATCAGTTTGAAACAACTTTTGGGATTAAATACGAACCTGTAACACCATCAGAGGGGGGGGAATTAATCTTCTTTTGGGAAAACGGTCTTGCGCCCGTAAAAACGCAGGTCGACTTGTTTTTTAGCCTGATCCGTAATAGTAACGGCGATTTGTTTTTCACCGATGCAGCAGGGGGCATAGTGGTTCCGTTCAATTATGATGGCGACAGGAACAGGGTAAATACTAAATCGGTTGAAAGCCTTCGTGTTGCATTCCCCAAGTATGTTGCACAAACCCCTTACTATTCAAGCGCGAGTATCTCTGTAAATAACCAGGATATGCCGCTTGTAAAAGCCGAAGATATTAATGAGCTGGCATTTAAAACTTTGCAACAACGTGCATTGAAAGAAATGAGCGGCATCCTGTCGCGCCTGGCAGTGAAAAAAATAGCCGAATATTCGTTACGCGCGGCTGCTAAAAGTGATGGTAAAACCAACGGACTATTGGAAGGACTCGGTTATGGTATCCAGTTGTACAGCTTACTATCCGAAAAGGCCGATACCCGTAACTGGCAAAGTTTGCCGGCTTATATCTCTTACACCCGTATTCCTTTACAAAAAGGGGATAACCAGGTGCGTATTACCCTGAAAAATGCTCAGGGCGTATCTGAAACTAAAACTATCACTGTACAAGGCAACGGAAGGCTACAGTTTTATAATTATGCTACTTTACGGTAGCCGGTATCATTTAAGCAGATATATAAATGAAAAAAGCCATTTGCTGTTCAGGGCAAATGGCTAAGTTATATGATAGGGTTTAGGTGAGGTATTTCCCTTAAAAAATTTCTTTATTGCTTTTTTTGTAAAAATAGACTTAAAATTTCCGCCCGGAAATACCCCTTTCTGGGTATATTTTATCGTCGCATTTCCATCTATTTCTGATATCCGGCTAAGAAAATGCTAATAATTAAAACAGAGTTTTGTGCGGCTGCATGGAAAGTAGCAGCGGGTTTTTAAAAAAATGGGTTATGAGATCTAATTTTCCATACTTGAAAAGCACGTTTAAGCCAGTTGCTTTTCTGTTATAGAGATTAGGCTTACCAGTTGGTTCCCTGCATGTTCAACAGTGCCATTGTTTTGTATTTCTATACAGTTTTCGAGGTTGGTATTGAGCTCGGCAGTGCGGGCTATGCGTTTGCCTATTTCTTCCGCATCTTCCCGCCCGCGCACCGCCAGGCGACTGGCGATAATTTCTGGGCTTGCGGTTATTAAAACTACTTTCAAATCTGGATAAAGCCGCTGTGCAATGAGCAGGTATTCGCGCGAGCCGTTAACCACTACATTAAAGCCTTTATTAAGCCAGTTGTTTATTTCCTGGCCTATACCATAGTATTTATCATGGCTGCCCCAGCTTAAAGCAAACATTCCGGCTTTGCTCCGCAATGCAAATTCCTCATTAGTTAAGCTAATGTGGTTCTCGTTACCCGAAAACGGCGGGCGAGTGATATACCTGTGTGCAAATACTACATTTTCCGATCCGTTGATCTGCTTGCGGGCATAGTTCATCAGGGTGTCTTTTCCGGCTCCGGAAGCGCCAATAATATAAAATAGCTTACTCATGATTGGGTACAAAAACTTTATTGTGAAAGTATCAGGTTGTGTTAACTGTTTTATTGATAACGTAGGTTAGGGGATTAAAAGTGTAGTGGTTATGCCAAAATGATCGCTCGGGTAAAGACCGGTAGCTTCATCAGGTACATTTAATACAACTGCCGAATCAATAAATTGTGGATATTTATTAGTGCCCGGCAATTGCAAAGTAAAGATATGATCAATACATACCTGTTTGTTGGCCTTATAATAGGCATCAGTCAGGCTATAATGCGGCTCGGTACCGTTACCTGCAGTATAACAATCTACAGCTTTCGCCAGTTCGCGGAAAGCCATTACTGCTTCCGAATCGGGCGTGGCATTAAAATCGCCACAAATGATATGGTACGGATCGGGGGCTTCTTCAATAACAAAACTGGCAAGTGCTTCGGCCTGGGCTTTTCTCAAACCTTTTTGCTGGCCCAAATGTGTAAGATGAGTGGTAGTTACAGTTAGTGTTTTTCCTGAAGGTAGGTTTACGTTTACCCGGAAGGCCTTGCGGTCATTATCCTCGGCCACTACAGGCAAGTCAAAACTGATGTTTTCGTTAAGCGGATAAACAGATAATATGCCCAGGCCCGATGTACTTTTAACCATCCTGCCTTCAAACATGCGTTTTTTTGATCGGCCGGGCAAAAAAACGTAGTTCATATTTAATTCGTTAGCCAAAAATTTCAGGGTGTCGGCGTTGCCTTCTTCGCTGTAAAAGCATTCCTGGCAGGCTACAACATGGGGGTTTAATTGTTCAAGTTGTTTGGCAAGTAAGCCCATGCGCACACGGTATTCACCATCACATTTCCATGTATTTATAGTGATAATTTTAACATTTTCCACATCAGCAATATCAGCAATCTAAATTGCACAATCAACATTCGTTAATGATTAGCTGATGGTTAGTTTTTAATTAATAATTGATATGCGTTAAACGAAGTAATGATATTTCATCTTGAACAGTTAACTATTGAGACGTTTTGCTGCTTTTTGTTTAACAATAAGCTTACAATGGTTTTCGGTAAATAGTGTTTAATTTTATCACAACCCAAATAAACATTATGGATACTTCACTTTTTGAATCGGTTGATCAGTATATAGGTAACCTGCTGGGCGATGAGGATGCGGTGCTGAAAGGTACCTTGAAGTCAATGAAGGATGCAGGTATCCCTGGCATCAATGTAACAGCCAACCAGGGAAAGTTTTTGCAGGTGCTGGCCCGTTTATGCGGCGCCAAAAAGATCCTGGAAATAGGTACGCTTGGCGGTTACAGTACCATTTGGCTTGCCCGCGCGCTGTCTGCTGATGGTCAGCTGATTACCCTTGAACTGGAGCAGGCTTATGCCGATGTTGCCCGTCAGAACATTATTAAAGCAGGTTTAGACCCGCTTGTTGATATTAAAGTAGGTAAGGCCATGGATAGCCTTGCAAGCCTCGATGCCGAAGATGAAGGTCCGTTTGATATGATCTTTATTGATGCCGATAAGCCACCTTATACGGAATATTTTGAATGGGCGCTTAAGCTTTCAAGACCGGGCACCCTTATTGTTGCCGACAATGTGATTCGCGAAGGCAAAGTACTTGATGATAACTGCGATGATGAGCGGGTTAGTGGAGTGCAACGTTTTAACAAAGCCCTTGCTGATAATAAGCAGGTAACAGCCACCATTATTCAAACGGTGGGCTCCAAAGAGCATGATGGTATGGCTATAGTGGTTGTGAAATAGTAAAGTGTGGTTTAAAGAGGCTCTTGTTCAATAAAAATATATTGTCATACGAACGAACCAGGGCGGGGTTGTGGGAAGAGTGAGGAGAAACCTTATACTTCCTGCATATAATCTATACATGACGGCTTGGGCTGACGTGTAAGATTTCTCTTTCGCCCGGCGCTCAATCCTCCCCTGTGCTCTATCGAAATGACTTTTTTTTGAGATGTCGGATAACAAAAGATATAAGTTAAAGTAAGCGACGCGAATAAAAGCTTTTTTGGAGTGATGTATCTTATAGTTGAATTTAATTGCATAGTTATCAGTGCGATAATGGGTACTTATATCCTGTAGAACTTATTTTTCTTATGTTTACTATCCGATATTTAACCGGATTGTTAATTTTAGGATCATAAGCAGGGGACGAAATGAATTTTGGCGGAGTTACTATAAAGGATATTGCTAAAGAATTGGGGATCTCACCTTCAGCGGTTTCCAAGGCGCTTAAAGACAGTCACGAAATTGGGGAAAAAACCAAGGCGCTTGTATTGGAGTGCGCGAAAAGACTTAACTACCAGCCTAACCTTAACGCCCAAAGCCTTAAACGGGGAAATAGTAAATCTCTCGGAATTGTAGTTTCAACCATTGATAACCAGTTTTTTTCGCAGGTGATCAATGGTATCGAATCGGTTGCGCACAGCAAAGGGTATAACGTTTTTATTACGCAAACTCATGAATCGTACGATCTGGAAATGCAGAATGTGCGTCACCTGACTTTTCGTTCTATCGATGGTTTACTGATCTCCCTTTCAACCGAAACCAACAATATCGATCACCTTAAGGAGCTTCATAAAAAAGGATTGCCAATAGTTTTCTTTGATAGGGTAAGCGATGAAATTGATACCCACAAAGTAGTAGCTGATAATTTTGCCGGTGCCTACGATGCCACAAGCCAGTTAATTGATGCTGGATACCGCAAAATAGCACATATTACCAGTTCGGTAAATGTATCCATTACTGCAGAACGGTTAAAAGGATATAAAAAAGCACTTGAACAACATGGCATAGTACCTGATGAAAAACTGATCAAATACTGCCCGCATGGCGGTAAAGACCTCGCGGAGATCGAGAACGCGCTAAGCGAACTGTTTTCTGACAGTAAACCCGATGCTATTTTTACCGCATCTGACAGGATCACCACCACCACCTTGTCGCTTCTGCATAAATTAGGGTACCGCATTCCTGCCGATATCGCTTTGCTTGGCTTCACCAACACCCAATTGGCCGAAGTATTGAACCCTCCATTAAGTGCTGTTTATCAGCCAGGTTTTGAAATGGGAAAAAAGGCAACCGAAATGCTTATCAGTATTATCGAAAGCAAACGACCTGTTACCGAATTTGAAACCGCAGTATTACCTACCCAGGTTTTTATTCGCAGTTCTTCCCAACCGGTAAAAGCTGAGCCTAAATCATAGAGTCCTGATAATAAATGTAATTTTAACATTTGTTGTTTTTGTAAAATCTTTTGCAGACTTTTAGCGCATTATAAACCAAGCTAAAACCTTTCAGCCTCATGAAAAGATTGTTCAATACCTTTTTGCTGTTACTTATGTTTTGCGGTGTCGCTATCGCGCAAAACACCGGCGATAAAACCTTTACCAACCCATTGTTACCGTCAGGCGCCGATCCCTGGGTGATCTATAAAGATGGGTTTTATTATTACACCAATTCTACCGGAGGCAATATTGTTATCTGGAAAACAAAAGATGTTACCAAACTAAGTAATGCACCTAAAAAAGCTGTGTGGGCTCCACCGGCAGGTACAGCTTATTCAAGAGACCTTTGGGCGCCTGAGCTGCATTTCATAAAAGGCAAATGGTATGTGTATTTTGCTGCCGATAACGGCGAAAACAATAATCACCGCATTTATGTGCTGGAGAATTCATCGGCCGATCCTATAGCGGGTACGTGGGAGTTTAAAGGAAAAATTGCCGACAGTACCGATAAATGGGCTATCGACGCATCGGTATTTGAAAATAACGGAAGCTGGTATATGATCTGGTCGGGCTGGGAGGGAGACCATAACGGTCAGCAAAATATTTACATTGCCAAAATGAAAGATGCCTTGACCATTGGCAGCGAACGTGTAAAAATATCAAGTCCCGCTTATCAATGGGAAACCAATGGCGACTTACATGATGCCGGCAACCCGGCACACGTGAGTGTAAACGAAGGCCCGGAAATTTTAAAACATAAGGATAAGCTATTCCTGATCTATTCGGCCAGTGGCTGCTGGACTGACTTTTATGCTTTGGGCATGCTCACGGCCTCAAAAAATAGTGATCTGTTAAACCCGGCATCATGGATAAAAACAGAGGAGCCTGTGTTTAAGCAATCGCCCGAAAACAGTGTTTACGCGCCCGGGCACAACTCATTCTTTAAATCGCCCGATGGAAGGGAGGACTGGATCCTGTACCATGCCAATTCAAACCCTAACGAAGGCTGCGGTAACAAGCGCTCCCCGCGCGCCCAGAAATTTACCTGGAATAAAGATGGTTCACCAAATTTTGGCGTGCCGCTGAAAGATGGACAACGATTGGCTGTGCCGTCGGGAACGAAGTAAACAGTTGTATAACAACATAGTTTAAAAGACCGTCATTGAGGGAAGGTAATTCCATTCACCACCCGTCATTGCGAGGTACGAAGCAATCCCCTATTTGCAGAGCCGTTAAGCCTACGACCCTGTATCGTTCGCGATTGCTTCGTACCTCGCAATGACGGATAGGAGAGTGTACAGTTCGTGATTGCTTCGTGCCTCGCGATGACAATAATGTTACAACGCCTCAGTTTTCTTGATAAATGTCAATTTCGTTCTTATCAAACATCAATGTACAGGTTATAGCTTCGCGGTAGATTTGTATCAACAAAAGAACGATACAAAATGTCAAAAACAATTTTTATAACCGGAACAAGTACAGGATTTGGTAAATTAACCACAATAACCCTTGCGAATGCAGGCCATACCGTAATAGCAGGTATGCGCGGAATAAACGGCAAAAACGAAGCTGTAGCCAAAGAGTTATCAGCCCTTGCAAACGTTGAAGTAGTTGAGGTAGATATCACCGATGATACCTCGGTTAAAACAGCTTTTGAATACACCTTAACCAAATATGGGCATATTGATGTGTTGGTGAATAATGCCGCGGTTTCGGGCTTTGGTGTATTGGAGGCCTACTCACTCGACCAGATCAGGCAGATGTTTGAAGTGAATTTTTACGGAGCTCTGCGTACTATCTTTGCAGTTTTGCCGGGCATGCGCGCAGCTAAAAATGGCTTGATCATCAACATTACATCAGGTGCAAGCGGCCATACCCTGCCATTTATGATTCCTTACCTTGCCTCCAAATTTGGGGTAGAAAGTATTACCGAAGGCTTACAGGATGAGCTTGCACAGTACAACATCGAAAACGTAAGCATCCAGCCGGGCGTATATCCAACCGAAATGAACAATGGCAGTAAAGCAGGTATCCATGCCGATAAACCAGAAGTTGTTGCCGAATATGGTGAAGCTTCGGCACAGCAATTCAACGCCATGGGCACCGCGCTTTTCAGCAAAATGGCCGAGTTTAATATGGATCCGCAAACCATTGCCGATGGTATACTGAGGCTTGTGGAAATGGAAAAAGGAACAAGACCATTGCGTTACCCGCTTGATGCCGTGGCCCAGGGTACCGACCAGGAATTTATTGATGCACGTGCTGCCATTAAAACCAAATGGTTAAGTAAATATACAGCATAAACCGCTGATAAAAATATGACCCGAACAGAAGCAAATATCCCCGGATAAAGGGGATATTTGCTTTTATATGTTTGAGCTATTTAAAGAATACATCAGCCAGAAAACAACCCTTACCGATGCCGACTATGCTAAAATCAAAGCCGTGTGTATTTATAAAAAGCTTCGTAAACGGCAATATCTGTTGCAGGAAGGCGACGTTTGGAAGTATAATGCCTTTATAACCAAAGGCCTGCTGCGTTTTTACAGCGTTGACGAAAATGGCCGCGAAAACATTGTAAGCTTTGCTAAAGAAAACTGGTGGACAGGCGACCGCGCCAGCCTGCTCACCGGCGAGCCTTCTAAAAATAACATCGACGCTATTGAGGATACCGAATTAATACTGATCACTAAAGCAAATTTTGACAGGCTCTGTCTCGATATCCCGGCTTTTAACGATATGGTTAATGCTATCATCAACAAGAGCTTTATCACCAGTCAAAACCGGATCCATGCGGCCATTTCTTTTACTGCAGAGCAAAAATATCTTGATTTTGTTCAGAAATATCCTGATCTGTCGTTAAGAGTTCCGCAGGCCATGATCGCATCATATTTGGGAATCACTCCCGAAACTTTAAGCCGGGTACGAAAGGAAACTGTAAAGCGGCATTAAGCCGTTTGCTTCATCAGGTCGATGTTTTTTTCTTTTGCTGCCTGCAGTACAGTTTTACCGTAATCAGTAAAGTACTGGTGGTGTTGTAATACCCTTAGGTTTAAGCTGTGCCACTCTTCATCGCCGTAGTGCTTATCCAAATGTACTTCCCATTCCTGTTTTAAATTGTGAGCACATTTAAAATAATCGGCTGATGCGAAATGACGCATATCGGCGTCGCAAATAATTTGCTCTACCAGGTTTTTGGGTGACTGCGGAATTTTTGTAGCTTCAATACAATCCCATACCTGTTGTATAAAGTTGTTATTGTAATGATGCTGCATTAAAAAAGTGCCGGCAATGATCATGCTGGTATCTTCATGGCCCTTATAATGATAAAGGTAACCGGTATCATGAAACCAGGCGGCTACAGTTAGGATAGTTAGTTCCGGTTTTTTTAATTTACTGTGGCTTGCAATTTCAGTAGCCGCATTCACAACCCTTTGTGTGTGCTCAAGATTATGAAAATACATCGTCGTTGGAAGGTTTTCTTCCATTAACGAGATAACATAGGCAGCAGCCCTTTTAACAATACTTATTGCAGGCATAAGACAGACGCGATAGTACCCTCATATTCTGTAGAAATTCTGGATAAATGTTCGCCAGCTTGTCTCTCAACAAAAAGATGACACTTTTATCTTATTTGTGTAAACATGGGATTTGCTTTTTTTAACGTGCTTTTAAAGCTTTATTTTAGACGTATATTTATACTATAGATGAAAAATACCCTTCAGATAGCACAACTTTATTTGCGCTTTGCTTTAGCTATTGGTTTCCTATTGCCTGTGGCGGATCGCTTAGGTTTTATGGGGCCGGCAGGGCAAAATTCAGTAAGCTGGGGGAGTTGGGATAATTTCGTAGTTTATACAAACACACTGATGCCATATTTGAGCCGGTGGATGGCAGGTGTTATGGGTTTTTTAGCAACAGTAGCCGAAGTTTCTATAGCCATCATGTTTATTGTAGGTTTTAAGATCCGTACTGCTGCTTATGCAAGTTTTGCCCTTACGCTTACTTTTGCCCTTTGCATGACCATATTTTCGGGATTCAAGGCTCCATTTAATTATTCGGTTTGGGCCGATAGCGCAGGTAGTTTATTGCTGGCAAGCATAGCCACTTATCGGTGGAGCGTTGATTTTATATATGATGAAGCTTAATGTATGTTTAAGCCTTTTATAATTCAGTTACCTTTAAAAGCATCAAAATAGCCGGTTATTAAACCTGGGCTTATTTCATCGCTAAGCAGGCCTATGTAATTATCGGGCCTTATCAGCAGGTACAATCCTGATTTTACTCCTAATTTTTGCCAGTTTTCATTAAGGGATAAATTAACTACCTTAATATGGGCTGTTAAGTGATCAGGAATTTGGTTGTTGTACCCGCTACTGCCAATACATAAAAGGTGAAACTTTGGCTCGGTGAGTAAATGATAGATGCTTTGCGATTTACCATCTATTTCTGTTATAACATATGGGCACCTGTCGCCGGCGCTAAATTTTAGCTTTTGCTTAATAAACTGCAGGGAAAGCGGGCTTTTTTTGTACGAATACCAAATTTGGGACAATATCCTGAAAATACGCTTTGAGATCCATTTTGTTGATAGTATGAGGCGTAAAATATGGGGCATAACGTGGGTGCGTAATTGATATATTAACCAGTTACAGCTTGTCATGAATGCAAATATTTTATCGGTAAATTTCATGAGCCATTGGGCAAAAGGATACCGCTCGTCATGATATGTATCAATAAGTTTATCACCGGCAACCCCCTGCAGTACCAGGGCAAGTTTCCAGGTCAGGTTGTGCGCATCCTGCAAGCCGGTGTTCATGCCCTGGCCACCTGCCGGGCTATGAATGTGTGCAGCATCACCCAACAAAAAACAACGGTTTATCCTAAACCTGTCGGCACAGCGGTGATGTAGCTTATAAACCGAAAACCAGTTCAACTTTTCAATGCCCAGCGGAAGCTTAACATTGGCAGTGATTACGTCTTTAAAGTCATCAAAACAAACATCGTCTTTGCCTGCAAAGCTTTCTGGCAATGTGCCCAGAATGCGATAATTACCAATGCCATACATCGGAAAAAAAACACAAAAGTTAATGCGCGATAGTGATGCTATAAGCTTGTTTGGAGGCTGCTGCCAGTTAAGTTGTACATCAGCAACAAAGAATTTATTTTGGTAGGTGCCGCCATCAAAATTTAATCCCAACTGCTGCCTTACCAGGCTCGATGCTCCGTCACAAGCCAACAGGTAGGAGGCTTTAATACTTATTTTTCTGAACGGATCGCTTTTATCGTAAAGATTGGCCACAACATGGTCTTCATATTGATCAAAACTTACCAAACTGGTTCGCCATAAAACATCGCGGCCTGTTGCTTTCAATTCCTGGTAAAGCAGATCTTCGTTCTTGAATTGTTCAAACGCCTGCAGATTAGGGAAATCAGTTAGGCCGTTGCCTGCATCGGCAGTTTCAAGTGCTGCTTTTTCACGGCCATTCATATAAATGGCAAATTTGCTAATCAACTGTCCCTGCTGCAAAACGACATCAGCCAGGCCCATTTGCTGGTAAATTTCCATGCTGCGGGCTGTAACCAGTATAGCGCGCGACTCATGAGTAGGGGCGGCCTTAGTATCGATGATAATAAAATCAATATTAAAGCGGGCCAGCTGGCAGGCGGCCATTAAACCGGTTGGCCCGGCACCGATAATAATTACTTGTGTATGCACGATGTACTATCGGTTAAAAATATGAAATTAATTGGCAGAGCATAGGCATTGCTGCACTATCTCCAGTAATTATTAGCCGCGGCTATTGTGGCAAATTCTGTTGCCACTGTTTGCCCTACGGCAATGAGCATCGCAGTATCTTCGGCATAAACAGCTCTCAGCTTTTCCCGAATTTCGGCATCGGGTTGGGTTACTTTGATGATGAGCCTGGCCATTTTAATAGCAAGTTCACGACCTTCCTGAGGTGTTGCCGTAATTAGGGAGTTGCCTGGGATTAGCTGTACCGGTTCTGACATGATGATAAAATTTAATTAATTATTACGTTGATTAATGGATTTGCGGTGTTTAAAAAACAGGTTGTAATACAGTTCCCCTTTTCTTAAAATCAGAAAAGCTGATCCCTGTAGCATTTTTAAAAAATTTACTGAAATGGGCCATGTCACAAAAACCCAGGTCATATGCTATTTTCTTCATACAGTTATCAGGATGTATGGCTTGTCGTTTAGCTTCGGCTGCAACCCTTTGCCTGATGTGATGGCCTGCCGATTGCCCTGTCAATTTTTTCACTACTTCATTAAGATAGTTGGGGGTTACAGATAGCTTGTCGGCATAATCAGCCACCATTTTATATTCCCTGAAGTTTTTATCGAGCAGACTCATGAAGTTTTGCAATATGGCGGTATTGCGTGATTGTTTGGGAGCCTGTTCCATAAATTCCAATTGGCGCGAAAGATAGATGAAGAAGATTTTGAAATATCGTTTTAATATTTCAGCACGGTAAAGATTGTGCCTGCTATATTCTTTCATCATTATTTCGGTAATATCATTCATATCATCGGCCAGTTCGTTGTTGATGGCAACGATTTGTGTTTGGCTAAACATTTGATGAATCGGGTTGTATATCGGGTCGCGGCCATAGTCATCTACATCCAAAAAAGAATCCGTAAATGATATTACATAACCATGCAGGCCATTGCTAAATTTAAGATCATGTAATTGGCCCGGCTTTATCAGGAGCAACTGATTAGTATTAACAGTCTCTTTTTGTAAATTAAACCTGTAATAGCCGTTACCTGAAACTATCCATATCAGCATAAAATAATCATTGGGAAGATCGACGCCATTTTTTTTGATCCATTCAATAGTATGGATTTTGAAAGGAAGGCAATAAGATGCTTTCTCAAAATGTACCGGTGCAAAATCGTTAAATTGTTTCATGGCTGCGAAGTTTAAAGCTTGTAAGGCATATGTCTGCTCTCTAATTTCGTGCCGTTGTTTTTATTTTATTGGTAATCAGTTGTTTGTGTGTGTGTTTAAATAGGACCGCTTAACGAAATATCATCATACTGCTGATTAAGAAGCGAAATATCGTAGCTTTTATATCACTAAAATATGTCACCTGTTAATATAGTGAGTTGTTAAATGTATAGGGAAAAGAATAAAAGTTTGCTGCCGGTAAATAGGACGGTACGGCCAAATAAAGGGCGTAAAATTGATAATTTATACCTAATATTTTGATTGTTAATTATATATGTTAATATTGATTTATTGTAAAACAAGCAACTGCAATATGTAATTTATACATCAAAATCCGTGTTTAATACATCGGCTGTGTTTAGTAAGTATATTATTTTTATAAGTTGAATTTAAGCGCAGGTTTATTAGTCTATCTGTATAGGACAAACCAAATCTGTGAGTTTTAGGCTGATCATAAAAATAATATCAAGTGAATATCAATATAAACTTGCCCCGGTTTTATTGTAAGCTGATACTTACCGGTTTCTTGTATTTGATACCAATAAGCGTTATGGCGCAGCATTATGAGGATACTGCTAATGATGTATTATGGACAAAAAGCAACTTATTAATTGTTAAATGGGATTTCATAACTATCGGTTTTATAATACTACTTATCATTTTGGGCTTAATTTATATCGGTTATCGGCAAAAACGACAAATCAATAATCAATTACGGCAAAAGGAAAAAGAGGTTATCGAGCAAAATCAAATCGTGCAGCAATTAGCTGTCGACAAAGACCGCCTGATCGATGAAAAAGACTGGCTATTGAAGGAGGTGCATCACCGGGTTAAAAATAACCTGCAAATAGTGATGAGCCTGCTTAATACCCAATCGGCATTTTTAAAAAATAATGCAGCAATCGCAGCCATCCGCGAAAGCCAGAACAGGGTACAGGCCATAGCGCTGATCCATCAAAAGTTATACAGCAATTCAAACGTAGCTTATATTGATATTGCTATCTACATCAGCGAACTGGTTAATTATCTTGCCGATTGCTATGAAGCTCATGATCGCGGAATCAGGTTTGAACAACAGATTGAACCCGTTAAAATGGACGTTGCCCAGGCCATCCCTGTTGGTCTTATGCTTAATGAAGCTATCACCAATGCTATTAAATATGCTTTTCCGAATAAGCGAGGGTATATAAACATCTCGCTCGGAACACTTGATGATAATAATATCATGCTCAATATAGCCGATGATGGTATTGGGTTGCCGCAAGATTTTGATATTAAAGAAACTTCATCTTTAGGGATGGAAATGATGAAGGCGCTAAGTAAGCAGCTTGACGGAAATTTTAAAATGGAAAATAACGATGGTGTAGTAATCACGCTTATTTTCAGGGCCGAAAAGAAATTCGGAAACATAGAAAGCGAAAATTATCCCGTGCAATATTAGGTGTTAGCAAGCTTAGGTCATATGTAATTTGTACTACTGAAACCATAATTAATACATTGATTTAGGGTATCTCCAACCCGAACTTTACATTGTTAAACAGCAGTTAATTATCAAATATCAGTTAATTGTATTGATAACACGTAAAGCCTTCACTATGAAAAAGTTTATATGTTTCGCGGTAGCTTTCTTTACAAGTGTATTGATGTTTACAGCAACAGGGTTGTTTATTAAACTCAATACCGGTTTAATGGAGCCACTGGTACCTGCCAAATTTTTCGTCATAGTGTTGTATGTTTTGTGCGCGTTGAAGTTTGCTTTACTGGTTATTATACTCATGCCCGGCAAGCCCTTACTTAAACTAACAGGTTTAGGTTTCATAGCGGCCGATATTGCTTTTTTGCTCCTCGGCAACATCCTCAGTTTAACGCTAAGTATTCCGGTATCACTTGTTGTGGTGCAGGCTTTACTGCTGCTTTTTTACATGGCCTTGCAAGGCCGTTTGTGGCTTTACAAAGGCAGTGCAGCTAATCACACTATTGAAAATGAACTTATAGCATCACCCATTTAATGAATATTGACATGCACCATGATGATGAACAATTGATAAGCCTCATTATTGATCTGCAGGATCGGGGCTTTAATCATGATTTTGTTATTGAAAATGAACACATCAGGTGCCTTCAATATAATGAGCTCATCTCACCCGATGATTTTGAGATACTGGAAACGTATCACTGCAAATCATCCGGTAAAAACAATGAGTGCAGTTTAGTGTACGCCATCCGGGTAACCAGCCATGAGATGAAAGGCATATTGATGAGCGATTACAGGTCGTACATCAAAGGGATGTCGTTGAGATTGTGGTCGAAATTTAATAGTGTAATCAGGTTAAATCTATCAATGATAAAATAAAATACAAGAAAACAGATCCAAATGAACAGGGAAATCAGAAATATGGAAAGCAGGACAAGTGTGGTACCTGAACCTACCATAGGAGCGGTGTATATAGGTAACTGGAAAATTCAGCTCAAATCAAACAAGGTATCTTTTTGCCCGCGGATGCGCAAAATCCTTGAACTATCAAAAGGGTATGACGAAAGAATTGATGAACTTTTTGGGTTGGTTAAACCTGCACAATTGAGCGGGCTTATCCATGAGTTTAAGGTGGCCTGTTTTAATGGTACCAAATTTGAAAAACAGGTACAGATTGTAACTCCCTGCGGTAACGAAAAATGGATCCTGCTTACCGGCATTTTATACTCGCGCAGGTGGGGCACTGCCGAACAAATGATAGGCACTATTGAAGATGTTACGCAGAAGGTTAATGAGGAATGCCTGAGCATGGCTATTGTAAACCATGAGCTGCGTGCCCCCTTAACTATAATTAAGCTTAATACGCAGTTCCTGATCAACCATTTAGGGCATAGTATTAATAAACAGCCGGTAAAACTACTAACTATGGTTGACCAGCATATTAATGGGATGACTAAATTGATAGATGAATACCTATCGCCATCAACCAGCGAGGACAGAGCTGCACAACTTAATTTTAGCTTATTTGATGTTAATGACCTGGTTGAGACCGTGCTTGGCGAAATGAGGATCCTGTATCCCGGCCACCGGTTTTGTAAATATCCTACTACCGACAGCATTTTGGTTAGGGGCGATAAATACAAGATCATACAGGTATTGATCAACTATATAACCAATGCTGCTAAATTTTCGCCGCCATGCTCGCACATCAATGTCAATATTGATCGTAAAGAAAATGATGTTGAAGTATCAGTGCACGACCAGGGTGTAGGTATCAACGAAGAAAACAGCCAGGCATTGTTCCAAAAATTTTATCAGTGTAACCAAAAATCAGTAAGGCAAAAAAATAGTAAAGGCCTGGGGCTATACATTGTGAAAAATATTATCCAAAAACATGGTGGCACTGTAAAGGCCGAGAACGGAAAAGATGGCGGGGCCGTATTTTCTTTTAGCCTGCCGCTTAGTCAGCAAAGTAAATTTAATACTACCGGGCAGGAGGCGGTTAAATTGATGGCTTAAACAGTCATGTTTAAGTAAGGAAACAATAAAAGATAAAAATGTCTTTTATTGTTAAACGAAATGACTACTTTTGCTTTATAAAGCGATGGGAATATTTTCAAAAACATGTGAGTATGCGGTTAGGGCAGTATTTTTTATAGCCCAGCACACCGCCGATGGCAGTAGGGTAGGCATAAAGGAAATAGCCGTAAAAATTGATTCGCCCGAGCATTTCCTGGCCAAGATCCTCCAGGATTTAAGCAAAAGGGGTATTATCCAATCGGTAAAAGGTCCAAACGGAGGTTTTTATCTTGATGCGCAAAGCCTGGGCCGCCCGCTATCAGATGTAATAGAAGCAGTTGACGGCGGAGGCATATTCAGAGATTGCGGTTTGGGGCTGAAGGAGTGCTCGTCAAAAAATCCATGTCCGCTGCATCATGATTTTTTAGATGTAAGGAACCGACTGCAAAGCATGCTTGAATCTATCACCATAGGCCAGTTCAACGAAGATCTGAATTTGGGAATAGTAGTACTAAAAAAATAATCCCAACCCGCCCAAAAAGGTCATAGGCGAGGTTAAAATCATGCAATTTTTTAACAATAAAATTATAGACGTATCTAAGCAAATAATTTAAAAGATAAAAAGGTATTAATATATTTTATATGAAACAGAAAATCTACTTACCCATAAGCCTGATAGGAGTGCTGCTGTTGATTCCCGGGGCAGTTGCCTATGCTGGTGAGGTATTGAAGCCCGATCCCGCCTTTAATACCGGAGCCTGCATTATCATTGCGGTTACCATTTTCTTTTTGTTATTGCTGCTGCTTTGGCTTATCCGCCTGGCACGCGGTCTTAAAGAAGATGAAACAGCACGCGAAAAATATGGCGACAAATGGATCTTCAGGCAGATAAACAGCCTGGATTCCCGCCAGCTTGATCAGCTGATAAGCCGCAGAAACAGCCGTAAAAAGGCCATCAGCAAAGCCAAAGGAGGCAATAACGGTTTCACCGCAGTTATGGTGTTACTGCTTGTGTTTTCATCATTAGCTGTACATGCACAAACACCAGGTGAAAGCAAAAATGTATTAACCAGCCCCGGTATGATCATTATGCTTACTTTAATCTTTGTTCCGCTGGTGGTGACCGTTTTTTTGGTGGCTTTAAAGATTCGTAATCTTGCAGTTAAAACCCGCTATAGTCGTGTAAAAAAGGAGACAAGCGAACTGGCCGCAGCCGTTGATAACGACGACGCGGTATACGAAGATCTGATTAAACGCCAGCGCGCACTTAACTATCATTTAACCAACAATGAGCTTGCAGGTACTATTGAAGCGGAAGATTCAAAAGGTATGTTGCTGAATGTTGACGAAGTTCATGGTCCGCGTTTTTTTGCATCCAAACGCAAGGCCGCTCCCAAACACCAAACAGATCCCAAACTGGTAAAATTAATTATGTGGTACCTGGGCACAGCAACGCTTTGGCTGGTGCTGGGTACTTCTGTAGGCGAATATATCGGGATCAAATTCGTATCGCCCGATGCTGATCATATCAGCTGGCTGAGCTTTGGCCGTCTGAGGCCGGTACATACCAATATGGTTTTCTGGGGCTGGTCGTCCATTGCTATGTTAGGCCTCGGTTATTATGTAGTATCCACAGTTAGCAATACTGTAGTTTACAGTATTAAACGCGGGTATTACTCGCTGGTACTCATGAATGCCGCCATTATTTTGGGCAGCGGTATGCTCATGGCCGGTATTAATAACGGTGGCGGCGAATACCGTGAATACATCTGGCCGGTGATGGCGCTGTTTGCGGCAGGTATTGTGGTAAGCCTCGCCAATTATATTCAAACCATAGCACAGCGTAAAACTAAGGAGATCTATATCTCCAACTGGTACATCGTATCGGCTATGATGTTTTTAACGGTGATCGTAACCGTTGGCTATCTGCCCTTTTACCAGGACGGCCTCGGCGAAACCATTGTACAGGGCTATTACATGCACCAGGCCGTAGGCATGTGGTTCATGTTTTTTAACCTGGGCCTGGTATATTACTTTTTACCCCAGCAGCTAAATACGCCTATATACTCTTACAGTCTGGGAATCCTGGCATTCTGGTCGCAGATTCTGTTTTATACCTTGATAGGCACGCACCACTTTATATTCAGTTCGATACCATGGTGGCTGCAAACGGTAGCTATAGTAGGCAGTATGGGCATGCTGATCCCGGTATTTTCGGGCACTACCAATTTTATCATGACCTTCAGGGGCAATTTTAATAAAATTGGTCGTAGTTACACGCTGCCATTTTATATCGTTGGCATCCTCTTTTATTTCACGGGTTCCACCCAGGGCACGGCCGAAGCTTTTAGGGAAACCAACCTGATCTGGCATTTTACCGATTTTACCACAGCCCACTCGCACCTTACCATGTACGGTATCATTGCCTTTATGCTTTGGGCTTGCATCTATACCATAGTACCAAGGCTCACAGGTAACGAACCTAAGCAGGGACTGGTTGGTGCACATTTCTGGATGGCTTTAATAGGTTTGTTGTTCTACACTATCCCGCTTATGGTAGGCGGTACCCTGAAAGGCATGTCCTGGCGGGATGGGAAACCGTTTATTGACAGCGTAGTGCTGATGGCCCCTTACTGGTTATGGCGTGCCATTGGCGGCTCATTGATGTGGGCATCGCACCTGGTGTTTGCCTGGAACATGTATGTGATGTTTTCGGGCCATAAAAGCGATCCTGATATCAGGAAGGAAGTTTTTGAGAAGTTAGATACTATACCCGTTAACGCCGAAATCTGATAGCCATGGAAATCTATAACAATCATAAAAAACTTTTTACTGCCGCGTTATGCTTCTTTGTGTTGCTCACCTTTTTTGTGGCGATAGGGCCTGCATTTACCAGTCAGAATAATAATGCCCCGCTGCCGGGCAGCAAGCCGTTAAACCGCCTTGAAACCGAAGGCAAGGCAGTATTTATTGCCGAAGGATGCGTGGCCTGCCATACCCAGCAGGTGCGTAATGTAGATATGGACAAAGTATGGGGGACGCGGCCCAATATAGCGGCCGATTATGCCAATATCACCCGTACCGATGTTTGGCGAAATACAGCCACGCTCATGGGTTCGGAACGTACCGGGCCCGATTTAACCAACGTTGGCACCCGCCAGCCAAGTAACGATTGGCATTACCTGCATTTGTTTAATCCAAGGTCGGTAGTGGCCGAATCGGTTATGCCATCATACGAGTGGCTGTTTGATATCAAGGATTATGCCTGGCCCAATGATGTGGTAGTGAATGTGCCCGACGACTTTAAAAAAGGCATCACCGGTAAAATAGTAGCTACGCATAAAGCCCTGGCGCTGGTAGCTTACCTGCGGTCGTTAAAAGAAGTTACCCTGCCCGATGGTAAACCCGTACCTATATTCCTGTACGGGAAAAGTGAAGCTGAAAAAGCTGCTGCAAATACACCCGGCAAAGGCGTTACCACTAAACCGGAGTTTGATGGAGCAGCCCTTTATGCAAGCAACTGCCAGTCATGCCACCAGGGAAACGGAGAAGGCCTGGTAGGGGCGTTCCCAGCGTTGAAAGGCAGCAAAGTAGTGTTGGATGACAATCCGGAGGTGCAGGTAACCATTATTATGAAAGGCTATAATGGCCGTGTAAGTGAAGGTTATGGTGTAATGCCTGCCGTGGGCACCAATAACAACCTGAAACCTGAAGAAGTGGCTGCCATTGTAAACCACGAGCGCAGCAACTGGGGCAATAACTCCAAGAAGGTAACGGCCGATGATGTGAAAAAGATCATAGCCACATTTGGTAAGCCAGAAACCGTAATTGCTAAAAAGTAAAAAATCAGAAGCCCAAAATGAAAAAATATATCATACTGCTGCTCATGCTCATCCTGAAGTTGGATGTTATAGCTTGTGAGGCTTGCAAAAAACAACAGCCCGCTGGTTTCGGCGGCATAACTCATGGTGCCGGCCCCGATAGTAACTGGGATTATCTTATAGTTTTTGTAATGGTAATCATTACGCTGTACGTGCTTGTAGCCACTATCAAATGCTTTATAAAGCCTGGTGAAAAAAACGAAGAACACATTAAACGGATGATTTTAAACGACCTGAAGCCATGAGAGATCAAAGTTTTGTAACCCTGTTTATTGATGAAGACCCGAAGCCGATAGGCGAGTTCCCTGCGCCTGTAACCTTTGATCTGGATACCCGCAAATTAACTGATGGCAGCCATGTGCTGAAAGTAGTAAGTAAAGACCACCAGGGGAAGGAAGGCATTAAGCTGATCCCTTTTGTGGTGCGTAACGGGCCGGCAATAGCCATTGAGGGTTTAAAGAAAGATGAAATTGTTGAAGGCGTACTGCCCCTGATGATCAATGCATACGGTAAAGGCGATCAGAAAACATTTATGCTGGCGGGCAGTGAAACCCCGCAAAGTATCCCCTGGTGGCTGGTGGTGGGGATCATCCTGTTTGTAGCATGGACGGGGTATTTCATTATCACATCGTTGGCGGTGAAGTTGTAGAGGAGAGATTAGTGATTGAGTAATGAAGCTAAAGAGCCTTTGTCATGCTGAGGTACGAAGCATCTTCTTCGCTCTGTATAGCGGCTTTGCATATTGAAGAAGATCCTTCGCTATCACTCAGTATGACAAACTTATTTAGGCTCAAACAGGTCTGTGTGTTTAATGAAATAATAATTGTGACAGTCGCAAGCGTAATGATCTGCCCCTCGAGTAATTGAATAAACAAAAAATGAACGATATCGAAAACATAACATCAATCAAACTACTGGTTGATGAATTTTATACCAGGGTGCGGCTTGATGGGTTATTGGGGCCTGTTTTTGCCGAAGTAATAAAAGACGACTGGCAGCCGCACCTTGATAAAATGTACGCTTTCTGGAATGCCGCTTTGTTTGGTGTGCCGGGATTTAAAGGAAATCCCTTTGCCAGGCATGCGCCGCTACCTATAGGTAACGATCATTTTGATCGCTGGCTGAAATTGTTTACTGAAACAGTTGATGCACATTTCGCCGGCCATAGGGCCGCCGACGCAAAAAATAGGGCTGGTTTAATGGCAGTAATGTTTATGAGTAAACTGGCCAACATGAAAGGCGGGCCGGGGCGGGTTGTCATGTAGGCCATGCATTGGGATATTAAAAATTAGGTTATGAAACAACTTCAAACAAACGAGCACTTTCAGGTGGTTAAAATTGAGTTCGCCGCAGGCGCAAATATGAAAAGGCATATTGCTACATCCGATGCTTACCTGATTGTGGAAGACGGTAACGCCTTGCTTATTTATGCTGGTGAAACCTATGAATTAAGCAAAGGCGAAACATTCCTGATCCAGGCCAATGAGGAGCATATGCTTAAAATAATCAATGATTTTAAGGCCTGGATTGTTTTGGCCAACGGTGCGCAGATCAAATACTTTGAGCCCGGTAACACTTATGTTAATTAAGCTTGCAGGCCATGTCCATTAAAAGAAGTGAACACATCATGGCGCTATCGCGCGACCATCATGCTGGCCTGCTCTTTGGTTGGAAGATCAAGGAAGGGCTTAAAAGAAGTGTACCGTTTTGGCGGATCAATAAGTACATCAGTTATTTCTGGAAAGCGCATCTGAAAAGTCATTTTGAGGAAGAAGAGCAATT
The DNA here is from genome assembly GCF_900110105.1 of Mucilaginibacter gossypiicola. Lineage (GTDB taxonomy): Bacteria > Bacteroidota > Bacteroidia > Sphingobacteriales > Sphingobacteriaceae > Mucilaginibacter > Mucilaginibacter gossypiicola. The sequence goes on along the minus strand of NZ_FOCL01000003.1, from coordinate 733,085 downwards.
GCTGTTTTGCCTCATGGATAATGAGCTTACGCGAAAAGCTCAAAAAGAACACGATGAATTAGCAGCCTGGGTTTTGCTGGCCAATAACGGCGGGCTACGTACCGCCGATGAATACATTTTTTTTGCCGAATTACTTACAAGCCATATCCGTTTTGAGGAGCGCGAGCTATTTCCTTACCTGGAAACTGAGCTGCCTCCCGAAACGCTTGAATGCGTTGGCGAATCATTGGCCAGGCTGCACCAAACACCTTTTACCGATGCTTATGAAGATGAGTTTTGGGTAGATGAGCATAAAAAAAAGGGTGGTATAAAGCCCTAAATCTCATTAAATACGGAATAAAATGACAATTGAACAAGTAAGGGAGCAAATGCCGTTGGCCACGGGGCCGGTAGTTAAAATACTGAAACAAAGCGACAGCTATAAAATGATGGTTATCGGCCTGAAAAAAGGGGCTGTTTTAAAAGAACATAAAACAGTTGTACCTGCCAGGCTTATAGTTACAGAAGGCAACGTGCTGTATAACGAGCATGAACGCTCGGTTAATCTGAAACGCGATGCTGATTTTGAAATACCTATAAACGTGCTGCACAGCCTGCTGGCCCTTGAGGATAGCATTTGCCTTTTAATACAAGGCTAAGCGGGCACAGCAATTAATTATAAATATATAATGTTAAAATGATGATTACTAAAGAACAAAAAGAGTTGGTTAAGGCCACAGTGCCTGTATTGAAGGAGCATGGAGTATTGTTAACAACTCATTTTTACAACCGGATGTTTACCCACAACCCCGAGCTTAAAAATGTGTTTAACATGGGCAATCAGCAAAACAGCAAACAGCAAACGGCTCTCGCTATGGCCGTACTGGCCTATGCCGAGCATATTGAAAATCCCGGGGTATTAATGCCGGTACTTGACGGCATTGGTCAAAAACATACAAGTTTGGATATCAGGCCCGAGCATTATGCTATTGTAGGCGGGCATCTTATTGCCTCAATTGGCGAGGTATTAGGCGATGCTGCAACACCTGAACTGCTGGAAGCCTGGACGGTTGCTTACAATCAGCTGGCCGCTATCATGGCCGGACATGAACAAAACCTTTACAGCAAACAAGTAGCTAAAAAAGGTGGATGGACAGGTTGGCGTCCATTTGTAATAAAGCGGAAAGTAAAGGAATCTGCCGAAATCACTTCGTTTTATCTTTATCCTACGCACGGCGGTCAGGTGCCCGATTTTACTCCCGGTCAGTTTTTGAGCGTGCGTTTATTTTTGCCCGAGCTTAATTTGTTACAGCCCCGCCAGTACAGCATTTCGAGTGCACCCAATGGCGAGTATTACCGTATTTCGGTTAAACGTGAGGCCGGAACTGAGTTGCTTGCTGATGGAATGATCAGCAACCGTCTGCATAATTTCGTGAATGAAGGCGATATCATCGAGGTATCGGCACCAGCAGGTGGCTTTACGCTAAGCGGCGACGGTGATCATCCGATAGTTTTTATAAGTGGCGGCGTTGGCCAAACCCCTTTAATGAGTATGCTGGAAAGCCTGATCAAAAGCGGCAGCAAAAGGCCTAAAACATGGATTCACGGTTGCCGCGATAAAAATGTGCATGCCTTTAAAGAGGTTATTGAACATTGGGAAGGTAAAAACGAAGAGGTTAAAAAACATATTTTCTATAGCGAGGCTGAAGAAGGGGGGGGCGATGATTTATATACCGGCTGGGTTGACCTTAACCAACTGGGCAATGAAATTTTTGAACCAGATACTGAATATTACATTTGCGGTCCGGCTGGTTTTATTGAGCTGCATTACCGCGAACTGTTGAAAAAAGGGATCGATAAACAGTTGATCCATTTTGAAGAGTTTGGCCCGCAAACCTTGCAGTTGAATTAAAGAGGCCGTTTTAAATTAATTGTTTTAAATGTAGAGACGCATCACATGCGTCTCTACATTTAAATTCTTGAAGTTAATGATTACGAAGCTGCTCGTCCTATGGGAGACGCATGTGATGCGTCTCTACCAGAAAACTTCATTGCCGTTGGTTTTAACCAACGGAATAATGAGTAGCAATAAGAGGGTTTCAGCCCAAATCTGCTTGCGTAATTAGGCTAAAGCCAGGAATTTTTAGCTTTTTACTCCGTTGGTTGAAACCAACGGCAATGAATATTTTACATTTTTAAACAGTTTCTAAGCGTAGTTATTCGTGCTGAAATAAGATGTTTTTACATTGACCATTTCAGCACGAAATAACTATCCAACATAATTATCCTTTTTTCAGTGTTACTATTGCCTCATTTGGCTGTGCCTGGTATAGCACGTAAGTGCCTTTTTCGTCTTTGGTAGTTTTTACCTTTTTACTTTTCTTACCTTGTGTAACGGTTACGCTTGTCCACCCGGTTGATACATAGGTTTTGAGCGTTACCGGCAGATAATACATTGTGCCGTCGAGGTCATGGCTCACTTTAATTTGGATATTGCCGCCAGCAGCTGAGGCCACCGCTTTGCCGTGTTCACGTTCGCGCATGTAGCGGGTTACATCGCCAAATGTGGCTATCCAAAGTTTATCGTTTTTGCTTTTGATGTATTGAAAATATTCATCGAGCAGGGTGCTGGGCAGCGCTTCGTAACCCATACCATCGATGCCATGGAAAACCAGTACCAGCCAGGTATTGGTATGGTTAAGTGTAGTATCAACCCAAAGCTTCATTACAGGCAATGGTGTTTTGGTAGTGGCGCCGCGTTGCCATTGAATATAATCTTTATCGGTTGAGCCGGGCGTTTGTTTACTGGCGCGGTCAATCTCCTTCAGCCATGGTTCGGGCATACGGTTACGCAATGCGGGATATATTTTGAGGGCGTAGCTCATTACACGGTCATTTTCAAACCCGTAGGGGCACTCTGCCGAAAAGGTATGTTTGGGTCCAAGCTGGGCCAGGATATCTGCCTTGCTTTTTTCAAGTTCCCAAAGCAGGTTTGGCTCATCCAAACCGGGCATGCTTGGGTGGGTGATAGAGTGGCTGGCAAACTCATAACCTTTGGCCGCGTCCTTTCTGAAATCATCCCAGGTTGAACCTACAGACTGTTTAAACTCATCATTAGGTTCATAGCCCGGCTTCAACTCGCCATTGCGAGCTTTGGCATAGATGTCATCAAGCACCTTAAAAGCCTTATCTTTTTTACCGCTGTCATACAAACTTCCCGCTTGTGTATGTGAGGCGATGGTACCCATATAGCCTAAATAGCCTGCGGCAGAGCATCGTTCAAAAAAGTTTTGATCATTAGTTGGAACCGTTGCCGATTCTTTGATAATCTCCTTTACCGGACGGCCAATAAATTTTCCATGGTATTTGGATCCCGGTATGGAGCCCGTAATGATGAAAAATGTGGCCGGCATTTTAAGACGTTCCATTACAGGCAGTGCTTTTCTGAACTGGTTCATGGAGCCATCATCGTAAGTAAGTGAAACAGCTCCGGTTTTACCGTATTGCCATTTGGTTATTTCGGTTGTGCCCGGTTTGGTTTGGGCGTTGCTCTGCAAGCCATTAAAGCTAATGAGGGCGGTGAGCAGCAGTGTTTTAATTGGTTTACGATTGGTGGTAAGCATGACTAAAATTAACTTATTAAATTAATTTACAAAGTAATATTACTGTTTCAATTGGCTGGAGATCAAGAGTTAAAATTGTTTTATGGAAAGTGGGGATATCCTGCATCTTAATGTTATTGCGAATGCTCGCCGGATTGACGCAACTATACTTGCTGCATTCATATCCAACTGTTAAAAAACGCTAAATTTCACCTCATGGATATTTTATATCTTGTTTCTCCGTTTAAACATCAACCCAAACCACTATCCAGCATGTTACCAAAACTTGCCAAAACACTTGCCTGTCTGTTCATATTAGGTTTCACTATTTCTGTTAACAAAGTATCAGCACAAAATAAATATGATGCCCTCAGCTTCCGGATTGATTCATTGGCGGCTATAGGTTTGCCCAAATCGGCTTTGAAAGAAGTTGATAAGCTCGACAAGCTGGCTCATGATGAAAAGAATACACCACAACAGGTTCGCGCGGTTATTTACCGGATGACCTTTCAGTCATATATTGAAGAAGAAGCATTGGTGGCTATTATCGCCAGGCTTAAAACTGATATTGATAAAGCACAGTATCCTGTAAAACCGGTATTACAATCAATGCTGGCCGAAATGTACTGGAATTATTATCAGCAAAACCGTTATCAGTATAGCCAGCGAAGCCGCCTTGAAAATCATGGTGATGACTATACCAAATGGGACCTGCAAACTATTATAGCCGAAACCAGCAATCTTTACCAGCTTTCACTTGCCAGGGCTAAGGAGGAGCAAGGCACGCCCATCGGTGTACTCGATGGCGTTTTAAAAGGGGACAAAACCATCCGCTATCTGCGCCCTACATTGTACGACCTGCTGGTGCAGCGTGCATTTGAGTTTTTCCTGGCTGATGAACCGGAGATTATCAAACCTAAAATGGCTTTCTCCGTAAATAATCCTGCCTTTTTTGGTGATGCCCGTTCATTTGTTAAGCTGAATATCAATAGCGCCGATACTGCTTCAACATGGTACCAGGGGATTAAATTACTACAGCAGGCAACGGCATTTCATTTGAGGGGAAATAACGAAGAAGCCCTTGCTGATGTTGAACTGCAGCGGCTCAGGTTTTTGCATGAAAAATCCACTTTAAGCAATGCCGGTTCATTATACCTGCTTGGGTTAAAACAAATAGCGGTTAATTATGCCTCCAAACCGCTAAGCGCCGAAGCTTTTGTGCTTAGCGGTTATTACTATCAGCAACTCGACAGCCTGGTAATTGCACACGGTTACTATGAAAAGGCTAAGGAGTTGTTCCCTAATAGTATAAGCGGAAAAAACGCGGCTGCTTACATTAAAGAGATAGAGCGACAGGCGTTAACGGCTCAAATGGAAGATGTTTATGCGCCTGGCAAACCTATGTTGGCAAGCTTGCAGTATGCAAACGTTAAGCAGGCAAAGTTTTCAATATACAGTATCACCGATTCGCAGATAGATCAACTTAAAAAAAACAATAAACAGAACCAGGGGCAGGAGTTATTGATCACTAAAAAAGTTTATGATTTTGTGAGTAAACTGAAACCAATTGAAAGTGTTAGCCTCGCGTTGCCAGACCCTCATGATTACAGAAGTCACCGGCTGGAATTTAAAATAGCTCCGCTGCGGCCTGGTAATTATATGATCATGGTTACAGATACCTCAATGAAAAAGAATGATTTAACCGGACTTGCCCGCTTCAGGGTAAGCGGTTTAGCATATGTAACCAGGCTCAGGCCCAATGGTGTGAAAGAGGTTCGGGTACTTGACCGTGATAGCGGAAAGCCATTAAAGGGCGTAAAGGTTGATATATACAATACTTATAATGGTGAGGGTAAAGTGGCGAAAATCCCCGTCACAAGTGGTATATCTGATGCCGATGGCCTATTTACTTTTACAAATGGCCTAACGTATTACAGCGTTGACCTTGCAACGGCCAATGATAAATTTACAGGTAAAAGCGATTATATAGGTGGATACCTCGAAACCTCGCAGCCAATAGCCCTGCCCATTGAGCATATGATGTTATTTACCGACAGGCAAATCTATAGGCCAGGGCAAACAGTTTATTTTAAAGCACTGCAGATAAGTACATTGAATAACAAAAGCAGGATTGTACCTAACGCGCAGGTTGTTGTTAATTTATTTGATTATAATAATCAAAGGCGGGATAGCCTTAAACTTAAAACTAACGAATACGGTACTGTGGCCGGTTCGTTTATTATACCGCGGCAAATTGTTGGCGGTGCCATGTTCATTACTGCACATGATGGCGCTGCATTGTTGCGTGTTGAAGAATATAAGCGACCTACATTCCAGATAACGTTCCCGCCGGTGACAGAAACCTACCATTTTAACGACTCCGTTCACATTAAGGGGAAAGTTACCGCGTTTTCCGGCTACGGCCTATCCGGGGCCAGGATAGTTTATCATGTTGTAAGGGTTCCGGACCGCAGGATATATTACATCAGAACAAGAAAAAGCGATTACAATTATTATAATGAGAGAAGTGCGGAAGTGAAATTTGATACAATTAAGGCCAATAGCAGCGGTGAATTCGATTTTGCTTTTAAAGCTTCGGCAGAGGGGGCTAAGCTGCCGGATATGTATGCTTACAATATAACCGCCGATGTAACAGACGGCAGCGGCGAAACGCAGTCGGCAAATACCGTGGTTAAAGTAAGCGACAATGCACTTGACCTAGCGTTGAGGATACCCGACGCGCTTTCGGCAAACGATAAAACAATCATACCCGTAAAGCTCAATAATATAAATGGCCAGCCGCAAAGCGGCGTGTTGGATGTAAAAGTGTACTCGTTGATGCAGCCAGGCAGCGTTTTTAAAAAGCGGCTATGGCAGGTTCCTGATCAATTTTTGATAAGCGCGGAAGAGTTTAGAAAAGTGTTTCCGGCCTATGCCTATAAAAACGATGATAATCGCGATACCTGGCAAATGAATAAAACAATTGTTGATAATCGCATCAAAGTAAGCGACACCACAAACAGTATGCTTGATTTGTCGGCCTTGAAAAAACAGCCCACAGGTATTTATAAACTGGTTATAGATGCCCGGAATAGTAAAGGCGATACCACGTCGCAAACCTATTATATAAAGGTTCATAATGAGCCGGGCAACGCGCCGGATATGGACAGTTGGCTAACTACCATTAATGATGAAGTAAATAAACCCGGAGAAACCGCCGAATTTTGGCTCGGCACAAGCAGGGAAAGTCACGTTTTAGTCGAAAAATATGAAGGGCCTAAAATGCTATCGTCAGAGTGGCTCACCATTAAAGGAAATCAGCAGCGGGATTTAAAAATAGCTATACCTGCTACCGCTAAAAGTAATTTCGCGGTACAGTTTTTAATGCTGAATGATAACAGGCTCTACAGCTATTACAAACAGATCAAAATAAAGGATACTGCGTCGGCGCTAAACATCCGTTTTCTTACCTTTAGAAATAAACTGCAACCCGGCGAAAAGGAACAGTGGAAATTACAGGTATCGGCGCAGGATAAAGAGCAGGAACAGGCGGAATTGCTTGCCGGTATGTATGACGCCTCGCTTGATGATGTTGCACTATCGCAAAGCTGGGATCAACAATTGCCTATATATGGTTATAACCCCGATTATTTCAGCTGGCAAACATATAGTGAATTTTTAAGGACTGTTTACACATCACCTTTTAATGAAACGTTTTATTATGGAGCACGGACGTTAAACTTCAACTATGAAACGCTAAACTGGTTCGGTTATAATTATTGGGGCGGCCAAAATTATGGCTACAACGGCTACATCGCATCAGTGTCAAACTATAAAAAGGGCTCTGATAAGGATAATCAGATTGAGGTTTCGTATCTTAAAAACTCGGCACTTATAAAAAATGGTACAGTAGTTAGCGGCAGGGTTATGAATGAATTTAATATGCCGGTGCCTGGCATTAAGGTCATGATAAAAGGTACAGACATTAGTACTACATCCAATTCATTGGGCTTTTACAAAATTAAGATAGCACGAAACGCTACACTGATATTTAGCGGGAAATACTTCATTACACAATACATAAACCAACCGGTAAATGGATATGTACGGATGAGTTTTGAAAAGGGAATAAGCGTAAGGGTTAACGGAAAGGACTATTTAGATGTTGCCCCGCCCGGTGTTAATTCAATGGATTCAGCGTTTGTTGATGAGGGTGTTGTTGATGAGGCCGTAGGTAACAGCGACAAATTAAAGGCGAGGAGTGCAATCCCTGTAATGGTGCGGGGTATGGCAAGCGGGGTACAGGTGGGATATAGTGCCGCATCTTTTACCAATTATTCCCGTAAAGCATCATTGCAAGAGGTTCAATTCAAATCGGTCGGTATGAATTATGACGAACTTGGGTTTACTCCCAAACCAATCACCACCCGCAAAAACTTCAACGAAACCGCTTTCTTTTATCCACAACTTCATACGGATGACAAGGGACAGATATTAATTGACTTCACCATGCCCGAGGCGCTTACCAAATGGAAATTCAGGGCTTTTGCGCATAACAAACAACTACAGCTTGGTTATACCGAGGCCGAAGTTGTTACCCAAAAGCAATTAAGCATAAACGCCAATATGCCCCGCTTTTTACGCGAAGGAGATACGGTAACCATTTCTGCCCGACTGGCCAATTTGGAAGCAGAACCCTTGAAGGGGAAGGTTGAACTGCGGTTGTTTAATGGTATTAATATGCAGCCCGTATCATTATTTGTCAACAATAATGATGCACAGCAAAAATTTGAGGTCGGCGCTTCGGCAACCAAAGCGGTTTCTTTTAAACTGGTAATTCCGCCCGGCTTTGATGCACTTACCTACCGCTTAACTGCCGATGCCGGTAAATACAGCGATGGCGAAGAAAATACCATCCCGGTATTGCCAAACCGTATGCTGGTTACCGAAAGTATGCCGATGTTGGTTAGGGCAGGCCAAAACAAAACGTTCAACTTTGATAAGCTGATCAATAATAACAGCCCTACGCTGAAAAGTAAAACCCTTACGCTGGAGTACAGTCAAAACCCGGCCTGGTATGCAGTGCAGGCTATCCCATACATGATGGAGTTCCCGTATGAGTGTTCGGAGCAATTGTTCAGCCGTTATTACGCCAATAGCTTGTCGACTGATTTGATTGGTAAGATGCCGCTCATAAAACAGGTTTTCGATCAATGGAAAAGCAGCGATAGTAAAGAACTGCTCTCGAACCTTGAAAAGAATCAGGAGCTGAAAACAACCTTGCTTGAAGAAACCCCGTGGCTGCAGGACGCCATCAGCGAATCGGAACAAAAGAAAAGGATAGCCCAGCTTTTTGATCTGAATAAAATGAGCTATGAAATGAAAGCCAATTTGGATAAGCTGAAGCAAAAGCAATTGCCAAACGGGGCTTTCCCGTGGTTTGGCGGTACTTATGCCGATAATTATATCACCCGCCATGTTTTGGAGGGAATCGGGCAGCTTTATCACTTGAAGATAGCCGCGGCTAATGATAAAACTTTAAAAGATATCGCTGATAAAGCCCTGGATTATATGGATGCTGAACTGATTACAGAGGATAAAGAAGCGAAAAAGCAAAAGAACTATCAATCAAGAGATGTTAATCAGAACGAGGTTCATGCGTGGTATGTGCGGAGTTATTATACCGATAAAGCCATGGTGCCGGAGCTCAAATCTATCTTCAATAATTATCTAAAACGTGCCGAAGATCAGTGGGTAACGCAAAGCCTTTATGAGCAAGGGATGATAGCCCTCACCATGCTCCGTAACGTGAAGCCACTGGTTGCAAGGGCAATCATTAAATCGCTATTGGAAACAGCGCAAACTTCGGATGAGATGGGGATGTACTGGGGGAAAAATATCGTGGGGTATTACTGGTACCAGTCGCCAATTGAAACGCAGAGTTTAATGATCGAACTATTTACAGAGGCTGGCAATAACGATAAGGCCGTTGAGGAAATGAAAATCTGGTTGATGCGCAACAAGCAAACCAACAACTGGAAAACCACCAAAGCAACCGCCGCCGTCGTATACGCCCTGCTGTTAAAACAGGAAAACTGGCTGCAAGGCAGCGCCACATCCGAAGTTAAGCTGGATAATAAACCGCTTACCGAGTTAAAGCCAGATATTAAGGCTGATGCCGGCACAGGCTACATTAAAACCAGTTGGGTTGATGAACAAATAAAACCGTCATTAGGCAAAGTTGAGATCAAAAACAACGGAAAATCAATCAGCTATGGGGCTATGTATTGGCAGTATCTGGAACAGATGGATAAGATCACGCCATCGCAAACGGATATCCACCTCGAGCGTAAATACTTCATCAAAAAACAAACAGATGCTGGCCCAGTATTGCAGGCAGTTGATGCAACACATCAGCCCAAAACCGGAGATCTGCTAAAAGTGGTAGTGTATTTAAAAGCTGGTCGTGATTATGAATATGTGCAGCTTAAAGATCTTCGCCCGGCAGGTACGGAGCCTGTATCTGCTTTATCCGAATATAAATACCAGGATGGCTTATCGTATTACCAGGTAACTAAAGATGTAGCAACCAATTTTTTCATCAGTAATTTAAACAAAGGCAGCTATGTGTTTGAATACGAATTGCGGGTAGCACAACCAGGTAATTTTTCAACCGGTATCACCAGTATCCAATGCATGTACGCGCCGGAGTTTAATGCACATAGTGAAGGGAACAGGGTGGTGTTTAAATAGAGTGATTATGTTACCCTTTGTCATTTCGATGGCGCATGGGTAGGAATAAGCGGCGGGGCGAAAGAGAAATCTTGTACGCCCTGCTAAGCGGTTATGCAAAGTCCGCAGTGTAGGGCGTATAAGATTTCTCCCTACGGTCGAAATGACAAAAGATGCTTAAAAAAGAAGCCCGGAGCTAAAAGCTCCGGACTGTAGATGTGAATAAAGCGTTAGGTATTAAACTTTCTTAAAAATGCTTGATATGTAGCCAACTTCGGCACGCTCAGGTGCCCGGTCGATATAGATCTGCCTGTCTTGTGGCGCCCAGGTTCCTAAGCCGTCAACATAGCGGTTATACATACAAAATGCGGCAGCGATCAATACAGTATCGTGGATCTCTTTATCATCAGCACCTTCTGCACGTGCGGCCTCAATTTGTTCGGTGGTTACATGTTTGCCGCCTTTTTGTACACTGCCGGCAATGGCTAACAGCGCTTTGATCTTTGGCGATAGATCGGTTGCAGAAAAATTTGCTTTGATAGCATCTATCTCATCAATATTGCAGCCGAGGTAGTGCCCGGCAACAGCGCCGTGCACATTTTGGCAAAAGAAACAATCGTTAAGGTAGGATACATAAGTTGCTATCAGTTCACGTTCGCCTCGGGATAAAGAATTGTTATCATCGCGAAGCAACTGCTCGGCAAGGGCGTTTAACGGTGCCTCTGTTTCCGGGCTGTAAAACATGAGGCCACGGATGCCGGGCAAATCGTTATTTAATTCAATATGTGCCATAATATCGGGTTTTAAATTAGTGTTGTGGTTGCGGTAATACATAACCTTTAGCCATGCGTTTGCCCATTTCGGCATAAGCTTCAGGATCGGTAGGGGTAAGGCTGGCCAACCCATCTACATAACGGTTAAACATGCTGAATGCAGCGGCTATTAATACAGCATCGTGGATCTCCCTGTCGGTAGCTCCCTGTTCACGTGCTGCGTCAACATCTTCCTGTTTTACTTCTTTCCCCAGAATCTGCACTTTGCCTGCAATATTTAATAATGCTTTTAGCTTGGCGCTGATGGGCGCTTCGGTCATATCGCGTAGTACTTCGTCAACAATCAGTGCGTCATCTTCGTACAAGCAGCGCGCGGCGGCGGCGTGGCTGCTGTAGCAAAATGTGCAGTTGTTACGGTAGGATACGTAAGTAGCTATCAGCTCACGGTCGGCCGGACTTAAGGTTGATTCTCCGCGTAATAATACTTCAGCCAGTTCATACAAATATTGACCGGTTTCGGGCCTGAACATTACCAGTGAACGGATGCCGGGAACGCCTTCTGGTACATTGATGTGTGCCATATTTTAAATTTTGAATTAGTGAGTTATTGAATTAGTGATTTGAATTGTTATTTCGCTTTTAGCCTTCGGCTTTAAGCTTTTTGCTTCATGTCTTCAGCTTTTTCGTGGCCAAATATTACCACCAGTAAGCCAACGATAAATACCAGCGAAAAGATGATCAGTGCATTGCCATATCCGCCCAGTGTTGATACCAACACACCCACAAATAATACAGCAGTAGCTGTAAATATCCGCCCGATATTGAAGCAAAATCCTGTTGCAGTTGCCCTGATGCCAGTCGAAAATAGTTGTGGAATATAGGCTGATAATACACCCTGGCTTGCACCAAAAAACAAGGCCAGTATGATGATCTCGATGTAAACTGCGGCACTGAACGTGGTGTTGGTTTTAAACAGGATGAATGACATACCCGCACAAACAGCAAAGCAGATCACCATAGAACGCTTGATGGATAACAGGTTAACCAGCCAGCCCGAAAAGAAACCGCCGGTTAAGCCACCCATGCCCATACACATCATGCTCAGGCCGCGTTCTTTAGCGGCATCATGGTCAGTAATTAAACTTTGCACCCAGGTAGGCAGCCATGAAAATATCGCCCATAAGCCTATCAGCATGGTGCCAAAGGTTAATGAACCTACAATAAGCTCGCGGCGGTGATTTTTAGAAAGCAGCTTATTTAACGGGTTTTCGCGGTTGGCAATATCATTGCGATAGTTGAGCCAGTTTTCAGATTCGTTCAAAACCAGTGCGCCTATCAAGGCCAGGGTAAGAGGAATTACCCCAACTAAAAAGCCCGACCGCCATGATGATACAATGAGGTTGATGAGCCCGGCAGAGAAAATGCCTACCGGGAAGGCAATAGAAAGAATGCCTATGATCACCGCCTTGCTTTTGGCAGGCCAGACTTCGCTTACCAGGGTTATGGAGGTTACCAAAACACCTCCTACGCCAAAACCGCTGAAGAAGCGGCAAAGCAGTACACCCCACCAGGTTGGCATCAGCCCGGTTAAAATGGTGAACACGCCATAGCTGCCGATTGCCAGCAGCAAGGCTTTCTTACGCCCCATTTTATCGCTGATAACACCCCAGGTAAAGCCGCCAAAGGCCCATCCAAAAATGAAGATGGCGTTGATATACCCGCTGATGGCATTGATCTCATCGGCGGGCACAGTTCCCTGCAAGTCTTTTACCACAACGGGCAGGTAAACCGACATGAGTGTTGACACGGAGCCACCCAGGGTAGTACTAAAAAAACAGATCGCGAACAGCACCACCTTATAGGTGGCGCTGAGGCTTGTTTGAGGTTTTGCAACCTGACCATCAATTGTTAAAGTGCTCATGTTGTTTATTTTAAAAGGTCATCAAATACTATTGAAACATAATAAATGGCGCCAATAGCCGGCGAGCCGTATGATTGGTATACTTTATTGTTGAAGATATTGCTGCCGCCCAGTTTGATTGTCGACTGGAGCTTTGGCAGTTTTTTGCTAAACTGAAGGTCAACTAAAGAGTAGGCGTCTACGCGACCCGGACGGGTGCCATTAAAGGTTCCGTACCAGTCGTAAGCAGTTTGCCAGTGCCATGCCGCGTTGAAGCCAAAATCATTGATCACATTACTGTTGCCAAATGTGGCGTTCGTGCTCCATTTAGGTGTGTTAAAGGCGGCAATGTTATTAGGGTTAGCATTGCGAAGGTTAAACACCGATAAGGTGGCGTTACCACCTACAGCGTAACCGCCATTGAGCAGGTAAGTTAAACCTGCACTTGCTCCCTGGGCGGATACTTTATCAGGCGCGTTGGTATACAATTGGAACGCGTGCACTTTTCCGTTAGGGATATCAGTTGCAGAGGCTGTGGTCACCTGTCCATCAGCACCAAGGATTGGGTTGCTTGGCTGGATCACAACTGTGTTTAGGATAAAGTTGTTATAGCTGCTGTGATAGTAGTTCAGGTCGATCAGCAATTTATCCATGATCAGGCCTTTGTAACCCAACTCAAATGCTTTTTGCTGCTCAGGTTTGATATAGGCTACACTGGCTTTTTGAAGCAAGCCTTTATTTTGCTCAACTGCCTGCGGGAAAGGAGTGCCACTTTGTACGGCCTTGCCAAACGCTGCACCAAAAGCACTTACCGATGATGAGGTGAAAGAGTTTTCATAAACATTGAGGCCTTTGCTATTATTAGGCGCGCCACCCAAAATGGTGATAGGTCCTACGTTAAGGTGAATGAACTGATCAACCGGGGTTGGGTTCCTGAAACCGGTTTGATATGATGCCCTGAAATTTGAAGTTTTATCAACCGTATAAACAGCCGAAAAACGAGGAGTGAAGCTGCCTTTAAAGTTTTCGTTTTTATCGTAACGGAGTGAGGCTGTCAGTTTCAGGTTATCGTCAAACAGTTTTTTAGCCGCCTGTACAAATGAGCCGTATTCTTTAATGGTTACGCGTTTGTCTTTATCATCAAACAAGCTGCCATTGGTGAACATCCTGTAATCGCGGAAACTGCCGCCGGCCAAGAGTTCAAATACTTTTATAGCGCTGGTAAAGTCATACTGGCCTTCTGCATGATAAAACTTACTGTTACTGAAAACGCCTGCACCACTTAGACCATAGTTATGGATTGACGCATCTTTTGCAGCATTAAATTCAGGCGTGCCCGGTAAAAAACGGCCCTGATCGGCAAAAGCCCTCGCGGCCGAATTACTATTAGGGGTAACGCCGCTTACCGAACCATTAAATGCAGCGGCATAACGGGTAAACCAGGTATCATCGGCTTTATCGGGCGTTACGGTATTACCGTTCAGGTCTTTCACCCAGTCGCGGTTAATGAATTGGGCCAGTGAGCGGGTATTGTATGAATCGTGCGAGTTTTCTTCAACCGAATAGCCACGGATAAAGAAGTTGCTGCCTTTTAACTCAACTCTGTGTGTTTGCAAAACAAAGTTGTTAAGGTCAAAACGGCTGCTGCCGGTATAGCTTGCGGTACCGCGACCGTAATTGTACTGGTAAATAGCCTCCAGGTTATTGCTGAAACGGTATTGTAAAGCACCGTTCAGTTTCAGGCTGTACACGTTATAGTTCATCAGGTCTTTTTCTTCATAACCTGTTCTGGATACCAGCCCAATGCCTGGTAGGGTTTTGGTAACCTCATCTCCATAAATATTCAGCGCGTCGCGGCCGGGGTTGTTGGGGCCACGTTGGGCAGCCGGGGTTGAAGCACTTACGTCAGTATAATTATCGGCATACCAGTCGCGGCCGGTCAGGTATGAAGCGTTGATTTTAAACGCGAATTTATCGTTGAATGCTTTGGCGTAACGGGCTGCAAAATCATACAAGCCCTGTGGCTTAACAACCGATTCGCCAAAGTGATTAAGACCGCTTTTTACCTGTAAGGTTAAGCCCTGGTATTTGAACGGATCTTTGGTTTTAAGTGAAAGCAGACCGTTAAAAGCCACCGGACCATACAAAGCCGAAGCTGCGCCGGGGATAACTTCCACGCTTTCAATATCAATATCCGAAGCGCCGAAAAGGTTACCTACCGAAAAGTTTAAGCCGGGCGTTTGGTTGTCAACGCCATCAACCAGTTGTAAAAAACGACTGTTACCGGTGCTGTTAAAGCCACGGGTATTGATCTGTTTGTAAGTTAAACTGCTGGTAACCGATTCAATGCCTTTTACGCTTTGCAAACCATCGTAAAAAGTAAATGAAGGATTATCCTTAATGGCCTTAAGGCTCATTTTTTCGATACTCACCGGCGATTGCAAAATGCTTTGGTTGATGCGAGTGGCAGATGATACCACCTCGTCAAGCACAATAGCTTTTTGTGTTAGTTTAACGCTGATATTATTGCTGGCAGATGTTACCTGGCTTTCCTGCACTTCAAAGCCTACGGCTGATATAACGATAGTAAAGGGCAGCTTTAATTTATTGGCACTTAAAGTATAATTGCCCTTTGAATCGGTAGTGGTGCCGGTAAGTTTTCCTTTAACAGAGATGCTTGCACCTGAAACGGGCTTGCCTGTGGCAGCATCGGTAATGTTGCCCGTTACCTTAACTTCCTGGGCAAACAGGTTTATGGATGTGAGCAGTAATACGAAGAATAAAAGTTTTTTCATTGTGTTGGGTTTTAGTTTAAATCAGGGGTTAGGGTTATTTTTTTAAATGATCATAACCTTGCGGCAGGCGGGTGTAGCCATGGTTAACCAGGCGTTCGGCCAGTACATTGTAGTAACCGGCATCGGCTGGGAGGGCAGTGGCCAGTCCGTCAACATAGCGGTTATAATAGCAAAACAAGGCGGCTATCAATACGGTGTCATGAATTTCAATATCGGTAGCCCCGGCAGCTTTAGCGCGGTCGATGGCTTCGGTTGTTACATTTCGGCCATTTTTTGCGGTTAGTTTGGCAATGGTAAGCAGGGCTTTCATTTTCTCGGTAACCGGGGCGGTTTCAATGTCTTCCTTTACTTTTTGGGCTGTTTCGGCCTCGCCGGCCAGTAGATCGGCCGCGGCGGTGTGTGCGGTGGTACAAAAGGTACATTGGTTGTTATGTGATACCACGGTGGCTATCAGTTCACGATCGGCTTCGGACAAGGTTGAAGGGCCGCGCAACAAAAACTGCGTAAGGTTACGGATAGGTTGTGCCGGTTCTTTGGCATACTCTAATAAGCCGGTAATGCCCGGCAAATGGCTTTCAAGGGTAATATAAGGCATAAGTAATGAATTGAATGTTTGTAGGTTGGGGGAGAGGATATACCTGTCTGGAGATTATCAATGCTATCGATATATAGTAATATCATAGCCTTTGAGCTACGAATAAACTATCGATAGAAATAAATAAAAACACAGTAGTAGAGTGGTACAACCGCTACCCAAAAAATGAATAAAAACAGGGGAAAAAATTAGCAAACGGCCTTAGGCGGTTGCTCCGGGATATCCTGGTGAGCAGGAATTAACTGTTGAACCGGGTGAACAACAATTTGTTGAGTATATTTTATTGGACAACTAAACTCAAAATGCACGAAAGTGAAATTGAGGTTGTCCTGCATAGTTATTTTACCAAAGGGAACATGTTCTTTTTGAGGTACCGGGTTCTCTTTTACATCCTTAGCATTAAGGATGTTTTTATCGGCGAGGCGGGTGGTTGCATAATTAGGTGTACACATTAGATAAATGGCATGCCTTGTTACGCGCATTTTTTGATAATTGTAGCAGTTGCTGCCAAACTGGATCTGTCCGTGAATGTTTTCGTAGCTTTTCCAGTCGGTTATGCCGGGCATGTTAGCAGGGATAACTACCTCGGTAAGGTCATTTACATTGTAAAAGCCTTTGGCGGTTTGTTCGGTAAAGTATCTGTTGCTTTTGTAAACCAGGAATTGATGTAACGCTACATGCCCGCCTATATTAAGCAGGTGAATGCTAAGCAACATCAGAGCGACAAGTTTTTTCAATTGGTTTACGAACAAAGGTTATTTAAAAATGCTGTTTATAAACATAGTATCCAAATTTATTTAGAATAATTATACGTATTGTGTAGCTATTTTCTTTATCCGTTATCGATTGTAATTAAAAGTTTCAATGACACTTTTGGGTGATTGGATTTTCGGCTTAAAGAATGTCCGGTTCGTGGTATGGGATGTCCGGCTCGCATAGTTAGTGATAGGACTCGGGCCGATATCAGGGTATCTTTGAGCATACAAAAAACAAAAACTATTTAAATAAATAACACAATGGAAACTATTAAAGAATCAGCTATCAATAAGATCAAAGTAATCGAAGATATCTCAGCTAATAAAATTGATAAAGTATTGTATACCGCTAATGTGCGCACAGTTGGCGGTCGTGACGGTGGTTCGTCTGTTAGCAGTGATGGTCAGTTGGATATTAAACATTCAACTCCCGGAACCCCTAAACCAGGTACAAACCCTGAACAACTATTTGCAGCCGGCTGGTCAGCATGTTTTGAAGGCGCTATCGGATTAGCTGCCGCTAAAAAAAGGATCGAGCTCCCTGCCGAACTGGCTATTGATGCAGAAGTGGATCTGGGTATCACTACAGGCGCTTACTTTTTACAAGCCCGTTTAAATGTAAGTTTACCAGGTCTGGATGTGGACGTAGCGAAAGCACTAATAGAAGAAGCTCACAGAACATGTCCTTATTCTAAATTAACTTATGGGAACATCAACGTTGAGATCAACCTGGTGTAAGCCCCCCGGCCCAAGCCTCCTAAAAGGGGGAGCTTTGAAAAGAAAAAGGCCTGCTTCGATTTAATTGAGGCAGGCCTTTTTTGCTTTCTTAAAATCCAGACTTAAGTTTTTAAAACTTCGTAAGTCTTCTCCGGCTTTGTTATTTCACTTTCTGGTTATAACAAAACATTTAGGCCGCTCAAATATCTATGCTCTCACCAATACCGGGTAAAAATAGTTTCAATCCTGCTTGTTCAAATTGTTTAACAGCTGCAGCTGTATCTATTTTGATAAAGCCAAAGGTATCGTAATGAACGCCTAAAACTTTATCAGCCTTTACCAGCTTTGCAGCTTCAATGGCATCATCAACGCCCATGGTTAACACATCACCTATAGGGAAAACCGCGAAGTCAAGATCAACCCAATTGGCTACAAGGCTCATATCTAAAGTAAGACCAGTATCGCCGCTGTAATAAAGATTGCCGTCGTCGGTTTTTAAAGCATAACCGCAGGCCACACCTGCATAGCTGCCATCCGGAAAGCTGGCCGAGTGTTGGGCAATGAACGATTTGGCAATACCAAAATCAAAGGTCACTTTGCCACCCGGGTTTAGTGGATGCACGTTTTTAACACCTTTTTTGCTGAAGTAGTCATATACTTCAAAAATGCCCACAACCATAGCTCCTGTGCGGTTTGCTATAGTTTCCACATCCAAAACATGATCATAATGACCGTGTGATACAAAAATGTAATCGGCTTTAATTTCATCAATGTTGATGTCTTTAGCCAAATCGTTGCCTGTAATAAAGGGATCAAACAGAATGTGTTTACCCCCGGCAACTACCGAGAAGCATGAGTGACCGTAATAGTTGATTTTCATTGGTTTGGTTTTTTATGTTAATGATGATTAGTTTAAAAGCGGAGCTAAAGCGTTTAAAACAGGCATTGGTAGTAGCTTAAAATGATCGTAGGCTGTGTAGGTAAATTTACCTGTTACATTGTTTATTTTAGGATATAGAAATGTCATCTTTTTAAGCATGATCGTGTCATTGGGAGAATAATCCAAGGAAGCATGTGTTTTTTTTGCGAAGCCGAATGGAAGGGTAGTTTCCGCTTGATTTTGCTTATCCGCAGAAGTACCCGGCAACCTGAAATCAGATGATAACCGCGAAGAGTTAAAGCGGCCAATTTTAGATGAATAGTTATGCCCGCTGGCAGGCAGGCTTATTTTAAAAGTAAATGCCTGTTCGGTGCAGTTTAATTCATTTGCCTGTGCATAAGCACCTATACTTAGAAGTGTTGTTATGCAAATTAACAGGAGTTTTTTCATGATGGTATTTGTTTAAAACAGCATCGGCCCTTTTGCAGGGCCGATGCTGTTTATATTAGATGTGTTTACTTTCTGCTGGTCTTTTCTTCTTCCCCGGTACGCAGATCATTTCACAATCTTGCGGGTTCTGCTCAAAGGGAGCCCGTGTAAGAAATGATAATGAGAACAGTGACAGGAACCCGACTAATAACCGGCCTTGTTTCAACTTGCTCATGATGTTGAAATTTTATGTTATTATATTTTAGCTACAGCGTTGTTTGTGAGGGTTGCCTTTGTTGCGGTTAAAACTTCGCCGTTGCCTTTGTCCTGGATAAAGCCTACCACTTCCCAACCTTGCTGAGTAAACTCTTTAGGTAAGTTGATGACGGTTTGGCCTTTCTTTGCCTCGTTTAAGGCGACTGTTTTTAGATCGCGAACTATCTGGGCGTGGGATAAAGTTCTGCCTTCGTTTTCACCTTTGGCAACTTTGCTGATGGCCGATTTTTGTACAATAGCTATCAACAGATTTTGGTTATCAGTGTTGCCGGATAACTCATAGTTTACGGTTAGCTTATCACCATTTTGTTGCGCCTGAAGAGAAACTTGTGCGGTTTGGGCAGTTGTTAAAGCGCTGGAAATAGCATCGCGAAGTACAGGTTCATCCGAACCTACCAATTCAGTTTTGCCGTTAACAACAACCTGCGGGGTATAAACCTGGGCATTTAAATAAGCGCTGTATTCCCGCTGACGTTTTGAAAACATGGCATTGCTGAATACATCTTTCCAGCCAAGGCTATTCCAATAATCAACATGGTAAGCCAGTATGTAAACAGGTTTGTCCTGCGACTCTTTTTGAATCCTGGCCAACAATTCATCGGCAGGCGGGCAGCTTGAGCACCCTTCTGAGGTAAACAATTCAACCAGGGCAAAACCTTTACCGGGAGTATCGGCGCTTACAGTTTTAACTGAATCTATTTTACGGGCGGCATATGCAGCAGTAGCAAGCGCCAGTGCTACCGCACCAACACAAAAGCTAAAAATTTTTAACGTTTTCATATCTTTCGATTTTTAATTTATATCAAAATTATGCCCCAATCGGCTACCGAAACAGCATAAAAAAGCCCAACCAGACATTTACATAGTTCAGTTGGGCATTTATTGGGGGGAATGTTTTTAAGCCGGAAGCATTAAATCTACCTATTCTCGAGCCAGCTTAAAAACACAGGCGCTTTTTCTTTGTTGATGAGGAGTTTCTCGGGCGTTGGAATTGTCAATTTAACAAACAATTTACGCATGAAATAGTGTTCAACTTCTTTTATTGCGCTAAAGTTTACAATGTATTGCCTGTTGAGCCTGAAAAATTGTTCGGGTGAAAGCTGGCCGCTGATCTGATCAAGCGATTGGTTAACAACATACTCCTGCTGATCAAAAGTCATAATGGTTGACAGTTCGTTACGGATGTAGAAGAACGCTATGTTGTTCGACGCTATAGTGATGTACTTATTATTCTTAAACACAAGGAAACTTTTTTTCCCTGCAGGAGGTGTAACTTGTGATAACAGGCTGCTGATATCCGGCTGCGAGCCCTGCTGGAAGAAATTCCGCAATTCATCTACCTTTTTAAAGGCATCGGCAATATCTGTTTTTGAGAAAGGCTTAAGCACGTAATCAACACTGTTAGCTTTAAAGGCCTCTAACGAATATTCGTCGAACGCGGTACAAAAAATAATAGGGCATGATACCTTTACCGATTTAAAGATCTCAAAGCATAAACCATCCGAAAGCTGGATATCCATAAAAATAAGATCGGGCTGCCTGTTTTCTGAAAGATAGGCAACCGAGCTTTCTACACTTTGGAGCTTGGTGACAATTTTTGAGTGCGGCCTTAATTCTAATATAATGCTTTCGAGCGAACGAGCCGCTTTGAGTTCGTCTTCAATGATGATAATGTTCATGTATAATAGGTAGTTTAACTTTGAATGTTTTATCCTCGGCAATGATCTCTATTTGTTTATCAAGCAGGTGATCATAGCGCAAATTAATATTCTTGAGCCCAACGCCTGTTGATGGTTCTTCAAAGCGTTTGGGCTTAATTTCGTTCTCCATAACAATGTTGTCGCCCTCGGTATATAGCTTAATATGCAGGGGATGATCCAGCGATACCACATTGTGTTTAATGCAATTTTCGATCAGTAATTGCAGCGTAAACGGAGGGATTAATGTACCGCGATATTGATCATCTATGGTATTGGTAAAAATGAAGCCATCTTCAAACCGGGCTTTAAGCAAAAAGTTGTAAGCGTCTACAATGTCCAGTTCGTCAGATAAATGAATGAGGTCTAATTTTCGGCTCTCAAGCGTAAAACGGTAAAAGTTGGAAAGTTTAAGGATGAAATCTACCGAGTGTTGATCGCCGGTTTCAACCATAGCTTTAAGTGTATTAAGGCTATTGAACAGGAAGTGCGGATTGATCTGTTGTTTAAGCAGTTCATATTGTGCGCCAAGGTTATCGGCCTTAATGCGTTCCAGTTCTACGCTAACCTGCTGGTTTTGGTAGTTTTGATACAACAGGTTTATCAGCATGTAAAACACCAGGTTGATCAGGATGCCCCTAACCTCAATCATGAGCATCACCGGACCAAAATTCATGTGCGTTAATATCAGTTGTTGTATATAAGCTAAAGCCAGCATTACACCCATACCTATCACCAATGTGGTAAGAAGCCGGGAATACGAGATGCTTTTGTTTAGTTGTTTATTATGAGATGGCTTTGGCAGCGTATATATATTATAGTACCACACAAACAGCGAAAATGCGCCTGTAACAGCCGAGTTTACTGCTGCTTCGGCTGGTTTAAAGTGGCGTTCGGCTATTTGAGGAACGGAGGCCAGCAGACCAAGAAAAATTGAGCTGCTCCATATAATTCCGGGAGAGATTTTAAATGTTGTGTCTTTCATTTATTGCAAAGGTTTGCGGAAATTAAAATGGTTGCCGGACAAATATAAAGTTAATTATGGCCTGCAAGCCAAATCTGCTGTTGTGTTAGTAAAACCACCGCCAAACTTTAATTTGTTTTGACTAAACGCCCCAATTATTTCCATTTACTGCTAAAGTATAACAGGTAGTGATAAGAAAATATGGGTTTCGGGGACAAGCGGACATTTTATCGGCTGAAATAGACATTTTAAACCGCGAATATTACGGCAGTAGAATTGCAGACAATGAGTTTTAGCCGATGAGGAGATCCGGCTTCTTAAATCAACCTAAAATACTTTTGATCAGGATTTTTTTACTTAAAATTGTACATTATTTCAGTTAACTGTTCCCGTTAAAAGCAAGCCGCTCAACATTGGAGATTAAAGCACTTATAGATTCTATCCATTACAACAATGATGAATCTGCCTTTAATGAACTGTATAAGCTGCTGATCAATAGTCTTAATCAGTTTGCCTGGTCCTTTTTGGGCGATAAGGAAGCTTGCGAGGAAATCATTAACGATCTTTTTGTAAATATCTGGACGGGCCGTCATAAGTTGGATAGGATCACGAACCCCAAAGTGTATTTTTATGTATCGATAAAAAACGCCTGTCTTAACCATATCCGCAGCAATACCTCAAAAAGAAACCGCGACGCTCAGCTTGCCGAAACCTATTATTTTCATTTATCGGTTGATCCGTCGCAATTGCTCATTAGTAAAGAGCTGCAAGCCGGAGTTTTAAACGCTGTAAATAGTTTGCCCCCACGTTGCAAACTCATCTTTAAAATGGTTAAGGAAGATGACCTATCCTGTAACGAAGTAGCCGATATCCTTGGCCTGTCTAACAAAACGGTATTTGCGCAACTGGCCATTGCTTTGAAGAAATTGGATGAGGCACTTGGTAATAGTTAGCATCAAATTTTCGATACTGTTTGCAATGCCTCGTTACTGACGTTTCAGTTCATATGTATCGTCCACGTCCTGTAGTAATAGTCGTTTGCCGTTGTTGTCAAAATAAAAGAAAAAGCCAAATGGTTTATTCCAGAATTCATTAGGTGAGATTGGGGTGAGTTCAAAGTCTTTGCCTTTTACAGAACTTACCAACGTGCCGTTTGCCACCCTGTTAGTTATCTCTATCCCTGAAGATGCGCTGTACTTTCCTGTAAAGTTTGCTAAGTGAACGCTATCTGCCTTAACAGGATTAAAAGTTTCCAGCGTATCCGCAATATGGAAACAAGCTTTAAAAATATGGTCGAGGATACGGCCTTTGGGGAATACCTCGCCGTTGGTGCAGTAAGCGATAGCCAGGTCCGATGCCGGATAGTATTGAACAGAACTACCAAATCCTTCTGTTTTTCCGTTATGGCCAAAACCGGGATATGCCGCAGATCCATATGGAAACATGCCCTTTCCGTAACCGTCGCGCATTGTTTTCATCAAATTGAGGCTACCGGTACTGATTAGTTTGCCTTTAAACAATGCGCTTATGAACGTGCATAGGTCTTGAGGAGTAGAAATAAGTGCGCCGGCCCCTGCGAAATTATCGAGGTAAACTGCACGATCCTGCTTCCAGCCGCTATCGAAATATTTGTAAGAAATAGCCTCGCCTTTGGCAAACCCAGCCTTTTCACCGTAATAGGTTTGTTTTAATTTAAGAGGGTGAATAATTTTTTCGGTAACTACCGTTTTATAGGGTTTGCCGTAAATTTTTTCAACTATATAGCCTAAAAGTAAATAATTGGAATTGTTGTAATCTGCCTTCGCATCCGGCTCAAAATCTGGCTTTTGTTTTTTGATCATCGCAAGCAATTCTGCTTGTGTATGAGGCTGGTCTTTCCATGTATCAAAATCCGTATTGTTTGTAAAGCTGGCCAGGCCGCTACGGTGCCCTAACAGTTCGGCAACAGTGATATGGCCTGCGTTTGGCAGATCCGGGAAGAAGCGGCCCAGTGAATCTGTTAGTGCCAATCGGTGTTCATCAATCAATTGATATGTAAGTACTGCCGTAAACATTTTGGTGATGGACCCAATCCTATATTCTGTCGTCGGATTTTGATCTTTACCCAAAGAGCGTTGATAGATTACTTGTCCATTTTGGCTAATGGTCATACTTCCAATGGCAAGATCGTTGGTTGTAAGATACAGGAACAGGCTATCAAGCCGCGCACGATCAATCTGGGCATTGCTCAAAAAAGGTATCAGTAAGAAGCTTACAAGCAAAAGGAAATATTTCATACACTAAGATTTAGTTGTGAGACGAGAGATTATCCGAACAAGTTACAAAAAAAGATATGGTAAAAGGGGGCTTTTGGATAGATGCAGATTGGCCTGTAGCCTGTTATCATTGCGTTACTTCACAACAGCCGTCTCCTCAAAAAAATATTTTAATTTCTTTTAGGAAAAACCCGGAGGAGCGGTGTCCTTTAAGCAGAATACCAATTACTATGAGCAAATCCAGGTTTATTGAGTTAATGGCTAAAAGTATGGGCAAAACTGCCAGTGCTGAAGAATTGGCCGAACTCGACGTGTTTCTTGAACAATTTCCCAACTATAAAAAAACATACCAGGTTACTAACGCATTAAAAGGAAATGATCCCGAACCGGCAGAGGTCAAGCCTGAAGATATCAACGGAAACCTGGAAGAGATTTGGAACCGGATTAAAAGTTCGAACGAAAATACGGTAAATGAAGTTAAAGTTAGGCCAATGTTCAGGTGGCAATGGGTTGCTGCCGCAGTATTGATATTTATTGCGGCGGGAGCTTTATTTTATAAGAAAACAGCGCAACAGGATAGCCTCACAGCCGAAAATATATTACATGAAATTCATGTGCCTTACGGTAAAACCCAAAAGCTCAAATTACCCGACGGAACGCAGGTTACCCTGAATGCAGGCAGTACGTTTTCGTATCCCGAGGCTTTTGAAAAAAACACAAGGGACGTAAGCCTTACCGGCGAGGGTTTTTTTGAAGTAACTAAAAATGCTAAGAAACCTTTTTTGGTACATACAGCCAGGCTTGTTGTAAAGGTATTGGGAACGGTTTTTAACGTAAAAGCTTTTAATAACGATAAAACGGTAGAAACTACCTTGTTAAAAGGTAAAGTACAGGTTGAACTAAAAAACAATCCGGAGAAAAAGATCATTCTGTTGCCTAATGAAAAGCTGATTGTTATTAATAACCGTGAGCCCAAAAGTATAAAACCCAAAGAGGGAAAGATTGAATACCAGGTAACCGAGTTACCGGATGTTAAGCCTGATGAAGTAAAAGAAACAGCCTGGGTTGATAACCGAATTCTGTTCACCAACGAGATGTTTGAAGACGTGGCTGCACAAATTGAACGCAAATACAATGTGCAGGTTGTGTTTGAAGATCAGGCGCTCCGCAGCGAACAAATTAGCGGTTTGCTTGATAAAGAGACGTTGAAGGAGGCTTTGGGCATTATCGAACTGACTACGCCATTCAAATTCAGAGTGGATGGGCAAACGGTGTACCTGTCGAAAAAAGAAAAATAGAAATCAAAATAAACTAACTAACCCATTAACCAACAGCTTATGATATTGAAAACTTACCTATCAGATTCCTGAACATCCGCAAGTAAACAAGGGAAGAGCTGCCACTCCTCCCCGCAAACAAATAGGATTTTATTAACGGAGTAAGCAATTGTAAAACAGCACTTGCTCCATCCATTTATTTTCAAAACAAATGTAATGAAAAAAACAAGAAGGGTGTTTCCGCTTCGTGGCGCCCCCGTATGTCTCAAAGTTATTTTGCTGATGAAAGCAGTATTTTTATTTGTCCTGGCTACCTGTGTACAAGTTTCTGCAAAAGTGTACTCACAGCAGAAATTTACGCTTAGCTTAAAGCAGGCCGAAGTAAGCAGTATCCTTACAAAAATTCAAAAACAAAGCGATTACCGCTTCTTCTATAACTATGCTTCCATCAAAAAGCTGGGCAAGGTTGACCTTGACGTAAAAGATGCAACCATTGATGAATTGCTTGCAGCCATCATTGATGATAAGCTTTCTTATAAGATGAATGATGACCATGTAGTGATCATTGCCAACCAGGAGGAGACCAAAAGTATAGCCCTTGTAAAGGGCAAGGTTGTTGATGCCAAAGGCGAGCCGCTTATTGGGGTAAACATTCGCTTACAAGGAACAAATCAGGGAACAACAACCGATGCGAATGGAAATTTCAGTATTGATGCCCCTATAAATGGCGTATTGGAGATATCCTACATTGGTTTTGAAAAAAAGATAGTAACCATAACAGGAAGCCAAACTTTAAATATCACTTTGGTGGCCCTGCCATCTGCCTTGACCGAAGTTGTAGTAGTAGGTTACGGTACCACTAAAAAGATAGATGTTACCGGCTCTGTAGCGAGTGTAAAAGGTACAGATATTCAAAACCTTCCTGTAGCTTCAGCAACTCAGGCCCTGGACGGCCGTGCGGCTGGTGTAAACATTGTACGCAACGATGGTTCGCCGGGTGCTGCTTCAAGTATCCGTATCCGTGGTACCGGTACGTTAAACGATGCCAACCCGCTTATTGTTGTTGATGGTGTGCCTACCAGCGACCCTGACGCCTTAAGCGATATCAACCCCAACGATATTGCTTCGGTTGATATATTGAAAGATGCATCGGCAGCGGCTATTTACGGTACACGTGCTGCCAACGGCGTTGTATTGGTTACCACCAAAAGAGGTACTTATAACCAGAAATTAGCTACTACTGTCAATTTCTACAACGGTTTTTCTAATACAACCAAATATCTTAAACTGTTAACCGCACCCGATTTGTATTCATTGAAAAGGGAACGCTACACCAATGATGGAGTTGCTATCGATGCACCATGGAACGACAGCTATTACGCCACTCAAAGAACCGACTGGCAGCGTGCTATCATGAAAACGGGCCATGTAATTAATGGCGATGTTAACCTGCAGGGTGGAAATGATGTATCCAACTATTATTGGTCCACCTCGGTTTATAACGACGACGGTATAATTGATAAAACTAATTTTAAACGCTTTAGCACCCGTTTTAATTCAGAGCATAAAGTAACCGAATGGTTGAAATTGGGTGAAAATATCCAGTTAAGCTATGCAAACAATGTTGGGTTTGATAATAACAACTCGCAAACGGGTTTAATTTTCTCTGCACTACGCTTTAACCCTGCAATACCGTTGGTTAATCCTGATGGCACCTATGGTACTTCCAAAGCTTTCGCTAACCAGTTAGGGGATATCAACAGCCCTTATGCTACCATACAGGAAGCAGACAGGTTTAATAAAAAATACCGTGCACTGGCCAACGCTTTTGCCGAAATCTCGTTCCTAAAAGAGCTAAAACTTCGTGTTAACTACGCTTATGACGGTACATTAAACCGTGTCTACAATTTTAGTATAGCCGATGTTAACCAGGCCAGGCAAAATACCACCTCGCAGCTAACCCAAAACGAAGGTGAAACATCATCACAATTACTTGAGTCTTTCCTGACTTATGATAAAGTGTTTGGTAAAAGCCATGTAACTTTTACAGGCGGTTATTCATACCAAAATTATAAAACCTACGGCTTTAGCGCATGGAGGATTGGGTACGATGATACTTCGGTAGATCAGCGTGTGCTTGGCACCGGTAATAGCCAGTTTAACAATAGCGTGATACCCGATCAGTGGTCGTTACAATCAGCATTCGGAAGGATGTTTTACGATTATGATGGAAGGTTCCTGGCCACTCTGACTTTTCGCGCAGACGGTTCTTCCAGGTTTGCACCTTCAAAAAGATGGGGTTACTTCCCTGCATTCTCTTTGGGTTGGAGGCTATCTAACGAACAATTCATTAAAAACATAAGCTGGATAAGTAACCTTAAATTATCGGGTGGCTATGGTGAACTTGGCAATCAAAATATAACTACATTTCAATATGCCAGTTTAATAAAACTGGGCAGTACTTATGAAAACAATGGCTACACTTTTGGTGGCGTTGGTTATACAGGTGCGGCAGTTTCGCAGCTTGCCAATCTTGACATTGCCTGGGAACGTACAGCTATGACCAATGTCAGTTTAGATGCAGGCTTTTTAAATAATCAGTTAACCACTACATTAGCCTGGTTTAATAAAAATACCAAGGATATGCTTTTGGCGCCTCCCGTTGTAGGCTCCGCGGGTTCGGTAGGTATCCCTTTGCAAAATATTGGTACCATGAACAATCATGGCGTAGAGGTTGAGGTTAATTATCATGGTGGGAATAAGGTGAAATATTCAGTTGGTGCCAATGCTTCTTTCATTAAAAACAAGGTAACCAAACTTAACGGCGAGGGGACATTTGTAGGCGCAACTGTTTACGGCCGTTCAAGTCAGGAAATTTCCCGCACTTATCAGGGCCAGCCAATAGCTTCATTTTACGGTTGGAAAACCAATGGTTTGTACCAAACACAAGCCGATATCGATAACGACCCGGCGTTGAAAAATGACTCGCGTAAAAGTAGTATCAGACCTGGTGACGTTCGTTTCCTTGACCTGAACGGCGATGGCCTGATTGACGGTAACGACCGTACTAACCTGGGTAATCCCAACCCTAATGTTACTGCCGGTTTACAGGGCAGTGTATCGTACAAAGGCTTTGATTTTTCGGCAAACTTTACCGGTGTATTCGGCGTGAGCCTTTACAATGCCGACAGGATGCAGGGTATCGACCCAACTTATCCGTTTAACCTTTATGCCGAAACTTTAGGCCGTTGGACAGGTCCGGGTACCAGCAACACCATCCCTCGCTTATCGCTTGATCGTGCCAATGATAACTACCGTACATCTGATCTGTTTGTTGAAAGTGGAAGTTATGTGAGCCTAAAAAATGCCACTTTAGGCTACACCCTTCCTGTGAGTTGGGCTAAAAAGGCCACGTTAAAAAGCGTAAGACTATATGCATCGGGCCAAAATCTGTTTTTCATAACCGGCTACAAAGGTTATACGCCTGAGTTGGGTTATACCAACGGTAATTTGCAAAGAGGGGTTGACGTAGCTCAATACCCATCGGTGAGGATAATAACATTTGGTGTAACAGTTAAATTATAACATCATCATGAAATCAAACAAACTAATATATACGCTTGTGTCACTGGCCCTGATGGGCAGCGGCTGTAAAAAAGCGCTTGATTTAAAGCAAACAGGTGTTTACAGCTCCGCCAATTATTTCCGTAACGAAACAGACGCTGTTAACGCAGTAACCGGTATTTACAGCATTTTACCGGAGGAAGATTACATAGGGCACGCCGAGTCAACATTTGATACCCCATCTGACGATTACTGGCGCTCGGGCGACCATGGTGAGGACGAGGCTATCGAAAACTTAACCTACGATGCCTCTAACGCAGCTATCCGTTACCCATGGAAATGGCGTTATGAGGAGATTAACCGCGCTACCAACTGTATTATTAATATTCCTAAAATCACCGCTATATCTGCCGATGTGAAAAATCGCAGTATGGGCGAGGCTTATTTTTTAAGGGCTTTTGGCTACTGGCGTTTGATGATCATTCAGGGTGATGTGCCTATCATTACTGAAGCTGACTATACATCGCTGAATTTCAACGTACCGAAATCACCTATCGAAGAGGTACGTAAACAGATAGAATCAGATTTGCTAAAAGCGGTTGACCTGCTGCCCGAAAGCTACGGCGCTGCCGATCGCGGTCGTGTAAGCAAAGGAACAGCGTTAGGTTTATTGACCAAGCTTTATATGTATTGGGAAAAATTGCCTGAGGCCATCGCAACCGGGCAAAAGGTGATCTCAAACCCGGCATACGCACTTGCGCCTAATTATACTGATAATTTTACCCGCGCAAATGAAAACAGTACTGAAATGCTTTTCTCAATCCAGGCCGTACAAAATGTGGTTCAAAATGACTTTACCGTTTATTACATTCCGCGTCCATGGGGAGGTTACGGTTTTAGTCAGCCATTACAGGGCCTTGCCGATGAGTTTGAAGCAGGTGATCCGCGTAAAGCTGCAACATTGTTAAGCGTTGGTGATAAGGTAGATCTGGGTGATGGCAACGGTTTAACAACCTTTACTGCCGATCTTTCTGCTACCGGATATGCATTTAAAAAGTACGCTGTATTTAATACCCAGGCAGATGGTGGCGGTGTTGACCATAGTTATGCAGTGCCTTTAATGCGTTCGGCTGATATTTACCTGTTAGTTGCCGAAGCATTGATCCGTACGCAAGGTGCAGGTGCAGGCGATGCGCTGATCAACCAGATCAGGCACCGTGCATCGGCTTCATTAAAACCGGTTTCGGGAGCTGGCATGAAAGAGCTGATTCATGAACGCCGTGTTGAGCTGGCCGGTGAAGACCAACGCCACCAGGATTTGATGCGTTGGGACAAAAAGAACATCGTTGATATTGCGGCTATTTATAACCTTGCCGTTTCCAAAGCTCCACTTGATCAAAATAAAACGGTAACCTTTGTGCGCCCTAAAAACTACTACTTCCCGATACCGCAGGTTGAGATTGATAAGAGTAAAGGCGTGTTGGTACAAAACCCTAATTTTAAATAATAATATCCTCATACCGGCAGCAGAGGGGAGCCTTCTGTTGCCGGTATTTATTTTCAGCGTTTAATTATCTATTGATGAGAAAGTGTTTACTTGTTGTAGCTGCTATTATTGCATTTGGCTTTAAAGCCGGTGCCCAGGTTGATCAAAAAGCCTCTTATGATTTTATTGAAAGGGTAATCCCTGGCAGGGGTAACGTATTTACTGTCGAATCTGTCCCGCAACAGAACGGTAAAGATGTATTTGAGCTGGAAAGCCGTAATGGTAAAATTGTGCTCAGAGGTAATAATGGCTTGTCGGTGGCGTCCGCATTAAACTACTATCTTAAAAATTATTGCTTTTGCGATATCGGCTGGAATGGCACCAACCTTAATTTGCCTGCTACTTTGCCTGCAGTTAAAGGCCTTATCCATAAAACTACACCTTATCAATATCGCTACTATTTAAATTACTGCACCTTTAATTATACCATGGCCTGGTGGGACTGGACCCGCTGGCAAAAAGAAATTGACTGGATGGCCCTGAACGGTATCAACATGCCGCTGGCCATAACCGGCGAAGAAGCTGTTTGGCAAACCGTTTACAAAGACATGGGCTTCACCGATAAACAACTGGATGAGTTTTTTAGCGGTCCTGCTTATTTTTCATGGTTTTGGATGGGGAATATTGATGCCTGGGGCGGTCCGCTGCCGCAGCATTGGATGGACTCACACAAAGCATTACAAAAAAAGATCCTGGAGCGTGAACGCTCATTTGGGATGACGCCTGTTCTGTCGTCATTCACCGGCCACGTGCCGCCATCATTTAAAGATAAATTCCCCGGTGCTAAGGTTAAAAGAACCAACTGGGATGCCGGGTTTCCCGATGTTTTTATACTTGACCCCGACGATCCGATATTTGAAACCATCGGCAAAAAATATATAGAAGCGCAGACAAAAGAATTTGGCACCGATCACCTGTACTCTGCCGATACTTTTAACGAAAACGTGCCGCCAGCCAACGATTCAACCTATTTGGATGGCATGAGCAAAAAGGTTTTTAACTCTATGGCTGCTGCCGATCCCAAAGCTATTTGGGTGATGCAGGGCTGGATGTTCCACTACAATAACAAATTCTGGCAGCCTCAGCAGATCAAAGCTTTGCTTAATGCCGTGCCTAATGAGCAAATGATAGTGCTTGACTTGTACAGCGATGCCCACCCGGTTTGGAACCGTACGGAAGCTTACTATGGTAAACCATGGATTTGGAGTATGCTGCAAAACTTTGGCGGTAATATCAGCTTGTTTGGTCGTATGCGCCACGTAGCTGCTGATCCGGCCATCGCCCTGCACGATCCTGAATCGAAAAATATGCGCGGTATTGGTGTTACGCCCGAAGGTATCGAACAAAATCCCGCCCTGTTTGCCCTGATGCTGGAAAACGTTTGGCGCGATACCCCGATTGATGCTGACGCATGGGTTGCGAACTATGCACAACGCCGTTACGGACAGGTTAACGGCCAGGCAAATGAGGCATGGCATGTCCTGTTAAATTCTGTTTATTCAGGTGGCTTAACAGAGGGTGGCCCTGAATCCATTATTGTGGCAAGACCAACGTTTAAAAAATATATCGACAGGGTGTTAACAAAATTGGATTACGATCCGATGCAATTGGTTAAAGCCTGGGGCTTGCTTGTAAACGCTGCCGACAGCCTGAAACAAAGTGATGGCTTTCAATATGACCTGGTTGATGTAACCCGGCAGGTATTGGCCAATTATGCGAGTCCGCTGCAACAGAAAATGGCACAGGCTTATCAAAATAAAGATCAGCAGCAGTTTAAACTGTACAGCAGCCAGTTCCTGGAGCTAATGGACGATATGGATGACCTGCTAAGTACCCGAAAAGATTTCCTGTTAGGCAAATGGATCAACGAAGCAAGGGCTAATGGTATAACCGACAAAGAGAAAAACCTGTATGAATTTAACGCCCGCGATCTGGTTACCCTGTGGGGCGATAAGGAAAGCGGTTTAAGGGAATATTCCAACCGTCAATGGGCAGGCCTGATAAAAGGCTATTATAAACAACGCTGGACAATGTTCTTTAACCAGCTGGACAAATCGTTATCGGCCAAAACTGATTTTAATGCCGATGCCTTTGACAAGCAAGTGAAAGATTGGGAGTGGCAGTGGGTAAACAAGTATGACAATGCCTACACTGATGTTGCTAAGGGTGATGCCGTTGAAAAATCAAAGCAATTGTTTGTGAAGTATAATGCGGTGATTTTAGGGACTCGCTAAGAAAACTCAGTAAATACGTCATTGCGAGGAACGAAGCAATCGCGAACTATACAGGGCGGCCCGGCTAATCGGGGATTGCTTCGTGCCTCGCAATGACGCTTTTTTAGATTTAATAGCCTTTAAAGAGACAGAACACACAGATAGAAGACTTACGAAGTTTTAAAAACTTCGTAAGTCTGGATTTTACCGAAATGACAGGATCGTAAAATAACTTATGAGAATACGCTATTCTATATTAACATTTATCTTACTACTAAGCGCCTTTACTAAAGCACACAGTCAAAGCGCTAACGATCATATTTTCCCGGCTTCGGCTGTTGCTAAGCCCTACATAGATTTTGACAGCAAAGGTTTTATGGTGAATGGTAAACGTACGTTCATCGTATCAGCCGGGTTGGAATACGCCCGCATACCGCATGAGCTTTGGTACGATAGGCTATTGCGGATAAAACGGGCGGGTTTTAATTGTATTGAGATCTACACCATTTGGAATTTTCATGAAGAACAGGAAGGCAAATTCAATTTTACCGGTGATCACGATTTGGGTAAATTCCTGGATATCGTAAAACAGCTTGGCTTATACGCTATTGTGCGCGTTGGCCCGTATTATTGCGCTGAGTGGGATAACGGCGGTTACCCCATATGGCTTAAATTTAAAAAAGGCCTGCGGGTTAGGGAAGACAATAAATCTTTTGAACAATACGTCGATCGCTTTTTTGATCATCTTTTGCCGGTTGTATTTCAACGACAAATAAATAAAGGCGGCGCGGTGATATTGGTGCAACTGGAAAATGAGCATCCCAATGGGTGGGGAACTGTAATGCCCGACGGCTATTTCAAACACCTGCAGGCAAAAGCTTTGGATATGGGTATGCAGGTACCATATTTTTTCAGCGGTCTGCACCATGCCAGCGATCCCGCCGGTGATGGTAAGCTTGATGACGATAAACGGCCAAACCCATGGTTTTCTACCGAGTTCTGGGCCGTTTGGTATTCGCAATATGGTGCAAAGCCGGGCGATGCAGAGCTTTATGACAGGCGCACCTGGAAGATCATTGCCCGTGGTGGTAACGGTTATAACTACTACATGGCTCATGGGGGCTCGAACTTTGGTTATACCAATAATGATGAGGATGCAGCTTCGTATGATTACGGTACGGGCATAGGCCAGGCGGGTGATTTGCGGCCAATATATTATGCTTTTAAACGTGCTGCATGGTTTTCGCGTAGTTTTCAGGATGTATTGGAAAACAGTACAAATGCTTCGGAAACATACAAAGGCATTGCTGTTGACACTGCCATTAAAATATCCGCCCGCACAAGCCCTGCAGGTGATCTGATATTTTTAGATAATCCGGGTACTTGTAAACTAAGCACACCATTAGATATTAAAGGTGCCGAAGAGCTGCTTGCAGGTAAAACTATCAGCGTCCAACCTAAAGAGATTTTCCCTTTAGTTCATAATTATAAACTCAATGACGATGTTACGCTTGATTGGGTGTTTACACGTGTATTCGCCATAGTTAAACAAGCTAACACTATAACGGTAGTTGTTGATGCCGAAGCTGGCAATCCGCTGTTACTTCGTTTCAATACAAAAGATAAAGCTTCATCAAAATCAACTGCCGTAAAAATTGGCAGTAATGATGTGTTGATCGACGAAAAAATGCCTGTTGCCAATGAAATGCCTGTTGAGTATACCTTTACCTCCGGCCCGCAGACCATCAGGGTTTTGGCCATGAACCGGGCTTTAACCGATAAAACGTGGATCACCGAAACTGAAGGCAAAAGCTATATCATCACGGGGCTAAACTATGTTGGCGAAACCTCGGTTAAAAGTGGTCAATTTAAAATCACAGCAGAAACGCCTTTGACACAAAAGTCGCTACAAAAAGCAATTTTATATACCGATAGTAAAGGGATCGCTTTTAATATCGATGCCAAAAAGGGCGGCCAGCAACAAACCATCAATTTATCAAACTGGCAATATAAAAACGCCGCCGTCAACGTGGCATCCAATGTAAGTACAAGCACCTGGCTTAAATCAAAAGACCCGCAGCCCATTGGTGCTGATGCTGACGTAACTGCTGATGCCTGGTATAGGGCCATGCTAAATATCCCATCTAACGGAAAATATACCTTACAGGTTAAAGGAGGCGGCAGGGGACAAGCTTTTATTGACGGCAAGCCTGCTGCTAAATGGAAACTGAATGATAATGAGTTAACCCTTAATCTGACAAAAGGCAAGCATACGTTAGCCGTTTTTGCAGCACATGACGGGCGCGATAAACTGGCTGCCTACCTTGGCCCGATAGATGAGGTAGATAGCAAAGGACTTTTTGGCAATGCGCTTATCAAAAAGGGCGGCCCTTTTATTTCTGAGCTTGGCAAGTGGTATTTTACCAGTGCCAACAAAAAAGATGATGTAAAGCAAGGTCCGCCGGCATTTGATACATCGGTGTACAAAAAGTATAAAATAGGAAATGATGTTTTTAACCTGAAAGAGGGTTATGCGTGGTTCCATACCATCATTCCGCAGCAGGCTGTGGGTACTTCAAAATTAGCGATACTGTTTAAAAGTGTTGACGAAAATGCTACCGTATTTATTAATGGCAAACAGGTAGCCCATCATGATGGATGGAACCAGCCTTTTGAAGTAAATATTACCGATGCCGAAACATTAAAACGTCCGGTTGAGCTTACTGTCTTTATCGAGAATTATTCGAATGAAGGTGGTATCGATCAACCTGTAAAAATCAACGCCATCGGTGATGCAACAACCGTAACCAACTGGCAACTGAAAGGTGGCCCCGGCGATGTGTTGGCCTCTACCGGCTGGACAAAACCCGATGCAGCCATGCAAATGAAAAATGAGCCGGTTTTTTATCGCACAACATTTAGCTTACCACCATCAAAAGGGAATATCTTTATCTGGCGTTTTGAACCTGAAGGATTAGGGCATGGCTCTGTTTGGGTTAACGGTCATAATTTAGGAAGATACCCTGAAAAGCTCGATGTGAAAAGCCTTTACATTCCAGAGTGCTGGCTTAAAACAGGCTTAAACCAACTGGTGGTTTACGACGAAGACGGCAATAGTATCAACCAAACCCGAATTGTAGCCGAAGAGGCAGCAGGTAGAACAATCAACGAAATTTCAATACCCCTTAATTAATAACAGCACATGGCTACAACAACCGAAAGATTTACCGCACTTGATGTTTTCCGTGGTATGACCATTTGCTTCATGATCATCGTTAATGCCCCCGGTTCGGGGGCGAACGTATGGTCACCGCTTGACCATGCCCCCTGGATAGGTTTTACACCTACCGATCTTGTTTTTCCATCGTTCCTGTTCGCGGTAGGTAACGCGCTTAGTTTCTCCAAAAAGAAGTTTGAAACTGACTCTGCTTTTATCGGTAAAATATTTAAGCGTACGGTGATCATTTTTTTGCTGGGTTACCTGATGTATTGGTTCCCGTTCTTCCATCGTGAGGCAGGTAGCTGGGTGTTTAACCCTTTAAACCATACCCGTATCATGGGCGTGTTACAGCGGATAGCGTTGTGTTATTTCTTTGGTGCTTTGATAGTTCACTATTGTTCGCAAAAGACAGCTGTCGTTATATCTGTTGTACTTCTATTAGGCTACTGGGCTTTCCTGATATTTTGCGGCGAACCTGGCAAAGAGTATACCATGCTTGGCAATGCAGGCACGCGATTGGATATCGTGTTGATGGGTAACGATCATTTATATCATGATAAAGGCGGTCCCATAGCTTTTGATCCCGAAGGTTTGCTCAGCACCATGACCGCCATTGTGAATGTAATTGGCGGCTATCTGGCTGGAGCGTTCATTCAGCGTAAGGGTAAAAATTACGAGTCGGTTGCGCGGTTATTTATGTGCGGTGTTTTGTTGATCGCTGTTTCCTTATTCTGGGCGCAGTTTTTTCCCGTAGCTAAAAAACTATGGACAAGCTCCTTCACGCTGCTTACCATCGGTATCGACCTTTTGCTATTAGGTTTTATGGTATTTGCCATCGAAATAAAAAAGATCAAAAAAGGCACAAACTTCTTCCTCATTTTCGGACGAAATTCGTTGGCTATCTACTTGCTGTCGGAGTTGCTGCTTACCGTTTTTCAAACTATTTGGGTAAAACCACAGTTAAGTTTTTATGATTGGATAAACCAGGTGTTTTACCAAAAGATATTCCCGGGTGCTTTTGGTACACTGGTATTCGCACTTTGTTATATGATGCTTTGCTGGCTGGTGGCCTGGGTGCTTGATAAAAAGAAGATTTATATAAAAATATAATAATCCTGTAGAGACGCATAATTGCGTCTCTAACTGTACAGAGCGGATAGTGAATTTCCAATGCCTTGCAAGCGGGAGACGCAATTATGCGTCTCTACATTTATTTTAAATTATTGATTGCACAATTGAAGAAGATAATATATTTCGTCTTAGCCTCGATATTACCGGGCTTCAACCTCTATGCCCAACAAGTAAACCACCTGCATTATGTTGATCCGTTTATTGGTACAACTGTAAGCAATGTACTCACCAAATGGGGCAATAATGGCGGCTGTTATCCCGGTGCTGTTGCACCATCGGGTGCGGTACAGCTAAGCCCGGAAACAAGGGTTACTGGAGCAAGGGGATATAATTATACTGACAGTTCAGTTTATTATTTCAGTTGTCTTGGGCACATGAGTGGCTTTCCGGAAGGATCATCCGGTCGTCTTTTTATCATGCCATGGAATAGCGGTGCTAATTTTGAGCCTGGTAAATCAAGCATTCACTTTTCGCACAAAAAGGAAAGCGCTGTGCCGGGTTATTATAAAGTGAATTTTGATGAGCGGCCCATCACAGCCGAAGCAACCGCTACTGCAAGAACCGGCATGTTCCGTTTTACTTTTAAAGAAAATGCTAAACCGCAAATTTTTATCGGTAATGGTGGCGGGATTAACGCCATATCCAATAAAGTGATCCATAATTCTGATGCTAATACTGTGATAAACTTTAGCGAAGGATATACAGACAAAAAGGAAGTTAAAGGCGGTTGGTTGTTTACCTTTTCTAAAGCCCAAACAAGTACTACAATCATTACTTTGCAATTGAGCAAATCATCGGTAGGTTATTCCGGTGCTCAGCACAATATCGATCAGGAAATCGGGAGCCTTAGTTTTGATGAGGTTCGTGCACAAACCAGCAGAGAATGGGCTAAGCTATTATCTGTTATTGATATAACCGATAATAATGAGCAGCATAATACGGTGTTTTACACCGCGCTCTATCATTCGCTTTTATTACCCTGGGTAATTGATGACGCCGATGGTAATTATCGTGGCCACGATGGGGAAATCCATCAAAAGACTGGGCAAAACCAGTATGGCGGTTTTTCTCCCTGGGACACTTTTCGGTCGTTGCATCCTTTGCTTACAGTGTTATATCCGCAAAAGCAACAGGATGTGATCTTCTCTATGTTGGATGTTTACAAGCAAAGCGGGCACCTGCCAACCGAAAGCATGACGGGTAACCATGCTATTCCAATCATTGTTGATTCCTATTTAAAAGGGATAACCGGCTTTGATAAAGAACTTGCATACAAGGGAATGAAAAAAGATCTGGTTGACGGTCCATTTGTTCAATCGGATATGGAAGTGTATCATCAAAAAGGATACGTACCTTTTACGCGGCAGGAATCGGTTACCCGTACGGTTGAGTATGCTTATGACGATTGGGCCTTGTCGCAATTTGCGGATAAGGTGATGAATGACCAACAAACCGCTCAATTATCATTAAACAGAGGTCTAAACTATCGCAATCTTTTAAATAAAGATGAATTATTTATGCTTCCGCGAAACGGCGAGGAATTTAAACTTCAACCCGGTACATCTGGTTATAAAGAAGGTGATAAATGGGTGTATTCATACTTTGTGCCCCAAAACGGTAAGGACCTCATCAATATGACCGGCGGTAACGATCAGTTTGCTGCCCGCTTGGATTCGGCGCTAAGCAATAACGTTATTCTGTTTGATAACGAAACTGTATTTCACCTGCCTTACCTGTTTAACCAGGCCGGTAAGCCACAGCTAACACAAAAATGGGTAAGGGATATTATGCTAAACAGGTTCAGTGCTACGCCCGGCGGTTTGCCCGGTAATGATGACCTTGGTTCAACATCCAGCTGGTATGTTTTTAGTTCGCTGGGGATTTATCCTGCTTGTCCCGGCAGGCCGCTTTATGCTATTGGTACGCCATTGTTTAAAGCAGTAACCCTTCATCTGCCAAACGGCAGAAAGTTTGTCATCAGCAGCGATAATTCAGCATTAAAAAATAACTATATACAATCGTTGCAGGTAAATGGTAAGGCCTGGCGGCGGTTAGTGTTACCGCATTCCGTTATAGCAAACGGCGGTGCAATGATTTTTAATATGGGCAAAGAGCCGGGTAACTGGCCGATGGATAAAGATCCGGTTGAGCTATCATCTACACAAAAAAACACCGCTTTTAAGATCATTGATTATTCGGTTGATAAAAAAAGCGTAGTGCCACATGAGCCGCTTGTCGTAAAGTTCAGGCTTAAAAATACAGGTAGCAAAGGTGTTAAAACGGTGAAGTTGTTGGTTAACGGCAAGCCATATGGCTATAGGAATTGTTTGGTTGAACAAGGGCAAACTGTTCAGGATTCTATAATGTTCAGGCTTTATCCGGTTGGGAAGACCACATTGACACTCGATAATACACTCCCGTTGACTGTTGAGGTGAAGCTGCCGGCAAAACCACAGGAGCATGCTTTTGAAATATCCCAACTGCAAGTAAAGCCGATGATCAGGCTAAATGAAAACCAGGAGATAAAATACCTGATAAAAAACACAGGCGGACTAAAGCAGACTTTTATAATACCGGTAATCCAGAATGATTCGGTTGTATTTACAGATAATATCAAACTGAATGCAGGTGGGGTTAAAACTATCGGTCATAATATAACTGCTTCCAAAAAAGGATTTAAACAAGTAAAGGTTGATACCGCGAAAACCGTATATAAAGTTTATGAAGATGCCGCCGAATCATTGATGCTTAATTTCGTATCGATAGCTCCCGGCAAGTCGGTAGCTGATAGCTCAGGATTTCATAACAACGGGAACATTATTTCAACTCAGGCAACAACCAATAAAGATCAACTGCTGTTTGGCGATAGCACTTACGTGGAAGTTCCAAACGCGCCTGTTTTAGATAACATGGGCGAATCCATCAGTATGATGGGCTGGGTATACCCAACGGGTAAGGAGAAAGGTTTAACCGATATCATTACCAAAGGCGACAACCACGTGTTGCAAATGACCGATAACAAAACGCTTACTTTTTTTGCCGGCGGATGGGGCAGGGGCGATTGTACTGTAAACCTCCCTACCGACTGGCATCAACACTGGCACCACATAGCGGGGGTTTACAGCGGCAAAAAGCTTTATCTTTATATAGATGGCATTTTAGTGGGTACTTCCGAATTAGATGTAACTGCTGATCTGTCGGTAAATAACAAATGGACGTTGGGCCGGAATGAGGAGTTTCCTTCAGAAAGGGTGTTTCACGGTTATATAAACAAAGTGAAAGTATTCAAGGCTGCTTTATCTGCCGATGATATAAAAGGCATCGTATCTTCAGAAAAGGTATCAATTCTTCAGCAATAAATATTCGCGAAAAAAATATCAGGCTTTTCACAAATATGATCTGAAAAATTAGAGATTTGCCAGGCCTGTTTAAACAAGCCTAAAAAATCTATCTGAAATGATCTTAAACATTTGCCCGAAATTAAAACGGAAGGTATATCCCTTTTTATTGCTTTCGTTAGTTTCCGTAACAACAAATGCACAGCAAAAAACAACCAAAGTAAAAAAGGACGAGGTTGACTATGTAAACCCGCTCATCGGTACGGCATCAACCGGTTTTGCCAAAGGACTCGACGGTGGTGGTACTATGCCCTGCGTGAACGTGCCTTTTGCCATGACCAATTTTGTTGCCCAAACCGGCGAAAACAAAATGAGCAAAATGAGTTATACCTATGAGGATAACTCGGTAATAGGCCTGATGGCCTCACACCAGCCAACCGTTTGGATGGGCGATTATGGTTATGTATCTGTAATGCCTCAAATTGGTAACCTTCGTGTACTGCCCGAAGAGCGTAAGCTGATGTTTGACCATAAGGATGAAGTGGCTAAACCATATTACTACTCCCTAAAACTAAAGGCTGCCAATAATACAAATATTAAAGCCGAGATAGCCGGTGCCAATACTTGCGGTATGTTCCGCTTTACTTTCCCTAAGGCAGATCAGGCGCATCTCATCATTCAGGGGATCAATCTTAATCCTGCACTTACCGATTGGGCCAATGATTTTAAGGTAAGGATGAAGGAGATGCGCGGATATGTGCATGTTGACACCGTAAATAACGAGATAACCGGCTACAATCCCGACAGGCAGTCGGCACAGCTTGGGCCTCCGCTTAAAAACTTCAAAGGGTATTTTATTATCAAGTTTGATAAGCCTATCCGCAGCTACGGCACCTGGGATAATCAAACCATTAAGAAGAAAAGTAAAGAACAGTTTGGTACCCGTATGGGTGCTTATGTTTCATTCAAAACAGCAGGTAGTACCGTAGTAAAGGTTACCGTAGCTACGTCATTTATCAGCATCGATCAGGCACGTCACAACCTTAAGCGTGAAATCCCTGATTGGGACTTTGAGAAAGTAGTGAAAAGCACTCGTGATAACTGGCAGCAACAATTGAAAAAAGTGCAGGTAGCTGATATCACCGACGGACAAAAGACTATTTTTTATACCGCTATGTTCCACACCCTGCTTTTCCCGAGGGAATTTTCAGAATACGGCAGATATTACAGCGCTTTCGATGATAAAATTCACAATGGTGTTTCGTATAATGATTACTCTTTATGGGATACTTTCAGGGCTTTGCATCCACTATTGATCCTAACTCAGCCCGAGCGTGTGAATGATATGGTAAAATCGTTGCTGCAAATGTACCAGGAGGGCGGCTGGATGCCGATGTGGCCTAACCCAACCTATACCAACATCATGATAGGTACCCATGCCGATGCTGTAATTGCCGATGCCTACATCAAAGGTTTCAGGGGCTACAACGCGGCCTTAGCTTACGAAGCACTACACAAAGACGCGTTTACAGCGCCCGATGGCGATGTTCAGAAAAAATGGGGTGATCGTGATCTGTGGACAAGCTTTGAGGCCCGTGGCGGTTTAACCAATTATCATAAGTTAGGATATATTCCTGTTGATAAAACTAAAGAGTCAGTATCGCGCACTATTGAATATGGTATTGACGACTACTGTGTTGCCCAGCTTGCAAAAGCTTTAGGCAAAACCGGTGATTATAATCAGTTAATGGGTTGGAGCAAAAATTATAAAAATGTGTACAACACTTCAACCGGGTTTATGGCTCCGCGTAATGCAGACGGGAGCTGGTCGGCACAGCCGGATAGTGGGTTTACCGAAGGGACAAAGTGGACTTACACTTTTGGTGCTATGCATGATGTACCGGGAATGATAGCCCTCATGGGTGGCGAAAAAGCTTTTGCCGATAAGCTAACCCATAACTTTAATGATGGCCATTACAGGGCCGATAACGAGCCTGGGCACCATTACATTTACCTGTTTAACTATTGCGGTATGCCATGGAAAGCACAGGAACTGGTAAGGCAGCATACCTCATGGCAAAATTTCAGGAATGCACCTATAGGTATAAACGGTAACGACGACTGCGGGCAAACATCTGCCTGGTATATTTTTAGTACCATGGGTTTTTATCCTGTAACACCGGCATCAGGC
Organism: Mucilaginibacter gossypiicola; assembly: GCF_900110105.1. Taxonomy (GTDB): domain Bacteria; phylum Bacteroidota; class Bacteroidia; order Sphingobacteriales; family Sphingobacteriaceae; genus Mucilaginibacter; species Mucilaginibacter gossypiicola. The sequence continues at coordinate 690,256 of NZ_FOCL01000003.1, read as the reverse complement.
TTGTACAGCATTGGAGCACCACAGTTTCCGTACATAGCCCTGAACCTGCAAAACGGTAATAAATTGGTTATCAAAGCCGCCGGTTTATCAGCTCAGAACAAATATGTAAAGTTGGTTACATTTAACGGAGTACCTATAAAAGATCATATGATATCGCACGAGCAGATCAGCCACGGCGGTACTTTGGCGTTCACCATGACCAATATCCCTCAAAAAGATTAAAGAGGTGTTTGAGAAATGTTTATGTAGAGACGCATCACATGCGTCTCCCGTAGGACAAGCCACTTTTGTAGGACACTTAATTATTTTGATTTGCGCGCAGGAGACGCATGTGATGCGTCTCTACATTTAAAAACAATCGTTTTAAACAGCCACTAAGAGGCTGTAGACGCCCTCGCAACCAGTTGTGATGGCATTACCAGCTCTTGTTCAGATTCAATAAGCCTTCCGGACAGGCGGCTGAAAAGTATTTCGGCCGCCTGTTTGCCCATATCATATGCCGGTTGTAAAACAGTAGTAAGCGGCGGGTTAAGTATGGCTGCAGTAATCTGGTTGGTAAAGCAAACAACTTTTACATCACCTGGAATCTGTAGTTTCAGTTCATCGCAGGCCAGGTAGGTAGCCGTCGCCAGTTGCTCAACTGTGGCTATTATCCCATCAGGTTTAACGGTAGTTAAATGCGCTTTGATCTCGTTTACATTTTCGCCCATATATTTATTGGAGCAGGTTACTACCCTTGTATCGTCGGTTGTAAATCCGTTGTTATTTAAAGCATCGCGATACCCTTGTTCGCGAGCCGATAAAATAGAAGGATAACCGCTGATGGTGACCAGCGAGATATTTTTACAGCCTGCCAGCAGCAAATGGACGGCAGCGTTGTAGGCGCTGTTATAATCATCGGTTATAATTTTATCCGCAGTAACATCTTCGCACACCCTGTCAAAAAAAACTATAGGAGTGCCCGTTTCCTGCAATTTTTTAATATGACCGGTATCCTGCGTGCTGCTGGCTACAGACATGATGACGCCGTCAACACGTCCGCTGGCCAGATCGTTAAACATAGATGCCTCCCGTTCATAACTGTCATGGGTAAGATAGATCAGCGCATGATATTTTTGGGGGGCAATAATACTTTCAATGCCATTAATGGCCTGACTGAAAAAACTGTCGGCAATTTCGGGGATAATAATGGCTATAGTATTGCTGCTTTGTTTGCGGAGACTGCTGGCATAAGCGTTAGGCACATAATTTAAGCGCCTGGCGGCTTCCATTACCCTAAGTTTGGTTTCATGGCTTATGTCATAGCTATCGCGCATCGCTTTTGATATGGTTGCGGTTGAAAGGTTGAGTTCTTTCGCAAGCGTTTTCATATTCACCTTATCGTTCTTGTTACCGCCGGTCATTTTTAGCAAAGTTTAAATTGGTTGTGCCTTATTATACGGCCAATATAACGAAAAAAGGCGTTCTGTAGTCTGAGTTCAGATTGTTGGCTAAATAAGCGCTATTATTCCGTACCATGTATAACAATCTCCTCAGCACCCGGCATTATCGGTGTTTTTGAATTATGAAAAGTAAAACCGAAGAAAATTGTGTTTGGTAAAATAATTATTAGATTTGAACGCCAGTTATAATCTGTTGATAAAGAGCTTCCGGGGAGTACTCCTGTTAAATAGGCAGGCATCCGTTACCTAATTTATATTCAAATTATTTTTATATAGATAACTAATATAGAAATGTTAATACAATTAGATGAGAGTGAATTATTAGGTCGGCTCTCAAAAGGAGACCGAAAGGCTTTTACCGTATTGTATAACCGGAACATCAATAATCTATACCGTTACATCTATCTGATCTGCCGGTCGGCCGAATTAACAGAGGAAATTGTTCAATGTGTTTTTATCAAGATCTGGGAGCGCAGGGAATCATTAACAAACATTGTTTCTTTCCAATCTTATGTTTATCGTGCTGCCAAAAATCTTTTATTAGATCATATCAAGAAAAGTAAAACCGAGGCACAGGTGTTGGTTATGGTGCAACCAATTTCCGAAGAGAGTTCCGAGCGATCTGATGCAAAAATAAATTATAAAGATTTTTACCTGATGGCACAGGACGCTATCAATTTGCTTCCCGAAAAAAGAAGACAGATCGTGGAGCTTCGTACTAAAGATGAACTTTCTTTAGATGAAATTGCCGAAAAACTGTCTATTTCTAAAGCCACCGTGAAAAAGCAATTATACAGCGGGATGGATTTTGTAAGGAAACACATGCTTGCCCATGGCGAGCTTACTATCGGTGTTTTTCTTGTAGGGGCCTGGAAGCATTTGTTTTAAGCCTGGTCAATCTCTTGCCAGGGTAATAAAGGCTTCATGCTATTTCACTTCTTCAACAATATTCGACTTGATTAACTGCTGATAAGATTTCTTTAACAATTTCGGGCTCTTTTCTTTGTCGGCCGGTCTTAGTTTGATATTGTTGATCAACAATAACGGTTTATCGCCGCTACCAAGAAAGCCAAATTGCAAGCTTTGCAGCGTGTCTTTGCCACCGTCCAGTACAAGGTTATTGATCACGTAGTAATCCGCCCGGTTGCCGAAATGTTGCGATGTGTCAGTTTCGATCCGGTAACCTTTTGCCCGCAGTTTGGTCAGTGCAGCTTCTTTTGACATCTTCATTTTATAGGATTTACCAATATGAATATCGCCGCCAGGCTGCATATAGTAGCTGATTGGCGGTTCTGTGGCCATAAAAACCAGAGCAATAGGAACAATAGCCAAAAAACGTAAAAAAACAGGCGGAAAATAGTTGAGCCTGTATTTATCGATATGCTGGATAAGGTGCCAGGATAAAGGCAATACTAATAAGGCGATATAATCGCTATAGTCAACAGTTCTGGTAATCGGTATTAATGCGATTTTATTATAAAATTGGATAAAGGCTGCCGAAAAAGGCGTTTTCCAAAAAACAAAGAATAAGCCTGTCACGATAACCGACCATTTGGAGAGCCTCGGGAAGAGGAACAATAAAAACATAGGGAAGATCAACAGCCCTGTAAAGTCAGACACTTTCCCGGTTAGCCAACTGGTAAAATGCTGTTTTAAATAATGATCATTGAGTGCTAATAACAGTAGGCCGGGAATAAATATCCAGTTAAAGATCAGATAGTGGTTACGGTTCTGATACATAGGGTTTTGTATGGTTTTGTATTTTAAAATTGACATTTTTCCTGACATTATTAAAAAAAAATATTTTTTTGAGTAGTCCTTTATTTCTTCCCGGTCGTCTTACACATATATGGACGAAATAGCACGGAACAATTTCCTTAAAAAGTTTTCTGAAAACCGGCATACCGAACAGGAGCACAAGCTTTTTATAAAATGGCTTGAATCACTTCCTGATGAGGAGGTTGATGCTTTACTTGAGCAGTACGGCGATTTTTTTAAAGATCTGCCCGATGAGGAGACAGCTAACCATCCGGAGCTATTTGCTAAAATTGAAGCCCAAATTGATGCTGCCGAAACTGAAGAAGCTTCAGATCATAGTATCAAACCTAAAATTCCATTTAAAAAACTTATAGCTGTTGCAGCTGCAATTTTGTTGTTCATCACCATTGGGATCGTCTTCAGGAATAACCTGGTTAAAGAACAAACAATAACAAATAATACTAATAAGATAACCCCGGGAGGAAATAAAGCAATACTCACGTTGGCCAATGGCTCACAGATCGTGCTTGAAAGTGCGAAAAAAGGAGTGCTGGCTAATCAGCAAAATATCATAGTTAACAAAACAGCCGATGGCAAATTAGTATATGATGCTTCTCAAAAGCAACAGGATAATGCAGGATTGCAATCGGGCTACAATACCATCTCTACCCCCAATGGCGGGCAGTATCAGGTTGTTTTGCCTGATGGTACTATGGTTTGGCTAAATGCTGCATCCTCACTCAAGTTTCCGGTTGCCTTTACCGGTAAGGAACGAAATGTTGAATTAACGGGAGAGGGGTATTTTGAAGTTGCTAAAAATAAGGCGATGCCTTTCAGGGTAACAGTAAATCATTCAACAGTTGAAGTATTGGGCACCCACTTTAATATTATGGGGTATGCCGAGGAAAAATCTACCAACACAACCCTGCTGGAAGGTTCGGTGAAAATAATTTCAGGAAACAATCAAAAGCTTATTGTGCCGGGCGAGCAGGCCCGTGTGAACGGGGAAATAGAGGTGGCCAAAGTAAATGCAGCACAGGCTGTAGAATGGAAGAACGGCAATTTCAACTTCTCGCACGAAAACATAGAAACCATTATGCGTAAAGTGGCCCGCTGGTACAATGTAAGCGTACAATACCAGGGCGCTATAACAAATGAGGGTTTTGTAGGTACAGTGCCGCGTTCTGAAAATATCACTGAAGTTTTAAATGCACTTGAATTAACAGGATTAGTACACTTTAAAATTATTGAGAGGAGGGTTATAGTTATGCCATAAATCTACTCATGGTATAAACTTAAAAAGGAAACCGGAAGTGCAGCGAACACTCCCGGCTGATGTTTGAGTTTATAACCGATATATTATTGATCCACAACGATAAACCAATTAAACCCAAACATTTCAAAGATATGAAATTTTATGCTCTTACCGGGTGTAGGCACTCTGCCTATATCCATAAATTTCTGTTGGTGATGAAACTTACCATCGTTTTATTGATCACAGCATTTGTCCAGGTATCCTTTGCAGGTCACGCGCAAAACATCACATTTTCTGGCAAAAATACCCCTATTGCGCAGGTATTTAATGAGATCCAAAATCAAACCGGTTATACTTTTCTTTATACCGATGAAATGCTTAACGGCTCCAATCCGGTAAGCGTTGATTTTAAACGTACCCCGCTAACCGATGTGCTGAAAGCCTGTTTCCGGAATCAGCCACTAACATATACCGTAAAAAATAGAGTAATTATAGTTCAGCGTAAATTACCCGAGCCGGAACCGCTTGTGGTGGCCCAGGCAATAGTTGTGAAAGGTAAGGTTACCGATGATAAGGGGAGTCCTCTTCCGGGCGTTACGGTAACCCTTAAGGGAAAGTCCATCAATACTGTAACCGATAATTCAGGGGCTTATACCATTACCATACCTACAGGTGAAACCAATGCAATACTTGTATTTAGTTTCGTTGGTTTTGATTCGAAAGAGGTGGCTGTAGGTAACCAGGCTACCATTAACGTCAAACTCACAGTTACCGATAATAAGCTGAATGAGATTGTAGTAGTAGGCTATGGTACCCAAAAAAGGGCTACGTTAACCGGTTCAGTAGCTACAGTTAACGCCAAAGCCTTTGAAGATAAAGGCAGTTTGGCCAATCCCTTCCAGGCATTACAGGGACAGGTGCCGGGTGTGCTGATAACAAGAGGCTCGGCAGCGCCGGGTAATGAAGGCTGGAATATCAATATCAGGGGGGCTTCTTCCATAAACCCGACAGACGCATTAGTGGTGATTGATGGGGTTGCCGCCGTTGGCGTACGATCGTTGGATGCTATTAATCCAAATGATATTGAAAGCATGTCGTTCCTCAAAGATGCATCGGCAGCTATTTATGGCGCCAGGGCCGCAGGCGGTGTAGTGCTGATCACTACAAAAAAAGCCAAAAGCGGTAAAACAGTAGTACAGTATGATGGCTCGTTTTCAAGCAAAATTGTTGGCCTTCAGCCTCATTTAATGAACGTGGAGCAATGGGCCAACGGTGTCATTACAGCCAGAAGAAATGATGGATTTGATGATAGTGATGTTTGGATCAAGTATGGTAAGCTGGCTTTAGCTAATTTGAATAATTATATAGATATCAAAACCTATGGAAGTAACCCCTTACCAAATTTTAGTGATGTAAACGATTATGTGTTTTTCAACAACAGCTGGACAAATGTTTTATGGGGAACGGCAAACTCTACCCAAAATAACTTAAGTGTTGCCGGTCGTACCGAAAAGGCGGGTTATCGTATTTCTTTAGGGTACATGGATGATGGCAGTATCCTGCGCTGGGGAAATAATTCAAACAAACGATATAATGTACGTTTGGCTAATGATTTCCTGATTGGCAGCAAGGTGAAAATCGAATCAAATATAGCCTATGACCGTAATGACGTCATTACACCTACGCTGATCAACAATGTACTTGGGCAGTACGCTCAGCCAGGTATGCCCATATCAACCATTAACGGCGGGCCATATGCATGGGGCGGGCAGCTTAACCCAAACTGGCAAGCCAAATTGGGTGGCGATAACCGTTTGACCAAAGCAAACGTTTATATCAATGAAAAAATCAATTATGACATTTTAAAAAGCCTGAAGTTTGTTGCCACCCTGGGTTATAACACTAATAATGCAAACCGTTATACACAGCAAAATGCAATTCAGTGGTATAATTATTTAGGCACCGTGCCGGGTATTACCAATCCTACACAGGATGCATCCTATTTTAAACGTGCAAATCTTGGCGAAGACTACTATAATGCCAATGCTTATTTCGAATACAAAAATACCTTTAGCACCGACCACTCGGTAAGTGTTACAGCAGGCAGCCAGTACGAGCGCGACGAATATGATTATTTTGATGCTACCGTCCTTAACCCGGTTTCGCAGGATATCAAAACATTAACCGGTATTGGTAACCAAACCAATAGTGAAACCAAAAACCACTACGCCATAGGCTCGGCATTTAGCAGGGTAAATTATGCCTATAAACAAAAATACCTGCTCGAGGCCAATTTCAGGTATGACGGATCTTCCAAATTTGCCGAAGAAGACAGGTGGAAGGCTTTTTACGGTTTTTCTGCGGGCTGGAGGATCAGCCAGGAAAACTTCATGAAAGGTGCTACTTTTTTTAATGATTTAAAGTTGAGAGCATCCTATGGCGTTGTAGGTAATCAAAGCGGGATTGGTTTATATGATTACATCCAGCAATTGGTATTGGCGAAAACTGGTACTGTAACCAGCAATAATCCCATCCTGGGTTCGGGACAGGCCGTAACCGTTGGGCCAACTAACGGTCTGGTTAGTTTGAACAGGACATGGGAGCGTATCAAAAACAGCAACATTGCGCTCGATTTCTCGATATTAAAGAGCCGTTTGACCGGTACTGCCGAGTATTTTATAAAAGATAACAGCAATATGCTTTTACCGCAAACCTATCCCTCAATTTTGGGGGCACAGGCCCCTGCGGCAAATATCGGCCACCTGAAAACCAATGGATGGGAAGTTAGCCTGTCCTGGGCCGATAAAATTGGCCAGGTTGGTTACAATGTAGGCGGCAATATCAGTTATAATAAAAACAAACTGATCAACATCAATGGCGCTACTACTATTTATGGCGGTTATAATGCCGCAACACAAGGTTACCCTATAGGTTCGGTATTTGGCCTTGAATATGCCGGCCGCATTCAAACACAGGCACAGGCGGACGCCGCAACCATCCTGATTGCCGGCTCTGATATTCCGGGTGGATCTTATACTGCCCAAATAGGTGATAACTCTTATAAAGATTTAAATGGTGATGGAAAAATTACCAGCGCCGATTATAAATATCTCGGTACCGACGATCCGCGGTATTCCTATTCTTTCAATGCCGGGGTACAATGGAAAGGTTTTGATATCTCTGTAATTTTTCAGGGAGTAGGTAGCAGGACCATTTTTAGAAATGGCGATGTATGGCGGGTGCCTTTTAGCTCCGTTTACCTCAATACAACCAATCAATCGGTAAATAATAACTGGACACCGGAAAATACCGGTGCTTATTATCCTAAATATTCAACTAACGGTACTGTTAATTCCTACAACTATCAGCCCTCTTCATGGTCGGTTGAAAATGGTGCTTACCTGCGTTTAAAAAATGCGGTAATAGGCTATACAATACCTCAAAAACTGATTTCTGCAACCAATTTTATATCAAAACTACGTGTTTATATCTCAGGGAACGACCTGTGGGAAATAACTAAAATAAAAGATGGATGGGACCCGGAAGCGCCAAGAAATGTGATCACGACAGACGGAAGCCCTTATTACGGCCGCTATCCATTTTACAGATATTTAACCGCCGGTGTTAACGTTACCTTCTAATTTTTAAAAACATGAAAAGATTTAATTATAAATATATCGTAGCGTTTGCATTGATTGCTGCTGTATTCGGCTGCAAAAAAGCGTTGAATTTAAACCCGCAGGATACCTTGTCTGACGCTGCTTATTGGAAAAAAGCCAACGATTTTAAGCTGGCTGCAAATGCATTTTACCTGTATGAAAGAACATTTGCGGGTACAGTTACGGATGGCGTACACAGTGATCTGCGATCAGATCTGATAACCAACAGCACTAAAAACGTTTACAGCCAGGGAACTAACAGCGTTGTACAAACAGACGGAACATATAATACAGATTACCAGCGCATCCGGAATATCAATTTTCTTTTAGATAAGGCTTCAACCTATGCTGCACCGGCCGAAATAGCCCAATATGTAGCCGAAGCCAAATTTTTCAGGGCATATGTGTATTTCGACCTTCTGCAAATCTTCGGTGGGGTAACTATTGTTTCGAAACCGTTGGATACCAATGATCCATTATTGATGGCAGCCAGAAATTCAAGGGATGAAGTTACCGATTTTATTATAGCTGACCTTAACGCCGCAATTGCCGACCTGCCATTGGAAAGTGTGCTTCGGTCTGCAGATGAGGGGCGTGTAAGTAAGGGCGCTGCCGGGGCGTTGCTATCAAGGGTGGCCCTTTATGAGGGAACCTGGCAAAAATCAAGGGGAAACGCTACACGCGCCAATACATTACTGGATATTGCTATCAGCTCAAGTAAAACTGTAATGACCAGCGGGCAGTATGCTTTGTTTGGCACAACCGGTTCAAGTATTGCCTTAGGCGATTCGGCGCAGAAGTATATGTTCATACTTGAAAATACCAAATCAAATCCGGCAGGTATTACTAAATCGGCAAATACCGAGTATATCCTTTCAAACCGTTATGATGAAAGTATCCGTATCTCTAATCTTAACATAACCAAAACCACATTTGGCAATGGCCTTGTAGATTGGGCAACCCGCAAACTCGCTAATCTTTATTTATGCAGTGATGGATTACCTATTGAAAAATCGCCATTGTTTAAAGGTTATAGTACCGCCAGGTCTGAATTTGCTAACAGGGACAAACGTATGCAATATACCTTAATGGTAAACGGCAATTACTACTGGAACAATACCAACTATCGTGTTACCTGGAAAAATGATGCCGCAGATATGGCCAATGCCGCTTTAAAACCGCTGGTTTCTAATTATGGTACTGGTTACCAGAACCAGAAATGGGCGTCAGAAAGAAATGTGGCCGACACCTATGAGTCATACGATTACCCTGTGATCAGGTATGCCGAAGTATTACTGAACTACGCTGAAGCTACTTACGAGCGTAACGGAAATATCTCTGATGCCGATTTAAATATTTCGTTAAATCAGGTAAGGCACCGTGTAAACAGCGCAATGCCATTGCTTACCAATGATTTTGTAACCACCAATGGTTTAAATATGCAAACGGAGATCAGGAGGGAGCGAACTATCGAATTGTATAACGAAGGTTTCCGGATAGATGACCTTAAACGCTGGAAAACCGCCGAAACGGAAATGCCGATGCCTGTGCAGGGTATTAAATGGGCCGGTACCGAATTTGCCACCATCTGGCCTGGGGCAAGTACCATACCCCAGGATGCAAATGGCATTCTGATTATTGATAACGCCAGGACCTGGCAGGATAAAAACTACCTGTTACCACTTCCTCAGGACCAGATCAAGTTAAACAATAAGCTTACGCAAAATCCGGGCTGGTAAATATCAGCGCAACCAGATCAGCCTAAATACAAAATATTAAAAAGACCAAATTATGAAACCTATTTTATGGTTAATGGCGTTGTGTGCCATATTGGTAACAACGTCCTGCAAAAAATCACCGTCATTATATGGTGTAGAAAAAAATAGTAAGGGTGTAGGTAACCCGGCCGGGGCGGCAACATTTAAGCACCCGGGAATGTTGCTGACCGCAACGTCGTTAGATTATATCAAAACGCAGATAGCATCATCTTCCGAGCCCTGGAACACAACTCTTATTGCCCTCAAAGCCTCAACATGGGCTTCTTTAAACTATCAAATGCAAGGGCCAACTGCTCTCGTTACCCGTGATCCTACAATTATAGCCCGTGATGGTATAAATTATAAGTCAATTATTGAAAATGACTCTTACGCTATCTTTGCTCAGGCCCTGATGTGGAAACTTACCGGCAACAACGCCTATGCGGATAATGCGGTGAAAATGCTTAATGCATGGTCTACTACATTGAAGAGTATTACCAGTACCGGGCCGGATGTTTATCTATGTGCAAGTTTCAATGGTTTCATCATGGCCAATGGGGCCGAACTGGTACGTGATTATTCGGGATGGCAAGCCGCAGACCTGCAAAGATGTAAAGACATGTTCCGGAACATCTGGTACCCTGTAATTAAGGGTATCGAAATTCCTGGTGGGGCCAACGGAACCTGGGATAGTGCCAATGCCAAGGCGATAATGGCCTTTGGTATATTTCTGGACGATCAGTCTATGTTTGATGCTGCTTACAACTATTTCTATCATGGAAGCGGAGATGGTACCATTGAACATTATTTTCTGCCGAGCGGGCAAAACCAGGAATCCGGCAGGACGCAGAGCTATAGCCAGTTAGGGCTTTGTAATTTCGAAGAGCTATGCGAAATGGGTTATAACCAGGGCAAACCGGATATGTGGGTAGCCAAGGATACGGTGATTATGAAAGCATTTGAATATAATGCCAAATATAACCTGGGCCAGGATGTGCCTTTCAATACGGCTTTTCCAGAGGTGTATGGAAAATGGGTGTACCCTGCAATATCTGCAGATAGCAGGGGAAGTTACCGCCCTATATTTTATATGGCCTATAATCAATTTCATAACCGTCTTGGTGCGGCTATGCCAAATACCCAGCGCGTACTGGAGCAGTATACTGCCATTGAAAAGCAAACTATCGGCACGGTTACAGACGGTACCGGCTGGGGCAGCTTATTGTTTTATCATCCTTCGGCGGGCGGTTTAACCCCTGTGGCGGTTGGCGCATTAAGATGGGAGTTTGATGCGCTGGAAGGATGGGGAGGCATACCATGGGCCGAAAACTCAAAGGTTGCCGTGGCTAATGGTCAGTTAGAAGTGTCTGCTTCAATCGGTACTTATATTCGTGCATGGCAGGGTTCTGCTTTGTTAGATCCCGTGACCTATCCTTACCTTGCCGTTAAAGTTACCCAGATCCCTAAGCTTAAAAAGAGTACCGACGATTGGGCTGTCCAGGCTTATTGGAGCATCAATGGCACAAACCACGACTATAGGTACGTGAGCAAAACAGATATGACACTTTTGGGTACACAGGTTTACGTCATCAAATGGACACCAAAATCCGGGTTAAATGATGGAGTGCCATTCCCAACAGCTTCAACAACAGGCGGGCTTTACCTTGATTTTGGCGACTGCGCAAGCGGCGAAAAAGCCAAGGTTGACTGGGTGCGCTCATATAAAACCCTGGCAGATATCCCCAATAATTAAGCTTTACTAAAATAAATTAAAACTGAAGCCGCATTGCGGTCGGCTTCAGTTTTAATTGCTCTCTGTATAAGAGAATGAAAATCAGCGCTTAGCCTTGATTGGATAATCTCTGCTTAATAATTATAACAAGTTAATCGCTTTGGAGATGATTATAAATCGTGAAATTATTTGTCCTATACATATTAAACCGTTTTAGGAAAAAATCCCGGGATGAAAAACATCGCAAAAAGGACAGGGGATAATACTATCTGATATGAAAAAAAACGCAATAATATTGATGACCGGTTTGTGGCTAAGCTGCTTTATCAGCATGGTCCACGGACAGGTAATAAAAGATGCTGCCCTTAGCATTCAATCGCCTGATAAAAATATAACGTTCAGCTTTAGCCAGAAAGTTGAGACCGGGAAGCGTACGATGTACTATAGTGTCGCCTATAAAAGCAAGCCGGTAATTCTTGAGTCAGTCCTTGATCTGCAGTTGGATAATAGCCTTTCAGAAAAAGCGATGGCGCTGAAGGTTGATCAGCATAAAAACTGGTGCGAAAACCTGTTGGTCACCGGGGTTGACTCCTCCCGGCATGATACCAGGTGGGGTCCTGTTACCGGGGAGCGAGCTTCCATCAGGGATCATTATAATGCTGTCAATATTACGCTGGTAAAAGATGATAACCCAATTTACATAATGCAAGTGCAGGTAAGGGTTTACAACGAGGGGGTAGCGTTTAGGTATTATTTCCCCGAAAATCCTAAAGGTACCTATTATAACGTCATTTCAGAAAATACGGAATTCAGTCTGCCAGAGGGTACGCAGGCCTGGTTTGCCAATTGGGCACAGGCTCCATATTATAAACTGCCATTAAAAGACTGGCCGGGTGAAAGCGAACGGCCACTAACCGTCGAACTACCTAATGGCCTGTTTGCAGCACTTGGAGAAGCACAATTGGTTGATTATGCACGCACTAAATTTAAACTGAGTGCCGATAAGCCATCCACCATAGTAACCTCGATGTTTGGCGGGGCACAGCTGATTTCGCCGGTAGGCACCCCGTGGCGGGCAATCATGATAGCCGAAAAACCGGGCGATTTGATCGAACATAACTATATGATGCTTAACCTCAACGAGCCATCAAGAATAGCTAATACCGATTGGATCAAGCCCGGTAAGATCATGCGGGTAATGGCTCAAACCACTGTCGATGCAAAGGCAAATATAGATTTCGCGGTAAAACATAACCTGCAATATGTCCTGTTTGATTGGAAGTGGTACGGGCCGGCATTCAGTTTCAGCTCAGACGCCACTAAAGTTGCTATACCCGATTTTGACCTGCCTGGTATAATTAAATATGGCAATGATAAAGGTGTTGGCGTTTGGCTGTATGTTAATCAGCAAGGCTTATATGCGCAAAGCGACAGCTTGTTTGCTATCTATCAAAAATGGGGCGTAAAAGGTGTAAAGTTTGGGTTTATTCAACAAGGTTCACACCGCTGGACAACCTGGGTGGAAAAGGCAATTCAGCAGGCAGCAGATGCCCGCATCATGGTAAATATTCATGACGACTGGCGGCCAACCGGCGAGCAGCGTACCTGGCCAAACCTGATGTCGGCCGAGGGGATCCGTGGTAACGAAGAAATGCCTGACGCTACGCATAACACGGTGCTGCCTTTTACCCGGTACATTGCCGGGGCCGCCGACTATACCATTTGTTATTTTGATAAACGCATTAAAACCACCCATGCCCATCAATTGGCATTGGCGGCTATTTATTACAGCCCGCTGCAAACATTGTATTGGTATGACAAGCCTTCGGCGGAGCATAATGAGCCCGAATTGGAATTTTGGGACAAGATCCCAACCACCTGGGACGAAACAAAAGTAGTACAGGGAACTCCGGGCCAATACATCACAACAGCCCGCAGAAGCGGAAAAGATTGGTTTGTAGGCACCGTCACCAATAATGATGCCCGCGAGATTAAGCTTGATTTGAGTTTTTTAGAACCCGGTAAAAAATATAAGGCTACAATTTACAGCGATGATCCGTCGGTAAATACGGCTACCCATGTTAAGGTTAGCAGCAAAAGTGTAAACAGTAAAACTGTATTAAAATTTGCCCTGCTGCCGTCAGGGGGAGAGGCTATTTACTTAAGTCCGGAAAAATAATTTAATCTAATAATCCATGAGCCTACAGCATAAAAATAATTACGTAATCAGTGCAGATATCGGCGGTACCCATATTACAGCAGCTGTTATCGACCTGGAAAAAAAGATGATCATTGAGGGTACCCGCACCCGGGTAAACGTAGATTCACAGGGAACAGCAACTGAAATACTTGAAAGTTGGTCAGCCGCATTGATACAGGCTTATGAAAAATCTGGTTCTCCGGTTCAGCGGGTAGGCCTGGCAATGCCGGGGCCGTTTGATTATCAAAATGGTATCTCACTAATTAAAGATCTGCATAAATATGAGGCTATTTATGGTTTAAATATTAAGTTGTACCTATCCGAGGTGCTTGGGATAGAAGCTGCTGATATCCTGTTCAGAAACGATGCTGAAGCATTTTTGCAAGGAGAAGTTGTAGCAGGAGCAGGCACCGGTTTCCGCAAAGTTATCGGAATTACGCTGGGTACGGGGTTTGGATCGGCCCTGAGTGTTGATGGTATTGTGACTGATTTAAGCCTGGGCAGCCGGCCTCATCAGGATAGCATTGCCGATGATTATTTCTCAACGAGGTGGTTTTTGCGGCGATATCATGAAATAACCGGCCTGTCGGCTACCGGGGTGAGCGGGTTGATATTAACGTCTAAACATAGCGCTGTGGTCAGGAGCATATTTGATGAGTTTACGGTTAACCTGTCGTTGTTCCTTAAAGATATTTTTCTGAATGAAAAGCCGGATACGCTTGTTATTGGTGGAAATATCGCAAAGGCATCGGGTATGTTCCTGGATGAACTCGGCAACAGGTTAACATCACATTTTAAAGGATTGAAAATTAAGTTGGCTGTGTTAGGAGAGGACGCGGCCCTGATGGGAGCTGCTGCAAGCTTTGATAACGGGTTGAGGCTTGATATTTTACCATCTGCCGATGATATACTACGCCGTGATCTTTTTATTCGGTACTAAATTTTATAAAGTTAAGCATAAATGAAAAACGCCCGGATAATCATATTAACCTCTATACTGACTGCTATAGCCGGAGTTGCATCTTCCCAGATGAAAGCAAAAACGCCTGTTGTGTATGATTTTTCTTACCTGGACAGGAAGATCGGCGGCTGGGTTGACAGCGGTTACTACAAAGGGGCATCCATAATTATTGTTAAGGATGATGAGGTTATTCACCAAAAATATTTTGGAAACTATACCCCTGAAACAGTAGCCTATATAGCATCGGCAGGCAAATGGCTTGCTGCTGCTACTATAGCTGCCGTAGTTGACGATGGCAAATTATCATGGGACGATCAGGTAAAAAAGTGGCTGCCCGAATTTAAAGATCAAAAAGGGGAGGCCACTTTAAGGCAACTGTTTTCGCATACTGCCGGTTATCCTGATTATCAGCCGGAAGGCACCCACCCCGATAACTATCAAACGCTGAAAGAGTCGGTAGCTCACATCGTCGATTTGCCTGCTGATGCTGCTCTCGGTACTAAATTTAAATACGGCGGTCTTGCCATGCAGGTAGCCGGGCGTATGGCTGAACTGGCAGCAGGTAAAGACTGGGAAACAATCTTCCAGGAAAAGATAGCGGAACCATTAGGCATGCAATTAACTCATTTTACGCCCGTAAGTAATGTTGGTGGTCAAAACCCTATGTTGGGTGGCGGAGCGAGATCGTCACGGGAAGATTATGCCCATTTCCTGAACATGATCATCCATAACGGGGTATATAAAGGCAAACGCATTCTATCTGAAAAAGCCATACAGGAGATGCAGGCCGATCAGGTTGGGAACGCTGAAATGACCGACCCTTACGTTGAAAACACCCGCGCCAGTGAACGAAAGGATGTTTACGGTCTTGGCGAATGGCGCGAAGAGGTTGATGCTAAAGGTAACGCCACGCTGATCAGCAGCCCGAGCTGGGCTGGTGCCTATCCCTGGATCGATAAAAAGAACCATGTTTATGGTTTTATGCTTGCCCGTGTAGCCGAAATGAAAAATGGTTTCAATTCATTTTTAGGCAGCCCCGTATTGCCGCTGTTGGTAAGGGATGTACTGGCACAGGCAAACATGAAAAATGTAAAGCACGGTTACGTCACAACGGTTGACGGTGCTAAACTTTATTATGAAGAAACAGGAAAAGGCGAGCCGCTGATCCTGATCCACTGGCATTCATTTGACCGCACGGAATGGGACCCGCAATTTTTTGAGCTGGCTAAAAAATACCGGGTGATCCGTTATGATCTGAGGGGATACGGCTGGTCGTCAATGCCTTCTGAAAATCAGAAAGCCCTGCATGCCGATGATTTGAAAGCTTTAATGGATCAACTGCATATAGCAAAAGCGCATATTGTAGGGCTATCGTTAGGTGGATTTATAGTTACAGACTTTTTAGCGCTATATCCTGGTCGTTTACTTTCGGCAACGGCAGCCAGTGGCGATTTTTTTGATGTTCCCGGCCCCGGTCAACTATGGACTGCCAAAGAGGCCGAAATTCAACATGAAAAGATCAAAACATGGCAAGCTAAAGGTATCCAGGCCAGTAAGCAGGAGTGGTTTAATAAACTAACCGTACGCAATGGTAAAAATGTCGAAAGTTTAAGGCAGCCCGTCTGGAATATGATCTATAAATGGGATGCCTGGCAGCCTCAGCATCTTGAGCCTCGCTTTTTACTTGGTAATGAGGCCGAAGCCCGGTTAAGGGCGCAAAAAATAACCGTGCCGGTAATGGTACTCACCGGGGATGTTGATGCCGATGTTCCCGACAGGTTGTTGAAAGTAGTATCATCAGCTAAGCAGGTGATCATTCCTAACGCAGGACATGTAAGCAACCTGGAGAACCCCGATGGTTTCAACGAAAAACTGCTGGCTTTTTTGAATACGATAAAACTAAAAGAAGATGAAAAGAATTAGGAGGTTCCTGTGTATTGGATTACTAATGCTGCCTTTAGGGCTATCAGCCCAATATATAGGACAGCATCAATCTCAAATAAAAGCAGAACCAAAGATTACTGTTAAAGCATACAGTTTTGATTTGCAGGATGTAAAGCTGCTTGACAGCCGCTTTAAGGAAAATATGAACCGCGAAGGTGAGTGGATGCTATCCCTGCCGGTAGAACGTTTGCTGCATAGTTTCCGGGTTAACGCGGGTATGCTTACCAATAAAAAAGACAGTAAAACCAAAATGCCAGCCCCGCTTGGCGGTTGGGAAGCTTTGGATATGGAATTGCGTGGGCATAGTATCGGCCATTTGTTATCCGGGCTTTCATTCCAGTATGCTGCCACAGGTAACATACTTTTTAAGAAAAAGATAGACAGCCTGGTTTCAGGACTTGCCGAAGTACAAACTACCCTCAACGAAGGAGGATATTTAAGTGCCTTTCCGCAAAATTATATTGACAGGAATATTCAAGGTAAAAGTGTTTGGGCACCATGGTATACCCTGCATAAAATAGTAGCCGGTTTAATTGATGCTTACTGGTATGCAGGCGATACGCAGGCACTGGATGTGGTGAATAAAATGGCTTTATGGGCTTATCAAAAGATCTCACCATTAAATCAGGATCAACTGGCCCTGATGCTCAGGAACGAATTTGGAGGCATGAACGAAGCATGGTATAACCTATATTCCATAACCGGTAACCCGGAACATAAAAAGCTTGGCGATTTGTTTTATCACCACGCCGTACTTGATCCTTTGGCAGCCGGCGAGGACAAGCTCAATAAAATGCATGCCAATACCGTTATTCCCAAAATAACAGGGGAGGCCCGTGCCTACGAATTAACCGGCGATAACAGGGACAAAGCCATAGTAAGCAATTTCTGGGATAATGTGATCCATAATCAAACCTATGTCATCGGCAGTAATAGCGACAAGGAACATTTTATTGAGCCCGGTAAGATCTCAAAATTCATAACCGGTTATACCGGCGAAACCTGTAATACCTACAATATGCTCAAGGTAACACGCCACCTGTTTACCTGGGATGCCAACGTAAAATATGCCGATTATTATGAGCGGGCTTTATACAATCATATTTTGGGACAGCAGGATCCCAAAACCGGTATGGTATGTTATTTTACACCATTGAAAGCCGGAGCATTTCGGCTATACAGTACCCGCGATAGTTCGTTTTGGTGCTGTGTAGGCTCTGGGTTTGAGAGCCAGTCGAAATACGGTGAAGCTATTTATTACCATAACGATCAGGGTGTTTATGTAAATCTTTTTATTCCATCAGTATTAACATGGAAGGAGCGGGGTTTGAAACTAAGGCAGGAAACCACATATCCCGAGGACGCGACTACGCACTTAACGATAGATTCGGCGAGTGCGGAAAATTTAACTCTCTATATCCGATACCCGGGGTGGGCGCGTAATGGAGCCACCGTTAAAATAAATGGTAAAAACGTTAAAGTTAATCAGTCGCCTGGAAGCTATATCACCCTAAACCGTAAATGGAAAACTGGTGATAAGGTAGAAATAACCTACCCAATAACCTTGCACCTCGAACCAACGCCCGATAATCCGAAAATAGCCGCTGTAATGTACGGGCCGGTGGTACTGGCTGGTGAAATGGGTACCGAAGCAATGCCGGCCCATGCACCATATCATGACGCTACCGATCCTTACCAGTATTATGACTATGACTATAACGTCCCTGCTAATCTGGTTCGGTCTTTAAAAATTAATGAGGAGAATGTTGCCGAGGCTTTAAAACCAGTTAACGGGGAGCCTCTGACTTTTAAAACTATCAATACTATAAATGGAACACCGGTTACATTGGAACCCTACTATAACCTGCACCGCCAGCGCTATGTAGTTTACTGGGATTTATATTAATAAGAATAGCTTAAATATGTATAAAAACAGTTTTATCAAAAGCTTAATAATAGGATTGATCCTGATTACGGGTATTGGTCAGGGTTTCGCACAAATATCTAAAGTTTGGGTTGCAGATAAGGGCAACGGTACTTATCAAAACCCGATTATCCATGCTGATTATTCCGACCCTGATGCTATCCGAGTAGGCAATGATTATTATATGGTATCATCCAGCTTTAATTGTATGCCGGGATTGCCAATTCTGCATTCTAAGGACCTGGTTAACTGGCAGCTGATCAATTATGCCTTAAAAAAGCAGCAGCCAGCAGCGGTTTATGATCTGCCGCAACATGGCAAGGGTGTTTGGGCGCCCTGTATCCGTTATCATAACAACGAGTTTTATATCTACTACCCGGATCCGGATTATGGTATTTACATGGTCAAAACCCGGAATCCTGCCGGAGATTGGGAAAAGCCGGTATTGGTATTACCGGGTAAAGGAATTATTGATCCGGCCCCGTTTTGGGACACCGATGGAAAGGCCTATTTAGGCGTAGCCTGGGCCGGCAGCCGCGCCGGTGTTAATAGTCTCATTACTGTTTTTAAGATGAATGCCTCGGGGACAACCATTACCGATGAAGGCATCCATGTTTATGACGGGCACGGAAAAAATCATACCATAGAAGGCCCCAAGTTTTATAAACGCAATGGCTATTACTACATTCTTGCCCCGGCAGGGGGAGTGGCCACCGGCTGGCAGTTAGCATTACGTTCTAAAAATATTTATGGCCCCTACGAAGAAAAGGTAGTAATGGACCAGGGCAAAACCGATGTGAACGGACCACACCAGGGTGCGCTGGTGGAAACCCAAACGGGTGAGCCCTGGTTTATTCATTTCCAGGACAAAGGCGTTTACGGCCGGGTAGTTCATTTACAACCGGTGAAATGGGTGGGCGACTGGCCGGTGATTGGTCATGACCCGGATCAGGATGGTAAGGGAGAACCTGTACTTACCTATAAAAAACCAAATACAGATGCGGTGTATCCAATCCAGACACCTGCCGAAAGCGACGAATTTAACGGCGACAAAACCGGTTTGCAATGGCAATGGCATGCCAACCCTAAAATTCAATGGAGTGCTCAAATCAAAGGATCAGGCTATTTAAGGCTGTTTGCTTTTCCGCAGGATAAAAATGCAGCTAACCTTTGGACTACGCCAAACCTGCTGTTGCAAAAATTGCCGGCTCCTGACTTCTCGGCAACCACGAAAGTAAAATACCAGGTTGAGTGGGAAACAGGGCAGGGCAAAAAAGCCGGCTTATTGATGATGGGCAATGATTATACCTATCTCTCCATATCAAAAGATGAGCAGGGCTACAAGTTAAGCACCGTGGTTTGTAAAAACGCCATGGACGGCACAGCAGAGGAGACCACCGATGAAAAACGGATCAAAAGTGCTGAGGCATATCTGCGTATCAAAGTGAGCGCACCCGATGCCCGGTGTATTTTCAGCTACAGCGAAGACGGGGTGAATTTTACCACTATCGGAAAAGAGTTTGTTGCAAAGCCTGATAAATGGATAGGTGCCAAAGTAGGCTTGTTTTGTATCAGCGCACCCGACGTACGTATGGGTGGCTATGCTGATTTCGATTGGTTCAGGGTGGATAAGTAGCGTACTATTTTATAAAAAGAAGAATAAATGATGATCAGCATGATTAAAAGATATTTACGAAGACAAAGCACAACGACCAGGCTTGTTTTATCAGCTTTGTCGCTATGGTTACTTGCAATTAAACCTGTTTACGCGCAACAGATAGATATTTCCGGTATAAATGTAAAAGGCCACGCCCGTTTGCTTGCAGATGAAAACACCGGCAGGGATAAACTCAACACACTTATAAAAAAAGAAGGCTGGGCAACAACAACCTTTAACCAGATCCGGGCAGATGCAGATGCCAATGTTTCCCGCTATCAGACTGACAGCACATGGATGTCATCGCGGTTACAGATGTACTGGAAGCAGCATTATACCGATGTTTTTATTAAAAATGGCATTTATGCTTATGCAACCGGTCATGCACCCGTGCCCACCGTTAGGTTTACCGGAACGCGGGATGCAGCTACCCAATATATGCGCCCGAAATTGGAAGATATCAAGCCTTACATGGATGAGGATGGTAAATTGTATCTGCAAAACGGAACTGTGCCCGGCAAGCCCTGGGAGTGGGTAGAGCAGTCAAAAACAGGACGGATCATTGAATCGATCAATATCGAGATCATTGAAAAGGCCCGCAACGCGGCAATGCTTTACTGGCTTACCGGCGATGAAAAGTACGCTGCTTTTTCCTATTCTATCCTGGATCCCTATATCACAGGGATGGGGTACCGGAATGAACCGGTTGACCTTAACCATGGTCATGATCAAACGCTGGTTGGTTTATCTGCTTTTGAAGTGATCCACGAAGATGTGCTGGAACCTTTAACTGCGGGCTATGATTTCCTTTTTCCGTATATTAAAAAGCATCACCCCGAAAAATTACAGACGTATGCCGTTACCTTCAAGAAATGGGCCGATCTCATTATCAAAAATGGTGTGCCTTTTAATAACTGGGATTTAATAGAAGCCAAATTTGTAGCAGATATCGCCATCATCCTTGAAAATGATAGCTATTATGCCGATAAAAAAGGATGCCAATACTACCTTGACCAGATCCTGAATAAAACCTATACCCGCCAGTGGAGTTTAACTACATTGCTCAAAGGTTATGACCCGGCAACTGCCATTTGGGGCGAGTGCCCAGGCTATTCTCAGAATGTGATAGCTGATTTTACGGGCTTTGTGAACCTCTTTGACCGTACACTGCATACAGATCTCCTGAAACAGATCCATGTTTTGCCTAAAGCGGTGCTGGCTTATGCCCAATACCTGTATCCCAACGGATATATCGTAGGTTTCGGTGATACCCATTACGGCAAACTCCGAACCGATGCCATATCTGATCTGATCCGTAATGCCCGTGTAAACAATAAACCCGATCAGGAAACTATTTATAGCAGGATGCTAAAAACGATCAACGCCCTGGGGCAACAGGACAGCCCCGGAACAGTTATACGACAAACAGGTTTTAATGCGCTTTTTGGTACCCCGCCCATTACCATTCCCGATACAGTCAAAGCAGGATCGCCGGGAGATTATCTAACGGCAACTTTCTGGTCGCCTAATGTAAGCTGGATGGTACAGCGGAACGGGCTGGACATAAACACGGGACTGATGATCTCTCAGGCTGGTTCCAGCGGTAATCATATGCATGCAAACGGCATTGCGATGGAGCTTTACGGCAGGGGAATAGTGCTTGCGCCGGAAGGTGGCATTGGCGGGAGTTATTTTCAGACCGACTATGCCGAATACTACTCACAGTTTCCGGCGCATAATACTGTGGTGGTTGATGGCATTTCATCGTACCCGGTTATGAAAAGTAATCATCCCTTAAAACTCAACGCCCTTTACCCACAATCTGCCCAAAAGGCTGGGTATTTTAAAGGCATTACCTTTTCAGATGTTTCATTTTTGGAACCTGAAACTAACGCCGATCAGAACAGGCTGATGAGTATTATTCGTACCGGTGATTCGACGGGGTATTATGTAGATATCTTCAGGTCAAGGCGTAAAGATGGTAAAGACAAGTCGCATGATTATATCTACCATAACCTTGGGCAGCAGGTAACTTTATGCGATAGCGAGAATAAACCACTGGGTATTCGCCCAACAGAGAAGCTTACGTTCGCCAATACGGAATTGGTAGGCTATGATTATTTCTACGACAAAAAATCTATCAGAACCGACAACGATTTTAAAGCTCGTTTCAGTTTAAGCATCCCCGGCAAGGAAAGCATATTCATGAATATGTGGATGAAAAGTTATGCCGGCAGGGAAGTGTTCAGCGTAAAGGCTCCCCCGTCAAAAGCCTGGCGTAAAAATGAAATGATCCCGGACAGTATTGCCGGCATGCCTTTGCCTACGATTGTTGTACGCCAAACCGGCGAGGCATGGAGCAAGCCTTTTGCTGCGATCTATGAGCCATCGGGAGCTGCAAATAATGGAACATCCATTAGGAACATTGATTCGTTTGGTGGTGAGCCCGGATTTACTGGGTTAATTGTCAAGAATAAATCAGGGCGGAACGATTACATATTTGCGCACGCCGAAGTCCAGAAGGTGGGTTTTGAAGATATGCAGTTTAAGGGTTTGTATGGGGTAATCAGTGTTAGCGGCAGTAAGTTGGTTAGTCTGTTTTTGGGCAAAGGTATAAGTATTACTAAAAGCGGCTACGGTTTAACATCTTCTCAACCGGCATCAGCTGCATTATGGATAGAGAAAGACAAGCTGCATTTTACCGCCGATCACCCGGTAAAGCTTTATCTGCCGGCTGCCAAATTATCTGCACATCATCGTATCTCCCTAAATAATGTAGTAATAAAAGGCGAGCCGGTAAACCAAGACGGCAGCAGACAATGGTGTTTTAATATGCCCGCGAGCGCTGATGCTGAAATTGTATTGAATTAAGATCATGAAAAGAAGGCATAACCACTACACTACTCTTTTGATTGTTTTACTGCTCTTGGCGGGGCAGTTAGTTCATGCCGCGGTATGGCAATGGTCGGTGCCCGTTAAACAGGTAGGGGTTAACAAAGATCCTTCAAGAGCATTTTTATGGATACCGCCTGGCTGTAAACAAGTAAAGGCTGTCATATTCGCTCAAAACAATATGGAGGAGCAATCCATACTGGAAGACTCAGAATTTAGATCGGAAATGGGGAAACTGGGCGTGGCGGAAATCTGGGTTAGCCCAGCTTTTAATCTGAAATTTTTATTTAACGAAGGAGCGGGAGAGCAGTTTAATACGCTGATTAATGACCTGTCTGATATTTCCGGTTATATTGAGTTGAAAATCGCGCCAGTTATCCCCATGGGACATTCGGCTGCTGCAAGTGCGCCTTATTATTTCGGCGCATGGAACCCATCGCGTACGCTGGCATGTATCTCGGTAAGTGGTCAATGGCCATACGTAAGAAATGCTTTTGCGCCCGATATCTGGAGTAAAGATCAAACTCTCGATTATATCCCTTGCCTGGAAACCATGGGCGAATACGAAGCCGCTAATACCTGGAGTGAGGAAGGGCTGAAAGAGCGGCAGGAACATTCGCTGTTGCCGTTGAGTATGTTATCCAATCCGGCGCAGGGGCATTTCGCCACCACAAGGGAAAAGAACGCCTATCTTGCCTTTTATATCAAAAAAGCTATCCAATACCGGTTACCCCAAAATGTACCAATGGGTGCCGCACCTAAGTTGATCGATATCGATCCTACAAAAACGGGCTGGCTGGTTGATAAATGGCGCTATAATGAACTGCCTGTCGCCAATCCTGCGCCTGTAGGTAACTATAAGGGCGATGCTTCAAAAGCCTTTTGGTATTTTGATGAAGAAACAGCTAAAGTAACAACAGCATACCAGGCAAAACATCGCAATCAAACACCGCAGCTGATAGGGTATGTACAACACGGGCAAATGCTTGAACAGCACAATACGCACCAACAGGTAAACCTGCAATTTGAACCTGATGCAGATGGGATCACTTTTAAACTTCATGCTACTTTTTATGAAACAGTGCCAGGGGGAAGCCCGCGTTTGCCTGTTTGGTCTGACAGGGCAGTTGGTTCTTCTATAGGGCACGCTGCCGGAAACACTCCTGTTGCTATCAACCCGATCACCGGCCCGGTCATCAAGTTAAATGATTCAACGTTCAGGCTAAATCCGCGAGCTGGTTATTGGGAAAATCCGCATAGCTATGAATTATGGTTTGCTGCTACCCATCCGGGCGATGCCGAATATAAACCTGCAGTGCAGCAATCGCTGATGATTGTGCCTCCTCGTAATACAATAGGGCAGGAGCAGCATATTACATTTTCGCTGATCCCTAACCAAAAGCAATATGCGAAAGGAATAAAGTTGGATGCCCGATCAGATGCGCATGTACCGGTAGGGTTTTATGTATTGGAAGGTCCGGCTGAGTTATCGGGTGGCGCATTAAATATTACAGACATTCCACCGAGAAGCCGCTTCCCCATAAAAGTTACGGTAGTGGCCTGGCAATATGGTAATAGCCATGAGCCAAAACTGCAAACGGCAACGCCTGTAGAACAATCTTTTTTTATTGAAAAATAGTTGAAATACTTAAAATATTAACCATGGTCATACTTCTTCTAACAAATTCAAATTGTATCACTTAAACCCAAAGCCAATGAAATAAATTAAAGTTAATTAAACCAAATAGTTGATTCGGGGAAGGATCAATTATGCTTCTGCACGGTATAAAACCTCTTGTTATACCCTGAAAACTGATTGCCAATTATCAGTTAAAATCAATATTTAATAAAAATGTTTGACGGTGCTAAATCAGCGCGACAGGTAATCTATTGCCTTGCGCGAAGGAGATGCGACCGAATAATTGGTCGGGACTTAAATCTTACTAATTACATTTTACCAACTTAAATTTTACAAATTATGAGAAAAACTTTGTTTTATGCATCTATCGTTATGCTTGCAGCGTTTACCGGTTGCTCTAAAGAAAGGAAAAATCTGGTATCAGCTAATGAGTCTAAAAATGGTAACGTAAAAACTTCGACGATCGATTTTATACATCCGGGAACTGTATTAACCAAATCTCAAATGCAGTATGCCTATGCGCGGGCAATGGCTAATGTGGAGCCTTACAAAACAACCTTTGCTAATTTTCAAAGCAATTATGCTACATTTTTATCCAGTAGCTATACGCCGCACGCTCATGCCCAGGTAGGCCGCAATTTATATAAGAGTGACTACGAAAATGATGCGATGGCTATGTTCGTAAATGGCGTTATGTGGAATATGACCGGGCAAACCCAGTATGCAGACAAGGTTATTCAATTGCTTGACGCATGGGCATCAACCTGTACATCCATTCAATATCCTGACAATGACTGGCAGTTATGTAATGGCTACGGATTGCATTTTATGATTTATGGTGCAGATATGGTTTACAACTATTCTGGTCTTACCTCAGCAAAGAAGACCAGCTATAAAAACCTCTTCAAGATATTTTATAACTATTATGCCGCATACGCCACAACATACAGCAAAACAGCGCCATTTGTAGTAGCTGGCTGGCCATCATGGGGATCAAGTGCAGGTAAATTTATTATGGCATACGGTATCTTCTGCGAAAGCCAGACAGCATATAACCTTTCACTTGAATACTTTAACAGAACCGCCGCTAATGGTGCCGATAATGGCACAAATGTAACGGCATTTTTATCAACAGGGCAGCCTGTTGAGGGAGGGCGTGACCAATACTATACCCAATTGTGTTTGGCCAGTTTCCTGGAATGGGCTCAGATGGCGTATAATCAGGGTGACAAATCACTTTATGACGCCCGCAGCGGGGTGATTGGTAAGGCCATGGAATATACAGCCAAGTATAACCTTGGCAACAGCGTAACCTGGGATCCTGTAACCCCGGCCACGCCGATATGGCAGGTTACACCTCCTATTGCTGCTATTTCATCATCTAACCGTGGTAATTACCGGCCCATCTGGTATATGGCCTATAACTACTACCACCGCTACAGGGGATTGAGCATGCCCTATACCGAGCAGGTTATGGCCAGCCATGTGAACGAAGGTACTACAACCACCATTACCGACGAAGTTGGATGGGGGAGTTTATTTTATTGTAATACCTCGCAAACTATTGTTGCCCCATCATATACCTGGTAAACATTTATAACAAAAGAGAGGCTACTTTCAGATGGTAGCCTCTCCTGTTATCCAACGATAAGGGGACAACGAAAAGGTACAGTATATATTATGTAATCAGTGGTGGCGTTGTCCTTTCGCTTTTTTGTAAGTAGCCAGGGAACTATCCAAAGATTGTCCTTTTTGGTAAATGCAGTCGCAAAAAACCTGACAGGCTTTCGGGTTTTTGCTTGACGGGCATTGATTGCGGCATTCGGCTTCCTCGTTGCCTGGCGTAATCTCGTATAGGTAAAAAGTACCGCCGATAATGAAGGTAAGAATGGCAAGGACGCCGCCGAAAAAATATAGGCGCAATCGTCCGGTATTGGCCGTTCGTTCAAAAGTGGGAGCAGAGGACTGTTTAATCGGCAGTAAGTATTTTAGCCTGTCATAATCCCAGACCAGTAAGTATATGCAGCCCAATAGCATCATGGTGATCAGCCGGGTACCGTCGAAACGTGTGGCGTAGGTTAAAACGGTGATGTTAATGATCAAGGGAAAATACATGACAACACCAAGCAGTGCGGTACGCGGGACTAATAATAAGATAGCGATAACGACTTGCGTAATGCCAATGAATGTATAATAATAACCAGTTTGAAGTAAGGCATCAAAATAATGACCAAGAGGGTTATTATGCGGCAGCCCCTCGGCAAAACGTTGACCCATGATTTTGACAAAGCCCGTCGGCAAGAAACTCGCTGCGAGGGCCACACGGCAGAAAATAGCGAAGCGACGGAACCAGGGATCGGCCTTAGCCAGGTCGTAAAGTGTTCTCATATAGCTAAATTTCTTTTGAGATATAAAGTTATTCAATAACTTTTAAATTCAAAGTACTTTTTGTTTTAGTTGGAAGGTTTCTGTTTAACCGGTAAACTATGACCTTAATATAAAAAGCCATACTTTTTCTTTTAATGAAACACTTTTGATTGTTTGAAAGCTTATATTGGATGATAACAACAGGCAGTTTGATGTCTATCGTGAGATTTTAGCGAGCACCTGGTCTCTGCGGCCGGATAAAGTACCGCTTACTTCAATTGCCGCAATGCCGAGATCTCTTATCCAATCCAATAGCAAATCATTCACCCGGCTTCTGAGTTTTAGCTTATCTGACGGATGCACAGCTATCAAATCCGGTTCTTCTATAGGAACAAACACGAGAAGGTCGATTCCGGCAATTATTGTTTGAGTTGTTTCAAATAACAGTTGAATATTCCTGCCCGGATCAATAACATGAAGATAGGCCAAAATATCAATGACACATCTGTCAAATATCACCTTGCTTTCGCTTTTGGAAACAAGCTTTACTGAATAATTAAACTGGTCAAGAAAATCCTCTGAAGTAGGGGCTTCTGAAAATTCATACCCGGATGCTTCCAATTGATAATATGGCTCCATTTCGAGGGTATACCCGGGAAGGCTCTCCAGAAGTTCTTCTGCCAATGTTGTTTTCCCCACCTTATGAGCTCCAACTATCGCTACTCTCATATTTCAATTTGACTTGTGGAATATCACAAAACAAAACAGGTCCGCATTTGCGAACCTGTTTTGTTTTTCAGTGATCCCGCTGGGATTCGAACCCCGTGAGATAAAGCTCTTATTATCAGTATAATATGCCATCTAATTTAAGACGTATACCGCGAAGTATACCGAATTCTTTAGATCAATTTGATGTTGTTTTAGAACGTTAATACCCAAATATACTATTTGTTTTGCAAACATTAAAGTGTAATTAGTAAAGATAAGAAACCTAACGGCTATGGTTAATTATCGTGGTCTATTCCGACTTGGTAAGTACAAGGTAGCTAACTAATTAAAAAATTGTAATTTAGATTTTTCCTAAATCAAACCTCCAATTATAATGTATAACTATGATAATTATCCTTCCTCCTGTTAAATCGGTTAAGACCAACACAAATGGACAAATCGTAGCAATGATAAAAAGGAAGCAAGAAGTAGAGTCGGCGGTTACTAAGGTTGGAATTGATAAAAAATCGGGCCTTGAAATTAAAATAAATGGAAATCCTGTGCTCTTATTAATAAAGAGGAACTCGCAGGCGCTTAAAAAGCAATACACTCATATTGTTGTAATAGATGAAATCAATTTTAATGAATTACCACAAACGCTTGATCTATCTGATTTAGATTGGAATAAACATCCGTTGCTTAGCGAAGACTATGTTAAAAAGCACACTAAGCAGCTGGTTACAAGTTCATGGAAGAACAACTTCAACTTCAAAGAAGATTCCCCTGGTTCAGCGGGGTTGCGGGTTCCCCAGATTGGTTCACTTCATGCCTTGAAGGCACATTGGTGTATATCCAATGAGGCGGCAGTAATTGTTCTTCCTACGGGTACAGGCAAAACGGAAACTATGTTGTCGACATTAGTGCTCGAAAACATCCCGTCTTTGCTGGTGGTCGTTCCCACAGACGCGTTAAGGGATCAGTTAGCAGGAAAATTTGCGACTTTGGGCATTCTGCCTGAATTTGGGATTGTTAATGAAGATGCCGAAAATCCCATAGTAGGGATCATGCGACATGCCTTTAAGACGCCAGCTGCGGTAAAACAATTTATCGGGGAAGTGAATGTGACTATCGCAACTATGAGTGTGCTGGCCGCATGCACCAATGAAATCCAAACTTCAATCGCAGGGGAGATCACACATCTATTCATTGATGAAGCTCACCATACGCCGGCAGCAACCTGGAGCGTCTTTAAAAATAAATTTTCCAAACAACGTGTCGTGTTATTCACAGCTACGCCTTTCAGAAATGACGGGAAAAAACTTGACGGCAAATTCGTTTTTAATTTTCCGCTAAAAAAAGCACAAGAGTTAGATTATTTTAGACCAATACTGTTTAAGCCCATTAATGAACACAACAGAAAGCTGGCAGATCAGCAAATTGCAGCATTATCAGTAGAAACTTTAGCTGAGGATTTAAACAATGGTTTTGACCACATTCTGATGGTGCGGGTGAATAAGATCGAACGGGCGGAAGAAATTTTGCCCTATTATGCATCCCATACGCAATTTAACCCGGTTATTATCCATTCTCAAATTAAACCGGCAAGTGACCTAAAACAAATTGTAGCAAACGTTAAATTAAAAAAACATCGTATTATTATCTGCGTTGATATGTTAGGGGAAGGATTCGATCTTCCTGAATTAAAAATAGCAGCATTTCACGATACCAAAAAGAGCCTGGCGATCACTTTACAATTAGCTGGCCGTTTTACAAGGCCGCGAACAGATTTAGGACAGGCGACATTTATAGCCAATTTAGCCGAAGCTGAGGTCACCGAAGATTTAGAAGATTTATATTATAAAGATTCGGACTGGAATCTGCTTTTGCCCGATATGGCTTATAAAATGAGTCTTGAGCAGGAGGATTTCCGTGATTTCATGGAGGGATTCAAAGGATTTCCTGATAAATTCCCCATCCAGGCGATTAAAAATCCTTTAAGCGTTATTATTTTTAAACAGGAGTCAGACAAGTGGAATCCTCTAAATTACCGTAAGGGACTTGCCGGGATAGATAGTTTTGAATATGTATATAGTGATTATAATAAAGAAAAAGAAGTACTAATCGTTATTACTGGGAAACGAAATGCGGTGAAATGGGCAAAAGTCGAAGACTTCCAAAGTATTAACTGGGAAATCATCGTTTGCCATTTTGACCAGGAAACGAAGCTTTTGTATCTTCACGCCTCTAACACAAATTCCTACTATGACCGGTTTGTACAGGCAGTAGGAATAGATGCTTTTCTCCTTAAAGGGCAAAATATTTTCCGGGTTTTTTATGGGCTCAATAGACTGAGATTGCATAATGTAGGCGTTCGGGAACCGATGGGAAGAGCTATGAACTATATTATGCGAGTCGGCAGCGATATCAAAACGGCTTTGAGATCAACAGAAATAAACAAAGCGATTAAGTCAAATATTTTCGGAGTAGGATTTGAAAACGCGGGCAGAACTAGCGTCGGGTGTAGCCATCATGGTCGTGTATGGTCTATGCGCTCTAATAATATTCCTACTTGGATTAAGTGGAGTAAGGGGGTGGCGAACAAGATCACCGATGAGTCTATAGACGCAGACCTTGTTTTAAAAGGGACGCTATTGCCCGAGGAAATAACTGTGATTGAGGATGTCTTGGCATTCAGTATCGAATGGCCCGATTTCATTTATAGAGAACTGATCGGTTCCATGGAGATCATTTTTAAAAATGAAGAATACCCAGTTTGGAATTGCGACTTATCAGTGGTTTCGCAAACGTCAATGTCGATAACATTCTCAATAGATTTTCCTGTCGGTAAGCAGCTTATTGTCTTGGAACTCTATCATGAATCCAATCAAAATAAATACCGCTTCAAATCCTCAAGTGAATTGTTCGTACGTATAGGCGGCGAACGGCGACTATTGAAAGACTTTTTTGAAGATTATCCGCCGCTTATTTACTTTGTGAACGGATCCTTTCTTGAAGGCAATCTTTTCACACGTATCACACATATATTGCCGAAATTTCCGTCAGAACGAATATTGACCGATAATTGGATAGACACAAATATTAGGTTGGAATCGCAAAGTTATGCAAAAAAAACAGACTCTATTCAGTACAACATCATACAGATGATGAAGTCCAATCCAAAATATCAGATTATTGTCGACGATGATGACAGCGGAGAGATTGGCGATGTGTTGGGCTTGTACACGGACGAGCGGTCAAATATCCTCAATCTTGATATTTATCATTGTAAATTCTCTTCTGACACAAGTCCTGGCATCAGGTTAAAAGACTTTTACGAAGTGTGCGGACAGGCTCAAAAAAGTGTCAAATGGATGGAAAATACAGACGAAATTTTTAAACACATAATTCGACGCAGCCAGCAACGGTTTGCTCGGCACGCTGTGGACCGTTTTGAAAAAGGAAATGAAGATGACCTGGATATTTTAAAACGGAGAGCAAGGAAAGATTTGAAGTTAAGGATGCATATTTTTATTGTGCAGCCAGGATTATCAAAACGGCAATACACTACAGAGAGCGATGTCAGCAAGCTACTGGCAGTTGTGGAAACCTATCTTCAGGAAACATGGAATGCCGGGTTAACTGTCATTTCAAGTATTTAGCCTTTAAGTCCATTATAAAGGTAATCTGATCCTTAGTATAATTAGAGGTCTTGTTTATTATGGTCGCACTATTCAATATTTGTGTAACTATAGAATGACTATATTTATAAAATATTATCTACTAATATTTTATAACCAATTACCTTACCTTTTCTTAATGAATACTTCAAGAGGCTCGATTTGGCGCAAATGTGATTTCCATGTTCATACCCCCTTTTCCGCACTTTCCAACGAGTTCGGTTCCGATTTCGATGTATACGTAGGTGCTGGTAAATATAAAACCGACACCGGCACAGCAGGAATTTATTGTAAAGCTCATGGAGTTCGCTCGAACCGGCGATGCAAGGCTGATCGGCAGGCCAAGCCTATCCGAATCAGAAGACAAAGCCAAAATGCTGATTGCCACCAATTATGCCAAGAAAATGGCCGCAGATATGCGCCTCATCGATCCGGTAAAATATGGCGACCATCCCGATAACAAGGTAAGTGTTTGTGCAAGGAACGTTGCGGAGTGGTACCATAAAAGCCAGGCCCATAAAGGCACCCAGATCATATTCTCAGATATCGGCACGCCCAAACCGGGTGCTTTCAATATCTATGATGCGCTCAAAGATAAGCTGGTAAAGGATTTTAATATCCCGCCCCATGAGATCACTTTTATTCATAACTGGACTGAAAAGAAAAAGCCGGAGCTCTTCCGTAAGATGAACCGGGGCGAGATCCGTCTGCTGATAGGCAGTACAGATAAGGCAGGCACCGGATTGAATGTTCAACAAAGAGTGGTCGCTATGCATCATCTAGATATTCCTTGGAAGCCATCGGAACTCGAACAGCGCAATGGACGTGACTCTAGGCAGGGCAATGTTATTGCAAAACAGTTTTATAGCAATAAGGTAATGAACTATATCTATGCTGTTGAGCAATCACTCGATAACTATAAGTTCAATCTTTTAAAGAACAAGCAGCTTTTCATTTCACAGATGAAAAATAATGAACTCAATGTTCGTAGCATCGATGAAGGGGCCATGGATGAAAAAAGCGGAATGAACTTTTCAGAATACATTGCTATCCTTTCCGGTGATACCTCACTGCTTGAAAAAAGCAAACTCGAAAAGAAGGTAGCTGTACTGGAAAGCCTGAAGACGGCGCATTTTAGGGACATTTCCCGCTCAAGGTTCCAATTGGAATCCGTCATAAGCGATAAGACAAATGCAGAAAGGACATTGAGTCTGTTAACTACCGACGAAAGCAATTATAAAGCAGTACTCAGCTTAGATAAGGACGGAGCTAAAAACAATTCGATTGCCTTGAAAGGATTTTCTTCAGCAGATCCGGAACAGATCGGCAGGCACATCATATCCCTTTATAAAAACTGGAAACCACTGGAAGGTCAGGACAGACAACAGATCGGATCGCTTTATGGCATGGAGCTGTTTATTGTACAACATAAGAATTATACAGGGTTTGATAAAAGTGGCGACGCCGAGTATGAGAAATACAACAGTTTTTTTGCCCAGAGTCCCGCAAGCGGAATAAGATACAGTTATAATGATGGCACGCCTAATACCGACAACCCCAAACTTGCAGCACGCCATTTCCTGAGCGCTATTGACAGGGTAAGTTCCATTAAGGAACAATATCAGAAGAAAGTCGATGAAGCAGAGGCTGCCATACCTATGCTCGAAAAAATTATTGGGAGGCCTTTTGAAAAAGAAGCAGAACTGCGTGAACTGAAAAGTGAATTAAGCATTTTGGAAAAAGAGATTGCTGCAAAAATTCTGGCTAATAAACTTTTGGAAACAGGTAGTACAAAGGACACCACTGAAAATATAACCGAAGAAAAGCAGGCTGTCATTGTGCCTTTTAATCCAAAGGGTAATACGATAGTTGTAGCACACGCGCCATTAAAGACAAGGGGGATGAAATTATAAAGATTATGGAAGAGCAAAGAAAATTACCCATTTATACCATTGAAGGTACTGAGTTTATGGTGGATGTTAATCAGGGATTACTTATAGAAAAAGGACACGAAATTAATACCATCGCAATTTCGGATATGCTTTATAGCCGAAGTGGATACAGGTTAGATTATGATCCTGCCATTAGAAATATCCTGGAATCTATAAAGGAGGATTATGCAATTATCTGTATTCCAAATCTGACGGAACTTGACCCCGTTGGTATGGCTGGCAAATATGGTATAAGTGAAGCCGAAGTTGCCGGCAAGGCAGATGTTGAAGTAATAATAAACCAGCAACAACTTGCCTTACGTGAAGGAGGACAATTGCCCGTCATTGAAATTTGCGGCCATCCATTTTATGTTGACCTCAATATGGATTGCGTCCGTCCAAAAGATGATTTTTCTACCACAGGCATCCGCTTTAAGGATATGGACGATTATTATGTCGCTGAACTGGATTGTTACAGGATTACTTATAATCCTAAGACCTTTAAAATGGAGGAATTGGACTTTCAAACGATAAAGGAAATTCCAAGGCACCTTGTGATCGTGGATATCCCGTTACCGTCCCGATTAGATCCTGTAGCATTTGCAAGGATACATGAATTTGATAAGGATTCCATACTCGTTGAAAACGGGCTGCAATTGCACCGTATTGCTAAAGAAATATCCTGGGAAGAAACACCCATCAAACAAATCATAGCTGGTAACCTAAAAAAAGAGCTTGATATCCAAAAGTCAGAAAAGCAGGCCGCACGCAAAAAAGGAAGAGGTATTTAATTATAAAAAGGAAAAAAAATGGCAAATAGTGTTTATCAAATTAATAAAGGCATCAATAAAAGTATTGAATTTAAAGGCCTGAAAGCACAGTATATCTGGTATCTCGGAGCCGGAATACTGGCGCTCATGATCGTGTTCGCAGCGCTGTTTATTATAGGAGTAAATCAATACATCTGTATGGGTATTATCCTCTGTTGCGGTTCAGCACTGGTATTTAAAGTTTATGAAATGAGCCGAAAATACGGTGAACATGGCATGATGAAAACTATGGCCCGGCGCAGTATTCCAAAGGTTGTCAAATGTAACAGCCGTAAATTATTTATGAAGCACGTGTAAAGTTTTCATTGTTTCTTCTACCAGGCTCTTTTTGATAAGGCCGAATAGCTTGAAGCCGGAAAGTCTTTTTACAGATATGACCTTAAAAGAATCAATATTGGACCAATAATTTAAGCCATGTTTATGAACGCGCAAATTATCGGCTAACGGGCTATCTGGTATGAACAGTGAATGACGCATACCGCAAAATTAGAAGATATGCCAGCCTGAAATGTTTCCCTTACTGCCTTTAACAATAATATTTACAAAATACTACATACAAAAAATCATCAAAAAGAATTGTGAACATGGAAAAGTGGTTAGATGATACGATGCCCATCTTTGGCATTGAGCATGATTGTTTGGTAAGCAAACAGGGCGACATTACCGTTGCCTTTAAAACAACACTTCCGGAAATCTTTACCCTTTCCGATAGTGATTACGAAGCCTTTCATCAGGCGTGGGTAAAGGCAATTAAGATACTTCCAAAACATAGCATCTTCCACAAACAGGATTGGTTTATTGACAGCAGGTACAAAGCAAAATTCGATAAAGACGATAACAGTTTCTTGTCACGGAGTTCTGAGCGTTTTTTCAATGAACGCCCTTATTTAAACCATGACTGTTATATCTTTTTAACCAAGAAACCAAACCGTCGCAAAGATGGCAGTTCCCTGTTTTCAAACCTGCTTCGCAAATCTGTCGTTCCCGAACAAACGCTGAACAGTAGCATGTTACAGGACTTTTTAGATGCCTGCGGACAGTTCAGGCAGATCATGGAAGACAGCGGCTTTGTAAAGATGACACGACTGCGTGATGAAGACCTTTATAGCCACAAACGCAAGATGGGTATTCTGGAACGCTATTGCTTCCTTGCCGAAGAAGAAGACAACTTTATTGTAAAGGATTTGCAGTTTGCCGGCGATAAGATACAGATTGGGGGCCAGCATTGCCAGCTCTATACTTTGGGTGACGCAGCGGATCTGCCCTCACTATGTGGTAGCAGGATCAACTACGATAAGTACAGCACGGACAAAACTAAATTCAGTATTGGCTTTGCAAGCACACTTGGACAATTACTTCCTTGCAATCATATCTATAACCAGTATGTATTTATTGAAGACGCAGCAAAGACGATTCAAAAGCTGGAGAGTAAAAGACTGCGCCTGCAAAGTCTTTCGGCCTATAGCCGTGAGAACAGTATTTCGCGCGATGCTACTAATGACTTTTTAAATGAAGCTATCGGTGAGCAAAGGCAACCGGTAAAAGCACATTATAACCTATTGGTCTGGACGGAAGATCCCGAGAAATTAAAAGACCTTAAAAATACCGTCAGTTCAGCACTTGCGCAAATGGATGCCGTCGCCAAACAGGAAACCTTCGGCGCGCCGCAGATCTATTGGGCCGGCATTCCGGGTAATGAAGCAGATTTTCCAATGAACGATAGCTTTGATACGTTTAGCGAACAGGCTACCTGTTTCTTTAACCTGGAAACATCCTATCGTTCATCGTTAAGTCCAGTTGGTATCCGTTTGGGTGACCGCCAGACAGGAAAGCCGGTGCATGTTGATATTTCAGATGAACCCATGAAGCTGGGTATTTGTACCAACCGCAATAAATTTATTCTGGGGCCATCAGGTAGCGGTAAATCATTTTATACCAACCATATGGTGCGCAGCTATTATGAACAGGGTACGCATGTTGTTTTGGTAGACGTGGGTCATAGTTACAAAGGCCTTTGCGATATGGTGAATGGTTATTATTTCACTTATGAAGAAAATAACCCGATTAAGTTCAATCCCTTTTTTATCGGGGAAGGCGATAGCCTCGATACCGAAAAGAAAGAAAGCATCAAAACCTTACTGTTGGCCCTTTGGAAGAAAGATGATGAAGAGTTTAAGCGTAGCGAGTATGTGGCATTGTCCAATGCCATACAACTCTATTTTGATAAGCTGGATAAGGATGGCGGCCTCTTTCCATGCTTTGATACCTTCTATGAATTTTTAAAGGAAGAGTTTACTGCTGTACTACATTCTGATAATGTAAAAGAACGCGATTTCGATATCAATAATTTCCTCTACGTATTGCGTCCATACTACAAGGGCGGCGAATTTGATTACTTATTAAACGCACATGAAAATCTTAACCTGCTTGCTGAAAGGCTTATTGTATTTGAGCTTGATAATATTAAGGACCATCCGATCCTCTTTCCGGTGGTAACCATCATCATCATGGAAGTATTTATCAACAAGATGCGCAAACTAAAAGGCGTGCGAAAAATGATCCTCATAGAAGAGGCCTGGAAGGCACTGATGAAAGAAGGTTTCGCAGAATACATCAAATACCTTTTCAAGACAGTGCGCAAATTCTTTGGTGAAGCCATTGTCGTTACGCAGGAGATAGAAGATATCATCAGCTCACAAGTAGTAAAACAAGCGATTGTAAACAATAGCGATTGCAAGATACTACTCGATCAAAGTAAATATCAGAACAAGTTTGATGACATTCAGCAGCTGCTTGGCCTGACCGATAAAGAAAAAGCGCTTGTACTATCCGTTAATAAAGCCAATGATCCGCTAAGGAAATATAAAGAGGTATTTATCTCGCTTGGCGGTATCCTCTCCAAAGTTTACCGTACCGAAGTTTCACCGGAAGAATATTATGCTTATACCACGGAGCAGACCGAAAAAGTAATGGTGGCCCAATATGCAAAGCGGTTTGGAAGTATAGAGAAAGGGATAGCTGCGCTCGTTGCAGATTTAAAAACCACCTAAAAGTAATACAATGAAAAAGATTATAGATTGGATAAAATCTGTAAAGGATGCAGCTGAAATGTTTTTCGATAAAGCAAAACTCCATGCTGAAACAAGGCGGGCAATGGCATATTTCTATCAGGCCATACTTACAGACGAATGTTTTAAGGAAACTAACACCACCTGCATCATAACGATTGAACCTTATGGAAATGTATTCCGGATCACGGAGACCATTTTTATGGAAAATGAAAAGGATATCGAAAAAACCTGGTTAGGAGCATTCACTCATTTTCCGGGAACTTTCCTGCTACAAATTGGAGGAGACAGGTATTGCATTTTTAATCCTGCGAAAAACGAAATGTACCTGCAATGCGAATTTGAAGATGAACCATTATTAACCTGTATCAGAATAGATGAATCAAAATGAAAAAGATAGTTTTTATACTAAGCCTTTTGATAGGAATCTCTTTATTACCGCAAAGGGTATCGGCGCAGATTCCCATCATTGAAATCATAAAGGCAGGCATCAAAAAAGTAATCCGTGCTGTGGACTTACAGATACAGCGGGAACAAAACAAGGTGATATGGTTGCAGGACGCCCAAAAGACGCTTGAAAATACCTTATCAAAATTAAAGCTTGATGAGATATCGGATTGGACACAGAAGCAAAAAGACCTCTATGGTAAATACTTCGATGAACTGAAGCAGGTCAAGGATATCATCGCTTACTACCAACGCGTAAAGGACATCAGTGCAAGACAGGTACAGATGATAAAAGCCTATCAGCAAGCATGGGCATTGGTTTCAAGCGACAAGCACTTTAGCGCAGAGGAAATACAGTATATGGGAACGGTTTACAGCGGCATCCTATCAGAAACCATTAAGAATATAGATCAGATGACTCTTGTCATAAATTCCTTTAAGACCCAGATGACGGATGCAAAACGTATGGAGCTTATTGATAATGCAGCCGGTAAGGTGGATAAAAATTACAATGACCTGGAGCGGTTTACCCGGCAAAATGCAATACTAAGCCTGCAACGCGCCAAAGGTGGGGATGAGATAACAACGGTCAAAAAAATGTATGGATTACAATAATCATTCAAAATTTAAGGAGATGAAAAAGGTAATATTATTTGTATGGATCGTATTTGCAGCCCATAACGTTGAGGCGCAAACATTCGCGGAATGGTTCCAGCAGAACAAGACGCAGAAAAAGTACCTCGCCGAACAGATTGTAGCCCTTCAGGCTTATGGTATGGTTTTAAAGAAAGGATATGATATTGCGCAAAAGGGCCTTGGTGTTATTGGCGATATTAAAAACGGTGACTTCAATTTGCACTCTCTATATTTCAGTTCCCTAAAAGCCGTAAACCCGGAGATAGCAAAGTACCCGAGGGCAGCGGATATTATTTCAATACAGGGCGATATACAGTCCATTATTGATAAAAGCAAATCGCAGGCCAACAGAAGCAAGGCTTTTTCAACTGCGGAGCTTCACTACATCGCTTCTGTTTATGACCGGCTTCAAACCGATTGCCAATCAACCCTCGGTGACCTGGATGCCGTAACCACACCCGGCAAATTTGAAATGAAAGATGATGAACGAATACGGCGTATCAATCAGCTCTATGCGGACAGCCAAAGCCAGTACCGCTTTGCAAAGGATTTTAGTGGCAGCCTTTCGGTACTTGCCTTACATAAGGCAAACGAACAAAAAGACCTGGGTACGATCCAAACACTTTATGGTAAACAATAACAGCGTTATGAAAAAGATCATTTTAATGTTCATTATATTATATGGCAGCATGGCCTTTGCCGGTAAGGCTACCGCACAGGAAGAAGAAATAGCACAATTACTATTAAACGTAGAAAAGCTAAGCCAGTTCAAGCAGATACTTTCAGATATGAAGACCGGCTATGATGTGCTCAATAAAGGTTACGGTACGATCAAGGATATATCACAAGGTAACTTCAATATGCATGAAATGTTTCTGGATGGCCTATGGGCTGTAAGCCCGACAGTCAAGCAATACGGCAGGATAGCAGATATTATAAACGATCAGGTACTACTTGTAAAGGAATATAAAAGCGCCTTTAACCGCTTTAAATCCGGTAATATGTTTTCTGCCACAGAGATTACTTATATCTCTGGCGTGTATGATAACCTTTTTAATGAAAGTCTTCATAACCTTGATGAACTCACCAATATCATTACCGCCAACAAGTTAAGGATGAGCGATGATGAGCGCATCAAGGCTATCGATAAACTCAATACGGATATGGAGGATAAGCTGCGCTTTTTAAGATCCTTTAATAACTCCACCTCAGTGCTCGCACTCCAGCGGCAAAAGGCAATGCTGGAAATAACGGCCTCCAAAGCCATGAACGGTATCAACTAAAATAAAACAAATATTGCGAATGAAAACGTGTAGAAGGGCTGCAATACTTGCGGCAGTGGGGATGCTTTTCCCTTTTTTAAGCCACGCGCAAAGCCGTGGCGGGGTTGCAGATACGATTGGTAGCCTGCAACCCATACTCGATAACCTTTATAATGAGATGATGCCCATGTGCAGCCAGCTTATTGGTGTGGGAAGTGGTATTGCAGGTTTTGCAGCTACATGGTATATCGCTTCCCGTTTATGGCGGCATCTGGCCAATGCGGAACCGATAGATTTCTATCCGCTCTTCCGGCCTTTTGTATTGGGTTTTTGTATCGTAATCTTTCCTTCCGTTATCGCCATGATCAATGGGGTAATGCAACCAACGGTTACCGGTACTGCATCTATGGTGAATAATACCAATGAAGCTGTGGCAACGCTACTCAAACAAAAGGAGGATGTGGTAAAGAACAGCGATGCCTGGAAGATGTATGTGGGGGATGATAATAAAGGAGATGAAGACAGGTGGTATAAATATACCCATGATGGTGCAGATCCTGATGACCAGGGCATGTTTGAAAGTATCGGTAATGACATGCGATTTGCAATGGAAAAGGTGTCCTACAACTTCCGCAACTCTGTAAAGCAATGGATGAGTGAAGTGCTGCAGGTACTTTTTCAGGCCGCAGCACTTTGCATTAATACGCTCAGAACTTTTCAGTTGATTGTTCTTGCCATACTTGGCCCGATGGTCTTTGGTATTGCTGTCTTTGATGGCTTCCAGCACACCTTAACCGCATGGATAGCGCGCTACATCAATATCTTTCTCTGGTTACCGGTCTGTAATATCTTCGGTGCAATCATTGGAAAGATACAGGAACAGATGCTACGCCTTGACCTGAGCCAGATACAAAATAGCGGAGATACATTTTTTAGTGCTGCCGATACAGGTTACCTCATATTTATGCTGATTGGGATCGTGGGGTATTTTACTGTTCCATCCGTTGCAAATTCCATAGTACATGCCGGAGGCCTTGGTGCGATGCTTCAAAAGGTTACCAATATTTCTGCATCCACTACAAGCGGTGTAATAAGTCGTGCCGGACAAGGTGCGACAGCCATTTCAAGTGTTCCGTCCGCTTATCAATCGGGGCTTGCAGGCCAAGATGGTGCCGGGCTAAGCGGCGCTGCCGGGCGTAGCATTGGAGGCTCAGCAGCCTATATGAAAGATAAACTATCCGGTAAATCTGAATCTTAAAAAAACAGGAGGTATAACATGTTTACAAAAGCAAAAAATATTGACACCGCTTTTAAGCAGACACGGAGCTTTTTTATACTCTTAACTGCCGGCACATTACTGCTATGTTCTTTTATAGTATACAAATGCTTTAGGATGGTATCTGGTGCGCAGGGTAAAATATATGTACTGGCCAGCGGTAAGGCTATGGAAGCCTTAGCAGAAGAAAGGAAAGATAACATACCTGTAGAAGCAAAGGACCATATCGCCACCTTCCATCATTACTTCTTTACACTATCACCAGATGATAAACAAATTCTGGCAAGTATAACGCAGGCCATGTATTTCGGTGATGGTTCAGTAAAAAGGGCCTATGATAATTTAAAGGAAAGTAATTATTACAGCAATATTATCGCTGGCAATGTTAGCCAGATCGTAAAGACAGACAGCATTTCAGTAAATACTACCGAGTACCCTTATTACTTCCGCTATTACGGTAAAGAAGAAATCACACGGGCTACTACTGTGGTGAGCCGCAGCCTCATTACCGAAGGCTATTTAAGAAACGTTGACCGCAGTGATAACAACTCCCACGGCTTTTTGATAGAAAGATGGCAGATACTTGAAAACAAAGATTTAAACGTCAAAAACAGATAGCTATGAAAATTTTCAGACAAAAAAATCGCACTAGCAAAACTGGCGAAAGCAGTAGCGATAAGGCCGCAGGATGGCTGGCTTCAGGTATCCACAAGATTCAGAGTAAATGGGCCTCGGGTATGGATAAGCTCTATAACAGGCTAAGTGCAAGACGCAGGAAAGTAATATTAATAGCGGGCTGCATAGCAATGACATTATACAGTACCGCTGTTATCGCCTTTAGCTTTAGTAAAATCCCGGTTTTAATTGCAAAGCCAGTCTCGCTAATCAGCCCACTGGTTATACCCAAGCCTCCAGCTTCAAAGCCTTCCGGTATCCCGGATTATGTAAGACGCATCGAACGATTCAGGTCTTATCTC
Source organism: Mucilaginibacter gossypiicola (assembly GCF_900110105.1). GTDB lineage: Bacteria > Bacteroidota > Bacteroidia > Sphingobacteriales > Sphingobacteriaceae > Mucilaginibacter > Mucilaginibacter gossypiicola. The sequence goes on along the minus strand of NZ_FOCL01000003.1, from coordinate 648,257 downwards.
GATAGCCTTAGCCATACGATGGATGGAAGAAAAATACGGGATAGTATTCTGCATAACAGGCCCGGACTGATCGATAGTATCCAAAGGATCGAAGATATCTTTTGTAAAAAATAAGAACCAATTAAAACAAACGTAAAATGAAAGTACAGACACCAAAAGATAAGCGACGCAGGATGCTGGTAGCAATACCCATCCTGGTGCTTCCCTTTATCACTTTTGCCTTCTGGGCATTAGGTGGGGGTAAAGGAAACGCTGAAGCAAAGACCGCAAATATAAAAGGGCTTAACCTGCAATTACCTGATGCCCACAATACAGGTGGGCCAACAGATAAGATGAGCTATTATGACCAGGCCAATGCGGATTCATTAAAGCGCAGGGAGCAGAGTCAGAACGATCCTTATTATCATAACAATGGAATGGCTGCTGAAAAGAAAGAGGACTCAATGATTGGGAACATTCAAGGGCAACTGCCTGCCAATGCATCGCAATATGGTAATGGCTCTTTGCAATATCATGATCCGAATGAAGCTAAAGTCTATGAAAAACTCGGAGCATTAAACAAAGCATTGCAACAACCAACGGTCTCGTCATATAACGGCTATTCACAGCCGGGTTATCCAAATTCTTACGGGCAAGCATCATCATCAATAAACACAATGGATGTGGATCGCCTTGAAAAAATGATGCAGTCAATGCAAAGTCGTGATAGTGGCGAAGATCCGGAGACAAAACAGCTCAACGGTATGCTTGAAAAGATACTGGATATACAACATCCGGAACGTGTACATGAGAAAATAAAGCAAAGCGAGGATCAGCGTAAAGGACAGGTGTATGCTGTAAATACTGCAAGAAAAGGGAATCGTATTAGTACTATGGATAACAGTCCGGATGATATGCGCAGTACCAATACTCCGTCAACCGGATTTTATGGCCTGGATGATTCCACATCTGATGATGAAGACCAGAACGCGATTGAAGCAGTTGTACACGAAGATCAGACATTGGTTAACGGCTCTATTGTAAAGCTCAGGTTACTCAATGATATTAATGTACATGGTACCATCGTCCCAAAAGATAATTTCATTTATGGTACAGTAGCACTCGAAGGGGAACGCCTTACCGTAAAGATCAAGAGCCTGCGATATAAGAAATCCCTTTATCCTGTGCAGCTTTCTGTTTTTGATATCGATGGCATCGACGGTATTTATATTCCGGGAGCCATTGCAAGGGATGTTGCCAAATCTTCTGCCGACCGATCCATACAGACATTCGGGCTTACCTCTTTTGACCAGAGCCTTGGCGCTCAGGCCGCTGGTGCAGGCATAGAAGCTGCCAAGAGTTTCTTAAGTAAGAAAATAAAACTCATCAAAGTCATGGTCAAAGCGGGTTACAGGGTTTTGTTGCGCGATGACAAACAAAAACAGGAGTAAACGCCGATTGCAATTTTCACCATTACAGTAATAAATAAATAAACAGAAAAATTAACCATTAAAATTTCCCGACAGTGAAAAAGATTTGTGTAGTATGGATAACAGGGATTATCCTTTTAATAAGCGCCTTTGCAAAAGCTCAGGACAACAATGTAAAAAAAACAGAGGTCATCCAGCCCGAGCTTTTGGATGTTACTTTTTCAAAGACAGTGAATATTATCTATCCCTACGCAATAAAGAGTGTAGATAAAGGCAGCAAGGACTTGCTGGTGCAGGTTGCTAAGGGAGTTGAAAACATATTACAGGTAAAGGCTGCTGTTCAGGGCTTTTCTGAGACCACGCTAACTGTTATTACGGCCGATGGAAAATTATATTCTTATGTTGTCAGCTACAGCCAAAGCCCTTCACTTTTAAATATCAAAGTGGATCAGGTGCCCGGCATTAAAAGTTCCGATGCCCGCTTCTCCATTACAAATGATAACGAGGCAAGCATTCAGGATTATGGGGAACAGGTGGCCCTTAAAAAAGCCTTTTTAAAAAAGGGCAATGAAAATTCAGCCATTAAAATGGTACTAAGTGGTATCTACATCCACAACCAGCAGCTTTATTTTCAGATAGCACTCAGCAATAATTCTAATATCGATTATGATATAGACCAGCTCCGGTTTTATATCCGCGACCAGAAAAAATCAAAACGTACCGCATCGCAGGAAACGGAACTGCAACCTGTGCAGGTAACGGGTAATGCCCGCATTATCCGCGGCAGCTCCGAGCAGACCATTGTTGTAACGCTACCAAAATTTACGATACCGGATAAAAAATACCTGACGCTCCAACTCATGGAAGATAACGGTGGGCGCAACATAGAACTGGATATTAAAAACAAATTGCTTATCCGGGCCCGTGGTCTTTAAATAAGTACTCTTTAAACAATAAAAATTTATAGTCATGAACGAGAACAATGTAGCCTATCTGGCAAAACAGGTAAAGTATACAGGCTTTGGTGATAGCCTGGAACATAAGATCATGGAAAATGTAGCTGAAGGTAAACAGGATTTTAAATTAAATTTTAAACCGGAGTTTGGTGAAGGCCGCGCGGAAGCAACGCTTCATTTTCGCAGGTCGGATCAGGGGAATTACTTTTTTAATAAATACGATTTGCAGGTTACCCCTGAAGGCAAAGAGCCGCTAACCCAGAGCTTTAACGTAAAGCCATCAAAGCCCGCAACCATAAGGGATGAGGAGAAAAAAATAGTACTTGACGGCGAAGGTAAACCCAAGACAGAATTACTCAATAATTCTTTCACCTTAAAAGAAGCCTTTAACATGATGGATGTAAATGCGAAAGGCGAAGGGCGTGCTGTGTTAAAGGACTTTGTAACGAAGGAAGGCGAAAAAGAGACGCTTTGGAACAAACTTGATTTTACCAGCAGGGACCAATATGGAAATTATCCCATCAAGACTTTTTTCAATTATAGCCTTGAAGCAAAACTCTCCCAATTCCCGATCAAGGAACTTAGTACTCCTGATGGGAAGAAGCAATTACTGGATTCACTCGAACGTGGTAACCGCCAGGCTGTTACCATGACCCTTCCAAATGGTACTGAGTACAAACGTTCCATTGAAGCCAATCCGCAATTTAAGACGATCAATATGTTTGACGGTAACCAACGTGTTAAACACCAAAGCATAAAGCAGGAAGGTGACAAATCCGCCACACAATCTGAAGGTAAGAACCAGGGAGCGAAAGCGGCCAATAAAAATAGTGCTACTGCTGATATGGATAATGGGCCTACGATGGCAGTAAAGAAACAAAGCGCCAAACGAAAGAGCCAGGGAGTTTCCTAAGAGTAGTGCATCAAATTTTAAATACTAAATCAAGGCCTTATGGAAAGTATGATCGAAACATCATTAAAGGATTGGCGGGAAAAGGAACAGCGCTATGAAAAGTTGTTTTCTCCTGCCGTTTTAAAAAGCAGGGAGTTTTTAAAGGAGAAGCTAAAGCATTATGACGAGCTAAGGGCAATGGCATTGTCAAATCCAATAGCTCAGGATCGCATGGCACTCAAGGCGCTTAACCTTGAAAGGAAACAACTGGCAAGGCGGATCTATCCCAATGTTTTCAGGCGGTTATTAGACAGGATTATCAGCCTTGTAAATCTTGACAAATCCATTGATAAAATAAGGTTGCAAAATGAAAGTAATGTGGAACGCCTTCGTGGAACGATGATGCACTCCGGCCTAGGTCAGTATTTTAAAGATGTAGAACAGCAAATGAAACAGGGTAACAGGGAGTTTTCCCTGCCTGTTTCCTATCATGTAAATGAACATGAGAGGATGCAGTTGCAACTCAATTTCAAAAAAGATGAAACCGGTAACTATCATATGGATCATTACAAAGCTACACTGCATTCCGAACTTGATAAAGGAAAACCAAGGCAGCATACGTTTGACATTGGCCAATCGGCATCTTATGATAGCGCTATGGCTTACAACTTACTGGCCGGGCGTGCGGTACTGGATCAAAATACAGGTTCATGGAAGCAACTCGATTTAAACGATAAGGATGGAGCAGGTAATTTACGGATGAAGCATTTTGCCGAAAATTATGGATTTGACCTGAAAGCTGCTGTGACAGCGCTTCCGCTAAAAGCAGAGATGAAAGAAAACCTTATTACAAAACTGGCAAACGGAGAGAAAGTTCAGGCCGGCTTAGAGGTCGGAAACAAAACCGTGCCGGTGGAGCTTAGTACTAACCCTGTAAAAAAAGAGATCGCCATTTATAATAATACCGGACAGAAAGTAACAGTCGATGAATTGAAAGGGGTAAAAGCCAGAACGAATGTAAAACAACTTATCCCTGAAAGCCGCGAAACAAAACAGGTTAAAGGAAAATCGGTGAAGTTATAGTTATGGACATTGCTGCATTGCTATCCGTTTTTTTTAAAAAGGCATCGACAGATGCACGTATAAGTATTGCCCATATCGGCCTTTATACAAGCCTTATTCAAATGCAGTTGGAGCAAGGCCTTGAGACTCCTTTATTAGCTTATGGCAAAGATATAATGCATTTTGCCAGGATATCAAGCAGCGCTACCTATCATAAGTTGATAAAGGATTTAGATGAACATGGTTATGTCCATTACGAACCATCTTATTACAAAGGAATAAAAAGCAGGATTTTTTTGGAAGGAAATATTACATAATACAAAAACAAAGAAGATGTCAATATATAGTGAGAATGGGACTGGCGCAGAGAAGAAAGGGCAATCTCAAAAACTGGTAACAATAGAAGATCTCCAGCATTTTAAAGCTGATATGCTTTTTGAAATCGGTAAATTATTAAAAGGAGGGAACTCCAAGCCGGAAAAGAAGTGGTTAAAATCAAGGGAGGTGAGAAAACTGTTGGAAGTGTCACCCGGTAAATTACAGTGGATGCGCAAAAGCGGCGTCCTTTCCTATTTGCGCATTGGCGGCTCGATCTATTATGATCCGGCAGATATTGATAAGATGTTTGAAAAAAGCAAAGTCAGTTCAAAAGGATAAAAAAATGGCGAAGGTATCAATCAAGGTCAGGGGTTACGGCAAGCAGGTGCCTCCGGATAAAAGTTTTGTAATTATATGGTTTTTAGAAAAGGGCGGTAGTGAGTTAACCGCCATTTCTTTTTATAAATTTTACCAATCAAGGAAATGGTGCAACAACCATGGAAAAACAATCAGTGATTGGAAAATGCGTGCATGGGATTGGCTTTGGTCAAAACCATTCTAAATATAAAAAGAGATAGCATCCGGTCATTATTTATTTATATTCTGTTTAGTGGAAATGTTTTAATCTTGCATAAAAACATTTCTAATGGAAGCCCAGATATCAAGGCCGGTTAATGAATATAAAACCGCCTTTATGCTTTTTACAGATACCGTTGAGGATGAGGTTAGATTTAGAACAGATGGGATTGTCCTTGCACAATTGCAAGGGACGACTTTTCGTATCTCCCATTATAATGACCTAATATGGGAGATAAAGACTTATTTCAAAAATGATTACTCCCTTATTTACACAGACACGCCCTTTGAATTATGGGCTATACTATACGATGAGCACCCGGAGATTAATCAGGAAAACCTGATTATCGACATCTATAAAGCCTGGAAGCTTTATTGGGAACAGCGGGGCCCGAAATTTGTTAGTGAAAATACCATGCAGTTTTCAAAGCAACAATCCTGGGAGGAATTTTCCAAGCTTGTTGTACAGATTCAATCCGGCCCAGGAAACATAATTGAAAATGCTATTGAAATTTCTGATTTTAACCTGATCCCAATTCTTGCATTAGCTTTAAGGATGCAATTCAAAGATGAGAACGACTTCTATAAGTCCTGCATCGATATCATGACAGAAGAATTATATGAGGTATTTGGGATCGATGGTGAGTTTGATGAAATAGAAATGGAAATTGATGGTGAAATACAAAGGTATTTTATCTATATACCGGAATGCGATTTTAACGATAACTTATTACTGCTTGAATAAACAATGGCTACCGTTTGGTAGCCATTGTTTATTATTAGGAGACTTGTTTTAGCTGACCAGTTTCTGTAAAAAGGATGCTTTTCACTTTGGCAACGTTTGTGCTGATCCTGAATTTTTTCACTCTGCAATACCTGATCGTTGTCCTGATGCTTTTGTGCCCAAGCATCTTACTTACATCTTCAAGGGGAACACCATTATTGAGCATCATATCGGCAAAGGTATGGCGTGCCAGATGCGTATTTAATTTCTGGTTTACACCACATATAACCGCTAACTCTTTTAGGTACGCATTATACTTTGCATTGCTGTTGATAGGTATAATGCAGTTATTCTTAATACAATAAGGATGGTTTGCATATTTTGTTATTAAATCCTCGACAATTGGAAGGATCGGTACCATTTCGCTTACGCCTGTTTTACCCCGTTCTTTGCTCAGCCAACGCTCACCATTGGAGCCCACAAGGATGATATTTTCAGGAGTAAGGCCATAAATATCCTGAAAGGCATAACCAGTGAAGCACTGGAATATAAATGCGTCACGCACCTCGGCAAGCCTTTCGACATCTATTTGTTTTTGATGAATAGCATAAACATCAGCCATTTCAAGGGGAAGTACTTCTTTCTCACCGCCGCCACATTTAAAGCCCTTTAACGGATTTTTATCCATCCATTCATTGGTAACACAGTATTCGGCAATCTGCTTGCTTTTCTTTACATGCATCTTTGCTGTTATTTCAGAAAGTGGCTCCTCCACTTCAAGCGTCAGGAATTTATAAAACTGGGGTGCAAAAGAAGCGCGCAGGTCTGTAAGGTCTAAATCTGTTAGCCCCAATTTTAAATTAATAAACTCAGATACTTTTGATTTGGTTGTCCTCCAGTGTTTAAGCGTTTCATGTGACCTCATTTTAATTTTTACCATCAATTCGAAATGGGTGATGAACTCACTGAAAGCCCCAAGCAACGTATTTATTCGATTGGACTGATTTGCTTTGGAGTCCGAACCCTTATCGTTTACAGCCTTTCCCAAATAAGAGTTCTTTAGCATTATTGGTGTAACAACGTCATATTGGCTTTGAAGAAGAATGAAATGCCTGTTTAGGTCATTTTCGACTAAGGCAATCTTTAGGTTTATTGCCTTTGCATCCGGAACTGATGCAGCCACTTTCTTTTCTTTGACATTCCAGGTATCTGGCAATGCATTTTTGGAGATGGAAATGTTTTCCTCTTCACCATTAATGGTTACACGGGCATAGATGGGAGCCATGCCGTATTTGTTTGCTTTGGACTTTCTTATCCAAAACAAAATTGCAAGTTTCTGATTGCTTTTCATCCTTCACACAATTTTTAAGTGATCAAAAAATACTTTCCGGCAGCTTACCGGAAAATTGATTGATTCCCTAAAACTCTTTATCACAAGCCTTTTTGGAAATTCAGTGCCCAAATTTAAGATAAGGAATTGGGCACTGATTTGGGCACTATTCAGTTTGATTTGCCTTGATTTATTTTGACCTTCTTTTTTGTAATTATTTTGGCAGAAACCGCGTAAAAACAAGAAAAGCGCACCGTGGTGCGCTTTTTTCTCAAAAATTTGAGGTTTTCAATTTAACCTCTGTGATCCCGCTGGGACTCGAACCCAGGACCCCAACATTAAAAGTGTTATGCTCTACCGGCTGAGCTACGGAATCATTCTTTAAATTTCTCACTTTATTAAGGCGAAGCTGTTTAAAGGCAGCTGTGTTTTTCTAAATAAAAAAGCCTCTTTTCGAAGGCTTTGTGATCCCGCTGGGACTCGAACCCAGGACCCCAACATTAAAAGTGTTATGCTCTACCGGCTGAGCTACGGAATCATACTTTTCAACTTCTTTGGTTCGGTTAACCGTTTCCGTTTAAAGTGGTGCAAATATAGGGTTCTTAATTATTCCCTGCAAGCTATTTTTTAAATTAATGTAAAGCTTTTTTTAAGCTATTAATAACCAGTAAACTATAATTTCAAAATGCCTATTTTACCGCCATTCCCTGCCAATAATACGAGTTTTCCATGTTTTGCCTTGCGACAAACGTTAAAACTTGTACTGTCAATTTGCTTCCAGGTCCTGCCTCCATCTGTAGTAATGTTGCTTCCGGGAGTGCCGGTTGACAGAAATATGCCTGATTTTAGATGCTCAACACCTGATTGAAAACCTGCAGGCCCCGTTTGTGGTGACGTAAATTTGAGAAAGGGATGAACTGTATGGATAGTAGCAACTGAGTCGGTTTTTTTATCGTTTGCATAATCACCCCCAACAATAATTCCCTGATTTTGTCCTATTGACAATGAAAAAGCGCCTTGGCTGCTTTGCCCGTGTGTGACAGGCAGATTTGTATATTGCCACTGATTGTTGTTTGGCTGCAATGAAATAAGCCTTGCACTTTTTCCTCCCGAAGCAATGTATATCGCTCCGTTATCTGCTACTCTTAGACATGTTCCACTTGCAGCGAAGGCGGCTTCGCCGGCTAAAGCGTCCGGCGCATTTTGTGATTCGGCCCAGGTTTCGCCACCGTCTTTTGTTTCCAGTAATAAAAACTTGTTATTGATCGGGTCGCCTAAAATATAGCCGTGAAGTTTATCGGCAAAATCCATAGCATCTAAAAAATAGGTGGTGTCTGTTTTTCTATATTTTTCCTGCCAGGTTTGTCCACCGTCTGATGTTTTCAAGATAAAGGAAGGCGTACCCGAACTCATGATCACTGCTTCTTTATCGTTGAAAGCTTCGATATCCCGAAAGTCGGATTTTTCGTAGCCTTTTATTTGCTGCCAGTACCAGGTTTTGCCGCCATCAGTTGTTTTAGCAATATATCCTTTATTGCCACTTATCCATGCTGTTTTATCATCAACTACTGATAAGCCACGGATACTTGTTGGCTTGTCTTGTTGTAAAATGGTAATGGTTTGTGCTTTTAAAACGGGACTGAATAACCCGAAACAGAATAATGTAGTTAAAATAAAAAGGCGTTTTAGCTTCATTTAGTTTGATATAAATTATTTTATAAAATCTAAGTTAGACGTTCACAGTACTTTAAACAACATAATGTTCATTTTTTAATTTATTAAGTTGCAATTTGCCGGAAACGATTATATTTGCACGCTTGTTAATAAAACGATAAGCCCGGATGGCGAAATTGGTAAACGTTGCGGTCTCAGAAGCCGTTGAGAATTGTCTCTTGAGAGTTCGAGTCTCTCTTCGGGCACGCCTTTTTTAAAGTAAGAGAATTTAAAATGTGAGAATTGAAAGGTTCTCACATTTTTTAAGAGCCCAGGTGGCGAAATTGGTAGACGCACCATCTTGAGGGGGTGGCATTCGTAAGGATGTACGAGTTCGAATCTCGTTCTGGGCACACCTCTTAAACAACTGTATTTAAGACTTTTTTCCCTCTTTTAATCCCTGAACTTCCTGTTGCAGCACATTGACTTGCCCTTCAAGGACTTTTAACCTGATCTCGTTGACCCTGCTTTGTGTTTCCTGCGAAGAGCGAATATCTTTAATATCACCTTTCAGTTGGAAGTATCCTGTCATTACAGAAACAACAATACTTATGGTGCTGGTTATGGTTACTATCATATTTTTGATAGTGATACCCCTGATCTCTCTATGTTCGAATGTTGTCATGATGTAGGTTTTGATGAATGATTGGGAGAAGCATAATGTTGTTGAAGTAGATTGTGCTGTTATATGATCTTCTTGTTGATATTGTCCTCTTGAGTCAATGAAGCCTCATTATCCGATACTTTCTACAATCAGACTTATCTAACCTTTTTGGAAATTTATACTTTTTTTATGTTATTGTAACTTCCTTAAATGTACCCAATGCTGCGTAATAACCACGAACAAATTCCCGTGTACCACCTGCATCGATTAATGTTTGATTGATATAGCCATTGTACTTGCGAGTAGTAAGTAACCCATTTACAGGCCATCCCCCAGATGTTGTGACAATATCGAGCGAAATTCCTTCAGGATATGTAGACCAAACTTTATCTATTGATATAGAGCCATCGTTGCTGCCGAAATAGGCGACCTGGGTTTTTAGTGGCTCTAAAATGTACCAGTCTTGCCATGACCCTGCACCCGCTCCCCAACCTACGCGAACGTAAACTCTATTAGCGTTATTGCTTCCAGAGAAAATCGTTATCTCTTGCCTGTATAAGGTAAAACCACCGCCTATCATTTTTTGAGTTGTGCAAAATCCACTTGTCGGGTAGCCATTTGCCGAATCTACATATTCATACGTAATGCCTGCCCTGTAGGCATTAGGCGATGTCGAAGCAAGTCGACCAGATGCGCCTAAGTCGACTATGCTACCTCCTCTAAAATATTCAGGAAATAGAATATCATAAGTCTTGCATGCAATCAATATTTTTAATGATCGTCCAGGGTGAAGTAATTCATTGGGCCTGCTTAAATCATTAGGGGTAAAATAATCTTGTCCGTTTCTTGCATCTTGCCACATTGCGTATATGTCCATAAAGCAGCACGCATATTTACGAGCGAGTTCTCGCAAACCTCGATTATATTCCTCGAAAAAAAATTCTCCTTTATGCCCAACGTTATCATCTGTTGTTGTATTCATTGTACATAAGACTATTGCTAATTTATCTTTTGTGAAACTTGAATTACTACGAATTGTGTTAAGACCAGTATCGATGATGTCAACAAGTTGTTGGGGTGTTAAATAAGGCATATCATTTATACCCCAACGTAAAACCAATACGTCGGGTGTTATTGATAAGTCTTCCGATAACCAACTGTTTAACCAAGTTTGTGCAGTTCCTCCACTGTGACTATTACTTACGAAGGTTACGGCCGGTATATAGTCTTTCGAAGCTAAATAAGTGAGTGCCTGATCAATCGCCGTATCAGCACCATCGTTTGCTCCATAAGTAGTACTATCCCCAGAGAATACGACTTTGACAGCGGTAGGGGAAGCAGCACTCATATTTGCTTTCAACTTTTTATGAAACGAGCTTAAATACTCCGTCCCAAACACGTGTTGGTTAGTATCTGCATAACTGTTTAATTGCTGCTTAACTGCATTGCCGTTTGGACTATTCCTTAGAATCCTTACGTTACCCTGGATTTTTGTGCCATATTTATTTATAGGTATAGATGTAACAAAAAAATCACCACTATCTTCTATCACCTTTTCAGCAGCCAGCGCTGCGTTCACTGCCGCAGTATCATCTGTCACGCCATCACCAACAGCGCCATAATCAACTCTGAAAGATTTAATTTGCCCCGATGGTTCAGATGAGCCACCGCTCCCGCTACCGGAAGGTGCGTTAATCCAATGCAGGTCTCCATCGGCACTGCTATTTTTTGCTAATATTTGCCCGCTTGTTCCCCCGCCGGGAATTTTAAATAAACCGGTAATTTGTGCCTGAAGTTTACCTAATGCTTGTAAAATACTATCTGTAGCTGATATTGCCGAGGCATTTCCGAAGCCTATGCCGGTAAGTACTGCGTTTAACACCCGCGATAACGTAAAATATTTATTGGTTGTACCCTCAGGTACGGCATCAGTTGTGCCGGGCGATGCTACAATTTGTATGTACGCTGATCCGCTCCATCGGTATTCGTTGTTCGTATCTGTGGTTATATAGATTTTTCCGGTCTCTCCGCTTGTTGGCAATGAGGCATAATTGGTAACTTCTATTACATCATCAACATAGCTCGGGAGCTGTGCTGATGCAATTTTTCCGCTGCTATCTAAACCGGCGTAGCCGTCCGGAACGTTTTTATTGGCTGTTTCTTCAAACTGTACGCCCGAAACTATCAGGGAAATTCCTGTCCCCCAAATTCCTGCGTTTTTTGGGCCAAAAAAGTAATAAGACGAGGTGTTGATGTAAAAATCTCCATCGGTACCAAGGCTATTTGCCGGATTTGTTGTGCCATTTAATATGCTTTTACCGTTAGTACCATTGGTGCCATTTGTTCCGCTTGTACCTTGTGGCCCCTGCGGGCCTGTTTGCATGGAAAATACCTGGTTCCATGAGCCGCCTGTTTTTTTGTAAAATATTCCGCTTAAGGTGTTTATAAAAGTATCACCGTTGTTACCGGTCCCTGTACCTGGATTGGCGGTCCCATATAATACAGTGGTATCAGTACTACTGCCTGTAGCTATGGTATAAACAATTGTCCAAACGCCTGCTATTTTTTGTGCGAAGGAGCCTGCAGAAGTATTGATAAAAACGTCACCATTTTTACCGGTTGTGTTTTGCGGGAGCACCGGACCGAAAGTTAGGTTAGCCCCGGCATTAAGCCCCGAATTGATGAATTGAAGCAGTGTGGCAAAATCAAATTGGTAGTCGGCATTGTTGCTGATCAGGATTGATCTGTCGGACGCACTTATTGTTTCGGCTATTGGAAGCTCGCTTATTTTTTTATCGTTTGCCATTAGTTTAAAAAATCGGTTATTGGTAAATTATAATTGCTGACAGTGCCCGGATAGTTGAAATCAGTTTTGTCGATACCACGGATCCGTGGACCTGATTGCCTGCTGCTTTTATTCTTTTCGTTATAGTGCCAAATCGGAAAGCTTGCCTGGTTATCTCTTAAAAACTTTTCGATGTCATTAGCATAAGCGTTGGCTATGCTACGTTGTTGTTGTACCAATTTTACAATTTCGGGTGATGAAAGCGCATTGCCATTGTCGTGTTGTTTAATAACTGGCCCGGTAGCTGTGTAATGTATTGCGTCGTTTTCAATAAAGCGGGCAAAGGTGAAATAAACCAGTGCAGGTGCTATACCTTCATACAATACTATGCGGCCGTACTCATCAAGATACTCGCTGCCGTTTAACAAATCTTTATAAGCCTGCGGCGAGTCTTCTTTTATGGTGCCGTCATCATTGCAATAGGTTATCAGCTGGTTGTATAAAGCATACCCTAAAAACGGTTTTAGGTCGAGTTCCTGAGCTTTTTTAATGAACACCTTGAGACGTTCGGATTTAATATTTACGTTGATATCTTCGTATTGTTGAAATATGGTTTGATTGATTAAATAGATCATAGCATGGCCTCCTAACCCCTTTTGGGGGAGTTGAAAATATTTTGTTCATAATGATGTTTATTGAGATTCCAGTTGGAATGATAGTCTTAAGTAGTATTAAAGACTTATGACTTAATCACGGGCACATAGCTTCAGCCTCGGCTTGTTTAAAACCGTATGCATGTACCAAAGCAGCTATTTTGCTTTTTTGAGGAATGGCCGATTGCAGAAGCTCGTTGATTGCGTTTCCGGCTTTGAAGCCCGGGGTATCGTCGGCTGCTATTGCTGTTACCGGTACAATGTTCCAGTTATCGCCGGGATTAATATCTCTGTAAAAATGATTAAAGATTTCGGCGAAAGTTTCTGACAGATCAAGCCTGTCGGCAGCGGTATTATCATTAAATTCAAGAATAGCTTGCTTCTTTTCGCTGCCATTGCTTAAGCCGGATGATTTTTCGGCATTTATCAGTTCTTTTGGAACCGAAAAGCCTTTGATAATCCTTGCTTCAACAGATCGTTCGGTAGTTTCAAACAGTTTATCGTTATTTTGAATAGGGTAGGCTTTGAACTCCGGTTTAGAGTTTTCATCTTCATATTCAATTACGATGATCTTTTGCGCGCTTTTTGCTCCCTGAAATGCACCGAGATCTTTTTCAAGTTGCGATGGAATATTGATCCCTGCATATTCATTGGCATCGGGCCGGGTGTTTTCTGCTTCCTCGCGGCGCGACTGCATAAAAAGCATGATTGATGGCAGAAATCCGGTTGTAACTTCCCGGTTATTGAAAATTTTGATCCCGGCTTCGGTTTCAAAGTCTTCCCATACAGAATCTGCTTCAATCAGGGGGTAATCATCAACTTCCGGGTTAAAATAAAATAATTGCCCTTTGTAGTTTTCCCAGCCGCCAGCCCGGCATACCTGTTCAATGATCGCCTCCGGATCAGGATTGTACCTGTCCAAAAAAGTGATCTTGCTGCGCATGATATTTTTCCAGGTTTTGCGGCCCCAATCAGGGTATAGCGCGTATTTATCGGCTGTTTCCGGGGTGTCGGTATCACCCATGCGGATATCTTCAAATTTTACATAGCTTACCGATACGATCTTAAAATCGGCATTGTAATTTACATGGATTCCAAAACCCGTAAATAGTGCTTTATCGGTTGCCAAGGCTTTTAACAGTTTAGCTACAGTTAGGCCCTTAGAGTTGATTACTTGTTTTCCAAGTTCCTTTTCTTCAAACCCATTACCGGCAATAAACTTTGTTCGTTTGTTCCAGCAGTCTTTTGCAGTGGGCGATCCGGCTACCAACTCAAGCATGCGCTGCGGATAAGCGTTATCCAGGTCATAGTTAAGAATACCATAGGTTTGGTTGGGCCTCACCAGTATTCGCCGTTCAATTTGCGGGAGATAGGTTTTCATACCGAACCTCCTTTGCCTAACATTTCATCTTCTGTTGATTGGCGCTGCTCTTTGGTCTGCTTTGCAACTCCCCCTTCAGGGGGCCGGGGGGCAAACAATGCTTCAATATGCGGATATCGTTGCAAATACCATTCTGCTTCTTTATCGCTCAGGTTTTCATTACTATGAACAGCAGCCGAACCCGGGGCAAACTGATGGAGGCCAGGTTTAAGAATGTATTTCTTTGTCATTGTGTCATTAGTCATTTGGTCATTAGTTTTAGGTTATATCAAAAAGATGATTTAATGGTCATTAGCCATTATTAAAAATGACTAATGACCTCATGACACAATGATTATGCTGCAACCAGTGCCTCAAGCGCTGCTATGGTACTGGCGTACGTAGCTGTGCCTGATGTTGGAGCAATAGATACCGCACGGGGAGGGTAGGGCTCTTTCATCTTATCCGGATTGGTAAGTTTTAGCTTGTAACCACCGTCAAGTGATTCATCGGCCGCGTTACGTTCAGCATCGGTTAGGATCAATCCGTTTACGGCGCCAAAAAGTTCAATCGCCGAATCGCTTGATTTATAATTATTAACGGCTATAGCTCGCACACGGCCGTATCCCATAGCCATAAGCAGCCCTTTGATATCAACAGATAAACCTGCAATGTTGAAATCTATCTCTTCGGTATAACGTGGCCCCACCTGTGTTTTGGCGAGTTTAGACATGGTATTAAAGCTATTGTTTGTGCCCTCAAATTTGTAAACCTTAGCGTTACTTACTGCAGTAAGGCCTTTAACAATAAGTGGGTTGGTTGTATCGTAAGTGAGTACAATATCATCTGCATTAAAAATGTAGATCATATCCTCAATACCTGAGGTGATAGGTTCATCGGTGCCCAGGCTGAAACCGGCGTTTATTTTATTATAAATTGACATGTGTTATTATTGGTTGATTGAGTTAAAATGGTTGATTAAGTTGATTGGGTTGGGAGGCAAATAACTATTCACCTAATCAACCCAATCAACAGTTCACTATGCTGACAGGTAAAATAGCTCGTTGGCAAATTTGAAATTTACAGCGGCTTTCATACGGGCTTTCATGCGTACCACGTTATCGTTGGTGTAAGGCTTAAGGTAAACGGTTGATAATTCGGAAGCATCACCCAGCAGGTCGACACCAAGGAATAGGTTTGATGATCGTGCACCTAAAATGGTATTCGCCTGCCAGTGGTTCATGATCTGAAGCGGGATACCCAGGTAGTCCATCTTTTTCATATCGGTAAAGGCATTGATAACGTTGAGTGCTTTATTAGCTTGTGCCTGGGCATAAGCATAACCTACATGCAATGGGATTTGTAAGTTAAAATCCTCCTGGATTCTGTCGGCAGGGTCAAGTTGGGCGTAAACGCTGCCCAGTACCTGTAAAACATTGCTTACGTTAATGTAGTTTACGGTAGCGGCGGTTGCGGTACCGCTAAAAGTTGCTGGTTTGCGGCTGTTGACCTCGTTATAATTACGCACCAGTTTAAATGAAGTTGCACTGGCTATTTGGATAAAGTATGATTGCCCCTGGATAGAGATGCCTGGCGCGCCGTTTGTGGTATCCTTGCTGGTACCGGTAACACCTGTAATTGTAACAACATCACCATCGGCAAGGGTTGAAGTATCAGATACGGTTACAATGCCGTTTGCATCAATTGCCGTGGCTGCTAACGAGGTAGCGGGTTTGCTTAAACCGACTTTATAAACACCGGAAGCGGCAGCTATAGAAGGGAGCAGGCCAGGAAAATCGGCAGTGAATGCTGCTTCCTTGGTTGCAGTCTTACCAAGCCAGTACAAACGCTCGTTAGCAATCTGGATTTTGGTTAAATAACGTTGTACCATAAAGTCCGAAAGATCAACCACACCTTCGTAATCCATAAAGGCACCGGGTTTTAAGGCCTGGGCTTCCCAGCTTTGAGCAAGCTTATCCCATTGTTCCTGCTTCATAAATTCATAAACCACAGGGTCAAGATAGCTTTCGGTTTGGTGGGCGGTTGTACCCTGATCGGTAAAGATGCCCGATGGGTTTTGCAAAATAACGTCATCGTCAACATCAAGAATTACCTTGCGGGCTTTTACGTCGTTAATTACTGTGAGCAGGCCACGTTTCACTGAATCGGCTTCCAATAATGTGCTTGCCATAAATCCTGCCAGCGCTTCGCCGGCGTAGGTGTTGTTTGTAAATGTAAATTGAGCCATAAAATTTAGCCCCCCAGCCCCCTAAAGGAGGAGCTTTTGATTGTTTTAAACGTATAGGGATAGTGAGAATGGGTTAATTAGATATGATAAGGTTTAGGTAATGTAATAGTCGATTTAGGAAGCTATTGCTTTTTTTACTGCGTTTTTCGCAATTTCGGTTTGTGGGGAAAAAAACGGAGCGGGCTCTGAATGGGCTTTATTGCTGCGCTTTGAACTTTCGGGGATAAAGGTTGATTTGATTTCGTTTTTTACCTCAGTACGTGTTTTTTGCAGACTGTTATTAGCTTCTTCAAGCGCTGTACGGGCTTCTGTTAGCAACGCGTTTTGTGCGTGCAAGCGGGCTTTTAACTGCTGCATGCGATTTTGCACATCGTTGATTTTTTTAGCTGATTTAAATTTGCTTTCCGGCAGATCCTCGTCTTCGTTTTCTGGCTCCGGTGCTTTTTCAGGATCGGCAGGTGTTACGCTTTGGATCATTCCTTGTTTAATATCCAGTTGTTTGCCATCGGCGCAGGTGTAAGTATCACTTATGGCAGGTGTAGTCATGTCTTCATCCTGGTAAACTTCGGCACCCTCTTCAATTTGCCCTGCGTGATGGAGCGTTCCCTTATCGGTAATGGTTTGCTTGTTGACAACCTTTTTAAAAAAGTTCATGATCTTGTCTAATACTGATGTCGTTTTCTCAATGAGTTCTTTGTTTTCGATGTTCATGCTGTTGTTATTTATGTTTAAGATTTTGTTTATGCATCGTTGGTAAACTGCGGGAGCTGCGCTTGTATAGTTTTTAATAAGTGCGCTGTTGGTGATCTTTGTACTGTAATCTTCGATTTGGTCGATAAAACCGAGATCAAGTGCCTGATCTGCGGTCATCCAGGTTACTGAGTTGATCAAGCTGTTTACAGTAACTCCGTCCAAACCAGATTTGTCTATGTAGATCTGCGCCAGCCGCTCCTGAACTACATCTAGCATCTGCACATCTTTTAAAAGCTCATCTGCATTGCCGCCGGTGCCAACCATAGGTTTGTGGATCATGAGAAGCGCGTATTTGCTCATCACTACCTCGTGTCCACCCATTGCAACAACTG
This sequence comes from Mucilaginibacter gossypiicola, assembly GCF_900110105.1. Lineage (GTDB taxonomy): Bacteria > Bacteroidota > Bacteroidia > Sphingobacteriales > Sphingobacteriaceae > Mucilaginibacter > Mucilaginibacter gossypiicola. The sequence continues at coordinate 630,542 of NZ_FOCL01000003.1, read as the reverse complement.
ATGCAGCCGAGGCGGCCAGCGCATCGATATAGGTAGTAACTTTGCCGGGATATTTTTTAAGGAGATCATAAATGGCAATGGCATCAAATGCGCTGCCGCCTACCGAACTGATGTGTACTTCAACATCATCGCCCGCTGCTACCGCAAGTTGGGTTTGCATGTATGCTGATGATAAGTTGCCTGAACCTATGCAGTCGGTTTCGGTGTCGTATAAATAAATTTTGTAGCTCATATTAAGTTGTTTTTGTCCGAAAGTCGGGAAGTCAGAAAGTCTGGAAGAAGGACTGAGGTTGTTAGTTGGCCTCGAATAGCAGACGTTTTTTAGTGTCTTATAGTGCCGGTTGGCATATATCAAAGGTCGTGGTTATTGTTTGTTTTGATGGTGACAGTGTTTTGTCAGTGGTTGTCTGAACCCGAATTTGTTGAATGAATCCGAATTTGCTTTGGCTGATTCTGGGCTTCGGCTATTTTTTGTTTAGCTGATTGACATAACAAATGTCGGCACAAATTTCTTTTAGCTTGGTGACAGTGTTTTGTCAGTGGAAGAATTTAAGCCGCTTTCTCAGAAAAACAATTGAGTGCCCGCCAGATGGTACGTTCGTCTTTATTAAACTTGATTTCGGCCTCAAGTACCGCCTGGTTTTTAGAAATACCACGCGTTTGTTGTTGGGCATTTACCCATAAATAAATTTCACGATACGTAAATACTTTAGTAGTGATGAACCCGGCTTTATACATGGCTGAGAAAATGCCTTCATCAAAAAGTGTATTAGCAATTTGAATATCCATAGAGGTTAGAGGTTAGAGGTTAGAGGTTAGAGGTTAGAGGTTAGAGGTTAGAGGTTAGAGGTTAGAGGTTAGAGGTTAGAGGTTAGAGGTTAGAGGTTAGAGGTATGTTTGGTGTGATGAATGGCATAGTCTTATTAAAGATTTACACGGTTAATGGTTTGGGCAAGTATATTTTGTTGATTGTTAATGTCCTTAACATCTACATAAACAGGAGGGAAGTTATTGATCATTTGATAGGCCAGCGTATTGGCCAGATCTTTCACATCATTAACCGGTTGGTTGTAATATCGGTTAGCATTGCCACCGTCAGTAAATATACCGCCTACGGCATAACCACGGCCGGGATTGGGTATCGAAAAGTCGCGGCCGCCATGCGCCACATTTATAGCACTTACCAGGTTACGGGCCCACGGATTGCGCATGGCTTCGGATACTACAATGGCTTCGCCCGAGCGGAGGTAGGCGTTTGTATTATCCGTACGGCTATAGCCCGGCAACAACGCACCGCGGCCGTCCGACTGATAATGCAGACCACCTTTAGCATATTGCGGTGGTTTTTGAGCCACGATAGTGGCAACCTGAATAGCCGTAGAAGCAATTATTCCCGGTATTACAAAAGGAGCCAGTATACCAGTTTGTGAGGTAGCCTTGGTTACCGCCAACGCCCCGTTTATAACAGCTTGAAGTATAGATGCTTTCTGTTCTGCTTTAAAAGCTTTAACTTTTTCGGCGGCTTCCTTTTTTTGATATTTATCCTCAATTGCTTTTTTCTGGGTGTTTGTCAGGTTTTTATTACTCAATTCGGCTGCTTTGTCCTTTTCTAATCCTCTTATTTGGGCATCGCTTTGAGTTTTAATGTTATTTTGAATGATAGAAAAAGCTTTGTCGGCCACTTGTTGCGCGCTTTGCAAGGCGAACTCTCTGCGTTGTTGCTCGTATTGCTGAGTTAAGGCTGTAATATCCTTTTGCTTTTGATCTTCCAGCGCTTTGATTTTTTCGGCGTTACCAGCGGCGAGGCCTATCTCATAGGTATACTTATCATTAATAAGCTGTTTCTCGGCATCTAATTTTTGGCCAGGTAATAGTGCTTTATCAACCTTTTTCTGATCCTTTGCCATGGTATCCTCATGCTGTTGGGCATCAATCATGGCTTGCATTTGCTTTTGCGCTTCAGCAAAATCATTTTTGTTGAAAAACTGGATCTTATTGCCTATACCAAGATGAAATTTTTGTTGAAGTTGTTCGGCTTTTTTGTTGTAATCGTCCTGACTGATCAGTTTTTTATTGAGTTGTTCGTTTAAAAGATTAAGCTCGGTATCATAATTTTGTTTATCAAGCTCAACTTGCTTGGCAAAGTCAATTGCTTTAGCTTGAAGTATCGCAGTACTTCTTGAAGATGCTATCTTTTTTTTCCGTTTGGCGTGCTCTTCTTCGCTTATATGTATTTTAACAGATGTACCGTAATTAGATGAGTTTTTATTACTATCCGAATCTGTCTCAATACCATTTAACTGATCAAGCTGCTTTTGCAAATTTTGTATACTGATAAACGTTTTTGAACCTATGACACCTGCATCAGTCAGTTTTTTTAGGTCTTCAATTTGTTTCTTTATTCTGTTTATTGGGGTGTTTTTTTCGATGTCTGCCCATAATGTCTCAAATTTTGTGGCATTTGCCAACAAAGCATTGGCTTTATCTTCAAAAGGTTTTGCTGCGTCTTCTCTGTTTTTTTTTGCATGATCTTGATAAATCTTTTTTATTTCGGGATCATTTGAGTTGGCTAATCCACTATCCGAATAGCTGCTGCTTTCTTTGTCCGATTTTGCCCTTTCTTTTGCAGCCAAAACCTGGTTTTCGGCGGCTTCTTTAACAGCAGCCATCGCTGCCGCCTTGTACATCATTGATTTAATGTAATCTGCGGAATTGTTTTTTAATATGGTTTCAACCTCATCAAGGCTTTTAACCTGCCCAATGGCTTGACCGATAGTGTTATTGTATTCTTTTACAACTTCCGATTTGTCAATCATTCCCTTCTTTGCAAGGCCCACTTTGATGCGAAGCATATCAACATTTTCAATAGCATGTGAATAGTCAGTTGATGCTAATCCCTTATTAAGATTGTTTAAACTAAGCGTGGCATCATCTATAGCTTCTTTTCCTTTAAAAAGAGCCATTGCCCAGTTAATTATTTCCGGGCCATAAACGGCCAGGATAGCCAAACCTCCTGTTAATGCGCCCTCCAAAAGAGTGAATGCCCCTTCTGCCAGTTCTGAGCCCTTTTTAATTAAGTCCAGTACGTCTTTCCAGTTAAGGAATGCGCTAACCACATCAGGGATCTTGTTAGCAACTTTGTCACCTGAATCAGCCAGTTTGAGATTTTGCGTATTTAATTTGTCAATGGCATCGGTTAGTTTAGGAAGGTCTGAACTTAAGTTGTTCAAAGGCTTTGACATGTCAGCAATAGAATTGCGTAAGTTGACAAAAGCTTTTGTATATAAGTCGAGTTGCCTTTGTCCATCGCTGTTAACCTTAACATCGATGGTTATTTTTTTATCATCTGGCATATAATATAAGTTGTTTTATTTGGTTGGTCATTGTTGGAAATAGGAATGAGAATAGAAGATGTTTAATAGAGCTACTGTGGGGTAGGCGTTTTGCAGGATGGAAAGAGGATTTTTGTTTGAATGATGTTAGTGTTGTTTTCGCTTGTAAGCCAATTATTTGTGACTTATATTGTTATGTATGTAATGCTATATGGCATACGTGTTGTGTCGGTAAAACATCAAGTTTGCCGATTTTGGAAAATTTGCTATCTCAAGTTACGACTTATTTGACGTTTATATATGGCCGAAGAAGTAAACCAGGAATGAGCAAACAAACAGCATGAATTAACCTTAAGTGTGCTCATAACCATTTACTATTTATGAGGTAATATCCTATAATTAGGTACGCTAATCATTTAACCAGCAGTTTTTCTTAACTGCTTAAATCATGGCCGCTTGGTTATGCTTTGAATATTAAATTTAAACGCAGGGCTGCTAAAGCCTTCTTGTAGATCAATGAAATTATCAAAATCAATATTGTTTACGACATCCCTTACAAATGTTCCTGAAACTATTACTCTGTCTCCGTCTTTCATTTCTTTCAAGGCATTTTTTACTGAGTCTTCGCTATCGATTTGAGCATCAAATATTATTGTATTAAATTCAGGAACTTTTTCGTCTAAATAATTATTCCTCGGAATCAATAATCTTACGTTGATATCAAGATCATCATTTACAAGCGTCCTCGTTTTTATAGTTTCTATAACCGCTAACCATTGTTTTACATTTCCCTGTAAGGTATCTTGTACAAATTTTAAAATTGCTGCTTTATGGTATTTAAGGGCTTCACCTTTTTTGATTGGGTTATCGTTAACTAATTCAACGGAGTCGGCAATTTCAACTCTTTTAATGAGGGCCAGCTCCGGGGCCGGCATATTTTTCAATTGGTCTCCCTGTTGTGTACTATCACTACAAGCAGCAAGGCAAAATAAAACGGGAACTAATCGTGATAATTTCATGTTGTAGGTTTATTGATTTATAGTATAATAAAATGCTAACTTTTTTGGTAAATATACTATTTATATAATATCGTACAAATGGTATTTAACAATTAATAGTTATCATCCCAACTTCACCAATTCAACCTTTGTGGGTTGCCCTTTACGCCAGCTATCAATTTTGTTGATATAATAGTAACAGCTATCCTGCTCCAGATAAACGGGAATAAGGAGGTCGAGTTCCAGTATGTCGCGTGGAGTTAGTAAAAAATAACGTACTACCTTTTTGGTTTGAGTTAGTATTTTTTCGAGCTGGGGATAATGGTTCGTTTTTAACCCTGGTTGTAAGCCGTTTTTACCGGGCATATCCTTAAAGCAGAGATTATAGTTGCCATCCGGTTTATAAAAATAGGGTACTGATATAATATCGTTAACGGCAATGTCATTTGTAGCATCGCCGTCAGTAAACTTTATGCTTGTATTATCGCCATAATTGCGAAGGTCAATTTTTTGATCAACCAAGATCCGTGGCGATGTACTAATGCTGAAGCTATCATCACCACTTGTCGTGTCTGCTTTTTTTATTTGTGCTATAGTTCCGCCAATGTAGGCGCGGTTAAACGTTGGCGCAAACTGGCTTTCAAAAAGATCAGCAGTGGCAGGGAGTGTCTTGTCGGCTACTGTAATTTGGGCATTGGCAAAATCTTTTGGTGTAATATTGTCATCTTCCTTATACTTCATGTAATTGGTTTGTGCATAGCCTCCCAATTGAAAGGAGATGGTTTTGCCCTGATCAATGCATTTGCTTGTCCAGTTTTTGGAGATAGGGATATTGGCAACTATATCAGCAAAAGAATTAAATGATATTGCTTTAGTACTGTTGTCTGTTTGGCAAACAATGCCAAAACGCTGCAATGTGTCTTTAAGCAGGTCCTTTTGGCTGATATCTGGAAAAATGCGTTCACATTGTATTTCCTGACCATAAAGCACCGGCTTTTGATCTGCAACGAATTGGAATTTTGCTCCCTTTTTTATAATTACACGGGTGTTATAGCGGTGCAGGTGGTATGATATAAATAATGATTCGCCTTTTACGAGTTCAAAATCATGCGTTATCTTGATGTTTTTAAATTCTTCAAAACGATCACGTGCCCCTGGCGGGGTTGATTTTTGATCGAAATTTAACGTAATTTTTTCTTGTTCGCTTTCTACACCATGAACATCCCGATAATAAATGGAAAGCTCAAAATAACCGTCGTTGCCGGTACCTGCTATGCCTGCCATTGTTAGATCAACAATTAGACTGGCTGTACCGTGGATGGTTTGAGTTGCATGATATTCCTGGAAACCAATGGGGCCTGTTTTATCAGTTGGTTTTTTATCGTTCAACCCTAACAGGTCGCCATCTAACAAAATATCTGATGTAGATGTGTATGATAATGACGCTGATTGGCCTAAGCCATCAACAGCATTTTGTAAATCGGTACCGTGCTCAAAGCTATCGTTAGCAAACTGGCAAATGAGCAATGGATACAATGGATTGTTAAGCAGTGATCCTTTAGCTTTATACCCGGCCGATTTTATCATCAGGTCGATAGCTGTTTTAATGAAAAATCCGGGGCGTTGATTACGCACATTTATCGGTTCGGTAAAATCAACCTCACCGATAAAGCCATAATCAACTACAGGCCAGATCCAACCGCTTGTATTAGCCTGCGATGCAACTACGTTTTCAACATTCCATTTATGGTTATATGGTTGCCAAAGTAAGGTTTTGCCAAAATTGCTCCACTGGCTTGTGCTATCGCCCATGTCGTAAATTTTACCGTCAATAGCGTCAAAAAAATCAACGTTGCCGCTTAATATGGTAATGTTGGCCATATCCTGTTCAATGCTGTTGAGCACGGCCAGCCCGTAAGGAATGATCTCAAGGCCATCTTGTATGATTTTTGCCTGGTAATTATCATAAGGGAATGCATTGGTAAAAGCAATATCATCCGGAAAGCCCAGGATTTGCCGGTTACGCTGTGTCAGTGGTATCTTAAACTGGTTGCTGGTGTTTCCCTGCTGGTTTTTAACTTCGGCCAGGTTGTTGATCTGGAAGGTGAGCGCTATTGGACTGTCGTCAGTCAGGTCGACCAGTTGGTCATTAATATAAAGTTGTATCTGATTCATGAAATTAATAAATGATAGTATTGAGTGCTGTTTAAAGGGAGCTATTAAACAATTGGTTTATTATCAATAATTTATTAAGTTTAGCTATTGCTTCCGGAGCCCTGGCAGTAACCCTAAAACAGCACATATGCATATGAGATATTTTTTTGTAGTTGCTGTGTTGGCATGCTGTCTGGCATCATGTAAAAAGGATAGCAATGCTGCCAATCCTGAAATTACTATAGTAGGTAAGTGGTATCTTAAAAAATATCACACCCGTAGTTATAAGAATGATATACTGGTACGGGATACATCCCGGTCAAATTATACAGCTACAGATTTTGAAATATTTAATGCTGATGGCTCAGGCTATACCTCAAACCTAACACCTGCGGGCGAAACTGCACTAATTAAATACAACTATACATTAAACGGAAAAACTTTGATGATAACCCAAAATACGCCTGCTTTTTATGAAGGCACTTACACCATAATTCAGCTTACCGAAAATACGCTTGAAGTTACTTATGAAAGTGCAGTTGTGTATAATGGCGATCATTACCGGGGAATTGATAATGTGCTTTTTAAAAGGTAACCGCAGCTTTTATTGTGTTTGGATGTTTATTGATGGCATATTGAACGTAACGCTAAAAGGCGCCTGACCGTTTCGCGTTTCATATTCGCTATATGTTGCTGTATTTATAACTACAGTTTGCCACTTAATGGGGTTTTTATTTACCAGCAGCTGAACTTTGGGCGAATATTTTATGGACTGCAGTCCACGGATGTCATTTACAGAAAGATCTTCGGCTATTACTTTCATTTTTTGCCCTGCACTTTTACTGATCACTTCTTCAATTCCTTCCTGGGTTTGCCAGTTTTGTACAAAGTTTTTGATGATAACCGCATTTTGAACGTCAAGACTTATTTCCTGGTTAAACACGAAACGATAGTAGTTCCAGGCGCCACCGAGCCCAATCCATCTCAAGTATACTGAACTGTCGTCAACCGCGTCATCTATCCTTACAGTTTGTACTTTAGTTAATGAATGCGAACCATTTTCATCATCATACCTGATCTGGATATTAAAATAATAAGCCTCTGGCGGTAAACTGGCACTAACCATAAGCCGGTGAAGACCGGCAGGTCCGGCTAAAGGAATCACAAATGATGTTTGGTTTCCAATGCTAAATTTACTGCCGTCTTCATTCAGGAGCCATGAATCATCTTCATTTTGCAGGTAGTCGGGTTCAGAACCGCCGGGTAATGGATTCCGGTTAATATCGAGCAAGGTAAGCTGGCAATAAGGCTGAAGGTTTGTCATTTCATCAGTAAAGAGATATCCTATATCAAATGGATACCCTGCAGAGTATGCCGGTTCTTTGAAATCGGTTATCCACTGCGCAGGTGAGTTAATAGTGGGAACATAAGCAGCGAGGTTGCCTCCATATTTATCCCCAAGTTGTTTGGCTGCATAAACTGCATAATATGGATGTGGTATTTGACTAAAATTGCTTGTAAACCCTTCGCTTGATCCATCATCATAATGCCTGGCATAGTCAATCATAAAACTGGTACAAAGATTGGTATCCGCATGATCAACCTGGTTGTAGTTATTATTATCTGCAGGGCGCAACAAACTTTGTAAAAAGTTTGACAGATCGGCTTTTATCACCCCTGAATTATCCGGCCGGTTTACTGATTTGATAGTGGATAGGGTATTGGTAAACGGATCGGTATAAGTAATACGTGTATGCAGTTCATAATAGGGGTACATGCTGTTTATATTGATAAAACCGGTTGTATCACTACTTACAAAAGGCGTGTTGATCACAATATTATTGATACCACTAACTTTTTCGATAGTATAAACTCCTTTATATCCAGGTGTATTCAAATAAACTTTATCACCTTCCTTCACTTTTGGCAAACCTGTATTGGGATCATTGAAGTTGGCATTGACACTGATGATAGCGTGTCCTTGTCCGCTATCAGCTGTTATGCTTTTAATTGTGAAATCTTTTCGTTGATAGGTAAACACAATGGGGTTAAATGCCGCATTCCATCGTGAAACATACCCATCGGGCAGCGTAACTGAAGGATCGCCGGTTAACAGGTTTGTAGATGTTAAAATGCTGATCTCCGCTGTATCGGTACAGCCTAAGGGATTACTGTCTTTTACCAGTATGTGTTTTAATCCGCCGCTCAGGTTTGAAAAAACAGGAGAGCTTTGCCAGTTTACGCCCAGATCAATACTGTATAATATAGATGCAAAACTTGAGCTTGCATTGACTGTAATTTGAGCATCGGCAGCTCCCGGAGCCGACTCAATCTTGTTAATATCTATATAGTTTATTTTTAGGTCACATACAGAGGGATTAGTGGAGGGACTATCTCCGGCTTTTACAGAAATTAGGGTGAACGATACATAATCGCTCCGGATCATATCTCCCTGAGGGCTGTACTCATAGTCTCTGATAATGCCCGAGTAAAGTGGGAATGACTGCCCGGCTACAACGACTGTGTAGTTAGCCGATCCTCCGTTTTCGTTTCGCTGATACGTAACTTCGCAGTTGTTACCATTAGTAGGTTGTTTGGTATCTGCATCAATAATGCTGATGAATACATCACCCTGGTCAATTTGCCCGCCATTTTGATCGGGATAAGTTGTCGAGGTAATGATTTCATTAATTTGGGCTATTATATTCATTGTTTAAATGTTGGGTTAAATGTGCAGATTTAAATAAGGTCAAAATACATGGTTGACAGCGTTATGGTTAAACCTACGCCGGTGGTGTTAACATCAAACTTATTATAAACAGGTACGCATTTAGCTTTTTGCCCCGCTTTGATTCTGAAATACCTGCCTTCCCCTTCGCGATATTTGGATGCTTTCACCATAAACTGATTAGCCATTTGTAATGCCTGTGATATGTGGGGCTCATTTTCGGCGGTGAATTGCCCAAAATCTGTTTTGAATAAAAACTCCATGTAGATGGAGAAAGTATTATCTACAGAACCATTAACCTGCGCACTTACTTCGATAGATTGAAGCGGATAAAGGAACACGCAGGGAAAGGTGATGTCGTCTGCCAGAGTGTTTAATTCAGCCTGGGTGCCATAGGCAAATGTTGGGTTACCATTAAGTGTTTGTACTATAGCTTCTATTTGGTTACGCATAAAATTAAAACCCCGATCCCTGATTGGGGCTGGTTAAGTGTTTGGTGCCTTGCAGGGATTAGGCGTTAAGTTGAGGATTGAGATAGCTCGCTATATCGTTTTTGATACTCTGCTTCAGTTTTGTTGAGCAGCAGCTTCGTAAGCACCCGCTCATATGGCATGTCCATAATCAGGTGCCATTTGGTAATATCGCCGCCCGCTAAGGAGTTTACCGTGTTGATGTACTTGAATTTTTCGAATGATTGGATGCCTGCCCTTTTTTCAAGCGCGGTAGGAACCGACGCCAAAAGTTTGTTTTCGGTATCGATAAGTTGGGATAACAGGTAAAAAAATGTTTCGAGATGGGCAGTGCCTCCGTTACCCGTAGTTTTTTAACTTCATCAATAAAGCTTTCAACCTCATATTCGCTATATTTTTTACCTGTTGCCCGGCAATAAAAATATTGTGCCAATACCTGGCAGCAGGCATTTAACGAAGGATTAAAATGCTCCTGCCAGTCGTCTTCTCCATGGGTTTTTATGTGGGCGTTTATTTCTTCGGCTATAATATGGCGGGCAGCCATAAAAGCGCCTGCGGGTTCAACCGATAGGTTTTGTATTACTTTCACTTTTGTTTTTTGAAGCGGCGCTCCATTGGTGCCCAACATTGTAAAAACTACTTCTTTGGGGATCTCATTACTGTTATACAGGTATTTGATCTGGTACGATAGTGAAAGTACTGTCTCTCCAAACTGATGCAGGTCATCATAGTTTTTGATGTTGTGAAGTTCATTTACCGGGATGCCGGAGAGTATACTGATGGCTTCAATATCCGTTATATCGGGTCGGGCTTGTAAATCCATCATTTGGCCAAGGGTAACCTCATTTAATTGGGTTGGCATCTGAATGCGCAGCTTACCACCGGTGGTTTTTAATATTCGTTCTGTCATAATTATAAGCCTGTATTGTTTTAATGACGGGTGTTAAATCAGTCCGTGTAATGCGTTGATTTGCCGGCTGCCTGACAAGTGTGGCAGACGCGACTGAAGTTTGCCTGCGCTATTTATTTTTAATTTATTAAGGGCGATATATCTTAGCGGATCTATCAGGTGGTTCCATGAATCAACCGGCTCATTAATGGTTTTGCCTGTTGCATCTACGCGCCATTTGTAACGGCTAAGCTCGTTACGGAGGTTTACACTGTTGCGGGTTACGTTTATTTTGTATCGTTTAAGGATATCAATAGAGTTTTTAACACTATCAGCACCTTTTTTTGCGGCTGTAACACGCCATCCAAGCCGTTTTAACTCTTCTATTGATTTAGGCTCGGCACTATCGGCAATGATCTCATTATTAATGTTTACCCCTGTTGCTTTCAATTTTGCAGATATATCAGTGTTTGTTAAGCCGGTTTCATAAAGCAGTTCATTTACCCACAGTTCGCCATTTTGCTGATATACTTCAATACATCCGGTTTCATCGTTGGTGAAACCAAAATCCAGGCCAAGGGCTATCAAGCGGGCATCGGCAGGAATTGATTCGCAGATGTGCCAGTTGTCAAATATAAGTCCGGTTATTTTGCCTGTTAAGCCGCGGGCATATACCTTCCAAAGTTCAATATCGACGGTTTTTAGCGCTTCTATTTTATCACGCACTTCTGTCCCTAAAAATGGGTTGTGCCTATGGTCGGATACAATGAGCTGTACTCCTGGTTTGCCAATTAAATGCTCATGTACCCAAAAGCCTGTATTGGGGTTGTAATCAATAAAAATGCGCTTTTTAGTACGTAGTGCCAGTTCGGTATATACATCCCATGTGAGGCCATTTGCTTCATTGATGAACAGATAATCGCGTTTGCCTGATTTTGCGTCCTGGCTGTTATCGTAACTCTTAAACTCGATCAAACTGCCATTAACAAACTCAAAAATACGGTCGCTTTTATTATAGCTTTTTATTTTGGCCTGTAATATTAGTGAAGAACTATATATGTTAATCGCATCGCGCAAAGCGCCAGCTTTAAGGTTAGGGATGTCCTGTCCAACAATAGTGATTACCTGTTTAGGGTTTTCGCAGGCAAGGCAAAATAGCACCTGTTCAATGGCAAATGTTTTACCGCTGCTGGTGCCCCCCTGATTGATTACCACATGGGCGGCTGAGAGATAATTTTGTTTGAACAGGACAGAGCAGTGGAAACCTTCCGGTTCTTTAAATTCAATTTCTGTATTTATTTCTTCATTGGTCATAATTGCTGGTCTTTGATCCAATGGCTAAGTTGCAATTGGCTTTAGTATTATAGCTTTACATCTTTTTCGCTGCCGGCAGGAGTAGGGCCGGAGTCAACTATCTGTACTTTTAAAGTATTATCTGCGTTTGTATTAGCAGGTGGTGAATCAGGCTTTTCGCTCCACCCCATGCTTTTTAATGCGAACATGGCACCCGTTGTGTTTTGATGTAAATGAGCTTCGTAATATGCCTCTACGCGTAGAATCCCTTGTTTAACAGCTTTTGAAAAACGGCCATGATGCACATAATCGTGAAACTCCTGGCGGCTGTTGAAGCCGAGAGCAAGTGCCAGTGCCGATAAGGTTGCGGGTTCGGGATCCCGGTCCCAAACTTTGTGTTCAATAGTTTCTGCATTATCTTTATTGTTTTTTGCGGGTTTGTGTTCAAGGTGATATTCACCTTTTATGTTTTCGAAATAATTATCAATAAGCTGCTTAACCTGGGCAGCGTTATTGCAGGAAGATATGTTGGGTTTCATTATGTTTACAATGCCGAATGGCATAAAAGAATAATCAAATATCGGAAATGTTTTTTGCAATTGCTAATTTTATTGGTAATTTTTTATTTTAATATAACAGGCAAATAGATAAACCGACTGGGAAATAAAATGTAAATATTTTCTATTTTAATAGAAAATATTTACATTTGTGTATGAGCAAAGCAATCAAAAATCGTAATACAGGTGTTGAAGCCAGGGAGGGGCAAGCTGCATCTCTCCCATATGTATTTACAGATACGCCTATGCAGGCCTTTAATGATCTGCTGGTGCCTTATGAAACTTATTTTAAATCGCCTTTGGCCAAACTTGGGGCTATAAAACAAGGCTTGCATTCAAATGCTATCACCGATTTATTAAAAGTAACCGGCGCAACTCAAAGCGATATTGCCAAATGGCTGCATATCACTGAGCCTACTTTGCGTAAGCATTTGCAAAGTGCACATGAGTTAAACCAGGGGCTTAGCGAGCATATTATTCAACTTTTTGAACTTTTTGATAAAGGCCTTGATACATTTGGCTCGCTTGATGAGTTTAAAGGCTGGTTAAAACATTATAACCTGGGTATTGATGCCATTCCTTATGATTTACTTGATACTATAACTGGTATCAGTATTGTGATAAGTCAGCTTATCCGCATTGATTACGGTGTGCTTGCATAAAAGCAATTATTTAATTAATGGTTTAGCGAGTTATTGATTGCTTTTTAACGTAATTTATGTTCGCCAAGTAATTTATTAATCTATTCTACGCTATCTTTTGAACGTTTACCGGATAAGCCAAACCAAATATGCGCACGACCGTAAAGGCTCGGGCATAGACGGGCGATGGAACTCATTGGGGCAATATATGATCTATACGGGTGGTTCACTGGCGCTTTCATGCCTCGAAAAATTGGCGCATTCGCCCGGAACTGCTTTATATGCAGGCGATTTTTCGGTTATTATATTTCAAATACCTGATAATCTGCCCATTTTTGAAATCACTGTAAACAAACTCCAGAAACTTAACGCCGAATGGCATAAAGTAATTAACTACCCTGTTACGCAATTGCTTGGCGATACCTGGCTGCGTAAAATGGAAACGGCCGTTTTAAAAGTTCCATCGGCAATTATCGATCTGGAGTATAATTACCTGTTTAATCCGGCCCATCCCGATTATAATAAAATAACTATCAGTAGCGTGAGTAAGTTTACTTTTGATCCGCGGTTGAAGGCGCAATAAAACCCAGTACAAACAAATAACTTAAATAATTATTTTATAATTGCACGGATATAACCTTTACACATCCTGCATCGAATAATTATAATGGGTATTAATAAAACAGGCATTTTAATTTTTGCAGGCTTGCTCATAGGTATAAGTGTGCATGCCCAGGATCAAAAATACATTCCGATAGGGCATACTAAATATAAAGATACAGTACTGGTTACCCATCCCGACACTACCTTCGAAAAAGATATTTTTGATGTTATCGGATCCATTTTTCATGAAAGTAATAAACCCGGCAAGGTTGATTCTGTAACCTCAAAACCGGTAATATCAATTATTCCGGCTATAGGATATACTTTACAAACGGGTTTGGCCGGTACTGTATCCGGCAACGTGATTTTCAGGTTAGCTCCCAACACCAGGATCTCCACTATAACCGTAAACCCCGCTTATACTCAAAATAAGCAGGTGATCATCCCCATACAATCAAATATCTGGTCAAAAAATAATAAGTATGACTTTATAGGTGATTTTAGGTTTTACAAATATCCGCAGAGTAGTTTTGGCTTAGGCAGTAACTCTGACAGGGATAATGAAAATCCGTTGGTTTACAGTTTTTTCCGGTTTCATGAAACTGTTTTACGCAATATAACCGGGAATTTTTATGCCGGTTTAGGTTATATTTTTGATGACCGATGGAATATGTATGAGAAAGGGCAATTAAATGGAAAAACGTCTGATTATGAACGATACGGCCCCGTCAGTCGCGCTATATCAACCGGAATAACCTTTAGCGGATTGTATGACAGTCGCGATAATCCGATCAATGCATCACGCGGATTTTACACTTCGTTACAGTACCGGGATAATTATACTTTTTTAGGCAGCACAACAGCCTGGCGCTCCTTAATTGTTGACATACGTAAATATTTCAGGTTTCCGGAAAGCTCTGATAACGTATTGGCCTTTTGGTCATATAACTGGCTGGTAATTAACGGACGGCCCGCATATCTTGACCTGCCAGCCACAGGGCATGATCCCAGCTTTACTACCGGACGCGGATATATACAAGGCAGATTTCGTGGAGCGCAAATGGTTTACCTTGAAAGCGAATACCGGTTTAAGATAACCCGCAATGGTTTGCTTGGCGGTGTAGCTTTTGCAAACGGCGAATCATTTTCGGCAGCGCCGGGCACTGCTTTGCAATCTATACAGCCTGGTTTTGGTGCGGGTTTAAGGGTAAAGCTGAACAAGGTATCTAAAACTAATATCGCCATTGATTATGGTTTCGGCCGGGAAGGGTCGCGAGGCTTGTTTATAAATGTGGGCGAAGTGTTTTAATTAGTGTGTATTGCTTTGATTGACAGTATATTGTCATGTGCTTTGATTTTGATTTCTATAATTTCAAGTGTCGAAAAATCCCAAAAACGGCTTGCCAGCTATTTGTTTTTGCATTTTTATTAAAAGTGCTTTCTGACGTAATAAACCGGCAACTTTAGCATGAATATTGACGTATATCATACAAAGGTTAAAAAAAGTTAAAAAATTAATTTGTTTAACCATATTTAATGAGATTTGTAATTATTTATTGCTATGTTTATTCGCCAGTGAGCCTATGATACGTACCAGTTTTACTAAATTGTTTGTTTTACTAAGTTTAGCCATTTCGGTGGCCTTAACTTCCTGTCAAAAAGATGAGGAGGTAAAGGATATAAACGCAGTTAAAGCAACAAGCAGTAAAGACAGCGTATCATCAGTAAATATTATCAATACCCCGGGCAATTTTCTTGCAGGAAAAGGTACTTTAAAAGTCACTATCGAAGATTCAACTTATACATTTGATGCCAGCCAGGATTCGATAGCATTCATTAACGTACATAATGGTGATAACAAATATTTTGGTATCACAGCAATCAATAAAGCACATAATATGAGCTTTGGTATCAGCTCGTTAGGATTGGCTTCGGTAAAAACAAGCAGTGATGTAGCCGGAAGCCAGTTTTTATTTAAGGTTGATGAAAAAAAGCCTTTACTTCAGTACACACTTACCAGGTATGCCGGGCAGCAGGATTTTGGTAAAATTGATATGGATCAGTATAACCACGAAAATATGATTGCCAAAGGTACTTTCTTTACCTTTTTAGCTAAGGATGATAAATCCGACTCGCCGTTTTACCGTGTTGAGGGTAGCTTTGAGTTGCAGCTCAAATAAAATCCGGTTCTGTTTTTAACATTGGTTTGGAAATTTTTATTCAGTAATATGAAGGTAAAAAAGCCATTACCTAATGGTCATTAGTGTCCCGGGGTGCTGGAATCCGGCTCTTTTTTCGTACCTTTACGCAAATTTTAAAAACATTGATGAAAGTATTTATTGCAGGTCTTCCTTTAGAAGTAGATGAGGCCGAATTAACAGCTGTTTTTGGTGATTTTGGGCCTGTTAAATCGCTCAGGATCATTAAGGATCGCGAAACAAAAGAGAGTAAGGGTTTTGGTTTTGTGGAGATGGTTAACGAGGATGAAGCGAAAGAAGCGATACGTTGCATGAATGGAGCAAGTTATTATGGCCGCAGGATCACGGTTAACGTAGCCGAAGATAAGGGTCCTGGTTTTAACGGTGGTGGCCAAAAAGGTGGCTTCAGGCGTAATTAATACCAAATAAACATTATTCTTCTTTTTCAAAATATTAGCCGGCATTGCCGGCTTTTTTGTTTTTATCCCTAATGAGGAACTAAATAATTTTAATCATATTAAATTGATTGAGTTGCCGGAAAAACTTATTTTAGTATGTCTGCAAGTGATTGATAGACTAATGAGATAAAACAGATTACTATAACCTTACCTGCAATTTAATGGCCAATTATATCTGCTCTTATTATCTTCCATATTCCGGAATCCACCTGCTCGCTTACAATTTAAAATAACAGCAGTGTGTGCCTTTCTGAAACCGGCAATAGCGGTAATTACGCTTTGGCTTATAGCTTTTTCGGCTTTTGGCCAGGCACCCGATATTACCTACACTACCCCCAATGTTTATATTATTGGCGCTGCAATAACACCCTTAAGCCCTGCTAATACAGGCGGTGCTGTGCCGGCCACTATTTATGGTGAAACTAAGGTTATAGCAGGTACGGGTCAGTTTGGCAATGTAAATGGTGATGCGGCTACTGCACAGTTTAAATTGCCATATGGTATAAGTATGGATGCTGACGGAAATACATACATAGCCGAAAGCGGCGGCGGGATCCGTATGATAAGTGCTTCCGGGCAGGTTTCGTCAATAGCTACCGATGCATTACCCGGCCCTCCTTTTAACGTGCCTAAGCTTAACAACCCGCGCGGTGTAGTTAAGGATAAAAGTGGCAATTTATTTGTAGCCAATTACAGTAATCACAACATATTAAAAATTACCCCTTCCGGGATAATTACAGTTTTTGCGGGTATTAACCAAGCCGGAACTGCCGATGGGCCGGGTGATGTGGCAAATATTATCAATCCTAACGGTATAGCAATTGATAAGGATGATAATTTGTATGTGTCAGATGGTAATAACGCAATCCGCAAAATTTCTCCGTCGGGGTATGTATATACACTTGCGGGGCAGCCAGCGGCGGGTACTGCAGATGGACTTGGGCGTGCCGCCAAGTTTAACAAGCCGGCCGGACTGGCAGTTGATAAAGATGGAAATATTTACGTTGCAGATCAGGCCGGTTTTGTGATACGTAAAATTACTCCTAACGGGCAGGTTACAACAATAGCGGGCAGTGGTTCCTTCGGCACAGGCGATGGAAACGGAACGGCTGCCAATTTTCAATTTCCTGTAGGGATAACAGTTGATCCATCCGGTAATTTATATGTCACCGATGGTGGGGTTGGTACTGTACGGCGGATTTCGCCAGATGGTGAGGTTAAAACTATAGCAGGGGGCGGCCCGGTAGGGGTTGAAAGCGGGGTTGGTACTAATGTTCATTTTAGTAGTCCGAGCGGTATAACAATAGGGCCGGACGGTAATTTATATGTGGCTGAGTATGGAACAAATTCTATAAAACGGGTTATAGCAACCGGTTATACTATCGATAAAGGGTTGCCTGCCGGCCTTGTTTTTGACCCTAAAACAGGTATTATTACCGGCACTCCTACAGTTTTATGGCCAGCTACTAATTATACAGTTACCGCATATAATGCAGCGGGCAGTAGTAAGTTTATATTGAGTATAGAGGTTGATGATGTAACAAAGCCCATTATCAATAGCAGTAGCGCCAGTGGTACTATTACAGCCTGTGTTGGAACGGCATCTGCAAATTATCAAACGTTCATGGTTGCAGGAATAAACCTTACCAGCGATGCAGTTGTTATAGCTCCTCCCAACTTTGAAGTGTCGTTGATGCCGGCTGGCGGTTATAGCAGTACTGTTACTATACCGCTTGCTGATTTGGAGTTGCCACCCGATGGTGACGGAATTGCCGTGTATGTTCGTTCTGCAGCAACAGCACCCGCTGGAAATATAACCGGGAATGTGTTATTAAAATCAACCGGGGTAGCGGATGTTCAAGTGCCTGTAAGCGGGGTAGTAAACGAGATCATGACACTTGAAGTGAGCATTAATCAACAAATTTTAGGTTGCCCCGGCGAGCAGGTGATACTTGTGGCGTTGACACCCAATCCGGCCAATAATTTAAATTACCAGTGGTATGTAAACGGAATTCCCACAGGTCCTAATAGTGTGAATTTTATAAGCTCTGAAGTTACGAGTACTGATGTAATAACGGTAATGATGACTAATACCGTTGATTGTACGACTTCTCCGTCTGTTACTTCTGCCCCGGCATCACCCATGTATATACCATTGGTAAATCCGGTTGTTACAGCAGAACAGTCAGATTTAGCTTGCCCGGGGCAGCCGGTTACATTTGTGGCAAATACCCATGGTACCGAGAATGCTAATTCTGTTTACCGCTGGGAGATCAATGGTATCGATCAGAATTATAACAATAAAACATTCCAGGCACCGACTACAATTACTGCGACTGATAAAGTGACTGTTACATTGATCAATACAAGTGATTGTGGTCCTCTGAGTGCAATTTCGGTCCCGTTATCGCCTGTATATGTAACAGTAGTGCCCCCGGTAGTAACGGTAGAACAACCTGATTTGGCTTGCCCGGAGCAACCAATAATATTTGTGGCAAATACCCATGGTACCGAGAATGCTAATTCTGTTTACCGCTGGGAGATCAATGGTATCGATCAGAATTATAACAATAAAACATTCCAGGCACCGGCTATTATAACGGCTACCGATAAGGTAACTGTCACCCTGATCAATACAAGTGATTGTGGCCCTTTGCGTGCAATTTCGGACCCGGTATCGCCCCAATTTGTGCCATTAACACCTCCGATGGTAACAATAGAGCAACCGAATCTGGCTTGCCCTGGACAGCAGGTAGCATTTGTGGCAAACACCCATGATACTGAGAATGCTAATTCTGTTTATCGTTGGGAGATCAATGGTATCGATCAGCATTATGACAATAAAACATTTCAGGCACCAGCTACTATAACAGCTGTTGATAAGGTAACTGTTACGCTGAGTAATATAAGTGATTGCGGCCCTTTGCGTGCAAGTTCGGACCCGGTATCGCCCCAATTTGTGCCATTAACGCCTCCGATGGTAACAATAGAGCAACCGGACCTGACTTGCCCGGGACAGCAGGTAACATTTATGGCAAACACCCATGGCACTGAAACCATCAATTCTGTTTATCGTTGGGAGATCAATGGTATCGATCAGCATTATAACAATAAAATATTCCCAGCACCAGCTACTATAACAGCTTCTGATAAGGTAACCGTTACGCTGACTAATACAAGTGATTGTGGTCCTTTGCGTGCAATTTCTGATCCGGCTGCCCCCATTCAAACTAAAGCGCCGCCCACCGTTGAGTTTAACGGCGATGTTACTATTAAAAAAGGCGAAAGTGTTACTTTATCGCCAACACTATCCAATGGAATTATTGATTACAGCTGGTCGCCTTCAGTTGGGTTAAGTAATGCATCAGTTTCCGCTCCAATTGCATCGCCAACTGTAACCACTGCATATACATTAACAGTAGCATCTGCAGGAGGGTGCCAGTCATCGGCGACTATTAAAGTTAATGTGCTTGAACAGATGCTTATCCCCAATACTTTTACTCCCAATGGTGATGGTGTTAATGATACATGGAGCATAACCGGGCTTGCGGCTTACCCAAACTGCACGGTAAATGTGTTTAACAGGTATGGTGCAGGAATATTCCGTTCGGTAGGTTATAGTAAAGATTGGAATGGATCTTTTAATGGTTATGTACTACCTTCAGGTACATATTACTATGTAGTTGACCTTAAAGATGGCAGCAAGCCATTGTCGGGATATGTGGTGCTCCTGAAATAGTAATTTATTTATCCGATCAATAAAAATTAAGAAGCCTGTGCCAGTGAAAAATTAACCGGATCAAGGTTGTTGAGTAAGGCATCTAACTTTAAATTGAATTCTTTTAACTGGATATCTCCTTTTTCGAAAGCTTTGGTTAATTGCGTCAATTCTCCCTCAAGATTTTCAATGGCAGTGCTATTTATACCTGTACTGTGCTTTTGATGATCTTCTATTGCTTCTATTTTATATTCAGCAGCTTTAAGCAGATAAGCTTGTTGAACGTCAAAAGTGATAGGCGAGTTATCGCTCACTTTTGCTTTTTGTTGTTTGTTAAATTCTACTAAAACTATAGCAGCAATAATAGCAACAATTACCAGCGTCATTATAGGGTCCATCTTCTTCTCTTTTGTTACAGTTTTATGATTCCGGGCGGAGGGGCCTTCGGTTTATAATTACAATAAATATAACTGAATAGAAAATAAACTAATAGGCAAGTGTTGATAAAATGCCCAATTGTGAATAACTATTGAGAAATGATTGTGGACTTAGTGTGAATGTGTGAAGTTTTCTCTGAATATAGGTAAGGTGATCAGGTTTGGGTGTAGTTTCATTATTTATTATTTAGCCGCTTTTCATAGCATAAAAACTTTAAGCCGGGCCTTATATTTAAGCTAATTTCTCCGGCTAAAACGTAACCTAATTTGGGAAATAATTTTTGCGTTGCCTGGTTGACAACATTGGTGTCAATTCGCAATACGCTTATTTCGCTCCGGATGGCTTCATGTTCGGCTTGTTTTAAAAGTGCCGCTGCCACACCACGCCCCTGATAATTAATATTTACAGCAAGGCGATGCGTTACTATGGCGGTTTCGGTAATATCAAGCCCTGCCTGCGCGTATTCGGCATCCTGATCGGTAGTTATGGCGGCCACGCCTGCTATGCTTCCGGTGATTTCTGCTACCCAAAGTTGGTTAAGGCCAATATCTTCAATGAATACCTGTTTGTTGGGATAGTCATCATTCCATTGAAAATTACCTGTTGCTTGCATGGCAGGTACTACATTGGCAATAAGAGCTAATATCTGTGGTATATCGTTAAGCGTAGCCAGTCTGATTATCATTTTATCTGCAAAAGAAGTTACGGCTAAATTATAGAAGTTTTAGGCCCTGATAGTTTTCTTTTTGTAAATAATTGGCTATTTCAGCGCACGCCGGCTTTTTAATTTGATGCTCGATGCCGATTTTATCTGTACGGCTACAGTGCGGAACAGAAGTGCCAGAGAGATGTAAAACGCAAAATTTTGTACCCAGTTGCCAACGCTGAATTCATAAATGATTAGTTTTAATAGTTCACTTTGCATTATTAAAAAATAGCCCCGCTTAAGATCCTTTAAATTTGATCGCCTGAATCTTTAAAGGTTTAACAAATGCGCCGAATAATAAGCGGATATTAACAAATGGCCTTATTATATTAACTGCAGAGTAGTAAGAATGTTGCAGGTGCCAGATGTTTTGTAATAAAGGCTGATAGTGGCGGCTGCAAGTGACATGTCAAATTGCAGCCGTTAGGTAGTTTAGTGGTTGTGTTTTTTGTGGATGTCTTTAACCAGGCAAAGTTTTTTAATATCGGCCACTTTTATAATAAACGGGGCATATTTGAGCCGGTTACCAACCATTTCGGTAGTGTTATCTGAATGGGCAATTACCTCATCTGGAATATCTCCGGCGAGGAGGCGTTTATACATGCGATAGTCGCCCCATTCAATGTAATAAACCTCACCAGGCAGGATTTTTTTATCATGAATTATTTTTAGGGCAACCCAGCAACCGTTTTCAAGGTATGGGTACATACTGTGTCCCCAAACAGGAAGCGCAAAATCGCAATCTTCAATGCCTGGAAAATTCATATGGCCAACCGGCTGCGAATCATTAATGTCATTATATACCTCAACCCCCGAAGCTGTAGCGGAAATCTCATACATAGGGATGCCCTCACTGTGTTTTGATACCGTTTTTTGTTCAGAGAAATTCTGTTTTTTATCTCCGTTTATGTGTTCTTTGAATTTTTCTTTAAAAATACGGAGTTTTTCTGGGTCTATGTTCTGCCTGCTCTTTATTATCTCGGTGATTGAGCTTGGAGAATTAAAGCCTAAAGCTTCTGCTAATTGAGCATTGCCATTAAATGCCTTTCCTCTGAGTTGATTGTAGAGTATTATAAACTCCAATGTTTCGGGGCGCACAGTCTTTATTTTGCCTGGTTTTACTTCGTCTTCCATGATGAAAATAAATTAAAGATTTTTCTTGAATATAATAAAGATTATTCTGTATATTTGTTTTGTTGATAATGGCTAATGTAAGTTAAATTATTCATAAAACAAAATATAGAGCCTCTTTTGTAAAGAGTATTCTTTTGTGTAAATACAGTATTCTGTAATTTTAAATCAAGAAATAATACAATAAATAATTCAATATAATATTACCATGTATATAGCTTTTTCGGCGCTCCGGCAATCAGCCGTAGATAATAAGTATCCCAACAACCCGGATAACGTAAATGAACATGAGGTTTTACAGCGCTTTGAAGGATACAGGGCTGCGTGCGAAAAATATAGAGATGAAATTGCAGCTATTCAAAAATATCTGCCCGGATGGATGCCGGCTTTTAACCGGCAATAATTCAGTTTGCAGCCTTTATAATATAAATGACCAATTAAAATAATACGCAATCAATACACTAATTATCATGATAAAAATTTCTCAAAAACTTAAAAGTCAACTTTGGTGGCTTATTATATCGGTTGATTATGATTACAGCCGAATCACAGTTGCGGAGCATGAGCTTACGGATGAAGTACTTACCTTATGGCTGGAAGACAAACAGGATTATAAAAATTCGATTGATGAATGCCTGCAGGTAGATATCAGGATACGTGACATGGCGCGTATCATTAAGGCCGAAAACCTGAATAGCTACGAAGGAAC
The DNA here is from genome assembly GCF_900110105.1 of Mucilaginibacter gossypiicola. Taxonomy (GTDB): domain Bacteria; phylum Bacteroidota; class Bacteroidia; order Sphingobacteriales; family Sphingobacteriaceae; genus Mucilaginibacter; species Mucilaginibacter gossypiicola. Next base: position 607,519 of record NZ_FOCL01000003.1, on the reverse strand, counting down.
TAAATTGCACCCAACCAAAAACTTTGCTTACAAGGCTCGTATCGAAATTAATACCCCTGTGCAATGGTATAAGGACGACGCATCTGTACTTGAACAACAATGGGCCCGGGAAGCTATATTGAAGACTTTGCTTACGCAACTTGTAGAGGCGGGAGCTGCGAGTGACTATGATTATTGAAATGTATCTGTATTATGCCATTTGGAATTTGTTACATAGTTAATAAGGCCGTTTATTGACTTGAATGCAGCTTTGATATCACTAAATTTGATTAATAGCCTGTTGCAAAAGCCTGTTAAATTCTGCAGGTTTTTCAATCATGGGAAAATGCCCGGTAGCATGTATCTGCAGCAGCTGATAGGGGATACCTGCTTTAATAAAGCCAATTGTATCGTTAGGGGTGTAATCGCTGTTAATAAGATGAAGTTTTATTTTGCTGGCTTTGAGTTTGGCTGTCGTGTTAAAATTGTTGTCTTCCATACTTGCTATGGCGATGGCGCTATCAGCATTTGCCACATCGTTTAATATGCGTTTTCTGATGGCTGCGCTGGTTGTTTTATAAAAAAGATCCTGGTTAAAATAAGCGGTGGCTACCGCTTTAAAATGCTTTTTTAACATGGCAATAGCTTCCGCGTAATCAGCTTTTGATTTTGCGGTTTTGGGTTTACCGTCAAAGCCTTTAAAATTATCAATGCCTACAAGTCCTATCACCTGTTGCGGCGCATTGAGTTTAGCTTGTACAATTATTTCACCGGCCATGGAGTGGCCAACAAGTATTACGTTTTTTAGTTTAAGGGTAGTTATTACAGAGGTCACATCGCTGGCAAAATCATTTACTGTCCAGGAATTTCGATTTTTGCCTGATTGGCCATAACCCGGCAAATCCATAGTTATAACCCGGTATTTATTGCCGAAGTATTTTGCTTGTTCGTTAAAGTAGCTTTTGTTAATGCACCAGCCATGTACAAATAACAGTGTAGTATCACCTTTGCCTATATCGGTATAAGCAATATTAACGACATGATTATTGATTTTTATTATAGGCTTATCACTTACATTTTTGCTTTGCGGGTGCTGAGTGCAGGCATACCACAAACCAATGGAGGTGATTAATGAAAACAATGCGGGTAGCTTTCTCATAAACGGATACTTATAGATAGCGTTTTGTTATTATAAATATCCGTTTATGAATAGGTTACGGCAAAATGTTTAACTTATTTTAACAAGTCGGCATTTTTTAAGTTAAGATAAGTGGGCCATGATCATAGGGCTATTTTACCTTTACTTGTTGTTGTTCTTTTTCATTTTGTTCAACAAGTACCAGCTCTTCGTCAATAGCTTCTGCCTGAGGGCTTGCATAATTTAGTTTTCGGAAACGCCATTGGGCAAACGCAGGTTCCTGAAAACGGTTTATCAGCTTGAAAAATTTGGGAAAATTGTGTACTTCTTCCAATAATAAGCCGGTTACTATACCATTGTTGTCCAGTATTTCGCGTATGGTATATTCTTTATCTTTAGTGATCCATATCTCAAAGTCCTGCTGTATTTCAGCCATCTTTTCAGGATCTATTTTGTCGTTTATACAAATTACCTTATCGCCCGGTTTCATAATGATCGCAATTTTATGTGTCCCTTTTGTTAAGAGATTGTGAATGTAAAGGTCGGCTTTTTAAGTGTATTTTAAAATTTGTGTACGATGTAATTTTTACGCCTTAAAATATTCGAAAAAGTTTTTAATAATATGAAACCTTATTTTACAGGCTTCGTATTAAAATGTACAATGAACGTTTAATATTAGGGGGTATGGATTATTTTTATTTGTTTTTGATAGCAGGTGTGGGGCTGGTATTTGTTATTTTGGAATTTGACAAACAACAAAGGCGTAGGGTTAATTCGCTGCTAAAAAATGCAAACGATGTACAACCGCTACTTATGCAGCGCTGCATGGATCAAAAATTAAGCAGGATTAATACGGAGATTAATGCTGATACATTTCATGCGCATAATAACAAAGAATTAGAGGCAAGTCTGAAACAAATAACCGTTGATTATAATACAGGAAAGATCAGCTTGCCTGTTTACAATAATAAACTCGGCGAATTGCTTGACAAGTTGGGACGTAAATAGTTATTGCTTTTAACCTAAGCTTATTTTTATTGTCATATATAGTTTTTGTTGGTTAGTTTTACTTTGAGGTCATTTGCTGTTGGGGCATTTGACCTTTTTTGTTTTGGTGCTTGTTTAATAAAGCAATTATATATTGCATGGATAAACAAAATGATTATTATTGCAGTCACTTATGTCTGACGAAGCTATTATAAAACGGTTAAAGGTTGTTGTGAAAGAGCATGGCGGCCAGTTAGGGCTTGCCGGAGCTATTGGCGTTGACCAGGGTTTTATTAGTAAGGTGATTAACAAAAAGCAGGATATTAGCTATTATCTTATCCGGAAGCTTTGTTTTCAGCTTAAATATTCGCCCGAATGGCTTATTCTTGGTACCGGCGAAAAAATGATCAACAAACCCGAATCGGCTAAGCTTATTACCGAAATACAGATGATGCGTACCGAGGTTGATATTTTACAAGCCCGTATGCGCGCCTACGAAATAGAAATGAAGGAACTTCGTGAACAATTACACATAGGGGATAAGAAGGCCGTATAGCTGATATAAAAAAACGGCTAAATGTAAAAGCCCCTTTCGGGGCTTCGTTTTGTATAGATCAGTTAATAGTTACTTATTATTATACGGGTATTGTAAATGAAAAGTTATAATTATTTACAATATTTTGATATTTGGTCGGATGCTTCTTTTGAGCCCATACTTAAAGCTTTATTCATATCAGCACAACCGCCTGTTTTATCATCTATAGTTATTTTAGCAAGTCCTCTTTGTAAGTAAGCCCGGCTGTTTTTAGCATCGAGGTTTATAGCAGTATTGCAATCCAAAATGGCACCGTTGGGGTCCTTCAAATTTATTTTGGCAATAGCTCTGTCAATGTATAGATCAGGGTTGTTTGGTGAGATTTTAAACACGGCAGCAAAGTCATCCTTTACGCCCTGGGCGTCGCCGATATAACTTTTGGCAATGCCACTGTGCGAATAGGCTTTTATGTTGGCATCATTCATATAAATGGCATTATGATAATCATCGGCAGCGCCTGCATAATCCTTCATAGCCATTTTAGTATCGCCTCTTATTAAAAATGTTTCGTCGTTTGAGTAAATTGATACTGCATGGTCAAGATCAGTAAGGGCGCCTTTATAGTTTTTAAGTTTGGCTTTTACAAAACCTCTTGCCTGCCACACCAGTGCTGTTGAGTCTGATAGTGAATCAATTTTAAGGGCGCTGCTGAAATCGGCGATAGCGCCATTGTTATCTTCGGCATCTGCTTTGGCTAAGCCACGCTTTAGCAATAATGTGATGTTTTTAGGGGCTTTGAGTATTCCTGTGTTATAATCGGTCAAGGCTCCTTTAGTATCCCCGGCAGCGGCTCTTGCTTCGCCGCGGTAAAGGTAAAAATCGGCAATTGCCGGATTTAGTGCGATGGCCTTAGTAAATAGTTGTACGCCGTTATTGGTGTATTTATAAAAATTATTGATTTTGCCCAATCGCAGATAGCCATTTTGTTGTTGCGGAGCAATGCTGATCAGTTTTTCGAGATCTTTTACGGCGGCAGCATAATCGCCGAGTTTAGTTTTTTCAATGGCGCGGTTTAAAAAAGCATAAGTATAAACCGGGTTTATAGCAATAGCTTTGGTGTAATCGTCAATAGCAGCAAGCGGAATCCCCAAATCCCGATAAGCATCGCCGCGCGACAGATATGCTTCATCACTTTTGTTGTTCAGACTAATAGCTTTTGTTAAATCGGCAATAACTCCAGCGGTATCTTTTAAAGCCATTTTGGCTTTGCTTAGGCTCACGTAAGCACTTATGCTATTGGGATTTAGTTTAATTGCCGAATCGGCATCAAGTTTGGCCCCTTCATAATTGCCTAAAGCAAGTTTCGAAAACGAACGGCTTTGGTATGCATCGCCATTTTTAGGGTCAAGAGCAATAGCTTTATTAAAATCCTCCAAAGCACCATGGTTGTCTTTTTTATCGCTTTTGATAATGCCGCGGTACATATACAGGTTGGCGCTTTGAGGGAATTGCACTATCGCCTTGTTGAAATACTCAAGCGCTCCATTGGTATCGCCAAGACTGCTTTGAGCGTTGGCCATATAAAGCAAAAGATTTTTAAGGTTTGGATTTATTGCAGCTGCTTTTTTGTAATCATCAACTGCGCCCTTAAAATCATTTAGTTTAGCCCTGGTGTTAGCGCGGTAAAAGTAGGCTTCGGCATTATTGGGATTAAGTGAAAGTGTTTTGGTATAATCGGCAATAGCTCCATTATAATCATTTATGCTACCCTTGCTGCCGGCCATATATTGATAGATCTCGGCACTGTTAGGACTTAGTTTAACTGCAGCATTATAATCGGCAATGGCTCCGGTAAAATCGTTATTATTGTTTTTGGCTAAGCCACGATATTTATACAGATCTGCATTATTAGGCGTAAACTGAAGCGCGGTTGTGAAATCGGCAATAGCACCTGAATAGTCTCCCTGGTTGCTCCTGGCATTGCCTCTGTAATGGAACATGTCTGCTGTTTTGGGCCCAAGTGTTATAGCCCTGTCGAAATCCGTGATGGCAGTTTGATAATCTTGTATTGCGGCCTCGGCATTAGCCTTATACAGGTAAGCATTGGTCAAGTCGGGTTTCAGGGTAATAGCCTGCGTATAGTCGTTAATTGCCGCTTTGTATTCCTTAATGTTACCATATGCGTTTGCTCTGTAATAAAAAACATCGGCGTTTTTAGCATTTAGTTCTATAGCGTGTGTGAAATCTTGTATGGCGCCTTTATAATCCCTGGCATTAGCTTTTGAGTTTCCCTGCTGAATATACGAGCTTGCTGTTTGCGCAAGTGAGTACAAGGGTAAAAAAAGCAGAAATAGAATTTTTTTCATGAAGGTGTCAACAGTTTTATCAAATATCAATAAAAAACTATTATTGATTGTGGCAAAACTTATACCATTATGAAATATGTTGTAAAGTAATAAGAAATGAACAGCAGAAACTGTAAAATGAGAGAAAACGGGGCATAAAGACCCCGTTTTTAAAACAGATTAGCAAATCTGATAAAAGTATTTCTTTAAAAAATTATGAAAAAGAAGCTTCGTTAGTTTGATCCTGATTTCGTCTTTTTCCATATGCTATCGCTACAGTGCAAAGTGCAATGCAAACTAATAATGCTGTTTCTATCACAACATGCATTAATGGAACGTGGCCGGGGTAATTAGATAATAAAATACCTGCATCTGGTACCAGTAAACCAACCAGCGGGAAGCAGAAAAACATTCTTAAAATTGTCAATTTTTCCATGATTGTTATTGTTTGATATGATTTTGCTAAGTTAGGCATTATTTATTTATCAATTGAATAAATTTAATGTTCTTTTGGTTGAAATTTGTAAAATTTGGCCTCGAAGCCGTTAAAAATCTTCTGTTAAACGCATCGCACATACTTCTAAAGAATCCCATGGCTAACAGATGGCCCGATTTATTGTTTTGATGAAAATAAATTAGGGGATTTATTATGTTTTTCCTAAAAAGGTAGCCAATGGCCGTTTACTGATATATTCAGTCCTTGAAGAAATTATGATGAAAATTTGACTGACAACAAAGAAATAAATTTTAAATAAACGAACGCTCACTTATATTTGCATGGAAATGAGACCACGCGACGAATATAAGGAGCAGCAAATACGCCAGAAAGCTATTGAAATGATAGTAGCCGAAGGACTTGATGGCTTCGGGATCAATAAGCTTGCAAAAGCTGCAGGAGTATCGCCTGCAACCATTTACATTTATCATAAAGATAAGGAAGAGCTTATAAGCAGCCTTTGTGTTAGTGTTGCCGAAAAAATGATGGCTTTTAGTCTTCAAAACTTTTCGCCGGATATGGACTTTGCGGATGGCTTAAGAGTGCAATGGCGCAATCGGCTTAAGTATTTCATACAATGTCCGTTAGATATGGAATTTATTGAAATCATGCGTTATACACATTTTTATGAAAAGGTAACGGCGATGCTTACAGTTAACTTCAGTGAGATTTTAGGTGCATTTATGCGTAATGCCGAAGGAAAGAAACAGCTTATTCCATTGCCTTTTGAAGTTTATTGGGCTGTAGCTTATGCACCGCTTTATCAGCTCATTAAGTTTCATAACCAGGGTAACAGCTATGTGAACAGCAGTTTTATGCTAAATGATAAACTGATGGAGCAAACGCTTGGTCTTGTATTAAAAGCATTAAAACCCTGATCATTATGCCTATAGCAAATATTAAGCTTAATCATGTTAACCTGCCTGTAACTGACGTTATTGCCAGTGCCAAATTTTTTGAGCAGTATTTTAACTTTAAATGCACAGATATAAAAGGTAATAATATGCTGGCCGTAATGGAAGGCGAGGATGGCTTTATCCTGGTGCTTATGGCTGACACCTTTAATCGTAATGGGAACAACAGTTATCCTGATGCTTTTCACATCGGTTTTTTGGTTGAGAGCCATGAACAGGTAGCCGAAGTTTTTGAACGCCTTAAAGAAGGTGGTATCGATATGTCACATCCTCCGGGCGCTTTACGTGGCGGTTACGGATTTTATTTTAATGCTCCGGGTAATATCCTTACAGAGGTTACTTGTTTAGCTTAACAAATTGAATAATTAGGTATCTAAATAGAAATAAGTATTTTATGGTACATGCATCAGCCTATAAAGATCCGCATCATGTGATGCTCTTTTTTGGAGAAATTGGTAACCCGGCAGATAATCAACAATGCCTGGCCGATAGAAGGGGGTATTACGATAATCTTAAAAGCAATGGTAAAGTTGTTATAAGTGGTGATTTCTGGAATCAGGATAAGAATTTTGTAATTGTTTCTGTATCAAATGATAATGAGCTGGTGCAGATTATCGAAAATGACCCTGCAATTAAGCAAAATGTGCTTGAGTTGATAAAAGCAATGCCTTTTTAACCCCTTTTTTTGGGTAAAAATACGTAGTGCAAAATGGGTTAAAATACGGGGTGCTCCGAGCTTGCATATCTGTATGCTACACAATATTTTTGTGTAAACTGACCCCCATGGAACCCTTTGAACTAAAAGTTAATAAACGAACTTATAAAATTATTCCTTCGGTTACTAATCAGGCTACCTTTAGTGTATTAAACTATTCTGCTTTTTACACTATAACCCGGTTAACAAAAGGTTACTGGGAAATTATTGAACATCGTTTTGGCGATCATTTGATTCCGCTACAGGAAATCGGTCGCTCTATAGAAGATTATTATAAACTCTAAAGCCATCAAATTATAGAAACCTTTCTTAATCATTAAGAAATTATTAATTGCTTTTTAGTAAATAATATTGTTTTTTATTCGTTAAAGTTGTAAATTAGTTGTGTTAAACTTATACCCCTGAAATAAATTTTATGGAAAAATTAGCAATTTTAAGACTGTTTGCAGGCTTTCCATTATTTGGTTTATTGCTGCCTGATGTTTCTACCTTTATAGTTGGTCGTTTTAAAGATATTTCGCCTTTTCATATTTACATTGAGTGCTTTTTATTGCTTTTTATAATTGCATGTACATTAGGGATAGCCTATATACGGAAGTTTGGTAATAATCCCGATTCACAGTTGCAATAATAAATTGTCGGTTTCTGCTTCGACAAATGAAAGTTGAACCGCATTGATCATTATAAACCAAAATACAGCTTAGCATTTTGAATGCACGATTGCCCGGATTAATTAAATCCGGGCTTTTTTGTTGCTTTTACATTGTTATCAAATTAATTAGTATTCCCGGTTATCTTTTTTTTGCTTATTTTTACGGTAAATGACTCCTAAACATAATTATCTAAGCGCCCCCTGCAAGGCGTACTTTCCCCCAATGAAAAAATCAAATACCTTTTTTAGGCTATTTTTAATAATTATATTACTTTATTGTTCAAATGCTACTGTGGCTCAACATCATTCAAGCCGGGCCTTAACCTATGGCGGAGGTGGTAGCGGAGCCGTTAATTTTAGCGATGGATGGGGCGTGGCGGCAGGTACAGGCGTTGATATACCTCAAGGTAATTTTAATTATACTTTTAAGCCGTCTGTTAATTTTAATGCCAGTGTTTATAGGTTTTTAGGCTCTTTTACAGCAAGTTTAACCTTGGGGTATACAAATTTTAAACCGCATGAATACTTTATTTCAGAAACAGTTGAGGGCAGCGATTCAAATGTAAACACATACAACGCGGATATGCCTGTAATTTCAACTTATGCCGGTGCAGCTTATAACATTGACATAGCTGATAATTTCAGGGTGTACGGTGGTGTAAATTTAGGGCTTTATTTTACTGATTTCGCAGTGGCTTACGAAATTGATGGCGCAAATACCTTTGTTTATGATAAATGGTCGCAGTCATTGTATTACGCTCCTAAAGTAGGTATAATATTTCCGGTGACACCTAAATTAGGTATCAGCATCGAATCTAAATATAATTTCTTTTCTCAGAAACTTACTTTAGGCGATGTATCGGGAAAACAAAATTGGAACTCCCTTTCACTTGGTGCCGAACTGGTATTTAAGTTTTAGATTGTATTAAGCAATGCTATAACAATTTACGGTTGTTGGTGTTATCAATCTCAAATTATTGGTATTTAAACTAAAAACTTGTATTGATGAAAGGCTTACGTACAGTTACATTTCTGTTTATATCTAACACCTTCATGACATTTGCCTGGTATGGGCACCTGAAGTTTAAGGAGTACGAATGGGGTAAAAACCTAAGTTTAATAGCCATTATATTTATAAGCTGGGGGCTTGCATTTTTTGAATACCTGTTCCAGGTGCCGGCTAATGAAGGCGGTTTCAAAGAAAATGGAGGTCCTTTTACCCTGGTTGAATTAAAAACCATCCAGGAAGCCATTACCCTTACCGTGTTTATGATATTTACAACCCTGCTCTTCAAAAACGAAAAACTGGGCTGGAATCACCTGGTTGGTTTCGGGCTCATTGTGCTGGCAGTTTTTGTTATTTTTAAAAAATGGTGACATGCTGAGCACATGTTTTAGTAGCTTGGTTCAACCTTTGTTTCTTTAATTCGCTGGACTACCTGCTTTCTCATTTCTGGCTTATCGAGATAGTGCAGTCACCGCTTACATTTGGTATAGATATGTAAAATACTAAATAGCATTATGGAAATAACTTATAAAACAGGTACCATACCATCGGCCGGTCAAGTGATAGAACTTTATGATACGGCCGGATTGAAACGCCCAACGCATGACGCTGAAAGAATTGCCAGGATGTATCAAAACTCCAACCTGGTGGTAAGTGCCTGGGACGGCGATAAACTGGTAGGTATATCACGCGCGCTTACCGATTTTTGCTACAGTTGCTATCTTTCAGATCTGGCAGTTACCAAGGAATATCAAAAAGAGGGGATAGGTAAAAAGCTGGTTGAACTCACCAAAGAAGCTATTGGCGATGAAACTATGCTTCTGCTGCTTTCGGCCACAACAGCCATGGAATATTATCCTAAAATAGGCATGGAAACTGTTCACAATGGGTTTATCATTCACCGGGTAAAATAAAACAAGGGCAGGGCAATAGTTTGTTTCTTATCGTCCTGCCCTTATATTTAGTGCTTATTTGCCGCCAAATATATAAAATACAGAGAGTAACAAACCATTGTTGATTATATTAAAATTAACGTTATTGGTGGTTCCAATCTGGCTGCCATCGTCTTTGATTTTGCTGTGATTGTAAGAGAAATTAGCCAATGTGGCGGCTAAGCCAAGTTTTTTTGCAGGGTAGTAAACAATGCCCATAGTTGCTCCTGCTGAATAATTGTCATTTTTAGTTGGAGTACTTGTATCGATTGATTTGAAATCGTAGCGACTGTAGCCAACATACGGCCCCGCGCGAAGCCCTAACTTATCTCCAAACATAAAATATTTCCTCAGAAAGAGTGTTGCTCCATATTGGTGCGAGGTTGCGTTGTTGGGATAAGTACTGTTTTTACTGTCCTGAGAGGTATGAGCGTAATTAACATTTATTCCAATATCAAGTTTATCTGCTATAAAATAACTATAGTTAGGACCGATACTGAAATTTGTATTTTTAACTTCAGATTCATAAGGGTTGGGGACTGCCTGAAAAACGTTTTGCGTCGATTTCTGATACATAAATTGCAGATCGATACCCAGTGTTTGTGAACCTTTTTCGGTTTGGGCTTTTGAGATTTGAAAAGCCAGTAAAAATGCAGGGATTAGGACAAGGATTTTTTTCATTTGTGTTAGTGTTTTGGTTTTATTGAGTCATTGAAACGGAAAAACACAAGAGATATTTTGCCCCAAAAAGGTTTTTAATAATATTTATAAAATAATTTTTTATTTGAATTCAGATCGATAATATAAGCTATAAATGCTCGTTAAAGTAGAATTTTTATAATGGTACTGAAATAAATATTTGAATAACAATAATAAATATCAAAAAAAAGCGTGCTATCTAAAAGTGTTGATTCTGTAAGACCAGTTACAGCGGGTTCCGTTAATTCCCTTCTAAATTATTACGGTATTGTTTTAGTGCTGTAAGAATTGATCGAACAATTTCGTTTTGCCCACTGGCCGAATTCAGGTATTCTTCGTCTGACGGATTATTAATAAAACCGGTTTCAACCAGCACAGCAGGCATGCCGCTTTGCGCCAACACCAAAACACCCTGTTCTTTTACTCCTAAACTGTGCCTGCCATTTGTTTTACGAAATTGGTTGTCGATCAAATCACCAAATTGAATGCTTTGCTTACGGTATTTTTGCTGAAATGCATTGAGTACTATGGTATTCACTGCAGCATCATCGCCGTAGCCATTATATTTTTCCTTGTAGTCTTTTTCGATAAATATAGAAGCATTTTCACGCAGGGCTTCGCGCTGCTCCTGGCTGCGGTGAAAGCCATAAACAAGTAGTAATGTTCCCCGGGATGATCCTTTGCGTTGTGGGGATGAGTTGCAGTGGATGGAGATAAATAAATTGCCGTGATTATCGTTAGCGATATCAGTGCGCTTATGCAACTCAATAAAAACATCGGTACTACGCGTCATTACTACCTTAATACCGCTCATTTCGTCATTTATGGCATCCCGCAGTTTTTTGGCGATACTTAATGAAACGTTTTTTTCCTTGGAATAAGCGCCGTGCGATCCGGGATCTTTACCTCCGTGACCTGCATCGATAATAACAGTTTTAAATTTAAACCGATTGGGCGCTGCCGCTGTGCTTTGCTGCCCATAACACACAGTGGTAAAAAGCATGCATAATAAGGAAACCAGGGGGGCAAGTATTTTAACTTTTTTAGGAAAGGTGGCAGGCATGAACAATATATGTATACAGGTTTATAATCATTTCATTCTATAATAGTTATAGGTATGATATTGTTTTTACTGTATGGTTTAAAAAACACTTCTGTTAAAGCGTGCAAATATAATACTTGTTTGATTTACAGCGCTATCTAAAAATTAATTACAGCGCTTGTGCAACGACTGTTTAAACTGTGCATTATGTATGTATATTTAATGAACTTAAACAGGTACAATCATGATGTTAAAAAAGTTGTTATTAATTGTATTGGTATGCCAGGCGTTTATGGCTTGCAGTCAGCAAAAAGGTGTGGTGTATGGAGATAACGCTGCTGCGGGTAAATATTATGATGTTAGAGGGATTAAGCTGTATACCGAAGTTTATGGCAAAGGCAAGCCATTATTAATGATACACGGCAACGGAGGCAGCATCAATGCTTTTGAAAAAAACATACCCTATTTTGCTAAAAAGTATAAAGTTATTGCTGTTGACAGCCGGGCACACGGCAAATCCACCTATCCGCGCGATTCACTTACTTTTGAAATGATGGCCGATGATTTTGCTGCTTTGCTTGATGTAATGCATATTGATTCGGCTTATGTGATAGGCTGGAGTGACGGTGGTATCAATGCTCTGGTGCTGGCCATGAGGCACCCTGAAAAAGTAATTAAGCTGGCCTCTACAGGTGCTAACCTTTGGCCCGATTCAACTGCCCTGATCCCTTCATTATGGAAGGATATGGAAAAAGAATATGCCGATAAAAAGGATTACCATTTTGTGACTGCTAAAGAAAAAAACGACAGGAAAATCTTTATGCTTGACTACAAAGAGCCTAATATTAAGCTATCGGCACTAAAAGCTATAAAATGCCCTTCGCTTATTATTGCCGGCGACCATGATCTCATTGTAACAACGCATACCGTTAATATAGCTGAGAATATCTCAAAATCTTATTTATGGATCCTGCCCAACTCAGGCCATGGCACATTGGTTGAACATGCCGATGAGTTTAATAGGAAGGTGGACGAGTTTTTTGAGCAGCCGTTTCATAAGCATTAAAGGGAGCACTAAAAAAGATAACCCGGTTGTCATGCCGGGCCATCTCACATAATTACTTTAATTTTAGTAAATCTCAATTAAAATCAAATAACACTCTTGTGTGCTTTAGGTTTTATAAAATTTAAGTTACCTCTATATTTTAGGTAAATACACTATAATAATAACGTTGCGCCTCCGTTTCTAAAATATTCAATCATAAGCTAACCTGCGGCTTTTACTGTTTAACTTAATAGTAATATGGAATCAAAAAACCAAAAGTTGCTCGTTGATACACTTTTAGCCATCTCTTTTCTTTTAATAATTTTACTGGCCGTAATTATGGTATTTCAACCAGGGGTTTATCCCAATTAATACTATATTTATCCGAAACAAAACTCCGACAGAGATTATGCTTAAAGCTGGCGAACATATAGACGGTACCCCTGCCGAATTACAGGTATTACTTGACAGCGATATGGAAGCGAATGCATTTTTTGAAAGTTTGTCAAGATCATATAAGCAAGGCTATTGCGATTGGGTTGGTTCGGCTAAGCAGGAAGCTACCCGGAAAGTAAGGGCCGATAAGGCCATGATCATGCTCCGCAACAAACAAAAAACCTTAAAAACGTAGGGCTTAAACCACTCAAAAATAGTTGACTTTTCTTGTAAGTTCTACTAAATTGGTAGTATATTGTCATCCGATTTTAATAAAAAGATGTTTAAACATCTTTTTTGTTTGAAGTTCCGATCCTTTGTATACTTTTGGGTCATAAATCAAAACAAAAAAGAAATTAAAGATCAAAACAATGAAAAAGATTCTTATCCTGTTAGCAGCAGCATTCTCGTACACGGCAGCATCAGCACAAACTACCTGGAGCGTAGATAAAGCACATTCAAACGTTAAATTTACAGTAACCCACTTAATGGTATCTGACGTTGACGGTATTTTTAAAAACTATGATGCAACTATCACTGCCGCTAAGCCAGATTTCAGCGATGCTAAATTCCAGATCAGCATACAAACAGCTTCAGTAAGTACCGATAACGATCAGCGCGATAAACACATCACAAGCCCTGATTTTTTTGACGTTGCTACTTATCCAACACTTACTTTTACCAGCACTGCTATCACCAAAACATCTGATAAGCACTACAAACTTACTGGTAACCTAACTTTACATGGTGTAACCAAACCAGCGTCATTTGATTTATGGTACCGTGGTACTATCCAAAACCCAATGAGCAAAGCTGATGATGCAGGTTTCCAGTTAACCGGTACTATCAAACGTTCTGACTTTAACTTCGGTTCAAAATTTGGTAATGCTATGGTTAGCGACGAAGTAACTATCAAAGCTAATGGCGAGTTTGGCAAAGCCAAATAATTGAAGGAATTATATTAACAAGAACGGCGCGGATAACCCGCGCCGTTTTTTTGTTTTATTAAGGTATGGGATGACAGGTTTTTAGGACCGCTGGTATTGAATTTTCAGGTCTTGTTTTTTTTGACGACGGATTATTAATGTACAAATACCGATGATGGCAATAAAGGCCGCGTCGAAAACGACATGAATGAAAGGTATTTTAAAGTCGGGGTTAATAAATGTTTCGGTTGTATCCGGAATAATGATGGCGATGAGGGGTAAACAAGAAAATAGCCTCAGGAATCCGAGCTTTTTCATAAAAAGTGATAATAGGCGTTTAGTGAATTTAGCGGTGCTAATATGCCACTATTAATCCTATTATGAAATACCCGCAATGAGGTATATTACAATCAGCGTTGCTAAATTGTTGATTAATTGAATGTTTTTGGAGTGTTGTTTTAGCCTCTTGGAAAAAAGCAGGGTAAGTTAAGCGTTGCGGGATACCAATTGCTTAAGGGTATTAAACCATAGCTGGTTTTTTGCGCCAAAAAGGGTATGGTCAACAATAAGATACAATGTTTTCAATTCTTCTTTAAGCCTGTAACGTAACCTCAGCGGCTGCCAGAATAACCCGTTACTACGCACCATCGAGCGTTTGTAAAAATCATCGAATCCTAAATATAACTGTTCCAGGCTGTCAAGCGGGATGTGCTCGTAACCGTCGCCGTCAAGTACAAGGCTTTTAGGGGTAAGTATAATTTCGCCGGTGTAGTGGTGCGGTGGTAGGGTAAATGCAAATAAAGCGCCTCCGTCATTCGCTAACCCTAATGTGCCCAGGTCATAATCATGACTCCACATTACCTTTCCTATTCTCAATATCTGCATGTTATAAACTTCGGCAATATAAACGGCAATTGCAATAGATTGTTATCATCATAGTTTCATTTTGTTACAATAATGTTAATAAAGCCCGGCATTACTGTTTTTATATGCTAAACGTAAAATCCCTATCTTTGGTTTACAGGAAAAACTTTCCTAATAAATAATAATATGGCTACAGAAGTTAAGTGTCCAAGTTGTGGTTTCGGTTTCCCGATAGAGGAGGTGATGGCCGAGGAGTATAAAAAAGAGCTCAGGGTTAAGATGATGGATTATACCCGTCAAAAAGAGGAGGAATATCGCAAAAAGGACGAGGAGTTTTTAAACAAAGAACGCCAGCAACAGGCAGCTTTCGAGCAACGGCTTAACAATGAAAAAAAGCAATTACAGCAAACGCTTGAAGATAACCTGCGCAAAACCATAAGCCAGGATTTTGAGAACCAGCTTGTATTACTAAAAAATTCTGCAGCCGAAACTGAAGAAAAGCTAAAACAATCGCGCCAGAAAGAACTGGAGTTTTTGCAACGCGAAAATATGCTGAAACAAAAGGAAGAAGAGATGGAGCTTGCCGTTCAGCGTAAATTGCAGGAGCAACGCAACGAATTGACCGACCAGATTCGCAAACAGGAAGCCGAACGCCATAGCATAAAAGATACTGAGTACCAGTTAAAAGTTAAAGAACTTGAAAAACAGCTTGACGACCAAAAGAAACTGGCCGACGAAATGAAGCGCAAAGCCGAACAAGGCTCCATGCAACTGCAGGGCGAAGTTCAGGAACTGATATTGGAAGAAGCACTGCGCAATTATTTCCCATTTGATATTATAAGCGAAGTCGGTAAAGGTGTACGCGGTGCCGACTGTGTACAAACCGTACGTAATCAGTTTGGGCAGGAGTGCGGTAAGATCATTTACGAAAGCAAGCGGACCAATGCTTTTTCGATGGATTGGATCGAGAAGCTTAAAAAAGACATGCGCAGTATGGGCGTTGACGTTGCGGTTATCGTAACCCAATGCTACCCCAAAGGGATGGACTGCTTTGGCGAGCGAGATGGCGTATGGATCTGCAGTTTTGACGAGGTAAAGGCGGTGTCATATATTTTAAGGGACGGGGTAATGAAGCTGTCAAACCTGGCCAAATCACAAGATAATAAAGGCGATAAAATGCACCTGTTGTATGATTATCTTACCAGCAGCGAATTTTCGGAGCAGTGGAAAGCTATTCGCGAAGGATATATGAGTATGCGCCAGTCTATCCAGCGTGAGCGTGATGCCATGGAGAAGCTTTGGAAGGCCCGTGAAAAACAATTGGATAAAGTGCTGCTAAGCGCGGCCCATATCCGCGGCAGTATTGAAGGCATTGCAGGTAATGATACTATTCAGCTTAATCTTACCGATGATGAGGATGCGTTGTTACTGGAGTAGCATCACAGGCAATCAAAATCGTTGATTAGTGCCATTGCTTACCCGAAAAGTGCCATGATTAACAAGTTGTTAACTGTTATTTTTGACCCTGAAAAAAGAAAAGCAAAAATGAACAGAACAATGGCCACTGAAATCATCATCAGGCAAATCAAAAATAAACAGGTTAAATACCAGGAATTGGCAGATGCTATCAACAGGAGTTTAGTGTGGACGACCCTTGCACTGCACGGGCAGGCTGTAATGGAAAAACAGGAAGCCGAAAAAATCGGTGTGCTGCTTGATCTGGACGCCGAAATTATAGCCTCTTTGCAGGAGATTCCCGACAGGGGCTCCTTAGACCAGATGCCGCCTAAAGACCCCACCCAGTACCGTTTTTATGAATTATTGCTCGTGTATGGTACAACGCTGAAAGCTATTATCAATGAGCAATTTGGCGACGGCATCATGAGTGCCATCGACTTTACCATGGATATCAGCAAAGTTGAAAATCCTGCCGGCGACCGTGTTAAAGTAGTTATGGAAGGTAAATTCCTCCCGTTTAAAAAGTGGTAAAAGTCTTTCAGTTTGAGTGCTTAAACCTATTTGGTTTAATATTTATTAGACCGTTTGCTGTGAATGTGTTAATTTTACACAATAATTTTTGAGTGCCCCAAGCGCTCATTGATTTGTGATAAGGTTTAGGTTTTAAAGCCCCATGCAGCGAGTGCTATGGGGCTTTTATTTTGATTTCCAATCTGTAATTGATTGTACTATTTAATCATAGTTTTCTGACAATGAAAAAGATATTGCCGCTTAAAAGCGCATTGGGATGCGCCTTGATATTTATGATGATTGGCGCGTCAATTATTTTTAACGACAAAGAAATTATACTTCCGGAGATGGCTGCGCTTGCCATTGGCTGCCTGATCCATCAAAATCCGGTATGGTTGGCTAAACCACTCCATATCTTTCTTCTGCCTTCCATCACCGCCATAGGTGGCTTCATGATCAACAAAATGGATGTTAACCCGGCAGCGAAACTTATATTGGCCGTGATGTTTGTGTTGCTAACCCTGCGTGTTTTTAAAAGCGGTCTGGCCCCGGCGCTGGCAACCGGCTTACTGCCTGTTATTACCAATGCCACATCGTTATATTTCATTTTTTCAATTCTGACGCTTACACTCATATTAGCTTTGAGTCTGTATGCAAAACGCGGAACGCCGCCGGAACCAACCATTTCAAAGCGACAAAGGCCGCAGGATAATATCCTGTATATAGTCTTTGTATCGGCCTGGGTGCTCACCTGTGCGCAAAATGGTTGGATGTATATTGCCGCTATTCCGCCGGTTTTGGTTGTGGGGTATGAATCAATGCATAAGGAGGAGTACACTTTCAAAATGTTTTATAAGCAGGTAGTTTGCCTGAGCCTCGCTGCTTACATAGGAATTCAGAGCTTGTACTTCTTAAATAACCTGCTCCTGGCGACATTAATGGATATCGTAGCTATATCGCTTCTGATGCGCTTGGTGGCTTTTAAATTAACCCCGGCGTATGCCATGTCATTATTGCCTATGGTGTTGCATCGCCCATCGCACCAATACTTTTATTGGAATGTTTTTGTGATGGCCTGCATTGTTTTGGGCACTATCTACTCCTATAAAAACTTTAGGTTTAGTGAGCAGCTTCGGGTGAGGTTGGCAAGGGTGAGTAGGAGCGGTGAAGAGGTTTAGCTGATTGGTTTGCGATTTCTGTATATGTAGGGGAGACTTTTATTGCAGGTGTACGCGTGCACCTGCAATAAGGATAATAGTGAGATTAAAAGGTGATTTTCACTCATATTTTCGCGCTTTAAAATGCCAACATCAGCCTCATCCTGATTATCTTACGGGATTATTAGGATTGACTGAATGACCCGTACGCTTTTATTCTTTTTACTGGCCCTATTACCCTTGGGCGGTTTTGCGCAGCAATTTACGCTGATAGTTGTTAAAGAAAATGCCCAGCCTGCTGATGGCGCCACCGTTAAACTGATTCAGGCAAACAGGCAGGTAGGCCTGAGCGTAAGTAACGTCCATGGGCAGGCCAGGTTCCAGAGCATTCCGCAGGGAACATTCAGCTTCTCTGTAACTTATACCGGTTATCAGCCTCAAACTACCCGGAGCTACACTATCGCGGACAATGTAAAGCAGGATACTATCCGCATGCAACCCCTTAGCACCGAGCTGAAAGAGGTGAGCATCACCGCCAAAACGCCACCGGTGGAAGTGAAGCAGGGAAAGGTGATTGTCAACGTTGACGCCTCGGTAACCAACGTAGGGGCTACGGTATTGGAGGTATTGGAGAAATCGCCGGGAGTAATGGTTGACCGTAATGGCGGCATCTCTTTACAAGGCAAGCCAGGAGTGCTGGTGATGATAGATGGTAAGCCTACTTACCTATCCGGTGCCGATCTGAACAACCTGCTCAGCAGTATGAGTTCCGGGCAGGTAGCACAAATTGAGTTGATTGCCAATCCCACAGCCAGGTATGATGCCAGCGGGAACGCGGGGATCATCAACATTAAAACCAAAAAGAACCGGCAAAAGGGTTTTAACGGATCGGTTTCGGCTACCGTGGCACAAGGTGTTTACCCTAAAACTAACAACACCCTGACATTGAATTATCGCGCGGGGCGTATCAGTACTTTCTTTAATTACAATATCAGCGATCAGAAATATCTTACCAACCTGTACGCGCTGCGCAAATACACCGGCGCTGGCGGGGCAACTACTTCAACATTGGAGCAGCCATCGCACTTTACCGGTACGCTGCTGAATAATACGGCCAAAGCAGGGCTGGATTATGACGTTTCGCCCAAAACTACGGTTGGCATTGTATTTGGCGTAACCATTATCCATCGCAAGGGTAACAATACGGCATCGGCGCGCTGGCTCAACCCGGCTGGTGGGGCAGATTCTGTGATTGCTACCGATAATGCCAATAACAGCCGGTTTAAAAACGGCCAGGTGAGCCTGAGCCTTCGCCATGCCATCAGCAAAAACCAGGATCTCAGTGCTGATGCCGACTGGCTGCACTACAACATTACCAGCGACCAGAATTTTAACAACCGCCTGCAAACCACCGGCGGTTATAACGAATCAACGCGCGCCAATATCCCCACCAGCATCGCCATCCTATCGGGCAAAGCCGACTATACACTTAAAACAAACAGCGATGGCCAATTTCAAATGGGCTGGAAATCGGCACACAGCAGTACCGATAACTCTGCCGGTTATCAAAACCTTACTGGGGGGCAATGGACCGACGACCTGACCCGCAGTAACCATTTCCTTTATAGCGAGAATATCCACGCAGCCTACACGCAATGGGAGCGCAAGCATAAGGCCATTTCTTACCAGGTAGGACTACGTTATGAGCATACCGATTATCATGCCCATCAAATGGGTAATTCACTGCAAAAAGACTCGGCTTTTTCGCGTAACTATGGAAGCTTTTTTCCCAGCGGCTATTTCAGCTACCAGGCTGATACTGCCAATAGCTTTACTTTAACCGTAAGCCGCCGTATTGATCGCCCGGTTTATCAAACGCTCAACCCATTCTATTTTATTATCAACAAATATACTTATCAAACCGGTAACCCTTACATTTTGCCGCAATACAGCTGGAACCTGGAGCTGAGCCACCAATATAAAAGTCTGCTCACTACCACCGTGTCGTACAGTAATATCAATAACTACTTTTCGCAAATATTTTTGAGCGATCCTACACTTGCAGGTATTCTGCTGTATACGCAGGGAAACGTGGGGCGCACGTATATTATTGGCGTATCCGAAGCTATCACAGCGACACCCACCGGCTGGTGGACGCTAACAGCACAGGCGTTGTACAATTACAAAAAACTAAGCGGTTTTAACGGCAATCATTATACATCTGATATCAACCAGCTTAACCTCAACGCCAGCAACCAGTTCACCATGGGCAAGCGTTTTACAGGCGAAGTATCGGGCTTTTATACCACCCGTGCCCGCAACGATGTACAGGAAAGGCTGTACCCTACCGGGCAGCTTTCGGCGGGACTGGGCATGTCGGTATTTAAAAAGAAAGCCAACCTGAAGTTGAGTATGCGTGATATATTCTATACCAACGCCATGGAGGGCTTAACACAGTTCCCCAACGCTACGGAGTATTTTAAGATTAAGCGCGATAGCCGTGTAGTGGTGCTTGCGTTCACCTATCGCTTCGGTAAAACCTACAAAACGGTTAAGCGCGATAATGGTGCTGCCGATGAAATGCAGCGAGTGGGAAATGGATAAAGAAATGGGACTATTATAGGTCATCCCTTGTTCTTTATAAATGGCCTTAAACCATTGTTGATGTATTGATTATGGAGGCTCTTGACCAGAACGAGAGGTACACGCCACACGCATGCCCCAGCGAAAGGAAGAGGTTTAAATTGTAACAAATGTGGTGTCCCAATTTTTTGATTCCCGAAAAAAATTGGAAAACATGCGGTACTTCTTTTTCTTAAAAAGCTCATTTGTTCCATTTTTTAAGAGTGAAACAACGGAACGGATCAAAAACATTATTAATTGATAATCAAATACTTGAATTTTTGTATGAAACATTGTTAAATTACTGATAATCAATTTTTAAAACTTTTTGGAGTGTTTGTTTGGTGTTTCACTTCTGCTCAGTATGGCTGCTGGTTTTTGGGTATGTTTTTATCATTTTTTTGATGTTTTTTAGATATCGCCTGTTGCTTGAATTTTGATGGTGACAAAGTACTGCCACCATTGCTTAAAGCCGGGAAGGTTAGCTTTGTGCTTTTCTGCGGATGTGACGAAGCGTAGCTTCGTCAGCTCTGTGATAAGGAGGTTGAAGTTTGGTGTTATTGCTGGTGCATGCGAGTAACGTGTGCCAAAATTCAGCTTTATAGAAACTCAATTAATTCCGCTTCTCCAAGGCATCTTGCACCTTCGTGGATCCACCATTTTCGGCCAATGTTCAGGTATTGCTCTATTTTTAAATTTGGCAAGAATCTCACAGTTACTACTCTTTCTTCGCCGGGCTCAATTGCAAGGCCGTCGTCCCATCTAATATCCCCTATAAATGCCTCAATCATGTTGCCGTTTGCGTCATATTCAAAAACATGATCCGGCCTGTATCCGCTTAATATTCCTGTTCGCCTTCCACCATTTTCCGTTGCTTTTAATTTTAATAGCGCATTGACTGATATCAATTCACGTTTTTCCTGCTGCTCCGGATCCTTAATACTTACGAGCGTGTTTTTATTATAAGCCATTACATCAAATACTTTTGATGCCCCTGTATCCAACCATCTTTTGTAAATGAGTTTGCCGTTCATATACAAGTAAAGTTCGTTGCCTTTAATTTCTTTATGGATTAGCATGATGGTTATAAAGATAGGGATTGATTGGGCAAAGGCAATATGGCTATTTTGATGATTGGCACACGCGACAGGCGTGCTCCAGCGGGGCCAGTTGGGGTGTCTTATATATAATTATCGTATGCAATAAAAAACACTAATTAAACCACCATTACTTTAGAAACTTACGGATATAGTTTAATAAACTATCGTTACGATAACAATAATCGCCACTTTCAATTATAGCTCCCGAAAACGATGTATTGATAGCACTTATTTTCGGTAGCTCATTGCCTTTTACCGTTTTCAAAATAATACTACATGTGCCTATATTTGCCTTTACATTAACGTCATTGAAGTTCGCGGTTTTAGATTTCTTTAAAAGAATAAGAATTTCATTTAAAGTGTCTTTATCTAAAATTGTAGTAGTTTGGGTGCCATTTATTCCTTCATCTATTAATGTGGCACTTTGTACTCCTTTAATCTGAATGTTATTAATATCAAATGAACTTTGTCTTTCAAATACATGAATTAAAAGTGATGTTAACCAAACAATTAATATAACAGAAAACATCAGCCCTATACGATTAGATAATCTCATAATAATTACTTTTTAAACGGAATCGACATTTCTTGTATTAATTTAGATTGCGTAAATGAGTATTGAACCCGCAACAGGCGTGCGCCAGCGGGGGGGCAGAAATGAGACCAAAGAATTACCTTGCCATTAAATATTCTTTATACTCTTCCTGTATCATCCCTGCCGCAACAAACCTGCTTTCTGATGCCTGGTACTTATCTATCGCAAAGGTTAAGGCTTCATTGATATTGCTAAAAGAATTAATGGTGTAAGGTTCGTCAGGGTCTACTGGTGCAAATTCGTAGATATCTAAAAAGTCCTCATCACCTTCATCAAAGCACTCTATGTAACTCACACTATATGTCGGGTCTTTTTCTTTATCTATCCTTAACCATTTTAAAATGGTATAATCATCGTGCTTTTGGTGAGATAGCCATTGTTCAATTGGCTTACCTAATGATAAATTAGTTTTTAATTGTTCTGATGATAAATATTTCATTTTGAAGGGAACAAATGTCACTCTATTATTCTAAGTAAAAGATCAAGTTCTGTATAAGCCTGGATCAATCCTGCACGGTCGTCAAGCAAAATATTATAATATACTTTAGGGCTATCGCATTTAAAGAACGGTGGATTTTCATTAATTCCATTGTAAGGTATATCATTGGCCTTTAAATAATCACTAATAGCATGGGTGTCGCTATTAGCCGTGAAACAGATCAGGTAAAAGCCTGCTTTATGGCATCTTCTTAAAAGAGCTGTCACATACCGATAGCTGTTGCCGGTGCCATGAAAATCATAAACAGTATTGTCAAAATCAAAAGCAACAACCAAAGTGCCGTGCTTTTTATAATCGTCAACTAAGCGGAGGTATGACTGATTTGGTTGCAGGTATTGATCCATTGATAAGAAGTAAAGAGTGCCTGACTAAGCACTGAGGATTCATTTATTGGTCGCTTTTTGGAATAATTTTAGTTATAAATGCCCAAAGTAATTTGTTATTCAGCAATCTCCCTTCATGATAAAAATGACCAAATTGATCAAAGCAATATTTTATCGTTGATCCTGAATAATTGAAAATTATTTTACCACGAACATCTATCGATCTACATTCTTTCTCTCTTGTAAATAGCTTCGTGGTTATTAACGAATTTAATTTAGCTAATTCAGGTTTACTGGTAAATAACTTGTATTTTCGTGTGTCCAGAAAGGAATATTCAAATTGGTCACAGTTAACGGCAACAACGCTTTCTGTCGAAAAAGATTCCCATTCGACTTTAACAGAGCGCAATGGACTTTTTTGGGCAAAAGCATTATTTGCAAATGTTGAAATTGAAATAATAAGGAACATCCAAATTGCTTTCATGAAAAAGTTTTGGGTTATGTGTTGTTATCTATTGCTTTTTACCTTGAGTATACCGACAACTATGCCATTCACGGTACCGGGGGGCATATCAACCCCGCCACAGTCCTCACCTCCACAAAGTCATCGCCCTCCAAATCCTTACAATTTACATGGGTATCGGTACAGATCAGCTTTTTAATAGCCCCGCAGGCTTTTAACTTCCCAATACCATCGTTCACAAATAAGCCATGTGTGGTGATCACATAAATATCACCGGCACCGGCATTTTTGTAGGTTAAAGCGGCGTTTACAATGCTGCCGCCTGAGCGGATCATATCGTCATAAATAATAACCGTTTTGCCGGCTACGTCGGCGTTGATGGCGCTTACTTCGGTTTGGTCGCCTTTGAGGCGGCGTTTGAGGATGAAGGCGGCATTTACACCCATGTCGTTAGCCAATGATTCAACCCATTTGGCGCGGCCGGCATCGGTGCTGGCCATTACAAAATTGCCGCCGCCGTAGCGGGTAGCTGCCTCTATCACAATGTCTTTGCAGTACACGTGTACAGGGTACAGGTCCTGCTCAAAATAGTACTGGATGCCCTCGCTGTGCAGATCGAACAGCATTACCTTATTGCCCCGGTTTGATTTAGGGATGGCCGAGAGCAGGCGGGCGCGGGTTTTGGCGGTCACAATTTCGCCGGGTTTAACGGCGCGCTCCATGGTGCTGTAACCAAAGTAGGGGATCACCAGCGTAAGCGAATCGGCGCCGTAACTTACCAGCGACGAAGCAAGGTCATAAAGTTCGAGCGTGGCGCTATCATTCACAGTACCGCCGATCAGCAATACCTCCCTGCCTTCCACGTTGGAGAGGATGCGCTGGTAGCGTTCGCCATCTGTAAAGTAGCTTACTTCAATTTCGCCGCGTTCGCAATGGCCGAGGGCAAGCACTTTCTCGGCGAGGTATTCATAACCGGTTATGGCAAATAGTAATTTCTTCATTATGTAAGAGCTTAAAGCAGAATGCATAAAGCATAAAGCTTTTTTGTTAATGTGGTTTATTGGTGCTGCAAGGTATCAATCACCTGCTCAAAAGTAAAATCTTTAATGATATGGCCGTTCTCAAAAACGGTTTGGAGCTGGTCGGCCAGTTCGGGTTGTTCGTCCTGGTGGATGGTTTTGTAGCCTTCGGCGGTTTTTACCAGTTGTAACCTGCCACCTTTGCTCTTTTTAAAGCTTGTGGTGATATTGCCGTTGACATCCATTTCGGTTGGGTGTTTTTCAACGGCTACTTCTTTGCCATCAATCACCGCGCTGCTGCATTTCAGGGCAAATTTCTGGGTATCACGGTCAACCTTTTGCAGTAACGCACCGCCCATACCCAGCACCAGGTTTTCGGCGCTGATGCCGTTTTCTTTCAGGGCTTTGTAAATCACGGCGATCTCAGTATAGTTAACGCCATCGCCCTGGATCACCCTAACCTGCGGAGGCAGCACTTTATACCCTTTGGCATTGGTAGTAAAGCCGAATTTATCAAACAGGATCTTAAAGATCTCCAACAGGGTCATCACCGGGTCGCCGCTGTCGGGGCGGATCACCAGTGTTCCGTCGCGTTTCAGGATCTCTTCTTTCAAGTCTTCGCCCCAGTACTCGCTGCAGGCGCGGAAAATGTTAAAGCTATCGCTCACGCAGGCAATAACGCCGGTAGGGAAGCTGCGCAAAACGTGTTTAAATATTTCCAGTTCGCCTTCCTGTCCAAGCAGGGTGCAAATACTATGTTCAGTAGCCGGGATACTCAGTCCGTGTACTTTTTGCGCATGATAGTATTTAATAGCCATGCCGGATCCTGCCAGGTTATCGCTGCCTGCAAAGCTAAGCAGGTGGGCCGCCCCGCCCAGTTTGGCACTCTCCACACTGCTCACCCCGCGGAAACCAAAATCATTCAGCACAAAACCAATTCCGCCGAAGGCTTCGGGCGTGGCGGTTTCTTCGTAATACTGGGTGACCACTTTTTTAACCTCGTGGCTTAGTGTTGCCACGGTACAGGGGTACCAAACCTGCATCAGCAGGGTTTCGAGAAAGTTGGTGAGCCAATAGCATTCAGGGTCGGTGTTTTCGATGGTCATGAGCACGTTGCCGGTAGGTACGCTGGTACCTTCGGCCACAGCTTTGATGCGTACCGGCAGGTGACCGTTGTATTTATCCAGTATGTACTGAAATTTGCTGCAATCAAACACATCATTGCGGCCAAAAACTTGTTTCAAAAATTCATCGGCCTCGTCCAAATCAACCTGATTAAAGGCCGGGCCCTGCAGGTATTCCTTCAAAATATATTGCAGACCGAAAAAAACGGTTTCGTTGAACATACCACCGCGGCTTTCCAGGTAACTGTAAATATTGGTGGTGCCGGGGTAGTAAAATTTATGGTGGGCGTATTTATATGCGTCGGCTAAAAGAATCAAATTTTCCCTTTTCATGGCTTTAGTTTTTAAGGTATTTGCCGGTGATGAAATTAAACAATTCAATGTGTTCTTCGCTAATGGAGCCGTCTTTTATCATTAAAGGCAGGTCGGTAAGTTTAAACCAGGCCAGGTCGGCAATATCATCCTGGGCCTTTGGCTCACCGCCGATAAAATCGCAGCTAAACAGCAGGGTAATGATCTTGTCGGCCTCGCTGCGGTAGCGCCAGTCGTTTATTTTGGCCGATGTTTCGTACTGCATAGCAGTGGTTTGCATTTCGCCGCATTCTTCGGCAAGCTCGCGTTCGGCGGCATCTTCGTAACAGGTATCTTCAGGATCGGAGAAGCCACCCACGAAACGCCATTTATTGTTGATGGCCTTTTTGCCTAACAAAATCTCATTACGGTTATTCCTGAACAGGGCTACATCAACAGTAGGGTATACCTTTGGGTATTGGTTATAGTAAGCGTACAGGATGCCCGCACGAAAATCATTGGAGTCGAAAACTTTATCGGCGTATTGTTTACGCAGTTCGGTGGCGTTATAGTCGCCATGCTCAGGCAGCTCGATAGTTTCAAATTTGCCGCTGTAGTAGGGGATAAAGCTGTCGCGGCTGCCGTACAAGCAAAACTGCTCTGCATTGAAAACACTTTTCAGCAGATTGTCCAGATTATCCGACCAGATTTTATCGCTCGGATTATCGCTGATGGGCAGTACCACAATTTCAGGATAATCCTTTTTAATCATTTTTTCACGCGTGTAATAGTCGTAAGGGTTTTTGCGACTGCCTTTTATGGGGCTAACACCCAGTAATATAATCAGTTTGGCATGGTTTTGCTTAACCTGTGCTATCAGTTGCCTGTGACCCTCATGCAGGTACGGCGTTTGAAAGCGTGCTATAATTACTCCTGTCTTCATTTCTATTTTGCGTTAATTATACACAAATATAAATATGTGTTTTTAATACGCAAATTATTTTTTGATTTTTTTTGGGGAGAAGAGGGAGCGGCTTGAGTATCCAGGGGACCTTATACAAAGTTTTTTGATTCTTGAAGCGAATAAAAACATGTCATTGCGAGGCGCGAAACGGGAATGAGCATCGGCGCGACGTGGCAATCGCATGCTATACAGAGCGGCTCTGCTTCCGTGCGATTGCCGCGCTACGCCCGCAATGACATAAAGGCTGGTCGATTTCTCTAACCCGGATGATGGATTCAGAATTATATCTCGAAACTAATGCCTTCTTTTTGAAGCTGATAGTACTTTTCCTCATTAAAACGGAAAAGGTTACCCGGCCTGCCGGCACCTTCAAGGGCTTGCTTTTCGGTTGTTTCTTCCAGGAAGCCGTATTTGGTGATCTTCTTTTTAAAGTTACGGCGGTCGATAGGGCGGTCGAGTACCGCGAGATAAAGTTTTTCGAGCTCGGAAAATGGGAACTTTTCTTCGAGCAGTTCGAAGCCTACGGGCTGATAAAGCATTTTGCTTTTAAGGCGTTCGCGGGCTACGCTGATGATGGTGGTATGATCAAACGCCAGGGCGGGAAGTTTTTTGATATTGAACCAGTTTACATCGCTGGCGTCAGTAGCTGCTTTGACAACAAAAGCATCCGGCCGTACAAGGCCATAATATGTTATGGATATCACCCTGTTCCGCGGATCGCGCCCCGGCTGGCCAAAGCTGTATAATTGTTCCAGGTAGGTGATGTTTACGCCGGTTTCTTCCCGCAGTTCGCGCTGGATAGCTTCCTCTAACGATTCATGATCAGCCACTAAACCGCCCGGCAATGCCCAGCTGTTTTTAAAAGGTTCGATATTGCGTTTGATGAGCAGTACGGACAGGCCCTCCTTTGAGGTATATCCAAATACTACCGCATCAACGGCAACCTTTATATTTTGGGTGACTGGCATAATACAAAGGTATGGATTGGGAAGTGGCGGGGCAATAGAAGGGGAACTATTCAATCAATTAAAACTAAGGTATCAAATACCATTTCCCTATGTTTTATTACCGAATCAAGTTTGTTGTAGTTTATTACATGTGAAGTATTGAAGAAAACGTCTCTTGTGTTTTTGCGGTAAATTTCCATGATCTTCCGGGCAATGGCTGTGTCTTTCTTTTGCTCATAGCTTCTGCACAGGCAGCGTGCCAGCCTGTTTTCTGCTACACGGTTTACATCGCCGTCCAATCCCGCCTCTTTGGTAATGTAATAATATTTTACATTGCAATTCTTGAATGACAAAGAATGTTCAGATCGCCTGTCGATATAGTTACGCAGGTTATAAATGGCAACGCCTGATACTATTAATAGCATTACAACTAATGTCCATTTTCTCTCGTCCATTACAATTTTAGCCATGGCTTATATTTTATTATTGATACCCGGACATTGGGAAGGTAACCCATTGTTGAGGTTTAGGTAGTATCTTATCTTGATAATAATATTTTTATATGTATTATATGATGAGATATACAGCCTGATCTCTAACCACAAACCTCTAATCTCTCACATTAATCATTCATTTCGTTCATTATTAAATCATCGTTCACTTTGTTCATAACCGTTCGTTCGTAGCTAAAAATGGCTTTTCTGAGGTAACTTTCGGTCAAATTAGTAGCACATAAATTTTGCCCTGATCATTGAGCTGCTTATTATTTCTACTTATGGAATTGATAGCTTTATCATGATTATTGGCATTTTAATAAAATGTTGATATGGATAAATTGGACCTTTTAGCTGACAAGCTCGATTTCGTGTACAAAAAGGAGGAAGCTCCCGGCGATGTCCGCAGTCTTGTTGCCATCTGCCTTAATTACTGGTATCTCTTCTGCATTGGTATAGCGGTATGCATTGTTGCTACTTTTGTATATATTCAGTACGAGCCAAGTAAATGGAATATCAGCAGTAAAATTATTGTTGAGGATGAAAAAAACTCACCTACAAAAGCCCTTACCAACGGCGTAAACTCGGACCTGGCTTCGTTGTTTGATATCAAGAGCAATGCCGATAACGAGGTTAAGGTGCTTAAATCGCGCAGTCTCCTTAAACGGGTTGTTTATCTGCTCGATCTTAATATTCATGTTTATGACAATAATGGCTTCCGCAAAGCGGAGGTGTTTGATGACAGTCCCTTTAAAATTAATATAGGTTATAAAACCGATAAGCTGGTACTGGCTAACTATACCTTAGAGGTGCTAAACAGCAACACTTTCAGGCTTACAAATGATAAAGAATCGGAAGGTATCACAGGTACTTTTGATAAGCCGGTAAGTTTACCCCAGTATAACCTTACTTTCCACAAAACGCAGTACTTCAAACCCGACGGCGAATACAAGATCAAGGTTCAAACTCCAAAACAGATTGAAAAGGAACTTGATGAAAACCTGGGTGTTGGGCTCGACGATAAGCAGGCCACCGTTATTGACCTAAACCTGAGCTACAGCAACCCCGAACGCGGACGGGTAATACTCCAGAAACTAATGGACGTTTATCTGCAAAATAACCTGGCCAACAAGATCCGTATTGCCGATAGCACTATGAAGTTTATTGATAAACGACTGGTAGTTGTTGGTGCAGAGCTGGGTAAGGTTGAAAAGAACCTGGAGCAATACAAGGTTCAGAACAAGATCTCGGATATCAACGCACAATCAAAGGCGCTGATTGAAGGTGCTAACTCCTATCAAAGTAAGTTGAACGATAACGAGGTGCAGCTGGCTATAGCCAATGATCTTTATAAATATGTAAACGATGCCGGCAATCCGCAGGTAGTACCAAGCTCGTTAATTACCAAGGATATGGCTTTTGGTACTGCTATAAACGGCTACAATGAAATGCTGCTGCGCAAAGAGCAACTGCGGATGACGCTTACCGATAACAGCGTGATCATCAAAAACCTCGATCAGCAGATTGAGCTTGCCCGTCAGGCATTGGTAACCAGTCTGAGCAATTATCGCAACAGCCTGAGAGTATCGCAATCGGCATTTAAAAAACAAAATGCTACCATTGAAGATAAAATTACAAACGCACCGGTAAAAGAAAGGATCTACCTGGATTACGCACGTGAGCAAAGCCTTAAACAGGACTTGTACCTGTTCCTGCTGCAAAAACGTGAGGAAACTGCTATATCGCAAACAGCCACACTTTCGAGCTGCCGTATTTTAGATGATGCCGATGCCGATGAAAAACCTTTCGCACCCAAAAAATCACTGTTGTATCTTATTGGCGCAATTGCCGGGATCTGTATCCCGGCAGCTGGGCTTAGTGTTAAAGAGTTGTTGAACACCCGCATCAACACCAAGGCCGATATTGATAAACATACCAGTGTGCCATTATTTGGCGAAATAAGTCGCGGTGATAAGCGTTCAAGGCCCCTGGTTTATAATGATGCCCGTTCGGCTGTAGCCGAGGAGATCAGGGCCCTGCGTACCAGTTTAAAGTATGTTACCGATAATAAAAAGGGCTCAAATGTGATCATGTTTACCTCAAGCATGAGCGGTGAGGGTAAATCGTTCATTTCGCTTAACCTGGGCAATTCTATAGCGCTTACCGGCAAAAAGGTAGTGTTGCTCGAGCTTGATTTGCGCAAACCTAAATTGCTCAAAAACATGGGTGGCATGAAAGATGAATATGGTTTCACCAATTATGTGATCTCGCCCGAAGGATGCGTTGACTGCCTGGTTAAACCTTTTGAAAGTAACCCTAATTTCTTCTACATATCATCGGGCCCGGTACCGCCCAATCCGGCCGAGTTGCTGATGGACGACAGGCTTAAAATCCTTATTGAAGACCTTAAGAAAAAGTTTGATTATGTGATCATCGATACTGCCCCGGTTGGCCTGGTATCTGACGCACTCATTATCGAAGAGTTTGTTGATGTTACTTTCTATGTGGTACGGCAAAATTATACGCTTAAAACACAGCTGGGCATTGTAAATGATTTGCACCGCACCAAAAAAGCTAAACACATGTACCTGATAGTAAATGATATTGAAATGCGTACCAATACCATTACCGGTTACGGACACGGTTATGGCAGCTATGGTTACGGGACACCTTACGAAGATAGCAGCAGTAAAGTGGCAGACTGGCTCCGGAAAATAAAAATGAACGTTTGGTAGCATTGTATCCTTAATCTGCTTTAAATCCCCCTTAAATCATTTTATGTTGCAAGTATTAACAGTTGGTATTAACCGGTTTTTTAACAAAGGCCATGAACGCTCGGTAAGGGCGCGGAAAAATATTTTTCGCTCAATAGTGCTTAAGGGCGGCAGCGTGGTTATTACGCTGGTCATGATCCCGCTTACCATCAGGTATGTAAACCCTACTCAATATGGTATCTGGCTTACCCTAAGCTCGCTGATAACCTGGGCGGCTTTGTTTGATATGGGTTTGGGTAATGGCCTGAAAAATCAACTGGCCCAGGCCATAGCCCTTAATGAGCCCGAAAAGGGCCGGGTTTATGTAAGCTCAACCTATGCCATTATGTGCGTGATAGGGATAATCATGTTTGTTGTTTTTTACTTTGTTAACCCCTACATAAAATGGACAAGTATTTTGAATGTACCTGATGATGGCAGCGGTTATTTGAATAAAATAGTATTGATCATCTTCGGTCTTTTTTGCTTTCAGTTTGTGGTGCAGCTTATTAACACAGTGCTGGCGGCTAACCAGGAGCCGGCCAAAACAGCACAGTTGAATTTTGTTGGGCAGATACTTTCGTTACTGGCCATATTGATATTGATGAAATTGGTGCCAGGTTCATTAACCTGGCTGGTGATGGTGATGGCGGGTGTGCCTTTATTAGTAATGCTTGGGGGAAGTATGCTAATGTTCAAAGGCGATTACAGGTTACTGGCACCCGCCATCAGCGTAGTGAATTTTAAAAGCGCCAGGCAAATGCTTGGCGTAGGCAGTACGTTTTTTATCATCCAGATTTGTGCGCTGGTCATGTACGAGTCGGATAATATTGTTATCACCCAGCTGTTTGGGCCAAAGGAGGTAACTGTATTTAATATTGCCTACAAATTATTTTCGGTGGTACTGATGTTTTTTGTGGTGGTGATAACGCCTTTCTGGAGCGCGTTTACAGAGGCTTACACTAAAAATGAGTACGAGTGGATCAAAAATACACTTGCCAAAATAAACAAGCTATGGCTGGGACTCAGTTTATGCACAATTGCGCTCACTGTGCTGTCGCCCTGGCTATATGACATATGGGTAGGTAAAAGCATTTCAGTACCGCTGAACCTTTCTATAGCCATGTGCATTTACATTATAACGTTGATATGGCAGGCCATTCACGTGCAGTTTTTAAATGGAATAGGCAAAATTAGGCTGCAACTGTACCTGGGGATAACTACCTCGGTAATTAATATTCCGCTTTCCATTTTATTAGGAAAGCTGATAGGTGTAGCGGGGATTCCTTTAGCCAATGCCATCATTTTTGTGGTGATGGGGATAGTTTTTTCTACTCAAACTAACAAAATCATTAACCGTAAAGCAACGGGTGTTTTTAACCGGTAAGGAGAACAGGAAAATGGGACTAAGTTATATCATCAGAAAATTTTACCGGGCGTTGAGGGTGGTTTACTTTAAATCTGCCCGTAATTATTCGCATTTGGTAACTACGTTTAAATTCTGGTTAAACAATGTAGACTATCATAAAGATTTCACCGGCTATGGCATTCCTATTCTTGATATCAACATGAAAGGGAAGTTCAGTATAGGTAAAAACTTCTGGTTTAACAGCGGTAAATATCATGCCATGGGAGGGAGGCAGCAGCAATGCTATTTTGTAGTTGCTGCAGGTGGTGAGCTAAGCATTGGCGACTATGTGGGCTGTACATCTGTGGCTTTCATCTGCCACGATAAAATAAAAATTGGTAATCATGTTAAGATAGGCATCAATACCGTAATCTACGATACCGATTTCCATTCGCTATACGCCGAAGCCCGAAACGATATTCCAGAACGCCTGGATGGTTTGCGTACTAAACCGGTTATCATTAAAGACGGAGCTTTTATAGGTGGCCACACCACCATATTAAAAGGGGTAACCATCGGCAAAAATTCGATAGTAGGAGCCGGTTCGGTAGTTTTTCAGAGCATACCTGATGAGCAGATCTGGGCGGGGAACCCGGCAGTTTATGTACGTGATACTTATAAAATGGAGTTGGAAACATGCAGCAGGTAAATCAAACCGTTTACGCCCTTTTGTTTCTGGTAATGGTGCTGGCATCATTTTTTCACATGCAGGCGCCGGTACTTGGCCTTGCCTTGCTCATCATTTTGCCGCCGGTTAAACACCAGCTTGCCGTTATAAAAATGGCAGGAGTGTTTGCTGTGCTATTTGTCCCCGCACTGCTGGGCTTAATAGCGGGTTATCAAAATAGTACTTATCTTATTTTTAAGGATTTTTATTATTTCTCAATACCAATATTATTTGTGCTGGCAGGCATTGTGCTGGCCCGTCGCATCGAAGTTGAGCTGTTTTTGAAAACGCTTGTTATAGCAGGGGTATTGGTATCATTCCTGGTTACCGGGATTTCCATTTCATATATGGGGGGAGGTGCGTTAACCGATCCATATTCGGCCCATTACGCTATCGGTATTGTGGGCACACCTGCGCCGCCAATAGCCTTTGCCTGTTTATTGTTTACCTGGAAATTTGACATCAGGTTGTTCCGGCGCAATTTGTTCAGGCTGTTTTTGGGTGTCAACGCCTTTGGTATCTATATGTTTGCCTCGCGAACCTATCTCATCATCACCCTGTGCTTTATGCTGCTGCTTATCGCCGACAGGGTAAAACGGGTGTGGATTTTCCCAATTATATTCCTGCTTGGATTATTTGTTATTGTGGTGCCATTTATTACCGTAAGTGTAAGCTCAGATAGTACCTTCCTTAACAAAATCATGGGCTCGTTCAATGAGGTGAGCGTGGGGAACTTTAATACCGAGCAGGATATTAACCTCCGCTACCGCGGTTATGAATCATTTATGGCTTTTAAAGGCTACCTGGATGGCGGGCTGCGCGACTGGATCTTCGGCGGCCTCGGCAAGCTTATCGACCTCAAAACATTTGTACATCTTGGCGAAGATGCTGATTTTCAATATATCCCGGTTTTGCATAACGGATGGCTTTATATTCTTGTAAAAACAGGTGCCCTTGGTGTGCTGGTTTATATAAGTATTTTTTTCGGTTTGATTGCAACCAAATGGCGTTCATACGCGGATGTGAAGGGCAAGCCGGTTATCCGGATTTTTTCGGCTTTTATTATCGGGTGTGTGTTGAGTTTGCTGCTCACCAATTATATCGTAACTGCTTTTTTCAATATGGAAATGAGCGTAGTAATGGTATTGCTTGGCTACAGCTACCTGAATGTACATGTATTGATGCATCAATTAAAAACAAGGCAGCAGTTTACAGAATTTCAGTTGGCTGGCTTAAATGTTTAACGAGGATAGGATATGGAGCAAATTTATAACCCACAAAAAGTAACCATTATTACGGTAGTTTATAATGCCGTAAATACCATTGAAGGCACTATAGAGAGCGTTCTTAATCAAACCTATAAAAACTTAGAATACATCATTGTTGATGGCGGATCAACTGACGGCACATTGCAGATCATTGAAAAATACCGGAATAGGATTGACCGGTTTATCAGTGAGCCTGATAAAGGCATTGGCGACGGATTTAATAAAGGAATCTCCATGGCCTCGGGCGAGTGGATAGGCATGATCAATGCCGACGATTGGTACGCTGAAGACGCTGTAGAGCATATCATGCACCATGTTTCAAAAGATGACTTTGTGTGCTGCGGTAATATCAGGCTGATAGGTGGTAACGGCACCGAACGGGATAAAAAAAGCAAGGTAGGCTGGCTTAATTTCGGTATGTATGTGATGCATCCCAGTTGTTTTGTGCGCAGAAATGTATACCGGAACGTAGGGAATTATGATATCGGGCTCAGGATAGCTATGGATTTTGACATGTTTTTACGCATTAAAAGATTGGGCTATAAAATAAAATACGTCGACAAAGTAATTGCCTACATGCGTACCGACGGTGTAAGTAATGACACTGCTAAAATGCACCGCGAAGAACTAAAAGTAATGCGCAGGCATTTGCATGGTATCAATTACATGCTCTCGTACCTGTTTAATTACCTTAACCGCTTACGCTGGCGTTTTTTTTATAAAGATCCATTCAGGAAACCGATGAGTTTACAGGCATAAGCTATGAATAAAAATATACTTATATCCGCATATGCAATATCGCCCAGTAAAGGTTCTGAATATGGTGCCGCCTGGAATACGGTTATGAACCTTTCCACAAGGCACAAATTATGGGTATTGTATGGCATGTCCGACGATCATATGGGCGATACGCAAACCATGCGCAAATATCTGTCAGAAAACAGGATCGCCAATGTAAATTTCATTGAGGTACAGCCTGGCTTTATCGCAAAAACAATTAACCTGCTTAACAAAGTGGGTTTAGGCTGGTTCTTTTATTTCGCCTATTATTTGTGGCAAAAGGAAGCATATAAAACAGCCCAAAAACTATTGGAAACTGTTGATATTGACGTGGTGCATCAACTTGGGCCTATAGGCTACCGCGAACCGGGCTTTTTATACAAGTTGGGTAAGCCAACCGTTTGGGGACCGATAGGTGGGATGATGGTTATTGATGAGCGTTTAATGCGAAACAAACCATTGACTACCCGGGTTAAATTCATGCTTAAAAATATCATTAACAGGGTACAGCTTGGTCATTCGACGCGGATAAAGAAAGCATTTGAACAAGCCGATGTATTGATCTCGGCGACTAAAACCGGCCAGCAAACCATCATGAACAGGTTTGGCCGTGATAGCTATTACCTGTCTGAACAGGGTATCATAGGAGAAATGTCATTGAACCAAACGAAGTTTAACAGCGATATAGTGCAATTGATATGGTGTGGCACCCATATCGAACGTAAAAACCTGCAGCTTTGTCTTGACGCTCTCGCGCAGGTAGAAAATAATAATTGGGTGCTTAATGTGCTGGGTACCGGGCCACTTACCGGTAAACTAAAGCAGTATGCCGCCAAACTGGGTTTACAGGATAAAATTATATGGCATGGGCAGTTAAAACGAACCGAAGCCATGAGTATGATGGCTGCATCTCACCTGCACATCATTACCAGCATAGCGGAGGATAACCCGGCCGTGGTTTTTGAAGCCATGAGCTGTGGTGTTCCTTCGCTTACTATTGACCATCATGGTATGGGCGATGTCATTTGTAAGAAAAACGGCATTAAAATACCGGTTGATGAGTACCCTTTTATGGTAAGAAGCATTGCGGAAAACCTTGATGATGTGTTTGCCAAACCTCAGTTTTTACGGGATTTAGCTCACTCTACAATTGATTATGCCGCTACTTTTAAGTGGGATAAGAGATTAGATACCCTGGATGATATTTATAGCAGGGCTATCAGATTGCGGGAGCAAAGTACCGCCTGCCTGGTAGCAAATGAAAACTTAATTGCTTTATGATATGAGGGGACAGGATATGAAGATACGGTTAGGGATAGATGCCAAATGGTATTTCGATGGGCCGCCGAGTGGGCACATGGTGGTGAAAAACCTGGTGGATGAAATTATTCGTACTGGTGATGATCGTTTTGAGGTATATCTTTTCCTTGTTAATAAAAGTAAGACTAAAGCCCAATCTCATTTTCCGGCACATGTAAAACTGATTTTTTTACCGGGAATCCCCAATCTGTTGTCAAACCTGTTCCTGGTGCCGCTAATGACATTGATATACAATATTGATGTTTTGCTGTTTCAGAATTTTAGCAGTACATGGCCGGCCAGGGCTTTGAAAATAGCCTACATTCATGATGTGTTGTTTCTTGATTATCCGCAATATTACACCAAAGCCGAGGCAACCTATTTTAAGCAGATGATTCGTTTTGCAGCTAAGGCCGATCAGATCATCACCATATCCAATTGTGAAAAAGAGCGCATGCAGAAGCATGGTATAAATGTCCCGCTTGGAGTCAATGTAGTTTATCACGGAATTAACAAGGCGTTTAAACCGCTTCATGCGTATAATGAAAATGATATTCTAACCATTCAAGCGAAATATAATCTGCCCCAAAATTACCTGCTGTATGTCGGCCGGGTAAATATTCGAAAAAACCTTATTGGTTTGGTTAAGGCATTAAACCTGTTGCAAAATTTTGATCTGATGTTGGTTATTGCCGGTGAACGTGGTAACTATCCTGAGCTTGATGGATATGTAACCTCAAAACAGCTTTGGGAGCGCATAATTTTTACCGGGCATGTACCCGAGGCCGACCTGCATTTGCTTTATGCGCGGGCAAAAGTATTTTGTTTTCCGTCATACGCCGAAGGTTTTGGTTTGCCACCGCTTGAGGCTATGCAATGCGGTGTGCCGGTTGTGGTTTCAGACAGAACGGCTATGCCCGAGGTATGCGGAACTGCCGTTCTTTATGCCAATCCGGATGATGAAAACGAGATTGCCCTTGAAATAGAATTGCTTTTGAGCGATCAGGCTTTGTACAACGAAAAAGTAAACCAGGGATTTGCCCAGGCACGCAAGTTTTCATGGACAAAAGCTGCAAACGAAATACTAACCTTAATTACTGAGGCTTATGCTGGTAGAGAAAATTATTCGGAAGCTCAAGCGCAACCCCGACTATAAATGGGAGAGCAAGTACACCTTCGTGGATATGGGGGTGATACTATCGGGCAGGTTTGGCCAGGTATTACGGGGCGGGTGGATGCGTTTGTTTTTGAAGCATGTGGAAGGTTTGCTTTTTATAGGCAGCAATGTGAAAATAAGGCATGCCTATCTTTTTTCGGCAGGTAAAAATCTGATCATTGAAGATAATGTATTTATCAACGCGCTGTCATATGATGGGATAATGGTAAAAGATAACGTGTCTATTGCCCGCAATTGCACCCTGGTGGGTACCGGGATCATATCGCAAAAGGGAAAGGGTATAAGTATTGGCAATAATACAGGCATAAATGCCGGTGCTTATCTTGGCGGTCAGGGAGGGATTGAAATCGGAGATAACGTGATAATTGGTCCTGGTGTGCAGGTGTTTTCCGAAAATCATAATTTTTCGGACCTCAACGTCAATATTAAAGATCAGGGGGTATCCCGCAATGGTGTGGTTATTAAAAACGACTGCTGGATAGGGGCCGGAGCTATCATTTTAGCCGGGGTTACTATAGGCAACGGATGTGTGATAGCCGCCGGGAGTGTGGTAACCCGGTCGGTTGATAATGATTCGGTAGTGGCTGGCGTACCGGGAAAAGTTTTGAAAAACCGTAAGGTGATTAGTGTAGGGAAGGTAGCATAGGGCAATAAAAGAATTTCGATTCAACATGAATATAACCGAACAAAATATAATGCATATATCAACAGACGAAGCACCGGCTGTTGTGGCAACGTCATTTGATAAATTAAAAGGCTCTTTTATTTATATGATCTGTGGTGTAATCGGCTATCTCCCTTTTCATACCCTGCGGATCTTTTGTTTACGTATGCTGAAAGCAAAAGTAGGTAAGCGTACCGGTATTTATAGAGGATTTGAAGTGAGGCGTCCGCGGCTTTTAACCATTGGCAATAGTTCAGTTATTGGTCACGGGGCATTGCTTGATGCGCGTTGCGGTTTAACTATCGGTGATAATGTTAACCTGAGTAACGAGGTGATGATCTGGACCTTACATCATGATTATAATGATAGTAATTTTGCTCAAACAGGAGCCCCGGTTACCATTGGCAACTATGCCTGGATCTGTTCGCGGGCTGTGATTTTGCCCGGAGTTACTATAGGTGAGGGGGCAGTTGTTGCCGCCGGAGCTGTTGTTACCCGCGATGTTGCACCATACACCGTAGTTGGCGGGGTACCTGCTAAAGCTATCGCCAAACGAAATGAAAATTTGAACTATGACCTGGGCGATGCCATTTTGCCAATTATTTGATTTTTAATATTTCCAGGTAATATTTTCTTTGAGCACCCGCATTGGGTTGCCTCCAAAAATGCTTTTCTCGCCAACCAGTTTCTTGGTAACCAAGGACCCTGCTGCAATAATACTTCCGTTGGGTAAATTAGATCCTTTCAAAATGGTGCAGCGGCAACCAACCCAAACATTATCGCCTATAACAACTTCTTTGGGGTGATTAAAAACCTGGCCGTTTTCATCGAAAATGTGATGGAAATCGGTATCCATTACCAGGCTTTCCCAGCTTATGCCGCTATTATTACCAATGGTGATTTTCTTTTCGGCTACTAATGCGCATTCGGTGCTCATGTTAAAATTTTCGCCAAAAATGAGTTGCCCATTTTCGCCCACGTTTATTTTGCAGCCATGCATAATGAAGGCGCGGCCATTAAAAACCACCTCGCCAAATACCTGCCAAACGCCGCGGGCCCTTTTAAAATCGGAGATGCCAACTTTACCGTAGCCAATTTGTATCAGCGCCGTTTTGATGGGGCCGTTTATAGTAACCTTCCCCTTGGTTTCGTGCAGGTAAATATTGTTCGAAATTAAAACGGGTAGTTTTATGGCCGTTTTAAAAGGAAAATATTTGAAATTAAAAACAATGGTTTTCAGGTTGATCCGCGAGAGTAGTTTCAGTGTTTTGCTCATTTACTAATAAGGTTTAAATAACTGCGAGCTTATTTAAATATATACAATTACCACTTCATTCGCATCCCGCATGGTTGTTAAATTTTAAACTCATGATTTTAATTTACAGTGGGCTAAAGATACATAAAATACCTGTTAAATAATAATCGTAAAATATTATTATTTGTGAATTATTATTTTATTGCTGTTTGTTTTGTTCACATCTGTTCATCCCGTTCATTCCGTTCATATGCCTTCAAAAAGCATAAAAATCGGGTTTTTGTGCGTAATATTAGTCATTCATTAGTTCGGATACTTGTTTTTAATGTAGGTATTAAAGCTGATGTATTTTAAATTAATATTTATATAATATCAAAAATTTGGCTTATGCGGATTGCTATTATCGGAACCAGAGGTATCCCAAATCATTACGGTGGTTTTGAACAATGTGCCGAATATTTATCGGTTGGTTTAGTGAAAAAGGGTTATGAAGTTGTGGTTTACAACTCGCATAATCACCCATACCAGCAAAAGGAATGGAATGGCGTTGAAATACGGCATTGTTATGACCCGGAATGCAAGCTGGGTACCATAGGCCAGTTTTTTTACGACCTAAATTGCATCAGGGATTTACAGAAAGGCAATTTTGATATTATACTGCAGCTGGG
The DNA here is from genome assembly GCF_900110105.1 of Mucilaginibacter gossypiicola. Lineage (GTDB taxonomy): Bacteria > Bacteroidota > Bacteroidia > Sphingobacteriales > Sphingobacteriaceae > Mucilaginibacter > Mucilaginibacter gossypiicola. The sequence continues at coordinate 567,304 of NZ_FOCL01000003.1, read as the reverse complement.
GTACACCAGTAGTTCTGTTTGGTCATGGCTTTTCCCGCGTAATTCGGTGATAACCACCAATATGGATGGGCTGGAATGGAAACGGGCCAAATATTCAAAGCCTGTGCAACGTTTCCTGCATTTTGCCGAAAAGCTTGCTGTAAAATACAGCGACTACCTGATTGCCGATTCGACCGAAATTCAGCACTATTTGGGTAATAAATATAAAAAGAACGCAACTTTTATACCTTATGGCGCCGAGATGTTTGAAAATCCGGATCCGGCAATACTGAATGACTATGCAATAAAAGCCTATGAATACGATATGCTGATTGCAAGGATGGAACCCGAAAACAGTATTGAAACAATACTTGACGGCGTTGTAAGGACCAATAACAACAGGCCGTTCCTGGTTGTTGGTAATACTGCCAATGATTTTGGTGAATATCTTAAATTGAAATTTGCACCTTTTGATAAAATCAGGTTTGTGGGTGGGGTGTATGATATGGCGAAACTTAATAACCTGCGTTACTACTCTAATTTATATTTCCACGGACATACAGTTGGCGGCACAAACCCTTCTTTACTTGAAGCAATGGCTTCAAGCGGTCTTATTTGCTCGCACGATAATAAATTTAACCGTGCAGTATTAGGTGATGACGCCTTTTATTTTAGTAGCGCCATGGATGTGGCCGAACATTTACGCGCTGTAAATAAGGTCGATAAGGTATATGAACACTTTTTGGCTAATAATACCAACAAGATCAAAACGGTTTATACCTGCGAAAATATCGTAAACCAATATGCAAGTCATTTTGAAAGCATTAAACTGAGCAAGAAAAAAACTCAGTCAATACAGCCTGGAAAAGTGGAAGTTGCACTATATCTCGAAAACGCTTAAACAACAATTCAATTTTATTCCCCCAATTTAAAAATGATCAGATGTATTTCCCCCCAGCCATTAAAGTTGGTTTTAATGGCGTTTTTGCTGCTGTGTTTTTTCAGCTCATGCTCCTACAAGCAAAACCAGGCTTTCCTGGAAAGGAAAGACGCGGCATCGCCTATAACAGGCTTCACTGGTAATGCTCAGGTATACAAAATAAAACCGCAGGATGTTTTGCAGGTGCGCAACCTGCAAAACATTAAATACATAGTTGATGACATCCCGACGGGTGCCGGCACGGCCCCTTCATCATCGGGCGGCGGCGCTGCTGCTGTGGGGCAAAGTTATGAAGTGGCCGAAGACGGTACCGTTGCACTGCCTGTAATTGGCCGTGTAAAGGTTGATGGTTTATCAAGGCTGGAGGCTGCCAATAAAATTCAGGACCTGTATGGCAAAAATCTTATCAAAAACCCTATTATCGATGTGAAGATTATCAACCTTAAAGTTACCGTACTCGGCGAAGTGAGGCGCCCCGGTAATTATCAGCTTATAAAAGATAATGCCAGCTTAATAGATATGCTCGGTGAAGCCGGCGGTATAACCGACAAAGGCAATGAAAAGCATGTTAAGGTTGTGCGTGGCGGGATTGTTAACCCGCAGATCATAGAGCTTGATTTGAGTGATGTGGCCTCATTATCAAGCCCGGCCATGATGATGCAAAACAATGATGTTATTTACATTGAGCAAAACAAGAAGTCGTTACGTAACGAAAAACTGCAGAACTTTTCGACTTTAATACAGCCTATATTGCTGCTGCTTAACTCGGCACTTATTATAACAACGATAAAGTAATGCTCTCTTCTTAAGATGCCGTTTGAAATGCAAAATATTCATTGCCGTTGGTTAAAACCAACGGGACAAAGGCTAAAGAGCCCTGGCTTTAGCCCAATTCTGCAAGTCGATTTGGGCTAAAGCCCTCTTGTTGGTACTCATTATACCGTTGGTTAAAACCAACGGCAATGAAGTTTTACCGGGGCGTAAACAACATTCATAAATTTTAAGCATCTTCTAAAACCTTTCAATGCCTGGCTATAGCTGCCAGGCGTTTTTTGTTTAAGACAATTGAATCAATGAACCGACAAAAAATATCGTAGGTTAGCCATGTTTACCGATGAGTGATATCAAAAGTTTTTTTATTTAAAAATTTTCTTGTAAATATGCCCCACCAATCAGTAAACCGTTTTACCGCCCACTTATGCTCCACGACAAGGAATATCAAATGTGGCCTGATGCCCGGTTATTGGAGCAGTTAAGGCTTGATGACCGTAAGGCATTTGAAATTCTGTACCATAAATATTCGTCGAAGTTGTTTTATGCGGCCTATAATCTTTTCAGGGATAAAGATGTTTGTGAAGATCTGGTGCAGGAATTATTTATTGATCTGTGGACAAAGCGCAACCAGTTAAATATTACCTCACTCGAGGCTTACCTCAAAGTAGCGATCAGGCATAGGGTGTTATTTTACCTGCGCACCAAAAAAGCATCTGTAGATCTTACCGTGATTGAAACACTGGTCGAAAAATATTCGGCCGATAGCAAGTTGTTCCAGGATGATATTGCACATTTACTGGAAGATGGCGTAGCGCAACTCCCCGAAAAATGCAGGCAGATCTTTACCCTGAGCCGTAAGGAATATCTCAGCAATAAAGAAATAGCCGCCCGGCTAAACATCTCCATCAAAACCGTCGAAAATCAGATCACTATCGCTTTGAGGTATCTGCGCACTGGTTTAACTGATTATCTGCCATCGGTAGTAGCGCTGTTGTTGCTGCATGTGTTCGGAAAATAAATGCGATTGTTCGCATTTTAGCATGCACTTTTCAGACAGCGCAGTTGATAGGTTAAAAGTTGTCGATTTTAAAGTCGCTCTGCGCTATTTTTTAAACGAAAATAGCCATGAGAACAAGTCTGGTTCAGCAAATACCCTGGCTTCAATGTCATGTTTTAAGCCTGGGTATTCTGTATATTTCGCGTTTTTTGCACCATTTTGTTGTAGAGCCTTTATCAGGCTCCTGTCTGGCCATGGGTTAATAATGTCATCAGCCGCGCCGTGAAAAATCCATACCGGAACGTTAGCTGCCTTTTTTGGATATAGCACTACATTGGCCTGACCGCATATAGGGAAAGCTGCCGCAAAATAGTCTGGATAATGCACTATCAAATCGTAAGTGCCAAAGGCGCCAAGCGAAGTGCCGCCCAGGTAAATTCTTTTTCTGTCTGCAATTTTATGTTTAGCCAAACTGTCAATTAAAAGTTTTACCATCCGCTCTGGTGTTGAAAGTGCCAGGGTGTTCATTTTATGGTTAACTGCTGCTGTAGTATCATAAGGTGCCGACGGAGGGATTTTGAACCACATGCTGTCGGCAGGACATTGTGGGAAAACTACAAGTGCAGGATATTTTTTCCGGACCGAATCATTTAAAAAATCTTTGCCAGCTCCGTAATACTTGCTATTGCCGCCGAGTTGTTGTTCATTATCATTCCCTCTAAAGCCTGCACCATGAAGGTAAACGATTAAAGGGTATGACTTTCCGGGTTCATAATGTTCAGGATATAATATCCTGTAACGTAACGTGTCTTTGCCCCTAATAAAGAATGCTTTTTTATATGCGCTAAAATCCTGTGCCCGGGAGAAATGAGGACTTATTAATAACGCCGAAACTATCAGGAAGCCCTTGATCCAGGTATTTTCTATGATCGAAGTTTTAAATCTTTTTTTCATCTTTTGTTTAAATCAGATGTTCTATTGTTTCAGTATAACCGAACCCCGGAAGGTTATAATAGGGCTCCATGAGCCTTACATACCCAAAGATAACCGTCGTTGCAGGCATACCGAAATCCAATTGACGAACGGCAGCGGTCAATTGACAACCTGTAAAAAATCGTAAGATCAGAAAGCTTTAGGCCATGATAATAGGCTGTGAATAATGGCAATAAAGCTTCCTGGAAAAAATATTTTCAATTACTTTGGGGGGTATCCCGGTTTATTGCATCCTGCAGTTATAAACCATGGCAAAGTTCCCTTTCAGAAAAAAACAATCCGGTGCAAATGACAGGCATTTGCAGGAAGAGCTTGTAAATAAGTATTTCGATGAGCTTGATCTCAGCAGCGTACAAAACGAAGCCGGGGACGATGTGGAATTTAATGCCGATGGCGTATATAGCAGGATCAATGCCGCTTTAGATAATGCAGAGAAGAAAAAAACTGGTAAATCCAAAACATGGATGGTTGCAGCCTCGCTTCTTGCGGGTTTATGTATTTCAATAATGGCAGCCTATCATTATCGTTATGCCCTGCTTGATCGTTTGGATCCTATCGCCAGCAAGCAATTGGTTGCTGCTAACGGACAAACCATAAATTTTACCCTTGCCGATGGTTCCAAAATATGGTTGAATGCAGGCAGTAAGCTTACCTATCCTGAAACATTCAGAGGCGAAAAACGCGAAATTAAGCTTGAAGGCGAGGCTTTTTTGGATGTGGCCCATGACCCGGCCAAAGCCTTCATCATCCATACCGGAAACGTACGCACCCAGGTATTAGGTACCAGCTTTAATATCAAAGCCTACGCTAACGAAAGTTTTATTAAGGTTGATGTTTTAAGCGGAAAAGTAGGGGTGGTTACTCCTGCGGGTAAGGCGAAGAGTACAACAACGTTTTTAACCCCTGCCGAAGAAGTTGTTTTTGATAAGAATAAGCTATCCGTAATAAAAAATGCACAGGTAGATGTGAATGCGCTAAGCAGCTGGAAAGATGGCGAACTGGTATTTAAAAACGCGGCGCTGCCCGAAGTGCTCAACACCATTAACCGCCACTTTAACGTAACTGTAAAAGCCGATGTTAACCTGGCGCGTTGTTCGATTACAGCCAATTTTACTAATGTTTCGCTGGAAAATATCATGAAGATCATATCGAAACTGGTAAAAGGTAAAGCCATGCAAAAAGGTACGGTTTACCAGCTAAAAGGGCGAGGTTGCTAACATAAAAACCAATTAATAAAAGAGATATACCAATTATCAGTTAACCTAAATAGCAAGCTATGATAACATAAATACATTAAAAAACCCTGCTCAAAAGGGATTTTGACAGGGTTAAACTAAAATGCCGGGTTATTAATAAGTGCAGCGTTTAGAGGTCCAATTCAGAACGAAGCACTTGAATTTCAAACACTTTAATTTTCTCAAATCTATGAATATATCTCTATTTTCAAATGGAGTAATTCGTCATGTATTAATATTAATGAAAATTACCTCGCTTGCCTGCTTTGTGGTTTGCCTCATGTGCTTTACGGCCGTGGCAAACAACACGTTCGGGCAAAAATTTCTGGAGGTATCGGTTACGCTCAAGCTCAAAAATGCCAAACTAACCGATGCACTGGATAAGATCTCGAACGAAAAGCATATCAAATTTGCCTACGCCGATAATGTACTTAAACCTACTTATGTTGTAAACCTTAAGGTTAAAGACAAAAGTATCAGGGAAGTACTTGATCAGGTGCTAACGCCCTTTAATCTCAGCTATAAGATCATCGACGATGTTATAGTTATTGATGAAAAGCCTGAGATTGAAAGCAATACAGGAGGGATTGATCATGGTCCCAGGCAACCCATTAAAGTTAAAGGTAAAGTTACGGACGAGAACAACTTAGTTATACCCGGCGCAAGCGTACGGGTTAAAGGTACCACCATAGGCACAGTAACCGATATTAATGGTAATTATACCATTGATGTGCCTGATGCCAACGGTACCCTTGTATTTAACTTTATAGGCTATGCAGCTAAGGAACAGTCTGTTGGTAATGAGGCTACTATAAATGTACAGATGGTCCCCGAACGTACTTCGCTTAACGAGGTAGTGGTGGTGGGTTACGGTACCCAGCGACGTACAAATGTTATCGGCGCGGTTGACCAGGTAAGTGCCAAAGCTATCGAGTCAAAACCTTCAATCAATCTTACCCAGGCATTGCAGGGTACATCGCCCAACCTTATTATACAGCAAACAAGCTCCGAGCCCGGAGCTTATGCCAATGTGAATATCAGGGGGGTGAGCACGCTTAATGATAATACCCCTCTGGTGGTTATTGACGGTATTACCGGTGGCGATATCAACCTGCTTAATCCTTTGGATATCGAAAGTGTTTCGGTATTGAAGGATGCCGGTTCAGCGGCTATTTATGGTTCGCGCTCGGCTAATGGGGTTATTTTGGTTACTACTAAAAAAGGTAAAAATAACTCACGCACTACCGTAAATTATAACGGACAGGCCGGTATCCAGTCGCCACATGTGGGTTATAAACCGGTACACAGCTATGAAAATGCCATTTTACGTAACGAGGCTATGGTTAATGCCGGTTTACAGCCAATTTATAGTCCGCAGGATATCAGGAACTTTCAACAGGAGGGCGATCAGCAATGGTTTTTAGATGCTATTTTAAAAGATTCGTGGCAGCAAAGCCATAACCTGAGCTTAACAGGCGGTAATGCTACCACTTCGTTCCTGGTATCGGCCGGGGTAACCGATCAGCGCAGTAACCTTGTTGGGCCTGATTACGGTTTAAGGCGCTATAACTACCGCATGAACCTAACCAGCAACTACGGTAAGTTAAAGCTCACAAGTATCCTTGCCTACTCGCGCTCTGAGATCAGGGAACATTCCTACAATACCGGAACTTTGATTGTTGATGCAGGCCGTACCCCAACCTATTATAAAATTAAGGACGACCAGGGTCGATACCTCACCAATGATGTACTGACCGAGTTTAACCCGTTGGGCATCCTGGAACAGGGTGGTTACCGTACTCATGATGATGACAACCTGCTGGGTAACTTAAATGCCGAACTATCGGTTACCAAAGATTTTAAACTGAAGGCTGTTTTTGGTGGCAGGTTATTGTCCGATCATCAGTTTACCCGCGTTAAGCAGGTGAATTTTTATCCATCCGGAACTTATGGGGCAGATCGCAACACCAACGATGATAATAACAAAACCTTGTTCACCAATACGCAGTTACTGGCCGAGTTTGCCAAAACTTTCAACAAATCGCACAATGTTGATGTGTTGGTAGGCGTGGCTAACGAATCTACCACGGCTAAGCAAAACAGCATCCACCTTAAATATACCGATCCAGAGTTAGGAACACCAACCACCGGTACTATTATTGATCCGGCTACTTCATCAGCATCTAATAACGGAACTACCGAAACCAGTCTTAACTCGTTATTTGGCAGGGCAAACTATTCATACCAAAATAAATATTACGGTGAGTTTGATTTTCGTGTAGATGCTTCATCAAAATTTGCACCTCAAAACCGCGGTGCTTTCTTCCCGTCGGTATCGGGTGGCTACCGCCTTACCGAAGAGCGCTTTATGCAAAATTATCGTAACAATATCGGCGATTTGAAATTGCGTGCATCATACGGTATTTTGGGTAACCAAAGCGTTAGCGATTACCAGTACCTGCGCACTTACGGCCCCTTCCAAAATGCTTATGGTTTTAACAACTCGGGCGTGGGTGGCACAGCCATATCCTTTGCCAATCCCGATCTGCGCTGGGAACGTGCGGCAACACTTAACATAGGTGTTGATGCCGGTTTCCTGAAAAACAGTTTAACTGTAGCTATTGACTATTTTAATAAAACCACCCGCGATATCCTGCTGCCGCCCATTGTGCCGGGAACGTTTGGTGCCGGGTTGCCAAGCTACAATGCGGGTAAAGTACAAAACCACGGTTGGGAGCTAACAGTTAACTACTACCTCACTACGCAAAACTTTAAACACTCCTTTAGCTTCAACGTGGCCGACAGCAAAAACAAGGTGCTTTATCTTGAAGGCGGCGATCAGCTGAAAAGCTATGACGAGATGCAGGTGATCAATCGCGTAGGCTTGCCGATAGGCTCATACGTTGCCTTAAAACGTGATGGTTATTTTCAAAACCTGGATGATATTAAAAACGGTCCTAAACCAACCGGCTTAACCGTATCACCGGGCGATAACCGTTATGTGGATGTTAATGGCGATGGCGTAATTGATGATAACGACAAGTTTGTTTTCGGTAGCCCGTTCCCCCGCTTAACTTTTGGGTTTACTTATAATGTAAGTTACAAAGGATTTGACTTTAACCTGTTTTTACAGGGCGTAGGTAAACGCAGCATGTTTATCCGCGGTGAGCAGGTTGAGCCTTTTCACGTAAACTATTCGCAGGTTATCTATCAGCACGAGCTTGATTTCTGGACACCTCAAAACCCGGATGCGCGTTTCCCGAGGCTTGCGGCCAGCGGCAGTCAATCAAACGAAAACAACTTCAGGCGCGGTTCAGATATGTATTTATTTGATGGCAAGTACCTGCGTGTAAAAAACGTACAGGTAGGTTATACACTTCCCAATGCATGGGCCAAGTTATTGGGCTTACAAAAACTGAGGGCTTATGTATCGGGCCAAAACCTGCTTACGTTTTCGGGCGTGAAGTTTATCGATCCAGAATCGACAGAGTTTAACAGTAACCTGGGGGCAGGTGGTGCCAACAGTGCCCGCGCTTATCCAACGCCCATTTACTACGGTTTTGGTTTAGATGTAACCCTATAATACTATCCATCATGAAAAAATATTCGACATATAAAACCGCCTTTTTAGTGTTACTGGCCAGTTTATCGGCCTGTAAAAAGCTTGATCTGGCGCCAACCAATAAATTTACCGACAGTAATTTTTGGACTACCACCGAAAAAGCCGACGCGGTGCTAAATACAGCCTATTCGCAAATGTTCAGCAACGACTATTTCTTCTATAATGAAGGAGCGTCGGATAATGCCTACAATGGCCGTGGCGATAATCAGGGTGCAGCTTCACTTGCAGCAGGTACTTATGACCCATCATTGGGGCGGATCAAACAGGAGTGGGGTTTCCATTACAGCGGTATAAAAACCTGTAACATCTTTTTAGAGAATGTAGACAGGGTAACTGCCATGGATGCAACGTTGAAAGCCCGTATGAAAGCCGAAGCAAGGTTTATACGTGCTTTCCATTATTTTATGCTTGAAACCTGGTGGGGCGATGTGCCTTTGTTTGATAAAGACATCAGCATTGACCAATCAAAAAGCATTGCCCGTACCCCGAAAGCACAGGTTGTTGATTTCGTACTGAAGGAGCTTGATGCCGCCACAACTGATTTGCCGGTTAATACCGCTTATAAAGATGCCGACAGGGGACGGATCACCAAAGGTGCTGCTATCGCCTTAAAAGCAAGGGTGCTGCTGTATGAAAGCCGCTGGCAGGAAGTTGCAACTACCTGCGAAAAGTTGATGAATGATAACAGCAACGGTACCTACAGCCTGTTCCCATCGTACGAGGGATTGTTTTTACCACAAAATGAGTACAACAGTGAGGTGATCTTCGATCTGGAGTTTGTTCCGGATGTGCGCACATACAGCAACTTCTTTGACATGGCGCCGCTTGCTGTTGGTGCCCGTTTAAACGCGCTTGCCCCAACCCAGGAACTGGTTGACAGCTACCTGATGGAAAATGGCAAAAAGATCACTGATACGGGTTCGGGATACGATGAAAACAATCCATATGTAAATCGCGACCCAAGGCTTACCAATACGGTTGTGTACAATGGTTATAAATGGAAAAAGCCCGATAACAGCGTTCAGGTTATTTACACCAAACCGGGCGATGATCCGGGTGCTACCAAGCCTGATGAGTATGCGCCGGGCAAGGTAAGTTCGCCAACCGCTTATTATACCCGTAAATATTACGACCCTTCATCTGCCGTGAATTTTCAATCTGCTTTAAACCTGATCCTGATCCGTTATGCCGATGTACTGCTCATGTATGCCGAAGCCAAAAACGAACTTGGTCAGCTGGATGCCGGTGTTTGGGACAAAACCATCAAAGCACTGCGTACCCGTGCCGGCTTTACCGATGCTCCTGCATTAAATTTTGCAGCCGGAAGCCAGACCGATTTAAGGGAGATAGTTCGTAATGAACGCCGTGTAGAGCTGGCGATGGAAGGCCTGCGAGTGTTTGATATCCGTCGCTGGCATACCGCCGAAACCGTGTTGAACGGTTGGGCTCACGGAGCCAAATATGGCCCTGCATCTGTTGATAATGGTTACATCAGGGCTAACCTCCGCACGTTTGATAAGGGTAAAAATTACCTGTGGCCAATCCCACGCGATGAGCGTGCCGTTGACCCTAACCTTACTCAAAACCCTGGCTGGTAAATCAATAATTATTTATAAAAAGACATTATAATCAATTGCGATCATGAAAAATATTACATACTGCCTTATGGCAGGCATCATAACCATTTTAATGGTAACAGGCTGTAAAAAGGACAAAACATTACAGCATACACAGGTATCGGCAGTAAATAACCTGTTTGCTCCTGCAAATAACAAATTCATCCAGTTGGAGCCGGTAACCGGTTCTGCCACCTTTGAATGGGCCGAAGCTCATGCGGAAGATAATGGACTGGTTTTGTACGAAGTAGCTTTTGATAAAGAAAGCGGTGATTTTTCAAAACCGATCTACACCATTCCTTCAGATGCTAATGGTTTGTACAACAAACTTACCATCTCCTATAAAGATCTGAACAAGGTTGCCGATCTCGCCGGGATCCAGCCGCAGGCTACCGGTAAATTGAAATGGACTGTAATGTCGTCAAAAGGTATCAATGTGGTTAAGGCTACTGCTTCAAGCATTATTGAGGTTCAGCGTGCGGCCGGCTTTACCGACATCCCTGCCGATCTGTACCTTACCGGCTCAGCTACCGAAGGCGGCGAGGATTTAAGCAAAGCCGTACATTTCAAGCAAACTGCTGCAGGTGTATTTGAAGCCTGGACATCATTAAAAGCGGGTACTTATCATTTCGCCGAGCGTAATACCGGTACGCCTGCCACTTACTCTATTGATGGCGCCAAACTGTTAAAAGACGGTAGCACAACAGTAACGGGTGCAACTAAAGTTGAGCGTATAGTGGTAGACTTTACCTCTGCATCGGCTACTATAACCGAAGTAACCGAGGTTGGTTTATGGTTTGCTGCCGATAATAAAGTTTGGTTCCCGCTGCCTTACAAAGCCGGTGGTAAATGGGAAATTGATAATGCTTCTATTGTTTTCCACCAGGAGTCATGGGGTAGGGATGAGCGTTATAAATTCCGCTTTACGTTTAAAGACGCCGCAGGTAATAGCTCAACGCAGTTTTACGGCAGCAAAAACTCAGATAATAGCCGCCCGGATGCAAATACGGCCAAATCATTCTGGTACATGGTGCCTGTTAATGATGCACAATATGATTTCTGCTTTAAGTTTACCGGGGCTGCCGATAATCACAATGCAGATATTGTGGTTGATTTTAGTGCTGATGCGGCTGCATATACCCACTCAGTTACTGTAAAATAATTAATGATTAACACCTGTCGCCTTACGGCGGCAGGTTCACAATAACCATATTTTATGAAAAATAAAGTATTCAGAAAATTAGCCGCCATTGCCCTCACAGGAGGGGTGGTAGCAAGCTTTTCATCGTGCCTAAAGGATAAGCCTTTCCCGCTGTATGGCAACAAGGCTTCGGCGAAGGTGGAATATAAATACGCTGAAACAGCCGACTCCTTACAGGAAAAAACATATACCACATTTCTATCGGCAAACGGAAGTTATTTTGTGGCTAACAATGCCGGCAGTACCACTTTTAATTACTGGCCAAATGCCCATACGCTTGATATTTTTACCGATGCCTATCTGCGCAGCAAAAATGATATTTACAAGCAAAGGATGAGTTCACTTTTGACTGGTATTAAAACAACCAATGGCGGTTTATCAAACAATTTTTATGACGATATGGAATGGTTGTCGCTGGCTACATTGAGGGCATACAGTGCAACCAACGATGCCGCTTATTTAACCGCAGCGCATACGCTTTGGGCAGATATTCAAACCGGCGAAAACAGTAACCAGGGTGGTGGGATAGCCTGGCAAAAGAAACAGCTGGATTATAAAAATACGCCAGCCAATGCTCCGGCTATCATTTTTGCTGCACGTTTATATGCTTTGGAAAAAAATGAGGCCGACCTCGCAACAGCAAAACGCCTGTACACCTGGCTAAAGAAAACCCTGCTTGATCCATCTGGCATCATTTGGGATGGCATAAATGCCAACGGCGATGGGCAAATTAGCAAATGGAAGTTCACCTATAACCAGGGCGTGTTTATTGGCGCAGCGCTGGAACTTTATCATGTTACCAAAGATGCTGCCTACCTTACCGACGCGGTAAATACGGCTAATGCAACCATTAATGACACTGATATTTCGCCGGGCGGAATCCTGAAGTCGGAAGGGCAGGGTGACGGTGGCTTATTCAAAGGCATCTTGATCAGGTACCTCACACTGCTGGCCCTTGACCCGGATGTTGCTGAAACAGATAAAAGTAAGTTTATCAGCTTCCTGAAATTTAATGCCGAAACACTCTACACGGCGGGGATCGAACGGCCATCGCTGATGATAAGTCCCGACTGGAAAAAACAACCATCTGGTACAACCGATTTAACTACGCAACTAAGCGGTGTAATGATGGTTGAAGCTGCGGCAACGCTTAAAGCCGCGGGCAAATTTTAAAACAACAGCTATTGTAACAATAAAAGCCATAAAAGTATTCAACCACTTTTATGGCTTATTTTAGCATTTAAATTATACCTGTCTCAAATACAATTATTGTCTATGAAAAATAAATTGATTACCCTGCTATTTCTTTTCACTGCTTTAAGCGCAAGCGCCCAAACACCTAACTACAAGGAGCGGATAAAGATCATCAATCAAAACATCAACACCTATTTTGCTGATACAAAAAGCGGCCTGTATCTCGAAACTACTGATTCGGCCGAGAATAAGGGCAACCATTCATTTTTGTGGCCGCTGTGTGCTTTGGTACAGGCTGCTAACGAAATGGAAGTGCTGGAGCCCTCAAAGCAATACCTTAAACCGGTGATGGGTGCTATTCAGCAATATTATTCCCCGCGTTCACCGGCACCGGCTTACCAGGCCATGGTAGCAAAAGAAAAGCAGGATTCACGGTTTTACGATGATAACGAATGGGTAGCTATAGCTTTAATGGATGCCTATAACCGTACCCATAATAAGCAATATTTGGAAACCTCAAAAATGATCTATCGGTTTTTATTAACCGGTTATACCAATGAAGCAGGCGGCGGTTTTTATTGGGAAGAGGGCAATTTGAAAGGTAAAAACACCTGCTCAAATGGTCCGGGGATATTGGTGGCTTTACAATTATACAAAGCAACAGGGCGCAAACAATATCTGGACACTGCATTACTGGCTTATAACTGGACAAATAAAAACTTACAGGCACCATCAGGCTTGTTTTATGATAACATCAAGGTGCCGTCGTTAAAGATTGATTCGGCCATTTACACTTACAATGCTGGTACCATGCTGCAGGCTAATGTGTTGCTCTATAACATTACTCATGATAAAAAGTATCTTGTTGAAGCCCGCCGTATCGCCAAAGCTTCTGAACAATACTTTTACCGTAACAACAGGTTGCCCGGCAATTACTGGTTCAATGCCGTTTTACTTCGCGGTTACCAGGAACTGTACCGTGTTGATAAGGACAAAAAGCAATTCCGGTTTTTTGTTGACGACGCCAACCGCACCTGGCAGCAGGAACGGGACGATAAAAACCTGCTCGGCCCCCGCCGGATTAAAAGCCTGATTGACCAGGCAGCGATGATAGAGATTTATGCGAGGCTGGAAGAGATGGGAGGGTAATATGAAGATATGTCATTGCGAGCGTAGCGCGGCAATCTCGTAGCTATACAGAGCAGTTTTGCCTATGTGCGATTGCCGCGCTACGCTCGCAATGACATGGTTTTAATCACATGGATTAAATATCCTATTCATCCCCCTTATCCAAACAAATTATTGGTAAACTCAACTTTTATCCGGCTTTGGAAATTATCTATGGTTTTAAAAATCTCCTTTAAGGCTACTTTTTCAATTTTGGTGAGCTTATCCGGGTCGATGTAGTTGTCGGGTTCGGTGCGGTCCTGGATAATTTGAGAAGCCTGGTTGCGGAGGCGCAGGCCCATTAAAAAATAGTACGACTGGATCAGTTCGTGGGCCTCTTTTTCATTGAACACATTTTTCTCTTTTAGCGCTTTTAACCGCTCGCCGGTATTAACCTCAAAAATACGATGACGCAGGGAATACATCCGCACAAGGTCAACAATAGGTGTCATGGATTTTTTGATATCGAAAACTTCCTGGCTGCCTTTGGTAAACGTTTTGATGTTTTTGAAAAAGGTGAGCGGCGGCTCATATTGCAAAGCATTTTTAGCCATATGGAAAAAGATCTTGCCTAATGGTTTTTGCAGCTCCTCGTCCAGGAATTCTTTGAGCTCATCCATAATGCTTGCTTCACCATACAGGTAGCGGCAGTCAAAAAAAGTAGAGAACTGAATTACAGTTTCGGGCACGGCCTCGGCCATCCAGCTTTCGTAATTGCGTTTCCAATGAGAAAGTGAGTGCGTCCATTTAGGGTTTTGGGCCATATAACCGCCTGTGCAAAAACTAAAACCAATATGATCGAGCTTTTCGGATACTTGCTGAGCAAAACTCAGGAAATATTCGCGCACTAATTCACGGTGTTCGTTGGCTTTATCTTCGTAAATGATAGCATTATCCTGATCGGTTTTGAAGGTTTGCTCCTTGCGGCCTTCGCTGCCAAGTACCATGAAAACAAATTTGGCAGGCGGCTGTCCCATGGTTGCAATAACACTTTCAATTACCTTTATGGCAATAGTATCGGCAATGGTGGTGATCACCTGGTTCACAATTTCGGCATTTACACCACGGCCAAGCAATTGCGTAACCATTTGCGGTACCGATTCCCATTTACGTTTAAGTTCCTGTACAGAAATAGCCTGTTTTACCGACTGTATAAACACCAATGGCGATTGTGCCTGCTCGGACAATAATTTATTCCTGCTGATGCTGCCTACAAATTCATCGCCGTTTTTAATGAGCAAATACCGGGTTTTGGTGCGGAACATCATCAGGATCGCTTCGTAAACGTAAGCATTGGTGCTGATGCAAACGATGGGATTATCCATAATGTTGCCTACGGGCTGGGCAGTATCGGCCTGTTTGGAAACCACATTATCGCGCAGTGTAATATCAGTTACATAACCTACAATTTTGGCTTGTTCATCGCGGATAAAAATGCAGCTTACCTTGTGTTTGGCCATTAAGCGTGCGGTTTCGTAAACCGGGGTACTTTGCAGACAGGAAACTATCTCACGATATTCAATGCTTTCTATCTTACGCGAATACATTTGCTCAGAAGCTATGTAGCTTTCCTCAAAAGTTGCCGGGCGCTTATAAAAATGAGCAAACTCATCGTTAAGCATCCGCTTGCCGAAATCGGCTGTAAAATATTGTACAAAGTCTTCGTAGGCTTTACATAGCGAACGGAAATCCTTACGGTGCAGGAAAAACACTGTGGTACCTTTCTTGGCAATCACCGTACGGATAGACTGCTTGCGGTTCAACAAAACAGAAATGCCGCCATAGCAATAGCCCGAATGATGGTGCTCTAACAGGCGTTTATTTTGCTGGCTATCGTAAAAAAAGGATTCGTATTCGCCCTCGGCAATGATGTCCACGCCGCGCATTTTGGTTACTTCCTGTTGGTAAATAACCGTGTCTTTACTATAACGAATCTCCTGCAATTGGTCGGCAACCTGTTCAAGTACATCGGCCGGGAGCAGGCTAAAAGGGGATACTTTACTTAAAAATTCAAGACGTTGAACCATATAACCAAAAAGCTATGATGATGATCAAAATTAAAACAATGGCTGCGGGTAAAAGGTATTTTTTTTCGGAGCGGATTTTTTGCAGGTAAACCTCCTGGTGCTCCACGCTGTCTTCGGTAATATCGCCGCGTTTCAGCATCTCAAAAAAGCATTCTGCTGTTGCTTCTGCATCTTCAAGTGCATTGTGCTGCCTGTCGAGCGTTTTGTTAAACAGCACCTCGTACAACTGGTTTAACCTTAAATATTTGGTTTGCGGATTTTGTACCCATTTGGTGGTAGCCAGCATGGTACAAAAGGTTTTTAAGTTTTGAAGCGGATTGGTGATACCTGTGCGGTAAAACTCCACGCCGGCAACGTTAAGGTCGAGCTCAATAAAGTGTCCTATAACCAATGGCTGATATTCTACCAGGTCATTAGCCAGCATGGTCATCACATCTTTGCGCCATTCGCCGTGCTCAACCAGGTATTCCTGCGTAAGGCCATGTACTGCCCGTGCCTTCTCGCTTATGGTGAAGTCGTTATCTTTAATGTAATGATCTTCGCGCTTAACCTCCTGCATATCACGGGTGTAAACAATCCATGACACCTGCAGCGCATAGGGCCAGTTGTCGTTATCGCAATAGGGGAGGTCCCACTTTTTGGGCAGGCCGGAGGTTTCAGTATCTATGAATAAAAGGTAATCTTGCACATGCTAAATTTATGAATTTATTTGAATGATGATAGTAAAGCAGATTTTTGTAATTGATTTGTGAACCATCTTTTTGGGGAATTATCACAATTTAGCCCAATGTTGGGGCGGGGTACAAGATAACCGGGCAGGCGATAGCAAATGCGCTGCAGTTGAGTAGGTCTTATTGATAAAGAAAAAAAATGTCATTGCAAGCGTAGCGTGGCAATCGCATGCTATACAGAACCGCTTTGGATCCGTGCGATTGCCACGCTACGCTCGCAATGACATGATAATAAGAATGTGTCTTAGCTCCCCATTAAGGGGGCCGCGGGCTTACGGTGCTATTAACGTCTTCTTTACTACCGTATGCACACTAAAATATCCGAGTGCACCGCCCTTGATATTGGTTAGCGGGTTGGCCGGAGCGGCGTTATTGCCATCGCCATTGGCACTGTTGCTGAGGCTGTAAAAATATTTATAAACAGCCTGGTCAATGCTCATCATTTCAATGGTTACCTCATTGCCGGGGCGGATGTCGCGCGCAGGGTTATCATTATCATTGCTGAACCGGAGGTTGTTGTTTACTACCTGCCCGTTAGTAAATTCATCATCTTCCAGCATAATTGTTTCTTCTTTGCGGCCGTTTACGTATTGTACAAAGCGGTAATAGTTTTTAACTGCTGCAGGGTCATTGTATTTTACGGTAACGTATTTACGCGTAGTGCCATCCTTATTATTTACAAGTTCATCTTTAACTAAATAAATGCTATCTAACGGAACAGCAGGGAGCATCAGGCAACTTGAAGTAAATGTTTTACCGTCAATATTCACATTAAGTTGATAAGTATGACCGGGAATACCTGTTAAAGTGCTGTTTTGGTAAACGCCGGTGCTGGTGGCAGTAAGTGGGTAAACGTTGTTGTTATCATCGGCCATGGTAACGGTTGCGCCGCTTATGCCGTTGAAATCATTATTGTCAGTAAAGTTTTTGGTTTGGCTTAGCAATACTTTGCAACCGCCGGCTGCGTCGGTCAATACGCCCTCAACTACGTATTGCGGCGTGGTGTCTTTCAGTTTAAGGTCGATGGCCTTTTCGCAACTGCTTAGGGCCGCTGCAAACAGGGTAATGGTTATATATTTTATAGTGTTTTTCATCGGCTTAAAATTTAAAGTTATAGGTAACCGAAGGTACAAAGGTGAATAAAGTGGTACGCACGGCTTCGGTACGGCTTGCATCAGTCTTGTTATCGCGGAAAAATATACGGTAGGCGTTAGGGTTGCCGTAAGCATTATAAAGACTGAATGTCAGATCGGACTGAAATTTTGCGGTTTTTTTGAGCTGTTTGGTAGCACCCAGGTCCAGGCGGTGATAAGCGGGCATCCTGTCGGCATTGCGGTTGGTGTAGTAATAATAAGTTACGCCGTTAACCTGGTATTTACCGCTCGGGAAGGTTACTGCATCGCCGGTGTAATACACGAAATTGGCCGAGAATGTCCATTTATCGCTGGCTTTGTACATGGCAACAATGGCTATATCATGTGTGCGGTCTTGCCTGGCGTTGTACCATTGGTTATTGTTGATACCATCAATCATCCTTTCAGATTTTGACAGCGTATAACTGATCCAACCGCTAAGCCTGCCGGTTTTCTTTTTCAGCAAAAACTCGGCGCCATATGCGCGGCCCTTGCCGTAAAGCAATTGCGTTTCGATAGGCTGATTGGTAAATACGTTGGCGCCGTTGCGGTAATCTATCTGGTTTTGTAGCTTTTTGTAATAGCTTTCAACCGTAAATTCATAATTGTGTTCGTTGAAATCTTTGTAGTACCCTACAGAGAACTGGTCTGCCAGTTCTGGTTTGATAATATTGGTACTTGCTACCCATTTATCCGTTGGCGAACCGGAGTTTGAGTTGGAAATCAAATGCAGGTTTTGTGCGTTGCGGGCGTATGAAGCTTTAATGGAGCTTACGTCGTTTAGCTGAAATGCTGCGGCAACACGGGGCTCCAGGTTAACATAGGTTTTAACCTCCTGCCCCGGTGTGTAATGTTTTGAGCCGATGATGTTCCCGTCAGCATCAATATCATAATAATCACCCGAACCCAGTATGGTAAATGCCGAAAGGCGTACGCCGTATGTTAAGGTAAAGCGATCTGTTGCTTTCCAGGTATTGCTAACATAAGCCGCGTTTTCAAGGGCATACCTGTTTTGCAGGCTTTGTGATATAACCCCAGAGTTACCCGTGGCCGAAATTTCGCCTGGCTTAATGGTATGGTAAATGCTGTTAACGCCAAAACTGATGGTGTTTTTGTCGCCGGCATACCATTGCATGTCTTCCTTAAAGTTGAAGTCGCGGATCTGCGAATAGATATTGTATTCGTTTACGTCCTGCTTAATGTTAAGCTTGTAATCGTAGTTACTGTAAATAAGAGAGGTGTTTGAAAAAAGCTGGCTATTAAAAATGTGGTTCCAGCGCAGGGTAGCAGTGGTATTGCCCCAGTTAATGCCTGCTATATCGGCTGCTTTAAGCACATCCTTGCCAAAATATCCCGAAATAAATAAGCGGTCTTTATCTCCTAAAACATAGTTAGCCTTGGCATTAAGGTCATAAAAGTAAAGTTGGCTGTTTTTAGCAATACTATCTTTTGATAGTTTTAAAAATGCATCTGCATATGTTCGTCGGGCCGAGATCAGGAAAGATGATTTGCCCTTTTGAATAGGGCCCTCCACATTTACCCTGGCTGCAATAAGACCAATGCCGCCGCTTACTCCAAATTTTTGGTTGTTGCCATCATTCATTTTAACATCCAAAACCGACGATAACCGGCCACCATATTGCGCAGGCATATCGCCCTTGTAAATATTCATGTTTTTGATAGCATCGGAATTAAAGGTAGAGAAGAAACCCAGCAAGTGTGATGCGTTGTATACCGGTGCTTCATCAAGCAGGATTAGGTTTTGATCAGTTGCTCCGCCGCGTACAAAAAATCCGCCGCTGCCTTCTCCTGCCGATTTGATCCCGGGCAGCAATTGAATGGTTTTGATCACATCGCGTTCGCCAAGCAGCACCGGGATGTTTTTGGTTTCCTGTATGCTGAGGTGTTCAACCCCCATCTGCGGGCTGGCCAGGTCGCGGGCCCCGGCGGGGGCAGCTTTGATGGTTACTTCCTGTAACAGTTGGGAATTGTCTTCGAGGGCAATATCCAGCTTAAGGTTAGCATTAAGTGATATGGGCATTACAACAGTTTTTTGCCCCATAGCACTTATCGAAAGTTCATGATTGCCGGCAGGCAGGGTAAGCGAATAAAAACCGTACTCATTACTCGATGTGCCTGTGTTTGCGCCTGAAACCCGGATATTTGCACCAATGATCGTTTCGCCGGTTTGTTTTGATTTAATGGTGCCGCTTACGGTGTATTTTCCGTCTGCCGGAGCGGCTACCTGCTTTTTTGCTTTACTCGCATCGTATTTGATAAGTACCTCGTTATCGAGCACGGTGAAACTAAACGGATGCGGGGCAAGGGCCTTCTTCAATACATCGCCCAATGGCTGGTTTTGAGCGCTAAGGCTGATTTTTGCGGTGCTTTTAGCAACCGTTTCATTATAAGTAAACCTTACACCACTGGCGGCTGTTATTTTATCTAAAGCCTGTTTAAGGGGCTCGTTGTTTATAGTTATAGTAACGGGCTTATCTAAAGGGCCCTGGGCATGCGCTTTGTTTTGTGCTATCGTTAAAAGTAACAATATGCAAAATGCCGTTCGGAGGGGTATTCGCGTTATTTCGCAAATCAGCATGGGGAGCCATGCCGGTCTGTTAGTTTTCATAAATGCTTTAAATTGTTGATTTGGTTTTTCCTTTTGGGGAGATGTTTTAAAATAAAAAGGTTAATTGTTGAGTGGTAAGGGTTGCAGGTAATATTCATTATCAACCCTGTTCCAACGCAGGTCCATTACCGCGCAAAGTTTATTGAGCGTTTTATCTACCTGCTCATTGGTGTTGATATGCCCGTAAAATCCTTTTTGAGCAATACCCGGGGCAAGCCTCAGGCTAATACCGTATTGGTTGGCCAGGTCATCGGCAACGGTTTGCAGCGACGAACCATCATAACTGAACAAGCCGGTACGTTGCGACAGGAATTTTGAAGCGTTGGGATAATTTTCTTTAATCAACGATCTGTCGGTTTTGTTATAAACGGCACGCTGGTTAAGCACCATGACGGCCTGCTTGCTTTTAGGCAAATCATGCGCCTGTACGGCCACTTTTCCGCTGATAACGGTCACTTCGGATATGATTTGATCAGGGTAGGCTTTAACGTTAAAGCTGGTACCCAGTACCACGGTTTTAAGTTGCCCCGATTGGATCACGAAAGGATGATCTTCATCATGTACCACATCAAAAAACGCTTCACCTTCCAGTTTTACCAATCTTTCTTTGGTCCTGAACTTATCCGGGTAGCTAATGTGGCTGCCGGGACTAAGCCAGATCCGGGTGCCATCGGGCAGGCTGATTTGCCGGTGTTTGCCTGGGGCCGTAACCAGTTCAACCTGTTTGGCAGGATCAATAACTTCCAATACCTCGTTTTTGTAAAGCGCAGCAAATGTAACCAGCAATACCACAGCCGCTGCAGCAGCTATGCTTCGCCATAAGGTAATTACCTTACGCGCGGGTTTCCCCGGTGTTCCCATTTGCGCGGTTATCTTATTCAAAATACTTTCCTGCAGCTGCTCAGGGTTTTGGTATTTTGAGGCCGATAGCAAAACTTCCTCATCGCTAAAATTGGCATACCAGGCATCGAGCCAGATTTTTTCGTCCGGACTGATGGTGCCCTGCATTAACTTATGAGCAAGCTCCTTTACGTTATAGGTAGTGTTTTCCATTGTGACTGATCTTTCAACCTTTTGCACATATAGTCAGTGATGAGAGCAGATACCCTTAGTGCAAAATGAAAAATATTTAATGTTGAATTTTCTGTTTAAGCCGAAGCGAAATTGATGTAGCGTGTTAGCTCTCGTTTTATAAACCCGGGTAATACTTAATTGATTTTTAAAGAGTGAAATCTAAAAACGAACGGCTATTCGTTCGGTTACATTACACTTGAATTATTAAATTTACTATATCTTTTTGGTTATCAATAATTTAGTATTTTGGATCAACGATTGAAGCAATAAACCCATTTGGATACCACTCTTTTTCATATTGCTCCCTATCAATTGGCGCGCTTAACGCTGCTGGTGAGCGGGATTACGCTGGCCTTACTGTTATGGTTCGCCCGGAGAGATAACCCCAATGCTAACCGGTTACTGAGCCTGGCGTTGATTGTTCTTTTATTACATGTAGCCGGGCTACCCCCGGCTGTTTTATTGGCCTTTGGGCCGTTGCTTTATTTGTACGTACGTGAGCTTATCTCGCGGGATAATTCATGGCACTGGCAGGATGGGCTGCATTTTTCCCCTTTATTGGCAGGCTATTGGATGCCAGGCTGGTTGGTTTTGATCCCGGTTCTCATGTATCTATATCTGTCGCACCGCTTAATCCGGCAATTTTATCAAAGTTTACAGCCCGTGCTCATGGATAGGCCACGATTTGCATTCCGGAGATTGGAAAAAGTATTGCTATTACTGGGATTGCTTTGCCTGCCTGGCATCATTAACGGAATTTTTTGTTTGGCCATTGCCCCGGTGATGATGGGGATGGCGGTAGCAGCAATATTGAAAACAGCTGTAAATGTACAGCTGACTACAGGTAACATGAATGAAAGGGAAAAAGCCCGGCGCCTGAAAGAGGCGGTGGCTGCCGGCCGTTTGTATGAGGATGCTGAGTTGACCCTGACGTCGCTGGCTGTTAAATTAGGTCTCCATCCGCATGAACTATCCCGGATCATCAATAATGGTTTACAGAAGAACTTTAATGACCTTATCAATGGTTTTCGCGTTAGGGAGGTTGCGCGGAAAATGCGTGATCCGGCTTATGACCGGTTCACCCTGTTGGGTATCGCCTATGAGTCTGGTTTTAATTCCCAGCGCACGTTCACCCGCGTTTTTAAAGAGCTGACTGGCAAAAGCCCGGTTGAATACAAAAACAGCCTGAAAAAAGAGTGGCCAAATGATAAGCTGGCTACTCCGTCGGGCTTACGTCCGGTAATATTGCGTCAGGAAAGCCCGCTGGTTGGGGTTTTCGAAGCCACCAAACGCAATATTATGATCCGTAATTATTTTAAGATCGCCTACCGCAGCCTTAGCCGAAACAGCGGTATGTCCATTATCAATATCAGTAGCCTGGCCATCGGCCTGGCCTGCGTACTGCTGATCGGTTTGTATATCAGGGACGAATTAGGTTATGACCGGTTTTTTAAAAATGCCGAACGGATCTACCGTGTAAACATTCATGAGAAAGACGGTAATAATGAATTCATCGCTGCACATACACCGCCGCCGGTGGGAGCGGCCCTGCAAGCCGGTTTTTCGGAGATTGAAAGCTATACGCGTATTTACCAGCCCGGCGATCAGGTGGTTCATTTTGACCGCAACGGGCATCGTGAAGCGCTTATCGACAAAAAATGCTTGTCAGTTGACTCTAACTTTCTGCAATTTTTCAGCTACCCCTTGTTGAAGGGTAATGCCGCCAGTTGCCTTAATGGGCCCGGCGCAGTCGTACTCACTGAAAGTGGCGCAAAAAGGTATTTTGGTGATGCAGATCCGATTGGTAAAAGCATGGTTATTGACGGCTACGACGTGCCATTCACCGTTACAGCTGTCCTGAAAGATCTGCCGGCACGATCATCATTGCAATTTGATATGCTGCAATGTAATCTGGCTATGCCGGCAATTAAACGCTATAGCTGGAGCTGGGTTTGGCTGCAAACGGGCACTTTTGTTAAACTGCGGCCAAATGTGCCCAATACCGCCGCCAATGTCCAAAAACTGGTTTCGCGTTTTCCCGAGATGGTACGGGTGCAGGCAGCTACCGCCTTTCGCCGCATAGGCACACCGTTCGACGAGTACCTGAAGAAGGGGAACAAGTACGAAGTATTACTTCAGCCGCTCACTGACATGCATTTTTATTCCGCACAGATTGGTAACCGTTATTTTGTCCAGGGTGATATCAAGTACCTGTACATATTCTCGGCCATAGCCTTATTTATTATTTTGCTTGCTTGCTTCAATTTTATGAACCTGGCTACCGCACAGTCCGCCAAACGTGCACGCGAGGTAGGTATCCGCAAAGTGCTTGGCTCCGAAAGGGGGCAATTGATCTGGCAATTTCTTTCAGAAGCACTTGTTTATACCGTACTGGCGGGGATTGTGGCTACAATCCTGGTAGTTTGCGTTTTACCGGCTTTTAACAGGCTCGCGTCCAAATCTATACCGCTCGGCGCATTATGTGATGTGCGTGTTTGGGGTGGAATGCTATTGCTCACCCTGCTTACGGCTTTATTTGCAGGTAGTTATCCTGCGTTTTTTTTGACTGCGTTCAAACCGGTTACTGTACTGAAAGGCAACACCGACGGCAAAACATCTAAGGCCGGTTTTTCAACGCGTAATGTGCTGGTAATTTTTCAATTTGCAGTGTCGGCAGTGATGATCATCTGTACCATGGTTGTGTATAAGCAACTCAGATATAATCAGTCTAAAGATCTTGGCTATAACAAAGAAAACGTACTGGTAATCGGTGATGCCGAATGGCTGGGCAACAAAGAAGAAGACTTTAGGCAGGAGATCTTAAAATTGCCCGGGGTAGCCGGTGCCACGATGAGCACTAACCTGCCGGCATCGCAAAAATATTTTGAAGATGAGTACAAACCCGAAATGGATGCCAATAATCCTTCATCTGCTGAAAAGACACTGGATCTGTCTTCTTACATGGTGGATGAGGCGTTTGTACCTACATTTAAGCTGCGTCTCATCGCGGGGCGTAATTTTTCGAAAGCCTATAATGACTCGGCATCGGTAATCCTCAATGAAGCCGCTGTAAAGCTTGCTGGCTGGAAAAATCCCATTGGCCAGCACATCGCTTATCATGGCGGGGGCGATAAGCGCTTTGAAGTGATCGGCATTACGCAGGATTTTAACCCGCTTTCCTTACATGATCAGATCACGCCATGGGCGCTGTTCTATACCAAGTCCGGAAATTATCTAACGCATTCATCGTATATCGCGGTCAAATTGCGTCCGGGTGATTATGCCGGTGCCATTGCCAGGATCCGGTCAGTTTGGAAAAGTTTTATGCCGGAATATCCTTTAGACTATCATTTTCTGGATCAGCAATATGACGAATTGTACCGTACCGATCAAACCATGGGTAAAGTATTCAGCGTGTTCACTGTGCTGTCTGTTATTGTAGCCTGCCTGGGATTATTTGGTTTGGCGATGTATACTGCCGAACGCCGCACCAAAGAGATAGGCATAAGGAAGGTGTTGGGCGCTTCCGTTGCAAATGTAGTACTGATGTTATCCGGAGATTTCCTGAAACTGGTGCTGCTGGCATCGGTGATAGCTTTCCCGGTAGCCTGGTATGCAATGCATACGTGGCTGCAGGATTTCGCTTATCGAACATCAATCAGCTGGTGGGTATTTGTCTTCGCAACCGGAATTGTTACTCTGATCGCATTGGTGACCATCAGCTTCCAAGCCCTTAAGGCGGCTACCAATAACCCCGTGAAAAGCTTGAAGAGTGAATAGGGTAAGTAATAGAAATAACACGAAGTAGCCGTATCAACCCGGAAATACTTATTTTTAGGACAACCTAACTAAAACCTGATCAAATGAGAAAAGTAATCTACGGTATTAACCTGAGCTTAGACGGATGCTGCGACCATACCAAATTTGGAGGGGGCAAGGATATATTAGAGTATTTTACCCGGCTTATGGATGGTGTAGACCTGATTGTATACGGGCGTAAAACCTACGAACTTATGGTTCCTTATTGGCCCGATGCTGCAAAGAATCCTAACTCAACCAAAGAAGAAAGGGAATTTGCACAGGCATTTGATAGTATTCAAAAACTTGTTTTTTCGCGGACATTAACCATTGCTGACGATAGAAATACAACGATTACCCACGCAAACCTTGGCGATGAGATCCGAAAATTAAAACAGCAACCGGGTGGCAATATTTCGATAGGAGGTGTAAATCTACCTTTGCAGCTTATTGAACTTGGCCTGGTTGATGAGTTCCACTATGTAATACATCCTGTAATTGTAGGCGAGGGGAGAGGTCTGCTGGAAGCTGCCGGTCTGAAAGAGAATTTAAGTTTAAAGCTAATAGAATCAAAAGTTTTAGAATCAGGGTGTATTGCGCTTCACTATGTTAAAAATTGAAGTGTGCGTTAACTAAGAAGTAAAATTAGCACCGGTAAGGAAACACCAAGCGACTGCCTGAGCGAACCTAAAGCCTTTGACATATGTGCTTCAACAGTTTTTTGTGAGATGCCCAGTTCAGCAGCAATTTCTGCATAGGTTTTATTGTCATCGCGGCTGAGCAGGAATACAATCCGGCACTTTTCGGGCAGCTGGCTGATGCTGTGATCAAGCCGTTCGCGTAATTCTTTTTCCTCCAGCCATTGAATAGTGCTATCCTCTGTTTGGGTTGAGGTAAAAGCAAGCTCATCCAAATGCTGCTGTTTCCTGTACTGACGATCAAGATGGTTGATTACCTTGTATTTGACTGCCACCGATAGGTAGGTAGCTACGGTATGAGTTAATTTAAGGCTTGCCCGGCGTTGCCAGATACTTAAAAACACTTCCTGAACCACTTCTTCGGCCTCGTGCTCATCATCCAAACGATGGTAAGCTACCGCAAAGGTTTTATCCCAATACCTGTTATACAGCTCGGTAAAGGCATCGCGGTTATCGCGGGCCATCAGTTGCAACAACTGCTCGTCGGTATGGGGCATATGCGGATTTCGTGCAGGCATTGTTTTATTTGCAATGCTATGTTAAAGAAGTTGGAAAACTTAAAATTTGCGCTTGTTTAACATGTTTTAACAGTTTGCAAGTTTAGAGTTTTATTGGCGGATAAAGTTACAATGCTTTTCATATTTATAGATTATCCCTAAAATAAAAAAGGCCGCCCCGCAAAATCGGGGCAGCTTAAGCTATAAAATCCGTTAGTTAATAGTTTAAAATGTAAAGCCTACCCTCGCGAAAAAGCGGCGGCCGTTTTGTCCCATTTGCACGGCATCAAACGGGCCCGATGGTTCGTTGTTGAAGGCGTAGCCTTTTGCCCCTTTTACATAAGCAAGATCGGGGTGTACATTGAAAATGTTGTCGGCACCGATAGATAAACGAACAGATTTGGCCACTCTATAAGCAAAATACAGGTCGCTTACAACCTTCCCGCTATAAATGTACTGGTCGGGTAGTTGTGCCGAGCCATCATCGGTAGGCACAGTAGGTGTAAGGGTTGTACCATCGCCGTAGCCGTCAATTACAACTTTACCAAAGTAGGTAAAACGAGTACCTACCGTAAAGTTTTTATGGCTGAACTCAGGGTTCAGACTGAGCTTTTGTGGCGGGGCCGATGCCAGGATAAATTTCTTTTCACGTTCGCTCAGGAAGGTTTCGCGCAGAGCGGCTGTGGTTCCAAGTATGGGCGGGTAATTTACCTTGTCAATTTTCATGGTTTGGAAATTGCCTGTAAACAGCACCCTGAACCTGTTAGCACCAATGGTTTTGTTATAGTCGATAACTACGTCTAAACCTTTATTGGTTGTATTTACAGCATTGGCAAAAAACTGGGCGGAGCTTACATGCAGATTTTTTAAGGCATTGGTAAATGTAGGGTCAAGTGTAGCGTCATCGGCACTGAACTGGCCCGAAAGCACTACGCGGTCGGTAACTTTGATATAATAACCATCAACAGTAAAGCTTAATTCCGGCACTGGTTTAAAGGTAAAGCCCAGTCCTGCATTTTTTGATTTTTCCTGCTTAAGGTTAGGGATGCCTGCCGCCTTAGTGATAGGGCTGTAGTTTGGCGCTATCTTAACTTCGGATATTACTGTTCCCTGTACGTTGGTAAAAGTTGAACTATAATTGATCTGTTGTAACGATGGCGCACGGAAACC
Organism: Mucilaginibacter gossypiicola; assembly: GCF_900110105.1. GTDB lineage: Bacteria > Bacteroidota > Bacteroidia > Sphingobacteriales > Sphingobacteriaceae > Mucilaginibacter > Mucilaginibacter gossypiicola. Next base: position 539,829 of record NZ_FOCL01000003.1, on the reverse strand, counting down.
TGTTCCCAACGAGCCGCGGATATTAAAATTATCGGTGATTTTATAGCGCGTGGCCAGTTTAGTATTAAAGTTTGAGCCAAAATCGCTGTAATGCTCGTACCGGTTGGCAAAATCAACCAGCCATTGTTTGGTGATGTCGCCTTCAAGGTCAACGTACACGCCTTCAACCGAGCGATGGGCACTTACCGCGTCGCTGGGTTGATAACCAGGGAAGCCCTGCGCGCCGGCTGCTTTTACCCCGGTTGGGTCATAGTTCTTATACGAAGCCTCCTCGCCCGAAAAGATCTTGTAGCGCTCGTAACGATATTCACCACCGAAACCAAGGTTAAGCCCCTGCATTACATTGCCGAAATGCTTGTTGATGTTTAGGTTGCTTGTGTTCTGTAAAAACTCTGATCCGCCATCATCAAAATTGGTTTTGTCGGCTCCTAATGAGGCATTAAATGTTTTATAACCAAAAAAGTGGAATTTGTTATTGCCTATGTTGTTGCTCAGATCCCAGTCCCATGCATCACCTAAAGTGCCTTTGGCACCTACCGCAACCGCGATATCGGTGTTGTGTGTTCGGATAATGGGGTTATAATAAGATTCGCCGTCGGGAGTATTAAAAATAATGCCGCTAACGGGAATTATGTTGCCGCTGTTATCGGTGGGGAACCTTTCTGGTCTGCCGGAGAAATTACGGGTAAAAGCATAATCGTCAGATGCCTTGTAACTGTAACCTCCAAAACTGTACAAAGTTGTGCGGGTGCCGGCAAGCGGCGACTCATGATTGAAGAAGAAAGTACCGCTCTCGGCCGACCCATCGCCGTTGGCCCGCCTGTAAGGGTTTATAGGAAGCGCTTTAGGGTTTGAAGTGGTGGTATCATGCGTTTGGCGGAAGGTTTTGCCGTTTTTAGCATAATCGCCTGTGAAATTAATGAAACCGCCATTTTTACCGAGGGCTAAACCATAGTTGGCGTCAATAGTAATGCCGTTGCCATCTATGGCGCCTCCATGCGGATATTGCGAGGCGACAACGCTTTTGCCGCTGTTAAAGGCAGGATCGTAGTAACCGGAGTAGCCAACATTTGCGTTAAATACACCGGTGGTTTTCTTTAGCACAAGGTTGATAACACCCGCTATAGCATCAGAACCGTATTGGGCCGAAGCGCCGTCACGAAGGATCTCGATCCTGTCGATAGAGGCGGTTGGGATAGAGCTCAGATCGACACCCGAATTACCGCGCCCACGTGTACCAAATACCGAAACGAACGCTGTGGAGTGACGGCGTTTGCCATTTACCAAAACCAATGTTTGATCTGGCCCCAGGCCGCGTAATGTACCCAATTCAACGTGGTCGGCACCATCAGAGCCGGATTGTTTATTATAATTAAAGGAAGGGGCCGAATAATTAAGAATGTCGGTAATATCCATTCGCCCGGTTACAGAAGCTGCTTTGCCTACATTAACAATATCAACCGGAACAGCTGTTTCCAGCTTTACACGTCCTGCCGAGCGTGTACCTATTAATACCACTTCGTTTAGTTGGGCCACATCACCTACCATGGTAACATCAATTTTACTGCGCCCGTTAATACCTACGGTAAGTGTTTTATAGCCTGTGTAACTTATCACCAATTCATCGGTAGCTGCCGCCGAAATGCTATACGCCCCTTTTGCGTTGGTGCTGGTGCCTAAGTTACTCCCTTTAATATGTACCGATACGCCGGGCATGGGAGCACTGTTTGCAGCATCGGTAACGGTTCCGGTAATAGTTTTCTTTTGTGCTAATGCCAGGAGGGATGACATGGTTAGCAAAATAAAGGTAAGTGGTAAAAATTTCTTCATAAAACGGTTGGTAAAGCTTTATTGATGCTGTTAATTTAATGTAAGTTAATAATTATTAAACTATTATCAATATTTACTATGTTTTATTGGGATTTTTCTATTTTAAAATTATGTTTTTTGATTTTTATATGAAATATTGTTTCGTTTTATGGGTTTTTTTATGTGTATTTTAAATTAAACTAAAAAAGCCAATTATTAAAGCGTTTATATCTTTAATAATTGGCTTTTATGGATTTAAAAAATAAACTAAATGTCGTTTTTTAGACGAAGGTTTTTAATTATAAGGCTTTTTCAGTTTCGGCAATTTTAGCTTTTTTGCTCACTTTTACCTTTTCAGGGGCAGCTGCTTCGGCTGCTTTTTTCTCTTTTTTAACTTTCGGTTCAGCAGGAGCGGCGTGTACTACGGGGCTTAATTTAACTGCTAATGTTTTTGCCAGGTTTTTAGCGGCTTTGTCAATAGCTTTCTTTGCTTTGCTGATGTCAGGGCCAAATTCACTCACCAGGGCTTCAATCTGAACTACTAATTTTTCTTTTAATTGTTTTTTAAGAGCTTTGCGGGCTTGTTTGGTAGCGGCCTTATCTTTTATGTTTTTCATGTGAATGGATTAAATCAATTGAAGCGGGGTTTTTTCTTTCGCGATGCAAAGTTAGGTTAATATAGTGTGTTTTTAATATTATGTTTATGTTAACAAATGTTGGATATGTTAAGTTTTTATAAACTGATAATCAGTGTTATTAATTAGCGCGTGCTTATTTATTTTATGATTTATAACATTGTATTTTATATAGCTTACATTAATTTTTGAAAGCCTTTTAGTTTAATTTATAACTTTACCGTTTATTTATCGCCCTAAAACAACATGATCAAAGATTTAAGCGCATTAACTCAGGTAGCCGAATTTCATACCACTTTTAAGCATCCAATTGTTGAAAAACCTGCAATGCCTTCAAAAGCACGCTGCGATTTGCGTATTGAACTTATTGCAGAAGAGTTAAAAGAACTGCAGCAGGCTGTTAACGATAATAATATGGTTGAAGTAGCCGATGCTCTTTGTGACCTGCAGTATGTATTGTCGGGTGCTGTGCTTGAATTTGGTTTAGGCTCAAAATTTAAAGAGCTGTTTGATGAGGTACACCGCTCAAATATGAGTAAGGCTTGTAAGACAGTTGAGGAGGCCGAAAAAACCATCGAACATTATAAAGCTACTGCCAATACAGATGCATATTATAAAGAGATAGATGGTTTGTACCTGGTGTACCGCACTTCTGATCATAAAACATTGAAATCTATCAACTATTCGCCTGCCGATCTGAAAACGATTGTAGGTTAATTAATATTAAACCACTTTACCATTGTCAGCACAAGAACCCAATCAGCCTGAGGCTAAGACCAATATGCACCCGCGCAATAAACATCGCGAAGGGTATGATTTTAAGGCATTGATAAAAACCACGCCAGCCTTAAGGCAATTTGTGCGTACCAATGAATACGATAATTTTACCATCAACTTTGCCAATCCGGAGGCTGTAAAAACGCTTAACAAGGCATTGCTGCAACATTATTATAGCGTCAACCATTGGGATATCCCCGAAGGGTTTTTATGTCCGCCTATTCCGGGACGTGCCGATTATATCCACTACGCGGCTGATTTGCTTGCTTCTGTTAATGATGGTGTTGTGCGTAAAGGCCGCAAGGTGCGCGTGCTTGATATCGGAACAGGGGCTAACCTTGTTTACCCTATAGTGGGTTTTAAAGAGTATGGCTGGAACTTTGTTGGCTCCGAGCTCGACCTGGAGGCAATGGCATCGGCACAAAGCATTGTGGAGCAAAACAGCCATTTAAAGGTTGCCGTTGAGTTAAGGCAGCAAAGCAAAAAGGCGGATATCTTTAAAGGCATCATCAAGCCCGGCGAGTTATTTGACCTTACCCTCTGTAACCCGCCGTTCCACGCTTCGGCCAAAGAGGCTGCTGCCGGTTCGGCCCGTAAATGGGATAACCTGGGTTTAAGGAAAGATAAACAACCAATATTGAATTTCGGTGGTCAAAACACCGAGCTTTGGTATCCCGGCGGCGAGGCGGCTTTCCTGAAGTTGATGGCTGCACAAAGTAAACCATTTGAGAAACAGGTTTTATGGTTCACAACGCTGGTATCTAAAAAAGAGAACCTCAGGATCTTATACAATGCCCTTCAAAAAGAAGGCGTAAAAGATGTGCAAACCATCAACATGTCGCAAGGCCAGAAAGTAAGCCGTATTATGGCCTGGACTTATTTAACACCCGTTGAACAACAGGCATGGAACAAACATAACCTTGATTTATAGGATTAAAGGATGCCATGATATTTAAACTATGATTTGCTGGATTTTAGGATAGCCTTGATACTTTTAATTCATGGTCATCCTAAAATCCTGTAAATCATGGTTCCTTTATACTCTTAGGAATGTCTTCTTAGTATACAAGTAATACAAAAACAGCCATTTCACCATCACGTAGCAAATAGCCATTACCACAATATTGTACGGATTTCCAACTAACTGGCCTATCCACCCGAAGAAGCCTTCGGTAGTGTAATCCCATTTAATAAAGTGACCGGATATATAAATCAGGATGGAATTCATTCCTATCACCCTGAAATAGAAGGCCCATTTCTTGTATCCTTTTACATCAATAATATAGTAAAACAGCGCCATCAGTAACAAGCTTAACCCGCCTACGTGCAGCACAAATGAGCTTGTCCACAGGTTTTTATTGATCGGGAAATCAAGGTTCCAGATCTGGGCGAGGATCAGGAATATTACACCAACAACAGCCATTGTAGTTACCTTACGCATTTGTGTAACGCCGCCTTTTTTAAGCAATATGCCGGTAAGTATACCTAATATGCCGGTGCTGATAGCTGGAATAGTTGAAAAGAGCCCTTCGGGGTCGTGGATACCTAAATACAAACGGCCCGGTAATATGCTGCGGTCAACGTATGAAGCGAAATTGCCCTTCATGGTTAGGTCGCCCATTGGGAAACCAGGGGCTGAAGTAAATTTAAGCAATAACCAGTAGCCAATGATGAAAAAGCAAAACCAAAACATTTGCCAGCGTTCCTTACTATACAGATAAATAATGTTGGCAAACATATAAGCAATACCTATGCGACCGAGTACACTCGGGAACCTGATTTCGGCAATAGGCATAATTTTTATTCCGTTGTTAACAACAAGGCCCAGCAGCACCAAAATAAATGCTCTTTTTATAACCCGGAGCAATAACTGCTGGCGGGTTTTACCCTTCTCGAGCTCGCGCCCTACAGAAAATGGCGTTGATACACCGGCCATGAACAGGAATAGCGGAAAAATAAGGTCATACAGGTGAAAACCATTCCAATCTGGATGGGTGAACTGGTTGGCTATTGCGCCCCAAAAAGGTGAACCGGTAGCTTTGGCCATGCCGTGAAAAATCTCCTCGCCACCCATAATCCAAAACATATCAAAGCCACGCAGGGCATCTAATGAAAGTAAACGGGTAGGAGCGGCATTAATATCGTCGGCCTGTTTGGCACTTGCCTGGTTTGCTGTGGTAGCCATTAGTTTAACTGTATTTTAGGTTTGAACTAAAGATAGGAAAAGCAATACTATTTAAAATTATTTTTTTACACCGATAGACTTTTAAAAGTGGTTTAAAAAGATTTTGTCCGATACTTCAATGTAGATACGCATCACATGCGTCTCCCTAAAAATAAATGGCTGCAATTGTATGTTGGAGACGCATGTGATGCGTCTCTACAAAGGAAAGATTTTAGAAATAAATCCAAAATGCTGCCGTAAATTCGCGGTCTTGTAATTATGCCGATGTTAGAGATCATATACCGCGATGAACACCTCATTGCCATCAATAAGCCGCATGGCTTGCTGGTGCACCGTTCGCCCATAGCGGCTGATGCTTCAGAATTTGCCCTGCAATTACTTCGTGATCAAATTGGTATGAAGGTTAATCCTGTTCACCGTATTGACCGGAAAACCGGCGGCATCCTTCTTTTTGCTTTTAATAAAGAAGTTGAAATTGCTATGCAAAAGGCATTTATGGAAAACCAGGTAAGCAAAAAATACCTGGCCATAGTTCGCGGTCATACGCCAGATACAGAGGATATAGACTATCCGCTTCGCAAGGAAAACGGCACGCTACAGGATGCATTCACAAGCTATACAACCTTAAATAGGGCCGAGCTTGATATTGCCTTCGGCAAGCATCCCACTTCACGATACTCATTAGTGGAAGCCGTGCCCACTACCGGGCGCATGCACCAATTGCGCAAACACCTGAGCCACATTTTTCATCCCATTATCGGCGACCGTACCCATGGCTGTAACAAACAAAACAAGCTGTTTTTAGAACAGTGGGAAATGACCACCATGCTGCTTCATGCTTCGCAGTTGAGTTTTAAGCACCCTGTAACAAACGAGGAGATAAGAATAGAAGCTACACTTCAACCCGAATTTAGCAGGGTAATGGAAATTATGGGCTGGTAATTGCTTTAATCTTTAAGCAATTATTTAAACAAAACCGGTTTAATATTGTAGTTAAATACATGGAAAAGTCGGTGATTTTTGATCTGGATACCGAAGATGGTATACGCCGGATCAGCATTGAAGCGGTACACCAGCTTATACCCGGTACACATGTTTATGCAACCGGTGTATTCAGTTTAAGTGAGGGAGAAGCAGATTTGGGAGATATTGTTTTTGATGATAACATGCACGAGTGGGAATATACCTGTATGGGGAATTTAAGCCATCGGGATGCCAAAAAGATTGCAAGGTTTATTAAGCATAATTTTGCCCAGGTAGCGGAGTAAGGGGGGCACGTTCAAGCGTCCTTCGCTTGAATGCTTATGAATAGGAGCGTCCACGCTCCCGGTTTAAGTTAAGCGTGGGTGCTTAAACCTGCGTAAGAATAGCCCCCAATAATTTTTACCCTATCTTTGCGCCTCAACAAAACAAATCATGATTGAAAAGGCATTGAGTAACCTCGGCATAACTGCCCTTAATCCTATGCAGCTTGCCGCGCTTAGTGCCGCTAAAAAGGGCGACGTAATTCTTTTATCGCCTACCGGTTCGGGAAAAACACTTGGGTTTTTATTGCCCTTGTTAAACTTAGTTAAGGCCGATATTGATACGGTACAGGTGATGATCCTGGTGCCATCGCGTGAGCTTGCATTGCAAATTGAACAAGTGTGGAAAGCAATGAGTACCGGTTTCAAAATCAATTGCTGCTACGGTGGACATGCAGTAAAAGTTGAACGAAACAACCTCTCACATCCGCCGGCAGTTTTGGTTGGTACACCCGGGCGTATCGCCTTTCACCTGCGCGAAGAAAATTTTAGTACTGATACTGTTCAAACCCTGATACTTGATGAGTTTGATAAGGCGCTTGAATATGGTTTCCAGGAAGATATGGCTTACATCATCCGGCAGTTGCCTGCAATTAAAAAGCGAATCCTGACTTCGGCCACTAAAATGGATGAGATCCCTGCTTTTACGGGTATCGATAAACCTGTTGAAGTAAATTTTCTGGCCAATGTTACCTCTACACCGGATATTAAACAAAAAGCTATAGTAACCGAAGCTACAGATAAACTCGAGGCGCTTTTTGCACTGCTTTGTAAAATAGGCAGCAATGCAACGCTTGTATTTTGCAACCATCGTGAGGCAGTCGACCGGATCAGCGAATCGCTTTGGTACATGGGATTGGAACACGATATTTTTCATGGAGGCATGGAACAGGAGGATAGGGAGCGGGCACTGATCAAATTCAGAAACGGAAGTCATAAGTTACTAATCACTACTGATCTGGCTTCGCGCGGGCTGGATATCCCGGAGATAGAATATGTGGTGCATTACCAGTTGCCGCATAATGAGGAGGCTTTTTTACATCGTAACGGCCGCACGGCACGTATGAATGCCAAAGGAACATCATACCTGATGTTAGCGCCCGATGAAAAGCTGCCATATTTAAAACAACTGCCCGAGGTTGAAGAATTGCCTAAGAAACTGATATTGCCACCGGCATCACCATGGCTTACGTTGTATATAGCCGCCGGAAAAAAGGATAAGGTAAACAAGGTTGATATAGTTGGTCTGCTGCTCAAAAAGGGAGGGCTGGCAAAGGAGGACCTTGGCCTGATAGAAGTGCTTGACTATTCATCATACGCTGCCATAAAACGCGACAAGATAGAAGGTGTAGTAAAACAGGTAAAAGCCGAAAAAATTAAAGGCAAAAAGGTGAAGATGGAAATTTCGAGGTAATTTTGTTAAAAAGAAGATATAATGAGCAATAACGATATCATGAAAAAGCTGCGGGTAGCTATGAAATTTACTGATGATGATATCATCAAGGTTTTGGCATTGGCCAATTTCAGAATTACCAAAGCCGAAATAGGCGCTATATTCCGCGCTGATGATCACCCCAATTTTAAGCCTTGTGGCGACCAGATCCTGCGTAACTTCCTGAATGGGCTGATTATCTACAAACGTGGTCCAAGGGAGCCAAAACCGAAACCGGAAGCGGGGAAGTAATTGTCTGAACTCGAATTAAACGAATTAAAGGAATGGACAGAATGCTTAGCAAATTCGATAAATTCAATTAATTCGTTTAATTCGAGTTCAGACAATATCAATGCCCTTCCACTGGTTTTTCCTGAATTAGCCTGTATCTACCTGATTTAATCAGCCTTTGTTGTGCTGCCGAAAAAGATGTACGACCACCAAAATCCTGTACCCAGTAGGTTTTATATTCAGCAACGCCAACCTCTTTAAAGTCGGGGTTCATGAGATTGCGGCAGTGGCCTTCGCTTTTAAACCAGCCGGCCATTACTTCTGCAATGCTTTGCTGGCCTTGTGCTATGTTTTCGCCTATGGCAAAACTTTTGAAGCCTTTAAATTTATAGCCGGCATACACAATCCGGTCTTCCATACTGCGACCATCCTTGCTATCATGACTAAAATAGTTTTGGCGGGCCATGTCTTTAGCGTGCCCTACGGCGGCATCTTCCAGGTCATTGTTCCAGGTGAGGGGCGGTGCAGGCGGAAAGTATTTGCTACCACAGTTACAACCCTTTTGCCGGGTAGCATTAATGCTGTTTAAAAACTCAGTCCGGAAACGTTTACTGCTTTGGCCGTAGGTCTGACCCAGGCAGGCCAGCGCAGCAAATAAAACAATTAGCTTTTTCATCTTGGTGTTTTGACAATTTTAAACGCCCGTGGTTTAAATTATTGTTTGGGTCGCCTGATTGCAGAACGCCAGCGACCGGTTTTCTTTCGTCTGTAAATGATAATTAAAGCTATAATGACGAGAACAAGAGTGGTGATTGTGAGAACGACATTGACGTTATGTGCCTGGCGTATCTTAGCATTGGCCTGCGTTTCAAGTTGCTGGTATAAACTTTTTTTTTGGCCAGAACCGAATCCTTCTTTTTGATTTTTATCGAATCGGCAGTGGCTACTTTGGCAATGCTGTCAACGGTAACCTGGTTAAGGCTATCATCTAAAAACTCGTGGCGTTTAATTGCCGCGGCCGCTTTATCGAAATCGTTCATTTTTCGGTACAGTTCGGCATAACCTACCTGTACTACAGATTCTTTTTTAGGGTCATGAGTTTTGAGCGACAGATTTAAAGCATCGTTCAGGTCCTTCATGCTTAGCTTGTAGTCTTTGATATCACTTTTGATGGCTGCGAGTTCAACGAGCGAGGTGATAATATTGAGCGTGTCTTTTCTTTGGCGTGATATAGTATTCGATTGTAATATAAACCATTTGGCCTGGATAAACTTTCGCTGGGAACGATAAACCTTTGCCAGCGCGTTAAAGCTTGTCCGCTGGCCTAAAGTATCATTATAAGTGGAATAATAATGCAGCGCAAGCATAGTGTAATTGAGCGCCTCCGTTTGAAAATAGTATTTCATTCGCCGGGTAGATACGGTGTCATATCCTAAATATTGGGCGGCTATTTGCGTATAGATGGGGCCTTTGAGGGAGTCGCTGGTAACCTGTAATTTTTGTTTGAGGCTATCCAGATCACTTGCATGTGCAGATAATTTAAACGCGGCTGTCAGAATAAAAAGTAAGGTAAAAAGTCTCTTCATATAACAGATTACTCAAAAATACAATAATCTGCTTATAATTAGGCAAATAGCGTGCCTGTTTAACGTAATCTTAATATAGTTTATATAAACAGGATTGCTTTTGATGCTTTTATTAGCTGTATAGGCTGTTTTTCAGGATAATAGCTGAGGAAATATTAATCAACAATTAGTAATCCCTTTTTCAACAGCACAGGTTTTAATACAACAGGTTGTATATAAAAGAAGATTTTGTACAAGAGCTGACTCTTAAGAAATCACTTTCTCGTAGTTGTTCAGGGCAGACTGTAAACTGCTAAATTTCTTTAGCAGTACGTTGTACAGCGTTATACCTAAACAAGCACAGGTAATGCCGGCTAACACATCAAGCACATAATGATGACTTGCATATACAGCGGTAAACCAGATACCTACAGTTACAGCGGCAAAAAAGATATTAACGAGGCCTAATCTGTTCTTTATACCATAGTAAAGCACTATAACCGGGTAGGAGGAATGCAGCGATGGCATGGCTGCAAATACGTTTGAGCCTTTGGTATAAATGTTTTTAAAAATGCTTGCGTGAAAAAAAGCATCAAATCTGGCCAGTCCCGCTGTATTACCCATAGTTAAAGGGATAAAATGAAAGCCATGGTATTGTACAAACCAGGGTGGTGCAGCAGGGTAGGTGTAATAAACTATAAAGCCCAAAATATTCACCAAAACAAAGGTGAGCGAAAAATTGAGGAACTGCTTTTTGTTTTTGAAAAACAAATAAGCTGCAAAGCCCAGCGGCACCGGAATCCAGCACAGGTAAAACAAGCCCGATACCACATCAATAAAAGTATTACTGTTAGCCAGCCAATATTCGTTTGGTGTTAATAGTTTCCCGTTGAAGTGAATACCAAACAAGTGCTTTTCTGCATTGTAGAGCTGAGCAATATGCACCGGGTTATAGTTATAATTGGGGAAGGCCTTCATGTAATCAAAAATGATCCAGTACACTATAAAAATAGTGAAGCCTAATATAAACTTGCGGGTTATAGCCGATGCATAAAATAGCACATTGAAAATAACTACCAGGGTAAGCTCATCTGGTTTATAACCTATAAGGAATGTTGAAAGCGCCAGGTAAGCAATGGAAAGCAGCGAAACAATAATTATCGAGCGGATATTTACAGTTACGCCGTTGTTGGCATTGGTCATTGCTATTTTTTTAAGAAATCTGAACGGAAAATTTTATCCCAAAACGGTGAGCTTACACCATAGCCCTTTTCAGGATCCTGGTAGTGGTGCAACATGTGGTGTTGTTTGATCTTTTTGAAAATACCGCTTTTAAAGTTAAAGTGGTGCATAGCATAATGCGAGATATCGTAGATCAAATAGCCCAGTATAAAGCCAGGAAAAAATCCCCAGATATAATCAACCGGTAATAGCCATTTAAATAAAAAGAAAAAGCCGGTAGACAAAGGGATACTTAGCGATGGGGGCAATACCAAACGTTTGGCATCGCTTGGATAATCGTGGTGTACACCGTGCATAATGAAGTGCAGGCGCTGTGCCCATTCCAGCTTTTCACTTGGATGATAGTGGAACACAAAGCGGTGCATTACGTATTCTGTAATTGTCCAGATAAATAAACCGAAAGCAAAGAGGCCTATATAACCTAAAATATTCGGGCTCATCAGGTCGAAATATTTGTAGCTGCAATATCCAATAACAGGTACAAAAATATACAAAGGCACAGTCCAGTGCACTTTAGACAGGCTCTCTAAAAAATCGCTTTTAAACATCCTCACAGATTCCTGCGAGTTGGATATATAATTCTTTTTCATTGTTTATAATCAGGATTTAAAACGCTTTTAGGATCTCTCTGCCTGTTATGGTGTATTTTTAATTTTACTAAAGATGGCTGGCCTTTAACCAACAAAAGGCAATTTTAGCAAAGATATTGCTAAGTGTAAATGCCTTTATTTAATTGTTGCGAAGATATGATATTTTGCCGGTAGTTGTAAGTTCGAAGTTCTAAGTCTTGAGCGGAAAGTTTTACATCGAGAATTTAAACCTTCGCTGTCTACCCGGAACCTGTCAACTGAAAACTATTCCTCTCCTTCTTCCAGTTTCGTTAAAGCCTTTTTAGCATCTCTTAACCTGTTAAAAGCGGTGATATTGGTTAAAACGGCGAGTATTACCAGCGGAATAGTAAATATCGATATGGTTTCAAATACATGGAATTTAATGCCGGGAACAAATAATTTATAGTTACCGCCAATGTACTGAGCTACTATACCCGATAAGGCTGCGCATAAACCGATGGTTACTACACGCTCGGGCCTTTGCATTAAGCCGCCCTTAATTTCAACACCTAAACCTTCGGCACGGGCACGTACGTAGCTTACCATCATTGAGCCAATAAGCGCAATAAAGGCTGCTATCGAGCTCACAAAGTAGTGATGTGCCACCAGGTAATAGCAAATTCCCAAAAACATGATCAACTCACTGTAGCGGTCAAGTACAGAATCATACAGGGCGCCAAAGGTCGACTTCATATTGCCTAAGCGGGCTACCTGGCCATCAAGCATATCAAATAAGCCTGCAAAAAGGATAAGGCCGCCAGCCCAGCCTACATAGCTCAGGTCGCCGCGGTTGCCTTCTTCGGCACCTAAAATAAATATACCAGCAACACCTACGTTAAGTACAAAACCAATGGTAGTAACGGCGTTGGGGGTTAAGCCTATTTTTATAAGGATCTTCACAAACGGATCAATAACCTTATAAATGCCTAATTGCAAGTTGGTTCTGAATGATCTCCTAAGTGTTGTTGTTTGCTGTTCCATTTTTCTCTCTGCTTATTTAGGTGCAATGATTAGAAGTCAAATTTAAGCCTTGTCCTTAGTCCCCATTGGGCAACGTTTGGCTGGTCAAGGTAGGTAAAGCGCTTTACAAAATCTATGCGTATAAATTTAAATATATTTTCGATACCAACGCTACCTTCAACGTAAGGTGTTTTACCTAATGTATAAGTAATTGGCACACCATCGGCACCTACCGGTAATTGATATAATGACGGATGTATTGACGGATTGTTTTGATCAGATAAACCACCATATAATACTTTTACGGATGCTGTTTCACGCCATTTCAGTTTCTTTAACAATGGTATTTTGTTGAAGAAGAAACCGCTGAAGTGCTGATCAATCCTGAAGCTTGCATATTTATCACTCACAAACTCCAAAAAGTTCATTAAGTTGTATGAGTCGATATCATATGCATAAGTTTGGTTAGCCCTGTGTATGGTTAACAATGGGTACGGTACCGAACCGAAAATTTTACCTGCCGAGGCATTGATATCCGCATAACCTAACTGCGAAAAATAGAAGCGTTTATCAGCGCGGAAATCAAGCTTTTGATAGTTGTACTCGCCGGCAAATAAGCCTTTAATACCTGAAGCGTAATCGAGCTCAAATGCAGGGTATTTATTAGGGATAGGGATCCTGTAGATTTTACCCTGGTAAAACTGCTCATGGGGTGCCCAGCGTACGCTTGCGGTAAGCTCGGTAGTGGTTAAATGATGGATAGAGTTTGGCAGATCATTGATGATATTGTCAAAATACAATGATCCGGCTGGTTCTTGTGTCCACTTTTTGAAGCCTGCGGCGTATGAAAAATGGCTTTGCAGCTCATGTACATAATCAAACCTGTAAAAATCGTTGTACAGGAACTTATCATTTACACCACGCTTAAACGATAACAGGAAGTTGTCCTCCTGTACAAACTGTAGGTTAGCACCAGGTATCTTGGTGTCACGCTGGAAACTTGCCCTGATATAGTTTTGCGGGAAACGATATATGGATTTATCGTTAAGCGAATAGGTTGCACTTAAAAAGTACTTCCAGCGCTCGTCCTTAAAACCATAAGCAGCATATGTTTCAAAATAGTAACGTTTGCTTAATTCGGGTGTTGTACGGCCACCTACACGCAGGCGGAAACCTTCAACAGGGTTAAAGCTATAAAACGTATTGGCAGGGCCTAATTCAAACTTACCGAAGCCTTTGTAACCAGCAAGCAGGAGTGTTGCTATATCAACGGTGCGCTTAAATGAAGGCATGTTGCGCAGGCTGTCAATGTTTTTATAAACTTTTGCTTCGGCAGTTCTTAAGGTATCGGGCCTGTTTTCCTGCCAAAAGGATTCCGGACGATGCTTCACTTCATCACTCAGTTCAGCATATTGAGATCCTTGATAGGTGGTGTCCGGATGGGGTTTGTTTACAACATAGTTGCTGTACGTTATGGCTCTTATACCAAACAACCCACTTTTTGCGTCTTTTTTGGATGCTCCAAAATCGGCAATGGTAGTGCTTTTGCTCAGGTGATAACGGCCGTCGGGATTTTGCTGGAACTCCAGGTTTACGTTCATCGACCTGATGAAGTTGATATTGATGTGTTTGTTGATAGTCAGATCACACTTTTGTACAGCGTAATTGCCGTCAAGGGTAATATAGATACTTCCCTCAAAAAGTACATCGGTGCTATTACGCGGAGTGAAATCAAGCTTTACAAGCTTGTTGTTGTGCGCGTCAACAATGGTATCGGCAATAAAGTATTTGTAATAGTTTGGCGAGTTATCAGAGATCGGGCTCAGGAATTGGCTGGTAATTAAAAATACGTTATTGGTATAAATGTCAACCTTGTTATACAGGTGTTTGAAATACTGGGTTAAGCCTTCGTTATCAATACCTGGACCATAATTTACACTTTTTTGACCTGTTATATCTTCCCTGGTTTTCTCAGGGTTTTTGCGGTAATAAACTTGTTGCAGCTTTTCGTCAAGATAGATAGGTAACAACGATTTGCCTGGTACCAACGAGCTATCGCGATTATCTAAAATGAATTTGTATTTGCGGAAAAACTTCCTGTCCGAAAACTGGGCCGATACATTGCTCAGCGCAAACATCATTTTATCATACTCTTTGTATTCAACATAGTCGTATGCTTCAGGACGGTTCTTTTCTTTGTTTTCGATAACCTTGCGGATCAACTCAACAGCCGGGTTATCTTTATTACGGTATTTAGGTTTTTTGCCCGATTTTACAACAACCTCATTAAGTTGTTGAGAAGCAGGGAATAGCCTTACGTTGATAACCTGCTCTTTACCCGGAACAACGGCTAAAAATGCATCTTTATAACCTAAAAACGAAACTTTGATTTGTTTATATTCCTGATTACTTGTTACGAGGCGATATTTACCGTTAACATCGGCAGTGGTACCTGTTGTTGTACCTGTAAACGATATACTTACAGAAGGTAAGGTTTGTTTGTTACCCGCATCGGTAACGGTACCTGTTATAACCGTTTGCTGTGCATATAATGCAGAAGCAGAAAAGAACAGTATTAAGAAAAATAAGCTTTTATAAATTTTTTTACAATCCATGTACTTTGTGCATTGTGCAAATACAAACTTCTTTTTTCGACTTAACACTTTTATTATTAGATAAAGAGGTATGTATTAGTTATTCAAATATTTTTGGCAGATTGATTATGCCCGCCTCCGTATGTTTTTCATTGTTCTGCCGCCTAATCACTCACAGCTTACCCTACTTTGTACACTCCCGGCAGATGGTTATTATGGAGTTTACAATTAACAGGCCAAAGGTAAAAAAAATCACTACAGACTAATGTGGTCAAAAAGTCAAATATTGTTTACACCTATTTATACTCTCGTATTACTGTAACTATAAGTAAATCCAAACAACGGCTTTAACCGGTAGTTAGTATTGCTGTTGTTTGCTGTTTGTTATATTTGTATTTGCG
The DNA here is from genome assembly GCF_900110105.1 of Mucilaginibacter gossypiicola. Classification (GTDB taxonomy): domain Bacteria; phylum Bacteroidota; class Bacteroidia; order Sphingobacteriales; family Sphingobacteriaceae; genus Mucilaginibacter; species Mucilaginibacter gossypiicola. The sequence goes on along the minus strand of NZ_FOCL01000003.1, from coordinate 524,083 downwards.
TAACTTATTGATAATTAGATATTATTTGGCGTTTTTTATCTTTTGGAAAGACTTCTTTCGGGGCAATAAATAACATTATTTAACAAATCTCTATTAGTGTTAATAAGACTATTGCTTTAAAATAATGTTACCCTGCAATAAATTTTTTACGTGATAAAAACAAAACAGCCGTGAAGCAGGGGTTCAACTGCTTACGGCTGTTTTGACGGTATTTAGTAATTTAACGATTATTCAGTGGCGAACATATCGTCATAGTAGTCCAAACCTAAGTGAGTGATCAGGTCTTCGCCCATTAAATAACGAAGGGTATTCTCCAATTTGATCAGTTGTTTGAAGATATCGTTCTCTGCATGTAAACCAGGTGCTGTTTGAGGCGATTTCAGGTAGAATGACAACCATTCCTGGATACCGCTCATGCCTGAACGTTTAGCCAAATCGCAGAAGATAGCAAGGTCAAGCGCGATAGGGGCAGCAAGGATAGAATCGCGGCAAAGGAAGTTGATCTTGATCTGCATTTTGTAGCCTAACCAGCCAAAAATGTCGATGTTGTCCCAGCTCTCTTTATTATCGCCATGCGGCGGGTAGTAGTTGATACGGATTTTGTGGTAAATGTTACCGTATAACTCCTGGTTATCTTCTGGTTTGAAGATATCTTCCAATACACCAAGTTTTGATACTTCTTTAGTTTTGAAGTTATCCGGATCATCAAGAACCCAGCCATCGCGGTTACCCAAAATGTTAGTTGAGAACCAACCGTGTACACCTAATGAACGTGCTGCCAGGCCCGGGGCCAATACAGTTTTCATTAAAGTTTGACCGGTTTTGAAGTCTTTACCAGCAATTGGAGTTTTAGTTAATTTAGCCAGCTCGATCAATGCGGGGATATCAACCGTTAAGTTAGGGGCACCGTTAGCAAAAGGAACGCCTAATTTTAAAGCAGCATAAGCATAGATCATGCTTGGAGCGATCAGCTTATCATCATTTTTCAAACCTTCTTCAAAAGCAGCTAATGACTGGTGTACAGCCGATGCTTCATAATAAATTTCGGTTGAGCCGCACCATACCAAAACAACCCTGTCAAGACCATTAGCCTCTTTAAAGTTTTTGATATCTTCCATAACCTGCTCGGCAAGTTCAAGCCTGGTTCCGGTTTTAACGTGGGTACCGTCAAGGTTTTTAGCGTAGTTTTTATCAAACGCGGCTTTCATTGGTTTTATAGCTTCCAATTCGGCTTTAACTGCTTGTAACAGACCTTGTTCAAGCACCTGCGCGTTTGATGCAGATTCAAATACGTTATCTTCATAAACGTCCCAGCCGCCAAAAACTAAATCGTTTAAGTTAGCGAGCGGAACAAATTCATTAATTTTAGGATTGCGGTTTTCTGTCCTTTTTCCTAAACGTATGTGGCCCATTTGAGTAAGGGAGCCAATTGGCTGCGAGATGCCTTTTTTAACGGCTTCAACGCCGGCAATCAGGGTAGTTGCCACGGCGCCTAACCCTGGGATCAGGATACCAAGCTTACCTTTGGCAGGTGTAATGTTGATTTTCATTTATGTTACTATTATTTATTTAAATTTAAGTGGCTAAAGCCATTTGTTGGTTTTATACCATTTTAGCGTTTCGGCCATACCGTTTTGCAGATTGTATAAAGGATAAAACCCCAGGTCGGATTTAGCTGCTTCAATATCGCAATTCCAGTTAATGGCGGTCAGTTCATTAAGCTTTTCAATATTCAGTACCGCAGCTTTGTTGCTCAAAGAACTTATTTTTTCGGCCACAGCTGCAATGATTTTTACAAAATTTACAGGCAGATGAAACTTTAGCGTTTTAAGCTTTAACACATCTTTGGTAATATTGCCTAACTCATAGCGATCATAAAAATTACCATCGCTTAAGTTAAATGTCTTGTTATTACCACCATACAGGGCCTTAATACTTGCCTTAGCCAAATCTTTAACATAAATAAAGCTTAGCTTTTGCGGCGTATTACCTATATAAGGCTCTATTCCTCTTACAACCTGTTTGAAAAATATAAATATGCCTGTATCCCTTGGTCCGTAAACCGCGGTGGGCCTAAGTATGGTATAATTTAAGCCGGTTACCGTTTTTAATTTTTCTTCGGCAAGTAGTTTGCTCCTGCCGTATGCTGTAACAGGCCGCGGTGGGGTTGCCTCGGTTATTACACCAGTTAATGTATTAAGCGGCCCTACCGAAGCGAGGCTGCCAATAAGTACAAACTTTTTTAAATCAGGACAGCTTTCATAAGCGGCCGAAGCAAGGTTATAAGTATAGGTGGCATTTATACGGTTATATTCGGCTTCGGAGCGGGCGCTGGTTACACCTGCAGCGTGTATGATATAATCGGGCTTAATTTCCGCCAGTTGTTTACTTAATGTTTCCTTATTGTTAAATTCTGGGTAAATATATTGAATATCTAAATCGTTTAAGTGGCTTATTTTACTACTTTTTCTGACAGCTATAAAGACCTCCAGATTGTTTTGTAAAGCCTCCTCAATTAAATGATATCCAACAAATCCGCTTCCACCGGTTATTAAAACCCGTTCCCTCATATTGCTTTTTGATATAACCTGTATTTTTTATAAGGATCACCTTTGATGGCCTCAATGGCACGGTTCACCATGTCGTTGTGTTCCAATGTCCAGCCGGCTTCAGCGTGGGCATAGCCTTTGGCTTTATATTCGCGAATAATGGTGCCGTATAAACAAGCCTCAATGCCCATTTTACGATAATCTTCAATTACCCCCAGGGCGTAAATGCGGATGCCGGTAATGTTCTTTTTACCAAATAACAGTTTAAAGATGCCGGTTGGCAGCAAACGGCCGCGTTTTATGGTTTTGAAAATATCGTTGTAGTTAGGAAGAGCCAGGCCGAATGCCACTATTTTACCATGTTGCTCGGCTACGATGGCGAAATCAGGGTCGAGGATGAGTTTAAGATCTTTGGCCAAATAATCAAACTCTTCATCGGTAAGCGGTACAAAGCCGGTATTTTTATCCCAGGCCGAGTTGTATACTTCGCGAAGCTTGGCTGCTTCTTCTTTGAAATTTTTAAGGTTAATTTTTCGGATAATGATATCGCTGCGTTTCAAACGCTCTTCAAGCGAGTTTAATAAACGTACCGACTTATCATCGTAAGCCTGTCCGTCCCAGTGCCATGCAATCAGGTCAACATCTTTGGTGAAACCAAAATTTTCTACCAGGTTGGCATAATACGCAAAGTTGTAGGTGTTCATCAGGAATGGCGAACTGTCAAAACCTTCTACCAACAAACCGCAGGGCTCATTGGTTGAAAAATTAGTAGGGCCCAATAATTTACCGGTAACACCTTTTTCTTTGAGCCATTTAGTAACGGTTTCAAAAAGCATATTGGATACATTGGTATCATTAATGCAATCAAAAAAACCAAAAAAGCCATCGTTAACGTGGCTGTATTCATTGTGGCCGTTGTTAAGGATGGCAGCTATACGGCCAACTATCTTATTGCCATCATAAGCCAAAAATGGTTGTACGGTATTGTGCTTATGAAAGGGGTGCTTGGTTAAAAGATCTCTTTGGGCAATAAACAGTTCGGGAACGTAATAAGGATCGTCCTTATACAGGTCATGCGGAAAATCAATAAATGAAGCCAGTTCTTTTTTTGATTTAACCGTTACAATTGTAATCATGTGTGGTAAATGATTGAATTAAAGCAGATTGGTATGCCTTAAAATAATAATGTGCATTTAGCTTACCTTAAAATAAAAGTAGCTAAATGCACAATTAGAGTTCTTCATTATATTTTTTCTTTAACAGAAGCGTTTACACCAACTTCTTTAAAGGCTTTTGATAGTTTTTCAACAGCTTCGTCAATTTGCTCAAAGGTATGAGTAGCCATTAATGAGAAACGGAGCAGCGATGAATCAGAAGGAACGGCAGGGGATACAACCGGGTTAACAAATACACCAGAAGCTTGCAGGTGTTTGGTAACCGCGAAAGTTTTTTCGTTATCACGAACGTAGATCGGCAAAATAGGGCTTTCGGTAGGGCCAAGGTCAAAACCTTCTTCCAATAAAAGCTTCATGGCATAATTGGTATTATCCCATAGTTTTTCGATACGCTCTGGTTCCGATTCGATGATATCTAATGCGGCAATTACGCTGGCTACAGAGCCTGGAGGCATACTTGCGCTAAACATCAATGAACGTGCACGGTGTTTGATATAATCAATAGTATCCTGATCGCTGGCGATGAAACCACCTAAAGAAGCTAATGATTTACTGAAAGTACCCATGATAAGGTCAACTTCATTAGTTAAATTAAAGTGTGAGGCAGTACCTGCACCTTTATCACCAATTACGCCAAGGCTGTGCGCATCATCAACCATGATGTTAGCACCATAAGTATCAGCAAGCTCAACAATTTTAGGCAATTTAACAATATCGCCTTCCATGCTGAAAATACCATCAACCGCAATAATCTTCACGGCATCTTCAGGAAGTATGCTTAATTTGCGCTCAAGATCGGCCATGTCATTGTGGGCATACTTGATCACTTTTGAAAACGACAGGCGGCTGCCGTCAATGATACAGGCATGATCATACTCGTCAAGTATGATATAGTCATTCCTGCCGGTAACGCATGAAAGTACACCAAGGTTTACCTGGTAACCTGTGCTGAATAAAACAGTGGCTTCTTTGCCTACATAGCTCGCCAGCCTGTTTTCAAGCTCAATGTGGATATCAAGTGTACCGTTCAAAAAACGTGAACCGGCGCAGCCTGTGCCATATTTGTCAATTGCTTTTTTTGAAGCTTCTTTGATTTTTGGATGATTGGTAAGGCCTAAGTATGAATTAGAACCAAACATTAATACCCGCTTGTTGTCAATAATTACCTCAGTGTCTTGTGCAGACTCAATAGGCCTGAAATAAGGATATAACCCCCGTTCCCGCAGCATATTTGCCACTTGAAACTGAGCGATTTTCCCATGTAGTTTTTTAACCATGTATATTAACTCTGCTTAAATTTTGTGTAAAAATACCATGAATAAGCATATAACTTATACGGTGTGTGTAAATTTTTTTAAAATAATGCCTATTAACGTATCAATACTACTTAAGAAGCACACAAATTCTTACACGGCAAATTAATTAATTTTTTTGTTTATATCGAGCCTATTATTTTCATTTTTTTGTCAAAAGCCCAAAAAGCTTACACTATCCCGCGTTTTTGTAATTTTTTACGTAAAATTCTTGTTCCAGATTTTAAAATCGTAATATTAATTACATATTCGCATTCCCCCGTATAAATCCTGCACAAATTATAAAACTTTCTTTATGATTTTTGCTTGATATACATTGTTATTTACAGCTACCGTATGAAAAAACACAAGTACTTTTTAGCACTCATTGTACTTAATTTAACATTTAGTTTACATAGCAATAGTTATGCCCAAACTGCTGCCGATAGCATTAGCGGTCCGGTGTCGCTAAAACAGGCTATTGATTTTGCTTTGCGTAACCAGCCAACAGTAAGGCAGGCTTCAATTGATGAACAGATCAACGAGCGGGATATTAAAATTGGTTTATCAGCCTGGCTGCCGCAAGTAAATGGTTCGGGTTTATACAATTACTATTATAAGGGCAGCCCTCAAGCGGGAGCATCTGGTGCCAATATCCCAAGTAACGCCGGCACCATTCGCAATCTTTCAACATTAGGAGTTACAGCTTCGCAGGTATTATATAATAATGATGTATTTCTTGCATCAAGGGCAAAAAAATATTCACGCGAATATTATAAGCAAAATACCCTGAGCAGTCAGATTGATGTGGTAAGCGATGTAAGCAAAGCCTTTTTTGATGTTTTACTTTCGGAAAAACAGCTTGATATCACCAAAGAAGATATCATCAGGTTACAAAGAAGCCTGAAAGATGCCAAAAGCAGGTATACTGCCGGCGTATCCGACCCTACAGATTATAAACAGGCTACAATTGCCCTGAACAATTCAGTTGCTACCCGTAAGCAAACAGAAGAGGCAATTAAAAGTAAAACCGCTTTACTGAAGCAGATCATGGGTGTAGGTGCAGCCACGCAGTTAAGCCTCTCTTATGATTCAACCCGTTATGAGCAGGAAGCCAGTATTGATACTTTGCAAATGCTCAACGTAAATAACCGCATTGAATACCGTTTGCTGGAAACAACAAAAGCGCTCAACAATCTCAATGTAAATTACTACCGCTTTGGTTTTTTGCCGTCGCTATCGGCGGTGGGCAGTTATCAGCACGCTTACTTCAGCCATGATTTTTCTGATCTGTATAATAGTTCTTTCCCAACCGGATACGTTGGGTTAACACTGGCTGTACCAATTTTTCAGGGGACTAAACGCCTGCAAAACCTGGCCAAGGCCAAACTGCAGGTTGAGCGTACCGATCTGGATTTAGTCAATACAAAAAACAGCATTTATACCGAGTATACCCAGGCACTGGCAGCTTATAAAAGTAATTATACAAGCTACCAGCTTATCCGCGAAAATGTGAACCTTGCAAAGGATGTATATAAAGTGGTAAGCCTGCAATACCGCGAGGGCGTAAAAACGTACCTTGATGTAATTGTATCGCAAGCTGATCTGCGCACGGCCGAACTGAGCTATTATAACGCCTTATTCAATTTGCTGAGCAGTAAAATTGACCTGGAGAAGGCTTTGGGTATCCTGCCTGTTCAGCAACCATAAAATATCGCAATAAAAAAATAAAAACTACAGCAACACACGAATAACCTATTTCTACATGAAACATACATATATATATTGGTTAGCCCCTGCAGCACTTTTAACATGGGCATCATGCGGTAAACCTCAAAAGGGCGGGCCGGCGGCCATGCCTCCAACCCCTGTATACCTTGCTGATGCTAAAACAGCCGAAGCAGTATATTATGATAAATACCAGGGCTTGGTGGTTTCAGTGAACACTGTGGAACTACGCAGCCAGGTACCGGGCTTTGTAACCGGTATATTTTTTAAAGAAGGCGATGTTGTACAAAAGGGCAAAGTATTGTATGAAATAGATAAACGCAAATACCAGGCAGCTTTTGATCAGGCCAAAGCCAATGTATTAAGCGCCGAAGCCAATCTGGTTAAAGCGCAAAAAGACATTGACAGGTACAATATGCTGTTGAAAAGCGATGCAATTGCCCGCCAAACGGTAGATCAGGCACAAGCTACCTATGAAACTAATAAAAGCCAGGTTGCAGTTGCCAAAGCTGCACTTGAATCGGCCCGTACGGATCTTTCATATGCCACTATCACTGCACCTTTTACCGGGCGTATCGGTATCTCGCAGGTGAGGTTAGGAACGCAGGTGGTAGCAGGAACTACGTTAATGAACACAATATCTGCCGAGCATCCTATAGGTGTCGACGTAGTGATCAACGAGCAGGATATCAACCGCTTTTATGGTCTGCAAAAATCAAGTACCGACAGCACCTTTAAACTGGTACTGCCTGATGGAAGCAAATACAGCAAAGCAGGAAAAGTACTGGCTATTGACAGGGGTGTAAGCAACCAGACCGGCAGTATTAAGGTGAGGATCCAGTTCCCGAATGAGGACGATGTTTTAAAAGATGGTATGAGCTGCGTTTTGCAGGTTCTGAACAGTCAGTCGGGCGAGCGTGTGCAAATTCCGTATAAAGCGGTAACTGAGCAAATGGGTGAGTTTTTTGTATTTGCCACAAGGGATACTGTGGTTAAAGATACGGCTGCTGATAAAACGGTTAAAGACAGGCGCGATACGATTGCAAAACAGGTGAAAGTGAAATTGGGGCCACGTATTAATAGTGATGTTGTGGTGATGGATGGTATAAAACAAGGCGATAAAGTGATTACCGACGGCTTTCAGCGTTTGCGCGATGGTGGCAGGGTAACTACCGGATCTGCAGCGCCGGCCGGAGCAGCGCCTAAAAAATAAATTTATATCAACAGGAAAAATTTTAAGCCGAACAAGGGCACATCTACCCTGGAAAACTTAATATAAAGAAAGAATGATCGCAGATACTTTTATAAAACGACCGGTTACAGCCATTGTAATATCCCTGGTGATATTAATAGTGGGTATCCTGTCAATAACCAGCCTGCCAATAGGCCAGTACCCTGATATTACACCGCCTACCGTATCTGTAAGTGGTACATATACCGGTGCCGACGCACTAACAGTTGAACAAACGGTAGCAACGCCGGTTGAGGTGCAGGTGAACGGTGTGCCAGGCATGACCTACCTGCAAAGTAACAGCAGCAGTAACGGACAAATGAGCATGACCGTTAACTTTGATGTTGGTACTGATATCAATATCGCAGCGCTCGATGTGCAGAACCGCGTTGGTATTGCCTTACCTACATTACCTCAGGAAGTACAGCGTTTAGGTATGGTGGTACGTAAACGTAACCCAAGTATTTTGATGCTGGTGGCTATGTTTAGCCCCAAAGGTACCCATGATGTTACTTTTACCGATAACTATACCAACGTATTTATAAAGGACGCTATTTTGCGTACCAAAGGTGTGGGCGACGTTGTTACCCGTGCCGATGACTTTAGTATGCGTATCTGGCTTAACCCGGATAAACTTGCTGCCTTAGGCATGAGCGCTGCCGACGTAACCAATGCATTGCAGGAACAAAATGCGCAGGTTGCTGCCGGTACAGTAGGTGCTACGCCTCAATTAAAGGGACAAACATTTGAGTATTCGGTGATTGTAAAGGGGCGTTTAGAGAAGCCGGAAGAGTTTGGTAACGTGGTTGTTAAAACCCAGCCTAATAATGGCGGCATAGTACACCTGAAAGATGTTGCCAGGATTGAACTGGGTAAGTTCAACTACTCGGGTAATTCATTTGTTGATGGTAAACGCGCTTCTTACCTGCTGGTTTATCAGGCCCCAAACAGTAACTCGCTCGAAACTGCTGATAATGTGTATGCTACCATGGATGAGCTTAAAAAGAGCTTTCCTAAGGATATTGATTATGTAGTGCCTTTTGAGGCTATAACTGTGGTAAAGGTATCAGTAAGCGAGGTGATTGATACATTGGTTATTGCCCTGGCACTGGTTATTTTGGTAGTGTTCCTGTTTTTACAAAGCTGGCGTACAACCCTTATTCCGGTACTGGCTATTCCGGTATCTATTATTGGAACGTTCATCTTCTTTATTCCGCTCAATTTTACTATCAATACTTTAACGCTGTTTGGTTTCGTACTCGCCATTGGTATTGTGGTAGATGATGCCATTGTGGTGGTGGAAGCTGTGCAGCATTATATGGATGAGGAGGGCATGACGCCTAAAGAAGCCACCCAACACGCCATGGCCGACATATCTGCACCGGTAATAGCCATTGCGCTGATTCTTGCCGCGGTGTTTGTGCCGGTAGGTTTTGTGCCCGGTATAGTGGGACGCTTATATCAACAGTTTGCTATCACCATCGCTATATCTGTATTGATATCAGCTTTTGTGGCGCTGTCATTAACACCAGCGTTATGTACCTTATTGTTAAAACCGCATAAGATTGATGAAAACTCCGGAGGGCTTAATAAATTCTTCTTTAAGTTTAACAGCTGGTTTACCAGTGTAACAGGCAGGTATCGCAATACGGTTGATAAGAGTATCAAGAACTCAAAGTATATTATCATTTTGTTGGTATGTATCATTATTGGCGCGATACTTTTATTTAGAAGTAAACCATCCGGTTTTATCCCGCTGGAAGATGATGGGCGTGTGTATATCACTTTTGATTTACCTGAGGCGTCAGCAACCGGTCGTACTGTTGATGTGTTACACAACATGATGCGAACGCTTGATAGCGTACCTGAAATTGCTCACTACGCGGCATTGGGTGGTTTGAATGCCATCAGCTTTGCAAGTAAATCAAATAGTGCTACCATATTTGTGCAGCTAAAGCCATGGGATGAGCGTAAGGAGAAATCACAACAAATAACGGCCCTTGTTGCGAGGTTAAACCAAAAACTTGGTAAGTATAAGGAGGCTAATGTTGTGGTGATCCAACCACCGGCAATTCCGGGTTTGGGTAGCACAGGTGGTTTCTCGTTTATATTGGAGGAAAAACAGGCCGGTGGCGACATCAAGGTATTTGAGAAAACACTCCGAACGTTTTTGGGGGCTATTAACCAGCGTAAGGAGATAGCAAGGGCGTTCTCGTTCTTTACCGCCAGTACACCAGCTTACCAGTTAACGATAGACAGGGAGAAATCTAAAAAGCTTGGCGTGGCGATATCTGACGTAAACAACGCACTGCAAACCTATCTGGGTAGTACCTATATTAACGACTTTACTATTTATGGCCGTAACTTTAGGGTAGTAGCCCAGGCCGATACAAGCTATCGTACCAACGTGCAAAACATCGGGCAGTATTTTGTTCGTAATTCATCAGGGGCCATGGTGCCATTAAGTACGCTCACATCCTACAAGGTAATTGAAAACTCGCCATTGATATCACACTATAACCTGTTCCGTTCGGCCGAAATCAACGGTAGTACCAAGCCGGGCTATAGCAGTGGTGATGCCATTACCGCATTGAAAGAAACAGCCGCACAGGTATTGCCGCAAGGTTATGGTTACGAGTTTTCAGGTCTGAGCCGTGAAGAGTTATTATCCGGTTCAAAAACGGTATACATCTTTGCATTGTCAATAGGGTTCGTGTTCCTGTTCCTGGCTGCTTTGTACGAAAGCTGGTCAGTGCCGTTCTCTGTACTGTTGTCGGTACCGTTGGGTGCCTTTGGCGCTATCTTGTTCCTGTCGTTCTTTGACGGTCTTACCAATAACGTTTACGCGCAGATCGGTTTGATAACGTTGATAGGTTTGGCGGCTAAAAACGCCATCCTGATCGTTGAGTTTGCCAAAGAACGTGTGGATGCAGGTATGGAACTGGAGAAGGCTACACTTGAGGCCGTTCGGCTGCGTTTAAGGCCTATCATCATGACATCAATGGCCTTTATATTAGGCGTTGTTCCGTTGATGATTGCGTCAGGTGCAGGTGCCGAAGCCCGTAAAACCATTGGCTGGACGGTATTTGGCGGGATGCTTACCGCTACATCGTTAGCTATATTTATAGTACCGGTATTATTTTACCTGATCACTAAAATGGCTTATGGTAAAGAAAAACTTGCTGAGCTCGAAAAAAATTATGATCCTAAAAAACATGGGCCAGAGGCTTAACCATATTGTTTGAATTTTGTAAAAAGAGAGGCAAAAGCCTCTCTTTTTTTGTTTTTCAGCTGCTTTGGTATGCCATTCATCCTACCGTCATCTGCTTTTATTGACTAAAAATTGCGTGTTTCTATACACTTTTGCCTTATATGCAGGGCAGTTTCTAACCGGATTTTTACTTTGGCAGGCAGCTGTTTTTGACGCGGGAATACCTGCTGTACAGCCCGGAAATGACGCTGATTTTCAATTACTAAAGTTGCGATAGTTGGATAAATTGCGGTTGTTGTTATGGTTAATTAAATGTTGACAAAGGTAAAATTGGCCAACATGGCAAAGTATTTGTTAAGATGGGGTTAATACAATGAAAAATTAACATAATACATTGTAGACTTTGACTAAAAAAAACACAACTATGAAAACAATGACTAAACTGATAGCTTCGGCATTTACTGCAGCAGCTATCTTTATCGGAACAAATGTAAAAGCTCAAACTACACCTGCCAATGCGTTACGTTTTGGAATAGGTTTAGAAGCAGGTATTCCCACTGGCAATGCACATGACATTTCAAATTTTGAATTAGGCGGTACTGCACGTTTGCAATACGGCGTAAATAACAATGTTGCCCTTACCTTGACTTCTGGTTATTACAACTTTTTTGGTAAGACCTATAGTTCAAGTTTTTCTGATGCAACATCAACAACCACTGTAACTGTTAAAGGCAGGTCATTAGGTATGATCCCTGTAAAAGCCGGTATCAAAGCGTTTGTTGGTGATGGATTTTATTTTTCAGGTGAAGCAGGTGCAGGATTTGAAGTTCACCCACCGGTAGCAGGGGGGGAGAAAGACACTAAACTTATCCTTTCTCCGGGTTTGGGTTATGCGACTAAATCATGGGATATTGGCGTTCGCTACGAAAACTTCTCGGGCCAAAGCAATAACTATGGCTTAGTAGGCGTACGTTTAGCTTATGGCTTTGGATTATAAGCTACATAATAAAAACTGTTACAAAAGCCTCCTGTTATGTATAACAGGGGGCTTTTATTTTTTTATACATTTGCCGCCTTGTTAATAAAAAGTTAACAGGAGTTTAAATTACAGCTATATGAAAAATAAAATTACAAAGGTTATAGCCGGTGTATCAGTTGCGCTGGCTTTATTTACTGCCAAAAATGTAAAAGCTCAAACTACCCCGGCTGATAAATGGCGTTTAGGCATTGGTCTTGAAGTAGGGAGGCCAATTGGAAACGCTCACGATATCTCAAACTTTGAGTTAGGCGGTACAGCCAGGTTACAGTATGGTTTAAGTAATAAAACGGCTTTAACCCTTACTTCCGGCTATTATAACATGTTTGGTAAATACGTTACCGTCCTTGATGCAAATGCGGCAGGAACAGGAGTAAAAGAAAAATCAAAAGATCTTGGCATCATTCCGGTAAAGCTTGGTATTAAATCGTTCCTTGCCCACAGGTTATATTTCGGAGCAGAAGCAGGTGCCGGTTTTGAAACAACTTCTCTTTATCCGGATGGCAGCAAAGATACCAAGCTTATCCTTTCGCCAACTATTGGTTATGCAACCAAAGTGATTGATTTAGGCTTACGTTACGAAGGCTTCTTTGGTCAGGGTAACAGCTATGGTCTGATTGGTTTACGCATCGCTTATGGGTTTGGATTATAAACTAAACAGAACCATGATTTTTAGGATTTCAGGATTAGCCTGATTTTCATAAAGCAGTTACAATAAAAAAGACCTTGCCACTGGCAAGGTCTTTTTTATTTCTGAACCAGGATTTGGGTAGATTTACTGGATTTATAGGATTTTACTTTTTGTTGTCTGAACTCGAATTAAACGAATGAAAGAATTTTCTGAATCGTTTAGCAGTCTGTTAATTCTATAAATTCTGATTCAGACAATTAAGATCCTGGTAATCCTCAAATCCTAAAAATCAAGGTTCAGTTATTACGCTAATTTACCCAGTGCTTCTTTTAGCCTTCTCATAGCCTCAATCAGCTTATCTTCGGCAGCAGCATAAGATAAACGGATAGAAGACGGATCACCGAATGAGTCACCGCCAACAGTGGCTACGTGGCCTTCTTCAAGCAGGTATAAGCTTAAATCGTCTGAGTCATTGATCACGCGGCCGTTATAGCTTTTACCAAAGAATGAGGTAACGTTAGGGAAAAAGTAAAATGCACCATCTGGCAGGTTTACATTAACGCCATCAATCTCGCTTAATAATTTATAAACTATATCGCGGCGTTTTTTGAATTCGGCACGCATTTCAAGTACGCTTTCCAATCCGCCTTCGTAAGCGGCAACACCTGCACGCTGGGTGATTGAACATGTACCTGAAGTTACCTGGCCCTGCATTTTATCAAAAGCAGCGGCAAGCTCTTTGGTGCTGGCAGTGTAGCCAATTCTCCAACCGGTCATGGCAAAAGCCTTAGACCAGCCGTTGATGATCACTACGCGATCTTTAATATAATCAAACTGTGCAATAGATTCGTGCTTGTCAACAAAGTTGATGTGCTCGTATATCTCATCGCTCAGGATGTAAACTTGCGGATATTTTTCAAACACTTTAGCTAAACCTTCCAGTTCATCTTTGCTGTAAACGCTTCCTGTAGGGTTACATGGCGATGAAAACATGAACAGTTTGGTATTAGGCGTAATAGCAGCTTCTAATTGCTCGGGAGTAATTTTAAAGTTGGTATCAACGGTAGTGTTAATGAAAACACTTTTACCTTCGGCCAATTTAACTACTTCGCTGTATGAAACCCAGTAAGGGGTAGGGATGATCACTTCTTCGCCGGGATTAACCAAACATAATACCGCGTTGGCGATAGCCTGCTTGGCACCTGTAGATACAACGATATCGCCGAAATCATAGTCAAGATTGTTCTCGTTCTTCAGCTTGGCAACTACGGCTTTACGAAGTTCAGGGTAGCCTGCTACGGGTGTGTAGTAGGTGAAGTTCTTGTCCATGGCCTGCTTGGCAGCTTCCTTGATGTGCTCAGGGGTATGAAAATCAGGTTCGCCAAAGCTAAGGCTGATCACGTCGACACCTTTAGCGGCAAGTTCACGGCCCAGTTTGGCCATTTTAATTGTTGCAGATTCGGACAGGTTTTGTATCCGGGTACTTAATGCGCTCATATAAATTGTGTTATCGCGGCAAATATAGAAAATAACTTTACTGCTACTTACGGTTGTTATTTTTTAAATTTGCGGCCTAATACCACCCTTGCTTTGAATCAACAAAAAAGGATCATTTTAATTTCGCTTATAACAGGGATAGTGCTGATGCTGGCGAAATTTGGCGCCTACTTTTTAACAGCTTCCAACTTTGTATTAACCGATGCTGCCGAGAGCATTGTAAACGTAATAGCAAGCTCATTTGCTTTTTATAGTATCTACCTATCTGCCTTACCGCGCGATGAAAACCATCCTTACGGACATGGTAAGGTTGAGTTTTTTTCCGTTTTTATAGAAGGATCGCTTATCGGCATTGCCGGATGCATCATCATTGTAAAATCGGTGTACAGCTTTTTCTTTCCTAATATTATTCATGACCTGTTCACCGGTGCTATTATCATAGGCATTACCGGAGCTATTAATGGTGCATTGGGCTATTATATGATCCGTAAAGGAAAGGAGCTTCGGTCTATGACCCTTGATGCTGATGGGCGTCATTTGCTGGCCGATACAGTTACCAGTGGTGGCCTGGTAGTTGGTTTATTATTGATAGAATTTACAGGAATTTTATGGCTGGATAGTGCGCTGTCTATATTAGTTGGCCTTTATATAGTATTCAGCAGTTACAAACTGGTGCGTAAATCGGTAGGTGGGTTGATGGACGAGGCCGATTTTCAGGTGGTGACAGATATTATTAACGTTTTGAGCGAGAAGCGCCGTGAGGCCTGGATTGATGTGCATAACCTGCGTGCGCAGAAATATGGTCATGAGCTGCATATTGATTGCCATATGACGCTCCCAAGCTATTTCGATCTGAATACAGTGCATACCGAAATATCATTGGTTGATAAGATGATCAATAAGGATATGGGTATTAAAACGGAACTTTTTATCCATGCCGATCCTTGTTTGCCTGATTGCTGCCATTACTGCAGTATGCCCAATTGCCCCATCCGGTCGGAAGCGCAAACCGAAACCATAGCCTGGACGTTGGAAAAGGTTGTACGTAATAAAAAACACTTTGAATAATGGAATACTTTAATGTAAGGGTTTACGGCCTGCTATTGAATGACGATGATGAGTTGTTGATAAGCGACGAACAGGAGTATGGCATACGCTTTTCAAAATTTCCGGGTGGCGGCCTTGAACTGGGCGAAGGCTTGATTGACGGTCTTAAACGCGAATTTATGGAAGAGTGTAACCTGGAGATAGAGGTGGTAAGCCATTTTTATACTACCGATTTTGCTGTTAAATCGGCATTTAACAATTCGCAGATCATCAGCGTATATTATATGGTGAGAAGCCTAACCCCCGTTAATTTAAATATCAAAACCGTGGCTTTTGATTTTGATGGGGAAGGAGAGGTGCTGCAGGCTTTCAGATGGGTACCGCTTACGGCGTTAAGCACAGCTGATTTTGAATTTCCGACAGATAAACGTGTGGTTGAACTTTTACAGAACGAACTATGAATCTTACCGAAAGGGATTTACAAGTAATATGGCATCCTTATACCCAAATGAAAACCGCACAGCCGCCTGTAGGCATTGTGCGTGGTGAAGGAGCGCTGTTATTTGATGAAGAAGGAAAACAATACATTGATGCGGTATCATCGTGGTGGGTAAACATCCATGGTCATGCCCATCCTTACATTGCCAAAAAAGTGTCAGAACAGCTTCATAAACTGGAGCATGTGATATTTGCCGGCTTTACCCACCAGGGTGCGGTTGAACTGGCCGAACGCTTGCTTGCGATTTTGCCGGCAAATCAAAAGAAAGCCTTCTACTCTGATAATGGCTCAACCGCTGTTGAAGTAGCCATAAAAATGTGCCTGCAATACTGGCTTAATAAAGGCGATCAGCGCACTAAAATCATCGCTTTCAATAATGCCTATCATGGCGATACTTTTGGTGCTATGGCGGTAAGCGGCAGAAGTGCGTTTACCAAAGCTTTTGATAGCCTATTATTTGAAGTGGAGTTTATCGATATACCCAACAAGGAAAATATCGAAAGTCTCAAATCTCAGATCTCAGATCTCAAATCTCAAACCGCCTGCTTTATTTTTGAGCCGCTTGTTCAAGGTTCGGCCGGAATGATCATGTATGAGGCTGAATATCTGAATGAACTGATGGCGCATTGCCGCAAGGAAGAAGTAATGCTGATTGCTGATGAGGTGTTTACCGGTTTCGGGCGTACTGGCAAGTCCTTCGCTACAAATCACGTACAGGTTGAGCCGGATATCATGTGTTTTTCCAAAGGGCTTACAGGTGGCACCATGGCGTTGGGTTTAACTACCTGCACGCAGCAAATCTATGATGCCTTTTTATCCGACGATAAACTGAAAACCCTTTTTCACGGGCATTCATTTACTGCTAACCCGATCGCTTGTGCTTCGGCGCTGGCCAGTCTTGACCTGTTTCAACAACCTGAAACAGCAGAGAATATTGCGAGGATCAAAGCTGCCCACACGGCCTTTGCTGATAAGATCCGTAATCACCCTAAAATAAAAACGGTAAGGCAAACAGGTACGATAGTGGCTATGGAATGGGAAACGGGCGATAATACATCGTACTTTAGCTCACTAAGAGATAAGCTTTATCACTACTTTTTAGCGGCAGGGATCATATTGCGCCCTTTAGGCAACGTTATATATATTTTACCGCCATATTGCATTACTAATGAGCAACTCAATTATGTTTACAGCAAAATTGAGCAAGCTCTCGTAGAATTATAAATTATGCTGAACAAAATACTACCTGCCATAATAGCCGATAATGAACTGCACTCACGCTGGTTAAATACATTGTCGTTGATGGAAAATACCGGCGCACGCAAAATTTCGGCCAGCGAAGACCCGCTTACCGTTACTTACATCATATTGAAGCATGCTGCAGAAGAGCACCGTCACGCTTTCTACCTCAAAAAACAGCTGGAAAAAACTGGTGTAACGCTGCCAACTTATGCAGCTGAATACCTGTTGGCCCCGGGCTCAAGTAAATACTACTTAAACCAGCTGGATGTTGATGTTTGCCGCTATTTAAAAAGCGAACTTAAACTGAAAGGTGCCGAGCTCCGTTTTGCCGCATACTTGCTGGTAACTTATGCTATTGAGGTTCGTGCTGATGAACTTTATCCCATTTACCAGGATGCCCTTGATGAAGCCGGCAGCAAGGTGAACGTAAAATCCATCATTTTAGAAGAAGAAGGCCATTTGGAAGAGATGATCAACCAATTGCAGCATTTCTCGCCGCAATGGGAGCTGCACGCTCAAAAAGCGGTTGAATTTGAAACCAAGCTGTTTAATCAATGGGTTGAGCAGTTGGGGAAAGAGCTGACTTTGTAAGCAATAAAAGCCATGTCATTGCGAGCGTAGCGTGGCAATCGCACGGAAGCAAATCCGCCCTGTATAGCATGCGATTGCTTCGTCGTTCCTCCTCGCAATGACATGTTTAAAGAGGGTGTCATGCTGAGCCTATCGAAGCATGGTGGGTAGGCCTCTGCGCGCGAGTCTTCGACAAGCTCAGACTGACAGCCCTATTCAACAATAGGAAAATCAATAACTCATATACTCCGTAAACACCTGCTGCAGATATGCCTTGCCATAAGCAAGTGCAGCTTCGGTAGTCTTTTCATCTGCATTGCGCTTGCTGTTATAGATCATGGTGCGGCCGGCATTGTCGTAAGATACAGCTTGCCCGGGTTGCATAAATCCGAAACCATTATCCCAATCAAAAAAAGCAAACTCTTTACTATTTGGATTCAGGAGGTCTTTTGACCACTTAAACTGGTTGTGCCGCATACCTAATTGTGCCATCAGGGTAGCGGCAACATCGGTTTGTCCGCCAAGCTTGCCGATTGTTTTGCCGCGGTATTCGGGTTTGATCACCTCGCCAAAGAACAAAAGCGGAATGTGGTATTTGGCCGGATCATAGGCTTCGGCAGTATTGCGGGGTAAACGATGCCCATGATCGGCTACCAAAATAAATAGGGTGTTTTTGTACCAGCTTTGTTTTTTAGCATGTTCAAAATAAGCATTCAGGCATGAATCGGTGAAGTAGGCCGTGCTCCTGAATTTGTTGGCCGGATCGCCGTTAGCATCGTCAGCAAAATGGTGTTTTACCGGCAAAGTGAATGGCTCATGATTGCTTGATGTTTGCACATAATTGAAGAAAGGCTGCTTCTGCGTGGCGGAATATTGCAGATTTCGGGTAAGCAAGTCATCATCATAAACGCCCCATTGTGTTTTTACATGACTATTGTCAAAGCTTGCTTCATCAATAATATGATCGATATTATGCGAAGTCATGAATTTATCAAAATTCATGTAATTACTTTTACCGCCATAAAAATAGGCCGTTTCATAGCCCGCGTCTTTAAACGATGCGGATATGGCCGGAAGTTTTTTATGCTTAACGGTATCGCTTATAATGGTACGAATAGCCTGTGAAGGGAAGCCGCTCATGAGGGCCACAATACCTTTATCGGTACGATCGCCGGAAGCATAAATGTTGTTAAAAAACAATCCGTTTTTAATGAATTTTTCAAAGTTTGGCGCAACACCCTTATCACCGCCCAACGATTCGATTACATCGGCTGTATAGCTTTCCATTTGAATGATCACCACATTAGGCCTGCCGGTAGTAAGGATCTGTTGGGTTGAATTATTTTTAACACTGTACAATTCATCAACAGTTTTTGCAGCCTCATCCGGGTGGTCGTATAGGTATGGGTTATAAAGCGGGCGCAGATTTTCAAATACGTTATTGAACAGGTTCCACTCGGTGTTGAGGGCACTTTGGTTCAGGATCTGCTTTTCAGAAAAATAAGCAGAATTCTGACTTACCGGCTTAGCTTGCAAACCGCCACGCATCAGCACAAAATTCACAAATAGCAGTAATGTAGTAAGCGAAAGTTTGAGGCTTGGCCGGGCGTCGGGCTTTTTGAATTTGTAGTTAATAATAAAGTGGGATAGTACTATGCCTGTAGTGAGCAAGGCAATGCCAATAAAAATACATTTACCAACCGGCGATGAACCGCTTGAAGCAATAGCTTCTGAAGGGGCATGATAAAACGAAGTAAATACCCTGAAACTAACCTTGGTTCCCCACTCGCGGAAAATATTGAAGTTAAGCACCGTATTTAACGAAATGCAGAACAGGCAAAACCAAACGTATGCTTTTAGCCAGATAGGTTTTATCCTAACCTTTGGAATGAACCAGTTGATGGCAAATACAAGGATGGGGATTACACAGATATAGGCAGTTGCTGAGATATCAAGCCTTAAGCCCCAGAAAAATGTTTGCAGGATCTCGCCAATTTTGGCGTCGTTTAGCTTGTGCAGAAAATAGATCTCAAATGTAGCCCGCGTTATCACGAAGAAGACGAGCCAAAAGACGAAGAATCTGAAAAAGCTAAAAAGGTTCCTTAACATGGGGTAACAAAAATAGTATTTTGCTACAATGTTAAGGAACCTTTAATGAATTGTTAATGAAATGTTTTTGATTACCTGCCGCCGCTCATAGCTTTCAGGTCATCCAGGGTGATCTTTTCAAAATCAGCAGGGATACCGAAAATACCGGCTGGATTTTTTTGCTCAGTGATGCTTTTAACAGTAACCTCGGTGCTTTGGCCTTGTGAAAATGAAGTGTACTGTACAGGGAAGCCACCAATGTTACGGTAGTATTTAGCAATGCCGGTTACAGGTAAAGTAACATCGTTAGTTACCCATACATCATACGTTTTGTTGGTTTTTGTATCGGTTGCAACCACTTTTTTGCAGTTAAAACCCGAGATAACTTTAGTTTCGGTACCCGGAGCAAAGGTAAGCGTAGGTAATGACGCCATAGCCTGGTCAACCTCATCAGGAGTAGCAACCGCAGCTTTTTTGATAGAAGCAACAGGCACATCAACCAAAACAGCTAATGATTTGCCTTCAGCATCGGTTAATATTTTAATAGTAGCCGGACCGGTAGTAAACTGCATAGCTGCAGAATCGGCACGGAAATAACTTTTAGCTTCAACTTGTTGTCCCTGCATAGCTGTTGAGATAGTTACCACGCCCTCTTTGTAAGCTTTTTGAGCGTTTGCACTGATTGCTGTTGCGGTAAGGGCAAGGCCTAAGGCAACGTTGAAAATTTTAATGTTCATGTTTTGAGTTTGATTTAATACAAAATTGACTTTTATTAATTAAAAGACAAATTTTTAGGTGCGTAGTTTAATATGTTTTTCAATTAGATGCTGCCACGAACGATTTGTTACGTTTTAAAACCACATAATTAGTATGCAGGGCACTCGCCTGATCCACAATAAACTGTACGGCTTTAGGCGTGTTTGTGGCATCAATAATTATGGTATGATATTCGTGATTTTTATTAATAATAGCAAGCGGAATTTTAGGACTGCCGGTGATGTAAAGATAGTCCGTTTTTAGTTTTACTGCCGATGTGGTATCCTCGTAATCTTTACTGACAATAGCCACTGATTGATTGCGGAATTGCATAAAATCGCCTTGTTTCCTTAAAAAGCCCGACCGGATCTCCTGCTCTGGTTTATATAAAACAACATCATTTATCTTGCAACTATCCAGATACGGCCGTATGGAGTAATTGTAGTTTTTGTCTGTATCGGCAAGGTTACTTAATACAATAGCCTGGTTGCCGTTTTTAAATACTATGCCCATGTTTTTGCGCAGGTTTAAAAAGGCGATGCTGTTTGTGCTATACGAATGGTATTTTTTTATACTGACACTTACAGCTAATAAAAATATCAATATAATCCCCGTTCTCAGTAGCCATACTTTCCGATCATACAAAAAGTAAAACGTACATATAATAATGGTGTAAAGCAGCAGGTACTCGGTTGTGGTAAGCCATATTTTATTAATGCTTGCAAAGGGCAAATGCTCTACCCGGGTCAGTACGTAGTTCATGAACAGGATCGATTTTTCAAGGATCCAGGCGAGAGCAGTGGATATATAGGGAATTTGTGGTAGCAAAAGATAAAAGATCCCGCTGTACATAATAACAGCGGTAGGAATAACAATGAACAAATTGCTGAACAAAAAATAAACCGGAAACCGGTGAAAATAAAAGGCGCTCAGAGGAAAGGTAATAACTTGTGCGGCAATAGATACTGAACATAAGGCCCAGAGTTTGTCAACCCATTTATTATCAAACGTAAACCATGCATAAACCACAGGCTGTAAAACAACGAGCCCGGCGACGGCTAAATATGACAATTGGAAGCCCAGATCCGTTATCAGCAAAGGGTTATAAAGCAATAATATAAAAGCGGATACTGCCAGGATATTTAAATTGTTGATGTGCCTGTTGTACGTTTTACCGAGGATGACGGCACTGATCATCACGGCTGCCCGGCAAACTGCAGGCGAAAACCCCGTGAGCATGGCATAATACCAAATGATGGGAATAATGATAATGGGTTTGATCAGCCCGCCATGTCTGAACCTGTTCAGGAAGCGAAGCATGAACGCCAGTAAAGCCCAGATAATGGCCACATGAGCACCCGAAACCGAGAGTACATGGATGGTACCCGTTTTAGAATAGGCCTGCAGTACATCTTCGCTTAAATCGGCTTTGTAACCTAATATTAAGGTTGAGGCTACAGCTATTGCGTTTGGATCATGCAGTTGCAGTTTTAGTTTTTGAACCATTTGCCGCCTTAAAGCCAATGCATTTGCTATAAGCAGATTACCCGTGTTTGATTGAAACAACCGGTACTGGCCCGGGTACAAAAACTCCTGGTAATAGATGTTTTGATGGGCAAGGTATTTTTTATAGTTGAACTCGGCGGGATTAAAAGGTGGATCAATAGGAGCAAATTTGCCGGAGATAAGCAGTTCATCGCCGTAAGCCAGTTGCAACGCGCTGCTATCTTTTATGGCGATCATCAGCGTTCCGGTTGCCGGGCTGGGTTGTTTTTGATTGACGTTTGCAACAACGTTGGCTGTAAAACGGATGAGCCCGTTTTTAAGTTGAGGTTCACTATTAATGCGTACCTGTAGTCTTTGTGCCGGGAGTTTGGAGAAATGGCTGCTGTTATTGAGCTCATTATTGCTGATAGCAGCTATCCAGCCTGCAAACAATAATAACATGTGAATGATCATTCCGCCCAGCCATCGTTTTTTGTAAACCTTAAAGCGCGTATAATAAAAATTAAGCAGGACGAACAGGATCAGCAGGCTTGTAAAACCAACCGCCAAAGGCATTAAATATGTACCCGAACTGAAATTGATACCAATACTTATGCCCAATAAAAAAGGGAGTAATAAAATAACAACCGGGATCTCGCCCTTATGATTAGCGATCATATCTTAGTTCCGGAATTGTTATTGCAGGTGATAGCATGGTTATAGGTTAACCCGATAGTATTTTAAAAATAAAGATAGTTTTTATGCGGAAGATTACAACTGATCGCGAACCTCGAGCAGGAATTTTTTGAGGTTTTCGAGCGAGTCGATAACGCGCTGGTTATCCTTTGTATCGCCCATATTGTTTTTAAGGTGGTCCTTTGCGCCGTTTAAGGTATAGCCTTTATCGCGGATGAGGTGGAAAATGATCTTGAAATTTTCGATGTCCTCTGGAGTAAAATAGCGGTTGCCCTTTTTGTTTTTCTTGGGCTGCAGTACATCAAATTCCTTTTCGTAAAAACGTATAAGCGATTGATTAACATCAAACATGGCCGATACCTCGCCCATGGTGTAGTACATCTTGCTTATTTCACGTTCTTTATAAGGCATAATACAAATGTATCTATTTGATTTCGGAATTGGGAATTTCGAAATCGGAATTTTGTATTAGCGAATATGCTGCCCTGGCTATTTACTTTCGCTCCAAGGCAATGAAGAAGCCTTGCCTGCTAAAAAATCGGCTTTACGGCTGGCCAGTTCTTTGGCTTGCTGCTCGAGCACAGCATCGCTTTCATTATCTATGCGGTAGTTATAATCCAAACTATCAAGAAATGCCAGGAGCACTCGTTTCTCCTGTTCGTTTTGAATGTCTACTCTTAAAGTTTCCATATGCAAATTTAAAGCAAATAAGGAGAATTGTATTAATATGTATCGACGAACGAGGGTTAAATCGACTTCAATTAATAAATAAATCCGAAATTATGCCCCTCTGGCTTTCCTGCAGATTTAAGTCAACTCACAAAATTGCTGGTGGTTTAAATAGCAAAGCGTCGTGTTTTGCCCCTCTGGGGCAAAGGATATTCTATAACTTTACGAGCTACAAACCTTTTGCACCTCTGGTGCACCTGTCTTTGGGCAATTAATGCTTGCTTTGTTAAAATCCCCCAGAGGGGGAAAAGGTTTGTAGAAATAATGCTGCACCCTTACCCGAACCCCAGAGGGGTTCAACACACACACATATTACCCAATTTGACTATTGGTTTTTGTGGGTAACTTAAATCTGCAAGAGAGCCTGCGTGGACGGGAATACGAGCAGTCCAATAGAAAAAATTATGACTTTTTATTACGGTTAACCGTAAATTTTCTGAAAATTCTATCACCTTTGCATTTCTCGAGATATAACGATACTAATAATGACTGCTACTGAAATACGACAGGCTTTTCTTGATTTTTTTGTTTCAAAGGGACATACCATCGTTCCTTCGGCACCAATTGTGATTAAAAACGATCCAACCCTGATGTTCACCAACGCGGGGATGAACCAGTTTAAAGATATATTTTTAGGCGAGGCGGCGCCCAAGGCCTCCCGTGTGGCGGATACGCAGCGTTGTTTACGTGTATCGGGCAAGCATAACGATCTGGAAGAGGTAGGTATCGATACCTATCACCACACCATGTTTGAGATGCTGGGCAACTGGAGCTTTGGCGACTACTTTAAAAAAGAAGCCATTGCCTGGAGCTGGGAACTGCTTACCGAAGTGTACAAGCTGCCTAAAGACCGCCTGTACGTTACCTATTTTGAAGGTGACGAAAAGGAAGGTCTGGAAAAGGATACCGAAACCTACGAACTGTGGAAGCAGTATGTAGCTGAAGATCATATCCTCCGCGGCAACAAAAAAGATAACTTTTGGGAAATGGGCGAAACCGGCCCATGTGGTCCCTGCTCGGAAATTCACTTCGACAGCCGCCCGGATAATGAGCGTGCCGAAGTAAGCGGAGCCATATTGGTAAATGCCGACCACGACCAGGTTATCGAGATCTGGAATGACGTATTTATGCAGTTTAACCGCCTTAAAGGTGGCGTATTGCAACCACTACCTAATAAACATGTGGATACCGGGATGGGCTTTGAACGCCTGGTACGTGTGTTACAGGGTAAAACATCCAACTATGATACCGACGTTTTTCAGCCGATGATCCAATTCATTGCCGAAAAATCGGGCAAAAAATATAACAGTGCTGCCAAACCTGGTGATGCTGACTGGAATGATGCCGTAGCTATGCGCGTACTGGCGGATCATATCCGCGCTATCAGCTTTGCTATTGCTGATGGACAATTGCCAGCGAGTAATAAAGCAGGCTATGTAATCCGCCGGATATTGCGCAGGGCAGTACGTTATAGCTATCAAACTTTAGGTTTTAAAGAGCCTTTCTTTAACCAATTGGTACCGTTATTAGCTGAGCAGTTTAAGGGAGTATTCGATAATTTATTTGAGCAAAAAGACTTTGTGCAAAAGGTAATTTTGGAAGAAGAAATTGCATTTTTGCGAACATTGTCATCTGGAATTAGAAGATTTAATGAGTTAACATCTGTATTTGCATCTATTACAAGTGTTGAATATCCTGATGGAACAATTAAAGATATAGAGAGTGGCCGAAAAATTAGTGGAGAACACGCGTTTGAATTGTCTGATACTTATGGCTTTCCTGTAGATTTAACGGAATTAATGGCACGTGAAAGAGGTTTTACTGTTGATATTGAAGGTTTCAATAAGGCCCTTGCTGAACAAAAAACCCGTTCCCGCGCTGCTACCGCTATTGATACCGGCGATTGGATCGTTTTAAAAGACGATGAATCAGTAGAGTTTACCGGTTACGATGAAACTGAAACTATAGCCCACATTGTAAAATACCGTAAAGTAACCGCTAAAGGTAAAGAGCAATACCAGCTGGTGTTGGATAAAACACCTTTTTACGCCGAGAGCGGCGGCCAGGTAGGGGATAAGGGCGAACTGGTTTTCCCTGATGGTGAGATCATCCTGGTTACGGATACAAAAAAGGAGAACGGACTGATAGTTCACTTTACAGATAAGTTGCCACAAGATATTGACGACGCCTTAACTGCCATTGTTGATCCGGCTTTACGCAGCCAGACTAACAGCAACCACTCGGCCACGCACTTGCTGCATGCTGCTATGAAACAGGTGTTGGGCACGCACGTAAACCAAAAAGGTTCGTTGGTTAACGCAGATTATTTGAGATTCGATTTTTCGCATTTTGCTAAAGTAACCGATGAGGAGCTGGCGCAGATAGAGTCTATCGTAAACCAAAAAGTACGCGAAAATATTCCGCTTAAAGAAGAACGCAGTGTGTTATACGCTGAAGCCATCACCAGTGGTGTAACAGCCCTGTTTGGTGAAAAATATGGCGAATATGTGCGCGTAATTACTTTTGATGATAACTTCAGCAAGGAACTTTGCGGTGGTACGCACGTGAAAGCTACCGGGCAAATAGGTTTCTTTAAAATTATTGCCGAAAGTGCCGTAGCTGCCGGTGTTCGCCGTATTGAGGCCATTACCGGTGTTGCTGCCGAAAAATACATCGTTACCCAAAACGCCTTGGTTAACCAGTTAAAAGAGCTGCTTAAAAATCCAAAGGATCTTTCAAAAAGCATTGAAGGATTGCTGGATGAGAACGCTAAACTGAAAAAAGAGATCGAAAAATCGATCCTCGAAAAATCATCCGGCTTAAAAACCGAGCTGGCTCAAAAAGCAGAAGTTATTGGCGATGTCAATTTCATCGCTCAAAAAGTAGCCCTGCCTAATGCTGATGCAGTTAAAAACCTGGCTTACCAGCTAAAGGATATAGTTTCAAACCTGTTCCTGGTGCTGGTTGCTGATTTTGATGGTAAGCCAAGTATTACTGTAATGATTGCCGAAAACCTGGTGAAGGAAAAAGGGCTGCATGCCGGTAATATCATTAAAGAACTTGCCAAAGAGGTTAAAGGCGGTGGCGGCGGTCAGCCGTTTTTTGCTACTGCAGGCGGGAGTGACGTTAGCGGGTTGGATAATGTACTGGCCAAGGCTACGACCTTTATAAAATAACTCTCAATTCATACCTTGATAAAGACTTACGAAGTTTTTAAAACTTCGTAAGTCTGAAAGGCAACATCAGACTCTACAACTATACCTGTAAAAGCAAGGTGTAGAAGATTTCTCCTCACCTCAGCGCACAAACCCACCTCTGGCTCGTCGAAATGACATTTTTTTATTAATAATAAAATTGAGAAAATGTGTCTGAATCATAGGTAATCGATCCGGCGCTCAGTCCCCTTTTTCTACAAATCCTATCAATCTTTCTACGATAAGTATTTATTCAGAAAAAAATGTTTTAAATGTATACTTTACATTTATTTTTACCAACTTTGAAATCGCTAAGGTATAACTGTCTACCTTACATGTATTAAGCCAATTATTACCTGATTTTAAACTAATGGACACTAATTTTGATCTTAAAGAGCATCCTCACAGTAGGTTAAACATTTTAACGGGCGACTGGATCCTGGTATCGCCGCATCGTACAAAACGCCCATGGCAAGGGAAAGTCGAAGCTACACAAGCCGACGACCGGCCTCAGTATGACCCGGCCTGCTACCTTTGCCCTACAAACAAACGTGCCGATGGCAGTGATAACCCCGATTACAAAGGAAGCTTTGTTTTCACCAACGATTATTCATCGTTATTGCTTAACACTCCTGAAGGAGGTTTAAACGAAGATGAATTATTGGTGGCTAACAGCCAGAAAGGTATTTGCAGGGTGATCAGCTTTTCGCCAAGGCATGATCTTACCCTACCACAGATGACCACTAAAGAGATCAGCAAAGTGGTTGATGTATGGCAATCAGAATTTGAAGACCTGGCCTCGTATCCATGGATCAAGCATATCCAGATCTTTGAAAACAAAGGCGATATCATGGGTTGCAGCAATCCGCACCCCCATGGCCAGATCTGGGCACAAAACAGCCTGCCGGTTGAAGTGGCCAAAGAAACCCAGCAACAAAAGCTTCATTTTGAGCAAAAGGGCACAAGTCTGCTGGCCGAC
This sequence comes from Mucilaginibacter gossypiicola, assembly GCF_900110105.1. Taxonomy (GTDB): domain Bacteria; phylum Bacteroidota; class Bacteroidia; order Sphingobacteriales; family Sphingobacteriaceae; genus Mucilaginibacter; species Mucilaginibacter gossypiicola. The sequence goes on along the minus strand of NZ_FOCL01000003.1, from coordinate 496,448 downwards.
TATCTGGCACTCGAACTTAAAAAACAAGACCGCATTGTTTTTGAAAACGACCATTTTGTTGTATTAGTGCCATTTTGGGCGGTTTGGCCTTACGAAACCATGATCATCAGCAAAAGACATGTAACCAGCATCCTTTATTTTACCGACGAGGAAAAACATGCCCTTGCCGATGCCATCAGAAGGCTGACCATCAGGTACGACAATATGTTTGAAACCTCGTTCCCGTATTCGGCAGGTATGCACCAGTCGCCGGTTAACTCTGGCGAGCATCCTTACTGGCACTGGCATATGCATTTTTATCCGCCGTTGCTGCGTTCGGCCACAGTAAAAAAATTCATGGTAGGCTACGAAATGCTGGCAAATCCGCAACGCGATATTACTGCCGAATTTGCAGCTGAAAAGCTGCGGGGTTTGAGTGAGGTCCATTATAAAGAGAGGGGATAATGAAAAAACGCTATTTTTAAACCAAACTATAATTAATCTATTTATGAGAAACTTAATTAAATGTATTTCTTTAACAATTTTACCTGCTTGCAGCCTATATTTGGCTGCTTGTAATCAAAATTCAACCTCACAGAAAAACACTACTATGGCGGATAGCACCAAAACAACTGCATCGGCATTCGAAAAAACAATTGATGGAAAACAAATCCATTTATTTACCCTTAAAAACAAAAACGGCTTAACAGCTACTATTACCAACTACGGTGGGAGAGTTGTAAGTTTATCTGTTCCTGACAAAAATGGAAAGCTGACCGATGTTGTTTTGGGCTTTGATGATGTGGATGGCTTTGAAAAATCAACCGAGCGTTATTATGGCGCAACCATTGGCCGTTACGGAAACCGTATTGCCAAAGGTCATTTTAAAATTGATGGCAAAGATTACCAATCGTCAATAAACAATACACCAAACACGCTGCATGGCGGTAAACATGGTTTCCAGGAAGTGGTATGGGACGGTAAAATGATCGATTCATCAACTGTAGAGCTTACCTATCTTTCAAAAGATATGGAAGAAGGCTTCCCTGGTAATCTTAACGTTAAGGTTACTTACAGTCTTACCGATGATAACTCATTTAAATGCCAGTATGAGGCAACAACTGATAAAAAAACAGTTGTTAACCTTACCAACCACGCGTTCTTTAACTTAAATGGCGAAGGCAGCGGTACTATCCTTGATCACGTGGTGCAGATAGATGCCGACAACTATCTGCCGGTTGATGCAGGCCTGATCCCTACTGGTAAGCTTGAAAAAGTAACAGGTACCCCGTTTGATTTCACCAAGCCGGAAACTATTGGCAAACGCATTAATGAAGATAATGTTCAGCTAAAAGATGGCAAAGGTTATGACCATAACTTTGTGTTGAACAAACATGACCTGAGCACCCCAATAGCAACAGTTATCGGCGATAAAAGCGGTATCAAAATGGAGGTATTTACCGAAGAGCCAGGTTTACAGTTTTACAGCGGTAACTTTATGCAGGCTAAAAACGTGATGAAACGTGGTATTAAAGATGAATACCGCACATCATTTGCCATGGAAACCCAGCATTTTCCTGATTCTCCAAATCAGCCGCAATTTCCTTCAACCGAATTAAAACCGGGTGATACTTATAAAACACAGTCGCTTTATAAGTTTTCAGTTGTTAAATAATTAAATGCCTTTTATAAGAAAAGTCCTGCCCAAAAGGCAGGACTTTTTGTTTTATATTAGTGCAATGACAACCGCAGTTAATACTTATAAATTTGTAAAGGAAGACACCGGCCGCTGGTACATTGACCTACCCGATTGGCAGGGTGTAAAAGCCGATCTTGAAATGGTTGAAGGTGCCGACACCATGCTTGATCATGTGGGAGAGGGCAGCAAAATAGTTGAACTTATATTAGCCGAAGAGCCTTTTGGTGGAAGTTCCGAACTTCAGCTCATTGAAGATTACAAAGATCATGTCGGCGGTGGTATTTATTTGTTGAAAGAATATGAAGGCCAAATCGTTAATCAGCAAATGTGGCTTTGCGATGTTACGAAGTTCGTGTTTGGTAAGCTTCCGCCTTTTATCTATTTCAAAAAGCAATAAGGCGGTACAAGCTATTATGAGCGCCTGGCGAAAAAGAGCAATTGAATGCCTCCCTGGATCAAAGAGAGAGTTTGAAGATCCTGAAACGTCTATTAATGGTGTTTTCATGGAGTTATTGCCCTCAACTGTTGCTGCACATCGTAATAACGACACTTCACAACTCAAAAAGAACTACGACTTTGCCGAATGGTGTTTCAGGCAAAAATCTGAAGACCTGTGGAATGCTGCGGGAGTAGCATTTTACGAACACCTGGGTGATAAGACAGAAACACTTCAAACCATACACCAATGGGTTAAGCGGGATATCTATATTGAAATTAGACAGCTTTTGAAACAAAGGCTTGATGAAATCACATTGAAAACTGTAGATAGTTTATATGGCTTGCAGAATGGTAAGTTAAAAGCAACATGATTCCCATTCCCAACGTTTTCCTGCTATGATGTGTTTGTTAAGCAGATTTAAAACAAACCTAAACTTTTTGAGGTTAAAAGGTTAATTAATAACAATCTGTTTACCTATCTATAAAAAACATCATGAGTGATCAATCAACCCAACCTGAAGAAAAAGGATTTTTCGAGAAGGTTAAAGAAACAATTGAAAGCCTTTGGGAAGGCACAAAAGACACAGCCGAAGACGTAAAAGAAGCAGCCGAAGAAAAATTTGAAGATATAAAGGAAAAAGTAACCGCTAAAAAAGTAACCGCCACAAAAAAAACGGCGGCAACAAAAAAAGCGGTTATCAAAAAAGCTGATGAGGTGACCGCAAAAGCAAAAACAGCAGCCGCGGATGTTAAAGCTAAGGCCGAAACCAAGGCAAAAGCCATTACTTCCAAAGCGAAGAACGAAGTAGTTGCTGCAAAGAAAGAAGTTGCCGATGTTAAGGCCAAGGCAGCTACCAAGGCAAAAGCCATCACAGCTAAAGCAAAAACAGAGGCTACAGAAACTAAAAAGGCCGTGGCCGCGAAAACCGCCAACGCAGCCACAGCAGTGAAAAAGAAAGCTGTTGCTGCGTCAAAGTAATGCAAAACATTTTGCAACAAAAAAAGCGATTGGGTACCCAATCGCTTTTTTTAATATCCTAACTTCCGCCGGCTGGCGGACAGGGGGCTTACGCCTCAAACTTGTAACCTACACCTTTTACAGTAGCAACACAATCGTCGCCCAGTTTTTCGCGTAGTTTACGGATGTGTACGTCGATAGTACGGTTGGTAACCACTACCGAATCTTCCCAGATGTTTTTAAGGATCACTTCGCGGGTGTAAACTTTGCCTGGTTTTGAAGCCAGCAGGTATAGCAATTCAAATTCTTTTTTTGCCAATACCACCTTAACACCGTTTTTGTAAACCAGGTATGCCTCACGGTCAATAACCAGGTCGCCAATTTCCAGTTTATTATCAATTACATCTTCGGCAGGGGCATTGCGGCGCAGGATAGCGTTAATACGGCTAACCAGTGCGCGTGGTTTGATAGGCTTTGCAATATAATCATCGGCACCTACGTTAAAACCTGCAATTTCCGAATACTCTTCGCTGCGGGCAGTTAAAAACACCATAAAGGTATTTTTAAATTCGGGCATGGTACGCATAATGCGGCATGCTTCAATTCCGTCCATTTTAGGCATCATGATATCCAGTACAATCAAATCAGGCAGGGCTTTCTTTGCTTCGGCAACAGCTTCCTGGCCGTTGCGTGCTAAAAACACCTGGTAACCCTCTTTTTTCAGGTTATACTCAATCAGTTCTAAAATATCCGGTTCATCATCAACAATAAGTATTTTCTGTTTCGCGGTGCTGCTCATGTTGCGTTAATTTTTTTGTATAAAAGTATACGCTTTACAACAGCTAATGGTTAAGCTAATATTAACAAATTGTTAAACGTTACCTTATATTAACCGTAAGTTGAGGCTATTTAAATGTTTTATTTAAAAAAGCTTCAAGATCGGCGCCTGTAATATTCTTGGCAACGATATTTCCCTGCGGATCAATAATGAAATTTGAGGGTATAGCCTCGATATGATAAAGCCTTTCTGTAGGGCCTTCAAAGCCATTTAAATCGGATCCATGGGCCCAGGTAAGCTTGTCATCACTAATAGCTTTTTGCCATGGCGCTTTATCTTTATCAAGCGAAACACCTAAAATATTAAAGCCTTTATCTTTAAATGTATTGTATTGTTTAACCACATTAGGATTTTCCTGGCGGCAAGGCTGGCACCACGAAGCCCAAAAGTCAATCATTACATATTTGCCTTTGTAGTCAGATAATTTGATAGACTTGCCATCAATACCGTTAACTGTAAACTCTGGAGCTTTATGACCTAATGAAATTGGCTTTGCCTTATCCATCTGTGCGATGAACTTTTGTACGGTAGGGTTATCTTTAAAATCGCCCCGGATATCATCCGCAAACTTGATAAGCTGAGCTTCGTATTTGGTAGGATCAAGTGTGGTTGCCGCGTAAAAACCGGCAAGCGACTTCTTGTTGTCGTTCACAAATTTTAAAACTGCTTCGCCGCTTTCACTTACATTCTTTAAAAATATAGGCATATATATTTTCAACAATGAATCGTTACGCTCACCGTGTGACTTTTCCTGGTACTCGGCAAAAAGTTTGGCGTTTTTTTCACCATAAAGGTTACTGATACGGTTAAACTCTTTTATTTTATCCGAATCATCAGAGCCCTTAATAGTATACTCGTGATTTTTATTGTTATTGTCGGTTTCAAATTCAATATCGTCACCATTTTTAGCAATGAAATCGTAGAGGTTTTCGCCCTGCATTTCGCTGCCCTGCGGACCAGTATTGCCTACGCGAAGTTTAAACAGGTTAGGGTAAAGCGCTACATGCTTAAACTCAAATTTGCCGCCTTCGCCCAATGAGGTTGAGTCAACAACTTTTAAGCCCGAGCTATCGGCTTCAATCAAATAAACAGCTTTAAGTGCACCCGGATTTTTGATAGTTCCTGAAACGCTGAACTGCGATTGGTTTTTACAAGAGTACATACCTGCGCTAAGCATCAACAGTGCGCCGGCAGCAGCCATATTTTTAACTTTCATCTATTTAGCTTCTAATTCCTTTATCAATAGCTGGTTAGTTTTCTGCGGGTCGATCTTGCCTTTTGAGCTTTTCATGATCTCGCCCATAAACAGGCCTAAAACGCCCTTTTTTCCCTTTTGGTATTCCTTAACCTTATCAGGATATTTGGCGATGGCGTCCTTTATAAAGCGGGTTACATCATCGCTGTCAGCACTGATCAGCAGGTTAAGTTCTTTAGCCAGATCATCCGGTTTTTTGCCGGGTTCTTTGACCATGGCAGGGAATAATTTGTGCGAAGCTACAGAATTATTTATCACCCCGGTGTCAATTAGTTTGATGAGGGCGGCAAGGTTTTGCGGCGTAACAGCAAAGTTACCAATGGCTTGGTTATGATCATTCAGGTATGAACGAACGGCACCCATCAGCCAGTTGGCAGCAGCCTTATAATGATCGGTATGTTTTATCAGCGACTCAAAATAAAAGGCGGTATCCCTATCGGCAGTAATTACCGACGCATCATAAGCAGTTAAACCCAATTGCTCGGTGTATTTATGATATAACTGTGCCGGTAATGCAGGCAAACCCTTCCGAATGTTTTCTACATATTCGTTGGTTAGCTTCAATGGTGGCAGGTCTGGCTCTGGGAAATAACGATAATCATTTGCCATTTCCTTTGAACGTAGTACCGAGGTTTCACCGGTATCGGCGTTAAAGTTTAATGTGTTTTGGTCGATATGGCCGCCGGCTTCAATGATATTTACCTGGCGAACAAACTCGTGTTCAATAGCCCGCTGCACATTACGGATGGAGTTTAGGTTTTTTACTTCGCAACGGTTGCCATAAGCAGTTGCACCTTTAAGCCTTACCGAAATATTGGCATCGCAGCGCATACTGCCTTCTTCCATGTTACCATCACATATTTCAAGATAGCGGAGAATTTTACGCATCTCCGTCAGGAACTGACCGGCTTCTTCGGCACTGCGCATATCAGGTTCAGATACGATCTCAACCAGCGGCACTCCTGCACGGTTCAGGTCAATTAGTGAATCGGCATGGTGCTGATCGTGCATGCTTTTGCCGGCATCCTCTTCCATATGGATGTGGTGTAGTGCGATGTTTTTTTCAGTACCATCGGCCAGTTTCACCGGCACGTAACCTTTAAGGCATATCGGTGCATGATCCTGGCTTATCTGATAACCTTTAGGCAAATCGGCATAAAAATAATTTTTACGGGCGAAGCTATTATTCAGGTTGATAGTGCAATTACAGGCCAGGCCCATTTTAACTGCATACTCAACCGCTTTTTTGTTAACAAAAGGCAAAGTGCCGGGATGCCCCAGCGATACCGCACTAACATGGCGGTTAGGTTCGGCACCAAAGGCAGCTGAATCTGCCGAGAATACCTTACTTGATGTAGATAGCTGTGCGTGTACTTCGAGGCCTATTACCAACTCGTACTTTTCGGCTACCCCGTCTGAGAGAACTGTCATAAAAATAAAAATTCAGCTATGAATTACTGAGCTATAAAAACCAAATATATAAAGATTAATACAGTATCGGCACCATTTTGCTTTTAAAAAACAACGGTAAAGATGCAATAATATACTTATACGGTAGAAAACATCAGGTTTACAGTTTGCTACACATAATCAACCATGTTTGTTAACTATAACGGCTGTTGCTTCATATTAAAGTTTTTATGGTAAAAAGTAGTAAATCCAAAAAAAATCCAATACCAATAGTATTTTGTCTAAATGAAAAAGGCTTGTGACGTTTAAAAATTAAACCATTGATAAATGTTCCTGTCTACTGATGTATAGGCACAGAAATTGAGTATGTGCTGCATATTTATACAGACACTATGAAAAAGTTAATTTTAGGAATGCTTGCAGGATGTTTTGCACTTGCAGCTTCGGTTACAAAGGCAAATGCGCAGGTTAATGTAAATGTAAATGTTGGTTTATGGAACCCACCTGCCGAATACGCAGGCGTTAACTATTATTATTTACCCGATGTAGAAAGCTATTACTACGTACCAACTCACCAATATATTTATTTAGATGGCGGAAACTGGGTTTGGAGACGTTCTTTACCACCGCGTTATTCAACTTATAGCATCGCGACAGGTTATAAGGTAGCCGTAAATCGCCCAAGACCATACACCTATTTTGCTCATGATCGTGATACCTACGCCCGTTACCGCGGTACACGTAACGTGATAGTTCGTGATAATTATCGTACCCGGGTGGTAAACCGCACACGTGTTGTTGACCGTACCCGCGTGGTAAATCATTATCAAAAGCCGCATAAAACTGTAGTAAAACGTACCCGTGTGGTTGAACACCGTGGCCACGATAATGGTCATCACCATTAATTTTGAGCGAGACATCTCCCCAAAAAAGATATAAAACAGAAACGACCGCCTCAACAGTAGCGGTCGTTTTTGTTTTATACTTGATATATATTAAGCTGGCGTGAGTACGGGCGTTTAAAATCCTAATCCTCCAAGCTCAACTACCGCCGAATCGCAGATATAAGTTGGTACAATACCGGTTGAGGTGATGCGGTTCTCGGCGTCTTTGGCCTGGGTGTTGCCAGACAGCACGAGCACAGTATCCAACCCAAATTTATTGCCACCCAAAATATCTGTTTGCAGGGTATCACCAACCATTACAATGTCTTTTTTGCTGATAGGCCTGCGTTCGCGAAGCAGATCATAGGCAAACATGAACATTTGTGAATCGGGTTTACCGAAACGGATAAATGCCTTGCCCACTATTTTTTCGATCATGCTGGCCAAACCGCCAATAGCTATCGATACATCGTGCTTGGTTAGGGGATAGGCCTGATCGGTATTGGCTACGATGGCCGGAATGGTGCGCTTACGCATCAGGTTAACTGATTTGTTAAGATCGCGCCCCCAATCAAAGCCCTCGTCATCCAGAAATACCAGCGCGTTAACCCTGTCGATATTGCTTTCGTTTACTTCGCTTATCGGTAGGGTATGAAGACCTGAACTGTCGATATAATGCGCAGAATCAGGTGTGCCGAGATAAGCCACAATGCCATCGTTTACCTTGAGGTCAAGATACTCTTTGGTAAGCATGCCCGACGATATGATCCTATCGGGTGTTATAGCCATTAAGCCTTTGCTTGTGTATGATTCGGCCAGTTGTACCGGGCTTCGCGAGGCATCGTTAGTAACAATGTAATACTCCTTGCCTTGTTCCTGCAAATAGGCAAAAGTACGCTCAATACCCGGAAGCAAGCCGCCATAATTTTTTAAAACCCCAAAAGCATCAAAAAAAACAACTTCGTATTTATCAATTATGGATTTAAAGTTGTCTATTCTGGTCATGCGTGTCTGTTTTTAGGGTTCTGCAATAAAATGAGCCCGAAAGATAGCTAACCTATTTTAATTTTAAAGCCTCAATGATTTTTTCGGCATCAAAATCCCTGTCTACAGATGGTAAATAAATGTCAAAAGCCTCAGCCTGCAGTTTTTGGGCGTATTGTTCGCTAAAAAAGTGTTTACCATCCTTAATTACATAATTCAGGATAAAAAAGCGGTATGCTTCCTTCAAAAATCGGATCTCATCGGCAGTTAACGGGTTTACTTTGTGATATTCCTTTAAAAACATGATGAAACGATCTTCCATCATGGTGTTAATCACGTAGCTGAACACAGTACGGTCGCCAATGTCAGATACTACACGGCTAAAGAAATAAAAATCAAGCAGCCGGTAGCTCATCCTGAACCAGTCGTAATCCCAGCGCGAGTATAGTTCAAGATTAGGGGTTACCGAAAAATTGCCAATATTCCAGTCTATAAATACAGGGATGATCTCGAATGAGCTCATATTATATTTAGAGCGGTTTTTCAGGAAGGTTTCACAATGATATTTCAGAAAATCGGCTTGCATACCCGTGCCAAATTGCTTGGGATCTGTCTCAATTTGCTGTAACAGCGCCGAAATATCGGTACGTAAAGTTTTTGACGATTTAGGCAATACATTTTTAACCCTTGAACAGGCTTTATGAAACTTGCCAACCTGCTGGCCAAGCTTTTTAATATGGTTTTCCTCTAAACGGCGTGGCAGTCGCTGTAATATGCGGGTAGGGTTATAAAATACAACCCAGGCATCCGTTTTACCGTGTTTATGGTGGTAAATGTAAACGCGGTTATTTTTTTGTAAAGAACGGGCCAGGAAATTCTCAAACGGGTAAAGCAGGTTAATTGCTAAAGTTTGAATAATGCGGTGATCCTCTTTAAAGTGCTCAAATATGCCAAAGTATGATAGTTTGGCTATGATTATATCGTCATCGTCGAACGTAATACGGTATACATGATTGGTTGAAACCATGGCGCTGATATCTTCAATATCGCGGATAGTTTTTGACGCGTCATACCCCTCCCAGGCCTTGCGGATAATAAAAGAATAGTCCATTTGTATATATCTGCCGGCAAAGTTACGCCAATGGCAGCATTCGGTTTATAATTAAGGGTACAAATATATGGTCTGAACCCGAATTTTTCGAATTAAAGAATTAAACAGAATAATAGTAGGTGTTTTTGAATTCTGTCTGTTCTCAAAATTCGTTTAATTCGAGTTCTGACATTATATTATCTCAAAATACCTCTTCAATTCCCAGTCAGTTACGCTTTTGGCAAACTGGCGGTATTCCCACAGGCGGGTTTGGGTAAAGTGGTCAACAAAACCTTCGCCGAAGAGCTCTTTTGCAATATCAGAGCTTTGCATGGCTGTGGCAGCTGCGTGCAGATTTGGCCACAATACGCCGTTACGTTTGTCTTGATAGCCATTGCCTATGGTAGGTTCAATGTTTAGTTCCAGTTTATTTTTAATACCGTACAAACCTGAAGCCAGGGCTGCAGCCATAGCCAGGTACGGGTTGGTGTCAGATCCCGGGATGCGGGTTTCCAGGCGGGTATAGTTTTCGGTGGTATTGATAACACGTAACGCAGTAGTACGGTTTTCGACACCCCATGTAATGGTGGTGGGGGCCCAGGCGCCTTCAACAAGGCGTTTGTAGCTGTTGATGGTTGGAGCGTACATAGGCAATAGGTGAGGCATGCAATATAGCTGCCCGGCAAGATACTGCTTATGCAGGTCGCTCATCTTATTTGTATCGCCGGCGTCGTAAAACAGGTTTTTTGACAGGTCTTTAGTCCACAGGCTTTGGTGGATGTGGCCGCTGCAACCGGGCAGCGTCTCGGTCCATTTAGCCATAAACGATGCCATGATGCCGTGTTTATAAGCAATTTCTTTGACAGCAGTTTTAAAAAGTGCTGCTTTATCAGCAGCAGCTAAGACCTCGTCATGCAGTATGGCAGCTTCGTATACTCCCGGACCGGTTTCCGTATGTAAGCCCTCTATAGGTATATTAAATTGAGTAAGCAGGTTAAACAGATCGTAGTAAAAATCACTGTTTTCGGATGTGCGCAGTATCGAGTAGCCAAACATGCCGGGTGTAAGCGGTTCAATGTTAGTGAACTTTTTATCGGCAAGGGTTTGCGGTGTTTCTTTAAAATTGAACCATTCAAACTCCTGTGCAAACTCGGCATGATAGCCCATATCCTCACATTGCGCCTTGATATGTTTGAGGAGGCTGCGCGGACAGGCCGGCAAATCATTGCCGTCCGGCTTACTGAAATCGGCCAGGAAAAACGGGATATCATCCTGCCAGGGCACATTGCGGAGTGTTGACAGATCGATACGACAAAGCTTATCGGGGTAACCACTTTGCCAACCGGTTAGCTGCACATTATCGTAACAAACATCGTTACTGTCCCAGCCAAAAACAACATCGCAAAAACCGTAACCGCTTTGCAGACCATCAATAAACTTTTTTGGGTGGATCACCTTACCGCGTAAAATGCCGTCAATATCGGCAAATGCGAATTTGATTTTCTGGATGTTATTCTGTTCAATATATGCTTTGATCTCTTCTGCGTTCATGGTATAAAAGTATGGCCGGTTAAGGTATGGCAAGATAGCTATTATGGCTTAAACTATAAAAAAATAGCCTTTATGCGTTTAATACGCAATTGCTTTTACCTTTGTTTAAGCTATTTATATGGAAGTAACAAACCAGTTTTTATTTGTTTACGGTACACTGCTGCAACCAGGCAACCAGTTTGCAGACTACCTTAGCAAACATTGTAAATTTATAAGCGAAGGTAAAATCAAAGGGCGACTTTATGATATTGGCGATTATCCGGGCGCTGTAATTGATGATAGGGAAGAGCGTTACATTTATGGCCGTATTTTTATGATGGATGATCCTGAAACCATATTAAAAATAGTTGATGATTATGAGGGAATAGGAGATGTGTATCATCATCCGCAAGAATATACAAGAGAGCAAGTTAATATTTTAACTATTGATAATAACATAAATTGCTGGATGTATCTTTACAATTTGTCTGTAAGCAACTGTCGTCAAATAATCAGCGGCGATTATATGCAATACTCAAATAATGCCGCTAAATAACTATTTAATTAACGATGTTTTTCCACTTTAAAGACAGGTTTCCGAAATTAAACACTTATTGGGATAAATACCTGCCATTTCAAAAACGGGTAGAGGCCCCGGCCAAAACTGTTTTGCTTCAGGAGGGCAAAATATCTCAGCATTATATCTTTATTGAAAAAGCCTGCGTACGTACTTTTTTCAATAATAACGGTGATGATAAAACGGTGCAATTTTTCTTTGAAAATGAAGGATTAAGCTCTTTTGATAGCTTTATGAACAGTGTGCCAAGTTCATTCACTATCGAAACTATTGAACCGTCGGTTATTTATTTGTTGCCTAAGCAGTATGTTACCCAATTGATTGACGAGTTAAGTCATGAGCCAGATTTTGCCCAAATGATATTGCAGATGACTTCCCGGCGGCAAATGCATTATATCAATGAATTTGTTTCCATTATCCGGGACACGCCAGAACAACGTTATCAGCTGCTTTTAACTGAGCGGCCTCATATTGTACAGCGGGTGCCCCAGCATTATATCGCCTCGTATCTGGGCGTGAGCAAAGTACATCTGAGTCGGATAAAAAGCAAACTGGCAAAGGGTAAGCTGCGTTTCTGAACTTGATAACATATGTTATCGTTCGGCTGCTGTTTGACGGGCTAATTTTGTTTCAATAAAAAGAAACATATATGAAAGCAGCAGTAATGTATCAACAAGGAGGGCTCCCTCAATATACAGATTTTCCTGAACCGGTTGTTCAAAACCCCGATGAGGTATTGGTTAACGTAAAGGCAGTATCAATTAAACATCTCGACAAAAGCAGGGCATCGGGCAAGCACTATTCGAGCGAGGTACCCGACGAAAACGGCCGCGTAATTGGCGGCGATGGCATTTGCCTTTTGGAAGATGACACACGGGTTTATGGTATGGGTATAAGCGGCACGCTTGCCGAAAAAGCAACTATTTACAAAAGCAGGATGGTAAAGTTGCCTGATGACTTGGATGATGTTACAGCGGCCGCCTTACCAAATGCGGTAGTTGGTGCGGCTATGGGACTTAAATTTAAAGCTAATATTCAGCCGGGCGATGTGGTGCTGATTAATGGCGCTACAGGATTTACGGGGCGGGTAGCTGTTCAAATTGCCAAATATTATGGTGCAAAAAGGGTAATTGCAACCGGCCGAAACCAGCAGTCATTAGATGAGTTGCTATCTCTTGGTGCCGATGAAACAATTTCAGTATTACAGGATGATGAAAGTTTTAAAAAGCAGATCGCTGCAATACATTCTGAAACTCCTATTGATATTATTGTTGACTACCTGTGGGGTCACACTGCCGAAATGATACTGGCCTGCATAAAAGGCGATGGTTCGTTTACTAATAAAATAAGATATGTATCGGCGGGCGGCATGTCGGGAGACCTGATACAACTTTCGGCAGCCAATTTGAGAAGCGTTGATCTTCAATTAACCGGGTCTGGACTTGGTGCCTGGTCAAAAGCACAGGTTGGCGAACTCTTTACTGAGATTTTACCAGAAATGTTTGCGCTTGCCGCCGCAGGTAAATTGAAAGTGGATACTATTGCCGTGAAATTGGCAGATATTGCCGAACTGTGGGAGCAGGATGTGTCAAATGGGCAGCGTCTTGTGGTAATGGTGTAAAATTGAAACGTTTTTAATGTAGAGACGCATCACATGCGTCTCCCGTAAGCAAATGTTTACCCGGCAAAAGACGCATGTGATGCGTCTCTACATTTAACAATATCTTCTAAAAAAAATCCCCCGGTTTGTTAAAACCGGGGGATAAAACAAATAACTATTTATTCAGGGCATTAAAGCTTAGCTGATTTTACAGTTTTGATGATAACTGCGGCAACTTTGTATGGATCGGCAGCTGAATTAGGGCGACGATCTTCCAGGTAACCACTCCAGTTGTGATCTACAGCATAAAGAGGGATACGGATAGAAGCACCACGGTCAGATACACCATAGCTAAAGTCATGGATTGAAGCTGTTTCGTGTTTACCGGTTAAACGCTGATCGTTATCAGCACCGTAAACAGCGATACACTCAGCAACTGCAGGGCGGAAAGATTCGCAGATAGCTGTGAAAATTTCTTTGCTGTTTGCAGTACGTAAAGTAGTGTTAGAGAAGTTAGCGTGCATACCAGAACCGTTCCAGTCTAATTGACCAAGCGGTTTGCAATGCCAGTTAATAGCAACTCCGTATTTTTCACCAATTCTTTCCAATAAATAACGTGCAACCCAGATTTGGTCACCGGCTTCTTTAGCGCCTTTAGCAAAAATCTGGAACTCCCACTGGCCAGCAGCAACCTCAGCGTTGATACCTTCAACGTTTAAGCCTGCTTCTAAACAAGCATCTAAGTGCTCTTCAACGATTTCGCGGCCGAAAGCATTTTTAGCACCTACTGAACAGTAGTAAGGGCCTTGTGGTGCCGGGTAACCAGCTGCCGGGAAACCAAGTGGTTTGCTGGTTGATGGATCCCACAGGAAGTACTCCTGCTCAAAACCAAACCAGAAATCATTATCATCGTCGGCAATAGTAGCACGACCATTTGATTCGTGTGGTTTGCCATCAGCGCTTAATACTTCGCACATTACTAAGTAAGCGCTTTTTCTTTGTGGATCAGGAACAACAAAAACTGGCTTTAAGATACAATCTGATGAACCACCTGGTGCCTGCTCAGTTGAAGAACCGTCAAAGCTCCAGTTATCTAAATCTTCTACTTTTCCGCTAAATTCTTTAACGATTTTTGTTTTGCTGCGCAGGCTTTGTGTTGGTTTGTAGCCATCAAGCCAAATGTACTCGAGTTTCGTTGCCATTTTTTAATTAATTTGTAAAGTTGGGGTTCTAATTATAGTTTTTGTATTAATCTCAATAATTATTAAGGCGAATTTAAATTATTTTTACAAAAATCATTACAAATGTTAAGAAATTTTACATTTTTTTTCAATAACATGTTAATTATAGCTGTAAACACGTAAAAAACAAACTGCAAAACTGCGTTTTTAACAATTTCGTATTTTTTGAAATAAATCGGCGGTGTTTTTTATCAATAATGTAAATACCGTTATGCGGAGCATAATTTGGCATTATAATGAAAGCTAATTTACCTGTTAACGCCGGGGATGGCTAAGATAAATTTATTAACGCGTGTGTTTTACTCGCTTAATTTTTCAGAGATGTTCTTAATAGCCTCGTCAAGCTTGGTAGCCGAGTCATAAAGGTGCTTTTCTACCTGTAAAAACTCCTGTTTTTTATCTTTTGTTTCGCTCATCAGTTCCACAAGGCCTAATATGTTAGTAAGGTGCTTGCGTACTTCGTGCGAGTTGATAAAGGCAAGTTCATGTTTTTTAGTATCATATAACAATTTCTCGTAATGACGTTTTTGTCTGGCGCTTCGATAAAGCAGGGCTATAACAGCGAACATGAAAACAGTAGTAATACTGATGAGGATTAAAATAAGACGTTCGCGCCTGTACTTTTCGGCAGTATCTGTAAATGTGTTTTCAATTTTGTCGATTTTTATCTGTGCAGACACATTGCCTACCTGTGTGGTATTATTCAGGCTTTCTTCTGATTGTTTTAAAGCAAGGTCAAAGTTTTCGGCAGCCAGTTTATAATCGCCCCTGTCGCGGGCTATTTTTCCAAGCAATTCGTAAAGGTGATGCTTTATTTCGGGGTGATTGGCTGAATAGGGGATGGCGAGCAATTGGTAAGCTATCGAACTTGCCGAATCTGGCTGCCCGTTCAGGTAAAATGCATCGGCCAGGTTTTGCCGCTCAAGGTCGTTATGTACGTACTTTTTATTGGTTTGCAGCTCCTTGATCTGCGCTATGGCATCACTATACTTATGTTGTAATATAGATATATAGTAAGCTGTGCGGTTTTGGTAGGTAAATAGTTTATAACTTTTGTTGTTAGGCCCCATCAACTCGTTATGGCATCGTTGCAGTGAGTCGAGGTTTCTTCTCCTGAAAAAGTTTTCGGCTTTGTTATAGCTTATTATAGTATAAAACCTGTCGTCCTTGATCTTATTTTCTTCCTTGATATGAAATGCAAGGTTAAGGTAATATAACGACTGGCTGTAGAGGTTGAGTTTATAGTACAGATCGGATATATTGATGTTAAGATATACCTGTAATAGTGGCTCGTTAAGTTTTAATGCCTGCTTTTGGGCCAGCCCGTAGCTATAGATGGCGCCAATTGGGTTGCCCCGGTCTGTTTGTATGAAAGCAAGGTGGCTGATGAAAGAATAAATCAGAAAATCGGCTTTGCTTTTTGATGCCTGATCAATGGCTTTGACCATGGCGGTTTCTGCTTCGGGTAGTTTCGATAACCGTCTTTGTACGGTACTTTCAATAAAAAATTTTAAAGCCTCCCGGTCATCAACCTTGTATTTATCCAGTTTCTGGTATACTTCCGTTCTGCCCTCGGGGATGGTATTTTCGGGTCCCTGCTGAAAACGGAGTTTGATATATTCAACTATTTTCTTGTCCTGCAGGTTTCTGTCTTTTATTTTAATAAAGTTAACAAGGCTATCTTCAGACAGATAGGTATATGCAGATGCATCTGAACGGCTTACAACAAACACCACCAGTAAAATGCAGAGAGCGAACTTTTTAAAGAGAGAAGCCATTTGGCATAAAAATACGTTGGCGTATGTAAATATCAAACACTTTATACATTTAATTTTAACTGTCAAACTTATCAAGTAGCTTTAAAAGCGTTTCAAAGTCTTTAGGGTATGGGGCATGGATGGTAACTTCAGTTTCGGGGTTAATACGGAATGTTACTTCATAAGCATGAAGGGCAAAACGCTTCATAATGGGCAGCTCTTCCTGGTCTTTACCTAAATGGTATTTGCGCTTTATTTTTGAAAGAAAAACAGGCTCGCCCTTATACATTTCATCTCCTGCTATTGAAGCCCTTTGCGTGGCCAGGTGAATCCTGATCTGGTGCATACGGCCTGTAACCGGGCGGCATTCAACCAAAGTGTAGTGCTTATAATATTTTAACGACTGAAACCAGGTCTCAGCACGCTTACCTTCCTGTCGGCTTATGGTTACACTGCCTTTACCAACATTTAATATAGGTAAATCAACAAGCAGGTTATCAAAAGTATGTGTGCCATCAATAACGGCATGGTATACTTTTTTAACCTTACGTTTTTCAAACTGCATAGAAACAGAGCGATAAGCTTCAGGATTTTTGGCAAAAATGAGCGCGCCCGATGTTTCCTTGTCCAGGCGGTGGCAAATCTGGGCATCGTCCCAGTAAGCTTTGGCCAACCTTAACATGCTGATTTCACTGCTGCCCTCACCACGCTCATCAAGTGAACTTATAAAAGGTGGTTTGTTCACAACAATAACGTCATCGTTCTCAAACAGTATCAGGTCGGCAAATCTTGGAAACTTCATAGCCCGCAAAAATACGGTTTATAATTTAAACCATTATCACTGTATTTTATTCATTCGTGTTGTTAAAAAAGCAGCAGGCAGAGTAGGTATTAATGACTTGTGTTAATAAAATCTTTAGCCAGTATTTACTTAATATCATCATTTTTCAATAAGTAAAACTCTCTGTTTTTCCTCATTTAAAAAGCGTACCTTCGCGCCGTTATTTTCATGGAGGTGTTTATGTATAATCCCTTCATCGACAATAAAAAAGAATTAAATAAATAATGAAAAAAATTGTCGACTACAGGAAACTCCTGAACGTAACTGAAAATGCCGAACTAAGTGAACTGCGTACAGTTTATAAAAGCATGATGAAAACCTGGCATCCCGACAGGTTTCAGGATGAAAGCAGGATAGAAGCCGAAGAGAAAAGCAAAACAATTATCGAAGCTTACCATTTTTTGGTAAGTATCGCACCCGAAACCCGTGCCCAAACGTTGTCTGATTACACTGCCACTACTACATTATCAAACATAGCTGATTTTGAGTACAAACAACAGGTACTGAAGGTTACTTTTCTGGATGGTAATGTATATGAGTATTTTGATGTGCCAAAAGCAATTTATACAAAACTAATCAATGCCGATTCGCCAGGCAGGTTTGCCCGCAGGCACATTTTTAATGAGTTTGTTTATCGCAGTGTAAATAAGTTGGTTGCTTCTGCTTAATTAGCCTGCCTACCCGGCCTGGTTAAGCCGTTCTAAATCGGCTGTGGTGTCAATATCAATGGCACCCAGCGGAAAAGGAAGTATAAAAACGTCGTCGGCATGCGCTTCAATAACTTTTTTTGCACCCTCAGGACCTTCCAGTTTAAGTAACTCGGGGAAATATTTTACATCAAATAAGGCAGGGGCCCCCAATACATCACGATAGCCGCAGGCAATGATGCCGCAGTCGTTAACTTCTTTTTTCTCCAATAACTGTGACAACAGGAATTGATCAACAAATGGCTGGTCGCAAAGCATCAGTATAACTGAAGTGATATGGGGAGCAAGCTTTAACATCTCTGTTAAGCCTGTCTTTATTGATGAGCCCATCCCTTCCTGCCAGTGGGGATTGTAAATAACATGTACAAGTTGGTCATCTATATTAGGACGGATTATTCCTTCATTAGCCCCGAGCACCACAATAACTTTTTCGCAATGCAGGCAAGTTAATGCAGTTTGGATAGTGCGTTGTAAAAGGGTTTTACCCTGATAAATAAGATTTTGCTTAGGTGAGCCAAAACGGCTTGATGCGCCTGCTGCCAGAATAATGATCCCTGTCATTTTTTATAAACTGTTTAACATGAGGTATTAGTATAACTGTTGTTGTATTACATGGTTAATGATCCATGCATTACTACTCGTACAGCTTCCGTCCTTATGTTTTTATTGTCAGGGCTCAGGGGATCCCTTTTTATATTTTCATTCGGGCGGATGCTGGTACTAATACGGCAATGGCGTAATTAAAGTTTTAGTTATATCTGTTCATTTGTAACAATTTGATTTTTTGCTGTTTATGTGTTATTGTAAACTGTGCCTTAATATTGAGCTTGTCTTGTGGTTTAATAAGAAACCTGTATATCGTTAACAGTAGATACAAAAAATACATTTCGTAAACATCCTGCCGCGTAGTAATGCTTACTTTTACAATTGCCATACACCAGTTTAAAGTTGTAATGGCTGTTAATTAATTAAATTTACAAGGTAAAAGGGCTATATTTTGCTAACAGATAATCACGGCCGGAAGATTAGTTATATGCGCCTTGCGGTGACAGACAGGTGCAACCTGCGCTGTTTTTACTGCATGCCGGAAGATGGTTTAAACTGGCTTTCGCGTGCCGAACTCATGACTTACGACGAAATGCTGCATAGCTGCCGTTTGCTTGTAAAAATGGGTATTGATAAGATTCGGATAACGGGAGGCGAACCTTTTGTACGCAAAGATCTTATGCCTTTACTTACAGGCATATCCGCACTTGATGGCTTAAAAGAACTAAGCCTTACAACCAACGGTGTGCTCACGGCACCTTATGTGCCAGAATTGAAAAAGATAGGCATACGATCGGTAAATCTTAGTTTGGATACGCTGGATGCCAACCGCTTTTTTACCATCACCCGTCGTGATGAGTTTGCCAATGTGATGGCTGCATTGGATGCCATGCTGAGCCATAATATGGAGGTAAAGATCAATGCGGTGGTAATGGATGGTAAAAACATACAGGATATTATTCCCCTGGTTGAACTGGCTAAAGAATTGCCGGTAAGCGTAAGGTTTATTGAAGAGATGCCTTTTAATGGCGATGGTCATGTATATGATGGATTGCACTGGGATTATGTGCGTATTTTGGAAGAAATAAAAAGCAAATACCCGCAAATAATAAAGCTGAACGATCCGGCTTATTCCACTTCGTACAATTACCAGATACCAGGACATAAAGGAACCATAGGTATCATAGCCGCCTATTCGCGTACGTTTTGCGGCAGTTGTAACCGTATTCGCATAACACCCCAGGGCGAATTAAAAACCTGTTTGTATGATGATGGCGTCCTGAACTTAAAAGATTTAATACGTGGAGGGGCTTCCGATGAAGCACTGCAGGCTGCCCTGTTAACTGCTTTTACTCACAGGCCGGCAGATGGCTGGGAAGCCGAACGGGCACGGGTTGCTAAAACAGGGATTCATGAATCAATGGCCACTATTGGCGGATAGTTTAAAGATCAAACAAAAGATGACAACTGTTGAAGAAGCGGAAAAACTGGTACTGGCACAAACAAGAGATTACGGAACCGAGAGTCTTCCGTTTGGCCAGGCTTTAGGTTATGTGCTTGCCGAAGATCTAAAAGCCGACCGCGACTTGCCTCCCTTTAACCGGGTAACTATGGATGGCATAGCTATAAAATATGCTGCCATCGAAAATGGTATTCAGGTATTCCGCGTTAAAGCTACGCAGGCAGCGGGCGATGAACCTGTTCAGATTGATGAGGCCGGTGAATGCATTGAGATCATGACCGGTGCAGTGTTGCCATTTTCGGTTGATACGGTGATCCGTTATGAAGATGTGAAGATTAGCGACAGGATAGCAACCTTATATACAACCGATATTAAAAAGGGGCAGAACCTGCATTTACAGGGCGTTGATAAAAAACAAAATGATGTTATCGCAACATCGGGGCAATTGGTAAGTCCAGCCATCATCAGTGTGGCAGCATCGGTCGGTAAAACTCACCTGCTGGTAAAAAAAATGCCGCGGGTGGTCGTTATTTCATCGGGCGATGAACTGGTTGATGTGCATGAAACGCCGTTGCCATACCAAATCCGTAAATCAAACAGCTATACAGTGAAAGCTGTATTGAAACTACATTATATTGATGCTGATATTTTGCATATTCCGGATGAACCTGCTGTTACCAGGGAACAGATTCAATACTGCTTAAATAATTATGATGTGCTGCTGTTGAGTGGTGGTATTTCGATGGGTAAATTTGATTATATCCCACAGGCGCTCGAAGAGTTAAAGGTGGAAAAATTGTTTCATAAAGTAGCCCAGCGCCCCGGTAAACCTTTTTGGTTTGGCAGGCATAATACCGGTGCATTGGTATTTGCTTTTCCCGGCAATCCGGTAGCAACATTTATGTGCCTGCACCGCTATTTTTTATTGTGGCTTAATGCTACACTTGGCTTGCCTTTAAAGCCGCCAACATACGCGGTCTTAGGTAAAGACTTTGTTTTTCAGCCGGCATTGCAATATTATTTGCAGGTAAAGTTGCAAAGTAATGAGCAAGGCCGGTTAATAGCAATGCCTGTTGAAGTCAATGGTTCGGGCGATTTTGCTAACTTAGCAGATACCGAAGCCTTTTTGCAACTCCCGCTCGAAAGGAATGAATTTAAAGCGGGAGAGGTGTTTAAGGTTTGGAAGTTTAACCATGATTGATAGGGTTTTAGGATAATTGACCGAACTATTAGAGCAGTGGAAAAGATCCTGAAATCAGAAAAATCCTTAAAATCCAGGTTCAGACAAATAATCAAGTAAATCAAGGTTCATAATGTTAACCCACATAAACAAACAAGGCGACCCGAATATGGTTGATGTAACTGAAAAGCAGGTTACACACCGCACCGCTACCGCGCGAAGCGTGGTTGCTTTGCCGGCAGAAGTATTTGAACTTTTGGCAGGGAACGAGTTGCAGAGCAAAAAAGGCCCTGTTTTTCAAACGGCTATTATAGCCGGCATCATGGCTGCAAAAAAAACCGGCGATTTGATCCCGCTTTGCCATCCATTGGGCCTGGATAATTGTAATGTAGCTATACATATCAACGAGCAACAAGAAGTTGTGGTTGATTGCACGGCAAGCATCACCGCAAAAACAGGGGTGGAGATGGAAGCATTGGTAGGCGCTTCAATAGCTGCACTTACCATTTACGATATGTGTAAGGCCATGAGCCATGATATAGTGATAAAAGAAACCAAACTGATCTCAAAAACAGGAGGTAAACGTGACTTTAAAAGATCATAACCAGCCATCAGGCAAGCATAAAAAACACGCCAAGCTGGCCCGGCCTTCAACCGGTAACTTTGGCCGTAATGAATGGGCAATTTTAGGTGGTCCATGTACTGTGATCAAATTGTTGGCCGATGATGTGATCAGGGCACTTTCGCCGGTTTATAAATGCGCTTATGTGGATATGTCGCATAATGATGATATTACCTCGCTGCCCGGCAGGTTGGTGGGCGGAGCTTCGATTGATTATACCGACCAGGTAAACTATCAGCAGTTTAATCACCAAAATCCGGTTTATCCTTACCAGCTTAAACAGCAATTTTCTTTTGCCGATCTGGTATTGGTTAATGGCAACCATCAGCAGGCTAATGCACAGATTGTTATCATCGACATTAATAAAAAAGCATCGCTGCAAAAAAGGACAGATCAGCTTAATAATGTTCAGCTTTTTCTGCTGGCCGATAACGCAAGCGAAATCCCCGACTTTATACAGGAAGTTATACCCAATTGGCAACAAATCCCTGTTTTAAAGATAGATGACCGTGAAAAGATCGTTGCCTTTTTTGAAGCCGCGCTAAAGCAGGCTAAACCTGTTTTAAATGGGCTTGTATTAGCGGGCGGTAAAAGCACCCGAATGGGGTTTGATAAGGGTGCTGCCAACTGGCATGGCAAGCAGCAGCGCTACTATATGGCCGATCTGCTTAAAAACTTTTGTAAAGATGTTTACATTTCCGGCAGGCCGGGACAACAGCAGGAGATCGATCCGGCTTATCCGGTCATAGAAGATACATTTACAGGTTTGGGGCCTTATGGGGCTATACTATCCGCTTTTCGTGAACAGCCTGATGCCGCATGGTTGGTCATTGCCTGCGATCTGCCTTTGATGGATGAAAGCACGCTCCGTAACTTGGTTGCCTGGCGTAACAGCTCATCGGTGGCTACCGCTTATCATAGTCCGGTTACCGATTTTCCTGAACCCTTGATTGCCATTTGGGAACCTAAAAGTTATCCTGTATTGTTGTCGTTTCTGGCTCAGGGATATTCATGCCCACGCAAGGTTTTGATCAATAGTGATATTACCCTGCTCAATGCCCCCAGTCAGGAAGCGCTGACCAATGTGAACACGCCCGAAGAATTAGAGAAGGTAAAATCAATGATCCACCATAAAATAGTTGCCGCTAATGAATGAGGATTTACAACGATATAACTGCCAGATAGCACTTCCTGGCTTTGGTGAGGAAGCCCAGCAATTATTGCAGCAAGCACGCGTGCTGGTAGTAGGGGCAGGTGGCTTGGGCTGTCCTGCTGCGCAATACCTTACATCAACAGGTATTGGTACCTTAGGCATTGCCGATTTTGACCAGGTATCGGTAAGTAACCTGCACCGCCAGGTATTATACACCCCTGCCGATGAGGGCAAAAACAAGGCTGAAGTAGCCTGTACGCGTTTGCAGGCACAAAACCCGGGTATTAAACTGGTGCCTCATACCACTAAAATCACATCCGACAATGTGATGGATGTGATTAGTAACTATGATATTATACTGGATGGTACCGACAATTTTGAAACCCGGTACCTGCTTAACGATGCCTGCGTTTTGGCAGGTAAATCACTCGTGTACGGCGCCATTTACCAGTTTGAAGGACAGGTTGCAGTTTGGAATGTAAGTAATGCTAAAGGGGCCAACTCGCCTAATTATCGTGATCTGTTTCCCGAAGTTGATGCTACGCAGATCCCTAACTGTACCGAGGGCGGTGTGATCCCTACTTTGGCCGGAATTATCGGCTGTATGCAGGCCAACGAGGTAATTAAATATCTTACCAGGACCGGCGACCTGCTTGCAGGGAAAGTGCTGATTTTTGACGCACAAAGTATGCAGAGCCGCATCTTTAAAATTGGATCGGTTACTAAAACGCATATTCGCCGGTTAAAAGCAACTATTACTATCCCTACCATCAATGCCGATGAGCTAAAGAAGCGGATCCTTTTGGATGATACTGTCGAACTCATAGATGTACGCACGTTGCAGGAACGCGAAGCTTATGACATTGGCGGTACACATATCCCGTTGGACGAAGTAGAGGAATATCTGGCATATTTTACCAGCCCCAATACTAAGGTGCTTTATTGCTCATCAGGCAAACGAAGCGATGAAGCGGTAAAACTTATCCTCAAAATGATTCCCGATGCAGATGTTTTTTCATTAGAGGGAGGATTAGAGGAATATAAGGTTGATTAGGAAGTGCATATGTACAGGATCATAGAGCCGGAGGTTGCTGGAGGCATAGGAGAGGAAACTGTAATAAACACAAAAGTTCATCCTCCAATTGTAGCGAAACTAAATTATAAATTTGCGGGATGGTTAGGTGATGATATTTTGGAGTCGTTTCCATGCTACATCGTCACTGAAAGACTTAAAAGGGAGATTGAGTTTAGAAATTTGAAAGGTGTTGGATTTGATGACGTTTTAATTTCCAAATCAGGTGAGTTTGACGATTTTTATCCCAATACTAATTTACCAAAGTTTTATTGGGCTAAGATTAATGGTGCTTTTGAAAATAATGATGATTTCATTTTGGGCAATGACTACCGTTTAATAATTTCTGACATGGCATATGAAACTCTTATACTGTTCAATTTAAATCATGCTTCTTTGGAAGAGATGGAATAATTAATAATGGTATTGGGATAAGTTCTCCGCGTTATTCTGAATTTATTTTATCGTCCCTGCCGCTAAATAAATGATCGGGATATAGCGCATACCTGTCCTGTGGGACCCTGAAACAAGTTCAGGATGACTGGCGATTATAAATGTAAAATCAAAAAAATCCCAAATCGAACATCCCAAATCCGAAATCCTAAGGATGTGCTGCTACCCAAACATCGCCGTCCTCAAAGCTTTCTTTTTTCCAGATGGGTACTGTTTGTTTGAGCGTATCGATGATATACCGGCAGGCGTCAAAGGCGGCGTCACGGTGAGCTGCTGATACGGCAATAACCACAGGCACTTCGCCAACCTGCAGTAAGCCGGTACGATGGTGGATCAGTATTTTTTGAACCGACCAGCGTTCAAAGGCCTGGGCAGCAATCTTATTCATTTCGCTAATGGCCATAGGCTCATAAGCTTCAAAATCGAGCTTTAAAACTTTTTTTCCCTTGGTGGCATTGCGCACGGTGCCGATAAACACATCTATCCCGCCAGATTCGGGCGACATGATCCAATCGATGCATGATTGGATATCCAGTGTTTGGGCGGATAGGAGAATTTGTGTGTTCAATGCGATTTGATTTTGTATTATGATACCAATGATTTCATTAAGTATTTAGGCGACTCAGCATAACCCTGCCTGTAATAAAACCGATGCGCATCAACCCTGCGTGTATGGCAGTGAACTTCTATGCGGTCGGCATTGCGCTGCTTACCAAGCTCGGTGATATAATCCTCAAGTGCCTTGCCAATGCCTTTGCCGCGGGTGTCTTCATCGACAGAAAAACAACTGATGCGGATAAAATCGCCCTTAACAACCAGTTGTGTTAAAAAATCGATGGCAATAAAACCTGCAACCTGGCCTTCATCCTCATAAACTAAAACTTGCGATGTAGGTTGCCCTAACATCCGTTCAAGGTTGTCCGGCAAATGATCCTCAGTGCCAGGATAGCCTAATTGTGTAAGCAGGTTTGATATTGCTGAATGATCGGCAAGCGTAGCGCTTCTGATAGCCATTGTTTTGTTAGGTTGAATGGATTTGTAATAAAATATCTTCTCAGATCTGCCGCAAACTGCCGGCTAAAAACTGCAAGCTGAACAGGCATACTGCCAACTGCGTACCGATAACTGCCAACTGACTACCCCCCGCTCACCGGCGGAATGATCGCAATTTCATCACGCTCGTGAATGGTATCGCCAGGCAAGGCATATTCATTATTAACAGCCAGCATGTATGATGAAAGCTGCTTTAAACGCGGATATTGCTGCTCGAGCAGGTATTTTAAATTGGAGATGGTAGCATCGTTGGTCAATTCCAGGCTAACTTCGCTGCTTCCAAATATTTCCCTGGTCACCCCAAAAGCCAGTATGTTGATCTTCATATCTCAAAAATATTCAAATTAGCTTACAAAATGAGCAACAGGTTTAAATTTAACAAATGGGAAACTTAGCAAGTTCAGCAAGTTCAAGCGTCCACGCTTGAATTATTTTGAAGGTAAGCGTTCACGCTTACCATTGATGGGTCGTAAGCGTGGACGCTTACTTTAGTTTGAGTTCAAGCGTGGACGCTTGAACTTGCATAGAAGGACTAAACTCACCTAAACAAACCCGCCGGTTAAGTTGTATATTTGAGTATGTCTACGCCATCAGTTATTCATATCCCGGTTGTAAAAGTTAACGCTAATCAAAGCGCCAGGGAAGAGGATAGTATTGCCATTGAAGAGCCCCTGGAAATTAAGTTGGAATACGGTCCGACCGATCAAAGAGAGGTTCGTAATATTTCAGTAACCATGCGTACTCCCGGGCACGACGCCGAACTGGCAACCGGTTTCCTGTTTACTGAAGGCATTATCAAAAATGCCGATGAGATAAAATCGGCTAAGCATAGCTTTATTGCCTGTGCCGAAAACAAGGAGAATACGATGCTGGTAACACTGGAAGAGGGTGTTCTGCCGAACCTCCAAAATACCGAACGCAATTTTTACACCACCAGCAGCTGCGGTGTATGTGGTAAGGGATCAATCAGCGCTATCCGTACAGTGAGTAGCTTTGCTGGGGTTGAGGATGATGGCAACATGATCCACAGCATTGTGCTTAATCAGCTTCCGAAGATATTGCGCAGGCATCAACGTGTATTTGATGATACCGGGGGCCTGCATGCCTCTGCATTATTTACCCCTGTAGGCGAATTGCTGCTACTCAGGGAAGATGTAGGAAGGCATAACGCTTTAGATAAACTGATAGGTGCCGCCATGATGTATAACTGGTTGCCATTGCAGCAAACAATACTGGTGCTGAGCGGCAGGGCCAGTTTTGAACTTATTCAAAAAGCGGCTATGGCAGGTATCAGTATAATAGCGGCGGTAGGAGCGCCCTCAAGCCTGGCTGTAGAGCTGGCAAACGAATTTAATATTACACTGATAGGCTTTTTACGTGACGAGCGCTTTAATATTTATACAGGCGCACACCGGGTTATGATCCCTGCTGATGAGGCTGCATTAACAGCGCCATCAGCATAAATTGATTGATACTAATGAAAATAAGGATAAAAGGTAATTCGCTTAGATACAGGCTTACTAAAACCGACGTTGCTAAACTTGCCGAAGACGGTTATGTGCAGGAATCGGTCGATTTTGGCAGCCAGCAACTTATTTATGCTTTGAGGCTGGTTGATGATGAGCATCTGTCGGCAACTTACAAAGAAAACGCCATAACATTGTACGCGCCCAAAACAATGATTGCCAACTTTGCCGATGAAGACAAGGTAGGTTATGAAGGCACTCACGGCAGCTTGCATTTACTGGTTGAAAAAGATTTTACTTGTTTGGATGAAGTTGCCGAAGACCAAAGCGATAATTACCCCAATCCGTTAGCGGCTAAAAAGATATGAGCAAGGAACCAGAACAGGTACCGGCAGCAGAGAACCCCGAAGAACTGCTCGATCTGAAAATCACACATCCTAAAGACTGGGCAGCGGGCATCCCCGCGGTAACGGTTGCTATGGTTGATATATTAAAGGAAACAGGCCTGGTAAGGGGTATGGAAGGCCTGTTTCACATGAACAAGAAGAGCGGCTTTGATTGCTCAGGCTGCGCCTGGCCTGATCCCGATGACGACCGCTCGCCCATAGCCGAATATTGTGAAAACGGTGCTAAAGCTCTTGCCGAAGAAGCTACAACCAAGAAGCTAACAGGAGAGTTCTTTGCCGAAAACTCTGTAGCCGAATTGGCTAAGCTTAACGATTACGAAATAGGCAAAAAAGGGCGGATAGCCCAACCGGTTTACCTCGCCAACGGTGCTACACATTACACGCCAATAAGCTGGGAATTAGCCTTTAAAAAAATAGCAGATGGGCTTAATGCTTTGGCATCACCAGATGAAGCTGCATTTTATACATCCGGCCGTACCAGTAACGAAGCTTCATTTACTTACCAGTTGTTTGTGCGTGAGTTTGGCACCAATAATATGCCCGATTGCTCCAACATGTGCCATGAAAGTACCGGTGTTGGCCTTGCGGATACTATTGGTATCGGTAAGGGTACGGTTACGCTTAATGATTTTTACGATACCGACGTGATCATTATCATGGGGCAAAATCCTGGTACCAATCATCCGCGCATGCTCAGCGCACTGGAAAAAGCAAAAGAGAAAGGTTCGAAGATCATCGCTGTAAATCCGCTGCATGAGGCCGGTTTAATGGGTTTTAAGAACCCACAAAAAGTAAAAGGGATTTTGGGTATCAAAACCCAACTGGCGGACTTATACCTTCAGGTGAAGATAAATGGCGATATGGCGCTGCTCAAAGCCATGGAAAAGCTGCTGTATAAAGCCGAATTGGAAAACCCGGGTACTGTTTTTGATCATGAATTTATTAAAAAGAACACCACAGGTTATGTTGCCTTTTTAGATAGCCTGAACCAATATGAGGTTGGTGATTTGGCTAAAGCTGCGGGTTTAACAGTAACTGAAATTGAGCAGGCTGTTGATTTGATTAAAAATAAAAGCCGTATCATTATTTGCTGGGCCATGGGCATCACCCAGCATAAAAATGGTGTAGCTGTAGTGAAGGAGATTGTGAACCTGGCTATGCTTAAAGGCGCCATCGGCAAGGCCGGTGCGGGTTTGTGCCCGGTGCGCGGGCATAGCAATGTACAGGGTAACCGTACTATGATGATCTGGGATAAGCCGAAGCCGAAACAGTTAGATAAACTCAAAGAAGTTTTTGGTTTTGAACCGCCGCGGGGCCATGGCTATGATGTTGTTGAATCCATCAAAGCTATGGACGAAGGCAAGCTTAAAGTATTTTTTGCTATGGGCGGTAATTTCCTTTCGGCTACGCCGGATACGCTGTTTACTGCACAGGCCATGCGTAAGCTTAAGCTATCGGTGCATGTATCAACCAAATTAAACCGTAGCCATTTGGTGCATGGGGAGGAGGCTTTGATCCTCCCAACACTATCACGAAGCGACAAGGACATTGTAAATGGCGAAGAGCAATTCATTAGCTGTGAAAACTCAATGGGAGTTGTCCAGATGTCAAAAGGAATGTTGACGCCGGTATCTGAACACTTGATGAACGAGAACCAGATTGTCTGCAACCTTGCCAAAGCCACGTTTGGCAACCGCTCGGTTATCGACTGGGATAAATATGCCCAAAGCTATGACGCTGTGCGCGATGTGATAGCCAGGGTAATTCCGGGTTGTGAGGATTATAATCAGAA
Organism: Mucilaginibacter gossypiicola; assembly: GCF_900110105.1. GTDB lineage: Bacteria > Bacteroidota > Bacteroidia > Sphingobacteriales > Sphingobacteriaceae > Mucilaginibacter > Mucilaginibacter gossypiicola. Next base: position 467,454 of record NZ_FOCL01000003.1, on the reverse strand, counting down.
GGTCCGTTTGCCCGGCGGTTTTTATCTGCCTAACGCAGCACGCGAGGGTAAGTTTATCACCGAAAAAAACGGAAGCATTATACCTTTTAACATCGCCCCGCTGCCTAAGCATGAACTGGCGGCCGACGAATACCATATGGCAACCATTCGCAGTCATGATCAGTTTAATACTACCATCTACGGTCTTGATGATCGCTACCGGGGCATTCACAACGAGCGCCGGGTAGTTTTAATGAACGAGAACGACATGCAAAAGGCCGGCTTTAAGGCTCGGGAAAAAGTTGATCTGTTTAATTATGATGATGGCGTTGAGCGGGTAGCGAGGTTGTTTGTGATCGTGCCCTATAACATCCCCGAAGGGAATACAGCTACCTATTACCCGGAAGCCAACGTGCTCATTCCCATCAACAGCGTTGCCGAACAAAGCAATACACCAACGTCAAAATTGGTTACTGTTAAAATCAGGAAGCACGTGGTTTAATAATAATTCTAAATACTTACAGGCTAAAACAAAAGCGTTCGGATTACACTTATCTCCTTAAAAAAGAGAATTATGTCATTTGATCAATATCACGAACCCGCCAATGAGTTATCGGACGAAACCCGCACATTTGCCCGAATGATAGTTTCATTAACCGAAGAGGCCGAGGCTATAAACTGGTACGAACAACGCATTTCGGTTGAAAAAGATAAACAGGCAAAAGCCATTATGCAAAATGCCCAGCAGGAAGAGTTTAAGCATTTTGGCATGGATTTGGAATTTTTACTGCGTAAGAAACCCGTTTGGCGTACCACTTTGCAGGCCATCCTTTTTAAAAAGGGCGATATTGTTGAACTGGGAACAAAAGGTGAAGAAGCGGCCGAAGAGTAACAAGTTTACAATTTTAATACCATTATTTTATCAACTTACATTAAGTTAGGGCTATTGTATTATCTTTAGCCCTTAAATTAATACGGTCTACAAAATAGAATATGATCTGGTACGAAGAGGATGTGAAGCAGTTGGAGATTAAGCGAACAAAGCTTGATTATGTGCCGCGGGTAATTTTTTATGGAAGCTCATCCATTCGTTTATGGAATACGCTTGATGCTGATTTTGACGACATGCAGCCTGTTAACCTTGGCTTCGGCGGCTCAACGCTGGCCGCCTGCGTTTGGTTTTTTGAGCGTATTCTTCATTCCTACAACCCCGAATCTATCGTGGTTTATGCAGGCGACAATGATTTGGGCGATGGCCGCAACCCCGAGGAGGTTTTTATATTTTTTAAGCAGCTAACTGTTGAGGTTGAGCGGCTTTTTGGTAATATTCCCTGTTATTATATATCACTTAAACCAAGCCTTGCACGCTGGCCTATTGTTGAAAAATACAGGTATACCAACAGTTTAATTGAAAATGAAATAATTCACCGCCATAAAAACTGGCAGTTCATCAATATATTTAATCAGATGATAGATGCTTCTGGTAAACCAATACGAGAATATTATGATAAAGATGGTTTGCATTTAAGCAGCGCCGGTTACACTTTGTGGAAAAATGCTGTTTTACAGCGAATGCCGCAAAGTATCAAATTAGCTTAATATAGGGTTTACACACATTTATCATCTTTCAGCGGTTTAAAAGATGAAAAGAGAGTACCACAAGTGGTTTAGTCCATCACTTCAGCGTAATATGGAATTGCTGGTTTTTGGCCATGCAGGTGCCTCTGTTTTATTTTTTCCCACTCGTACGGCGAGGTTTTATGATTATGAAGACTGGCGGGTAATTGAAGCCTTACGAAGCAAAATTGAGGCCGGACACCTGCAGGTATATTGTGTTGACAGTATCGACCGCGAAAGTTTTTATAACGAATATAGCCATCCCTATCACCGCATGGAGCGCCACCTGCATTATGAGCAATACATTTTGCAGGAGGTTGTAGCGCTAATGAAAACGCTTAACCCGGATGGAGCAATCATTTCGGCCGGTTGCAGCATGGGAGCCTATCATGCCGTTAATATCGGATTTAAACACCCTTCGGTTTTTGTTAAAGTGGTAGGTATGAGTGGCCGGTATGATATCACCCAGGCCATGGGAAACTTCCGCGACCTGTTGGATGGCTATCGCGATGAGAATGTGTATTTCAACATGCCTAACCAGTTTTTGAATAACCTGCACAGCCCCGAAATTATTGATCAGATCAAGCGCCTTCAAATTATACTGGCCGTAGGCGAGGAAGATGCTTTTTTAGAAGATAATAAATATCTAAGTACTGTATTGGCCAGTAAAGGCATCCAGAATAGCTTATACATTTGGCACGAAGAGGCTCACCGGGCACGCTACTGGCGCAAAATGGTGCAGCTATATTTCTAAAAGCAAAACACTTTCGTGTTTGTTATACAAGCTATAAATCCAAAATGTTATGGGTGTTATTGAGCTGGTACAAATCGCAGTTAAAGCCGTTAAAGATTTTTTGGCTGATAGTTAAGTGGAAGTGATGTTTGTCTGTTTTGATAGTGAAAACTTTTGTTTATATCAGGATTTGTTTGATTAGAAATAACCCGGCGCCACGTGCGTTTTAAGCAAGAAACCGGTTGACGTGCGTTACCGGCTTCTTCATATCTTGTTGGTTATATTACCTGCTTGTAGAGTTTTTAAGGAAAGGCGTAATGTTGGTAGCCTGTACGGTTTCCAAAGTTGAAACATTAAACGCTTTGAAGCGCGTAGTTCCGCCAAAAACAAACAGCATGTTATTTACAATTGCTGATGATGCGGCGCGGCGTGGCTCCATATTTGATTTCAGTTTGGTGAATTTGCCATTGTCAGTATCAAAATAACCTAAAAGGTTTTCATCATCATAACTGCCCGCAACAAATATCACATTGCCGCTTGCCGCCACACTATTGGCCGACATAAATTCGGGTAGCTTACCGGCAGTTTTCCAGGTATTAGCTTTGATATCGTAGGCGTAAATATTAGTTCCCTGATGTTTAAGAAAGGTATCGTAGCCGCCAAAAGTGTAAATAACACCATTTACCACTGCGCCAGCGGCCTGTAGGTACTCTGGCATGTTGGCCAATTGTTTAAATTGAAGGGTTGTAGGGTCAAACTCATAAACCGAGTTTATGCTGCGTTTTTCTTCACGGCTGCCGCCAAATAAATAGATCTTATTGTCCCACTCAATGGCAGAGCCATACGTACTGGCCATTGGGTTTAATACGTTGAGGTTTTTTACTTCACCGGTTTTAATATCAACACTTTGCACGCCCTGAAATATCTGGCTGGTGCGTATATTATTGCTAACGCCACCAATACCTCCAAAAACATAAATTTTGCCGGTAGCAGGCACATAAGCTGTTGCCGATTGAACTTTGTTGCCGCCCATATCAGCAATTTTAGTCCAGGTATTAGTTTTGGGACTGTATTTCAATACATCCGACGAGTAGCCACCACGTCCGCCCTTATAGCCGGCAACGGTGTAAATATTGTTGCCATCTGTAACACTGCTGGTCCAGGTAAGCGGGTAGGGCAGGTTACTCACGTTCTGAAAAGTTACTGTTGGTGTAGTAGCGACTGGTTGAGTTTGTGCCGATACAGAATTATAGCTCAAGCCTATAATAGCTGCAAGCGTATACAAGGTTTTTATTGATTTCATGGCGGTTTAGAATTTATATATGAATATATAAATTATGAAACCGATTGGTAAATATTAAGTTTAATTGTAGCTTATTATTTACACTGAAATTAAATTTGTGATATAGTGGCAGCAGATGCTGGATTTATACTACAGGGTTTTCAACACCCGCTGATAAATGATCTTAACAGGTTCAATGAACAGGATGGTAGCTATGATGATAAAAAATATTTGCCGGTCACTTTCCTTGTAGTTTGCTATAGCTAACAAGCCAGCTGCTAATAGAAACAATGGAGCTGAGTATTTAAGTATGGCCCAGGTTGTTTTTATTTTTGTTTCGATGACGTTATATATCAGATAACTGCAAACGGCAATTACATAGCCGGGAATGGCAAATAAAGCGTACATAACTGCAGCGCCTATCTCACTCCCCTCGCGGGCAATGCCATAAATAATCAATGTAATTATCAGGAAAGGTACGCAAACAGCGGCCTGAATAAGCGCTTGTGAAATTAGGGTTACTGGTTGTTTTAAGCTCATGGACAGTTTAAAAATAGCGTAAGGTTTCTGAATAATGCAACTGATATGTTACTCAAACGATATAGTTAAAATATACCGCTTCGGGGATGGCTGTAACGGTACTGGTTAAGCCTAAAGCTATATATTTGGAAAAAACCAACTCCAATACAACCCTCATGAGAAATAAATACTACCTGCCAAGGGTATTCGTGGCATCTGCTTTATCTCTTAGTTTTAGCCTGGCTTCATCCGCACAGGAAAAAAATATCTACCACAAAGGCTGGATAGATTTTAATAAGAATGGCAAAATGGATGTGTTCGAAGATCCCTCGCAACCCATTGATAAACGCGTGGCCGACCTGGTAAGCCAGATGACCGTGGAAGAGAAAACCTGCCAGATGGCTACGCTGTATGGCTACAAACGTGTACTAAAAGATGAAATGCCCGTACCCAACTGGAAAAACGAAGTTTGGAAGGATGGAATCGCCAACATCGACGAAGAACTGAATAACTTGACATCGCATACAGATGATGCGCCAACTCAGTATTCATATCCATTTAGCAAACATGCGTCGGCCATTAATACCATTCAAAAATGGTTTGTTGAGGAAACCCGATTAGGCATCCCTGTTGATTTTACCAACGAGGGCATTCATGGCCTTAACCATGACCGGGCCACACCGCTGCCTGCGCCAATATCTATAGGCAGTACTTTTGATAAGGAACTGGTTTACCAGGCCGGTAAAACCGTTGGTCGCGAAGCCAAAGCTTTAGGCTATACCAATGTTTACGCGCCTATACTTGACCCCGCCCGCGATCAGCGCTGGGGCCGTGTGGTTGAATGTTATGGCGAAGACCCTTTTCACATTGCCGAAATGGGCAAGCAAATGGTACTCGGCATCCAGGAGGGCGGCGTGGCATCAACCCTTAAACACTTTGCAGTATATAGCGTGCCTAAGGGCGGCCGTGATGGCAGCGCCCGTACCGACCCGCATGTGGCTCCACGTGAAATGCACCAGTTGTATTTGTACCCTTTCCGCAGGGTTATCCAGGAGGCGCATCCTATGGGCGTAATGAGCAGTTACAATGACTGGGACGGTGTGCCTATAACAGGAAGCTATTACTTTTTAACGCAGCTTTTACGTCAGCAGTTTGGGTTTGATGGCTATGTAGTGAGCGACAGTGAGGCCGTTGAATTTCTATATTCTAAACACCACGTAGCAGCCGATTATAAGGAAGCCGTAAGGCAGGCTGTTGAAGCAGGTCTGAACGTGCGTACCAATTTTACCATGCCGCAAACCTTTATTATGCCCCTGCGTGAGCTGATCAAAGAAAACCGCATTTCCATGAAGATCATCGACACCCGTGTTGGCGAAGTGTTGAAGGTGAAATTCAGACTGGGATTATTTGACAGTCCTTATGTTAAAGATCCTAAGGCAGCCGATAAAATAGTACATACCGATGCCGATAAGGCCATGAGCTTGAAAATGAACCGCGAATCAATGGTATTGCTAAAAAATGCCAACAACCTGTTGCCATTGGATAAAAAGAAATATCCTAATATCCTGATTACCGGTCCGCTGGCTAAAGAAACTAATTATGCTGTGAGCAGGTACGGTCCATCGCACAACCCGGTTACTACTGTGTTTGATGGTGTTAAAAATTACGTAGGCAACGATGCTAAAGTAAGCTATGTTAAAGGCTGCGATATGGTTGATCCTACCTGGCCTGAAAGCGAGATCATTGAAACACCATTAACTGCGCAGGAGCAGGCAGGTATTGATTCGGCAGTGGCACAGGCCAAACAATCGGACATTGTGATTGCTGTAGTAGGCGAAGATGTTGACCGTGTAGGCGAGAGTTTATCACGTACAGGCTTAAACCTGCCGGGTAGGCAGTTAAAGCTGATCCAGGCTTTACAGGCTACCGGCAAACCGGTGGTAATGGTGATGATTAACGGGCAGCCGCTAACCATCAACTGGGAAAATAAATATGTACCTGCCATTTTGGAAGCCTGGTTTCCGAGCGTACAAAGCGGGCAGGTAATTGCCGAAACCTTATTTGGCGATAACAACCCCGGCGGAAGGTTGCCGATCACTTTCCCTAAAACAACAGGTCAGCTGGAATATAACTTCCCGTTCAAGCCATCATCACAGGCAGAGCAAGGCGGGCAAAACAGCTGGGGCAAAACCAGTGTAAAAGGTGCCTTATATCCTTATGGTTATGGACTAAGCTACACTACATTTGAGTATAGCAACCTACAGGTATCGCCCGAAAAAGGCAACTCCCAGGGACTTATACAGGTTAGTGTTGATGTAACCAACACAGGTCAGCGTAAAGGCGACGACGTGGTGCAGCTTTACCTTAAGGATGAAGTGAGCAGCGTTACCACTTATGAGTATGATTTGCGCGGCTTCGACCGTATCACCCTTAACCCGGGAGAAAAGAAAACGGTACAATTTACGCTGCATCCCGATGATTTGGCGCTGTTAGATAAAAATATGAACTGGACGGTTGAACCTGGCAAGTTTCAAGTGATGATAGGAAGCTCGTCTGTTGATATTAAACTGAAAAAGGAGTTTGAGGTAGAATAAGAGGAATGTTTATGACTTACGAAGTTTTAAAAATTTCGTAAGTCTGTTATTCACAAAGCCAAGGGGGACTTGATGAATGATTTTTTGAATAAATGCACCGGATTTTGCCTGGCATAACTATCTTTATACTTAGAAAGTTGACGATGGTTAAAGAGCTGTTATAGAGAATAAAATAATAACAAATCTGTATCGTTCTGCTATAACATTTCATCTATAAAATACACACCTGCTAAACCTTATAAAAACAAACCTATGATTTTAGACGATACCTGGGTATCGATAGAAGCCGTATCCGACGACGATATCCCCCTGCTGGTCCGTTACAGGCCCAACTTATCAAACTTTTTTGAAACAGGTGCTTACCTGCAGCGCATGGATGTAACCTGGAACTATGAATCATTTGATCCGTCGTTGTTGCCTCCGGCAGATGAAATGCTTGCGATGGAGCAGGTTGAAGACGCATTGGTGGACATCCTTGAAGATGATTATCAAAGTATCCTGGCTTTTGTATTTACAGGCGAAAATGAACGCTGGTGGGCCTGGTACACTACCGATATTGATATTGCAGGCGACAGGTTAAATGAAGCCTTATCCGAATTTGATGAATTCCCCATAAACATAACCGTAATAGACGACCCGGAATGGGAAGAATATTTTGGTGTAATGGAGGATTTTGGAGAAGAAGAATAATAGGCGTAATTGCACCGTTGGCCCATGAATGAAGTGATAACAATTAATAACCGGAAATTGTATTATCAAAAATATCATCAGGATATGGATTGGACGAAAATAATCCCCACCGAAAAATGGGTATTGGTCGTCAGCATCGACAAAAAAGATAATATAGTATTCAAAGATATAGCCTATAGCGCGATAGATCGCGATGTTCATTACGTATGTTGTACAGGTAACTACGGCGAAGTATTACACGATTACATAGACGAAGTTATAGTTGCCCGGGAGGTAGGAGCCGTCGAAGGGCATTTACCAATTAACGATGTGGTAACCACCTGGCATAATGATGGGTTAAGCGATGCCCTGTGGTATGCACTCCATTGTTCCGGTGATGCGGGAGATGTGTTAATGCTCGATGTTTCCGAAATACAGGCGGGGCCTGATTGGGAGGAATTAATTGAGAGTTGGAGCCAAATTTGATTAAGATTTTGATGATTAAACCCTATTACTTTATTCTTTTTTTTGCGTTGTTCATTTTAGCCTGCAAGCAAAAAGCACCTTTAAAAACCAAAGTTGTCCCAAAGAAGGTCTTGCCGGCTTTACGCGTTTTACAATCCAATAAACTCATAAGTTATTATCCGTCAGATTCTTTGGTGTACCCGGCGAGGGTCTTATCTGGATATGATTTGTTTCACGGTGGAGAAGTCGCTCTTGATTGGGGAAAATATCACTGGAAAGGTTTGTTTAAGTCTGCCAGCGGATATTATATAGCAGGTACAAAGTTGTTAATTACAAAAGCCTATGACGAAATGGTTGATAATGAAGGGCAGGCTACCGGTGTTGAGGTAAATAGATCTGTTAAAGACAGCGCAATACTTTTATTCTCGGGTATTAAAAATATTCCCAACCATCCGGTTAAACAGATCAAAGTTATCAAGAGCGACTTATTACCGAATGAGCGTTTCTTTTTTACGTATGATGATATCGTTTATACGTTGTATGCCACCGGCGAAAGAAAATACGACTTGTCTGCAAAAGACTATGTGGTAACTAATTATAGCTTGCATATAAAAGCTGTAATTGCCGGAAAGTCGTTTGATCAAATGCTTGTTTCTACACCCAGTTTTGAAGATGCCCTGACGCAAATACTTTTTGTTGGTGATATTGACGGTGACAATGTGCCTGATTTGATTCTTGACACTACAAACAACTATAATGTGGAACAGCCAACTTTATATTTATCCAAGCCAGCCACAAGTGGAAACTTGTTAAAGATTATGGGATTGCAAGTTATAACCGGATGTTAAATGCTTTTACTTCTGCGGCCTTTCCAGTTTCTGAAACGGTATTTTAATAATATTCACAAATCTGCCGGTAACATCTTTATCCATATGGGTATCAATGCCAAAGCGGGTGTTTTCCTGTTCAAGCTCTCCAAAAGTGCCAAAAAGCCTGTCCCAAATGCTTAGTACATCGCCATAGTTGCGGTCGGTATGTGGTAGTTGATAATGATGGTGTACGTGGTGCAGGTTCGGCGTTATGAAAATCAGGCCAACTACTTTATTAACTTTTTTAGGTAACCGGAACTCGGTATGGGCAAGTATATTGAATAGTGATTGAAAGGTTTGCCTCAATACCAAAACGCCAACGGCCGGGCCGCAAATAAATACCCAAAGCATTAAGCAGCAGGTGCGTACACAGGTTTCTCCGGGGTGCTCACGCACTGTGGTTGAAACGTCGACATGAAGATCGCTGTGATGCACAAGGTGGAATTTCCAAAGTGGGTCTATCTTGTGCATTACCACATGGTAAATGTATTCACAAAGATCAAGCAGCATAAAAAGGCTTATGTAATAAACCCATTTATTGTGATGACCGGGAATATAGTTGATCAGCCCCCAGTGATGTGCGTTGGTCCAGCCAACTATGATCAAAACAATGGTGGTAAGCAATAGCTGGATAGGGAGGGCTGTAAAGATGAAGAGCAGGTTAGTTTTGTTATGCTGCCAGCGCTTTTTTACCGAAGTTATACCTGACGAAAAACAAACTTCTACCAACCACAAGGAGCAAATGATAAAAGCATATAATACAACTTGCACGGCATCCTGATGCCGGTCGAGGAATTGGGTTATAGTCATCTTAAATTAATAGGGGTAACCGCCTCAGGCAATAGCTGAGGATAATTAAGGCGCAATTTCTTTTTTTTGGATGAATGTTTGATGAAGTGTGTTAAGCGGTTGTTAATGTAGTATGAAGTAGGGAGGAGGCATATTTGACAAGATAATCAGCCCCTGGTTATCTAAACACTGAAAAATGATCATAAATTTATCACATGAAGATTCCGAAAATTACCGGCATAATTGACAGGCGTATATTGGTAAACTTTACCGTGGATGCGGAGATAGCGAAAAAAATGGTGCCCCCGCCCTTTAGCCCCAAGCTTATTGGCGGCAAGGCTATAGCAGGCATTTGTTTGATCAGGCTTAAGCAGGTGCGTCCTAAAGGTATGCCGGCTTTTTTAGGAGTGGGGTCAGAAAATGGCGCCCACCGCATAGCGGTTGAATGGTTCGAAAACGGCGAATTAAAAGAAGGGGTTTATATTCCCCGCAGGGATACATCATCTTTATTTAATACGGTTGCAGGTGGCAGGATATTTCCCGGCAGGCATTATCAGGCCAAATTTGATGTTAATGAAAACAATGGCCAATATCGTGTGGCCTTTACAAGTTCGGACGGGACGGTAATTAGCGTGGACGCAAAAGTTGCTAATCAACTCAATCCGGATTCGATATTCGGGACACTTGCTGTTGCTTCCGATTTCTTTAAAGCCGGCTCAACAGGATATTCACCTAATGGTAATAAGTACGAAGGGCTGGTACTGCATACTGATAACTGGATGGTGCAGGCGCTTGAAGTGAGTGCTGTTAAATCAAGTTTTTTTGAAGATGAAGCTATGTTTCCAAAAGGTTCGGTAAAGTTCGATAATGCTTTGCTCATGACCAACATTCAGCATGATTGGTCATCTGGCTGTGATAAACCGATGGTTGCAAATACTTAATTATCACTTTTGAATATCTTTGCTATCACGCAAAAATGAAACTATCAGCTACAGAACAATCTACAGGCGGCGATCTGCTGCTGCTTATTAATGAAAAACACTTCGACAGGATGTTTTTTACCCGCGATCGCCAGCATAAATACCTCACCATAGCCTGGAACCGTGGCGAAAAGCAAACTGTAACCATTGATGAGGTAGATTATGATTTTCTGCCCAATACCATACTGCCCTTAATGGTTAACCAATCCTTCCGCTTTGAGCATTCTGAAGATATTGTGGCCTGGCAGTTTAACCGCGATTTTTATTGCATTGTTGATCATGACGAGGAGGTAAGCTGCGTGGGTTTCCTGTTTTATGGTAGCTCGGAGCAGGTTTTTGTTACCCTTGATGATGCCATGCAGTTTAAATTGCAGCGCCTGCTTGATATTTTCATCGAAGAATTTGAAACAGCAGATAATATCCAGATAGATATGCTCAGGATGCTGCTGAAGCGCCTCATTATTATTGTAACCCGGCTGGCCAAGGCGCATAGTGGGCACAAAGAACCGATGGCCGATGAAAAGTTTGGTACTATTCGCAAGTTCAACTTAATGGTGGAGAATAATTACCGTGAACAACATTCGGTTGCTTATTATGCACAGCAATTAAATAAATCGCCTAAAACGCTTTCCAATCTTTTTGCCTTGTATAACCATAAATCGCCTTTACAGGTGATACAGGAGCGGCTTATTATTGAAGCTAAGCGGTTATTGTATTATACCGATAAATCAGCCAAAGAAATTACTTATGAACTTGGTTTCGAGGATGCAGCTTATTTCAGCAATTTCTTCAAAAAACACACCTCGTTTTCGCCAACCGATTTTAGAAATAACAAGGTTTTAATTGCCGAAGGGAAATAATTACAAGACCCCGGGAAGTTTGCCCATTCCGCAGGGCTGCTAAAGTTGCCACCTTTGTATTGTTAATTCAAAACAACAAAAATTAACGTTACAAAAATGAAAACTTTCGCAATTCCAACAAGAGAACAAGTAACTCCAGAAAACCAAGCCATATTTGATACATTAACCAAAGTAGTAGGCCGCGTGCCAAACCTGTTTGCAGTTTTTGCAACTTCAGATCATGCCCTTGCTAACTATATAACACTTTCAAACGGTAAAACATCATTACGTGCTAAGGAAAAAGAAGCCGTAAACCTTATAGTAAGCCAGGTAAATGATTGTGCTTACTGTTCTGCCGCACACACAGCCATTGCTAAGATGAATGGTTTTACTGATGATCAAATTGTTGAGATCCGTGGTGGCTCAGCTTCATTCGACCCTAAAATTGATGCTTTGGTTAAAGTAGCCAAATCAATTACCGAAAATAAGGGCCATGCCGATCATCAAGTGGTTGAAAACTTTTATGCTGCCGGTTATACACAAGCCAACCTGATTGACGTAGTTGTAGCTGTTGGCGATAAAACCATCACTAATTATGTATACGCCTTAACCCAGGTGCCGGTTGACTGGCCTGCTATCCCAGAACTGGTAAAATAATATTCCTGATTTATAACTATAGTTTACACCCTTATGCCCGCCTTGCACCGCAAAGCGGGCATAAGTATTTTATCACTTAAATTGTTTACATCATGAATTTTGCACGCTTTGCTTTTACCGATGGCGTTAAAAAACTACAGGAAAAATATGGCAGCCGCCCGGCCTATGCTCGTATGGAAAATATGTTGGCCGATAAGGATGGCTTAACCGAACCTGAACAAATGTTTATTGAAAGTCGTGATAGCTTTTATATGGCCAGTATAGGTGAAAATGGCTATCCGTATATCCAGCACAGGGGAGGGCCGGCAGGTTTTATTAAAGTGATAGATAGCCATACCATCGGTGTGGTTGACTTTAGGGGCAACAAGCAGTATATTTCTGTTGGTAATGTGATGGCGCATCCGCAGGTATCTTTGTTTTTGATGGATTATCCGCATAAAACAAGGCTTAAGATTTATGCCGATGCCCGCATTGTCGAGCTCGCCGACAACCCCGAATTATTTGACCTGATTGATCCATCGGAATATAAACATACCGGCGAACGGATGCTTGTTTTTGATGTAAAGGCATTCGACTGGAACTGTCCGCAGCATATCACCCAGCGGTACACCGTTGATGAAATTAAAGAAGCCTTTGCTCCGCAAAATGAATATGTGCTTAAATTGGAGTATGAAGTTGCTAAGCTTAAAAAGCAATTGGAGGAGAAGTAGGCAGCTTTGATAAATAGACTGCAATAGTTTACCTTTAGTGCTGTTAACAGCCATGCGTAAACCCATGAACAATAATCAACAAATAATCCCCATGCTTGCCTATGAAGATGGCATTGCAGCGATGAACTGGTTGTGCGATGTTTTTGGTTTTGTTGAAAATATGCGGATGACGAATGATGCCGGCCGCCTTACTCATGGAGAACTTAAAATGGGCAACAGTTTGGTAATGCTGGCCGAACCAACACCACATTATCAAAGTCCTGCGCATCATGCTCAAAATTGTGAAATAGTTGCTAAATGGAGCACGGTTCCGTATATAATTAACGGGGTTTTAGTTTATGTAGATGATGTAGAGCAGCATTATGCCACCGCGAAAAATAAAGGTGCAACTATACTAACCGACCTTGAATATGGGTATCCAGGTACCCGCTACCGCGCTGCCGATGTGGAAGGCCAGCGCTGGATGTTTATGCAAATTGAAAAAGATTAAATCACCTTATGGCTGCACTAACACATTTTTTATTCGTTGTAATTAAATCGTTCATACTCGCCCTCGTCTATACACCTGTAATCTGGTTTTTATGGGTATTGATTTTAAAAGTACAAAAAAAGTATACCGGCTTCAAGTGGTCAAAAATATTTACAGTGTATGTGATTGTAAGCTTGTTGCTGGTCGTGTTTTCATTTACCTATTATGGTGATCATGGCCTTGGTGATGATTCCCGCATTCCTTTAGGACACGGTGAAGCGATAGAACAAGGTGATCAGTTTGCATATTTTACACCCAAAGGCACAAATAAACAAGTGCACGTGAAAACTTTTGTTTTAAAAGGCGATAACCTTTGCATGTCGGTTGATTCTGGGTATAAAGTATATAATTTGAAAACTAAAGGCGTTGTTAACTTCAGCGAGGGGCAGATGTATGATGCATTTGCTTTTTCATATGGTTTGCCTTTATCACTGCAGCTGCAGAGTTTCAAAGCGCAGTATGACCAATACTGGGGAGGGTGGCGGTTTTGGCTGCTGCCGTAGTTAATTATTAGCTTCAAACATCCTCTAAAGCTAAAATTTAATCAAAACTTTCGCATATTTTATATCGTACACGGATATAATAGATATTTTTGTGCTTTGTAGGCAAATGGTGCATTAATTGTGTCCATGTACTTACAACAGGTTTAATACTGTAATATTTACAGTTGTACTTAATAACTTTATTTTTAATTTTATAAAATTCAGAACACTAAGGTGTTGCCTGTTATAAACCAAACTATAATAATTGTTGATGGAACTTACGAATAAAGGGGTAAAGGGCAGCCAGTTAAAAAATATGATCATTAAAAGGCTTTATTTTAATAAGGCCATGTCGTGCGCAGGATTAAGTGAGTTATTTGATAAAAGTATCCCGTCTATAGCCAAAGCTATAAACGAATTAATGCACGAGGGTTTTGTTGTTGAGCAGGGTTATGCCCCCTCAAGCGGCGGCCGTCGTCCGTTAATGTATTCGGTAAAATCAAGTGCCATGCACATTTTAGCAATTGCACTTGATCAGCTTACCGCGCGTATTCAGATGTTCGACCTGTTGAACAATCCTGTTGCCGATATGCTCACTTTCGAGCTTAAATTGCTCAATAACCCGGAGGCGTTGCCTACATTGGTTGATCAGATCAATGGTTACATTGCACATAGCGGCATCCCTAAAGAGAAAATTGCGGGCATAGGTATCGGTATGCCCGGATTTATAAATATCACCGAAGGTATCAATTACACTTATCTTGATGCCGGCGGACAGAGCTTAACAGCGTATCTCACTTCAAAAACAGGTATTGCCACTTATATCGACAACGATTCGAGCCTTATCGCGCTTGCCGAACAGAAATTCGGTATAGCCAAATCACAGCAGGAAGTTATGGTAATTAACCTTGGCTGGGGTATTGGTTTAGGGATGATCGTGAACGGTAAACTATTTCGCGGTCATAACGGGTTTGCCGGAGAGTTGAGCCATATTCCCTTGTCCGAAGACGGTTCTCTTTGCGAATGTGGTAAACGTGGTTGCCTCGAAGCCGAAGCTTCATTGCTTGTGGTGGCCCGTAAAGCCATAGAGGGTATTAAAAAGGGGCGTGTAACCAGTTTAAAATACAACGAGGAAGATCATTCCAAGCTTATGGGCGATGCCCTGATAGAAGCCGCCAATAACGGCGATCAGTTTGCCATTGAGCTTTTATCAGATGCTGGTTACAAAATAGGGAAGGCCCTTGCTATCCTCATCCATATCATGAACCCGGCAATTATCGTGTTAAGCGGTCGCGGGGCTAAAGTTGCCAGGATATTAACAGCTCCCATGCAACAGGCACTACACAAGTACTGTATTCCGCGCCTGGCTGCCGGCACTGAGTTACTGGTATCAGAGCTTGGTTTTGATGCAGAACTGATAGGTGCCGCTGTACTGGTAATGGAAAACTTTGATAGGGTGGTAAAGGCAAAGGCTGTTAAAGCGGCTAAAAGCGCAGCGGCGTAAAAGTTGTCTGAACTCGAATTAAACGAATTGTTAGAATTTATTGAATTTGCCTGGTATTCTGGCAATTCCTTTATTCCATAAATTCGAGTTCAGACAATATCAGACAAACACCCTTCCTGAATAATCCATCGCTTCCTGAAATTTATCCATATTAAGCCCTGTGGGCTCGTTTTGTGTTTTAAGATAACCAAGCAGGTTTTCCGTAGCGATATTGCCTGTAAGGTCATCTTTGGCCATAGGGCAGCCACCATAACCTTTAATTGCAGTGTCAAAACGTTTGCATCCGCTTTGATAGGCGGCCGCTATTTTGGGTTGCCAGGTATCGGGAGTGGAGTGGAGATGAATACCAAACTCTGTATCTGGAAATAAACGGCAAAGATTAGGATAAATGCTGCTGATCTGTGCTGCATCTGCAATGCCTATGGTATCGGCAAGGGCAATGTTTTTTATGCCTTCCGCAACCATCTTCTCTGCCCAGCGCTCGATGATACCGGTGTTCCATTCATCGCCATAAGGGTTTCCAAAACCCATGGAAAGGTAAACTAACAATTGCTTGCTATTTTTATGGCTCAATTCATTGATCCGCTGTACAGTTTCAAAAGCCTGCTCAATGGTTGAGTTTGTATTTCGGAGCTGAAAAGTTTCGGATATGGAAAATGGATACCCGAGATAGGTGACCTCTTCATGTTTCACCGCGTCTTCGGCCCCGCGATAATTAGCTATAATAGCCAATAGTTTCGATTTAGTGTTAGTTAGGTTGAGTTTTTTCAGTACATCAGCTGTGTCCTGTAACTGTGGGATTGCCTTTGGTGATACAAAGCTGCCAAAATCTATGGTATCAAAGCCCACCTGTAAAAGCAGGTTAATATATGCTGCTTTTACTTCAGTAGGAATAAAATCATGAATGCCCTGCATGGCATCGCGGGGACATTCGGTTATTTTGATTGCCATTTTTTTACTTGGTATGAACGTCTGTTATAATATTAAAGACCGTCATTGCGAGGTACGAAGCAATCCCCGATTAGCAGGTCGGCCCTGCATAGTTCGCGATTGCTTCGTGCCTCGCAATGACGTTTTTGATGAAGCTTAGTTAAAATAAAAATAGGAACATCTTTTCAAATTCCCTACTCAATCAACCGTATTAGGCAAATGCTGATCTTCTGTTAAGCCTTCACGCTCAAATTTGCGGATTATAAGCCTTGTGCCGCCATTGTAGGTTACATAGCTTGATACCCAGTTAATGAACACGATCACCTTGTTACGGCCGCCTAAAAGCGATATCAGGTGCACAAACATCCACACCAGCCATGCAAAAAATCCCTGGAACTTCACTTTACCCAAATCAGCCACGGCCTTATTACGGCCAATGGTAGCCAGAGAGCCTTTATCGTTATACTTAAACGGCGAAGTTTGTTCGCCGTTAATGATGTGGATGATGTTTTTGGCCACATGCTGACCCATTTGTATGGCTACCTGTGCTACTCCCGGGTGCCCCTTAGGGGTCTCATCGGTGATCATTGCCGCAACGTCTCCAATGGCAAAGATGTTGTTAAAGCCAGCAACGCGGCCAATACTATCCACTTTTATTCTGTTTCCGCGTTCGATAACATTTTTATCAAAGCCCTCGGGTACAACTCCCATAACCCCGGCGCTCCAGATCACGTTTTTGGTGCGAATGCTTTTACCGCCTTCAAACTTAATTTCTTCACCATCGTAGCTGTCAACTTTTACACCGGTAAGCACCTCAACACCCATATTGGTGAGGAAAGTGCGTGCCGCGTTTGATGCCTGATCGGAAAAAGGGCCAAGTACTTTTGGTAAAAAGTCTACCAGGTACACCTTCATATCCTCCTTTTTAAGCTCGGGGTAATCTTTAGTTAAAACGTGGTTACGGAGCTCGGCCAATGAACCTGCAAGCTCAACCCCGGTTGGTCCGGCACCTACCAATACAAAAGTAAGGTAGGGATCGCGCTCAGCCTTGCCCACTTTAAGCAGGGCTTCCTCAATGTTCTGCAAAATTGAATACCGGAGGTTTAACGCCTCGGGGATCGATTTCATCGGCATAGCATAATGCTCTATATCCTTGTTGCCGAAAAAATTAGTGGTAGAGCCGGTTGCTATCACCAGGTAGTCGTAAGCTATATTGCCAATGGTGGTTTCGAGCATATTATTATCTGCATCAACCCTGGTCACCTCTGCTATCCTGAACCGGAAGTTTTTTTGACTGGCGAAATTCTTTCGCAGGGAAAAAGCTATCGATTCTGATTCGAGGCTGCCCATAGCAACCTGGTACAATAAGGGTTGAAATGTATGGTAGTTGTGCTTATCAAGCATTAAAACGTCTACCGGTTTATCCTTTAGCTGTTTTGCTACCTGCAGGCCGCCAAAGCCGCCGCCCACTATCACTACTAAAGGAAATTTGGAATTGTTGGATGTATTCATGAGCAGGTTATTATTAAAAAAATCATTCTTTTACAGGCAATACAGCCCATATTTAGTTGTAGCACAATCTCTGTGCCGCCAATGATGATACATGCTGAAATGCAATGCAATTATACCTCATTGTTTACGATATGCAACACCATCTGTCGGCTAATTTGTAAGCTTTACAGCAATTGGCGGTAACAAAAAAAGGCCCCAAATTTCTTTGGAGCCTTTCAATTGTTTAATCTTTATTTATTTAAGGTCTTTCTTTCCAAAGTCAACGATAACTGGTGTAGCCACACAGATCGACGAGTATGTACCGAAAAGTACACCAATTAATAACGCGAATGAGAAGCCTTTGATAACGTCACCACCAAAGATGAACAACACTAACAATACGAATACCACGGTTAATGCTGTGATAATGGTACGGCTCAACGTGCTGTTGATAGCTTTGTTAATAACATCTTCAGGTTTTTCGTCCTTGGTAGAGTGCTCAAGGAACTCGCGGATCCTGTCAAATACTACCACGGTATCGTTAATTGAATAACCAATAACCGTTAATATCGCTGCGATAAACGCCTGGTCAATATCCAGTGAGAACGGAAGGAAACCATTGAATAATGAGAAGAACGATAATACCAATAAAGCATCGTGAGCAGTTGCGATCATCGCACCTAAGCTGAACTGCCATTTGCGGAAACGGATCAGGATATAAGCCGAGATCACAAAGATGGCGAACAATACCGTGTAAAAAGCTGATGTTTTTAATTCATCGGCAATAGTAGCACTTACTTTTGAACCACCTAAAATGTTGCTGTCGCTGATTTTGGTTTCAGCTTTAGCAGCTAATGTGCTAACAAGGGTTGCCCTTACTTTAGCATCAGCAGCAGTTGAGTTATCATTGAACAGGTAGTTGGTAGTGATACTGAATTTATCGGTACCCATAGTTTTAACCTCGGTACTGCGACCTAAAGTAGCGTCGATAGCATCGTGGATCTGCTCTGTATTAACGGCTTTGTTAGGGAAGCTAACAATGTAGTTACGGCCACCTTCAAAGTCAACACCGTAGGTAAAGCCGCGGGTAAAGATTGATACCAAACCTGCAGCAATGAACAAGCCCGAGAAGATGTAGAACTTACCACGGTTTTTTACGAATGCGAAGTTTGCATTTTTAAAGGTATGTGAGCTCCATGGGTTTGAGAATTTGATGTCCATACCTTTATCAAGCATCCACTCAAATATAACCCTTGAAATCAATAATGAACAGAACAATGAAGTTGCGATACCGATCATCAACGTAGTTGCAAAGCCCTGGATAGGACCTGAACCGAATACAAACAGGATTAAACCGGTAAGGAATGTACTGATCTGTGAGTCAAGGATTGAAGGTAAAGCATGTTTAAAACCATCGGAAACAGCAACCCTTAATGATTTACCTAAGCCAAGCTCTTCACGTACACGTTCGTAAACCAATACGTTGGCATCTACCGCAATACCTAATGTTAATACGATACCTGCAACACCCGGTACAGTTAATACTGCGCCTAAGCTGGTTAAAACGCCCATCAGGAAGAAGATGTTGATGATTACCGCAACCACCGCTACAGTACCTGCACGGTTGTAGTAAGCAATCATGAAGATCAATACCACTACTAAACCTAAGATACTTGAAGTGATACCTGCAGAGATAGCTTGCTGGCCTAATGACGGACCTACAATTGATTCAGACACAATGTGGGCAGGAGCCGGTAAACGGCCAGCTTTTAACACGTTGGCTAAGTCGCGGGTGTCATCAAGGGTGAAGTTACCAGAGATAGATGATACACCACCGGAAATTTCATTCTGTACAGTAGGAGCAGAGTATACGTTATCGTCCAAAACGATAGCGATAGCTTTTTTGTTGGTGCCTGATGAAGCTTCGGCAGTAACAGCACGCCATTTTTGAGCGCCTTCTGAGTTCATGATCATCACAACCTCCGGGCTGCCTTTTTGGTCGTTATCAGCACGGGCATCGTTAATCACATCGCCTGATAATACCGGACCGTTTTCGGCACCTGTAAGTTTGATGGCGTATAAAGCGAAAGTTTTAGTGTTTTTGATAGGTTTTACTTCCCACAAAAATTTGATGTTACGTGGAATAACCGCTAAAACATCTGCACTGTGCAGGTATGAGTTAACTTTAGCAGTGTCCTGTAATGGAGCATAACCAACAACCGGGCCCTGGCCTAATTGCTGCTGGCCGTTTGCGCCTTGCCCAACGTTTAATGACATTACTGCAAACAACGGGTGTTGTGCAGCTAATTTTGTTTTGCTTAATGAAGCAGCTGAAGTATCGTTTTTAGCAGCGTTTTTTTGAACCTTGCTTAACAATGAACTGCCTTTAGCTGTATCAGCCTTTGCAGCAGCAACGGTAGCAGCAGTATCAGCTTTTGCTGATTTGCCGGTATCGGCTTTAACTGTTTTGCTTTTTGCAGCAAGCAGGTTGTCAATATTGATCAGGTACTGGTAAGCCTCGGCATTATCAAAAGTTTCGTAGAACTCCAATTTTGCAGAGCCTGAAAGCAATTTACGAACACGTTCTGGTTCTTTAACACCAGGCAGCTCAACTAAAATCCTGTTTGAACCTTGTTGCAACTGAATGTTAGGCTGGGTTACACCAAACTGGTTGATACGGGTGTTCAAAACTGTGAATGATTGTTTCACCGCTGTAGAAGCCAGATCCTCCAGGTAAGTTTTAACCTCGCTGTTTGAAGCATTGAACTTCAGGTGGTCCTGGTTATCTTTTGTTGAAAAGATAGCTGCAAGTTTACCGTTAGGGTTTAGCTTTTCGTATTCGCTTACAAATAACGCGATGTAATCTTTTTGGCTGGTTTGAGCATTAGCCTGTAATTTATCGGCATTAGCCAAAGCCTGGTTAAAGGTAGCATCAGGATTGTTGTTAGCAATTTTCCTAACCAACTCATCAAGCTGGATTTGCATGGTAACGTTCATACCACCCTTTAAGTCCAGGCCTAATGCAATTTCCCTTTGCTTTACATAAGCGTAGTCATGTTTGAATAGCGGATAAACCGGTTGATTGGAAATAGAATCCAGGTAAGTTTTCTCTTTCGTAGAATCCCCCTTTGAATATTCTTTGGCATCACTCTCAACTTTGTGTGCCACCCACGTAAATGATAGCTGGTACAAGCACACAACTGCCAGTAGTATGGCGAAAAATTTAATAACCCCTTTGCCTTGCATCGAATTTTTAATATGTAATAAATTAGTTTATAAGCTTTTTTTAATAAGGCAGCAAATCTAATAAAATTTCGTAAGCACAAAATTTTAAATTAAAACAAAATCATGACAAAAAATGTTAGCGACGCTCAAGTGTGATAAACGAATATTTATACTTGTTTTTTTCGTCGGGCTCAAAATCTTCGCGATCTTTTTCCTGCCACTCGTCAGGATTTAACTCCGGGAAGAATGTATCCCCCTCAAAATCCTGGTCAATTATGGTGAGATATATGCGATCAGTTAGCGGAATTGACTGCCGGTAGATCTCGGACCCGCCAACAACAAAAACTTCATCCTCGGCTTTGCATAGCTCAATAGCGGCTTCAATAGACGGCACCACCTCGCAGCCTTCAATACTGATAGCTTGCCGGGTAATCACAATATTGCGGCGCTTAGGCAAAGGTTTACCAACCGAATCAAAAGTTTTACGCCCCATGATCACGGTATGTCCGGTAGTTACATCTTTAAAATGTTTCAGATCATTTGGCAGGTACCAGAGTAATTTATTGTCTTTACCGATAGCGTGATTTTTTGCTATGGCTACGATGATGCTTAGTATCATTTTATTAAGTCATTAAGTCATTGGGGCATTTGCTTTGCGTCATTTTTGCGCTGCTTCATTTGCTTCGCGTCATTAGGTCATTGAGTCATTTTTTGACTTGTCTTATACGTTTCCTTTTCCAATGAATTTGATGTAGATGTTTAGTTTTACGTGAATTGTTTCTAACTCCCGAAGCAGCGATTGATAGTCATTGTCATTGATCAAGTTTCTCGTATTCGCTTTTTTGAGCCAGCCTTTGGTTTCAATTATGGATCCGCGGCTAAAATAGCAGAAGTTTTTATTCTCTTTGTAATGATAACGTCCAAAGCCTTCGGCTATGTTCGCGCCTATTGAGTCGGATGAGCGAACGATTTGCTTCCCTAAGGTGTCTTTGGCAAAGTACTCCCACTTAGCCACTAAAAACCAAACCCTGTCGGCAAACGCTTCCGAAAGATTATAAACCTCAAGTTCTTCAATTCGATTACTCATGATAAGTTCAGGACAGGTAAAAAAATAGGACAATCAAAAAAATGACTCAATGACCTAATGACGCGAAGCAAGTGATCTAAACTACACCGCCACTTCCGCTTTAATATGTGGCCATGGATCATAATTTTCCAAAGTGAAATCCTCGAACTTAAATGAGAAGATATCTTTTACCTCCGGATTAATTTTCATGGTAGGCAGCGGTCGCGGATCGCGGGTTAACTGCAGGCGCACTTGATCCATATGGTTGTTGTACAAATGAGCATCACCAAGGGTGTGTACAAAGTCGCCAAGGTCAAGATCACACACCTGTGCCATCATCATGGTGAGCAGGGCATAAGATGCAATGTTGAACGGAACACCTAAGAAGATGTCCGCGCTCCTTTGGTATAACTGACATGAAAGTTTACCTTTCAATTCTCCCTTTAGAGGATTGGCGGGCTCCACATAAAACTGGAACAAACTATGACATGGCGGCAGGGCCATTTGATTAACCTCGGCAACGTTCCATGCCGATACGATAATGCGGCGGGAATCGGGATTGTTTTTAAGCTGGTTTACCACCTGCTGTATCTGGTCGATATGACCGCCATCGGGTGTTGGCCAAGAGCGCCACTGTTTGCCATACACCGGGCCAAGGTCGCCGTTCTCGTCGGCCCATTCGTCCCAGATGCGCACGCCGTTTTCTTTCAGGTAACGGATATTGCTGTCGCCGCTCAAAAACCAGATGAGCTCGTGAATAATTGATTTGAGGTGGAGCTTTTTGGTGGTCACCATCGGGAAACCATCCTTAAGGTTGAAACGCATCTGGTAGCCAAACACACTTACCGTACCGGTGCCGGTTCTGTCATGCTTTTGCGCGCCGGTTTCCATCACATGCCTCATCAGGTCAAGATACTGTTTCATTTTTTTAGTTGATTAGGTGAGTTGTTGATTAGGTGAGTGGTTATACAGGTTTATTGGATAGCACACCAATGAACTATTGAACCAATGAACTAATGAACATTTTCAAAGGGCAAAGAAAAATAATCTACCTTTGGTTTCCTACGGATGTTGGCAAATACATCACGTGTTAATTACTTTGTATGATTTTATTTCCGAATGCAAAAATAAACATTGGCCTCAATATTACCGAACGCCGGCCGGATGGTTATCATAATCTCGAAACCATTTTTTACCCTATCGGCATTAAAGACGCTCTTGAGGTGGTGAAAAACGACAAGCTCACTTTCACTTCAACCGGTCTTGATATCCCCGGAACGATGGATGATAATCTTTGCGTTAAAGGCTACCACATGCTTAAGCAGGATTACGACTTGCCGCCGGTGAGTATCCACTTGCACAAGCATATTCCGATAGGAGCGGGTTTGGGTGGTGGCTCATCTGATGCGGCGTTTTTTATCAGGCTGATGAATGATGAATTTAAGCTCGGTTTATCTGTTGACGATATGACCGACTATGTCCGTCGCCTCGGTGCCGACTGCGCCTTTTTTGTTGAGAACAAACCGGTGTTTGCTTTTGAACGGGGTGATGAATTTGAGAACATCAAACTTGATCTCTCGGCATATAAAATTATATTGGTAATGCCGCCTGTTCATGTGTCAACGGGAGAGGCTTTTCGTGGTATAAAACCTACGCCTGTAAAGGACTCGCTTTTTGATTTGATCAGAGAGCCAATTGCCGACTGGAAGAAGCTTATCAAAAATGATTTTGAACAAACCGTTTTTAAAAACCATGTGGAGATCCGGGGCATCAAAGCTGCCCTTTATGAAGCCGGTGCTATCTACTCCAGCATGAGTGGAAGCGGTGCATCCGTGTTTGGTATTTTTGCCGAAACTCCCGATCTGAAATTTTTGGAAGGGGAGAACGAAGTGTTCTATTTATGATTTCGGAATTGGGATGTTCAATTTCGGATTTAGCTGGAATTTTTAAAGTCGAGTAAAAGCAAAAGAAGGCGTCATTGCGAGGTACGAAGCAATCCCAAACGATGCAGAGAAACTTGCATAGCGGCTCTGCTAATAGGGGATTGCTTCGTGCCTCGCAATGGCGTGTTGTTATAAAGAATCTGTGGCTTCTGTCGAGTGACCTCGTCGGACGGAAAAAATGCCAGATTATGTATTGACTTATAGATAATCAGTACATAATCTGGCATGTTGTTTTGAAGGGATATCTAATCTCAAAATCATCAATTAAAACTCCGAAATCGAACATCCAAAATCCGAAATCAAATTCCCGCATCTTCGCTCACACCACGGCCTATTCCTTCTACCCAGTCTCGCTCTCCCCAGCCTTTGGCTACGGCGGTTAATAAGCGGCCGTGTACCGCGTTTGCGATGGGCATAGGCATCTCGCTTGTCTGCGATAATTTGAACGCCAGGCGCGCGTCTTTATAGCCAAGTTTTGATTGGAAGCCCACAGATTCGTATTGCTTACCTGCAATAAGCTTTCCATAATTTTGGAAGATAGGAGCGTTGAAAAGTGTCGAGCCAAAAAACTCGGAAACTTGTGTTCGGCTCAATCCGTTTTTCTCGGCGAGGGTGAATGCTTCGGCCATCATTTCCATGGAGGCCATGATCATGAAATTGCCTGCTATTTTAACCACGTTTGCACCACCAACAGAAGGGCCAAAATCTATAACTGCTTGCCCCAATAAATCGAGGATTGGCCGGACATCATTTTTAGTTTGCTCGTCGCCCGAAACGCAAATCCAGAGCTTGCGCGCAGCCGCCGCTTCGGGCCTGCCAAACACCGGGGAGGCCAGGTAACGACTGCCGGCCTGCTCGTGTAATTTGGCCAATTCTTCAGAAGTATCGGGCGAAATGGTGCTCATGGATATATGCACAGCATTTGGCTGTAGCGTTTTTAAAATTCCGCCGTCGCCTACAGCCGATTCTCGCAACACTTCGTCGTCCGACACCATAGTAATCAAAAATGGCACATTTGCCGCCGCTTCGGCAGGGCTTAGGCACCTGGTTACATTGCCGGCACCGAGCTCGTCAATTTTTGAAAGTGTGCGATTGTAAACCTGCAGATGGTATCCCGAGGCGATAAGATTTTTGGCCATGTTGATGCCCATGTGGCCAAGGCCGATAAATCCAATTGTTGTTTTCATATTAGCTGATGTATTCTCTGTCTTCGTTACTTAGTGTATCGGTGTTGTCTTTTTTGTGTATGGCGTCATGATAGCCCTCAATATCAAATTTCTGTTTTTTGGGCCAGGCAACAATCAGTCCCAATACAAAACCGGTTACGGCAACTACAAGCATCATCATTAGTTTAGATACCCTGAAAGTGGCGAACAGAAATTTGAAATAAACCTCTTCAGTATTTTGCATCAGCACGATGGTAAGCAAAACTGCGATGGCTACAATGACTATTGTTTTAATGCTCATGATGAATGTTGGTTTTAGAGTAATACAATATCCGCTTTTTAAATGTTTAATAAAAATGCATCTCCGGCAAATTGACATTTCAAAATCTGTTTCTGCGGGAGCGGGAAAACGTCACATGTTTTACCTCCGCTTATTTATTGCCGGTAGCGGTGCCAGGTATTCCTATTGTTCTTAAAATTTCAGGATTTCGTTTGAGCAATGATTAGGCTCCTGAAAACAGAACGGGGCTAAGCTGTATGAAATTTTAACCCGTGTTTTTTTGCGTTAGGATTTGCGCGTTCAGTTTTTCTGGCGGTTATGTTTTTGACAAATTTTTACGCCTTGAATTTCTCCATCACAATCGTACGAGAGCGAGAAAAAATCAGTGCAAAAACAAGTTCTGTATACAAGCAGGAGAGATGCGCCGATTTTTTTTGATCCATGAATAATTGCTTCACTACACTTTGTAAAATCATTTTCATGTTTCTCTTACTTGAAACTTTTACGTTATATAACTTGATTTAAATATTTGATTTTTAAAATTATATGATGTAATTTTTACTTGATAGTTTTTATTGCTAATTTTTTTAGTTTTTTATGATTTTACTTAAAATGTTTTGGTTTAATTTTTTATTTATATAATTTATATAATTATCTGATTTTTAAATTTATATTTTACTTACTTAAATAAGTATTTAAGATTTTTGTGCTAAAAATAAATGCATAAAAGCGGATTTTGTGAAATCTGTCACGCTGTTTTAAATTTTGAATTTGGTACACTAAGTAAAAAGTGAATTTTGCCGCTGTTTCGCGCTGAAGTATTGATTGAGCCCGGAATACTCAAAAAAAACAGAATCGCTCTGAGGGGCTAAAAACGGCCAAATCGAGCATGGGTATTTTGCCCCTATTTTAGGTTGGAAATTGAAAGTGCAGGGCAGATTTGAGTTTTTAAACAGCTATGAGGTAGCCGACGGAAGTACAGTTCATACAACTGTTTTTATGGTGTAAGGAGGCGAAAAATGTAAAAGATCAAGCCCGGCTTTTGCGTTGGGTAATTTGCTTTCGGGCTACGGGATATAGAAAAATTGTAGACAAAATGAGGAGTGCGCCACCCCAGAAACCCAGCGTCATTTTATTAATGTCACCAAAAAAAATGAACGACAAGATGATGCCGTATACCGGCTCAAGGTTAGTGATAAGGGCAACTCTGAATGCCGAAAGCTCACGCATTACAGATACGCCGGCCACGTAAGCAAGGGATGTGCACACGGTACCAAGCAACACCAGGTAGCCGATATCTGCAGGTTTCAATAGCATGGCCCGGGTGTAGCCCGAGGTTATAAACAGGTATATTGAGATCCAGACGAAGGCTCCGGAAAGCTCATAAAATGCGATGACCGGTGCCTGTACTTTTTGCACCTGGCGCGAGTTGATAATAGAAAAAAGACTTGCACAAACAGCACTTGCAAGTCCGGTTATGATGCCCTTAGTGTATCTGCCTTCAAATTTAAAAATCAAAACAATACCGGTGATAATTAAAAGCCCGGCTAAAATTTCGAGTTTTGAAATACTTTTTTTGTTGATGATCGGCTCAAATATTGCCGTGAAAAGGGTGATGGATGAGAGGCAAACGAGGGTGACTGCTACTGTTGA
The DNA here is from genome assembly GCF_900110105.1 of Mucilaginibacter gossypiicola. GTDB lineage: Bacteria > Bacteroidota > Bacteroidia > Sphingobacteriales > Sphingobacteriaceae > Mucilaginibacter > Mucilaginibacter gossypiicola. Next base: position 440,483 of record NZ_FOCL01000003.1, on the reverse strand, counting down.
AAGCTTAATGGCAGCGAAAAAAAGTATCCAGTGCCCGCCCACAATTGCACCCGTGAATACCAATTTTATAAGTGTTTTTCTGTCGACCTTAAAATCGGTTTTGTTGAATTTGAAATACAAAAACAACGATAAAAAGGCAATAAGTACCCTAAACCACACCAATTGTACGGCCGAAATTGTGATCAGAGCGCCCAAAATTCCGGTAAATCCCCACACAAAAACTGTAAAATGGAGGATAATTAGGTTCTTATTTAAGGTTGAAGGGGTGTTTTGCGCCATTATTTGGGTGCTTTTAAAAGCAGGTAATAACCTAAAATGCCAAAAATGATATTAGGAATGAATACGGCTATTAAAGGTGTCATACCCCCTTTTACCGAAAATACCAACGCAAACCGCTCTAATATAATATAGGCAAAGCATAGCAGTATACCTATTCCCAGTGGTAAACCAACGCCGCCGCGTACCTTTCTTGATGATATGGAAACGCCAATAAGCGTTAATACAAAGGCCGATAATGGATATACAAACCGGTGATATTTTTCAAAATAAATGGCTTTTAAATATTCAGGTCTGCGCAGTTTTTCTTTGTCAATATTCTTATTCAGCTCGCTTAATGACATGGCTGTATATACGTTATCATATACAATAAAGTCGCTTGGATGCATGTCTAAAACGGTGTCTTTTGGTGTGAAACTCTTGACGAATTGCTCTTTCATTCCTCTCACATATTTGACAGTGTAATCCTTTAGCGACCATATTCTTTTTACCGAATCATACTGAATTGTATTGGCAATTAGTTTCTCGCGCAAGGTATCACCGTTAAATTTCTCCATTATAAAATTGTAACCGAGGTGTGTTGTTGGGTCATAGTTGGCGAGATATACAAACGTATGCTTGTCAATTTGCATGTGAACTTCAACTTTCGTTGGGTCATTATCCATCATTCCGTTTGCATTTTCAAAGTCGATTTTAAGGCGATTTGTAAACGGAATGAGGTAAACATTTGCAAAAAATGATACCACAAATATGATGGTAGAGGCAATTACATATGGTCGCAAAAAGCGATTAAAGCTTGCCCTTCCGCTCAATATCGGAACAATTTCAGTTTGGTTTGCCATCTTGGCGGTGAAGAAAATTACCGCCAAAAAGTTGATCAATGGCGATAACATGTTCAAATAAAAAGGTATAAAACCCGCATAATATCTGAATACAATATCATGAAAACTGGCGTGCTTATTTAAAAAATTATCCAGCTTTTCTGACACGTCAAACACTACAGAAATTACCATGAAAATACCCATGGTAAACAAAAAAGTGCCCAGGTATTTTCCGATAATAAACCTATCGATGATCTTTAAATGTTTGTGAAAAAAAGCTTTCATCTGCAGGCTATTTGATTGTTAGTAATCATGTTTTTCTTGTGATGGTTTTTAACTTTTCAGGCTTTTATAAACGCTGGCCAAGGCGTTTTACCATGATGTTTTTCCAGTTGTAAAACTCGCCGGCGATAATCTTTTTCCGGGCTTCCTTAACAAGCCACAGGTAAAAATGCAGATTGTGCAGTGTAGCGATCTGGGCACCCAGCATCTCGCCCGAATGGATCAAATGGCGTAAATAAGCCTTGCTGTAGTCCCTGTCTGCAAACAGATCGCTGTCATCTTCAATGGCCGAAAAGTCGTTTTTCCACTTTTCGTTTTTAATATTAATGATACCGTTTTTAGTGAATAGCATCCCGTTTCGTGCGTTGCGGGTTGGCATAACGCAATCAAACATATCAATGCCTAAGGCTATGTTTTCAAGGATATTTACCGGTGTGCCTACGCCCATTAAATAACGTGGTTTTTGCTCTGGTAATATATTACATACAACCTCGGTCATAGCATACATTTCTTCGGCAGGTTCACCCACAGAAAGACCGCCGATGGCATTACCTTCGCGCTCATATGAAGCAATCACTTCGGCCGAACGTACACGCAGATCTTTATATACCGAACCCTGCACAATTGGGAAAAGCGTTTGGCTATAACCGTATTTTGGCTCGGTGCTGTCAAACCTGTCGCAGCAACGTTTCAACCAGCGGTGCGTCATTTCTATCGATCGTTTTGCGTAGTTGTAGTCGCAAGGGTAGGGGGTACACTCGTCAAAAGCCATGATGATATCGGCGCCAATGATACGCTGGATATCCATCACGTTTTCGGGGGTAAATAAGTGTTTCGACCCGTCAATATGCGAGCGAAAAGTAACGCCTTCTTCCTTGATTTTGCGTACTTCCGTTAATGAATACACCTGGTAGCCGCCGCTATCTGTTAAAATAGGGCCATCCCAGCCGTTAAATTTATGAAGGCCTCCTGCGCTTTCAAGGGTGTTTAAACCGGGACGCAGGTATAAATGATAAGTGTTGCCCAGTATAATTTGGGCCGAAATATCCTGTTTTAGCTCATGCTGGTGTACTGCTTTTACGGTACCTGCAGTGCCAACAGGCATAAAAATAGGTGTTTGTATAGTACCGTGGTCGGTAGTGATTTCGCCGGCGCGGGCCTTTGAAAGCGGGTCTTGTGCTGTTAAGTTAAATTTCATTTTAGGGTTGCAAAATTAGCAAAAAAAAGCCTCATGCCCGCCCTTTCAAGAGCCATAGCAAGATAAAAGCTATTTATAAACGTGCTGAATATTAAAACCATGTTAATTAAAGTGCTTTTATTTTGAGAGGAAAGAAACAAGCGTATATTAAACTTCAAATTAACGCTGATATTGGCGCTTAATTTCATTGATTTTTAACAAATTTGCCTCATTATTTTTTTTGTTTGGAAACGTACTTACACGACGCGCTTTTTATTCTTTTTCAGCTTTGTTTTATAGTTCAGCTATATTACCTGGTAAGCAGGCATACCCGCCTTGCTGGGTTTAAACCCATCGAAGGGCCACCACCGCAGGTTATGATCCCCGTTTCTGTTATTATCAGCGCCCGTAATGAGGCCCGCAATTTACAGGAAAACCTGCCTTCTATATTGGAGCAAAACTATCCCGATTTTGAGGTTGTTGTTATTAATGACTGTTCGTACGATACATCTGACGAGGTGCTGGAAACGTTGCAAAAGCAGTACGCCCACCTGAAAGTTGTTACTATTACTGAACATGACCGCTTTAAAACCGGGAAAAAATTTGCACTTACACTGGGAATCAAAGCCTCAAAAAACGAATATCTTTTATTTACAGATGCCGATTGCAGGCCGGCTTCTGAAAATTGGATAAGCCGCATGGCCGCTAATTTTACAAGCGGGGTGCAAATAATTTTAGGTTACTCTCCTTATTATAAAACAGGCGGCTTTATTAACACTTTTACCCGTTTTGAAACTATTAAAACGGCAACAAATTATCTTTCCAGCGCATTAACCGGCGATCCTTATATGGGTATCGGCCGTAACCTTGCCTATACAAAAACGTTGTTTTTTAGTGCAAAAGGCTTTGCCTCGCACATGCATGTCATATCGGGCGATGATGACTTGTTTGTTAACCAACACGCCACGCCCGATAATACAGTAGTTGAACTAAACCCCGAATCATTTATGTTTACGGAGGCTAAAACCACATTTAAATCGTGGTTTAAGCAAAAAAAACGTCATATGGGTGTGGGTAAACTGTATAAAAACCAGCACAGGCGCATGCTTAGTTTTGATGCGGTTAGTGGTTTTATATTCTATATTTTATTAATATTATTCCTTATTTTGAGATATGAGCCGTTACTGGCATTAGGTTTGTGCGTTTTTCGGTTGATATTACAAATGGCGATTTATAATCGTATATTTAAGAAACTTAATGGCAAAGACCTTTTGTGGTATCTCCCCTTTTTTGACATATTGTATTATATGTATTTAAACGTTTTTGGATTGATCGGCACCTTTTTAAAAACTACCCAATGGAAATAAACGCTAACTTTACCGAAAATGCAAAGAATGATTTTCACCTGGTTGTGAAAGCCCGGCAAGGAGATCAAAAAGCCTATGCTGACCTGATGCACCGTTATAAAGATTCGATTTATTTTATGGTGCTTAAAATGGTAAACAACAAGGAAGATGCGATGGATTTGACGGTTGAAACGTTTGCCAAAGCGTTTGAAAAGCTTGAAAAATACCAGCCCGATTTTGCTTTTAGTACCTGGCTTTTTAGGGTTGCGACTAATAATTGTATTGATTTTATTCGCAAAAAGAAACTAAGTACCATGTCTATCCATGGCATGATGGATGACGAAGGTGATGAAAAGCCGCTGCAAATTAAGGCTGATATCCTCAATCCCGAGGAAACTTCAATCAAAAAACAACAAACCCAGGAGCTGAAATTGCTGATTGAAAGCTTGCCGACACGCTACAGAAACCTCATTACTTTACGCTATTTTGATGAGCTTTCGTACGAAGAAATAGCCCAGCAGCTCGACCTTCCGTTAGGGACTGTAAAGGCTCAGCTATTTAGAGCGAGATACCTTCTTGGCAATATTATTAACCGTTTTAACAGGGATGACATCTGAAATAATTCTACAATATTTTCCTGATTTAAGTGCAGAACAGCGCTCGCAATTCGAAAAATTGCCCGCTTTATATGAACATTGGAACAGCCAGATCAACGTAATTTCGCGCAAAGATATTGATCTTTTATATGAGCGCCACGTGCTTCATTCGCTTGGTATTGCCAAAGTTATGGCTTTTTTACCGGGTGAAAGCGTGCTTGATGTAGGTACGGGCGGTGGTTTTCCCGGCATTCCATTGGCTATTTTATTTCCGGAAACTCAGTTTCATTTGGTTGATTCTATCGGGAAAAAAATCAAAGTTGTTACCGAAGTGGCAGTAGGTTTAGGGCTCAAAAATGTAAAGGCCTCACATGCAAGGGCTGAGCAAATTGCCGACAAATTTGACTTTGTAGTATCACGTGCCGTTACCCAATTGAAGGATTTTTATCCATGGGTAAAAGGTAAATTCAATAAACAATCGAACAATAAAATACCCAACGGCATCCTGTATTTAAAAGGCGGCGACCTTGAGCAGGAGATCAAAGAATCGGGCTTAAAGGTTACCCAATATCACCTGAAAGATTACTTTAAAGAAGAGTTTTTTGAAACAAAACAGGTAATATATGTAAAAGGATAACAGTCCGTTTTCACCATCATTATCTGTAATAAAATATCAAACCCAGACTTACGAAGTTTTTAAAACTTCGTAAGTCTTTACCTGCTTATGCTGCTTTTTAAGCAGGGCCTTGTCCGCAAATCTTCGCCTGGCAAAGTGGCATAACCTTTTTGCCAAAATCATTATATATTTAATTTGCAGCCTGTTTTCTATATCAAATGATCGTGGTGCTGATTATCTGTACGTGATGCTGCCCAGAAAACAAATCCCAGGAAAAACATCACGCCGCCCGCAAAAACAGGCAGTTTAAAAGTCCATCCGCCGTTTATTCCTAAGGTAATAATTGAACTGCCGGAGCTATCTACAGCGTTGATAGTATGGTGATAAAAGAAGTTACCGGCAATGAGCAATACAATGCCTACAGTTGCTAAAATGATACCGAACTTTTTCATATTATAAAGTTTAAAAATGAACAAAATCAGGTTGCTGGTAAGGCTCAGGAAGTATAATTGGTATAAATTAAACAAAGCGTATTTGGATAGGTTTGCCTTGTTTGATTAAAATTTTATAAGATATATACTAAGTTACAAACTTTTGGATATCAAATGAAATTATTTAACTATTTGTGAAAGAAGAGATTTGGGGAAGAGGAGACTGCTGAACGCAGAAAATTGCCGGGACGGTTTTAAGCCGATCGGCAATGAATTTAGTGGAGAAAGATAGAGGAATAGTTTATTCTACATATCCAACCACAACAACCTGACTTTTTTCTTTGTCAATATTGTTAGCTATATATTTATCGTGCGAATCTATCAGCTTAAGAGCTACGGTAAGGGTATAATCGCCCTGGTTTAAGCCGTCAAGCTTTTCATCAAAATCACTCACTACCCTTGCTACCTCTTTATCTATTTGCGGGTCAGCAGTTTTGAGTACTTTAACCCCGTTTATTTTTCCGTTGCTTAGCTTAAAACCCACAGTTACCTGCCCTGTAATGCGATTGTTGCGTGCGGCGGCTGGATACCTTACATGCTTGGCTATGTATTTGTAAAGCGGTGCCATCGGATCGGCAGGGGGCGGTGGAGGGGGTAATTGCACTGAAGCCGAAGGCTGCGCCGGGGCTACAGGGTTACCTACAGGTATGGCTTCCTGAACTTCTACCACTTTAGGAGCCTTTTTTGTTTTTTCCGGATTTGCTGGTGGTGGCGGAGGCGGAAGCTTTACGTCTGTAACTTTTGGCTTTTTGCCAGGAGCAGGCGGTGCAGGTGGCGGAGGCGGAAGTTTTGGATAGATCATCATTTTAGGGAAGGTATAGCCATATTTACTTTTCAGCGTAGCCAATTCTTCCGGTGTTGCTTTACTTTTGAAGTATTCTTTTTGCTCGCCGTTTTTTTCGGTAATGATCACCCGGAAATCAGTTTTTTTATTAACCAGGTAACCGGTTTCCTCGTATTTATAGCCTTTGGCAGTGGTGGATAATTTGTTGACTTGTGAAGTGTCGACAATAGGATTATGGGAAGTCACAGTTGCGGTGGATGTATTTTTTGAGCCTGGCATCAGGTCAATAAATCCATAGCTTTTACTGAATACTAAGGTCGACGCGCAAAGCAGGCCGGCGCTTATGGGGACGGCCACGAGGTATTTTAGCCTGGCTAATTTCCCCGAACGTTTTTGGTTTAACATGATTATCCTCTTTTTTAATAAGTTATAATTGAAAAATGAATGTGCCAGAGCCGAGCCGTTTAACCCATAAGCGTTGCTTACCAAAAATGATGAGTAGCTTAATGCATCGCTTTCCTGCGCTGCCGTTTGCTCATCGGCTATATATTCATGTAGGGTTTTCAGGCTTATCTGCAGTAAATAAATCAATGGATTAAACCAATTGATGATCTTGATCAGCTCGAGGAAAACAATATCGGCCGAATGTTTTTGACGGATATGCACCAGTTCGTGCCTGATAATGATATTGTTGGCCTCTGTTTTTGTGCCGATAAAAAGATAGTTAAAGAAGGAGAAAGCCGTATTTGAACCTTCGATACTTATAAGTTTATACTTATCATCAACCAGGGTTTTGGTGGCTTTTGTAAGTTTTGCCAGTTGGTATAGTCGTGCTAAAAGTACAGTTGTAAGTACTATTGTACCCAATATATAAGCATAAAGCAGCAGCTCCTGAAAATCTAAAGCAGGTTGTGCTGCCAGTTTATTGTCAATAGCTTGCTTGCCGTTGCGCGGTATAATAAAAGCAGTAGTTGGTGATTCGAGTGCTTTTAGCCAGCCAATTTGTATCACCGGCAATACAAACGAAATTATGCAACTCAATAACAAGTATACACGGTTGAGCGTGTAGTGTGTTTCTTTATTTAAAAACAGGCAATACATCGCATAAAATATGCCGAGGTACAAATTTGCCTCCAGGAGGTAATGCAGCCAGTTCATTGTTTTTCGTTTTTAAGTTTGTCAATTAGTGAAGTTAATTCGTCCAGTTCCTTTACACTGATCTTCTTTTCATCTACAATAAAGGATACCAGGCTTTGATACGAATTGCTGAAATAGTTTTTCATCATCTTATCAAAAGTGAACTTTTTATACTCGGCATCGCTGATAAGGGGGAAGTAAACATGCGAGTTGCCATAAGCCTTATGGTCGATAAAGCCCTTGCCTTCCAGTACCCTTACTACAGTTGACACGGTATTGTAAGCCGGTTTAGGCTCCGGCATTTCCTCAATAATATCTTTAACAATGGCTTCTTTAAGTTGCCAAAGGATCTGCATTACCTGTTCCTCGGCTTTGGTTAGTTCTTTGATATGCATAGCAAACTATTTTTATAGTTAGATAAAGGTAAAACTATTTTTATAGTTTGCAAACTATTTTTGTAGTTTTTTGGTAGACGTGCAGATTACAGATACGTAAACTGTGTTGAGAAGTCGTGCCTTTTAAAGCTGAATATGTTATTCAGACTGCATAACTTGTATTACAAATAACGTTCGATCCCGCTTGAAAATCGGCCGAATATTTATAATTTGCGGGGCTATAATCTATAACTGCGCATCTAAACCCAATGTCATTACTCCATAAAGTAGCCTTATCTTTTGTTAAAAACCTCGGGCCGGTTGCGGCTAAAGCATTAATCGCATATCTCGGCAGCGAGGAAGAAGTATTTAAAGCTTCGCCCGAAAAAATGACCAGGATACCGGGAATAGGAGAGAAGCGGGCTGTGAAATGGGACTTTGATGATGCTTTAAAGCAGGCCGAAAAGGAACTTAAGTTTGTGGAGCAACAAGGTATAGATGTTATTTTTTATACTGATGCCCGTTATCCTAAGCGTTTAAAAAATTGTCATGATTCGCCGGTGCTGCTTTATGCAAAGGGGAAAATGGATCTTAATCCTCCTCATATCATTAGCATAGTGGGTACCCGGAATGCCACAGATTATGGCCGGCAGCTATGCCATCAGTTAATTGAGGAATTAAAGCAATATAACGTTTTAATAGTAAGTGGCCTGGCGCATGGCATTGATGTTGCCGCGCATAAGGAATGTGTAAAACTAAACCTGCCAACAATAGGCGTACTTGGCCATGGGCTTGATAGGCTTTATCCTGCTCAAAACCGTGCTGCCGCCGATAAAATGCTCGAAAATGGCGGCTTATTATCCGAGTATCCTTCGGGCACTACTCCCGACAGGGAGAACTTTCCCCAACGAAACAGAATAGTTGCAGGTATTGCTGATGCAACTGTAGTGATTGAAGCCAGTATAAAAGGAGGTGCACTTATCACGGCCGAAATAGCAAATTCCTATAACCGGGATGTATTTGCTTTTCCGGGCAGGCTGGGCGACGAATTTTCTGAAGGTTGTAACTTCCTGATCCGCAACAATAAAGCGAGCCTGTTAACATGTCCTGCCGATCTTGCTTTTAGTTTGGGTTGGGAAAAAAATGATGTAAGTAAACCTGTTGAACAATTTATGCTGCCGTTTGATCTGTCGGACGATGAACGGCTGATCATGGATATATTGCGACAAAACAGTACGCCTGTTGCCATTGATGATCTGACATTAAGGGCCAATATGCCTATGAGTCAGCTGGCCATGAACCTGCTTAATATGGAAATGCAGGGATATATCAGCTCGCTGCCCGGGAAAACTTATAGGGTGAATTGAAGTTTTAAGTCCTAAGTCGGAAGTCTTAGGTCAAAAGTTGGCTATCTGCTTTAAAATCTTTCTACTTAGAACTAAAGACTATGAACTTTCGACTTAAAACTACCCTTTCGGCGAATCAAAATGTACCAGTTTCCCGTCCTCTTCACTGATAGATTGCCAGCTGTCATTTTCAAAAGTAATAACTGCCACTGCGCAGGTAGGCATTTCTTTTAACTGACTGGTAAGGTAATACAATATCTGGCTTATGCCCGGGTTATGGCCAACAACGCCTATAAAATCATATTCATCGGGCAGGCTGTTAATCACTTTAACCCAGGTGTTTTCACTCGCTTCATAAATCCTTTTATCCTCGCCCGGCGCCGATAATTTAAAGTGGTTGGCAAAAATTTCTGCAGTAGTTTTTGTACGCAGCGCAGGGCTGGTTATAATAGTTTGAGGAATTTGTAATTGCCCCTTTAACAAGGTTGCCATTAAAACTGCATCCTGCATTCCCGATTGTTTTAACGGTCTGTCAAAATCAATGTAACCGCTTTCATGAGTGGCTTTTGCGTGGCGTATTAATAATAACTTTTTCATGATTTTAAACGGGTAAGCGATGGGTTTATAGTATTATGGGTTTGTAAATATAACGTGAAACGTTTTTAATAGGTTTCAATTATACTAAATAAAAAAGGAGAAGCAAAAGCCTCTCCTTTTTTAAGAGGAGCAAAATCCTCTTTAGTTCCTGGGTTAATTAAAACGCGTAACCTACTGAAATACCGAAAACGCGATTTGTAAGTTTAATACCATCAACATTGGTGATATTTGTTAAGCCCCAATCGTAGTTAGCGTTGATAAGGAAGCCTGTTTTGAATTTAAAGCCAACAATGGCATTTAAACCAGCGTCTGTTCTTTTGATCTGATCCTGACCGCTGCCAAATTTAACATCTTCAGAGTTGCCGCTATCATCTTTGGCTTTGCCAGAAACACCCATTCCAAGGTACGGGCCGGCGCCAAGGTAAAAGTCGCCAACAACAGCAGGAACGTGATAAACAACATTTACAGGTACTTGTAGGTAATAGAGTTTTACTTTACCACCCGAACTCGCTTCATCATCAATTGAAACGCTTGACGAACCACCTTTACCGGTAAAATTTAAAGCCGGCTGTAGTGATACGTTGCCAAATTTAAAGTCGACAAAAGCACCTACATTGAATGTGGTTAAGCTACCGGAATTGCCGGAACCGCTAACACCATCAACTGTAGCGTGTAAGGTTGCGAAGTTTACGCCTCCTTTAACACCAAAGGTTGGTAATTGTGCGAAAGCTGCGAATGATGCCATTAAAAGGCACAGGCTGAGTAAGGTTTTTTTCATCGTGTAAGGGATTTAAGTTAATGTACAAAATTATACAAATACACTAACATTAAAAGCTATCTGATGTTTTTTTGTGAAATATTAACAGTAGCGCGCTCGTAAGTATAACTTACGCAATGTTTTATAAATGGAATTAGCGGTTGGAGAAATTTACAATATCAGCCTCCGGCATATCATTCATACACTTAAAGTGCCCGAGCGGGCATTTTTCAAGCCCGAATTTGGAGCAGGGACGGCAGGATAATTCAATACCGGCAATCAGCGTTTCTTTTACTTTGTAAGGCCAAACACCCAGCAAATCTGGAGTAGTACCGCCCCAAACCGAGGCTATCGGTACATTGAATGCTTCGGCGATGTGGGTAAGGCCGGTATCAAAACCAATAAGACTTTGCGCTTTTGATACCAGGAACACCGACTCATCAAGTGACGTTATTCCGCAGGCATTGTAAACCGAAATGCCAACTGCTGCAGCTATTTCATCACCATTTGTCTTTACATCATTACCACCTAATAGCAAAACAGGTAAATTAAGCTGTTTGCAAATACTGATGATCTTATAATTAGGCATTCGCTTGGTAAAATGGGTAGCGCCTATTACAAAAGCAAGATAGCCATTCTGATGACTAACCGGAAGTAATTTGGTTATGTCGTGCTCGGCCTTAATGTAGTAGTCAATCGGATTATCGTCGTTAACAACGCCCAAAAACTTAACTGCTTTTAAATACCTGTCAACCAAATGTTCTTTACTTACCAGGTTGCGTTTAAGTTTTAAACTCAGCCATTTTAAAATTGGCTGTTTTTTATAGGTTGATGCTTTAATGCCGGTGCGTAGCTTGATAATGCTTGTGCGCAGATTATTATGCAGATCAATGATCTGATCATACTTTTCGGCCTTGATTTCGTTGATAGTATCTGTTAAAGAAGGTTTTAGTAACAGCAGTTTATCAACGTATGGGTTATTATCATAAATATATTTAAAGGCCGGTTTTGTTAAAAAGTGTACTTCGGCACCGGGGACCTGCTTTTTGAGACAGCGTACAACAGGCGTGGTATAAATTATATCACCCATCGAGCTAAAGCGGATCACCAGTATCTTCATGCTGTTATCGGTGCTCAGGAAATTTGGTTCCTGATTTTTTCGATTATTGAGGTGGATGAATATCCCTCAACAAAATTAATGGTTTTAACCTCGCCTCCGTTGGCAATCACTTCTTTAGCGCCCACAATATTCTCAACCGCGTAATCCGCACCTTTAACCAGGATATCCGGCAGGAGGGAGCTGATCAGGTTAAGCGGTGTATCTTCTTCAAAAACAACAATGGCATCCACAAAAAACAAGGCTGCCAATAATGCTGCACGGCTATTTTGATCATTCACCGGGCGGGTTGGGCCTTTGATGCGCCTAACCGAACTATCGGCATTAAGGCCAATCACCAGTTTGTCGCCAAGCTCGGCTGCTTTAGCCAGGTAGGTAAGGTGCCCGATATGCAAAAGATCAAATACGCCATTAGTAAACACCACTTTTTTACCTTCTGCCTGCCAGCTTTTGATTTGGGCCTGCAACGACGGTTGATCTGTTATTTTATCAAGAAGTGTTTTTTCAAAACCAGTTCTCATTTATTTTGGTAGAGACGCATCACATGCGTCTCCTTAGTTTTATCTTAAAAAACGCATGTGATGCGTCTCTACCTGTTATTATTCAAAAAGATTATCTACAGCAGTACACAGTATATGCCCGATAAGGATATGCATTTCCTGGATGCGTGCGGTAATGTTAGATGGTACAATGACATTCAGTTGGCAAAGGCCATTCATTTTACCCCCATCTCTACCCGAAAGCCCCAAAGTTTTAAGTTCCAGTTTTTTAGCCGATTCAAATGCTGCCAATATCCCCGGACTATTACCGCTGGTTGAGATGCCGATGAATAAATCGCCCGGCTTGCCAAATGCCTCTACCTGGCGCGAAAATACATGCTCATAGCCATAATCGTTAGCAATAGAAGTAAGTGCAGAAGTATCTACCGTTAAAGCAATACCCGGCAAAGGTTTACGGTCTTTTACAAAACGGCCGCTAAGCTCTGCCGCAATATGCTGGGCATCAGCGGCACTGCCGCCATTGCCGGCCAGTAACACTTTATTGCCGCTTTTTATGGTTGATGTGATCATTTCACAGGCTTCCTCAATATCGCCGCTCAGCGTATCAATTACCTTTTGAAGGGTATCCTGATGATCTTTAAGTTCGTTTAATATTTGAATCTTATTCATTCGTTCGTTCACTGGTTCATTTGTTCACTGGTTCATTAGTCCAGTCTTAAGGCAAGCATCCTTCAACCTTCCACCTTATTTTTCGTCTCTTAATATGTCTTCAACGATCTCATCCAAAGTAGTTGTTGCACTGCCCACCCGGCGGATCACTATCGCGGCGGCATGGTTGGCCAGTTCGCATGAATCCTCAATGCTTAAACCGCCTGCCATAAAGTAAGCCATTGTTGCTAATACGGTATCGCCAGCACCGGTTACATCAAAAACTTCGGTTGCTTTTACCGGTAAACTCTTATGATCCTGCTCACTTAGTATTACCATGCCCTCTTCAGACAAAGTAACTACGATATATTGCGTACCTGTTTGCTCAAAAATAACCTTTCCGGCTTGCTGCAGGCTTTCTATCGAGTTGATTTTCTCGGTTTTAGCAGCCTCCGACAATTCCTTGCGGTTGGGTTTGATGATAAAAGCGCCTTTATATTTTTCGTAATTAAGCCCTTTAGGGTCGATGATCACTTTTTTGCCTTTAGCATTTGCTGCTTTTATAATGCCCTGCGTTAAAAACGGCGAAAACAGCCCTTTGTTATAATCAGATAAAAGTACCATATCTGCGTTATCAATATAACCGGTTAGCTTACTGATAAGTTCGTTGGCAATAGGCTCCGACACTTCGTCGGTAATTTCACGGTCAACACGTACCAGTTGGTGGCTGCCTACAACGACACGGGTTTTAACGGTGGTTGGCCTGCCGTTATCCTTTATAATGGTATCAGTTTCAACACCTTCATCGGTTAGTATCTTGATCAGTTCGCCCGCCGCCTGGTCGTTACCAATTACACCGGCAACAATAACCTTTGCCCCTAATGATACCAGGTTTTGAACAACGTTGCCGGCACCGCCCAGTGTGGTGGTTTCGTTTTTTACGTTTACAATAGGTACAGGAGCCTCGGGCGACAGGCGAGTGGCATTGCCCCATATATAATGGTCAACCATCAGGTCGCCGATAACCAGTATTGCCGGTTTGTGTGCCGATGCTTGAATGGATTGTACTTTATCTCTTAAGTTCATTGGTTCAATAGTTCATTTGTTCATTAGTGGCAACGGCAGATTGTTCTACCTATTCTATGATTTTCAGCCTCTAATCTATTTCTCCTAACCTCTTTTGCTCGCAAACGCTTTAGTGATTTCTTCTAATGACATAGCGTTCATGCACATCTCTTTACATAAGCCGCCTTTACGGGCTGCCAGGATGCCGTAATGCATATCTGTAAAACCTTCAATTCGGTGGGCATCGGGGTTTATGGAAAGCATCACTCCTTTATCCAAAGCATATTGGTGCCAGCGCCAGTCGAGGTCGAGCCGTAATGGGTTGGCATTGATCTCAATAACTACGTTGTTTGCTGCGCAGGCATCTATCACTTTTTTATAGTTAATAGGATAACCGCTGCGGCTAAGCAAAAGTCGGCCGGTAGGGTGCCCTAATATAGTTGTATATGGGTTTTCAATTGCGGTGATAAGTCTTGACGTTGCCTTTTCCTCATCCATTTTGAGGATAGAGTGTACAGAAGCTACAATGAAATCAAATTTTTGCAGGATCTCATTAGGGTAATCAAGCGAACCATCATACAAAATGTCCGACTCGATGCCTTTAAAAATATGGAAGCCGTCGAGCTTTTTATTAAGGGCATCAATTTCTTCGTGTTGCTGCAATACCCGTTCGATGCTTAAGCCTTTGGCATAAAAAGCACTTTTGCTATGATCACACATGCCAAGGTATTCCAGTTTCAGGGTATCACGGCAATATAACGCCATTTCTTCAATGGTGTTTACGCCATCGCTCCAGGTACTGTGGTTATGAAGTGTACCTTTCAGGTCATGCCAGTTGATCAGGGTTGGCAGCTCATTCTTTTCTGCTTTTTCAATAAATAAGGTGCCTTCACGCAATTCGGGCTGCATCCATGCTAAACCGGCTTTGGTGTAAATTAATTCTTCACTTTCCGGCTGTTCAACAGGTACATTGATCCTGTCGAAAACGGCCTGTACATGGTCGTCGGTACCGGTATTGACAAATAGTTCCCTGTAATAATCGGCTTTGTCAACACAAACAATATCTACCAGCAAGCCATTTTGGAGTTCGCCCTGGATGTGGTTTTTGCTTTTACTTACGTTGCAGAGTATTTTGGAGTTTGCGAGTGCGTCATAGGCAACATCATGGTTAATACTGCCCACCACGATTACGATCTCTGTAATGATCTCATTCAAACGCCTGAACTCGCCGGCAAAATGTTTCAGTGCATCGGGGAAAATGGCTTTTACCTCATCCATCAGCTCATTGGCTTCCTTTTCAACCTGGGCAAAAAGGAATTTACCATTGCTCGCCATCCTGAACTCGATAGCCTTACGGATTTCTTCCTGCGTTTTAAGTCCGAAACCTTTGGCCTCGATCAGCCGGTTTTCATTGCAGGCATAAAAAAGCTCACCGGTATTTTCAATCCCCAGTTCTTTCCAGATAATGGCCACCTTTTTAGGGCCGATACCTTTAATGCCCATCATTTCAACCACGCCTTCGGGGGTTTTATCCAGCATTTCCTGCAGTTCGGTCATGGTTCCGGTTTCAAGCAGCTCGGCTACTTTGCCGGCTATGCTTTTGCCAATGCCGTCAATCTTTTCCAGTTCGTCCAGTTTTTTACCGGCTATGGGAAAGGGTAGCTTATCAACCTTAAAAGCTGCATTAGCTATTGATTTGATCTTGAACGGATTAACCTCATGGAGTTCCATGAGTTGCGACAGTAAACGAAGCGTACGGGCTATGGGTTTATTTTCCATAAATACAATGAGGCGGTAAAAATACAAAAAGCCATTGTAATGACAGCTTAGGTGACGGGTTTGTTTTATGAGAAGCTACACAAATAGATATAAATGTTATTAGTAACTTAGATATACCACATCTAATCACACATCATGAAAAAAATAGCCTTTTTGTTGAGTTTTATCTTTTGGGATATCGGTATGACATTCGCTCAGGATGCCGTTTATAAAAATGACACGCTTATTTATAAAAACATTAAGATTTACCCACTGCAAAAAATCCAGTTGCTTTACGGAGCTAAACCGGATAAAAGCTTTGTATTTGTTAGTGGCAGTAAAAGCATGAACGATCCGCTACCTGCAATTTTGTCAAAGCAGAAAGGAGGGATCCTTAAAATAATAAAACAGCATAGTAAATATTATGCGGTTGGTTATGTAAGCGACGCGCCGGCATATTTAGGCAAAGAAATCGTAATAGATATAGAAGGCGCTATAGATTGTAATGAAATTAAAATAGAAAGTAAGTGATTTAAATTTGCAGCCATGCCCAGTTATAACGACATCCTTTACGCTGCCGAAACTCATGCTGTTGAAGGGTGGAATAATGTGGTCCGATATAAAATATTATTGAGTAATGTAAACCAGCAAATCGTAAATTAATGATAGTTATAAATCAGGAGAAGTTTGATCAGAATCTTTTTTTAACGCAACAATACTGTGAAAAGCAACTTCAAAACAGCGATTTTTCGGTAGCCCAAATTTTGCGAAGCTTCAACCCGGAATATAATGGCCGGAAGTTATTCTCTTTTGATAATGTTAGGAGACTATCTTTTGCAGAGGGTTCAACTGAAGTAGTTTGGAGTATTGACCCGTTAGATGAAAAGAATGAATTTTTATATAGTGATTTGTTTGAAAAGCAAATTGCTTATAAAAAGGAAATAAATCCATTGCCGAATGTAGCGACCGCTTATAATGGAAAAATACTGGTTGCCGAAATCGATAACGTTATCAATGATGGATTTTCAGAGGATGAGTCAGATGGACTTATTGATTATAATGATTGTCCACCGGTTGATACCTGGTTTTATTTGTCAAGGAATAATACCGGACGGATCTTGTATGCATGGATCCCGGATCAATTTGTTAAATTGGTTAATGACGCGATTGAGGTAAATATGTTATCAATAATTATATGGCTGGAAGATTTTATTGCGGCCAATCGTCATCTGTAAATAAATTAGAGTATCATGCCAAATTACACCGACATCCTTTACGCTGCCGAAACTCACGCTGTTGATGAGATCAAAGCGTATTTTAAAAATGGCGGCAGCCCGAATGAAGTCCATGATGGAATGCCGGTTTTTACCATGATGGTCGAGATGTATGCCCGTGGTCCGCGATTCAAAGATTGTGTACAGGCATTTATTGATGCAGGTCTTGAGTATGAAGATAAGGCATTGCTTGCAGTTTTGGCTCACGATGAGGAGAAGCTAAAGGAAGCAATAAGTATCGATGTTTCGGTTATCAACAAAACCTATTCCTTGTATAACAACACCTACACTCCTTTAACCGGTGGTACTTTAATGCATTTTTGTGCCGAATATAACAGCCTTGCCTGTGCTAAGATGCTTTTACAGCATGGCGCCGATGTGAATGCTAGGGCTGCTTATGATGAACATGGCTTCGGAGGGCATACGCCTATTTTCCATACTGTTAATCAAAACGGAAACAGCTCTGTTGAGATGCTTCACTTTCTATTGCAAAACGGCGCTGATCTGTATGTTACGGTTAATGGTTTGATCTGGGGCAAGGGATACGAATGGGAAACGTTTATTCCTGCCGTAAACCCGATAAGTTATGCCATGATGGGTTCGTTACCTCAATTTCATCGTAAAGAGCAAACGATTATGGATGTGGTAAGCCTGCTTATAAAGCATGCTTACGGAATTGATTATGTACCGAAGAATGTGCCGAATGCTTATTTGAAGAGAGGGTAATAATAGAAATAACTAAAATGCTTTAAATTGGCACTAATGGACGATTATGTAAAAGTGGTGCGGGAAAGAGTTTCCGATTTTTCAATACGGCAAACCATACTGTTCGGAGCTTTAAATTGTGAAAAAATGCTTCGGGGCTATAAGATATTTACTGAGTTAGAGGTTTGGGGAGATTATAATTTCTTTTTATCACTAACAGAATATGTGTATTCCAACATTTTAGAAAATAACGGTAAAGCTTATTATGAACTATCGAAAAAAGAGCTTGAAAGGAATTTTCCAGATTTAGATAACTTCCAAACTGCTGCTGCTTCTTACGCCTTTGACATGTGTGTGGCTTTTGACGAGCTTTTAATGTTAATTCTGGACGATAGTAGAGAGCATGCTTTAAATATTTCGAGGACGGTTATTGATACAGTAGATATGTTTATTCAGCAAAAGGAAAATGTAACAGTTACTCGTTATGAGGATCTACCCGCTCTTGAAGCGATGATTGATAATGATGAGTTTATGAAAAAAAGAAATAGAAAGGCAAATGAGTCTTTTGCGAACTATTAATGACGCTTCAGAAATTAATGAAGAATTAATAAAATCAATTAGAAGCTTTAATCAGAATCTTGACGAGCTGATAGATTACTCATATTTATACTAACTTCAAAAATAAAAAAAGCCACCCATTCGGGCGGCTTTTCACAATCAAAATGTATGTATTAATGAAATTTTATTTGATCACCAGGTCGTAAGGCAGGCGGGCCTGCGGGGTACGCATCATTTGGGTGATACCTTTTATCTGTTGATAAACTTTGTAGTTTTCGCCAAGTTCATTTTTTACCATGCGGGTTTGTACCTCGGCGCTTAAGCCGCTGCCCACTTTGCTGAAAATACTTTTTTGCTCAGGGTAGCTCATAATGTTGTAGCTTTTGATCTTGGCTTTTTTAGCAGCGGATGTTATAGCATCATTTATATTTCCCAAACGGTCAACTAAACCAATTTTAAGCGCCTGTTCACCAGTCCATACGCGGCCCTGGCCAATGCTGTTAATGTAGGCCTGTGTTTTACCACGGCCATCAGCAACCGCCTTGGTAAATTCGTCGTAACCGTGGTTTACACTGTTTTGTAATATCAGGCGTTCTTCCGGGCTTAACGGGCGGCTGATATCGCCCAGGTCTGCATATTTACCTGTTTTTACACCATCGAAAGTTACACCCAGTTTATCGTTAAACAGTTTCTGCATGTTTGGCAATACAGCGAAAATACCGATAGAGCCAGTAATGGTATTAGGCTGGGCAATGATAGAATCGGCAGCACATGAAATGTAATAACCTCCTGATGCAGCGTAATCACCCATAGACACAATGATCGGTTTCTTTTCATGGATGAGTTTTACCTCGCGCCAGATCACATCAGATGCAAGCGAACTGCCCCCCGGAGAATTTACACGCAGTACTACAGCTTTAATTTTATCGTCCAAACGGGCTTTGCGCAATGCTTTAGAAATAGTTTCTGAGCCAATATTGTTATCATCGCCATCGCCGCCGGTAATATCACCAGATGCGTAAACAATGGCAATACGGTTTTTTGATGACGAGTCGTCCTCTTTATCATCCGAATCATCACTTTTGCTTTTGGCGTAATCCCTTAGGTCAACGCTTTTCAGGTCGTCTTTTAAATCGGTACCGGTACGTCTTTTCAAATCGTTCAGGATCTCGTCTTTATATTTTAAGCCATCAACCAATTTCAATTTGTAGGCATCTTCAGGAAATTGTATGCGCATGTTATCGGCATAGGTAAATAATGAATCTTTATTTACACCGCGGCTTTTGCTGATACCCGTTAAAAAGTGATCATATAACGAGCCCAGGTATGAGGTTACCTGTAACTTATTGGCGTCGCTCATTTTGGTAAGGAACAACGGTTCAACAGCGCTTTTATAGGTGCCAACTTTAATGATCTGTGCTTCAATGCCTAACTTATCCAAAGCTCCTTTCAGGAAAGTGGTTTGAGAACTAAAACCGTGAAACTCAAAAATGCCTTTAGGGTTAATGTAAACTTTATCGGCAACCGAGGCCAGGTAATAAAAGCCCTGTGTATATACTTCGGCATAGGCGATAATAAATTTGCCTGATTTTTTAAAGTCGATAAGTGCATTGCGAATTTCTTCGGTGGTAGCCTGACCTGCTGTCATGTAACTTTCATCAAGATATATGCCTTTAATATTATCATCAGTTTTGGCCTTTTTGATATCGGCAAGGATATCATTTAACCCGATTGATTTATCTTCACTCAATCCTAAAAAATCCAGGCCTGCAAGCGGATTATTGGGAGTACGCTCGGTTATCTGGGTTTTGAGCGACATATATAAAATAGAGTTCGGGTTAACATCTACCGTTTTATCGCTACCGGCCGATGCTATGAGGCCGATTACAATGCCAGCTCCTATAACACCCAATATAATACCTGAAATAATTACCCCTACAATAGTGGCCAGAACGAATTTGAAGAATTGTTTCATTAATGTTATAAATCTTTTTAACTATGCAAACTTAGTAATAAGGAGCCGTATAATGCTAAGAGCGGTTTCCATTATATTTGTTACAACATGATTGATGTTTTTTTATTACTCGGGAGTAACCTCGGTACCCGCGAATTGTTTCTGCAGCAGGCAATTGAATCCATTTCTGCTCAGGTAGCACCTGTTAAATTAGTGTCATCTGTTTATGAAACGCAGTCGTGGGGCAAAACCGATGAACCCGACTATTTGAACCAGGTATTGATGCTACAAACAGAGCTTTCGGCACAGGATGTTTTAGAAAAGATATTGGGCATCGAACTGCAAATGGGGCGCAAGCGTGAGGTTAAATGGGGATCGCGTATTATTGATATTGATATTTTGTTTTATGGCGATCAAGTGATCCATGATTTTAACCTGGTAGTGCCCCATCCTGAATTGTATAAACGCAGTTTTACGCTTATACCTTTGGCCGAGATAGCGCCCGATCTTATTCATCCTGTGTTTAAAAAAAATATTTTGCAGCTAAAGGATGAACTAAAGGATAACTTAATCGTAAAAAAGCATATTTTTGAATAAACACAAAGTTTTTATAATGGCAGATATTTCACCAGATCAGGATCTTGATCTTTCTTTTTTATACGAGATTGCTGACGGTAGCGACGATTTTATTGTTGATTCAATCGGGATGTTCCTTGAACAATCGCCCGAACTGCTCAACACGATCAGTAACGCCCTAAATAACCAGGACTGGGCATTGGCCGCACAGGCAGCACATAAATTAAAACCAAATCTTGGCTTTTTCGGTATGCCTATAAGCCAGGCCACTATACAGGAGGTTGAACTGGCCTGCAAAGCAGGTGGCGAAAACCCAACTGAGATATTTGAAAAGTTTAACCAGGTAAACAGCATGGTATCGGCCAACCTCATCACCTTAAAAGAAATTAAAGCCGAGAAGGAAGCTAATTTATAGGTGAACCATGATTTTTAGGATTATAGGATTTCATGATACTACATATAACACAAAGGCAAGAAAAACTTCTTGCCTTTTGTGTTATATGTAAAAGCTTTGATTATTTGAGCTCACGATAAAAACCTTTCAGCTTTCGTCTTTAACCTAAATTAAACTTCAGCTATTTTAAAAGTATAGCTTTCCATGATCAGGTTAGCCAGCAGGCTTTTGCAGGCCTGGTCAACTTTAGCACTTGCAACTTCTGTATTTTCGGCTTCAATTTCAAGCGTAATGTGTTTACCGATGCGCACGTTATGAATTTCAGTTAATCCCAGGTTTTTCATGCTACCGGTTACTGCTTTTCCCTGTGGGTCAAGTATTTCTTTTTTGGGCATTACTTCGATTTCAGCCTGGAACTTTGTCATTTGTAAGTTTTGTTTGAATTAGAGACAAGGTGATATAAATAAATATAACCACCGGAACGGCCACAAATTTAAAGAATAGTATAAGTATTGCCGAAAACAAGAGTAGTAAATAACGGAAAATGTTTTTGTTAAAGTCGCGGTTTTTGAATTTAAGCGACATTAACGGTATTTCGGACACCAATAGTGAACACATTACCAATACCAGCACAGTAAGAAAGTACGGGTTTAATATGTAATGGGCCAAAGCATCATACTGTTGTACTATTAAAGGTAACGATGCTATGAGTATGGCGTTTGCCGGCGTTGGCAAACCAATAAAACTATCTGATTGCCTCGTGTCATTATTAAACTTAGCCAATCTTAACGCCGAAAATACTGGTAGTAAAAATGCCACGAAATTTAATATCTGGCTTACTCCGTTTATTTGTGGTGCCTGTAAAAACAGCTCATACATAATAACAGATGGCAGTACACCAAAGCTTACCATATCGGCAAGTGAATCCAGATCTTTACCTATAAAGGAGTAAGAATTTAAAACCCGTGATGCAAGACCGTCGAAAAAGTCAAATATTGAGCTCAGAAAAATGGCATAAGCAGCCACAACAAGGTTACCCTGAAAGGCGAAAACAATCCCTATACAACCGCTAAAGAGATTGGCACAAGTAATAGCATTCGGAAGGTGTTTTTTAACGCGTCTCTTCATTTCGCCATGAAGTTATCAGGAAATTATTAAGTAATAATGAAGTTACAAATAATATTCTACTTACTTATAACTTCATTATCGCTAAAATATTACGAATTCATCGAAATCAGAAATTCTTCGTTAGTTTTTGTGCCTCTTATTTGAGCCTGTAAAAACTCCATTGATTCAAGCGAATTCATATCGGCAAGGTGGTTACGAAGGATCCAGATGCGTTGAAGTGTCTCGCGATCAAGTAGTAAGTCGTCGCGGCGGGTACTTGAAGCAGTGATATCGATAGCTGGGAAGATACGTTTGTTTGATAATTTACGATCCAACTGTAACTCCATGTTACCGGTACCTTTAAATTCCTCAAAAATAACTTCGTCCATTTTTGAGCCGGTTTCGGTAAGGGCAGTAGCAATGATGGTTAACGAACCGCCATCTTCAATGTTACGGGCCGCACCAAAAAAGCGTTTAGGTTTGTGCAACGCGTTAGCATCAACACCACCTGATAATATTTTACCTGATGCAGGAGCAACAGTGTTATAAGCGCGAGCCAAACGGGTGATTGAATCTAACAAGATCACTACATCATGACCGCACTCAACCATACGTTTTGCTTTTTCAAGCACAATGTTGGCAATTTTTACGTGACGTTCGGCAGGCTCATCAAAGGTTGATGATACAACTTCGGCACGTACGCTGCGGGCCATATCTGTAACCTCTTCCGGGCGTTCGTCTATCAGTAATATAATAAGGTATACTTCGGGATGGTTTTTAGCTATTGCATTGGCCACATCCTTTAATAACATGGTTTTACCAGTTTTTGGCTGTGCCACGATCAAACCACGCTGACCTTTACCAATTGGCGAAAACAGGTCCATGATGCGGGTTGAATAATTACCCGGATCAGTGAACAGGCTCAGTTTCTCTGACGGGAAAAGTGGTGTTAAGTGATCAAACGGAACGCGGTCACGCACTTCGGCAGGAATACGGCCGTTAATAGCTTCAACACGTACTAATGGGAAATATTTTTCGCCTTCTTTTGGAGGGCGTATGCTACCTCTAACAGTATCACCTGTTTTAAGGCCAAATAATTTTATCTGTGATTGTGATACGTAAATATCATCAGGAGATGTAAGATAGTTATAATCAGATGACCGAAGGAAACCATAACCATCAGGCATAATTTCCAAAACACCTTCGTTTACAATTACATTATCAAAGTCGAGATTGATTGGCGGTTCCTGTGCTTTTTGCTGGTTTTGATTATTGCTGTTAACCCTGCGCTCAAATTTTTGCGGGCGTGGTTCCGGAACAACTTCCTCAGTACGGGATACTGTTTCACCGGCCTGCGGAACTTCTGTTTCAGCAACTATTGCAGGGATTTCAGCTTCTGAATCATCCTGTGACGGCTCATCATCCTGCGCATCAAAAAGGGTGGCGTCATCCAAAGGTACCTCAACACGTGGTTTTGCCTGTTCTTTGGTTTTTATAACACGAGCCCGTTTACGTGGTTTTTCTGCTGTTTCGGCAGGCTCTTCACCCGGGGCGGGAGTAGGGGTATAGTTTGATTCAACAAGATTTTGCTGGGCCCTTGCGGCTTCAATAAGCTGTTGTTGTTCAACAATGCGTGCAACAAGCTGAGCTTTACGTAGTTCGTCGGCCTCAGCAATACCTAAATTTCTGGCAATTTCGCGCAACTCAGAAACGAGTTTGTCGTTCAATTCAATTTTATCAGACATGATATGAATTATAGTTCAATGGGATTTTTTAATTGTAAGTTGTTTTCAAACGGCAAAAATTTCTATGCAAGTGTTAAAGCTTTGACCACATGTAAAAACATATGAGGCTATAATTGAAAGAAATTGATCTTGAAGCCTTGTTTTTAGTAAACATCCAAACCCATGCAAGTATTATATAAAAGTGATAATAAAAAGCGTGGTGATTTAAATTGTTTCTTTAGTGCAAGAAAAATTCAATGGAAAACGATGCAAGTGTAAACAATTATTCTTTAATTTCAAATTAATTAAATAAATATCACTTATATCAGAACACATAAGCCAAATTTTTAGTTTTTTTGACATTTAAAATATTATTCAGCAGCTGATGATGTCCCGCCAGGAGTTAATTGAACAGATCAAAAAGAAGAAATCATTTTTATGTGTTGGGCTTGATCCCGATATCAATAAGATCCCGGAATTTTTAAGATCATACCCCGATCCTATACTTGAATTTAATAAACGCATCATTGATGCTACTCAGGATCTTTGTATTGCCTATAAACCTAATGCCGCTTTTTACGAAGCTTATGGCATAAAAGGCTTACAAAGCTTAATTGATACCTATAAATACTTGCCCAAAGATTGTTTAAGTATCATTGATGCTAAACGCGGCGATATCGGCAATACATCCGATAAATATGCCAAAGCATTTTTTGATGAGCAATCTGGCGGCATGAGCTTTGATGCCATTACCATTACACCTTATATGGGGAATGACAGCGTTACGCCGTATCTTGCTTATGATGGTAAATGGGTTATTATTTTAGCTCTAACATCATCTGTTGGTAGTAAGGATTTTCAATACCTGCAAACCGGCGATGGTTATTTATATGAAAATGTAATTAAAAAGGCCAACACCTGGGCCGGTGCCGATAGGATCATGTACGTAGTAGGGGCTACTAAAAGCACCGAGTTTACCAACATACGCGCATACGCACCTGATAACTTTTTACTGGTACCCGGAGTAGGAGCGCAGGGTGGCAGCCTGGAAGAGGTTTGCAAATATGGTATCACTAAAGACTGCGGCCTTATCGTAAACTCGTCCCGATCCATATTATATGCAAGTAACGGTGAGGATTTTGCCGATGCCGCACGCGCAGAAGCGCTTAGCTTGCAGCAGGAGATGCAGGTGGAGCTGGAAAGAGCCGGGGTGATATAATGTAAGCCAAAGCAAGTTCAAGCGTCCACGCTTGAACTATTCTAAAGGTAAGCGTCCACGCTTACGAATATAATTGATTAATGCAGTAAGCGTGGACGCTTACATTCAACATCATTCAAGCGTGGACGCTTGAACTTGCAATATTTGTTAACCTGAATCATAAAACAAATGCGCCGTACTGCTACGACAGATGAACTCTATTTTGTTACTTTAACAGTTACAGACTGGGTTGATGTATTTACACGGCGTATTTATAATGACTTCATTATTCAAAATCTCAAATATTGCCAGCAAAATAAAAAGCTAAATATTTACGCATATGTTTTAATGACCAATCATTTGCATATGGTAGCAAATGTTGAAGAGGGTTCATTGAGTGATATTCTTCGTGATTTTAAAACATTTACCTCAAAGGAGTTAATCAAATTGATAGTTGATAATCCCACTGAAAGCCGACGTTCATGGCTGCTTAATGCATTTGAATTTTCTGGCAAGCGAAATCCTTTGAACAAAAACCATCAGTTTTGGCAGAATGGAAATCATCCTGTTTTGCTGTATTCGAATGATGTCATCCAGCAAAAGATCGATTATATCCATGATAATCCAGTCCGTGCTGGTTTTGTAGGCTCGGCTCATGAATATTGGTATAGTAGCGCAAACCCCGAAAGTCCGTTAGAGATTATTTATTAAAAAGACATGCAAGTTCAAGCGTCCACGCTTGAACTATTTAAAAAGTAAGCGTCCACGCTTACTTTTTAATACTTATCTGTTTTTGTAAGCGTGGACGCTTACATTAGAAAATCATTCAAGCGTGGACGCTTGAACTTGCTGAGAATAATAGACTTACAAAATATGATCATTCCATTTTAAACGCTAAAATTGAAACTTTAAATTCTTTTCTCGGAAAAAAAGATTTGTTTATTAAGATAAATATAGTTTTTCAGGAGTACAAAAATCCGGGAAATACTTTTAATATACATATTATTCTTAATGTGATGTTTGAAGAGTTTTATTACAAGATAACAGTAGCACAGAATGAAATAGTATCTAAACTTTACCACGAGAAGATTATAGCAAGTGAGGAATCCAAAATTATTAGAATGCTGATAGATATATTCAAAAAAGAGTTGGTAGGAAAATTAAAAAGCCCGGAGTCATAATAACTCCAGGCCTTACATATAGCTTTCGCCTTTATCCTTTCACCTCAAAAAAGCTTTATTCAAAGTATTCCTTCATCCGTTCAAAGAAACTTTTCTCGTTTTTGCCCGGGTTGGGTTTAAAGTTAGGTGAACCTTGTAGTTTCTCGAGGATCTCACGTTCTTCGCGGCTCAAGGCTTTTGGCGTCCAGATGTTAATATGCACCAACTGGTCGCCGCGGTGGTATGAATTTACTTCCGGTAAGCCCTTGCCTTTCAGGCGCAGGATCTTGCCACCTTGTGTTCCGGGATCAATTTTTATTTTGGCTTTACCATCAATGGTAGGTACTTCAACAGAGGTGCCTAAAGTAGCATCAACAAAGTTTACGTGCAGGTCATAGATCACGTTGTTACCGTCACGTTTTAATGTTTCGTGAGGTACTTCTTCAATCAGGATGATCAGATCGCCCGGAACACCACCACGTGGGGCTGCGTTACCTTTGCCGCTCATGCTCAACTGCATACCTTCACTAACACCCGCAGGTACCTGGATAGTAATTAATTCTTCACCGCGAACAACACCATCACCATGACAAACAGTACATTTTGACAGTATGGTTGAACCTTCGCCGTTACAGGTAGGGCAGGTGCTGGTAGTTTGCATCTGGCCCAAAATAGTATTGGTTACCCTGCGCACGGCTCCTGAGCCGCCGCAGGTTTTACAGGTTTGGAACGATGATTTATCTTTTGCGCCACTACCATCGCAGGTTTTACAGATGATCTGTTTATTAACCTTGATCTTCTTTTCGGCACCGTTGGCAATTTCTTCAAGGGTTAAACGCACTTTAATACGCAGGTTGCTGCCGCGGGCTACGCGCCTGCCACCACCACCTTGACGACCACCACCGAAGAAACCTTCAAACGGACTGCCACCGCCAAAAATATCGCCAAACTGGCTAAATATGTCGTCCATATTCATGCCGCCGCCACCACCGTAACCGCCGCCATTTGCCGACGATGCGTTGGCCGCGTGACCAAACTGGTCATACCGCTGACGTTTTTCGGGAGTACTTAATACTTCGTAAGCTTCAGCAGCTTCTTTGAACTTTTCTTCCGCTTCCTTATCGCCCTGGTTTTTATCAGGGTGATATTTAATAGCCATTTTACGATATGCTTTTTTTATGTCATCAGCACTTGCTCCTTTAGCAACTCCAAGCACATCGTAATAATCTCTCTTAGCCATAATTTTAAAAATTTCGGATTCCGAAATTTAGATTTCGGATTTATTGTAATTTAATATTGTGTAAGATCAGGATAGACTATCTCAGCCGGGTAAATCCGAAATTGAAAGTCCCAAATCCGAAATCAGTTACGCTCCAACTACCACTTTAGCAAAGCGGATCACTTTGTCATTCAGGGTATAGCCTTTTTCCATTTCGTCCATTACCTTGCCTTTAAGGTCGTCTGTAGGTGCCGGAATATTGGTAATAGCTTCATGCAGATCGGCGTCAAAGGCATTGCCTATTGATGTCATTTCTTTAAGGCCTTTTTGACCCAGTATATTTTTCAGCTTGTTTTGGATCAGAGTAACGCCCTCTTTAACAGGAGCAACCTCAGTAGCCTTGTCCATTGCACGCTGCGCGCGTTCAAAGTCGTCAAGTACAGGTAGCAAGGCCACAATAACGTCTTTGCCTTCGGTTTTGCGGGCTTCCTCGCGTTCTTTAATGGTACGCCTTCTAAAGTTATCAAATTCGGCATATAAACGCAAGTACTTGTCATTAGCTTGTGCCAGCTCGTCTTTAAGCTTTTCTTCGGCGGTAGGGGCTGCTGCAGTTTCTGTAGCAGTAGCTTCTGTTTCCTGGGCTTGTTCCTGCCCGTCGTTTTGTAATTGCTCGTTATCCACTTCGTTTATATTTTCTGTATTATCCGTATTTTCTTTCTTCTTTTTCTTCAACATATCGTTAAATTTCATAGCGAGTAGTGCCAATCAAGTATCCTGCCATAACCTTAAAGCGGTCAAGCTGTCAGTGGTATGAAAAAAATTTAAGTAAGGGTGACAGGCGAACCGCCAAATGGACAAACCAGAACCATGATTCGCTTGATTTAAGGATGGCCTTGAGTTTTATACATCACGGTCATCCTCAAATCCTAAAAATCTTGGTTCTGTTCTATATCTCCACATCTTCCAAAACCTTACCGTTTTCACATTTGATAATGCGAGATGGAAAAGCACGGATAATGTGATAATCGTGGGTGGCTACCAGTACGGCGGTGCCTGATTGACTGATTTGTTTAAGGAGCAAAACAATTTCTTCGGATGTTTCGGGATCGAGGTTACCTGTAGGCTCATCGGCCAGAATTATTTCGGGGTCGTTAAGCAAGGCGCGTGCTATAACCACACGTTGCTGTTCGCCGCCTGAAAGCTCATGCGGCATTTTCTTTAATTTTGAACGCAGACCAACTTTTTCAAGTACGTCAAGAGCTTTGTCTGCAATCAGTTTTTTATCGTTCCAACCGGTAGCACGCATCACAAAGTTGAGATTTTGCTCAATGGTACGATCGGTCAGTAACTGGAAATCCTGGAAAACTATACCTAATTTACGACGCAGGTAAGGGATATCGCGACCGGGCAGCTTGCTTAGCTCATAGCCACAAGCATGACCGGTTCCCGCTTTAATTCCTAAATCGCCATAAATTACTTTCAGCAGGCTACTTTTACCTGATCCTGTCTGGCCTATCAGCCATACAAAATCGCCTTTATCAACATGTAAATTTACGTTTGAAAGTACCAGGTGCGCCTGTTGAAAAATATCAACGTTGTTTAGTTTTATTATAGAATTTCCTATCATCGTTTTTATAGCTCTAATTTTAAGATCTGCCCAAACGGCAGGTCTTTGATAATATTCATGATCTCATCGGCTTTGTCGCCTAATCCAACTTTATCAAGCGATTTATCCGGTCTGTCAACCCTGAAATAAGCCAACAGCGTAAATTTATCGTCCCGCAGCTGTACATAATCGGGTATTTTTGCAACACCTTTAACTTTTATGATATACATTTTTTTAAGGTTAAAGCTATTTTTAAGGTGAAAGGTAAAAGGCGAAAGGTAAAAGGCAGGAACCTTTCACTTTTAACCTTTTGCCTTTCGCCTTTCACCTCCTTCTCCAAAGGTATTTATTTTATTTAAAGACTTGACAAAAATTCCATCGTATCCACACCATCGGCATAATCCCATAGTTTAGGTTGCTGGCTTTGGCCAAAACCAACTACCTGGTTTTTTACATGCAAAGGCAGGGTACTCACGATACACTGGATGTTTTCGGCATTTTGGCTGATAATGTTTTCGGCTTCTGCCATGTCATGGTAGTAGTTAAAAAACAATGCTGACAGCGGAGATGTCAGCCTGTCATCTTCTTTTACCATTAAAAATCCATTGTCAAAATGCTTATCACCGTTAACAAGATAAATGGATTTATTATAATCGTAATTATTGTTGTATTTATGGTGATTGATGATGGCTTTATGATCTTCTATCGATTCAAAAAAGAAAGTGAAATCATAACCCTCAGGTACCAGTATTTTGGATACATTACGACAGCCAAGGCCATAATAATCTAAAATGTCATGACCGAGATTAAACAGTTCTTCGGCGGTTTCCTTGCCGCTTAGTACAGCAATGCTGTTGCGGTTTTTACGAATGATGTTTGGAACTTTACCAAAATAATAATCAAAATAACGCGAGCTGTTATTACTACCCGTGGCAATAATGGCGTCAAAGCCTTCAAGCTTGTCAACAAAGCTAAAGCTGCCGGCAAAACCCGCATCAATAGTTACCAGTTTTTCCAATACTGCTTTGATAAGGCGGGCATCTTGCGATGAAGCTTTGATGAGCGCTTTGTTACCCGAGGCAATAACACAAAGAGCGTCATGAAAACCTACCAGCGGGATATTGCCGGCCAGTATAAGGCCTACGTTTTTTACCGGTTTACCTGTTTCAAGATCATATTTTGAAAGCCAGGCAGTTAAATCTTCCGTATTTAGCATGGCACCTATGGCCGCTACCGCTTCTGAAACACTTGCCGGCGTAAACCAGGCATTATGATATTGTTCGTTTTCAATGAGTGCATTTAATGCAGCATCTGGGGCCAGGAGTTGCCTGCCTAACTCCGAAAATGAATTTATTGAGTTTTTTGGATTAATTTTTGACATATATATGTTGGGGGATTAAACCCCGAAAGCCTTTTTTTGTTATATTTGTACGCTTGCAATTTGCAGGCAAAGTTAATTGAGATTATTAGATATTTAGAAATATGGCGATTAAAATCACCGACGAATGCATAAACTGCGGGGCCTGCGAACCGGAATGCCCTAATAATGCCATCTATGATGCAGGGGCGGCCTGGCGTTTTAGCGACGGGACAGGCCTTAAAGGGATAATTGATTTTGGCGACGGTAACACCCTGAATGCCGAAGAAACACAAGCTGCATTATCTGATGATATATATTATATAGTACCCGATAAGTGTACAGAATGTGTAGGTTTCCATGATGAGCCTCAATGTGCTGCGGTTTGCCCTGTTGATTGTTGCGTTGATGACGAAGATATCCGCGAAACTGAAGAAGAACTGCTTGCCAAGAAAGATTGGCTGCACATGAACGAATAAGAAATTCTTTTTAATGATATTGAAAAGGGGGTATGCATTGCATATCCCCTTTTTATTTAACAATAAGTTTAAAGAACAGGTGTTTAATTAAATATTAAGGATTGTTGAGGTATGCCGGGGGGAGTTGAAAATTCTAAAAATATTTGTATTATCGTGTAGTTTTTACCCCCTGAGTTACAGATACCAATTATAAAAGTAATATCATATTGAAATGTTAACCGTGTATCAATTGAAAATACGCGCCGAATTTTTGTTTATTTTACATTTACAGAAACTATGGAGTACGGGATATGTAACCTTGCCGTAATCCCGCTCAGGGCCGAACCCAGTGAGCGGAGCGAGCAGGTGTCGCAATTATTATTTGGCGAAGCATTTGAAATTGCCGAGTGGCAAAACAATTGGATTAAGATCGTTGCCGAAAGTGACGGATATGAGGGGTGGATAGGCAGATTGCAATTTGCAATGCTTGGTCATATAGCATATAAAAATATTAAGAACCATCCACCAAAGCTTACCTACCATGCGGTTACGCAGGCCTGGAAGATAAGTGACAACAGCGTGGTTTATTTACCAGCCGGCAGTTCACTTGCTTTTTTGGAAGGAACTTCATGCCGTGTTGGTAATGAACGGTTTGAGATAATTGGCAAAGTTGGTGAGCCTGAAGATATTGCTGATACTGCTAAATCATTCCTAAACTCTCCTTATTTGTGGGGAGGCCGAACTCATTTTGGTATTGATTGCTCGGGTTTTACGCAGATAGTTTACAAACTTAAAGGCCTCAGGATTAAGCGGGATGCAAGCATGCAGGTAAAAGAAGGCACTAAAGTTGATTCAATAAAAGATGCGCGGTTAGGCGATCTGGCTTTTTTTGATAATGCCGAAGGTAAGGTAACTCATGTGGGTATTATGCTTAATAATGAGCATATTATCCATGCATCTGGCAAGGTGAAGATTGATACCATTAACGAGGATGGTATATATTCGCGCGAGCAAAAAAAGCATACCCATAACTTATGTGGTATCAGGCGTTTTTTTTAGTTGTTTTTGGTGCCTGTTTTATTGTTTAATGAATTTTTGAAATCCTATAACGCTGTTGTCTTTACTGTTAACAACCTGCATAATATAAGTGCCCGGTATAAATGAGGCTACATTATTTTGCCAGTTAGCCTGGGACGATGTAGCAGTAGCAATGATCTTTCCCTCGCTGTTGGTGATACTGATTTTGTAGTTAAAATTGCTGTTATTATCTATTTTCATTTTGGCATTAATTACATCAGTAGCCGGATTGGGGTATAGGCTCATGATACTACTTATAGTGTTTTGTGTGTTATTGGCAAACATTACCGGAGCAATTTTAGAGTATGTAAAATTACCGTTTAAGTCGATTTGCTTTAAACGATATTGGTTAAGCCCTTGAGCCGGTGCCTTGTCGGTAAATGAATAGCTTTTTGCCCCATTTGAATTCAGCGTTCCTATGGGGCCGAATGTTTTGCCGTTATTGGTACTTCGCTCAACAACGTAGGTTGTATAATTAGCTTCGTTCTCTGCAAACCATGTAGCTTTAGCAGTTTCGTTTAATTTTGTTGCCTCAAAGATGAGTAAATGTACCATGAGTGCAGGGTTCTGGCGGATGATAAGCTGTAACCTATTGACACCAAAGGATGCGTTGTTGCTTTTATCTATATTAAAGCTGTAGTCAGGATGTGCTTTAAGATCCACTGAATCTTTAGTGAAGTTATCTTTAAGCCATACTTCATAAAGGGCAGGCATATCTTTAATGTCGGTTAATTTTATTTTATAAGGCCCTGATGTTGTGGCATCTGCAAACAGCGGGATTATGCCCTGGGTTTTTCCGGGTAGCGGAAGATGGTGAATGCTTGTTTTTACACTGTCACTGGTTAAAGCCGAAAAACTTTCCAATGCACCAATCCCGCCAAGGTCTTCGGCGTCTTTATCCTTATTGAAATTGGCAGTAGCCCAACTATCAAAAACCAGCGCAACCCCATCAAAATTTGCAGTATCTTTTTCAAGCAGGAGATGTATGACGGGGCTTGGTTGCGAAACAGGTTCGCTTACACTTGCTGCAGCAAGTGGCGTATTTGCAGCGCTCATGATGGCTTTATTACCGGTACTCAAAGCCTGTGCAATTGGCGTATTGCCTTGCGGTAAGCTGAATACCCCGGCAAGCGTAGTTGACGATGGTTGAGTTGTTGTCTTGGCCGATTCTCTGAAAGATAGAGCCTGTCCGCTGCCATTTGCGATAATAAAAAAGCCTTGTCCGCTTGCTATCATATTGCTTGCCACGCCGCCTGGCACACTTTGTATCCCCGGGTTAACAGTTGTAGTAGTGTCATTAACTGAGCTTATCGGGCCTGCATATTGCTGATAACTTTCGAAGTTTTTTGTTGTTGGATTATAAATCCAGATATAAACTAATGGGGGGACTTTTGACGGCGTGGTGGTATAGATCTGAGCTTTTTGCCCGGAAATATAAATTGAAGAGGATTTATCAGCAGTACTGCCCGATGTTCCCTTGCGGTTAAACTTTTCAAAATTTATAGTACTGGCATATGGATTGCCCACAAGGTTATATCCTTGCAACGTGTTGGCAGCTACGCTTGAATATTGTAAGGTTGATGTACCATCATACCAGTTTGCTACGGTGATATTGCCCTGGTTTAATATCCCTGTTTCCGTCATTGTGGTTGGCTGCGGAACGTAAGTAGTATATATAGCGTTGTTTATAGAACCGGCAGCGGTACGGTCTCCACGGAAGAAGAAAGCAAAACCATTACCTGCGCCGATATACCTTGTGCCGCTTTCCGCATCAAAAGAGTATGGAGATGTTAAACTGTTAACCCCCCTGAAATAGCCCGATGTAAACGAGCTTTGGTTAGCAGGCTGACTTTCTTTAAAAAAGTAAATAGTGGGATTATTGGCCCCCGGCGAAACGTCAAAACCACCGGCTGCTAATGTTGTGCCGGTAACAAATGCATTATTTTTAAGATATGCCAGCGTGAAAACTGGAGATGAAGTACCTGTATTAACAGATGAGGTTAACAAGCGGTACCCCCTGTATTTTGTTGCGCCGCCATTAATATAACGTTGTACATTTAAATTACCAGTAATAGCTGTACCCGAAGGAATACTTGCAACCGTAGCCGAACCGGTAGCATCAGAGTTTAATGTTAAAACGCCGCCTGCTGCTAAGGTGGCAGTACCACCCATAGTAAGTACACCCGAAGAAGAAACGGCGAATTTACCCGAGCCTGAAGCCGACATAGTTTTTGTTGCACTGCCTTGTACAAAAACATTTTTAAATACTACGCCGTTGCCCCCGTCAGATCCGGCGTCACTAAGTGATTGCGTTGCCCCTTTGAAAATAACATTGGGGTTATTAGTTACTGCATCAACCTTGCCCGATGTTGATGCTGAGTTCCAGTCTCCGTAAACTGT
Organism: Mucilaginibacter gossypiicola; assembly: GCF_900110105.1. Taxonomy (GTDB): domain Bacteria; phylum Bacteroidota; class Bacteroidia; order Sphingobacteriales; family Sphingobacteriaceae; genus Mucilaginibacter; species Mucilaginibacter gossypiicola. The sequence goes on along the minus strand of NZ_FOCL01000003.1, from coordinate 406,028 downwards.
AAGATCGCCTGAGTTTATGGTTTTGGTGCCGGTGGCAGAAAAGTTTATATTTTGATAGGCGGTAGGGTTGATATCGAGCTGACTGGTACTTTCGGTATATACAGATTGGCCGCTGCCTGCGTATTCTACCGTGCAGGTTCCGGACCCGCCTCCGTTGTTATAAAAGTCTATCGATGCTGCGTTGCTTGTTGATTTAATAGGAGCGGGATTAGTTAATACCAAACGAGGGGTGAGGGTTGAACCTGATGGTACATCTATCGTAAATGTCGCAGTTGCAGCTGATAGCAGCGAGATATTTAATATGCCTCCAGAAGCTGCTGAGGTATTAGTATAAATTTGCCCGCTAATGGTTGTAGTACCACCGCGCAGATAGAATGCAGAATTGTTTGTTTGTAAAAGAGTTACCAATAATACCACAACCGAGTTGGAGGTACCATATATGCTCAGGTCACCGTTTATTTGCAGGGAGTTAACTGTTGAAACCACAGTTACCTGGTTAACAGTAATAGCTCCCACACTTAAAAAAGTAGTGCTGCCAACCTGCATTGAACCGCATGTTATAGAGCCGGTACCGGCGAGCGTTGTGGTAATTGTACCGCCAAGCCCAAGTAATGATAGTGTAGGAGGGTTTTGTAATATTGCACCGCTTACTGATAAAGTACCATTTACTGTCAAGGTTATAGATGATGTTGCAGTACCGAATGTAACCGACGCGCAAGATGTAGTTGCACTGCTGGTGCTGGTGGTTATTGTTGGCGGGTTAGTAAATGATACCACACCTATTTGTAAAGCATCACTTGAGAGGGGAGTGGTTCTGCTCGGGCTCCAGTTTGAAGGGGTATCCCAAGCCGTACTCGAACCTCCCTTCCAGTCGTAGGTTGCTGCATAAATACTGCTTGTTAGCAGGTAGGTGGTGAATAAGAATGTAATAATAAAGATGATAAGTTTTGGTTTCATAACTATACTTATTCATACTATTTTTTATATTCTTAAAAGCTATGGTGAAAATTTAGGTTGCTTTTTTCGAACTTGAGTACTGTTGTATAGTTACGAGTAAATGACTATAAATGTTCCCGTTTTTCAGGAATGAACAAAATGAATAAACAAAATAGGAATGAATAGCGCTGTGCTTTTTAATATTAAATTAGTGTGACTTTGTGTGAAAAATACACTAATTTAATATTATTTTTTGCAATGAAACGATGGTTTTCTTGAAATAACCTAAATATAGGAGAGTGTGGCAGGCGAAAATTAAAATTTAATTTCCCAGTTGATGATATTTTTATCATCACTTACCGAAAGTAACTGATCTGCAGCTGCCCATGCTAATTTGTTGATGGATAGCAGGTGGCCTGGGTAGCCTTTTTCTCTGCTGATGTTTTTGTAAAGCTTGAAATCATCCGATCCCCAGATCTTGATACTTTTATCCATACTGGCGGTAGCAAAATAGGGCAGGGTTGGATGAAATGCGATATGGTTTACCGCGAATAAATGGGCGGGAATGTTTTTTACTTCATGAAAGCTGCCGGTATCCCAGATTTTTATCTGGGCATCTCTTGAGCCGGAAGCGATGTAACTTCCATCAGGGCTATAGGCGAGCGAAAACACAGCCATCGTATGGCCATGAAGCGCCTTGATAATGGTATAATCTTCCAGGTCGTAAACTGCAATATGATTGTCGCGGCAACCGAATGCCACCTGCTTTTGATCGGGCGCCACTGCAATGCACCGAACGGTATCCTTTGATACCGTAATACTATGCACCATTTCGAGCGTTTTAAGGCTCCATACAGATACAGTACCATCTTCAGAAGCTACCAGCAATTCATCTTTTTTTACCGACGATTTGATGTCAAAAATAGCTTTCCGGTGATGGCGTAATGGCTTGAGTAATTTTTGCTGTATAAAATCAAATATCAGCACCTCGCCGCTGCGCAATCCGGCAAACATTAAAGGATAGCCCTGAGGGCAGTGAATGGCATAAATCGAAGCATTAACCGGGAACATCACCTTAATGAACGAAAAATCCTTCAGTCCCCACTCAACCAACCCCTTATCATTGCCACCGGTAAACAATATTCCCGGCTTTTGCGAAAGCTCAAGCGTAAATACCGGATTGGCATGACCTGTAAGTTCGGCTGTTTTTTGTACGGTAATCATTATTCAGTTTGCAGTTTCTTTGTTCAGTTTGCAGTTTCCTGTTTGCAGCTATTGATTTTGCCAACGGCCCACTGCAAACTAAAAACTGTCTACTGATCTACTTATGCCTTGATTCCAGGTTTTTGGCTATTGTTTCTAATGTTAAACCTTTTTCGCGAAGTAGTACCAATAAATGAAAAACAAGATCTGATGACTCATTGATCAGGTCGGTTTCCGTTTCAGCAAGTGCGGCTATAACGGTTTCAACGCCTTCTTCACCAACTTTCTGGGCTATTTTATTAAGACCTTTATTGCGGAGTTTATTTACATACGATCCTTCAACCGGGTTAGCATACCTGTCGGCAATGATGTTTTCCAGTTCCAATATAAAGTTTTGGTTAAACTCGGTATTGAAGCAACTGCGCGAGCCTGTATGGCAGGTGGGGCCGTCGGCTTTTACTTTAATAAGCAGGGTGTCATTATCACAATCAATGCTGATGTTTTTTACATGCAAGAAGTTGCTGCTGGTTTCACCTTTGGTCCAAAGGCGGTTTTTTGAGCGGGAATAAAAAGTTACGATATTTTCCTGTACGGTTTTATCGTAAGCTTCCTGGTTCATGTAGCCCAGCATCAAAACCTCTAAAGTTTGTTCGTCCTGTATGATTACGGGGACAAGTCCGCCGGTTTTTTCAAAATCTATGTTCATAATAACTGCTTTTCAATTCCCCTCTTGAGAGGGGGAGCGTAGGTTTGTGAGCTGGCAGGGGTGTGTTCTAAGCTTGATGAGAAACACACCCCTGCACCCCCTCTCAAGAGGGGAATCGCGCTTGGCCACCACTTTTTATTTTAACATTATCAAATTCTAACTTCTATCTTATTTCCCTGCAAAGTTCGTTTCAAATCAGGTATCAATATCTCACCATAATGAAACACCGAAGCAGCCAGTGCAGCATCGACATTGGTTTTTTCAAATACATCAACAAAATGCTCAACCTTACCGGCACCGCCTGAAGCTATAACTGGGATATGCACAGCATCATTAACAGTTTTCAGCAATCCATTATCAAAACCGCCTTTGGTACCATCATGGTCCATTGAAGTTAACAGGATTTCACCGGCACCACGACTTTCAGCTTCCAGGATCCACTCTAACGTTTGGCGTTCTGTTGGCAGTCTGCCGCCATTCAGGTGTACAACATTTTTATCTCCAATACTGCGGGTATCAACAGCAATCACCACAAACTGAACACCAAAAGCAGCAGCCAGTTCATCTATCAGTTTTGGGTTACGCACTGCGGCAGAGTTGATAGAGATTTTATCAGCTCCGGCGTTTAAAAGTGCATCAGCATCAGCAATTTCATTGATCCCGCCGCCAATAGTGAAGGGGATGTTGATTTGCCGGGCAACTGATTTTACCAGCTCAACCATAGTTTTGCGGCGCTCAACGGTAGCGGTGATGTCCAGAAATACCAATTCGTCGGCCCCCTGGTTGGAGTAGTTCCAGGCCAGCTCTACCGGGTCGCCGGCATCGCGCAAGTCAACAAAGTTTACGCCTTTAACAGTTCTACCGTCTTTAACGTCGAGGCAGGGGATGATTCTTTTAGCGAGCATGCTTTTTAAAATATGTCATTGCGAGGAACGAAGCAATCGCGAACTATGCAAGTTCGCCCTGTATAGCATGCGATTGCCACGCTATCGCTCGCAATGACATGAAGTGTATAATTTTTTTAAAAGGGGGCGATCATATCGAAATCAGCGCGTCCAGATTCCAGTTTTTTACATCTTCGATGGTGATATGTCCCTCGTATATCGCTTTGCCTACTACTACCGACTCAACTTTTAAGCGGTTTAGTTTTTCGATATCGCCCATTGAGCTTACACCGCCTGATGCTATCAGTTTAATGAATGGAGAATGGTCAAGCAGTTTTTCATACAGTTCAATACCTGCACCGCCTAATTTGCCGTCCTTGTTAATGTCGGTACAAAGGAAACGGAAGAAACCCAAGGCCAGACATTTATCAACATAATCCATCAGTTTGATGGGTGAACTTTCCATCCAGCCAGAGTATTTTATCACCTCATCCAGTACATCGATAGCTACAACAACCTGGTCGGAGCATTTATCTTTACCGCAAATCTCCTTGCTCAAATCCGGTAAAAAATCAGGGTTGGTAAGTGCTTGGGTACCAACAATAACACGGTGAACGCCGGCATCTATAAGCTCTTTTACCTTATCGATGCTGCGGATACCGCCACCGTACTGCACTTTCATGTCGGTTTTGCGGATTACATCAAACAGGTATTGCTGATTGCTGAAATCATTTTTTGCACCGTTAAGGTCGATGATGTGGATGAAGTTGGTGCCGTTGCTTTGGTAGCGCTCTATCATTTCTTCAAGGGTAACATCGTATTCAGTTACCTGTCCGTAGTCGCCTTCACGAAGGCGGACTACCTTCTTGTTCAAAATGTCAATGGCAGGAATAATGTACATATCCTTTATATTTTTGAGAAATTAGTTAACAATGTTTCGCCAAACACACCCGACTTTTCGGGGTGAAATTGTACGCCGTAAAAATTATCAAGCCAAATTGATGCCGAAAATTGATTTCCGTAATCAGCAGCTAATAAAGTGTATGCTTTATCATACTCAATAAAGTATGAATGTACAAAGTAAAAATGTGAACCTGACGGTATATTTTCAAATAGCGGGTTTTCTTTTTCGGGGAAAACCCTGTTCCAACCCGTATGGGGTACCTTATGATCGGCGCTGTCTTTAAACCTCAAAGTTTTAACCGGTATGATATCCAATAGGTTAGAATCTCCCTCTTCAGAATGCGAAGTAAGCAGCTGCATGCCCACACAGATACCCAATGTAGGTTTTTTCAAAGCTTTGATAGCTGGCACAAGCCCGGTAGCTTTAAGCTTATTCATGGCCGCACCCGCATGGCCAACACCCGGAATGATGTAACGGTCATACTTATCAAAATCTTCTTCGCTGTTAATAAAGCCATAGGGAATACCTAAGCGCTCTAAGGCGGCAGTAAGGGAAAATATGTTTCCGGCTCCGTATAGTATAATACCTATCATTTTTTTAAGATTAAAGATATCAGTAGTCAAGAGCCAAGAGAAAACCTTGTTTCTTGATTTCTTGTCTCCTGCTTCTGCTTACAGCAGTCCCTTTGTGCTTGGTAAAACCATCTTATCTACATCACGTTTTACGGCCACTTTTATTGCCTTTGCAAAGGCTTTAAATATAGCTTCAATTTTGTGATGTTCGTTTTGTCCTTCCGCTTTTATATTCAGGTTACTTTTTGAGGCATCGCTGAATGATTTAAAGAAGTGGTAGAACATTTCGGTTGGTACATCGCCCACTTTTTCGCGTTTAAAATCGGCGTCCCAAACAAGCCAGTTACGGCCTCCGAAGTCAATAGCGGCCTGTGCCAGGCAATCATCCATTGGCAGGCAAAAGCCATAACGTTCAATGCCCATTTTGTTGCCTAATGCTGCGGCAAATACTTCGCCCAGGGCAATACCCGTATCTTCAATGGTATGGTGCTCATCTATATGCAGATCCCCTTTGGCGGTAATTTCCAGGTCGATACTGCCGTGACGGGCAATTTGATCAAGCATGTGGTCAAAAAAGTGCAGACCGGTTGAAATTTTGGCATCACCCTTACCATCAAGGTTTATTTTGATATGGATATCTGTTTCCTTGGTAGCACGGCGATGTTCAAATACCCGCTGACCAAGTTTCAGAAACTCGTAGATCTTTTGCCAGTCGGTAGTTTCAAGGGAGATGACATCATCAATATGGTCGTTTTCAGAAAACTCGCTGCCGCCAAGGTTGCTGTTATTGTTAAGCCAGATGGCTTTTGCGCCAAGATTTTTAGCCAACAAAACGTCGTTTTTACGGTCGCCAATGGTGAATGAGTTTTTCAGATCGTATTTATCTGCATCTAAGTACTGCGTTAACAGCGCAGTGCCCGGCTTGCGGGTAGGGGCGTTGTCGCGCGCAAAAGTACGGTCAATGATTTGATTAGCAAACTTCACGCCTTCGCCTTCAAATGTTTGCAGGATGAAGTTGTGCACGGGCCAAAAAGTATCTTCAGGATAAACTGAGGTTCCCAAACCATCCTGGTTTGTCACCATTACCAGTTCAAAATCAAGTTCTTTGGCTATTTTGGGCAGGTAGGTTAATGCGCCGGGATAAAACTCCAGCTTCGCGAATGAATCAATTTGCTCATCGGCAGGTTCTTTGATCAGGGTGCCGTCACGGTCAACGAATAATATTTTCTGTAGGCTCATCCTATATAATTAGTGGATTAGTGAGTTATTGAATTAATGATTTTGCCTTCCGCTTTTCTATTTGAAGTTTTGTAGCGTATCCAGTAAAACTGTATTCTCATCAGGAGTACCAATGGTTATGCGCAAACAACCTTCGCAAAGCTCAACTTTTGAGCGGTTACGCACAATGATGCCCTGTTTTACCAGGTAATCGTAAATGCCGTTTGCGTTGGTGGTTTTTACAAGGATGAAGTTGGCATCTGAAGGATAAATATCTACTACAAAATCAAAGTTTTTCAGTTGTAAAACCAACCTGTCGCGCTGTGCAAGCGTTTCTTTGATCCATTCATTAACCTGACCAACGTTTGCCAAAGCCGCCAAAGCAAGTTGTTGCGAGGATTCGTTTACGTTATAAGGCGGCTTTACCTTATTCATCACCTCGATAATCTCCTCGCTGGCAAAAGCCATGCCCACGCGTAAACCGGCCAGCCCCCATGCTTTGGAGAGAGTTTGCATTACAACAAGGTTAGCGCACTCGGTAAGTTCCTGGATAAATGATTTTTGACGGCTGAAATTGATATAAGCTTCATCAACCACTACAATGCCTTTAAAGTTGGCCAGCAAGGTTTGAATATCATCGCGGTTGATGGAATTACCTGTCGGGTTGTTTGGCGAGCAGATAAAGATGAGCTTGGTGTTTTTGTCGATAGCCTCGGCAATGCCTTCTAAATTAAGCTGGTAATCTTTGGTGAGGTTTACTTTACGGGCTTCGATATCGTTGATGTTAGCTGATACCTCGTACATGCCATAGGTAGGCGGCACCAGGATCACATTGTCAACACCTGGGTTACAAAAGCTACGGAACAGGATATCAATGGCTTCGTCGCTGCCGTTGCCTACAAAAATATTGCGGGGCGGTACGCCTTTAATTTCGGTGATGCGTTTTTTTAGATCGTACTGTAAAGGATCAGGGTAACGGTTAAACTGCTGATCTAAAGGAGAGCCAAAGGCATTTTCATTGGCATCGAGGAAAACGCTTGCTTCGCCCTGGTATTCGTCACGTGCCGATGAATAGGGTACAAGACGTTTTATATTTTCTCTAAGGATATTATTTATGTCGAACATTCTTTAATCTTTTTTTACACCCGTCATTGCGAGGCACGAAGCAATCGCGAACTATACAGAGCGACCCTGCTTATTGGGGATTGCTTCGTGCCTCGCAATGACGGTTTGGTTTATATTTTGCATTTTTTCGCGGCTCCAAATTCCCCCTTTAGGGGGTAGAGGGGCTCATCCTCACGCTCACCGCATTTCTGTGCGCATGCAAGCCTTCCAGCTCGGCCAAAACTTCAACAGTATGGCCAATGTTGTTAATTCCCTCGCGGGTAATATGCTGGAACGTGATCTTTTTCACAAACGAATCAACTGATACGCCGGAATAAGCCCTTGCATAGCTACTGGTTGGCAAAGTATGGTTGGTGCCTGATGCATAATCGCCTGCACTTTCAGGGGTTAGGTTTCCTAAAAATACCGAACCTGCATTGATGATACTGCCGGTGATCTGTTCCCAGCTATGAGTAGCCAGTATCAGGTGCTCCGGCGCGTATTGATTGCTGAAAGCCATAGCTTCGCTCAGGCTGCCGGCGATTACTACGTAAGAGTTATCGATGGCCAGTTTGGCTATTTCGGCACGCGGCAAAACGGGTAGTTGTTTTTCAACTTCGGCAATGGCTTTTTGAGCAATATCGGCAGAGGTACAAACCAATACCGCCTGGCTATCAATACCATGCTCGGCCTGGGCCAGCAGATCGGCGGCTATATAGGCCGGGATTGCGGTTTCATCTGCAATAACCAATACTTCTGAAGGCCCTGCGGGCATATCAATGGCCGTTGTGGTGGTTGACTGGATGATGGTTTTTGCTTTGGTTACAAACTGATTACCAGGCCCAAAGATCTTATCAACCTTCGGGATGCTGGCAGTTCCATAAGCCATCGCTGCTATAGCCTGTGAACCACCCGCAAGGTAGATTTTATCGATCCCCAGCATCAAGGCCACATAAGCTATAAAGGCATTTACCTTACCGTTTTTTTGCGGAGGCGAGCAAACCACTATTTCATGACAGCCTGCAATACGTGCCGGGATACCCAGCATCAAAAACGTACTTGGCAATACAGCCGAACCTCCGGGAATATACAATCCAACTTTTTCAATTGGCCGTAATTCGCGCCAGCAGGTTACGCCGGGCATGGTTTCAACCTTGTCCTCGGTTTTTAGCTGCGTTTGGTGAAATTTATAGATATTGCTGTAAGCCGTTTCCAATGCCGTCTTTTGATCTGCAGATATTGCTTTGGCAATTTCTTCCAGTTCGGCTTTATCAAGATAAAGTTTGTTCAGCTCTACCTTGTCGAACTTCAATGCATAATCAAATAAAGCGCTGTCACCATGCTGCAGCACGTTGGCAATCACATCCTCAACAATGGTTCTGATCTCATTAGCCGGGTCAACGTTGCGCTGAACCAGTTTCTGGATTTCAGTGGATGAAAGTTCTGAATAATTGTATGTCTTCATACCCCCAAACCCCCTAAAGGGGCGTTATGTCCTAAAGTAAACTATTCAATTTATTATATAACCGCACTCGCTCCCCCTTCAGGGGGCCGGGGGGTTACAAAATGATCTTCTCAATAGGCATTACTACAATGCCTTGTGCGCCGGCCTGTTTTAGCTGGCTTATGCGGTCCCAGAAATCGCGCTCGGGGATCACAGTGTGTACGGCAACCCAACCTTCTTCGGCCAATGGCACTACCGATGGGCTTTTTACGCCCGGTAGCAAAGCAATAACAGCCGGAAGGTTTTGTTTTTCAACGTTAAGTACTACATATTTAGTCTCTTTAGCGCGTAAAACAGACTGGATGCGTTGGATTAGCTCCAATACCAGGTCGCTTTCGGCAACGGCTTTGCTGCCAATCAGCACCGCTTCCGACGACATTACATCGGCAAAAGGTTTCAGTCCGTTGCTTTTTAGCGTACCTCCGGTTGATACCAAATCGCAAATGGCGTCGCTAAGACCTAAGCCCGGTGAAATTTCAACCGAACCGGAAATAGTGCGGATATCTGAAGTAATATTTTGTTGTTTTAAAAACTTGCCTAAAATGGCAGGGTAGGTGGTAGCAATTGCTTTGCCGTGTAAATCGGCCAGTGAGTTGATATCGCTGTTGTTTGGTACTGCAATTTTGAGTGAACATTTGCCAAAACCAAGGCGTTGCAGATAGCTAACTTCAACTTCGGTTTCCTGGATCACGTTTTCACCTACGATACCTAAATCGGCAATGCCATCCTGTACATACTCTGGAATATCATCATCACGAAGGAAAAGGATTTCTAAAGGGAAATTGGATACCGGAGAGATAAGCGAGCTTTTGTAGTTTTCAAAGTTTAAGCCGCAATTTTTTAATAATTCAACAGATTTTTCGTTGAGCCTACCCGATTTTTGGATAGCTATTTTAAGTGTTTTCAAAAGATTGAATTTAAGAGACTATGATAAAAAAGAATATAAACGGAGGTTGTTATTTCGCGTAGAAACATACATATTAGCTGATCACCACATGGTGGTGATGCAGATGAAGATGATGTAGTGCGATACCGTTCATTTTTTATATAGTAAAACTATAGATTAGCGGTGCAAATATAGACAGATGTTTTTTAAATCAAAATTTAATGTAAAAAAGTGCGTAGATACGTGAAATTTTCAGGAGGTTTCACGTATTATCAGGCACGCTTTTAGAATTTAATTTTGTTGATTGCTAAGTTTTGCCGTTGTTACTTTGCCGTTGTTGGTGTTGTCACCATTGGTGTTCGGAAGATTTTTTAATTCCCTCCTTGGGGAGGGGTGCGGCAGAGTAGTGTAGTGGCAGGGAGGGGTTTATGCTCTATTTTAAGCGAATAAACCTATCGGCGAAACCCCTCCCTTCACCCTCCCAGGGGAGGGAATCGCACAATCCCGAACTTTTTATTTTCTTCCGAACACTTATGGTGTTGTCACCAACAACTTTACGCCATGTATAATGACTTTGTTAATTCCTGACAATATCAACAATGGCAGGGGGATATTTTTGAATGGTTTATAATATGGGCGTTCCCGTTAGCTAACGGGGCCGGGCTTTCCGTTACAAGTCCTCGCGTTTCCTGTGCACAATCCTAACGCCCGCTCCGGGCTTTACACTACAATCCCTAACGCGGCCCTAACACAGGCCTAAAAAGTATGAATATATGCTAACTTGCTGCAATAAGAAGCTGCGTTTATTCAATTCGTGGTAATCCTAAAATCCTGTAAATCAAGGTTCAGATTCGTATTCATAAATCGCGCCTTCTTCGCCAAAATCCTTGATCTTTTTAAGGTTTTTGACTTTCTGAATATCCTTCAGATTGATCAGTTCAGGGTTTTCAAGTACATTAAACCAAATGAGGTAATAGTGTTTTACCTTATAAAACTTATCAATATCCTTGGTGAAAAAGCGGTGTGGCACCAGGTATGATGACATGCCCGAAAAGAAATAAACAGCCTCATGAGCATCGGTATAGATCTTGACGCCGGGTTTAAACAAACTGTGGTCCGTACCCTTTAAGTAGGCTGCAAATTCCGAATCTATCCAGCTTTCGTCGGTATAGCCGGGGTTACCGTACTCGTCGGCTACCTGGTCGTTATAGCGGGCTTTATCTATCAAAAATTCGCTGGTGATGAAGCCCAGCATCAATACTACCATTACAGCACCAACAATACGCCGGGTGGTGCTATTGTTTAACTTTTTAAGCAGCAGCAGGGCCCAACTGGTATATCCCCATAAGGCCGAAATGTATAATGGTGATAACAGGCGGTGATTGATACGCTCATACCTTGAAAAAGTAGATGAAAGCACAATAAAGGCTCCGTAAACCAATGCAAAGGTAATGGCCAGATTTTCAAAACTATCCAGCTTGCGGCGATAATAGTTAAATGCCAGGGCAGCAATAAAGCCCAGAAAAATAATGATAGCTAAAGGTGTAGCAGCCCAGTATTGATTTGGGGTGAGGCCCATCCAGTCGCACATTACGGTGCCGAAGTAGTACAGGTTTTTGCTGAACGGAGTAATGGATGGTTCCCGCGGACCGGTTGTTGTACCTGTTACAAAAGCATTGAAAACAAGGTTGCTCACCAGCAACGAGATGCAAATTAGCCCGTAAACGATGATATGGGTAATTTTCTTTTTAAGGGGTAATACCCTGTCCAATAGCAAAAGTAAACCGCCTGTACCCACGATAGTAACAGCCGCGTAACGTGTAATGCAGCTTACGGCAGCAATAATGGCCGCTACTATAAGTGCTTTAAGCGTATGCTTTAAAAGATATTCGCGGAAAGCAACCAAAAAAAACAGAATCTCAAGAATGAATAGCGTCTCGGACCATAAGTATGAATATACCTGTAACAACGGCGGGCTCAGGATAATTGCAGCCAGCATCAGCCATTTATAAATTCTTGAGGCAGGCACAAAGTGTTCCATGATCCACCCGCTGGTGAAGATGAGCGTGGCAAACATGATACCGTTCAATACCGCGCCAAACTTAACAGGATCTATTTGCGTGATGAACGAAATGATGCCAAGATAAATGGGATAAAATACCGGGAAATCAACAATGGGCACATGGTTAAAGGTTAGCAATGTGCCATGCCCCTTAAAACTCCTTGCCGCACTGGTGTACATAATGCTATCAGGCGAAATCCCTACACCGCTGTACCTGAAAAACAAGCTTAATATGAACCAGCCGATAAGGGCGGCAATAACAGCATCAAGGTTTTTTAAGTAGCGGCTTTTTTGCATAGGATAATATAAATATTGGTAAAAAGCAGGAGAGAAGAAAATGTTTTAAGGAAAGGGCTTTATTTTTATGTCATTGCGAGGAGGAACGACGAAGCAATCGCATGTTATACCGGGCAGCTATGCCTCCGTGCGGTTGCCACGCTTCGCTCGCAATGACATGTCTTTTTGCCTTACGCAATCTGATCAAGCACCGTGCTTATAGGCTGATCACTGTCGATCAGTATACCTTTTACACCAGCAGCAGTTCCGGCTTCAACGTCGCGTTCACGATCGCCTATGAAATAGGATTTTGATGGATCGATATTGTATTTAGCTATGCCTTGTAATAATAGTCCTGGTTTTGGTTTACGGCAATCGCAATCTCCGGTAAAGTTGGGATGGTGCGGGCAGTAAAAAAAGTCGGTAAGTTCAACGCCGTGTTCGTGATAAACCTGTTTAAGATGGTTGTGCATTTTTGCCAGTTCCTCTTCGGTATACCATCCTTTGGCTAAGCCGCCCTGGTTTGTAGCAATAAGCAGCATATAACCACGGTCTTGCAGGGTTTTAAGGGCATCAAAGTTATCAAGTACATGAAAATCCTCAAAACGACGAACGTAATCGCCCATTTCCTGGTTTAACACACCATCACGATCTAAAAAAACAGCTTTAACTTTATCAGGCATCGATTTTAAATTTTCGGCAAAGGTACGTTTTTTTAGTTCATGGTTGATGGTTTATAGTTGGTAGTTGATGGTTCATAGTTATTTGCGTTAGGCATAGTAGTGGATAACGACCTTTTGAGTAATGCCTGCAGGCGTATGGGTGTGAGCCCGGGCCTCAGGCAACGCCCATTGTTGATTTCGAATATCGGATTTTCGATTTCGGATTTTTTTCTGAACCGGAATTAAACGAATTATAGAAATTAATTGAATTTTAAAATTTTGTTCATTCATTAAATTCGTTTAATTCGAGTTCAGACAATCAGGTTCAGATAAATGAATCGAGCCAAGCAACTAACCTCAAATCACCAATCGCAAATCGCAAAAAATAAAAACAGTCAATTACGTAATATCGTTAACCATACTGCATCTAAATAAAAAATGGCCGGTTAAAGCTGGCTAACAAACTTAAACTAAAATGGATACATCACTTATTACTACCAGCACAGCCTTAGATGGCTACAGGGTTACCAGGCATTTAGGCGTTGTACGTGGCATTACGGTACGTAGCCGGAGTGCGTTGGGTAACATTGCAGGAGGTTTTCAATCGCTGTTTGGCGGCAGGCTATCAATTTATGTTGAACTGTGCGAAAATGCCCGTGAAGAGGCTTATCAATTGCTGATTCAGCATGCGCAGGCAATTGGTGCCAATGCCATCATAAACATGCGTTACGACGCAAACGAAGTAATGCAGGGCATTACCGAAGTACTTGCTTATGGTACGGCTGTTGTAGTTGAAAAGGTTTAATAAAAACAGAAAAACCGCCCCGATGTAGTTTTCGGAGCGGTTTTTCTGTTATGCCTTACATGGCTACACGATAGCTTACTTAAAATATGAAAGCGGGATTGTTTTCCACATGCCATGAGCAAGATGACCTATCAGCAGCTCATATATGAGGTAAACCGGCCAAAATATGTAATGGATAATTAGTAAAATTATGCTGTGATTATAGTACCAGCTTATCATTAAGGTATATAAACCCAATACAAGATATAGTATGCTGGTTTCGCGCTTTTCCATTTTTGCTTTTTAATTTTAGCTAATTTATAAATAGCGTTTAAATTAACGGCAATTTTTCATGCTGTAAATTACGGTATAATCGGCAGTGCTATTGGTTTGCTGTTTGCCGGTTTTTGTATCGTACTTATAGGGCTTTTGCGCAAGTTGGTTGCCCCTTAACTGAAAATCGACACTCAGCGTATCGGTACTGCCTTCCTGGCCGTAAGTCCATAGCGCTTTGATAACATTGCCGTTCAAATTACCCATCAATGTACCTTTGCGGGCATCTTTTTCTTTAGGCAGCCAATCCATATCGCCGGTAACCTTGTTGCCGTTGATGTGCAGGTTAACTTTTGTAGTATCCTGGTTGGCGCTCCCTTCGGTAGTATAAAAGCAATACTCCATATTTACAGCCGGAGCATCGGGAGCATTGGCCATGGCGGTGTCTTCCTTTTTAATTGCCGTATCGGCATCATTTGTTGAACGATTGCCCGAGCAAGAGGCAACCGTTATTGCGATAAGGGAAACAAAGCCTAATTGAAATTTCATAACTGTGGTTGATTTTTTGTTATGACAATTAAAATACTAAAAGGTTCAATCACTAAAAGCTATAGCTATTAAATAGTTACAATGTAACAATTAAATATTTGTTGAGCCTTGCTGTGTCGGCTTTTTTTCGGGCGGGGTTGATACAATTTCGCCAAATTCATTTACATAGGCCAGCATGCTTTCAAGGTCGCTGTTGCCTGCGTTTTGTTTGCGTTCCTGTTTACGTTGTTCTTTATCTTCCTTTTTTTTCTGGCGATTTTTTTCCAGTTGTTTTTTCATGAATGTTGCTTGCGATTTAGCCATAATTACGATTAATTAAGTTAAACAATAGCTATTCCGTACAGCATTAAAAAGGCCGGGCCAGGCGATAAATACCTGTTTCAGTGAGCGTAAAAATGATCTTTAAGTTAAGTTCCGGGCAGCAACGGTATCAGCAGGGAATAAAACAGATCAGCATCAAAATAGCTGGGCGCAGTAAGCTGGAATAGCTTTGAAATTTTGCCGTTTATACACAAAGATAACAAAAATAGCTGAATTTTCAACCGCTCCCTGTCGTTGGGTTGTCATGAATGATTTAAAAAATCCCCATAAAACAACCTCATCCATCTCTCTAAATGAGCAGCAGATGATTATATTTAGCCCGCAAACCAATCAACAACCCTCATGAAACGCAGAAACTTTGTTCAAAGCTCGGTGCTGGCCGGAGCTTCGTTATTTACAACAGGCATTTTAAAAGCCTCCACGCTTACAGGCTGTACCGAACCTGCTGGCGAAGCAAATGTGATTGCCGGCGATAAACCTTTTAACCTTAACTATGGTATTCATGACGGGATGTTTAAAAGCCATGCCGGCGAAGATTTCATTGACCAGATAAAATTTGCCTACGATAGGGGTTTCCGCGCAATTGAAGACAACGGCATGAGCGGCCGGCCGGTTGAGCAACAAAAAAAGATAGGTGACACACTGGCGAAGCTGGGCATGGCAATGGGCGTTTTTGTGCAACCCGGTTTAGGGAACGACAGTAATATGCTGGCAACCGGCAATACCGACCAGGTTGAAAAGTTTATTGCTTCATGTAAAGAGGCTGTTGAGGTAGCTAAACGAATTGGCAGTAAGCTGGTTACCGTTGTTCCCGGCGATTTTGCACGCAAACTGCCCATTGGTGTACAAACTGGTAATGTAATTGAAGCCATTAAAAAAGGTACTGCCATATTGGAGTCACATGGTATAATTATGGTTTTGGAGCCACTGAGTGATAACCCCGATTTGTTTTTACGCACGCCCGATCAGGCTTATGCCATTTGTAAGGCCGTTGGGAGCCCCTCATGCAAGATTCTGTATGATATGTATCACGTGCAGCGCAATCAGGGAAACATTATTCCAACGCTTGATTTGGTTTACGATGAGATAGGTTATTACCAGATAGGAGATAATCCGGGCCGTAAAGAACCCGGTACCGGCGAGGTAAATTATAAAAACATATTCAAGCACATTTATAATAAAGGTTATAAAGGCGTAATGGGTATGGAGCACGGAACAGCAGGGGCAGGAAAAGAAGGTGAGCTTGCGTTGATCAAAGCTTACCGTGAGGCAGATAGTTTTATTTAAAACGTTGATGAAGTTTAAACTTGTTCTTGCATTCTTTTTTGTTTCGAACACGCTTTTAGCGCAGGATACCCTTTTTGCGCGAAAGATGGTTGATACTTTAACATCCTCTTATTTTTGGGGCAGAGGTTATACTAAAGATGGCGCTCATAAAGCAGCTGAATTTTTATCGGCTCAACTAAAGCATTATGGTGTAAAGCCCATGAACGGCAAAAATTACCTGCAGGAGTTTAGCTACCCGGTTAATACTTTTCCCGGCAAAATGAAGGTGACCGTAAACGGTTTGCAGCTAAGGCCCGGCAAGGATTTTATTGTGTCGCCAGATAGCCGTGGGGTAACAGGTACGGGCCAATTAGTAAAAAAGGATAGTACGCACTTTATTGATCAGCAAAATCGTATTGTTTTGTCGCTGGAGGATAAGCTTACCTGGTCGGCAGAAGGACAGGTTTTAGATTATACCGTAATCCAGGTTGACAAAAAAGCGCTAAAAGAAACCCCGTTAACCCTTAGCGTATCAATTGAAAATAAGCTGATCCCCGATTTTAAAACTGGCAATGTTTGCGGTATAGTAAAAGGTACATCCAAGCCAGATTCCGTTATCGTAATAACAGCGCATTATGATCATTTGGGCGGCATGGGCGATAAAACTTATTTCCCGGGGGCTAATGACAATGCCAGCGGAATTTCCGAATTGATGGGGCTTGCCAGGTGCTACGCCAAACATCCGCTGCCTTACAGCGTGGCTTTCATTTGTTTTTCGGGTGAAGAGGCCGGTTTGCTGGGGTCAAAATATTTTACGCAAAACCCGCTTATCCCGCTTAAAAACATCCGCTTCCTCATCAATCTTGATCTTAACGGGACGGGTATTGATGGGATAACCATTGTAAACGCCTCCGTTTATCCGAAAGAGTTTGCCGCGATGCAGCAGATCAATAAAGAAAATAACTATTTCGTAAAAGTGGCTGCACGTGGTAAAGCAGCCAACAGCGATCATTATTTTTTTACTGAACAGGGCGTACCAGCATTTTTTATTTATACGTTGGGAGGCATAAAGGCTTATCATGATGTTTTTGACATCAGTGCAACGCTGCCGCTCAATAAATACGCCCAACTTTTTAACCTGATAGTTAAATTTAACGGTAGACTTGCCGGTGCCTGGTAGCCGTTTATAATATTGCTTATTTATGCTTCATCCTGTCTTTAATCCATTTCCTGTTTTAACTACCGAAAGGCTTGTATTAAGACGTTTTACTCATGATGACGCTGCTGACCTGTTTGAAATGCGATCAAACGAAATAGTGATGCAATACATCCATCGGCCAATTAATAAAACCATTGATGATGCCGTTGGGCTAATTAATGTTATAGAAGAGCTGCTTAGTAAAAATGATGGGATCACCTGGTGTATCTGTCTGAAAAACAGTAATAAATATATAGGTAGTATTGGTTTTTGGCGGATAGAGAAAGATAACCACCGTGCCGAAATAGGGTACCTTTTAAACCCTGCATACCAGGGACGGGGGATTATGCAGGAGGCTGTACTGACAGTTATCGACTATGGTTTTAAGGAACTTAAACTGCATTCGATAGAGGCCCGTGTAAGCCCCGATAATGTCGCTTCGGTTAATTTATTGCTTAAAAATAAATTTATTCGGGAGGCCTATTTTAAAGAGGATCATTTGTTTAACGGTCGTTTTGAAGATACCATGATTTACTCGTTATTAACACAAACTTAAATCTGTTAACAAATTATTTATCGCAGCTATTTTTAATTAAAAAAAAATGATGCATGTTTACGCATAGAAACCAATTATACCTGTGCTGAAAACAATTCAGTTTAAATGGGGTTAACATTAAAAAACAAAAGAAACTTATCATGGCAACAGAAAAAGGAAGCGGTATCACCGCTTATTCAGTGAAGACAAAAACTAAAAATGTACCGATGATCAATCCCGTTATCGACGTAAAATCGGGCAGATACATTGCCACAGGAACTGACAGTGAAGGTAACAAAATGGCTGCCATTATGGGTAAAGCTACTGCCGAAGAGCATATCAAAAATGGTAATGCTAAAAAAGGCTCTGGCTGGTAAATAATAGTTGAACATAAAATCGCCCTGTATTTGTTGAAAATACAGGGCGATTTTGTTTGATGGCTATTTTGAAGCTTTTTATTTATCCGAAGGATTTTTCTTTTTATTCTGCAGCATTTCAACCATTTTAGCTAAACGGTCCTGACGGGTTTTTTCCTGTTTGGCTGTAAGGATCCAAAGCACATACTCCTTTTTATGGCTGTAGGCCAGCGACTGGAAGTAATCAAGTACCCCCGGATATTGTTCCAACGTTTCCTTTATATAATCGGGCAGGGTAACTATTTTATTATCTACATCAATATAAGCGCTGTGTTCATTGTTGCGTACAGCCTCATTGCGTCCTTCAGAAACTTTTACGGCTTCAACCGGGCGAAAACGTAATGCCGTCCATACTTCATTAACAGCCGCCGATGCTACCGGGCGCAAGCCATATTGCGCCGGGGCATCCCAACTGCTCATCATTTCCAGATCGGTTTGAATACCTGAATTTTTTTTAGGGTAGATGATCCAGAAAACGATATCAGCCTTGAGGAGGGGAGTGATCACCTTAAGTTCTGATATCAGTGCGGCGCTATTAGTCACAAATAGTTGAATACCGTTAAATTCGCCCTCGGTGTTGAAAGCCAGGCTGGCATTATCAGGCAAGGGAGAAAGGCTATCCTGGTAACCGGCGGGTGCATTTAGCAGTAGCCAGCGCGAATTGGGCTTGATCATTAGTTTTTTAGCGAGAGCATTCATAGTAAGCACTTTGGTATTGGATAAGGCTAATGTAAGCATTAAATTAAAATTGAATGACAAGCCAAAACCCTGCTGCCTGGTATTTTTAATAGCTTTGCTTTAATGGAACATGTACTTGATAACCCCGCCTGGAACGCACTTAACACCGGTAATAAAATCTTTGCAGGAGGCAATGATATAGCTAAATATTTCCCGAAGGAGGTTTCTCCTTTTGTTGGTATTCCTGAAATCTCTGCCGAAAATTTTAACCTGCTTTACGATATCATTCCTTTTGAAAGTCATTTTATCTTTATAGCACCGCATGATATTGTGATCCCGGAGCAATGGGAAATAGTACATTACCTTAAATGCCTGCAGATGGTTTTTGAGGGAAAAGTGCCAGCCGATTTTACCGATGAAGAGTTGTTGCCGCTTACAGAACAGCACGTGCCCCAAATGCTGGAACTTACTCAATTAACCAATCCCGGGCCTTTCATAGAACGCACTATTGAGTTTGGACACTATCGAGGTATATTTGATGGCGATAAGCTGGTTGCTATGGCCGGCCAGCGGTTGAATCCTACTCCGTATGCCGAAATCAGCGCTGTTTGTACACATCCTGATTACCTTGGGCGCGGGTACGCCGGTAAATTATTGTTAAACCAGGCCAAACGCATTAAAGCAGCTGCTGGAATTCCATTTCTGCACGTGAAAAGTGAAAATGAAAGGGCTATCAGCGTATATAAAAAGCTTGGTTTTGTAACGAGGAAGGAAATGTCGTTTTATGTGTTGAGGAAGTAAATTAAAATAGATGTCATTGCGAGGAGGAACGACGAAGCAATCGCTTGCTATACATAGCGAATATGCCTCCGTGCGGTTGCCACGCTACGCTCGCAATGACATGGGGTATTTATATCGCCATCTTGGCAAAAAAGTCCCAAAGTACAATCCCGACCGATACTACAATATTAAACGAATGTTTGGTGCCAAACTGGGGAATTTCGATACATCCGTCAATAACATGCATTACTTCGTCGCTTACGCCATTTACTTCGTTACCAAAAATGAGGGCGTATTTGCCATCCTCAGCTGGTTTAAACTCGTGAAGCATGGTGCTATTTTCGGCCTGTTCAATAGCTATGATCTGGTAACCGTCTTTACGTAATTGTTCAACAGCTTGTAAGGGAGTTTCATAATAGCTCCAGTTAACAGATTGGGTAGCGCCGAGTGCCGTTTTTTCGATTTCGCGGTGGGGAGGTTGGGCGGTAATGCCACAGAGGCAGATCTGCTCAACTGCAAAACCATCTGATGTACGGAAAATGGAACCGATGTTGTGCATGCTCCGCACATTATCCAACACTACAGCTACCGGTAATTTATCCTGGGCTTTAAATTCATCAACCGTAGCCCGGTTCAGCTCATCCAATTTTAATTTGCGCATCCCTATAGTTTATTAGTTAAATGGTTCATTAGTTCATTGGTGCTTTACCGCAATGAGCTAATGAACCATTATAAGGGCGCAAAAATATTAAAAAAAGCCCTTAGTTAAGTACTGATGCCAGTACACCTACGCCGTCGCCAATAAGCGAACTGTAAACCGAAGGTGCGTAGCCAATTTTTTGTGTATAATATTCGGTTACTTCCTTACTGAATTTGTCGAAAGCATCACCTTTTACCAATGCTATGGCGCAGCCGCCAAAGCCCGCACCAGTCATACGTGCACCGGCAACATCAGGGTTGGTTTTGCTGTATTCGGCAACTGTATCCAGTTCAACGCCACTTACTTCATACAAATCGCGCAGGGAATCATGTGAGGCATACATCAATTTTCCAAATTCGGCCAGATTGTTGGCAGCCAAAGCTTTTGCGGCCAGTTTTACGCGGTCGTTTTCTTCAATTACGTGTTTGGCACGTTTTAGTACAATTGGGTCGGAGATCAGGTGTTTATACTGTTCTAAAGTTTCACTGTTGATATCGCAAAGATATTTAATATCAAGTTGCTGCTGCAGGGCCTGAAGGGCTGCCTGGCACTCCTGTACACGTTCGTTATATTTTGATTCGGCCAATTTACGTGGCTTGTTTGTATTGATAATGGCCAGTACATATTCGCCAAGGTTGCTATCAACCGCCTGGTAATCTAAAGTATCGCAATTCAGCATCAGAGCCTTGTTTTTTTCGCCGAAAGCAACGGCAAATTGGTCCATAATGCCGCAGTTAACACCAATAAAGTTGTTTTCTACATGTTTTGAAAGTTTAACCAGGTCGAGCTTGCTGTAGCCGCTATTAAACAGGTCATTAAGTGCATAAGAGGTAACCACTTCAATTGAAGCTGATGACGACAAGCCCGAGCCAATTGGGATATCGCCATAAAATAACATATCCAGCCCTTTAAGCTGGTGCCCATCTTGTACAAAACGGTCGATAACACCAATGGGGAAGTTGAACCAGTTTTCGCCGGTTTTTTCGTAATGAAGTTGCAGCGGAATATCTTTTTGCTCGTTGAAATTTAAGCTTCTGAAGCGGAAAATGCCATCCTCATTAGGCGAGGTTAATAAATAAGTACCAAAAGTAATGGCGCATGGCATAACCAGCCCACCGTTATAATCAATATGCTCGCCAATAAGGTTTACGCGGCCTGGCGAAAAGTATGCGTTGTCTGCTTCTTTGTTAAAGATCTTGTTAAATTCCTGGTGCAAATTATTCTTCATTATTCAGGTTGGTTTTTCGGAAAACAAATATTGTAAAAATTGTCAACTTTACAGTTATAAATTTATTTTAATTTTTAATTTATTTTTATGGGGTAGTTTTGCTGATATTCGGCCCCGATAAAACCCCTTTAACCAGTTAAATAAATACTTATGAAGCAATACCTTGTAACCGCATATGATTACACAGACGCCGAAGCATTTGACCGCCGCATGGCTGCGCGTCCGCATCATGTTGATGGTGCAAAAGCGCTTAAAGCCAGCGGTAATTTAGTTGTAGCCGGAGCTATGCTCAATGATGAAGGCAAAATGATAGGTTCAACAATGATTGTACAGTTTGAAACCTTTGAAGAATTAGAGGCCTGGAAAAATGCAGATCCTTATATTACACAACGTGTTTGGGAAAGTGTTGATGTGAAGCCATTTAAAGTGGCAGACTTGTAAGTTAGTGGCAGTTGGCAGTTTTTCAGTAGAAAATATTCAGTTCGCGGTTGACATGACAGTGTCAAGTGGCGGTTTCTGTGGGCAATATGCAGTTTTGTAAATTAGCTTGCGCATGTAATTGTAGCTTCTCTTATGTCGTTGCTGACTGCAAACTGAATACTGCCCACTGCAACTGCCACTACTCACTTAAAACTGCTCCGCCCATCGGCTCATTTTCCAATAGCCCTGGGTATCTTTGGTATAAAAGGCCGTATAACCTTTACCCTGCATAGTGAAGTCAAAATCAAACTCGGTTACCGAATCATCATCGGGCAAAAAGTTTGTAACAATACTATCGGCTACTGCGGCCAGGGTTATGCCAAACCCATCCATAGGTTTTGTGTCTCTTTCGATATCGGCAATGAACTCTGCGTAATTGTTAAATGTAAAATTGCCTGAGGCATCCTGTTGCCGCGCTGCCGCAAAAGCGGCCTCGGCCCATTCCTGTTTATAGGCCTCCATAGCATTAAGGAGGTCTTCGGCGGATATCTCTGGCAGACCGTCGGCACCGGTAGTGTTATAGCTATTTAGTATATCTTCTTTACTTCTCATTCGGGATTCATAGGCCATGCGACCTTTTTATATTTATTTAAAAAATTAAAAAGGATGCCAAATTACTGACATCCTTTTTAATTTTAGCTTCTGAATTTTTTATTTATGCTTCAGACAAACTGTTTAGCACATCAATATCATCTTCTGATAACTGAATATCGGCAGTTTTCATATTCTCTTCCAGGTGTTGCACGCTTGAAGTACCCGGTATAAGCAAAATATTGGGCGAGTGGTGCAGTAGCCAGCTCAAGGCAATCTGGTGAAGGGTGGCGCCATGTTTAGCTGCGATACGATTTAATATCTCTTCGCCCTGTACATTACCGCCTCCAAGCGGGAACCATGGAATAAAGGCAATGTTATGGTCGCGGGTATATTCCAGCTCAGCCTCCCATTTGCGGTTATCAACGCTGTACATATTTTGTACCGATACTACTTCAAAATATTGTTGGGCAAGTTTAATATCCTCAACGCTTACTTCAGATAAGCCTATATGCCTGATCTTGCCATCCTGCTGGGCCTTTTGTAAAAACTCAAATGATTTTTCGGCAGGCACTTTAGGGTCGATCCGGTGTAACTGGTAAAGATCGATCCGGTCAACCTGGAGGCGTTTCAAGCTACCTTCAAGAGCTGCTTTTAAATGTTCCGGCGAAGAGTCAATAGGCCACTCGCCGGGGCCGGTACGCAACAGCCCTCCTTTTGTACCTATCAGGAGATCAGTAGGGTAGGGATGCAGGGCTTTTGCAATTAATTCTTCTGATACATTTGGTCCGTAACTATCGGCAGTATCAATAAAATTTACGCCGAGTTCAACAGCACGCTTTAACACACGGATACTTTCGTCTTTATCTTTCGGCGGTCCCCAGATACCGGGGCCGGTAATACGCATAGCGCCGTAACCCAAACGATTGATTGTAATGTCGCCACCAATGGTGAATGTTTTTTCAAATGAACTTGTTGTGCTTGCCATGGTCATGTTTTTTGGTTTGATTACTGTAAAGTTCAACTAAAAAACATCATTATTGTTCATGGAATGTATAACAACAATGTCATTTTAAGGATACTTCATGGCGCTAACTCAAAGTGCATGAATTGCATCAATAAAGCCGGTATACCATTGGTGTAATTGGCATAAATTCGTTTCTGTTTGTATTGATTGTCTTATCTCCAGGCTCCTAATATCAATCCCATCAGGGTTAGTGATACCACGCTGTAACCGCCGTTTATAAATATCAAACGCCAGCTTTTAAGCTCGAACAAACTGTGAATGGCAATGGCACAGAATGTCCAGATACCGGCGAGGAAACCTGCCGCTGTTCCCCAGGCAAGGTCGGTTTTTGCATCGGCCAAAAACATAGCCAGGTTTACAGCCATAATAATAGAAAAGAAAGCTGTAAAGCCAAAAGCCCTGCCTTTGCTGGATGCCTGGAGTTCGGCACTGGTTAGTTTATTATCTGCCATCCAGGCATTGGCAAACACGGCTGGAGAGTACCAGATACCGCCAACTAAAAATGCAGATAATGCTGCAACCACAACGGCCAGCCAGTTGATAAGTTGAAAGTTCATGATGATAATGTTTAAATTAAATTGGTTGTACTAATATAATTAATAAAACCTGAAAGCCGAATGCGCAAAGCTCAACGCTTTTTAAAAAAAGGCTGAAAGTAATGGAGGGGCTACTTTAGGTTAAACGAAATAGGAGGTAAATGAAAAGCCCTGATTGCTACTTAAGCAATCAGGGCTCTCAGAATTTAATCACGAATTTTTGTGTTGTACTATTTTACATTGTAATGTATCACGCTGCGGCCTATATTACCTTCGGCGTCAATACCTTCAATTATCGCGCGGTATGAGCCGCGTTGGTCACTGTTAAAGAAATTGATAGTTGCAGTACCCGTTGCTTTATCAGTAATTACGTTGGGTTTCCAATAAATGGTGTTGCGTAAATCGCCGCCAAGGGTGCCTGCTTTGGTTACATCATATTTAGGCGAATAAAACTCTTTAGCCTTGGTATATCCCTGCACTGCAAAAGTAATTACGTTTTGCTTAGGGATAAGCTCCTGTAATTGGGCAAGCGTTATCTTTTGTTTTTTAACAACTTTTTTATTGATAACCATTACACCTTTAGTTTGGGTGTTACGATTAATCCCGCTTACGCCGTCATTTAAAAAGATTTCGACAGATTCTACCTCGCTTGCCGCCATGCTTGATAAGAAGTTGGCATCAACAGGTAAGCTGCCTACATATATCTGTACCGGGGTGCGGCTGCCGGAATTATAATCGCGGGTAATGTAAAAATTGTTATCAATATAAGTAAGGCCCATTGCCATGGTTGATAAGCAGTTTATCAGCAGGGGGCAACCATCTAATTGTTGTGTTGATATTTCGTGATCGGCCATCATAGGTAAGCCGGCAAAAGTACCATAATCAGTATGGCTCGCTTTTTTTACAATTTTGGTTGCCTTTACAACAACTTCCTTTATGGTACGTGAGCTTTGGTATTGCTTATAGCTGTTTTGCAGATAAGGGCGGAAAGTACTGTCAATGTTCAGTATCTCTTCGGCAATATTATTGTTTTTGCTTAGTTTTTGATAAGCTTCACCGTTAACTGATATGACCATGTTGCGTCCGTTAGGATTGTTACGGGCGCTCAGGGTAATTTTTGATGTATCCGGCACATTCACATTCGAGAATTTAAAGTTACCCGACATGTCGGTAATTGTCTCCGCCGAAAAGTTTTTATCAGGGATCAGCAACCTTATACTGCCTTTGGCTACCGGAAGCCCGGCATTAGTTCTTAATGTTCCTATTACATCAATACCTTGCTCCGGCATCAGGTAAATAGGCGGATTTTTATCAGCCAGTATATCCTCATAATCAAAACGACGGTAGCCTTGAGTAAGCATTAAAATATCCAGGTTGTTTAGTTTTTCTTCGTCTGGCTTATTGAAATAATAGTTCGGTTTTTCAATGTAACCTTTCAGATCAGAGGTAAGCAACATGTTGCTCAATATGGTTGATTCGGCATCTTCATTTGATGGAACGGTGCCATCATCAACCACGGCTACCGAAAAGCTGCCTTCAACCGGCGTTGTATTGTTTTTTGCAGATACAGTGATCTTAACGTTACCCCTTGTACTGTATGATGGTTTATCAGTTTTAAGGGCAATATTCATTTGATCGTTATGCTGGATAAACACTATTCGCTCACACAAAGCATATCCGCCCGATGAAAACAGCGTTACCTGAACAATACCTGTAGGGAACTTACTTTTCGGGATATTAGCCGAATAAACGGTGCTTTGCAGTACTGTTTGAGCTGCATAGTAAATAACGCCGCCGCTTTGTGCTACCAGGTAAAAGCTTTTGTTTTGTTTACGCTGGAAAAACAGGTCGTTAGCCGATATTTTTACAGTGAGATTGGTTGGGTCATTGTTGTAAACGGCAATATTGATCCCCATTGATTGTACGCGCGGCAGGTTATAGGTTGCCTGTGATCCATCAGGGAAAGTGATGTTTGCTTTATATGACCGCTCGATATCGGGTGTAATGGCGAAGATCCCCATGCCTAAATGTGCGCTGTTGATCTGGGCAACTTCGGCGCCTTTATCGTCAACTATTGTGCCTTTGATATCAACACCTAAACCGCTTGAAGCTATAGCTTTGAAGGCAATTTTAGTGCGGATGCCGTTAGTTAACTGGCCGCCTTCGGGAAAAAATTGTACATCATAGCCTTTAACTGCGGTGCGCATCGAAAAGCTGCTGCTGATGGTTTTGCGGTCGCCTACATCAATGGCGGTAACAAGGATTCCGCCGGTAATTACATCGGCCTGGCTTTCAGGAATGTCAACCTGTAATACGCCTTTGTCATCGGTAGTCCCACGTCCTTTACTTACAGGGTCGCCGTTTTTCATGAGCTGCCAGCTTACTTTTTTGTTGGCATAAGGGCTGTTATCAGGTCCTTTGTACATAATAGTGGCGTCAACCTTAACACCGGTTCTTTTGCTCGAACTTTTGTAGCTGATGTTGGTGCGTACCTGGTTATCAATGGCATTGCCGACATTAAAAGTGCGGTCATAAAAATAATCCGGGTCAAAATTACGCATCCAGTTGGTGTAACTGCGCAGACGATATGCTCCCTGTTTATAGGTATCGCCGTTAAGCACAATGTTACCGCTTGCAAAGCCATTGGTAACTGCAATACGCTGACTTTCAACCACCGAATCGCGGTTGTTGATCAGATCAACGTAAACTATTCGGCTCAAGGCCGATGGCTGGTGCTTTTCAATAGTTACATAAGCTTTAAACCAGATGGTATCGCCAACAGCATAGTAAGGTTTATCTGTATGCAGGTAAACTTTTTCAATTGGGTAACTGGCGCTGAACTTGCTGGTTTTTTCAATTATGGTTGTTAGGGGGATGCTATCCTGCTGGGCAAATACAGATGCGCCAAAGGCAGGTAACAGGCATAATAGGAGTAGAAATCGACGTATGATCATCAATATAAGTTAAAGAAGTAACAGGGGCTAATATAAACATTTAGCCGTATTGCATTTTTGGCGGCCGTTTATTTAACACTTTTTTACAAATGCCTTTTGCAGCCGGCTTGCGAAAGTTAAACGCTAAAAGCTATACGCTTATACAAAATAGCACAATTGTTACTTAGCTGCAGTTTTAGCCTTGCCCTCAACGTGTACAGAAACCATACTTGAGTGGATCATGCCTAGTGTTGTCCCCGGTTTTACATTGAGATAAAACTTAAAGTAGCTTTCCATAACTGCTTTGGAGGCGTGGATATAATCGGCTTCAATTTCTTTTTCTCCATTAAAGCCAACAAGGGGAATGCCATAAAACAACCGGCCCTTATCGTTAATATACATGGTGAAGGAGTAATAAAAATCTTTATATGCGTTTTTGATCACGATGTCATAAGTAGGGTCAAGGTAATCATCAGAGTTATCGAAATTATTGAGTATATCCGGTTTGGTAGTGCGGCGCGAAACCGTAACCAGTGGGCTTTTACTCGTCATAATAGCCGGCTGCCTGGCTGCAAAAGCCTTGGTATAATCTGCTGTTGCTTTTGCGGCAAGCGAACGAATGAATAAAGTATCGGCCCGACTTGGCCTTCTTAATGTTGTTGTATCGGTGTGCAAAACGTTCTTCACATAGTTATCTGCGAAGAATCGCATATACACTTTGGTGCCTTTAACATCAAGGGAATCACCTTTTTGAATCAGGATCTCCATGGTGATACTATCTTTATCAATCTTCCTGATCTTTAACCATGAGCGGGCTGCATTAAAAATGGAGTCGTAGCCACGTGTAAGCGGAAAATTGATAAATGCATTTTTAGTAGGACTGAAAATGCTTACCGAATCGTCCGAAACAAATTTTAGCTTCCATTGTGGCTCCAGTTGATAACCATATTCGTTAAACGACAGACCATTTTTTTGACGCCTGGATACTTCGGAGTAGTTGATGCCATTGTAAGGTTTAAAGGAGATCAGCTCTCTTTTCTTTTTGCCTGAAGGGCCGCCGCCGCAACCGGAAATAAAGGCAGATATAATAATGAGCAGCCCAAATGCTGCTGTTTTTAATGTTTTAAGATTGATAAGTAGCATTGCTGCTAAAGATATAGATAATTTGATAAATGGCTAAAAAATGGACCGATATCGTTACAAGCCACTTTTGCCGGTAACGTTTACTGCAATCTCGCTGGTATGCGCAATTCCGAGCGTACTACCTGGCTTCACATCAAGATAAAACTTGAGGTAAGTTTCCATTACGGCTTTTGAAAGATGGGTATTGCTAACCCTTTGAGTTTCTTCGAAAAATACCCGCAGGGGTTTGCCATAAAACATCCGACCCATGGGGTCAACAAAAATTGAGAATGAATAGTAAAAGTTTGAATAAGCTTTATCAATAGTGATGTCAAACTCGGGCCGCATATAGTCGGTCGGGCTAAAATTGTTGAGCATGGTTGGCTCGGAATGGAGTTTTTTTATTTTTATCCGGTTGCTGCTGCTGCTAAGCTCAACGGGTTGCCGGGCAGCAAATGCTTTATTGTAATCTTTATTGGCAATATCGGTTAATGATTTTATGTACAAGCTGTCTTTTCGGCTGGGGCTTTGGTATTTGTTTAAATTGCCATGGAGTACATCGTTAATGTAATTATCGGCATAAAAAACCATAAAAACCTTTGCTCCGCGGGTATCAATCGAATAGCCATCGGCTTTAAGCATTTCGACGATCATGCTGTCCTTAGTCATGGTTTTAACTTTTAACCAGGTGCGGGCGGTATTAAAAATGGAATCATATCCGCGGGTAAGCGGAAAATTGATGAATTGTTTTTTAGTCGGACTGTAAATCCTGGCCGAATCATTGGAAACGAATTGCATTTTCCATTGCGGCTCTAACTGATAACCGGAGTTATTAAACGACAGTCCATTATCTGATCTGCGGGCAATTTCGGTATAACTGATGCCAAAGACAGGCTTAAACGAGATCAGGTCTTTTTCGCCATTGTGTTTAACAATGTTACGTTGTTTGCAGCCCATGCAAAGTAAAGCCAATACAATGCAGGTTAATTTTGTGATAGGTTTGTTGGTTATCATATAGGTATTTATTAAATATATGACTTATTATGAGCGCTAAATGAGCAGTTTAAATGATTTCATGACTTAAATATGCACACCCCGGTTCCCTTTAACATGAACGGCTATCTCGCTGGTATGCACTATACCAAGTGTTTTACCGGGAATAAAGTTCAGGTAGTATCTAAGGTAACTGTTCATTACTGCTGTAGAAAGGTGAATATAATTTTCCTCGTAGCTTTTCTCCGAAAATGCCGTAAGGGGTTTTCCATAGTGTATCTGCCCGGCCGGGTCGACAAATATGGAAAAGGAATAGTAAAAATTGGCGTAGGCTTTATTAACGATGATATCAAACTCCGGCCCCATATAATCATCGGATGTGTTGAAATTATTGAGCATGGTTGGTTCCGTGTGGCGTTTGCTAAAGGTAACCAATACACTTTTACTTTTAAGCTCAACAGGTTGCCGGGCGGCAAAGGCTTTGTCAACATTTTTATTTGCAGAATCGGCTAACCATTGTATATAAAGAGAGTCTTTTCGGCTGGGGCTTTTGCATTTACTTATATCGCCATGAAGTACGTTTTTAATATAATTATCGGCATAGAAAACCATATAAACTTTGGCGCCGCGGGTATCAACCGAGTCGCCATATGCTTTAAGCAGCTCAATGATCATACTGTCTTTGGTCATGGTTTTAACTTTGAGCCATGTGCGGGCCGTGTTAAAAATAGAATCATAACCGCGGCTGAGCGGAAAGTTAATAAACTGCTTTTTTGTGGGGCTGTAAATACAGGTTGAGTCGTTTGAAACGAATTGCATTTTCCATTGCGGTTCCAGTTGATAGCCGAAACCGTTGAATGAAAGACCATTTTGCGAACGTCGCGCAATTTCGGTATAGCTGATGCCGAAAACAGGTTTAAACGAGATAAGGTCTTTTTCGCCATTGTGTTTAACAATATTGCGGTGTTTACAGCCAAGGCAAAACAAAGTCAATACAATGCAGGTTAGTTTTGTAACAGGTTTAGCAGTTAGCATATAGGTTTGATATAATATAAATATATAATATTTATCAGCTCCCAAATGTTAAATAATGCTAAAATTGCAGGCTAAAACAAATCTGATGGCAATTGAAATAGAACGTAAGTTTTTGGTAGATCACGAAAAATGGCAGCAGTTAGCAAAGCCAGATGCCATGCATTTCAGGCAGGGATATATTTTTAGTGACGAAAAGAAAACCATCAGGGTACGGGTTACTGATACCGAAGCATATATCACCATAAAAGGTGGTACAGCAGGTTTTAGCCGTAGCGAATTTGAATATACTATTCCCAAAACTGACGGTATTCAGCTGCTTGATAACTTTGCAGTTTCCGAACTGGAAAAATATCGCTATAACATCAACTACGCCGGTAAGCTTTGGGAAGTTGATGTGTTTGTAAGCGATAATGAAGGCTTGCTTATGGCCGAAATTGAACTCGATAGTGAGGACGAAAAATTTGACTTACCGCCCTGGGTAACTACCGAAGTAACAGGGGATAAGCGATATTACAATTCCTTTTTAAGTGCTAATCCGTTTAAAAGCTGGTAAAAGTTTTCAGGCGCATTCAGGTAAGCCCAACAGGTAGTCAGGTTCCGATTCGTCATAAACGGTTTTAACATATTTATTACCTTCGGGGCAAACGGCCGGGATCAGGCTGGTTTTATTGCCCTTGTTGTCGATAATATAAGCTTCGCCGTCCTCATTTTTTATCCAATCATACAGTTTTGAACGTTCGGTAAGGCCTTTTACATTGATCCGTTCGTTGATCCATTCAAGCGCATCGATGGCTACATAGGGATTATCATGCGGCCGGGTATCGGTTTTTATACATACTATACGTACTGCCATTGCATTATTTTCATTAGATGTTCAGGTGCGATAAAAATATGGCAAAAAACAAGATGCCGAAATAGGTGTTATCACCCAATTTTCACTACGTAAAATTACCTATGGCGTAGATACCGCTACCTGTCGGTGCACATTCCGAATCAATAAATCAATACTGAAAAGATGTTTCATGTGCTTGAAAATGAGCATGCATGTTATATGTCGAATTGTTTGACACAGCAAACAGCATATGATATTGACCGGAAAATTAAAAAGCTATTGCGTAACCAAAAGGTTTCATTTATATTTGTAACCGAACGGTTTCGTATGGCCGTTCAGTTACTATGCGAAGAGATGTTTTCCAGGCTATAGCCGATCCCACCCGGCGCGAGATCATTAACCTTTTGGCCCACCGGCAAATGAACCTGAATGCGGTGGCCGATAATTTTGATATCAGCCGCCCCGCCGTATCTAAACATATAAAAATATTAACCGAATGTGGCTTGCTTGTTATCAAACAGCAGGGCAGGGAACGCTATTGCCAAGCCGATTTGAAGCAATTAAAACAAGTTACTGACTGGGCCGAACAATACCGCCAGTTCTGGACACTGAAACTGGATGCACTCGACGCTTTTTTGACTGATGAACAAAACACAGATAACCATAAACACAACAAACTATGAGTACGCAACCATTTGTAATTGAAAGAATTTACGCCGCGCCCATTCAAAAAGTATGGGAAGCCATCACCGTTAAGGAAAAAATGAAGGAATGGTATTTTGACCTTGCCGAGTTTAAACCCGAAGTAGGTTTTGAATTTGAATTTACCGGGGGCGACGGGAATAAAGAATTTCTTCACCTGTGCAGGGTAACAAAAGTTGTTGAGGGTAAAACTATTGCTTATACCTGGCGCTATGACGGCTACGAAGGTAATTCGGAAGTTACCTGGGAACTTTTTCCGGAAGGGGAGGGTACCAAATTAGTACTTACCCATAGGGGCCTTGAAACTTTTCCACCGCTCGACTCCTTCAAAAAAGAAAACTTTGTTGCCGGCTGGACACACATTACCGGTATTTCGCTTAAAGAATATTTGGAGAAGTAATTCGGCAGTAATTTTAAGCTATCTAAAGCGGAAAAACGTTGTTGCTGTAAGAGCGAATCGCAAAGCCGCTGTACAGTGCGAAGAAGATGCTTCGTTCCTCAACATGGCAAAATTAAAATCGGGTCATGCTGAGCTTGTCGAAGCACGGTGGGCAAGGCCTCTACGCGCGAGTCTTCGACAGGCTCAGACTGACAGGCCCTCTTTTGTCATTTCATCTTCGGAGCCTACCAGATTTAAACATTGTGGATTACTACAATAGCTAATGCTGTTAAGCGTCGTTTAAGAATAAAACAACAAAGCCGGGCAAAGGCCCGGCTTTATAATTAAAACAATATGATAAGGAGATATCTGCTAAAGAAGTATCTAATCTCCAACCTCTGGTCACTAAATTAAAATACCTGGTCGAACTGGTTAACGGCGTCTTTGCTTTCCAGCAGAGAGTGGCCCATTAAAAATTCGTCAACCTTGCGGGCAGCCTCGCGGCCTTCAGATATAGCCCAAACTACCAGTGACTGTCCGCGGCGCATATCGCCTGCTGTAAATACTTTGCTTACGTTGGTGCGGTAAACACCTTCTTTGGCTTTAACGTTTTTACGCTCGTCGATATCAACACCAAGCTGGCTGATGAAGGTATCATGCTGCGGGTGTAAAAAGCCCATAGCCAGGAATACACGCTGGCAAGGAATTTCACGTTCCGAACCTTCAACCACATGGAATTTTACAGGGCGGCCCATAAAGTCCTGTTCCCATTCAACGTCAACTACTTTCAGTGCGCGCAGGTTGCCTTCTTCATCACCTAAAAACTCTAAAGTATTAACGCCCCAGAAACGGTCGGCGCCTTCTTCGTGTGAGCTGGTGGTTTTCAGTACCATTGGATAAGTAGGCCAAGGCATGTGCTGTGTACGCTGAGTCGGCGGCTGGAACATCACCTCAAATTGTTTGATAGATGCTGCGCCCTGGCGGTTTGAAGTACCCACACAGTCCGATCCGGTGTCACCACCGCCAATTACAACTACGTCTTTACCGGTAGCTATGATCTCTTCGGCAGTAACTTCAATATTGCTAACACGTTTGTTTTGCTGTTTCAGGAAGTCCATTGCAAAATGGATGCCTTTTAACTCGCGGCCCGGGATGTTAAGATTACGCGGGATGGTTGAACCACCGGCCAAAATTACGGCATCGTTGTTGCGTACCAATTCGTCGGCAGCTACGTTTACACCAACTTCGCTGTTGTATTTAAATACAACGCCGTCTTTTTCCATTACTTCTACACGACGCTCAACAACCCATTTCTCTAATTTAAAGTCAGGGATGCCGTAGCGTAATAAACCACCTGCACGGTCATCACGTTCGTAAACGGTAACGGTGTGGCCAACTTTTACCAGTTGGGCTGCGGCGGCTAAGCCTGCCGGGCCCGAACCTACAACAGCTACTTTTTTGCCTGTTTTAACAAGTGGAGCAGTAGGTTTTACGAGGTTTTTCTCGTAAGCTATCTCGATGATATGGCGCTCAATTTCCTCGATAGCAACAGGCGGCTTGTTGATGCCTAACACACATGCAGATTCGCATGGGGCAGGGCAGATACGGCCTGTAAACTCAGGGAAGTTATTGGTTGATGATAATATATGGTAAGCTTCTTCCCAGTTTTTACGATACACGGCATCGTTAAACTCAGGGATGATGTTACCAAGGGGGCATCCCGAATGGCAGAAAGGGATACCGCAATTCATACACCTTGCAGATTGCTGGTTAAGCTTCTCTTCGGGGTATAAATTCACAAATTCGTTATAGTTCTTAACGCGTTCAGCAGCCGGAACTTTTGATGGCAGTTCGCGATTAAACTCCTGAAATCCTGTAGGTTTTCCCATTTCTTAGCCTATGGTTTGATATTGTAATTTCTCTAATACTTTTTTATACTCTCTCGGGAATACTTTCACAAACTGGGTTGATGCTTCATTCCAGTTGTTTAGTATCTTTTGCGCCAGCTTACTGCCTGTTAAGGTGATATGCTTACGCAACAGGGTGAGGATCTGCTCTTCGTCTTGTACACTTAGCGGGTCAAGGTCAACCATTTCAGTATTGCAGTTTTCTGCAAAAGTACCTTCAGGATTATAAACCCATGCTATACCGCCGCTCATACCGGCTGCAAAGTTGCGGCCTGTATTACCAAGGATAAGTGCACGGCCGCCGGTCATGTACTCACAACCGTGATCGCCGATACCTTCAACAACTGTAGTGGCACCTGAGTTACGCACTGCGAAACGTTCGCCGGCCATACCGCCTACAAACAACTCGCCCGATGTAGCGCCATAAAGAGCTACGTTACCGATGATGATGTTATCTTCAGGTACAAATGTTGCGTTAGCTGCCGGATAAACGGCTATCTGAGCGCCCGAAAGGCCTTTACCTACGTAGTCATTAGCTTCGCCTTCCAGCTCGAAAGAAACACCTTTTGTGGTGAATGCAGCAAAGCTTTGACCAGCCGAACCTTTAAATTTGAAGTTAACGGTATTGTCTGGCAAACCAGCCGAACCATACACTTTAGAGATCTCGTTAGATAACAAGGTACCGATAGTACGGTCAACGTTGATCACATCAAACGAAGCAAATACCGGGGTTTTATCTTCAATAGCAGGCTTAGCAGCTTCCCATAGTTTCCAGTCAAGGATATTGGCCATGCCATGATCCTGTGATTCGCTGTTGTACAAGGTCATGCCTTTGGTGTTGGTAACCGGGTGCAGGATGCCGCTAAGATCGATCTTTTTAGCTTTCCAGCTTTGCAGGTTATCTTTTACTTTCAGGAATTGTACGCGGCCAACCATTTCATGAATGGTGCGGAAACCAAGCTCGGCCATGATCTCACGTAACTCTTCAGCCATAAAGCGGAACAGGTTAACGATGTGCTCAGGTTTGCCCGAGAATAGTTTACGTAATTCTGGATCCTGTGTGGCTACACCTACAGGGCAGGTGTTTAAGTGGCATTTACGCATCATGATACAGCCGCCTGCAACAAGGGCAGCAGTAGCTACACCCCACTCTTCGGCACCCATCAGGGCTGCGATAGCCAAATCGCGACCAGTTTTTAGCTGACCATCTGTTTGCAATACCACACGGCTGCGCAGTTTGTTACGTACCAGTGTTTGGTGAGCCTCGGTTAAACCAAGCTCCCATGGCAAACCAGCATGTTTGATAGAGCTTATTGGCGATGCACCTGTACCACCATCATAACCGGCAATCAGGATTACATCGGCGTGTGCTTTGGCAACACCGGCTGCAATTGTACCTACGCCTGCTTTTGATACCAATTTAACGTTGATACGGGCAGCGCGGTTAGCATTTTTAAGGTCGAAGATAAGCTGTGCCAAATCTTCGATAGAGTAAATATCGTGGTGCGGCGGAGGTGAGATCAAACCTACACCCGGAGTAGAGTGACGGGTTTTAGCGATCCAGTCGTCAACCTTGTGGCCCGGCAGCTGACCGCCTTCACCTGGTTTTGCGCCCTGTGCCATTTTTATCTGTAACTCGTCGGCGTTGGTAAGGTAGTTTGACGTTACCCCAAAACGGCCTGATGCTACCTGTTTAATAGCTGAACGTAACGAGTCGCCGTTTGGCAGCTTGTCATAACGCATTTCGTCCTCGCCACCTTCGCCGGTATTGCTTTTACCACCAATACGGTTCATGGCAATGGCCATGGTACTGTGTGCCTCGTGCGAGATAGAGCCGAATGACATCGCACCCGTAGCAAAACGCTTCATGATGCTTTCCGCCGGTTCAACCTCATCAATGGTGATTGACTCGCGGTGGTGCGCAAAATCAAGCAGGCCACGAATGGTGAAGTGTTTTTCAGTTTGTTCGTTAACTACCTTAGCGTAGTTTTTATACACTTCGTAGCTGTTGCTGCGTGTAGCGTGCTGCAACAGGTGAACGGTAGTAGGATTAAACAAGTGGGCTTCGCCGCGGCGTTTCCATTGGTAAATACCACCCTCTGGTAACAGGTTATCAGCGCCTTTAGCCTCAAAACCCATTTTGTGTTTGCAAAGTGCTTCGCGGGCAATTTCGTCAAGGCCTAAACCACCTATACGGGTAACTGCGCCATGGAAGTATTTATCAACAACTGACTTGTTCAAACCAAGGATCTCAAATACCTGTGCTCCATGGTATGATTGCAACGTTGAGATACCCATTTTTGAGAAGATCTTCAACAAGCCATCGTTAATAGATTTAACGTAGTTATTGCGCAGTTTTTTGATATCGTAGCTGGTTTCAAGGCTGCCATTGTCCTTAAGCGTTTCAATGGTTGAAAGCGCCAGGTACGGGTTGATAGCAGTAGCACCGAAAGCCAGTAAACAGGCAAAATGGTGAACTTCCCAGGCATCGCCGGTTTCAACAACCAGGCCTACAGCACCACGGCGACCTTTGCGGATCAAATGGTGGTGTACTGCAGATACAGCCAGCAGGGTAGGGATAGGGGCATGCTCCGAATCAACCGCACGATCTGAAAGGATCAATACCTCAAAGCCGTCATCAACAGCATCTTCGGCGTAGCGGCAAAGGCGGGCGATACCTTTTTCCAGTGAACCTGGCAGGCCATCAGCCTTAAAATATGTTTGTAGTGTTTTAGCGTGGAACAGACCGGTATCGATACTGCGCAGTTTTTCTAACTGGTGGTTTTTCAATATCGGGTGTTTCAATACCACGCAATGACAATGCATTTTATCTTCATCCAACAGGTTGCCATTGTTACCGATAAAGGTAGCAAGGCTCATCACCAAACGCTCACGGATCGGGTCGATAGGTGGGTTGGTTACCTGTGCAAAGAATTGTTTGAAATAGCTTGACAGGTGCTGTGGTTTATCCGAAAGGATAGCCAAAGGCACATCGGTTCCCATTGAACCTACAGGCTCTTTGCCATCTAATGCCATCGGTTTAATGATGGTGTCGATATCTTCACGGCTGTAACCAAATACCTGTTGGTAACGGTATACCGAAGCTTCAGACAGGTTGGCGAAAGCCAAACGCGGTTCTGAAAGCTCGCTCAGGTTAATTTTATAGTTCTCTAACCAACGGCCATATGGCTGTTGTGATGCAATTTGTTGCTTGATCTCTTCATCGGTGATGATGCGGCCTTTTTCAGTATCAATCAATAACATTTTACCAGGCTGTAAACGGCCTTTGCGTAAAACAGTGCTTTCGTCGATTGTTAAAGTACCTGCTTCAGAAGCAGCTATTACACGACCGTCATTAGTGATCACGAAACGTAGTGGGCGTAAGCCGTTACGGTCAAGCAGGGCGCCTACCAGTTTACCATCGGTAAAGGTAATGGCAGCAGGACCATCCCATGGCTCCATTAAGGTAGCGTGGAACTCATAGAATGCTTTTTTAAGCGGATCCATGGCTTCGTTGCCATCCCATGCTTCGGGTACCAGCATCATCATTACGTGCGGTAATGAACGACCTGAATGTAACAGGATCTCGATGATATTATCCAAACAAGCCGAATCCGACTGGTTGTTATCAATCACCGGCAGCAACATTTCCATTTCTTCGGCAGTAAAGTATGACGAAGCGTATGATTTTAAGCCTGCATAAAACCAGTTTAAGTTACCTGTAAGGGTATTGATCTCGCCGTTATGCGCAATTAAGCGGAATGGCTGAGCCAGTTTCCATGAAGGGAACGTATTGGTTGAGAAACGCGAGTGGATCATGGCAAAACCTGATGCAATACGCGGATCAGAAAGATCTGAATAGTATTTACGCAGCTGGTAAGTGGTAAGCTGTCCTTTATAAATGATTGTTTTACAGCTTAATGATGTAAAGTAAAAATTATCAGAAGCGCCGGCTACGGTTTCGGTAATGGTTTTGTTGATATACCTTCTGAGCACAAATAGTTTACGCTCAAAATCATCGGCATTGGTAATATGATGCGGGCGGGCAATATAAATTTGCTCAACATCAGGTTCGGCCTGGCGGGCTGTTTCACCAATAACTGATGAATCAACGCTAAGCTTACGTTCGCCGAGTTTATGCAAACCTAATTTTTCAATTGCATTATTAATAATAGTACGGCAGGCCTTCTTCTGGGCCGAATCCTTGGGCAAGAAAATCATACCTACACCATACTCACCGGGTTCCGGCAGGCTGATTTCAAGGTTTGAGCATTCTTCCATTAAAAACTCATGGGGCAATTGTATCAATATACCCGCTCCGTCCCCGCTTTCGGGGTCGCATCCGCACGCACCACGGTGCTCCATGTTTTCAAGCATGGTCAACGCGTTATCGATGATTTCGTTGGTTTTATGACCGTTTATATTGGCTATAAATCCCGTTCCGCACGAATCGTGTTCAAATTCCGGTCTGTAAAGACCCTGGTGGCTATCAGTTTGATCCATTGTTTAAATTAAACCGTTTACAATTTTATAAGGGGTGTAACCACGAAGTTACCAAAACTCGAATAAATTATAAAATTTACGGTAATTTTTAAAGATTTCTAAAAAAACAATTATTTAAATCATAATTATTTAACATTATCTCAACAAAAGAAGATAAATATTATGATGTACAAAATGAAAGTACGAAAAAAATTATTTAGAATCAATATAAAGTTATACCAAACTTGTGCAATACATTTATTAAAGCTGACTTTTTAGCTATAACCAAATTAAATTTTGTGGTGTTTTTCTATATGATTAGTAGGATTTGGGAGGTTGGTTGATATGTTGATAGTTCGTGGATTGTGTGTGCTGATTGTAGTATACGTGGTTTATGAGATTAACTTTGATAGTATGAACGTGAAAAGGGAGAAGTAAATAAGTCAATCAGGAGAATCAGTTAATCCTATGAATCAAGGTTCAGAAAAAGCGTTAGGGATAATAGCGGATACCGGCCGGGAGCGTAATGCCTGCAGGCGTATGAGCGGATAGCCCGGGCCGGAGGCAACGCCATGATATATATATATTGGGGATTTGGTGGCTGATAAAGTTTAAATTCTATCCATCAAGTAATTGCTGTAAGGTGCGAAGCAATCCCCGACGAGCAGAGTCGTTCAGTATAGTTTGGGATTGCTTCGTACCGCGCAATGACAGGTGAAGTAAGAGATTCTACCTATAAGTACACAAATATGAACTTTGTACTTCTGTTTTTACTTTGAATGATGTATTTGC
Source organism: Mucilaginibacter gossypiicola (assembly GCF_900110105.1). GTDB lineage: Bacteria > Bacteroidota > Bacteroidia > Sphingobacteriales > Sphingobacteriaceae > Mucilaginibacter > Mucilaginibacter gossypiicola. Next base: position 366,632 of record NZ_FOCL01000003.1, on the reverse strand, counting down.
TTCAATTTCAAATGTTTGCCCGCCGGTAAATGTTTGCCATTTGTCCTGGCCAGGTAATAATGCTTCAAGGCTGCCTTCAATAACAGTCATGGTTTCGTGGCTTGATGTTCCAAATTCGTATTCGCCGGGTTCAATGACGCCAATGGTTGAACGGCCCTGAGGGGTAGTGTATGCCAGTGATTTAACGGCACCTTCAAAATATTCGTTTACGTTGATCATGTTTAAAAATTTCGGCCTAATATGGTTAAATAAAATGATTTGTATTATAATTGGGGCTTAACTATTAAAAGTCGCTGCATGGGCGAATGTTAAAATATGTGAAAAAAGTAACTTCCGTTGTGATTATTACTTCTTAAACATCGTTATTTGCATAAAATTTATATATGAGGAAAATCCAACTATTAATGCTGTTCGTTTTATCAGCTATAATATTTCAGGGCTGTAAAAAGGACGTTGTTACTTCTGCTTCTACCACTTCCGACCAAATACTTGCTGCTACTATAAACGGTACATCATGGATACCAGATGATGTTACTGCTACAATAACTTATGATGCTGCCACTAAAACAAAATCATTTGATGTTGTTGGTACCATTGATTTAAAAAGAGTTAAATGGACAGTTACTTTAAGTGATGCTGCATCAGCTACCAACGTAAATAGTTTCCCATTAAGCACATACCGGGTTGATACAACTGCCAGGGTAAAAATGGCATATTATACGTCTACAGATGGTACATCTTATGCGCAGGTTGGTACAGTTGAACCCGGATCAGGTTCTATTATTATTACATCTATTGATCCAACAAAAAATGTGATAACAGGTACATATTCTCTGACCGCTAAAAAAGTTAACTACAATGATGACGGAACTATTTCGTCGATAGAAACATCTCAGATTTTAGGTGGGACATTTACTAACCTGCCTTATACCTTCAACGTTAATTAAAATAATAAAACGTTATAATAAAAGCCCCGTTACTGAAAAAGTAAACGGGGCTTTGTTTTTGATGTGTCGATAGGTAAAAAGTCTGTATTTGATTAGTTTAGTAGGAATTAAGCTTCATTACGTTTAAATTAGGTTAAAAGTAAACGTATGGAAAACTTCTGGCAGGAAAAAAAGGAATGGCTTGGCAGGTTAACCCTGGATGATGCTAAGTTTATATTTGAGCAGGCCGAAAAATCATATAACTACACCATAGAAACTGCAAAGGGAATTTATGAGCGATCAAACGGGTTGCTTACACTGGTTTCCGGTATTTTGATCGGTCTTGTGGCTTATGCTATAGGGAAGTGGAAGGATGTGCCCCACATGGATAGTTTGTTGTTTACAGCCATTGTAGGGATATTTTACTTTTTAATAGTAGGGCTGATGTTTGTGCTGCAGGGTTTAACACCAAGCGAATACCTGTTGCCCGGTACCGAACCTAAGGTATACTTCGATAACGCATTTTTTCATAAAGATATTACCGATAACGAACGGATTTTAAGATTCTACAAAGTGGAAATCATCAATTATCAGGACCGGATTGAGCAAAACACAAGGAAAAATAACTACAGGTGGAACATTTATGTGCTTTGTTTAAGGGCAATATTTTTTTCGCCCATAGTCATGGGCGTCGCATTTGCTATTGCAACCGTAGCCTCCTGACTACTCGGTTTCAAGGTAGTCTCCTTGCTCATATGAAGAAAGATCATCACTGTTCCATAAACCAGGGGTATCAGAATCTCCTTCCAGGTAAGGTTCGCTGTCTGTGGCATCTGGCATGGCCTCATCAAGGTTGGTATCTGCCCGGCCCACACGGCCCTTGCCTGATGTTTTGATATCCCAGATATCAGGGATGTTTCCACCCTCTTCGTCTGGGGCAGGTGTTTCGTCTGGGTCTGGAAATTGGCTCATAATCAAATAATTATTGCTAATTAAAGTTAATTTATTATTTACATAAAAGCAAATGGAAATGTGTTTCCACGTTGTGCAGACCTCATTACCTTTTTAACCTTTCAGATAATACAGAGCACCTTTGCTCACGCATTTTTTAATGCCGAAAGATCGCACTGCAGATCTTTATCCCAATTTCCGGTTTTAGCGGCAGCATCGTAAGTAGATTGTAAAAACTGGAGCAGGGTATGTTCGGGTTCAGATGATCCGGAAATAACCTCATAAGTCAATAAAAATTCCCCCATTTCTGCACTATAAAATGCTTCGGGAGGCGATACCTGTTGTTGACTAAATTCTTCAGGAGTTGGATAGCAGTAGGCATAAAAAACCGGATGAGGAAAAGCATCTGAGCCAGGCCAGAAACCGCATGAACTTACTTCATGCGAATAGGCTTCCTGCATTATTACAGCAGGCATATTAGGAACGCTGCCCTGATGTTTTGGTGCAGTCCTGCCCGAAAAGCGGGTAACAGCAAGATCAAATCCGCCCCAAAAGAAATGAACAGGACTGTTTTTACCCTGAAATCCTGCCCTGAATTCGGTGAAGACGTTGTGGATCCTGACCAGTGCCTGCCAGTAATCATGCATGGCGGATGAGTTATACTTACAGGGTGTGTCGTTTTCGGCAAAAGGAATGGCCGGCTCAACTTCGTTAGGCACAGCATATATTTCTACATCTGCATTAACCGAACGGAGATTATCCATGAGCAAACTGTAAAAAGCGGCCACGCTACCCGTACCAAGCCCGAACGACCGCTTTTCGCCGGTACTGGCAGAGATATTCAATGTATGACTGATAAAGTCAAGGTCGATCTGAAAAATGCCGCCTTCAAACGGCATGCTCCCTGTGGTAAGGCCGGTGGGGCTTACATACAATGTTACCTGCCATGAATGATTGATCCAGGGCATTTGCTGTAACCTTACTTTACCGATGATTTGAGTCCACATATGGACGCTTGCAAGAGTATCTTTAAGATCATGGTAGTCAAGCTTTGGCCAGCGCGTAATTAAGGGATTGCTCATAGCGGTAGAATTAAACGGATTAGCTTAGTTCTAAATTACTAATGTTTTTGCAGATATCATCTTGGCTTCCCGGTAAAAATGAGGTGCCATTTCGAATATGTTTTACCTAATAGAATACGCGTTCGCAGTTTTTGCCTCCTCTGTCACATTTTTATATCATTTACACCTGTTAACGGTTAGCTAATATGAGTGGGCTAAGTTGGCAGCCAAATTATTATGCAATAAAAAAGATCTATAAAATTACTTATGGCACTAAAAACTAACAGAAAAATCGGACTGTTAATTAAAACGGGTTTAATGGTTATTATGGCAGGCTGCTTCAGCACGGCATCATTGGGGCAGGCGGCACATGTAAATCCATGGGCTCCCAAACCGCTTGGCACGCTGCCGCCGCCGGCCAGCCTGAGTAATGGCGTTTGGCTTAAAGGCGAATTGCACATGCATTCAAGGCACAGTAAGGAATCATCAAATAATTCAATCAGTAAGATCATCGCTTTTTGTAAACTGGTGGGGATCGATTTCCTGGCCATTACAGATCATGATAATCATGTAGAAGGTGACGTAGCCCACAATACATGGATCGATCCTGAGTTTAAATCAGACTCGGTATTGCTGCTATATGCTGCAGAATGGACAACTACCCGTGGGCATGGCAACGCCTTCTCGGCTAAGCCTTATGATCATCAGCAATTATATGACGTGCGCGACCAGCGTGACACTGTAGTAGGACGCATAAAAAACAAACTGGGCATACATTTGTCGGCTAACCATCCAAGCGGCAAGGACCATTTTGGGTACTCGTATGATATGGTTAATTCTATCGAAGTATGGAATTCGGCCATCTGGCCCAAAAATGCTAACGCAATTATGATCTGGGACGATATGCTTTCATCAGGCCGCAAGCTAACAGGCAGGGGAGGGAGCGATGCACATCACGGCGTTCCTGTGGGAGATGAAAAACCGGGCCCAAACACCTATCAGGCTAAGGCCAACTATGCCGGAACACCTACTACATGGGTATTTGCAACAGATCGTACAAAGCAAGCTGTTATTGATGCGTTAACCAACGGCAGGGTATCTATAAGCTCAAACCCATATGCACCCCGTGTAGAGTTTTATGCGGATTTGAATGGCGATGGTAAGATGGATATGATGATGGGCGATAATGTAAAACCAACAGGTAAGCCGGTTAAATTTAAAGTTCAACTAACCGGAAGCAGCGTTCGTGATACTACCTACACCATTAATGTGGTGAAAAATGGAAATTCGTTTAGTACTCTTAAAATGGATGGGAAAACAGCCTCGGTTGAATTTACCGATACGCCGGCAATAGCCGGACGCACCTATTACCGGGTTACGGTAGAAGGGCCATCAACGCCTTATCCGCAGGTACCACAGTCGGCAGCATTGAGCGGGAATATGGTTGGATTGTCAAATCCGATATATTTTAATTTCGATCCTAATTTTTGACAATACCATATATAATAGGGAAAACCGTACACGAGCTTACCGTGTACGGTTCCTTGTTTTAACTATTAACTAAAAGAACGAAGCTGCAGTTAAAGTGTCGGTGTTTAATAAATAATTATTTAAACACCCTATTCAATACAGATTTGTTTAGTTATCGATAAGGCTTGGTATTTCACCATTAATTAACATATGATGTAACAGGATACAAAAAGAGCCGCATCGTGCAATGCAAAGCGGCTCTTTTCTATTTTAAATTAACGTGAGCCCGAATATTTCAAGGCAGCATCAACTTTTCGCTGGTGGTCTGCATCGGCACCCCATGAAAACTTGAGATGAAACGTTTTGGCATCGGGATCATAATAATTATCTGAGCCCGGATCATTTTTTACAGCCGGGTTACCCGTGGCCGAAACCGTAACCTTATTTGTTGCAGGGTCAACCACTAAATTTAAACCAGCTATACCACCTACGCTTGTTTTACCATCTGCCCAAAGCAGTGAAAAGCTATTAGCATACTTGCCAATGGTTGCGAGCGATATGGTAACGCCATCAGGGTATGTTCCACCTAAGACGTTATCGGTAGTAGGCGGAGGGTCAATATATCTTGTTATTGAGCCGCTTATTGTATATTTACCATCATATGCGTTTTTAATAGAGTAAATTGCATACAATGTGTCTTTACTTGCGTCATGTATCCCAACTCCATCAGAATTTGTAAGTTTATATGGCAACATGTAGGTTTTTGACAGATCCAATTTACTTCCATCTAATTTTATGGAGAATGTTTTCTGAAAATCCCCATTTGTAAATTTGAAAGTGTAATTATTTCCTGAAATTGCCAGATCGGGAGAGGTTACAATTGTGTAAAAAGACGATGGCAGCAAATCATATTCTGTACCGTTATTTTCATTGTAATTATCAACTGCGTCAGGAAGCAGAGATACTACGAAGTTGTTTGACTTCATTAAGTCGGCATTATCTTTTGCGTCTTTTTTTATGCTAAAAACGTCAATCGTTTTAATGTCTGTAAACGGATCAAAAAATGTAGTGTTTTCCATTCCGGTAGGAAAGCCAACTAAAGTTTTGCCATTATTAGCTGCTTGCCCGCTAACTTTATCAGCTGCGGTTTCTTTGCGGCAGCCCGAAAAAACAGTCACAGATGCGATACCAGCAAGAAGCAGATATTTAATAAATATATTCTTTTTCATGTTGTGTCAATTTTTAAGAATTAGTTTGTTCTTGTATCCCACCATACGTGCGAATCCTGGCTGTCGCCACCCGTTAATCTCGCAACTGCAGCATTCACGTTTGCACCGTTTGTATTGTATTCGCTGGTTGCATATACAAACCTGCGTACAATTTTCTTAGATGAGTTTGTAGCATCAGGGGCAGGAGTTAAAGCAGGCCAGCCTGTTTTTCTCCAGATATTCCAACCCATGTGGCCATCAGGATAGCTTGAGATCCATCTTTGGGTTGATATGTTTTTAACCTGTGTGCCTGTCAGTGAAGCATCTTTTGTATCGGTAACCGGGAACTGGTTTATATAGGCGGCTGAAGGTGTACCTACGCCCCATTGGTCAAATGAAGCGGTAATACCAGCTTTATAAGCCGTAGTTATACCGTCTGAAGTCCAGCCTAAGTTAGCAGCTTCAGCACGGGCCAGCCATACTTCAGCAGCGCTGATCAGCATTACGTATCCGGCTTCCAATCTGAAATCGCCGCGCAAAATACGGGCCCATTTAGGGTTGGCATCGGTAAAGGCTGTTACTGTTAAACGTGCTAAACCATAAGGTACGCCAATGTTTGATGTAGTAACATTGCCTGCAACTTCGCTTTCGCCACCAAAAGCAGCCTGGCGGGCATCATTGGTAGAAGCAGTAACATCGGTAAGTGTTTTTGACTCGGCAAAATCCTTACGACCGTTGTAAAGGTTCCACCATGCACTTTTATAGTTACCACCCGGATATTGAAGCAGGAAATTTTGATCGTTTGTAGTTATCACACCAGACGAAACAGCTTCGCTTGCGGCGGCCGAAGCAACAGATGAAGAAGCGGTTACATTTGACATTTGAACTGCAACAAGCAGCTTAAGCGAGTTGGCCATTCTTTTCCATGATGCAACGTCACCACCATAAATGATGTCGCCGCTTATTGGTGACGAATCAAACGAATTTATAGCGGTAGTTAGAGTGGTTAGTATGCCCTTATAAATGGTTTCCTGTGTATCATATTTAGGCAATATGTTTGATGAGCCTTTCAGTGCTTCGCTATACGGTACATCGCCCCATGAATCGGTTACTATCCAGAAAATATATTGCTGCAATATTTTGGCAACATTAACCATGTTTTTGTTGGGATTTTGGTTAATAACCAGCTGCAGGTTATTAAGGTTACCCGCGTAGTTGCCTGTAAATGAGTTTTGAGGCAGGTTGTACAGCGATGTTCCTGAATATTGCGTTTCTGTAAAATATTGAGCGTATTGACCACCGCTTATAGCTTCGGTACCTGTTGAACCATAGCCACCCAGGCTTGCTTCAACGTTTGATAACAAGGCCGAAGGGATAGGCGTTACTGTTGCTGCCGGATTGTTGTTCACATCGCCAAAATCCTTTAGCTTATTGCAACCCGCGCCTAAAAAGGTAAACGCGCCTGCTAATGTATATAGATATATCTTTTTCATTTTGTTGTTGATCTAATAATCCTTAATAGCTTAGAATGTTACTTTTAAGTTGAAACCGATACCTCTTGTACCCGGATATTGGGCAGTTTCACCTTCTGTAGCGCTGATCTCCGATGGGTCGAAATCTTTCGATTTAGCGTATATCAACAATAGGTTACGGCCGGTTAAATCAAGCCTTGCAGATTGGAAAACGTTACCTAAACCCCATTTTTTGATTGGCAGGTTGTAACCAATAGCAACCTCACGAAGTTTGATGAAAGTAAGGTCGTAAACATAAGGATCGTAAGTTTTGTTGTTTGTTAAACCCTGGTAGTATGATTTTGCGTCAACGTAGTAGGTAACCGGGTTGTTGTTAGCATCAACACCGGTAACTTTAACACCACCACCATCGGCAACAGGGTCACGTACCGACATGCCTTTGTCATTAAGTGCAGCGGTATTAGCCGTTAAGCCGCTATATTGGCCCCAGCGGTTTGATAATGAAACAAATTTACCACCAAACTGATAATCGATATTTGCGCTCAATACAAAGTCTTTAAACAAAGTGAATGAGTTTTGTAAACCACCTGTGTATTTAGGCAGGGCGCTTCCGAAATATACGTTAGGATCGTTGATGTAAGCACCAGATGAAGTTAGGATAGGGATACCTGCAGAGTTACGTTTGATACCGTTACCATAAATCTGGCCCCACCATTTGCCTTTTTGGTTAATCAGGTAAGGCATATCTGTACCCCATACACCTGCAACCTGCACGCGGTCAACACCGTATTTGTTACTGATCTCAACAACTGTATTGTCAAGTAACTGGGCAAAGTTTGTACTAACAGTCCAGCTAAAGTTTGGCAATTTGATAGGAGTACCGCTGGCGGTGATCTCTAAACCTCTTCTTTTAATTAAACCTACGTTGGTTAAGATAGATGAAACGCCGCTGGCAGCATTAACAGCTAAGCCCAGTGGAATATCTTTATCATCTGCCGCCCAGTAAGTAGCGCCAAAAGTTAAACGATCGTTAAAGAAACCTAAATCTAAACCAACCTCTTTTGAAGTTGTTGTAGTTCCATGCAATGCGGGGTCAACAAACTGGGTAGGGCCGCCTTGTAATAAAGCTCCATTCCATTTGTTTGCTGCGATACCATAAAGGGTATTGTTTCGGTATGCACCAAATGTTTCGGTTGTTGTACCTAATGCCAATGGTACCTGGCCCCATGAGCCCCTTACTTTACCGTAACTCAGCCAATCTTTATATTCGGGTAGTAACTCGCTGAATACGAATGAACCACCGAATGATTTTGATAATACCGAGTTGGCATTGTTTACTGTAGAAATGGTTGAGAACCAGTCGTTACGTAAAGTCGCATCTACGTATACAATTCTTTTGTAGTTGGCCGAAGCTTTTGCAAATACTGCACGGTACTGCTCCTGTGTTCTGCCGTTGCTGGCGCTGATCGGGTCAACAGAGTTTGCTAAAGTATACAAATCCGGAACACTTAAACCGTTATTGGTGGTTGCACTGTTGTCTTTGTAGCTCCAGTTATAAAAGTCACTACCGGCATTAACATTCAGATGAAAATCTTTGATTTGCTTATCATAGTTAAGCAAAGTTTCATAGTTTTCGCGGTTTGAGTACGAGTTTGAAGTAGCGTAAGTAGCCTTCTGACCTGTTTGAGTACCGCTGGCCTGAATTTCTGATGAAATTTTACCCTCGTTCCAGGTGTTGGTTTGGTTGCGGCGATAGGTAACCTTAAAGCTTAAATCATTGTTGATTTTGTATTGTAAGTAGATATTACCATACAAACGATCGCGGGTGTTAAGGTTTTGCCATTGTTTTTGCCATAAATATGGGTTGTACCAATAGTTACCTGCATAAAATGCACCCGGATTAGACGGGTCGTATGAATTAGGGTTTTGGTGGTTCCAGCTTACGTAAGTTCCGTCAGGGGATTTTAAATCCTGCAATTCTTTCATGATGCCCATGTCCAAATCACGGTGGAACCATGAGTTGAACGAGCCGCTTGACGCGCTTGCATAAGCATCACTGATCTGGCCGTGAAGTTGTGTGCCCGAGTAGTTAATGCTTGCACCTGCGGTAAGGTGTTTGTTAAGATCAAAGTTGGCGTTCAGGGTGAAGTTGTTTTTATTTAACCAGGTTTCGGGTACTATACCTGTAGTATGCTGGTTGTTGTACGACATCCTGATGTTGTAATCATCGGCAGCTTTAGTAAATGCCACACTGTTATTTAAAGCAACACCGGTACGGAAAAAGTCCTTGGCATTATCTGGCTGAGGGGTCCATTTGGCAGTTTTAAACGAGTATTTAGTACCTGCAGCCCATGCATACCATGGAATATACTCCTGGCCAACCATTTTAGGGCCCCAGCTGCTGTCGTCAGTATAATCCGGGTAATATTTGCCGTCTAAGGCTTTCCATCCTTCAGGATCGCCATCTTTCCAATGGTATTGGATAAAATCGGCAGAGGCTCCGCCACCATAAGTGTTTTGGTAGTTAGGCAGGATGTAAGCCTTATCGAAATTGGCGCCAAGGTTTAATTCAACACCAACACCTTTTGACTTTTTACCTTTTTTAGTGCTGATAACGATAGCACCATAAGCACCTTGCGAACCAAACTGTGCAGATGCAGCTGGGCCATTCAGGATACTGATGTTGTCGATGTCATCATTGCTCAAATCATCGGCGTTTGGCATTATTGTACCGTCAACAACATATAAAGGATTGTTGCCGCTACCAAAACCTGTAGCACCACGTAACCTGATGTTGGTGTTACGGCCCAGTGCTGCTGCCGATTGGCTGCGTACCTGCACACCGGCTACCTTACCTGCTAACGCATTATTAACATTAGGCTGACGGATAGTGTTCAGTGCGTCTGACTTTACCACCTGGGCAGCATACGAAGCCGACCGTGATGATTGTTTGGTGCCATAAGCGCCGGTAATTACCACTTCGGATAATTTGTTGGCACTGCTTGTTAGTTTAACATCCAGGGGAGCCGAAGTAATTTCAACTGTTGTGGAAGTAAAGCCAATAAAGCTAAAGCTTAATGATTTGGCAGATGAAGGAACAGATAAAGAGAATTTGCCATCTGCATTTGTTTGCGTACCTACGGTGGTACCTACAACTCTCACGGACACGCCTGGCAGCGGTAGTCCATCGTCTTTTGAAGTTACCCGGCCGGTAACCGTTTTGTTTTGTGCATGTACCACACTAATAAATAGCATGAACAAACACCAGCTTGCGAGTAGGAGTTTTTTCATTGTTAAAAAATCAGTTTTAGTTAATACCCAAAACTACAATTTTTGTAATAAAATGAAAAAAAAGTTGAAAAAAGTTTAATATTTCAAATGTATATTTAAATATTGATAAAAATTTTGATAAAACGTTGTTCCAATATCGATAAAATGACGATTTTTTTGGATTCTTCATATAAATTTCATGTAAATTTTATATGAAATTTATTTTTTATGGGCGCTGGAGGTAGGTTATAGGCGGAAAATGCGAAATATCACTGGTAATTACTCGATTATTAAAAATAATTGAGTGATAAGTACGAAAACTGGTGCTTTTTTAATGCATTTTTTGTTAAATACATGCTTAACAAAAGTTTGATTGTTTCGACTTTTAAAAATAATAATATTTTTTTGTAAAAAGAAAGTTACAGCAGGCCGAAATAGATAAAATTTTGGTAAAAGCTTTTATCATTCATATTTGCTTCAATAGGGTTTTTAATTAATTACTTGTTTATCAGGTGTTTGTTGTTTTTTTCTGATGGCTAAATTTATTATTCCTGAAGGCGGTTGATTCCTTTGATTGAATATTCCAGCAAAATAATAATAGCGGGCTATGATTTTTTCTATTTTTTTTAATGGAAAAATAATTAACTATTTTCTTTCCTGATCCGGATTTTGACTTGTTTTGATCAAAAACGTTTGAAAATCTATTTGTCTCAGATACTTAGTCATCTGTGTATATTGAAATACATGTACCAAAGGACTCAACTATTTATCCTGATACTTGTTAAAATGTTGCCTGAAATATAGATGGTAGGGGCAAGTACATTTATCCCGCATTGGAAACAGCAGCAGATTTCAGATTGGGTATTTTTTTCTGGGTTTAAATGAACCGCTGCCCCGGTTTTGATGAGTGCTGAAGCTTGATTGTTTAAAATTGAAGGTTTGGCGAGCTTATCTGTCAATAGAGCGGCAAACACTTCGGTTTGCGATTCGTTTTTATCAATGATAAATCCGTCGGGCACCTTTGCAACAGTATGAGGAACATAATTGCACTGTGTTAACTGGGGCCTTTTTAAATAAGGACGTTTGTATTGAGGCCTTGACAAAACTATACCGTCGTTATAAGATTTGTTTTGCAGTAATGCGATTATACAAATCAGCATTATTAAAAAAGTACTAATAAAGAATTGCATCACTTTTTGGGTTAACAGGTTTCGGGTACATTGGTTGTAGCAATAAATCAGCTGTAAGCGTATGCCCGTATAATTGGTTTTCCTGCTGATTTGCTATGAACAATTTTATGCACCGGTATTAATGTGTACAATACAAAGCAGTTGGTATTTTTTGAAATAAAGATAAAGTATAGCTTTATAGTGAATTTATAAGTTAAAAACACCGTGGAAAAACTATCAGTAATAATAGCAGATGATCACACTTTATTTATAAACGGATTGTACATGTTATTGCAGGGCGAACCGGATATTGAGGTTATAAGTGTTGCCGCTAATGGTAAAGAATTGCTGCATTTGCTGCATACCCATACGCCAAACCTGGTACTGCTCGATATTAATATGCCTGGTATTAACGGGTTTGAAGTGCTTAAGCGAATAAAGGATTACTACCCTAAAATTAAAGTAATCATGCTTTCTACATACAATGAGGAGCATTTGATTGAAAAAGCGAAAACTGAAGGTGCCGATGGTTACTTATTTAAAAATGCGGAAAAGGCGGAGTTATTGCAGGTGATGCGCTCTGTAGGGCAGGGGCAACGTTGTTTTCCAGGTAAGCAGGCTGCTGTTAATGCTATGCCTAATGAGCCGGATCCTTTTTTAAAGCAATTTCAGCTTACAAAAAGGGAAACTGAACTTTTGCAATTTATAAAGCAAAATTTTACTAACCAGCAGATGGCCGAGCATCTTCACCTGAGTATTTACACCGTCGAAACGCATCGTAAAAATATTATGCAAAAACTTAACCTGAAAAACCCGGTTGAGCTTACCCGGTTTATCATGCAGTATAATTTATAAGGGCTTATTGGCAAGCGGGATATAAATTGAAACAAGGGTGCCCTTGTTAAGTTGCGAATCAAATTCCACCTTGCCTTTTAGGAAATTTATCCGCGACCGGAGATTGTTTAAACCCATTCCCTTAAAAAGGTCGGGATTAGTTGTGTCGAAGCCCCTGCCATTGTCTTCAATTGTCAGACTGATGCTTTCCTCGCTTCTTATGAGCGAAATATCAACCCTATTGGCATTGGCATGCTTCATTACGTTATTTACGCTCTCCTGTAGCACCCGGTACAAAATAATCTCGACGGTATCATCAAACGGCGAATCAAATCCCCTGCTAAAAAAGTTTATGGTGATATTATCGTTCTTTATATTTTCAATAAATTGGTTGATCACTTGTGCTAACCCTGTTTTATGAAGGGCCCAGGGCATCATGTTGTGCGATATTGTTCTTACTTCTTTAAAACCGTAATCAACAAGATTGATTACTTTTTCAAAACGGATTTTTTGACCTTCATTTACAAAAGGCAATTCGCCGCCTATAACTGCGAGGTTAATTTTGGCTGCCGATATTATTTGGCTAACACTGTCGTGTAAATCCTGGGCAATCCTCCGTCTTTCGCTTTCTTCGGCTGCAATTATAGCCTGCATGGCTGCGTTTCGTTGTTTTAACTTGTTTTGCTTGTCATAAAAAAAGCCGCCAAATAACATCATTAAAATAAAGATGCAGATGCCCGCCATCCAGTAGTTACGTTTGGTTATCTCAAACTGTTGTTGCAGTACCTGGTCTTCACGCTGCTTTATTTCGTATTTTGCCTGTAGCTCATCAATCGTATTGCTACCTGAGGTTTTAATGGAGGCATGCTTTTTTAAATAAATCAATGATTGTTTATAATCGCCCATCTGTTCATACAAATCGGCTATTTCATTTGTAGCGCTTCTTTGCATGTCTGCATAATTTATTTGGGTGGCAAACTGGAGGCTGTTTTTTAAAGCATCGAGAGATTGCGTGTAAAGCCGTTTGTTTTTATACAATACACCGAGGTTGAAGTAATTAATTGAGAGTGCAAGGGTATCATTTAACGACTTTTTGATATCGATGGTTTTTAGAATTTCCTCTTCCGACTGGCTTTGTTTGATACTGCCCATAACATCCCCCATAAACTGATGGCTGTAGGTTTCTGAAGTATTTTCGCTTGTTTGCCGGGCAAGGTTTAAAGAGTCTTTTATATCAAAGGCCTGCCTGAAATAGCTTAACGCCTGCTGGTAATTATTTTGGGCCTCATAAAACGTTCCGGCCTGGTTTAAGGCTTTTGTCAATGAGGCGCGTTCGCCGGTTTGGGGGGCATATAAAATGGCTATGTTGTTAAACGCAATGGCTTTATCGTAGTTTTTTAATTTAAAATACCCTTGCGCTAATCTGCGGTAATCATCTGTTAAAATATACTGCTCATTTGTTTTAATGAGTATACCCGCGGCAATATTGTAATAATATGCCGCGGAATCGTATTGATTGGTTTGATCGTAAGATTTCCCCAAAGTTTGGGACAACAGTGTAATTGCTTTATTGCGCTTTAACTTATGGGCGAGGGTCAAACCCTCTTTCGCAATGACAATGATTTGAGCCGGGTTTTGTTCAACAGGGTAGATGGCTACCCGGGTGGCGGCTATTAAACGGCTTTGCGCCGGTGAATTACTGAAGACAACCTTTTTTAAACTATCGGTATTTTGACCGTAACACGGAATTACAGTCCAAATAAGCAGAAGGAAAAAAAAGTATTTCATACCCGGGTTTTTGGTCCCGGTTAAAGATAGTAAATTGATATTTATCAGCAAAAGCCGTGATTTTTAAGATGGTTTCCTGTTAGATGCGTTTTACAAATCACGCAATGAGTATGATTAAAGCTGATAACACCGATAGCATCATAAATAAAATTTGACGTTGCCGGGCGCTGATGATGCTGGGTATACGTCCTGTTCCCTGCAGCTTGTTGAGTTTAAGTTTGTACATTATTGATAACGCCATAAAGGTTAGGGAAATAAAGCCTACAAGGTAATTTAAATTGGTTTCCATGATCTTTTTAATTTAGGTGAAGCACGATGATGTGATATGTTTCAAAACCATTTATGGCATTGGTTATATTTATTTCATCGTTGCGTTTGATAATACAATTTTATGGAGCTGCAGAAATGCACACAATACAAAGCAGTTGGTATTTTGCTGTACAATGATAAAGTGTAGTTTTACAGATAAATATTTAAGATGGGTATACTATTCAGGTGCGCTATTTTGGCACTATAGAGATAAGGTATATTGTGGTGGTCATACGCAGCAAATCGACAAAAAGGGTTAACTTTATTAACGATTTGTGTGCATGAAATGAGAACTATAGACAATAGACAGAGGGTGTTTTACTCATCGTATGTTAATAAAGATTAAATAACAAAATATTATTCATCAATAAAAAACTGACGGGTTGTTTTAAAAACAATCGCTTTCTGCAGAAAGATAACAAAATGGAAATGTTATACATCGTCCAAAAAAAGAAGAAAAACCGGCGACGGAATAAATTAATACCTGGCCTTGTGTGGCTGTTAGTTGTTTGGGGTTGTACACAGCAGCAGGCTATTGCCCAAAGTAGGGGTAATCAGTCGGATTGGAATGTGCCGCCTCCTTTAACACCTGGCACAATTAGTAAAGGTAATACACCCCGCGGCAATGGTTCGGGGGCTAAGCCTGTTGTGCTTACGCTTACCGATATCCCGGTAGTTTCGCAGCCGTTTGTTACAGCAACAGAAGCTCCTGTGCTGGCTGCCATTGGTACAACACCACCAGTTGTTGATGCGCCCGACCAGCCTAATATTAATGCTGGAGTAAGCGGGCTACCCGAAATTCCATCACCTGAAGCACCTGAAACACCTCGTTTGCCTAAACAAACAATTCAGGACCTTCAGTTTTCATCTGTTGTTGACCTTCCTTTACCAGAATCTCCGGAGTTGCCTCCTTCGCCTGTTGAACCAACCGTATCGGGACAGGTGAATATGATAAAAGGCCCAATCCCGGTAATGCCCGATATAACAGGTACTGTACTGCTTTTACAGCCATCGGAAAGTTTAACGCCGTGGTCTATCCCGGAAATGCCCGAAAGCGAGAGTTTTAAAATGATATCGCCGCCCGGAGCTAAGGATGAAAAGCTGAAAGGCAAACACCATTCAAACAGGAAAAAACAGTAGCGGCTACATAATGTCAAATTATTAAAGGCATTATTACAAGAACACCAAAATGAAAAGTACCCCAATAGAGTTAAAATATATATTAGTTTTATTATTAGCCTTTGCAAGTGGCGTTAGCTATGCGCAGGTTAAGTTTAAACAGGGAGATGAGTTTCTAAGGCAGATAGTTACAAAGTCAAATTGTGTTTTACAGCGCGGCAGCCAAACTTTGCATGTAGGTTCGGTTTCTACAGTTGTTAAAAGCTACAAAGTAACCGATGCTTCTGATAAGGGCGCCTCTTTTATCGTTACTACAGATAAGCTTATTGATACTATAAATGCTATGAACCAGAACCTGGTTTATCATTCGGGTAAACCGGCCGATCCGAACTCTGTTATACAGGTTGGATTGCAAAAGATGCTCAATAATCAATCGGTAGTTTCAATAAATAGCAAAGGCGAGGTGTTAAGTTTGAAACGCCCAGTTGTTATTAATGATACCCTGCTGTCTTTTGCAGGTATCCAGCCCGAGCGTTTGTCGCCCGGTACCACGCTGCAGTTTATGGTTGACTTTCCGGTTAGCCTTACACTTAAAAAAGGTTATACCTGGAAAATTGCTACTTCATCAGCCGAAACCAATTATACAGTTTATGCTATAAACGGTCCAACTACTGTTGTTACCTATAAAACAACAGTTTTAGGCAGTAGTTTAAATAGCCGTATCAACGGATCGATACTTATAGATAACAACACTGGTGTTATTTTAAAACGATATTCACAAAGTGTTTCAACCGGTTATGAAATGGTAAACGGAATAGTTTACACGGCAACCCGCCGTACTGCTGTTACCGAGATATGCAATAAAAAATAGCGGATTTACTTAAAGTCATTGGATGTAAATAACCCGGTAGAAAATTTTTTATCAATTACGTGATTTACTCAGTTATTGCCCGTTCGGAAGTTCAGGGTTTTAAACTATTGGTGTCGCTTTTCCAAATAAGCGCACATTCTAAGAAGCTGTTTTAATTTAATAAATTCTATTTAGAGGCGCGTAAGATTTCATTTCCGTTGGTTTTAACCAACGGAATAATGAGGCTGCAAAAAAAGGGCTTCAGCCCAATCCACTTGCACAATTGGGCTAAAGCCAGGAGGTCTTATCTTTTTACCGTTGGTTAAAACCAACGGCAATGAATCTTCAATCGTTTTAAACAGCTTTCTTTGCACTTGCCTTATTTTTTCAGGAGTTTATACGCATTATATCAATCAGGTATTTCTACGCTTGAATCGCGCTCCCGCTGCTGCTAATTTTACATTGAAAATGATACCCGGGAATTTCATTTTTTGGCAATTGAACCTAATGTAGTTTACAGTTTATCAAAAAAACTGATCAATACAACTTGTGCGGCAGGCTACGTCTGTATGCATATGCTTAGGGTTTAATGGCTTAAAAAGGTGGAATTCAGCTACCACTTAAAAAAACGGGTCTACCTGCAAAGGCAATATTGCAGGGGCGAAACCGAAAAGCCAAACGAGTAGGAAAACATACATCTAAAATCATGGCAACAATTAATGTTTTAATCGCAGTAGATGCAGCAAAATTAGCTTCACAAGTAGCAGACGGTAGCCTTTCAGCAGGCACAGCAGGATCACCAACAAACTTGGGATCTTATGGTACATCAGATGTTTACGTAGCAATGATTGCTCCTAACAGCTACGTTAGCAACAGTACCCAGGGAGATTCAGAATTACAGATCAGCGCCAACGGCGGTGACACTGTTGAATGGGCAATTACCTCATTCGATAATAATTTTGATCAAACCCCATATTTGTATGGCGGGTCATTTAACCCTTCGACAGCTATTAACCTGCCACTGTCTTATGCTTGTGGTCAGGCTTACTCTTACCTTGCTTTGGGCAATCCGCCGGTAAATACACCAACGCAATTTATTAACCAGGTGAGCACCGTTTCAGGAACAATTATACAGCTTAAGGTTAAAATTCAATATACCTTATCGTTTGTGCTGGTTAACAACTCAAACGGTCAGATCATTGGATACTTTAGCTGGGATCCATTTATTAACGTTAACTAATTAATGGTTATCGTATAAATCAATCAGCTATAAACTTTCAATAAAAAAGGCCGCTGCAAATTTTGCAGCGGCCTTTTGTTATGTCAATCATTCCGGACTTTGATGGATATTTTACTTCAAGCTAATATTATCAAAGTTTATCATGCCCCTTGTGTTTGCTGCATTGCAATTGATGCAACGGGGTAAATAAACAGCCAATGATGTTCATCAAGTATTTATACAGGTTCATGTAAAATACTTTAGCAGGGGGCGTTGTTTGTGTTTTTTAGTGCTGTAATTCATTAAAACACAAAATACAACGTTATGAAGAATCACTTTCATGCTGATGAAAACTCCAGCCACGATGCGGGTAATGATGGGATTGACCGCCGTGGTTTTCTTGAATGTATGGCCTGGGCAGGTACCGGCGTGCTATGGATGATGACCGGAGGTGTACTTAAATCATACGGCATGAGCCAGATGATTGACAGGGCAACCGGAGGGCTTAAAAAGGGACTGATAGTACCTAAATCTGATTTTAGTTTTGTACAGATCAGCGATAGTCATATCGGGTTTAACAAGGCTGCCAATCCCGATGTTGTTGGCACGCTTAATGCTGCTATCACTAAAATAAACAGCATGCCCAACGCGCCTGCGTTTGTATTGCATACCGGCGACCTTTCGCACCTGGCACAGGCCGATGAGTTTGATACCCTTGAGCAATCATTAAAAAGTGTAAAAACCGAGAAAATATTTTACGTACCCGGCGAACACGATGTAACCGATAATGGCAAATTGTACCTTGAGCGTTACGGTAAAGGTACTTTAGGCGATGGCTGGTACAGCTTTGACTCGCATGGCGTACATTTTATTGGCCTGGTGAACGTAACCAACCATGTTGACGGGGGGCTGGGTTATATCGGGCAGGCCCAATTAAAATGGCTGGAGAACGATTTGAAGCCCTTATCAAACAGTACACCTATCGTAGTGTTTGCCCATATTCCGCTTTGGGCTATTTATCCGCAATGGGGCTGGGGTACCGATGATAGCGCGCAGGCTTTGGCCTTGCTTAAACGGTTTGGATCGGTATCGGTTTTAAACGGCCATATTCATCAAACTATTCAAAAGGAGGAAGGGAATATTACTTTTCATACAGCCAGTTCAACGGCATTTCCTCAACCCACGCCAGGCAGCGCACCTTCGCCCGGACCTATGAAGGTACCGGCCGAAAAGCTTCGCGGTTTTTTAGGGCTTACGAGTGTAAACTATGTTGAACATGATCATTCACTTGCTATTACTGATACACCTTTAATAGAAGATGAAAAAGTAACCGGGCAGAAATAGCGATGATGGAACGTGATATGAAAAGGACGTTGTTATTGCTGCTGATAGTTTGCCTGGCAACAATAAGTAAAGCGCAGTATAAGCCTGTTGAGCAGGCATCGAACCTGAAATTTACAATTAAAAACCTTGGATTTGATGTTGATGGCAAGTTTAGCGGCTTTGAAGGGGCTATCAATTTCGATCCTCAAAATATAGCAGGCAGTAGCTTTGATGTAACTATAAATGCATCAACAGTAAATACTGATAATAGCCTGCGCGATGAGCATTTACGCGGAGAAAATTATTTTGACGTAAAGGATTATCCCAAAATCAGGTTGGTTTCGGGAAAAGTGGCCGGATTAAATAAAAGTGGAATGTACCAGCTAACGGGAGTGCTGACTATAAAAGGTAAGGCAAAGCAGGTATCATTCCCTTTTTCGGCCACGTCTGCTGCCGACGGTTATATTTTTAAAGGCGGATTTAAAATAAACAGGAAAGATTTTGGAATAGGGGGAGCAAGCACAATTGCTGACGAACTTGAGGTTGAAATTAGTGTAACAGCAAGGAAAGGTTAGAGAGGTTATGAATGTTAAAATAAACAGGAAGCTTTGTGTTATTGCGGTATTAGGAGCCTCTGTAACCTGTACTGCCACAATAGCCAATAAACCCGAAACTGTGCGTTATCAAAACCTGAAGGTATTGCCCAAGGATATCAGCCCGCATGATCTGCAAAGTATTATGGCCGATGATTTTGAAGACGGGCTTGGTGTAACCTGCGGTTTTTGCCATGCCAATGCAAAGGATGGTCACGGGCTTGATTTTGTAAGCGATACTAAGCCCGAAAAAGAGATAGCCCGTCAAATGATGCGGATGACCATAGGGATCAATAAAAAGTATTTTAAGCTTAAACATGTTAACATAGGCAACCCTGCACTGGTGGTTTCCTGTACTACCTGTCATAAGGGGCAGGCATTTCCTAATGGTGTCGCGGGTAATAATTAATTGTAAATTGCTTTGTAAATCAATGTATAACAACCTGATTAAATAATCCTGAAAATTGAAATTCAACAAAGTTGTATATCATATAGCATTTTGGCTGCTGGCGTATCTTTTCTGGATCTTTATTTTCAGGAACGGTACGCTGGTGTTAACTCACGCCATAACCATCCAGTTTTGTTACCTGGTGTTTATATCGGCAAATTATTACCTCAATACGCTTTATGCAATTCCGCATCTCCTCAATAAAAAGCAATATGTAAAGTTTGGTCTTGTTTTTATAACCGGGGTATTGATAACCGCCCTTTTAAGAGTGCCTGTATCGGCGTGGGTTGTTATTCATGTTTTTAAACTGAATACGCAGTTTAACACGCTTTCCGTTTTTGCCGATTCATTTATTAATATCCTCTTTTGGGTGGTTTGTATTCTCGGTGCTCAAATGGTCATCGAAAAAATGCGTTCGCACGTTTATATTGAACAGATTGAAAAGGAGCGGGCTACTAATGAACTTAACTTTTTAAGAGCACAATTTAATCCTCATTTTTTGTTTAACTCAATCAATTCCATATATGGGCATATTGATAAGGCTAATAAGGATGCACGGGATATGCTGCTGGTATTTTCAGAAATGCTGCGTTACCAGTTATATGAATGTAATGTTGAACAAATTGACCTGAGCAAGGAGCTTAACTATATCCGTAATTACATAGCTATTCAAAAGGGGAGGATTGACGAAAGGGTGGTGGTTAATTTATGTGCCGATGATATTAAGGGGCAGATTTATGTGGCGCCCCTGTTATTTATAACATTTGTAGAAAACGCCTTTAAGTATGTGGGATTTAATGAAAGTAGGATAAATAAGGTTGATATAAGCCTGAAGCAGGAAGGGGATAACCTGCATTTCAGGGTTTATAATACCAAGGATAGTTTCCTGGGCCGGGATGAGCACTCATCAGGGCTGGGAATTGCAAATACTAAACGGCGACTTGAGATCCTTTACCCCCAAAAGCACCGGCTTGAGATAACCGATAGCGGCGATAGTTTTGAAATAAATTTAGTATTACTGGATATATGATACTTAAGTGCCTTATTATAGATGATGAGCCCATAGCGCGAAAGCTGTTGCAGGAGTATATTGAAGAAACCGACTTTTTAGTATTATCAGGCACTGCCGAAAACCCATTAAAAGCTATAGGCCTAATCAATAAGCTGGATATCGATCTTATATTTCTTGATGTTAATATGCCTAAGATGAATGGTTTTCAATTCCTTCGCTCTACAGTAACGTTGCCAATGGTGATCATGACAACGGCTTATGGGGAATATGCGCTTGAGGGGTTTGAGATGGCGGTAGTTGATTATCTTGTAAAACCGTTTTCGCTCGAGCGCTTTCTGAAAGCATCGCAAAAAGCACTGGAGTTAAAAACATTGAGGGAAAAGGTAGCGCCCGAAAAAAACGAAGCAGACCATTTTTATGTTAAATGCGACGGCAAAATTGAAAGGGTGCTGTATGATGAGCTGGTTTACATTGAAGCTATGGCCAATTACGTTACGCTATATACTGTTCATAAAAAGCTAATCGTTTACCTTACCATTAAAGGCTTGCAAGAAAAATTACCTGCCGATAAATTTATGCAGGTACATAAAAGCTACGTTGTTAATACAGATATGATCAATAACATTGAAGGGAACATGCTCAATATTAATGGTGCCAAAATCAATATAGGCTTGAGCTTTCATGACGATGTAATGGATAGGCTTTTAAAGGGCAGGCTTTTTAAGAGGTAAAATGCCTGCCCTTATCATATTAAAGCATTAATTATTTTTTAACCCGATTTGGTGATTGCTGTAATCGGTTAAGTATTCGTTGCTGAGGAAAAAATCGAGGCTGAAAATGGTGCGGTAGTCGCCGGTGTTATTGGGGTTTTGCACTTCTGTAAGGTTTCCGGTACTTGATGTTGTATACGTGTAAACGAAGCCCTTATTGGTAGTTATTGTTACTGTTGAGTTTGCAGGGAGGTCGCCTACAGAGGTGGTTGCCAGCCTGTCTTCAATAACGGTCGTTGACGGGGTTCCGGTATCAAATAGGATCTGTCCGGAAATTGTATTCCCATTATATTCAATAGTTGCCGGTATATTGGCCGAGTACCCCCCGCTGCTTGAATAACTGAGCGGGTGCATGATAAATCCAGACGAGGACAAGTCGCTGTTGTTTAAGCCGATGGTTAACAGGTTGGTTACATAGGTGCCGCTGGTTGAGAACATGCTTTTGTTTAATGTAGCCAGTTTAAATCCACTTGTAAGACTGGTGCCAGTGTCAAAAGCTCTTAACGGGCTTTGAATTAAGCTGGTTACATAACTTGTACCCGGCCCAACGCCAAAAACATCGCTGGCATGAGCCGGTAATTTGGCGCCGGTTTCGTCAATTATTTTATAATACAAAAAGAACGGAACTCTTTTTAATGCAAGGTTGCCCTGAGCATCGCCTATAGTGATGTTGGCATAGGCCAAATTACCATATTCTTTGGTAGAGCTAAGCTGGTCGCCGAAGCTTATCGTTCCCTTGGTGCTGGTTACGGTAATGCCGTTTACAACAACCGAATCTCCGGTAACCTGGATACCCGACGATGTGATCATTGATGCCGGCAGGATATCTGTGGCATCAAGCGTCATGCCCGATGAACCGGTATCAAATACACTATAATAAGTTACAGATTTTGTACCCACCTGTGTAATTGGCAAAAAAATCCGTTTGTTTATGCCGCTTACATATTCATATAAACCAAGCGTAACAGGGGTTATTTGTGTTTGAGGTGTTGATTTCTCTTTTTTACAGGAAAAAAAAGCAACAGTTATTAAAAAGCAACCAATAATTTTGGATGTGAACAGTAAATGTTTTGTAGTCATATATGGCCGTTGTAAAACCCGGTTGGTAATAAATACGATAAAATAACAGTTTTAGTTGGCATTAAAGTTAGGATAACAATTTAATAAGCCGGGTTAATGAATCGATAAAACAGGACATTGAACCGATTAATTATCCGGACATATAAACGGATTGGGAGCCTTACTATTGTTTTGTGCTTAAAGTAAATGATTGGTTTCTTTGATGATATCCATTACAAATGTGCTTTTGGAATGGCCTATTCCTTTTACCTCGCTTAGTTTATTTACAAAAAAGTAATGGTAGCTGTCCATGCTTTCGGAAACAATTTTGAGCATAAAATCAAAATCGCCCGATATGTTGTAACATTCAATCACCTCATCAAACTCCAGTACGGCATTAATAAAATCGGCGCCTGCTTTACGGCTGTGTTCGCGCAGGGTTACCATGCAAATAACCATAATGCGTTTATTGAGCATGCGTTTATCTAAAATGGCGGTATAGTTTTTAATAACCCCTGCTTTTTCGAGGCGTTTAAGGCGCTCGTGCGTAGGCGTTGGGCTCAGGTTTATTTTAACAGCAATTTCCCTAACGGTAAGCTTGGCGTTCCGTTCAACCAGCCGTAATATTTCGTAATCCTTTTCATCAAGCTGGATAATCGTTTTTTCTTGTTCTGTTTGAAGTGCCATGTTGCTATGTTGATTGGATGTTTGTTCTTTTGATTTTGATTAAATTGATATTATGTTCTAAAATTATAATAAATATTGTTATTAATTTCTATTAACATAATTTTGAAAGGACAAAATTTAAGATTATGTCATTGAAAAAGAACAATATCCTCATGATAGCCTCTTTGGCCATATTTGTGGAGGCACTGGATATCGCCATTATTAACCTCACTATTCCGGCAATTCAAAGGCAGTTTATGGTAAGTAACGACCAGGTTCAATGGCTGCAAACACTTTATGTATTGTTATATGGCGGGTTCCTCATCATTGGTGGTAAGCTGTCGGATGTTATGGGGCCAAAGAAGATCTTTATTGCCGGTGCTGCATTATTTCTGTTAACCTCGCTGAGTGCAGGATTGGCCGGCACTTTCGCGTTTCTTAGTTTATCGAGGGCAATACAAGGCCTGGCAGCAGCGCTGATTATGCCTTCGGCCTTTTCTATCATAACGCATACTTTTACCGAAGAGCGGGAGCGGAGCAAAGCAATAGGGATCTTCAGTTCGTTTGCGGCAGTTGGTTCGGGCATTGGCCTGTCGGCAGGCGGAATCATTAGTACTTATATGGGCTGGCATTGGGTGTTTCTGATCAATGTGCCAGTGCTTGCCATTGTAGTCGTTGTAGGTTGGGTTTACCTTGCTAACGATGCGCCTGAACAAAAGCAATCAACTCCCGATTTGTTTTCGGGCGTTTTATTGGTGATGAGCTTGTTGATGCTTAGTTACGGTGTACATCAACTTGCAGATATCCAACAACAACGATCTGTAATTTTGCTATGTGCCGTTGGGGTTATAGTTTGCACGAGGCTGTTATATGTACGTTTAACCCGTCGTGCAAATCCACTCATTGATCTGTCGGTCTTTAAAGCGCCATCGGTCATCACTGCAAATGGCGTATTTATTTTACTGGGTGCTTTTTTTACCGGATACTTGTTTATAATATCCCAGTTGCTGCAAAAGGATATGCATTATAGCGCGGCAAAAGCCGGGTTGTTGCTTGTTCCGTTTAGCTTGTTATCGGCCATTGTAGCTAAGTTTATGCTACCGGGTATCATGAAGCGCTTAACAACCGAACAAACCGGATTGCTGGGCATGAGCTGCATGTTAACCGGTGGGCTGGTTTTAATTTGTGCGGTGTTTGCAGGCCATTCGCTTCTTTTACTGCTATTATCCGCCGCATTTATATCCGGCCTGGGCATGACCATCTGTTTTACAAGCTTATCGGTACTGGCTGTAAAAAATATCCCCAAGCAGCACTACGGCTTGGCTTCAAGTCTTGGTACTACAACTTACTTTTTAGGTGCCGGTGTTGGCTTATCTATACTCACGCTGTTTATGCAAAGCGGTAAGCACGAGGCATCGGTAAGTGCTTTATCACTTATTATCCTGAGTGGCTATGCTTTGATAGGTTTGTTATGGTTGATTATTTATCTTGTGAACTCAACTGCCAAAAACACGCACATGGCATTAAGTGAATCACAAAGACTGCCTGATGTTTTTTAACTGATGAATGTGTTTCTGGGTATGATAGCAAATAAGGTACAGCCACTCCAATCGGGTAAGTTCACCAAAAAAGGGCACTACCAGGTCGGTGCTAATCGCGTAAAGATCTTGGGAGTTAATTACATCCCTAACCTCGGAGATCGCAGTTTGCAATAATTCGACAATCTGGTGTTTTTGATGTGGCCCATCTGACGGGCATATCTCCGGTGCTGATTTGAATTTTGCCTCAAAATCAAGAAACAGGTCTTTAATCATTTTTACCTTTTCTGCGGGGTTTCTTTCTGCAGGTTTTGCGCCTCCGTTAAGTACCGGAACAAGTTGTGAATCTGATTTAAAAATGTGTTCGGCAATCTGTCCTGCAGACCAGCTATCGGCGGATAAGGATATATTTATTTGCTGCTCATTAAATAGTGCAATAGTTGATAACAGGTTACCGGCAGTATTTTCAAATACTGTCAGTAAATTGATACGGGCATCGGTTTGATGGGTGGTGGTTTGATTTTCCATGACGTTTTAAAGATTGGTTTATACAAATCTCCACGCAAAATCAAAAATTACACCTTGTCGTTTGTGCCATAATTGGGGTGGTTTTGCGCCATTGTGAAAAATAAAGTCTTAGCTTTTCCTTTTGCCCAATGAAAACCGATTGCCTGAGTCATCCTTAAATAGAGCCTAAAAACCATAAAGCTTTTTGGTTGTAACAATGACGATCAATTTAAATTCGTAGTAAATTATATGATGAAAAGAGGACTTTCAGTATGCCTTGAAAAATCATGAAGAGTTTATTTTAAGGCAATATTTTGTTAATGAGTAAATTATATACTGATGTGAAAAATCTTTAAAAAAAAATTTTGCAACTTGATTTAAAATCCTACTTTTGCACACCCAATCAGGGAAGACGGGATGTAGCGTAGCCCGGTATCGCGCCACATTTGGGATGTGGAGGCCGCAGGTTCGAATCCTGCCATCCCGACAAAAGCGATACCAAGTGTCAAAAACCCTCTAAATTGAAAGTTTAGAGGGTTTTATTTTCTGATTGGAAGAATCATAATACCCGGCGAAAGCCAAACGGGATGTAGCGTAGCCCGGTATCGCGCCACATTTGGGATGTGGAGGCCGCAGGTTCGAATCCTGCCATCCCGACTACCGGTAAAATAAAAAGCCTTGACGAAAGTCAGGGCTTTTTTGTTTTGGCTCATCTCAATTTATCCGGGACTCATCATTTTGCCGCGTGTACCGAGTGATAATCTCTCCAAAGCCATTCTAATGCTTCCGGGAGCGTTTGCTTTTTAACGTTATTGTCTACATGGTGGGCGTTTCGGGCAAAAACAAACTGGTATTGATAGCTTTTTGCGGCAAGCTCTTTAGCCATATTTTCGTTTGCAAGCACCCAATCATGCATGCCGTCGCGCATAATGTTTGGGTTAAGAAGGTCCTGGTCGCCCACTTCCAGCCAGATCCTTAATGGTTTTGGCCGGCTTCTGGCAATCAGGTGTTGATGAAACTCCCAGGCGCCGTGTGGTGTTTCGGGATTATAGGGCCATTGCTGGTTGATATAGGTGCCCGAATAGGTGAGCACCCGGTGATACCACTCCTGATGGAACCAGGCCATGATCAAAGCGCATGATCCGCCAGAGCTGCCACCCATGGTAGCGCGGCCATCGGGGTCTTTTGTTAGTTTTACCTGGCATTTGTTTTCCACAAGCGGTAGTACCTCATTTTCTACAAATTCTGCATACCTGCCGTTCATGGTATCATATTCAAGCCCCCGTTGGCTACCTTGTGCATCGCCGCCACCGTTACCGATTGATATGGCAATCATAGGTGGCACTTTTCCTTCAGCGATAAGATTGTTTAAGACAGTAAAGAGCAAATCGTCCGGGCCATCAGTGCCAATGATGAATGGCGCCTCGGTGCCGGCGACATATTGTTTAGGAACATATACCGCTACCTGGCGGGTATAGGGGGCTGGGTGACTTGTTGTAACGATGAGCTTGACCGGATTAGCGGGATCTGGTGTTCCAAATGTATTTGCTTCCCTGGCAATGCCGGGATAAATTTTGCTTTCCTTAGAATTAATGGTAAACCGGTATATTGTACCCTGCGGAACGTTGGTTTGTACCATTGATTCGGGCGAGGGGGTATGTGTGGGCCCGATTATAAAGTTGCCAATTGAATTTGGCGATGGATTGGTTCCGTCGGGCAGTTCCGTAGCTGCAACATACCCGGGGGTATGCGGATCCCGGATTGGTATTTGGGCTATGGTTGGGTTTGCACTCCAAATTGTGCAAAGTAATATACCCAACAGCCAGGGGCGATTGTATATTTTAATTAGCCTCATTTTGGTTTGATTTTATGGGGGTGATTATTTAGGATACGTCTAAAATTAAAACTTGCAACCGAATATTACGAATTAACCTACTGATTTGCTTCCGATAAAGGCGACGAAAGCAGCAAATGAGAATCAATGTTGTCTGTAATAATAGTTTGGGTACAAAAAAGCCCGATGCAAATTGTACCGGGCATATTAATATAGTTTAGTTGTTTGTTATTGGCTATTAGTGATTAATGGTTATCAACTGCTTGTTTTCAAATGATTTTAGTGAATGTGTTGGGGGCGGGGCAAGCATCCCGTTATTGATTTGTTGGTTTATGTATGTTGAGTATTTTATAGCTCCCTTATAATTTAGATGACCAAAATCAGCAAATTCATCGTTTTTGAGCGGAAAATTATTGAAGTCGAGAAACTTTATATCGCTGAAATAACGTTGGCGGATCGATGAAAACTCAGCCTCGTTACTTCGGTATTCATATAAGGGATGCTGGGGACTCCTGATCAGGAAGACGTTTTTGTGCATGCTGGCGCAATAATCTATTATTTTTCTCAGGTATTGAATGTTGGTTGTTGATATAGTGCTTTCATTTGCCGGAGCTTTAATGTTTTGGCCTGCAGGATTAATAGAAGGCAGGGGCTTGGTGCCTTCTATTTTAAAATAACCTCCGGTTTTTCCCGTATAATTATAGTTGAATGAAAGAGCCTTAATGAGGTTGCTGCGGGCTGCTATGCCTATACAATTCATAAAGTATTTTGAATTGTGTTGAGCAAGTAACTTAAAATCGGATACTCCCATAAACGATGCGTATTGCGGAAACATGTTCGACATATAAGTGTACCCCCAGGTCCACTCATCCATTTTGGGAGCAATCTGGTTATTTGAAAACTCAATTAAAACGGTTGTTACCTGCGGGTTTTGCGATAGGTATTTTTTTACTTTTTGAAAAGTGTAAAAATAAGATTCGGCCGAATGGGAAAGATTGGTAAGCTTGGGTATAAGCGTATCGTCATAAGCACACTCAGAATGCGAATGACCGAAGATGACAATGGTGTTATCTTTTTTTATAGTGAACTTTGAAAACCTGCTTACCATGTAGCCCGGAATTAAGGCTATTGCCAATACGAGCAGGCAACCTGCCAGGGCAAATGTTACGGTTTTGACTAAAAAACGGTGCATGGCTTAAAACTGAAAATAAATAAACTGCTGCTCTTTACCTGTAAATAAAAATATTACAATGATTAGCGTGTAATAGAATGCCAATCTGTACCCTCGTCTCCTTAACCAGGTTAATTTTTCTATGGCATACTGGTTTTCCCGGCCCTGCCACTCCACTATAATAAAAGTGATAATAAGCAGGATAACCTCAAGCAGTTGCTCTTTGCCAACATCTAATTGAGGCACCGAGAAAAGTGATTTTGAAAAGATGCCGCCAATGTATTTAAACGCTTGTGTAACGCTGTCGGCCCTGAAAAAGATCCACGCAAAAAGCACCTGTATAAACGTGAACACCATTTGCATAAATTCTCGGGGTGTTGGCAATGCATTGCCTTTAGCAACGATTTCGAGATGATTACGGTTGGTTTTTAACAGGATTGAGGGTAGAATGAATAGAGCGTTCAGGAACCCCCAAATGATAAACGTCCAGTTTGCCCCGTGCCAGAAACCGCTAACGATGAAAATTACCAGGGTGTTCCGTACTTTGAGCCAGGTGCCTGTTTTGCTGCCCCCCAGGGGTATGTACAGATAATCTCTGAACCATGATGACAGCGAGATATGCCACCGGCGCCAAAATTCGGCCATATCCCGCGAAAAATAAGGGAATGCAAAGTTTCTGAGTAAATCAAACCCAAAGAGTTTGGCGATGCCAAGGGCCATGTCCGAATAACCGGAAAAATCACAGTAGATCTGAAATGCAAAAAATATGGCGCCTAAAACCAGCGTGCTGCCCGTATAATGGGCGCTGTTGGCAAATATCAGGTTGGCATAGTCTGCACACTGATCAGCTATGACGGCTTTTTTAAACAAGCCCCAAAGCATCTGTCTGAGGCCGTTAATGGCCTCCTGGTAATTGAATTTCCTTGTTGCTTTTACCTGGGGCAACAGGTGTGTGGACCGTTCAATTGGCCCGGCTACCAAAAGCGGAAAAAAACTAACGAACAGGGAATAGTCGATAAAGTTTCGCTCGGCTTTAATACGGCCTTTATAAACGTCAATTACATATGATAAGCCATGGAAGGTGTAAAAGGAAATACCAACCGGTAAAATCACATTTAGTGTAAACGGGCTTAAATGAATGCCGATATCCGCGCATACTGCGGCGAGTGATGATGCAAAGAAGTTGTAATATTTAAAAACACCTAAAAAGCCCAGGTTTATGGTTATGCTTAACCAAAGCCAAAAGGTTTTGAGCTTCTGGTTTTTTGCCTGGTACATTTTTAACCCGGTAAAATAATCCAGCAGGGTTGAAAATATCAGCAAAAACAAAAAACGCCAGTCCCAGCATGCATAAAAGAAATAGCTTGCCGCCATTAGCAATAAGTTTTGCTGCTGCAGTTTCCGGTTAAATACAAACCAATAAAGCGCAAAAACTACAATCAGGAATATTCCGAACCCAAATGAATTGAAAAGCATGGCATATGAAATTATAGGAACAGCTAAAACAGGTTGATTTAGGATGTTTTTTAGGTATGGAGGCAGGAAATAGGTAGATGTAAAAAAATGACAATAGAAAAGTCAATCGCCGTTGGGAGCAATCAACTTATAATAACATCAAATAAATAAAATAGGTACTGGATTTAATCGATATAAATAACTTTTATGTTACTCAGGTTTTAATGTATTTTCATTGCGCAATGCTTCGTTGAATTTTTCAAGCAGCTTTATGTACTTGTCCATCCAATAATAAATAGCATCAAGAGGGGCATCTTTTGTCTCATGAGCTTCAATATCTTTTTCAGCATTAGGCGAGTTAAATCTCAGGGCAAATTCATTTGGAAATTCCTTTGAAAAATCATGCTCTATAACAATGCCTATCTGACAGATGATATCAAAGCTAAGCCTTTTTGTGTTGAACCAATTATATAAGGTTCGTCTGCTTACATTTAGCTTCCGGGCGATTTCACTTATCCCCATATGGTCGCGTCTAACAATTCGCTCTACAATTTTACCAAAATGTAAATCTTGAGTGTCATTAATACCAATTGATCTTTGATCATTATTGATATATGAGCTAATAGGGTAATAAACTTTGCTGTGCATAAGATTAGATTGAAATTAGGTTGTCAACTTTAATTGGTTAGCATAAATTAAATTTAGGTTATCGTAATTGCATATTACTTATGGATATCTAAGGCAATAAATATCCGTTTCGGCTTTTTTTAATCATGAATTTAGATTTAGGTTGTTCATTGGCGTTAATATTCTTTACCCTACTTTTTATACGTGTAAACAAAAAGTAATTTTTTTGAAACCTTTGTTTTGTTGTTTACGTAATAAAAATATGTATACTTCTTTTTTAATTCAACCTATAAAAGGCCAAATTATACCTGTAGAGGGTGATAACTGATACTTATTTAACACGGATAAGAATATCTCTTTTTTTTGCACATCCATTTTGTTCATTTTTTGTGAGTGATAGTTAAGTAATTAAACTTTTGCCCATTCAATATAGTATCATTTTAATGTGATTTCTTTTTGGTGTATTTTATTTCAAAATAAGATAAATTTACAACTATTCGCTATTAGGACAAATTAATTCGCAAGACGGCAAAATGCCGATAAATTTTTTTTCAGTTGCAAGAAATTTTGGCAATAGCAGATGTTAAGTGTGGTGAATTTTACCAGATAAGGTGCTTTTTTTGATCAAACCGGGGTAATATCAAAAAGTATTCCAGACAGCTTTTTGCATTTATTGTTTTGAAGTTCGGGGTAGCCAATTATTCTTATTCGTTTTAAATTGCCGCCGACGGTTATTACTTCAACTTCAATATCAAATGGATTTCCGTATTTCAATGAATTTCTCAACGCCTTTTTTACTATAATTCGATTTTTACCTTCTTTTACAAATTTCCAAACGGCCTTCATATTGGGTATAAAATGATCCGGCAGTTCGAAAATGTTTTGTATAACCTTGTCCCATTGCGTTGTATGAGTAAGCATATCACGGGTCCAGGTGCCAATTTTTGAGATGGTATCGGCTTTTTTCAGAAGCCTGACCGCTCGTTCATTTTCTTTTTCAATCAGTTTGATTTTAGATATATCTTCGGTGTGCACGCATAAGCCGCCCACTTCTCCCGATGGGGTAAACCATGGATAAATATTCCATTTCAACCAACAGCGGATACCATTGTTTTTTCTCAACAATAGCCCATCACATTGATATATGTTGCCTTTTAAACAATGAAGATGCAGCTTTTCGCATTTCTTTTTTGTAGATGGCAATATTTCATATACACTTTTATTAATGAAATTTGTGTTTTGAAGATTATATTCGGTTATCCAGCTTTTTGAAACAGCGATAAACTGCATCTGGCTGTTAAACATGGCTATAGTAATAGGGGCTTCTTCAATCAGTGTTTTATAATGATTGATGTTTTCTTGCTGGGGGTGTTCAGTTTCCTGAATTGCCGATTTTTCTTCTAAATATTTATGATAACATGCCGAAAAGTTTGACGGGTTAGAAAAATTTAGCATTACCGCCATTTGATTTTTATTGCAGCGCTTTTCTCTTATATATCTGTCTGCTATTTCCATCTGCAGATACCGGTAATAAGAGAAAATGGTTCTTCCAAAGCTCTGCTTAAAATCTCTTTTTAATTTTGATTCGGATACAAAATGCTTTTTTGAAAGTGCAGAAATGCTTGGAAAGCCGGTAAACAGGTTTTCATTTAGCGTTTTAGCTACATTTTCAAGCAACTGGTCATTTTGTGTTAAAAACTCTGGCAGTTCTTCTACCCGTAATTCACCATCAACCGGTTTGGAATTTAACGGGCTGATATCTGCCATGTGCGCATAAAACCCCTTTACATCTCCATTAATATAGTCGGGGTGGTAAGTGACCCGTACATTTTTGGCTTTGCCTGTATACAAATGGATTACCTGGTCAAAAACCTGTATTTTACCTGCAAGGGCACCGTTAATATACGGAAGTTGCACATCGAATAAGGTACCTAAAATATCTGAAAGGTGGGATTTATTGATCATTTGATCCGGCGTTATGCCAAACCAATCGGCCGTAGCTTTATTGGCATACCTGCAAATCAGGTTTTTATCCCAATAAGCAAGCATAGCCTCAGTGTGCTCCGACACGTTGAATGCTATTTCAAAAAAATTAGAATTCAGATCAAAGGACATAAGATTCCCTCTTAAAAAATATTACTCATCGGCTTTACCCATCTTAAGGCGGATGAGTTTTTAGGTTATAATTTGCTTAAATCTGCAAATTATTATTGATAAGATATGACACAGGTTATATAAAAATTACAAAAAATTAATTTGCCATCTGTTTATCAATCAATTTTATGTCGAGCTTTTCATATTGCGAATTATTGCTGATATAATCGGGCAGTATGGTTTTCATTTTAGATACCATTAAGTCCACTTCATTATGCAGGTTAAGTTCTAAGAGGTCCTTTATTAAATTGTTGATCTTAGTGTAACTTACGGGGATGTTTTTTGAGATCTTGATGTCCTTATTGTAAGTTGGTATTACCTCTTCTTCCGCGTTTAATAATTCTTCGTATAATTTTTCGCCCGGGCGCAGGCCTGTATAAACAATCTGTATATCTTTTCCCGGAACAAGACCTGCCATCTTAATCATATTGGCAGCCAGGTCGGTAATTTTCACAGGCTCACCCATATCAAACAGAAATATTTCGCCACCCTTACCCATTACTTCGGCCTCAAGCACCAGTTGTACAGCTTCGGGTATTGTCATAAAATACCTGGTGATATCAGGATGGGTAACAGTAACCGGGCCCCCTTTTTCAATTTGTGCTTTAAAGCGGGGGATCACTGAACCGTTTGAACCAAGTACATTACCAAACCGGGTGGTAATAAACCGGGTTTGACTACCTTTTGATGGATCGGAGTTAAAAAAATGTTCTTCAAACAATAGGTTGTTTAATGATTGAATGTACATTTCGGCAATGCGCTTTGACGCTCCCATAATGTTTGTTGGGCGTACTGCTTTGTCTGTTGATATCATCACAAACTTTTCTACATTAAATTCAATCGAGATATCGGCCAGGTTTTTTGTACCCCATACATTGGTTAAAATAGCCTCGGTTGGATTATTTTCCATCATTGGCACATGCTTATAAGCTGCTGCATGGAACACAATTTGAGGCTTGTATAAGTTGAACAGCGTTTTTATACGCCCCGAATTTTGTATATCAGCAATAAACACCCTGGTACGGTTTCCATATAACCCGTCTTCAATTTCCATTTGTATGTCATGCAGCGGGGTTTCGGCCCTGTCACATAACACAACAAACTCCGGGTTATACATTAATACCTGCCTAACCAGCTCCGAACCTATCGAACCTGCGGCACCCGTAATCAAGATCCTTTTACCCTTAATTTCATCTAAAATATGCTCATTGCAGATTTTTATGGGTTTACGCTCAAGCAGGTCTTCTATTTTTAAGTCTTTAAACTGATTGGGGTTTGGTTTTCCATTTATCCACTGATCTGATGATGGCACAACAATTACTTTTATGCCAAGCTCAATGCATTTTTCAACAGCCTTTCTTTTTCCGTCGATTTTTATGTCTTCAGATGTTATCAGCATTGATTTAATATCATAACGGTTTTTTAACAGATCAATTGATTTTATAGGATAAACCCGCTTTTGCTCAATGCATTTTGATATTCTGTCAACTCCGGTATCAATAAAGCCCTGAACATTGAGCATAAACCCTTTTTGTGCTTCAAGAGCATTTTTAATGAGGATAGAAGGTTCGTTTGAGCCGTAAATCAATACATTTTCTTTTTCAACTTTATAGCTTGTTGCCTCAATGTATTTAAAAACATCCTTGATTATTATACGCATGCACATCAGCATAGAAGAGGTGATGAAGAAGTTGATCAGCAGTACATCCACTAATCCTCTAACATCGATTTTCAGGTAGAAAGCAAAAAACAATTGGTAAAAGAGGAGGAATGTAACATTACTTGCCAGTACAGTGATTAAAATCCGCATCATATCCCGCGTGTTGGAATATCGTATAATACATGTATGGATTTTCATGATCATAAAAATCATCACCGCATTAACGCAGTAAAACATCATGTAGTAAACGCTTATGGGATCAAACTGAAGCCGGTTTTTAAAATATAGTGATGTCCACAATGATAACAAAACTACCATCAGGTCAATTACCAGGATTAGCCATCTTGAATGGAATTTATCCTGGAACAACAAATTTTTGAGGTATATCATAACTGGTTTATTTAGGTATTCGTCTTAGGCGTATCGGTACAGCGGGAAGAAGTCAACTTCGGCATTTTCTTCAATGCCCTTATCCTGTAAAAGCTTTTGGTATATTTCGGGATTGGCAATATATCTCCATGTTTTAAAATCAAGATGGAAGTCGGAGAAGGCACATTTCCAGTCAAAGAGCTTGTCGTTCTTAAAGCCAAGGCCACCGCCCAGGTTGTAATACTTCATGCCTTTTTCTCTACCTATCTGCGTTATGCAATCGGCCAGGAATTTGGTTGGGCTATGATGTAAATATTCTGCACGGGCACCTACTAAATGAGCTTGAATAATGCCGTTTGTAAACGATATTATTGTGCTTGCAATTGCGATATCTTTGTCGTAAACAGTTAGCAGGCGGGCTTCATATTCGGAGGTATTTAATATTTCTGAAAAGTATTTTTCATTAAACAGGTAGTAGCTGTTGGCGCCCACTCGTTTCATGTTTTCGGTATAAATTTCAACAAAGGTGTTTAGGCCGGTATTGGTTTCATCTTCTACTCTGAACCCTCTTTTCCACGCGTGCTTAATGGCGTCCATTGTTGACTGCCTGTACTTTTTACGCTGCTCGTCAATAGTAAGTGAAAGGTCAAATACCACCGTTTTACCGTTTTCGTGGATACCTCCAAATTTCTCTAACAATTTTTGCTGCTTATAAAAAGGATGCAGCCTTACAAAAACAGATACATACTTTTCATTTACCAGGAAATTACTGAAAGCGGTTTTGAAATTTTCCATCAGCACTTCATCTATCTCATCAAATTTTTGATTTGAAAACGGACCCGAAAATCCATATACGCAGGTGAGGTCACAGTAATCAGATCCGGGAATTTTTCGCTGTAGTAATGGAAAGCCTATGTAGGTGTCAGCTTCTTCATATACAAAAAGAACAGGATCACCGGCTGTTTCAAGTGAATGGTAATGCCACGTATGATAAAAATCATATTCGGCCGAATTACCCACATAAGAAATCCATTCCTCTTTATTGAGAAGGGTAAAAATCTTAATCATTGAATTTAAAGTTTAGGAAATAGAAAATTAAACCTCCTGGTTTTGGAGGCAAACAAATTTACTTTTAGTGATGCTCATCATGATCAGGTCGTTCTTTTTACCTGTAATTTCAAACCCTGCCTTTTCATAAACGGTGATAGCAGCAATATTTGCCGGGTGAACTTTTAAATAGATCTCCTCCAGTTCTTTGATCAAAAAGCCATGTCGTATCATTTGTACTGTTGCCTGGTAACCGATGCCCTTGCCCCAGTAAAGTTTGTTGCCAATAAACAGATGCAGTTCTGCATCTCGATCAGTAATATCCAGTAACTGGATATTACCTATGTAAGTATTAAGCTCTTTAACGCAAATGGCAAATCTAAGCTGGTCGGGCCTGGCGAGTTTTTCACGTAACCAGGCTGTTTCAATTTCTGAACTGATGTAATGAGTAGGTTTGTAACCGGTGTATACCCATATTAACGGGTCATTGCGCCAGGCGTAAGATGTGAACGCATCTTCTATTACAAGGGGGCGTATGTAAACTGAAATGGTCATAAAAAAAGTCTTAACGTATTTAACATATTGAACATATCCTGAAGATCATACCGCTGATCTATCGGTAACGGTACCAGGCATTGGGCCAGGTAGTTTTCGTCGGTGTTTTTTTTGGTCCATTTAAATACATTTGGCCAGTAGGTTGCAACGTATATTTTTTTCTGTATCAAATGGACCTTCAGATGTCGGTCGTTAGTTAAAAAGGGGTAAACCATTGGTACCGTGTGTTCATCGGTGGCTTCAAACTTAAGCAGGTTAAATTCCGCAAGATGCTTATGTAAAAAATTGAAATTTCGTTGCCGCACAAATACACATTCGTTGTAGTTAATGCTTGAGAGTATTCTATGAGTTAATAACGACATTGACCTGATCTCGTTATTTTCCAGGTCTTTATTGTTGTTCATATAGTCGGAGTATCCGGCTTCTATGCCCGAATCTATACTTTTGATCAGGTGCGAGAACCGGTGCACTGACGTATCTACGGGCAGCTTTTTAGGAAGCTTTCGTTTAATACTTAAATAAGCGCCGTCCGGAACACCAAAAAACTTTCGGCACGAGTAAAATGTATCAACACCGGCAAGGGGTTCCGAAAAAAAAGCTTGCGAATTATCAATTATAAGGTTTTTGATCTTGCCGCTAAGCTCCGCTACTTTTGCTTGTTTTATACCAAAGTAGTTAGTGTACAAAAAGCAGGCATCGTGTTCGATATCAAAATCGATGATAGGATCTAACTGCCGGTCGACATGATAAAACTGGTATTGCACGCCTGTTCGTGTAATTGGCTCAAGCAGCACATCGCAGGTAAAATAAGGGATATAAATTTTGTGGTATTTTTTTTGTATCAGTATGTACTCTAACGCATTGCGCCCTGTGTTTAAATGAACCAAATCGGGGTAGTATTCGTTTCCTTTGGGCAGTTCCAGCTCTAAGTACCCGCCTATGGGCTTTAAAGCGGCTTTATTTTTTTGCATGACCGTAAATTGAATGTGAAAAATAAAGTTGTTATCCCTGATCGCTTTTATACATTCTTAAATGAATGGGCTGATAGTATTGGTCCAGGTTTTCGGGAATACGTGAGTTATAACCCAACACCTGCCGCTGATCAGCGCTAAGCTTATCAATAAAGTCGTATCCTAAAACCCTTGGATAGTCCATTTGTGGTTTAATAAACGGGCGGGTAAAACCCAGTGTTAATGCCCGGCGTTGTTTGATCGTTTTGTTTTCGCCGGCAGCGTGCCATATGTTCGAGTCGAAAAGAATAATACTACCTTTTGGGGTTACTGCTTTGTCTGCCTGTTCGTAAAAATAAGTTTCGTTAGGCTTGATGTCCGTTTTATGAGAGCCGGATAAAAAATAAGTAGCACCGTTTTCGGTAGTGAAATCATCGAGGGTAACTATCATTTGCACCAGTAATTTGGTATCGCCCATAAAGGTGCGTACATCGCGGTGCATGTTACTTACGTATGGGTGTTGTTGCTGTGCGTGTATTACAGCGTTAAACCCATTCAATATATAATTCCCGCTTAAAAAATAAGCTATCTCATCTGCGCAATACATTTTCTCAATAAACGGCAGGCTGAAATTGTGCTTTTCAACAAGGTGGTGAAGCGTGCCGGCCATGTTGGCACTTATTCCGTTTTTTTCCTGTATGGCTCGTCGTTTAACGTACGCTTCCTTTAAATCCTCATTAATGGTTGCAACAAAATCATTGTCTAAAGCATTTTCAAAAATAACCCACCCATAATCACGCATGGCAACGCGGAAATCTTCAAAATGCCTGTCTCCGTAATTAAGTATATTTCTCATGTATTGTATTATTGGTTTTTCGGCTAATTAATTCAGGTCCATAATCTGCATCATCCTGGCGTTTACTTTGTGTACATCAAATTTTTCCTTGGCCAACGCCAATCCATTTTGTCCGAAGCTGCTGATAGCCTGGTTGTTGGTTATGAAGTATTCCATTTTGTTCACAAGCTCGGCTGTGTTTTTTATCGGTATTAAAAACCCATTACTATTTGGCGATGTTTCGACAGTTTCCCGGCAACCAACAGAATCGCAGGTTATAATGGCGCGTCCCATGGCCATGGCTTCAAGTAAACACCGCGGAACCCCTTCCCTGTAATATGAAGGCAATACAACAACAGATGAGCCACTTATGTAAGGCCTTACATCGTCAACAGCGCCCATGTAATTGATCACACTCCTGTGCTTTATCTCCGAAAACAAGTCGGGATGAATGGCGTCAACATTATCATCATAAGCCCCGATAAGCTTGAAGGTTACTTCTGGATGCTTTAAGAACAGAATTTGTGCTGCCTCAAAATATTCACGGATGCCTTTGGCATTAATGAGCCTGGATACCATAATAAAGCTTACATTATTCATATCCGGCTTGGTAGGGGTGTAGTGACTTAAATCAACCCCCGAACCATTAACAACTGTTGTTTGATGCTTTGCTGATATGATCTTAAAATCAAGCAAAGTTTGAACATCATCTTTATTTTGAAATATAACAGACAAACCCGGTCTATTTCTGAGACTGAACTTAAGTAGTATGCGGGTAATTTTGCTTGTTAATGACGTATTGCCGGCCACAAAGTTGTAACCAAGCCCCGAGAGCATTGGGGTTATTATTTTTACTCCACCCAATTTGGCTGCAATGGTTCCGTATATTACGGGTTTAAGCGTATATGGAAAAAAAACGTCGGGCTTTAATTGCTTTATGAGCTGGTAAAGCCTTAAGGCATATTTAAGATCTGATAAAACAGATACATTACTGCCATTAAGGCTATTTTCAAAAACGACTATGTTTAACAATGCAAGTTTAGCGCGCTGATCTGGCGGTATTGTTGGGGTAAAAACATACACGGTATGTTCTTTCCGCATCAGCTCAACTAATTTGCCTCTAAAATCAATAAGTGACTTTGCTGAGTCGCAGGCAATCAGCACTTTTTTGCTTGTCATGACAGTACAATAAGCAATGTTTGTAAGCGATGATTTAATTGGTAAGGTTAACACTGTTCAAATGGTGCTGCACCAAATGAAGCGGGGATTTTAATGAACAAGAACCGGCTCGGGAGTGATATTATAGTACATTTTATACCACTCAATAAACCGCTCAACTCCTGCAGGGACAGAAACCTGTGGTTTGTAGCTCAGCATTTCATCTAAATTTGAAACATCAGCGCAGGTTTCTGCTACGTCACCGTCCTGCATCGGCATTAAGGTTTTAATTGCCGTTTTATTTACCTGTTTTTCAATTTCGGTAACAAAGTCAAGAAGGTTTACAGGTGCGCCCCTGCCTATATTAAATACCCTGAACGGCGCAGATGAAGTAGCGGGATCGGGGTTTTTGGCATTCCACAAATAGTTACGCTCTGCCGGTTTATCAATAGTATGGATAATGCCTTCAACAATGTCATCTACATAAGTAAAATCGCGCAGCATGTTGCCGTTGTTGAAAACCTGGATAGGCTTACCTTCTAAAATTGCTTTGGTGAAAATGAACAAAGCCATGTCTGGCCGGCCCCATGGTCCATAAACGGTAAAAAAACGCAAACCTGTAGTACGCAGGTTAAATAGATGACTGTACGTGTGGGCCATCATTTCGTTAGCTTTTTTTGATGCTGCGTATAACGAAACCGGATGGTCGGCGATTTCATGTTCGCTGAAAGGCATTTTTTTATTTAAACCATAAACGCTTGACGAGCTGGCGTAAACAAGATGATCGATGCTAAAATGCCGGCAGCACTCAAGGATATTTAAAAAGCCTTTGATATTAGAGTCAATATAAACTTCGGGGTGGGTAAGGCTATAGCGTACGCCTGCCTGCGCAGCCAGGTTGCAAACAGCATCAAATTTATGATCCCGAAAGTGTTGTTCAAGATTTTCTTTGTCTGTTATATCCAGCTTAATGAATGTATAATTAGGATACCTGGTGCTTACAACCGGTTTGTTATAAGCTATTTCTGATACATTGATACCTGCGTCATGCAGCCGTGCATGCTTTAGCTTTACATCGTAGTAGTCATTTATATTGTCAATGCCTACCACGGTATCGCCCCGTGTTAAAAGTTTTTGGGTTAAATGATAGCCAATAAATCCCGCGGTGCCGGTGATTAAAATTTTCATAAATAAGTGAAATTAGGTTTAAATAAAGCCTTGTGAGAAAAGGCGGTTGATTAACTGGTTAAATAGTAGCGCGAACGCTTAAGCAGGTTTAAGGTAGATGCCTGCACAAAAAAGAATCAGAATAGAAGCTGGAATGGTAGGTAGATGTAATTAGATTTATCTGAGTAAAAAGTGTACCAAATTGCGAGAGTTTGAGCGTGTGACCAGATAAATTTTACTTCATGGTATAAGTGTACTTTCTCCCATTTGTAAGCGGGTCACTATTGTCTGACGTTGAGAAGTACAGCGTGTTTCCCCAGTGGCTAAATTGTCCAAGCCCAAATGCACGGATATCGTGATGGACAGAGTGGGCCGGCCCCAGTTCAACGCCATTTTCAAACAATCTGAGCTTTGAAACCGTTGGGGCGGTGTTTGAATCGCCAATTTCTGGCAAATCATAGCCAATTTTGTAACAAAAACCACTGTCAACCCTTAATCCTATCAAACTTATTGTTTTGATTGTTTCGTCTTGCGGTTGTGGCGTAACGGTAGTGGTTGTTGGCGTGGTTGGCGTTGGCTGCTCAGCTTTTTTACAGCTGCTAAATGCAGATACCATAGCTGCGGTTGTTATTATAGGCAACACAACATTTCGGATGGTTTTAATAATTGTTTTCATAAAATTTATTTTAGTTAGTTAAAGTTGTTGCGCTACTTGTATAGGTGGGGGCCGGTTTATACCAGTGCATTCAGTATTGATTTGATAAAAATTTCGGGGGTACGGTCTTCTACATATTGCATTATTAAGTCCTTGTTATGTTTTTTAGCGTTAAGTGCATTGTTGATGGCTGTTGTTAATGAGTTAACATTATCGGCTTCGGCGAGATAGATTCCGGGGATCTCGTCAATGCCTCCTGCGCAGTTGGTGCTGATCACAACAGGGTTTAGGATCATCATTTGCAGCAACACGTTCGGGAAACCTTCTTTTATTGATGATACCACACAAGCTTTTGCATGTTTAAAAAAAGGCATCGGGTTAGCTATCCATCCTTTTAATATAACCCTGTCAGTTAATTTTAATTCGCCGATTAAATTTTCAAGAGTTATCTGCTCAGGGCCTTCGCCAAATATGAACAGCTTTAGATTAGGGCGGGATGACTTAATTTCATCAAAAGCCATAATTAGCAGGTCAAATCCTTTTTCGGGTATCAGCCGTCCTGCTGCACAAATGAACTCGGCACCTTTATCGGCTACAGGTAGTGGTGCTTCTGCTTTTATTAAGTTTTGTTCAATATCAATAGGGTTTTTTTGAATGATAACCTTTTGCTTGTCAATGTAAGGCAGATGCTGAACAAAAACATCGCGCATACTGCAGGTTTGGCATACTACTAAATTTACGCCAGGGTAGCCAAGCCAGTAGGCTATTTGGTAGCTCAATTTTTTTAAACCGCTATAACGGGTTAAAACGGAAGAGCATTCCCTTACTATAAGTTTTGATTTTAAATAACCAATCCGTTTTAAAAAACCCAGGTAAGCATTTAAATAGGGGTGGGTGCTGAAAACTATATGATCTGTGCGATAATTACTTAAGCTTTTAATTAACCCCCAAAAACCACTTAATATACTTCCGGTACTCACATATTCAACGTGCAGGTCATCTGGTAGGTTTAAGCCGCCGTTATCCACCTTTTTTAAAAATAACAGGCTGGCACTACTGGCACGGGCCGCTTGCAGCAATATATTTTCAGCTCCGTTTGCCTTATCGGTAATCGAAACAAAAAGTAATTTCGGTTTGGTGTTCTGCATTTAATTAGGCTTATTTAGATTCTTTAGCTTCCTGAATACTTTTTTAAAAGGCCCC
This sequence comes from Mucilaginibacter gossypiicola, assembly GCF_900110105.1. Taxonomy (GTDB): domain Bacteria; phylum Bacteroidota; class Bacteroidia; order Sphingobacteriales; family Sphingobacteriaceae; genus Mucilaginibacter; species Mucilaginibacter gossypiicola. The sequence continues at coordinate 324,230 of NZ_FOCL01000003.1, read as the reverse complement.
ATGGCACTAAATACCTTGCGTTTTCCGTCAACAACCAATAATCCATTTTCGAAGTTTATGGTATGCAAACCTTCGTCATAAGGTGCCTGGGGAAGTAATTCAAAAGCAGTATGGTATTGAAAATCCGTTTCGGTTATAGTGGTTATTTCATTGATCATTACAGAGCCTCCGTAACACCTTTTTGGATTTTGGCTTGGCATGTAAAGTTTTTGCCCAACTATGAATAACCTGCCGGCCGACCGGCTTACGTTTGAAGCCACCCTTATTGGGTTTTGTTTATGTGCCTTGAATGGCGAGTCGAGCTTATCGGCATAAAACAGGTACAATACGCCTTGCTCACCTGATACACTTGTAAAAAGCCAGTATTTGTTGTTGTACCGTATAATCGAGCTGTCAACAAACGGCTGACCTTCTAACAGCACGCTAACTTTTTCAAATTTATATGGATTGTTCATATCTATTTGATAAAGTGCGACTTGTTTGGCTGATCCTGTTTCGGGGATACAATACAGCTGGTCATTATCAGTGAACATGTAAGGATAAGAGAGGTGAATATCATCTTTCATGATGCCATTTACTTTTTTCTTGTTTTTAAAATGCATGTCATCAGTCATCATGATCTCGCCTCTGCCCTTCCAAAAATTAAGCTCTTCATAATAAAGATGTACACGGCCGTTGATATTTGCTGTAAACGGGTCGGCAGCATAATCTGCCTTGTCTTCTGTTAACCAGTTAATTTTTCCGTTTAATTGCTTGGTGAGGATAAGGTTTTCCGGAGATTGTGATATGTAACCTATATTCCATTTATCATAACAGAATAGTTTATGAACCATTGAATTAAGTGCAGAGAGAAGATCTTTCATAGTCGGAATACTTTTTTTAGAAATGACAGGAATGTGAGTGATATAGGTATATAGTCGGTTTCTTGCAGCAGGCTTCCACCAAAACTATCTTTGAATTTGTTGATCTTTAAAAGCTCGGTATCAGCGGTATTGTAAGCGTAGCCTCCGAGGTCATATATTTTAAAGCCAAGCTGTTTGAAAAAGCAGATGTCTTCAAAATGCAGCAAACGGTTTGCCCGGCCTGTAACAGCCCTTAACTGGCTATCGTTTTCGTTTCTGAACAGAGAAGCTGAGTGTAAAAGCCTTACCCTTTGTGACGAATTATCGCGGATGTAAGCATGCATAACAACATCCTGATCCTGGTAAACCGCTTTGGTGATAAACAGGTGCGGTTTGTATTTATAAAACTCTTTATTAATTTTTTTGAGGCCTTTGGTAACTGCAAATGCATTGTAAAACTCAATAAACGGTTTAATGCCCGTACCCATTACGGTTGATACCCCATCTTTAATGGCCCTGCGTATTTCGTATGAGGTGTTTTTATCAAAATTGGCTTCAATGGCAGGTACAGGTGCGTTTATATCAATTATTTTGGTGAAAAAATCCTCTTTGCGGTATCCCGGAACAGCTTCACTGCTTTTACTTTGTTTATAATATTTTAACAGGCAACCCCATAAATTGGGCTTAGCGGCAAACCACACAACTGTGTACGGAACTATGCGCATAGCCCTGTTGTTAATCTGGATCATAAGGTTTAGAATGTTTTAAGCTACCTGGTATGTTGAAATTGGTTTTGAATGCTGATCTTTTAACCATTGTGTAAACACCAACAGTTTCCAGATCTGTGTAGCCCTGTTCCATTTGCCGCTCATGTGATCGTTTATCATGGCAAATGATTTTTGTACATTAATACCAGGGATGTTTTTTAGCTCGCTTATGGAAAGATGGTCCATTACGTGATCTTTCAGTTCGTTTCTAAACCAATGACTGAGCGGCATTGTAAAGCCCGATTTTGGTCTGTCAAACAGCTGAGCCGGGGCGTATTGATATAGGATATCTTTCAAAATTCTTTTTTGAATGCCATATCTAAACTTATAGCTGTCGGGTAGGTTTTGAGCAAATGCAACTACCCGGTGATCCATAAGCGGTGCCCTCGCTTCTAATGAAAAAGCCATCGTACCCCGGTCAACCTTGGTGTTTATATCACCATTTAAATACGTTTTTGTATCGAAGGCCGATAGTTTTTGAAGCACGCTGGTTGATTTGGACGACCAAATATCCATGAACGGTACTTGTAAACCGATGTTAGGGTTTTCGAGCCAGGAGTACTCAAGGCCGCCCAGCATAAGCCCGTAAAGTGATTTGATCTCCGGGTTGCAGATGCCTAACGCAATTAGTTTATGGCGATAGTTAGGGGAGATGCTTATTAAATCTGCTATCTTTTTACGCACGGCCAGCGGGCATTTAAACAGCTGGTCAACCATAGTAAACCACTTGTATCTGCTGTATCCTAAAAAGCTTTCATCACCACCATCTCCGCTTAAAACCACGGTAACATGTTTTTTGGTGTATTTGCTTAACAGCAGGGACGGAATAGCGCTTGAGTCGGCAAAAGGTTCGTCGTAGTAGCGTCCGAAGCTCTCAATGAGTTCAAGGCCTTCTTCTTTATTACACTCAATGGTATGATGATCTGTTTTTAAATGATCAGCAATTTTTTGTGCAAAAACGCTTTCGTCAAAGCCTTTTTCCCTAAATTTTATACAGAAGGTTTTTACATTTTTATAGCTTTTTGACGCCATGGCGGCAACAAGCGATGAATCGATACCTCCTGAAAGATATACCCCCAGGGGCACGTCGGCATGCATACGGATATCAACTGCATTAGTGATCAGCCGGGTTAAATCGGACTGTGCTTCCTGGTATGATCCTTCATAGCGTTCGGTATGGATTAAATCCAGCTCCCAGTATTTTTTTGTCCTGAAATTGCCGGTGTTGCAATCAAAACAAAATGAATGTCCGGCCTCAAGCTTTTTTATTTCGTTCCAGGCCGATTTGGGTTCAGGAACATATCCCCATATAAAATATTCGTTAATGGCTTGTTCGTTGATAGTTACATCCCTGCCGATACATATTTGTGAAGGCTGGCTGGCAAATTCAAAATCAAAGCCATTGTGGGCATAATAAAATGGCTTTTTGCCAAGCCTGTCGCGGGCGCCAAAAAGCTGGAGCGTACGCGTGTCAAAAATTGCAAAGGCAAACATGCCGTTGAAATGGCTTACGCAATTTTCGCCGTATTCAAGAAAAGCAGCTGTAATTACTTCTGTATCCGAATCGGTCAAAAACCTGTAACCTAAGGCTGTTAGTTTTACCCTTAAAGCTTTATAGTTGTAGATTTCGCCATTAAATACAATTTTAAGGTGACTATAAGTAAGCGGCTGATCTGACCGGTGATCCAGATCAACAATAGCCAGCCGGTTATGACCTAAGGTAACCGGACCGCTACGTTCAAAGCCTGAATAATCAGGGCCCCTGAAATCGGCCCTTGCTAATTTTTGAAATATGATATCATCCTCATATCTCACTGTTGATCCGTAAATGCCGCACATACAAAAAAGGTTATAGGTTAGTTTTTACTTAATTAGCGAGCAAGGTTTCATATTCCATCCCTATTTTATCGAGCCCAAAGCGCTCAATAATATCGGCTTTGATATTAGGATGCTGCCATGTTTGATTGCATGCCCTTATAATTTGCTGGCGTAGTGTGCACAGATCATTTTGTTCGGCTATGAAACCGTTAAAGCCTTCTTTTATCAGTTCGTTAACGCCGCCAACTCTGAATGTAACCACCGGAACACCTACTGACAGCGATTCAAGTACTACATTAGGGAAGCCTTCGGTAAAAGAGCTTAAAACCAGTAAGTCATGCTTAGAAATAACATCGGTAACGTTTTTAATCTCGCCGATAAATTTTACACGTTCGTTAAGACCGATATTTTGCACCTCTGCTTTTAACGTATTCATCAGCGGGCCATCGCCGGCTATAGTTAAAACGTAGTTTTGAGGCAATGCTTTCATAACTTCCAACAAGCGAAACAATCCTTTCTCTTTGATAAGGCGGTTAACAGCAATAAGCCTCTTTAATCCGGAAATTTGGTTTTGAGGTTTTATTACGCTTGTTATAATAACCGGGTTATGGATAACTATAAGCCTGTTTAGGTTAATGTTATAAAGCCTGGCTATAGCTTGTTTCATTTCTTCCGACTGGCAAACTATTGAGTTAAAGCGTACAAACAAAAACCTTGAAAAGTAATTGTAAAAGCGTGCTTTAAATCCATAAAACTGCATCATTTGCTGCGGATTGTTAGATGCCCTGGCTATTAAATTAGGCACCTTAACAAACATAGATACAAGGGCTACCAGGATGTTGATATGATCGGTAGTTGAAAAAACTGCGTATGGTTTTTCGTCTTTCAGCAGTTTTCGGAGTTTAAAAAATGAGTGCGAAGCTTTTATTGTTTTCAGATCTACAAACCTGATGCCTGCTATTTCTGTAGAGAAACTGCATTCGTTTCCGTTTAACAGAACTACAACTACCTCATAATCGGGTTTGTTGAAATATTGAGACAACAGCCAGTAAACACGCTCAGAACCACCTGCACCAAGCGAACTAAGAACAAGGAAAATCTTCTTTCTCATTATAAACTAAAAATTGGGATCAAGTTTTAAGCGACAGCTAATTCTTCCTGTACTGGTTCGGTTTGCTTTACCGGGTCTTTTAGCCTGTTGTAGTGTAATACAGCGAAATAAATAAATATAGTAGGGCCGTCTACACTCATCAGCCACCCGTTATGTGACAGCGCGTTTAAGGATATTGCTATAAAAGTGAAAAATATAGCTACATAAATTGCGCTCCCTTTATGCTTTACATTTTTTATAGTTTGCCAAAACAGGCGGACGGTTTTATAATATATGGCCCACAGCAACCCTATGCCCAAAAACGGGCCAAGCAGGGTTATGAACATCAGGTAGGCATTGTGCGATGACAGGCCGAATGTAAACAAGGGGTTCCGGTATGTTACTTCATCCCAGGTTTTACCATAAAATATAAGCCCAAAAGGATAATCAGCAAATATTTTAAGGTTTTCGGCAGCCATGTTGGCCCTGTTAAAATCGTTGGCTTCTTTTGCCTGATTTTTTGACAGGATGTTGTTTTTATCATCAACGTTATCTTTTAACACATAAGTGTACAGCCCAAAACATATGATCGCAGTAGCTGCAACCAGAAAAACAGCCTTGTAGCGATAGTAAATAAACAGGAAGAGCGTTACACCGGCTCCAAAGCTTATAAATGCCGACCTGTTCATGCCAAGATAAATACATGCAACACAGGCTGCTAAAACCAAAATCCTTACTATGAGGTATTGCCCCGTGGTACATGCCGCAATGAAAGCAAAGGTAGTAATGGCCACAACCTGGTATCCGAAATTGAATTGCGTTACTGCCAGGCCTGCAGGGCTTTGTTTAACCGGTTCGCCCAATAACATACTCCTTATCGGGTCAATGGTGCCTGCCATACTGTGATCCAGTACCATGATGATCATAGAGCACATGAGCAGGAAAAAAAACATCAATATTGAAGCGTAATAGCGCGATTTACTTGCACCTATAAAATAGTTAAAATATAACGAGCATGGTATTATAGTAAGGAGTATGGCAAAAAAGGTAATATAATTGCTCAGGCCTACTACCTGGTACAAAAAAACCCCAATTACAAAAACTATTAACTCGTTGGTATAGCCAAAATCCAGCAAAGGCTTTTGCACAAAAAACAGCAGCATGCAAAAAATTACAGGTGCAGGAATCCTCAAAGTATCTGTCATGAAAATGCCAAAGGCAAGTGTGTACAGATAGAAGAACATTAAACCGTAAAAGAGGCACTTTTTAAGCAACATAATAAATTGGTGCTATTGAAAAATTCGTTTTATTGTAGATAGTATAATCTTCAGATCCATTAAAATACCCTGGTTGTCAATGTACTCGAGGTTTTTAATGATTTTTGACGGAACTATAACCTTGATATACATATCCTCAGGATCGTCGCTGCCGGCCAGGATGTCATTTTCATCAAAATATTTGATAGATGCCCAGTCTGTTACTCCTGGTTTAACACTTAATACCCTTAACTGAGCAGGTGTATACAGGTTTACGTATTTCCGCACTTCGGGGCGGGGGCCAACAAAACTCATGTCGCCTTTTAATACGTTTAGTAATTGCGGCAGCTCATCAAGTTTATATTTCCTGAGCCAGTAACCAACGCCGGTGATCCGGTAATCTTTACTACCTATGGTTAATAATCCGGCCCTGTCCGAGTCCACATACATGGTGCGGAATTTGAAGAGTTCAAATTCGTTTCCATCTTTTCCAACCCGTGCCTGTTTATAAAATGCGCTTCCTCTCGAATTTATTTTAATAGCCATGGCAATTATAACAAACAGCGGCAGCAATATGATCAGCGCTATAAGTGATAAGCCAATATCAAAAAGCCGTTTAATCATAACTGTATTTTATAATTCAACTTTTGCCGGTTCTTTATAGTGTTCCAGTACAGCGTTAACTGAGCTTATCACGGTTGTAATTATGAAATCAATCTGTTCGTCAGTAAGTTGCGGATATATAGGAAGCGAGATTTCATTTGCATAAAGTGCGTAAGCCGATGGATACTGAGAAATCTCATAGCCCAGATCTTTAAAAAGTGTAAGCATTGGCAGCGGGGTAAAGTGCACGTTGGCCATGATCCCTTCACTCATAATGCTTTCAATTATCTGATCGCGTTGTGCTTCTGATATATCTTTGATCCGGAGGGCAAACAGATGGTAGGATGATTCTCTTTGTTCATCTTTTAATGGTGGTTCAATAAACCAATCCATTGTTTTAAAGCTATCACAATATATAGATGCAACACGTTTACGCATCGGGAGCAGTTTTGCATCATAGTTCCTGAGCTGACCGAGCCCTATTGCTGCACAAATATCGGGCATGTTGATTTTGAGGCCCATAAATAGGATGTCGTATTTCCAGCCGCCGCCATTACTTTTGGTAAATGCATCTTTGGTTTGCCCGTTAAGGGTATATAGTTTTAAATACCGGTGTTCTTCGGCCGGATTAAAGCAGGCAGGTAAATTAATACAGATACAACCTCCTTCGGCTGTAGTGACGTTTTTTACAGCGTGAAAGGAAAATATAGAAACATCACTATACTTTGATGCAGGTAACTCATTTATAGTTGCACCAATGGAGTGTGCTGCGTCGGCAATTAAAAGTATTCTGCCTAAAATCTTTTGCTTTGGGCTTTCGGCAACAAATAGCTTTTTAATTTCAGGTTTATTGATAATCGCCTTTAACTGTTCGTAATCGCATGGCCAGCCGGCTATATCAACAGCAATAATTGCTTTTGTTTTTGGAGTTATTGCTTTGATCACAGTTTCTGCGGAGATGCAGCAATCTTTATCTACATCAACAATAACCGGGGTAGCGCCGCAATGCAATACGCTTAAAGCTGTAGCGCAATAAGTGTACGCAGGGATGATCACTTCATCTCCCTCTTTTATGCCAAACCACTTGAGCATCAGGATAGCGCCCGATGTCCATGAGTTTACGCAAACAGCTGCATCCGAAGCTGTAAGTTGTTTCATTTGCTGTTCAAGTGCGGCTACTTTAGGGCCAGTGGTTATCCAGCCAGAGTTAAGCGTATCCATAACCTCATTAATAACGGCCTGGTCAATGTAAGGTGGCGCAAAAGAAATTTTCATATCAGGTTTAAATAATGTTAGTTTCCGGCAGGGATCCGTTCCATAAAAGCAATTGCCTTTTGAGCGTAATCACGTGCTAATCTTTTATAAATGCAATATTTTTCGGCAACGGCATCAGCCCAGGTATAATTTGAAAAATCCAGGTTATCCAGTGATACAAAAAGGTGATGGTTTTTTTCTATAAAAATTTCAAGTTCAGCAAAAGCCTGGGGAGGGCAGGTTTCCGGATGATAGTTGAATGTCCAGGTATATTTTGTTTTTTGTTCAACTTCTGATAGTTGAACCGGCACCCAGTTAAAACCAAACCTTACGTAGGGTGATTTGAGCAGGCCGTCGCTTATTATTTTAATGTTGGTATATTCATGCAAAGCCAGTAGGGTATTACGATCGAAGGTATGCGCCGGGGCAATAAAAACAGTAGGGTTAATATTTTCGCGCCTGAAAATTTCGGCCGCCTTTCTTATTTTTTCTTTTTGAGTTTGTAAGGGTAAGCCGGCAAATTCTGATCTGTTATTCATTTTCAGCAAACCAGAGTTGTGGTTGATATAATAATGATCAAAACCGTGCATGCCTATCACATAATTTTTATCTTGGAGCTCGCGTACCAACTGCCAGTAGTAAGGGTTAAAGTTGCCGCAGGCTTTTAGTTTAGGATCTTTGTTTGCCGGTATAACAGCTATTATAGGTTTTATACCATACCTGTCAAACAGGTTAAAGAAGCGTTCCCATTTTGGGAGGTTATTTGTCGGGCATAAATCATCCAAACGAATTAAGTACTGTAGCATATTAACAGTTTGATAGGTTTACAAAGCTGGTTGGCTGTTTGTTAGTTGTGCCGCTGTTTCAGTTGCGGCAGCGTGTTTTTTCATTAGTGTTTCCCATTCTCCCAATATTTTATCGGGATGATTGGTTTGAGATATGATACGGGCTTGATTTCCAAGATTTGTTTTTAACGTCTCATCGCCAGCCAAACGATGCATTGCATCGGCTAAACCACTTATTGAAGCTCTTTTTACCAGCATCCCGTTTTCGCCGTTAACAATTATTTCCGAAGGACCAAAATTACAATCTACTGCTATAGAAGGGCATCCAAAGCTCATAGCCTCAACTAAGGCGTTGGGGTATCCTTCATTGCGTGATGGTAAAACAAACATTTCGGCCTGGCTATAATAATCCTGAAGGTTATTTCTGCTACCGGGTAACAATACCCGTTCTCTTAATCCGAGATTAAAGATCTGGCAAACCAGGTTGGCACGTTCTTCGCCATCGCCAATGATTATAAGATCAACGTCAGTGAGGCCTGATTTTGCATATGCTTCAATAAGGATGTCAAAGCCTTTTACATAAGCTAAACGGCCAACGCCCAAAATAAATCTCCGGTTGTGAACCTTCTCATCTGACGGCGATTGGAAAATAGTAACAGCATTTGTTATACGTTCGATATTATTGAGCGCTTTAAAGTCTTTATCCTTAAGCAGGCAATCCTCAACTCCTTTAGCGCTTACAACAACTGACGCCGCCCTTTTATATAAGCTTAAAGCCAGTTGTTTATGCAAATAGTTAAAGCTGATAACGCTTCTATCCGGCGAGGTACGTTCTGAAACAATATAGGGCACGCGGGTTAACCAACAGGTAATGCCGGCCCAAATATTGGCCGAAGTAATGAATGATAACACACACACCGGTTTTAGAGTTCGTAGCAGCTTGATGAGCTTGTAGAAAGTTTCGGCAATATGATACATCCTATAAGCTAACCGGCTTTTCTGGCGGTCGGTAAGGTAAAATACTTTAACACCATCCTCAATTTCATACGCTGGAAGATCGTTGTTTAAAGAAATGAGTACCGACTGGAAGTTGTTTTTATTAAAGTAATTAGCAAGCGAAATGATAACTCTTTCTGCTCCTCCTCCTTTAAGCGAAGGAATAATGAAAAACAGAACGGGTTTTGAAAAGGGGGCGGCTTGTATTTTCATTTTGAGTGTTAAATGCTCTGTTTGTTATAGCAGGTATTTTAGTGTATCGTAAGCTTTGCGGAACCGTTTGTTTTGTAATTCAAATAGCAGATAGCGTTTTATATAAAGCAGCAAAAGCTTCTTTTTTGCAATTGCTGAGTATGTGAAATTTTTAATGATCAGGTTAAAGTCACTGATAACCATTTCCATACGCGCTTTAGCATTGATCATGCTCCATACACCTCCCTCGTGCCGGCGGTAACAACTCATTACCTCGGGCATTACGTAAATTTTGCCGCCGGTATTATGGGTTGCCCAAAGCTTAAACATTTTATCGCCTGCAAAACACTCAAAAAACCAGGGTGTAGAAAATACCTGGGTTGTTTCGGGAATGTTGCGATAAACCACAGTTGCGGTTTTAGTTTCTTCCTGTTTTCCTGCCAGCAAATCGGCATAGGTGTGTATCAGCGGCGTTGGGTTTGGATGAACATAAAGTGTTTTATTGCCGGCGTTTATTACTTTATGATAATGGCAGCAAATAACGAACTCGGCATTGTTTTCTAAAAAATCAACCTGCTTTTGCAGTTTATATTCATTTGTCCAGTAATCGTCGCCCTCACAAAGTGCTATGTATTTACCCCTGCATTCTGCAATACAATTAATTAAATTTTTATGCGTGCCCAGGTTGGTAGTAGAGGCTATGAGCTTTATCTTGCCCGGGCACGTTTCTGCATAAAGCTTAATTATTGATTGAGTTTTATCCGTCGAACAATCATCGCCAATAATGATCTCATATTTGAAATTGGTTTTCTGCATCAGAAAGCTCTGGATAGCTTCGGCGATAAATTTTTCGTGGTTGTAAGTAATGCAGAGGATACTTACCGTTAACTCTTCATCAATCATACTGATCCATTTATATTCACGGCTGTCACGTTTATTTCAGATTCGATTTTATCGGTAACCAGCGTACCAAAATGTTTGGGTTTGAAATTATTATCAAAATTTTGAGCACGTAACAATAGTCTGCAAATAAGATCGAGATCAGAGAGCGACAGCGTATGATACAACGGCAGGCAAACCACCCTCGAGGCTATAGAATCACAAACAGGCATGGGCTGTTTTTTTACGTATGGCAGCGATGATAGCGAAGGGTAAAAATACCGCCTGCAATAGATCTGCGCCAGCTCCAACTTTGCTTTGCTTTGATGCATCAACGCCTCTGTTTGAAAAATTATAGGGAAATATGCATAATTGTAGTCTTGTTCATTTTCAAGTTTCTGAAACTGAACGTCCAGGTTCTCCAGGCGCGACAGATACTGTTCGTATAAATACCTTCTCTTTTTAAGTATCTCGTCAACATGGCGCAGGTTGCATAAACCCATTGCTGCATGAAACTCGCTGTTTTTTGCGTTGATGCCCTCTTCAGAAAAGGTATCAACTCCTGAATAGCCGAAATTGCGCATCAGGGCCATTGTTTTCAATAGTTCGGGGTCTTGGGTAAATACTGCACCGCCTTCAATAGTATGGTATAATTTGGTTGAGTGAAAGCTGGTTACGCTGATGTCACCGTATTCAAATACCGAGCGGTTTTTGTAAAAGGTACCAAAGCAGTGTGCCGCATCATATATCACCTTAAGGTTATGTTTATCAGCAATAGCTTGTATGGCAGTTATATCGCAAGGGTTACCAAATACGTGCGTTGCCAATATGGCCGATGTTTTTGGGGTGATTGCAGCTTCAATTTTGCTTGGGTCGATGTTCAGTGTTCCTGGATCGATATCCACAAATACCGGTTCGCAGCCCTGCCAAACAACAGTGCTTGTAGTAGCAACAAATGAAAATGGCGTTGTGATGATCTCTCCGCTTAGCTTAAGCGCTTTAATAGCCAGTTGTAACGCTATTGTGCCATTTGTAACAAACAGCATATGGCTAACACCCAGGTATTGCTTTAGTTTTAGCTCAAGGGTGTTTACAAGCGGGCCATTGTTGGTGAGCCATTGTCTTTCCCAGATACTTTTTACATAAGCTCTGAATTCCTTTTCGGCGGGGAGAAATGGTTTGGTTACGGGAATCATCGTTTTAGGATTAATTGGTTAAAATCTTTAATAGCAGAAAGCTTAATTAATAAACTGGCTCCATAATAAACCGTGGCGAATATTATGAGTAATATGCCAATTTGCATAGTTGGGATGAAAAAATCGTTGATCAGGAGTTTGTCGAGAAAATAACAGCACAGACCAATGCCCCCGGCTAATGCCACTGTAGGCAAAATATCCTTTACCTGTTCGGTAACCGGGTAGTTAATTAAGCGCCCGCTGTAAATAGAATTGATATAATAGGCTATCACGTTAAAAAATAACTGGAAATATAACAAGCCATAGATGCCGAAGGGAATAAAGCACAGGATCCCAACAACGCTCAACACTTTTTTTATAACTTCTAACCTTAAAAACAAGGCGCTTTGTCCCATTACTTTCAGCACATTTAAGTTATAGGAGTGCAACGGGTACATGATACCGCCTATGCATAATAACTGGAAAATAGGAACAGCAGGTAACCATTTATCTGTTAATAAAATATGAAACAATGGCTTGGCAATGATACACAGCATGATGAGTGCCGGTGCATTCCAGAATACTACCTGTTGCATGAGCCGTTTATAAACATTTTTTAACTGCACCGGATCGTCTGATATTTCTGCAAACATTGGGTAGGTAACTTTATTTATAGCTGCTGAAATGTTACTTATTGGTAATTGGCTTATCGAATCGGCCCGGCTGTAGTAGCCAAGCTGGGCTGCCGAAAAGAACTTACCTATAATTATCAGGTAGATGTTTTGATAAACCGTATCAATTAAACCCGATAGCGTCATTTTGTACCCAAAGTGGATATGCTTTTTAAAACAAGCCTTGTCAAATATCAGTGCCGGCCGCCAGCTTGAGGTGATCCAGTGTATTGCTGTTGATAAAAACGAGGTACATAACCCCATCCAAACAAGGCTCCAAACGCCGTATCCTAATTTTGCAAGTACGATACCTAATATTCCGCCGCCAATGGCCGAGGGGATTTGAATATTAGTTTGTTTTTTAAATTTTAAGTCCTTAACCAACAGGGTGCTTTGTACTCCAAAAAACGCGTTTATGATCAAAATTAAGGTATAAACCCGCACAACAGCCGTTAACAACGGCTGATGATAAAAAGCAGCTATAAGTGGCGCTGTTACAAAAAGTATCAGGTAAAGGATGCTGCTGCCAATGATATTGAAATAAAACACTGTTGAATAATCGCGCTGATCTGCGTCGGTTGTACGGATCAGCGAAGCCGTGAGGCCACCATCCAAAAGGCTATTGCCTACCGATATAAAAAGATACAGCATGGCTATCAAACCAAATTGCGATGGTTCCAGGATCCTGGCAAGGAATATGGAGATACCAAAGCTTACTACTTTTGAACTTAATTGCTGCCATAGCGCCCACACTATGCCAGATACCGCTCTTTGTTTATAGCTCATGATTTTTAAAGCCGGGCGTTAACAACCTCTTCTGGTAAAAATGCTTTCAAATCATACAGTACAGCATTAGGTTTGCAAAGCGCTTTTATGTTCATTTCTTTAAACTCCTCGTGTGCAACTGCAAGTAAAACCCCATCATAGGTACGCGTTTTTGATTCGCCGTTTTCGCAAATGATGCCGTACTCTTTTTTAGCATGCGCCGCATTGGCCCACGGATCATGGATATGCACTTTCACCTTATACTCTTTTAATCGTTTTACAATGTCTATTACCCGGGTATTCCTTACATCGGGGCAGTTTTCTTTAAATGTGAAGCCAAGTATCAGTACCTCGCTATCTGTTATTGAAGTGCCGCGGCAAATCATCTGTTTAATAAACTGATCGGCGACATAGCTTCCCATCGAATCGTTAATGCGGCGACCGGCAAGTATAATCTCGGGGTGATAACCTGCTTCCTGGGCTTTTTGGGCAAGGTAATAAGGGTCAACACCGATGCAGTGCCCGCCAACAAGGCCGGGCCTGAAATTTAAAAAATTCCATTTTGTACCCGCAGCTTCTAATACCTTGTGAGTATCGATGCCTAATTTATTAAAGATCATCGCTAACTCGTTCACAAAGGCAATATTTATATCGCGTTGGGCATTTTCAATTACTTTGGCTGCTTCAGCAACTTTTATTGAGTGGGCTTTGAATGTGCCGGCAGTTATAACTGATTGATAAAGCTTATCTATAGTCTCGGCAGCTTCAGGAGTTGAACCCGATGTGATTTTGCGAATTTTTGATACAGTATGTAATTTATCGCCGGGATTGATCCTTTCGGGTGAGTAGCCCGCAAAAAAATCAACATTAAAAGTAAGCCCTGATACTTTTTCTAAAATGGGCATACACTCATCTTCTGTTACTCCCGGATATACTGTTGATTCATAAATTACAATATCACCCTTTTTTAAAACCTTACCTACTACGCGGCTGGCACTTATCAGCGGAGATAGGTCAGGGCGGTTGTTTTTATCAACCGGGGTAGGTACGGTTACAATATATATGCTACATTGTCTCAGTTTTTCAACCTCGTCGGTAACATATAAACCGGTTGCTGTTGTGCAAACTGGTGTAATTACTGCGTTCAATTGTTCAGAGTCAATCTCCAGGGTATGGTCAATACCTGATTTAAGCTCATTAATGCGATCTGCATTAATATCATAGCCAATGACTTTGTATTTTTTTGCAAATTCAACGGCCAGGGGCAGGCCTACGTAACCAAGACCGATAATACCTAATTTAGGTTGATAATTGTCAATTTTCATGATTTTCGCTAATGTTATGAACTGATAAGTTTTGGATTGAAACGCGTGTTACTAAAGCGCAATTGATGGTTTCAAAAACCATTAATACATTTTTGCCCTGTATCTGCAGCACTTTACCCATTTGATTTACAAGAGCGCCATCTTTTATTTTAACTGTATCGCCAACAGTGAGATTTTGAAGGCTTACAATTTCCATGTCTTTGTAGCGTGAAAGGTTTGTCCTGATCTCGTCTATTACATTATCCTTTACTATTGCGGGTTTGCCCATGTAATAAACAAAGCCTAATGCGCCCATTACGTAAAGTGCTCTTGATTGCTCATATGCATCAACATGAACAAATACGTAGGAGCTAAACAGCGGCACACTGATTTCCTTTTTCCTGTCCGACCATTGATTTACTACATCCCTAACCGGGCAATAACATTCAATGCCACTTTGCTTTAAAAGCTTGTCCACCTTTTTTTCCCATCGGGGCTTGGTGTAAATAACAAGCCATTTTTTTTCATGATAATTTGTCATGCGAAATTGCGGTACTCTTAATTGGGTTTCCATAAAATGAATAAAAGTTGGATCGGGATACTGACGGCCTGCTACAGCTTCGCCAACTCACTCACATACTACCGAGTGATGATTGTTTTATGCAGAAGCGTAGTATTTGAAAATTATTTACCTGTTGCCTGGCTTATAACCGCTGCAACCTACGCCGGCTGTGGCTCCGCCAATCCAGTCACATTGGTTAGGCGGTATTAAAAAATAATTGAACTAATGGTTTATAATATTTGCCGGGTTTACCGGATATCTGGTTTAATACAGCGGCAGCTTACGTTGCCTGTGGCTCCGCCAATCCAGTCACATGGTTAGGCGGAACATTGAAAAATAATTTGAACTAATGGTTTACAATATTATTTACCGGTTTTACCCGCCTATATAATACTTTAACCGGTTGTTTTTTACCCCGCCTGCGGCTTCGCCAATCCAGTCACACTGGTTATGGTAAGTAAAAAATAGTCGAATTAACGGTTTATATACTCTCCGGTTTTACCCGGTTATTTGGTTCATAACAGTTGCAACTCAGGTTGCTTGCGGCTCCGCCAATTCAGTCACACGGAACAGCTTTATTCAAATAAATAGTCGAACTAAACAGTTCACAACTCATATTGCCCCGACTTTATGGTATGTATAAATGAAAGCTATCAGCTGCCATACGCCGATGCGTATCCATAGCCACCGTAGGCGTAAGCCTGCCTGTTTTCTTTCTTCGCATCGTTAAACACTACCATAAGGTTTTTTAATTTTTCATTATCGTAAATATCCCTCAGGATACTTAATTGTTCGGTGTTGGTATAATTATAGCGTACAATATATATGCTCAGCTCGGCGTATTTGGCCAGGCTAAAAGCGTCGGCCACGGCGCCCACGGGCGATGTATCAAGCACGATATAATCAAACTGGGTTTTGCACCAGCTAAAAAGCAGGTCGAGTCTTTTATCTGATAATAATTCGGCTGGATTAATTGCTTTGCTTCCTGCACCCATCACAAAAAGATTGTCGGCCTCATTATAAGCCTGGATACATTCGGCAGGCGAATTGGTGTTACCGGTAATAAAATCAGTAATGCCTTTGGTTTGCTCCATGTTAATGTTTTTCAGCAAATCGGGTTTGCGAAGGTCAAACTCCATAATCAATACCTTTTTGTTGAGCATAGCAAGGGTTAATCCCAGGTTGATGCTGAAAAAGGTTTTGCCTTCGCCTTTCATTGACGACGTAACAAGCATCGTTTTATGCTGCGTGCCGTTGTTGAGGAAGCCGATGTTGCTCCTGATGTACCTGAATAGTTCTGAAATGTTGGTATTACTTCCGTTTGATATAACTACAGAACTATTATCTTCAGTATTATGGCATAACTCGCCAAGGATTTTAACTCCTTTTATGTTAAGTAAACTTGACTGATCTTTAATTTTTAAGCTGAATTTATCCTTCAGGAAGATGAAAACACCAGGTATAAGCAATCCGGCAATAATTGCGAATAAATAGGTGAGTTGCTGTTTGGGAAACTCAGCTACCGGGTTAGCGGCAGGTTTATCAATCAGTTGTGAAGAGGGGATCGTAGCTGATAAAGACAAAGCTGTTTCTTCTCTTTTTTGCAGCAAATATTGATAGAGATTGGTTTTTACACCTTGCTCGCGGCTTCGCTGTAAAAGCCCCCGCTCAATTGTCGGAACCGAACGGATACGGGAGTCATACTGTGCAGAATTTTCCCGGAGTAACTGGTGCCCGATAGAAAATCCTTTTTTGATGTTGGTTAAGTTTTCGAGAATATTTACACGCAGGGAAGCTATCTGGTTGCTCAGGTTTTGAACAAGCGGGTTAGCCAGGTTTGCACTGGTAAGCATGCGGTTTCTTTCTAACTGAAGATCATTGAAACGGCTAACCAATGTGTTTAATGCCGGATCTTTTAACCCCATGGTGCTGGGAACAGCATTATATTGGTTAGCCGAGCTTTTTAAATACGCTTCAATTGAATTCACTATACCCAATTGAGTGTTTGATTCTTCAAGCAGCTGGTTATATTCGGCAGATTTTGTCAGGTTTACCTGGGTGCTTGTGTTTATTTCCGCAGCGCCGTTTCTTTGTTTAAATGTTTCAATGTCACCTTCGGTAAATGAAAGGTCATTCTCTAAATCGTGTAACCTTTTATCTATAAATAATATTGTATTTACAGCCGTAACATTTTTCTTAACAACATTTTCGGCATTGTAAGTAGATATGATGTTGTTTAAAATATCAACACCTCTTTCAGGAACTGCGTCAACCAAACTTAAGGTTAAAGTGTTTGATTCTTTAATAACGGGGTTAACCTGAAACAATCCCGCGCTGTATGCGGCGGCAAGCCTGGTCAGGTTTTTAAACTGAATTAGTATAGGCGTTTCATTGTTGGAATAAGCAGGGCCTTTTTCTACCTTAAATGAGTAATCTTTATGATTAATTGGTTGGTTATAATTGTAGATCCAGACTTTTTTATCTTCCTTAAGCAAAAACTTACCTTGCGTATATGGCTGCAGGTATAATTGTTTCAGATATGCAGCTTTACCCAGCCTTAGTATGGTGACTTTGAAAGGCCGTTCATCGCCATATAGCTCCTTTGTTGTAAGGCCGCTCTCATCAAAATATGAGGTTTCCATATTTAGTTTTGCAAAAACCTTATAAATCAGGTCTTTTGAACGGAGTACCTCCATTTCGTTATCCACGGTTTTGGTTTCCTGGAACATGTTCAAATCGCTAAACGCAGTTGCTTTTAAAATACCATCACCTTTTTTATCGTCGGGTATCTGGAGGGTACTTGTTATTTTATAAAGCGGGGTAACATAGTTCAGGTATGTCCATGCAGCGGCTAAACAAATAACCATGCTTATCAGGAATATATACCAGCCACTTAAATAGGGCCTGATGTTTGACCTGAACGCGTTGCCTGGCAAAGGCTCTTTTAAAATAAAATTGTTATCCATATCACCATTGTTAGGTATCATTAACACTATATTTATCTCCTTAAAAGCACTGCTGCCAATACAGCCAATGCCGAAATTGAAGCGACCACAATTGGTGCCAGGCGTGTGTTCTGGCTATATTCAACCGCTTTTGATTTATCAGGCTCCACATAAACAATGTCATTTTGTTTAAGATTGAAGTAAGGGGAATCCATTGACTCAACTTTATTAAGGTTAAGGCGGTTCATTGTTCTGTGTCCGTTTTCAGTGCGGATCACCAGCACGTTTTCCCTTTTTCCATAAACTGTCATATCCCCGGCCATACCTAATGCTTCAAGTAAGTTTACATTTTCATCAGTTATTATGAATGATGATGGTTTGTTAACCTCACCTATAACACTTATTTTGAAGTTCAAAAGCTGGATAGCAACCACCGGGTTTTTTACAAAAGCAGATAGCCTTTTTGCTACTTCGGTTTGTGCCTCTTCAATAGTTTGCCCTTCAATTTTATAATCGCCGATAAGCGGTAAATTCACGAAACCATTTTCATTTACTTTATATCCTCCATTGGTTGACTGGTTAGCTGCACCTGCATTTTTGTTTCCGTTAAAAAGCAAGTTTGATTCGGGATTTAAGCTGTTAACAGTTACACTTAAAATATCTTTTTGATGGATAATTGCAGCTCCTGCCATATTATTATTTACAGCACCTGTATTTGCCATATTGCTGAAATAAACTAAATCACGTTTACCGGCACACCCGGTTATCAGCAGCATAACTGTAATGAAACAGTATATATTAATTTTCTTCATCATCAATAGTTTAAGAGAGTTTATGAAACTATTTTGAACTGGTTTATTTGGTTAATCAAATTTATCTATTTGGGCATTGATAGTATACGATTTTAGGCGATTGCCGTTTTTTTGTAAACCTGTATCTTAGTCTTTACAGAACATGTAAAGCCACAAAGCAGACATGTGTAAAGGGTTGTGAAAAAAGTGTATTATATAGGTATTTTAGCTACATTTCTCATATAAATACAGTTACAACCGGTAAGCGTTGCGCATAAAAAAAGCAGGTTTAAGCCTGCTTTTTTTGGGGTATTTGTTGGTTAGTTATACAGATTATTCTACCGTAACTGATTTGGCCAGGTTACGGGGCTGATCAACATTGCAGCCCCGTTTTACGGCTATATGGTAGGATAGAAGTTGTAGCGGTACAGTGGCCAGGAGCGGCAGAAATGCTTCGTCGGCATCGGGTATTTCGATACAATAATCGGCCATGTTTTTTACTTTAATATCTCCCTGGGTAACAATAGCAATCACTATTCCCTTTCGTGCTTTAACCTCCTGTATATTACTGATCACCTTTTCGTATGATGAGTTTTTTGTGGCGATGAAGATCACCGGCATCTGCTCATCAATTAAAGCAATGGGGCCGTGTTTCATTTCGGCAGCAGGGTAACCTTCAGCGTGAATGTAAGAGATCTCTTTTAATTTTAGTGCCCCTTCCAATGCCACCGGGAAACCAAAGCCCCTGCCTAAAAACAGGCAATTTGGTGCATTTTTTATTTTGGATGCGATGTCTTCAATCAAATCGTTATCCTGTAACAGCGTTTGTATTTTATCGGGAATGGTATCAAGCTCGGTTAACAAACTGCCAAGTTTGGCTGGAGTTAGCGTGCCTTTATGCTGTGCTATGTACAATGCTATTAAAGTTAAAACGGTGACCTGCGCTGTAAAGGCCTTTGTTGATGCTACACCAATCTCCGGTCCGGCATGTGTATAAACGCCTGCATCGGTTACGCGTGGAATTGATGCGCCAACAACGTTGCAAATCCCCAAAATTGTTGCGCCGCGTTCCTTGGCGATCTCAATGGCTGCTAATGTATCAGCAGTTTCGCCAGATTGTGATACCGCCATCACAATATCTTTATCGGTAATTATAGGGTTACGGTACCTGAATTCGGAGGCATATTCAACCTCTACTTTAATACGCCCGTATTCTTCAATAAGGTATTCGCCGGTTAAGCCGGCATGCCATGAGGTACCGCAGGCAATAATAATTATCCGCTCTGCATTTTTAAGCTTGTCGGTATACTGTTTGATGCCGCCCAATTCTACTTTTCCTTCAAGCGGGAAAATACGGCCGCGCATACAATCTCTTATTGATCGTGGCTGCTCAAAAATCTCCTTCATCATGAAGTGTTCAAAGCCGCCCTTTTCTAATGATTCAAGCTTAAGTTCCAGCTCCTGGATCAATGGGGTTTGCACAACATTATCCAGTTTCTTTATTAATAACGCATCGGGTTTTACCAAAACTATTTCGTTATCTTTTAAATACACTACGTTTTTAGTGTATTCGATAATAGGTGTGGCATCTGATGCAATAAAATACTCACCCTGCCCAACGCCAATAACCAACGGGCTGCCTTTCCGGGCGGCAATCAGTTGGTCAGGGTTTCCCCGGTCCATAATTACTATGGCATACGCGCCTATCACCGTATTTAAAGCGAGGCGGACAGCCTCCAGCAAATCTGTTTGCTCGATATTTTGAATTTCTTCAATTAAATGGATCAGAACTTCGGTATCTGTTTCGCTCTTAAAAGTATGTCCGCGGGCAAGCAGCTCTTCTTTAAGGATCAGATAGTTTTCGATGATGCCGTTGTGGATGATGTGCAGGCGGTTATCATTTGAACTATGTGGATGGGAGTTTGCATCAGACGGGGCGCCATGTGTGGCCCACCTGGTATGCCCTATGGCGATATGGCCACTTTTGTCTTTATCGGCTGTGTGGGCTTCAAGGCAAGCCACCTTGCCGGTTTTTTTATACACATTGAAACCTGCATTATTGATGATAGCAATACCAGCGCTATCGTAACCACGATATTCTAATCGTTTGAGACCGTTTAACACAACCGGCCACGCATCTCTTGACCCGATGTAACCAACAATTCCGCACATAGTTTTAAGGCTTTAAATGATAATTCAGTTTATAATTACTTGGTGAGTAAAATTATTTAATCAGCTGTCAATAAAATATAAGCCCTGTTCAATTGCCCGTAAATTGTAAATCTGGCTGCATTTTACGCGTTTAAAAATGTAAAAGGATATAAATTGCTTTACATTTTAGCTGGCCGTTAAGGAATGGTAAAGCAGTTGAATATATTTCTTGCTAAATGAGCTGCGAACAGGTTTACATGAGGTTATCTTACCGATATCCCTGAATTTGGAAATTGCAGCCCATATTTTGGTTGTAAAGTTTGTTGCTTGATTTTACAGAATGATATACGATTGCAGCTATACTATTTTATATCATTTTATTTTCAGTTAGGTTTAGTTAACCAATAGTAACTGACAATGATATTCAATTCATTTACATTTCTGCTGTTTTTTCCTGTAGTAACAGTTTTATATTTCTTGTTGCCACATAAATTCAGGTGGCTGCTGCTGCTTTCGGCAAGCTGCTATTTTTATATGTTCTTTAAAGCCATATACATACTTATCCTGTTTTTTACCATAATAATTGACTATACAGCAGGTATTTATCTTGAAAAAGTTAACGATCCTAAAAAAAAGAAATTACTGTTAATACTTAGCCTTACGGCAAATATTGGGGTACTTGCAGTATTTAAATATTTTAACTTTTTTAATGCCAATTTATCGGGGATATTATACTGGATGGGGTACACTAACCCAATTCCGTTTTTACAGATCCTGCTCCCGATAGGGTTGTCATTTCACACTTTTCAGGCCATGAGTTACACCATTGAGGTTTACCGGGGCCACCAAAAGGCCGAACGTCATTTCGGTATTTATGCTTTATACGTAATGTTTTATCCGCAATTAGTTGCAGGGCCTATTGAACGGCCTCAAAACCTGTTGCACCAGTTTAAAGAACAACATCATTTTAATACACTGGATGTTTCTGAAGGGTTAAAAAGGATGCTGATAGGCTTTTTTAAAAAAGTAGTTGTTGCCGATAGGTTATCCATATATGTAAAAACCGTTTTCAGCAACTATCCCGAGCACGGCTCGGCCACAATTGTGCTGGCTTCTTTGTTTTTTGCAGTGCAGATCTATTGTGATTTTTCAGGATATTCAGATATAGCCATAGGAAGCGCCAGGGTAATGGGCTTTAAGTTAATGGAAAATTTCAGGCGGCCATATTTTGCAAAAAGTATAAGCGAGTTTTGGAGCAGGTGGCATATTTCACTTTCAACCTGGTTTAAAGATTATGTATACATCCCTTTAGGTGGCAACCGGGTAAGTAAAGGAAGGTTATATTTCAATTTGTTTGCCGTGTTTATGATCAGTGGGCTGTGGCATGGCGCCAATTGGACATTTATTGTTTGGGGCTCTTTACACGGGTTTTACCTCATCTGCGGAATGGCTACTCAGCAATGGAGGGCCGCTGTAGCAGAGAAATTGGGTTTCAGAACCGGCTTTTTTGCCAACTTTTTAAACATCTCTTTTACAATTTTGCTGGTTACTATAAGCTGGATTTTTTTCAGAGCCGTTTCATTGCCCCAGGCCTGGGGCTTGTTGAAAGGTATTTTCATTTATAAGCCCGGCTTTTTCATTGGCGAGCCTGCTTACTTTTTGTATGATTTTATGGCGATAGCGGCCTTGTTTATCTATGAAGTAAAACAAGAGTACAATCTTCATTCATTGCGTTTTCTGCATAATGAAAATTGGGGCATCCGTATGGCTTCCTATTTAGGCTTGATTTTTATAATCCTGCTATTTGGCGTTTTTGATGGCGGACAGTTCATTTATTTTCAGTTTTAAACTATGAAGCAGTTGAAAGGAAATAGCAATAAGTTTTTTATCCGGTTGTTAATGATGGCTGTAGCTTTTGTAGCCGTTGATCAGATAGCCGGAGCTACGCTTTATTATTTTTTTACCCACCAGGGTTCGGGCGAATATGCCGTGGCTAATCATGTAGTTTATAATTTAAATGAGGATGTTCTGGTGTTAGGCAGTTCAAGGGCTTCGCACCACTATAACCCATCATTGATAAAAGACAGTTTGAAATTGAGTTGCTTTAACGGGGGCAGAGATGGCGAAGGACTTTTGTACAGCACAGCCATTTTTGAACTGGCATTGCAGCGGCACATTCCCAAGGTTGTTATTTTAGATGTAACCAGCGATGTGTTAAGTGAAAAAGAGGATGAGAAGAGCCGGTTGTCAATTCTGTTGCCTTATTTAAAACAATCAAAAGTGGTTGAAAATATGATTGAGAAGAAAGGCCGGCTGGAATTATTGAAAAGTAATCTTCAAACTTACCGCTATAATGGTCAGGTGGTTTCTATATTTCAGCATTACTTTTTATCATCGGGTAATACTATTATGGGCTTTAACCCCTTGGATAATAAAATGGACGCAAGCAGGGTTTCTACCAAAACATCAATTAAACCATATTCTGATAGCTTATCTGCCGACAACGTAGGGGCGCTGAACTTATTTATCAATGAATGCAAACGGCAAAAAATTCAATTGTTTGTATTTGTATCGCCAAGGTACAACGACGATACCCAACAAAATTCTTACTTGAAAATGAAGAGTATCTGCAATAGTAACAACGTTATTTTTCATGATTTTACAAATGATGTATATTTTAAGAACCCGGAATATTATTCAGACAGGGCACATTTAAACAGCAGGGGAGCTGATTTATATACTGACACTATAGTTGCCTTTATGAAAAAAAAATTAAGCCCGGCAGTTAACGTTCAATACCTCAGTAAAAACTAAAACCCGATAGCTCAAAATTAATATTGCACAGCGCAATCCAAAACTATAAAAAAGGCCGCTCTATGAATATCATAAAGCGGCCTTTTGCTTAATTGCTTAAGCGTGGATAAATAATTTAATTAATTAACTGTTTTAACACCTGCTCCTGCTGTTACCACTGTCGGAACGTTGGCAGCTGCATCAAGCAATGAAGTGTAAGAGTAAGACGGTACCCAGGTTGATAAAGATGAGGTAATGTCGTTTTTACCGCAATTAGAATAAACGTTAGTTGTTGTACCGCTGAAGTAACCTACAGGGTCGCCATCTAAGTTAGTAGTAAGTGGTTTTTTACAGCCTGAGAAATACTCATTATCTGTTCTTACTGTACCACCATACCTTGCGCCGATAGAATAACCATCATTGTTTAAGTGATAGTTGTTGTACATGTGGATGCTGCCGAATACCAAAGTTGGTTCCCTTTCAGACACATTGTACCAGTAGTTGTGGTGAATGGTAACGTGTAATTTGCCGGTATTGGCTGCAACAGCGTCGCTTGTTACCGAACCGATAAGCAATGACAGGTAGGTGTCATGGAATTTGTTCCATGAAATGGTTACGTAGTCAGAACCTTCGGCAACGCCGATATCTTTACCCCAGTAATCCCAGCCATGGCTGCGGTCTGTAGCAAAATCGCAATGGTCAATCCAAACGTGGTGTGATTGGAATTTAACATAGATACCACACTCAGTTACATAGTTTCTAAACGTAACGTTTTGGATGATGATGTTGCTAACAGTAAAAAGGTAAAGGTTCAGGCTCGATATAACGGCGCCGGTTTTACCGATGATGGTGGTATTTGAACCAACATACACTGGAGTTAAGCCTGATCCGCTAATTGTTCCGGAAACATACACAATCTTGGGCGAATTGCCTGCCACGGCAGATTTGAACGCAGCAAGTGTGTTTACAGTTACTGTGGTACCACCTTTACCACCAGTTGTTGTTCCGTTAACAGCAGCGTAACCGGTTAATACTGTACTTAATACCGAGCCGGTTGCTGTTGTTGAGTTACCTGTAGCCGGAGCAGTGGTTGTTGTACCGCTGCTTGCTGTACCGGTAAGGGTGTAAGTGTACTTTCTTCCGTTTGTGATTGGGCTGCTGTTGTCGGAAGTTGAAAAGTACAATCCGTTGGCCCAGTGACTGAAACGACCTTTACCAAGATCTCTGATGTCAGTATGAACCGAGTGGGCCGGACCTAATGCAACACCGTTTTCATAAACTTTAAGTGTTGACGCGGTTGGCGCTGTGTTTGAATCTCCGTCTACAGGAATAGGGCTAATTTTGTAAGAGTAGCCTTCGTCTTGTCTGATCGAAGAAGGATCGATCGTGTAAACGGTAGGGGTGGTGGCTGTTGTCGCCAGGCTTTGACTGGCATTTAAATCATTAATTGGAACGGTTACTGGTGTCTCTGCATTTTTGGAGCAACTCCCAATTAGGATAAGCGTACTCAATGCCAAACTACCAAGAGTCATTTTTTTTAAAGATTTTGTTTTTTGCATGTTATAATTTTTAATTAAGCCCTCGAAACGCGGTCTTATATTAAAAATTACAGTTAATTTTTTCCTAAAGATATAGACTAAAAGCGTAGATAGTTCAAAAAGCGGCTATACTGTTGTTTAAACGTATAAAATTGTGTGTATGTGTAAAACATAAAGTTGTAAAGAATTACACACTTCGTGACATTTCTATGACAATTTTAGCTCAGACGAAAACCGGATTTTCGTTGCCAGAGGTTTGAAGCAGGCGTTTTATCTCGTTTTTTTAACCAACAATTAAGAACCTCAAATGTGAAAATTGCTTCACAAAATGTTAATGTTAGAGAGAAAAATTGTCATATTGTCAATGTTTTTTCTCCGATTTTAACATCTTCACATTAATTGCTTCTGACTGCGATGGTGTAAGTAATTTGTTTTTTGCTAATAAGGTTTGATTTATAGCAAGTTAACAAAATAATTTTGATTTTGTTTAAGATGTAAGAAACTGTTTAAAAATGAGAGAAAGTATTTTTGTAGAGACGCATAATGGCATCTTCCCGAGGACAAGCCGATTTTAAGAGCGTCTATGCTGCCGTAAATTGCAAGCGGAAGACGCAATTATGCGTTTCTACATTCAAAAACTATCGTTTTTAAACAGCCTCTAAGAGCCCGTTTATTTTAGAATTGTAAAATGAAGCCTGGGTTTATGAAAAATGAACACCGTTCATTATATTTGCAGCGTATTAATTGATCATGGGAGTAACTGACAGAAAGGAACGGGAAAAAACGGAAATGAGGGAGCTCATAAGAGCTACCGCTATGAAGATGTTCCTGGAGGATGGTTACGCCAAAACATCTATTCGCAGCATTGCTGAGGCTATAGAGTATAGTCCCGGTACTATATATCTATATTTCAAGGATAAGGATGAACTTTTATATGAAGTGCAGGGTGAGGCTTATGGCCAGTTGCTGGAGGTTTTTAAAAATGAGGCTACCAGTACCGATCCGCTTGAAAAGTTGCGGCAGGTGGGTAGGGCTTATATTAATTTTGGCCTTCAAAACCCCGAACTTTACGATCTGATGTTCATTATCCGCGCGCCGATGAATGTGGATGAAGAGATCCATAAGGCTAACGGAGGTAATTGTTTTGCTTTTTTGGTTGATTGCCTTTCTGATTGTATCAATAAAAAGTTGCTGCGCATCAATGATGTGGAACAAGCTTCGTTATTGGTATGGGCAACGGCACATGGTTTAGTATCGCTAAATTTACGTTGCCGGTTAAAAATCATGGATCAGCCCGAAGAGGCTATACCTCAAATTTTGATTAAATCAATGGAAGATTATTTAGCAGCTGTAACAATTTAATATTTTTTTGCTCTATAACTAAACATCGTTCATTTGTTAAACAATTGTTAATAAAAAATACTGGTTCAGTGTGCTTCACATAGTGTTAGTGGCGCTGAATGTATTCTGTCACATAATTTTTTTACTTATATACTAAACATTGTTCATTATGTACACATCGTTCAAGATAAAGTCAATTCCCATCATCGCGATATGCATGTCGCTGGGAATAAGTACTTGGGGGCAAAGCAGCCATAAACAGCTTGATGATTATATCGCTACGGCATTTGCTCAAAACCAGGGCTTAAAGGAGCAGCAATTTGATTTGGATAAGGCAATGGCAGCTTTGAAAGAGGCGCAAGCTATGTACCTGCCCACAGTAAGTTTACTTGGTAGTTATACAAAATCATCAGGGGGACGCACTATCGATGTTCCGGTAGGTGATTTGGTTAACCCTGTTTATACTGCATTGAATCAGCTAACCAACTCGAACAAGTTCCCTCAGTTAAAAAACGAATCCTTTCTGCTC
The DNA here is from genome assembly GCF_900110105.1 of Mucilaginibacter gossypiicola. Classification (GTDB taxonomy): domain Bacteria; phylum Bacteroidota; class Bacteroidia; order Sphingobacteriales; family Sphingobacteriaceae; genus Mucilaginibacter; species Mucilaginibacter gossypiicola. Next base: position 297,183 of record NZ_FOCL01000003.1, on the reverse strand, counting down.
AATCCGGATAATTTTTATGATGCAAAGGTACGGACATCACTGCCCCTTATCAATGCCGAGATCAGGTACAATAAACTCATCAAACAACAACTGATAACCAGCCAGCAGGCAGCGGTAAACGTTTATAAAAGAGCCTTGGTAAAAGATATTAAAACGGCTTATTACCGGTATTATCAATCGTTGCAAAGCATAGCAACTTATAACAGCGCGATGGTTCTGATCAAAGAAAACATCCGCGAAAATGAAAGCATGCTGCGCAATGGCGTACGGAACGGGACTGCTTTATTACGCTCTCAAACAGAAAAAGAGAAAACCAACGCCGCTTTGATCCAGGCACAACATGGTACGCAAAACGCTAAATCATATTTTAATTTTTTGCTCAACCGCCCTTTGCAGGATACAATTATTGTTGAACCCGAGGCTGTAGCCGATATTATTGCGGCCCCCGATACTTCGGTAGGAACAAAACAACGCGAGGAGTTAAAGCAGTTGCGCACGCTGCAGCAGGTTTATACGCTCGATTATAAATTGCAACGATCAGGCTTTATACCTAAGCTCAATACATTTATTGATCTCGGTTCGCAGGGCTTTGATTTTAATGTGAACAATAAAACCCGCTACTATTTGTGGGGTGTAAACCTGCAATGGGACATTTTTACCGGCGGACAGCGCAAGTATAAAGCCGAACAATCAAGGGCCAATTATAATGCCGCAACAGCCCAGCTGGATCAAACCGAACAATCTTTACAGTTACAGCTCGATCAGGCTTATAATAATTATGAGTCGGCTAAGGCTGCGTATAAAAGTGTTACTGCGCAGCTTCAGTTTGCCGCTAAATATTATAATGACCAGCTAAAAGCTTACCGTGCCGGGCAGCTCCTTTACCTTGAACTGGTAGATGCACAAGACCAGCTAACAGGTGCACGTTTGCAAATGGCCGGTGCGCAGGCCAACCTGCAAATTACCCTTGCCGAACTTGAACGTGATCAGGCTACTTATCCAATTAACAACTCCAACTAAAACAGATCGATATGAAAAAAATTAAATACACCGGTTTATTGCTGTTCATACCATTGATGTATGCCTGCAAATCACATCCGCCCATTGCTACTAACGAGGGCGGGGCCGATACTATTCCTGTACAGGTTATACAGCTAAAGCAGCAGGGGAGCAGCGCCCCCATGGCCGTATCAGGACAGTTTACTACCGATGACGAGGTAATGCTTTCGTTTAAGATAGGCGGTATCATCAGCAGCCTTAATGTTAAAGAAGGCGATGCTGTAAAAAGAGGCCAACTACTGGCAACGCTTAATCCCACCGAAATCAATGCACAGGTACAACAGGCCAGTTTGGCAACAGAAAAAGCGCAGCGTGATTATGAGCGTGCTCAAAACCTGTATAAAGACAGTGTAGCTACATTAGAACAATTACAAAATAGTAAAACCGCTTTGCTGCTGGCTCAACAGCAATTAAAAACGGCAACGTTTAACCGCCAGTATTCGGAGATCCGGGCACCAAAGGATGGTTATATTTTGCATAAGCTGGCCAATGTTGGTCAGCAGGTTACCGCGGGTTCGGCTGTATTGCAAACCAATGGCGCCGAAGCCGGCAAATGGATGCTGCGCGTAGGGATCAGCGACAGTGAATGGGCTGTGCTGCAACTTAATGATAAGGCAACTATTCAAACTACGGCAATGCCGGGGCAGGAATTGCAGGGCACTGTGAGCCGTAAATCTGAAGGGGTAGATGCCTCTACCGGTACTTTTAGTGCAGATATCACCATCACCGGTAAAAAGCCTCAGGCTGTAGCAGCAGGCATGTTTGGTAAGGCTACTATAATACCTGCACGACCTACCGATACCGGCAATGCCACATGGCAGATCCCTTATGACGCGCTGTTAGATGGCGACGGCAATAGCGGCTATGTATTTGTAACCGACGATAACAAAACCGCCCATAAAGTAAGAGTAACTGTAGCCGGTATCGACAAAAATACGGTGACCATCAGCAGCGGCCTGGCCGATGCAAAGTCACTGATCATTTCAGGTTCGGCTTATCTTACTGATAATAGCGCAATAACCGTTAAATCACCTAAAACTGCGGCCAGATGAAGATTTCGGATTATGCTGTGAAAAACAGCCAGTTTACCCTCGTGATCTTTATCATGATCATAGCGTTAGGGATCACAACCATGCTGAACATGCCCCGGTCTGAAGACCCCGAAATGCACCCGCCTTCCTTCCTGGTTATCGTTAATTATCCGGGTACAAGTCCGCGGGATATTGAGGATAGGGTAGTAACGCCTCTGGAGAAAACAATCGGTAGCTTGGATGATATTAAACGCATTCGTACCACCATCTCAAACGGCGTGGCTGTATTAAGGGTTGAATATAAGTACAGCAGCAATATCGACTCTAAATACCAGGAAATTGTTCGCGAAGTAAATAATAAGCGGAGCGAACTGCCAACGGATGTGGCGGGTATCGAAATTCAAAAGCAGCAGCCTACAGATGTAAATGTTTTGCAGGTTGCGCTGGTATCTGAAAACGCTGCCCGTAGCCAGTTACAACATTACGCCGAGAAACTGCAGGACGAGCTGGAAAAGGTGTCATCATTGAAACAAGTATTAATCTACGGCTTGCCCGATCAGCAGGTACGTGTTGAGCTCGATCTGGAAAAAATGGCACAGATGCACCTGCCTGTAAGCTCGGTTGTAAACAGCCTGCACAGCGAAATGGCGAGTATACCCGGCGGTAGTATTGATGCAGCGCATTTAACTTTCAATATTAAAAGTAATGATTACCGCAGCCTTGATGCTGTGAACGGTACTGTTGTTTATGCAGCCAATGGCAAAAACATCTTGCTAAAAGATGTGGCACATGTATATTACGGCTATGGTGAAGAAAAACATATCACCCGCCTCAACGGCCATCGTTGCGTATTTGTGGTAGCCGCCCAAAAGGATGGCGAAAACATCAATAAAACCCAGGCTGATTACAGCAAGGTACTTACAAACTTCAAAAAACTGATGCCTGCTAATATCGATCTGGTACAGAATTTTGACCAGGCCGATAACGTGAACAGGCGTTTAACTGGCTTAAGTCATGATTTTATCATTGCTATTTTATTGGTAGCTGTTACATTAATGCCTTTAGGATTTCGCCCGGCGGTTATCGTGATGATCTCTATTCCGCTTTCATTAGCTATAGGTATTGTATTACTACAGCTTTTCGGATTCAATCTTAACCAATTGAGCATAGTAGGTTTGGTTGTGGCGTTGGGGCTTTTGGTTGATGATAGCATTGTGGTGGTTGAAAACATTGAACGTTGGATGTTGGAAGGGCATAGCAGGCTTGAGGCTACCTTGAAGGCTACCGGTCAAATTGGTAAAGCCGTTGTTGGTTGTACCGTTATCCTGATCATAGCCTTTATGCCGCTGGTATTTTTACCCGAAGGTTCCGGCGATTTCATCAGGTGTTTGCCATTAGCCGTAATATTCTGTGTATTGGCATCAATGCTGGTATCCTTAACGTTTATCCCATTCCTGTCAAGCCGTTTGCTGAAAAATCATACCGGTCACCCGGATGGCAACCTGATCATGCGTGGATTGAAAAAGTTGATCCACGGTAGCTATGCACGTTTATTGGATAAAGCATTACAGAAACCGTTTTTAACTATCGGTGTTGCTGTTGTATTGTTTACAGCTTCTATCTATTTATTCGGCGTTATAGGTTTTAGCCTGTTTCCATCTTCAGAGAAACCGCAGTTCCTGATCAATATCACTACCCCCAATCAGTCTAATTTGCCTTATACCGATACTATTACAAGGCAGATAGAAAAACAGTTAAAGCAGGAATCTCTTATTAAATACTATGCTACGAATGTTGGCCATGGTAACCCACGGATCTACTACAATGTGATTGCCGAAAACAACCGCAGCGATTTTGCGCAGTTATTTGTGCAGCTTGATAATGATACCCGGCCGGATGAAAAGCTCGCACTCATCCAGAAATTACAGAACCGCTGGGTCCATTATCCCGGTGCTAAGGTTGAGGTGAAAAACTTTGAACAGGGGCCGCCGGTAGTTGCACCGATAGAAGTGCGTTTGTTTGGTGACAACCTGGATACCCTGCGTGCCTACTCGCTTAAAGTTGAAAAACTGCTGCACCAAACGGCGGGTACCATGTATGTAAATAACCCAGTAAGCTTGTTGAAAAGCGATATTCGCATAGCGGTAAACAAAGAAAAGGCGCAGCAACTGGGTGTCAATTCCTTAGCTGTCGACCAAATTGCAAGGCTGGCTGTTACCGGTCTCGACATGGGTACATACTACAACAATGATAATAAGTATGGTTATACCGTTTTGCTTACGCGGATTAAGGAAGGTCGCCCAAGTATGGATGCCTTCCGCAATTTGTATGTGAACAATGCACAGGGCAACGCCTTGCCGCTTAACCAGGTGGCCAACCTTCAATTGGAAGCATCTCCGGCGGTTATCAATCACCAGGAAAAAAAGCGTGTAGTATCGGTGCAGGCCAATGTGCAAAAAAGCTTTTTGGTGAGCCGGGTAATTGATGACGTAACGCAAAAAATGGATAAGCTGAAATTACCGCCGGGATATAGCTATGAAATGGGTGGTGAGGTTGAATCCAGAAACAACTCCTTTGGCGGCTTCATGAGTATTATTCTGGTAACTGTATTCGTGTTCGTGGCAGTGCTGGTGTTATTGTTTAAAACCTTTAAAAGTACATTGATTATTCTTTCAGTTATTCCGCTGGGGGTAGTAGGGGCAGCTGTGGCACTCTGGGTTACAGGTAACTCTTTGTCGTTTGTTGCTATTATAGGTTTGATAGCATTGGCTGGTATCGAGGTTAAGAATACCATTTTGTTGGTTGATTTTACCAATCAGTTACGACAGCAAGGCCGGAGTTTGCAGGATGCCATCCGTGAAGCTGGTGAGGTGCGGTTTTTACCTATCGTACTAACTTCTCTTACAGCTATAGGGGGGTTGATACCAATTGCTATTTCAACAAACCCTTTAATATCTCCATTGGCTATAGTGCTTATTGGGGGATTGATTAGTTCTACTTTATTGTCGAGGATAGTAACGCCCATAGTTTACGAGTTGATTCCGCCGGCTATTACGGCCGATGAGCAAATGGCGCATTAAAGTTATTACAACCCCGGCAGCTTGATAAAATGCTGCCGGGGTTTGTATAATTTGTTAACTGCATATGCTCAATATGTGTTTAAAATATTCACAAAACCGATGATTATCCTTGCTAATGTTAATGTATGGTTATCAGTTGATTAATGATTTTGCAAAGGCGGGTTTATTCAGTATTACTCCAGATTTAGCACGGTGTTTTGGCAAAAAACACGTGCCCTATGATCAATAAAATTTACCTGTTATTCCTGTTAACCTTATTCACAACTGTTGCCTCTGCACAAACAGGGGGAATAAAAGGACAAATAATTGATGCGCAAACAAAAGAGCCATTAAGCGGCGCCTTTGTCCATTTTGATAATAAAAACGGAGGTGCGGTTACCGATGCATTTGGTAATTATGCTATCACCGGTGTTGATGCCGGGCAGTATAAGCTTAAAGTAAAGTATATAGGCTATACTGAGTACAAGCAGGACATCACCATTACGGCCGGCAAGGTGTCTGTAATGAATATTACGCTATCAGAAAAGCCTGAAGAGCTTAAAACCGTTAAAGTTTACGGCACAACCAATGCTGAATCTGAGTCATCATCCCGGCATAAGGAAAATAAGGCGGATAATATTATTAACGTACTTTCGGCACAAGCTATGCAGCGGTCGCCGGATATTAATGCCGCGAACGCCCTGCAACGTGTTTCGGCAGTTACTATCCAGCGCAACAGTGGTTCGGATGAGGCTTATGCTATTATAAGGGGTTTAGAACCACGTTATAATAATACATTAATTAATGGTGTAAAGGTTACCAGTCCCGATCCTGTTTCAAGGTTTATCTCATTAAGTATTGTCCCTTCAGATCTGTTAGAAAGTGTTGAAGTAAGTAAAAGCCTTACACCCGAAATGGAAGGCGACGCAATAGGCGGAACCGTGAACCTGGTTTTTAAAGATGCACCCGAGTACGAGTATTTTAAGGCAAACGGCTCGATAGGCTATAGCGCCATTTTCTTTAACCGGAGGTTTGATGATTTTTATCATGGCGCGGTTCAAAGTAGAAGCCCGACTGAAAGGTTCGGAGCTGCTTATAGCGCTCCTCCGGGCTATTTTTCAAGGGCTAACCTTGACTTTACCAAGAAGAATGCCCCACCAACCGCATTACTCGGTTTTACTTACGGTCGCAGGTTCCTTAATAATAAGTTAGGGTTTATTATTGCCGATAGCTATCAAAACCAATTTTACGGAACAAATTCAGAATTTAACGTAGCCCAGCCCGATATCAGGCCAGGCAAGAACTTCCAGCCGGTTATTTCTGACGTGGCCAACCGGGCTTATTCAACCCAGCAATTAAACAATGGGCTGTCGGCTCATTTGGATTATAAGTTTGACGATAATAACAAGGTGAGCGTTGATAACGTTTTCCTTTATACTCATCTTGCACAAACTCGTTTAAGTATTGATACCTCGATATTAGGAGGCAACGGCGGCAGGATAGGGCCGGGTACAGGTACCGTTTTTAACGACAACCGTTCAAACATCCAGAATCAATATGTTGAAAATCTCAAACTGAGCGGTAAACATGTTATCGAAAAACATTTCCTTTTTGATTGGGCTGGTGTTTACAGCAATGCTACTCAAAACGCGCCAGACAGGGCCGATATATCTATCAACCATTTAATCAATCCCGATTTTACAAGTACTCCCGATTATTTTGATAATATATCAAGGATTTGGCAAAAGAGCGGTAATAAAGACCTTAGCGCTATGGCTAATATCGGCTACAAAACAGGTCTTGGTGAAAAAAGTGCCATTGAATTAAAGGCAGGTGGCCTTTACAGGCATAGTACACGCTACAACCATCAAAACGAATACATTTTGCGGCCGGCCGCCACTGCCAACGGAGGTAAAAGCGGCTTTACCGATATCTATTCAGCTAACTTTGTAGTTTATAATCAAACAGGTACCGATCAAAGCGATAAAACCAATTATACAGCTTACGAAGATATCACTGCAGGCTACGGCGAAGTTAAACTCGTGCTGGATAATTTAGCGGTTATCGGCGGTGTACGTGTTGAAGGTACTAAGCAAGGCTATGATACCCATCCTGTTGTTCTGGATATCCGCAGTAATGCAAAAAAAACTTATACTGATGTGTTACCAAGTGTTCAGTTAAAATATAAGCTTACCGAAAATTCAAACTTAAGGGCATCTTATTTTAAGTCAATAGCACGTCCGGCATTATATGAGCTGGTGCCAACCCCAACCCTTGGTGAAAGCACCGACGTTACCGGTAACCCGCTTGTAAAACATACTGAAGCGGATAACTATGATATCCGCTATGAATTGTTTCCAGGTAAAGAACAACAATTGTTTGTTGGCGGGTTTTACAAAAATATCATCAACCCCATTGAGTTTGCTTTAAATGATTCCCAAAACGGGCAGCTTAATACTTCGCCGCAAAACTTTGGTACAGCCAAGGTTACAGGTGCAGAAATAGTTTACAGTAAGTATTTTGGCGATCTTGGTGTATCAGGTAATTACACGTATACCTACTCAAACATAAAAACTACAAAAATTTATACCTCTACCGATGCGAATGGGGTTTCTACCTCTGTTCCGAGATTGCAAAGCAGGCCACTGCAAGGGCAAACCGGTGATGTATTAAACCTGTCGTTACTATACAAAAATGATAAGCAAAAGGCTTTTGTTCAGTTAGCCTATACCTATACCAGTAAAACGCTGTCGTTGATCTATCCAAACTATGGATATGATTACTATCAGCAACCTCAATCGTTCCTTGCATTATCAGGAGAAAAGCAGGTAGCCAAGCATTTTGTTTTAACAGCTAAGGTGAACAACCTGCTCAACACACCTACAACAGTATTGATCAATAACCTTGTTCAATCAAAAGATTTGTACAACGTAAGTTTCAATTTAGGTTTCAGGTATTCATTATAAAAGCATCAAATCCATGAAAGTGAAATATATATTTATGTTAGCAGTTGGCTTTATTGCAACTGCTACCCTTAATAGCTGTAAAAAAGCTGAGTTAACTACGTTTACTCAAATTAAAATTCCTACTTCAAGCCCGATACAGCCCGGTAATATCAGCGGTTTTGTAAAAGGCACACTGGTAACCGGCGAAACATATACCATAACCGCCGATGTTACGGTAAAAAAAGGCGATACACTTTATGCTCAGCCCGGTGCAAATGTTATCGTGAAAAACAACTCGCAGGTTAATATTCAGGGTGTTTTAAAACTGGTAGGTACAAAAGATCAGCCGGTGTATTTTAACTCTGACTCGAACAAGCCCGGTACCTGGGGCGGTTTTCAATGTGATACAGCACAGGCTATAACCATTATCTGGACGCATGTTGATAACACCGGCGGCCCGGATGCTTCCGGAAGTGCACGGGGTACATTAAAGGTTAAAGCCGCTATCAACGTAGATATTGAAGATTCATGGTTTACCAACGGTCAGGATGACCTGATGGCCTTAAGCAACGGCGCCAAGGTAACTATTTTAAGAAACACCATCAGCTCATCGGGCAGTACTGATGGTGAAGGTATAAACCTTAAAACAGGTGTTACCGGTACCGTGGCTTATAACGTAATTTTTAGCCAGGCAGGCTCAGGTGTTAAGCTTGAAACCAGTTCGAGCAAGCCCTTTCCGCAAACCGAGGTAAATGTGTATAACAATACCCTGGTTTCAAATGGCTGGCGAAGAGGTTCGGCCGAGCCGGGGCGTGCTGTTTCTGTTGGTGTAAATGCCATCGGCCACATTTTTAACAATATTATAGTTAATGATTACCACGGAATTGAATTATTTGACGATGGCGATATTGCCCACACCACTTACGGCAATAACCTGTTTTATGCCACGGTTGATACTTATGCCGATTTGGTTGATCCTACTTTAAAGATCAACATCAGAGATGGCTTTTATCCTCCATCAGGTTTGGGGAAACCTCAGCCTACCGATCTGATCTCAAAAAAGATAGGGGACAAGGATCCAATGTTCGTAAAGTTTGATGGCACAGTAGCCGCACCTAATGGATTTCCTAATACCAACGATTTTCACTTACAAAGTACATCACCAGCGTTTAGTGCAGGCAATACGCAATATAACCTTGATCTGGGTGCTTATACCAGTGACGGTAAGGGGAATAAACATTAAGCACCAGTATTTTAATATAACTCAATTATAAAAATCATCATGAAAAAAATAGCGTTATTGTTTCTTTTAAATGCCGGCCTGTTTTCAGGGGCATCAAAGGCATTTGCTCAAAATTATGTGTTGGATAAAACCATTGCTTTGCCCGGTAATGGTGGTTATGATTACGTTTTTATTGATCAGCCCAACCATACATTATATGCATCACACGGTACCGAAGTAAACGTAGTTGACCTGAAAACCGAAACTCTTAAAGGCACTATTGGGGATATGAAGGGCGTGCACGGCATCGCTATTGACAATGAGCTTAATAAAGGCTTTATAAGCGACGGTAAAGCCGATGAAGTTATTGTGTTTGATATCAAAACGCTGGCAGTGATCACCCGTATTCCATTAGATCATAAAGGTGCCGATGCTATTATTTTTGATTCCTATTCAAAAAAGATCTTTACGTTTAATGGTCATAGCAGCAGTTCGTGCGTGATTGATCCTGTATCAATGAAACAGATAGCATCAATTGATATGGGCGGGGCTCCCGAATTTGCGGTTGCCGATGGTAAAGGAACTATATATAACAACCTGGAAGATAAAAGCAGCCTGAATGTAATTGACACAAAAACATTAAAGGTTTCCAAAAACTATAACCTAAGTCCTTGTGGTGGCCCGACTGGTATAGCTATGGATAAGGAGAACCAAAAGTTGTTTACCGTTTGCCGCGAAAACAAAAGTCTTAGCGTAGTTGACATTCCTACCGGCAAAGTGATCCAAACACTGCCAATTGGCGCAGGCGTTGATGCCGTTGTATATGACCCGGCTCAAAAAATACTTGTAGCCTCAAACGGCGATGGAACAGCCAGCATCTTTAAGCAAGACACTCCAGGCAATTATAGCACTGTGCAAACACTGGCTACCCAATACCGTGCTAAAACCATGGCTATTGATCTGGATACACATAAGCTTTACTTCCCGGTTGCCGATTATGAAACAGGAAACAAAACCATGAAGCCTGGTACATTTAAGTTACTTGTTTATCGTCAGCAATAATATTGAGATGAAAAGAAGAGATTTTGTAAAAAATACTACCTTATCCGCAATAGGGGCTTCACTTATTGCTCCCTTAAGCGCTTTTGCGGCAAACAGGGTAACACACTTAACAAGTGAGGAGCTAACCTTGCTGCCGGCAATTAAAGATGACTACTCCCTGCATTTTATGGCCCTGGGCGATTGGGGCCGTAACGGTGAATATGACCAAATGGAAGTTGGAAAGCAGATGGGGCTTTGGGGTGCAGCGCATCCAAATGATTTTGTTGTTTCGGTTGGTGATAATTTTTATCCCAAAGGAGTTATCAGCGAATTTGACCCGTTATGGCATTATTCGTTCGAGAATATTTATACCGCGCATTCACTGCAATGCGACTGGTACCCGGTTTTTGGTAATCACGACTATCATTCGGATGTTGATGCCCAGGTCAGATACAGTAAAATAAGCCGCCGCTGGAATATGCCGGCGCGGTATTATTCCAAAGAAATCAGCTTGAATAAAGCTAAAAATAACGAAGACGAGGCTGTCAAAAAAGAACCAAAGGAAAAGAAGCAGCAAGCTAAAGCGAAAGCTCTTTTGATATTCATTGATACAGATCCTTTTTTACATGAATCGCAGGCCCAGTATGTTGAAAAGCAAATGCAATGGCTTAATGAAACGCTGGCGAATGCGTCTGAGGATGTAAAATGGAAGATCGTGATCGGGCACCATCCTTGTTATTCTGTAGGTCCCCGCATTGAAAACTACGATACGTTAACCATGAGAAAAGCATTGACCAAAACTTTTGAAGATCATAAAGTCGACGTTTATCTTTCCGGGCATGAGCATTCACTACAACATCTGAAACCCGATGGCTTTACACATCAGTTTATTTCAGGTGCGGGGTCCGAACTTACAAAGGTTACAGCAGGTGTTCCCTATAGCCGTTTCCAGGCATCAGAGCATGGCTTTATGTATTTTGCTGTAGATGAGAAACGATTGAACGTAAGGGCGATAAATTACCAGGGAGAGGTGCTTTACCAAACCGAGCTTACTAAATAAAAACGGGATAGCTTAAGGGGTTTCCCTGTGTAATACGTTTTTTCAATTCAAGTTTACAGCTTATCAAATGGTAAGCTGTAAGCCTGATAACCAATAATAATTGATCGTGATTGCCAATCCTTAATATGAAATGGGTTTTTGAAGCACTTTAATCGTTGTATTATTAAGCCTGTGTTAAGTTTTGGTTATGTATTATTCTTAGGCTTCTTTATTCAATTTTTCTCCAGTTTTCAGCGGGTTTCTTTGCGGAAAATTAAACCCGTTGTTCATGAAACACCCTTACTTTCTTAACAGGTTATTGCTATTATTCTCAATATGCCTGCTATTTTCCTTTACAACTATGGCCCAAACCATAAGGGGAAAGGTAACCGATGCTAAAACCGGCGAACCCCTTACCGGAGCAACAGTGCACTTAACCCAGGATGGGCTTAGCAAATTTGTTGCGGTTAACCTTAATGGCGCTTATAGCTTCAAAAATTTAAAGAATGGACCTTACAAATTACAGGTAAATTACGTTGGTTACGGCCCTTCTAAAGTTAAAGAAGGCAATATTACATCAGCCAGCGATGTCATTACGGTAAATGTAGCCTTGCAGGATGCCGATATGCAGATGACCGAAATACAGGTTAAAGCCCAGGCAAACAAAGAATCTGATGGTGCTGTGCGTAGTATTGAAAAAAATGCACCGATGGTTATCAACGTACTTTCGGCAAATACTATTAAGTTATTACCCGATGTTACGGTGGCTAACGCTTTGCAGCGTGTTAGCGGTGTAACCATCCAGCGTTCGGCAAGCGGCGAAGGCCGTTACGCTATTATCAGGGGGATGGACCAGCGTTACAACTCAACATTGGTAAACGGTATTAAAATACCAAGCCCTGATGCTCAATACCGATTTGTACCTATGGATATATTCCCTTCAGAAATGCTGGAAAGGCTTGAAGTGATCAAAGCGCTTACCCCAAGTATGGAAGGCGATGCCATTGGCGGTGTGATGAACCTGGTGATGAAAAGCGCTCCAAGCCAGTTTACTTTGAGCGCTAACGTATCAGGTGGCTTTTCCACATTATTTTCATCAAGCAGGCCATTTGTTGGTTTTAGCGCATCTCCTAACAGCAAATCTCCGGCGGCTATTAACGGCAATAGCTATGCAGCTACCTATGCTGATTTTAGCAACAAGGCGCTTGCAAGCGATAAAAACATTTCAACTCCATTTAGCTCAACCGCCGGTATCACTATTGGCGACAGGTTTTTGAACAGAAAATTAGGCGTTATAGTATCTGCAAGTTATCAGAATATATACCGTGGCTCTAACTCAAAGCAGCTTACACCAAACGCGCAGCCATCAGCTATCCCGCTGCCAAACTCACCACAGTTTTCTGATGCGTATGATCGTACTTATTCAACCCAAACAGAACGTGTTGGTATCCACAATAAAATAGATTACGCCATCAATAACAACAATAAGATCTCGTTATACAACCTTTACATCCATCAAAGCGAATTTGAATCGCGTTTTACTTCTGATACTCTTGGCCTTGGTTTAAACTCCACTGGCTTAAGCAAGCAGATCACCATCTCAAACAGAAGTATGCTAACTAAGCAAAGTATCTATAACTCAACTTTGCATGGCGATCACTGGCTTGGCAACGAGTGGCGTTTAAACTGGGATGGAGTATATTCTGAAGCTACCAGGCATCAGCCGGATAGAACCGAGTTTTTTTACGATGCCAACAAAACCCTCAATAACTCAGGAGCAGTTACTGCCGAGGTTGATAATAATACCCAGTTAGATCATCATTGGGAAAATAACCGCGATAAAGACATTTCGGGATACGCTAACCTGATCTATACTCCTAAAATCGCCGGTAAAGATGTTGAGTTTTCGGCGGGTGGTTTATATCGCCACAAAGTGAGGGATGCTGATTATATCACTTATTCATTAACCGGTGGTAAATCAACCTTATTCAATAATAATTTCAATTCTATTCCTTTTGCGTTCAATTCGGCAGCGGATGGTATCGGTGCCAATAACCCCGATCTGCAAAATAACTATCATGTAAGGGAAAATGATAACGCTGAGTATTTACAGGTTAAGTTTGATCTGTTCCCGAAACTACAGGTGTTAGGCGGTGTACGTATTGAAAATACCGATTTAACTTATGCTACCCAATCGCCGGAAACAGTTACACAAAGAAGCGGTAATATTAAATACACAGATGTATTACCAAGTATCCATTTAAAGTATCAATTAACAGATAATCAAAATATCCGTGCATCGTACTATGCGGCAATCAGCCGTCCGGGTTTTGGTGAGCAGGTGCCATATAAAGTTACAGGCGAATATTATGACCAGGTAGGTAACCCTTACTTAAAACACATCACAGCTGATAACTACGACGTACGTTATGAGTTTTTCCCAGGCGGCGCCGATCAGTTATTGTTAGGTTCTTTCTACAAAAAGATCTATAATCCTATTGAGTATTTCGTTGTTCGTGATGGTGGCCCGAGCTCACAGGTTATTAAACCTCAAAATGACCCGGGCAATGCTACCAACTATGGTTTCGAAGCTTTGGCCACTAAATTCTTTGGCGTGATAGGCTTTTCAATCAATTATACGTACACCCACTCAAGGATAACCACCAATAAATTGCTTTACTCAAATGATCCTACTTTGGGTTTACAGCAAACTAATGTGAATGAAACACGCCCGCTGCAAGGCCAGGCAGACCACGTGGGCAATGCATCTGTACTGTACAAAAGCGCGAAGTTAGGTTTGGATATGCAGCTGGCATTTGTATACACCGGCGAACGTTTGGCGCAGGTATCTCCATATTATAACCTGGACTTTTATCAGCATGCCTACAATCAGCTGGATTTTTCTTTCGAAAAAACGATTGCCAAAAGGTTTTCTTTCTATGGCAAGGTTAATAATATCACCAACGCGGCCAGCAAAATCTATTTGAAATATCCGCATGGTAGTCTTGATGCAAAACAGCAGGAGTTTTTAGGCAAACAAGACATTGCAGGTCAAACGCTTGTACAAAGCGACTATTACAAAACACTATTCCTTGGTGGTTTCAGGTATAAATTATAATAAAAGCAACGATGAAAAAATATATAATCCCAGTTATTTGTATCCTGATGGCAGCGGCATTTTCCGGTTGTCAGAAATGGAAAGGTGAGCACATGGACATTTACAGCTATACACCGCCGGCTGCAAACCCGGTAAGTGATAAGGCTCCGCTTTCATGCAGCTCAAGTGGTTCAACCGTAATCCCGGTAAAAGGTACCATGCTTACCGGCAAAACATATACCGTTGAAGACGGTTGCGATTTGGTAATTAACCCAACCGATACCTTATTAATGCAGCCAGGCGTTACATTGAATATGGGCGTTGGAAGCAGCCTTATAGCGCTTGGTACCCTGGTAAGTAACGGTTCAAAAAATCAGCCAAACTGGATCACCGTTCCGGGTATTGTAAAAAATGATGCACCGGGCGGCCTTACTGCGGCTGCCGACCCTGCTTATGCCGGTAAATGGAAAGGCATCATTGGCGGGCCAACCTGTAATTTATTGGTATTAAGATGGACACACGTGGAGTATGCAGGCTTAACCGAGGGTAAAGCTACATCAACCATTGCAGGTTCGGGCACCGGCAACCAATACAGTATCTTATTTGCTAACTATAATGGCAACTTCATTATGGAAGATTCCTGGCTGTACGGTGGGGTGGATGACCCTATCAGGATTTCGGCGGGTAAAATTGCAATCTTCAGAAATACTTTTGAAAAAAACGGTGTTAGCGGAGGCGACTGTTTAAATGCGAAGGGCGGTACTGTGGGTACTATGGCCTATAATATGTTTATGGGTACTGCAACCAACGGACAAAAGGCATCAAACAAAGGTCAGGCTACCGGTGCTCCGCAAACCAATATCGTTATGTACAACAATACATTCGTTAGCGGCGGCTACAGGCAGGTGCAAAGCGGCCGTGGTGGTTGCATCAACTTTGAAGAAGGCGCGGCAGGTATGTATTACAATAACGTCGCTATCAATTGCAGGTTTGGCTACCGTGTGGTTGGCAGCCCTGTTGCTGATGTTGCTCACTTATCATATGGAAACAACTACCAATGGGCCGATTCATTGAGCGTGGCAAACCAGTTTTATCCTACAGGCTACATTACACAACCGCAAAGCACGGATATCCCTTCAATTACAACATCGGCAAAATACCTGCCTGCAAACTATACATTAGGCTCTATTTATGACGGCAGTGATGTTGTGCAGAAAAATAACCCGATGTTCCTGAACTTCCCGCTTCCAACGGTTGGTCACCCATTGTACCAATACAGTGCTATCGGGAATTTTAACTTCCATTTGTTGGCCAGCTCGCCACTTATTGGTAAGGGTAACACATCAATTAAACCGTTGATTACCGTACCGCTTGATAAGATCTATGGCTTATCAGACGCAACCTTACCTGGTACCGATCTTGGTGCATACCAGTTAAATGGTTCAGGAAATCAACACTAATAACAATATTTATTATTCAGGAATAGCCGGAATTAATCTGGCTATTCTTTTTTTATATATTCAAGAAAATGAAAAAGCTTATTTGTATACTTTGCTTATCAGTTATCTCCTCCCTAACCGCATTGTCGGTCAATGCACAATCAGCTAATTTAAAAATTGTATTTATCCGTCACGCCGAGAAGCCGGTTAAGGGTGATAATCTGAACTGCCAGGGGATAAACAGGTCATTAAAATTACCTGCCGTACTAACCGCTAAATTTGGTGTGCCCGACAAAATATTTGTGCCTGGCTTAGGGTTGGGAGAGGCTACCAAACATTCCAGGATGTTTCAGACCATTGTGCCGCTTGCTGCCAAGTACAATTTAACGGTAAACAGTTCCCGCACCGAGAAGGACTCATTAGGCTTGGCTGCCGATTTAAAAAGCCGTACCGGTGTAATATTGGTGGTATGGGAACATGGCGGCATAGCACCAATTGTACGATCATTGGGTGTAAAACAGGATAACCTGAAATGGCCGGACGATGATTATGACAGCATCTGGATTGTTAATTTCAAGAATGGCGAAGCTGTTCTTTCGCGTGACAAGGAAAATATCGATCCCGGAAAAGATTGTAATTTTTAGTTTATACTTCGGCCCCGGCTTTACAGATGGGGCCGATTTTTGTTTATGCGGCTTTGCTCATAATTGCTACAGAATGTTCCTGTAATATTGGAGATAAAGGCTTAGCATGGAATTTAACAAGTCGTTTTTCCTTACCCACCCGTCATCAGTACAGATACTGATTTTTGGAGCGTTGATAACCTCTTTGTGGCTTGCTGAAGGTTTGATACTGGCAATACCTGTCCGCAAAAAATGGCGGCACACTTTCACAAATATGCTGTTTATTGTAACTGCACTGCCGGTGCAGCTTTTTATGACCATGTTTGTATTGCTTGAAGCTGCCTGGATAAACCGAAATCATATAGGTTTATTAAACCGGCTTCCGTGGCACCAAAGTATATTAGTAAAATATGTGGCCGGGTTTATAATACTTGATTTTTGCGAATACCTGTACCATGTTATCATGCATAAAGTTGGGGTATTATGGAAGTTTCATCTCGTGCATCATACCGACCAAAAACTTGACGTATCAACCACGGTAAGGGAGCACCCCGGTGAAACATTGATAAGAATGTGCTTTTTAATGTTGTGGATAGCTATAACCGGTGCATCTTTTGAATTGCTTTTGTTAAGGCAAACCATTCAAACGGTTTCAAATATTACCTCGCATACACAGTTCCGGTTGTCAGACGGCATAGATAAATGGGTAGGTTTGATCTTTATCACGCCTAATATCCATCATGTTCACCATCATTATCAATTGCCTTATACCGATTGTAATTATGGCGATGTACTGTCTGTATGGGATAGGTTATTTGGTACTTATGGAAAGCTGAAGCCGGATGATACCGTGTTTGGGATAGATACACATCCCGATAAAAACGTATGTAGAAGTTTTGTTAAGGTTTTACAGATCCCATTTGCTTCAAAGCGTACTTAACAGAATGAGGATTTGCAAAGCATCTTTTTTATTATTAACTGTGCTGCTAACGACATTGCATGTTAACGCCCAAACCGAAAAATTTACATCGAGGCTTTATTTTCCCGGAGGAGTAGGTGTAAATATACCTTCCGGGGATGAGCAGGTAAGCATGAAACGGGGCAGCGTTTTAAATACTGCAGTTGAGTACCGCCCCGCTTATATCAATGCTATTTTTTTTCGATTTAACTACGACGCCCTAAATAACAAATACAAAAGTAAAGCGGGCGAAGTTCCGACTAATGTGACAGAAGGAAAGTTATCAGCTGGATTTTTCCTTTTGGGAGCTGGTTACCGCCGAAAATTAAACAGGTTTGGGATATATGCGTTGTTGCAACCTGGTTATAATACTTCAGGATATAATAACATTACTGTTAATTCAAACGGGGTTACTATTGGCAGTGTAAGCACTAAACATCCGGCTGTAAAAGTATCAACAGGGTTGGAGTATTATATTGTACCACATTTTGCCCTTGTATTTGAACCGGCCTATTATCATTTGTATAGGGCCAAATCACAATATATTTTAAATCCCAATTATGTGAGTTATAGCATTGGTTTTACAACTACGCTGTTTTAAATACCACATGAAAGGGTCTGCTTAAAAATCCGGGGCGAAACTAAATTTAACACCATATTCCGCGGCTCCCGGATGGTCAAGGTAGTTAAACCTTTTGATCCCGTCTATGCGCAAAAACTTGAAGATATTACCTATACCTACACCGGCTTCTATATAAGGTTTAGTGCCTAAGGCGTAAGTGCCATTTGCTCCGTTACCACCCGTAGGGAACCGGAACAAGTTGTTTGAATAGAGTGGATTATTTTCGTTACGCAAGCCGCCGAACAGTATTTTGGCCGATAGATATTCTCTCCATTTCAGATGCCTTATCAATGGGAACTTGTTCAGTAAAAAACCGCTGAAACTATGGGTTAAGTTGATGCCCGCGTAATGGTCGCTTACAAACTCGAGGTAGGTTTGTTGGTTATACGCGTCCTCATCATAAGCAAGTGATTGGTTTGCCGGGGCGATGTTCAGGAGCGGGAAAGGTACTTTGCCTACTAAATAATTTCCGAGCAATGTTATATCAGTAAAGCCAAGCTGAGATAGGTAAAAACGCTTGAAAATACTTGCTTTAACACTCGTAAAATCATAAGAGCCATTGAATAATCCTTTAAACCCGTGGTTAATCTGCAGGTTCATGATAGGGTACTTGCTGTAAACGGTATGGCGATAAACCGATCCTTGTAAAATTTGTTCGTGCGGAGCATACCTGAAAGCAAGGTTCAGCTCGCTGGTGGTGAGGTCATGAACCAATGTATTAGCCTCGTTGTTGTATTGAAATGCCAATGATGCGGCGGGGCGTTGGTTCCAATTTCTGAATGCAAGATCAAATGAAAAATGGTTTTCAAAATCCTTTACATATTCAATTTTGGCAACCTTGCTATAAAGCCAGTATATTGTTTTTCCTGTTGAGAATGATGAAAGGGCTGCCTGCTGGTTAATGGTTGAAAGGTCCCTTCCCGGTACATCAACATCGTATAAATAGCTTGCCTTAATGTAATCATTAGGGTAGCGATAAAATGGCGTTTTATTAAATGAGTAAAAGGTAGCAATATTGTACTTGAATGTTTTGTCGCGCGTACCATAAGCACCAAAACCTTCAAAATAAATTGATTTGCTTAAATCGGTAGTAGTGCGTCCGCCAATCTGAAAGCGGGAACCCTCCTGGCTATCACGTGAGTAAACTGTACCAATAGGGCCAATCATCACTGGCCCGGCCTTAGCATAGCCTCCGGTAAATGTGGCAGCGAACCAGGTCGCCCTTTTAAATTGCGGCATTTTTTCTAACCTGGCAATTCGGGGGTACATTTTTGCCTGATGATCGGACAGCGTATCGGGCCGTTGATGTGCCCAGTATGAGGTGTCTGGTTTGTCGGCATCAGGAGCTACCTGTAATTCTTTGCCATCATAAAACGCAGCAGGAAGAGGCTTGTCTGCTATGTAGTTAGAAAATATTACCGTTCGCTCACCCATCAGGCCGAGGCCTTTGTTTTTTAAGATGCCAAAATCGGCTTTAACATCGCTTTTGCTTAAAAAATATTTGCCGTTAGGATTCTGCTCAAAATCAAGTGTGATCTTGAGTGCCCGCATGAAATTGATGTTGATTTGCTTGTTTACATCAAGCTCGCAGCCCCGTACAGCATAATTGCCTGTCATACTTACAAGCAGTTTACCTTCAAAAAGTAAGTCGCCTTTGGTGCGTGGTGTAAAACTTAGTTCAATCAACTTTTCTTTACCTGTTTGTATAGTATCGGTAATAAAGAACTTATAATAATTGGGCGAATGATCAGCAATCGGACTCAGGAACTGGTTGGTGATGATAAAAACATTGTTATCATAAATATCAATGTTATTGCCGTAAAGGCGGTTCATATAAATATCCAGACCTGCTGTATCAATAAATTTAAGAATGTTGGCCTCTTTTTGCGCTTTGAGCACGCTGATGGATTTAGCGGGATCTTTGCGATAGTAATTTTGGTATTGCTTTTCGCTGAGATAGGCGGGAAGCAGCACCTGGGTTTGCCCGTTAGTTTTTACTGTATCAAGCATAAATTGATACATTTTAAAATAACGGCTGTTCATTAGTTTAGAAGGAACGTCGATAAATGACAGATTGATGCGCTCATACTGGTCATATTGCAGGTAATCGGCGCTTTCCATGCGGTTTTGCTTTTTATGGTCAATCACCTGCTGGATGAGCTCAACTGCCGGGTTCCCTTTATTGCGGTAACGTTGTTTCTTTCCCGAAACTACCTTGACTTCTTTAAGCTGGGTTTGACTATCGTGTAACCTCACGTGCAGAACGTTTACCTGCCCTGGTTTAATTACTTTGGTAATGGTTTGATAACCAATGTATGAAAAGGTAACATGCGTAAAAGCTCCTGCTGCGTTTAACTCAAATTTTCCGTCCGGATCGGCAATGGTTCCGTACCTGCCGCCTACAAGTTTAACATTAATACCGGGTAACGGTTGCCCGGATGCGTCATCTACCACCTGCCCACGGACAGTTGTGATTAATGACGTTGAAGTTTTTTTTACGCTATCAGGTTGCTGTGCTAAGCCGCATATCGGAAGCAATACCAAAAAGAGTAATAAAGTTGAAATATAAGGAGATAGGCGTCTTATTGAGTTTGACGTTTGGGAAGAAATCTCAAAAGAAGATAACAAATTGTGGTAGATTAAAAATACAAAAAGGGTTCAGTTTTATTCATATTCCGGGTTTAAGCCCGGAATATGCCTTCAATTTTCCTAAACGTACAAATTAATTTTGAATTGTCTCTGAAGAATGTATTATTTTAAGATTAACAGCATTGTGATGTGCTTGTTCAATCAACTTTCAAAAAAATCCCCTTTTCATCAAATAAAAGGTCTTTTCCCTTGATCTCTGCCTCAAACATCTTTTTGCCTGCAGCATCGGTCACACGCCCGGCTTCCTTAACTTTCGCACCCTTGTAGTTGGTTTTAATGTAATCAAAAACGGCAGGAGGCAATTGATTAACCGGTATGGCGTCTACTTCTTCTACAAACTCACCTTTCGGGGTAAAAGTCACTGATGTATCCTCGCCCGATTTGCCTCCCCAATTGGCTTCATAATTTCCTTTCTCCTTTTCCCAGGTAATTTTGGTTGCATTAGGGTATTTTTTGGCGAGGCTTTGTTTCACAGCTGCCGGAACATCTAATGCGTTGGCAGCTTTTGCAGCAATTCCGATACTGAACAGGCAGGCAGTAGCGGATAATAAAATGGTCTTTTTCATAAGTGCTTTTATTTTGATTTACACTAATGTAAGGGAGCAATCTGGAGGAATATGGTACATGCAAAACAGCTTGATTTTAATTGAAACAAACTTGAATGGGTTTGAACCGGTGTTTGTAATAGGCTCCGATAACTTTGTTTTGCAGATCGTAAATCCAATAAAATAAACTTAACCATTTTACCATGAGAACGTTAATTTTCCTGCTTGTGTTGTGCTGCTTTTATAGCGGTGTAAGCGCTCAAAGCAATTTTTTCAATAGCAAGGATGCTTACCTCGGGCAGCAGCGCCCTAATGACACACCGCGGATTTTTGCGCAACAGATGTTAGTGCCCGACAGCGGTATAGCTATGGGCAGGTCGGCTTTCTCGGCCGATGGTAAGGAGTTTTATTATGCCAACGCCATGCATTGGTTTACTACAAAAGGGAACAGGCTCCGTTATTTAAAATATGAGGGTAATAAGTGGCGTGGCCCTTTTGTACTTAATTACGCCTACTTTTCGCCAACTTTTTCTATTGATGGCAAGAGCATGTACTTTGCGGGGAGGGGCGATGGTAAACACTCCTATGTGTTTATATCGCATCGTAACAAAACAGGCTGGACAAATCCGGTGGTTTTCCTGGCAAAAAATTATGGCTTGTATGAGTTTATGCCAACCAACAGCGGAACTTTTTACGTTGCCAGCAACGGCAATGCAGGAAATGTAAAAGATTACAACACTTACGATTTTTGCACGCTTACCATCACCAAAACTGATACTGTTATTAAAAGCCTTGGCCCGGTTATTAATACGCCTGCCTTCGATGGCGATTTCTACGTAGCACCTGATGAATCATACATGATCATCAGTTATAAGGAGAAGCCAGATTACGAATGTGAACTCGGGATCACTTTTCGTAAGCCCGATCATAGCTGGACAACACCGCTAAACCTTGGTCCGCTGATTAATGATGGCGATGCACACCGCTGGGGTGAATATGTTACTCCCGACGGGAAATACCTCATTTATACCAAAGGTACCAGCGAAAAGGATTGTCACCTTTACTGGGTTCGGTTTGATGGTTTGAAGGCTAAACTAAGAAAGGAGGCTTTAGGCAAATAACAGCCATTTATTTCACTTCCGGGCCATAAAACTTTAAGCCTAAAACCCCGGTCATGATTAGCAGCATGAAAAATATTTCCATGTAGGAGAGGCGTTGATTTAAAAACGAAACCTCTACTAACTTGATCAGGATGAGGGTTACCGCTGTCCAAACAGCATATGCTACGGCAGTTGGTACCAGTTTTATAGCCAATGAAAAGAAATAGATATTACCAATACCAAATACAATGTAACCTACAAATGGCAGCCAAACGGGTAAACCATGTTGCAGACTTAAAACAGAATTAAGACGAAGTGCCTTCAAATCGCTGAATTTCATGAATTTTAGCGAGAATGTCCAGGCCGCTTCAAACGCGGCGGCAATTAAAATATATAGCCAGGCCAATATGTTGTTAGTTTTGTTGTAGTACGTTTTCTTGTTCGGCTGCTAAGGTAACGGGTTGCGGCTCAATATCCAATTCAGGAGCTTTGTTTATTTTAACAGGAACGAGCGTTTTTAGCCTGGTTGGGATAATTGTTATCAGCCAATTTATAAACCTCGGCCTTAAATGATAATACCAGTTGAACCAACGGTATTTAAGCAATGTTTTTTCATCAAAGCGTTTTACGCTGAAGGCGTGCTGTAAAAAGTAATCTTTTGGGTAATCGTAATAAAGGCCCCAGTTTTCGGGTTTATCGCCCGGTGCGTGACCCGGGTCATAAGCAGTACCGAACAGGTAATCCCAAAATGAAAACTTGGTAGAGAAGTTGGCATGAAAAACCTCCTGGTAATTGGCATGGTGCCATAAATGCAATTGGGGCGAGTTAATAATGTATTTAAGTTTGCCCATGTTTACCTTGATATTGCCGTGTATAAACATGCCAAACATGGCATCTAACATGGCTTTTATCGGTATAACTATTGGGTCTGCACCTAACAAAATGATAGGTGCAAACTCAATAGTTTGATTAATGACGATCTCCATGATGTGCGAACGCGAACCGGCCAGAAAGTCAACCTCCTTACCAGAATGGTGCGCCTCATGAATACGCCAGAAAAATTTATTTGAATGCTGAAAGCGGTGAAACAAATAAATATAAAGGTCATGCGTAAACAGGAAAAACAACACTTGCAATACTATAGGCCAGTTACTTATTAAATGCAGATGCGATAGATCAAAGTGCGCCTCTAAGGGTTTAATGATATAATCGAAAATGAGGATCTTTAAAAAGTAGCTTTGTATCAGTGTATACCACACTAAATCAATCCAAAAACCTTCCCTGAAAAATTTCAAACCTTTTCTGTAAGGCGATATTCGTTCCCAGGCAATGATGAATCCTATCCAGCAAAAAAGGATAATGGACGTAATTATGGTAGTCAGTTTTTCCGGAGACATTACTATTATTTAACGCTTGGTTTTTCTTTGTATTCGTCGCTGATGTTTACCCTTAAACGCTTCATTGGCGCAAGTTCTGATTCGTAAACACGTTTTTCACCGTCACCGGCTGCTGTTTCAACATCCCTGATATCACGTACCAAGCGTTGTAAACCTTGTGGCTCAACAGAAGCTGCATGGTCAGATCCCCACATGGCACGGTCAAGCGTAAAGTGACGTTCAACAAATGTTGCACCCATGGCTACTGCACCTACCGTAGTTGCCAAACCTGTTTCGTGGCCCGAATAACCGATAGGGATGCCGGGATATTTGTTCTCCAGTGTTTGGATCATCCTAAGGTTAAGCTCCTGCGGAGGGCATGGATAAGCCGACGTTGAATGAGCAATAAACAATGGATAGTTTTCGTCGAATGCGTTGATATAATCCATGGTTGTTTCGATCTCTTTCATTGTCGACATGCCGGTTGATAGCATTAAGGGTTTACCGGTTTCCAATATACGCTGGATCAAAGCGAAATCAGTTAAGGATGCTGATGCAAGTTTGTACAGGATGGTATCAAACTGCTCCATAAAATCAACAGATGGTGCATCCCAGGCAGATACAAACCAATCGATACCTACTTTTTTGCAATATTGATCAATGGTTGCGTATTCGGCAATTCCAAATTCGGTTTTACGTTTGTAGTCAATATAAGTGATACGGCCCCACGGGGTATCACGCATAATTTCCCACTGATCGCGCGGCACGCAAATTTCCGGCGTGCGTTTTTGGAATTTAACGGCATCGGCTTTAGCAGCTACAGCTTCATCAATTAATTTTTTGCAAATTTCAAGTGAGCCGTTGTGGTTAATGCCAATTTCGGCAATGATATAGCTTGGCTGTCCTTTACCAATTACGCGGCCATTTTGCAAAGTGATGCTGCCATTTCTTGTTCCCGACAGATATTTATCACTTTTAGCTTCGATGATCATCTCTGCAAATTCACGGAAGCATCCATCGCCGCCATTTAATGAACTTACAAAATCAACCTGAGCTTTAACATGTGGCAAAGCATCGGCAGGAGAAGCTGTAAGACCGGCCAGTTTCATTACTTCAAGGTCGTTATAATCATCGCCTATAAAGGCAACTTCGTTAGGTTGCAGTTCTAAGCGGCTGCAAATTTCTTTAAAGGTAGTTGCTTTATCTTTTATACCTAAATGCAGTTCGGTGATCTGTAATTTTTCTGCTCTTTTAATTAATGATGGCGAGTTTTCGCCGGTGATGATACCTGTATTTACACCTGCAAATTTGCGAAGGCGCTCAACCCCCATACCATCGCGCATGCTGAATTTTTTTAAAAGTTCGCCGTCTTGATTGTAGTATACACCGGCATCAGTTAAAACCCCATCGTTGTCGGTAAGCAATAATTTAATGCCGGCCGCTTTTTGTTTCAAAATCTCGTTCATAATAGTTGATTTAAATTAAATAGCTGTCCACCCCCCGTCCACAACCAGGTTAGCGCCGGTCATATAAGCCGATGCCTCGCTGGCCAGGAATATAAGCGCGCCCTGATAGTCTGACGCCTGGGCCATGCGGCCTAATAATGTTTTTGCTGAATAGTTGCCAATAAAATCTTCGCTTTGCCCGGCTTCAACACCGCCCGGAGAAAGGGTATTTACCCGCACACCGGTATATCCCCAGTAGGCTGCCAAAAAGCGGGTGAAATTGATGATAGCACCTTTGGTTACCGGATATGCTGCCGACTTGTAAAAAGTTTGTTGCCCGCGCGAGTCGCGGTAAATGCTTTGATCAGGCCCAACCATGCCATAGGTTGATGCTATATTGATGATACTGCCGCTGCGTTGCAATGCCATGTGTGTACCAAATACCTGTGAACACAAGAATACGCCGGTAATATTTACATTAAGCGATTGTTGGAAAGCCTCTAACGGATAGTTTTCAAACGCTGATAGTTCCTTGGCCATGGCCGGGTTCTCGAACTTATCGTTAATGGCAGCGTTATTTACCAATATATCAACCGAATCATATTTATCAAGCGCTGCATTTAGCGCATCAATTAATGAATCCTTGCTGGTTACGTCAACGCTCAGGCCTAAATGGTTATCGCCCAACTGTGCGGCAAATGCTTTGGTTTCTTCGGTGTTTATGTCGGCTACTATTACGTTTGCACCTGCTGCTGCAAGGGCTTCGCAATGTTTACGACCGATAAGCCCCAACGCACCGGTTACTACGGCGGTTTTGCCTTTTAATGAAAACAGATCCATGACTTAGGCTATACTTTTGGGTTTGATGTTATAATTGCTCACCTTACGGAAAACGGCCTCTAACACTTCACCTTTCAGCTGATCTTTAATATTGCCGCTTTCGATGGCTGCTTTTAACAATGGCAATACATCACGATAAGCCGCAAGGATGTAGTCAATATCCTCGGTAGTATGGCTGTAGCACATATTGTGGAAACCCGCCCAAAGCACGCCGCGTTTTATCATTTCCTGCTGCATGAAGGTTTTTACTTCCAGTCCGTTACCTGCATCGGGAGTAAAGGTTACCATGCTGCGGCAGTTAAAACCAACGCAACGTGTGTATTTGTCAACGCCCAATTCAATGGCAAGACTGTTGTAGCCATCTTTTAACAGTGCGCCGTGCTCATCAAGGTATTGCGGTACTTTTTTATCGCGAAGTTCATTTATTGTAGCGATACAAGCTGCTAATGATAAAGCTTCGCCGCCAAATGTGGTATAGCTGAATACTTCGGAATTGAACATCTCCATCACGTCGGCACGGCCGGTTAATAATGCAATCGGCATACCATTGGCACATGCTTTTGAGAAAACAGCCAGATCCGCTTTTACATTAAAATACTCTTGCGCACCGCCAACAGCTACTCGGAAACCTGTCCACATTTCATCAAAAATGAGCAGAGTACCGTTGGCTTTGCATACCTCGGCAAGCTCCTGTAAATAGCCCGGTTTGGGCGCTTCAAAAATGAAAGGTTCTAAGATCAGAGCTGCAACAGTTTCATCCAAAGCTGCTTTTACCGATTCAATATCGTTATATTCAAAAGTATAGGTAAGGTCCTGGATAGCTTCGGGAACGCCTGAGTTTCGGCTGGTGATACCAATGTACCAGTCATGCCAGCCGTGGTAACCACAGCAAAATACCTTATCGCGGCCGGTAAAAGCACGGGCTACGCGGATAGCTGCCGAACAAACATCAGCTCCTGTTTTAGAGATTTTTACCGCTTCTGCATTAGGCACAACCTGTTGTACCAGTTCCGAAAGTTCAACCTCCAAAGGGTGCATTAATGAAAAAGTGATACCATCATTTAATTGCTGACGGATAGCTTCATCAACTGCCGGGTAAGCGTAACCCAAAGAAATAGGGCCGATGGCCGAGTTCAGGTCGATGTATTCGTTACCGTCAACATCCCATACGTGCGATCCTTTGCCTTTTACAAGGTATTTTGGCGCAGCACCTTTGGTAAATTGCCCCGGACCTTTAGCCAGTGTTTGGGTAACCGGTTTTTGAACTTTTAAAGCGCGTTCGTATAATTTGTCCGACTCGGTAATGTTTGGATAATCGTTGTTAAGGTCTATTTTATTAGCCATGATCAATATTTTTATTCTGAAAATTCAGGTGTTAAAATTTGTGGTTGGTTGTGGGCAGTTTGGTAGCCCAGTATTTTTTCGGCAATTTGTTTGCCGGTAAAACCCTCGTGCTCCAATACTGATGGAAGCAGCGCCGGCCTGAACCATTTTTCGTTCAAAGCCATAGGCAATACATTGGCGGTTGTGCGGTGTTTTAATAAAACTTCGGCCACGATGGTGTAAAGGCCACCGGTTAAAAAATGGTCTTCAAGCGTGACTACCAGTTTGCTTTGTGCCGATGCTTTCAGTATAGCCTGCTCATCAACAGGTTTAAGGCTGCGCATGTTGATCAAACCAACAGAAAGGCCTTCGCTTTTCAGCATTTCAACGGCTATCAGTGCCTGCTCAAACAGCAAGCCATAGGTTAAGATGGTTACGTCGCTTCCTTCAGCTATTACTTCGGCTTTGCCTGGGGTAAAAGGTTCGTGTACGTAAGTGGTTTTGCGTGTATTGATGCGGGTGTAGGCCGGGCTTTTGCTTTCCCATATCTGGGGCAGCATTTTTACCAGGTCATCTTCATCGGCCGGGGCAAATACTGTTACATTGGGGATACCCCTCATGATCGAGATATCTTCAATTGCCTGGTGGGTTGGGCCGTTACCGTCTGATAAAAAACCGGGGATGAACGAGCTTAGCTTAACCGGCAAATTGGCTATGCCAACATCGGTGCGCACAAACTCAAACGCACGCATGGTTAAAAAAGCAGCGAGCGCATGCACAACAGGCGTGCGGCCACGCAATGCCAGACCAGCTGCCGCGCCAATCATGGTTTGTTCGGTAATACCTGTATCAATAAAACGTTTGCCTAATATGCCGGGCAGGTTGCGTACCAGCGCACGGTTTTCGGCGGTCATTACAATCACCTGCTCGTTGGCAAGCGCTGTTTGGGTTAAAAGTTCTTCGTAACTCATCTTATCGCACCACTAAAGTTTCTGATGTTAATGTTGTTCGATGTTCGCCATGCAGCTCCAATAAAAGTTGCTGGATTTCGTCTGCATTAAAATTGCAGAACCACCTGTCTGCGCGTTCCTGGATACTTGGGAGGCCTTTACCGCGTACGGTATCGGCAATAATTACATTCAGTTTTCCGGCCTGGAAAGGGAAGGCGCCGAAAGCTTCGTCAAGCTCGGCAAAACTGTGCCCGTTTATTCTTTTAACTGCCGCACCAAATGCCTCAAACTTATCGGCAAGCGGCTCCAGCGGAATCAGGTCTTCCGTACGCATATTAGCCTGGAAATGGTTGCGGTCAACCACAAACAGCAGGTTATCCAGTTTATAAGCATTGGCCACCAGCATAGCTTCCCAGCAAGTACCTTCGTTCAATTCGCCATCGCCCAAAATACAAACCACTTTGTTGGCGCTGCCGCTGATTTTCAGGTCCATAGCCACACCAATGGCTACCGATGGTAAATGGCCTAATGAGCCTGAATGAAACTCGATACCCGGGATTTTTGTATTGGGGTGCCAGTAAATATGATCGTTAAGTAAAAGGTGATTTTTCAGTCGCTCTTTTTCCAATAAACCCAGTTCGGCGAAGGTGCCGTACAAGGCAGGTACATCATGGCCTTTTGACAGAAAAAGGTAATCGCGGTTGGGATCATCAAGATTATCCTTATTGATATTCAAAAAGCGACTGTATAAATAAACGATCAGATCCACCGCCGATAGCGATGCACCTGTAAAGCACCCGCCATCGGTAGACATGCGGATGATGTGCTCCCGTACCTTCAGAGCGGTGTCTGTTAATTCCTGGTAATTGTTGTTCTCCTCTGTTATCATTCGCTTGTTATAATTCCTGTAAGTTTTTTGTGGGTGCCTGTTTGGTTTGGGCAGCTGTAATTGTTTTTAACTCATCTACATGGTGCCTGTACCAGTTTACCCCGGCATATTGTGCATTGATGTTATAGATCTCGGGTTTTTGAGTTAGCAGGTTAAGAATATCATCGCACGAGAACTGATTATTATCGGCATATAATTCGCGGAATACACGCTCTATGAAATAATAGTCTTCTGCGTAGTCAATCGTAAAGCGGTGCGACATGGAATAATCCAAACCGGCAGGCCAGGTTACGTTACCAATCTTGAACAATTGCGGATTTTCCCATATATAAGGAGTGGTATGCTCCAGCTCCAGTTCCCGGCTTGCTTGTTCCCATGCTTTGGTGAGGCATTCCATGGTCATGATCTCCACGTCGTTGCCATCGGGATAAGTTGCCGGGTGCAGGTTGCTTACAAAATCGAAGTTGTTCCTGTTGGCAAAAAAGTAATCCAATACATGATCAACAATACGCGGATCAATCAGCGGGCAATCAGACGGGATCTTTAATACAACATCCGCATGATGAAGTTTTGCCGCTTGGTAATGCCTGTTGAGCAGGTTATTCAGACTGCCGCGATAATAAGGGATACCTATGTTAATGGCTTCATTGATGATGATATCATCATCTGGGGTTTCGGATGTGGCAATGATCACTTCTGCCTCATGGCTGATCATTTTGAGTCGTTCAATCATCCTTGCCAGCAGGCTTTTACCTAAAATAGGCAGCATCACTTTACCCGGCAACCGACTTGATGCCATGCGGGCCTGTACTACTATTAAGATTTTATGTTTCACGGTAAAATGATTACCAGTTAGCTATTAGTTCTTCGGTTAATTGCGGCTCTGGCTTGCTAAGCTGGTATTTATACATAGCCAGGTGTGGGTCAAAGCTTTTTTTATCGCCGCTGTGGTTTAAGAAACCGCGGCAAATGGCAGCGATATTTCTTGCCGATACCCCATCGTTTTGTATTGGTGCAAGTCTTTTAAGCTCATCGACATCAAAAAGCGAATGAACCTTTTTACCTAACGCAATACCCGTATAAACTACGGTTGAGTATTGGGTAATGAGCTCGCAGCAATTAGCTATCATGTGGTTAGTATTGCCTTTGCTG
Organism: Mucilaginibacter gossypiicola; assembly: GCF_900110105.1. Lineage (GTDB taxonomy): Bacteria > Bacteroidota > Bacteroidia > Sphingobacteriales > Sphingobacteriaceae > Mucilaginibacter > Mucilaginibacter gossypiicola. The sequence continues at coordinate 266,779 of NZ_FOCL01000003.1, read as the reverse complement.
TATACCAATGTACCGGCCGGTGTATTAGCGTATATTTCTTTTTCTGCACGCTCTACATTCTCATTGGGGTGAAGCTTAAAGAGCAATGGGCGACCATCGGCAATTTTTACTGCCTTTTTAATAAAGGCAATCCTGTTTTCAATGCGGAAGGTTTCGCGCATATCGGTAGTGGCTACCATGACATAGTTATGATGCGGAAAATCATTATTAACGTGTTGAACCAGGTTATCGTAATTTGGCATGCCTGTTACCACAATTTTGTGTTCGTGGGTACCTTTGCCCTTAAAGTATTGTTTGTAACCTTCTGACGCTGCACAATAAACATCACATATGTTTGATGATCCGTTTAGCGAAGTATTGCCGCAAAGTGTAGGAGGAAGCTTTAGCGCTTTAACAACACTGCTCCAGGGGGTATAACGATCAATCATACCTTCCTGCACCCAAATGGTTTTAATGTTGCGCATGCGTGGGGGCACAATCAGGTCGGTACAAAATACAACAAGGTCGTAGTGGTTTCTCTTTGCTCCAAAGTCAATTTGCAAATCGTTTTTTTGAAGATAGTCTTCAGAAATTAATCTGAATTTGTTGGAAAGCACGGTACCACTAAGGAGGGTGGTTTTATTTATAATACTATTTAATGTGGTGTTATCAGTAAACAACTGGCTAAACCAGCAATCAAATTCAGGCAGCTCATTGGCTATCTGGTGCATTTGCGTGGTTTGGTTAATTGAACCGGTAATGAATAATATTTTCTTCATCCTTTTATTTCAATTAGCAATAGATCCCTGAAATTTTGTTTGTGAAAGGCATTAAGGTATAACCCGATTTTGTAAAGATTCTGTAGCAATTATTAGTCGTGAAAATGAATCGGTCGACAGGCACAGTAATATTGTCAGGTTGAATAATAATCATATCAAGTATCAAAATATTGTAGCTGCAAACACTTTACAAATCCCTTATCCAGAATTTAAACAAGTGGTTGCAACCATGCCCATATCCGGCTAAAACTTATGATTTGATAAATGTAGGAGGGCAATTTTTAAATAATGAGAACCCTAAGTTATCAAATCGTTAAGCCGTGATATGCAGTAAATTATTTATTAACAAACAATACGCACTGTTAATTACTTTAAACAGAGCGTTATAGCGCAGGAGAGAAATAGTAAGATATAATAAAATGCAGTAAGGTTAACTGAAATACAAGTTACAATCAAGTTTACACTATTGCAAAATTTTTCTTACAAAGTATTTTCCAACAATGAAAAAAGCTAATTTTGCTGGTTTGGCCAGGAAAAAAACCGCGCACCTAAATAAAGGATTATGCCCCGGCATAATATGGGCATTTATGCAGACAACCAGCGTGGTTAGGCAAGCTTTTTTAAAAAATAATTGGGTTATCAGACCGACTAAACCATTACCTTAAATATGATCAGCATAGCGGTAATAAATAGTACAATCATCCCGCTAAGAAAAAGGTAATCGGCCACCGCTTCTGAACGGCCTCCTGGTTTAATATTTCCCCTGATGGAAAGAAAAGAAAGTATGCAGCTTAGCATAAAGAAAACAAGCGCTATAGTTACCGTTTCGTCAATATAAGTCCGTTCGGAAAGCTTCAGGAATTTTAACGAAGTAAGCACGACAAAGCATAGCCCCAGTAAATTTGATGCTGCATTAAGGATGTGTGGCGATTTATCATTGCGGGTCATATAGTCATAAAACTAATAAAATTTGCTATATCGAAACTGTTTATCTTCAAAATGTTTATAGGTCAATATCAGGAAGGTAATAACATAACCGCCGGGCTTATATGTGAAATGATTGCAGATTGATTATTTTTATACCTGCGCAAGAGCTTTAAAAGCTATTACCATAACAACTATGTTATTGTGTTATTCAGAACTATCTTTTAACAAATAACGATATATCGCCACTTGTTTCTATGTTGACTATTGTTAAGTTATTGTATGTTAGTTGTTTGTGTGTTTGGTATGGCTCTTGTTAGCGGTTTAGTTTATTGTATTTTAAGTCCCTATATCTTAAACACATTACCTCATGACAAAAAAGATACTCACTTTTTTATTCCTTACAGGTTCGGCTGTGTATGCTAATGCCCAGGCCATTGCGCCATCGGCCTGGCAAAAATTTTCGGACAGCACAGTTGTAAGTGTCCATACTTCATATGATGATGTAAGCGGGATTCACCGTTGGCTGTTTGGCGAAAATTATCGTAAAGACTGGGCCATGAAAGTGAAGCTTCCGGTTATAAAGCTATCGCAAATAAATGGTGGACTATCTCCTATTAAACAGGGTGGTGGCATGGAATCAAAGTCGTTACGTTTGGAAGATAAAACCGGCCGCGAATGGGTATTGCGCAGTGTTGAAAAAACACCGGATAAACTACTACCCGAAAATTTGCAAGGCACCTTTGCTGTTGATTGGGTTGGCGACGAGTTTAGTGGCCAGCACCCATATTCGGCTTTGATTGTACCGCCCCTTGCAGAAGCTGTGCACGTGCCGCATGCTAACCCGGTTATAGGGGTTGTGGCTGAAGACCCTGCCCTTGGACAATACAGCAAGTTATTTGTTGGTACTGTATGTTTGATAGAGGAGAGGGAGCCTACCGGTTCGTCAGATAATACCCTTAAAATGGAAGGGCAGCTGCTTAAAAGTTTTGATAACAGGCTGGACGGAGAAGGCTTTTTACGGGCCCGCATGCTTGATCTTTTGATGGGGGATTGGGACAGGCACGAAGATCAGTGGCGCTGGGCTGACACTAAAAATGGTAAAGGTAAAACCTATACAGCTGTACCACGTGATCGTGATCAGGTATTTCATGTTACTCAGGGTGTGTTTCCGAGTATTGCTGCGCTACCATGGATAGATCCTTTACTTGAAGATTTTACCGGGGATATTCCGCATGTAAAATATTCGCTGTTCAAAACAAGGTTCATGAAACAATACCCGGATGCGCAAATAAGCTACGAGCGGTGGATGCAGATTGCCAATGAGTTTGTTAAAGCAGAAACAGATGCCGTACTTGAAGAGAGTTTAAAACGGCTGCCCGCAGAAAGCTATAAATTGAGGCATAATGAGTTGCTTGCTATATTAAAACAACGCCGTGATAATATACCGGCAGCAATGAGCGAGTATTATAAGTTTGCGAATAGGATAGTAGATATCCGCGCTACCGATAAAAGCGAGCTGATCACCGTTGCCGACGCCCCGGACAAGGCTATGCGTATAACAATTAATAAACTAAATAAAGATGGCGAAACCAAAGATCAGTTTATGGATATGGTATACAAGCCCGAGATTACTAAAGAAATAAGGTTGTATGTTTCTGCCGGAGATGACCGCATCGTTATTGATAATGCCAATTCGCCTATTAAGTTAAGATTGATTGATAGTGTGGGCAGTAAAACTGTTGAGATTAAGCAATCGGCACAAACAATAAAATTTTACGGACGGAGAGATAGTACCAATTTTACCGGCAATGTTGGCCAATTAAATAAACATCTTTCAAACGATACATCAAATACTCAGTTTTTACCAACTAACTTATATAATGTGTGGATGCCCCTTGCAACCGCCGCATTAAATAAGGACGATGGTTTTTTACTTGGCCTGGGTTTTCAATATACCGGTCATGACGGGTTCAGGAAGTTGCCTTATTCAACATTGCAACAGGTAATGATAACCCATTCGTTTGCTACTGATGCTTTCAGGATCAAATACAGGGGGGAGTGGATAGATGCCATCGGCAAAGCTGATTTTATTATGCAGGCCAACATCCAGTCGCCTGATAATACGGTGAACTTTTTTGGCCTGGGTAATGAAAGTCCTTTAAATAAATTTCCGGGTTATCGCACTTACTACCGTACGCGGTATGATATTTACCAGTTTGATCCGGCTTTGCGCTGGCATACCGGTAAAAACAGTGATATCAGCGTTGGTCCTTCATTTCAGTTTTATCATCTCGATCTTTCACAAAATACCGGGCGGTTCATCAACCAAACATCGCTTATTAACTCTTATGATAGCTTAACAGTTGGAAAAGATAAAGCACATCTTGGCGCACTGATAAATTATACTACAAATCAGCGGGATAATAATATCCTGCCTACGAAAGGGTATTATTTTACTGTAACGGTACAGGGTTATGAAGGGCTTAATAGTTATTCCAAATCATTTGTACAGATCAAGCCGGAGTTTACTTATTATCAAAAGCTAACGCCCGGAGGTGCTATTGTATTATCCGATCGTGTTGGCGGTGGTGTAAGTTTTGGTAAACCTGCTTTTTATCAGTCGATGTTTTTAGGCGGGCAGGGCAACCTGCTTGGTTATCTGCAAAACCGTTTTGCAGGCAAGCATATGGTATTTAATAATTTGCAGGGACGCATTAAGCTTGCCGACATCGCCAGCTATATTATACCCGGCCAGTTAGGCCTGGTAGGTTTTTATGATGCCGGCCGGGTTTGGATTGAGGACGAGCATTCAGATAAGTGGCACACAGGTACAGGCGGTGGCTTATATTTTGCACCTGCAAGTTTAACGGTATTACAAATATTGGCCGGCCATTCAAGCGAAGGTTGGTATCCTTATATATCACTTAATTTTAGGTTGTAATTAACCCTGGCGAAAGCCTTTGTAAACTATAAAGAAAAGGGTCGGAATCTCACCAGAAAGATTTCGGCCCTTTTGTGTTATTGTTTGGTTTTGAGTGAGTTAGGTTGAGTGTGTGCCAAATTGTATGAATGTTAAAAGAATTAAGGAATATTTAACATTAAGTAGTAAAATACCTTCGAAAAATACATTTCTTCATGAATCCTTATTCCTATGTTGTTAATGTGAAAATCCTTTCTTAATACAGCGAGGATAGTTTTGTTGCAAACTAACTGTATTGCAATGAAACAAAATTTACTTAAAATTTCACGATTGCTACTGGTTATGATTGTTTGCATGTTCACTTATAGTAGCTTGCAAGCTCAAACCTTAACAATCAGAGGCATCGTTTTAGACGATAACAATCAGCCGCTTCCGGGTGTAAGCGTGACAATTAAAGACACCAAACAAGGCGGCCTTACCAACGAAGGAGGTCGTTTTACCATTTCGGCAAGTAAAGGCCAAACGCTTGTTTTCCATACTATTGGCTTTGCTACCCAGGAGGTAGTAATAGGAACAGAAGTTTACCTTTCTGTTAATTTAAAATCTGATACAAAAGCGCTATCCGAAGTTGTAGTAACAGCATTAGGTGTAAAAAAGGAATTTCAAAAATTAGGCTACTCACAATCGCAGGTTAGAGGTGATGCTTTAACAACTGCCCGTGATGCCAACCCTTTAAACTCACTGGCCGGTAAAATTGCAGGTTTAAGCATTGGTGCAAATGCCGAGTTTGCAGGTGCGCCAACTGTGGTACTGCGCGGTAGTAAAGATGTATTATACGTTGTTGACGGTGAGCCCGTGAACTCTGATACTTATGACTACAACGCTGATGACATAGAAACCTACACTGTACTCAAAGGCCCTAACGCGGCAGCTCTTTATGGTTTTCGCGGTATTAATGGTGCTATCATCATCACCACTAAAAGAGGTTCAAAGGATAAAAAAGGCTGGCAGGTAGATTTCAATAGCACTACAGAGCTGGAAAAAGGCTTCCTTGTATTGCCAAAAAGCCAAACCGAGTATGGCCGTGGTAGCAACTTCGCCTATACTTACGGCAACGTATTGTATGATAACACGCAGCGTTTGCCAGAATGGGGCCCTCGTTTTGATGGTGTTTTCCAAACACAACAATATGACAGCCCTTATGATGCCGCAACAGGTATCAGGCAAAAAACACCTTGGTTAGCGCGAGGTGCAAAAAACTTTGAAAACTTTGTGCAAACTGGTATCACCAATACCAACTCACTATCTATAGCGGCCAGCGGATCAAACTATGATATGCATATTTCTTATGGCCACACTTACCAGAAAGGTGATTTCCCTAACACTAAATTAAATATCGATAACTTTAAGATTGCTGCCGGTTACGATATTACCCCCAAATTACGTGTTGAAGGTGATTTGAACCTTAACCAATTGTATTCGCCAAACATTCCCGACGTTGATTATAGCCCGCAAAGTTATGTATACATGTTTAAGGTATACGGCTCTGCAGATTATGATGTAAACGCGCTGAAAAATATCTATCAGGGCCCGCAGGGTGTTCCGGGTTTACAACAGTACGCCCAGGAATACGGTCGTTTAAATAACCCCTGGTTTATTGCCGATAAATGGCTTAAAGGCAGAACCAAGCAAACTATTTACGGTTCATTAAAATTGAGCTACAAAATCACTCAGGATTTGAATGTTAGCTTACGCGAAGCTTTAAATACTTATGATGAGCAAAATACCGAGCAGGTACCTGCAGGCGCTAACCTTAACCAATACCTTTCATGGTATACTTTTGGCTGGTACGGCGATTACAGACAGGATGACCGTAACCTGTTAGATAACAATACCGATTTGACATTTACTTACAACCACAAATTTGGTGACTGGAATATTTCAGGCTTACTGGGTGGTAATGCAAGGTCATTCTCATACAAATCTGACTGGGGTACAACTCAGGTTTTAGCTTTGCCAGGGGTGTACAATCTTAATAACTCGGCAGGTAAACCTTATATCTACAATTTTGATTCAAAAATGCAGGTATATAGCGGTTACTACTCGTTTGATTTTGGTTACAAAAATTATTTCAGCATCAATACTACCAACCGTGTAGACCACCTGTCAACATTACCTTCAGGTAATAACACTTTCTTCTATCCATCAGTAGCTATCAGCAGTGTTGTTACTGACTACATCAAATTACCTGAGTTTATTTCATTCTTAAAAGTGCGTGGTTCATTTGCCGACGTTAAGGGTGGTTTAACTTCACCAACTATCGGTACTTCATACAATGCTTTAAATTCAACTGCATTGGGTACCGGTTGGAACTCAAAACCGGTTACAGGGTTATTAGGTTATGGCACAGAGTTGTATACTCCGTATAATGGTCCAACATATTTGAATGCGTCGCCTATTGCTACCGCAACTTTCTATAACGGTACACCTTCAGTTACCTTATCAAATACAATTTCAAACGATAAGATCAAACCTTTCGACGTTAAATCATACGAAGCTGGTTTTGATGCAAAATTCTTAGGAAACCGTTTAGGTTTAAATGGTACTTACTTTACTACCGAGAATGGTCCTAACATTTTTCCATTGGGTGTAGCTACCTCTACAGGCAACACAAACCAATTGGTAAATGGTGTAACTACACGTAAAAGAGGTTTCGAGGTTGAGTTGATGGGTTCTGTGTTGAAAAACCCTAATGGTCTTAACTGGGATGTTAACGTAAACTATTCAACTTACAAAGAAACTATTAAATCAATTTATAACGGTGTATCAACTTTACAGCAAAACAACCATAACTATGTTGTTGGCGACAGGCCTGACGCTATCTACGGTACCAAATTCGTAAGAGACGGTAACGGTAATATCGTTAACACTTATTCGGTTGATGCAACCGGTAAAGTATCTGGTGGTGTGCCTCTTACTTCTCCGGGTGGTATCAGCAACCAGGGCTTGTTAGGTTATGCTAACCCTGATTTCTCATTTGGTATTACCAACACGTTCACTTACAAAGGCTTTATTTTAAGCTTCCAGTTTGATGGCCGTATCGGTGGTAAAATTTACGACAGAACTTACTACCAGGCAATGAATGGTGGTACCGATCTGGAAACTGCTACCGGTGCTTTCGGTGCAGCCCGTTTAGCTGAGTGGAAAAGTACCAATGAAGGTACCGTAGGTGCAACGCCATCATACGTTGGCCCTGGTGTTCACATTGTAAGCGGTACACCAATATTTGTTGGCGGTCAGATAGCTAACTTAAAAGACCTGACTTTTGCTCCTAATACAATTCCTGTAACAGTACAGAGCTATGTATCGAGTGGTATCGGCGGCAATTTTGATGAGTACTATATGATTAGCCGCTCATATGCAAAATTGCGTGAAGCAAGTTTAGGTTATTCATTACCTGCAAGTATGTTAAGAGGTTCATTTATTAAAAAAGTAACCTTCTCGGTTGTGGGCAGAAACCTGCTTTATTTTGCAGCACGTAAAGATATTGACCTTGACCAGTTTGCATCAGGCTATAATGCGTCAGATCGTAGTTTAGTTGGTGGAAATGGCGGAAGCGACCTTGAAAGCCCAACAGCCCGTCGTTACGGTTTCAACATCCATTTAACATTCTAATTATCACATTGATTTAAAGAAAATTTATGAAAATAAAATCATTAATCCCATTTGCCCTGTTGTTAACAATGGGCATGGTATCAATAACCGGCTGTCAGAAAGGGGATTTGATTAATAACCCCAACGTGGCTGGCTCAAATTCAATAGTACCTTTATCGTTGCTATTGAACCATATAACTGCAACGCTGAGCCGTAGTGATGAGCAACCTTTCGGTTATACCGCAGTTGCTGATCAATATATAGTTGCTAACTATTCATATTATAGGGGGACCAATACTTATAACTTTGGTAATACATCTGATAGTTATGATATATTGAAGTACACGCTTAAACTTGAGCAGCAGGCTACTGCTCAGTTGGGCAATCAAACCAATAAATATTATGCTTTAGGTGAGTTTTTCAAAGCTTATTCTGGCATTTGGTTGAGCCAAAGAGTAGGTGACATCCCGTTTTCTCAAGCGGGTGATCCTACAAACCTTACACCTAAATATGATACGCAGCACGATGTTTACAAAGCTGCACTTGCCCAGTTAGAAACAGCCAATACATTAATTGGCGCGTTGGTAACTGCTAATCCAAGCCTTGCCAATACCGCTATCGATGCAAATCAGGGTGATATTTTTAACCTTACTTATCAGCAATGGCAAAAAGTGATCAATACTTACCGTCTGCGTATCCTGATCAGCCTGAGCAAACGCGCTACAGATAATACCGATCTGCAGATTCCTCAACAGTTTGCAGCTATATTAGGTAACCCAACCAAGTATCCGATCATGACCGGAAACGGTGATAACCTGGTTTACCGTTTTAACGCTGTTAACCGTTACTCAACTTTTTCTTTGGGTTTAAATCCGTATAACAACTATGCTAATCCAGGCAGTACTTATATCAATATTGAAACTGCAACATCAGATCCGCGTTTGTTTGTAACCTCTACGCCGGCTCCTTTACAGATCAGCGGTGGCAAAACTTTCAGTGATTTCTCGGCCTATGTTGGTTCTGATATGAACCAGGCACAACCGGCCTTGTTAACCAACTCAAACAACGGTATATACTCTTTCAGTAACTACACCCGTTATTATGTTTCGTCAACCGGTGCAAATGCAGAGCCGTTTGTGTTTATCGGTTACTCTGAGATGTGTTTCAACATTGCAGAAGGTATAAACAGGGGATGGGCTACAGGTAGCGCGGCAACCTGGTACAATAACGGTATCAATGCTTCATTGGCATTATACGGTTTAACCAACGGCCAGTCTTTAACTATTACCTTCCCAATCGCATCAACCGAGACTTCAATTAACCCTAAAAACATTAAGCAAGGTGATCCATGGGGTACCGCTACAGTAGATATCCCTTCATTTTTGGCTAAAGTTGTTTATGCAGGCGATAACGCGGCTGGATTAACTCAAATCCTTACACAGAAATATATTTCTATGTTCAATAACTCAGGATGGGAAGCTTTCTACAACTTCAGGAGAACCGGCATACCTGCATTTACGCAGGGTGGTAGTGGTATTGGAACTCCAAATAACCTGATCCCGCGTCGCTGGCAGTACCCTGTTTCTGAGGGTGCATATAACGCAGCAAACAATAAGGCTGCACTTGCATCGCAGTTCGGCGGTACAGACGACCTTACTAAAGACACCTGGTTAACCAAGTAATAAAAAATAACTAAACTAAAACCTTAACAGGGGCACTTACAAGTGTCCCTGTTTTATAATTTAAAAGGATATGAAAAAAATAATTTTATCAGCACTGGCCATTATTGCACTTTACAGCAGTGTTAGCGCACAGGTTGCAGATAGCGCCAAACGTAAGGTGGAACTACAAGGGGCTGTAAATTTCAGGGATTTGGGTGGCTATACCACTAAAGACGGGCATCACGTAAAATGGGGCAAAATATATCGCAGTGCCGATATGAGCAAGCTTACAGATCAGGATCTGGCTACGTTGGCCGAACGTAAGATTGCTTATGATGTTGATTTACGTGGTACGCAGGAATCAAAACAAGCGCCCGACCGCATGAACCCTAACACCGATTATATTCTATGCCCTGCCGGTAGCGATAATGTAGGCAATATGATGCAAAGCTTTAAAGGCAAAACCCACGGCGATTCGATCATGGTAGATTACTACAGCAATACAACGTATCTGGCCGATAGATATAAACCATTTTTCGGTAAACTGCTGGCTATGCCCGAAGATAAAAGCCTTGTATTTCATTGCACCGCAGGTAAAGACCGCACAGGTATTGGCGCTGCATTATTGTTATATAGTTTAGGTGTTCCTTATGAAACCATTATGAACGATTATGAAGCATCAAACTATTACCGTGCTGCCGAAAACGAAAAAATGGCTAAACAAATGGTTCAGTTTATGAAGATTAACGAAGGTGTTGCCAAAGATGTGGTTGCCGTTAAAAAAGAATACCTTGATGCCACGTTTACCGCAATCAAAAAACAGTATGGCTCTGTTGATAATTACCTCAAAACACAGGTAGGTTTAACTGATGAGAATATCACGGAACTTAAAGCAAAGTTTTTAGAATAGATATTCTTAGATATTGTTGCTATAAAGCCAGCGTGAACGAATTGACTGTAAGTTTGCCTGTTATCGAGGTTGTTAATGGCTCGCCCGGAGCGATAATGTATTGTTTAAGAAAGTCGCGACGTTTTATTTAGTTGTAGGTTGCCGAATGCCAGGCGGTAAAAATACCGGCATTCACATCAAGCATATGAGTGCCGGTATTAAATGATTGCAAGTATTATATTAATTTATAGGCCCAATTATTGCTTTAGTTAAAAGCAATACATAACTTCAATGCTTGTTAAAATAACGTTAAATGAGCACCATAAACCTTAAAATAACCGACGAAACCTTCGCCGGTAAAATATTGAATGAGATAAGGATTGCCGTATCCGGAGAGCGCTTAACGATAAAAGATATCATTGAGGCGAGGGTTTACGCCGAGGTTGAGGCCTATAACGATAAACTCACCGAAACATTCACCGGTTTGGTGCAACCAACAGATGCAGAAGCATTTTTAAACGGTTTCAAAATAAAAAAAGTAAAAAGGATAGATGCCGAAAAGCAGGTGTATACCGCGCTCGATGCTTTTCAAAAAAATGGCTTTTTTGTGCTGATCGATAATCGGCAGGCAGAGTCGTTGGAAGAAGAAATACTGGTAAATAATGAAAGTACAGTAAGTTTCATTAAACTAACACCCCTTGTAGGAGGTTGATATGGGATTTAGCGATCTGTTTAAAAGGTTTTTACCTAAAGCCGCAGTGGCTACAGGACTAATGAGTGAGCAGGACGTGTTTTTTGATGATGTCATAAACCGGACAAGGGACGAGTTTGAAGATGATAAGTGGTGGTGGAATTTTAAGGCTGCCGAATCGGAAGTGTTTAAACAAGAGATACTTTCATTATCTGATAAGGATAAAACAGCTTTTATTATTCATTCGGTTAAAGTAGTAAATGACTATCACAGAGCGGCCAGGTCCTTGTCGTCCGACAATCGGACATATCAATTGATCTCGATCCGTCAAGCTTTTCTGAAGCATTTGTTTAAAATGCGTATTGAAATGGATGATGATGATTTTGCAGATATCATCAAAACAGCAGTTTCGTACAGCCAAAAATACTGGGGGGTAAAAGTCCCGCTCAAAGGAATACTTAACCAGCTTCAAAAAAAATATGAAGCCAGGCTCCCGTCGCCGGTTGTTGCTGATGCATTAGAAAAATTGCTAATTAAACTAAGAGCATCAAGTAATGCTTACGATGAATTAGAAACTTCCAGACTTAGAGAACAGGTCCTGATAATATTGTCGCCAACTGGTAAAGCTCAGGTTACTCTTTTTCCGGGTGGCGATGAACTTCCTAAGATAATTAATAGAGATATTGCTTCGCTACCCGGCGAGGAAAGGAATATCTGGTACCAGCTTATTGACGCAGCAAAAAAAGCAGGGAGCGCCAAACCGTCAAAAAAATATCTGCAGGATGGGAAAACCATACTTGATCAGTTGGGGTTGGAAAAATTCAAGCAAGCCTTTATTCCCTGGCTCGATCATTTGATAAATCTTAAAGAAAAGCAGGTTGCAAGTTCTGTAGATTATGGATATGCCACATATGATGTGGTAAAATATGAGTTCCTTTCTGCACCGGCAACGGAATGTTTTAAAGGTTTGATATGGTTATGTGCTATGCTAAAGGACAATATCCTGCTTAACCGTATTGCTATGCTGGCAGACAGGGCTTATCGTAAAATACCGGGACATGGTCAAACCTCAACGGCAATTGGCAACGCCTGTTTATATACTTTATATAAAACAGAAGGATTGGAGGGGATTGGGCATTTATCGCGGCTTAAGGTAAAGATTAAGCTGGCAAGTACTCTTAACCTGATTGAAAAGTACCTCGTACAAGCAGCCGAAGATAGAAACCTGCCTGTTGATGATATAGAGGATCTTGCAATAGATGATCATGAATTGGTGAATCACGAACGCACTTTTATAGTTGGGGAGTTTAAAGCCGTTTTGCGTATTGAAAAAATTGGAAAGGTAAGCCTAAGCTGGATTAAAGCCGACGGTACATCGCAAAAATCGGAACCTGTTTATGTGAAAGAGAGTTATCCGGTCGAATTAAAAGAGATTAAACTTGCCGCAAAGCAAATTGAATTGAGCCTGAATGCTCAGCGCGACCGTATCGATGCCAGCTTTAAGCAGGGACGCAAATTAAGCCGGAACCACTTCGATACTTATTATTTTAATCATGGATTGATTTCGTATTTAAGCCGCGACCTTATATGGAAGTTTGGTAGCAACGAAATTGAAACCGAAGGTTATTGGTGGGACGGGGCATGGGTAAACCGTTTAGGGAAAATGGTTGACGTAGCCGGAGCCGAAACGGTTTCACTATGGCATCCGTCAACGGTATCAGCAGAAACAGTGAGCGAATGGCGTACTTTTTTTCTGGATAAACAGATACAGCAACCAATAAAGCAGGCTTTCAGGGAAGTATACCTCCTTACAGATGCTGAAATAAATACGCGTACCTATAGCAACCGTATGGCTGGCCATATCCTGAAACAGCACCAGTTTAATTCGCTGGCAGGCGTAAGAGGTTGGAAATATACTATACAGGGCGGATTTGATAACGGCGCCAATGGAATTGCCAGCATCAAATTACCCGCATTTAATATGATAGCTGAATATTGGACTAATGCCGTTGAGGGCGAAAATAGCTTAAACCGTAGTGGTATATTCAATTATATAGCTACAGATCAGGTAAGATTTAATTATGCAACACAACCAGGAACTGCGCAACTGATAGACATACCAGTTGAACTGTTTTCGGAAGTAATGCGCGATGTTGATCTTTTTGTGGGGGTTGCCAGCGTTGGAAATGATCCAAACTGGCGCGATAATGGTGGTTTGCCGGATTATCGTAATTACTGGCAGTCATACTCCTTTGGTGAACTTACTGAAATAGCAAAGGGCCGAAAAGAAATTCTTGAGCGGTTGCTTCCGCGTTTGAAAATTGCCAAAGTTGCCGAAATAAAAGATAAATTCCTGGTGGTAACAGGGAAAAAACGCATTTATAAGATTCATTTAGGAAGTACCAATATTTTAATGGAGCCTAATGATCAATATTTGTGTATAGTCCCTGATCAATCAAAGAAAAATATAACCGAAAATGTATTTCTTCCTTTTGAAGGCGATAACGGACTTTCAGTTATCATAAGTAAAGCTTTTTTACTGGCCGACGATGATAAAATAAAAGACCCAACTATATTAAGCCAGATCGGCAGATAATCTGGTCTTTCTCTCAATATAAAAACATAAAGTTTCTTAGTTGTAAATTAGTTTCACTGAAGTTAATTTAAATATATTTTTTGGTTTATTTGTTTTAAGTTGAAATAAAATTTCTATTAAGTTAATAATTGCCGCGTTTTATCTGAACAATTTGAACAAGCACTCCGTATAACATCCCACCTGATTTGTTATGGCGGTGGCTAAACTATTTTTTACCCTGAATAAAAAACGTTTCGCAAATAGAAGCCTTAACAACCTGTCAATTTATGGATTTGATTTTTAAGGCTTTGTGAAAGGTTCATGAACAACCGTTTATTAGTATTACTATTCCTGTTATTGTCATCCAAGGTAAAAGCGCAAAACTGTACTTTGGGTGTCAATCTCGATGCATCGTCCACCACTATCTGTTCGGGCAGTTCGGTGGTGTTAACGGCCGGTGCTACTAATGGTACCGCACCCTATACTTATGTATGGAGCACCGGTGAAACAGGAGCTAACATCAGTGTAAATAAATCCGGCACCTATACTGTGACCGTTACGGATAAAACAGCCGGGTGCCAAGGCGTTAAAAAAAGTATATCCATTACTGATGCAAATACGCCTGCTGCACCAACAGCCAAAAGTGTGGTAGTTTGCCAAAATAGTTCGGCCACGCTTACGGCTACAGGGCCGGGTGGCGATTATCAATGGTTTGATGCTCCGACTGGTGGCAACTTTTTGGCGGGTTCAAATACTTTTACTACTCCGCCGATACTATCATCAACTACATATTATGTACAAACCACTGTTGCCGGCTGTACCAGTCCGCGAACAGCAGTGTCAGTAAACATAACCGGCAAACCGGATGTTGCAGGTGCAGCAACATGTTCTGGTGGAAGCGTTACCTTATTGGCAGGTGGGGGGCAAAGTTATAGCTGGTACGCATCAGCTGCCGGCGGTACAGTTTTAGGAACAGGGCCATCGTTTGTTACTCCGCCTGTATCTAAAACCACAACTTATTATGTTGTTGCGGTAATTAATGACTGCACCAGTGTGCCTACGCCTGTTACTGCCTGGGTTAATCCACCGCCGGCTACTCCTGTGGTTTCAAATGCTAACATTTGTTCGGGTTCAGTAGCAACTTTGCATGCAGATGCATCTGCCGGTTTTTTTCAATGGTTTGATGTGCCAACTGGTGGTACCCCGCTTATTTCCAGCCCGGATTATACAACACCGGTACTGACAGCTACCAAAATATATTATGTGCAAACAGTACTTAATGATTGTATAAGTCCGCGCGTACCGGTAACAGTAACTGTTAACCCGATACCTGAAGTGCCTGCACCTCAAACAAGTACCATATGCTATGGTTCGGCAACAACATTAACTGCTGCAACAAATCCTACCGGTACATATGCCTGGTATGATGCAGCAACAGGCGGACGTTTATTGAAATCGGGTTTAAAGTTTACAACGCCTGCATTAACTAAAACCACTACTTATTATCTTGAAAATAGTTCGGCGGCAGGTTGCACAAGCGATCGTGCTCCGGTAAAAGTGATTGTCAATTCATTTATAGCAGCACCGGTAGCAGCCGGGGCAGTAATCTGCTCAGGTTCGGTGATTTCATTGACTGCAAAATCCGCAACTAATGGTACTTATCAGTGGTATGCTGCACCAACAGGAGGTTCTCTTCTATCGTCTAAAGCTGGTTTTACAACGCCGGCTTTAACAACAAGTACCACCTATTATGTACAAACCATGGTTGACGGGTGTACAAGCGACCGGACAGCTGTACCCGTAACTGTCATTCCACCTGTAACCGCGCCTGTAGTGCCTGCAACTACTGTTTGTTATAACGGATCCGCTGTACTTACTGCAACAGGAAATGGTGCAGGTTTTACCTGGTATGATAGTGCTGTAGGAGGAACAATCCTGTCATCCGGAGCAACGTATGTTACGCCTAATCTAACTTCAGCTGCAACTTATTATGTTGAAAGTGCATCGAATAGCTGTGTCAGCGCGCGTACTGCAGTTACAGTTAAGGTAAATTCCCAGCCGTCGCCCCCCACAGCCTCTAATACCTCCGTTTGTTCCGGTACATCGGCAAAATTAACAGCTGCGGGTGATGGGGATATATTGTGGTTTGCAAGCCCAACTTCAACAAGCCCCTTATTTACCGGTAGCACATTTAATACGCCGATCATATCTGAGAAAACAACCTTTTATATACAAAGCAGGATTGGCGATTGTGTAAGCAACCGCGCACCGGTAACGGTATCGGTTAATTCGGCTGATGAAACGCAGTTTCTTTATACATCGGGCACATTTAGTCCACTTAGTCCTAATCCTAAGCCGATAATAAATAATCCTTCGGGCGGTACTTTCAGCGCATCGCCGGCTGGTTTGGTTTTTGCAGATGTTCATACCGGCCAGATTGATGTTAAGGCAAGCGCGCCGGGTAAATACATCGTCACCCTTACAGGGAATGGGCAATGCTCGTCAACCTATAGTGCCGGGGTTGAAATTGTTTCCATATTTGATGCGAAGTTTAGCTATGGAGGGCCATTTTGCCAGTACGGCACCAATCCAAAGCCAATGTTTCCGCCAAATTCAAGTGCCGGTACATTTTCAGCTTCACCGTCTGGTTTAGCCTTTGCCAGCACAGCGACCGGCGAAATCAACTTAAGCAAAACAACACCTGGTACATACGAGGTTACCAACACAATTTACAACCCGGACGGGACGGTTGGAAGTACGGCCAGCGCAAAGGTAACGATAGATCCAGGTGCAAAAGCAGACGCCGGCCCCGACCAAACTATACAACCGGGGGAAACTGCGAAAATGGCAGGCAGTATAGACGGAGTTAAGGGCGGCAGATGGTCGGGTGGATTGGGTAGATTTGTTGATGCCACAGATTTGACTACTACTTATATCCCTGCTGCAGGCGAAAAGCAGGTGATACTTACCCTAACCTCCAATGACCCATCGGGTATTTGCGGGGCGGCGATTGACAGGGTTGTTATTAATATCAGCTCAACACTACGGGCGCCAATTGCCTCCGGTACAACTACATGTATGGGGAGTATAGCCACAGTATCAGCTACAGGTCCGGGAGGGACGTACCGTTGGTATAGCGCAGCCGAAAATGGTACGCTGTTATCAACAGGCCCTAATTTTATTACCCCCGTACTTACGCAAACAACAACCTACTATGTAAATACAACAATTAACGATGTTACCAGTGATATGACCGCGGTTACAGTTACCGTTAGCGAGCCGCCGACTGCGCCGGTAGTAAGCAACGTGCCGGCCTGCGAAGGCAGTCACACAATATTAGCCGCTACCGGTTCAACAGGTACTTATCAATGGTACGATGCACCGGTTGGAGGTACTTTGCTATCTATCAAAAACACTTACGCAACGCCGGCCTTAATTGCTAATACAAGTTATTATGTGCAAGCTGTTGTTGACGGGTGTGTTAGTGCGCGTACTAAAGTTGATGTAACGGTTAGCCCCTTACCGGTTATAACCAGTGGCTCTGCAGATAATGTTTGCAGCGGTGTGCCACAAAGTTATACCATCACTGCCGATCAGTCGGGGACTACTTTTTTATGGTCGCGTGCAGCTGTGGCAGGAATCAGTAATACAGCCGTATCCAATCAAACATCGGTACAAATAACCGAAACATTGATAAATACAAAGGCCGATCCTATTGATGTTACTTATTTAATAACCCCTGTATCCAACGGGTGCTCGGGTACGCCATTTAATTACGTAGTTACGGTTTACCCATCGCCACAGGTTACGAGTGCGCCAACTGCTACGTTGTGTAATATGACCACCGGAAATTATACGATAACATTTAGTATCCCCGGCGTAAGTTCCAGTTGGTCGAGGGATGCGGTTCCGGGCATTAGTAACCAGTCTGTATCCGGGCAAATGGCTGGCACTATACGTGAGATATTATTTAATACAACCAATGCGCCTGTTGATGTTACTTACGTTTATAATTATCAAACAAGTAACTGCTCAGGGCCGCCTTTTAAATGGGTGGTAAAGGTTAACCCATCGGTTAATGTTACCAGTAAGCCGTCGGGTACAGCCTGTAGCGGGGAGCCCGTTGATTATACTATTACTTCCAATGTCCCGTCGGCAACATTCAGCTGGAGCCGGGCCGCGGTAGCTGGGATCAGCAATGTTGCGGTAACCAATAAAACCGGTAATAAAATAGATGAAGTACTGATCAATAAAGCTACCTATGCTATAAATGTACCTTATATTATCACACCTTCGGCTTTTGGATGTGACGGGGTACCGTTTACTTACGTAGTAAAAGTTAACCCCGAAGTACCTCTGCCCGATGTGCGGACGAACTCACCGGTATGTGTAAATAAAACCATTAAATTAAATGCACAGACTATTTCAAACGCAACTTATACCTGGACTGGCCCTAATGGTTTTAAGTCGGCATTACAAAACCCCGAAATTAGTGCTACTGAAAATATGGCGGGTACCTATTCGCTGTTTGTTACTGTAAATGGTTGCAGCAGTCCGGTAGTTTCCAAAGAAGTTGTAATAAATAAACTGCCAACCTCAGATGCGGGCGGCAATATATTAGCTTGTATTACAGATCAATACATCCAGCTGGCCGGTGAGATTCGAGGCGGTACCAAAACCGGTGTATGGTCAAAGAAAGGTACCAATCCAGGGCAGTTTTTACCTTCAGATGTTGAATTGAATGCAAAGTATGAACCATCTGTCGAAGACCGGGCTGCAGGATCTGTAACCTTGGTGCTCACATCTACCAGTAAAGATAATTGTAACATCGCCACATCTGAAATGACTATAACTTTTGGCAAAACACCAGGCACCAATGCCGGTACCGATCTGGAAGTTTGTGCAAAACGTGATCCCATAAAATTGGATGGAAATATCCTGATACCAGGTGGCGGCAAGTGGACAAGCTCCGGCTCCGGTACATTGCTGTATCCGGAAAACGCCGAGGGGGCGGTTTATACCCCTTCTGAAGATGATATCAAAAATCGTTCGGTAAAACTCACGCTTACTGCGAATGCGCCCGGACAGTGTTATACCGCCAGCGATGATATGATCATTAAATTTATACCACCGCCAACTGTTGATGCCGGAGGTATAAGGTATGTATTAAAAAATCATACCATTACATTAATGCCAACGGTAAGTGATGAAAATGTTCAGTATCTGTGGCTGCCCGATGTTGGCCTAAACAATAACAAAATAAAAGAGCCTGTGGTTACCGGTGATGCTGATATTGCTTACACACTTTATGTTACGGATGTTCGTGGTTGTGTTAATCAAAGCCAGACCATCATCAAGGTATCGCCTGATATTACTGTGCCCAATACTTTTACGCCCAATGGAGACGGATTTAATGATTATTGGGAAGTAAAGGGATTGGTAGCTTATGAAAGCTCAACTGTAGATGTGTTTAACAGGTATGGCGAACGGTTATACCACTCAGTAGGCTACGGCGTACCCTGGGACGGTAACTTTAACGGACGGCAGCTACCTGCGGGCACATATTTTTATATCATTGATCTCAAAACGGGCAAGCCACCTTTATCGGGTTCGGTTACTATTTTGAGATAAGGTAATCAGAAAGAAAAACCGGAAAGAGCTGCAACGTTTTTTTTCTGCGAGCGTCATATACTTTAAACACGCAATCATGAAAAAACTAATCTTCTCAATGATGGCTTCGTTACTTACAGTTTCGATAGCGCTTAATACTTCGGCACAAACAGTAAGCCGTAATGTGTCTGGCTTTAACGGCGTTGCCTGCGGTGGCCCGTTTAACGTATTCATAAAAATTGACGGAACTGAAAGCATTAAACTTGATGTTGACGCCAATATAGTTGACGATATTAAAACTGAAGTAGAAGGCGGGATATTAAAAGTTGAATTTAAAGATCACTGGAAAAATCACCGTAATATTCAGCGTGCTAATATTTACATTACAGCCAAAAGTATCGGATATCTTGCTAACAGCGGCTCCGGAAACACAACCGTTGACGGGACAATGACCGGCGGGAATGCAAAAATTGCATTAAGCGGTTCGGGAAATATTAAAACTGCTGTTAAGTCAGGCACATTGGACCTGAGGATCAGCGGGTCGGGTTCTATTGATGTTAAAGGCAGCACAGGAATGGCCGATTGTCACATCTCGGGCTCAGGCGAGATTAACGGTAAATCATTAAGTACAGAAACTGTTGAGGCTTCAATTGCAGGTTCGGGTAATGTTAGCTTGATTGCCAGTAAAACTGTTTCGGCCCGTATTTCGGGTTCAGGAAGTGTTGTATATTCAGGCACAGCAACCATTGGCGAAACCCATTATGCCGGCTCAGGCAGGGTAAGCAAGGCCGACTAACAAACTGTTTATCTGAAATATTGAAAGACTGTTCCATTCCTGGCAGTCTTTTTTTGTTATTGGTGTAGCGAAACGGTGGTAAGTATCGTAATATTAGTTAAACCTTCACTTTATGAAAATATCAAGAAACCTAACCTGCGGCCTTTCAATTTGCTTGTTGCTATTTTTAAATGCCTGTTCAAAGGATAAAAAAGAAAACGTCCTGACAAAAAATACATCGATTTTCGGAGCCTGGTATGCCAAAACCGGTGATAGTACTGAACGGCATTTAAGCTTTGGACAGACTAACCAATTTGAATTAGTTGACGTAACTTTTAAGAAAGATAGCAGTATTTTAGCTGTTTATTATTCGGGGCAGTATGGCTTAAAAGGGGATAGCCTCAAGATTTCCATATCCGGAAAAGCTGTGAGAGAAGGCAACACAATGATTAGCCAGGAGCCATCTGATGCTAAGTTTTATGTCAATTCTACTTATATTGTTGATGGGCATAGTCTTACATTGAATTTTAAAGATAATGAGTCTAAGGCCACAAAAACTACATTCTTAGTGGCGCGAATGGAATAATTAAGTCCTATCAATTTCGGCAGCTACGCGTTGAGCCGAACGGATACATGATTCCATCCCTCTGCTTAAATTATCAGCATATGTGCCGGCAAAATAGATCCGGCCTTCGGGCTTCATGATCTGTGGCCAAAAACGGTGCATCTGACCTATCGGAAATGGTTCCATTTCGCAGGCGGGAGCAAATGCATCTCTTGTCCAGTCTTTGGTTAAAGCTTGTTCAATGGTATCGTGCTTGCCCGGGTAAACTTGCCTGAAGGCATCAAGTACCTGCTGTGGGGAAAGGCCACCGGGGCCATAGGCTTTCAATATCACCCGGTCGCTGCCCACTTCGTTAGTTTCTTCCCAAATGGATGATATGTATGGATGTTCAAATTCCATGTTGATGCTTTTAAATCCGTCATCAAGCCAAAAACGGGTACTTGCTTCAAATACATAAAATGGATGCGATGAATAGGTTGTTCGGTTAACCACGTACTGTTTTTCGGGTGAGAGGGGCGGCGACAGGGGAATTGTTTTGAAAATCGGCAGCGTGATGCAGTTTACCAGGAAATCGGCAGTCATTTCCTGTTCAGTTTTTCCATAGGGTTTATATTTAACCGTGACGTTAGTAGCTGAATGGTTAATTGCTGTAATGCGATGGTTTAATTTTACTCTTTTCCCCAGGCGTTTAGCGAAGGCGATAGGTAGTTGTTCGTTGCCGCCTTTTAAATGATAAGTATCACCCTCAGAAAGCGGAATGCCCCGCGATTCCATAACATAAGCCCTCCAGAGGTGATACAATGCAGAAGTCCTTTGCCCGCCAAGATAAGCGAGTGCCGCCGCAGATGCCCCCTCCTTTTTATAAAGGTCACTAACCGGAATTTTGTCAAACTCATTGTACCCAACTCCAAATGGCTGATATGGGTCGGTAAACTTGCCGCTATATTTTTTGAGATAAAAGGAGCTCAGGGCGTAAAAAGGATTTTCGGTGAGGAACTTAATTTCAGGTTCATTAAAGCCCATTTTGGTTAATACTGCCGGGTCTTTCATCTGTTCATCAGTGTAAAACTTACCGCCAATCATTCGTAGGCCGTTACGGTTGGGCGCCGCAGCCGATCCTTCGGCATGAGGATAGGGCAGGGTCGTAAGCTTAAATTCGTCTGCATATTCAAAAAACTTTTCGTAGCCCGGTTTAGTGATATGATCGGCACCGTAATCGGCATATAATCCGTCAGATAGGCCGTCTCTGCCTGTAAACACATGACCACCGTACCGGCCATCGGCTTCCAAAACCGTTACATCATGACCGGCTTTCATTAGTTCATATGCACAGCAAAGCCCGGTAATTCCCGCCCCGGCAACAATCACTTTCTTGCCCGAAGTTGGCCCGGTTTGGTTGGCCTTTATTGGCCGTTCACTTTCTGCCGGCACGGCATTTAGAAATTGAGGCGCGATAACTGTGCCGGCACCAGCCAATATAGTGTGTTTAATGAATGATCGTCTTTTAATATCTTTCATTGTTTAGGAGGGATTTAATGCGCGTAGCTTTTAATAAATGTAACATTATTTCAAATAGCCCTGGGTATTACATGAACTTTAGGCGTTGGCGCAGCGCCGTGTAGAAGAATTGTAGTGAAACAAAAATGCCTGCCCGTAAAAAAACAGGCAAGCCCCAGACAGTTAATATATTAATGTATCGGCAGATAGCAATTTACATGGCAGGACTAAGTCCCTTGCGTTGGCTCTTCAGTTTAATTGCCTGGTATATCATAATGATGATAAATAATACCAGTAAAATTAAAAGCCCCATTTTTACTATGGATGAATCAGGCCCATCGGCCAGCGGTTGTTCAACCGGGAGCCTTGTCAGTGTTTCAACTACAGCAGGCACTAATGAAAACAACAAGGTGGCCGTCATGCCTACAGTTTGTACATAATCGGCTTTACTTCCAAAAATGCGTAGCGAAGGGGCATAGTAAACAATAGGCAATAGTATCAAAATAAGGAAAGACAGGTTATGAGCGCTGCTCAGGTGACCGGTTTTCATAACGAGGAATGATGACAAACAGGCCAGTACAGTGAAGATGCCATAAAGTTTTCCATTTTTGGTGTTAGGAATGATTTTGCCGTCCTGAAACAAGGCAATAAAACCGATAGCAACCCCTACAAGACTTATTGCAGTATGGATGACTCCGAACGTTGATAAATGATTTGGCATGGTAATGTGTTTTAAGGTTAGTGATTGTGTTGTGATTTATTAACGAACTCTTTGAAAGAATTCAATACTTATGCCTTGTTTTTATGTTGCTGATAATGAATATTTTATGTATTTATTGACTTTGAGATGACGAAATATCGTGACGAATTGCCATTACTAACGGAATACAGTAAATATCAGTTACTTAATAGTTATGCAAACTTATGTGTAGTGTTGAGGGTTAGTTAATATAGTTGAATATAAATGAAAAGCAGATGTTGAGCATTTATTATAAGATCTGGGTTGATGCCATTACTCAGGAGAGGGCAAAGAAGGGGATGGATGGTAGTTGGAAGGTATTTACAATTATCTCTATGTCATTAATACAGGGTGTTAACCTGCTATCCCTATTATTTATTCTTCGGTTTTTTACGGATATCCCTATCCTTTTTACACTTGACCTAACCCGGGATAAGGCAATAAACGCCTTTATTGCCGGTTTGCTTGTGTTTTTAATTCCTTTTGTAATATTAAATTACCTGCTCATTTTTAATAATGACCGTTATAATAAGTTGATGAACTTATATCCCAGCAGAGGCCGTAAACTCTATCGTAATTATGTGTTGATAAGTCTGGGTATTATAGTGGTCCCTTTTGTATTTAAGCTGATTTTTTAAATATTAAAGAGATAAATATCAGTAAGACCTTAAACCGTTATGATCTGATTTTTAATAGCAAAAAGCACCATCCCTGTTCTTGATTTAAGCCCGAACTTTAGAAATAAGGATTCTCGATAATTATCGATGGTGTGGGGGCTCAGGTTCATTTCGTCGGCAATTTGCCTGTAGGTAAGCTCCGAGCAGCTTAGTTTCAAAAACGTGAGTTCGTTGGAGGTAAGCTCTTTTGATTTATCAGCCGGTGTGTTTTTATTTTGCATGGTGTACAGCAATTTACCGCTTACCAGTTCATTAAGGTAATAGCCATGCTTTTGGATAGTTTGCATTGCATAAACCACATCCCTGATTTTGGATTCCTTGAGCATATAACCAACGGCCCCGCTTTTAAGCATGTTGATGATTGGTTTATCTTCGTCAGACATGCTCAACGCCAGCACTTTCACCGTTGGGTGGTTTTCCCGTAGCCAGGCCGTAGCTTTATAGCCATCCATTACGGGCATGGTAATGTCCATCAACACAATATCGGGTAAGGGCGACTTTTTAAGTTTACTGATCATATCCTCACCGTTTTCAGCATCGAAAAGAATTTCAACCTCTTTAAAATCTTCAAGCAGACTAATCATACCTTGCCTGAACAAAGTGTGGTTATCGATAATAGCAATTTGTATAGGCGCGGTTGATATAGAAGTTTGCATTAATTAAAGGTTATATCTGTTAACTGGTGTTAACTATAATGCAAAGTAGGAAAAATAATGTACTTCTATTTCATTTTATTATCTGTTTTGAACTAAAAAAAGGGCGATTTCACCCTTTCTGATTTTTATTAGTTGAACGAAATTTGAGATAGAAAGAAAATCCCTATTTAATATTTGTACCCCTGATAAAATAGAAATGTTGGAATGCTAACGACCATTAAAGGCGCAAGAAGGCAGACGTTACTTTGAACGCTTATAAATCTAACCAAAGAGGAGCCCTAAACCTTTTTACTTAATTATTTTAACATTTAAGTTTAACCCCTTATAAAGTCCAGCGGCTTGCATAAGGGGTTATTTTATTCTTACAACCGCCGGTCTTCTTGCCTGATGGGCAGGTCGTTGATACTGGCATAACGTTTTTGCATTAGCCCGTTTTCGTCAAACTCCCAGTTTTCGTTGCCGTAAGCGCGGAACCATTCACCTTCGGCATTGTGATATTCATATTCAAACCGTACTGCAATTCGGTTATCTGTAAAAGCCCACAGCTCTTTTTTTAGTTTATAGTTGAGTTCCTTTTGCCATTTGCGGGTTAAAAATTCAACAACCTGTTCGCGGCCGTTCACAAATTCCGAGCGGTTACGCCATTCAGTGTCGATTGTATATGCTAAAGAAACCCTTGCCGGATCCTGGCTGTTCCAGGCATCTTCGGCTAATTGCACTTTTTGGGTAGCTGTTTCAAAATTAAACGGAGGTAGTGGCAGTTTCTGTTCCATGATGGTAATAATCTAATTTGATATGCCAAAGTTAAGACAGTGCTGGCTGGTTTTATGGTACTATTTACGGTTCCTTTGGTATCAAGTATTCTTTTTTTAAATTAGATAACGCTTCGCAATCAATTTATTACCTGTTTAATAATGAAAGCCAAAACATCAAATCCAGCCGTCCTTGCCGATTCGGCAGGAGTGGATGCCTATATGCAAAAGCTTGAGCACCCGCTTAAAGGTGTGCTGGAAGCTTTAAGAAAGGTTATACTGAGTGTTGACAGTGAAATTGGTGAACACATCAAATGGAATGCACCAAGCTTTTTGTATACCGGTGAAATGAGACCTTTTGATCCTAAAGAATATAAAAGATACGTGATTGTTTCAAACGTTTACCAAAAAGACTGTATCAGGCTCGTATTTCCTTCGGGCGCGAAAATTAATGATACCTCGGGGTTGCTTTCCGGCGATTACGCGGATGGCCGGAGACTGGCTTTTTTTCATAATATGGAGGAAGTTGAGGCACAGGAAGGTGCTTTACGAAATGCAGTAAAAAGCTGGTTGGTGTTATTGGATAAGTAGCATATGATCAAATTCATCCAGCATATCAAAGATCTTAATGTTGAAGCTGTTAAAGCGATGATCGAAAAGGATGCGCGATGGCTTACCTGGGCCGAAGACAGCGGTAAAAATGCGCTTCATTATTTATGTGGTGTTGAGATTACAAAGAAACCGGATAAGGCTGAAGATAGTTTGACGATACTCAAATTGTTACTGGATGGCGGTATGGATATCAATTCAATCCACCGGATAAAAGAGGAATGCGGTTTTTTCCCGGCTACACCGCTGTGGTATGCCTATACGAGGGGGCGAAATGAGCTGTTATATAAATATCTGCTGGCCAAGGGTGCTGATCCCGAGCATTGTATGTATGCAATAACCTGGTATAATGATATCGGCGGTGCCGACCTGTTTAAAAGCTATGGAGCACAAACAGATAGCAGTGCAGGCATCGATACCCCATTTATGGCAGCGTATAACTGGAAACGTTTTGAAATAGCCGAATGGTTTTTAAAGAACAGGGCAGATGTAAACTTTGCCGATAAGGATGGCAACACTACACTTTTTCATGCCGTGAAACGAAAGTATAAGCTTGATCAGATCAGGCTATTGCTGAAATATGGCGCTAATTTTAACATAGAGAATAAAGACGGCCTGTCTGCCAGGAAATTGGCAGAGCAAAATAACCAGACCGGGGTTTTGAAGTTGTTTACCTGTTAGGTTAAACAATTTTTACGTAGAGACGCATAATTGCGTCTCTCAATATGCAAATAACGCATGATTTCTGCTGGATAGACTTGCTCTAAGGTTATGCGTCTCTACATTTAAATGCCGTTACATCCAGGCCAGGTATCCCATCAATATCACCATTAGCTTGCTTACCTTACTTGGCAGCATATCATAGTGTTTTTTAAAAGCTGCAGTAAAATGATGCGCATTTTTATAGCCCACGGTTTCGGCCACTTCGCTAACACTGCGACCGTCTTGGAGTAATTTATGGGCGAGATTCATCCTGAGTTCGGCCAGGTAACCAAAAACAGTGTTGCCAAACAATGCTTTAAACCCCTTTTTTAGTTTAAAATCGTTAAGGCCGGTTTTGCGTGAAAGCTCGGTTAATGAGCATGGCTTTTTTAAATTTTGCTCTACTATATTTTTGGCTTCCAGTAAACGTGTCTTGTCTGTATCGTTAATAATAGATTGCAAGGGTATTTCCTCTGGTTGATGCAGCTTGATCAATAAATCTACTATGCCGGCTTCGAGCAGCAACCGTTTTAGATAAGGCGTTTGGGTGTTATCTAAAATGTTGTTACCGATAGATTGTGCCTTCGTATTCAGATTCTTTTTTATCAGATGATCAGGGCGTTTTTTCGCATCGATAGGCAAGGTCCCCTGGGCAGATAACTTTTCTATAAATGATTCATCAATACATATGGCCAGCATTGTGCTGTTGGTATGAAGTGATATATTGGCGTTTAGGCCCACCTGGCAGGCGGAAGAGCTATTGTTTTTGTTTATTCTTATAACTGTTCTGCCAAGATCTGCCTCAATCTTGCCATCCAATGCAAAAAACATAACCCTGCACGGTTTGGGATAATTAAAACTAATTGAGAACAATTGAGCAGCATTAACAATACTGTATACAACACAAATTCCTTCAAATCAGCATTCCTCTACCTTAACACTTCCCTCCGCAAGTTTTAATTCCTGGCTTCTTTTTTCGATGCATGATGTGGCTATAAAGCCTTCCGGGTAGCTTAAATGGATATTGTTTGATGAAACAGGAGTAAGGGTTGTGTGCATAAAATCCGTTTAGCGTTGTTTTCAATCCGTTTGGCGTTAACCAAACTTGAGAGCTATGCTACAAATTTGCACCATTATTTTTAATTAGTCTAAATAAATGAAAAATATTCTTCCTTGGGTACTTGTTCTGTCAACTTCAACCGCTGTTTATGCTCAGCGCGACACAACAAGGAAGGATAGCACTAAGCAACTAAAAGAGGTAGTAGTAACAGGAACCCGCACTGCAAAAAGTTTACAGCAGGTACCTATTCCGATAACCCGCATCACATCCGAAGAAATAAAAAACCGGGGGCTGGTGCGCCTTAACGAAGTTTTGTCCGAACAAACCGGCATCAATATCCTCGATGACCCGCACGGACAAGGTATCCAGATCCAGGGCTTTGACCCGGCTTATACCCTCATCCTGATAGATGGCTTGCCGTTAATAGGCCGTAGTACCGGTATCCTTGAGCTATCAAGGATCACCACTAATAATATCGACAGAATTGAAATAGTTAAAGGCCCTACATCTTCCCTTTACGGCTCGGAGGCAATGGCCGGCGTAGTGAACATCATTACTGCCGAGCCAGCCAAAGGCTTTTCGGGTGGAGTAGCCGGGCGGTATGGTACCAATAAAAACGCCGATATCTCCCTGAATTCATCATACAAAACAGATAAATTCTACATCAGCGGTTTTGCCAACCGCAATAGCAGCGGAGGCTATAGCCTGCAGCCTGCATCGGGCATCCCAACGGTTTCGCCATTTCATGGCTATACACTTAACGGTAAAACAGCTTATCGTTTTGACGATAACACCAGTCTGAAATTATCAGTAAGATATTTTACCAATGACCAGGACAGCCGTTTTTCGGTTGATGACAGCCGCTTTGCTTCAGGTAAAGGCACCGAAAAGGATTTCAATATAGCGCCGGTACTTACCCATCGCTTCAGCAAAAAAGATGTGTCGGTGTTGCAGCTTTATCGCTCGGTTTATAAAACCAATTCTGATATCAGGTATGAGGATAACAATGATGTTTACGATCAAACCTATTTCACCCAAACTTTTAACCGTGCCGAGGTTCAGAACGATTATGCAGTTCAGGACAACCTGAAATTAACCGCTGGTATTGGTGGGCAGTATGAAACTGTAGAGGCTACCCGTTATACCAAACAGCAATCTTTTACATCGGGCTACGGCTATTTCCAGGCAGATTGGATCCCTGTAAAAAAGCTTGACATTATAGCCGGTGGCAGATTTGATGCGCACAGCGTTTATAAATCACAATTTAGTCCGAAGCTGGCTGCGAGCTATGCGCTTAGTGATAAGCTTACCATATTAGGTTCGGCAGGTAAAGGTTACAAAGCGCCCGATTTCAGGCAGCTCTACCTCAACTTTACCAATGCCGAAGTTGGCTATAGTGTCTTTGGCTACGAAGAGGCAAAAGCCGGGATAGCGCGCCTACAACAGGAGGGACAGATTGAAACGGTGTTGATAGATCCCTCCACATTAAAGAGACTGAATGCCGAGAGTTCAACCGCCTTTAACTTTGGCTTCAGATATAAACCGGTTGCCAAACTTTACTGGACTGCCAACCTGTTTCGCAATAACATCAGCAATCTGATCGAGACAGCTGCCATCGCCCTGAAAACAAACGGGCAATCGGTTTTCTCTTACTTCAATCTCAACAAGGTTTATACGCAGGGTGTTGAAACAGATATTACCTACCAGCTTTTTAAAGCCTTGCAAATTGGCGGAGGCTTCCAATACCTCGAAGCTTATGACCAGGATGTGCTTGATCAGATCAAGGCCGGCAAAGTATTCACCAAAGACCCTGAAACCAATCTAACAAAAGCTCTAAAACGGAGTGATTATGGCGGCCTGCTTGGCAGGTCGAAATATACCTATAACATCAGGCTAAATTATAATGAGGAAAAAACCGGGATTAACACATCGGTAAGGGCTGTTTATCGTGGAAGATATGGCTATAAAGACAGCGACGGCAATGGCATTGTAAACCGGGACGATGAATATACCAACGGCTACATGTTGATCAACGCATCTGTTTCAAAGCTGTTTATGAACAATGCACTCCGGTTGCAAATAACTGCGCAAAACCTGTTTAACCATAAAGATCCGCAGGTGATCCT
Organism: Mucilaginibacter gossypiicola; assembly: GCF_900110105.1. Lineage (GTDB taxonomy): Bacteria > Bacteroidota > Bacteroidia > Sphingobacteriales > Sphingobacteriaceae > Mucilaginibacter > Mucilaginibacter gossypiicola. The sequence goes on along the minus strand of NZ_FOCL01000003.1, from coordinate 236,936 downwards.
GAACCTGCCCGGCAGGCTTATTTACGCCAGGTTGGCTTACAATTTTAACAAGCAATAATTATTAAACTATCATACATAAAACACACATGAACAAATTCAAAACTTTATCATTGGCATTCGGCGCGGCGGCTATATTACTGGCATCATCATGCAGCAAAAACAACGACGATCCAACTCCTGAAGCCAGCAAGCTTACCACTAAAACTATTGCTGATCTTGATGGTGCATCAAAGGCAACCGTTTATTTCAGCCTTGCAACAGGAGCAGAGGTTACAGGGGCTGATACCGCTTCAGCTACTAAGTGGGACCTTAAATTCAAATCGACAAGCATATTTACAAATGGTGGTACATCAGGCACCGGGACAGCCCAGGCCCAGGTAGTGAGCAGCACGTTTGAAGCTTTAACAACGGCCCCAACTGCCGACTATAAAACTGATGCAACGGGCGCTCCTGCCATTTCGGGCTGGTATACTTATACTGCCGAAACTGCGCCGCAGCATGCCATACTTGCAACACCTGGTAAAATATTCGTGATCAAAACTGCTGATGGCAAATATGCTAAAGTTGAAATGATCAGCTATTACAAGGGCAATCCAAACACTACAACTACCACGTTTGCTGATCTCACCACAAGACCTGCATCACGCTACTATACTTTCCGCTACGCTTACCAGGGCGATGGAACAACAAGCTTCAAATAAGACAAATTTTCTTTGGTTGGTTAATTATGTCGGAAGTCCCCTGAAAAGGGGGCTTTTTTGTTTTATACTTGTTTTATGGAAACTCAAAACGCGGCATATTATATCCAATCGTTAAACCTGTTGCCCCACCCCGAAGGCGGTTATTACAAAGAAACTTTTCGTTCCGAACAGGAGGTTAGCCGCGTTGCCGGGGCAGATGTTAAACAGGCATGCACCTCCATTTACTATTTATTGGAGAATACAGATTTCTCAGGTTTTCATCGTATTGCATCTGATGAGATCTGGTATTTTCACAAGGGGCAGCCATTGATCATTCACGTGATCCAAAAAAATGGCAGTTTGATAAGTCATGAATTGTCCGATGAAAATACGGGTAGCTTTTCGGTTGTTGTACAAGCCGGGCTATGGTTTGCCGCCGAATTAAAAACAGGAGAGGGTTTTGCGCTGGTGAGTTGTGCCGTTGCGCCAGGTTTTGATTTTAGCGAGTTTGAAATGGCTAAAAGAGAAGAATTAGTTTTGGACTATCCTCAGCATCAGGCTTTATTAACAAGAATGTGTCGGGAATAGCTCAGCAGAATAGGAGGTACCTACGGAGCCAACAGCCATTTATGATTAGTGGCTATAAACACGATACTCCTACGGAGTGTTTATAGCTGTGATAGTAAGAACTGTAACATTTCGTGTTATAAAAGAATAAATACCGGCTCAAATCGCCCTCGATCACCTAATCACCCGGAATTGAAAACTTACGCGCCTAACACTCCGTAGGAGTATCGTGTTTATAGGAATGTTATAGCTAAAGTCAAGGCTCCATAGGAGCCTCCTAATCTACATGTAAACATCACCATTTTAATATTTTCAATCCGCCCATTTTATTTAATTTTGCCGAATGGATTTTATTATTGAAGCAGCCGTAAAAGCAGTTAAGCATTTATACCAAACTGACATTGAACCGGCTGCCGTTAGCATACAGGAAACCCGTAAGGAGTTTGAAGGACAGGTAACCATAGTAACCTTCCCGTTTACCAAATTTTCGCGCAAGGGGCCAGAACAAACAGGTGCCGAAATAGGGGAGTTTTTAAAAAACGAGTTGAAAGAAGTTGCTTCCTTTAACGTGATCAAAGGTTTCCTTAATCTTTCTATCAGCGATGAATACTGGATCAGCCAGTTATATAATCATATTACTGCCGATGATTTCGCGGTAGCAAAGCCTAACGGGCAAAAGGTAATGGTGGAGTATTCATCTCCCAATACCAATAAACCGCTGCACCTTGGCCATATCCGTAACAACCTGTTAGGTTATTCGGTTGCTGAGATCCTGGCTGCCGATGGGTATGAGGTGATCAAAACCAATTTGGTTAATGACCGTGGCATCCATATCTGTAAATCCATGCTGGCCTGGCAAAAGTTCGGCAATGGCGAAACTCCTGAATCGTCAGGTATGAAAGGCGATCACCTGGTGGGTAAGTATTATGTATTGTTCGATAAGGAATTAAGGGAACAGCTTAAACCTGTACTAAGCAATGTTTATGAAAAACATGATCTTTCGGCCTTTAAAGAAAATCAGAAGACCAAAATAGAAGAATCGTTAGCTACCATAGCCAAGGTTAAGGAAAAACGAGCCCAAACCGACGAGGCAAATCAAAAACTGATAGGTGAGTTAGATGATAAAATAGCGGGCGAAGAAGATAAGATCAAAGAGATAGCCAAGAATGCTACACCTATCATGCTCGAAACCCAGCAGATGCTGCAAAAATGGGAGGCAGGCGATGAAGGGGTAATGGGCCTGTGGAGAACCATGAACGGCTGGGTGTACGCTGGTTTTGCCGAAACCTACAAACAACTGGGCGTTGATTTTGATAAATACTACTACGAGTCGAACACTTACCTTTTAGGTAAAGATATTATTGAAGAAGGCCTTGCAAAAGGTGTATTCTTTAAAAAAGCAGATAACTCGGTTTGGATAGACCTTACTTCAGATGGCCTTGACGAAAAGCTTGTTCTTCGTGGTGATGGCACTTCAGTTTACATTACCCAGGATATGGGCACTGCCCAGTTGAAATACAACGATTACCACATGGATAAATCAATTTATGTGGTAGGTAACGAACAGGATTATCACTTCAAAGTGCTGTTCCTCATACTGCAGAAATTGGGTAAAACCGGTGCCGATGGTTTATTCCATTTATCGTATGGTATGGTCGACTTGCCTTCTGGCAAAATGAAATCGCGTGAAGGTACAGTAGTTGATGCCGATGACCTGATGGCCGAGATGGAAACTACCGCTAAAGAGCAAACTGAAGCCATGGGCAAAGTTGATGCTTTTAACGAAGAAGATAAGGTTGCGTTATATCACACCATTGGTATGGGAGCTCTTAAATACTTCCTGTTAAAGGTTGATCCGAAAAAACGTTTGCTGTTTGATCCAAACGAATCGGTAGATTTTCAGGGACATACCGGGCCGTTTATTCAATATACTCACGCCCGTATCAAATCAGTATTAAGCAGGGCCGATTATCAGGTTGGGATTAAACCGACTGTAACTGAACTGGCAGGTGTTGAACGCGATTTGATTGTATTGCTTGATAAATACCCCGAAACTGTTAAGGAAGCGGCAAAGGGTTATAGCCCGGCTGTAATCGCTAACTATGTATATGAGCTTGCCAAAACATACAACAAGTTTTATCACGAAAAATCGATATTGCAGGCCGAAGACGAGGATTCAAAACAATTCCGTTTAGCCTTATCCGCGTCATCAGCTAAAGTGATTAGCAAAGGCATGAAGCTTTTGGGTATTGAAGTACCGGAAAGGATGTAATTTTAGTAGGCAGTTTACGGTTGACGGTTTGCAGGGTACTGATAGTTCATTTGCAGTTAGCATTTTATACTGCTAACTGCAAATTGAAAACTGCCAACTGGCTTTTATCTCCAATATCCCCTTACCCAAACGTACCCACGATTGGTTGGTTGCCAGTGGCCTTGTACGTATACGTGATTATATCGTGGTCGCGCATAAAAGCCCTGACGGTATACATAGTGGTTACCGCGCCAAACCCATTCACCGGGTACCCAAACCGCGTTAGGGTAAGGAGCTACCGGGCGAACATAAACCGGTTCTACCGGTTGTTCGGTTACATAAGCCTGGCTTGAGCATGATGCAAACAATGAGCCTGTTAAGGCAAGTACTATTCCTAATTTAGCAATGGTTTTCATTTTCAGATGTATTTTAGTTGTTCAGTATATTACTATTGACAACTTCCAACATCGAAAGTTTAACCGCTTTTAGGTGTTGAATTTATCGGCAACTACCAGCTCTTTGCTGCCTGGGGTATATTTATAAAATCCGCTGCCGGTTTTGGTCCCTAAGTGGCCTGCTGTAACCATATTTACCAATAGCGGGCATGGAGCATATTTAGGGTTCCCAAAGCCATCGTGCAATACCTTCAAAATAGCAAGGCAAACATCCAGACCAATAAAATCGGCCAGTTGCAGCGGACCCATCGGGTGGGCCATGCCAAGCTTCATTACCGTATCAATTTCCTGCACGCCTGCAACACCTTCATATAAAGTGTAAATAGCCTCATTTATCATCGGCATCAAAATGCGATTGGCTACAAAGCCGGGATAGTCGTTCACCTCAACAGGATCTTTGCCCAAAGTGCGCGAAAGCTCCATAATAGTTTCGGTAACGGCATCGGTAGTAGCATAACCCCTGATCACCTCAACAAGCTTCATTACCGGTACCGGGTTCATGAAATGCATGCCTATTACATTGCCTGGCTTTTTGGTGACCGAGGCAATTTTGGTGATGGAGATAGAAGATGTATTAGATGCAAGGATCACCTTATCGCTGCAAATTTCACTGAGCTGTTTAAACAGTTTAAGTTTTATCTCGTGGTTTTCGGTAGCGGCTTCAATTACCAGGTCGGCATTTTGAGCGCCTTCTGCCAAATCAGTAAACACCTGGATGCGGCTTAATGTTTCTGTTTTCGCCTCTTCTGTGATAGTGCCTTTTTTTACCTGTCTGTCAAGATTGTTGCTGATGGTTTGTAAGGCCCTGCTCAGGGCATCATCGCTGATATCAACCAGTGATACGTTGAAGCCATGCTGGGCAAAGGTATGGGCAATGCCGTTGCCCATAGTGCCGGAGCCAATTACAGTAATGTTTTTCATAGTATTTGTTTACGAAACCGGCAAAACATCGGTTTGTATAAAGCCGGTATTACAAGGTAATAAACTTACCGGCCTCTTTAACAGTTTTTTTGTTGATAGTTGTAAATTCAGGGATTTGTCCAAGATCGGCCACTTCTGAATAATCGAGGATGTAGCTTTTTGAATAGATATCCTTATCACCATTAAAAACAATACCCATAACCGGGATACCATATTTTTTTAATGCATGTAGGGAAAGCAGGGTATGGTTGATGCTACCCAAATAGTGCTTGCTTACCAGTATTACCCTGGCATTAAGTTGTTTAATGAGGTCGATGATCAGGAAGTTATCGTTTAGCGGCACCATTAAACCACCGGCTCCTTCAATGATCAACTGGTTATCTGTTTTTGGCAAAACGATATTTTCCAGATCGATGGTTACTTTATCGAGAGCAGCCGATTTATGGGGCGAAAAAGGTTGTGTTAATGCGTAAGCCTCCGGAAAGAATTGCGTGACTTTATTTGAAATGAGACTTTTAACTTTCAGCGTATCACTTTTATCAAGGTCGCCGGATTGTATGGGTTTCCAGTAATCAGCGTTTAATTTTTCGGTTAAAATAGCCGAAACCAGTGTTTTGCCTATTCCGGTATCAATGCCGGAAATAAATATCGGTTGCTTATCGGGCATGTAATAGTATAAATTTGTTAAGCGTTGCAGCCAGTAAAGTTAACTCATTTTCGGTATTAAAACTATGCAGGCAAATCCTGATTCGCTCGGTGCCTTGTGCTACTGTTGGGCTTAGGATAGGTCTTACATCCAGGTTATTCATTTGTAATTGCTTAGCTGCTTCCCGCGCCATTTCATTGCTCCCAAGTATCATGCATTGGATCGGGCTGTCGCTGTTTAGCAGCGTAAAATTTTCGCCTGTGTTTACTTCCTGTTTAAATAGTTCAATATTGTTTTTCAGGCTGATGATAGCTTCGCTGGAGTTTTCTAACAGCTGATAGGCCATTTTGATAGCCGCCAGCTGATGGAAAGAGGCCGCGGTCGTATAGATAAAAGATCGCGCAAAATTGATCAGGTAATTCCGCAGATCGCTACTGCCAAGCACAATTGACCCGTGACCACCCAGTGCCTTGCCAAATGTTATTACACGGGCAAAAACTCTTTGTTGTAAATCGAGTTCACAAACTAACCCTTTAGGATAAAGCCCAACGGCGTGTGCCTCATCAATAATGAGGGCGGCGTTATATTTTTCTGTAAGGTTTAGGATCTCAAAAAGGGGAGGGGTATCTCCATCCATGGAATACACACTTTCAATAACTACATAACAATTGCCTTTCGCTATTTTTAACTTGGCTTCCAAACTCTCTAAATCGCTGTGTTTGAAACTGTAGCGGTTAGCATAGCTCAATCTTGCCCCGTCGATGATAGATGCATGCACCAGCTCATCTAAAATTATAGTATCGCCACGTTGGGCAAGGGACGAAAGCAACCCCAGATTAGCATCATAACCCGAGTTAAAAAGCAAGCCAGCTTCGCTTTGGTGATAGGTGGCTATTTGCTGCTCCAGATCTTCGGCATATTGGATGTTTCCCGACAGTAATCTTGATCCGGCAGAGCCGTTAAGACTAAGCGGATGACTGTTTACTTCATGGGCAATGCTTTGCTTTAAAACAGCAGAATGGGCAAAACCGAGGTAGTCATTGGAGCAAAAATCAATCTTATCGTTTTCGGGTTTCAGTTCACGGTATATGCCCGCTTCTTGTCGCTCCTGTAATTTGCGTTTTAAAAAATCGTCGACTGCTTTCAAGTATGCTTCGTTTTGTGCAAAAATAAAAAAAGCGACCATTGGCCGCTTTTTTCTATGTGATAATGTTTTACTGGCCACCGCCGCCCTGGCGCATACGGTCCATTCTTTCTTTCATTGCTTTGTCGTAAGCTGCAGCCTGATCAGCTGTTAAAATAGCTTTGATCTTGGTGTTGGTTGCTTCCATCATTGGGCGCATTGCAGAGCGCATAGCATCCCTGTCGCCATTGGCAGCAGTACGTACGCTGTCCATTTTGGTAGCCTGCTCTTTGTAAACTGCAGTGATCTTGGTTGTTTGGTCATCTGTCAATTTAAGCTGGGTTTGCAAGTCTTTAGCTCTTTCTTCAGGGCTTTTCCTCATGCCGCCTTGTGCGTGGCTGGCTGCTGAAATTCCAATCAGGAAACAGCACATTAACAATAATTTTTTCATAGCTTTTTAATTTAATTTACGTTTTATCAGTATGATAAAGATATATCGTAATGGTTTAAAAAAGCCGATGTAACTTAATTGTTGCCTTGCTGTAAATTAGAGATAGAGCGTTGCATCTGGGCCATCATTGCTGTAAGGCTTTCCATGGTAGGCTCAGGTGACGGTGATGGCAATTGCGTAGAGATATAGCCTTTAGCTTTCCACAGTTCCAGCACATCTTCGCCCGATATTTCATAAGGTTCGTAAACCGGGTTATCCGAAATAAGCTTTAGCTTTTTGTTCTCTTTAAATTTATTGCCGATGCGTTTATAAACCACACCATCATTCTTTGATATTACTACGTAGGTTTCGCCGCTTTTTACATCGCCCCAGTTTTCTACATATTCACCTATTATAATAGTACCCGATACAAGGGGCAGCATGGAGTCACCTTTGATCTCGAAAGCACGGTAGGTGCCCTGTTTAAACATAGGCAGATAAAACTTCGGAAGCTGTGCCACATATTCAGGATCAGCATAACCGTTAAGGTAACCGGCGCTTGCTTTTACAGGCACCATTTCTATATTTTCATTTTCATCCTTATCAACAGAAATGCTCAGGATCCGCAGGTTGGCGGGGTTGCCTTTGGGTTTTGGCTGCCATTTTTCGTTTATGGTTTCGTTGATGAAGTCATCAATAGTAACATCAAAATAGGTTGCTAATGTTTTTAGTAAGTCATATTTAGGATCGGCCCGGTCTTCTTCATATGCGCCTACTAATGAACGTTTTATACCTAATTCATCCGCAAATTGCTGCTGCGTTAAACCCTTCTTTTTGCGGAGAAACTTAATATTTTGTGAAATTATTGACATAAAATTTGGATTTGCTAAATTTATTAGTAATTTTATGCTCATAAAGTTAGTAATAATTATCTGTTCACCAAATTTTTTATCATAAAATGAAACGTTTTGTTTATATCATTACCGACAGGAACCGTAAAAATCTGCATGTAGGCTTATGTTCAGACCTGATGAAAACCATTCAGTTTTACAGCGAAATGCCAACTTTGTTTTTTGACAATGCGCAGCAGCTTAACCGTTTGGTTTACTTTGAGGAGATCAATACCGAAGAGCAGGCTATGGAACGTTTTAAAGTGGTGAGCACTTTTACACGCCCGCAAAAAGAAAAAATGATCCGATCTGTTAATGCCGATTGGATAGACCTGACCATTGGCTTAAAATATGAGCAGGGCTTACGTGTAAGGCCGCAGCTGCGCCCATCATTAAATGCAAACCGCAGGGTTATGGCTTTTTAATAAATTTTAATGCCCCCGAGTTCATGCAATACCTTTTGCCGCCGCGGTCGGCAGGGCCATCGTCAAATACATGGCCAAGGTGTAAGCCTGTACTTTTTTCGATAACCTCATCACGGCTCATGCCGTAGCTGTTATCAGTAATTATTGCTACTTTTTTCGGGTCGAAGGGTTTAACAAAACTTGGCCAGCCCGTACCGCTATCAAATTTATCATCAGAGGTGAATAGTGTGTCGCCGGTTGCGGCACTTACATAAACGCCTTTTTCGTGGTTGTTCCAATACTCGTTCTGATATGGTGGCTCGGTGCCGCTTTCAACCATAATATGGTATTGATTGGATGTAAGCGTCTTTTTCCATTCATCGGCCGGTTTGCTCAGTTTACGTTTAGCATTCTGTCCGTTGGTATTTTGGCATCCTAATGCTGTCAGGATGCTCAAAGCTATCACTGTTAAGATGAGTGTTTTCATAACCCATTATATTTTGATGTTATTTTAATTATAGATGCTTCCTTTTAATTGCAGGAAACTTCCATATGCTATAACTCAAATACGTAATTATATTATGTCGGGATTGTCATTTGGCAGTCTGTTTATATCAGCTTCTTTTTAGGTACCAATACCTTACTTACCAGGTGCACTATACCATTGTTTTGTTTTATATCAAACTGGTTAATCACGCTTTTACCACCGTTGCTGTCAATCAAAACAATGTTACTATTGCTATCTATCTTAGCGAACAATTTTCCGCCCGAAAGTGTGGTAAATGTTGCCATACCTTTTCCTTTACTGATCTTTTTCTGAATGTCTCTTGCTTTTAGTTGTCCGGCAATGGCGTGGTAGGCAACTAAATCTGTCAGTTCCCAAATATGCGCCGGTTTTGAAAGAGAGTCAAACTTACCGGTAGGCATGTCGCTGTATCCGCCATCAACCGGTACAAATATGGTGATTGGCCCCCGGCTGGTATAAGTGAGTACAAGGCTTGTTTTTTGAATGAAAATATAAAAAGTATGTGTATTGGGCGCTATAGATATGTTTTTTACAATATCGTTAGCAGGGAGCATTGCTGTGGTATTACTGCTTTTGTTTTCGGTTTGCGCCAGCAATAGCGCCGGACAAAATGCAATTAATGTTAATAGCAGTAACTTTTTCATAGTGTGCAGGTTATAGGTTAAACATACAAAATATAAATAGGTTTTAAAATGGATAGCCGGGTTGTAGATTATAAACTACCTTTGCTCATCTATGGAAATTTTCCCTACGCAATACTCAACCTTATCGTCAAAAGCGCTGAATGTAAAACTTCAGGAAAGTTATGGTTTAAGCAATACTACCTGCCGGTTATTGATCCGTAATGTGAGCGATACCTATGTTATAGAAAGTGCAACTGAAAAGTACATTTTTAAAATTTACAGAGATGCCCACCGCAAACTGGAAGAGATCAAAGGCGAAGTAGAGTTATTGAGTATCTTGTTTGAAAAGGGAGCCAAAGTGTCCAGGCCTATTCCTGATACGGACGGAGAAGTATTACAGGTTTTCAACGCTGCAGAAGGAATCCGCTATGGCATTTTGTTTTCCTGGGCACAAGGCGGTGTTGTTTATGCCATGAATGATCAGCAGCTCGAAACTGTGGGTAGGGAGATGGCGGCCATACATAATATTACATCTGCAATTGAACTTAGCCATCATCGTCAGCGATATTCAATAGAAACTGTTATCGTTAATCCGTTAAAGATACTTGAGCCTGCCTTTGCGGGGCTGGAAGATGACTATGTCTATTTAAAGAAAACTGCCGCTGAAGTAATTGAGCGATATAAACAATTTGATGGTAGTTTTAGCTACGGCTATTGCCACTTTGATTTCATGCCTAAAAATTTTCATTTCAATGATGCTGGCGATATAACTTTCTTTGATTTTGATTTCGTGGGCAAAGGGCTATTGGCTTATGATATTACTTCTTTTTTTATTCATTACTTTTTAGAGTTTACTTCTGGCAAAATCAACCAACAAGAAGCTCGTGATGCATTCGGCGTTTTTGTTGATAGTTACCGTAAAGTGCGGCCATTATCAAATGAAGAAATTGCCGCTATACCATATTTAGGTTTTGGCTTTTGGCTGTTTTATTTTGGCTTTCAGTGTGAAAACTTTGATGACTGGTCGAATTTATTCTGGGGGCCTAAGTTTATGAAAGACAGGGTGGCGCTGATAAAGAAATGGATGGAAACGGCGCATGTGTTACTGCCGTAGCCATCATTGATGATAAATATAAAACAGAAAAAGCGGCCATCAGCCGCTTTTTCTGTTTTCGTCACAGTAAGTATTATTACCAACCCGGTGTAAAGCCTAAGCCAAACAAAGGTTTTTTAACATCACTGCGGTTAAACGGAACGGCAAGGTAAGGTTCCAGGATAAACGCCCCAAAAACGTTGATACGTAAAGAGATACCCGCGCTCAAGGCCGGTACACGGCCGTAAATGTTTTGAGTGGTTACATTTCCGGTATTATCAACAACGTCCTGCTGACCAATTACCGGCGGGTCTTTCTGGAAATAAATATGATCGCCAGAATTCCAGGCTAAGCCTGCATCAAAAAATAAGTTAAGATCGGTAAACAGGAATTTGGATTTAATAGCGGCTAATTTTTCGGGCCCTGTAAATGGTAAACGAACCTCGAAATTGAACACAGCTAAACGGCTACCCGACAATTGATCAATAGTAAAGCCATTGGTAGTGGCCTTGCCGTTATTATAAAACGTTTGGCCCTCGTAACCCCTGATATAAAAAGGATAACCCACAAATAGCGGATAAAGCCCTTTATCATCGCCAAACCTACCTGTAGCAAAAAACCTGGCCGCAAAGGTAACCGGAGCGGTGCGCACGTATTTCCTTACATCGATAGTAGGCGAAAAGAACCGGTAGGTACCAAAGTTGTAGCCAGCTTCAAGCCTGTACCTGAAACCATTTAATGGTGCTGTAACGCCAAAAAATGAGTTATCGCCAATTAAAGCTGTCGAAAGCGTTAAAATGGAATATGATTTTAAATTATAAAAATAGGTTGAACCGTAGTTTTGATTAAGGGTTTTTGATTCTTCATCATTTGGAATCTTTTTCCTGTCGGAATTGATGTAGTTGCCAATGCCTACCTGTTGTTTGCCGTTTACCATGGTGGTATCAAGCAGGTAATAATCGCTGTAGCGGTCAACGCGATAATAGTTGTGCGAGGCTGCTCCGCTAACTTCAAAGCGGGTTGTTCTGGAAATAGGGTATGAGGTAAACACCCTGCCTGCGTCTTCAAAATTGCGGATGATGTCGATGTTATCAGAGTAAACTGTTTGATTTTTACCACCCACATTTTTCACCGGGTAAGTGGATGTATTGAAGCCGAACTGGTAGGGGATATGTGAAACGCCCACACCAAGGTTCCAGCGGCCGGTTTGATTTACATAGGTTACCGCAGCACCAGAGTCATAAATCTGACCGTTTACCGAAGCAGCGGCAAAGATTTGGTTACGGCCCAATATATCACTAAATACGCCCTGAATCCCGCTTGAAAGGCTTGTACCATAAAAGTTGCTCACGCCCACACCTATACCGCTACCGGCCAGGTAATCCAGTTTGAATTTTGAGCGAAACGGAATTGCCTTAACCGAGTCCGTTGGGATTTTGCGGTAAGCCAAAAAGTTGTTCAGGTTGGAATTAATCAAATCAACACCAACAGAACGATTGGGCGGTAGGGTTCCAGCTGCAAAATTGATATCGCCCGGCTGCACTACTACCGGTGTGAAGTCGGATGCTTTAGCGTTATAAATGGAATATTTTTGTGCGCGGTAATACGAATAAACCACATCATCGTGATTGGAAACGCTTAATGCCGGAGAGTATTCTGTGATACCCGAAATGCCGGTGAACAGGTTGGTCATTTGCTCTATTTTGCCGCCCTCAATTGTATACCGGTACAGGTTGCGAAAACCATCGCGGTTGGATAGGAAATAGATCTGGCAGCCATCGGCCGAATATTGCGGGTTCAGATTGTTTGCTCCATTAAAGATTTTGATATCGGTTACTTTTCCTGTTGCCAAATCAAGTTCGGCGAGGTTGAAAGGGATATCCTGCTCAAGGCTTTGGTCGTAAGTTGTCCTATCGCTCGAAAAAATAATCTTTTTACCATCCGGCGAATAGCTGGGCTGGTAATCTGAAAACTTATCGTTGGTAAGCTGGGTGATCTTTTTGGTATCGAAGTTATAAGAATACAGATCGCTTTGGCCTTCAACCAATCCCTGGAAAGCGATATCCTTGCCATTGGGCGACCATGACAGATTACTGAACTGGCCAACCTGCTCCATGGAGATATCATCAATGACATTACCGCTTTTCAGGTCAACCACATCAAGCCTGTTACGACCTTTGCTAAACACGCTAAACGCGAATTTGCTACCATCCGGCGACCATGCGCCCGCCGATTCGATGAAGTTAAATTCGTCAATGTGGGTATTGGATACCTTACTCGTAAGCTTGCGTAATATACGCCCGCTTTTGGCATCGGCCAGGTAAAGATCAATACTGAACAAACTTTTAGCCGATAGGAAAGCCACATATTTACCATCGGGACTCACAGACGGCACCACTACAAGGTCGCCTCCATTTTTGCTGTCAACCAGTTTGATCCCTTTCGGTGTTTGAGTGGTATCTTTTAGAAATGGCTTATAGGTAGCCTCGATAGAGTTTTTCCAAAGGCGGGATAATGTACGGTCGTCATAGCCAAAAGTTCTTCTGATGCCATATTCCAGACCGAACTTGGCCGCGTTTTTAAAGAAGGGGACTATCACCGTATCGCCATAAGTTGAGCCTATGAACGACCAGAAAGCCTCGCCATACCGATATGGGAAATATTTGCTGCTTTCGGTAAGGTCACGAACGGTTGGGATATCGTGGTTCAGATAAGCATCACGCATCCACATGGCTGTATAAGTATCCTTTTTGCCTAAGGAAAGGTATTCGGCCATACCCTCAATCATCCAAAGCGGAATGTTGTTTATATTTTCATACTCGGACGAATCATGGCCCATCAACAAACGGTACTGAAAGGCGTGTACCAACTCGTGCCCGATAACGTGCCTTGTAGTTTGGTTGGTTTCCATTACGGGCATCACCACCCGGTTTTTAAGGCCTTCGGTAACACCGCCTGTGCCTACGCTAATTTCACCATCAATGGCGGTTGTTTGCTGAAAATCGGGGTGGTTGGCGTATAGTATGATCGGATTGGCGTGTTTAAACGTATCCCTGAAAACCTGCTGATGCAGGGTATACCAAAGCTCACTTTCCTGGGCAAAACGCTTCACCATGCTATCGTTTTTCAGATAGTAGTAAATCTCAAAGTGAGGGGTTTTGTAAACGTTAAACTTGAGGTTTTTATACCTTACTTTGTTTTGGCCAAAATACTGGGCCTGCGCGTTGGTGCTTATCAACAGCGAGCCAACTAAACAAAATAATATAATGGTGTGCTTTTTAACTCTATTGAAAAGTGAGTAAACTTTATTCATATATTATTTAATAAATAGATATGGCTAATTTAACAAAATAAGGTTGCTCTTAATTAAAAAACAACCTTATTCATTTTCTCTTCATTAACAGAAAGTAAGCGCCGATAATCCTTTATTTATTACCCGGCGGTGTGCTCTCAGGATTTTCCGGATTGTTTTCCTGTACAGGTGTTACGCCCGTTGTATCAATAGGGTTGCTTAAGCTATCTGTTGATGTTGTGTCTTCTTCAATATGTGGCGATGGGCAGTTATAAGTTTTGGTGATTTTGGTCCATGGTTTTGGGAACGGACCGTATGTATACCCAAGCGATTTATCAGCATAAACTCTTTCCATAAAGCTGCCGAAGATAGGAAGGGCTGTGTGTGACCCTTCGCCGGTTTCGGAAGAGGTGAAGTGTACTGAACGATCATCGGCACCAACCCAAACGCCGGTTACCAGGTCTTTGGTGATGCCCATGTACCAGCCGTCTACATAATCAGATGAAGTACCGGTTTTACCGCCTATCTGGTTGTCTTTTTTCCAAAGGCCATTGTATTCCCAAAGCGCTTGTGAAGTGCCTCCCGGCTCCTCCATACCACCACGGAACATGTAAAGCATCAGCCAGGCAGTTTCTTCGCTTAATACTTTTTCGGTTTTAAGCTTAAATTCCTCTATTACGTTACCTTGTTGGTCGGTGATTTTGGTAACCAGCAGCGGGTCAAGCTTTTCACCCTTATTGAGGAAAGTACTATATGCCCTAACCATTTCATAAACTGAAACATCATTTGAACCCAGCGATACTGACGGTACTGATTTCAGAGGGCTTTCAATACCACAGCGATGAGCATATTCCACAATTTTATCCCAACCCACTTTTTCAGTTAGCTGAGCAGTAATAGAATTTACAGACTTACCCATAGCCCATCGTAATGACATTTCACGATAAGAAAAATGGAAATCGGCATTGTTAGGTTCCCATACTTTGTCTTCGCCGTTGTCTTTGTATTTGATAGATACGGGTTTGTCGGTGAATTTATCGCAAGGGGTATAACCATTGTCAAGCGCTGTAAGGTAAGCGAAAGGTTTGAATGTTGAACCCGCCTGCCTGCGACTTTGGTTTACGTGATCGTAGTTAAAGAAACGGTGATCGATACCGCCAATCCAAACCTTTATTTTACCGGTTGATGGTTCTAATGTCATCATACCGGTGTTCAGGATTTTGGCGTAGTATTTAATAGAATCGATGGTAGAGAAAGTAGTGTCACGCTCGCCATGCCAGGTAAACACCTTCATCTTTTTCTTAGTTTTAAAGTAATCCTGGATCTTTACCGTGTCGCCGCTATATTTTTTATCAAGTAGCTTGTAAATAGGTAGCCTTTGCTCGTTTTTTAGAATGAAATCTTTGATCTCGACGCCTTTTGAATCACGCCACGGGTTTTTGTTTCCCCACAGATTATAGAAGCGTTTTTGCAGCATCTTCATTTTTTCGGCAACAGCCTCTTCTGCATATTGCTGCATTTTTGAGTCGATAGTGGTGTAGATCTTTAACCCATCTTCATAAAGGTTATAATCGTTCTCTTTACACCATTTATCCAGCCATTTTTCAACCGCGCGGCGCAGGTATGAGTCGCCATGCGAGTCGTCTTCAACATAGCTCAGGTCGAGCCCGAGCGGCAATGCTACATTGCTTTTATATTGATCGGCGTTAAGGTATTTGTACTTTTCCATCTGTCCCAGAACGGTATTGCGCCTTTCGGTAGCTCGTTGAGGGTTTTTGATAGGATTATAGCTCGATGTGGCCTTAAGCATACCTATCAGTAATGCCGACTCGGCAGGGTTTAACGTGCCCGGCTGCTTATTAAAATATTTTAAGGATGCCGTTTTGATGCCATACGTATTATTGCCGAACGGTACGGTGTTGAAATACAATGTTAGAATTTGCTGTTTGCTGTAAACGTGCTCAATTTTAAAGGCGGTAAGCCACTCTTTGCACTTATAAACTACGGTACGCAACACCGGAATATGCTTAATAATCCCTTGTGACTTCTTTTTACGTGTTTCGAAAAGGTTTTTAGCCAATTGTTGCGTAATAGTACTTGCTCCCCGTTTGTCACCTTTGGCTGTTGAAAGCACGCTGGTAAAAAAGGAATAAAAATCTACACCTCCGTGACTGTAAAAACGCGCATCCTCGGTAGCTACAAGGGCATTTACAAGGTTAGGGGAGATCTCTTTAAATTCGATGGGTGAGCGGTTTTCCTTATAATACTGACCTATCAGTTTGCCGTCAGCGGTGTAAACTTCTGAGCCTACTGAAAGTACGGGGCTTTTAATGTCCTGCATGTCAGGAGAATATCCGAAGAGTCCAAGGAAGTTAAGTTCTATCGAACAAAAAAAGATAATAACGAAGTATAATAATATGACGAAGTATCTTAAAAAGCGATTGCGTATACGTCTGAACATTGGGTAAAGATGAAAAATTATAGCACTACATCATAATGCCGTTTAACAAATATAAACAACGTAAAATAGACAGGTAAATTTTAGGTTAACACTGGCATGATACATATTTATGATGTGCAAAGTACACAATAAATAAATCAAAAGCTGTTTGGATATTAAAAATCACTTGTTGCCGGGTCTGTTTTAAATATAGTTGATAAAACTTTATCGTGTTTTTTATACTTAATACAGATATTTATTAATATGAAAAGTTTGACAGAACAGTTTAGAGTAAAAAGTGATTCGAAATTTTCGCTGAAGGATCATGATCCTGCGTTTAGTGATGGCTATGAAAAAGAAGATGCCGGCGCTGCGCTAACCGAATTAATAGGTGATACTTTCAAATTGCAGGCCCAGCTTTATGCCTCAAACAATTATTCATTGCTTATCATTTTTCAGGCAATGGACGCGGCCGGAAAGGATAGTGCTATAGCGCACACCATGTCGGGCTTAAACCCGCAGGCTTGCCAGGTATATAGTTTTAAACAACCAAGTTCTGAAGACTATGATCACGACTTTTTATGGCGGCATTATAAAGCCCTGCCCGAAAGAGGGAGGATAGGCATTCATAACCGATCACATTATGAAAATGTGCTGGTAGTTAAGGTGCATCCCGAACTGGCTTTGAAGGAGAATAACCCTTACATAAAGGATGTGAATGACATTGACAAGAAGTTTTGGGATCAACGGTACGAAAGCATCCGTAATTTTGAAAAGCACATCCACAGCAACGGTACTATTGTGATCAAGTTTTTCCTGAATGTATCCAAGCAGGAGCAAAAAAAGCGTTTTTTAAAACGGATAGACAACGCGGCAAAGAATTGGAAATTTCAGGCCAGTGACATAACGGAGCGGGAACATTGGGATGAGTATATGAGCGCTTATGAAAAAGCTATCAACGAAACATCGACAGATGATTGCCCCTGGTATGTTATCCCGGCGGATAAAAAATGGTTTACCCGTATTGCCATTTCAACGATAATACGTGATACTTTGAAAGAGTTGAAACTGGAATTTCCGGTTTTACCTAAAGAGGAAATGGAAAAACTACAGGAGGCAAAGCAGCTTCTGGAAAAACAATAAGCTAAGCGTGAAGACTTACGAAGTTTTTAAAACTTCGTAAGTCTGGGGAGCATAAAATAGATGTTTAAATCCCCGAAAACATATTTTGTGCCGGTTCGCCGATAAGTGGCATTGGTTTTCTTTCGCCATTAATAGCACCTATGAAGCCAATGATCCATATAACAAAAAAGCCTAAACGTATTATCCAGATAATGGATACGCCGATGAATACGCCTGACGTAATAAAGGCCAGGCCTATAATAAAACCGGCAACCCATGAAACCAGTATTGAAGCCAGGTGAAACAATAAAGTTTGCCTTAACTGGTAAGCCGCCAGCGGCGTTTTATTGTTAGTGTACAAAGCAAAATAGGCAATGAGCCAGCCAATGAGCGTAAGATAACTGATGATGCCGGCGGTCTTACCGTCGTCAGTAGTAGGTTTGTAATTTTCCATGTGTGGTAAAGTTTTTTGTATAAAGCTAACCGTTTAAAAATGAAATAGTTTTATTCATTTTTAAACATCGGGCTTTATTCATTTGCACATCCGCACATCTGAAATTCGCACATCTACAAATTACTCCACGGTTATTTCATCCGCAAAAATGTAGGATTGACTGCCTTTGTTCTCGTGCCATTCCGGGAGAGGGCCGTATTGCTTGGCAATCAGTTTAATGTAACGGGCATTGGTATTTAGTGGAGCCGTAAACTCTTGTGTTTGTACGTTGGTATCCTTAATATCGACTTTGGTATTAACGGTAGTGGCCAGTTTATAGGTTTTGCCATCGTTTGATGTCCAGAACTGTACATATTTAGGGAACACGATCCATGCGCGGCTATCCTGCAGTGTACTTATGCTGATCTGTTTTATAAGCTTAACCGCGCTCATATCAACAACGGCAATAAAATCTTTACCCTGGTAGCCCTGCCAATTCCCTAAGCGCCAGTTGGTAGTTCCATGTTGTCCGTCAATTAATGATTCATCTCCTTTAGCCGGGTAGTTGGGCAGGTATTTGTTAATTATGGTCAGTTTAATATCGTTCCGGAGTTTGATAAAACTTGCCTCGTCAACAAAGCTACTTTTTCCATCTTTTATGGCGAGGGCTTTTATCGTGATGTTATCTGTAATATTAACAGGCTGCGTATAGGGCGTTGATGCTGCCGTAGGAGCCGAGCCATCAAGTGTATAATAGATCTTCGCATCGGCATCCTGATCTTTGATCTGGATACTGAATGGCTGCTTGAATGACTTGGCCGGCGCAATGATATATGGATTAGGAATAATCAGGTTATCTGTAATTTTCGAAACAGGTTTTTCCAGGTCCTGGGTAAAGATCTTGTTAGCCAACCTGCCGGTGAATACTTCAAAATCGCCGCCCTTTACAATATCATCATAATTCATAAAAAGCTTGCTGTATACTTTTTTATCAAGGTTCATGCCCTGCAGGTAGATATTGCTCCGGGTAATCCCTGCGCCAGGGTTGATGATATTGAATTTTTTGCCATTCTCCAGACTGATCACTGCCTTATCAAACTGTGGTATGCCGATCTGGAAATCCTGCTGGCCGGGAGCGATGTTATAAATGCCCAACGAGCTCATCACATACCAGGCCGACATCTGTCCGCAATCCTCATTTCCTGCTAAACCATCAGGTTTGTTGCTGTATTCCTCGCGTAAAATGCGGCTTACATAAAACTGCGTTTTATCCGGCGAATCGGTGAAGTTGTACAGGTAAGCCATGTGATGACTTGGCTCGTTACCATGCGCATATTGCCCTATCAAACCGGCAACATCCGGAATATCGCTACCACTTAATTTTGATTGTGTGCTGAATAGTTCATCAAGCTTGCTTTCAAAAGCCTGTTTGCCGCCCATTTTATCAATCAGGGTTTCTACATCATGTGGTACCAAAAACGAGTATTGCCACGAGTTTCCCTCGGTGTAATTACCGTTGATTTCCGTAGGATCAAAAGGTTCCAGCCAGCCTCCGTTTGCGCGGGCCTGCATAAAGGTATTTTGATTGTTGAAAACGTTTTTCCAGTATTGGGCACGCTGAATATACTGTGTATAATCGTCAGTTTTATTAAGCATTTTGGCCATCTGCGCAATACACCAATCATCATAAGCGTACTCTAAGGTTTTTGATACAGAGGCATCTTCTACGTCTGATTGTACCGCACCATTTTTGCGATAATTATCCAGGCCAAACTGATTTCGGTTTACGGCGGCTTTCATCGCCGTAAAGGCTTTCTCGGCATCAAAATCATGGATGCCTTTAGCATAAGCATCTACAATAACAGGTATAGAATGGTTACCGATCATACAAAAAGTCTCGGTAGTAGCCAGGGGCCATATCGGTAATAAACCACCCTGGTCATACATGGCCATAAAGCTTTTGATGAAATCAAGGGTACGTTTACGGTATATCAAAGTCAGCAACGGGTTCTCGGCCCGGTAGGTATCCCATAGGGAAAACACGGTATAATAATCAAAGCCCTGGGCTGTATGCACCTGCTGATCCATGCCGCGGTATTGCCCGTCGACATCGCTATAGATGTTTGGCGCTATCATGCTGTGATATAACGCGGTGTAAAATATAGTCTGCTTTATTTTAGCATAATCGGGCTGAACTACTTTTTTGGCAGGAGGGGCATAGCTGTATGGCCCGGTACCACCTACCGCTTGTGCTTGAGTTGAAGGTGCAGGAGCGCCACCCTCAACCTGAATTTTATTAAGTTCATGGTTCCAGGCTATTTTAGCATCCTTCTGAATCTTTTTAAAATCGAAATCAGGCACTTCGGCATCCAGGTTTTTCAATGCACCTTCAGTGCTTACAGAAGAGATCCCTACTTTACTGATCACTTCGCCGGGATTATCAAACTGTAAAAACAGCTTGATGTTTTTGCCCTGAACTTTGCTTTGTCCATTCTGAACCTCGTTATTTAATGCTATACCGTAGGTTTTAAAAGGCTTTGAAAATTTGGCATAAAAATATACCTGCTGTTTATCGGCCCATGATTTCGACATGCGAAACCCACGCACTTCATGATCATTTACTACCTCAATCCATGAATCAAGCACTTCATCACGATGCTGCAGATCGATGATAATATTGGCCTTATCGGCCGATGGATAAGTATAGCGGTGAACCCCCACACGGGTTGTAGCTGTTAGCTCAACGCCAATGTTGTATTTATCGAGCAAGGTATGGTAGTAGCCGGGTGTAGCACTTTCATTTTTTTTACTGAAGTGAGAGCGATATTCAGTGTTTTTGAATTTAGGATCGCCGGTGGTTGGCATAAACAGCACATCACAATAATCGGGTACTCCGGTGCCGCTCAAGTGAGTGTGCGAAAAGCCATAAACCAAACTATCGGTATAATGGTAGCCCGAGCAGCCATCCCAACCTTCCAGCCGCGTATCCGGGCTCAGTTGTACCATGCCAAAGGGCATTACCGCGCCGGGGTAGGTGTGCCCATGCCCGCCGGTACCGATAAAAGGATCAACCAGTTGGGCATAGTCTTTATCCTTTTCTTTTTTCTTTTGTGCCGATGATAAAAACGGCAGAACAAGCAACAAGGCGACCGGTAAAGCAGAACGGAATACGGGCTTTATGAATGACATATTATTAAAAACCAATTATATGATTTGAGTGTGCACAAATTACACTAATTACCATGAATATTTACTAACAGGAACGGTCACTATTTATTACCTGATTGGACGCAATAAATAGCAACCGTGCGAAGAATGCATAGCCCCAAAACGTCATTGCGAGGAACGAAGCAATCCCAAACTATGCAGAGCGGCTCTGTAAGTAGGGGATTGCTTCGTTCCTCGCAATGACGACTTGTTAAATTTTATTAGAACAACCAATTCATGAAATTCGGTTTAATTCGAACTAATTGGTGCTCAATCTTATCCTTTTATCATGCCAACCTTCTTCAACAGTTTACGGTTTTCACGGCGGTGAATTAAACGGTAAACTATAGCGTAGATGATAGGCAATATCAGTAAGGTTAATATGGTTGAAGTTACCAAGCCACCTATTACTACAATAGCCAATGGTTTTTGGGTTTCTGAACCAATACCGGTTGAAATAGCTGCAGGCATCAAACCAATAGCAGCCATCAGCGCGGTCATTACTACCGGGCGAACACGTGATATTACACCTTGCATAATAGCTTCATCAAGATGCATTTTTTCTTCAAGATTTTTCTTGAACACCGAGATCAGGATCACGCCGTTCTGGATACAAACACCAAACAAAGCTATGAAACCAATACCAGCCGAGATACTGAAGTTAGTGCCGGTAATGTGCAGCGCTAAAATACCACCTATCAATGCAAACGGTACGTTCAGAATTACCAACACTGCGTCTTTGGCATTACCGAAGGTGATGAACAGGATCAGGAATATCACCAGTAAACATATAGGTACAACGTGTGCCAAAGTGTTTGACGCCCTAATCTGGTTTTCAAATTCACCGTTCCAGGTAAATGAATAGCCCTGATCCAGTTTTACGGCAGCACCCACTTTGTCCTGTGCTTCGGCTATGGTACTACCTAAGTCGCGGCCACGCACCGAGAATTTTACGGCGATATAACGCATGTTGTTATCGCGGTAAATAAATGCCGGGCCGGTTAGTGTGGTGATCTTGGAGATCTCTTTGATAGCAATTTTTGAACCATTTAACGTTGGTACCATCAGGTTCTCGATTTTGCTTTGAGTATCCCTGAATTGTTTTTGATAACGGATGCGGATGTCAAATTTACGTTCGCCTTCATAAAGTTGCGATGCTGCTTTGCCGCCTATAGCCATCTCAATAACTGAGTTAGCATCGGCGGTTGATACACCATAAAGGGCCATCTTACGTTGGTCAAGCTCAATGCGGAACTCGGGCTGGCCAAGGTTGCGCAAGATACCAAGGTCTTCAACGCCCTGGATCTTTTTAAGTACGGCCATCACCGAGTCAGCTTTTTGATCGAGCACCTGGAAATCGGGGCCGAATATTTTTACAGCCATCGACGCCGGTACACCGGCAACCGCCTCAGCCACGTTATCAATAATAGGTTGTGAATAGTTGAATACAATACCTGGAAACTGACTCAGTTTTTTATCCATATCAGCTATGAGTTCTTCCTGGGTAATGTTGCGTTTCCATTCCTTTTTCGGTAAAAGGTCAACCTGTATCTGTACGTTAAAGAAACCTTTAGGGTCTGTACCATCGTTAGTACGGCCAACCTGCGATAGTGTTTGTTTAACCTCAGGGTAGGTTGAAAGGATCTGCCTCATTTTATCAGTTACCTTAACCGAGCTTTCCAGCGAGGTACTCATTGGCAACTGTGCCGTTACCCAAAGGGCACCCTCATTAAGCTGCGGCAAAAACTCTGATCCTAAAAACTTAGCCGAGAAGAAGGTGACTGCCATAAAGGCTACTGCCACTATCAGGCTTAGTTTTTGGTTACGATACGTATATCCAAACATACGGCGTATGCCATGTTCAAAAAACAATACTACCGGATTATGTTTTTCCCGTACGTTTTTATTAAGCAATATACTTGATAGGGCAGGTACCAACGTAAGGGTGAAGATCAATGCTCCTAATAAGGCAAAACCTAAAGTGTAAGCAAGCGGCGAGAACATTTTGCCTTCTACTTTTTGGAAAGCGAAAATTGGCACCAAACAGGTAAGGATAATCAATTTAGAGAAGAAGATGGCTTTACCCATTTCCGCACCAACATTCTTAAACAAGCCAAGTTTAGCCAGCCCGTTGAATTTTTGCATGCCTACTTCCTTGGCCCTGTGATCAAGTGCCACAAAAATACCCTCAACCATCACCACCGCGCCATCTATAATGATACCAAAATCCACGGCACCCATCGAGAGCAGGTTGGCACTCATACCCTTTAGCCGTAAACAGATAAAGGCAAATAACAAGGCCAACGGTATAATGATAGCCACCGTAAGCGTAGTACGCCAGTCGGCCATAAATAGCAACACGATAACAGTTACCAGTATAATACCTTCGCAAAGGTTGTGGATAACAGTTTCGGTACAAAAATCCATCAGGTTGGTACGGTCGTAAAAAGTGGAGATTTTTACATCCGCTGGTAACACACTTTTGTTAAGGTCAACAACCTTTTGGTTAATCAACTTTAATACTTCGGCAGGGTTTTCGCCTTTACGCATTACCACAATGCCTTCAATAACATCGTTGTTTTTATCGCGGCCAACCTGGCCTAAACGTGGTAAGCCGCCTTCTTTAATTTCGGCGATATCGCGTGCCAGGATAGGTACGTTATTAACGTTTTTAATGATGATATTCTGGATCTCGTCAATATTATTAATCAAACCGATACCACGCACTACATAAGCCTGGTCGTTTTTTTCGATAATATCGCCGCCTACGTTAATGTTACTGCGGTTAAGTGCGGTGTAAACATCAAGCGAGGTTAGTCCGTATTTTTGTAGTAACGAAGGATTTACGCTTACTTCATATGTTTTTTCTTCACCGCCAAAGCTGTTAACGTCGGCTACGCCTGGAATTGATTTAAACTGACGGTCAAGCACCCAATCCTGTATGGCGGTAAGGTCATGTAATGATTTGGTATGGCTTTTTAAAGTATAACGGAAAATTTCACCCGTTGGGCCATATGGCGGTTCAACCTCGGGTTTAACACCATCGGGTAAATCGGCATTGCCCAGGCGGCTTAATACTTGTTGGCGTGCAAATGCATCATCAACATCATCATCAAAAATAATGCGGACATATGATAAACCGAATGATGATGTGGTACGTAGATTAGCTTTTTTCTGTACCGAGTTTAAAACGGTTTCCATAGGTATGGTAACCATTTTTTCCATTTCCTCGGCACTACGGCCAGGCCATTGGGCTATGATAATGATCTGCGTATTAGTTACGTCGGGGAAAGTCTCGATGGGGGTGTTGGAGTAGCTCCAGATACCCAATACAACCAGTACCAGTGTCATGAAAAACACAAAGTAGCGGTGCCTGAGCGAGAAGTATATAATATTTTTGATGAACTTGTTCATTGTAGTATCTCTGTTTAAAAACGTGGCTGCCAGAAATTAAGCCTGGCAATTTTCAGTTTACCGGTACTTAGTTGTTGCCTGCAATGGCATCATAAAAAAGTAACTGATTTTTAGATATGATCTTGTCGCCGGCCTGCAAACCAGATGATATATAAGTGGTGTCCTCAACGGTTTTGATAACTGACACCTGGCGCACTTTTAAATCGTCTTTACTGTTGTATACTACTACAAAGTTTTTGCTGTTATCGTAAACCACCGCTTTGGCAGGTATAGCAACCGACTGTGCTTTTTCGCTGTTAGCTATCACAACGCTTGTGAACATTTCCGGCTTAAGCAGCATGCCATCGTTAGGTAACACGATTTTAATCTTTAATACCTTGTTGTCAGGATCAAGCACAGAACTTACTGCATCAACTTTACCTGTAAATACTTTGTCAGGGTAAGCAATGGTTGTAACTTTTGCGGTGTAACCTACCTTAACACGGCTAATGTCCGACTCAAATACGTTGGCCCAGATCCAAACATCTTTCATGTTTGATATGGTAAACATGCTGTTTGCGTTATCCGGGCGGATAAAGCCGCCTGCAGTAATGTTTTTTTCAACCACAAAGCCGCTTTCCGGAGCCTTGATAACCAGGGTACCACCCGGGCTGGTATTACCACCGCCGTTGATTGCAATTTGTTGTTGCACCTTGTTATAAGCCGCTTCGGCTTTGTTGTAGTTTTCTTTAGCCTCGGTATAATCGCGCTCGCTTGAGATCCCGTTTTTGTACAAATATTCTGCCTGCTCTAACTGACGTTTGTAAATGGCAAGATCTGATTTTGAAGAACTCAAATCAGTATAGTTACCGGCAACATCGGCACTGCGCACAATGGCCAAAGTTTGACCTTTGCTTACCTTATCGCCAAGTGAAACTTTTACATCCAACACCTGTCCGCTTGAGAAAGGGAATACTTTAACAACAGCATTGTCATCATATGATACCTCGCCCGAAAGAGTAAGTTCATTTTTTATGGTAGCGATTTTGGCAGTATCGATAGTAATAATTTTTGCCATCGAATCGCTCACCGTTACCTGTTTGTTTTCAACAGCAGGAGGGGTTTTGCCTTTACAGGCGGCAAGTAGTAGCAAAGCTGAGATGCCGGAAAACAGCGTTTCTCTTTTCATCATAGTAAGTCTTAAAAAGTTAGTCAGGATTTTATTACGGTTGTGCCAACGGCAAAGTTGAGGTCGGCAATAGCTTTTTGCAGGTTAAACTTTTGTTGCAATATTTTTAGTTTGGTATCCTTATAGGTATCAAAAAAGTCAACAAATTCTACAAGGCTAATTTGACGCTGCTGGAAACTCTTGAGCATGGCGCCAAACAGTTTATCATATTGCTCATTAAAAGTGATCTGCTGGTTAGAGAACAACTGCTCATTCAGTTTATATTGATTAACAGCAGCAACTACATCATTTTTAAGCTGGAACTCACTTTGTTTTAAAGTGCTCTCCTGGCTTTTGATGTTATATTGTGCCGATTTAATATTGCCCTGGTTGCGGTTAAACAAGGGGATAGGAAAACCAATTTGCAAGCCATAGTAATGCGGGGCGTAGCTGCTGTTTTGGTCATATGATACACCTACTGTAACATCAGGCACTGCAAGCGCTTTTTGATAAGCAAGATTATGCGTAGCAGAGCTTAACTGGTACCGGTTTGATAAATAATCGGGCCTGTTGGTCATGGCCTGGCTTATGAGCGATTGTACATCAAGATCAGCCGTTTCAACCGGTTTGTCGTTTATGACGGGTTGTATAAACGTGGTCTCTTTAGTTTGGAGTAAGGTTTTAAGCTCAGTTTGCAGGTCGTTGATTTGGCGGTTGTTCTCAACCATGTCATTCTGTAAGCCGAAAAGCAGAGCTTTTAAACGGATAAGGTCCTTCATGGAAGTATTGCCAACATCAAATGATTTTTGAATGGCATTAACCAGTTCGGTAGCCGATTTGATCTCGTTTTGATAAACCAGTTGCTGTGCGTTCAGCGATCCCAGCTGACTGAAATCAAGCTGAAGGTTATAGCGCAGGTTGCGCATCAGATCGTTAAAGGCAGCTTCCTGAACTTTAGCATCATCTTCGGCTACTTTTACCTGTTTACCGCGTTTGCCCGCAGTGGCAAACACCTGGTTTAGTTGGACAAATATTTGTCCGCCGCCATTGGAGTGGTTGAAAAATTTGTTAGTACTGGCATCATGAATGTTTTGATCAGTGCTCAGAGTGGGGTTATCCCATAGTTTAGCTTGTTGAATAAGCGCCTTTGAGGCATCAACATTATACTTTTGGGCAAGCAGGCTAAGGTTATTTTCAATGAACTGTTTTTCAGCATCAGGGAAAGTGATCTTTAACGTATCTGTTTGTGCTTCGGCCTTTTGTGTTAGTAAACTAAAAAATAACGGTGATATAAATAGCAGGGATTTTATATTTCGCATGTTTCCTTCATCAATTCTACATTACAAAAATTCAAAACGGTTATGAATTTTGTATGAAGTGAAGAAAAACTAATGGTGGAGGGTATTTTGTCTGAACCGGGATTTATGGGATTAGTAGGATTTTCCGGATTTTAAAAGAAAATGACGATAGCAAAAAGTGGTGCGGTGATAACACCGACCACAAGCTAAAAAAAATTAATGGTGGAGGGGCGGACCTTGTTTTTGTCTGAACTCGAATTAAACGAATTTGAAGAATTTATCGAATGTTGAAATTCTGATCATTCAATAAATTCTTCAAGTTCCAGTTCAGACAAAAATCAAGCAATCCTTAAATCCTGTAAATCAAGGTTCTTTTAGATATTGATCTCAAAGTTATCTGCATCTTTCAAAAACGGCAATGCAGTGCGTACTTTTTCAATCTCATCGCCTATAATGCTGAATGTGTACAGGTCTTCTTCATCGCGTTTATAATAAATTACTTTGCCGTTAGGGTCAATACAGGTTGAATCGCCGCTATGGTAAACTTCATTGCCATCATGTCCTACGCGGTTAACTGCAATTACGTACGATTGGTTTTCGACAGCACGTGCGGGGATCAGGGTACGCCAGTGTGCCGCCCTGCGCTCGGGCCAGTTGGCTACTACAATGAGCAGGTCATAAGGGTTTTCGTCGATATTACGAAGCCATACCGGGAAACGCAGGTCATAACAGATCACCGGACAAATTTTCCAGCCGTTTAGTTCAACAAAAAGTTTTTTGGTGCCTGCAGTGTAAGTATTGTGCTCGTTGCCAAGTGCAAAGAGGTGGCGTTTATCGTAATGTTCGTGGGTACCGTCGGGACGCATCCAAATTAACCGGTTGTAGTATTTGCCACCTTCTTTAATAATAATGGTGCCCGTTATCACGCAATCATACTGTTTGGCTGTTTTTTCCATCCATTGCATGGTTTTACCATTCATAGGTTCGGCAAGTTCAGCAGCATTCATAGTGAAGCCGGTAGTAAACATTTCGGGCAGTATGATGAGATCTGTTTTCTCGCGGATCCCGCCCGAGAGCCTGAGTGTAATATTCTGAAGATTTTTATCGGTATTTTCCCAAAAAAGGTAGCCTTGAAAAACGGTAATTTTAAGATTTTCCATAATAGTTGGTTCATAGTTGATGGATCATGGTTCATTGCAAAAAATGCATGATGATTGGTTGATCCATACTGATAAAACTTATACAATTTGGCTATGGTCCATGAATTATGAACCATGATCCAAAATCAAACTTAAAGATTTAGCTATGATTCATTAACTATGAGCCATTAACTAAAAATTAAATGCGAATTAACCTATCAACGGCTTTATCTAAAGTTTCTTGTCTTTTGGCGAAACAAAACCTTAACACATGGTGATCAATCCCCTTGCTGTAAAAGGCCGAAACAGGTATAGATGCTACTCCAAATTCCTTTGCTATGCGAATAGAAAAGTCCGCATCTTTTTCGTCGGTAATTCCGAGGTAACTTACTGATTGAAAGTATGATCCGGAGCATGGCAAGAGCTCAAAACGGGTTTGTTCGAGGCCTTTTCTGAATTGGTCTCGTTTCTCCCTGAAAAATTCTGCCAGGCCGAGATAAGTGTCTTCATTTTTTAAGTGTTCGGCAATGGCATATTGAATAGGAGTATTCACGGCAAACACCAAAAACTGGTGTACCTTCCTGAATTCGTTCATGAGATAGGCAGGCGCCATGCAATATCCAACTTTCCAGCCTGTAGCATGAAAAGGTTTGCCGAATGATGCTACTATAAAGCTGCGTTGCTGTAACTCCGGGTAGCGGGCCATGCTGTGATGGGTTTCTCCATCATATATCAGGTGCTCGTATACCTCATCGCTCAGGATCAGTATGTCCCTGTTTTTTACCAGTGCACTCAATTCGTCAATATCCTCTTTATGCAAAATAGTTGCTGTTGGGTTATGAGGCGAATTAAGGATGATCATTTTTGTTTTTTGGTTGATCAACCGCTTAACCATGTCCCACGCAATACGATAATTGGGCGGTTCAAGTGCCAAGGATTTTACAACGCCGCCCATCAATTTAATAGCAGGGGCATAACAATCAAATGCAGGTTCAAAAATGATCACTTCATCATTAGGATGTATTACTGCACTTATAGCTGTAAATATGGCCTGTGTGCCACCAGCCGTGATGGTGATCTCAGTTTCTGGATTATAAACAGCGCCGTAAAGTTTTTCGGTTTTTTCGGCAATACGTTCCCTTAATGCCATAACACCAGCCATGGGCGCATACTGATTATGGCCCTCTTTCATGGCCTTATTTACCAGCTCTATCAGCTCGGGCGAACAATTGTAGTCGGGAAAACCCTGCGACAGATTTATTGCACCCAACTCGTTGGCCAGGGCCGACATGACGGTGAATATGGTGGTTCCGGTTTGGGGTAATTTTGAAACAACGGGTATCATTAATGGCTAAAGTAGGTAAAAATCGTCATCAACCTATCCACATAAGCTGGTATTTTTTGTATTTAGAAATGTTTTAATTTATAGGTTTAAACATATTTGGAATGTTTTACGGTTTTATTTGGGTGGGAAAACGTTTTACGTATCAAGTTAAAAAGCGCCTTTCAAAAGTTGGGGGACAATCATCGTTGCAATCAAAAAAGCTGAAATTGTTGATACTATTACATTGGCAATAGTTTGGTAGTCGGGCATAATCCAAAATCTCAAAGCAACTATACAAGCTGTACAAATAATTACCATTATCCAATATTTTAAGGTAGATTGATTGAGGCGATGTCCTTCGGGCATTTTTCGGATGTAATAAATTATATATAGTGCACTGATCAGCGTAAATGTATGCTGGAGGATTTTATAAAGCGGGATAGTAGCTATGATGGCTTGACTAAATACCTCCGGGAACAGTTTAACAAAATATCCCGCGGGATGTGTAAAAGCGTCTAAAAACAGATGGGAACATGCACCGATAAAAATAGAACACAAGACCACAAGCAAATGCTTTCTAAAGTAATTATTCCAGTTAAAGGTTTTGTAGGGGGATAAGCGCCGACTTAAAAAAGATGGTAGATTATCGAATAATTTATTACGGACAACGTTGTGGAATAAAAATGCAATCAACACTCCTAAAGGAATATCAAACCAAAACAATCCCCCAATGGTATGGCTATAAATACTGTAAATATGCATCCTGATAAAGTATTCAAAATCAGGAACGATAGCACCCGCAATCAGCCCCGTTAAAGAGAGTAACCGGGTTTTAAGGTTGTTGAGCGGCAAAACTATAGCCGGATGCGCGAAAGTAAAAGGCATTGGTTGTTGTTTAATATCTAAACCAAAATAATATCCGTGATCTTCGCAATATCGTAGCTTATCTTATTGATAAAACCCAATTGTTCCTTTAATAACGCATCTTCGGCCTGGACTACCGGTTTCTGGGCTTCCGGGGCGGCAGTCGGGATTTTACCTATGTTAAATTCAATATTTTGAGCCTGCAGTTTTTGACCGGTATCATTTAATACGGTTATGCTTTTTTTGATCAGCTTCATGGCTTCGGGATGGGCTACTGGTATTTCCTTTTTGCTTTGTGCTGATGCTATCGTAGCGATATATGATGAAAGAATATGATTAAGCACCACAAATTTGTGTATGTCTTTTATTTTACGCTGCTTGCTTTTGGGTTCTGATGTCATGCGCTCAAAAGCAGCCGAAAGGTTGGCCGATTTTACATAAACCTCTTTACGTGCGAGTTTGTATGTAGTAATACTGATCATTTTACCCGAAATGCTTTCGGCAATAGTAACCAGATAGTTGATATTAGCCACAACTACATCCCTCAGGGTTTCCTGAATTTGTTCAAACTCCCATGTTGGGAATATCAGGTAGCTGGCTACCAGGGCAATGGTTGAACCTATAATGGTATCCAAAATTCGTTCCTGCGCCACGTTTAACAATCCTACCCCTAAAAACTTAAATAATATCAATACATAAGGCGTCATGAAAATAACACTCACCACATAATTAAGGCGCTGGAAACTGTAAGCGCCCATCATAAATACCACAAGGAAAATAAACTGCGCTGTAACGTTAGGGATAAACGTAAGTATGGCTATCCCTATAACACCGCCACCAATGGTGCCTATCAAACGCTGATAGTTACGTTGTTTTGAAAGACTGAAACCCGGTTTTAGTATTACAATAATAGTGAGCAGCACCCAATAGCTATGGTGCCCCAGAGACACCAGTTTAGCAGTAATAAAACCTACTAAACATACCAATGCAACACGCAGTGCATGTTTAAAAGCGCCGGATGCCAGTGTGAAATTATCGAAGAAGATATGTGTTGCAAAATCCTGGTGGCTTACAAATGCCGTATATTCTACGTCGCCTTTGGGTTCGTTTAATGATTCGGCGGCTTTTGAGCTATAGTATTTATATATATTATTGATGCCTTCGCCAAGCGAACGCAGGTTAACTAAAATCTTTTTCAGTACAAGATTGCTGGTTTCCTGGTTGTTTTTGCCGATGGAGTCGATCTTTGTTTTCAGTTTTTCCAGTTCGATATTAAAATCGGTAAGATGCCGGCGGCGCGTGTTCGATAGTACAATATAGGCTATATCGTCAAGCTCGTCGGCCATGTTGTGGATAATCCGGGCTATTTCTGTGAGTACGCCGGTATCTTTAAATTTATCGCGGATATAAGCATAGTCGTAGTGCGTAGCCATGATCTGCTCGTAGATATCTACCAGGTCAACAAAAGTTAATACCAGGATGCGGCTTGGCGCTGTTGATTCGCGGGCCATAATGCGGCTTTTAAAAAGGAGCTCACGTACCGCATCCTGGTGCTGGCTTACCTGTATCTGTTTAGACACCAGTTTGCGGTAGTTTTCGTCAATATCTGTGTCCGATAAATAAAAGTCGGCTTTGATGCGTAAAAACCGGGCTATATCTGTAACGTTTTCGCCAAGGGCCTGCTGAGCAGCCCGGTATGGGCGAATGCCAAAAAACAACAGACTGAAAACCATATACCAAACACCACCCGCCAAAATCTTAGCACTATAACCCAATACCTCCGGTGCTGCTAATGCCTTATCCATCATGAATATCATGATAAGTAATGAACAAGTACCAACAGACGCTGCCCTGTTGCCATACACCGTAAACATAGAAAACAGAAAGGCGAAGAAAGTGATCTCGATACCAAGGGTAAATATGTTGAGCCTTGCAAAGCCGGTAATAACGGCTACCAAAAACAGGCAGAGGTTGCCGGCAGCCATGGCGTTCCGTTTATGGGATACCGGGCCGGGGGTATCAATAACGCAGATACACAATGCACCCAACGAAAGCGTAAGACCAAGATCAAACTTATCAAACTGCATTAACAGCAGGGAAGGCAGTAAAATGCCTATACAGATCCGGATACCATCAGAAAAATATTGACTGTAAAAGAAACTTTTTATCTCCCGGATGTTTATAGACATAGTAGCTGCTTAATAAATAACAGAACTATTATAAACAATTTTGTTTTGTTACACCGGGTTTTTATTAAATATAATTTATTGCCCCGAAATGATGTTTATGATTTGCATAATTTTAATTTTAAGGCTTTTTTTTGATAAAATGGCATTAATTGAAGATTTGTGTTAATAAATATTTACTTTTTAGTGAAATTAAATTAAAGATCAGTAAATTCACCCCCCGGAAAAGGCCAAAAGCTAAACCAATCAATATTACCTCAATTTAATTTTTTACTATGTCGCCAACGTTAAAACTCAGCCAAAGAGAAGCAGTCTTCAATAATGAAGTTGTTACTCGTTTTGAGTTATATAACAGTTTGTTTCAAACGCTCCCGTTTTACCAGGTAAAGGATACCGGTATCTTATTGCCGTTCTTTAGTTCTCATTGTGAAAAGGGTGCTATCACCCATGACTCGCCGACAGACATTATCGAATCTTTTTTTGAAAAGTATGTCCCAGGTATCGATCACCGTGAACAGATCAATCGCATGTTCAGGTTTATTCAATATATTGAACGCCAGGTTGTTTTGTTTGACGCTATTGAGGATTCGTCTTTCAATAAAATAGGTAAATTTGATGACAGCGGTACCTTGCAAAGCCTGTTACAGCATGCAGCTATCAGTGATGAAAGCCGCCAGGACATCAGCGAAAAGCTAAAGGATTTTTCACTACGCCTGGTGCTTACCGCTCACCCAACGCAGTTTTATCCCGGTACGGTGCTCGGCATCATGACCGACCTGATTGAAGCTGTGAAAACAAACGACATCAATAGTATTGATGTATTGCTGCAACAACTGGGTAAAACGCCTTTCTTTAATAAAACATCACCAACACCGGTTGATGAGGCTGTTAGTCTTTCCTGGTTTTTGGAAAATATATTTTACCATGCCGTATCAGACATTCAGGCTAAGCTTGAAGAGGAGTTTGATATTGACGCTGCAAGCCGCCAGATCCTTGAATTGGGTTTCTGGCCAGGCGGCGACCGTGATGGTAACCCTAACGTAACAACGCAAACAACCAAAGAAGTTGCCAGCTTTTTAAGGCAGCGTCTGTTCCGTTGTTACTATCGTGATTTCAGGACGCTTAAACGCCGTATCACCTTCCGCGGTGTGGAAGAAGCGATGGGTAAGTTGGAGAACCTCTTTTATAAAAATGCTAATGAGCAGTTAACGCCAGTTGATTTGCAGGGCGAGATACTGGATTTACTGTTATCTATCAAAGATGTTATCCTTAAAGATCACGATGGTTTGTTTGTAGATATTGTCGAGGATATGATTCAAAAGGTGCGCCTGTTTGGATGTTATTTCGCAACGATAGATATCAGGCAGGATAGCCGCATTTTACGCAAGGTTTTTGAATACGGTACCAAAAACATCGATACCGGTGTTGCCGAGGGTTATTCGGAGTTGAGCGAGGACGAAAAAGTAAAGAGCATTGTTTTTAAAGAGGCTGATTTTGTTTGCCCTGAAGAAGAAAAAGATGCGATGATCCATGATACGTTGGATACTATCAGGCTGGTTAAACAGATCCAGGAAGGTAATGGCGAAAGGGCTTGTCAGCGCTTTATTATCAGTAACTGCCAGCGTGCATCTGATATCCTGCAACTGATCGATTTGTTTTTATGGAGCGGTTGGAAAAAAGACGACCTGAGCATTGATTTTATGCCGCTGTTTGAAACCGTGAACGACCTGGAACATGCCGCAGGTATCATGGAACAATTGTATACGCATCCGTTTTATGCCGAACACCTGAAAAACAGGGGCAGCCAGCAAACTATCATGCTTGGTTTCTCCGATAGTACTAAAGATGGCGGTTACCTGATGGCTAACTGGTCGATATATAAAGCTAAAGTTGAGCTTACCACTATGGCCCGTAAATATGGCATTCAGCTGGCATTTTTTGATGGCAGGGGAGGCCCGCCGGCACGTGGTGGTGGTAAAACACACCGTTTTTACGCGTCGATGGGTAAAGAGATTGCCAACGAGCATATCCAGTTAACTATACAGGGGCAAACTGTAAGTTCGCAATATGGTTCGGTTGAAACTGCAAGGTTTAATATGGAGCAGTTGATCAACGCGGGTATTATTTCGGCCTTACATCCTAACCGCAATGATTTGCTGGATAGCCGTCATAAGGAACTCATCCAACAAATGGCCGATGTGAGTTACAAGTTGTTTATCGACCTGCGTGCGCATCCTTTATTTGTTGAATATCTGGAAAAATTCAGTCCGCTGAAATTGCTGTCAAGGATCAATATTAGCAGCCGCCCAACTAAACGTAATGCGGGTGCTCAACTTAAACTGGAAGATTTGAGAGCTATTAGCTTTGTAACCTCATGGAGCCAGCTTAAACAAAACATCCCTGGTTTTTATGGTGTAGGCACTGCGCTTAAACAGGTTAAGGAAACCGGAGGCTGGGACGAGGTTAAGGAACTTTACCAAACCTCGGGCTTCTTTAAAACTATGCTGGATAACTGTATGATGTCGATGTCAAAATCAGATTTCAGGGTTACAGCTTACCTGGAGCAGGACGAAAAATTCAGTGCTTTCTGGAAAATGCTGCGTGACGAGTTTACACTTACCCGTGAAATGCTGATCGAGCTAACCGGCAGCGCCGTACTGATGGAAGAATACCCGGTTGAACGCCGTTCTATTGCTATCCGCGAAAAAATAGTGCTGCCATTGGTTATCATTCAGCATTATGCGTTGCAATGTATTAATTATGAAAAGGATACCGAGCTTAATGATATTTATAATAAGCTGGTGATCCGTACGGTTTACGGTATTGTAAATGCCGGCCGTAATTTGGCTTAGTAGTTTATTGTTTTAATTTATATCCCCGTCCACCTGTTAGCAATAGCAGGTGGATTTTTTGTTTTGGGAAGGTGAGTGGTTGATTAAGTGAATGGTTTCGTGTTAACTATGTGCTTTGTTAAGATATTGATTTTTAATTGTTTGTATTGGGGCGAGTTCTGTTAACCCTGCTAACCCCTCCCGTTGTTTTCCTCCCATAAGTTTGAGCGTCCAAGCTTACTTTCTTAATGTTGTTACGCGAGCGCAGACGCTCGACCGGGCCAACTGTATGCAGTCTGATTTTACTTCCTCTATTGCCTTTCCCATTTCTTAAGCCTAACTTTAATAGGTTCAGTACTTTAAACCTTTTATCCGATGAAAAAAATCATTATCCCGGTAAGTATTTTGATCTTTGCCGCTTCGTGCAAACAAAAAACAGAAACTACTATGTATAAATGGCCCGATGTAAAACCGCCTGTCGCCGAAATTAAACCGCATATCCGCACCATCCATAATGATACCGTTACCGATAATTATTACTGGATGATCGACTACTTTAAGAAAGGTCCGGACAGTACCAAAGCTGTAGACTATCTGAAAGCCGAAAACGCTTACCAGGATACCATGATGAACGGTACGAAAAACTTTCAGAAGACATTGTTTGATGAAATGAAAGCAAGGATTAAGGAGAAAGATGAATCGGTACCGGTATTTAAAAACGGGTATTATTATTACTCCCGTACCGACGAAGGAAAGGAATATTACAAATACTGCCGTAAAAAAGGTAGCCTTGATGCTAAGGAAGAGGTACTGCTTGATGTGGATGAAATGGCCAAGGGGCATAGTTACTATTCGGCCAATGGGTTTAATATCAGCCCGGACAATAAACTACTGGCTTATGGTATTGACATGGTATCGCGCAGGCAGTATACCATTCATATCAAAAACCTGGAAACTGCCGAAATATATCCCGATGCTATAATTAATACCAGCGGCGGATCTGTTTGGGCCAAGGACAATAAGACATTGTTTTATACGGCGAAGAATCCTGAAACACTGCTTACAGAAAAAATTAAGCGCCATACTTTAGGCGCTAAAGAGGCAGATGCGGTTGTTTACGAAGAAAAAGATAAATCAAACTATATCGGCGTAGATAAATCAAAATCGGGTGATTATATTTTTATCGAATCGAGGGCTACTTTATCATCCGAGTTCAGGTACCTGGATGCAGGTAAGCCAAACGAAGCATTTAAGGTATTTCAGCCACGCATTAAAGATGTATTGTATAGTGTAACTGCACTGGCCGATAAATTTTTGATAGTGACCAACCAAAATGCCATCAATTTTAAGCTGATGGAATGCCCGCTTGATAAAACCGAAAGCAGCAATTGGAAGGAAGTGCTTCCTCACCGTAAAGATGTGTTGCTGGAAGGTGTTGAAGAATTTAGGGATTACATTGTGATAACTGAGCGAAAAAATGGATTGAACCAGTTCAGGGTGCGTAACCTCACATCGGGTACAGAACATTATGTTGACTTTAAAGAAGCTGCCTATGCTATTTATGTAGGTGCTAATCCTGATTATAACAGTAAGGTATTAAGGTATGGTTATACCTCGCTTACCACGCCATCATCAACCTTTGATTATAACATGGATACAAAAGCCTCCAAATTGATGAAGCAGCAGGAGGTTTTGGGTGGCTACAAAGCTGATGATTATGTAACCGAGCGCCTTTATGCAACCGCAACAGATGGTACCAAAGTCCCGATATCATTAGTTTACAAAAAAGGGTTTGATAAGAATGGCAAAGCGCCGCTGCTGCTTTACGGCTATGGATCTTATGGCTATACCAATGACGTTTACTTTTCGAGCGCAAGGCTAAGTTTGCTGGATAGGGGATTTGTTTTTGCGATGGCCGGGATCCGCGGCGGGCAGGAGATGGGGCGGCAATGGTACCTGGACGGCAAACTGATGAAAAAGAAAAATACCTTTACCGATTTCATTGATTGCGGTAAATACCTTATCGATCAAAAATATACAAGCAAAGAACACCTGTATGCCGAAGGTGGCAGCGCCGGCGGCTTGCTGATGGGCGCGGTAGCCAATATGGCTCCGGATCTGTGGCATGGGATCATCGCCGAAGTTCCTTTTGTTGATGTGGTAAATACCATGCTTGATGAAAGCATCCCGCTAACCACTAACGAGTTTGATGAATGGGGCAATCCTAAAAATGAGGACGCTTATAAATACATGAAAAGCTATTCGCCCTATGAAAACGTGGAGAAGAAAGCCTATCCAAACATGCTGGTGATAACCGGCTTACATGACAGCCAGGTGCAGTATTTTGAACCCGCCAAATGGGTGGCTAAGTTACGTGCCGACAAAACGGATAACAATGTGCTGATGTTGCATACCAATATGGATTATGGCCATGGTGGCGCATCGGGCAGGTTTGATTATTTAAAGGAAGAAGCCTTGAATTACGCGTTTTTGTTTGCACTGGAGGGGATAGAGAAATAGGTGAGTGGTTGATTGGGTTGACTGGTGAGTGGTTTTGATAAAAGACAATACCGCCGCGATAATGACTTTATATTGGAAGTCAGACTTACGAAGTTTTCAAAACTTCGTAAGTCTTCACAAACCTCTCCATCAATTTTATCTCCCCTAAATAAATCCCTACATCTTTCAGGCTAAATTCCGATAAGTGGCCGAATAAATAAATCCTCGTTTATTATATTGGGCAAAATCCTCTGCGGTAATGAAATTAGTATCTAAGTTAACCCTATTATTTAGCCTGTTTTTTTACGCGGGCGCTTTGGCTCAGCAGCCTGTTAGTATGCAATATTCGGTGTCGATGGAAAAGGCCGCCGATCATTTGTATCACGTTGAGCTCACCAATAAAACCCACCTGAAAACGCTCGATTTTAAAATGTGCGTTTGGACACCCGGCTATTATCAACTGATAGATTTTGCAGGCGCTGTGCAAAATTTTACCGTCACTGATGTAAAAGGTAATCCGCTGAAATTTGATAAATCAACTAAAGATGTCTGGAAGGTTGCCAACCCTTCGGCGGGGGATGTTAAGATCTCGTATGATGTAAAGGCTGTTGTTCCCTTTGTAGGCAATGTTTATTTGGATGAAACACGTGGTTATATCACTCCAGGCGGTTTGTTCATGTACCTTGAGCAGGAATTACGCCACCCGGTTACCATTAAAATGAAACCATACAGCAAATGGAAAGATTTGGTGGCTACCGGTTTGGATACGCTTAAAGGACAATACCATGTTTATAAAGCAGCCGATTTTGATGTGCTTTATGACAGTCCGTTTTTAATGGGCGAACTGGAAGTTTTACCACCTTTCAGCGTGCAAAACAAACCACATAACTTTATCGGTTATAAGCTGCCCGCTTTCGACAGGCAGGGATTTATGGACGATCTGAAAAAGATTGTAGTAACCGGCAGTAATATTATTGGCGAAATACCTTATACGCATTATACTTTTCTGTCGATAGGTGCAGGCGGCGGCGGTATTGAGCACTTAAACTCAACCTCATTAAGCTTCAGCGGTGGCGAAGGTTTTAATACGGCCGAAGCCCGCAAAAAGCTTTACAATTTTATAGCACACGAATATTTTCACCATTACAATGTCAAGCGCATCAGGCCGGTTGAGCTTGGCCCGTTTGATTATTCGAAAGAGAACCATACCAATATGCTTTGGGTATCGGAAGGATTTACCGTTTATTATGAGTACATGATCACGAGGCATGCCGGCCTAATGACCAATGAAGATATGTTTGGTGATTTTCAGAACAACCTGCGTAATTACGAAAACGAGCCGGGGCATTTATATCAATCGGCAACGCAAGCCAGTTATAATACATGGGATGACGGGCCTAATGGCCGACAGGGCGATGACTTTAACAAAACCATTTCCTACTATGATAAAGGGCCAATTTTGGGCCTGATGCTTGATTTTAGTATTCGCCACGCTACGCAAAACAAAAAGACGCTTGATGATGTAATGCGTTTGCTTTACTATAAATATTACAAAAAGTTAAACCGTGGTTTTACAGAGCAGGAGTTCAGGAACGAATGCGAAAAAATGGCCGGTGTGTCTTTAACAGAGGTGTTTGAATATGCATCGACTGTTAAACCACCGGATTATCCTAAGTATTTTGCTTATGGTGGTTTAGCTGTAGATACAGTAACTAAAGTAGTTTCCGAATCATGGGCCGGCCTTAATGTAAGGCAGCAGGGCGATACCCTCCGGATCAACACTGTTGCTTATAAATCACCCGCCTGGGATAAAGGTATCAGAGGCCGTACGGTTATACTTACGGTTGATGGTGCACCTGCAACAAAGGATGTGCTCTTCAAAGCTTTCGAAACAAAAAACACCGGAGATAGCTTAACACTGGGTTTGCTAAAGAATGGCGAAAGAAAAGACGTAACCATTGTTTTAGGCAGGCTGAGGGAAAAGACATTTAAAATAACGCCGTTGCCAAATCCTGATCCGCTGCAGGCTGCCATTTTTAAAAGCTGGACAGAAGGGAAGTAGCGATTTATCAGGCGTTTTTGTTATAAGATCAGGTACACGCTAATTTTTATGATTTAATGTACATTAAATCATAAAAATTAGCGTTTTGGTTTCAATATAAACTTAACCTATCCAAATCAATGAAAAACTTCCCGGTGCTTTTATGTCTTTTCATATCCTTTTTATTTAGTTGTGGTAAATCTATTGGTCAAAATTCCCAAGATGAATTTAACGGTGACTTTGAGCGAATTAATTATGTAAGTAAATACCCGGTCGGCTGGATGCACTCTGATGGGAAGAATTACAAATTCGCCTTAGATAGCAGCACCGTGCAGCATGGCAAATACGCACTTTCCATCGCATCCACAACAGACACTGTCGGGTTTGGTGCTTTTACCTTTGCTATCCCCAAGACGTTTGAAGGTAGTGAGGTAGAACTGAGAGGTTATCTGAAAACCGAAGGAGTAAACGGAGGTTTCGCTGGTTTTTGGCTTCGGATTGATGGTACATCCGCTTTTGACAATATGCAAGGGCAAAATATACATGGCACAACCGATTGGAAACAATATAGCATTAAACTGCCTTACAATAGCCAAAAGGCTATCAATATAGTTGGCGGCGCGCTCCTGGCAGGTAAGGGGAAAATTTGGTTCGATAATATTGAACTATTTGTTGACGGGAAACCCATTGAAAATGCTGTGCCTAAAAAAGTTATCCGGCTTAAAGCTGACATGGATACTGCATTTATACGTGGATCTGGCATTAATGCCATTGTACTTGATCCACAAGTAATTATTAACTTAAAGTTGCTTGGCCAGGTTTGGGGCTTTTTGAAATATCACCACCCTGAAATCGCAAAAGGCAACTATAATATGGACGCGGAGCTTTTTAGGGTGATGCCGGATGTTATCAAGGCCCGTAGTAATAACGAGTTAAGCAAGGTTCTTGAGCAATGGACTGATAAGCTTGGTAAAGTGAACGCTTGTGATAACTGTAAACCCAATACGGATAGTAAGGTTAAGCCCATAGCCAATTATGGAAACATCTTTGATCATTCGGTACTCAATAAGTCATTTACCGACAAACTCCAAACTATTTTAGATAACCATAAAATCACTGAAAGCTACTACATAGGCATGACGGGAATAGGTAATCCAATATTTGATCACGAAAGCGGATATTACAACATAAAATATCCGGATGCAGGTTGCCGCTTGCTTTGCCTGTTTAAATATTGGAATATGGTGCAGTACTTTTTTCCTTATAAGCATTTGATAGGCAAAGATTGGAACCAAACTTTGCCAGAGTTTATTCCGCAGTTTGTGAATGATAAAAATTCGACAGAATATATACTCACCACGCTCAAGCTTATCAGTAGTATTCATGATACCCACGCCAATATCTGGAGTGGCAATGCAGAGTTGGAAGCTTATCGTGGTAAATACAGACCATCCTTTAAAGCTGGTTTTGTGGAAAATAAATTAGTCATAACTGGTTTTGAATCTGATTCGGTTGCTGTTAAAGAAAGCTTTAAGATAGGGGATGTGATAACCAAAATTAATGGTGTTACGGTTGAAGAACTGATCAGAAAATATCTGCCTATAACTGCCGCCTCCAATTATACCACTCAGTTAAGAGATATGCCTTACAATTATTTGTTAAGGAGTAATAATCCGCATTTTGAAATTACGATAAAACGGCGTGGAAATATTTTAAATGCTGCTATCGAAGGTAAGCTTGTTTCAAAGATTGGCTTAATGAATGCCGGCAATATCAGCGTTAAAGATCCCGGTTATTATTTAATTAATGAAAATATCGGGTATTTGTATCCTGCAAAATACCACGATGCAAATCTACCTGCTATCAGGGAGATGTTTAAGAATACCAAGGGGATTATCATTGATATGCGTTGTTATCCTTCTGAATTTATGCCATTTACATTCGGTGCCTACATTAAATCAGGTTCGACGCCATTTGTTAAATTCACAAATGGAAGTATTAATCAGCCTGGATTATTTGTAGAAACGCCGAAGCTGGACATCAAGCCAGATGGTAATTCTTATAAAGGCAAAGTGATAGTGATTGTGAACGAACAATCACAAAGTGAGGCCGAGTATACTACCATGGCTTTTCAAAGTTCTCCTCATGTAAAGGTTATTGGCAGTACAACAGCCGGAGCAGATGGTAATGTATCGCGAATTATTTTGCCTGGTGGTATAAGTACCCTGTTTTCGGGAATAGGAATATTATATCCTGATGGAACTCAAACCCAGCGAAAGGGTGTGAAAATTGACATTGTAGTAAAACCTACTATTAAGGGTATCAAAGCCGGAATTGACGAGCCGCTTGAAAAAGCAAAGGCTTTAATTATGGAGTAGTAATCAAGTTTTTCTAAATTGCGAACTAAGCTTACCGCTATGAAAATTACAGAGCAAACAGACCGGTTAACAAAACTTGGTATTGAAGAAACTGTGTTAAACCGCTATCGTGAAGCCCATCGTTTTTACCATACCCTCGACCATCTTGACGACATTTGGCAGCAATTGGAAAGCCGGGGCTACGGAGATAACGATGTATTGTTTCTCGCCACTATTTTTCATGACGTTATTTATGATCCGACATCTGGCACCAATGAAGAAGATTCGGCGCGGTATTTTAATGAAGTATTCGCCGGGGATAGCGCGCTTAAGTCTCTTGTAGTAGATATCATACTGGATACCAAACATCATAAGCCCGGTTCGGTGTTATCAGAAGTATTCAGCACTGCTGATCTTAATATATTAAGCCAGTCCTTTGACAAGCTGTTGGTTTATGAAAAGCAGATCTTTAAAGAGTTTCAATTTGTTGATCACAAAATTTACCGGGAGAAAAGGGTAGAGGTATTAAAAAGTTTACAGCAGGAAATTCATAATCCTGCCCTGGATTATTTGATAAGCTATGTAGAAAACTATAAACCCCGCATTGCAGTATACCCGGGAAGCTTTAACCCTTTCCATAAAGGACATTACAATATACTCCAAAAAGCAGAGCGTATTTTTGATAAGGTGATCATTGCCCGTGGCGTTAATCCGGGTAAGGATAAAGCTACCTATGAATTGCCGGAGATATTAAAGTACCGGCAAACTGAAACTTACGAGGGGTTGCTTACCGAATTTGTGGATAGCCTGGATTATGATATTACTATCATCCGCGGATTAAGAAACGGATCGGATCTGCAATACGAACTTAACCAATACCGCTACCTGCAGGAGTTAGGTGGTAAGCATATTAGCGTAACCGCCATTTTTTGCGATATGGAGTTTGAGCATATCTCAAGTACCGGGATCAGGCAGCTGGAGAAGTATGGTAAGGCTGGGGAGTATTTGTTGTGATTTGGTGAGTGGTTGATTGAGTTGTATTAAGTGAGTAGTTTGCTTGTTCTCGATCTCCGCGTTAGCGATAATAGCAGATACCGTCCATTAGCCAACGGATAATGCCTGCAGGCGTACGGGCGTATAGCGCGGGCGGGAGGTAACGCCATAATTGATTTCGGATTTGGGGTTTTCGATTTCGGATTGTCTGAACTCG
Source organism: Mucilaginibacter gossypiicola (assembly GCF_900110105.1). Taxonomy (GTDB): domain Bacteria; phylum Bacteroidota; class Bacteroidia; order Sphingobacteriales; family Sphingobacteriaceae; genus Mucilaginibacter; species Mucilaginibacter gossypiicola. The sequence continues at coordinate 193,523 of NZ_FOCL01000003.1, read as the reverse complement.
AATTGTACGAAATTTTAAGAATTTTTTGAATATGCTTATCATTCTGTTAATTCTTTAATTCCTTAAAATTCAGGTTCAGGCAACTATAAAGGCTCTTATCCTAACCAACCATTCACTTAATCCAACCTAATTAACCACTCACCAAAATCAACCCATCAACCATTCACCCAAAATTCACCCGCCCCTTGCATTTGCATAATTAATCACTATCTTTGCACCCACAATTAATAAAATAGTTAACGCTTTAATATTATTCAAGTAATGTATTTAGGTAAAGAAGCAAAGGCAGAGATCTTTGCAAAACATGGTAAATCAGCAGCTGACACAGGTTCGGCCGAAGGTCAGGTAGCTTTATTTACTACTCGTATTGCTCACTTAACAGGGCATTTGAAAAAAAACAAAAAGGATTTTTCAACTCAATTATCGCTACAAAAATTGGTAGGTAAACGCCGCGCGTTACTTGCTTATCTGTATAATAAAGACATTGAAAGGTACCGTGCTATCATCAAAGCTTTACAGCTAAGGGATATCATTAAGTAATTCTCTCCTTTTTTATTTAAAAGCCATCCCCATTTTAGGATGGCTTTTTTACTTTTGAAACATATATTTACAAACATAAAATCCGATGCGCTCCCGAAGATGAAAAGTGCATCACAAACAAAAAAAGATGAGTTTAAACGTAATTAAAAAAGTTATTGATCTGGGCGACGGACGCACCATTGAGATCGAAACAGGTAAGCTGGCCAAACAAGCAGATGGCTCGGTAGTGGTAAAAATGGGTGATACCATGTTGCTTGCTACTGTTGTATCATCGCCTGAAGCTAAAGAAGGTGTTGACTTCTTGCCATTATCTGTTGACTACCAGGAAAAATACGCTGCAACAGGCCGTATCCCGGGTGGTTTTTTACGCCGCGAGGCCCGTTTATCAGACTATGAGGTCTTGATCTCACGTTTGGTTGACCGTGCTTTGCGTCCCTTATTCCCAGAAGATTATCACGCTGATACACAAGTGATGATTTCATTAATATCTGCCGACAAAGATATCATGCCTGATGCTCTTGCCGGCTTAGCTGCTTCTGCTGCTTTAGCTGTTTCTGATATTCCTTTCAATGGTCCAATATCTGAAGTACGTGTTGCTAAGATCGACGGTAAACTGGTTATTAACCCAACCCTGAGCGCACTTGAAAACGCAACTTTAGAATTTATTGTTGCAGGTAGCGAGCACGATATCAACATGGTTGAAGGTGAATCGAAAGAGATTCAGGAAGATGAATTGGTTGAGGCCATCAAATTTGCTCATGCTGCTATCAAAGTACAATGTTTGGCTCAAAAAGAACTGACCATTGAAGTTGGTAAAACCGAAAAACGCGTTTACAGCCATGAGCACAGCAATGAAGATTTGAAAAAAGCCATCTACGCTGCTACCTATGATCAGGTTTACGCGATTGCCTCTGCTGCATCTGCAAAAGAAGAGCGCGGTGCTAAATTTAAAGAAGTACGTGATGCTTACATCGAGACTTTAGGCGAAATTGACGATATCACTAAAGGCCTTGCTAAAAAATACTACCACGATGTTGAGTATGATGCTATCCGTAACCTTGTATTAGATGAAGGCAAACGTTTAGACGGTCGTACTACTACTCAGATCCGTCCGATATGGAGCGAAGTTGGTTATTTGCCATCGGCTCACGGTTCGGCGGTATTCACCCGTGGCGAAACCCAATCATTAACTTCCGTTACCTTAGGTGCTAAGGATGATGAGCAAATGATTGACGGTGCTTTTATCAACGGTTACCAGAAATTCATGTTACACTACAACTTCCCAGGTTTCTCAACCGGTGAGGTTAGGCCTAACAGGGGTGCTGGTCGTCGTGAAATTGGTCACGGTAACCTGGCTCAACGTTCATTGAAACAAGTATTGCCTTCTGAAGATGAAAACCCATACACAATTCGTGTGGTTTCTGATATTTTGGAATCAAACGGTTCTTCATCAATGGCTACAGTTTGTGCCGGTACATTAGCGCTTATGGATGCTGGTGTTAAAATTAAAGAGCCTGTATCAGGTATTGCAATGGGTTTAATCACTAACGAAATGGGTACCAAATATGCTATCCTTTCTGATATTCTTGGTGATGAAGACCATTTAGGTGATATGGACTTTAAAGTAACCGGTACTAAAAATGGTATCGTTGCTGTTCAGATGGACTTGAAGATTAATGGTCTTTCATATGAAGTGTTAGCCAATGCATTAAACCAGGCTAAAGACGGTCGTTTACATATCCTTGGTGAAATGGCTAAAACCATTACCGAGGCACGTGCCGACTACAAACCACACGCTCCGCGTATTGTTACCATTAAAATTGATAAAGAATTTATTGGTGCAGTTATCGGGCCAGGTGGTAAAATCATCCAGGAAATGCAGCGTGAAACAGGCGCAACCATTTCTATCGAAGAGAAAGACAACCAGGGTATCGTTCAAATCTTTGCAGATAACAAAGCTTCTATCGATGCAGCTTTAGGCCGTATCCGCGCTATCGCTTCAAAACCAGAAGTAGGTGAGATTTACGAAGGTAAAGTGAAATCAATAATGCCTTTCGGTGCGTTTGTTGAGATCATGCCGGGTAAAGATGGTTTATTGCATATATCTGAAATTGATCACCGCCGTATTGAAACTATGGATGGTATCTTCCAGATAGGTGACGAAGTAAGGGTGAAACTGCTTGACGTTGATAAGCAAGGTAAACTGAAGCTGTCGCGCAAGGTTTTATTGCCGAAACCAGAGCCAAAACAGAATAACTAAGCAAATTATTATAATAACAAAACCCTCTTTATGAGGGTTTTGTTATTTAGTTTTAATTTTTTTTAATTTTTTTAAAACAAAAAGCGGATGTTTAAACTTATTAACTGTTAATATATAGTTGGTAAAACCGTAATTCCGATCCTGTTTGATAAAAAATGACCCCTGCTACTAATAATGATCCTTTAGACTTCCTGAATAAAAATTCGGCTGGAATGCAGGCGGGTACTCAGACTGATTTGGTTCAGCAGCTACTGTATGAAATAATCAGGGTTAAAGAAATTATTGTTTACTACGACTCCATTCCCAACGGAGGCGGACAGCTGGGCTCCTCTATCCTTAATGAGTTGGTTTCAGAAGCATATCAGTCGCTGGTTAATTATGATACCGTGCTGATGCGGAAATATTACGATTTACTGCTGAATTGCGATTAAGTCTGTCTGAATAAAATAAGTATGTCATTGCGAGGTACGAAGCAATCGCATGCTATACAGGGCGGTCATGCTTCCGTGCGATTGCCACGCTTCGCTCGCAATGACATCTTTGTTAGGTTATTCCCAATCTCCAACTTACAGCAACAATATATCTATCTGGTGTGCATGAACCATGCCTACAACCGGCGACCATGCAAATACCGTAAACCGGCCATCTTGAGAGGCAACCAGTGCTAAGGCATCCTTTTGGTCGAAAACAAACTGTGCGGCTGCCAAATGCCTTGTACCGCCATTTTGAGCGGGGTGGATCACCCGGGTTGAACAGCCAACAATAGGTTCGGTCACCACGATCTCTTCGATAGGCGAACTTTTTTCTGAGCGGCCTATTTTGGCACCGAAAGCCAACAACTCGTGTTTATCATTTATTAGGGTAGCTCCGTCTATCGAAGTTAATCCGCCTATGGTATCAACCGCACGGCGCATTTTTTCCTGCCATGAGGTGTGGTAACGGTCAATGCCTTCGTGAATCATCAGGTCGGTAAGTCCCGAAAACGGAGGATCAACAGGGTAGGAGATCGGGGTAATGATGGATTTTCGCCATTCTTCGCTTTCGGAGGGAACAACTAACAGGATGCCGCCACGTTTATGGGCTTGCATGGAGGTAGCCAGCTGAACTAACACGTTTACCGGGTCATTCCACAGGGACGGCAAAGTAAAATCAAGCATGGCCGAAAGTACGTTAGGGCAATCAGAAATGCTGGAGCCGTGCTCGTCAACTACTTTAATATCGTCGCCTTTTAATATGGCTATGTTTACAAATTTGCCAAAGCCCTCGATACGGCGATGTTTGATCACCAGCAATCCGGGTTCAATTACTTCCAGTACAAAACAGTAAGCCGGGATAGCCAGGGTGGTTCCCCAGATATATAGCTCATCATCTTCTATCCAAATGCCTAAATGAATGCCCGGCTGTTGTACTGCCGAAGCAAATTTGGTGAGGATATTGGGCGCAAGTTTAATTTTGCCACCAAACAACAACGGCTGACCGGCGGCTTCGGGCGGCAAAAAAGCCAGGGTGAATTTTGGTGAAAATCCTTCTTCCCGACGCAAGCTTGCCCAAAATGAGATATCGATAAGTGATTCGATAGTGGTGCAGCTGGGAGTAGGTGCAAGGTCTATCTCGTTGTTATCGGCAAGCGCTTTGGCATGAAAATGCCTGAAATGCCTTTCGATAATGGTTGCCACTTTACCGGCTGCTTTATATGTAGGTCCTGAACTCAAAGTTTTGGTGGTGTCTTTCATTTAAATACTTATCTCAAAAGTAAAGCTAAATAAACGGGCTTACAAACAAACGCCTCAATATTGCAATTGGATGAGCCTCACCCCAAATCCCTTTCCAAAAGAGGGGGCTTTAAAAGCTGTTTTATAAGAAAACTTTCAAGTTTTCTCCTTTGGAGAGGATTTAGGTGAGGCTGATTGTCAAACGTTTATCATACTTGTATGCAATTATCTGCCTAACGTCAGTTGTTAATCTACATCAATTTTTTTTCAGATTTATTGTAGCAATTTTGCAGCCGGAAACGATAATGTAATCATGAAACTTCTATCACACATCATATCACTTACACTGCCTGATACTACACCATTGCAAGTATCAGCGCTTTTAAACTTAGGTTTAACTTATGTACAACAGGGCTTCAACAAGGTTTTTCATAAAGAGCAAAAAAATGAAAATCCTTGTGCACAATTGCAACCTTGTATGTAAGCAGCATTAAATTAAAGTAACAGGGTCTATACATGCAATTTATCTATAAATTTGCGGCATGGATCAGCTATCAGCTGCGGGTAAATCAAAAATGCGGATTGCCAACAGTGTATTCTTCTTTGTTTCGGGCTTCGGTTACTCTTCGTGGGCCTCGCGTATTCCATCTATAAAACATCAGCTTAATTTAAATGAAGCCCAGTTAGGGGTTGTGTTGTTTGCCATGCCTGTCGGCCTGATGCTTACTATGCCTTTAACTGCCAAAATGATCAAGCATTTCAGTAGCCGTGTAATGATGCTGATAGGAGCATTGGCATTTAGCCTGGTGCTTTGTTTGCCCGGCTTTGCGGCGTATATGTGGCAGTTAATTGTTGTTTTATTTTTTATAGGTTCTACACGTAATATATTGGGTTTGTCTATGAATTCACAGGCTGTGGGGATTCAGGCTTTGTATGATAAATCCATTATGGTAACTTTTCATGGCATCTGGAGCCTGGCCGGTTTTGGCGGGGCGGCTGTGGGGTATGTAATGGTGTTATTTAATGTGGCGCCATCATACCACTTGTTATTTGTTGGTATTGCAATGCTTATCCTGTCGGCAATATTTTATCCATCAACTTATGATTATCAGCCTGCCGAAACACCTGATAAATCGGTATTTTCCATGCCTGATAAGCACTTGCTTAAATTCTCTTTGATCTGTTTTGCTTCAATGGCTTGCGAAAATACTTTGTATGACTGGAGCGGAGTTTACTTTGAAAAAGTTGTACATGCTTCCAAATCATTTGCTGAGGCTGGTTTTGTAGTTTACATGGTCACCATGACCATCGGGCGTTTCGCCGGCGATAGAGTAGTATCAGCCATTGGCATTAAAAAAGTTTTAACCTATAGCAGCGGGCTGGTTTTTGCGGGACTGTTAGTCTCGGTGTTTTTGCCATATACATTAACCGTTTATTTAGGCTATGCAATGATAGGTATGGGCGTATCATGTATTGTGCCGCTGATATTTAGCATGGCTGGTAAATCAAAAACAATGAATAGCAGCCAGGCATTGGCTGCTATATCAACGGTAGGCTACCTGGGTTTTGTTATCATACCGCCAATAGTAGGTTTTATTGCTCAGATCGCCAACCTGCAAATAGCTTTCTTTGTTGTTGCGGCTTTTGCCGCCATGATGATATGGATGGTAAGGAAAATTGAAGACGAGCCTGCGGTATCATAGTTTTGTCAAATAAGTAGCTAACTATAACTGTCCACTCTGTTTTAGCTTATAATTGTAACATCAAATCAGCCGGTTTGATATTACATCTGCAAAAAATGAGCGCAAACATTACCGAAACCAACATACAGCCGTCAACCGAATTATTTATCAAGATGGTAGTTTCCAATTGGGAGCTTCAAAACAGCCGCCTGAACGGTTTGCTTGACAAACTGACCGATGAAGCCCTCGCTACAGAAACGGCTCCGGGTCGCAATACCGGCGTTTACCTGCTGGGCCACCTTACTGCTGTGAGCGACGGAATGTTTACCTACTTAGGTTTGGGCGAAAGACTTTACCCTCAGCTTGATCAAATATTTGTTAAAAGCCCCGAGAATGCCGGTTTGGAGAAACCTTCATTGGTCGAGCTAAAACAATATTGGGCTAATGTAAATGAGGTTTTAACCGAACGAATGAACGCTATGCAGCCCGAAGATTGGTTTAAGCCACACAGCGCAATCTCGCAGGAGGATTTTGAAAAAGAGCCGCACCGTAACAGACTGAATATCCTGATTAATCGTACTATACACCAGGGCTATCATATTGGGCAATTGGTTTACCTGGTAAAAAAATAAGCATTTGCCGACCGGATTTTGCTCAAACGGTTTAATCCGTGACAATTGGATGAAACGTTTTTGACAAAGGGATGGTAAATAATCCTCAAAACCCTTATACTTTTGCTTAACACTGTTAAATGATTTAATAGTGTAATCAAAATGGCAAGTAAAGAACGAATACAGCGCTTAAAAGAGGAAACCAGGGTCAATATCTTGGATGCCGCGCTCCACATAGTTAAGCATGAAGGCTGGCAAGCTTTAAGCATGCGAAAAATTGCTGACGTAATTGAGTATACCGCCCCTATTATATATGAATACTTTGCAAATAAGGATGCCATACTAATGGAACTTACCCGCAAAGGTTACCTGATATTGGCTAAGGATATGGAGGTAGCAAAAGAAAACTACCTGCATCCCGAAGAGCAACTGGAAGCCATGTGGCTTGCATACTGGAATTTTGCTTTTGATAATAAAGAACTTTACCAGGTTATGTTTGGCGTACAGATGAACTGTTGCTGTGAGGTGGTAAAAGCGATGCCCGAAGCTCAGCGTTTCACAACCATGATCAGTGAGGCGATTATGCAGGTTATGCATATTAAGGATATCAACGACGAAATGATCTGTACCAAATATTATACCTTTTGGTCGGTTGTACACGGGTTAGTATCCATCAACTTACTAAGCAGAGGTTTCTCTGACGAAGTTAACCGCCAGGTTTTGAAAGATACCATAGGCGGTATCATCAGGTCGATGAAAGACGCTGTTCTTTTGTGACCTGAAAAAAACACTGTTAAATTATCTTACAGTGTTAAGTAACTGTTAAGCACTTTTTAAAACAAACTCTTAATACAATGGAAAAGCTCACTCACAACCCACACAATCTATTTAACAGTGTTAAACGATTTAACGGTGTTGTAACATCTAATTTATGCGACTGCTGTAATTAGCGTACATCGTTTCGGTATATCGTCATGAAAAATCGTGAAAATAACGATATAAGGCATTGGAAATTAAATTCTATAATTTATAAATAATTGATATTCAGTTAAATGAATAACTGGCATCTCAATTGAAAAATGATCGGCAATAATAAAACAATGAAAACAATCAAATCATCATATAACACAAGCCCAACGGCTTATTCTAACCCTATCCATTCACCACTCTTAAAATCATCACTCATGAAAACACTCCTTTTAGCAGCAGTTGCAGCTTTAACATTATATGGATGTTCATCTGCACCGCAGGCTCCAACAGCACCACCGCCGCCGGCATTACCGGTTGCCTCAATTGCATCAGGTACCGAAACAACTTTCCAGGAATATCCTGCTTCAATTGAAGGTACTGTTAACGTAGAGATCAGGCCACAGGTAAGTGGCACTTTAGATAAAGTATTTGTTGACGAAGGTGCTTACGTATCTGCTGGTCAACCAATATTTAAAATTAACGAACAACCATACCGCGCAGCTTTAAATAATGCATTGGCAAGCTTACATGCTGCCGAAGCAGCACAGGTAAACGCGCAACTGGAAGTTGAAAAACTAACCCCGCTTGTTGCAAACAAAGTAGTTTCTGATTATCAGTTAAAAACTGCTAAAGCAGCATCTGATGTAGCCAAAGCCAATATCGAATCGGCAAAAGCTAATGTTGCTACCGCGCAGATTAACTTAGGCTACACTTTAATAAAAGCGCCTGTTAGCGGCTATATCGGCCTGCTTGCGAAGAAACAAGGTAGCCTTGTTGCTCCGGCAGATGTTGCTCCATTAACTCAACTATCAGACGTACATGACGTACACGTTTACTTTTCATTGGGCGAAAAGGATTTCGTAGCTTTTAAAGAACAATATCCGGGTGCCAGCCTGAAAGATAAATTGAAAAATGTTCCTTCAGTATCATTATTACTTGCTGATAACACCGAATATGCTAAACAAGGTAAAATTGACATCGTTGACGGCCAGTTTGATAAAAACACCGGTGCTATCACCTTAAGGGCAAATTTCTCAAATCCTGATGGTCTTTTACGTTCGGGCAATACCGGTAAGATCCGCTTAAGCCTGAGCCATAAAGATGCTTTGATCGTGCCGGAATCGGCAACTGTTGAAATGCAGGACAAAGTATTCGTATTTATCGTGGGCGATAGCAGCAAAGTTAAAAAACAAGCTATCGACATCGTTGGTAAATCGGGCGATCACTACCTGGTTAAAGATAAAGAGGCTATTAAAGCCGGCGACCAGATCGTGTTAGAGGGCATCGATAAACTACAGGAAGGCATGGTGATTCAGCCTCAAAAACAGGCTGATAAAGTAGCCGCTGTAGTTAAACACTAATACATACACTTAAACTTTAAAGTCATGTTTCAGAAATTTATAGAAAGACCGGTACTCTCAACTGTTATCTCCATTTTGTTGGTGATAGTGGGTGTGCTTGGTTTAACAAAATTGCCCTTAGAGCGGTTTCCTAATATTGCCCCTCCGTCGGTATTAGTATCTGCTGTGTATCCGGGCGCCAATGCGGAAACTATTTTACGTTCCGTTACCCCTTCGTTAGAAGAAGCCATTAACGGTGTGGAAAATATGACCTATATGACTTCTACCGCCAGTAATGACGGTACATTAGGTATCACCGTTTACTTTAAACAAGGCACCAACCCCGATCAGGCAGCGGTAAACGTTCAAAACCGTGTTTCACAGGCGTCAAGTCAGTTGCCTGCCGAGGTTTTGCAATATGGTATAACAACTACCAAACAGCAAAACAGCTTTATCGGTGCCATGGCAATCTACTCTGAAGATCCTAAAAAATACGATCAAACCTTTGTAGCCAACTATGCCCAGATCAATATCGTTCCGGAAATTAAACGTATTCCGGGTGTAGGTTCTGCCAGTATTTTTGGTGGTATTAAGGATTACTCGATGCGTGTTTGGTTGAATCCAACCCAAATGGCAGCTTACAATGTTACACCTGCCGAAGTAACCGCCGCTATACAGGACAAAAATCTTGAAGCAGCACCAGGTAAATTTGGCGAGCGCAGCAACGAAGCATTTGAGTACGTAATTAAATATAAAGGTAAACTTACCAAACCAGAGGAGTATCAGAATATTGCTATCCGCGCTAACGCAGATGGTTCTGTATTGCGTTTGAAAGACGTAGCGCGTGTTGAGTTGGGTGCTTATTCATATAATAGTGTAAGTAACCTCAATGGCCACGACGGTATTATTATTGGTATTATCCAATTATCAGGTTCAAACGCTAATGAAATTCAAATTGCGATTGATAACCTGATGGTGAAATTATCTAAAGATTTCCCTGTTGGTATTAAATACAATCAGTTCTATCGTACCAAAACCGATCTTGATGAGTCTATCAACCAGGTTGAGCATACATTAGTAGAAGCCTTTATATTGGTGTTCCTGGTAGTATTCGTGTTCCTTCAGGATTTCAGGTCTACATTGATTCCGGCGATAGCAGTTCCTGTTGCTATTATCGGTACGTTCTTCTTCATGAACCTGTTCGGTTTCTCAGTTAACCTGTTAACGTTATTCGCGTTGGTATTGGCCATCGGTATTGTGGTGGATGATGCCATTGTGGTGGTGGAGGCGGTGCACGCCAAGATGGAACATAATCCAAGCTTGACACCTAAAGCTGCAACCACCGAAGCGATGCACGAAATTACTGGTGCCATTATATCTATTACGCTGGTTATGGCCGCGGTATTTTTACCGGTGAGCTTCATGACAGGCTCAACAGGTATCTTCTACCGGCAGTTTGCGTTAACTATGGCCATTTCCATTATTATATCGGCTGTTAACGCATTAACCTTGAGCCCTGCCCTTGCTGCTTTATTCTTAAAGAATAAACACAGCGAAAATGGTCATGACGCCCCTAAGCAAAGTTTTGTAGATAAATTTTATGCAGGCTTTAACGGCGGCTTTAATTATATGACCAACAGGTATGTTGGAGGCTTGAAAGTTCTGATCCGTAATAAATGGATCAGTATGGCCGGCCTTGCCTTAGTAGTTGTTGCCACAGTTTATATGGTAAACAAAACTAAAACAGGCTTTATCCCAACAGAAGACCAGGGCTTTGTGGCCATCGCTGTAAATACACCATCAGGTACTTCATTAAGTGGTACCAACAAGGTATTTAAACAAGCCGAAGATCAGCTTAAAACATTGCCATCAGCAAGGTTCGTTACTGCACTGTCAGGTTTTAACTTCCTTACCCAATCAAGCAGTCCATCAGCAGGTGTTATCTTCCTGTTGTTAAAACCTACTGAAGAAAGGGGTGAGGTTAAGAATATTGACGCTATCCAGAACATTGTAAGAGGTAAATTGGGCGGAATACCGGGCGGTACCTTCTTCGTGTTCAGTTTCCCAACCGTTCCTGGTTTCAGTAACGTTGAGGCGCTCGACGTAATGCTTCAGGATAAAACCAATGGCAGGCTGGATAAATTTAGCGGTGTTGCCAATAACTTTATCATGAAGCTGATGCAAAAACCGGCTGTTGCTTTTGCCTTTACTTCATACAAGGCTGATTATCCTCAATTACAATTAGAGGTTGATGACGAAAAAGCTAACCAGTTGGGTGTAAGTGTTAAAGACATCCTTTCAACCATGCAGGCATATTTTGGTACCGCACAGGCATCAGACTTTAACCGCTTTGGTAAATACTACCGTGTGGTAGTTCAGGCTGATATTGCCGACAGAACAGATCCATCTGCAATTGATCGTGTGTTTGTTAAAAACAAATCGGGCGAAAACGTACCGATCAATACCCTGGTTAAATTAACCCGTGTATATGGTTCAGAAACTGCCTCACGTTACAATCTGTTCAACTCTATCGAAATTAATGCCATTCCTAAACCAGGCTACAGCTCTGGTGATGCCATCAAGGCGATAGAGGAAACTGCTAAAGAGCAATTGCCTCAAGGTTTTGCTTATGAATTTACCGGTCAAACCCGTGAAGAGATCGCTTCAGGTGGTCAGTCAACCGTGATCTTCCTGTTATGTTTGGTATTCGTGTACTTCCTGTTATCAGCACAGTATGAAAGTTACATCCTGCCATTGGCAGTAATACTTTCAATACCTACAGGTTTATTCGGGGTATTCATCGTGTTAGGCTTAACCGGTATTGAAAATAACATCTATGTACAGGTTGCGCTGATCATGCTCATCGGCTTGTTGGCTAAGAACGCCATCCTGATCGTAGAGTTTGCGGTGCAACGGCGAAGGGCAGGGCACGGGCTGGTTCAGTCGGCTATTGAAGCCGCACAGCTTCGTATCCGTCCAATCATCATGACCTCAATGGCATTCGTATTCGGTCTGTTCCCGATGAGTATTGCTACCGGCCCATCTGCTCAGGGTAACCACTCTATCAGTATTGGTGCAGCAGGCGGGATGGTTTCAGGTGTATTGTTAGGTTTGTTCATCATACCTGTACTATACGTGATATTCCAGGGATTGCAGGAACGCATTAGTGGCAAACCAGTTGCCCCAACCAATGGCACAGCACATGGTAAAGATGCGATTGTGCTTGAGAGTGAATATTCAGCTTAATCAATCAAACATCAACTAAAAGTATCGCAGGCTTTTAAACTTGCGATACTTTAAAAAAGATATAACAATGAAAAATATAATAGGCAGCTTGGCTTTAGCACTGGTGGTGCTTGCAGGCTGTAAAGTTTCAAAAGATGTTGCTACGCCAAAGGACGCGCAACCTGAAGCCTTCAGGAACGCGGTTACTACCGGTGATACCAGCAGTATTGCAGACTTGCAATGGAAAAACTTTTTTACCGATGCTGCTCTTCAAAAATTGATTGACAGTGCTATCGAAAGAAACTATGACATGCAGGTTGCGGTTAAAAATATCGAAGCTGCTCAGTTACAGTTTAAACAGGTTAAATGGAACTACGCACCTACTTTAGGTTTAAACGTTACCGCAAGTACTAACCGTCCGTCGGACAATAGCATCAATGGTTTAAGCATTAAACAATATGGCATCGGCACTAAGCATATTGAAGATTATAACGCCAATCTTTCGCTTTCATGGGAAGCAGACATCTGGGGCAAAATTCGCAGTCAAAACCGTGAAGCTTTAGCTCAATACCTGCAAACTAACGAAGCAAAAAGGGCTATTCAAACCAACATCGTATCAAGCGTTTCACAAGGTTATTATAATCTGTTGATGCTTGACGAACAGCTGAATATTGCAAAGAAAAACGTAAAACTAAACGATAGTACTTTGCGCATCATCAAATTGCAATACGATGCCGGCCAGGTTACCCTTTTAGGTGTACAACAGGCACAAGCTCAGTTAGAAGCAGCTGCACAATTGGTTCCGCAATTTGAGCGTGATATCAATGTTCAGGAAAACGGTCTGAGTATATTAGCAGGCAGGTTACCTAATGCAATTGAGCGCAACGTTACCCTTAATGACATTAGCTTCCCGGAAACCCTTTCAACAGGTGTGCCATCAGCAATGGTAAGCCGCAGACCTGATGTAAGGAGCTCTGAACTGGCTTTGAACATTGCTAACGCGAGGGTTGGTATTGCCAAGGCACAACTTTACCCGTCGTTAACTATTACCGGCCAGGGTGGTTTAAACTCATTTAAATCAAGCAACTGGTTTAATATTCCGGCTTCATTGTTTGGTACAGTTGCTGGTGGCATTGCCCAGCCTTTGTTACAACACAAACAATTGCGTACCCAATACGAAGTTGCCAAAGTTGATCGTGAAAAAACAGTTATCCAATTCCGCCAGTCTGTATTAAATGCAGTAGGTGAGGTGTCTGACGCATTAGTAAGACTTCAAAAACTGAAAGAGCAACAAGCTATCGCCGCAAACCGTGTTAAAACGTTGCAACAGGCTACCTCTAATGCCAGCATGTTGTTTAAAAATGGGCTTGCTACCTATCTTGAAGTGATTACTGCACAAGGTAATGTATTGCAGGGCGAACTTGAATTAGCCTCAATTAAAATGGCACAGCTTAGCGCCAATGCCGAGCTTTACCGCTCATTAGGCGGCGGCTGGAAATAATCTTTATCTACCCCTATGAAAAACGGAAACGGCCGATCGGAAACCCTGATCGGCCGTTTTGCATCTTATGTGTAATGCTTTTCCCGGGACCTATTGTGCCACCACTTTTTAACCGATGTCATATATTCATTTATAATAATCAGTAAAATAGGCAGTAGTAAACCTGCCAGGAAGGCGAAAATATATACGAAAAATGATTTGGAGATCATTGATTCCCGCATGTTCGACTTGTAAGTTATCGTAAGTTGCGGCCCGGTATTCTGTGCGCCGGCTCCGTATAACAGCCTGTTGTATTGTTGTCGTTTACTCTTTATTATGGCATTTATTTGGGCGATAGAATCATTTAATTGCAGTGCTATAAACGACGCTATTGATTTTGAATTTTTTGGTGGCCCGACATCTTCTGGCGACTCAATGTCATCGGCAGGAGCGGCATCTTTTGGTTGCTCAACAACCTTTGGTTGATGGGTGACTCTAACTTGGTGGGCATCCCTGATTTTTTGTTCTTTTTGCGTTATACTGCTAACGAGCGCATCTTTTACAGAATTGATTTCGAGCTTGAAAGCGTAAACGCTTGCATCTGCATTGTCCGAATCTTGCTGTACCCGTTGCTTATTAAGCTGAGCTTTATTGAAATCCTGAATGAGCGCTCCGATGCGGTTATCGCCGCCTTGATAATTATCTGGTATGATAACAAAAGCGTCGTTAGGTTTCAATGCATATGATTTAATGGAATTAAGTGTATTTAAGTCGGTTCTTTCTTTTTCAGTTAACGCTGTTTGCACTGTTACAGTTACCGGTGCAAGTACCGGCTTCGTCTTTGGCTTTGGCAATCGTCTTGGCTTTTTGATGTTATTCAGTATGTCTTGCTGTTCGCGATAATTATCAGCCAATACTTTATAATATGCTATACTGTCGATTAATTTAGCAAGCAGTGACCTATTGATAGCCGTCGGTTGGGCAGGTGAAGCTGGTTTGGCATATTGAGCATTAATAACTTCTACAAGCTTATTCAAAAAATCCTGTCCCTTCTGGGCATTATCCGCATCTAAATTCAGTTCAAAACTGTTGCTGCTCAAAACTTTTGCAGCTAAACTTTTACTGAAATTTTCAATTAAGTTGGCAGTGGGAGTAAGCTTTACTGTCAGCGGTGGTTGTATTGGTTTAAATGCAGGACCTTTTATTATGGTATAATTTAAAAATCCATATTCAACCGGGTGGTACAAAGGCACATCTGTGAGTACATTATTTTGATCGATCCTGCAAACGCTGCCATTAATTAAATTGATGGTGATTTCAACAGGAGAAGCATAGCTGCTTCCCTTTCCCAAAATAAATTTAATGGGTAACGAATCTCCATAGAGCTCTGTTGTTGTAAAAGCACCCTTGTGGTAATAGCTTATCTGAAATCCTAACGCGTTTACTGCTTTTGCTATCGTGCTTTCAGAGCGTAACTCATTAATTGCAATTATTGGTAATTGCCAGTCGTCGGATACGGCTACCTCCGTCCTCACTTTATATTTAGGAGATAAAAAAAGCAAATACACTGAAGCCGCTATAACGCAAATTACCAGTGAGGTAATAATTAAATATTTGTTGCGGTATGACAAGCCTAAAATATTCCTTCCCTTATCTCTCCCCTGAGCGTCGTTCATAGAATATAATGATTGTGTCGGTAGTAAACTGTTGTAAGTTAGTGATTTGTAATATTATAGCGAGGGCGCGTTTACACCTTGTTTCTTCGCAATGTGTTAATTTCCTTGATTTTCCTGGTGCTTCACACACTATTATGGTTAAATTTCACACCCTTGCCTCAAAAATTGTAAAGAGAATTGCACAGTTTATTAAATACATTTGATCGGTGGTTTTATTACAAATTGAAGTGTTTGTTAAACATGGTCATTTGTTATCCGCTTGCCGGCGATAGGGCAAAGGCTTGCTTAATTTGAGATTTAAACACTTTGTTACAAACAAATTACCCTGTTTTTAAAAGAAAATTCATATCATAGCAGCCCAAAATGATTTAAGCTCTTTTTAATGAAAATTAAATTCGTACTTGTACTTCTTTTGTTTTGCGGCTCGCTTAAGGCGCAAAATATCAATATAATCCCTCAGCCTAAGTCTGTTATTAACGGCACAGGGCAGTTCTCTTTTAGTAATCATAGTACTGTTGGTGTAAACGATGCCTCATTATTGCCAATAGCCCGCTATTTTCAAAAACAGGTAAGCCAGTCGGCTGGTTTTACGCTTGCTGTTGACAATAAGGATGCAGGCAGCGTTATTCATTTGCTTTTAACCAATGGCGACCCTACTGCCGGGGCCTATTCTTTAAAAATTGTTGCTAATGAAATCACTATATCTTCAAGCAATCGCGATGGGGTATTTTATGGCGTAGTTTCTTTACTGCAGATGATCAAAGATCAGCCCCGCGGAGAAAGCATTAACCTGGCGACTTTAACTATCACTGATACTCCGCGTTATCAATGGCGTGGATTGATGCTTGACGAATCGCGCCATTTTTTCGGGATGGAAAAGGTTAAGCAGATCCTTGACTGGATGGCTTACTATAAGCTGAATAAATTTCACTGGCATTTAACAGATGCGCAAGGCTGGCGTTTGGAGATAAAAAAATATCCTAAACTAACATTAGTTGGGGGAGTAGGCAACTACAGCGATTCAGTAGCCGATCCGCAATATTATACCCAGGCACAGATCAAAGAGATCATTACTTATGCTGCCGAAAGGTTTATAACTGTGATCCCTGAAATTGATATGCCGGGCCATGCTACTGCCGCCAACAAAGCATATCCACAGTTTAGTGGTGGCAGTGTTGAAGGCTATCCTAATTTTACGTTTAACCCCGCAATCGATAGCACTTACCAGTTTCTTGGTAATATCATTAAGGAAACCAGTGCGTTATTCCCTTCTAAAATGATCCATTTAGGTGGCGATGAGGTTGCTTTGGGTGTTAAGGCCTGGTCGCTTAATCCTTCAATTGCCAGCTTTATGCAAAAGAATAATTTTGCTGATGTGGGTGAATTGGAGCGTTATTTCTTTAAACGCGTGGCTGATACTGCTATCAATGCGGGTGACAAAGTATTGGCATGGGACGAAGCAACAGGTACAAACCTGCCTGCTGATAAAACCATTATTTTTTGGTGGAGACAGAATTTGCCGGGACAGCTGCATTTGGCGGTTCAAAAAGGTTACCAGGTGGTACTTTGCCCACGCTTACCAATGTACTTTGATTTTGTGCAGGATGCCGATCATATCTCCGGCCGGAGGTGGAAAGGGGTATATAATACGGTGGGTAGCGTTTATGGTTTCCCTGAAAAACAACTACAAAACAACGAGGACTTACAGTCAAAACAGATCATAGGTGTACAGGCCAACATCTGGACAGAAATGATAGGGTCTGAAAAACGTCTTGATTTTATGCTGTTCCCGCGTATTGCCGGTTTAGCAGAAGCCGGTTGGACAGCACCCGAATTGAAAGACGAGGAGGCATTTAACAACCGCTTAAAAGCAAGTATCAAGATTTACGATGCGGCCAATATCTATTATTTCAATCCATTCGATAAATTTTTCCATGACGAAGCCATTGACTTTGGCCCTAAGATCAGGAGGATGCCTAAGCCTGAGAATGTAGATTATGGTGACGAAGACAGGCCGACACGCAAGCACAGACATGGCCGTTCGTCTAAAAAAGAACATTCTTCCAAACATTCGTCCAAGCATTCATCATCTTCGTCAAAACATTCATCTTCGAAGAAATCGTCATCTTCTAAAAAGTCGTCATCATCTGGCAGCAGCCATAAGTCATCGCACAAAAAGAAGAAGTAGTTTTAAGAACTATTAGAGTCTCTATTGTAATAGACTATTTAAACACGAGGCACCTACGGAGCCCGAATCTTATTTTATAATTTATCTATAAACACGATACTCCTAACGGAGTATATAAAATATACGGGTAATACCCCAGAGGGGTATCGTGTTTATAGCAAATTAGTTAAGTACTTAAGGCTCCGTAGGTGCGTCGTATTTATCGTTATATCCAAAGGTAACGGCACATGCTTTTTGTAGTGGTAAATTAGGGGCAGGTTTTTGCTGCGTAAGCGATACCGGGTGCATAAATGCTGTAAATTGCAGGCATTCCATTTTGCCAATTAATCTGCATTTCCATGAGCCTGTTTAACCGCCAAATCATCCTTTCAATTTTCTTTACGCTACTTTGCTACTTATGCAAAGCCGACCCTGTTTTTTACATGAATCAGGTGGCGTACGATGCACGTGGAGCAAAGACCATCGTTGTACGTAATGATGCTAAATTTGCCGCGAATACAACTTTTAAATTGCAAAATGCGGCGGGCAAAATAACTTTTACCGGAAAATTGAGCAAGCATTTACAGGTAGATGAGTGGGCAAAGGGCGCATACTTTTATCAGGCTGATTTTTCAGGGTTTAAAACCGAAGGTAAATACAGGATTGTGATAGGCAAAAATAAAGGGGCGGTATCCGATTGGTTCGAGATCAAAGATAATGCATTGGCGATAGTTACCATCCCTTCAGTATTAAGTTATTATAACAGGCAACGGGCTAATACCCCAACCGAGTTACAGGCAGACGCCGCTGTTCAGCTTTATGGCAGCGATAAAACCGTTGATCTGCGTGGTGGCTGGTGCGATGCTTCGGGCGATGTGAGCAAGTACTTTTCGCATTTAGCTTATGCCAATTTTGTGTCGCCGCAGCAAATTCCCCTGGTAACGTGGTCGATGGTCAACACGGTGCAAACAGCGCCGGGTTTATTAAATAAATTAAACGTTTATGATGGCATGGTAAACGAAGCGCTTTGGGGGGCCGACTATATGATGCGTGCCTTATCGAAAGACGATTATTTTTATATGATCGTGTTCAGCTACTTTAATAAAGACCCTAAAGCAAGGCGAGTTGTAGGATTAAAGGCAAACAGCGTTACTACCGATGAATACCAGGCCGCGTTTCGTGAGGGCGGTGGAATGGCCATAGCATCATTGGCAAGGATCTTTCAATTGAAAAAAGACGGTGATTTTAAATCAGCCGAATATCTTGCTGCTGCCAAACGCGCATTTGCTCACTTGCTAATAAACAATACTAAATATGATGATGACGGCAAAGAAAATATCATTGACGATTATTGCGCCCTAATGGCGGCTACCGAACTGTGGATAGCGACGGATAGCACCCTCTACCGGGACGAAGCCCGCAAACGTGCCGAAAACCTGAACAAGCGAATGAGCCCCGCCGGTTATTTTATTGCCGATGATGGCGACAGGCCATTCTGGCATGCAGCTGATGCAGGAATGCCGGTAGTAGCTTTATGCCGATATCTTGACAAGGAAAAAGACGGTAATGAAAGAACTGCGGCACTATCGACCATAAAAAAGGCTTTAGATTATAATTTAAAGGTTACTGCAAATGTCGACAATCCGTTTGGTTATGCCCGGCAGTCGTTTAAATTTAGGGGTACAGTAAAAGATGGTTTTTTTATTCCGCATGAAAATGAAACCGGCTGGTGGTGGCAGGGCGAAAACGCCCGCCTCGGTTCGCTGGCTACTGCGGCACTAATAGGAGGAAGGTTAGTTTATCCTGAGAAAGGTGGCTGGGGCGTAAAAAAAGAACTGGCAGAATATGCCTCGCATCAGATAGCCTGGATATTGGGTTGCAATCCGTATCAGATGTGTTTCATGTACCAATTTGGTAAAAGCAATGTGCCTTACATGAGTTCGAACTTTGGGCATGGCTCAGGCAAAGGAGGAATCTCCAATGGTATCACCGGTAAAAAGGAAAATCCTGACGGAAGTGGTATCGATTTTAAAATGAAGGATAATGGCAACGAATGGCGCTGGACAGAACAATGGTTGCCTCATGCCGCATGGTATCTGCAGGCTGTGACGGCAATGGCGGCAGAGAAGTAATTGATTTTGTGTCGAACCATTTACACGTGGCATGTTTAAGACGGCTGTCATGCTGAGCGCGTCGAAGCATGGTGGGTTCGCCTCTCCGCGCGAGTCTTCGACAGGCTCAGACTGACAGTCCAACTTTTTGTCATCCACTTTCAATGTTCGCTGGATTTGATCACCAGATATAAAGTGGCGATAGAATACTTTGTCATTTTTGAAGCCCCATATTGTCACTTTCACGCCCTCAAGTGGTCATAGATAGCGGTATATTTGAGATATTAAACCTATGGATATGACACAAACAAACACTGCCGGTAACTATGCCGTTGTTAATGGCCTGAAAATGTATTACGAAATTCATGGAGAGGGTTTCCCGTTGGTGCTGGTTCACGGCGGTGGTTCGGATATCTATGTTACTTTTGGTCGTGTGTTGTCAACTTTTGCAAAAAAACACAAGGTAATAGGGGTAGACCTACAGGCGCACGGGCGTACGCCAGATAGGGGCGTGCCCACTTCATTTGAACAGGATGCCGATGACATTGCGGCTTTACTTAAACATTTGGATATAAAACAGGCTGATATCATGGGTTTTAGTAACGGTGGTAACACCGCAATGCAGTTGGCGATCAGGCATCCGCAATTAGTACATAAAATCGTCATAGCGTCCTCGTTTTATAAACGCAGCGGTTTCGACTCCTGGTTTTGGGATTTTATGAAAAACGCAACCCTGGATAGTATGCCCAAGCCTTTGCAGGAGGCGTTTCTCGCTATAAATAATGACCAGGCTGCTTTAGAAATAATGCATAAACGGGACCTTAGTCGTATGCAAGCTTTTGAAGACTGGGGCGACGACGCTATTCGTTCTATTACAATGCCGGCGTTGGTGATTGCCGGGGATAAAGATGTGATCAGGCCAGAACATACCCTGGAATTATACCGTATGTTACCTGATGCTGAGCTTTGCATCCTACCCGGTGGCCATGGCGATTATATAGGTGAGATTGAGGATGTAAGTGGAGACGGCGGCTACCCTGCAGTGCCTATCATTGAAGCGTTTTTAACCAAAGCAAAAGCCTAAACTTTTGCTTTGGTTTCTTTGCGAACAACGGGAGCTACCTTTGTGCCGTAAATTTCAATGGCTTTTAAAATATCCTTGTGTTTGGTAAAACCGGTAACCAATTGAGCTACAAAACGGGTATTGCCAAAAAGTTCATATTGTTGCATAATTTTGTCGATAGCCTGTTGTGGATCGCCAACAACCAGTGGCCCAAAATCGCGAAGGTATTCAAATTGCTCCCTTGTCATGGGCGACCAGCCCCTGTCTTTGCCAACACGGGTCATGAGGGCCTCATAGCTTGGGTAAAATTCATCAGCCGCCTGCTGTGAGTTCTCGGCCACATAAAATTGCGAGCTGATAGCCAGTTGCAGTTTGTTCACGTCATGCCCGGCCTTAGCTGCGGATTCGCGGTAGAGCTCAACAAACGTAACAAAATGTTTTGGCGCGCTACCCAATATGGCAATAATCATGGGCAGGTTTAATGCTCCCGCTCGTTTAGCAGAGGCTGGGGTGCCACCAACGCCAATCCAAACAGGTATTTCTGGTTGTAAAGGGCGAGGGTATACGCCCTGGTTCCTGATCGGTGCCCGGAAATTACCTTGCCACGAAACAATTTCCTGTTTGTTGATCTGCAAAAACATTTCAAGTTTTTCAGTGAACAGGGCATCGTAATCATTCAGATCAAAACCAAAAAGAGGGAACGACTCAATGAATGAACCCCGACCGGCTATCATTTCAACACGGCCGCCCGAAACCAAATCTGCAGTAGCAAAATTTTGAAATGTTCGCACCGGGTCTGCAGAGCTTAATACAGTAACCGAGCTCGACAGTCGGATGTTTTTGGTAATAGCTGCCGCGGCAGAGATGAGTATTTCTGGTGCTGAGATCACAAAATCAGGACGGTGATGCTCGCCAAAAGCGAAAACATCCAGGCCTACCTCATCGGCCAGTTTTACTTCTTCCAATAATTCCTGAACCCGTTTGTGGGCATTTACAGCGTTGCCGCTCTTGCCATCGGGATGCACCTCGCCAAAAGTGCTTATACCTAACTCCATGTATTAATAATAAAGGTCGGCTGCAGCAAGCTCTTTCTTTTCAAAATTTCCGGGTGCGGTAACATAAACTTTAAGCGGTGCTACACGTGGCCTGTACCTGCCGGTAGGGGGCGGAGGTGCGTTATATATGTACTTTACCTTTATCTGATGAAAACCTTTTGCCAGCGGCAGCGCATATTCAGCTTCTGTTAATTGTACGCCATCAATAAATAACTGACTGGCGACATAATTTGCAAGGGTAAAGTTATAAGTACCATCGGCTAATATATTCACGTAACCGTCATAAACCACGCCAAAATTAGGGTTGTCCTTTTTCAAAGCTTCTGCATCCAGTTTATTGCTGATGGCCGAATCTTGCGGTGCAGCGTAGCTAAGCTGATCGGGTGATGTGAATGTGTTTTTTGCCCACTTGTATTTAAGCCCCTGCTGATTGGCGGTGTAGTTTACAGCCGGGATGAGTGCTTTGTTATACATCAGGGTACGTGTTGCAATACTTCTGCGACCAGATGGTGTGATTACCCTTGTCCTTAGTTCCCTTTTTTCGTTTTGCGGGATGGAAAAAGTGATTGGTCCGTCATACTGAAGGTCAGTATCCAATGGGTCGCGACCGTTGAGCGTATAATAGATTTTAGCACCCGGTACAACCGATTTTAAGGTATATACAAAATGAGGGCCAACAACCATTGTATCAATTGTGGTTAATGCAGTTGGTACACGGTAGTTATAGTTCATGGCATCTAATCTTGCAAAATGCTTAGCCAACCGTACTTCAGAAAAATTGGTGTAGTCTTTATTGGCGGGTTGGGTCCATGCCACTTCCGATAAAGCGAAGACTCTCGGCATGATCTGGTATTGCAATTTTGCAACGGTCGGTACATATTCCGTCCAAAGGTTACCCTGGGTGCCTATTATATATTTCTGTTCGTCGGGAGTCAATTGCTTTGAAACCGGATCGTAATTGTAAGTTTCCTCTAAAGTGGCGTAACGGCCAAATGATACCGGCTCTTGTGGTGAGCTGCTTTGGTAATGATCAAAGTAATTGCCGGTAGTTTGAGGCGTCATGATCACGTTATGCTTTTGATGGGCAGCGTTAATACCACCTTCCTCGCCCTGCCAGCTCATCACCGTAGCGTTAGGAGCAAGGCCGCCTTCCAGGATTTCATCCCAGCCTATAATGCTGCGGCCTTTCGAATTGATGAATTTCTCTATCCTCGAGATAAAATAGCTTTGCAGTTCTTTTTCATCTTTCAGTCCCTTTTCCTTCATTAAAGCCTGGCAAAATGCCGATTGCTTCCATGGTTCTTTACCTGCTTCATCACCACCAATGTGAATATACTTGCTCGGGAACAAATCCATTACTTCAATAAGCACATCCTGTAAAAAGGTAAAAGTTTGCTCGGTAGGGCAGTACAGGTTATTGATATCCCGTGGTGCTTTTTGACCAGCAACGGTATCGCATTTAAATTCGGGATAGGCACGCAATGCAGCTTCGGAATGGGCAGGCATTTCGATTTCGGGGATTACGTTAATATACCTGTCTGCCGCAAATTTTACTACATCTTTAATTTGTTCCTGGGTGTAAAAACCACCATAACTAAGCGAATCGGGCCAATCACGATTGCTGCCAAACATGGTTTGCTGGCGGAAAGCACCCACCTGGGTAAGCTTAGGATACTTTTTGATCTCGATACGCCACCCCTGGCCGTCAACCAAATGCCAGTGAAAGGTATTCAGTTTATAAGACGCGATAAGCTCTATAACTTTTTTTACCTGCGGAATGGTAAAGAAATGGCGGGAAACATCCAGCATCATCCCCCTATACCCAAAGCGGGGCGAATCCTCAATTACCGCGCATGGTAATTTGTAAGTGGCTGTATTTTCAACCGGGAAAAGTTGTAGTAAAGTTTGAATGCCGTAAAACAGGCCTGCATCTTTGCCAACAATAATGATATTGCGTGGCGTGATGGTGAGTTTATAGCCTTCATTCGGTAATTTATTCGCCCCTTTTGAAGTCAGGATCAGGCCTTTGCTTTTTGCCGCCTTGAGTTTTGAATTATATTTGGCTATTTTAATATTCAGGTGCCGGTTCTCCTGCAGATATTCTTTCAGCCATAAAACAGCTTTATCTTTTGGGTTGTCTGCTTTAATGGATGTAAGCGGAGTAAAAGTAAACGTACCGCTGCCTTTGGTAATTGAGGCTGGAGCGGGAATAATTCCCAAATGCGGGTCGTCGGTATTGGTTTGGGCCGATGCTTTGCCGGTTTGGGTTAAAGAAATAAAGAAGCTTATGAAAGCAATGAGCTTGGTTAGCTGATACGGTTTAAAAATCATGGCAGCGCTGGTTATAAGGCTAAAAGATAAATTTAACCATTATCCCAAGCTGTAATAATATTAAAGCTTATGTAACAAACAATTGACGTTTAATCGTATCCTGCGTAATCCCATGCGCTTTGATAACCGTTTAGTTGTTCGGTATAACTGATCATATCTGCATAAAAAGGAGCATACGCAAGTGTTGAACTGTCACCAATCATCACCAGCTTTTTGCGGGCGCGGGTCATGGCTACGTTCATGCGGCGAATATCATTGAGGAAGCCAATTTCTCCTTCAGTATTGCTTCGGGTTAAACTAATGTAAACAACATCGCGTTCCTGCCCCTGGAAGCTATCAATAGTGTTAACGGCAATTTTATCAGCATACACCATCAACTCAGGCGAATCCGACAATAACTGGTTTAAAATCCTGATCTGTTCTTTATAAGGAGATATGACAGCTATAGTTGGGAAGTTTTCAGCTGAATAATGTTCTTTAAGTTCACCAACCAGTTTGTGAAGGTGTTTGAAGAGGAATGCCGCTTCTTCAGGGTTTGCCGTACTTGTACCTTCCTGTTTTTCGTCAAAGCCACAACCTGCCGTGTCTACAAAGCTAAGCGGAATATCTCCCGGAAATAATAGCCGGTTCGCTACCGATTCATTAGCCTTCAACCTGTTGTCATAAAACTCTTTTGATGAAAAGTCCATAATAGCCTCATTCATCCGGTATTGTTCCTCGAGCAAAACAACTGCTTCGGGATACAAGGCAGCGCATTTTTCAAGCAGTGTAGTGCTCAGTCCGTCCTTTGCCGCCTGTTGTGATTTAATGGTAGGGGGGAGCTGCAAGTGGTCGCCTGCAAGGATTACTTTTTTTGCTTTCGATATTGGGATCCAACAAGCAGGTTCAAGGGCCTGCCCGGCTTCGTCAATAACTACGGTATGAAACTTTAAGTCGCGGATGGTGTAATGATTTGCTCCTACAAGTGTAGCTGTGATGATCTGCGCCTTGCCGATCAGGTCTTCAGCAATAAATTGCTCGGTTTTATCTACTTCTTTAATAAGCTGATGTGCTGCATCAAAAAGCGCCTTACGCTGGTCGCGCTCAGCTTTGCCAAAATTGCGCTTGTATTTGTGCGCCATATTTTTGTATTCAGAAGCCTGCTTTTTAAGCTTTTTGATCTCCTTCATATCATTATGGGCACTTATCCTGCTATCTAAAGTTAAAGCCATTAACTTTTCAGATACCCTTGCCGGGTTACCTATACGCAGCACATTTAAGCCTTCGTTATTCAGCTTTTCACTCAGTAGGTCGACGGCTGTATTGCTTGGCGCCACTACCAGGATCTGTTGCTTATTTTGCTTTATGAGTGTTTTAATAGCTTGTACAAGTGTAGTTGTTTTGCCTGTACCCGGAGGGCCGTGTACTATGGCCAGTTCCTGCGCTTCTATTATTTTTTGAACAGCTTGGCGTTGTGAATCATTTAAGCCTTGAAGCGGATAATGAATTGTTTCGGGAATGAAAGCAGGCGCACTTTGGCCGGTTAGTACACGGGTAAGGTGACCGTCTTTATTATCGTCGATAAGTTTAGCAGCCAGTTTGAGCGCCTTCTGCATTTCATCATAGCTATTATCATCAAACAGCAGGTCGATGCCGAGTTTCCCATTCCGGCTCCAATCGGGCAATTCTTCGGTGTTCAACGTTAATTTTAGCCGGTTACCACCCTGGTAGGATACCGTACCATTTATACGATCGGTTTTAGGATCATGATTTGAAAACAATGCTGCCGAAGCCCCAAACCTGAATTGGTGACTAAGGTCCTGGTGCGAAGGTCGTTCAATTTCAACAGTTAAATAATCGCCCCGGCCTATTTCTGTACCTTTTATGGCTATAGGGTACCAGGTTAGGCCTGCTGCCCGGCGTTCGGCAGTTGATGATGTTTCGGTTAGTTTGAGGTATGCCCGACGGTCTTCATCCTGCTCAATTTGTAACAGGTTGAGCAGTTTTTTAAAATAGTCCATTTGGCAAAGGTAAAGTTTCATCATGGCTTTTTCAGACCAGACAAAACACAAAAGGAAGCCCGAAGGCTTCCTTATATCTTAGCTGCTAAATTTAATTGCTACCAGTTTGATGCCGGTTTTAGTTCAAGGCCGGTTGCATTCTTTGAAACTTCTTCGTTGATCTTGCTTAAAAAGTGCCTGGTTAATGGTTTTGAAATAAAGCTTTTAACAAAAGGGTATGCTTTAATTCGTTTATGATCAGATGGGTCAACAGAGTTTGAGATAATATAAATAGAGACCGACTTTGCAAGCGAACGATGAATGTTATTGAACAAATCTAAAAACTCCCAACCATCCATTAGCGGCATATCCAAATCAAGGAA
Organism: Mucilaginibacter gossypiicola; assembly: GCF_900110105.1. GTDB lineage: Bacteria > Bacteroidota > Bacteroidia > Sphingobacteriales > Sphingobacteriaceae > Mucilaginibacter > Mucilaginibacter gossypiicola. The sequence goes on along the minus strand of NZ_FOCL01000003.1, from coordinate 166,939 downwards.
AATAATATTAGGTATTTCCGAATGTTTATTGCGGTTGCTGTATAACTTATTATATACCGGTTCAGGGTTCATATAAAAGCTTGCGTTTAACCAATTATCTTTTAAAATGATTTTAACTGTTTCGTGAAAAATGATATCATCATCAATAATAGCTACCGAATGCTGTTGATCGTCTTTAATAAGATTGAGGATATCTTTTTTTATTTCTATAAGTAATGGAGATAAAAGTTCTGCACCGCATTCAATACAATTTAATGTACGCGACAATGCTACTTCAAGAGGCACTTGTATTGATAAACAGGTGGTATCGTTATATATAGAGGCAGCACAATCTTTATTGAAGCAATAACATGTGATTTTTTCGGCGTTTACCATAGTGCAAAGGTTTCGTTTAGTTTGTTCATTTTAATTTGCCTCAACATTGATGCCCTTTTGTTTGTTTGTAAGAAAATATTTACAAAATTTTGTATTTATCTAAAAGTTCAACATGTTTTATTGATGTTAACTTTTTGTTTATCAGTTTTTTAAGTTTACTGACGAGGGAGGAGCCAAATATTAAATTTAGCAAAGCATATTTGTTCTATGCGGCAATTTTAAATTTAATGAAAAATCATTAAAGATACAAGTGTGGGTTTTACACTTCAGGTGTATGTTTAAAATAACAATTAGGTTTTTTTATGAGATTAAGGCGAAAAGGTGTTATTAATCAGTTGTTTGTGGGGTTGCGGATTTTGAGCGTTTTGAAAATAGATATGAAAACTATTGTTGCTTTTTTTTGTTAAATTAGATCATTAAACTATTAGCATGAGCCGATTAACAAGCGTTTTATTTTGCATGTTTTTTTTATCGATGTTACAGGCCTGCCAAAGTAACCGGCAAGCTAATAATTACAATAAAGCGCAGATAGATGATAATGGTCTGCTGTTTCTGAAAAGCGGCGAAGAATCAACCCTTGCATCGGTAAAGGCTTCTGGTTTGGCCATAGCAAATTCAAAAAATCAGCGGGTTATTCAGTTTGCCAAACTAATGATTGATGACCACACCATGTTGGCTGATGACTTCAAGAAACTCAAAACTGATAACCTGATTGCAGATTCGGCTATAATAAGTCCCATCCATCAGCAAATGATCAGCGATTTGGACGTGAAGAAAGCAGGAGCGTTTGATAAGGCATATATACAAATGGTTATCAATGACCATACCGATCAGATAGCTTTGTATAAAATAGTAGGGCAAGATAAGAAAAACACCTCCCTGGCCGATTTTGCGAATAAAATGTTGCCCGGTTTGCAGGCGCATTTAGATACTGCAAAGTTCATTAGTACTACTTTAAAATAATTTAAGCTGTTGCTCACCAGGCGGCTTTGCTCTGCCAAAAACTGTACGGCCCGCGTATTTCCACGAGTCGTTACGCTCCTTTTCAATAACTTTATCGAAGTTGGCATTGGGCGTAAAGTCTTTTTCGGCGTTTTCGGCTATTTGGGAGAGGCGTTTGATAGCCTCGTTTTTATCACTGTTGCCCATTTTTGCCTTATAAATAGCCGTTTGAAGGGTGCTTAAAGTTTCATCATAAACTTTGGTTGGAACGGGGAACGGAGCGCCATCCTTGCCGCCATGTGCAAAGGAAAACCTGGCCGGGTCCTTAAACCGTGAAGGGGTGCCATGGATTACTTCGCTTACTAAGGCCAGCGACTGTAAAGTGCGGGGCCCTAAGCCTTGCAATAGCAACAGGTCTTCAAAATCTTTTGGTTGTTTTTCATGAGCCAGCCAAAGTACCGCGCCAAGTCGTTTCAGATCTACATCTTTCGCATATACCTCATGATGATTGGGCATCACCAGTTTGCTGATCTCGTTGATCATGATACCTGGATTTTCGGAAGCTATCTGCATAACGCCGTTGCGTGAGCCATCTGCTTCCTTATCTGTCATGTTAAGGATATAACCGTTGTTTTTTCCGTAGATAAACGTATGTGGATCATCCACAAAAGAACTTAGCTGCTCCGAATGCCAGTGGTAACGACGGGCGGTGCTGCTGGCATCGCTCATGCCTTGTTGCACTACAGCCCATTTGCCGGTATCGCTCAAAATAAAATTATGGGTATAAAGCTGGAAGCCATCCTGAATAGCAGTATTATCAACCTTAGCGCTTAGTTTACTGCATTTTACCAGGTAATTACCATCGAGCCCGGTGGCCTCGCCTACTTTTAAAAGCTCGGCCGGGGTTTGTTTGGAGTGTTTGCCTTTTCCCCCGCAAATGTAAATACCTAATTCACGGCTGTGTGGGTTAATAGATTTTTTCAAAGCGCCCATTACGGAGGTTGTTATGCCTGAGGAGTGCCAATCCATCCCCATAACAGCGCCCAGGCTCTGAAACCAAAAGGGATCGCTTAACCGGCGAAGTACTTCATCCTTACCATAATCCATCACAATGGTTTCTACTACCGCAAGACCAAGCTTAGCCATTCGTTCGGCAAGCCATTGTGGTACATAGCCGTAATGTAAAGGTAAGTCAGCACTGCCGGATCGCTTCATGCTAACAAAGTTAGTAAAAAAAACAGAACCTTGATGCGCTTGATTAAAGGATTTCCAGATGATATGAATTTGAACCTGGATTAATAAATTACCTGATGAACTGACTTTATCTATCAAGAAATCATTGAATCCTAAAAATCATGGTTCTGTTCTGTTTAGTCTTCCTCCGTTTCCCCGGCATACAACTCATCAATATCGGTGGCGTATTTTTTCTCGATGACTTTGCGTTTGGCTTTCATGGTAGGGGTGATCTCGCCGTCATCCATGCTGAAAGGGTTACGTTTTACCTTAAATGATTTGATACGTTCAAACTTGGCCAGTTCATTGCTGTATTTGCGGATGTCGGCACCAATCCAGTCAACTATTTCTTTATCATCAATGAATACTTCGGGGCGTTCAAAGAAATCATTTTGAAGGTTAAATGTTTCCTGCAGGGTTTCGCGGGCGGGCACTATGATAGCTGCAATGTATTCACGCTTATCGCCCACTAAAAATACCTGCTCAATTTTAGGGCTTTTGAGGTAAGTATTCTCAACCGGGGTTGGGTAAATGTTTTTACCGTAAGCGTTTACCAGCATATTCTTCAGGCGATCTGTAATCTGGAGGTTGCCGCGGAAGAAACGACCGATATCGCCGGTATGAAACCAGCCATGTGAATCAATAACGGTGGCTGTTTCTTCGGGCTTGTTCCAGTAGCCTTTCATTACACAATGCCCGCGAACAATGATCTCACCTTCTTCAGTAAGGGTATCTTCTTTAAAGTTATCGTGTGTTTGTATACTGTAGATATGTTTGGTATCCACATTTTGGATAGCCACTTCAATACCGGGAATGATACGGCCAACGGTACCATAAATTACCCTGTGACGTTCTGTAACGGCCATTACCGGCGATGTTTCGGTTAAGCCAAAGCCTTCTAAAATTACAATGCCGAGGTCACCAAAAAATTCGCCGATATTTTTAGGTAGCGCACCACCGCCAGATACCATAAATTTAAGTTGTCCGCCAGTTTTTTCCTTTATTTTGCTGAATACCAGTTTTTCGGCAATACCGTGCTGCGCTTTTAAAACAACATTTGGAGACTTACCGGCTTCCTGTACGAGGCGCACCTTTTTGCCAATTTCAAAAGCCCACAAAAATATTTTGGTTTTAAGTCCGCCTGCCGATGTGCCGCTTTTGATAGCCCTGTCATGGATGCGTTCAAGTAACCGGGGTACACAGCATAGTATAGTAGGCTTAACCTCGGCCATGTTTTTGGCCAGCAGTTCAAGGCTTTGGGCAAAGGCTATTTGTGATCCCTGGTAAATGGCTATATGGTAAATGGTGCGTTCAAATACATGCGATAGCGGCAGGAACGACAAAAAACGGTCTGTTTTTTCAACAAACGGGATTTGGATTAAACTATTGATGGTGTTCTGTGTAAGGTTATGATGTGTTAACACAACCCCTTTAGGTACACCGGTAGTACCCGAAGTGTAAATGAGGCATGAAGTATCAGTTGTTAAGATGGCTTCACGGGCAGCGTTAATAGCATGACTATATTGCTCGACTAACTTACGCCCCTCGGCTATTACCTGGTCAAAGCCAATTACACCTGCATTTAAACTTACCTTATCACTGAATTTTTCAAAATCATCAAACGCAGGTATGAGGCGGATCAGTTCCGGGCAGTTGTTTGCTACTTTTAAAACTTTTCTGAACAGGAAAGGGTTACCGCAAATGATGGTACGTGCCCCTGAATCATTCAGGATATATTCGATTTCGTTTTCTGTAAGGGTTGGATATATGGAAGTATTAACCGCACCAATCTGTTGCAGGGCCTGATCGTAATAAACGTAGTTTGGGCCGTTTTCTATGATAAGGGAAAGCCTGTCGCCTTTCCTGATACCTATGTGCAGAAACCAGGCTGAGATAGCATCTATTTTCTCTAAGGCTTCACCATAGCTTATCTCCACCCAGGTATCTTTAACTTTATGAAGGAGAAAGGTATGTTCTAAAGGATGGATTTTGGCAACGGTATTGCGAATGAAACTCGGAACAGTTGAAAGCTCGGTATTTTTACTCATTTATATAATTGGATATTGGAAACAAATCTAAATCTATTTTTATAAAATCAAGCATTGACACAGGTATTTGACAAACTGAGCGTGTTTTACTTTTTGATGATACCGATTTACATTAACACTTGTTAACTTGTACAAAAAACATATACTATGAAGATAATTATCATTGGCGCTTCGGGTACTATTGGCAAAAAGGTTACTGAAGTGCTTCAAGGCAAGCACGAAATTATTACTGCGGGTTCAAAAAGTGGTGATTTTCAATTGGACATCACTTCGCCCGAATCAATTGAGGCGTTTTATGAAAAGGTTGGGGCGTTTGACGCGTTAGTAAGCACTACCGGTTCCGGGCATTTTGGCCCGCTTGCAAGTACAACGCCTGCCGATTTTAAAAAAGGAATTGAAAGCAAACTGCTTGGACAGGTAAACTTAGTGCTGATAGGCCAGCACCATATTAATCCTAAAGGTTCATTTACGCTTACGTCGGGTATTCTTTCTGAGGATCCCGTTGTAAACGGAGTAAATCTTGGAGCCATTAACGGCGGATTAAACTCATTTGTAATAAGTGCAGCCATTGAACTGGAAAATGGCGTACGGATCAACGCGGTAAGCCCGGGTGTTGTTGAAGATTCGCCGGGTTTCTTTGAGTATTTTCCTGGCCATGAGCCTGTTGCTATGGATAAAGTAGCCAATGCTTACGTTAAAAGTGTGCTTGGAGCAATTACAGGGCAGGTGATTAAGGTGTTTTGACAGAACCCAACCACATGTCATTGCGAGGAACGAAGCAATCGCACGGAAGTATAACCGCTCTGTATAGCATGCGATTGCCACGCTGCGCTCGCAATGACATTTTTCTTTTTTCCAAACTTTCCCTATCTTCACTTCATAATTATTATATCCACATATAAAACAAGGGTCGCCTAAGGCCCGGCCTGTTGATACGGGTTCGGTAACACACTGCTTTTGCGGTAGTGTTTTGTATTGTCCGAAAATTTCTAATTAAATTTTATTTAACAAGTAATGAAAATTACTCCAATATTGGCATTGGGCGTATGTTGCATTTTAATATGCAATGCCCTGGTCGCAAAATCGCATACTTATATGGATACCATAACTAACAAGCAAAAAGTGCTTTCATTTTATAAACAAATAGTGGGACAACGTAAAACCGAGCTGATCCCCGAATTTATAATTGAAGATTATAGGCAGCATAACCCTACGGTTAAACAGGGGAGGGCAGGTATAACCGAGATGGTCAATTACCTGAAGACTTTACCGCTACCATCCGAAGGTGCAAAATCGCCGATCATTAGAGCGATACAAGAAGGCGACTTCGTAGTAACCCATCTTGATATTCAGTTTATGGGCAAGCGTATGGCTGTGATTGATCTGTTTAAATTAAAGGATGGTATGTTAACCGAGCATTGGGATGCTATACAGCCTTTGCCGGATGAAAGCGGGAAAGAGACAACATCAACTAATGGTACTGCTGAAATTGATCATCATACTTCTGCTGAAAATAGCAAATTGATTGTTGACCAGTTTTACAAAGCAATCTTAAACAAACAATCTGCTAATCAGTTTATTGATGCTGCGTACATTGAGCATGATGCTGCTGCAGCAGCACCCGGTGTGGGATTGGCAGGCTACCTTGGCGAGCCTGAGCGAGCTGTTAAAATTCACAGGATTATTGCCGAAGGTGATTTTGTTGCAGTTCAATCGCAGTTTAGCAGGAGCGGAAAAACGTTTGTGTTTAATGAGATATTCAGGGTGGCTGGGCGTAAAATTGCAGAGCACTGGAGTGTGGAACAGGCTATACCTGATGGTGTTAAGCCGGAGGATATGTTTTAAATAGTTCAGCTGAAAGCTGAAGCCATGCTTAACCACGGGCTGGAAGCCCGCGGCAGCATTGCAGTTTTAATAAAACAAAAAGAGGCGCTCATCGCGCCTCTTTTTATATTTTAAGGTTGAATATTATACCGAAAAACTTTCGCCGCAACCGCAGGTACGGCTGGCGTTAGGGTTGTGGAAATTGAAGCCTTTGCCGTTAAGGCCGTCAGAAAAATCAAGCTCAGTACCGGCAAGGTACAGGAATGATTTCATGTCGAGCGCCATGCGTACGCCCTGGTCTTCAAAAAACTGATCGCCTTTTTTCTCTTCGTTATCAAAATCAAGATTGTATGATAAACCAGAGCAACCACCGCCCTGAACAGACACACGCAGAAAATAAGAGGCATCAAGCCCTGCATCCTGCATCAGGTGTTCTATTTTGCTTTTTGCTTTATCAGTTACAGTTACCATTTTTTAAAAGAGTCAAGATTATTAGATTCAAGAGTCAGGATTCTTCGCCGGCCTCTTGCGCACCACACTATTAAAACTTAAGATACCGGAAAGAAATCTAATTTTCTTGCCTCCTGCATCTCAAATTCTTTCTTAGTGGTGTACTTTTTCGCTTTCAATTGGCGCTAAGCCGTTTTTAACGCGGAAATCATTGATTGCTGCTTTGATAGCGTCTTCGGCTAATACCGAGCAGTGAATTTTTACCGGTGGAAGGGCAAGCTCTTCAACGATGTCCATGTTGTCGATTTTCATAGCATCATCAATGCTTTTGCCTTTAAGCCACTCTGTAGCCAATGATGAAGAAGCGATTGCCGAACCGCAACCGAAAGTTTTAAATTTTGCATCGGTGATAACATTGTTATCATCAACCTGAATTTGCAGGCGCATTACGTCGCCGCACTCAGGTGCACCAACTAAACCGGTGCCTACTTTGTGGCTGCTTTTATCCAAAGTGCCCACATTGCGGGGGTTAGTGTAGTGATCGATTACTTTATCTGAATATGCCATTTTTTTAAAGTTCTAAGTAGTAAGTTATAAGTTCTGAGTCTTTGAAACTCTTATATATCAAATCGTAAATGGAAAATTCGAAATCAAAAATCCCAAATCCGAAATCAAATTAATGTTCTGCCCACTCAATTGAGTTAAGGTCGATACCTTCTTTAAACATTTCCCATAGTGGTGAAAGATCACGCAGGTGGGTAACCGCTTTCTTGGTTACTTCAACAGCGTAATCAACTTCCTCTTCGGTAGTAAAGCGGCCTAAGCCAAAACGGATAGAAGAGTGTGCCAGGTCATCAGACAGGCCTAAGCTTTTCAATACGTATGATGGCTCTAACGAGGCAGAAGTACAAGCTGAACCTGATGACACAGCCAGATCTTTCATCGCCATCATCAAACCTTCGCCTTCAACATATTTAAATGAAATGTTAGCAACATGTGGTAAGCGGTGTTCAACGTTGCCATTCACATAACTTTCTTCCAATACAGTTAAAGCTGATTGCAGTTTATCACGTAAAGCCGAAAGGCGTTTTGCTTCGCTTTCCATTTCCTGGCCGCAAAGTTCGCAGGCTTTACCTAAACCAACAATACCCGGTACATTAAGGGTGCCTGAACGCATACCGCGCTCATGACCGCCACCGTCCATTTGAGCGGTAACTTTAACCCTTGGTCCTTTACGGCGTACGTATAACGCGCCAACACCTTTAGGACCGTATATTTTGTGAGCTGATAATGCTAATAAGTCAATACCGTCGGCATTTACATCAACCGGGATCTTACCAACTGCCTGAACAGCATCGGTCATAAATAATGCACCGTGTTTGTGGGCGATAGCCGAAATCTCTTTAATTGGCTGGATAACACCTATCTCGTTGTTGCCATACATGATAGATACCAGGATGGTTTCAGGGGTCATCGCTGCTTCAAGCTGAGCCAAATCAACCAGACCATCTTCTTTAACAGGCAAGTAAGTTACCTTGCCACCAAGTTTTTCAACGTGTTTGCAGGCATCCAGTACCGCTTTGTGTTCTGTAACGGTAGTTATGATGTGGTTACCTTTGTCTTTGTACATTTCAAATACCCCTTTAATAGCAAGGTTATCTGATTCTGTAGCACCAGAGGTAAAGATGATCTCTTTTTCAGATGCGCCTATCAATTTGGCAACCTGTTCGCGTGCGTAATCAACCGCCTCCTCTGCAACCCAGCCAAACGCATGGTTACGGCTTGCCGCATTACCAAATTTTTCGTTAAAATATGGTAACATAGCCTCCAGTACCCTTGGGTCCATCGGTGTTGTTGCATTGTTATCTAAATAAATTGGGATATTCATAGTCCTTTTGAAATATATTAACAAAACAAAGATACGCAAGTTTTTATTGAAATTCAGCTAAAATCCTTCGCAAATAACCAAAGCTGACCAATAATTTACAATATTTGGACATGAACAAAGTGGAGCACATTGGCATTGCGGTTAACAGTGTTAAGTTAGCAGGGGAAATCTACTCCAAATTGCTGAATACACCTGTATATAAAACCGAAACTGTGGAGAGCGAACATGTGGTTACGGCTTTTCTGCAAAGCGGGCCAAATAAAATTGAATTGCTTGAGTCGCTGAATGATGATAGCGCTATAGCTAAGTTTATAGCAAAAAAAGGCGAGGGGATTCATCATATAGCTTTTGAGGTAGATGATATTAATGCTGAAATGCAGCGGTTAAAGGCTGAGGGCTTTGTTTTGCTGAATGATAAGCCTAAACAAGGGGCCGACAATAAGCTGGTGTGCTTTGTGCATCCCAAAAGTGCTAATGGGGTGTTGATAGAATTATGCCAGGAGGTGAGTGTCTGAACTCGAATTTTTTGAATTTTGAGAATTTTTTGAATTTGCTCAGTATTCTGCCCATTCCCTTGATTCAATAAATTCGAGTTCAGACAAAAGGATAGAGAATGTTTAATTGTCTAATATCCAGTTTTATAAATATAATTTTTTATCCGCCTATGAACCATGGGCTATCATTCATAAACAATAATAAACTATTTTTAATTTGCTTTTCCAGTTTTCACTTTTATTATTACATTTGCACCTCTTTTAAGTAAAGTACAGAAGGTAAGTTTATATAATATAATGAAAAAAGATCTGCATCCATCAAACTATAGGTTAGTTGTATTTAAAGATATGTCAAACGACTACTCTTTTATCACTAAATCTTGCATCGATACCCGCGAAACCGTTAAATGGGAAGATGGTAACGAATATCCATTGGTTAAATTAGAGATTTCTCATACTTCGCACCCGTTCTACACCGGTAAAATGAAACTGGTTGATACTGCAGGTCGTATCGATAAATTCCGCTCACGTTACAACAAAAAGTAATTTTTGTTTAAACAATATTTACAAGTCCCGGCTTTGCAGTCGGGACTTTTTTTATTTTTGCGCCATGGCAATTATCCTTTTTGACGATAACGCACACCTGTCGCTGCTGCCCCTTACCTTTACCAGGCCTGTAGCCGATCTTCGCATCGGTATTTTCACCATAGCCGAAAAATGGGGAAAGCATTTAAACAGCGCTTATTCCTTTCATACGCTCGATTACTTAAAAATAAAGTTTCCGGCAAATATCGAAGCCGATAATGTTTTTATTAATGGTGCCGTATGTCCTGATGAAAACCTGGTTGAAGCGATTGATAAGCTGCAAATTGGGCAGGCGTTAAAATACAACGAGCAGCTAATTGCTGTCAGGCTCAATGCCACAGATGCAGAAAGCTTTAATGCCGGTGCCGATTTTACCGATGCGGTAAACTATCCTAACCTTTTTGTATCGATCAAATATCCCGAAGATATTTTCAGGAAGAATGATATTGAACTTCGTAAGGATTTTCAGCTGCTTACCAAAGGGCGCACCAGTGCAGCCATCAGCTCAACTAACGTTGTTATTGGCGGCGATTTTTTTGCAGAAGAAGGGGCTGTTGCCGAGTGCTCTACATTTAACACCACCAACGGGCCTATTTATCTTTCGGCTAATACCGAAGTTTGGGAAGGTACCCATATCCGCGGACCGTTTGCTATTTGCGAACACTCGCAGGTAAAAATGGGTGCTAAAATTTATGGAGCCACAACCATTGGCCCGTATTGCCGTGTTGGCGGCGAGATAAATAATTCGGTGATCTGGGGATATTCGTCTAAAGGTCATGAGGGCTATCTTGGCAACTCGGTTTTAGGCGAATGGTGTAATATCGGCGCTGATACAAACAATTCCAATCTGAAAAATAACTATGCTGAGGTGAAACTTTGGGATTATAGCACACAGCGCTTACGTAAAACGGGCTTGCAATTTTGCGGTTTAATCATGGCCGATCATGCCAAAAGCGGCATCAATACCATGTTTAATACAGGGACTGTAGTAGGCGTGGGTGCCAATGTTTTTGGCGCCGGCTTTCCAAGTCATTTCGTTCCCGACTTTTCATGGGGAGGCGCGCAGGGCTTTGAAGTTTATTTGATGAATAAAATGTTTGAAACCGCGCAGAAAGTTTTTGACCGCCGCGAACACCGTGATTTTGACGAAACAGAGCAAAATATATTAACAACCATATTTAAACTGACGGAGGAGTATCGTCAGTTTTAAATTCGGTGATTGGTTTATTGGGTTGATTAAGTGAGTAGTTGGAAACTCATTACATCATTTGGTCCCCGTTAATAGCCATTCACTTAATCAACTAATCAACCACTCACTAAAAAAATAAAATCATGAGAAAGAAAATCGTTGCCGGAAACTGGAAAATGAACCTTGATTACAATGAAGGTTTAGCTTTATTTTCAGAGATCATCAACATGGTAAAAGATGAGGCTACCGGCACGCAGGAAGCAGTGATCTGCAGTCCGTTCATCCACATTCACAGCCTGGTACAATTATCAAAAGGTTATAGCAAAATAGCTGTTGGCGCACAAAATGCCCACCAGGAAGAAAAAGGCGCTTACACAGGTGAGATCTCTGCTAAGATGATCAAATCTACAGGTGCTGCTTATGTGATCCTTGGCCACTCAGAGCGTCGCCAATACTTTGGCGAAACCAATGCCTTGCTTGCCAAAAAAACTGATACTGCTTTGAAGAATGATCTTCGCCCTATTTTCTGCATTGGCGAAACTTTGCAGGAGCGTGAAGCCAATAAACATTTTGACGTGATCAAAACTCAGCTGGTTGAAGGTATCTTCCACCTTGATGCCGAACAATTTGCAAAATTGGTTATCGCTTACGAGCCGGTTTGGGCTATTGGTACTGGTGTAACTGCTACATCTGCACAGGCACAGGAAATCCACGAGTTTATCCGTAAAGAGATAGCTGCTAAATACAGCCAGGAAGTTGCCGATGCTACTACTATTTTATATGGCGGCAGCTGTAACCCAAGCAATGCTGCTGAGTTATTTGCGCAGGCAGATATTGACGGTGGCCTTATCGGCGGTGCTTCCCTGAAATCCCGCGATTTTACAGATATCGTTAAAACATTTAATTAATACCTGATATGAGACATGAGATTTGAGTATTGAGACAATCTCAAGCTTAATTCCAAACATAATGAGCGTATGTGATGTTTATTGAAAAATAAAATCTCATATCTCAAATCTCACGTCTCAAATCTAAAAAAGCATGAAGCTTTTAAAAGTTCTTTTACCGGTTTTGATTGACTTTGGTGTTTTTTGGGCAGTGGTGTACTTCAATATGCCCAATCACCCTATGCGTATTGGAGAAATTGGTAATGGTAACCTGTATAGCCTCATGGCCTACTTCAGCCTTTTTTGGGGCTTATTGCTTGCCGATGGAATCCTCACTCAATACCTGATAATTATACCACTTTGGAATTGGGTTAAACATAAAGGCGCTTCGGGGCGCTTTATTGCCGGAGCCTGCATTGCCCTTGTTTGTATATTATTTGCCGGAGCCCTAAGCTATATTATATGGTTGCCCGAAGATGGGTATACTCCCTTGTTTAGTTTTTGGTGGTATATGACCGAAATACAAGCTGTTTACTGGATTGTTAACTTTGTTGTACTGTATTTACTCGACAGAAAAAGAGTAAGCAACGACAGCGAACCGCTTGAACCTGAAGTTGCTGGTTAAAATCACTTTACTTGTTGGCGGAAATTCCGTTGAATTTAATGGCAAAAAAATTAAAATGAATTACTACGAACTATTTTTTACTACCATAACAACCGAAGATTACCAGCAGGACCTGCTCATTAATGCTTTGGGTGAGATTGGTTTTGATACTTTTGAAGAGCTTGAACTTGGCTTTAAAGCTTACATTCCCGAAGATATTTTTGACCAGCAGGCGCTTGATGAGCAATTATTGCCTTATAAAGATTTGTTTACATTTAGTTATGAGGTAAATCTTATTCCGCAAAAAAACTGGAACGAAGTATGGGAAAGTAATTTTGAACCTATAAAAATAGGTGATAAGATTTATGTAAGGGCCACCTTTCATGAAACGAAGCCCGAGTTTGATTATGAGATTGTTATAGATCCGAAGATGGCATTTGGTACCGGGCATCACCAAACCACTGCTATGATGCTGGCCCTGATGCTCGAAAATGAGTTTGCCGGCAAAAAAGTGCTTGATATGGGTTGTGGCACAGGTATCCTTGCTATTATGGCCGCCAAGCTGGGTGCTGATGATATTACAGCCATTGATTACGACCAGGTTTGTTATGAAAGTACCATCGAAAATTCGGCATTGAATAATGTAGGTAACATCAAGCCGCTTTGTGGTTCAAAAGAAGTTATCCCAGACGAGCAATACGATACAATCCTGGCTAATATCAATCGTAACATTCTACTCGACCAGATGCAGCGCTACGCCGAAGTGTTAAAAACAGATGGTGAAATCTATTTCAGCGGTTTTTACGAATCACCTGATCTGGATATCATTACCGATGAGGCCCGCAAATACGGTCTCAAATATATTTCCCATAAAAAAGATAAGGAATGGGTGGCTGCTAAGTTTATAAAATAGGAGTCTCAAAGTTTATGTCATTGCGAGGGGGAACGACGAAGCAATCGCATGCTATACAGAGTCGCTCTGCATAGTATGCGATTGCCACGCTTCGCTCGCAATGACATATAATTATTAATACCCCACAGTAAACCTTCTCTTTACAAACTGGTTGTTTTCCAGTTCGTCCAATATAGCAACCGCTAAATCTTCAACAGAAATTTCGTGTTCGTGCTTATCATTAAATACCGGTTCATCGGTGCCTGTACGGTATACGCCTGTGCGGGTTCCGGGGTGGAGATTAATGGCTGGGCTTAGGAATGTCCAATTTAATTCTTCTTCTTTTTTGATGATGTTTAAGTAATCGCGGGCTGCCGTAGCACCCGCTTTCCATTCGGCCGGGAATTGAGGACTATCAACCAGTTGTACGCCAGGAGCTATGTAAAGGCTTCCTGCGCCACCCACAACCAATAAACGTTTTACGCCGGCTTGTTTAGTTGCCTGCTGTATAGCTTCAGAGCCTTTAATAAAGTCATTATACAAATCCGGATTTGTCCAGCCGGCATTAAATGAATTTACTACAGCGTCATGGCCTTTCAAAGCTTCCGTTAATTCATCAACATTATATACGTCGGCAGTTTTGAGTGCTAATCTGGAGTTTTCAATGTCTGTTTTCGGGTTACGGGCAATGGCAGTTACTTCATATCCGCGTTGTAAAGCCTCGGCTAATACTGCTTTTCCTACAAAGCCTGTGGCTCCTATTAGTGCTAATTTCATGATGTTTTGTTTTTTATATTGTAATTAAATTTGTTACAGTTTGTTTTAAATTTTTTTAATCGAATTGATTTACAAAATCAAAAATGGTTATAGTGCTTAGTTTTTTGATAATGGCTGCTTCTACATCATCGGCCAAATGATCAAGATGTGCTCCAATTTGCTTGCCGACAGGGCAGGCGGGGTTAGGCTTGTTTTTAGCCTGGCCCAGTGCAGGAGGCAATTTTACGGCCTTATAAACATCGGCAAGGGTGATTTTTTGCGGCGGAAGAGCCAGGCTGTAGCCGCCGGTTTTGCCTTCTTTACTTTCAATGAGTCCGCAGGCGCGTAATTTGCGCATTTCTTTGCGTACCAGAACAGGGTTTACATTCATACTGCCGGCCACATAGTCGGATGATAATAGTTCGCCCGGCTGCTTGCAAAGCAGGGTTAATACGTGGGTTGCTATTTGAAATTGTCCGTTCATTTATCTGTAATAAAAAATATTACAGTACAAAAATGAAATATAAATTTTAAAAAGAAGAATTTTTTACGCTTTTTTGCGCACTAAATTACAATGGGATGAAAATTCCGCGCCTAAATTATTCGGAAAATACCATGTTACAGGTATGTTTTATAACGATTAATTTGCTTTAATTTAAAGGATTTGCCAATCGCAATAATTAACTACACTTATAAATAAAATTTTACGCAAATTAGTTGATAATTAGCGTGATAATAAATATTATTGTAAAGTAATTAACTTTTGCGAAACCTACACTATTAATTTAACCAAATGAAAACTCTCGGAAAAAAAATCAGATTATTGCGTCATCAAAAGGGGTGGAGTCAGGAGGACGTTGCAAAGAGATTAGATATTTCAATTCCTGCTTTCTCAAAGATTGAGACTGGGATTACGGATATAAACCTGTCAAGACTTGAACAGATAGCTAATTTGTTTGAAATGTCTGTAGTTCAGTTGCTTACTTTTAATGATACCGAGCAGGATCAGAAGTTTGTAAACGAACTGGAAACTGTTAACAAACGGTTAATGGACCGCGAAACTGAAGTAATTGATTTGCAGAAAAAAGTAATTGAACTATTTGAAGAACTTAGACATTCAAAAGTAACCGCATAATTTTTAAGGCCCGGTTTGTGCCGGGCTAATTAAAAATATAACGCATTGTTAAATGCTTTTTGCCAAATGTAGCACCAACTGCTTCATGAATGGCTATCATTTTGTCGTTAAAATCGCCTACCCACGATAATTCAAGTTCGTCATAGCGTTTTAAGGGCAATACATATTCTTTTAATTTTATAAACATTGCCGATTCGAGGCCATGTTTTTGATATTTCTGTTTGGTGCCCATTACAATAGCCCGCATACGCGACACACCTTTCCATCGATAATATAAAAATTTGAGTTTACCTATCAGGTTGAGCTTGCCGTTTAACGGTTTAAGCATTTGGTTGGCATCGGGTAAAATGATCATGAATGAGGCAGGCTCATCATCAACATAAGCAAACCAAATTAAGTTGGGGTCCATTAGGGGCTTCATTTTTTCAAAGCTTTCCATAATGGTGCTGTATGTGATGGGAACAAAGTTTTCGAAGTCTTTCCAGCCGTCATTATAAACCTCAATAAAATCGGCTGCAAATTTTTCTATTTTTTTGATCTCAAAATGCCTGAAATCGTATCCTGGTTTTTTGGCCACCCAATTGGCTATTTTGGTAAACCGCTCGGGGAAGGGCTTATGCGCATCAACATGATTAGTGATCTGTGCATACTGGGTTTTGAAACCATACTCATCAAAAAAGGCCTGGTAATACGGATGGTTATAATTCATGCCATAAGAGGGAGGTGTAAAGCCCTCAACCAGCAAGCCCCAAAAGTTATCATTTTCGCCAAAATTTATAGGGCCATCCATGGCTTGCATGCCGTTTTCTTTAAGCCAGGTTTTAGCAGTATCAAATAACAGGAAAGCTGCTTGCTTATTATTTATACACTCAAAAAAGCCCATACCGCCCGTAGGCTGTTCGTAATTATATGCCTTTTTTTCGTTAATGAAGGCAGCAACACGACCAATCAGTTGGCCGTTATCATCGGTCAGAATCCAGCGGGTACATTTTCCATGCTGGTGGAAATTGTTTTTTGCGGGATTGAATACAGCTTCGATATCATTATCAAGCGGGCAAACCCAATTTTGATCGTCTTTATAAATGATGCGGGCCACATCCAAAAATGATTTTTTTGATGTTTTGTCCTGTATTTCAGTTACTTTCATGTGTTTTGTTGCCGGTAGATAATAAAAAAAGCATCCAGAGGCATAGTCTGAATGCTTTACAAAATACTATATTTCTAAATATTAATAATCGTCTTCGTCGTCGTCATCAAATGACTCATAGCCTCCTCTGCCCAGATCATCATCTAAAGGGCCGTCAAAGTCATCATCATCGTCATCGTACTTCTTCGTTGCTTTTGTTGGCTCCAGATCATCATCCTCCGCATCGTTATCAGAGTCTTGGACCTTTTTGGTGTTCGGTTTCTTTGGCGCTCCCATTGTAATGGATTTTATAAATTAAACTTCGTCAATAATAATAATTAAAATCAGATAAAGAAAAGCGTTTTTTCAAATCTGTTATCCCTATCGATTCAATAGTAAAAATAACTAAAATTGATTTTTTTTGAAAACAGAAATTAAAATTATTCTGATTGTTCGCCTATAGTGGCGTTGTTGTTTGTAAAATCCTTAAGTTGAGGTAATTCCTCAATACTGTTGATCCCAAAATAGTCCATAAACAAATTACTTGTACCATAAAGAATAGGTTTTCCGATCCCTTCCGATTTACCTACTATAGCTATTAGCTCTTTTTCGAGTAGCTTTTGGATCGAATAATCGCAGTTTACACCCCTGATCTGCTCAATATCGGGCTTAGTTACCGGTTGTTTATAGGCGATAATGGCCAGAGTTTCCAAAGCAGCCTGGCTCAGCTTTTTCTTTGAGCGTTGCAGTTGCAATAGGTTAATAACGGCATGGTATTCCTTTTTGGTAAGAAACTGATACCCATTCCCAATCTTCACCAGCTCGATGGCTAAGCTATGGTGCTGATATTTTTCATGGATCCTGCTTATAGCATCGGTTACCTCCTCATTAGTGAAGTCGCGCTCAAAGGCAGCCTGCAGGCAGTACATGATCTCTTCCAACCGGATTGCCTGCTCTGATGCAAAAATTAGGGCCTCTATGTATTGTTCCATTTTTAGTTAGTGGCAGTTGCAGTTTTTAGTTGCAGCTATTTTGTTTTACTGCAACTGCAACTGCTACTAAGGACTTAATAATTTATGATTTGCTCTTCAATTTCAACGGGGATGTCGCGCCACTCGTATCGCTGGGTACGAAGCTGAGGCTCAAAGCCTGCTTCTTTTATTGACTCCTGGATGCCTCTGGCCGTAAACCTGTGTGGGGCACCTGCAGCAGATACAACATTTTCTTCAATCATGATTGATCCAAAATCGTTGGCACCTGCATGCAAACAAATTTGAGCAACCTGTTTACCAACGGTAAGCCATGAAGCCTGGATGTTTTTAACGTTGGGCAGCATAATGCGGCTCAGTGCAATCATGCGGATATATTCATCGCCGGTTACATTATTGGTGATGCCGCGTACTTTGCGCAATAGGGTTCCATCGTCCTGGAAAGGCCATGGAATAAATGCTATGAAACCGTAGTGACCTTCTGGCTTTTCGGCCTGTACCTCGCGGATCCAAACCAAATGCTCAAAGCGTTCTTCAATAGTTTCGATGTGGCCAAACATCATTGTAGCTGAAGTTGGTAAATTAAGCTGATGAGCTGCACGCATTACATCAAGCCATTCTTTACCACCACATTTACCTTTTGATATCAGGCGGCGCACACGATCGTTCAGGATTTCGGCGCCGGCACCGGGTAATGAATCCAAACCGGCTTCTTTCATGGCCCTTAACACCTCAATATGTGGCATGCCTTCTAATTTGGCAACATGCGCAATTTCGGGCGGACCTAATGAATGCAGTTTTAGCTTAGGGTAAAGCTGTTTCAGTTCGCGGAAGAGATCGGTATAAAATTTAAGTCCCAGATCGGGGTGGTGGCCGCCCTGTAACAGCAGCTGGTCGCCACCGTAACGGAAGGTTTCTTCAATTTTCTTTTTATAAGTTTCGATGTCAGTTATATAACTTTCTTCGTGACCCGGGCGACGGAAAAAATTACAGAACTTACAATTGGCTATACAAACATTGGTAGTATTAACATTACGGTCAATTTGCCAGGTTACTTTGCCATGCGGAACCTGTATTTTACGAAGTTCGTTGGCAGTGTACATCAACTCGGCAGTTGAGGCATTGTTATACAGGTAAACGCCTTCTTCAAGCGTTAAAAAATCAAACCGCAACGCGCGCTGCAACAGATCGGCTGTATTCATATCAGGCAAATATACGCAAGTTGATAATTTGATTTCAGCGGCTGTTAAATAATTGACAAAAAAGATAGAAAGGAAGAAGCCGAAAACTCAAGGCCTAAAGCCAAAAGCTTATTATTCCATTGGCTGTCAGCTTTAAGCTTTTTGCTTTTAGCATTAGGCTTCTGATTAAGAAACCACTTTCCCCTTATCCAACCTTAAAACTTTATCAACACTGTTAGGTATTTCATGCTGATAGTGGGTAACATAGATAAGGGTAACATTACCAAGGCTGCAAATGGTATCAACCAAATTTTTAAAATGGAGTTGCTGATGATCGTCCATTCCCTGGCAGGGTTCATCGAAAATTAATAACGCAGGATTTTTGATGAGCGCGCGTGCCAGCAGGCAGAGGCGTTGTGCACTTGCCGGGATGTTTTTGAGTAGCACCCGGGCATACTTTGCAATCTCTAAGGCTTTCATCCATCTTAAAGCTATTTCGGCGCGTTCTTTATTGCTGGGTCTGAAAAGGCCAAGGGTGTCGTAATAGCCGGACTCAATTACCTGTAAGCAGCTGTTATCGGTAGGAAAGTACTGGTGCAATTCTGGCGATACGAAACCAATTTTCTTTTTAATATCCCAGATACTTTCGCCGGTACCGCGTTTTTTATCAAATAAAACAATGTTGTTAGCGTAGGCTTGCGGGTTATCGCCGTTAATCAAACTTAACAACGTTGATTTACCTGCCCCGTTTGGTCCAAGCAAAGCCCAATGCTCTCCGGGATTTATCTGCCAGTTTACATTATCCAGAATTACTTTATCACCATATTTAATATGCACCTCATCCATTTTTACAATGACGTTGTAGGTAGCAGGGTTTTTATCAATATTAAGTAATGCGCTTAGTTCACTGCTATCAATGGTGTCGGTAGTATCTGTTTGAAATAATTCGGGCTTAAAATCCTGTGTTGTGCTTTCATGAATAATAACTCCTTTGCTTAATACAGCAACATGAGTAATAACAGCGGGGATTTCATGAATTGAGGTAGCCATGATAACATTAATA
This sequence comes from Mucilaginibacter gossypiicola, assembly GCF_900110105.1. GTDB lineage: Bacteria > Bacteroidota > Bacteroidia > Sphingobacteriales > Sphingobacteriaceae > Mucilaginibacter > Mucilaginibacter gossypiicola. The sequence continues at coordinate 147,278 of NZ_FOCL01000003.1, read as the reverse complement.
CCCGAAGCTGTAATTTGCTCAATAATGCTATTAAATTCTTCACGGGTTTTTACATCCAGCCCGGTTAGCGGGCTGTCAAGCATAAGCAATAGTGGGTTTTTAAGCAATGCAGCAGCCAGCATCAGGCGTTTGGTTTCGCCGTTTGATAGTTTGATGATCTGCTTGCTAAGTAGTGTTTCAAGTCTTAATAAGGAAACCACTTTTTCAGATGTCCAGGATGAATTGTCATGCGAAAATCGGGGCACAGTATTGAGATAGTCTGTAACTGTAAGTGCGTCTTCCGAATCGGATGAATTATAGCGCTGTTGGTAATAAAAGTCTGTAGTATTTGAAAGATTACGGAAATGGTGCTTGGGTTCAACCAGTGCTATCAGTTTATGCGGAGTGGCAATGTCATTCGCGTTAAAAAATTTGGCGTAGTCATGCCAGAAATGATAATCTATTTCGCCGCCTGTAATATTAAAGCGCCCTGCTATAGTTTGTAGCAGAGCGCTCTTTCCAGATCCGCTTTCGCCGATGAGGGCCCAGCTTTCGCCTTTATTTATATTAAAGTTTAAGCCGGTAAATAATGTTGTATTTAAAAAACGTACAGTTGCTTTATTTATTGATAGAAGTGCATTTGTCATAGCTTAGCAAGTAGAGTAGCGTGTAAATGTACTCATCTGGGTTAAAGCCATGAAATTTTTTGCAGATTTACTATTCTGCTTCCTGATGTGTTAAGCGATGCGTTTTAACGTTTCGGTTGTGGTTGGTATTTCGTTTGCCGTTTTATTGAGCCTGTTCCAGGTAGCAAAATCAACGATAAGGGATTTTACCGAATTTTTGCAGGCTTTGTTAGGGCAGGTAAGTACCCAGTATTTTTTATGTTGTTCAACATGGGGCCTTCTGCCGCATTTAATGCAGTTTTTACATTGAATGTTTGGTTGTACCTGTATTATCATAATCGGTGAAAAAAAAGTGTTAACAAATAAATTTTAATTATAACAGTAACATCACCCAACTGTCGGATTAGGTGTAACTTATAACCTTCAATAAACTTTTGATAATCTTATAATGGTTTATAATGTTGCTATATTAACACATGCTGTTAGCATTTGTTTTTCAGGCTACTGTTATTTATAAAAATATTTTTAAGGATAAAGTGCAGTTTTGTAACCATAGTCTATTTTTAACAATGACGCAGTAATTGTATATATCTGTATACAGTAATCATTTTAAAATACCCATCTGCAGTCAAGATTTAACCCGATTAGTTTAATATCAAAAAAGGCTTGATTATTGCATTCCTGTTGCCATAATAATGACCTGGAATAAACCAATCATTAAACTTTATCTATTTAAATATTTATCATGAAAAACTTACATTTTTTACTTTTGGGATTTGTGTTGCTAACATTAAGCAGTTGTTCTGTCATCACCGGAATATTTAAAGCAGGCGCTATCACCGGCATCATAGCCGTTGTTGTGGTAATTGCTGTTATCATCTGGATCATCTCACTTTTTCGCAGCAAAAGTTAATTTCATTTTGGGATATTAATTATACAATTAATTAAACAATTTAATTTTTAATGGGTTTGTTATTGTATAAAAACATCTAATCATGGAAAATACACAAGCAACCGTACAAATTTTAAATGATCTGATACAGATCAACAATGACAGGATTGAAGGCTATCAACGTGCTTCAAAAGATTTACAAGATGGCGACACAGAGCTAAAATCGCTTTTCACAAGACTTATAGGTCAGAGCCAGGGTTATAAACTTGCTTTGGGTACCGAGGTTAGTGCTTTTGGAAAAGATATTGAAACCGGCACTACTACCAGCGGTAAAATACACAGGGCTTGGCTTGATGTGAAGGCCGCTTTTACCGGGCATGATACCCACAATGTATTAGAAGAATGCGAATTTGGTGAGGATGCTATTTTAAAGGCATATCGCACAGCACTCGAAGACGAAAATTTGCCGGCGTATCTCCGTGAAACCATCAGTCAGCAGGAAAGTGAATTGCTTGATGCTCATGACGAGATCAAAACCCTGCGTGATGCTGTGCATTAAATTATTTTGTTAAAAATTTAACAGAGGGGCAGTTTTATAACTGCTCCTTTTTTGTTTTTAATAATAGGGTTTAGTTTGGTTGTTGAGGTATGATGCTGATCTCTTTAACCTGCCAGCTGTTTTTCTCAGCCCAGTCGCCATCTGTATATAACATTTTAACTTCCCAGGCTGATTGTTCCATTTTGCCGCTATCGTTTTCAATCTTTACTGTGGATTGAACCTGGTAGCTATTGGTTGTTGTATCAATGATATATTTAAAACCAGCGTCAGGGAAAACTGCTTTCTCCGGTTGTTTCAATTTTTCTTTAACCAATTGTTTTGATATAGTAAAAGCTTCTTTGGCGTTTGGCTTGTGGTTAAGATGAACTACGCTGTTTTTGCTTATACCCATTACTACGATAATAAATGTTATTGCAAAAACGAGGGCAAAAAGAGTACCTGTACGTATGTGCGGGTGTTGGTGCCAACCAATGTTTTTACGCTCATCGGCACTAAGCGTTTTCCATTCAGAATATTTCATATTTTATTGCTTATCACATTAAGCAATACGAACAGAAATTGTTTGAAAAGTATCAGGCAAAAAAAATGCCCCGGAAAACCAGGGCATTTTTTTAACATAAAAAGTTAAATTACTTTTTAGTAGTGTCTTTTTTAGTAGTGTCAGCAGCAGCAGCTTTAGTAGTATCAGCTTTAGCAGAATCAGCTTTAGTAGTATCAGCAGCCATTTTAGAAGTGTCAGCTTTAGTTGAATCAGCAGAAGAAGCTGAAGAAGAACCTTTACAAGCAGCGAAAGAAACAGCGATAGCTAAAGCTAAAAAGCCTAATTTGAAATTTTTCATGTTTAATTTTTTAAATAAGTGATTTAATAGTTTACACCTTAATACCAGAAATAAAAAAAGGTAACCCATAATTTTAAAAAAAAATTACAAGTCACCTTTTTTATTGATGGATAACTAAAAAATCAATAGAAAAAGATTAAAAATGATATTTAACTGCTTTCTATTTTATCAGAAATAATTATTTCTTGGTGGTGTCTTTTTTAGTAGTATCAGCAGCAGCTTTAGTAGTATCTGCAGAAACTTTAGTTGAATCGGTAACAACTTTAGTTGAATCAACTACAGTTTTAGTAGTATCGCCTTCAGTTTTTTTAGCGTCGCCGCCACAAGCTGAAAAAGAAGCTGCAAGAACTAAAGCTACGAAACCTAATTTGAATGAATTTTTCATTTTTTGAAGTTTTAAAATGTTAATTTTTTGTGATCGTTTGATGATTAATACAATTTATTAAAAAAGGTAACCCATGAAAATTTAACTAATTGTAAATTCTTAGGATTATTAGTTTAATGTGCCCTGTTTCTGCAAGCGGTTTTTTTATTGCAGATTTGCCGGCATAGTTTTTAACATTGGGTTACCTTGTTTAGCTGCCGGTATTAAACGTAAACTAATGCGGCATACAATTGTTACAGGCAATGAAATGTAATGCCAATGTTATTAATTTATTTTAGTTTGATTTTTTTTGATAATAGTGGGTTACAATTTGACCTAAATAGTATTAAGAGTGAATAAAGACTTAAAAGCTTCGGCTCCAACAGATAGTGAAATAGTTCTTGGGATACTGAATAACTCGGAGGTAGTGCTTAAAAGGCTCTATACAACCTATTTTCCGATGATATTGCAGTTGATCATTAACAACAATGGTGATGAGGATGATGCCAAGGATATTTACCAGGAAGCCATTATAGTTCTTTACAATAAGATTAAAGGCGGGGATTTTGAGCTTAACAGTAAGCTTAAAACGTATATATATTCGGTTTGCAGGCGGCTTTGGCTTAAAAGGTTAAGCCAGATGAACCGGTACGGTGGTGATATCAGGGATTTTGAAGAACACCTGCCCGTTGAGGAAGAGATTGACAACCATAGTGAGCGGGATATTCAGTTTGGTAAAATGGAGAGTGCACTCCAATTATTAGGCGAACCCTGTAAAACCATTATGGAGGACTTTTATATTAAAAACAGATCGATGCAGGAGATCTGTGAACGTTTTGGTTATACCAATGCGGATAATGCCAAAACGCAAAAGTACAAGTGCCTGCAAAGGCTGAAGAAATTATTTTTTCAGCAAAAATAAAGGAGATCAAGAGATGAGTGATAACCAACTTACGGAGTTTATTGAACGGTACCTCGACGGTAGCATGACCGCCGAAGAACGCGTTCAATTTGAGCTGCTCCGCAAAAATGATGCGGCTGTTGAAAGTAAAGTTACTGAGCATATTAAGTTTATAGGCCTGCTTAAACAATATGGCGAACGCCTTGAGCTCGAAAATCGCTTAAACGTTATTCATGCTGAAATTGATGTTCATGCACTGAAAGAAGAAGTGATGATCCACCCGGTTTGGATTGTACGTATGTGGCGTAATCACCACTCAAAAATATCGGTTGCGGCTTCGGTGATGATATTTGCCGTGTTGAGTATATTGATTGTTACGGGCAAATTAAGTAACGATAGATCGAAGTACGAGGAATTAAGCCAGAAAATCAATTCGTTAAAAACCGAGGTTGGACATATTGGAGCAGGAGGTCATCCATCAATAGTGAAACCTAAAACGGTGAAGACACCTCCGGCCAATTTCAGAGGAACTGGTTTTGCCTTAACATCAAATGGTTATTTGGTTACCGATTATCACGTGATTAAAAACGCAGATTCGGTTTATGTGCAGAACGCAGCTGGCGAATCGTTTCACGCTAAGGTAATTTATACTGAGCCACAATATGACCTGGCTATATTGCAGATCAACGATTCGACTTTTAAGAATCTCGGCCCTGTACCTTATAACTTGAAAAAAGCTGAAAGTGATTTGGGTGAGAATGTTTATACCTGGGGATATCCCGGCGATAATGTAGTATTTAGCGCGGGCTCGTTGTCATCTGCGGCCGGCTACTCAAACGATACTACGGAATACCAGGTATCGCTACCTGTAAACCCAGGTAACAGTGGTGGCCCTTTGCTTGATGAAAAAGGTAATGTTATAGGCATTATTACCGCAAGGCAAACACAAATGGCAGGTGCCTCGTTTGCAAAGAAATCAGCATATCTGCTGAAAACTATCCAGAATATTCCAACAGATTCATTATCGAAGACGCTGAACCTGAATAATAAAAATATGCTTGCCGGTTTAAGCCGCAAGCAGCAGCTTAAAAAGCTTAAAAACTATGTTTTCATGGTTAAAGTATATAACCAGTGATCAATAGCCCACTCAATAAAAATTAATATATTAAAATGAGAAGAGACGCCGTGAGGCGTCTCTTTTTTTGTGTGTCTGAACTCGAATTTATGGAATTAGATAATGGACAGAATGTAGGAAAAATTCAATAAATTCCTTTAATTCCATAAATTCGAGTTCAGACAACTTGTTACCTATCCACCTCACCCAATACAAAGTCGATAGAGCCTACTATAGCTATCAGGTCGGCAATTAATACGCCTTTTGATAGTTCGGGTAATACCGAAAGATTATTAAAGCTTGGTCCGCGGGATTTTACGCGGGTTGGGATCTCTGATTTACCGTCGGTCATAAAATAGAAGCCAAGTTCGCCTTTAGCGCCTTCGCAGCGTACATAGTAATCCTGAGCTTTGGGAATAGTTTTGCGCGGCATTTTTGCACGGGGATCAAAATCTGGCGTGCGTTTCAGTTCTTTTTGCAAACGGTCAAGGCATTGCTCAACAATCCTTAATGATTGCTCAATCTCATCAACACGTACCTTATACCTGTCCCAGCAGTCGCCAACTTTACCCATCAGGCCTTTACCAATAGGTATCTCAAAATCAATTTCGGGGTAGGCCGAATAGTTATCAATACGGCGCAAATCCCATTTTAAGCCCGATGCACGTAGCATCGGCCCTGAACAGCCATAGTTAATAGCCACGTCAAGTGGTAAAACGCCCACATTGGCGGTGCGCGAAATAAATACCTGGTTATCGGTAAGCAACTGGTTAAGTTCAACCATTTTAGGTTTAAAGTATTCTACGAAATCGCGGCAGCGTTCCTCAAAACCAACCGGAAGGTCATAAAACAAACCGCCAACCCAAATATAGTTATATAACATGCGCGAGCCCGAAGCCCATTCCAACATGCCCATAATATGCTCCCTGTCCCTGAAACACCATAGGAAAGGGGTAAATGCACCTATATCAATACCATAAGTTCCAATAGCTATCAGGTGTGATGCTATGCGGTTTAATTCACAAACCAGTACGCGGATATATTCTACACGTTTAGGGATATCCTTATCAATACCCATCATACGCTCCACGCCCATTACAAAGGCGTGGCTGTTATTCATGGAAGCCAGGTAATCAAGCCTATCAGTAAAAGGAATAGTTTGCTGGTAGGTTAACGATTCGGCATGTTTATCAAAGCAGCGGTGCAGGTAACCGATATGGGGGATCACTTCTTTTACTATCTCGCCGTCGGTAATTAACTCCAGACGTAAAACACCATGGGTTGAGGGGTGCTGCGGACCAACATTAAGGATCATATCCTCAACGCTGGCGTCGGCTATCTTTTTATTGTACCTGAGTAGGGCTTCTTCGTATTTGGGATTCGTAATGACCAATTTTATATTCCGTTAAATTAGTATCCGGCCGCATTGTTTGAGATACACGGCCGAATATCAAAAATCAGCTTTTTTTTTCATTTATCAGGTTATTTCTCCTGTAAAAATGAAGTAAAACAAAGCGGTTATTTAACTGTCGATCTGTCGGTCATTTTGCTGAGCTGGGTTGCTACCCATGCATAGCTGTACATAGCCAGAGCTTTTGCTTTGCTATCGCGGCTTTTGAAGGTCCAAACGTCCTTCATAAATTCTTTGTGGTTTTTGTTGTTGAGCGTATCAAAAGCAACCGATATAGTAGGGGTTAATGAATACGCCGAATGCCAGGTGCCAAAAGGTATAAACAATGTTTCGCCCGGGCCCACGACAAAATGTATAGGGGTCGCGTCTTTAAACTTCGGATATTTCTCATAATCCGGCTCAAAAATATTCAACTCTGAACGCCACGGATCATCTGGTCGCGGGTAAAGCAGGTCTTCCTGTCCGCGGGGGAATACAGTAAAGCGTTTTTCGCCGTAAAGCTGTGTGATCCATGCATTAAGGTGATAATAATCAATATGCATATAAGGGAACCTGCCACCCGGGCCGCCAACAAACATTTCAATTGCGCCGCCCCATTTACCTATGTTGAACATTTTGTTACGCAGCCAGTTTGGAGATGCATAATTCAGATCAAGCGGATCCAAAAGCGGCATCAACTCGGGTAGTGTAGAAGGGATATCGAAAATCATAGGATAGGGGGCCGGCTTATCTTCAGTGCTGGCCTCAACCATGTCCATAACCTGTTTCATGGTATAAGTAGTACCACGTACATCGGTTTTACGGTCGGGATAATTTTCACGAAACCAATCGGGGGTGAAGAGGCCGTTAGCCTTCCAAACCTTGGCTGCCTTGGTAAAAACTACCGGGATGCCGGGTTTATAATGCTCCTCAATAAATTCCTCGTAAGTGATGTTATCTCTCCTTATAATATCCATGGTTTAATAAATAGGGTTATACAATCTTAATAAAAAGATTTAATTAAACTATGGATATTATACGGGATATGATTTAAATAGTTAAGCCCTGCGGCTCAAAAATATAAGCATCGGTACAGGATATTAATCTATCCTGATCCCCTTATAAAATTCGGCGTTCCGGTAGCCTTTCCTTAAAGGGAAACCGTCCCAGTCGTCGGGCAATAAGATTCGGCGAAGATCGGGGTGGTCTTCAAAATAAATACCTAATAAATCATAGGCTTCGCGCTCATGCCAATCGGCCGTGCGGTAAACGGAGGTTATACTTTTAAATTCGGGTAGTTCAGAGCTTTCTTTTTGGTGCGGCTTGCTTATTTTTAAAGTAAGCTGGGTTTTGTATGGGATAGACGCCAAATGATAAACCACCCCAAAACGGTTTGCCTCATCATTATAATGCACCCCGCTCAGGCTCGACAGGAAATCGAAATAAGTTTTAGGATTGTTGCGCAACTCCAGGCATACAGCTGTAATATCATCCGGGTTAATGAGCAGGGCGGGTTGCAGACCGCTGGTCTCTTCGCCGGTAATTACAGCATCACCAAATTTTTCGGTGAGCAATTGTTTAATATCATTAAAACTCATGGCGCAAGGCGTACTTTTTTCCAGGTTTTTTTATCAGTTTTTTTATACAGGATGCGGTCGTGCATACGGCTTGGTCTTCCCTGCCAAAACTCAACCAGTTGCGGGTTTAAGATGTAGCCACCCCAATATGATGGTTTAGGAACTTCTTTATCGGCATATTCTGCTTCCAGTTCGTTCCATTTTTGCTCCAGCAATTCCCTGCTTTCAATTTCCTGGCTTTGAGGCGATACTACAGCTCCAACCTGGCTGCCTTTAGGGCGCGAATGGAAATATTTTTCAGACTCTTCCTTGCTTACTTTTTCGATAGTACCTTCAATACGTACCTGCCGCTCAAGGCCTCCCCAAAAAAAGGTTAATGCACCCTGAGGGTTCTTGGCTATCTCTTTGCCTTTGCGGCTTAAGTAGTTGGTAAAGAAGATAAAACCGCCTGTATGGAAGCCTTTTAAAAGTACAATGCGCGCCGAAGGCTTGCCGTTTATGGTGGCTGTTGAAAGCGTCATGGCATTGGGTTCATGCAATTTTGCCTCCAAAGCTTCGTTAAACCATTGTTCAAACTGTTTAATAGGATCACCTTTAGTGCTGTTTTCTGATAGGGTAGATGCACTGTAATCCTGCCTTAAATTTTGTATTTCCTGCTGATTCATTTTAATGCAAACTTACAAATTAATTAAGCCGTATATAATGATGTAAATCATTATTCATAATTGAACATATTTTTACTATGCTTGTTATGTATTTAAACGCTAAACTTTATGCTTAGTCCAATAGCGGCCGCGGCAGGCCATTTACTTATTTCGGAACCTTTTATGATGGATCCGAATTTTAAGAGATCGGTAATAATTTTAACAGAATACTCTGAGGAAGGTGCTATGGGCTTTATTCTGAACCATCAAAGCGAATATTTATTGGGCGATGTGCTGCCCGATGTTTCGTACTCCGAAATGCCTGTTTATGAAGGTGGCCCTGTCGCCAAAAATACTTTGCATTTTATACATTGTGCCCCCGATAAAATAGAGGGCGGTATTGAAATAGCCGATGGGCTTTACTGGGGCGGCGATTTTGAACAGGTGAAATATCTGGTATCCAATTACCAGTTAAGTACCGAAGAAATTAAATTTTTTGCCGGATACTCCGGTTGGACGCCAAAACAACTTGATGAAGAAATAAAAGAAGACAGCTGGATAGTGACCAACAAGTTTGATGTAGAAACATTGTTTACCCTTGACGAACAAAATCTATGGCGACAGGTAGTGATCAGCCTTGGTCAGCGCTACGCCCACATTGCCAATTTTCCCGAAAATCCGGCTTTGAATTAGTGTGAGAGATTAGAGGTTGGAGATTAGTGATTAGACTATGATATTTAGAAATGAGAAAAGGCCGTAGTAAACTATGGCCTTTTCTCATTCAATTTGTATAAGCTTGAGCTAACTAATCTCTAACCTCCAATCTCTAATCACTATCCTCCATTTCCCTTGCCGACTCTTCAACTTTCTTTTTAAGATTTTCTTTAAAGTCGATGAGGTTTTTCACCAGGTATTCATCTGCTGTTGAAAGGATCTGGGCTGCAAGGATACCGGCGTTTTTGGCGGCATTTAAAGCTACTGTTGCTACAGGGATACCATTTGGCATTTGTAATATGGATAGGATAGAGTCCCAGCCATCGATAGAATTGCTTGATTTTACAGGTACGCCAATCACCGGCAAGTGCGTTAATGACGCTACCATGCCCGGTAAGTGTGCTGCACCGCCGGCACCGGCGATGATTACTTTTATGCCACGATCAGCAGCGGCACGGGCATAGCTGAACATACGATCAGGCGTACGATGGGCCGATACCACGGTTATTTCATATTCAACGCCTAATTCGGCTAAAACATCAGCAGCATCCTGCATTACATTCAGATCGGATTTGCTGCCCATTATAATGGCGACTTTTGTAGTACTCATGGTTGTATTTTATAAGCGTCATTGCGAGGTATGAAGCGATCCCCGGTTAGCAGGTTCGCCCTGTATAGTTCGCGATTGCTTCGTGCCTCGCAATGACGCGTGGTTATCTCTGTATTAGCTTATTACTTTTAATGTTTTCTGTACAAACCGTGCTTTTTCAATCGCCTTCTCCCTGTCAGCATCTACGATAGTAACATGACCCATTTTACGGAATGGCTTGGTTAAAGCTTTGCCGTAAAGATGAATATACACTCCCGGTACTTTTAAAATCTTCTCGATCCCTTGGTATATTGCAGGGCCTTCATAACCGGCTTCGCCTAAAACGTTTACCATAATAGCATTATTGAGGCATGCCGTATCGCCCAATGGCTGATTAAATATCGCCCTTAGATGCTGCTCAAACTGCGATACCACGTTGCCCTCAATGGTTTGGTGACCGCTGTTATGCGGGCGTGGGGCCAACTCATTAACCAGGATGCGGCCTTGTTTATCCAAAAACATTTCCACTGCCAGCAAGCCCACAATTTTAAGGCTATCGGCAATCTTTTTGGCAATCTGCTCTGCTTTTTGCTGTATGGCGAACGGGAGGGTAGAAGGGGCGATCAAAAACTCTACCAAATTGGCTTTAGGGTTAAACTCCATTTCAACCATCGGGAAGGTACTGATCTCGCCGTTTTCATTACGGGCTACAATTACCGCAATTTCTTTTTCAAAATCTATCCATTGCTCAATAAGGCTTGGCTCTTTAAAAGCGCCGGCAAGGTAACTTTCGTCAATTACTTTATATACGCCTTTACCATCGTACCCATCTTTACGCAATTTTTGGATATAAGGGAACGGTATTAAACTTTGCTGAAGCTGCTGTGGCGATGATATGATCTGGAAATCGGCTGTTGGGATATCATTTTCCTTGAAAAACTGTTTCTGCAAGCCCTTATCCTGGATCAGACGGATAATGCGCGACTGCGGATAAACCAGTACGCCTTCTTTTTCCAATTGTTCGAGGGCATCAACATTTACCTTTTCTATTTCAATAGTAAGCAGGTCGACAGTTTTGCCGAAGTTATATACTGTTTCATAATCGCCCAATGAGCCTACAGTAAACTCATCACAAAGTTTACGGCATGGCGCTTCGCGGTCGGGATCAAGAATTTTAACAGTAACGTTATAGTTTATGGCCTGCTGTATCAGCATGCGGCCTAATTGTCCGCCGCCTAAGATGCCAAGTTTTAAATCTCCGTAAAATGCTTTCATATTTTGCAACTGCAAGTTTAGCCTAAATCTTTCAAAAAGCCTATAAATGCTTTAAACTACAATGGTTCAACGGCGTTTTTTGGTCATCAGGTAATAAAAAACGCTGTGCACTATAACAAATGTAATTGCGGTGATAAAGTAAACCGCTTTGTTTTCGGGGCTTAACTGCAGCCTGAAAGCGGTAATTGTGAACACAATTGATCCCGCATAGTAAAGTACGAGCCGTATCGAGAGATTATTGTAATAAGCCGGGTTTGCTAAAAAAAGCATAGGTAATGTCATTACAAGAATGATGATGTTCAAAAAGGCTACACCTTCGGATAATGATGGCAATATTGCTTTCAGATCTTCACCTACACCTTTGTGCTGAAGTGCGTAATATATACAGCTTGCTACTATAGATATGATTACCGAAAAAAGAAAAGTTTTAAAAAGTTGCCTGGCGAGTGCCTTCATAGTGATATTTATTGATATGGGTTACTGCTAATTAAGCAGTACATTATTAATGTGCAAAATAACACATCCGCAGGCAAAATGCGTTAATCCCAATGTCACAAATTGATAGTACTCATTGAACGATGCCCTAATCTTGCATCTGCAAGTCTTGATTCTATCTGCAAATCTTGATTCTCTTATCTATCTTTACGCCGCTTATGAAAGTATCCGGTTTTACCTTTATCAGAAACGCTGTACGTAACGATTATCCTATTGTTGAGGCCATTACTTCAATATTACCACTTTGCGATGAGTTTATTGTTGTAGTAGGTAACTCAGATGACGGTACCCGGCAATTGATTGAGGGCATTAACTCGCCGATCATTAAAATTATTGACTCTGTTTGGGACGAGTCATTACGGGAAGGTGGAAGGGTATTTGCAGTGGAGACTGATAAAGCTTTCGCCGCCATATCGCCCGATGCCGATTGGTGTTTTTATATCCAGGGAGATGAAGCTGTGCATGAAAAGTATCACCCACTCATTAAAAGGGAAATGCAGGAAGCTTTAAATAAACCCAATATTGAAGGTTTACTGTTTAAGTACCTGCATTTTTATGGCTCATATGATTACTATGGGCATTCAAGACGCTGGTACCGCCGCGAGATCCGTTTGTTGAAGAATATCAAAGGGATCCATTCCTATCGCGATGCTCAAGGGTTCAGGCTTGATGATCGCAAGATAAATGTTAAGCTTATTGATGCCTATATCTATCATTATGGCTGGGCAAAGCCTCCCCAGGGTTTAACCCACAAGGTGCGTAACTTTAATAAGTTTTATCACGACGAAACCTGGTTTGCTGAACACCTGCCCGAAACTTATGAATTTGATTATGGTAATGCAGATCGCCTGATCCGGTTTACGGGCACACATCCGGCACCGATGCAAAAACGCATAGCAGCCACAAACTGGAATATCGATTTCGACTCCAAAAAGCTAAGGGCCGGTATGGATTTCCGCCGCAAGGCACTGCAAAAAATTGAAGACCTTACAGGCTGGCGCGTTGGTGAGTATAGGAATTACAAGATAGTGGAGCGGTAGGTAATTAAACGCTATTCAAAATATAACTATCCATGCGGCCACCCGGCTTTAGCCGGGTGGCATGAAAGATCGGTATTTGCACCCGTAATTTTGGTGGCATTGTTTTGTCACTTCCATTTATAATCGATGAAATCAATTTCAAAAAAATCCAAAAAAGCTTAAAAATAGGGCGAAATAAAGAAGGTGTTTTAGCCGGCCTTGGAAATAGAGAGTTTTACTCTTTAAAGTTTTAGTTATTGATAGTCAGGTATTTAACAGTGTTTCGTGTGAAAGATTATATATTTGATAATCAGTGTGTTTCATTTTTAAGGTGTTTCGCGTTTCCACTCTCAAAAAATGGAACAGTCTTCTTTTTACAAAAAATAACGCCAGGACTTTTTTCGATTTTTTCGGAATCAAAAAATTGGGACACCCGATTTGTTACAATTGAGGAGAGGATTTAATTGGAAGATTTTTAATTCCCTCCTTGGGGAGGGGTGCGGCAGAGTTGTGTAGTGGCAGGGAGGGGTTTATGCACCATTTTAAACGAATAGCCCTATCGGTGAAACCCCTCCCTGCACCCTCCCAGGGGAGGGAATCGCACAATGCCATGCTTTTCTATTTCTTCCGAACAACTGTGAGTCGAGGCGCGCGACGACAAATAGACGATAGAGGGAGGGTTAGCTGGTTGACAATAGCATCAACGAAATCAGCGTAATCAAAAAAATCAACGGTCATATGTTCTGCGCGATAACAAAGCCGCTTGCCCAGGCCCATTGAAAGTTATAACCCCCAAGCCACCCGGTAACATCCACGCACTCACCGCCAAAAAATAATCCGGGTACCTTCTTAGCTTCCAGTGTTTTGGACGATAGCTCATCGGTAGCTACGCCGCCGCGCATTACTTCGGCCTTGTCATAACCTTTATCGCCGGCAGGTTTAACTTTAAACTCATGGATGAGTGCGCTAATACTTTCTATTTCAGCTTTAGTGAGCGACGCCATGTTTTTTTCAGAAGGGAGCTTATCACTTAAAGCCTCGGCAAACTTGCGGGTATATAAGGATGCTATGTAGGCCAGCAACATTTTTTTACCGTTGGTTTCTTTTTCCTGTTGAATAAGGTCGGCAATGTTTTGATTGGGGAGCAGATCGATATTGATGGTTTCGCCGGGTTTCCAGTAGGAGGAGATCTGTAATATGGCAGGCCCGCTGAGGCCCCAGTGGGTAAACAGGATATTTTCTTCAAAACTCGCCTTGTCGTTCCAAACACGACAAAAAATGCTGTTGCCTGATAATTGCTCGTACCATGGCTGGTCTTTGCCGGTAATGGTGAGCGGTACCAGGGCAGGGGCCGTATCGGTAACTTTTAAACCGAAATTTCGTGCAGTACGCAAACCAAAATCGGTAGCGCCCATTTTGGGGATGGGTAAACCGCCTGCAGCCATTACCACGCTGGTGGCGCTTATATATTCCTGCTTGCCATTAACTTCAGCGCGTACTGTAAAGCCATCGTCAGTTTTTTCAATAATTTTGACCTCGGCATTAACCCAGATCTCCTGTCCAAGATCGTCGCACAGATTAGTAAAAACTTCAACTACATCCTTTGCTTTATCGCTTACCGGGAAAAGCTGGCCGAGCGTTTTTTCCTTGCCGGTGATGCCATAAGTTTCAAAAAAGCTGATGGTGTCATCAACTGTCCACTGCGAAAAGGCTGATTTACAGAAATGTGGGTTCTGCGAAATAAACTGCTGATCGGTAGCATAAAGATTGGTATAGTTACAACGCCCTCCGCCACTGATCAGGATCTTGGCGCCAACCCGGTCGTTTTTTTCAAGTACCAGTACCCGCTTGCCTAAAAGGCCTGCTTGTACGGCACACATGAGGCCGCATGCGCCCCCACCAATTATTATAGCGTCAAAATCTGTTTGTTTTACTAAATTTGTACTCATGACGGATGTTTCGCAAATATCAGAATTTGGAAAGATACTCATCTTTATTATTACGGGGATAATAATGGTGTGTGTGATATTTTTTATCAACAGACTTTTAGCGCCCAATAATCCCAATGCCGAGAAGCTAAGCTCGTACGAATGTGGCGAAGAACCAACCGGTAATGCCTGGTTGCCCTTTAATCCGCGTTTTTATGTTATAGCACTGGTTTTCCTGCTGTTTGATGTGGAGATGGTATTTATTTTTCCATGGGCAACGGTGTTTGGCAGCCATGAAATTGCGGCGCAGGATACACGCTGGGGCTGGCTTTCACTTGCCGAGATGTTTGTGTTTTTGGGCATCCTGATTATCGGTTTAATATACGTTTGGCGTAAAGGCGACCTGGACTGGATAAAACCAACCCCGGTTGTACCGCATACCGATGTGCATATCCCCTCATCGCTTTATGAACAATTAAACCAGGAACAAGGCCGCTTTACGGTAAAGGCTTTTAATGTTGATACGGTAATAACAACTGCAGCAACTGCCGCTGCTACTGCCACTCCGTCAACAGAGCCTGCCCGCAAACCTATGTTTAAACCAACCTTTAAAAAGCCTGCAAATGAGTAACGATATAACAAGCGAGAATGGTGGTGTAGTGATAACCAAAATGAACGATCTGCTCAATTGGGCTCGTTTATCATCTTTATGGCCGCTCAGCTTTGGCATAGCCTGCTGCGCCATTGAAATGATGGGTTCTATGGCTTCTACCTATGATCTCGACCGCTTTGGTGTTTTCCCACGTCCGTCTGCCCGTCAGGCCGATGTGATCATTATTGCAGGTACGGTTACTTTTAAAATGGCCGAACGCATTAAGCGACTGTACGAGCAAATGCCCGATCCTAAATACGTGATCTCGATGGGGTCATGCTCCAACTGCGGCGGCCCGTACTGGCAGCATGGTTACCACGTTGTAAAAGGCGTTGACAGGGTAATTCCGGTTGATGTGTATGTACAGGGTTGCCCGCCGCGCCCCGAAGCGCTCATAGGAGCTATTTTAGAATTACAGAAGAAGATTGAAGGGGAGCAGTTGATAAAGACTTAATAGCACTGTTATGTTTGGCTGGCGAAAAGAAAGAAAAATAAAAAGCCGGATATTGACACTGATAAATTTGGCTGAGCAGTTAGGTTTAAATGAAAGGGATATAACTAACGCCAAAGAGTATCTTGAATATAACGAATTGGGGTTAAGCTTTGACTGTGTGATAACCCAAATCCATGAATATGATGTTGCGATAAACAAAGCGTTTTATTCCCTTGTAACTGATATTGCAAACGAGTTAAAATTACCAACTGATGAATATGATTTTTTGCTTCCTTTAATAAATTAGGAGGTACCTTAATTTTAATATCCTTATTTAATCCTTATGAAAGTCCTGCTCGTTCTCATCATAAGTTTTATGCTTACGATTGTTATTTCGCGTCTCTTTGTTGATGAATGGAATATCATACTAAGTGGCAACATAGCCATGATGCTGATGCTTTGGTTTGCATCATTAGGGCATTTTATGTTTACCAAAGGCATGGTCATGATGATGCCTGCATTTATTCCATTTAAAGGCGCTTTGGTTTACTTAACCGGAGTGATGGAAATTATACTTGGGCCGTTACTTATCATCAATTCCACAAGGCATATTGCAGGGATCATTTTACTTATCATGTTTGTAGTAATGCTGCCTGTTAATATCAATGCTGCTATTAAGCGTGTAAATTTTGAAAAGGCTACTTATGATGGTAGCGGCACAAGCTATCTGTGGTTTCGTATTCCTTTACAATTGTGGTTTATAGCCTGGGTATTGTATTTTTCGGTAGGGATTTAGTTGTCGAGTTTTACAGATATACGTTATCTTTAAGCAATTAACCAATTATGAAAAAGATAACCAATACCTTGCTGGTCGTCCTGATCAGTGCTTTATCTGTATCAATCCATGCACAAACATCGAGCCCCAAACAACCATTTTTCCCAAAGGGTACTATATTGTACGGAGATATAAACTATGCAGGTGATACTTTAAAAAAGCACCTGCTGGATATCTACCTGCCGCCAACGGCAAAAGATAGTTACCCGGTTATTATCTGGATCCATGGTGGCGCCTGGATGCTGAACGATAAGTATGCTGATATGGGGTATATGCAGAAAACAGTTCAGGGTTTTATTGACAACGGTTATGCAGTTGCTTCAATTGATTACCGCTGGAGCACTACCGCTCCATTTCCGGCACAGATCCAGGATTGTAACCAAGCCATTGAGTTTCTGTATCAAAACGCTTCAAAATATAAGCTTAACAGGGATAAGTTTGGGGTGATTGGCTTTTCGGCCGGAGGGCATTTGGCATCGTTACTGACTTTATCCAATAACAATAATGTTAAGGAGTTTTATCCCAACGGAAACAAGCCCCATTTTAAAATAAAACTGGCGCTTGATTTTTACGGGCCGTCAAATTTCCTGTCACTTAAAGGTACGGATGTTAACGATCCTAAAAGTCCGGTTAACCTGCTCCTTGGCGCTTATGCAATTGATAGGCCCGATCTGGCTAATATAGCCAGCCCGGTTACCTATGTTGATAAAAACGATCCGCCATTTCTCATTGTTCAGGGCGAAAAGGACGAATCGGTCAATTACACGCAATCGGTTTTGCTAAGTTCATACCTTAAACTTGCGGGAGTTAAAAATGAACTTATCATTGTACCTAATGCACCTCACTACGGGGTAATGTTTGATGCTGAAGATATCAGGAAAAGGGTGTTTTATTTTATGGATGAATATCTGAAGTAGTTTTCGTTTCCGGTAGCCTGGTGCTCTTTTACAAGTGTTTTTAAAAGGGATTGCAAGACAAGTGCGTTCCAATCGTGCATGAAATTGTAGCTTTTTTGCTGGCTTTTATTTTTTTTGTTATAAACCATGAAATAGTTAACATAATTGCTGAGGCCTATTTCGGTATATGGCAATAAACCTTTATTATCCCAACTAATGCCATTGCCCTGAAATGTTATTCCAAAACACTCAAAGTTTTCACCGTTTTTATGCCGGTTATAATAGCTAAGATAATGATGCACGAAATAATGGTTCCATAGGTTATTCACTATATCCCTCCAGGCCTTTCTGTAAACCTTTTTACGGAACCCATAGTAGCTGCTGAATTTTATGACGATGGTTTTTTGATGTTCGGTTTTAATCTCAATAAAGTAATGGCGGCCAATAGTGAATGCATAACCTGTAATAAATTTCATTCCGTACCTGAAAGCTGCGAGTTCATTAGAATAAATAAACAGAGGGGTTTCGTTGTGCGAGCTTTCAACAGCTACACCTTCTTTGCTTATCACAATTTTCCTGTAAAGGTCACTACCAAATAGTTTAGGTATTTCGATATTGAAAGCATCGTGCATGTAGCTAAAATAAGCAATGTCATGTTATCGGCTGCATAAAAAGTTCATTACAGAAGGCGCTTTTTAAACAATAACTTTATGTTTGGATAAAATTTCTGCCATGTTAAAAAAAGTAAACCCGAAGAAGAAAAGTAAACTTGTCAATATCCTGTTCGCTGGGTTTATAACGGGTACGCTCGATGGCCTTGCAGCCATGATCATGAATTATAAAGTAAATCCTGGCGTTATTTTTAAATTTATTGCCAGCGGTGCCTTCGGTCCGGCAGCTTTTGCGGGAGGGGCTGAAATTATAGTTGCCGGGGTAATTTTTCACTATGTGATTGCTTTTCTGTTCAGTGCGGTGTTCTTTCTGCTTTACCCTTTCTTTTATAATGGATTGCGCAATAAATATTTCGTAGGCATTATTTACGGCATAGCGGCATGGCTTATTATGAATTTAGGTGTAGTGCCTTTAAGCAAAATAACCATGAAGCCGGGATATCATATCCCGGTAAGCACCATTATAGTAGGGATGTTAACGCTGGTAATTTGTGTAGGCTTACCTGTTGTATTTATTGCCGACAGGGAAAATAAAAAAATCGCTTAGCTATGAATACTCCGGAAATGCCAACGCTTGTTACCGATCGCTTGAATTTACGCGGGTTACTTGAAAGTGATGCTCTGCAAATAATGGCGCTCCGATCAAATGCGGAGGTGAACAAATATCTTGACCGCCCCAGCGACACTACAATTGAGCAGGCCTTATCATTTATTAATAAGATAGGGGAAATTGTGAGCGGCGGCAACGGTTTCTACTGGGGAATAACGCTAAAGAACAAGCCCGAACTCATAGGAACCATCTGCTACTGGAACCTCAACCCTGCTGATAAAAAGGCCGAAATAGGGTATGAGCTTCACCCTGCCTACCAGGGACGGGGCTATATGCGGGAAGCTGTTTCTACAGTTTTGGAAGCCGGCTTTAATAAACTAGGTTTTGAGTTAGTAACCGCGTGCCCTCAACAGGCCAATAAAAGTTCGCATAGCTTATTAAAGAAGAAAGGCTTTTCGCTTACCGGAGATTTTACCGATGAGGAAACCGGAAGCAAATATTTTGAGTTTAGGTTAGTTAAAGGACATTATTTAAAAAACTTATCTTAAACGAAAAACCCGGCCTGTAAAGCCGGGTTTTTCATGGATTTAAAATTAAACAAAGTATTTTGTGATTAAGGTGTCATGATACCATTAACGCCGTGTATAACACCGTTACTCGCTTCGGTGTCAAACGACGTCACCAATACTGCGGCGCCCTTGGCATCCACGATCTGCAGGTTGCTTTTATCGTTTACAGATAAATGCAATGTTTGTCCGTCGATGGTTTTCAGGTCGGCTTTACCTTTACCTGCACCTAAGGCCTTAATGATATCGGCTTTAGTGTATTTACCAGCAACTACGTGGTATTTCAGTATCGGGGCAAATTTAGCCGGATCTTTCATCAGGGCATCAAATTGTGCTTTGGGCAATTTGCTAAAAGCAACATCATTTGGTGCAAATATGGTGAACGGGCCTGGTGCCTGCAAAGTAGGCTCAAGCTGAGCTGATTTTATTGCAAGCGCCATGGGCGCGTAATTTGTCGAAGTTGCCATCACGCCAACTACATCATTTGATGCGGCAGCGGTTGAAGTGGCAGCAGGAGCAGCAGTTGTTTTAGCAGTGTCCTTTTTGGTCGTATCCTGAGTCTGAGCCATCGTCTGGGTGGAGAAAAATCCGATAGCTAACGAAGCAACGGCTATTAAAACTGACTTTTTCATGTTCATCTTTCTTTCTGTTTTTGTTAGTGAATTAAAATGTAATGAGTAGTCGTTTATGTCGATATAATTAATTAAAAGTTATTTATTTGGTTAATTACTATAGTTTAATAACTTGTAATTACACTAAATGGTTTTTAATTAATTAACATTTGTGGGTAAACGCGTGACGTTCAGGGAAGAAAAAAGAGGAGTGGACGCGTTTTGCGGCGCGTTTTAAAACCTAAGGCGAGGTTAAACTGCGAAAAAAGAAAAGGTTTTACGTTAGGAATGGTAGCGGATACCAGAGAGGGGCGGGAGAGAACCCAGACTTACGAAGTTTCAAAAACTTCGTAAGTCTTTAAGGTATTAATTTTCTACTGTCTTGCTTTTTGCAGCTCATCAAATTTAGCAATGAGCTTATCAATACTCTTAAGGTTAAATTTATGTTCATGGATTTGATCAACCAGGTCCGGTTCATCGCCCATGATATCACTCATGATATCTTCAAAGTTTTCGTCGGTAAGGCGTTTCATGCCGGCGGTGGTTTCGCCATAATAGTATGTTGTTTTTAAGCTGCCACCCCGACCGCCGCCGCCGCCAAGGTTAATACCTATGCCGCCACCAATTCCCCCGCCATAACCGCCGGTGCCGTAGCCTGCTGCTATCCCGGGTGTAATGCCGAAGCCGCTGCCACCGCCGCCTTTGCCTCCTTTAGCCATAAATAGCTTCACGGGCTCGTCAAGCACTACTTTTACGAAATCGGTTTCTTCTTTGGCCCATGATTCGTTTGCAGGGGCGTGTGCCACAACAAAACTATCCTGTCCAACAACAAACGATCTTAAATCGCTGGCGCTTAATTTATATGGATTAGTCTTTTCGTTGTCCTTAAACTCTATAAAACCTTCACCTTTAATAGGCCCTTTTCCCGAAGGATTGGTGCGGATCAGCCCGGTTTCGCGGTTGCCCTTTATATCGGTAAAGCTACCTTGTTGCCATTTTTGCGATTTTGCTGATACAAAACACAGCATGAAAAATAAAATGATTAAAATTGAGCGCATAACATGTTCAGAATACTGATACAAAGAACGCAAAATTTATAAATTTAATATGACGACTGTTGATTTACGAAGCGATACTGTGACCAAGCCAACTCCCGGTATGCTGGAGGCTATGTGGAGCGCCAAAGTAGGAGATGATGTTTTTAGCGAGGACGAAACGATCAATGCCCTTGAAGCTAAAGCCGCCGCGATGTTTGGTATGGAATCGGCTATATTTTGCCCATCAGGCACCATGACCAACCAGATAGCTATCAAATGTTTTACACAACCGCTTGATGAACTCATTGCCGACCAAACTGCGCATGTTTACAGGTATGAGGGTGGGGGCATTGCCTTTAATTCGGCGGTGTCAACCAGGTTGCTGGATGGTTATCGCGGTATCCTTACAGCCGAAATGATAGCGCCCGAGATCAATGCCGAAAATATCCATTATCCGCATACCAGTTTGGTGGTTTTGGAAAACACAGTTAATAAAGGCGGTGGAAGTTGTTATACGCTTGAAAACATCAAACCTATTGCCAGCCTGTGCCGGGAGAAAGGTTTAAAACTTCACCTTGATGGTGCCCGTATCTTTAACGCGCTCACCCACACCGGCGATGCTACGGTTGAGTATGGAAAATACTTTAATGGTATTTCGGTTTGCCTGTCAAAAGGATTGGGCGCACCCGTAGGCTCGGTTTTATTAGCTGATAAAGAAACCATCAAATATGCACGCCGTATCCGTAAGGTATTGGGTGGCGGTATGCGCCAGGCAGGCTTTTTGGCTGCTGCAGGCATCTACGCGCTTGACCATCATGTTGAACGATTGAAAATAGATCATGCACATGCCCGTATTTTGGGCGAAGAACTCAGTTTGTTATCATGGGTAAGCAATGTGGTTCCGGTTGAAACCAATATCGTATTGTTTGATACTGTTGAGCCGGCCGCCGCTGTACTTGCTAAACTTGCTGAAAAGGGTATTAAGGCAAGTGATACCGGTAAAAATCGTATCCGCTTTGTAACACACCTTGATGTACATGCCGAGCAGGTGGAGTATACGATAGGGGCATTGAAGGACTTATAATGTAGAGCCTGGGCCAAAATACCGGAGATGATTTTGGCCCAGGCTATTTATTTTCGTAATGCTAAAACGATTGTGCTTATATTTGAGTACCGTTAATCAAAACCTTTTATTATGGGTAAGTTTTTTAATGAGATACTTGAACATCACAAGGATTTTATTGCTCATCAAAAAATCTTTTTTGTGGCTACTGCTCCGCTAACATCCAGTGGGCATGTAAATCTTTCGCCAAAAGATAACGCGAGTTTTCGCATTCTTTCCAACAACCGCGTGGCTTATATGGATATTATAGGGAGCGGAAACGAAACTGCCGCCCACCTGCTCGAAAACGGGCGCATCACTTTTATGTTCTGTGCCTTTGACGGGCCTCCTAATATCCTGCGTCTGTACGGTAAGGGTTATAGTATTTTGCCTGATGCCGGTAACGATGAGTGGAACACGCTTTCCCGGTATTTCGACATTCACATGGCTACACGGCAAATTATAGTAGGCGATATAGACATGGTGCAAACCTCATGCGGGTTCAGCGTACCACTTTATGAATATTTGGGCGAACGTGATTATGCTATTAAATGGGCGGAAAAGAAAGGCGAGCAAGGATTGGCCAATTATAAACAGGAGAAAAACAGGATTAGTTTGGATGGTTTACCAACGCCATTATATTGATAACCATTTATTTAATACATACTTAATAGTTAAAACAACTTTAAGGAATAGAGGTGTTGAATATTTTATTCAAACATTTCAATTGCTTTAAAGTTATACGATGGTTTCATCGATATAATTATATGTTGCAAATACTGTGATTTTTATAATATTTGTAGCACCAACATTAACCTATGTTTGAATTTACTCAATCAGATGAGAAGGAGCTGCTTTTGCAGGTTGCCGAAGGCAATGAATTTGCTTTTCGCAGGTTATTTGCGGCTTATCATCAGCGTTTAGGTGTTCATATCCTACGCATTACCCAGTCTGTTGAATTGGCGGAGGAGGTGGTTCAAGATGTTTTTATGAAGATCTGGATGACCCGCGAGACCCTTGCCAACGTTGATAATTTCAAAGCATATCTGTTTGTGCTCTCCAAAAATCATGCTTTAAACTGTTTGCGCAAAGTTTCAAGAGAGCAGCTACAGCTTAAAAGGTTGGAAGAAACCAATATTGTACCTTTTACTACCGAAGCACAGGTATCTGATCATTATTATAACCTGATTGATGAAGCGATAGACAAGCTGCCTCCACAGCAGCAAAAGATTTACCTGATGAGCAGGCACAGTCGTTTAAAATACCATGAAATTGCCGATGAACTGGAACTATCCCGTGAAACGGTAAAGAAATACCTGCAAATAGCCACCGCTTCCATAAAAGAATATGTACATGAGCACCGCGAAGCTATAGCGCTTATAATGGCGCTGGTACATTTTTTTCATTTTTTTAAAAAGTAATACCCCCTTTTTTAATCCTGCGGGTGTCATGTATATGAGATTTGCCCCAACTCACTGTAGCCAATTATACAGTTATACCGAAAAACGACACTATGAGCGAACTTTACGTTAGGCTGAATTATCTGTTTAATAAGTACTATAACGGCACTGCCTCGGAGGGTGAGCGCGATGAACTTTTCGAAATCATCGACTCATCTGCAACGGACGCCGAGCTTGCCTCGCTCATACACCAGGCATGGGACAGCCTTGATGACGATGGTCCGCTTTTCGATAAGTCAAAAAGCGATGAGATGCTCGCCCAGATTTTAAGGACTAATACCGAGCCAACTGTTGTTACCCCGGCGAAAAACAATTTACCGTGGAGAAGGTTAGGTGTTGCAGCTTCATTATTATTCCTTGTAGGTTTTGGCGCGTACATTTACAGCAATCAAAAAAAGCAGGTTGTTACAAAAAAGAGCATTGCCAAAATCCATCCTAAAAATGATGCTCTGCCGGGCGGTAACAAAGCAATTTTAACGCTGGCTAACGGCAAAACCATTACACTTGATAGTGCGCAAAACGGCCTGCTTGCACAACAGGGAGCCACTAAAATCAACAAAACCCGCAACGGTCAGCTGGTATATGAAGCAGGTATCAATGCTGACGCTCCGGTTATAAATACCATCTCAACTCCACGCGGCGGGCAATATCAGTTGATTTTGCCGGATGGGAGCAAGGTTTGTCTGAATTCAGAATCATCATTAACTTTTCCAACCAAATTTACCGGAAAAACACGCGAGGTCACCATTACCGGCGAAGCTTACTTTGAGGTTTCTAAAAATCCGAACATGCCTTTCAGGGTTAAATCCGACAACACAACAGTTGAGGTTTTAGGAACACATTTTAATGTCATGGCCTACAATGACGAGGCCGAAATGAAAACCACATTATTAGAAGGATCAGTAAAAATAAGCAATGGCACTGCAACAGGCATTTTAAAACCCGGACAACAGGCTGTACTCAATAAAGCGGGTAAGTTGAAAGTACTTAACGATGTTGATGTTGATGATGAAATAGCCTGGAAAGACGGCATTTTTCAATTCAGGGACGCGGGGATAGATGCCATTATGAGGCAGGCTGCCCGCTGGTATGATGTTGATGTAGCCTATGAAGGCAAAATACCGCAGCGTGAATTTACAGGCCGGATATCCCGAAATGTAAAAGCATCCGAATTAATGAACATGCTTGGCTATGCCGGGGTGAAATATAAAATTGAAGATAAGCGCATCACCATCCAACAATAGCATAATTATTATACCTACTATATTAAGCAACCAATTGTTAACAATTTAAACAACCCTATGATGGAAGAAATACCTAAGATAAGTTAGTCCGACCCCTTGGGCCCAAAATGGTAAAACGGTTTATCATGTGTTTAAACACGTGTGTTAAAACCCCAAAAGCCAGCATATAAAAAAACCGGGAAGTATTCGCAGTACTTTCCCGGCGTAAATATCTGGGTCCCAAAAATCTACAATCGATGAATTGAAAGTTAATGTTTAACCCAAACTCTACAAACTTATGAATTTTAATTCTAAGGCCACGCCTTTGGCATGGCCTCAATTACGCAAATTTATATTGGCCATGAAGCTAACTGCCTTTATTATACTTGCGGCCCTTACCAATGTATGTGCCAAAAGTTATAGCCAGATAGTTACTTTGCACCAAAAAAACACTACCGTTGAAAAAGTACTCCGCTCAATTGAAAAACAAACAGGCTATCATTTCATGTATGACAAGCAGGATGTTTCAAAAGCAGGAGCAATCAACATTGAAGTTGCAAACGTATCTATAGAAAATGCGCTTGATCAGTGCTTTAAAGATCAGCCGCTTACGTACAAAATTTTTGATCAAACCATTGTTGTAAAAAAGAAGGATGAACCTGTTGTATCGCAGGTAGCTGTTGCTCCAATTAAAGTGACGGGTACGGTAAGCGATGCTAAAGGCCCTATTCCTGGTGTTACCGTTAAGGTAAAAGGCACAAATATTGGTTTACAAACCGATGTTAACGGTAAATACACCATTAATGCGCCCGATGCAAATGGCACACTGGTTTTTACATTTATTGGTTATACAACCAAAGAAGTACCTATCGGCGGCAGAAGCCAGATAGACGTTGTTTTGGCCGAAGAGCCAAAAGCGTTGAGCGAGGTAGTTGTGGTTGGTTACGGTACTGCTAAAAAGGTTGATCTTACCGGCTCTGTAGGTAGTGTTGGCGCAAAGCAATTACAGGAGCGCCCGCAAACCAATCTTGAACAGGAATTGTCAGGTAAAATTGCCGGTGTAAACGTTTCAAGTAATTCAGGTGCACCTGGTGGCGCCACTAAGATCAGGATTCGTGGTTACAGCTCTATTAATACCAATACCGATCCGTTATATGTTGTGGATGGTGTGGTTTGGACAGAAGGTGGTAATGCTATCAATCCTAACGATATTGAAACTATCGACGTACTGAAAGATGCATCTTCAACCGCTATTTATGGTACACGCGGTGCAAATGGTGTAATTTTGGTTACCACAAAGCGTGGTAAAAAAGGCGGTACCATTTCATATGATGCCTACATGGCCGTAAACCATATGTTTAAGGAAATACCTGTGCTTAACTCAAAAGAGTTTATGCAGGTTGAAGATATTTCTTACGCCAATATCAAAAAGTATGACCCTACCGGCTGGGCTGCAGGTGATTATACCGATCGTAACCCGGTAACACAAAGAACTGCGCTGATAGGTAAACTGTTTGACCAAAACCTGAACCCGTTGTATGACGTTGACTGGCAAAAAGCTACAACCCGTACATCTGTAAGTCAAAATCATAACGTTTCATTCACCGGCGGTGCCGAAAATGTAAACTATGGTTTGTTCCTGAACTATGCCGACGACGAAGGTATTATCATTAACAGCTATCTGAAACGTTATAACGTACGTTTAACTTTTGACAATCAAATAAAACCATGGGTTAAAGTTGGCGCTACTTTAAATTATAACTACCAGGATGGCCGTAACCAGGATCAGGGTACTGGCGGTAATAACATTCCGCGTATGTTGATTGAGATGGTTCCTTTTATTCCGATTAGATACCCTGACGGAACTTATGGCAAACGTACCGATTATCCAAACCTTGAAGGCGGTGATAACCCGGTAGCCCGGGCAAACGAAATTCAATCACTTACCCGTAACCGTATATTTAGCGGTAATGGTTATTTGAATTTAAACATTATTCCTGGTCTGGAATTCCGCAGCGTTTTAGGCGTAACAACATCAGCCAATTATAACCCTGCATCCCAAAGCGGCCTTGTTGGCGGCCCGGTTGCAGGACAAAGCTATAGCTCGGCTTCAATAGAGGAGTTTAACAGAACGTTTTGGCAATGGCAAAACTATTTCACTTATAACAAAACCTTTAATAAAGTACACAGTATAAACCTGGTTGTAGGTGCCGAACGTCAAAATTTTCAGCAGCTTCGTTTAAAAGGATCAACCGGTACATTGTCTGACGACTTTTACGAGTATTATAACCTTTCTGCTGGTATCGTACCAGACAAGCCTGAGTCTGGTTATGATGCATGGCAGATGCAATCGTTTTTTGGTAGGTTAAACTATAATTACAACGAGAAATACCTGTTAACTTTAACAGGCCGCGAAGACGGTTCGTCACGTTTCGGTACTAATAAAAAATATGGTTTCTTCCCGTCTGCAGCGTTTGCATGGCGTGCATCACAGGAAGATTTCCTGAAGGATAATAAAACTATATCCGATTTGAAATTCAGGTTGAGTTATGGTTTAACCGGTAACTCTGAAATTGGCGAGTACCGTTCACTGGCAAATATCGGAACAGTTGGTTATGCTTTCGGCGGTAACAGTGCAGTAGGTACTACTCAAACTTCAATTGGTAACGAAGATCTGCAATGGGAAAAAACGGCCGAGTATGACTTAGGTTTCTCATTGGGCTTATTTAACAACCGCTTAAATATTGAAGCGGATGCTTACCTGAAAAAAACAAAAGCATTGTTATTAAATGCACCATTGCCTGAAACAAGCGGTTTTAACGCGGTTTATAAAAATATCGGCCGTTTACAAAATAAAGGGTTAGAGTTTACCATAAACGCAACTCCAATAAAAACTCAGGACTTTACCTGGAATTCGACCTTCAATATTTCATTCCTAAAAAACAAGATCCTTCAATTAGGTGCATCTAACGATGATATCTTTCTTGATCCAACCTTCCTGTCGCAATTTAACCTGATGCGCGTTGGTCTGCCGGCCGGTAGTTTTTATGGATACAAGGTGCTTGGAACCTGGGGAACTGCTGAAGCAACGGAAGCTGCTAAATATGGTTTATTACCGGGCGACCTGAAAATACAGGATACCAATGGCGATGGCAAAGTGAGTGCTGCTGATAAAGTGATTCTTGGTAAATCAATACCTGATGGCTACGGTACTTTCAGCAACAACTTCCGTTACAAAAACATCGATTTAGGTGTTGATCTGCAGTTTAACTACGGCAACCAGATCATGAACCTTACCCGTCACTCTGGTCAGGACCGTACAGGTCAGGCAAACAGTTACGCAACTGTATTGAACGCCTGGACGCCAACTAACCAAAACACCAGCATAGCCGAAGACAGGCCAGCCTACGTACGTTACCAAACTGAAATTTATTCAACCAAAGTTGAGAGCGGTAACTTTATTCGTGGCAGAGCTGTAACACTTGGCTATACCTTTAATGACAATATTCTTAAAAAGTTAAAATTAAGCCGTTTAAGGGTGTATGCGCAGGCGCAAAACCTGTTCCTGATAACCAAATATACCGGTTATGATCCTGAGGTATCCACCTACAATGCCTCAAGTAACTTTACACAGGGTATCCAGTTTTATGATTATCCGAAGCCTCGTACCTTCCTGTTAGGTGTTAATGTTAGTCTATAATTAAACAATGTTAAAATATCATACTATGAAATTTAACTTTAAAAAATACAGGGTAGGTGGTCTTTTGCTTATCCTTGCGGCTACCGTAAACAGCGGTTGCAAAAAATATCTTGATGAACAAGCCAAAACAGACTTCGTTAAGAATAATTATTTCACCAGCTCAAACCAGGCGCAAACCTTTGTAAATGGTTTGTATAACATCATGTATTTTTTCCAGAACGGTGATGCTTACGGTGAAAGCCCGTTCATTACAATGGAGTTATTTGCTGGTCATGCTACTTCATTAGGGCAAAGTGTTAATAATGGTAACGTGATCCACCAACGTACTGATGCTGTTAACCCCGGTTTTGAAACCGTATGGTCAAATTGCTATAAGGGTATTGCCAATGCAAATCTTGCCATCGAAAAGATCCCTGGCATATCTCCTATGGATGATGGGTTAAAAAAGAAACTAATAGGAGAGGCATATTTTTTCAGGGCGTTTTACTATTACCATCTGGTGCGTTTATATGGCGATGTTCCGCTGATTATCACTTCACAAACGGTTAGCAGCCCTGATCTATACCCTTCACGTACACCTGTAGCCGACGTTTACAAACAAATCATCAGCGATTTACAGGCCGCTGAAGCCTCAGGTATGCCAAATACAGATGCAACTGGCCGTGTTTCTTTGGGTGCGGTAAAAACTTTATTAGCCAGCGTTTACTTAACAACTGCCGGCTTCCCGCTAAAGCAAACCGAAAATTATGCTAAAGCGGCATCTGAAATTCAGCCGGTTTTAGGTTGGTATTCGTTGTTTAACGATTATGCATATTTGCATGATAATGCGCATAAAAATCAACAGGAGCTAATTTTCCAGATCAACTACCTGGTAGGTACTAAAACCAACGCTATTCCTCAGTTAACTATTCCGTTTAACTTGTTAGTTGGTGCATACGGCGACCACCTGGGTGCAATGATCCCTACCAACCAGTTTGTGGCAAGTTATGAGGCCGGCGACCTTCGCACTGAGGAGCGCCAGTTTTATTTCTCAAGCTATCCGCAATACGGTAGCCCAAACAACATCATTCAATTTGGTGAGCACGCGCTCTATAAATATTTCCAGGTTGAAAGCGCTGCACAAAGTGGCAACAGCGATGAGAACTGGACTTTATTGCGTTTACCGGAAGCTCAGTTAATTTACGCTGAGGCGTCAAACGAGGTGAATGGCCCCACTGCCGATGCTTATGCGGCCGTAAACGCTATCCGTACGCGCGCCAAACTGGCTGCTTTAAGCGGCTTAACTAAAGATACCTTTCGTCAGGCTATCTGGAAAGAGCGGTACCATGAGCTTGCTTACGAAAATAAGGCGTACTTTGATATGCAGCGTACCCACATGGCCTACCTGCCACAGTCAAATACTTTTGCCGATCCTACTGCTTCACAAACAGAGCAGGGGGTAACCTTTAAAGCACAATATTACCTGTGGCCAATACCGCAGCGTGAAATAAGCACTAACAGTAAATTGACCCAAAATCCGGGTTGGTAATTGTATATTGCAAATAATAAATATAAAAGACTGGCCATATCAAGCCAGTCTTTTATATTTACGACTGGTAAAACGTTTCACCAATATTAATTACATTAAACAATGAAAAAAGCCCTTGCACTTATCACATCCGTGTTGTTGGCATCGGGTACTTTTGCTCAGCAGGTAAATAAAGTTACCGACCCTGTTGAATACATCAATACGTTGATGGGTACCGATTCGCACTACGACCTTTCAAATGGTAACACTTATCCTGCTATTGCCCTGCCCTGGGGGATGAACTTCTGGACGCCGCAAACAGGTGTTATGGGCGATGGGTGGGCGTACACTTATGATGCGCACAAAATCCGCGGGTTTAAACAAACCCACCAACCATCACCATGGATGAACGACTATGGGCAGTTTGCCATTATGCCGGTTACCAAACACGCGGTAGTAGGGCAAAATAAAAGGGCCAGCTGGTTCTCGCACAAAGCCGAAACTGCTAAACCTTACTATTACAGCGTTTACCTGGCCGATCATGATGTAACTACCGAAATTACCCCGACCGAGCGCTCGGCGCAGTTCAGGTTTACTTATCCTAAAACAGATAGCTCTTTTATTGTTATTGACGCGCTGAACAAAGGCTCATATGTAAAGATCATGCCCGATCAAAAGAAGATTGTAGGCTACTCAACCAAATATGCACGCGGCCCGCTTAAAAACTTTAAAAATTACTTTGTTATTTACGTAGATAAGCCGATCACCTATGCACATACCTTTAGCGATACCACGCAAACTGATGGCCTGGAATTACAAGCCGAACATGCAAGTGCACTAATAGGTTTTAAAACCCTGCAAGGCGAAAAAGTTCATCTGCGTGTAGCGTCGTCATTCATCAGCATTGAACAAGCGGAACTTAATTTAGAGCGCGAACAGGGTAAAGATAGTTTTGACGTAACCTGCCAAAAGGCAAAAGCCGTTTGGAACAAAACCCTGAACCACCTACAGGTTGAAGGTGGCTCTGTTGATCAGATGCGTACCTTTTACTCTTGCTTTTACCGTATGGTGTTTTTCCCGAATAAATTGTATGAGATAGATAAGGATAATAAGATTGTTCACTACAGTGCATCAACCGGTAAAGTGTTCCCGGGCTATAAATTTGCGGGCACCGGCTTTTGGGATACCTTCAGGGCTTTATATCCATTCCTGAACCTGGTTTATCCATCTATCAATAAAGAAATGCAGGAAGGGCTCATCAACGACTACAAAGAAGGTGGTTGGTTGCCTGAATGGTCAAGCCCAGGCTATTCGGCAGTTATGATCGGTAATAACTCTGCTTCGGTAGTTTCTGAGGCTTATTTAAAAGGTTTGCGCGGCTATGATATCAATATCTTATGGGATGCTTTGGTGCATGGCGCTAACAATGCCGGTCCGCAGGCTACAGGCAGAGAAGGAGTGGAGTACTATAATAAATTAGGTTATGTACCTTACGATGTTAAAATTAATGAAAACGCTGCCCGCACATTAGAATACGCTTATGATGATTTTGCGATTTATAAATTAGGCAAAGCGCTGGGCAAGCCCGAATCGGAGATTGGCATTTATAAAAAACGGGCCATGAACTATAAAAACTTGTTCGATCCGGAAACCAAACTGATGCGCGGTAAAAACCAGGACGGTACATTTGAAAAACCTTTCAGTCCGTTTAAATGGGGTGATGCCTTTACCGAAGGTAATAGCTGGCATTATAGCTGGAGCGTTTTCCAGGATATGCAAGGTTTGGTTGATTTAATTGGTGGCAGGCAGAAGTTTATCGCCAAACTGGATTCAGTGTTTACCATGCCGCCAGTGTTTGATGATAGCTATTATGGCGGAACCATTCACGAGATCCGCGAAATGCAGATCATGAACATGGGGCAATATGCGCATGGCAATCAACCTATCCAGCATATGATTTATCTGTATAACTATGCAGGTGAGCCATGGAAAACCCAGTTCCACGTGCGTGATGCTATGGAGAAGTTATACAAAGCAACTCCTGATGGTTATTGCGGCGATGAGGATAACGGTCAAACATCGGCCTGGTATGTATTCTCGGCCATGGGCTTTTACCCGGTAACTCCGGCCAGTGACCAATACGTTTTGGGTACGCCGCTGTTCAAGAAAATTACACTAAACCTTGAGAATGGTAAAAAGGTAGTGATTAATGCAGCTAACAACAGTCCTGCAAATAAATACATTAATACCTTAACTGTTAACGGTAAGCCGTATGATTTAACATGGTTAAGCCATTCTGAGTTTAAAAAAGGCGCCGTGCTTAACTTTAATATGGCACCTCAGCCTAACAAAGCAAGAGGTGTTAAGGTTAGTGATGTTCCGTATTCGTTAAGTACGGAAAAATAACAAATATTTCGTCATTGCGAGGTACGAAGCAATCCCAAACCGTACAGAGGGATTTACGTAGCCGCTCTCTAATCGGGGATTGCTTCGTGCCTTGCAATGACGTTTTTAGATATTAACAACAAAGGCGAGGTAAAACCTCGCCTTTGTTGTTAAACGGCAACTGCCGCGGGCTTTCAGCCCGTGGTGAACCATAGTGTGTTAGCTTTCAGCTGACGTAAAAACAAAATCCGAAATCGAACATCCCAAAACCAAAATCCAGAATCAATGCCATTCTTCACGATATACAAACTTGGGCATTTGCCAGTTATATTTGATAGAGAGCAGGCGTAACGCTAACCCTATAACACAAGCTATTACAATAGATACCCCGGCTGGGGCACCCAAATGTTCAATCCCTAAATAAAATGCCCCGGTTACAATGGATGCACTGGCATACACCTCTTTACGGAACAACAGTGGTACTTCATTACACAATACATCGCGCAGGACACCTCCCGCACAACCTGTTATCATGCCGCTTAGTAAAATGATAATGATGGGCAGGTTAATTTGCTCCGCTATCTGGCAGCCTATAATAGTAAATACTACAAGCCCTAAAGCATCGAGATACAGGAATAGGGTTTTCATTTTGGTCATGAGGCGTGCAATAACAGCGGCCAATATGGCGGCCACAGCAGTAATCACCAGATACTCGGGGTGTTCAACCCAACTCATGGGATAGTGATTAAACAAAATGTTTCGTACTGTACCACCGCCAAGCGCCGTAACCCAGGCAATAATGCAAACACCAACCCAGTCCATATCACGCCTCCCGGCAGAAAGGGCAGCTGTCATGGCCTCAGCAATGATCGCGATGATGTATAGTATATGCAGCATATAGGTAGTGTTAAAGGTTTATGTAGAGCAATTTAATAAACAAAAATTGAAACCACCATAGTTTATCTTTTAGGGGGCTTCGGGCTTCATCCAACCTCTTCCCTCGGTAAACCGGGCTACCAGCATAGCGGCAACAGTATCCCCGGTGGCGTTCAATAAGGTTGCCATAGGGTCTACAAGTGTACCAATGATAATAGCCGGAGGAAGGGCTTCCGGAGGGAAACCATAGGCCGAAATAAAAAGCAGTTCGCCTATATAGCCGCCGTTGGGAATACCACCTTCAACAAGGCTCACCAAAACGGTCATGGCAAGGGCTATGATTATAGTTTCGGCATTGTTAAAGCTTTTGCCAAACAGCGCAAATACCACAGCCATTTTTACTATAGATGAGATGCTTGAGCCATCTTTATGCAAAGTGCCCCCAAGCGGGATAGTGATGTTGGCAATAGCATCAGAAATGCCCATTTTTTTAGCGGCATCCAAATTTGCCGGGATGGTTGCGATGCTGCTGCAGGTTCCCACTGCTGTAGCCGACGGAACAATGTTGTTTTTCCAATACCGTTTAACTGCACTTACGCCACCGGCAATAAAGGCGTATAAGCTGAATATCGCCAAATAATAAAACGCGCCGACACCGTAATATAAAGCCATGGAGCGCGCATAGCCACCAAACAATTGTGGACCGAACACGCCGACCTGATAAGCAAAATAAGCACCCAGACCAATGGGGCCAATCCTCATAATGAGGCTGAATATATTTTTGAAAACCTCATTACCACTATGTAAAAAGGCTGCAAATGCTTTGCCTTTTTCGCCCGCATGCAGTGTTGCAAAGCCGGTGATCACCGCAAAAATGATCATGGCCAACATGCTTTTGCGTGATAGTAGTTGGTAAAATTCGCTGGTGGTAAAAAGGCTTGTTAACTGGTCGCCGAAAGGTTTTTTGGTGATTGCTTCAGTTATGGGACTGGCGACCAGATGCTGATGAATTGGGAAGATCCAGATAGCTATAATAGTAACTATAGCGGCTACTAATACGGTAGACACAAATACAGCTGAAGTAACGCCTAATAATTTGCCCAGTTTTTGCGAGCGGTCTAATGCAGCAATTGCCGAAGCTATGGCGAAGAAAACCAGCGGCACAACGGCAGTGAACAGCAGGTTCAGAAAAATATCGCCTATCGGTTTTATAACCTCAACTTTATTGCCTAAAACAGCTCCGGCAATACTGCCAATAATGATGCCCGTTATTAATAGGATAATGCCTTTGTAGTTTTTAAACCAGCTGTTCATTGTGCTAAGATAATTGTTAGGTTTTGTTTTTACTGTAAGTACAAGTATCGGCATCCATGAATATTTACCCTGACCAGACTATTTGCAAGTGTATTTGCCGCAAATGCACTTGCTCGTTATATTAGCGTCCCATTATAACACCGAATGCAAATACTACAAGCCGGGGATTTTATCCTCGACAAAATAAAAAACGAACTCCCCGAACATTTTCATTACCATAATGCCGATCATGCGCTTGATGTTTATACTGCTGCAAAACAAATTGCGGCAGGCGAGGGGATAAGCGGATATGATCTTGACTTATTACTCACCGCTGCTTACTATCATGATTCGGGTTTTTTGTTCGGGCAAGCCAATCACGAGGAATCCTCCTGCAAAAATGCCCGGCAGTATTTACCTCAATTTGGTTATACCTCTGATGAAATTGAGCGGGTTTGCGATATTATTATGGCAACCAAAATGCCGCAAAACCCTCACAATCATTTGGGCCAGATAATTTGTGATGCCGATTTAGATTATTTGGGCCGAAATGATTTTTTTATCCTTAGTAAAAGGTTATTTTCGGAACTTGTAATTACAGATCACCTTGAATCAGAATTGGAGTGGGACAGGCAGCAGGTGAAGTTCCTGCATAGTCATCATTATTTCACCCAAACAGCGCTCAGGCTCAGGGATGAAGGTAAAAACGAGCATTTGAAAATTATCACAACAAAAATTTAAATACTGCTATTAATGACACAACCGGGTTTAAAAATTGAAGAAGTTTTAAAGGACGTAGTAACAGTAATTATCGGCATTTTATTCTGCGGGTTCGCTTTAAAGGGATTTTTGGTGCCTAACAGCTTCTTTGATGGCGGGGTAACCGGTATTTCGCTTCTTCTTCATGAGCTGTATCATTTCAACATAGCCTATGTAATCATCATAGCCAACATCCCTTTTATTATTATGGGGATGTTCCAGGTTAATAAATCTTTTGCGCTAAAAACGCTTGCCTGCGTAATTGGTCTTGGCCTGTGCCTGCAGTTTATAGAGTACCCGGTTATAACTCAAGATAAATTGCTGGTATCTATTTTCGGTGGTGTATTTATGGGATTGGGTGTGGGGTTATCGATAAGAGGAGGCTGCGCGTTGGATGGTATCGAGATATTAGCTTTATACACTTTAAAACGTAGTAGCTTTACCATCAGCGAGATTATTTTAGGTATCAATATTATCATCTTCCTGGTAGCAGCAGTTGAGCTTGGTTTACCTACGGCGTTGTACTCCATTTTAACCTATTATACGGCATCGCGCACCATCACTTTTGTTATTGATGGTTTGGAAGAATACACAGCGGTAAATATCATCTCTGGTCAAAGTGAGATCATTAAAGAACGACTTGTGATGGAACTCGGTCGCGGGATTACCATTTACAAAGGTGAACGTGGCTTTATGAAGGAGAGTTTTGATGTTCATCAACCGGTAGATATCATCTTCACCGTGGTAACCCGTTTGGAAGTACGCCGGTTAAAAAACCTGGTGCATAGCATCGATCCTAAAGCTTTCGTATTTACTAATAGTATTAAAGAAGCTGCGGGCGGCGTGTTGAAGAAAAAGGTAAGGGATCATTAATATCCCAATTTGTCATTGCGAGCGAAGCGTGGCAACCGCACGGAAGCAGAATGGCTCTGTACAGCATGCGATTGCTTCGTCGTTCCTCCTCGCAATGATATGTAATATAAACACAGCAATGCCATCCCAAAAGGATGGCATTGCTGTTAAATAACAAGACTACTTCGGGTTTAGCGGAGCGTAACCCGGAGTGGGCATTACTTAAGCTTTCAGCTTAAGTATTTCATGATCCAGCTCTGTTTGGAAATCCGATTTGTGTATAATAAATTGTTGTTGATAATATCAACAATCGCAGAATCTCGCCCTGCGTCTGTAATCGATGGTAAAAATGATAGGTGAAGTTGGAAACTTCAATGATACTACACCACGGGTTACGCTACGCTAAACCCGCGGCAGTTATTTTAATCAATCCACAACCTCGTAGATCTCCACTGGCTTTAACTTATTCTTTAAGCTCACCTCTCCAATTTTATTGAGGGCGAAGGAGCCTTTTGCCTGCTCATAAACATCGGCACTAACAATGATTTGGTTGGCCTGTGCTACTGTTTGCAGGCGCTGGGCCAGGTTTACAGTATCGCCGATAACAGTATAATCCAGCCGTTTTAGCGTGGCCGAACCTATATTGCCCGAGATCATCTCGCCCGAGTTGATACCGATAGAAACAGAAGGTTTAAAAGTTTTATCGCCCGCCTGGATTTCATCAGCCCCATGCATTTTGTCACGGACGGCCAAAGCTGCATCAATGGCACGGTCAAGGTGGTAATCGCCGCGGAAAACAGCCATAACGGCATCGCCCATAAACTTATCTAT
This sequence comes from Mucilaginibacter gossypiicola, assembly GCF_900110105.1. Lineage (GTDB taxonomy): Bacteria > Bacteroidota > Bacteroidia > Sphingobacteriales > Sphingobacteriaceae > Mucilaginibacter > Mucilaginibacter gossypiicola. The sequence goes on along the minus strand of NZ_FOCL01000003.1, from coordinate 110,134 downwards.
ATGGCCATTTTGAGCAATGATTTCTTGCACCATGACGTCAAAGTATTTATTGATCATGCCTACAACGGTGTTGGCAGCAACGTGCTCGGTAATGGCGGTAAAACCGCAAATATCAATGAATAGAACCGTTGCTTCGATTGTTTCATTACTTAGCAGGCTGTTCTCAAACTCCTTGTGCGTCATGAAGTTGAGCACATTCTCGTCAACGTACATGCGCAGGATATTGTTTTCCTTAATGGCCTGCATGGTTTTTTTGAGTTCGATAACGTGTTGCAGTGTTTTTTCGATGGTGATATCAAGATCTTCAAAGTTTACAGGCTTGCAAACAAAATCAAACGCGCCACGGTTCATGGCTGTGCGGATATTATCCATATCGCTGTACGCAGAAACCATTACCGCTTTTAATATAGGATTGGCATCGGGCAATTTGGTAAGCAGGGTTAGCCCATCCATTTCCGGCATATTGATATCGCTTAAAACCACATCAATATCGGGGTGGGAGGCCAGTTGAGTTAACGCTTCAAAACCGTTTTGGGCAAATACAAATTCATACACGCCTTCCCGTATCTTTTTCCTGAATTTTTGCCTGATCAGTAATTCCAGGTCCTGCTCGTCATCTACTACCAGTATCTTGGCCATTATTGTTCTAAGTGTTTAAGTTTGTCTTTTAAATTGTTAAAATCAAGCGGCTTGGTTAAGAAATCGTTGGCACCAAGTTCCATTGATTGTTTGTAGTTTTCGTCATCGCCATAAGCGGTGATCATCATTACCACCGGTGGTGGTTTTTCATAATTGTGCCTTATGTTTCGTAATAGTTCCAAACCACTCATGCCAGGCATGTTAATGTCAGATAGGATCAGGATTACCTGCGAATGGTGCTCTTCCAAAAAATGAAGTGCCTCTTCTCCGGATAGCGCAAAATTGAACTCTACTTCGCCGCTTTTGATCTCTTTTCTAAAACGTTGTAAAAACAAGGGCTGAACATCGGCCTCGTCATCAACAACAAGTATTTTCATAGTACTTCAAAGTTAAATTTTTGTGTGGTTTTATTTGGGTTAAACGTAAAAATTACCTGCGTTTAACTTTAGGCAATATTGCCAACAGGTATACAAATTACAAACCGCGCAAATTCGCCCTCGGCCGTTTCAACCTTCAACTCGCCGCCATGCCCTTTGGTAATAATATCATAGCTCATAGAAAGGCCGAGCCCCGTGCCCTGCCCGGTAGGTTTGGTAGTAAAAAAAGGTTGATAAATTTTATCCAGCACCTTTTGCGGAATGCCTGTACCATTATCTTCCACCGTAATTTGCACCATATTGACACCTGATGGCGACTGTACTTTTTTGGTATTAACCGTTACTGTCGGCTCATACCCTTCGCCTAAAACCCTTTTCTTTTCGGTAACAGAGTAAAATGAGTTATTAAACAGGTTAAGCAACACGCGGCCCAAATCCTGCGGGATGGCCTCTATTTTACCAAGTTCGGGATCAAAGCTGGTTTTCATGCCGGCATTAAATGATTTGTCCTTGGCACGCAAACCATGATAGCTCAGGCGAAGGTATTCATCGGCCAGGGCGTTGATATCGGTTGGTTCTTTTTTACCGGTTGTTGCGCGCGAATGCTGCAGCATGCCCTTTACAATGGCGTCGGCGCGTTTACCGTGCTGGTTTATTTTGCTCAGATTTTGGGTGATGTCGTTGATGATATCGCCCGCATCTTCCTTCACATTGTCGGGTAGTTTGTCAAGCACTTCTTCTTTTAGTTCTTCGAGCAGTTCGATACTTACTTCGCTAAAGTTGTTCACAAAGTTCAGCGGGTTCTGGATTTCGTGCGCTATGCCAGCGGTGAGCTCGCCCAGCGAAGCCATCTTTTCCGATTGTATAAGCTGCGCCTGGGTACTTTGAAGTTCTGATAGTGCCTGTTTAAGTTCTTCGGTTTGCTTGGTTAACTCGGCAGTGCGCTCACGTACCTCACTTTCAAGGTTTACCTTCATAGCCGCCATCATGCGGTTTTGCGCCTGCTCTGCAAAGCGCTGTTTACGCTCATTTTCGAGTGCTTTGGTTTGTTTTCGGCTGATGAGCCAAAGTGAAAATGCCCAGATGAGGGAGAACACAACTAAGCTTTGTATCATATTGTCGTGGTTCCCATAAAACGTAGGGAACCATTTTTCTAATAAATCTTGTATTAAACCGGCAATAGCATAGGGTATCAATGCAAAGGCAAGTTGTTTGCCCGATTTCAGGTCGTCGATATAGTAAGGACATATTACCACGCCTAAAAAAAACAGGTGAGAAATTATCGTGGTCAGCTTCTCGCCATGGTCAAAGCTTACACCAAATATGAAAATTGCTATAGCTACATAATAGCCTATGTTAAGGTATTTGTTCCATTTGGTTAGCAGCCCGTCATTCTTCAGGTGTCTCCTGTATTGGGTAATCACAAATACGGCAAGGAAAGGTTCTAAACTCATGAAGGTTGTTTTACTTCTTTATATAAATGCGAAGCCGAAATTTAACAATTTTACAACGATTATTAAACTATGCCTGTAATTTATCGGAGTAGCAGATTGAAACAGTGCATTTTTAATTGTTTACTGCTCGTCTTATCTTACAAAGCAACCCTAAAGCTGTGTAAAACGTAATCAATAATGAAACCAGCGATGAACCTGGTTTTATTGTTATCGCCCACTTGAAGCAAATTTTAAAAAGTATTCTGCTCATTCTTAATCAGTCTGAAAAGCGAAGGCTTATTGGGTTAATTATTGCGGATATTGTTATCGCCCTGCTGGATGTTACTTTTTTAGCAATGTTGCTGCTAATAGTTAATTTTTATACACAGCAGGGTGTCAGGAATAACTATGATTTTTTACCGGCCGGTCTTGTCAATGATAAATCATTGTTGCCTATTGCGATTTTCCTGGTGCTTTTTGCCATTAAAAATTGCATAGGTTTCTTTGCTCAAAACGCACAGCATCATTTTTTTTACCAGGTAGCGTCGAGACTGTCGGAGCGTAATATCCGAAATTATCTTGATGCAGATTTTGATCAGTTTATCCAGGTTGATTCATCGATACATACCCGGCGAATCAGCCAGCAACCTATTGAATTCAGCCATTATATCCTCACCAATTTTCAGCAAATAATATCCCAAATAGTATTGATACTTTTTACCATCGGGGCCATTATGCTATATCATCCGGCTTTGTTTGTTTTGTTGTTTGTGTTGCTGCTGCCGCCCGTTGCAGCTTTGGGTTGGTTTATCAAAAGCAAGCTAAAATCCATCCGCGGACAAATCAAAACCATGAGTGAAAAAACGCTTCAGCATTTAAATGAATCATTGTCTGGCTATGTAGAAAGTAATATCTATCAAAAAAACGATTTCTTCAGTCACCGTTTTTTTAGCTATCAGCAGCAGCTTAATCAAAATATAGCATTGCAGCAAACCTGGCAAAACCTGCCATCGCGTTTGATGGAAGTATTTGCTGTGCTGGGCTTTTTTATTCTCATCGCAGTAAATAAATTAATCGGCGAAACGTCTGTAGTTAGCATCCTTGCCATAGGCATTTTTGTAGCCGCCGCTTATAAGATCATCCCCGGTATTGTAAAAATTCTGAATAGCGGCGGGCAAATGAAAACCTATGAGTTTATCCTGGCCGATTTGATTATTGAGCAAAGTGGAAGGTTACAGATAAATGAAATTATTGACGATCGTATCACATCGCTGAAATTTGAAGGCGTAAGTTTTAGTTACCCCGACAAATCCGTTTTGGACGAACTATATTTTAAGATGCTTTCTGGTGATATTGTAGGTGTTTCAGGAAACTCGGGGCGTGGTAAAACAACTATCATTAACCTCATCGTAGGTTTTTTAGAGCCGGCTTCGGGGGGGATCTTTATCAATGGTAAAAACGCCGATGCGGTAATGCGCAGGCTTTACCGTAAAAACATCTCACTGGTAAAACAACAACCTTTTTTTATATACGATACCATCCGTAAAAATATAATACTTGATGATGTAGCCGCGGATGAGCAAAAGCTGGCAGAGGTATTAGCGTTTTGCGGTTTAAATAAACTCATTGCCGGATATCCCGAAGGTGCGGGCAAGATCGTTACCGAAAACGGCAAAAATATAAGCGGCGGACAGCGGCAACGTATTATGCTGGCACGCGCACTCTATCACGATCATGATTTATTAATACTGGATGAACCTTTCAGTGAGGTGGATGCTGATGCCGAAAATGAGTTATTAACCAAATTGCAACAACTGGCCCTGCAGGGCAAAATGATTATGCTTATCACTCACAACAAAGCCAGTTTGGCTATTTGTAATAAAATAATATCGCCCAATGGATAACCGTAGTAAAGCATTAGTTATCCTAAGCCCGGGTTTCCCTGAAAACGAAGCTGACACTACCTGCTTGCCACCTCAGCAGGTTTTTGTCAGGGCATTAAAGGCCGAAAACCCGGAACTGAATATCATTGTATTAAGTTTTCAATATCCATTTTTTGCCGCCGAATATGATTGGCACGGCGTACATGTAATTAGTTTTGGAGGAAAAGGTCGTAATAGATTGTTCAGGCTGAAGATCTGGCTGCGGGTTTGGTTCAAATTATTGCATTTAAACAGGCAATACAAAATAGCGGGCATTTTAAGCTTTTGGCTTGACGAGTGTGCTTTGATCGGGCACTATTTTGCCCAGATGAAAAATATTAAATATCGCAGCTGGATGCTGGGGCAAGATGCTAAAGGCGGAAACCGGTACGTTAAGTGGATAAAACCAAAAGGAGAGGAGTTGATAGCACTGTCAGATTTCATAGTAAGGGAGTTTAACGCAAATTATGGTGTAAAGCCAGCTAATATTATTCCGGTAGGGATAGACACATCGTTGTTTGGTCCGTTGATTGAAAATAAGGATATTGATATTTTGGGTGTGGGATCACTGATTCCCTTAAAGCGCTTTCATCTTTTTATCGAGGCTATTGCTATGTTGAAGCAATATTACCCGGACATCAAAGCCACCATTTGTGGCGATGGCCCGGAAAGAACGAAATTGTTATCTGCGATCGGGTTAAACCATCTTGAAAATAACATCACCCTGGCAGGTGAACTGCCGCATGATGAGGTGTTTAAAATGATGCAGCGTTCAAATGTCCTGTTTCATCCGTCAGAATACGAAGGTTTTGGAGCTGTTTGTCTTGAAGCTTTATATGCTGATGCCAAAGTGATAAGCTTTGTAAGACCGATGGATGCTGATATCTCCAACTGGCACATTGTGAACAGTATGGACGAAGTTAAGACGGTTATTTGCGGTATTTTAGATAAGCCCGGCTTGAGCAATGAGCCCGTATTGGTTTATGATATAAGGGACAATGTCAAAAAGATGGTGAGCTTGTTTGAATAAATGTTAGTGTGAAAAATATGTCATTGCTGTACGAGGAGGGGCGACGAAGCAATCTCGTAGCTATGTATATCCGATATGCATAGCTACGAGATTGCCGCGCTACGCAATGACATGGCTTTTATTTGTTTTCTACAACTGGTCGAGGCTTAGCGATAGCGTAACTTCGACCTAATACAATGGAAGCATTCAGCTTCCAAGTTTACTCTCTTATGTACGTTGTGAGCATAAGATCTATACAAGGCTCGCTGCTATCCCTTCAATTCTTTCCGCAATGGCTTCAAATGATAGGTTTTGCTTATAATATTCAATGGATAGTTTTCGTTTTTCTGCAACGTTTATTTGGCTTGTTTGCATGAGTACCTCAAGCAAGGCAGCTTCATTCCCCGGTTCATATAACATACCGCATTCACCATTATTGGTGATCATCCTGAACGAAAGGATATCGGTAACCAGCGGCACACATCCGCATGACATGGCTTCGCAAATAGCAGTGCCGCTGCCTTCATAATGCGATCCGGATATAATAAAATCAGCACGATTATACCAGTAAAGCAAATCGGCATGAGGGACTTTACCTATCAGTTCAATAGCTCCTTTATTTGGCGAAGCGCTTATTAGTTCCTTGATCTTGGGTAATAGCTCTTCTGTATGATAGATCATAAATAGCTTTGCCTTGGGATAACTTTGGGCAAAAGTTAAGAATGCCCTCACAACATTCAACGGATCTTTATTATCATTTAAACGGCCTACCCATAAAAATACAGGTGCGCCTTTTGCGCTCATCGGAGATTCAGCTTCTGAACGGTCAGTCGGGAAAAATACGGAGGAAACTTCCATCACCTCGTGAATTTTATCCGCCGATTTCAGGTTGCCGGCGGTTACCCATTCCAGCCCCATATCATGTGAGGCAAACAGGTAAGCATCTGCATATTTATCGGCCAGCTTTTGCAGCGTTTTTTTGATTCCGCCACGGAATGGTTTTTCGGCGTGGTTTTGAACAATGATGGGCGTGTGTTTACCCAACATCAACCCCAATTGAATCAGTTGTACCGGTTGGTGCAAACCATGGAATATCACTATATCCGGGTTTAAGCTTTTAACATACAAGTTAAGCCCGAAATTAAAATGAAGCTTTTTTTTGCTGAAGTTTACAAAATGGTAGGCAATGTTATTGTGATTAACAATGCCTTCATAGTTGATCTGCTTCACGTTGATCACCTCATGTCTCTTGCTTAGCTGGTCCATAAGTCCGGTATAACCCAGGGTTCGGACAAACCAGGCTTGCGGATCACTAAACTCGGGTGTATAGTTATAGCTAACGAAAACGTATCTCATTAAAATAGTCCTTCTATGCTGTTGTAATTGCTGTTTTGAAATTGTAGGAAACCTACATGGTATAATGATTCGGGATTAGTCTTTATAGCCTTGTTGTTGATCACCTTACCAATCATGAGCATATGGTACCCCATTTTTTTATGCTCAAATACCTGTATCTCTTTATACCCACCCGAACATGCCGGTACGGGAAATCCAAATGTCTCGCTCCTAACAGTGGCAAATGGTAACTGATCAACCGGTGTTGGAGATGTACTGGAATGTTTCCCCAAATTATAAACCGAATTGATATCAACTGTATCCGTATCGCAAACCACAACTTTACCGGCGTTCAGGATCTTATCTAATGTGATATTGGTTGTACGTAACCCCAACAGATAAATGCCCTCTTCCTCAATAAAACCATGAATGTCCATCGGGAATACATTACAATATTCATCATCTGCATACGAAACAATAATAATACTGCGGGGATAGGAGTACAGGGCACTCACTATCTTCCGGCTATCGTAAGTGTTCTTTTTTGACCGAAGAAAATACCTGAAAAGCATTTCCCGTTTCAGTGCGTTGAGCTGATGGTTCCTGACATGCTCTATTCTGAACAAAAGCAGGTTGCCTTTTCCGGTATCTATCGTTTCTATAAGCGATACGTTTATAGAAGCGCTCAACATTCCGTTGGTTTTAAATTCGACAACCGCATTCGCTACGTTCAGGTTTATCGCTTCATTAGCAGGCAACCAGGCCGCCATACAAAACGGATCGAGGCAAATCATGCTGTTGTTGCGGGTTATATCAATGCTTTTGCCTGCAACGCTCAAAAAAACCTTCTCCCTGATCTGGCTTTTTTGCAGCCGGGTTATGTAGAAGGTTTTGACGGGATTCCCGTTAAACAGTAATTTTTTGATAGGTTGAGTTATCATATCTAAAAAATATCTATATCAGCAAAAGCGAATGCAATTTTATCAAGCGGCATTCGCGCACCAAGGTCTTTAACAATTACCGGGAATGAGGGGATTGGGTTAGCATAACGTTTCAAAAATGCATTTAGCGCCGATCGTTTATCGGCCTGAAACTGTAGTTTCCTTAGTCCCAATTGCCGGGCTATTTTCTTAAGCTTGGGTATAATATCCGGTAGGTCATCAGCCTCAATGTCAATATCGCCTACCACCATACCGTCTGCAATCCTGAACCAAACCGAAGAGTTCCCTGCTTTTATAGTGAAACTTTCGGTATATGTTTTATGGCCAAGGTAGCTGCTGTCTCTGTGCAAGCCACTGAAGCCCTCGCCAATTAAAGAGCTTGTGAAACCTTTTTGATGAGATGCATGCTTTTTAATTACGTTTTTAGCATAAAACCGGTACAGCCCTTTCAAAACCGGGAATTTATTTGCCAATTTTTCCAACGGGAGTGCTCTAACCGGGATAATAAAACATTCCATCTGTGCCGATACCTGCCAGTTGAGCTTGTTTACAAAGCCCGGCAGGGAGTTTTGATTGGGAAATCCAAACGCGATCAGGATTTTTTCATGATAACAAAGCTCGTAGGTAAGTTCGGCCAGTTTAATGAACAGCCCTTTGCCCCTGTGATGGGGATGGGTCATCGTATCTGCCGATTGCGCCGCTAAAACCGGCTGTCCGTCATAGTCAATAAAACAGGGGATTACACCATAAAAGGCCGCGGGTACATCACCTGCATAGGCCAGGTAGCCAGTGTACATTGCACCGGTAAATGCCGTGTTATACTTTCTGGCGAAAAAGTCCGACGGTACTGTTTTGCCATAGACAGCTTTGTGCAAACTGGTCATGTCAGCAAGCCGTTCGCCGGTTAAACGCTCTATCCTGTACCCGTCGTTATACATATCTCCCCCTTATTATGGCGTTTAACTGGTTAGCCGTAGATATGAACGAATTAACGGTTAAGCGTTCACGCATGGTGTTATCCTGCCCGTCTTGGGGTTTAATAAAATCTGTGGCAAGCAGCTGAGTGTACCCGGCTGCTTTGGCATCTTTTAAAACCTGCTTATGGTATGAACCATAAGGGAAAGCAAAACTGTTGATTTGCCTACCGGTTAGGTTTTCAAGATACTCCTTGCACATCGCCATCTCGCTGGCTGCGGCTGCCGGGTGGATACATGCAAGATCATTATGGTAATAGCTATGGGCTCCAATAGTAACAAATGCTGAGGCAGACATGGTTTTAATTTGCGCGGGAGTCATCTGCAGCCAGTAGTCATCATCCTGTTGGTTTGTTTTAAAGCCGGTGAGTTGCTCAAGGAAACTCATTAGTGAAGCTTTTTCGTCGAAACTGCCGGCTCTTAGCTTGTCGGCGTAAGGAATACCATTTACATCTACGTATTTGTTGTTCCGGTTTTTGTGATAGGTGTCATTTTTATACGTAAACCTGTCAGGGCCATAATACCCGGCAATGCTCAGCATATCGTTCCACAAAATATCGAAACCCGCATCGCGGATGGCTGTAACAAAAAAAGTAGCCGGGACGCGGTATTTGGTAAGCAAAGGCAAAACGTAATGGTAATTATTGGCCAGCCCGTCATCAAAAGTAATGCAGACGTTGAATTTTTCATTACTGAAATTCCCCGCATAGTAATCATTGAGAGAAACCACGTTGAAGTGCTTTTTATAGTACTGCAGATGCTCTTCAAACCTTTCGGCTGTCAAAAACAGCGTGTTGAATTTATGTGGATCGCTTTTGCAAACATTGTGATAAAGGACAATACGACTTCCACGGGCATTTTCATATAATGCCTTATCCAACCCCAAAACATGCCGGGCATCGCCGCTTAAATAAGCAGCCTTACGCTTTGATCTTGACCATATTTTTTTCAGTATGCTCATGCTGCGGGCTGGACTGGGTAGGGTACAGGAAAGTCTGCGTCGGGTTTGTAGCGTTTTATTTCGGCTATCAACTCATGAATATTGCCTTGCACATATTTGAAATGAGTGCCGGTGAATACCTTGCTGTAGTTTTGGGTAAGCATACCGGTAAGCTGGTGATAAAGGGATTCATCAAACAATAAGATTTCACCCTTATGCATCACCAGTAAAATATCATCAGGAGTTACATTATAAAACGCCTGCAAACCTGGTTTACGGTTTGCTTTGGCTATAACAATATCAGCATCAAGTCCGGCGGTAATGCTGCCGGTATTCAGTTTCCAGGTTTGGGCTGGTAATGATGTAAGTGAATGGTACAATTCATGGTCGGTAAGCATTTTAGTTTTGCGTGCAAGCCGTATGTGATACCATATATCCCAATACCCGGTTAGCGTACTATCAGTGCCGAATAAAATACGGGTTTTTGTTTTCAGCTGATCAATGGTCGCCGTTTTATTCAGCAGGAAGTAATTGGATTCGGGACACCAAACCAGTGCTTTAAAATGTTTGGCTTGTTGGGCATCCATCGCTACGCCATGTATCCCTATTAGTTTGCGCTTAAACAAATTCCATTTAATCAATTCGTCAATTTCGGTGTGGGCTTCAGCGTTTGTCCCTTCGCCGGTGTGGATCACCACCGGTTGGCTTATTTTGAGCGGATGGTTAAGCCGTTTTTTCCAGTTTTTCTCGAATTGAACCGAATGGATATTCTGGCAGTTCTCAAATATGGTGATCAGCGGATCAGTTATCGTTGTTTTTTCGCCATGGTTTACAACCGTGGTTACGCCGCAAAGCAGGTTTTTATAAACGCCCCAGTGTTCGCGTAGGGTAATGGGAATTTTTAGTACTGATGCAATCTCATCTGCATATGCCTTGTGGATGTGTTTTCCCCACTCGGTATAGCTGTCATATATTTTATTCCCAAATTGCGGAAAAAGATTAAAGTCAAGATGGTCATGTGAGTTTATAAGTCCCGGAAAAGCAATGGCGTCAACAAAGGTTAGTTGTTCGCGATCATCAGCAATGGAGGGGGCAACCTGCGTAATTTTGCCCTCGCTTATGCTTATGCTCACGGCAGCATCGTTTTCCGGTATTGTCACATTATTCAGTACCATTTGTTCTTCTTAAATGCAATCCGTAAATAATGGGGAAGCCTTTATATCGGTCATAGACATGAAGCGCATTTTTATCAGCATAATAATGCTTCATGCTTTCAACTATCTTAATTTCTTCTTCGGTAATCAACTCAAAACCGTTTGTGAGCAACAGGTTTTTAATAGTATTTACCGGGTGCACATAGTTTTCAACCGCTATAAAACTGCTGCCATGTTTAAATGTGCGTTTGCCGCCGTTTGCCAGTGTTTGCGGATGGAAATCAGTTATGATGATATCGCCGTTTGGTTTCAATATCCGCATCCATGCCTGCAATGCTGCCTCAATGTTTTTAATATGGGCAACAGTAAGGGTTGAAACTATAGTATCAAAACTGCCCGAAGGCATATCACTAAACAGATCATCTGTAATGCGGTAAATATTTGCTGACGGAAACTTTTGCTGCAAACGGGCCAGCATTCCGCCCGACGTATCAAAGCCCGTTAAAATTCCGGGATTTAAAGCAAAAATCTTTTTCCAATGCCTGCCTGTGCCACAACCTATATCCGCTACTTTTTTATCTGTAATAATTGTACCTGTAACCAGTTGCGGGAACAAAATCTCATCCAGGTCGAGCATCAGGTTGCCGGGCTGTTGATCATAATTCTCGGCCCAGATGTCATAGGCATCCACCGAATTTTTCTCCATGATGTTGGGAGGAAAAAAACGCTGCTTAATATAATTCTTTACAGTTTTGATCACGGTACCGGGGTGTTTAATGATGAACCTTATATCAGCAAATACGGCTGTTAAATAATAATGGTTGCCAGCCATTTTATTTATAACAGCAGGCAACCCTGGGAAAAACCGGGGCGTATTTATTAATGTGAAAGCGATAGTGCAGAAGCTCAGATTAATTGTTGTATGGGCAATCCCCCGTATTTGTGATTGAGTATGGCAGTGGGTTTTATTTGGATGTAGGCTTTGTAATGGCAGGGGTGCTTTACAGGCCGCTTAAACAAAAAATAGGCCCATTGCCGGGGGATTGAAGGCAAAGCAAAGTTTTGATACTAACAAATGAATAAAATATTATTATTTAATCCGCGCAGCGCCAATAACAAATATCGTATACCAAATTCGATATTGAATATTGCAGCCTCGGTTGATGGGAAATATGACTGGGTTATTGTTGACGGTAATTGTGAACATGACCCAATGGTGAAGATAGACAGCTATTTGAGCACCGGCGAATTTAAATATTTCGGCTTCACGGTAATGCCTGGTCCGCAGTTAAAGCAGGCTATTACAGCTGCCAAAACAATCAAGCAAAAATATCCGGATACTAAAATGATCTGGGGCGGGTATTTTCCTTCAAATCAGCCCAACGCGGTTTTATATTCTGGCTATGTCGATTTTATTATCAACGGCCCCGGCGATCACGCATTTCCTGCATTGATTGATGCTTTGGAAAAAAATGAGCCCTATGAGTTTATCCGTAACCTCATTTATAAAGCAACAGACGGAAAGATCATCAAAACGGCTAAAGAAGACCTTTTAGACCAGGACAGCCTGCCGCCGTTGCCATACAACAGGCTTAATGATTTTTACCCTATCACCAAGTTTTTGGGTAAAACCTATCTGGGCGAAAAAACGATGGCCTATCACTCCAGTATTGGTTGCCCTTTCACATGCTCATTTTGCGCCGTGGTGCCTATTTATGAAGCGAGGTGGAAGGCAAAATCGGCCCAGAATGTTTATAACGACGTAAAGTATATTAAGGACAAATGGGGGGCGGATGCTATTGAGTTTCATGATAATAACTTTTTTGTATCAGAAAAGCGGGCGGTTGAATTTGCCCGTTTGATAAAACCCGAAAACATGACCTGGTGGGGTATGGCCCGCATCGATACCATGTCTAAATTTAAAGATTCGTCACTGGCCGCTATCCGTGAGTCGGGATGTAAGATCATCTTCTTTGGAGCCGAGAGCGGGAATAATTCTATCCTTGAGCAAATGGACAAAGGAGGTACCCAAACCGGCGAGCAGATCATCGAGTTTGCCGAGCGCCTGAAAAAGTTCGACATCATTCCCGAATATTCATTTGTGCTTGGCACGCCGGCTCCAACGCAGGAACAGGTACAATCGCAAATTGATTTTGAGATAGATTTTATCAAAAAGGTAAAGGCGGTGAACCCTAAAACCGAGATCGTGATTTATACCTACAGTCCGGTGCCTACCGAGGGTTCTGAACTTTTTAAGCAGGTAATGAAAAGCGGTTTCCGTTTCCCGGAAACGCTTGAAGACTGGATTAGTCCGGCCTGGGAAGCCTTTGATCTTCGTAAAAACCCGCTTACGCCCTGGCTCACGCCGGAGATGATAGATAAGATCAGGAATTTTGAAACGGTACTGAACGGGGTGTATCCAACAGTAACCGATATCAGGCTGAATATGATCAAACGCATGGCTATTAAATTGGTGGCTACTATGCGCTATAAGGCAAGTATGTACCAGTACCCTTACGAGATTAAGTTACTACAAAAAGTCTGGCGCTACAGGCAGCCCGAAATACAGGGATTTTAATTTATGCAGATGACCGGCCAATCATTATATCATACCTTTCAGCGTTTCCGTACACTGCAAACGCACCGCATTGCGGCTTTGCCCATCGTGATCCTGATGCCGCATAGCGCCTGCAACTGCCGCTGTGTGATGTGCGATATCTGGAAGGATAATAAAAACCTGAAACAGCTTACCGAAGCCGATGTAACCGATCTTTTAGGTGCTTTAAGGAAATTTGGCACCAAACAGGTACTGATGTCGGGAGGAGAGGCTTTGTTGAATACTAATTTTTTCAGGCTATGCGAAATCTTACGTGCCGAAAAGATCAAGGTTACACTGCTTTCAACTGGCTTATCGATTAGGAAAAACGCGTTCAATATTTTAAGATGGGTTGATGATTTGATTGTTTCTTTAGATGGTGACGAGCTTTTGCATGATGCTATCCGCAATGTTCCGGGGGCGTTCAGTAAGTTAAAGGAAGGAGTGGAGTACATCAAATCTCTCGAACCCCAATATCGCATTACAGCACGCACGGTAATTCATCGGTTAAACTACAGGAACTGGCCGGCTATTATTGAAGCAGCAAAGCAGATGGGCATAGATCAGGTAAGTTTTTTGCCTGCCGATGTTAGCAGCCATGCCTTTAATCGCCAAACGGCATGGGCCGAACCCCGGCAGCACGAGATTTTGCCCACCGAAAATGAGCTTGCCGAATTTCAGGAAATAACAAATCAGGTACTTGCCAATAAAGGTGATTTTACCAACAGGTTCATTGCCGAATCGCCTGCTAAGATCCAGGATATTTACGGTTATTACGCCGCTTTTTACGGTCATAATGCGTTCCCGTTTAAAAAGTGCAACGCGCCCTGGGTATCGGCAGTAATTGAGGCTGATGGTGAGGTTCGTCCCTGCTTTTTTCATGAGGCGATAGGTAACATCAGAGATAATGCATTGGAAAACATTTTGAATAGCAAAGAAGCGATCAACTTTCGCAAAACATTGGATATGGCTAATGATCCTACCTGTGTTAAATGTGTGTGCTCGCTTAATTTATCGCCATTGGCGAGGTTGGATTAATAAAATAGAAAAAGTACGGGCTCGTGCGATTCCCTCCCTTGGGAGGGTGTAGGGAGGGGTTTCATCTACAAATTTAAACGTTTTTGAAAAGACGGATAAACCCCTCCCTGCCACACCGTCCTACGCGCCCCCTCTCAAGAGGGGAGTTAAAACAAAGGGCTTAAAAACGTATGAACAATATACTGTTTACACATTCTTATTTTTTACGGTTCGATCCCAAGCAATGGGGTATAGGGCAGCCTTACGCTCCTTTGGGAACCATATATGCAGCAGCTTTAATGCGGGAACATGGTTATAACGTAAGCCTGTTTGATACCATGTTTGTAAGCAACCCCGATGAGGTAATACCGGTCATTGAGCAGAATAAACCCAATTTTTTTGTGATCTATGATGATGGGTTCAACTACCTCACCAAAATGTGCCTCACCAACATGCGCGAAGCAGCCTTTAAAATGGCTAAGCTGGCAAAGGAAAGAGGCTGCACCGTAATTGTATCAAGTTCCGATTCGACCGACAGATATGCCGCCTATCTTGCCGAGGGTGCCGATTTTGTTATCCTGGGCGAAGCCGAGCAAACCCTTGTTGAGCTTACCGAACACATCCAAAATGGTAACACCGATCATTTTGCGATAAAAGGCTTAGCATACAGGAACGGCAGCGAGATTATTAAAACACCGGCCCGCACCGTGATGAAGGAGCTGGACAGCTTGCCAATGCCAGCATGGGACCTCGTAAATATGGACGGCTACCGGGAAATGTGGGTGAAGAACGCTGGCTATTTTTCAATTAACGTGGTTACCACCCGCGGTTGCCCTTTTAAATGTAACTGGTGCGCAAAACCTATTTACGGCAATCGGTATAATTCACACAGCCCGCAGTATATCGTGAATGAGATCAAAATGCTGAAAGAAAGATATGGTATGGATCACATTTGGTTTTGTGATGATATCTTCGGATTGAAATCGGGTTGGGTGCAGGAATTTGCCAACCTGTTGGGGCAGGAAAATATCAGGATCCGTTTCAAGATCCAGTCGCGGGCCGATTTGCTGGCAGAGGAGGAAGCCGTAGAAGCCCTGGCTATCGCCGGTTGTGAAAACGTTTGGATAGGCGCCGAAAGCGGATCGCAAAAAGTACTTGATGCCATGGATAAAGGCATTACTATCAACCAGATCCACACTGCCACGCACCTCATGAAGGCGCATGGAATTAAACCATCGTTCTTCATCCAATTTGGTTACCCGGAAGAAACCCGCGATGATATCACGCTTACTATTGATATGATCAATCAGCTGCTGCCGTACGAGATTGGTATATCTGTATCGTACCCGCTGCCCGGTACCGGTTTTTATGAGCGTGTTAAAACAGAGTTGAAGAAGAAAACCAACTGGACGGATTCCGACGAGATGGCGTTGATGTTTAAGAATACTTATCCTGCATATTACTATAAGCAACTGCATAAATACGTGCATCGTAACTATCATAAGCATCTGGCCAAAAACAGCCTCGAAAAACTGCTTAAAGATCCGTTTGGAAGTTCGGCAAACAGTATTAAGAAGGCATTATCTATGCTTTATTATGCACCGCTTACCTATTTTGAAAAACTGAAGCTGGAAAAATTTGAAAAAGCAATATGACCGGAGCTTCATCACATATAAATGAGCAATTTGCCGAAGCTGCGTTTAGCAATCAGTCGGTAATTTTTGATGAGCTGTACTCGGGCGATACCATTATAGCTTACAAACGCAAACGGGTGCGAGATCATATTTTGCAATACCTTAAACCCGGGGGCAATATCCTGGAACTGAACAGCGGTACCGGAGAGGATGCCCTGTTTTTTGCGAAGACAGGTTTTAAAGTCCATGCTACCGATATTTCAAAAGGGATGCAGCAGCAACTTCAGGAAAAGGTAGTAAAACATGGAGTACAGCATTTAGTAAGCAATGAACTTTGCTCGTATACCCAACTTGAACAGCTCGACAATAAAGGCCCTTACGATTTAATTTTTTCCAACTTCGCGGGCCTTAATTGTACTGGTGAACTGGACAAAGTATTAAGTTCATTTGCCGGATTGTTAAATCCGGGGGGGATGGTAACTTTAGTGATATTACCAAAGCTCTGTCTTTGGGAAACCTTGTTGGTATTTAAAGGTAAATTTAAAACGGCTTTCCGCCGTTTTTTTAGCAGCAAAGGCAGAAAGGCGCATGTTGAGGGAGTATATTTTGACTGTTTCTACTACAATCAGTCGTACGTAAAAAAACGCTTAAAGCGAGATTTTTATGTATTAGGTATTGAAGGATTGTGTACTATAGTGCCGCCATCTTATATCGAAGGTTTTGCCGAAAAGCATCCGCGTGCTTATAAAATATTGACCGGTTGGGAAGATAGCCTAAAAACTACCTGGCCGTTCAAATACATGGGCGATTACTATATTATTTCGCTCAGAAAAAGGTAAGCCAAACCATTTATGCAGTTGCTTTAGTTTCGATGGTTTGTGCAGTTGGAATTTTTAATGATTTTCCTTGTGCCAGCAATTCAGAAGTAATAGCCCTTGTGTAAGTTTTGATCTCGTTCTGAAAGTCAGTAACAGACGCACCTGAACGGATCTCTTCCAATCGTTTTTCCCATGTTCCGGTAAGTTCGGCCTGGGCTATCTGCTGATTTTTTACTACTTCATAAACCGCAATGCCGGTAGTGGTAGGCACCAGGTTTTTCTTTTCCCTGATAATGTAATTGCGTTTTAACAGGGTTTCAATGATGGCTGCCCTTGTTGCCGGCGTACCCAAACCGCTGTCTTTCATGGCATAGCGAAGTTCTTCATCGTCAATTTCTTTGCCGGCTGTTTCCAGCGCCTTCAGTAAGGTAGCCTCGTTATACAACGGTCGGGGTTTGGTTTGCTTTTCGAGGAGGGCTTTGGCTGTTATGGGCAGGTTTTCACCCTGGGTTACTTTTGGTAGCGTGGCGTTTTCTTCGTCTTTTTTATCGTCTTCTTTATCGTTGAACACAGAACGCCAACCTGCAGTATGGATCACCGTACCACTGGCGTTGAACTTCGCGCCAGATTGTACCACAATTTTGGTTACCTCTTTAATACAATCCTGATGAAATGCCTCCAGCATACGGCCTGCTACCATATCATAAACAGCCTGCTGGTCTGGCGAAAGTTGGTGCGGGTTCTCGCCTGTTGTAAGTACAGCATGGTGATCGGTTACTTTTTTAGCATTTACACTTCGTTTGTTGAGCGTAGCGCTGCCTAATGCAATGGCTTGTTTACCAAAAAGCGGGTGCTGTTCCAGTTTTTCAATTAATGCAGGTACACCTGCAAAAACGTCGTCACCTATATAACGACTGCCTGTACGCGGGTAAGTAACCAGTTTATTTTCGTAAAGGTTTTGGAGGATGGTAAGGGTTTGATCGGCAGTAAAGCCTTTACGTTTGTTGGCTTCCTGCTGCAGGCTGCTCAAATCATGCAATAGCGGAGGTGGTTCTTTGCGCGGTTTCGCCTCCACCTGTAAAATATGGCCGCCCTGCGGAAAGCCGCCCTCAACATCCTGTACCTGGTCAAGCACAGCTTGTGCTTCCTCTTTTGTTTTATAGTTTTCGGAAGATATGGCTTTAAATACCTGCCCGTCTTTATCAGGATGGATACTTACCTGGTAAAATGTTTCGGGTACAAAGTTTTTGTTTTCAAGATATCGCGAACAGATCATGGCAAGGGTGGGGGTTTGCACCCGGCCCAATGAAAGCACTGCGCCGCGAATGCCCGATGAAAGGCTTAACGCCTGCGTGGCATTCATCCCCACTAACCAATCCGATTGTGAACGGCAGTGGGCCGAATTGAACAAGGTATCATAATCACTGCCCGGCTTTAGGTTACGGAAACCTTCTTTAATCGCCTCATCTGTTTGCGATGAGATCCAGAGCCGTTTAAACGGCTTTTTGCATTTTAGATAGTAATAAATATAGCGAAAGATGAGTTCCCCCTCGCGCCCGGCATCCGTTGCTACTATGATCTCAGTGGCTTCGTCAAATAGCTTTTGGATGGTATCCAGTTGTTTTTTTACTGATGGGTCATCTACCACGCCATCTTTGGTTTTTACCTTACGAATGGAAAGTTTGAATTTTGGAGGCAGCATAGGCAGGTGCTGAACGCTCCAGCCGTAATAACCATATTCCTGTGGTGCAGCAAGTTGTAACAGGTGGCCGAAAGCCCAGGTAAAGGTGAAACCTTTGCCTTCAATATAACCATCCTTTTTGGTGTTAGCCCCAAAAACTTTGGCAATTTCCCTGGCTACTGATGGTTTTTCGGCTATAATTACTTTCATGAATGCTGCTCCCCATGCATTAGTTTATACCAATGCTTACTAATACGGGCATCGAAAGTATGAATTTAGCGAGGGCTGTGCAAGGTTTGTTGGTAACATTATGCCCCCGGTTCTCATATCTAACTGTTAAATACTATTGGTGGCGGCCAGTAATTCCTTATTAACGTCGGTAATGATGTCATTAAATAAAGGTTCGGCTTTAATATAACCTTCCAGGAGCCTAAACTGGTTTTTAGCCCTCAGCAAATTATGCCCGTCATATTGCGCACCGTAATAAATATCATTATTCAAAAAGTCGGTTAAGAAGCGGAGCCCTTGCATATAGATCATCATCTTACCCGAAAAAATAAAGTATTTTTTTTCATTTTCAGTAAGAATAGTGCCTATTTCGCTCATGTAGCCTTTGTATATAGCCCTGAAAAAATCTGTTCTTATCACAATTTTGTCCAGATCTTGTTCTTCCTCATTTGCAGGCGAAAGATAGGTGCGCATCATATCACCAACATCACTTAAGTAATAGCCTGGCATTACAGTATCCAGATCAACCAAGCAAAGCGCGTTTTGCGCATCATCAAACAATACATTGTTTATTTTGGTATCGTGGTGTATAACCCTGAGGGGGATTTCGCCGTTAACTGTAAATTGGTTATACGTATGCAATATACCAATATGATCATGAGCTGCTTTTACTTCTTTAGCAGCCCGTTCCAGTTTTTGAGGTTCGGCAGTTTTTAAAGCTTGCTCAAATTGTAAAAAACGCAATTTCAGGTTATGAAAATCCGGAAGTGTGTATTTAAGTTTGGTAATATCAAAGAGGTTTAGCAAGCGGGTAAACCTGCCAAACTGTACAGCTGCGCTATAAGCCTCGCGGGTATCCTGTAAAAAATTTACCGTATGTGATCCTTCAATAAATGGGAAAAGTCTGTAAAACTTATCATCAGAATAAATAACCGATTCCCCTGTTATGCTTTTTAATGGTGCTACAAACAAGTAATCCGGATTAGTTTCATCCAGGTATTGCTTTATTAACGCCAGGTTGTTATCAATGTAAGCGGGATGTTTAAAAACCGAGTTGTTGATCTGCTGAAGAATAAATGACTGATGAACACCACTTATTTTATAAGTATGATTTATTAAACCTGAGCCAAAAGGCAGTATATTGTAGTCAGAAACGTTTAATCCAAAATTTATAAGGATATCATCAAGCATATTATGGGCGTTAACTCATCAAACATAACTAATTGTAAAACGATAGCCATGCGCAAACGTTTGAGTGTTTTTTAAGAATGCTTATTTTTTGTTTTCGACCAGTTGTGATTCAATAATTACCTTGTAAAAGGCGCTTGGTTCGGTGCTGCCAGTGTCCTGGTGGTGCAGCAGGTCCATCAGGATATCGGTTGCCTTTTGCCCTTGTAAATAAGGGAATTGCTCAACAGAAGCGGCAGGGATGTTTTCCATATAATGGATGAGCGGTAAATTGGCGTAGCTTACAAATTCAAGGTCTTTATTAACCCTGATGTTTAATTTGGTTGCATGTTTAATGGCAAAAAGCGCCACATAATCGTTAAAGGTTACAATAGCGGTTGGTTTACGTTTGCTGGCCAGCAGCTCATCCAATGCTTTTTTTGTGCCCTCTTCGGTAAGGTCGCATGAAACTATAAGCGACGGATCGTATTTAAGCCTGTTCTTGGTCATGGCTTTGATATAGCCTTCTTTGCGTTCGCCGGTGGCTACCATGGTTTGGGGCCCGTTGATCATGCCTATTGCCCGGTGTCCTTTTTTTAGCAGGTAGCTTACGGCTTCAATAGTGCCGATTTCCATGTTGCATGCCACGTAGTGAATGTTGGGAATGGAAGGGATCCTGTCGAAATAAACTACGGGAATATTGTATTTCTTTAAATTTTCAAAGTGTTGATAGGATGAGGTACTTTTCCCCACGGATACGAGCAGTCCATCAACCCGGTGATTTTTCATTTTTTCAACCAGTTGTTTTTCCTTTTGCTCATCATCGTGCGACTGTGCCAGCAACACCGTATAGTTTTTTTTGTAGGCGGTATCTTCAATGGCACTTATGGCCGATGAGAAAAAAGCTTCCGAAAGTTCTGGTAAAATAACCCCGATAGTATGGGTTTTACCCTTTTGCAAAAAAATGGCGGTTTGGTTTGGCTCGTAGTTTAATTCGCCAGCCAGTTTTTTAACTTTTGCCCTTGTGGTTAACCCTATGCTTGGATGGTCATGCAAGGCCCTGGAGACTGTAGACACCGAGATACCTAATATTTGCGCTATCTCTTTTATAGTAGTTGGCTTTGTTTGCATTAATGATGGGCTAATAGTGTTTATATAGTTAAAGTTAAGCGATTATTATGAAATTATGGCTTGTTGTGGCTGTATTGCAAACGTTTGCGTAGTCTTTGTTAGTCCCGATCACCGGTTTGCAAATGTTAATTGATTGGTATAATGGAGATTTTAGCATTTGCTGTGTTGCAATTTAAAGTATTGAGATTACCCGGACTAAAAACCGGCGGCCAGCATCTGCAATGAAAATATTGAGAGAAATAACCGGTTGGCAGAGCTGTTTATCTTCGTTTTTCAATTAAAAAGCATAAACTCCTGGATGCTTGATAAAAGCCCGTTTTTCAAATAATGCCAGTTATAGGATAATTACAGCCATTTTTCAAACGTTTGCGTTGAAATTGAAGCATTTAATTCTTTATGAAAGCCACTAATGCGACTACATTTATGAACCGATACTTGTGTTATAATCTGATGATGAAGAAAACCATTATAATTTGCCTCTCGCTACTATTCATTATTGTAAGCAACAGGTTTGCCAGCGCGCAAACTGCACACATCGACGCTTCAAAACTGCGCCACGTGATCCCACTTGGCGGTAATGCCTGGGTAAATGCTCCTGATACCATTACCGACGAAGGATTAATTGGCCTGAAAAGCGCTAAATCAACAGCCAATATTTATTTCAGGGTTAGTGTTGCGCAGAATCTGCAGCTTGCGCTGGTGATACGGGTGCCGCAAGGCAGCAGCACTATACAGCTATCGGCAGGAAAAAACACCTTTGTTAAAAAATTAAATAATACCGCATTTGATACCATTAGTTTTGGAAAGCTTCATATTACAGAACCTGGCTATATAAAAGTAAGTTTAAAAGGGATCAATAAAACAGGTGCTGTTTACGCAGATGTATCTGACCTGGTAGTTACCCTGCAAAAAACGGATAACGATATTGCTTACGTTACCAAGGGAAGTTCATTCCATTTTGGCAGGAGGGGGCCATCTGTACATTTGCGTTACCCAGTGGCAGCAGATAAAGAGAATAAGGTAAAATGGTTTTATAACGAAATTATAGTACCAAAAGGACAGGACGTGATAGGTTCGTATTTTATGGCCGACGGATTTGGCGAGGGCTATTTTGGTATGCAGGTAAATTCGGCAACCGAACGGCGTGTATTATTTTCGGTATGGAGCCCTTTTAATACCGAAGATCCTAAAAGTATCCCTGATAGCATGCGTATTAAACTTGTTAAACACGGCAGTAATGTACACATCGGCGAATTTGGTAACGAGGGCTCGGGCGGACAAAGCTATATGCGTTTTCCATGGAAAGCAGGACAGGCTTACGCTTTCCTGCTAAGCGCAGAGCCTGACCAGGCGAAAAAAACAACTACTTATACTGCATACTTTAAAGATGTGGCTGCTGATAAATGGTTTCTGATAGCCAGCTTCAACCGTCCGCAAAAGGCCACTTACTTAACGCATTTGTATTCGTTTGTGGAAAATTTTGAACCCGAAAACGGTGATAAGACCCGCAAGGCATATTTTACTAACCAATGGATAGGAGACAGCGAAAATAACTGGCTGGAGCTTACGCATGCTATTTATACCGGCGATGCTACAGCCAATGCCAACTATCGTAAGGATTATGCAGGAGGGAAAGAAGGCGATAAGTTCTTGTTACAGAATGGCGGTTTCTTTAATAATTATGTCCCGCTTAAAACTCCGTACGATCGCAGCGCAACAAAGCAAAAACCTTTAATTGAATTTGAAAAACTCCCCAATAAATAAGCCCCAAAAACCTCAAAATTATATATGGAAAGAAGACAATTTTTGAAAACCAGCGCAATTGCGGCAGCCGGTTTTAGCATTTTACCTTCAGGAAGCCTGTTTGCTTCGGCTCCTGCAAAAGTCCGTTTAGGTTACATTGGCGTAGGTGCCCGTGGCATGAGCCATATTGCCGAAGGTTTGCTTCGCGATGATGTGGAGATTATTGCTATTTGCGATACGCAGGAAAGTTCACTGAAAATTTGCCGCGAATACATCGCGAAAAAAGGCCATGCACCTGTAAAGGAATACACCGGCGGATTGGATGCCTATAAAAAGGTGCTGGATCATAAAGATATCGATGCGGTAATTATTGCTACGCCATGGCAGTTTCACCACTCCCAGGCTATTGACGCTATGAAGGCAGGGAAATATGTAGGTTGCGAGGTAATTGCCGGCCTTACGGTTGAAGACCACTGGGATATCGTTAACACTTCCGAAAAAACAGGTATCCCATACATGACGCTTGAAAATGTTTGTTACCGTCGCGATGTGATGGCTGCCTTAAATATGGTGCGCCAAGACCTGTTTGGCGAGATTGTCCATTTAGAAGGCGGATATCAGCACAATTTACGAGGCGTATTATTCAATGACGGCAAGCATTATTACGGCGGTGGCGTTGAGTATGGCCCTAAAGCTTTGAGCGAAGCACAATGGCGCACCCAGTTCAACATAGATGTAGATGGCGATATTTACCCAACCCATGGTGCGGGCCCATGTATGCATTATGCCAATATCAATGCAGGTAACCGTTTTACCAACCTGGTATCGTTCAGCAGCAAAGCAAAAGGTTTGGCGGCTTATGTAGAAGAATTATCGCCCGGCCACCCGAACGCTAAAATCCATTACAAAAACGGCGATGTAATCACTACCATGATCAACTGTGCCAATGGCGAAACTGTAATGCTGAGCCACGACACTCACCTGCCGCGCCCGTATTCATTAGGTTTCCGTGTACAGGGTACTAAAGGTTTATGGATGGATGTAAACAAAAGCGTGTATATCGACCATAAATCAAAAGAAGATGATTCATGGGATCCGGCAAAAGAATGGTTTGATAAATATGACCACCCGCTTTGGAAAAAATACGAAAAATTTGCCGAAGGTGCGGGTCACGGTGGTATGGATTGGTTTGTGTTTAATGCTTTCGTAGAATCGGTTAAGCAAAAACGCCAAACGCCTATTGATGTTTATGATTCTGTTACTATGAGTGTAATTACTCCTTTATCAACAAAATCCTTGAAAGAAGGTAATGCCAGCGTAGCGTTTCCTGATTTTACCCGTGGTAAATGGAAAGAGCGCAAAAACACCTTTGCGTTTGATGATAGCGGCTTTTAATTATCGTTTATATTTTTTGCATGTTTTATGTTTAGCCTGGCCAAAAGCCGGGCTTTACTTTTTTAAGGGGTGATAGTAAAAAAACATGTGCGAGCGCAGCGTGGCAATCGCATGCTATACATAGCAGAGCTGCCCTGCATCCTTGCGATTGTTACGCTGTGCGCTAAATGACGTATGTCCATTTCAACCCGCTCATAATCAAAATTTTCCATTGTTGGCTCTAAATACGCCGATTGCATAGCATTGATGCCCCATCCTCAATGTTAAATGCTTGTTTAAGACCTCAAATAATCTCAATTATTGACTGTTGTCATCGCAAAATACTTTGACTCAAACGTTTGCATAGGCCTGATTTTGCCGAAAACAAACGTTTGCGCTGTGTTTGCAGGGGCGTTTTTTTGCTTTCAAAATCCGGTATCTCTAATTTCCAATATTAAAAAACAAGGCTAAATCGCAACAGAAAACTAACAATTAATTAATACTAACACCACCACGTATGATTAAAATTTACTCAAACCCCGATCAGGGCTTCAGCAAACACATTTATTTAAGGAGGCAGATTAGCGGCCTTTTTAAATTGATGTGCTGTTGCCTGCTACTATTATTGCCGGTACTTGCCAATGCGCAAACAGTAATCAACGGTAGCGTAAAAGATAAAGACGGTCCCGTAATTGGCGCCACCGTTACCCAAAAAGGTGTCAAAAATACTACAACAACCGATGTTAACGGCAAATTTAAAATTACATTAAAGGGCAATTCAACAATATTGGTTGTTTCTTATGTTGGGTATAAACCACAGGAAGTATCAATTAGCGGTTCCTCTGACGTAACTATTACTTTGCAGGAAGACCTCAATAAACTGAACGAAGTAGTAGTTGTAGGCTACGGTACCGTTAAAAAAGGCGACCTTACCGGATCCATCAGTTCAATCAAAAGTGATAACCTCACGCTTGGCGGTACTACATCTAACATCGGCCAGGCTATTCAGGGTAAAGCAGCCGGTGTGCAGGTACAACAGGCCAGCTTTGCGCCGGGCTCAGGAATCAATATCACCGTAAGGGGTGGTAACTCCATCAATACTTCTACAGCACCGCTGTATGTGGTTGACGGTTTCATTAGTGAAGCCGGTAGTCAGGTTAACCCGAACGACATTGAAGATATACAGGTGCTGAAAGATGCATCTGCAACTGCCATCTACGGTTCAAGAGGTGGTAATGGTGTTGTTTTGATCACTACCAAAAAAGGAAAAAACGGTAAAGTTTCTTTAGATGCTGATATATCTGGCGGTACGCAATATTTAACCTATAAGCCCAAGCTGTTAACCGGTCAGCAATATACCGATATCCAAAATGCTACCGCCCTTGAAGATGGTAAGCCCCAACCTTATCCATCAAGTTTCCAGGTGGCCAATACCAACTGGTTAAAACTGGCAACCCGCAATGCTACAGTTCAAAATCAAAGCGTTAGCTTAAGTGCAGGCGATCAGAATTCAAAATTATATATCGCCGGTAACCACATTAAACAAGTTGGTGTGCTGCAACATACCGGTTTTGAAAGGTACACCGCAAGAATAGGCGCCGAAAAAACGGTGAATGAAAACATTAAGATCAGCGGTAATTTTTACGGTGCAAATTCAACTTCAACTTTACAATCATACACTGGCGATATCACCGCACCATTGTTCAGTTTACTTACGGCACCACCAAACGTAGCACCATATAATGCCGATGGTACTTACAATTATTACGTTACCCAGGGCACCAAAACCAATGCATTAGCAGGTTTACTGGAGCCAACTAATAACAGCGGTAATAAGCTGATCAATGCCAATGTTGGTTTGGATTATAAAATCATCAATGGCTTAACTTACCATTTGACTGCAGGTACAGAGTATAATCAAACCACTACGGGACAATACCTGCCAACAACAACAATTGCAGGCGCAAAACAGGGTGGTGTGGCTGCAGAGCAGATCTATTCAAACTTCAGGTGGATTGCTGAGAACTATTTGACTTATAAGTTCAATATTAAAAAAGACCATGATTTTACCATATTGTTAGGTACATCAAACCAAAAAGATGTTGCCGAATCATTACTTTCCGGTGCAAAAGGTTTCTCAACTGATGCGTTCCTTTATTATAATTTAAATGCCGGATCATTAAGCAATGGTTACGGAAGCAGCAAAGCGGAGGCTTTTCTTACCTCGTACTTCACAAGGTTAAATTATGCTTATAAGGATAAGATCCTGGCGTCATTCTCTTATCGTGATGACCGATCATCACAATTTGGTTCAAACAAGCGCTCAGGCTTTTTCCCAGCTGGCGCTGTGGCTTATAAATTAACTGATGAAGATTTTGTAAAAAATCTGAATACCTTCTCTAATTTAAAAGCCCGCGTAAGTTACGGTGTTACCGGTAACGACCGCATCCCTGCAAGTTTATATCTCGCAACCTTTGGCTCCTATAACACAGTAATCAATGGAAGCGGGCAATTACAACCAGGTATCGAGCCCAAAAACCTTGCAAACCCTAACCTTCAATGGGAGGCAACAAGACAATTGGATATTGGTTTAGATATGGGTTTTGCTAACGGCCGTATCAACGCAAGTATTGATTATTACAGTAAAAAAACTACCGATCTGCTTATCCAGGTACCGATTGGGGCACAATGGGGCGCTACTAACGGAACACAATGGATAAATGGCGGTGCTATCCAAAACAGGGGTATTGAGCTTTCGGTAAATACCAGCAACCTGCGCAGCAAAGACCTGTCATGGAATACTACAGTTACATTTGCTTACAACAAACAAAAGGCGTTAGATTTAGGTCCGGGGGTTACAATAATAAGCACTAATACCTCCAACCCAAGCGGTACTGTTTCGGGCCAGGAGTTTACAAGGGTTGTACCAGGCATTGAGCTGGGTGAATTATATGGGTATGTATACCAAGGTGTTATAAAAACAGGGGAAAGCTATGCCCCGCAACCAAATTCAAAAGCAGGTGACCCTAAATACAAAGATGTTAATGGCGATGGTGTAATTACTCCGGCCGACCGTACTTACCTGGGTAACTCAAACCCGCATTACATGGCCGGTTTTGGTAACGATTTTCATTATAAAGGCATCGATCTGGGTATATTTTTCCAGGGGGCGTTTGATTACTACCTGTACAATATGAACAACATGGTACTGGAATCAACAACCGGAGCAGCTGCATTGAACAGGTTTGTTGCAGGTAAAAACGAAAATACATCTATCCCGCGTGAAGGTTATTACCTGAGCACCTATGGTAGCTACGTAAACTCACGTTTTGTTGAAAATGCCTCTTATGTGCGTTTGAAATCGCTTACGCTGGCATACAACTTCCCAGCCTCGTTATTTCAAAATATGAAAATTTTACAGGGCATCAGGATTTATGCCGAAGCGCAAAACCTGTGGACCATTACCGGTTATAAAGGTACCGACCCGGAAGCAAACGTACATGCCGATGACACTGGCGCGCACCCTGGCCAGGTTCCAATCCGGTCGGCTCTCGGAGGTGGTTTAGATTTTAACTCCTTCCCGGCATTTAAAACGATAACATTCGGTATTAAGGCATCTATCCATTAATGAATTATCCATTTAAGGGATCAACAAAATTTAAATCAAATGAAAAAATATAATATTCTACTCCTTGCAGCTGCGGTGGTTACTCAGTTTTCCTGTAACAAATCCAGCCTTGAACCTAAGATATACAGCAGTTTAACAAGCCAAAACGCGTTTCTTACCAAGTCAGACGCTATTGCGGCTGTGAACGCGGTTTATGCACGCCTGAAAGGTCCTTCGGTCGGCGATAACTATGACTATTGGACAGTAAGGCATTTCGCCCTTACCGATTTAACCACCGATGTAGGCCATTGTAGTTATGCAGGCGACCCTGGACAATTATCGTTGGTGCAATGGAACTCGGCCAACGGTTTGATAGCTGAGGATTACAAGCAGATTTATAAGCTTGTAGCCAATGCCAATAACGCTATCTACAATATCGGAGCAATGAAGAGTATCACAGATGCTCAGAAAAGTCAGTTTTTGGCTGAAATGAAATTTCTGCGTGCTATAGCTTATTCTGATCTTACGGATGCCTGGGGGCCGGTGATCTTAAACACCGAAAAAGATATAGCCAATCCTGACTATAAAGCCCAGACTCCTCCAAGTCCTGTTGCAGATGTCGATGCGCTGATGATCAGCGATCTGCAAAATGCAATCAATGTATTGCCTACAGATTATACCAAAAGCGATATTTATACAAGTAATGATGTTGGTCGTGCTACCAAAGGTGCAGCGATGTTTCTGTTGGCCAGGATCTATCTGCGTGAGCATCAATGGCAAAAAGCTGCTGATTTAACCAAACAGGTAATGGATTTGGGAATCTATCAGTTATATCCAACCTACGAAGGTTTGTTTAAAGAATCGAACACCTGGTGCTCTGAAAATATCTTCTCGGTATTAAGCGATGCCAACGTTAATGGCACTGAATTATTGAACCACTTCGGTCCGCTAAGTCATCCGGTATTAACCGACAGGTGGCAGTACTATGCGGTAACCTGGGATTTTTACAACAGTTATGGCGATGAGGATGACCGTAAAAAAATGTTTTTTACCCAATACCAGGGTGTTGACGGATTAACGCACAAACAAGCTCCATCGCAGGGTGCTACCGCTCCGGATGGCGTATTATATATGCCGGATGTTGCAACCATGAAATATGCGGATCCAAACGGAGCCAACGCATATTATGATGGACATAGTGTTGACATTTTACGCTATGCTGATGTGTTATTGAGCCGTGCTGAAGCTTTAAATGAACTGGGCGGCCCAACTGCCGAGGCTGTTTCATTGGTAAACCAGGTTAAAGGCAGGTCACACGCCAAGTTATTGGTGCAGGCTAATCTTACCCAGGCAACTTTCCGCGACGCTTTATTACAGGAACGCGGTTGGGAGCTATATTACGAGGGTAAAAGAAGGGCCGACCTGAAACGTTTTGGAAAATATGATGTGGTCGTGAATGCTTACTTAAAACGTATTGGCCAAACCAATACCGTACAGTTGCCGCGCGACGAGTATTTCCCATATCCGCTTAACCAGGTTAACATTAACCCTAACCTGAATAATTCGGGCAGACAACAATAAGCATACAATTCAAATATTGGTAAAGAATATACAGCCTTTAAAAGGTTGTATATTCTTTACTGTTTAACCGGTATTACAAATTTTAGTGATGAAGGATTGGTTTAAAGTCTTAGCGGCGGGGTTATTAGTTTCAATCATCTGCGGGTGCTCTGGCGGTAACCTGATAAAGGAAATTCATATAGGTTTGTACAACAACAACGAGTTAAAGATTAAGCTTGATGTTATGACCAGCAAGCCTGTTGACCTGTACGCCGAATACTGGATAGAAGGTAAGCTGCCGGTAAAATACCGGTCGACCACTACTGGTAACGGCACATCGTATAAGCTTGTACTTTGCAATATTTTGCCTGATACCACTTACTCATATCATATCGTAACTGTAGATGGTGGCGATACGGTTGTGAGCAAACCTCATACCTTTAAATCGCACCAGTTACCTCTGTTTTTGCAGGAGCAATTTAATGCAAAAGTTGCTGCTAAAGCCACCTTGCCAGCTCAGTTTAATGATGGCTTGATGCTAATCAACAAACGTTACGCACCGGGTGTGGCGTTTTTGGTTGATGCCAAGGGACAGATCAGGTGGTACCACATGATTGATAGGCTGGGATTTAAGGTGATCAACTTTACAAAGGATAAAACCTTGCTTTCTATTTTAGGCCGCAACGACGAACCTACAAGTTACGGCAGCGAGATTTTGGAGATCAATATGCTGGGCGATACTTTGCTCCACCTCACCAAAGGACAAGGAGATTTTAAACAAACCATTCATCATGAAATCCTGAAGAATGATAAAGGCCAGCTGGTAACCATTTTTGTTGATAAAAAAATCATGGACCTCACATCTGTTGGAGGTGATAAACAGGATACCGTTAACGGCGATGGGATTATGGTGATGGATAAAACCGGTAAGCAGCTTTATAAATGGAGCGTGTTTGATGTAATGGATCCGCTGAAAGATCCGAAGATCCTGAAAACTAAGAAAGACTGGATGCATGCCAACAGTTTAAATTATGATGTTGATGGCAATTATCTGATGTCGTTTTATAACAACGGGCAAATCTGGAAGATTGATGCCCATAATGGTAAAGTGATTTACAAGTTTGGTAAGGGTGGCACCATTGCTATGCCTGCCGACTGCAACTTTACCCAGGCTCACGCTGCCCACATCAATAAGCAGGGAAACCTCATGTTTTTTGATAACGGGGTGGAGAAACACCAGTCGGGGGTGTATGCAATGAAAATTGACGAAAAAAATCAAACGTCGACCATTGCCATGCACATAAAACTACCTAAAGAAATTTTTAACGGCCGTATGGGCAGTGCCTATATGATCAATGATACAACCACATTGGTATGTTGCTCCAAAAGGCACATTGTGGTGTTGGCAAATGATAAAGGCGTTTTACAATGGACGATGGAAACATCGGTGCCAACTTACCGTGCCGGTTTTATCAAATACGAACAACTTGATCCATTTTTAAAACCATAGATCATTAAAAATGAAAAAGAAATATCAATATATAACTTTCCTGTTGCTATTATTTGCTTTGGCTAACGCGATGCAATTAGTATCATGCAGCGGCGGCAGGGCCGAAGAGGCGGATAAAGTTGATTCGGCAGCGGTGAATAACCTGGTTGCTGTGGATACCTCCAAAATGCCCGGTGGTAAATACGGTGATGCGGTGCGTTATGGTCGTGAATTGATGTTGCATACAGCATACTATATCGGCCCTGAAGGCATTAATGGCCATTATACCGGCAATAAAATGAATTGCACCAATTGCCATCGTGATGCAGGCACACGGCCATATGCTTTTAACCTGGTGAGGTCGTTTCGTGATTATCCACAATATAGGGCAAGAGAGGGCAGAATTTTATCTTTGGCCGAGCGCATCAACAATTGTGTAATGCGCCCTAATCTGGGCAAACCTTTACCTTTGGATGGAAAGGAAATGATCTCGATCATGGCCTACCTGAAGTTTTTGAGCGATTCGTCAAATGTGTCTAAAACCACCAAAGGTTTAAAAAATATGGAGGTTGAGTTGCCGGATGTAGCCGCATCATCAGACAGGGGCGAGGTTTTATATGCTCAAAATTGTGAGCGCTGCCATGCCAAAAACGGCGAGGGTAAAATGCGTTTTGATAATGTAACCTATGAATATCCGCCGGTATGGGGATTATTGGCCTATCGTCCGGGTTCAAGTATGCACCGTGTGGTTAAATTAGCGCAATGGTTAAAGGGTAACATGCCTTATGATAAAACCGCCGAAGGCAAACCGTTCCTGACCGATGCCCAGGCGCTTGATATTGCCGCTTTTGTTAACGACGATAAAAAGCACAAACGTCCGTTGCCTAAAACCACCAAAGAGGTTGATTATCCGCATTACGAAGAAAAAGCGATTGATTATGATAAAGGGCCCTTTAAAGATCCTTTCTCAGAACAACAGCATAAATATGGGCCGTATAAGCCGATAATTGATTATTGGGAAGGCAAGGGGATTACGCCTTCTATTTAAAAACAATACAAATCCAACTATGTCATTGCGAGGAGGAACGACGAAGCAATCTCGTAGTTATGCATCTTTGATATGCATTGGCTACGAGATTGCCACGCTGCGCTCGCAATGACATAGTTTTATTATAAAAAGACTGACTAAATTTATTTCATGAAAAAACAATTTTTAGCTATCACTTTCCTTTTATCGGGCTTTGCTGCATCGGCACAAAAAGTACCTTATACCAATTGCGAAAAATGCTGGCTGGCCGATTCATTAGGTAACCATCGTGTGGTGTTAACCTTTAATGGCACAGGTAAAGTGGCTAAAGCAATCATCAATTGGAGACGCAGGGATAATGAGCCCGAAAACAAGCGAATTATCATTGAGGATGCTAAAACCAAACAAAAAATTACTAACGTAAAAATCGGCTCAATAAACCGTGAAAGCGGCGAACTGTATTTTGAGCCAACATCGGGCAAGGGCACTTATTTTGTGTATTATATGCCTTATAAAAATGAGGGGCGCTCAAACTATCCTAAAGGAGTCTATCTTAAACCAGAAAATACAGCCTCGACTGAATGGCTTAACGCTGTAAATGGCAAGGCACCCTTAGCTTCGGTAAAAGAATTTCAGTCGATAGATGCTTTTAACAGCTTTTATCCGATGGAGGTGATTGCCACTAAAGCAGAGACTGAGGCATTGCTGAATAAGCATAAGTCTGAAGCATTTTTAGTTTTTCCGGAAGATAGAATGAATTCCATCCGAATGACCAAAGACCTGCCGCAACGCTGGATGGAGTTTGGTCCGCGGACCACATATACTGGTGAAGCTGCCCGTGGAGAAAACTTTGCATTTCAGCTTGGTATTTATGCGTTGCAGAATATCGAAAATGTACAGGTAACATTCAGTGACCTTAAATCAGCCACTGGTAAGGTTATTTCAGCTTCGGCACTGTTTTGTATTAATACCGGAGGTACTACATACGATGCTAAACCGCTTACTAAAGTTGTAAATGTAGCCAAAGGTGATATCCAGGCCTTATGGTGCGGTGTTGATGTACCGGCTGCGATATTACCTTCGGTTTATACAGGTAAAGCCACCATCGCCATAAACGGAAAACCTGTAAAAACAATTGCTTTATCTATAAAAGTAAATAACAAAGTATCAAAAGATGGCGGTGTAAGCGAGCCTTATAAAATGACCCGCCTCGGTTGGTTAAACTCAACCATGGCACAGCAAAATACCGTTATTGCGCCGTATACTCCGCTTGAGATTAATGGTAATACAATAAGTTTGTTAGGCCGTAAAGTAGAAGTAAACAAGGATGGTTTCCCAAAACAGATCCAGACTTACTTTACGCCCGAAATGACGGAGTATGCAGCAGCTCCCAATAACCTGCTTACCGAGGGTATCCACTTTCATTTTATTGATGCCGCAGGGAAAAAGATAAACCTGAAAAGTCATGGCCTACAGTTTACCAAAAAAGAAGCCGGAACAGTGCAGTGGACGGCAGTAAGTGCCAATGATAGTCTGCAGATGGACGTAACCGCTTCGCTGGAGTTTGATGGCTTTATGTCTTATACGGTAAAAGTAAAGGCCCTGCAGGATGTTAGCCTGAAAGATATTACCATGCACATCCCTTTTAAAAAGGATTTTGCCAAATACATGATGGGCTTGGGGCAAAAAGGTGGCTATCGTCCTGAAAACTTTGAATGGAAATGGGATGTTGCTCATAAAAACCAGGATGGTGCCTGGATAGGCAATGTGAACGGCGGTCTGCAATATTCATTGAGGGACGAAAAATATGTCCGTCCGCTGAATACCAATTTTTACCTGCAAAAGCCTTTATTGCTCCCAACTTCATGGGGTAATGATAGCAAAGGTGGTATTAAGGTAGCTTTTGATGGTAAAGCAGTATTAGCCAATAATTACAGCGGCGAGCGCGACCTGAAAAAAGGCGATGAGCTTTATTACAACTTCACGCTGTTGGTAACGCCTTTTCATACCATCAATACCGATTTTCAGTGGGCTACAAGGTTCTACCATTCTTACAAGCCTATCGATACTATTAAAAGTGCAGGTGCAACGCTTATCAATATTCACCATGCAACGGCAATAAACCCTACCATCAATTATCCGTTTATCGCATGGCAAAAAATGAAGGCCTATGATGATTCGGCACATGCTGCGGGGTTAAAGGTGAAGATCTACAATACCATCCGTGAGTTGTCAAATCATGCATACGAAACATTTGCTTTGCGCAGTTTGGGGCATGAAATTTATTCGCCCGGGAAAGGCGGTGGTTTTAGCTGGTTGCAGGAGCATGTGGGCGATGATTACATAGCTGCATGGTTTGTACCAGAAATAAAAGATGCAGCCATCATTAACAGTGGCATGAACCGCTGGCATAACTACTATGTAGAGGGAATGAACTGGCTAACCCAAAACGTAGGTATCGACGGTATTTACCTGGACGATGTGGCTTTCGACCGTGTTACCATGAAACGTATAAAACGTGTATTAACCAAAGATGGTCACCCGGGTATTATCGACTTGCACTCAGCTAATCAATACAATAAAAGCGATGGTTTTAATAACAGCGCCAACCTGTATATGGAGCATTTCCCTTACCTGAACCGCCTTTGGTTTGGCGAGTATTTCGACTACGAAAAAAATGATCCTGATTTCTTCCTGACTGAAGTAAGCGGTATTCCGTTTGGTTTAATGGGGGAGATGCTGCAAGGCGGAGGTAACAAATGGCGTGGTATGGTTTACGGGATGACTAACCGTATGCCATGGAGCGATGGTGCCGATCCGCGCCCCATCTGGAAGGCCTGGGATAATTTTGGCATGAAGGGCACAAAAATGATTGGTTACTGGGTTGATGATAACCCGGTGAAAACCGATAAAGCCAAAGTAATTGCAACCGTTTACAAAAAAGACGGCGCTGCCATGGTGGCTGTTGCCAGCTGGGAAGATGCCGATACCGATTTTCAGTTAAATATCGACTGGAAAAAATTAGGCATCGATCCTGCCAAAGCAACTATTACTGCTCCCGAAATTAAAAGCTTTCAGCCAGGCAAAACATTTGGCTTGAATGACAGGATCCCGGTTGAAAAAGGTAAAGGCTGGCTGTTGATCATTAAATAACACGGTAATGAATAAAAAATGGTTTATCGCCGTATGCCTTTGCATTGGCGGCCTGAGCGCTTTTGCCCAGCAAAGGGCAAGTGTGCGTGAGTATACTAAGGGTATTACCACTTATCCCTTTTCGGATCCTAACCCGATACCGGCATTCACCAATATTTATCCGTATTTCCGTTACGACGGATTTACGGATAAACCGGTGCAAAAGGAATGGAAAGTGGTTGAGCTGGAAAACACGTACATCAGGTTAACCATTTTACCGCAGATAGGCGGCAAGATCTGGTCGGCCATTGAAAAATCGACAGGTAAACCAATTGTTTACGAAAATCATGTGGTGAAATTCAGGGACATTGCCATGCGCGGCCCCTGGACAAGTGGGGGCATCGAACCTAATTATGGTATCATTGGGCATACACCAAATTCGGTTACCCCGGTCGACTACCTGACCCGTACCAATGCCGATGGCAGTGTAAGCTGTTTTATCAGCGTACTCGATCTGCTTACCAACACCACCTGGACTATGGAAGTAAATCTTCCGCCAGATAAGGCTTACTTTACGACCAAATCATTCTGGCATAATTCAACACCAATTGAACAGCCTTATTACCATTGGATGAATACCGGGATTAAAACAAGCGGTAAACTTGAATACATTTTCCCCGGTACCAAATACCTTGGTCACCAGGGCGAGTATGCCGAATGGCCCATCAACAAGCAGAACGGGAAGGATTTGTCCTTTTATGATAATAACAACTTTGGCGGTTATAAATCATACCATGTGTTTGGCAAGTACACCGATTTTTTTGGCGCTTACTGGCATAACGATGATTTTGGCATGGCCCGTTATGGCGGTTATGAGGATAAAGCCGGTAAAAAGATCTGGATCTGGGGATTATCAGATCAGGGCATGATCTGGGAAAAACAGCTTACTGATAACGATGGGCAGTATTCCGAAATTCAATCGGGCAGGTTATTTAACCAAACTGCTGCTAAGAGCACGTTTACGCCGTTCAAGCACAAAGGCTTTGCGCCGGGCTCATCAGATACCTGGACAGAATATTGGTATCCGGTATTGAAAACCAAAGGCTTTGTACAGGCCAATAACTATGGTGCGCTTAATGTTGAGGCTGATGCTGGCTGGTTGAAACTTTACTTCAATCCAGTTCAACAGATTGCCGATACGCTAACGGTAAAGCAGGGCGACAGGGTGGTCTACAGTAAAAAGATACGCTTAAGCCCTTTACAGTTATTTGCCGATTCGGTTAAAGCAGATGCCGGGGATGTGCTGGTAACTTTGGGTACTAATAAGTTAATCTACAATTCAAAGCCTGAAGCTGATAACCTTAACCGTCCGGTTGATTTGCCAAAAGATTTCGACTGGAACAGCGCTTATGGGTTATATACTCAGGGGAAGGAATTCATGGATCAAAAAATGTATCCCGAAGCTGAAGAAAAACTGCAGGTAGCATTAAAGAAAGATTCATACTTTTTACCTGCTTTGGTACAATCGGCAGCATTGATGTACCGTAATATGCGCTATGCCGAGGCTTTGGCTTTTGCCAAAACTGCTTTGAGCATCAATGCCAATGATGGCGCTGCAAACTACTATTATGGCACTATCAATGCGCAGCTGGGTAATGTGACTGATGCTAAAGATGGTTTTGATATGGCCGGTTTATCTGTTGAATACCGCAATGCTGCTTACTCGGCTTTAGGTAGTTTATATCTAAAAGAAAAGAACGATATAAAGGCTCTGGAGTTTGCTTCAAAGGCTCTGGATTTTAACAGATACGATGTGTCTTCGCTACAGGTGCAGGCCATAGCTTACCGCCATTTGAACGAGCGCAAAAATGCCGAACAGGTTTTAGATACGATACTGGCCTGCGAACCACTTAATCACTTTGCCCGCTTTGAGCAGTATCTATGGCAATCATCTGAAGCTGCTAAAAGTGGGTTTACCTCAATGATCCGAAATGAGCAGCCTATTGAAAGTTACCTCGATCTGGCGGATCTGTACGATCATAATGGCTGTACCGTAGAAAGTGAAAACGTTTTAAAGCTTTCGCCAGCCAATGCGCTTGTGGATTACAAGCTGGCCTTTTTGCAGTATAAGCAGGCAAAGCCATTTAGTGAGGCGTTAAATAAAGCCAATGCAGCAACGGCTGCATTTGTATTCCCTTTCCGCAATAGCGATGAAGAAGTGTTGCAATGGGCTATGCAACAAAGCAATAACTGGAAGCCAAAGTATTTCCTCGCGCTGCTTTATAAAGACCGTAATCGTATTGATGAGAGCAAAAAACTATTTGCTGAATGCGGTAACCAGCCCGATTTTGCGCCTTTTTATGCGGCAAGAGCTGCCATCGAAACAGGCGACAATGTCCTGGCCGATCTAAACACGGCAGCCAAGCTTGATAAAGGCTGGCGCTACAACAAGTTGCTTGGCGAGTATTATGTTAATAATAAGCAATATGTCAAAGCATTAACTACCGTTGAGCCGTTTTATAGATCGCATCCCGATAATTACATCATAGGCATGTTATACGCCAAAACATTG
Source organism: Mucilaginibacter gossypiicola (assembly GCF_900110105.1). GTDB lineage: Bacteria > Bacteroidota > Bacteroidia > Sphingobacteriales > Sphingobacteriaceae > Mucilaginibacter > Mucilaginibacter gossypiicola. Next base: position 72,634 of record NZ_FOCL01000003.1, on the reverse strand, counting down.
CTGCTCAACAAGCGCTATGGAGAATGCGGCAAGCTTTTATCGCGGATTGATATTTTACCGTTTGAAGGCGCAACTATTGGCCGGGAGTTATACAGGGAAACAGAATTAATGCAGGCGGTTCAAAAGATTGACACTAAAAACTATAAGGCAGCTTTAGGTTATATTGCAGATGCCAAAAAGTGGCCGGTAAACCTCGGCGTAGGTAAGCCTTATGCCGAAAATATTGATGAACGTTTGGAAGACTGGATGAGCTATTTGTGCTATACAAAAATGGGCAACACTGGTGAAGCTAAACAGTATCTGCAAAAAATAACAGCCTTTAAGCCTCAAATTGATAATACGGTAAGTAATTTCCTACCGGCTAATCATTTGGTGACTGCATGGGCTATTGAAAAGATAAATGGCAATACAGCGGCAGTTAATTGGTTAAACGCGGAGATCAAAAAATATCCGGATGATAAAGTGATTGAATGGTGCAAAGAGGTTTATGAGAGTAAAGCTTTTAAACAAAGTGATGTGAGCGATGCGAGCATCAGGATATTAAAGCGGTTGATGTAATTACCTCAGCTGTTTAGCAAATTCTGATGGCCTGATATTAGTGAGCTGGTAAAATATTGCGCTAAAGGCCGATAGACTGTTATATCCCAGTTTATAAGCGATTTCGCTCATGGACATATCAGTTTGAAGCATCAGCTCAATGGATTTAACCATTTTTAGTAGCTTAAAATACTGTAAAAATGAAGTATGCAGGGTTGACTGAAACAGGCGCGAAAGTGTCCTTTCGCTGAAACCGGTTTCTTCGCTAACAGATGAAAGGGTTAAAGGCTCAAAAGCGTTTTCGTTGATATAATCCAATACCGGGTGCATGCGGGAATTATCGGTAGTGGGCAGGGCTACAGGTAATGCTTTTTTGCTAATCTCTGGTAGTATCGCTTTTATTCCCGCTAAAAAATGAAATGCCTGTTCATCGGGGTGTACATCTCCGTTCCATCGTTCGGAGTAAATAAGCATCTGTAATAATAAATTGTTGATAGGGTAGATGCCGCCTTTCGTGTAAAAAGGATTACTATCATCATCGTGCCAGTAAAAATACACCGTGCGCGTAACTGCCGATTTATGCATCTCCACAAAATGCATCATACCACCCGGGATCCACACATAGTGCCTTGCTGGTATCACTAAAGTTTTATCGGTTAGGTGGATGTATGCGATCCCGCCTTCAATATAAATCAACTGTCCTTTTTTGTGGCTGTGGTTTGGGAAGTTTCGTTCTGTTTTCCAGTTAATTACATAAACTGATTCAGGATGTTTATCTATATCCCTGAAAAAGTTTTCGGCAGTAACCGCATCTATGTTTTGGCTGGAATGAATAAGCATTTGGCAAATTTAAATAAAATAAGCTTTTAACAACTACCGAACTTTGTGCTATTAAATCACCATGAACTTTAATAGTAAATTTTATCTGGCCTTGTTGCCAGTTTTGTTGTTGGGCATTTCAATAAAAGCACAACAACCCATAGCTGATACCAGCAAAAACCTTCCTTTAACCATAGCACAGGTTTGGCAAAAAGCAGCAATTAACAGCAAAGCTGTTCAAATTAAGCAATTACGTGTAACAAGCAGCGCGGAGGCCATTAAAGATGCCAAAGCCGAACGTTTGCCCGAGATTGGCATTAACGGCGAATATGCCCGTGTGAGCAATATGCCGGTTTACGAAAACGGTATTTTTAATACGCCTACTCAATTTCCGGTTTTGCACACTACCTATACCGTGGGTGGAGAGGCTTATTTAAACATTTATAACGGCAATAAAACCAACCTGGAAATTGACGCCCGTAAACGTGAGAATAATATAGCCGGCGAACAGCAAAAATTAACCGTATCTGAAGTGAAGCTACGTGCCGCGGCTTATTACCTCGATATGCAACGCAGTATCATATTTAAAGATCTGCTGTTGAAAGATATCGCAGCGCAGGAAAAACAGCTTTTACAAATCAAAACGCTCCAAAAAAATGGTGTGGTATTAAAGAGCGATGTGTTGAGGGCCGAGTTAAAACTCTCCAAACAAAAACTCTCGTTGGTTCAGTTAGATAATGACCTCGCGATAGCCAATCAAAAGTTGAACATCCTGATAGGCTTGCCTGATGAGCAACGTGTTGTACCTGTTGAAGCGGTGCAACTGGATACCACAGGAAAGGAAACTTACGACGAGTACTTAACTGATGCGGGAAAGAATGCTTATCAGCTTAAGATCTCCGAACAGGAAACAGAGCTAAGCAAACTGAAATTGAAGAATATAAAAGCCAATGTATCTCCAAAAGTAGGCCTGTTTGCAGCTTATAATTATAGCTATCCGCAGATCCTGTTTTATCCGTATTCGCCAAGCTTGTACGGTTTGGGTTTTGCCGGTGTAAAAGCTTCGTTTTCTATTTCATCATTTTATCATAACAGCCATAAAGTAAAAGTGGCAAGGCTCGATCTGGAAAGTCAGGAAATTGAACATGCCCAAACTGAAGATGGCATCCGTCAGCAGGTAAACGAAGCCTGGCTCAGATATAAAGAAGCGTTAAATAGGGTAGACGTAAGCAAAACCAATGTACAGCAAGCCACCGAGAACAGACGTATTGTCAATAACACGTACTTCAACCAGCTATCGCTGATAACTGATCTGCTTGATGCGGATACGCAATTATTACAAACCCGCTTTGATCTGGCTGCTGCCAGGATAGCCGCTCAACTTCAATATTATCAATTACAAAACGTAACCGGGAAACTTTAATCATGAACAAGCATATAAACACTTATACCGCAACTGATAAGTTAATAACTAAAATAACCACATGGATAGCCGGCATTGTTGCTGCTGGCTTACTGATATGGGGTATTATAACGTTGGTGCACCTGTACAGCTATGAAGAAACCGACGATGCCCAGGTTGAAGCTTACATAAACCCGATTACTGCAAGGGTAAGCGGTTTTATTAAAGAAATACGGTATGATGAAAATCAGGACGTAAAAAAAGGAGATACCCTGCTTATTATCGATAACCGTGAATATCAAATACAACAAGAGGAAGCCGGCGCAGGACTTCAAAACGCGCGCGAGCAGGTGAGTGTGTTGGAAAGTAATGTAGAAACTGCTGCTAAAATAGCGGAAGTAAACAAAGTACAGATAGCTGCCACCAAAGCTAAATTGGTTAAAGCCCAGCAGGAATTTGACCGGTTCACCAAACTATATGAAGCAGAATCGGCCACTAAACAACAATTGGAGAATGTACAGAGCGCGCTTGATGTAGCCAGGTCTGATTATCAGGCCTCGTTAAATAACTACCAGGCATCGCTGTCAAAAGTAAATGACAGCCGCTCGCAAATTTCGCCGGTACTATCCGAAATAAAACGCCGTGAGTTGGTATTGCAGCGGAATAAGCTCGATGTTTCCTACACTGTTGTAACTGCGCCCTATGATGGCAAAATGGGTAAAAGGACTATCCAACCGGGGCAGCAAATCCAGTTAGGCCAAACGCTTGCTTATATCGTTGATAAAGAAACCGGGTTATGGGTAGTAGCTAACTTTAAAGAAACACAGTTGCATAACATGCATATAGGTGGTGGCGTGGAAATTACTACAGATGCTTATCCCGACAGGAAAATAAAAGGAGAAATCCTTTCATTATCACCGGCCACTGGTTCGCGTTTTTCGTTGTTGCCGCCTGATAACTCTACCGGTAACTTCGTGAAGATTGCCCAACGTATCCCTGTAAAAATAAAAATTGATAGTAAAGCCGCTAACTTTTTAAGTGCAGGCATGAACGCCAGTGTAACCGTACCCAAAAACTAACAGCCATGAGCAATCTAATCCCTGTTTTTAAGCCCTGGGTACCCGAATGGTTGATCCGTATCACATTGCTGTTGGTGGTACTGCCCGGTATAATTTTGTTCTCCCTGTCTATTAGTAATGTGGGGGCGGCTGCAGGTTATTACGGTATCAGTCCAAATGATGCGCAATACTCGATGATCATACTGTATGCTGCAACAGCAAGTTTTGTGGTATTGGAAAAACGCTTTTTCAGAAATATTGCCAGTAAAACTTATTTGCTCATCAGTGTATTGCTGTTGGTAACTACCTGTTATATCTGTTACTACGTGCACACCTTTTTTGTTTTGTTAATTTTTAGATATATACAGGGCATGCTCACTTGTGCAAGCCTCAGCATTACACTCACGCTTATGTTTACCCGTTTGCATAGCGAACGATCAAAGGAAATTGGCTATTCGGTTGTTTATTGCATCCTGTTATGCGTATCGCCCCTGTCAACCTTATTTACAGCATCTATTATTGATGATTTTAATTTCAATGTAATATATAAATGTGCTATTTACTCCTTTTTACCGGGAGCGATATTGATGTGTATCATCATGAACAATGTGCGCCTTAACCGTAAGCTGCCTTTGTACCAATTGGATTGGGCCAGTTTTGTTATCTATTCGGCCGGACTTTGTTTGATAGGCTACATTATGGTTTACGGTCAGCAGTATGATTGGTTTGATGACAAACGGATTGTTTACAGCGTTGCCATAGTTATCGCACTGTTTGCCGTTTTTGTTTTTAGACAGCTCAGTTCAAAGCGCCCTTATTTTCACATCCAGGCTTTTAAATCCCGCAAATTTGTGTTGGCAGCGCTGTTGCTGTTTGTGTTTTATATCTGTCGTGGAGCGTTTGGCGTTACTACGTCATTTATGAGCAGCGCCATGGGGATGGATCCAATCCATGTTGGGTATCTGCTTATTTATAACCTGGCGGGTATTATTGTCAGTGTAACCATATCATCGAGATTTTTGCTGATGAAAAAACCTTTGCGGCATATCCTTATTTTAGGCTTTACCTTGTTGCTGGCGTTTCATGTGTATATGTGCTTTGTTTTCTCATCACAGGTTAATACCGAAGATCTGATAATCCCGGTTGTATTACAGGGATTAGGAGCAGGTATGCTGATGACCCCGGTAATCCTATTTGTAATTTCATCATCTCCGGTTCAATATGGTACAACCGGTTCTGCAGTTGGTATTTTTATGCGTTTTACGGGTTTTAGCAGCAGTATCGCGCTTATCAATTATTTTCAATTATACAGGCAAAATGATCATGCCAATCGTTTCCAGGAGCAATTGAGCCAGTTAAACCCGCTTGCTGTTCAAAAGTTAGCTGTATATAAGCAAGCTTTAACAGGCAAAGGTATAGCTGCCGATCAGGCCACGAAAATAGCCAACGGTTTGCTCAACAAAAATATCAATGCGCAAGCCCAGCTGCGTTTTGCTGTTGATTATTATCAGCTCATCAGCTGGGTGTTGCTTGCTCTTATTTTGTTGGTGATTTTATTCCCATCGGCTAACCGCACAATCATAAACCTTAAATCACGCCAACCTGCACCGGTAGTTTATTGATCGTTTTATTCACTTCTTAAACTCTTTACCGGGTTTTCAAGCGCGGCCCTGATGCTTTGATAACTTACCGTAAACAAAGTTATCAGGAACGCGCCTGCTGCTGTAGCTGCGAATACCCACCAGGAAATTTCGGTGCGGAACTGATAATGCTGCAGCCACTTGTTCATGAAATAATAAGCAAGGGGAGAGGCAATTAATAAGGATATCATCACCAGTAAAACGAAGTCTTTAGAAAGCAATCTCCATAAATTGAATACAGATGCGCCTAAAACTTTGCGCACGCCAATTTCCTTCACCCGTTGCTCGGCCATAAATGAAGCCAAACCAAAAAGACCAAGGCACGAAATAATAATAGCCAAACCTGCAAAAACGGAGGCCAATCTGCCTATGTGTTCTTCGGCCGCAAATTTTGCAGCATATTCGTCATCTGCAAATTTGTATTCGAACGGGGCCGATGGAATTAGCTTTTTGAAAACCGCTTCTATTTTAGGTAATGCCTTGCTGGCGCTTACATTCGGTTTAATTTTGATATTGATCAAGCTTGTAGGTACATGGCCTTTGATCATGAATATAGTTGGATACATTGGTGCATAAGGCGATTCCATGATCATATCTTTAACCACGCCCAGTATTTTATAATGTTTTACTGCCTGATCCTGAAACTTCCAGCTTACCTCTTCACCAACTGGGTTTTTTAGCCCCATGTATTTAACGGCTGATTCGTTGATGACGATGCCAGATGAATCAGTTATAAAATTCCTCGAAAAATCGCGCCCGTTTACAAATTGCCAGCCAATCGTTTTGCCATATTCAAAAGTTACAGGTAAAGTGCCAAATTGGTCTTCAAGGTTAGGGTTTTTGCCCCGCCAGGTAAAGCCGCCATTGCCTGAAGCTATTTCGGTAACCTTGCCGAATGATTCGGACATTTCGGTTACTACACCGGTGTTTTTGAGTTCGGAGCGGAGCAGGTCGTACTTTCCGTCAAAATCGCTTGATTTTTTTTCGATCATCACCAGGCCTTCGCGGGTATAACCTACCGGGCGGTTTTTGGCTACCTGGATTTGTCGGTAAACAATAATGGTACAAATGATTAAAGCAACCGATACTGTAAACTGTACTACTACGAGTGCTTTGCGCGGAATTGCTGCAAAACGGCCAACCTTAAATGTGCCTTTCAGTACTTTTACCGGATTGAATGATGATAAGTACAATGCAGGATAGCTGCCTGCTATAATACTGGTTATGAAAATAAAGCCAGTACAGGCAAGCCAGAAATAAACATTTTGCCATGGCATCATTACCTGTTTTCCTGATAGATTGTTGAACCATGGTAACGATAATCTCACCAAAATGAGTGATGCGAGAAACGAGAGTAACACAACCAGAAAAGATTCGCTATAAAACTGACCTATCAGTTGTTTGCGCATAGAACCGATGGCTTTCCTTACACCTATTTCCTTAGCGCGTTTTTCTGAACGGGCAGTGCTTAGGTTCATGAAATTGATACAGGCCAGGAGCAATACAAAAGTACCGATGATTCCAATGAGCCATACCATTTGCATCGGCCCGCTATCGGCAAAGCCCCTCTTATAGCTATGCAGGTGCCAATCGCGCATGGGGTGTAAAAACACCTGCGGGTTTAGTTTAGCCTCGTCTTTGAAGTTGCTCAGATTTTTTATTTCAGCGTCTTTGATATTTCTTGAAACCTTTTCAAAATCTGTGTTAGGACTGATTTCTACATAAATTTTCAGAAAGTGGTTTTGCCAGTCAGTTGAGGCCTGTTTTATCCATGGATTATCAATTACCCATAAATCGGCAGGTGAGATAAACTTAAGATCCTTGAATTGTGTGTTTAGCGGCAGATCTTCATAAACGCCGGTAACTTTCACATTCAATTTATTATTGATCTTCATTACCTGATTTACAGGGTTGCTATCACCAAAAAAAGCCTGTGCGGTTGATTGCGACAGCATGATAGAATAAGGATCTTTTAATCCGGATCTTGAACCGTAAATCATTTTGAGGGTAAGCATATCTGGCGCACCCGGATCCATAAACAAGCCTGTTCTGGATAATTTCTTATCGCCGGCAGATAAAATATCATCAACATCCCATGATGCCATAACGATATGCTTAAAATTATCTTTATAGTTGGTTTTCAGTTCTGTTACCATCGGGACCTGCATTGATGAATTAGCATAGGGATCCTTGGTATGAGGATCGAAAAGCCACGTCCTTACCTGGGCAATGCGCTCATAGTTTTGATGATATGTATCGAAAGAGAATTCATCCCAGATCCATAAACTGATCAGGATAGTAACGGACATACCGATAGCGAGCCCGCCGATGTTGATCAGGGACGAAACCTTATTTTTTAAGAGATTTCTCCATGCAACTTTTAAGTAGTTTTTAATCATGACGTTACGATTTTAAACAGAAATAAAAGGAAGTTTCAGTAACGCTGTTTAAAATATAATGCCAGTGATTTAAGTTGTTGATTTTAAGTTTGTTGTATTGTGTTTTTGGCTATGCTAATGTATCGAAAACGTACATAGTGCGTTCGCTTTTATAACAAGCTTATAATATGTAGTGAATTACATGTTGTGGCGCAGATAGCGGAATGGGAAAATTTATTTGATTTCTTCTGCTTTTGAAAAAAGCAAAAGAAATCAAGTATTAATTGCGATTTGCTTAGGCGGCAATATTATCCCCTGGGGTAATTTGAGAAATAATTATTACTGTTCTGTGGATAATAATTGAATATACTGTTCCAGCAAAACGATGTATTTATCTTTCCAAAGGTTAACCCTGTTTTGATTTGGACGCATCATTTCCCTATTTCTTGTATCATAGTTACCACTATTAGTTTTTTGGAAATATTCCGGAAATTCGTTCGAAAAGTCATGATCTACAATTCGGCCAATGCGATGAATAATATCTGCATTTAATTCTTTTCTGTTGAACCATTGGTATACCACGCTTCTGCTTACATCTGAATGTTGTGCAAGTTCTGTAATACTGAAACCTTTTTTTCTAACGAGTATTTCTACAATTTGACCGTGATGTTTTTGCATAATTTTTAGCTGTAAAAAAGTTAAAAAACTAATTCAAAATAAGCTTAGGTGCTAATTAATAATTAGTTACCAAATTAATTGACTAACTATCATTAGGTGAACACATATTGCAACATCTATGCCAGTGGCTTTAATTTAATCTTGACGAAATTGATAGGAGAAGTTGGTTTGACGGCAAAAGGCATTTCCAACTTTTAAGAATAATTTTAACTTTTATGATATTTATTTTCTTTGATGTGTTTTTCAAAACAGAACGCTGTGTATTTAATTGCGCACACGGTGTGGAATAATGTATGCATTGTGTGAAATTTTATTCCCGTATTGTGGGGCTTGAAGCTTTTGTGCTAATTAGTGAAAGAAATAGTGGGAAGAAAAGGCTCGATGTGTTACAATAATGTTACAATTTTAATGCTTGTAATGCAATTTGTGAAAATATGTGCCACATGATTTGCTACTAAATTTTGTTATATTAATAGTTAATTAATATGGAATTAACCTGATAGCCAGCTAATTTAAAGTGCTATGCTTAATTACCTGCCATATTTTATTAAAATGAAACCCAGTGTTAATTGGTGGCCGTTTAATATATAGTTGTTTTTGGGGTAAGTTATCGTGATTCTAACTGCAATTATTGTTTTTTTTGGTACCCGATATGTTAGTTGAAGGGTTTTTTATTGCAAATATATTTTAACGTTGCATGGACCTGTAAATCAGGATAAAGCAATGAGAAATATACGTTGAGAAGTGACTGAGTAGCAAAGTGTATAAAAAATAGAATAGGGATTTGGCAATAAAATTGCCAAATTGTTAGTACTTTCATAAAAAAATAATCAGAAGATTAAATTACTACCAATGAATACACAGCATCCATGGCATGAAGTTTCAACAGGGCCTAAAGTTCCTTACGTTGTAAATGCCGTTATTGAAATCCATAAGGGCTCAAAAGCTAAATATGAGATTGATAAAGAATCCGGCCTTTTAAAATTAGACCGTGTTCTTTTTTCATCCGTAATGTACCCGGCTAATTATGGATTTATCCCGCAAACCTATTGTGACGACAAAGATCCGCTTGATATTTTAGTTTTATGTTCGGTTGACGTTTTTCCAATGTCTATCATTGAGGCAAAAGTGATAGGTGTAATGCATATGATTGATAATGGTGAGCAGGATGATAAAATCATTGCTGTTGCTAATAATGATATGTCGGTAAATTATATAAACGATTTAAGCGAGTTGCCCCCTCATACTATTAAAGAGATAGAATGTTTCTTTAAAGACTATAAAGTTTTAGAAGGTAAAAATGTAACGGTCGAACGCTGGATGGGCGTTAGTTACGCGCACCGTGTTATAGAAGACAGTCAGGTGTTGTATGATGTTAACTTTAATTCGGCTCAAAACAAAGTTAAAGTTGCCGGCTAAGTATAGCCTGAAATTAAAAATGCTTAATTGGGCTCTTATATTAGTTAAGTAGCCGAATTAAGCATTTTTAGTTTAAGTTTATAAGTTGGTGTTATTTATGGAGATTTCTCTCTGTTTATCTATAAAATAATTTTAGCGCAGAAGCTTAATCAATTTAGCCACGGCACATTCCTAACGCTGATTAAATTTCTTTTTTGAATTTTCAAGAAGACTTTTGTTGTACTTCTCCAGCAGTTCAATATATTTATCTCTCCAATAAGAATCTTCTACCTCGTCTGCACGATAGTCAGGTGCCTGATAACCTTGATTTTTAATATTATCAAATTCTCCCTCTGTAAACAAATGAGGAAATTCGATAGAAAAATCATGTTTCAGGCAAAGTCCAATTTTGTATATGATTTTTGGCTTTAAATACTTTTGATTAAACCAGTAATAAACGGAGCGACGGTTTACGTTAGTGAATCGTGCGATTTCGCTTATGCTGCAGCCTTTGCGCCTAACCACTTTTTCCACTATTTCACCATGGTGCAAATCCATAAGTTTTTATAAAATAAGTTTTGAACTACTTAATAACAACCTTAATCGTGATTAAGTTGATAATTATAATAAAAAATAAACAACAAGTTAATAATACATCTTAAAAAGTTAGCTTGCAACATTTAAACATATTTGATCTATGTTTACTTTCACGGTTAAAACACAATTAAGCTGCTCAATGGTCATTAATATGTTTTTGCCCATAATTTGAGAAACCACGCCCTGGTAATTATATAGCAGGCCATCTTTTATTTTAACTTTATTGCCAATGTTTAAATTCTGAATGCTGATAAGTTCAACTTCCGAGTAATTATCAACTATTGATTTTATGCGTTCAATTTCCGCGTCATTTAATATTACCGGCTTTCCGCAATACGATACAAAATTTATAACCCCGGGAACCTGCTTCACCTTAAGTTGTTCGCCATGGGTTACTTTCACAAACACATATGAAGGAAATAAAGGCGTCTCTATCATTTTATTTCTGTCGGCCCATTTTTTTAGTGATTTAATCACCGGACAAAAGGAAGTGATGCTGTTGTCGTTAAGGGTTCTGTCTATTTTTTTCTCAAATCTGGATCTTGTATAAATAACCATCCAATTGGGTGATGTGGGCTTGAGTAAAACGGCGTTCTTCATCATATTTATTTGAGTGTTGTTTTTATTTGTTTGAAAATGAGGTGGATAATCAAACTAATATTTTTCAATTTGTAGTGCATTATTTTCATAAAAATCGCCAATTAGTTTAATAATTCGCATGGTTGCGCACAACTTGTTTTTAAATTGTGAAAAAGTGTGGTGTGAAAAATACACTGTTTTGTAATGGGTGTTTAAACAAATAGCAGTTGCTGGTATCCCCGGTTTTTAACCAATGAGATAGCGAGGCTGGTAAAAAATTTAAAGAATAGTTATGTGAAAAGTGTTTTTAACCTATAGTTATTATAGGGATAGGGCTGTTTTTCCTTGTTGTTAAACTGGAAGAGAAGAGGCTTAAAAAAAGGCATTGCTGGGCTTGTTTGTTTGCCTTGTTTTTGCAGGGCCTTTCCATACGTAAATGAATGTTTCTTTGTTACAGGAATGTGAATAATATCACACTTTTGTACATTTCACAACAATCGGCAGTTTTATTGAAGAAAAGTAAATTATATGGCTAATTTTGTATTAATGTGTTAAATAAAATTCATGTTTAATTGAACATTGATAATGAATTGACAAGCAAACGCATTGACTTTTAATTGGAAATAGCTCATTGTAAGCGAAATGGCGAAGCTATACACAATTATCAATTAACCATCTCTGACCAATCCGAAAGTTATTGTAACCGCAGCTTCCACATTGATGTAGTGTTAAAAAAGGTATAACCAACTGAGTTTTGGCTTAGTACCGGTGGAATAATAAATTAACTTTTAAATGAATTGTAATCAGAGCAAAACATGATTCTAATTAATTTCCTCGCTGATACCTTAATCAAATGAATAGGCCAAACGCATCGAGCAAAAAGATATTAGTTATAGGCATAAACTTTTCTCCAGAATTGACCGGTATTGGAAAATATACCGGAGATATGGTTGAATGGTTCGTTGAAAATAATTATAAATGCACTGTAGTAACATCTTTTCCTTATTATCCATTCTGGAAAGTACAATCACCTTATTCAAATAAGTTTTACAAACGTGAAATATTAAAAGATGGTATGCTGACCGTTTACAGATGCCCTTTATATATACCTGAAAAACCCGGCGGTTTAAAACGATTGATTCATGAAGCCAGTTTTTTTCTATCGGCTTTTTTTACACTCATCTACTTATTGTTTAAACCTAAAAACGATTATATATTTTGTATAGCTCCACCTTTTCATTTAGGATTTTTAGGATTGTTTTACAGGTTTTTTAAACGGGGAGAGATTATTTACCATATTCAGGATCTGCAAATTGAAGCCGCAAGAGATTTGAATATGCTAAAATCAAAAAAGGCATTTAAAGTTTTGTTCGGAATGGAAAAACTTATAATGCGGAAAGTTGATTTTGTAAGCTCAATTTCTAACGGAATGCTTAAAAAGATCAGCAATAAGATTAATCGTGAAATATCTTTTTTTCCCAACTGGGTTGATACAGATACCTGTTACCCATTAAATAACAACGCCGAATTAAAATTAGTTTGGAATTTTGATGCGAATGATAAAGTGATATTATACTCTGGCAGCATAGGCGAAAAGCAGGGGATTGAGGCTATTTTAGATGTAGCCGAAAAGCTTCGGACGTTTAAGTTTATAAAGTTTGTTATCTGTGGTACGGGACCTCATAAAGATAAGCTCATTCAGCGGGCTAAGATACAACAGCTTGATAATGTGAGTTTTCTTCCGCTGCAAGAGCGTCATTTATTTAACAGCTTTTTGAATATGGCCGATGTGCACCTGGTTTTGCAAAAAAAGAGTGCCGCCGACCTGGTTATGCCGTCAAAACTTACCACCATTTTGGCGGTTGGTGGGGTAGCATTGGTAACAGCCGAACAGGGCACTACTTTATACGACGTAATAACCGACAATAGCATGGGGGTTGTTATTCCTCCTGATGATATTGATCATTTGAAAGATGCCATCCTGGATTGTTGTACAAAGGACAACGCTCAAATTAAAATAAATGCCCGTAATTACGCCGAAAATCATCTTAACATAAGCAAAGTGATCAGAAGGATGATGTCAAATATGCAAAAAACTGTATATTCTGAACCGAAAGGAATTAAATATTTGAGATTAGACAGGGATGCTGATTAAGACAAGAAATAGGTTATACTGCATCTTCAATGTGGAAGCGCGACGCAGGCCCCGAAAGAGAAATTTCAGATTGAGCATATAAATAATTAGACGAGGAGTATTCATATACGGTAACATTATTCAATAAAGCTGTAATGTTTCCATCCTTATTTTCAAGGGCTTTAATCTCACCCAAAAATGTAAGGTTAACATTCAGGTCGGTTATATATATCCTTTTTGTAACGGGCTCACTCATAGTTTAATTATTGGCGCAAAGAAAATAAAATTTTATGTCAATCTTTTTCAGGATGAAAAGAAATGAATGTTTTTAAAGAGTTTTTAATTGTTTTTAAATGACATATATAGGCTACGAATGCCTGTTCAATAATAACCTCTGCAAAACCTAACCTTTGTGAAATTAATATTTATTGATGATGAGCCAATTCAACATTTTATTATTCAAAGAATGATTGAAACGTACCTGTCATATCTGCCTTCAACTAAATATTATTTCGATGCAACAAAAGTTCTTGACTTTTTGAATGAAAACAAAACCAACAATGACGAATTACCCGATATGATATTTGTTGATATCAATATGGGTATCATGAGCGGCGTTGTATTTCTACATAAATATAATAAGCTAAGGCATCGCCTGGTAAAAAAAATAGATGTTTATATTATGTCATCGTCAATTGATCCAACGGATCTGGCCTTATCAAAAAAATATGATTTTGTTTTAGATTATATCATAAAGCCTTTAAACAAGGTCACACTCAAAAAGATATTGGAGCCTCAGTAATCTACAAAAATCAATCGCTTTAACAGGCCGGAATAATGCCCTCAATATAAATTTTACGCTTGCTCCTTTTTAAAGTGATTTCCTCCAAACAGAACAATGGAGTTGAAGAAACGTAGTCGTAAACTTCAATATCCTGCAATGTGGCAATAACCTTATTATTTACTTCTTTATATGATTTAAAGAAGCCCGCAAAAGTCAGATTTTGTTCAAAGTCGGTTAAATAAATTTTTTGTTGAGGGCTTAGTGTCATTGCAAATCTGCTTTTTGATAACGAGTAATATGTTTTTGTACTGCTATACGGTTTTCCTCTAATAATGTTGCAACAATTACTTAATCATTTGACGTTGCGTTCCTGGTAATCATAGTCTGCTAACAGCCAAGCTGTAATAACATCTTTTAAGGTGCCGGGGGATAAACCAGCGGCCTGTTTTTAAAGAAATAATTAAATCAATCATGATGAAAAATCAATTATTTGCTACTTGTGTAATTTTAATGGTGTTGCTGACATCCTGCGCCAGCTACAAGGAAAATATTTATTTCCAGGGACTTGAAAGAAACCCGGAAATGAGCTATAAGATCACCAATTTTTCTCCGCCCACCATACAGCCAGGTGATGTTTTGGCATTAACTGTTAAAAGTTTAAACTCTGACGGATCGGCTATTTTTAACAGCGGTTCTGCAAGTACTGCAGCGACAACTAAAGGCAAAGACGGCGGTAGCGCTGCGCAATCTGGTAATGACGGGTATCTTGTAAATAAAGATGGCGAAATACAGCTCCCTTTAGTTCATGGAGTTAAAGTTGGCCAGCTTTCACTTGAAGAAGCTGCTGCAGCCATCAAAAGTAAAATTTCGTCATACCTGAAAGAGCCCGAAGTATCTGTTGCTTTAATGAATTTTAAGGTTTCTGTTTTAGGTGATGTAGCACACCCCGATGTACTTTCTGTTACTGATGAGCGGTTTTCAATTACCGATGCTCTTAGCAGGGCGGGCGACCTCACTCCAACAGCCAACAGAAAGAATATTTTATTGGTTAGAGAGGTTGATGGTAAGCGTAAATATATAAACATTGATATTACCTCTCCAAGGTTGTTCGAATCGCCATATTACTACCTTAAAAGTAATGACCTTATATATGTTGAGCCTGGCAAAGATAAGTTTGCGAGTCAGAGCACCACATTTAAAATACTGCCAATCATAATTTCAATAGCCTCATTGATATTGGTTACCTATCAGGTAACTAAGTAAAAATTGCTCTAAAAGTTATTTCAATAAATAAAAATATAATATGGAGGTTGCTAATTCTATTGATTCGGGTTCGGCCAAAGCCAGGGTCTTTTTTAATAAGATCTTGTTTCATTGGCCTTTATATCTGATTTTCCTGACTGTGTGTTTGGGGCTTGCCGTTTTTTATCTTAAATATAAACGTCCTGTTTATCAGATATATGCCAAAGTGATGGTTAAAGACCAGCAAAAAGAAGCAAACAAGGCCGCTCTTGAAGCAATTAATTTAACCGAAGCCCAAACAGGCATTGATGAACAAATGGGTTTAATGAGTTCAATTCCGGTAACAAAGCAGGTGGTAGAAGATTTGCAGCTTTGGACCACTTACCTTGAACGAACGCCGTATTATTCATATAAAGACATTTACAATACCACCCCGGTTGAGTTTAAGTTAATTAGTCGTGGAAAAGGTTCTTTAAATTCGGTATTTGATATCGTAATTGAAAGCGATAGCACGTTCTTGATAAAACAGCCTAAAGAAAAGGCGACCAGATTTGCTTTCCAAAATAGCCTCGTTAATAGTTTTGGCACATGGAAGCTTGATAAAACGGCCGATTTTAACCACTATATAGGTAAAACTATCAGGATAAAATTACGAGAAATAGATGATGTAGTGAGTTATTATCAAGGAGCCATTCATGAATCGCCAATAGCTAAAAGCTCAATGGTTGCTTTTCGCCTTGAAGATGAAGTACCTGAGCGGGGCCGTGAAATTGTTGATGACCTGATCAGGGTTTATATGGCTGCTTCGGTAGAAGAAAAGCGGCGCTCAACCCAAAATACCATCAAGTTTGTTGAAGAACGCTTAGGTTCCATTACTCAGGAACTTAATAATGTCGAAAACAAATATACCGGTTACAAAAGTGTGCGTGGCATCACTGAAATTGCCGACCAGTCGTCTCAGTACGTTGGAGGGGCGCAATCAAACGAAAAACAACTTAATGACATTAAGATTCAGATAAGTGTTTTAGATGGGGTGGATCGTTATCTCAACTCCGATGATAATAAAGGAAATGCACCATCAACATTAGGTATAAACAGTCCGGCGATGCAAAGCTATATTGACCGCTTAACCGATTTACAGCTGGAGCGTACTAAAATGCTATCTACATTGCCCGAAAGCAATCCCTTGTTCAATCCAATAAACCAGCAAATAGCGTTAACACGTACTGCGTTAAGGGAAAACTTAAAAACAACCCGGGCTTCTTTGTTGGAGACTCAGAGAAACTTGCAGAGCGTTGGTTCTTCATATCAATCAACCATACGCAGCTTACCCGGCCAGGAAAGGGACCTGAAGGATATTGACCGCATGAAAGGGATTAAGGAAAACCTGTTTGTTTATCTGCTTCAGAAAAAAGAGGAGTTGAGCCTTGATTATGCCTCAACAATTTCTGATGCTGTTACAATTGATCAGGCACATAGCGGGTCGCAAAGTGCACCAATTCCGGGGTCAGTTTATGCAATGGCGCTTTTATTTGGCCTTATAGTACCCACAGGTATGATATACGGAAGGGATGCTTTTAAAAACAAAGTTTCAAGTAAAAGTGCAATTATTGAAGGTACAGGATTGCCGGTATTAATTGAAATTACCGATTCTGACACTACGGATCCGATTGTTGTGCTGAACCAAAAAACGTTTATTGGCGAACAATTCAGGGATTTGCGTACCAAATTGAGCTATTTGCATAACAATAATAATAACCCCGGTAAAACCACCCTTTTTACCTCAAGTATCTCGGGCGAGGGTAAAAGTTTTGTGTTGAGTAACCTGGGAACGGTTTTAGCAGTTGCAGGGAAAAAAACGGTGCTTGTTGAATTGGATTTACGTAATCCCACCCTGGCAAAGCGCTTTAATTTGAAAAATTCAACCACTGGTTTAACAGACTATATTATCGGTAATGCAAATCAGGCCCAAATCATCCAAAAGTCTGAAATTTCGGATGATCTGCATATTATTTGCGGTGGCGCTGTTCCTCCTAATCCATCAGAATTGCTTGGAAGTAAACAGCTGGCCAACCTGATTGCCGAATTGAAATTGAAATATGACCATATCCTCATAGATACGCCTCCTGTTCATATTTTAACTGATGCTACAATCATTTCACCGATGTGTGATCTGTGCTTATATGTGATAAGGCAGGATTATACGCCGAGCCAGGAATTAGCCTTTATCAATGAATTGAGCGTTGATAATAAACTGCCAAGAATGAAACTTATCTTCAACGCCGTAAAAAGCGAGCTGCATGCCAATAGTTATATCTACCAAAAAAATAGCTATATCAAGGAACCAACCCGAAGCATGAAAAGCAAAATGAAAAAGTTTGCAACCAGGTTTTAATTTTCTCTTTCTTAATTAAGATAAGGCAACCTCTAAACATATGTATTTGAAGATTGATCTTCAAGAATTATTACCTGCTATATGAAAAGTTTAACAAGTAACCTTTCTGTGAACGGCAGGTTTGAGAAATGGCAACAGTGGACTAAGCTTGTGGCTGTTACATTTTCTGCCCAGGCAATTATCCAGCTATTGGGCTTATTAACCGGAATTTTAATTGTCAGGTTATTACCTACTACAGAGTATGCTTTTTATACGCTGGCAAATACCATGTTAGGAACAATGACTGTACTTGCCGATGGAGGTATCTCGTCTGGCGTAATGGCGCAGGGGGGCAAAGTTTGGCAGGACCGGGAAAAGTTAGGTGTGGTAATTGCAAGCGGGCTCAAACTGCGTAAAATATTCGGAATATTTAGTTTGTTAATTTCGTTGCCTGTGTTGTTTTACCTGTTGGTACATAATGGTGCAACGCTGTTATCATCATGCTTTATTGTGCTGGCTATTATTCCATCATTCTTTGCAGCGTTGAGTGATACACTGCTCGAAACGGCATCTAAATTGCATCAGGGAATAAATAAGCTTCAAAAAAATCAATTATCTGCTGGCTTGGGCCGCTTTGTGTTGATGATTGGTTCGTTACTTGTGATCCCCTTTACATCTGTAGCAATATTAGGGAACGGCATCCCACGTATGTGGGCTAATATCCAATTAAGGAAAATTTCGGCCGAGTATGCAGATCCCGGGCAGAAATCGGATCCGGCTATTGAAAAGGAAATACTGGCAATCGTAAAACGCTCATTGCCCGGCGCCATTTATTTCTGTGTATCGGGGCAGATCACTATCTGGCTTATCTCAATTTTCGGCAACACACAATCTATAGCCCATGTTGGTGCATTAAGTCGTTTAACTACCGTTTTAACCCTTTTTACTACCTTGTTCGGCACTCTTGTTGTACCGCGCTTTGCCCGCTTACCTGAGCAGAAAAAGTTACTCATACAACGCTTTATACAAATTGAAGCGGCGCTTTTTGTAATCAGCTCTATAGTTATAGTTATCGTGATGCTATTTCCTGCGCAGGTGCTGTGGGTGTTAGGCAAAGGCTATACAAATCTCAATAAGGAGATGTTATTAATTACCATTTCAAGTTGTTTGGCTATGCTTGCCGGCGTTACCTATTCAGTTTTGGTTTCGCGTGGCTGGATCATCAAACCTGTAATTAATTTAACTATCAATATATTATTCCAGATATTACTGGTTGTTACTATGGATCTTTCAAAAACAACCAATGTATTGATGTTTTCCATCGTCGATTTTTTACTTGCCTTTATAATTTTAATTACCTACTTCATTTACAGGGTTTCAAAACTACCCAAACCAACAGTTTCATGAAACAACGATTCCCGGCTATGTTGAGGCATAAGCTTAGCAATATTAGTTTATCACTCCGAAAAAAATACTATAGGGTTTTAGGGATGCAGATTAATAATGGAGTGGTTTTAGGTAAGATCAAGTGTAAATGGCCCGGCAAAATCAGTGTAGGAGCAGAAAGTGTAATTGAAGATGACGTGGTTTTTAAAACGCCCCAGCCATTTGCCGATACCAACTTTGTAAATATTGGTCAGCGTGTTTTTATTGGCCATGGCTGTGATTTCAATATCACATTAGGATTAACAATAGGCAATGATTGCCTCATAGCTGCCAATACAACATTTGTTGATGCGGGTCGCGAGATGCACCGCAGTTTGCCAATCAATCAGCAACCGGTTATACACAAGCCAATAATTTTAAAGAACGATGTATGGATTGGGACGCATAGTGTTATTCTTCAGGGCGTAACTATAGGCGAGGGCAGTATTATAGGTGCCGGTTCTTTGGTCAATAAATCAATTCCCGACTACCAGGTATGGGCCGGTACACCCGCCCGCTTTATAAAAAACAGATAAAATACTATGCAAACAGTTATTTGTACGCTTTTTGAAGGACATTACCATCTTGGCGTTGCCGCATTTGTTAATTCACTTCATAAACATGGTTTTAAAGGAGATATTTATGCCGGTTATTTAGGCGAATTACCTCCCTGGGCCACTGCAACAGATTTATCTCTTTTTGAGGATCATCAGTTAGCCACTTACAAGGTTAATGAAGATATAAAAATTCATTTTGTTAGGTTAAAAACCAGTTACCATTTAGCCAATTATAAACCCGATTTTTTGAAATGGCTTTTTGAGGGCCCTGCCAATGATGCTGAGAATATCTTCTACTTTGATCCGGATATAATTTTGGATTATGACTGGAGTTTTTACGAAGAGTGGGTATCATTTGGGGTAACGGTTTGTGAGGATGTGAATTCACCGTTACCTCCAAACCATCCCCGCAAAATGGCCTGGAAAAAATATTTCGGACAGTTTGATATCAACCTTAACCTTGATAGAGAGATTTATGTAAACTCTGGCTTCATAGGGGTTAACAAAAAGGACATAGGCTTGGTTGATACCTGGATTATGATCCAGGAGAAAATTGGTCCGCTGATAGGCGGATTAAGCCGGGCGCCATTCCCGGGCGAAGCTAACCTGGCCAAAGAACATGCCGGTGACTATGCACCATTCAGCAAAACAGATCAGGATGCTTTGAATATTGCCATTGGCGCATGGGATGGCGTTGTAAGTTTTGTTGGCAAAGAGGGAATGGGTTTGCAAGGTGGCGCCACACTAATGCTTCATGCTTTGGGAAGCCCTAAGCCCTGGCGTATTAAATTCCTGAAACAGTCCTTTTTAGGGGTTAGCCCGAGAAGTGTAGATAAAAAATTCTGGAAGTGTGTTAGTCATCCCATCAATCTTTTTAATAACAACTACATACAGCGCAAAAGCCTGGTTGTAAATATGGGAGCATTTATAGGTCGATTTTACACCCGCAACTAAGCAGCTATTCAACTTATACATAATAGTATGAAGATTTTGCTTGTTTGCGGCTCCCTTGAACCTGGGCGTGATGGTGTAGGGGATTATTCCCGAAAACTGAAACTGGAGTTTGTGAAGCAGGGGCACCAGGTATTTCTTTTAGCACTGAATGACCGCCATGCCAATACATTAATCGAAAATGCAGCACATAAAGAGGTTTCAGAAATCCGTCTCCCGGCTTCAATGGAAGCCCGCGAACGCTTTATAAAGCTGCATGAAATAACAGAGACTTTTGCGCCTGATTGGCTAAGCTTGCAATTTGTTGGTTACTCGTTTCAAAAGCGTGCCGTTGTATTTGATTTGGCTAAACAGCTTAAGCGTTTAAAGATCAATGCCAGTGTGCATATCATGTTTCACGAAATCTGGCAGGGCGAATCAAGTGATAGCACACTGAAAGATAAGATCATTGGTTTTTTTCAAAAACGATCGGCAATAGCCGTAATAAAAGCATTAAAACCAAAGTGCATTTCAACAACAAACGGATACTATCAAAAGAGCCTTTTAAAGGCTGGTATCAACACTATTAAAATACCCGTATTCAGCAATATGCCACTTGGCGACTGTACCCGGAAAAGAATTTACGGACAGTTGCCTGCTGATTTTAGAAATAACAGCACTGATTATGTTTTAGCTTCTTTTTTTGGAGGTTTCCATCCGCATGGCCTGCTTGAGGAACGGATCAGGCAACTATCGTTAAATGTGCGTGATCAGCTTAACAAAAAACTTATAGTTACACATGCGGGTAAAAGCCCGGCTATAAAAGAGCAATTTGCCGAGTTACACGAAGCAACAGGTGTCCCGATGTATGTATTAGGCGAATGGCCTGAAAACGACATAGCAGATTATCTGGGAACCTGTGATGTAAGTCTCTCTAATCACCCCAAAGTTTTATTTGAAAAAAGCGGCAGCATAGCAGCAGCTTTATACAATAAATGTCCGGTTATCATTTTGCGCGATGGATTTGCAAACGATGATCAAAAAAGGGACGAGATTGAAGAATTAAAATATATAAACGATATAAAAAAGTTTATAAACCAGGATACAGGCTTCGCTGAAAAATATAGCCCGCAGAATGCAGCCGAACAGTATAGCGCCATGTTTAAATCGAGTATAAAATCATGACCGTCGGAATAATAACTACCAATTACAACACCATGGAGATGACGTCCAGGTGCATCGACCACTGTTTACGTTATGCAGATGATCAAATTGACCAGTTTACAGTTGTTGACGATTGCTCAACCGAATTGTTCGAGAACAAGTTTAACAACGTGCAATTGCTTCGTAACCAGCAAAATTTAGGTTTGGTTAAAAGCCTAAACAGGGGATTAAGTGCAACTGATACCGATTTGGTGATCCTGTTCGACTCCGATGCGTGGCCGCTTGAAGAATATATCCTTAAAACTAAGGCATTTTTTGAAGCCAATCCAACTATCGGCATAGCTGCTTACAGCACCGAAAATGCTGAGGGAAAGCAGGCTGTAGCCTACGAGCCGGAGCCCGATGCCATGAGCGTAATACTTGGTCAAAAGTTACATGGATACTATCAAAAATATTTTAACAAAAGCCCTAAGCAAATAACGGTGTATACCTGTGCTATGGTAATCAGGAAAGAGGTATTACAGCAGGTTGGCGGCTTTGACGAAAATTACGACTGGTTGGAACTTGATCATGATATCTGCATGAGCGCCATCCGCAAAGGCTGGGGTATTGGTTTAATACCGGTAAGGGCATTTCACAAAGGTAGCGGTACTCCACAAAAAGTAGGCAGGCGGGTTATCCGCTTCTATCAAAACAGGATCAAGCTGCTTAAAAAGTTCGGCAAATATCCCGTAAGGCCTCTTTTAAATTCATTAATTGTTGGGCGCCTGGCGATGGAATATTTAGCTATAAATACCCTTGGGCGCATCAAAATGAGCAATGAGGTCAGGGCTGATAAATCTTATTCAAGATCCAGCCTCATTGGTATGTTTTTTACCGGGAAAATCTAATAGCGTAAAATAATGGTTTACTCAAACACTCATAAGAAAATAGCAGGCGGGACAAGCATTTTTATGGATAGCCTGCGTATTGTGGCTGCTTTGGTTGTTTTTTTAGGCCATGGCTATGCTCAGTGGTTCACCGCGGTAGGATATGATTACAATGGTGTTGATTGGGGGCATATGGCTGTTGTGATATTTTTTGCGCTATCGGGCTATGTTATTGCATACTCAACCACTGCAAATAACCGGGGCCTCTTGCAATATGCCCAGGCAAGGTTAAGCAGGTTATACTCAGTTCTGATACCTACATTGATTATCACCGCCCTGATTGAGCTTGTTGTTAAGTTTTCTGATCCCGCGTTATTAGCGCATTATACCAGAGGAATTTCATGGCCAAGATATATTATATCAGGCCTGTTTTTGAATGAGGTTTGGTTTTTTTCGGCCTCGCCTCCTATAAACGGACCTTTGTGGTCGTTATCATATGAGTTTTGGTACTACGTGATATTTGGCTTATTCTTTTTCAAGGCAAAAGGTTGGAAGGGCTTACTGTTACCGTTGGCAGCCTGCCTGATAGCCGGACCTAAAATTTTATTAATGATGCCAATCTGGCTTTTAGGCAATTGCGCATACAGATTTAAAAGTCCGATAAAAAGCTATGGGTTATCATGGTTGTTAATCGCAGCGATGGTGGGCATTGCTGTGACCTTGTTTTGTATATTACCGGGGTATCCGCTTCATTTAGGCAAGGCTCCGTTATTTTTTGCAGGGCAATTTATTACAGATTTTATAATTGGTGTTTTTATAGCACTTGCATTATGGTTATTGCCTCAATACCAAACTAAAGATGTAAAGAAACCGAACACGGTTGTAAACTTCATCAGGAAATTCGCAGACCTTACATTTCCATTATATGTGCTTCACGACCCAATGCTGGTACTGGTAAGGTCGTTTTGGAAAACCAGGTTGTTTGATGGTACGCAGTTTACAATTGCCATGTTGATTGTGTTCACAGCTACAATGGTAATTGGGTACATTATGGAAGAAAACCGGAAACACTGGACAAGTTTCTTCAAAAAGGTGCTGCAAAAAGGAAAAACTTTATCACTGGCTAAGGCCAATGCGTAATATGGCTAAATCTCTGAAAGTATTATTGCTTACACACAAGTTTTATCCCGATTTGGGCGGAACTGAAGCCAATGCCGAGTTTTTGGCAAAAGCATTTCATGACTATGGAATTGAGGTACATCTGCTTACCTGGACGCAGCAATCAGGTAGCAAAGTATTTCCTTATAAAGTTGTTCGTAATCCCGGTTTAAAACAATTACTGGCCGAGCATAAATGGGCAGATGTGGTTTTTGAAAACAGCCCGGTGTTAAGGATGTCATGGCCTGCTCTTTTATTTAGAAAGCCACTGGTTGTTTCATTAAATACATGGTTAAGTAACGAAGATGGCTCTAAGTCTTTCCCTGCAAAAATGAAATATTTGTGGTTAAAGAAAGCTTCGAGTGTGATAGCCGTGAGTGATGCTATTCGCCAAAAATGCTGGCCGGCTGCGGTTGTGATTGAAAACGCATATAATGATGACCTTTTTATACAAACTGTAGCTAATGACAGTAAACCTAAAAGCTTTGTGTTTTTAGGGCGGCTGGTATCAGATAAAGGGGCTGATTTGGCCATAGAAGCCATAGCGCAGTTATATAAAGAATACAGGGAAGCCAATTCCGATACCTCCCAAATTTCGTTAACAGTAATCGGCGAGGGGAAGGACTTTGAAAAATTAAAACAGTATGTGATAGATGCCGGTATAAAACAGATTGTGAGGTTTGAAGGCAGTTTAACCGGCGATAAGCTTGTTGACTGTTTAAATCAACACCAATACATGCTCATACCTTCAAGGTGGGAGGAACCATTTGGCATAGTTGCACTGGAAGGCCTTGCATGTGGTTGTATCCCGATAGTATCTGACGGTGGTGGTTTGCCCGATGCCGTTGGTAAAGCAGGGCTGGTATTTGAAAGAGGCGATTTACAGGACCTGGCAGATGCAATTAAAAGGCTATTAAGCGACAAAGTATTGCAGGAGAGATTAAGGGCCGAAGCAGATGCTCATCTGAAAGCACATAGCAGTAAAGTGGTTGCTAAACAATATATCGATATCATTAAATCCGCAGGCAAAAACAAAATTTATGAAAGTAATTTATACATCGCCTAACCGGAGCCATCACTATCGTTATGCGCTTGCTCTTCATGAGGCGGGGATTCTTTACAAGTTTGTAAGTGGTTTTTCGCGCTGGAGTCCCCGTGCTGCGTTTACTGAAATAGGAGATAAATTAGTTCGTAGCGATAAAATTCAAAGCATTTATCTGGCAAGCTTGAAATTTAAAGCGCCTAAATCTATCAGTTCACAATTGGCTTACTTAGCTAAAATTGAACAGGATAATGCCTGCATAAAATATCTTGATGAAGCAGATATTTTCATGTACTACAATGGCAGCGGCCTCAATGCCAGCAAACAGGCCAAAAAGAAAGGGAAAATAGTTATTGCGGAAGCGGTAAACAGCCATGTACAGTATCAGGAAAATTTGATGAAGGAAGAATATGAATCATTAAACCTGCAATGGCAACCTTTTCACGATAAGGAAAAAGCAAGACGGATTGAAGAATACCACATTGCAGATTATATACTGATGCCGTCAAACTTTGTAAAAAGAAGTTTTATTGAAGCTGGTTTTCCTGAACATAAGTTAATCAGGGTTCCTTACGGCTTTAATCAGCTAACAACAAGTACTGAACTTGCAGATAACAAAGATCAGGACACCTTTACAGTTCTGTATGTTGGAAGCATATCGGTGCGTAAAGGCCTAAGATATCTGATTGAAGCCTTCAGGTCATTAAATCATTCCAATAAAAAGTTAGTGATTGTAGGCCCCGAAAGCAATCCCAATGGTTTGGCCGATGTAATTATCCCGGATGGAGTAGTATTTACCGGAATCTTAAAAGGGCAGGAGCTGGAAGCGGCCTATAAAAGCGCAAATGTTTTCTGCCTGCCTTCCATAGAAGAAGGATTAGCGTTGGTTTTGGGCGAAGCCCTGTCATTCGGCGTGCCTATTATCGCTACAGAAAATACTGGCGCCGATGATATCATAGCTGACGGCGAAGAAGGGTTTATAGTCCCGATCAGGAACAGTAAAAGTATTGCAGACAAACTGCAGTTATTGGCCGATGACAGGCAGCTTTATGAAAATATGAAAGCTAAAGCAGTTAAAAAAGCCACCGGTTTAAAAGGCTGGGACGAAACCGGCCGGTTATTAATAGTATCGCTCAATGATGTGTTTGCTGCTAAAAAATAGTTAACCAATTTCACATGGATAATCAGCAGGAGAAATTACGGGTTTATATTAAAAAGCTGCTTTACGTACTGGTCTTTGTACTCATTTTTGAGGGCCTTATGCGTAAAATGCTTCCTTCTGCTTTGGGGCTTTTGGTGTTCTTTTTAAAAGATATTTTATGCATCATGGGCATATTCAGTATCAGCAAGGCAAAACTCAATGGCCTGGCGTTAATGCTTTTCAAAAATTGGAAAACTGTGATGCTGGTATTTATTCCGCCGGTAGTTTTCACTGTTTTTCACGATCCCATTTTAAGCATTTTCGGGCTAAAGCAATACTTGTTATACATGATTGTTGGTGTAATGATGCCGTTTGCATTCCCTCCGGATAAGATGGATGAATTTAAAAAATTTGTCACTTCCATTTGTTTAGCATTGATACCAACAACGGCAGTTGCTGTATTGCAAAACAGCTTGCCGGCCAGCCATTGGTTAAACCTGAGTGTTGACGGTAGCTCTTTAGAAGGCTTTTCGGCGGCAGGACGTCTGAGGGTAAGCTCTACGTTTTCGTTTACCGGCCAATATTCGTGGTTTTTAAATATGGCATGTTCATTTTTGGCCATGAGCTTTTTTTGGCCTAAAAAAGAGGTTAAAGGAAAAGCCAAAAGCTGGCAGATTATATATTTGGCTGCCACAGGCGTATCACTGTTGATAGGCACATTTATAACCGGCGGACGTTCGGCAGTGTTGGGCTGCGGGGTTTGTTTGGTACTTGGTTTTGCCTTTGCTGCAGTTAAATCTCCAGGGCAAATAGTTTCAAAAGGCTTGATTGGTATTGCAGTATTTACTGTATTGCTTGGAGGGATCCGGGCCGCCAAACCTGAGTTTTTTGCAGCATATGATGAACGCTCAAGCGATAATGATTCGGGTACGCAATCGGAAGAGATGAAGGGTAGGGTGCAGGGGAATTTTTTAAACTGGACTAACTGGGTTTTTGAACAGGATATTGTTGCCATTATATTTGGCAATGGCCTCGGAGTAATGAGCAATGGCTCCGAGAAGATCAGCCAATACTCGTACGATTTAAAATTAGAGTCAACCGGTACAGAAAGTGACTTTGACACCACTATCTATGAGGGTGGAATTTACCTTGCAGTGGTATGGTATGCTTTTAGGTTATGGATGATTATATTTTGCTTAGGCATATGGCAGAAATCACGGAGAAAGGATTGGAGCGTATTGCTTTCGTTTTTACTGAGTTATGTTATCCTCAACGCGTCAATAGGGGCAGTAGGGAAAAACCCGCCTGTAAATATTTGGTTGTGGCTGGCAATAGGCAGCGTTTTAATCATTAAAAATTATAACGATCAGCAGGATAAGCTGCTGAAAGAATCTGCAACCCGCTCGGTTGTTGCAGCATAGATATTACCAACAAAATCTTATGTCAAACAATAATTTTAGGGTGGCCATCATTGTATCCCATCCAATCCAGCATTTTTGTCCGCAGTATATCAGTTTTACAAAAATGAAAGGTGTTGAGGTAAAACTCTTTTTTGCCTCAATGCTGGGCTATAAAAAATACGTAGATAAAAATTTTGGACAAGAAATATCCTGGAATAACTTAAGGCTGGAAGAATTTGATCATAAATTTTTGAATGGCGAACAGGTATTACCTTCAGGCAAAGAACTTGATGCCCCTTCAGTTACTGACGAATTGGATTCATATAATCCTGATGCAATTATCACTTACGGGCATTTTCAAAAGGTACAGCGCAGGGCACACCAATGGGCCAAAGCCAACAATGTTCCTATCGTTTACATCACTGATTCTGAAAATCGTCAGCGCCGTAAATGGTATAAATTGCTGGCTAAGTTCTTTTTACTAAGGCAGTATTATAACAAGGTAAATTACTTTTTTACAGTAGGAGATGCCAACGAAGCATATTTTAAGCTTTACGGAGTTCCCGAAAAGAAATTTATCAGGATGCATTATCCTATTGATGTCGATGTATATGCCAATGCCTATCAAAACAAGGTAGCATTAAGGAGCAAGATCCGTGAACAATATGGTATACCGGAAAACGACTTCGCTATAGCCGTTGTAGGTAAACTCGTAACCTGGAAAAACCAGGAACATCTGATAGACCTGCTGATAGATCTGGAAAGTAAGGGACATAAAGCCCATGCATTCATACTTGGTTCCGGCAAAACACTGGATAGTTTAAAACAAAAAGCCGAACAGCTGAAAGTAAATAAAGTACACTTTACAGGTTTTGTTGATCCGTTAGATTTGCCTGCTTATTATGCCGCAATTGATGCCTACGTACATCCGGCAAGCATTGAGCCTCACTCGTTAGCTATCAGTGAGGCCATTTACATGGGGTGCCCTGTAATTTTGAGCAACACATGCGGTAGTTACGGAGATACAGATGATGTTCAGATAAATAAAAACGGTTTTGTTTACGACTTTGGAAACATCGGGCAGCTCTCTGATAAGGTTGTAAAATTGATTGATGATCAGCAACTGCGTAAGCAATTCGGCGATCACTCCCGCAAAATCTCTTTAAAATTTCAGCAACGTGCTCACGGCGAATCAATGCGGGATCTGATCAATAAAGTCAATAAAACCAAACGCAATTCGGTATCAGTTTAACTATCACAATGCGCATTGTTTTTTTTACGCATCCTCCTTTTTTAGGCTCACAAAGTATGCCCCGTTTTGCTTCAATGTTGGCTAAGGGTATGCAGCAACGAGGACATCAAGTTGAAGTTTGGACACCCGAAGCTTATTTTTATAAACTATCGGCACCAAACAGCTTAAAAAAGTGGCTGGGCTATCTTGATCAGTACATTATGTTCCCAGGCCAGGTTCGTAAACGCATAAAATCATATCCAAGCCAAACGTTATTTGTATTTACTGATCATGCCCTGGGCCCATGGGTACCATTAGTAACTAATCGCCCGCATGTAATTCATTGTCACGACTTTTTGGCGCAGCAATCGGCCTTTGGCAAAATAAAAGAAAACCAAACCGGGTTTACCGGCCGCATGTATCAGAAGTTTATACGGAAAGGCTATTTAAAAGGTAAAAACTTTATATCGGTTTCGAATAAAACTAAACAGGATCTTCATGAGCTGTTAACAAAAAAGCCCCAACTATCAGACGTGATTTACAATGGGCTAAACCGCGATTTCAAACCGCTCGAGATTAATAAAGCCCGGCAGATTTTTGGTAAAGCCATTGATGTTGATCTCTCAGAGGGGTACATTTTGCATATAGGCGGTAATCAATGGTATAAAAATAGGATAGGGGTAATCGAAATTTATGAATCCTGGCGAAAGCTTAGCAGGAGCAAATTGCCCTTGTTACTAATAGGTAAAGAACCAACAACTGCACTAAAAGAAAAACAAGAACAATCTGCTTTTGCCGGCGAGATCTATTTCCTGACAGAGGTTAGCGACGAGCAAACACTATTAGCCTATGCTGGTGCCACGCTATTATTGTTCCCGTCGCTTGCTGAAGGATTTGGATGGCCAATTGCCGAAGCAATGGCTTCCGGATGCCCGGTAGTTACCACCAACCAGGCTCCTATGACCGAAGTTGCCGGTAACGCAGGCTTCCTGATTAAAAAGCGCGATGATCAAAATGGTAATATAAGTTTATGGGCAGATGACTCTGCATTGGTTGTTGACCGGGTTGTCAATTTATCTTCGGCAGAACGCGAAATGGTAATTGATAGCGGGATCAAAAACGCGAAACGGTTCCAAACAGAAACGATGCTTAACAGTGTAGAGGAGATCTATAAATATCTGACAAAAAGCTTTGATCCCAGGCTTGAAAAATAACGGCATCGCCGTAATCCCACCATCATTAACTTACTATAAAAATGACTACTAAAGCTTCTAAGAGCGAATCTGCTACTATAGTTTACCTCAGAGGGTTAGCGGCATTTGGTGTTGTATTGTACCATGTGAGGGAGGATTTGTGGGTTGGCTGGAACGCATTACGCGGATTATCATCAGCATCTTCGTTTGATAAAGCCGTTGCATGGCTTTCTATTCCAACGCCTTTTTTAGGATCTGGCGTTATCCTGTTTTTTCTTTTGAGCGGCTTTTGCATCTCATTGCCATATGTAGGCAATAACGCCCGCAAGTTAAATTTGGAAGAATATGCTATCCGGAGGTTCTTAAGGATCTATCCGCCATATTTAATAGCAATCATATTCACCCTGATAATTGAGTTTATTTTATTAAAAGTGTATGCGTTACCGGTAGCGCCCTATACCTCATACCTGGCCAATGTTTTTATGGTTCAAAACTATACAACAGGTGCGTTAACATCTAATGGTGCTTTATGGACTTTACCTGTTGAGCTTGAACTTTATATCGCATTCCCGCTTGTATTTTATTTGCTCAAAAATTGGGGCGATAAGGCATTGATAATTATAACGGGTATAATATCGTTAATAGCACTCAGTCTTTTTATAAGCGGCCAGTTTTGGCTGGGATCTGATTTTGCTATGTATTGGGTTGTTTGGTGTGCCGGCGTTTTGCTTGCAAGGGAATATGCCAACGGAACATTGAACAAACCTTCAACCTGGCTTTTGGTGACAGCAGTAATAGCAGTTGGAACCGCAGTTGTGTTGCAGGTATGTGGGGTACCTTCCCCATATCTTGAATTATTATTCGGTTTTTTTTACCTGATGTCGCTGTGGCTGGGAATCGGTACCGAGCATCGTTGGAACAAACACATTCCCCGTGGCATTGTCAAAGCGATGAATGTATTGGGCACATGCTCGTTTTCGCTTTATCTGATCCATAAGCCTGTTTTTAGATTAATTGGTATTATCTGGGTCAGCTATTTTGGCAGTAAGCCGGTTAACTTTTTAATTCCTGTTGGTTTCTCGATACTCATGGTTTGTATGGCATGGGGCTTTTATTTACTTATTGAAGCACCAACACATGCTTTGGCAAAAAAACTGTCCCGAACCAAAAAGCAACAGGCGGTTGTGATTCCGTTGAATAAGTAGAGGGACTTTACTCCAATCATCTTTTGCAAACTATTAATCAACAACGAACAGATTCGTTTTTCAATTCCATGCAAACAGACCTTTCAAAATTTACTATCGGCGATTATCAAAACGGCAGCAAATTAAAAGTGACAGTTTGGTATTTTATCAACTACTTTATTTTTAACAGCGCCTTTCCCTGGCCATACAAGTTCAAGGTAGCTTTACTCCGTTTGTTTGGTTCAAAAGTAGGTAATGGTGTTGTTATCAAAACAAAAGTTAAAATAAAAAACCCGTGGAGGCTCACTATTGGCGACAATACCTGGATAGGCGAATCTGTCTGGATTGATAATCTTGAAGATGTGAGCATTGGTAAAAATGTTTGCATTTCGCAGGATGCCATGCTGCTTACCGGTAACCACGATTATACCAAAACAGATTTTCCATACCGTTTGGGTAAAATCATACTCGATGACGGCACCTGGATTGGTGCAAAAAGCGTGGTGTGCCCAGGGGTTGTGTGCCGTAGCCATTCAATTTTAACGGTTAACTCTGTTGCCACCAAAGATTTGGAGCAGTGGAGCATCTACTCAGGAAACCCTGCTTTATTTGTAAGGATTCGAAAAGCGTTAACCGACTGATATCCTCATGTTCAAAAATAAAAATGAGCGAAAAGATCAACTTAGTTTGCCTGCCATTTGCAGGTGGGAACAGGTATTCGTACAGACCATTATTTAACGAAAGCTCAGCCATATTTAATGTGGTGACACTTGAATATCCAGGCAGGGGAACAAGAATTTTTGAAGAGCTTACAGCTGATATTAATAAGCTGGTTAATGATTTGTTTGAACAGATGAAGCCCGTTTTAAGCAAAGGTGATTATGCACTTTATGGGCATAGCCTTGGAGGGCTGCTGACTTATCTGCTTGTGCTCAAGATTCGTGAAAATAATTATAAGTCGCCCCGGCATGTTTTTATAACAGGTGCTTCAGGGCCTTCAGCGCCATCGCGCCAAACAAAAAAGTTTCATTTATATCCGCATAAAGAATTTATAGATGAGGTGATCGTATTGGGTGGTATGCCCGATGAGATTTTGCAGGACAGCGCCATGATGGAGTTTCTTGAACCAATTCTCCGCAATGATTTTAAGGTGAGTGAAACATATGTTCATCAGGCTGCTGAGCCGTTAAACATTCCTTTTACTGTTATCACAGGGATTGATGAAGATCTTACAGCCGAAGACGTGTTGCTTTGGCAGAATGAAAGCATCCCGGCTGTTGATTTTAAACAGTTGGATGGCAATCACTTTTTTATAATGGAGCATAGGGACTTTATTATCAATGCCATTGCCGAAAAGCTGACAAACAATTAAAAAACATTTTAGTCATGAACGAGGAACAATTATATCTGAAACCCAATGTGGTGATGGAACCATTGGTAGATAAATGGTATGCCTGGAGCCACTTGATTTCGCCGGCAACTGCCGCCATGAATATAGTTGGAAGGCATTTGGCTATCATCGAATCGTATTTGATGGCTCCTGCTATTCATGCCAATGCTGTGCTCAATCCTAAAATGAAAGGGGGGCCCTTTATGGATTTTGGTGGCGGAAGAATTGATGAGGTAACTGAGTTGCAGGAGCAATCACTTGAAAAGCAAAAAAATGTTATTGAGTTTGCCAAAGCTATAAAAACGTTAGATAGATTATTGGATGCCGAAGCAACAGGATATGGTTTAGAGGATTTGTACACTAAAGTCCCCGAAATTTTAAAGGGGTACGTGGAGTTGTATTACGATCGGAATAACAACCCTGGTTTCAGGTTTTTTGAATCGCTTTTATACCAGAGCGAGTTTTACAATAAAAGTTCGCAAAGCCTTGCCATGTGGATTACCAATAACGATGAACGTCCGTTTTGTCTTAGTACGCCCCGCCTTAACGAGCCGGATGTGTTAAGTCTTGACGTTCCTTTTGACCATGCTTGTATTGACGCGTTGGCCAAAATGAAACGCACACCAAATAGCTTTGCCGCCATTAAAGGGCTTTGCGGGATTGCACCGGAGCAGGAACCGCTGTTTAAAACTTTCTTTACAGAAACGCCTCCGCCGCCCTATGAAAAATATGCCGGCGATAAGATCAGGATGCGCTATTTCGGTCATGCCTGTATCCTGGTTGAAACTAAAGATATCAGCATCCTTGTTGATCCACTGATCAGTTACTACGGTTATAGTTCGGATGTTCAGCATTTTTCGGATGTTGATTTGCCTGATACAATTGATTATGTACTGATCACGCACAATCATCAGGACCACATTCTGTTTGAAACCTTACTTCCTTTAAGGCACAAGATCAAAAACCTGATCGTTCCGCGTACCTCAAGCGGTAAACTGGAAGACCCCGATCTGAAATTAATGTTTAATAGCATCGGTTTTAATAACGTAATGGACATCAGTGAGATGCAAACCATTCATTTTAATGATGCCATTATTACTGGTTTACCTTTTATAGGTGAGCATAGCGATATGAATATCCTCACAAAAGCCTGCTATTTGGTAAAAATAGGCGACTTCAAACTGCTGTTCCTGGCCGATTCAAGAATTGTTGAGCCGCGTTTGTATGAGTTGGTGCACAAGCATATAGGTAATGTTGATGTACTTTTTATCGGGATGGAATGTGATGGTGCCCCGTTAACCTGGTTGTACGGCCCCCTGCTTACCAAAAAGCTGGCAAGGGACATGGATGGCAGCAGGCGCCTTGCCGGTTCTGATTGCGATAAGGGAATGGCCCTCATCGATATTTTTGAACCTAAAGAAGCCTACGTGTATGCCATGGGGCAGGAGCCATGGGTTGAGTTTATCAGCAGTATCAAATATACCGACGAATCTAACCCCATTGTACAATCTGACAAACTGGTAAAGCTATGTACGGAAAGAGGAATAATTGCCGAACGTCTTTATGGCGAAAAGGAATTATTATACAACAAACAGGTAGATAGTCTTGTCGAGCAATAATCCCATAGCCGTTTAAGCATTCATCAAACAGTAGCATGTCAAGGCTTCAGTTTTCGTTGCATCCAGCACAGCGCGAGATTTACATTAATCAACTTTTAAATATGGATAGTCCGCAATATAATGTTGGGGGCTATATCGTATTAAAGGGGAATTTGGACGTGGAAAAATTTCACGAAGCCGTAGGTTCGCTTCCGCTTGTTTTTGATGCTTTTAAAATGAGGTTTGAATTAAACCAACCAGATTTTGTTTACCAGCTGAATACCGAATTTAATGAGTGCGAATTAATAGAAGCTGATTTTAGCACACAGGCCAATCCTGAAGCCGAAGTTAAAATATGGATGCAGCATATATTTGGTATCCCTTTCAATTTAACAGGTGATACGTTACCGTTTGAACATTATCTGATAAAGATTGCCGATAACGAACATTGGTTTTTAATGAAGTATCATCATTTAATTACCGATGGTTATGGTGTTGGGGTAAGTGTTGAATACCTGGCAAAAAAATACCGGTCGCTTGTAGCAGGTGAGCCGTTTATTTTCAATGCGCCGTCTTATCAATCCGAAACAGTTCGTGCTAATGAATATTATAATTCAGAAAGCTATAAAAAAGATGGCGATTACTGGGGAAGTAAAATTACGGCCAAACCCGAAAAGCTGCTTACAAAAAGATACCCTCATTATAATAACGAAGGCAAAATAGGAGCTACCTATAATATTGATATTTCAGATAATCAAAAAATACAGCTTGATCACGTTCAACTTGTTTGCAATGCCAGCTTACAGCAGTTAACAGTAGCGGCTCTGATTATCTATTTCGGGAAGGTTACCCCTTTAACCGAATTTGTAATTGGAAGCCCGGTTCACAAACGCGGGTCAAGGCAGCAAAGGGGAACCGTGGGTATCTTTACTGGTGCGCTTCCTTTTAAAGGAAACTATGAAGAAGATCAAACCTTAGCTGGTTTACTTGCCGAAATTATCAGCACACAAAAACAGGATTATCGCCATTATAATCACCTGGCAGAAGATTTATCTCGCACCCTTAAAATTAACCCGGCGGTTGATAGCTTATACGATGTAATTGTAAACTATGAACCGCTCAACCTTGACCTAAATTTTGGAGATGCCATTGAAGCCTGCCTTTTGCGATTGGCTAATGAAAGTGAGCGTACACCTTTGCAATTATGCTGGCGCGATTATAGTGCGCAACAAAGCCTGCAATTGCAGATCCAATTTTGCTATGAATATTTTACGCAGGAAGAGATTGAGCTCTTAGGTGAGCGCATTTTTTATATAATCATCCAGTTTCCCGGTTTGCTGAATAAAAGTGTTAAGGGCGTTGATATTTTACCGCTTAGGGAGCATGATCTACTATCGGTATTTGGCACATCAGATCAGGAAATCAATGAAGATATAGCCTTGCATGCATCAATAGTTACAGCCTTTGAAAACCAGGTAACCTTGAGAAGCGAAGCTGATGCATTGATTTTTGAAGAAGAGGTTTTAAGTTATCATGAGCTTAACACCCGATCAAATAAAATAGCAAACTACCTGAAAGGGTTAGGCATAGGAAAAGAAACGCTGGTTGCAGTTTGCGTTGAGCGAAGCATTGATATGATAGCGGGCATTCTGGGGATCCTGAAGGCCGGCGCAGCTTATGTGCCAATTGATATCGACTACCCCATAGAGCGGATTAGCTATATTCTTAACGATACAGGCGCGAAGGTCATCCTGAGCAGTAAAACATGCAACCTTAAGTTGCATGGTCAGGACGCAGTGATTGTTGAACTGGATAATGAAGCGTTAATAGATGTTCAGCGCAATGAAAATTTAAATACCGTTATAAACCAAAATCAGCTTGCATATGTGATGTACACCTCCGGCTCAACCGGGAAACCCAAAGGGGTGATGGTGGAGCATGGTGGGGCGGTAAATCTTGCTGCCAATCAAGCCATAGCGTTAAAATTAGCACCTGGCATGCGCACATTGCAGTTTGCGTCTATTGGTTTTGATGCTTCCTGCTACGAGATTTTCAATACGTTACTAAGCGGAGGTTGCTTGGTGTTGTGCCCAAAAGAAGCCTTATTATCCGCCGAAGATTTTAAGAAACTCCTTGATAAGCAAAAGATAGAATTGGCAGTAATCCCGCCATCATTTCAGGAGGCTATAGCAGATACTCTTGGAACCGTTAAAACAATAGTTTCTGCAGGCGAGCCTTTAAACGAAGCTGTTGGAAGATCTATACAATCGCAGGGCGTAAGGCTGATCAATGCTTATGGCCCAACCGAAAATACAGTATGTGCTACGTTAACCGATGAACCCATCCGGGCTGATAAAATAATAACGATTGGAAGACCAATTGCTAATACGCAGATCCATATCAGAAGTGCATCAGGAGGATTGAGCCCCATCGGTATACCGGGGGAGATCTGTATTGGCGGCGTTCAGGTGGCAAGAGGTTATTTGAACCAACCGGAATTAACTGAAGAGAAATTTATCACAAACCCGTATAGTGAAGATCTCAACGCAAAGTTGTACAGAACGGGCGATCAGGGCAGGTGGCTGCCAGATGGCAACATCGAATACCTGGGGAGGATAGATGACCAGGTAAAGATCCGTGGTTACCGGATAGAGCCGGGCGAGATTGAACAGGTATTGCTGCAACACGCAAACGTAAGGCAAGCAGTAGTACTGGCCGTTGCAGATAAACAAGGAATAAAACGGCTTACCGCCTACGTTGTAATGAACGAAGCCTCTTACGACAAACAGGAACTGCAAAATTATTTATGCGAGAGGCTCCCGGAATACATGGTGCCAAGGCTATGGGTAAGATTGGACGGCCTGCCGCTAACCCCGAACGGGAAAACGGATAAAAGGGCGCTTCCGGAAGCAGAAGCAAGTAATGAAGATCGCTATATCGCACCAAAGACCTCCACAGAGAAACAATTGACAAAAATCTGGGAAGAGCTGTTGGGCGTAGAAAAGATAGGTACAAAAGATAATTTCTTTGACCTGGGAGGCCATTCGCTGTTGGCCATGCGGGTGATCTCGCAGGTAAGAAGGTACTTGAATAAGGAATTAAAAATCCATGCCCTATTTGATTCTCCAAATATTACCGATTTAGCCAAACAATTGGAAGGGGGAACCGCAACAGCAGGCAGCACAATAAAAAGCGTAAATCCGCGCCCTGAATATATCCCGCTGTCATACAGCCAGGAAAGGTTATGGTTTATTGACAGACTGGAAGGTAGCGTACAATATCATATTCCTGCTATATTAAAACTGTCGGGAGAAGTAAATATCAGCGGTCTTGAAAAAGCATTGAAGGAAATAGTAGAGCGTCACGAAGTATTGCGTACGGTGATCAGGGAGCACGAGGGACAGAGCTACCAGTATGTAAAAACCAATAACTGGCAGTTAAAACAAAGCCAGTCAAATAAAGCGGAATTAAAAGAGTACATCAGTAAAGAAACAGTCAGACCTTTCGATCTCTCCCAGGATGATATGCTGCGTGCCGAGCTAATCGAAATACAGGAAAACGAATACGTTCTATTGCTGGTACTACACCATATTGCGGCCGATGGTTGGTCAATGTCTATACTTGTATCTGAGTTTAGCAAACTTTACAACAGTTTCAGCACTAATGAAGCGCCGGGACTAAAAAGTCCGGAAATTCAATATGCAGATTATGCAATCTGGCAAAGGGAATACCCGGATGCTGAGAAACTGCAAAGCAAGCTCAGCTATTGGGAAGAAAATTTGGCAGGAACCGCCACCCTTGAACTGCCAACGGATCATATGCGCCGGGCAGTTCAAAGCAGCAGAGGGGCAGCCTATGAATTTACAATAGGTAAACAACAGGCAGAACAATTACAGAAGCTTGGCCTTGAACAGGGGGCAACATTGTACATGATCTTACTGGCGATATTTAAAGTGCTGTTGTACCGCTACAGCGGGCAGGAAGACATCTGCGTAGGTACCCCGGTAGCCAATCGTGACAGGGAAGAAACTGCAGATATGATCGGTTTTTTTGTAAACACGCTGGCACTAAGGACAAACCTGAAGGGCGATGACGCATTTACAGAATTGCTAAGCAATGTAAAACAAACCACGCTCGAAGCATATGGTCACCAGGATGTGCCGTTTGAAAAAATAGTAGAGACTGTAGTAAAAGAAAGAGACTTGAGCAGGAGCCCGCTTTTTCAAGTAATGTTCGTGCTGCAGAACACAGGCGCCACACTGGAGCTGGAACTGGGGGGCATCAAAACCGCTATAGAACGGGCCGGTGATTATTTGAGCAAATACGACTTAACCTATAATGCAGAGGAAACAAAAGAAGGGATCAGATTTATAGTAGAATATAATGCCGATTTGTATGAGCCCGAAACCATTGCAAGGATGGCAGGCCATTATGCAGAACTGATTGCATCGGTAACCAGTGATCCGCAAACAATAATCAACAAGCTGCAATTGTTGAGCCGGGAAGAAGAGTTGCAATTACAATTATTTAATGAAACAACGGCGGCATATCCAAAAGAATCAAACATCGTCGCCCTGTTCGAAACGCAGGCAGCAGAAACACCGGAAGCTACGGCAATCGTATTCGGAGATGAAAAGCTAAACTATCAAAACCTTAATGAGCGATCAAACAGGATAGCACACTATTTAAAAGCACAGGGCGCAGGCAAAGAAACACTGATAGCGATTTGCACAGAACGCGGTATTGATATGATGGTTGGCATTCTTGGCATATTAAAGGCAGGGGCAGCTTATGTTCCTGTGGATATTGATTACCCTCAAGAACGGATCAGCTATATCCTGGAAGATATTAAAGCAACAATTGTACTCAGCAGCAATACCGGCAAACCGGTATTGAAAGATCAGGACATCAACGTTGTAATGCTTGATGATAACCAGGAAATATCAAGCCAAAGCAGCAGCAATTTAAACAGCGTTATCTCGCCAAACCAACTGGCCTATATCATGTATACCTCCGGCTCAACCGGCAAGCCTAAAGGCGTAATGGTTGAGCACAGCAACGTGATCAGTCTTGTAAAAAATGCGGGCTATTTTGAAGTTGATCATCATGATACATTATTGGTAACGGGTTCGCCATCATTTGATGCAACCACTTTTGAATATTGGAGCATGTTGCTTAACGGCGGCAAATTGATCCTCTGTAATGATGAATACCTTTTCAATACTGCAACACTTAAAAAACTTATAGATCAGCATAAAGTAACTACAATGTGGTTTACTTCAAGCTGGTTCAATCAGCTCGCCGATGATGCACCCGAAATATTAAAGGGATTAAATACAGTATTAGTGGGTGGTGAAAAACTTTCTGCTCCGCATATTAAAAAGATCAGGGCAATATACCCGGATTTAAAGCTTATTAACGGGTATGGTCCTACCGAAAATACCACTTTTTCAATAACTTATCCCATAACTGAGGTTAATAAAGATGGAATAATTCCGATAGGTAAACCATTAAATAACCGCAAAGCCTACGTACTTGATCCGGCGCAACAGCTAAACCCTGTTGGCGTATTTGGAGAGGTGTGGCTGGGTGGAGCCGGCGTATCGCGAGGTTATTTAAACCAGCCCGAACTTACCAGCCAGAAATTTACCAAAGACCCTTTTTGTCACAATGCCAATACGTTGATGTATAAAACAGGCGACATCGGCAGGTGGCTCGCAGACGGAAATATTGAATACAAGGGTAGGGTTGATGACCAGGTTAAAATAAGGGGCTACCGTGTTGAACCGGGAGAAATAGAAAATATATTGTTAAAAAGCGGCCTGGTAAGTCGGGCTGTAGTACTGGCCGGACCTGATAAAAATGGCGTTAACCGTCTGTCAGGATATGTAATTGCAGATAGCCCATGCGATAAGCAAAAATTACAGGACTATCTGCTTAAGCAGATGCCGGATTACATGGTGCCGCGTTTATGGGTACAAATGGAAAGTTTTCCACTTACAGCAAACGGCAAAATAGATAAACGCGCATTACCTGCAGCTGAATTATCGGCTGCACCCTTGCAGGGTTATGTAGCTGCAAGTAATGAAATAGAAAGGCAATTAATAAAAATCTGGCAGGAGTTGCTGGGTGTAAATCCAATAGGTATCTACGATAATTTTTTTGAACTGGGCGGTCATTCGGTATTGGCTATGCGCGTTGTTCATTACATAGAAAAGGAGCTTTCAATAGCTATACCCATCAGCACCCTGTTTCAGTTCGCCTCTATTAGCGAATTAAGTAAATATATAACTGTCCGTAATAGTAATAAACAAACCAATCAAACATCATCATTTACCATAGTTGATATATAAGCAGAAAAACCTGACCCTGTTCCCTTTAATCTTCGTTTTTCAAAAAAAGTAGTACATGAAAGAACTGTTTACTAAAGCTATCGATATTTTGTACCTGGCCGAACAAAATGATGTGAAAATCATATTGAACGGCGATCGTCTGCAACTTCAGATCCCTGAAAATGCAACTGTCGATCCGTTGCTTATCGACGAAATCAGGGAGAATAAAGAGGCGATAATTACTTTTTTAAAACAGGATAATTGGAACGTAAAAACAAATATTGAAGGGGTTGGTAAGATAACATCTTTTGATAGAGACGCAGTTGTAAATATCCCCGTATCATTTAGTCAGGAGCGTTTATGGTTTATTGACCGTTTGCAGGGCAGTTTGCAATATCATTTATCCGAAGTGCTTTTACTGAAAGGGCATCTGGATGTGGAGGCACTGGAAAATACTTTTAAAACAATTGTTAACCGTCATGAAGTGCTTCGCACTGTGATTCGGGAAAAGGAAGGAGAGGCTTATCAGGAAATAAAAGCTGTTGACGGCTGGCGTTTAGGGCGCGAATTATCAGGCAGATACTTAAGTGGCTCCGAGCAACTAAAGGAGCGGATCAACTCACTTATTGAAAAGCCTTTTGACCTTGCCGCCGATGATATGCTTCGTGCCGATGTGATCGGGCTTGAAAATGGAATGCATGTGCTGATTATCACCATGCACCACATCGCTGGCGATGCGTGGTCGATGCCTATCCTGGTGCAGGAAATTGCCGCTTTGTACGAGGCATATTCAAAAAAACAAACACTTGAGCTGCCTGCATTGTCGCTGCAATTTGCCGATT
Source organism: Mucilaginibacter gossypiicola (assembly GCF_900110105.1). GTDB lineage: Bacteria > Bacteroidota > Bacteroidia > Sphingobacteriales > Sphingobacteriaceae > Mucilaginibacter > Mucilaginibacter gossypiicola. The sequence goes on along the minus strand of NZ_FOCL01000003.1, from coordinate 31,558 downwards.
TTGCCCTGTGGCAACGCCAGCCTCTGTATGAACAGCATCTGGAAAATAAGCTGGAGTATTGGAAGCAGAAGCTTGCAGATGTTGAACCTTTGCAATTGCCGGCAGATAATACCAGGTCGGCAGGTGTAGTTGTAAATGGAGCTACATTAACATTCAATACTGGTAATGACCTCACAGCGGCATTACATAAATTAAGCCAGCGAAACGGGGCAACATTGTATATGACCCTGCTCGCCGCTTTCAAGGTATTGCTTTACCGGTACAGCGGACAGGAAGATATTTGCGTTGGTACCTCAATAGCCGGCCGCCCGCAACAGGAGCTGGAGCAATTGATTGGTTTTTTTGTAAATACGCTTGCACTTCGTGATCAGGTAGATGGCAATGCTACGTTTAACCAGCTGCTTGCGCAGGTAAAGCAAACTGTACTTGATGCCTTTACTCACCAGGATGTACCGTTTGAGCGGGTTGTGGAAGCAACGGTAAAAGAACGGGAAGCCGGTGTTAGTCCGCTGTTTCAGGTAATGCTCGTTTTGGGCAATACCCCTGAAATACCTGCCATAACCCTTGGCGATTTGGAATTGTCAAGTTATGGTATAGAACATAAGACAGTAAAGTTCGATCTTACTTTTTTTGTAACAGAAACAAAGTATGGCTTAAAATGGGCTATACAATACAATACCGATCTGTACAACACAGCGCGTACCAGGCGCATGATTAAACATTTCGAAACCTTGCTGATTTCCATCGTATCAAACCCTGATACAGAGATTGACAAACTTAGGTTGTTAAGCCGTAAAGAGGAATTATGGCTCGTGAAAAACGGACGCAGCCATTGTGCGTACATCGCAAATGAAACTATCATTGAATTGTTTATGGCCCAGGCATTGCACAATCCTGATTGGCTGGCAGTGATGTTTGAAGGCAAGGCTTTAAGCTATCGTGAACTGCATGTTCGTTCCAATCAGCTTGCGCATCATCTGCAACGCTACGGTGTAAAGGCAGGTGCATTGGTGCCGGTTTATATGGAACGCGGTTTGGAAATGATCGTAGCCATTTTGGGAATCCTTAAATCAGGAGGTGCATATGTGCCGGTAGATACAGATTTTCCGGATGACCGGGTAAAACACATTTTGGATGATACACGGGCCGGAATTATTGTGAGCAGCAGCAAGTTTGCAGATCGGGCGGCTGCGATAACTGAGTACCAAAAGGTGCTGGAACTGGATAATATGGAGTGGGAGCTTTCCATCGAACCGGAAAGTGATCCCGAAATATTCCCGTCATCCAGCCATTTGGCCTATGTAATTTATACTTCCGGCTCAACAGGCAAACCCAAGGGCGTTTTGATTGATCATGATAGCCTGTTGGATTACGTATACGGTTTAAACGAGCGTACAAATATCAGCGAATGCGAAACCTTTGGCCTGATGTCGACAATAGCAACAGACCTCGGCAATACCGTATTGTTCAGCTCGTTGGCTTACGGTGGTACACTGCATGTTTTCTCCAAAGAAACAGTAAGCAATGTTCATCAGATTCATCATTATTTTGATCAGCACCGGATTGATTGTATCAAAATTGTACCGTCGCATTGGAAAGCCTTGTCTCCCGATACAGGTGCTCCTTTATTGCCTGCAAAACTGCTCATCTTCGGCGGTGAAACTTTACCGAAAGAGTCTGTAATACGTATAGCTCGCTACAGCAATTGCCGGGTTGTTAACCATTACGGCCCGACCGAAACTACCATTGGTAAGTTATTGTACGAGACAACCGATCAATTAATTGAAGGCTCCCGTATCCCTGTTGGCCGCCCGTTTTCAAATACTATTGTTTACGTTTTAGGTAAAGCAATGGAGCGTTGCCCCATTGGCATTCCCGGCGAACTTTACATAGGTGGCCGCGGGCTTGCACAAGGATATCATCGCCTCCCTAAATTAACCAAAGAAAAGTTTATTGCCGATCCCTATCGCAGGGAAGGGGCACGCATTTACCGTACCGGTGACCGCGTGGTTATGCGCGCCGATGGTAATATAGAATATTTGGGCCGCATTGACGATCAGGTAAAAATAAGGGGCTATAGGGTAGAGCCGGGTGAAATTGCCCTTGCGCTTGAGCATAGCAAATTTGTAAGCCATGCCGCAGTGTTAGCCATTGACGATAAACTGGGAAATAAACAACTGGTAGCTTATATTGTACCATCGGCCAAATTTGACCCTGTTGGTTTAAATATCTACCTGAAGGCGCATTTGCCCGATTATATGTTGCCTTCGCACCTTATCCAGCTTTCAGCTATTCCATTAACCGCTAACGGCAAGATAGATCGTAAAGCCTTACCTCATCCTGAAATGCAAGTGGCCGGTAAAGCATATGCGGCCCCCCGCAATGAAGCTGAAATCAAACTTTCCGAAATTTGGCAAAATATTTTGGAGATAGATGAGATCGGGATCAACGATAACTTTTTTGAACTTGGTGGCCACTCTTTATTAGCTGTAAAGTTAATAGCCGAGGTCAGAAAAGCCTTTGAACAAGACCTTTCTATCGGCGAAGTGTTTGATTATCCAACAATAGGTTCCTTGTCTTCGCGATTAGGCCGTGCGGAGCAAAATACATCAACCCATATCACTGCACAACCGCGTCCCGAACGTATTCCCCTTTCATATAGCCAGGAGCGCCTCTGGTTTATCGACCGGATGAATGGCAGTGTGCAATACCATGTACCGGCGGTATTTAATTTATCAGGTAAGTTAGATATTGATGCGCTCCAAAATACGTTTCGCGAAATTGTGAACCGTCATGAAGTATTGCGTACAGTGATTGTTGAACACGAGGGGCAAGGATATCAGTACGTAAAACCTGGGAATGCCTGGGCTTTAAAACAAACCGAAGCGAAGTATTACGAGGATCAGAATTTATCGCTTGCGCAATATATAAACCAGCAGATAGCACAGCCATTTGATTTATCGCAGGATGACCTGTTGCGTGCTGAAATAATAAAAGTTAGTGAAAATGAGTTCACGCTTATTTTAACCATGCATCATATTGCTTCGGATGGTTCTTCATCGGCAATATTGGCAAAAGAATGGCTTGAATTATATAGTGCTTTTTCAAATAACAGAAAGCCTGTACTACCTGTAATAACTATACAGTACCCTGACTATGCCATTTGGCAAAGAGCTACGCTACAAGGCGACTTACTGGCTTCGAAGCTGGCTTACTGGCAGCGGAAATTAGCCGGCGTTTCCACGCTTCAATTATCTGCCGACCGTCAGCGCCCGGCGGAACAGAGCACTAACGGAGCTTTATATGAGTTTGAAATAAATAAGGAAGTTACAGGCAATCTGCATGCGTTGAGCGTACACAACGGTGTGTCTCTTTACATGACATTGCTATCTGCATTCAATGTTTTATTATATCGTTACAGCGGGCAGGAAGATATCTGCGTAGGCAGCCCGATAGCAAACCGTAACCAGGCTGAAATAGCCGAGCTGATAGGCTTTTTTGTTAACACATTAGCTATACGGAGCCAGTTGGATGGCGATATGTCATTTACAACGCTTCTGGCACAGGTAAAGCAAACTATGCTCGAAGCCTATGAGCACCAGGATGTACCATTTGAAAAAGTGGTTGAAGCAGTGGTGAAGGATAGGGATCTGAGCAGAAGCCCGCTGTTTCAGGTTATGTTTGTATTACAGAACACAGCCCGTATACCTGAACTGCAGCTTGGTGATTTAACGTTGCAGCAAACACATGAGGCTCATCATACCGCCAAATTTGACATCACACTGTTTATCATCGAATCGGAGAACGGTTTGCGTGCCGGGCTTGAATACAATACCGATATTTATGATGAGCCAACTATCGATCGTATGGCTGGCCATTACAATCAATTGCTTAGCGCGATAGTTGATACTCCGCATGAATCTGTTGGTCGTTTGAAGATGATTGGCGAAGCTGAAAGTAATCAGCTTAAAACATTTAACGCCACAGAAGTTGATTATGCCAGAAACGGGAGTGTTATCAGTATGTTTGAAGGGCAGGCTACAAAGAATCCTGATGCAATAGCACTTGTATTTGACGGCGAAGAACTGAGTTATGGTGTCTTAAATGAACGCTCAAATCAATTAGCCCGGTATCTGCAAAAGCAGGGTGTTACTAATGAAACCCTTGTGCCTGTATGTATAGAACGCGGCTTGGGAATGATCGTTGCTATTCTCGGCATTCTGAAAGCAGGCGGCGTTTATGTGCCGGTAGATCCTGATTTCCCGCAGGATAGGATCGATTATATGATAGCCGATACAGGTGCATCCGTATTGGTGAGCAGCAGACAAAGCAGCAAACGAATTTTAAATTCAGTGGCTGTAATTGAGTTAGATGGAAAACACGAAGAGGATATAGCTAATGAAAGCAAAACGAACATTGATGTAAACATCAATGATAAACAGTTGATTTATATCCTGTATACTTCAGGTTCAACGGGGAAACCTAAAGGCGTGATGATGCCGGAGCGAAGTATGTTTAATTTGTTGAACTGGCAGGAAACGCAGTTTGAAAATAAAGACCGCAGGGTTTTACAATTTGCAGCTTACACGTTTGACGTAAGTTTCCAGGAGATATTCTCGACCCTTTGCTTTGGAAATACACTTTGCCTTATTGACGGCGACACCCGCCGTGATATGGATGCCTTGATTGACCATATTGTTAAGTATGAGCTAACACATTTGTTTTTACCTGTGGTTGTGCTCCAAAATTTAGCGGAACAGATTATTGCCGATCCGGATTTTTCATTTTCGGTTGAAGAAATTATTGTGGCCGGGGAGCAATTGAAAATCACAGATGAAGTAAGGGCTTTGATTAAGAATGTTGGAGTAAAAGTGATTAATCAGTATGGCCCTACAGAAGCACATGTAGTAAGTAGTTATACTGTTGATAATTTAGATATTTCTGTATTGCCGCCCATCGGCGCACCAGTATCAAACACGCAGCTCCATATCAGAAGTAAATCAGGTGGTTTAAGCCCAATCGGTGTACCTGGCGAGATCTGCATCGGCGGTGTTCAGGTGGCCAGAGGCTATCTGAACCAGCCGGAACTGACAAAGGAAAAGTTTATCGCAAACCCTTACAGCGAAGACCTCAACGCAAAGTTGTATAGAACTGGGGATATGGGGAGATGGTTACCGGATGGAAACATCGAATACCTTGGGAGGATAGACGACCAGGTAAAGATCAGAGGTTATAGGATAGAGCCGGGCGAGATTGAACAGGTGCTGTTGCAACAGGAAAACGTAAGGCAGGCCGTAGTGCTGGCCCGCGCAGATAAGCAAGGCGCAAAAAGACTGACTGCTTATGTGGTGATAGATGAAGCAGCCTATGATAAACAGGCGCTTCAAAACTATTTGGGCGAAAGGCTACCGGAATACATGGTGCCAGGGCTATGGGTAAGGCTGGACAGCCTGCCATTAACCCCGAACGGCAAAACAGATAAAAAGGCACTGCCGGAGGCAGAAGCCGGTCACGAGGAAAGCTATACCGCACCGGAAAGCCAAACAGAGAAACAGTTAACAAAAATCTGGGAAGAGCTGCTGGGTGTAGAAAAGATAGGAACAAAAGATAACTTCTTTGAACTTGGCGGTCATTCGCTGCTGGCTATGCGGGTGATCTCGCAGGTAAGAAGGGAACTGAATAAAGAGCTCAAGATCCGTGACCTGTTTGTATCCCCCACCATTGCAGCTTTGGCAAAACGACTGGAAGTTGAAGAATCAACAACCGAAGGAACTATACAAAAAGCAAACCCAAGACCAGAATATATCCCACTGTCGTATAGCCAGGAACGGTTATGGTTTATCGACAGGCTGGAAGGGAGCGTATCGTACCATATCTCAGCAGTGTTAAAGTTGCAGGGCAAAGTCAATACCGGAGCACTGGAAAACGCGCTGAAAACAGTAGTAGAGCGCCATGAAGTGCTGCGTACGGTGATCAGGGAACATGAAGGGCAGGGCTACCAGTATGTAAAAACCAACAACTGGACATTAAAACAAAGCGGGTCAAACGAAAGCGAGGCAGCATTGAAAGACTATCTCGCTCAAGAAACAGTAAGACCGTTTGATCTGTCGGAGGATGATATGCTGAGGGCAGAGCTGATTGCAAGGGGTGATGACGAATATGTATTACTGCTGATGCTCCACCATATTGTTGCCGATGGCTGGTCGATGCCGGTACTGGTACGGGAGTTCAGCAGGTTTTACAACGATTACGACAACAATAAAACACCGGAGCTAAAAGCACCGGAGATTCAGTATGCGGACTACGCAATCTGGCAAAGGGAATACCTTAACGGAGAGAAACTGCAAAGTAAACTGAGCTACTGGGAAGAAAAACTGGCAGGTACAGCTACATTAGAACTGCCTGCAGACCATAGGCACGCAGTCGAACCAGGAAATAAAGGTGCATTATACGAGTTTACGATAAGCAAGGATCAGGCAGCAAAGCTGCAGAAGCTGAGCCTGGAGCAGGGAGCAACACTGTACATGACACTGCTGGCCATATTTAAAGTGCTGCTTTACCGGTACAGCGGTCAGGAAGATATCTGTGTGGGAACACCGGTAGCAAATCGTGATAGAGAAGAAACAGCAGAACTGATCGGCTTTTTTGTAAACACGCTTGCGCTGAGAACGAGACTGGACGGTAATGATACATTTACGGCATTATTAAGCAAAGTAAAACAAACCACGCTGGAAGCTTACGGTCACCAGGAAGTACCGTTTGAAAAAGTAGTAGAAGCGGTAGTCAAAGAAAGGGATTTGAACCGGGGCCCGCTGTTCCAGGTGATGTTTGCGCTGCAGAATACGGCCGTTATCCCGGCACTTGAACTGGGTGATATTAAAATCAGTAGCGAAAAGCCCGGCGAGCAGTCAAGTAAATACGACCTGAGTTATAATGCAGAGGAAAGCAAAGAGGGGATCAAGATCGTAGCGGAATATAATCCCGATTTTTATGAAGCAGGAACCATTGCAAGAATGGCAGGGCACTATGTGGAGCTGATAACATCGATAATCAACGAACCTGATAATACTCCTATCAGTAAACTGCAATTGCTAAGCAAAGCAGAAGCGGGGCAATTAAAGGCATTCAACGAAACGTCAATAGCATATCCAAGAGAAGAGAATATTATCAGCCTTTTCGAGGCACAGGCAAAAGCTACACCGGAAGCTACGGCACTGGTATTCGAAAACGAAACAGTAAGCTATCAAACGCTGAGTGAGCAATCGAACCGGATAGCGCACTATTTACAAGCACAAGGCGTAACCCAAGAAACGCTTGTAGCGATTTGCATAGAGCGCGGACCCAACATGATAACCGGCATCCTGGGTATTCTGAAAGCCGGGGGAGCCTATGTACCGGTTGATTTGGATTACCCGAAAGAGCGGATCAGTTATATCCTGGAGGATACCAAAGCCAGCATTGTGCTGAGCAGCAGTACAGGAAAAGCACATATAGCTAATACAACTGCTCAGGTTATCGAATTAGATAACAACGAGGAAATTGCAAACCAAAGCGGTGAAAACCAGAACATCACGATTGAACCAAAGCAGTTGGCATACATCATGTATACCTCGGGCTCAACAGGCAAACCTAAAGGTGTCATGGTGGAGCACCAAAGTATCTCCAATTACTGTACAGGTTTTATAAACTACTTCGGGATCACAGCGGAAGATAAAGTACTGCAGCAGTCATCAGTATCCTTTGATACGATGTGCGAGGAAGTTTATCCGGCACTGCTCAGCGGCGCAAAAGTAGTGATCGTAAAAGAAGGTGGTAAAGATGCAGATGATATCATCCACCTGATTTCAAAAGAGTCGGTAACGATATTAAGCGCCACACCTACGGTAATAGCCTATTTGAACAGTCAAAAGGGTAATAACAAGCTCAATACAAACAGTCTGCGCTATATTATCAGCGGCGGCGAACTCTTGCAGCCGGGCTTCATAGATAAGCTGTACGCGGACACAGTAATAGTAAACAGCTATGGCCCGACCGAAAGTACGGTATGTGCCAGCTATTATACCATAGAAGACATCAACAAAGCTGCATTGATCGGTATGCCTGTATCGAACACACAAATCCACGTAAGGAGTGTTTCAGGAGAGTTAAACCCGATAGGTGTACCGGGTGAGATCTGCATCGGTGGGGTACAGGTAGCCAGGGGATATTTGAACCAACCTGAACTGACGAAAGAGAAGTTCATCACAGACCCATACAGCGAAGAGCCCAACGCGAGGCTGTACAGGACTGGCGACTTGGGCAGATGGCTGCCAGACGGTAATATTGAATATTTAGGCCGGATAGACGAGCAGGTGAAGATCAGGGGTTACCGGATCGAACCTGGCGAGATAGAACAGGTGCTGCTGCAAAACGAAAACGTAAGACAGGCAGTAGTATTGGCGAGAGCAGATAAGCAGGGCACGAAAAGATTGACTGCCTACGTGGTCATGGATGAAAAATCCTACGACAAACAGGAGCTTCAAAACTACCTTGGTGAAAGGTTGCCGGAATACATGGTGCCGAGGTTATGGGTAAACTTACAAAGGATACCACTGACACCCAATGGTAAAACAGATAAAAAGGCATTGCCTGATGCAGAAGCAGGGCATGAAGAAAGCTATACCGCACCGGAAACAAGGGCAGAAAGGCAACTGGCCAAGATATGGGAAGAGTTGTTGGGTGTAGAAAAGATCAGCACAAAAGATAATTTCTTTGAGCTGGGCGGCCATTCGCTGCTGGCCATGCGGGTTATCTCGCAGGTAAGAAGGGAGCTGAACAAAGAGCTGAAGATCCGCGATTTGTTTTTTTACCCGACTATTGCCGATTTGGCAAAACAACTGGAAGAAGAAAGCGTAACATCAGCGGGTGGTACGATTGAAAAAGTAAACCCTCGGCCTGAATATATCCCGTTGTCCTACAGCCAGGAAAGGTTATGGTTTATTGACAGATTAGAGGGCAGCGTGCAATACCATATACCTGCATTGCTGAAACTTGAGGGTAATGTAAATATAATCGCCCTTGAAAATGCCCTGAAAGAAGTCATGAACCGTCATGAAGTTTTGCGTTCGGTGATCAGGGAGCATGAAGGACGGGGCTATCAACATGTTAAAGAAAACAACTGGCGGTTAAAACTATCAGCGAAAGAAGAATCAGAACTTACGGATTATATTACTAAAGAAACATTAAGACCATTCGATTTGTCGCAAGACGATATGCTCCGTGCAGAGCTGATTGCAACAGGAACTGATGAATATCTATTGCTATTGGTACTTCATCATGTTGCAGCGGATGGTTGGTCAATGCCTGTACTGGTATCAGAGTTCAGTAAGTTGTACGGCAGTTACAACAATAACGAAATGCCGGAACTAAAAAGCCCTGAGATCCAATATGCAGATTATGCGATCTGGCAAAGGGAATACCTTGATGCAGACAGGCTTCAAAACAAATTAAACTACTGGGAACAAAAGTTAGCAGGTTTAACTACGCTTGAGCTGCCAACTGACTATATTCGTCCTGTCGTACAAAGCGGCCGGGGGGCGGTGTATGAGTTTACTATAGGAAAAGAACAAGCAACAAAACTGCAAAAGTTAAGCCTTGAACGGGGGGCAACGCTGTATATGACACTGTTAACCATATTTAAAGTGTTATTATACCGTTACAGCGGCCAAAAAGATATCTGTGTAGGTGCACCAGTAGCCAACCGCGACAGGGAAGAAACAGCAGATTTGATAGGCTTTTTTGTAAATACACTGGCGTTAAGGACAGAGATAGATGGCAAAGAGGCATTTACAGAACTATTATCCAAAGTAAAACAAACCACTCTTGAAGCTTATAGCCACCAGGAAGTGCCGTTTGAAAAAATAGTAGAAGTAGTAGCGAAAGAAAGGGATTTGAGCAGGAGTCCACTGTTTCAGGTAATGTTTGTATTGCAGAATACAGGAGCGATCCCTATGCTCGAATTAGGTGATATCAAAATCACGGGAGAAAGGGTAGGTAGCCAGTCGAGCAAATATGATCTGAGCTATAATGCCGAAGAAACTAAAGACGGGATCAGGATCGTAACCGAATACAACACCGACCTTTATGAGGCAGCGACTATTGCAAGATTGGCAGGGCATTATGCAGAGCTGATCAACTCAGTAACTGGAGAACCATCAACTGTAATTAACAAACTGCAACTGCTTAGCAAAGCAGAAGAACAGGAATTAAAAGCGTTCAACGAAACAACAGCAACCTATCCGAAAGAAGCAAACATTATTAGCCTGTTTGAGGCACAGGTGACAGAAACGCCAACTGCAACCGCGATCATATTCGAAGATGAAAGGGTAACTTATCAACAATTAAACGAGGAATCAAATAAGGTTGCGAACTACCTGAAACAACAAGGTGCTGGCAAAGAATCGCTGGTAGCAATCTGCATTGAGCGCGGTATCAATATGATGGCGGGCATTTTGGGTGTCCTGAAAACGGGTGCAGCTTACGTGCCGGTTGATATCGAATATCCCAAAGAGCGGATCGGTTATATCCTTAACGATACAAAAGCACCAATTGTATTAAGCAGCAGTACAGGTAAGGTAAACCTGGCGGATGTAAATGCTCATGTTATCCAACTGGATAATAACGAGGAAATACAAGCACAAAGCTTAGGAAATCTAAATATTACTATCAATCCAAATCAGCTGGCCTATGTGATCTATACTTCAGGTTCAACTGGCAAACCTAAAGGCGTGATGGTGGAACATGGCAACCTGATCAATTATCTCGTAAATAACATAACGAAATATATCGGCGATAGTCATAACAAATCGGGTACGTTTACGCATCTGTCTTATACGTTTGATGCCTCGGTTACAGGTTTGTTTATGCCATTGATTAATGGCAGGTTGATGGTGATTGCAGGTACAAAATATGATAACGTATTTGAAGATGCCAACCTGTTAAAATATGCGCCATATGAATTTATAAAAATTACTCCAGCCCATATCAGCTTGCTAAAGGAAGCTATATCCATTGAAGACAGGAACAAACTTGCCGACAGATTGGTAATTGGCGGAGAAGCGCTTTGGCTTAACCATTTTGACGGATATCATACCGGCGAATGTGATACAGAAATCATAAATGAATATGGCCCTACGGAAGCTACAGTAGGTTGCAGCGTTTATAGTTTTAAACTTTCGGACAGTCTTTCTGATATTCCGTTGGCTATCCCTATCGGTAGGCCAATCTCGAATACGCAGTTGTATGTATTGAATGAAGAGGGAGATCAGCAGCCTATAGGAGTAAAGGGAGAGCTTTACATCGGTGGTGCAGGCATAGCACGTGGTTACTTGAATAATGCGGATTTAACTGCAGCTAAGTTTATTGAAAATCCGTTTAAAGCAGGCGGTTGCCTTTACCGTACCGGAGATATTGCACGCTGGCTGGCCGATGGAAACCTGGAATACCTCGGTCGCGCAGACGACCAGGTAAAGATCCGCGGCTATAGGATAGAACCGGGAGAGATCGAAAATGTGCTGTTGCAAAACCCTGATGTGACGAAGGCCGTAGTACTTGCCCGGGCCGATCAACAAGGCATTAAACGCCTGATAGCCTATGTAGTAGTGGATAAAGCTATTTATGATAAGCAGCAATTACAGCAATATCTTCAGGAACGTTTACCAGAATATATGGTGCCGCGACTTTGGGTAAGAATGGAAAGTTTGCCATTAACAGTGAATGGTAAAATAGATAAAAAAGCGTTACCTGAAGCAGAAATAAACAGTACAATACCAGAAACCTACGTTGCACCGCGCAATCAAACTGAAGAGCAACTGGTACAGATCTGGCAGGAGCTTTTAAGCCTGGATGGTATAGGTGTTTATGATAATTTCTTTGAGCTCGGCGGAGACTCTATCTTAACGATACAGGTAGTGAGCAGGGCACGTAAATATGGTATAGAAATTCAGCCCAGGGATATATTTTATCACCAGGTGATAGCACGTCTGGCCGAAGCTGTACAGAAAAATGGTGTTAATAAAATCAAAACCGAACAGGGTGTTTTAAGCGGAGAGGCAGGTTTATTGCCTGTTCAGCAGTGGTATCTTGAAAAAAACGAAACAGAGATCTCACATTATAATCAAGCCGTTTTATTATCTATAGATAAAAATATCAGCGTCGATACCTTGCAAATGTGTTTTGATGTTTTGGTTTCCCATCATGATGCTTTAAGGTTGCAATACACCGATATCAATGGTAATTGGGTGCAACGCTACGGTACGATGCAGGTAAATGTGCAGGTAGAAGATCTGACCGATATACAGGATTTAAATGCCGGCATAAGTGCATACACAAACGAATATCAGCGCAGTTTATCAATTACCGATGGCAGGCTGATCAATGTGGTGCTAATGAAAATGCCAGCCACTGCAACAAGAAACCGGCTTTCTGTTGTTATTCATCATTTGGCAGTTGACGGCGTATCATTAAGGATTATCTTAAATGACTTAAACATCCTGCTTGACAATATCGGCACAGGCGAACGGCTTGATTTAGGTGCAAAAGGCAGCTCATACAGGCAATGGCATCAGGCCTTAACTCAATACAGCCAAAGCGGAAGATTGCTGACACAACAGAAATACTGGGAGCAGATTGCAAGTAGCTATGAATCTTTACCGGTTGATACAACTTTTATCGGTAAAGCTCAAATGGGCGACATGGCTAATATCCGTGTAAAACTTAATGCCGATTATACCACACTTTTGATGCGTGAAGTGCCAAAGGTATACCATACAGAGATAAATGACTTATTACTGGCGGCCCTGTCCGCCACTTTATGCAGCTGGACTGGTAAACAACAGGTAGTAATAGGACTTGAAGGGCATGGCCGCGAACCAATAACAGATGAAGTTGATGTTAGTAATACCATGGGCTGGTTTACCAGTCTATACCCCGTAAAACTCCGGGCCGAAACAGATGCAGATAAATTGATAAAAGCAGTTAAGGAAGATTTAAGAAAAGTAGCTGATAAAGGCCTGGGTTTTGGAGTATTAAAATACATCAACAAGGCCGATGGTTTGCAGGGAAATGATCCGTGGGATATCATGTTCAATTACCTGGGGCAGTTTGACCAGGCAGTAAGCGTGGGCAATTGGTTTAATTATGCTGAAGAAAATAGTGGAGAAGCGATAAACAAAAGTCAGTTTTCGCCGGTTAAAATCACTATAAATAGTTATATTATTGCCGGGGAATTGATAATAAACTGGAGTTTTAGTAACAGGCATTATATTGAAACAACAATTAATGATTTGTCGCTAAAGTACATAACCTACCTGTCACAATTAATAAATCATTGTTTGGAACAAGCTAAATCAAAAGTAATATTTACACCCGCCGACTACGGCTTAGGGGCCGAGATAAATTATCAGGAATTGGATAAATTTCTGGATGATAACGATACGGATAGCATCATGAGTTTTTAAGTAACAGGTTTTATGGAAATAGGTGAATTTTTATTAAACCTTGAAAGAATGAACTTTTCGTTATCGGTTGATAATGAAAAGCTGAATTTAAATGCTAATAAAAACAAGGTTACCCAGGAGCAGATAAACGCTGTTAAAAACAACAGTGAGATCATTGATTTTATTAAATCGCATAAAGATGAATTAATCCGGTATATTTCTAATCTGCCCAAAGTATCGGCAGGCAACCAAAAAAATGTAGCTTCCATTTACAGGTTAAGTGGCCTGCAGGAGGGTATGCTGTTCCATAGCCTCTATAACGAACAGTTTGGCAGCTATGTTGAACAGTTTACCTGCGATATTATTGATGCCGATCTTAATGTTTTCAAAGCTGCCTGGGCCGAAGTTATTGCAAGACATACCATTTTACGTACCGGCTTTTACCATGAGTCGTTTAGTATCCCTGTTCAGTGCGTTTACAGGGATGTTATGCTTCCTGTAACCGAAATAGATTACCGCGGGCAGGATCAGGCATCTCAAACTACAGCGCTTAATGATTTCTTAATTGCCGACAGGGAAAAGGGCTTTGATTTTAGCGTTGCGCCTTTAATGCGTATTACTCTGTTTCGGTTAAGTGATAACCGTTACAGGATGTTGTGGAGCTTTCATCATATCCTGTTCGACGGCTGGTCGCTACCTGTTTTAATGATCGAGTTTTTAGAAGCTTATGAACTTTTATTACAAGCTAAGGCTGTAGCCAAAGCACCGGAAGATAAGTATGAAGATTTTATCCGCTACCTGGAACGGAGGGATAAATGGGCTGAAGAAAGCTATTGGCGAAATTATTTACAGGGTATAAATGAGGGAACTGCCTTACCTTTTGTTAAAAAAGCAAATGCCGTACTTTTAAAAGCCAAATTTCTTTCGGTCACTAAAGCATTTGATAAAAATACTTCCGAACCGGTTTATGCTTATGTAAAAAAGCATCGAATTACTTTAAATACCCTTATGCAAGGTGTATGGGCGCTGCTGTTAAACAGGTATACCGGTAATGACGATGTATTATTTGGTGCGGTTGTATCTGGCAGGCCCGATGACTTGCCCGGTGTTGAGCATCGTGTGGGGCTGTTTATCAATACTATTCCGTTTAAAGCTACTTTTGATAATCAGGAGATAACCGACTGGTTACAAGGTTTGCAGAAAGATCAGGCTGCTTCAAGAAATTATCAGCATGCTACACTTCAAAATATTAAAGAGTGGACAGGTATTAAAGCCGACTTGTTTGACAGCTTGCTGGTTTTTGAAAATTACCCGTTGAATGAAGCTATAAATGCTAAACAATGGTCGTTAAAAGTTGAGAATGCCAATACTTACGAACAAACTAATTACCCTTTAACTATTTTGATTGCTGATGCCTATGGCCTGAATTTTACTTTTAATTATAATGCTGATCTTTTAGAAACAACTTTTGTACAATCTATCGTTGATCAGTTTGCCCATGTGCTTTTGCAGATTAGCGAAGGCACGGCAAAAAAAATAAATGATATTTCGATTCTCACCCCGACCGAAGCATCAATTTTAAAAGAATTTAATAATACTTCTGCATCATATCCGGCAGATAAAAATCTTGTAAGTCTTTTTGAAAAGCAGGTGAAAAAAACACCTGATGCTATAGCAGTAAAGTTTAATGATGCGGCGCTTACATATCATGAACTAAACGGACTTTCAAATCAGTTAGCCCGCTACCTGCAATTGCAGGGCGTTAGCAGGGAAACGCTTGTGCCAATTTGCCTCGAGCGGAGTTTTGAAATGCTGATAGGCATAGTTGGCATATTGAAGGCCGGTGGTGCATATATTCCTGTTGATCCTGAATATCCTGCTGATAGGATTGCTTACATGCTCAATGATTCTGCTGCTAAAATAGTTTTGAGTAGCGGAGCGGGTACCTCAAAACTTAATGGGGAAAACCTGCAGATAATAAAATTGGACAAGGATTGGCAACTGATTTCAAAACAGGATGATAGTGATCTTGATACAGCAATCGATGCTGATCAATTAGCTTATGTGATTTATACTTCCGGTTCAACAGGGAAGCCAAAGGGCGCCATGAATGAGCACGGAGGAGTTGTAAACCGGTTAACCTGGACACAAAATTATTTCGGATTAACTTCGGCAGATACTGTTTTACAAAAAAATACATTCAGCTTTGACGTATCCGTTTGGGAGCTTTTGTGGCCGATATTAACAGGAGCTAAACTGGTGTTCGCCAAACCCGGCGCGCAGGGCGATAGCTTGTATCTGAAATCGATAATTGAAGACCAAAATATAACCCTTCTCCATTTTGTTCCGTCGATGTTGAGTGTGTTTTTGCTCGACATAGAAAAGGGAGATTGTCCGGCGCTTAAGCATGTATTATGCAGTGGCGAAGCCTTGACAACAGCCCAGGTAAAACTATTCAGGAACAAATTGCCTCACGTAACGCTGCATAATTTATATGGCCCTACCGAAGCCGCCATCGACGTTACTTATTGGAGCGATTTGGAGAAAGATCCGGATATAGAGATTGTACCCATCGGCGTGCCGGTATCAAACACGAAGCTCCATATCAGAAGTAAATCAGGTGGTTTAAGTCCAATCGGCGTACCGGGTGAGATCTGCATCGGCGGTGTACAGGTGGCCAGGGGTTATCTGAACCAGCCGGAGCTAACAAAGGAGAAGTTTATTGCAGACCCTTACAGTGAAGACCTCAACGCAAAGTTGTACAGAACGGGGGATATGGGGAGATGGCTTGCGGATGGAAATATCGAATACCTGGGGAGGATAGATGACCAGGTAAAGATCAGGGGTTATAGGATAGAGCCTGGTGAGATTGAACAGGTGCTGCTGCAACAGGAAAACGTAAGGCAGGCCGTGGTACTGGCCCGTGCAGATAAGCAAGGCACAAAAAGACTGACTGCCTACGTGGTGATGGATGAAGCTGCCTATGATAAACAGGAGCTTCAAAACTATTTGGGCGAAAGGCTACCGGAATACATGGTGCCCGGGCTGTGGGTAAGACTGGACAGCCTGCCGCTAACGCCAAACGGCAAAACAGATAAAAAGGCACTGCCGGAGGCAGAAGCCGGTCATGAGGAAAGCTACACCGCACCGGAAAGCCAAACAGAGAAACAGTTAACAAAAATCTGGGAAGAGCTGCTTGGCGTAGAAAAGATAGGAACAAAAGATAACTTCTTTGAACTTGGCGGCCATTCGCTGCTGGCCATGCGGGTGATCTCGCAGGTAAGAAGGGAACTGAATAAAGAGCTCAGGATCCGTGACCTGTTTGTATCCCCAACGATTGCAGATTTGGCAAAACAACTGGAGGCTGAAGAATCAACAACCGAAAGAACTATACAAAAAGCAAACCCAAGACCAGGACATATCCCGCTGTCGTACAGCCAGGAACAGCTATGGTTTATCGACAGGCTGGAAGGGAGCGTATCGTACCATATTTCAGCAGTGTTAAAGTTGCAGGGCAAAGTCAATACCGTAGCCCTGGAAAACGCGCTGAAAACAGTAGTAGAACGCCATGAAGTGCTGCGTACGGTGATCAGGGAACATGAAGGTCAGGGCTACCAGTATGTAAAAGCCAACAACTGGACATTAAAACAAAGCGAGTCAAACGAAAGCGAAGCAGCATTAAAAGACTATCTCGCTCAAGAAACAGTAAGACCGTTTGATCTGTCGGAGGATGATATGCTGAGGGCAGAGCTGATTGCTACAGGGGATGACGAATATGTATTACTGCTGATGCTCCACCATATTGTTGCCGATGGCTGGTCGATGCCGGTACTGGTATCGGAATTCAGCAAGCTTTATAATGATTACAATAATAATAAAACACCGGAGCTGAAAGCACCGGAAATCCAATATGCCGACTACGCAATCTGGCAAAGGGAATACCTTAACGCGGAAAAACTGCAAAGCAAACTGAGCTACTGGGAAGAAAAACTGGCAGGTACAGCTACATTAGCACTGCCTGCAGACCATCAGCATGCTGCAGTACCAGGAAATAAAGGTGAATTATACGAGTTTACGATAAGCAAAGATCAGGCAGCAAAACTGCAGAAGTTGAGCCTGGAGCAGGGAGCAACACTGTACATGACGCTGCTGGCCATATTTAAAGTGTTGCTTTACCGGTACAGCGGTCAGGAAGATATCTGTGTGGGAACACCTGTGGCTAACAGAGATAGAGAAGAAACAGCAGGGCTGATCGGCTTTTTTGTAAACACGCTGGCGTTGAGGACAGGCCTGGACGGCAATGATACATTTACGGTACTATTAAGCAAAGTAAAACAAACCACGCTGGAAGCTTACGGTCACCAGGAAGTACCGTTTGAAAAAGTAGTAGAAGCGGTAGTCAAAGAAAGGGATTTGAACCGTAGCCCGCTATTCCAGGTGATGTTTGCTCTGCAGAACACGGCCGTGATCCCAACCCTTGAATTGGGTGATATTAAAATCAGCAGCGAAAAACCCGGCGATCAGTCAAGTAAGTATGACCTGAGTTATAATGCAGAGGAAACCAAAGAAGGGATCAAGATCATAGCAGAATATAATCCCGATTTGTATGAGGCAGGAACCATTGCAAGAATGGCAGGGCACTATGTGGAGCTGATAACATCGATAATCAACGAGCCCGATAATACTTCTATCAGTAAACTGCAATTGCTAAGCAAAGCAGAAGCGGGGCAATTAAAGGCATTCAACGAAACGTCAATAGCATATCCAAGAGAAGAGAATATTATCAGCCTTTTCGAGGCACAGGCAAAAGCTACACCGGAAGCTACGGCGCTGGTATTTGAAAGCGAAACAGTAAGCTATCAGGAGCTGAACGAGCAATCGAACCGGATAGCGCACTATTTACAAGTACAAGGCGTAACCAAAGAAACGCTTGTAGCGATTTGCATAGCGCGCGGCCCCAACATGATAGCCGGCATCCTGGGCATTCTGAAAGCTGGGGGAGCCTATGTACCGGTTGATTTGGATTACCCGAAAGAGCGGATCAGTTATATTCTGGAAGATACTAAAGCCAGCATTGTGCTGAGCAGCAGCACAAGCAAAATCAATCTCGAAAAAGCCAATGTTATCGAATTAGATAACAACGAGGAAATTGCAAACCAAAGCGGTGAAAACCTGGACATCACGATTGAACCAAAGCAGTTGGCATACATCATGTATACCTCGGGTTCAACAGGCAAACCCAAAGGTGTCATGGTGGAGCACCAAAGTATCTCCAATTACTGTAAAGGTTTTGTAAACTATTTCGGGATCACAGCGGAAGATAAAGTACTGCAGCAATCATCAGTATCTTTTGATACGATGTGCGAGGAAGTTTATCCGGCACTGATCAGCGGCGCAAAAGTAGTGATCGTAAAAGAAGGTGGTAAAGATGCAGATGATATCATCCACCTGATTTCAAAAGAGTCGGTAACGATATTAAGCGCCACACCTACGGTAATAGCCTATTTGAACAGTCAAAAGGGTAATAACAAGCTCAATACAAACAGTCTGCGCTATATTATCAGCGGCGGCGAACTCTTGCAGCCGGGCTTCATAGATAAGCTGTACGCGGACACAGTAATAGTAAACAGCTATGGCCCGACCGAAAGTACGGTATGTGCCAGCTATTATACCATAGAAGACATCAACAAAGCTGCATTGATCGGTATGCCTGTATCGAACACACAAATCCACGTAAGGAGTGTTTCAGGAGAATTAAGTCCGATAGGTATACCGGGCGAGATCTGCATCGGTGGCGTACAGGTGGCAAGAGGCTATTTGAACCAACCTGAACTGACGAAAGAGAAGTTCATCACAGACTCATACAGCGAAGAGCCCAACGAGAGGCTGTACAGGACTGGCGATCTGGGCAGATGGCTGCCGGACGGCAATATTGAATATTTAGGCCGGATAGATGAGCAGGTGAAGATCAGGGGTTACCGGATCGAACCGGGTGAGATAGAACAGGTGCTGCTGCAAAACGAAAACGTAAGGCAGGCAGTAGTATTGGCGAGAGCAGATAAACAGGGCACGAAAAGATTGACCGCCTACGTGGCCATGGATGAAAATTCCTACGACAAACAGGAGCTTCAAAACTACCTTGGTGAAAGGTTGCCGGAATACATGGTGCCGAGGTTATGGATAAATTTACAAAGCCTGCCATTAACACCAAACGGCAAAACAGATAAAAAGGCACTGCCTGATGCAGAAGCAGGGCATGAAGAAAGCTATAGCGCACCGGAAACAAGAGCAGAAAAACAATTAGCCAAGATCTGGGAAGAGTTGCTGGGTGTAGAAAAGATCAGCACAAAAGACAATTTCTTTGAGCTGGGGGGCCATTCACTACTGGCCATGCGGGTTATCTCGCAGGTAAGAAGGGAGCTGAACAAAGAGCTGAAGATCCGCGATTTGTTTTTGTACCCGACTATAGCCGATTTGGCAAAACAACTGGAAGAAGAAACAGTAACAACAGCAGCAGACAGTACGATCCAAAAAGTAAATCCGCGGCCTGAATATATCCCGTTGTCCTACAGCCAGGAACGGTTATGGTTTATTGACAGATTGGAGGGTAGCATACAGTACCATATACCCGGTACTTTAAGGTTGAAAGGTAATCTTGACGTTGTTTCTTTAGAGCGGGCAATGCGGGAAGTGGTGAATCGTCACGAAGTATTGCGTACAGTAATAAAAGAGCATAACGGCCGCAGCCATCAATTTATAAAACCGGCAGGCCAGTGGAAATTAGTTCAAACTTCATCCGTAAATTTAAAATCACAGGTCGCCGGATTAATAGAAAAGCCATTTGACCTGTCGGCAGATGACATGTTGCGTGCCGAATTGATCCAGACAGATGACAATTCATACCTGTTGGTCATGGTTATCCACCACATCGCATCAGATGCTTGGTCGTTACCAATCATAGCCGATGAAATAGCTACTTTGTATAGCGCATATAGCAATGGTCAGCAACTCCGTTTGCCTGAGCCTGCATTGCAATTTGCCGACTATGCTTTATGGCAGCGCGGTAACCTGCTGGAAGAAAAATTAGAAGAAAAACTACAGTACTGGAAATCGAAATTACAGGATGTTCCTGCTTTACAGTTGCCTGCGGACTATATACGCCCAACCGGCAACAGCAGTAAAGGCACAACTTTAACTTTTAATATCGATCAGCAGCTCAGTAGTAATTTGCAGCTGTTAAGCCAGGAATACGGCGTAACGCTTTATATGACGCTGCTATCTGTATTTAATGTACTGATATACCGTTACAGCGGCCAGGATGATATTTGTGTAGGCACGTCAATCGCAGGCCGGCCCAACCCCGAGTTGGAAAGTTTGATCGGTTTTTTTGTAAATACCCTTGCATTACGCAATCAAATTAAAAGCGATGAACCATTTACGCAACTGTTAACACAAGTTAAACAAACTACCCTTGAGGCTTACGAGCACCAGGAAGTGCCTTTTGAAAAAGTTGTAGAAACAGTAGTGAAAGAAAGAACGGCTGGCGTAAGTCCGCTGTTTCAGGTAATGCTGGTGCTCGGTAATACGCCAACCTTACCCGCGCTAAAATTAAGCGGATTGCAGCTTGATGGGTATGATTATGAGCAATCTGCCGTAAAATTTGATCTTACATTTTTTGTGAGCGAGAGTCCTGAAGGTCTTCAGTGTGCTGTGCAATACAGAACTGATATTTTCAGTGCCTTACGAATCGAAACCATGGTCGAGCATTTTTGCACCCTGTTGGCATCGGCTGTCGCTCAGCCCGAAATGCAGGTGGGCAAATTGCGGATGCTCAATCAACTGCAAAAAGAAAATCTGCTAACCCTGGGCCAAAGTGCCTGCTTATATCCAACTGATCAAACTATTGCTGATATTTTTGAAGCTGTAGTATTAAAATCTTCTGTTACAAATGCTGTTACATTTGAAGGGCAGTCGATCAGTTTTGAAGAGTTAAACAAACGCTCGAACCGGTTGGCGCACCACCTGCAGCGCTACGGCGTTGGGGCAGATACTTTGGTGCCACTTTATATTGAACGTGGAATCTCTATGATTGTGTGTATTATGGGTATCCTTAAAGCTGGTGGCGCTTATGTACCGGTGGATACCGATTATCCCGCCGAAAGGGTTAATTATATACTGGAAGATACCAATGCAAAAATCGCCGTAAGTAGTCCCCGATTTGCCGATAGCCTTGCTGATATCTCAGAATGGCTAAAAGTTGTCGAGCTTGATGAGCAAAACTGGGAACTGGCTGCCGAGCCTGAAATCGACGCTATAAGAACAATATCGCCGGATAATTTGGCATATGTGATCTACACATCAGGCTCAACAGGAAAACCTAAAGGCGTACAAATTAGCCAGCGAAACATAATCGATTATGTTTACGGCCTTAATGACCGTATCCATATCGGGGACTGCAAAACATTCGGCTTAATGTCTACCATAGCAACCGATCTGGGTAATACAGTTTTGTTTAGTTCATTACTTTACGGCGGTACCTTGCATGTTTTTACAAAAGAGACCTTAAGCCATATCGAGGCCTTGCATGCTTATTTTGACGAAAACCGAATAGATTGTATTAAGATAGTGCCATCTCATTGGAAAGCACTGTCGGCAGATGAGCCTTTGGTTCCGGCGCGGGTGCTGATTTTTGGCGGCGAGTCATTATCAGCAGAAATCGTATCTAAAATAAGGCGATACAGTGATTGCCGCATCATCAATCATTACGGGCCAACAGAAACTACTGTAGGTAAATTGTTATATGAGGTAACAGATACAAACCCTGCCATTATACCAATAGGCCGCCCATTTTCAAATACGCAAACCTATGTATTGAATAAAGACCTGCAATTATGCCCGGTGGGTATTCCTGGGCAATTATTTATTGGAGGAACGGGGTTGGCAAGGGGATATCAGGGACACGCTCAGCTTACCCGGGGAAAATTTATAGCCAATCCTTATGGCGATTCAGGTGCTTTGATGTACCAGACCGGTGATGCCGTACAATATAATGCCGAAGAAAATATTGAATACCTGGGCCGTGTAGACGACCAGGTGAAAATCAGGGGCTATCGTGTTGAGCCGGGCGAAGTTAGCCGGATCCTGGAACAAAGTAAATTGGTAAGTCAGGCGGTAGTAATGGCCCGTCGCGGTAAACAGGGAAACAGTCAATTGGTAGGGTATGTAATAGCAAACGGCATATTCGATCGTCCGGCAATTATTAGCTGGGCAAAAGAGCAGCTGCCCGAGTATATGGTACCCGCTTACCTGATCGAACTTAAAGAAATCCCGTTAACGGCAGCAGGTAAAATAAACCGTAAGCTATTACCCGATCCCGAAATTGAAGTATCGGCAAAAAAAGATGATATAGCTGCAAACGAAACCGAATTAAAATTGGCAGCCATCTGGCAGGAGATCCTCGAAGTAGATTCGATAGGTATTCATGATGATTTTTTTGAACTTGGCGGGCATTCATTGCTGGCCGTACGCCTGATATCGGCAGTACGCAAAGCGTTTATGGTTGAGTTGCCTATTAGTGATGTATTTGATTATCCTACTGTAAGCAAATTAAGTTCACGTTTAAATATCAGCGAAACCACAGTGGGGATTGCGAGCATAGTAACGCAATTGCGTCCGAAGCATATTCCTCTGTCATTCAGCCAGGAGCGCATGTGGTTTATCGACAGGTTGGAAGGCAGCGTTCAATACCACGTTCCGGCTGTATTGTGTTTAACCGGTAAATTAAATATCCCGGCATTAACCAATGCGTTCCGCCAAGTAGTTAACCGTCATGAGGTTTTGCGTACAGTTATAAGAGAGCACGAAGGTCGCGGTTATCAATACGTAAAGCCCGAAGGCGACTGGCTGTTGGGGGAAATATCACAGGAAGAAATTGAAGCAGTTGGTATTAACTTACAAGACTATATCCAACGGCAAATAAACAAACCTTTTAATTTGTCGCAGGATGATATGCTGCGCGCCGAATTGATTAAAACCGGCGAGGATGTGTACATTTTAGTGTTAACCATGCACCATATAGCATCAGATGGTTGGTCAACTTCTATCCTTGTGCATGAGCTGGGTATGTTATATAAAGCATTTGCCTCTGCCGATGTAGGCGTTGAAAATCAGACGTTGGCTGCTTTGCCGATACAATATGCAGATTACGCTATTTGGCAACGGAACCATCTTCAGGGCGACCTGCTTGAGCAAAAACTCAATTATTGGAAAAACAAGTTAGAGGGTGTCTCCACTATTCAACTTCCGACAGACTACCGCAGGCCGGTAATAAGAAGCAACCAGGGTTTAACTGAAGCTGTTTTTGTCAACAAACAATTAGTTGATGGGGTAAATGTATTAAGCCGCAAGCAGGGTACAACACTATATATGACTTTATTATCGGCATTTATAGTGCTTCTTTACCGTTACAGCGGCCATGAAGATATAAGTGTCGGTACGCCGGTATCCGGTCGCAGTCGCCAGGAAATTGAAGGTTTGATAGGGTTTTTCATCAATACGCTGGTTTTACGGAACAATATAAAAGGAGACTGGGCATTTACCAAATTGCTCGAACAGGTTAAAAATACAACCCTCGAAGCTTATAATCACCAGGAAGTACCTTTCGAAAAAGTGGTGGAAGCTGTAGTGAAAGAACGGGACATGAGCCATAGCCCGTTGTTCCAGGTAATGTTTACGCTTCAAAATACCCCCGAAATACCTGAACTTAAACTGGCCGGCGTAACCTTGAGCGCTGAAACAGCCGAAGATACCACATCGAAATTCGACATCAGCTTAAATCTCGTGGAAACTGCTGAAGGTCTTGTTGGAGGGCTTACATATAATACCGACCTCTTTAAGGCCGAAACCATGACGCGTATGATAGGGCATTTTACAGCTGTCCTGCAGGCGGTTGTGAAAACTCCAACCCAAGTAATCGGGCGTATAAATATCTTAAGTGCTGCCGAAGAGGAAGAGCAATTAAAGAATTTCAATGCTACAGGTGCCGATTACCCTAAGGATAAAAGCGTTCTGGACATATTTGAGCAGCAGGTGATTCAAACTCCGGATGCCATTGCTGTAACATTTGAAGACGAAGTAATAACTTATAATCAACTTAATGATAAGGCGACAAACCTGGCAAAATACCTGCAGGCTAATGGTGTAAAAACTGAAACCATAATACCTGTTTGTACCGAGCGCAGTATCGAAATGATATTTGGCATTTTGGGTGTGATGAAAGCCGGTGGCGTGTATGTGCCTTTTGATCCTGAGTATCCGCAAGACCGTATTGATTATATGCTGAAAGATACGGATGCCAGATTAGTGGTTAGTAGTAGCACCTGCAGTAATAAATTTTCAAAAGCAAGTGTTAAGGTTGTTGAACTTGATAGGCGTTGGGACGAAGTTGAAAGTTACGCAAAGGCAGAATTGAACTCAGCAGTAGCTGCAGATCAGCTTGCTTATATCATTTATACATCAGGTTCTACCGGCAGACCTAAAGGCGTTATGATTGAGCATCGCAGTGTAGTTAATCTTGTACTGGCCCATAAACGCGACCTGAAGCTTAAACCCGGTATGCGATTCCTGCAATTTGCATCATTTGGTTTTGATGCATCGTGTAATGAAATCTTTAGCACACTGCTCACAGGTGGCTGCCTCGTTATGTGTACTAAGGAATCGCTTTTATCAGCCGAAGACTTCAGCCAGCTTTTAGTAAAGCAAAAAGTAGAAATTGCCATATTGCCGCCTGCTTTTCAGCCGTTTATTGAAAATGCGCCCGATACGCTTAAAATTGTTATTTCGGCAGGTGAAGCGCTGAACGAGGCGGCAGTTAAGCAAATGCAATTACAGGGGATAGAGGCGCTTAACGGATATGGGCCAACTGAGTGTACCGTTTGTGCATCTCAAACCCACAACCCGATAAAGTCTGATGGGACCATAACTATAGGCAAGCCTATAGATAATGTAAAGATCTATATCCTGAACAAAGAAAACCAATTAAGTCCGATAGGGGTAACAGGCGAGATTTGTATCGGAGGCATCCAGGTAGCGCGTGGATATTTGAATCAGGCCGGTTTAACAAATGAGAAGTTTATAAAAGATCCGTTTTCTGATAACGAAGGTGCTCGGCTATATCGCACCGGCGATTTAGGGCGTTGGCTGCCTGACGGCGATATTGAATATCTTGGCCGGATGGATGACCAGGTTAAGATTCGTGGTTTTCGTATCGAATTAGGAGAGATCGAAAATGTGTTGCTGCAAAGCGGATTGGTATCGCAGGTGATAGTATTAGCAAAGCCCGATGTTAATGGCGTAAATGGATTAATAGCCTATGTAACAACCGAAGCGGCGTATAATAAGCAAGCCCTGATATCGTATTTGTCTGCTCATTTGCCCGAATATATGGTGCCTAAACTATGGGTGTTGCTTGATAAGTTTCCTGTAACAACCCATGGCAAAATTGATAAGCGCGCGTTGCCTGATGTTGATACCGCAGAACAGTTAAATTACAACTATGTAGCGCCGCGAAATAAAACAGAAGAAGGGTTAGCTGCAATATGGGAACGGCTCTTAGGCATCGACAAGATCAGCATTCACGATAACTTTTTTGAATTGGGCGGTCATTCCATTTTAGCCATGCGGCTTATTGCAGCCGTTAAGAAAGAAATGGCAATTAACATTACCATCAGGGATTTGTTTATTCACCCAACAATTGCCAAACTTTATCGCAGGTCGCAAAATCAAAATATTGATCTTACGCAATCGCTTATACCTATAAAAACTACAGGGAATAAAACACCGCTTTATATTGTTTGCGGGGCCGGTGGTACCGCATTTAAATTTAAGGAGTTTGTAAAACTGCTTGATCCTGAACAGCCTGTTTATGGATTACAGCAGCCGTTACATATCAGTAATCCTGCTGATTTTCCAGATACCATTGAGGGCATTGCCGAAAGATATGTAACAGAAATGCTGTTAGATAATCCTTATGGCCCATATGCGCTTGCCGGTCATTGTCTTGGCGGTATGATAGCCGTTGAAATGGCCAACCAGC
The DNA here is from genome assembly GCF_900110105.1 of Mucilaginibacter gossypiicola. Lineage (GTDB taxonomy): Bacteria > Bacteroidota > Bacteroidia > Sphingobacteriales > Sphingobacteriaceae > Mucilaginibacter > Mucilaginibacter gossypiicola. The sequence goes on along the minus strand of NZ_FOCL01000003.1, from coordinate 4,990 downwards.
TTCAGGCTATGGGCAAAAAGATTGCTATGCTTGCCATGTTTGATGCAGAGGCGAAGCCATTAGGGGATGTGGTTACTGTTCAGAAAAATAATAGCCTGCCGTATTTAATGAAAAGATCGGTCGAGGTAATATCTACCAAAGTTAAATTTGAGCTATTCCTGCTAATGAAGCACCCTAAACAGGCGCTGATATATAAGGTAAGAAAAATAGGTCCTTTGTTCAGTAATACAGAATCAAAGCTGGCAAATATTGACCAGGATATTTTTGACCGGATTACCCTGCAGATAAAAACAGCGGCCGACAATTACCAGATAAAGCCTTACAATGGCGAGATTGTTTTGTTTAACGCTACACAGCAATACTATTTTATTGATAGGGTAAACAAGATCATTTACAAAGAACTTGAAGTTAATTCTGAAAATAAACACGCCTGGAAAAACTATGCCCAATCAGTTAAAATTCATGAGGTAAAGGGTGAGCACTCAACAATTTTTGATGAGTTAAACGCAAGGGAGTTTTCTGAAATATTACAACATTATTTAGGTTAACAGATATATTAAAAAACATGGGATTAACAGTTAGGGACAGATTGGTTGCATACCGTAATCTTCCAAAGTTTTTTAGCCTGGTTTGGAAAGTTAGCCCCGGATTAACTTTAGTTAATATCCTGATAAGGATTTTGCAGGCAATTATTCCGCTTGGTTTATTGAGCGTCGGTAAATATATAATTGATGAGGCTATCGCTATAACTCACAACAGGGCGTTGCCATATAATCATCTCTGGAAATTAATAGCCATTGAGTTTATCCTTATACTCGTATTAATTATACTTGGAAAAGTTACTTCATTAATTGATGAACTTTTAGGTGAACGCCTAACCAACGATACTACGAACATGATTATGCAGCATGCTGCAAAACTGGACCTGGTGCAATTTGAAAACTCACAGTTTTATGATAAGCTGGAAAGGGCGAGGCAACAAACTTCAGGCCGGGCTATCTTACTAACGCATGTGTTTAGCCAGGTTCAGGACTTAATCACAATTACATCGTACGTAGTAGTATTGGTAGCCTTTAATCCGTGGGTTATCATAATACTTTTGTCGGTTGCGCTGCCTTCGTTACTGGGCGAGTTTTATTATAACAACAAAAATTATGCTTTGCTGCGCAGCCAAACCCAGGCCCGGCGCGAGCTTGACTATTTGAGCCTGGTGGCAAGCAGCGATGTTGCAGCAAAAGAAGTCAGGTTGTTTGATCTGTCGGGCTTCTTTATAAATAAGTTCAAAAAAATCTCCCATAGCCTTTACGATGCTAAACGCAAATTTGGTGTTAAACGGGTGGTTGTTAGTTCGCTTATAAGTATTCCGGGTGTGGTAGGATTTTATATCGTATTCTTTTTTATTATACAACGGGTGCTGCAAGGTACCTTAACAATTGGTGGATTAACACTATTGTTGGGAACAATAAGGCAGTTAGGCGGCTTAATGCAAAACAGCGCGAGGCGCTTTAATGCTGTAGCTCAGGGCGCAATTTACCTCACAGATTTTTTTGATTTCTTTAAGATCATGCCCTCTATTACAATCCCCAATAATCCGCGGCCATTTCCTGATCCGATAGTTTCGGGTTTTACTTTTGAGGATGTTGGGTTTAAATACAGTAATTCAGATAAATGGGCTAACAGGCATTTGAATTTTACGCTGCGCCCGGGCGAAAAACTTGCATTGGTTGGCGAAAATGGAGCCGGCAAAACTACGCTGGTAAAGTTACTGGTAAGGCTATATGATCCAACTGAAGGCCGCATAACGCTTGATGGTTATGATTTGAAGGAATATAATATTGAGGATATCAGGAAGCAAATGGGTATCATCTTCCAGGATTTTATTAAATACCAGATGCCTGCATCTATAAATATAGCTATTGGTGACATTGCTGAGGTAGATGAAGAAAAACTAATAATTAGCGCTGCAAAGCAAAGTCTTGCCCATCCGATAATTGACAGGATGCCTGGTAAATATCAGCAGATGTTGGGCTCCCATTTTGATACAGGCGTTGAACTATCGGGCGGCGAGTGGCAAAAGGTGGCACTGGCCAGGGCTTATATGCGTGATTCGCAGATTGTGATCCTCGATGAACCTACTGCCGCCTTAGATGCGCGTTCTGAATATGAAGTTTTTAAGCGGTTTTCGGATATCACCGACAAAAAGACCGCTGTGCTTATTTCTCACCGTTTTTCAACCGTGCGTATGGCCGACAGGATCATCGTATTAGATAAAGGCGAGATCCTGGAAATAGGAAGCCATGAGGAACTTTTACAAAGAGGCGACCGCTATGCCGAGCTGTTTGAATTGCAGGCAGCTGGTTATAAATAAAAGATGCAGTTTTAAAACCTTAAGCTAATAATCGTATTTACCTTATTAAACATATAAAACAGTAAGATGGAATTGACCTCATCAACTTTAATCACAGCGTTAATTTTAACCAAAAACGAGGAACCGAACCTTAAACGTGTTCTTGACCGTTTAACCTGGCTCGAACGGGTGGTTATTCTGGATAGCTATAGTACCGACGCAACGCTGGATATCGCTAACTCTTATCCCAATGTTGAGATTTTTGAACGCAAATTTGATTGTCACAGAGATCAGTGGAATTATGGACTTACATTACTCAAAAGTAAATGGGTGCTGACACTTGATGCCGATTATGTGCTTACACCTGAATTTATACAGGAAACAAAAAATATCATTGCTAATCCGCAAAATACTGCGTATCAAACCACTTTTAGGTTTTTAGTTTTCGGAAAACGGCTTTTTGGTGATAATACCACACCACGTCCCGTTTTATTTGATGTAGATAAGTGTATTTACTACGAGGACGGCCACACCCAGCGCCTTAGAGTTAATGGTACAACCGGCAAATACAAGGCGCACATATTACATGACGACAGAAAATCCCTGTCGAGGTGGTTAGGCAACCAGGACGGTTACGCTATCCATGAAAGCAGGAAACTGGTAAGTGAACCGTATTCGGAGTTGCCGCTGAGCGGGAAGATCAGAAAAACCAAGATATTGGCACCTTTCGCAGTGTTTTTCTACTGTCTTTTTGGTAAAGGCCTTATTTTTAACGGCTGGGTTGGCTGGCACTATACGCTGCAACGTACCATGGTTGAAATATTGTTGGCGATACGGCTAATTGAAGATGATAAACTTGCCGGAAAGCCAGAACCAACTCCTGTTTTAACTGTGGTTAAGAGTGATTTAAAATCTAATCTGGCTAAATAGTCTGTCAACAGGTGCATATTTGCATTCTCCTTATAGCTAATACTACTTATGAAAATACTGCACATTATACCTGCTTATAAACCTGCTTACGGATACGGAGGGCCAACTGAATCTGTATCGCGTTTGTGCGAAGGATTAGCGGCCAACGGGCATGATGTTGACGTTTATACAACCACTGCTAACGGCAAAACGGAACTGGATGTAATACCCGGCGTGGTTGCGGATGTAGAAGGGGTTAATGTAACGTACTTTAAACGTATCACCGGCGATCATACACATGTTAGCCCTTCATTATGGCGCAGGCTTGCCAAAACTGCTAACCATTATGATGTGATCCATATTCATTCCTGGTGGAGTATCTTAAGCGTGATAGCTGCACGCATTGCCTTATTCAGTAAAACCAAAGTAATCCTTGCGCCCCGCGGCATGTTAAGCGAATATGTGTTTGAAACAGGGAATAGCGGTTACAAAAAAATAATTCACAAGTTTGGAGGTCGTGAAATTTTAAAGAAGTGTGTGCTGCATGCTACCGCCCAGTCCGAGTATATTGAGTGCCGGAAGCTGATCCCCGGGTGGGAAGGCTTCGTTTTGCCTAATATCTTGTCATTACCTGATATCGGAATAAAAGAAACCGGTAACGAATGCTTCACGGTTATTTTTATGTCGCGTATTCATCACAAAAAAGGGCTTGAAAAACTGTTTGCAGCCATCAGCCAGCTTTCCTTTAACCTCAAATTGGTTATCGCCGGCGATGGTGACGAAGCGTACGTACAGCAATTGAAACAACTTGCAGATGAGCTGAAGATAGCTCCAAAAATTGAATGGATAGGCTGGGTTAACCGGGAGGAAAAATTTGAACGACTTAACCAGTCAGGTCTGTTTATTCTCACATCGTTAAATGAAAACTTCGCAAATGTTGTTGTCGAGTCGCTACATATGGGTACAGCGGTATTGATTTCTGAAAATGTTGGCCTTTCTGATTTTGTTAGCGAAAATAACCTTGGCTGGATCTGTACTTTGGATACTGACAGCATTATCGAAAAACTGAATGAAGCCTACCTTGGGAAACAAAAATTAGATTACATCCGCAAGCATGGCCGTGAAATCATCAAGACAACATTTCATGAGCAGGTACTCATTACAAAATATTACGAAGAATATTTAAAATAGTCCATCTTCTCTTTTAATTAATTTACCGTTCCAGGTAATTATAACCATGTCCCGAAATTGGTGGTCGTATGCCCTCACGTCAGCTAAACAATCATAAAATATAAGCCGTAAAACAATTAATAATATGACAGAAAGAAAAAGGATTTTGATTACAGGAGCAGCCGGCTTTTTAGGCTCGCATTTGTGCGATAGATTTATTAAGGAAGGTTATCATGTAATTGGTATGGATAATCTGATAACAGGCGATTTGAGGAATATCGAACATTTGTTCAAACTGGAAAACTTTGAGTTTTATAACCATGATGTATCCACGTTTGTGTACGTTCCGGGCGATTTGCATTACATCCTGCACTTTGCCTCACCTGCCAGCCCGATCGATTATTTGAAAATCCCGATCCAGACATTAAAAGTAGGCTCACTGGGCACCCATAACCTGTTAGGGTTGGCCCGGAACAAGAAGGCCAGGATGTTGATCGCCTCCACATCAGAAGTGTACGGCGATCCTAACATCAGTCCGCAGCCCGAAGAGTACTGGGGTAATGT
>NZ_FOCL01000004.1:404494-951214 GCF_900110105.1 Mucilaginibacter gossypiicola | reverse complement strand
ATGCGGTCTTAATCTCTCTTTCGAGAGGCTATCCCCCTGACTAAGGTAGGTTACATACGTGTTACGCACCCGTGCGCCACTCTCAAGAAAAGCAAGCTCTTCTATCCCGTCCGACTTGCATGTATTAGGCCTGCCGCTAGCGTTCATCCTGAGCCAGGATCAAACTCTCCATTGTAAAATGTTTTGTTTTAATCTCTGACCCTATTATTAATTAATAGAATCTGTATTATTATATCTTTATACAGTTTCTCTCTTGTTTGTAACTCTTCAATCTTCCGTTGCCTTAGCTCCTTCCGATCTCCCGTTACGCTACATGATTTCCATTTCTTAAAAGAACTTTCTCGCTTCCCTATCCAGTTCAGCTATATAATCTTTCGGTTTTTACACCGTTTTGATTTGTCAGTTTTTTACGGCGAGAATCGCTCTCTTTCCGCTTTGATTCCAAAGGCCTAAAACCCTCATCCTCTCTTGTTTAGAAGCTTTTAAACTTCTCTCCCGCTTGGGGCTGCAAAGGTAAAAACCTTTTCTTCATTTCCAAAACTTTTTTTTTATTTTTTTTATTCCAAGTTTCGGACCGCTTCCCTCTCTCTCAATCTCCTCGTTTGAGGGCTGCAAAGGTGTGAATTATTTCCCATTCTCACAAAAGATTTTGATAATCTTTTTTCTTACTTCCTAATTCACTTTCAACCTTTAAAGAACAAATCCCCGCTTCCTCATTTGCGGGCTGCAAAGATAGCCACTTTTACCCCACTTCCAAATTATTTACAACTCTTTTCCAACTATTACCGTTAACTCCTTATTCCTCAATCAGAAAAAGTTTAAAGCAACTGCTTAAAACCCCAGATCTGGCCTTATTTCAAACCAATTCGATAAGCTAATCTTGTTTTATATGAATTAAAACAGCAGGGCTGAGTTTATCAAATGCAGTAACCAATGAGCAAAACATAAAGAACGAAGCGGATGTTGATTGCTACTGTCCCTTGCTGATCAGCGCCAGCGACAAAGCGGCAATGTCACCAATATTTTCGGAGAGGCCTGCAGGTACAATCCTGCAGGTGCTCACCGATTCTTTATAGGCTTCCCTCTTGATCACCTCAACCATAACTGGCTCAAGGAGTTGGCGGGCCCGTCCATATATGCTGCCAAGAACGATCATTTCCGGGTTAAGGATATCAATTAACAGGGCAAGTGCACGCCCAAGGTATTCGGCGCAGATTTTGTATACCTCAATAGCAACGGGATCACCGTTGAAGGCTGCATCTGCAATAGATTTGGCTGTAATGGCCGATAACTCATCAATACTTTTACAAAAACTAACCTGCTCCCCTACCTGTAGTTTTTCCCTGGCTTTGATCTGCCCTATTTGAGCTATGCCACCACCGCTGCAATAGCCTTCAAATGAACCGGCTTTACCAAAACCCACAGGCCCCATATCGGCAAGTCGTATATGGCCCACCTCACCAGCCAAATCAGAAGGCCCCGAATACAGGCGACCGTCAAGGATGAGCCCTGCTCCCATACCGGTCCCGAAGGTTAAGAAGATGAGGTTATCAACGCCCTTACCGGCACCATATTTCCACTCGGCTACAGCACAGGCATTGGCATCATTTTGCAGCAAGGTTTTTATTTTAAACCTTTCTTCGGCCATTTTTACAATAGGCACCTCATCCCAGCCTATTAAATTAGGTGGGGACAAGATGAGGCCTTTTTTACTGCTCAATGGCCCTCCGCAACTGATCCCGATGCCATGTAGTTGTTGCCTCTGTATATTATGTTGCAATAACAGCTCCTCTGCCGTGGTAAACAGCAATTCAATCATTTCGTAAACCGGCTTGTTTGTGGGCATAGCTTGTTTGTCCACAATAGCGATCTCTCCATCGGCAGCAACCTTACCTAATATTACCGCGCATTTTGTGCCTCCAATGTCAAATCCTAACAGCATATATTTATTAATTTTCTTTAAGTGGGCTTACCGTGATCGATTTAAAATTCACTTTACCGTGTTTAGCGTAAAACCAGGCAAAACTTCCATTTTGTTCATAAGTACGGTTAACAATGGTGCGTTTGTGGTTAACATCTACATCAATAATCCCTTCCTTCATCACAATATCTACTTTGAAGGGTTTATCCAAACCATCAACGCCCTCTATCGTGGTGTTACCTAACCTCACCGTTTTATTGCCCGCAGAAAAATTAAGCCTGTAACCACCGGCAGCCCCTTCACCTGAACGCAGGTACAGCCCAAATTCTTCATTGGCAGCAATCGGCTCAATCTCTAAGGTAATGCGGCAATTAAGCGGTACATTTTCAATATGTGCAGAACCTACACCTCCCGGTGAATTAATGGCAGCACCATTATTGCCAAGCGGTGATGCCTGCAGGTCGGTTGAAATTTTCAGGTTTAAAGCATCTCCTGTTTCCGGGATCATTTCTTGCGGGAAGCCGGTATCCAATGTACCGTCGGCCTCCTGGAAAACTTCCCTGAACAATGAGTTGCCGCCAAATATTTCATGGTTTTCATCTTTGCTTTCAAAGCGGTTTGGCACCCATGCGGCCGCTATCCGTCTGCCATTTTTAAACTCGGCTGTTTTAACCACGTTCGACCAATCTTCATTCAGGGCCTGGTAACGCGGTGCTTCCCATGGGCCATAAGGATTTTTTGATTTTACGTAAGATGTGTTACTGCCATCACTATAAACAAGATAATACCAGCCTTTCCAAAAAAAGTAATCAGGACATTCGGGTGTAGACGGCTGGCCGGTTAATATGGGTTCATGAACAGTCCAGTTTTTCAGGTCTTTTGATGAAAGGTGTACCAGCGCGCCGCCATTGTTTTTCATTACCGGGTTTTCTTGCCAGCTGGAAACAAACAAATGAAACTCTCCTGTTTTTTCGTCTACAAAAACCTTGGGATCTCTAAAATCTCTTTTACTATAGCCTGGTGCCGAAGTGTAGAAAGGGTTTGGTTTTTGCTTTTCAAAGTTTACCCCATCATTGCTGATAGCATAGCTCAGTTGCTCGTTCACTTTGCCATCATTGAGCAGGCGGGTAGCATAAAACGCATAATATTTGCCTTTATGGTATACTACCGATCCTGTACAGATGGATTTTTCCCAGGGCTCGTCAATTTTAAGCACCAGCGGAAATTGTTCCCAGTGCTTCAAATCGGTAGATTTGCTCAAAGCCCATTGGTGTCCGCCAAGCCCGTTCAGGCTTTTGTGATGTGCCGAATCCAGCAGCCAGTAATAATAATAGGTTCCGTCTTTTGAGAATGGGATGCAATCGCCCACAAAAAGGTTTCCTTTAGGTTTAAAGTATTGCATGCTCTTTGTCGATTGGACAGTTGGGTCGTACTTAACGCCCAATTGAGCTTTAGCCATAAATGCCATGACAGATAGTAAGCAGGCAAGTGTTAATTTTTTCATATAATCTTAAATAAGTAAAAAGTAAACGGATCAGATATCTTTTGGCGCATCGCCGTTGCGCCAGTGGCTTTCAATAGCTTCCAGCGATTTCCCTTTAGTTTCGGGAATGTAATAGTATCCCCATACAGCACCGATAATACAGATGATGGCATAGCTCCAGAAGGTATAATCAATACCCAGGTTATTAACCAGCTTTAGGAACGTGAATGCTATGATAGCGTTAAAGCCCCAATGGGCCAGTGAGCCAATACTCATACCCACACCACGTACGCTAAGTGGAAATACTTCTGAAATAAGCAGCCAGCCCAGCGGAGCAAGACTGATGGCTATAAAAATAATATAGCATACAATGCTTAAAACCGCAAAAACCGGCAGGCTGGAGCCAAGCGCTTCTTTGAAATGAAAGCATGCACCCAATAATGCCAACGAAGGGATCATACCCCAAATGCCTACAAAGTACAACTTACGCCGGCCTACTTTATCAAGCAGGAATACCGAAAGCAGGCAGGCCAATACATTTACCCCACCAATGATAATGGCCGGGATTATACTTGCCGTATTACTTACTATCCCAGCTATTTTGAAGATGATTGGCGAATAATAAATGATAGTATTAACACCCGAAAACTGCTGAAAAAAGAAAATGCCAACGGTAATGATCAGCGGGGCACGCAGCCAGGGCTTCAGGATCTCGGCCGATGAAACCTTGTGCTGTGCTGATAAAGCAATTTCTTCCTGAAGGCCGGCTAAAGTACTTTCCACCATATCGGGATCTTCCAGTTTCAGGATAATTTTCTTCCCGTCTTCCCAGCGGTTTTTGCTGATAAGCCAGCGTGGCGTTTCGGGCAAAAAGAACATGCCTAAAAGCAAAATGGCTGCCGGTACAAAGCCAACCAGGAACATCCAGCGCCAGCTTTCGTTGTTGGTATCGTTTGATAACCAGTAATCGGTAATGTACGAAAGCAGGATCCCTAAAGTGATCATCAGCTGATTTAATGTTACCAGCGCCCCCCTAACCCTGGCAGGCGAAATCTCTGAAATATACATTGGCACCACATATGATGTGATACCAATGGCAAAACCGATAATAACGCGCATGATCATCAATACAGTTACGTTAGGTGCATAAGCACACCCCAGGGCACCAACAGTGAAAATTACCGCATTGATAATGATCATTTTTTTGCGGCCGATGATGTCAGATAGTTTGCCGCTTGTTAAAGCGCCAACAACTGCACCAACAAGCACTGTTGTGGTGATCCATTCAATATTGGCATCGCTAAGGTGCCAGTACTGTTTTAAAAATGGTAATGCCCCTGAGATAACGCCGGTATCAAAGCCAAATAAAAGGCCACCGGTTGCCGCAATAACTGCAATGAGCAGCACATTAGGTTTTAATTTCATAATTTTTTAGTTAGAATCCTGGGTTTTGTTTGTACAAGCCCTTGCTATAATTGATTTGGTTAAGCGGGATCGGCAAATACTCATCCCGCCCCTTCGTAAATTTAGCAGTTTTGAGATAAGTACGCTTGGTTGACTCGCTTGTAAAATAACTATTGAGGTAAGTATCAGCAATCCCCCAACGTACCAGGTCAAAGAAACGGTTACCCTCCATGGCAAACTCAAGCCTGCGTTCCCGGCGCAAGGCCTGGCGGGCGTAATCCTGCGTCCAAACGCAGTTTACACCGGGCTGATACAGGCTGACCTTATAGTTGGATGTAAAACTGCCGTCGGCCTGTTTTAACCGTGCTGTACTATTGCCGGCACGCTGCCTGATCATGTTGATGAGCGGCAGGGCTTCATTCGGCCTGTTCAGTTCAATAAGTGCCTCAGCTTTCCAAAGCAACACATCAGCAAAACGGATCAGCTCCCAGTTTTTTGAGCTCGACATAAATGGCGGGATCTTTTGAAATGATGGATCGTTGGCGGCGGCATCATCTTTCATACTGGTGAAATAACCGTAGATAGCAGGTGCACGTGCCCAGGAAGTTTGGTAAACAAAAGTAGGCACATACTTAAACGGGTGACCGGGAATACCCACAGTATGATCAAGCCTTGGATCAAAAGTTTGGTTCAGAAAATCGGCTACCTTGGTGGCATCTGTATTATTATAGCCGGTAAACATGGGCAGGCCATTGGCATCCGTTTTAAAGTTGTTTACCAGGTCCTGGCTCGGGATATGCTGCCAGCAGCAACCATATTCGGGGTTCATAGGGTAGGTAAGGGAGTGCCCCATATCAATGCGGCCAAACTGCGTACCATCATTTTTTGAATACTGGATGGCAAATACGGATTCAGGGCCGTTTTCGGTAGCTTCCAAAAAGTTATCTCCAAAATCGGGGGCCAAAGCATAACCACTAAAGTTGATCACACTATCGCACAAGCCAACAACCTGGTTCAGCTTAGCCTGATCAATACCTGTCATGTTATGATTATCGTCCTGCTTATAAGCCTGGTAAAGTAAGGTTTTGGCCAGAAAGGCTAATGCCGTGTACTTGTTAGGCCGGCCGGCATCTGCCTGTTTAGCGGGCAAAACATTGGCGGCATATCTGAAATCTGCCGCTATCTTGTCCCATAGCTGGTCGCTGGTCATGGCGGTGTTTGAGATCTTGATATATTCGGAAGTGGGCACATTCTCGTCAATATATGGCACCCGGTTCCATAATATTTTCGCCATAAAATAATGATTGCCCCTTAAAAACCTCATCTCGCCCTGCCTGCCTGTTTTAAGCGGAAAATCAGATGCTGCGATATTGTCCAGGCGCAGCAAAGCATTATTGGCGCGGGCAATATTATTATAGATCTGTGCCCACATCTGGTCGGTAAGGCCATTGGTGTTCTGATTGGTTACAAATGTTTCGTAATCGTTCCATTCGCTGTTATCCCCAACACCATCGCCTCCTTTATAGGCATCGCCGCTGCGCATGCTGCCCCATGGCCACAGGCTGTTGGAGGTATGCAGGTTTTCGTTGCCTAATGCTGCATAGGCAGCGATCACCATTTTTTCAATATTCTCGGGTGTATTGAGCTGACTGCTGGCTATAACGCCCTGCGGTTGCTCATCAAGTGCCTTTTTACAGGAACCCAGCGTTCCTATCAAGCAAATTATCAGTAATAAATATTTTTTCATCTCATTAAAATTTTAGGGTTAAAATGACAGGTCGAGGCCAATGGATGTTATCGTTGGGATTGGATAAGCGCCCGACGGATTTTCCGGGTCGGTGGCAGTAAAGGATTTACTTTTTACCGTGAACAGGTTGTTAGCCTGCACGTAGATCCTGGCCCGCTGAACTTTGATTTTCCGCAAGGCATCTTTCAGGTTATAACCTACCTGCGCGTTCCGAAGCTTCATATACGAGCCATTCTCCAGGTAATAAGTTGATGTACGGGCTTCATTGTTCCTGTCGACCAAAGTCAAGGCCGGTATAGTTGAGCCGGTATTAGTTGGCGACCAGGCGTTCAATGTCCTGGTTCCCCAATTGGTACCCGGCCATATAGAAGTAAAATCAGTATAGTTTTTATAAGAGTTATAAACCTTAATACCTTGTACTCCCTGGAAAAACAATGCCAGGTCAAAGTTTTTGTACGATAGGTTTACATTGAGGCCATAGGTAAAATTGGGGTTGCCGTTGGAGATATAATCCATATCCTTGTTATCTATCACACCATCGCCATTCAGGTCTTTGTACCTGATCCTGCCGATGCCTTTGCCGGGTTGCGCGGCTGAATTATTTACCTGATCCTGTGAGGTAAATAAACCATCGGCAACATAGCCGTATATTGAATTGATAGAATGGCCAATAATAGTTTGTGTGGTTCCGTTACCCGGATAAGCAGTGATCACCTCAGAAGGGATGTAGGTAACCTTATTCCTGAACGTGGCAATGTTACCGCTCACTGTAAAATTCAGGTCTTTGTTAATTTGCCCATCGTAAGTAAGCAAGGCCTCAATACCTTTATTTTGCATCGATGCACCATTAAAGGTAGTTGTACCGCCCTCGCCTATAACAGCAAGGTAGCCGGGAGTGATAAGGATGTCGGAAGTTTTCTTGATAAAATAATCAACCGAGCCCGAAAGTTTTTGGTTAAACAATCCAAAATCGATACCGAAGTTCGATTCCCTGGTTCCCTCCCATTTCAACGAATTGTTACCCTCCTGGATCTTAACAAAGCCCGAAGGAAGTGTACCGGTACCTGCACCGGTTATATCATAGGCTGTTCCCCTATCGGCGGTAAACGTAGGATCGGTACCATAAATGGCTGCATATAATGAGTTGGTAGCATAGTTACCTATGGTTTGGTTACCTGTACGACCGTAGCCATAGCGCAGTTTCAAATCAGAGATTGCCGGAATTTTTTTAATGAAATCTTCCTGACTTAACCTCCAGGCTACCGTTGCTGAAGGAAAAGTACCATAGCGGTTATTAGCACCAAAACGTGAAGAACCATCGCGACGAACAGTAACGGATGCCAAATACTTGTTATCAAAGGTATAGTTCACCTTTCCGAAGAAAGACAATAGTGAGTAAGCCCCCCCGTTGCCGCCGTTAAGAATATTTGACGAACCGGCATCAAGATAGGCGTAGTTGATATCCTCCAAAGCGTAACCCTGCCTGCTGCCAAAAAAGTTTTGGTTCATATAATGGATAGACTCCTGGCCGGCCAAAACATTGATCTGGTGTTTTTTCAGGTTAAGATCATAAGTCAAGGTATTTTGCCAGATGAGGTTGCCATCAAAGTTTTGTGAGTTAGCTGCAAGGTTGGATGGATCAACCAAAAAGCCCGAAACATATGATTTACGTAAGGTACGTTCATAAAGGCCATCATAATCAACCCCATAGGTGGTTTTAAGGTGCAGGCCGGGAATAACAGTTAAATCGGCAAAAACATTGCCGGTGATACGGCCGAAATAACTTTGGTTTTGCTTGTTATCCATGATCAGCCGCACCGGGTTTTGACGATCGGTCATGCCTGCTGCCGGGCCGCCCCAGCCTCCAGTAACTGTGTATACCGGAACAATTGGATTTTGAACCAGGGCGGTGAACAGTACGCTGTTTACATCGATAAGCCTGTCATTGATAAAGGAAACATTGAGGTTTTCGCCGATTTTTAAGCGGCCATTGAAAAAGTTATAGTCAGTGTTTAACCTGATTGTCGCTTTCCGAGTATGGGTTTCTTTAACAATGCCTTTGTTATCGTAATAACCAACAGAAAGAAAGCTGTTACCTTTTTCACCGCCATTGCTTACCGAAACATTGTAGTTCTGTAGTAATGAAGTTTGACCTATCTCGTCGAACCACCTGGTATCGGCAGGTTTCATGGTTTTGGCCCCATCAATAAACTCGGGCAGGATAATTTTATTGAGCACCGGATTATTAAAATCCTTGTTCCAGTCAAACTGGTAGATCTGGTTATTGTTAGGATCGGTACCATCATTAACCGATGCTTTAAAGTATGCCTCGCCGTGTTGTTGGGTGTTAAGCACTTTAAGCTTTGAATTGTAGTATTGCAGCGATGATGACGCATTGACATCAATACGGCTGATCCCCTTTTTACCACGTTTTGTCGTTACGATGATAACGCCGTTCGCTGCCCTTGAACCATAGATAGTTGCCGATGATGCATCCTTCAATACCTGCAATGATTCAATATCTGCCTGGTTGATCTCTTCTAATCCGCGAGTGGTCGGCACGCCGTCGATCACATATAGCGGGTCATTGTTGTTCAGGGTGCCGATACCACGGATCCTGACAGTGGCCCCACCTTCGGGCGAACCGTTGGTAGTAATATAAACACCCGGTACCCGCCCTTGTAAAGCTTTGGTAGCATTCCCCTGCGGGATATCTTTAATGTCGGTCATTTTTACAACAGATACGGCGCCCGTCAAATCGGCCTTTTTCTGGCTTTGATAGCCGGTTACCACTACTTCGTCAAGGTTACCGGATTGGTATTCAAGGGCTATGAGTGCAGGTTCATTACCTGCTTTAACCAAATAGGTAAATGGCTGCATTCCCACATAAGAGAAAGTGATGTTACTGTTTACATTAGCAGTAAGACTGAATTTCCCATTAACATCAGTTACTGTACTTGCGGTAGTTGATTTTACAGTAACACCGGCAAGGGGTGTCCCCCGCTCTTTTTCGGTTACTGTTCCTGTTACGGTTTTTTGCTGGCCATACAACGCCACGTAACAGAGCATGAGTATGATCGTTAAAATTTTTTTCATAATTCATTGGGTTTAAATGTTGGTTTGATAATCATTTCCTGGTGGATTTGAGTTAAGGTGAATTGCACTTTAATCGATTAAAGTAATAGATTCTAAAATGGTTCATATGCTGTACTGTTTAGTTTTTCAATTTGATTATTAGGTTAAACCTTTTACTTTAATCGATTAAAGTAAAAGGTCAAAAAAAAATTCAGGTCTCCCGGCATGATTTTCCCGGGACAAACCCGGCCTGGAACGTCAGCTTTTTATTTATCTTTTGGTTATTGATCAGGTTGATGAGAGTTTTCACAGCGGCCTCCCCCATTTCTTCTAAAGGCTGCCGCCCGTGGGTAACAGGGCAATAAAACAGGTCGAACGCGTCCGACTCGTCAAAACTTAGTACCGATATGTCATCCGGCACTTTTACACCCAGCGTGTTTAATCTCTTTAAGGCCTCTATGGTGAGCCTGTCTGTTGCCAAAAAAATAGCATCTGGCTTATCAGCAGAATTGAGCAGCGGCTGAATAGCAGATGCTATGCCATGTGGCAAATCATCGCCATCAATATGGATCAGCCATTCGGGGCGGCTTTCCAGGTGATGATCCTTCAATGCATCCAGATATCCCCGGTCGCGTTCCTGCAAATGGAACATGCTTGTTTTTAGGTTGATGAAACTAACGCGTTTATGCCCGGAAGTAACCAGGTAGGTCACCGCGTCATAGGCGGCCTTATAATTATCTAAGGCAACGTAGTTAGTATCTATTTCCGGAAAATAACGGTCGATAAGTACAAATGGAATCCCTGAATTTTGCAAATGCAGAATCTGCTGCTGCGAGTTCTCACCCGGCACCAGGATCAGGCCATCTACCTGCCGGTTTACCAACACATTGGTGAGTTCGGTAAATTTATCAGGGCTTTCATTGGTGCTGCCAAAAATCACGGTAAAGTTAAGTCGTTTAGCCTCAGCCTCTATGGCCCTGGTAATCCCGGTACTGAAACGATAATTGATATCAGCCACCACCAAACCAATGGTATGGGTCTTTCGCATCCTAAGGCTTTTGGCTACCTGGTTAGGCTGGTAATTTAGTTCAATAGCCGCCAGCTTGATCTTCTCCGCGTTTTCCTTGCTTACCTGCTTTTCCTCAGCCTGTCCGTTAAGCACATACGAAACCAGCGCGGTGGATACACCAACGTGTTGCGCAATATCTTTCAGGACAACTTTTTTCACTTTTTAGCAGGCTGGAGTTTAAGGTTAAAATGGGTACGGGAACAAATGTAAATTCTTTAAACGATTAAAGCAACAGATTATTGATAATTTACGCGGCGAGAGCAGAAAAGTCTAACGGGCAAGTGCCGATGCTCCATCATCTTTCTTTTTCGCATGAGAAATAATATTGTATCTTTTCTATAGCTGTAGTCAAAAACCGGGGTCTAAAATATCTTAGCACCTACCCTATGCCGTGGGCTATCTTGTAGATCCTCTTAATACCAGTTTAGGTTGAATAATGATTTTACGCACGACTTTTAATGATTCTTTATTTTCTAATTTATCTAAGAGTGTGTTGAACAGTTGTTTGGCGATTTCCTCACGCGGCTGAGCTATAGCGCTGATGGGCGGATTGAAAATATTGAAAACGTCATGATCATCGAAAGCGATCACTGCAATATCGGTGGGAATATTTAATCCCAGTTCGTTTATGGCTTTTATGCCACTTAGTGCAAGATAGTTAGTAGCAAATAAAATTGCATCCACATCAGCATTATCCTTTAAGAATTGAACCGTCAGCTTTACGGTAGCCTCCATCTCGTCTTCAAAATGCCCTTTAAGAACTAAAGGTTTTAATTTATGCCGCTTTATAGCTGCCATATAGCCGGATAACCTTTCAAGCATTTGTGTTTGACCTGAGTTCAAAGTAACTAACGCTATTCTTTTCGATCCGGCAGCGATCAGATGCTCAACGGCTTCCCTGGTGCCGTTGTAATTGTCGAGTCCAACGTAATCTGTGGGCGTATCCGGCAGATACCTGTCAAATAGCACGACTGGCAGGTTATCATTTAATAAATCCCTGATCTCCGCGTCTATATTAACAGGTGGTGTGATAATATAACCATCCACCTGTCTTGTCCGGAATACGCTTATCAACTCCCGGGCCTTATCAGGATCATTTTCGGTACTGCAATAGATGATCTTGTAGCCGCTTTTGTAAGCCAAAGCTTCCAGATGATATGCTATGTGTGAAAAGAAATGATCGGAAATCTTTTCAACCATGAGACAGATCATCTGAGTTTTCCCTGTACTCAGACTCTTGGCAAGCTGGCTGGGCCTATACCCGGCTTGTTCGGCAAATTCCAAAACCTTTTTGGACAGTTCCCTGCTTATTCTTTTTTCCTCGGCCTTTCCATTCAAAATAAAAGAAACCGTGGACTTGGCTACATTTAGCTGACGAGCAATATCATTAATCGATAGTTTTTTCATTTTAAACAGGAGTACAAAACTAAAAATTTAAAGCGGCTTGGAATCAGATATTCCGGATTTCAAACCAATTGGAACTATTATTTTAAAATCAGGTTTGAATATCGCGTTATTGACTTGCAAAACCGGTTTTATTAACTATAATTGTAGCCGATAAAACGGGGCTAAGAAACCGAATAGTCGACTAAAACAAATTATAAACCAAGATTGATTATGTACAGCTGATTCATCACGATGACAGGTACTGTTACATTTTCACAACAATAACATCCAGGCTAAACCATTTACAATTAAATAACCATGCAAAAAGTTCCTTTTATTGAGAAGAAATACATAGCTAACTTCATTTTCGTAACCTCATTGTTTTTAATGTGGGGCGTACTACATGCCATGAGCGATGTATTGAACAAATATTTCCAGGAGGCATTAAACGTTTCCAAATCACAATCAGGTCTCATTCAACTTTCTGTTTTCGGGGCCTATTTTGTAATGAGCATTCCGGCTGGATATTTTCTTAAAAAATTCGGATATAAACCCGGTGTTTTACTCGGCCTTGGTTTGTTTGCTACAGGGATATTTATGTTTGTGCCTGCAGCAAACGCCGCCTCATTTAATTTTTTCAGAATCGCGCTATTTGTTATGGGTTGTGGAATGGCGACACTCGAAACGGTAGCACATCCGTTCTCTGCGGCCTTAGGCGACCAGCGCACAAGCGATCTCCGTATCAATTTTTCACAAATGTTTAATGCCATTGGTGCCATTTGCGGGCCGCTTATTGCCTCATGGTTTCTGCTTAGGGCAACCGGCGCCAGTACCACTGATCTTTCGGCTGTAAAATCTCTTTACATAGGTATCGGAGCCGTTATCATATTCCTGATCATCGCCTTTCTTTTTCTCCGCGTGCCTTCACTTACCGACCCTCATGCGGTAACGGCCTCAGATGATGAAGAAGCGTTAAACGTTGATTTGGCGCCTTCAAAAAAACTATACCAGCATAAACATTTTGTATGGGCAGTTGCCGCACAATTCTTTAACGTAGCGGCTCAAGGCGGTACATGGGCCTTTTTTATCAATTACGGTCATGAAGTGATGGGCTTCAGCAATCTTACAGCAGGAAACTATATGAGTGTTTTTATGCTGATGATGGCCTTAGGGCGCGTGATAGGCACATTTCTGATGAAGTTCATTGCGCCTAACAGACTACTGGCAACTTTTGCTATGTGCAATATAATCATGTGTATTATCGTTGCTCAGGGATGGGGATGGACGTCATACGTTGCGCTGATGATGATCAACTTCTTTTTCAGCATCATGTTTCCAACTATCTTTAGTCTTGGCTTAAAAAACCTTGGACGCCACACGCAGCAAGCTTCATCATTCATATCAATGGGAGTTGTAGGCGGCGCAATTTTTCCATTACTAATGGGCCTGGTGGCTAATCATAGTGTTGCTAATGCCTATTACCTGCCTATTATATGTTACGTAGTCATCTTTTTGTTTGCCTTTAAGTTTTATAAAGTTAAACACTAAGTTATAATACGCATCACTTTTTCAAGGATACTGTTTAGAACCAAGTCAACCATATACCGGAGATTACGGACAGGCATGGTAACGAGGTAGCCATGCCTGTTCAAAAATGTGCTATCGGGCTAAAAAGATGATGATAACCACTATCGCTATTGGAAATGGCTACAGATGAGTACTTTCCTTTAATGACCGCTGCCTCCTCCACATAAAGTCCAAGCCCGTAAACGTTTTTTTCTTATTGACCCGGAGCTGCCCCAGTTCGGTTGGTACTGATTACAGGGCTCTTTTCGTAAAAAAGCACGGCCCCAAATCATGGGGCCGTGAAACCAATTAAAATAATGCTCGCGAACTAATATTTTAGATATCTCACCTTAAATTGGCTGTGAATAAATCTTCATATAATTCTGCTCTCAGTACGCGGGTTAATACGTTTCCTATATTATTAGCAGCGCATTACTGGTGCACGCGTGTCGCGTGTACCTTGATCATTTGGTTTTGAAATGATATTTAGCGAACGTATAACCTCACCTAATCAGATATTCATGACCTGGTTGTGAGGAACACGCGACCCAACATAGGGTTAGAATCCTTTTTCGAATGTGAGCTTAGGCAAAATGATCATGATCTGGTGTTGAGTACCCTCTTTTCGCCACCAAACCACATAATTAACCATGGCTTCTTTTAGTCTGAAGTTTTTGGCTTTCAACGATGTTATCTTTTCCATGAACTGCATGGAGAATTTGATCACCGGATAACCACTGCTTTCTAAATATTCCTCGCCCCGATATTGCAAGTTATCACCAGCTAATAAATTGGCAACACGTGGCTGCACATTATAAAAGTGGTTTAGTTGAACATCTTTATGCGTTAGGTGCATTGATAATTGGTCGGCACGCGAGTTTTGTTCTGTTATCTCTGTCCGATGCAAGTTCGTGACTTGGATATGGTCAAAATGCCCGCTATTGAGATGGATAGTCAAGTTCTGTTTAGCCCGGGTGATCGCTACGTAAAGCTCTCGTTTTTTTTGCTCGGTGGTCGTGTTCTCTAAGCTGTCCAGCATCAGGAATAAGTTGTCAAATTCCCGTCCCTTAGCTTTGTGGATGGTTGATACAAAAATGGTTTCGGTATCGCGCTGATAAAAGTCCTCCAAATGCGACTCGCGGATAAAAACATCAAGATCCGACCGGTATTTCTTTTTGGGGTTTACGATTTCAAAATCTGTTATCAATTGCTCTAATATTGACCAATTTTCACTTTGGACGAACTTTGTTTTTACCGACCTTTTTGCCGCATCCCAAGCATTGTCTGTAATTACATAAACATCATTCGGAGTATTCAGTTGATCAAGAAAGTGTTTTATCTCGTCTAAATTGTAAAGCGCGAATCCATCGTTGGAGCGGATGAGTTTAGCTTTCAGACCGTGTTTTAAAAGCAAACCCGTTATTTCTTCTGCTTCGTTATTACTATGGGTAAGTATGCATGTACTGCCGGCTAAGGGTGTGTTGATGATTTCTGTCACCGTAGGCACGATTAAACCGCCATGCGTGTGTCTGTAGATCTTTATAACGCCGTTGCCGACCTTGTGAGTTGTTATAGAAGTGTGTTTTAAACGGCTTTGTAAGCATTTTACAAATTGGTTGGCAAACTCTGCAATGTTGTCCTTGCTCCGGTAGTTTTCTGTTAGTTCATAGAGTTTACCTCCCTGCAAGGTTGCCAGGGTTTTAAGATATCGGGAGTCCGAACCACGAAATTGGTAGATGTTCTGATCATCATCCCCAACCGCTATGACTCGCATCTCTTCGTTTTCGGCCATCAGCGCGCTAACCAAACTGAAATTGTCCTCGTCCATATCCTGCGCCTCGTCTATCACCAATACGGTCTTGGTTATCCTGTTAGGTTCAACCTCTTTGCTCTTTATCTTTTCAATGGTTCGCTTGATTATGGTATCGGCTCCGTCGATACTTCCCACTTTACCCAACAGGTCAAAGCAATACGAATGGAAGGTTTTTATCTCGATAAAGTGAGCGGCATTACCCACCAGTTTTAATAAACGCTTTTTAAACTCGGTTGCAGCCGCACGCGAGAAAGTGAGCATCAGCAATTGCTCGTGCTTAACATCTTCCAGCATCATCAGCGATGCCAGTTTGTGCACCAATACCTTGGTCTTCCCACTACCAGGTCCGGCCGCCACTACTATATATTTCGAAGTTTTGTCACTAATTATAGCTGATTGCATTGGCGAAAGTTCGCCGATAAGCTCTCTGTATTTTGCGGGTGTAAGGTTCTGACTTATCTCTTGTTGCCTGCTGCCTTTAAAATATTTGTTCAGGAACGAAGGGTAGTTGAGTCGGAAATAATCATCAACAAATTGCAATGCACCTACGTAGTCGTCTATCATCTTTTGCGCATCATCACGGAGAAAAAACAAGCTGAAACGCGAAAAAGTGATTTCATCGGAATGGTAAGTCATGAATTAAAAACCCCGTTAACATCCCTTGGGGCCATTATTCAGGTAGCGAACCTGAAATTAAAAAACAGCGAAGATAAGTTTCTTTCCGGCGCAATGCAGAAAGGTGCATTGCAGATCAAGCGGATGACAAATATGATCAATGGTTTTTTAAACATATCCCGTCTTGAGTCAGGCAAGATCCATATTGATAAACAAGAATTTGACCTTTGTGAGTTGATTCTGGAGGCCATCGAAGAAACTCAACTCATCTTTGGTAGCCACGAGATCCACTTCGATGGATGTCCCTTGATCCGATTGAATGCCGATCGCGATAAAATAGAATCTGTTATATCTAACTTCATCAGCAATGCCATTAAATATTCACCAAAGGCAAAGGATGTTTACGTCATGTGTAAAACAGAGGATCAAAAAGTAGTGGTCAGCGTCAAAGACGAAGGAATGGGTATAGAGCCCGGTGATCTTGAACGCATATTTGACCGTTATTACCGCGTGGAATCGAACCATACCCGGCATATTTCGGGTTTTGGCATCGGCCTTTATCTTAGCTCGGAGATCATTGAACGTCATGGGGGCAAAGTCTGGGCTGAAAGCCAAAGTGGAATCGGCTCTGTGTTTCATTTTAGCCTGCCGCTGGATACCGGAGACGCTTAAACTCTTGTCTATCAAAAAAACAAACAACCGAACACGATAGGTTAACAAAACTATGCGTATTAACCGGACGAAACATTCGAGCACCAATAAAAGAGCTCTATCAAATGTTTACAGCCTGGTCGGGTTACCCATACGCGTTTTCTGCTATTTCAGGAGACCAGTTACTTCGGAACATAAGGAAAAGCCAGCTACTGCAGCCTTGCCGGTTATTGTGATTTCAGCCAGTAATGATGGAAAATCAATAGCGATGAACGCAGGGGCGAGTGATCTTATCGCTAAGCCATTCGATTTAGCTGTGCTAATAAAAAAGGTCAATCCATATATTAAGGCTGCCTGAAAAAGCTCACCGCCCTTTATTTATGCATGACTATACAGCTGCCTTACAATATTAATAGTGTAACTAGTTCACATTGTTTGAATTAAGACTATACGCATGGTCCAGTACTTTTTGATGCAAGGCTGTGCTCCCTTTATCCAGGCGCTCCAGCAAGCGGATTTTTCGTTTTAGGTACCGGTGCACTTTTTCAGGTTCATAGCGGAGCTTCCAATCCATATTGTATAGGAGATCGGCATATTTAACCGTTTGTGCTGCGGGGCTGACCTTCCGCAGACGCTTGTTTTCTTTTCGCTGCCGCTCCTTTTTGCTGAGTTCGGGGTAAGCCTCGCAGGTATAATGATCTGTTAATTCAAGTACCAATCCTAAAATAGCATTTCTTTCCCCCAGGCTGTATGAACAGGAAGACAAAGCAGAAATCAGCTCATCGTTGCTGCAAATCCCATCTTCAAGCATATCATGGCACAGCCCTGCTTCGTAACCGAACGCAGTATAATTCGCCGCTATTTCCGCAACCGCCGAAACATGATGAATGTAAGGCACATTACTCAGCGGAATAATTTTTCCCTCATAGCGTTTTTTTACCCATTCCAATAAACATGCTGATTTTATTGCCATAACTTCGATTAAAACACCAAGTGCGGCGCTTGTTGTAAAAATTGATCTTTCTTCGGGAGCAGTTTAGCCCAGCTGGCTCATTTTTAAATATCCCAGGTGGACTTCGTCTACGGAAGCATTTTCCACCGCAGTTAAGTGAATATGCCAGCGCGCCTTTGTTTCCGGTGATAACAAGTCTTCGATCCGGTAGATGTCGTCCACATCAATGCCATATTTTTCATCGATATGAGCATCCGCTCCTTTCAGACCTTTGATAGTCGCGGTTCTGAAAAAAGCCGTCATTTTACTCGCTTTCAGAGCGGAGATCCGGTCATCCTGTACCGTTAATAAGGTGTAATGCTGTTCTTCCAGCTTTCCCGAAGTGTAACCACCCAGGTTAATAAAGAAAATGCGTTTATTGTTTCCGTAATCCTGTCCGGGCATAATGTCGACGCGGTAACCGTCCACAAAGTTGATCTCCCGCCAGCCATCGATATGCAGGCTGTTCCCCGCTTCCGGCCAAAACCCGACAAATTGCTGTTTGAGGTCACCAAGTTTTTCAGCAATCCCGAAAAAGAAATCGTGCTGCTCGACATTCCTTTTCGGCGCCTTCGAGCCCAGTAAGACCATAAATAATTTCATAGGCTATCGATAATGGCTTTAGAGGCCGCTTCACAAAAATCCAGGCCGGAATAATCCGGATTAAATCCCCCTATGAACGGCACGGCCATGATATAGATCCGTTCGTTCAGCGCATTGTACTCATCAACTGCCTGAAAGCTGTCATTGATACTTACACCCGGCACCGTCAGATAATAGTTCTCCTGATCATCAACTACCACCTGTTGCTGATCATCGCTCATCATTTGCCTGCCCTTTTCCGGATCCCTGAACCGTAAGCGCGCCGGGCTAACCGTGCGGTTTTGCAACAGGCCAGGATATGGCAATTCTTCATAATTCAAATGGGGCTGCCCGATGCAATCCACAAAAGTTTGGTAATGCGTGCCATCGATAAGCACGCCCCCGTCCTCGCCTGGCTCGAAAGAGCCCTCTTCTCCCACGGCAAGCAGCTCCAGTTTCCCGGCCTGGTGCATCGCCAGCAGAGTTTCAGCCGAACTTTGTGGTACAAAAGCGATCACAACGGAAATAAGTGGCATCAACTTTTTTCGCATCCTTAGCCAATCTTCCGCTGAAAAATACTTGGCGGGATAATTCATGGCAAAGCTCAGGATGGCCAGCATTTCTTTCCAGTAAACTGACTCGCGTTTTTTTATAGACTGTTCCGCCTCCGCGTATTCCTCTTTAAGCAATTCAAAGGGGTCAGTCCGCTCGCGCCGTTCCATGATCCAGTCCACGAAGGTTTCCATGTTCATTTCTTTGATCTGCTCATAAAATCCCGGATCCTGCCTTAAAATTCCGGCTTTGAAATTCTTTTCAAAAACATAGTCCAAAGGCAAAAAACCGTCATGCTGTGCGCGCATGGCTTCTACCTCTTCAGCAGGCAATACCGTTTCTTTGCCTAAATGTGAATCTTCCAGATGAAACCGTACTGCAGGCAGCAGTCCATTGCGGGAATACATGACGATTCTGAAATTCGGATCATCGGCCGTAAAACACAGTTTCCCATCTATTTTCTTAAAAGTGCCGTTATGCCTACCCAAAGTCCGGATCGCGTCGATGGCTGTTAGCGACGAACCACGTATGGCGACAGCGTGATTTACCTTTACACTTATCTTGGCCGGCGGATAAGGTGAATCAAACCAGCCTTTGACTTTCCCTTCATACCTGAGCGGCCAAAGGTGGCCGGTACAGATGACGACGCGGTCGAAATCAAAGCTTCGGTCATCCTCCAGCAAAACTTTTACTTTTCTTTTAACGGGGTCATCGATGACATCAGCCACAATGCTCTTGTAACAGACCGTTGTTTCGATTCCTTTTTCCCCGGCTTGTTTAAGGAGCAGGTTAAACTGATCATTCAGATACTGTCCGAATAGCAAACGTGGGAGGACTTTATAGTCATTAAAATTCCCGGGATCGATATGATACTTGTCCAGCGTATCTTTAGGAACTTTTTTGATCCAGTCAGCCAAATCGTTCATCAATTCCGGGATTTCGTTGCCGGAAACATTGGTGACATGTTCATCCGCAGCGCCATTGTGCCCATAAGGCATGCCGTAACCGAGGCGGTCGTTTTTTTCAAAAATAGTAATGTTCAGACCCGGCAGTCCGCGGGCAACCAAACGTTTGAATATGAACAGTGCAGCGGGCCCGCCGCCTAAAATAGCCATTTCTTGAGAATTACCTTTTTTCATTGTTATCAATACCTCCAAAGAATATGTCGCTTACGAAAAATGTGCATTAACCGAATAACTGCGCATAATTGGCATCATCATGTGTTAACTGTTCTTCCTGATCTTTTCGTGAATGTCGGCGATATCCGTTTGTTTTTTCATTTCTTCCAGTTCCTGATCATTATTGGTTATACCTAGCTTTTGCTGAATTGTATGCAGCATTTCCAGTATCTTGGTGATCTCATGCTCAGCGCGTACGTTTACTTCGAATTCTACCTGCTCGCGGATCTTTTCCAGACGGCGCTGCCGCTTTTGACTGATCAAAACCGCAACAGAAAGCACGATAGCAAATATCGACAGTATCGTGTCAAGCACATTAAACGGAGCCTCGTCAAATGGTTGCAGTCCTTTAATCAGTCCGAAGTTCCAAAGCAGGTAAAACCCAATTAGGGCGAGGAATGCAATCAAAAGCCACACGCTACCCAATATATCCGACAGCAGGATTGCTGCCCGGTCAGCTGGCCCTCCTTTAGGATCAGGTACAGAACGCGAAACAGATTTTCCCTTCATTCCTTCAATCGTTAAGTTCATTCCCCACACCAAGATCATTTATCCTGCGAAAGTATAATGGCCGAGTAGGGTCCTGCCGAGATACTGGCTGAATGCGGATATCCATCGCATTCCTGTTCTTCAGCATTGGTATCCAATACGGTATAATCACCGAACTCCTGGTCATAGCCTTCCCAATCGCTGTTGAAACGAATCTTCCACAGTCCCGCGCCCGGCATGCCTATCCGATAATCGGAGTAGGCTTGTCCTGAGAAGTTCAGCACGACGACTGTGGTATCTCCCGCCCCTCCCTCCTGCCAGCGCTGAAACACCAGCATTTTCTTCTCATTATCTACCCTGATGACTTCGGTATTTCGCCCGGTTAATCCTTCGCTGATACCACCTTTATTCAAGCGTAGACGGATCAGGTCTCGGTGCAAGCGTACGAATCCGTTGAATTCCTTCTCCCGGTTCCAGTCAATGGGGTCCGTATCGGAAAACCAGCGGTCTTCCAGAAGCTCATGTCCCTGGAAGATCATCGGGATCCCGGGCGAAGTCAGTACCATCGCCATTCCCAGCGATGCGCGTTTTTTAGAATACCAGTTATTCACGTCACCGTCGGAAATCTCTTCGGCCACCCGGGCTTTCCCGTTGGCTACCTCGTCATGACTTTCGGTATAAACGATCCTATGAAAGGGATCGCCGCTATATTGTCGCATCAGCGCCGCTTCCATCGCGTACATATCCCTTTCGGCATCCTCCGGCGCAATGATTGCGTAGCGCACAGGGTGCACGAAATCACCATCCCATTGAGCTCCAAAGCCCAAACCATCACCCTCGGCCGGGTTAGTAATACTATCGAGGCCATGCAGGTCTTCTGCGATGGTCAGTTTCCAGGGAAATTTTTCAGCGATCTCCCCGTTGATCCAGCGGAGCAGGCTAAGCCCGTCTTCCAGCATGCTGCCCGGACTCTCATCAGCGTGTACATTCCTGATGTAGGGGATCATATCCATACGCAGTCCGTCCACCCGGTATTCTTCCAGCCACATCAGGGCATTATCACGCAAGTATTGCCTGACCTCTCCCCTGCCGTAATCAGGGCGGGTATCCCCCCACGGTGTCTCCGACTTCCAGTCATTATAAAAATAGACACCGCCTTTGCCGTTCTCTGACCAGCCATCAAACTGCCAGAGATCGAGGTCGCCCGGGCCGAAGTGATTGTAGACCACATCCAGGATGACAGCGATGCCCTGCTCGTGTGCTGCTTTTACCAGGCTTTTGAACGCGTCTGGGCCGCCGTATTCCGATTCGATTGCGAAGGGCTGCGCAGGGTTATATCCCCAGGAAAAGCCACCGGGAAATTCGAAAGGAGGCATTACCTCGATGGCATTGATCCCCAGCTCTTTCAAATAAGGCAGCTTTTCGATCACACCATACAGATTCCCGGGCTTTCCTTCTTCTTTAACATTAAAGGTGCCGGTATGAAGCTCGTAGATCACCAGTTTATTCCAGGAGGGCATTTGGTATTGAGTTTCGCCCCAGTCAAACCGGTTACCGTCATATATAACGCCATTGCCTGCAGAGTTAGTCATCTGTTTGGCATATGGATCATTCCGGAAAAACTCACCATAAGGTGTTTGGAGGAAATACTTATATTCATCGCCGGTTTTGGCGTCCGCTGCCGTTCCTGCCCAGTAACCATTACCTTCGCTTTCCAGCGGGTCAGATGTTTTAGCAAAATTATTAAAACTGCCGCTTACAAAGACAGCATCTGCGTTCGGTGCCCAAACACGGAAGTGGACACCTTGTTCAAGAGGCACGGCACCCATACCGGCCACCGTTGTATCAGAGGGTAAAAATGTATTTTTCATAGATCGCTTAATAAACAATCAGTGTAAAAAATGTTTGCGGCATTTGAGCAGTAATGTGGCAAAGCTGACTTTCAATCAATAAAATCGCCGCGGGCCATTTCATCTGCTTCAGGCATTTTCCCCTTCTTGTTTGCTATAAGACTTCCGTTTTTTAAGGTTTTCAGTTTTGTTACGGTTGTTCTCTTCGGCAGCATCGATAGAATGCGTACAAGTCAGGTCGTCTTCTTTTTCTGCCAGTTCAGCGATCTGCACATAGAACTTATGCAATTGATCAAGCTCTTTTTCGGTCAGGTTTTCTATATCCACCATCCGGTTGCTGGTGCCTTCATGGGAAGCGATAAGTTCGTTCAGTTTCAAATGGATCGCTTTGGAATCTTTGTTTTGTGATTTCTGGATCAGAAAAACCATCAGAAAGGTAATAATGGTCGTCCCGGTATTGATGATCAACTGCCAGGTCTGGGAATATTTAGCGATCGGGCCAGTGGCAGCCCAAATAACCACCGCTGACACTGCGAGAATAAAGGCGGCAGAACTGCCGGTAGCTTTGGTGGCCCATTCAGAAAAGCATTCAAAAAGGTTTTTCTTTCGTTTCATACAGTGTACCAGGAAGCCCCGCAGAAAACCTGCAGGGCCATATAATTAATTTTAAGAATGTTTTGTTTTGGTTACATGATGTGTTTATTGACTTTCTAAAACTTCAATGGCTTCTTCATTGCCTTGTTGCGCAGCCAGGTCGAATGCGCTAAGCCCACGGTTATCCGTTAGATTCCGGTTTGCACCGTTCGCCACCAATAACCGGATCATGTCGTTGCGTCCAAACATGGCGGCGAACATCAGCGCTGTACCGCCGTTACCATGCTGAAGATCAAGGTCTGCCCCGTACCGGATCAACAAGTCGGCAATAAGCGGGTAGCCCTTAAAGCAAACACCCATCAGGGCGGTATTACCGCCTGCGTCCCCTGTGTTGACATCTGCGCCCGCCTCCAGCAGCAGCTTTGCAGCGTCCTGCTGGTTGTTGTAACAGGCAATGATCAGTGCCGTATAACCTTTCTCGTCACGGTTGTTAACTGCCATCCCTTCATGAAGCAGCCGGTTTAGGGTATCCAGGTCACCGGTTCGGGCTGCCTGGAAGAATAAGGTATTGTTGACATCCATTTTATGCGGGTATTAACCTTGATTTTTCGCGTTCCCAAACCCTGTGCCCCTTAATGGCGGTAATAAAGTTTTTGATCATATCCTTTCCTGTTATGACGCCCGGATCATCTTTCACTTTTTGCGAGAAACCGGTAGCGGCCAATATGGCCTCCGTTCCATCTTCAAACGCTATAGCCTTACAATGCTTGAACGCTTCGTTCAGAAAATGCAAGGCATTTGCTTCGGCGTCCAAACCCTTCCCGCCGGCTACGTAAACCGCATCGAACAATACGGAAGCGGCACCTAGAAAGCTCTGGTCTGCTTCTACGCCATCACCGATCAAACCCAGTTTCGGAGCGATAACCTCCGCAACAGCGCCTTCGGCTTCCAAAGCAGCTTTGACGGCGTTAAGGGATTGTGCTTTTACGCCCTCAGCTGCCAGGATTGCGATCTTACGGCTTTTGATAGTGTCCTTGATGGTATTGGCCATACTTAAGGCAGGTGAAATTTTTACGGCGTTTTTACCTTTAACAGGTGCATAATCTGCAGGATCGCCATCTGCCGGAATATTTTGGTTGAGAACAGGTCCTTCAGGTACCTGCAAGCCAAGGCCGTCAGCCACCATTTTGGCCAGTGTCGCATCTATCTGCAGGAGCACACCCAGCATCCGTTCACGGACCGCGACGGTTTTTACCTTTCCAAGTTCAAAGGTCAATGCGTCGATGATGTGGTTCTTTTCCGGCTGCGACTGGCTGTTGAAGAATAAATTTGCCTGGCTGAAATGATCAAAGAAGCTTTTGTTCCTCGCCCTGATTTTGCGCGCCTCGATCCGCTGCTGGTAACTTACAAAACCGCCATTTGCTTCTTTCACCTGTTGCGGGTCATTGTTCCCTAAAGAATTTGGCCCGTAACTCGTTTTTCCCTTATTGATCATTTGGCGCATATGCCCATCGCGCTGGTTATTATGAACGCCATTTAGCGGACGATTGATCGGGATCTCCTGGAAGTTAGGACCTCCCAGGCGGCTCAGCTGTGTATCCGTATAAGAGAACAGGCGGCCCTGCAGCAAGGGGTCATTACTGAAATCTATCCCGGGTACGATGTGTCCCAGGTGAAACGCGACCTGTTCGGTCTCCGCAAAAAAATTGTCCGGGTTCCTGTTCAACGTCATTTTACCGATACGTTCAACGGGCACCAGTTCCTCCGGCACCAGCTTGGTCGGATCAAGCAGATCGAAATCGAACTTGAATTCGTCTTCTTCCGGTATGATCTGCACGCCCAGCTCCCATTCCGGGAAGGAACCGCTTTCGATGGCATCCCAAAGATCACGGCGATGAAAATCCGGGTCTTTACCGGAAATATTCTGCGCCTCGTCCCATGCCACGGAATGGACACCTAATAAGGGCTTCCAGTGAAATTTAACAAAACTGGCCTTACCTGCTTCGTTGATGAAGCGGAAGGTATGTACCCCGAACCCTTCCATCATCCGGAGGCTGCGCGGTATCGCACGGTCGCTCATTGCCCACATGATCATATGGGCAGATTCCGGCGTTAATGAAATAAAATCCCAAAAAGTATCGTGAGCGGAAGCCGCCTGCGGGATCTCATTATCCGGCTCGGGCTTAACGGCATGAATAAGGTCAGGAAATTTCATCGCATCCTGTATGAAAAATACGGGCATGTTATTGCCTACCAGGTCAAAGTTTCCTTCTTCGGTATAAAACCGCACGGCAAAGCCCCGTACATCCCTGGCGAGATCAGTTGAGCCTTTAGAGCCAGCCACCGTTGAGAACCTGACGAACACCGGAGTTTCTCTCTTGGTATCCAGTAAAAATTTTGCTTTGGTAGCTTTTGAAATATTTCCATAGGCCTTGAAAACGCCATGCGCCCCCGAACCGCGGGCATGTACCACCCGCTCCGGAATGCGTTCATGATCAAAATGAGTGATCTTTTCCCGCAATATAAAATCTTCCAGCAGGCTTGGCCCCCTGTCTCCGGCTTTTAAAGAATTCTGGTCGTCGTTGATGGCGAGACCTGTATTCGTGGTCATTGATTCCCCGGTGGCGTCGGCAGTATGGGCTATCAAACTTTCCGTTTTCGCATTCTCTGGCTGCGGTGCCAGCTTTTGATCTATAGCACTTTCAGTGCCTTTTTTGGGTGGCGTATTTTTCTTTTCCATATTTTCCGGTTAAAGCATACCCCATGAGGCTATTTGGGTATCCAGGTCTATCAATCTTGTTTATCAAAAAACGGAACTATTCTTAAATTGTTTGAAAATATTTATATTAAAACGAAAGTTTAAATACATAAATAGCCCAGGCATCAAACACACCAAATTGAAATCCAAGTCGCTGGGTATGGTATATAAATGATCAGGACCAGGGTTTCCTATAATTTCATTTTGAAAAAACAACCCTTAGTATTTAACTTTGAATAACTGATTATACCAAATGATGAGCGGACATAATATCCCCTATCATGATTGTTGACTTATACCCTACACCACCCAAAGTAAGCCCAGGCTGTTCGTGTGGGAAAAATACCTGTTCATCACTCAAGCGTGTGCCACGAACCCTGCTCATGAAAACTTTACTATTCTGGCTTCCCTTAAAGCGATATCGTTGCATGTCTTGTAAGAAGACGAGATGGGAATTAAATTAGCGATAGTATTGCAGTATGCTTTTACGTTTCGTTTCAATGTTTTACCTTGGACCGGTCCCCTAATGTTCATTTAAAAAATCATAACTTGAACTGTGACGCCATGGACCGCCCAGATACTCCCATAAGTCAAGTCCGGTGGCAGTGACTGTAAATGGCTTAAAATTTCCCATTAGCTCGATCAGCAAATCTTTGGATGCCGCCGGCGTCACTTTATTTTGAATCGTAATGTGGGGTTTGAATGGTTGCCGGTCCTGTGGAATTAATACCTTGTGAAAATATTGGCTTAATTTCCGATGCAACTCCTGCAATTCTCCCGAATCAATGTCGTAAGCCACACCTGCGCCGAGGTAACACAAGCCGGTAACCTTCATTGCAAAGATGCGATATTGCAAACTGCTGAAATATTCCCAAGTCATCACTTCACTGGGCAATTGGTGGAATAAAGTCAAATGTGCTTTAAGAAAATTCCGCTCCGGTGGAAAATGCCTCTTCCGCATTTCATTAAAGAATGCCTGGCTTTTCTCATCCAGCCTAAGGGTCAAGATCAGTGGGTTTTGTTCCGTCTGCATTTCTCCGAACAGTATTTAACTTCTTCCCAAACCTTTTCCAATTTTTTGCGCCAAACAAAGGGTTTGCCGCATGTAGTACATATCTTTTGCGGTAAATTTTCCTTTTTAAGCCCTCGCATGCTTCCAATCCTTTTTCATGGCAGCGTAAACTTCATTCGCCTCCGCTGCTTTCCATCTGGCATAAAATACTTTAGCCGCATCTGCTTTTTCCGGATCACCTGCACCCCGTTCCAACGAGACGTGACCCTGCGCCGCATCATACTTCCTGCCTCCCCTGTAATTCGTGTAACGGCGCGCCCGCGTGTACCTCATCTGCAAGTATTTCCGCGCCATGTCTGCACCCACAAAATCGCCGGCCGCTAAATATTCATTGAATAAATCATAGATCTTCTGGCTGCTTTCCTCAGCAATTGATTTTGTCTTAAAGCGCCAATATTTCCCGATCTCACTTTTGTAAGGTTCGCAGATCAGGACTCCCTGTTCACCTTTACCCACGCTGTATCGTTCTGGATATTTCTTATAGTCAATATCGGATTTCCAGGCGTATTTGGCCGCATCGAAATTCAGGTAGCTGGGTTGTTGCATTAATTAACCAACAAAAGAACAGGCCTAATGTTGCGCCTCCTTTTAAAAGGGTAAAACCATGGGACATCGCTTGCATAAAAACTGAAAGCCAATATCATTAAACTACGAGTACAAGGAAATTAAAGTTGAAAGTGATGACCTTGAGTTATTTGTCAAATTTCCTAAATGCTATTATTGGTATTAATATATCCATCTAAACACAAATTGGTATGTTTGAAATAATATAATTTTTATTTAATGAAAAATCTCGGGAAAAACATTCGCCTGCTACGGCACCAAAAAAGCTGGAGCCAGGAAGAGGCAGCGAGGCAGTTAGCTATATCAATTCCCGCATTCTCCAAAATCGAAACTGGTGTTACGGATATCAATTTATCCAGGCTGGAACAAATCGCAAAGCTATTTGAACTGCCGGTTACCGAATTATTGAGCATAGGCACAGCACGATCTGATGCTGATTCAGAAACGCTTGTGAAACTAAACATCAAAGTTCGGAACCGTGAGCTGGAATTGGCGGACCTTCAGAAAAAAGTGATCGAATTATATGAGGAGTTACGCCAGGTAAAAGTCACCATCTGAACATAGCTATAAACGCTGGACTTGCAAAGTGATAAAACAAGGCATTTATTTACCCTCAATCTGAACTAATAATCCGTTGCATCTTAAATCGGATTTGGCCGACCGCATGGAAACTAAGGCCTGGAATTAATGTTGTCACGTTGTAGCATTTAAGTATCAGATTTTGGCTATTTATGATCCTTATGGACAGTAATGAGCATGTTTTGCGGCGGGCAGGGCTTCATACGCAGTTCCTTCACCCGCTCCTGGCCGCTTAGACTGCCGTTAATCCAGTCTTTAACATCTGCTCGTTCCATGATCGCGGGCATCCGGTCGTGTATGCCGGCTATAGCCGAATTCGGAGGAACGGTGATCATGACAAATGTAGGGATCAAGATATTGGTTTTGATGTCGATCCAGATATCCCAGAGCCCGGCTATATAAAATGGGTGCCTATCCACTCGTTCAACTTTATAGGTAACTTGCTGCGCAGGATTATATTCAAAATAGGCCTGGACACGGGCAACGCAATGCTTTTTACCAACAAGTTCGCTCCAGAGCGGTACGAGGAAAAGCGACTCTACGCGCGCATGTTTGTTTTTACTGTGGATGCGGTCATCGTCCAATGAGAGTAATCCCCAGCGGAATTGCTGCACTTTTCCCGGCATAGCGTCGGTAACTACCGGAAGCATCGATCCCGGGTTACCTGCGGTATTGCTTTTCGCTGTATAAGTGCCGCCGTCGCGTGTGATGATCTTCAGATCTTTTTGTTCCCCTATTTCTACATGTCCGCACATATTGCTAAAAATATTAGAAATACAAAACTAATAAATTTAGTAAATAAGAAAAAAAATTAATTTAGAAATTAAATGTCATATCACACTGACCTTATGTTACCTAAAACCTGTTGCTAAACGGGACGGGCTGTTAATCGTTATTGAACCGGTAATGCCAGTCCGTTTCCTTTTTTTTCAGTTCAGCCGTTTTTTTTCCGTGATAACGTTCATCAATGAAAAACGTATGCCAATGGCTGACCTCTGAGATCATATGCCGAACGGTGATCGTGATCGTCAGGTCTGTTTTGCCGGCATGGGCCATGTGCTGGCTAATGACCAGGCAGCATTTGCGGACGAATTCATCAATATGTTTTTTCTTTTCTTCAGGCGGATAAAAAACTGTTTTGTAGTATTCATGATCGAAGCGCCGCAGGTCTATGGACAACCCGTGTTGCGGGTCGAACTCAAAAAGAAATTCCAGGTTAAAGCGGGTGATCTTATGAAGCAGCCGGGGATTATTCCACACCCACGCCATGAGTTCTTTCTTCAGTATTTCATACAACCTGCTATTGGAATAAGGTGTCATAACGGGTTTATTGGGTAACGATAATATCCTTCCAGGCCGTGGTATACTGATGGCTTAGAAATTCCTGTTTCATGATCCATTTACGCTCAAAGCTATCCGCTCCGAGGCGTACTGTACCGCGACCATAGCGGCTATTCAGGCCATCCATCAGTTCGGATAGCTTTTGCTCTTTGCTGTGCTCATAGTCGGAAAACATGTGGTATTGTACTTCTCCGGCGGGAATAATGCCCGTCGCCCTTACCCCTGTTTTCAGGTAATTGTAACCGGGCTGGTAAATAGCACGGATGGCCTGTACCGCTACACGCGTAAGTTGATGAGTGCTGTTTGCCGCAAAAGGTATTTTAACCGTGATGCTGGGGTAGTGCTGGTCATGTTTAACATTATGCTTGTTGGTCCGGAGATAGATAGTTAGCGTGAGAGCCATGCTTTGCTGCTGCCGCAGTTTCAGGGCAACTGTCGCGGCATGCATGGCAACGGCCTCCTCTAAGGGTTCCAATTCAGTCTGGTAACTATTGAAACTCTGGCTGCTTTCAATTCCTTTGGAACGTTCCGCGACATCTTTAATGATATTACAGGGCTTGCCCCACAATTCCTGATGCAGTCGCCAGCCCTGCACGGTCATGTGCTGACGCACAAAATCGGCTTTCAATTCGCGGAAATCATGGGCAGTCTTTACGCCGAATGCTGTGAGTTTATGATAGTATTGATGGCCGACTCCCCAAACATCTTCAATCGGAAAATCACGAACTGTAGCATATACCTTTTCATCCGTATCCAGCACAAGAAAGTTTCGCTTTTGTTTTTTGGCGGCTTTATTGGCCAGCTTGGCCAGCACCATGGTCGGCCCGACACCAACCGTGATCGGTAAACCGGTATGTCGCATCACATTCTCACTGATCGCGGCGGTGTGTTTTTCAAGGTCCAGATCACTGATATTACCCAATGCCATAAATGCCTCATCGATACTATACACCATCAATGTATAGGTATAACGCGCCAGGTTATTCATCAACCGGGCGCTCATGTCGGCATACAGCGCGTAGTTGCTGCTGAAAATGGCGGCATTGTTTTCCTTCAGGTTTTGCCTGACCATGAATTCCGCGTCAGCCATTTTAATGCCGATGGCCTTGGCCTCGTTGCTGCGGGCGATCACGCAGCCGTCATTGTTCGACAGGACGACCACTACCCTGCCTTCGAGCGCCGGGTTAAACAGCCGCTCACAGCTGATATAACAGTTATTGATATCAACATGTGCAAACACGTGCGTACCTCCCCGTTCTGTGTCGCGGTTGCAAGACCGGATTAAGTGTTAGAGTAACCACTCCCCAGCAAACCCAGGTTTCACTGTTTTCAATGGAGATCGAGTCTTTAGGTTCGTCGGCTTTAAGAATCAGTTTTGTTCCCTGCGGCTGGTATTCCCGCGTGTAAAAGCCGTCCTCATGGAAGAATACGACAATACTGCCAGGCACGGGTTGCAGCGTGCGGTCTATCACGAGCACATGATCTTTGAGGATGCAGTGGCCCCGCATTGAGTCGCTGCCCATCCGCATAAAAAAAGTATTATCGGGATCCATGACAATGATCTCCGATATGTCCAGTTCCGGTTCCTCATGTGTCAGCATCGGAAGCCGGAACCCCAGTACATCCCTTTTCTCCCGATGTTGCTTAAATCTCAGCATTTGTGCTCCTCCCTTTTTTGAGACATCAAAATTATCATCTTGTTTTTGTATTTGCTAATATTTTTAGCATAAATTTGTAAACGAAAAAAAGGATAGCTATGGGATACGAGGGAATTAACGAGGGAACTGAAAACCTGATTAAGGGAACGGAACTGGTAGTCTGTGTGCATACGGGCCCTGCAAATGATGGCTTAACCTACGGTTTAGGGCATCTTTATACGGTGAAAGGGGGATTCGTCCCGGTCAGGACTTATGTATTCGAGGTGACAGATCTTGCAGACGTTACCGTTGAAGCTGTAAAGAAAATCATGGATTTCTTTTTTTCGGTTTTATTGGATACAGAATGGTATGTAAAAGAAATTCCGCCCGGTTCGCGGCTGTTTCCGCAGGAAGCGAGGCGTTTATACGGTGAGGTGATTATGGAGGAGCAATATGGAGCAATTGACATTATTCGCAGCGGCTGGTCAAAGTAAGGGCCTGCCTACTCATTTGCTGGATTACCGGCCGGGCCTTTTCTGCACAGCGGAAAGCGACGAATATTTAGGAAAATTCATAGCAGAAGCACCGTGGAAACAAACGGCGCTGAAGATAAAAGATAAAGAGATCGCCACACCGCGGCTGACGGCATGGTACGGCGACCTGGGAACTGATTATTCACATCCGGGCAGGATATCTAACCCTGCGCCCTGGACGCCCGAATTGTTAAAGATCAAAGCGATAGTCGAACCTTTGTCCGGTGTAAAGTTCAACAGCGTGCTGCTGAACTATTACCGGGACGGCAATGATTCCGTAGCCTGGCATAGCGATAAGGAAAGTATTTTGGGCAAACATCCCGTTATAGCCTCAGTTAGCTTTGGCGAGGTACGCAGTTTTGATATTCGCAACAAAACGGACCATTGGGAAAAGTATTCCGTCCGCCTGGAACATGGCTCTTTTCTCTTAATGAAATCCGGTTTACAGGAACATTGGGAACACCGGATAGCCAAGTCGGTTCAGCCTATGAAGGCAAGGGTCAACCTGACTTTCCGGGTAGTGATTTGATTTCAACCGGATGAATACAGATTACTTAAACAGGGTTATGCTTTTTTTGAAGCGGGAAATGCCGGATACCGG
Source organism: Mucilaginibacter gossypiicola (assembly GCF_900110105.1). GTDB lineage: Bacteria > Bacteroidota > Bacteroidia > Sphingobacteriales > Sphingobacteriaceae > Mucilaginibacter > Mucilaginibacter gossypiicola. Next base: position 919,163 of record NZ_FOCL01000004.1, on the reverse strand, counting down.
CGAGCTCATTATATTGAGAGATAATAAAGTGTTTTTCATGGTACCGGAAGGGCAGGTTTTTCAGTCGTTTTACGATGCCGTTTTCAAAAGTGTGACCCAACACACGAAAAAAAGAAAGCGGGAAGCCGATATTAATTTCTGCGTGTGGTCGCCTACGCAGGAAAGGGATTTTATAATCCCTAAGAAATGACAATTTCTTCTATATAGGGAGAAAGCCGCCGGGTCCCGCTGAACGCTTTCATGTGTTCTATGATATCGGTTCCGACCTCGTAAAAAACTTCAACATAGAGATCACGTACATTGTACAGATAGACATAATATTGGCCGGCGTCCCGCTTCGCGAGCCGTGTCCCTTTCAACACCAATTCCATCTGCTGAAAAAAGCACAAATTATTAAACGCTAATGCCTTCATTATCGGTAAGCGACTATTGATCACTGTAATAGCATCATAACAATTGCCGTGCCCGGGCACCAATAGAAGATCTTTAGAAATGGGATTGATCACTCGTGTAGGCAAATGTGGGCGGCCTGACCAATTATCATGTCATTAAATTCCAAATATTAAAGCAGTCCACCCGGCCCGAAAACTATGGCACATTATTGGCATGCTTTTGATTCAAACCAATCATCATCACTATGTTATTACAGGCCACATTCCAGCATCAGAAGCATGAGTTCGAGGTAACCGCGCTTGTCGATCACAATGAGTTATATTTTTTAATCCGGGAAGGCGCTGAAATTATTCTTGCCCGGAGGGAAAACAGCCATACCTGGTCTTACACGGGATCCTCAAATATAACCGACCCTATTGTCCGGACTGTTTTAGAAAAGATCGAACATACCAGCGCCTATATGCTTTTAGACCAGGTAACCGATATTGAACAGCTTAAATCAGCCGCTTAAGAAGATAATTCTTTATGGAAAACTATCAGATCACCGTCCGTAAGAATAAAGAAGTACGGAATTTCGAAGTCGGCGAATACCTGCACCATGACGGGGAGAACTGCAAATTCAAAGTTTTCGAGGACGGCAAATTTGTGGCCAGCTTCGAGCCGGACGAACACCAGTTCCTGCATATCTGCCAGAACCCGAATGGCCTGGACGAAGCGATGCTTCACCTGCTGGCAGACCAGATCGAATCGCACCACCCTTACGGCATTAATGATAACATCAAAAAAATAAAGTCATGAGATCAATCTGGACAGGCTCGATAGGGTTCGGGCTGGTGAGTATTCCCATTAAACTGTTTTCAGCGGTGCAGACTTCCTCGCTCGACCTGGACATGCTGGACAGCCGCGATCATGCCAACATCAAGTTCATGCGGGTAAACGAGCACACGAAAAAAGAAGTACCATACGATAAGATCGTAAAAGGTTATAAATATGACGATGATTACGTGATCGTTGAAGATGCCGACTTCCAGGCGGCGGCGCCTGAAAAAAGCAAGGTGATCGAGATCGAAAGTTTTGTCGATATTGATTCGGTTAACCCGATGTATTACGAATCATCCTATTACACGGAACCTGCTACCAAAAAGAACAAAGCGTATGCACTATTACTGGAGGCACTGAAAAAATCCAAGAAGGCGGGACTGGCCCGTTTTGTACTGCGTAGTACCGAGAGTTTGTGCATCGTGCACCCGGTAGAAAAAGATATCGTCGTAACGCGTATCCGTTTCCAGCAGCAGATCCGAGATCAAAACGAACTAAACCTGGATGATAAGATCGAGGTGACCAAGAAAGAACTGGACATGGGACTAGCGCTGATCAACCAGTATGCCGAAAAGCTCGACCTTTCGAAATATAAAGACGAGTACCATACCGAGTTATTGAAGATCATCGAAGCCAAAGCAAAAGGTAAGCGTCCTACAATTAAGAAACTGAAGCCGAAAGCTTCCAAAAACAACGATCTTTACGAACAACTGATGAACAGTTTGCAAAGTAAAAAACAAGCATAACATGATTAACCCAGTACAAACCCATATTCCCATCGCAGACGGGACTGACCGCTATGTGATCATTGAGCCAGCGCTGCATAAGGATGCCGAGGGAAAGCTCCATCCAACCGGCCTTTTCAAAATTTACAAAGATGCTCTCGGGGACGAAACGCATCTATTCGCTGAGCCTGCGGAAAACCAAGCGCAGTCCGATGACCTTCCGGATGACCGGAACCCGGATTATCTTGGCAAAATAAATCTTTCGGCGACGGAATGGAAGTATGAAGGCAGCCTCCTGTCTTATTACGAACAGGTAGCTTTAGTAGAATTTATTTCGAATTACCGGTCGCCGGAAGAACAACAAAAGCAACAGGCTTTACAGGATGAGTTCCCTGAAAGCGCCAATCCACCGGAAGACCTGCCCTTAAACCCCGGAAGCCTAAGTTAAGCCATTTGAAGATCGCGACGTATAATATCAACGGATGTTTACCGAACCTGCTGCACTGTCTTTCGGAGACGAAGCCCGACGTTGTCTGCCTGCAGGAGTTGAAGGCTCCGAACGACTGCTTCTTCTCAAAGGTGTGCGGATAAAATATATTTTTTTTCGTTAAAACAATTTGGGGATCAATTGATTTATTTGTCTAAATTTATATATAAAATATTTAGACAAAATGAAATATTCGATATCCGATCTGGCACAGCTTTCCGGGATATCCGTTCATAATATCCGGATCTGGGAGCGGCGTTACGGGGCCTTGAAGCCCTCCCGTACGGAAGGCAACACACGGTACTATGATGATGAGCAGCTTAAACGGCTCTTATGTATCGCGGGCCTTTACCATGCCGGGCATAAAATATCGCGGGCCTGCGCGCTGGACAAGGATGATATGTCAGCCCTGTTGTTGGAGCAGATCGGAGGCGCCTTGCTGGAAGAACACCGCTTTGAATATTTCATCCTGCAGATCGTTAACCAAAGCCTGGTTTATAACGAAGCCGGGATCAATGAACTGATCTCCGACTCCTTCCAGGTCAATGGGGTGCAGGGAACCTATAAACACGTGATCTACCCTATCCTGGTGCGCATGGGGCTGATGTGGCTGAACGAATCGCTTTGCCCCTCACAGGAGCATTTCCTGTCAGCGATCATCCGGCAAAAGCTGCTTGCGGCCATAGATAGCTTAAACCCCGTTGTCGGTGAACCCGGCTCAGGATGGTTACTCTTTCTACCCGAGGATGAAGACCATGACATTGGCTTGCTGCTGGCCAGTTATTTGTTACGCGCGGCGGGGCGACCCGTGGTATACCTGGGGCCGAAAGTACCATTGTTCGCCCTGGCGAACACCGCGGATGCTACGAAGCCACAAAACCTGCTTTTTTTCATGACCCGGGCCAGGCCTGTAGCCGACGCCCAGGATTATGTCGATCTGTTATCGGCACAATTCCCGGCCGCCAATATCCTGTTGTCGGGGAATATAAAAGTGTTGGGCAGTTTGGATTATCCTCCGGGCGTTACCTGGCTGCGCAGCCTGGCGGATTTTGAGTCCCTTATTGCCAACCCAACTGAAATGCCGAAACCATGAAGGAGAAATTTGACCAGCTCTCAGCAGCATGCAGTAAGCTGACCACCCGCAGGTACAGTACCAGTTTTGCCCTGGGGATCCGCTTCCTGGACAAGGAACTACATGAGCCGATCTACGCCATTTACGGTTTTGTCCGGCTGGCTGATGAGATCGTGGACAGCTTTCATGATTATAACAAACAACAGTTGCTGGAACAGTTCAGCAAGGACTGTTTTCAGGCGATCAGCGATAAAATAAGCCTGAACCCTATCCTCAATGCCTTTCAGCGGACCGTGGCGAACTACCGGATCGATCACCGGTTGATCCGCCAGTTCCTGGATAGCATGGAAATGGATTTGGAAAAGCAAACCTACGATCAGGGCCAATACGAAACCTATATCCTGGGTTCGGCTGAAGTCGTGGGACTAATGTGTCTGCATGTGTTCACCGGGGGCGACGCTCAGGCTTTTGAGCGGCTGAAGCCCCGCGCGATGAAACTGGGTGCGGCCTTTCAGAAGATCAATTTCCTGCGGGACATCGGAGCGGATTACCGGCAATTGAACAGGTCATACTTCCCGGGCATCGATCTGGACAATTTCACAGAGCAAGACAAGAAAAGGATCGAACAGGATATCGAAGCAGACTTTAAAGAAGCCTTGAAAGGCATCCGCGACCTCCCCGGATCTTCCAGGCGCGGTGTGTTCCTGGCTTACCGGTATTACCTGCAGCTGTTCAGCAAGATCCGTCGGGCCGGTGCCAGGGCTATTTTCTCCAAACGCTTCAGGATTTCCAATGCCCGCAAATTATTGTTGCTTTGCAGCACCATCCTTAAACACCGCCTGAACTGGATCTAAACGGCCTCTTGTCGTTCTTCTCTCCGCTTTGCCGAAGACTGATCTTCAGACTCGCCTCGCTTCCAGTAGGAAACAACGGAAAACGTGTCTGACGCCCAGCCCAGCTCATGTTTAAAATAGGCTTTCAGGTCCTTCGCCGTATCGTATTCAGCTGCTGCGAACACGAACCCTTTATTTTCGGGAAGAGCCGCTTCGCGGGCTATTTCAGCAAGGCCACTGCCTTCTTCCGGCTTTGCGTTGTAGAGCCAGCGGATATCAAGATCAGCCGGGCTGGACAATTTTAGCTCATCATTCTTCCTGAAAACCTCTATGATCACCTGGGCTTTGACACCCGCGGGCAGCTGTTCCAGCATAGCGCCGATCACCGGCAAGGCGGTGCTGTCACCGATGAACAGGAATTCCTCAGCTTCAGGAAAAAGCGGCCTTCGCCCCTCTTTCATCGCGATAGCGAGATGATCGCCCGGGCGCGCGCCATTAGCCCAGGCCGATGCAGGCCCGTTATCACCATGCGCCACAAAATCCACCCACAATTCCTTTTCCACAAAGTCAATGTGCCGGGTAGCATAAGTGCGTCGGGTATCGTCATCGAACAAAAGTTTGTTGTGACCTCCGGCCTGTACATTGCTGAATAATTCCAGCTGCTCATCCGTCATGACAAATTTAACACGGATATAATGCGGCGTCAGGAAAACCTTTTCCCTGACGGTAAAAACAGATTGAACCACTTTTCTCATAAACCCCTCCCTCCTGAAACTTCTATCCGATGGGCGGTGACACACCTGGAGGCCGCTAACGCATTTTTATTTCCTGACATTTTTCCCTATTAATATGATCACAAAAGTCGGAAGCTATTGCCGCTCAAATAATAGCACCAATCCGGTGATCATAGGACAATTCACGGTATTCCCGGCGTTTTTAGGCTCAATACTTAATCTAAAACTATCTGCCACTGCTGATCGTCATTGATCATATAGCCCAGGCCGTCGCTCATTTCGTGTACTTCCTTTTGAAATCTTTCATGAATATGGGTATGCAGCTCGCGTACGGGCCCGCCGTTTTCTCTTTTAAGAAATAACAATAAAGAGGCCATATTAGGTGCGATATCTTTTAACTGTTCAGAATCGCCCTCTTTGACGAATGCGCTGCTCATAAAGAATGTATTTTTGTTGTCTTAAGAAATAACAAATATTACTGCAACAAGTTTTGCGAACCGAAACAGCCGTACTTTACTGCTGTTGCATTGTTATGCTGACTGAACCACAACCATGAGCTGGACCTGCCCGAAATGCGAACGTGAATTACCCTGGAAAGATTATCGGCATTACTGCGCAAGGGTAAACCTGGATAGTCTTTTTGAAGGACGGCCCCCTGAACTACTTTTGGCCTTTGATAAAATACTGGCTGAGGTAGCCGATTGGCCGAAAGTTTTAGTGGGCGTCACGCCCAATTGTATCGTTTTTACACGCCGGGTTGGATTCCTGATCATCCGGCCCATGAAAAAAGAACTTGACCTCAAGTTTTATTCTGCCGTTGCACATCAGGAAAGACCGGTCTTCAAAAGCAAAGCTTCGGGAAAGAAATTCGAGAACCATATCCGCATAACTTCGGTAGCGGATATTCAGCCCGCTTTGTTTGTCTACCTGCGGGAATCTTATAATCTTATATGATACGGGTTAAGCCAGATTTTTGATGTTATGACCGGCTCACGCAACAAATAAGAATGTATTTGCAACGTATGCTAAAGTCAGGTTGGATAAAATAGCCTTTTTTTGACAGGCATTAGGATCATTAAAACATCAGCGTGAAAAAATTTTATCAGCTCAGCTTTATTATTATCGTGTTATTTGCAGCTTTGTCCTTTACTGCTGACCATAATAATCCCCTCGTGGGCAAATGGGGATATTCCAGCACACAGGCCGAAGGCCTGATGGGCCTGAGTGCTCCGTCCATGGCGCAGGCAACTAAGCCTGATACAATGGACAAACTGCTTGATTATTCAAGGCCCGGGCAGGCGCACGAAGTACTGGGAAAGCTCGCGGGTACCTGGTCATTTCAGGATGCCAAACTGACTTTTGTTAAAGGTACTCTGGTACGCAAGGCGATCTATAACGGCCGGTTTTACAGTGTTGAAATGACCGGGGGAAAACTGCCAGTTCCGGTTGCGGACGGAAAAATGAAAGAAGATTTTTACCAGAGCATGCAGATCGAAGGCTTTGACAACCCCAAAATGAAATATATCACTATATCAGTCAATAACCATATCGGCAGTGACATTCAAATGCAAACCGGCACATTCGATCCTGTAAAACAAGCTTTCACCTACGAATGGGACGACGAACTGATCCCGGGGCAGATTAATAAAAATCGCAGGGTTTTGACAATCAACGATGCCACTCATTATGCCGAAGTATTCTATGAACTGAATAATAATGAATGGGTCAAAGTCAGAGAACTAGATTACACACGGAAATGAACGCTCGCAGCTCAGTCGACCGCCCATGTAAACGGGCTCATTGCTGCTTGAGTTTAGCTTCCATGCTTTGGGTAGTATGCGGAACAGCCATTAAACGTTCTTTAGGGATCAGTTTACCAGTAGAACGGCAGATCCCGTAAGTTTTATTCTCGATACGCGTCAGTGCTGCTTCAAGCTGCTCGATAAACTTTTTCTGACGCCCTGCCAGTTGGTTGGTCTGTTCTTTTTCGAAAGTAGCAGATCCGTCTTCCAGCGTTTTCCCGGCGATTGCTGCATCATCGCCATTGGAATTGGAAGAACTGAGCGTTCCAACCAGGTCCTGCAATTCTTCGCGCGCCACATTGATCTTGCCTTTGATCAACATTTTGAATTCATTTAATTCTGTATCGTTGTACTTTGTTTTAATAATTTCTGATTGCATGATTCGCTTAACAATGATTTGAGAAAATGGTTGTGTAAAAGAATATAAATATAGATTTTTCCCAATCAGGTTAAAGGTTTGAGGCTGTTAGCCGGTAACCACGGTTCGGTATCCAAAGTATAAATGCTGAAATCAGAATGATGGGAATGATTGCTGATCGTCAATGGTAGGATTATGCAGGTGCGGTATAACGTTCTCTGATCAGTTGTAGATTTATTTAACCGGGCCAGGCACCTGCCATTGGCCTGAACCGTTTTTAAAAATTACAATGAGGGAGATTTTAATTGAATTTTAATTTATATTTTTTATTATCGAGAAATAATTACTAATTTCATTCCTGTAAGGTGTAACCAATATCTGAATCTAAAATCGCTATAAACATCTTATTCGAGGTAAATGCAAAAGAGAGTAATTGTAGTCGATAACGATGACGATATCCTGCAGATCATCCGCTTTATACTTGAAGAACAAGGCTACCTCGTTGAGGCCGTCAGCGATATATTGTCATTCAATAAATTGGGCGATATTCAACCTGACCTGATCCTGCTCGATGACTGGCTTAGTGATGGCTATGGCCACCTGCTTTGCAGGGCATTGAAGCAGAATAGCCAGACCAAAACAATCCCGGTGTTGCTGATCTCTGCAAAAAATGATATCGAAACGCTCGCTGCAAAAAGCCATGCAGATGATTACATTGCCAAACCCTTCGATCTCGACTTCTTTATGAATAAAGTCCGGTCCTGGCTGTCACCACATAAAAATCCTATGTGGCCGGATTGAGTCCGGCGCGTTACGTAGGCATGAATAAACTATACATCAACCCATGCCTGGCAGTTCCTTCAATGGTTCATCACGCTTCATTGTTTTAAATCAGGTTATGAACGAGGTAGCTTACGCTCTGACAGTGTTTGGGCGTCAACGGCCTCTTAACGCCACTCTTGCAAAGGGTTATAAGCGATCAGATACTGTAACTCATTGACCTGGATAGTTTTCAGACTGATTGGTTCGGTAAGTGGTAACATGAGCCCGGCCTCAACCATATTCAGCATAGACGCAATCTGGTCAGCTGGTGCCTCAACTGATATGCTTGCGCGGTATTGTTTTTCAATCGCAATCTTATCAGCTTTGTTAACTAATTTCAGCTGCCATGGCTTATCAGGTTTAAAACCATTCTCTATCGCTATGTTTCGCAAATCGAACAGATATTCCTTTACCTGAACATTGATCATCCTGTATGTCTTCAATCTTTTTTCTTCTTGTTAATCGCTAAATTTTCGTTTGACGTCGTTTTTTTACCGGCCTGGTAATCTGAAACCGACTTGTTACCGCCAGTGACGGGTGCTTTTTTGACATTTTTAATGCCTTTGTCTTTGCTCATAGGTTTGTTTTTTTATTTTGCAACACCGGGAAAACCCTGACAGGAGCTGTTCTGCACCCACACTATTGTCAGGACTTAACAAAAAAAGCACCCGCTATTATTGACGGATGCTTCTGCGAATTTGATATGGTGATAGTTAGATTACTTTAACATTAATCGCATTAAGGCCTTTACGGCCTTCCTCTACATCGTAAGCGACTTGATCGTTATCACGGATCTCATCGATTAAACCTGTAGCGTGAACGAAAATTTCGTTCCTGTTGTCATTTTGTGAAATAAATCCAAAGCCTTTTGCGGCATTAAAAAATTTCACGGTTCCTTCTTTTTGCATTATATCTTTTTTAATAAGTACGCAATATACAAATTAAATACTGAAATTTATTTTTAATTTAAATTATTTAACAAAAAATTAAATTATCAGATCTTAGTCGCATTTTCCATTATAAACAACGGGCGAAGAGCTTTGTTACCCTATGCTCAACTTGTGAGCGATTCTTGCAGTTTTTTTAACTTTAACAAATTTCGATCTTGAATTTAATGGTGAATGATGTTTTAAATCGCAACAACGTAAATGTAGTTGGTAACGGAGTCCAGGTTATGCTGTTTGCGCATGGTTTTGGCTGCGACCAAAATGCCTGGAAGTTTGTAACTGAAGCCTTCACCGATGTTTATAAAGGGGAACTGTTTGATAATACAGGTTCAGGCAAGTCCGATATCAGCCTGTATAATTCGGATAAATACAGTAAACTCGACGGTTATGCCCAGGATGTCATCGAAAGCTGTCAGGCTTTAAATCTTGATAATGTCGTTTTTGTTGGTCACTCTGTGAGCAGTATGATTGGCTTGCTTGCTGCCTTTGAGAAACCGGAATACTTTTCCAAACTGGTTCTTTTAGTACCTCACCCCGTTATCTGAATGCCGAAAATTACAATGGAGGTTTTGAGCAAAAAGACCTGGAAGGATTGTTCGAATTTATGGAAAACAATTACCTGGGCTGTTCAAGCGCGATGGCGCCGGCTATAATGGGTAACCCTGGGCGACCCGAACTGGGCGAATTTCTGACAGATAGTTTCTGTTCTACCGATCCGAACGCCGCCCGAGATTTTGCGCGCGTAACTTTCTTTTCAGACAACAGCGCCCTTCGGGATCAGCAGAGGTTGCCGTTGATCCAGTTTTCGATGTCGTAACCTTCCGCATAGCCTGCTTACGATCATTGCAAAAGTTGGAATACATATTTATCAATTATAACCTGTCATCTGGCGATACGCGTTTTAAAATATAGGATAGCAGGGCGGCGAAGAGCACATAGCCCGCGAAAATAAAATAGCCCGGCTGCAACGATGTGCCATTCGCCGTGACCACGTTTAAAGATGCGCTGTGGATATTCAAACCGGAAAGCTGGCTTTTCAGGATCCCGTTCAAGCCGATATAGGTCATCAGCATACCGACGATCATCACATCGGACATGTCCCATTTACCCAACTCAAAAGTGAGATATAGTATCATGTTGTTATTACCTGCTTTTTTCGGTCTAAGCACATAGATCCCTTTGGCGATCAGGCGCAATAAGGGCAGGATCAATATGAACAGTAAAATAAGCGAGCCAACAAGGATGGCATCAGGTTTGGATTGCGCGATTAGTGTTTCAACGATACCTAAAATACTTTTACTCTGGTAGAAAAGCACCTGGTTTTTAAACTCCACTTTTCCGTTCAGCAATTCCAGGTCGAGCGACTGGATACGCGCATCCACCTCGATGACCGGTAACAGGCTGCCGGTAATGAGCATCACGAAGGCGAATAACAATGCGAACATGAATAAGGGTGTTTGCAGGTGCACCTGTTTGCGCAGGATAAACCACAATACCAGGGCGGCCAGTACACAGCCCAGCATCATACAGACATACCGCACGAGTTGTATTTTCAAGACAGCGAGCCTTTGATCAATACGCTGGTTAAAGGTAGCCGGATCAGACACTTTGTATTTTTTATAGACATATTTGGTGACCGTGTAATTGGCCACACTCACGCTGTCATAGATCTGGCTCGTCAACTGGTCGACCTTGCTCCCGGCGATGTTTTTCAGGCGTTTTTCGCTCTCCGGGCTGCTGATTTTGGCCACAATGGTTTTGGCAAAAGGCCTGACCTGTGCCTGCAGTTCGGCAGAGTCCACCAGCGTATTAAAAGCGAGTTTTTTCAACTTGCCGCCCAGTCCTTTCTGCGGCTGGTTGATCTCGGCTACGGTTTTACTGACCAACCCGTGCATCTCCTTTTCCACCATGACCAGGAGGTCTTTTTGCTGGGTTTTCGTGATATGATAATCCTGGATCTGGTTGCTTAGCACATCGGTGATCCGGTCCCGCCACTGGTCGATCGAGAATAAACCGAATGTGACGCTGTTGGACAAGGCATAATCTTCCTTAACCTGCTTACGTTCGGTGGAAATACCGGCCAGCCGGTACCCTGAATAAGCAGCGCCGGCCAGCAATATACCGAGCCCGGCAAGCAGGATGACGTTTAAAATGGTATATTTCCTTTTAATGGCTGTCATGCGGAGTAATGTATTTCAGGATAGTAGATAGTATCAGCCCGTACAATACAAAACTGATAAAGATAATATAGCCGGGCTGCAAAGCCGTGTTATTGGTAGTGATCAGCGTCAGGTTCTGACCGCGGATATTCAGCATGGCGAGCTGTTTATCCAAAAGGCCGTTCAGTCCGATATAGGTCATCAGTATGGCGATCACGATAACGTCGGCCATACTCCATTTCCCCGACTGGAAAGCGAAGTACTTGATCACCTTATTTTCCGCTATTTTCCGATTGCTCAATAAATGAATACCTGTAGATGTAAGCTTCATAACCGGGAAAAGGATACTGAAGCAAAGTATCAGCACACCGACCGCGATAGATTCGGCAGCGGGTTGTTTCATTAAGACCTCCACAACGCCCAGGATGCTTTTACTCTCATAAAAAAGCACCTGGTCTTTAAAGGAAACGTGCTCACCCAGCAACATAAAATCCAGCGTTTTGATCCGGCAGTCCACCTCGATCATCGAAGCGCTCAATCCCACCGCCAGTAATACAAAAGCGAATAACAACGACAGGATGAACAGCGTGCCATGCAATTCGGTTCGCTTGCGCAAAACCCACCATAAAGCCAAAACAGCGAGGATACAGCCCAGCATCAGGAAACAGTAATGATACATAGCCACACGGATCTCTTCCAGCATCCGGTCCAGTTTTTCATTTAATTGTTCTTTGGAATGAACCTGGTATTTGCGGTACATCCGGTCAAAGAGGGCGTGATTAACCCGCAAAGTACTGTCTATGCTTTCAGTGTGCTGCAGCTGGGTAAATTTACCCATCGCCAGGTTGCTCAGCTTATTCTTTTGATTCGGGTTGTCAGCCTTGGCGATGATCTTCCTGGCGAAATCCGGAACCTGCGCCTTGATCTTATCGGTTTTGACAAAAGTCTTAATGGCCAGTTTGCGGATCTTTCCGGCCAGGCTTTGCGGCTTCTTTTCCACCATGACTTCGGCTTTGTTGATCAGCGCATAAAGTACCGACTCCACTTCTGCTTGTAGTTCCTTTTTTTGTTTGGGCGTCAGTTTGAAATGTTTCACCTGCCTGTTCACGATCCCCGCGACCTCGTCCCGCCATTGATCCACCGACAATAATCCGTAGGATATATTATTGACCGTGGAATGATCCAGCTTGATCATTTCCTGCCTGGCCGATAGGTCGTGTAACCGGTAACTGAAAAACCCCTCAAAGCCGAGCAGAATGGAGAGGCCGAGGATCAGTAGTAACTGGGGTAAGTATTTTCGAATAGCCAAAATAAATTGTAAAAAATTCGCGTGATCATTGGATCGCTATTCATACATATAATATCATGCCATATCTTTATACAGGATAGAGGCGGAAGGTTTCCCTTGTTTCTGTACTTTTTTCCGAACAAACTTTCAGGTCAACCGGTTCTCCAAAATCTCCGCCCGCTCTCTGGTTTATCATTATTGATCAGTCAGTGACACTGCTGTTAAATCCAGCCACAAATTGCTCATGCCCAACTTGCTGATCAGCCACTCCTGTCCCGGCGACTAAGAATTAGCTATAATAACACAGGTTCGTATAGACCGTCATGAGACCTGTTTATCCTGCGGCAGGCAAACCGACAGCATGTTTTGTCTGTATAGTTCATGCAAAACACTTGTTCATCCAAATTTAGGCCATTCGAAGTCAGAGCGAAAATGCCATGGCGTCTTTTTCTGCCCGGGAAGTCTCAAACGATAGCGTTTACATCGAAGTCATGTTATTATTCCTGAACAGGCGCCTGCTTTTGATCAGCGAGCCGAGCCCTATCTTAAGACATAATATTCCGGGATGCAAACCGGTAATATCAACGCCTGTTTTATAAACAGCTGAACTATTAAATTTGAACGGGTACACTAAACCAGAACGTTGAGCCTTTCCCCTCCTGACTTTCGACTCCTATCTTACCGTGATGCCGCTTGACGATTTCTGAACAAATGTACAATCCGAGTCCTAAACCCGCAAAGTGCGTGGATGATTCCTGAACACGATAAAAGCGGTCAAACAGAAATTCACGTTTATTCTCAGGTATACCTATTCCGAAATCTTTGACCTTTACGCAGAATTGCCCACCGGCTATTCCGCATTGAATTTCAACCCGATCATTATTGGGCGAATATTTGATGGCATTGGTCAGAAAATTATTGATCACCTGTTCCAGGCGGGCCCGGTCGGCAGTAATCTCGGCCCCCTCCGCGTATTCAAAGACCAAGTTATGGGCACCACCCTGTACCCGAACCTCCTCAATACTCTCGCGCACCATAGCTATTGCATCAAATCGCTCGCAGTTCAATTGCAGCTTGCCTTCCTGAATCTTGGTTACGTCCAGCAGATCATTCAGCAATACAGTAAGTTTACCGGTTTGTTTTTCAGCTTTGTCGATGAAAGATACCATTGGATCTTTCCTATTCATCCCGGCAGCCATGCGCTGTAGAATTTGCAACGAACCTTTTAGACTGGTAACCGGAGTTTTCAATTCGTGGCTCGCAACGCTCATAAACTCATCCTTTTTACGCATTAGTTCCTCAGTCGCTGCCTGGGCACTGATGAGGTTATTTTCGGTTTCCTTTTGTTTGGTGATATCAATGATTGATCCCACCAGGCGATAAGGTGTACGAAATTCATCTTCGAGTATACTCCCCCGGTCAAGGATATAAGCATACGTATCATCAGCTTTCAGGAAACGATATTCCGCTGACCAGTTTTTTTCATGGTGATTAATGGCCTTATAAACTCCATCCTGCACCCGCTGCCGGTCATCGGGATGAATCTTATCGAACCAGAAACCGATACGGTTAGTGTCGTCGTTGCGCTCATAGCCAAACATGAGCGTGAAGTTTTCACTGCGCCACATGGTATTATTGATGAGGTTCCAGTCCCAGATCGTGTCATTGGTGGCCTTAGCAACCAGGTTGAAACGTTCTTCGCTTTCTGTGAGTTTGCGTGTACGCTCAAAAACCCGGTCCTCCAACTGATTGTTTAAGGTTTTCAGGCCCTCTCGGGCTGTAATCAGTTCGTGATAATTCTTGCGTAGTTTTTGTTCCGCATTGCGCCTGTCGCTTATGTCCGTCAGACTAATCACGAAGCCATCGTCCATTTTAGCTGTAACGACCTGATACCACTGATTGTTAACAGTCTGAAGCTCGGTTTGCAATGGCTTTCCGCCCTCCGCCACCTTGGCAAACTGTTCAAAAGTAATGGTTTGATACAGATCAGCGAAAGCCTTGACAGAAGGTTGTTCATCCATCTGCTCCGCCTGCTTTTCCGACAAAGCTAATGCAGCGCTGTTATAAGCGATACATTTGAAATCAGTGATCTTGCCGGTGTGGTTGCGTTCTCCCTTGAAAGCGAGGATTGCAGCCGAGCTGGCATTGAATACGCCGGAAATTATATTATTCAGTTCCGTTACCACCGAAATATCAATAAAGGTGATCACCACCCCGTCCCGCTGTTTATCTTTCCGGATGTAAGGCATAATGCGCATCAGGTAGTTCTTACCATCTTTTACCCTGACCTCTTTTTCTACTACCCGTTCATTTGACAATACCGTATGGATATCATTCACCAGCTGGTCGTATTGAATGTTACTGGAAATATGGCTGATCGGTCGCCCTACGTCCGCCTCGATCAGGTTAACGATCTTCACAGCCGCCGGATTGAATTTACGGATTCGCATGCCGGCGTCGATAAAGATCTGGCCGATGTCAGTGCTCTTAAAATAGTTGTCCAGGTCATCGTTCAGTTCAACCAATTCGCGAATCTTGACTTGATGTTCGGTGTTCAGTGTATGTAGTTCCTCGTTCAGGCTTTGCGGCTCTTCATTACCTGATTGCAGCTCTTCATTTGCCGACAGCAATTCTTCATTGCTGGATTGCAACTCCTCGTTGGTGGTTTCCATCTCCTCCATCGCCATTTGCAGATTGGCGCGGGTTTCGTTCAGTTCGGCTTCCACTTCGAGGATATGCTCTTGCTGTTGCGCTGTCCCCATGACCGGCAGAGCAATGCCTTCTTTTGTTCCGGGCTCCGCCTGCGTTTCCGTGAACATCAATAAGGTGCGAGCGTCGGAGCCATTGTCCACGGGAGGTTTTACAGTGATCTGCAGGAACATTTCCTCTGATTCCCTTTTAACACGGATTTTATTTAAATAGGTCTTTTTATTCTCTTTCCATGCCCGGCGGATGGCGGTATTCAATAACAGCGCCACATCCCGGCCTACCAGGTTGAGGATATTCAGGTCCAGCTTTTTCTCAGGTAAATTCAGGTACCTGCGGTAACTACCTATAGTATCCCTGACCGTGAAGCTTTTGTCAATAAAAATAGCAACGGCATCAAATTCTTCGGTGACCAGCTCCAGGAAATCGTGTTCTATGGTTTTTACTTGCGAAACAAGTTTGGCCACTTTTTTCTCCGGTACTTTCAACGATGGCGTAGCTGCCGTGTAGGTATGATGCAGGCCGTAACTGATCGTCCCCGATTTCTGATAGACCTTCCATTTGCTGCTGATCTCGGTTATTCCTTCCTTTATACTGGCTGCATTCTCGCTGGAGCCCAGGAACAAAAAACCACCATTATTAAGTGCATAATGAAACGTAGCCACTACTTTTTGTTGCAGGAGGCTATTCATATAGATCAACATATTGCGGCAGGTCACCAGGTCGTTTTTAATGAAGGGCGGCGATTTAATCACATTGTGCCGCGCGAACACGATCTGTTTACGGATAGAGGGAATAACAGAATAGCCTTTGCGGTCTTTTACAAAATATTTTTTGAGTAAGGCGGGAGGTATTTCTTTAGCCACTGCCAGCGGATAAATATTCCTCCCCGCGATCTCGATGCTTTTCTCATCTACGTCGGTCGCAAAAACCTTTACCTCCAGGCTCTTACCGGCCTGCATTAAACAATCGTTGATCAACACCGCGACAGAGTAAGCCTCCTCCCCGGTGCTGCAGGCACAAACCCAGACTTTAAGCAGGTCACCTTCCTGCTTCTGACGGATCAGTTCCGGGATAATGTCTTTGGCCAATACTTCGAATGCCGCCTTATCACGAAAAAATTTGGTGACCCCAATCAGGAAATCTTTGGCAAGTAAGGTTACTTCCCCGGCGTCCTGGTGAAGAAGCGCCACATAGTCCCTGATATTTGTGACTTCTACCGCAGCCATACGCCGGGCGATTCGGCGGAGGATGGTCGGCGTTTTATATAAGTTAAAATCCTGGTCGCTGTTCTGGCTAACTAACTGAAACAATTCGTTCATCAGGTTGTCGTCCAACTGATCAGGTGCCAGTTCGGGCGCAAATTTTTGCTGGACGAAGTGGTGCAGTTCCAGATGCATTTTAGCGGGCGGCAAAATAAAATCGGCGTTGCCGGAAGTGATAGCGCTGTTGGGCATGCCGTCAAATTTCGCGGATGCAGGTTCCTGTACCATGACCATGCCTCCTGCTTCTTTAACTGCTTCTATACCTTTGGTCCCATCGGTGCCCGTGCCCGAAAGAATGATTGCAACCGCTTTGTCGCGCTTTTCTTTGGCCAGGCTGAAAAAGAAGGTATCTATCGCGGTGTTGGGTGTCTTATCTTTTACTTTATCCACTAGTTTCAACTGATTTCCTTTAATGGTCATCAGTTTTTTTGTCGGCATAATGTAAACACAGTTCCGCTGCAGCTTCTCGTCATTAGCCGCTTCCACAACCTTCATGCGCGTATGCTTGGCCACCAATTCAGCGAGCAGGCTTTTGTAATCCGGGGACAAATGCTGAATAACTACAAAAGTGAACCCAGAATTCTCAGGCATGTGGTCAAAAAATTCGTGAATCGCTTCAAGGCCGCCTGCTGATGCCCCAATGGCCACGATATATCGGTCGTTTGCTCTTCCTTCAGAAAATGTTAAGGTCTGCCTGGCCACGCGTTAATTATAATTAGCTTGTTTTGTTTTGAACTCATAAATAAATGCGCGAAGGTTTTCCGCCGTATCCAATTCCTGTTTATTCCAGGCCTCGGCAGTTTGGTAAACTTGTTCCTTCCATATTTTAAAGGAGGCCCTCGGATGATACTTTGTACCGTCAGGATCAAAATTGATCGTCTTTCCCGGATCGCCGCCCCAGTTGATCGTTTGCACCACTTCAGGACGGAATGCGAGCAGGTAATCACCGCGATCTTTATCAATCGGGATGGCCATTAAGCCGCTGGCAATGGCTGTAAAAGGAACGATTTCGTCAAAAAGCTCCGGCAGTTGATCGGTACTAAAAACACCGTCCGTATTTTTGTTTTGGAGCCAAAGCATTAAATTTTCAACTGTGTCCTTTTCAGGAACATCGCCTGTAACATGATAAATACCTTGATAAACGGCAATTGCTCCCGTCGCCCGGAATGCGGTCATGAAATGGATGCCTTGTTCAGGCATCAATCCGGCAAGCACGTCCTGTGCTGCGTAAACCTGGGCTATCAAACCGGTTTGCTGCCTTTGCAGTTCGCGTTCCCGCTCGAAAACATCCTTATTTAAGATTGCGGTTATGCGGTTGGAAATCACAGAAGAGACCAACTCACATACCGAACACAACTCAAAATTTAAATAATGCGGTGTCTGGTGATGGCAAGCGATCAGTCCCCAGAGCGTATTATTGTATATGACGCGTATGGACATAGATGCATCCACATTCATATTTTTCAAATACTCCAGGTGCACGGCGGCTACCCCGCGCAGATTGCAGTCGGAAAGATCGATAAAAGCGTTGATAACCGGATTAATCACCGGGTAAAGCCGTACCGGCAGATACTCCCGGTCGGGAATCAAACGGTAAGAATTTTTCAGATATAGCTCGCGCGCCTGTTTAGGCACATCCGACGCGGGGAAAGTATGCCCCAGATAATGTTCCAAATCTCCTTCTTTCTCCTCTGCGATAACCTTTCCGTTCCAATCTTCGTCAAATCGGTACATCATTACCCCGTCAAACCCGGTTATTTTTCGTAGTTCATGGACGGCTGCCCGGCTGGCATCTTCTATGGTTTCTGCAGCTTCGATAGCTGCCATGGCATATTTTACTTCCTCATAAACATTGGTGAAAGAGCGTTCAACCGGCTGGTCAGCGCCTTCGATCTCCAGTATGATAAGAGCGTCTTTGAAATGGGCGAGCGCCAACAGCCGCCGGCCGGAGATGTTCAGCGTCAGGGGGATTTTTTCTTTAGAACGCCCGGCAAAGCGTCGCTGCAAATCCTTTAATTGTTCCACATCAGCAAACTTTCCCAATTCCTTACCCGTAATTTCATGAAAATCTTCCTGAAACAAATCCGTACAATTTTCACTGAGCTGGAGAATATGAAAACTGACCTGATCAAGGACAAGCAGGTAACCGTAAGATTGAACCACATTGATGTAGTTCAGGGGCAGACTGCCGCAAAATTCCGAATCGTAAGTTTTCTTCTTAGCCATCAAGCATATCGTTTTTAACCGGCACTTACCTGTAATTGTATCGCAATTAAGCACACACAGGCCGACATCATGATTAATATCCAGGTTCAGCAGATGCAGGGCTAAAATATTAATTTCCCGGAAAGGAAAGAATTTTGCCTTATAATACAACACATGGGAGTATTCCGATGAATAATTCCGACCAATTTAACACCTGCAGCACAAAATGGTTTTGCAATCTGGATTTTTAAACAAACCCTAGGGCTTATTGTTATAGCTTCCAAAACGCGAATGTGGTTACTAAATGAATAAAGCAATCAACGAAACACTTAAAAAAATATTGATTTTGGAAGACAATCAGGATATTTTAGAAATCCTGAGCGAATGGTTAACCACTGCCGGCTATGAAGTAGCTGCTTACGACACGGTCACCGACATTATCGCCCTGACCGAAGCACAACAACCAGACCTGGTATTAATCGATTATCTGTTAGGCGGCATAAACGGCGGTGAATATTGCGCCCAGCTTAAGAAACATCGTACAACGGGACATATCCCGGTCATCATGCTGTCAGCCCACCAGCGGGTTATCGACTCTTTGGGACACTACGGCTGGGATGCGTTTGTCGCCAAGCCTTTTGATCTTGAATATCTCACGAAACGAATTGATTCCTTGATCAGCGAATAAGCAAAGTAAATTCATTGGGGAATTCGGATCTCTACAGTGGCAACTTTATTTGATAAAAACGGCTTAGCATACGATCTGCCAAAAACATATCAAGGGACGGAAGTCAATGTTTAATCAGCGCCAACGTTGCAGAACATCCAAAAGAAACAGCACTGAGTCCCACCGCAAAGACTATGGGACACTGAGCCTGTCTGATGAAGCCAGATGCTAAACAAGCCATCCTTTCGAACGCTTAGCGGACGAGCGTATTAAATGACGCCAATGCTTTATCTAAAGTGGTCCCTTACCGGATCGTCGTCGGTCCATGCCCTGCGTCATTGAAACAAGGTTTTACGTCGGAAATATCAGCGCAGCGAAATTTTGACATTGGGATGCTGTAAATTTTTCATAAAAACTGAAATTTTTGCAGCATCGAACGCAGTTTTCGTAATTGGCATACGGCTTGATCTCCCATGACCAGTTTAATTAACATTATAAGTTTCAAATCATTAATTTATTAAGGAGGAAAAGACCTATGACATTGGTTAAATTCAATCCCGCTAAAAACAGTCGTTCATTAATGCCAGGCTTTAATGACGTATTTGATTCTTTTTTTAATGACAATTTCTTTAACGACCGTCTGACCAGTCGTGTGCCTGCGGCCAACATTAGTGAAACTGAAGACCATTACCACGTGGAACTGGCTGCGCCAGGGCTGCGAAAGGATGATTTCAAATTGAATCTTGACCGCAACGTACTGAACGTTTCGGTGGAGCAACAGAGCGAGCGCAACAGCAATCAAAAGAACTATAGTAAACGCGAATACAGCTACAGTTCATGGGTTCGCTCATTCACACTTCCGGATAGTGCAAACGCGGAAAGCATCGAAGCGTCATATACCGATGGCGTGCTGAAGATCGATATCGCCAAACGAGAGGAAGCTAAAATCGTACGCCGACAGATTGAAATTAAATAAGCCCACTGACCGTAAAAACCACACGGCCCCAAACCGGGGCCGTAATTAGTCATCATGGAATCACCGTTTTATTTATTAATGAGCCTGAAAACACCCAGGAGTTATGAACCCTTCGGAGAATTTAACCTGGGGTTTGACCGGCAATCAGCCTACGATTTATTTGATAGCCTGGATGGCAACCCAACAATCGACGACCGTTGCCCTTTCCATATCGACCTCATCGAAACCGTTGACGCCCTGCCGGAAAAGATCCGCAGTAAATGCTGCAAGCTGGAAGAACTGGGTAACAATATGAAGCTGATTGCATTGGAAACATTCAGGCAAAAAAACTTAGAGGAGGAATAATGATCACCAAAACGTTGCTAACCCTGCTGCTGGTAGCTGCGGCACTTATTTTGTTTCGCCGGAATGACGATGACTGGGCCTGGTGACCACCAGGCTTTTTGAAAGGGCCTATGTGTGTGCTACACCGGCGCAACGGTGTTTATTTTTAAGGTAAGCAGCCGAATACAACTTCCAACTACCACGAATCAGGATAATGAGGGTGAATGGCACGGAATTGGCATAATGAACAACATAGGCATCATTTATATTAACAATGAAGAAACCGAGTCTGCATAAAATAACATTACCTGCCTGTTTGCCGAGACTGATGGTTCGCTAAAATTGTTCATAATGAGGCACATTACAATTTGTTCATGCTCTTACCATTCACAGGCCCGATCGCCTGACCATCATATATCAATCTACCTATGAAGAAAAGCCTCGAATGAGGCTTTTTTTTCTACCTTACTATCTGTTTTTTTGTACATATGAATATCATTATCAAATCAGGCAACCTTTTGTATGACTTTTTTTAAAGACAAAAACAGCCTCAAACAGCAGAAATCAAGTAATTTCTATGCCACTGAAGTGACGTACTTCGCAGCAATAAGCAGCATTAACGTCCTGTCAGCTTTGGCTTCATCGTAATTCTCCCGGATTAACTGTTTAATCTGGTTATTTTTCAATTTGACCGCCGCTATCTGAAGAATCTGAAATGATGCCATTTCCATGCTTTCAATATTGTGCAGATAAAACAAAATGGACATATCGCGTAACTCGTGTTTTTTTGCGTGCAGTTTGATATCCTTAAAAGCATCATCTACCAAACCGGCTAATCCGCCGAAGTTCCCAGGATCGATACTGCTGTCGAGTAAAGCAAAGATCAGTTCCATCCTTGCCATTTGTTTTTCTACGTCCTCCACCGTTTCTGTGATGGCATGCCGGAGATCCTTAAAATGGGCCTCAGCGGCGATTACCGGAAGGTTTGCAACCAGATGTGCTTTCGCTGCATAGATTTTATTGAGGTGGCTAATAAAAAACGACTTCAGTTCTTCTTTCGCCAAACTGATTTTATGAGCGTGGCCACCAGGTTGTTTTTCCATCATAGCTATAATTTCTTTCTGCTAAGATAGGTATTGTTTAACATGCATCAATAACTCGTAGATATCAAATGGTTTCCTGACAAAAGCGTTAGCGCCACAACCTGCAGCGATCAGGTCAAGATCGGTTTCTGCCGAAACCAGCATCACCGGCAGACTTGCAGTCTCGTAATTAGATTTGATTTCCCTGCAAATCTCCGATCCCGACTTTCCGGACCCTACAATATTTACATCCAGCAAAATAAGATCCGGGTGGATCACCTGGATATATCCCGCAGCCTCGCCCGTGTTGGATAAGACAACATCGTACCCAGATTCCTGGAACACGATGTTCAGTATTTCGAGGATATCCTCATCGTCGTCAATGACCAGAATTTTTTTTGACATATGCTGCGAGCTTAATGGTTCAGTTATTACAAAACCATGTCCAAAGCCTCGTAAAATAATAAAAAAAAATAACGAAGGTAATTTAAGGAACAAACAACTGGATTTGCTATTAATAAAACGGTGAAGTGTTCGACATAGGCTACAAGTTGTTTTATTAAATGGATTTTTCGATCTGTTTCTTTGTAAGCTATTTACCTCAGGTCGCCAGGGATTTTGACGGGTTTTTGTAAAAATGGCCTAAATTAGAAGGAAATGCGTTTGAGAGTTTAAAAAACGTGCCATTGGCCATGCCTGGTACGAAATTATTGAGGAGGGTGACCGTTAAATTAAAATAATAAAAAAGCACCTTTCTATTAAGAGAGGTGCTTCACATAAAGTTATAGTGAATTAAGCTACTTTTACATTTACTGCCTTGGGGCCTTTGAGACCTTCTTCAACATCAAAACTGACAATACATTCTTCGCGAATGTTGTCAATCAGCCCTGTAGAGTGAACAAAAATTTCGCCTCCACCATTGCTAGGTGTGATAAATCCAAACCCTTTTGTGTCATTAAAAAACTTTACTGTTCCTTGTTTCATTTTATGATAATTAATAAGTTGACAATCAATTAAACCTGCTTGCGCACTAACCGCTTTACTTTTTCGCCCGCGCACCTTTTAACCGCATCACTGAAGGTACTCCACAAGAAAAAGATTTTACACATGGTTTAAACCATGTACATATTTCTCAACTTATTTACATTCTATGATACATTCGTGCCTTGGAAATAGGAGCAAGAGGAAAAATTCCTAACTTACGATGGTAACCCTTACTAGCCCTTAATTCATAGAATTCCATTTCCTTTACTTCATCAAGTTGTGTGGTTACAATTCATCTGTAAAATTATAAACCATAATCTAAGCCATCTTTAATAATTCAGCGCGATATGAACAATGTTGGGATTTTAACAAGCGATACAGCCCTCAGACTGATAGGTCCGGTAACCACAGCAGATGCCCGAATAGTCCATCGTGGCGAAATTGTTGAATCGGTTGCACGCCGGAGCCATACAGGATTAAGTGAAATTTCAAGAAAAATCGGGGTTAGCCGGCAAACCTTGTACAACTGGTTTAAAAACCCCATTCTTGATATGGCCGATATTATAAAAATCGGCGCTGTAATTGAGCACGACTTTTCCGGGGAATTTCCCGCTTTAGCAAATGAGGAAGCGCTGTCTGCATTGAAAATCCAGGATGCCGATCCTTTACCCGGTGAGAGCCGAAACCAGGCTATGTATTATTGGATGGAAAAATACATCCGTCTGCTGGAAGGATATAACGAAATACTCTGTTGCAAATCGGACCGTTTCGATAGCAGCGGGCATAAGGAACGCAAGCCGGTTTACTAATTTTTGAAAGGGCAAAAAACGCAGAAGTTAAAATACTTTTTCGACAAAGCAGCTTATATTTTCAGCCGGGACAAACTACTTGGGATAAATACAATTTCAGACGGGCTTCGTGTGCTGAGAAAGATCCGATGATTTTCATTCTATCTGTGTTTTGCTGATCATTTAACATCATTTAGAAACATGGAAAAAGTCAATTTATATCGTAAAGTTGCCCGGCCACTCACGGCGCTGACGGAAGGCTGATTATTTTGAAAACGCTATAGCATAACACTTATCCTGAACAGCCATGGTTGATAAAGTTCTTGACGAGGCGTCACCCACTTGGTTAGTGCCCCGGGTCGTTATAACAGCGCGGAAAAAATCATTCATCATCTGCCTCATTTTAGTATTATCCGATAGGTCGTTTAACAAGCCGGAGGTAAATAGTTCACATCGGATAGCTAAACATGTTGGCGCTTCATCTGTTACACTTCAATGAAACAAAAAACCTGGAAGATCGGTCTCGCTGTTGGTGTGGCCGCGGCGGCTGCCGCAGTAGTATTGAATTCTTGTGTAACCATTCCAAAGGGCGCTAGAGCCGTGCGGCCTTTCGACCAACAACGCTATCTCGGCACCTGGTATGAAGTCGCGCGGATGGATTTTAAGTTCGAGCGTAACCTGTCTGATGTCAGTGCCAGCTATTCGCTTAATAATGACGGGACGATCAGGGTAGATAACAAAGGCTATAACTATGTCCAACAAAAATGGAAAGAAAGTATTGGGAAAGCCAAACCCGTCAGGGACGCAGGGACAGGCCGCCTGAAAGTATCTTTCTTCGGTCCGTTCTATGCCGGTTATAATGTCATCGCGATTGATCCGGATTACCGTTACGCTTTGGTGGCCGGCAATAACCTGAACTATCTATGGCTGCTGTCCCGGGAAAAATCTATGCCTGCAGCAACCCAAACTGCCTACCTTAAGCAGGCCCAGGCTTTGGGTTATGATGTATCTAAACTGGTTTGGACGAAGCATGAACACTCCAATTAAAAGGGCAAACACAGTCTTTATTTAGTGCAAACTGCCTTGCCGGTGTGTTGTTGAAAGCACATGCAAAACAAATACACCAAGACCCGTTACAGCGAATTACAGAGATTTCAACAACTCCTTAAAAAATTAAATCAGAACAGCCCGGAATGACTGCGAGAATAGTCCGCTGTTCTAAATTGATCGAACAGCAACAGGGATGATGCGGCTATGCCTGCAACGCTGGAAGACGATTCTGATATCTATGAAAAGGATTAAACGAATCAAAGCGGCCCTCCAGAAAAGGATCATTGAGTAACTGGGAGCAACTCCAAAACAAAACCAATGTCATTTGCAGGGTAACGGGTACGCCGGAATTAGCGAATGGCAGCGCTCTGATCAGTCGTCATAGCGGTCATTGCGCCAGGGGTATGCAGTATTGGAATAGCCGCGTTCTTCCCAGAAACCTAACTTATTTTCGGTGAGGAACTGAATGCGTTTGATCCATTTGGCACCTTTCCACGCGTAAAGTTGCGGCGTAATCATGCGGCAAGGGCCGCCATGCTCCAGGGGCAGCGGCTGGCCGTTAAAGGTGTGAACTAAAAGCACATCCGGCTTGAACGCTTCTTCCAGTGCGATGTTGGTAGTATAGGTGTCATAACCGTGGCAAAGCAAATGGGCGGCTTCGGCTTTGGGCAGCACCAGCGCGGCCAGGTCGAGCAGGCTAACGCCTATCCAGTGCATGTCCAGTTTCGACCAGTTGGTGACGCAATGAAAATCGGAAGTATCGTTGGTTTGCGGCAAGGTCAGAAAATCCTTCCAGGTCAATACCACGGGGTGCTCAACGGCGCCATCAATGGTCAGCCGCCAGCGTTCCTGCGAAATATTGGTATGGTAACCCAGGTCGAGAACGGGCCATCTGACTGTAGCATTCTGGCAACCGGAATGGTTGGCATGCCATACTGATTGAGTCTGCCTGAACCTTTTGGCAGGTCATCCGCCATCGACGGCGTAGACTGTATCTGCTCTTCGAAACGCGCTTTGCGTTTCATTCGCGCCTCGACGATACGTTCGAGTTTTTTTAAATCTTCCATATGCTAATTTATTCATTTAAAGCTTCTGCAAGCAAACGGTAGGATCTCAGGCGGGCTCTTTGATCGTAGATATGCGAGGTAGCCATCAATTCATTGATGCCCGAACGGCTGATGAAGTCATTCAATTGGGCTTGAATCGTGGCTTTGCTGCCAAAAAATGAATAAGTTAACATCTGCATGGCGGCTTCCCGCTCGGCAGCACTCCAGATGCTGTCCATACTTTCCACCGGAGGACGCAAAGGTCCCCTCCTGCCGGTAATAATTCCCTTGAACAATTGCTTTAATGAAGTGGCCAGATATTCCGCGTCCGCATCGGTATCGGCGGCTACCACATTTACGCAAGCGATGACGTAAGGCTTGGATAAATACCGTGATGGCCTAAACATATTCCGGTAAAGTTCGATGGCCTTAAAAAAATAAGCCGGCGCAAAGTGGCTGGCAAAGGCATAAGGGAGTCCCCTGGTGGCAGCCAGCTTTGCACTGTCCAGGCTGGAACCGAGTATCCAGATCGGGATATTTAAACCCTCACCCGGAACGGCGTTAACGCCGTTCGTATGATCACCGGCAAAATAATGCTGGACTGAGGCTACATCCTGCGGAAAATGAAAGGCCGCATTCATATTCTGGCCACGTATTGCCAGCGCTGTTGCCTGGTCACTGCCCGGTGCCCGGCCCAGTCCGAGGTCATAAGGCCGGGATATAAGGTTTCCAGGGTACCGAACTGTTCAGCTACCACCAACGGCGAATGGTTGGGCAGCATAATGCCACCTGAGCCGACACGAATAGTTGCGGTTTTACCTGCCACGTGTCCGATCAGTAAACTGGTGGCCGAACTGGCTACGCTCTCCATATTATGATGCTCCGCGAACCAGTAACGGGTATAGCCCAAAGCTTCCGCCTGCTGCGCATTCGCCACACATAGTTAAAGCTGTCTGCTATGGTATGTCCTTCTATGACGGTCGCCAGGTCGAGTATGGAATAATTAATTGCTGCCATAGGACAAAGGTAATGGCATAGAGAGGGCCCATTGTCAGCATTTTCCCGTATTAATATTTACATCTGTAGCGTCCAGGGCATAATGAAAGTGTACCAGGCCTTATATGCGTATCCAATTTTGAGAACCTTATTCTAAGTATCGTAAGCGTATGCCAATTGATTCCCTGTAGCTCGTCATTGGCAACAACCATAACCGCATTCAATTTTTTTGTTAAAAAATGTTAAAACTATTGTAAGATTTTAAATAGGTTTTTTTATTTGGACCGTCAATTTTTAACTCTTAAACCATTTTTTTTTCAGCATTTTTTGAAAGCTATTATTAATCATTTTAGTCGTTGAATTATGTTATCCAGATTATCTACACCACCACTAAGCGTATTACGCCGGACAACTCTGATCTTTGTATCAATCATTACGTTTGTCCATGTCCGGGCGCAGCAATCTCCGCCCCAGTCCAAGTCAGGTTCCAGCTTCAGTGCAAAGCTCATTAACATTGAAGCGGCCACTAACGAAACCTTTCGTTACAGCACGACGTTGCGGAACGGATCCGATGCGGCGCATGTATATGACTTACAGACCAATCTCCCGGCGGGTTGGGTCATCACTTTTAAAGTCGAAAGCAGCCAGGTAACTTCAATCAATATTGATCGCGGCAAATCACAGGATATCTCAGTTGAGGTTAATGCATCGCCGGAGGCCAGACCAGGGAAATATAAAATTCCAATTCACGCCATAACCGGTAAAGATACCATTGCTCTGACGCTCGAAGCAGTGGTCAAAGGTACATACAGCTTAAGCTTAACTACCCCGACTGGAAGATTGAGTGAAGAGGTTACATCAGGAAGCCAAAAACAGCTTCAGTTGGTTGTAAAAAATTCCGGTACCTTATCCCTGAACAATATCAACCTATCCAGTCAATTGCCGGCTGGATGGGAGGCAACTTTCGAGCCTTCCAATATCAATGAGATAAAACCGTCAAATTCTCGGAACGTTATATTGACCCTTAAGGTCCCGGATAAGACACTTGTCGGTGACTACGCTGCTACTTTCACGGCTTCCAATAGCAGTACAAATTCCCAGGTAGCCTTCAGGCTGGCCGTTAAAACATCCCTTCTGGCTGGCTGGATAGGTATGGTCGTTATTCTCCTTGCCGTCGGTATCGTTTATTACCTCATTCGTAAATATGGAAGAAGATAA
Source organism: Mucilaginibacter gossypiicola (assembly GCF_900110105.1). Lineage (GTDB taxonomy): Bacteria > Bacteroidota > Bacteroidia > Sphingobacteriales > Sphingobacteriaceae > Mucilaginibacter > Mucilaginibacter gossypiicola. Next base: position 891,417 of record NZ_FOCL01000004.1, on the reverse strand, counting down.
TTTTCTGTACGCATGAAAGATCCTGTTATACAACTAAGATCCCTAACGAAACGTTATGGCAATCACCTCGCGGTCGATAATTTGAACCTTCAAGTCCATAAAGGAGAAATATTCGGACTGCTTGGACCCAATGGCGCTGGAAAAACCACCAGCATACTCATGATGCTGGGTCTAACCGAACCAACAAGCGGAACAGCTACGGTTTGTGGATATAACGCGACGAGTGATGCCATAAAAGTAAAAAAGAAGGTAGGCTACATGCCTGACAGCGTCGGCTTTTATGATCACATGACGGCGTTGGATAACCTGCTTTATATCGGAAGGCTTAATGGCCTGCCTGAGCGGCAGCTTAAAGACAAAGCAGTACGGGTACTTGACGTAGTCGGACTGGCTGAAGCGGGAATGAAAAAGACCGCCACCTTTTCCAGAGGGATGAAACAGCGCCTGGGTTTGGCCGATTTGCTCATAAAGGACCCGGAGGTGATCATCTTAGATGAGCCTACTCTTGGTATTGATCCTACCGGCGTAAAAGATTTTTTGGCACTGATCAGAAAGTTGAGCCGGGAACAAGGCCTGACGGTTTTACTTTCCTCGCACCATTTACATCATGTCCAGCAGGTCTGTGACCGCGTCGGAATATTTGTGGAGGGGCGGGTTTTAGCAGAAGGTAACCAGGCAAGCTTAGCCCAGCAATTATTTGGCAAAAACGGCTACATGACCTCGATTGTCGTGGAAAACGACTTACCTCATCCCTGGCCGCTTGAAGCGATACTGAAAGCCTGGGAGGCCATCGATGACATTTCCTATCAAGGCAACACGATTGAGTTCAGGTGCAGCCGGAATATAACTCCGGCCCTGGTGCGTTTCTTCGTTGAAAATGATTGCAACATTATCAGTGTAAATCAAAAGAATTATGAACTTGACGATATTTATCAAAAATATTTTGAAACCGGCACAAGTAAAAGAGATTACAAAAAAACAGTCTGAAGCAGGTGCATTCGCCGTGATGCTGAGCAAGGAAATAACCGACCACATTCGCAGCTGGCGCTTCGTCGTTCTGATAGCGCTGATTGTGTTAACATTTATTGCGGCCATGTATAGCTCGCTTTCGAACATCATGCCGATTACCGGAAATTCACATGATCCGGACCACAATTTACTTTATCTCAAACTGCTGACGGTAACAGATAACTCGATCCCTCCTTTTCATATCTTTTTAAGCTTCTTAGCACCATTGCTGGGTATTGGCCTGGGCTTTGATGCGATTAATTCAGAAAAGAATAACGGAACGCTTATACGGCTGATGGCCCAGCCGGTTTACCGGGACAATCTGCTGCTCGCAAAATTTAGCAGCGCGTTGCTTATCATAAGCAGCTTATTTATTGTTCTTGCATTGCTGATGATCGGTGCCGGCCTCATTTTAACGGGCGTAAGGATAGAGCCCGATGAATTGTTTCGGATCGGAGGGTTTGTTTTCATCACCATCACCTACGTCGCTTTCTGGCTCAGTTTATCGATGATGCTTTCCATTGTATTCAGACAGACTGCGACTTCGGCGATCACAGCAATAGGGCTTTGGCTTTTTTTTACGATATTTTACCAGATTATCGTTAACCTGTTCCTAAGATCGCTGCTACCTGACACATCGCAGCTCACGCAAGAGCAGGCGATCAGTTACAACGATATGGTGTTGAATATTCTGCGGATATCACCTAACCAGCTATATACTGATTCTGTTACAACCTTACTAATGCCATCGGTACGCAGTCTGGGCCCGCTGACAATGGAGCAAATGGCGGGGGCGATTCCATCCCCGCTACCGTTCACGCAAAGCCTGATGATCGTATGGCCACAGTTTAGCGGGCTACTAGCCTGTATGACCTGCTGTTTCGCGTTGGCTTATTGTCTTTTCATGCGCCGGGAGGTAAGAAGTTGATAATTTAAATACCTCTCCTACAGCGAGAACATGGGCGGCGCTATTTCACGCTAACGAATTTTTAATGTCCGAGCGATGTCCGCAATTACAGGCGCGCTGGCAAACCCAATTTAAACTCTTAATTATATTGGGTGGGTACAAGCTGTTAGAATAAAACAGGGGTTACAAATTGTAACCCTGTTTTAATAATAAGAAATTCCGCAAAGTAATGGCAGTAGTGCAGTCTGCAAAAAAATTACAGCCTGGTTCCAAAAAGTTTAGGTCAGGATCAGTTCAGTATTTCGAAATGGTCTGCTGCAATTTCTGTTACATATCTTTTAATTCCAGATCGATCCGTAAAATTACGGGTACGGAGCTTACCTTCGATATACACCAATTGCCCTTTTATCAGTTGTACCGAACTTTCTGCGATGGATCGCCACATGACAATATTATGCCATTCGGTGACCACTTGTTGCTGGTCACCTTTGCAAATCATTTCCGAGGTAACCAAAGGGAAGGATGCGACAGCGTCGCCGTTATCAAGATGACGTAAATCCGGACCTTTACCTAAATGACCAATCAAAAACACCTTATTAATACCAGACATATTCAGCAATTAACATAAAAACAAACAAATTAGCAGTGAAATGTTTGAATACCAATATATTTTTAGCGCAATTCTTGTAAAAGAACAGATCGGAGAATTATTACGGCAAGAAAATATTTTATTACAATGAGAACAAGTTACAGCAACTTATTCAACATTTGTTGCTGCGTGATTCGATAATATGGACTTATGAATCTGAAAAATCGCTTCTGGTTTTTGCCGGCCTGAAAAGTATCGGCTGTAATCTCTTTGATATCATTTAATCTTTTTGAAGATCCGCAGTATTGCCTGTTTCGGTTTGACCGGATATACGAACGAAAAATGATATGAATGCGTTCATTGTTCCGGCGCCAGCCAACGTTATATAATCCTTGTTCAGCGGATTCAAAAAAGAATCATCGGTCAACGGATCAAAATAGACGCGTCTCGCTTGTCTCCCTGAATGAACAGCCCCAGCGAGTCTTCTAGCAAAACGCTGACCGATTGCTGTGTTCATAAGAAATCTCTTAAAACCTTTGCTGGCCATATATTGCGCTCAGAACTTATGACCGCGCAATGAAGTGCGTCACTATTATACTTTAACCAGTCCTCTAAAAAATGCAGGAAGAACGCCCAGATCGGCTGAGGCAGTTTGCACTTATTCCCGGTGATGATATGTAGTTCCCCAAGGGTTTTAAGACAAACATTGGAACACGTGATAAATCGTAGCGTCTCAGCGATGATTTCGGCAATAACTTCATCCTTTTTCTCCACCAGCCACTAACGCAAGTTTACTAACTCATTTTACAGGCGCTCTATCCGTTAAATATAGCTACACGCATGATAGATTTCGGCAATAACTTCATCCTTTTTCTCCACCAGCCACTAACGCAGGTTTACTAACTCATTTTACAGGCGCTCTATCCGTTAAATATAGCTATACGCATGGTCTAATGCTTTTTTCCGCAAAGCAGTGCTGCCTTTATCCATACGCTGTAATAATCGGATTTTTCGCTTCAGGTAACGTTTCGCTTTTTCAGGCTCATATCGCAGCTTCCAGTCCATATTGTATAATAGATCCGCATATTTGATGGTTTGTGCAGTGGCGCTAACCTTACTCAGTCGCTTGTTCTCTTTTCGCCGTCGTTCTCTCTTGCTTAGTTTAGGGAAAGCTCCACTTGTATACTTATCAGTCAATTCAAGTACTAAAACCATAATAGTATTTATTTCCGCTAAACTGTAGGCACAGGAGGACAAAGCATCGATCAATTCAACATCGGTACAAATATGATCTTTGAGCATATCATGGCACAGGCCCGCTTCATAACCGAATACCGCGTAATTTGCTGCAATTTCGGCAACCGCCATTACGTGATCAATATAGGGCACATCACTTACGGGAATGATCTTTCCTCCATATTTTTTCTTCACCCAATTCAATAGAAATTCTGATTTACTAATCATCCTTTCACCAAAACATCCTGTATCCCGGCTTGTTGCAAAAATGTTTTTTTTATGGTGGGGCGGGTAGTTTGCAATTATCCATACCTAAGCGCGAATTTCCTTAAGTTCATGCAGACCTGGCGAGGCTGAGCTGTTGCGCGCTGCTAAAGAACAGTCTGGAAGTGAACCGTTCTTTTTAAAAACTGCCGAGAGCGAAAACTATCAACAGGTGGGTTGAGGAAGTTCCGCCTGGCTTTCGGTTCTTTTAAATTATGGAAGGAGATCACGCGTCAAAAGAACTTGCTGTTTTCTTTAGCTGCCTTAACAGAGTTTATGAACGCGATATCGCCTGCTAAGAAGAGACAGGGGACCTTACTGATCAAGTTTCCGCCCGGTGTGAACTACCAGGCGTCAGCCCAGTTAGATGAATTACTGGGCATGTTAACAAGTACTGATTGGCCATTGGGGGGCGAATTTCGTCTCCCCTCGTGGCATAACGGCCATACATATGAATTACTAAACAGGTACCAGGCTTGCAGCGTTTTACAGGATGTGCCTGCTTCTGCCTTCCCAACGGAACTGAAGGTGGACAATTAGATTTACCTTTGGTTTCATGGGCCAGGGCCGATACAAGGGCAATTACGGTGTTGATTTTTTTTTTTCGAGTATGCAACCTGTACCCGGGAATGGATAAATGAGGGAAAAACTGTTTATGCTTATTTCAATAATACAGCGGGTGCTGCGCTGTAAAACCTGCCATCCTCAAAACGTTTCCTTGTCCAACCTTAACTTGTAATCATGTCCATTAAAAGACGTGTTAATTCTATAGAAATATCCGAGTCATAACTGATCATTCCAGCCGTGAGGTTTTTGACTTGTATTTTAACCGTTCTTTTTAAAATACTACCGAATATCAGCCAACAGGCTGTACCAGCCGTCACTGAAACTAATAGGATAGTTGATGTGGAAATTCTTTTCATGGTAAACTAAGTCAGGCAATGAATCCATTATTGGGTGTAAATACTTTGGGATTATTTTTTAAGAATTGACGTGGTGTGCCCGCAAAAATAGTCGCGTCACCGTCTATAAATAACTTCGAAACTGAACTTTCAACAACGGTTTTTGCTTTAGGGATCAACTTGAGGATTTTCATAATTATTAATTAGCGATTATCATACCATAAATAATTTCTTTATAATTAATTTTAATTAAAACCATCAAGCTCTCGGGACGTTGTATCAGATAGTAAATGTTCTATTAAAATCAAACCTATGGAAACCAAAACAACTTCAGTTCTTAACGAACTGATCGAGATCAACAATGACCGGATAGCCGGTTTTGAGAAAGCGATAGCAGATATTAAAGACGAAAACGTTGACCTGAAAGAAATTTTTCAGCGATATGCAGCCCAAAGCCGCGAGAACAGCCAGGAACTTTCCGCATTGGTTGGCGCGGAAGGAGGTGAGGTGGAAACCGGAACAAGCGTTTCGGGCAGCCTGCACCGTGCATGGATAGACGTGAAATCCGTATTTGGTGGTAATACGCGCGAAAGCATTTTATCAGAAGCGGAACGAGGAGAAGATGCTATCAAAAAAGCGTATCGTGACGCACTGGAAGATCCGGAGCTGAGTTCAAATGCCCGCGAGATCATTGGACGTCAGCAGAGTGGTGTAAACGCCGCTCACGACGAGGTAAAGGTTTTGCGTGACGCTTCGAAGTAAAAAAATCAGATTTCAGGAGCTGCCGAATGGCGGCTCTTTTTTTTAATATCAATGAAAGCATTATTTATCAATTGTACGCTTAAACGTGCGCCGAAATTCTCAAATACAGAAGCACTTGCCAAAAAAGCAGCTGGTCAGTTAAGGGAAAAAGGATTTGAAACAGAAATCATCAGGCTGAACGACTATAATGTGCTGACTGGAAACTCGTCCGATGAAGGAGACGGCGATGAATGGCCCGCCTTGCTTGAAAAGATCAGGGACTGCAGCATTTTTGTAATTGCCGCTCCTATATGGATGGGGCATCTCGCCTCTCCCGCCCAAAAAGTTATTGAACGTCTGGACGCGGTGTTTCGTGACTAATTCTCCATCTTACAAACGATATTGTTGCGTTGAGATAAATCCATCTTCTGATTTGATGATTAAATGTTGTAATAACCAATGTCAAAAAATGATTACCAACTAGTAAGAAAACAAAAAATCACTCCAGAAACAGCCGTGAATTTGCTTAAATCCTACGGCACAGTAATAACGCTCGATGAGGCTCGAATCATTTTGGTTATCATGTACAAATTCGCTAAATTGTCAATAGAACAGCAAAAAAAGCTGATAACCGGCAATAAGGGAGATTTAGAGATATGAAAACAGCGATTCTGTATATACGCGTTAGTACCGATGAACAGGCCGACAAAGGTTTTTCACAAAGGGACCAAGATGAGCGACTTAGGCAATATTGCGAACGTAATAATATAATAGTCGGACAAGTTATTTTTGAAGACCATTCTGCCAAAACATTTGATCGACCCGCCTGGAATAAAATGCTGTCCAATCTCAAGCAAACTAAAGGCAAAGCACATGACAAATTGATATTTACCAAATGGGACCGCTTTAGCCGGAACACAGCAGACGCTTATGGAATGATTAGCGTATTGATGAAATTGGGATTACAACCCGTTGCAATCGAACAACCCCTCGATCTCTCCATCCCAGAAAGCAAGATCATGCTTGCAGTTTATCTTTCAATGCCCGAAGTAGAAAATGACAGAAGAGCGTTAAATGTCAAATATGGCATGAGACGAGGAAAAAAAGAAGGACGTTGGATGGGCAGGGCGTTGCCTGGTTATATCAATAAAACAAGGGAAAACGGGACAAAATATATCGCATTCAACGAACCAGAATCTGCCCACATGAAATGGGCATTTGAACAAATTGCCGAGAACATCTTCGCTATTGAGAACATATGGGCCATGGCGCGACGTCGAGGGTTGAAGTGTTCCAGAAATAGTTTCTGGGAGGCGATAAGAAATCCATGTTACTGTGGCAAAGTCATAGTTCCCGCATTTAATGATGAACCTATGACTATAGTACAAGGTGTACACGAGGCATTAATTTCCGAAACTCTGTACCACGAGGTCCAGGATGTTTTAACTGGCCGGAAAAGAGATTTGGCCATCAAAGCGGTTTGTCCGAAAAATTTACCATTACGAGGCTTTCTGTTATGTCCTGAATGCTCCCGTACACTGACAGGCAGCGCGTCAAAAGGCCGGACGGGATACTATTATTACTACCATTGTAAAGCGCCTTGTAAAGTCAGACTTAAGGCCGAAGAAGTAAATACATCATTAGAGCATGAATTAATGAAATTCGTGCCCAAACCAGGGGTAGCTGAATTATACACTGCGATTGTTCGCGGCGAATACGGCGATACCCAGGCAATCTATATTACTGAACGAAAAAAAATTATAGAGCAGATTACCGAACAAAACCATCGGATGACGAGGCTGCGAGAAATGCTGTTGTCGGATACAATTGATAGTGCCGATTACAAATTGATGAAAACAGAGTGCGAAACTAAGACATCGTCGTTAGAAGCTGACCTTGCTGATTTATCAAGTTTCTATGAAGCGGATATCGATATTGAAAACCTAATAGAGAATGCGGTAAATAAATTAAAGGATCTCATTTATTTATATCGGTCAGCTGATATAAAAGGTAAACAATTTATAATTGGTTCGATCTTCTCAAAAAAATGGCGTTTTTCAGAAATGAAAGGTCGAACCGCCGAAGTAAACGAAGCAGCAGCACTTATCTACCACATTAACAACACATTACAACAAAAAAAAACCGGAGTAAAAACGAATTATCGTGATTACTCCGGCAAAGTACCCAGAGCCGGAGTCGAACCGGCACGGTTTCCCACAGGTGTTTGAGACCAGCGCGTCTACCAATTCCGCCATCTGGGCATTTTGTAAGTGCGTTCCCTTACAAGCGGGCTGCAAATGTAGACAAACTCTCTTTAATTCGCAACAAATATTTTTGTTTATAGTAAATATTTGCAATTTCTATTCGGCGGCTTTCCTTGGCGGTATCGTCCAACTCTTCGTAGTCTTTAGTCAGCTCGGCAAGCTCTTCATTCATATCCCCCTCAATTGCAAGCGCTTCTGAAGTTATAGATGCCAGTTCTGTTGCATCTTCCACTTCCATAAGGCGTTCGTTGATGTCCATCATTTCCATTAAAAAATCTGCAGGCAATTGTGGTTTTGCCCCTTCTGATACCAGATCATGCAGCTTTAAAATGTATTCTAACCGCTTGGCTGGGTCGCCAAGTGCCAGATATGCCTTGTTATTTAGGGTCGACAGCTCCAATATCTCCTGTTGTTTTGCCTCATCCTCGTTGGCGTAAAAATCGGGATGATATAGCTTACTCAACTCGTAAAACTTTTTCTTCAGCAATGCCTGGTTAACTTTAAAAGATTCCGGGATGCCATAAAATTCAAAATAGTTCATAGCGGCAAAGATAACTATTAGCTGGCTATTCATGCCGCTACGAACTTCATGTTAAGGTAAGTTATCTGCTACTCATCGGGCTTTTCCTGGTCGGTTTCAGCTTTTTCTGCAATTTCTGTCGTGGGATGTTTATCAGCAAACAGTTTCCTGTCTTTGGTTAAAGTGGGTGCCACGCCTAATATGCCTATGCCTGCAACTGCTAATATCATAAACAATATAAGTCCGCAAACCCTAATGAACTTCTTAATTTTCTTCATTCTGATCTTATAAATAAAATGGCGGGGACAATCCTTATAAAGGTTGTTACCCCGAATAATTAAAAGGGAAGATGATTACCGACCGGTAATCAATTTATGAAGGGTTATGCAATAAATGGAAGATCATCACCTGATGCCAGACAGTAAGCCCGGATGAAAGAAAAGTTTTTGAATGCTTTGATTGTTATAAACAGGCGAGACGATTGTTTAATTTCGATACAAGCTTCCCAACTATGCAAAAGGCTTAAAATCTGAAAGTTGCAATATCCAGGAATTAAGCCCGAAGAAGCTGGTTGATTACCAATCTTCGAAGCAGCCTTATACGAAATTGACCTGGAAGTTTTCGTCACATTGCCTGTAACTAAAGTTATATCAGGCTTGTTAAAGCGATTGGTTGTTTGAATAGTAAACCCCGAAAAAGTAAAAAAGCCAAGTATCAAAACGGCTGTAAATAACCATTTAAATAAGACACTTTTTTGTGGGATCAATTTCATTAAATAAAGATAGCCATATAAATTCATAAAAAAGGCCCCTGCGAAAAATCACAGGAGCCAGCCCATACATCCGAAAAAAAGGTCTTATTTCATGTAATCTTTATCTAAAAACAAATAACGGGCACGGTTAACTTCCGGCTTTTCTTCACTTTTAACGTCTATATCCATGAATTTAACATTGTTGTTATCTGTAATTGCCGACCATTTAGGCAAGCCAGCTCCATTAGGGTTTGCCTTTTTTATAAAGTTGGCAAAGTAATTTTCCATAGTTTCAGATACCTTGAAATCGTCAGGGGTCCAGGCATAGGTTTTGTTTCCGGCCAGGTTACCCATAGCATACTCAATTTCTGAGGCATGTGCTGCTCCCACTGCCGGTGGCATTTTAGGGGCAGGTTTTGCTGCATCGCCTTTAACTACGCCACCGGCAAGCCCTGGAGTTGCATTACCCATTGAAGCTACCATCGCCGGACGTACGCGCGAAAACAAATAACGATAAACAGGCTTCCCTCCTGTTTGCACTTGTAAGTCGGCCCATTTCCAGGTGCTGTATACAATAAAACGATCACTTGAAAGATCGGTTGCTACTTTAATCACTTCTTCATCATTTGCAGCGGGATATAACTTCAATGCTTCCTCCGCCCTGTCACCATATAGTTGCTTTAGCGTTTTGGTGTAATTTTCAAGCGTTGGCGCGTCTCCGCGCATCATAAACTGGAAAGGCACTTCGGCCGAGTTCCACCCTACCAGCAATGGCACCTTAGCCTGCTCACCTGCCATAAATATTTCGGGCAGTGATTTTGGTAACAAATAATTATCAATAGTGGCCGACATTGGCGGTGTACCGGGCTTAAAGGCGTCATTCAGTAACTGTTCGGCAGGTATAGCCCGTAAATCGGCCAGGGTATTTGCTTTTTCATTAGCGGCAAACTTAACGCCGTTTTGCTCGGCATCAGCCAGCGGAATAGGGAAAAGTGTTGGCTTAATACCGGCACCGCTTTCACCAATAGCGCCCGCTATCAGATCTTTTGATAAGGGTGAAGCCATTTGTACCGATACAGAAATAGACCCTGCAGATTCGCCGGCTATGGTAACCCTTGCAGGATCCCCGCCAAAGGCTGCAATATTTTTTTGCACCCAAAGCAAAGCGAGGTGCTGATCAAGATATCCATAATTGCCCGATGAATGATTAGGCGACTCCTTTGTTAACTCCGGATGCGAAAAGAAGCCAAATACACCAAGTCTGTAATTAACCGTTAGTGCTACAATGCCCTTCTTAGCCATGCTCTCACCATCATAGCGCGACTCCGAGCCATCACCAGCCATCAAACCGCCGCCGTAAAAATAAACCAGCACAGGCAGTTTTTCTTTAGATGACTTTGCAGGCGTCCATACATTGAGATACAAGCAATCTTCGCTCATACCTGATGACCTGAACCCCATATCGCCAAAAATCGGCTTTTGCATAGGGTTATGACCAAAATGATCGGCTTTTAAAGTACCCTCCCAGTTTTTGGCCGGCTGAGGCTCCTTCCAACGCAAATCGCCGACAGGTGGCTGGGCAAAAGGGATGCCCTTAAAGCTTAAAACATTTGATGCTTCGCGCGTACCCTCAAGCGCACCGGTCTCAACGGTTGTTTTGTTTGCAGATAGCTGCGCCATTACCCTTACCGAGGCAACCTGCGCAAGCAACAGCATTACTAAAATTGGTTTCTTCATTATTGGTTATTTGGTTTGTAGCGAATGTGTAAATGAGAAAATAAGGACAGCACACCTTATTGTAACATAATGATACAATAATAAAATATTTAACTTCACATTTCAAATTTTTTTGTTACTTGTGCAATCATTTTTTTCAAAACTGCATGAATAAAGAGTTTGAGCAACAGGAAAGCAATATCAACGGCGAAGGTTTTTTGCCCGGCTTGGCTATCGACACAGTTATTTTCGGTTTTCATGATAACCAGTTAAAGGTATTATTGCTATCCTATAAAAACTCATCATTATACGCCCTGCCGGGTGGCTTTATTCATGATAATGAAGATGTAAACCAGGCAGCCCGCAGGGTATTGGAAAGCCGCACGGCTTTAAGCGATATTTACCTGGAGCAGTTTTATGTATTTGGCGATTATAGCCGCTATGACCCCGCCCCTCTTAAAACAATTATGAAAGCCCGGGGATACGAACCACCTCATGACCACTGGCTCCTTAAGCGTTTTGTTTCAATTGGCTATTACGCCCTTGTTGATTTCACCAAAGCCGTACCCGCTCCTGATGAAATATCCGATAGCTGCGATTGGTATAGCCTCGACAACTTGCCTCTTTTAATGCAGGACCACCGGCAAATTATTGATAAGGCTTTAGAAACCCTACGAAGCAACCTCGATCAAAAGCTTATAGGCTTTAACCTCATGACCGATGAATTTACAATGGGCGATCTCCAGTCGCTCTACGAAACTATTTTGAACAAAAAACTTATCCGCGCTGCTTTTCAACGCAAAATGTTGGGGCTTGGTATTCTGGAACGGATAGCCAAAAAGTGGACTGGCGGCGCGCATAAAGCACCATACCTATATAAATTTATATCAAACAAAGTACCGACTGAGAATTAACAAAGAACAAAATCCTCTCGGTTCTTTTGTATTTTACGGCAAATAATAATGTCGCAATTAGCCCCTTAACATGTCTTAATACCACCCTTCTGTATTAAGCAGCAACGCTTATCTTTACTTTATAAAATCACCAATTATAAATCAAAAACAATCAAGCAACATGTTAGTCGTAAATCCTTATTTAAACTTCAACGGTAATACCGAAGAAGCATTTAACTTTTACAAATCGGTTTTTGGAGGCGAATTTGCCGTAATTATGCGTTTTAAAGACGGCCCCGAAGCATCAAAGCTTGCCGAAAAAGACCTTAACAAGCTTATGCACATTGCACTGCCGCTTGGCCCCGGTAATATGCTTATGGGTACCGACGCTTTGGGTGTTGAAGAAGGGGGCATGGGTTTGGTAACCATGGGCACTAACTTTTCGCTTACTGTCAGTTGCGAATCAAAAGAAGAAGCCGATAGGTTTCACGCTGGTTTGTCAGCCGGTCAGCAGAGTGGCGGCCCAATGCGTGAAGAGTTCTGGGGCGATTACTTTGGCTGGATCAAAGATAAATTTGGCATCAGCTGGATGATCTCTTACAACCCTAACCGTCCGTAATAATTGCAAAACCATCAGAGATGCCAATAGTATGGCATCTCTGATATATTTTAATCTCCATTAAAAGTGCAACTAATCAAAAACTTATGATGGTAGAAGTTTTTAAAACCAACGTAAATAAGCGCCGCCAGGCCAGCATGCTTTTGGACGCCATTCACAAAGCATTTGGAAATCATAAAGCCAATTTTGATTTGGATGATTGCGACAGGATATTGCGGGTACAATGCGACAGCGGCACTTTATGTGCAAAATCGTTAATCAGCTTTTTAAATGATTTGGGCTGCAGGGCCGAGGTATTGACCGATTAATCTTATTTTTTTCGCAAACAAATCTTTTAATGGCATGGTAGTACATTAATATAAATCAATTATTATGTTAAAAGACAGCAAAGCATTTAGTGGATTTTCGGTAGACGATACAGCTAAAGCCAGGGCGTTTTATGCTGATGTGCTTGGTTTAAACGTAAGCGTTGTGCCCGAAATGGAGGGCTTGCTCAACCTTAATATAACAGGCAGCACGCCTATATTGATATACACCAAGCCCAATCATGTGCCTGCCACCTTTACTATTTTGAATTTCCCGGTTGATGATGTAGAGAAAGCTGTAGATGAACTCAGCACCCGCGGAGTTAAATTTGAAATTTACGATCAGGAAAATTTTAAGACAAACGAAAAAGGAGTATTCTTAAGCGGTGGACCTAAGATAGCCTGGTTTAAAGACCCTGCGGGGAATTTTTTATCCATCATAGAAAAGTAACATGATAATACCTTTTACCAGGTATAAATAAATCCCGTTTTGGGGAATAATAGCTACCTGCCGTGGGAATAAATTCCTCGGGCTATTATTAACTTTCCGTTAATTTCCCTGTTTTTTTACAACTTTTTTCGTGCATTACCCGTATAAAAGGTCATCAAACCTTTGATTACGGTTATTTTTCATTTCAGGAATGTTTTTTGCATATAATTACATGAAAAACAAAAGCAGTAATTGTTAAACTATTTATTTTATACTTAGCTGTTAGTTAAAACAAATAATAAGTTCATTTACTTTTCATTAATAATATTTATTAAATTCATATTTTTCTATATTTCAAACACAGATAACAAACAATAATAAAAATCAACATACTGATTAATAAATAATTGCTTTTTACTTATTAAATAACCCCAATTAAATTAAGCATGAAAAGAACACTACTTATAGTTGATGATGACCTGAGCATATTGAAACTGCTCAATTTTATCCTTTCAAAAGAATATGATATCGTAGTTAAGAACAATGGCATAGAAGCTTTTAGCTGGCTTGAGGATGGCAACATGCCCGAGCTGATCATATCCGACCTTCAGATGCCTTATTTTGACGGGCAATCATTTGTCAAAAACGTTAAGATCAGTGGTTTTTACCGCGACATTCCGGTTATATTGCTTTCTGCTGCCCATGATCTTGACACCCAGGTAAGCGCCATGCCCTTTAAGGTTGATGCTCACATACACAAGCCATTTAATCCAACCGCATTAAAAACAGCCATTAACCAAGTTTTACAAGTTTATGAATCATCAAACATCTGATTGGAACGAAAGCTCAGGTTCTAACATCAGGATAGCATATGCCGGCAGCGAGTTCAAGGAAAAAATCTCCAATGGCTTAAACGAAGGCTTCAAAATAGCTTACAACACAACCATTGATCAGCTTAATGATTATTTGGGCGAGCAATCTATTTTAACCGTTCCGGATATTCTGTTGGTTGAAATTGATGCCGAAGGTAAATGGTTAAAACTGGTTGACGAAGTTAAAAAAAGCTTCCTGTTAAACGGTTTGATCATCGTTTTGCTTTCATCAAAAAATGATAAAGCCTTAAGGCAACAAGCCATTAAACTAAAAGTCCATGACTTTTATGGCGAACCTTTTTCTATAAGCGATTTGCGTGAAAGGCTTAACTTTTTGGTGCGTTTTAAACTGATAAAACCTAAACTGCTTGAGCTGTCAAAAGTTGTTGATACAGCATATAAAATGCCTGCAGGTAAACGCCTTATCGATCTTGTAATTTCGGGGGGCATGATGCTGGTATTATCTCCGGTTATGCTGGTAGTTGCCATTTTAATTAAACTGGATTCAAAAGGACCCGTGTTTTATAAAAGCAAACGTGTAGGTACAGGCTATAAAGTGTTTGATTTTTATAAATTCAGGTCGATGCGTACCGACGCTGACCAGTTACTTGCCAAGCTTTCGGCCGAGAATAATCAATATGCATCTGAAGCCGGCGATAATAAGGTAGCTTTCGTAAAAATCAAGAACGATCCTCGTATTACTAAACTGGGCAACTTCCTGCGCAACTCCAGCCTGGATGAGTTACCTCAATTGTTCAATATCCTACGTGGCGATATGTCGGTAGTTGGTAACAGGCCTTTGCCGCTGTATGAGGCAGAGATGCTTACCTCAAACGAATGGTCGATGCGTTTCCTTGGCCCTGCCGGCTTAACTGGTTTATGGCAGATCAGCAAACGTGGCAAAGAAGACATGTCTGAACGTGAAAGGAAAAAATTAGATAATTTTTATGCTCAGAAATACTCTATTTGGTTAGATTTAAAAATTATTGTAGGTACTGTACCTGCCCTATTCCAAAAAGAAAAAGTATAATTAACTATGCCTGTGAAACTAAAGCTCACGTATCTTTCTATAATCGTTCTTTTTTTTACCAGCCGCGTACAAGCGCAGCAAAGTTCATTTATAAACGACGTTAACTATCCGTACCTTGAAAAATTGATAGCTACTGCCAAAAAGAATTACCCTGAAGTTAAGGCACGCCAAAGCCAGGTGAATGCAGCGAAGGGCCTTTACAATTCAACAGTATTTTCATGGCTTGAAGGTGTAACGGCATCTTACATTTATAGCCCGCAAAACTCAATCAATCTTTCGCAGCCTACAATATTTAAAGGCTACCAGATAGCTATATCGTTAAACATAGGTCAAATGTTTTCAAGGCCGGGAGTTATCCGTCAGGCAAAAGAAACTTATAAAGCGGCCGAATATCAGCAGGCAGCGTATATGTTAACCCTTGAAGCACAGGTTAAGCGTTACTACTATGCTTATCTTGAAGCTCAAGCCGAGCTAAGGTTACGGGCCAATGCCGTAATAGATGCCGAAAGTGCAGTTAAGCAATTAAAGTATGCATTCCAAAAAGGTGAAACAACTTTTCAGATTTATAACGAACAACTTAACAGTTTATACAACCAAAACTCCTTTAAAGTACAAGCTGAATTAGCGACATTTACAGCCAAGACCAATCTTGAAGAATTATTGGGCACCAAATTAGAAGACGTTAAGTAACAAATGGAGATAGGCAATTTTTTTAATCTACTAAAAAAACACCGAACTACGCTGATTATAATACCGCTTGTGGCGGTAATCGCTTCGTTTTTCCTGGTAAAAAACTTACCCGATGATTACCAGTCGCACGCGGAGATAGCAACCGGTATTATTGATGCCTCCAGGCATATTCTTGATAAAGATGCTACGGCCAACGTACAGGAACAGCAGGTTTATCGCGAATTCAGCAACCTGATTGCCATCATGAAGCTGAAGAAACTTGTTGACCAGGTTTCTTATTCGCTTATGATCCATGACCTGACAGACCCTTACCCTTTTCGTAAACCAAGTAAAGAATTACTTGAACTGCACTCCTATGAAAAGGACAACGTATTGGCAATTTTAAAAAAGAAATTTGCTACCCTCGAGCCCTTATCCGTTTATGATAAAACAGAAAACTCCGTTGTAGGACTGCTCCGGTCAATGAAATATGATGAGCGCAACATCATGAAAGACCTGGTGATCATGCGTAACGAAGACAGTGATTTTATATCGGTGAGCTTTGACTCAGAAAACCCTCAACTTTCTGCTTTTGTAGTAAACACCTTGTGTAAACAGTTTATTGACTATTACACCGAGAGTGTAAAACAAAACGAATCACACGCGGTAACATTTTTATCTAACCTGCTTGACACTAAACGTAAAGCCCTTAGCGATCAAACCGGCAAGCTACAGCAATATAAAATTGAAAATGGCGTACTGAACCTTGATGAGCAATCAAAAGCTATTTTTGGTCAAATTATGGTTTACAACGATAAAAAGTTGCAGGCCGATAAAGATATGATAGCAAACCAGGGTGCTATTGATGCTATCAACCAAAAGTTTACGCCCGATGACCGGAAATATGTTGAAGCTGTAACAAACAAATACAATCAGGCTATTATTTCTACTCAGGAGCAGTTGCATACACTTGAAGATCAGTATGTACGGAGCGGGTTTAATAACAAGTATAAAGAATCGATCGACTCTTTACAGCAACAACTAGCAAACCAGATTAATTTAACATCTGATAAATATATTACCAATCCGTTAATAGCTAAAGACGACCAGATTAAACAAAAGCTTACCCTTGAGGTTTCGCGTGATTTG
Organism: Mucilaginibacter gossypiicola; assembly: GCF_900110105.1. Taxonomy (GTDB): domain Bacteria; phylum Bacteroidota; class Bacteroidia; order Sphingobacteriales; family Sphingobacteriaceae; genus Mucilaginibacter; species Mucilaginibacter gossypiicola. The sequence goes on along the minus strand of NZ_FOCL01000004.1, from coordinate 874,552 downwards.
GCCAAGTATAGCGTAAAATCAATAGAAAATGAATTGGCAAGCCTAAATGCCAAGTTTTCACGATTGGTTCCGTTTGATGCTAAAGTAAAAACTTACGACTTTGATATTGACATTGCCGGTAAAGAATATCTTGATGTATTAAATAAATACAATGAAACCAACCTGCGTTCGAGCTTTTCAATAAAACTCATCCAGGTTGAAATGGCCCAGCCAGATGTGGCACAGCCATCAAAGAAAATGTTGCTCATCATATTAAGTGGCATAGGCAGTTTATTTGCCTGCATTTTTTGGCTGTTTGTTTTATTCTACATTGATGATACCATTAAAAGCCCTGCCGAATTGGTTAATAAAACCCAGTTACCGTTATTAGGTTATTTAAATAAGATCAGCGGTGAAAACCTCGATCTGCGCAAACTTTGGGATGTGGAACACCGGGATAAAATGAAAACCTTTAAAGAGTTGCTGCGCTCTATCAGGTTTGAAATTGACCAGGAATTAAGAGGCGAAAAAGTGTTAGCCATAACAAGTATTGAGCCGGCCGAAGGTAAAACCCTCTTGGCTATAAGTTTGGCCTACTCCTACTCTATGATCAACAAAAGGGTGCTGTTAATTGACGGTAACTTCAATAACGCCACTATTAGCAATACAGCCCAGCCACAAACCTACCTGGAAGATTACTTTAAAAGCAACCCGTTGGGACAACAAGAGCTCAGCAGTTCAAATACTACTGTTTTAGGTAACCGTGGCGGCGATGTAACCCTGCTTGAAATTGGCAGTGAGGTGTTTGTAAAAAGCAGGTTTGATGACTTACGCTCTAAATACGATGTTGTGATCATTGATACAGCCCCGCTTACAGCGCTTAATAAATCAAAAGAGTGGTTGTTGTTCGCTAATAAAACCATTGCGGTATTTGAGGCAAATAAAAAGATAAGCAATTCTCAAAAACAACACATAGCCTATTTAAAAGGGTTGGAAAACAGATTTGCAGGTTGGGTACTCAATAAAACTGATTACAATCAGAAAAAAGAAAAAAACTCTTAATTAACCGGCGCTCCAGGCATCGTTAAATATTAATACTACTTAAAATGAGAATAGACCCTCCAAAACCAGAAAAGGATCCGTTTGAAGATTTAAGTCCGCTGCAAAAAAAAACACGTAAAGCGGCCATAGTATTTGCATTTATTGGTGTATTTGTATGGGCGGTAAAGATCCTGTTCCTGTAGATTTTAAAAAGCATTTCTATTCTACCTTATGCGAAATGAACAAACAGGCAATAATGACATTAAGCGAAACGTTTGGAAAAATCTTGTAATCCAAAAGTTTTCGCATCCTTTTGCCTTGTTTTTTCTGCTCATCACCTCACTTGCCGTGAGCTTTTTAACGTATAAGCTCGAATTTATAGGTGTGGGCGCCGTTTTGGCATTAACCATAGGCCTGCCCATTGTATTCGCAATTACTGTGTATCCCGAATTTGGGATCTGTGCACTGATTATAGCGGCATTTTTTATCAGTTACGTTTCAGAATTTTTACCAGATCAGGTTCCCATTGGTACGCTGATGGACGTAACAACCTACCTGCTCATCCTTGGTTTTTTTATCAAACAGCGTACCGAACGGAACTGGACTTATTTTAAAAATCCAATCAGTTACATGATACTGGTGTGGCTGGCGTACAACATGCTTGAGTTTGTAAACCCATCCGCCGAATCAAGGCTGGCCTGGATATATACTGTGCGTACAGTAGGCTTTATTATGCTTATGTACTATGTTTTTGTTTACCAGATCCGCACGGTAAGGTTTATTAAAACCTTATTAAAGCTTTGGATCTTCCTGGATATACTGGCCGGAATCTCGGCTTTCCAACAAGAAAACATTGGTTTTTTTCCGTTTGAGCACAAGTATCTGTATGCCGATCCCTTGCGCGTAAGCTTATTATTTATTAACGGACACATGCGTAAGTTCGGCATCTTTTCGGATCCTGTTACGTTTTCTTATAACATGGTTATTGGCGCGCTGCTTTGCGTTGTGTTGCTTATGGGTGATGTTCCGCTTAAGCGTAAGGTAACCCTGGGCTGTATCGCGGGCTTTTTTCTGTATGTGATGCTTTACTCTGGCACCAGGGCTGCTTATGTATTGGTGCCGGGAGCGCTTTCCATGCTGGCGGTTTTAAATTTTAACAGACGGGTTTTAACCTTTACGCTTATAGCAGGTGCATTACTTGGTATTTTGATAGTAATGCCAACATCAAACCCGCTAATCAAGCGTTTCCAAACCGCTTTCAACCCTTCTGATGACCCGTCATATAACGTTCGTGCCGAAAATCAGAAAAAAATAAAACCATTTATCCTCTCCCACCCAATTGGTGGAGGCTTGGGCTCTGTAGGTGTTTGGGGCCGAAAGTTTTCGCCAAATTCGATGCTGGCCAAATTCCCTCCCGATAGCGGCTACGTACGCGTATCTGTTGAAATGGGCTGGGTTGGCCTGCTCCTTTTTTGTACGTTGTTTTTCGTGGTGCTAAAAACGGGGATCAACTTTTATTTCAGTATTAAAAATCCGGAGCTCAAAAATTATTGCCTTGCCATGTTACTGATCCTGTTTGCATTCAACATAGGTAACTTTCCGCAACAGGCACTCGTTCAATATCCGTCAAACATCCTGTTTTACCTGGCCATATCCATCCTTGTAGTATGCAAGCGCATAGATGACCAGGAGCAGGAACAGCTGAAAAAGAATAACAACACAGGGGCAATACTAATTTAATTAAGCAGATGTCATTTGTATCATCCATAAAATCAAACCCGAAATTAAAAAAGTTAGTCCATTGGATGCTGATCCCGCCGGGCCAGTCGAGACCGAGGCTATGGGTTAGGCTTATACTCAACCGCTTTTTTCACGAGCGCGGTAAAGGTAGTGTGGTAAGGAGCAACGCGCGGATGGACCTTTTTCCGTTCAATAAATTCTCACTTGGCGCAAAAAGCATTGTCGAAGATTTTGCGGTGATCAATAACGGCGTCGGTGATGTTTTTATTGGCGAAGGATCGGGTGTTGGCATCAGCACTGTTGTAATTGGCCCGGTTAAAATAGGCAATTTCAGTATGACGGCTCAGCACGTTGTTATCTCCGGTCTTAATCACGGCTACCAGGATGTAACTATACCGCCACGGCATCAAAAAGTTACAACCAAGCAAATCACTATTGATGATAATGTATGGATAGGCGCGAATTGCGTGGTGACCGCGGGGGTAACTATCGGAAAACATTCGGTTATTGGGGCCGGCAGCGTGGTAACACGGGATATTCCGCCCTATTCGGTAGCGGTTGGCAATCCGGCCAAAGTAATAAAACAGTATAATTTCACAACACAAGCCTGGGAGAAAGCGTAAAACAACATACATGAGTTTATTCAAAAAATTAATTAATAAACACACGCTTTCACTGGCAACTAACGCGGTTTTGCCGGTTTTAGGGATGGTGATATTATCACTACTGGCCCGCCGGTTAAGTAAGCCCGACTTTGGTAATTACGTATTCTTCCTCATCGTGTTTACACTGGCAGATACCTTCCGCACCGGCTTCCTTCAAACCTCGCTCATTAAATTTTATGCGGGGTCAACACCCGAAAGAAAGAAAAATATATCGGGAGCAACCTGGTACCTTGGCTTTATAATTACTTCGGTATTTGCCATTGTAAACCTGCTGATCTATCTTATCTACAGAAATCCGGAAACCGATATCGCCATTACGCTTAAATGGTTTAGTCTCATTTATTTCTGTACGCTTCCGTCGGCCGTGAGCCTCTGGATATTGCAAGCCGAAGAACGTTTTGATAAAATGTTCATTCTGCAGTTAATGAACCAGGGAGGTTTCCTGGTATTGGTAGTTGGCTTGGCCATTGCGGGCAAATCAGACTTTGAAACAACTATTTACTCTTATTTTGCGGCCAACCTGTTAAGCAGTATTATTTGCATTATTATAGGCTGGGCCAAGGTAAAAACGATAGCTTATAAAAGCTGGGATACCATAAAAGAAATGGCCCATTTTGGCAAATTTAGTGTAGGCACATCCATAAGCTCTTATCTGCTCAGGAGCTCCGATACATTGATCGTAAAACCTATGTTCAGCCCCGATTTGCTGGCTGTATATTATATCCCGCAAAGGCTTATGGAAATCTTTGAGATCCCGCTAAGGGCCTTCATTTCTACGGCTTTACCGGCAATGTCGGCAGCGGTACAACGTGGTGATAAAAAACATGTAACCTATATCATGAAAAAATATGCGGGCATGCTTACCATGGCACTCACTCCTATTGCTATAGTTTGCTTTGCAGCTGCTGATCTTATTATCGGCTTGATATTCGGCGCCAAATACCAGCACTCTGATGCAGGCAATATCTTCAGGATTTTTATGTGCTATGTGATGCTGCTGCCTATCGACAGGTTTTTCGGGATCACGCTTGATATTATTAATAAGCCCCATCTTAACATGATCAAGGTATTCCTGATGTTAACAGTAAACATAATTGGCGACTTCACGGGTATCCTGGTGTTTCACAGTCTTTACGCAGTAGCCATTGCATCCATCTTCACGTTTTTTACCGGGGCAATATTTGGTTACTGGGCATTAAAGAAAAACCTGCAATTTAAAATATCCGACATCTTTGTTTTAGGTTACATCGAACTAAAAGAGTTGATAGGCGTTGTGCTGAACAAAATCAAAGGAAAACAATTAACCGAATAACAAGCTATTTATATGGAGCTAAAAAACCAGCATATCGTTATATTCTCGCAAATGCAGTTTGATAGCCGTCTCGAGTCAACTAACTATACCATGGCCAAACACCTGGCCACGGATAACTTTGTGTACTATGTTGACAGGCCGTATACCTGGAAGGATTATATCCAGTTTAAAAACACGCCGGGTTATAACGCCCGCAAGCCGCACTTTTTTTCGCCGAAAGATAGTTTTATTCAAACGGAGATCCCAAACTTAAAGATCATCATTACCGCTCCGGTACCCTCAATCAATTCACTGCCCGAGGGGGCCTTATACCGCTTGGCCTTGAAGGTGAACGAAGGGATTGTTGCACGCCGGCTAAATAAGGTTATAAAAAACCTGGGGATAAAGGAATATATCTTCATCAATTCGTACGCGTTTTATTATCCAACCATGCACAGGTTGTTGAAGTTAAAGCCGCTACTTAAGGTTTACCATTGTGTCGACCCTTTGATTGAAGAATACCAAACCCGCCACGGCCTGATATCAGAGGATATACTGGTGAAAGATATGGATATGATAATAAGCACCAGTAAGGAATTGAGCAATGTAAAAGGAAAGCTTAACCCCAATTCGTACTTTGTGCCCAACGCAGCCAACATCAGTCATAGTCAAAAAGCGCTTGATCCCACTTTGCCGGTGGCCGAGATTCTGGCTGATGTAAAAAAGCCTGTCATTGGCTATTTCGGTAATATCGAACGCCGTATTGATTATGAACTGATAACACAATTACTGGAGCAAAATCCGGATAAAAATTTTGTTTTTGTTGGCCCGGTTGATATTGATTACGAAAACAATCCTGCTTTTAACGCTCCTAATATTTTCAAAAAAGGTGCAGTACCCTATGAGCTATTACCCGCCGTACTCAAAGGCTTTGATGTTGCCATTATCCCTTTTAAAAAGGATGATGTAAGCAGCTCAATTTTTCCACTTAAATTATTTGAGTACCTGGGATCGGGCCGCCCGGTTGTGATCACCGATTTTAACGGAGATCTGGAAGAATTTACCGGCGATACCGTATATATCTGCAAAAATGCAGATGAATTTACAGCAGCCCTTAACCTTGCGTTAAACGACACTCCTTTTTTACAGCAAAAAAGATTAAAAATAGCAGCACAAAATACGTGGGAGCACCGTATAACAGAGATCAAAGGCTTACTGGCAACAAATTTGAATAATAAGCAGAAAGGTTAATTTTTAGAGAAACAAACCTGTTACTTATAATTAATAAAAACAGGATTTATCATCAAAACACATGGAAATCATTAAATTCATTGCATCTGTTATCGCCGTTTTGCTCTTTATATACCTCGGTGTATATAGCTTATACCTGTTTGTGTTCTCCGTGCTGGGGAAATTAATCCCCATTAAGCAGCCCGTTCCAGCAAAAGCACTCAGTAAATTCATCGTTTACATTTGCGCTTATAAAGAAGATGAAATTATTTTAAACTCGGCAGCGGCAGCGTTAACTATCGATTACCCTAAAGATATGTTTACGGTTTGCGTTATTGCCGACTCCATGAAACCTGAAACCATTGTCAAATTAAAGCAGATGCCTTTGCAAGTGGTTGAAGTTATTTTTGAAACGAGTACTAAATCAAAAGCATTAAACAAAGCCATCGAAAACACAGCTGCCGGATATGATGCAGCCGTTGTTTTTGATATTGATAATATCGCCGCGCCCGATTATCTGCACCAGATCAATAATTATCTGCAGGCAGGCCACCTTGTGGTACAAGGCCATCGCGTAGCAAAAAATTCAAATACGCAGGTAGCCATACTTGATGCTGTGAGCGAAGAAGTTAACAATCACATTTTCAGAAAGTCACAACAGTTATTTAAGTTTTCGGCAGCCATTATTGGTTCAGGAATGGCTTTGGAATACAAGCTTTTTGTGAATGTAATGTCGCGCATTGATGCTGTGGGCGGCTTTGACAAAGAAATGGGCCTGCTGCTTACCCGCGATAAAATCCATGTTGCTTACGCCGAAAAAGCCTACATATACGATGAAAAAGTGAGTAACCCGGCGGTGTTTGAAAAGCAGCGTAAACGCTGGCTTTCGGCTCAGTTCAACCTGCTTAAAAAGTACGGAGCTACCGCGCCTGCCCAGTTTTTCCGCGGCAATTTTGATTATGTGAACGAGATTTACCAAATGGCTATCCTACCCCGCGTGCTGATGCTTGGCCTGATGCCGCTCATGTTATTGATCTCCTTTTTCACACCTGGTATCGGTCCGCACTGGCATTTATGGCTCGGTGCAACTGCAGCTTGTTACCTTGGTATCATAGTTGCCATACCCACATCGTTCTATAATGGAAAACTGTTAGAAGCTATGCTTAAACTACCGCTCATATTTTTCACCATGTTCCTGCTGTTGTTCAAACTAAAAGGAGCAAACAAAAAGTTTATTCATACGCCACATGATCACGCACCTGCAGAACCCGTAAATGACCAGGCAACTGCAGTTAAATAACGGAAACAAGGTTGATAATTAATTGAATCAGGAATAATATAGCATATAAAAATTATGGATGCCCCTCTGAATACCGACGTTATAAGCATGTTAAACAATACTGCCGTAGATTATCCGAAAGAAAAGGCACTTATCCATTTAACTACAGCAGCAGCAAACCAGTACCCGGATAAGGTTGCGCTGAAATTTCACGAACGTGTTTTTACTTATAAAGCGCTCAATGAAGCTGCAAACAAGCTGGCCGGCTACCTGATTGATCAGGGGCTTAAAAGAGGCGACGTTGCCGGTGTTGCGCTTGACCGTTCGCCCGAAATGGTGATATCCCTATTGGCTATTATGAAAACCGGTGCAGCCTATGTACCGCTTGATCCTGAATATCCGAAAGATCGTATCGAATTTATGCTCGAGGATTCTTCAGCTAAGATTCTGATCACTTCCGAAAAATACCACAACCATTTTGCTGCAAGCTCAACCGAAGTTTTGATTGAAGATGCACTGGAGAAGTTTCCCTCGTATCCTGTAACTGAACCCGAAACCGGCGTTAACGGCGAGGATCTTGCTTATATCCTATATACATCTGGTTCAACCGGAAAGCCAAAGGGGGTTCAAATCCGTCATTTCAGCCTGATCAATTTTTTGGTGAGCTGCCAAACAGTTCCTGGATTAACGCCGGCTGATAAAGTATTAGCTGTAACTACCATATCATTTGATATTGCCGGTTTGGACTTGTATTTGCCGTTGATAACAGGCGCTGAACTTTTGTTAGCCGATTCGGCCACCGCAAAAGATGGCCGCGCACTGGTTGATTTGGTTAAGGCTGAAGATGTAACGGTAATGCAGGCAACTCCTTTTACCTGGCGCATGATGCTGGTATCTGGCTGGGACAACAAACTACCCTTAAAAGTATATTGCGGTGGCGAAGCTTTCCCTAAAGACCTGGTTACGCAACTATTACCTAAATGCGAGAAAATCTGGAACCTGTATGGCCCTACCGAAACCACTATTTACTCAACCATTAAGCAGATCACCAGCGACGAAGATATCACGATTGGTAAACCCGTTGCCAATACCCAGATCTATATTTTGGATGAAGCGCTTAACAACCTTACCGATGGTTCAATTGGCGAAATTTATATAGGCGGCGATGGCGTTGCAGTTGGATATCTTAACCGTGCAGAGTTATCTGCCGAGCGTTTTGTGAAAGATATATTCTCAACCGATGAAAGTGCCCGTATGTACCGCACCGGCGACTTGGGCAAGATCAGACAGGATGGTGAAATTGTTTGTCTTGGCCGTATTGACCACCAGGTTAAGGTACGCGGTTACCGTATAGAACTGGAAGAGATTGAACAAAACCTGTTAAAGCAGGAAAATATTAAGCAGGCGGTTGTTATAGCCCGTGAAGATACTCCGGGAATGCCCCGACTGGTAGCTTACGTAATTTCGCCCGAGCCAAAAGAAGGCATTGATCTTAAAAACCAGTTTGATGCATGGCAAAAAGGGCTGTTGGCTGTTTTACCAGAATACATGGTTCCGGACGATTTTGTGGTGATGGACGCGATCCCGATTACTCCTAATGGCAAGATAGACCGCAAGGCGCTGCCTAAGCCAGATTATAACATTATCTATCGCGAAGGTGAATTTGTTGCACCACGTACTGATAATGAAAAACTGGTGGCTAAAATATGGCAGCAGAATATGGGTATCGAGCAGATCAGTATCCTTGATAATTTCTTTGAACTGGGTGGCCGATCATTAGTTGCCGTAAAAATCATGGCTGCTATTGAACAGGAAACCGGCAAGCGTTTGCCACTGGCTACCTTGTTTGAGCACGCTACGATCGAAAAACTGGCCGCACGGCTTGAAGGTGATGAGGTTATCAGCTGGGAATCGCTTGTGCCTATTAAGCCAGATGGTAGTAAAATGCCATTGTATATTGTGCACGGAGCCGGTTTAAACGTATTGTTGTTTAATGCCCTTGCCATGAATATGGATGCAGAACAACCCGTTTACGGCTTACAGGCACGTGGCCTGAATGGGATAGATGAGCCACTGGATGTAATGGAAGAAATTGCAGCAAACTACATAGCCGAAATCGTTGCTAAAAATCCGGATGGCCCCTATGCACTGGCAGGCTATTCATTAGGTGGCATTATCGCTTATGAAATGGCAAACCAACTCATTGCAGCAGGTAAAGAGGTAAAAATGGTGGCTATGTTTGATACTTATGCCGACCGTTCAGATATAAATGACAGCAAGGCTAAAAAGATAGTTGATAAAACTGCCTTACGCGCCAAGCAATTTGCCCATAGTTTTGTGTTATTAGCCGAAGATCCTAAACGTACTATTGAGTACAAAGGACTGATGCTTAAACGCCAAATGATAAAGCTTTACTGGAAGGTGTTTAAACCCAACCAAAAACGCGAAGGATTTTTTGCTTACGATAACGAAATTGACGAGGCAAGCGAAAAAGCATTACGCAACTATGTATTAAAGCCGTTAAACATAACGCTTGATTTATTCAGGGCCAAAAAGCGGACCTTTTACATGGAAGATTTCGAGTTTTTAGGTTGGAAGCCGTTCGCCCTAAAGGGTGTAAATGTACACGAAATTCCGGGTGAGCATAACACCATATTTGCTCCGCCAAATGATAAAGAATTTGCCGAAGTATTGCAAAAGTGTTTGGACAGGGTTGCCAAAAATTAAGTTAACTGTATTTACCTGTAAACAATGCAAACCGTATTAAATTTTTCAGTCACGTTAAATTTAACCGGCAGTGTTAAATATGGAGACAACTACCGAAAAAGATATAAAATCAACCGGCAAAGCAAGGGTTTATTTCTCCAACTTAAACGGAGTAAGGGCTCTTGCTGCGCTTATGGTAGTTATATCCCATATCGAGCTGCATAAGGTTGATTTTCACGTAGCCCGGATCCCTTATATAACTATATTTAATTTTGGTAAAACGGGGGTTACTATTTTCTTTGCGTTAAGTGGTTTTTTGATCACTTATTTATTGCTTGAAGAGAAACGCAATTTTTCGGGCGTTAACTTCAAGGCATTTTATATCCGGCGCATGCTCAGGATATGGCCGCTGTACTTTTTGCTGGTAATTATAGGCTTTTTCATCTATCCGGCGCAGGGGGCAACAACAGGTCTGTGGCTGTCGATATTTTTTATGCCCAACCTGGCTTTTTGCCTCCAAATGCTACCGGAAATTTTCAACCCCATCTGGTCAATCGGTACGGAGGAGCAGTTTTACATATTCCATCCCCATTTTTTCAGGATAAAGAAAACCCAAAATATCCTTTATGCTTTTTTGATTTTTATTGTTTTGATATGGTCGTTGCAGCTAACTATAAACAACCTCAATCACTCCAATGAAATATGGAAACTTTTCAGCCAGTTTTTTTACTATGCCAGATTTGACAATATGATGATCGGGGCAATTGTGGCTGTTATATTTCATAACACCAGGCACCCCACATTTAAGTTTAAGTTACAGGGACTGTTTGATTTGATGTTTAAGCCCTATATACAGGTTATACTCTCAATAATTTTTGTGGGTTATGTTTATCTGTACCTCATTCACGATATCCCACACGGCGATGTTCCGCTGGCTATTATTTCTTCGCTGCTTATCGTAAACCTTAGCCAGGCCGAAACCAGCATTTATACTATAAAGGGCAAAACGCTTGATTATATGGGTCAAATCTCATACGGCATTTACCTGCTGCATAAGTATCCATTATTTTTAATTCTCTATCTTGTAAACAAATACATACCAACCATGAATATGGTAATGCAGAATATCATCATTTATGCGGCTACCATTGCATGTGCCATAGGGCTGGCTTCATTATCTTATTTTGGATATGAAAAACCTTTCCTAACCATTAAAAAGCGTTTTCAGAAAATTACACAGTAATATTTACTGCTGTTTAAGCTCAATTACCGATGTAAAAGTGTTTACGCCGGTATCAGGTTTGTGTTTATAATTAAATGCATCGCTGGCGCGTGCAATTATCATCAGGCCATAATGTTCATTTAAGCCCATGATAGTATCCTTGTTAACATACCGCACATCAAAATCTTCGGTAAAAAACTCAAGCTGGTTGCTATTTTTCACCCGGCCCTTTAACGTGCCGAAGTCATCGCCATAAATGGCTATTTCATTTTGACTAAACTTACTATGTGTTAACGGCCAGCTTAATGATACTTGCCTGGTATTAATTTGCAGCGGCTTCCCCTTGTCTTGCTTGCTTATATATAACTTGTTATTTTTCAGGTCGACCCCAATCCGGGTAACATCATTCCCCATGTGTTTGAGCGAATTGGTAAGCAGCTCAATCAGGATAGTTTTTATCCTGAAACCGGCATGATCATCAACTATATCTTTTGCAATATTCTGTATATAGCTGATGATCTGGACAGTTAAAGGATAGATACCTTCGGTTTCGTTATTAAAAACAAATTTTTTCACTGTAATAAAATTCGTTTATGCCCCGGTTAAAGCCTCCTGTGTATTTGTGTAGATCCTGAACACCTTATCAAGCCGCACCAATTGAAATAATGATCTGATATCGCTATTTAACCCTACTACGGCAATATCGGCACTATTGTTCATGGCCAGTTTAAGCGCTGATACCAACGCTCCCAAAAAGGAACTGTCTACATAGGTAACCTGCTCAAAATTTACAACAACAAACTTATTCCCGTTATTGATCAGGCTGATCAGCTCGCCTTTAAACTGCTCGGAATTTGACAGATTTGCTTCTTTAAGCTGTATATCCGCAATTAATGCGTTATTAAGCAAATGTGTTTGTAATATCATTAGCTGTTTTTTGAATAAATATTAAACTGCAATCGTCAATTTGTTCATTCGCTTTCTGGTTCAAAAAGCCATCATGTTTCAGACTTTCGAATGAATTAAATTTACCAAGATATTTTGCAATTTCATTGATAAAACTATCCAAATCCGTCTTTTTTCCAACCGGCGTTTCTTTATCAATTAAGCCGTCGGTTATCAGTAATAATTGATCACCAGGTTGCATCGTTAACAAATGCTCATCAAAACCACCCTCTTTGCTAATCCCGAGTAATAGTCCTGATGAGGTGATCCTGTTAATCCTTTGTTCGGCATAACTAAAATATAAAAGCGGTAAATCCCCCGCACCGGTATAACTCAACGTTTCATGTTCCGAATCAATCATAATGAGTGAAAGCGTCGATAAAACTTCACTCACAACCGGGTCATGATAAATAACCAAATTGATTTTTTGCATGATGCTCCTGGTTGACACATCCCCTTCCGAAACACATAGCCTCACCGCCGCCCTTATATAACTCAAATAACCAAAAGAAAAGAACCAGGCGCCCCATTTTTTCCCCATAACATCCCCCATAATGATAAAGGTATACCTGTTATTAATCGTTATGGCATCGATAAAATCCCCTCCAGGATAATTTTCGAAGGATTTATGCCAGAAATCGATTTCAAAACCTCGAATGCGGGGTGTTTCCTGCGGAACAGAATACAAATTTAAGGCCATTGCCGCGCTGCTTAGCTCTCTTATGGTATGCTCATGCCGTTCGCGGATGCTATTCAGAAAATTATTGATCTTTGAAATAACAAAAGTAATAGGCGTATCCTTGTCAATGTAATCAATGGCGTCCATACTCATTCCCGTTATCATATGGGCATGATCAGTAACAGACGTTAAAAACATAAAAGGAATATTCTTATACTCGGGTATGGCTATTAAACTTTGCCTGAACGCAAAACCATCGGTTCCGGGCATCTGATAATCAGATAAAATAAGATCAGGGATTTCCTTTTCAAGTAATGCCATAGCCTCCTCTACACTACCTGCTCTGCGGCTGTCAAAGCCTTCTTTTTCCAACGCCTGGCCAATAACCAGCAAAACAAGCGGACTATCATCAACCAGGAGTATTTTCGAACGTTTCGGCATGGTTTGTGCTTTCAGGAATTGATTTTCCGGAGTATGGCGTTTATAAACAAATATACACCTGTTAATACTATTAATACAGATATTACATCCATTAAAGTTATGCCGTCATCCTTTGAAAAATAAAAAATGGTAAACATTTCAAAATACGGCGGTGCCGGCATAATGATCATGGCTAATCCAAGTACAATCATAGTAACAGAAATCCCTATCAGTACTATCCGCTTTAATTTTTCATGCAACAGATACTTCTTTGATTCACGGCTATCAACCGGGTGTTGGGTAAGTAAAAGCTCAAGGTTTGTTACCATGTCCAGGCGGCTTTGTTCCTGGTTTAAAACGCTAAAGGCATCAAATTTTTGTGAGCCCGAATTATTGTCGACTGCGTTATTTATTTTTTGTTGTACGGCCTTAATATGTTCTTTATCAATACTTCCCTTTTTGAGCAGCTGTATAAGTTCATCAGCTTTTATGTTAAGCAATGCCTCATCATTATCAGGTAGGTTATTCTTCAAAGGAATATAGTGATATAATTAGTTAACTTTTACTCATATTAGCCGTAAAAAAGCCATATTGATAATAACCCTTTTTAAATGAAAAAAGTTTCTGTTGTAACTGTAAATTTCAATCAGCCTTCGGTAACCGAAGAAATGTTATTATCGATTAAAAATACAAGTACTTATAGTAATATCGAAATAATTGTTGTCGATAACGCAAGTAAAGCGGATCCGGTACCTGCCTGGCGAATAAAATATCCTGAAATAATATTTATCCGCTCGGATATTAACCTGGGCTTTGCAGGCGGTAATAACCTCGGGCTCACAGTTGCAACCGGCGATTATATTTTCATGGTAAATAATGATACCGAGTTTACTCCTGGCCTTGTTGAAAAGCTGGTTGAAGTAATGGACGGTAATGCTGCCGTAGGCATGCTATCGCCTAAAATCAAATATTTTAGTGATAAAAACCTGATCCAATATGCAGGTTATACCCCAATGAACTATTATACCTGTCGTAATAGTGTTATTGGGCTGAAGCAAAAAGATGAAGGGCAATTTGACCATATCACTGCCCCTACTGCATATTGCCATGGGGCCGCAATGATGATCAGGAAAGAAGCCATTGAAAAGGCGGGCATGATGTGCGAAAATTTCTTTTTATACTATGAAGAAGTTGACTGGTGCGAGCATATTATCAGGGCAGGTTTTAACGCCTGGGTTTGTACCGATGCCCTTATCTACCACAAGGAATCTGTGTCGGTAGGCAAAAAAAGTAAGCTTAAGGAATATTTTATGAACCGGAACAGGATCCTGTTTATCCGGCGGAATGCCCCGCTGTTCAAAAAGATTTTCTTTTACTTTTATTTTCTGCTGCTTGTAGTGCCCCGCAACCTGGTTAATTATATTAAAGAAAAACAATACGATTTTATACCAATGCTTCTTAAAGCAGTATGGTGGAATTTTACGCATTCAAAAAACAGCAGCAATTTAGGATATCCCATTAACACCATAGCATGAAAATAATTTTAGCCATAAGCCTTTTTATTGTTTTTTACACTTTTGCCGGATACGGTATTTTCCTGTACCTGATCATCAGGATCAAAAGGGCATTTAAAGGCAAAAAAACACTTCCTTCAGAAAATCTGGATGAATTGCCGTCCTGTACTTTGATAATTGCCGCTTATGATGAGGAATATTTTATTGAACAAAAGATCAGCAACAGTCTTCAGCTTAATTATCCCGAGGGAAAACTGAAACTACTTTTTGTTACCGACGGATCATCAGACAAAACCCCTGATATTATTGCCAGGTACCCGCAGATACAATTATTGCACAGGCCCGAACGGGCAGGTAAAATAGCTGCCGTGCACCGTGCCATGGAATATGTTGATACCGACGCCGTTGTATTTACCGACGCCAATACGTTTTTGAATAAAGATGCACTGATAAAAATTTGCAGGCATTACAGCGATGCAACAGCAGGCGCAATTGCTGGCGAAAAACGCGTGCATATTGATGAAAATGCCGATGCCAGTGCGGCTGGTGAAGGCTTTTACTGGAAATATGAATCGGCCCTGAAAAAATGGGACTCTGAACTATACTCGGTTGTTGGTGCGGCCGGCGAATTGTTTAGTGTACGACGTTCGTTATATCAACCTGTTGAACCCGACACAGTACTTGATGATTTTATGATTTCGATGCTGATAGCCGCCAAAGGATACCGCATTATTTATGAACCAGACGCATATGCTACCGAAACAGCATCCGAAAATGTTTCGGAAGAGTTAAAACGGAAAGTAAGGATAGCCGCCGGCGGCATCCAGTCCATTTTAAGGCTTAAAAAATTATTTAACCCATTCCCCTACCCGGTTTTGTCATTCCAATATATCAGTCACCGGGTTTTAAGGTGGACAATTACCCCCTTCCTCCTTATACTTTCATTTGTCCTCAACATCATCCTCGCCCTTAAACCGGGCGAAACAGCTATGCAAGCGTTATTATTGGCACAGGTATTGTTTTACTTGCTGGCATTGCTTGGCCTGGTAATGGAAAAGCGGCAGCTGCGTATCAAAGTTCTTTTTATCCCTTATTATTTTTGTGTTATGAACTATGCAGTATTGGCCGGTATCATTCGTTATTTCAGCACGAAGCAAAGTGCTGTTTGGGAAAAGGTGCAACGAAAGCAGTAAAACATTGATTATTAGTTAAAAGGACAATTATTTTATAGTTTAATATTTTGAATGAATAAAAACACGCCATTAAAATAATTGGTGATAAAGAAGATTATATTAAAAAAATTATCTTCAGCTGCTTTTCAAATTACCTGTCAACTAATTTAAAAGTATTATTCCGATCGCTAATCACGATCAAACCTTATTGAGCCTGATGAATATTGAGCCGGGGATTATTTTAAAAAATGGGGAATCTATTACCCTCACTGTATATGATTTGTTTGACCAACAGCGGATAAAATTACCCGATGCTGTTGCTGTTGTACACAATAACGAAAAATTTACATATAATGACTTGCACCAAAAGGTAGCGGATTTAGCTGCAACAATAACTGCAAGGGCCCGAAACTCAGAAATTATTGGCGTTAGTACATTTAGGTGTATTGAGACCATAATTAGCGTGTTAGCAATATTAAAGACAGGTAAAGCTTATTTACCGCTTGACCCGGACTACCCCGTTGATCGGCTCAAACAAATCGTAACTGATTCTGGAATTGAGTTCTGCCTCACCATCAAACAACAACGTTCAAAATTTGAGGGAGTAGGATTAACCCTGGTAAATTCAGATGATGAGGGTTCAACGCCCCCTGCTGGTTCTTATACAAATCAAAAAACAGATATAGCCTATGTATTATATACATCAGGTTCAACCGGTACCCCCAAAGGGGTGGCTATGGGTAATGCCGCCCTGGTAAACCTGCTGCTATGGCAACAGGAAAATTCTGCTTCTGCACAGGGGATAAACACCCTTCAGTTTGCACCACTAACATTTGATGTTTCTTTCCAGGAGATCTTTGCTACGCTGAGCAGCGGCGGTACTTTGTTTTTGGTTGATGAAGAACTTCGGATAGATCCGGTTAAACTATTGCAGTTTATTGATGAGCACGCCATCAACCGCATATTTTTGCCCTTTGTAGTATTACAATATCTTACTGAAGCCGCCATAGCCAACAATCACATTCCCGTGTCATTGAAAGAAGTAATGACCGCCGGCGAGCAACTAAAGATCACACCGCAGATAGTAAGCTTTTTTAATGCTTTACCACATTGTGTGCTTTTTAATCAGTACGGCCCAACAGAAACTCACGTAGTTACTGAACTGAGGCTGGAGGGCGATGCATCGTTATGGCCTTCGCTCCCATCCATTGGCACTGCGATCAGCAATACGGAGATCATTTTATTGGATGAAAACCTCAACAGAGTCGCTAACGGTGAAACCGGCGAATTATGTGTTTCAGGTATAAGCCTTGCAAATGGTTATCTCAACAAACCCGAATTAACAGCAGAAAGATTTATAGACTGGACGGAAGGCAATAAAACTATCCGGATCTATCGTACCGGCGACCTGGCCCGCTTCATGAGCGGCGGTAATATTGAGTACCTCGGCCGCCGTGATACACAGGTTAAAATACGCGGTAATCGTGTAGAAACAGGTGAAATAGAAGTACTGATCAATCAGCTTGATAATATAAAACAGGCAGTAGTAACTGCCCCTGCAGATGCTGCCGGACAAAAACGGCTTGTAGCTTACCTCGTATCAGCCGGTGATAAAGAAGATACCGGGGCAGTACGCCAATCTCTCGAAGAACAACTTCCTGATTTTATGTTGCCGTCGGCCTATGTGTGGTTGAAAGAACTGCCTAAAACTACCAGTGGCAAGGTTGACAGAAAAGCCCTGCCCCAACCTGATATCAAGTGCCCGGAACTTGATGTACTTTACAAAGCCCCCTCAAACCCAACAGAAAAAAATGTAGCTGCCGTTTTAATAGAGTTGTTACAATTTGACAGAGTAGGCGTTGATGATAACTTTTTCCAGTTAGGCGGTAATTCATTGCTGGCTTTAAAAACGGTGGCATTGTTAAAGCAGCGTTTCGGCTACGAAGTTCCTATTACTAAGCTATATCAATATCCAACTATAGCCGGCATTGCTAAGCTGGTTAATGGAGTAAATAAACTAACCGCTCCTGTCTTAGCACAAAAAACAAATCCGACAGATAGCAATAGGGACGTTGCCATAATTGGCATGGCGGGTAGGTTTCCCGGGGCTGACACTATCGATGAGTTTTGGCAAATCCTTGCCGAAGGCCGGGAAGGCACGAGTTTTTTTACTCAGGAGGAATTAGATAAATATGTTCCCCTTTACGAAAAAAACAACCCTGCCTATGTAAAAGCGCGGGGCATCATTAACGGTGCCGACGAGTTTGATGCCGGATTTTTCGGTTTTAATCCTCGTGCTGCCGAACTGATGGATCCCCAGCAAAGGATCTTTTTGGAGCTTGCCTGGGAAGTATTAGAAAAAACGGGGCATCTGCCCCAAAAGTACGATGGGCTTACCGGCGTATTTGCAGGCTGCGGCTACAATACCTATTACAACAATAATGTATTAACTAATCCTGAAATTGTTGAAACCGTTGGCCATTTCCAGGTACGTACCCTAAACGAAAAAGACTATATAGCTACACGTACTGCCTATCAGCTAAACCTAAAAGGCCCGGCCGTTGCGGTATATTCAGCGTGTTCAACTTCGCTGCTGGCTATAACACAAGCGGTGAGCAGTATCCGCAACGGGCAGTGCCAGGTTGCCGTTGCAGGAGCCGCATCTGTTACATCCCCCCTGAAAAGCGGCCATATCTACGAAGAAGGCGCAATAATGAGCATAGATGGCCATTGCCGTCCGTTTGATGCCGAAGCTTCGGGCACCGTTTTTAGCGACGGTGCTGGTGTGGTGCTGTTAAAAAGCTTTGAAGATGCACAGCGCGATGGTGACACCATTTATGCAGTTATCAAAGGCATTGGTGTAAATAATGACGGCGCGGAAAAAGGTAGTTTTGGCGGGCCAAATGCTTATGGGCAGGCCGGCGCTATAGCCGCAGCAATTGCCGATGCCGGAGTAAATGCATCAACCATTAGCTATGTTGAAGCTCATGGCACTGCAACCCCACTTGGCGACCCTATTGAGATTGAAGGGCTTAACCTTGCTTTCGGCGAGCAGGCTCAAAAACAATTTTGCGCCATAGGTTCGGTAAAGAGTAATTTCGGGCATCTAACGGGGGCTTCAGGAGTTGCAGGGCTCATTAAAACAGTGCTTGCTATGCGTAACGGACAAATTCCGCCGTCCTTGTTTTTCAAAAAGATCAACCCTAATATTGATATAGAAAACACGCCGTTTTTTGTCAATGCGGAGCTTAAACCCTGGGATGCAGAACTAAAGCGTGCAGGCATCAGTTCTTTTGGCGTAGGCGGCACCAATGTACACGTTGTTTTGGAAGAATATAAAACTTCTGAAATAGTTGAACAAAGTACAGACAAACCCTTGAAACTGATTAGTTGGTCGGCCAAAAATGAGCAAAGCTTAGATAAATATGCCGGTAAACTTGCCCACTTTATAGAGGCAAATAAAGGCATCAACCTCAACGATGTTGCTTATACTTTGCAAACCACCCGCGCGGATTTCAACTATCGCAGGTTTGTGATAGCAGCAGATACTGATGACCTGGTTGTGAAGCTGAATTCGGCAAACACCGATCCTGCTGCTACCAAAAAACTGAATACAGTTGCGTCAGAAGTTGTTTTCATGTTCCCGGGCCAGGGCTCGCAATATATAAACATGGGGCACGACCTGTATCAAAATGAGATTGCGTTTAAGGAAGCAGTAGATGAATGTATAAGCTTATTGCAGGGAAGTATCTACGCTGATTTGCTTGACGTTATTTTTGCAGATCGTTCGGACACACAATCGGCAGAAAGAATAAAGAATACACTATATACCCAACCTGCGTTATTCATTTTAGAATACGCCATGGCCAGGTTATGGATGAGTAAAGGTATCCAACCGTCGATATTAATGGGGCACAGCATAGGCGAATTTGTAGCCGCGCATCTTGCGGGCGTATTTAGCCTAAAAGATGCTTTGATGTTGATATCTGAACGGGCACGTTTAGTGAGCAGCGCTCCGCATGGTCGGATGCTATCTGTACGTATTGAAGAAGAACAGCTAAAAGCTATTTTACCTGCCCAACTTTCCATTGCAGCTGTAAACAGCAAAAAACTATGCGTGGTAGCCGGTCCTGAAGATGCTATAACCAGCTTTACCGAAGAGCTTTCTCAAAAAGGGATTCCTGCAAGACTGCTTTTAACCAGTCATGCCTTCCATTCTTTAATGATGGATGATATTGTGGACCCTTTTAAAGCAGTGGTAAAATCTGTAACATTAAATAAACCGCTTAAACCTGTGGTGTCAACTGTAACAGGTACCTGGCTAAGTGAGGCCCAGGCTACTGATCCTGAATACTGGGCAAATCATTTACGCAGCACGGTCCGTTTTGCAGATGCTTTAAATACCGCAACGGAAGATGATAGCAGGTTACTGCTTGAATGCGGCCCCGGAAATATCCTGGCCACCCTGGCTCGTCAGGAAAATGCCGGTAAAAACATTTCTATAATATCCGGTTTTGAGCAAAATGACTCATTAACAGAATATCACAGCCTGTTAAAAACACTGGGCCAACTCTGGTTAAATGGCATCGATCCAAACTGGGAAGCAACCTATTTAGGTCAAAACCGTAAAAAGATTGATATCCCAACCTACGCTTTCGATCATAAACGATATTGGCTCGAACCCGCCGTAACAATAAATATTGTTACAGAAACCTTAACACAACAACAAACAAATATTAAACCTACGCAACCTGTACTGATGAGGAAGGATATTTTAATTGATAAACTTAAAGAGATTTTTGAGAATGCTGCCGGTATCGAGATAGATACCGCTGCCACGGGCATTACTTTTATTGAAATTGGCTTCGATTCTCTTTCACTTACCCAAATAGCTACCAATTTAAAAAAGATCTTCAACGTACCCGTTACTTTCAGAAAACTGTTTGAAGAATATAATAGTCTTGAACTGCTTGCAACTTACCTGGACAACAATCTACCGGCAGATGCCTTTCGGCCACAGGTAGTACCTGCGGTTAACCCTGCATTTCAGCATAGCCAAACCGGCACAACTCCCCAGCAGCTATTGGTTAATCCTTCGATACCCGGTAATAACGGGGCTTTTGCTCATTCAACCACAGGCCAGGGAAACAACGATATCGCCATCAGCTTAATATCTCAACAGTTGCAACTATTAGCCAGCCAGTTAACACTAATCCAGGGAAATACGCCTATAGTGCAAAATCCGGCTGCACAAACATATAACTCACCTGCTCCCATCGCTACACCTGCCAAATCATTATTGTCACTTGCTGCTGATTTTACCCCGGAAGAACAGGTTGAGCTGAAAAAACCATTTGGAGCAACAGCTCGGATCGAAAAACAGGTGCAAGGCTTGAACGATAAACAGCAGGCATTTTTAAAAGACTTAACAGAAAAATATAACGCAAAAACAAAAGGCAGCAAAGCCCAGACACAAAAAGACAGGCCTTACATGGCCGACCCACGTGTAGTGAGCGGATTTAGACCGTTAACCAAAGAGATTGTTTATCCTTTGGTGGTTAACCGCTCAAAAGGCAGCCGCGTTTGGGATATTGATGGCAACGAATATATAGATGCACTTAACGGCTTTGGATCAAATTTTCTGGGTTACCAAACCAATGTATTGAAACAGGCTGTTTTAGAACAGGTTGAAAAAGGATATGAAATTGGGCCGCAGCATGAACTTGCCGGCGAGGTTAGTAAACTCATCTGCGAGTTTACCAATTTTGATCGTGCTGCTTTATGCAATACCGGCTCCGAAGCTGTTTTGGGTGCGATGCGTATCGCACGTACGGTAACAGGCCGCTCGCTTATTGTTGCTTTCAACGGTTCATACCATGGTATTAATGATGAGGTTATTGTGAGGGGTACCAAAAAGCTTAA
Source organism: Mucilaginibacter gossypiicola (assembly GCF_900110105.1). Classification (GTDB taxonomy): domain Bacteria; phylum Bacteroidota; class Bacteroidia; order Sphingobacteriales; family Sphingobacteriaceae; genus Mucilaginibacter; species Mucilaginibacter gossypiicola. The sequence goes on along the minus strand of NZ_FOCL01000004.1, from coordinate 852,747 downwards.
AACCGTACCTGCCGCACCAGGCATTATGCCGGATGTGGTGCAGAATATGCTGATCCTTGATTATGGCACCGAAGAATCGTTAAAGATCATTGCCGAACGCGCGCATGAGCTGGCAGCTGTTTTAGTAGAACCGGCCCAAAGCCGCCGGCCGGATTTTCGCCCGGTTGAATTTTTGAAACGTGTTAGGGAGATCACCCGCCAGTCGGAAACCGTTTTAATCTTTGACGAGGTAATCACCGGCTTCAGGATGCATCCCGGTGGGGCCCAGGCCGTGTTTGGGATCAAAGCCGATCTTGGTACATACGGTAAAGTAATCGGCGGTGGTATGCCTATTGGCGCTATTGCCGGTATCAGCAAATATATGGATGCCCTTGATGGCGGTAACTGGCAGTTTGGAGATGATTCATCGCCCGAGGCCGGTGTAACCTACTTTGCAGGCACCTTTGTACGCCACCCGCTGGCTCTGGCTACTGCAAAAGCATCGTTAAACTATATGAAGGAAAAAGGCCCTGCCTTGCAGGAGGGCCTTAACGCCATGACCAAACGCCTGGCCGATGCGCTGAATGCCATTTGCGAAAAAGAAGGTTTACCCTTGCATATCCCCTCTTTTGGCTCACTTTGGAAGATCAAATTTGATTACGAACTGGCTTATGGTGAGTTGTTATTCACTTTAATGCGTTTGAAAGGAATCCACATCTGGGACCTTTTCCCTTGCTTTATTACGGCTGCCCATACAGATGAAGAGGTTGATCAAATTATTAATGCCTTTAGCGAAAGTGTTAATGAGCTGATTGAAGTTGGTATTATGCCAACCCACAAACCCGAGCCTGCAAAAGTTGAGCCTGCAAAAAATGGTTTGCCCGCCGAGCCGCCCGTTCCGGGTGCTAAATTGGGCCGCGATAAAGATGGAAACCCCGGTTGGTTTGTAACCGACGCAAATAATCCAGGAAAATATTTACAGGTAAAGATCAGCAACAACTAATTTTGACTACTACTACCCTATACGATACTATCCCGGTTGAATTTGATCCTTTTGCAGGGCCTGAGCTTGTTGCTATTGCCCCTTCAACCGAGCCTCAGTTAGAGATTTGGGCATCATGCCTTATTGGCGGCGATGAAGCTAACTGTGCCTATAACGAATCTTTCGCCCTTCAGCTTTCCGGCTTGCTTGATCAGGAAGCCATGCTTGAGGCATTGCAGGAAATTACCAACATACATGAGGCTTTGCGCTCAGCCTTTAGTGCCGATGGTAAATCTATCTGCATTTACAGAGAATTGCCGCTCGACTTCAAATTCGCCGACATGTCGGAAAGAAGCGCTAACGAGCAGCAATCATTTATTACCGAACAAAACAACCAAAACGCGTTTACCGCGTTCAATCTCATAACCGGTCCGCTGTTTAAGGTACAACTAATTAAGCTTGGCGAAACCGAGCACCGCTTAACCTTTATAGCACATCATATTATTTGCGATGGTTGGTCTATAGGCATCTTGATGCAGGATTTAAGCAAGCTTTACTCAGCCTACGCAAAAGGTGAATTTATACAGTTACCGGAAGCTCCGGCATTCAGCAATTATTCAATTGAACAGGAATTATTTACTGAGAGCCGGGAATACAGGGACACCGAACAATATTGGTTAAAACAATTTGAAGGCAGCAATTATCTGCTCGACCTTCCTGCAGATTTACCCAGGCCAGCAGTACGCACCTACAAAAGCAACCGCCTTGATTTTGATCTTGATAGAGATCTTGCTTCGGCTTTAAAACAATTAGGCAAAACAAATGGAAGCAGTTTCGTAACTACGCTGCTGGCCGCTTTCGAAGTGTTTTTACAGAGGATTACCGGGCAGGAGGAGATCATATTAGGCCTGCCGGCTGCCGGTCAGTCAGCCACCGGCAATTACCGTTTGGTGGGGCATTGCGTCAATTTGCTGGCATTAAGAAGTTATCCGCAAAATGACCAATCATTTCGTAGCTATCTTAAGCAACGCAATTCGGCCATTTTAGATGCATATGACCATCAACTTTATACATTTGGCGAGTTACTGAAAAAGCTCAGCATCCCCCGTGACGCTTCACGGGTACCATTAGTACCCATAATGTTTAATATTGACATGGGCATGGATGATGATGTTGATTTTTATGGATTAAAACATCATTTAACAAGTAACCCGCGCGAGTACGAAAACTTCGAGATCTTTGTTAACATATCCGGGCGCGACGAAGCTTTGATACTGGAGTGGTCATATAACACCCAGCTGTTTAGCGAAAAAGCCATCCGCCACATGATGGATGAATTTAGCTTTCTGCTCAATGAACTGGTTAATGATCCGGATACCCTTATCGGTAATATACCGGCATCTAACCGTACAGCCATAGTTGAAAAGTTAAAATTTTGGAATAACACAGCTATAGCTTATCCTAAAGACAAGGCTTTATATCAGCTTATCAACTGGCAGAGCGGTTCGATAGCAGTAAAATTTAAAGATCAGGGGCTTACATATAAACAGCTAAACGAAATCAGCAACCAGTTAGCCTCAATGCTAATTGCTAAAGGCGTTAAAAAGGGAGACAAAGTTGCTTTCGCTGTTGATCGTTCTATTGAAATGCTGGCGGTTATCCTGGGTATTATGAAGGCCGGTGGAAATTATGTGCCGCTTGACCCGCAATTTCCGCTTGAGCGAATCAATTATATGCTTAGTGACTCGAAGGCTGTTGTTTTATTAATATCTGAAAAGTATAAAGGCCAGTACCAGTCGAACGCCACTGAACTTACATTAGAAACCGAATGGACAAGCCTTTCGCAATATAGCACCGATACGCCGGATGTTACTGTAACCGGCGATGACCTTGCTTATATTTTGTACACATCGGGATCAACAGGAATGCCGAAAGGTGTTCAAATTAGTCAGCATAGCCTGGTTAACTTCCTGTACAGCATGCAAAAAGCACCGGGAATGACTGCCGGTGATAAGCTATTGGCGGTAACTACCATCAGTTTTGATATTGCCGGGCTCGAATTGTTTTTACCTTTACTAAGCGGTGCACAGGTAATTATTGCCGATACCGCTACTGCAAAAGACGGCCGTGCACTGCTGGATATCATCCGCGCAGAAAATGTAACCACCATGCAGGCTACCCCCTACACCTGGCGCATTATGCTCGAAGCCGGATGGGACGCAAGCTTGCCTGTAAAAGTGATCTGCGGCGGCGAGGCATTACCCAAAGAGCTGGCTGAAAGGATCCTCGGAAAAGCCTCGTCATTATGGAACGTTTACGGGCCTACAGAAACTACCATCTGGTCGACGATTAAAGAGATCAGGGCCGAAGACACGGCAATTACCATTGGCCGCCCTATCGATAATACTTCGATTTACATTTTAGATAAAAACCTTAACCCACTGGATACCGGCTCAGTAGGAGAAATTTTTATTGGAGGTGACGGCCTGGCAGCAGGTTATTTAAACCAACCTGCACTTACAGCCGAAAAATTCATCACCGATCCCTTTTCAAATCATCAGGGTGCTAAAATGTACCGTACAGGCGATTTAGGAAGGTTCATGGACAACGGTGAAACCGAGTGCCTTGGTCGTGCAGATGCACAGATCAAAATCCGCGGTTATCGCATTGAAACGGGCGAGATAGAATATCATCTCATCAACAAAGCCGATGTAAAACAAGCTGTGGTTGTTGCCCAGCCGGATAAAAACGGCGTTAACAAGCTCGCAGCGTACATTGTTATAAACGATAATTATATAACCGGGCACGAATCAGCATTAATAAAAAAATGGCGGGCTTCATTGAAAGATTCCCTGCCGGATTATATGGTGCCCGATGATTTTATCGTGATATCTTCTATCCCATTGACCCCAAATGGTAAGGTAGATAAAAAAGCACTTATCCAAAATAGTGCTGTTGCTCCTACCGAAATTGTCAACTTATATGTAGCACCACGAACCGACGTGGAAAAAATGGTTGCCGATATCTGGAGTGAATTTTTAAGTATCGAAAACATTGGCGTTTACGATAACTTCTTTGAGCTTGGCGGCCACTCGCTTATTGCGGTGCAGGTGATGACCCGTATTGAAAAGATTACGGGAAAGCGTTTGCCTTTAGCGGCACTTTTTGAAAATTCGACAGTAGAGAAATTATCCCTGATGCTTGAAATGGATGGCAAGTCAATAGTATGGGATTCACTTGTGCCCATAAAGCCAACCGGCAATAAAATGCCTTTGTATATTGTACATGGTGCAGGGCTTAATGTTTTATTATTTAATGCTCTGGCTATCAATATGAGTCCAGACCAGCCGGTTTATGGCTTACAGGCCAAAGGCCTTAATGGAATAGACGAGCCGCTAACCGAAATTAAAGATATAGCCACGCATTATATATCGGCCATACAAGCTCAAAACCCTAATGGCCCCTATGCTTTAGCCGGTTATTCTTTTGGTGGTATTATAGCTTATGAAATGGCTCAACAACTGGAAGCACAAGGCAAAAAGGTAAAAATGCTTGCCATGTTTGATACTTATGCGTACCGGTCGCCGTTTTTTGATCCATGGCTTACCATGCAAACCAAACGTGCCAAATTCTTTTTGCGCAAGCTGAAGTACAATTTCCTTACCGGCGAAGGTCTTTCTCAAAACATAGCGGGTAAAACGAAAAACATTAAGCGACAGGCAACAAGGCTTTTGTGGCGTTTTAAGAACGATGAACAACAGGAGGGCTTCTTTGGCTATTCCAACAAAATAGATGAGATGAACCAGCAAGCCGAAAGAAACTATCAGCTAAAGCCTTACAATATTTCGATTGAATTATTCAGGGCTAACAGCCATACTTTTTACATGGATGATTTTGAATACCTTGGCTGGCGGCCTTACGCTTTAAAAGGTATCAACGTACACCCTATTCCCGGCGAACATAACTCTATATTTAAAGCGCCTAACGATAAGATCTTTGCAAAAATTTTGCAAAATTGCCTCGATGAAGCAGCTAAAAAATAAGCTATGGATTTAGTAAAGGTTGAAATCCGTTATCTTGACAATGTTGAATGGCAGCAGGACCTAAACCTCACTACAGGCGCTCATGTTGATGTATGGAGAATTAACATAGCCAATCATCTTTCATTTATCGGGGAGCTTACTAAATTATTGCTGCCCGATGAAATAAACCGGGCAGGCAGATATTACCAGGAAAAAGACAGGCAGCGTTTTGTGATGAGCCGCGGTGCTCTGCGGATCATTTTGGGCAGATATCTCGGCCAGCAACCCGAAGACCTCCGTTTTGACATTGGCCCTAATAAAAAGCCTTTTGTAAAAACTACCGGGGCTACGGTCAACTATAATGTATCCCATTCGGATGAGTGGGTAACCATAGCTGTATCAAAAACCGGAGTGGGTATCGACACAGAAAAAATTGATCGTTCATTCGCCTATAAAGAAATCCTTGCCGATAATTTTAGCGAAGATGAAATCAGTTTCATTAATCAAAATAACCCGGAAGAAAAATTCATTCTCCTTTGGACCCGTAAAGAAGCCATTACCAAACTCACGAGCCAGGGACTGGACGAGCGTCTTAAAGACATTCCTTCTTTAGATGGTAATCACCAGATAAACAATAAGATCATCAATTCATCTAAAGAAATTAAGCTTATAACTTTCAAACTTGACGATAACAATTTGGCCACGCTGGCCTATGAAAGTGAAGATCAGGTTGCAATCCGGTTTTACGACATCGACCTACTTTGATTTAAATAAACCGAATTTAAGGATACAGTAAATGGCCCTTACGCCATCCTTCCATCCTATCTTTTTACCTTCTTCATAGGTACGGCCATAATACGAAATACCTACCTCATAGATCCTTATACGGGGAACACGGGCAATTTTCTGGGTAACCTCGGGCTCAAATCCAAAACGCTTTTCGGTAAGTTTAATAGATTGAATAAGCTTAGTGTTAAATAACTTATAGCATGTTTCCATATCTGTAAGGTTAAGATTTGAAAACCAATTTGAGGCAAAAGTAAGCCACCTGTTACCTATGGTGTGCCAGAAAAACAGGATACGATGCGGGTTGCTTCCCATAAACCGCGAACCGTATACCACATCGGCAAAGCCTGCTACAACGGGCTTTAACAAATCGTTATATTCAGCAGGATCATACTCAAGGTCAGCATCCTGGATGATCAGATAATCCCCGGTAGCTTTTGAGATGCCCGTATGCAAAGCGGCCCCCTTCCCCATGTTTACTTCATGTTTAAAGTATTGTATATTAACATCAGGGTTACCAAGCTTATATTTATAAATGGCAGCTTCTGTATCATCCTTTGAGCAATCATTTACAATGATCACCTCTTTTTCAATATCATTGATAAGGTTTACCTCTTTAATTTTGTCTAAAATTAAATGTATGGTATTACCTTCGTTATAAGCCGGGATAATAATTGATAATTTTTGTATCGTCATTTATTGTATTATTGCCACAATTATAGTTGTATAAACCTGAACTGGCTTAATATTTTTATATTTAGTAATGCAATTTGTGCTAAAACGAGCTAAAAGTTATTTAAAAAAGCCTAAAGTAATAGCATCGCTTTTCTTTTTGTTTGTTTTAACCCTCATATTTTGGTTTTGTTTGCCCAAGCCCTTATTTAATAGTCCAACGTCGTACGTAATTGATGATGATCAGGGTCAATTACTTGGGGCATCCATCGCCAGCGACGGGCAATGGCGTTTCCCTTATAATGCCGATGTGCCTGAAAAATTTAAACAATGTATTATCACTTTTGAGGATAAACGTTTTGAGCGCCATCCCGGCTTTGATATTGTTGCTTTCAGTCGGGCCATCAAACAAAACCTCAACTCAAAAAAAGTTAGCAGCGGCGGCAGCACCATCACCATGCAGGTGATCAGGCTGGCTACCAAACATAAACGCAACATATGGAACAAGCTAAAGGAAATTTTCATGGCCATGCGCCTTGAAATAACCTATAGCAAAGGCGAAATCTTAGCTTTATACACCAGCAATGCGCCCTTTGGCACCAATGTTATTGGATTGGATGCCGCGTCATGGCGGTATTTTGGCCGCAGTCCGGATAAGCTTTCCTGGGGCGAAATGGCGGCTATGGCTGTGTTGCCCAACTCTCCTTCGTTAGTTCACCCCGGCCGGAACAGGGCTATATTGCTCCGCAAACGAAATTCGTTATTGGACAAGCTCCATAAAGCGGGTATTATCGACAGTACCACTGCGGCCCTCGCCCGGTTGGAACCAGTACCCGACAGACCAATGCCTTTACCCCAGCTCGCCCCGCACCTGCTGCAACGCTTTAAAGCGGACCACCAGGCAAATCCCGATGGAGATACGCGCATTACAAGCAGTATCAAATCATCGCTTCAACAGCAGGTAAATGATATCCTGGAGCAACACCATAGTTTATTAAAAGCGAATGATATCAACAATATAGCAGCTATTGTGCTTGACGTTGAAACAGGTTCAACCCTTGCCTATGCGGGCAATATAGCCCATCGTGAAGATCCACAGATGGAAAGCGATGTTGATGTAATAGATGCTCCCCGAAGTCCCGGAAGTACCTTAAAACCGCTGCTTTACGCTGCAATGCTGCACGACGGCCTGATATTACCCAACAGCCTGATGCCCGATGTACCTACCATGATAGCTGGTTATCATCCCGAAAACTTTGACCTGGGTTACGATGGAGCCGTACCTGCATCACGGGCTTTATCCCGTTCGTTAAATGTACCGGCAGTTAAAATGCTGCAGCAATATAAATACGAGCGCTTTTATGATTTCTTGCATAAAGCCGGGATCACCACATTAACCAAACCCGCTGATCACTACGGCCTCTCATTAATATTAGGCGGAGGCGAAAACACACTTTGGGAATTAAGTGGTGCCTATGCAGATATGGCTCGTGTACTCAATCATTACAACAAAAACAACGGCAAGTATAATCCTGCCGATTTTCATAATCCGGTTTACGAAAAAAAGGTAAGTACCCGACTGGAACTTCAAAAATCAGGGTTATTGGATGCGGCTTCCATTTATTATACCTTCCAGGCTATGGAAGAAGTTATGCGCCCGGGCGAGGAAATGCTTTGGCAGCAGTTTAGCTCAAGCCAGCGTGTTGCCTGGAAAACCGGAACAAGCTTTGGCTTTCGGGATGGCTGGGCCATTGGAGTTACACCCAAATATGTAGTTGGTGTTTGGGTTGGCAATACTGATGGTGAAGGCAGACCAGGATTAACAGGTATAAATACAGCCGCCCCTGCCCTGTTTGAGATCTTCAGGCTATTGCCTGTATCGCGTGATTGGTTTGAGATGCCCATAGGCGAAATGGTAAAAATAAATGTATGCAGACAAAGCGGTTATCGTGCGGGACAATACTGCCAGGATGTTGACGAACAATATGTACCTAAAAGCGGCTTAAAAGCACCGGTTTGCCCTTACCATCAATTGGTTCATTTATCAGCCGATGCCAAATGGCAGGTAAACGGCAATTGCGAACCACCGGATAATATCCTCAATAAAAGCTGGTTTGTGCTGCCGCCATCTATGGAATACTATTACAAAGCCAGAAACTATCAATATCATGTACTGCCGCCATTTCGCGCGGATTGCGCCCAGGCCGAAAACGGGAACACCATGGAAGTGATCTACCCCAAAAACGACGCTAAAATATATGTTCCCCTCGAGGCTGATGGCACGCGTGGCCGCATGATCTGCAACGCTGCCCACCGCCAGCCGGGGATGAAAATATTTTGGCATTTGGATGATCAATACGTTGGCGAAACCAAAGACTTTCATCAAATGGCCTTAAACCCGCCTCCGGGCAAACATATCCTCACTTTGGTTGACGGCAATGGCAATACAATCAGCATAGGGTTTGAAATATTGAAGAAATAAAACGCGGTTTTGGCCTTCTTAATTTTTCTGTAAACTAAATCCCTATCGTTATTATCTAATAACATTATCATTATCTTGCTTCCGTAATTTTTAACGGGATGCTTGAACAATACGACCTGCATAATATACTGGTAATTGATATTGAAACTGTACCCCAATACAGCAGTCACGAACAAGTGCCCGAAAATCTGCAGGTTTTATGGGACCTAAAAACCCGGCATCAGCGCAAAGACGAAGCTGCCGACACCCATTACGAGCGTGCCGGCATCTGGGCCGAATTTGGTAAAATAGTTTGCATTTCGGCCGGGATCTTTACTGCCGGCAAGAATATAGGCCTGCGGGTAAAATCTTTTGCATCACATGATGAAAAGGAATTGCTTACCAAATTTTGCAACCTGCTTTTCAGTCAGCCTGCTAACCTTATTTTATGTGCTCATAACGGTAAAGAATTTGACTTTCCCTATATCTGCCGAAGGTTATTGGTAAACGGCATGCCTTTTCCTCAGCAGTTACAAATAGCAGGTAAAAAACCCTGGGAAATTTCCCATTTGGATACCATGGAGCTGTGGAAGTTTGGTGATCATAAACACTATACCTCTTTAAATCTACTCAGCACTATTTTTAATATCCCTACCCCTAAAGACGATATCGACGGCAGCGATGTGGGGCGGGTTTACTGGCAGGAAAATCAATTAGAGCGAATTTGTGCTTACTGCCAAAAGGATGTGGTTGCCACAGCACAATTATTAAGGCGCTACAGGGGCGAAGAACTGATACCTGACGAATTTATAACCATAGTAGGCTAATGCTTCAAGTAACCGACCTGTCAGTTAGTTTTAAAAATGGCAAAAGCCAGTTTAGCGCGGTAAAAGGAATTTCTTTTACACTTAATAAGGGCGAAACTATTGGTATTGTAGGCGAATCGGGGTCTGGAAAGTCTGTTACTTCACTTGCATTGATGCGCTTGCTGAACGAAGATCAGGCTGCAATTGAAGGCTCGGTACTTTTAAACGGCGTATGCCTGTGCAAATTATCTGAAGATGAAATGCAGCATGTACGCGGCAACCAGGTGGCCATGATCTTCCAGGAACCGATGACATCGCTTAACCCGGTGCTCACCTGCGGCTTTCAGCTTACGGAGGCAATCAGGCTGCATTTGGGGGTGAGTAAAGCCGAAGCCAAACAAAAAACCATCAACCTGTTCAACGAAGTTCAACTACCCCGGCCCGAAGCGATATTTGATAGCTATCCTCATCAAATATCAGGCGGACAAAAACAAAGGGTAATGATTGCTATGGCTTTGGCCTGTAACCCGGAGATTTTGATTGCCGATGAGCCAACCACAGCGCTCGACGTTACCGTACAGAAAACAATTATTGAATTATTGCATAAGCTCAAAGCCGAACGGCACATGAGCCTGATCTTTATATCTCATGATTTGGGGGTGATCAAAGAAATTGCCGACCGGGTTTTGGTAATGTACAAAGGCGAAATTGTGGAGGAAGCTACGATAAATGATCTGTTTGCAAACCCTAAACATCCCTACACCAAGGGCTTACTGGCATGCCGCCCTTCGCCGCAACAGCATTTGAAAAAGCTACCTGTTGTAGCCGATTTCCTGAATGAAGATAAACCGGCATTAACCATCGAAAGCATCAGGGAATTATATCATTATCCGGATGTTGAAATTGCCGAAAGAAAACGAAAACTATATGAACAGCAGCCGCTGTTAAAGGCAGAGAAATTAAATACATGGTTCCCCACAGATACAGGACTCTTTAAACGAAAAGATCATGTTGTAAAAGCGGTAAACAATGTAAGCTTTGAAGTATATCCCGGCGAAACCTTAGGCCTCGTCGGCGAATCGGGCTGTGGCAAAACCACTTTAGGACGAAGCATCTTAAGGTTGATTGAACCTACATCGGGCAGAGTATCTTTTGAGGGTACCGATCTCCGTAAACTTAAAAAGGATGAGTTGCGACAGATCAGGAAGGATATCCAGATCATTTTTCAGGACCCTTATTCGTCATTAAACCCTAAACTCACCGTTGGGCAATCACTTATGGAACCCTTGCAAGTGCATCAGTTTTACAATAACGATGCTACCCGAAAACGTAAAGTAATTGAATTGCTTGAACGGGTTAACCTGCAACCCGCACATTTTAACCGCTATCCTCACGAGTTTTCGGGCGGTCAAAGGCAACGGATCGTAATAGCGAGGGCGTTAGCGCTTCAGCCTAAGTTTATCATTTGTGATGAATCGGTTTCGGCACTTGATGTATCGGTACAGGCCCAGGTGTTGAACCTCATCCGCGAACTGCAGGACGAACTTAAGCTTACCTACATTTTCATATCTCATGATCTGGCTGTAATCAAGCATATCTCCGACAGGATGATGGTGATGAACAAGGGCGAGATAGTAGAAACAGGCTATCCTGATGATATTTATTATCGCCCGAAGGAGGAATATACCAAAAGGCTGATAGCTTCGATACCCGGTTGATTAAAACAGCTTTATCCATCGATCTTAGGCCAGGAAGGGGTATACAAAATTCAGTATCTTTGATGCAAATACTATTCTATGTCTAAACGCAAGAAAAACAACTCTTCTATACACCAGGTACTTACCCAAATGGTACTTGATATATTTGAACAAAACGGCAATACGCCACTCAACTATAAACAGGTTTCTGCTAAATTAAACGTTCGCGATCCCGAATCGCGCGAGATCATCTACGATATTTTAAAGGACGAGGTTAAAAAATCCGTACTAAAAGAGATCGCTCCCGGCAAATTCCAGCTGCTCGAACTTAAAACTTTTATTGAAGGTGTGGTAGATCTTACCAACGATGGTTCGGCCTTTATCGTAACCGATGATGAATTTGAAAGCGATATTTTCATCGCTCCACGTAAACTGCGCACCGCCCTTAACGGCGACCGGGTAAAAGTTTATGTATATGCCAAAAGCAAGGGTAAGCATAAGGAAGGTGAGGTTATCGAGATCCTGCAGCGCGCTAAAATGGAGTTTACAGGTATTGTAAAACTGTCGGAGCGCTATGCATTCTTCATCCCCGATGACCGCAAGATGATGCACGATATCTTTATTCCTATCTCCGAATTGAACGGGGCTAAAAATGGCATTAAAGCTGTCGCTGAAATTACCGACTGGCCAACGGAGGCTAAAAACCCTATCGGCCGTATCAAGCATGTTTTAGGTGCTCAGGGTGAAAACGACACGGAGATGAACGCCATCCTTGCCGAGTATGGTTTTCCGCTGGCATTTCCTGCCGAAGTAGAACATGATGCTGAAGAAATTCCGGACGTGATCACGCCCGAAGAAATCTCTAAACGCCGTGATTTCCGCAACATTACAACTTTTACCATCGACCCGTTTGATGCCAAAGACTTTGACGATGCCCTATCCTATCGTGTACTGGAAAATGGCAACTACGAAGTGGGGGTTCATATCGCCGATGTATCACATTACATTATTCCAGATTCGGCTTTGGATAAAGAAGCTCTGGACCGGGCAACATCAGTATACCTTGTGGATAGGGTGATACCGATGCTTCCCGAAAGATTATCAAATGGGCTTTGCTCCCTTCGCCCTAAAGAAGAGAAGCTTTGCTTTTCGGCAGTGTTTGAGATGGATGAAAACGCCAATATCATTACCGAATGGTATGGCAAAACCATCATTTACTCCGACAGACGCTTTACCTACGAAGAAGTACAGGAAGTAATAGAAACCGGCGAGGGTGATTTTAAGGAAGAAATATTTAAGCTTAACGCACTGGCCTATAAACTGCGCGACCGCAAATTTAAAAACGGCGCCATCAGCTTTGAAACCACCGAGGTTAAATTTAAACTTGATGAAACCGGCAAGCCAATTGGCGTTTATGTGAAAGAACGTAAAGATGCCCACAAACTCATTGAAGATTTCATGCTGCTGGCCAACCGTAAAGTAGCTGAGCGGGTAAGCAAAATGGGCAAAGGAAAACATAAATATACATTTGTTTACCGTGTGCATGATTCGCCCAAACCCGACGCGCTGGCTAACTTTGCCCAGTTTGCAGCAAGGTTTGGTTATAAGATCAACACCAAATCTGACAAGGAAACAGCCAAATCCCTTAATTACCTGATGGAAGATGTGGAAGGTAAAAAAGAGCAGAACGTGTTAACACACCTCGCTATCCGCTCAATGGCCAAAGCTATTTATACAACCAAAAGCAGCAGTCATTACGGTTTGGCTTTTGATCACTACACGCACTTTACCTCGCCTATTCGTCGTTACCCGGATGTGATGGTACACAGGCTCCTGTTTCATTATTTAAATGGCGGTCAGTCGGCAAATGCCGAGTTTTATGAAAAACTATGTTCGCACAGTTCTTTAATGGAGAAAAAGGCTGCCGATGCAGAACGTTCATCAGTAAAATATAAACAAGCTGAGTATCTTCGCGACCAGGTTGGCAATACCTTTATGGGCATCATATCGGGGGTTACTGAATGGGGCATGTATGTAGAGATCATCGAAAACAAATGTGAAGGCATGATTCGCCTGCGCGATATTTCGGATGATTTTTATACTTTGGACGAAAAAAACTATGCCATCATCGGTCAGCGTAAAAAGAAGATCTATCAGCTGGGCGATGAAGTAAAGATCAAAGTAAAACAGGTTGACCTAACCAAAAAGCAGATAGATTTTTCACTGGTACAAGAATAATGAACCATGATTTACTTGATTATAAGATTGCTTGATCAAAAAACTTGCTAATCACATCAGGAAATCCTAAAATCGGGCAAATCAGGGTTCCCCCTAAATAAATGAAACAACTTACAGAGTTACAGTTACTAATAATTGATGCGGTAGGCAAATTAAGCTACCCGGCTTACCCGGCCGATTTGTACGAGCCGATAAGCTATATTTTATCTATTGGCGGCAAACGTATGCGCCCTGCCTTGCTCCTGCTGGCCTGCGATCTTTTTGGCGGTGACGTTGATAAAGCTATTGAGCCCGCACTGGCTATAGAAGTATTCCACAACTTCACGCTGATGCATGATGACATTATGGATAAAGCCCCTCTTCGCCGTGGCAAGGCAACCGTTCATGAAAAATGGAATGCCAATGTGGCTATCCTTTCGGGTGATGCGATGATGGTTGAAGCCAACCGCATGATGATGAAGGTTGATGACAACATTTTGCGCAGGGTACTTGATGTTTTCAATGATACCGCAACCGGTGTGTGCGAAGGTCAGCAGATTGACATGAGCTTTGAGCAACGCAACGACGTAAGTATTGAAGAGTATATCAACATGATCCGCCTTAAAACAGCAGTATTGCTGGGCGGCACTTTAAAAATAGGCTCTATTATTGGCGGAGCTGCTTTAACCGATGCCAATCTGATTGATGCCTTTGGCGTAAACCTGGGCATAGCCTTCCAGTTACAGGATGATATACTGGACGTGTACGGCGATCCTGAAAAGTTTGGCAAACAGGTTGGAGGTGATATCATCTCCAATAAAAAAACCTTTTTGCTTATCAGAGCCCTTGAGTTGGCTAAAGACACACAGATACAAACACTAAGTCATTGGCTAAGCGCAACCGAATTTGACAGCGCTGAAAAGGTTAAAGTGATAACTGATATTTACAATGAGCTTAATATCAGGCAACACGCAGAAGAAGCCATGCAAACTTATGCTGACAAAGCCTTTGCCGCCCTTGACTCCATTAACTTACCTGAAGATCATAAGCAGTACCTGCGCGATTTTGCCGATGGCTTGCTGGTGAGGGAGAATTAATTTATATTTAAGGATGAAGAAACTTTTACCCATCCTTATCATCCTGATCTGTTCAATAAACGCCAACGCCCAAAAACTTACGCCGCCACACTTTCGTGGTGGCAATAACGCTTTTCATGAATTTTTGAACAAAAACTTAAAATGGCCTGAAAGTGTTAGTGGAGGAGAAGGCATTGTTACCATAAGCTTTTTTGTTGAAAGCGATGGCCGTTTAACCGATGTAAAAGTGGTTAAAGGCATGAGTGATCCATTTAACAAAGAGGCGTTACGGGTAATTAAGCTTTCAGAAAGATGGATACCGGCTATGCGCGATGGTCATTTTATCAAATCAAAATACACCGTACCAATACAATTTTTCACCATGCAGGCAGTGCAGGTTTTAGATAGTACAAAAGTTAATTGACCGTTAGTGTAAATTTCACTTAAGGAAAATTAGATGAAGAAAATTTTACTTACGGCAATTTTCATGCTGGGTACCATTGCTGCAAAAGCTCAAACAACTGATATAAATACTTTTAAGAAGTCTGTACTTATAAAAACACAACCAGAATTTCCCGGTGGAAATAAAGCCTTAAGCCAATTTTTAACAAAAAACTTGAGATTTCCACCTGACGATGGCACCGACTATGCAACTACTGTCTTTGTGTCTTTCGTAGTGAAAAAAGATGGAAGGCTAACTAATATTAAAGCGTTAAATATCAAATCTTTAAAGAACATCTGTCCTAAATGCAAGGATGAAGCACTGAGAGTTATCAAACTTTCACCAAATTGGCTTCCTGAAAAACTGGACGGGAAGGCAGTAAGCTCAAAATATGTAATACCTATAAGATTTGATCTATACGACGCCAGATAAACGAAGCATTAAAATGAAAAACAGCCTATTAATTATAACAATGCTGCTTTTTGCAGCTTTTACAAATGCCCAAACCTTAACCTCAGGCGGAAAATTGAAACCGGAACAGGCCATCATGGATGTGCGGCATTATACCATTTCACTTGCCGTCGACCCCGTACAGAAAACTATTGATGGTTTTACCACCATTGATGTGATCATGGCCCAGCCAACTAAAGTTTTACTTTTTGATCTGTTGGATTCATTACGCATCAGCAAAGTTTTGGTAAATGGCAAACAGGAACCATTTGAATATAAGAACAACCTTATTACCATTAACCCCTCTAAAGAATTGCCCGCCGGCAAAGTAAGTGTAAAGGTAATTTACGGGGGCAAACCCCATGTTGCCCGCCATCCGCCATGGGATGATGGCTTTATTTGGACCCGTGACTCAACAGGACATCAATGGATGGCTATTACCGCCGAAGGTACAGGCGGCAAATTATATTTCCCTTGTAAAGATCATCCATCCGACGAACCAAACGAGGGTGTAGATATGTTCATCACTGTCCCTAAAGATTTGGTGGTTGCCGGACCGGGATTATTAAAAGGTATTACTAAGCAGAAGGGAACAGCAACATTCCATTGGCAAACCAAATATACCATCAACAATTATAGTATACTGTTTAATGCCGGTGATTATACCGTTGTGACCCGTCCGTACACAACCGTTGACGGGCACCAGGTTCCCATCCAGTTTTATGTATTAAAGGAACATGCCGCCAAAGCCGAACATCACCTGGATATTTTTGTAAAAACTATCAAAGAACAGGAGAAATACTTTGGCGAATATCCCTGGGCAAAAGAAAAGATAGGCATTGTTGAAACCCCTCACCTGGGTATGGAGCATCAAACAATGAATGCTTATGGCGCCAAATTTAAATATACCAAAGTCGGCGGTGAAGATTATGACGGCCTGATGCACCACGAGTTTGGTCACGAATGGTGGGGTAATAAAGTAACTGCTAAAGATTGGGCCGATTACTGGATCCACGAAGGCATTTGTACCTATGGCGACGCACTGTATGTAAGGGAATTTGAAGGCGAGAAAGCTTATATCAAATTCTTCCAAAATTCAGCACTCTCATTCGGCAATAAAATCCCGCTTGTTATCGGGAAAGATATTGATGAAGAATCAGCATACAACGGTGATATTTATGCCAAAGGCGCATTTTTTATGCACACACTCAGGTATATTATGGGCGATAGCACCTTCTTCCCTGCCCTTAAAGGTTTCGTTACCGATCCGCGTTATACTTACAGCAATTTGGCAAGTACCGATGATGTGATGCAGTATTTCAGCAAGGCTGCGGGTCAGGATTTGAAGCCGTTATTCGATCTGTATATCTATTCTATTAATAAACTGGAAGTGCACATAAAAGCCCAGCGAGGCGATAAATACCAGGTTCAGTTGTTAAACATTGATATGCCATTGCCAATTGATATCACGGTAGATGGTATTACTAAACGGTATACACTTGATAAAAAGGGCATCACAATACCCAGCAAGACAATGCCGGTTATTGATCCGGATACCTATTATTTGAAGAAACTGATTATTGAATAAAATAAAGTTCTACTATCTCAAGATGAAACATGTCCTACTTATCACATTTCTATTTGTAATGTTATTATCCACCGTTAAAGCGCAAACAGCGAAGATAGACACCTCTGTTTATACTGAGGTTGAACAACTTCCGGAATTTCCTGGTGGTGCTAAAAAACTTAAAGAGTATATATCGAATATTATAAAAAAGGCCTCGCTTAAAGACCAGCCTTCAGGATTAGTTATTATTACCTTCGTTATAGAAAGGAATGGCAGTGTAACCAATACCCATGTAACCAAAGAATTAACTGCTGAAACTGATTCGCTTGCCGTCGACATAGTAAAAAGAAGCCCTAAATGGAAACCAGCTCAGCAAAATGGCCAAACCGTACGTTGTCTGTACTCTGTACCGGTATCATTTGGAAAGGGTAACGATATGCCGGTTGCTGTAAAAGAGATAAAAGAGCGATAATTTCAAATATTATATTTGGCGCAAGTGTTGTGCGGCGATTACGGGAATGAATATTTTGTACCTATCCAATAAAGCACAAGTCTCCCACCACACATTTCTCCGCTCAAGACTTGCGCTGAAGAGCATATCAATAACAAGCAAAAACATGCCGATTATCAACCCAGATACTTATTATGTAAAGAAATTGATCATTGAATAATCTATGAAGTACCTGTCTGTATTTGGCTTGATTATTCTTCCTTTTTTTGTTTTTGCCCAAAGCAAAACAAAAAAAGGAAGAATCAAACCTGATACAACTGTTTATACGAAAGTTGACGAGATACCTGAGTTTCCCGGAGGATTAGAAAAATTGGGTGCTTATCTTTCAAAGATGAAAATGCCAGCCTTAGATACAACTGAAAATACCCAGGGCCGGGTTATCATACAAATGATTGTAGAAAAGGACGGAAGTTTGACCCATGTTAAAGCAATTCGTGGCGGAAATAGCGCAATGGACAAGGCTTATATCGAATATATCGGCCGTTCGCCTAAATGGAAACCTGGCCTCATTCATGGCAAACCAGTCAGGGTAGTATATAGTATACCTATAACCGTTTGCTTCTCATCTAATGAATAACCTCAAAACAAAAAATCCCGATCAAAACTGACCGGGATTTTTTATATCCTAATATTTGTTAACTGATTACTCAGCTACAGTTTCTTCAGCAGCATCAGCAGCTTCTTCTTTTTTAGCTTTTGGTGCAGCAGCTTTCTTTGCTTTTGGAGCCTCTTCAGCAGCAGGAACTTCAACAGCTACAGCGGCTTTTTTAGCTTTTGGTGCAGGTGCAGCTACTTCTTCAACTTCAGCCTCAAACGGAACTACTGAAACGTATGAACGGTTATCAGCTTTCTTTTTGAAAACTACAATACCTTCAGCCAGTGCAAATAAAGTATGATCTTTACCAAGACCAACGTTTAAGCCTGGGTTGTGTTTAGTACCACGCTGACGTACAATGATGTTACCTGCAATTGCTGGCTGACCACCGAAAATCTTGATACCTAAACGTTTGCTATGTGACTCACGACCGTTTCTGGAACTACCGGCCCCTTTTTTATGTGCCATTTCTTATATTTTTATGGAATTGCAGAACAACTCCGGTTTAACCTTTAATTATAATGTAATACCGGTGATCTCAATTTTGGTAAATTGCTGACGGTGACCGTTTTTCTTTTTGTAACCTTTTCTTCTTTTCTTTTTGAAGATAATTACTTTATCACCTTTTAAATGTGACACGATCTTAGCCGATACCTTAGCGCCTTTCAAATCAGAACCTAATTTGAATTTACCTTCGTTTTCTGCTAACAATACACTGTCAAATTCAATATTAGCGCCTTCATCGCCTTGTAGCCTGTGTACAAAGATCTGCTGGTCTTTAGCAACTTTAAATTGCTGTCCTGCTATACTTACTATTGCGTACATGTTTGTTAAATATTGTTTTAAATTTCGAGGTGCAAATATAGGGATTGATTATTTAATAAACAACATCCCAATATTTTATTTTTTACCGCGATCTTCAACATCAGTGAGTTTCTTCTTTATCTCGTCTATCAACCGCTGATTGGCATCAATCAGTTTAGGGTTACCAAAATAATCGCTATCGAAAATCACGCGCTTGGTTTTTTCCTTGTATTTAAACTCAATGATATACCTAACAGCTTTTTTTGAAGCCGTGGCCGATGTATCACCAATTTCTTTCGACGGAAAATCCCAAAAACCGAGGTCAGCAGCCTTGCGGTGCAGGTATAGCAGATCATCCTTGGTTAAACGCAAATGCTCTTTCACCAGCGAATCACGTTTGTCGAGGTACTGAAACATGCCGGTATGCGAGTCATATTTATTAACAAGGCTATCCTTATAACCATATTGAAAACTGATCGATTCGAAATCAACGAAACGGTAAGGTGCATTCTTGATCATCATACCATAATAATAAACGCAGTACAGTATAAACGGTACCACAACAGTCATGATCAGGAATACTTTTTTTAAACGGGGAGACATGTATAATTATTGAATTAGTGGGTTATTGAATTTGTGAAATTATTTTTCCATTATGTCATTGCGAGGTACGAAGCAATCGCGAACCATACAGAGTGACTCTGTTTATCAGGGCTCATTAATAGCTATAATTGATTTATAGATATTATGAGCCCTCTTTGGTCGATTGTCTATGTTCTTTATAACGACGTAGTTGTAAGTTATTGATTATTATTTCTATTTATAAATGTGGGCGTTACCTGCGGCCCGGGCTTTCCGTTACAAGTCCTCGCTTTTCTTGCCCGCATCCCTGCGCACGCTGTGGGCTTTACACTGCAATCCCTAACGCGGCCTTTGCACTATCCCTAAAATGTATTTTATACGGCATCACTGCTTTTTCAAGGTTTCCCCTGATAATTACCAGCGATAACGCTTGTTTTATTCTCTTATTATTTGAGTACCAACCTCTTCACCTTCCCACTTGCTTACTACCGCCGTAGCCATTGCATTACCAAGCACATTAGTAGCAGAACGGCCCATGTCAAGTAACGGATCAATACCAATCAGCAAAAACAAGCCAGCCTCCGGGATATTAAACATAGCCAGCGTACCTGCGATAACCACCAGCGAAGCCCTCGGTACACCGGCCACACCTTTACTGGTAAGCATCAGCACCAATAACATTGATAACTGGTGCCCGAATGAAAGATGAATATCATATGATTGCGCCAGGAATAATGATGCAAATGTCATGTACATCATGGAACCATCCAAATTAAATGAATAGCCCAATGGCAATACAAAGCTCACTATTTTATTACTGCAGCCAAATTTCTCCAGTTCTTCCAATACTTTAGGGTATGCCGCTTCACTTGTTGATGTACTGAATGCTATCAGCATGGCATCTTTAATACTGTTAAGCAGCCTGAATACCGGTTTTCTTAATACAATATACCCAGCCAATATAATTACCGACCAAAGTACGATCAGCGAAAAATAAAACTCACTGATAAAAATGCCATAGGTTGAAAGTACGCCTATTCCCTGCTTGGCCACTACGGCAGTTATGGCGCCAAATACAGCCAAAGGGGCCATTTTCATTACATAACCGGTAATCTTCATGATCACGTGGGCAAAGGCATCCATCGCTTTGATCACTATTTTACCCTGCTCGCCTATTGCAGCGGTAGCTACGCCAAAAAACAAAGAAAACACAACAATCTGCAGTATCTCGTTATTGGCCATCGCCTCTATAAAGCTTTTGGGGAAAACGTGACCAACAAACTCTGTTAATGACAATGCCGTTTTTTTGATACCTGTACTTAAATGACTATCAGGGAGCGGCAGGTGCATGGTTTTACCCGGCTCAAACAGGTTAACCAGCAGCATTCCTAATAATAAGGATACCAGTGTTGCGCTGATGAACCAAAGCATAGTTTTACCGCCAATCCTGCCAACGGCCTTGATATCCCCTACCTTGGCTACTCCTACCACCAGTGTGGTGAACACCAATGGGGCAACGATCATTTTAATGAGGTTAAGGAAAATCTTGCTCAGGATATTGTAAAGTTCAAGTTTATCTTCCCGTGCATCTGTAGCCTGGCTTTGAAGTTTTACCTGGGCTATTCTTTGCAGTTTAAGATCTTTATAGGCTGATACGGTAGTATCGGATAATGCTTCTATACTTTTGTCGATGCTTTTAATAGTTGCACCGGCAGTGCTAAGCTGTTTATTGAGATCTGCAAAAACATAAGTGTTATAAATATAACCGGCTATCACACCCAATACCAGTGCGATAAAAATGAAGAGCGTCAGTCTGCTTTTTTTCATTTAATTTAATAAGCCTGCAAAACTACAAAATTTACGGGCGGTTTAAACAGGCAACGGAATATTCTATTTTATGATTAAGTTAAATGAAGAAACAAAATTATCGCCTCAAAGAAGTCGTGTTGTAATTTCTCCACTAATTATTTCGAATTAAAACGAAATGCACGAATAGTAGTCCCGTCTGCATTCGTGTAATTCGTTTTAATTTTATTGAACTGCAAAGTCATTCGTGAAAGAATATTTAAACAATTAGTAATTTGCCCGCTTATTTACAACATGAGTACCACAACCTACGGATTACAGCATATAAAAAAAGAAATTCAGCACCTGCCTAATGAGCAGCTGGCCGAATTAATGCTGCGCCTGGCCCGGTACAAAAAAGAAAATAAGGAATTACTGGCCTACCTGCTTTTTGAGGCCCATGATGAAGCTGCCTTTGTTGAAAAGGTAAAGGCCGAAGCCGGGTTCATGTTCAGTCAGCTATCGTCATTGAGCTACAACGCTGCAAAAGGCATGCGTAAAATACTGAGACTGTTAAGTAAGTACACTAAATTCATGGCCTCAAAAGGTGCCGAGATCGAATTACTGATCAATTTTTGCGAAAATTACGTCGAATATGCCGACAGACGCACATCATATAAACCTTTAAGGCTGATATTAACAAGGCAGGTTGAAAAGATCCGTGGGTTGATCAATAAACTCCATGAAGACTTACAATTTGATTACCAGGACAGTTACAATAAATTAATAAGCGATGCCGAGAGCAAGCTGGGTTGGTTTAAAAAGAATGATCATTTGTTGTAACATACAAAGCTTAACATCGTCTAAATATAAAATTAACTGAAGTGGCCAACAAAGAAGCAGCATTCAAGCAGATATATGAAGCTAATTCTAAAAAGATATTCCATCTGTGCTATGGTTATACCGGCGATGACGATGCCGCCAACGACCTGTTACAGGAAACCTTTTTAAAGGTTTGGCAAAATTTAGAGAAATTCCGTAACCAGGCTATGATATCAACCTGGATTTACCGCATTGCTGTAAATACCTGTTTAACCTATTTGCGCTCGGAAAAACGCCAGGCCAAAGACGAACTTACACCACAATTAGCTGAAACAAAACGCGAGGAACTATCGGATAAAAACGAGCAGGTTGCTTTGCTCTATAAATGTATTTCAAAACTGGAAGAATCGGAAAGGATTATTATAACCATGGTACTTGATGAGGTACCGTACCCCGAAATTGCTGAAATTTCGGGTATATCAGAGGGGAATTTGAGGGTGAAAATTTATCGTATTAAACAAAAATTAACGGAGTTATATAACCAGTATGAAAGACTTTGATCATTTGATGTCGGTTTGGCAGGGACAGCCAAAACCAGATCAGCTTTCGGTGGATGAAGTACTGAAGCAGGTAAAGAAGGGAATCCGCAGCATAACTACTAAGTTGTACCGGACTATAGTGGCCATGGTGGTCATCGCGGCATTCGCGTTTATTGTTACATTTTTTCTGGCGTTTAAATCAACTGTAACTACAGTAGGTATTTTAATAGTATTGGTTACTATGCTCATGTACCTCTCTTTAATTTTGAGGCACTACCATATCCTGAGCAAACAGGATGCTACATTAAATCCAACCGAATATTTGCACAGCCTTAAAGAGTATCAAAAAAGCCGGTCGAAGGTAATAGGTTGGTTTTATTATATCTATATACTCATGATAAGCGCAGGGCTGGCCATGTACTTTGTCGAGGTACTTGAACACTCATCATTAGCATTTAAACTGGTAACTTATAGCTCAATTGTTGTATGGTTTCTGTTCACTACGTTTTATTTAAAACCACGTATGTTTAAAAACGAAGAGGAAAAACTAAACCTAATGATAGACAGACTGGTACGCCTGCAGGAACAGTTTGATTAAACAATGATCTCAGCAACTGCTACAATAAAAAACTGACATTGGCAAATGCTGATGTGTTACCACCCTGTTTATTGATAGAGAAAGCGATCTTATTAAGCTAAAAGCCCAAAGCATAGGGCTTTTAGCTTCTGCACATATTAATTTCTTTTCGCTTTATGCTTTCAGTCTTACGCTTTTAGCTCTACTTGTTTCTTTTCGCTTTGGGCTTTCAGCCTTAAGCTTTCAGCTTCATTTGTTCAATAACGGCAACTGGTAATTAACCCCAACCCTTAATGCCTTTAAGCCGGTAACCCCCTGCAATTCTTCCAGTTCAAGATATTCCAGATCATCAAGCAAATAGCCCTGCACTTGCAGGTACCTGATGTATTCGTCATATTCAGCAGCTTCGGTTGGGTTAAAATAAACCATTGCTATTTTGCCGGGCTGGGTAAGGCGTTCAAACGTACCTGCTATCAAAACCTTGTCAATACGTTTTTTGATCACCTCGTAACGGATATTGTAAGCCCCCTCAACATCAAAACGCCTTTCATCATTCCTGAAACTGATATCTATGGCATTTGAATGTATGAATATCAAATGCGTAGTCTGCAACGGGCGCGAAAGCTGATCTCCAAGATCATGCGTCATCCGGGCAATTTCGGCCATCGACCTTAGTTGCCACAAACGAATATTTTTAAGGTACAGCGTATCGAAAACACGTTGAGGCGCTATTGATTGTCCAATGTAAATATCATACTCAATCCCATCAGTTCTGAACTTTTCAAAATAACATGGGAATGATTCCTGTACTTCGGTCTGAGCCTGCTCCAGGTATTGATTAATGGAAGTATTGATTAGTTGCATGGATGTTTCGAGATTGCGCCTGTGCTCAAATGAAGCACCGGTTTCTTCGTTCATCGCGTCGAAATACTTATCAATTGTTTCTCTTTCGGCAGGATAATTATTTCTGAAATGTTCCAGAAACGGATTAACCTCATTATGCAGAAAGGTGTCCAGCATCAACTCATCGTTGGTAGTAATGTAGCCGCTGATGCGTTCAAGCCACTCCTCGCATTTAGATACCAGCTTCCCGGTAAGGCTTAAATGAATATGTTCATTTAAAACCTGCAGGGTCTCAATCAGTATGCTAAGCAAGCTTTTTAAATCCTCCTGCAGCGCACTGTTTCGCTCAACTGTAGAATTACGGATGTCAATTGCACCAAACAATGGGTAAACATGACTGAATGATACCGTTTCAATTTCCGGACTCTTTTTCTTCTTTCTTTTTTCTTTAAGATAGTTCCACGCTACCTCATTAAACTTCCATTGAACAGATGGTTGCAACGAGGTAAATTTATGCTTGATAACCCCTGCAATGCGTGCCTCAAACTGATCGATGCTGTTTTGAAGCAACTGCGCTATGAGCGGAATGGTGGCCTGTAATTTTGAAAGCAATTTCTCATAAAAAACAATTTCCTTATAAGAATACACTTCCATTATACCCACATTCTTCTTGTTATAATACACCGGAAAAATGCCGTACGATTTAATACCTGCTTGTTTCAAAACCTGTAAAAAGGGGAATTTACCTATCTTATCGTCGGTTATGGAATTGAAAAAGATAGGCCTGGGGTTTTGGTTGTAATCTTCAACAACAGCATCAAAAGTCTCTTCAGCAAGATTGAAATCTTTGGCAGCTTTAAGCAGAATACTCCTGGAGCATTCGTCGTTGTCAAATATAGGCTCGTTATTGATAGTTAAAAAAGGCATCAGCCCAAACTCAATACCCGGGCTTTCGGCGAGAGATTTAAGCGAACTGATGATGTGGGCATACTGCTCCTCTTCATTTGCCGAATGATTTACCAACTCAGTACGGATACTATCAAGCGCGTGGGTTAGCGTTACATCTGTTAATGTAATTATTGAGAATCCTTTAAATTTAAAAATATTAAGCGGTATTGCCTTTTCAATTAACTCGAGGCTGGTGTGTGAATGTAAATAGGGTTCAATAGTATCAAAACTAAGTTCGGGCAATTCGCCATTCAATTCAATCTCTACAAAACGGGCATCAGTTTGAATATTAAAATATCGCGAAAGGCCTGTTTCGGGATCCTGGTATGAAAACAGCAATTCATTTTTCATTGCTGATGAAAAGCCATACATCCGCTCAAGGATCAGGTTGTAAATAAACCGTTTTTGCCTGTCGCTGAACATTTCGTTCTTGGATACATTCAGCGTATATAAATTGGAATGGTGGCTTGAGTGAAATTCATAAAAAGCCTCGGTACTGAAAAAGATCTTATCAGGTACCGGTGTGCTCAGTGCCCAGTGAAATTCCTTTTCGTTGGCTATTGGCGGTGTGAGTATGGAGTAAATGAGCTCCAGCATTTCCCGGTATTTTTCGGCATCGGTTGGCCGCATATCCAGGTCAATACATATATCATGCTCAAAACGCTCCAAAACATAGCGATAGAACTCGCTCTTGAGCGTTTTTTCGGTAGCAATCCGTTCTTTTAAATGCGCAACGAACGGGTTAAATGTCAGGCATGTTTCAACCTGGCAAATAGTGCATTCGTTTTTGCTTATATTGAGTACTTCTGTGTGCATTTTTAAATTACAATTTCACCCTTTATTAAAATCTGAAACTGGTTGAAAGATAAGGGTACCATCCTTCTTCAGAGTAAGCGGCAACCACTTTAATGACTGCCAGTCGTGCAGGCGCTACATAAAAACCTGCTCCGGTGCCGTTGTGCCATTTATCTGAGCTTTGCCCGTTTTCCCAAACCCGGCCTATATCATAAAATCCGATAACACCTATCTGGCCGGGAACTATATAACTTGCAAAATCGCTCAATTTTATCCTCAGCTCCAGGTTATTATAAAAACTGTGCTGACCGGCAAACCTATAAAGCCTGTAACCTAATAAATTATCCTGCCCCCCTAAAAACAACGATTGATAAAAGGCCGTTTTGCCAATGGTGATACCGCCACCTACCCTATCGGCTAAAACAATAGTGCTTTTAGCGTTCAGGCTTTTATATAAAGCAACCTGGGGTATAAGCTGAGCAAAACTTGTGGAGTTGTTATTTAAACCGTTAAACTCCTGTAGTTTGATATTAATAAAGCTTCCCCACGCCGGGAGCACCTTGTCATTCCGTTTATCGTTGATAAAATTAACAACTACACCAGCATGTATTTTTGTTTTATCAAAGGTATAACTGTCGGGCGCATTTGTCAGTAACGGATATGTAATAAATCGGCCTGTATTGTCATCAATATTTAATTTATAGTACTGAAACGCAGGGCCTACGGTTACAGAAGTACCCGATTCATTGCGCCACCTGAAAGCCGGACTAAACGTAAGATTAGTGAAGCGAGTACGATGATATTTACGATAGTCGCCAATCTTAATAAATGGTGTCTCGTTACCTCTGCCAAAAAAGTTGATATTGTCCGGATAGTCAAACTGGACATTCATTAAATAATCAGCTTTACCAAAAGCATGGATCCACTCACCGCTGTAACTAAATTTGAAAGCCTTTGTACTAAACGAGTGACTGGCAAATACCGTTTGCACATCGTTATAAGGCAATTTTTGAAAGCCTTCCTGGTGTGTGTATTTAAAACCAGCACCAAGCAGTACACCTTCATCCGGGTTATAAGAGATATTGGCCAGCGGTGCTATTACATTCATAAGGTTAACCCGCAGAAATGAGGTATTGGCACTATCCTTACTGATATGTTTGTTAACGCTTGATTCGTCGCCGGTTATGTTCAACTTTTTGCCACGGTCATAAAGCTGTACCGTGTTACGCGATTTTACAATATTGTACGTTTTAGTCCCTGTACTATCAATAAACCGCAGTTTTATTGGCGAAGTAGCGTTATCAAGCACCACCTTGTCATCACCACCGCCAACATAAATACGAAGCTCTTTGGTAATATCCGGGTGATAACTCTGGTTCATAAGGGTATCCTTAACCTCACCATTTTTATTGATCTTATTAATTACTACATTCAGGCTGCCATTAGGTTCATCCTTTACCGTTACCAGCTCATTTTTATTTGAGGCATGGATATCAACTATTTTATTTATGAACTTGTAGTAATACTCCATTTCCGCCGGGATATTAGCGCGGCGTTCTTTCAATTGTTTCAGCAATACATCATGCCTTAGTTTATATGATGATTCGGGCAGGCGCCTTAAACCGGCTTCCAGCACCTCATCCGTTTCGGCAGCAACAAAATCATCGACAATTTTTGTCCATTGCTCATGACTGTATTGTACCGACGGCCATCGTTGCATAAACATGGTTTTCCATAAGGAATATTTTACGCTGTAAATTTCACCGCTAAAACCCTGCAGGTTCGGCGCGATCCATGGCTGCGCTGCTATGGTTGGCAATACTCCCTGGTTGGTGTAAAATACCTGGTCGCGGTCGCGCGGGACGGCAGTATAAAATTTACCTTTCCCTTTATCCTCATCGCGCCAGCGCCATTGATCGCCATGCCTGTCCCAGTCGCCAATGAGCAGATCGAGCAGACGGGCACGTAGAAACTCTTCGCCATCTACGGTATTATCATTGTCCTCCAGCATCTTGCCTATCATTTTTACGGTATTGTCAGATTTGCCACCCGGTTCGCGCTCTTCAAGCAAACAAACTTTATTAGCAAAAATATGGGCATACTGGCCTAAAACAGGATCGGGCGAAACCACACCGATTATCGGATTGGCATGCGGCACACGGGCGGCAGTAGCCAGCGGCGGCACAATCAAAGCCGAGAACGGATGCTGGGCACTCATGGCATCGTTAACCCAGTCTTTGGCAAATGTTTCCTGAAATTCATCGGGCAGGATCTTTTCCGGTTGTTTCTCTACGCTACGTAACACCCATTCCTTCCCATCCTTATCAATTAAACGAAGTGAGTGGGTTTGGAAACCACCGCCAATACTTTCGGCTTTTAAACCGCCATGAATTTCTGATAGCCTGATCACCGGCAGCTTAGTTTCGGCGGCCCACTCCTTGCGGTAGTTTTCGCCAAACCATCGGCGGTGAAAGTTGCTTACGCTATCATATTTAGGGTGTACCCTAACCATGATGCTGTCGGCCTTAATAGGTGTATGCAGCGTATCAGGAACATTTTTTACCGAGGTATAAGGTTGGGTATAGGCAAACACCTGCTTAACACCTTGCTCGCTATCAATATAATAAGTAAAACGCATCCGTTTATCTATCAACAGATCGGCAATAACGTAGCCCTGCGTAGCATCGGCAAAAAGCGAGTATCTGCCTTTGATGGCATAGGTTTGCTTAGCTCCCGCTCCGCTAACCACCTGTACCTGTTTACTTTTGATAAACTGCAGACCATGTTCATGCCCTGCCACGTGAATCAGGTTTGGAAAACTGCCAAAAACTGCATCCACTTTTCTGATCATCTCTTTGTATAGCGGATGTCCCAAATCTTCGGGGTTTGAAAATGTGGAGCGCAAAAACGGGTAAAGCGACCCGATAACCGGCAGCGGTACCCAAAGATCTTTGTTAACCACCGTAAGCGGGAAAATATGATCCTTAAGCGAAAAATACCCGCCATGCGTACCATAACTCTGGAACGGGTGATGCGATGCCAGAATGATCACCTTGTCTTTGTTACGTTCAAAAATCAGCTTGATCTTATCGGCAATATCATCTTTGTTTTTGCAATCGCACTCGGCACCGGGGTTACTTTTATTGAATGGATATAACCACCATTCGCTGTCAAAGGCTATTACTGTAAGTTCATTGGTAAGATTAATCTCAACCGGATCAGGGCAGCCATTTTCAGGCACCATTTTAAGCAGTTTATCGCCCTGCTGATCAAGGTACGCCCACTGTCGCTTTATTTTGGCTAAGCCAAGCGGGCCCATCTTATCCCAGTCGTGATTACCGGGTAAAAAGTAAACAGGCGCACCGGCAGTCCGCATAGGCTGGTATTGCGATTGCAGGATTTTTTGAGTTTGGGCTTCTTCCGGGCTGCCGGGCAGCCCCATACCGCGTGGATAGATGTTATCGCCCAGATAAAATACCGAAGTTTTATTTTTGAGCACATTCGCGGCCGCATGTTTTAAAACGGCACTTTGCTGCATATCTATTTCGCCGGCATCTCCAATAAGGATCATCCTGTACTGCACCGAATCCTGGGCCTGGGTTTTTAGCATGCCCAATAGTAAAACAAACAACAAGGGTAGTTTTTTAATCATGAGGTTTGGTTGAGATGTATTGTAGTATTTGTATTATCTGTGCTTCAATAGCACTATTTCTTAAAGCTGAATTTCAATATGTTACCGGCGCTCAACTGATCGCCCTCGTTAGAGATATACAGGTTGCGCTGGTTATCAAATGCCATACCTTCGGGTTGCCCAAATATAGTAACACTTAAAGGGTAAACATTTTTCACTTTCCAGTTAACATCAGCAACTACCAGCATTTTATTTACCGACGAAAGGATGTACCACTCGTTGGTAAATGTATTTTTTGCCATTGCTGAAGGGCGAAACGGCACGCGTTTTTTATCTGCCAGCCGCTCAATTTCCTTAACATCTATCGCAAAACTGCCCGTCTGTTTCAAGGTCCCGTCTGCCTGAAGTTTCAAAATATAGCCGCTGCTACTTTTGGATGTTTTTTCATCGGCACAATGCTTGCAAAGCACGTAAACCAAGCCGGTCTTTTCATCGGCACACATAGCTTCAAACTCCCCTTCAGGTAGCTGGCCTTTAGTTTTTTGTACCTTGGTTACTTCTTTGGTCCTAACCTGGCTAAAAGGGAACGTGAATAATGTACCATCGCTTTTAAGCATGATCACCTGTTCCCGGCATATGGCTACATCTTCATAGTCGCCACTTTTGCCAAATTTGGTATAGCTGGCTTTTTTATCGCCCAGTTTCAGGTTAAATAAAAATCCTTCTTCGTCTTGCTCTGCATAAACCGAATCATTTTTGCCATTGTGAAAAGCAAAGCCGGAGATTTCAGTAAGATCTTCGGGCATTTTGTATTTAGCAGGATTATTAAGGTCATATCCCGGCGGACTAACAGGAATTGCCTTCTGTTTATTTTTACATGAGATGATTAAAAAAACAACTGCCACAGCAAGCATACCGGCTGCATAAAGAGCCAGTACATGTTTAGCACCCTGTTTTTTAACCCCTGTCATATTTTTTTTGCTGTAAAAGTTCATAAATAGCCTGCTGCGATTGTACCAGCGGTTCAGTTTTATCAACCCTTATGTTTTGCAATTGTTCATTTAAATTTACAGCCTGCACGTTATCTGCCAATTGGATATCAAGCATTGCTATTACTTCGTTCCTGATACGTTCATCGTAAACAGGGAAACATACTTCAATACGGCGATAAATGTTACGGTTCATCCAATCGGCCGAGCCCATAAAAACCTCCTGGTTACCCCCATTGTGGAATATAAAAATACGCCCATGTTCCAGGTAGCGGTCAACAATACGCCTTATGGTTATATTTTCGCTCATGCCTGGCACTCCGGGTATCAAGCAGCAAATACTACGTACAATCATCCTGATCTTCACACCAGCTTGTGATGCTTCATAGAGTTTGCCAATCAGCACCCGCTCCTCCAGGTTATTGAGCTTTATGGTAATCCCTGCCGGGTTCCCTTTACGCGCCTGCTCAATTTCCCTGTCAATGAGCTCAATAAATTTCGATTGCAGGTTAAATTGCGCCACCAGCAGGTGTTTAAAGTCTATATCATAGCCTTCGGCCGATTTTGCTTTTTTACCAAG
This sequence comes from Mucilaginibacter gossypiicola, assembly GCF_900110105.1. GTDB lineage: Bacteria > Bacteroidota > Bacteroidia > Sphingobacteriales > Sphingobacteriaceae > Mucilaginibacter > Mucilaginibacter gossypiicola. The sequence goes on along the minus strand of NZ_FOCL01000004.1, from coordinate 821,589 downwards.
ATAGATAAACAGCAGGTCCATTTCGCGCAGCAACTGCGGATTGGCCGTCATCATGATGTGGTCGGTATAAAAGGCAGCCGTGCTTTCATTAAAATTACCCGTTGCCAAAAGCCCTGCATATTTTACCCGGCCGTCAACCAAACGTTTTACTAAACCTACTTTAGCATGCACTTTTATAGCCTTATCACTGTAAATGATATTGGCACCGGCAGTTTTTAACCTCTTAGCCCATTTGATGTTGTTAGCTTCATCAAAACGGGCCTTTAGTTCAACAAGCACCCGTACTTTTTTACCACTTTGAGCAGCGCTGATGAGGGCATTAACGATACGCGAATCGCTGGCTACGCGGTAAAGCGTAACAGAGATCTCCTCAACATTTTCATCAATAGCGGCCTCATTAAAAAACCGGAGGATAGCGTTGTATGACTGGTAAGGGGCATGAAAAATACAATCGCCTTTATCTATATAATCAAATATAGATTCGTCTGCGCTGATCTGCCGGTTTACCAGCGGCGCCCATTTGGTGTATTTTAAAGATGGGATACTTACCGGCAAACCCATTAAATCTTTAAGGTTATGGTAAAAGCCGCCCTCCACAATGCTTGATCCCTGTACTCCCAGCTTATCTTCAATTAAATGCAATATGCGCAGCGGAATACCTGGCTGGTGCAAAAAACGTGTTGCCAAACCCTGATCGCGCTTTTGCAATTGTTTTTCAATCTGCTCCTGAACATCTCCATCGTAATCATCACTTAACTCAAGTTCGGCATCGCGGGTTATTTTGAAACTGTAACAGCCTTTTATTTCTTCCGTTTTGAAGATCTTGTTAAGGTTGTAGCGTATAATATCGTCAAGAAAAATGATGTATTGTTTACCATCTTCATTAACACTAAAAAATCGGGGTAACTGGTTCGACGGAATATTGAGGATCACTGACCGCTCTTTTTCCTTCTCCAAACCAAGGTTTACCAAAAAGTATAACCGGTTATTTTCGGGAAAGAATTGTTTCTTACCGCCTACGATATCAATAGGTTGCAAAAAGGCAAGTACCTGGCTGTAAAAATAATCGCTCACCCTGTCGGCTATAGAAGCCGGGATAGCCTCATTGAACAACAGGTTTACATTATTTTCTTTCAACAACGGAATAAGCCTGCCTGTAAAAACCATCCCAAAGCGGTTTTGTTGGGCTTCTACCAACTGCTGGGCTTTATATAACACATCCTCACTTTCATCGGTTTTATTATGCAGGTTAAGCTTATGCAAGGCCATTACTACCGGCATCCTAACGCGATAAAATTCGTCGAGATTGGATGAGAATATAGCAAGAAAATTTACCCTTTCCATTACAGGGAGTTCTTCGCTTTCGGCCTCCATCAATATGCGTTCATTGAAAAGCAACCAGCTCAGGTCCCTGTCGAAAAATGAGTATTCCATAGGTGTAGATTTTGTTTTTGGCAGTACCCCGACCGCCTACAATAATGAAGATATGATGAATGCTACCACCGATACGATAAGGCCGAACATGAATATATTGTACGATGCCCTGAGCAGCCTGTATTTTTTGCCCAGCACAACCCCCTGCGAATAGTTATCGCGGATTAAGCTGCCATACAGAAATTCGCGGTCTTCCATCATTTTTTCCATACCATCGCTGTAGTCCTGATATGACATGCGGTAGAAGTTACCGAAAAACAACAGGTTAACTGTTTTTTTATTGATATCCTCGGGCGTAAACAAGCCCGGTGGAATTGACGGACGGGTTGAAAGTATGGAGAAGATCATAGTAGCTAAACTAACAGACAGGAGCATGAAAGTTGGGATCAGCAAATTTGAATGCTCATCAAGCTTACGCAGTACTAAACTGATAATAGCCGAAAGGATAATGGAATTAACCGTGATCATGATATGGGCCTTATTATCGGCCATATCGCTCAAACGCTGGTGATTGCTGGAGCTGATCCTGAACATGGTTTCGATACCACGGTCGGGCCTGTCGTTCTTATGCTTTTTGCCACCATGGTCGTCATCATGATCTTTGTCTTTATCCTTCTCTTTTTCATAGGCAATGCCAGAGGCCCCATCTGTATCAGTTGTTAAAATTTCAGGTGTTTCCTTCACTTCAACATCAGCCTGCTTTTCTATCAATTTTTTCAGATTTTTATGTTTTTGATCATTAAGCAACAGCCGGCAGTAGTCGGTAAAGTATTCATGTCCCTGTAAAAACTCGATGTTATAGCTGCGCCATTCGTCCTTATCAATATCATGTTTTTTGATGGCTTCCATCTCTTTGCGCAACAACTTATTTTTATCGCGAAAGTCATCGGTACCTAAATGGAACAAATCTGCATCGCAAATGATCTGCTGCAATAAATCGGCAGGGCTTTGCGGCATTTTAGTTGCCAAAATACAGCCGGATACCTTATCAATAACGGGTTGGTCAACTTTATGCTGTTTAAGAAAATGGGTAGCCAGCGCAACGCTTTTTGCTTCGTGATCCTTTTTATCAGTAAAATATCCGGTATCGTGAAACCAGGATGCAGAGATCACCACAAAAAAATCTTCATCACTTAACTGATAATGGTTAGCTATTTGAGTGGCCGCTGCAACAACATCTTTCGTATGCCTCAGGTTATGATAAATTAAATCGGAATCATGATGTACGTCAAAATAGGATATAGCGTACTGTTTTACCTGTTCTAACAGCGGTTGAAATTTCATCGTAGTTTTTGTTGTTAAAAGTAAATCAAATTTATTTTAAAAATTCCTATTTGCAGCAATGCACCGGGGACAAACATCAATTTATCGGACATTGTTTATGCAAAAGACACGAAAATGGTTGCCTTGCATTTACAAAGTGCATACCATATAAGCATACCACTGATTTACAGTACTTTGAATTTAACCCACCCAAATCACATGGCGATATTTCGTTAAATACCGAAAATTTATGTCAATTAAAAGCTAAAACCCAATTATAAGGAGCCCCTAACCAGCCAATAATTTACGATGCCGGTTCTTCTGCAACTCCGGGGCCCTCGTAACTATAGTTATAGGACGGATGTGGCACAATAAAAGTTTCCTGCACACGCGACGATTTTTTGAAGTAAGGGATCCATATGGCTGCCGTAACTATTGATCGTAAAAGCGGGCTGAGCGCTGTTTCTGCAAGCTTACTACTGATGTTGGCAGCCAAAATATAATCCGTCAGAAAGAAAACGAAACCAAAAGCAAAATAACCGGTAATACAAACAGGCAGTATGTCGCGCTTATTTAATAGCAACACCAGGCAAAAAAGGGCGTAAACCATTAATGTAATATTACCAATTGCCTCTATAACAACCAGCGACCTAAAATTAAACTCATGCTGATTGCCCTGGTATACATTCCAGGTGTGGAGGCTAAAATAATCGCCTGTAACCATGTTTGAACCGGTTACCAAAGTAGTAGCAGCTAAGCCCAACGCAATTAAGATGAGCCATCCCCCTATCGGCACAAAGGTTGATCCGTAAGCAAACACAATGCCTGGCGTTTCCCTTTGATAAAGCCACACGCCCAATACAACAAGCCCAACCGTTAACAATAACACAACCAAAACTAATGTGCTATTTGTGGTTGACGTGCTAACCGCACCTTGCGGCGTATAAGAAAAACTGTAACCCAAACTGGTACCGTTAAGCTTTTTTATATCGGCTTTAAACTCATCGAGTTTGTTTACCGGTACATAGTCACTCAAAAACGATAATTTATAGTTAAGCGATAAGGTATCGCCGGCTGCAGTAAAATCCGATTCATAATGATAATAATCCCGCTTAATGGAATCATGATCTTCATTAATATTCCACCCGCCTGGTAAAACCACCTTAATGGCATAACTGGCATCGTAAGGGTAGGTAAGAGATACCGGTGTTTTGATACGACCGGTTATTGAGGGAAACTGGTTGTAAATAAAATTGGCAAACAAATCGGCAGTAAGTTTGCCGCTGGTGGAATCTTTTTTAAAGAAATCACCTATTTTATAGGACTCTATAGTAGTAAGCTTATTGGCTTTCAAATCATCCTTTACGGTAATTGAATCTTTAGCTTCTATTTTATTATAGATTTTTGCGTAATAGTCGAGGTAGCTCTTTTCTGTTTCGGCCATGCCCGATGATTCCAGTTTACCCCGCATATAATCGGCTTCATCGCCGGTGTAGGTAGTTTTTACGGTGAACAGCACCGGTGATTTCCCGTCCTTTACAGTGTAAATATCTTCTCCAATAACTTTGCCGCCTTTTGATGGCGGAATGGACGCGAGCGCGTTGCTACCTTCTTTCAATACTAATCCTTTACCGTAACGCGGGAAATAAATATCGGTGCCCTCACCACCCTGGTTATCCATAGTGGCATCAACCCAAACCTGCTTTCCGTTCACATTGGCAGTTACTACGGCATGGTTAAAGGCATAAGCTGTAGGTATATATTGCTCAACATGTTCGTTCATATCGGCATTTACCAAAACCATCGAGGCGTCAATCCCTCCCGCTTTCAGCATCGACACCAACAACAACGACTTATCCTTGCAATCGCCATAACGTTGTTTAAATACTTTTTCGGGATTATTGGCCCGGTGGGAGTATTCACCTATTTCAATGCCCATGTAACGCACTTCCTGCTGCACTGTACGTACCGCGTCTCTGAAATATTTCTCCTTGTTATTACCTGCATCTTTTTTCAGTTTCGTAATCCGCTCACCAAGCTCACCTTTGATATTTAGGGCTGGAGGATTAATACTTAAGGCCCAATTAACAACTTCGGCCCAGTTAGCAAACTCACTTACCTGGATAAAGCCGCGTTCATTATACCATGATGGCTGGCTGTCATCATCATGCGCGGGCGGTATCTGGAAACCTTCATACTCGTAGTGTTTTAAGCCATTTGCCTCGCTGATGACAGGTTTAGGCACCGTATTAAAAGTTTTAAAGTTCAGCTTCCGTTGAGATGATGCAATAATAGCCATATAGTGATGTGCTATTGGCGTATACCATTGCACATACATATTTGAACAAAATTTACCGTTCAATATAGGATTGCGGCCTGTGAGGGTATACGAATATTCAATCCGGTCGCCTTTGCGGATATCGTCAAGAATACATAAAGCAGAGAAACTTCCCTGGTAAATAAAATTCGATAAATCCTGCTCATCGGCCAATACCTTAAAGGCCGAAGCTTTTAAGCGGTTTAAAGGTTTACCATCGCGCCAAACAGTAATATCATGAAAGTCGAGCCGCTCATAAGCCGGATCAAAGCTAACGGAGATCTGCGAAGCATTTTGGATGCCGGTTTCAGAAACTATATCCCTGATAATATGATTATAATCGGCTTGTTTTTCAACCTGCACCTGCTCTTCAATAAGCTCGTAATAAAAGCCCCGCTCAATGGTACGTGACGAAGGTTTCTGATTATAAGGCTTTATCGCGCTAAGCCAATTCGGCTTTGCAGAAATATGCACCGACGGTGTATCGCCAAAAGCAGCCCCGCTGCACCAAAACAACATCACCAAACAAAGGGAAAACGTAAAACGCATTTTAAAAGCTTTTGTATACCGGCTTTGAAAATAAAGAAAACTGCAATAATTTAATGTAACTATTTTAATATTAAAAGGGGTATTTGTATCGATAATAAAGGATTAAAAGAAGATGGCCGCGCGAAGAATTTACTCACCCCGGCGTTGCTTCGCTCGCCACCCCTCTCTACGCTTTGCGTAAAGAGGGGATATAAAAGAGCACAGGTCTTCGTAGTTTTATGGGATTAATCCAGATTTAAAATAATTTTACCCAACACTTCATTCATGTTGTTTATTATTTCATCGTTTTCAAAGCGCAATATTTGTAATCCTAAATCTGATAACACTTTATCACGGTTTTTGTCATATTCTTTTTTATACAAATGAATTGGCCCATCTGCTTCGATAACCAACTTTGCTTCATAACAATAGAAATCGGGGATATAGTATAAACTTTTCCCAAAATATGATTGTACACAAAGAGGGTGTTGCCTAAGGAATTTTTTGCCGGCCAACTTTCTATTTCTTAATTCAAACCAAAGCATTTTTTCAGCAATGGTTTCCCGTTGCCTTAATTCCCGGCAAAACTCAATAATATTGATCATTTTGATAAGGTGATATAAACAATAAATATATCACTTAAATCCCAAATTGGAATTTTCCTATCCCCTCTTTACGTTTGCGTAGAGAGGGGTGACAAGCGCAGCGATGTCGGGGTGAGTCAACTCCCAAACCAACAAAGCCACCCCGAAACCGGGATGGCTTTGCGAATAAAATATTATTTAGGATTACTATTGTCCGCCGCCTAATACAGCACGGAATTTTGCTTCGTAACCTTTTAATTGATTTTCAAATTTGGTAGCAAGGGCGGTTTGGTGATTGTCTTTGGTAAACTGCACCAGGCCATTTAACACCTGCATACCTATCTGCACATCGCGGCCATTGATGCTGTTTACATCCTGACTAAGCAGGTAGGCATTATAATCCAACTGATCGGTAAGGTAATTGTCAATATTACCTGCCAGTTTATTGCCCAAAACCACGTCATGAAGCTGATATGCCAGTTGTGTTAAATACAACTTACGACCGGCAACATCAACATACGGATAGATATCGGGCAGCTCAGCATCATACCTCTGAACAACTTTTAGCGCTTTATCGTTTTTACCTTCCTGAACAAGGTTTTGAGCCAAATCAAGGAAAGTTGTTACCATTACCGGGTAAAACATGGAGGTTGATTCATGATCAAGATATTTGGCTGTTTTGAACTTGCCGAATTTAAACTTGTTCATCACATTATCATACATCACATCGGTATTGGTTTTGCTCAACTGATCATGTAAAGCTGTATCCGGTTTAAACGGTATCAGGTGATAGGTAAAACCTTCTTTGTACAGGTAAGGCTGTAAACCTATCAGGTTTTCATTACCAATAGTAGTAGTAAAGCAAATAGGGCGTTTCCAGTGGTTGTGTGCCAAAATATCAAACATGGCCAGGTTTTCTTTGGTTACATAGTTTGAAGTATACTTCCACTCCATGGCAGTTGCCAGCTTATCTTTCTGATCGGCTTTTACAACACCATTGGCAATTACCTCATCAGGATTAACGGTAACTTTCAGGTTTTTGGTTGGCAGGTAGTTGCCATAATCGCCGCTTTGATATTGCACCTGGGTAGCTTTGTCATCAGAAGTGATGAAATCAAATACCTCTTTAATATCCTGGTAACCGGACAGTTTCTGATCGTTAAAGTAAATAACGTCCCTCACTCCTTCCTTATATTTATCAAAAGGCATAGTGATAGGCAGCGGTTCAGAAGCGTTCATTTTTTTCTGCATCTGGCGGATGTACCAGTCACCGGTAAACAAGCTCAGGTTTACAATGCGCACATCCGGGCGGATACCTTCAACTTCCTGATCATACCACAATGAGTAAGTATCATTATCGCCATAAGTAAACAAAATAGCATTTGGCGGGCATGAAACAAGGTAGTTGTAAGCCATATCATGCGGCGTCATTTTAGTTGAGCGGTCGTGGTCTTTCCATTCTTTTGCGGCTAAAAGCACCGGGCAAACCAATAAACCAATCACGGTTGAACCGATAGCAGCCATTTTTGCGTCGATATATTTACGGCCAAATTCGGCAATGGCAATTACACCGAGTCCTATCCATATGGCGAAGGCATAAAATGAGCCCACGTATGAGTAGTCACGTTCACGCGGCTGTACAGATGCCTGGTTCACGTATAGCACAATAGCCAAACCGGTAAAGAAAAACAGCAAGCCTACAATCAGAGCGTCTTTACTGCGACGGTTAACATGGAAAAACAAACCTATTAGGCCAATTATTAATGGCAAGGCATATAACGGGGTATAGGTAGTAGCAGCAGTTACTGATTTTGGTAAATGTTTGCCGCCGTCAAACAAACCAGTTGTCCAGTTGCCGTCGATACCCTCTGTGCTGGTTTGTCCGTCGGCATCGTTGTAACGGCCAACAAAGTTCCAGAAAAAGTAGCGCCAGTACATCTGGTACATTTGCCAGCTAAACATCCATTTCAGGTTATCGCCCATGGTTGGCGCTTGCCCTTCAGGAATGCGCAACCATTGTTTGTAAAACTGCACATCATTAGCATCAGTGCTGTACATACGCGGCAATGCCGTTGTATGATCATAAACATAATCTGTTTTACGACCTGCATTTTCATATTGGGTTTTACCTTTACGGTAAATGATACTCCCCTGCTTTTGATCGGTAACCTGCGAATCATACATAGGACCGGTTAGCAAAGGTACTTCACCGTATTGAATACGATTTAAGTAACCGTAAAGCGTAAACGCGTTATCAGGGTGTGAGTTATTTAAATTAGTGTTAGCTGTTGCGCGGATAGGAATGTAAGCAAATGAGCCATATCCAAAATAGATAAATGCAACGCAAAGTAAGGCAAGGTTTAATACCGGCTTCTTTTTGCGGATACTGTAAAGGATACCCAGTACCAGGGCAACAACTATCAATAAGATGAAAAAGAAAGCTCCGCTGCCAAAGCCCATTCCTAATGAATTAACAAAGAAAAGATCAAAATAAGCGGCAAATTTGATGGTATATCCCCTGATGCCGTATTGTACCAACCCAAGGATCACTACGCCAGCTAAAAAAGTAAGGATGCTGTTACCAACGGTAATGTTTTTAGTACGGCGGAAATAGTAAACCATTGCAATAGCAGGGATTGTCAACAAGTTTAACAAGTGGATACCGATTGATAAACCTATAACATAAGCTATAAAAACAATCCATTTATCGGCACCCGGCTCATCGGCATGTTCATCCCATTTAAGGATTGCCCAAAATACGATGGCAGTACATAATGAAGATAAGGCAAATACGATAGTTTCAACAGCCGAAAACCAAAACGTATCCGTATAGGTGAAAGCAAGCGCGCCTACGAGGCCGGCACCCATAATCACGTATAGTTTATAACCGTCAATAGCTTCATCACGTTTTTCAACCATCAACTTTTTGGCAAAAGCGGTGATTGTCCAAAATAAAAACATAATGGTTGCACCACTGGCCAATGCCGAACCCATATTGGTAAAGAAAGGCACTTTAGTATTATCACCAAATGACAGCAGCGACAAAACCTTGCCAATCATGGCAAAAACCGGATAGCCGGGTTGGTGGGCTACCTGTAAACGATAGGCGCATGAAATAAATTCGCCGCAATCCCAAAAACTTACAGATGGCTCTAATGTTAAAATATAGGTTATTGAGGCTATAATGAAACAAAGCCAGCCTAAGAGGTTATTGATTTTTTTGTACTGCATTTAATAATATATCAATTGATTTAATAGCGCGGCAAATATCATGATTTTTATAACTTAATAAAAAAAAACACCCGGGCGTGACAAAATTTAACATTAATTAACTTTTTAAATATCGCAATTAAAGAAATTTTATTTAGCGACTAATTTACATATAACAGAAACAACATACCGTCTATTTATGTATATACCCTTATTTATGATATGAAATTTTTATCTTAGAATAATTAACACTTATTTTGTTGTAATGCAAAAACTCTACTCCCTAAGCTTTCGAAAAACATTTATAATAGCTGTAATTACCTTATTCGCAGCACAATTAACCAAGGCCCAATCTGTTTATTTACCCAATTCATATCAGTTGTATCAAAAATTCAATTCGGATATTTATTCTGTAAAAAGCTCGGTTCATACCTCATTACGGCCTTTTTTAATTGACAGCACCATTTTGCACACCTATGATTCGGTAATGAATGTTGGCGTTAAAGACCGTAAAACCTGGGGGGGGCGTAAATTGTTTAACGAACATCTTTTTGATGTAAAAGCCAAAGAATATACTTTTTATGCCGACTATATCACTGACGTACAAGCCGGCAGAGACTTTACCAACAGTAAATCAACCAACTTAAACGTGCGTGGCTACCAAATTGGCGGTACAGTTGGCGATAAATTTTCGTTTTATACCAGCGGTTTTGAAAACTCGGCTAAGTTTGTTTCGTACTATAATGACTATGTAAATGCTAATGGCTTTATCCCAGGCCAGGCATATGCCAGGAAATATAACGGGCAGGCACGTAACTCTCAGGATTGGTCGTACGTAACTGCAATACTCTCCTATTCTCTCACAAAAAAGCTCAATATTACTTTAGGCGAGGATAAAATGTTTATTGGCGATGGTTACCGTTCGGTATTGCTGTCTGATTTTGCTGCTAATATGCCGTTATTGAGGCTTACGGCTGATTTGGGACCGGTACGGTATATGGTAGCCTGGGCCTATATTGAAGACCTTGCCTCTACCGCGCAAAAATTTGATTATTTTGGAGGTAACCGCCGCAAATGGGCTTTGTTCCACTACATCGACTGGAATATAACCAAACGCGCATCATTTGGCATGTTTAATGCCCTGATTACTCCCGAGGCTGATAACCAGGGTAACAGATCAGGCTTTGATGCCAATTTTGTAAACCCTATTTTATTTGCAAGCTCGTTGGGGCCAGGCGGATACCAAAAAGACAACGTATTTTTAGGTTTTAATGCCAAATACAAAATCTTTGATAAAGCTGCGCTTTACGGACAGATCATGTTCGATAGATTTAAAGGCAGCGATTTCTTTTCGGGCAATAGCACCGATAACACCAATGGCTGGCAACTGGGTATCCGCGGTGCAGATATTTTCAAAGTTAAAAGGCTAAACTATTTATTTGAATATAATACAGTTAAGCCATACACTTACAGCAACCAGCAGCCAATAAGCAGTTATTCATTCTACGGCGATCCGCTGGCCCATCCTTACGGCGCAAATTTCAGAGAGTTGCTGGGCATCCTGAATTACTCGGTTGGCAGATTTGATTTTCAGGGACAGCTTAATTATGCCAAATATGGTTTAGATGCCAGCAAGACCGACAATAATGGTAAAATAATTACCAAACCATTTATCCCTTCAACAAATACGACTACTACCGTTGGTCAGGGTTTAAGCACTCAGTTATATTACGGCGAAGGTACGGTTGCCTATATCCTGAACCCTAAATATAATTTACGCCTTGAACTTGGTGCATTATACCGCCAGGAAAAAAATGATCAGAAAGATTCAAAAAACACCCTGATCACTTTCGGATTGAGGAGCTCATTCAGAAATTTATACCACGATTTTTAATCCTTGTTAAGCCTTACGAAGTTTTTAAAATTTCGTAAGGCTTGTTATCATCCTCTTTTCTTTCTTAAGCCTAATAAAAATCCTAATATTAAACCTATTGCTAACCCTACTTCGATATTATGCAGTAGCAATCCAATAATAATACCGAGGACCAATCCCCAAAAGAAAAAATCAAAATTCACCCTTCTTAACATCAGAACATGCGGCTTAACTTACCAGTACCTGCTAACCGTATATGAAAAATCCTCGTCTCCTTCATGGATTAAATTAAAATCATCACAGCCCGCTTTTTTTGATATCGCATCTCCAATTTTGGCAACATCGTCAAAGTTGATTTTTGTATGCGAATTACGCGGGATAAAATGATACTCTTCACCGTTTACACTTACTACAACATACCCCATTTTACGATAAACCGTATCCAGCTTACCATCAATTTCAGCATTATGAAATTTATTATATTTCGTGACCCGTGGAATAAATAAAACAAGTATAGTAGTTGTCACGCAACACAAAATAAACAGCTTTTTCATTTATGGAATAAAAGCACAAATTACAAAGAAACTTTTTATTTCTCCTGCTGACAAACTGTTGTCATAACCATATATTTATTTTGAATAGTATTAAAGCTTCTAAAAAAATGACCGAGCCTGATATTGCCAGCCTGCGGGTATATAACCAGCATCTTAATCACAGCAAATTTAAAAAACCTGAAGAAGTGATTGGATATATGTGCGCCATGCAGGCGCAGGAATACACCCATGCAAAATGGGCAATTGGTTTGCGGATGTTATCGCCTGCGGATAAAATGGTAGAAAAGGCTATGACAAACGGAACTATATTACGCACCCACGTACTAAGGCCAACCTGGCATTTTGTTTTACCACAGGATATCCGCTGGATGCTTAGCCTTACAGCACCCAGGATCAATGCCGGCAATGCCGCTATGTATAAAAAGCAGGAAGTTACTGATGCCATTTTCAATAAAAGCTTTAATGTATTTACAGAAGCTATGCGCGGCGGCAAACAACTAACCCGTACCGAAATTGTTACGGCCCTGAACAATGCAAACATAGCTACCGACGATCTGAGGCTTACCATATTATTGATGAAAGCCGAACTGGAACAGTTAATTTGCAGCGGAGCAAGACAGGGCAAACAGTTCACTTACGCATTACTTGACGAAAGAGCGCCAGCAACACCAACCATAGATCGCGAAGAGGCTGTTGCCACGCTGGTTTTACGTTATTTTACAAGTCACGGCCCTGCTACAGTTAATGATTTTGTACATTGGAGTGGTCTTACCGTTGCTGATGCCAAAACCGGGATTGAAATAAACAAAGATTCTTTAACAAATATCACCGTTAGCGGAGTTGTGTATTGGATGGGGGCCGATATCGATTTAGGCAAAGCAAAAAAATCCGGGGCTTACCTTTTGCCGGTTTATGATGAGTTAATTATTGCCTACAAAAACAGGGATGCAATGGTGCCCGCCGGGTTTCGTGATAAGATGGGTGCTATTACCTTTTTCCCTACTATTATGGTGAACAACCAGGTAGTTGGCAACTGGGGCCGAAACATAGGCAAAAAAAGTATTGATATCGAACTTAAACCGTTTGCCAAACTTAACAAAACACAAACCCAGTCCATTGAAACGGCACTGCAGCATTTTAAGAAATTTAACGATTTAGCTTAACAAACATTAAACACATCATTTAGTTACTCATAAAAACAATACATCATGCCCGAACTACCCGATCTGCAAGCTTTTAGCCACAACCTGCAAAAAATGCTCGCCGGCAAAACCATAAAAAAAGTAGAAGTCCCAAACGCAAAAAAACTAAACGTTACAACAGCCGAACTCGATGAGATTTTAAGCGGACAAAAGCTTGAAAAAGTTTATCGTGAAGGTAAAGAACTGCACATTAAGTTTAGCAAAGGAGATGTGCTTGGCCTACACCTGATGCTGCATGGCAAATTATTTTTGTTCGATACAAAAAACGAAAACAAATACAGCATTATTGAACTGCACTTTGAAGATGGCAGAGGGTTGGTACTTACCGATTTTCAGGGAATAGCCACTCCTACCCTTAATCCCGACAAAAAGGACGTGCCCGATGCACTTGATGTTGATGCTGAATATTTTAAAAAACGGCTCGCAAAAACAAAAACCAACATCAAAACAGTTTTACTTGATCAAAAGATCATAAGAGGTATTGGTAATGCTTACGCCGATGAGATCTTGTGGCATGCCCGTATTTCGCCTTTTTCTGTAAGCAATAAAATACCGGAGGCCAAATTGAAAGACCTGGTTAAAGCAATAAAAGGCGTACTGGAAGATGCAGAACAAAGCATCCTGAAATCAAACCCCGATATTATTAATGGCGAAGTAAGAGATTTCATGAACATCCACAATTCAAAGAAAAAGCAAAGCCCAACAGGTGCAGCAATTATTGTTAATGATGCCTCAAGAAAGACTTATTATACCGAAGAGCAGGAGCTATTTGAGTAAGGTATACAGGTTTTAAAAACCGGCTTGACTTTTTATATGTCAAGAACGATAAACCAGTGATTCTCGTCATCCAGCGCGTAAGCAAGGCCGTCGCTCATTTCATAAACGTCGCAGCCATGCTTTTGACTGAAATAGATTTTTTCATCGCGGATAACAGTACCATTATTTTCCACACGCAGAAAGAAAAGGAGTGCGCCGATGTTCGGCGCAACATCTTTAAGGTGCCTGGCCTCCCCTTCTTTCACAAATGCCGAACTCATGCCTGCTTAAGTTTCGCTTCCATGCTTTGTGTGGTATGCGGAACCGCAAACAGGCGTTCTTTTGGAATCAGTTTGCCTGTAGACCGGCAAATACCATAAGTTCTGTTTTCAATGCGTGTTAGCGCGGCTTCAAGTTGCTCGATAAACTTTTTCTGGCGGGCTGCCAATTGATTAGTTTGTTCCTTTTCAAAGGTGGCAGATCCATCTTCCAATGTCTTACCGGCTATTGCAGCGTCATCTCCGTTAGAGTTTGAGGCGCTCAGCGATCCAACAAGTTCCTGTAGTTCTTCGCGGGCTATGCCAATCTTTTCTTTGATCAATATTCTGAATTCATTTAGTTCGGTATCATTGTACCGGGTTTTAGTAGTTTCTTGTTGCATGATTGGCTTAACAAATATTTACATAAATGGTTGGCATAAATATAATATGAAACATAATACATTGAGAACCTGTGTTAAATTAAATCTCCGGATTTACGGATTCCCCACGCTGTTTTCTCAATTAAGACATCTAACAGCTTTAAATAGCAACCAATTCTTCATTTTTTACTGATGGTACAGTAAAGTAGAACGAGCTTCCAATGCCCGCAGTACTTTCAAACCATATCGTGCCATTGTTTCTTTCCACAAGCTCTTTGCATAGTAACAGGCCAAGCCCGCTCCCCTTTTCACTGGCCGTACCAAAGGTGGTATATGAAGTGTATTTGTTAAATATTTTTGATTGTGCCTCTTCAGGGATCCCCTTCCCGTTATCCTGTATTTTCAATATGGCGAAATCTCCGCTCTTTTCAACCGTCACGGTAACATGATCACCTGCTCTGGAAAACTTCACTGCGTTTTCCATTAAGTTCCGGATCACAATATCAATCATGGTTTCGTCGCTATATACTATCATTGGCCCGGTTATCTCTGCACTTGTTATCACCACCTTCTTTTCGGCGGCTCGTTGTTTCAGCAACATAACATTTTGGTCAATCAGTTTTCGCAAATCAAAACTGGCGGGGTTAGGCTGTATCCCGTCTAACTGGCTTTTTGCCCAATACAGCAGGTTTTCTACTAAACTGGAAGTCACTACCAGGGTTTCATCTATCTTTTCAATCCAATAATCGTTTTCCTCTTCCGACAGGCTTTTTTCTTTTATGATCTCCATCATATTGCTGATAGTATGGATCGGCCCTCTCAAATCGTGCCCGATAATCGAAAACAGGCGGTCCTTTACATGTACAAGCTCTTCCAGATGAAGATTTTGCTCTGATATGTTATCATTTTTCAAAGCCAGCTCTTCGCTGAGTTTCCTTTTTTGTATATAATTTCTGAGCAATACAAAAGCAATTAACAATAAAAGTATGGTGCCGGCAGTTAAAATATCCCGCTTCAGGCTCACTTTCTCCAGTTCCTTCTGCCCTATAATTTTGTCCTTATTTAACAGGTCAATTTGCTGCTCCTTTTTTTCCAGTTCATAAACAGATTGCATGTTTCGGATCGTTTTCAGTCTCTGCTCTGTTTTCATGCTGTCATTCAAAGCCACTTCAAGGTTCCGGTACAGCAGTGCCTGTTCATAATTACCCATTTTTTGATGGGTTAAATACAACACATTATAAGCAGTTTGAATAAGTTCGGCAATGCCCGATTTGGTGCTTTCTTCAAGGCCTTTTTGTGCATACAACATACTGGAATTGTATTTGCCGGTATAATAAGATGTGAGTGCCAACCCCGTATGGCAGTAAGCAACGTCTTCGTCGTCGCCTGCTTTTTGAGCAATATCAAGCGCCTTATTTAAATATCCCTCGGCAAGCCGGTATTCTTTCTTAGTAATATAATTTTCGGCAATGTTATACATTGCAGCGGCAGTATAAACAGGATTCCTTACCCTTTTCGCTATTGCTAATGCTTTTATGTTATAAGCGATGGCCGAATCCGGCAGTCTCTTTTTCTTAAATATTTCACCAATATTTACCAACGGGCTAAACGTTCCTTCATGCGCAGGGTCCTTTTGCTTCAGGGCTATCTTATAAGCCTGCTGATTATAATAAAGTGCTTTTGAATAGTCTTCCATTGAAGTATACAGACCGGCTATATTATTATATTCGTTTCCTGATAATCCCTCCATGCCCAGTTTTTCACTTATGCGCAGGCATTGCAGATGACTGTCAAGGGCTCCGGGCCAGTTGCCTTTGTATCCAAGGGCAACACCTTCTGCAAGGTATCCCAGTGCAACCCCTTTTTCATAATGAATCTTTTTTGCAAGCTCAAGTGATTTTTGCGCCATTAGCAGCGCACTATCGGCATTTTTGTTCCAATACAACCTGGAAATAGTGTAGTAGATTTTTACTTTATCTGTATCGTGCTTCGCTTTATCAAGTTTTTCAAGCTGCGTATTTATCCGATTAGGCTGCGCCTGGCATGAAAACGTGCCGGACATTATACTTATAAGGCAACCCAGGATGCCATATATAATTATATGTTTCGTATATAAACGAGATTTAAGAAGGATTACACAGCCCACCATTTTTGAAGTATTTCCTTGTTTTTTTCATGAGATCTTGTATCCGCAAAAGCTTTACACCTGCTCTGCTTTAAAACTGTCAACATCCCGAAGTAAGTAACTAATCATATGTACCAGGTTTAATAGCAACCGGCGGTAAAAAGTAAAAAAGATGCCATCTCATGTATAGCAAAAACTAAACTCATTAAATAATATCTCCAATAATACTTCAACTTTTTTACGATCAGGCAGATCAATTGGTTTAATTATTTTCAGAAAATCAACCGTTTGAAAAATATTTAATGCTTATAAACACAACTAAACTATCACTTCAATAATATTAGATTTAATTAATTAAATACACTTACAAGAGAACCGTATAGCATAAAAAACATTCTTTTCCCCCCTTATAAAATCAACTATGGATCCATATCTTTTCAATTCAGTAACGAGCCCCGAAAAGCGAATAACAGAACGATAAACAACTTGGGTAATAACCGAAAAACCGTTGTCAATATTCAAATTGGCAACGGTTTATTCCATTATGCTTTGCGGCTTTACAAATCGCGCTCAATTTGTAAAGCTTTTTCGGTTTCGATACGATGATTGATCTCGTGTACCATACTGTCCATCTCCCGGGCGCATTCGCGGAGTTTTGAAAAGATTTCCCGTTGTTCGTTCTCGTCTTCGGTCATATCCAGCAAGTTTACCAATCCAAGCATGGTTGCCACCGGGCGCCTGATCTCGTGCGAGCTCATCCAGGCTACTTCGCGCAGCAACCGGTTTTGCCTGTTGATCTCCTCTTCCTTTTCCTTTCGGTAGGTGATGTCCTGGCAAACAATAATGTAGCCCTGAAAGGCATTATCTTCATTATATGCCGGGGTTAGCTGGGCCGAAACCCAAACCGGTGTTCCTTTTTTGGTATAAATGACCGTATCTATGCCAAACGCCTCCCTGGCCTCCTGTCTCCGTATAATTGTTTCGAATCCCGGGTGATTTGGCCCGCCTAAAAAATCGGCAGGGGTTTTATTTCTTACTTCATCTAACAAGTAACCGGTTTGCTCCGCAAACGCATTGTTTACCCATTGCACCCTGCGCAAATCATCAGTAATAAGCACCATATTATCTACCTGCTTGATAATACCCGCCAGCCGCTTATTTTCCTGTGTACTGCGTTTAAGGGCATCGATATCCCTCACCGCACCAATCAGCCTTATAGGTTGCTTTTGGCTGTTGTACACAAAATATCCCTGATCCATCACATATTTGTACTCTCCTTTGCCACAATTAAGGCGGTATTCGCATTCCCAGTTTGTAAGGCCGGCACGGCTGATCCGCTCCTGGCTGCTTACTACTTCTTCTATATCATCCGGATGGATCAGTGAACGCCACCATTCCAGCTCATAACTGATCTCCTCGTGTGGAATTTGCACCAGATGGGTGAGACTGGTGTTGTAGATCAGTTTATTTTCAACAATATCAAGATCGTAAACAACATCCCTTGTTGCCTGGGCAACCAGCTCATAACGTTCAACTGCTTCTTTCAAACGTTCGTCCTTAAGCCTGTCTTCTGTAATATCTGAAAAATATACAGCAACGCCCTCATCTGTGGGGTAAGCCGCCATCCTTAACCAGCGCTGCAGGATAACCGAATAATCTTCATGCCTTACAATTACCCTTTCTTCAAGTGCTTTCTGGTAAACCGGATAAAACTTATTTTCACTTTTAGGAAATAGCTCAAAAATACTTGTACCTATAATGTGGCTGCTTTCGGTTTTAACCAGCTCCCTAAAAGTATCATTTACCCGCATAATGTTCATTTGGCTATCGAGCTCAAAAAAGCAATCGGTGATACTATTCAAAGTATGCTCAAAACTATACAGGTACCGGTTCCGCTCCAATTCCAGTTGCTTCAGTTCTGTGATATCCTGCAGGGAGCCGGTTATTTTT
Source organism: Mucilaginibacter gossypiicola (assembly GCF_900110105.1). Classification (GTDB taxonomy): domain Bacteria; phylum Bacteroidota; class Bacteroidia; order Sphingobacteriales; family Sphingobacteriaceae; genus Mucilaginibacter; species Mucilaginibacter gossypiicola. The sequence continues at coordinate 803,153 of NZ_FOCL01000004.1, read as the reverse complement.
AACTCCTGTCCCGGGCTGCTTTCTACGCGTGCTAACTGACGGATGTAGCGGGTTGTACCGTCAAGGGCAGTAATTCGGTGCGTTACATCAAGCTGTTTACCATTGATGATCAATTCCTGCAATGCATTGATCATCATCGGCCGGTCTTCCGGAAAGATGTGTTGTACATAAATATCAAAAGCTTCTCGGCTGTCGTCCCGGTTAAGCCCCGCAATGCGATAAACTTCGTCCGACCATATTAACTTGTTATCTTTAGGGTAAAACTCCCATCCGGCTACCCGCGACAGTAGCTGGGTTTCACTAAGTTTATGCTTTTCTTCCAAAAGCTCCCGGTTCACTTTTTCAAGTACCTGCTCAAATTCTACCCGTTCGGTCATGTCACGCACCATGACCATTATATGGGGTTTATTATTAAACCTGATCTTGTGCGAGGTAATATTTACATTAATTATCTGCCCGTCCTTTTTTATATGCCGCCAGCTGCCGCTATCATTAATCTTATTTTCCAGCCGCTCCACCGAGGCAATAACACTTTCCCTGTCTTCTACCGGCCTGATGTCCAAAATTGTTAGCTGCCTGAACTCTTCGGCACTATAGCCATAAACAGCCATGGCAGCATCGTTTACCGAAACAAACCGGAGTGTTCCGGGTTCATAAATCCACATTGGGTTTGGATTGGACTGATACATGCTTCGGTACTGCTTTTCGCTTTGTTTCAGTTTCCGGTCTTCAGACCTTATCAAAAAATAAAGAGCAATTGCTGTAACCGTCACAAACAGGCATCCTTTTCCCAAACTCAGCCACAAATATTGATCGGGACTAAGTAGTGATTTAAAGTAAAATAACAGCCGGTCGCTGAACATGATCCATAGCAGGCCGATCAGCAAATATGCAAAGGCTATCCCGAACGCCCCTTTTTTCCTCATAGTAAAATCCAATCAATAGCTTAAACGTCTTTTTTAGCCTGTAAGTTACCTATTAAAGAAATTAAGCCAGGGAGTCAAATTAAACTATTAAGTAAATTTAAAACCTATCAATTATGTAACATTCATGTTACCACAAACACTTATTAACAGTTGCAGCCAATTATTCCTGTAGATTTTTTTGCAAAAGCATAACTTTATTGCATCTACTTACACCAGTGATACCCGGTATCTTTATGCAACTAAACTTTACCCGCAATTTACAGCTTGGCTATGGGTTTTCGATCTTGATCCTGCTAATCGTCGGAATTGTTTCCTATGGTACCATTAATAATTTGCTAAGCAGCAATAAAGCTGTAGGCCATAGCACGCTGGTAATTCAAAAGCTTGAGCAGTCGATTTCATTGATGAAAGATGCAGAAACAGGCCAGCGGGGTTTCCTGCTCACAGGTAAGGCTTCCTTTTTGGGCCCTTATAATGGCGCTTACCTCAAAGCCCAGAGCCTGATTGCTGAAGCGAGTACATTAACTGCCGATAATCCGGGGCAGCAAGCCAACCTGGCCGAGATCCGTACGATACTAACACGCCGAATGGCGATACTGAAGGATCTGGTTTTAAAAAAGCAAAAACAACAGGCTATTTCTGCCGTCGACCTGGAAGAAGGAAAATCGGCCATGGATGCATTGCGCCTTGCTGTTGACCGGGCAGAAAATGCCGAACGTAAACTATTGAATGAGCGTGAGGCAATTTTAGAACGTTATACGCATATTGCTCCGGCAGCTATAGTGACAGCCCTTGCTCTTGCCATCGCAATCGCTTTATTATCCTATTTCAATGTAATGCGCGATGTGCACATAAAAGACAGTCTGCAGCGCGAGCTGCAACTCAAAGAACAGGAAACCGCCGCTTTTAATGAGGAACTTACAGCTGCCAACGAGGAGATCACCACTGCCAATGAAGAACTCACCTCAATTAATGAAGAACTTTTTGAGACCCAAAAGGCGCTGTCACTGATGAACGGATCGCTGGAAGAACTGGTAGCGGCACGTACTAAATCTTTGGCGGAGAGCGAAGAAGAAACACAGGCCCTCAATGAAGAACTCACAGCAATTAACGAAGAACTTGCAGCATCAAACGAAGAAATGTTGGCAAGTAACGAAGAGTTACAAAGAAGCCGGGAGGAGATACAGAAAAAAGAACGTTTATTCCGCTCTATCGCTGTAAATATCCCCCGGTCATTGATCCTTGTCATAGATAAAAACCATAACCTGATAACGATGGAAGGTGACCTGATGCAAAAATTAGGCTACCATGACGGTAACTATGCAGGTTTACACCTTGCCGACGTTTCCTCTCCAGGCCGATATGCAGCAAACAGGAAATACTACGACCGGATGCTGAACGGCGAGCAGATCAGGACTGAACTTAAAAGCGCCGGCGGCGATGATCTGCAGGTAGATTATGTGCCATTAACAGATGAGCGGGGGACGGTTTATGCCGGACTGGTGATTGCTTTGGATATATCCGATCAGAAAAAAGCAGAAGAACACAGCGCCAAACTGGCTGCCATAGTCGAATCTTCAGATGACGCCATCATCGGTAAATCGCTGGATGGTACAATCACCAGCTGGAACAAATCGGCCGAAAGGATTTTTGGTTACCCAGCGTCTGAAATGCTAGGCCAGTCCATTCTTAAACTGCATCCATCGGACAGACAGGATGAAGAACCACAGATCATCGCACGCTTAAAACACGGCGAACGGATGGAACATTTTGAAACCAAGAGACTTGCAAGTGACGGCAGGATCCTTGATGTGTCCCTCACCATTTCACCTATACGTGACAGCCAGGGAAACATCACGGGGGTTTCCAAGATAGCCAGGGATATCTCCGAACAAAAACAGGACGAGCTGCGAAAAAATGATTTTATAGGCATGGTAAGCCATGAACTTAAAACGCCGTTAACATCACTAATGGCGCTGATACAGGTATCGAACCTTAAGTTGAAAAACAACCCCGATAATTTTTTGTCGGGAGCAATGGAAAAAGCTGAGATACAGGCAAGGAGAATGAGCAGCATGATTAACAGCTTCCTGAACATCTCGCGCCTGGAATCGGGTAAGATTGCTATCGATAAAGAATTATTTGATCTTGATTTGCTGATCAGGGAAGTTGTTGAAGAATATGGACTTACGGTTTCCAGTCATATTATCCATATTAACATTTGCGATCATATACAGGTCAACGCCGACAGGGAAAAGATTGGGTCGGTGATCTCAAACCTGATTAGCAATGCTGTTAAATATTCGCCCAAACGCCGGGAAATTGAAGTAAAATGTGCATTGGTTGATGGCTTTGCACAGGTTAGCGTAAAGGATGAGGGCATGGGGATAAATGCCCAGGACCTGCCCAGGATATTTGACCGTTACTACCGGGTTGAAAGTAATAACACACGTCACATCTCCGGCTTTGGCATTGGCCTTTATTTAAGTGCCGAGATCATCCGCCGGCACGAGGGTCAGATCTGGGCAGAGAGTGAAAGCGGTGCGGGGTCTGTTTTTTATTTCAGTTTACCGGTAGCTTAAACTCATACCCGTTTGTTAACTGCCTATGCAACTACCTATATTAAGTTTGTTGCCGGCTTCCAGGCCTGCAACAAAGAACCAAAACTCAAATATCTAATTACCAATACATTACAATAATTAATACAACGATAAATTAGCAGATACTCCTGAATATACTTAGATTTAAAAAAAGATTGATGCATCCCTGCTCACAACCGAAGATGAAACGAGCTGATATGATACGAAAATGCACTCTGATTGCCCTGTGTTTGCTTTTCGTTATTTCAGTAAACGCCCAGGAAATTACCAGGCGCCATGTTGATTCTTTGCTTTTGCAAAAGAGTCCTTCACGTCCTGATGCAAACCCGATCAACTCCATGTTGCAACTTGCAGAGTTTTTCAGCCATTTGCGTCATCCTTCCCCCGAACAACTGGATAGTGCTTCTTATTTTATCAACCAGGCCGAACGGCTTAACCGAAGCACTCCGCAGGCCGAAATTAACTTTCGCATTGCTTTGATCCGTTCGGCATTTTATAAATCAAAAGGTGAGTTAAAAAGCGGGCGCACATTACTTGAGCAAACCATACAGGATATTAAACAGGCACATAACTGGCCCTTGCTTGGTAAGGCTTATTTTGAACTATCTGAGTATTACAGCCAGGATTTTCTACAACAAACAATGGTTTCCCGGATCCATTGTTTAAACCAGGCGGTAAACGCATTTGAACGTACAAATAACCTCGTTGAACTCGCCCGCTGTTACCGGTTATTGGCCGACCTGCATCAAATGATGAATAATTATACTTTGGCTTTTGATGAAGCTAAAAAGGCGTTAAAGTACTATGACCAGGCACATTACACAGAAACGCAGGGCCTTTATGCATTATTAGGAAGACTTTATTATACTCAGGGCGACTATAAAACTGCTATCAACTATCAATTAAAGGCACTGCAAATTGCTACTGCAAGCAATGCCGACAATGTGCGGCTGATATGCCAGATCAATAATAACCTGGGGTATGATTTCATGAAGCTTGGCGACAACCAAAAGGCTATCAATTATTTTTCACGCGCTTTGGAAATTGCCAAATCTGAAAAAGACAATGCAACCATTTATTTGCTGGCGGGCAACATAGTTGATGTTTACCTGCGGATGAAGCAGCCACAAAAAGCCAAAGCTTTTTTAACGCAAGTAACTCAAAAATTCGCATATCCATCGGGCAAGCTGTATGAAGGAGGTGATGAGGTAAGTCAAACCTATCTTAAAATTTACCTGGCTTTAAAACAGTATGACATGGCTAAGCGCTATTGCGATGAGCTGATACGACAAACCAACAATCCTAACCTCAACCTATACGCACGGAGCAGTTATTACGAACTGATTATTAAGTACTACACTGCTACCGCCGGGTTTACCGAGGCATTAAAATATCTCAAACTAAACCAAAGTTTGTTGAAGAAAATTGGCAATGATAATGATTTGGGTACCAATGAAACCCTTTGGTTTGGTTTGGACACCAGCCGGCGGCAGTATCAGTCGGCTATTTATCATCTTATTTCGGCCAATACTATTAAAGACTCGATATTTAGCAGCACTAAAAGCAAACAAATAGAACAACTGCAAATTGAATATGAAACCCGGCAAAAAGAAATCCAAATTGCACTTTTAAATCAAAAGAGCAAGTTCGAACAGGACAATTTAAAGCAGGCCAACCAGGTTAAAAACCTCACTATCGGCGCCATCTTTTTATTGCTTGTTATAGCGGGCTTATTGTTCCGGCAAAATGTACATAAGCAAAAAAGCAACGAAGTGATTACTTCAAAAAACGTTTTGCTGGAAGATTTGCTGTTACAAAAAGAATGGTTACTGAAAGAAGTACATCACCGGGTAAAAAACAACCTTCAAATTGTGATGAGCATTTTGAATACACAGTCGGCTTATTTACAAAATGATGTTGCACTTGAAGCAATTCGCGGCAGTCAGCACCGGGTAAACGCCATTGCACTTTTGCACCAGAAACTTTACAGCAGCACAACCTCGGCCCTTGTATCTATGCCTGCTTATATCGGCGAGTTGATTGATTATCTCAGCGATTCATTCGATACAAGTTTCAGACATATAAAAATAAGGCAGGTATTAAATCCGCTAAATCTTGATCCGGCCATGGCGGTACCTATTGGTTTAATATTAAATGAGGCCATCACAAACGCCATAAAATATGCTTTTGATCATAACGGCGGCGAAATTGTGGTAAGCCTGTTTACCTGGAACAGTGACTATGCTGTTTTAAAAGTATCTGATGACGGGAGGGGCCTCCCTCCCGGCTTTGACCTTAACAAAGCTAATTCTTTAGGTATGGAAATGATGAAAGCGCTTGGTAAACAGTTAAAAGGGAAATTTACGGTTGAAAATACCCGTGGCGTTACCTTAATGATAACCTTCCCTATTGAACAAAGCCGCGTTGAAATTTATGAGGAAAAGGATTATTTCTTTGATTAACCCTGCTCAGTTTAACCCATCATTCATCAAAAATACTTTATCCTAAGTAATCGGGGGGATAGAGCTTTTGGCCGTATTTTTCGGCGACAGATTTCAGCTTTGACAAAGCTTCTTCAGTTAAAACAGGTGGAGGCAAGAAGCTACCCGGGGCAACCGGTGTCCCTATCGCCTCAAAAAACTCATCCAAACCTGCCGGGATAACAGTACATAACATATGAGCAGTGATATTGCTTATATTCCTGAAACAATGTACTTCGCCGCCTTTTGGGATATTTACAAACGAACCCTTTTCAGCTTTATATATTCCCCCTTCAGTTTTAAATTGAATTTCGCCCTCAATTACATAAAACGACTCCTGGATATCTGCATGGGCATGAGGCCCCGGCCCTCCCCCCGGCGGTACCAGCATATCAATAACGGCATAAGCCCCACCTGTTTGTTTACCCGAAATAATGATGCGGTATGTATCGCCAACTACGGCAAGCGTTTGCCCTTCGTTTTCGTTTACGGTTATTATATTATGAGCCATTTTTTGAAAGCCTGTTAAAGTGAGCTCTAATCTAACTAATATTGAGCGCATTAGTTTGGTAAAAAGCTTAAATTGCATATACCTAATCAATGTATTACAATGAAAAATCAACTTCTTTTAATCAAAAGCTTTTTGGGATTGATGGTTGTTTTTTTTACCGCGCAATCCTTTTATTATTTCCGGTATCAAAAAAACACTACAACGGCGGCAGTAATATTGTATAAAGGCACCGTTAAAAAGGCTGTAGTATGCGGTTTTGTGTACAACGGAACGGATAGCATTCCGGATATTCCGGCATTGAATGGCTGGGGTAATTACCAATGGAAAATTACCACCTCATCAGATAGTGCACAGTTTTATTTTAACCAGGGCATAAGCATGTACTATGGTTTTCATTCTATCGAAGCAATTGCCTCGTTTATCAAAGCCACCCGTTTTGATCCCGACTGTGCAATGGCCTGGTACGGGAAATCGCTGGCTATGGGCCCTACTATTAATTATCCAAACGGCTATGCCCCGCCAGCCGATGCCTATGAAGCATCAGAAAAAAGCAAAAAACTAAGCACCAATTGCACCCCGCTCGAAAAAGAGCTTATTGCCGCCATGCAGCATCGCTATAGTAAGGATAGTACCCTTACAGTAAAACAGCTAAGAACCAATTATGCCGATGCCATGCAGGTGGTATATTCAAAGTATCCTAAAAATGCCGAAGTATTAACCCTTTATGCCGATGCGTTGTTATTACTCCATCCCTGGGACCTGTATACCCATGATTTTAAACCCAAACCATGGACACCCCAGATCCGCTCCCTGTTAGAACAGGCCATAGCTATTTGCCCGAAACATCCCGGGGCTAATCACTTTTATATTCATACCATGGAGGCTTCCGCAACCCCGCAAATGGCTTTAAAGAGCGCTCATATACTGGATACCCTGATGCCCCAGGTATCGCACATAACACATATGCCTTCGCATATTTATATCCGTACCGGCAATTATGAGCAGGGCATTACCAATAATACAGCCGCTGTTGCAGGTTATAATACTTACCTTAAACAGTATAGCCCTGTAGCAAACGGGGATATATTATACAAGATTCATAACATCCATTTAAAAGTAAACTGTGCGCAAATGGCGGGCAACTATCAAACAGCACTTGCCGCAGCCTATGATGCAAAGGCAGCGCTGCCACCCTATTATTTAGCTGCAAAAGGCGCCGATGGTAACTTTTTCCAGTACGTTTATATGCAACCGGTGTTAACGGCAGTGAGATTTGGTAAATGGGCGAATATTTTAGATGCAAAACCTGTTGATTCGCTTGTCTATGCATCGGCATTACTACATTTTTCAAAAGGGATGGCATGGTGCGGCAAAGGCAATGCAATCAATGCCAGGCATGAACTCAAATTGCTGGAAATTAAAATGCAGGACCCATCTTTAAAGGCACCAATTGATAACTTCAGCAGTGCCTATGAATCTGCAAGTGTTGCCAGCCTTATTTTACAGGGAAGTATTGCCACCGCCGAAAAAAAATACACCGAAGCCATTAATATCTTACGAAAGGCCGTTACAGCCGAGGATCACCTGATCTATAACGAACCCCGCGACTGGCCCCTGCCCGCAAGGCATTACCTTGGCAATGCTTTGTTGAAAGCAGGCCGGTACAACGAGGCCGTAACTGTATTAAACAAAGACCTTGTAATTAACCCCAATAATGGCTGGGCATTAACCGGCCTTCAGCTGGCCTATCAAAACACAAGCAATGCCACAGCCTTAAATAAAGTAAAACAACAATTAAAAACTGCCTGGAAAATAAAGGATATAGAAATTGATAAGCCCGTGTTTTAACTGTAAATCAACTACTGGTCGAAGTTTAGCGATAGCGTAACTTCGTCCTAAAATGTGTTAAGCTTCCAGCTTAACTGTATAAAAAGTAATAATACAGTTGGTTTAATTCATTTAGCTAATAATCCAGAATACGGAAGCAGAATGCTTCCATTGTTTTAGGACGAAGTTACGCTATCGCTAAACTTCGACCAGTGAAGGTTGACAAGCCTGTATTTTAAATAATACACAGCTCATCAATCAAGTCCAAAACACCACCATTTTATTAAAAATCAACCAATTATAAATTTATTCATCACTTAACAAATACTAATATTTTTAGCATTATATTTGTCATTCCATTTCAACAGTAGTATTCTGAAGATGGTTTATAGCTAAAAATGACATGTAATGCCGGGAGCTCAAAAAGATATCATCAGCCGTTTGCAAAAGGATATTTTGCTTTGGCAGGGCTTTACACCGCCTTTGGGATGTAAAACTAAAGGTATTGGTTTGGGGCCGCTGGAATCTGCTTTTCCGAATGGTGTTTTCCCTACCGGTACAATACATGAAATGTTATGTCCTACTTATGAGCATGCTGCAGCAACCGGCGGGCTTATAGCAGGTTTGCTTACCAGGCTCATGCAGCAAGGCGGCGTATGCTTATGGGTAAGCATGCACAGGCAATTATTTCCGGCGGCATTAGCAAGTTACAATGTAGAGCCTCACCGGGTAATATTCATTGATGTACAACACGAAAAAGACCTGCTTTGGGTAATGGAAGAAGCCTTAAAATGTGAAGGCCTCGCCGCCGTAATAGCCGAAGTGAGGGAAATAAGCTTTGCACAATCGCGGCGTTTGCAACTGGCAGTTGAAAACAGCAAGGTAACCGGCTTTTTGCTGCGTAACGATCCGCGTAAACTGGGTTCAACAACCTGTGTGGCCCGCTGGCAAATAACTCCCCTGCCAAGCCAACCCCATGATGGTTTGCCGGGTCTGGGTTTCCCGCGCTGGCAAATTGACCTGCTACGGGTGCGCAATGGCAACCCCGGCAGCTGGAAGCTGGAATGGATCGACGGCAATTTTATACCGGTAGAGGAAGAAAAGACCGTACAAATAGATTTACACGAAAGGATAGCCGGATAGTGAGGTATGATGAACAAACGCTTTGTTTCTTTATGGTTTCGTCATTTATTGACAGACTGGCTCACCCTTCGGCGGCCCGAACTTAAACCTGTGCCTTTTGTTTTTGCTTCGCCTGTTCGTGGTCGTGTTATAATTACAGCAGCCAATGCCCTGGCCGAAGCACAGGGTGTAGCTGCCGGTATGACGGCCGCCGATGCAAAAGCCATTATAGTCGATCTTCAGGTTATTGATGATATACCCGGCCAGGCCGATAAACTGCTCAAAGCTTTGGGCGAATGGTGTATCCGTTATTCGCCACTGATAGCTGCCGACTTGCCAGATGGGTTACTGCTTGATATTTCAGGCTGTGCCCATTTGTGGGGTGGCGAAAAGGAATATTTAAAAGAAATTGTTATCCGCCTAAGAAGCAAAGGCTACGATGTTCGTGGCGCCATGGCCGATACCCCCGGAGCAGCATGGGCCATAGCCCGCTTTGGTAAAGTAAAACCAATTATCCCTCCAGGTGAACAAGCCGATGCATTAATCCAATTACCCCCTGTTGCCCTGCGCCTTGAACCACTGGTTATTGAAAGACTGCAAAAACTGGGGTTTTATACTATTAAAACTTTCATAAACATGGGACGCTCGGTATTGCGCCGACGTTTTGGGCCGGAATTATTATTAAGACTCGATCAGGCTTTGGGCAACATAGACGAGCCTTTGCAACTATTACATCCTGTTGAACCTTACGCCGAAAGGCTACCCTGTTTGGAACCCATCCGTACAGCTACCGGAATAGAAATTGCCATTAAAACCCTGCTCGAAAAACTTTGCATCCGTTTACAAGGTGAAGGTAAAGGTTTGCGGACAGCAATTTTAAAATGCTACCGGGTGGATGGGCATGTGATCAGTGCTGATATCGGTACCAATCGCGCGTCACACCATATTGGTCATTTGTTCAAGCTATTTGAACTTAAAATCCCTACGCTGGAACCCGCATTGGGTATTGAACTTTTCACACTCGAAGCTCCCAAAATTGATGATGTAGAACCCGAACAAGAGGTGTTATGGCAATCAGAAAGCTGCGGCCTGGATGATACGGATCTGGCTGAGTTGTTGGACAGACTGGCCAATAAAATTGGTGCAGGCAGCATCCACCGTTATCTCCCCCAGGAACGTTACTGGCCGGAGAGAAGCATCAAACCTGCCATCTCTATTAATGAAAAGCCACAAACCAGTTGGCGAAAAGACCGGCCACGCCCGTCGATCCTGCTTCCTCACCCCCAGCAAATAGAGGTAACCTCTCCTATTCCCGATTATCCGCCAATGCTGTTCATCTACAAAAATGAAACGCACCACATTAAAAGATCTGACGGCCCCGAGCGTATAGAACGCGAATGGTGGCTTGATGAGGGTGAACACCGTGACTATTACCAGGTTGAAGATCAGGATGGCAGGCGCTACTGGCTGTTCCGGTCGGGGCATTATGCGGGCAGCCAGGCAGGGCAATGGTTTATTCACGGATTTTTTGCATAAGGTATTATGGGCTATTCGGAATTACAGGTAACCACTAATTTCAGCTTTTTACGGGGAGGATCGCACCCCGAAGAACTGGTAATGCAGGCAGCAGCACTCGGTCATACTAAAATTGCCATTACCGACCGCAACAGCGTAGCCGGCGTTGTACGTGCACACTTAGCCACCAGACCAGATGATGTCAATATTAAAATCATTCCGGCTTGCCGTCTTGATCTGCTCGATGGTGCCAGCCTGCTGGCTTACCCAACAGATATGGATGCATGGTCGCGCCTTTCCGGGCTGCTTACCCGGGGAAACCTCCGGGCCGAAAAAGGCCAGTGCCATTTGTATAAACAGGATGTGTATGAATACGCTAAAGGCATCAAATTTATAGCAGTACCACCTGAATCACTTAACAGCCGTTTTGATTTTGATGAAACTTTCAAGGCAGATTTAAAAGAGTACCAGGAGGCTTTTGGGCATGAGCTTTACCTTGCAACCTCCCGCGCTTATAATATTGATGACGGTAAACGGCTTCACAGGCTGGCACAATCGGGCGTACCCATTGTGGCTACCAATGATGTACATTATCATGAAGCAGCCCGCAGGCAGCTGCAGGATGTTGTTACCTGCGTGCGTGAAAAATGCACCATTCATAATGCTGGTTTTAAACTCAACGCCAATGCCGAACGGTATTTGAAAAGCCCGGATGAAATGGAACGTTTGTTTCGCCAGTATCCAGATGCCATAACCCGTACTGCCGAAATAGCCGAAGCCTGCCAGTTTTCATTAGATACCCTTAAATACATTGAACCCGAAGAACCTAATACCGACGGTCTTACCCCTCAACAGCGGCTAACCAAATTTACCTGGCAGGGTGCCCGGCAACGGTACAACAATAATGTACCTGATAGTATTAAGGCACAAATTGAGTTTGAGCTCGCCTTTATTGAGCGAAAACGGTTGGCTCCTTACTTTTTACGGGTTTACCGGTATACCCGCAAAGCGGCAGAATTAGGTATACTTTACCAGGGGCGCGGTTCGGCAGCTAACTCTACAGTATGTTATTGCTTAGCTATTACCGCTGTGGATCCTACAGAAACGCAATTGCTTTTCTCGCGTTTCATGTCTGATGCGCGGGATGAATGGCCTGATATTGATGTGGATTTTGAGCATGAACGCCGGGAAGAGATCATCCAGTGGATCTACAGTGAATACGGCCGCGACCGATCGGCCATTGTAGCTACCGTTACACAGGAACGGCATAAAGGCGCTATCCGTGATGTTGGCAAGGCCATGGGCTTATCTATAGATACCATTAACCGACTGTCGGGCGCTATCTGGGATTTTTCGGAGGAAGCCTTTGACCGTCAACGGATCATTGATCAGGGGCTTAACCCTGATGATAAGGCCCTGCATAAAGTATTGGTGCTTACCGAACAGTTAATGGGTTTCCCGCGCCAGTTGGGTCAGCATACAGGGGGCTTTGTTATTACGCAGGGTAAGCTATCTGATATATGCCCGGTAATGAATGCCCGCATGGAAGAACGCACCCAACTGGAATGGAACAAAGACGACCTGGAAGCGCTCGGCATTCTTAAGGTTGATGTATTGGGCCTCGGGATGCTTACCTGTATCCGCAAAAGTTTTGATCTCATCAAACAGCATTATGGTATTTCATACGATTTAAAGAACGTTCCGCGCGAAGACCCGAAGGTTTACGATATGATTTGCGATGCCGATACATTAGGGGTTTTCCAGATAGAAAGCCGCGCGCAAATGTCGATGCTGCCACGACTTAAACCACGGGAATTTTATGATCTGGTAATAGAAGTAGCTATTGTACGCCCGGGCCCTATCCAGGGTGACATGGTTCACCCCTATCTGAGGCGTCGTGACGGGTTGGAAGAAGAAAGCTACCCTAAAGAAGAATTACGCAGGATATTAGGCCGTACCAAAGGTGTTCCCCTGTTCCAGGAACAGGCGATGGAAATAGCCATGGTAGCAGCAGAGTTTACTGCTGCCGAAGCGGATCAGCTACGCCGGAGTATGGCCACTTTTAAAGCTAAAGGGTTGGTAAGCCAGTTTCGCCAAAAACTGGTTGATGGTATGACAAGGCGAGGTTACGAAGTAGATTTTGCCCATCGCATTTTTAAACAGCTGGAAGGTTTTGGGAGTTATGGTTTCCCCGAAAGTCATGCGGCATCATTTGCACATTTGGTTTATATCTCTTCATGGCTTAAATATCATTATCCCGATGTATTTGCAGCTACCTTGTTAAACAGCCAGCCAATGGGTTTTTATCAGCCTGCGCAAATTGTGATAGACGCGGAGAGGCATGGCGTAGTTGTACGACCTGTAGATATTAACCACTCGTTTTGGGATAATACCCTTGAAGAACAAGATGGCGCATACCGTGCATTGCGCTTAGGTTTCAGACAGGTAAAGGGCCTTAATGAAAATGATATGCAGGCCCTCGTAGCTGGTCGTGGTGCGGGATATACCAGTATCAGCCATTTAAGCGATTCAGGTGTGCCTCAGGCCCAGATCGAAAAACTTACCGATGCCGACGCCTTCAGATCGTTAAACCTTGACCGCCGGGCGGCACTATGGGAAGTGCCAGCCCTTAGTGATAAACCAATAGGCCTGTTTACCGGCCAACCGTCAGAAAGCACTAAAGAAACCCAGATCAGTTTGCCATTTATGACAGATGCCGAGCATGTGGTACAGGATTATGCAGCCACCGGCCTATCTGTAAAGGCGCATCCGGTTAGTTTTTTACGGCAGCAGCTCAATATGCTGCAGGTAACCCCAACTGCCGAATTACCTAATCTTAAAAATGGAGATAAAATAAAAGTTGCCGGTTTGGTAACTGTGCGGCAAAGGCCCGGCACTGCCAAGGGTATTTTATTTATCACCATTGAGGATGAAACAGGCTTTGCCAATCTGGTAGCCTGGGAAAAGATCTTTGATAAATACCGCAAGGATATTGTTCAAGCACGGTTACTCATGGTTGAGGGCGTTTTACAAATTGAGGGCAAGGTGATCCATGTTATTATACGGCGCTGTTTTAATTTATCAAAGCTGTTGAGCACATTGACAACCGTTGGTAATGATGACCAGCCGGTAATGACATTATCCCGAAGCGATGAAACAACGGCTCCTTATCCGGCAGGTTCAAACAAAGGACAGGTTCAGCAAAGCAAACAAAAAGAGGTATTTCACAAGGGACGAAATTTTAAATGAGATTTTTTAAAATGTTTTTGCGGCTCATTCGTCTGCATTAGTATAAGATGAATTAAGAATCTGTCTAAAAATGAATGAAGATTTTTCGTAGAGACGCATCACATGCGTCTCCGTTAGGACAAACGGCCTTGCATATCATTTTGCTACCGTAATTGCATGTGGGAGACGCATGTGATGCGTCTCTACAATTAAGAAAACAATCAAATTTGGGCAGTTTAAATAACAGAAGTATAAAATAATAACGATTAATATAACATGAAAACATCAACAATATCAGCCCATCATACCCAGCACTTATGGGAGGGCATAGACGACTAAAAGAAATAATTTGACCAGGGTTATTAGCGGCTGGTGCTGTATCTTAGCGCCATGATTGATTACAAGCTGGAAGCAGCAAAAGCCGCTTTAACCTTAATAAGCCCCAACCAAACTATCGGTTTGGGAGCAGGAAGCACAATAGCTCATTTGGTTAACATGTTAGCTCAAAACCCTGAGCTTGCAGCTTCATTAACATTTACATCATCATCATTTAAAACAACCCAACTATTAAGCAAACACGGGTTGCGCATCCAGTCGCCGGCGTTGCTTCATAAACTGGATATCTACTTTGATGGCTGCGATCAGTTTGATAGCGAGCTCAATGCACTAAAAAGCGGTGGCGGCATCCATACTACCGAAAAAATACTGGCTTCAATGGCACAGGAATTTATTTTGCTGGGCGATGAAGGAAAATTTTCGCCTCAGCTTAATGCAACTTATCCGCTTGTTATCGAGATTCTGCCACAGGCCTTGCAAATCGTATTGGCAAAGTTAAGCGCTCTTTTCCCTTCGGCAACACTTACGCAGCGCATGAGTACCCAAAAAGACGGCGCGCTGATATCAGATAATGGCAATATGCTTGTGGATCTTCTATTCACCGAATTACCTGAACCTGTTAAATTAAATACACTTGTAAAAATGATACCGGGTGTTGTTGAACACTCATTATTCTATCAAATAGCAACAAAAGCAATTATAGCAGGAGAAAACGGGATCAGGACTATTTTACCTCAACAAAAGATTTAATCGGCGTTATTCAAAACCGTTATACCTTTTATGCTACAAACGCCATAGTTAAAATGATTTAAAAGCTGTAGCTGAACATCCCATAAATTAAATTCGGCATGTGGGTATATGGAGGCGTTAAAACCGAGCTCAATCTGGTTTACGCGCATAATGGCTATGATCCTGGCATCAATTTCGGGGCGGATATAGCCCTGCTCAATACCTTTTCTTAAAAGTTTCTCAATAATATTTACAAGGAAACCTGTTTTAAACTGCAGGTAAAGTCCCCAACCTTCATGATGATACTTTTGCAGATCGAACAATACAGCAGGATTTACCCTCGAAAAGATCTCTCCTGTACACCGGGTTAACTCAACCATCTCATCCATCACATTGCCAGTATCGCTGATAATAGCACAAAGCATGGCCTCATCATCGGCCAGCCGCTGTTTTACCAGCGTGGTAACAAGTTCATTTTTATCCCTGAAATGCTGATAAATTGTTTTTTTGGAGATTCCCAAGTGCCGGGCTATATCATCCATGGTAATACTTTTTATGCCCGATTCAAGAAAAAGCTGCTCACACCCGCTTAAAATCCGATCCTTATCAACCATAGCTTTATCCTGTTATCAGCGCATTAATCCCTTTGATAGCATCGATCAGTATCTCCTGGTTCATTTTCTCATCGCGCGTAAGCTGGATCATATTAATAGCTATCAAACCATGAATTATAGCCCAATAGGTATAGTATTTTTTTTGAATCTCCTCGCCGCTTGCTTCGTGGGGTAAATAAAGCATCCGTATCACATCAGAAACCATTTCCGGAAAAAGCTTTGCTTCGCTAATCTGGTTCTCTACCGGGCAACAGCCGGTTCCAACGGCAAACATCAGTTGGTAAAGCTCTTTATAAGTAATTGCGAAACTCCAATAAGCCAGCCACATCGCCTCCATTTGCTGCACTGCTCCGGTATGGGCATCTTTGGCTATTTTAACCATGGCTACCAATTTCAGGTGGCCGTTACGCGCAAGTTCTACATACAGCGCGTCTTTATTTTCAAAATATTCGTAAATAGCAGGAGCCGTGTATTCAATATGTTCGGCAAGCTTTCGCATACTTAACGCGTCGCACCCTTCGCATTTAATCATATCCAACGCAGCGTCGAGTATTTTTCGGCGTGTATCGTCCTTTTGCCGTAATATGCGTTCTTTACTTCCCATGGTTTAACCTCGTAGCTACAAGCATATTTTACTTTAATTTACTCATTAATAAACAATTAGATACATTATTTATTAACATAATTTATAGACAATGGTATTGTAACAGGTTTTTTAAATATCAATTAGTTGGCATAGATAATAAATGTTTAAACAACTTCAAAATATGTCAAAATCACCGCTGCTCATAAAAGAAGCCCGGCTGCTCAATAGCAAGCCGGGCTTCATGAATAACAGAGGAATTAAAAACTTGTTTATTTCCAGCCACCGCCCAGGGCGCGGTAAAGGTTAACTACTGCCTGCAACTCCTGCAAACGGTCGTTAACACCGCTTAGTTGCGCCGCGAGCAAGCTTTGTTCTGAAGTTAAAACATCAGTATAGTTAGTTGCCGAACTGTAACGAAGCAACTCCTTGGTATAATCGACAGATTTTTCAAGTGCCTGTAATTGTTTAGCTCTTGAGCCTTGCTTTTCAATAGCATTTTGGTAAGAGAACAGTGCGTTGGTTACCTCCTGCCCTGCTGTAAGCAGTGATTTTTGGTAAGCATAATAGGCCTCCTGTTGCTGGGCCTGCGCAGTTCTTAAACGTGCCCTGTTTTGGCCTTTGTTAAAAATAGGCTGAGTAATACCACCAACAAAATTGTAAAAGATGGAATGATCAAAAAAGTTTTTCAACTGCAGGGTTGATAAACCCGCCTGCCCTGTAATGGTAAGCTGCGGATAAAAATAGGTACGCGCCAGGTTGGTGTTTTCAAACGCGCTCCTGAAAGCGAACTCAGCCTGCTGCACATCCGGGCGATTTTTTAATAGTTGGGATGGGATGCCGGTTTTCAGGTCGGCTACAGGCTTCTGCTCATTCAGCGTTGTGCGTTTGATGGTACCCGGAGCCCTTGCCAGTAAAATACTTAAAGCATTTTCGGCCTCGCGGATGCTTTGTTTCAGATCGGGTATAGTAACCTCAGCCGCATAGCGGTTAGCCTCGCTTTGTACCACCGCTGCACCATTTACTACCGCACCTTCTTTCAGAGCTTTTACAGTTTCAACATCTTTTACCCTTATCGTAAGTGTTTGTTGAGTGATAGCCAGTTGCTGATCAAGCGCCAACAGATTATAATAAGCGTTTGCAATATCGGCTATCAGCTGGGTTTGTACTGCCCTTTTTGCAGCATCACTTTGCAGCAGCGATGCTAAGGCCGCCCTTTTTGCACTGCTCAATTTACCCCAGATATCGGCCTCCCAACTGGTGTTGAGGGCAGCCTGGTAAGTGGTTGTTTTAAGATTGAACGAGCTGGCAAACTCCGGCGGGAAGTTTAAGCTTGCCGCCGATGTTTTTGCCCTTGTTGCTGTTGCGCTTCCTTCCAGGCTTGGCAAATATGCTGCCTTGCTCTGGTTAAAAGTTGCCTGTGCCTCATTAATACGCTGCACAGCAGTTTTCAAATCGAGGTTTTCACGCAGGCCTTCCTGGATCAGGTTTACCAGTACTGTATCAGAAAACAGCTGGTTCATCGGCATATTAGCCATTGATGTAGTATCGCTGATGGTAGTATCGCGGTACAGTTTATCGGTATTTACTACCGGCTGCTGGTACTTTTTTGTAACACATGAGGCAAATACCGCCGTTGCTGCCAACGTGGCCAGTATTTGCCGTTTATATGAATAGATCATTTTTTTGCTTCTTTATAATTTCTTGAAAATTTGTGCTTAGGCTACCGTTTCCGTTTCAACCTCTATTTCTTCTTCGGCCGTAGGTTTGCCGCTGACGCGTTCCTGGAGTGATTGGAAAATGATGAACAGCACCGGTATCACAAACACACCGAATATGGTACCGATCAGCATCCCGCCTACAGCACCTGTACCTATCGAACGGTTACCCTCGGCACCGGCTCCCGATGCAAGCATCAACGGCACCAAACCAAGTATAAACGCAAAGGAGGTCATCAAAATAGGCCTTAAACGTGCAACGGAGCCATCAATGGCAGCTTGCACAATGCTTTCGCCGTTTCGCCTGCGTGCTACCGCAAACTCAACTATCAGGATAGCATTTTTGGCTAACAGACCGATGAGCATGATGAGCGTGATCTGCAAATAAATATTGTTCTCAATCCCGAAGATTTTGGCGAAGATGAACGCACCGGCCAGACCTATAGGTAGTGAAAGTAATACTGCAAACGGCAGGATATAGCTTTCGTATTGTGCACTTAGTAAGAAGTACACAAATACCAGACACAACAAGAAGATGAAAATAGTTTGGCTGCCGCTGGCAATCTCCTCGCGGGTAAGGCCCGAAAACTCAAAGCCATAACCGGCAGGTAATGTTTTAGCACCAACTTCCTGTATAGCTTTAATGGCATCACCTGTACTGAAACCAGGTTTCGGCGCACCTGTTACCGAAATAGAAGTAAACAAGTTAAAGCGATTGATAGACTCCGGACCGTAAACCCGTTTCAGCGTAACAAACTCCGATATGGGCGCCATGGTATTATTGGCATTACGCACGTACATATTATTAAGGCTGCCGGTGGTGCCCCTGTAAGCGGCATCGGCCTGGATCATTACACGGTATTGCTTGCCAAACTCATTAAAATTCGAAGCGTAAACACCGCCGAAATATCCCTGCAAAGTGCTCAATACCGAGTTTACGGTAATACCTGCATCCTTACATTTAGCCACGTTAACATCAACCAAAAACTGCGGGAAATTGGTATTAAAAAATGTAGAGGCGTATTGAATTTCGGGGCGCTGATTTAATGCACCCAGGAACTTGCCGTTTATTTCGGCAAATTTCACAATGTCGCCGCCGGTTTTATCCTGCACCTGGAACTCAAAACCACTGCTGTTACCAAAGCCTTGTAAGGTTGGCGGAGCAAAAAACAGAATGGTAGCACCTTTAACCCCTGCTGTCATGCCAAAAAGTTTACCAATAACGGTGTTCACATCTGTTCCTTTGGCTGTACGTTTGTCCCAGGGCTTCAGCTTGATCATGATCAGACCGTATGAACCGCCCGCACCACTCAATATGCCCTGACCGGCAACCCTGATAGTCGACTCCACTTCGGGCAATGACCTTATCATGCCTGATACCTGGTCGATAACCTGGGTGGTACGCTCCAATGATGATGCGGGCGGTAAGGATACATCGCCAATAATAAATCCCTGATCTTCATTAGGCACAAAGCCCGATGGTGTCATTTTAAGCAGGAACCAAAAAATCAAACCAAAAACGGCAATCCCTGCAATAGCGAGCCATTTCTTAGCAGCAAGAAAGCCAACCGATTTTTTATACTTACGGGTAACCGTATCAAAGCTGGTATTGAAAGCTGTATAAAACCGCTGCAAAAGCCCTGTTTTATGATGCTCTCCTTCGGGATGGGGCTTTAATAACAACGCACACAATGCCGGGCTTAATGTTAAAGCGTTTACTGCCGATATTAAGATTGCGATAGCAAGCGTTAAACCAAACTGTTTGTAAAACACCCCGGTTGAGCCGGTGATGAACGAAACCGGGATAAACACCGCAGCCATTACCAAAGTGATGGATACAATAGCCCCGCTGATATCATTCATGGCGCTGATGGTAGCTGCTTTTGCAGATTTAGCCCCATGATCCAGTTTGGCGTGCACGGCCTCGACCACCACAATGGCGTCATCCACCACAATACCGATAGCCAGCACCATGGCAAACAGCGTAAGCAGGTTAATGGTAAAGCCAAACAATTGCAGAAAGAAGAATGTACCCACAATAGCTACCGGCACCGCAATAGCCGGGATCAGCGTAGAACGAAAATCCTGGAGGAATACAAATACTACGATAAACACCAGTATAAAGGCTTCAATCAGCGTATGTACAACCTTTTCTATCGAGGCATCCAAAAAGTCGTTAACGCTAAAAAGAGAAGTATAACTGATGCCCGTAGGGAAAGTTTTTGAAGCAGCCTCAATGGTTTGCTCACAGTTTTTAATTAACTCGTGCGCGTTTGAACCCGCAGTTTGGTAAATGGCTATACCTACGGCAGGTTTGCCATTCATGGTAGTTGCGTTGGCGTAACTTTGCGCACCAAGCTCAACCCGTGCTATATCTTTCAGGCGCAATAGTTGTCCCTTTGTTGATGAACGGATCACGATGTTTTCAAACTCTGGCACACTTGTAAGCCTGCCTTTATATTTTAATACATACTGGAACGACTGATTATCGTTCTCTCCTACTTTACCCGGCGCTGCTTCGATATTCTGCTCGGCAAGGGCATTGTTCACATCATCCGGTACGAGACCATAAGTAGCCATTACATCAGGTTTTAACCAAATGCGCATAGAGTAGTCCTGTATACCAAATGATGATGCGTCGCCTACACCATTGATACGCTTGATCTGGGGCAGCAGGTTAATGTTGGCATAGTTCTGCAGAAATTTCTCGTCATAGCTTTTGTTATCACTTGCCAGGGTAAATACCATCACCATACTGCTTTGGCGCTTACTGGTGGTAACACCCGCCTTGGTGACCTCGGCAGGAAGTAAACTGGTGGCTTTTGACACCCTGTTCTGCACGTTTACCGCTGCCAGATCGGGATCTGTACCCTGTTTAAAATAAACTGTGATAACTGCACTTCCGTCATTACTTGCGGTAGAGGTCATGTAGGTCATTTTCTCTACGCCATTAATTTGTTCTTCGAGCGGCACGATAACACTTTTCATTACCACTTCGGCATTGGCACCCTGGTATGATGCTGATACCTGCACCGTAGGCGGCGCTATATCGGGGTATTCGGATATGGGCAAGGTGGTAAGGCCCAGGATACCCAGTATTACTATAATTACCGATATTACGGTAGATAGTACTGGTCTTTCAATGAATGTACGTAACATATTATTTATGTTGATGCCAGGCGACAAAAGACACCCGGCAAGGTTGCTTTGAAAATTATTTTAGATCCTTGTATACTGCGGCACTCTCCTGCACTTCCGGCTTGATAACCATACCGTCTTTTAAACTACCTGCCCCATCGGTAACAATGGCGTCGCCCGCTTTAAGGCCATCAGTAACTACATAATATTGGCCCGCTGCAAGATCCATAACACTTACCTCGGTATTTTTAACTGCTCCCTTGCCATCAACCAGGTAAACAAAATGCTTGCCCTGCAATTCGTAAGCAGCTTTTTGAGGGATCAGCACAGCATCTTTAATTGTTTGGGGGATTTGTATTGTAGCGCTTCCGCCGCTGCGGATCAGGCCAACGGGGTTAGGAAAAGCAGCCCTGTAACTTGCCGACCCGGTTTCGGTGTTGATCAACCCGCTGATGGTTTCAACCTTACCTTTTTCGGGGTAAGTACTTCCATCTGGCAATACCAGTGAAACAGGCGGCGTATTCGCCAGTTTTTCGTTCATGGTTTTCCCCTTCACCGTTCTTGAAAAATCAAGCAGTTGTTTTTCATTCAGGGCGAAGTATGCGTACACCTTGCCAATGTTTGATACCGTTGTTAAAGGCTGCGCTGTTGAGCCGGTGATAAGGCTTCCTAACTTATAAGGAATAGCTCCTACCACACCATCAACCGGGCTGGTTATTACGGTGTAACCTAAATTGGTTTTTGCGTTGGCTAAACTGGCTTTTGCCTGGGCAAGAGCAGCTTTACGGGCCTTTAAAGTATACTCGGCCGATTCAAGCTCATAGTGGCTGATGATGTCTTTTTCAACCAGGGGCTTGGTTTTGTTAACCTGCAGTTCGGCTGCGCTTACATCTGCTTCGGCACTGCTGATGGCTGCTGTTGCAGTATTAACGTCCTGCGCATATTGCGGCGCACTGAGTTTGAACAGCAGCTGGCCTTTTTTTACCACGCTGCCCTCATCAATATAGATCTGGTCGATGTAACCATCAACCTTAGGGCGGATCTCGATATTCTGTTGCCCCTGAAGTGTAGCGGGATATTCGCTGTTCAGCGTGGCATCATGTAAACTAATTTTAAAAACCGGGTAACTTTGGGGCGGCTGCGGGCCGCCGGCGGCCATTGCGGCGCCCTGGTTTTGACCACCGCCGCATGACGACAATAAAATTAAGGCGGCCCCGAAGCCGGTTAGCAGTTGAACTGTATTTTTCATAAATATAAACTTGTAGCTATTGGATTGAATTGATATAAAAGGCATTGCAGGTATGTGGGTGTTAATTATTCTGTTTGACAAATGCGTTAATAACGGGGTAAATTTTTTAGTGGAAAATCATTTTACAGATCATCTTCTTTCGTTCGTTGATGAGGCAGGCATAACTCTCATTACTTAAGTCGAAAGCTTTTTTGTAAATGGGGCTCATGATAAGTGGATATGACATCAGCGAAAACAGGTTTAACACGAAGTGGATCGGGTTCATAGGTTCGATATTCCCGGCTTCCATTTCTGCGTTGATCTGTTCAAGAAACATGCTGATATGATGCGGCTTAATTTCGTCCGTATATTTACAGGCATTTGAGTTGATCTCGGTGATCAGGAAAGTTTCCTGGTAAGGATAAGTGTTGGACTCAGTTAAAAACAGGTCGATAAAATTTTCAATCTTCTTTTTGAATGGAAGGTCTGATGCCATAACAGCATCAAGGCGGGTAGTTAAAGCAAGCATAGCTTCCTTAAATACCTGCTCAATTAAAACATCCTTGGTGCGGAAATAGTAATTTAACAACGTTCTACTTACCCCGGCGGCATCGGCAATATCCTGGGTATTTGCGTGGAGCCGGCCCTCGGCAAAAAATATGTGCTTGGCGGTGTCTTTTATTAATTGTTCGGCACCTGTATCCCTTATCGGCATAAACAAACCTGGTATTTAACCGGGCACACTATTACGCCCGGCCGCATCATAAACCTGATGACGGGGCAAAATTGGTTCAATTATCGTTTTTGCAGAATGTTTAAAGGATGGTGCAATATGTCAAAAAGTCGTTTTTGTTAAAAACATTGTAATAGAATAGTAATTTTGATTATACTATTACAACGATACTATCGCTTTGTAATTAAAATTACAACAGCACCTATCCAAATAAAATGGATGGTATTTATTAAGGGGTTTGGCGGTATTTACTGGGACTGATACCGCATTGTTTTTTGAAAAACTTACTAAAAAAGAACTGATCGGCAAAGTTGAGATACGCCGCCACCTGGGCTATGGTTAATGCCGGATCATTTAAGGCAACCTTTGCTTCCATGATCACTATTTCGTCAATAAACTCACCTGCTGTTTTACCAGTTACCTCTTTTACAGTTTGGGAAAGGTATTTAGGAGTAATGTTCAACATAGCCGCGTAGGCCTGTACGCTTCTTTCTTCCTTGAAATACTGCGGAAGAATCTTCAGGAAACGAAAAGTTAATTCCTCCTTACGCGTACCTTTTATCTCTCCTAATTTTTCCTGCTTCTTATATAAGGCACTTACCTCATAAATAAAACCGGTGAAAAGGTTTAGTAGTACTTCATCCTGAAAAGCAAGCTCGTCGCAGATGTCTATTTTACTTTCAATGATATCAAGGATTGCTGTAAGCGGAGCCATAGACTTTTCACCGGTAACCAACAAGGGGCTAACCTGCGACGACAAAAAATCAAATGCCTCAACATTTTTGGTGTGGATACTGGTAGCTGATAAATAAGCCGAGGTAAATATGACCGAGGTAAGTCTGCAATCCGGCGAAACATTAAGAAACTGGCGAACGGTATTAGGCGCAATGAGCAGTATATTGTCCTTTTTTACATTATACTCCAGTAGACCTACATTGATGGAAAAATTGCCTTCATGAACCAGCGTAAAAGAAAAATGATCTGACCTGAAAGGGTACAGAATTGGCACTTCGACATCGCTTGGATTAAACGAGGTTACATACAAACCCTTATGCTGACTTGTAATGCCAAGCGGAGCAAGTAATTGCTCCATGGTATGCGTCTTTACAGGCAGGATCTCTTTTGGCATAAAGCAATTATAACGCTCCTGCGCTAATTTTGCGAATTAAATTGAATAACGTGCGGCATTCAAACGTTTTATAAAAATGTATTAAATAAAAGAAGCGCCATTGCGAGTTAGAAAATCCGCGACCTCTGAAAACGAAATGAAGTTAACACGGAAGGCCTGTCACCCTGAGCTCGTCGAAGGGTCGCGCGCAGAGGCCCTACCCGCCATGCTTCGACAGGCTCAGCATGACACCGTTTTAATTATGCCATAGTAAGCAATGACGCTCGTTTTTCCAGTTTATCAGCTCATTGACGGGAACGAAATCCCTTTAATTTTCCTGAACAATTCAACGGCATACAGATCGGTCATTCCGGAAACAAAATCAAGGATGGTTTGGATCTTTGAATAATCGTCTTCCGCCTTGGTTAAAAATTGTTTGGGGATCAGTTCGATCAGTTTCTCGTGGTATTTTGAATTGTTTTTTAAATAAGCCGGAACAAACTCTTCCAATAAACCGCCCATTACTTTATAACCGGCAACTTCCTTCTGCACTACCGAGCTATAGTTGTAGATCTTTTTTACAGATACTTTTTCGATCGCTTTCATCGCAGTCCTGAGCGGTTCTTCAATCGCGTCCATTAGCGCCGAATTAAAATCGCCATTCATAATCTCTTCCTGTTTGTCATAAAACAGGTTTGAACATTGATTTACCAAAGTATTTATTGCTATTGCCCTCAAATAGCCCACTTTAGCATCTGTATCATCAAACTCTTCCAATCGCTCTTCCATCCTGGGAATAGTACATAATGGCATCAGCAATGCTTTCACTTCCTCATACGAAAGTATTTTAAGCCGATGGGCATCTTCCAGATCAACAACGTTGTAGCAAATATCATCGGCAGCCTCAACAAGATATACCAAAGGGTGCCTTTTGTAAATAAGTTCATCACCTTCTACCCTGATCAAACCCAAATCTTGGGCTATCTTTTCAAAATCCTGTTGTTCGGAAGAGAAGAACCCGTACTTCTTACGATAGATAACCCCTTTTTTATGTCCGGCTACAGATGAACATGGATATTTTGCAATAGAAGCTATGGTTGAATAGGTTAATGCCAAACTCCCCCGCCCTTTACCGGCAAACGGATGCGTTAATAATCTTAAAGCATTGGCATTACCTTCAAAATGCGTCAGATCTTCCCATTGCTGTGGAGTAACAGTATCCTTATAACCCTTGCCATCGCCTTCTGCAAAATAGTGCGAGATGGCCGATTCGCCCGAATGGCCGAAAGCGGGGTTACCCAAATCATGGGCCAAACAAGCTGCCGCTATCATATTACCGATCTCGCTGATAAGCGGATACTTCTTTTCTACTTCGGGATCTTCCTTAAGCATCCTGTTAAAATGCATGCGGCCTAATGAACGCCCTACACTGGCAACCTCTAAACTATGAGTAAGGCGGTTATGTACAAAAACACTCCCCGGTAGTGGGAAAACCTGGGTTTTGTTTTGCAATCTCCTGAATGGCGACGAAAAAATTATCCTGTCGTAATCTTTCTGAAATTCCGATCGTGCATCGATATGGTTTGCAATATATTTATCCTCGTAACCCCAGCGTTTTGCCGATAATAGTTGATCCCAGTTCATTATAGTATGATGTGTATAGAGCGGCAAAAGTAGCCATTATACCCGAAAGAAATACCCGCCTTTGCATGGCGGAAAAATCGCTTTGAAATAGGCAGAGGATACGAGGCTCCTATGGAGCCGTTAGTTGCTGTTACTTCTGCTATAAACACGATACTCCTGACGGAGTTATTAAAGTGATAGTTCCCCCCGCCGGGTGCCGTGTTTATAAAATAAGTGCTGCTCAGAACTCCAGCGGAGTTGCGTGTTTATAGCTAAACGCAAGTCAGTTCGTGGGCTCCGGATGGAGCCTCGTTCTAAAAGTGATTTCCTAAACCTATACCACCTCAAAATGCTGCCGGAATTTTTCCTCTTCCAGATCCAGCAGGTCTAATTGCTGCTTTACAATATCATCGCTAATGTTTTCTTTTTTGTTTAGGGTTAACAACAACTCCCGCTGTTGCGTCATAACATCATTTAAAATCATGCGATAATCATGGTAAAACGCATCAGCACGTTGCTCAATATTGTCCTGTTCCCAATCTTTCAGCAGTTCCATATCAGCATTCAGCCTTAGCCTAAATGCTTTGACCATATCATTACCAGCTAACCTATCTGCATATTTATCGTCAAGTATTTGCAAGGCTAATTTCGATAACTTCTTCCTAACCAATTGCTTTTGCTGTTCATGTGAACCAACATAATCACGATCGGGCAGGTTTACAAGTTTTACCAATATGGGCAAAGTAAGTCCCTGAACAACCAACGTAAATATGATAACAACAAATGTGATAAACAGGATAAGATTACGTTGAGGAAAGGCTGCACCGGAAGGTAAAAGCTCAGGGATACTCAGCGCCGCGGCAAGCGAAACCACACCACGCATACCCGTCCAGCCGAGCAATAACGGCCCTTTCCAGCCTGGGCTTGGATCGGCCGTAGTGATGTACCGACTAATAAAAACCGTAAATATTGTAGCGCCGTAAGTACTTGCCAAGCGGGCCACTATTAATACACCTGTTATGATCAGGCTATAGTTTATTGCAGGTTTAAGTCCGTCAGGACCGAGTGCTTTTATAATTACCGGAAACTCCAAACCTATCAGTATAAACACAAAACCATTTAAAACAAAAGCTACTGTCTCCCAAACATTTATACCCTGCAACCTGCTGCGATAGCTTAATATCACCTGCCGTTGCGATGAAAGGAATAAGCCGCCGCTCACTACAGCCAGCACACCCGAAAAGTGAAACTCCTCTGCGGCCATATACATCACATACGGTGTTATAAACGTGAGGATAATATCAATATTAGCGGTTGTTGGCAGCCATCTGTGTATAGTATAAAAAACTAAGGCAACGGCTAAACCGATCACTATACCCATTACTATCACTAAAACAAAGCTTAAGGCTGCCTGACCAAAAGCAAATTTACCGGTAAGCACAGCGGCCAATGCAAACCTGAAGATCACCAAACTCGAAGCATCATTCATGAGGCTTTCACCTTCAACAATGGCTACAAATCGTTTAGGAACCTTAACGTTTTTCAGAATATTACTGGCCGATACAGCATCAGGCGGTGAAATTATCCCCCCGAGCAAAAAGCCAAGGGGTAACGTAAACCCTGCGATGAGGCTATTTGATACAAAGGCTATCAAACATGATGTTAAAATAACTATCAAAAATGCAAAGCTTGATATTATCCTGCGCCATTTCCAGAAATCCTTCCATGACGTGTTCCAGGCCGATTCATAGAGTAAGGGAGGCAGAAAAATCACAAAGATCAGGTCGGGCTGAATTTCGATGCCCTTTAAAAAAGGGACAAAGCCAAGCGGCAGGCCAACCAAAACAAGTAATATAGGATAAGCTATTTTTATTTTTTGCCCCAACATTACCACAAAAAGGATAACTACTAAAAGGCAGGTACATTGAATAATGATGTGATGCAGCATGTAGCTAAAATACAATTATTGGTTGAGTAATGTTCAGCTCGCATTTTTTAGGCGATATTCAAAAATCATGAACAAATACTCGTTTTATCTGTTAAAGAAACATCCAAAAAAGTAACTGAAGTAAAAAATGAATTTTAAAACGATAAAATCCTAACAAACAGGGATAAAAAATAAAAATAAAATCGTTTTATATCAAAAAAAATACAAACTCATTTCAATAGCTTCAAAAATTTTGGTAATTTCGCAATCATGGCGTCGACGATAAAAAAAATATTCTTTGCATTATTTTTTTTCCAGCTTGCATTAGCTGTAGCCCCTGCTAACGCCGAATCAATTTTAACGCACTACAAAAAATCAGGCCGGTCTGCCGATTTAATTTCCCTTACCCATCAAAGGATTATCGGCCAAATTCAGCAGCAGGAAGTACAGGATGATTCACCTGATTCTGATGGCAACGAAGCAGCCCATACCCGTAACGTTATCCGCTTTTTACCCAGCAGGGTAAACTACTCGTCGGCATTATTGCCAGGCCAACAGCTTTTACTGGCCGATGTTATATCAATAGTTGCAAAACAACACAACCAGAATAAATCCATTAAGGGCTTTTTGCCTGCATATTATAATTTCCTCTTCAGGCTCAGTCCGTTCTGATCCTTTTTCCGTCTCAAATGCCCTTCGCGGCAAATCCCTGTTTTAAACAATCAAATTTAACATTGGCTAACAGTACGTGATATGCACTGCTTTGCCTATTACCCCCATTCGGAAAAAAATGAAAAGGTTAATTATTTATATGCCCTTACTGGCCATAGTTGCCGGTATATTTGTCACGGGCTGCTCTTCAAAAGCTAAAACCAGCAGCGAAACTGCTGCTTCAGATACCCTTCAGCTACCTGTGCTTACTTTAAATACAAGAGATACAGTTCTTCAAAAATCATATGTTGCCGATATCCAGGCGCAAAAAAATATTGAGATCCGCTCACGTGTTCGCGGCTTCCTCGAAAAAATATATATCGACGAAGGCAAACAGGTTAAAAAAGGACAGCTTCTGTTTAAACTTAACGACCAGGAATTTAAAGTAAACCTGTCAAAAGCGAAGGCTGCACTAAGCAATGCCATGGCCGATGCCAAGGCAACAGAACTTGAAGTAACAAGGGTTAAACTACTGGTTGACAAGAAAGTAATTTCCAAATCAGAACTTGAAGTTGCCGAATCAAAAATGAATGCCGACAAGGCAACGATTGAAGAAGCCCGGTCCATGGTGCAAAGCGCCGAAGACCAATTGGCCTATACTTACATCCGTGCGCCGTTTGATGGCATCATAGACAGGATTCCGCTTAAATCGGGCAGTTTAATTGATGAGGGCACATTGCTTACCAGCCTTTCGGATATCAGCTCGATGTATGCTTATTTCAGTTTTCCCGAAAATGAATACCTGCAATACATCCGTAAAAAAGAATCGGCACCGGGCCAAACAAGCGATAAGGTTAAGCTGGTGTTAGCCGATGGGCTTGACTTCCCCTACCAGGGCGAAATAGAAACTGTAGAAGCCGAAATTGAGCAGAAAACAGGCTCGATCAACTTCAGGGCAAAGTTCCCCAATCCGAACAAGCTGTTAAGGCATGGCGCTACCGGTAAACTTTACATCTCAACTAAAGCTGATAGCGTGATCATGGTGCCTCAGCAATCGGTATTTGATATCCAGGATAAAAGTTACGTATACATAGTTGACAAGAACAATAAACTGCACATGCAGGCATTTTTGCCGCAAACCCGTTTTTCAACCTATTACATTGTAAAAGACGGCTTGAAGGCTGGCGACAGGATCTTGTTTCAGGGAGCACAGAACGTACGTGACGGTATGATCATCAAACCACGGAAAATGGCAAAAGATTCATTACTGGCAATGAAGTAATCAATTGCCCATGTTTCCATTTCCAGGCCGCGTAAACGCGTGGCACAGGTTTATTGTACACTTACCCTAACAAACTATGTTCGAAACTTTTATAAAGCGGCCAGTGCTGTCGCTTGTTATCTCATTGATAATTACCATGCTGGGTGTGCTGGCGTTGATAACACTGCCCGTTACCCAGTTCCCGGATATCGTGCCACCATCGGTAACTGTTACCGCTAATTACACCGGCGCCAACGCCGAGGTGTGTGCCAAAGCCGTGGCTACTCCCCTGGAGCGCGCTATCAACGGCGTTCCGGGCATGACCTACATGTCTACCGTTTGTAGTAACGACGGCTTAACAGTAATCCAGATTTACTTTAACGTGGGTATCGACCCCGACCAGGCCGCGGTGAACGTTCAAAACCGCGTTGCTACCATTATTGACGAAATGCCGGAAGAAGTTATTAAAGCCGGTGTTACCACAGAGAAAGAAGTAAACAGTATGCTGATGTACCTGAACATCATGAGCCAGGACACCAGCATGGACGAGAAGTTCATTTATAACTTCACCGATATCAACGTTTTACAGGAGCTCAAACGAATTGATGGTGTAGGCAGGGCCGAGATCATGGGTGCTAAAGAATACTCCATGCGGGTATGGCTTAAACCCGACAGGATGATGGCCTACAAGGTATCAACCGATGAGGTAATAGATGCCATCCGTGCGCAAAACGTTGAAGCTGCACCGGGTAAAACCGGCCAAAGTTCGGATAAAACCCCGCAGATGCTGCAGTATGTATTGCGCTATCCGGGCAAATTTTTTGAGCCCAAGCAATACGAAAACATTGTGATCCGTGCCGAGGAAGATGGCTCGGTATTAAGATTGAAAGAAATTGCTGATGTTGAATTTGGATCGTTAACCTACAGTATGGTATCCAATACTGATGGCAAGCCTTCGGCATCAATCATGATAAAACAACGCCCCGGCTCAAATGCCCGCGACGTTATCAATAACATCAAAACCCGTATGACCGAGCTTAAAGAAAACTCTTTCCCGGCCGGGATGACCTTTAACGTAAACTATGATGTATCCCGCTTTTTAGATGCATCCATACATGAAGTATTACGTACGCTGATTGAAGCTTTCATACTGGTTTTCATTGTAGTATTTATTTTCTTACAGGATTTCAGGTCAACGTTAATTCCGGCACTGGCTGTACCCGTCGCGCTTATTGGCTCGCTTGCTTTTATGCAGATGCTGGGCTTCTCCATTAACCTGCTTACGCTCTTTGCATTAGTGTTAGCTATCGGTATTGTGGTTGATAACGCGATTGTGGTAGTTGAAGCGGTACACGTAAAAATGACCGAAAACCACATGAACGCTATGGATGCCACTGTAAGCGCCATGCGCGAGATCAGCGGTGCGATTGTAGCCATTACCTTGGTAATGTCTGCAGTGTTTGTGCCGGTGGCCTTCATGTCGGGACCAGTTGGTGTGTTTTACCGGCAGTTTTCGCTTACGCTGGCTATCTCCATTGTGATATCGGGTGTAAACGCATTAACGCTCACCCCTGCCCTTTGTGCCATTATGTTAAAGCACAACCACGCGCCTAAAAAGAAAAGCCTAATGCAGCGCTTTTTTGGTGGCTTTAATGACAAATACAACAGGTTACAGGGCAGATATTCAACCTTCATGACTTACCTGTCGCCGCGTAAGGGTATTACTTTGATATTGCTGGCAGGGTTCTTTTTACTTACCTGGGGTACCAGCGCCATTTTGCCGACGGGTTTTATCCCTACGGAAGATCAGGGTATGCTTTACGTAAACGTAACCACACCTGCCGGCGCAACGGTTGAACGTACCGAACAGGTTTTGAAAGAGATTGAAGCCAAAACCAAATCGATGAAATCTATCGAATCGGCTTCAACGCTTTCGGGCTATAGTTTGGTGAATGAGATAGCCGGTGCCTCATATGGTATGGCCATGATCAACCTTAAGCCATGGGACGAACGCAGTGAATCATTGGATGATATCATTGCAGAACTGACTGCAAAAACAAAGAATATCGGCGATGCCTCTATCCAGTTTTTCCCTCCGCCTACCGTACCGGGTTTTGGTAATGCCAGCGGTTTCGAGATCCGGGTACTTGACCGAAGTGGCCAGGGCGATTTACAAAAGGCTGCTGATGTAACCAAAAACTTTGTTGATGCACTTAATGCCTCGCCAGAGATTGCAGGTGCATTTACCAGCTTCGACCCTAACTTTCCGCAGTATATGATCTCTGTTGATCAGCAAACAGCCGCGCAGAAAGGTATCACTGTTGATAAGGCCATGTCGACCCTTCAAACGTTGATGGGTAGTTTTTATGCATCCAATTTTATCAGGTTCGGACAAATGTATAAGGTGATGGTACAAGCCTCGCCCGAGTACAGGTCGCGCCCGGAAGATGTTTTAAACCTGCAGGTTAAGAATGATAAAGGCGAAATGGTGCCATTTTCTACGTTCATAAAAATGGAGAAAGTATTTGGCCCCGAGCAGCTTACCCGTTACAACATGTACACATCGGCCATGGTAACAGGCGATGCCGACAAAGGTTTCAGTAGTGGTGACGCCATCAAGGCAATTGAACGTATCGCCGCCGAAAAACTACCGAAAGGTTACGCCTTTGAATGGTCGGGCATGACGCGCGAGCAGATCCTGTCCGGCAACCAGGCTATCTACATTTTTGTGATCTGTTTGATATTCGTTTACCTGCTACTGGCTGCCCAGTACGAAAGTTTCCTATTGCCGCTTCCGGTTATCCTCTCGTTGCCTACCGGTATTTTCGGCGCATTCTTCTTTTTGAAGATCACCGGGCTCGAAAATAACATCTACGCACAGGTAGCACTGGTGATGCTAATTGGCTTGTTGGGTAAAAATGCCATCCTGATAGTTGAGTTTGCTATCCAAAGGCAAAAAGAAGGACTTACCGTTTTGAAAGCAGCTATTGAAGGCGCGGTGTCCCGTTTGCGGCCGATATTGATGACATCCCTGGCGTTCATAGCCGGTTTGATACCGCTTTGCGTGGCCAGCGGCGCGGGTGCAATGGGCAACCGTTCTATCGGTACAGCCGCTGCAGGTGGGATGCTGATGGGAACTATTTTCGGACTGATCCTTATCCCCGGTTTATATGTCATCTTCGCCGGTTTAGCCGAACGGAATAAAAAGAACAAATCGACCACAGAAGTAACTCATCATGAGCTCGATATCGTCAATAATTAATTAAGATCTGCAATGCTAAAAAAAGCAAATTTCTATATACTTAACACGGCACTTTTGCTGGTGACCATGGCCAGCTGTAAGAGCTATAAGCCGGTCACGGGCCAGGAAGTAGCTGCCAATTTACCATCGACATTTAATAATAATACTGATACAGCCACGGTTGCAAGCCTGCCTATCGGCCAGTTTTTTGCCGATCAAAGGCTCGTTAACCTGATTGACACTGCCCTTAAAGCAAACCCTGATCTGCTAAGTGCCCTGCAAAGGGTTGAGGCTGCAAGGGCTAACCTTAGGTTCAATTCTTCAAAGCTTTTACCTACCATAAATCTGGCAGCTAATGCCGGGGTTGAAAAATATGGCGATTACACGCAAAACGGTGTAGGTAATTACGATACCAATTTTTCAAATAACATCAACAGCGATCAGCATATCCCCAACCCGGTGCCTAACTATTTCCTGGGTTTTCAAAGCTCATGGGAGGTTGACCTTTGGGGCAAGATGAGCAACCAGAAAAAGGCCGCTTTTGCCCGCTTCCTGGCCAGTCAAAGCGGTTATCGTTTGGTTACAACAGCACTTACAGCCCAAATTGCGGGGCTTTATTACCAGTTGCTGGCTTATGATACCGAACAGGGCATCATTAAAAAGAACATCAAACTTCAGGAACACGCGCTGGAGATTGTTAAAATCCAAAAACTCGGTGGCCGTGCTACTGAATTGGCTGTACAGCAGTTTGAGGCCCAGTTGTCCCGTACTAAAGGCTTGGAGTATACCACCCGCCAGCAAATCACCGAAACCGAGAACCAGCTTCGTTTTTTAACCGGAAGCTATTCAGGGACGGTAACACGGGATACTTCTATCATGAAAACCAAGCTTCCGGTGGTATTAGGTACTGGTGTTCCGTCGCAAATGTTATTGAACCGGCCTGATATCCGTGGCGCTGAATTGGAGCTTACAGCAATGAATGCCGATATTAAAGCGGCAAGGGCAAACTTTTTCCCTACTTTAACTTTAACTCCATATGTTGGCTATAACAGTTTCAGGGCAAATCTTTTATTTGACCCAGCTTCGTTTACTTATGGTATTTTAGGTGGCATTACCGCTCCTATTTTTAACCGCAAAGCCATCAAGGCCGAGTATGAGCGAACTATAGCCGAGCAAAAGATAGCAGTGTACAATTATCAAAAAAGTATCCTGTCAGGATTTCAGGAAGTGAACAACAATTTAAGCGGGATAGAGAATTTTAACCGTGCTTTTGAATTTAAACAACAGGAGTTACAATCATTAAATAATGCCTTATCGGTAGCTAATGACTTATATCTTGTTGGGCGGGCTAATTACCTTGAAATAATAACAGCACAACGCAGCGTACTTGATGCCGAGCTTGAACTGGCCGGTATTAAACGTAATATATTTTTAAGTTCGGTTAACTTATACCAGGCTGTAGGTGGTGGCTGGAGATAGACACTTCCATAAGTAAAAAAAGAAACGACATTGCGAGGAACGAAGCAATCCCCGATTTACAGAGCGGCTCTGTATAGTTTGGGATTGCTTCGTTCCTCGCAATGACGTTTTTTATGAAACACTGTTTCGCGGCACGCCCACCCGTCACAAATCCGTTACACAAATCAAATTACATCGCAACAATATTAACCAGTAGTATAAATTGCTTAATATAGTAGCTTTCGATGCTTGCTGAGGGAAGCATCTACTGACTGACTTATTACTTAAACAATTAACACAAATGATCAAACTTTTAAAGCACGCATTGATCACCCCATCAATTGCTGTACTGGCGCTTAATGCTGCTGCCCAAACCGGCGCACAGCCAAAGCTTATTGAAAAAGTTACCCGAAAGGGAACTGAGCTGGTGATCCCCTACGAAAAATATGTATTACCCAACGGTCTTACTGTTATTTTGGCCGAAGACCATTCCGACCCTCTGGTTCACGTTGATATCACTTATCACGTAGGTTCGGCCCGTGAGGAGATCGGCAAATCTGGCTTCGCACATTTTTTTGAGCACATGATGTTCCAGGGATCGGACCATGTAGCCAATGGCGATCACTTCAAGATCATTACAGAAGCAGGCGGTACCCTGAACGGATCAACCAACCGCGACCGCACCAATTATTACGAAACCGTACCGGCCAATCAACTGGAAAAAATGCTTTGGCTGGAATCTGACAGGATGGGTTTCCTGCTTGATGCCGTTACACAGCAAAAATTTGAGGTTCAGCGTGCAACCGTAAAAAACGAACGCGGCCAAAACTATGATAACCGTCCGTATGGTTTAGTTGGGCAGTATGCCTCCAAAACACTTTATCCATACGGTCACCCCTATTCATGGCTTACCATTGGTTACATCGAGGAGTTAAACAAAGTAGGTGTAAATGATCTTAAAAACTTTTTCCTGAGATGGTATGGCCCTAACAATGCCACGCTTACCATTGGCGGTGATCTTAATCCTAAGCAAACCTTAGCCTGGGTTAGCAAATATTTTGGCGGCATCCCAAGGGGGCCTATGGTTAAAAACATGTCGTTACCGGCACCCGTATTAAAAGCCGACAGGTATGTATCCTATACTGATAACTACGCTAAATTCCCATTATTGTCCGTGAGCTATCCTGGCGTTAAAATCTACGACAAGGATATGTCGCCGCTTGATGCGCTATCAGCCATTATTGGCCAGGGTCGTAATTCTATATTTTATAAAAACTTTGTAAAAACCCGCAAGGCGGCGCAGGCTACCATGGGTTCATCAAATACTGAACTGGCCGGCGAGATCAGCATGCGGGTTATTCCGTTCCCTGGTCAGACTTTAGCTGATGCAAAAAAACTGGTAGATGAATCGTTGACCGAGTTTGAGAAAAAAGGTGTGAGCGATGATGACCTGGCCCGTTTTAAAGCCACTGCCGAAGCCGATTATATCAACAGCTTATCGAGCGTAAGCGGTAAAGTATCAGAGCTGGCACAGGCACAAACCTTTACCGGTAACCCTAACCAGATCGGTCGGGAGTTGGCAGCCATCCGTGCGGTTACTAAAGAGGATGTTATGCGCGT
Organism: Mucilaginibacter gossypiicola; assembly: GCF_900110105.1. Lineage (GTDB taxonomy): Bacteria > Bacteroidota > Bacteroidia > Sphingobacteriales > Sphingobacteriaceae > Mucilaginibacter > Mucilaginibacter gossypiicola. The sequence goes on along the minus strand of NZ_FOCL01000004.1, from coordinate 766,976 downwards.
TTATAACCAATACATTAAAGGCAAACCTGCAGTTATATTGAGTGTGCTGCCTAAAGGTGGTAACCTGCAGCCGGTAGCACCTGATAACTTTACTGTTGACACAACAGGTTACAAAGCACCCGACTATGGGTACAATGGTTTAACTTATCATAAACCTAAAGATAGTTTCGACCGTGCTGTAAAACCAGGTGTAGGCCCCAACCCGGCTATTAAAGTACCGGCTATTTGGTCGGCTAATACACCTAATGGTATTAATATTATTGGTACGCAAAATAATGAGATCCCGTCGGTATCTATGTCGATATCCATTAAAGGTGGCGGCTTGTTTGCCATCAACGATCCGTCAAAGGCGGGTTTGGCGGGCATTGTAGGCCGTATGATGAATGAAGAAACCCAGAAATACACTGCCGAAGACTTTAACTCCGAACTGGATAAACTGGGCAGCAGCATTACTTTCTACGCCAGTTTAGATCAGATTGATGCTGAAGTATCTTCACTCACCAAAAACCTGGGTAAAACCATGTCACTGCTCGAAGAAAGGCTATATCATCCTAAATTCACCCAGGATGCACTCGACAGGATCAAGAAACAAACGTTGGAAGGCTTTAAACAGGCCAAAACTCAGCCTGCAGGTGTAGCCAGCACTGTTTACAGCAAAATCCTTTACGGTACAGATAACGTACGTACTTACGCTGCCGGTGGCAATGAAGAAACCATTGCTGGTATAACTTTACAGGATGTTCAGGATTATTACGATAAAAACTTTTCACCGTCATTAACTAAAATTGTTGTGGTGGGCGATGTTAGTGAAGCATCTGCAAAAAGCGCTCTTGCTTTCTTAAACTCATGGAAAGATAAAAAGGTAACCGTACCCACCCCTGTTGAAGGCAAAACATTTGATAAAACCACACTGTACCTGGTTGATATCCCGGGTGCCGCACAGTCAGAGATCCGTATTGGTTATCTCGACAAACTTAACTACGCCCCTACAGGTGATTATTACAAACTGAATATTGCCAACTACATTTTAGGCGGCGCATTCAACAGTCATATTAACCTTAACCTTAGAGAGAAAAAAGGCTGGACTTACGGCGCACGCTCATCTTTCAGCTCAGGTAAATATGGCGGCGACTTTACAGCATCTGCCGGAGTGTTAGCTACAGCAACCGATAGCTCTGTAGTTGAGTTTATAAAGGAGATCACCAACTATCAAAAAACCGGCATCACGCCCGAAGAGTTAAAATTTACACAAACCTCCATAGGTCAAAGTGATGCCCGCCGTTACGAAACCAATGCACAAAAAGCAGCGTTTTTATCACGCATACAGGAGTATGATCTTAAGTCTACTTTTGTCGACGAGCAAAACAAGATCTTATCGACTATAACCCCTGCCGAAATTAACAGCCTGGCTTCAAAATATCTTAATCCCGATAACATGATTATACTGGTTGTTGGCGATAAGGCCAGGATCTACCCGGGCCTGCAAAAATTAGGGTATCCCATTGTCGAACTTGATGCTGATGGCAAACCAAAGCAATAAGTTAACATAACATCAATTCATTAAAAGTCCTTATGCCTGCACCGACATAAGGGCTTTTTCATTTTGAAAATCAGCACGTTAAAAACCAAAACCATTCTAATAAATTCAATTTACGGCACCGCTGTGCAACTGAAAAGTTACCGTCTAAAACTCATTTATTAACATTGATTTAACCTAAATTGAACACATAAAGTTCAATTTTGAATTAAGTTTTTATCGGCACAAAAGGTGCTGTTTCGTTGGGTTCAGGTTTTATTTCTGCCAGAAAAACAAATGAGCATTGTAAAGGGAATTTTTGGGCAAAAAAATAACGCTACCACTTCAGCAGATAATGTTGATCTGGATGTTCTCTTCAAAGAGTATTATGACAGGCTGGTATACTTCTCCCTCCAGCTGATAAAAGATAAAGACCAGGCCGAAGACATTGTACAGGATGCTTTCATTAAATACTGGAACCAGCGTGAAAGCGTAATACAGGATAAGATCGCCATCAAAAACTTCCTGTACAGTACAGTCCGCAACGCGAGCCTAAATATTATACGGCACAGTAAAGTTGTTGAAGCATATGTTCAGTATCAAGGCAATAAAGAACCGGAAGAAGCGCCGATAATTGAAGCCATCATCACGGCCGAAGCTGTAGCCGAAATTCACGCCGCATTACATTCTCTGCCCGAAAGCCACCGCACCATATCTATAATGGGCTATTTTGATGGCAAAAAAAACCAGGAAATTGCCGATGGACTGGATATGTCTGTAAATACCGTCAAAAAACAAAAGCAACGCGCCCTTGAACTGATGCGCGTAAAACTTTCGCCCGAAATGTTTACTGCTTTTGTAGCGCTTGGTTTGAGCTTTTTTAAGCGGTAATCTTTTCTCCCATTAAAGTCTACATTATTTAACAAAAACAAATAAGAACAAATCAAAAGACCAAGCTTCATTGAGAGGTACAGCTTGTTCCGAAATTGCTTCGGAAAAGCAAACCCTTCTCCATCCCGTCATTGCGAGGTACGAAGCAATCCCCTACTTATAGAGCGGCCAAGCAAGTGTCTCTGCATAGTTCGCGATTGCTTCGTTCCTCGCAATGACGTTTTTTTACAATATCAAAAAAATCTTCACCTCGCTTTATCCACTTTCAAACTGAAGGTGTCTTTATGTACGAAAAGGAAAAATGAATAATTACGACTCATACTTTGACCTGGGCCAGCTAATCGCAAAACATATGCGAAATGAGCTGAACCATCAGGAAAAACTCCAGCTTGACCAATGGCTTCTGGCAGACGCCCGCAACCAGGAATTATTCAAAAAGTTAACTGATGAACACCTGCTCAACAATGAGCTGGAAACCTTTTCTGCAAATGATAAAGCTAATGCATGGCATAATATTACTAAAAGCACGGGGTTTAAACGCAAAACTAACAAGCTGCGGTGGGTTGGATACGCCGCAGCCGTGCTTTTACTGGCGGCATTAACCATCACCCTAAACAAACACCGCACTATAGATCAGCCACAAACACTGGCTAATCAGCATAAGGATATCCCACCGGGAACAAACAAAGCTGTGCTTACATTGGCCGATGGCTCAACTATAGTTTTGGACAGCGCCAAACACGGCCAAATTGCGAGTCAGCAACATGCAGTAATTAAAGAAGATGAAAACGGCAAGGTAGTTTATGAAGCTACTGATAACGCCCAAAGTCCAACAGCCCCCGCTCCTGCCGAAGCCATTGCTATGAATATGCTGGCTACCCCACGTGGCGGCCAATATCAGGTTGTTTTACCCGATGGTACAAGAGTTTGGTTAAATGCTGCATCATCAATAAAATATCCAACCGCCTTCACCGGCAACGAGCGCAGGGTTGAACTTACCGGCGAGGCTTATTTTGAGGTAAGCAAAGATCCTTCAAAACCATTCAATGTAAAAACTGCCAACCAAACGGTTACCGTTTTGGGTACGCATTTTAATATTAACAGCTATACAGATGAAGGTGTAACAAAAACAACCCTGCTTGAAGGCAGCGTAAGAGTTACCGGCAATACGGGACAGTCGGTTAAAATAAAACCCGGTGAACAGGCAGTCAACAGCTTAAGCTATATCAGTATCAATGCGAACGCCAATATTGACGAGGCGGTGGCCTGGAAAAACGGAAAATTTGTTTTCAGTAATACCGATCTGCAAACCATTATGCGCCAGCTATCCCGCTGGTATGATGTGGATGTAGAATACCAGGGTAAAACAGCGCAAAAACACTACATGGGGCGCATATCGCGCAATGTACCTGTGTCAAAAATATTTGAGATCCTTAAAACAAGCGGCTTAAACTTCACAATTAACGGGAGGAAGATTATAGTAAAATCATAACAAAATCCAATATGTGGTAAACGGCAAGGCCGGTTTACTAAAAGTTGGCCCATAAAAAAACCGAAAGTGTTGCAACCACTTCCGGCTATATTTTGGGGCTAACATAATCCAAATCATATCGACTAAATACTTTTTAAACTAATCAACCCAAAACAAAAATATGGATTTTTCTACATTTCCTGTGCCTGTACACAACGATGGCCGGGTAAATAAATTCAAAAACGCTACAAAAGGTTTTTTCCGGATAGGCCCGGATACAAAAAGAAAATTTATTATGCGGATAAAACTTATCGCCGTTCTGTTATTTGCAGTCTGCATGCATCTCAGCGCTAAAAGTTTCAGCCAAAACATCACTTTAGCCGAAAAGAACAGCAGCCTCCAGGCAGTACTGAACAAAATTGAGCAGCAAAGTGGCTACGACATTTTCATGCAAACCGAACTACTTACCGGCAGCAACAAGGTATCGTTAAATGTAAAAAACGAAGCTTTAACAAAAGTGCTTGACAGGGTGTTTAAAGGCCAGCCGGTTACCTATGCTATTGTGGGGCATACCATTGTAGTAAAAGAAAAAACCACACAGGCGACTACTAATTCGGCAAACGCCCCGGCTTCGTTATATACCGGAAAAATTGTTGACGCTGTTACCAAAGAGCCTCTCATCGGAGCTTCGGTAGGTGTTAAAGGTGGCGGCAAAGCTACGTCAACCAGCCTTAACGGTACTTTTAAATTAAACCTTGAAAATGGCGACGGTACTGTACTTGTAATTTCATACATCGGTTACATCACCAAAGAAATTACACTTTCAGGCACTACCAATCTTGGTGAAATCGAACTTAAATCAAGCTCAAGTTCAATGAAAGAGGTTGTAGTAACCGGCGACGTAGCTATCGATCGTAAAACCCCGGTTGCAGTTACTACTATAAACCAGCGTTTTATTGAAGAAAAACTGGGCAACCAGGATATCCCTCAATTATTAAGCGTGGTACCGGGCGTAATGGCTACGCAAGGCGATGGTGGTTATGGCGATTCGCGTGTAAACATTCGTGGTTTTAGCAGCCGTTCAAAAAATGGCAACGTAGCACAAACCATCAACGGTATCCCGGTTAACGATATGGAAAACGGATCAATTTTCTGGTCGGATTTTTCAGGATTAACTGATGTTGCCACTTCAATACAGGTACAGCGTGGCTTGGGTGCAAATAAAATTATTGTGCCTTCGTTTGGTGGTACCATCAACATCACCACCCGCAGCACCGATATGGATAAAGGTGGCTTTATTTCACAAGGTATCGGCAGCGATGGCTATGAAAAAACCTCTGTATTGCTATCAACCGGTTTAGATAAAAATGGCTGGGCAGCTACATTTCAGGGCAGCAGGACTCAAGGCCGTGGCAACGCCGATGGTTTAAACTTTTTAGGTTATAACTACTTCTTTAACGTTTCAAAACAACTTTCGTCAAACCAATCGTTATCACTATCGTTAATGGGTGCTACTCAAACGCATGGTCAGCGCCCGGATGAATCGATAGCCGACTGGCAAAACGCCCCTCAAGGGATCCGGTGGAACTATGAATTAGGTGTAAAGGATGGCAAGCAGATCAACCCGTATAACAACAACTTCAGCAAGCCATTATTCTCATTAAATCATGAATGGAATATTAATGGAAGTTCAAGCCTTTCAACCGTTTTATATGCTACTTACGGCACCGGTGGTGGTGGCGGTATCCAGGGTGATGCACCAAGGGTGAGCAACCTGTATTCGCCATATGATTATACAGCTGCCGAAAAAGCAAACTTTGCTAACCCGGATGGCTCTGCAAGTACTTACTTCTACTCTTCACATAACAACCATACCTGGTATGGTATCAGAAGTACTTATCGTACCGAATTAGGGAAATCAATTAACCTTTCAACCGGTGTTGATTTGAGATCATATGATGGTACGCATTACGAAACAGTTACCGACCTTTTAGGTGCTGACTATGTTTATGACCCATACACAGGCAATAGTGCTATAGGTAGCCGTTCCGGCGATATCAATAACCCGGAACATCGCGCAGTGGTAGGTGATAAAATTGACTATTATAATAAAGACAAAATCCTTTCAGGTGCTGCATTTGCACAGGCCGAATACTCAAAAAAAGATTTTTCGGTATTTGTTACCTTAACGGGTTCAGAAACAGCCAACAGGAGGACAGACTTTTACAACTATCTTAATAGTGATCCAAACCAAACCAGCAAATACGTTAACTTCTTTAACTACCAGGCTAAAGCAGGCGCAAACTATAACATCAATGAGGCAATGAACGTTTTTGCAAACGTTGGTTACATGACCAAACCGCCTTATTTCGATAACATATTCCAAAAGTTCACCAACAATATCAATCCAAGTTCTGTATCTGAAAAACTGCTGAGCTATGAGTTAGGTTACGGGCTTAAACTGGCTCATTTCAGTGCCAAATTAAATGCATACAGAACATCGTATAATGATGAGTCTTTTGCTACCGCTTACTTTGATCAGGCTACCAATCAACTTTATACAGTGAACGTTGCAGGTGTTGATGAGCTTCACCAGGGCCTTGAGCTTGAAATGAAATTGAAGCCGATCAAGCAAATCACCATTAACGGTATGTTATCATACGGCGATTGGCACTACACCAATGATGCAGGACCATCTACCGTTTATAACTCACAGCAACAAGCCGTAAAAACAGTTAACAAAGTTTACCTGAAGGATATTAAAGTAGGCGATGCTGCGCAAACTACTGCAGCCTTAGGTGCCGACATTGATGTGTTGCCAGACCTGAGCATTGGAGGTAATTATTTTTATTATGGCAATTATTACTCACAGTTCAACTTTGCCAATGCTGGTCAGCCGGATATGCACCCTTATAAAATACCAAACTACTCCATCTGGAACCTGAATGGTGTATTCAGGTTTAAAATTGCAGGTTTGGATGCGGTATTGATAGGCAACGTAAACAATCTGCTTAACTCCAAATACATAGCCGACTCTTATGACGGTAACCTAACCGGTAACGTAAACAATGTGTTGGTTTACTATGGCTTAGGCAGAACGTTTGTAACCAGTTTAAAAATTAAATTTTAATAAGATTTTATTTATCCCAAATGAAAAAGATATCTAATATACTGGTACTGGCAGCCCTTGCATTATCGGCCTGCCAAAAACAACCGGTTATTCCTAATACTATGCCTTTGCACAAAGCCAAGCTAACGCAAACAATGGTTACTGCCGATTATAAAAAGCTTGACACTTCATCATATGGCTATAAAAACGGCGTTTTCCAATCAGAAGACGATGCCAAGCAAAGTATTCCAGGCCTGTTAGCCACTGAATATCCGCGTGTTGACGATGGCTCAACGGCCGATGTAACTTTTAACGTGGGCACACCACAGGTTAAAGTTGCAGACAGCGTTTACAAAAACGTAGCATATACGCTAACCAACGCTGATTATTTGTTGTTACCGGGCAACAAATTCACCGATTTTACGGCAGCACAAATACTTTCATGGTTGCCTTACGGTCCTAAAACATCATCGCCTAAGGAGAACCAATTGGCCGTACTGACTTTCAATTACTACTCGGGCAGTGTATCTGTACAAACATTTGGATACATGTATTTAAATAGTGCCTGGCAGCAGATCTATCTTTTGTCGCCTGCTCAGTATGCGTCAGTCGGTCGTTCAAATCATAACGAGTTTGTTGCTACCGATAATGTGAGCAGTGTTAACACTTATATAAGTGCATTATTAAAAGCCGACTTAAGCATATCTGCAACTGCCCAGATTGGCGATATTCAATACGTAAGCTATAACTACTATGATGGCACTACCGATTTTCAAAAAGTAACTGCCTTTGCATTTGATGGCAGTAACTGGGTTTCCGGTTCAACTCCACGAACATTATCATTTGAGCGTGCAGGTGGTAAATGGATAGTAAGCAGCACTGTTAGCTATACCCTTGTTAAAGATGATTACGTTTACATTGGCACGCAAACCACCGCAGGCACGCAAGCTGCAAGGGATAATGTTGCTAAATACCCTGACTTCAACATCAGTGCTACTACCGATGCTACTTACTGGAGCGATGCCGATCTCAATGCTGCTATGATAGCGGTATTAACAGAAAAATTTAAAGCTATCGCCCTTCCAAATCAAAAATTTGTGGTTACCTATGTTGTTTACAGCTTTGGTAAAACCTCAAATGCAAGCAAAACTTTTGTATTCGACGGAACAAACTTCGTAGTTCCTCAATCGTAATATCTTACACTAAACAGGTCCCGGCAAATCAGCCGGGCCTGTTTTCTATCCTCCCTAAATCTTTCCGGTTAAAAAAAATTAGCACAGCATAAACGCATTGGCTGTGCTTTGTATTTATCTATCATAAAAACAACAAGTATGAAAATTAACAACCTGCTTATTGGCCTGGGTTTAGCTTTAACCTTCGCCGGATGTTCAAAAGACCTTAAAAACTCACCTACCCCGCCTAACACCGGCGATACTACGAAAACAACCACCCCTCCGGCCCCCGTTCCTTATACTATTACTGAGGATTTGGAAGCTTCAACAAAAACCGCTTATGCCGCTGCCGATGTTAATACAAGTACCGGAAGCTGGAATTTTAATAACGCGCTTGTTGGTGACCTCGACGCAGATTTAAAAGATGGCAAACACGCAATCCGCATGAAAACGGGTATTGTAACCATGAACTTTGATATTAAAGGCGTAACCCTATTTTCATTTAAACACGGTAAATATGGTAAAGATGCTCAATCAACGATACAAGTGTTAATGTCTACCGATGGCGGAGCAACCTTTACACAAATGGGCACCGATATCATTGAAAATAATACTACCCTTGTAACCGATTCATTCAAAGTTACCGCCACTGCCAAAGTACGTTTCCAGATAAAAAGTACTACGACCAACCGTGTTGACATTGATGATATTACCTTTAAAGGAACCGGCGACCCCGGCATAACCGTTGGCACACCTGATACCGGCGGCAGCGATACTACCGGCACGTCAAACTCTGCAACCCCGAGGGATGTAACCGCCGGGGCCGACGCACCGCCAACCAGCGGCGACAACAGCAACCTGCTTTTTGGTAACCCCTCGAATGCACTTTCAACATTGGCTTCTATGGATAACTACCTGGTAGATCAAAAATATTATGTAGAGTCATACAATGCCACCAAAGGCGAGCCTAACTGGGTTAGCTGGCACCTTGATGCAACTAATACAACCAATGCAACCGGGCGTTTAGATGATTTTGCCGGCTGGAGCGGATTACCGGCAACCTGGTACCAGGTAGAGAGTAACAGCTACTCGGGCAGCGGGTTCGACAGGGGGCATAATTGTCCGTCGGCAGACCGTACCAGCTCAACCGGGGCAAATGCGTCAACCTTCCTGATGACCAATATGATACCACAGGCTCCTCAAAACAATCAGCAAACCTGGGCCAACCTTGAAAACTACCTGCGCGAGCAAGTGGCTGCCGGAAACGAAGTTTATATCATTATGGGCAGCTATGGTACAGGAGGTACAGGTTCAAATGGTGCTGCCAATACCATCAATAATGGTCACGTAAATGTACCAAGCAACGTTTGGAAAGTTGCCCTGATCATGCCTAAAGGAGATGGCGACGTTGCAAGGGTTACTGCTTCAACAAGGGTTATCGCTGTAAACACCCCTAATATCAACACCATCAATTCTGACTGGACTAAATACATCACTACCGTTAAGGATATTGAAACTGCAACGGGTTATACCTTATTGTCAAGCCTGCCTGCTTCGGTTAGGACAGCGCTTGAAGTTAAGGTTGATACCGGCGCTTCAGGATCTTAAAAGCTAATAATTTGAAAAAGAGAAGCCGGAGGTACTACATACCTCCGGCTTTTTTGTTGATATTTTTAGAGTGTTCAGTTTTTTAAAAACGGGTGTTCAGCTTTTTTAAATCCATTTCCACAACTCACTGACTATCAACAACAAGTTGTTCAATTCAGCTTATCAGACATTTTTTATCACTTCTAAATACCTGATTATCAATTAATAAAATCCAGAGAAAATCAACAGGTGTTCACACTTTTAAAAGTTGAACACCTGCCATTTATGCTTATTTGCTAATCTGATACTATTAGGAAACAGGATCAATCTACGCCTTTTACATTCATTTTAAAGGTGTAAACTGCCTTTGATGCTGTTATAAATAATACATCTTTGTTTTTGCCGCCGAAGCAGATGTTAGCAGTCCAGGGTTCGTCAATATCGATGTGGCCTATCTTTTCGCCTTTGGGATTAACTATAGTGACACCTTTGCCGCACATATAAATATTGCCATGCTCATCAATAGTCATACCGTCGCATCCCATCGCTATAAATAAAGTGCGGTTTGATAGTGTGCCATCTTTATTGATATCGTAACGATAGGTTTTATTATCGCCGATATCGGCTACATATAAGTTTTTTCCGTCTGGTGTACCGACAATGCCGTTAGGGCGCACAAATTTGTCATCCACAATTACCGCAGGTGCTTTTCCTTTAGCCAGGAAATAAAGTTTCTGACCGTCGAGATCGGGCTGTTTACGTGTCCAGTAATCGCGTTGGTAATAAGGATCAGTGATGTAAATGCCACCATCCGGACGTACCCAAACATCATTAGGGCCATTAAACTTATGCCCCTGATAATCCTTCAACAAAACGGTTACTTTTCCCTTAGGGCTGATAGACCATAACTGATCGTCGGCATCGGCGCAACTGATGAGATTTCCTTTTTTGTCGAAATACATCCCGTTTGAGCGGCCTGCGCTATCCAGGAAAACAGAAAGCTTGCCATCGGTATCGTATTTCCAGATCTTGTTATTAGGCTGATCGGTAAAAAACACATTGCCTTTTTTGTCGACAGCAGGCCCTTCCGTAAAGGAGAATTGCTTCGTGATGAGTTGTGCTTTAGTACCAGGCGAGTAAAGATCGGTTTGATCCTGAGCTACGGCCTTGCCCCCAAGTGCCGATAAGAATAATATAATAACGGGTAGTTTTTTCATGTACGGTACAGGTTACTTTTGGTGTTGCTAAAGTAACATGTTTTTTAGCCCAATAATTTTACCGGGGTAAAATATTTGATACAAGTAGTGGATTTGTAGGATTGTTAACGCTTTACTACTCACGCGTACTTCTTTACCATCTGTCAAATGTTTGATTAAAAAGATAGATTTAAAAACCTTACTTTTGCACCTTTATTAAAATACCGTACATCACATGAGTATTGCATTATCCGAACAGGAAATCTTTCGCCGCAAATCTTTACAGGAGCTACGCGCATTGGGCATTAACCCATACCCGGCCGAAGCTTTTAATGTTAACGCCTGGGCACAGGATATAGCTGATAATTTTAAGGATAAACCCGAGGCCTACCAGGATGTTGTAATCGCGGGCAGAATCATGACCCGCCGTATCATGGGCAGTGCATCGTTTGCCGAGTTACAGGATTCAACGGGTCGTGTACAGATCTATCTTAAACGCGATGATATTTGCCCGGATGAGGACAAAACATTATATAACACCGTATTTAAAAAGCTACTTGATATTGGCGACTATGTTGGCGTAAAAGGCTACGTGTTCCTTACCCAAACCGGCGAGATCTCGGTTCACGTACGTGAACTGGTAGTACTTTCAAAATCGTTGAAACCACTGCCGGTTGTTAAACGTGAAGACGACGGAACCATTCACGATGGTTTTACCGACCCTGAGCTACGTTACCGTCAGCGTTATGTGGATTTAACCGTTAACCCGGATTATAAACAAATTTTTATCAACCGCTCAAAAGTGATCAGCGCCATGCGCAATTACTTTAATGGCCAGGGATGGATGGAAGTTGAAACCCCTATCCTGCAGCCTGTGCATGGTGGCGCGGCGGCCCGTCCGTTTGCTACACACCATAACACGCTTGATATGCCGCTGTTTTTACGTATTGCCAACGAGCTTTATTTGAAAAGGCTTATCGTAGCCGGCTTTGACGGTGTTTATGAGTTTGGCAAAATGTTCCGTAACGAGGGAATGGACCGTACCCACAATCCGGAGTTTACCGCTATGGAAATTTATGTAGCCTATAAAGACTACATATGGATGATGGCCATGGTTGAAGAATGCCTGGAAACCGTTGCAAGAGCAGTTCACGGCATCCCGGTTGTGCAGGTTGGCAGCAATGAAATTAACTTTGCAGGCCCGTACGAAAAGCTGTCTATGTATGATTCGATCCTGAAATATACTGGTATCGATGTATCTGCTATGGACGAAGCGGGTTTACGTGATGTGTGTAATGAGCTAAAAATAGAAGTAAACCCAAGCATGGGTAAAGGCAAACTGATCGATGAGATCTTTAGCGCGAAAGTTGAGCACCACCTTATTCAGCCTACTTATATTACTGACTACCCTATCGAAATGACCCCGCTTGCCAAAAAGCACCGTACTAAAGAAGGTTTGGTTGAGCGTTTTGAATTATTCGTTAATGGTAAAGAAATTGCAAACGCTTACTCTGAACTTAACGATCCAATTGACCAGCGTGAACGCCTGGAAGAGCAACTGATCCTTGCAGGTCGCGGAGATGATGAGGCTATGGCTATGGACGACGACTTTTTACGCGCGCTTGAATATGGTATGCCGCCAACATCAGGCTTAGGTATTGGTATCGACAGGTTGGTAATGCTGATGACCAATCAAAGCACCATCCAGGAAGTGCTATTCTTCCCGCAGATGCGCCCTGAGAAAAAAGCTAAAGTTGCCACTGCAGATGATTTTATAAACATCGGTGTACGCGCCGAGTGGGTACCTGTTTTAAATAAAATGGGATATAATACCGTTGAAGAATTAAAAGCTGCTAACCCCAACAAAGTATTTAACGATCTTGGCGGAATGCGCAAAAAATTAAAATTGGATATTACCATGCCAACCAAAGAAGAGGTAATGGCTTGGTTTGAGTAAAAACATGAACCTTGATTTGTAGGATTTTAGGATTACCATGATATTTTAATAATGGCCTGCGCAAAGCAGGCCATTTTAGTTTTGCATCTCATCAAGAAATCCTTTAATCAGGATAATCAAGGTTCCCCATAAAAAGATCAACGCAATCAGCGTAATCCCTCCAATAAGCGGTTATAATTTCTTAACAAAAGCTTAAAAAAAATAATACTTTCATTTAAAAAGAGTTAGCTATTATTGTAATAAACATATATTACAAATATCATGACCAACTCAATATTGGAGATCACCGAAAACGAATACCTGATTAAACTTAACAGGAGCAACTTTAACCTGTCGTTCATCAGGAGTTTATTGAAACTTGTTGAAGTGGCCAACCCGTCTGAAGAATCTGAATATTCATCATACACAGACAGCTACGTTCAGCCTTATCAAAACCATTCAGCTACGCCTGATTATTTCAGCGCCATTGAAGAAAAATAAAAGGGACGCGGTTTTCGCGTCCCTTTTATTTTTTTATTCCTTTTTCTATTTGTTCTTTCTTAGAACTGACGATATCCGCCCCTTACTATCTGCTTATCCATCTGTGCCAACTGGCCTTTCATCATTTTGATCTGTTCGGTAAGCAATTTGTTCTTATCATCCTTTGAAGCTTCTGATAAATACATTTGAGCTTCGCGCTTGTTACGTTTTGCCATTGAGATACCGGCCAGACTTAATTTTGCCAAAGCTGTATTGTGCGACATTTTCATACCAAGCGATAAAGCTTTCTTAAAGTATTTCTCCGATTTCATTGGCGCTTTGCGCGACTCGATCAAGCCGATTAGCAAATTGTAATAACCGTGCTGGTTTTTATGCAGCTGTTTCTCGTAATCGGTAATTTTCAACAACCACTCTTCTGATTTCTCAGAATTTTCCTTGCGTAAAAAATACTGGGCAATGATCATGTTTTCGTTAAAGAAGAAGCTAAGCAAAATTATGCCGCCCATTAACAAAACAAAAATCCCCCATCCCCAAAAACCGAATGCACATAGGGCAACCGCTGCACCCATCACTACACAAGCAATAACTAACCGAACAATATTTGACATAATTTTGTGATACTAATATTAGCGCAAATATCTGTTTATTTGTACGCTTAATCAACTTCTATCTAAATATTTATGGCGATTGCATTACCACCATCATGGCTCGAGGTTTTAAAACATGAATTTGATAAACCCTACATGATAAAACTTAAACAATTTTTGAAGGAAGAGCATGAATCAGGACAAATTGTTTATCCCAAAAACAGCGAAATCTTCAATGCTTTTAACACCACACATTTCGATGATGTTAAAGTGGTAATATTAGGCCAGGACCCGTATCATGGTGCACACCAGGCACATGGACTTTCTTTTTCGGTACAAAAGGGCATTGCAATTCCCCGTTCATTGATGAATATCTACAAAGAACTTCAAACCGATATCCCCGGGTTTAAAACTCCCGCACATGGCAACCTCGAGGAATGGGCCAAACAAGGTGTATTATTATTAAATGCTACTTTGACCGTGAGGGCAGCTAATGCAGGTTCGCACCAAAAAAGAGGATGGGAAGAATTTACCGACGAAGTGATCAAAACCATCTCTGACAAAAAAGAAGGAATTATATTTATACTTTGGGGAGCCTTTGCTCAATCAAAAGCTGTTTTGATCGACGAAAAGAAACATTTTATTATTCGTTCCCCTCACCCTTCCCCTTTCTCAGCAGATCGCGGCTTTTTCGGCAGCAAGCCATTTTCAAAAACTAACGAGATCCTGAAAAAGGAAGGTAGAAAAGAAATTGACTGGCAAATACATTAGAAGTTAGAGTCAAGACTATAAGAAACAAGAGTCAAGAATTGATTTGAGACACCAAGAGCTAAGAAGCAAGATCTAAAAAAGTCTGAAAATAAAAAGAGTCAAGAAATGAAAGATATCTAATCCTTCTTCTTGACTCTTGTTTCTTATAGTCTTGAATCTTATTTCTTACTGTCTTGACTCTCTCTTAGTATTCCAGCGGCACTATAGGCTCTTTCTTACTGGTTGACATGATCATCATTGTCTGGAACGTTTTTACCACAGTGATGCGACTGATTTTTTCCATGATCAATTGCTCGTACGATTTAATGTCTCGTACGTATACCTTCAGTAAAAAATCGCACTGCCCGGTTACGTGATGACATTCGGTTACCTCCTTAATATTCTTGATCTCATCCAAAAAAGTTTGAATAGTGTTTTTCTGATGAAAATCAAGCGAGATCTGGATAAAGGTTTTGATACCTAATCCTAACTTCTCCTCATCTACCAGGGCATGGTAGCTTTTTATGTATTCGGCGTTCTCAAGTTTACGCACGCGTTCAAGGGTAGGTGCTGGCGAAAGCCCTATCTCGTTAGACAGCTGGAGGTTGGTTATCCTTCCGTTTTCCTGTAAAATCTTGAGTATCTGTAGGTCTATTTTATCTAATTCGGCGGCCATAGTTGTATGCAAATATAGTATTTTCCTCGCTTCGCAAAATTTAATTTTTCTTTAAAGTACTTCAACGAAAACATATTTCCTAACGTTTATTTTTTTAGATTAGTCTAAATTTTTTATTAGATTTGTTTAAATGAATACTTTAGCCGAGGAAAACTACTTAAAAGCTATCTATCATCTTGCTGTAAATGATGGAAATGCAAGTACAAATCAAATCGCATCCTCGCTAAATACCAAAGCATCTTCGGTTACCGACATGCTGAAAAAGCTTGCCGATAAATCGCTCATCAACTATATTCCGTACCAGGGCGTAAGCCTCACTCCTTCCGGCGAGAAAATAGCGATAGGCATTATTCGAAAACACCGATTATGGGAGTATTTTTTGGTTGAGAAACTCAATTTTAAGTGGGACCAAGTGCATGACCTTGCCGAAGAAATGGAACATATCTCGTCGGAAGAACTGATTGACCGTCTTGACAAATTTATGGGCTACCCCAAACATGACCCTCATGGCGACCCGATACCGGATTGTCATGGCCGTTTTGACACACACGAGCTAAAACCGGTTTCGGCGGTAACCGTTAACGAAGGCGGTACTATTTCCGGCGTGCGTGACCATAGTTCATCCTTTTTACAATATCTCGATAAAAAACAGCTTACCATCGGCTGCAAAATAATGATCACTGATATTATTGAATATGACCATTCGGTAGTGGTACAAACCGGCAATAAAGAAGTACACATCAGCCGGGAGGCAGCCAACAACATCCTTATAGCCCTATGAACAACAATACAACTAACGAATCTTTAGGCAACGTACACGGATCTGTCACTACCGAAAATAAAACCGGGTGGCGCAAGCTCATGGCTTTTTTAGGCCCGGCTTACCTGGTGAGTGTTGGCTATATGGATCCGGGAAACTGGGCTACAGATATTGCCGGTGGCAGTGCTTTTGGCTATAAGCTGATCTGGGTACTATTTGTATCAAACATGATTGCCCTGCTCCTGCAATCACTGGCGGCCCGGTTAGGGATAGTACGCGGGCTCGATCTTGCTCAGGCTTCTAAAAATGCCTATCCGCGTTTCGTAAACTTCTGGTTGTACATATTAGCCCAAATAGCTATCGTAGCGTGTGACCTTGCCGAAATTATTGGTATGGCTATCGGCTTAAAGCTACTGTTTCATCTGCCATTGATCTGGGGTGTATCGCTTACTATCACCGATACCGTGCTGATGCTCTACCTGATGAACAAAGGGATGCGCAAACTCGAAGGGTTTATCATTTCGATGATCTTTATAGTAGGACTTTCATTTCTGGTAGAGATGTTTATCGTTAAGCCCGATGTAATAGAGGTGGCAAAAGGTTTTATCCCGGGTAACTTATTTAAAGGCGATAAAATAAGCCAGCAAATGCTTTACATAGCTATTGGAATTATTGGAGCAACCGTAATGCCTCATAACCTGTACCTGCATTCATCGCTGGTACAAACCCGGCAAATAACCCGTACAGAGGAGGGTTTCAAGGCTGCAATTAAATTTAACCTTTTTGATACGGTTATAGCCCTTAACCTGGCATTTTTTGTAAATGCAGCAATCCTGATATTAGCAGCAAGTGCATTTTTCAGGAATGGCTACTTTGAAGTAGCTGAAATTCAGGATGCATTTAAATTACTGGAACATATTTTTGGGGCCATTGCGCCTACACTGTTTGCCATAGCCCTGATAGCCTCTGGTCAAAGCTCAACCATTACCGGCACACTTGCCGGCCAAATCATTATGGAAGGGCACATTAACCTGCGGATCGAACCCTGGTTACGCCGATTGCTTACCCGTGTACTGGCTATTGTACCCGCTGTATTCACTATACTTTATTACGGGGAAGAAGGATTAGGAAAGCTCCTGATCTTAAGCCAGGTTGTATTAAGTCTGCAACTGGGTTTTGCGGTGATCCCGCTTATCCATTTCACATCCGACAGGAAAAGAATGGGCAAGTTTGCTATCAATTTCCAAACAAGGGCCTTGGCCTGGGCAAGCGCCGTGTTAATTGTTGCGTTGAATGCTAAACTGGTATACGAACAAATTGGTGATTGGGTAAACGGCACATCATCACCGGTTTGGATCTATGCTATAGTAGTTCCGATTGTTATAGGAATTGGAGTGTTACTAATCTATGTTTTTATACGTCCGCTACTGTTTAAACATTATGACCGGCCTGCTTTTGTACCACATGGTATAGCGAATGCCATCACTGAGCTGGATGCCATAACTTACAGCCACATCGCCGTAACAATTGACTTTTCAAAAAATGACACCGAATGCCTTCGCCATGCCATTATGCAGGGTGGTAAAAAGGCAGGCTATACATTGATACATGTTGTTGAAACTGCCGGCGCCCGTTACTACGGCGGCGAGGTAATGGATAACGAAACCCAGATTGACTTTGATAATCTTGACAAATACGTATGCACCTTAAAAAATCTTGGTTATAGTGCGCAAGGTCAGATTGGCTACGGCAACCCTGCCAGCGCCATTGCCGAAATTGTGAAAGATGAAAATGTTGATTTTATTGTAATGGGATCGCACGGTCATAAAGCGCTGAAAGACCTTATATTTGGCACCACCGTAAATTCTGTAAGACATATGGTTAACGTGCCGGTACTGGTGGTAAAGCCACAATCAAACTAATTTTGTAAGTTTGCGGTTTGATAATTATGAGCCAGGATAACATCTATATAAAAAATAAAAAAGCTTACTTTGAATACCATATACTTGATAAATACGTGGCCGGCATACAACTGCTGGGTACCGAAATCAAATCAATAAGGCAAGGAAAAGCTAATATCAACGACGCATTTTGTACTTTCATCAATAATCAGTTATATGTACGCAATCTGCATATTTCTGAATACTCATTTGGCTCGTTCTATAACCACGAGGCCAAACGCGACCGTATCTTACTGTTAAACAAAAAAGAACTCAAAAAGCTCCAAACCCGTGGCGAAGAACGTGGATTAACCATAGTTCCGCTGGCACTATTTATCAGCGAACGAGGCTTTGCCAAACTTGAAATTGGCCTTGCCCAGGGTAAAAAGACATATGACAAACGCGAAACAATGAAGGAACGCGATACCAAAATTGAACTGGACAGGGTGATGAAGAGATAGCCCCCCAGCCCCCTAAAGGGGGAGCTTTTGATTGGCATACTTAGTAATAAGGCCCGGGGTTAGAAATCCGGGCCTTATTATTAACTAAATATCTGATTAATTGTATCAAGAACTCCCCCTTTAGGGGGCCGGGGGGCCTACCACGCCTTATCCCCTACCAAAGGCACAAACCTGAAGGTATCCAGCACAATTTTCTCATAGTCATTTTCGCCTACTTTTAAAATTGTAACCATCTTTTGGGTGTCTTCATCCCCAACCGGGATAACCAGGATTCCGCCTATGTTTAATTGTTTTAACAGTACTTCGGGCACAGTTGGTGCGCCGGCTGTTACAATAATTTTATCGTAAGGAGCGTATTCAGATATACCGATTGAACCATCGCCAAGAAAAAAGTGGGCATTATAACCCATTTCGTTGGGCAATACATATTTGGTGCGGTGATAGAGTTTTTCCTGGCGCTCGATAGTATAAACGGTTGCCCCAAGTTCGAGCAGGATACAGGTTTGATAACCCGAGCCCGTTCCTATTTCAAGTACCTTATCTCCCTTTCGGATATGCAGCAGTTCTGTTTGATAAGCCACAGTATATGGCTGCGAGATAGTTTGCCCCTCGCCTATCGGGAACGCAATATCCCTGTAAGCCTGGTTCCAAAAAGTTTCATCAAAAAAGCAATGACGTTTCACCGTGCCAATAGCCTCTAAAACGTGTTCGTCGCCAATTCCCTTTTTTCTTAAAACATCAACCAATCTTTTGCGGGCGCCTTGTTCGCGGTAATTATCGATATACTTGTAAGCCATTTTCAAAGGCAAAGTTAATACGAATTTTCACAGAATTTGCGCTACAAACGTGATTTGAGGCGCGCAGCTATTTATATGCTTCATTAGTAAAAATTTAAAATTCAATTTTCAAACGGCGTTCTCCCAAAACAAGCAACGCCGGGCAATTTGCCCGGCGTTGCTTGTTTTATGTAATAAAGAGTTTATACTTCTCTGCTGCTATCCCATTTCTCTAAGTAATCAGCCACACGCCGTACAAAGGAGCCTCCTAAGGCACCATCTACAACGCGATGGTCATATGACAGTGAAAGAAACATCATGTGGCGTATAGCGATCATATCGCCTTCTTTAGTTTCAATTACCGCCGGCTTTTTCTTGATAGCGCCTACGGCTAAAATAGCCACCTGTGGTTGATTAATAATAGGCGTTCCCATTACGTTGCCAAACGAGCCAACGTTGGTAATAGTAAACGTACCTTCTTTTACATCATCGGGCTGCAGCTTGCCGTTACGTGCACGGTTTGCCAGGTCGTTAACTGCCTTTGTTAAGCCAACAAGGTTAAGCTCATCGGCCTTTTTAATTACCGGTACAATCAGGTTACCGTTTGGCAAAGCCGTAGCCATGCTGATATTAATTGCGGCTTTTTTAATGATCTGAGTACCGTTAACCGATACATTGATCATCGGGAAATCCTTAATAGCTTTCGCTACCGCTTCAATAAATATAGGCGTAAAGGTTATTTTTTCACCCTCACGTTTTTCAAAGCTATTCTTTATTTTTTCACGCCACAATACAAGATTGGTAACATCGGCCTCCACAAATGAGGTAACATGAGGCGATGTTTGTTTGCTCATTACCATATGGTCGGCAATCAAGCGGCGCATCCTGTCCATTTCTATGATCTCGTCGGCACCCGATAGCGAAGCGGCAACAGCAGGTTGTTGCTCAACAGGCGCCGCTTTGGGCACCTCGACTTTTGCAGGCTCGGCCGTAGCAGGAACCGCCGGTTGAGGTATAGGATCAGGCATTTGCACAGGGGCTTTTGCCTGCTCTGCAACAGGAACGGGATCTGCCTTTTTAACAGACTCGGCAACTTTTACCGGTTCGGTGTATTGAGCGTTAACCGGCTCAAATGACGACTGTCCATTTTGGGCAGCCGACGAAGTTTTTGCCTGCAGATAATTTAGCAGGTCATCTTTGGTAAGGCGGCCTTCTGAACCGGTGCCGGGGATGCTATCAAGTTCATCAATACTGATACCTTCCTGTGTGGCGATATTTCTTACAAGCGGCGAATAAAAACGTCCTTCAGATTTAAATGCAGGAACAACAGGTGAGCTTTTTTGCCCAAGCTGATCAATACCAGGGATACCTGATAAATTTTCGGGTTGAATTTCGTTCAGCTCAGGTTCAGGAGTTTTTTCAACTTCTTTAAACGGAACAGTTTCGTGATAAGTTGAGTCTGCTATTTTCAGTTCTTCGGCAGGTTGAGGCACAGCTTCTGGCTGGGCAATTACCAGGGCAGTTTCAGGTTCATCAGTTTCGATGATAGCTATAACCGCACCAACCTGTACAACATCATTTTCTTTATACAGTTGTTCAACTAACTTACCTGCTACAGGCGAAGGCACATCAGAGTCGACTTTATCGGTAGCGATTTCCATCACCGCGTCGTCGGCATTTACCTTATCACCTGGATTTTTAACCCATTTGATAACGGTTGCCTCAGCAACACTCTCCCCCATTTTTGGCAATAACAGTTGGTATTTGGCCATACAGTAGAATATAGTTTAACTCCAAAATTAGCTATTTAAATCTTTACTTTTTAATTTGAGTAAGCAAAGTATTCAACATTGACAGCGCCATTACAGCACTTCGTTCAATGTTTTGCCGGCGTTTACTGCCAAATGTGTGTTTTTTTATTAATGATTTCTCTTTTGCTGCAACTGCAATCCACACAGTACCAACGGGTTTATCCTCTGTTCCACCACCCGGACCGGCTACACCTGTAATAGCAACAGCTAAATCCGACTTAAAATTTAACAGTGCACCTTCCACCATTTCCTTTACGGTTTCTTCGCTAACGGCTCCGTGTTGCCACAAAGTTTCGTTTTTCACGCCCAAAATACTTTCCTTTAACTCATATGAGTAGGATACGGCTCCACCTAAAAATACATGCGATGAACCCGGATGCTGCGTAAACAAATGCGACAGATAACCGCCGGTACAACTTTCAGCTACTGATAAAGTAAGGCCGTGTGCTTCCATCCTGTCAAGTATAGCCTTTTCAAGCGGGATATCCTGGTCAATTACAAAAGGCGAACCTATGCGCTCAATCAATTTGGTGGCAAATGCATCAACTTCTTTTTGTAAAGCAGCTTCGTCATTACCAAAAGCACTTAAACGTAAACGCACCTGGCCTAATTTGGGCAGGTAGGCCAGTTTAATATGTGGTGGCAAATCATTTTCAATATCCGCAATGCGCTCAGCCAAAAATGATTCACCCTCGCCAACGGTTAGCAGTGTTTTATGTATAATTGAAGGGAGCTTTAAAGTAGCCTTAATTTTAGGCAGCACCTGATCTTCCATCATATACATCATCTCAAAAGGCACACCCGGCATTGACACGTAGATAACGCCGTTGTGATTAAACCACATACCCGGAGCAGTTCCATTTTCATTAAGCACAACCTCGCAATTAGCCGGAACAAGCGCCTGCTGCTTGTTAACTTCAAGTAACGGGCGGTTATATTTGGCAAAAATACGTTCAACATTGGCAAGGGCCTCTCGGTTTTCAACAAGCTCTACGCCAAAATATTCGGCTAATGTTTTTTTGGTAATATCATCTTTGGTGGGGCCAAGGCCGCCTGTAATAAAAATAACATTGGCCCTGTTAGCAGCCTCGGCCAATGCTTTCAGGATATGGTCCTTATCATCACTTATTGATGAAATCTGTTTTACCCTTACACCTATCTTATTAAGTTCGGTTGCCATCCAGGCCGAGTTGGTATCAACAATTTGTCCGATAAGTATCTCGTCGCCAATGGTAATTATTTCTGCCAGCATTATTATATTAATAAAAAGATGATTGTGGGTTGTAATCGCTTTTCTTGCTCAGTTTCAAATCCTGCAGGATAGACGCCTTCACCTTTAAAGTTACGTTATACATTTTATATACCCCAAAAGGAATCCACTGAAAGGCCAAATCCCAGCAATGCAAATCGCGATATATCGAAAACGAGGTTGCACTGGCAAATTTGGCAGCTTTAATATCATAAGTGGTAGTATACTGGATCTTCCACTTTTGCGTGAGGTTCACATCACCTGAAACCTGCAGTGTATTGCTGGTTGTTTTGGTGTTTAAATAATTTTGATAGCTGAAACTATAGTTAAGCGAGATATTCCACGGCACGTTAAAATCCACATAGGCGTTAGGATCGCTGTTTACCAGGGCCAATCGTTGAGTTTGGGTTGGGTTCATGGTGGCAATGGTATTCAAAGCTGCATTACCCGGCTTTGCCTTGGTTGAATTTAAACTTCCTCCCATGGAGATGTTTAAACCCGTTAAAGTTGGGAATTTACCATCCTGCCAGGTATATCTGTTCACATAACGGGCGGTTTTTACGATCTGATTATTGGCGATAGAATCACTTACTACAGTCTCATAAGGATGAAATACTCCCGAAAAGCTGATGCTTAGTTTTTGATTAAAAATAGCGGTGTGGCCAGAAAAGGAAATATCCGATAATTTCATCGAATCTGCCGCGAAGTTATAAAAGGTTGAGAACGACAGGCCCTGCAAAATGGTAATTTTTCGGTCGGTACCGGATGTATCCGTACTTTTCGCCTTTACCTTGGCCTCTATTGTGTTATCTACCGAAAAGTTTAAGCCTGCCTGCTTACCCGCCGACGGGCCGCCGTAAACACCATTCTGAAAAATAGAATATTTTTGATAAGTATAGGGATAAGGCACTGTAGCTGTACTTACAGCTGTTTTGTAATAACCGAAGCTCGGATCACTAAAATCGGGACGGTAGCTGAAACTTATTGAAGGTGTAGCCACGTGCCTGATAGCTTTCAGATTGCCATGTTTAAAGTTGATGGTACCGTATAATTTGGTTGATAAACCAGTGCTTATGCTATACTCACCGGCACGTTTAAAACCGGGTATAGTATCAACGATCAACTGATTTGAGCCGGCGATGCTTCCTCTTTCAAACCGTTCGTTAATGCTTTGAAAATACCAGCGTTCGGTATAGTTTACGCTATTATTAAACTGAAAGTATTTTAACACATTCAGGCCCAAACTAACCGGGATGGTATGCTGAAAACCATTTTGCAAACGCTTTGATAAAGTTTCGCTCTTGAACAATTGACTTTCAGGAATATCGCTCAACTTATTGGTTCCAACCAAATTGTAGCTCACAGTAATTTTCTGATACCATTTTTGCTCGCCCACCCTATTTTTCGAATCGAAGGGATTTATTGACGACATACCGAAAGCAATGGTTGGCAACTCAATATTTACCGTTTTACGGGCTATATCTTGGCTATGCGAAATACCTATACTTAAGTTAAAAGGTGTACCTGCCCAGGTTTTGCCATAGGCAATACTTGAACGTAAACTACTTTGAGCAATTGAGTTAACATTATAATTACTCGCCGATGGTGTATTGCGGAAGAAGCCCGAGGTACCAGCATCAACCGAAGCACTGAAAGTTGAGCCAGGATTGGCATTGGCATCCTGCACATGCGACCAGTAGATGTGGGCATCCTTAGTAGCCGGATCTCCTTCCAGGCCATAATTATGTGAGCCAAAGCTTAGCGTAACGTTACCGGTATATTTATAGCGCTTGAGGTAACGTGCGGTGCTGCTTAATTCATATGAGCCTTTTGAATAGATAGAACCCGTTGTGGTTAAATCAACATAATCACTTATACCTATATAATATCCAAGGCCTTTCAGATAAAAACCGAGGGTATTGTCCTCACCAAAAGTTGGTAAAATAACACCTGATGTCCTGGTATCAGGCTTAGGAAAAAAGCCGAAGGGTATACCCAATGGTAATGGCACCCCTTCAATTTCAAGATAAGCAGGCCCGGATATGATACGCTTCTTTTCGCCTATACCGCGTGTTATTACTATACCGAAATGCGTATCAGGGTATGGCAAATCGCAGGTACTGAAAATTACGTTACGGTAGGCAACCTCATCATCATTAAGTTTTTTTGCCTGCCCGCCCGAAATAAAGTTACCTTCCTGCTCGGACGCCGGGTTATAGATCTTCACCTTTTTTGTTTGATAATTAAAAATAAGTGAATCGGACGCTACCGGCTTATCCGTTTTTTGCTTCATGATAGGCCTACGGATATATTGGTGCGTACGCGGATCAATGCTTCCCCTTGCGAATATGAGGTGATTTTTATCGTCAACCCTGATGTAATCTGCATCAAGTTCAAAATCTTCATAAGTTACCCGGGCCTTCCCGTAAAAATAAGTAACCTGATGATCCCTGTCTGAGTGTGTTGAATCCTCGGCAGTTGCCTTTACTTCTGATTGTAAACCACCTTTATTTTTTTTTGTGGTATCATTTGCAGGTAAAGAATTTACCGGTTTACCGTTTCGAAGTGGTGTAATTGAACCCGATTTTTTACCTTTAAGAAGTTTCTTATCACGAAGCGAATCAAGTTTGATAATAGTATCAGTTAATGGCCTCCGGCCATAGCTGTTATTTAAAACAGTACCTGCGTTAGCAAACCCATTTACTATTAATATAATTGCAAGCAGAAAAAAAAAGGTTATGGATTTCAAAATTGATTATGAATAGTATTTTTGCAGATATAGTTAACAGCGTTCAAAAATAATGAAAAATAAGGCATTGAAAAGATTGATTTATAGTTTGTGGGTATTGCTGGTTCTCCTTTCATTTTTTCCATTTAAATCGTACAGCTCAATTTCAACCAATACACTTCGTATTCAAAACGATACTGTTATAAACAACAGCGGCTTTAAGATCAAGACCATTATCATCGACCCGGGACATGGTGGCAAGCCATCAGCTTCTACAGGTCATTATTCGCATGGTGCATCGGGTTCTTATTCGTCAGAAAGGAATGTAACGCTGGCTATTGGCTTTAAATTGCAGGCCGCTATAGAAAAAGAATTAACCGGTGTAAAGGCGGTAATGACCAGAACCACCGAAGATGATGTTTCTTTTGAACGCAGAGCCGAGATTGCCAATGAAAACAAGGGGCAGCTATTCATTTCACTGCACTGTAACTCATTATCAGACAGAACCATTCGCGAAAAAGTTGGCACCAAACGCCATAAAGCAGTGTACCGTACAGTTAGGGTTCCGGACAGATCGGGCAAAGGCGTACTGATTTTGGTTTACGGTTTACACCGTACCCGTGAAGAGGAAAGTGCTATCCAGAAAAATCAGGTTGGCGAAGAATCAGAACTTGACGGCGGCGCATTGGACCCGAACGACCCCATGACCATTATTTTAACAAACGAGTACAAAAGAAAATTCAGGCAGCAAAGTATTAAACTTGCAACCCTTATTAACGGTGAATTTACAGATACCGACGGAAGGCGCAGCGAAGGCATCAGGGAACAGGGCATTTACGTACTTTGCCATAGCGCAATGCCATCTGTATTGGTTGAAACAGGCTATATCAACAATCCCGACGACGAAAAATACCTTAATTCGGAAGAGGGGCAGAATGAGATCGTTGCTTCAATTATCCGTGCTTTAACAAGCTATAAAAAAGAGATGGAACAGGTTTCGCAATAATTATCAAAGGCTAACTGTTACCTTCTGCTCAAATAAAACGTACATTATAAAACATATAAGCTCAATTTCAGGTTTATAACCTTAAACACAATTAACGCATAAACTCTACTTAATGAAAATCTCTAACGAAACCAAAATTGGTGCACTCACGGCCATTGCAATTACTATACTCATATTAGGTTACAGTTATTTACGCGGTAATGATATTTTTTCAGGATCCAACAAATATTACGCTATTTATAACAGTGTTGAAGGATTAACCGTTTCAAAACCCGTACTGGTAAACGGCTTCCAGATAGGCCGCATCTCTAAAATGCAGCTTCAACCAGACGGGCGTACCGTGGTTGAATTTAAAATTGAACCAGATGTAGTTGTACCAAAAAACACGCTTGCCAAGCTGGAAAGTACCGATTTATTAGGGAGCAAAGCCATTGTTTTTGAGTTAGGTAACAGCAACGTACCTGCCGAAGATAAGGACACACTTAAGGCCGACATTCAGGGCAGTCTTGCCGAAAGCCTGCAGCCCATCCAAAAAAAGGCCGAAATGCTGATCACCAAGCTCGACTCATCTTTAACTGCGGTTAACAAGATCCTGAACCCTAACTTTCAGAAAAATATTGACCGTAGCTTTATGAGCATTGCCAACTCGTTGCAAACCCTTGAAGGAACTACAAAGAAAATAGATCGCCTTGTTGGTTCACAAAGCAGCCATATCGATGCCATACTTGGCAATGCCGAAGTTGTATCAGGCAACCTGAAAACAAGTACAGCACACCTTAATGGCATGACCGCTAATTTTGAAAAAGTAAGTAACGATGTTGCTGCCGCTAACCTGAAGCAAACACTTGATAACGCCAACAAAGCAATGGCCGATTTACAGGCTACTATCGCTAAGATCAACGCAGGCCAGGGTTCTTTAGGCTTGTTGCTTAATGACGATAAGATGTACAAAAACCTTACAGATGCATCAAACAACCTCAATAACCTGTTTATTGATCTGAAAGCACATCCAAAACGTTATGTAAGCTTCTCTGTATTCGGCGGTAAAAAAGATTAATAAGCGCTAAAAGCAGAATGCTTAAAGCCTAAAAGCTGATAGCATACAGCAAAATAAGCTTTCAGCTTTAAATAACTATTCTATAAAAAAGGTTTTCCCCTCAATTGCAAGTTCAGTTGAGGGGAAAATTATTTTAGCCTCTTCCAATAACTCGTTCAGGGTTTTATAGCGGGCCGAAAAATGGCCAATCAGCAGTTTTTTTGCGTTTGTTTTCAGGGCTATCTCTCCGGCCTGTAATGCCGTAGTATGATGGGTTATAACAGCCCTGTCAAGCATATCATTTAAAAATGTAGCTTCATGGTAAAGTAGTGTTGCATTAGCTATTTGAGCAAAATAGCTTTCATTATACATCGTATCTGAACAATACGCATAAGTTTTAGGTTCGGCAGAATCGGTGGTCAGTTCCTCATTTTTATACACATTGCCTTTTTCGTCGGTATAATCCCCGCCTTTCTTCAATATTGAATAGTAAGCTACAGAAATATCAAGGTTTTCAATTTTCTCCTTAATAAGCTTACGGAGCCTTTTCTTCTCCTTAAACAAAAAACCGGTACAGGCAATGCGATGATCAAGCGGTATGGTTTCAACAACAACGTCATTATTGCTAACCACAATCTCACGCTGCTCTGCATTAGTAAATACGTATTCAAGCGGAAACTGCAGCTCGGTATCTGAGTATTTTAATTGCAGATCAATTATTTCTTTTAAAGGTGCCGGGCATACCAGTTTAAGCGGCTTTTTACGCCCATTGAGATGCATGGATGATAATAAACCAACCAAGCCTAAATAATGATCGCCGTGAAGATGACTGATTAAAATATGATCAATGCGGCTGGCTTTGATATCAAAGCGGAGCATTTGCTGCTGCGTGCCTTCGCCGCAGTCTATTAAATACAGGCGCTCATTGATATTGAGCACCTGTGAAGTGGGGTTTCTGTTAAAGATCGGAGTTGCAGAACTGCTGCCAAGGATTGTTACCTCAAATTTCATAATAGGTAAACAATCAAATGGTTTATCTTACTTCTTTTTTTAACTCTTTTTCAATCTCTTCCATAAAAATATGATCGACACCTTCTTCGGCAGTTGGAACAATGGTTAATACATTATCCAGCTGTGATATGGTTACCAAACGGGCAACCGCATCATTTAAACCCGCCAGAATGAAGGAACCTGCAGCATTTTTACACAAGCGGTGACCAACCAACAAACTGCTTAAGCCCGAAGAATCGGCATATTTCACCTGCGACAAGTCGAGAATAATGTTGCGCTGGCCCTCTGTATTGATCAATATCAATTCAGACTTTAACTGAGGCGTTACTATTGAATTTAATTTTGACTCATTAAGCTTCAATAATATATATTTCTCATGTTTATCTACAGTAAATTTCATTCTTATTAAATTTAATAAGCTAAGATAAATATTTTATGGATATTTTAAAATTACATAACACTCAAGGCGTTATTAATTGCTGTTTCAACGCGGGTTAGCACACTGCCTTCAGCAGGTTTCACAAACGGTTCGCCGATAATTTTCTCATAAAGCTCAATGTAACGCTCTGAAATTGAATTAACAATCTCTTCGGTCATAATAGGTACAACCTGCCCGTCTTTACCCTGGAATCCGTTTTCGATAAGCCACTTGCGCACAAATTCTTTAGAAAGCTGCTTTTGCGCCTCCCCTTTTTGCTGACGCTCTTCGTAGCCTTCTTTATAAAAATACCTTGATGAATCTGGCGTATGAATTTCATCAATCAGGTAGATCTGCCCGTCAACCTTGCCAAATTCATATTTGGTGTCAACCAATATCAAACCTTGTTTAGCAGCAATTTCGGTACCACGTTTAAATAGTGCCTGGGTGTAAGCTTCAAGTTTTACATAATCCTCTTCAGATACGATACCTCTTGCCAGGATCTCTTCGCGTGAAATATCTTCATCGTGCCCTACCGATGCTTTAGTGGTTGGCGTAATGATAGGCTCCGGTAGTATGTCATTCTCTTTTAAACCTTCGGGTAAAGCTACGCCACATACATGGTGCCTGCCAGCTGCATACTCGCGTGCGGCATGACCTGCAAGGTAACCACGGATCACCATCTCTACCTTAAATGGCTCGCAAATACGGCCAATGGTAACGCTCGGGTCCGGAACCGAAATAACCCAGTTAGGAACAATATCGGCTGTAGCTTCTAAAAAGCGGGCCGCTATCTGGTTAAGCACCTGTCCTTTAAAAGGAATAGCTTCAGGCAATACAACATCAAAGGCCGAAATACGGTCGGTAACAACCATGGCCAGGAATTTATTTTCTATCGTATAAACATCGCGTACTTTCCCTTTATAAAATGACGTTTGTCCCGGAAAGTTGAAATGTGTTTCTTTTATTGAGTTCATGTTAAGAATAAAGAATATAGAGTCAAGAATCAAGACAGAAACATACTTCCTGCATCTTGCTTCCTGACTCTTGTATCTGTTTTTTTACTGTATATCCCCGTAGGCTTCTAATATGCGTTTAACCAGTTTGTGCCTTACTACGTCTTCACCGCTCAGGTAAACTATTTCAATGCCTTTAATATCTGTCAGGATCCTTAAAGCGGTATGTAAACCTGATTGTTGTTTTTTGGGTAAATCTATCTGTGTTACGTCGCCGGTTACGATGAATTTAGCTGATGGCCCCATGCGGGTAAGGAACATCTTAAGCTGCATGTCGGTGGCGTTCTGGGCTTCGTCCAAAATAACGAAACAGTTATCAAGGGTACGGCCGCGCATGAAAGCAAGCGGTGCAATCTCAATGGTGCGATTCTCGAGGTAAACCTTCAGCTTTTCTGCCGGGATCATATCATCAAGCGCATCATATAAAGGCCTCAGGTACGGATCGATCTTTTCTTTAAGGTCGCCGGGTAAAAAACCAAGGTTTTCCCCTGCTTCAACAGCCGGGCGGGTTAATATGATGCGTTTAATCTCCTTGTTTTTTAGCGCCCTTACAGCTAAAGCCACAGCAGTATAAGTTTTACCGGTACCGGCAGGCCCAATGGCAAACAGGATATCGCTTTTGTTGATACTATCAACCATGCGGCGCTGATTGGTGGTACGCGCCCTAACCATTATACCGTTAGGCCCAAATACAATTACCTCACCGCTTGCAAATTTATCGGCAGCAGCAGGCTCAGCTGTAGTTGTGTTGTTGCTATTTCTTGAACCAAGAATCCGCTCAAGGTCGGTTATGTTGAGGTTTTCAAATTTCTCAACATGATTTATCAGGTGGGTAAATTTTTCCTGGAAAATATTCAGTTCATTATCATCGCCCAAAACCTTCACTTCACTGCCGCGCGCAACTATTTTAAGCTTGGGGTATTGTTTCTTAATGATCTCAAAATGATCATTATTTGGGCCCCACAGTACTGCAGGGTTTACGTTTTCAATTGATAGCTTAAGTTCGTTCAATACTAATTGATTTTTTAGTTACAGATTTTTATGAATTAAAAATTGAATATTTGTAGCTTCAAATGCTACTACAAGATTAGCAATAAATATTTATAAAATTAATGGCAATTATAACATTAACTACTGATTTAGGCGATAAAGATATTTACCAGGCTGCGTTAAAAGGCAGTATCTACAAATTGTTGCCTACAGTAAATATTGTTGATATAACCCACAACGTTGCCGCCTTTAATGTACAGCAGGCTGCCTTTATACTAAAAAACAGCTTTCATTATTTCCCCGACGATACCGTACACCTTATTGGTATTGATACCGTTTATAATGACCACACCAAATACCTTGCTGTCCGCTACAAAAAGCATTATTTTGTAGGAGCAGATAATGGCATTTTTTCATTGATGTTTGATGAAGCTCCAGAAGAACTTGTTGAGATCAATATTATGCAGGACCTCAAATTTCTGCATTTCCCGTTGGCAGATATTTTTGTTAAAACGGCCTGCCATTTGGCCAAAGGCGGTAAGCTGGATGAAATAGGACTACCGGTGAACGAGATCGAAAACAAAATGAACTTGCAGCCTGTTATCGAAAAAAACCTGATCAAAGGCGTGGTGATCTATATCGATTCGTTCCAGAACGTGATAACCAATATCACTAAAGAGTTTTTTAACAGCGTACAGCAAGGCCGGCGTTTTGTGCTCAACTTTAAGCGTAACGAAACCATCAACCATTTAAGCTGGCATTACAATGAAGTACCTGTTGGCGAAAAGCTTTGTTTATTCGGCATTAGCGACCATTTGGAAATAGCCATCAACAAGGGCAACGCAAGCGGCTTGCTGGGGTTAAACCTGAATGATAAAGTGATCATTGAATTTCAATAAGGAATTTTATAGATGAGAAAAACTGTCCTGCTTCTTTTACTCTGTTTAGCAACATCCCTTGGGGCATTTGCTCAGGGTTCCGTTAATCCCGACTCGGTGGCGTATCAGCTTCAACGGCAAAAAATAAACAATATGCTTACCGCCCGTAAGCAAAAATTCGGGCAGTATGAAACAAGCCTGGGGCAGCACACCGGTATTTTCGGATTTCAAACCAAAGATGATATTCGCCGTTCGGCAGGCATATTGATGGATATTGCCAAAACAGATGATGCTATTTTTAAAGAGCTTAAAATACTGCTGGAGTACCGCGACTTTCAACAAAAGCAAATCCAAAGTCACAGCAAAGAAGCCGAAACCACCGCAGCGGGTTATATGCAGGTAATAACACACTTACAACAGCAAAATGCCCGGCTTAAACAGCAAGTAAGGAGTACAGAAGACCACTACAATACCAAACAAAATATTTTCGTTGCGGCAATAGTTCTCATGAGCGCGTCAATTTTATTGCTTATGTTCCGAAAAAACCGGGTTAAAGCGTAAATTCGCGGCTTATAACATTCAAACCCATACATGGCAAGAGGACGACTGAACAGTGGCAGCAAGGCCGAAGCAGAATTACCTAAAGCAAAAATAAACCGGAGTAGCCTGCGTAACGTAGCAAAACTCCTTACTTACCTTAAACCTTACCGTTGGAAATTTATAGCAGGATTGGTATTTCTTTTTCTGTCGAGCCTTGTAGGCTTGGCATTTCCAGCAATCTTAGGCGCATTAATTGATGCAGCACAAGGCATTTACAAATACAAATATCTGCCGCATGGCTTAAATGCCATAGCCATAATGGGTTTTATCATATTATTCGCCCAGGCTTTTGTTTCGTTCTTCAGGGTGGTTTGGTTTGTGCAGGTAGCCGAAAAGTCACTGGCCGATATCAGGCGCAATACTTATTTTAAGCTCATTACCTTACCCATGAACTTCTTCGCCAACCGTCGCGTTGGTGAACTGAACAGCCGTATTTCTGCCGATCTTTCCCAAATTCAGGATACACTGACCACCACTTTTGCCGAAATGATCCGCCAGTTGGTGATCATGGTGGGCAGCACTACTCTGCTGGCTATCGTATCAATAAAACTCACCCTTGCGCTGTTAGCTATATTGCCATTCCTGGTAGCATTTGCTGTGTTCTTCGGAAGGTATATCCGTAAGCTATCCCGCGAGGCTCAGGACAAATTAGCCGAGTCTAATACCATAGTTGAAGAAACATTGCAAGGAATTGCCAATGTAAAAGCGTTTGTTAACGAAGCTTACGAAGCCAACCGGTACGACAAAATATTACGCAAAGTGGTGAACATTGCCGTTCGCGGTGCAAAATTCAGGGGCACATTTGCTTCGTTTATCGTATTTTGCTTGTTCGGTACCTTTGTAGGTGTAATCTGGTACGGATCGGTATTGGTAGCCAATCATGAAATATATGTTGGCGACCTTACTACTTTTATCATGTACTCGATATTTGTAGGCGCCGCTATGGGTAGCTTCCCCGATTTGTACGCCAATTTGCAAAAAGCGGTTGGCGCCAGCGAACGGGTACTGGAAATCCTTCACGAACAGGGCGAAGACATTTCGATTATTGAAAGCGAAAACGGCATCAAACAGCCAATTAAAGGAGATCTTGCTTTTGATAATGTAGTATTTGCTTATCCGTCACGCCAGGAAATAACCGTATTAAAAGGCATTTCATTTAATGCCGATGCCGGCCAGCGTGTTGCTATTGTGGGGCCAAGCGGTTCCGGTAAATCTACCATGGCATCGCTGATATTGCAGTTTTATCATCCGCAAAGTGGCAGCATTTTATTTGATGGCAAATCAGCAGACAATTATTCCCTTACCGATATCCGTAACCAGGTAGCCATCGTTCCGCAGGATGTATTGCTATTTGGCGGTACTATTATGGAGAATATTGCCTACGGTCGTTTAAACGCCTCAAAAGAAGATATCATCCAGGCCGCCAAACGCGCTAATGCCCATCAGTTCATTTCGTCATTCCCCGAAGGTTATGAAACCGTTGTTGGCGAACGGGGCGTAAAACTATCTGGCGGTCAGCGCCAGCGTATTGCCATTGCGAGGGCGCTGCTTAAGAACCCTTCAATATTGATACTTGACGAAGCTACATCATCGTTAGACTCTGAGTCGGAACGCCTTGTACAGGAAGCGCTGGAAGAATTGATGAAAAACAGGACTTCTATCATTATAGCTCACCGCCTCTCAACTATTCGCGAAGCCGATAAAATAGTGGTGCTTGAAAAAGGCAACATTGTTGAAAGCGGCAGCCACATGGAGCTTATTGGTAACGAACAGGGCCTTTACCGCTACCTAAGCCAATTACAGTTTGAAAGTAGCCAGGCTTAGCAAACACTTCTTAAAACTTATCGGTTTATAAAAAACTTATAGCGCATTAATCCGTTTACACTCGCAATAAAGCGGGTGTAAACTGTTATATTCACAATTTAAAGATTACTTACAGCGTAATATCATTATCGATACCGGCATTTGGCTGTGTATCAAATATAAAAATGAAACTAACTATACACGGGGCGGCCCGTCAGGTAACCGGGAGCATGCATTTGCTTGAGGTTGGACAATATAAAATTTTAGTGGATTGCGGGCTGGATTATGAAAAAGACCGCAGTATTATATCTAACGAAAACTTTCCTTTTCGCCCGGAAGATATTGATGTGGTGGTGCTTACTCATGCTCATATCGATCATTCGGGCAACCTGCCTACCCTCATCCGTCTTGGATTTGAAGGGCAGATACTTTGTACGCCTCCTACCGCAGATTTAACAGAGCTACTTTTGCTTGACTCTGTAAACATCTTTATGCGTAAAACCGCAAGTAAAGGCGGCCATCACAAACGCGGCAGAGGCAAGTTTAACACTCATGCGCAGCCTTTATACATGCAAAAGCATGTTATGGATACAATGGAACGCTTTGTTACCATAGGTTTTAACAAACCATTTCGCATTACAGGCGATATTGAACTAACTTTTGTACCGGTGGGCCACCTTTTGGGCGCTGCAGCAGCGGTATTTAAAATAAACGATAAAGGCGAAGAAAAATCAATTGCTTTTACCGGCGATATCGGCAGAAAAAATTATCCGGTATTGAATGATCCGCAGCCATTGCCCCCTGTTGATTTCCTGGTTTCGGAAGCAACCTATGGCGGGCGCTACCACGGTAAAGACAAAACCGTTGAGCAAACCCTGATTGAGGTTATTGAAAAGGCCTGTATTAAAGAACAAGGCCGTTTGATTATCCCGGCATTTAGTATTGGCCGAACGCAATCACTGGTATATACATTAAACAAGATCTTTAGCACTGGCTTACTACCGCCTGTTAAGGTTTTTGTTGACAGCCCGATGGCTACACAGGCTACCAAGGTATTCAGGAAGTACCATAATCATGTTAACCAGGAAGCTCAGGAGTTTTATCAAAAACGTGGCGATGAATTTGAGTTTGATAACCTCACCTATGTAGAAACACTGAAGGATAGTCGGCAAATTTCCAACTATTGGGAGCCTTGTATCATCATCTCATCTGCAGGGATGCTCGAAGGCGGTCGCATCCAGGACCATCTATTTTACAATATTCAGAATTACTACGCAACTATTCTGTTTATCGGCTACTGCGCCAAAGGAACATTGGGACATCGTTTATTGCGTGGAGATTCCATCGTCCACATTAAAGACCGCGAACTGGCCGTTTACGCTACTATTAAACAAACCGACGTACTAAGTGCCCACGGCGATCATGACGACCTTATGAATACCGTAAAAGCCATTGGTAAGGATAGATTAAAGCATGTATTCCTGGTACATGGTGAAGGCGAAAGCATGCAGCTATTAGCCAATGACCTCGAAAAAGAAGGTTATGGAGTTACGATGCCGGAGAAGGGTGTTTCGTATATAATATGAACAGTTAATAAAAACTATGTCATTGCGAGGCACGAAGCAATCGCACGGAAGCATGACCGCCCTGTATAGCATGCGATTGCTTCGTGCCTCGCAATGACATGCTTTTTTCATATAAAGCAAACGGCACGAATTTTATAGTTCGTGCCGTTTGCTTTATAGATTGTATTCGTGTAATTCGCTCTAATTAGAACTAATTAGCGTTAAGCTTTCTTAAAATGCTCAATGATCAGGCTGGCAAGCTCAACGCCGATCCTTTCCTGGGCCTCATTGGTAGCAGCACCAATGTGTGGGGTCAGGGAAATTTTTGGATGAGTTAAGATCTCTGCGCGCGGAGTTGGCTCATTGTCAAATACGTCAAGTGCTGCAAATGAAACCTGACCGCTGTTTAAAGCGTCAACCAGGGCAAGCTCGTCGATCAAACCACCGCGTGAAATATTCACCAGGCCAACACCTTTTTTAGTTTTAGCCAATTCTTCAGCACCAAAAAGGGCTTTGTCGATGAATGGAGTATGTAGGGTAATGAAATCAGCAGTAGTGATGATCTCATCAAGCGTAGATTTTTTAACAGCTACTTTAACAGTAGTACCACCACCTAAAACAAGATCCAACTCTGGGTTGAAATCAAAAAGGTCATAAGCTAAAACATCCATACCAACACCGATAGCTATTTTAGCTACTTCCCTGCCGATACGGCCAAAACCTACGATACCTAAAGTTTTACCGCGAAGCTCAACGCCTTTAGCATAAGCTTTTTTCAGATCATTAAATTTAGTACCGCCATCAACCGGCATTTTGCGGTTGCTATCAGGTAAAAAGCGTACAGCGCCAAATAAGCTGGCAAATACAAGCTCGGCAACTGACAATGAAGATGATGCAGGAGTATTGTATACGCCAATGCCTTTTTCTTTGGCATAGTCAACATCAATATTATCAACACCTACACCACCACGACCAATCAGTTTCAGGTTAGGAGTAGCGTCGATTAATGCTTTACGTACCTTAGTAGCACTACGTACGGTAATAGCATCGTAGTTTTTCAATTTTTCAGGAAGCTCATCCTGTGGGATATTGTTGGTATCAACAAAAAAGCCGGCATCTTCCAGCATTTTTTTACCTATCGGGTCGATACCGTCATTAGCTAATATTTTGATCATCTTATTTATTTCATTGGTTCATTAGTTCAATGGTTCATTGGTCTGCTTCATCAAAAACTAATGAACTAATGAACCAGTGAACTAATGATACTTTTAAATTATTTATTCTTTTCAGCAAATTCCTGCATTACGTCAATCAGCACATAGATGCTGCTTATTGGCAATGCGTTGTAAATTGAAGCGCGGAAACCGCCTACACTTCTGTGGCCTTTGATACCAACGATGCCGCGTTCTTCGGCAAGTTTCAGGAATGGTTTTTCCAACTCAGGATTTTCCATCACGAAGCAAACGTTCATTTTTGAACGGTCTTCAATGGCAGCCACTGCTTTAAACAATGGGTTGCGGTCAATCTCTTCGTATAATACACGTGCTTTGGTAATGTTTTCCTGCTCAATTGCCGGTACACCGCCTTTTGCTTTTAACCATTTAAGGGTAAGCATTGACACGTAGATAGCAAATACAGGAGGGGTATTATACATTGAACCACCTTCAATTTGAGTTTGGTAGTTAAACATTGCAGGGATCTTACGGCCGGTTTTACCCAACAGATCATCCTTAACAATTACCAAAGTAACACCGGCAGGCCCCATGTTTTTCTGAGCACCAGCGTAAATCAAACCAAAATCTGCAACGTTAACCACGCGGCTGAAAATATCTGACGACATATCGCAAACCACCGGAATTGGCGATTTAAAGAACTCCCGTAACTGGGTACCGTAAATGGTATTGTTTGAAGTAATGTGGATATAAGAAGCATCAGCCGGGATTTCAAAATCCTTAGGGATGTAAGTAAAGTTGGCTTCTTTTGAAGATGCAACAACTTGTACTTCGCCAAAATATTTGGCTTCTTTTAAAGCTTTGTTAGCCCAAACACCGGTTTCAACATAAGCAGCCTTACCGCCTTCTGGTAAAAGGTTGTAAGGAGCCAAAGCAAACTGGGTGCTGGCACCGCCTTGCAGAAACAATACCGAATAACCTTCAGGAACGTTGAATAATTCTTTTACCAGGCTTACAGCTTCGTCTAAAACGGCCTCAAACTCTTTTGATCGGTGCGAAATTTCAAGCAAAGAGAGTCCAGTACCATTAAAATCAATAACTGCTTCTGAAGCTTGCTTTAAAACTTCGTGTGGTAGAATGCCAGGTCCGGCACCAAAATTATGTTTCATAATATTAACGAATTGTAGGTTCTAAATACACTATTAGGAAGTTTGTATTTTGTTGGGCCGAAGTTAATTAATTTGACAAAATATATAGACATTATTTACATTTTTTGAAAAAATATACAATTAATCAACAAACGGGCCTTTGATTGCAAATAATTAAACTAACCCTACAGGGCTGGTAGCGATTATTGCGATTATAATAACTTTTAGGGATGTTTGAGTTTTGAAATTGCGGCCACCTGGTTGGCCGATGAGAACACCGAAGTGCCCGCAACAAACACATTTGCTCCGGCTTCTATCAGTTTTGATATATTGTTAGCATCCACCCCACCGTCAATCTCAATTAACAGACCGGGATTTTTGTCGGCACTTAGTGTCCTGAGTTCTTTGATCTTTTTATAGGTATTTTCTATAAAATGCTGTCCGCCAAAGCCAGGATTAACCGACATGATCAAAACCATATCCAGGTCGGCAACAATATCCTCCAGCGTAGATACAGGGGTAGCCGGGTTAATGGCGACTGCAGCCTTACAGCCTAATTGCTTAATAGCCTGAATAGTGCGATGCAAATGCGGACAAGTTTCCTGGTGCACAGTGATACTATCAGCGCCAGCATCCTTAAAAGCTTTAAGGTAACGATCCGGGTCAACAATCATCAGGTGTACGTCAAGCGGTTTAGTTGCGTGTTTTTTAGCAGCGCTTACAACCGGGAAACCAAAAGAGATATTTGGAACAAACATGCCATCCATAATATCAACGTGAATCCAGTCGGCTTCGCTGTTATTGATCATTTCAATATCGCGTTGCAAGTTGGCAAAATCGGCTGCTAAGATAGATGGTGCTATGAGGTGATTCATATGCAAATATATAAATCCCCCTAACCCGGCGGCCGCGAAATGAGATTTATTTTATGATATGAATGTAAAAAAGCGAGCGTCCCAAAATCGTCATTCTCAAAAAAAATTTAAAATATGTACTCGCCTTTTTTATAGTGTTCCATTTTTTGAGAGTCAAAACGCGGAACACCTAATAATTGAAACATATTGGCAATCAATAAATTAGCGCTCCATATGAAACACTAATAAATAACTGATTATCAACAAATAAAGCTTTCAAGAATAAAAAACAGGTATTTCAAAAAACAGTTTACCTCTTTTGTTTTTTGATAATTTTTTGTTGTTTTTGAAGTTTTTGGACTAAAGTTTAAAACCGGAAAACAGGCACTGACAAAAAAATGCCACCAAAAAAGCGGGATGTGTTGATTAATTATCAGAACTACTTTCTCATAAAAACTAAAGCTGAAAGCTTTGAACATGCCAACCAGTTTTTATACCTAAAACCTAAACCCGATAGATATATAAGGTAATGACCCTTCTTTTGAAAAACCCATAACAGCCTCTATCAGCACCAACTGAGCAGGGATAATATATAAGCCACCACCATAACCGTCATGCCATCTGTCTGACGATTCGCCGGGAACCCATACCCTGCCTACATCATTAAAACCTATCAAACCAAATGAACCTGGCAAAAGGTACGATGTGAAATCCATAACCTTTAATCGTAACTCGAGGTTATTATAAGCGATTGTTTTACCAGTAAACCTGTTGGTATGAAAGCCCCGGAAGTTTTGTGCCCCGCCAAGTTTCATTTGCTGAAAATATGCAGCATTCCCTACAGTAGTGCCTAAACCCGTGCGGTTGGCGATTACCAATACCGAATCCTTGTCGGGGTTTAGATAAAAGCTAAACTCTGACAAAACTTGTCCATAAGTATTATGACTACCTGAGCCACCTCCACTAAAGCCGCTTACAGTGGTTGTCCATAAAATACCCTGGGTTGGAATTATCAGTTTATTCCGGGTATCCACCGTTGCGTTGGCTGTTAAACCTCCGTAAACTTTGGTTCCAAAAACTTCCTCATTAGGGAAAGCCGCATTATAGCCATTCAAAAACCTTTCGGTATTGTTGGATGCCTTGCTGTTATAAAACTGGCCTGCAATGCCGGCACTTACATGCAACTTCCCAAAATCGCGGTGCAGGGAAACATCGCCTGTAACATAATCATAGCGGTTACGATAGTAGGAGATCTTCCTGTCACCTTCATTTTCAAAAACAGTATTATTACCAATCCCGAAGAAGTTACTCAGGTTGCTTGGCCCGCGCGAAAGCAGGTTGATCTTCAGGTCATTTTCGCCGATGGCTTTTTTCCAGTCGGCGGTATAGGTAAACAAAAATGATTTACGTTCCAGCGAATAATTGGTCAAAAACTCTTCTCTAAAAGCGTAGGGCTCTTTACGAAAGCCGTGCCGCTCGTACGAGAACCCACCTATCAGTAAAATACCAATATCATTGCTGTAATTAGCTAAAATAATAGGCTCAAACCGGTCAAACTTAAAAGCGGTTTTATCATAGCTATTTACCGCGGTGTCTGTTGATGTACGATTTTTAGCCAGCGATGAAGGAGGCAATACATTTTTCTCATCCGAACGGTCGTATATATAAGTTCTGCCCCTATTATTTAAACCACTGTCAACAGCAAAGGTGTCCATGCCCTCCCCGCCTATCATCCGCACAATTATAGGCGATGGTGTTGAACCTGCAACGTTAAAAAAGTCGTCGCCATCAAAGCCATACATCCTTATCTCTTTGGTAACATCCGGCTTAAAAGTACGCTGGTAGGTTACTTTATCTACGCTGCCGTCTTTCTTTATCTTATTTATGGTAAGTGTAATATCGCCATTAGCTTCGTGTGCTACAGTGAACTTGTCCGTTTTGTCACTTGCCGGAACATCTACGTATATGGATAGAAATTTATAATACTCAAGCGCCTGCTTCTGCAGGATATTACGCCGCCCAATCATTTTGCTGATGATCTCCGGGCCCGAAAGTTTGTAAATAGTATCGGGCATCAAATGCACTGATTTTTTGATCAGGTCATCGGTCAATTTGCTTTGTACATAGGCTATCTGTTCTTTCCAATCATCTTCGCTCAACTGGTTGAGGAAATACCGGTCAAAATAACGGGCGTTAAAATTCCAGCCATTGATATCTCTGATCTCATCACTGTAACCCTGAAATTTTGATTTAAGCCATTGATGTGCCACGATCCAGGGCAACACTCCTGATGTTTTGTAATACACCTGGTCACGGTCGCGCGGAACAGGTTCATAAACGGTTTCA
Organism: Mucilaginibacter gossypiicola; assembly: GCF_900110105.1. Lineage (GTDB taxonomy): Bacteria > Bacteroidota > Bacteroidia > Sphingobacteriales > Sphingobacteriaceae > Mucilaginibacter > Mucilaginibacter gossypiicola. The sequence continues at coordinate 726,016 of NZ_FOCL01000004.1, read as the reverse complement.
TGTTTGCCATCGATCTTTTCCCAGCGCCATTGGTCTTCATGCCTGTCCCAATCGCCTAAAAGCATATCAAGCAGGCGGGCACGGAGTACTGTCTTCTGATCAACCCGGTTATCATTATCATCCTGTAGTTTGCGCTGTACCTTTTCGGTATTATCGGTTTTTTCGGCATCAAGCGGCTCGCGTTCTTCAAACAAAAACACCTGGTTAGCAAAGTCTTTTTGATACTCCCCAAAAGCAGGATCATCCGGTACATAAACAATTTTGGGGTTTGAATGCGGAACGCCTAATGCTTCGGCCAGCGGAGGTACCGTAAGCGCCGAAAAAGGATGCGCGGCAGATACCTGGTCTTGCAGGATATCTTTAGCTACCGTAGGCCTTAAATCAACAGGCAGGCCTTTTTCGGGATATTTCTGAATAGTACGCAGTACCCATTGCTGCCCTGTAGGATCCTGCAGACGCAATGATTTGGTTTGCTTGCCCCCGCCCCTTTGTAATATTTTGAGGCCACCTTTTTCTGTAGTAAGATGAAATACAGGCAGCGTAACCTGTGCAGCCCAGAGTTTACGGTAATTATCGCCCAGAAAAAATTGATGGGTACCGCTTACATTATTATAAGATGGCTCGATAGCCAGTTTAACACTATCGCCATGAATTTGGGCATATGAACTATTGACGGCGAAGCACAAGCCTGCCGTTAAAAAAAAGGATAAAGCGTTGAACAGTTTTTTGCCGCCCATGAGGTTTTGTAAGTAATGCATCAGTAGAATAATGCATATTACAAAATAGTTTTAATTATACACAGGGAAATCACGCTAAAAAACACAAGACCATACCGAATTACCGCATCATTCATCATTCCAAACTACCTGGACTGATTAATCAGCGCATGCATTACCTGATCTTTAAGCTGCCTGCTAATCGGTACTTCAAACGTGCCAATATTCAGCATATTCCCTTCTATCGATGTAACTTTATTATTGGCAACAATGTATGATTTATGCGTTTGCATGAATTTACGCGAAGGCAATTTTTCGGCAAAGGCCCGCAGAGTGCTGTGGGTTATGATCTTACGCGCCGGGGTGTAAATCTCGACATAGTTTTCCATGCCTTTGATGAAGAGCACGTCATCAAAAATTATCTTTTCGAGCTTACCGTTACATTTAACAAACAGGTAATCGACGGTACCTGCGTTATTTCTTAAATCAAAGTAATCCTTGGCTTTAAAGGCTGCTTTCATAAAACGCTCAAAAGGAATAGGTTTAAGCAGATAGTCGAGCACATCCAGGTCAAAACCATCGGTAGCATATTCTTTAAAAGCGGTGGTGAAGATCACTTTTGGCGGATTGGGCAGCGAACGGATAAACTCAACACCGGTTAAGTGCGGCATCTGAATATCCAGGAACAGCAGATCAACCGGCTCTTGGGCCAGCAAGGCACCCAGTTCCATAGCGTCTTCGCATTGGGCTTTCAGGTCAAAAAAGCCGGCTTTATTTACGTAACCCTCCAGTCCTTTGCGGGCAAAGGGTTCATCGTCGGTAATAATGCAACTGATTAAGGCCATTATTTAAATTTCTAATTGAAGTATTGCTGTATAATGATCGCCTTCGCGACCCGCAGTTAACTGATGTTTATCCGGGTAAAGTAATTGCAGCCTCCGGCTTAAATTCTCCAATCCAATACCGCTATAATTATCGGGGGCTTTCATATTCACCGGTACATCATTATAAACTTTAAAAACAAATTTACTGTCGGTGATGCCCCCATCTATAATTATTTTATAATCTCCACCTATGTATTTAAAAGCATTTTCGACCAAGGGCAGCAAAAGCAGCGGGTAAATCAACTGATCTGTTAAACATCCGTCAAATTGAACGCTAAGCTGCATTTTGCTACTTGCCCTTATTTGCTGTAACCGGATATAGTTTTCAAGATATTCCAGCTCCTGTTTTACCGGCACTTGTTGGTGCTGGTCATAAAGCTGATAACGTAATAAACTCGATAACAACTCGGTGCTTTTTTTTGCCCCGGGAACATCGTCATCCATTTGAAAATATATAGTATTCAAAGCATTGAACAAAAAATGCGGATGATATTGCGCTTTTAAAAACTTCAACTCGGTTTCCAGCTGATCGTTGGTGAGTTTTTCCAACTGCATCTTATTGTTTACATATGCCTTTAGCCAGGTGCTGCTACGTGCAATACCATAATAAACAATAGCATACAAAGTTGGTATCATATTAATATCGGCCACATCGGCCCAGGGCATTAGCTCCCTTATCCCCTGAGTTACGTGCAGGGCCATATCCATCGGAACAAATACTACATTTACCAACACAAGGTTTACGCCCACCAATATGGCCAGCTCACGCGCTACATCCCGATAGGATAGCTGTCCTGCCCAGTGTTTGTCATAGTACCTGAAAAGCAATTCAAAAAGATAGATGGCCAAATAACCAACCAATATGGAACAGGCCATTTCAATGCCATTGACATAAAAATCCCTTTTCCAAAAATGCTGGCCAACATCAGTATCATGTAACAACCTGATCGTAAAATATACCAATAGACCATATACTGCCGGGAAAATATATTTCCGAAAAAATTTCATATCAGCAAATTACAAATTTCAGACAGAAAGAACAGGTTCAGGTTTTATCTCCAATATCTCCGGCTTCGGTACGGCACTGGTTTTCTCTTTTGGTTTCATACCGAATAAAAACCGGGTCAGCGCATAAGGTCGTATCAGTAAATGATAGGTAAGCACAGTTACAAAAAAAGTAATCCCAACAGTATAAATATATTTGGATAGGATGCTTTCATTTTGCACCTGTACAATGTAATATACAACCAATACAATAACCGTTTGATGCAATATGTAAAACGGATATACCGCCTGGTTTAAATAATTAAGTACTTTATGACTGCGGTTAAAATAATGCTTGCCATAACCCACCAGTGCCAACACCCATCCCCAGGCAATCATTGGCCGTAAAGCGGTAAAGGCATACGAAAACGCTACATTTTGAAAAGGCCAGTGGGCATGCAATGGTTCGATGCCATTCCAGCGCATTACTTCCCATGTCATCAGGCTTAAAAAACCGGTGGTTAAGGCAAAACGACGATTTCGTTCAAGGCTGTCCATTAGTTTAGGCTGAAGGATACAGATAAAGCCTGCAAGCAAAAATAATAGCCAGTAAACAAAATAACTGCCGTCGTGGATCAGGTCGTTGGTTTCGGGCAGGTCCCAACTGGTAAAGGCAAACCACAGGATGCCCGGCAACATCAATAAATAAACCCATTTTCCTTTAGCCAAAACTGCAAGCTTTTGTTTAAAGCCGTTGCTTTTGGGCGAGATCATCCAGGCGAATAAGGGTGCGAAGATCAGGTCATAAATAAACAGGTAAGCTATAAACCAAAGGTGGTGCCAACTGAAATTGCCTTTGGGATAAGGCTGAAAGTTAAATGTACTGGGATAAAAATCCAGGAACGAGCCTTTGTAGCCATTGGCTAATCGTTCCATATAGATCTGTGGTGGCACAATGATGAACATACCCACCAAAAGCGGAATAAAAAGACGGCGGAAACGCAAGCCGATGAAACTGAGTGTAGAACGCCGCTGCATCATGTAGTAACTCACGGTACCTGAAATAAAAAAGAGCAGCGGCATGCGAAAAAGGTGCAAAAAGTGATTTGATTCCATCATCAGGTTGCTGGTTTCATGGTTTTTGATATGCCAGCCATCCTCAGCAACAAAAGGCATCGCCGAATGAAAAAATAACACTCCCAATATGGATAAGATTCTCAACCAATCGAGGTAAGTTTGACGTTGTGTGGTTTCCATGATTTCTTCTTTTTTATCAAAAGAAGCCACTGCTCTTCGCCCCATAAAATTACTTTGACCAACGGTAAAAAACCTTTGACCATTGGTTGAATCAGCCCCACCCAACCCTCCCCGGAAGGGAGGGCTTAAAGAAAAACTCTCCCCTGCGGGGGAGATTCAGCTTATGATCGGTGTTTTCACTGCATCATTAATTAGGTAACAGTACAAAGACTTCACAAGCTCAAAAATGTGGTGCGGTGAAAACACCGACCACAGGCTTAATACCGGCAACAAGCTCAAAAAGATCATGTCATTGCGAGGAGGAACGACGAAGCAATCTCGTAGTTACACAGAGCGGATATGCATTGGCAGAGGTTTTTTACACTATTAAAGCGAATAAGCCTGGCGATGCCCCCTCCCTACACCCTCCCAGGGGAATCACACAATCCCCTGCTTTTCTTAACTAAACAAGCATCAGCGAAATCAACGCAATCAAAAATAATCAACGGTCAACCCCGCATAAACGGATTAAAATTCCTGGTTCCAATCTCCATACCTGCCGCTCTGCAAACGGTTTTATCGCCAAACTTAAAGTTGATCTGATCCATGGCCTGGTAAAGTTTGATGCGTTCTTCATTATCTTCAAACAAGTTGATCTGGTAGCTGCCAGTACATAGATCACTTAACCTAACACCTATCAACCTGATCGGTCGGTGCTGGTCCCAGGCCATTTTAAGCAGGTTCTTTACCCCGGGGATCAGGATGTGTTCTGCTGCTGTGAGCGCTATTTTTTGCTGTTGGGTATGCGTTTCAAAATTACCATAACGTAATTTAATAGCCAGGCACGACGAAAGCTTATTTTCCCTCCGCAATTTGGACGATAACTCTTCGGTCATGGACACCAGCGTAGTTTCAAGAGTACGCGGATCAGATACGTTGGTATGAAAAGTATGCTCTGTACTGATGGATTTCCTGTCGGAATACGCAACAATTTCGCCATGATCAATACCGTTGGCTTTTTCCCAAAGTGAATGCCCGTATTTTCCGAAAACTGTTTCGAGGAAACGGATATTGGTACGCTGTAGATCCCCTATCTTTTCAATACCGTACTGGTACAGCTTATTGCGCGTGCTTTCGCCTAAACCGGGTATCTTACCGATGTTTAGGGGTGCCAAAAATTTGAGTTCATCACCATGTTTTACAAACATTTGTCCGTTAGGCTTGGCCTGATTGGTAGCCATTTTAGCTATCGTTTTGCCGGATGCCATGCCAAATGAAATAGGCAGACCGGTTTCTTTGATGATCTTCTGCCTTAGCTTGCTTGCTTCGTGATAGCAATCATAAAAACGATCCATGCCGGTATAATCAATATAAAACTCATCAACCGACGTTTTTTGGTACAAGGGCACCGTATCATGAATGATCTGTGTAACCTCACGTGAAGCCTCCCCATATCGCCCATGAGAACCACGGATAAGGATAGCATGCGGGCAAAGCTGCAACGCTTTTTTTGTAGGCATAGCCGAATGTACCCCAAAAGCCCTCGCCTCATAACTGCATGAAGCCACCACTCCCCTTTCGGGCGAACCACCTATAATCACCGGCTTACCGATAAGCTCTGGATGAAACTTACGCTCAACCGAAACGAAAAACGAGTCGAGGTCGATATGTACAATATGCCGTTTAGCTTCCACACAACAAAAATGAAAATAAATTTGATATTTTGCTAATTTTTTTAGCAAATTTAAAGTAAAAGAAATTATTAGCCAAATGAGTATATATGTGGATTACCTGCTGTTGTTATCACCTCCTGAAACGGTGAAGCACGAGATTGCGCGCTACAAAAAAGCATCGGCAAGGCTTATCGGAAATTTTAAAAGCATGGATTCGCCTGCTCATATATCCATACAGCACCTTGAAAGGCAAAAGCCCTTTATGGCCGATAAAAACCTCGACTTGACGGAACAGGCTCTTAATACCATGCCACCCGTATTGCTGCACATGGACGGCTTTGCTCATTTTACTCATTTACATAGCCGTATGACAATTTACGCAACCATCCGCCCGACGCCTGCTGCTGGTGAGTGGTTTGACACTTTAAAGAAGAAGTTACGGATCAAAAAGAATATCATCCCTCATATAACCGTTGTGCGCGATATCCCGGAAAGAGATTTTGACACACTGTGGCCCCATTTTAAGCATAAAAAATTGGTGGAGCCTTTTTGGATTAAGGAACTTACCATATTGAAACGCGATACACTTGACTCCTTTGCCAAATGGGATAAGTTTAAAATTTTTGAATTTAAAAACATGACCGGCCCGGGTTATACCCGCGATGAGTTGGAATTGCTCAAAACCGGCGATCCTGATCAGATCAATTTATTTATTTAAAATTTAACAATCATGGACTACGCATTTTATCACTTTATCCTCCCGGTACCCGATCATGTTGATGTCATGATCCGCAAATTAAAAACCGAAGCAAAACGTGTTATTGGCAATTATCCCAGTATGCATGCCAGGTCGCACATAACTATAAATAATTATCCGCGCAAGCCACTGGATGTAGATGTTCAGGGTTTCTCGTTTTTAAGCCGGAAACTTAATTTACTGCCCCCGGTTGTTTTTGAAATAGATGGGTTTGATTGCTTTAATGAAAGCAACGACTATAACAAAACCATTTTTGCCAGGCTTAAACTCACCGAACAAAATAGATACTGGCTCAAACTATTAAAGGGCATTGTTGGCGATAGCAGTACCATACCTCATATTACTATTGCAAGAGCTATAACGCCTGAGCAATTTAACCTGCTTTGGCCGCACTTTCAAAAAAGGGAAATGAAAGTAAAATTTGTTGTTAACCGGCTTACAATTTTGAAAAATCTACTGCTGAATCTGGACCAGCACGCCAAAACTTACCGTGAATTTGAATTTATGGGCGATGAAAACACGTTAATGAAGCACGATAATCTGGCTATAACGAGGCAAATTAAAAATTATCCCTCTATAAATCAACAGATAAGCCTTTTTTAACATTTTCTTAATCATAAACGCTACCTTTTTCTATATTTGCGCCGGGGTAAGTCTTTTACGGCCAGCTCCTCTTGAACTCCCCCAGGGTGGGAACACAGCAAGGGTAGAGAGTTGAGCGGCGCGATAAAAGTAGCTTACCCTTTTTTATTTTCTTATTTTTGCCGCACTGGCAAACATGCCCCGAGCCGACACTGGTTCATGATTTCTTTAAATTCTTAATAGTACATAAATGCTCGATATATTCATTATTGGTGGTGGCCCGATAGGTTTAACTTGCGGACTTGCCGCTCAAAAAGCCGGTTTAAGTTTTGTAATTGTTGAAAAAGGCACCCTTGTAAACTCCTTATACAACTACCCTGCTACCATGACTTTCTTCTCCACATCCGAGAAGTTGGAGATTGGCGGCGTTCCTTTCGTTACCGTACATAATAAACCTACCCGTAATGATGCTTTGGAGTATTACCGCCGGGTAGCATTGTCTAATAACCTGCCTATTCATCTTTTTGAGGAAGTTACCGAAGTGAAGCCCGAAGATGGCTATTATACCATCACCACAAAAAAGGCGACGTATCAGGCAAAAAAAGTGATCCTTTCAACCGGGTTTTATGATATTGCAGTTAACCTTGATATCCCTGGCGAAAACCTACCAAAAGTAAAACATTACTACCAGGACCCGCATTATTACACACTGCAAAAAGTGGTGGTTGTGGGCTCAAGCAATTCAGCAATTGACGTGGCACTTGAAACTTACCGCAAGGGGGCCGAGGTAACACTGGTGATCCGCGGCAGCGAGGTAAGCAACCGGGTTAAATATTGGGTACGGCCGGATATCATTAACCGTATTAAAGAAGGAAGTATTAAAGCTTATTTCAACTCAAACCTCGAAGCTATTCGTGAAAATGAAGTCGATATCAAAACACCGGATGGACTAATTACCATCCCAAATGATTTTGTAATGGCTATGACGGGCTACAAACCCAATTTTGAGTTTTTGAAAAAGCTTGGCATCACCCTTTCTGAAGATAAATTTATCCCTCAATACAACCCCGAAACCATGGAAACAAACATGCCCGGTTTATACCTTGCCGGAGTCGTTTGCGGAGGCCTGGATACCCACCTTTGGTTCATTGAAAATTCGCGTATCCATGCAGATATGATTATTACTGATATTCTTGAAAAAAAGTGAATGGGTGATTAGGTTGATTGGGTGAATGGTTCTGCATGTAAATCAAATATTTAGAAAGAAAATCAAACTACTCACGCAATCAACCCAATCAACCATTCACCAACCAACAAATAATCGCATTTTTTTCTTGTATAAATAAAATTTTATAGCCTATTTTGCAGCGAAATTAAAAACACAGTAATTCAATAAAAAAATGAATATACCAAGCTTAAATAAGCCCGCTACAAGAGCAAGTTTTGCTCCGGTTGCTGCTGCCTTGGGTTCAACTGTTTTTTTAAACTGCCCTCTCCGACGAAGGACCTACATGCCACGGGTTTGAATTAATTTTCCTCCTGCCCACACAAAAAGAGTTTTTTAAACGTCTTTTTAAAAAAACCATCTAATTATTTAAGGCTTTAAAAGGCCAATTAATTTCACGGTAATTATCTATTTAAATGACAATACAAGATTTTGATATTCAGGTTGCTACTGCACAGCATGTAGATTATGCTACCATGATATGTGATGAAATGGCCGAATCGGCTAAAGCACGCGGTACCGGTATAGCCACACGCTCACCTGAATATGTTGCTAATAAAATGCTTGAAGGTAAAGCTGTTATAGCCCTTCATAAAGACGGTACCTGGGCCGGTTTCTGCTATATTGAAACCTGGAGCCATGGCGACTTTGTTGCCAACTCGGGCCTTATTGTTAACCCTCAATTCCGTAAGGCGGGATTGGCAAAAGCTATTAAACATCGCATTTTCCAGCTATCGCGCACCAAATACCCTGATGCCAAAATATTCGGGTTAACAACAGGCTTAGCAGTAATGAAAATCAACTCAGAGCTTGGCTATGAACCGGTTACCTACTCTGAACTTACCCAGGATGAAAACTTTTGGGCAGGCTGCAAAAGCTGCGTAAACTTTGATATCCTGACCAGCAAAAACCGTAAAAACTGTATGTGTACAGCGATGTTGTTTGATCCGGCTGAAAAACAAAAGGAGTACGAAGAAAAAATGCAACGCATTACACATAAGGCAACCTTGCTCGAACGTATCGAGAATGCGATTAAAAAACGCATCAAGCACGATGTTTAGGGATTAGGTAAAAGGTTAAAGGCGAAAGGTTAAAGGTAGCTGCACCATAATGAGAGATTACAAGAAACTTGATGTTTGGAAAAAGGCGCATTTGCTCACAAAGCAAGTGTATGCTGATATACTGCCCATAATGCCTCGTGAAGAACAATTTGCCTTAACCAATCAATTACGTAGATCCACTTATTCTATCCCTTTAAATATAGTTGAGGGATGTGGTAAAAATACTGATAAAGATTTCACCCATTACCTGGACAACGCTTTGGGGTCTGCACATGAAGTAGAATATACTGTTTATCTGATTTATGATCTGGGATTTATTCCAACTGAAATTTACGATAGAACAAACACCTCGATTAACGAAGTGAAAGCGATGTTAATTGGGTTTATTAAATTTTTGAGAAGCGATAATTAATATAAAACGTACAAGGCGAAACCTTTTACCTTTAACCTTTCGCCTTTAACCTTAAAAAATGAAAAAAGTAGTATTAGCTTATAGCGGAGGTTTAGACACCTCATTTTGCTGTATTTATTTAACACAGGATCTTGGTTATGAGGTTCATTCGGTTATTGTAAATACTGGCGGTTTCAGCGAGGAAGAATTAAAAGGCGTTGAAGAACGTGCCTATAAAATGGGCGTTACTTCGCACCATGTGGTTGACGAAACCGAAAACTTTTACAATACCTGCGTACGCTTTTTAATTTACGGCAACGTATTAAAAAACAATACCTACCCGCTATCTGTAAGTGCCGAGCGCGTAAGCCAGGCCACAGCTATTGCTAACTATGCTAAAGAAATTGGTGCCGAGTTTGTTGCCCATGGTAGTACCGGTGCAGGTAATGACCAGGTGCGTTTCGATATGATCTTCAATATCCTTGTCCCAGAAGTAAAGATCATCACCCCTATCCGCGACCTGAAGCTGAGCCGCGAGGAAGAGATCGAATACCTGAAAAAACATGGTGTTGATATGAACTTCGAGAAGGCTAAATACTCAATTAACAAAGGTATCTGGGGTACATCAGTTGGAGGCAAAGAAACTTTAACTTCAAACCTTGGCCTACCAGAAGAAGCATGGCCTACACAGGTTACCGAATCTGAAGTAAAAGATCTTGTGCTTACTTTTGAAAAAGGCGAGTTAGTAGCCATCGATCATGAAAAATATGATCATCCAACCAAAGCTATCCAGGCATTGCAAGCTATCGCACAGCCTTATGGCATCGGTCGCGATATTCACGTTGGCGATACTATCATCGGTATTAAAGGTCGTGTAGGTTTTGAAGCTGCTGCCCCTATGGTTATTATTAAAGCTCACCATACATTAGAGAAACACGTGTTGACCAAATGGCAGCTTTCATGGAAAGATCAGTTATCATCTTTCTACGGCAACTGGTTGCATGAAGGTCAGTTCCATGACCCGATCATGCGCAATATCGAAGCTTTCTTAACCGATACACAGAAAAATGTTACCGGTAAAGTATTTGTTCAACTACATCCATATCGCTTCCAGGTAATTGGTATTGAATCACCTTATGATCTGATGTCGAACAAATTTGGCAGCTACGGCGAAATGAACAATGCATGGAGCGGCGAAGACGTTAAAGGGTTCTCCAAAATATTTGGTAACCAGGTAATGATCTATCACAAGGTTAACGGCCAAAATGATTAATACAGTTTTTTCAAAAGGTGAATGCCTAAAGCATTATAACTGGGGTGACGACTGCCACGGATGGACTTTCATTGATACTGAAGCTTTGTCCGTTAAGCAGGAGTTAATGCCACCTGATACTGCCGAACAATTGCACTATCACGAGAAAGCTACACAGGTATTTTTTATTTTGAAAGGGCGTGCTACCTTTTCGATAGACGGCGAGGTTACGGTATTGAAGCCCGAACAGGGTATCGAGATACATCCGGGTCAAAAGCATTTCATCAGCAATAACGACCGGAGCGACCTCGAGTTTATTTTATATTCATATCCATCTACAAACAATGACAGAATTGAAATCAAATAAGGTACGTGCAGGTATAGTTGGCGGAGCAGGATACACCGGCGGCGAAATGTTGCGGATCCTGATCAACCACCCTAACGTGGAGATAGCTTTTGCTCATAGCAATAGCAACGCGGGTAACTATGTTTACGAGGTACATACCGACTTGTTTGGCGATACCGATCTGAAATTTGCTGCCGAACTTTCTACCGATGTTGACGTACTTTTCCTTTGTGTTGGTCATGGCGACGCCAAAAAGTTTCTGGAAGCAAACGCTATCCCCGATTCGGTTAAGATCATTGACTTGAGCCAGGATTTCAGGCTTAATCAAAACTCAACCTTAAACGGTAAAAACTTTGTTTATGGCTTACCTGAATTAAACCGTGAAGCTATTAAAACGGCTGCTAATATTGCTAACCCGGGGTGCTTTGCTACCTGTTTGCAATTAGGACTGCTTCCTTTGGCGTCAAAAGGATTGCTAAATAATGAAGTACACGTTACTGCTACAACAGGTTCTACAGGTGCAGGTCAAAGCCTATCGCCTACCTCGCACTTTACCTGGCGTAATGACAACCTATCGGTTTATAAAGCTTTTAGTCACCAGCATTTGAATGAAATTGGCCAGTCATTAAGGCAGTTACAAGCCGGCTTTGATAAGGCTATTAATTTTATACCTTACCGTGGCGATTTTACCCGCGGCATTATTGCGTCAATTTATACCGAAAGTGATTTAAGCGAAGAAGAAGCTTTAGCACTTTACCAAAGCTATTACGATGGTCATCCGTTTACGCATGTAACCAACCGTAATATTGACTTAAAGCAGATTGTTAATACTAACAAATGCTTTATCCAGGTAAAAAAACACGATAACAAAATATTCATTATCAGCATAATGGATAACTTACTTAAAGGCGCATCAGGCCAGGCAGTGCAAAACATGAACTTATTGTTCGGACTGGACGAGCGCGCAGGCTTACGACTTAAGGCGATCGGCTTTTAATTAAGCTGCTCGCCGAATCCCGAAAGTTCTGTTATTAATTAAGTACTAATTTTATCCCATTTAAGCAATGAATCTATTCGACGTATATCCTATAAATCCCATCAACATAGTAAGAGGCCAAGGAAGTTTAGTGTACGATAATCACGATACTGAATATCTTGACATGTACGGCGGTCACGCTGTGATCTCAATTGGTCACACGCACCCGCACTATGTAAAAAGATTAGAAGACCAGCTACATAAGCTTGGCTTTTATTCTAACTCTATCGAGATCCCTATTCAAAAAGAACTGGCTCAAAAGCTTGGCAAAGTTTCGGGTAAGGAAGATTACCAGTTATTCTTGTGCAACTCTGGTGCCGAGGCCAATGAAAATGCTTTAAAACTGGCTTCTTTTTATAATGGAAAAAAGAAAGTAATTGCTTTCAGCAAATCATTCCACGGTCGTACTTCATTGGCGGTTGCAGTTACTGATAATCCAAAAATCGTTGCCCCGATCAATGAAACCGATAATGTGATCTTTTTGCCTTGGGCTGACGAGGCCGCGCTGGAAGAAGCGTTCCAAAACAACGAAATATCTTCGGTAATTATTGAAGGTATTCAGGGTGTTGGTGGTATCCAGGTAGCACCTGAGGGCTTCCTGCAAAAAATCCGCTCGTTGTGCGACCAGTACAATGCCGTTTTCATTGCCGATTCGGTACAGTGCGGTTACGGTCGTACAGGTAAATTCTTTTCACATGACTTTGCTGGTGTGGATGCTGATATTTACAGCATGGCCAAAGGTATGGGTAATGGTTTCCCTGTTGGAGGCATCATTATATCGCCTAAAATACAACCCGCTTACGGCATGTTAGGTACCACTTTTGGTGGTAACCACTTAGCTTGCGCAGCAGGTTTAGCTGTACTTGAAACCATTGAGCAGGATAACCTATTGCAAAACGCTGCCGAAGTTGGCGGTTACCTGATAAAAGAACTTAACAAGCTGGAGCAGGTTAAAGAAGTTCGTGGTCGTGGTTTGATGATCGGTATTGAGTTGCCTGAAGAATTGGCGCATGCCCGTAAAGAATTGCTGAACAAGCACCACATATTTACTGGTGAAGCTAAGCCAAATGTGATCAGGTTATTACCAGCTTTAAATTTAACTAAGGCCCATGCTGATAGGTTCCTGGAAGCTTTTGTAAATGTTTTAAATCAATAATCCGCCCCCTCTAAATCTCCCCCTGAAGGGGGAGACTTAAAAATAAATAGCAGAACAACTCACCCAATAATTGTAAAGTTCATGAAACTATTCTCTTCTGTTAATGACGTAGCTGATGTTAACGCACTTGTAAAAGAGGCATTGGCGCTTAAGCAGGATCCCTTTGCACACCAGCAACTTGGTAAAAATAAAACGCTTGCCTTAGTGTTTTTAAACCCAAGTTTACGTACCCGCATGAGTACGCAAAAAGCAGCTATCAATCTGGGCATGAACGTTATGGTGCTCAATATCGATAAAGAAGGCTGGGCGCTTGAACTTCGCGATGGCGTGATCATGGATGGTACCACCGTTGAGCATATCCGCGAGGCAGCAGGTGTTATGGGGCAATATGCTGACATTATTGGTGTACGTTCTTTCCCTGGCTTAAGGAACCGTGAGGAAGATTATAGCGAGATGATTTTCAATAAATTTGTTGAGTTTTGCAAAGTGCCAGTTGTGAGCCTGGAATCAGCTACCCGTCACCCGCTGCAAAGCCTGGCAGATTTAATCACCATCGAAGAACTAAAGAAAACAGCTCGCCCAAAAGTGGTATTAACATGGGCACCGCATATCAAACCTTTACCGCAAGCTGTTCCAAACTCATTCTCCGAATGGATGTGCAAAGCAGATGTTGACTTTACCATTGTACAACCTAAAGGTTATGAGCTTTGTACTGATTTTACACGGGGTGCAAACATCACTTACAACCAGGACGAGGCTTTGGCCGGTGCAGATTTTATCTACGTAAAAAACTGGTCGGCTTATGAGCCTTATGGCAATATATTAGGCAAACATGAAGAGTGGATGCTTACCAATAAAAAGCTGGAACAAACAAACAACGCCAAAGTAATGCACTGCTTACCTGTACGCCGTAACCTGGAGCTATCTGACGAAATATTAGACGGACCAAGCTCAATCGTGGTACACGAGGCTGGCAATCGTGTTTGGGCTGCCCAGGCTGTGCTGAAACAGATGCTGGAGAGTTTGTAGCTATAACCGGCAATGGATAAAATATACGATATCTTACTTGGCAACACTAAAATTGGGACAACCGGATTTGAAAATGCAGATCCGCCAATGGGTGTTGTACTCGGTAAGATATCGTTTATAGCCGATATCTTTGATTATTCTTTTTTCAGAGACTATTGCGTAAATAACGATATCGGCTTCCAGGAAGATAACGTACTTAAGCTCATCGCCACCAATGAAGTTCCTGACTTACATGTTTTTGATGTAAGTGGCCTCGAGATCAAAGGATTGGCTGCTACCATATCAGGAATGGACGATGACGAGTATTTAATTACAGTTGAAGGGATCCCCTATCCATTTTACGAAGAGGAATTTCCCCATCATTTCAAGGCATACTTTAAAACAGGCACTAACTAAATCCCTCCAATGTACACACCTAAACACTTTCAGTTAAGCGATGAACAGGAAGCAATTAGCTTTATGCAGCGCTATAGTTTTGCTACTATAGTTACCGCTACTGATAATGTTCCTTTTGCTACGCACATCCCCTTTTTGGTGAGTAAACGCGATGATAAAATTGTATTGTCATCACATTTCGCTAAGGCAAATCCTCAGGCTGCTGAAATTATTGGAAAAGAAACATTGGTGATATTTACTGAGCCCCACGCTTATATCTCCCCTAAACATTACGAAAAGGAAACCAACGTACCTACCTGGAATTATATCGCAGTACATGCCTACGGTAAAGCCACGATATTATCCGAAGGCGAACAAACTGCCGATCTGCTAACCCAAATGATCAGTAATTATGAGGCGGATTATCTTACCCAATGGAATAACCTGCCTGATGAATATAAGCAACGAATGATGAAAGGCATCGTAGCATTTGAGATCATTGTTGATGATTTGCAGGGCAAGCAGAAACTTAGTCAAAATCGTACAGCTGTGGAACGGGAAAACATTATTGAAGCTTTGAGTAAGAGCGCGGATACGGTTGAGACTGAAATTGGCAAATACATGTCACGCCTTAAATAATTAACTACTGCGGGTTTAGCGATAGCGTAACCCATGGGGCATATCAGTTAAGTTTCCAACTTAACTGATGAAGTTGAAAACTTCAAAGATTGTTTACCACGGGTTACGCTATCGCTAAACCCGCGGCAGAATTAATAGAATATTTTATTCTTCTATCTTTTTGGAAGCACTATTGATCATTCTGTTTAAAGTTAGCCCCTGTACAATCACCGAAAATATCACAATAAAATAACTTCCCGACAGGATCAGATGCCGGTAAGGCGTATTGGGAAGCGACAAGGCCAGAGCTATTGAAATCCCCCCGCGCAAACCCGCCCAGGTCATGATATTGATATTGCTATAGTTTACCTTAAGCGTACGTCGTAAAAATGTGAGTGGCAGCATGATACTCAACCACCGGGCCATTAAAACGGTAACAATAGAAATACTTCCCGTAACCCAGTAATTATTTACAAAGGGTAGGTTAACCAACTGCAGACCTATCATCACGAATAAAATAGTATTCAGGATCTCATCAACTAATTTCCAGAATTTCTCCAGCGCCTCGTGGGATTTTTCTTTATTATCCTGGTTGATGGATTGACCTCCGGCAAACAGCCCGGCTATAACAACTGATAAGGGGAGTGAAAACCCAAGTAACACGGCCAATACCGACAAGCCCATCACCAAGGCCAGCGAGATCAGCACAATCGTTTGAAAATCTTTAACAGCATGCATTAAACGATGCGCAACATAACCTAAAACAGCACCCGCTATCATCCCCCCAATTATTTCCTTTACTATGAGTACAATTACCTTTGCCAATTCAATCTTTTCCTCACCTACCCGCGCAATTTCCAAAATGATCACAAAAAGGATCAACCCTATACCATCATTAAACAGCGATTCGCCCGAGATAATAGTTTCAAGATTTGCTGGTAATTTTGAATTACGGATAATAGCTGAAACCGCCACCGGATCTGTGGGAGAAATTAATGCGCCAAACAGCAGGCAATAAATCAGTGGCATATGAATATGAAAAACCGGGGCAACATAAAAAAATAACAAACCGAACACTGCGGTAGAAATTATAACCCCCAAAGTGCTCAGCACAAATACCGGGCGCATCTCCTTCTTCAGCTTTCGGCCATCCAGATTAAATGAGCTGGAAAAAAGCAGGAAGCCAAGCAGGATATTCAATACAGCTTTTGAAAAATTAATATTTTTAGCAAGAGTACCGAGATAATCAGCTATCGAAGAGTCAACTTTATCAACTATAAGTATCGTTATAGATGCTATTGTTGCCAGCAGTACAATACCAATTGTGCCCGGCAACTTAATAAAACGCGCGTTGAGGTATGAGAAAACCGCGCTGACAATAACCAATAAAGCAATTACAACAAACAGGTCCATAAATACTTACAAGTAAGGATTTAAATGGTCTATTGTTTTGTTTTTATCTCGATTCGGGATCGGTCATCCGGGTTTCGGTATCAAAATAACGCACAATCAGTCGGTTATCGCTGTTTTTAGTAAAATAGTTGATGGCCCAGCTAAAAAATATGATGCCTTTATTGGTAAAACCTGCTAACGACATGATGTGTACAAATCCCCATACCAACCAGGCAAAAAAGCCCTGGAAATGAATTTTCCCTAAATCAGCTACAGCTTTATTGCGTCCTATAGTTGCCAGTGAACCTTTATCCCGATATTTGAAAGGGACAAGTGGCTTACGATCAAACATGCGGTAAACGTTTTCGCCAAGGTTTTGCCCCTGCTGAATAGCTACCGGAGCTACACCAGGATGCCCGTTTGGATATTCGTCGGTGATCATGGCGGCAACATCACCTATGGCGTAAATATTTTCGTAGCCCTTTACCTTGTTAAATTCATCAACCAGGATCCGGTTGCCTCGGGCTATATTATCGGCAGAAATACCTTCAGGAAACTCTCCTTTTACGCCTGCTGCCCAAAGTACGTTGCGGGTGAGTATGGTTGTGCCATTATCTATTTTAAGCAAATAGCCATTATAGCTTTCTACGTGTACACTGTTGTAAATGGTAACATTCATATCTTCCAGAAACTTTTTTGCCTTTGCGCGGGCTTTGGGCGAAAAAGCGGCAAGTAACTCGGCCTTACCTTCAACCAGGTAAACTTTCATACTATGCTTACGCAAGCCATGATAATCTTTCATTAATATCAGCTCACGCATTTCGGCAAGGGCTCCGGACAGCTCCACACCTGTTGGGCCACCGCCTACAACCACAAAGGTCATTAGTGCGGCTTTTTCTTCCGGGTCTTTAGATATAAGTGACATCTCCAGGTTTTGCAGGATCAGGCTCCTTAAGTTTAAGGCTTCCGGAATATTTTTCATCGGCATGGCAAAATGCTCTATCTCCTTGTTCCCAAAAAAGTTTGTATTAGAGCCGGTAGCAATTGCCAGGTAATCGTAATGGATAGTGCCGATATCGGTATCAAGCGTATTGCTTTCAGCATTGATCTTTTTTACCTCGGCTAACGCGAAGCGGAAATTCTTTTGTCGTGTAAAGATCCGCCGCAACGGAAAGCCTATTGAATCGGCAGCTATGGAGCCTCCCGCAACCTGGTATAATAAGGGTTGAAAAGTGTGATAGTTATGCTTATCGATCATCAGCACATCAACCGGCGCATCTTTTAATTTCTTAGCTAATTGTATGCCCCCAAATCCTCCCCCAATAATTGCCACCCGCGGCCTGGTATTCTTTTTTTGCTCCATAGATAGGTATAAGCAAGGATGATGCCTTAAAGTTTTCCAATATTACTAATTCTTTCATAATCAAATTGTAAACTTAAATCGCAAATTCAATTATTCATTTTTAAATCAATTTTTGAAAAAACACACTATATTTTCGTAATTTTAACAGTTTTCCGCTCAAAAAAGTGGAAATTTGACACTAAAAGAGTTATATTAACAGCAGGAATGAACAAAATTGATACAGATCATATCAAAACGGGGAAATTAACCTCAAATAAGGGTCTTTATATAATCAAAATAGGTGGAAACGTTATTGATAACTCAGAAAACCTATATCATTTTTTAAAGGACTTTGAAGCGCTTGAAGGCTTAAAGATCCTGGTACATGGAGGAGGAAAAGTGGCTACGCAAATGGCCGAAGACTTAGGCATCGAATCAAAAATGGTTGATGGCAGGCGTATCACCGATATTGAAACGTTAAGAGTTGTTACCATGGTTTATGGTGGCCTTATCAATAAAAATATTGTAGCACAACTGCAGCGCTTTGGCAACAACGCCATAGGCTTAACCGGCGCCGACGGCAATTTTATTAAAGCAGTTAAACGACCGGTAAAAACTATTGATTACGGCTTTGTGGGTGATATTGTTAAAGACTCCATAAACCCCGAAAATATAAGCCGCTTACTGGAAGCCGGCTTTACCCCTGTTTTTTGCGCCATTACGCATGATGGCGAAGGGCAGTTGCTAAATACCAATGCTGATACCATCGCTTCGGCCCTGGCTGTAGCTTTATCCGGATTGTATGACACCACACTGATATACTGTTTTGAGAAAAAAGGTGTGTTAAAAGATATTAATGACGAAGAATCGCTGATAAGGGAAATTGACCCGCAGCATTACGACGAACTGAAAGTGGAAAAGATAATACATAGCGGAATGCTGCCTAAACTCGATAACGCTTTTACCGCGATTGCTTGCGGTGTAAAGGCGGTAATTATCGGCAAATCAGATGATCTTGGTCAATTGAAGGATAACAAACCATTTGGAACACGTTTAACTAAAAACGCATGAACTCACAACAGCACATTTCAATATTAGGCTCTGGTAATATAGGCCTGTCATTAGCCAAGGGTTTAGTTAAATCGGGCATTTGTAAGCCACAACAAATATCATTAACACGCCGCAACGTAGCAGCGTTATCTCAATATGCAGAACAAGGCTATCTTGTATCAGATAACAACCTGCGTGCTGTACGTAAAGCCGATATTATTGTTCTGGCGGTGCTCCCTCAGCAGCTTAACAAACTGTTAGATGAAATTAAGCCATCGTTAAAACCGGATAAGCAACTATTGATTTCAGTTATCTCCGGCGTTAGTTGTGCCGATATCCGCCAGCACCTTGATCTTAACGTGCAGATAGTTCGTGCTATGCCGAATACTGCCATAGCTATTGGTCATTCCATGACCTGTATCGCTACAGATAACGGCACCAACAAAAACATTAACCTGGCTAAATCGCTTTTTGATACAGTTGGTGTAACCATACAAATCAATGAGGAATTGATGACCTCGGCCACTGCTCTTTGCGCTTGTGGTATCGCTTTCTTTTTAAGATCGATCCGCGCTGCCTCACAAGGTGGCACAGAAATTGGCTTCCATGCCCACGACGCATTGAAAATGGCAGCCCAAACCGCTAAAGGCGCGGCCGACCTGCTATTACAACTGGCATCGCACCCCGAACAGGAAATTGATAAAGTAACTTCGCCAAGCGGCTGTACTATTGCCGGTTTAAATGAAATGGAGCACCATGGCTTCAGTTCGGCTATGATCAAAGGCATCCGTTTATCTGCCG
The DNA here is from genome assembly GCF_900110105.1 of Mucilaginibacter gossypiicola. GTDB lineage: Bacteria > Bacteroidota > Bacteroidia > Sphingobacteriales > Sphingobacteriaceae > Mucilaginibacter > Mucilaginibacter gossypiicola. The sequence continues at coordinate 706,110 of NZ_FOCL01000004.1, read as the reverse complement.
AAAAAGCTGGCGATCTGTATAAAAAAGATAGTTAATTTAAGCGAAAAGCTTAAGGCAGACGGCTCAAAGCTTTTTAATCATTATATTTCGATCGTTTTGATAGTATATATCAAAATGAGTTATTTAAAAAAAAGCAGTTCAGATACAAGCTATTTACATTCAATTAATTATAAATAGCTCCAGCACTTTGGTATAGTTATGGTATTTGGCTGTTGATCTTTTCAGTATAAAATGTTAACAGTAGAAAAAATTGGCGGTACATCCATGACCGCTTTGGGTGATGTGATCAAAAACATCATCCTTTTTGAACGCAGCGGGGACCAACTTTACAACCGCATATTTGTAGTATCGGCATTTTCGGGGGTAACCAATCTCCTGCTCGAAAACAAAAAGACAGGTGCACCTGGCGTATATCATAAGCTTGCCAACTACAAGGATTTCCATACTCCTTTAAAGCAACTGATTACCCGTTTAAAGCAGATCAATAAAACGTATGAAAGCCTTGGTCTTAACGTTGCCGAAGCCGATAAATACATTGAGACAAGGATTAAGGATGCACAAACCTATCTTGAGAACCTGGCCAACATCCTGGCATCCGGTTACGTAGGGAAAGAAGGCATTTTGCAGGCAGCCCGCGAGATCCTGGCATCGATAGGCGAAAGTCATTCGGCTTTTAACTTTACCAATATCCTGCAAAATATGGGTATTAACGCTACTTTGGTTGATCTTAGCGGATTTCATGACCACCGTGCGTTAACTATCGATCAGCGCATTAAAAAAGATCTGGCCCACATTGATTTTACAAAAACAATCACCATTGTTACCGGCTACGCCAAAGGTACCGAAGGCATCATGCGTGAGTTTGACCGTGGATATTCTGAAGTTACCTTCAGCAAAATTGCCGTTGCCGTAGAACCCCAGGAGGCTATCATTCATAAGGAGTACCACCTTTGTACCGCCGATCCTCAGTTGGTTGGCGTTGAAAACTGTTTCCCGGTAGGTAACACCAATTATGACGTTGCCGATCAGCTGGCCGATGTAGGCATGGAAGCTATCCATCCCAAGGCATCAAAGCCTTTGGAAATAAACGATATCGACTTAAGGATCAAAAATACGTTCCAGCCAGAACACCCTGGAACGCTGATTACCCGTGAGTACATTTGCGATAAAAAACGTGTTGAAGTAATCACCGGTACCGAGAAGGTAGTGATGATCGATATTTACGATCCCTCAATGGTGGGCAACGTAGGTACCGACTTCCATATCATGCAGTTGTTTTACAAGTTTGGTGTCAGCTATAGCTTTAAAGCCACGAGCGCCAACAGCATTTCAATCGTGATATGGGAAAAAGACCTCAATAAAAAACTAATCGGTGAGCTGGAAGATAATTATGAAAAAGTAACTGTCGAAAAAGTGGCTATGGTTTGTTTGATTGGTTCCAATATGGACCAGCCGGGCTTATTGGCCAAAGCAGCAACAGCTCTTGCTCAAAAAGGCATCAATATCAGAAGCGGCGGCTTTGCGCTAAGAATGGTAAACATTCAGTTTTTGATAGCCCGTGAAGATTTCGATGAAGCTATCCGTGCATTGAACAAAGCGATGTGCTAATCGAGGTTAAAGGCGAAAGGTAAAAGGTTAAAGGTTGTTTTATATTCCTATTTAACATAATGCCTTTCGCCTTTCGCCTTTCGCCTTTCGCCTTTCGCCTCAATGTAACTTTCCCATAACTTATTTCATTAAGCCGTAAGTTTTCAGCATATTTAGGTTTTGACATCTTTCCTGTATGCGTAAACTTTTACTATCAGCTTGCCTGTTATTGGCTATTGGGTTTCATGTATCGGCTCAAAAATCCCCTAAAAAACCCTTAGATCATTCTGTTTTTGATGGATGGCAAAGCATAGCAGGTCAACACATCAGCAATGATGGCAAATGGATAGGTTATATAATAAAACCACAACAGGGAGATGCCGAGCTTGTTATCAAAACCAGTAAAAACACAACCTTAGTAAAAATACCTCGCGCTGATACGGTAAAAATAACCGGAGATTCAAAGTTCGCCATATGCCTCATCCGGCCGCTTTACCAGGAAACAAGGCAGGCCAAAATCGAAAAGAAAAAACAATCCGATTTTCCAAAAGACACCTTAGGCATAATTACTTTGGGATCATCATCGATAACCAAAGTTGCAGCCATACGTTCTTTTAAAATAGCAGAGAACGCGCTGGTTGTTGCTTATCTGGCAGCTGCCGATACTGTTAAAAAGCCCGTTACCAGCGACACCTCAAAAAAAGCTATTACAGTAACAGTTGCTCCTCCAACCCACGATGGCGCCGATTTAACTATTAAAAAACTAAACACTGGCACCCAACGGGCTTTTAAATATGTTAGCGAATACCAGGTAAGTAAAAATGGAAAATGGGTTGCATTTGCGGTAACGGCTCCAGCCAAACAAAAAGAGGTTACATCCGGCTTGTATTTATTTGAAGTTGAGAAAAACACAGTTAAACGGTTGAGTACCGGCCGGGGCAATTATCATAATATCAGCATTGATGATGCCGGCAGACAGATTGCATTTACCGCCGAAAAGAACCCGGAAAAGGCATTAGTAAAACCTTTTAAACTTTATTACTATAATACAACAAAAGATAGTGCGGATGTTATTGCGTCAGCAGGCACGGCCGGAATTCCCAATAACTGGGCAGTAAGTGGTGATGGCAAAGTAAGCTTCAGTAAAAGTGGCAACAATCTTTTCTTTGGCACTGCGCCTATCCCGAAACCCGCAGATACTACCCTGGTAGATTTTGAGGTTGCCAAACTGGATATCTGGAACTACAAAGACGATTATTTGCAACCACAACAGCTTAAAAACCTGCAAACCGAGTTAAAGCGAAGCTACCTTGCGGTCATTAAGCCCGAGGAATCAAACACCAAAACCGTTCAGTTAGGCAGTAAGGCCATTCCCGAGATATTAATTGCCGAAAACAAGGATGCACGCTATGTTTTAGGGGTTACGGATACTGGTGCCCGCGTAGCTGCACAGTGGGAAGGCAGCACCAAACAACAGGCTATTTTAATTGATACCAAAAGTGGCAACCACAGGCTTGTCAACGCTTCCATAGGGCGTTATTATATCTCACCGCATGGCAATTATGTACTTTGGTTTGATCTGAAAGATCAGGCATGGTATTGCTATACTATTGCAACGGGGCAAAAAATAAACCTAAGCAAGGCTACGGACACAAAAATGGGCGATGAACTAAACGATGTACCCGGCTATGCTTCGCCATATGGTTTAGCAGGCTGGACAACTGGCGACAAGGCCGTATTTATTTATGATCGCTATGATATATGGCGTTTTGACCCGGCAACGGGCGATGCGTTCAATTTTACTAAAGGCCTCGGTCGTAAAAACAAGTTCATCATCAGGTATGATCAAACTGACCCGGAGCAGAAATTTATCCCGGTAAAAGAACCGATGTGGCTTCTTACCCAAAATGAGGAAACCAAACAATGGGGATATTTCCGAAAATTCCCTGAAGCAAACGATCAACCCGAAAAGATCGTCATGGCCCCGATGAGCTATGATAACCTATTGAAAGCTAAAAATGTCGATGCTTATATTTATACCAAAGCAAGCTATAAACAGTCGCCTGATCTCTACTTTTCTTCTGATTTGAAGAAAGAGATCAAACTAAGCAGCATTAACGCACAGCAAAGCGAATACAACTGGGGTACTGCCGAACTGGTAAGGTGGACAACACCTAAAGGTTATCAATCAAAGGGAATCCTGTATAAGCCCGAAGATTTTGACCCGGCTAAGAAGTACCCAATGGTGGTTTATTTTTACGAAAAGCTATCTGACGGACTTTATAATTATATTGCCCCTGCCCCCACACCATCCCGGTTACCTATTTCATTTTTTGTAAGCAATGGTTACCTGGTTTTCGCGCCGGATATCAGCTATCAAACCGGGCATCCGGGCGCTTCGGCCGTAGAGTTTATTAATTCGGGCGTTGAATCACTAAAGAAAAACGGTTGGGTTGACGCAGCGCATATCGGCATACAGGGCCAAAGCTGGGGCGGTTACCAGGTGGCATATCTTATTACCCAAACTAATATGTACGCAGCGGCCTGGGCTGGCGCACCGGTAGCCAACATGACTTCGGCCTATGGCGGTATCAGGTGGGAATCTGGCTTGAACAGGCAGTTTCAGTATGAAAAATCGCAAAGTCGTATTGGTGCAACGCTTTGGGAAAAGCCGGAGTTGTATATCGAAAATTCACCTTTATTTCAGTTACCTAAAGTAAAAACGCCAGTTATGATCATGAGCAACGATGCAGACGGGGCCGTGCCATGGTATCAGGGCATTGAAATGTTTACGGCACTACGTCGCTTAGGCAAGCCCGTTTGGCTGTTGCAATATAATGGCGAAGCCCACAACCTTGTTCTACGCCAAAACAAGAAAGATATTACTATCCGCGAGCAGCAATTTTTCGATCACTTTTTAAAGGGTGCCCCAATGCCTGTTTGGATGGATAAAGGTGTGCCTGCTGTAGATAAAGGAAAAGATTGGGGATTGGAGTTGGAAAAGTAATTACATCACTCCCCTACACATGTCATTGCGAGGAGGAACGACAAAGCAATCGCATGCTATACAGGGTGTCTATGCTTCCGTGCGGTTGCCACGCTACGCTCGCAATGACATGGTTTTAACAAGCTTCGATTAAACGCTTCAATACGGATCAACATCCGGCTGCACAATACTGCCGGTGCTAAGCTTGGTTGTATAATATTGAGTAATCACATCCCGTAAAACAGATTTTGCTTTTACGATGGAGATGCCATCCTTCTCAAATTTAAGCATGATGCTTTTGATATAGTAATTACGGATCCTGCTGATGAGCGGCTGTTCCGGGCCTATCACCCGTTCGCCAAAATGCTCCCGGAGACGGGCGCCGAGATATTCGGCCTGGTTATAAAGCACATCCGGATTTTTATGTTTGATATCGAGGTTGATGATACGGTAAAACGGCGGATATTTAAAGCTCCTCCGCTCTTCCATCTCTGTAAAATAAAGATCGGCGTAATTGTTGTCAATTACCTGTTTTAATACCCGGTGGTAAATATCATAGGTTTGCACAACTACCTTGCCTTGCTTACCCCGTCGTCCTGCCCTGCCGCTCACCTGCGACAGGAGTTGGTACCCGCGTTCGTTAGCCCTGTAATCCGGGAATTTCAGCAAGCTATCCGCATTAATAATACCAATGAGCGTCACATCAGAAAAATCGAGCCCTTTGGCTACCATCTGGGTACCAACCAAAATATCAATTCGTTTTTCTTCCAGATCGTTAAGGATAGTCTGCAAGGAATTTCTTGACCGTGTGGTATCCAAATCCATACGGGCGATCCGGGCTTCAGGAAGTAAAACGCTCAGCTCGTCCTCAATTTTTTCGGTACCGAAACCTTTATATTCCAAATGGGTTGAGCCACAAGCCGGGCAAATGGACGGTGTATCTTCTTTGTACCCGCAGTAATGACAATGCAGTTTGCCGCTGCTTTTGTGGTAAGTAAGGCTTACGTCGCAATTGATACATTTAGGTGTATAAGCACAAACTTTGCACATGAGGATAGGCGCATATCCACGGCGGTTTTGGAATAAAATTACCTGTTCTTTATTTTCAAGAGCCTGCTTTATACCCTCCATCAACACACTGGTAAAATGCGACTGGATAGTTTTCTGTTTGGTTTCATGCGCAATGCTTACCACCTGCACATCGGGCAATTCAACGCCGCCAAAACGTTCTGTTAGCTCTGCAAAACCGTATTTATGCATGCGGGCATTATAGTAACTTTCAAAAGATGGTGTAGCCGAGCCCAGCAGCACTTTGCCCTGGTGCATATTAGCTAAAAAGATGGCCGCATCACGTGCATTGTAGCGCGGCGCAGGGTCAAATTGTTTGTATGAGGTTTCATGCTCCTCATCAACAATGATCAGGCCCAGATCAGCAAATGGCAAAAACACTGATGAACGTGCACCAAGTACAATTTTATATTCTCCGCTTAAAACTTTTTGCCAAACCTCTACCCGTTCATTATCATTAAAGCGGGAATGGTAAACGCCTATATCGGCACCAAAATACGTCCTCAGGCGTTCGATGATATGTGTTGTAAGGGCAATTTCGGGAAGCAGATAAAGCACCTGTTTACCATTGCGTACAATCTCTTCTATCAACCTTACATACAACTGTGTTTTGCCCGATGAGGTTACGCCATGCAATAGGGCTACATCTTTTTCTTTAAACTGCTCGCGGATACTTTGAAGCACCCCGGTTTGCTGCTCGCTCAATTCAAAGTTATCACCTGCTTCATCCTCTCCTTCAAAATGCAACCGGCTAACACTTCTATCTTCCGAAAAGAAAATCTCCTTTTCAATGAGCGACTTAATGCTCGACTCGCCAGCCCCGCTCTCTTCAATAAGTTCATTTTTGGTGATATTTTTTGAATGACGGGACAGTTTGATATAAGCCAGCAAGGCATCGGCCTGTTTAGGCGCACGTTTTTCCAATATCGGGAATAGCTCCCGTAGATTATCCTGATTATTGTAAACCGGGTTAAGGGTAATGAATGTGCGCTTACGTGGCTTGTAGCGTTCACTAACTTCTTCAGATATATTGATGATGTTTTTCTCAAACATCAGTTTCAATATCGGCATTACAGTTTTTTGCCCCAACAGCTTGGTAATATCGCTAATAGTAAGCTCTGGCTGAATTTCAAGGGCCTCAACAATTAAAAACTCCTTATCATGAAGTGTAGCTTTATCTATCTCGTATTCACGGTTAAGCACAATACGGGTTTCGCTTGCCAGTTTTAGTGCTGATGGTAGCGCAGCATTCATCACCTCGCCTATATTGCACATGTAGTAATCGGCCAGCCACTGCCAAAACTCAAGCTGCTGTGGGGTCACAACGGGGCGGTCATCCAATATTTCGATGATGTATTTGGCCTCATACTTTTCGGGCGCCAGTTTGCCTATCTCCTTAACAATAGCAGTATACAGTTTGCTTTTACCAAACTGCACCACCACTCTTTTGCCTATAGCAATAGCATTGTTTTGCTCGTAAGGTATCCGGTAAGTATAGTTTTTTGAAATAGCCAGGGGCAAAATCACTTCGGCAAAAAGCGTTTCACGGTCGGTATGTTCAATTTCGGCAAACTCTAACATGTGTTATTATTTATTGCGGATAGCGGCTAAGGCAAGCATCAGCCAACCCAATATGAACAATAAACCGCCAATGGGTGTAATTGGCCCCATAAATACAAGCCAGTTCCAGCCAAGCAAATCACGGCAGGAAAGCAGGTATAACGACCCTGAAAAAAGGATGATGCCAAAAGTAAAAAGGTAATACGCGGCAGATATCAACCCTCCGTCCCTTTTACCCGCAAAGGCTGCCAGAAATAGCAAGGCAAAAACATGATAAAAATTATATTGAACAGCGGTATGCCAAACCTCAAGCTGCGAAGGCGTTAGCACGGCTTTTAATCCGTGTGCACCAAAAGCGCCGGTTATAACGGCAAGCATACCTAAAAACGAAGCAGTAATAATTATTTGTTTGTTCATGCAGATATAAAAAGCTAAGTTAACCAATTGAAAGTATTACTTTAACGCCGTGGGGTAAAATTCTATATTTGCTGCACACCCCTGCTATGAAACGAATGATAGTAACCACTATATTTTTAATTATAGCTACCGTGCTTATAACGGTATTATATTTTAAAAATTTGAGTCCGCCGGGAGTGCGTACCGGACAGGTTATGCATGCTATTCCAGATAACGCTGTTGCCGTATTTGAGTTTACTAACGAAAAAGGCTTTTATGAGATTTTTGCAGGCAATCAGCTCCTTAGTGCGTTTGCCGGGCACGATAAATTAAGCGACCTTGATACATTACGCAAGTTGCTTATAACCTCTCCGCAGCTTAGCCAGTTTTTTACCGGTCAAAATATTTTTATTTCCATTCATCCAACTCATACAGACGATGTAGACCTGCTTGTAACTACCTCGGCATCAAAAACCTTTTCGGCAGCCATGTTTAATAATTTAACCGGCGTGGCCAAAAACAGTTTACAAATAGCACCGATGCAGATAGCCGCAAGTCAGGGGTATAATATTTTCGTCAAACCGTTAAACAAACATTTCTACATCATAAAAACAGGCGACAATATATTTTCGGGCAGCTTTTCAAAAGATTTGGTTGACCATAGCGCCATATACCAACAGGATAAAGGCCAAAATGGCTTTGTACCGCTGCCCGAGCAGCAAAACGCCAATTCGCTGGCAAACCTTTATATCAACTACAACCAGCTTAACCCGCTTTTTGATCAGTTGTTTATTAATAAAACTACCGATCTTTTTAAGAGTTTCCGGATGTTGCCGGCTTACGCCGCATTAAACCTGAATTATAAAAGCGACGCGTTGATGTTTAACGGCTTTACAACTAAGCAAAATAATGCTACCAGCTATTTGAACATCTATTCGACCCAGCAACCGGTTGAGAATCATTTGAAAGATATTTTCCCGGCCACTACTGCCTATAGCATCAGTTTTGCTGTTTCGGACCCTAAAAAGTTCGAGGCCGATCTTTCGCAATGGCATGATAAAGCAGGTGTGGGCAAGGAAAAAAACGAACTGTTAGCCAAAGTAAAATCCGAAGCGGGCCTGTTTATAAAGCCGGAATTTGAAAAACTGCTTGGTAATGAATTTGCAATAGTTACGACCCGATACTTTGAAAAATTTGCCATTATATCCGTCAAGGATGGCTCAAGGCTGTTTCCGCTGATGATGAACATCAGTAATATGGTTACCGATAAAGTTGGTCAGTTTAATTATGAAAAACTGCCTTTCTTTTTATTGGGTGATGCTTTCAGCGTTTTCAGGAAGCCTTACTTTATGATTATTGATAATTACCTTATCCTTGCTGCATCAGTATCCGAGCTGGAGAGCTATAACGATACTTACTTTAACCGGAAATTCATTAGCAAAACAGATCAGTACACACAGTTTGACAATTTACTGGCCGAAAGAAGCAACGTAGCGTACTTTATCAACTTTAAAAACATGCTGCCCGTATTAAAGCGCGATTTAAAAAAACCTTTTTACGATGCATTTGAAAATAACTCCCCCGGTTGGAAAAGCTATTATGGTGCAGCTTTTCAGCTCACTGCATCTGACAAGAATTTTTACACTAATTTCTGTATGCGTTTAAACGCACCCGACACAAGCTCGCAAAAAAAATAAATTGTGCATTGACACAACCATACCCCGCCGATTTCGTAAAACAATACAAACAGAAATTTGTAATAAATTTTACCGGCGCCTGCTTTGGGTTTTTATTCAATAATTCAGAGTGAGTGTATGTGAGCTATAATATGAATAAGATCTTTACTATTCTCTTTTTAACCTTTTGTTCTTTATCTGTATCGGCTCAACAATTTTCGCAATACAATACGGGCACGCTTTATGATTCTTTTGAAAACCCATCGCAAAGGTCCTTCATTCCGGATTCAAGCCGGGCGGTAGCATTCAATTTTTTTGTCCCTAATTTCGATGCCAATTTATACTTAACCGGCCACATACAACGGCCGCTCAAGAGCCGCGCATTTGCAAGTCCTGCTTTCTATAATACTTCATCATTACGGATTGGCCAAAACGCTTTAAATCATTTTAATGCTAATGCTAATGCTTATGCTATAATGCTTAAGTTTTTTACCAGCCTTAACGGTAACGTTGAGATGGGCTTTTCTGCACAAACGAGGGTAGAAAGCAGAGGTCTCGCTACCGACGAATCTGTTGCTTTTCTCGACGGCCCTTCAAACTTTGCTTACAACAACTATGATAATATATTTAATGACCATTACATGATTCAAATGTATGATCAGCTAAGCTACACATACCGCGAACAGGTCAATAAACAACTATCAATAGGCTTTAAACTAAGTTACCTTTCGGGCATTCAGTATGATAAAATTGATGTAGGGCAGTCGAGCCTGCAAATCAACCGCGATCCGGTAGATCCCAATAATGACAATGCTGACGTTTATATGCAGGGCCGGTACTACAGAAGCTACGTACCAGGAAGGTTAGATGGCCGTGATTTCCTGCCAACCTTTCGCAATCCTGGAGCTGCCATATCCCTTGGTGCTACTTTCCGTACAGAAGATGGGATCCTTATTCAAGGTAATATAAAAGACCTTGGTTTTATCCACTGGAACAAGCGCTCAACCATTACTGATTTTGACAACACGACAAATATTACGGATATTACATCGGAGCATCGTGATGAAAATATTTACAATGCTGTATATGCCTTAGTAAGAGGCAATGGGGTTGTTACATCCTTTAATACCAAAACAAACGCAAAAGCCGAATTGAGTGTATCAAAAAGCTACTGGCTCGATGATGAAAAAACATTCAGGTATTTCCCAACTGTTGTGGCTCAAAAAGAAATGTTTTATCCGGGTTTTACAGGCGCATTGGTTAATTCGGTACAAAAAAACAACCTGATAGCTACCCTAACAGCAACTTATGACGATTATAAATTATTTAATATAGGTGCGCAGATCATGGTAAAATCGCCCAACGCCGAATTTTTTATCGGTTCCGAACGCCTGGTGAATACAGGCCGCTTTACCTTAGCTGCATTAAATAATACCAATCAAATAAATCATGTAGGCAACTATTCCGGAGCCGATGTCTTCCTTGGTTTTTCGCTTAAATTCGGGCGGGTAATTGAACACCCGATGAATTCGAGCTATATCCCAATGGGCGAAAAAGGTTTCTTTGGCCGTTTGTTTGGCAGGATCTTTAAAACCGATAATTAAAGTGCTTTTTTCCCGGCTATAAAATCTTTAAGGTAGTAAGGTTCATAATAAGCCACATCCTCAAAAACGCCATCAGCAAATTTTTGGGCGGCCTTTTCGGTAAGATAAATTGCCGAATTAGTAAAATCGTCTGAAAATGCAGCATTAGGATTATTGCTTAGTACACTTTTACACTTTTCGGCACCATCGCCAAAAAAGATAATCTTGTGATGTTGCAGATAATCAGCAAAACTGTTTTCATCAATAATATCGGCAGCGGTTTCGCGTACCCTATTGCCTGCCGTATCAAATAATGCGGTGTAAACCTCCATCCGGCGGGCATCAATCATAGGGCATAACAGCGTTTTGTCATCCGCGAAAAAGCCAGGATTATTAATAACGCCATCGGCCATGGCTTCAAGGGTTTCAACAGCTATGAGTGGTTTATCCAAAGCAAAACATAAACCTTTAGCGGTAGATACACCTATTCGCAAGCCAGTATAAGAACCGGGGCCACTGCTTACCGCAATAGCATCAAGGTCATTATAACTTATCCCCGTGTTATTCAACAATTCGTTTATATAAAGTGTAATAACTTCGGCGTGAATATTACGGGCATTTATTTCCTTAAAATCCAAAACCTCGCCAACACGGGCAAGGGCCACCGAACAGGATGTTGTTGCTGTTTCTATTTGAAGTATCAGGCTCATATTACAAATTTAAGGTACGGGATCATGCCCGTGACCGCCCCAGGGATTACAACTTGCTATACGTTTTATAGTTAACCAGCCACCTTTGAAAGCGCCATGCTTCTTGATAGCTTCAACACCGTATTGCGAGCAGGTAGGTGTGTACCGGCATGATGCAGCCGAAAGCGGTGATATAAAATACTGGTAAAACTTAATCAGGATAATGAAGATCCACCCGACTATCGTTTTTAAAAACCTGACAATTAAATCCATAACCCTGTCATGTTAATTAGCCGGAACCTGTACCGAAGCTGCTGCTAATTCGTTACCAAGCTGGGTAAGCATCTTCAGCATCTTTTTTTCGATGAAAAGGTATGGTTCAATTTCCTTACCCACATAGCCTACCGAAACAATTATGTTTTTATCTGTTTGCTGCAATATATCATAAAGATACTGTTGCTTATGCAACCTGTAAGTCTCCCGCATTAGTCTTTTCACTAAATTACGATCAACAGCGTGCTTGTAACGCTTCTTGGGAACAGAAAAAAGAATTTGCGCAGGGTAAGGCTGAGGCTCGGGGTTAACAAGCCAGGATACCCGGAAGGGATAACATAAAAAAGAAGAACCGTTATGAAAAAGCTTATCAATAAGCCTCTTGTTACATAACCGTTCTTCTTTTTTAAAAGTATACATTGTTGCCATTTTTGAACCGAAGGATAAAGCAGATAAGCGGTTCCAAACCCTTATAAATAAGGGCAGGGCAACCTCAATTATGCTTTGTGCCTGCCTTCGTCAGAAACGGTTAATCTTTTTCTGCCTTTAGCTCTTCTGGCTGCTAATACTCTCCTACCGTTAGCAGTTGACATGCGTTCACGGAAACCGTGTTTATTTCTTCTTTTTCTTTGAGAAGGCTGAAACGTTCTTTTCATGGCTATATTTTATTCTATTCGTCTTTTTTAAACAAGAGCGCAAATGTAGTTATTTTATTCAATAGTTCAAATACTATTTTTCTTATTTATAATAAAATACATACAACTACTCAATAGCAGCAAATTAGGTGTTTTTTATTGAGAATAACTAATTGATCTGCTATGTTTTTGGCTCCTTATACTGAAATGGCTAAATAAAAAATCCCGAAACAGGTATCCAATGACTTTCCTTCCGGGATTTTTGTTTTTACAGATCGTGCCGCATTAACAAATGCTTCTGTTTGTATTATTGAAAAGGGATGGCGTATGATCCTGTATTTTTAAGGCTGGCGGTAACCGGGGTAGTATTGTTCAGTAATGATAGCATTTCATCTTTGCCGGCATCCTTAACATAGTCAGCAGCTGTTTTATTTTGTTTATCCTTTATTTTAACACTTGCACCGTGTTCAAGCAGGCTCTTTACTATATCGGCGTTGCCTTCATTAACAGCTAACATTAAAGCAGTAGCGCCATTGCTATTACGGAGATTGATATTTGGGTAATAATGCAGTAGTTGGCCAATAATTTCGGCATTGCCGTTTTTGCCGGCAATCATTAAAGCGGTATTGCCCTCTTTATCTTTGTAATCTACTTTAACATCGGCCTGCAGTACCAGGTTCACCATTCTGCTTTGGTTGTTTTTAACTGCAACGATCAAGGGACTATCGCCATTTTCATCTTTCACATTTACATTAGCACTCTTGTTCAGCAAAAATTTAACCCCGGGGATATCATTGGCCCGGATTGCTGTAAAAATGTTTTGAGCGAAGATCGGCAGCGAACACGCAAGCATCAGGCACAACAGGGTAAGTTTCTTTTTCATTAATAATCAATTGTTTAGTGGCCGAAGCCGGTTAATAAATCTTCGCAATTAACGAAAAAAACATTACCACGATTTTAACTGAAGACCTTGGAATCGGACGCAAAAAAACATCAGAAAAATGGCCATTTTCTTAGCATTTAAATTTACAACATCATAATTTCCAGAAAAAATGAACGAAATGAACTGGAATAAATTACCGGCAATTAAGCCACTAAACAAACAGTTAAAAAGGGAGTTAATTATTAGTTTAGTGCCATAAATCTTTAAAGAATATTAGCTGACATTTTAATGACACTACAATATTAAAAAGATTAAACAAGATAGCTCTAAAGCATAAATCAGCGCGTAAATTCACCTGCTTTTATCATTTAACAAATGAAATTAATCCTCTCCATATTATTAATAGGCCTGTCAGCCGCTGGTATTGCCCAGGAGTTACCTGCAACTCACTATAAAATTTACAGCATATCGGCTCAAAAGATAGTCTCACCTAATGATATTATTAATGACATGGCCAATGCCGACGTTCTTTTTTTTGGCGAAGAGCATAACGATTCAACGGCACATTACCTTGAATTGAGCTTGTTCAAAAAGCTATCTGAAAAATACCCGCAAAAAATCGCACTGTCAATGGAGATGTTTCAAACCGACTGCCAACTTGTGTTAAATGAATACCTTGCCGGACTTATCCGCGAAAAAAACCTGATTACCGATGCGCGTACCTGGCCCAACTACAAGGATTACAAACCAATGGTTGAACTGGCTAAAAGCAACCACCTGCCTGTAATAGCTGCCAATGCCCCTACCCGTTACACTAATATGGTTACGCGTGGAGGCCTTGATATTTTAAAGCAGCTGGATACCCAGGCCAAAGGCTATCTTGCCCCCTTACCTATTGATACTGCCACGGGCGCTTACTATGATAAATTTGCTAAAATAATGGGAGGCCATGCGTCGATGCCAGGCATGCAGATCTATCAGTCACAAAATTTATGGGATGCTACGATGGGTTGGTCAATAGCAAAATTTATGAAAAGCCATTCGGGCTTCAAAATTCTACAACTAAACGGCGGCTTTCACAGCGAGGAGAAACTGGGCGCTGTAGCCCAATTAAAAAGATATGCACCGAAAGCACGCATACTTAATATTGCCACCTATGCCGATGACAGCTTTGACAATCCCGATTGGAGTAAATTTGCAGACATGGCCGACTATATTATCCTAACCGATCCTAAATTGCCAAAAACCTTTTAGTAGTTCATGGTTGATAGTTCATGGATCATAGCCACATAGAGCGAAAAACTATGATCCATGAACTAAATTGCATTAGGCTTTTTTAGCCAGCAAATCGCGGATTTCTGTAAGTAATACTTCCTCCTTAGTTGGTTCCGGTGGTGCTGCGGGAGCGGCTTCTTCGTTTTTCTTCAGTGAATTGATACCCTTTACAATTAAAAAGATACAGAATGCCACAATGATAAAATCAATTATGTTATTGATAAACAAACCGTAATTGATAGCCGTTTCCGGAGTTTTATCAACCGCGGGCTTAAGTACATATTTAAGGTCTTTAAAATCGATACCACCGGTTAGCATCCCTATTGGTGGCATAATGATATCATTTACTAACGATGTAACAATTTTGCCGAACGCAGCGCCGATGATAACACCTACAGCAAGGTCAACCACGTTGCCCCGCATTGCAAATTCTTTAAACTCTTTTACTATTGCCATAAATTAAAGTTTGGTTACTTAAAGTTAATAATATTACACAAACAATCTATTTATATAGTTTTTTTGTTGCGAGCAAAACAATTGGCATGCCTAAAACATTTAACAACTTTATAGCAGATACCTCAAGTAATTTTTAGTTAATATTAATTTGATGTATTTTTGGCTACATCTTAAATATGCTTAAACAGAACCTTCAACAAAAACTTTTACAAAAACTTTCACCGCAGCAAATACAATTTATAAAATTGCTGCAGGTACCTACTGTATCCCTCGATACCCGGATAAAAGAAGAACTGGAAGAAAATCCGGCACTTGAAGATCTGAGCCTTACCAACCTGAACGAACCCGAAGAACAATATCCCGACCGTGATCCCGACGATGACAACTTCAACAGCGACGAGGAAAAGGGCGAGATGGATGAATTTAATATAGACGACTACCTGCAGGAGGATAACCTTAATGATTATGGCTCGCGCTATGATCAAAACGGCGATGACGAGGATGAGCGCAAAGAAATTCCCATTGCTGTACAAAGTTCATTTTTTGAAAGCCTGCAGGCCCAGTTAGATTTGCTGCCCCTGAGTGATAAAGATTTCATGATTGGCAAGCAAATTATAGGTAGCCTTGATGATGACGGCTATCTGCGCCGCCCTATTATGTCACTTACCGATGATCTGGCATTTTCGCAAAACGTACTTGCCGAAGATGATGAAGTGGAGGACATGCTGAAAGTGATACAGGGTTTTGATCCTCCGGGCGTAGGCGCACGCAGCTTACAGGAGTGCCTGTTGATCCAGCTTCGCAAAAAAGACGTGAACGATCCAATCATCAAAAAAGCGATACAGGTTGTTGAGCACTATCTGGATGAGTTTACCCGTAAACATTATGATAAGCTTGAAAAATCGCTGAACATGAACTCAACCGAGCTGCGTGGCGTGGTTAATGAAATACTAAAACTTAACCCAAAGCCTGGCGACTCAAACGAGATCAACACCAAGCAAATGCAGGTGATACCTGATTTCCATATCACCAATAACGATGGTACGCTTATACTTACCCTTAACTCAAAAAACGCACCGGAGCTTAGGGTAAGCCGCTCTTACCAGGAAATGTTTCAGCATTATGATAAGGCATCGCAAAAAGATAAAAAACTGAAAGAAGCAGTTCAGTTTGTAAAACAAAAGCTTGATTCGGCCAAGTGGTTCATTGATGCCATTAAACAGCGTCAACAAACGCTGCTTAAAACCATGAATGCCATAATGCAATATCAGTACGAGTTTTTCCTCTCCGGCGATGATAAAAATCTGAAACCGATGATCCTGAAAGATATCGCCGACCGTATTGGCATGGATATCTCGACAGTATCGCGCGTAGCCAACTCTAAATATGTACAAACTGAGTTTGGCACCTTCCTGTTAAAATCATTCTTCTCCGAAGCCATCCAAACCGAAAGCGGCGAAGAAGTATCCAACAAAGAGGTTAAAAAGATACTGGAAGAGCATATCGGCAAAGAAGATAAACGCCACCCGCTTGCCGACGAAAAATTGACCGAGATCCTTAAAGATGCCGGCTATAACATAGCCCGCCGCACCGTAGCAAAATACCGCGAGCAAATGAATATCCCGGTAGCGAGGTTAAGGAAGGAGTTGTAGGTTAGAGATTGGAGGTTAGTAATTAGAGGTTAGAAGCTCATTCTTTTAAAAAGCAAAAGCCTTACGAGATAAACTTGTAAGGCTTTTGCTTTAACATTTCTTCTAAACCGTCATTGCGAGGCACGAAGCAATCCCCGACTTACAGAGTAGCTATTCAAGTCCGCCCTGTATAGTTCGCGATTGCTTCGTTCCTCGCAATGACGATTTTCATTAAAAAATAAAAAGCTTTAAAAACTGAGTTTTTAAAGCTTTTTATTTTTAGTGCTTTTTAAACTTAAACATTCACAGCACAAAGTTCACGAACCTTGGCTACTACAAAATCAACTTCTTCTTTAGTGTTATACTTTGAAAACGAGAAACGAACAGATGGCCTCGATGAGCTTGCGCCAATGGCAGTTAACACATGCGAGCCAATATCACTGCCCGAGCTGCAAGCACTACCACCAGAAGCCGAGATACCGGCAATATCAAGGTTAAATAACAGCATATCGCTCATTTCCATTTCGGGGAACGAAACGTTTAATACCGTATATAAACTTTTGTCAGCATCGGTTTCACCGTTAAAGCTTACACCCGGAACATTAGCAATCATTTGTTCCATCATATAAGATTTTAAGCCCTGGATATGATTTTGATGCTGCTCCATTTCGCTGTAAGCCATTTCGAGCGCTTTAGCTAATCCAACTATACCGTAAATATTTTCGGTACCACCGCGCATATTGCGCTCCTGGGCTCCGCCATAAATAAACGGTTTTATCTTTATTTTATGGTTAATGTGCAGGAAACCAACTCCTTTAGGACCATGCAATTTATGAGCGGCGCAAACCAGGAAATGAGCTTTAAGTTTGCTCAGGTCATGCTGATAATGCCCCATGGTTTGCACAGTATCACAATGATAAATAGCGTTGTATGTTTCACACAGATCGCCCACGCGTTCCATATCTGATAACGTACCTATTTCGTTATTGGCATGCATTAATGAAACAAAACTGCGTTCGTTTTCTTTCAATAACGTTTCCAGGTGATCATAATCAATTGTACCCTTGCTATCAATATTTACAAAACTCAGTTTAATCAAACCCGATTTCTCCATGGCTTCCAGTGTATGGAGCACTGCGTGATGCTCGGTATGGCTGGTGATGGCATGAGTAATGTTATGATCAATGATACCACACCTGATGGCCGTATTATCGGCTTCGGTACCACTCGATGTAAAAAAGATTTCGGCCGGCGAGGTATGCAGTAAACCAGCAATGGTTTTACGCGAACGCTCAATTAAGGTACGGGCTTCCCTGCCGTGAGCATGTATTGACGACGGATTACCAAACTGGTTTTCCATCACCTTATACATCTCCTTCATTACATCAGGGTCAAGGGGTGTAGTGGCGGCATTATCAAAATAAACGCGCATTCTTTTTAAATTTATAAATTAATGGATCAGTAACTTTAAAACACATGCCCGGTATTATTATACAAGCAAGCAACCAACGGTATTTACCGCCGGTTGCCTGTTATTTTTTAATACCAGTAAAAATTAACCTTTCAGTTGTAAGATCTCCTTAATATCAGCGATGATCTTATTGGCCAAACCGTTTGCCACGGTTTCAGAATTGCCTTCGGAGTAGATCCTGATAATGGGCTCGGTGTTTGACCTCCGCAAATGTACCCATTCTTTATCAAATTCTATTTTTAAGCCGTCAATTGTTGAGTGCGGCTGTTTGCTGTATTTCTGTTCTACCTTGCTCAAAAGGGCGTCTATGTCCATTTCGGGCGTTAAAGTGATCTTGTTTTTTGAAATAAAATAACCCGGATATGACGCACGCAAACTTGAAACCGACTTGCCGTATTTTGCCAAATGGGTTAAAAACAACGCAATACCAACTAAAGCGTCACGACCGTAATGTGACTCGGGATAAATAACACCACCGTTGCCTTCACCGCCAATGATAGCGTTAACTGCTTTCATCTGGTTTACAACGTTCACCTCTCCTACCGCAGCTGCATGGTATTCGCCGCCTGCTTTTTCAGTAACATCGCGCAGTGCACGGGTTGATGAAAGATTAGAAACAGTATTGCCTACATTGTTTTTTAATACATAGTCGGCTACAGCAACAAGGGTATATTCTTCGCCAAACATGTTGCCATCTTCACAAACAAAACAAAGACGGTCAACATCAGGATCAACAGCTATACCTAAATCTGCGCGTTTGCTTACCACTTCTTTTGATAATGCAATCAGGTTTTCGGGAAGCGGTTCTGGATTGTGAGGAAAATTTCCATCTGGTTCACAATATAATTCATGAACGGTTTCAACACCTAAAGCTTTCAACAAGGCAGGCACAAAAATACCGCCTGTAGAGTTTACACAATCTATTACTATTTTAAAGTCGGCTTTTTTGATGGCTTCAACATCAACCAACGGCAACGCCAATACAAGGTCAACATGTTTTTGTAGCCAGGTATCATCGTGGGTAACTTTACCCAGATCATTTACATCGGCATATTTAAAATCACTGTTCTCGGCAATTTCAAGTACCTCTTTGCCATCGGCATCACTTATAAACTCACCATTGGCATTCAGGAGCTTAAGGGCATTCCATTGTTTTGGGTTATGACTTGCAGTAAGGATAATACCCCCAGCAGCCTTTTCGCCGGTAACAGCAACCTCAACAGTTGGTGTGGTTGATAAACCAAGATCAACAACATCAATACCCAAACCCTGTAGTGTACCAATAACCAGGTTATTTACCATGGCACCCGATAAACGGGCATCACGGCCAACTACAATCTTTTTAATCCCTGATTTCTTTACAGCCCATGAACCGTAGGCCGAAGTAAATTTTACAATATCAAGCGGGGTTAAACCGTCGCCAACAGCGCCACCTATTGTGCCGCGTATACCTGAAATAGATTTAATTAAAGTCAAAATGCGATGTTTTTGGTGTGGTAAAAGTAAAAAATATAAGATACAAATGATATTGTTTTAAGTAATTGCGCAAACGCTTGCACACAAGGTTGTAGTTAGTTTATTGTTTGTTGCCACTGAATATCGCTGTTTCAATTGTCATTCCAACGCATTATTTTATGCTTAACGGGATAATACACGACCTAAGTATTAAAACTCGCAAGGTTTTTTTAACCGATTTAATAACTTTGAAAATTAAGTAAACAAACACCTATAGTAAAAACAATGCCCGACTACCTTTTAAATCTCGACCGGCATTTATTTTATTTCATTAACCACGACCTGTCCAATTCGTTTTTCGACTGGATAATGCCTTTGCTGCGCAATCCCAAATTCTGGATCCCGCTTTATATTTTCATTATCGCTTTTTGTTTATGGCGATACAGAAAAATTGGCGCTATCATTATTTTACTATTGGCAGCATCAGCAGGTGTAGCTGATTTTAGCAGCGGCGTTCTCATAAAACATACTGTACAACGCCTCCGCCCCTGCCGTGATCCGATAGTATCAGTTACCGACATCAGTCGCGTACCCTGTGGTAGCGGCTACAGTTTTCCGTCCACCCATGCCTCTGATCATTTTGCCATGGCCATATTTTTATGTTTTGTATTTGGCCGTAAGTGGAAATGGATCTGGCTTTGGGCCATTTTGTGGGCAGGGAGTATCTGCTTTGCCCAGGTATACGTTGGTGTACACTTCCCGATAGATGTATTGTGTGGTGCTCTATATGGTGCTCTTGTGGGATGGCTGCTTTCATTATTGTTTAAAAAATTACAACCTGCCTTTTAATGGGATACTGGAAAATTCTGCTGCTGTTTTTTGCTGCCTTTTTTGGCGGTACTTCTGTATTTTTATTTAAGGGCGATAATCACAAAACGCTGAAACTGGTGCTATCATTCAGCGGCGCTTATCTATTTGGTATTACTGTTTTACACCTAATACCCGATGCTTATCATGGCAATGATAACTATGTAGGTGTATTCATATTAATCGGCTTCTTGTTTCAGATAGTACTTGAACAATTTTCGGACGGGATTGAACATGGCCACATGCACAAACATCCGCATGACTTGGCGGTTTTCCCTATCGGCATTATGGCCAGCCTTTGTCTGCATGCGTTTTTAGAAGGCATGCCACTTGCCCAGGGCAACCAGGATCAATTGGTTTACGGCATTGCCCTGCATCATATTCCTGCCGCTTTTGCATTAGCTACAGTTTTGCTCACCAACAAACAGGGCAAAAACAAAACTATTTTCTTTGTTGCCATCTTTGCGATAATGGCTCCTGCCGGATATTTTTTCAGTGATGCACTAAGCAGCGGAAACATCGGCAATCTGCAGCATTATTTTAACAGAATCATGGGCGTAGTTATCGGGATCTTCCTGCATATTTCAACCACGATACTTTTTGAATCAAGCGCCGATCATCGTTTTAATATGCGTAAGATGATGGCAGTGCTGGCCGGTGTTGCTATTGCATTGCTGGGATTTTTGAAGGAGTTGTAGCCCCCCGGCCCCCTAAAGGGGGAGTTACCGTCAAGACAGAGTCTAAATAATTGACGTTTTAAAATCCCCTCTTGAGAGGGGGGGGGCGGTGGAATACGAGCGAATGCTGAGGTGTGTTTCATCGGTATGCCTTCTAAACCATTAAACACACCCCTCCGCCCCTCTCTAGAGGGGAATCGCACTACCCCGGCTTTTTGTTATCCCTATTTATATATAATAAAAAAGGCGCGCCTGTATCTCACCCCAGGCGCACCGGTTACCAAATATTATGGTAATCATCAACTAAACACCGGATTCATGTTTGGAATGCTCCGGAATATTGTAGTTATGCCAACTCCAAACATCTGCGCATCTGAAATTTGCACATCTAATTATTTCACATAAAAGCTTCCTCCAAGCCTGATATCTTCAGATGAACTGCCTATCATCACCTTAAATTCACCAGGCTCAACAACCTGTTTCATCTGGCGGTTCCAAAGCATCAGCTCCTTGTTATCTATCTTAAACTGAACAGTACCACTCTCGCCGGGTTTAAGGCTAATTCGTTTAAACCCTTTGAGTGATTTTACAGGAGTAGTTACACTGGCTATTACATCGCGTAAATAAAGCTGCACTACTTCTTCCCCCTCAACTTTACCAGTGTTTTTAATATTAACGCTAACGTTTGCGGAACCATTAAGCGGAATCTGCGGTTGAGCAATTTTCAGGTTTGAATATTCAAATGAGGTATAACTTAAGCCGTGCCCAAATGGAAACAGCGCCGAAGTATCCTGATCAACATATACGTGTCTTGAGGTTGGCTTATGATCATAATAAAAAGGAACCTGTCCTACCGACCGCGGAAAGGTCATCGGTAGTTTACCAGAGGGATTTACTTTACCCAATAACACGTCGGCGATAGCGAATCCGCCCGTTTCGCCTAAAAACCATGATTCTATAATAGCAGGGATTTTTTTGGCGACCCAGTTAATGCATAGCGGTCTGCCGTTAAACAGCACCACTACCGTTGGCTTCCCGGTTTTATAAACGGCTTCAATCAGACGGCTTTGCTGTTTGTTGAGGTCGAGATTGGCGCGGTCTTTACCCTCGCCTACTTCGTTGATATCCTCGCCCAAAACAACCACTGCAACATCCGATTGCTTAACTGTACTTACAGCCTTTTCAAGGTATTCGTTTTGTTTTATGGTTGATGTATCCGATGTATAACCTATTTCAAATTTGATATTCAGGTTATTACCGGCTTTCTGCTTCAAGGCATCCAATATCGCTACGCCCTTACCCATTTTATTAGCATAACCACCCAGGTATGTGCTTTCGGCCAACGGCCCGACAACCGCCACAGAATGCACATCGGGCCCAAGTGGCAGTATGTTATTTTCATTTTTCAGCAGACAGATACCCTCCTGTGCCAATTTCAAGGCAATCGCACGGCTCTCTTCGGTATGATTTACTTTTTTCAGCAGATCGATATCAATATAAGGATGATCGAATAAACCCAGCATAAACTTTGCCCGCAACACGTTTGACACCGCCCGATTCAGATCTGCCATGGATAGTTTTTTGCTTGCCAGTGCTTTATTCATAGCCGCATGGAAAGGCACATGCGGAAAATCATAAAACTGCATATCCATCCCGGCAGTAAAGGTTTGGGCAAGTGCATCCGCCGCGTCTGTTGCTATCTGGTGGTTATTGAGCGACATTTTGATGGCGCCCAGGTCAGACAAAACAAAACCTTTAAAACCCCATTCACCGCGCAGCACATCTTTCAGTAACCATTTATTATCTACACAGGGAATACCATCAATTTCGCTGTAAGCGGCCATCATACCCATGGCGCCACCTTCTTTAACAGCTTTCTCAAATACATATAAAAAAGACGACCGGGCTTCCCTCTCACCCATATTAACCGGAGCAGTATTACTGCCTGCCTCAGGGATCCCGTGTACGGCAAAGTGTTTTGGTTCAGATAAAACGGTATTATGATCACTCAGCTTACTACCCTGCAAGCCTTTTACCATGGCCACACCATTAGCTGCCGATAGAAAAGGATCTTCGCCGTAGGTTTCTTCAACCCGACCCCAGCGCGGGTCGCGCGGGAGGCAAAGTACCGGGCCTAATACCATAGCTACACCATGAGCACGCATCTCCGTTGCTATGATACGGCCAGCCTTATGCACATTCGTGGTATCCCAGGCGCCGGCAAGCGCCATCGGGCTCGGGAAGGTTGTGCTGCCCAAACCTTCATAACCATGTAGCCCTTCTTCAATAAAAAGTACCGGGATACCCAAGCGTGTTTTCTCAACAGCATAGCGTTGGATCTGATTGCTTACGTCGGCGGTTAAAGGATACAGGTCATGAACAGAGCCAATACCTTCGGTGCCGATATTGATTTTTGCACTATCCGACATGGAAACCGCGTCATGGCCCTGCATATTGGCTACCTCGTGCCCCCAGTACATATCCAGCTGACGGATCTTCTCGGTAGTTGTCATCCGGCCAAGTAAATCGGCAACGCGCTTTTCAACCGGCAGCGATGCATCCTTGTATGGAGGCTTAGCAATAGGTTTAGGGGTATTAAATGAACATAAAATCGTTACTAAAAGAACCGATACATAGGCGTTCTTTTGCTTCATAAATTTATAATTGGTATGTTATTAATGCCGGGACAATCGATTGTTTATTTGAACAAACCAATCCGTCCCGGTTTGTCAGAAGCTAAAACTATGCGCGAAAAATAATAAGTGATTAATAAAACATTAACAGCAGGGGCAATCTGCCATTAATGTTAATTAAATTTGATGAAAGGGCTTAGAAAGCTGTTTAAATCGGCATGTCCTTCGGGAGACGCAATTATGCGTCTCTACAAAAAACAACAGTGCCGCTTTATAACGCTATTTTTTTACCGGTGGAGGCACATCGGCTGTCAAAGGCACTTGCTTACGCAACATTTTGGCTGCATAACCGGTTAAATATAAGTAATAATCATTTGGAATATCGTCCTCAAATGTAACAAAAGTGCTTAAGCCTACCGGTGGATTTTTTGATACTTTAAGGATAGCCGTTCCTTCGTCAACTTCGTCAAACATAGCTACATACAACATTTCGGCGCCGCTGTTGATGGCACCGTTTATCTGTTTCCAATAAAAGTGGCCTCGGTTGCGCGGAATCTGGTTTTGTTTGGCCCGCGGGTTCATATTGTGCCAGCTAAAGCCTGGAAAAACTGTAGGTACATAATCAACCTTATTTTCTTTACACCAGGCAATATCCTCGGCAATACGGTTCTGAAAGGCAGGATACGCCTCTTCATTAAAACGGCCTACAAACCAGGGGTGAACAATATCAACCTTACGCAGCAGATCATGCAGATGCGGATCATTTTCGGTGTCGTTACCAAAATCCCGCCAGTAGGTTGGCACGCCGAGCAATATAGCGCAACCACCATAAACCGGGTCATTCTTTAAAAAATCAATGATCTTTTCACCTTCAGTTAAACCATAACGGCGATGGTCATTAAAACCTATCCCCCATATAGCAACCAGTGGTTTGCCATTGTGATACAGCCAGGTTTGATTATTACCCCGGTTGGTAACTTTCATGCTATCGATAAGATGTTTCCAATCCTTGATCACCAGCGAATCGCCTCCCGCGTTCATGCCCGACAGATCATACATTACTGTAATTGCCCTGTGATATTTCTGCGCATATTTGAGCGCATTACCTAAAACCACATCATTATGATGTTTACCCGCACCACGTTGCACATCGCCAATAAAACGCTGTACAAAAACACCATCTACACCGTATTGCTGCATCCATTTAAAATGGGTTTCGGTTGACGAAGCATCATATGAACTGTATAGGTAAGCATCACTGCCATCGGCCAGTTTAAACGGCGATTTATAGGTTTTAGGATATTCGCTCACATCGGGCCACAGGTCGATATTGGTATAACCCGGCTCAAACTTACCATGCGAAACATAGTGGTTCCACCAGCGGTTGCCGCCATCGCCAGCCGCATTGAACCAGCCCTGGTAACCGGCCATAACCAAACCTTTATAACTTTTAAATGCCGATGTTTTACTGTGCCTTAGCTGCGCGTTGGCAACGGCGCACAGCAGTAGCAGCAAGATGCTAAAAACGTGTTTTTTCATCAGGATAGAATTTTAATATGTGTTGATTTTTTGCTTAGATCAGATGCCCCAGTTTTTATTTGGTTTAGGTCCCATTTCCAATTCAAGCGTACCGCCGGCCATAAGTTGCTCATGGGTAAAAAGCGGTATGTTAAGCACCTGACCGTTAAATTTAGCGCTTTGGATATATTTGTTTACTACCGAGCAATTGTTAGCTACCAGTTTAAACTGCTTGCCATTTTGCAGGTTAATGGTAACCTTGCTGAACACCGGGCTCCCTATGGTATAAACAGGTTTGCCGGGCGTAATAGGATAAAAACCCATTGACGAGAACACCACAAAGGCCGACATACCACCGCCATCCTCATCTCCTGGAATCCCAAAGATGTTATCCTTATACCAAACATCAAGCAGGAACCTTACACGTTTTTGTGTTTTCCATGGTGCGCCTGCGAAATTGTACAAATACGGTATATGGAAACTCGGCTCGTTACCCATCGAATATTGGCCAACTAAGCCCGTAGCATCAGGAAATTTTGCCCAAAACTGGTATTTACTGCGGTCGAGACTTTCGCGGAACAGTTGATCCAGGCGTGCCTGGAATTTATCCTGGCCCCCCATCAGGTTTGCCAGACCGGGAATATCATGCTGTACCTGCCACAGGTAAGTCCAGCCGTTGTTTTCGTCATAAAACTCGCGACCACCTAAGCCGCCATCAAACTTAGGATCGATATCAATCCAGTTACCGTCTTTGTCTTTAGGGATAAACATTTGCTTATCATTATTCCAAAGGTTTTTATAGTTAAGCGCGCGTTTGGCAAAGGTTTGCTCATCACTTGTTTTTTTCAGCTCACCTGCTAACTGACCAACAGCCCAATCGTCATAACTACCACCAAGAGTAACCGCTACAGCCTGGCGTTTTTCAAAACCATGTACCAGGCTTACAGTTTCTTTCTCGCCTTTTTTCAAAGCAGGAAAATATCCGTTGGTATGGTAAAAGTCATCCAGTTCGCATTTGGGGCCATTTTCCCATGGCAGCATGGTGGCTTCGTTGGCATTTTTCAGGATCCCTTCATAGGCCTTGTCTACATCAAAACCGCGGATGCCTTTGCGGTAATCATCCAAAAACATTACTGTAGAGTGAAAGCCATTCATACAAGGGTTATCACCAAATAATACAGGAAAAGTTGGCATCCAGCCGCTTTGCTCGTACTGGTTAACATACGAGTTCAGCATATCCGACTCCAGCTTAGGGTTCAGGATAGTGTGGAGCGGGTGCAGGGCCAAATAAGTATCCCAAACCCAATCATCAACATAAAACGGGCGACTACTTTCGTGTACTTTTTTGTCGTAACCGCTGTAATAGTGGCCATCCTCGTTAATATCAACCATACGCTCGTTACAACGATACAAAGCAGTATAAAACGAGCGGCGTTGTGCCACAGTACCGCCTTCGGTTTCAATTTGACCAACCACTTTTGCCCATGTTGCTTTGGCTGCCTGCTTGAGTGTTTCAAAATCGGCACTGCCAAATTCATCGTTAAAGTTTTGTTTAGCCTGTTGAGGGCTTACGTATGAAATGGCGTATTTAAACTCAATTACATCCGGAGTACCGGCGGCAAATGTAATGTATGATTTAAGGTCTTTCCCATCGGCGGTGCTTTGTTTAACCAGGGCATTATCTTTTACTGTGCCAGTGGTACCTTTAGCATTAAACTTACCGTATACATAAACTTTGATATCGTCATGATAGGTTTCAAAACCGGTTAATTCATTCCCACCGGTAAACGTAAAATTAGCTGCGCCATCGTTATACAATCCAAACAAAATGCTTTTAGCAGCACTTTTAGCCGGAAAAGTAAATTTATAATCCCCAACCTTTTTACCCGGCGCGAACTCTACGGTGATGTCCTTATCAATCAGGAAAGTTGAATAATACCACGGACGGGTAACTTCCAGATCATGATCATAGGTCATTCTTTCATTCCACGAAGCAGGGGTAATTGTGTTATTATCCGGCTTAACCGAAAACACCTCTCCCAAACGGTGCGATACCACATTGAGCGGAAAGCTGGAGATCTGATCGTCAATATAATCATGACGTACAGGCAGCATCCTGATCATCTGGTTAGGTAGATGCGTTGTTGGGCGGGTTGGCTCAAGCAGCGCTCCCACATTACCAATATGCGGATCGATGTATTGAAGGGCGCCTTCGTCTTTTGTTTGAGCAGATACTGTCACACTGACACACAAACTACTAATACCGAGTACCGTGGATAAAATCAGTGGTTTAAACAACCTGGGAAGTGGGCTTAACATGGATATTAATTTATATTGATATACTGATTAACGTTTTATGCTGACTCTGTAAAAATACAAGCGCCAGATTTATTAATTGGCAATACTCCCAGAAAAATCACCTTTGACATCGCCGACACGAGGCACCTACGGAGCCTTAATATTCTCTTTACATGATCTTCTATAAACACGAAACTCCTACGGAGTTGGATTTTTTTAACTCCGTAGGAGTTTCGTGTTTATAGCAAAAGGTAGTCCGACGTAAGGCTCCGTAGGTGCTTCGTGTTTATCAAATTGATTAACTGGTAATAACCCCAAAATTGCTTGTACAACTTAATTAATCATTAAAAATTGATTAATTACTCCAATAAACATCTATTGTAACAGATTTATTCAAGAATTGAATGAAAATCGCGTTCAAAAGCTTCGCCGTAAATTGCTTTATATTCCTTGTTAAAATTCTCGAACGTGTTTTTTGCTAAAGAGTGCTTACCGATATGCGCCAGCGATTTGCACTTCAATATCATGGCCTCCTCATTTACCGGGTCAAAATAAAAAATATCATTTGCCAGTTTGATCAAAAATTCAGGATCATCAGTAACCTTTATCGAATTAGCAAACTGGATGTATGAGTCGGTGATCTCATTAGACACTTCCGACTTGAAAACGTCGAGCCATTCGTACTCAATATTCGACAGGAAATTCCCCCGCTGGGTGATATATGTAAGCTGGATTATTCTCTGTTTATTGAGTTTACTTTTGTTAGATACAATATTGAGGTAATTATGATAATCAACTTGAATTTCGTTATAATCTATCTCTATTTTCCAGTAGCCGGTATCTTTTGACAAGTGACAATGGCCCATTTTATCCAACAGTGATTTTAACTTGGCTATGTTCACTGAACGGTTATTGCGTGCGCTTTTCTCTGATTTATCAAACCAAAGTATCTCATTTAACTTTTCAGAACTCACTCCCCTGTCAAACTTCACCGAATACATGAGGATTACCAGAAACAACTCTTTCAATAAAGGCGTAAAGTACTTGGTGATCTCGTTACCGTCGGGTGTAAACAATTGCAGATCGCCAAATAAAAATATGCCATTTTTATTGGCATGCAGGCGGCTTTCATTTTCCTCTTTAGTCTCGGATGCAACCAGTTCCTGCGTTTCATTAACAGGTGTTATTTCAGCTACAACTTTTTGAGGCTCCGGCAGCGTTTGTAAAGCGGCTTTTTTGCGGCGGTTAATAACAACCACCCATATTCCTAAACCTACAACACAACCGCCAACTATCCATAGCAAATAACCGATATGGCTCTCTGACAAAATATTGATAGCAATTGGCTCGGGCGGACTAAGCAGTGAGTAAACCTTGACACGGGTATGGTCATTTTCTTTAAACAGCGTTACCGATAAAAATTTTGCGCTATGCGGTAGATAATACAAATCGGCATAGGCGCTTACATCGTGGAATTGAAACGGGATGGTATCGCCAACCATTTCGTAGGCAGACCTATCTAACGAGCCTTTTATAAGCTGCAGGCTTGAGTTAAATTTATGTTGCGGGAAAATCAAGCCGTAATAACTTTTGTCTTTTGAGTTGATGACAAGCGAATTAGCGAAAACAAAATCCTCGCCTTTTACATCGATATTGAAAAGCTTTTTAAAGCTTCGGTCCTTAACCGTATAGCGAACCATATCATACAGGTTACGCGGGTTCACGATCTGCTGGCCCGACGCACTACCATAACCGCCAATTACATAAACGGTATCGCCGGTTGCATTAGCTCCTAACCCGGCCAAATAACGAGGAGTAAAAGTATCCCCTTTAAATTTTACCTTTTCCCATTGTTTAGTGTTCAGGCTAAACCTGCGAACGCTGTCTTTATAAATCAACTGCCCGTAGCCGCCTATGGTATAAATGGCTGTATCGGTTTTGTTAAAAAACTTATTAAGATGCCCGTTATTAGTTGCAATATTAGTATAACCTTTATCCCATTTGCCGGTAACAAAATCAAACGTTCCAACGGCTGTTTGATCCATAAACAGGTAGTACAGCTTGTTATTAGCATATAATGCCTGGTCGCCAGGAACAAGCTTTTGCCGACCGGAACTGTATGCTTTGCTTTTTAACTGAGGTATTTTGTTGATGGAATAGGTAACCAATGAATCAGCCGTGATGACAAATACGTCCTCGTTTGCAGCATCAAAAGCTAAACTGGCATCTCCCGGAACCGTAAACTCCTTTTCCAGCTGCCAGTTGCGGTGACGGGCCTTAATCCAAAGCGGGTTATTAACCGAACCATTGTTTTTGTTCTCGATTTCGTTGGCTACGCTCCCATCCCACTCATTAAGAGGCCAGTTAGCTATTTGCTCTGTATTTTGTAGTACGCGTACATCGCGCAATTTAAACGGCGGTACATCTGTAGTTTGAAACTGCTTATAAGCATTAGCACCAAATAGCAGCTTATAGTTTGAACTTGCTTTTAAATGAATACCCGTTTCACTTAAAGACTGATTACCAGACACAACGGATATCTTATCGTTTTTATAATCAATCTGGATCTTTAAATTATTCCAGTGTTCAAAAAGCAGTTTATCATCAATATTGAAAGATATTTTTGAAAGACGTTCGCCAACAATGATCTTAAAATGCCTGGTATTAGCCTGGTTATCATACACTAAGTCGACGTTTTGATTATCGTCACCTATCAGCCGTAAAATATAACCGAAATAAATAACCCTGTTAGGTAAAAAAGACAGATCAAAAGAAACCTCAAATTTATCTTTAGGCGATAGGTTTTTCAGCGCAAGATCCAGCCCGGTACGTTTATCCTGTACAACCTCATGACTATAGAACCCCAACCCGTACGATTGCGCACGAGCGGGCGACATGAACAGAAAATTCAATAAAACAGTAACAATTATCCCCGGTAAAAAAAATCTCATGTTGATAAGTACACCCAAAGCATTACAACTCACGTACCGCCCGGTATTTATAATTAGGCCCCAATCCAGTGCTTTTTAATTGGCTCGATTGGCTAAAATTACGATAAATACAGTTTAGTTTCAAGGATTATGACATTATAATCCTACGCTTCACAAAGCTATTTAAGCTTCAATCATTTAGTGAACTTATACTTAGTGTACAATACAATTTAATATTAATTTGGAAGCGGAATTTCGTAACCGGTTGCTTTCAAAATAAATTCAACAATGGGTGTTGGATTAGGTAAACTGTGTGGATGATGCTTAAAGCCCGGCTTATGAATTACCGTGATTGAACCTCCAAGCGCTTTCACCTTTTGCTCAAATAACAAGGTATTTTTTGAAGGATCAACAGCCTCATCATCATCTGCCGAAAGATGCAGCATAGGGAACTTCCCTTTCACAATTTGCGGTACTTTATCAATTGGGCTTGCTTTCAATGTGCTTATTTGATTCAAGGAAGTTAAATTGAAGTCCTTTTTTAAAATAGCCGAATCGGGCCAGTACTTCAAATCGAGCAAGGCATTATCGGCATAGGTGCAGGCTACTTTATCAGGATTGGCAGCCGCCCAATTGTATATGTAAATGCCTCCCCTGCTCATGCCCTCAAGCACAGCCTTTTTACCCAGGCCGGCTTTGGTAAGCATTTTATAAAAATCGTTCCAGTAACCTATTGCTTCGTTATTACCCAATAGCTCCGCCACGTCGCAATAAACAATGTGGAAGCCCCGCTCTAAAAGCGCGATATCGGTCTGCGGTTCATGTCCCCAAAAGCGCGCACGCCATACCCAAGGATGGCCTTTAGCAGCCCATTTTGGCTTTACAACTTTACAATCGCGGTTATCAAAAGTAAATTCGGCACAAGGGTAGCCGTAAAAATTGCTTTCCTTAAACTGCTGGTTCATGCTGCTAAAAACATCGTAGTTGCTATCGCGGGGCTGCACAACCGCATCATATAACCTTTTGGCGGTCATGGCAGTACCCTCCAAATTGGGGTGGATCTTATCGGGCATCCAGCTTTCGCGATTAACAAACATGGAGCGCATATCAATCACCTCTAAATGTTCGTCATAGGCTACGTTTCTAAGTTTGGGAATGATGTTGTTAACAATCACCTTATCATATATCTGATTAGTATCAGCCTGAAAAGATGGAATAGGCAACAACAACACAATACGCGGATGCGAAGGCAATTGAGCAAATGACCGGATCAGGTCGTGATAATCTTTTTCATATTCATCCAGATGTACCCGGTTCACAAGCTTGGCATCGTTACCTCCCAGGTCAATAAACACCACATCGGGTTTGCTTTGCAGGGCCTGTTGATAGGCCTTGGTGTTCCAATAAGAAAGATCACCTTTGCGCAAAAGCGTAGCGCTGCTTACCCCAAAGTTGCTAACCGAATAGTTTTTACCCAAAAGCCTTTGCAGTTCTGCCGGATATGATTGCGTAGCAGGATCGGGCAAGGTAGCTCCATAGGTAATACTTGCGCCTGTGCAGGTTATCCTTGTTATCGCATTCGCGCCGTTGATCAGGCAAAAAGCTATCAGTATAATCAGTATCCTTTTCATGATTTAGCGTTTTTTAGTCATATCGATAACATCAGCAAGGCGGCTTGCAGGCGTAACTTTCAGATTAGTAAGCTTTCCGCCAACCACTTTACCTTCAACCGTGGTTTTGTAAGGTGCATTCAATTTAAAATCGGCGTTCCAGCCTGCGGGCCACGCAGGCAACAGCATGATCTTTTTGCCTTCTACCTGCATCAGCATTAATTGCAGGCCATTTTCGCCGTTCCCGCCGTTATCTTCATCGGGCATATAATCATTACCTTTATCCCAAAACGCTGGGAATTTCAGGCCCGCATCTTTTCGGGTTAGGGCGAAGCTGGTATAATCCTTAGCCACTTCGGCATCGCCAATCATAGCAGCCTGTATCGGATCCTGCACCCAACAGCCTTTAGAACGTTGTTTACGGGCATTGAAGGTATTAACAGCCACATCCAAACCGGGCTTACCTAAACCATAAAGTCTGAACGGATAAATAGCATACAACTCCGGATTTTCACTATTGAATGATTTAGCGGTTTGCGGGCCGGTATATGGCAGCAAAACGGTTTTGCCATCATGATTGGCAGTTGGCAATGGCGGCAATTCATCGTAGAATTTGCGCCAGTGCTGTTTTGTCTGCTCATCTGCAATGGTTGGCGGCAGGGCTATCATCCGGCTTATTACGGCATGTAATCCGGCAATATCCGGCGCAGGGTTATGAACCTTCCAAAACATTTCTATCGAATTATCAGGATCGAGCAGGAGCTTACCTGTACTATCGCGCTTGAAATGTTCGTCAAAAAACTGTAACCCGGCCTTAGCAACCGGCAGCAGCATTTTTTTGGCAAAACCGGTATCGCCGGTGTATTCGTAATAATCAAGCATCATCATGCTTAGTTCCAGTATAGGGGTAAAATAGTGATTGGTGTAATTGGCCTTAACTTCGGGCCCCATGTAGTTTAAGCCACCCCAAAAAGGGGCTGTTTCGGCAAAGTAAGCACCGTTATGTTTATAAAATCCATTAACCTGTTTGGCATTGGCCGGTAAAATATTGGCATACATCCTGAACAGCGGCAACATCATATCAAAATCGCCGGCCATAAGGCGCGGCCAGTACATAGGCCGGGTATTTTGAAACCAATACTGTCCGCCCCATGACCGGTAATCGGCATTGGCATTTTTCGCCGGGGCATCTACTACGAAAATGGAGCCATTGAACTTAATGGGATAAGCCCCCCTTCCCGCGCAAGCGGTAACAAAACGTTGCAGAATGTATCCCTGTGTAACTTTCTCGGCCAGATCATCGCCGGTCACAAATACATTGCTCCGGCTCCAGAATTGCTGCCACCATTTTTGATGAGCTAAACGCGTTTGTTCAAGGTTTAACTCATCAATAGTATTTACTTTGGGCTCCAGTTTGCCAAGCCATTGGCTCCCGCTTCCGGCTATGGCTGTTAATGGATAAATAGAAATTACCTGAGAGGTTACTTTGCCCGACTTTAGGGTAATGTCATCCTGGTTGGATAACCCCTCCCCTTTAATTATCGCCCCAAAAGTTAGATTAGCCAGATGTGCATCGGTAGTTGGCGAATTATGGTGATACCAGGCTATCCGGTTTTTTTGTCTGTTCAGCACCGTATCTGTTTTACCAGCGCGCCAATTTTCGAGCTTTACATTAACTGTAGCAGCGCTGATACTTTTGGTTTCTACCCTGATAACCGGATGGTTTGCATCAACCCAGATCCTGTATTGTACGGCAGATTTTCCTTCCCCTAACTGTGCCTGGATTTCGCCACTGCGGAGTTTTAAGATCTGTTTAAATGGCTCGTTGTTTTTTAAAGTACCGGGGTTTACCGATACTCTTATTGCTCCAAGTTTCATCAGTACCCCACCCTGCTTCATCCAGTCGTCCTTTTCGGCATCAAGCTCGCCACCCCAAGCATCTGTTTTGCTAATGTAAAAAACCAGATCACCATTTTTCTCGAACCACACATTCAGGCCGATATCTCCGTTTCCTAAGGGCATCGACTGTGCCGACGTTGGGCCGGGTGTATCCCATTCAACATTGTAATGATCCAATTGCGTGTTAACTGCAGATTGCGCCCGGCATAGTGTAGTAGTAAAGGCAAGGAGCAGCGTTGTGAGTGTTAACCCAACTTTTTTTGTATTCATAGGTTTATTTAACAGATGATGTACACCTGCATTTATCGGTTAATTGATGATGCAAATAAATTACTGCAACTTAATAAAAGATTAAAAAAGCATTAACTGCAAAAAATTATTACAATCGATTGTGAAAAGCATCTGACAAACAAATTCTTGTATCTTAGTTAAATGCATATTGAACGCTTTGCACCGGGCGAAATATTGAAGCCATTTATAAGGCAGTACGTTTTTGTTGAAACAACAGAAGAACTTACCAATCGCATTTTACCAGATACAGCATTGGTTATGGCTATCAGGTACGGCGGAAATATCAGTGATGTTACCGGGTTAAACACCAATCAACTTCCCTCCTCGCTCATCACCGGATTGAAGAAATCGCCCAGGTTAATTAACTACGGTTCCGCTACAAGTAACATGCTTATCTTATTTAAAGCAGCCGGAGCAGCAGCCTTTTTTAAGCACCCTCTTCATGAATTATTTGAGGCGAGTGTGCCGCTCGATAATTTCATCGCTCCGGATAAATTAACCTTACTTCAGGAACAGCTTGCGCAAGTAGATGGAAATCAACAACGGGTAGCTATCGTTGAGCGATTTCTGGTTCAACATGTTCAAACTTACAAGCAGGATCAACTGATCATATCAGCCCTGCAAAAAATCCGGTTATCTAAAGGGCAGATCAGGATCAGGGAACTTGCCGATGCGCATTGCCTTAGCCAGGACGCATTCGAAAAACGCTTCAGGCGGGTTGTTGGCACCTCTCCTAAACAATTTGCGAGTATTGTTAAAATCAAATCGATAGTTGATAACAAGACACAAAACGGTTCCCTTACACAAGTAGCCCTGAATGCGGGTTACTTTGACCAGCCACATTTTAATAAGGAATTTAAATTGTTCACAGGCTTAAGCCCTGCCGATTTCTTCAAAATACCACGGGCATGGTAAATCAATGATTTTTTACAAGTATTAGGTTTTAATTGTCCTGATTTTTGAAGAAAAACAAGGATAATCATGAAACAGATATTTATTGACCAATTTATTGTTCCGGCAATTGCCCAACAGGAATTTAAAGAACGGATGAAGGTCAACCGGGATTTTATAAAAAAGCTCGACGGCTTTGTTGAAGACAAGGCGTATGAACGTCATGACGAGCGAGGCAATCTAATTTGCATCACAACTGCCATTTGGGAAAACGAATATGTTTTACAAAAAGCAAAAGAAGCTGTTCAGCAGCTATATCAGCAACAGGGTTTTGATATGAAAGCCATGCTTCAAAGGTTACACATCAGCATGGAAAGGAACACATATCAGGCAATTACTGATTAAGGTTACTCTTTTTCACAGCCAAGGTGCCACGCCTAACGCCAAAGTTGCCTTCGAGATCGGTTCCTTCAATAATGTAGGTATAACTTCCCGGATTATCGGCGGTGTAAAAGCTAACCCTGGCTTTGCCTTCTTTATCAGTAACAATATGCGGCGCCCAGTGTATCGTAGACCGGATATCGGTCATATCCGGCGTTGAAGCCGGCTTATATTTAGGAGTGTAAAATTGTATGGGCATAGAAAAAGGCATAGGACGATACACATAAGTCCCGACAGCTTTTTTAACAAAAGGTCCGCGACCGCCACGTGTGGTTATCTCAATAAATGCATTTTCATCTGGCTCTGCCATAGGATTTTTAATGTATTGATGAGTATAGCTAAAAGTATTTCTCATACTTTTCATAACTTCTATGCCCTTAATCTCCTCAGCATCGTAATAGTCAAAATACTCTTTAAAATATAAATACGGAGAAAGGACATCGGGCTTAAAAAACTCAATATCCATACCATCAATAATCAAATGCAATGTCATAGTATTTAGCCTGTAATAAGATAAACCGGTTTTATCGGTATACAAATTAAAGCCTTTTACATTTTTAGTGATTAGATCGCCAAGCGAGGTACGCCCAGCCTTCTGAAGTGCCTCTTCATCAATGATCACGTCTGCCTCACCCGGCCCATTCAGGTTTTTGGAATCTTTGATGATCCGTTTATTTTTTATTACTACCTCCTTTAACACATTACCGCCCGTGATTTTAGCCATTTCATCTTTTAGGCTAATTTGTTTTTTTACCCTTAGCATGTTGTCGGTATCAATATTCAGAAACCATGGCTTTGTCCTATCATTTACAGCGGCGAATACAGGTGGTTTAAATTCGTCCATTTCAATACCCACGTTAAAGCTTTTGCCTTTCTTATTCCTGGCCTGAATAAAAAAAACAGCAGTATCCCCCGGGACGATGTCTTTAAAAACAAACTCGCCCTGTTTGTTAGTCACTGTATCAGTAATTATCAGTGGCTTTTTTGAATACAAAGTTATTCCCGAATTGGCAACCGGCTTATTAAACATATTGGTTACATGCCCGGTTATCAAAAATTGCTTTTCGGCAGCATAACCAGCTGAGGTTGAAGATGGCCATAACTCCTTCCAATCATATCCAACCCAACCCTGCGTTAAAAGTAACTGATCCAAATGTATCCATTTACTTTCTTCGTTTTCAGCCTCTTCATAATAGCCAGGTTCTTCAATTGTACCTTTTAATTCTGAGGTAAGGAGCATATAACCTCTTATCGAATTATTAGCTAAGCTATCCGTTTTCACCTGCGCGTTGTCTGTCACGGCCAGTGAAAAGCTGCCTTGTACCGGTGTGCCGTTTACCCCCTTAACTTCAATATCAAGGGCAACACTATCGCGCTGGACATATGCTGCTTTATTACTGTTGATACTAATCTTAAGATTATCATTATGATCAATAAACACCTTCCGTTCATTAAATATTTTTTTATCGGCCCCAATCAGCAGGAAACGAATAACACCATCCGGAAACAGGCTTTTATTTATCTGCATTTTAACACCTCCATTTTTAAAATGCAGCGAAGCGCCATAGGTTATCAAACCGTGAGCCTGCCCTAATAGATAGTAAATATTACCGGCAGCAATAATATCTGGAGTGGCGTTCAACAAGGCTTCCACAGAACCGGCATTTAACGAGTTATTAACCTGCAGTGTAATACCCGAGTTTTTGACAACAGGCAAAAGGAATGTCTTGAATGAGCCGTCAGGCAATTTTATTTTTGCCGAATAAACTTCGCCCCATTGCGGCAGCAGGTTAAATACCCCCATGCCTTTATGTGTTGCGGTAAAAGCCGAAACTTCCTGTTGTTTGCTGTTATATACTTTCCCCGAAATGTTAATACCGTACCCATCTTCATTTAGAGCTTTAAAAGCGATTCGGGCGGGCAGTCCGCCTACGAGTTCACCGCCTTCGGGCATAAATTGTAAATCTATGCGATCGGGGCGGTTAAGGATCAAGGGCATCATCAATCTGCGTTTCTCTTCTCCTTTTCGCAAATCCTGCATTACCAATGACAAGTTTGCGGCATTGGCCTTTTCGGACAGGTCAAAATTTGCAACAATAGTTCCGTCAAGATCTGTACTCATGTTGTTTTTAAGCAAAGTACGTTTACCATCTGTTAAGCGTAGTTGCATTTCACGAACGCCAACGGGAAAGGTATCAAACTTAGTAACACGCAAATTGAGCTGCACTTTCTCCTTATCTGCACTTTTTTGCGTTGATGCTTTATAGTTCACCAGCCAATCGTTGTAGGCTGTATTACCTATGTAAAGGTGCTTTTTGAAAACATATGATTCACCAAAATTGCGCATCCAGTTTGTATAAGCCCGCAAAAAATAGCCTCCCTGGGGTATCTCTTCTTCGTTCAATGTTATATTACCAAAAGCGAGTCCGGCAAAAAGCGGCAACATAACACGTTTCATTACCCGGTTGCTGTCATTTGCTATCTCTACATACAAAACACCACTTTTTCCAGCGGCGTGCAAACTGGGTTCTTCAAGCAAATAACCCTTAAACCATATGGTATCTCCAGCCTCATAGTTTGGCTTATCGGTTTGCAAATATATTTTTTCAATAGCCCTGCTTCTGGCAACGGTATCGGCTGTTGAAATTATATTATTTAAAAATGACCTTGGGGATTCCTGCCCGAAAAGGCGCACTGAACATAGGAGTGTTAACATGCAACATGATAAACACTTGAAAATATACAATATGGCAGACTTAGGCATAGGCAGGAAATAAGAGGTTAGGCTACAGAAATAAAATTAAAACAAATTACACTGCTTTCATAAGATAAATTTCAACGAATATTTATTATAACAACTTTTGTCTGTGTTGAAGCATTCCCTAAATTTACTTTCAGCTACCTGCTTTGTAATTTAATTTCTGATAGATTTGTGTTACGATTATAGTGCTTTATGACAATAACCAACTCCGATTTTAAAATAGATGTAACCTCCGAAATTGGCACACTACGCACATTGCTTATTCACAGTCCGGATAGCGGTTTGGGCAAAGTTGTGCCTTCAAAGGCTCAGGACTGGCTTTTTGAAGACATAATCCACCTGGATACCGTGCGCAGGAATGAATACGATTATTATGTAAAACTCCTGCTCTATTTTCTTGACCCCGGCAAAATAAAAGGCAAGCTGGATCAAATTGATGATGAAGGCACGCGCCGATCGTTTTTTAAGCCAGATAATGCAGGCTTCTACTCTTCGGACAAAGTTATCGAAATCCAAACCCTGCTTGCTGATATTTTACAGCAGCCAGATATCCGTGAAAAACTGGTAGCTGCCGTATGCGCCATTGAAAGCTGTAATTATCGCTTGCAGCAGCAGCTTACAGATACCAACCCAACTGAACTGGCCAAGATCTTTATTTCGGGTTCGTTAACAACCGAAGAGATGATCTTTGCCCCTATTCCGAATCTGATCTTTTCGAGGGATTTGGGCATAGCGGTAAATAACCACATGCTGCTCAATAAACCTGCAAAAAAGGCACGCTTCCGCGAAACGTTGCTGATGCGGTATATACTTTTCAACCATCCGCTGTTTGAAGCCTACCGCGATAATATTTT
Organism: Mucilaginibacter gossypiicola; assembly: GCF_900110105.1. Classification (GTDB taxonomy): domain Bacteria; phylum Bacteroidota; class Bacteroidia; order Sphingobacteriales; family Sphingobacteriaceae; genus Mucilaginibacter; species Mucilaginibacter gossypiicola. The sequence goes on along the minus strand of NZ_FOCL01000004.1, from coordinate 666,816 downwards.
GGAAATCCCTGAAACTGCACAGCATTTTTTACGCCCCGGCGAAGACGCGGAAGGCCGTACCACTTTAGAAGGCGGTGATGTTATGATGGTTAGTCCCGATCATTTGGTGATTGGTTGCAGCGAACGTACTTCTGTCAGCGGCGCCAATGAAGCCATCAGGCTATTATTTGAGCATAATGTTGTAAAAAAGGTAACCATCGTAAAAATCCCGAACAAGCGTGATTATATGCATATCGACACTGTTTTTACGCAGGTTAAACGTGATACATGGGTGCTGCTCCGTTCGCTTGCTAAAGCCGAGGCGCCTATTGAGGAACGAGAACCGATATCATGGTTTGCTGATAAAAAACAAAAAGAACGGCCGGAAATTGTTCAATTTGAAAAAGACGAAAAGCCAAGGTTGTTCGGCTGCATTGAAGACCTGCTAACTGATATTAGTGAGAACGACCTCAAAAGCGGCGTAAAAACAAAATTCATCTATTCGGGTAATAACACCTTCCCATTTGATGCCCGCGAACAGTGGACAGACTCCTGTAACCTCCTCGCACTAAAAGAAGGCGTGGTTGTTGGGTACGACCGTAATGACAAAACCGTTGAAGCGTTTAAAGAAGGCGGCTTTAATGTGATCAGGGTAGCCGAGCTGCTTCAAAAATTTGAGAATAACGAACTTGATCCGCAAAGCATGACCGATACATTAATATTAATGCCTTCGGCCGAACTTTCCCGTGCCCGTGGTGGTTTCCATTGTATGAGCATGCCGATATTAAGGGATAATATTCTGAACCGGGATTAAAGGGATTTATCTGATTTATTGGATTTGACTAGAAAATCAGATAAATAAAATTCAGGTATTCTATAAATCCCGCTCAAAGCAAAATCCTAAATCCTGTTCAAACAAAAATCCTGTTAATCCATTAATCCCATAAATCAAGGTTCAGACATCATGAGTCAGTCAACATCGCATATATTAATGATCCGCCCGGTTAATTTCGGGTTTAATGAAGAAACTGCTGCAAGCAATGCTTTTCAGAACCCCGATGCCGAAAAAAATGGCGTACAGGAAAAAGCATTAAGCGAGTTTAATAGTATGGTTAACATTTTGCGCCATAATGGTGTAGATGTCACCGTTGTAGATGATACCCCACAGCCCTACACGCCCGATTCGATATTCCCGAACAACTGGGTATCATTCCATAATGATGGCGGTGTTTTCCTGTACCCTATGCAGGCAGAAAACCGCCGGCTTGAGCGCAGGGAAGATATCATAACCGATTTGGAGGATAAATTCAAAGTTGCCCATGTAATAGATCTGAGCCGCTTTGAGCATGATCACCGCTTTTTAGAAGGTACCGGCAGTATGGTGCTTGACAGGGATAACAAAATAGCATATGCATGCCTGTCGCCCCGTACAGATAAAGAGGTACTTAGTTATTTTTGTGAGCAGTCGGGTTACCAACCTGTCAGCTTTGATGCCGTTGATGAAAAAGGTAAGGCAATTTATCATACCAATGTGTTGATGTGTATCGGCAGTGGGTTTGCGGTGATCTGTTTGGATAGCATCCCCAATCCGCACGAAAAAATAACGGTTACAGCGTCATTAAAATCATCGCACAAAGAAATTATTGAAATCACTTTTGAGCAGATGAACCGGTTTGCGGGCAATATGCTCGAGGTGAAAAATAAAGCTGGCGAAACGTTGATCGTGATGTCGCAAAATGCTTATAACACTTTAAACGATACTCAGCGTTCGGCTTTGCAGAAATATGGAAAGTTAGTTTATGCAGATATCAATACCATTGAAACCAACGGTGGTGGCAGCGCAAGATGCATGATGGCCGAGGTGCATTTGCCAGCTAAATAGTTAACCGGCTACCGAATATTTGACGGTAAAGCTAACAAAGCGATGCGAAGAAATGCCTCAATAGTCACCGCCGTTATCGGCAAAAAACCACAGAAACAAAGCTTTATTTGCCATATATTTGCCGGTAACGGCAATAATATCAAATCATGAGCTATACTTCGGTAAACGAATTTGCAAAAAAATGGAATGTTCCGGAAAGGACTATACGAAATTACTGTGCTACAGGGAAAATTAAAGGAGCTTTTCTAACCGGTAAAACCTGGAATATTCCGGAAGATGCAGCATTGCCGAAAAAAGAAAACAAGAAAAGATTTAGTGATAATGTCTTGCTAAATAATCTGAAAGAGCAAAAGGACATGAAACTTAAAGGTGGTATATACCACCGTACACAGATTGACCTAACCTATAATTCGAACCGCATTGAAGGAAGCAAACTAACTCTGGACCAAACCAGATATATTTTTGAAACTAATACTATTGGAGCCACTAAAGAAAGTGTTAACGTAGATGATATTATTGAGACGAGCAATCACTTTCGTTGTATCGATCTGATCATCGATAAAGCCATGGCCAAGCTAACGGAAGCGCTTATAAAGGAATTGCATTTTTTGCTAAAATCGGGAACTTCCGACAGCAGAAAAGATTGGTTTAATGTGGGTGAATACAAAAAACTCCCAAACGAGGTTGGGGGTAACGAAACGTGCCATCCAAAGGGCGTTCCGGCAAAAATGAAAGAAATACTCTCTGACTATCACAATATCGAAAAGAAAAACTTTCAGGATATCATTAACTTCCACTATCAGTTTGAAATTGTTCATCCTTTTCAGGACGGCAACGGACGTGTGGGACGATTGATCATGTTTAAAGAATGCCTTGCTAATAATATTGTACCATTTATTATAGATGAAGACTTAAAGCTTTTTTATTATAGGGGATTGCAGGAATGGAATCACATAAAAGAGTATCTGTTAGACACCTGCCTTACAGCTCAGGATAATTATAAAGCTTTACTTCGGTATTTTGAAATAGAGTGGATAAATTAAGGATAGGCTCTGCACACTTTTCACAAAAATTGTATGCTGATTGTATAACAGCAACTTACATTAATAATGTATCTTTAAACATACGTTATTAATTAGGATTTTTTTACTAACGAATAAGCCCCTTAGCAGGGGCCTATTCGTTAAGTATCCGATTAGTACCTGTTCAGGTTTATTCGGTAATGAAATAGGTGTAAGCCTGTTTCTGTTTCATTTTTAAGCGTACGCGTTTGAGGCTGTCCTCTATGTCTTTACGCTCATCTTTTTCGGTCACGTCCATAAAAGCTTCCTGATAGTAACCTAAAGCTTTATTCCAGTCTTTTTGCTTTTCGTAAAACAAACCCAGCAAATCAAAAATGCGGGCCTTATTTACACCGGGAGTCATTAAAGCCTGGGCCGAAATAGCTGAAACCGATTTTTCCATACCCAGGAACACCACCAAATCGAGATAATGCGTATAATTATCAGGAAACGATGGCTCCAGTTCCATACAGGTTTTAAAATGATAGCCCGCAGTTTGATAATCCTGAATCTTGTAATAGTGTATCATTCCCAACTGGTAATGTGCCCTTGCAAAAAAAGGTTCATCCGTAATGATCTGGTTTAATATATTTAAGCCCTTAGGTGTTTCACCGAACGATAGTTCATCTACAGCCTGGAGGTACTTTTCTTCTATTGAATAATAATTGTCCATATAAAATTTCAAATTCAGTTAAGCTTACGATTAAGTAATGCTTAATGTTAAACTAATGTGGTAAATGTAGGATCGGTTTGGGTACTTCGAAACCGCTATACCGGAGTTGAGAAGAGAATTATCGATGCAAAACCCTTCTGCTGCGGCACCATGGGCCACATTACTATTGAGCAGAATGATTTATTAAATAACATCGGTTTGTACTTTATATGTGCAAACCTACAATTATTGGATGAGAAAAGCAAGAAGTGTAGCCCCTTGCACAAAGCGAAAACATTGTGCATGAGGTTTATGGCCTTTGTATGACTTGTAAAAGCAGCAAATAAAAATAGCAGCCCTAAGTTAAGCTGCTATCGCATTTTGTTTAACTGCCTCAATCAGGAAGTTAGTTTTTAATTCTTTTTCGGATATCATAACACTAAAGTCATCAAACTTAATACCGTGCTCAAGCGGGTAAAGTACATAGCCGCGTTTAAGCGCATCATATGCCCCAAGTTCAAATATCTCGTCGTGTTTTTTGCCTTTTATTTTCGCGCCGCTCACCAACTGGTAAGCATCGAATATGGATTCAAAATTATTGTTTTTCATGGTACAGGTGTCTATACAATTACTCTGCCAATTTTTAGGCAAACCAGTCGAATAAATCGTTTTGTTTTAAAGAAGCTCTCTCTGTACCCGATAAATCGTTAATAATCCCCCCCTCGCCCATTTGTATTATTCGTGTGCCATAATTAAAAGCGTCCTTTAAATTATGCGTAATGAATACAGCAGTCAGATTAAAATCACGGATCAGTGTATCAGCTGTCCGCATTACCACATCGGCAGAGCGGGGATCAAGCGCTGCCGTAGGTTCATCAAGCAGTAAAACCTTACAGCTATCCATAACGCTCATTAGCAAGGTAAGTGCCTGTCGTTGCCCGCCCGATAATGTACCCATAGGCTGATCTATCTTATCCTGCAACCCCATCCCAAGACTGGCTACCTTTTCCTGAACCTGTTTTTTAAAGACGTCATTTACCCCAACCGATAAACCTTTTGTTTTGGTGCGGAGCGATGCCAGGCGAAAATTATCTAAGATGCTCAAATCAGGTGCAGTGCCGCTTAGTGGATTTTGGAATACCCTCGCAATCCACTGGCCGCGCTTATAATCAGGCAATTTGGTAACATCGGCATTATCAATACTTATCGTTCCCTTATCGGGCAACACACTGCCGGCAATTAAATTTAACATGGTAGTTTTACCAGAGCCGTTTGAGCCTACAATCACCAAAAACTCACCGTTTTTGATTTCCAGCGAAATGCCATTAACCGCGTTTACCTGGTTGGCTTTACCTTTATTAAATATTTTATGTACGTCGGTTATCGTTATCATGATGATTTCAATAAAGATAAACGCGGCAGACTTACAATAACCAGTACAAAACCTGCTGTAACTATTTTAAGTAATTTAGGGTCAACACCTACCGACAGCGTAAATGCAAGTACCAACTGGAATATCACAGCCCCCGTCAACACCAATACCAGGCTTAACCATACTGATGTGAGTTTAAGCCAATTGATTAATGTTTCGGCTATAATTACCGAGCCCAAGCCTACTATCACAATACCAATCCCCATGCTGATATCCGCAAAGCCCTGAAACTGCGCTACCAGATATCCACTCAAAGCTGTAAGTGCATTAGCCAAAGCCAAACCGGTGATCTTCATTCTATCGGTATTTACACCTAACGAACGGATCATGGATTCACTATTACCTGTAGCACGCATGGCAATTCCAAAATCCGTTTTAAGCAAATACCCAATCATAAAAGCAATCACAACAACAAAAACAGCAAGGATCCAAAAGGTATTTTGATTTGGATCACTCACGATATTGAGTAATGTAAACAATGAAGGCAAATTGATAAGCGGCAGGTTTGAACGGCCTAAAATGGATAAGTTAACAGAGTAAAGCGCCGTCATGACGAGAATCCCGGCCAGCAGCGCATTGATCTTTAATTTGGTATGGATAATACCGGTAACAGCCCCCGCTGTTGCACCTGCCAAAATCACAGCAGGCAAAATAACATAAGTAGGTTGATGATTGGTCAACAATACCGCCGTCACCACACCACCCAATGTATAACTGCCATCTGTTGTGATATCCGGAATGTTGAAAATCTTCATGGATATATAGATCCCCAGCGCTATGGCCGAAAAGCACAGGCCTTGCAGTAAAGCGGTAAGGTAAAAATCCATTTATTTTACAGGCTCAAAATTTGGCGGAATGGTGATGTTATATTTTTTAGCCGCTGCCGGGTTATATACCCTCTTCCTGATCTTCACCATTTCGGGCTGCAAACCATCCGTTTTATGGGTTTTAAGATATTGGGCTGCCTGTTCGCCGGCCTGGTAGCCCCACTGGTAAATATCGGCGCCAAAAGCAGCTACAGCGCCGCGTTGCACCAAACCTGCTTCGCTGGTAAAAATTGGGATATTTTTTTGGTTGCAGTTTTTCAGGATGGTTTCAAAAGATGCAAAAACGGTATTATCCGGATTGGCAAAAAAAGCGTCAATATTTTTATTTAGCAGCGATTGCGTAACCAGCTGCGCATCGGCGGATGTATTTAACGGAAGCGCTACAATATCAACATTTAAGCCCGCAGCCAATGTTTTAATACGGTTCAGGGCATCCGCCGACTGTGGCTCCGACTGGTTATAGATCATCCCGATAACCAGCTTTGAACCTTTAGGTTTAAGCAGCTTGGGAATAATGCTGAATGAGGTATCGATATAATTAAGATCTTCTACCGTGCCAAAAAGGTTGGCCGGAGCTTTGCCGCCTGCATCAACAACCTTCATACGCTCGGCAGTTGGCGATACCATAGCAAAAACAGGAATGCTTTTTGTTTTTTGAAGCGCTGTCACCGTTGATAACGTTGTGCAGGTTGCCAGCAGGTTAACACTATCAGTAACAAAGTGGTTTACGATCTGTGTAAGCGTTGGGATATCGCCCTGTGCGTTGCTATATTCAATCTGAACGGTTTTCTTTTCTTCGCTAAAGCCGTTCTTAGCCAAAGCATCGGTGAAACCTTTGCGGGCCTGAGATATGGTGGCATCTTCAAAAGCATCAACAAAACCAACTACAGGCACCTGCATTGATTTGGTTTTCGGTTTACAGGACGCAAAAAGGATAAAAGCTAAGGCTACCGGCAGATATTTGATGAACTTCATTTTACTAAATTAATTTTTTAGCTGTAAAGCTGAAAGTACAATGGCAAAAGCTGAAAATTGTTTTACAATAGGATTATAACATTGCGATAAGTTACAGCACAAGTTAGGGTAGCAGGTTAGCTGCTCCCATTAAATAAATCCAACAGACCTGCTACTTAAACAAGTTCTTTAAGTTCGGCAAAATTACTGATAGTTGCTACCATACCATCGGGTACTACACCAAAACCATAGTTTGCAAAAATGAATGGTACACCGGCTTGTTTTGCGGCGCTATAATCGCCCATAGTGTCACCCACATAAACCGGCGCTTTCAATTGATGATCATTAACTACGTCTTTAATATTATCAGCCTTAGGGTTTCCTTTCGTTCCAAAACACTGGTGACCAAGAAAATGGCCATGCAATTGGTTCAGATCCAAAAACAGTTCGATATAACCATTCTGGCAATTGCTCACTATATAAAGTTTGTAATTTGCAGCAAGATATTTAAGGGTGTCTTCCAGCTGCGGGTACAGTTCCCCTCCTTTGGTGTACAGGATCTCCAACTCGCTAACAGCGCAAAGGGCTTGTACCTCTTTACGTTGCTCTGCATTAAGTTCGGGGAATAATTTATCAAAAATGGCATCATAGGTCATCCCTGTGATAGAACGCACTCGTTCTTGCGTCATTTCCTCTTTAATATATTCTACCTTACTGATAGCTGCCTGCCACGCCAGGGCAACAGTAGCCGTACTATCCCAAAGGGTGCCGTCAAGGTCAAAAATTATGCTGTCGTATTTATTTTTTAGCGAATTATTCATATTGCCGGCAAAAATAATGTTTTTTACTCCTGCCGGCTATCACATTGCTGTTAATTTATGAAGGAAAAAAGGTTATTGAGCTGTAATTACCCGTATCATATTATTAAAAGTGTCGGCAACATAAACTTTACCTACACCAACAGCCAGGCCGTAAGGAACAGAGAAACTTGCTTTAGAACCTTCTCCATCTGCCAGGCCCGAAAAACCGGTACCTGCAACTGCAGAAACATTACCGTATGCATCAACAGCTCTTATAAAGTGGGCCGAGTCGCCTTCATAGATAACACCCTGATTATCGGCGGTTAAGCCAACAGGCGCTGTAAAGGTAGCGGTATTACCGGTACCATTTGTTGAGCCCTCGGCACCGCTGCCGGCCAACGTAGAAACAACGCCATCAGAGGTGATCTTTCTGATCATATTATTACCCGAATCCGTTACATAAAGGCTACCCGATAAATCGATCACAATGCCTTTAACCTGTGAAAAGCTTGCGGCAGTACCTGTTCCGTTTGCAGAACCACTTACACCCGACCCCGCAAAGGTAGTTACAACACCGGCCGAAGTTACTTTGCGGATCTTATAAACGTCGGCAACAAATAAATTTCCATTTCCGTCAACCGCTATTCCGGTTGGCGCGGTAAAGCCTGCAGCTGTACCTGTACCGTCGGCACCTCCTGCTCCACCTCCTGCCAGTGTAGTAACTATGCCTGCCGAAGTTATCTTCCTGATTACTTTACCTGTAGTTTCCACAACGTACAGGTTGCCGCTACCATCCAGTGTTACATCCTGCGGATTATTAAAACTGGCGTCGGTACCTGTTCCGTCGGTGTCTCCCTGCTCACCGCTCCCAGCAAAAGTAGTGACCACACCGGCCGATGTTATTTTACGGATCAGGTTATTGCCTGCATCGGCTAAATAAATATTGCCTGCTGCATCTGTAATCATGCCAGCCGGATGATTGAATGAGGCAGCAGTTCCGGTGCCATCAGCGTTGCCCGGATTTATGCTGCCGGCAAATGTGCTTACAACAACCGATAGTGTTTGAGAAGTGACATTACTCTTTTTTGAACATCCTGAAATAATAAGCAAAAGCATTAGGCATGGCACTGCTTTAAAAATGGCTAATTCATTTTTCTTCATAACGTAATTTTAAACAGAATACTTTAATTGGTTTTTATAGCTGATCAGTGCAGGAGGTGCGCTAATTTAATTAAAATTAAAGCTTAATCAAATTAAAACGCTATAGCCTAAGTAATATCTGAAAATTACCTTATAATCTTGATTGTTGCCCGGTAAAAGGTTTTAATTTTTTTTATAGAAATATCAACGTTATATCAAATTTTCTTTCTACATTTAACTATTCACTCATATCTATTAATAATTGCGTAAAACTACGTACGCAAAACGGTGAAATCCCTGATTACTTTTTATAGAGCGTTGGTTACTTTTGGAGTATAATTTGTTTCTGCACACACAGAGGCTCTGTTAAAAACTTACACCTTGCTTATGAAATTATTCTACCATTTTCTTGTACTGGTTGCGGCATCCCTCATTTTAATAGCATGTGCCAACATGTTTGCCTCAACACCCGAAAAGACACTTGACATGCCCCCGCAACGAAGCGGTAACTATTTAGATAAAGATTCGCTGTTAAATTCAGGGATAAACACCCGGCTCGTAATTCCGGATCATCATTATGATGATGTTTTGAATAGATATACCAGCGGCAGGCACCAAACGGAATATAAAATACGCTCGTTTAATAATTTACTTATTGCAGCAAATGACTTTGGCCTAAACCAAATTGAAAAATAATTTAGTTTAATAGTTAGTTAATTAGTTAGGAACAGTTGTAAACAGTCGTTACAGAGATGTACCGACTGTTTTTTTATGATTAGAACTTGGGAAACGAGCCCAACCCGAAAAATATAGCAAACAAAGGGATAGCTAACAGTAAATACGCTTTTGCCAATTGCCTGTCATCGGCATTACCAACTACAAATACATTATATAAATCGGTTTTCAATGATTGAAGTTTTGCTTTCATGATAAAATGGTTTTAAGTAATATAAAAAGCTTAATTTCAAATGCTTATTTAAATTATATAAATCAAGCTTGTTACTATTATGACTGTGGCCGCATCGTTTGGTTTAAATAAAAATGCCCTTAATTTTTCAGTTAAGGGCATCGCTGTGTATTTCAATCAATTAAATTATTTTGCTTTATCCTCGCTCATCTCCGGGTGATAGTGCAAACCCGGTGTAAGCCAATGTAAAAGCATCACCCTTGAGTACCTGTAATTAAATGGAGCCAAAGCTACTGCAACCCCTAAAATAATAGTAACATACAACCAGGGGTTACTGCTACCGGTTAAAACACTGATAGCAACTGCCAGCGTAACCATTTCGGCAACGTTAAGTGCATAACTGGCAAACATGGCTACATAAAAATAGCCTGGCTCACGCTCATATACAAGGCCGCAGTGCGAACAGTTTTTATGCATCTCCTGTCCTTTAAATTCATACATGCCGGTAATAAACAGGTCTCCCCTCCTGCAACGCGGACATTTGGCGTTTGCAAAGGCAGACCATGCTGATAATTTATATTTAGGGGTTTCCATAACGTTATGATTTATTGTTTAAGGTTTTTTTTCTGAACTCTTCGGGTGTGATGCCCTCTATTTTTTTAAAGAACTTGGTAAAATATGAGTTATCGCTAAAATTAAGGTTAAAAGCTATTTCACTTATGTTAAGTCTCGGATTAGTCAATAACCTTTTAGCTTCAAGTAATGTCCTGTTGCGGATCACCTCACCTGCCGACAGGCCAAGCACATCCTTACATACAGCATTTAAATGATTAGGAGTGATATAGAGCAATTCGGCATAATCTTTAGGGAGCTTTACATCGATATAATGCTGCTCGATCAGCTTTTGAAAATTGCGGATCAGGGTTTGATTATACCCCTGTTTCCCGAAGTTATCACCTTTGCCCTGGCAGCGGTTTATAAGGATGAAAATTTGGAGCATAAGCACCCTTACCATATCGCTGCCTAAAACTGCAGGTTTCTCTACTTCGGTTACAATTTTTTCAAAAAGGGCAATAATTTCGGGTAACTGGCTGGCAGGTAAATCAACCACCTCATCTTTTGGATTGCCGTTCAAAAAGTTAAAATTATCGAAATAGCCCGAACGTAATAAAAACGACTGGATAAATGAACTTGAGAAATTGACGATATAACCATCGGTAAAACCTTCAAATTCCCACGAGTGCACCTGGCCGGGAATCATAAAGTAAATCTGGCCCGGCCTCACAGCAAAGCTTTCAAAGTCAATGGTATGCGTTCCTCCACCATCGGTAAACAATACCAGGTGGTAAAATGAATGCCGGTGCGGAAAGAAAAGGTTTTTATGTACATCCAGATAATGTGCAAACCTGCTGATCAGGATTTCGTCCTGCTTTATATCATCAGCCAGCGTACAAATGTCAATAGTTGGAATGCTTTGTAACATGACACAAAACTACACACAATAGCTTTGCCCATAATGGTACTATTTTTATTTTGTATGGTACTATTCAACGATTATTGCTTTTCGCGTACAAATCATGTCCATTTTTGGATGATATCTTCCACGCGCTCAAAAGTGAAAGGCTTGCTCACAAAATCTTTCATTCCGGCCTGGGCGCATTCGCGCTCATTTTCGCTCAGCACATTGGCCGTCATGGCAATAATTGGTGGGGCACCATCTCCATGCTTTTTTAAAATATGACGTGTGGCCTGTAAGCCGTCCATTTCAGGCATCTGGATATCCATAAATATCAGATCATAATTACACTGCTCAACCATGTTCACTGCTGCCAGCCCGTTTTCGGCGATATCAATGCTATAGCCAACTTTTTTAAATATCTTACTGGCTATCAACTGGTTCATTTTATTATCCTCAGCTAATAAAATACGTAAAGGACGGTATTGAAATACCTCTTTTTCCCCTGCATGTATCTCGAGCTCGGTAGTGCTGTAAGTAACCGGTAATGGCAGGGTAAAACTAAACAATGAACCTTCCGCTTCCTTACTTTCAACCCAGATGCGGCCGTGCATCATTTCAACAAGCTTTTTACAGATAGATAAACCCAGTCCTGTACCACCATACTTACGCAACGCGGTGGTATTTACCTGTGTAAATGGCTTAAATAATTGGGCTAATGCTTCTTCACTTATTCCAATACCGTCGTCTTTTACACTGAAAGTAATTTCCTGCATGTTGTTGCTGATCTCAGATGCGCTGACCCGCAACTTTACCGAACCTTCATCTGTAAACTTGATGGCATTCCCTATTAAGTTAACCAGGATCTGCTGAAGCCTGCCCTGATCTGCTATTACGTGATTGGCTACATTATCGTCAACATGATACGTTAAGCTTAAGGGTTTATGGAGTGTTGTGATGGCAGGCTCGGTAATTTCAATAACAGTTTTTATGCAGTTACGCAGATGCGTTGAAACCGGGTGAAGGATCAGTTTATCAGCCTCGATCTTTGAGATATCCAGGATATCGCTAATAATATTGATGAGCAAATTACTGCTCGATTGTAAGGTTTGAAGCAACTCCTGCTGCTCGGGCTGCAAATTGGTGCGCGATAGCAATTGCGCCGTGCCGATGATACCGTTAAGCGGAGTACGGATTTCGTGGCTCATATTGGCCAGAAAATTCGACTTGGCAAATGTAGCCGCTTCTGCCTGATCGCGCGAGGCCGAAAGTTCAATTTGTGAGGCTTGCAGCTCTTCGCTCTTCCGTATCAGGTCGCGTTTATCAGTTTCATGGCTCTTTTTAATAAAACCCACCAACAACCCAACAATTAAAACGTTTGTTACTGAAGATGTTATCAGATCTGATTCTTTTGAGCTAAGACTACTGTAGGGTTGCACCAGATACGGAAAACGCTTTTCGGCATAATAACAACCTAAAAAGATAGCTATCAGGGCCCCGATAAAAATATAATGGTATCGTTTTTTTACAAGCAGGGTTATAAGCACTATGAAGAAAACACCCGAAAGTGTTGTTGAGCCGCCAATCCCGCCGTTGTAAAACCAGCCCGGGATAATCGCAGCCAAGCCTATACCGATGTAAATTACTGCAACATCCTCCTTATACCTTACAAACCGGCTCCGGTAAAAGGCCCAACCCGACATCAGGATCACGAAAAGCTGAACAAGCTCCAATTTGTAACTTAAACCCAGGAATAAATTACAGATCAGCGAAAAAATGCTGCTAACACAAATGAACAACGTGAGTGCATTAAACAGCTTATTCTCCAGCGACAAATCAGGCTCGCCATAGCCAATAATCCGCTTCAGCTTTTCCATTTAAAATAAAAAATTAATTAGAGAGAACCCTTTATACTCTAAAACGGAGAGTTCGGTTTAGTAAATAAAGTATTTTTCAGGAAATGTTTAAAACTTTAGTGTTTAAAAAAAGCAAAAAACAAGACATTGTTGTTTAATAATTAATTTAAAAATTTCATGTAATTATTAAGCAATCAAAAATCAGCTTTTACCTTACCAATCAGGCTGCTAAAAACAAACGGCACGCCTCTGGTTGAAAGCGTGCCGTTAAATTATAAAAGAATATTTAATAAGCGCTGGCAGTATTCAGGGCTTCGATAGTTTCATCGCTCAGCTTCAAATTGGCAGCTGCAACAAACTCTTTAAGCTGATCAAGATTGGTAGCGCTTACAATAGGCGCCGTTACACTTGGCCGTGCAATTAACCAGGCCAAAGCAATTGCCGACTGGCTTATGTTGTATTGAGCGGCCGCCTCATCAAGTGCTTTCAATATTTTAAAACCACGCTCATTAAGATATTTTTTAACCGAACGGGCCCGGCTACGCCCATGCAAGTCACTTTCCGAACGGTATTTACCGCTTAAAAAACCGCTGGCTAATGAAAAGTAGTTAATCACACCTATGTTTTTTTCCTTCAGAAAGGGCTCATAGGTGGTTTCATATTTTTCCCTGTCAAACAGGTTGTACTCCGGCTGTAGGGTTTGGTACGCGATGAGCCCTTGTTCAACACTTACCTTTAAAGACTCATGTAACCGCTCCACCGACATATTGGATGTGCCAATAGCGCGAACTTTACCTTCCTGCAATAACTGATCGTAAGCGCGCAGGGTTTCTTCAACGGGCGTTGAAGGGTCATCATAATGGCTCTGGTACAGATCAATATAATCTGTTTGCAGTCTTTTTAATGAGTCTTCGGCAGATTTGATAATGTAATCCTTTTTCAAACCCTTTCTTTCCGAATCCATTTCCGCACCCACCTTTGTGGCAATAATGACCTGGTCGCGCTTACCGCTTTGCTTTAACCAATTGCCTATCTCCGTTTCCGATTCTCCTCCTTTATTGCCCTCAACCCATCTGGTGTATACATCGGCGGTATCAATTGTGTTAAAACCGGCATCTAAAAACGCATCCAGTAAAACAGCGGTATCATTGCCTTTAACAGTCCAACCAAAAACGTTACCGCCAAAAACCAGTGGCGCTGTATATAGTTCAGATTTGCCTAATTCACGCTTTTCCATATGTTGTTATTTTTTATAAAAAGATGAATTAAGCCGCATTTGTTTGTCAGCTAAATGAAATAACCCGGTGCTTATTTGTAACAAAACTGAATTAAAAACGACAATGCATCGCTTAAAACTAAGTACATTTGCCCTTTGTTAAATTAATATAATGGCTAAAGTTTCTATCAACCTGGCAACAGGCTCATTACAAAAAGAAGAGATCATTGTAGGTATCGATCTTGGCACCACCAACTCGCTGGTAGCATTTATCAATCCTGATAAAAACCCGCAGGTAATTAATGACGCAGGTAAAGGTGTGTTGGTGCCCTCTGTAGTGCATTTTGGTAATACCGGCGATGTGCTGGTTGGTAATGAGGCAAAAGAGTATCTGATAACCGATCCGCAAAACACCATATTTTCGGTTAAGCGTTTATTGGGCCGCAGTTATCACGATATTGAAAACTATAAAGACTTTTTTAGCTATAAAGTAATTGACGACGATACCGAAAGCCTGGTAAAGATCAAAGTAGGCGATAAATTCTACACTCCTATTGAGCTATCGGCCCAGATATTGAAAGAGCTTAAGGCCCGCGCCGAACATGCCCTTAAAACCCCAGTTAACCGTGCTGTGATCACCGTACCTGCCTACTTCAATGATTCGCAGCGCCAGGCCACCCGAGATGCAGGTAAACTTGCAGGGCTTGATGTTTTGCGTATCGTGAATGAGCCTACAGCCGCAAGCTTGGCGTATGGTATAGGCCTTAACCCCGAAGAAACAAAAACTATAGCAGTTTATGACCTTGGTGGTGGTACTTTTGATGTATCCATCCTGCAGATCCAAAACGGCATTTTTGAAGTGCTGTCAACCAATGGCGATACCTTTTTAGGCGGTGATGACTTTGACCGCATTATTGTTGATTACTGGATTCAGAAAAACCAGCTTAATAAAGCTGAGGTGCTTGCCAATACCGAACTTGCCCAGCAATTACGCTTAAAAGCCGAAGAAGCCAAAAAAGCCTTCGCGCATCAAAGCCTGGTTAATGATAAAATAGGCGATATCTGGTGTACACTTGATCGTACTACCTTTGAAGAACTGATATTACCTAAAGTACAACAAACCATCACCAGCTGCCAAAACGCGCTTAATGATGCCAAACTAACCATCGACCAGATTGATGAAGTGGTTATGGTTGGCGGTTCAACCCGCACGGCTTTGGTGAAACGTATGGTTGCCGAGTTTTTCGGTCGCCCGGTGCATGATGATGTAAATCCGGATGAAGTAGTTGCTTTAGGCGCTGCTATACAGGCCGATATTTTGGCCGGTAACCGTAAAGATATTTTATTATTGGATGTTACCCCCCTATCCTTAGGGATTGAAACTATGGGCGGCCTGATGGACGTGATCATCCCCCGAAATTCTAAAGTACCAACTAAAGGCGGCAGACAATACACCACCTCTATAGATGGACAGGTGAACATGAAAATTGCTGTTTACCAGGGAGAGCGCGATCTTATTAAAGAAAACCGTAAACTGGCCGAATTTGATTTAAAAGGTATTCCTTCGATGCCTGCCGGCTTCCCTAAAGTTGATATTAACTTTTTATTGAATGCTGATGGTATCCTTACTATTCAGGCTATTGAACTTCGGTCGGGCGTAAAACAGGAAGTTGAAGTAAAACCAACCTATGGCATTACCGACGAGCAGGTGGAGCAAATGCTGATGGACAGCATTACCCACGCTAAAGATGATGTGAGCCAGCGTATGCTTATTGAGGCACGTACAGAAGGCGAGCAAATGGTTTATACCGTTGAACGCTTTCTGCAAAAAAATGCCGACTATGTTTCCGTTACAGAAATAGCTGATACTACCAAACTTGTTCAGAAACTGAAAGAGGCCCTAACAAGCGGTGATAAAGACCTGATTTTAAAAACAATTGATGAGGTTAACGAGTTCACCAGACCTTTTGCCGAACGCTTGATGGATCAGGCTATAAGTACAGCCATGAAGGGCAAGAGTATAGAATAGGCACAGATATTGCTAATTAAGTCAAAATCTTAAAATTTGAAAAGGACAATTTCTGCTTTAGCCCTGTTTATTTCTATTGCCGTTACTAATTCGGCTTGTGCCTCAACCCGTAAACACTTCCGTGATACGGCTGCAAAATCGTCAATGCTGGATACTTTAAAGTACGATTCATTGATGAAAAAACTGGCCAACGGTGATAAAAGTGGTCGCTGGCCGGTAAAAACAAAAGAATATCCCCTGCCCGGCGCTATTTTGCCGTTTAACCGCATTGTGGCGTTTTATGGCAATCTTTATTCTAAAAACATGGGCGTACTGGGCCAATACCCACGCAAAACCATGCTCAATAAATTAAAGGAAGAGGTAAAAAACTGGGAAAAAGCCGATACCGCTACCAATGTGGTACCGGCTCTCCACTATATCTGCGTAACTGCACAGGCTGATGCAGGTCGTAATGGTTTACATAACCTGCGCATGCCCTTTAGCCAGATAGATACCGTGATCAGCTGGGCAAAAAGCATCAACGCGCTTGTATTTCTGGATATACAGGTTGGCTTCAGCACGGTACAAACCGAATTGCCTTTGCTGGAGAAATACATGAAGATGCCAAACGTACATTTAGGTATCGACCCGGAATTTTCTATGAAAGAAGGCAGTGTACCCGGAAAACGTATAGGCACATTTGATGCCGATGATATTAATTACGTAACGGGTTATTTAGCCAAGCTGGTAAAAAAGAACGACCTGCCGCCCAAAATATTTGTGGTTCATCGCTTTACCAAACGCATGGTAACCAATTATAAGGATATTAAATTAAGGCCCGAAGTTCAGGTAGTAATGGATATGGATGGGTGGGGTGGCCCGGAACTAAAAAAAGGGACTTACAAATACTTCATTTCTGAAGAGCCTGTTCAGTTTACAGGCTTTAAATTGTTCTATAAAAACGACATTAAGAATGAGCCGCACCGGATGCTTACTCCGAAAGAGGTGTTGAGTTTGAAGCCTGCTCCTATTTATATTCAGTACCAGTAAATAAATCTTTCATTCACTATATTAGTATTATGAAAGATGAAATGGAGGAAATAGATTATGATGAGCAATTAACCACTGCCGACCAAGAGATTGCGATGGGAGATTTCATTAAACACGAAGACGTCGAAAATCTATTTCAGCTGAGAAAAGAAAATCGTTGATTTAAATTTTGAAGATAACTTCAAAAAGAAAACTCCCCGGTTCCCGGGGAGTTTTCTTTTTTATTTCCCTAAAGCTTCCTGTTCTTTCAGTGCTGCTATGTTATTGCTATTGCTGTAGCTGGCAGTCTGATTGGCAAAATCTTCGAGGATGGCTGTAATAGTATCCAGGTTGTCTGATACCCGCTGGTGCATATCTGGCAGGTCCTTTTCAAGGCGTTTGTCACCGAGCTCGATATTATCAACTTCTATTTTAGTTAACTTAGCAATGATAGCCTGTTGGCTATTCTTGAGGTCTTCCAATTCATGGACAATTTTTTCCATCAGTCCAAATTTCTTTAACTTATCCATAATGTGTGGTTTTAAGTATTACTTATAAATCTAACCACCCTAATAAAAAATTGTTTCAGATTTGGAATTCCCACCCATAACTAATAACTTAGTTTAACTAAATAATTAGTTATGAAAAACCTATTAACAACCTTATTCCTTATCTTTTCAGTATTGCAGTTATGTGCTCAACAGCCGCCCAATGATTCGCTCCTGCTCGATTATTATCAAGACCAACGTTTTGCAGACGCTGCCGATTATCTCAAAAAAACATATCCTGAACCCGTTACGGATCTAAAAGTATTAGCCAAACTGGCTTATACATCAAAAATGGCCTCACGCCTGCCTGATGCCGAAAATTACTATCAACGAATTTATGATGCCGATACCACAAGCCTTACTAACTTATATAACATGAGCGAGATCATAAAAAGGCGTGGCAATAATAAAAAAGCGCTGATATATGTAAATAAGATTTTGTTGAAGGATACTACTAACTTTGATGTATATAAACAGCTGGCAGATCTGTCGCAAAACATAGGTGATATAGAAGGGAGTACGGTATACCTTCAAAAAGCCAACAAAATCAATCCGCTTAATCCTGATGTTGCTTATGATTTGTCTTCCTTTTACATCAACCTTAAACTATATAGTAATGCCGAAAATATTATTGATAAAGCCTTGGTTGCCGACACGGCCAACCTGTTGCTCCTGAAAGGCAAGGCACAAGCATCATACGCCTTAAAAAGATACCTGGTAACTGTTACCATTGCCAAAAAACTAATGGATGCAGGAGAACAAGCCACCAGTATTGTGTTTATGCTGGGCACCTCCTATTACATGACTGCTAACTATCAGGAATCCATCAAAACTTTCAAGATAATGGAAGATGCCAATCTGGGTACAGAATCATCCTTCTATTACACGGCCATGAGCTACAAAGCCTTGCATAACAATACAAAAGCTATTATATATTTAGATAGAGCAATTGAACAAGCTATATCTACCGGTGTAAGCTCCTATTACAGCGAAAAAGGTGATTCGTACGACCACCTGCATCAGCTTAAAAGCGCTATTGAAGCATATCAGAAAAGCTTACTGTATAAGCCCGATGCTATCACTTATTATGCGCTTGCCACGCTGTATGATACCGAATTGAAGAATAAACGAATAGCCATTAAGTATTATAAAAAATACCTGGCAAGCAAACCAAAGGATTCACAAAAAACTTATATCGCCTACTCAAAAGAGCGAATTAAATCGTTAGGGATTTAGCGTTGCATTAAGCGGGCAACGTATTTGCCTATGATATCAAACTCAAGGTTAACCTGGCTACCAACTTGCACATTGTGCAGGTTGGTGTGCTCAAACGTGTATGGAATAATAGCTACCGAGAAACTGTTAGCATGTGAATTAACAACAGTAAGACTGATGCCATTTACGCAGATAGAGCCTTTCTCTACGGTTACGTTACCGCTTGCTGCATCATATTCAAAGGTATACTCCCAACTGCCGTCGAGTTCTTTAAAGGCTGTGCAAATGGCTACCTGGTCAACATGGCCCTGAACAATATGGCCGTCAAGCCGGGCGTTCATTTGCATACAGCGCTCCAGGTTTACCGGATCGCCAACTTTGAGATGGGAAAGATTGGTTTTATTTAGAGTTTCTTCAATAGCGGTCACTACGTGCAAGCCATCGGCCAAAGCAACTACAGTAAGACAAACGCCATTGTGCGCTACCGATTGATCAATCTTAAGCTCATGCGATATAGCTGATTCGACAGTAATATTAAGGTTCCCTTTTTCCTGTTGCAGATCGGTGATCTTACCTAAAGTTTCTATAATTCCTGTAAACATATGCCTCCCGGCCCATTGAAAGGGCTATTTTGATTGCCACCAAAGCTATAACATTTTATAGTATGGTTTGTCAGCAGTAAATGAAATTATTTGAAACTCGAGAACAGATCTTTACGCTTATTGCGAAGATCCTTGCCGCCTTCCAACACCGATTTGAGGTTGGCCAGATAAAATGTCCAGCCAAGCTGGCATTGTACATAAAGATTTTTTTCGGGATCAGCTTCTTCCGGGATATTTTCCTGCAGCAGTTCAACAATAACAATACCCAATTTGCAGGTTATGGAAACGCTAACTACAGTACCTCCCGTGAAAGTAAATTTTACAACATCCACACCGTTGGCTTCCAATACCTGGCCACTTTCAATAGTAGTATCATCATATCCATGCCAATACCATGTATAAGTATCCTCTTTTTTGATAAACTCCTGTGGCTCGCGCTGGCGACCAGCTATGGCAAAAAAGTCTGCTTTGCGTAAAAACCATGTTTCCAGGCCTTCGGGAGTAGCCCAGGCTTCATACATACTGCGTACATCTGTGTCAACATCAGCTGTTACTTTGAATTTGCTCCATCTGTCGTCTGCCATAATAAAATTGTATATCGGTTTGGGGTGTTTGTAACCAAAAATAACAATTATAATTAAGGCTTTCATTAACTTGCCTTTAAATCTTAAACATGCCAAAGCAAAGTGCCGGGATCTTATTGCATCGAAAATCAGCTCAGGATTTACAGGTATTTCTTGTGCATCCGGGCGGACCATTTTTTAAAAACAAAGACGACGGCTCATGGTCGGTACCCAAAGGCGAATACGAAATAGATGAAGATCCCCTCGCAGCAGCAAAACGTGAATTTCAGGAAGAAACCGGGCATGAAATAACAGGAGATTTTGTAGCGTTGAGCCCAATCAAACAAAAGGGAGGTAAAACAGTACAGGCCTGGGCGGTAGAGGGCAACATCAATTCTGAAGACATCAAAAGCAATACATTTGAAATAGAATGGCCGCCACGCTCAGGCAAAAAACAAACTTTTGATGAAATTGACCGCGGCGAATGGTTTGATATAGCAACTGCAAAAATAAAAATCAACCCGGCACAGGCAGCCTTTATAGATGAATTGGCTGATATGAATAATTATTAAATCTGTTTCCTGTTCTTAATCCAGTTGCTGGCCTCAACTGTCTCGGCCGGCGCAGTAATGGAAACCTTCTTTTTACTCAGCAGCAGTTCCATTACCATTGCAGCTATTATCGCTTCATCCTCGTAGCTTTCCTGCAGTACTTCGGGGGTAAAATATTTTTTTACAAAATGAGTGTCAAAATTGCCCGAAGTAAAAGCCTCATGTTCCATCACAAAGCGCCCGAAACCAAGCGTGGTTGTAATACCGGTGATTTGATATTCGTCAATAGCCCTTACCATACGGTCAATAGCTTCGGCACGCGTATCTGCATAAGTTATGAGCTTGGCTATCATCGGGTCGTAATAAATTGGAATTTCCATACCTTGCTCAAAGCCATCGTCAACCCGTACACCGGGCCCCTTGGGTGTTACGTATGTTTGCAGGGTGCCGATATCCGGCAAAAAATTATTAGCAGGATCTTCGGCATAAACACGAAGTTCAACAGCATGACCGCGAATCGTTAAATCCTCCTGCTTAAAGCTGATAGCCTCGCCCCTGGCTATTTTGATTTGCTCTTTTACCAGGTCAATACCGGTTATCATTTCAGTTACAGGGTGTTCAACTTGTAAGCGGGTATTCATCTCCAGGAAATAAAAATTCAGCGCCTCATCCATGATAAACTCAACAGTACCGGCCCCGGTATAGTTAACAGAGCGGGCCACATCAACTGCGCAACGCCCCATTTTTTCCCTTATTTCAGGCGTTAATATTGATGACGGCGCCTCTTCAATTACTTTTTGATGCCTTCGTTGTACCGAACAGTCGCGCTCAAACAGGTGCACAATATTACCATGTGTATCGCCAAGAACCTGGATCTCGATATGCTTGGGGGATGAAACATAGCGCTCAATGAAAACGGAACCATCACCAAAGGCAGATGTAGCTTCAGAAACCGCCAACTGCATCTGTTCTTCAAAGTCTCCGGCGCTTTCAACAATGCGCATCCCTTTACCACCACCACCTGCAGCTGCTTTGATCAATATCGGGAACCCCACTTCAATGGCCCGCCTCTTGGCTTCATTCACGTCGGTAATGGCTTCCTCCGTTCCGGGTACCATGGGGATATTGTATTTAAGCGCCGCACTTTTAGCAGATAGCTTGTTACCCATTATTTCCATAGCTTCTGGCGAAGGGCCGATAAGAATAAGTCCCGAATCCCTCACCAGTCGGGCGAAACCGGCGTTTTCACTTAAAAATCCATATCCGGGATGTATCCCTTCTGCGCCGGTTTGCTTGCAGGCATTTATGATCTTTTCACCAACAAGATAAGATTGACTGGAAGGAGCCGCTCCTATGTTTATAGCCTCATCGGCATAGCGCACATGTAAAGCATCTCTATCCGCATCTGAATACACAGCAACGGTTTTAATACCCATTTCGCGCGCAGAGCGCATAATCCGCAAGGCAATTTCACCCCGGTTGGCAACCAATATTTTCTGCATAAAACAAATGTAATTGATTTATCCAAAAACTTATCATATGCCAGATGCTTATAAAAGCGGCAGGAAATATTAAATGTTATTTAGAAACCCACCTGTAAGTTTTACGGGAACATTTATAACAGATGTATTTTTTGAGAGGTAAGCCAAACAGGAAAAATTTAGCAAGTTCGCTCCGCTTAATACGGCTTAAGCGGGTTTTGCAGTTCCGACACATTAATTCGCTGGAACTTGTTGATGTAGTAGTATCTTCCTGTGGCTTGATTCGGAACTCCGCAGTCATTTGTTAATTATGATAATTATTAAAGGTTATAATAATTAATCCATCAGGCTATAATAAACTAACAAAAAATGTTTTTTTATATAAAACCAACGAATTATTATTTTGTATAAAAATAGTTACAATGGATGAATTTTCCATGAACTCACCTTAAAATTATTCCTAAAAAGAATACCCAATTAGCTATTAATCTCATAATTTGTTAAATCATTTCGTCATTAAAGTAAAACGAATAGATATTAAGCCTGTATAAAACACAAATGCCTTTGGTTTTACCAAAGGCATTTGTGTTTTATGGATAATGTGATTACAATTATGGTTTAGTTGGTGCAGGTGCGCCTGGAGCAGGGCCACCCGGCGGCGGACCTGGCTGACCACCCGGACCAGGGCCCATTCCTGGGCCACCCGGGCCTTTTCCATCAGGTACCATCACTTCAGGGTGAGCTGTACCGCGGTGGCAGGTATTGCAATTAACACCGCTCTGCATAATCATGCCCAATGAGTCTTTTTTAGCATGAAAATACTTCTGGTTAATTTTGTTCATCATTTTATACATGTCACGCGCCATTTGCTTTTCAGGTTTGGCATCGCTTGTCCAATCCATCTTTTTAGTTTCCTCGTTACGGGCATGGCAAAAGTTGCAATGTACACCCAACGAATGCGACCAGTCTTCCATTACCTTATGCAGGTTTTCGCCCGAAATGTTTTTAGGCAATACTTTAAGGTTTTTAAAACCTTCATCCTGTGGTTTACTTGTGGTCATGGCGCCAAACACTACTATGGATAGCAGCCCGAGTGTAACTAATAGTTTTTTGTTAACAAGCATAATTGTCATGTTTAAGTCATCTAAATTAACTTATAGATTTTAATGTTGCAACATTTTCAAACAAATGATTGAATTATTCACGGTAAATTCATGATTACAAAGCCATGTACAAAAACTAAACAACTGATTTACTGATCAATTTCTCACTTATCTGCCAGAGTTTTTCCTGTGCGGCAACATCTTTTGCAATAACAGCTGTTTTAGCAACCTTCTTCTTTTTAAAATAGCTGCCATTAAATTTATCCAATTGGGGTGCTGTGGCCAGGTAGATAGATGTTTCCGCCCCTTGTTCGGACGTGATCATGAATGGCCGGGCCAGTTTCATTAATATTTTTTCAAATCCTCTAAGTTTATCGGCAAAGCTGCTGTTAACTACGCCGGGATGCAGGGAAAACGCAAGGATCCCTTTATCGCCAAACTTTTGTGCAAGCGACCGGGCAAAATAAACGTTAAAAAGCTTGGCCATTCCGTAAGCCTTAACAGACGAGTACTTTTGCACCGATTGCAGATCATCGAAATTGGGTTTCCCAAGCTTATGCCCCTCGGAGCTTACATTGATAATACGCGCCTGTCCGCGCTCAAGCAATGGCATCAAACTGAGGGTCAATAAAAAGTGTCCAAGGTGATTAGCAGCAAAGGTCATTTCAAACCCGTCTTTACTTACCTGCCTTTCGCTGAAACCCGCGCCGGCATTATTAATAAGCGTATTAACCGACATCAACTTTTGCGAAAGCCCGGCTGCCGCCTCGCGAACGCTTTGCAGATCGGCCAGGTCGCATTTAATTACATAGACATGTTTGTTACCTGTTTTATCAATTATTTCCTGTTTAACAGCCTCGCCCCTGATGATATTACGAACCAGCAGGTAAACCGCATGATCCTGTGCAGCAAGGGCCGTTGCCGTTGCTTTACCAATACCGGAGGTAGCCCCGGTAATAACCGTTGTTTTTATTGGCATAAGTGCTGATGCAGATTATTTTGAACAAACAAGATAGTAATTTACTTTCCCGATGCGGCCAGGTAATGGCGTTTTACCTTGAAGTTAACGCCCTTGTCCAAACTTACGAAGTTTAAAAAACTTCGTAAGTTTTAGCTGAAGATCATAAAGCAGGTTATTTCTGCATTACCATTACACCATTCATGAGCAGCGTGCTGCCACCATCGGCAACAATGTTATACACTTTTTGTACGCCGCCGGCATGTTCTGTTTTTTGCAGCACGGTGAAAGCTTCGTATTTACCGGTTTGTTCATTAAGGCAAAGTACCTCCTGCCCGGTTGTGACCTCTCCTATTTTGATATTACCCCGTTTGGTTAACATAGGATGATTAGGGGTAGCTTGCAAAACTTTGCTGTTCAGTTTAACCTCTTTACCCCCCGTTGTATTTTTTGTTTGGGCCGATATCAGTACCAGTTGGGTAATAGCGTAGTTTTTTGCTTCGTGAGTAGTAAGTTCTTTCACCTTAACTACCATGTTCTTTTTAGTAGCGGGATCAACCGAGATCACCTCATCGCCGCTTTTCACGGCTTTCAGCATCTTTTTATCACCATTAGCCATGGTTACCAGTTCTTCACCCGGGAAACAGATATCATTACCATAGGTAGCCGCTTCCTCTTTCAGATCCTTGCCGCCATTAAGTACCTTATACTGTTGAAAGCTGACTTCTTTCGACAGCACATAAGATAGTTTTAGGATAAAGTTTTGCTCCACTTTGTTGATATTATCAATATCCAGAAAATACTGTTCCCAAACTTTGGCATCGGCAGTAAAATCAGGAACAAGCGCTTTGTATAGTTTACCTTTTTCGTTGGTGTAAAATACCATCAGGCCTATTTCCTGCATACCTTCTTTGGCTACGAGTTTATACAGGTCGATGCGCTTTTTTAACCCGTCAGATCCGGTTATAAAATAGGGCTTACGGCTTTCATACCTGTCAAGCACGTATGTATTTTCAAATTTAATATAAGTGTCATTATCCAGGTTGGCAATAGTGAATGATTGCGCCTTTTTATACTCATCCATAGTAAGCGGACGAGGGTTTACTGTTTGCCCCTTGGCAAAATAAAGTAATGAGCTAAGTAGTAGTGTTAATGTGAGTTTACGCATTTTAGAAAAGATTCAAGATATCAGGATTCAAGAGCCAAGAAGTAGTAAATGATTTTCAAAGTCGGGAGCAAGAAGCATTTCTTCTTGTCTCCTGACTCTTGATTTCGTACTTCTTAAACTTAAGATAATTGTTTAAACGCATCAGCAAAGGCTTCCATTTCGTCCATACGGCCAATGCTTACCCGGCACCACTCCTTGCTGTTAAATTGCCAGTTACGAACACCTACGCCGCGTTTCATCATTTCATTAACAAACTTTTTTCCGTCCATTTTAAGCGGAAACATTACAAAGTTTGCCGATGAAGGGATGTATTCATAGCCTTCTTTTTTAAGTACCGAATACAGGTATTCTTTGGAAGCATTTGTTTTCTGGAGTGCGTCTTTTAAAAAATCCTCTTCCCGATACGCCGCAATTGCGCCTGCAATTGTGGTTGCAGCAAGCGAAAAGCCTGTTGTATACATAGATAAGGTTTTAATAGTATCAGGCTGGGCTATTACATAACCGCAGCGCAAACCGGCAAAGCCATATAACTTTGAAAAGGTGCGGGCGACAATAACATTGTTTCCGGTTTTCACAGTACTGATCATGGTGCTGGCCTGTGGGTCGGGCAGGTAATCAATATAGGCCTCGTCAACAAATACCGTTGTTTTTTTCGACACGCGTTCGCAAAAAGCTTTCAATTTAGCTGTATCTAATATCGTAGCTGTTGGATTGTTGGGGTTACAGATATATACCAAACCAGTATTATCATCAACCTTTGCCTCCATGGCGTCAAGATCAAGCTTGTAATCGACCGTAAGCGGCACTTTGATCCACTTACCTTCCAGCTGCTGCGCGTGCGATGGCAGGTCATCATATGATGGATCACCGGTGATGATACTTTTACCTCCTTTGCTGTAATGTATAGCTGCTGCCAGTAATAGCGGCGACGAGCCCGATTCCATCAGGATATTATTGTAGTTGATGCCCTCATACTGAGCTATTTTATTATAAAGGGTCCCCTGCGTCATAAAAGGATATTGATAGCTTTTATCAATAGCATCCTGAATAGCCTTTTTTGCGGCCGGTGACGGGCCGAAGGGGTTTTCATTGGCCAGCAGCCTTGCCTTTAATTCAAAGCCTGCATTAGTAACAGCCTCCTCATCAGTTAAAGCCCTGCTTAATGGTTTAAATACACGGGCCGGCATGGCTGCCAGCTTACCAATTGTTCCTGAAAAAAAGGCCAGTCCCCCGGCCATAAATGCACTGGATTTGATCCAGTTTCTGCGGTTAATTGTGCTTGACATGGTGTGGTGGTATTTAATGTTTTGTAACGTCGTTTTATTTTTGAACCGGGTATTGGGTACGCTGATTAGTAACCCTGGCATGTATAGCAGCAACCGTACTCCTGGCCGATTCAAATGCTCCGGCCATCCAGGCATTGAGGTAAGTTAAATGCTCGCCTGCAAAATATACCTGCTTATCGGGTTTTAATAGTACCGGGTATTGTGTTTTACGGGTTTCGGTGGTATAAACCGCCCATCCGCCTAAATTGTATTTGGTTTTATGCCAGCTTACCGAAAACGAGTTTTCAAATTCCTTGTCATATTGCGGGTGGATAAGCCTGCCTTTTTCCAGTGCGAACTTCTCCCTCTCGGCGTAGCCTAAAGCGCCGATCTTTTGCGCTTTTTCGTTAAAGTTGTAATATCCAATCAAGATACCTTTTTTTCCTAAATAATCATAAGATGGATAAAAAATCTGCGTTAAATCATTGTTAGTGTGCGTTATACCTCCATAGATATGCTCATCCTCTTCCCAAAACCTGCGCTTAAACTGCAAGCCGATCTTCCCGGTTTGGTTATAGCTGATATAATCAATAGCGCGACTAACATCACCGCTAAAATTATTGCTGATATTACTCAAAACCGGCAATGGGATAGTGCAGATACACAGGTCGCCAGTTAACACATGCTCGCCTGTGGCATCTTTATAAGTGATCTTAACGCCATCAGTTACATTATTAATAGCAGTAACCTCCGCACCCATTTTTATGGATGGCGCCACCTTCTTTTCCAATGCTTTGGCTATCTGATCCATACCGCCAACGGCCTGGAACATGGTCATCTGCAGCTCATAGGTATATTCGGCTACATTATAAAAATCAGGGTCCATCAAACCCGAATGCAGCAGGTCGGCCAGTTTATGCGGATCAGCTATTTTGCCGGGCTTGTCGCCGGCACCGGGGCTTTCAGTATACCCACGTCGTGCCGATGCTTTGTACAACTTATCAATATCCAGCCCACCTTCGGCCTGCAGGTATTCGATGATCTTTTCGCCATCCTCTTTGGTAAAACTGCTGTCGAGACTGCCATGATCAATGCTTTTGGCCAACATTTCGGTCATGTAGCCGCGGATGTCATTATGAACTTCCCTAACCTTTATCTTTTTGTTCGATAATGGCCCCTTACCTTCAGCAAAGTAGTATGCCCCCTCGTTTACGTTATTATAAACCTGGATAGGCACGCCCAATTCTTTACAATAATGCAGGGTAAGTTCATGATTGTGCGGAATGCGCGAAGGGCCGGCGTTAAAATATTGCCCGGCATCAAAATGGGCTGTTGCGGTGGGCTTGTCAATTTCGGTATTGGTGCTTCCGTTGCGGATACTGAAACAGCGACCACCTGCGCGTTGCCGTGCCTCCAGAATGGTGCACTGATAGCCGAGTTTACCGAGTTCGTAGGCACTGGTCATGCCGGCCAAACCAGCGCCTAAAATAACAATGTGTTTTCCTTTGCCATTGCCTTCGAGATTAAAGGCATGAGCCGGCGATGGTTTTAATAAGCCAAGGGCAAGCATAGCGGGATATGCCCCACCAGCCAGCATGGCACCTTTTCCTAAAAAGTCCCTGCGGGTAATAGTTTTCAATAAGCGCGTATTTATGTTTTACAATCAACTCTGCTTTAAATATAGTTTTTTGTTTGTTTCTATGTTAAGCTCAGATCAACTTTTGTTATGATTTTTATAAAATTAACAGCGTTGGTTTGGTAGCTAATGAATTTGCGTTAAGATATGGTTGATAGCTGTCTGAATCAGAATTTTAGTCTGAACTCGAATTAAACGAATCATAAGAATTTATTGAATTTGTCTGCCATTCCGTTAATTCATTTTATTCGTTTAATTCGAGTTCAGACAATCCTCTAATCTCTACCGCCAAACGTTAAATTCTGTTAAAAAGTGAAAATAAATTTGCTTTACTACGAATAGTTCGTAGATTTACGAAACAATCGTAAATGTAATGGAAAAATTATCGCAACAAGAGGAAGAAGCAATGCAGGCAGTGTGGCAATCGGGCCCGGGATTTATCAAGGATTTTTTAGATCAGCTGGCCGAACCAAAGCCCCCCTACACTACTCTCGCTTCAACCGTAAAGAACCTGGAACGCAAAGGATTTTTGAAAAGCGAAAAAATGGGTAACTCGTTTCGTTACCTGCCGGTGATACAGGAAGAGGAATATAAAAAGCGATTTATGAGCGGTTTTGTAAGCAACTACTTCCAAAACTCCTATAAAGACCTGGTCACGTTTTTCGCCAACGAAAAAAAAATCAGCGCTACCGACCTGAAAGAGATCATTAAACTTATTGAAAAACAATAAACCTTACGATCATGCCGGCAACATTTGTTTTTTTATTAAAAGTAAACATAGCCCTGTTGTTGTTTTGTACGGGCTATTACCTGGTGCTGAGGCCCCTCACCTTTTATACGCTTAACCGCATCTATTTGCTTGCAGCTATCCTGTTTGCAAGTATCTACCCGCAGATCAACTTTTTGGCCTTTGTGCAGCGACACGAAGAACTGGCCAAACCTATGGAGCAGATCGCCATCAACTGGCAGTCGCACGTACAACTGACAGGCCAGCCGGTTCAAACATTTGATTACTGGTATTGGCTGGGCATTATTTTCTGGACGGGTGCAGGCCTGCTGTTCATCCGCCTGGCCCTGCAGCTTTTATCCCTGTTACGATTGTATAAAAACTCCAAACCTCAATATATAGGCGAACACCTTGTAAGGGTAATGGACAAAGATGCGGCACCATTTTCTTTTTGGCGAAGCATTTATGTAAACCCGGCCAAACATGAACCCGCGGATTTAAAATCGATCCTGCTGCATGAGCAGGTACATGTAAACCAATGGCATACGGCTGATATTTTGCTGGCAGAGCTTAGTAGCATTTTTTACTGGTTTAACCCAGGTATCTGGCTTATAAAAAGGGCGGTAAGGGAAAACATTGAGTTTATTACCGACCGCAAAATTCTTAAAAACGGTATCGACAGTAGAACTTACCAATACAGTTTGGTGAACGTGAGTTTTAATAATACCCAACCCAGCATTGTAAACCATTTCAATATTTCAACCATAAAAAAACGGATAATCATGATGAACGCGAAAAGATCGTCAAAACTTAACCTCACCCGCTACGCTTTTGTAGTGCCGGCCGTTATGGCCCTGTTACTGGTATTCAGCATTTCAAAGGCTGATTTTGCCAAACCTGTGAGGATCACCCTTGCCGCCGCAGTACAGCCGCTGGCCAGGATCGTTAACATCAATCCCGACGAAGATGTTAAACAAGCTGCCAAAACTGCCAAAACTCCAAAAGCACCTTTAAAAACAAAGTCGCCTAAAGCTGCTATAGCTGCTGCACCGGTCGCGCTTCCAAAGTTAGGCTTAGCTCCGCTTACCCCTTCTGCTCCCTTAGCCGCATCAAATGACACCAGCAAAAAGCTCAGGATAATAAGCGACATTAACAGAGATTCATTGGTATTTGTTGTAAATGGCGTGGTATCTACCGGTAAAAACCTCGACCCAACAAAAATCGAAAACATGTATATACTAACAGGCGACAACGCACGGAAGTTTGTAAAAACTGAAGAGGACAAGCCAGTTAAAGTGGCCTATATAATTACTAAAGATGCCCCCAATAAGGACGAGCTCGAAAAAAGCGTACCAAGCACTACCTTTAAAAAGGTTGGCTCAAGCCTAAGCGGCTATACTCCGCTAAATGATAATGATAACATTAATGTAATGGCTGTAGGGCCGGGTGATAAAAGCATTCATAAAAACCTGCGCATCAAAACAGCACTTGTTAATAAAGCGACCGGAGAAGAGCTGCCGCTGAATGACGACGTTAGCTTTGTTATAACGCCAGATGACAAAAACGTTGATGTTAAAAACGTAAAAAACGTGGTTGTTGTAAAAGGCCGCAACTCAACAAGCACCAGTGCCAGCGGTAGCAGTACAGTAACCATTAACGGGGTAAAATCAAAACCAACATCGTACACCTATTCTATAACATCCGACAATGATGCAGTGGTAGCAAACGGCGGTGATGTTGTTGTTACCGGTTACGGCAAAAAAGCAAACGTTAAAGCAATAAAGGTGAATGGGATGAGCATTGTAACTAATGGCGACAAAGACCCTTTTGTTGTGATAGATGGGAAAAACAGCACCATAGATGCACTAAAAAAACTTGATCCCGATAGAATAGAGAGCATCTCCATACTCAAAGGCGATGATGCCACAAAAAAATATGGCGATAAAGCTAAAGACGGTGTAGTAGTGATTACCACCCGCAAAAAGTAAAGTAATTGGTTGATTAGGTTGGATTAGGTGAGTAGTTTTATTTCGATAAGATCAGTTAATAGTTAAGTAGAAATAACCACTCTCTTAAGTAACCTCAAACACAATCAACCTTCAACTGGCCTCGGCCAGTTTTTCCGTTTCCAGCAGGTTGAGTAATGCTTTCTCAGCAATATTAAGTTCGGCAGCTTTTACATCTTCGCGTTCATCAAGCTGGCCGATGTACTTAAAAATGGTTCCCTCCTCATAACTTTTAATAACCGTTGGGTGCACGTAGTACTTTTTACAAACAGTACGCGTGTTCCCAAGGTTTATGGCTACCTCATCCAAAACACTCACTATCTTCTTTTTACACTCGGTAATGCTGTCAAACTCTCCGGCTTCTTTAAAAGCGTATAATGCACTTACACTGCCAGCCCAGGTACGGAAATCTTTGGCAGTAAAATCTTCGCCGGTAATTTCATGCAGGTAGCTGTTGATATCCCCGGAGCCTACGCTGCACCTTGTACCATCCTCGTTATAATATTGAAAAAGCTCCTTACCGGGGATATCCCTGCATTGTTTCACCAATCGGGCCAGTTTGCGGCTTTGTAACTGCACTTTGTGAAATACCCCTTTCTTACCCTTAAACTCAAACCTGAGATTAGAGCCTTCAACCTTCACGTGCCTGTTTTGCAGGGTAGTTAAACCAAATGAGCCATAAAGTTTTTTGTATGATTCGTTGCCAACCCTGATACTGGTAAGTTCCATTAAACGTACTACCAGCGCCACCACCTTTTCATGATCGAGATTACGCCTCGCCAGATCTTTATCTACCTGTTCACGAATAGCAGGCAAATGTGCCGCAAAGGTTTGCATCCGGTGATATTTGGATTGGTTCCGGATCTGGTTCCAATGAGCATGATACCGGTATTGCTTGCGCCCGGCAGCATCTGTACCGGTAAATTGCAAGTGACCATTCTCATAAGGTGAGATCCAAACATGGGTATAAGCCGGGGGGATCACCAGCTTATTGAACCTTGCTATCAAATCTTTGTCTTTCACAAGACCGCCGTCTGCATCGTAATAGCTCCAGCCTTTACCCGATTTTTTACGGGTATAACCCGGCGATGAATCAGATACATAACGCAGGCCAACTGCCTTTGCAGTGATCTTAGGGTCACGGCCAATTTTTTCGAGCTTTTTGAGGAGACGGTTCATGTGGAGATAACATACGGAGGAGAGATTAAGTTTTAATTAGGGATTTATAGTATGAAGATATTTTAGATTATTGCCTTAAGTCTCTTTAATGAAAAAAGGGATGCCCGACGGGCATCCCTTTTTTCATTAATATAATTATGTCATTGCGAGGTACGAAGCAATCGCATGCGATACGGGGCGGCTGTACAGAGCGGCTCGGTTTCCGTGCGATTGCCACGCTGCGCTCGCAATGACATATCAGAAAGATTACTTCAACACCGAAACCGCTTTATTAGCCTCACCAACGCCCCAAACAGTGCCGGGCTTATCGCCCATGGTAATAACTAACTCGCCGCCTGCCATCACATCAGTATGTTTGATGTAAGTTTTGGTGTAGTTGGCGCCGTTTAACGTCATGGCCTGAATGTATTTATTTTTAGGGCCATTATTTTTAACCACTACGTGGAATTTCTTATTTCCCTGCAATTGCAAAGTAGCTTCATTTACTACCGGGCTGCCAAATACATACAAACCATTAGCCGGATTAACCGGGTAAAAGCCCACAGCCGACAACACATACCAGGCCGACATCTGCCCTACATCCTCATTGCCGATAATACCATCCGGTTTATCAGTATAAAAATCATCTAAAATGAACCGTACCTTTTCGGCAGTTTTCCATGGTTTGCCAGAGTAAGCATAGTAGTAGCTCATTGGGTGGCTTGGTTCATTTCCGTGTGCATACTGGCCTATCAAACCTGACACATCAGGCGATTTAAATTTGCCCATATCACCTTGCGCAATAAACAATGAATCAAGCTTGGTATTGAACTTATCAACCCCGCCCAACATATCTATCAAACCTTCCACATCCTGCGGAACAAGGAAGGTATATTGCCAGCCATTGCCTTCGGTAAAGTCACCAGTTTCATGGATAGAAATGAAGGGGCTATACGGAGTACGCCATGCATCCTGCGATAAACGGCCACGCATGAAGCCGGCTTTCGCGTCGTAATAGTTCTTGTAATAGGCACCGCGTTTGCTGAAATAAGCATAATCTTCAGTTTTGCCCAACTTTTTGGCTACCTGCGCCAGGCTCCAGTCGTCAATAGCATATTCAAGGCCCATTGAAACCGATTCGCGGCTGCTGTCGGCAGGGATATAGCCGTATTTTTTAACGTATTTGATACCGCGATCGTCACCCATCGCTGTGGTTTTCATGGCTTCATAAGCTAAATTAGCATCAAAACCTTTATAACCCTTTAACAAAGCATCTGCAACAACAGGTACTGCGCTGTAACCCACCATACAATTGGTTTCATTAGCCATTAAATGCCAAACCGGTAAACTGCCCTGCTGCTGATAAATAGCCAGCATTGAATTGATCATGTCATTAACATGCTCAGGGTGGATAATGGTTGACAGCGGATTGTTTGAACGGTAAGTATCCCACAACGAAAACGTGGTTACGTTATTGAAACCTTCGTTTTTGTGTACCTTTTTGTCGGTTCCCCAGTATTCGCCATTCACATCGTTAAAAATAGATGGCGCTATCATGGTATGATAAAAAGCAGTATAAAACTTCTTCATCTGTGATAATGAATCGGCCTTGATCACAATTTTCTGAAACTGTTTGTTCCAGGCAGCATCAGCATCGGCAACCACTTTATTGAAATCCCATCCTGGTATCTCAGTTTCGATATTAAGCAGGGCATTCTTCGCGCTCACCGGTGAGATACCAACTTTAGCATAAACAACTTCGCCTTTGGTGGTAGCAAAGCTGATAACACCTTTTACTTTTACACCTTTAAGCTCGGTACCTTTTGCGCTGGCGGTACTATCATAAACATTAAATGTTTTAATAGGCTTTGAAAACACCGCTGTAAAATAAATACGTTGATCATTTGCCCAGCCTTTTGAAAAACGATAACCACAAATGGTATTTTGATCTACCTGTTTAATATAGGTTTCCATTGGCCTGTCCCAGCCAATACCCTCCTGCAAATCAATCAGGATGTGTGCATCTTTTGATGCCGGGAAGGTGTATTTGTGCATCCCAACGCGGGTACTGGCAGTAAGCTCAACACCGATATCGTATTTTTTAAGCTTTACTTTGTAGTAGCCAGGCTTTACAACCTCATCCTTGTGACTGAACAAGGATACATAACCGCTTTTTAAATTTTTGTTGCTGCCTTTGTATACGTTGATTGGCCCGGTTGTAGGCATAAAGGAGATATCGCCCAGATCACCAATACCGGTACCGCTCAGATGTGTATGCTGGAAACCGATGATGGTAGAATCAGAAATATGATAGCCCGAACACCAGTCCCAACCCTCAGAAATATTGGTTGGGCCTAACTGCACTGCTCCAAACGGAACACTGGCACCCACAAAAACGTGACCATGAAAACCGGTGCCAATATATGGGTCGACATATTGTGTTAAACCGCCGGCCTTTTTCATGGGCTGCGATTGGTGCCTTTGTGCCTGGGCGCTTAAATTAACCAGGGCCAGTAAACCGGCCAAAACGAGTTGTTTTTTCATTCTTTACTTAAATGATAGTATTGAGGTTTATATTGCTGCCAAAGTAAACCCCAATACTTAATAGATTATTAATAAACGCTTAATTCGGCAACAGTGATACCATTGCCTGCAATTACATGCGTGGCTTCAAATTTAAAATAACGAGCGCTAAATGCCTGCTTTAACGCTACAGGTTGCTCAATTGGGTTCGATTTGATATTAGAGAACTCGCCAGATGCCACCTTTTCCCAGGTTTTGCCATCATTACTTACGTAGAAAACATAACTATCAACAATGCCTTCAGATTGTTTATCCTGCCTTGGTAAATAACCAAATGCTTTTATCTTTTGTTCCTTACCCAAATCAACGCTGATTTGCTGCGGGAATTGCGCATCTTCTTTTTTAAGGGTACTGTAAACACTGCCGGTATTTTCGTCGAAAGCATTTTCTGCTTTCCCCCATCCTCCGTTAGCGGCTGTTGCGTCCAGTACTTTCCAATCTGTTTTGGCATAGCCGAATGATACATAAGCGCTTTCGCTTTGCTGATCTTTACCTTCAAAACTACGGGCCTTTACTACACCACCATCATTAAGCGCAAATGGTTTGCTATAAACCGGCGAACTGAGCGTTGGCTCGTGCCCATCAACCGTATAGCGGATGGCGCTCACCGGAGCTTCGGTAGTAATGCTTACTTCACCACTTTTATTGCGGGATATTTTTGGTGCAGTTAAATGAACTGGCTCTTTATAAATCCCGAAATCGCTCAAAGCAATAGCCACCGGCGACGCAGTAACCCTCAGCCTTAATTTACTTGCAGTGATATTTTGCGTTAAACGGATCAACCTGTTACCGCCAATACTGGTAGCCTCGCCTATTTGCTCCCATTTGCCGTTTAAATAAGCATCTACGGCAACAGCCTCTATACGCTGACCAAGCTTGATATTTTCACGCAGACGGATCACGTTAAACGTTTTTGGCGAATGCAGATCGATAGTTAATTCGGGAGTAGTTACGTTATCATCAGTAGCCCAATAGCTGTAGCGGTTATCATCCAACAAAAATTGCGGGCCGAATTTGGCTTTGTTACCACCGCGTACATTGCTTGCCGTTAGTGTTGCGCCTTTTGCCAAATTAACAGCAAAGGTTTGTTTAAGCAAGTTGCCAAACTCTGTTAACGATTTAACGTCAATCTCGTTAATAATACCACGCGGATCAGGAGATAAACCCAGATCAAGCGCCGCACCACGGCCTACGCTTTTGTAATACAGATCGAGCAAGGTATAAGGCGATTTTACACCTTCGTCCTGCACTTTGTGATAAAACCATCCCGGACGTAAAGACACATCACACTCGGCCGGCATCCAGTATTTACCATTGCGGGTACCTTCGGTGCCTTCATAATCTTTTACATAACCATTAGCTGGGATTTTTCCTTCATCCGGCGCATGGGGCGTATAGGTAGCCCAGCAGGTTTCTCCCGCATGGCCTTCCTCATTACCTACCCAACGCACATCGGGGCCAACGTCGCCAAACAGCACCGCGTTAGGTTGCAGCTTACGGGTAATAGCCCAAGTCGTATCCCAACCATAATAAGTTGAGCGGTCAATTTTCCTCACTTCGCGCTTGCCTCCATAATAGCCATCACCACCGTTGGCTCCGTCATGCCATGAAATAAACAACGGGCCGTAATTGGTATACAATTCTTTCAGTTGCTCACGGTAAATCTTTACATATTCGGCGGTTCCGTAGTAAGGATTGTTTCTGTCCCATGGTGAGCAGTAAACACCCAGTTTCATACCAAGCTTATCGCAAGCCTCACGATATTCTTTCAGCATATCGCCCTTGCCGTTTTTATATGGGCTTTGGGTAATATTGTGTTCCGTAGTTTTAGTTGGCCAAATGCAAAAACCATCATGGTGTTTGGCTACCACAACCACACCTTTAAAACCACCGGCTTTTGCGGCGGCAACTATCTGCAAGGCGCTAAACTGCGATGGGTTAAAAATCTTCGGATCTTCATCGCCAAATCCCCACTCTTTGTTGGTATAAGTATCCACCCCGTAATGGATAATGCAATACATACCTGTTTCCTGCCAGTTAAGCTGCCCTTGTGTAGGCAATACGCCATAAGGCTTAGGAGCAGTTTGACCGAAACCATTTAAACCGACCGTAAGTAACAATAAGGCTATGCCTGTAAACTTCTTCATAATTGGTATTAGGTTATTAGTTTTTGAACCATGATGCTGGCACATCCTGTGGGGCCGAGCCATTAACACTATATTTTAGCAACAGCTTAAAGCCGCCGCCTCCTTCAATAAAATCAAGCTTAAACGGATGCGCACCCATTTTTAACGCAACCTGTCCGCTCCGTTCCTGCGCCGAGTGGTTACCATCGTTATCAACAACAGTTTTATCGCCAATGTAAAGCACTCCGCCATCATCGCAGGTTAAATAAAAGCTGTAAATACCGTCGGTCGGCACATCGATATAGCCTTTATAGGTAATCCCGAATGATGGGGCCTTAACCGACGCAGGCACCTCGATTTTATCAGTACTGAAAGTGCTGTCAACTTTTGCGTTTTGCATTAAAGCAGTCTTTTTAAAGAAAGCCTTGTAATAAGTAGCAGTAAGTCCAGGTTTGGGTGGAGCAATTTTTACCGGCCCAAGCATTTGTTGTTGCGTATAATTCAGGTTGTAAACATCACCGCGGGTACCTGTTGGTGTAAACGCAGCAACCCTCACCAATTCTGATTTAGAGACAGTTAATGGCGATGGCAATACTGGCGATTTGGTATCGGGCAATGAGCCATCAGTAGTATAGCGAATAGTAAGGCTCGGCAATGGAGATGTAATGCTTAGCTTGCCTTCGTTAGTGAAAACATACTGATTAAGCAGATTAGGAAGATCGGGCAAGCGATAGTTGATCTTCATCGCGTCCATCCTTTTGTATTGTTGAGTTAAACGCTCCAGGTATGAATCATATTCACTTTCCTTGTGTGTCCACAGCATTTCAGACAGTGCGGTTAACCGCGGCATATACATATAATCGGCGCGTTTTTCAGAGGGGATCATTTCCGACCAGAGATTGGCCTGCGCACCAATAATTGATTTCGCTTCTTCGGCATTCAATACTTTAGGCACCGGGTTAAAATGATACACTTTGCTAACAGAATACTGATCGGGCTGATTGTCAAAATAAAGCGGCTCGCCTGGTGTCATAATCACGGTATTGCCATTCTTCACAGCTTTAACCGGTGCATCAGGAACCCATGTGCGCCAGTACATAATAATAGCTGTTGGGCTAATGCCTCCTTCAATTACCTCGTCCCAACCAATCAGTTTGCGGCCTTTGGAGTTGAAGAATTTCTCCATGCGGTTGATGAAATAACTATGCAATCCGGCAAGGTCTTTAATACCTTCTTTGGCCATTAAAGCTTTACAGGCGTCTAATTTACCCCAATTGGTACGGTCAACTTCATCGCCACCAATGTGGATATATTTAGAGGGGAAGATCTGCATGATCTCGGTAAATACATTTTCGGCAAACTCAAAGGTACTTTCATTACACGGGCAGATTGGTTTGGTGAACAGCTCGCCCCATTTATTTTCACCATCGCAGGTTAAAAACGGATACGAGTTAATGGCAGCCATCATGTGCCCCGGCATATCAATTTCCGGAACAATGTCGATATGACGTGCAGCAGCATAAGCTACTACGCCTTTCATTTCATCCTGCGTGTAAAAACCACCGTACATGGCTTTACCGTTTTTTTGAATGATATGCTCTTTATCGATCACAAAATCAGGATTATCCTTAGCCTTTTTCATGCAGGCCGAATCCTGGTTGTTGAAGGTGCGCCATGCACCGGCTTCGGTAAGCAGGGGATATTTTTTTATTTCGATACGCCAGCCCTGATCATCGGTTAAATGCAGGTGCAGCTTGTTCATCTTGTACAAAGCCATCCTGTCGATAAATTTTTTCAGGTAGCTTACCGAAAAGAAATGCCTCGATACATCCAGGTGCATACCACGCCATTCGTAAACAGGTGCGTCTTCAATAGCCACAACGGGTAAAGACAATTGCTTTTGCACAACGCCCGCTTCAATGCCAACAGGCAATAACTGACGAATAGTTTCTACCGCGTGAAACACACCGGCAGGATCTTTTGCACGAATAACAATCTGCTCCTTAGTAACACTCATGCGGTACGCTTCGGGAGTGGTTATACTTGCGTCATAAACAAGGTTAATAGCATGAGCTTTCTTTATCTTGCTTACTTCAATAGGCTTGCCTAAACCTTTACGCAACAGGTCTTTCAAGGCGTAAGCCTCGGTGTTGAAAGCATTGGAAGTTACTATGCCGGTTTTAGATGTTATAGTAAATGAACCTTCACCCGCCGTTAATTGAGCCGGGTAAGGGATCAAAGGAAATTTTGCTGCTGTTTCCTGGGCATTAACAGCACCGGTACAGATAAGCGCGAATGCCGCTGCTGACAAATATTTTGAAATGATCTTCATTGTTTCTGTTTGTTATTTGTCGATAGATATGGTTCTTTCTGTTACGTTCCAGCCGCCAATAGTTACCGCAAGGTTTTTATCAGCGCCAGGGTTATGGTCAATAACAACTTTTTTAGTTTGTCCCGGCAATACGGTTACATAGTTATCGCTGTAAAAGGCCGGAAGGATGCGTTGTTTGGTATCAGCATTAACTAATGACAGGCGGTTGAAAAATGCCAGCGCACCATTACCTTCGTTAGTAAGGGTTACTTCGACCTTGCCGTTCTTTAAATATTTAGCTGTTGCACCTAAATCACCTTTAGGCATTTTTTGTAAACCGGAGAAATCACCGTTAGCATCAGGCAGCCAGTAAATGTTTTCACTGATCACTTCGTTATCTGATTTAAGCAATTGCAGGCAAAGGAAAATACCTTTGTCTTTTGCTTCTTTCTCAATCTCTCTTTTCAGTGATAAATAGCGTTTGGTAGTAGTTGGTGTCACATCGGCAAAAACCTTTGTTAACACTTTCTCCTTGCCATCCATATCATAAGTTTTGGCTACCAGCAGCATATTGCTATGCGTTTTAAAGGTATTGTTGGCTACCATCACCATACCATCTGTTTGGTTATACATGATATGTAAAGGCTCACTACCGTTATGCAGGCCATACAAACAAGCGTTAGGATCAAGGTAATAATCATACATCTGGCCACGCATGGCTGTCCAAGGGTTTTGAGTTTTCCAGATGATGGTACCGGTATACCAATCCCACATATGTGAACTAAAACCTTCCATCAAAGCACGGTATTGATCATAATTTACCAACTGTGCTTTAGTTGCAAAATCTTCAACGTTTTTAGCCTTGCCATATTTATCAATAAACCCATCATAACCAATATATTTATGATACTCCCAAACCGGGTCTGTTTTGGTTTTGCCGGTAGAGGCATCAAATTCAGGCACAACCATATTTTCGGCGGGGATAAAGCGTTTTAATGATTCGTAATCACTTACACCAACTGAGCCTACTTCCGAATTGAACGGATAAGTTTGATGATCCCAGAAAGTTGTAAGGCTTTGGATGCCGTAAGGCCCATCGCCGTTGCCACCCTGTACATTGCGCGACATTTCTTCGGAGTTTGAATACGGAATAAACCAGCGGGTATTATCCAGCTTAGGCATAATGGTATCGCGCAGAGCTGCAAAAATATCCTCAGGCGGAGTGATCTCATTACCACCGCACCAAATAGCAAGCGATGGGAAGTTACGCACCAGTTTAACCTGATCGGCAACCGATTTTAAATACAAGTCATGATCATCAGGATATTTACGGCGGGTCCATTGATCATCAGCCTTCATCGGATCTATCCAGCGGCCATTGCAATCGCCGGATCCCCACATATCCTGAAAAACCAGCATACCGTATTTATCACAAGCTTCATAAAATTCTGGGCGTTCAATCAGTGCGCCACCCCAAACCCGGATCAGGTTCAGGTTCATATCACGGTGAAAACGAACTTCGGCATCGTAACGGGCGTCGCTGAAACGCAACATCTGATCAGAGATGATCCAGTTACCGCCTTTAATAAATACCTTTTGGCCGTTCACATTAACCTGGCGGCTTTCGGTTTTATTGTTCCACTCGGTAGTGATCTGGCGTACGCCAACTTCAATGCTTTTTTGATCGGATACCTTGCCACCTGCTACAAACTGCAAATTAAGCTTATACAAATTTTGCGGACCGTAGCCACTTGGCCACCAAAGCTTAGGGTTTTTAAGGCTGTAATCGGTCAATTTAACTTCCTGTTTTGAATTGGCTTTCAGGGTAACCGGCTGCGACACCAACTTGCCATCTAAATTATATTGTAAAGTCCCGCTCACCGCTGCACCTGTAGCGTTTTCAACCTCGGCAGATACCTGTATAATAGCAGGCTGCTGTGCACCTTCTGGCTTGCGAACACCCGGAACCAGCGTAACCACATGCGGATCTTTGATAGCCACAGCGCCGGTATGCTCAATGGTCACTTTATCCCAGATACCGGTATTGCGGTCACGAATGGGTTGGATCCAGTCCCACCCTGCTGTATATTGGATCCCTACACCGCGGGCAATGGTACCATCGCCGCCCTGGCCTCCGTTGGGGTTACCAACAACGTCGGGAGGATAAACAACTACCGCTAAACGGTTATTACCATTTTTATTAAGCCATTTGGTAATATTATAGCTCTGGCGCAAAAACATGCCTTTATGTAGTTTGCTGTTCAGTTTATGGCCATTCAGGAAAACATCGCAACTATAATTTACACCTCTGAAGTTAAGATAGGTTTGATTACTGCCGGTTGGCGCGGCCTCTTTAAAATCTTTGGCAAACCAATAGGTATAGAAATCGCGGCCTACTTTATAGATATCAGGGATCTTTTCATTGTTCATCCCATAAAATGGATCCGGAACCTGTTTATTAGCCACTTGTGTTGTAAGCACAGTTCCCGGCACTACCGCAGCATTCCATGCAGCCAGATCATAATTAGTTTGAGAAATAATTGTGCCATTATCCTTAACACTATTCAGAGAAGTGCATTTCCAGCCACTGTTGAGTTCATAACTGGTTTGCGCCTCTGCGTTTTGATAAACGCCTGAAGCAAGGACGGATAACACTAATGAAAATTTAAACAATGCAGATCTGCCTGCAGAACGGGTTGTTGTCATTTATTTAGATTGGATGAATGTCAAAATTAAAAACTGCCAAATCATTTTAGCTGTAAAAACTTGGCTATATGATGTGGGATTTTGTCGGTATAATTGTCATTCAGACGAGTATGCAGGGGTGTGGATACGGAACGAAGGGAAATCTTATACACTCTTCAAAGTTTGCTTATTGCTTGTATAAGATTTCTCCTCACTCCTATTACTCAACCCCGCCCGTTCGTCGAAATGACATGATATTTTGGCTACTTAATTAATAAACTATTTTAAAACCAGCCGCTTCATTTAGCCCGCTTGCCTGTTGCAATTTTGCCGGGATACTGATATCGATACCATCGGCTACCTGTTTCCACTTAAGACTTTGGGTACTGCCGAGAAGGGTTACTTTCTTCACCTTTTTTATATCTTTTAATTTTACAGATACGGTAGCCGGCAAAACCACTTTTTCCTGATCGCTTAAGGCAAATGCATAAATGGTGTTGCTGTTTTTGGCTTTTGTATAGTATATATTACCTGTTGAATATGGAGCAACCGACTGGCTGGCATAAATACCTTCGCCGTTGATCTTCATCCACTGGCTGATACCCTGCAGGCGTTCATAAGCAACGGGGTCCCAATCACCATCCGGGCCGGGGCCAATGTTCATAAGCAAGTTGCCGCCGCGCGATACTATTTTCACCAATAGTTGCACAATTTGCTGTACAGATTTATAATGATCGCCCGGAACGTAGCTCCATGAATTGCCCATGGTTATGCAGCTTTCCCAGGGATGACCAAGCGGTACCTCAGGTACTTCCTGCTCAGGAGTTGTGTAGTTTTCATATTTGCCGGCTACAGTACGGTCAACCACTATTAATCCTGGTTGTTTTTGCCTGCCCATGGCGGCTATCTTAGGCATATCAATATCCTGATCAAATTTGATTCCGCGCTGCCATTCTACAGTGGTATCAACACTCCTTTTCGGACGTACCCATCCCCCGTCGAGCCATAAAATATCAACTTTACCATAATCGCTCATTAACTCGCTTATCTGGTTATAGGTAAAATCTTTAAACTTTTGCCAGCGTTCAGGATATTTTTTAGGATCGTAGTTTACATTACGATCTTTTGGCGGGAAATATGGCCACCAGTAATTTTCGGTATGCCAGTCGGGCTTTGAAAAGTAAGCCCCTATCATAAAGTTATCTTTACGGAAAGCGTTGAAGATTTCTTTAGTTACGTTGCTCCTTGGATTGCTTGAAAAAGGCGTTTTGTTGCTTGTGATCTTATAATCGGTTTCTTTGGTATCAAACATGCAAAAACCATCGTGATGCTTGGTAGTAAAAATTACGTATTTCATACCGGCATCCTTGGCTGCCTTTACCCATTTTTCGGGATTGAATTTGGTTGGGTTAAAAGTGGTTTGCAAATTTTCATAAGCAGCTTTATAACCATTATAAGTTGCACCGTACGGGCCGCGTCGTTGTGTCCAGCCCTCATCTTCCGGACAAATGCTCCAGCTTTCAACTACCCCCCACTGGCTGTAAGTACCCCAGTGCATAAACAAACCAAACTTAAGATCCTGCCAATTTGCGATTTTTTGCTCAACTGCAGGGTCGCCAGCAGGAACATATTGCTTTGACATATTGTGCTGTTGCCCAAAGGTTTTGTAACAGCTTAAAACCAAAAGAAATGCTGTAAATAATCGTTTCATCAAGCTTTTATTTTATAAATTACTGACAATTTTATATAGTGTATTGCCTACACACTTTTTAAAATTTTTTAAAAAACATCGCAACTTACATCATAAAATTTTATTTTTCGATATTAATATGTTATTATTGTTACACCATTATTAAGTTTTAAATTTAGTTGATTAATTAAAAAATCTTCGGTTTGAGAGACAGAAAAGTTGATACGCTGAAATTATGGAAACTCATTTGCAATAATGACGATGAGAATGCCTTTGAGCTGTTTTTCCATATTCTTAACAACTCGCTCATTAAATTTTGTGTGCTATACGTACACCAACGGGAGATTGCCGAAGAAATAGTTTCGGATGTATTTGTAAAGTGTTGGATTAACCGTAAAAACCTCACCGAAATCCAAAACCCCGAAACCTACTTGTTTGTAGCGGTAAAAAACCAATCGCTAAACCACATCAAAAAATTCTCGACCATTCATCTTGTACAAATTGAAGAAACCAACTCGGTTGAATTTGTAAATACCTATAACCCCCAAAAGGAAATAGAAAACAAAGAGTTGATTTTCAGAATGGACCAGGCCATAGCCGGTTTACCGCAACAATGCCGTATAGTTTTCAGACTGATAAAAGAAGATGGCATGAAATACAAAGAGGTAGCCGAAATTCTTAATATTTCGCCCCGTACCGTGCAGACCCAGTTATTCAGGGCAATCAAGAAACTTAGTGTCGTTTTGACACAATACAATAAACATAACGATATCCAACCTAAACCAAACGCTGTCAACATTTTAGGCTCTGTAATTGTGATTTTACAATTATTTTTTTTACACTTGTAAGTAATTTACCTAAATAAGTTGTCCTATCAATAAAAAGGATGCAATTAAAAGATGGGCAATGATAAATTTATAGAGCTGACGGGCAAAAAACTGTCAAATGAAATCAGCTCTGATGAAAATACCGAACTTCAGCATTGCTTAGCTAATGATGCTTCCCTTCGTGAACAATATGAGGCGCTTTCTGCCTATTGGAAACACAGTGATACCGTATACGCCGATAATGCCCTTGCCTTTCAAAAAATAAAATCAAAAATTAAGGCCCAGGAGGTTACGGAACCTTCTACTATTGTTGCTGCTGCAAAAAAAGGTGTTATATATTATCTTTGGAGGGTTGCTGCTGCAGTTGTT
Source organism: Mucilaginibacter gossypiicola (assembly GCF_900110105.1). Taxonomy (GTDB): domain Bacteria; phylum Bacteroidota; class Bacteroidia; order Sphingobacteriales; family Sphingobacteriaceae; genus Mucilaginibacter; species Mucilaginibacter gossypiicola. The sequence continues at coordinate 622,045 of NZ_FOCL01000004.1, read as the reverse complement.
TTAATTGCAGGATGCTCTTATCTCTTTTATTCAAAAATGGTTACCTCAGGGCATGAAATTGCTACCGCAGTACCCAAAGCGTGGCAAAATAAAAATACGTTTGTACGCGAAAAATCTACAGTTGTATTAGCTGATGGCACCCGCATTACCCTTAACTCACAAAGCTCTTTAAAGTATCCAACAAGCTTTACCGGTAAAACCCGCGAAGTTTATTTAAGCGGCGAGGCATTCTTTGATGTACATAAGGACCATGAACATCCGTTCATTATCCATACCGAAAAAATGAACATTAAGGTATTGGGTACCGCTTTCAATGTCAAATCATATCCTAACGAACCATCAAGTGAAACAACGCTGATCAGAGGAGCTATTGAAGTTACACTTGATGACCGCCCATCTGACAGGATTATCTTAAAACCGAGCGAAAAGCTGATTGTTAAAAAAGGCTCGTTTACCACTGTACGCAAAAAACAGGATAAACTTTCGCCCGCTACTGACAGCAGCGAAGGCCCGCAATATGTTTTAACAAGCTTTACCCGCCTTCATCAGGACAACGGTGCCGTTTTAGAAACTTCGTGGACACAAAACAAACTCATTTTCAGAGATGAAAGCTTTGCCGATCTCGCCATGCGTATGGAACGCTGGTATGGTGTTGAGATCAAGTTTAAAAATGATGACATGAAAAAGTACCGTTTTACTGGCACTTATGAAAAAGAAACCATTACCCAGGCGCTTGATGCATTACGCATTACCGAAGACTTCCACTATAAAGTAAAAAACTCGGCCATTTATATTTACTAACTACTGATTTCCTTTCAATAAACGTAGTCGGGCTTTACAATATTCATAATTGTTACACACCAATCCGTTCATTTTACACTATTACCTGTTCTAATTATAAAATTTATGTAAATTTAGGCATCCCCAATGGATGTTGGCGACAGGTTTAGGTTATCGGTATAAATGAAAATACGGTTTACGTTAATATTATTCTTCAATTTACTGGCTATATTAACTGTATATTCACAAACCCGTGTCACTTTCAATTTAAAATCGGCCGATTTTAAAAAGGTAATATCAACAATCGAACATCAAAGTATTTATCATTTTGTTTACAGCGAAAGGAAGATCCCCGTCTTAAATAAAACCGACATTAGATTTGATAATGAGGATGTTAAATCTGTACTGGATAAAGTTTTAGCGAATTCTGGTTTTTCTTATACCGAACTTGCCAACCACCTCATAGTAATTGCTCCGGTTGATGAAATTGTTAACGTGGTTAAGGTGACAGGTACCGTAGTTGATGAAAACGGAGCACCGCTTGCCGGTGCTACTGTTAGGGTAAGAGGTTCTACAATGGGAGCCCCTACAGACCAAAATGGCTCCTTTTCTTTTGAAGCGCCCGACCAGTCAACACTAATTATCAGTTTTGTAGGCTACGTTACCAAAGATGTAAAACTGTCGGGCACGGCTCCGCTTAAAATAACACTTACTGTAAGCAACGTTTTAAGCGAAGTTGTAGTAACCGCACTTGGCATAAAAAAAGAAGAGAAAAAAGTTGGCTATTCGGTAACAACCGTAGGCGGCGAAGTGCTTGATAAAGCCAAAGAATCAAACGTGGCCTATTCATTAGAAGGCCGCGTGGCAGGTTTAAGTATCAATGGTGTTAACGGAGGGCCTGCGTCATCCGCACGCATTTTACTCAGGGGGGTTACCAGTTTTGGAGCAAGTGCGCCTCTTTTTATCATCAACGGCGTCCCTATTGATAATACCCAGCGCGGGGCGGCCAACGAGTGGGGCGGCGCCGATTTTGGCGACGGCATTAGCAATATCAACCCTGACGATGTTGAAAGCATGACCGTGTTAAAAGGCCAGGCAGCGTCAGCGCTATACGGGGCGAGGGCAGCTAACGGCGTAATTTTGATCACTACCAAAACGGCAAAAAAAAATTCGGGTTTTGGTGTTGAATTTAATACCAATTACCAAACAGATAAAGCCATTAATACCTTTGATTATCAAACGGTTTACGGGCAGGGCCTGTATGGTATCAGGCCCGCATCTGTGAATAACGCCATAACATCGGGCAATTTTGGCTGGGGTGAAAAGCTTGACGGTAAGCCTACTATACAGTTTGACGGCAAATACTACCCCTACTCGGCCGTTACAGATAATATTGATAAGTTTTACCGCCGTGGTTATACATATACCAATACCGTAGCTTTTAATGGTGGTAATGAAACGGGGGCTTTTCGCCTGTCGGTTTCCGATCTACGGAATGGCTCAATCATCCGTAACAGCGGTCTCAACCGCAAAACAGTAAACCTTACTGCAACCCAGGGAATTACCGATAAATTCAACGTAAATGTTATTGCTAACTATATAGATGAGTCATCAAACCTGAAACCCAATTTGAGTGATGGGCCTCTTAATCCAAATAACATTCAATACCTTGCCGCCAACGAAAATCAGGCGGCCCTGGCACCCGGATATGACTCAAGCGGTAACGAACTGAGATGGACCGGCGATACATTTGTGACCAATCCATATTTTGCTGTAAACAAATTTGTTAATAACATAAGCCGGAACCGTTTGATATCTGCCATTACCGCCCGCTATAATATTCAAAGCTGGCTGTATGCCCAGGCCCGCTTAGGTGACGATGTGCTATACGATAAAAGGCTAACCATTACCCCTACCGGTACTGCTTACTCACCCGGCGATGCAGGCTCCATGGATGAACAATCATCAACAGAACGCTCGGAACTTAATGCCGATGTTTTGATTGGCGCTAAGCGTGATATTATAAGAAACCTGCTTAGTTTTGACTTATCGGCCGGAGCAAACCTTCGTAAAAACAGCTATGAATTTACGCGCCTTTTCGGGGGGCCGTTCATCATACCTAACTTTTACAGTTATAGCAACCTGGCAACCAAAAGCAGCACTTATGATTATAAAAGCTCTGAAACGCACTCAACTTATTATTCAGTCGATCTTTCATTAAAAGACTTTTTAACATTAACCACAACCGGGCGTTACGACACTTACTCGACCCTACCGGTTGATAACCGGAGTATTTTTACGCCATCGGTGTCGGCGAGTGTCCTGTTTTCGGACCTTGTACACATCCTCGGTCTTGATTTTGGCAAACTCCGGTTATCATATGCGCAAACCAGCGGCGAGCCTACAGATGTATACATCACATCTCAATATTATACCATTAATAATCCTGTAAATGGCATACCTACGGGAGGTTTCAGCGATAGCTTGCCAAACTTGTTTTTAAAGCCATATACACTTACAGAAATGGAAGTGGGTACAGACCTGAAATTTTTTAACGGGAGACTGGGACTTGATGTGGCCTATTTCCATCGAAAAACGAGGAACGAGATCATTAAAGGAGATCTTGACCTGGCAACAGGCTTTGCACGCCGGTTTATTCCTACAGGCTCAACCCAAAACAATGGCATTGAAGTTTCAATAAACGGTACACCTTTTAAAACTGTCGATTTTAACTGGTCGCCATCGTTTAACTTCACTTATGTACAAAACAAGATCCTCCAAACAGATGGTACGCCCGAATCAGCTAACATTAGTTTTGGTACCTATCGCCCGCTAAACGCGGCCACAGCGCTGGTTAAAGGTTTGCCAGGTCCCCAGATTATGGCCAACGACTATCTCAGGAACAGCAAAGGGCAGGTCATTTTTGATGGCAATGGTCTGCCACAAGCCGGTCCGCGGGTGCCAATGGGCAGCGCAGTACCTAACATTTACGGTGGGTTCAATAACAATTTTACCTATAAAAAATTCAGTCTTTCTTTCCTGATCGATTACCGGTTTGGCAACAAGATACTATCAGCCACAAATTATAATAGTATTTACCGCGGCTTTAATAAACTTACATTGCCAGGGCGTGAAACAGGCGTTGTTGGCGATGGTGTAAACGCCAATGGCGATAAAAATACGATTGTTGTTCCGGCACAAACCTATTACCAGGCACTTGCCCAAAGCGTTTCGGCCCTGAATGTTTTAGATGGTAGGTTTATTAAATTGCGACAAGTTACTTTTGGTTATACATTTTCAAAAGGCTTTCTTGATAAAACGCCATTTGAAGGCATAACTTTTTCATTAGTAGGCCGAAACCTGTGGACGATCATGAAACGATCTGACAATATTGACCCCGAATCGGGCTTTTCGCCGGATATAAAATACGCCGGAATTGAGGGTGCGAGCCTTCCGCCAACGCATACTTACGGAATAAATGTTAACTTTAAACTCAAAAAATAAATTACCCTAAAATGGCATCCACCATAAAACACAAACTCCTATCCTGTTTAGTAATGCTTGCGGCGTTACTAAAATTTTCTACCGCAAATGCGCAGGTCCCTTTTTACAAAGACGCTTCGCAATCGATTGATTTACGTGTTAAAGACCTTTTATCAAAATTAACCCTTGAAGAAAAGATCTCCTTACTGGGCTACCGCAGCCAGGCTGTCCCTCGTTTAGGCATCCCTGCCTACAACTGGTGGAACGAAGCTTTACACGGTGTGGCCCGTGCCGGCGAGGCAACTATATTCCCGCAAGCCATTGGCATGGCTGCTACCTTTAACGACGATCTGTTAAAGCAGGTATCAACTGCTATTTCAACCGAAGCCCGTGCAAAATACAACCTGGCTATTGCCCAGGACAGGCACTTGCAATACATGGGCCTCACCTTTTGGACACCCAACATCAACATTTTCCGCGACCCACGCTGGGGACGTGGGCAGGAAACTTACGGCGAAGATCCTTTCCTAACAGGCCGCATGGGTTCTGCCTTTGTTAAAGGTTTGCAGGGCGACGATCCTAAATATCTGAAAGCATCGGCAACAGCCAAACACTTCGCCGTACATAGCGGCCCGGAAGCTACCCGCGATAAGTTTGACGCCAAAGTTGATGAAAAAGACCTTCGCGAAACTTACCTGTATGCTTTTCATGAACTGGTTAAAAACCATGTAGAATCGGTAATGAGCGCATATAACCGAGTTAACGGCGTACCTAACTCTATTAATAAAGTGTTGCTTACCGATATCCTGCGGAAAGAATGGGGCTTTAACGGCCACGTAGTTACTGATTGCGGCGCTTTGGATGATGTTTACCTTACCCACAAAACCCTGCCTACTGCTGTTGAAGTAGCTGCCGCAGCAATTAAAGCAGGTGTTGACCTGGATTGCTCTTCTATTTTACAAAACGACGGTATTAAAGCCATTAAACAAGGCTTGCTTACCGAAAAGGATGTTGACCAGGCATTGAGCGCCATTTTGCGTACTGAATTTAAGCTCGGATTTTATGACGACCAAACCGCCAATCCATACCATGGTTACGGCGCCGACAGCGTTCATAACGACCAGCATTTAGCATTGGCCCGTAAAGTGGCCCAGCAAAGCATGGTATTGCTAAAAAATAACAACAACGTTCTTCCATTCAAAAAAAGCAATTATTCGAGCATTATGGTAGTTGGGCCAAACGCGGCCTCGCTTGATGCTATGATAGCTAACTACCATGGTACCAGCAGCAAAGTGATCAACTTTGTTGAAGGTATTACCGGCGCTGTTGATAAAGCTACCCGCGTTGAATATGATTTAGGTTGCGACTATAAAGACACCACCCACTTTGGCGGCACCTGGGCTGCAGGTAATGCCGATGCAACTATTGCGGTCATTGGCCTCTCCCCCGTTTTAGAAGGCGAAGCCGGTGATGCATTCCTGTCAGAAAGTGGAGGCGATAAAAAGACTTTAAGTTTGCCTGCCAGCGAAATTGCCTTTATGAAAGAGTTACGTAAAAGCGTAAAAAACAAACCGCTTGTTGCCGTAATCACCGCAGGCAGCGATATTGATGTATCGGCCATTGAACCTTATGCAGATGCCATCATCTTTGCATGGTACCCTGGCGAACAGGGTGGTAATGCCCTGGCTGATATTATTTTTGGCGAAGTTTCGCCATCTGGTCACCTGCCGCTTACTTTTTATAAGGATATGAGCGATCTGCCTGATTACAGCGATTATAATATGAAAAACCGCACCTACCGTTACTATACCGGCCCGGTGCAATACCCTTTTGGTTTCGGTTTAAGCTATACCACGTTTAACTATACTTTAGGCAGCAAATTGAAAACTACCTATAAAAAGACTGATACTGTTGCAGTAACTGTAAATGTTAAAAATACCGGCAAATTCAACGGCGACGAGGTAGTACAAGCTTATATAAAGTATCCAAACATCGACAGGATGCCGGTTAAGGAACTGAAAAGCTTTAAACGCATTAGCCTGGAGCAGGACAAAGAAGGTGTGGTTACACTGAAAATCCCGGTTCAGGATTTACAGAAATGGGACCTTGCTACCCACAAATGGAAACTTTACCCAGGCAGCTATAAACTGGTATTGGGCAGCAGCTCGACCGATGAAAAGCTGACGGCTGATTTTAAAATATCTAACTAAAAGAGCAGTATTATATAAAAGCATCATTGCGAGGTACGAAGCAATCCCAAACTATACAGGGCAAACCTGCTAATCGGGGATTGCTTCGTGCCTCGCAATGACGCTTTTTTGTTTTTCTCCCTATAAATAGAATATAAATCCAAGCTTCGGCTACTTACACTCATTTGATAACAAGCTGTCCAGATCCTTCCTTATCCTACTCCTGTCCCCCGGAGTCTTTGCCAGTTTTAGTGCAGTTTGTAAATGCGATACTGCCTTTTCACGATCCACACCTGTATACAAATAGCCAAGCAACACATGGTACAGATGATTGGTATCCAGCTTTAATTTCTCGGCTTCAATAATAGCTTTCTCCTTCCCTTTTACTTTTGCCAAAGCGTATGCCCGGTTCAGCGCAGCCGCGGGTGAATAAGCAGCAATAAGCAGCCTGTTGTATAGCATCAATATATTTTCCCACTTTTCGGCAGTGTCTGCTTTAACAGTATGCCAATAGGCTATAGCAGCTTCAATATGATATTTGCCCGCCTCATTCCCTTTTGAGGCCAGGTTAAGATAGTGTCTTCCCTTCGCTATCAGTTCGTCATTCCAAAGCGTCCTGTCCTGATCGTCATAGCGGATCATTTCGCCGCTTTCATCTATCCGGGCATCAAACCTTGAAGCATGAAAACACATCAGTGATAACAAGGCATTTACTTCAGGCAAATTGGTTTGTTTATTTTCTATCAGGAGATAGTTAAGGCGCATGGCCTCTAAACAAAGGTCTTTACGCAATGTAGTGCTCTGACAGCTGGAATAATATCCTTCATTAAAAAGTAGGTATAAGGTTTTCAATACAATGCCCAAACGGTTAACGATATCAGATGCTTCCGGAAAAATGATCTTTACTTTTTGTTCGCGCAGTTTTTCTTTGGCCCTGAACAGGCGTTTATTAATGGTTTCTTTGTTTGATAAAAAAGCTTCCGCAATTTCGTCAATCCCAAAGCCGCAAAGAATGCGCAGGGCAAGACCAATCTGCGCCTCGGCAGGAAGTACCGGGTGGCAAATGGCAAACATCATTTGCAGCTGGCTATCACTGATATTTTGGTCAGACAGGTCTATCTCTACTTCATAATTATCTTCCTTATCAAACCCTTCAACTATTTTTTGCTTAAACCTTGCACCACGCCTTACATAATCAGTTGCTTTGTTGCGCGCGACGGTATATAGCCATGCTTTAGGATTATCGGGCAGGCCCTTAATACCCCATGTTTCGGCGGCGGTGAGAAAAGTATCGCTGGCAATATCCTCCGCAGCTTCAATATGTTCAAAGCCAAAATAATGGCATAATACGGCAATTATCTTCTGATATTCGGAACGGAACAAATGTGGTAAAAGCTGATCCTGCTGCATAGTAAAACAAGCAGCCTCCCGTAAATGGGAGGCTGCAAAAACAATTATACTTCCATCGGGATAATAGGCCGAACTTCAACGCTACCTCCTACCGATAATATCGGGCATCCTTTTGATAGTTCGGTTGCCTCTGCTAAGGTTGATGCTTTGATAATGGTGTAACCGCCAATGGCTTCCTTAACCTCAACATATGGGCCATCTGTTACTACATTATCGGGTTTAATTACGCTGCCTGCGGTATCCAGCCTGTTGCCAACGGCTACCAGTTTGTTTTGCGCAGCAATGCCGCCAATCCACTCGCGCCAGTAGTTCATCATGGTTTGCATTTGCTCGGGTGATCGTTTTGCTGCTGTGGCTTCTGCATCTCTTCTGAAAATCAATAAGAACTCGTTCATGTTTTTTGAATTTAATGGTTAAAAACCAAAAGACGATCAGGTTTGGTTGAATTGGACAACTGCACATTTTTTTTTTCAAAGTAATCAGAAAAAGCTTAATCTGCCTAATACTATTTCAGTGCCTGCAATCTATAACATTACATAACACTTATAAATTGAGGTTGATATGCTTTTGTTATTTCACGTACTTTGATATGTAACAACACTACCAAACAATGAAATACAGAAAATTAGGAAACACAGGAGTTGAACTTTCGGCCATCGGACTGGGCTGTATGGGCATGAACCATGCTTACGGCCAGCCGGATGATAATGAATCGATAGCAACACTTGAAAAATCAATAGAAATAGGCATCAACTTTTGGGATACAGCCGATGTGTACGCCAATGGCCGAAATGAGGAACTGGTATCAAAAGTATTGGTGCCTAATCGTGATAAAATTTTCATCGCCACTAAATTCGGGTTCAGGGCCGGTGCAGATGGCAGGCTTACAGAATTTGATGGCTCGCCTGCCTATATCAAAACCGCCGTTGAGCAAAGTTTGAAACGCTTAAAAACAGATGTGATAGACCTGTATTACGCTCACCGTATCGATCCTAACGTGCCCGTGGAGGACATGGTAGGCGCTATGGCCGAGTTGGTAAAAGAAGGCAAAGTAAAATATCTTGGTTTATCTGAAGCTTCGGCCAATTCTATCCGCCGTGCCCATGCGGTACATCCAATCAGCGCCTTGCAAAGCGAGTACTCATTATTGACCCGCGATGTTGAAGCCGAAATACTGCCGGTTTGTAAAGAATTAGGGATTTCATTTGTTCCGTTTAGTCCGCTGGTACGAGGATTGGTGACCAACGCATTAGATGTAACCAAACTTGCCGATAACGATTTCAGGAAAAGCCTGCCACGTTATCAGAGCGAAAATGCCGAAAATAACATGGGTCTTGCTCACGAATTTGCCCAGCTTGCAGCTCAAAAACAGTGTACACCTGCTCAACTGGCGCTTGCCTGGGTACTGGCGCAGGGCGATAATATTATCCCCATCCCCGGTACAAAAAGAAGAAAATATTTGCTGGATAATGCAGGATCGGTTGATGTGGAATTAACTTCTGCCGATCTGCAGGATATTGAAGCAGTTTTAGCAAAATACCCAGATACCGGCGACAGGTATAACGAGGCCAATTACAAATTCGTTGATAAAAATTAACAATCATCATCATTCACGCAGAGAAGCTGTAGTCACGAACTTAAGCAATTTAATTGAACAAAGGATTTTAAAAATCCCCTCTTGAGAAGGGCGCGGTGGAGAGAGCGGTAGCAGGGGTGTGTTTCGGCAATCGATAAGCAAGCGTAGGAACACACCCCTCCACCCCTCTCAAGAGGGGAATCGCACAGACCCACACTTTTTTCCTTAAGTTGCCAGCCATACCATAAATCGATTAATCTTTGCGACTTAAAGCAACTTTGCGTAAAAATTTAATTAAACAACATGGCTTACAACCAACAAATGGCCGATCGCATCCGCGAAGCATTAATGGACTTACCCATAGTAGAGGAAAAGAAAATGTTTCAGGGAGTTTGTTTTATGGTTAATGACAAACTGTGTGTTTGCGTTCGTAACAACGATATATTGTGCCGTATAGGTGAACAACAGGCCGAACTTGAACTCGAAAAAGGCAATTGCAATCAAATGTTAAGTGGTGACCGGGTAATGAAAGGCTATGTTTATGTTGAAGATTTCAATCTGCAAACCAATAAAGATCTAAAGTACTGGATAAACCTGTGCCTTGAATTTAACCCGCTTGCCGAAGCCTCTAAAAAGAAGAAACCTAAAAAATAGCCCCCCTCACGTTTATTAAAATTTCGCAATATTATGTTTCAATGCAAATATCACAAGCCCGGTTCTTGATTTAAGGTCGAACTTTTGAAACAGGGCATCGCGATAATTATCAATCGTATGCGGACTGAGGCACATATTGCCTGCAATTTCTTTATAAGTTAACTCAGAACAGCAGAGTTCTAAAAACCGGATCTCGTTAGCCGTTAAGCCGGCAACCGGATCGGGGGTTTTCACCTCGTCCTGGATAGAGCGCAACAACTTGCCCGACACCAGGTCATTTAAGAAATAGTTGTGCTGAGCAATGGTTTTAATAGCATACATCAGGTCTGAAGCATTAGATTCTTTCAATACATACCCGCCAGCTCCACATTTCAGCATTTTGATAATAGGTTCATCATCCTCAAACATACTCAGGGCAAGCACCCTAACCGAGGGGTAATTTTGTTTGAGCCATGCAGTTGCCTCATAACCATTAACCAGCGGCATGGTGATATCCATCAACACTACATCGGGTAATGGATATTTGCTTATTTTCTCCTTCATTACAGCGCCGTTTGACGCATCGAACATGATCTTGATTTCTTCGTTTTCGGAAAGCAGGCTGCTGATCCCCTGGCGGAACAGGGTATGATCATCCACTACAGCTATCCTGATCTCTTTGTTTTCCATATTTCAGGGGTAAGGTACTACAATTTTAATTTCGGTGCCATTTTGAATTAAAATGCGCACTTCGCCCCCAATCAGGGCCACCCGCTTGCGGATATTGAACAAACCCATCCCCCTCTTCTCTTTCATCACTTCTTCTTCAACAAAACCCTTTCCGTTGTCTTTTATCCTTACCTCCAAACTTTGCTCATCTTGCTGAATTGCTACATCAATGGCCGTGGCTTCGGCGTGGCGTACTGCGTTATTCAATATTTCCTGAAAAATGCGGAACAGTATAATTTCCTTGTCATGCTGTCCTTCTTTGGGTTTATAATTGCTATCGAAAGTTATAACATGCAGATCTGCCGTTTTTAAGTAGTCAAGCTCAAAAGCAATAGCCTTATCGAGCCCCATGCGGGTTAGTTCCTGCCCGTAAATCAGCCTGGAAAGCTGCCGAAGCTCCTTAATCGCGCGTTTTGCCAGTTGTGAGGCCGAATCTACTTTTTCACGAACACGCAACGGATCGTCGGGCTTGATAGTGCTGAGGGTAACCGCCGTTAAGCTTAGTAACTGGCCGATATTATCATGCAGGTGGCCGGCCAGGGTTTGCATGGTTTGCTCCTGTACTTCCATCTGGCTTTTCAGCAACTCGTTTTCGAAGCTGGTTTTTAGCCATGCTTTTTCCTGTTCATGCCGTTTTTTCCTGTTGTTGTACAGCATCACATAAGTAATAAGTGATACCGGCGCAATGAGGAAAATAACAGACGCTAATCCAATGAGGAGGATAAGATCCTTTGACGATATCTGCATATAAAAGCGTATGACCAGCTTAAATACAAAATGATGTTTATAATGCTAAATACAATGTACCTTGCCGAGTGGCCAATGCCTGGTGTCCGGTCCTGTACCAGGTAACTAAAAAAAAGATTGCAGGCAATGCCGGCAAAGTAAAAACAGATGGTACCATTAACCCACCAAAACGGCGCATAGGTAAACAATGGCCTCGATTTTTCTTCTTTAAGCAATAAATAATAAAAGTAAACTGACGCCAAAATTAATGCTACCGACAGGGTTGTGGATGATGCTGAAACATAAGCACCAAAATGGCTTTTCAGGAGCTCGGCAAAGTAAAAACAGGCAAAAATAGTTAGCCAGCCAATAAGCAGCTTTTGAGTGTTGTGGTACGTTTTATATAGATAATAAAAAAAATAGCTCTGCATCAGGCATTCTACCAGCAGAAAAACATTATATATCATAAAATTAGGCCGGTGCAGTTCTGTACGCAAATAAATGCCGCAAACTTCAACCACTACGGTTAACAGCAAAAAGCAGATAAAGAGCCGCCAGGCAGGCTCTTTATCCTTGTATAAACAAAATAAACTTACCACGAAGCAAAGTGCTTCACCTGTTGTATTTACCGTTATATAGGCTGACATAAGGATGATTTATTTATGGCAGTAAGGTAGCGCCAGACTTTGCGCAAGTGGCCGGCGGCGGGCATAATTCTCCTTGATTTTCGGGTATAGCCATAATAATGCCGCCGTTTTTTCCGTCTGCGCCTTTAAGGTTTTTATAATAATCTGCATGCACCTGGTTCAAAGAATCGTAGCGGGTTGAAACCATGATCAGCGTGGCATAGTTCATATAAGCATCTTTGATATTTTTGGTATCCGACTTTTTAACAGAATCATAAGCAGCCAGGTAAAAACGAATACCGTCGCCTTTTTCACTATCTATGCGGTTTATCAGGGCTTTTAACTGCTCTTTGCTGAACCATACAGTGCGTGTATCAGGGCGTATTATCCCGCCATGTTTAAAACTATGGGCACGCCCTCCGAAATTTTTCACGAGCCTGCGTGCGGTAGAGTCGTTAATAGTGCCCTTCAACAATTCCGCATCGGCAGAGGTTTGTACATTTCCATTGTTTTGAGGTTTACATGCGCCTATAGCCAGGGCGGCGAAGACTGTAATTAAGAATAGATTAGGTGTTTTCATCATTAAAAGGTTCGGTAACCGGGGATAATTAATTGTGATTTAATTTTTAAATATAGAAGAAATATCTCCCCACAAAGCAATTAATTATTGATTAACCCGGCAAACCTGAAACCCGCTTTACGCCTGCCTTAAATCCGCTTTTTACACAGGTGTTCTGAGCCTTTAACAAAACATTAAAACCGCTTGTAATAACCCTTTTTCCCGTCTATCCCTGCTTCAACGCCCCATCTACCTTAGCTGCCGTGGATCACCATCCACTTTTAAGCAAAATCATCATCATTTAAAAACAAAAAAAGACACCCAATTAAACACTTAAAAAAATGAAAAACACAGATGTATTCAAGGATTTTGACATGGTTGTAAGCATCACCGAAAAAACCATTAACGACCAGCTTACCCACCTGCTAAGGATGGGTACCATTCATCCCGAACTGATAATTACCCAGGAACTGGATGATGACACCGGCGAGTATAAATTTAAAGTGTACGATTCGCCGGATGATATCCCCCGCAATGCCCAGGGTGAACCCGAATTAGCTACTATAGACGTAGAGATACATCCCCAGGTTACTATCAACAGCAGCGGTGAAATCATCACCTTCATATTAAAATTTGTGGGAGGAAATGTTTGGTTTTGGAAGGGACAAGGGCCGAAAGCTAAACTGGTGCAATATGATGCAACAGACTGGCAATATGCAGTTGCCATAAATATGGACCTGAAACAACTACAAAAGGATGATTTGGCAAAGGGTATAAAAGTGCCTGGCTTTGTTGAAGACCAACTAAATAACTTCATGACCAATATGTTTGATATAAACCATTTGTTCATGAATTTCCAATCGACCGACCTGATGAAATTTGACCCTGATAAAACCAAGGCTGGCGCAGCAAAAGACCTGGGTGTAGAGCAGTTGGTGATTTTCATGAACTTTTATCTGAAATGGTTAACCTCAACAGGCAATCCATTTATACTGGGATATAGCATAACACAAAATGATGGAACAAAAATTCCGGATGAAGAGAAGGTTCCCGACAGCATTAAACCAACCGGTACAACCTACACCATGTTTCATGATAATACTTATCAGCATTTAAGTACGCTAAACTTTGCACTGGTTACCAAAGGCGGTTATAAAACCATAAAAACCAGCGTTGATAAATTTGAAACCAACTGGATCTCGCCCGACGACCAGTGCGACGCCAAAATGATCTATGCTGCATCGCGCTTCAGCGAAGAATTTATCCTCAAACCACTATACGAAAGGCTACGCGACCAAACCTATGAAAAAATAAAAAACGATGTGAGCGTTGGTCCCCAGAAGGAATATAATGAGGCTAAACAAGCTACCACAACAGGCTATAAATTCGTAATATCCGACTGGAATCGCGATACAGACATCTACCAAAACGCCTTTGAAGTAAATATCAGCAATCATCCCACGGAAATACATTACGATGTTAAAGGAAGCTTGTTTGTTTACAAAAGGCATGAAAAGGATATGGTGGTATGTACAGCCAGGGCATCGGCAGAAGCGCGAACCGAGTGGAGCGCAAAATTCATCATCAGGGTGGCCAAAGACAAGGATGGTCAACCTACTCTTGAATTTGACCAAAGCTGTACCGTAGACAAATATGAGCCAAGTAACAGCCAAAATACATGCGCCGACATCTGGGATGGCATCGGGGATATACTCAGCTTTTTAACGAGCATTTTCAGTTTTCTTGGTCTTAACCTCTCGTCGATGTTGCAAGACATTTTTAAAACACAGGTACCGGGATTGGGCAACATTGCTATCGCCTTAGGCAATATGAACGATAGCTTTAACAGCGCTGTTATGCTCCCCGCCGGTGGCGTGTTCTTTTTCAAAAACCCTGTTGCAGATACGCCGGGTAACGTAGCGCTTTCACTTACTTACAAAACAGACTCACAAGTGGAAGTAGAATCAAGAAAATTTGCCCAAAAATTAGCGGAGTTAAGAAGCAGGCGCAAGGTTAATCTCGTTTCGGTTAGCTAACAGGAAGGTTCATTACCCATTTTCTCACCTAAAAAATCAACTCAAAATGTTTTTTCCTAATAATAATGAGGTATTAAATGATACCGACGTCATAAAGCTTGCCGCCAATGGCAAAGCCTTTTCAAATACAGAAGTAACTGTTGCCGCCGAACTGATGAAAAATCAGCAGCACACCTCTCCGCTCGACCCCACCGGCAATATTGAGGTTGCGCAGGACGACCAGGGATGGCCAATGATTTTCACCATCGGTACCGATAAAAAATTCTCCCTGATGAAGCTTGACAGTTCTGTGCAGGGTGGCTACGAAATCATCAACTTAAGCGATAGTTTGGGGGCAGACCTCGAAGCTGTAACCTTTTCAATGACCCAGGACAGCAAGGGGAAGATTTCTATCGCGCTTGCCGTGGCTAAAAAATCAGGGGGAGACACAATGATTTTCGCTGCGTCGCGCCTTCCAAACAACTATACGGAAACCACCTGGTCAAACTTTTCATCTGTATGCCGCAAAATTGAAGGTGTAGATGCAGCATTTAAAGTTGAGCAAATGCTGATGAATATAAGTGACGATGGCAAGGCACCCGTAAGCATAGTTGCAGGTAACCTTAAAGGTTATAAATACTACTATCTGCTGGACGGATCGGCCAGTGCACGGAAGTATGAGTTTCCTGAAGATGTAAAACAACACCCGGATAGTCTGAAGGACATTGCCATTGGTTATGCCTTTGGTCAAACAGGTATCTTCTTCATATACGATATAGGCGAAAGTCAGACCCTTGCCTGTACAACACTTGCCGATGCCAGCTTAGGATCATTAAGTTATGATTATAGCCCGGGCAATGCCAAAATACCAGAACGGTTTCGTCATCTTACCTACAACTGTATCAGCACGCCTACGGGTTCAAAAAACAAAGCCATCTCCATATGCTCCGACATTTTTGTGGGCTCTCCAACCGGCGTATATTGTTTTAAAAACGCTGCGATAAATAAATGCGAATTGGTGACTGATAAAATAAAAGATGTTCATGAACTAACAGTAAGGCAGGATAAAGACAATATAGTAGTATGGGCGTCAACCGCAGGCAACAAGCTGTATTACATATACGGTAAAAAAGAGGCAAAAGGCGAAAAGTATGTATGGAATGATCCGGTGCTGTTTAAGGAAGATGTACTGCATATTGCCCCAATACGCAATACCGGCAAACAGGGCAATGAGCTGTTTCTGATAACCCAGGACAAAAGCATCCAGCATTACTGGCAGGATAGCAGTTCGACATTGTGGCGGCAGCAGGTAATTAATGTACCCGACCAAAATGATGTTATCGAATTTAATTCCTACACCACACATTTACATTTTGAAGATGATAAAGGCAAGGTATTGGTTGAAGAAACCGTAAAGATTACCGCATCGGAATGGGTGTATGTTACCATTAATGGCTTTGTTTATAGCCTTGACAAGGGCAGCTGCGCAGAAGTAAGCACCGACATTATGGGCAACGTTACCATTATCACCATGACCGAGGATATTGCCTGCCCTATTTATCACCTAACTGCCGACTGGATGGATAAAACGCTTAACATTTATCCAAACGGTAAAATAACCAAAGGGCTGGCAAACATTAAATCGGCGGCTGATTTAAAGGGGGCAAAAACCGAAGAAGGTAAGCCGGTATTATCCAACAGTAGTTATGATGATGAAACATTAAACGCTGTAGCCGGTAATATTTCACAACTTGCAGATAAGGGGCACGAGCTGAAGAGCGGTAACCGCAACGCCTTCAATCCGTACACATTTACAGCAGTTGAAAATAAAGGCGTATTGCATACAGGTCGGTTTAGCATTAACAGCCTGCCCGAAAATTTTGTATTGAGCTATGGAGCTTCGGGAACATTGGCGCTTACTGCCGCACCTGGCGATATTTTTAGCGATATCATCAATTTTGCCGGAGATGCCTTGCATTACCTGTCAGAGTTTGTTAATACATCGATAGCGGCTATCAGGCAGGGATTGATCGTACTTGAAAACGGGATCCAGTTTGTATTGAAGAAAATTGACGAGGGCTTACAATTTGTACTGGCCCTAGGCGATAAAATACTCAACATCGTACTGGATACGCTCGGCGCTGTATTTAAAGCCCTTAACTGGGTATTGAAGCTGATAGGTATCGACCTTGAAAAAATACTGGAATGGTTGGGTAAGTTATTAGGATGGACCGACATTCTTGAAACCAGCGATAAGATCTGCGATATGATCAATAACGGGTTCGATGTTATTGCAGGCACTGCGGATGTTGTGAGCGATAAGATTGCAGGGCTGTTCCGCGATATTGAAGTTGCAATTGGAGGCGAAGATCTTGTTAACAAGATTGGCAATACCGGAAAAACCAACAAAACCGACGGGCGAAGCGGGCCTTTGCAAAACCCGGCCGTCAACTGGACTACCTACCACATGGTTCACGGTAAGTCATCGCCAACATTGTCGGCCGGTAATAACAGTTTTACCGAGGAGCTTGAACGCGTTTTTAAAGATCTGCTCGAGAAGGAAATTTTCACCGCGGGCAGAGCCATTGAAATGATTGGCGATCTGCTTAGCCATATCTCAACCGATTCCATAGGCGAAACAATAACCCGGTTACTACAAATCATAGCCGTTACCGTGCTTGAAGAAGTAAAACATGGCATATTAGCTTTAATTAGCCTTTTGAAACTGCTCATCAATGCTATTAAAGCTGCAGTGAATGCCCAAATGAATATTCCGATACTGAGCGGGCTTTTAAAACTGATCCTTGGCGGCCGCGAACTTACCGTACTTCGTGTTGTTTCTATAATGATTGCTATACCTGTACGGATTATTTACAGAATAGCAACCGGCGACGCGTTTCCGCACGAGCAGATGTCGGTTATGGATGTAAACGTCGTAAACACCATGCTTAAAGAGCATGTAGGCGTACAGTCAATGGTTCTTGCAGGCGAAATGGATCAGGCCGTGGCAGAACCGGCGGACGAACAGGTACATCAAAGCCCTTATTGGCTGATGGTAATTTACGAAGTGGCCCATTCGCTTGAAATAACGGTAGGATCATTTGAACTGTTTGCCTATTTAACAAGTGGGACACCTGCTCCGGGGGGCTGGCAACAAAACCTGCAAAATTGGAGGGAAAGGCTTGGAGGAATTAAGACCTGCCTTTCTACATTTAGTACTACATTAAGTATGATCAATTTGGTGGATCTCCAACTTCAAAAAAACAAAGGAGGGTCAATTACAGTTACCGATGTTACAGATTATGAATGGACTCATTTAGCCTTCTCTTTGTTTAAGTCGATGTGTGGTTTTGCAGGAGCGGTATCATCGTCAGCAACTACAAAGAAGTGGGCCCGTGGACTTTCTTCTGCAAGTTCGGTTGGTTTGATCGCGGTTCTGGTTGGGCAATTTATTAATGAAGAAAAAATAAGGCCCAATAATCTTCGTTTTACGTCAAATCTCTTTTTAAATCTGTACAAGATGGTACTGGATTGCCCTTTCAAGGTAGGAAATCCGAAAGCTGCTGCCATTATTAGCGGTGGTAATGCCTTAATAGGGTTTACCCACGTTGGCCTGGTAGCCGGGCGATGGTATACTGACAATGATGACAATGTGAGTTTTAAAATTGTATAGGTAATTGACGAACAGTAGATTGTTTAAAGCCTATTTACCTGTTTTACCTACGATAACTCAAATGCTTTTTAAAAGTCCCGGATTGGAAAATCCGGGACTTTTTTGCTTCGGGCGTTTGCATAAGCTTAAGGGAATTAGTAGGAAAATCACTATTGGAATCTGTAATCCATTGAAATGCTTTATTATATTTGGATACAGGTGTGAATACACTATACTTTGTTTTTACAGTAAAAAAGAGTAAACCTAAACGTGAAAAACCGCAAAACCAACAGTCTCATCCTGATATTTTTGTTTTTTGTACTTAGCAGCCCAATAGCTAAGGGCCAAAAAGCAACAACCCCTCATGTAGATGTGTGCGTTTACGGTGGAACATCAGCAGGGGTTATTGCAGCCTATACAGCCAAAAAAATGGGAAAAACCGTGCTGCTAATCGAACCCGGGAACCATCTCGGCGGGTTGAGCTCAGGAGGCTTAGGCTTTACAGATATCGGAAATAAGTATGTGGTAACCGGCCTGGCAAAAGACTTTTACCGCAGGATAGGAACACATTACGGCCAATTGGAGCAATGGATCTTTGAGCCGCACGTGGCAGAAAACACCTTTCAAAGGTATATCAGCCAGGCGCATATTGATGTATTATATGGTTACCGGCTTTCAAATGTGATCAGAAAAGGCAATACCATTAAGTCAATCATAGTAGAATCATCAGCTTCAGCTACTCAAACTAAACTTATCTCGGCCAAAATATTTATTGATTGCAGTTACGAGGGTGATTTGATGGCCAAATCCGGGGTTAGCTATACCATTGGCAGGGAAGCAAATACTATCTATAATGAAACCTACAATGGTGTGCAACTGCTGGATGGGCACCAGTTTCCCGACCATATCGATCCCTATCGTGTTAAGGGGGATTCAACAAGCGGCCTGATCTGGGGAATAAGCTCCAATAAATTGATGCCGCAGGGAAGTGGCGACAAAAAAGTTCAGGCATACAATTATCGTATCTGCTTAACTAATAATCCAGCCAACCGCATAGCTATCAGCCGGCCGGAAGGGTATGATTCAACACGTTACGAATTGCTTGTCAGGCTAATTGAAGCACAAAAGGATAAGCTAAGCCTAAACGATTATTTTATCTTGAGCGCAATGCCTGGCCAGAAAACAGATATCAATAACCGTAATGGATTTTCAACCGACCTGATAGGTACAAATTACTCATACCCAGATGGCAGTTATCAGGTTAGAAACCAGTATATCAATGACCTGAAATTATATACGCAAGGTTTGCTGTACTTTTTTGGGCATGATGAGCGGGTCCCTCTGCCCCTACGCAAACAAATGCTGCAATGGGGATACCCTAAAGATGAATTTAAGGACAATAATAACTGGTCGTTTCAACCTTATATCCGGGAGGCCCGGCGCATGATCGGTGCTTATGTCATGACCCAGGCAAACTGCACCGGGAAGGTAAAAGTTGCCGATAGTATTGCAATGGCTGCTTATACCATGGATTCTCATAATTGTGACCGCCTGGTTGTAAATCATATGGTGAAGAACGAAGGGAATGTAGAAATCCCCGGTTTTCCTCCGTATCCTTTATCGTACAGGGCTTTGTTACCAAAACAGCAGGAGTGCAATAACCTGCTGGTGCCTGTTTGTTTATCGGCCAGTCACATTGCTTATGGTTCGATACGAATGGAGCCGATATTCATGGTTTTAGCGCAGGTGGCCGGTGTTGCTGCAGGGATAGCCATTGATAACAACATAGCAGTTCAAAAGGTTAATTATCAAAATATCAACAGCATAATTAAAAACAACCCTTTATTAAATGGGCAAAAACCTGAACAGGTAATCGATAATCAAAGCAAGGATATCGCAATAAAAGGGAATTGGGCAACCAAAAAGGGCAATGCTTACGGGCCGGATATGCTTTATTTAGATAGCCATGGTAAAAGCACTGCTGCTGTTAGGTTTTATCCTAAAAAATCAACAAACGGTACGTTTAAACTGTACAGTTATTATACTGCCTTACCCACAGGTGCCGATACCATCAGCATTAAAATTTTTGACGGCCTGAAAGTACATCTTCAAACACTTATTAAATCGGATATCAAAGTTCAGGGACAAACCTCCGGCGAATGGGTGTTTTTAGGAACTTTTGTACTATCCGAAAAAAAACGACCTTATGTAGAGATCGGCAACAACGGATCGCCGGGCGCTATTACAGCCGATGCGGTATTATTTAAACCCAGCAAGTAATAAAACCTATCAAATTATTATTAGCAAAACGCATTGAGCTTTTTTTAAGATAATTACTTACTTTCAGCATCATAACCTCAGCACCAAAACAAGCTTATGAACCTGAATATAAAACGCTTATCCATGCGCATAAGCGAATATGCTGTTGCTCTTCTACTATTGAGTTGTATCCACAACAATGCAGTTGCACAAAGCTCTTATCAGCCAGTACGGCCGCGTATTGTAATCACTGCCGATCCGGAACTGGATGACAACAACTCACTTATCCGTTTCCTGCTTTACAGCAGCGATGTGGAGGTTGAAGGGCTGATATACGCGAGTAGCGCCTTCCATTGGAAGGGCGACGGAAAGGGCGGCAAATGGTTTGTCCCCGGCAGGGAGTATGCACGCTTTGGGTTGAATTTATGCCCCTGCGAGTCCTGGCGCTGGGCAAAAGATGAACATTTTATTCATGATGCGGTAGAGGCCTACGCAAAAGTATACCTGAACCTGAAGGTGCATAATTCCGGCTACCCTTCGCCTGATGAGCTCCGGTCAAAGATCCGTTTTGGAAATATTGAATTTGACGGGGATATTTCGAAAGATTCACCAGGATCAGATCTTATTAAATCATTAATACTCGACAATAAACCGGGACAGTTATATATCACTGCCTGGGGAGGGCAAAGTACCATTGCCCGCGCCCTCAAATCTATCCAGGAGCAATATGAATACACCACTCAATGGGAACAGATCAAAGCAAAAATTTCCAGAAAAGTTGTATTGCTCCCCTCCGGCGACCAGGATGACACTTACGCAAAATATATCCAACCAAATTGGCCTGGCGTTGAGTACCGGCAATTTCAGGGCGGTCCCAACTATGGTTATGGTGCACAATTAAAGGCCAGGGCTGAGGATTCGGTTTACATGACATCATCATGGATGAAAGAAAACGTATCAGGTCGTGGCCCGTTAGGCTCGTTATACCGTGTTTGGGGCGATGGCAAACAGATGGTAAAAGGCGATATCATGGATTACTTCGGTTTAACAGGCCACACTGATGATGAGCTAAGAAAAATGGGATATGTTGTTTGGATGCCTGTGCAGGAAAAAGACTCGTGGCTTGGGGAAGGTGATGACCCTACTTTTATGGATATGCTTGGAAACGGGCTGCGCGCCTACGAAGCCGGTTCTTTTGGTGGCTGGGGAGGCCGTGAGATAATCAACCCGAATACCAAAAACATCTTCTTTCAACCGGGCGATACTTCTTCACGTGCTATGGCAGCTACACTCAGCACCGCCGCCGCTCAAGCCAACAAAGCTGCAGATGTTGCCGCGTATCCCAACTTTTTCCCGGCGGCCCAGCAGGATTTTGCTGCCCGCCTCAAATGGTCCGTTACACCTAAATACTCAGGTGCCAATCATGAACCCGTAGTTAAAATAGAAGGCCCCTTAAATATTATGGCCTCCGCCGGAGAAAAGATACGCCTTAACGGCAAGGTATCTGACCCGGATGGAAACGCAGTTTCAATTAAATGGTGGCAGTTTCGGGTTGGCACCTATCAAAAGAAAGTGAATATAGTCAACGCTGCTTCTGAGCAGGCCATAGTGGAGATTCCTGCCGATGCACTGTCAGGCCAAACCATTCACATTATTCTTGAAGCAACGGACAATGGTTCGCCTTCACTCACAAGGTATCAGCGGGTAGTTATTACTGTGCGGTAATGTAACCTTTACTATAGCTACAAACGACCATTTTTACTATTTGCCCCTTGGAATTTCAAACCGATCTCCCTTCCTGAAGTTATCGTGTGGACACATTTTTTAAAATAAAAGAAAATGTCATTTCCTTTAGATTGAAATGGGGCTGGGTTGAGTGGTGGAGCGAAAGAGAAATCTTATACACCTTGTAGAGCGGCATGGATGGTTTAAAACATGATGTATAAGATTTCTCCTCACTCCTGCTACGCAATCCCCCCTGGTTCGTTCGTGACATTCGATTTTATTGATCAATTTTCGTTGACCAGGATAAGTCCACACAATAGTTCCAGAGAGAGTGATTTACGCGATTTACTTCAGCTTTTTTACCAGCACATTAAAATCAACACCAACAACCGGGATCTTTTTCCATGGCTCGGCTTCAGTGTCTTTGTGAAAAGTGCCGCCATTAAACAAGCCACAGGCAAAGCCAATATTTGAACCGGGTTTAGTTGTCAAAAACTCAATGGAAACTACGATATCTCCGGCTACCTTAATATTATATGGAGATAAATCTACAGTGGTTAGCTGATGTGTTTCCTGGTTATCATATTTTTTTATATATCCTTTAATTTCGTCTTTAACCAAATTAGCTTCGTTTGGAAACTTTCCGGCCATTTGGTAAACATTTACTTTAAAGGGAATGCTGTCATTTGAGCGGTTTTGCGTATGAAAATTCAGCCTGAGCAGTTGTACTTGTTTTTTACCGGCACTCATTTCAATGCCAACTTGTCTGCCTTTAACAGCATCAAAAGAAGTGTTTGATGAGCCCGTACGCGGCTTATTGCCTATAGCTTTGGTTTTATCCTGGGCGGATACGTTAACCGCAACAAAGCAAAAAAAACATAGGGCAATGAGTTTTACAAAATTTCGGGGGAATATCGATTTGAACATAACAATAAGTTTTAGATGGATTTATAAGGTAGACGATGGTGATAAACAAATGGTTGCAAGGTCAATCTGATTTTTTCAGGATCTATTTATGAAGAGGGACACTATATCCGTCTTCCGCCATTTTTCTTTAAGGCATATTCGGAGACGCATGTAATGCGTCTCTACGCTGTAACACTCACTCCTTTTTAATCGCATTGTTCCTGATAAAAATAACCGACATCAGCGCTCCCAAAAAGCCAAGCCCGGCGCAGATCCGCATAATATTGCCATACGCCGAAATAAACCCATTGTGATAGGCAGTCTCAATTGCCTTTTTATCCGGCTCATTAATACCGGCGGGTACTTTGGCGTTGCCTAAATTGGCAGATTGTTCTATAACTGCTTTTCTATCTTTTTCATTCAGGGTTAGCTTCTTCAACTCGCCCTGCATAGCCCCCGAAAAAAACAATACTGCCAGCGCACCAAAAATGGCATTGGCAAAAACATTAGCTATCCGGGTCATGGCATTGTTAATGCCCGATGCTGTTCCCGAAAAATGATCGCTCACCGAGCCCATTACCGTAGCTGTAAGCGGTGCAACTGTTAACGACATACCAAAGCCAAAAACAAGTACCCCGGGAAAAAAGCTTGTCCAATAATCAGACGGCCCTGAAGTTTGTTTTATGAATGATAAAATCAACAAACCTGCCCCCGCCAAAGCAGGACCGATGATAAGCAATAAACGCGGACCTTTTTTATCGGCAACAGCACCTGCATAACGTGCTATAGAGATCATGAGCACAGTAAAGGGTAAAAACGTTAAGCCCGATTGCAATTGGCTGTAGCCCTGCACCTGTACCATATTTAACGACATGAACAGCATCCCACCGCCTAAACCCGCGTATAGGAAAAATGTAAGCAGGTTTATGCCGCTAAATGTTTTATTGTTAAACATGCTTAATGGCATCATGGGGTGCTTGCTCGTACTTTCGATATATAGAAAAACTATCAGCAATAATATTCCCGCTCCTAATGAGCCATAAACCTGCCAGTTAACAAAGCCTACTGCAGGCATCCGCAAAAAGCCAAAAGTAAGCAACGCAAGCCCCAGTGCAATAGAAATAGCGCCGGGAAAATCAATGGACTGATCAGCGCTGTCATCCTTGCTTTCGGCAACCTTACCCCAAAGTATAAATAATGCAACTACCCCAATCGGCACATTGATAAAAAATATGTATCGCCACAAACCAGCGTCGGCCAAAGCCCCGCCAAGCACCGGGCCGCCCATAGTTACCACCGTTGTAATGGCCGACCACGTACCTATTGCCTTCCCCCGTTCTTTTGCATCTATGGATGACGAAATAAGCGAAAGGCTACCGGGAATCATTAATGCCCCCCCAACGCCTTGCACTATCCTGAAAACAATCAGGTAAAACACTCCTGGTGAAAGGCCACAAAGTGTCGAACCTATTATAAAAATAAAGATGCCTGTCATGAAAATCCGCTTTCGGCCCAACTTATCGCCAAGCGAACCGCCTACCAAAATAAGGGAGGCCAGCATGAGCAGATAAGCGTTCAGGATCCAGAACAGGTCGGCCCCCTTGGCATTAAGGCTTTGCTGCAAAGCTGGGAGTACCACGTTAAGCGCAGTACCATCGATAAACGCCATAGCCGAAGCCAGTATAGCCGAAACCATGATCCATTTGCCGGCAGGGCTGCCTAACGAAACTGTAGCCATATTTTACAAGGTTGTATTTGGAAGGTTTACTACAAAGTTGCAGTAAATGATCGGATTAACCCGGCCGAAAAGAAACAAATTACAGCATGGCCAAAAAATATGACTATCGCCTGAAAACACCGATATTTTCCGGACAAAGCAGTATCAGCAAAAATATAGCGGAGAGATCAAGCGGCAAAACTTCCGATTCATTTACTGCCGAAAATAGCGTCATTAAAATAGCTAATGTAATTATTGCGATAACATGGTTGCGATGCGGAATGGGGATCCCAATTTTATCAATAAATCGTTTGGCCTTAAAGTTACTCCTGTATATCAAAGGCAGTATAAAAAAGTAAAAAACGCCGGCAGCTATCAAAATCCAATAAAGAGCAATTTTTCCAACTTCATTAATCTTCATTATCCCGCTTGCGTTTTCATGCAATATTGTAGTATTCACTTTAAAAAGCGTATGGGTTGATGCGTGAAAAATATCAGGTAAACCGCTCATTTTTTCGGTGATAAAAAACAGGCTTACTATTCCCGCCAAAATCAGAACAATACAAAACTGGATGCTGCGGTAACGGGAAAGCCTTATGATATATACTACTGAAACCCCAAGAATGTTAAGCAGCAACAACACGGTGATGTATCCGATAAATCCTCCGGCAGGGTTGTACATCATGTCAAAATATACTTTAGCGGCAAAGAAAAGCACAATAGCCCCTATAGTGAACATGATCATTAATCCGAATATCAATGTCTCAAACTTTGTTAAGCTGTTCTTTTTACGGGCAGTATTATAGGTATTGAGCACGGCAATTATTTTATAGATGATGTAACGACTAACAAAAACTTACCAAAACATGTTTCGGTATTCTTTAAAACGAAAACATACTCCGAATTATTTCCGTCACATCAACAGCTGCATTCATCACATTTACTTCTGAAGGGCATATTGTTGCTGTATCATTGAATCATAAATCAACAGCCACATGAAAAAGCTTATCCTGATACTCATTCATCTTACCATTGCATACTTTTTAAAGGCCCAGCCACCGCAACAACCCATAGTTTTGGGACGGATAGATACGGTTTACTCCAACATACTGAAAGAAAACCGGCCGCTCTGGGTTTATACGCCTGGATACGATACCAACTATTTTTCAAAACCGGAGTTTCCGGTTTTGTACGTTTTAGATGCCGATGATCATTTCATGTCGCTGGTTACCATGATCAAAGAACTTAGTGCTACCGCCGGTAATACCGTATTGCCACAAATGATCATAGTTGGCGTGCTCAATACGCCAGGCCACCGTACCCGCGATTTTACGCCTACCAACAGTACTATGGATAAATCATCAGGAGGAGGTGAAAACTTTGCAGCTTTTATGGAGAAAGAATTAATTCCATATATAGATAAAACATATCCAGCTGCCCCCTACCGTACTATGATCGGTCATTCATTGGGCGGATTAACTGCGATCAATATGTTATTAAAACATACGCAAGTCTTTAATGCCTATGTAGCTATTGACCCAAGCATGTTTTATGATAATGATAACCTGCTTAAACAGGCAAACGCTATACTCAAACAAAAGAGCTTCGACGGTAAAAAACTTTTCCTTGGCTTTGCCAATACCATGCCAACTGGGACAGACACGTTACAGGTAAAAAAGGATACGTCCGAAATATCACACCATATCCGGTCGATCATGAAGCTGGCTGATAATCTTGCCGCCAATAAAACCAACAAACTGTTATGGGTAAAAAAATACTATCCCGATGATGATCATAATTCGGTTCCGTTCAATGCCGAATATGATGCGTTGCGGTTCATTTTTAAAAACAATCGTTTCCCGGGTAACCAACCTTATAACCAGTATTTTAATAAGCAGTATAGCGCTGCACAATTAAGACAAATGATAGATGAACATTACAAAGCAGTATCGACCGAAAGAGGCTACACCGTACGTCCGCCCGAAGCCGATATGAATGGCATAGGCTATGCTTTTTTACAACAAAAAGATTATGAAAAAGCCACTATGTTTTTCCAGGTGAACATTGATAATTATCCAAAAAACTTTAATGTTTACGATAGCATGGGCGATTGTTTTTTGGCCCGCGATGACAAGGCCAATGCCGAAAAGTATTTTAAGAAAGCCTTATCAATAAAATATACCAAAGAAATTATGGATAAACTGGATAAGGTGCAGGCAGGAAAGTAACTGAAGAAAAGACTTACGAAGTTTTAAAAACTTTGTAAGTATGATAAGTAAAAGCCATTGCGCGAAGCAATCACCGATGAGCAGATTCCGGCTTGATCGGTTCGGGATTGCTTCATTATCTGCAATGACAATATTTTTAAACCTTGAGGTTATCAATCCTCAATAAAACTCACGGGCTCCAAATCCTTTAACTCCTCATCGGTGAACAACCGGGAGTGGATCATAAACCTAAACCCCGTCGGGATTTCAATTGAAAAGCTTGAGCCACGGCCTTTGGTAATATCAAGCTGCAGCTGGGTATGTTGCCAGTATTCAAACTGATCTTTACTCATCCAAAATTCGCAGCCATCTACCTCCCCTATTTTCACATCGCTGCCGCCAAGTTTAAACTCTCCTTTTTCAAAGCACATAGGCGATGAGCCGTCGCAGCAACCACCGCTTTGGTGAAACATCAATTCACCGAAACGGGATTTGAGCTCGGCTATGAGCGCGGAGGCTTCCGGTGTTATGGTTACTCTTTTGATCATGTTTCGTCGATTGATAATAAGAGTTAATTAAAAACATATCATTGCAAGGAATCTGTCAGGCCTTTTGAGCAAGGCGCGACGCGGCAATTTCGTAGCCATACCTCTTAGCCCTGTATAGCTACGAGATTGCCACGCTTCGCTCGCAATGACATTACAGGGAATTGCTAATAAATAAAGACTTACGAAGTTTTGAAAACTTCGTAAGTCTCGGGGAACGGGGATCAAATTTTAGAAAAAACCTAATTTGTTCTTGTTATATGAGATCAGCATGTTTTTAGTTTGACGGTAATGCCCAAGCATCATTTTATGATTTTCGCGGCCAAAACCCGACTTTTTATAACCGCCGAATGGCGCATGCGCCGGGTAAGCATGGTAATTATTTACCCAAACCCTACCGGCCAGTATGGCACGCGGCACCTGGTAAAGCTCATGCGCATCGCGTGTCCACACACCGGCACCTAAACCGTATAAGGTATCATTAGCTATCGCGATGGCTTCTTCGGTAGTTTTGAAAGTAGTTACACAGGCTACCGGGCCAAAAATCTCTTCCTGGAAGATGCGCATCTTGTTATTTCCTTTAAATAACGTAGGCTGAATATAATAGCCTCCCTCCAGTTCCCCTTCCTGTTTTTTTACATCACCACCGCAAAGTACCTCAGCACCTTCTTCCTTACCAATTTTCAGGTATGATTGAATTTTTTCGTACTGATCGTTGGAGGCCTGTGCCCCCATCATAGTGCTTCCATCAAGAGGGTTCCCCATAATGATGGCATTAGTGCGCTCAATGACTTTCGACATAAACTTATCATAGATATTTTCATGCACCAGTATCCTCGACGGACAGGTACAAACCTCGCCCTGGTTAAGGGCAAACAATACTGCACCTTCCACAGCTTTGTCAAAAAACTCATCATCGGCATCGGCAACCGATTCAAAGAAAATATTGGGCGACTTACCACCCAACTCCATCGTAACCGGTATCAGGTTTTCTGACGCATACTGCATAATAAGACGGCCCGTTGTGGTTTCGCCGGTGAAAGAAACTTTGGCAACCCTTGGCGATGAAGCCAGCGGCTTGCCTGCCTCCGGACCAAAGCCTGTGATTATATTTAAAACACCCGGCGGCAAAATATCCTGGATCAGTTCCATCAATACCATGATGGATGTTGGGGTTTGCTCGGCCGGTTTAACCACACAGCAATTACCAGCAGCAAGCGCAGGGGCAATTTTCCAGGTAGCCATCAACAGCGGAAAATTCCAGGGAATGATCTGCCCTACCACACCCAGCGGCTCGTTTAAACAAATGCTTACAGTATATTCGTCATGTTCGGAAATACCTCCCTCTTCTGCCCGGATCACGCCTGCAAAATAACGGAAGTGATCAATCACTAAAGGTAAATCGGCAGCACGGCATTCACGGATGGCTTTGCCATTATCAATACATTCTACAACAGCCAAAAACTCCAGGTTAGCTTCAATAACGTCGGCTATTTTATTTAACAGAGATGCCCGGTGTGCGGCCGAGGTTTTGCCCCATGTTGGGAATGCGGCATGAGCGGCATCCAAAGCCAGTTCAACATCTTCCTTTCCTGACCGTGCAGCTTTAGTGAACACCTTGCCATCAATGGGCGAAATGTTATCAAAATATTCGCCCTTAACAGGCGGAACAAACTTACCGCCGATAAAATTGTCGTACTTTTCCTTAAAGGATGGTTTAGAAACAGCGCTCATAATTTTTATGTTTTTTGGTAACACTAATGTAGAGCTGTCTCGCTGTAAGGCATTTGCATTATGCTCTCAAATGGTAGCACAATGGTCGCATTTTTATTGCCCGCTTGTTAATCATAATAAGTATGCCTAATTTGGTATAAATTATAAACGGCTATGAATAACAAAACCCTGTTATCTCCACTAAGCCTTTCACACGGAAAAGAACTGAATACACTGATTGAAAACCGCAAGGCTTACACCATGAATCATTGTGAGCTCAACGTTTTTGAAACCTTTCAGCGCAGCGAACTCGTGCCCCTGACTTTTAGCGACCTGGTAATAACCAGCATGCTGAGAGGTAAAAAAGTGATGCACCTGTTTGATAAACCCGGCTTCGATTACCTACCCGGCGAAACAGTTATTGTTCCGCCCAACATTACCATGAAAATTGACTTCCCGGAAGCCACCATCAACCAACCATCGCAATGCACCGCTTTGGCTATTAACCACCAGGAGATTGCCAATACGCTTGATTTTTTAAATGAAAATTATCCGAGGGAAGACAAACGGATATGGCAGCTTAATTATAACCAGTTCCACTTTTTTAACAATTATGAACTGGCCCAACTCATCAACAAACTTATTCGCATCAGCACCGGCGACGCCTTAACCAAAGATGTGCTGGCCAACCTCACTTTAAAGGAATTGCTGATCCGCATTATGCAGATGCAGAACCTCAACGAGATTAGCGATAACTTGCATGAGTTATCAAGCGGTAGCCGTTTTGCTTATGTGCTTGAATATATCAGGGTTCATCTAAGCGAAAAACTTAATATTGATGCTTTGAGCCAGATGGCCTTCATGAGTAAAGCCAGTTTTTTCCGGGCGTTTAAACATGAACTGGGGATATCACCGGTAGATTATATCATTAAGGAGCGCCTGCAATTAGCCAAGCAGCTCATGAACAATCCACATAACAGCATCTCCGAAGCTTGTTTTAAAGCAGGGTTCAATAACCTTAACTACTTTAGCCGGGCGTTTAAAAAGATAGAGGGCACTACGCCGAGCTATTACAAAGCCAGGCTACGGGGAGGGCATTTAAATTAGAAAAAGCAAATAGATGGTGATCATTTCAACGCAAAAAAGACATCTCATATGTGATTGTTAAGCTATACACTTGAGATGCCTTTTACCCAATAATTAACTTTCTGAATGTTTATGCTGATTTGCGGCTGTTGCTGATCAATGCCGACTCATAAACTGCGCTGATAATCTCCTCTGAAGAAAAAGTACCCAGGAAATCCCAATCGATATGACTGTAGATAACCTGCTTTGATGGCTCAATAATATAAGTTGCCAGTAAAGGCGCATTTTCGTCGATGCCCGAAAACCTGTCCCATACCGGGTATTCATCAGCGTATACCCTAAATTGTTGTGCTATTTCTTTATTGGCGTCATGATAAAAATTAAGGGTAAGGCTTTGCTCCCATGCCCATTTCTCAAGTTCTTCAGTGCGTTCATCACTAATGATAAGCAGGTTGCCTCCGCTTGCTTTAACTTCATGATGCAGATTGTTTAGTTGCTTAAGCTGCGCTAAACCTTGCTGGCCCCAGTGACGCGAATAAAAAGAGATAACCAATGGTTTGCTCAACAAATTCCTTTGCGAAATTGGGCCATGTGTTTCCGCCCCATTATAAAATAACTGCCAGCGACTGTAATCATTACTTAACTTAAACTCAGGGACTAAATTCCCCGCTTTAACAGGATGCAATGATTTTAGCTTACGAAAATTAAGATCAGGTTCGGCAACAACTTCAAGCAGATCAAAAAAAGGATATTTATTGTTATTTGTGGTTTGCATTTTAAAATAGATTTATGATGTTATGGATAATGTTTTAAGGTAATTGTGGTTGAGTTTTATTGTTCAACAACAACGGCATAATCCATAAATTACCCGGTAACGCATGAGCAAGCCCGGCAGGATGGCGCTGCTTATTTGTTTATTGCTGGATGTGTTCATAAAAATATATTAATTGAGGTCAGTAAATTTAAAGGAGTGTAACAGCGTGTATGTTGTGGAGATAATTTCAACAACAGCAACACATGGGCATATACACACCACCCCTGTTTTCGGCTGGTATATATCTATCGCTGGTGATTAAACTGTTGCCCGTCATCTATTTTTGAATGTTACACGACAAATATACTATAATATCTATAAACTTAGTAGAATTTATTAAAAAAACATTTACACCTTTTTCAATATCAGGATTTCCCGTTCTATACGGGCATTTTCTATTGGTTAACATTCGATACCCTTTCCCTTTCTGAAAAACAAAACCTTGTAATTTACGTTCCGTATAACTAATAAATTAACTATGCAGAACAGGCTGAAACCACAATATATTATCGTACTTGCTTTAAGTGTTTTAGTCCTTTCCAACTGTAAAAACAACACAAAAAAACAGCTCGTTTCTAAAGCCGATTCCTTAAAAAAGAAAATGACCAGGGAATGGACAAAAACCATTCCGGGCAACTTCAGTGATCAAACCGAACTTGTATTTGACAGCACGCGCATTGCCGCCTTTCTACAAAGCCACCCTGCTTTGGTGCCTTATGAACAAGATCTGCGAAGCTTTTACCGCAAGCGCAAATTTGCCTACGCCTGGTATGAAAAAGGCGCATTAATTGAACAGGCAGGAAACCTGAACGACAGGTTGATGAACCTGCAAAATGAAGGTATATATAAAGGTATCCCCTATCAAAAAGATTTGGATTCGCTGATATTTGACAGCCATGCCAAAACAAAAGTTAAAAAGCCGGATATTGGTACCGAGCTAATGCTTACAGCACAATATTTCGCTTTTTCAAAAGTAGCTTTCCGGGGCATGAGCGATTCGGTAAGCCGGGCAGTAAACTGGTACTTACCGCGCAAAAAAATAGCTTACGATGATTTTCTGGATACGCTCTTGAAAAAACCATCGAAACAAGCATCTACTTTAAGCGAACCCGTATACCGTCAGTATGATTTACTAAAAAACTTTCTTGCCAAATACCGCCAGCTCGATGCTCATGAAAGCTGGGGGCCGATCAAGCTAAGCACCAAATTAAAAGCAGGCGATTCATCTGCAATAATTGCCCGTATAAAAACCCGCTTATACAAACTGGAAGATTTTAAGGGAGATACTTTAAACAATAAGTTTGATGATGAGCTTAAGGCTGCCATAACTCAATTTCAGGCCAGGCACGGGCTTACAGCTGATGGTTTGCCTGGTCCCGGCACTATGGCCGAAATGAATATTCCGCTTAAATCGAGGATCAAACAGATCATTGTAAACATGGAGCGCTGCCGCTGGCTGCCTGTAAGTTTAAATACCGACTATCTTGCCGTAAACATTCCTGAATTTAAGCTGCATGTTTACCACGCCGACAGCTTACTGTGGAGCTGCAATGTGGTAGTAGGTCAAAAAGTGCATCAAACGGTTATTTTTTATGGCGAAATGCAGTACGTGGTATTCAGCCCTTACTGGAACCTCCCCGAAAGCATTGTACGCAATGAAGTGCTGCCTGCTATGCGCAGCAACCGTAATTATCTTAACGAACACAATATGGTAATAACCGGAAAGGAAAACGGGCTTCCGGTAATTCAGCAAAAGCCAGGGCCGGCCAACTCTTTGGGGCTGGTTAAATTCCTGTTTCCGAATAGTTACAGTATTTATTTACATGATACGCCGTCACGCTCACTATTCGGCGAATCATCGAGGGCATTCAGCCATGGTTGTATCCGTGTAGGTGAACCTGCAAAACTGGCTTCATTTCTTTTAAAATATGATAGCACATGGACTGCCTCACGCATCAATAAAGCTATGCATCTCGGTAAAGAGCAGCAGGTTACGCTCAAACAAAAAATGCCTGTATTTATAGCTTATTTTACCGCTTTCACCGATAGGAATAATCTTCTCAACTTCCGCAAGGATATCTATGACCGTGATGATCAACTCGCATCCATGATCATGTCAGGCACCGGGCAGTATTAATGCCTGTCACTCTCTTAAGTTTTACAGCAGCAATTTAAAATACTGGTAAATAATATTTATAAAATATTTTTTACGGGTTTGTAGGCAATCGCTAAAATTTAATTGTCCTCACTTTAAATCACTATGGTGCGTCCCTACATGAGGATACTTTTTCCTTTAGCACAGTGATCATTAACCAAACTATATGACATTATTGATAAACTCAGGAAAACGGATGCCTATGTAAAAAAAGCTTACTCTCCCCACTACAGGCAATAATTACCCGGAGGGAATTTACTGCCCCGAAAAAGATTTTTGAATGTTTATAACTGCGCGGTGCTTTCCAGGGCACTCCGCTATTAACTCCCTTTAAATTCAATAAAATATGAAATTTTTCAAACACCCGGTGGGTGTACACAGGCCATGGGTATCACAATCCCTCAACCTGTGTAAATTTGCCCTTGCAGGTATGGTGCTTTTGAACATGCAGGCTTCGGCTGCTGAGGCACCTAAAGCAAATGCCAAATCAAACATCAATTTTAACTTAAACATCGCCAAACTTACCGGTAAGGTAGTTGACGAAAAAGGCGAACCGCTTGTAGGCGTAAGTATCAGGATCAAAGGCTCCACCACAGGTACCCAAACAGATGCCAATGGTAACTTTACACTTGATGTGCAGCCCAATACCGTGTTAACGGTTAGCTACATTGGCTATGCTACTAAAGATGTTGCCGTGGGAGGCAAATCATCAATAACGATTACTTTAAGTGCCAACACAAACTTAAATGAAGTTGTGGTAACGGCATTAGGTATTAAAAAAGAACAGAAAAAATTAGGTTACGCCGTAACTACAGTTAAAGGCGACCTGCTTGATAAAGCAAAAGAATCAAACATTGCTTATTCATTAGAAGGTCGTATTGCCGGTGTAAGTATCAATGGCGTAAATGGTGGTCCAGGCTCTTCTGCACGTATCCTGTTACGTGGTATAACCAGCAGCACTTCGGGCTCTCCGCTATTTGTAATTAACGGTGTACCAATGGATAACTCATCACGCGGTACATCTGGCGAGTGGGGCGGCGCGGATTATGGTGACGGTATCTCTAACATCAACCCCGATGATGTTGAAACCATGACTGTATTGAAAGGTCAGTCTGCATCAGCGCTATACGGTGCACGTGCTGCTAACGGTGTTATCTTGATCACAACCAAAAGCGGCAAGAAAAATTCTGGTTTTGGCGTTGAATTTAACAGCAACTTCCAGGCCGATCAACCTGTTAACTACGAAGATTTTCAAACCGTTTACGGTCAGGGTGAACATGGTGTAAGGCCGGTAAGCGTTGCCTCGGCTGTATCAAGTGGTAACTTAGGCTGGGGTGAGAAATTGGACGGAAAACAAACTATCCAGTTTGATGGTAAAATGTACCCTTACTCGAACAAAAGCAACTACCTTGACTTTTACCGTACAGGTACCACCTTTACCAATACCGTATCATTTGATGGTGGTAATGAAACAGGCGCTTTCAGGTTATCAGTATCAGACGCGCATGCCAATTCAATTGTACCAAATAGCAACTTAGACAGAAAAACCTTCAACTTAAACGCTAACCAAAATGTTACTGACAAGTTGAATATTGCTGTTGTTGCCAATTATCTGGTTGAAAATTCAAAAAACAGACCAAGCTTAAGCGACGGTCCGGGTAACCCGAACAACATTTTGTTCCTGGCAGCGAATGAAGATCAGATAGCGCTGAAACCTGGCAGCACATCCTCTGGCGCTGAGCAACAATGGAATAACGATATCTACGTTACCAACCCTTACTTTGCAGCTAACAACTTCATTAACAACACAGGCAGAAAACGTTTAATTTCATCATTAACAGCTCGTTATGATTTCACTAAATGGATCTATGCTCAAGCCCGTATTGGTTATGACAACATTAACGACAGCCGTTTTAAAGTAACTCCAACAGGTACAGCTTATTCAAGCAATGCCGCAGGTGGTTTGGATGAACAATCAACGGCACAACAATATGAGTTAAACTATGATGCATTGGTTGGTGTAAAACATGATATCGTAAAAGACTTGTTATCGTTTGATTTTACAGGTGGTGGTAACATCCGCAAAAACAGCTATAATTACACCAGCTTAAGCGGCGGTCCTTTTATTTTGCCATACTTCTATAGTTACTCAAACCTGCAAACCAAAAATGCAGCAAGCTATACCTTTAATCAATCAGAAGTTCATTCAGCTTATTACACAGCCGACTTCTCACTTAAAAACTATTTAGTGTTAAGTACTACCGGTCGTTACGATACTTATTCAACACTGTATCCTGTAGTAGTAAAAGGTAATGGTCAAATCTTCACGCCATCAGTTGCAGGCAGCTTCATTTTCTCTGAATTTACTCATATACCATGGCTTGATTTTGGTAAACTGCGTGTATCTTACGCTAAAACCAGCGGTGAGCCAAATGATAAATATATTACTCAGCAGTATTATAACATCAACAACCCCGTAAATGGTACTGTAACTGGTGGTTTCTCAACCGATCTACCTAACTACTTCCTGAAACCGTTTACTTTAACTGAGACTGAAGTTGGTACCGAATTGAAATTCTTTGGTGGCCGCGCAGGCTTGGATTTTGCATATTTCCATCGTAAAACCAAAGATGATATCTTAAAAGGTACATTAGATTACGCCGCAGGTTATCACACCCGTTACATCGGTACTCAATCAATCCAAAACAACGGTGTAGAAGTTGAGTTAAAAGGTACAGTGTTCCAAACACCAACTTTCAGCTGGTCACCTTCATTTAACTTTACCTATGTGAAAAATAAGGTATTGAAAACTGATGATTTAGCTACTACTCAAACATTAGGTACCTACAGGCCATTAAACGCCAACCTTGCTTTCGTTGTAGGCTTGCCAGGCCCTCAGGTAATGGCTACCGAGTATAAACGTAATGCTTCAGGCCAAATCATATTTGATTCAAACGGCTTACCTGAATCTGACGGTGTTCGCAGGGCACAAGGATCAACTGCTCCAAAAATTTACGGTGGTTTTAATAACGATTTCAGCTACAAACACATTAACTTATCGTTCCTGGTTGATTACAGGTTCGGTAATAAAATTTTGTCGGCAACCAACTATTACAGTATGTACCGCGGTTTAAACAAGGCAACGCTGCCTGGTCGTGAAGGTGGTGTTGTAGGTGATGGTGTAACTGAAGATGGCCAGAAAAACACCAAATCAGTTGAGGCCGAAGTTTACTATCAGGCTTTAGCTCAAAGGGTATCTGCAATAAACGTGCTTGACGGCAGCTTTATTAAACTGCGCCAGGTAACACTGGGTTATACCTTTACAAAAGGGATGCTTGCTGGTTCTCCGTTTAGCGGCATAACTGTATCTGCAGTTGGTCGTAACCTTTGGACAATCATGAAACGTAGCGATAATATCGATCCTGAATCAGGCTTCGCTAACAGCGTTAGCTACGCTGGTATTGAAGGTACAAGCTTACCAAGCGCCCGTACATACGGTATAAATGTTAACTTTAAATTTAAAAAATAACAGTGATGAAAAAACGACTCATATATAGCGGCTTTTGCTTAGCCGCAGCGCTTGTTTCGGGCTGTACAAAAGATTTCACCAAGATAAACACAAACCCTAATGCTACATCGGCAGCCGTGTTTAATCCTAACTTTCTTTTAGCACAAGCCCAGATCCAGTATTCACAAACTGGTTACGATCAATTGCTTTATCAAAGCATGTGGTCACAATCGTTAGCTTCAACTTACGACTACTACGGTAACGGTGATAAGTACATATACAAAGGTTCATTTAATGATTACAAGGCAAGGGTATATAACAGCGGTTATGATGCCGAAAGCCTTGTGCAGGAAATGAAAAACCTTACCGATGGAAAAGCAGAATACGCCAACCTGAATAAAATTGCCTCTATTATGAAGGTATTCATTTTACAGCGCGTAACTGATGCTTATGGTGACGTTCCTTATTCAGAGGCTGGTATGGCAAAGCAAGGTATCTTTACCCCAAAGTTTGATAAACAACAGGACATTTACAATGCCATGCTTACCGAACTTGATGCCGCTTTAACCGGACTCGATGCTGCAAAAGACAAACCAAGTTCTGATCTTTTCTACACCGGTGATATCACCAAATGGAAAAAGTTAGGTTATTCATTAATGGTACGTGTTGCAATGCGTTTAACTAAAGTTGATGCTGCTACAGCTCAAAAATATGTAGAAAAAGCTTACGCTGCCGGTACCATGACCAGCATTGATGACAATGCTAAAGTAAAAACAGATAATGCAAATGGTAATGCTAACAGCACCATCAACGCATTAACTGTTCCTGATGATTTCAGGGAAGTACGATGGTCAAAAACCTTGATCGACTATATGCAAACCACTGCCGACCCAAGGATTTCGGCTATTGCAGAAATTTCATCAGGAACCGGTAAGGCCGCCAACTCAAACGAAACTGTACCCGGCAATAACGATGCATCTGTTCAACATGGTATGCCGAATGGTTACGATCTTAACGGTGGAGCTACTGATATTAGCAAAGCTCCGGGTTATCCGGGTACTTCGCCTGCAGATCCATCTGTAAAAGACGACGCGCCTGCTCCTGACGGTAAATATTCCCGCCCGAGATTGCAGGTTTATTACACATCTACAACAAGCGTTAACCCCGTTGATAAAAGTGGCATCAATATGTTGCTAACTTATGGTGAAACAGAATTGTTGTTGGCCGAAGCTGCTACAAGAGGCTGGAATACCGGTAGTGCTGCAACACATTACGCAAACGCTTTGGTAGCCAATCAGCTTGAGCTCGCGCAGTTTAATGGCTCTGCGGCTGTAATTAGCAATACTACGGCAGCCACTTACGCTGCGGCTCATCCGCTTGTACCTGCTACAGCATTGCAGCAAATCAATATGGAATATTATGTTGAAACATCATCAACATTTATCCATAACGAAACATGGGCAAACTGGAGAAGGACAGGTATTCCTGTACTTACACCGGTTAAATATGTTGGCCAGTTCACTGATGGCTCTATTCCCCGCCGTATTGTATATCCGGTTTCCTTGACTACGACCAACGCTACAAATTATAATGCAGCGGTTAAAAATCTATCTGGTGGTGATAGCTTCACGTCACGAATATGGTGGGATAAATAATACCCCTATAAATTCCTTAAAAAACAAGGCTATGGCTTCATAGCCTTGTTTTTTAGTTTTACAACAAAAAGGATTAGTAATCCGGTAGCATTTCTCAATTCAAATAATTAATTTTAAGTCCCCTGCAACCCGGAATAATAAAAATCTGTTGATAATGTGTTGTTCTTCTCCTCTCTTTAATTTGACTATTAAAAGTTCAAAAACTTTAGCTGTTATTGTTGCTTTAGGCCTTTCAGCATTCAGGGCAAATGCGCAGCAACCGCTTTTCAAGCTACTCCGTCCTGAAGAAACCGGCGTTAAATTCCGCAATGATTTGGTTGAGGATGAAAAGCTCAATGTACTTTCATATGAATACCTGTACAATGGTGGTGGTGTTGCCGTTGGCGATATCAATAATGATGGACTTGAAGACCTTTTTTTTACAAGTAACCTCGGCCCCAATAAACTATACCTTAATTTAGGGAACCTTAAGTTCAAAGACATTACCCAGCAAGCCGGCGATGGCCTTGCAGGCAGGCCCGGCGACTGGAAAACAGGCGTTACCATGGCCGATGTTAACGGCGATGGCCTGTTGGATATTTACGTATGCTACTCGGGCCTTGGCGATAATGCCAAACGCCGCAACCAGCTCTTCATTAATAAAGGCAACAACAAATTTGTTGAAATGGCCAAACAGTACGGCCTTGATGATCCGGGCTATAGCACCCAGGCTGTATTTTTTGATTATAACAACGATGGTAAGCTGGATATGTTCCTGCTTAACCATAACGTAAAAAAGATCAGTAACCTTGAACTTGCACAAGCCAAAGGCGAAACCGATGAGCTTGCCAGCAATAAACTTTTTGAAAACCAGGGAGGCCATTTTGTTGATGTATCCAAAAAAGCGGGCATCATTCAAAATCCCCTCACCTTTGGCCTTGGTGTTGCTATTGCCGATATAAACAAAGATGGTTTACAGGACATTTATGTAACCAACGATTACAACGAACCCGACTACCTATACATAAACAACGGAAACGGAACTTTTACTGAGGATAGTAAAAAGTGCTTCAAACATCTGTCGCAATTTTCGATGGGGGTTGATATAGCCGATATCAATAACGATGGCCTCCCCGATATGATGACGCTTGATATGTTGCCGCCCGATAACCGCCGGCAAAAGTTACTGCAGTTACAGGAAAACTATGAGTCGTTTGAGCTAATGCTGAACCAAAACCTGTATAAACAATACATGCGCAATATGCTGCAGGTTAATAATGGCGATGGTACTTTCAGCGAAATTGGCCAGCTGGCAGGCATTTCCAATACTGATTGGAGCTGGTGCCCGCTCATTGCCGATTTTGATAATGATGGCTATAAGGACATCTTTATTTCCAACGGCTATTTCCGCGATTATACCAACAAAGATTTTTTGCGTTACTGGGGCGATTACAAGCTCAAAAAGGCTATGGACCGCGAGCCATTCCGGCTCATGGACCTGGTTAAAGCTATGCCCTCTACTACCCTGTCAAACTATATTTTCCAGAATAATCATAACCTCACCTTTACTGATAAAAAACAGGATTGGGGAATCAACAAAGGCGGCATCTCCAGCGGATCGGTTTATGCCGATCTTGATAATGATGGCGACCTTGACCTGGTTACCAATAACATCAACAGCGAGGCTTCCATATTACAGAATATCACTATGGAAACCGGTAAAAAGAATTACCTGGCCGTAAACCTTAAGCAACCGGAGGGCAATACAAATGCCATAGGCTCAAAAGTATTTGTGTACAACGGTAAGCAGGTACAATATCAGGAGGTAAATCCTAACAGGGGCTACCTTTCATGTGTATCAACTGTTTTGAATTTTGGTTTAGGCGATCAGCAGCAGGTAGATTCTGTACGAATTATCTGGCCCGACCAAACGTCGCAATTGCTTACAGGCGTTAAAGCTAATCAACGTTTAAACATCACCTATAAAACAGGTAACCCAATATTTAAAACTGATGGCAAAATTGTAGCCAAATCAGTTTTCAGTTTAGCTAAACCGGCTATTGATTATACCCATACCGAAAACACCATTAACGATTTTAAGCGCCAACCTTTGATGCTGTTCATGAGCTCAAAAACGGGCCCTGTGATTGCTAAGGCTGATGTGAACAAAGATGGACTTGAAGACTTATTTATAGCCGGAGATCAAAATACACCTGGCAAAATCTTCATCCAAAAAACAGGCGGCACTTACGCCGTTCAGGAAATATCAGACCTTAACAAAGAAAACACATCAGCGGCAGCATTTTTTGATGCTAATGGCGATGGTTTTCCTGATCTGTATATCGCTAAGGGAGGTTATTCCCTGTTAGAACCCGGCGCTAACGAGCTTCAGGACAAACTGTACATAAACGATGGCAAGGGTAATTTCAGCTTTTCAAGTACTTCGCTACCGGTGTTAACCGGCAGCAGTAAATCATGCGTGCGCCCTTGTGATTATAATGGTGATGGCAAAACCGACCTGTTTGTAGGCTCAAACATTACACCAGGCTATTACCCATCGGCTCCCAAAAGTTACCTGCTCACCAATAGCGGTGACGGTCATTTTGAAATTACCGACGCTCCATTTGCCAATATTGGCATGATCAAAGATGCACAATGGGCAGATCTGAACGGCGATGGCCGTAAAGACCTTGTAATATGTGGCGAGTTTATGCCTATCATGGTGTTTGCCAATACAAAAACTGGCTTTGTTGACGAAACTGCCAAATATTTTGATCACCCGGTAAGCGGCTTTTGGAACACAATAACCATTACCGATGTAGATGGCGACGGCAAACCCGATATTATTGCAGGTAATCTTGGCCAAAATACACAGATCCATGCCAGCCAGGCCGAACCTGCTGAAATGTATTTTGCCGATTTTGACGGCAATGGCTCTATCGATCCGTTCTTTAACTTTTACATACAAGGTGTAAGCTATCCATTTGTAAGCCGTGATGAACTGAACGATCAGATTTATCCAATGCGCAAACGCTTTGCTTCATACAAAGCTTATTGTGATGCTACCATGAAGGATATTTTTACGCCGGAAGAGCTTGCAAAAGCCACTAAACTCACTGCTAACGAAGATGAAACATGCCTTTTCCTGAACCGTGGTGGTAAGTTTGTAAAAGGCCAGCTGCCTTTACAGGCCCAATATTCATCGGTATCAGAAATCCTTACCGGTGATTTTAATCACGACGGTAAAACCGACCTGCTGCTGTTGGGCAACCACTCAGATAATCGCCTTAAACTGGGCAGTTTTGATGCTAATTACGGCTGCCTGCTTACCGGCGATGGTAAAGGCAATTTCACCTACCAAACTCAGCCACTGGCCGGGCTATCTGTAAACGGTGATGTAAAATCGGCAACTGAAATAAAAATAAACGGTGCCAATTACGTACTGATAGGCGCATCGGGCCAGGCATTGCAGTTTTATAAATATTGAGTAGTTAAAAAGTGATTATGATATAAAATCTTCATTGCGAGGAACGGAGCAATCCCAAACTATACAGAGCATACCTGCAAATCGAGATTGCTCCGTTCCTCACAATGACGCTTCTTTCAAACAGTTTTTCAGAAGAGAAAAAGATGATCAAACGAATATCCATATTATTTTTAGCGCTGATGGGTACAACAGCCTACGCGCAAAAGAGTAAAAAGCCCATCCTCCCGTACCTGCATATTGACAAGGCTGTAAACGCTATTTCGGCCGTTATGATCCACGATGTGGTAAACCCACCCGCTGCCTCACGGTATTATGCTTATGTAACCCTGGGGGCTTATAACCTGGTTAGCATCAACAATAAACAAATAGTACCTGTGGGTAATTTCATCAAAAGCTACACACAGGATAACCAGCTCAGCATCCCGGCCGATAAATATGATTACCGCATTGCTGCTATGTACTGCATGCTGGAAACAGGTAAGCAAATGCTGCCATCGGGCTTTATGCTGCAGGGTGACGAGGACAAATATGTAGCCTTGCTTAAAGACAACGGCATTAGCGACGAAGTGATCAAACAATCAATAGCCGCTGCCACCGAAATGACGGCTAAGGTTATTAAATATTCAAAATCAGATAACTATAACAAACTAAGCGGCCGGCTTAGGTATTCGCCTATTAAAGGCGGCAAAAACTGGTTCCCTACCCCGCCAATGTATATGGAAGCAGTTGAACCCAACTGGAAAACCATTCGCCCGATGTTTATTGACTCATCCGATCAGTTTGTGCCGGTTAGGCCTGCCGCTTTCAGCACCGATAGCACCAGC
This sequence comes from Mucilaginibacter gossypiicola, assembly GCF_900110105.1. Classification (GTDB taxonomy): domain Bacteria; phylum Bacteroidota; class Bacteroidia; order Sphingobacteriales; family Sphingobacteriaceae; genus Mucilaginibacter; species Mucilaginibacter gossypiicola. The sequence goes on along the minus strand of NZ_FOCL01000004.1, from coordinate 579,087 downwards.
GAGTTTTACAAAGAGGCTTATGCTGTATACAAGGTGTCCAAAAACATGTCGGCCGAGCAGATCATGATTGCCAACTTTTGGGATTGTAACCCCTTTGCTGTTACCACATCAGGCCACATGATGATCGGCTTTAAAAAGATCAGCCCGGGCGGGCACTGGATGAATATTGTTGGTATTGCCGTAAAAAAAGCTGGGCTAAGTTTTGACAAATCGATACAAGTAGCAACGCTGGTGGCCATGACCGAAATGGACGCTTTTATAAGTTGCTGGGACGAGAAATACCGCAGCAACGGCATCCGCCCTGAAACTTATATCAACAAGTACATAGATATTAAATGGGTGCCTATGTTGCAAACTCCGCCCTTTCCAGAATATCCAAGCGGCCATGCTGTATTGTCAAATTCATCGGCAGGTGTGTTAAGTTACTTATTGGGCGATAAGTTTAGTTATACAGATGATTCTGAGATCCCATATGGCGTTGGCCCACGCGATTTTAAATCATTTAAACAGGCAGCCGAGGAAGCTTCTTTATCCCGTTTTTATGGTGGTATTCATTTCAATGATGCCATTGTTAACGGCAATCAACAGGGCCGTGACGTGGCCACAGCCGTTATAAAAAAATTAAAAGCAGCCGGAGTAAACTATTTAGGCAATTAGAACGTAGTTAAAAGCAAACAGCCTTTAGCTATGCAGATCAGGGGAACGGTTTTATTATTGCTTTTTGTTATTACCGGACTCCTCGGCCTTAACTCGTTCACCGTAAAAACAAAAGCCGCAGCCTCCTCAACAGACGAGGAAGGTCGCATATTGTTTTTGCGGCATTGTACTGTTTGTCATTTAGCACCCGATCCGGCAGGGCTTACAAAAAATATCTGGGCTACCCATGTGCTGCCTGTTATGGCGGCGCGCATGGGGATCATTTATCCAAATTATGACCCACTAAGGGGATTATCTGACGAAGAACGGGCTATTGTTAAAAAACATAATATCATCCCCGAAGAACCCGCTTGTACCGAGGCTGATTGGGCTAAGATCAGGAACTATATCATCGACAATGCTCCGGATAGTGTAAGTATCGATGAAAAACGGCTCACCCGAAACAGTCCGCTTACTCAATTCATCAGGCAGGATATACAAATTGATGATAAAACGCCTTCACTCATTACCGGGCTTAAGTATAACACTACAACTAAAACCCTTTGGATAGGCAACTTTTACAACCAGGTATTGAACTGGCAGTATAGTAAAGGAGTTATCAAAACTGCAAAAACAGCCAGCCCCGTTGTTGACTTTAATTTTTATCAAAACAACGTTTACTTAACAGAAATAGGCAAGCTATACCCTACCGAATTAAGTACCGGTATGTATGCACAACTTAACGATACCACGAGCACTCCGTTAATTACATCACTGCACAGACCTGTAAATACACGAATAGCAGATTTGAATAACGACGGTGTACCCGAAATTGTAGTATGTAACTTTGGTAATAAAACCGGCGGCTTATCGCTGTTTAAAAAGGACAAAGCAGGCAAATACATTGAGGATGTATTGTTACCGCTGCCCGGCGCCATTAAGTGTTTTATAAAAGATATGGATGGTGATGGCAAGAAGGATATAGTAGCCATGTTTTCGCAGGGTGATGAAAGTGTTTATATTTTTTATCAAAAGGATAACCTTAAATTCAAGGCTAAACGCGTATTGCGATTCCCACCAGATTATGGTACTACCGATATGCTTTTGATTGACTATAATGACGACGGCCTTACCGACATCGTAACGGTACATGGTGACAATGCAGACTATTCCAATATCCTGAAAGCATACCATGGCATCAGGCTGCATATCAACCAGGGGGCCGATGTTTTTAAGGAGAAATTCTTTTATCCTATATACGGCGTAACCCGCGTTTTAGCTGAGGATTTTGACAAGGACGGCGATATCGATTTTGTCGCTACAGCCTTTTTTCCCGAGTTTGGCAAGCTGGTGGATGAATCATTCGTTTACCTTGAAAACACAAACAAAGATCAGTTTACATTCAAATCATACATTCAAAAAAGCGACGTCCCTATCAAAACCTTAACCCTTGAAAAAGCCGACGTTGACGGCGATGGAGATATGGATATCATTACCGGTAACTTTGCCCAAAGCCCCGGCCCCGCCCCGGCTGCGCTTGATGATAAATGGAAATCGGCAAAGTATGGATTGAGTATATTCTATAATCAATTATACCAGCCAAAGAAGTAATAAATGATATTACCAAAGGCTATTTAAAATGATGGATATCGTTTACAGGTAGATAACATTTAATTGCCGTTGGTTTTAACCAACGGAATAATCGGTATCGATACGAAGGCTTCAGCCCAAATCCGCTTGCATAATTGGGCTAAAGCCAAGACATTTCAGCCTTTTCCACCGTTGGTTAAAACCAACGGCAATGAACATTTTGCATTTTTAAACAGCTTCCTAAAACATTTCAAAATTAATTATAAAGCGGTGTACCATTAAGCTCAATACAATAATCGGTAATCCAGGTGCCAGCCACATCAACATATAATATATTGGGTTTATTATTTTTATTGATGATACCACTTGTTACCCATGAGTTAATTTTAGATGGCAGGTATTTGTTACCGAATTGAGCAAGGTCAATTATACTTTGATTCTTTTTTACAACGTTAGTCAACAGCATTATACCGTTCACAACAGGGCTTACTTTTTCATCCTCAAAATCGTTGCAGATCAAAGCTGCTTCATCACTGCTTTGGGTTAACTGCCAGTCAAGCCGTACCAGGTCATTTTTGTTAGTTCCGTCTTTCATCGATGTAAAAAACAATTCTTCCGTTGCCAGCAGTTTATTTATTTGATTGGTAGCCGCATAAGCACGGCGAAAATTCAGAAAAGTTTTGGCCTTATCGGCCATTGAATTGGAGTCTATCAACTTTTCGCGGTTGGCATATTGTTCAAAAGAGATGATCACCTTGCCGGCCAGATCATTCAGTTTGATATCGCCTATATTTCTTGATTGGTTGTTATAGATCATGTCTTTTCCAAGCACGCTGAAAATGGTATCTGCCAGATGATCTGCAGGAGCTTCCTGCGGGCAGAAATGGCTCAATGTTATTATTATAAACTCCTTTTTATGGCGGTTCAGGAACGTTTTAACTGAGTCGAGAATATCCTTAAACTGTTCGCCATATCCCCCGCCCATGGCATCGGCCATGCAATCGGACGAGCTATGCTTAGTGTAAATAGCATTTTTAAATGCGCCTACCCGCAAATCAAACATCCTGATCCCTGCATTTAGCTGCTTCCCGATATTTAATTTCTGCGTAAGCGTATTGCAAGGGTTGATGGAGCTGCCATGAATACCACCTGTACCATTCAAGGCCGACATGCCGGCATCGTGAGCGCCCGGAATCACAATATCTTTTAATGTAAGATTACCCTTTTCCGGAAACAAAGTATCCTCCATCCAGCTTGCCGGATTGTAATTGGTAAAATAGCTGAGATATAACTTTTGATCCTCACCTACAAATGCCATGATAAACTTTTTAGCATCAACATTACATATCGATACCGGATACGGCGTCTTAAAATAATCGGGCAGCTTGTAGCCATTTACCGGCTGGTTCTGCTCGTGTTCTGAAGCATAATAAATAAAATTATCTTTTTTATACCCTTTCCACATGTAAAACAATCGGGTAGTATTAAAGGCATGGTAAACGGCCGGGGCTACCTTTGTTTTTGATTTTTCTACGGCGACCCTTTTAGTCCAGGTTTTATCTCCGGGATTATAGTCGGCATAAAACATACCATCATCATTGGTGTAACAGATCCGGGCGCGATTATCTGATAAGGTCACTATAAAAGGATAGTCGGAACTTCGTTTATCTGCCACAGTTTCCAAAACAGCAGGTTTAAATACTCCGTTCTCATCTTCATCAAGCAAGGCAAAAACCATATCATTTTTATTATCGGCATGCGATGCGATCATCACCTTGCCGCCGATAGTGGTAGCCGTAACCCCCAGCTTCAATTTCGGCATACCGGCGAAAGTTACAGTATTCACAGTGCTGGTGTTAAAAGTGGTGTCGCTGTTATTGATAATGTATTTCAAAAAGCCGTCAACACCTATCCAAAAGGTGTAAATATGCTTGTCGGTTACCCTGAGCACCGGAGCCGAGGCACTCATTTCTGTAGCAACTGTAGCATCATGCTGCGAAAACTGAGTGTCATATCGTTTGCCCAGGTAGCATACATGAATAAGACCGGTAGCTCCGGTTTCTTTCCAGGTTACAAAATATCGCCCTTTAAAATTGGTAATATCAATGGCCTTATCTGTACTGGCTGAAGGGAGAAAGTTTAGGGGTGCACTAAGGCTTAAATTCTGAGCACTAACCGAACCTAAACTCACAAGGATCAGCATAAAGGCACATAAAAAAGTATTCAGGAAAAGTTTCATAAAGCATAGGTTTAAGTTAACTCCGACAGAATTTTCACTTAAAATGAAAATTTCTATACTGGCTATTAACCATTTAAGTGAATTTATGATATTTTTATATAAAAACGAACCTATGACAAAATTCCTTACCACTTTTCTGTGCGTTTTCCTGTTTATTGACGGCGTTAAGGCCCAGGATGCTAACTATTGGTCGTCAAGTTATAACCCGGGTGGGTTTTTAACTCCCGGAGCTGTTATAGCTTTTAACCGCGATAGCGGGGTGATGTTCCTGAACCCGGCGCTACTTGCCCACAGCACAAAAAATACAGCCTCCATCAACGCATCGGTTTACCAATACGGACGTATTAATATCAAAAACGGTGCAGGCACCGGGCTCGATCTTAAATCAACATCTACCAACATCATCCCGCAAATGATATCGGCAACCATATCCTTAAAAGGTAGCCATCCTTTTACTATCGGGTATGCATTAACCCACAACCCGGTAATGACGTACAGGGTTAATCAACAGCGCGATGCTACTTTAAACGTCCTTGATGACTCTTATAGTCCCGGCAACGAGTATTTTTTGGGACAATACAAAAACGTAAATACTATTAATGAAACAGCAGGAATTATAAGCGGTGGCTTTAAAGCATCTGACAATTTTGCCATTGGTGTCAGTGCCGAAGGACAGATCCGGAAGCAGGATTATGATTACGATGTAAGTTCAAGGGCATTGTATAATACCAGTGGTTTTGAACTTCCGCCATTTTCAAATGTGCAGGAATCTTATACTGCAGGTTACTACAATGTAGGGATCAGATTTAAAGGTGGATTTGCCTATGATAACGAAAGGCATCATTTGGGTTTAACCTTATCATCGCCCCTGCTGCACGTGGCGGGCAGCGGGAACATATTAAGCGACAGCCAGACCAGTGATTTAATAATGCCCCAGGAAAAAGACACGGTAAACTTACTGGCTAATTCGAGACAGCGCAGCCTCAAAGTTAATTACAAAATGCCCTTTAGTGTTGCATTTGGCTATGCCTGTGACTACAAAGGTGGCCAGTTTTACATTGCGGCAGAATATTTTGCCAGCGTTGGCGAATACAACATCATAACGCCTAAAAATCAAAATTTTATAAAAGGAGTAGATAGCGGTGCCGACCTCCTGACACCTGAGTTTTTAAAATTTAAAGATGCCCGTAAATCGGTAACTAACTTTGGCATAGGTGTGAGTTATTTACTAAAGCCCGATTTGATGGGATACCTATCGTTCCACACTGATTTTAACAACATAAGCAAAGCCCTGTATAGTATAGATGATTCGGGCTACAGATCAAATACCGGCAATTATAATCTTTATCATTGCCAGGTGGGCACAAATGTTAAAAAGCGCAAGTTTAACCTGCGCACCGGTCTCCTGTTCTCTTATGGTACTACCAGCAAATATTTGCAGGATGTAAATTTCGATAACCCTAATGAGGCCAATTACTTAGGTGGCAATACCGGTTATACCAAAGCATCGCAATTTTCGGTGGGATTGATGCTATCATACATTCATAACCTGTAATTAACTATTCCGATTCGAGAAGGCGCTCAAAACGTTTATCGGGTATAAACCAGCTACCGGCTACTACAACATAAATTATAACACTGATAGTAGGGTTTAGCCAGGTACATATAATAGCGACTGCGTATAGCGCCACAGAAATTTTCCCCTTAAAATCGTTACCGAAGGCTTGCGCTATCAGCGAGTTTTCGCCATGATGCTTGATAAGGCTAAGCGCCAAAATACGGTAGGCTATCCCGTTCATGATTAAAACTATACCATAAAAAAATACCGGCCATTGGGTTAGGTGATTTTCCCCCATCCAGGCGGTTACAAACGGAATTAATGACAGCCAAAACAGCAAATGCAAATTGGCCCACAATATTTTACCATTTATCGAGCGTACGGCCTGCATTGTGTGATGGTGATTGTTCCAATAAATACCCACGTATACAAAGCTGAGCAGGTAGCTTAAAAAAACGGGAATCAATGGTTTTAAAGCCTCTAAGCTTTCCTCGTGCGGAACTTTCAGCTCCAAAACCATGATAGTAATAATGATAGCTATTACGCCATCACTAAATGCTTCCAGTCTGCCTTTGCCTAATGCCATGGGCTAAATATAGCATTATTTGGCAAAAGCCTTATAACGCTGCATAGCTTCAACAAAGTAATAATCAGCATAAGTTAAAGGCACATCAACTTCGGTACCTGCCGGGAAATGGCCTACGCTGTGTTTTAGTATAAATCCGCCATTGGTATTTAAATCAGCTTTATATGCTGGGGCCGATAAGTTTTTGATAATGGTTTGAGCAGTGTTAAAATACTCCTGGCCATCCTTTTTATCAACGTAACGGCAAAGCTCAAGCAAAGCCGACGCCATAACCGAAGCAGCAGAAGCATCGCGCAGTGCATTAGGAATGTTTGGCGCATTAAAATCCCAGTAAGGTATTTTATCGGCAGGCAGGTTTGGGTTAGTCAATATAAAATGAGCTATATTTTTTGCCTGCTCAAGATATTTTTTGTCCTTGGTTTCGCGGTACATCACTGTGTAGCCGTATAGCCCCCACGATTGCCCCCTTGCCCATGCCGACTCATTAGCGAAGCCCTGTGCGGTTTTCTTTTCTTTTACCGCCCCTGTTTGTTCATCGTAATTAATTACGTGGTACGAGCTAAAATCAGGGCGAAAGTGGTTTTTCATAGTGGTATTGGCGTGGGTAACCGCTATTTTATAAAAGCTCGAGTCGCCGGTTGCTTTGGTAGCATAAAACAGCAGTTCCAGGTTCATCATATTATCAATGATCACCAGAAAATCATTGGCTTTTGAATTCCATGAGCGGATACAACCAACAGTTGGGTTAAACCTGGTTGATAGTGATTTAGCACTATTAACTAAAATTTCTTTGTACTCAGGTTTCGGCTCAAGATGGTTTGCCGTGCCGAAGCTGCAATACATCATAAAACCAAGGTCATGTGTCCCTTTGTTATATTGTTCTTTTTCGAGGTCTTTTAAATTGTTATTAGCCTGTTTAAGCAGTTCAGCATCTTTAGTTTGCTGATAGATCTTCAACAATGTGCCCGAATAAAAGCCACTGCACCACCAGCTGCTGTTACTTGTTTCAAACTTATCTGTAGTTGGGTGATAGGTTTTCGGAAACTCATCGGCGCCAAATTGTTTGGCCATGTACTTATATTGAACATCAGCATCTGCAAAGTTTTTTTTGATGGTTGCCAATACATCCTTTTGTGGTTTAAAGTTGTTTTGCGAAAAGGAATTAAGGCTTAGCGCTAACAAACATGCAGTAATGGTCGATTTGTACAAATGTTTAAATTTCATAGACTATATAACTGGTTAAAGTGCTTATGCAGGGCACGTTTCAAGTTATAAAAGTGCAGATTTTAAACTCAAAAAAACAAGCAACAGCCGGGTAATTGGCAGATTTTTCTACTACATCGATGTAGTGAGGGCAGTTTTTCGGCTGTTAATGGCGAAGATAAGACTTACGAAGTTTTGGAAACTTCGTAAGTCGGGAAGTAATTTCATGAAAAACGTCTTTTCATCGTATCGTTTATTTGCTGTAATGAAAAATCTCCGGCCGGGCTTGGGGCAGAATGTAATTGTACATGTGGCCAGTCTTTAAAAGACTTCCATAGTCCTCCGGCAGTTAAACCTAACTTTTGGGCTTCATCGGCATATACATGGTAGCCGTTTTTTCCTTGCACAAGCTTATTAATGCTCCATTCCTCTTTGCCATCTACTATCCAAACACAATCCACAGCTTCATTCCACTGGTGCCAGGATAAACCGGGAATTGAATTGGTAACATGATCGCCATTATGCGGGCCTGCTTTAATAATACAATCAGCAAGAAAAGCGGCTCCATGTGCCTGCAGGTCTGCTATTTTTGCATCAACTTCGGCTTTGGTCCGGGATTGACGCCATAGTTTGCCTTGTTCAACCGGGCCCCTTAAACCTTCTGTTGGCTGCATTTCATATCCTGCTGCTTTGCAGTTGGCTAATAACTGAACTACTTTGTCCCTAAAAGCGGGTACTAACGAATCTAATACTGACATGGTAATAGGTTTAAAGAGTGAAATATTAATATAAATCTACAACCCTGATGTTTAAGAATCAATCCGTGAAAACACTGTATTTAATTGATTATTAACAGCCATATCAATAATATCTATCCCTCTATTTTAGCACAAAGCCCATCACTATGGTTTCCATCAAAGCCGGTTGCCGGTAAAAGATGATATGATCAGAGTTTGGAATGATAGCCAGCTGAGCCGACGGCAACAGTTTGTAAATACTCACAAAACTTTCGATAGGATTGTATCTGTCACGGTCGCCTGCGGCAACCAGTACAGGGCATTTGATATGCTTTATCTGTTCGGGCATTACGGTAGTTTGATTGATCCAGGCATGTTTGAGCAATTGTACAAATTCGCCCCAACGCTCCGGTTCGGGCATAAGCTTTTTCCGCTCACGTACAAAATCCGGCATATCGCGTTCAAGTGATGCACCAGACAGGCGTTTCAACTCGTCCATCTCCCCGGGGCGATAGCTTGCCGCAGAAACATTACCACCAGCAAACACCAGTTTCTTCACCAAATCGGGATGCCTCATGGTGAGGTCAAGTGCTATCACTGCCCCATCACTGAAACCTATTAATGTAATACTGTCTTTAGTAACCTGCCTGATCACCGTATAAGCATCGTCCGACATCAGTTCATAGGTATAAGGCTGATGACCTATCTCCGATTTCGTGTGCCCGCGTGTAGCGATAGCGATTACCATAAAGTTTTTACTCAATACCGGGATGAGGTTTTCATATTCCGAAATTTCACCATACAACCCTCCGTGCAGCAGTACCAGGGGTTTTCCTGTTCCGTAGGTTTCATAATAAATCCTGGTACCATCCTTAGCTTTCGCATAATTACCTGCTGTCGGATTATTACCGTAAGGGATATTTTGCGCTTTAACAATTATGGGGATAAAAAACAGCAGCAGCAATAAAACCTTTTTCATAACAGCATTAATTAAAAGCCTTTACAACAAGATTTTTATAAGCCCCCTGCGGGCAGTTGCCATGCCAGTAACCTACAGCGCCGCTTTTTAATGATGGGTCAAGCGCTGTATATATCATAGCTGGCTTTGCAGCATTATCCACATAAACCTCCATTTTGCTTCCCTGGACCACCACTTTTACATGGAACCATTTATTTTGCGGAATTACAGCTTTGGCCTGGTATTTTGTAGCCTCATAATCCCACCAGTTAAACTCAGTCTTTTTTTCGGGCATATATTGTATGGCATTGATTGTACCTGATGATCCGGGCCTGAAATAAACTGTTTCATAATGATGTGCGTCCTTGATATGAAAAGCGAGCCCCACAAAACCACCTTTAGGTATAGTGCAGGCTACATCCATTTCAATAATGCCGTCTTTAAAATTTAAACCCGGCTTGTAAGCCAAACTGGCCGATTTGTAATTTTGAATTTTTCGTTTGATAAGCAAAGCGTTTTTTCCGTCGAAACTCCCCAACTCATAGTCGAGCGTATCGTTTTTGGGGATGATCCATTGTTTAGGGTTTATAACCGAAAGGTCATACAGCTGATACTTTTGCTGAGCCTGTATTTTTACAGCAGCAAACAAGGCGAACAGTAAGGTTAGTTTTTTCATGATGATTGATTTATGACTATTGAGTGATGGCAAGATTGGCAAAATCGCCCGGCAACCCGGATGACCAGAGACCGATGAGCCCGTTCTGTCGATTATTGAGCTTCTTTACCGTAAGCGAGGGTTTATCCGAATGATCTACATAAACAACTATATCATCGGCATTTACAACGATACGCGCATGGAACCAGGCGGTAGCTTCCGGAAATGGGTTTACCGCATTTTCATAAACCAAAGGATGCTCTTTACGGAGTTTGTCCCAGGGGAAATCGGGTTCGCTGATGTATTGCACCGTATGCATCCGGCGAAGCGTATCCGTGGTTTGAAAATTAAAAGGGCGGAAATAAATAACATCATTGGTTGTAGTATCTACTCCATGAAAGGCTATTCCTAAAAAGCTTTGCTGAAACACATCCCTCCCACGCAGGTCTACATCTATAGTACCGGTTTTAAAGTTTACATTCTTGAGCCATAATATACCATCTGAGGTAAGGCCCTTTTTACTGCCGTCGGTAACTTCAGCAACAGTTTGGCGGGGATACGCTTTAGTCAGTTTATTTTCGTTAAGGAGCCGGTTAATATCATATGTAACTTTTTTCTGCTGGCTGTAACAAAAACTGCTGCCAAGCGTCATGCTTAGTATGGCAATGAATAAAATCTTGTTGTTCATGGGTTTTGATTTAACTTTAGTCAAAACTTGCAAATTGCCTTTACAATCAGGCGCGGGCGGCGTTTCAAGTTAAGTTCAAGTTTGTTCAAAGCGTTTTAAACCACATTATTACCTGTAGATCAATGGAAAAAGAAAAACAATTGCTTCTGCTATGCCGGCAGCTTATTGAGCAAGTGTTAAACTGGGGCGATAGCAGCATTTGGGGCAATGATGACTTTGAGCAGCTAAGTCAGCAGATTTTTGATAAAACCAGGGTGCAGCTCAGCGTATCAACCCTAAAACGGATTTGGGGTAAAGTACGCTACGAAAGCTTCCCCAATGCAGCCACGCTGAACGCACTTGCCTGCTTCCTTGATTACACCAGCTGGCGCGATTTCAGGCAGCACCACCAGGTTAACGGCATAATTGAACAACCTGCTGAAGTCAACGAGATAAAGAAACTCCCTGTTGCCACTCGTTCCAAGCCTCGTTTACGTTATATATGGGCTGGCAGTACCGTATTGCTTCTTCTTGGTGCTTTATTTTTCATGAGCAGCAAGCGTAACAAGCCTGTTGATCCGGCTTCAATAAAATTCAGCAGTAAAAAGGTTTCTGACGATTTACCAAATTCGGTTGTATTTAATTACGATGCTTCGGCATTTCACTCCGACAGCGTTTTTATCCAGCAGTCATGGGATCCCAACCGCCGCGAGCAGGTTCCGGGGGATGGCAAACAATTCACCTCAATTTACTATAATCCAGGTTATTTCATTGCTAAGCTTATTGTTGATAGATATGTAAAAAAAGAAACGTCGGTGTTTATTAAAACCAAAGGCTGGAAGGGTATTCTCGACCATCAGCCTATACCCGTTTACCTTTCGCCCGAAGAAATTAAGGGGCAGGGATATATGGGGATTGATGCCAAACTGATACAGCAAAAATTGGGCACGCCTGTTTTTAATAATACATGGGTAAAGTTTGCCAACATCCGAGAGTTCCCGGGTATCAATGCTGATAACTTTGTGATGGATTGTACCCTGCGCAATACCTCAACACCCGGCCAGTCGGCCTGTGCGAAGGCCGACCTTACTATTTTAGGTAATGGTACTGCTATTGTTATCCCGATAGTAAACAAAGGCTGCATATCCGATATGGGTATTTTAACCGGCACAGCCTGGGTTAGCGGCAAAGATCACGACCTGAGTGCTTTTGGTACAGATATGTCGCAGTTTCAGAACCTGAGGTGCAGCGTGAAAGATCGCTATCTGAGGATCTACCTCAACAACAAGCAGATCTTTGAATTTAAGCAAGCCGGCACTATGGGCCGCATTGTAGGTATCCGGTTTGAATTTGAAGGGCCCGGGGAGGTTAAGCAATATAAGCTGGAAACACCGGGAGGAGCGGTTTATGAGGAGAAGTTTTAGGAGGCAGGCAATTTGAGCATCTTGCCCTGATATCATGTAATAGGCTTAAAAGGCTAAAAAATCGTCATTACGAGTAAAAATGGTGCGCGGGGCTGCGTTAGTGATAGTAGCGGATACCGGCCTTGTGGCTAATGCCTTGTGCAGTATGAGCGGATAGCACGGGCCGCAGGCAACGCCCATATTTGCAATACCGCCCAAAAAAATATTTAATAATTAACTTTAAACTATGTCATTATAAAAAACGAAGACAACCGACCTAAGAGAGCTCATTAATACCTATAAAAAACAAATTATAAATATTAATAATCCCCGATTAGCAAATTCGCCCTATATAATTGGAGATTGCATTGTACCTTATAATGACGTGATTGTAAGCTACTGATTATTAGGTGTATTTTTCTGATCGATTTTATAACATGGGCGTTGCCTGCGGCCCGGGCTTTCCGTTACAAGTCCTCGCCTTTCCTACCCATAACCCCTACACACGCTGTGGGCTTTTCACTGCAATCCCTAACGCGCCCCCCGCACAACATCCCTAAAATATATTTTTTCTACGCCATTACGGTTTTTTCCAGGGTTCCCCGGTGGATACTCGCAATGACGCCTTTTATAACATCACCTTAATTTACCGAATTATCTTCTACTTTAATATCATATCCCTGTACCAGCAAATTGCTCACACTTGTAGTAAATGGTTTAATAAAATGCTCAATTTTTGCATATGCCGCTCTTACTTCAGCATCATTTTGCGGATCAAAAACAAGCTCATCCAAACCGCTGATCACTTTATTATCACCATGATGTACATCGGCAATTAAAAAGATGCCTTTAGTATCGCTTTTATGATCGGCGTGGTTTGGTTCTGTTTGGGCATTGATGGAAAATACCAGTCCGTAATCGTCATCAGAGATATTTTTCAAAACAGTAATTTCCAATACAAGGCAAAAGGCGCCATTATCGCTGTAACATTGCTGCGTGTACTGGCATTTGATCAGGTCCTGAAAATCATTTTCGGCCTTTAACCTTATTTGCTCGTATAATTCAAAAACTGCTTCAAATAAATCCATATTGAGGTATTAGTGGGGTAATCCAAAACAAACATAACTATCTCCCGACTTACTTCCAATTTTTCCGCCTCCGCAGGCTATAACTACGTATTGTTTACCATCAATTGAATAAGTTGCCGGGGTAGCGTAGCCAGCCGCGGGTAGCTGAGCTTCCCAAACTACTTTTCCGGTACGTTTATCAAACGCGCGGATCTTTTCGTCTTTAGTCGCTGCAATAAAAATCAGGCCCCCTTTAGTAACCACCGGACCACCGTAATTTTGAGTACCGGTTACCGGGATACCTTTTTTGCTTAGCTCGGCAAATTCGCCCAAAGGTACTTTCCAAAGCAGTTTACCCGATGTAAGGTCGACAGCATTGAGCGTGCCCCAGGGTGGTTTTATGCCGGGATAACCGTCTTTATCCAGAAAACGGTTATAACCGTTCATGGTATAAGGTATTTCATCAACCATTTTCTTCTCCGTTGCCGAACTTGCCGTACGATCACTGGTTGGTTCTTTGGCTACTTCTTTTGCCTCCTTTGTTTCAGGAATTTTAAGCAGGAACGCAAGAAGATTTTTCTTATCCTGGGGCGAAATTTGTTTAAACGATGGCATCATGTTACGGCCACTTGCAATAATTCCGCTTACCTGGTCGGCTGTGTATTTTTTGCTGATGTTCACTAACGAGGGATATGATGTTCCATTCCCCTTCAGTTCTGCGCCATGGCAGCCAATACAATTGGTGTTATATACCACGTGTCCCAGTGCCTGTGGCGAGTGGTCGTCAGTATTGGTTTTAGGCACATCTATCATTACCTGGGCCCAGGGCAATTCCGAACAATTAACGTACAGGATCTTGGTTTCGGGATCAACTGCCGCTCCACCCCACTCGCCCCCGCCATCAAATCCCGGGAAAATCCAGCCGCCTTCTTTACTTGGCGGTGTAAACATAATTCGGTTTTTAACCTGGTTATATTTAGCCAGCATTTCCTGGTGCACCTCGGGAGTACGGTCTGTAACATCTTCGGGATTAAACGTTTGCCGTGCAAAAGGCTGTGGCAATGTTGGGATAGGCTGCGTTGGCCATGGAGCTTCACCGGGAAGGCCTTTTGTTGGCACGGGCGTTTCCACTATCGGGAATATGGGCTTACCCGTAACCCTATCGAACATAAACACATAGCCATGTTTGGTGATCTGCGTTACAGCATCTATCGTTTTACCATCTTTAACAATAGTTACCAGGTTGGGATTAGCCGGCAAATCGCGGTCCCACAAGTCGTGATGCACAAACTGATAATACCATTTCAACTTGCCTGTGGCAGCGTCAAGCGCCAGCAGCGAGTTGGCAAACAGGTTTTGCCCTTTCCGGAAACCACCATAAAAATCGCCGCCTACCGAACCGGTCGGGATATAAACAGTCCCCCGCTTCTCATCCAGTGCCATGCCCGACCAGTTATTGGCCCCGCCAAACTTCTTATAAGCCGCAGTATCCGCCCAGGTATTATATCCCATTTCGCCGGGATGCGGTATGGTATGGAAAATCCATTTCAATTTGCCTGTACGCGTATCATAAGCACGCACATGCCCCGGAGCAGCATCAACCGATTCTGATACACGATCGCCTACAATCAAAACGTCTTTATACACCACGCCCGGCGTAGTGCCTGCCACAAACGATTTGGTATCCCTGTCCAGGTTTTTAGTAAGGTCAAGATATCCATCGTTCCCAAATGAACGTATGGGTGCACCTGTTTCCGCATCAATGGCCCAGGTTTTAGCCCCAACGCTGTAGAAAATCCTCTTTTCACCGCCATCATCATTTTGCCAGTAAATTACGCCCCGGCTCACTTTATAATAGGCCATCGGGTCGCCGTTATTGGTTGTATCATCCTTTGCAGGATCAAACAGCCATTTTTGTTGACCAGTAGCGGCGTTTACGGCGAACAGTTTTAATTTAGGACTGGTGCCATACAAAATGCCATCCACCATAATTGGGTTGCACTGATTTTGACTCAGGTTAGCAGTGTCTCTGTCGCCCGTGCTAAAAGTCCACATCACTTTCAGCTTATTTACATTATTTAAATTGATTTCTTCGTTTGATGAATATCGCAGCCCCTCCTTTGAACCTGCATAGGCCGGCCAGCTGTTATAATTGTTATGTTGATTTTTACATGACGCATAAATACCTGCCATAAAACACATGGCTATAAAGTACCGTGGTTTAATCATTTATAAGGTAATATTTGGTGTTAAATTGGTTATCTATAAGGAAACGATGCCCTCTAATGTATGAATAAAAAATATCTTATAAACACAAAGAGGCGATATAATCGCCTCTTTGTGTTTAGCCCCCCGTTGTAAACGAATGCCATATTATCCAAACAGAAAAACAACGCCTACTTTTTCACCAAACTAACCGGTTCAACTTCCTGGCTCAACAATTTACCAAACAATTCCCAGCGTTTGGCAGGTGCTTTGGCTGTGCCCCCGTTTGATTCAATATAGTTTTTCACCAAATCCTGACCGTAATTGTAATTGATAACGTAACTGCGATATTTTTTGATAAAGCTGATTGATTTTTGCGCAGTTTCATCATTCATCAAGCAATATTTTTTAAGATATGATAAAGCCTTATCCTGGCTCATGGTGTTATTGATCAATCCGCGTGCTGCTTCGTTACGGGCATAATTCAAAGTCCCTTTTATAGCAAGAGCCTTGAAATAAAGATTGATACCGGCGGTATCCAATCCGGCCAGCGGCAACAGTACATTTTTAGCAAATTTAATTTTATCATCACCAGGGAAGGCGACCTCGATACCATAGTTGGCGCTGCCTTCGGCTATCAGCGATTGCGGGCTAAATAACGGGTACAACGAGATCTCCACCCAACCTTTATCATGGTACAGGTTTTTCTCCAGCAACATATTGTACACATGATGCCCCGGATAGCTTTCATGACTACCAACATCAATGGCGCGGTCAATAAAAACCTTCAGATCTGTATTGATCTGTACAGTGCTCTTATAACCGCCCTTATACCAGTTATAACCCGACCATGGCTTATTGGTCACATATTCAAGCGTAAATGTTTCACCGGCGGGTAGCTGATAGTGGGCAAGTGTACGCTTACGGGCTTCGGCTATGGCCGCTTTTATAACCGGATCAAGTTTATCTTTCGGGATAATAAATTTATTGGCCAGTTTTTGAAACCTGTCGTTCACGTTGCCTTTACCCGGCAAAATACTATCCAGCAAGGCTACCTGTCCCTTAAAAAAATCGTCGGTATAAACCGGGGCGGCTACACCAAATAACTCACGTGATTCTTCATCAAAAGGCCTCTCTTCGCCCGAAAAAATACGGATACGGCGACTAAAGGCCACCAGTTGGTCGGCCATCCAATTGGCGCGAATTTTATTGGTATCAATTTTTGTAGTATTGGCAACAATGCGCAAATCATTCATTAAACTATTTGCCGATGCCAGCAAACTATCCTTGGGGAAAGTTTTAAGAGGCTCTGATTTTGGCTTCAAAGAATCTGGCCCGTAATAAGCATCTACAAAATCGCCGTCGTATTGCCCTATTGCGAGGCCAAGCTTTACATATTCGACAGCAAGGCTATTGAGTTTTTTATTTTCGAGCTGCTGTGCCGGGCCATGCCCGCATGAAAACAATAATAACAAAGGGGCAAAAAACAGTAGTTTTTTCATGGCGATTGATCTTGTGCGGTAAATGTGGCGCAAGATAATAATTCCATTTATTATAAGAGGAACGCGGGCCGCACGGTAACGGTTATACAAACGATTACGGCTTTCTGAACGAATTAAGATTATAGGTTACCCCCACTGCTACACCTGTAGACTGTAGTTTAATATCAGAATATCCAACTCCCGAAATAGGCACTTTCATATACGGCTGAACGCTTACGCCAAACTTTGAATTTATTTTATGTTCATAAGTTGCGTTGATATTGATAATGCTTAATAAGTACCCCTTGCTGTTGGGTACAGTATAGGTTTGAGGCCACGAAGCACTGTTAGCACCATCGGCATAGTTATAAGTATACTTTTCATGCAGCATCAGGTACGACGATAAACCAGTGCCCACCGATAATTTATTGCGAAAATTACCGTATACCTGGTAGGCTATATTAACCGGAATATCAAGCATTTTACAGTCGGCGGTTACATCCGTTGGCTCGTTTTTAAACACATATGCTGTACGATAATTGGCAAAGCTGGTATTGTAAGGCTTGGACGAATACACAACACCGCTTGTAATTGTTAGCTTTTTAGTGGCGCCAAATGAAAGCAGCAAACCATAATTGCTGCCAACCTTTCCCTGGAACGAATTTGTTCCATTAACATCAGACGAAGCCAGCGCAGTAATAGCCCATTGCGGACGGTAGCCAAAGCTTTGTTTAGTAATCTTTTTACCAGGTTTTGATGTGTTTGTATTTATGACAAGCGGTCTGTCAATTTGCGTTTTAAAATCGGGAGCAGATGAAGAAGCCTTTGTAATATCCAAAGATGATGTACTACTTGCCAGCAAGTTTGAAACAGCATCATTATTATTTCCGGTATTAGTCTCTGCCATGAGTGCAGGATAACGCCGCATAATGGTATCTGAACCGGCATTAGCTTTGTTACTTGTCTCGCCAACGTTATGACGACCGGCTCTTACAAAGGGAACTAAAGTAGATTGAGCTGTATTGGCACGGTCGCTTGTTCCGCTATTGGCGGCCAGGTTATTATTTGTTGGCGGTGCTTTTTGAACCGTATCTGTTTGAGGTTGCTGAATATCCTTACTACCTGTTGTCACAGGGTTGCTTTTAGGCGCAATAGGTTTAACTTTAACCTGTTGCTGGCCTGTTGTATTATTATCCTGTACATTGGGTTTAAAAAGCCACCAGCCTAAAAACAGCAGCAACATAGCTGCTATTCCGCTTGCAATTGGCAACCAGTAAATAATTCCACGGCGTTTTTTGCCCTTGTCAAGCATTTGCTCAAGCGCATCCCAGTCATCTTCGTTAAACGCACGATGATTCACCGGGTCTTCCAGCCCCTTCTTAAAAATGTTATCTAAATCCTCTTCGCTTTTCATCCTCTGATACCATTATTAAAAAAAGTGCTCCTAACATCTATACCTGTGCCATTGTAGGCCACAATCGGGTTAAAATCCATACCCCTGTTGTAATTGGTTTTATTAGCAGTTTCCTCTGCTTTTAATATCATTTGTTTTAGCTTATGCCGTGCCTTATGCAAATTTGACTTAGAGGTTCCCGGGCTGATGTTCAGCATTTCACCTATCTCTTCGTGCGAGTATCCGTCGATTGCAAAAAGATTAAAAACTGTACGATAAGCCTGGGGTAACTGCTGTACCATCGCAAGCAGGTCTTCATAGTTTAAATTCTTATCTGTAAGGTCCCCTTCACTCACATTTTCAGCCTTCTCTAAATCTTCTGTGTAAGCCATTTTTAAGTTAGCGCGGTAATAGTCGATAGAAACATTCATCATGATACGGCCTATCCACGCCTTAAACGGCCTTGAAGTGTCAAACCTGTCAATATGAGTAAATACCTTCATAAAGCCCTGGTTCATTACTTCGGCAGCTTCATCACGGTTGCCTGCGTAGCGTAGACAGATACCCATAGAAAACCCATAAAATGCCTTATAGAGCATTTTTTGACTTTTTCTGTCCTGCTTTACACAGCCATTGATCAGTTGATGTAACTCGTCTTCGCCCATATGGGGTTTTATAAACTCAGAATCAAACGTATAAATTTAACCTAATCTACGCACATCACGGCAACTAATATTAAAAGGTTGCCTGCTGTTGAAAATATTTTTATTATTTCTCATATCTGAGCAAAACGACCCTCAATTTTCACATTTATAAGGGCTATTTATACAAAAAATGTACAAGTTCATTCATGCTAAATAAAACACTACAATTAGTTATATTTTTGATTTGAAGGCAACCGGAACCTGTGTTTATAACGTATGTCCATATATCTAACTCCCGCCTGTTTTAAAGGCCTTTTATGAGAATCGAAATAAACCCAAACATCCCCGTTAACAATTGTAAAATATGCGGGCGCCGTCCAGTAATTGAACAAACTAAAGACCGCTGGATTATCCTATGCCCCAATGCAGCCTGCCGAAATACCATTGCTGATAAACTGATTAACGTAACCGCATGGAATAAACTAAATCCATAATATTTTCCCATTTACTTAGTTTAAGGCAACCATACGCAAAACCTGTACGATATATCTTATAAAGGGGTTGTGACAGATCCCTGATTAATATATACTATTAATACTACTGCTGCATGGTACCGGTGTCTGTTGTGATCATTACTAAAAACGAGGCTGCCTCAATTGAGGATTGTATTAAAATGGCCCGTTTAATTACAGATGATATTGTTGTGATTGATAACGACAGTACCGATGAAACCGAGATCATTGCTTGCCGCTGTGGCTGCCGGGTATTTCAAAAAAGCTGGAGCGGGTACGGGGCGAATAAGAATAAAGGGATAGCTGAGGCCCGCTATAACTGGATTTTAAGCATTGATGCTGATGAGACACCAGACATGAAGCTTATTGAAGCGCTTCACAATTTAAACTTTGATAAACCCAATATTGTTTACGACATCAAATTCAGATCATACTTTGGTAAAAAGCTGATCCGCTTTGGCAATTGGGGGAACGATCATCACCTGCGTTTATTTAACCGGTTGCTGGTAAAATGGGGCGAAACAGAAGTGCACGAAACATTATTGCTGCCTCCCGGTGCCCTAATCAAAAACATAGCCGGATATATCCATCATCATTCGGTTACAGACATTGACGACTTTAAGCGCAAAGCCGTACATTATGCACAGCTGAGCGCCGCTAAGTATTACAAAGCGGGTAAAAAAGCAACGTTTATAAAGCTGCACTTTTCGCCTGCTTTTGGGTTTTTCCGCAATTACATTATCAGGTTGGGTTTTTTAGATGGTGCGGAAGGATTGGCCATAGCGCGGGTTATTTATAAAAACACGTACCTTAAATACCTTTATTTGAAGCAATATAAAGAACTATCTCAGAAACAGGGCACTTACCGTAGTGAATTGGCTATTGAACAGGTTTAATCAGCACCTGCTGGTAAAACTGAAGAGTTTGTTTCGCTATAATGTCGATATCAAAATATTGCTTCACTTTTTCATTTCCTGCTATTGAGAGGTTCAATCGCTTTTGGGGGGCGTTAAGCAGCATAATAATTGCAGATGCCAATTGCTCAACATCGTCCGGATCTATTAATAATCCGTTAACGCCATCATCAATCAATTCCGGCCCTGATGTTCGGTTTGAATTGATCACTGCCGTTCTGCATACCATGGCCTCCAATGGCGCCAGCGCAAAGGCCTCAGCGTATGACGGGAATACCGCTATTGCCGAATCGGCTAAACAGCCATAAAGCTCATCTTTATTAACATGACCTCTAAAGGTCACACTGCTTTTTGCGTGCTCTTGCAAAAAGGCAGTTACCTTGCCAGCCGGACCTTTGCCGAGTATCAGTAACCGGGCATCAGGAACCTCTTTAACTACCATATTCCAGGCTTTCACCAGCTGAAAAATACCTTTCTTTTGAACAAGGCTGCCAGTAAATACAACTTGCTTGTTATCACACATCCTATTCCTCTCAAAAGCGATATCCGTATCGATACCGTTATATAATATGCTTATGGGCTTATTATACAACAGATACGAGGCGCTTTTATCAGCAGTATAAGCGCTCGCACTGCTTACGGCTACCGCATGGTTTAAAATATCCTGTTCCATTTTCAGAACATGCGGGGCAACAGTCCTTCCGGCCTCGGCATTAAAATAGGTAATTGAACCATTCAACTTAACAACCACCGGAACCGACAAATTGGGGAACGGTATATAAGAGCTACAAAACCGGATGTAATCGTTATAATCAGGCATTTCAACAATATCAACCTGTTCGGAAGTGATGATCTGTTCGAGTTTGGTTTGATAGGCAGCCAGGCTTTTTTTAATATCCCGCTGCGTTATTCCCGTATCTAATAATACCCTGTTAACTATTCGCGTACCTATACCCTGCTGCTTTTCAAACAACGTGCCATCAATTCCCCAACGGTACCTGAAAACCTTTACACCATCATCTTCAAATTCATCAGCGCCTCCATACCCGCGGCTGTACAAACCGGCGACAATTACCTTATGACCCAGTTTTACCATTTGCCGCGCTATAAGCTGCACATAGGTACCTATACCGCCATGCGGCCCGGGAGGATATTCATCGCACAGGTATAAAATGTTCATTGCGCTAAAAATTGTTTACTGGTTTGTATAGTACGTCTGCTTAGTTGCTTTGTAGCCATTGCAATTAGCAGATAAAAAACAATCCCCAATAAAAGCTTTAATAAAAAATGCACATTTATCGAAGCTGTGATAAACCACCCGGCCAAAGACCCCGGCAGCAATATTGCAAATGGTTTTAAGCTGATGTGCATCACATGTTTATTTACCAACCGGTAATAAAGCACTGCCTGTAGTATATTGGTAATTAAAAATGCAACGGCCGAACCTATACCATTAAACAGCGGAATCAATACCAGGTTAAGGCCAATATTTGTTACAGCACAGGTCACCGTAACAGATGATACAGCTTTATACTTTTTAATACTGAAACTTAATGACCAAAGCAGGTTTATAAAAAATTGTAACGGTATACATAATGAAAGTATTAAAAACTCCGGGGCATTGGCAGCGCCATACTTTCCGCCGGTTATCATGCCAACTACCGGTGTCCAAAGGATATTAAACACAAGCGGTAAAAGCATAGCCAGCAACAGCTCGGCAGTATTAAAAGCGTTTACCTGTTCCCGCAGCTCGTTAGTTAGTTTTAACGTCATTAACCTCGATAAACGCGGTAAAATAACCGGAGCAATAATGAGCATGGGCAGCCGGGTAAGCTCGTAAGCCCGGTAAGCGAAACTATAATCGGCCAAAACGGCTTTACTTGCCATGAAGCCCAGCAGCAGCCAATCCATCCGCGAGAGGCTCATGTCAAATATTACAGATACATATTGTGCTGCGGATTCCTTAAGCAGTTTCTTATAGGCCTGAAAACGGAATTTAAAGTTAAAATCAGTTTTAGTAATAACGTAAATAAGCAGGGCCAGCAATTCGGCCCCGGCTGTACATATCATTACTATGATAATAGACCGTACCTGCAGCTGATGAACGCGAACAAGATAAAATGCCCCGCAAACCCGCAAACTATTACTTACAATAGCGATTATTCCGTAAGGCGTAAATTTTTCCTTCGCGTTTAAAAACTGCTTTAACGGTATCCCCATAAAAAGCAAACCCTGGGCCGCAAAAAACCAGGGAAGCAACTTGTAGATATCATCATGAAGTACTAAACTCAATAGCCACAATACGGCAAGTGTTGCCGAAAAAGCAACCAACGAATGAAATAAAAATGCCGCGGCAGCCCAGTCTGACCGTTGTGAGGCTGCTATGCGGCGAATCACCACCTGCTCCAATCCAAAACCAAGTATTGTAGTAATGAAGATAGAGATTGCATTCATCCAGCTTATGGCTCCAAAGCTATCCTTACTGAGGTAAACAGAAATAACATAAAAAAAGATACTGCCAAGTACCTGCAGGGCCAATGCCTGCAAACCTGATGAAAAAAACCTGATGAACGCTTTACTCCTGAGCAACGCTGTATGTTGTTTATACCCTTATACTAATGTTTTTACCGGCAGGTTGCCTGTAACATTTTTATAAACCGGTTAAATATCTGCATATATCGGCACAATGCCGAGGCAACCATTCTATTTTTTGACACGTAACCTATTTAAACGAACGGGCCTGCAAAACCGGGAATAGACATCAATAAATACAAGGGGAATAATGACAATCAGCTTGCCGGGTTTTGATATTAAAAGGTGGAAAACTTATGCCGATTGGCGGCTGCTCATTTTCCTGCTGCTGTTCATCAACGTGCGTATTCCCTTTAAAATAGTGGCCCTGCTTTTTGTTTATTTAACTCAGTTCAACTTCAGGTTTGGGTTTAAGCTTCGTAACACAAGAATCCCTTTATTTTATCTGCTCGTTTTCCCTATCGCCATTATTGCTGCTATCATCAACCAAAACTTTATTAATCTTTATTATATCCCTGTTTTTGGTTGGGCATTATTATGCTGGACAATGGCCATACTGGCGGTTCACCAGGTTAAGCTAATGGTTGATAAAACGGATGCGGAGACTATCTATCGCACGCTGATTATCTTTTTTGTCATTAACGCAATTTTTTCGGCGGTAAACCTGATACACATTATCTGGATCATCAAAAGTATTAACCCCTATGCCTATATGGGGATGCACCAGCGCTATTTTATCAATACAGGCGATGATGTGATGGGTGTTAGCTTTGATCTTTCTTCAACCAACGCCGTTATGTGCGCTTTCGGTGTGTTTTATTTTATTTATAAGCGCAACCTGGCCATGATGATTGTTTGTATGAGCACGCTGGTACTTACCTACAGTAACCTCATCACTGTTTTATTCCTCCTTATCCTGGCGTTCATATTTATTTTCAGAACTACACGTAGTCAAAAAAGTATGATCGTGGTGGCATTGATGATCTACATCATCTCTATGGCTAAAATATCACCGCAAAACGGGAAATACCTTAACGAAGTTACCGCAAGCGCCCTGCGTGAAAATCGCCCTGAAAAGCAAATTACGACTGTAAACAGTACATCGGCCAATACAAACAGTTTATTAAGCAGAGACGAAAGGCGCAGCAAGTTTGCTCAGCATTACCTGGATAGCCTGAGCGTGATAAAAGCCCGCCGCGAAAAACTGAGCGAGCTTGAAAAAAAGATCAAAGGCCTGCCGCTTACTGATCATGGCAGGTTATATATCCCTGAACCCAATACTCATTTTGCCGAGTTTTATAACATTGGCGAAATGACGCCAGACAGGCAACAACTGATTGATTGTATTGCAATTCATTGGGCCCAATTGCCGCTTTGCCATATTGAACCTTTCAGGCCAACATTACCGGGCAAAATTACCGGCGCCGCACAAACTTTTGACTACCTCGTTGCTCATCCGCTGCAAAGCATAACAGGGTTAGGAGCAGGAAACTTTTCTTCCAAGATTGCTTTTAGAGCAGCGGGCGCAGGCATCAGGGGCGATTATCCCAAAAACTATATCTACATCAACCCGGCATTTATGCGCAACCATTTTGATCTGTACCTGAGCTTCTTCAGCAAAAATGCCGAGTTCCGTTCGGTACGCAATAACCCCTACTCTACCTATGACCAAATGCTGAGTGAATATGGCATCCTGGGCTTACTTGCCCTCATCATTTTTTATATCGGCTTTTTTGCGCGGCATTACAGAAAGTTCAGTTATGGTTTACCCATAATTATGATGGTAGGCGGAATATTTTTTCTCGATTACTGGTTCGAGCAACTTTCGGTACTCGTACTTTTTGAATTGATGCTATTCCTTAATATAAAAGAAACCACAACATCCGATTTGAAAACCAAAACTACAGTGCCGGAGGAGCTTGCCTATGCTTAGCCCCCAAATTACTGTATTGATGCCTGCTTATAACGCTGGCAAATATATCCGCGAAGCCATTGCATCTGTGCTTGAACAATCGTTCACCGATTTTGAACTACTTATTGTAAACGACGGCTCTACCGACAATACAATTGAGATCATTAATTCATTTAACGATGAGCGCATAACGGTTTTAACACAGGAAAACAAGGGCGTAGCCGCAGCGCTTAATAACGGTTTACGTCATGCCCGTGCACCTTATATTGCCCGCTTTGATGCCGATGATATATGTTATCCCTATAGGCTGCAGGTGCAGTATGATTTTATCACTTCGCATCCATATTACAGTATAATTGGATCGGGAGTTGATTACACTGATGTTCGGGGCAATCTGATATTTACCTGGCAACCCGATGCCTTGAATCACAACGAAATCAGGCAGCTGAGTTACAAGATCTGTCCGTTTATTCATTCAAGCGTATTTTACAAGCGCGATGCCGTATTAAACGCGGGCGGCTATAATGAGCTGGCTTATACCTTTGAAGATCATTTTTTATGGGCCGATATCCTCAGACACGAAAAAGCATTTAACCTTAATCAGCCACTCATTAAAGTAAGGCTCAATGCCGAATCTATTACCATTGATGAAAAATGGCGGACAGGAAAATTCAGGCAAATCAAATACAATACCCTGCGCAAGCTGAGCATAACTGAAGCCGAAGGAAAGCAGTTATCAGAGATTGGTATTAAGCAGTTGTCTCCACGAATCAAAAAAGGGGCCTACTATGCGCTCATCGGCAAAAAATACTTATGGAATAATTATCAGCCTGAAAAAGCACGAAAAAACTTGATCAAAACGCTGTCAATTAGTCCGCTGCATATTAAGAATTACTTTTTACTGCTGCTGACATTTCTGCCCGAGCGCACATTGCAAAAATTATATCAATTAGGTAAAGGCAATTTTCGTTTCACAGAAGCCGAAGTGCCAACCGCTGTCTTAAATCAAAAGGAGTTAAACTATGGCAGCTAAAAAACTCAAACTGTTTGTAGATGCACACTCCTTTGATAAAGAATTTCAGGGGGCGCAAACTTTTATACGCGAGTTATACAACCATCTGTTAGCCGAACGCCCGGACATAGATATTTATATCGGTGCCCGCGATACCGAAAACATTCGCAAACAGTTTCCGCTATTGCCTCCGCAAAATATATTGCCGTATAAAAACCGGGGAGTAAACATCCTGCGTTTCATTTTCGACATACCGGCTTACATCAAAAAATACAGGTTTGATTTTGCGCATTTCCAATACATCAGCCCTAAAAAAATAGCTGGTTGCCAGTATATCGTCACCATGCACGATATGCTTTTTAATGATTTCAGGAAAGATTTTCCTATCCTGTTCAGCATAACGCGTAATTACCTTTTTGGCCGCAGCATTAAAAATGCCGATATCAAAACCACGGTATCCGACTATTCAAAAACCCGGATCTGCGATTATTACCAAATCCCTGCCGATGAAGTACACATCATCCGCAATGGGGTAAGTAACTCGCTGTTACAATACCAGGCATCAAAACAGGAAGCCGAAGATTGGGTAGCAAAAAAATTCGGCATCCGGGATTTTATCCTGTATACCAGTCGTATTGAACCCCGCAAAAATCATCTATTACTACTTCAGAAATATTTAGAATTAAAGCTTTATGAAAAAGGGATCAGCCTGGTGTTCATTGGCAAAGCGTCAATAAAAACAACCGGGTTAACCAAGCTTATCAAGAGCCTTACGCGGGAACAAAGACAATTTTTCAGGTGGATACCACAGGCAGAACAGGCCGATCTGGCGGCGTTTTACCGCGCATGCAGACTGTTCGTTTATCCCTCAAAAGCCGAAGGTTTTGGAATTCCGCCACTTGAAGCTGCCATTTGCGGAGCGCCCGTGTTGTGCTCGTCAGAAACGGCTATGAAAAACTTCGGTTTTTTTGAGCCATATACTTTTAATCCGGCAAACCAGGTAGATTTTGAGCAAAAACTGGCGCTTGCAATTCAACAACCTCCAGGTTATGCCTTCACCGGCCTGGTAGCCAAACATGTTGAGCAACAGTACCACTGGCAAAAAAGCGGTATCATATTTTACAACTTATTACAAGCAAACTTCCATTGTCATGAAACTAAAAATAGCGATCTTAGGCACGCGGGGCATCCCGAACTACTATGGCGGGTTTGAACATATTTCTGAATATGTATCGGCCGGTTTGGTAAAAAAAGGGCATTCGGTTACTGTTTATAACTCGCATAACCACCCTTACACATCCGACACCTGGAATGGTGTTAACATTGTGCATTGTTATGATCCGGAGTATCTTGTAGGCACCGCCGGGCAGTTTGCCTATGATTTTAACTGCCTTATGGACGCCCGCAAACGCAAGTTTGATGTGGTGCTGCTTATGGGTTATACCAGCAGCTCGGTTTGGGGCCACCTTTATCCGCCAAACAGCGTTATCATTACCAATATGGACGGGCTGGAATGGAAACGCTCCAAGTATTCAAAACCGGTACAACAATTCCTTAAATACGCCGAAAAGCTGGCCGTAAAGCATAGCCAGTATTACATCTCCGATTCAAGGGTGATCCGGTCATATCTTAAAGATAAATATGAGGTTGACAGCCGCTATATTCCCTATGGTGCCGATCTTTTTTCGGATCAGGAACGCGAGCAATTTGATAAAAGCGAAGTATTAAAGGAAGACTACTTTTTGCTGATGGCCCGCATGGAGCCCGAAAACAATATCGAAACCATTTTAGAGGGTTTTAACAGCAGTTCATCTCAAAAAAGCTTCATGGTTTTGGGTGATACCAGTAACCGTTTTGGCAAATTCATAACCCACCGCTTCAAAAACGACGACCGCATACAATTTAAAGGCGCCAATTTTGACAACTCGGTGGTGCGTGCACTGCAGAACAACAGTTATCTGTATTTTCACGGGCATAGCGTAGGTGGCACTAACCCATCCCTGCTTGAAGCCATGGCCAGCGAAGCGCTCATCGCCGCCCATAATAACCCTTTCAATAAATCGGTACTCAACTCTGATGCTTTTTATTTTGATAATGCCAATGAGGTTCGGCACCTGGTTGAGAATGTACAGCGCAAGGATACCGAACGCGAAATGGTGAAAAACAACCTTTACAAAATACAATACCAGTTTAACTGGGAAGTAGTGATCAACGACTACGAGGATTTTATATTGCAATGTTACCAGGAACAACATGGAAAAGCTGCTAAAGCCTGATGATACGCTGAATAACAGGATCAGCTATTACCTACTGATGTTATTTTTGCTGAGCCTGCCGTTCAATATGTTTTACAGCCACCTGTTGTTGATAGGCCTGGCTTTGCATACTATTATCCAGATTCGTAGAAACAACATCAAGCCTGTTTTAACCAAAACCAACTTTGCTTTAACGGCAGTATTTTTTGTAACGCTGTTGAGCACGATTTATACTACCAATAAACCACAAGCTTTTACAGAGTTAGGCAGGCAGGTTACCATTTTGCTTATTCCATTAATCTTTATCTTTAATCCGCTGGATATAAAAAAATACCAACATAACCTGTTACTGATATTTTCCATTGGATGTACAGTTACCATTGTGTATCTCTTTTTACAAGCGTTAATTACCATCAGATACTACCATCTACCATTGAAAGCTTTGGTATCGCCGGCGTTTACCAATCATAATTTTTCAGAACCGCTGGAAATCCACGCCACATTTTTTTCGATGCAGATAGCGATAGCTTTGGTTTACCTTTTATATGTGTTTATAAAAGAGGGCTCGCCAAAGCTTAGGGTATTTTATCTAATGTGCAGTTGCCTGCTGGCCGCGGGCATTATCCAACTGAGCTCAAAATCGATATTTGCAGCTGTAATGATTATTCTGAACGTGATCATTCCCTGGTTTATGTTAAGTGGACGGGTACGTTTAAGGTATGTTACCGTAGTTACATCGATATTTGCTGTAGTGGTTGCAGGCATTTTTACAATGCGCGCCTTCCGCGAAAGGTATGTTACAGAGCTAAGAAAAGACCTTAGCGAATCTACCGGTCCTGGTCTTACCGACCCGCGGCTGGCCCGTTGGGGTGTAGCTATTAGTGTAGGCGCGCAATCCCCGGTTATTGGTCATGGTGCCGGTACCGAGGTAGGCTTGCTTAAGGACCCATTTTTTGATCATCAATTTTACCGCTCATACCTGGCCGGCTTAAACGCTCATAACCAGTTCATCAGTTTCTTTATTAAATCGGGAATCACCGGCTTATTGGTTTACCTGTTTGTACTGGTTTTTGGCATCAGGGCGGCCGTTGCAAAACGCGACCTGATGCTAATGGCTTTTATGATCATTATAACCACTGTTTCCTTTTCCGAAAACTTTTTAGATGTAGACAAGGGCATTTTTTTCTATAGTGTATTTTTCTCATTATTAATATTTTCCGCAAACCTTCAGGCTACCGGCAATCAAGCTAAAAATATTGTGTAACGACTTTGTTAGCAGGCAACCAAAGCCATAAAGGGTACGTCATCATTATATATACAAAGACGTGAAAAGTATAGCCACCTTAATTGAACAAAACAATAAACGCTTGTTGAATACCCGGAACAATATCTTAGCTACCCTTGCTTATTTTGATTTGTGGGATTATCCGCTGACATATGGCGAAATATTCTTGTTTTTAGAGAATAAGTATGGGCAATATGATTTTACCGAAGCTCTTGATCAGCTTGTTGCCAATAAGCTGGTGTTCCATTTCGATAGGTTCTATTCGCTCAAAAACGACTATATGATTGCGGTAAAGCGCAACAAAGGGAATAAAAAAGCAGCCGAACTGATCAATAAGGCTAAAGAAGTAGGCGCTTTCCTGATCAGGTTTCCTTACGTACGCGGCGTAGGTATATCGGGGTCGCTGTCAAAAAATTGTGCCGATGACAACTCAGACATCGATTTTTTCATCATCACCGAACGTAACCGGCTTTGGATTGCGCGTACGTTTATGCATATGTTTAAGAAGCTTACTTTTTTGGTTGGCAAACAGCATAACTACTGCATGAACTACTACATTGACGAAGCCAAACCACAGATAGTTGAAAAAAACATTTATACAGCCATTGAAGTGGCAACTATTATTCCGCTTGAAGGCGATGTTACCTTTGAAAATTTTTACAAAGCCAATGCCTGGATGCATGATTTCCTGCCCAATAAATGCATGCGCCTTGCTACTGCCAAACCGTTAAAAAAGCCATGGTATAAAGCCTTTATAGAACGACTGCTCAATAACTCTTTTGGCAACTGGCTGGATAATACATTAATGCGAATAACATCGGGCCGTTGGAACAAGAAAACCGAAATGAAAAAATTGAACATGCGTGGCAATGTAATGAGTATGGCCGCAAGCAAACATTTCGCTAAACCATCTCCCGAAAATTTTCAAAAGAAACTAATAGAGCGGTACCGGGTCAAGGTTTCTATGCTATTGCAGGAATTTGAAGACCGGATAGCACAATAGCTAATAAGCAAACCTGAAACGCTCATCTGGTTTCAGGCCTGCTTGCTGTTTTACAACCCTTTAATAGTATTCCAATCAACAACGCCAACTTTTTTGGCCCATTCCAAATATTCCGTTTCAAGGGTTTTAACTTTATCGGGATATTGAGCAGCAAGGTTATTTATTTCAGAACGATCTGCTTCCAGATCGTATAATTCCCAGGGTTCGCCGATTTCTGCAACCAGTTTCCAGCGGCCTTTTCTTATAGCCCTGCTGCCTTCGTGCTCCCAAAACAAAGTTTCATTACCGGTATATGATTTCCCTTTAAAGGCATCGAGCAAACTGACACCTGCCAATGGCGTTAACTGCCTGTTTTTATATTGCGTTGGATAACTAACTCCGGCAATGTCAAGGCAGGTAGGCATCAAATCAATCAAATGTCCGGGACTACTATTACTGCTTCCGGGCAGGATATGACCCGGATACCAGGCAATAAACGGCGTTGCTATACCCCCTTCGTGTGTATTGCGTTTAAACAACTTAAACGGCGTATTGCTTACGTTTGCCCAGGGAATCTCGTAACTGTCAATTGAATTTACAGAACCGGGAGTTCCGTCCTTTTGTATCACAGCCGACAGGCTCTTCACCTCATCTGCACTGCCTCCATTGTCGGATGCAAACAGGATGATGGTATTTTTATCTTTTCCTAACTGTTTCAGTTTAGCCAGAATCTCACCTATACAAGCATCCATCCGGTAAACCATGGCGGCATAAATGGCCATGCGGGTATCCCATTTGTCTTTTTCTTCGGGAGATAATGAATCCCAATCAGAGGCGCGTTTATCCCTTGCTGATAGTTGCCATTGCTTTTTAATAATACCGGCAGCTAACTGTTTTTCATAACGCTGCTTCCGTAACACATCCCAGCCTTTAAGATATTGGCCTTTAAATTTAGCTATATCCTGTGGCAGCGCCTGAATAGGCCAATGCGGGGCATTGTAAGCTACGTACATAAAAAACGGCTTCTGCTGATCCTTGATTTCATTCAATGATTTGATCGCAAAGTCGGTAATGGCTTGTGTAAGATATTTTGAAGTATCGCTGCGGGTGATCTCCTTATCATTCAGCATAAAGGTGATCTTGCTGCCATCATTATACAACGGTGCCGAGTTGAAATAACTGCTCCCGTTGTTCAGCATGGTAAATGATTGATCAAACCCGCGGTTATAAGCTAATGCAGATTGCTGCAACCCAACATGCCATTTGCCTGATACGATGGTATTATAACCTGCATTATCTTTTAACAACTCGGCAATGGTAGCGCTATGGTCATTCAGGTAACCCTGGTAAGCGGGAGAGCCTTTGTATTTTACCATGTCGCCAACACCGGCCTGATGCGGGTACAGCCCGGTTAATAATGCAGCCCGCGATGGACAGCATCTGCCGGCATTGTAAAACTGTGTCATCTTCAGACCTTCGCGGGCAAGTCTGTCGATATTAGGCGTGCTGATCTCCGAACCAAAGCAGCCAATATCAGAAAAGCCCATATCGTCGGCTAAAATGACAACGATATTGGGCTTTTGCTTAGGGGCCTGCCCAAATACAGGCCCCGCGCAAAATATGGAGATGATTACGTAGCCGATTTTATTGAGAAACTGTTTTAATTTTAATAATTTCATTTACAGACAAATAAAACATCATGGCCGTTGGTTTTAACCAACGGAATAGTGAGCGGCGATAAAATGGCTTTAGCCCAAATCCGCTCGCTTAGTTGGGCTAAAGCCAGAAATTTCCAATTCTCATCACCGTTGGTTAAAACCAACGGCAATGAATACTTTCGTTTTTAAACAGCTTCTGATTAACATAGATTGACTTTATTTGCCACTTGCAGCCAGCCGATTTTTTGCTGATTCTGTAGCTGAAATAACCTGCGCAGTTGACGAAAAGCCCTGCTTTTTCCAAATCTCCTTACCGTTTTTATACAGCACCAGCGTTGGCAATACATTTACCTTTAGCTCTTTTGCTAAGTTGGTATTGTCATAAACCTCGATACTGATCACCTTCGGAGTAAAAGCTGAATTTGCTTTGAGCGAATCCAATACAGGCACCAACTTTTTGCAGGCCCCGCAATACCTCGACCCAAAATCAACCAACACCAAAGGCGATGAAGCTGCCAGTTCGTTAAATTGGGCTTTTGATAATGAAACTCCTTTTTTTGTGGTAGAAATAATTGGATATCCCGAACCTATCCAGTTGGCTAAACCACCGGGTAACTCTTCAACATCCTTAAATCCTTTAGCCCGCAACTCGCGCGAAAGCACTGTGCTGCGGCCATTAGCTATTGAGTAAACAAAGGTTGGCTTTTCCTTATCCAAGCCATCCAGTTTTTGCTGATAGTCTGCCGCTTTTGCGTCAACATTTACGGCATCTTTGATATGATTTTGTACAAACTCCTCCGCCGAACGGGCGTCCAGGATCTGCGGTTCTTTTGCCTGTTTTAGTTTAGCCGCGAAAGCTTCGAGCGATAATAAAGCAGGCGATTGCGCTTTTACTTCGCCTGTGAAAACTACCAGCAGGGCCAGTAATACAATTTTTAAGTTTTTCATGGTTAATTGTTGTTTTCGAGTTTGTGGATCCTTTTGTTGTTGATATCGTCCCTGTCAATAAACGGATAGATATGGTTCTTTTTGGCTTCTGCATCAAACAGATCTTTAAGCTCTTTTAACTTTTCAGGATATTTTTTGGCAAGATCAATACGCTCGTTAAAATCCTCATTCAGGTTATAAAGCTTCCAAACATCCCTATCGTAATTACGCTCGGGGATAGTTTTCTCTTTCGGAAAGTTTAGCAGGTCCACATTATCCGGGCGGTGTGCAGCCTCGGCTTTCCAACCATCTTTATATATCGACCTCGAAGTAAAAATGTAATAGTACTGCTGTGTATGCAATGTTTTTGCCTGCGCATTATTGAACGAACCGAAGAATGATTTACCCTGCAACGTATCCTGCTTAATGCCTTTAACGTACTCTGGAAGCTTTAACCCAGCAGCTTCAATAGTAGTTGGGAATACGTCAGATACATGGCTGTACTGCGTGCGGATGCCGCCTTTTTCGGTGATGAGTTTCGGATAATAAACTATCAGCGGGTTATGGGTACCGCCCTCGGCATCAGCATCTGATTTCCAGTACTTAAACGGCGTATTAGCGGCCTGAGCCCAGCCTAAAGGATAATTGGTTGAAGCTTCGGGCGTACCGATGGTTTCGTAATCGCTTTCATTCCTTTTGATATAGTCGGCTTCAAGTGTGGTTGCTGCCGAGTTTTTTGGATTGATCACACCGTGTACGGTTCCTTCTTTACTGGCGCCGTTATCCCCTATCATCACAAAAACCAATGTATTATCAAACTGGCCAGAAGCTTTCAGGTAACTGATCACGCGGCCCACCTGGTGATCGATATAGGTCAAATAACCTGCATAAACTTCCATGAACCGGGCATACAATTTCTTCTGATCGGCAGGCAGGCTGTTCCAGGCCTTGATACGCTCGTTACGCTCGGGCAATTTGGCATAAGTAGGGATATAACCTGCCTTTTTCTGGTTTTCAAATACTTTTTCACGGTATACATCCCATCCCTCATCAAATTTGCCTTTATACAGGTCGCTCCATTCGTGGCTTACCTGGTGAGGTGCGTGGGTAGCTCCCGGTGCATAGTATAAAAAGAAAGGCTGATCGGGTGCCGCCTTATGAGCTGCATCGATATAAGCAATGGCTTTATCAGTGATCTGCTCATTCAGGTTACGGCCATCCGGTTTGATGTGGAAATTATCCTCCACCAAATGCGGCGGGTTATACTGATCGGTAGCCGATTCCAGGAAACCAAAGTGATGGTCAAAACCTTTACCGGTAGGCCAGCGATCAAACGGCCCAACGGCTGTAGTATCCTCGTCAGGCGTTACCCCCCATTTACCTACGGCGAAAGTACTGTAGCCATTGGCACGTAAAGCTTCGGCAATAGTGCCTTTATCTGGCGGGATCCGGCCATCATAGCCCGGAAAACCCGCAGCTGTCGATGCATGTGCAAAGTTACCCATGTGTACATAATGGTGATTACGCCCGGTAAGCAGCGATGAACGTGTTGGTGCACAGATACCTGCAGTATGAAAGTTGACATAGCGTAAGCCATTATTAGCCAGCGTGTCAAAATTTGGCGTATTGATCAATCCACCAAAAGTTCCTGATGCCCCGAAGCCCACATCATCCAGCAAAATCCAGACAATGTTTGGAGCGCCTTTGGGCGCTTTGAGTGGTTTGTTCCACCACTCTTTTGATTCGGCAAGCGTTTTGCCTTCCACACCCTTGTAATTGGCAGGATCGATGGGCGCTATATTAGCGGGCGTCACCTTAACCTGCGGCAATTGGGCAAAGGCAGGCACACTGAACGCTACGGCTATTGCCGATAAGGCGACAATTCGTTGATAAGCGTATTTCATAATTGTAAATGGTTAATTGGTTACTTTTTATAATTTTTGTGGATACGCTGGTGATACACATCATACCAGTCGATGAACGGATACAGGTTGTTCTTTTGGGCCTGTGCTTCAAATACAGCTTTCAGCTCTTTTAACTTTTCGGGATATTTTTTAGCGAGATCAATGCGCTCGTTAAAATCTTCGTTAAGGTTATACAATTCCCAGGTATCCTCATCAAAGCTTTTATCGGGTACGTTTTGTCCAACTTTAAAATCGCCCAATTCCACGTTATCCGGGTGGTGTGCGGCTTCGGCCTTCCAGCCATCGCTATAAATAGATCTCGAACCAAAAATGTAATAGTGCTGCAAAACATGTTTTGATTTCGCTTCCGGATGATCAAATGAATACACCAATGAAGTACCCTGCAAAGTATCCTGCTTAATGCCACGGATATATTCGGGCAGTTTAATGCCTGTATATTCAAGCGTAGTAGGCAATACGTCAATCACATGCCCGTATTGGGTGCGGATGGTGCCTTTATCCTTAATGCCTTTAGGGTAATAAACTATCAGCGGGTTGCGGGTGCCACCTTCAGAATTGGCATCCTGTTTCCAGTATTTGAAAGGCGTGTTGGCTGCTTGTGCCCAACCCAGTGGGTAGTTGGTGCTGGCTTGTGGAGTACCGATATCGTCAATATCCTCGATATTGGTTTTCAGAAAAGCTTCTTCGGTAGCCAGTTTGGGCGAGTTCTTTTTAGGATTGATAACACCGTGAACCGTACCTTCTTTACTTGCGCCATTATCGCCAATAATTACAAACACCAGTGTATTATCCAACTGACCGCTCTGCTTCAGGTGATTGATCAAACGGCCAACTTCATGATCGGTATAGGTCAAATATCCGGCATAAACTTCCATGAAACGGGCGTACAGTTTTTTCTCTGCATCAGGCAATGATTTCCATGCCGGGATGCGTGAGTTACGCTCAGGCAATTTGGCGTAGGCAGGGATAA
Organism: Mucilaginibacter gossypiicola; assembly: GCF_900110105.1. Lineage (GTDB taxonomy): Bacteria > Bacteroidota > Bacteroidia > Sphingobacteriales > Sphingobacteriaceae > Mucilaginibacter > Mucilaginibacter gossypiicola. The sequence goes on along the minus strand of NZ_FOCL01000004.1, from coordinate 543,181 downwards.
TACCCAATTGTTTTTGCCTCGCTATAACCTTCTCCCTGAAATCGTCCCAGCCGCTATCAAACTGACCTTTGTACAGGTCGCTCCACTCTTTTGCCACCTGGTGAGGTGAATGTGTAGCGCCCGGTGCATAGTATAAAAAGAATGGTTTATCGGGAGCTACTTTGTGTTGGCGCGTTAAATAAAATATCGCTTTATCCGTGATTTGATCGGTAAGGTGGCGGCCATCCGGTGTTACATGAGCGTTGTCCTCTACCAGGTCGGGTTTATACTGATCAGTTGCCGAGCCTAAAAACCCGAAGAAATGATCAAAGCCTTTGCCCGTAGGCCAGCGGTCAAACGGACCGGCATCGGTAGCATCTTCATCCGGCGTTAACCCATATTTGCCCACAGCGAAGGTATTGTAGCCATTCTCACGCAGAATCTCGGCTATAGTTCCCTTATCAGATGGAATGCGTCCATCATATCCCGGGAAACCCGCCGACATGCTCACATGCGAAAAACCACCTTCATGAACATAATGGTGGTTACGACCAGTCAATAAAGCCGAACGCGTTGGTGCGCAGATCCCTGCCGTGTGGAAATTTGTGTAACGCAAACCATTGTTGGCGAGTGTATCAAAATTGGGAGTTTTGATGATGCCGCCAAAGGTGCTTGTAGCACCAAAGCCTACGTCATCTAAAATGATCCATAATACGTTTGGCGCGCCGGCGGGCGCTTTATGAGGCTCGGGCCACCACTCCTTCGAATCATCAAGCGTTTTACCCACCGTACCGCCAAATGCCGGTGCTTGTCCGTTTTGTGCTTTGGCTGTAAATGCTGCAAGCAAGCCAAGCGACAGCAACAATGTTATTTTTTTTGTTTTCATGTGTATGTAGGTTTATTCGGCGTAGCTGGAGCGGAACTTTACACCCCAGCGGCCGTTTTCTTTGGTTAATATGTATAGTGACTCGTAATGCCCTATCAGAGTGCCATCGGCACGGAAGCGCGAAAAGCGAGTATCCACATGCACTTTATCTGCGGATGCCTGCACAATGTTACGATGGTCCCACTGGCTGTGGTCCCACCCTGCTTTTTGCAACTCGCCAAATACTTTAGCCGAATCGCGCAAACCAGCTTTCTCTAGTACCGACATTTTGCCACCGGCCAGCCGGTAGTGCGGAAACTGGTAAGTAGCCTCCCAACCATTCAAATCTTTGGCATTAAAGGTTGCCATGTATTCGTCAAGTACCTGGAAAACGGCGGCGCTTACTCTTGGGTCGATGCCGTGCGAGCCACTTTCGATAGGGGCGCTTTGTGCCGATACCCTGCTGACGAGGCCAGCCAGGATTAGCAGGAACATTGTTATCTTTTTCATAGATTATCGCTTTTAAATCATCTTTCGCAAGTTCAAGCGTCCACGCTTGAATTATATCCATGGTAAGCGTCCACGCTTACTATAAACCCGGAGCGTGGACACTCCTACTTCGAATAATTCAAGCGTGGACGCTTGAACTTGCCAGGTTATTGAGTTTAAAATTCCTTGCTCCCCTCTTGAGAAGAGAATCGCGCAGGCCATTGCCCCGCATCGCTCAGTTCATCAGCTTCTATTGCCAGCCAGGGTTTTGTGTTAGCTTACCATTGCTGTTATCAATTTCCTGCTGTGGTATCGGGAACAAATAGAATTTGCCTGCCGCCCCCTTACTTACATTGGTTTTACCAACTTTAAGCAGAGATGCCTCCAATATGCCGTTACCTGAAGCATCGCGTTCGCGGATCAGATCAAACCAGCGCTGGTATTCAAATACAAACTCCAGCCTGCGTTCTAAATAAACCGCGTTACGGAATGAAGCCTGATCGAGCCCGGCAAGGTCATCAAGTCCGGCACGTTTCCTCACCCTGTTAATTGAGGTATAAGCTTTAGCAGTTGGTCCGTTCAGTTCATTCTCGGCTTCGGCGTGGATCAGCAGCACATCCGAAAAGCGAATGATAGATACATTAGCTCCTGATTCAGCCTCGTTTGATGCAACACTCGGATCATAATATTTATTAAAGAATGGGATTGAATCATTAGGGATTGTAGCATCATTCAGCTTACCATACCAAAGATTGGTAGTGGGGCTTTGAAAGCGCGTTACAAAGCTTACCCGCTTACGTTTATCATTGGCCGGATACAACTTATAAATACTGAAGAACTTATCTACACCGTTAGGTTTCGTAGCATCCGGTACTGAGTAAAACACCACCTGATCGGCATAACTACCCACCATCCCCGGGATACCGTTCAGTATTGATCGCGGTGCCTGGTTATTACCCTGCCCCTGCGAATTTGATTTAAACTGCGCCGAAAAAATATGCTCCTTGCCATTTTCGGTAGCCGGTAAAAACACATCGGCGTAATTGGCAAACAGATCGTACCCGTATGGGCCATTGATCACTGCTTCGGCCTGCGTAACGGCTTTATCCCATTTACGTTCGGTAAGATAGACTTTAGCTAATAAGGAATATGCTGCGCCTGCTGTAGCTCTGCCAACATCAGCACCGGTGTATCTATTGGGCAAATCGGCGGCAGCATTAGTCAAATCGGTTTCTATTTGCGCATAAACTGTACCTGCCGCTGTGCGCGGCACTTGTAAATCAGACAGGTTAATAGATGTTTGGTCATGCAGCACCAAAGGTACATCGCCATAAAGCCTTACCAGGTTAAAGTAATACAGCGCTCTTAAAAACTTAGCTTCGGCAACAAGCCTTTTGTTTAGCGTTGCATCAAACTTGATATCAGGGATGGTATCTATGGCGATATTAGCCTTTTTGATAGCCGCATAATGCTGCTGCCAGATCTGCAGTATTCGCAAGCCGGAAGCAGAATGGCCCAATACCGATTGTGAACGTACATCGGCATTGGTAGCACCTGGCCCCGGGCCTTCATCATCGCCCATAAAATTCATACCCGTATTAAAAAGGGTGTTGTAAGGTGTTTGTACGGTGTTTGCGCCGCCATTGAGCAATGAATAGGCTGCAGTAACTGCGGCCACAGCATCGGCCTGTGTTTTGTAAAACTGGCTTGCCGGAATAAACGACCGCGGGTCTTCTTTGAGCTTGGCGCATGAAACCACGGCAAGAGCAACCAGTATAATAAGGTATTTAATATTTTTCGTCTTCATATCTTAAAAAATCAAGGTGCAGCCTTTACAGGGTAACCCCTATGCCAACTATTACAGATTTATTGTTCGGGTAAGCACCGTTATCAACTCCCGACGTAATGGCCGATTGCTCGTTGCTGCTTACTTCAGGATCGTAACCGGTGTATTTGGTCCAGGTTGCCAGGTTTTGCGCGCTCAGGTATATCCTGACTTTCTTAATAGGCGACCTGGAAAGTACCGATTGCGGGAAGGTGTAACCAAAACCAAGACTTTTAAGGCGCAGGTATGAACCATTTTCTACAAACCTGTCGGATATAGTTGCCGCCGGGTCCTGGTATGCACTGTGTACATCGGTATTGGTATTGGTTGGTGTCCATCGGTTTAACAAGGTAGTAGTGGCATTGGTATAGCCTGTTCCTAATTCCAAAACACCTCTTTGCTGATTATAGATCTTGTTGCCGTATGATCCCTGTAAAAACACACTCAGGTCAAAACCTTTATAAGCAAACGTGTTGGTAATGCCCCCGGTAAACTTAGGCTGCGAATTACCAAGGATCACCCTATCGCCGGTTTGTGTTATTTTACCATCTCCATTAATATCCTGGTAGTTTTGACCGCCAGGTGAAGTATTAGCAGCCGGGGTAAGTACTGGTCCGCCGGCCTGGATAAGGCCATTGGTTTTGTAACCGATGAACGAGCCTATAGGTTCGCCAACTTTAATGATCGATGGTAAGGATGAATCGGGGATAAACTGATTAACACCGTTACCGCCAAGGCTTAGCACCTTGTTGCGGTTGAGGGCAAATACCAGGTTAGTGTTCCATACAAAACTGCCAACAAGGTTATGGGAGTTAATACCCAGTTCAAAACCTTTATTTTGCACCGAGCCTACGTTTTCATACTGCTGCGGGTTGGTGATAGCTGTATTGGTGATGATAGTTAAACCGCTTGTGGCCGGCAAGGGCAGGTAAAGCAGCAGGTTAGTGGTTTTCTTATAATAAACATCTGCCGTTACAGTAACCCTGTCTTTAAACAAGCCCAGGTCGAAACCGAAATCGTATTGGGTGGTTTTTTCCCAGGTTAGATTTGGATTGTATAAACTATTGGGTGCGAAGCCTGCAACCGTAGAGTTACCAAAATTGTAACGATAGTACCCTAACTGCGAGTACGATTGGTAGGCAGGGATATCGCTGTTACCGGTTTGACCGGCACTAAACCTCAGTTTTAACTGACTGATAGCAGTTACGTTTTTCAGGAAATCTTCGCTCGATGCATTCCAGGCTACGGCAGCTGATGGGAAAGATGCCCATTGATGGCCAGGGGCAAATTTCGACGAACCATCGGCACGCAGGGTTAAGGTTAACAAATATTTGCTGTTAAAACCATAATTGATCCTGCCCAGATAAGATTTTAAAGCCCAGGTATTTGACGACGAAGATGGTGCAATTGCAAAACCACTACCAGACACCGAAGTAACACTACCCGACCCGAGGTTGTTAAAAGTGTCATAATCACTCACAAAACCTGATGCCCCATTGATTGAGCCCTCGGCTTTAAACTGCTGCTGTGTGAAACCAGCCAGCACATTTAATGAGTGCTTACCAAATTTTTTGTTGTAGGTAAGCGTGTTCTCATTAAGCCAGTTAAATGAGTTTAGCGTACCAACCTCGCCCAAGCCCGAGTAGCCTGATCCCTCGTAGACGGTAGAAGGCAGGTAACGGTTTTGTTTATTGTCGATGATATCCACACCGGCCAATACCCTTGCTGTAAGGTTTTCGGTAATCTTATAATCGCCCGCGATGTTACCTAAGATGCGGCTTGTGGTAGTGGTGTTGGTTTGGTTATATAATGTATTGATTGGGTTTCCATAAGTACCTTCAAATACGTTTTTGATAAAGAATGAGCCGTCGCTATTGTAAACCGGTGTGGTTGGCGTCATCAGCAATATGGCAGGCACCACGCCCTGCGGAGCAATTTGTGCAGTAGTACGACTGCCGGTGATGTATGACGAGATCTTAAACTTATCGTTATAATCATGCTCTACGTTAACGCGGCCGGCATAACGTTCAAAGTTGGTATTTTGCAGGATACCGTCCTGTTTAAAGTAATTGCCGGAAAAAGCAAGTCTCGTGCGCTCGGTACCAGAAAATATTGAAAGGCTATGATTTTGCGAAGTTCCCTTACGGAAAGCGGCAGCCTGCCAGTCGGTATTGGCGTTATATGGGTTTAGCTGAGCCTCTGTTTGAGCGGTTTTACCAGTGTTTACCAGCGCATCGTTACGTAAAGCTTCCCATTGAGGTGTATTAAGCAGCGACAAGGTTTTAATTACCTCCTGCTTACCGAAACTACCGTCATAATTGATAGACGATACACCGGCTTTCCCCTTTTTGGTGGTGATAATGATAACACCATTTGCGCCACGCGTACCATAAATAGCTGTGGCCGAAGCATCTTTCAAAACCTCGATACTTTCAATATCCGAAGTATTGATAGATGCCAGCGGATTGATCTTCGGGCCGTTGGTTACCCCCGCGTCGGTGAGCGAGTTGCTGTTTGATGTTGGGAAACCATCAATAATATACAATGGTTCGGCAACAGCATTGATAGAGTTTACGCCACGGATCTGTACTGTTACGCCTGCTCCCGGCTGCCCGGTAGCTTGTGTTACCTGGATACCCGATACAGAGCCCTGCAAAGCCCTGTCGAGCGAAGGAACCGGTTGCTTTAAAGCCAATGCCGGAACTGAAGCTACTGAACCAGTAATATCCTTACGTTTTTGTGAGCCATACCCCACTACAACCACCTGGTTTAGCTGAGTTTGGGCATCTTTAAGTTTAATTTCAACCGGGCTACCATCAGCAATAAACTCTTTCTTTTCATAGCCGGTAAAGGTGATAATGAGTTTATAAGGAAATTTCTGGCCGGTTATAAAGCTGAATTTGCCTTCAATATCTGTTGAAACCACGTGAGTGGTACCCTGGATTTTAACCACTGCACCGGGCAAAGGCTCGCGGGTGGCGCTATCTATTACACGGCCAACCAGGTGTGAATTGATAAGGGGCTGAGTTTGCTGCGCGATGGTTAGCAACGGAAAAGCGATAAACAGCACGAATGGGATTAATAGTAATTTTTTCATGTCGACAGGTTTTTAAAAGATGAAAAACCGGACGACTGATCAGTTACCGCGTTAAACGGCCTGTATAATTGCTGCGGATGAAAAGCATCCTCGATAATTTGCAGCGTAAAAGATGCTGCGTGCAGCGGAAAAGGCAACGCATAGCCAATCCCTGCATTTGCAATATTTTGCATAGATTTGAATAATTAAAATGACTCAATTGAAACAGGCTCAACGCCAATCGATCCCTGTTTCGTTGTTTTAATGACTGAGGGAAAGGCTTTGCTTTTCCCTTATTTGAAGAATGTAATTGTTTACTTTTTCATGTTCCTTTCTGGTTATGCCTGTTAAAGCAGGCCGATCAATCAATTATTTTAGGGGTATTATTTTAATTGCTAACACAACGAAAACCAAGGTGCTCCATGCCGCTGTCTTCGGTAGTTTTCATCCTGCGCGACACGCGGTAGCCTGAGCAGTAACTGTCGTTACACAAAAATGAGCCGCCCCGCACTACCCTTTTGATGGCATAAGGCTCATCAGGGTCATATGATTTGGAAGCGCCCCTGGGGTTTTTAACACCTGCCGGGCTGCTTACCGTTTTGTAATAATTGTTGTTATATAAATCGGCACACCACTCCCATACATTACCGGCCATATCGTACAAGCCGTAACCATTGGGTGCAAATGAACTAACCGGGGCTAAATAATAGTAATGATCGCGTTGGGTATTTTTATAAGGAAAACTACCGTCCCAGGTATTTGCTTTGGGCTGTCCCTCATTTACCTTCTCATTCCCCCACGGATAGATCTTATCTTCAAGACCACCTCGCGCGGCCCGCTCCCATTCGGCTTCGGTTGGTAAACGTTTGCCAGCCCATTTACTGTAAGCCACAGCATCATACCATGACACCTGCACTACCGGGTAATTGTCTTTACCCTTGATGTCGCTGCCCGGTCCGTGTGGGTGTTTCCAATTGGCCCCGGTTTTCCAGGCCCACCATTGACTATAATCATTCAGATTAACCTGATGATCAGCCGGCACAAACACCAGAGATGCCGGCACCAATAAGCTATCCGCTGGTTTTTCGGTGCCCGGAGGCATTTGCTTTTTTAGCTCGTTCCAGTCGGGCTTGCGCTCGGCTGTAGTGATATAACCTGTAGCCTTTATAAATTTTTCGAACTGGGCATTGGTAACCTCGGTTTTATCTATCCAAAAGCCATCAACAGTTACATCATGCTTAGGGTATTCATCAGGCTCGGCCTGCTGGTTATCTGCCCCCATCCTGAAAGTGCCGGCCGGCACCCACGCCATCCCCGCATGGTTGGCATGAGTGTTACCGGTTTCAGGTAAACTAAGCGCCGCACCGCTTAGTCCCGCTGCTCTAAACCTGTTGGGGATATTTGATTCGCAGCAAAGTTTCTTTTTAGTACCGGGAACCGTGGCGACCGCAATACTCGCCACTGGTTTCGCCGGTTGCTTGCATGATAAAAACCCTACAACACTAAAAAGTATAAGTACAATCTTATTCATTACGCTTTAACAGGTTGTAATTGAAAGTCTGTATCAACCTGTTCAGCTTCAGGCTCAACTGTAACATCAGGTCTGTAGTATTGATGAGGCTGCAAAGGCACATCATCTTTAACCATAGGGCCATCAGCAGCAAGCTCACTTCCGGGTACTTTTGATTTAAATAAAGGCCAGGCCAGTTGTGCATACCATTGATCACCTTCATAATGTGAAATGCCATATGCTTTAGGGTATTGGCGCGAGATATGGGCCGTACCGAAAATGATATCCCACCAAAAAAACATGTTACCAAAGTTGCCTTTGTAATAGCCTACCCCATCATCGGTAGTAGCAGCATGATGCGCGTGGTGTGTAGCCGGAGTTGAAATGGTGCGTTCCAGTATCCAGGCAAGCGGGTGTAATATTTTATATTGATAAAACGGCTTATCCCATGGAATACTTGAATGCGCCAGTGTAGTAATGGTACCTTTAATACCTTTTACTACCAAAGCCGGAATCCCTAAACCAAGGTAAACTAATGCCGCAGTTAAATAGGTTTGCGAAAAGAAGATGGTATAAATGATATTTTGCCTGCTGGCCATGGCCATACCCATGTACGATGCCGAGTGGTGCGTACGGTGGAAACGCCACAACCATGGCACCTGGTGATGCAGACGGTGGTACCAGTATTGGGTAAGATCATCGGCAACGGCTATGATGGCGCATCCCCAGAAAAAGGGAACCCAACCGAAAGTGTTTTTTAAAAGGGGGAATACAGCCGGTAATACCAATAAGCTGTAGTATGCTACCAGCGGTCTCACTACCAGTTTAGGGATGGTAAAGCAGGCGATATCCACCCATTTTTCATTTTTGTTCCAGCGTTTTTTATATAGGCCAAATGAAAATTCCAGTACACCGAGTACCAACACCAAAACGGAAAAGCCATAGCCGTTAAGGTTTTCTATTATTTGCTTTATCTGATCAATCATTGTCTTGAGGGTTTACAGTTTTACTTTTTGAGGTTGTTTGCTGTTTATGCTGTTGTTTCTTTTCCCAGGGGCGTTGGCCGGTAATGGCAAAAGTTGCAAACATGAGCACGATGGGTAATATGTACAGAAAAAGGCTCAGCAAAGCATTTTTTGCTATCTGTACCTTAGTTGCCTGCTCTAATTTCATAACGGGAAGCTGTTTGAGGGTTGAACAATTTGTGCCGTCTTAGCTGCAGGGCCTTTTTCCAATAGTTTACGGCCAAGCCACAGCCCACCGAAAATGATAACAAAAGGTATGAGGGTTACTATAACACCTACCAACACCTTTTTCCCGATTAGGGAAACGTCGTTAATGGTCATAATGAACTTATTAAGTGATTAAACATGCAGGCAGTGCATAGCAATCCGCACAAAGCAGCAATGCCCGTTAAATAATGTGATGAATTGAAAAATCTGGGATTCCGGGCGGGTCAACGCACCGTTATAGAGAAGGGATTAACCCTGGTAAGGCAGCCTTAACAGCAGCAACAAGAATAACAACAAGGAGTAAAAGCAGCAGCAGTTAACTGGTTATCAGCAAAGCCGTATTTAGGTAAAAGTTCGGGTTGCATGGTGGGTGCTTTTAAGTGATTTGATTATTGTGATTAATTTTTCTGAGGCAAATGTAAAAAAAGATTTGATAAATACTACTAATTCTATAGAAATTATATAAATAAATTCATTTTTCGTTAAAATGTGGCTATATCGCGGCGAAATGAGCTTAAAAATGGAGGGATAGCTACATTGGCATTCATTTTTTTGCCAATCTTTACAATTCGACACAAAAGCTTACATTCATACCATTATGGATATAACTACCCTTATTGTAATCACCATTATCGTTTTCATAATAGCGTTTGCGGCTTTCAGGTTATTTGATGTCAAGAAGAAAAAGAAGAAACTTGAGTTAGAACGATCGGCAAGGATTTTGCCACTTTATAAAAAGGCAGAATCCGCTGCAGGCCTAACCGCCGAAGATGTTTTGCCCTTCGCCCAAAACCTGCTTACCCGCTATGATACCTTTTTATATTTGAGGGAACTTGGTGAACTACACCTCTTTCCCGAAGAATACCATACACTAATTAAAGGGGCGGAAAGCTCATTGGCCCAATGGTTGGAGTTCCCTACCGAACTGGATGCCTGTCCCGACGAAATTGAATACATTAAACGGGTTACTATTGATCTTAACGGGCGAGGCAACTTTATACATTACGAGGTATTTAAGTACCGGGTAAACCCACCCCACTGGGCTACCGAATACGTATGGATATTAGGCGTTGTAGGCCCGTTTTTTGATGATAGCAAACCTTATGATTTTCCTGCGGCTACATTTAGCAGGGTAAGCAGTACCGTAGATAAAGTTACACCGGAAGAAGAGGTTAAATGGGTGCATGAAAATATTGGTATGAGGAGGTAATGCTCCTTCGCTCCTATCCCAAAGTGTCCGTCATTCTGAGCGAAAACGAAGAATCTTCTTCAATTTGTAGAGCTGCCATACGTAGTGAAGAAGACCCTTCGTTCCTACCCATGACATGACTAAAAAATAGGTGTCATGCTGAGCCAGTCGAAGCATAGCGGGTAGGGCTTCTGAGCGCGACCCTTCGACAGGCTCAGGGTGACAGCCCTTCCACACCAAATGTCATCTCGCCTTTATAGATCCCGATTTTCTCTCACTCAGGATGACAATTCTATTCTATATTCAATATGTAAATCATTCAGCATCTTTCAACTCAATCCATACAGGCGCATGATCACTCGTTTTTTCCCAGCCACGTACATCCCGGTTTACCCCGGCAGCTACAAGCCGTTTTTCAAGGTGAGGGCTCAGCAAAAAATGATCGATACGTAAACCGGCATTGCGACCGTAAGCATCGCGGAAATAATCGAAGAAGGTATAAATTACCTCGGTAGGATATAGTTTGCGGATGGCATCCGTCCATCCCTGTTCTACCAGTGTTTTAAAAGCCTCGCGGGTTTCAGGACGAAATAGGGCGTCATTTACCCAGCGCTCCGGCTTATAAGCATCAAGCTCGGTTGGCATTACATTATAATCGCCGGTTAACACAACTGGTTTATCGGCAGCAAGCAAACCGGCCGCGTGGATTTTCAAACGTTCAAACCAGCCCAGTTTATAATCAAACTTAGGCCCGGGCGCGGGGTTTCCGTTAGGCAGGTAAAGACAGCCAACGGTAATACCATCAACAATAGCTTCAATATATCGGCTATGTTCATCTGTAGGGTCGCCGGGAAGCGCCCTGCAAACTTCAGTAATTTGTTTATCTGCTTTTGCCAGTATGGCTACACCGTTCCAGCTTTTTTGTCCGTGCCAAATGGCTTTATAACCGGCATCAAGAATAGCCTGTTCGGGGAAGTTTTCCTGTGGGGCTTTAAGTTCCTGCAAACAGGCAACATCCGGGGTGGTTTCTTGTAGCCAGCGGAGCAAAACCGGCAAACGGCCATTTACCCCATTTACGTTATACGTAGCTATTTTCATGATGCAATTTAAGCAGTTTAGGTTATATACCCCCTCTTTATAAAATACAAAAGCGCAGCCACTCACGCAAACGCTTGATTGCAATGACTATAATTAATATCCCCCCTCTTACTTTTCAAACTCATCGGGGTCAACCTCTGGCTCACCTGGTTCGGTATCGGGAATTTCATTCGGGATATTTTCAGGTGCCTCTTCGGGCATTTCCGGTTCTCCCGGATCTGTAGGCTGCCTGATCTCCGGCCGCTCCGGATTTACCGGCATCTCATCTGGTTCGTTTGGCATGGTTCTTTTCTTTGACATATCTTATTAACTGTTAAGGGAATAATTAGTTTTCACGAACCTCTCCCAATAAAAAAATATCGCTTGCATTTTAAAAATGTTTAATTACATTTGCAGTGTACTACCACACTAATACACTAAACCATGATTCAGATAACTAATTTGAATTTCTGCTACGACAGCAAAAAGCCACTGTTTAAAAATCTGAACCTTTCATTAAAGGCGGGGCACATTTATGGCTTGCTGGGTAAAAATGGCGCAGGTAAATCAACCCTACTTAAAAATATCGCAGGTTTAGCCTTTCCGCAATCGGGCAAATGTCTTATTAACGGAACAGAAAGCTCAAAACGATTAGTATCTACCTTGCAAAACCTTTATTTTATTGCCGAAGAGGTTTATGTGCCTGCATTAACACCCGGGCAATTTCTGGAACGGACGGCCAGCTTCTACCCAGCTTTCAGCATTACTGATTTTTACAGCTACCTCAAAATATTGGACATTGATCCTGATTTGTTGATGACCAAAATGTCATACGGGCAGCAAAAAAAGTTGATCATCGCCTTCGGACTGGCAACAAATACAGGCGTACTGATACTTGATGAACCTACCAACGGGCTTGACATTCCATCAAAGGTGCAATTCAGAAAATTGATTGCATCGGTTTTAAATGAAGAACGCTGCATTATTATTTCAACCCACCAGGTGAGAGACCTGGATAGCCTCATTGACACGATTTTGATTTTAGATGACCACCGCATAGTGATAGAAAATACTGTAGATGAGCTTACCGATAAATTGTTTTTCGGCGTGTTCAAAGACCTTACAGGAATGAATGTATTATATGAAGAAGATACCCTCATGGGCAAGTATGCTATTGTACAAAACACAGCAGGTAAATACGGTAAAATGGACCTTGAATTATTGTTTAATGCCACAACAACCAACAGCAGCAAATTATTAAACGTACTAAAACCAACTACAAACCATGCATAACTATTTCAATTTAAAACGCTTTGGCCTGCTGTTCATGAAACACACCGTAGAGCATTACCGCACCTATTTAATGTCAGCGTCGGTTTTAGCGGGGGTATTTCTGCTTGGCGGCTCGTTTATATTTTACATGATTCCCGGCCCGGTAGATGCAGGTTTTCAGATGGCCATATTCGGGGTGCTTATTTTGATAGCAGGGCCATTATTTACAAGCACCATTTTTGCTGACCTGGGCGACAAACGAAGGGCTATTCCGATACTAACCCTGCCTGCATCGCAACTCGAGAAATTTATGGTTAGCTGGATCTATTCGTACATTATATTTCTGTTGGTTTATACAGGCGTTTTTTACCTGGTATTATTTATACTGATGAATCTAAAACCCTGGCCCGGGCACCAAAGTGAAATACTGTCGTTGTTTCAGGATAAATTTGTGCTGGTGATGATGTTATTTTCATTCCTGCATTCCGTCACGTTATACGGAGCAATCCGGTTCGAAAAACTACATTTCATAAAAACAGGGTTCAGTTTCTTTATTTTTTATGCGCTGCTAATCCTTGTGAATACTGTATTTGTAAGATTTATTGTTGGCAGGCCTATCAAACCGGTAATGCCTTTTTCATTTCTGAATTTCCAGGATGGCATAAACTTTTACTCCGTTGGTTTAAATGCACAGCAATCTGCCTGGGTTTTTATTGTAGTCCCCCTTATATCACTGCTGTTTTGGATAGCGGCATATTTTAAACTCAAGGAAAAACAGGCTTAAAAAAAGACGATAATGGAATTTAAAGATAACGAAGCGATATACCTCCAGATAGCGGCTTTTGTGAGCGATCAGATCCTGATGGGCAAATGGCCTGCCGGGCAAAAAATCCCATCGGTACGCGATATGGCTGTAGAACTGGAAGTAAACCCCAATACGGTTATGCGATCATACGAATTTTTGCAGGGGCTCGAAATTATATATAACAAACGCGGCCTGGGTTTATTTGTGGCCGATGACGGTTTTGATAAAGTAAAAGCTTACCGTAAAGAAAACTTTGTACGTCAAAACCTGCCCGAACTTTTTAAAAATATGTACCTGTTGGGTATTTCAATAGATGAGATCAGCCTGCAATATCAAAATTTTCAGGCACAACAAAATAATGAACTAAACCAGGCCAGCCACGATGAAAACAAGCAATAAATTTTTACTTACCGCGGTGTTACTACTCATAGTTTCAGTGGGGATCTATGACTTTCAGCTGAAAGCAGAATATTTGAAAGGCGAGTACAAAAACCCTTACAATGGCTTCAGCAGCCTGAATTTCAAAAACTTTAAAATTATTGACCTCGGTTCGTCAACAGCAATAAACATTATGCTTGAAAAAGGCCCGTTCAAGGTGCTTGCCGCCCCTCAAGCTATGGAGTTTATGAAAATTGAGCAACGGCACGATTCGCTCTTTATACGTGCAGTGTTTAAAGATAACTTTCATAATGTACAACCTCCAAACGTTTTGTACATATCCCTTCCGCAATTGGATGCCTTTTACGCTGATGCAAAATACAAGGCGGGTGATGCTCAAATTATAGATACGGTAGCCGCACAAGACTTCAACTGGCGCGTTACTACTATCAGCGGTTTCAGCGGAAATAAACTCGATATTATCCAGGACCATGCCTCCACCGTCTTACTAAAAAACAACAAGTTCAATATATTAAATGCCATTATCGGCAAAAGCGGTAGCAGCGCTTCAAACCTATCTATTGAAACAGGCAACCAATTCGGTAAAACCAATCTCGATATCCGGAACAAAAGCCGTTTATGGATCAAGGATGACAGCCTCAGCAATATAAGCTACAAACTTGCCGACAGTGCCAAACTTATCCTAAACGGAAATACAAGAAAGATCCGCAACAATAAATGACCAAAACTTAGCAAATCATGAAATTAGTAATCAACTCACTATCTAAAACCTATGCCAACGGCGTGCATGCTTTAAAAGATGTTTCGCTTACCCTCAATAACGGCATGTTTGGCTTGCTTGGCCCTAATGGCGCCGGTAAATCATCGCTCATGCGTACCATAGCCACCCTCCAGGAGGCTGATAAAGGCAGTATTTTTTTAGATGAACTGGATGTATTGAAAAGCAAGACAGAAGTTAGACAGCTACTCGGGTACCTGCCCCAGGAGTTTGGTGTATACCCTAAAATATCAGCCGAACGCATGCTCGATCATATTGCCCAGCTCAAAGGTGTTGGCAACAGTGCTGAACGTAAAGACCTTGTGCTGCAATTATTGGAAAGCGTAAACCTGTATAAAGACAGAAAAAAACACCTCGGCACCTACTCCGGCGGTATGAAACAGCGCTTTGGAATAGCACAGGCATTAATTGGTAACCCCAAACTTATCATTGTTGATGAACCTACCGCGGGCCTTGACCCAGCCGAGCGAAACCGCTTTTATAACCTGTTAAGCCGTTTGGGTGAAAATACCATCGTGATCCTTTCAACCCATATTGTTGAAGATGTGAGTACGCTTTGCGCCAATTTTGCCATCATTTGCCAGGGCGAAGTTTTATATGCCGGCGACCCTGAAAGCGCCGTAAATGAGTTGAACGGGAAGATCTATAGCAAGGTGATCACCCAATCGGAGTTGGGCTTTTATAAAGATGACTACCAGGTAATATCAACGCAGCTTAAAACCGGTAAGCTCCATATCCGCATTATCAGCGAAGCCGAACCCGGCAACGGTTTTATCAGTAGCACGCCCAACCTCGAAGATGTGTACTTCAGCAACATCGCTACACGAATAGATGTAGATACCATTTAAAACCACTATAAACCAATAGTTTATGTTTCTTAAAATATTTCTGTTCGAGATCCAAAATCGGGTCCGCAGGCCAGCCGTTTACCTATATTTTTTGGCAGCACTCATATTTACAGTGTTTACTTTTTCAACAGGTTCATTACCGCTGGGCGAAAAAGAGCACATTAATGCACCATATGTACTTGCCTTGTGGTGCTCGGGTATCACCATGATGATAACACTTGTGAGTTCCTCCATCATGGGTACTGCATTATATCGCGATATTGAGTATAACACAAAAGATTATTACTTAACCTACCCTATTACAAAAGCTGGTTATTTCTGGGGCCGTTACCTTGGCTCCTTCGTTTTCATGATCTTCATAGCATCGGCAGTTATTATAGGTGCATTTATAGGCACCAAACTTGGCCCAGCTGTGGGATGGACGGATGTAAAACAATACGGCCCCAATAACCTCATTTACTACCTGCACCCGTTTTTTACTATCGGGCTACCCAACGTTTTGTTCACTTCTTCGTTGTTTTTTGGCCTGGTGGCTATTACACGCAACGTAAAGGTGATTTACTTTGGTGGTATCCTGTTGTTTCTGTTTTATTTTATTGCGCTGTTTTTCCTCAACCATATCAACAATCCAACGGTAATCAACCTAAGCGATCCTTTTGGTCTCAACGGCATCAGGCTGCAAACCAGCTCTTCAAGCACTATTGAACAAAACACCACGTTGTTCCCGGTAACGGGCACGTTTATGCTTAACCGGATAGTATGGGGAGGTATAGGAATGCTTATTGTAATTTTTACTTATTTGCGGTTTAACTTCGAGCGTTTTTTTAGTGGCCGGCGCGACAAAGCGGCTATTGATGAAGTAGGTGCTAAAACCAAGAACGCCATAACTATTAAGCCGGCTGTTAGCTTTACGGGCAAATACAACCGGAACACGTTGAGCAACCTGGTAAAGGTTGAATTGCTTAATATCATTCGCGATAATTACTTCTGGATCATATTGATCAGTGGCAGCTTATTTCTTGGCTTTGTACTCTGGCTTGGCGACAACAGAAATGGTGTACCTGATTTCCCGCGTACGGTTACATTACTTGGAATTTTTAATGAAGCCTTTCCTTTCTTCATTTTCTTTATCCTGATGTTTTATACCGGCGAAACCCTGCACCGCGACAGGACAACCCGCTACGCATTTATCAATGATTCGCTCCCGCCGCCAAACTGGATCCTGAATGGATCAAAACTAATCACCTTATTGCTTATTGGTACCGGCTTATCCTTCCTACCCATACTAACCGGGGTTATTGTTCAATTATTAAAAGGTTATCACACATTGAATCTATCTGTGTACTTTCTGTACATAGCCTGCATATTGCTGCCTGCTTTGCTGGAGATGGTTGTATTTTGCTATGTAGTACACGTTATTATCAATAACAAATTTGCAGCACACGGCATAGGGGTGTTTTTATGGGTTATCGTTTTCTTTTTGCGTAAAACGGGCACCTTTGACTACAATCTGCTACTATATTCATACACCCCATCCTCAGGAATCTCCGATATGACAGGCATGGGTCACATGGTAACACCTATCAATTGGTTTAACCTGTATTGGCTGTTGTTTGCAGGGCTGCTCATTATTGCCTCAGCACTGTTTTACTATCGTGGGGTAACCTCATCTTTTAAAGAACGATTACGCCTGCTCCCTCAGCGTTTCAATCGTAGTACAGCCCTGATCACCGCAATAGTGGCCATAGCATTTTTGGCAGTAGGCGCATGGAATTATTACAATGTGAGCTTTTTAAACAGCTATCTCATAAAGTATGAAAATACCGCGAGGGCCGTGCAATATGAGAAATCGCTGAAGAAATATGAACATCTTCCCCTTCCTAAAGTAATCGGTATAAAAATGCAGGTAGAACTTTATCCCGATAAACAGCAGGTTTCTACACACGCATGGGTAACCATCACCAATAAAAACAAAGTTGCCATATCGCAAATGCTGCTCGATGGCGATGATCTGACTGCCTATTCGCTTAAAACTAATGGTGTATTAGTTCCCTTTACTGCCCCGCTGTTGTATACCCGCGGATTTTTCAACTGGTTCAGGCCGAAAATGGATACTGCCGACTTCCGTTTATATAAATTTATAAAACCATTGATGCCCGGCGATTCGCTAGTGCTGGAGATCAACTCAGAAATAGTTCACAAAGGATTTACCAATGGGATGTATGCTGCAGCCCTCATTAACAACGGCACATTTTTCAACGGCGGATTACCAGGTTTAGGTTATGACGAAGATGACGAACTGGGAAGCCCATATGAACGAAAAAAGGCCGGTCTGCCCGAAAAAAAGGAAGAGGAAATTCAACAGGATAACCCTGAAGGCATCAACACGCTTAAAGCAGGAAGGGCCGCCGATCTCCTGAAACTTGATGTAACAGTTGGCACGCTCACCGATCAAACCGCTATTGCCCCAGGTCGGCTTGTAAAAAACTGGCAGCAGGATGGCCGCAATTATTTCCACTATGTGCAGGATAAACCGGGCATGTACATGCCAATGGGTATTATATCCGAAAAACTGGCCGTAAAAAAAGCGAGTGTTCAATTGGATCACCAGGTGAACATTGAGGTTTATTATCATCCTGAGCACAACATTAATATCGACAGATATATTGCTGCTTATAAAGATGGTTTAGCCTATTACAGCAAAGTTTACGGCAACTATCCGTTTAATGATATCCGCCTGGTGGAAACTTCTGTTTATGGCCCACAAGATGCCTCGATGACAACACTGAATACCTACGCCGAATATTTTGGCTGGAATGCCGATTTCAGAGATCCCAACAGCTTTGATTATTGCTATGCCAATACTACAAGATTATTATCCCAGCAATGGTGGCGTTTCCAGACAGCGCCAAACAGTACGGTAGGAAGTTTGGTGATCCCCGAAGGTTTGTCAAATTATGATCAGCTGGTAATGTCTGAGCATAAATATGGCAAGGATAACATGCGTTACATTGTGTTGGACCAATTATGGTATTACCTGTTTATCAGGCGGCACCTCAATGAAAACGAGCACCCTTTAATAAAAGCAAACAATTGGTTTTTATGGGGAGGCAAGGCAAGCGTAGCTTTATATGGCCTGCGCGACCTGATTGGTGAAGACAGCCTAAACGTGGCCCTCCGCGAATTTAAAAAGTCCTATGCTTTTAAAACTAATGCCCCTTTTCCTGGAGCAAATAACCTTTATCAATACCTCCAAAAGCACGTACCCGATTCGCTGCAGTATTACCTTACCGATACCTGGCAAAAGATCACGCTGTATGATAACAGGGTGGTTGATGCAAGCAGTAAGCCAACAGGTAATAAAAATGAATACAAGGTTACTTTCAAAATAAATATTGATAAAGCATGGAAGGACGCCAAAAACAACG
Source organism: Mucilaginibacter gossypiicola (assembly GCF_900110105.1). GTDB lineage: Bacteria > Bacteroidota > Bacteroidia > Sphingobacteriales > Sphingobacteriaceae > Mucilaginibacter > Mucilaginibacter gossypiicola. Next base: position 524,409 of record NZ_FOCL01000004.1, on the reverse strand, counting down.
ATATCCCGGCCGTAAACATGAATGACTATATAGATATCGGGATATTTGGCAAGCAGGTTCAAGGTGCGGGTAACCGTATGGTAAGTAATACCTTATACCTTAAGAAGTATAAACTTAAACGCGGGCAACAGCAATTCAGCGTTATTGTTAAAGGCCAGCCGGCTTCGGTAGGAGTTGATCCGTTTAGCAAACTGATTGACAGGAACCCTAACGATAACATCAAAGAGCTATAACAGCAAAAAGGGGTTGCGCTTTCCGCAACCCCTTTTTTATAATTTAATTAACGTTATGCTCCCCTAAAATCGAAAAACACGGGAATATTTCATTTTTTAAAAATAACTTAGCCCGCATCAAATGTTTTCCTGAATAATTAAACCTGCTGCCACGTTAAATTATGTTTGAATCAGTTACTATCAAGGATATTGCCAAGGCTTTGGGTGTGTCAACATCAACGGTATCACGTGCACTGAACGGAAGTTATGAAATAGGCACCGAAACCAAAAAGCTTGTTCTTGAGTACGCCGAAAAGATAAACTACCGGCCCAACCCTATTGCTTTAAGCCTTAAAGAGCAAAAAAGCCACTCTATAGGCGTAGTGGTATGCGAGGTGGCTAACGATTATTTTTCGCAGGCTATTAACGGTATTGAATCCATAGCTTATAACCGGGGGTACCACGTTATCATTACGCAAACACACGAATCATTTGACAGGGAAAGCGCCAATGTAAAACATTTACTATCAAGGCATGTGGATGGATTACTGGTATCGCTATCGGCCCAAACAACCGACACCTCACAATATAAATACCTGCTGGATAAAGGCTTCCCCATCGTATTTTTTGACAGGGCCGCGCCCGACCTGAATACACACAAAGTGATAGCCAATAACTTCCAGGGTTCGTTTAACGGAACGGAAGCATTGATTAACTCGGGCTTTACCAAAATAGCCCATCTCACTAACTCAAACAATCTCCTTATAAGCCATGAGCGCTTTGAAGGCTACAAGGCCGCACTTGATAAACACGGCATCGAATTCAGGCCCGAATACCTTAAGCATTGTAACCATGGCGGCATGATACACGACGAAGTGGAGACTGTGCTGAAAGAATTGCTGGCATTGGATGATAAACCGGAGGCTATTTTTAGTGGCAGCGACCGGCTTACCATCAGCAGCATGTCGATATTAAAAAAATGGAGCTTAAAAGTTCCCGGAGACATTGCGATAGCCGGGTTCACCAATTCGGATGTGGTTGATCTGTTTGATCCCCCCTTAACCGTTGTACGCCAGCCTGCCTTTCAGATAGGACAAATGGCCACCGAAATGCTTATTAAAACCATTGAAAGCAAATGGCCTGTTGAGGAGTTTACTACTGAGAAGGTGGATACACAATTGATAGTAAGGTCATCATCAGTGAAAGCTATTTGAAGAACTTAGAATGTTAAAGCGTTATTAAAACCCATGTCATTGCGAGGAGCAGCATGGGCAAAAGCATCTGGGGCGCCGAAGCAATCTCGTAGCAATACAGATCGGACATGCATTAGCGACGAGATTGCCGCGCTTCGCTCGCAATGACATTTTTTTCATGCTTCCAACACCTGCCATCACCAACGAAATATCTACTTAAACAACCGTCACCTTCACTCCTTTTTCTTCCAGCATATTTAGCATTGCCGGACTAATGCCGCTATCGGTAATGATCTCATTGATCTGATCCAACGAACAAATCTTCGCTAATCCACGCTTTCCGAATTTAGTACTATCGGCCAGTACAATGGTAGTTTGAGCTGCATTGATCATTTTCTGATTAAGCCTGGCTTCGGATAAATTGGTGGTGGTCAATCCAATTTCCGGGTCGATACCGTCAACACCTAAAAACAAAACCCCGCATAGCATATCATCCAGCATCAGTTCAGCATAGTTGCCGGTTACTGACGACGATGTATTACGCATTTGCCCTCCCAATTGAACAATATCAACCTGCGGATGCTGAAGAAGTTCAAGAGCTACCGGCAATGCAGCAGTAACAATAGTAAGGTGTTTATTGGGCTGCATAGCACGGGCAAGGGCGAGCATGGTAGTACCCGAGGCGATGATAACAGAGTCATTGGCTCCTATCCTCGTCGCAGCTTCGAAGGCAATTTTTTCCTTTTCGGGGCCATTCAGCTTTTCCTTTTCGGATACCGGCCGGTCATTGGCGTATGGATTTGTTTTGCTTGCACCGCCATGCGTTCTGAAAAGCAGGTTTTTATCTTCTAAAAGTTTCAGGTCCTTTCGGATGGTAACCTCCGAAACACTTAACTGGTTACTTAAGTCCTGCACATTCACAAACCCATCTGTATCAACTTTTTGCAGGATAAACTTATGACGGTCGGTGTTTTTGCTCATAATCGCTAAATTAAACAGAAAACTTGATTGTAATGTTTGATAGAGTATGCGATCGCTTCTATTAGTCAAATGTAACCAAATAAAATTATTTTTAATTTCATTTAGTTTTATTTTATTTCGATTTTATATATTTGAATAAATATCGAAATAAAATGAATCCATTTACAAGAGAAGCGAATCTCAACCACCTTGACGATACCGAAAAGATCTGGGACCTCGTCATCATAGGTGGCGGAGCTACCGGACTTGGCGCGGCTGTCGATTCAGCTTCCCGTGGCTTCTCTACATTATTACTGGAACAGGCTGATTTTGCCAAAGGCACCTCAAGCCGGGCTACCAAATTAGTACATGGCGGAGTACGGTACCTGGCACAGGGCGACATCGGCCTGGTGCGTGAAGCTTTACGCGAACGGGGCCTGTTATTACAAAACGCACCGCATCTTGTAAAAAATGAAAGTTTTATTATTCCCAATTACTCCTGGTGGGACGGTGTTTTTTACACTATCGGCCTCAGCATTTATGATCTGCTGGCTGGGAAGCTAAGTTTCGGTAGGGCAAAACACATTTCTAAAAAAGAAACCATTAAACGATTGCCCGGCATCCAGGAAAAAGGACTTCACGGTGGTGTTGTTTATCATGACGGGCAGTTTGATGATTCCAGGCTTGCAATTAACCTGGCACAAACAGCTATTGAACAAGGCGCAACCCTACTCAATTACTTTAAAGTAACCGGATTGATCAAAGATACTACCAATAAAATCACAGGCGTAAAAGCCACGGATACAGAAACCGGAGTCAATTACCAATTAAAGGCAAAAACAGTGATCAACGCTACCGGTGTGTTCGTTGACGACGTACTTAAAATGGATACCCCCGAGAAGAAGCCGATGGTTAGGCCAAGCCAGGGCGTACACCTTGTGCTCGACCGTTCATTTTTGCCGGCTGAAGATGCACTGATGATCCCCAAAACCGAAGACGGGCGCGTACTTTTCGCCGTTCCATGGCATGAGAAATTACTGATAGGTACCACCGACACCCCTATCGACTCGCACAGCCTTGAACCGGTAGCACTGCGCGAAGAAGTGGAATTTATATTAAGAACAGCAGGCAAATACCTCACCAAAGCCCCTACCCGTGCAGATGTTTTAAGCGTTTTTGCAGGTTTAAGGCCGCTTGCTGCCCCGCAGGATGGTTCGTCAAAAACAAAGGAAATTTCCAGGAGCCATAAGCTGATCGTTTCTGCGTCGGGACTAATTACTATAACGGGCGGTAAATGGACTACTTACCGCAAAATGGCCGAGGACATAGTTGACAAGGCTATTGAAACAGGCGGACTAAATAATATACCGTGTAAAACTGCATTCTTACCTATCCACGGTAATCGCCCCAACCCCGACCGCACAAATCCTATGTTTGTTTATGGTGCCGATATTGAAAACGTTTTGGCTTTGTACAAGGAGAACCCAGACTGGAAAAACCTCGTTCATGCTGGAAGCAGCTATACTAAAGGCGAGGTCATCTGGTCGGTAAGAAACGAGATGGCGCGTACTGTTGAAGATATACTGGCGCGACGTACCCGGGTGTTATTTTTAGATGCCCGCCTGGCTACGGCAATGGCACCCGAAGTAGCCCGCCTCATGGCCGGCGAATTAGGAAAAGATGTTGCATGGGAACAAGCACAGGTTAAAGCCTTTAACGAAACAGCAAAAAATTATATACTAACACCACATTAAAATGAACAAATTTAATGTGATATTCAATAAATAAACCAAGGTAAACCAAACCAAATTATGCAGGAATATATTTTAGCGCTCGACCAGGGCACTACCAGTTCGCGGGCCATAATTTTTGATCATGCGGGCAAGATCATTACTTCGGCGCAAAAAGAATTTAAGCAGTACTTCCCTAAACCGGGCTGGGTTGAGCACGATCCTAACGAGATTTGGGCCGGCCAGATCTCTGTAGCTGTAGAAGCAATTGCAAAAGCAGGCTTAGGCGGTGGAAACATCAAAGCCATAGGCATAACCAACCAGCGCGAAACAACTATAGTATGGAACCGCAAAACCGGCGAACCCATCCATAACGCCATTGTTTGGCAGGACAGGCGCACTGCCGCCTTCTGTGATGAGCTAAAACAAAACGGCTACAGCGATATGATCCGTGATAAAACCGGGCTTGTGATAGACGCTTATTTTTCGGGTTCAAAAATCAAATGGATTTTAGATAACGTTGAAGGTGCAAGGGCGCAGGCGGAAGCCGGTGAACTGGCTTTTGGCACGGTTGACAGCTGGCTCATATGGCAGTTAACCCGCAGCGAAGTGCATGCTACCGATGTAACCAACGCAGGCAGAACCATGCTGTTCAACATCCGCACCCAGCAATGGGATGATGAACTGCTACAACTCTTCAATATCCCCAAAAGTATACTACCCGAAGTAAAACAATCAAGCGAATTATATGGCCATACCGCCAATAACATATTTGCGCAAAGGATTCCGATTGCGGGCATAGCCGGCGATCAGCACGCAGCCTTATTCGGGCAAATGTGCATTGATAAAGCCATGGTGAAAAACACTTATGGTACCGGCTGTTTTATGCTGATGAATATCGGGCACGAGTTTATCAAATCAAAAAACAACCTGCTTACTACCATTGCCTGGAAAATAAATGGCGAGATCACCTACGCCTTTGAGGGCAGTATTTTTATTGGCGGAGCGGTTGTTCAATGGCTGCGCGATGGTCTCGGCATTATCAAAACATCGGCGGATATTGAAAAACTGGCCACATCCGTAAAAGATACCGCCGGCGTTTACTTTGTACCTGCATTCGCTGGCCTTGGTGCCCCCTACTGGGACCCGGAAGTGCGTGGCGCTATAGTCGGGCTAACCCGCGGGGCTACAGCCGCCCACATTTCAAGAGCGGCACTGGCATCCATTGCCTATCAAACCATGGATGTACTTAAAGCAATGGAAGCCGATGCCGGTATGGAAATTAAAGAATTACGTGTAGATGGCGGCGCCACGGCCAATAACCTGCTGATGCAATTTCAATCGGACGTATTGAACTGTAAAGTGATCCGGCCGGAAGTTACCGAAACCACAGCGCTTGGCGTAGCCTATATGGCTGGGTTAGCCGTTGGTTACTGGAAGGATATAGCTGAAATTCAGCATCTATGGGCAGTTGAAGCCGAGTTCAATCCGGGTAATGATCTTGATGAAGTAAAAACCGGTATTGCGGGTTGGAAACGCGCTGTGAGCACTGCCCAATGTTGGTCTAATTCCGGTTATCCTGTATCTGCTATTTAATATCCACCATTAAAATACTTTAAACATGTCTCCATTTGTAGCCGAACTGATAGGCACCATGCTCATTATATTATTAGGCGATGGCGTAGTGGCCAACGTAGTTTTAAAAGATACCAAAGGAAATAACGGCGGGTGGATAGTGATCACCACGGCCTGGGGCCTGGCCGTTTTTGTTGGGGTAGTAGTTGCAGGCCCATATAGCGGCGCCCACCTTAACCCAGCCGTAACTTTGGCGCTTGCCATTGCGGGCAAGTTTGCCTGGGCAAATGTTATCCCCTACATCATTGCCCAATTTGCAGGTGCGTGTATAGGTGCTTTTTTAGTATGGATAATGTATTACGATCACTTCAAGCGCACTAACGACCCGGCTTCTATATTGGCTGTATTTTGCACTGGCCCCGCCGTACGTAATTATGTATCAAACATTGCCAGTGAAGTGATTGGCGCTTTTGTATTACTGTTTACCATTTTCTATATAGCAGGCGCGGAAATTACGCCGGCTAAAACACCTGTCGGCCTTGGTTCTATTGGAGCAATTCCGGTGGCATTTTTAGTTTGGGTAATAGGCCTGTCATTGGGTGGCACTACCGGCTACGCTATAAACCCTGCCCGCGACCTCGGCCCGCGTTTCATGCATATGCTGTTGCCGATAAAAGGCAAAGGTACCAGTGACTGGGCGTATGCCTGGATCCCCGTTATTGCTCCGTTGGTTGGCGCTTCCATTGCTGCGGTATTGTATCTTTCAATCAAACAATAATTCTCATTTGACACAGGCCCAGACTTACGAAGTTTTAAAAGCTTCGTAAGTCTTTAAACTCATTATTACGCCTCCCCGGCTCTTAAAAACCCTCCCCTGTTCATTCCGTTCCTTTTGTGCCTTTAATATACCGCTTGTTCAAGTTGTTCATTTAATTAAAACTTAAGCAAAGAGCTAACAGGAATAGCATTTGCATGGAATAAAAAGGCCAGACACCGTAGACTTATTTCCCCACAATGAGATCCATGGTAGAAAACAAGCTACAATACCATCAAAAATCAAATCCATCAGCCTTACAAAAATCGCGCCATTGAAATTCATTTTTCGTGAACAACATTTTACAACCTGTGCTATATATTTCAAAACAATAACTTTCAAAAAAAGTATAACACAGCTACTTAGTGTACTTTTTACAAATTTATTTTTCGCCAATCGCCAAATTTCATTTTCACACGCTGCACATATCTACTCTTCATTGTTTTAAGCCTCTGGCATGGCTTTCCTTTTGCAACCTACCCTTCAAAAAACACAACATTAACCCAGGTTTAATCAATACCGGCTGTCCCCCGGCCGCATTGATTAAACTTTTAAGCAAGACAAGCGAGCGCGTTGCAAGTCTGGCCGACATGCGTAAAAACACATGAAATTTATCACTTTATTGGCGATAGTATGCCTATCGCCACAGTTCGCCCTGCGCCTGAAAGCGCAGGAGGGGGAACCGGTATTAATTGAGGACTTTGGGGCCGGATCGGCTCAAATAGGCCCGAAAATTAATGACGGGAATTTTTCTACTACCTATAATTACATACCATCACAGCCGGGTGAAGGCAGCTATACTATTGCCAACTCCACTACCGGCATGTACCCCGAATCGTGGCTGCAAACAGGCAATCATACGCCGGGTCGGCCCAATGGCTACATGATGATTGTGGATGCTACCAATACTATTGACGAGTTTTATAAAAGAACTGTTAAAACTTTGTGCCCCGGTACAACTTACAGGTTCAGCGTTTATGTGCTTAACCTGATGAGACAAGGCGGCATCAAACCGGATATTACATTCTCCGTAACCACATCTCTCGAAACCAAAACAAATCATACCGGGCCAATTGATAATGGTTTAGGATGGCTGGAATACAACATTACTTTTAACACCCCATCAACCGGCGGCGATGTAACCATTAAAATGACCAATAACGCCAGCGGTGGTTACGGCAATGATGTAGCCCTTGACGATATATCACTACGCCCCTACGGCCCTGCACTTACTACCTATTTTGGAAACGACAAAACAGCCATAACAGCACAGGGATGCGCTGAAGCTGATAAGTTTTACACCTTGAATGTTAGCGCCGCATCCGATCTACCTTATGAAAATCCTGTTTATCAGTGGCAAATAAGTACACCAAACGGATGGATAAATATTCCCGGCGCTGTATCTGGCTCCTACCCGCTCCATCAACCTACCACCACCGGCAATTATCAATACAGGGTATTAGTTGCCCAGCAAGGTAATACAAACTCGGCGCAATGCAGGTTGATCTCATCGGCTGTAACGTTAAGCATCATTAACCCGGAACCGGTTACAGCCACTGCAAGTTCGCCGGTATGCCCCGGCGAAAATATTTATCTTACGGTATCCACGGGCGATAGTTATAGCTGGACGGGGCCGAACGGCTTTACGTCTGCACAACAAAATCCGGTGATTAACAGTGCAACGGTGGCCATGAGCGGGCAATATCATGTAACGGTATTTAAAAACGGATGCTCAAGTATTGCGCCTGCGGTTACAGTAAACGTAAACGCACCTGTAGTTGCCAATGCTGGCGATAACAAGGCGATTTGCAAAGGCGATAAAACCCAGCTCCACGCAGCGGGCGGAACATCCTATAAATGGTATCCCGCAACCGGCCTGTCAAACCCAAACATTGCCAACCCAATGGCATCCCCGGAAGAAACTACCACCTATACCGTTGAAGTGACCAATAACAGCTGCAAAGCCAAGAGCGCTGTAACCTTAACAGTAAACCAGGGCCCCGGAGCCTACGCCACCGCCACACGTGAAGTCATGAAAGGTGATAGGATTCAGCTTCATGCCCAGGTAAGTGGCGAAAATGTTTCTTATTACTGGACACCCAATGAAAACATCAGCAATACCACATCTTTAGAACCCTTTGTATTTCCAACCAGCAACATCACCTATATTTTGCATGTACTGCAACCCGGATCGTGCAACCTGGAATCTAAAGCTGCTGTTGAGGTAAAGGTTATTGATAAATTCACCATCCCCAACACGTTTACTCCTAATGGCGATGGTATAAACGACACCTGGCAAATAGATGCGCTGGGAGCCTACGACAATGCCATTACACAGGTTTTTAACCGATACGGAACAATAGTATATAGTACTAAAGGCTACACGAAGGCATGGGATGGAACCTACAACGGCAAAAGGCTGCCCCCGGGAACTTACTATTACAAGATCGACCTGAAGAATGGCACTGTTTACTCGGGATGGGTACAGATTATAGGTTGATCATTCCCTATCTGTTAAATCTAAAACATGTCATTGCGAGCGCAGCGTGGCAATCGCACGGAAGCCGATCCGCCCCTGTATAGCATGCGATTGCTTCGTTCCTCGCAATGACATGGGTTTATTATCGTTTCTGTTAATTGCAGCTATTGCAATAAAGCCTTAATCTTATTAAAGATCTCCGTATTACTATAAACTCCCCTGAAATCCAACGAATGCGGCCCGTAACTAAATACAGGAACCGGGGTACCTGTATGATCATTGGTACTAAAATCGCCCCATACGTAGCCGTTATTTATGCTGCCATCAAGCAGGGTTAAACCTCCGGTTTCATGATCGGCAGTTACAATTACCAGGGTTTCACCATCTTCATCGGCAAATTTCAAGGCGTCGCCAACTACCCGGTCAAAGTCGCCGTTTTCGGTGATTATTTGCTTGAGGTTATTGGCATGACCACCGTGATCAATCTGCGAACCCTCAATCATCATAAAAAAACCTTTTGGTGCATTCTTAAATGTTTGAGTTACTTTATTGAATGCCAGCGGCAGGTAGTTACCCCTACCCTCCATTTTAGGGCGGGTTACACTATCGTCCATCAGGGCCAGTATCTTTGGCGATGAACTATTTAAAAAGTCATCAAAGTTACGGATAACGGCATATCCTCTTTTTTTCATCTTATCAACGGTAGTTTCACCATTAGCAGGCTGCGTAAAATCTTTGTAAGCCGAACCCAAAAATATATCTACTGGCGAAGATGTGATCTGACTCGCAATAGCTACTGAATGACTCCGCTCCGAATCATGAGCGTAAAAAGCAGCCGGAGTGGCGTCTGTTAATTCGCAAACAGCAATATCGGCTACTTTTTTACCAGCATCAGCGCTATAATCAGCTAGAGATTTTAAAGGTTTGCCTGATGGGTCAACACCGATAGCCCTGTCATTTGTTTTCTGACCAGATGCAAAAGCAGTTGCTCCTGCCGCCGAATCAGTAATGTAAGCATCAGCTGAGTTGGTTACCGAAAAGCCGATATTCAGCATCTGAAAAATATTCAGCTGACCGCGATTAGCCGTATAGGTTGAGTAGATCTGCGATAAACCCATACCATCTCCAATACACAAAATGATGTTTTTAACTTTCTTAACCGCGCAGTCCGATTTATAAGTTGGCTTATAAATAGCATATGGCTGCGGCGCAGTGTATTCGCTTTTGGGTTTCTTATCCAGAAAATCGCCAAGCTCCTCTATTTTATCGGTGCCAATTACATCAACACCTAAACGGATAAGGGCCAGCCAGCTGCTTTTGGTATCGGGCGTTTCCCAAAAACGAACCTTTTTACCCGAGTTATGTACACTATCAATCCCCGCTTTTATCCTTGCAATTTCTTCGTTATTCAATACACCTTTACCGTTCCAGTGCATGTATTTGCCAAACGGAAAACTTACCAGGCCAATCTTTTTCCACTGCTCAGCCGTAAAACCGTTCATATGATCTACGTCAAACGAGATCCAGGCCGGATAGTTGGTCATCTCTGCCGGAGGTGGCACTGCCCCTGTCATAACTATCGATAACCTGCCCGGGTGGCCTTCATAATCAAAATACTGTTCAAGCGGTTTTAACTCTTTAATCACCAGCGGCAATACTGCCTTATGATCTTCCTTAATTTCGATAAGCAGCCTTAAATGACGTTGCGGGTCTCGTTTAAACTTTTCAATCAGCGGATCTATGTACAAGATCTTTAATGACCGTTTGGCGTCGATCTCCTTTTTATCGTGTGCCACCATCAGTTGCCCGTTAACGGCATAACAGTCGGCCTCGATAGAACCGAAACCTTTTTCATAGGCCCGGTAAAAAGGGATGTTGTTTTTGTAATCGTTGTGGGAATGTGCGTCGGCTACAGTGTAGTTTTTAACCTGCGCGTTGGCCGTCAGGCCGGCGTTTGCCAGCAGCGCTGCCAGCGTAATAAGGGTAGTACTTTTTTTCATTTGGTATAGATATAGCAAAACCGGGCTGTGCCCGGTTTTGTAAGTTTCAATATGTCAATTACCAGCCGGCATTCTGTTTCAGCTGGCCCTGGCTTATCTGGATATCCTTTGGCGGAATAGGCCAAACGTTATCCCTCGCCGGGTCAAAGTTACGTGCTTTCCACACAACTGAGCCATCCGAACCGTGTAACGGTTTTGCGTAAATTGCCTGTGCATCCCCCCAACGTACCAGGTCGAAGTTACGATCACTCCACTCGCCAGCTAATTCGACCCGACGCTCATGTTTCAAATTAACCATAGTAGCATTAGTGATTGGCTTTAAACCGGCACGTACACGTACCTGATTAAGCGCGGCGTCACCATTTTTTCCCTGCATAATCTGGGCTTCGGCTTTGATCAGCAAGATTTCGGCATAACGTAACAATGGCACGTTTAAATCTGTTGATGGTTCATCACCGTTAGGGCTTACGTGAATACCACCAGCATAGCTAAACGGCTCCATGTATTTGTTAAACTGGTAACCGGTTAAGCTATTGCTTTTACCGCCGATTGGGTAAGTATAAGTTTGACCGAAATACTGGAAGCTGTCACCTTTTTGAAGGATGGTAGCAGCAAGCCTTTTATCGCCGGTTTCAAATTCGTCGACAAGCTCTTTGGTAGGCTGATAGTAACCGAAACCATTATATAAGCCCCATCCCTTGTTCTCCAGCATAGCACCCGGTAAAATGCTTTGCCCGTTCAGGTTACTTGCTACCGACCAGATATACTCGGAGCTATAGTTATTAGCAATCTTAAATACATCGGCATAATTGCTTAACAACGCATGTTTACCGCTCAGAATAACCGAATCGGCATATTTTTCGGCATTGGCATAATCCTTAGCATGCAGGTAAGTTTTAGCCAGATATGCATAGGCAGCAGTTTTATGCGCGCGACCATAATCGGTAGCGGCCAGCTTATCAAAGTAAGGCAATAAAGAAGCTGCTTTTTTCAAATCAGCCTCAATGTAGGCATAGTTATCTTTAACTGAAGGCAATTGAGCCGGGAACGCCAACGGATTGGTACGGTTTTGTAAAGGAGCACCTTGTTTATCTGAACCGTACAAATCGGCTATCTCCAGGTGCATTACTGCATGGATAAAGTACGCCTGGCCCAAAATAAAGTTTTTGGTAGCCGCATCCATGTTAATGTTTGGCACATTGTTGATCACGTCATTAGCACGTTTCATCACCACAAAGTGCAATTGCCATGGCGCGTAAATACTACTCTCGTTACCAGTGCATATAAAGTTTTTGATATTTTCCCTGTCGGCAGATGTACGGCCTACAACCATATCATCACTGGCGTTAATGAACCAAAAGAAACCGCGACCGTAAAGATCTTCGCTGTTGCTTTGTTTTTCGTATAAACCGTTGGCAGCTGCCTGCGCATCGTCGGCTGTTTTCCAGAAGTTAGTACTGGTTGGAGTGCCGGTTGGTTTAATATTATCTAAAGTACCTTTTTTACAGCTTTGGGCCAGTGCAATAACCATTACACCCATTAAGCCTTTGCTAATTATATTTTTGAATTTCATCTCTGTATCTTCTTAATTATGGTTCCTGATTGATTATAAGCCTACGTTAACACCTATTAAAATAATCCTCGACTGTGGGTACAAACCTAAGTCAACACCGTTTTGGTTGATACCAACCTCCGGGTCAAGACCTGTGTATTTGGTAAATGTTGCCAGGTTTTGCGCGTTAGCAAAAATGCGGGCGCTGCGTACGCCAATTTTAGTCATCAGTGCTTTTGGCAGTGTATAACCAAGGGTTACGTTTTTTATGCGCATATATGAGCCATTCTCAACATAAAAGTCAGATACGTTGCCAAAGTTGCCGTTTGCATCACTTGCAGATAACCGCGGAATATTGGTATTAGTATGAGTTGGGGTCCATGCGTTTTTAGCATCGGCCAGCAGATTATAGTTTTGGATAGAGGCGTTTAAACCAGTGTATTTAACAGCATTGAAAAGTTTGTTTCCAGCAATACCCTGTAAAAACACACTCATATCAAACGGGCCGTAGCTGAAGTTTGCTGTAAAACCGTAGCTGAACTTAGGGAATGGTGTGCCCAGGTAAGTTTTATCAGCTTCGGTTATCTTACCATCATGGTTAAGGTCCTGGAATTTGATATCGCCTGCTTTAGCGTTTGGCTGGATCAGGTTTCCTGAAGCATCTTTATAATTGTTCACCTCATCCTGAGATTGGAACAAGCCAGCTGTTTTTAAACCAAAGAAAGAGTACAGTGAGTAACCTTGTTGCAACCAAACCGGCACCAGGTTATCCCTTACTGTTGGGTTTGAAAGGATGGTTTGCTGACCTGGAAGGATATTATCAATTTTGTTTTTGATGTATGATCCGTTAGCTGCTAAATTATAGCGGAATTCGCCAACAGCACCCTGGTATTTAACAGCTAATTCGATACCTCTGTTTGTGATCTGGCCGCCGTTAACAAACGGGGGATTTGACACACCATAAACCGCTGCAACGGGAGGCTGGAACAGGAAACGGGTATTTCTTTTTTGAAACACATCGGCAGTAACATTGATCTTGCCGTTCATCAAACCTAAATCAACACCGATATCGGTTTGCGTAGCTTTTTCCCATTTAAGGTCAAGGTTAGCTAAACCATCAACAGCCGAACCTGTGATGGCAGCGGCCGGGCTACCTAAATAACCGGCAGTTTTAGTTAACGAAACCGATGTTGGGAAGCTTGGCAAACCTGCAAGGTTACCTGACTGACCATAACTTGCCCTCAACTTAGCAAATGATACAAATGCGTCTGTAGGAAAAAATGATTCTTTGCTGATTAACCAACCTGCAGATACCCCCGGATAAACCTCAGTACGGTTTTTACTTGTTAATAATGAAGTAGCATCACGACGGATGATACCGTTGATGAAGTATTTACCAGCATAGTCATAACCAATCCTGCCCAGGTATGAGATCAAAGCAGATTCGTTTTTGTTACCCTGTAATGGTACGCCAGTTGGGTTAAGACTGCCATTGATAATGTAACGGTAAGCGGGATCTTCGCTCAGGTAGTTATCGGTATTAACACTAAAAAACTCCTGTGTATCATTCTGATAAGTGTAACCTGCTAAAGCGCTTACGTGGTGGTTACCAAAAGTCCTGTCGTAGTTTAAAGTTTGCTCGGCAAGGATAGTGCGGGCATTGTATTGCTCCTGGAACAGGAAGTTATCAAAAAACTTTTTACCTGGCTCTAAAACCCTTGTGCTGAAATTTTTGATGGTCTCCAGGTTTTTGGTTATGCCCAGGTTCGAACGAAATTTCAAACCTTTAATCAGGTTTATTTCAACATAAGGATTGATATTAAAGCTGTTTACAGCGTCGCTGTTATCCAAGCGTTTTAAATAGGCAACAGGGTTAATAACGTCACCATAAGAACCTGCGTATTGTGCAGGTACACCACCGAAGCTACCATCGGCGTTGTAAATCGACGCGTTAGGCGGATAAAATATAGCTGATAATATAGCACCTGTGTAAGCACTGGTAGTGTTGGCACCCTGTCCGTTGTTATAAGAGTATGACATGCTCTCGCCAATCTTTAACCAGTTATTGATCTGGTGATCGGAGTTTACACGAAAATTGTAGCGAATAGCATTGGTATTTAACAGGATAGCATCGTTTTTACGATAGCCGCCTGATACATAAAAGTTAGATTTTTCTGTACCGCCGCTGATGTTCATGTTATAATCCTGGATATAACCAGTTCTGAACAAAGCATCTGTCCAGTTGGTGCGTGTTACGCGTGAGTCAGGATTTATAGTAGCATCAAACGCTGGTAAACGGGTTTTGCCCGCGTTATCATAAGCAGTATTTATCGCATCTGCATAATCAGCAGCATTTAAAGCCTGTAATATTTTCAAGGCGTTTTGTACACCGCCTTTAGCAGTAATGTCAAGATTGGTTTTGCCTTGTTTACCACGTTTAGTAGTGATCAAAATTACACCACCGGCAGCTTTAGCACCGTAAATAGCAGCGTATGAATCTTTCAACACATCGATAGATTCTATATCCGAAGGATCGATAGGACCACCATTGTAAATAGTACCGTCAACAACCATCAGCGGGCCTTCGTTATTAAAAGAGCTTTGGCCACGTAACCTGATGCTCGGGCCCGAAGTTGGGTCGCCACCTTCGTTCAAAACCGTAACACCGGCTATCTGTCCCTGCAGCATTTCGGTAACCGAGCCTACAGAGCGATCTTTAACATTGGTTACTTTCAATGAACCTACAGAACCGGTTACGTCGGTATTTTTCTGTGTACCGTAACCTACCACTACAACCGCGTTAAGACCGGTAACATCGGCTTCCAGCGTAATGTTAAGCGGCGATTGACCGGCAGCAACTTCGCGGCTTTTGTAGCCGATAAAGCTGAATACCAACACTTCGCCCTTTTCAACGATAATTTTAAAATTACCGTTAACGTCGGTTGAGGTAGCGGCAGTTGAAGTTTTGCTGCGTACAGCTACACCGGCAAGCGGCCCATCCTTATCGGTCACACTGCCTGTAACGGTGATTTTTTCGGGTGCACGTACCATCTTCTTGTGTGAAATGATGATTGTGCCGTACTTTTCGCGGTACTCCAATTGCGTATTGGCGGTTAAAGCGTTAAGTACATCTTTTAATGGCTTGTTAACAAATGAATTTGCCTTTACTTTTACCGCGGCCACATCATCGATCTTGTAGTTAAATGCAACGGTATTGACCGCTTTTTTGAGTTTCTCGAGCGATGCATCCATGGTCTCGTCGGCAAACTTTACGGTTACCGGCTGATCCATCAGCGACACACTACGCTCGGCGAAGGCGCGTGAGGGCAATACTGCCGTCAGGGTTGTTACCAGCAACAAAATTGCTGAGATTAATCTTCTTGAAATCCGGGTTAAAGATTTTTCCATACATTTGTTTTTAAAGTGATTAGTAACTGCCTGTTGGCTTTTAGTTTTGGCAGCTACACTTAATTGAGCCAGTGCCTGTTGGAGCAGGCATTGGTTTTCCTTTTATATTGCTATTTAATATTTACTATATCTCCGTTTAACTTATACTTGTGGCCATCAATAAACTGAAGAATATCCAGCACCTGCCTGATATTCAACTTATTTGAAAACCTAACCGAGTAATGCTGCTGCGCCAGCCGTTTTTCATTGTATTTAAAATTCACGCTATAGCGATTTTGCAGGTAAACTGTAATCTCTTTAAATGATGCATTATCTAGTATCAGTTCGTCATGCATCCAGCTTAACGAATGATCGGCCGTTAGTTCCTGGCGTGTAAAGCTTTCATGTTGTTTGTTGTAGGTTAGCTGCTGCCTCGGGGTATAAAACCCCAAAGTATGACGCTGATCATGCACCTCTACCTTGCCGCTATTCACATAAACCTGCAGGTCGGGCAATTCATTGTAGAATTTGATATTAAACGATGTACCCAATACCTGCGTGGTAACCTTTGCCGTATGCACCATGAATGGCCGCTTCACATCATGCTTCACATCAAAAAACGCCTCGCCATTAATAAGCGTCACTTCTCTTTTTGAACCGCTGAAACTAACAGGGAATTTTATGGATGTGCCTGCATTTAACTGCACAGTTGTGCTATCGGGCAACATGATCTGCTTCATGCTGCCTTTGGGGGCGGTAATTACCTGGTAGGCAACCTGCTCATTTTTATGGGTAGCTATTTTTGAATAGAACAAACCAACGCACACAGCCACTAAAACCGCCGCTGCAACTTTTAACCAGGTAGTGTTTAACCTGCGGACCTTCCCTTTAGCTATAGTTTGTTTTTCTATACGTTCCCAAAGTGGTTGCTTAAGGGCTTTAATATTGTTATCGGTGTTGGTGTCCGTATCAAGTTCATGCATCATTTGTTGTAAAAGCTGCAATTCCTCGTCGGTGCACTTACCGGCGTTAAACTTATCGAGTAATCTTTTTATTTCTTTTTGATTCACCTAACAGGGGGCTTTATACCTGTTAAGTGACCGAACAAAGGAGAGTGTACTATAACTTTTTGAAAAAAATTATCAGCAGCAAAAATCTGCTGTAATTATCGAAGGGAATAACGTTATAATATTTCTGAACAGACTTTTTCAGCCGGCTTAAGGCATTGCTGATCTGGTTGCGCACGGTTTGGTGCGATAAGCCTAAAAACTCGGCAATTTGCGGCCCGGTCATATCCTGCTCACGGCTGCACAGGTAAACCTGGCGCATCTTTTCGGGCATATCCGCTACTTCCCTGTTTATTAACAGGTGTAATTCGGCAAGGGAAAGCTTTTGATCGGTGCTATGTTCGTAAGTTTCCTGCAATTCGGAAACATCGTCTAATGAGCGCGGCTTTGTGCTTTGCTTTTTGTACCACTTATAGCTCATGTAATTAACAGAAACCATAAGGTAAGCTTCAAGCGCACCATTTACCTGGATAGTAAGGCGGTTTTTCCATATGGAAAGGAACAGCTCCTGTACCATATCCATCGCTTCATCCTCGTTTTGTGTTTTCTTTAATGCGAAGGCAATTAATTTATCGGCATAGCGCTCATAAATTTCCCTGAATGCCCCATCATTACCGCCCTGCAGTTCAAGAAGAAGTTGTGCATCCGAATATTGTTTCACAAGGGGTATTTTTATGGCATCAAAGTAACGGCACGAATGTTAAGCTAAATTTAAATATATATTAATGCTTTAGAAAACACCGGCTAATAATTGGTACTATTTTTTAAAAATAGATTTTACGCCCAAAATAACTTTTATTTTTCAAACAAACTTATACCTTTGCAATTCATCTGATGATTTACAAATGAGAAAGATTATTAAAAAGTCGCTGGCTGAGGAGATTGCTGAAAAACTGAAGGAACAGATAGCCGATGGCCGGTATCAAATAAATGATAAACTACCTACCGAACCGGAGCTTATGGCCGAGTTTGGCGTTGGTCGTTCAAGCATTCGTGAGGCAACAAAAAGCCTGGTACAATCGGGCTTGCTCAGGATCCAGCAGGGTGCGGGAACTTTTGTAGAACGTACAACTGTTAACCCCGAACCAATGGAGGCCCGTATAAAGCGCGCCCGGTCACAGGACCTTGACGAGGTAAGGCAGCTTCTGGAGATGAAAATAGCTGAAAAAGCAGCTATAAACCGCTCACAAAAGGATATCTTCACCATGAAAAGCCATTTGGAAACGCGGAAAAGAACTGCCGACGCCGGGCTATTGGAAGAATGTATTGATGCCGATGTTAAATTTCACATTGCTATTGCCGAAGCGTCAAAAAATGAGATCCTGAGCGATTTATATAAAACAGCTGCCGTCCATTTAAAAAACTGGTTTACTGAAATCCACCCTGATACACGTATTTTTATCGACACACAGCACCTTCACGAAAAGCTTCTGAAAAACATCCTCGATTGCGATTCGAAACAGGCCTGGAATACAGTTCTCGAAATTCATCAACATTAAAAATTTTCAACAAATTCATCTGATGTTATAATGTTTTATAATTTAATCTGTCACTAAATGGAATCTACATCGCCAACAATTACTACCACCGAGCCTAAAAAATTGGTTCAGCAAACCGTGTATTCAATTTTGTTTACCATAAGTCTGGCCCATTTTATTAACGACATGCTGCAATCGGTTATACCATCCATATACCCGCTCATCAAGCAACGGTTCAGTCTGAATTTCACGCAAATAGGGCTAATAACCTTCACTTATCAAATTACAGCCTCTATTCTGCAGCCTTTTGTAGGGCTTTACACCGATAAAAGACCAAAACCGTATTCCCTCGCAATTGGCATGGGTTTTACCTTATCGGGACTGATGCTGGCCTCTTTTGCAAGCAACTTTTATATTGTGCTGATAGCCGTAAGCCTTATCGGGATAGGCTCATCTATATTTCACCCGGAATCATCGCGGGTTGCACATTTGGCATCCGGGGGTAAAAAGGGGTTGGCACAATCTATTTTCCAATTGGGCGGCAATGCTGGCAGCGCTGTCGGTCCGCTGCTGGCGGCCCTTATTGTAATCCCTTACGGGCAATCAAACGTGATCTGGTT
Organism: Mucilaginibacter gossypiicola; assembly: GCF_900110105.1. Lineage (GTDB taxonomy): Bacteria > Bacteroidota > Bacteroidia > Sphingobacteriales > Sphingobacteriaceae > Mucilaginibacter > Mucilaginibacter gossypiicola. The sequence continues at coordinate 505,342 of NZ_FOCL01000004.1, read as the reverse complement.
TTGCCTCATAGCCCTTGCCGGCATATTGGTATTACTGCGCATAGCTAAATGGTATGCTGAACACTTAAGCCTTAAGGCAAAGAACAAGAGCGTTAACGAAGTCTCACATTTAAATTTATCAAAAAGGCGGGTGATATTTTCGTTAGGTATCTTATTGGTGCTTATCTTCTCCAAATATTTTTACCTGGCCAGTATCACCAGCTACTACACTTTCTTCCTGATCAATAAATTTCATTTAAGCATTCAGCAATCACAAATTTACCTGTTCATGTTTTTAGGATCAGTAGCGGCCGGTACACTTTTTGGCGGACCATTGGGTGATCGTTTCGGCCGTAAATACATCATCTGGATCTCGATATTGGGTGTAGCTCCATTTACCATGCTCCTGCCCTACGTATCCTTATTCTGGACAGGCGTTTTATCAGTATTTATCGGACTGATCCTTTCGTCGGCCTTTTCAGCGATTTTAGTTTACGCCACAGAACTGGTGCCAGGAAAAGTTGGATTGATAGCGGGTTTATTCTTCGGCCTGGCCTTTGGAATGGGCGGTTTAGGCTCGGCTGTGTTAGGAAAAGTAGCGGATATGACCAGCATCAATTATGTATTTAAGATCTGTGCCTATTTGCCGCTGATAGGTATTTTTACCGGCTTGCTGCCAAATATTGAAGGGAAGAAAGTGGCGAAAGGCTAAGGTTAAAAAGTCATGTCATTACGAGGAGGAACGACGAAGCAATCGCATACTATAGAGAATGGATATGCTTCCGTGCGATTGCCACGTTGCGCTTGCAATGACATTTTTTATTTTACTCGCGCTCGTTACAAACGAGCGCAAGAGGAAAATAGTCGCAATAATAACGCGTCATTGCGAGGTACGAAGCAATCCCCGATAAGCAAAGTAGCTATGCAAGTCTCTCTGTACAGTTTGGGATTGCTTCGTTCCTCTCAATGACGACTTTATTTATAGTTCCCTTACCCAAATATTCCGATAACTGATAGGCTCACTTTTATCACCATGGGCCTGTAACTTAATTGGCGAAGCGCCATGCTTACGATACTCTGGCTTACCGATATACGGAGTATCGCCTATTAATGAAGTATTGTTTTGCACCAATATTCCATTATGAAGCACCGTGGCGCGTGCTGCCGATTTCAACGAGCCATCCTCATTAAAACGCGGAGCTGTCCAAATCACATCATAAGTTTGCCACTCGCCGGGTTTACGGCAAGCATTAGCAAGCGGAATTGCCTGTTTGTACAAACTACCCACCTGCCCGTTAACGTAGGTTTTATTGTTATAATTGTCCAAGACCTGCAGTTCGTAACCACCGGCTCCCCATGGCAGGGCTGCCAGGAAAATACCGCTGTTGCCGCGTGCTTGTCCGCTGCCGGTTATGTTTGATGGGATCCGGTATTCAATGTGCAGCTGAAAATCCATAAATCTTCGTTTGGTTTGAATATCGCCCGCGCTTTTATCAACGGTAATTATTTTATCCGCCACATTCCATTTATGGTTTGATGTGGTATCGTTGGTGACTACCCATTCATCGAGATTTTTACCATCAAACAAAACAATAGCGTCGGACGGGGCATCTCCCAAAGTTTTACCGGGCGTAACCACGGCAGGTACCGGCGACCAGATCTCGGTATCTTCAGGCTTAGCATTTTGTTGAGCAAGCGCGGCTAATGAGCTACCTGCTAATAAAGCAGTCAAAATAATTTTGTGTTTCATTGAACTTTATATAAAAACATTAACATCCTAAACAGTAACTTATAAATAGCTTTTAGCTTTCTGCCTTCAGCTTTAAGCTTCCTTACTATTTAGCCAGCGATTTAATCCATAAAGCTATCTTACGGACTTCATCCTTAGGCACCTGTGGCATAGGTGGCATTGGTGTTGAATAATCAGGCCAATGTTCAGGTTTTGGGCTATGGATCAACTGGATCAGTTCGGCTACGCTGTATTTCCGTTTTGCAACATCAACATAAGCCGGTCCTACTTGCCTTTTTGTAGCATTATGGCATGACAGGCAGGTATTTTTCAACAAGATAGGTTGTATCTCAGCATATGTTGGGACTGCATTTACGGGCGCAGCAGGTTTTACTGCCGCTCCTTTCTTCCCAACAGTGCCCTTCTTTAAATCGGTTGAAGCTGTTGCTTGGGCCGAGTTCACTGTACTAACTTCTGTCATGGAAAGCTTTTGCCCCTCAGGGATGTTATTCAATGTATAATATGCCGTTGGATGGACGAGATTAAAATAATTTTCCTTATCACGAATAGCGGCAAGGGTAATAGTATGGATATAATACTTCCGCAGGTTATTTACAATAAGACGTGCTTTTAAACCATCAGCTGATACCTTAACACCCACTATAGGGCATTTTTCGGTATTTACCGGCGGACTACCATACACGCCATGATATTTATAAATGAAGCTTTCTACTGAATAAGATGCAATATCTTCAGCCACCTTTTTATCAACCGGCTTGGTAAACTCTATCTCAAAGCCGTCGGGCATGGCACGGATGGCGCGCATCTCGAACGGAACTTTATTATTCCATACCAAACGCTGCAAGCCCATGGTAGCCTCCCCTGCCGATCCCCAGCCACGGTTGGTTTCGCCGGCTGCTAATGAACCATCAGGTAACCAGGCCAACCTTACAATTCCCGACTGAAAACCGCTCCTGAAGGCCCAGGCAGCACCCTGGTATTCGCCGTTAACTTTCTCTAAAAAAATCCTGTCAACCATACTTTGCCCCTGGTCACAGATCAACAACTGACCGGCAAAAGGGCCGAACGCGCCTTCCGGAATTTTAACAATCTCGGAGTTCGAAATCCCCAGGATGCCGTGCGGCAACCAAACAGCTGGTAACTGCAGTTCAGGAATTTCTTTTTTGGCCTCAAATTCGGTCTTGAATTTCTCGTTAACCACATCCTGCGGTTTAACCGGTTGCCCATTTTTATCAAACTCTATCCGCGGGTTATTTTTAGCGAAGAATTGTTCGGACGTAAGTTTCAACGGCGAGTTAGGCAAACCAGTCCACACCAGGCTTGAAGGATGCCCCATGAATGCACCTTTTTTGATTGGCATGATACTACCTGAGCCTACCCAGTCGCCCTGGTTATCGGCATACCAAAGTTCACCATCAATCATACTGATCCCGCAAGGCGAGCGAAAACCGGCTGCCCATGGGGTAACTGTTCCATCTTCCTTGATGTTTAAAGCCCAACCCCGGTAAGGCACAAAGCTTTTAGGGTGCCACCAATCAGGAGGGAAGCCCAGGTTCAAGGTCACAAAGAAGGAGCCATCGGGAGCAATTTTAGGTCCGAAGCTGTATTCATGATAGTTGCCTGATAATGGCCAGGCATAGATAGTTTCAAAAACATCGGCCTTACCGTCCATATTGGTATCAACCAGCTTGGTCAATTCGCCGCGTTGAACAACGTATAAAGCGCCGTCTTTCCATGCCGCTCCCAAAACCTCATGCAAGCCTGAAGCAAACTTGCGGAAGAAAGGATGCTGCCCGGTTGGGTTTTCGACCATAAAAATATCACCGCGACGGGTGGTTACTGCCAAAGTACCATTGGGCAGCGTGCACAAACCGCCAACCTCCAGTATGGTACCTTCGGGTGCGGGCACTTTCATGATCTTGAAAAAATCGTCCTCCTTTGGCGATTCGGCCTGGGCAAAGGTATTTTTGATATCGCTTAACAGCGCTACAACTACAAGCGTAAATAAAAATGCGCCCTTGTTTATCATTTGTTTTAAAGTATTGTTCATGATCAAGGCGGCTTAAAAAATGATGGAATAGGTTAATTTCTTTTGGATAGGGATAATAAGCTCCTGCTTACCTCCGGCATCGCGAACAACGGCTTTAGCTCCCGCCGCATCATCAATACGGATATAGTACGATTTATCATCAATGGCGTACAATCCGTTGCCAAGCGCTTCGATGTTGCCTGACGCGAGGTGATAAAACAAACCATCAACAGCATTGGCGAGGGTTATTTCCCTGTGAATCCCCTGCCCTTTATCCATAACGCTGCTGGCATCAGTTACTGGCGATCCGTAAACGATGTATTTAAAAGCAGGAACGTCATCAGCATTTAAAACATAACCCTTAGGCCGGTATCCTGTACCGGCGGTATCCAAAGCCCAGGCTGCACTTGCATCACTTAGTTTTTCAATGGCAGGCACAGGCTTGCCAAGATATTGAACAGAACCGGAAGGGCGCGATGAACCATCTCCCCTGTCATGCCACATCGGCGTAGCATCTAAAAAACCGCCGCGCCAAATCTCTACAATCATTCCTTTATCCAGATCATAAGTGTAATGCAACTGCTCCGAACTGCCCACATTTACACCATGTGTAACCCTGATGCCACCCGGCAAATCGGAGAAACTGCGCAAAATGGTATTTGAGGTAGCATTAATTAAAATAGGATCAACAGGATCGTTATTGCTCACGTTGGCATCACTCAACAGATACTCCCGTACACCCGGACCGGCTACGGTAAGCCCCAGCGCCGGCTTAGCCCAGTCGACAGTTTTTGAATAGAGTAATTCAAATGGATGATCGCCAGGTTGCAATTGTATCTTTCCTTCGCCCCTGTTTTCGGCTAATGCTACTGCATCGCTACCGTTAATCCTAAATACACCCTTTCCACCGGGTACACTCAGTTTAAAGGCGTACTCGCCTGCTTCTTTAATCTGTATATTACCTGTGTAACGAATTAAAAAGTCATTATTAAGCTTGCTCTGGTTTGAAGATAGTACAGGCGAAGTCCCTTCAGATTCAGGTTTCAGCTTTTTATAACTATCGCCTGCAATTTCGCCTCCTTTGTAAACCCAATATTTGAGATTTGATAACGCTGGATGCGGTTTATCATAGCTGGTTATCCTGATATTACGAAAAGCTACAGGACCATGATCTCCCTGTAAACGCAACGGGCCCGTTGCAGCTTCTTTACTATCAAAAGCCCCGCGGGTTGGCCCCGCAAGCTCCACATTATCCTGAATCAAAACACCGTTGAGCCAAACATAAAGCACTTTAGCGTTGCTAATTTTTTGCCCATTCGCATCAAAGCGTGGCGCCTGGAATGAAATTTTCATGTGTTGCCACAAACCCGGTGCACGGCTGGCATTTTGCCTTGGCGCATGGCCGTCATAACCTTGCTGCCCGTCTGGCTTACTATCGTCCCAGCGTTCATAAATTCCGCCGTTATCGCCCGATTTGGGGTTCACCGTTCCCCAGCTATCCAATAGCTGAATTTCGTAACGGCCTTGTAAATAAATGCCCGAATTGGAAGCTTTGGCCATCATATAATCAAGCTCCAGGTCAGCATCTCCGTAAACAGTCTTAGTGAACAGGTCCTTTGCTCCCTTTTTGCCAGGCAGGTTTACCAGGATTCCGCTGCCATCTTTAGTTGTTAAGACTTCGTCCTGTGTAATATCGGCCTGGGCATTGGCTGCTACTTTCCAGTTTGATGAGGGATTATCAAAAAAAGAAAGGTCATTAAGGGATACCGCATTTTGGGCCTTGAGTTGCTGGCAACCCAACAGGCATACACACGCTATCCAAAACCTTTTTTTGCCAAAGAGTTTAGGAGATTGATTAAAGCAATGCATTGGTTTTTAATTATAATATGGTTTATTGGCTAAGGGCGCATAGTAATGTCGGCCTTACATTTATACCGCAAGATAATAATTTACGCAATCGATTACGAATAATATTTTATCAATACCTGATTTAATTTTCACCAATCAAATTAGCTTAATTTACAAGCCTTTGGTTCCCCCTGTCGTCAAAAACGGTTACGCTTAGTACTTTGTCATTAAACTGTATAAAACGGGCCGATTGCGACAGAAACGACGAGCCAAAATAAAACTCCTGCCTTGAGGTTTTCCCGTTTTTATATTTGACAAGGGCATAAACATCGTTTGCTTTAACCGGGATAGTTTTTCCCTTACTTTCTGACCGGAAAATTTTCAGGACATCCTTATGCTGGCTGGCAGCCAATATCACCTGCCCGTTTTTGTCCCTGAACTTCACCATAGCCTTGCCATCTCCCGGGATATATATACCGCTTTGCATAATGCTTAGCGGCTTGAAATTGCCTTTCCCGTCGCCTTTCAGCATCAAGCCATTAAGTGCATCATACCTGCCGATGGTAGCGTCGCCACCGTAATCATTGCCGTTGATAACTACATCAAGATTTCCGTCGCCATCAAAATCGCCGGTTTCCATACCGTTTAACACCGATACCTGGGCTTCAACCGGTAGTGGGATCACAGTAAACTTTCCGTTTCCATCGTTCCTTAAAAAACATGATTGCAGGGTATTAGCTTTTAGCCTGAGCGCGCCGCTTCTTTGTTCGGGCGAAAGCACCTCATCCATAGTTGCCAATGCAAACGATTTGTAATTAGTAAATTTCTTCTTCATGCTGATCATCTGCTTCAACATATCATCGCGGCCATACATCGGAAACTCCTTTTTATCGCCATTTTGATCGGGCAGGAAGATAGACGGAATAGCACTATAGATACCGCTTTTATCAAACTCTTTAGCCGTAATGTAAACAGGGTATTGTTCGCTGGCTTTAATCAGGCTGTTTTCACCTAAATTCCCCACAATATAATCTGTACGACCGGTGTGCCTGAAATCTCCGGCCACTAATGAATTCCACCAACCCAGTTTGTTACTTAAGCCGGATTGAGAGGTAGTATTAACAAACTTGCCATGATCATTCTTAAGGAACGTAACCGGCATCCATTCACCGGCCATGATCAGGTCGGGCCAGCCATCATTGTCATAATCGGTAAACAGTGCATCGCAAACCATACCTATATTCTTTAGTGACGGGGCAACCTGCACTGTAACATCGGTAAATTTAGCATGACCATTTTGACTATCATTCCTCAAAATGAAGCTCGAAACCGGGTTAGGATACTTCCAGGGTTCAACCCTGCCAGATACAAACAGATCGAGCTTGCCATCTTTATTATAATCACAGGCCCGTACGCACAGCTTACTGGTAAGGTTTGCAGGTAAAGCATCCGTGGCAAGTGTAAAATTGCCTTTGCCATCGTTTAGGTAAAGCCTGTCCTGGTATTCAGGGCCATTAGCAGCAAATTCATAACCGCCGCTGGCTGCGTACAAATCCAGTTTGCCATCGCCGTTGGCATCAAAAAGCAGCAGACCCTCGTCTTTAAAATTATGAGTGGGATTGATATTGCCTGTTAACAGGTTACGGCGATTAAATTTACCATCGGGCATCTGGAAAAATATCTGGGCCTGGTCATAAGCACTTCCTCCAACAATCAAGTCATCAAAACCATTGCCATCAATATCGCCAACGGCTAAAGCAGGGTTATAATCAGATAATTTATGCGGAAGCAGTTTCTGGATATTAAAGTCAAGAAAACCGGAGCCCTTGTTGGTGTAATGAATCCCGATAGAATCTGTTACTTCTTTAAATAAAGCGTTTGCAGCTATTTGCGGTTGGATAAATGAATACGGACTTTTAGCGTTATTAATATTTACTTTTATTTGCTGATCGGCCTTTACGTTTGTCAGTTTCTCTTGTTTTCCATTTGGCCATTTGATCAACACCGAATCTACCAGGGGCACCTTACCCAAACCAAAGTGGGCAATATCCTGCACCGTTGAAATATATCCGCGGTAAGGGTCATTTTCATAAACCTGTTTTTTGTCTTTGTCATAAAAGATCTCGGCTGTTGCACCCAATCCATTGATATTTTGCTTGTCGCCTTTAAAGCTTATTTGCAGATAGTGCGTTTTATCGAGGTTATTTTTATCATCGCGGGATGTGTTGCGATAAACTAAAGCCTCATCGTTGATATTGTTAACTACCATATCCATAGCTCCATCATTGTTCAGATCGACGTATACAGCGCCGTTTGAGAAAGTAGGTAAGCTTAACCCCCAATCCTTACTTACATCACTAAAGGTGAGATTGCCGTTATTAACAAATGCGTAGTTATGCAGCTTAATTTCGGGGATCTGATCTAAAACTTTTTGCTTGGAAGTAACGGCATAAGCCTGCTCACGATAGGTCATAAAATCATGATCAGACACATCTTTCGGGAAACCGTTGGTTACGATCATATCGCGGTAGCCGTCGTTATTAAAATCAGTTACCAGCGGTGTCCAGCTCCAGTCTGTTTGGGCGATGCCGCTTAAAAAACCTATTTCGCTGAAGGCGGGGGTACCAATGGCCCCATTTTGCCCCAGGCGCGGCCCCTGGTTTAATTGCAGGGTATTGCGCACATACTGATATTGCGTACCATAAAAGTCAAAGTTTTGGTAGGTTTGATAACTATTAGCGCCGAGGATCATTTTTTTGCGATAGTTATCCTCCGGGTTCATATCCAGTTCAACCACATCGGGCAGTCCATCGTTATTGATATCAATAACATCCTGCCCCATTGCGTTGTATGATGTATGTTTAAAGTACTCTTTGGTACGATTAGTAAATGTGCCATCATGGTTATTGATATACAGAATGTTGGCCGAAATAAAATCATTAGAAACATATATATCTTTCCAGCCATCATTGTTAATATCTACCGTTGTAGCAGCATGTCCATATCCATCAAGAGTGATCCCGGCCTGCGCCGATACATCGCGAAATACACCGTGTTTAAGTTTCGCGTCCCAATCATTACGATAGAGCCTGCCAGTACTGCGGTTTGAAGCGTTCGATGCTCCAAAGATACTCGGGTTATAACTTGCCGATGCTGTATTCACAGTTAAATACATATCCAGGTCGCCATCGTTATCATAGTCGAAAAAGCTGGCCATGGTTGATTGCACACCTGCCTGTAAACCGTATTCGGCAGCCTCATCCTTAAAATGCGGAATGCCCTCTTTATCCTTACCCTGGTTTACATAAAGCAAGTTTTGCCGTTTTAGGGAATCTTTGTTAATGGTATTACAAACGTAAATATCGGGCAAGCCATCATTATTGATATCTACAATAGCAACTCCCCTGTTCCACCGGCCTGCTCCGGTTACACCCGCCGCGTCGGTAACGTCTTCAAATTTAAAATCGCCTTTATTGAGATATAACTTGCTTGACACCATGTTACCGGTGAAGTACAAATCCTGCAAACCGTCGCCATTAAAGTCGCCAACTCCTACACCGCCGCCATTGTAAATATTTACCAGGTCTAAGGGGTTTATCGAATCATTTTCGATGATCTCATTTTTAAAATGGATCCCCGAATGAGATGATGATACCTGCTGAAACAACGCAGGCTTTTTACAGGATAATAAAACAGACGAACACAATAAAACGACGGGTAAAAATCTCTTCATTGACAAAACTTAAAATACTAAAAGGGTTTCTCCCCGGCAGGAAGAAACCCTTTTTCTTAAATCAAACTATATTAATAACCAGGATTTTGAGTCAGATTAGGGTTAAGGCCAATTTCAAACTGAGGAATTGGATATAACTCACGACCGGCAGGTATAGTTACACCGTATACACTCTTCACAAAATCAGTTGCTACACCAGCCCTTCTCAAATCATAAAAAGTTGAATACTCACCAGATAGTTCATGTCTGTACTCGCTGTAAACCATTTGTAATGGATCAGTCACCACTTTACCATCACTGATAAAAGTAAGAGGTGCCGAACCACCAAAAGCACGATCCCGAACCTGTTTCAGCGTTGCCAATGCACCTGCAGCGTCTCCGGTACGGGCCTGACATTCAGCTTTACTCAATAATACTTCGCCAAACCTTAACAAAACCTGGTTTTGAGCGCCAAATATGGTTTGATCGCCTGAGTTACCTACCAGGGTAGGATCACGCCAGAATTTTTCGTTGTAATAACCAGTCCTCAACTGTGAATTATCCGAACCTACCCAAGGACGGGTTTTTGTACCGCAGGTATTGATGATCTTGCCGTCATCGCCTGTATATTTTGCTTTCACGGCCGGGTCGGTGCTTGCAAAACCCGAAATTACCAGGGGATATGATTTAATACCGCCACGGGCTTTGATACCTGGGCTTGGATTTTCATCGCCGGGGCCAATTACAGTTGCCACTCTGCGTAAATCGCCATCCTGGAATGAGCTTGCCAAAGCAGCATTAGCATAATCATAACCAAAGTTGGTTACTTCTTCGGGCATACCAAAAGTACTGATCCAGGCTACCTCGTTACTGGCGCCCCAGCTTTGGGTACCTGCAACATCAAACTGTACCTCAAAAAGCGACTCGTCATTATTTTGCTTATCATATTCATTTACATCAATAAAATTAGGCAACAGGGTATATTTTCCTGTTAATTGATTGTATGAAGTTAAAGCATCGGCGTATTTTTTCAACCACATTTGCGCAGCACCCAGGTAACCTAATGCAGCACCTTTGGTGGCGCGGCCTTTATCTGCATCTGCCAATGCTTCTTTCCAAGGCAATAAGCCCGAGGCAGCAGTAAGATCAGATACAACCTGGGTAAATACTTGATCCTGGGTACTTCTTGGTGTTAAGCCAAGGTTTGTGCCGTCCTTTAACTCCAACGGAACACCACCAAAGCTTGCAGCCAGGTAATAATAGGTCATGCCGCGCAAAAAGTAAACTTCGCCGGTAAGCCTGTCGGCAAGGGCCGCGGTTAAAACACCGTTAGCTTTCATTTTTGCAATGATTGGCAAGGCCGAGTTAGCGCGGGCTATACCAACATAAGCACGTGTCCAAAACACCTCAATAGCGCCGAATGTTGATGGGATGGCGTAGGTGTTATAAAACCTGTCGTTACCCCAGTTAAAAAAATCATGCGATTGAAAGTTGGCATAATACCAAAGCGATTTTTTTAACAAATCGGCATTTTGATAGGTGTCATAAATAGCATTTACCAGTGCAACGCCATCCCCCGGCTTATTAAACAATGTCGAAGCTGTTGGGTGCTGTGAATCTGTTTGATCCAGAAAGTTCTTCTTACAGCTTAGCGGGAGCAATACTGTCAGTCCAACTGAAAGTACGTATATATATTTCTTATTGAATTTCATTTCTTTACTGTTATGTTAAATGTTTAATTAGAAAGTTACATTTAAACCTAAGGTGTAAAATTTTGATGAAGGATAAGTACCTAAGTCGATACCTGAACCTGTTGGATTGGTGATAGAGGCACCTGTAATTGGATCGGTACCGGTAGCTTGCCCAATTTCCGGATCAAGACCAGTGTATTTGGTGATCGTAAACAAGTTTTGAGCTGCTATATAAAACCTGATTTTAGTAACACTCATTTTTTTGGTAAGTGCAGCAGGTAAAGTATAACCAAACGTAACGTTCCTTAAACGCAGGTAGCTACCATTTTCAACATATACGCTTGATGCAACGTTATTGGCGCTAACGTCATCATTATAGGTAGCCCTCGCAAAGCGATTTGATGGATTTGTTGGTGTCCAGCGGTTTAAATAATATTGCTCGCTAACGTTTTGAACTCCAACAAAGCCAGGTGCCTGGAAACTTTCAAGATTACGCTCCTGGTAGTTGAAGATCTTGTTACCGTAGCTGCCGTAAAAAAACGCGTTAAAATCGAATGCTTTGTAAGAAAGATCAATATTTAAGCCTCCATAAAATTTAGGCAACGGGCTGCCCAAACTAACCCTGTCATCAGCAGTAATCTGACCATCACCATTTACATCTTTAAACTTACGGTCGCCCGGTTTGGTTGGCTGTGAAGCCGTACCCTGATAATGCCCGGTTGGTGATTTTGAATCTAATGCAGTTATTTCAGCCTGGTTTTGGAAAATCCCTAATGACTGATAACCGTAGAATTCGCCTACAGGCTGACCAATATTGGTTTCACTAAATGTTGCCCATCCGTTTGCAGGCAAAGGTAAGTTAACCAGATTAGTTATAAACTTGGTATCCTTGTTAATACTTACCAGCTTATTGTTAACTGTGGTAATGTTTACACCAACACCATAATTAAAATCTCTGATAGAATGTCTGTAGTTTAAGGCAAACTCAAAACCTTTATTGCTTATACTACCCGCATTTTGTGTTGCCGATGTAAAGCCGGTTTGAGCTGGGGTAAGCAGGTTTAATAAAAAATCTTTCGAATCTTTCTTGTAGTAATCAACAGTAAATGTTAAGCTATTATTCAAGAAAGCTACATCCATACCAACGTCTGTTTGTTTGGATGTTTCCCATTTAAGATTAACATTGTCAAGGTTCGTAAGCGCTAAACCACCCTGGTAAATTTTATTGAACGGATAACCAACGTTGGTACCCGATGCGGCAGGTCCACCCGATGTGTAACGTGCCAAATATTGAAACAGGCCAATGCTTGACTGGTTACCAACAGTACCGTAGCTGCCACGGAATTTCAAATCGGATAACCAGTTTACATTCTTTAAAAATGATTCTTCTTTTGCTTTCCAGGCTACCGAACCCGAAGGGAATGTACCGTATTTATGTCCCTGATAAAACTTCGATGAACCATCGCGCCTTACAGTGGCAGTAACCAGATATTTATCGGCAAATTTGTAGTTCAATCTGGCAAATTGTGACGCCAGTGAATAAGTTTGCTGACCTCCGTAAGCAGTAAGGTTTTGCACCTGACTTAAATCCCTGATAGCGTTACTTGGCAAATTATTACCGCTACCACCTACCTGCCTGCCTGTATTTTCCTGTTCAGATACACCGCCTACAAAATCAATGGCATGCTGACCAAATGTTTTGCTGTATGAAATGGTGTTTTCCCATAGCCACTCGTATGTATTGCTGGCATTTTGCGAGTAAACGCTTAGCTGGTTTGCGCCACCTAAGTTATACTGTTCGCTTGACCTGTTATCTTCAGGCTGAAAATAATAGCCCGAAAAATCACTTGTGTTGATACCTAAATTACTTTTGATTTTCAGACCTTCAAACAAGGTAGCCTCCAACGAGGTAGAACCTAAAAAGTAATTTTGTAAATTTTTAATATCCTGTGTTTCGATAGAGTAAACAGGGTTGTTCCAGCTTTTGGTGTAAATATTTACCGGGTTAAAGAAACCATAGTTGCCGTTTGAATCTTTAACTTCATTGGTAAGCTTGTTACCCCCGTCCAACGTTGGGATCAGTTCGCTCAATTGCGCCAACGAACCTGTTCCGAAAGGATTTTTAGAGTTTTGCCTTGAAAATTTAGCGCTTGTCGATGACTTTAACCAATTACTTATATTATAATCGATGTTCATACCAAGGTTAATTCTTTTAAAGAATGAGCCCAGCACTATACCCTTTTGATCATAATAACCGGCAGAAAATGCGGACTGAACTTTATCATTACCCCCACGGATAGCCAGGTTATAATCCTGTTTTAAACCTTTACGATAAACTGCATTCTGCCAGTCGACATTATGCAATGAAGATGGCGTTGTCCATTGAGGTAACTCGTCAAACCCATCGGTAGCGTGAACGTCATTTGCCAATGTTGCCCATTGCTGTGCATTAAGCACTTTATATTTCTTTGGCTCAGACTGCAGCGAGGCATAAGCATCTAATGATACCTGCACGCCATCTTTTTTGCCTTTTTTGGTTGTAATGATAACAACACCATTTGATGCCCTTACACCATAAATAGCGGTAGCCGATGCATCTTTTAACACATCCATTGAAGCAATATCATTTGGGTTGATATTGTTAAGGCCACCTGTAATAGGATAACCATCCACTACATATAATGGATCATTATTACCCAAGCTACCAATACCCCTGATCTGTACACTAACGCCACCACCCGGTGCGCCGTCATTATTGGTAACCTGTACGCCTGATGAACGGCCTTGCAAAGCCTGATCTAAAGCAGTAACAGGCACTTTAGCAATTTGCTCGGCAGTAACCGAACTAACCGAACCTGTTAAATCTTTACGTTTGGTAGTACCGTAACCAACAACAACAACCTCTGTAAGCGTTTTATTATCGGGTGATAATGATACGTTAACAACTGATCTGCCGTTTATGGCAACTTCCTGGTTTAAAAAACCAACAAAGCTAAAAACAAGCGTTTCATTGCTTCCGGCAGTTATTGAGTAAGTACCATCGGGTTTAGAACCGGCAGCTTGTGTGCTACCTTTTACCCTAACGGTAACCCCTGGTAAAGGGAGTCCGTTATCCGAACCGGTGATTTTACCGGTTATCTGTTTACTTTGAGCATAACCTGAAAAACTTATCAGCACAAGCGATAAATTTAGACAGATGAAGGCCACAGCTTTTTTGATGCGTAGTTTTCCTCTCATACATTTTACTTTAAATTGTTAAAATTGGTTTGAAGCACATGATCACTTTTTAACAGTTATTGCCAAAGAGATTATATGCTAAGTAAATGTAGCCAGAGGTAACAATCGATTGTAATACGATATGAGTGGTTTTTTGTATTATTTTAACATAAACTAAAAACAGTATATTTAAATAATAAATGACTAATTATCAATTAATTACAAATAAAAAACAAAACTCGAAGCCTATATATTATCGCAATCATGATAAAATAATACACATCAATGTTAAAATTAAATCAGTGAATAAATGTTATTTTAACAATAAAATTAAATCTTACGTAAGAAAACAGATTAGAATCTGTCGGACAGGATATAAAGAAAAAGCCTCCGGTGATGCGGAGGCTTTGTATAATTAAAATCGAAAACTGCTATTTAAGCTTAACAAAATAAATCCGGTTTCTGTCAACCGAATTGGTAGCCGGTAAAATCTTGGCTGCGAAACCATTTTTACCATTATCAATAACACCAAAGTCATCATCGTTAGATATTGCCAGGATATTGCCGGGCAACAAAGCCAAACCTTCGGCTTTGTCATGCGGATAAACGGTTGGCCAATCTTTTAACAGATCAAGCACCTGCGTTTTGGTAACCGGGGTAATACCGGCTGCCTGCAAACCAGCGGCATCATTAAGTTCTTCAACGGTTTTGCCGCCAAATAATTTACCGTTAGCACCATTGGCAGGGTCAGAAATATCGGTCGCGTTGCTAAGATCAATCTTAAACACTTTTTTAAACGTAGCCGGATTGGTTGGCGCGCCACCAAAATTACCGTCGCGCTCAATGGTTAAAAATGTGGTTGCGCTCACTGCAGTTATATCACTCACTCCCGTTAATGAGGTGTTGTCCATAAGGTAAGCATACTGTTTTGTAGCCCCTGTAGCTATATCAAAAGTAAGGATGCGCAATACAGTTGAGTTAGCAACTTTTGCTTTTGATGGATTATACATTGGCGATTGCATCATGCCTACCAATGTTTTGCCATCAGGCGTAATGGCCAAACCTTCCATACCGCGGTTAGCCCTGCGGGTAGCAAATACAGCCGGGATTTTACGGCCGCCGGTTCCTGAGCCGTAAGGATTAATGCGCTCAATGGTTTTACCGCTGGCATCAAAGTGTACAATATGCGGACCGTATTCATCGCTTACCCAAAAAGTACCGTCGGCTGCTAAAACCAAGCCTTCCGAATCGATCCCGTCTGCACTTGGCGACAGCTGGTTGCCACTCAAATCAAAAGGAATTTCGCCTGAATCGCCCATACCCTTAGGATTTGGCAGCCCATTCAATTTGCCGCCGTTAGCGTTTTTAAGTTCGATAGTTTGTTCTAAAAAGAGCTTGCCTTCTGTTAGTCTGAATTTACCTATCAGCGGATCAAAATCCGGTTTACCGATGATGATTGAATTTGCTGTTTGACCGGCAACATTTGAACCACGATCGGTAAGCAAATAAAATATGTCTTTCTGTTTTGGATCCGCCGCAACTGCCGAACCAAAGCCGCCATTATACACCTTTACGCCATCGGCCGTAGTGAAAAGTACCGCCGGGTTTTGAGCCTCGGCCATATCAGGATAGCTGAACGGATTTACCTTATTATCGTCATGACAGGATGAAAGGATCACCGCCGATACGGCAATGACGCTGAGTAGTTGTTTTTTCATTTGATCGGTGATTGATTAACTTCTGCAAAAGAACCCGCATCATGTAAACCTATTGTTAACTCTATAACAATAATTTAATCTAAAAGAACAAACCCTGTTCGATATTAACCTATTAACAACATAACGTTTTGCAATAATTATGTTACCCGGCGATATCATTTTAGCTAAAACGTATTACCACGACTACTTTTTTCATAATTTAGGCACTATGAAACATATTTACCATCATACCTGCAACAACCTTTTGAACAGGGCGAAGCCTCTTGTTCTTGCCATGCTGCTTTGCAGTGGCATAGCTTCGGCACAATCAACAAACCCAGTTATAAACAGCATCATGACCGAGGAAACCAATAACTCGCAACTGGAAAAGCTGGCGCATGAATTATTTGACGGCATCGGCCCGCGTTTGGTGGGTACGCCGCAAATGAAACAGGCTAATGACTGGGCTGTAGCTAAATATAAAAGCTGGGATATCCAGGCAAAAAACGAAAAATGGGGCGAATGGCGTGGATGGGAACGCGGCATATCGCATATTGACATGGTATCGCCAAGGGTAAAATCATTAGAAGGCATGCAACTGGCCTGGAGCCCCGGCATGGGCAAAAAAACCACCACTGCCGAAGTGATCATTTTGCCGGATGTGGCCGATTCTGTGGCGTTTCAGCAATGGCTACCCAATGTTAAGGGTAAATTTGTAATGATCTCCATGCTCCAGCCAACCGGCAGGCCCGATTATAACTGGCAGGAATTTGCCCTGAAAGAATCATTTGATAAAATGAAGGCCGACCGCACCGCTCAAACCGATGCCTGGAAAAAACGCATCAGCAAAACAGGCTTTACCAATAAAACATTACCCGTGGCATTGGAAAATGCGGGAGCAGCTGGCATCCTGACCAATAACTGGTCGGCAGGGTTTGGGGTTGATAAGATCTTTGCTGCTTATACCAAAATTGTACCCACCGTTGATATTTCGCTGGAAGATTATGGCATACTCTATCGACTGAGCGAATCGGGAAACAAACCAGTGATCAGTATTCATTGCGAATCAAAAGAGTTAGGCGTAGTGCCAACGTTCAATACTATTGCCGAGATCAAGGGTACCGAAAAACCAAACGAATATGTAATGCTAAGCGCTCACTTTGATTCATGGGATGGCGGCACCGGCGCTACCGATAACGGTACTGGTACTCTGACCATGATGGAAGCTATGCGCTTGTTAAAAAAATTCTACCCGCACCCAAAACGTACCATACTGGTAGGTCACTGGGGCAGCGAAGAGGAAGGATTAAACGGCTCACGTGCTTTTGTTGAGGATCATCCCGAAATTGTAAGCAACCTGCAAGCCCTGTTTAACCAGGATAATGGCACAGGCCGTGTCGTGAACCTTACCGGCCAGGGCTTTGTTGAGGCTAAGGATTATTTAAGCAGATGGCTTGCTGCTGTACCAGATACCATCAAAAACCGGATCAAAACAAATTTTCCGGGCCAGCCGGGCGGTGGTGGATCCGACTTCGCATCATTTGTAGCCGTTGGCGCACCGGGCTTTTCTTTGAGCTCGCTTAACTGGTCGTACGGATCATACACATGGCATACCAACCGCGATACTTATGATAAAGTAGTATTTGATGATTTGAAAAACAATGCCATTTTAGCTGCGATCATGGCTTACATGGCCAGCGAAGACCCGCAAAAAACCGTTAACACCAAAACCGAAGGCATTAAATGGCCGGCACAGGTTAAAGCAACGCGACGTGGCGGATTGGATAAGTAGGCTGAAGATGAGAGACTGTAAAATAATTTTGCTGGCGCTCTTGCTGATGCTCTTTAGCTTCAGCCTGAAAGCACAGGAAAATAATAAAACCAAATTTGTGCACCCGGGTATTTTAAATACCCGGGCCAGTTTGGACCTCATTAGCACGCAGCTGAAGGCAGGTGACACCATGCGAACTGCAGCATATCAAAAAGTGCTTGATTTTATTAAAGATCATGAATACCCGACTTCTTTTCCGTCAACTATAGTTGTAGGTTCAAACGGGGCTACCTCTCCTTCAAAAACGCAGATCAGGAAGGATTGCGAACTGGTTTATGCCTTTGCATTGGCCTGGGCTGCTACCGGCAATACAGACTGTGCTAAGAAGGCAATCGGATTACTGAACGGATGGGCTTACGCTTTTAAGGATTATGGCCTGCTGGCAGGAAAAACCAATCCTAACCAGCCAGATCTGGAAGCATCATGGACAACCCCAAGTTTTGTGGCTGCCGCGGAGATCATCAGGCATTATAAGGTAAAGGGTAAATCTGCCGGATGGGCCGCTGCCGATATCGAGCAGTTCAGCAAGTACCTTGTTAACGTAAAGGATAATTACATCAATAAGATCCCCGACTATAAAAACAACTGGGATGCATCGGCAGGATATGCTAAAATGGCTATCGGCGTATTTTTAAATAACGATACCGCTTATCGTGCAGGGCATGACTTATTGGTAAAAGAATTGCCAAATGTCATTCAATTGGATGGTACGCTGCCTGAACTTTGTGTGCGTAAAGATTGTGTTCATTATCAATACTCGTTAACGGCCTATGCTTATGCCGCTGCCATCGCCAAAATACAGGGTGATGATAGTTTATGGGAGATCAGCAATAAAAACATCAGCCTTGGCTATGATTTTATGCGGAAAGCTTATGAGCAAAAAACAGGCTGTGATTATTGCGATTTAAACAGCCGTATTTTTCCCGGAGTCGAAGTTGCTTATGGGCAGTACAATACTGACAACTTGAAATATCTAAGGGATTTACAAGCACCGCTTGGCGTCCCTATCGATAATACATTTTTAGGCTTTACTACTTATACCCATTACAAGGTTAAGGGTTTATAAACTCTTATAAACGAGATAGCCGCCTTATTCGGGCGGCTTTCCCGTTTTATGCTACCGGGTGCTTTTCCAGCTCCGGTGTATATTTGCCATCGCGGGCTATGGTATTAATATGGGCACGTTCATATAATAGTCTTTGCGCCTCTTCAATATTTTCATCCTTTCCAGCCCATTTTTCAAGAGCAGGCTGTTGTACAGCTCTTGAATACGAGAATGTTAAAGCCCATGGCATTTTATCTTTAAAGCGTACGTGCATAGCATTTAACCGCTCAGAAGCCAGTTCGGGAGATTGCCCGCCCGAAAGGAACGCGATGCCAGGTACGGAGGCTGGTACACAGCGTAAAAAACAATTGATAGTTGCATCGGCCACCACTTCTGCGCTATCCTGCTGTGCTGCTTTAATACCGGGCACAATCATATTAGGCTTCAGTATCATTCCCTCAAAATTCACCCGTTGCTGATACAACTGATTAAATACCGCATGTAAAACCTCGTTGGTTACATCAGCGCAGGTTTGAAGCGAATGATCCCCATCCATTAAAACTTCGGGTTCTACAATGGGTACAATGCCCGCTTCCTGGCACATGATCGCGTAGCGGGCCAGCAGAAATGCGTTAGCCTTGATACTGCCGCTTGTGGGGGTGTTTTCGCCGATGGTTATAACTGCCCGCCATTTGGCAAAACGTGCGCCCATTTTATAATATTCGGCCAGGCGTTCAGGCAAACCGTCCAATCCTTCAGTTATTTTTTCGCCGGGGAAACCATCCATGTCCCTTGCGCTTTCATCTACTTTGATACCGGGGATAATCCCTTTTTCTTTCAGGATCTCGACAAATGGTTTACCATCTGCAGTGCTTTGCCTTATAGTTTCATCAAACAAAATGGCCCCGCTGATGGCTTCTTCCAACTTCGGCGTGTTTACGATCAGATCACGGTATTTACGGCGATATTCTTCCGTTTGCGGGATGTTCAATGCTTTAAAACGTTTGTTGCAGGTGGCGGTACTTTCGTCCATGGCTAAAAGGCCTTTGTTCCCGGCCATCAGCTGTTTTGCGATATCTTTCAGGCTTTGCAGTTCCATAAGTAATTTGCTTGATTGTTGGTGGATAAACACAAGTTAATTCATACTTGTTTTAAGCAGCGCAGGGAATATTGCAGCTTTACTTATGGATGACTTTAACTGGTGAATTGATGTAACAAAACTTCGAAATATCGGTAAAAAAAGCCGGTTGGGTATCCCGTAAAATAACTCATTGCCGTTGACTTTAATCAACGGAATAGAGCTAAAAAGCAACGGGCTTTAGCCTAAATGCAAGCGACATTTAGGCTAAAGCCCGTATACTCGTTTCTTTAACCGTCGACTAAAGTCAACGGCAATGGCATAGTTTTTCCTTCAGTTAGCCGATATTATCGGGTTACAACCCAAACCCCTCAGGCACAAAATCAAGCGACACGGAGTTCATACAAAACCTTTTATGTGTTGGCGGCGGACCATCATCAAATATATGCCCCAGGTGCGAATCACAACGGGCGCAAATTACTTCCGTGCGCTGCATACCGTATGAATTATCTTCTTTGTAGATCACACTGTTTTTGCGTACCGGCTCATAAAAACTTGGCCAGCCGCAATCACTTGCAAACTTAGCATCCGAGCGAAAAAGCTTATTACCGCATACCGCGCAATAATAAGTACCCTTGGTATCCTTGTTCCAGTATTTGCCGGTGAATGCACGTTCTGTTTCCTGTTCTCTTGCAGTAGCGTATAAAGCAGGTGGCAGGATTTTTTTCCATTCGGCGTTTGACACGTTTAAATGTTTGGTGTCTGTATTGGAATAATAAGGATTGTTCTCGTGTCCTTTTATTGTCTTGGGCTGCTGTGCAAATGCTCCTACAGTGAAACAGAACAGGGCTGCTATGATATATACCGCTTTCATTATTGTTTCAGTTTATCTTTAAACACCTTTTTAAATTTTTCCAGCTCGGGCTGGATCACATATTTGCAGTAAGGCTGGCTGCCGTTTTGGTTAAAGTAATTCTGGTGATAGTCTTCGGCCTTATAAAAATTTTTATATGGCACTACTTGCGTTACTATCGGATCTTTATAAGCTTTTTCGGCATTCAGTTTAGTGATGTAATATTGGGCCTTTTGCTTTTGCTGGGCATTATGATAAAATATAGCCGAGCGGTATTGTGTACCCACATCATTACCCTGCCTGTTTAATTGGGTTGGATCATGCGCTACAAAAAATGCAGCAATCAGTTCATCGTACGTGATCTTGGTAGGGTCATAGATAATATTACAAGCTTCGGCATGACCTGTTGTGCCGGTGCAAACCAACTCATAGGATGGATTGGCCACGTGCCCGCCGGAAAATCCGGAGATCACTTTTTCAACCCCCTTCAATTGCTGAAACTTGGCTTCGGTACACCAGAAACAGCCGGTGGCAAAGGTGGCGGTATCCAAACCCTTTTTAGGGCCGGACGCAAAAACAGAGAAACAAGCCGTTAACAACACGGCTATTGAACAAATTACTTTTTTCATGTATATCAAATAGGTTTTAATACGGTGCGTATTTATAGCAACTAACGTAAAAAACATAGCTAACGTTGAACAAAGTTACCATTTTAACACTTTGTGATAGTTGTTTGACAAAACGCCTATTTTCGCTTTACTGCTTATACTAACTTTAGCCTATGGAAAACCTTAAACTGTTTATGCTGATGCTGGGCTGCAAACCACCCGGAAGGCACGTGGAACAACATGACGTGTTCTTTGGGATAGCGCCATCGCTTCGTGACCTGGTACCTGACATCCAGGCATTTTGGCCAGAGCCCGAAAAAATCCATATCGATGCCTGGCGTGAAGTAAATACGGTTGATGGATATGCCGTTAAGATCGCCCCACGTGGTAATAACATTTCTCAGGGTAATAAATTGTTTTTCATCAACCTTGGCGGTTACCAGCCTAATAAATTTGAAGAGCAGCATTACGTTGTACTAACCGTTCAGAACGATTTTGCTTCGGCCTCTAAAAATGCTAAGGAAACATTTTTCTTTAAGCACAATCATTTTGCCGGGGCTAACTCCCACATCGATGATAAATACGGCGTTGATGTTGATGATATTTATAATGTAGAAGATATTTTAAATCCTGCTCAAAAAGGAAAATACCAGATCGAACTTATCCCGAATTCCGACCTTCCAGAGGATAAGATCACACTTGGTTATTTTAAGTTGAGCAATTTATAACAGTAACCTCATGAAAAAGCCTGAGCATCTGAATATCATTGCCGATCGGGACATCAGAGATTCTTTCTCTGTCGAAAATTGGAAGGAACAGCATTTTGATGATCAACGGGTGCACAGGGCTACTTATAACCGTATTTTTCTAATTACTACGGGGTCGGGTCAGGTAGTTATCGATACTGCCCCCTATCCTATTGTCGGCGATCAATTGTTGCTTATATCAAAAGGTCAGCTTTTTACCTTTTCTGCCGAAACCGTTTTAACCGGCTACGCGATAAGCTTTGGCGATTGCTTTTGGGAAAGGGCTCCGGATAGCGCCAATAATTGCAAGGCGGTATTATTCAATAATGCTTCGGATAACCAGCAGATCCCGCTAACAGCCGATGATGCACAAGAACTAAACCCGCTTTTTAAAACCCTCCATACAGAGTTTATTAAACCAGGCTACATCAACAAGCTGGATGCCATGGCTGCCTACTTGAAGATCATCATGATCAAAACAGCCAATATCAATGCCTCGCTGAGTAAAGGATTTGATAGTTATGATAACCAGCTATACCGCCAGTTCCTGGAGCTGGTTAGCCGCCAATATCAAAACACCCACGAGGTTGCTGAATTTGCAAAGCAGATGGGCATCTCTACACGTAAACTAACTGAGCTTTGCAACCGTTGTGCCGGCAAAGGCGCTAAAGACATTATTAACGGTCAACTGATATCCGAAGCGAAGCGGTCGCTGCAATTTTCGGCGAAGCCTGTGAAGGAGATTGCCTATTATCTTAACTTTTCAACGCCTGAGCAATTCAGCCATTTCTTTAAAAAAAATACGCTGGTATCGCCCCATCAGTACCGCTCACACTTTGTACATATTGGCATGTGATTAGCCGGTTTTAACATTTTTAACCGGCAGTAGCGGCATAATTTTGAGGCATATTAATTCCATTAAAATTATGTCAGTAACTAAAGCAAAAACCATAGCCGGGATCATCATTCCCGACAGCACTATCGCCAATCATGCCACCGAACTTTTATTAGAGCATGGCACCGAATTTATTTATAACCACTCGCTTAGGGTGTTCATTTTCTCTTCCCTCAACGGCGAACGCAAACAATTAAAATACGACCCTGAATTACTGTACGTGAGCTCCATATTTCATGATCTGGGTTTAACACCGCATTACAGCAGTCCCGATAAGCGTTTTGAGGTAGATGGTGCTAATGCAGCACGCGATTTCTTAACAAGCTATGGCTTACCTAAAGATCAGTTGCAACTGGTTTGGGATACCATTGCCCTGCACACCACCATTGGTATAGCCGAGCATAAAGAACCCGAGGTTGCCCTGATGTATTCGGGCGTTGGTCTTGATGTAATGGGTGAAGGGTATGAAAATTTAAGCGATGCCAACAGGGAAGAGATCATTACAGCATTCCCGCGCAATGATTTTAAAAAGAAGATTATCCCTACATTTTTTGGCGGATTTGAGCATAAAACCGAAACTACTTTCGGTAATATCAAAGCCGATGTTTGTGCGTATATGATCCCCCATTTTCATAGGAAAAACTTTTGTGATTGCATCCTGCATTCGCCATGGAAAGAATAACGGAATTTTAAAACATTTTGCGGTTTTGGTAATTGTATCATTATCAATTAACCAATTAAAAATTTCCGTTATGAAACATGCATTCATTTTTGGGACTACTATATTTTTGAGCGAACGAAACACGCTCACCTATAGTGATGGGCTTAGTAATATTGAGTTTTTGAGGATCCTGTCATTTTATGACAACCAAAAAGGCAAGGTGCTTACCATTGATGCCAATATCAACACGCCAAACGGCGAAGTCATCAGAATAAGCGCTAACAACAACGAAAACGATGCTAACGTGCAGCTTAATGTAACCAGCGGCCGCATCAAAGTATTTCAACCCGGTCATGCCGAACCAGTGCTGGATGTTTACCAGTTCGATCCGCATGAATATCATGGACTTTCAAGCCACGTGCTGAATGAAATTCATGCGCAGCACCCTGATCATGTGGTCACCATTAAAGGGAATTTCTTTGTTGGCGGGGCACATTTCCTGATTGAAAATGAAAAGATGTTTATCGATAGTAATGGTTATGCCAATGGCGTAGAAAATGCGCACAATGGGGTTATTTTGTCAGCGGCTGTGGCTTAGTAACAAGTTATTATTAAATATGTGAGATAATACACCATGTCATTGCGAGGAGGAACGACGAAGCAATCGCATACTATACAGGGCGGCTCTGCTTCCGTGCGATTGCCACGCTACGCTCGCAATGACATAATTTTACTCGTGACCATAAGCTCAATCAAAAACACTCTTCGCCTTCTTAATAGTTTTCTCCAAGTCGATACCTTTTTCTAATACACCTTTAAAAAGATCGCCGGTTTCCTTAAGGCGATAAATAGAATTGAAAATGGTAAAATCTTTCATGGTAAGTCCCGGTTTAACCTCGTCCCAATGCAGGGGCATGGAAACTGTCGCCCCTGGTTTTGGCCTTAATGAGTATGGGCCAGCAATGGTAGCCCCCGGGCGGTTCTGCAGAAAATCGAGGTACATTTTACCTTTCCGGTTGGCTACCATGCGTTCCAGACTGGTGTAACCTGGAATTTGCTTGTGCACAATATCCACAACCAGCCGTGCAAATAGCTGCGATTGATCATAATCATATTTAGCACCCAGCGGAATATAAATATGCATCCCTGTTGAGCCCGATGTTTTGCAGCAGGATGGCACATCCACAGCATCCAACACCTTCTTTACCTCCAAAGCAGCCTCAATAACCTGGTCGAAGGTATTTTTATCAGGGTCGAGATCGATCACGCAATAATCCGGGTTATCCGGCGATTTCACCCGGCTAAACCAGGGGTTCATTTCAATGCATCCTAATGAGGCCATCCAAAGTAAATATGATTCATCAGAGCCTACTAAATATTCTTTATGCTCTCCTTCCCCATTGGTGTACGGAAAAGTCTTGGTGATCCAGTCGGGTGCTTTGCCTTTCACATCCTTTTGATAAAAACTTGGCCCATGAATCCCATTGGGAAACCTGTTGAGCGACATTGGCCTATCCTTTAAATAAGGTAGAATGTAATCGGCAACCTGGTAATAGTAATTAAACATATCACGCTTGGTTACGCCATCTTCGGGCCAGTAAACTTTGCTCAAATGGGTGAATTTCAGCTCGTGTCCGCAAATTTTGCGTACCTGGGTTTCCTCCTTAGGGTTAAGCAGGGTTTTACGATCTGTATCTTTCACGGGTTTAATAGCTTTAGCGTGAGTATCGTTATCAGTCCTTTCAACTTCTTCTACCGTCTCGGTAGTATCCTTTGGGGTTTCCAGCACTACATCTTTTGCCTTTTTATCAGTACGCATTCCCTTAAAGGAGGCTTGCCTGAACACGCCATCGCCGGTTACTTCGGCAAATGCAACTTCGCAAACCAACTCGGGCTTGAGCCAGGTAGGCTTGGCACCTAAACGCTGCGGCCTGAACCGTGATGGTTTATCTACATCAGGTTCAACCTCAAACGGACTTTTATCGGTAATAAGCGGCTTAAACTGCTCCATCATTTCCTTTTGCAGTTTATCAGAAAAACCTGTACCCACTTTGCCAGCATATTGCAGCTTGCCTTTACCATCATACAAAGCCAATATCAATGCACTGAACGATTTGGAGGTGCCTGCATTTTTAGTAAAGCCTGCAATGATCACCTCTTGTCTGCGATGCACCTTTATTTTAAGCCACTCCTTTGAGCGGAGATCAGAAGTATAAACACTGCTTGCTTTTTTGGCGATGATCCCCTCTAAGCCTATGCGTTCAGCAGCATTAAAAAATTCGATGCCGCCGGTATCAAAAACCTTACTTTGCCGAATGCGGTCGTCATTTGTGGGGAGGATAGATGTCAATATAGCCTGACGTTGTTTAAGGGGCAAATCCATCAGGTTTTTGCCCTCATACCAAAGGATATCGAACACGTAATAAACCAAATTGCCATCAGCCTCGCTTCGCCAGTTTTGCAGCGCTCCAAAGTCGGAGATTCCTTTATCATTCAATACCAGGATCTCGCCATCAATTACTGCGTTGATCTGCCAATCTTTCAATAATTTATTGATCGGGTAATATTTATCGAAAGGAAGATTATTACGAGAGATGAGCTCCGCTCCTTTTTTGTCGATCACTGCAATAGCCCGATAACCATCCCACTTAACCTCGTAAAGCCAGTCGGGATCGTCAAAAGGCTCATCAACCAGGGTGGCCTTCATGGGCTTGATGTTGGTGGGTGCTTTCGATTTGGGAGCTTTTTTAAGTAGCTCCTCAACATCAAAATCTTCAGTATCGTTGGTATCAACTTTATCTTCCAGCTCTTTAACTGGTTCGTTCAGGGCTTTTTTTTTACCTGACTTTTTAGGTTTTTCTAAGCCTTCCTCATGGCCATGCTGCCAAACCTTTTCGCTCGTTTTCTCCATGTTCTCTATGGATTTGCCGGAAAGGATGGATTTATCTTTTTTAGTGATGTCTTTGGCCGACGCAAACTCGTCATTGTGCTTAATGAGCAGCCAGCCATTTTCGCCCATACCATGCGTTTTCACAAGGGCAAATTCGCCCTCCAGCTTTTCGCCATGAAGTTTGATCTTTACCGAGCCGGTTTCAAGTTGTTTAAGCAGATATTTCTCCTGCGCTTTTTTTCCTTTGATTTCATCTATAGGCTCATAAGTACCTTCGTCCCAAACAATAACGGTGCCGCCGCCATATTCGCCTTTGGGGATGATACCTTCAAAGTTCCGGTAATCAAAAGGATGATCCTCAACCATCATAGCAAGACGTTTTACCTTAGGATCAGTTGAAGGCCCCTTGGGGATAGCCCAGCTTTTCAATACGCCATCCATCTCAAGCCGGAAATCATAATGTAAACGCGAAGCATCGTGCTTTTGGATCACAAACATCAGGTGATCTTTGTCTTTGCTCCTGCCCGCTTTGGGCTCTTTAGTTTTGCTGAAATCGCGTTTCTCTGCATACTTTTCCAGGCCCATAATGGAGATTCTTTATTTGTTGTTTAAATATTTGGCTACTGCTGCCGCCGAATTTCCAACAGCACGTACCGCCGTTTTCAATCTCTCGGGGCGAACACCAAATTTGTTTGCCCAATATTCAACTTCATAATTTTCGCTGGTATTAATGAGGCTGTTGTCGGGCCATCCTGCTTTACTCCTGTTGTCCATGATTAGTTTTATAACTGAATAAAATATTAACAGATACTCCCTGACAAAGGTTTGAGTATTAATTAATAAATTGTTATAATAAAACTTACTGATTATTGCCACCTAATCCCACCCGTCGCTTTGTTCGGTGTAATTTGGCATTATCATATAAACAAGCACGGCAAGGCAGGCAAGCAACACTAAACGGGTTATCCAAAATATACACATTTCCATAGCTGTTATTTTTTTAGATGTTTTGGTTTGATTTGTTATAAGAGCTTATGCACATCGCATGCCATCAACATAAACATTTAACTATCAACACATTAAACAAAAACCAACGGACTAAAATTTACTATATTTCGAGCTTTTATGGTTATATAACGATTATTGGTAATAAACAAGCGGTTCTGTTATAGATACATACCACATTTTCCATTGCATTTGAACCAGTACTAAACAACGAAGCCTGAAAAATGAACTCGCAATTTTCAGGCTTTTAGATAAATAAGATAAAGATATGTTACTCCCTTAGCTGTTTATACTATTACAGAGGGATTCAATAATTATTATACCCCGATTAATTTACAAGTGGTGGGGTGCATAAAGCTTCAACCACAAGCAGACCTTTGTCGCCATCCATTGTTTCAATAGTATGGATATACTTATATGTTTGGGTTAACTGGTCAAAAGCTTCATCAATAACATTGATATTGAGGTCGGTAATCGAAAAATCTTCGCAGTTTTGAACACAGCGTAATCTTTGATTATTTATTTGCGAAAAATCGTTTATATAACCTTTGCCATGCAGATCTATAACCCATTTGGTTAAAGTTCGATTAAGCTTTTTGCAGGTTTTTACATTTTTCATAGCGTTGATTTTTAATTAATTACCCCTGTTTTTAGCATAGCTCATCATAATTTATGAACTAATATTCCGGCAAATGTTGTTCATTTTATCCGTTTTAAGCCAACAATCGAACCAAAATCACAACACATTAGCATACAGAAAGTTAAGAAAACATAATGTAAATTTAATAGCTATATATCGCAAAAAAAACAGGCATGTAACGATATATAGCTAAAAAGGCAATCAGCTATCTATCAAACACATAACACTATTAAACAACAAAACCGGATAGCAACAGCTTGAGAACTGATGATACCCGGTTTGGTTATAGAAGATAAAATTATTCTGATTAAGCTTTTACGTTGGTTCTGCCTGCTTTATGCCCTATAGTTGAATAATATAAAATGAATAGGTAAATAGGGATAAGCATGATATACGCCGACTGTGCCGAAAACTTCTCCGAAAAATAGCCATACAACGGAGGTAAAACTGCACCACCTGCAATACCCATAACCAACAATGATGATGCTATTTTGGTAAACCGGCCCAAACCGGCCAATGCAAGCGGCCATATTGCCGGCCACATTAACGAGTTGGCTAAACCAAGCAATGCAATACAAAACACCGATGCATAACCATGGGTAAGCAAGGTTGCCAGCGTTAAAAGGATACCCAAAATTGCCGAAGCTACCAATGCCTTCTGTTGTGTTATCAGTTTTGGAATACAAAAAACACCAACCAGGTACCCTACTATCATGGAGATCAAAGTACATGATGTGAAAAATTTGGCTGTTGATAACGGAATGTGCTGCGAAGTGCCATAAAGTGAAATTGAATCGCCTGCAATAACCTCAGCCCCTACATAAACAAACAAAGTTGCCACCCCCAGCATAAGATGCGGGAATTGCACAATGCTTGTTTTATTAGTGTTTGCCGCAGCTACGGTTTCGTCTTCATGCTCGGTGTTAATCTCTGGTAATGATGAAAAATAAATAAGGATGGCCAATAAAATTAAAACAACTACCATAATACCGTAAGGCAATATTACCCTCGATGCCAGCTGGTTAAGTTCCAGCGCCTTTTCACCGGCACTTAAAGTCTTAAGCTTTTCAGTTATTGAATCAATATTGGCAAGTACAACAGTACCCAGGATAACCGGGGCCAAAGCACCGGCAATTTTGTTGCAGATCCCCATAATGCTGATTCGCCTTGCAGCGGTTTCGGCGGGGCCTAAAATAGTGATATATGGGTTTGACGCCGTTTGCAATACAGTTAAACCTGTACCCTGAACAAACAAACCAATTAAAAATATGCCATAAGTACGGCTCATTGCGGCAGGTATAAATATCAATGCCCCTATTGCCATTACAAACAGGCCTATGGCCATACCGTTTTTAAAACCAAACTTTTTAATGGTTTTACCCGCGGGGATACCCATTACAACGTAAGCAATATAAAAAGCAGTGGTTACAAAATAAGCTTCCTTGGTAGTTAGTTCACAGGCTATTTTTAAATAGGGAATGAGCGTACCATTCATCCAGGTTACAAAACCAAAAATGAAGAATAAAGCACCGATAATTACAATCGGGTTTATCGCTGATTTTTTTACCGGCGATTCGATTACTGTTGCTGTTTGGGCCATATTAGTTTGTTTTGATTAGAGGTATTTTAATTTAATTGAACTTTATCGTACCGAAAAACTTAGAAAGGTGAAAATTGGGTACGGGACTATCGATATTATTCCAGCTTATGAAATGCGGTTCGGGCAATTCATCGCCGCATTTAAAAAAGTTTGCCTTGCTTGTAATTCCTTTTAATGTTTTAATATCGTGATAAATAAAAACCGAAAAAGGGATCAATAAGGTTAACTCCCATGTGTTAAACTCTGCTGCGTTCTCCGTCCTATTGATATTGCTTATTGACTTTATGTCACGCACTTTATCATCAGGTATAGCCTGCCTTCCATTACGATCTTTACCGAAACCAACCAACGCCGTTCCGAGGGCATTAAACTCCAGGTTATAGTAATCACCGTCATCACCCAAACCTAAAAAAAACTCTACGCAGCTATCTTTATAAACAGGGTCGTTTACTGCTGTATAAGTTGCACGGGTATGCTGTTCCTTTACAAAGTATTTTAGCGCTATATTGTTATTAACATAGGCAATTGAAAAACTAACCGACGGAAAATACCCCGTATCCGTCCATAAAAGATTATCGATACCGTGCTTTTGCTCCCGGTTGAGTAAAGCGGACAACTCGTCGAGGTTATTTTCATTGTAATTACCCGGAATAAACGGGACGTAAACTTCCTTCACAGCTATTTTATAAATATTTCAGTTTCAATTTACCAAAAACTCACCTTTAGCCAAAAGCTAACACCGAATTAACAGGTAAACGTTAATTATTTTACCAAAATAAACAAAAAGTTTATAAATTATTTAAAAATCTATTTTTACTTATTAAAAAAATATAAAAACTTTTTAATCCTTGCACCTGCTTGCGAAGCACCTGTAATTTCTCTTTCAGTTCTGCTTAATAATTAGCTACCTTGTACTAACCAATTTGTTATGAAAAGAAAAACTTTCATTCAATTAAGTACTACCTTAATGGCATCTCCCTTATTATCATCTATCGAATCATTTGCGCAACAACCTCGCCTGCAAAACTGGTCGGGCAATTTAACTTACAGCACGGACAATGTGTTTTATCCAAAATCAGTTGAAGAAGTACAGCAGCTTATCAAAAAACACGATAAAATAAAAGCTCTGGGTACAAGGCATTGTTTTAATAACATTGCCGATAGCAGGGACAACCTGCTTTCAACCCGCGATCTTAACAAAGTCGTATCTATCGACAGGCAAAACCACACCGTTACTGTTGAAGGCGGCATAAAATATGGAGAACTTGCCCCATATCTTCATAAAGAAGGCTTCGCCCTGCATAACCTTGCGTCGTTGCCGCATATATCAGTAGCAGGGTCAATTACCACAGCAACGCATGGCTCGGGTGTAAAAAACGGCAATCTTTCAAGTGCAGTGGTGGGCCTGGAAATTGTTAAGGCTGATGGCAGTATTGTTCACCTTTCAAAAATCAAAGACGCGGCTAAGCTGAATGCCGCTGTGGTGGGGCTTGGGGCATTGGGTGTAATCACCAAAGTTACGCTGCAAATACAGCCAACTTACATGATGAAACAACATGTTTTTACCGAGCTGCCCATGAGTGAGCTAAAGCAGCATTTTGAAAAAATTGTTTCGGCAGGATATAGCGTAAGCCTGTTTACCGACTGGCAAAGCGACCATATTAACGAGGTTTGGATAAAAAGCCGGATAGGTACAGATAAAGACGAAAACCTAAAAGAATTTTACGGGGCAAAAGCAGCTACAAAAAACCTGCACCCGATTATAGGGCTCTCTGCCGAGAACTGCACCGAGCAAATGGGGGTTCCGGGACCATGGTATGAACGCTTACCACATTTTAAAATGGGCTTTACCCCAAGCAGCGGAAAAGAACTGCAATCAGAATTTTTTATTCCGTTTAACCATGCAGTTGAAGCTATTGAGGCTGTGGCAAAATTGGGCAGGCAAATAGGCCCTCACCTTTTCATCACCGAGATTCGCACCATTGCTGCCGATGATCTTTGGATGAGCCCGGCCCACAATCAAAAATCAGTAGCTATCCATTTTACCTGGAAACAGGAAACAGAAGCCGTATTGAAGTTACTTCCCCAAATTGAACGGGAACTTTCTCCATTTAAAGCAAGGCCGCACTGGGGTAAAATTTTTACCATACCAGCTAAAACACTGGCGACACGCTACGAAAAAATGGACGCCTTTAAAGCAATGGTAGCCGAATATGATCCGCACGGAAAGTTCAGGAACCAGTTTTTAGCAAACGAACTTTATACTTCCTGAAATGAGCAGGCTAAGGTGCTGTAAATTAAAAAATCAATTTATTAGCTTTTAGCCTTACGCGTTTTGCTTTAAGCTTTCGAAAAAGTTTATGGCTGCTGCCTGCGCGGACGTTTTGCTCTTGCCGGGGTGGCAGCTTCCTGTTGCTCAAACCTGTTGTTATTTTCCCTCGGGAAACGGGGTTTATTATAACCCTGTGGTTTTACTTTATTGAAACCAGGTTTGGG
This sequence comes from Mucilaginibacter gossypiicola, assembly GCF_900110105.1. Taxonomy (GTDB): domain Bacteria; phylum Bacteroidota; class Bacteroidia; order Sphingobacteriales; family Sphingobacteriaceae; genus Mucilaginibacter; species Mucilaginibacter gossypiicola. Next base: position 473,072 of record NZ_FOCL01000004.1, on the reverse strand, counting down.
TCTTGCAAACTGCTGCTGTTGTTTTTGTTGTGGCTGATGTTTTTGCTCTGCTATCCTAACGCTTATTTCACGCTCATCAATAGTAGCACCGTTCATAGCGTCAATTGCCCGCTGGGCTCCCGCTTCGTCGGTCATTTCTAAAAAACCATAACCTTTACTTATGCCACTGTCTTTATCGGTAATTATCCGCACGGTGCTTACCGTGCCATAAGCACTGAACAGTTCAACAAGTTCAATTTCTTCCATGTCTCGCGGAAAACCCACGATAAAAAGTTTAACCATACTATACTTTGTAATTGCAACAGGTAACCAGTCAGCAAATATAGTGCACAAAAATGGTTTAGCCTATTGCTCAACGGTCAGTTGGGTGCTTATTTGTAAAAAAAGCGCTCCGTATTTGGTATCGGAACGCCAATTTTACACTAATTGTATACTTAAACTGTACTTAATTGCACCTGTTCTGACCTAATTTCTTCATTTTATCATTTCATCTCATATTCAAACATTTGCTTTTGAACTAATGAACGAAAATTTAGATATTAACAGTAGACAATACCTCTTTTCAGCACATCTGCGCTCAACAGATCGTTATTATTAACTGGCCGGTCATCGTATTGTATGCAGAATGTCATTTACAACCTGGCTGTTTGATTTTGCCTTATCCAAGCTCTTAAAATTCGTGAGTCATTGATCATCAGCCCAAATTTGCCGACAAAATTCCCCACAGTTTCCCAATAACTAACTGATGTTGCCAATTTTATTTTGCCTTGCGGATATAGAGACTGCCAAAAGTAGTTTTCATCAATAATTCGGGACCACCGCCGGCAATTTTTCCGTAAACCCAATCCTCCATCTTCAGGCTGTACATTCCTTTTTCACCTGTATTTTTGGTAACAACCGGTTTGCGCTGTTCAGTAACCACATCAAAATCGGTAAAAATATCGCCCTGATCTGATTTTAATTTCACATTAGCCTTAAGGCTTGCCGGAAAAGTAACATCAACCTTACCGTTAAGTGTTGAAAAAGCCATAGCCGCTTTAGCATCAATACTTTTAAAAGTAACTTCTACATTGCCATTAACCGTGTTGGCTACAACAGATCCTGAAATATTGTTCAGTTTAATATAACCGTTAACATTCCTGATTTCCAGATCGCCGTTTAGATTTGAGGCATTGATATTACCATTATTTACGGTCGACAGCTTTACACTGGTACTATTCATGGGGACTTTAATAGTCAAATTAGTAGTTTTATTGGGGCTGCCATGAATATTTACCTGGTTATTATTTTCCTGTGCCTGCACGTCTAAATTATTCCCGGCAAATAAACGCTTCATTCCTCCGGGAGCTGCCTCTTTTTCACGATGCTTCCTTTCTTCACCCTGGGCATCAATAATAATATCTTTACCCTCATAGCCGGTCACTGTTATTGAACCATTAACCAAACTTATATCCAGCTTATAAGGTTTCCCCGGCTCGCTCAAAGGCACAACCAGCTGCCCTTTATCTTCCTGTGCCCAAAGCCTCGCGCTCAGCAGCACAGTTAGCATCAATATTCCTGTAAATCTTATCGTTTTCATGTTTTTATCTTTTATTGTTGTTTTTTGATATAAATATTTCCATTGAGGGTTTCAAACTTAAACAGCTTCCCTCCTGCCCCTATACGCACGCCATTGTTTTTACTGAGTTTATAAGTTGTACCTGCACCACTTTTTGATTCGGTTTTACTTACCCGGGTAGGCAAGACTTCGGCATCCGCAAAATCAGTATAAAACTGGCCGTTCATGCTTTTAAATTCCAGATCGGCAGCTAAATTGGCCGGGTAAGTTACTTCGAGCTTCCCGTTAAGCGTATAGTAACTTGAAGCATCCGGCGGTACCGACAGGTAAGTTACGCTAAGCGGTCCGTTGATGGTATGTGCACTGGTTGTGCCTTTAGCATTGGCTATAGTAATACCACCATTTACGTTATTAACTTTTAAGGCGCCGTAAACATCTTTAACTTCAACATTACCATCGTTTACTGTAGATACGCAGAGGTTCATGCCGTAAGGCACTTTCACCGTGTATTCCAGTTTTACGGTATAGTGAACATGCCTGTGCTCCTCGTCCCTGTTCCAATTGCGGCGCGGGCGACTGTCATAAGGCTCAGCTGTGTAAGCAATTATGCTATCAGCTTTCTGTTCAAATCCCAGTTTAAATTCCTTTTTACCTTGCTCCACATCAGAAGACTCGTTACCCCTGATGGTTTCGTCTATCTCGATAGATACCTGGTTGCCTGAATACCCCTGCACATTTATGGATCCAAAAACATTGTAAATAGCCAGGGTGGTACCTGAAGCCGTTCCCTGTAAGGTAAACTGCTTGCTAACATGCTCTTTATAATCCTGGGCTTGGGCCGAAATTTGGGCAAGGCACAGCCCCAGACCTGTTAAAACAGGCATTAATGATCTTTTCATGATTTGGTTTATTTTTTAAATAAGTTGGGTTATTGTTTGTTTGATTTTATCGCGTACGCCATGATCAAGGTCTTTTTGTTTCAATAGCTCCCTGAATGAACCCACCGATCTTTTTTCCTGCAGTTTAAGCATCACATCAGCAATGGCCAGTTGCATCAGCGGCGAATCTTGCTCAACTATTGATTTGATGAGGCCTTCCCTTACCTCCGCGTGACCGGCAAGATGAGTCAATGCATCAAGTGTGCTCAGGCGTACATTTACATTAGGATCGTTATTTAGCGTAGCTAATAAAGCATCTATCACCTGCTTATCGGCATGTTTGATCTCACTGGTATAGCTTACCCCCCTGATCCGTTCAGATGCCGAAGGATTTTCAAGCAGGGCCAGCATCATGGTTTGTTTAAGCTCGTGTACCTGCGAGCTTAAGGCCTTTAACTGTTTATCCTGATCATCGCTTTTATTTTTCCCAAAAAACAGGTAGCCAGACCCCACTAAAATAACAACCATTGCCAGGTTATAGGCCATTGGCCAGCGTGGCTGCCACTCCCATATGCGGCTTATGTGGTATTTGATATCGGCCCATAAACTCCTTTGCTCTTTTACAGATTCTTTATAAGTATCAAGCATCGCGTAAAACTTCACACTCATATTGGCCGATGGTTCGGGCGTTTCAATTTGGCCCATATGGCCCCATAGCTGCTGCAAAGCCTGCAACTCATTGCGGCAACTGTCGCAGCCCGATATATGTTGTTCCAGCGCCCCCTTTTCTTCGGCACTTAATTCTTTGTTTATCCAACCGGTAAACAGTTCTTCATATAGCTCACATTTCATCTTATACTGTTTTATCGTTCCATTTTCACATAAATACTTTTAAGCTCCTGCATGGCCCGGTGAATGCGCACTTTTACTGTACCTTCGGTCATGCCCAATATTTCAGCTATCTCCTGGCATTTTAACTCCTGAAACCGGCTCAGGGCCAAAATCTCCCGCTGACTTTCACTTAACTTTTCCATGGCCCGGTGCAGCTCGGCCTTGGCTTGCTTTTTTTCAAAAGCTTCGTCGGGTACCAGTCCCCCGGCTATGGTTTCCGCAGCTTCCACACCCTCGTGCTGTACCTGCTGTTTGTTTTTGCGCCAGTGATCTTTCAAAACATTGCGTGCGATGGAGTACATCCAGTGGATATATTCGCCGGTACCGGTAAAGGTATGCCGGTATTTAAGCATCTTATAAAACACCTGCTGCACCATATCTTCGCTCAGTTCGCGCTGATAGGTCATGTGAAACAGAAAGCCATACAACTGCCGATTGTAGCGTTCAAAGAGCATACCCATCCTGTCAAGGTCGCCGGCTTTCACCTTTAGCATAATGGCATTGTCTGTAAGCGTGTTCAATCAGTTTGTAATTATGTAATATACCTTAAGTACTTCGGCGGCAGAAAATGGTTACAGAAAATTTTTATTTTTTTTCGGGAGATGTTATTGCAGATCAAACTTAACAGAAATTTAAACCAAAAATACAATTGGTTTGAAGCGTTATTAACTAACTTTATGTCAACAATTAAAACCATAAGATCATGACTACCACCGAAGTAGCAGAAAAATTAGTACAGTATTGCCGCGAAGGCCAGCATACCCAGGCTATTGATGAACTTTATGCAGATAATATTGTGAGCCGTGAACCGAAAGGTTCGCCAATGGAATTAACCGAAGGTAAGGAAGCAGTTAAAGGCAAAACGGAATACTGGTATGCCTCGGTACAGGAAGTGCACAGCGGAGAGGTTTCTGACCCGATAGTTACCGGTAATTTTTTCTCGGTAACCATGGATATGGATATTACTTACAAAGAAGGCGGCCGTATGCCGATGAACGAAATAGCCGTTTATGAAGTAAAAGACGGAAAAATTATAGCCGAGCAGTTTTTTTATAACATGGGCTAAGAGCACCTAACCAATAATAAGCAACAAAGGCCTTCGCTCTCCGCAAAGGCCTTTTGTTATTTACCAGGGATAGCAAAAATTAAAAAGTGGTCATGTTGTACATTTCAATTTGCTGACCGGTATTGCTTGAACCGCCATACCAGTGATTGGTGCCAACAAAGTAATACCAGTTGTTCCAGTAGGTGCCGCTGTTGTTGGTAAGGGTGAATTTATATGTCCCATCCACATAAAAATCAACCTGGTGCACGTTGCCCGAACGGGCCTGGCATTTAAAAGTGTGGTAGCCGTTGTCGCCAACAGATATTACCTGGGTAATGTACTGCCCGCCTCCCTGTAAATACCCTTTCAGGGCATTATCATTCAGGGTTTTCACGAAGCCCATTTCGTTACCATTCCATTGCGAAACGTTATCGCACAGGAAAACTGCCTGCTCACTTGCCGAACTGGAAGCGCTTGTCCCCCCTTTAAAGCAACCATTAAACTGCAGTCCGGTAGCGTTTTGCCCTGTGCTTTGTTGTGCAGCATCAATATCGGTGCTACAATTCCCTACGGGAATAGCTATACCGTTAGTCCCCGAAATGTTATAGGGCGCTCCATTACAGGTTCCCCATAAACTAAAACCGCTTTGAGGTACAGCGGCCCGCGGCGCGGTGGTGTTGCCATTGGTAGCGGCGGGCTTGCTTGCGTCTTTGCTACATGCCGATACCAGGGTTAAAAGCAGCAACGAGCTGCCAAACATCAGTTTGCTTAATTGTTTTTTCATAATTTGATTTAATTAATTGGTTTTAATAATTAACTAAAGCTATGCACATCAATAAACTTACAATTACACTGGCATTTCATTTAAGTACACCATAATTTCAAAAAATGTATATATCCATAAAACAAAAACGGGAGGCTCTTTTGAACCTCCCGTTTCCGGATTGTATTAAAAAATATTTTATTCCATTGAGCGGATGATACCCAGTTCAAGGCCTCTCAACTCGGCAAGGCCACGCAGCCTTCCGATGGCAGAATAACCGGGGTTGGTTTTCTTTTTCAGATCATCCAGCATCTGGTGACCATGATCGGGGCGCATTGGGATGCTTAATTTACGTTGCTTCATTACCTGTACCAATTCTTTCACCACCGCATACATATCCACATCACCTTCCAGGTGGTTATCTTCATAAAAATCGCCAAATCCATTTCGGCGGGTACTGCGCAAGTGGATGAAATTGATCCTGTCGCCAAATTGTTTAACCATGGCAGGCAGGTCATTATCCGGCCTTACACCGTATGATCCGGTGCAGAAACATAAACCATTGTTTAACGAAGGTACGGCTTCAATAAGCGCGTTAATATGTTCGGCAGTACTTACTACCCTTGGCAGGCCCAAAATAGCATATGGCGGATCATCGGGGTGGATCACCATTTTAACATTGTGGGCATCTGCAACGGGGATGATCTCGCTCAGAAAATAAATGAGGTTTTCCCTTAACCGCTTGGCATCAATACCATCGTAAGCAGCCAAAGCTTCCCTGAATTTATCCAGTGTGAAACTTTCCTCACTGCCTGGTAAACCTGCTATTATATTACGCTGCAGTAATTGTTTATCATCCTCCGTCATGCTGTCAAAACGGGCTTTGGCGCGGTCAAGTTCATCGCTGGTATACTCCCATTCGGCACATGGCCTTTGCAGCATGAATACATCAAAAGCAATAAAGGCGGCTTTTTCAAAGCGGAGTGCTTTGGAGCCATCTTCAACGGTAAAGCTCAGATCGGTGCGGGTCCAATCGAGTACCGGCATAAAGTTATAGGTAACGATATGGATACCACAGGCTGCTAAATTTTGCAAACTTTGCTTGTAGTTTTCGATATATTGCTGATAATCGCCGGTTTGGGTTTTGATAGCCTCATGTACGGGTACACTTTCCACTACGTCCCAGGTAAGGCCGGCCGCTTCGATAATCGCTTTGCGTTCGTTGATAGCCTCAACTGTCCATACCTGGCCATTGGGGATTTGGTGCAGGGCACTTACTACGCCGGTACATCCGGCCTGCCTGATATCGGCTAAACTCACAGGATCATTGGGGCCATACCAACGCATGGTGTTGACCATGCTGAAAGTATTGCTTGTATTGGTATCACTCATTTTATATCGTAGGTTTAATATGCAAATACAGGAGTGTTCAATTTTAAAAGTGTGAACACTTCAAAAAAACTCAATACTGACAGTCAACAACTTAAGTGTTCAATAAATCACAACAAATAATCAACAACCTGATATACAGAAATTTAATATCTGCCAGTATATTTAATTGAACACGTGTTTTAAAAAGTTGAACACTGACAAAACAATGTCAGTAAAACAATGTCAGACCGCAATTTATTACGCGCCAATAATCGTTATATTTTTTTAATCGCCTAACAGTTAATTGCAAATTATTTTGTGATATGATAAGTGTTGTATTGAACTTACATCGTCGCGCTCTTGGCCGCGCGAGGGCCAGTTACTTTTTTCGCCAAAAAAGTAACCAAAAAGGCTTGCAGCAGAAAGGCTTCTTTGCACACAAGGCCTCTACCCTGCAAAACGGTCAGAACCACGGGCTGCAATTATTTTGCCCTGCTTCGCACCCACTCACCTCTGCTTCTGCAAAAACTTGCTATGCCCCTGCAACCGCACATTCCCGGCATTGTTCTGACCGTTTTCACCCGAAGCTGATCTGCTGCGAAAAAAAATACGTTTTAATATGTGTATGAATACGAACGCAGGATGACAAATTAAAAATGGGTGTCATGCTGAGCCTGTCGAAGCATGGTGGGCAAGGCCTCTGCGCGCGCCCCTTCGACAAGCTCAGGGCGACACCCACCCTTTTTGTTTATGCCCAATCAAAATCAACCACCCTGCCGTTCAGTTTCCATTTGGTGGGTGTTAATGTTTCCATCCAATCCAATGGCTGCCCCAGCGGTTGTACTTTTGCCGCCTGTGCAAAGGCTGTTTTAACAGCTTTCTTTTGTTCTTCGCCCATAGCTTCCGGCTGGCCTGAAATAAACAGCGGCGCACCGCTCTCAGCTAATAATTGCAGCCACTGCTTGTTCCTTTTCCATGCAATATCGGTAGTAAGGCCTACGCAATCACCATCTACTGCATAAAATGCATTATGTTGCGGCAGGCGAAAAGCCAGCGTGTTAACACCCATCTTACGGGTGCGCTCCCATTCATGACCACTGGTATCATCGCCTATGCGGCACATTTCAAATACGCCAGCCGAAAGGTGGCTCATCGTATTACACCCTATCACATAAATGCCATCGCCTGCTGCTTCACGAATAGAGCGGTACAGGTGCAGGATAATCTCGGCATTGGTCTTGCTTCTGTCGTTAAAATGCCAGTTTGGCGCGGTGAAACTATTCTTCATATCAAAACCCCACCGACCGGCTATATCATAGGTTGTAAAATCATGTTTTACCATTTCATAACCCCATTGCTTATACACATCAAAATTATGCTGGATGCGGGCTATGTTTTCAGGAATAGTAGGATCAAGCACCGGATTTTTCGGATCACTCCTGCCCGGGATCTTCGGTGCCAGCAGGCTGGCTTTTTCGTCATGCCTTGCACAAAGCGGACGCATCCACAGGCCTGGGCGCATACCTAATTTTTTGATCTCATCGCCAAGGGCATGCATATCTTTAAACTTATCGTTTGGCTTCGAGAAATCATCGTTCCAGCCGCCATCGCCGGGTAACAACGGCGAATAGGTAGCCCAACCTGCGTCAATAACAGAAAAAGGTTTATTGCTATGATCTGTAACCAGTTCGGCCATCATGGCCGTTGTCTTTTTGATTAGCTCTGCCGAATTATTGCCATAGGCAAAATACCAGTCGTTGATACCATATACCGGTTGTTTTGGAATACGCGGTTTTTCGCACATCATTTTACAAAAGCGATGGGTTGCAGCAAAAGCATCCTCCCCTGTTTTAGCATTGGCAGTTATAACATCAGCAGCGTGCAGTTGCCTGTCGCCCAGCAATACGCCTACCCCGCCCGAGGTTGTATCTAAAGTAAGTTCGATATTATCGGCATTAACAGCCCACCAGCAAATACTGTTAGCGCCAGTTTTTACGCCGAAGCAAGCGGTTTGTTTATCATCATGGATAATTACATACCAGGGATTTTTAGCACCTGTTGCTATGGTTTTCCATTGCAAATCGCCATACGAGCGTTCCCAATGATCGCCCAGGAACTTAGCCGAAGCGGCAGTGTTATGTTTCCATTTCAACCTTACTGCATTTAATTCCTGCTTTGGCGATGAAACATATACGCCAAGCCCATTGTCATTAGTTTTAAGGTTTACGCTGATATCTTTATTGCTATAATGCGATCCGTTTGAAGCAGTGAGTCTAACCCAATCTGCGCCGGATTGGGCCCAAACCTCGTCGGGAGTATTCATTATAGCAGCCCCGTTTGAAGCCGAATAAGTAAGCCTGCTGAAAAGCATTGCAGCCGCAGTGGTTGCAGAAATTTTAATAAAATGCCGTCTTTGCATAGTTAATGTAGTTGCTGTGATTATCTGTTAAGGTAACATTTAAATTGGTTTACAACGTTACTAAAAGGATTAAGCAAAAACTAATACATTTTTGGATTTTTATTGGCATTGCATAACGCTCTCCTTTGGTAGGCTTTTGCCACGACGATCGGAGGCCGCTTGATAATTGCCGCTTGGCTGGGGTCCATACGTGTGGGGAAAATGAAAGTGTTTTGAAAAAACAAATAAAGACCATGTCATTGCGAGCGTAGCATGGCAATCTCGTAGCCAATGCATATTCGACCTGTATAGCTATGAGATTGCTTCGTCGTTCCTCCTCGCAATGACATATTTTTTACACGAACATGCCCTACAATTCGTCATTTCCCCAACACTTGTGAGCTGGAGCGAGGCGCTGGTATCCTTTATCCCTCAGCCCCAATAAACCACAAACTCTGTCTGCCTTTCTGCAACGGTTTTCAGTGAAAACTCAAAGCCATGGTTTAGCATGATCTCACGTACCAGGGTTAGGCCTATCCCCTGCCCGTCTTTTTTGGTGCTGAAAAACGGGGTGAATAGATTAGCCTGCTGCTCAGGGCTAATGCCTTTGCCCGTATCTGTGATCACCAGCTTTTTTTCTTTTGAGATGATGGTAAATGTTACCGATCCCTGGTCATCAATAGCCTCGATGGCATTTTTAACAATATTGATGAATGCCTGCTCCAGTTGCTGTTCGTCGGCCATTATTTTAACCGGCTCTTCGGGTAAGTTAAGCGCAAGCAATACCCCTTTTTCTTCGGCACGGATGCTCATAAGCTTCACAACGGACCCTATCAGTTTTTGCAATACTACAGGTTGCTTGTTGGCTTGAGGCAGCTTCACCAAATCGGCAAAGTTGCGCATGAACAGGTTGAGGTTTTGGTTCCTGTCCATTGCAACCTGCAGTGCATCTTTTATCGGGTCGAAATCATGGCCGGCCCAAAGCTGATCGGTTTTCATGGCCGATTGCATAATAGAGTTTACCGGCCCAATGGTATTATTTACCTCATGTGCCATCATCCTGATCACTTTGCCATAAACTTTCTTTTCGGCAGCAAGGATCTCGGCGGTCAAATCTTCGAGCATGATGAAGTGGCGCGAAAATCCACGGTCAATAAAATGTGATTTCTGCAATTTGAACGAATTGACGCCATCCAGCTTAACCACTTCCGTTTCGCCCGATTTAAGAGCTTTGATATGCCTGAAGATAGGGTGAGCGAGCTCTCCAATTAATTCACCAATCACGGCTTTTTCATCAATGCCCAAAACTTGCAAAGCTTTGGGATTGGCCTGCTGCACACGGTCGTCAAAATCAAGGATAATAATACCCGTTGGCGAGGTATGGATCAGCTTTTCTAAAAAGAAATGCTGCTGCTCCTGTCGTGTCCGTTCGGTTCTTAACTCGTCCATCATCTGGTTATAAACATCAATCAGCGCGTCAACCTCCAGCTTGCCGGTTGAAAGAAATTTCACATTAAAATCTTTGTCTTTTATAGCTTCAATACCCTGTAACAGCATTTTTAAGGGCAGAACAAGCTGGCGGTAAAGCTGTATCGCTACAACTGCCGAGATAAGAACAAAAGCCTCGGCTATGATAAAATAGATCTTATTGTCAATGAAAATAAACCATGCAAGCACCAGGGTAAGCAGGTGCAGGATCAGCACAAATAAAATGTATTTAGTCCTCAGCTTCATCGTACGGGATCTGGTATTTTTCGAGCCGCCGGTACAGGGCGCTACGCGTGAGGCCCAGCGCCGCCGCTGCTTTGCTTATTTTGTTTTTATGGTGATCTAATGCCCGCTTTATCATCTCCACTTCTACCTCTTCTAAAGTTAATGTACCTACGCCTGGCAACTGAATATTTCCTTTTTTAACAGGTGACAATTCCAGTTGCGACCGGAAATCATCGATACTCAACTCATCCCTACGGCTCACCAAAATAGAGCGCTCTACCAGGTTTTTCAGTTGCCTGATATTACCCGGTAAAGGTAACTGCTGCAACCATTTCATGGCCGATGCAGCTACTGATAAATTGGGCCGGTTATAGATCTGCTTTAAGTTATTAATAAAAAAGTCAACCAGCAAAGGAATATCTTTCGGCCGCTCGCGCAGGGCCGGCAGATAAACAGTGATGAGGTTGATGCGGTACAGCAAATCCTCGCGAAATGTACCCCGGGCCACCATCTCATTCAGGTTTTTGTTGGTAGCGCACACCACGCGGGTGTCAACCGTTTTTGTACGGCTGCTGCCCAGTACTTCATATGTGCGGTCCTGCAATACACGAAGCAGCTTTACCTGGCTGCTGGCGTCGAGATCACCTATTTCATCCAAAAAAATGGTGCCTTTGTTGGCCATTTCAAAACGGCCCATCCTGTCAAAACGGGCATCGGTAAACGCCCCGCGGATATGACCAAACATTTCGCTCTCAAACAGCGAAGTTGAAATACCGCCCAAATTCACTTTAATAAACGGCTTATTACGGCGCAGGCTATTCTGGTGAATGGCCTCGGCTATAAGCTCTTTCCCAGTACCGCTTTCGCCCATGATCAGCACCGAAGCATCGGTTGATGCCACGCGACCAATGGTTTCCAGGATATCAAGCATCCGTGCATCTTCGCCTACGATATTTTCAAAATTGTAGGTTTTATCCAGTTGTTTGCGGGTACGGTGTTCGGTCTTTTTATCCTGCAGATCCAGCAGGGTTTTCAACGACTGGATGAGATGCTCGTTAACCCAGGGTTTATTGATAAAATCATTAGCCCCCAGCTTCATTCCTTTTACCGCAAGTTCGATACTTCCCCAACCAGTAATCAGGATTACAGGAATGGTACTGTTAAAAGCCTTGATCTTTGCAAGCAGGTCCATTCCCTCCTGCCCCGATGTATCTATCGAAAAATTAAGATCGAGAATGATCAGCTCAGGAGCTTTTTTTTTAATGATCTTTAGAGCTTCAATAGGTTCATTGGCACTTACAGCATCATAGCCCTCACTTTTTAGCAGCAGGATAAGCGAGGTGCGTACGGCAATATCATCATCAATAACCAATATCATAACAGGCGGTCAATATCGTAATTATTCTTCGTGTAAAGCAACAGCGGGATAAATAGCCGCGGCCTGTTTGCCGGGGTAAAGTGAACAAATAAGCACTAACAGGTAAACAAACAGCACAGATAATAATATACCCTCGATATAAACAATTGCCGGCAAATCAAATACATTCAACAGCGGAAATTGGGCGGCAAAAAAAGTCCCGATTATAAGTGCCAGTGTTGCCAGGATCATAGATTCGGATACTAACTGAGCGGCAACCGATTTACCTGTAGCGCCAATTGCCCTGCGTAAACCTATCTCGCCCCGGCGCTTATTGATATTATACCACAACACGCCAAACAACCCGAGCGCTACGTTGATCACCAAAAATGCACTTACAATAGCCAATATAATCATAGGCACCAGCGCAAAATAATTGGCATCTGTTCGTTTATTGACAAGGTGTTCAATTTCAACGTTGGCGTTTTTCATGTAGTTGGCCATCGTTTTATAAAGTTTCCCTTCAAAGGCAGCATCGGCACCATGGTCAACTTTTACCAGTATTTTATCGAGCCAGCGAAATGAGCCTGTATCTGTTCTGAAATACATACCCGGTCCGGCTTTCAAATAATCGCCATTTCGTTTTATAGTTTGTATCACCCCAACTACCTTAAACTTGTTTTTATCATCATCATTGCCTAAAAGCTTACCAACGGCCGACTCCTTACCAAATGTGGCCTCCTTTAAGTCGGCATCAATGATAATGTGCTGATTTTTACTAACCACATCTTCCTTGTTAAACCAGCGCCCCTCTAATAAGGTTACATTCATTACTTTTTCATAATGATCTTCAACCGTAAAATTATTCAGATGCTGAACGTGTTTACCTCTAAATGTTAACCCGCTTTCGTTGGTTCGTGATGAAAACGGGATATTACCGCTCACAAAAGTGATTTCTTTTACACGCGGTAATGATTTTATTGTTTTGCGAAGCGTTTCATAATAAAGGTCGAGCGAGTCGACATTTTTTGTTTGGTATGAATTATTATAGTTGATCACCCATACATCCTGGTAGTCAAACCCCATCGGTTTTTTATAATTGTTGTAGTAGTACATCATCAGTGTAAATACCGCAAACAGTACCAGAAAGGATACCAGCATCTCGGTGATGAGCAGGAAGTTCTGCTTCTTTTTATTCCAGATGAGTTTAAATAAATGCTTAAACATAATATTTTGATTTTAAGGATAAATGATCATTAAGCTTTGAGCGCCGTAACCACATTCAGTTTTGACATGCGCCATGCAGGGTAAACGCCCGATAGCAAACCAAAAACAAGGCAAACCAGCAAACCGATAAATAAAACCGTAAAGTTGATACTGAGCTCAAGATTGGCAATCAGGTTTGCATTGTTGATAGCAGCAAGTACCGCCACCGATAAAATTGCACCGATGAGGCCGCCAAGTAAAGTAAGTATCAGGTTTTCGACAATGAACTGGTAAACCAATGTTTTTGATGATGCCCCAAAAGCTTTTCGTACACCAATTTCTGACGACCGCTCCATGATACGGGTGATATTGATATTGACCAGGTTTAGCGTGGGCAGCAGCGTAAATATGAACACGAAAATGCTGATGGCCGTAACTACGATGAATACGCCGGAATGTTCTTCATTCCCGGTATCAACATAGCTCCTGAAAAATGTGTTGGCGTGGCTGTAAAGGTGTTTAAATTCTTTTCGTTCAACAGGTACCCGCTTTATGATATTTTCATATTCGGCCTGCATTTTAGGTACATCGCTTGACGAATTAGCAAGCAGGATCCCCATATAGCCCCCCAAATAGCCTTTGCTTTTATAATCTTCTTTTGATACGGTATAAGGTAGGTAGATATCGCTGTAAAGCATGTAATTTGTTACCGGTACATTTTTCACAACGCCAATTACTCGGTAACTCAAATTATCTGCTTCGATATATTTGCCAACTACGGGGGTGATATCGCCAAAGTAGTCCCGTTTCATATCTTCAGATATCACCGCAACACGATCTGCATTAGTTACCTGCTGCTTATTAAATGGTTTCCCTTCGGTAAAATCATAGTCGAGCACATCCCAGTAATCTGCGTTAGTGTATTTAAAATTAACCGCTATCTTCTTGTTGTTTACATAAGTATTGGTACCCTTAAACATTGATGATATGGCAACCTTTACAGGGGTTTTCATCATACCGGTGTAATGGCTCAAAAAGTAATATGATAAGGTGCTCGACATCGAATTGTTATCGCCGCTTTCCTGGATCCGGGTAATGTATAACGACCTGTCGCGCTTTTTATCGGGGTAGTTATCGCCTATTACCTTGTTGATAAAAGCAGTTAACACCATCAATATGGTTAAGGTAAAGCTGATACCAAACAGGCTGATGAACGTAAAAAACTTGCGGCGCTTCAATACCGCTATGGCTATTTTAAAATAATTTTTAAGCATAACTCTCTATTTTAAAACGGTTAATTATTGAACCTGGGCACCGTCAAACAGGCGCACCAAACGGTGGGTTTTATGGGCCATATTTTCATCATGCGTAACCATTACTATCGTAGTGCCGTCGTTACGGTTAAGGTTGAGTAGGATCTCCATGATCTCGTTGCCCATGGCGCTATCCAGGTTACCTGTAGGCTCATCAGCCAAAATAATTTCGGGCCTGCCCACAATGGCCCGGGCTATAGCCACACGCTGCCGCTGACCACCTGATAACTGCGTTGGAAAGTGCTTTAACCGGTTGGCCAATCCTACTTTTTCCAGCGCTTCGGCAGCCAGTTCGCGGCGTTGTTTGGCCGTGGTATCGCGATAAAGCAAGGGTAGCTCCACGTTATCAAGTACCTGGAGGTCATTAATGAGGTGATAGCTCTGGAAAATAAAGCCCAGCTTTTTATTGCGGAAAGCTGCCAGCTGCTTATCATTCATTCCTTCAGTTTTTTGATCGTCAATCCTGATATCGCCTTTTGACGGAGCATCAAGCAGGCCCATAATGTTGAGCAGGGTACTTTTACCACAGCCCGACGGGCCCATGATGGATAAAAACTCGCCTTTGGCAATATCAAGGCTTACACTGTTGAGAGCCAGGGTTTCGATGGTATCGGTGCGGTACACCTTTTCAATGTTTTGTAAACGTATCATGAGAGGTTAATTATTGATTTAATGAATTAGTGATTTTTATTGGCTATAGATTGAAATCGGGTTATTGCATTAGTTATAGGTTATTTTTTTGTTTGCTTCAAAGTCATAAAGTGAAAGATAACGCAATTGGTAGTAAGCTCCCCAAAAATCGCGAAGGGCGCTTACATAATCACGCTGGGCCTGGTCGTTTTCGCGGAACGCTATGCCAAGATCCGTAATACTCAAATCGCCAAGCACATACCGCTCGCGGGCTATTTTGTATTTTTCGCCGGCAATGCTATCGGCACTGGCCGTGTAAACCAGTTGCTCCTTCATCATATTAAAAAGTGATACCTGGGTTATTATCTCCTGCTTAAAAGTCTGTTTATCCTGCTCAACCGCGTATTCCGTTAGCTTTTGATTGGCCAAAGCTGTTTTAGCCCTTGATTTAGACCTGCCCCAATCCAATATAGGTATGGATAACTGCAACTCCAGTACCTGTTGGTTTTGAGGGTTCTTGTACACATCCGGAATATTGGTAGCCGTATTTGAGAAACCCAAACTGGCCGTAAGTGTGGCGGTTAAACCGTTTTGCCCTTTGGCCTTGGCTACGTCGCGCTTAGCTTCGGCAAGGCGGCGTGAAAAAGCTATAGCCGCCGATCGGTTAGCATTAGCCTCGGCAAGTACTATATCCGATGAAACAATCATATTATTGATATCTTTCGGAACGGCCAAAACTATCCTGTCATCTCCCGCCTGCCCTATAAAACTGCGCAGCGTAAGTGTAGTGATTTCCACATCGCGCCTTGCTGTGCCTACTGCTTTTTGCGCGTTGATCTTTTCAAGTTGTAGCTGAAGGATATCATTTTTTGATACCTTTCCTAACTCATACTTTAAGTTGGCTATTTTGATGATCCCTTCGGTGTTGGCCAAATTTGTTTCGGCCATTTTTAGGTTTACCTGGGCCAGCAGCAGGTCGAAAAAATAGCCTTCCACGTCAACCGCTATCTTTTCCTGGGCTTCTATATATGCCTGCTTACTTTCGTTAAACTTTAAAGGCTCAATTCTTTTATCCCATTTAAGGCTATTGAACTGAAACAGCGGCTGTGCGTAATTTATACCATAAGGGATACCGTTATACAACACATTGTGCCTGTCAAAATCATCAAAACGCTGCAACTGAGTAGTGCCGAAAATGGTACCACCAGTGGCCGCAATACTTTGACTAAAGTCAAGCCGCAGCTGCGAATTATCGTTATGAATAGGTTGCACCAGGAAGGTACCATTGGGTTGCTGTACTTGCGAAAATGTTTTGGTATACCCCGGTAAAATACCGCTCAATGCCAGCTGAGGCTGATAATTTGATTTGTAGGTACGATACTCCCAATACTTGGTTTCGCGCGTGGTAGCAGCCTGTTTGGCGGCAATAGAGTTGGCCTTCGCCAGCTCAACCACCTGCTGCAGGGTTAGCCGCAGGGTATCGCTGCCGTCACTCGCTATCGCCGCCGAGCGAATGGTTAATAATAATATGATGTATAGATATTTCATTGTTTCATCTCTTCAAATCGTCATTGCGGGAACTGCCTCTCCCTAAACTGGGAAACAAGCCCAAACCTTGTATATCAATGCTATAAACCGGGATTACTTTGCCCCCTGCAATGACGCTTCTTGTTTAATTCTTCACCGTTACTTCTTTCGAGTTTTTGTATTCGCTCATATCCGATGTAATAACTTCGTCACCCTCCTTTACACCATTCTGTATCTCCACATAATCAAAATTGGTAAGCCCGATGTGGACCGTGCGGCGTTCGGCTTTGCCATTGTTCAGCACAAAAATGTCCTGAACGGATGGGCCTTTAAACGCCGGGCCATTGGCAACCCTCATAATTTTGCTGTGTGTGGCCGTCACCAAAAAAACATCTACTTTCATATTAGGCCTGAGCAGTTTGCTCGCCCTGTCGTCAAGCTGTACATCGAAAGAAACTATGCTGTTTTGCACAGATGGGGATACATTACTTACATGTCCGCGCAATTGATCGTCGTTAATCCGCACAATAACAGGCAGACCGCTGCGTATCTGATCGGCCACGTTATCAGATACACTACCCTGAATCCGGAAGCTGCCCAGGTCTGCAATGCGGGCCAGGGTTTCGCCTTCGTGAATATTGGCGCCGATATTTCTGTTAACATAGGTGATTACGCCAGGACGGGTAGCCACCACGTTGGCCAGATCAAGTTTGCGCTGTAACTCCTTTAAATCGTTTTGTTGGATGTCAGCCGCAATTTCGGCTTCCCTGATCTCCAGCTGCATGGTTTGCTGCTTGCTTTTGATCTCGTTCTCCAATTGCTTTTTTTCAAGCTGGGCAACTTTAAGGTTCAGCTCAGCCTGCTCGATATTTTCGCGGGTGCCACCTCCGGCTTTATAAAGGCGCTTGGCGTTTTCAACGGCGTCGGCAAGGTTGCTGATATGGAGTTGCTTAATGTCGTTGTTTGATTGAATGTCGTAAAAGCTTTTGTTCAGATCAAGCTTGAGCTTGCTGATCTCGGTGCGTTTGGTTTCGAGCTGAAACTTTTGTTTTTCATAATCGGTTTGGGTAGCCGATTTATCCAGCGTTAGTATCGATTGGCCAGCTTTGATCTTATTACCGGCATCCATCAGCGCGCTTTTGATAGATGCATTTATCGGGCTGGTAATGATCTCTTCAAACTCCGGCAAAACCTCGCCGGTAGCATTTATGGTATTTTCTATATTACCGATTTCAACTTTGGCAGTTGTTATTTCGGCCCGGGTGATGGTTGATTTAATATATCCCCGCAAAAGCATCACAGCAAGCACCAAAACAGCTATGCTGATAATGATGACAAGCGCTGTTTTTTTGCGTTTGGCAGTAGTAACTTCAAGTGCAATTTCCTTATCCATTGTGATAAATTTGGACAAGGTTTTGCAAGAGCTATACCAATATTAAATCATTAATTATCAATATATTATATTATTTAGATTTTCAAAAAGTGATCGATATCGGACAAAATAGCTGTTATCGACCGTTGATTGTTTTTTTGATTACGCTGATTTCGCTGATTAATTTTAAAGGGAGGGAATGATTGTCTGATGTAGAAGTTGTATGCCTCGGTACGCTGAAAATTCGTTGGATCAACATTGCGTAAACATCAGGGTCCTCTACGAGTTTAAGTTAACCCACAAAATTCACCAACCTGAAAGTTCAATAGGAGGCACCTACGGAGCCAAAAAAAGCCTTCTTTTAATGCTATAAACACGTGGCCCCGCTGGGGCCGGCAAGGTTTTGTAAGATAATCAGTTATCAATTGGGATGTTTAAGGACAGATGCACCAGAGGTGCAAAAGGTTTGTAGCAGAAAAATTATAGAAATACCCTTTGCCCCAGAGGGGTAAAACAGAACGCCTTGCTGATTAAACGGCAAAACAATTTTGTGGGTTAACTTAAATCTACGAGAGACCCTGATGGGGCGAAAATTGCAATTACTTTACGGATATTTTAAACTTCCAAATGCTTCCTGATCTTACCTAACAGGTCATCAATTTCAAAAGGTTTTGCTAAAAAATCGTCGGCACCAGCATCGTAGGCCGATTTTTCAATATCCCGGCTTGCGGAAATCATAATGATCGGGATATCTTTGGTTGAATCCCGTTTTTTAAGTTCACGACAAATGTCCCTCCCATCAGAGCCCGACATCCAGATATCAAGTAAAAGCAGATCGGGAAATTCAGTTTGCATATCCAAGAGCGTCGTTCCATTTACTGTCGACGAAACTTCGTATCCTTCAAAATCAAGTATGATCTCCACCGCATCCACAATCCCCGGATCATCGTCCGCTATCATGATCTTCTTTGTATTTTCCACCGAAACCTCAAGCTACAAAAATCAAGCCCTTATAACTATTAAAGGCATTTATTTAGCAAAAATGATTTAATGATTATTTATTTTTTGCTTTCAACCGGAAGTGCAAAGTAAAATGTAGAGCCTTTACCTTCTTCACTATCCACCCAAATCCGGCCACCTTCACGCTTAATTATCTCCGATGATATGTACAAACCAAGGCCCAATCCTGGAAATGTATGCTGTTTAGCACCACTAACCCTATAAAATTGTTCAAAAACACGGCTCTGCTTTTCTTTTGAGATCCCTATACCGAAATCCTGTACGCTTACCAATACTTCATTGTTGTTGAGCCGGGCCCGCAAAATTATATTTTCGGTATGTGGCGAATATTTAATGGCGTTTGTGATTAAATTAACCAATACCTGGCTTACGCGCTCCCTATCTGCATACACATGTCCTGTTTCGTGTAACTCCTCAATAATTGTATGTTTTTTTGTAGTGCGTTGCAAATCCTCAACTACTTCTTTAATAAGGGCGTTGAAATCAAACATCGTATAATTAAACTGCAGCCTGCCCGAGTTGATCTTGGTTACATCAAGCAAATCGGCAATTAAACTGGTAAGGCGGTTCAACTGAGCATCCATCTTGCCAATCATAGCTGCTTCCATGGTATCACCTTTTTTGGTGAGCATACGCTCAAGCACTTGCGTATAGGCTTTGATACTGGTAACCGGCGTTTTTAATTCGTGGCTTGCAATGCCTATAAATTCGTCCTTTTGCTGTTGCAAAACCTTTTGATCGGTAATATCAAAAGTAACACCAACCATTTGAACGGCTTTACCATTATCATCATACCGGGCTTTTCCGGAAGCATTGATCCAATGTATTGAGCCATCGGGCCAGGTAACCCTGTATTCTGAACTATAAACCGTTTTGTTTTTGATAGCCTCGTTCACCCTGTTTTGTACCTGCTCAGGATATTCTGGCAGCATTGCTGCTAATAGATCAGAAAAATTGAACGTTGCGTCTTTGTTCAGCCCGTAATTGGCTTTACATTGTGCATTGCAGAACATGATGCCGGTTTCCAGGTTAAGTTCATAAGAGCCCAAACGCCCGGCTTCAAGTGCAATTTCAAGGCGCTGATTTATTTGGATCAGGTCCTCCCTCGCTTTCCGGCGTTCAGTAATATCGCGGGCTACCGCAAAAAGATAAGGTTGGTCTGATAACATCAAACTAACCATATTGATCTCTACCGGATAAACTGAACCATTTTTCCGGCGATAAAGTGTTTCGTACTGCGGGATGTTTTGCTGCTGGGCTTTTTTAAAAGCGCGATTAAAGGTGGCATCATCATGATAAATATCAACGTCACTAACATTCATGTTCAGGGATTCTTCTTCGTTGTAACCCCAATCATCCAATGCCACACTATTTACATACGCAATGGAACCATCGCTCCGTAAAAGTATAAATATGTCCGATGCATTATCGGCCATAAATTTAAAGCGCTTCAATTCATCATCGGCATCTTTTTGTTTGGTTATATCTATTATTGTGCCCAGCATCCGTATCGGAATCCGTTCGTCATCGTAATAAACCTTTCCTTCGGCCTCAATAACATGCATACTCCCATCACGCCATAAAACCCTGCCTGTGTATGCTAATTTCCCGGTCTTTAATGCTATGTCAAATGCTTTATCCCTTATGTGCCTGTCGTCTGGAAAAATCCGATCAATATAGCTATCATGTTGCGGCGGTTCGTCAATATCCATAATGGCGTCAAAACGCGGCGAAGTAATCACCTCATCTGTAATCAGGTTTAAATCAAAAGTGCCCAATTCGGCAACATCTATGGCAAGCCTGGCACGTTCTTCAGCATCCTCAATTTTACGTTTAGCAATAACCTGGTTGGTAACTTCCGATGCAACGGCTATGATACCGGTAACCCCGTTGTTGTCCTTTAGTGCCTCATAAACAAAATCTACATAGATTTTTTGAATTTTACCGTTTCGTGGGAGATATACGGGTCTTTCAACAGCAACAAACCTTTCGCCGGTGTTATACACGTTATCAAGCAAAGCTTCAAGCCCCTGCCCTTTGGCTTCGGGTAAACCCTCAAAAATTGGCTTACCAACAGTTTCTTCTGCCGTTTTGCCCCAAAGCTCAAATACCAGATCATTGGCTATTTCAACTATATACTCTTTTCCTTTAAAAACAGCTATTGCTACAGGGGCCTGCAAAATTAACGACCGAAAGTTCTGTTCACTCTCTATAAGTTCGAGTCTTGCTATAGTTTCTTCTGTTATGTCCTGCAATGTACCGTTAAGCCTTATCGCTGTACCCTCATCGTTAAAAAGTGCTTTTCCTTTTGCCCTTACAATACGCTCCGTTAATGTTTTTGGATTGATGATAGTGTATTCGATATCATACTTACCACCCGACGATGGCTTTAAAGCTGTACTAATGGCATCCGCAACTCTTTGCCTGTCTTTACCGGCTATAACAGCTATTGCAAGATCAAGCTCTATTTCATCTTCCGGCAACAAACCAAACCAGTTTTTAAGCCTCTCGTTCCCTATAAATTTATTGGTTTGCGGATTAAGGTCCCACGTACCCAGCTCAGCTGCGTCAATGGCAAACTCAAGTTCGGCTTTACTATCTTTTATTTTATTAAATGCCAGCACCTTATCAGTTGTTTCGGTACAGGCAACAATAATGCCTCCGGGCTTACCGGTTTCATCAATTACAGGGCTGTAACTAAACGTCCAGTAGATATCTTCGATTGCACCATTCCGATAAAAGGGGATTAGCTGATCCTCGTGCCAGGTTGCCCCTCCGCCAGATAATACCTGGTTAATTAATGGTTCGAGGATATGCCAGATCTCGGCCCAGAATATTGGCGCCGGCTGACCTAAAAGCGTGGGATGCTTACCGTTTATCCCAAGACTGGGGCGATAAGCATCATTATAAAAGCAAACAAGATCGGGCCCCCAATACATAAACATTGGGAAGCGCGAATTTAATACGATACCAATGGTGGTGCGCAGGCTTACAGGCCATTGATCTGGTGTGCCAATAGATGTTCCGGACCAGTCGTGCGCCCGGATCAGCGCCCCCATCTCGCCGCCGCCTTCTAAAAATCTCAAACTTCCCTGTTGCATTTACGATTGTACGCTGATGTAAACAGCAGCATCTAAGTTAAGTTTTACAATCGCAATATTTACTTATAAATTAATTTTATTCACAAAACAGCAATTAACTTAAAAATCAGAGTAATCTACAGGGCGAAGAAAGATAATATCGGCATGAGAAACGTTATGTTGGTATTCAGCTTTAGCCGAAAGTGTTTTCCAGTATTCATCTTTGCCAAAAGTATCCCAATGCTTGTCCCTGTCCTCTTTGCTGTTAAAGGCGGTCATGTACATTAAATTAGGCATGTGACTGCCCGCAATAACTTCCGAATAAAAAACAGCATTAAAACCAAGGCGTTTGAAAAGACCAATTTCATCGCCAACGTTAAACATGGTTACCTTGTTAACGTTCAATTTTTCGGTAGGACTTTCATAGCTGCGCAATTCGTAAACCCTATCGGCTTTCTTAGCAGTAAGGTTGGGAACTTCTGTTGAAGGCATACCGGGAAAAGCCTGTAATATGATAGTTTCCAAACGGGTATAAGGCTGCTCGTTATACGCAGCATCAATGTACTCCTTTCCATCGGCAAGGTATGTGGCATCGGCTTGTAGCTTCTGATCAATTCCCATCAGCTTATCCCATGATTGAAATGGGGTAAATACATATAATAGTTTTGCACTATCAACCGGGGCAACGGGTTTAAACACACCAACATTTTTAACACCGGCCCTGTGCAGCGCGGGTATATAAGCTTGCTGCAAATACTTTTCAATTGTATTTTCCTGGGCGGCAGTTTTGTAATGATATATTTTAAGCTGATAATAGTTACGCGCAGGGGCAATAGCAAATGAAGCAGCCACAATAAAAAAGCAAGCAAAAAAAGCTGTAACAGATTTGGAAAGAAAGTTCATAACGGAAGAAGGTTTTCGACGTAAATATAACCTCATTTCAGCAAAGTAGTATTAAGCCCGTTGATATATTTACCCCACTTTTCCAACATTTCCATTAAATCCGAAAGCTTCATGGGTTTGCTCAGATAGTCGTTCATGCCGGCATCCATACATGCCTGCCTGTCTTCGGGCATAGCGTTTGCAGTCATAGCAACAATTACCGGCTGCTCATGGATATTACTACGTATAAAACGTGTTGTTTCCAAGCCATCCATATCAGGCATCTGCACATCCATCAAAATAAGGTTGTAATGCTTTGTTACCATAGCGTTTAGTGCAGCGTGCCCATTTTCGGCAACATCGGCGCTATAGCCCATTTTGCTTAGCATGTGTATAGCCAATTTCTGGTTTATTAAATTATCCTCGGCTATCAGGATACTCATAGGATAGTTTTTGGCGAAATCCTTTGAAAAAGTTGTTTTTGCCGACTGATACTCCGTTTTGATGCCGCTGCCGCCCTTTAATTGTTCAACAATATGTTTATGTAAAAGATTATGCTTTGTAGGCTTAGTCAGTATAGCGCTAAATACATTATCTTCCCGTTTACTTTGTTCGCTGCCTATTGAACTTAGCAATACAATGGGTATTTCAGGAAACTTCTGCTTTACTTCTTTAGCCAGCTGCAAGCCATCCATTTCGGGCATGCTCATGTCTGTTATTAAAAGATCAACAGGTTCGTCCGGTTGGTTAAGCACCTTCAATGCCTCGGTTGCCGATGCCACAACTACAGGGTCATACTTCCACTGCCGCAATTGCGTATCAATAATTTCGCGGTTGGTAGCATTATCGTCAACAAATAAAATCCGCTTATTTTCAAGTTCGGAAAGGTTAAGGTAAACGTAATTACGTTTTACATTTTGCCCCACCTTTGATTTTAAGGTAAACGAAAAAGTAGTCCCCCTCCCAATTTCGCTTTGCACACTAATTTCACCGCCCATCAGCTTCACCAGTTTTTCGCTGATAGCCAAGCCTAAGCCGGTACCGCCATATTTACGGGTTGTACTTGAATCAACCTGCGAAAACGGTTTAAACAAACGTTCCAGTTTATCGTCGGCAATACCTATGCCTGTATCCCTTATTTTAAATATCAGTTCCAGGTCATCACCTTTTAGCTCCTTTACCCCTACCTTTATAAAAACTTCGCCCTGGGTTGTAAACTTTACAGCATTACCTACCAGATTAATGAGGATTTGACGAAGACGTATCGAATCGGAAATAATTTGCACCGGTACATTGTGCTCCACCTGGTAAACCAAATCAAGATTTAAACGTGAGGCCTTTTCTGCAAAAACGTCCAACACACTTTCTATACAATCGCGCAGGTCAAAATCTTCCTCATCAAGTTCCATATTGCCCGATTCAATTTTAGAAAAATCGAGGATATCATTGATAACGGTTAACAGGGCATCCCCGCAGTTTTTTATGGTTTCGGTATATTCTTCCTGTTCGCTTGTTAGCCTGGTACTGGCCAGCAATGTTGCCATGCCTATAACCCCGTTCATAGGGGTACGGATTTCGTGGCTCATAGTAGCCAGGAAAATACTCTTGGCCTTATTGGCACTCTCGGCTTCCTCACGTGCATTCTCTGCAGCTTCCCGGGCCAAGCGTTCATTGGCTGTCATCTTTACAAGGCTTTCTGTACGTTCTTTTACCTGCCTTTCCAATACAATTTTCTGTGCCCTTAAAAACTTAACCCGATAGGTATAAACAAAATATATCAAACCAATTATAGCTGCCGCCGCTATTAATTTAAACCACCAGGTTAACCAAAACGGAGGCACAATGGTAATTTTTAAGCCTGTTGTAGGTGCCGACCATAACCCCGACGTATTTTGATATTTCAGTTTAAAAACGTAGTCGCCCGGCGGCAAATTGGTGTATGAAGCCGTGTTACGGCTACCAACGTTATTCCAGTCTGTATCAAAATTTTCGAGTATATAACTATATTTCTTTTTATCAGATGAAGAATAGTCAAGTGCCGCATACTGCAGCGTTATCACGGATTGTTTATATGATAATTTGATTGACTTAGTATCGCTTATATCTTGTTTTAAGGGAGAGGGATCATCTTTGCCGCGGGCAATTTTTACCGTTTTATTGAACAACTGAAAATTAGTGATCACCAGCGGCATAAAGGCAGATGGCTTTAAGATCTGTTGGGGAGTAAAAGAATTGAATCCGTTAATCCCTCCAAAAAAGATCCTCCCTTCCTTTGTTTGCAGGGCCGAATGCGATTTAAACTCTTCATCCTGCAAACCATCTTCAATGGTATAATTTTTAAAGGTATGCCTAACCGGGTCATAATTAGATAAGCCATTGTTTGTGCTTACCCAAATAGTGCCCAGCTTATCTTCGCGTACAGCATAAATTACATCACTTGGTAAACCATCTTTTGTAGTGAATACAGTAAAATGCTTAGTAATAGGGTTAAAAAGGTTAAGCCCCGAAAGTGTGCTGATCCAAATACGGCCCTTGCTATCCTCAAATAAATCGGGGATGCTGTTATTACTGATACTATTGCGTTTCTCATCGTGCTGAAAACGGGTAAAGGTGCCGGTTTTCCTGTCCATCAAATTGAGCCCGGCGTCAAAAGTGCCCACCCAAAAGTTATTGTCATGATCTTCAAGCAGTGCATATACCCTATCACTGCTTATACTTTTAGGATCGTCAGGATCATATCTGAACGCAGAGAACGTGCCCGACTTTTCATCAAATAAATCAAGCCCCCCGTTGTAGGTACCTACCCAGGTACGGTGATCGCGGGTATGGGTGAGGGCATAAATATTGTTATTGCTTAAACTGCCTGGTTTAGAATCATCGTGTTTAAAATAGGTGAACTTGCCGGTACCAGGATTATACCTGCATAGGCCGTAAGCCCACGTCCCCATCCAAAAGTCGCCTCTAAAATCCTGAGTAATGTTCAATACATAATTACCTATCAGGGTGTTAGGATTGGCAGGATCATTTATATAATGCTTAACGGTACCATCTCTGTTAAACACGTTAACACCTCCACCATCAGTACCTACCCAAATATTACCATCCTGATCTTCGTGTAAACATAGTACAAAATTATTAGCCAGGCTTTGAGGCGATGAGTTATGCCGGAAATGCGAAAAACTTTCGGTACTGCGTTTATACAGGTTAATGCCCCCACTGAAAGCTCCAAGCCACATATTACCCATCCTATCGCGACAAATACTATAGATTGAATTACCGTTCAAACTGCCTCTGTCAATATCATCGTGTTTATAGCTTGTTATTTTGCCTGTTACCGGATCAAGAATATTAACACCATTGTTTTCGGAACCAATCCAAAGCTTCCCGTTTAAATCCATACTTAACGACAAAATCGTATTGCCAGAAATGCTGTTTGCATCTTTATTGTTATGGAGATAGCGCTTAAATGTGCTTGTTTCCGGAGCAAATAAATTAAGGCCGCCATCTTCTGTACCAACCCATAACCGGCTGGAGTTATCTTCATAAATGCAGCTTACATAGGTTCCGGAAATACTGGTATTTATTCCCGGTCGGCTTTGATACCGGGTAAAGGTTCCGGTTTTTCTATCAAATAAGTTAAGGCCTCCACCAAGGGTACCAATCCATAAACGATGTTTTGAATCTTCTTTCAGCGCGGTTACGTCATCGTTGCTTAATGAAGACGGGCTTGTTTCGCTGTGTTTATAATGAGTGATCTTATTTTTAGGGATATCAAACCTGTCAAGCCCGCCTTTTTGACTTGCTACCCATAAAATACCCTCGTGATCAAATATCAGCCGGTTTACAAGATTGCTTGAGATACTATTAGGATTGGCGCTGTCATGAAAATAATGTACAAACTTGCCCGTTTTACGATCAAGTTTATTCAGGCCAAAAAGTGTAGCCAACCATATATTACCATCTTTATCTTCGGCGATATCCGATACCAGGTTACTGCTTAACGAATTATCGTCCTGAATACTATGTTTGTATACCACAAAGCCATATCCATCATAACGATTAAGACCGTCGCGGGTACCTATCCACATAAAGCCACGGCTATCCTGAATTACCGAGCTAACGTTAATTTGAGATAGCCCCTCCCGGGTACCAATATGCTCAAACTTAAGGTTCCTATCCTGCGAAAACCCAATTTGGGCAACCAATGAGGCGACCACAACAAACAAATATTTATAGATATTCACAATAACAGTCTGCGTTGAGTTTAATGATCCTGGAAAAATCCGTCTCCTAATTAAGAGGGACAAAATGGCTTATATGTATAGAGTTTATACGGCTATCATATTTCATAAGTTTAATGTAAACAAAAAAAACAGCAAAACGGATATACTATTAAGCAATAATAACCTTACCAACGGTCATAAAAAAAAGCCTCCCGGTAAATACCGGAAGGCTTATCATATTTTCAGAAAAGCTATATTAATTACAACTCTCTTACCCAAATATTACGGAAGCTAAGCGGCTCGCTTTTATCACCGTGAGCTTGCAATTTAATTGGCGAAGGGCCGTGTTTTTTACCTTCGTACGATGGTTTGCCGATGTACTGTGTAGGGCCAAGCAACTCAAAGTTGTTTTCAACCAGCACACCATTGAAAAATACAGTAGCCCTTGCTGCCGATTTTAATGAACCATCTTCGTTAAATACAGGGGCAGTCCAGATAACATCATAAACATTCCACTCGCCTGGTTTACGGCCCGGGTTTGCCAATGGGATTACCTGTTTGTATAAGCTGCCTGCCATACCGTTAACATAGGTTTTATTTTCGTATGAATCTAAAACCTGTAATTCATAACCTGCATCGCCTTTACCTATCGAAGCTAAGAACACACCGCTGTTACCGCGGGCCTGACCAGTGCCTGTAATGCTTGCAGGTACTTTCCATTCAATGTGCAGCTGATAGTTGTTAAAGCTTTTTTTAGTTTCGATGTTGCCGGTAGCTTTGTTCACGGTAAGCACGTCACCTTTAACCAGCCATTTAGCCGGGGTTTTATCTTCAACAGAAACCCATTCGTCAAGGCCTTTACCGTTAAACAGGATGATAGCATCAGATGGGGCATCACCTAAATTTTTTCCGGGTGTAACTACTTTAGGTACCGGCTCCCAAATCTCGGTGTCTTCAGGTTTGGCATTTTGTGCGTTTGCCATGAAGCAGCTTCCTGCTAAAAGGGCGGTTAGTATTAATGGATATTTCATTTCTCTAAAATAATTGGTTTAAACGTGAAGCGTATTTTTAAGGTATGAAGCACTTTTTGCAATGCTCACATACGGATCAATATTGGTATAATTTTCCTGCTCAACAATAAAATGCTTAATGCCGGCAAGTTTAGCTTTACCCAATATGGTTTTAAAGTCGATATTACCGTTACCTATCTCAGTATTCAGTTCGGCATTGGTTTTATCCCTGTCTTTAACATGCACAAAAGAGAAACGGCCCGGGTGTTTTTCAAAAATCTCGACCGGATTTTGACCGGCACGTACTACCCAGTAAAGATCCATTTCCATGGCCACCAATTTAGGATCGGTGTTGTTAAGCACTACATCGTAAAAAGTAGTATCGCCAACAGGAGCCCATTCAAAGTTGTGGTTATGGTAACCTAACTTCAAGCCCGATTTTTTCAGGATCTCGGCAATCTTATTCATTTTTTCGGCAACGCCTTTGCAGTCGTCAACCGTTTTAATAAAGTTGTGGTTTAATGCAGGGATAATGATATGTGATTGACCAATAGTATTGGCAACCTCAATATATGCGTTCAGGTCATCAGTTTTGCCTGAGCCCAAATATTCGTCCAGGCCGTAATGACCGCTTGGAGTTGTTAAACCGTTATCCTTTAAAAGCTGGCTAAATTCCTTACCTTTTAATCCCCAATAACCGGTTTCTTTGTTAAAACCAAAGGTTTCTACCTCGTTATAACCGGCTTTTGCTACTTGTGCAATAACACCTTTTACATCTTTGGGTAATTGATCGCGCAGGCTATACAATTGCAGGCCCACTTTATTTGAAGCTTTTGCCGATACCAACTTAGGTGCAATAACCGCACCGGCAGCTATTAGTCCGGCTTGTGCTAAAAATGTTCTTCTGGTTGTCATGTATTTGTTTTAGTTAGTTTAGCTTTTTAGAGTGATAAGGTGATGTAAGGTTTAAACATCACAAATATGTACCGCTTTTTTAAGCGAAGCTATTTTGTCTTTTTGTTTTGGAATGAACTCCTGGGCTACAAAGCCCTTATGCCCTACCTCAACTATGGCGCGCATAATGGCCGGGTAATAAAGCTCCTGTGTTTCGTCAATTTCGTTACGCCCCGGAACACCACCGGTATGGTAATGCGCAATGTACTGGTGGTTGGCTCGGATGTTACGGATCACATCCCCTTCGTCAATCTGCATATGGTAAATATCATAAAGCAGTTTAAAGTTTTCTGAACCAAGCCTGCGGCAAAGTTCTGCCCCCCACTCTACCCTATCACACTGGTAATCTTTATGGTCAATTTTGCTATTCAGCAGTTCCATTACCAGTACCACGTTGTGCTTTTCGGCAAGGGCAACCATTGGTTTTAAGCCTTCAACGCAGTTGTTCCAGCCTTCTTCGTCGGTTTTACCGCGACGGCTGCCACTAAAACAGATCAGGTTTTTATACCCGGCTTCTGCCACCAACGGAATCATTTTAGTGTAGTTTTCATGCAGTTTAGCGTGAAACTGTTTATCGCCAAAGCCATCGGTAAGGTTAATTTCGGCACCGTTACACATGGATGAGAACAGGCCATATTTTTTTAGCGTTGGCCAATCTGAAGGGCCAACAAGGTCAATCCCTTTTATGCCGATATCTTTTGCAGCAGCGCAAAGCTGATCTACAGTAAAATCGCCGTAGCACCAGCGGCATACCGCATGGTTAATATTGCCTTTGAGCTTATCATCAGCCTGCATATGTTTTTCAGTTTCGGTGGTAAATGAAGATAGTACGCCCGACGCGCCGATAGCCGCCGTGCCTGCGATCATGCTTTTTATAGCCGAACGCCTGTTTTGGTTTGATCCCATGGTTTATTTTAGGTTTATGCTGGTAATTTATTCGGTCGTGCTCTTTTTTTCTTTGAACGACAGGAAGAATAACAGGAACACAGCTGCAGCAATAGAAGCCGGTATCAGCCAAATCATTCTCCAATCGTGACCTGCAGGGCCGTTATAGCTGTCAGATATCTTGCCTGCCACGAAAAAGCCTATTAACATACCAACACCATAAGTAGCGAGAGTAATCATACCCTGTGCGGCACTTTTGTATTGCACACCAGCTTTCGAGTCGGTATAGATCTGACCAGATACAAAGAAAAAGTCGTAACAAACACCATGAAGCGCTAAACCAATTAGCAGCATAAAGCTCAAATCGCCGGCATTGCCGTAGGCGAACAGAACGTAGCGTACCGCCCAGGCAAGCATACCAACAAGTATTGTCCATTTAAAGCCTGCTTTTTTGAAGAAAATAGGCAAGCAAAGCAGGAATAATAATTCTGATATCTGCCCAATGGTCATTTTACCGGTTGGATTATCCATCTTAATATCGGTAAGGAAGCTATTGGCATTTTGGTAATAAAATGCCAGCGGAATACAAATCAATATCGAGGCAACAAAAAAGATGGCGTAGTTTGGATCCTTCAGCAACTTTAAAGCATCCAGGCCAAGAACCTGGCTGATGCTTACTTTTTCGCCTTTGGCAACCTTAGGTGGGGTTGCAGGCAAAGTGAAGCTGAACACACCCAACACAGCCGAAGCTATGCCAGCCATGAGGAATGTATTTTTCAGCATACCCTGGCCAATGCCTTCCTGTGAATCCCAGTGAAAAATGTAGCTGATAGCTATACCCGCTATGATCCAGCCTGCGGTACCGAAAATCCTTATTGATGAAAATTCCTTTTCCGGATCAGTCATCTGGTTAAACGATACCGAGTTTACAAGCGCCAGCGTTGGCATGTAAAGCACCATATAACCTAACACATAGGGATAAAATACAGAAACATCGACAGCCGTATACATTTGATACATTAAAGCTGCACCTACTAAATGAAGTACACCTAATATCTTTTCAGCATTAAAATACCTGTCAGCAATTAAGCCGATAATGAACGGGGCAATAATAGCGCCCCACGATTGTGTAGAAAAAACTTCGCCGGATTGTGCGCCAGTAGCATGAAGCGTTTTATCCAAAAAAGTACCTAAAGTTACAAACCATGCGCCCCAGATGAAAAACTCCAGGAACATCATGAACGATAGTTTTGATCTTATCCCTATGGTCATGAAAATTTAATTATTTTTTTAATGATAGAATGTATTTAACGATTTCTTTGGCATCGCTTTCAGGCAATGAAGGGTGTGGAGTCATGGCAATGTTACCCCAGTTACCGCTACCGCCGGCGATGATCTTTTTAGCCAGCATGTCGATGTTGGCATCTGAAGCTTCGTATTTAGCTGCTATTTCCTGAAATGCAGGGCCGATAACTTTAGTGTCAACTTTATGACAGGTGCTGCAATCTAATGTTGCAATTAATTTTTCGCCGGCTGATGAAGCTGCAGAACCACCTGCTGATTCGGTACCGGTTTTTGCTACTACAGTATCAGCATTAGCATCGGCAGCTTTAGCTGATTGGTTTGCACCGTTAGTGCTGTCGCTGCCACCGGTGTTTTTTGATGAATTTCCGCCACAGGCAGCAAACGCCGCACTGATACAAAGAATAACGAATACTTTTTTCATAAAGATTAATTGTGGTTTATGATGATAACCTAACAGAAAATCTGTTCCTTAACAAAGCCTCTGCTGTTTTTCATCACGTAATTTTAATTGGGTTGGTTAATCAGGCGAAAATTACAACTTTTTATCATAATTAAAACCCTATTAAACCGATATAGCACCTAATGAAGCGGTTTTTTTACGTGAACGCATATAAATTACCAGCCCCACAAATGCTACGATTAATGCAACCGGGATAATCAGCGTTGTATTCAACACTTCCGGACCTGCTGCCGACCGTGCAGCATCAAACGCCTTGGCCATGTCCGAACCCGCCGGCGCCGAGCGGTAAGCATCCAAACTTGCCCCTGCCGGTAATTTCGAAACCATGATTTTATCATAAAAACCGCCCATGAACATCATATAAATGGATACCCCGAACATACCGGCGCCACCCATCAGGTTTAAACCTACGGCACCTGTGCGTGGCAAGTTTTCGGCCACAAAGCCTATCATACATGGCCAAAAGAAAGCTACACCTAAACCAAAAACAACCGCTGCAAAATAGATAGCATCGCCGTGCAAATGCACCATCAGGTAAATACCCAATGCAGATAAAATGGCTGAGATCAGCAATACTCCCTGTGGTGCCAATTTGTGCACAATAGGGCTTGCGAATGCACGGCCCAACACCTGTACAGAGGCAACAAAGGTTAAAATGAGTATTGCATTATCTGTAACGGTTTTGAATAAAACATCAGTCCATTGGTTGGTAAATAACTCGGTAATAGCTGTACCGAACATGCAAATGATCATGAACAGAAACAGCGGATTGACCAACGCCATATACATATCCTCGGTACTTACGCCTGCCGATACACGCTCCGTAACCGGGAAATCCAGTTTCGAAAACAGGAAACCGTACGCAATAGTAGGGATCAGCATCAATGCGATTTCTACCTGCGAGATCCAGTATGGTTTCGGTGATACACCATGCGCCAGAGCTGTATCTAACCCAAATACTATTAACGTACCAATAACGATACCAGCCGGAAACCAAAGGTGAAAGTGGTTAAGCTTGGTTGTTTTATTGTCCGTATACAACGACGCCACAAGCGGATTGCACGAAGCCTCCACCGTGCCGTTGGCAATGCCTATCATTAAAGTCGAGAGGAACAGTGTCCAGTAGCCATTGGCAAAAATGGTAAGCAGGATTCCCACCAGGTGAAATACAAAGGCAGATACCAATAGTTTTTTCATACCGATGATATCAACAATAAAGCCCCCGATAATAATAGCCAGCGGAAATCCCCAGAAGGCGGTGGCCGCAATGGTGCCTAATTGTGAAGCGTTCAGGTGGAATCTTACGCCCTGGTCGCTCAGGATCCCGGCACGGATACCGAATGATAATGAAGTTACCAGCAACGACAGGCAGCTTGCCCTGAATAGCTGTGCACGGTTAATAGTTTGCATTTTAAATTACTTTAGGTTATTTGATAATTGGTTAATTGGCTGTATCAAAATGCACTTTGCTGACGGTTTATTTCAGCATTTTTCTTACTTTGTGAATCCCATCTTCACGAGGCAGGCGTATTAAATTAAAACATGAAACCTTGCGCTCATTTATAATGAGTGCTTAATTTGGTTTGGCGATTGTATCGCCAGGCGCGTTACAAACGCGAAGCCACATTACGCACTCGTTAAAAACGAGCGCGAGACTGGTCTTTCGCTATCGCTACCCATGACAAAATTGAAAATCCTTCATCATTCCTCACAATGACGGAAACACTACATGTCATTGCGAGCGTAGCGCGGCAATCGCATGCTTTACAGAGTGGCCCTGTATAGCATGCGATTGCTTCGTCGTTCCTCCTCGCAATGACATGGGTGGTTTTATATCCCCAACGTCTTCCTGTTAAATGCGTCATCAGAACCTGATGCTGCGAAATCGTCAAAAGCACGTTCTGTTACACGGATAATATGATCTTTGATGAATTGGGCACCTTCTCTTGCGCCGTCTTCCGGATGTTTAAGCGCGCATTCCCATTCAAGCACAGCCCATCCTTTGTAATCATATTGTGTTAATTTGCTAAAGATCGATTTAAAATCAACCTGTCCATCGCCCAATGAACGGAAACGACCGGCACGGTTAACCCAGTTTTGGTAGCCTCCATAAACACCCTGGCGCCCGGTTGGGTTAAACTCGGCATCCTTAACATGGAACATTTTGATACGTTCATGATACAGATCAATAT
This sequence comes from Mucilaginibacter gossypiicola, assembly GCF_900110105.1. Lineage (GTDB taxonomy): Bacteria > Bacteroidota > Bacteroidia > Sphingobacteriales > Sphingobacteriaceae > Mucilaginibacter > Mucilaginibacter gossypiicola. Next base: position 439,039 of record NZ_FOCL01000004.1, on the reverse strand, counting down.
ACTCCAGGTAATCCAGGCATTGCAATACAAAATGCGACGGATCATACAGTAAGTTAGCACGTTTGTGGCCTTTTACATGATCAAGGAACATCTCGTAAGTGATACCGTCATGCAGGTCTTCGCCCGGGTGAATCTCATAGCAAAGGTCGATGCCGTTCTCTTCGTAAACATCCAAAATCGGTGTCCAGCGTTTAGCTAATTCGCCAAAAGCCGTTTCAACAATACCGGCAGGGCGTTGAGGCCATGGGTATACCATAGGCCAAAGCAGCGCACCGCTAAATGTAACCGATGCATTTAAACCTAAATTTTTTGATGCCTGTGCAGCATATTTCAATTGCTGTACAGCCCATTTTTGTCTTTCGGCCGGGTTACCGCGCAGATGTTCAGGTGCAAAACCATCAAACAGTGCATCATAAACCGGGTTTACAGCTACCAGCTGACCTTGCAGGTGAGTTGATAGTTCGGTAATTTCCAAACCGGCGGCATTTACTATACCCTTAATCTCATCAGCATAAGTTTTGCTTTCGGCAGCTTTTTGCAAATCAATGAAACGGGTATCGTTTGTTGGCAGCTGAACGCCTTTATAACCCAGGCCAGCTGCCCATTGACAAATAGATTCAAGGCTGTTAAATGGTGCCGCGTCTCCTATAAATTGTGCTATAAATATGGCAGGTCCTTTTATAGTAGTCATGTTTTTTGTTTTAAGTAGATGGTAAATTAAATAGTGAAATCAGTCCATTTAAGGTCCGACTTACCTGATGCTATCACATTTTCGATAAAGGCCATTCCGCGAACACCTTCTTCGATACCAGGGAAATCCAATTCTTCAGGAGTAGCTTCTTTACCTTCCAAACCGGCTTTTACTGTTAAAGCGAAGTTACGGTACAGGTTGGCAAAAGCTTCCAAATAACCTTCCGGGTGGCCGGCAGGTGTACGTGTATTATGCTGCGCGAATGAACTGGTATAACCACCGCCCGTACGCCAGGTTTCGGCAGGTTTATCGGTGTACATCACAGTTAATGAATTAGCATCACTTTGGTGCCATTCTAAACCACCTTTTTCACCATAAACCCTGATCTTCACATTATTTTCTTCGCCGGCAGCAATCTGGGTAGCAGTAAGTACGCCGCTTGCACCATTGTTGAATTTCAATAAGGCAGCGCCATCGTCGTCCAGCTTGCGGCCAGGAACTACAATGTTGATATCAGCGCAAATTTTTGTCACCTCTAAACCTGTAACGTACTCGGCCAGGTTAAAGGCGTGTGTACCTATATCGCCCATAGCACCTGCAATCCCGCTTTTACCCGGATCGGTACGCCATGAAGCCTGTTTGTTATCTTCTCCTTCTAAAAATGTACTTAACCATCCCTGCGGATACTCAACGTAAACTTTTTTAACAGCACCTATGGCACCTGCTTTTATCAGCTGCTTAGCTTCCTTAATCATCGGGTAGCCGGTGTAAGTGTGTGTAAGGCAAAACAGTTTACCTGACGCCTTTACTACTTTTTCCAGTTCTTTAGCCTCTTCAAGCGAAAAGGTCATGGGTTTATCAAGCACCACGTGAAAACCATTCTCCAGCGCCATTTTGGTTGGGGCAAAATGCACGTGGTTTGGCGTTACGATGCTGATCACCTGCACGCGCTCGTTCTCGGGCAGTTGCTTTTCTTTTTCAATTAGTTCCTGGTATGAGCTGTATGAGCGGCTTGCAGGTAAGCCCAGCAAAAGGCCGCTGGCTTGCGATTTTTCGGCATTGCTGCTAAAAGCGCCGCAAACCAGTTCATATTCGCCATCAATACGGGCGGCTATGCGGTGCACAGCACCAATAAAGGCACCTTGTCCGCCGCCAATCATTCCTAATCTTAATTTCATTTGTTTTTGTTGGGGTTGATGTTTTGAATTAAAGGCTTCTCAATCGATTGTATACGTCAAAAACAGCATTACATCATAATGCTGTTTTTGACAATAATTTCATTGGGATAATCACCAAAGGTATGATCAATTGATATTGCAATTTTTTAGGTTGCCCAGGCTTTATCGCCTTTTTTGTATGGCAGGTTACCATCATATTTACCCGGAACGGCAATATAACGTAATGCCTGTGTAGCACCCGGTTTTGAAGTGAAGAAACCCAGCAGGGTTAATTCTTTCAGCATTCTGAAGTAATGGTTAGGATCTTCAGGCTTTTTAGTTTTGGTATAATCTTTTTGTTCTTTGTCAAGCGCAGTTAACAGCTCGGTACGCTGCTCCGGAGTAGCCTCCAGAAACTTTTTACCATATTTTTTGTCGCTTGCATCATTCAGGTCTTTCAAACCTTTAGTGAAAATTTTCTGATCATCGGCAGTGTAGCAATCCTGTACCATTACGGTCATAAACTTGCCAATTTCGGCTGCTTTAGCACCTGGGGTTGAGGTTGCAGGCAAAATGGTTTCGCCAATTTCGTCCATCAGGGCCACATCATCCTGTGTAAAAAGATCGTTTACTTTTGGCGAAGATGATTTACATCCGGAGATGAAAAACTCGGCGCCGATGATGGTACCGCCAAGGATCAAACCTACCCTGCCTATCGCTTCTCTTCTATTCATGTTTAATTATTGATTTAATGAATTAGTGAATTAGTTGGGTTAGTGAATTAGTGTTTACCAAGCTTACGAAGTTTTAGAAACTTCGTAAGCCTCTTCCCAACTAATCACGTATTCCTAAATTACGCTTTTAACACGAAACCTTCGCGGTAATCGCGTTTTATGTATTGGTTAACTGCATCAAAGTTGGTAACTTTCATAGCCTGGTTGTCCCAAACTAATTTTACCCTGCCGCCTTGCAACTCATGACCGCGAACCGCAAGGTTTGCCATCAATAATGCCTCCGTAAGCGGACCAGCCTTATCAAACGATGAGCTTAGCTCTGTTTTACCGTAACCGGCGATACAACCTTCAACCCATTGTGCGTAGTGACCTTCGGCACCGCCTGGTACGCGAGCCCATTTTTGCGGAGCTTTTGCATCTTTGGTCAATGATTTTGGTAACAACGTTGGCGCATCAGAATAAGTACTTGCATACATTTTTCCTTTTGTTCCGATGAATAATGTACCGTTGCCTTCTTCGCCGCCAAATTTTTCGCTTGCTAACAACTCAACAGGTCTTTCAGGCTGAATACCACCGTCCATCCAGTGAAGGGTAACATCACCTTTAGTTTTTTCGGTTTTAGGGAATGTTAATGTGATGTGGCTTGACGGAGGGCAGCTTTCAGGGAAGTGACCTTCTTTAAACTCATCTACATAAACGCTGCCAACGCTGGCCTGAACATCTTTTGCATACTGGATACCCAACACGCGGAAAGGAGCCTCAACCAGGTGACAGCCCATATCGCCAAGGGCACCGGTTCCATAATCCCACCAGCCGCGCCAGTTAAATGGTACAAGTTTATCAACGTAGTCTTTTTTAGGCGCTGTACCTAACCACAGGTCCCAATCCAACTCTTTAGGGATGTTTGGCTGTGGCGGCGGCCATGCAATACCTTGTGGCCAAACAGGGCGGTTTGTCCAGCAATAAACGGTGTGTACATCACCAATCAGGTCGGCATCATACCACTCTGAAAGTAAACGTGTGCCATCGTTTGATGAACCCTGGTTACCCATTTGTGTTACCACTTTATATTTTTTGGCAGCCTCGGTTAACATACGAGCTTCCCAAATGTCATGGGTTAATGGTTTCTGAACATAAACGTGCTTGTTTAACTGCATCGCATTGTATGTGATGATAGCATGGTTATGGTCTGGTGTTGAAACCGATACGGCATCAAAATGCTTGTGTTCTTTGTCAAACATTTCGCGCCAGTCTTTATAATACTTTGCTTTAGGGAAATCGCTGCGTGATTTGGCCGATCTTCTGTCGTCCACGTCGCACAGGAAAGCGATTTCAGCTTTACCGCTTTTGTAAAAGTTAGCAATATCGCTTTGGCCTTTACCACCGGCACCTACGCCGGCAATCAATAACTTGTCGCTTGGAGCTATAAAACCTTTACCGCCCAAAACATGGCGCGGAACTATCATAAAACCAGCGGCTGCAATAGCGCTGCTTTTGATAAATTGCCGTCTTGACGGGTTTGGGGTTTTGTCCTTTTCTTCAGTCATAGGGTGTTTTTTATTAGGTTGTTTTTATGTGATGCAGATTAAATTTCTCCCTTTTTAAGTGCGTCAACTGCATAGTTAGCAGCACGTGCAGTTAATGCCATATAGGTAAGCGATGGGTTTTGGCATGCTGCAGATGTCATACATGATCCGTCAGTAACAAATACGTTTTTAGCATCCCAAACCTGGTTCCATTGGTTTAATACTGAGGTTTTTGGATCGCGGCCCATACGTGCAGTACCCATTTCGTGAATACCACGGCCAAGGAACGGATTAGTGCTGGATGTTTGCACATCTTTAGCGCCAATTGCTTCAAGCATTTCTTTACCGTCTTTTTCCATATCGATACGCATTTTCAGCTCGTTTGCTTTTAATTCGGCATCAATGGCAACAACAGGCAAGCCCCATTTATCTTTTTTGGTTTTGTCGATAGTAACTTTGTTGTCGTGGTAAGGCAATGTTTCGCCGAAAGCGCCCATACCTATATGCCATGAACCTGGTTCAGTCAACGCATCCTTAAATGCACCGCCTATGTTCAGTTCGGCAATATCACGGCTCCAGCCTTCGCGGCTTGCCGACCCCTGGTAACCGAACCCACGGATATAATCACGCTTTTCGCCGTTGAGGTTACGGTAGCGCGGGATATAGAAACCATTTGCACGGCGACCGAAATAATATTTATCCTCATAGCCTTCAATCCTGCCATAAGCGCTAACATTAAGGTGGTGGTCCATCAGGTTGTGGCCCAACTCACCGCTACTGCTGCCTAAACCGCCTTCCCAAACATCAGTTGCTGAGTTCATCAGGATCCAGGCCGAGTTAATGGTCGAAGCGTTTACGAATACGATCTTAGCGAAGTATTCATATGTTTTATTGGTTTCAGCATCCAGTACTTCTACGCCTTTAGCTTTTTTGGTGTCTTTATCGTACAATATTTTGGTAACGATAGACCAAGGACGAACGGTTAAATTACCAGTAGCCATAGCTGCAGGCAAAGTAGCCGATTGTGTGCTGAAATAAGCTCCGAACGGACAACCTAACCAGCATTTATTACGGTACTGGCAGTTTGTACGGTTATTATGCGGCACCGTGATATTGGCTGTGCGACCAATGATCATGTGACGTGCTTCTTTATAGAATTCTTTAAGGCGTTTTGAAACGTCTTTTTCAACTACGTTCATTTCCATAGGTGGCATAAAATCGCCATCAGGAAGAATTGGTAAACCATCTTTATTACCAGAGATACCGGCAAATTGCTCGGCATAGCTATACCATGGAGCAATATCTTTATAACGGATAGGCCAATCAACAGCGATGCCATCTTTTAAGTTGGCTTCAAAGTCAACATCAGCCCAACGATACGACTGGCGTCCCCACATTAGTGAACGACCACCTACGTGATAACCACGGAACCAGTCGAACCTTTTGATTTCGGTGTAAGGGCTGTCTTTGTCACTTGCCCAATAGTCAAGGTTTGTTTCATTTAACGGATAGTCGCGCTTAAGAACCGGGTAATCATCGATCATTTTTTGGGTACGGCCTCCTCTGTGCGGAAATTCCCATGGATCTTTGGTTGCGTTTACGTAATCTTTAATATGCTCGATATTACGACCACGCTCAAGCATGATGGTTTTCAAACCCTTTTGTGTAAGTTCCTTGGCAGCCCACCCGCCTGAAATTCCTGAGCCAATGACTATTGCGTCATAAGTGTTTGCAGACATACGAATAATATGATTAGTTTAATTTGTTTAGTACTTGGTTATCTCGCTAAATGTATGAATAAAATTCATTTTCCAAAATTACATTGTGTTTTTTTTACACATAGCCTCTTTATCAGTTAGCAGTTTTCGGTTGGCAGTTGGCAGTTATCTGTCGGCCGTTCGCTCCCATTTCTTTATTAGCAGCTTAATCAAACATCAACACTTTTCAACTGCCTACTGTCTACTCAAAACTGCAAACTAAATATTCCCCTTCTTCATCTCGCTCATAGCATAATCAGCAGCACGCGCGGTAAAGGCCATATAGGTTAATGATGGGTTTTGGCATGAGGTTGAGGTCATGCTGGCGCCATCGGTAACAAATACGTTTTTAACACTGTGCACCTGGTTCCACTTGTTTAATATCGATGTTTTAGGATCATTACCCATGCGTGCGCCACCCATTTCGTGGATATCCAAACCCGGTGCCCGTCTATCAGTACTGGCTTTGATATTGGTAAAGCCTGCACTGGTAAACATCTCGGTTAACTGCTCCACATAGTCCTTTTTCATTTTTTCATCGTTATCGTCATAATCGATGTTCATTTTCAGCAATGGTACTCCCCAGGCGTCTTTCTGCTTGTCATCGAGGCTTACAAAATTGCTTTCCTTCGGAATAGTTTCGCCCATCATGTGCGAGCCTACATGCCACGGACCAAGCTCTTTATTAGCCAGGTTATCTTTCAGGCTACTGCCTACACCATCCCAGCTACGTTGCGGATATCTATACGCGCCAAAGCCGGAAGCGTAGCCACGCAAAAAGTCTGTCTCCTGTTTATATACGTTCCTGAACCTTGGAATATAACCGCCGCCGGCAGGATTACGACCATCTGTAGTCCATTCCTTAGCGCCATCATACTCGGCACCAATATGGGCCGAATAGTTATGGAACGCCACATATTTACCCAGCACACCGCTATCGTTACCCAAGCCATTAGGGAATCGGTGCGATTTGGAGTTAAGCAATATCAGGTTGGTATTTAACGCTGCTGCATTCACAAAGATTACTTTGGCGTAATACTCAATAGCTTCTTTGGTGTTGGTATCAATAACCCTTACTCCGGTTGCTTTGCCAAGCTTCTCATCATAAATAATGGATTCCACTACCGAGAATGGCCTTAGTGTTGCGTGTCCTGATTTTAAAGCCCATGGAATGGTAGTAGCATTTGCGCTGAAATACCCGCCAAACGGACAACCACGCTCGCATATAGTGCGCCTTTGACATTGTACACGCCCCTGATCTAAATGGATCTGGTTAGGGGTTGACAAGTGTGCACAACGTGCGCTGATCACGTAGCGGTTTTTGTAATTGCTTTTTACGTGATCTCGGAAATATTCTTCAACAGTATTTAATGGAAATGCGGGTAGAAACTCCCCGTCCGGCAATTCGGCAATACCGTCGCGGTTGCCGGAGATCCCGGCAAATTTCTCTACATAACTATACCATGGCGCAATATCCTTATAACGGATAGGCCAGTCGACAGCGAAACCGTCGCGGGCGGGACCTTCAAAATCAAAATCGCTCCAGCGCTGGGTTTGACGTGCCCAAAGCAGTGATTTACCGCCAACCTGGTACCCGCGGATCCAATCGAATGGTTTATCCTGTATATAGGGATGCTCGGCATCTTTAACAAAAAAATGTGCAGCACTTTCGCCAAATGCATAGCAGCGGTTTACTATTGGATTAGCCTCCTGAACAGCCATCGGCAATTCGCCGCGGTGCTCAAACTCCCAGGGGTACATATTGGTAGTGGGATAGTCTTTTATGTGTTTTACATCGCGGCCCCGCTCCAATATCAGCGTTTTCAACCCTTTATCTGTAAACTCTTTAGCAGCCCATCCCCCGCTCATACCCGAGCCAATTACTATCGCGTCGAAGGTGCGTTCCTTAACGCTGTCGATATTTAAATTAGCCATTACTTATACTGCTTGCTTTTGTTTATAAGGGAAATGTGCATTGTACCTGCCCGGCACAAGCTCATATACCACTATATTGGTCATGAAATATTTTGAATTGGTGTAACCGTTTATGGTTTGCCTTTTTACGATGCTGTAAAACTTTTTAAGTTCGGGCGAATATTTGCCTGCCGGTGGGGTGGCCGGTGCAGCATCCTTCTTGTCGCCGCTTTTCTGTGCGGCAGCTTCTTCCGCTTTACCTTCCTTTTCTATATCCAGTAAAAATGCCTCCCGGGTTTTGGTATCCAACTGGTCAAACGTTTTACTATATAATTTTTGAGATTGATCTGCAAAATGTTCCATACCGGTTACAAATGCCTGCTGATCTTCTTTTTTATAGCAATCATCCAGCATTTTCAATACAAATAAATGCAATAGCAGGTCTTTAGCGCCCGGCGTTGTTGTTTTGGGAATAATAGTTTCCGAAACATCACCTATCAACTGCTCCAGATTGGCAGTGATGTCGATATTTTTGAGTGCAACCTTCGACTTTGTTTTATCCTGTGAGCAGGCCGGGAGCAATGCTGCCCCTCCTATTATCAAAGCCAGGTTTTTAATGACGGTACGCCGGTCCATTGTTTAAACTAAATTGTTTTAGCGAAGCCCATTTTATCTACCATGTTATATTTTAACTATTGGACAGAAAAGGGTAAGGCTTATTATGATTTATAACGTATCTCCAAACTTAATAATTACAATTTAAAATCAAAGCCTGTAAAAATTAAATCTTCACGAGGGTGTAAGTTATGCTTTATACTATCAATACCCCCATTTTTTCATGATTTGTAAATCAATTTTTACACAATCGATGGGATCCATGCCCTGGTATGATTCCTGCTCAATGATAAACAACGAAGTACCACCTTTTTTTGCGCCGGCCTTAACAATATCCCTAACCGGCAGTATTCCTTTGCCTAAAATGGTGCTTTCTGTATCATCACCGTTATGCGGTGGTACCTTAATTTCGTCTTTTACGTGCATTGACTGGAACCTGCCAGGATATTTATTGATAAACTCTAACGCCATACCACCTGTGCTGAACATGTTGCCAATATCAATTTGCTGGGCAACCAAAGCCGGATCGGTATTTTGAATGATATAATCATAAAGCGTGATATCACCTACTTTGGTACTGATCTCAAAGTTGTGGTTATGATAACCAAACATCATGGACGATTGCTTGCACAGCTCACCGCATTTATTAAACTGCTCCATTGCACGTTTCAGGGCATCGGTGTCTGTACGTACCTTTTCGTCCAGCCACGGACTTATCACAAATTTTTGCCCCATTGTGGCCGCATCTTCTACGGTATATTTCCAGGCATCGGTAAAGTCATTTTTAGATGCATCCCAGTGTTGAGCCGTCATTACGGTATGCCCACTTGGCATTTTCAGGTCAAGGTCGGCCAGGATCTTTTTAAACTCTTTGGCCGTATAGCCATAAAATTTCCTGTCGATATAATTAGCATGTTCCACATGGGCATAACCCGCATCAGCAATCTTTTTAAGCGTCCCCTGCGGATCGGCTTTCATGGCGTCGCGTACACTATAAAGCTGCACCCCTACCCTTTTAAGCTTACTTTCCGTAGCGGCAAATAAACTATCAGGAAGTAATGCCGCCCCGGCTACTGCCATTGCGCCGGTTTTTAAAAATGATCTGCGTGATGTATACATGGTTATATGTTTAAGGTTATTTTGCTATAGGAAATACAGGAAACAATAGATCAGAGTTACTCACAAAAGCAAGGTGCTTGCTATCCGAAGCCCATGACGGGGTGTTAATAGTACCCTGTCCGCCGTATAAATAAGCAACAACTTTTGACGGACCGCCATCAACTGGCATTACCCGTAAATATACATGTTTATAAAATGGATGATCGCCGGGGGCAACTTCGCTTTTCAGGAAGGTGATATAAACTATCCATTTACCATCCGGCGAAACATGCGGAAACCAATTGTTATAATCATCGTTAGTTAGCTGGGTTTGTTCGCTGCCGTCGGCTTTCATCCGCCAAACCTGCATCAGGCCGCTGCGTACCGAGTTGAAGTAGATATACTTTCCATCCGGTGAATATTCAGGGCCATCATCAAGTCCGGGAGTATTGGTGAGACGCTCTTCGGGACCACCGTTCGCCGGGATGCGGTATACATCAAACTCCTTATTGCGTTCGCCGCAAAAAACGATGTACTTTTTATCGGGCGACCAGCCGTGCATATAGCTTGCACCATGCCCGGTTTGTGTTACCCGGGTTGCCTCCCCTCCTGCCGATGACACAGTGTAACCAATGGAAGGCCCCCCATCACCGCTGCTAATGGCCAGCATTTTGCCATCGAAGGAAAGCACGTGGTCGTTGTTGTTATTTTTAGCGATGCCTGTATTGAGTACTGCTGGCGTATGCGATTTAAGATCAAATTTATAAAGTGAGCCTTCGCTGTTATAAATAAGCGATTTGCCATCAAGCATCCAGTTTGGTGCCTGGATCGATTTTAGCGACTGATAGATTACGGTTGCATTCTGACTCTCCAGGTCGAGCAGTTCAATGGCGCTGCCTAAGTATTGTTTATAAGGTACCAGGTTTGGCGGTGCGGGTGTAACAATACGTGTATTATTGAATATCGCTTTTTCTGTAACATCTGCATTGTGTGAGCAGATGAAAATCCCTACGTAAACATCATCGCCCAAATCAAGATCAGTTACCTCTTCACTCACAAACAAATCACCTTTGCGCGCTACCGACATGGTGTAGGTATTGCCTTTACGTTCAAGCTGAATTACATCGGCGGCAGTGATAGATGCTTTCTTTTCTTCGGTAACACCGCTTACCGTTTTACGGTATTGCAGCGAGGTTAGGCCATCGCCATGAACAACCGCATTGATATGTTTTGACTTTGAATCGAGCGTTGTACGTACCATTAAACCTACCTTGCGGTGTGCCTCAACGCCTTTGCCTATAAATGCTGCACTGGTGCGGAGGATGAAATCGCCTTTCATTTTCTTCCACACAAAATGAAAGTCATCATGTGTAGCCCAGATATTTTGACCCGAACCGCTGAGTGTATACTGCTGTAGCTTGGCATCATATACCCCACTACCCGCATGTTTAACCGTGCCTACATCGGTTTGTCCGTCAAAAATTCCGGGACCTTGTGCGTTTGCTTTTGTAACTAAAAGAGCAAAGTAAGCCAGGCATAAAACAAAACTGAATATTTTACTGCGCATTGGTTTTTAGGCGTTTAGTGTGCACTATAATCGGTTCACTAAAGGTATATAATCAATTTGCAATTAAGATAGTACTATTTTAACATTTCTCCTGATTTTTTAAATATAGCCAGATTTTTACAAAGTGTACTTTTAACACCTTAAAGAGCTTTCCATTGTAACAAAATGGGTGTCCCAATTTTTTGATTCTCCATAAAAAAGCAGAAAAGCCCCCTATGCTCTTTTTTGTTAAAACGGGCATGTTCCAAATTCTGAGTGTAGAAACGCGGAACACCTTCTCCATGAAACATATTGATAATCAAACAATTGGCATCCCGACCAAAACAACATCAAATCACTGATAATCAATAATTAAAACTATTAAGAGTAAAACAAAGCAATTACAGGGCGGCGATGAACCATCTCTCAATTTTTCGTTTTTTCTGATATTTTTTGAGCTTTTTTTAAGCATCGTTATTGTGTTGCCTGTGGTGGTGACAAAATGGTGCCACCAATATTTTTTCGGAGTTGTGGTATTATTGCTGCGCTGCCCGAAGTCTTCGACTTCGGGGCGAGACGAAATTTTTCTGGTGTTCGAAAAATGCAGATCGGTTTGAAATGCTGGTTAAAAAAGCCAACATTCTAAATACCAAAAAGGCCATAGCAATCATCTCGCTATGGCCTTCCATATATAATACTATAAAAGCTGCTTACTCCGCCGATACCAATATCTCTTTAACGGGTATAGCCACAGGTACAATAACAGGAACAGGCGTACAATACTCCTTCAAAAAATCAGCTTTCGAATCCCGGTATGAGCTTACCGCCCCCAGCATACTCATCATTTTAATATAGCACCAGGCCAGGTCAAACTGGTATGGTTTAAAGCCCGAACGGGCACTTTTAGGATACAGGTGGTGGTTATTATGCCACTCGCCTGCTACATAGCCCGGCCATAATTGGTTGATTGACATATCCTCGCGGTTATGATCGATTCCATCTCGGCGCATATCCTTTCCTTTGCCATGACCTTCATAATTAAACGTACGAACACCAACTGCCCAGATCCCTGCCGAACCAAATACTGCGCAGGCAAGGGCAGGTCCGCCTAAAAGGTAGAAAGCAGTAAACCAAAAGCCCCAGTTAAGTATGATGCCAATGATGGTGCGTGTTGGGTTGGCAAGGGTTCCCCATTTTTGATATTGCTTGTAAGTATTAGTGGTTACCCCGGTATGCTTCATCAGGTTAACGCATTTCTTATAGCAGGCCTCATCCATGTTGCGGGCTATTGGCTGGTGATTAACATCAGCCAGAAAGCAATACATAAAACCACCTTGTGCATTGTACGGATCACCCGGCTGATCAGATAACGCGTGGTGCACGTGGTGCGATACGGCGTAAATCTCTTCGGGAATAATTTTAAGCGTAAGATTTTGGGTAAAAAAGCGCCAGAATTTATTTTTAAAAGTATAAGCGCCATGTGTACAATACCGGTGATGCCAGATAGTGCCATGGGTGCCCATAATGATCATGCTGTATACAAAGGCAACGATAAGACCTGTAATACTGAAATATTTAAAAATGAACAGGCCCAAAAACGGTACCAAAGCCACAACCAGCGTCCAGCTTAAAAATGAAAGCCAGTTTTTTTTATCACTGAATACGTTGATCCGCTTAAAAAATTCTTTTACAATTTGTTTGTTAGTGGGTTTCGAGAGGTTGCCAAGTTCATCTGTCCAACCATATGCAGGTGGTTCGAGCACAGTGTTTAAAAATGCCATTAAGTTTTTGGGAGGTTAGTTTAAGAGTGGGGAATATCTGTCTATTTTGTCACAATATAGTAAAAAGTACTTATTGCTTATACGTAACAACGGGATAAATAGATTTAAATTACCCAACAAATGATTAAAACTTTTTCAAAATAATTAAATTACTTTATAGGAAATTATAAAAGTTAATATCAGCTACATATTGCTTAATAAGCATTAACCATGTAGCAAAACTGTAGATTTTTAATAGGAATAATTTTTGAGGAAAGATTAATCTGTTACCAGGGGAAGACTAAAACTAAAGATACTGCCCTTATTCACTTCAGAATTTACCCAAAGCGTGCCGCCGTTAAAGTCAATAAGCTCCCTGCATAAAAATAAGCCAACGCCCGTCCCTTTCTCACCGGAAGTACCTGTTGCTGTATATTTGGTATTCAGGCTAAATAATTGTTCAAGCTTTTCGGCCGGGATGCCGTTGCCCGTATCCGCAATACTAATTACAAGAGTGTTTTGAACAACAACGCTTGATAAAGTAATGACGCCCTTATCGCTTGTAAACTTAATAGCGTTGCTAACTAGGTTGCTTAAAACCACTTTAATATGCCTTTCATCGGCCTGCACGCACATACCGGGTAAAGCCACATTTTCAAACCTGATATTTTTTTGCTGAAAAAGGTAGCTGAAGATCCGCTCCATTTCAACACCGATCAGATAAATATCAACGGCCGATGGCTCATGGTTAATGCCTTTAATTTGACTACCCGCCCATTCAAGTAAATTTGAAAGCGTTAACTCGGCTCCCTGCACTACCGGTTCAATCTCCTTCATCAGGCTTTGTACCTCCGCATCGGTTAAAACGTTAGTGTTGTACAGGCGTAATATAGCATGCAGGTTGGCAAGTGGCGTACGCAGGTCATGCCCTATAACAGCCAGCAACTTATCTTTAAGACTGTTGATACCGGCCAAGTTTGAAGATTGTTCTTCTATCAGCTCATTCTGAATTAGCAAGGCTTTGTGCTGCTTACGCATCCGGTTAGTTAAAACCCGTTTTTGCTTATAATGGTAATAGGTAATTGACAAAGCTAATATCACAACAAACAACGCAACAAGCAATATAATGATGATTGTTTTCTGCAGGTGGATTTTTCCGCTGTACTCCTTAGTTTTTTGCTCTACAGCTGCAATGGCGTTAAGGCGACTGTTCAACTCAAAATAACTTTGGATCAGCTCGGTATTTTTGCGTTTATTGGTAGCGTTAAGGCTGTCGAGCGCCTGGATATATTTTTTTTGGTAGGCCAGTGACTGTACCATATCATGCTTTTGCTCAAAGCTATAGGTAATGGTTTTGTAGGCCGAAGAAATACCGTCCATGACACCAATGCTGTCTGATAATGCTGCACCTTGCCGGGCAAGACCAATAGCTTTATCAAACTGGTTCAATGAATTGTAAATAGTAGCCTGTTCAGTAAACGAGATAGCCCTTAAGCGCTTATTATTAACCAGGTAACTCATATGCAGAGCTGTATCAGAATAAGCTATTGCCTGCGAATATTGCCCCTTTAACCTGTAAGCATTAGCAAGCCGGCTATAGAGTATACAAATAGCGGGCTTATCATTTATAGTACGACTAAGCTGCATGGCAAGTTTAGCAAGAGCAATGCCTTTATCATACTGCTTAAGCTTGGCGTAAACAAATGAACGTTCGTTGTAAACTTCGGCCAGCATTTTTGAATCGTGCCCCGCAAGCCGGACGGCTATATTCAGGTTTTTTAAAGCCTTACCATAGTTCTGCAAATCGGTATAAGCACGGCCTATCGAACTGTAACAGTGAGCAAGTACCAGTGGCTTATTTTGTGGCAGATAAGTTAAAGCCGAATTAAAATAAAACAAACTGATAGGATAATACGACTGCGACCAGTATACATGGCCCAAATTCATGAAAGCGCGACCGGTACCTTCGTTATATTTTATTTTTTCCGAAAGCAGTAAAGCATGCTCGGCCATCGCCCTCGCCTCGTGGGGAGTGCTAACGTAGGTATCTTCAATAAGCTTGTTAAGGCTATCGATAGTTTTGATTAATGGCCCCGAATTTTGGGAATAAGTTTCGCCTGCTTTTTGGGCATACGTACTACCATGCATCAATAACAGCAATAATAAACCTACGGGCCTCCTCATTCGCAAACAGTTTCAGACTGCAATCTAATAATAAACTTGATGTGGGCAATAGCTATCCTGCAACCAGGCACCGCTCGCCCTGCAGCATTGCAATACAATGCTCGTAGTTATCAGGCATTTGAATCTGCTCAACTTCCTTCATATAACTTTGCTTAATTTCTTTACGGCGGCGCGCTTCAATAAAACGCCTTACCTGTTCGCGGTTTTCCAGCACCAGACCGGGTACTTTGGCGGGTTTATTAAACTCATCTTTAGCTACCATAGTAAAGTAGCTGGTATTGGTATGTTTTACTGAGTGATTTTTGATATTTTCAGATATCACCCTGATGCCTACAACCAGCGATGTATTGCCAACATAGTTTACCGATGCCATGAGCGATACCAGTTCGCCAACCTCTACGGGTTGCAAAAAATCCACTGTATCAATAGAGGCTGTTACGCAATAATTGCCGGCATGCTTGGCAGCACATACATAGGCTACTTTATCCATCAGCGAAAGCAAAATACCCCCGTGAATTTTGCCGCCAAAATTGGAGTATGAAGGGATCATCAGCTCGGTAATGGTGGCTTGTGAAAAGGCTACGCTTTTATAGCCGTCGATATCGGATAAAGTGCTCATAATGATGTTAAGATAGTATAAGGTTATGCACTAAAATACAATTTATGCAACATTAGTATTACATAGGGTTAAATGATTAAACCTTCATTAAACTTTAACGGTCAATAACCTAAATTGACCCTAAACTATGAAAAAACACTTACTGCTTGCGTTTATTGGCATTCTTTTTTTATCAACGGCCTATGCCCAACAGCCCCGTGAGGTACACGGAACTGTGGTTGACAGCGTGGGCGCCGTACCGGGCATTACCGTAAAACTGATATCCGATAAAGATAGCGTAGTGGTTGCAACCAGTACAGCGGGGGCATTTTTTTTTCCCGCCGTTGTGTCCAAAAACTTTAAACTTACCATCAGCGGTATAGGCTATCAGCCTTTTACACGCCGCTATGTAATGGATAATGATACCAAGCCAATTAAGCTTGATCCCATCAAAGTAAAGGTTCAAACCAATATGCTGAACACGGTAGTAGTTTCGGCCGTTATACCCATCACCATAAAAGAAGATACTGTTGAATACAAAGCCAGCGCCTATAAAGTGAGAGAAGGATCGCCGGTGGAGGATCTGCTTAAAAAACTGCCCGGCGTAAGTGTTGATAAGGATGGCAATGTAACCGCACATGGCAAACAGGTTACCAAGGTACGGGTAAACGGCAAGGATTATTTTACAGGCGATGTACAAACCGCCACCCAGAACCTGCCTGCCGATATCGTAGAAAATATACAGGTGATTGACGACTACGGCGACCAGGCCAATTTAACAGGCATCAAAACCGGCGATCCGGACAAAATCCTGAACATCACCATCCAAAAAGGAAAAAGCAAGGGCAACTTTGGCCAGGGAAGTGTGGGTGTAGGTAACGATGACAGGTACCAGGCAAAGCTTTCGGCCAATTCATTTTATGATGCAAGGCAACTGGCACTCATCGGCACCTGGAATAACAACAACACCAATACGTTCAACATTGGCAGCAGCGGAGGCGGTGGCGGTCGCGCAGGACGAGGAGGTGGTGGCGGCGGAAGCAGTGCAGGAGGCGTAAGTACTGCTAATGGCATCACTACTAACCGCTCAATAGGCACCAATTACCGCGATGACTGGAGCAAAAAAGTAACGGTGTATGGCAGCTACAGTTTTGCAGATAAAGACAGGGACATCAACAGCACAACCCTGCAACAAAACCTTTATCAATCAGGCAATATCATCAATATGGATAACAGCACCAATCATAACCATGGTATTAACCACCGCTTTGATTTCAATATCGAATACAAGATAGATACATCCAACTATATCAAAATAAACCCGGGGTTTTCGTACGCTACTGCCGAAAACATGAGTACCGATACCTTCAGCAATACCCGTAACGAAAATTTGGTTACAGGTAATGAACTGGCTTTAACCAATAACTCATCACAAACCGGCAGCCTCAATGTGCTTTATAATCACAAGTTCCATAAAAAGGGGCGTAACTTTAGTGTAAACGCCAATGTAAGCTACTCGAAAAACGACCAGGAGCTGAATGATAAATATACTACCAGGGCAGACACTGTAATAACACCATTATTTCAGCAGGTTAACTCTGATAATCAATCGCAAAAAGTAAGCGTGCATTTTTCGTATATCGAACCTATTGGCAAAACAACTTACCTGGAAAGTAATTACAGCTACAATTATTCAAATACCGATAATAACCGCTACAACTATCGGGTAGATCCTGTAACAGGCAATCAAACCTATGTCGACTCCTTAAGTACTTTGTATAATTACCAGTTTATCACTAACCGCATCGGCTTAAACCTTCGCGGGGTGCAACCTAAGTATAATTATACATTAGGCCTGGCCGTACAGCCTTCAAAACTTGATGGAGAATCGCACAACTTTCATACTACAACATCTACTTTTAATATTATTCCTACAGCAAGGTTTATCTATAATTTTTCAAAAAACCATTCATTCTCATTCAATTACAGCGGATCAAATGCACAGCCGTCATTTAGCCAATTACAGTTGCAGCCCGATTACTCTGATCCTCAAAACAGGGTTTATGGCAACCCGGATTTAAAACCGTCCTTTACCAATAGTTTCAATGTACGGTACAATCAATTCGATATTGCAAGCGGCAATTCACTGTTTACCAATTTATCATTTGCCGAAACACAGGATGCAATAGTCACCAACTCATCGCCGGTTAGTGCTAATACCCAAACCACCAAAGGCAATAACACCATACAGGAAACCCGCTACATTAACACCAATGGCGTTTATAATGTAAACGGCAATTATTCCTTTTCCAAACCTTTTGCCGAGCGTAAGTACACTGTATCATTAAATGGCGGCGCCAGCTATAATAACAACATATCATTTATAGAGAATCAGCGCAATGAGGGTAAAAACTGGGTACTTAACCAGGGGGCTAAACTAAGGATTGACCTTGACAGTATTATGGATAGCGAAATCAGCGCCAATTACAGTATTAACACCACCCGTTACAGCCTGCCATCCTCATTAAATACCGATGCCCAAACCTGGACACTGGGACTGGATGGCCGCAATTACTTTTTTTACAGCTGGGTGCTTGGTTATAGTTTAACCCAAACCATCAATCACGGCTTCAGCAGTACTGTTAAGGCCAATCCTACCCTGCTGAGCAGTTATCTTGAATACCAGTTTTTAAACAAGCATATTGCTTCGCTCCGGTTCCAGGCCTTTGACATTTTTGACGAAAACAAAGGCATCACCCGTACAGCGGTTGGAAACCAGATAATTGATACGCGCACTAACCGCCTGGGCAGGTATTTTATGCTGAGCTTTACACTCCGGCTCCAAAAATTTACGGGCAGTCGTCCGCAAGGTGGGCGTAACGGTGGCGGACGTGGTTTCGGCGGAGGTGGCGGAGGTGGCGGAGGTCGTCGTGGAGGCAGGGGATAATTTGTATCCCGTTTTTTTGGAGATACGTTAACCGCTGTTATATATTTACAACAATCTATATCCCTGCATTGAGAAAGCTTATTTTAACCTTTATATCGATACTATTTATCGGCCTTGCCTTTGCGCAAACCAAGGATGCTGTTGCTGCAAAAAACAGCCCCGAAACTGTGGTTGTAAAACATCGCCTCACCGATTCGGTAATTGAACGGATTAACGTGCTAAAAATTAACAGAGGCATCAGACAGGGGCTATACCAGGCGTTGTATCAAAAAAACTATGCCCTGGCCAGTGGCTATTACGATAATGATAAGCGAACCGGCGTTTGGCACTTTTTTGATAACCGCGGGCACCTGGTACAAAATTTCGACTACAGGACCAACCAGATCACCTATGAAGCACCGGAAGACAGTACTTCAAACCTGCAGTATTTTGTTGATGTAAAACTTAATGATACGGCAAAAACAACCAAGCCGCTTAAAGTAGGCGGCAGATTTTTTGGATATCTTCCCTATCTCAACCTCTTTAAGCTTCCGCCGGAATTAATGAACCTTAATCCCAATGTATCATTTGGCGCTGTAGAATTGCTTATTAGTCCGTTAGGAAGGCTTGCATCATTCAAGGTACATGTATATAGCGGCTCGTACGAAAAAACCTTTAATATGAGCATCGACGTACCCGACCCTGCCGACAAGATATTTATACCAGCTACGGTAAACGGCGAAGCAGTTAGCTGCCGGGTAGTGATCAAATGCGGTTTCAGGAATGACGGTGGGTTGGAATTTTATTGAGCGCCTCAACCCCTCTAAATCTCCCCTAAAGGGGAGACTTTCCTTGCATACTTTAAATAAAAAAGGTTCACTTAAAGCGAACCTTTTTTATTTAAAGCCCTCTCCCTTTAGGGGAGGGTTTGGGTGGGGTTTAATGGTGGTGATGACCATCCGGACCATGTGCGTGGCCGTGTGATAATTCTTCAGGGGTTGCAGGGCGCACGTTAAGGATATTACCTTTAAAATGCAGTTCCTGGCCAGCCATTGGGTGGTTAAGGTCAACAATAACGGCATCTTCGGCAATTGAAACTACCATAGCCTGGAAACGGTGGCCCTGGTTATCCTGCAAAGGCAAAATGCTGCCGATTTCAGGAATTTCAGTACCCTGGAACATTTCTTTAGGCAGGTTGGCTACAGCTTCTTCATCATATACACCGTAAGCATCTTCAGGAGATAAGCGAAACTCGTAAGTATCACCGGTTGAAAGTGTGCTCAGGTTTTCTTCAAATTTAGGCAACATCTGACCGGCACCAAATAAAAAGGTAAGCGGCTGTTCCTGGGTGGTACTTTCTACCAAAGTTTCGGTACCGGTGTTTTCGCGGTCTACGTACAAATCGTAGGTTAATGATACTACGTGCTGAGGTGCAATCTTCATTGTAAATTGTTTTTAGTTGTAAAATCTGGCTTCAACTTCATTAAGGGCGTCGGCCGGGTTATTAGCAGGTAATCCGCAGGTTTTATCTTTACAAATGAAAATTTGTGTTGATGCACCAAACTTATCCTGCAGCAAAGGTAAACTTCCTGTATTACCGCCCAACATAATTTTATTGGGGATGTAATTATTTTCCATTTCCTTTCTGAAAGCTTCGGCTTCGGTACCTGTTATCGCAATTTCGTTTATACCAAATACTTCATCAAGCAAAAGCATCATCCAGTTTGAATAGGCCGAACCGTACTTTGCCAGCTGTGGCATTACATTGCGTAACAATTGAGCCGAAACCTCAACGTAGCTTTCGTTATCAAAAAGCAAGCCTAACTTTTTAAGCACCCGTGCCATAACCGAATTGGAGGCAGGGATCACCCCATCCATAATTTCAGATTTACGGGCAATCAGCTGCTCATCATCATCGGTCGTGAAAAAGAAAATCCCCTTTGTTTCGTCATAATAATGGGCTATGGCTGTATCAGCAAGATTTTTGGCCTGCTGCAGCCAGTGCTCATTAAAGGTAACTTCATATAAGGCGATAAGCCCATCGATGATATTGGCATAATCATCCAAAAATGCTACAGATTTATCCTGCGACGATGTGGCACTATAAACCCGTGATAGCCTGCCATTTTGACCAAGCAGGTTATTTAAAATAAACCCGGCGTTATTCAGCGCCAGTTCAAGATACTCCTGTTTATTAAACGTTCGATAAGCATCACTCAAGCCTTTTAACATCAGACCGTTCCATGAAGCAAGGATCTTGTTATCCAATCCAGGTCGTACACGTACACTGCGTGCTTCAAATACTTTTTGTTTTGAAGAATTTATTTTGGCAAGTAATTCATCAACCGGCAAACCTAACTTTTGGGCCAGTTCTTCGTCACTATCCTTTCGGAACAATACGTTCGATTCTTCCTCTTCCCAGTTGCCATCCTCCGTAATATTGTAGTAGATGCTGAACAGTCCGGCTTCATCTCCCAGGATCTCTTCGATCTCATCTTTGGTAAAAATATAAAACTTGCCTTCCTTCCCTTCGCTATCCGCGTCAAGCGCCGAGTAAAACCCATAATCTGGCGACATCAGTTCACACGTACTGAAAGTGATGATCTCATCTACAACCTGCCTGTACAATTCATCCGGCTTCCAGGTGTAAGCTTCGGCATACAGACTGATAAGCTGAGCATTATCATACAACATTTTTTCAAAGTGTGGTACATGCCAGCGCCCATCAACCGAGTAACGGGCAAAGCCGCCGCCAACATGGTCATAAATGCCGCCGAAAGCCATTTTATGCAGGGAGAGTTTTACCTGTTGGGCAATCTCTTCGTCCTTCATTAAATGAGCATAACGCATTAAAGCCAGCCAGTTATTAGGCATCGGGAATTTGGGCGCATTGCCGGTGCCTCCCTCCTGCTTATCAAAATATCGTTTCCAATTATTTACAATGGCTTGCAGATCATCTTTGGTATGTTCTGCCTGTGCAACCACAAACTCTATCGATTCATACTTTTGGATCCCCTCGGTAAGTCGCACGGCATAATCTTCAGCTTCTTCGGGCTTTTGTTTGTAGAAATCGGCCAGGTTAAAGAGTAACGATGTCCAGTCGTTTTTACGGAAGTAGGTACCGCCGTAAATAGGCCTTTGATCGGGCAGGCAGATGCAGTTAAGCGGCCAGCCGCCCCTGCCGCTCATGAGTTGTACGGCACTCATATAGATCTGGTCGACATCGGGGCGCTCTTCCCTGTCTACCTTAATACAAACAAAGTATTCGTTCATCACTGCAGCCACAGCTTCATCTTCAAAGCTTTCGTGTTCCATCACATGGCACCAGTGGCAGGCTGAATAACCAATACTAACCAGGATCAGTTTATTTTCGGCCCTGGCTTTATCAAGGGCTTCCTTGCCCCAGGGGTACCAGTTAACCGGGTTATTGGCATGTTGCAATAAATATGGCGATGTAGAGTTGGCCAAACGATTCATATAGCTGTGTATTTGCTGCAAAAATGCAGATATAATTGTATCTGTAAGTTAAATGGTAATTATTTAGAAAAGTTTTACCGGGGAGTGGTATTTATAAGCCTTGTTATGCTGAGTGTTTAAATCCGGTGGCCTCTGAATGAAATGACATTAAGCAAAGAGGGCCTGTCACCCTGAGCCGGTCGATGACTCGCATGCAGAGGTCCTGCCCACCAGGCTTCAACGGGCTAACCATTACATGATAAATAAAGAATGTTCCCGTCAGCAGGTAAGCTTCGGGTGAAAGCGGGCAGAACAATGGTGGCCTTGAGCGCAGGAAGGGGCATAGCAAGTTTTTGCAGAAGCATAGGGAAAGCGCGAGCGCAGCGGGGCAAAATAATTGCAGCCCGTGGTTCTGCCCGATTTGCAGGGCAAAGGCCTGTGGGCAAAGAAGCCTATCTGCTGACTTGACTTTTTGGATACTTTTGTGTCAAGACAAAAGTATCTGGCCACGCGCGGCCAAGAGCGCGACGATGGAAGTCCATGGAATAAAGATCGTTACCTGCCTGTAGGGGATTGCTTCGTGCCTCGCAATGACGTGGTGAAGATGTCATTTTACCTTCAAAGTTTTTCACCGCCTTCTAAACATTTAACGGAATACCCGGAGCAACGAATCTGCATGGTGTATACATCAGGGTCCTTAGCAAGAGACCTGATGGGACGTAAAAAGTAACATCCCCATTACAACCCTAACCTAATATGTCAAAATCACTTATATCCAACTCTTTCGGCATCTAAAATTGCCAAACTCACAAATTATTTCACTTTATTTGCCCCCTTGTTACCAAAAATTTAAGATGAACTGTTTAAAACTGAATTATTTATTATGCGCTGTAGCGCTGATGCCCTTAACGCGAACGGCATCTGCTCAAAGTACCGACACAACAAAATACAATCACCAGGATCTTTTTGGCCCTATTACCTGGCCGGTTACCAGCGGTGGCACACGCTCTGCTGCAGGCAAACCTTCACCGGCTTATTGGCAAAACAAGGCTGATTACCAGATTAAAGCTTCACTTAACGAAGGTAAGGACACAACCATCACCGGCGAAGTCAAAATCACCTACACTAACAACAGCCCCGATAAGCTTGACTACTTGTGGCTACAATTGGATCAAAACCTTTTTAAACCCGACTCGCGCGGAGCGGCTGTAACTCCTTATACCGGCGACAGGTTTGATGTTCGTGGTTTTAGTCGCGGAGGTTACCATATTGCTTCTGTTGAGGTTACCTACAAAGGCGAAACTTATAAAGTTGATCCTATCATTACCGATGCCCGCATGCAGCTGCGCCTCAATACCCCGATGGATGGTAAGGGCGAAAAATTAGAGGTTAAGGTTAATTATGATTTCGCAATACCATTTTACGGTGCCGACCGTATGGGCCGCAAAAAATTCAAACAGGGGTATGTATATGAAATTGCACAGTGGTACCCGCGTATGTGCGTGTATGATGATGTAGAAGGCTGGAACACCTTACCTTACATGGGCTTGGGCGAGTTTTATTGCGAATACGGCGATTTTGATTACTACATTACCGTTCCGGCCAATAAAATAGTAGTTGGTTCGGGCGATTTGCAAAACCCTGAAGAAGTACTTACTCCTGTTCAGTTAAAAAGATTGGAACAGGCACGTAACAGCGATAAAACTGTTACCATCATCAGCGCTTCAGAAGTTGGCAAAGGTGCAACCCGTCCGTTTAAGGGTACGCTTACCTGGCACTATAAAATGCAGAATAGCCGCGATATTGCCTGGGGCGCTTCGGATGCTTTCATTTGGGATGCTGCAAGGGTTAACTTCCCTTCTGGCCGCAAAGGCATTGCCCAGTCGGCTTACCCACTTGAAAGCTCAGGTAACGATGGCTGGGGCCGCTCAACCGAATACCTAAAAAACAGCATGGAAATTTATTCAAACCTATACTTTGAATATCCATGGAACTCGGCTGTCAATGTATCGGGCGTAGCTTTGGGTATGGAGTACCCGGGCGCTATTTTTTGTTTGAGCAACCTAAAAAAGGGCGACCTTTGGGGCGATGTTACTCATGAAATAGGTCATAACTGGTTCCCGATGATTGTGGGCTCAAACGAGCGTAAATACATGTGGCAGGATGAGGGTTTCAATACTTTTATTAACGAATATGCTACCAAGGAATTTAATAAAGGCGAGTATGCTGAAAAAAGCGGTTCGGCACAAAATATACTGGCTGGTTACCGCAACAGCAAAGATCCACTCATGACCCCTCCCGAGGCTATCGGACTTAGAGATTACGGTCAATATTATACCAAAACCGCTTTAGGTTTGGATATTTTAAGAAACGTAGTAATTGGCCCCGAACGTTTTGACTATGCATTCCGTGAGTATGTAAAAAACTGGGCATTTAAGCACCCTTTGCCTTACGATCTTTTCAGGGCTATGAATGACGCTACAGGCGAAGACCTGAACTGGTTTTGGAAGTCGTGGTTCTTTACTACCTGGAAACTTGACCAGGCTATTACTTCTGTAAGCTATATCAAAGGCAACCCTGCTGAAGGTGTGCTGATCACCCTAACCAACAACGAAAAAATGGCTATGCCTGTTGATCTTAAAATTGTTCAGGCTAATGGCAAAACAGAGATTCTTCACTTGCCGGTAAATATCTGGCAGCGTGATGGTGTTTGGAAGTTTAAATATCCTTCAACATCAGCCATTAAAAGTATGGAGATTGACCCTGACCATCAACTACCCGACGTTGACCTGAAAAACAACGTTTACAGGGGAGAATAATTTGGATTTCGGAATTTCGATTTCGGATTTGCAGGGGAGATTAGAGATAGTTTTGAATGGCGGCGAGCGTTTGAGTTCGCCGCCATTTTTTTTCAATCAAAATTAACCTGGCCAAAATTTGTTTTTATCACGATATTCCTGCTTTTATTCCCCTTGCCCAACTGGCCTTTGTAACTTTTCGCTGCATTATCTGGCGTTGCATTGCTGAACAATTTAATATTCAGATCATTACTGCTCAAGTGGCCGTAGTAAGTGCTAACATCACAATTGGCATTTACGCCTGTAATACTACCTACCTGCACACTGCTGTAGGCAACATTTACGTTTAATGTTTTGATACTTTTGTCGATGTTTTCAATCCTCAACTGCCTGCCAAATTTCATATCAACATTAGCCGAAGAATAAATTCGCCCTATCCTTGCCGGGCCGTAGGTTACACTTACATTAAAGTTACTACCTTCATTAAGGTCCAGACTGCCATGCAAAACCTCGAGCCGTGTGCCGCTGAATGCTTCAATATTGGCATTACCAAAGTTCAGTTTTACACTGTTAAGCGGGTTGATCAGTTTTTTTGCTGTAAGATTACCATACAGGCTGTTTAATATGAGTTTGCCGTTAAAATCGGGCAAAACAGTTGTTCCATAATTGTTGCTTATGTTCAGCGTATTTTTTGATGGCATAAAAACCAGGTAGTTCACTTCTATTTTTTTAAGATGAGGTTTATCCTCTCCCTTCCACAATACATTCCCGTTATCACCGCCGTTCGCCCCGATGATGGTTTTAAAAGATACCACAGCCTCTCCCCTTTTATCGCTTATACCAACCACATCTAAAAAATGCTGCGCATCTGCTTGTTTATCGGCATAAATTTTCACCTGTACTTCCACACTAAACTCATTGCGGTTCCAGGTGTTTACTTTAACCTCACCGAAACGGTTATCGATCATCAATTCGTCCAATTTGCCGACTGCGTAAAGCCTGGTGTATTTTTTTGTCGCAGTTTTTAATGCCCCGCTTTTAACCTCATCCTGCAGATCGCCACTATCATCATAAACAATACCGGTATTTTTCAAAACATCGGGAGCAGGCACGATAATGGCTGCATTGTTACCAGTTGTATCCGTTTCGCCCTGGTTTGCCGGAACAGTATTATCGGTTTCCACTTTATTGGCTAACTGCGCAACACTGTTATTTGCAACAGCACTAAAACAGATTAAAAGCATTAAGCCAAGGTTAAATTTAATTTTCATTTTGCAAATCATATCTGTTAGGTTATGTCCTAAGTGACACCCAACTTATCAATGTGTTGCATCCTACTGATGAAACAAACATGATAACCATTTGCACTGTTATCACAAAATGATGATATAGTTAACTATATGTTGTTTCTATTGTAAAAAAGAAATCAAAACAATTATCTTTACAAAAGATAATATACCATTAAAATAGCACCATATCTAACTGTTAATAAGGAATATATTTGTAATATAACCTTATATTAACTTCACCTAAATACCAGGAAATATTTTTAATTATAAAACATTTTGTTTATTTGCGACATTAAGAGCTAATAACCTAATACACCATAATTAGCATTTTACCTATGGCAAAAAATATACTCATAATTGAAGATGATGCCGAAATTTTACGGGTGCTTGAAACCGTGCTTACCTTTCATGACTTTGAGGTTACAGGCCTTGACCGTACTGATGATATTATAGCAGCTGTAAAAAATTATAACCCCGATCTTGTCCTAACCGATTATATGCTGCCGGGCCTGAACGGCGGCCGCATTTGCCAGCTTATTAAAAGTAATGAAGATACCCGGCATATCCCAGTGATCCTGATCTCGGCTTATCATGAGCAGGCCATCGCCTTGGTTAACTTTGGTTACGATGCTTTTGTGCCTAAACCTTTTGATATAAATAAACTGGTGAAAACTATTAACAGGTTTTTGAATTGAGGAATATTACTGTATCACAGCAACCCCTTGTAAGGCTGAGTCAAATTTTGGCTTACCAACTAAAATCTGTAACGTCCTGTTATCCAAAACAAGGTTACCCTTTTCATCAACTTTTGAAATCGAGCCGTTCTGCTGCTGAATGTTTATTAACGCCCCTTTTAACTTGTCGGACATTTTAAACTGTGGCGAATTAATTTCATACTGTATTGATTGATCAATCTTAAAATGTTGCGCCAGCGCCTGGTAAGATAAACGTTGATATATATTGGCGGTTGCACCAGAATCAATTGATTTATAGCTTGTATATAAAACATTATAATACAACGCAGCACTTAAATAATCCTTTTTTAATACAACCGAATCTATCTTTTTATTTAGAACTGCGTACTGATACCTGTTTGATATCATAATTTTATCTGATAAATTACCGCAAATGTAGTATTGACTATTATAAAAGCGTATTATGTCATTAGGTATCGCTTTTATTGAATCTGCATTTCCGCAAGGAATAGTTATATACCCATTAACATCATTTTGTCCCAACTCCGTTTCTTTGTTATTTTTCCTGATTACCAATTTACAACGTATTGGTTTCAGTAAAACATTATCTACAATCAATATCCTTTTTGAGCCTTGACCAAATGCAGTATACCCTGCAAATAGTAACAAAAGAAATAATTTAGCGTGTTTCATTGGGTTTAAATTTAATTGCGTAAAAGGTTAGAGAAACAATAAAAATTATTATCAGTACAAATATTACAATGAACTCATTTTTTACAAGAAAAACATCCAATGAATATTCCTTTAAAATAATAGTCTCCTCTGTAGCGTATCTGATTTCGGGGAGTGTATCGTTACGGATATTCAGAATAATTTTAAATGAAGCAAGCGGTTGTACAGTTTTAATATTAAAGACACCTTCGTTATGAGTAGTATCTATATAAAAAGGAACGTCGTTCTGATCTTCCACCGCCAATCTATCCGGAACATAGCTCCCTGTATAAATCCTTTGATTCTGATCTAACAGATATAGTATTTTAAGATTACTATATTTTTTTTCTCGCGACAGATTAGAAAACTCGTAGATAAGTTGTACTGTATCTTTTTTAATTTTTTTTGACACAGAGTACTCTATAACTGGCGTTTTTAACGACTCTTCGACAATATGCTCAAGCCCCCAAATGATAAACCCAAGCATTAATGCAAAAACCAGGGGAAGATTGTCTTCTTTTAAATTTAAAACAGACATGATATGCGATTTAGGTAATTTCCAGTTCAGAAATAATTACAATAAATATAATACTTATTCCTATTGGTTGTAATAGTAAAATCTTAATTATTTCAAAATCATAGCTGTCTATTGTTTTACAATCTATAAAAGCCGATTAATTGATATGGCAACATAAATTACTCAAGATTTATCGGTTGAGATAAATAAAAACCCCAGCGACCAACCGCAAATCCACAAAACCGCTTTCCCCTTTCGCCCCAAAAGCTTAATTTCGCTGCCTCATAGAAAGAGGAAAAGATTTTGGATTATTTACAGGGATTAAACCCCGAACAAAGGGCAGCAGTTGAACAAACTGAAGGGCCGGTGATGATCATTGCCGGTGCCGGATCGGGCAAAACACGTGTTATTACCTATCGCGTGGCGCATTTGATACGCAAGGGTGTTGATTCATTTAACATACTGGTACTTACCTTTACCAATAAGGCCGCCCGCGAAATGCGCGAGCGTATTACCCACGTTGTTGGTACCGAAGCCAAAAATATATGGATGGGCACCTTCCACTCGGTGTTTGCCAAAATTTTGCGGGTTGAAGCCGAAAAAATTGGCTATCCAAGCAACTTCACCATTTATGATACCGACGATAGCAAGAGTGTTTTAAGGGCCATTTTAAAAGAAATGAACCTTGATGATAAGCTATACAATGTAAACTTTGTACTCAACCGCATCTCGGCATCAAAAAATAACCTGATCTCGTGGCAGGAATATAACAAGAACGAACAGATCCAGGCCGACGATTTTTCGAGCGGCCGCGGGCAAATGGGCAAAATCTACGAGATGTATGCCACCCGTTGCTATCGCGCCGGCGCAATGGATTTTGACGATTTGCTATACAAAACCAACGAGTTGCTGAAACTGCATCCCGATGTGCTCAATAAATACCAGCATAAGTTTAAATACCTCATGGTTGATGAGTATCAGGATACCAACTTTTCGCAATACCTCATTGTTAAAAAGCTTGCTGCCGTTAACGAAAATCTGTGCGTTGTAGGCGACGACGCACAAAGTATTTATGCTTTCCGTGGCGCCAATATTCAGAACATCTTAAATTTTGAAAAGGATTATCCCGATCTGAAAGTATTTAAGCTGGAGCAAAACTATCGTTCTACACAAAATATTGTAAATGTAGCCAACAGCATCATCCGCAATAATAAAGATCAGCTTAAGAAGAACGTATTCTCCGAAAAAGAATCGGGCGAAAAAATTAAGGTTATGCGGGCCTTCAGCGATAATGAGGAGGGCAAACTGGTAGCCGAAGCCATTATGCAGGACCGCAGCTCGAACGGGCTTAAATGGGCTGCATTTGCTATACTTTACCGCACCAATGCGCAATCGCGCTCCATGGAGGAAGCCTTACGCAAGCTTGGCATCCCGTATAAAATATATGGAGGGCTGTCATTTTATCAACGCAAGGAGATTAAAGACCTGATAGCGTATTTCAGGCTTACCTTTAACCCTAACGACGAGGAAGCTTTGAAACGCGTTATCAACTACCCTAAACGCGGCATAGGTGATACATCAGTTGATAAGATCATCGTAGCTGCCGATCAGCATGGCATAACACCTTGGGAGGTTATTGTTGAGCCCGGCAAATACCTTGAGGGTAAAATATCCGGTGCGGTAGCCAATTTTGCTACCATGATCCAGAGTTTCCAGGTGCTTGCCAAAACAAAATCAGCCTACGAATCTGCTTTATATGTAGCCCAGCATTCGGGCTTATTGAAAGATCTTTATGAAGATAAATCGGTAGAAGGACTTAACCGTTACGAAAATATCCAGGAGCTTTTAAATGGTATCAAAGAGTTTTCGGAACGGGAGGATATTGAAGAAAAAGGCCTCGATATTTTCATGCAGGATGTAGCCCTGTTAACCAATGATGATAAGGATAAAAACAAAGATGCAGACACGGTATCGCTCATGACCATCCACTCGTCAAAAGGTTTGGAATTTCCGCAGGTATATGTTGTGGGGCTTGAAGAAAATCTTTTCCCGTCGCAAATGTCGCTTAACTCGCGCAGCGACCTGGAGGAAGAACGCCGGTTGTTTTACGTAGCCGTTACCCGTGCCGAAAGCAAGCTGCATATCAGCTATGCTACTTCACGTTTTAAGTTTGGAACCCTGATCAATTGCGAGCCAAGCCGCTTTTTGGACGAAATTGATGCAAAATATCTCGAGCTTGATTATACCGCCAAACCAGCTTCCGGCAGTAATCCGTTTTTTGACGATGAACGCAAAGCATGGAGCAGGGATAAGCAACCAGATACATTTTCAAAACCAAAACCAGCGGCTGCCGCACCTGTAAAAACTACGTCCATACTGGCCAAGGCACACGTACCATCGGCCAATTTCAAACCGTCTGACACTTCGAATCTACAGGTGGGTATGGAGGTTGAGCACGAACGTTTTGGCTTTGGTAAAGTGATATCCCTTGAGGGTAATAAGCCCGATATAAAAGCCACCATCTTTTTTAAAGAGATTGGTCAAAAGCAGTTATTGCTAAAATTTGCAAAGCTTTACATTATTCAGTAAACATAAACTAAGAGTTAAAATCCCTACTTTGAGGAATTGATTCCCCAAGCCTCACCACAGTCCATCATTAAATTGCCCTTATAACACTAATTTAAAGGTAATTTAATGATGGCATACCATTTGGATTATATCAGTATCCCTTTCCCTAATTAATATTTTGATTAATATGAGCGATACTGTAAAAAAGAAAACAAACAAATCCGTTGGTAAAAACATCCGGACATTACGCCATCAGCATGGATGGAGCCAGGAGGATGTGGCTAACCGTTTAGGCATCTCAATTCCCGCATTTTCAAAAATTGAAACCGGAGTAACCGATATTAACTTATCGCGCCTTGAACAGATAGCAAATATTTTTGACATTAACGTTGTGAACATACTGGCACTTGATACCGAAGAGGTTGACATGAGGCCCTCAAGTTTAAGCGTTGCGCAAAAAAAGCTAATAGATCGCGAATCAGAAATTGCCAATTTACAACGTAAAGTAATATTACTTTATGAAGAATTACGCAACAAGGCCAGCGTAGCTATGTAAATGTGTGCTGTAAATATTACAGTTTACAGATAGTGTACATTGTTTGCTTCGCTTGATGTCCTGTTTTATTGGCCCCATTAAATACCAGTTAACAATATTTAATAAAAGGAAACATCAATAAACGATCTTCTTCTTATATTAGCTAATTTATCGATAATGAGCGTTTTATAAAGGTTTTGGAGTAATAATTGTGGCATACGGATTACAAATGCAAACTGTATGTCAAATTATCTTATCTCCATATCAAAAAATGAAACCCTGAGCGACGGTATTATTCATGATCCTAAAAGTAAGTTAAAAATAAAAGCATTTGACTTACTAAGGGCTCGCTTTAAACCCAGCAAAGGCGAAGTAAGATTTTTTGTGACTGCCGGCAACGAAGCACTGGCCTTTGAAACACAAGGCTATGATAAACACAGGCAACTGCTGGTTTTACAAATGATATCGTGGTATTGTATTTACTTGGGGCTTATTGAAGCTCAAATACATTCAAGCCTGCCGGTACATTTTAGCTAATGCGGAAGAGAAATATTAAACCCGTGGCGGGTTATGCAGCATATCGCTCATTTCGATGATTTTTTCATCAATTTCAGACACACACTTATCCATCATATCCAAACATTCGGTCTGGTCAACCAGGCCTTCTTTTTCAAGGTTAATCAAGCCGCGCAAAGTAGCTATAGGCCCCCTGATCTGGTGCGACAGGTATGAGGAATGCTCGGAAAGCTTTTTATTCTTTAATTGTAAATCCTTGGTACGCTCATCAATTATCTCTTCAAGATGATGATTTATCCTATCAAGGTTATCCTTTTGCCGGGATACCTCTCCATTTAGCAGTGTAAGCTGTGAATTGGTTTTGGCTTTGCGTTTTACATTACTAATCAACAAGCCAATTACCACAAGTAACAAACCTGCAACTACAGTCACTGCCCAAAACTTCGATCGGTCATAAGCCTGCCGTTCGGCAATCCTTTCATTCTCTTTCAATTGTTCTTCCTGCCTGCGTTTGGCCTCTACCAGGTTCATTTGAGCCGATACATTGGTTTTGTACGTAACGCTATCCTGCTTGTATATCTCTCTTAATAACCCTAATGCGCGGGCATAGTTCTTTTTGTTAAATTCCAACTCATACGTAGTGTATTTGTAATCATAATCAAGCTTGGGATCTTTCACCAACTGGGTATAGGCAGTACCTTCCTGCACCATTTTTTCGGCATTTGTGAAGTCGCCTTTGGTCATGTAAAGTGCGGCCAGCGTGAGGTCAACGCTTGCAACCGATTCATTCAAATCACGCGCTTTAGCACCGGCATTAGCCTCAAGCAGTAAACTCAGGGCCTTATCGTAATCATTGAGCTTAAAATAAATAACACCGCGGTTTTGCAGGCACTGGATCAGGTTTACCGAGTCGCGCAGTTTTTGAAATATAGGGAAGCTTTTATCATAAAACTTAAGCGCCATGTACAGGTTGTTTTTGCGCGTGTAAACGTTACCTATATTTAGGTACAGAGACCCAACCAGTTTGGTATCATTTATTTTTTGCGCTATCTCCAACGACCTGTTAAGGTATGTAAGTGAGCGTTCGTAGTCATGGTCCCGAAACAAGATGCCAATATTATTATAAACTTTTGCTTCGCCTCTCAGGTTATTGTTACGGGTAAAATATGAAAGGGAATTTAAATAGTTTTCGATAGCTTTTTCGGGCTGATCCAGGTAGTATTTACCAATGCCAATAACACGGTAAGCTTCTGCAATACCATCAATATAATTTAGCTTGGTAGATAGTTTAAGCGCCTTGGTAGCGTCTTCTACCGTTTGTTCGGGGTTTGTGAGCCTGTTTGTATAAGCATTGGCATTCAGGCTTATTACTTCAGTAGTGTCTTTAGCAGCAACATCAGCTATATCATTCGCGTATACCGTTAGCGATAATAAAAGGAATAATATAAATGTGCCGATTTTTTTCATTAAAACACTTCTACGTTCTATTGGGGTGAAAGTTATAAAATAATGCTGAATTATATTTAATGTTAAGAATAAAAAACAATGTGGAAAATTATTTTTTATATTTTTCAAACTAATTAAAAAACATATTTATATTTGCAGTGTTAAATATCTGATATACAATATATTAAATACATAAAAACCAGCACCCAATATCATTCAAAACGACTTATAACCAATTGCAATAATATTTAAACATATATGCAAAATGTACAATATGTTTATAGTTTGTATATCAAATAAGCGAAATAACGTGAAAAACGTGCAACAAATTGTATACCA
This sequence comes from Mucilaginibacter gossypiicola, assembly GCF_900110105.1. Lineage (GTDB taxonomy): Bacteria > Bacteroidota > Bacteroidia > Sphingobacteriales > Sphingobacteriaceae > Mucilaginibacter > Mucilaginibacter gossypiicola. The sequence goes on along the minus strand of NZ_FOCL01000004.1, from coordinate 405,663 downwards.
TATTAACAACCAGCCGGAATGATATTACATTTAAAATTAGTAATTTAACCGAATAATTAACAGTATAAAAATACGAAACAGAAAGCTTTTATTTAAATTTTAAAATAACAGGATTTTTAAAAAAACAGAGCGTAAAATCTGACTTTTAAAATATTTGTGATAAGCTTTAAATAAGCTTAATGAATTTTAATAAATATTTACTATCGTATTAATTTAAAAAATAGAATACTAAATACAATAATTAATCAATATGAAAAAAGCAGTGTTTTTTGTACTCCTTACCGCAGGCGCCGGGGTACTCTCATCGTCATCAGTTTTGTCATCATCGACAAAAAAAGATGCACAGCCAACAGCTGTCAATTTCACTAAAACGCCAGCTGGTTTTAAACGCGACCTGGGCAGCGCCGACTAAAACCCGGTTAAAATCAAACAGAAAATTCAACATCGATAATATTCACACGATCATGAAAAAAATAATCACCATCACTTTAGCAGTTCTGTTCACAGGAGTTATATCATCCTGCAAAAAGGAAAGCCCCAAAGCTGAGTTTGCTAACCTTCACTTATTCACAACCGGTTACAAAAGAGACCTGGGAAGTGCTGACTGATTTATCTGTTCACGATCAATAAAACATAAAAACAACATGAAAAAATTCATCCTCATAGCAACAATAACCCTTAGTGCAGGTGCACTATCATCAGCTACAAACAAAAACGAAAACAAAGAGAAAATGGTGATTGCACCGGTTAACTCATTAACAACCGGCTTTAAAAGAGATTTAGGCAGCGCCGACTAATTAAAAAAGACAACAATAACATACAAGAGATTTAATTAAACAAAAAATATTCACGTACCCCCACACATTCAAAAACATCATGAAAAATTTAACACTGATAGCAACTTTAGCATTAAGCACCATATTATCAACAGCAACTTTAGCAAACGCAGCCAATGGCCCCCAGCCAAAACGTGATTTAGGCTCTGCCGATGCTCGTGGTCCTCAACCAAAACGTGATCTTGGTTCTGCCGATTTTGCTCGCGGCCCTCAACCAAAACGTGATCTTGGTTCTGCCGATTTTGCTCGCGGCCCTCAGCCAAAACGTGACCTTGGTTCTGCTGATTTCGCTTTCGGTCCTCAGCCAAAACGCGATTTAGGTTCTGCTGATTT
>NZ_FOCL01000004.1:0-403711 GCF_900110105.1 Mucilaginibacter gossypiicola | reverse complement strand
TCTGGTCCTGGTCCAAAAAGAGATTTAGGTTCTGCTGATTTCATGGCATAACTGCTTTAATCCATCATAAAACTGTTAACAATATGAAAAAGTTTATCGTAGCAGCAGCGGTTTTAATAGCGACAGGGCTTACAGCTGTGTCCTTGACTCACAAAGAGGCGAAAACTGAAATTAAAGTAAAAGTTGAGAAAACTGAGTTTTCAAACCAAACTCTCAATTCACCAAAACACGACCTTGGGTCTGCAGACTAATTGGCGAATTGGTATTATGATTTTAACAACTAAAAATCATTAGCCAATAAACTAATGAACGAGTGAACCAATGAACTGACTATATTTGCTGCAAATCATAATATTATGCAGCACATAAAGCAATATGTTGAGCAAAACAAACAGCGTTTACTTGATGAGTTATTCGACCTGTTACGTTTAGCATCGGTTAGTGCCGACCCAAAATACAAACCTGAAGTATTAAAAACTGCCGATTATGTGGCAGCAAAGCTTCGCGATGCCGGAGCCGATAATGTTGAAATTTGCCAAACCGCCGGCTACCCTATAGTATACGGCGAAAAGATCATAGACGCATCGAAACCTACGGTATTGGTTTATGGTCACTATGATGTACAACCACCCGATCCGTTGGAACTGTGGAAAACCCCTCCCTTTGAACCAACTGTTCGCGACGGAAAAATATACGCCCGCGGTGCCTGCGATGACAAAGGCCAGTTTTACATGCATGTAAAAGCTTTTGAGCTGATGATGCAAACCGGCACACTTCCCTGCAACATCAAATTTATGATTGAAGGTGAAGAAGAAGTAGGCTCTTCAAACCTGGGTATCTTTGTAAAAGCCAATAAGGAAAAATTAAAAGCTGATGTTGTGTTGATCTCAGATACCTCGATGATCAGCATGGAGCACCCATCACTTGAAACTGGCTTACGAGGTCTCTCCTACCTTGAGGTTGAAGTAACCGGCCCTAACCGCGATCTGCATTCGGGTGTGTACGGTGGAGCGGTAGCCAACCCAATCACCATCCTGGCGCAAATGATTGCTACCCTGCACGATGAAAATAATCACATCACCATTCCTGGCTTTTATGATAATGTAGTGCCGCTTACCGAAGCCGAACGCAATGCCCTGAACAGCGCACCTTACGATGAAGCCGAATACAAAAAAGACCTTGACGTAGCTGAGCTTTGGGGCGAAAAAGGTTACAGCACCTTTGAGCGTACAGGCACCCGTCCAACACTCGAACTAAACGGTATCTGGGGTGGCTATATTGGCGAAGGTGCAAAAACGGTATTGCCTTCAAAAGCCAATGCTAAAATCTCTATGCGTTTGGTGCCAAACCAAACATCAGAAGCCATAACCAAACTGTTTACCGATCACTTTTTGAGTATTGCCCCTCCTTATGTTAAGGTTAAGGTAACACCACATCACGGCGGCGAACCGGCTGTAACCCCTACCGATAGCGTAGCTTACCGTGCAGCTCAAAAAGCCATAGCCGAATCATTTGGTAAAGAGCCAATCCCAACACGCGGCGGCGGCAGTATCCCTATTGTTGCTTTATTTGAAGCCGAGCTTGGTTTAAAAACAGTGTTAATGGGTTTCGGCCTTGATAGCGATGCCCTTCACTCGCCTAACGAAAAATATGATATTTATAATTATTATAAAGGCATCGAAACCATTCCGCTGTTTCACAAATATTTTGCAGAACTGTCAAACTAACGTGTAAAAGCTTTAATTTGAATTTAACGGTGGTTATTTTTTGATTTTACGTAAAACAAATAATATATTTATGATATTATCTAACTGTATAAATCAAACAACCATGGCAACTAAAGAATTGGACAAAGAAAAGACCGATGCATCAAAGCCGTTGCGCGATCACAAACCACTTAAACAGGAAAAAAACACCACCGCTAAAACTTTGAGCGACAGCAAATGGAAACGAAAGCCCCTGTTATAAGATATTTATAACACCCCACGAGCCGGCAAGTAAAAGCTTACCGGCTCGTTTTTTTTTTGCAATTACAGCCTTATCCGCATCTCGATCATCCGCTTTTCAAACCCTACCTTTTCGTAGGCTTTAATAGCACCGATATTATTGTTGTATACTTCAAGCCTGATTTCGGCAAGCCCCTGATCTGCTGCCCACTTTTTTAAGTCCTCAATAATTGCCTGGTTTACGCCCCTTCCGCGATAGGCGGGCAAAACATACATAAAACCCAGGTAAGCATATTTTTCAAAGTCATAGTACGCATCCGGGTTCTTTTTGATGCGGGCGTAACCGCTTCCGGCTATCTCTCCGTCAATTTCGGCCACCAAAACCTGTACTTCGGCCGAAGCTATAAACGCTTTTAAATCATAATAGCTGATGGGATCGGGTTTAAGCGTGCTATCAAAAGGGCGTTCGGTAGTAATTATGCCCTGCTCAAATTGCAGCAATACGGGCAGGTCATCATTGGTAGCTTTTCTGATCAGCATTTATTTAAATAGTAAATCGTTCACAATCTGCCAGGAATAACTCATCAGCATCTGCTCCTATCCCCGGCGCATCCTCAATGTTTAAATGATAGCCATCATACACTGCTCCGCCAACACAGGGATCAACCAAATGCCCTAATTTGCAGGTATCCATATCATAAAACCGGATATTAGGACAGGCATACACAAAATGTAGTTTAGCACTTAAGGCGATCCTGCTTTCCAGCATCCCGCCCATCATACACGGAATGCCATATGAAGCCGCAACATCATGAACCTGTTTAGCCTCATAAATACCTCCCGACTTGGCCATCTTTATATTAATATAATGACAAGCACCTGCGTTGATCTGTTTACGGGCATCGTGGTGGTTATATACGCTTTCATCGGCCATGATCTTAACCGGCGATAGTTCCATCAATTCGGGTAACCTATCATCATACCAGGTACGTATCGGTTGCTCGCAAAATTCAATATCATATTGTGCAATTGACTGTAAAGCAAACACTGCTTCGTTAAAAGTCCAGCCCTGGTTGGCATCTATCCGGATCTTCATAGCCGGGCCAATAGCTTCGCGGATCTGCTTAATGCGTTCTACGTCTTCAATGACATTTTTGCCCAGTTTTACCTTTAATATATTAGCTCCGGCGGCTTTAAAATCAAGTGCCTTTAAAGCCATGGTGTGATGCCCCGCTATACCTATAGTAATATCCGATTCAACGACACGCTTTTCACCGCCTAAAAACTGGTACAAAGGTAAACCGGCGCTTTTAGCAGCTATATCAAACAGGGCATTATCAAAGGCACTTTTTATGGTTGTATTACCGGCTGTGAAGCTATGCAGCTCCTGAAGCCGCGCCTCAATATCAAGCGCATCCTTCCCTTTCCATAACCGGGCAAACTCGCGTGCCATAACCAGGCAGGTGTCCTGCGTTTCGCCAACAATCATCGGGAAGGCAGAGCATTCCCCCACACCGTAAAAGCCGGCATCGGTATGTACGCGGATAAAAACATTTTGAGCATGCGCTAACGTTCCCGTAGCAATGGTAAACGGCTCCATCGGGATGCTGAAGCGGTATATATCTATATGAGTGATGGTTATTTGCTGATTTTCCAAATTGCAGATGTTTAAAAGCTAAAATAAAACAAATAATTGCAACAATTAACCAACGTAATTTGCGTATTATAAGTATTAGTTTATATTTGCATTACTTCAATACAAGTAACAATTCAATTTTAGCCTCTTTTGCCCTTCCAATCAGGGAAATTTGTCTGGCTAACTTTCAAATCTTCATAAAACACTATTAACATGGCTAAAGAAAACACGCCTGCAAATTTTGATTATAACTCAACCAGGAATAAATTGATCCTGTCTGAATATGGCCGCAACGTACAAAATATGGTTAAATATATTGTAGCGCTGCCAACTAAAGAAGAACGTAACCGCTACGCACAGGTAGTTATTGACCTGATGGGTTTCCTTAACCCTCACCTGCGTGATGTTGCCGATTTTAAGCACAAACTGTGGGATCACCTGCATATCATCTCTGATTACCAGATTGATGTAGATTCGTCGTACCCAAAACCATCACCTGATGCTGTGCATATTAAGCCAGCGCCTTTAAACTATCCTCATCAGCGTATAAAATACAAGCACTATGGCAAAACCATTGAGCTGATGATTGAAAAGGCAAAGGCCATTGAGGAGCCGGAACGCAAGCGCCACATGATCCAGGCTATCGCTAATTTTATGAAAATGGCCTATGTGCAATGGAATAAAGATTCGGTAAGTGACGAAAGCATTATTGCCGATTTATATGCATTATCGGGCGGCACGCTGAAACTTGAAGATAACGTTAATCTTAACCGTGTTGATTTCCGTCCTAACAACTTTCAGCAAAACAGTAATAATAACAACAATCGCGGCCGTAACAACAATCAAAACAACCAAAACCGCGGCGGCGGCAGTGGCGGCAGGCAAAATAATAATCAAAACCGCAACAACAACCAAAACCGCAACCGTAACAACGGCGGCGCAAAAAAATATTAAGAGTACCGAGTACTTTCCGGAGGACAAAAAAAAGCGTCATTGCGAGATACGATGCAATCCCCAATTAGCAGGTTAGCCCTGTATAGTTCGTGATTGCTTCGTACTCGCAATGACGTTTTTGTATTAATATCATTAATGATAAATCCCGTCTGCCTTTTATTTTATCTGCATTAATTTTCTAATCTTTGCCCCATATAAATTATTTGACAAAACCGATCATAGCTTTTACAGTTTATCATTGGTGATCTTATCAATTATCCGAAACTCCGCATGACTAACGCATTTGTAATAAACGGCGGCAAACCGCTAAAAGGTGAAATAACCCCACAGGGTGCAAAAAACGAAGCTTTACAGGTTATATCTGCTGTATTGCTTACCGCCGAAAAGGTAACCATCAGCAATATCCCTGATATTAAGGATGTAAACAAACTGATAGAGCTGCTTGGCGATATGGGTGTTATTGTTGAACGCATCAACGAACATACTTATACTTTCGAAGCCAAAGATATCAATCAGGACTTTTTCTTATCCGAGACATTCAAATCAAAAGGCGGCGGTTTACGGGGCTCTATCATGATAGTAGGCCCATTGCTTGCCCGCTTTGGCAAGGCTTCTATCCCGAAACCGGGTGGCGATAAAATCGGTCGCCGCAGGTTGGATACCCACTTCCTGGGTTTTGAAAAGCTGGGTGCACAATTTAACTATAATCCCGAAAATGGTTTCTTTAATGTGGATGCCTCTAACCTGCAGGGTACTTACATCCTGCTGGATGAAGCTTCGGTAACCGGAACAGCCAACGTGGTAATGGCGGCAGTATTGGCCAAAGGCACTACTACTATTTACAATGCCGCCTGCGAACCTTACCTGCAGCAGCTTTGTAAAATGCTGAGCCGTATGGGTGCTAAGATCAGCGGTATTGGCTCAAACCTGTTAACTATTGAAGGCGTTGAAAAACTGGGTGGTACAGAACACCGTTTATTGCCCGACATGATCGAGATTGGTTCGTTCATTGGCCTTGCAGCCATGACGGGCTCTGAGATCACCATTAAAGATGTTCAATACAAAGAGCTGGGTATGATCCCCGACGTTTTCAAACGTTTGGGCATTAAGCTGGAGCTTAGGGGCGATGATATCTTTATTCCTGCCCAGGAACACTACGAAATAGAAACGTTCATTGACGGCAGTATCATGACCATTGCCGACGCACCATGGCCAGGCTTCACTCCCGACTTATTAAGCATTGTACTGGTTGTTGCCATCCAGGCCAAAGGCTCGGTACTGATCCATCAGAAAATGTTTGAGAGCCGTTTATTCTTCGTAGATAAACTGCTGGATATGGGCGCACAGATCATTCTTTGTGATCCGCACCGTGCAACTGTTATCGGATTGGATAACCAGGTTAAACTACGCGGCATTTCCATGACCTCGCCGGATATCCGTGCCGGGGTTTCCTTATTAATTGCCGCACTTTCGGCCCAAGGGCAATCAACCATTTACAACATTGAACAAATTGAACGTGGCTATCAGCATATCGACACCAGGCTTAAAGCTTTGGGCGCTGATATAACAAGAATCTAAGTTTAGGTTAAAGGCGAAAAGTTAAAGGTTAAAGGTAGCTACACTTAGCGCAGCCTTTAACCTTTTTCTATTTTAGAGCTTTTCCTATTAAAATAGGATATTTAAGCTTGGAATACTGAAATAGTTGTACATAAAGGGAGCTTTGATCTTTCCTTTTTAAAAACCTTTCGCCTTTAACCTTTTACCTTTCACCTCAAAAATACTACCTTTAAAAAAACCATTCTGTAAACAATGCCTTACAAAAACCGGAAATCTACCTACGTTTATTTTGTACTGATATTTGTATTTATTAAAGTTGTTCTTAATCTTTTCGCTATATCGCATTTTGGTTTCCATCGCGATGAGTTTCTGCACCTTGTACTGGCCGATCATTTGGATTGGGGGTATAAGGAAGTACCACCATTTATAGCCATACTGGCAAAAATTTCAATTACTTGCTTTGGCGATTCGGTTTTTGCTGCGCGATTGTTCCCTACCCTGTTTGGAGGGCTTATTGTATTGCTTACTGGCCTCATAGTCATTGAATTTGGCGGAAAAAAGTTTGCCATAACCCTTGCCTGTTTGTCACTCATTTTTGCGCCTGCTTTTGCAGCAAGCGAATACCTTTTTCAGCCCGTAGTATTCGACCAATTTTGGTGGGTGATAACGGTTTGGCTATTAGTAAAATACCTTAATACTACCGATGTAAGGTACTTGTACTGGCTGGGCGCTGCAGTTGGCCTGGGTATACTCACTAAATATACTATGCTGTTTTTTGCAGCATCGCTGATTACCGGTATCCTTATCAGCAAACAACGTAAATTACTGTTCAATAAGCACATCCTTGGTGCAGCCTTGATAACAATAGTTATTGTGCTCCCTAACCTCATCTGGCAAATAACACATCACATGCCAGTATTTACACATATGAAAGCCCTGCGCGAGCAGCAGCTTGACTACATTACCCCAACAGACTTTATTAAACAGCAATTACTGGTAAACGGCGTAGCGTTATTTGTATGGCTTAATGGGCTGGCGTTCCTGATATTTTCGTTCAGGTTGCGTAATTTCCAGTTTCTGGCATTAGCTTATGCACTCATCTTCTTTTTTTTACTGATGATGGATGGCAAAAGCTACTACATCTTCGGAGCCTACCCCATGTTGTTTGCAGCAGGGGCGTTCGGTTTTGAGCGTTTATTAAAAACGAATGGTTATGTTTTGCGTACAGCCCTGGTAATATTATTTACGCTGCCCAATGCTTTGTTACTGCCCATTTTGTTGCCCATTTTGCCAATGGATCAAACCCTGGCATTTTTTCGGTTTGCCGATAAACACCTCCCCCCCGCCCGCTTTTCGATGACCTGGGAAGACGGTAAAAAACATGCAACCACGCAGGACTATGCCGATATGCTGGGATGGGATGACATGGCTGCGCTGGTTGATAAAGCCTACAAAAGCCTCAGTCCTGAAGATCAAAAACAAACCATAGTTTATGCCGATAACTACGGCGAAGCCGGTGCCCTGCACCATTATGGCAAACAATACGGCTATCCCGATGCAATTTCGCTGAACAGCAGCTTTACCCTTTGGGCACCCGACAGCCTCAAATGCAAATACATGATCTACGTAGATGACGGCGGCGGCAAAAACATTAAAGAATTTGTGGAAGGAAAAATGATCGGCAGCTTTACCAAAGTAGGTGAAGTAAGCAATCCCCTGGCACGGGAAAAAGGGACAGCCGTGTTTATTATTACACCAAATTATCGGTTAAATCAAAGGTATAGCCCGGAATTAGCGAAGAAGAGGTTGGAGTAGTTGAGGCGAAAGGCGAAAGATTAAAGGCAAAAGGTTTATTTATCATTTGTAATGTGTCAGCCTAACAACCTTTCCATCCTTAGCTGAAAGCACTATTAAAAAACAACCACCAAGCATTTTCTCAGGCAAAGTCCCGTTCAAAATCCAATAATCATTTACAAAATAAACTTCGTAGGGCCTTTCGTTGATTATTTGCTCTTTCCCGTAAATCTTAAATAAAATGGCTTCGGCAACAGCAATAGCTGTTTGCTTATCACTTATAACTTTATCGACATTTACCTGTTTGTCTTTTTTATTTGTTAGTGCTTCTTTAAGTTCATCCATGGCCACTTTAGGCCCAAGTAAAGTGCGTTTTTGCGAATGACCAAAAAGGGGCAGCAGAATCAGAAATGCAAAAGTTAAATATTTCATTACTTGAATATAACAAAAAAAGGCGTCATGCTACCCGCACAACACCTTTTGACTTTCGCCTTTAACCTTTTACCTAAATCAGGCTGATATCGCGTTTATAATATCATACTGGGTAATGATCTCAATTTTGCCATTCCCGTCTTCAACCAGCACCGCAATATTATCTTTATTGATCATGGCCGAGATCCTGTCGATTGAAGTATTCAGATCAACAAACGGGAACGGTGCAGTGGTAATGTTTTTGATCGGCTGCGATTTGATGGACGGATTTTCGATCAGCGAATCAAGGATATCGCTCTCGGTGATCTTGCCTATCACCATGCCTTTTTGTGTAACCGGAATTTGCGAGATATTAAGCGATTTGATGGTATTGATAGCCTCCAGTACACTCTTTTCACAATCAATGGTAATGATTTCCTGTACGTCTTTTTTGCTGATGATATCGCGGGCGGTTAATTTTTCGTCTTTCAGGAAACCACGATCGCGCAGCCAGTCGTCGTTGTACATTTTACCAAGGTAACGGGTGCCATGGTCGGGGAAAACGATCACAACCACATCGCCTTCTTTAAACTTATCCTTCATTTGCAATAAACCAGCCACTGCCGATCCTGTTGAATTACCAGAGAAGATACCTTCTTTACGCGCAATTTCGCGGGTCATAAGGGCAGCATCTTTATCGGTCACTTTTTCAAAGTGATCTATCAGGCTAAAATCAACATTTTGCGGCAGGAAATCTTCGCCTATACCTTCAGTGATATACGGATAGATTTCGTTTTTATCAAAAACACCTGTTTCCTTGTATTTTTTAAATACCGAACCGTAAGTATCAATACCTAACACCTGTATAGCCGGGTTCTTCTCTTTCAGATAGCGGGCAATGCCTGATATGGTACCACCGGTACCTACACCTGCAATCAGGTGTGTGATTTTACCTTCGGTTTGCTCCCAAATTTCGGGGCCTGTTGATTCATAGTGCGCCTGTGAATTGCTCAGGTTATCATACTGATTAGGCTTCCACGAGTTGGGGACTTCCCTTTCCAGGCGCGATGATACCGAATAATATGATCGTGGATCTTCCGGCTCTACATTGGTTGGACAAACAATTACCTCGGCACCAAAAGCACGCAGGGCATCAAACTTTTCTTTTGATTGTTTATCGGTGCTGGTAAAAATACACTTGTAGCCTTTTATAACCGCCGCAATAGCTAACCCCATACCGGTATTGCCCGATGTACCTTCAATAATAGTTCCTCCGGGTTTAAGCTTGCCGCTTTTTTCGGCATCCTCAATCATTTTAAGGGCCATACGGTCTTTTATGGAGTTGCCGGGGTTGGTTGTCTCTATCTTGGCTAAAACGGTAGCAGGGATGTCTTTTGCTACTTTATTCAGTTTTACCAGCGGCGTATTGCCAATGGTATCGAGTATGTTATTGTACCACATAATTTAAATCTCTACTAACCCGGTATATAAAGCAGGGTTACGCCTCAAAAATAAGTTTCTTAAATGATATTTCTTTTATGGAATAGTAAATAACATAAATAACTTACCCAAGATAAATTAAAAGCAGCAATGGAAAAAATAGCGGGAAAGCCTAAGGATATTATAGAGAGAGAATATATGTCAAAGCCCCAACAGGCCATCACACCGTAAACCTCATCCCCCGTTACAACGGTAAATACACCCTAAATCCGGCCAAAGCCGAAATGATGTATTTCCCGGTATTTTACGGCAGAGAGGGGATGAAGCGGATTGTCATTGATTAGAACCTTGATTTTCCTGATTTAAGGATTTCTTGATATCATAATCTATCAGGTAATCCTTAAATCCTAAAAATCATGGTTCCTTAGAATTTCAAATGCTTAACCGTTAACCCGTTATTGATCAACTGCTTTAACGATTCGATACCGATGTGCAGGTGCGTTTCAACAAATTGTTCGGTTACTGATGAATCACTTTCGGCGGTTTTAACACCTTCGGGGATCATCGGTTGATCTGATACAAGCAACAATGCGCCTGTAGGGATCTTGTTGGCAAAGCCTGTGGTAAATATGGTTGCTGTTTCCATATCAACAGCCATGGCGCGCAGATCTTTAAGGTATTTCTTGAATACTTTATCATGCTCCCAAACGCGGCGGTTGGTGGTGTAGCAGGTACCTGTCCAGTAATCGCGTGAGTAGTCACGAATGGTAGTCGAGATAGCTTTCTGCAGCGCGAATGAAGGCAATGCAGGCACTTCGGGCGGTAAATAATCGTTCGATGTACCTTCGCCCCTAATGGCTGCTATCGGCAGGATCAGGTCGCCTACATTGTTCTTCTTTTTCAAGCCACCACATTTACCCAAAAATATTACCGCTTTTGGGTGAATGGCGGTAAGCAGGTCCATAACTGTGGCCGCAACCGAGCTACCCATACCAAAGTTAATAATGGTAATACCATTGGCTGTAACGCTTTGCATCGGTTTATCGACCCCCATAATAGGCGCGTTATCATTCCACTGCGAAAACAGCTGGATGTACTTTGAAAAATTGGTGAGGATAATATACTCGCCAAACGCTTCAAGCGGCCGGCCGGTGTAGCGCGGCAGCCAGTTGGCTACAATTGCTTCCTTGGTTTTTAACCCTGATTTTACGGGCGATTGCACTTCCTTCACCGGCGGTGGTAAGGCATCTCCGTCTTTTTTAATGTTTAATTCTTCGTTCATATGATTTGTTTTTATACAGCAAACCCCGGTATGATAACCAGGGCCGCTTTATTTTTTAATAAATATAAGTGTTTACTTATATACTGTGCGTTAAGCTACTTTTAACTTTTTCAGATCAGATTTCTCAAATTTCTCGTGCGCGTAATCCAATGTTACGTTCAGGCGTTTCACATCTTTTTTAGATGGGAACTCAAACATAGCATCAATCATGATAGCTTCGCATATGGAGCGTAAGCCCCTTGCACCAAGTTTAAACTCCATTGCTTTATCAACAATGAACTCCAATACTTCGTCTTCAAAATCAAGCTTTACTCCTTCGTATTCAAACAGTTTTTTGTATTGTTTCAATAACGAGTTTTTAGGCTCGGTTAAGATATTGTGCAATGCTTCCCTATCAAGCGGGTTGAGGTAGGTAAGCACCGGTAAACGGCCTATCAACTCGGGGATCAAACCAAACGATTTTAAATCCTGCGGGGTGATATATTTATAGAAGTTTTTGGTGTCGATATCACCTTCGTCGTTCTTAAACTTGTAACCAACAGTTTGGGTACGCAGACGATTGGCTATCTTCCTTTCAATACCATCAAAAGCACCTCCGCAAATGAACAGGATGTTGCTGGTATTTACGGTGATCATTTTCTGATCGGGGTGTTTACGACCGCCTTGTGGTGGTACGTTAACCATGGTACCTTCCAGGATCTTTAACAAGGCCTGTTGTACACCTTCGCCGGAAACATCGCGGGTTATAGAAGCATTATCACTTTTACGCGCTATTTTATCAACCTCATCAATGTAAACGATACCTTTTTCGGCAAGGGTTACATCATAATCGGCAGATTGTAACAGGCGGGTCAGGATACTTTCAACGTCCTCCCCTACATAACCGGCTTCGGTTAATACAGTGGCATCGCAAATGCAAAACGGAACGTTAAGTACTTTTGCAAGTGTTTTGGCAAGCAGGGTTTTACCTGTACCGGTTTCACCTACCATGATGATGTTTGATTTTTCAATCTCAACCTCATCTTTATCAATACGCTGGTTTAAGCGTTTGTAATGATTATATACAGCTACAGAAAGTATCTTTTTGGCATCATCCTGACCGATAACATATTGGTCAAGGTGGGCTTTCATTTCTGACGGCTTAAGCAAGGCCGGCGCCAGAGGCGATGACTTCACTTTACGTACCTTCAACTCCTCGGCCAATATTTCATTGGCCTGGTTCACACATTTATCGCAAATGTGTGCATCAAGTCCTGCTATTAACATCAGGGAATCCTGTTTACCAGCACCGCAAAATGAACACCTGATCTCCTTGCTGTTTTTATTCATCTGATTCGTTTTCTTACTCAAAGTTAAATAATTAGTGACAGAAAAAAAAATCCTGTCCGTAAGTCGGGAAGTCAGCAAGTCCAAAAGCTGCTTAGCCTCCGGACTTACTGACTTTTCAAAACCCTAAACTTCCGGACTTTCCGACTTATCGGACTTCCGGACTCTCAGGACAAAATTATTTTCCTTTGTTACCTTTTAATATTTCGTCAACCATACCAAATTCTTTGGCTTCTTCTGCAATCATCCAGTAGTCACGGTCAGATGCATCCCAAACTTTTTGGTAAGGCGCACCACTATGATCGGCAATGATCTGGTACAATTCTTTTTTCAATTTGGTTATCTCCTGGTAAGTGATCTCAATGTCCGACTGCTGGCCCTGAGCACCGCCTGATGGCTGGTGGATCATTACCCTTGCATGCGGAAGCGCTGCTCTTTTACCTTCAGTACCTGCTACTAACAATACAGCAGCCATTGAAGCGGCCATACCTGTACAAATAGTGGCTACATCATTTGATATAAACTGCATAGTGTCATAAATACCTAAACCGGCATAAACCGAGCCACCTGGCGAGTTAATGTAGATCTGGATATCGCGTTTAGCATCAGCCGACTGCAAGAAAAGCAACTGAGCCTGGATAATGTTTGCAATATTATCATAAATAGCATCGCCAAGGAAAATGATACGGTCCATCATCAAACGTGAAAACACGTCCATGGCCTGTACATTAAGCTGGCGCTCCTCAAGAATGTATGGGGTCATACCTGTTGGTACGGTAGTGATACCAGAAGGCATGCTGCTTCTTTCAACACTTCCAATATACTTGTCTACATAAAGGCTGTTAATACGGTGATGCTTAACAGCATATTTTCTGAATTCGTTTTTATCGATATTACTGCTCATGGTTTTTGTTTGTTGTTCGTTAGGAAATGCGGGCGTCTTACCCGCGATAAATATAGTTTTTAGTTCAATAGATTTTTTGCAAGATAGTTTTTATTACGTAATTTTTTGATGAGGCCTTAATGACGAAACCGGATTTTTTTGGTCAAAACTAACAGTTGAGCTTACCGGGGAGATGTTGGTGACAACACCAACATCGGGCAGGTGACAACACCAAAATCGGGCTTAGGTGGCAACACCAGCATTGGGCGCACCATCAACATCGGGCAGGTTTTCCTACCGTCATTGCGAGGCACGAAGCAATCCCCGATAAGCAGGGCGGCCAAGCCAATTCCCCCTGTAGAGTTTGGGATTGCTTCGTACCTCGCAATGACGCTTACTTTTGAGTTGGGGATATAAAACACCAAAAGCAACCCGATGAGTTGCTTTTGGTGAATATGCTAATCTCCTGTCGGAGATAAAACTGCTTACTGTGCTGCAGTAACCAATGCACTGAAATCAGTGTAAAGGATGTCCTGCTTATCTAAAGTGATCACATTTTTGATATAGTCAAATACCTTCAATGCTTTTACCTCTTCAAATATTTTGTTAGCGTTGTCTTTGTTTTGCAGGTACTGAACGGTGTACTGGCCTAATTGCTCTTCAGGGATCGCAGTTGGGCTGTACATTCTGAACTGCTGATCTAAACGGATCTTAGCTAATTCAAACACGTCTTCGTATTTAATTTCGATACTGTTATCGGTAATTACTTTGTTTTCGATCAAAGTCCATTTCAGATTTTGAGCAAAATCATTGTAACCACCTTCTAATTCCTCGTCGCTCAGTTTTTCGTTGGTTGCTTTTAACCAGCGTTTCAGGAACTCATCAGGAAGAGCGAAATCAACTTTAGCGATAGCCAGTTTGTAAGTGTCGTCCTGCAATTTGCGGTCGGCATCCTGAACCATCATGCTTTCAAGCTCTTCAGTAATTTTAGTCCTGAATTCCTCTTCGGTAGTTACTGTACCTTCACCAAATAATTTGTCAAAGAACTCCTGGTTAAGATCACTTTCCTCTAAACGGTTAACGTTTTTAACAGTTAATTGAAAATCTGACCTTAAATCAGCTGCATCGTCTTCTTCAATTTTCAATAAACCGGCAATTTTAGCTGCGTCGTTATCAAAAGCTTTACGAATATCGAATGTTAACACATCGTCTTTTTTCAAACCGATCAATGAAGCTTTAATAGCCTCATCTTTGATCTGATCTAAACGTACAGATGCTGTATTGGTTATTCCACCCTCAAAAACACTACCATCAGCCGAAAGTTGAACCAATTCGCTGTAAAGAACGTCATCGTCTGCCGATACGTCAGGATTTGTCATTTTGCCATAGCTCCTGCGGATGTTTTTGATCCTTGAAGCCAGCGTTTCGTCATCAACTTTAATAACATATTGTGTTAATTTATCGGTTGATGAAAAGTCAATGCTGAACTGAGGAGCTAAACCTAATTCATATTTAAACTCAAAGTTATCGGCAAAATCCCAGTTATATTCTTTGTTGTCATCGATAGCCGGTAAAGGCTGACCTAATACGGCCAGTTTCTGCTCGTCGATGTAGTTATTTAAAGTATCTTGTAACAGGTTGTTGATCTCGTCAACAAGGATGCTTTTACCGTACATTTTTTTGATGTGCGCGGCAGGCACCATGCCCGGGCGAAAACCAGGAAGCTTTGCTTTTTTAGCGTTTTCCTTTATAGCTTTTTCAACACGTGGCTGGTAATCTTCAGGGTTGATGTTAATTTTAACAACTGCGTTCAGGTCATTAATTTTTTCCTGTGTAATATTCATCTTTTACCGGGTATTTAATTTAATCCTTTGAAATATAGCCTAAAACCTAATCCGTGCTATACAAAATTCGAGGCGCAAAAGTATGAATTTATTTTTAATTAGTGGTTGATTTTATATTGTTTTCAAGGAAAATGAAACTGCTTTTAAATGAATTGACCGGCAGGGCCCGCACAACAATTGCGTATAAATTTGTCTGAACCTGTGTTTATCCGAACCCGAATTAAACGATTTTTTAGAATTGATTGAAAACAAGAGGACTTGCGTATCATTTCTGGTAAATTCTTTAATTCAATAAATTGGGGGTCACTCAATATGGGCGTTGCCTGCGGCCCGGGCTTTACGCTGCAAGTCCTCGCCTTTCCTACCCGCAATCCCAACGCTCGCTGCGGGCTTTCCGCTTCAATCCCTAACGCGGCCCCCGCACTGCCCATAAAACCGGGCATTAAACCCAACTAACCTCTAATCTCCAATCTCTATTTCCCATTCCTTTCAAATTTTAAAACATGGTTACTGATGGGCTTTATCGTTTTTAAATACGCATAAATCGCTTCCAGATCTGACACCTTCATACTGCCATATCTCCACCATGGCATAATGGTTTGAAATTCGCCCGGTTTTACCGGAGTGGGCCGTACTTTGCCGTTAGCGTATTGGGTGAACCGGTTTACAAACTGCCCCTTTGTCCAGCTGCCTATGCCGGTTTCTTTATCGGGCGTAATATTGGCCGAAAA
Source organism: Mucilaginibacter gossypiicola (assembly GCF_900110105.1). GTDB lineage: Bacteria > Bacteroidota > Bacteroidia > Sphingobacteriales > Sphingobacteriaceae > Mucilaginibacter > Mucilaginibacter gossypiicola. Next base: position 387,907 of record NZ_FOCL01000004.1, on the reverse strand, counting down.
TACTTTGCTGCCTCCGGGCACAACATAGCCCTGCCCACCGGCAAAAGCCATAGCTTCATTGAGCTGGCCTTTATTTGATTGCGTGTGGCACTCTTTACAGGCTGCTGCGTTTAATAAATAAGCTCCATACTTAATAGTATCTGCCGAACTGGGAATACTTCCCAATGTTGCTTTCTGAGGCATGGTATGCACAATAATATTGAGTGGAAAATCGAGCTGATGGCCCGGATAATTTTTACCAACAGGCTTCAAAGTGCGCATGTAAGCAATGATGGAATAAAGATCTTCCCTATCCATTTTTGCATAGTACGGCCATGGCATTATCGGGAATATGGCCGAGCCATCTTTTTTAACGCCGGTGGTCATCGCCCTGAATATCTCACCATCTGTCCAGCCACTCAAATTTAAAGGTGTAATATTGGGCGAATAAACCGTGCCGGGAAAACCTGCCGAAGCATCAAACTTTTCGCCTCCGGCACCCAATACTGTCGAATCGGAAGGACCTGCAAATTTATCCCAGCTCCGGGTGGAATGACAATCCAGGCAAACGGTTACGTTATTAGCAAGATACTTGCCGCGGGCTATGCGCAGTGGGGTGGCATCTACTTTAATAGCTTCGGGTTGGCCCACATTGGGTAATGCCAGGGTTATGTAGGAGATGCCGGCAACAGCGATGAGGACAAGCGCTATAACTGCATAGGCTGTCCATTTTAAAAACTTTTTCATTCAAATTTTTAATTAGTGATAGGTTGTAAAATCAAAAAGGCCGCGAATTAGTTATATCCCCGGCCTCTTCGTTAATTTTTATAAGGTCGATCAGTCAACTTTTTTGATAGATGAAGCGCCCGATTTATCGTTATTCACGGTAGATGGAGAACCTTTGTATTGAATTTCAGACGCGCCGCTGGTGTGCACGTTCAAAGTTTTAAGCACGTTAATCTTGCAATGGGCAATCCCTGATGTTTCAATATCATAATCACCTACAACAAAATCAAAGGCATCTATTTTACCGGCACCGCTCAAATCAATTTTGTGCGATGCAGCCTGGCCTGTAAGATGTACTTCTGTAGCACCACTACCATCGGTTGATACATTGGCGGCATTGAGGTCAAGATTAATTTTAGTGGCGCCGGATAAATCAAGAGAAAAATCTTTTGCATTAATTTTACCGTCCGAATTAACTTCAACTGCACCAGCTGCTTTTATTTCATCGAGATTTTTTACGCCGATATTGATCACCATCTCCCCCGGATCGCAGAAATTCTTTTTTGATTTAATATGTAACGTACCATCTTCAACCGAAGTTGAAATGTATTTGATCAGGTTGTCATCAGCTTTGATATCAATTGTTAGTGAGCTATCCTGCTTCAGGTGAACTTTAAAAGCACCGGAGATCTCAACTTTTTTAAAATCTTCGGCTTTACGCTTCTCTGTTGTTTGATTGCCCGAACCGTGTACGCACCTGTAGTTACATGATGACAATATGCCTGTAGTTATTAATAATGCGCCTGCTATAGTGATGGTAGAAAGGTATTTTTTCATAGTTTGGTTGTTATGACGCCGAACGGCGGTTTAGTGTTACATCAAAATTAAAAAAAGCTACCACATTTTAGGTGATAGCTTTTGAATATATGATGGACTTTTGCAAAAGTGAGGTATTAAAGGCCTGCAAACTCGTTCTCAACGGTGTACTTAGCAGGTGCGTTGGTTACTTTATCGGTAAAGCTTACTGCGGCAAAAGCGTTGTTGTTTACAAATGATTCGCGGGTGTGGTTCAGCGTGTAAACATCGGCAGTACCGGTAAATTCAGCTTTAGCTTTGTCGTTAACATTCACGGTTGCTACATAAGCTTCAACATTTAATTTAGCAGATGCATTGTTGTAAAGGTTAACGTTCAAATCAAGTGCGGCAAGTTTTCCGAATGATTTAACTTCGGCATTATCATAAGCATCAATAGCTTTAAGATCATTGGCGGTTACCCAAACTACCAGTTTTTCGTTTTTATATGAGGTGATACGTAGTGTACCGTTGTTGTTTTGTACAAGAGCGCTTTCTGAATAGTATTTGTTATAAACTTTAACATTTTCGTTTTCGCCGGCTGATACATATACTTCAACGTTACCGCGAACTTCGATCTTGTTGATCTTACTTACGTTGTTTAAAACTACGGCTGCGCCGTTATCTATTTTGGTTGCTGCATTAGCTGCAGTTGATACTCCAAGTGCTAAAACTAAAGAGGTTGCGATTGTTAATATTGTAGTTTTCATGATGATTAATATTTTGATTGTCAATTATTTGTGTTGTTATTTCATTTAATACACAGATAAGACGCCCCCATTTTTAAAACGTTACAGGGGTTTCGGGCAAATTAGATGTACAGCAGGTTTTAGTCGGCGAACGGCGGAATATCATCGGTAAACAGCGGAAGAATTTTTGATTATAAATGTGCAGATTTCAGATGTGCAGACGGAAGCTGGGATTACGGATGTGGAGATTTCAAATGTGCAGATGTGATTTGTCGATAAAAAACAAAAAGCGTTATTGTTCAATAACGCTTTCGATGATAGAGATTAATCTCCAGATAGGATTATATAACCACGAAAAGAATCACCCTTTGCTTACGTCTTTTAAATATTGATTCAATTTTTCGATATTCTGCTTTAATCCTTCATCTGCTTTAAATGTTTTCACTACCTGTACAAACTGCTCATGCGATTCAAAAAGCATATGCCAGCTCAGAAAGGTTTGCTCGCCTTTTGCTTCAAATTCAATAGTTGCAACAAACTTAGGGCTGCTCACATGTTCATACACTATTTTCTTGAGTGGAACAACCTCTTTAAACACACTCTTATTTTTATAATCAGTGCCGTCGGGGCCGTGCATTGTTAAATCCCACTCCCCTCCGGGTTCAAGTTCCATTTTGCTGATGGTATTGGTGAAACCGTTAGGCCCCCACCATTGGGCAATATGTTCAGGCTGGGTCCATACTTCCCATACCAAGTCCACAGGGGCATCTAAAGTTCGTGTTAAGCGTAGTTCGCGATCGGCGGTGTTACTTTGATTGTTTTCCATTTCTCTCATTTTTAAGTTGTTCTACATATTTCTCAAGACTATCCAATTTACTTTCCCAATGCTGACGATATTGGTCAACCCAGGCAGATATTTCGCCGAGCTGATCAAGCCTGGCTTCGCAGATCCGGTCACGGCCTTGTTGTTTAACATTAATCAAACCGCAGTCGGCCAGAATCTGGATATGCAGTGAAATGGCCTGTCGTGTAACATCAAAGTTTGCGGCTATGGTGTTCACATTATGTGGCTGAGAGGCAATCATATTAATGATGGCTCTTCGGGTCGGGTCGGCTATGGCCTGGTAAACGTCTCGTCTGGCTTTCATAATTGCGCAAGCATTTGCTTGCAAATATAAATGCAAGTATTTACTTGCGCAAATATTTCTCAGAAAAAATTTAACCACCAAAAAAACGCCGCCACCCTGTTAAAGGTAACGACGCTCCAGAAAACAATTGAGGTCAGTTCAATTTACCATGGAAGTTCTTCACCAAGGTGGATGAACCTGCCGTTAGGCCCATCTTCGCCTATCAGGGCAAGTTCAACACTGGTTTTGGCACCGTCAGGGACAGTCATAGGTGCGTGTTCAACACTGCCCAGTTCTGTTTGTACCCAACCCGGATGTGCAGAGTTTACTTTGATGTTGGTGCCTTTTAATTCATCAGCCAATAATACTGTGAATACGTTCAAGGCTGTTTTTGAAGCAGCATATGATAACCGTTTAAAATCAGCTATCGGACTTCCCTCAGTAGCGTGCAATGTCAATGAACCTAATATGCTTGAAAGGTTAACAATACGGCCAGCCTCGCTCTTTTTAAGCAATGGTAACAACTCATTGGTTAAGTATACTATGCTGAACAAGTTGGTATTAAAGATGTATTCAAATTCATCGGCAGTTGTAGCCGCAGTTTTTTTAACAAAGAGGTCATCTTCTTTCGGGCCAACTCCTGCGTTATTTACCAGGATATCCAGTTTACCGAATTTATCTTCGATGTAAGCAGCCACCGCTGTTCTTTCATCGGCCTTGGTAACATCCAGTTGAACGCCGTATGCTTCAATACCTTGAGCAGTTAACTGAGCGGCAGTTTCTTCGGCAGCATTTAGCTTGCGGGCGGCAACTATTACAGCCACACCTTTTTCGCCTAATTGTTTAGCAGTTTCAAATCCTATCCCGCGGTTTGCGCCTGTTATTAAGGCTATTTTTTTAGTTGACATGATATTTTCTATTTTATGAGTGAATGATGATTAATTAATTTGCAGCAACATGATCATGATCCGTACTGGTTGATACCTCAATCCATTGATCAATTTCTTTGCTTGTTTTTTCGGCGTTGGCTTTATACATGCCTACAGCATCTTTACCAATAGGCAGGTGTAGCGGAGGGTTTTCATTATGGGCGATATCAACTACCACCTGGGCCAGTTTCTTTGGATCGCCAGGCTGGTTACCATGTAACTGGTCTGCACCCACCCTCATTGGGCCAACAGTAGTTTCATAATCGGCAATGATATTTTTTGAAGCGCTGTATGATTCAGCACTCAGAAATTCGGTACTAAATAGGCCCGGCTCCACTACAGTTACTTTAATATTAAGCGGTGCAAGTTCAACTGCGAGGCCTTTTGAAATACCCTCCACCGCAAACTTGGTAGAGCCATATAAAGCCCAGCCAGGAATGGCATCAAAGCCAAATAATGAAGATACATTGATGATATGACCTGACCTTTGAGCACGCAGATGAGGCAATGCCGCACGTAACACATTCAGCAAGCCAAATACATTGGTATCATACTGCGCTTTTACTTCGGCATCGGTTGCTTCTTCAATGGCGGTTACAATGCCATAACCGGCGTTGTTAATCACTACGTCTATTTTACCAAAGCGTAGTAAACCCTCTGCTACGGCGGCTTTAACCTGTGCCTCGTTGGTTACGTCCATAGTTACCACCAACAGGTTAGGATTGTTATTTAATGAAGCGGCAAGCTGATCGACTTTGCTGCGTACAGTGGCTATAACTTTATCCCCTGCTGCTAATGCTATTTTTGCTATCTCTAAACCGAAGCCTTTTGAAGCGCCGGTTACCAATATTACTTTTTGAGTTTTCATGATGTTGTTTGTTTTATGGTGTTTGTTTTTTTAGACTTTTTAGTCTTTTTTTATTGTTAAAAAAATCCGTTTCCGGTTATTGCGCTTTCTTTTATTACGATCAATTAAAAAACGACTAAAAAGTCCATTATTAATCAAAAAAAAATTATTTTAGTTCATATTCTTTTAATTCGCTTTTAAGCATACGTACAAGGCTGTTCATATATTTACTGCTCCCTGTAACCCTCGATACCAGCATACCTCCTTCAAGCAGTGTAAACATCTTCAGTGCATAATCTGCAGCGTTTATTTCAGGCGATATCTCACCATTTGCAACACCCTTATTGATGATCTCAATAAAAACCCGCTGCCCTTCCTCAATCATTGTTTTAAGTCTTTGCTTAAGAGCAGGATTATTATCATCGGCCTCGACACCAAAATTAAGTATGGGGCAGCCACCATCTATATAGGAATCGATGGGATCTTTATAAATATCAATAAAAGCGAGGATCTTTTTTATGGCTGTTTTTTCTTTAGCCATAACAGTGGTCACTTTATCGTTTAATTTATCAAGCAGGTAATTAACCATTACATTGGCTATCTCTTCCTTGCTTTCAAAGTGGCCGTAAAGCCCTCCCTTAGCCATTTTTGTTGCTGCCAAAATATCATCAATGGTAGTACCGGCTATACCTTTTTCATTAAAGATCGGCGCTGCCGTCTCTATAATGAATTGCCTGGTTCTTTCTGCTTTGCCCATTGTTGTTTTGTTCGACGAATCAAAAATAGACTAAAAAGTCGAAAAATAAAAATTGTATTTTGTTTGATGACATTAGGATGAAAGAAGGGTTTATGAGTGTTTAAATTCGGCGACTCTGAAGGTAAAATTATATGAAGAAAAACAGGCCTGTCACCCTGAGCTTGTCGAAGGGTCGCGCGCAGAGGCCCCGCCCCATGCTTCGAGGCCCCCAGCATGACACCCGTTTTTAGTTTATGATCTCGCGCTCATTTGCAATGAGTGCGTACCCTGGATACGCGTTTACAACGTAACTGACAACAAAAAAAGCCGCCCCTTTCAGGGCGGCTACACTATATATAATTGACTCAAAAAAATGGCTGTTATAAAGTTGCAAATTGATCAACCGCTGGTTTGGTTTCTTTATTCAAAGTTTCGGTAGCGTGAGTGTAGGCCAATCCGTTGCTGTTTACGTTTGAAGTTGCGTTTCTTGTTAAGCTATACTCGTTAGTATTACCTTTAAGTTCGGCTTGGGCGTTTCCGCTTAGGGTAATCGCGGCACTGTAAGTATCCAGATTAAGCTCGGCAGATGCATTATTGTTCAATTTAACATCAAGCTCGATACCTGAAAGGCAACCGAATGATTTAATCTCGGCATTATCATAGGCGTTGATGGCGCTCAATTGGTTTACGGTTACCCAAACCACCAATTTTTCAGCTTTGTATGATGAGATACGCAATACACCTTTTTGTGATTGAACCAGCGCGTTTTCAGAATAGTAACGGTTGTAAACTTTTACCTGGTCGGCAGGGCCGCTTGATATGTAAAGTTCAACGTTGCCGTAAACTTCAATTTTGTTGATTTTGCTGATATCAGTTAAAACGACACCGGCATCATTTTTAGCAGTGTTTGCAGATGCAATGTTTGCGAAGCCAAGTACCATAAACAGTACGGTAGCGATGGCGGTTAATGTAGTTTTCATGGCTTTAATATTTTGATTGTCAAGTGATTATTATTTTATTTCATTGAATACATACATATGACGATCTCAAATAAAAAACGTTACAGCGGTTTTGCCGCAATTAGCTGGAGTGCAGGTTTTTATCGGTAAGCCGGTGGTTTTTCCCGGTGAAATGGGGGTAAAAAATTGGGGAATTTATAGATAAATTAAAACTAAGCGCGACACAATTAAAAATAGCGTCATGCCGAGGCACTCGAAGCATGGTGGGCAGGCCTCTGCGCACGACCCTTCGACAGGCTACCCATGACATGTTAAAAAAGTGCGTTTCCCGTCAGCAGGAAAGCTTCGGGTGAAAACGGACAGAACAATGGTGGCCAGGAGCGAAGGACGGGGCATAGCAAGTTTTTGCAGCAGCGTTGGGAAAGCGCGCGCGAAGCGGCGCAAAATAATTGCAGCCCGTGGTTCTGACCGTTTTGCAGGGCAAAAGCCCGCGCGACGGGCAGCGGGAAGGGCAGCGCAAAGAAGCCTCCCTGCTGACTTGATTTTTTGGGTACTTTTGTATCAAGACAAAAGTACCTGGCCCCGCGCGGCCAAGAGCGCGACGATGCAAGTTTGATACCTCTAAACGCGTTACCTGCCGGTAGGGGATTGCTTCGTTCCTCGCAATGACGTGGAGATGTCATTCCTCCTTCACAGATCTCGATTTTTTTCCTACTCAGGGTGACAGGCCCGCTTTGTTCAATGTCATTTCCCCTTCAGAATTCTCGTTTTTTCTTCGGCACGACGGAGAGTGAGAACGTCGTTATAAAATCTATCAACTTAAATAGTAAGCCTCACCATCAGTTTTGATCTTTCCTGCATCGAGAAGCAGGCGTACGGCTTCCATCTTTTCCTTTTCGGTACCAATATTGATCCCGGTTATCAGTCCTCCGATATCGGGGTTTGAACTACTGAGCAATTGTACTATTTCTGTGGTGATGTTATCAAAAATCTCATCCTGATTTACCTGGCGCTTTTCTTCAATACAAACATCACAAATGCCGCATTTACGGCCATCAGGCTCGTCGAAGTAAGCCAACAGCATCTGGCTCCGGCAGCGTTTATGAATGGCGTAGGCAAAAACAGCTTCCATTTTTTGGCGGTAAACTTCCTTGCGTTGTTCAATATACTTCCTGTCGATAATGAGATGACTACCCTGCACCCGTGGTTTTAAGTAAGTAACCTGGGGTTTATCGGTTTGCGGCATATAGCTCAGCAAGCCATACTGCTGCAACTGCAACATCCCTTCAATAACTTGCTGAACGCTTAAACCTGTACGCCTCGCAATGTCAAACTCCTTAATGCGTACATAATTTTCAAACGCTCCTCCATATGAGCGAAGCAAGGTTTTAATAAAAGGATCCCATCCGGCATTCTGGATCTGGAAATTGTATAGCTGTTCGTTAACTACCTCAAATTGAAAACGTGAGGGCAAAAACACGCTCTCATTAAAAGCAAGGTACTCGTCGCGCTCCAAAAACTTCAGGGCATTAAGGGTTTTTATAGCATCGAGCTTGTAGCGGGCGCAAAACTCACCCAAATCAAGATCAAAACTCAGCCCCTCGCCTGCCTCATAAGCCAGCTGATAATAGTTGGCCAGGTTGTGATATACCTGCTTAATTTCCTCAATAGACGGAAAATTAAGCGCATACATTTTTTCCTGTTTAAGCTTATCGGCAGGGTTATACAACAGCACGCCAAAGGCCTTATTACCATCGCGTCCGCCCCGGCCGGCTTCCTGATAGTAGGCTTCCAGACTTTCGGGGATATCCTTGTGGATCACAAACCTTACATCTGGTTTATCTATCCCCATACCAAAGGCATTGGTAGCCACGATAACCTGCACCCGGTTATTTTTCCATGCTTCCTGTTTTTCAGAACGCTGATCAACCGAAAGACCGGCATTATAATAATCGGCCCTGATGCCGTTATCGCTCAGGAATTTTGCTATCTCAAAAGTCTCCTTCCGGCTGCGTACATATACAATACCGCTTCCCTTAACGCCGCGTACAATATTCAGCATTTTACGGAACTTATCTTCCTCGTGCTGTACCACATAGCTAATATTGCGCCGCTCAAAACTTTGCTGATAAACTGCCGGATTTTTGAATTTTAGTTTTTCCTGGATATCAGCCTTCACATCGGCTGTTGCTGTTGCAGTAAGGGCAAGCACCGGCACATTGGGGTGCAGTTCCCTCAAATCAGCAATATGCAAATACGGTGGCCTGAAATCATAGCCCCATTGCGAAATACAATGCGCCTCATCAATGGCGAAAAGGTTCACTTTCATGTATTTCACCCGCTCGCGCACCAGCTCACTCAGCAAGCGCTCGGGCGACAGGTACAGAAATTTCACCGAACCATATATGCAATTATCCAGCGCCAGATCTATCTCGCGGCGCCCCATGCCCGATACTATCGAAATGGCATTGATACCTTTAACCTTCAGATTTTCAACCTGGTCTTTCATTAAGGCTATCAATGGCGATACTACTATGCACACCCCTTCTTTTGCCAATGCCGGCACCTGAAAACAAACTGATTTACCGCCGCCGGTTGGCAAAAGTGCCAATGTATCGTTCCCCAATAAAACAGATTGGATGATCTCGGCCTGCTTAGGCCTGAAAGCATCATGGTTCCAGTACTGTTTTAATATTTCTTCGATAGTCATGGGTAAACGCTGACCTCAAAACTATTAAATTTAAGGGAAATTTGGGCGGGTTATGAGTTGAATTGTCCGTCCCGTCATTGCGAGGAACGAAGGAATCCCCGATTTGCGGAGCCGCCCTGTATAGTTTGGGATTGCTTCGTCCCTCGCAATGACGCGTTGGAGATACCATTTACTTAAACCCCATCAACCATTTATAAAAGCCCGGCCAATCACCGTTCCATTGTTTTTCGTTATGCGATGCGCCTTTGATCACTGTTACCGGCGCATTGACGGCATTTATCCCTTTGGCTTTTACGATATCGGCCATTTTTTGCATATCGGCTACCATACTTTCACTTTCAGCATCGCCGCAAACAAAATAAAACCGGCTCCGTTTATTTGCTATAGCCTGTTGCGCTTGGTCATAAATCTGCGGTGCAATCCAGAACGCGGGCGAAAACACGCCTGCATTTCCAAAAACCTCCGGGTATTTAAGTACAGCATACATGGAGATAAGGCCGCCCATTGAGCTTCCGGCAATTGTTGTATGCGCAGCATCGCTTTGGGTACGGTAATGTGCATCAATGTATGGCTTAAGGCCTTTAATCAAAAACTGCACATAATCATCGCCCCTACCTTCGCCATATTTTGAGTTATACGGATCGTACTCGGTTATACGGAACTCGCCACCATTATCAATACCTACAATAATGCTTTGCTCCTGTACAGGTGTTTTGTCCATTAGCTCATCAATTCCCCATTCGCCGTATGCAGAGGAATATTCATCAAAAAGGTTTTGCCCGTCATGCATATAAATTACCGGGTATTTCTTTTTGTCAGCCTCATAGCCGGCTGGTAAGTAGATCCAAACCCGGCGTTGCCTGCCTAATTGGGGCATTTCAAAGTTTTCACTAATGATATGTACCCGGGCAGTAGCTGTATGTTTCTTTTCTGGCTGTGCAAAACTATCCTGCCAACCCGCAATATCAAGCTGAACAGCCGTATCACCTTTTATCACGACAGTTCTGTTTTCAATAGCCTTGCCTGCGGCGTCGCATTCTACTGTGTTCCAGTCGCCACGGGTTACTTTAAAATGAATAATACCGACAGGTAAATCCTTGTTCAGGGTGTAGGTTCCTTTGTGATTTTTAACCAGTTCAGAGGCCTTGTCGGCAGGGTTCCAGCCATTAAAATCCCCTGCCAGAAACAGGTGTTCCGGGGGGCTTTTCGGGGCCACAATTTTGCCGGTAAAAAAGGATATTTTCACCTGGCTAAAAAGCAAAAAATTTTGGCCAAAAAGCAAAAACGCGCAGAAAATTATTTTTTTCATCATCACAAAACGGTTAAAATCGGTAACGTTACCGGGAACGTTCCCGGAAATTGTTTGCATAAAAGTAAAATCAACTATTGTGTAAACTTGACACTTACTTATTTCACAAATATGGGTTTAAATCCAAATTTCGCATAAAAACAATAATTTTTCTCTGCGATTTCGATAAATTTTAATATTTCGTTTAAATTAAAAAAGCATTAATTAAACGCTTTAAAATTATCTTTTACATAAAATTTGCAATTGATATTTGTAAATGTAAATTAGTCGCATGCTGTTTCGGCCACAATAATAAACCAATTATAGCCGGCAAAATAAGCCTTTTTTTATTCATAAAAATCAATAAGTAAATGAGAAAAAATTACTCAAAAAAGTATGTTCTTCTTTGTGCTTTCCTGATGATGTCATTCATGGCATTTTCACAAACCGGGAGTATTAAAGGAAAGGTATCTGACGAAACTAACCTGCCCCTCCCCGGTGCTACGGTTACTATCGATGGTACTACTATTGGTTCAACTACCGACCCTAATGGTAACTACGCCATTAACAATGTTAAAGCCGGTACTTATACGCTAAGCGTAAAGTTTATCGGTTATATCACCATTAAAAAAGCAATAACCGTTAACGGCGCAACAATTGAAAACTTCAGCCTTCTGCCCGAAAGCAAAAGCCTGAGCGAGGTTGTGGTTATTGGTTACGGTACACAACGTAAAAAGGACCTTTCTGGCGCTATTACCAATGTAACCGCTAAGGATTTTCAAAAAGGTGTTATTACTACCCCCGAGCAGTTAATTGCCGGTAAGGTGGCAGGTGTATCTGTCATATCAAACAGCGGTGCACCGGGTGCAGGTAGTACTATCAGGGTACGTGCAGGTGTATCACTGGCAGCAGGTAACGATCCGCTGATCGTAATTGATGGTGTTCCTATTGACCGCCCGCGTAATGGTGACGGCACATCGAAAATACCTGGCGTTGCAGACCCGTTAAGCCTGATTAACCCCAATGATATCGAATCTTTTTCCATACTTAAAGACGCATCTGCGGCTGCTATTTATGGTAACAGAGCATCAAACGGAGTTATATTAATTACTACTAAAAAGGGTAAAAGCGGCAAGCCGGTTATAGATTTCAGCACTCAATTTTCGGTGAGTAAGCTTAGCAAGTATATTGACGTACTTACAGGCGACCAAATACGCGATTATGTGAATGCTAATGGTACAGCAATACAAAAGTCACAACTTGGCACAGCAAATACCAACTGGCAAAAAGAAATTTACCAAACAGGTATTACTACTGATAATAACATTAGTATATCGGGTGCAACCAAACAATTGCCTTATCGTGTGTCTGCCGGGTATTATGACCAGACAGGTATTTTAAAAACCAGTTCATTACAACGGTTTACCGGCGCAATCAATTTAAGTCCAAGCTTTTTCACAGACCATTTGAAAGTAACGCTAAATGCCAAAGGCTCGCAGGTTAAACAACGGTTTGCAAATGAAGGTGCAATTGGTGCTGCAGTTAGCTTTGATCCTACCCAACCTGTTTACTCAGGTAGCAACCGTTTTGGTGGTTATTATGAATGGTTAAATGATCCTACAAAACCGGCAACAAGTCCGCTTAAAGGATTAGCCACCCTTAATCCACTGGGCTTACTTGAAGAGCAGGACAATCGCAGTAATGTTTATCGTAGTATAGGTAACCTGCAATTGGATTACAAATTTCACTTTTTGCCCGAATTGCATGCAAATGTTAACTTAGGCTACGATGTATCTAAAGGCTCGGGCAGTGTTAACATCCCTGACAGTGCAGCTTCAAACTATAACGGATTTCAGGACAGCAAAGGGATCACTCACCGCGGTCAGCGAAACCCATATAAAGGCACACAATCAAATACTATATTTGAAGGCTATTTCAGCTACGCTAAAGATTTAAAAAATATAGCAAGCCATATTGATGCGGTTGCCGGTTATTCATATCAGGATTTTAGCACAAAAAATTACTTTTACGGATCGTACGCATTTGACGGAACCGAAAAACCAGGCTCTAATCCAAACTTTAATTTTGACGAACCGGAAAACAGGCTGATATCTGTTTATGGCCGTTTAAATTACATATTCGAAGACAAATATATCCTAACCGGTACTGTACGCCGCGATGGTTCATCTAAATTCAATCCCGACAGAAGATTTGGTACCTTCCCTTCGGTAGCATTTGCATGGAAATTAAAGCAGGAACAGTTGTTTAAGGGAATAACAGCATTATCTGATCTTAAATTACGTTTGGGTTATGGTGTAACAGGCCAGCAGGATGGCATTGGCAACTATGACGTTATTTCATTTTACAATCTTAGCGGTAACGCCGCCCAATATCAGTTAGGCGATATTTTGTACAACTTGTACCGTCCGGGTGGATATTACTCACAACGCACCTGGGAGCAAACAGCATCGTCAAACGCCGGGCTCGATTTCGGATTTCTTGATAACCGTATTACCGGTACGCTTGATTTTTACTACCGCAAAACGTCAAAACTTCTTAACAGCATACCACAGCCCGCAGGTACAAACTTTTCAAATACCATTGTGGCCAATATTGGCGATTTAACCAGTAAAGGTGTTGAATTAAGCCTTAATACAGATGTAATCAGATCGCAGGATATGAACTGGAGCATCGGCTTTAATGCTACCTATAATACTAACAAAATCACCAGGCTTACACTTGCTCCTGACCCAAGCTATCCTGGTGTGTTAACAGGTGGTATATCAGGTGGTACGGGTAATACGATCCAAATTAACTCAGTTAATTATCCCCGCCTTTCCTTCTATGTTTATCAACAGGTTTACGATGCCAATGGCAAACCGCTCGACGGCGTTTTTGTTGACCGCAATAAGGATGGCATCATCAATAGCAGCGACCTTTACAGGTATAAAAGCGCCGATCCAAAAGCTTACTTCGGCCTTAATTCAAACTTCAATTATAAAAAATGGTCGGTGGGCTTTTCGGCAAGGGCAAGTGTAGGTAATTATGCTTACAACAACGTAGAGGCAAGCTCAGGCACGCAATTAAGTGTATTTAACGGCATCGGAATATTAAACAACGCAACTACAAGCTTGCTTCAAACCGGCATAGTAGGTTCATCTGATAAAATGAGACTATCTGATTATTATATACAGAATGCGTCGTTTATAAAAATGGATAACATTAACCTGGGTTACAACTTTGGTAAAGTGTTTGGCAGCACCGGCAATTTACGCATAAGTGGCAACGTACAAAACGTATTTACCATTACTAAGTACAAAGGTCTTGACCCTGAAGTTAGTAGCGGTATCGATAACAACTTTTATCCAAGGCCACGTACATATGTGTTAGGTTTAAACCTTTCATTATAATTAAAGTTGATAACGAAAAAAAAATTGACATGAAAAGAAATTCATTAAAATATATATTAATGACCGGTTTAATAGCCGGAAGTTTAACATCGTGCACAAAGAAGCTTAATTTGCTTCCTACCAATGATGTGACAGCCGAGCAGGTTTACAGCACGCCTGAGGGTTACAAACAAGCATTTGCCAAGGTTTACGCCGCATACGCCCTCACCGGCAACACCGGTCCGGCAGGTAACGGTGACGTACAAGGTATTGATGAAGGTACTTCCGATTTCTTCCGTCTTTACTGGTGCGCTGAAGAATTACCTACTGATGAAGCAGTTGTAGGCTGGGGCGACGTAGGTTTGCCTGATTTTCATAGCATGACATGGTCATCAAGCAACCTGTTCCTTACAGGTTTATATTACCGTTGTATGTACCAGATTACCCTGGCTAACGATTTCATCCGCCAGTCATCAGATGCTAAACTGAGCAGCAGGGGCCTTACCGGCGCTGATGCCGATAAGGTTCGTCAATATGTTGCAGAAGCACGATTTTTAAGAGCTTATCAATATTCTATTTTGATGGACTTGTTTGCTGCCCCTCCATTTGTTACAGAGAACGATGCTTTGGGTGGTGCACTGCCAAAGCAAATAAGCCGTAAAGACTTATTTGCTTATGTAGAAAGCGAACTTAAAGCTATTGATGGGAGCCTTGCCGATGCCCGGGGCAATGAATATGGCCGCGCAGATAAAGCTGCTGCCTGGGCTTTGCTGGCGAGGATTTATCTTAATGCCGAGGTTTATACCGGTACTGCACATTACCCGGATGCTGTAACCTATTCAAAAAAGGTAATTGATGCCGGTTACACCCTGGTTTCTGATTATACCAAGTTGATGCGCGCCGATAACAACCTCAATAAAAATGAGTTTATTTTAACCATTAACTATGATGGCTTGCATACACAAAGCTATGGCGGTGCAACATTTATGACACATGCTCCTGTTGGCGGCTCGATGCCTGCTGCCGATTATGGAATTTCAGGCGGATGGGCCGGTTTACGAACCACCAAAGCGTTTGTAAACCTGTTTCCGGGAGGCGCTTCAAGTGCTGATAAACGTGCGCAGTTTTATACCGATGGCCAAAACATCGACATCAACACCATCAGCACCTTTACCGATGGCTACGCTATCAGTAAATTCAAAGATGTTAAGATTGATGGTGGTGCTCCGCAAAGTTTAGATTATGCAGATATGGACCTTCCTATTTTCCGCCTGGCCGAGCAGTACCTTATTTATGCCGAAGCTACTACACGTGGCGGTGGCGGCGATGCGGCACTTGCTTTAAGCTATGTTAACAAATTAAGGGCCCGCGCTTACCAAAGCACTACTACAGGCCAGTTAACCGCCCTGACAACCGATCTATTACTTGACGAAAGAGGCCGCGAGTTGTATTGGGAAGGCTTCCGTCGTACTGACCTTATCCGTTACAAAAAGTTTGTTGAGGATACCTACTTATGGCCGTTTAAAGGCGGTTCAAAAGATGGTAAAGGTGTTGAAAGCTTCCGCACGGTATATCCATTACCATCGGCAGATGTTACCGCTAACCCTAATCTGAAACAAAACACAGGATATTAATAATATACCGGGAGATGCCTAAGGGCATCTCCCGTAAAACCATAAAACCTAAAAAAGGATATGAAAAAAATATTTACCACGCTCCTGGCATTCGGCGGCATCGCGCTGCTGATGCTGGCATCATGTAAAAAAGATGAAGTAAAGGTTGTAGCAAACGTGGGCAATGTAGGAGCTTTATCATCATCAACAACAAGCCCCGAACTATCAAAGCCCAACGCCGCTAACGACGCTATTACGTTTAACTGGGTTGCAACCCCGGTATCGGGTTACAATGCCCCTATTACCTATACTATACAATTAGATGTAAAAGGCAATAATTTTAAAAACGCAAGGGAAGTAAGCACTGATAAACTTACCCAAACAATTAAGGTAGGTGCTCTTAACGATATGCTAACGGCGCTGAAATTATCTTATGACAACCCATCGCAGGTTGATGTGCGCATTAAATCGTCGGCTGCTCCAAACCTGGCTGCTACCTATTCAAATGTTATTACCTTAACAGTGCTGCCATACCAGGGCACAGGCTATATTTATGTTCCGGGTGCTTACCAGGGATGGGATCCGGCAACCGCCGATAGTCTTACTTCGCCAAATAATGATGGCGTTTATGATGGTTATATCGGTTACCCTGCGGGCAAACTTGAGTTTAAACTTACTCCTAAAAAGAACTGGGATGTATCATACGGCGATGCTGGCAGCGGTAAAATAAGCACTACAGGCGGCAATCTTTCGGTACCGTCAGCAGGATACTATGCGTTACATGCAGTTATTGACCAGAGCGATAAAACCAAAGGCACATTTACTGCTACTCCTGTATTTTGGAGTGTTATTGGCGACGCTACCCCGGGTGGCTGGAATACAGATACCGATATGCTTTATGATGCTACCACCAAAACCTGGAGCGTTACGGTTGCTTTAATTGCCGGCAAGGATATGAAGTTCAGGTTTAATCACAGCTGGGATTTAAACTTAGGCGGTACACCTGCAGCGCTTACAGCAGGCGGAGCTAATTATACCATAACAACCGGCGGTACCTACAAGATAGTATTAGATACCAAGGCCAATACCTTTACTATTACTAAGTTATAAGTGTAAAAATTGTAGTTGATTGATTTATTTATATGGCCCCGCATGGTGAAAACCTGCGGGGTTTCTTTTGAACCATGATTTTCTTGATTTTGGGATTACAGGATACTGTTTTATAGATGACCTGATAAGGGTGAATATAATAGCACTCTCTTTTGAAGAAGCGATCCCTTAAGCATATAATATCAAGGCAATCCTTAAATCCTAAAAATCATGGTTCAAAAAAAGCGATGAGGTCATCCCCCATCGCTTTTCTGCTTTATATTTTTTCCTATGAACTATGATCCATTAACCATGAACCAAAATGAATTTACCGTTTCGCTATATCCACATACTCTTTGCTGGTAGCACCAACATAAATTTGGCGCGGACGGCCAATAGGCTCTTTGTTTTCTTTCATTTCTTTCCACTGGGCAATCCATCCTGGTAAACGACCAAGGGCAAACAGTACAGTGAACATATCTGTTGGGAATCCTAACGCACGGTAAATGATACCCGAATAAAAATCAACGTTAGGGTAAAGTTTGCGTTCAACAAAGTATGGATCTTTTAGAGCAACCTCTTCCAGTTTCTTGGCTATTTCCAGTACCTCATCGTTGATGCCCAGTTTCTCTAAAATATCATCACATGCTTTTTTGATGATCCTGGCACGTGGGTCGAAGTTTTTATAAACACGATGACCAAAGCCCATCAAACGGAAAGGATCATTTTTGTCTTTTGCTTTGGCAATCCACTTGTCGGTATCACCACCATCTTCTTTGATCTTCTCCAGCATTTCAATCACAGCCTGGTTAGCTCCACCATGCAGCGGGCCCCATAATGCTGAAATACCGGCAGATACTGAAGCATAAATATTAGAGTCGGATGAACCTACGATACGTACAGTAGAAGCTGAACAGTTTTGCTCGTGATCAGCATGTAAGATCAATAGTTTGTTCATAGCGTCGATCACAACTGGGTCGATAGTTACCTCTTCAGTACGCTGACCAAAGGTCATATAAAGGAAGTTGGTAACGTAATCGTATTTGTTTTGCGGATAGATAACCGGGTGACCTAATGATTTTTTATAGATCCATGAAACCACAGTAGCCATTTTAGCAAGCATTTTAATAATGCTTTGATTAAGCTCTTCGGTAGTTTGTGATGGTTTTAATGATTCGGGATAAAAAGCCGATAATGCAGATACCAGCGATGACAGCTGCCCCATCGGGTGAGATTTTGACGGGAAGCCATCAAAAAACTTTTTCATATCCTCATGCACCAGTGTATGGCGGCTTAACTCATACTGAAAGGCTTTTAATTGATCAGCAGTTGGCAATTCGCCATAAATCAGCAAATAAGCAACTTCAATAAATGATGATTTTTCGGCAAGTTCTTCAATGGGGTAACCGCGATATTTGAGTATCCCCTGCTCTCCATCTAAAAAAGTAATGGCGCTTTTGGTAGCGCCTGTATTTTTATACCCGATATCAAGTGTTACATACCCGGTTTGATCGCGAAGCTTAGAAATATCGATTGCCTTTTCACCTTCAGTGCCCTCAATTACCGGGAGTTCGAATGTTTTATCACCAAGTTTTAGTTGTGCTGTTTCCGCCATAGAAAATTTGTATCTGCAACAAATGTAAATAAATCTGCGTATTAATAACCGCTAATATAATTTACTGTTTGTAAAAATTTCGGGCAAATTTATTATTTTAACACCTGTATTTATGTTTATAAAGGTTAATAATTGATTAAAAAATTACTCCAAAACATGTCGTTAAAAGGTAACTCATTGGTAATGATCCAAAACGAAGCTACCATTTACCGGCTTTTACTTATAGGTTTATTCATTGCAAGCCCCTCGTTACATTATCTATGCTCCAATAATTCTTATGATCCTTTTTGGTTAAGGTTGATAAACTGTTTTTTTTGCGCTGTTTCACTTTTTTTTTCTTTCATAAACAACAAGACTTTTTATAAAGCAGGGATTTTTGCTACCATATCATCGTTCCTGATAATAAACAACTGCATTTTACTCGGTCAAAATGGGTTCGACCGCGTCAATTTGTTCAGTGCTATTACGATCTTTATCGCCTTAACCCTTTTTTGCAAAAAGCGCAGAGAGTTTATAATTATCAGCGCAGCTAATCTTGCTGCCATTTTAGCTGCGTATTTCACGGCTCCCAGGCTTGCTATTTCGCCTGCTATGCTTATCGTGCTTTTGTTGTTTTTTACATTAATAGCCTATATTTCATTTTTAGTGGTAATGGCTTATCAATACCAGCTCAAAAGCGCGGTTGATAATGTAATGAAGCTCAATCAAAGCCTTATGGTTAACGATGCCAAGTTACGTGAAAGCCGCAGGCATCTTAATGCGCTTATTAACTCACTTAACGATATTATTTTTGAGTTTGACGAAAGTAAAACCTGCATCAACGTTTGGTTTAATGAAATAACAGAACGCGCGGTTGACCCGCGGATAGCCGTAGGGAAAACACTGGACCAGGTTGTTGGCCCGCAAAAAGCCGAAAAATATGACAAGGCATTAAACTATGTAATAGAAAACCGCAAGCCGATATCAATTGAGTTTTTGTCTGATTACGACAGCGGGCATTCATTTACAGCCAACTTTACCCCGATATTTGATAAAACAACAGGCTATACAGGGCGGATCTCGGCATCGGTAGTAGATATAACAGAGCAAAAGAAATATGAACGAGCCCTTAAAGAAAACGAAGGGTTATTATTGGAAGCTCAAAACATAGCAAAAACAGGAAACTGGTGGTATGATCATGAAAGTAAGGAAACGTTTTGGTCGGCCAACCTGAACGATCTGCTTGGGATTGAAAAAATCCCCGAAGGCATGAGCCGTTTTCAATATTATATCAGCCTGGTACATCCCGATGACAGGGAAAATGTTTATGAATACCTTTCATCCATACGCAAAACAGCTCAAAATAAAATTGAGCATAAATTTATTACACCCGCCGGCACGTTAAAATACATCAGGATCCAGCGCGGAGAAAAGAAATTAACATCAGACGTAGGTGCTCGGACATTTGGTATTATACAGGATATCACTGAAGCCCGCCTGGCCGATAAAGCGGTTAAGCTAAGCCAGCTTGAACTGATGGAAGCCCAGGCTATTGCCAAAATAGGCAACTGGAAATATGACGTAACCACAGGCAACCTCAGCTGGTCGGACGAGTTGAATAATATTTATGAGCTTGGGGAAGACACTTCACTGTACAGGAAAACATTTGTAAACCTGCTGCTCAAATACGTGCATCCCAACGACAAACTAATCATCAGGAAACTTTTACAAAGCGATGCAAACACCATGGACCCATCCCATGAATATCGTATTATAACTCCCCGGGGCACTTTAAAACACCTGAGTATTATAGCCGGTAAACGCCTTTATAATGAAGACGGAAGCGTACGTAAAATTATAGGTACCCTACAGGATATTACAGAGCGTAAACAGGCCGAACTTGATTTCAGGGAAGCTGAGAGCAAATACAGGCAGGTGTTGGAAACCGTTAACATGGTAGCTATTACAGTTAACAGCAAGGGTATTGTTACTTTTTGCAACAAATACCTGGCAAACCTGGTGGGATATAGCCAGGCCGAGATCATAGGAATGAATTGGATGGACAATTTTATTCCTGATGATTTGCGGGATTTTTTAAAGAGCTGGTTTATAAATGACAGTTTTTTACCCCACTACACTAATCCTATTATTTGCCGTAACGGCGAGCAGCGGATCATAAGCTGGCAGAATACTGTATTTTATGATGAAAACGGCGCTTTTAAAGAAACCACTGCACTTGGTGAGGATATTACGGACCAGGAAAAAGCACGTATGGACCTGATTTGGGCCAAAGAGATGGCCGAAAAATCATCAAAGTTTAAATCGGAGTTTTTATCTATCATGAGCCACGAAATTCGCACGCCTATGAATGCGGTTATTGGTACAACAAACCTTCTGCTTGACGAAAATCCGAGACCGGAGCAGATGGAATACCTTAACACCCTCAAGTTTTCGGGCGAAAACCTGTTGGCCATCATCAATGATATTTTAGATTATAACAAGATCGAGGCCGGTAAACTGGAACTAAACAATTCGAGGTTCAACATCCACCAGTTGATCCGCAGGATAAAACAATCTTTTGATGCCCGGGCTGCAGAAAAGCAATTAGTACTTGAAATGATAATCGACGATACCATTCCGGGCGATTTAACAGGCGATGCTATGCGCCTGAATCAGATACTTAATAACCTGATTAGCAATGCTATAAAATTCACACATGCCGGCAAAGTAACTATCCGACTGGATAAGGATGTGATAACTAACAACACGGTTAACATCAAATTTGCAGTTACTGATACAGGTATCGGCATTTCGCCCGAAAGCTTTAACGTTGTTTTTGATCCTTTTATGCAGGACCAGCAGGTTATTGATAATGACTATGGCGGCACCGGTTTGGGTTTGGCAATTACTAAACGATTGGTTGAACTGCATAAAGGCACAATTGCCGTTTCAAGCGAACTTGGTAAAGGTACCACATTTAGCTTCGCCATAAATTTTACCATCTCCCCTGAAGCCATTGTTGCAAAACCCCTTGTTACCCCGGTTGATACAGAAAGCAATAACCTGCAGGGCATGAACATTTTAGTTGTTGACGACAATAAAATGAACCTGATGATAGCCGGTAAATTTTTAAAACGCTGGAATGCGCACGTTCAGGAAGCGTTGAACGGTCAAATAGCTGTCGACCTGGTTAACCACAACGCTTATGACATTATTATAATGGACTTACAAATGCCTGTTATGGACGGCTTTGAAGCTACAGCAGTTATCAAACAAGCCTGGCCCAACCTCCCAATCATAGCCCTCACAGCTGATGCTATGCCGGAGACCTATCAAAAAGCCCTGGCGGCCGGCATGGTTGATTATCTTACCAAACCCTTTGTTCCCGAAGTATTATACAGTAAGCTTGCAAAGTATATCAAGCAGTCGGCGGGAATTTGATTTCGGAGGTTAGATTTAAGATTTGCCTGTTCAATCAACCCTGTCAAAATATCATGAAATCCTTCAATCACGAAAATCACGGTTCTAAAAAAAAGCGACAGGTATCACCTATCGCTTTAAAATATCATCAACGAAATCAGCGTAGTCAAAAAAAGATCGGCAGTCTTAGTTAATCTGTTCCTTCACCGTTCCGCACTCCTTCATGTGCTCGGGAAAATATGGATTTACAATAGGCTTAGTTGCTGAAAGCCAGTATCCACCTTTTCCGCCGTCCGCCATCGGGCAAAAATCAACATAAATCGGGGCTGATTTTAACTTAGCACCTTTTACCAATGCAATTACATCTTTGCTCAACACCAAAAACGCGTCGCGTTGCGCCTTAATATCAGCCGCCGTAGTTATTTGATGGGCTACAGTAGCAGTTTCAGTGCAGCCTTTAATCCCCGACAATTTGGTTTCCAGATCAGTAGCAGCTGTTTTGATACCTGCAGCGTCCGATTTAATAAATTCGTCTTTTAAAGCTATATAAGCCTTTAAAACATCGCTTGTATTTGAAGTATCAGCGGCAACCTGAGTTTCAGCAGGTTTAGCGGTGGCTGTTGTGTCTGTTTTAGTGGTTTCCTGCTGTTTTGCAGGTTGATTACATGCAGCGGCAACAGCTAAAACCGCTAAAAAACAAAATCCTTTAATAGTTTTCATATCATTATTAATTTGTACGGATGGCTTCCACCGGATCCAGTCGTGAAGCCGAATAAGCAGGAATGATACCCGCTATTACACCTATAATAATTGAATAGCTTAAACCTCTTGAAATGTTAGCAGCATCAAGTATTACCTGCACATCTAAAGCTGCCTTGACGGCAAACGTCCCCAGATACACAAAAAACAACCCGATAATCCCGCCAACAAAACAGAGGAGTACCGATTCAATTAAGAACTGCAATAATATGAAATAGTTTTTAGCGCCTAATGATTTTTGTATACCGATAATATTGGTACGTTCCTTTACCGACACAAACATGATATTGGCAATGCCAAAGCCGCCAACAAGAATGGAGAAACCACCAATAATGGCACCGGCAATATTAACAACTTTAAACAAATCGTCAAGCTGCTGAGTGATCATGGTTGTACGGTTTAATGAAAAATTATCATCAGCACCGGGTCTTAACCTCCTGATAGAACGCATCAAGCCCTTGATCTCACTCTCAACATCATCGGTAGGAATGCCTTTTTTACCCCGTACAATAATTGAGGGGCCATATTTTGAACTTTGAATATCAATTAAGTTGCGTGCAAAGTTAAGAGGCAGTAATACCTCCTTATCAGTCGAAATTCCAAGCATATCTTTACCCTGCTTTGAAAATACGCCCACAATGGTAACATAGCGTCCCATTACTTTAATCTGCTTTCCTACGGCGTCACCATCAGGAAAAAGATTTTGTGCAATATCGTAGCCGATATTAGTTATAGGTGCACCGGTTTTTGATTCCATTTCGGTAAAGTACCTGCCGCTTTCAAAATCGAAGTTCCAGGTTTTATCATGATCTGCTGATGCAGCGTCAACCTGTGCGCCTTCAACCGTGTTACTTTTATATTTTATGGTACGGTTATCAATATTTATTTCGTACGATAAAGCTTCGGCAGTTGTGATACGGCGGGAGAGCTCGTTAAAATCGCGAAGATCAGATTCGGGCCTTTGCAGGTATTTCCACCACGGAAAATCACTTCCTCCTACCCATGGCCATTTTTGCACATAGATACTGTTATTACCCAGCTTGTTAACGCTGTTCTGAAGGTTATTACGCAGCGTATCAACCGCCGATTGAACGGCTATGATGGTAAATATACCGATGGTTACCCCAAGCAATGACAGTAATGTACGTGTTTTGTTCTGCCTCAGGGCATCGCCTGCAAACAAAAAACTTTCCCTTAAAAGTTTTAAAAAAAGCATATAACTTATTTTGATCTTACTTGTTAATCATTCAATATATTGCACAGTCAGCGCGCGGAGGTAATAAAATAACGGGCCATTTTATTGCTGATATGTAAAATTGCCTGTCAATATTTTTTAGACAACAGCACTTGATTTAAGTTACAGTATTTTTCAATTAATATAACGGTAGTGTAATTAAACTGCTTCTTAAAAAAATCTGTTAAATTAACAAAAAAATTCGTACATTTGCGCCCTTGAAAATTCATAAAAACAAGCATGAAATTATCTCAATTTAAATTCAACTTACCTGAATCCCTTATCGCCCATACACCCTCTGCTACCCGCGATGAATCACGTTTAATGGTTTTACACAAAGATTCGGGCAAAATTGAGCATAAAATATTTAAAGACGTGCTGGATTACTTTCATGATAAGGATGTAATGATCCTTAATAATACCAAAGTTTTCCCTGCCCGTTTATATGGCAACAAAGAAAAAACAGGTGCTACCATCGAAGTATTTTTGCTTCGCGAATTGAATAAGGAGCTACGTTTATGGGATGTACTGGTTGATCCGGCACGTAAAATACGCGTAGGCAATAAATTATATTTTGGCGACGATGATTTACTGATTGCCGAGGTTGTGGATAACACTACTTCACGTGGTCGTACTATCCGTTTCCTGTTTGACGGTACCGACGAAGAATTCCGTCGTAACGTTGAAATTTTAGGCGAAACACCGCTTCCAAAATATATTAAACGTAAAGCTACTGCCGAAGATAAAGAGCGCTACCAAACCATTTTCGCTAAACACGAAGGTGCTGTTGCAGCTCCTACCGCAGGCTTACACTTTAGCCGCGAGTTAATGAAACGCCTTGAATTAAAAGGTGTTGATTTTGCCGAGGTTACGCTGCACGTTGGTTTAGGCACCTTCCGCCCGGTTGAGGTTGAGGATTTAACCAAGCACAAAATGGATTCAGAACAATTCATTATCGAGCAAAAACAAGCTGATATCGTAAATCGTGGTATTGAGCGTAAAGCCCGTATCTGTGCTGTTGGTACTACTTCAATGCGTACTATCGAATCTGCAGTATCTGCAAACAAAACATTGAAAGCTGCTAACGACTGGACAAGCAAGTTTATCTTCCCTCCGTACGACTTTAGCATTGCCAACTCAATGATCACTAACTTCCATACGCCCGAATCAACTTTATTGATGATGATTGCAGCATTTGGAGGTTACGAAAACGTAATGAACGCGTACGAAATAGCAGTAAAAGAGAAGTACCGCTTTTACAGCTACGGCGACGCAATGCTGATCATCTAATTTTATTTAGATTTTAGATATAAGATTTGAGATATGAGACCATGGTTTCATATCTCATTTTTTTTGTGGTAGTTTTATTAGATCTGAGATTTGAGACATACCACGAGCTTTGAGCAGGAAAATCGCTTTTAAAACACGTGGCACCTAACGGAGCCAATATATTGCGGGCAAAATACCTATAAACACGATACTCCTACGGAGTTTAAAGCAACTCATAAGACACTCCGTAGGAGTATCGTGTTTATAGGAAACAAAATGGAAACTTTAAGGCTCCGTAGGTGCCCCGTATTTACTATTGATTTTAAAAGCGATTCCCTGATACTTTCGGATCTTATTTCTTTTGCAGCCAATTTTACAAGATATTAGTCGACTTAAATCATGATGACTTCCAATCTCACATCTCATATCTCACATCTCATATCTAAAAACAAAAACTACGTTATCATAGTTGCCGGCGGCTCAGGTAGCAGGATGCAATCGACGGTACCTAAACAATTTTTACTGCTCAACCGCAAACCTGTGCTCATGCATACCATTGCAGCTTTTGAGCGGTCGGAAGCGAAACCCAACATTATCCTGGTTTTACCTTTAGCTTATCATAGCTACTGGCAACAGCTAATCCGCGAACATGCTTTTACTATTCCCCACCAATTGGTTACCGGCGGCGAAACCCGTTTCCACTCGGTTAAGAACGGGCTCGATTTAATTACAGACAACGAAGCCCTGGTTGCTGTGCATGACGCCGTACGGCCGCTTATTTCGCCCGATATTATCGACGAGGCCTATCAATATGCTGCCGAATACGGAACAGCCGTAGTGGCAGTTAAAAGCCGCGATTCGATACGCCAGGTGAAAGATGGCCGGTCGGTAAGCCTGATCAGGGATGAGATATACCTGGTACAAACCCCGCAAACGTTTAAGGCATCCTTGCTAAGGAAAGCCTATGAACAGCCCTTTGATACTAAATTTACGGATGATGCCAGCGTGGTAGAGCAATACGGTGCCGAAATAAAACTTACAGAAGGTAATCACAGCAATATCAAGATCACTTTTCCTGAGGATATTGCCATCGCCGAATTACTTTTAAGCAAAAAGCCACAGCTTTAACAGCCGTGGCTTTTTCTATTTGCAATACAAGGTTAAAATTGTTTACGCACGCCTGATCACGCCTAAAAGCAAGGCTATAATAGCTATTACCAATAAAACGTGAATCAAACCCGGTGCAGAGTATGCAAAAAATCCAATTGCCCATCCTATAACCAGGATAACAGCGATAATGTACAGTAAGCCTCTCATTTTTGTAATGTTTTTAGTTAAGTAAATGTGTATTCATCTATACTAAAATCATTCCAAAAAGTAGTGGTTAATAAAAAAACCCTCATTGCTAAGGGTTTCATTATCGTATTTTAATACTCGTCTTCGTTAAAGAAGAAGTCGTCTTTAGTCGGATAATCCGGCCAGATCTCTTCAATATTTTCGTACGGTTCACCATCGTCTTCAAGTGCCTGAAGGTTTTCGATAACCTCAACAGGAGCGCCTGAACGGATAGCGTAATCAATTAATTCGTCTTTAGTTGCGGGCCATGGTGCATCTTCCAGGTGCGATGCCAGTTCAAGTGTCCAATACATCGTTTTTATTTATATTTATAATTATCAGTAAAATTTACTTTTTCGC
Source organism: Mucilaginibacter gossypiicola (assembly GCF_900110105.1). Taxonomy (GTDB): domain Bacteria; phylum Bacteroidota; class Bacteroidia; order Sphingobacteriales; family Sphingobacteriaceae; genus Mucilaginibacter; species Mucilaginibacter gossypiicola. The sequence goes on along the minus strand of NZ_FOCL01000004.1, from coordinate 361,003 downwards.
AAAAGTATAACATTTTCAAATTGAATATCAATATTTTTTTTCAATTTTTTAAACCCGTGGTATCCACTGATTTTCAGCTATTTTATTAACATTTGCAATTTTGCGTGCCAAAGTGAACAGGTAATCGCTCAACCTGTTCAGATAAATATTCACTTTTTCGTCAACTGTACTCTCTTCGGCAAGCTGAACGGTAATCCTTTCGGCACGGCGGCAAACGCATCTTGCAATATGGCAAAATGATATTGTATTACTACCACCAGGCAAAATAAAATGTTTTAGCGGTGGCAAATTTTCATTCATCGTATCCATTTCTGTTTCCAGCGTTTCAATATCGCTCAGGTGCAAGTCGGGAATGACCATTCTTGACCGTTCCGGGTCTGCCGCCAATGATGATCCAATAGTAAACAATCTATCCTGTATCTGCTTCAATACCTCCTTATCATGCGCATCAATATCCTGATCGCTAATGAGCCCTATATACGAGTTGAGTTCATCAACCGTACCATAGCTTTCAATGCGGATATGATGCTTGGGCACACGTGTACCACCAATTAATGAGGTAAACCCTTTATCGCCCGTTTTAGTATATATTTTCATACTTAATTTAACAATAATATCACAACAATCCGGTTACAAAAAAGCTGCTATTGATTACCAGGCAATTAAATGGTAGCCGCTTAAATCTTTTCTCTGCAATTGGTGTTATTCCAAATCTATCATCTTAAATTTTGTATTTCATAACACTTTAGTATATTTTTTGCTAATGAAGTGTAATTTTTAAAATGTTAGCTTAAACTTGCATCCGTAATATCATCAAACATAATAGCGTAAAACTCATGAAATCGATCATATTATCATCCAAACTGATCTCCTTATCATTCATTATCCTGCTTTCAACCGGCTTTAGCTGTGGCGGCAACAGTAAAAGTAGCAGTGGCAGCGACAGTAACAAGGCGGTGGCAGATAAATCAACCCCTCCTAAAGTAAGCATGGCCAGTTTATTAAGCGAAAAACAATTTAATGATCTTTTTCCGCAGCGCGATAAGTTTTACACCTACGCTGCTTTCATTAAAGCTGCCGATGAACTTGGGACGATAAAGGTAAAAGTGACCCGCCGCGCTACATCGGTTTACCAACTGGTACGTACCGATAAAAAAACAGGTAAAAGTACGGTAGTACGCCAGGATGTGGACTGGAACGAAGAATGGGCCAAAGCCAAACCCGATAGCACCTATACTATTGACTACGGCAACTTTTGCACTGAATACAGCGCCGATGTGAATAAAAAGGAGCTCGCCGCCTTTTTTGCGCACATTGCACATGAAACCCGCCACGGCATGAATGCTTCTTATACCGATGGCCTGATGTTGATTCATGAAAGCAATACCAGCTTACCATATGTTGCCGAAAATGATGAATACCCTCCCGTTGCAGGTAAAAAATATTACGGCCGCGGACCAATGCAGCTGAGCTATAACGGCAATTACGGCTATGCTTCGGATTGTATTTTGGGCGATGACAAAATATTGCTCCAAAACCCGGAATTGGTTGAAACCGACCCGGTAATAGCCTTTAAAACTGCCATTTATTTTTGGATGACCCCGCAAACCCATAAACCATCGGCGCATGATGTAATGACCGGCAAATGGCAACCTAATGCAGACGATAAAGCAGCGGGCCGCACCCCAGGCTTTGGCATGACCATCAACATCGTAAACGGCGACGTTGAATGTAATAAAGGCGAAAACATGTACAATATGAACGACAGGATTGGCTTTTACCAGTTTTTCCTGAAAAAGTTGGGTGTTAATGATGCAAACTGCGCCTGTTCATGCGGTAAAATGAAACCTTATCATTACCAATAGATTTTTGAATTTTGTTGCGAAAAAGTTATTATTGTGTTAATCTTTAATACTAAACTTTATAAAAGTGTCATCATCACTTGATACCGCACAAATCATAACACAGGCAGGAGAGGTACCTGCTGTGCTTGCAACGCTTAAGCAAAAGTTCAGAGTGGAGCAAACCGGGCATATCGATTTTCATTTAGAACAGTTTAGCATATTTAAAAATTACAGCGACGTAAGCCTGAGTAGCTCGTATGTTGTAAAAAATAAAAATAACGATAGCTATATTCTTTTCACCGAGGCTGTACCCAAACATGCCGACCATGGCAAAACCATTACTACCGAACAGCACGTTTGGGCGCTGGCATATTTAAAACATGATTTTGGCAGGGTACTCATCAGGCGGGAAACACTTGTTGATAAGATCAAAGAGCTGATACACCCCGTTGAACTTGATTTTGCCGAAGACAAGGCTTTCAGCGATACTTTTTATATGCTGGTAAGTGACCGTCAAAAAGCTATCGCCGGTACCGATCGTAATTTCCGGAATGTGATAATGGATATCAGGCTGGATGACTTTGTAATAGAGATTGTTGAGCACACCCTCATTATAGGTAATACCCATGCTATTTCTGCAGAAAAGGTTATACACCTGGCAGAATTTGTTTCGAGGCTGTGTACAACGTGCGATTAGTGCGAATGCCTGTTTCCAAACAAAATTATCCGGAAGCGGTTACAATTGCTTTTCAAACACACAGTAAATGTCGTTTCGGCCAACAGGGATAAAGTTTAATCGTTTTAAAGCGTTCAGGGCTTTTGTATTGTCGGCATTTACTTCGGTACGACATTTTTTAAATCCTTTCAGTGTCAGATCTTTCAAAGCGAATTCAACAAGCCTTCGGCCGTATCCCATCCGCCTTGTGGACGGGTCGGTAAGCACCATTGAAACAAATCCTACTTTATTGTCATAGTCGTTTGCGTAATAAGCTAAAAATCCGTGTAAAACATCCTGTTCCATAATAGTTATAATGCACGCTTTTTCCATAAGCTTATCTATATAACTATCCAAATCGTCTACTTCAAATAAACCACTCTCGTCGTTAATCATCATGTTCATTAAATCAAAAATTTTCGATTTAAGGTAAGAGCCTTGTTCAATCATAATCGGTTTAAAATTTCATTTATGGATCAAAATCATTTAAAATCGGCTATATCAGCTCAGGTAACAGCAAAATAAAGGTATGTTAATAAGCCCCGAAGGACATTAACCGGCATCAAAAATCAAACAATAATGATATAAAGTGACTGATATTTAGATTACAAAACCAAGTTATAGGTATGTTTTAAAAGAAGCAAGCAGGGGGAAATAATGGCCTTAAAATTGTATATCTCTGCATACAGGCTTTACACTATTTGTAAACCAGTTTGTTTAATCGTAAAGTAATATTTTATTGGGGGCTGGAATCATTTATAACTCTCCGGTTTAAAAACCACACTACCATCCCGTTTTATACGCCACGCCGTAACGGGGTTCATATGATAACCGCCGATATCCTTTCCGCGGGCATCAATGAGTTGTTTGAGGGTTGGCTGAGTGTAACCTGTATCGTCAGTAACACGGCTTAAAATTTCCGTTTCTGTACCATCCCAATGCCACAGGTGGCGAAAATAGGTATGCGCCTTTTCCAGTATCGGGTTTTGCAGGCGTGCTTCACTCCAGCTTTTACCGGCATCGGTGCTCACTTCTACTTTATCTACCTTTCCCCTGCCGCTCCAGGCTATGCCACGAATCTCGATCCAGCCATGTTCAACTTTTTGGGGGAAGGACGGATAGGTAATGATAGACCTGGCATCCATCTCAAAACTGAACATCCTGATCTTATCTTTTACAGGGTAGGTATATTTTGAAGTTTCCTCACGGGTAAAATATGGCGCATCCGAAATTTCTATCCTCCGCAACCATTTTACATTGGTATTCCCCTCCCATCCGGGCAACAGTAAACGGGCGGGATACCCCTGCTCGGGCCGGATTGCTTCACCGTTTTGGGCGTAAACGATCATGGCATCATCCCAGGCTTTATGAATGGGGATGCTTCGGGTAAGCACGGCTGCATCGCCTCCCTCGGCTAAAAACCAGCTGGCTTTGGGGCTAACACCCAGCTCACGAAACAAGGTTGAAAGCATTACGCCTGTCCATTCGCTTTGACTGGTGAGGCCGAGGATCTCCTGCACCGTCATATCCTCCTTACCCGTGCGGAAGTTGCCGGCACATTCAATAAAACAAGTACGTGTTACCGAGGGAAAGCGCTTCAGGTCATGCAGGCTAAATTTCATTGGCCGCTCCACCATGCCGTGTATCAGCAACTCATATTGATTTGGGTCGATTGAAGGCACACCGGCATGATGCCGTTCAAAATGCAGATCGGATGGGGTAATAGTACTGTACAGATCCTGCAGCGGCGTTCGCGATGAAATATCTGATGGCTTTTTAACCGGCGCTTCAAACGGCGAACGTGTGCCAACCTTTCCCGGCAACGGGCCAGGCTGCTTTGTAGGATCAGGCACCGCAGGCACTCCTACCTGGATATATTTTGCAAACACCGAGGTTACCGGCAAAATAGCCGTTGCCAAAGCTCCGCCCAGCAACATACGGCGACTTATTTTCTTTTCGGTTATTTTTACCGGCTTATCCTGCTGTTCCATACTCATTTTACTTCCGGGCCGCCCTTGCGGTCGTCAACAATAAAAAGTTTTTGCGCCGGCATCTCCACTTTGGGTAGCGTGCGGGCGTTCATTATTTGGTTGGCTTTAATGATCTTGTTTTCATTCAGCAACCAGGCGCAAAGGCTGTATACCTCATCATCAGTAAGCGAACCAGGCGCATTATAGGGCATTGCCCGACGTACGTAATCAAACAAAGTAGTGGCATAAGGCCAGTAATTGCCTATAGTTTTGGTTTTGCCGCCGCCCACTACCAATGGCGGCCCGGGCAGCTTCACGCCTTTAACCTCCTTACCATCAGCCCCGTGACAGGCTGCGCATTTGCTGGTGTAGATTATCGCACCATCGGCTACATTACCGCTGCCAGGCGGTAGACCTTTTCCATCGGGCCGTACATCGATATCCCATTTAGCAATATCCTGCTGGTTGGCAGTCTTACCATAACCAAATGTTTCGGGCCATTTTTGCTTATTTTGATAAGAAAGCCAAAGCCAGATCACCATCCCAATTATGGTGATCCCCCCGAAAATCAGGGCATGGCTTCGCCTTAGCTTTAACTTTTTAAGCATGATAAAAGCTGTTTAGAATAATATCAGCGCTATGACCAGCGTAATGAAAATATTAAAGGTTTGCGCAATCAAAAACGCGTATAATGGTTTCTTGCTGTTTCGGTTAAACAGATCGGCAAAGTTGGTTTCAAGGCCGATACTGGTAAACGCCAGCGCAAACCAAAGCCCCTGCAGGTTCTTCAAGCTATCCTTAACCGTAGCGGCAGCCGATGGCGGCAGGAAGAACGAGAACAGCAGCGAAGCCCCGATAAAACCCAATACAAACTTTGGAAAACGCTCCCAAATCACCTTCAGCGTAGGTTTGGTATCTTTATCCTGTGCCGATGGGTGTTTGGTGTAAGTCCAGTAAATAGAGATGGCAAAAGCAGCCAAACCAAGCAACACATTTTGCGAAAACTTAACAATAGTGCTGATCTTCAATGCAACCTCGCCAACCAGTGATCCTGAAGCAACAACTGCTCCTGTAGTGTCAATACTGCCACCCAGCCATGCACCCGTTACAGGTTCCGAAAATTTGAAATAATGCGCGATGATCGGCATAAAGATCATCATAGGAATGGCCGTGATCAATACCATCGATATTACATAGGAAAGCTTTTTTGAATCGCCTTTGATGGCGCCTGCTGTAGCTATTGCTGCAGATACGCCGCAAATAGATACTGCGCTCGATATCATCATGGCTATTTCGTCATCAACCTTAAGTTTTTTGCAAACCCAGAACGCAAAATACCAAACCGAGGTTACTACCAGTAGCGCCTGAATCAGACCCAATGAACCCGCCTTTAAAATATCCCCAAAAATAACACTGGTACCTAAAAGCACCAGGCCTATTTTAACAAACAACTCGGTTGACAGGGATGACTTAAGCCACTCGGGCAATTTAATAAAATTACTGATGAGCAAACCCAAAACAAGGCTGAAGATCACTGCCTCAAGGTTAAGTGATTTGGCCTGACTGCTACCTGCAAGCACAAGCGCCAGTATGGTAACCACATAAACCAGGGGGAAACCCAAAGCATAATTTTTAACGGACTTGCTGGTAATAAAGGCACCTATACCGCCAATGATGGCTACAAACACAAATTGTAAAAGCATTTTAACCAGGTTTGCCAAACCCAGTACAGTACCGGTTAAATCGGCACCGGTTTTCCAGCCAAAGGTTGGTACCGGTAAAAGCAGGCCTGCCAGCGACAGGATAATGATCAAAGAACCTAAAATAACTACTGCCCAGTCTTCGTGCAGGGTTAGTTTAGTAGTGGTGGTTGACATAGTTTAAATTTTATAGTGTGATAATATGTTATGATTTTATGCTGATGTTAAAAACATCTTTTAATGCACGTTTGGCCGAATGATAGCCACACATGCCATGTACCCCTCCACCCGGTGGTGTAGATGACGAACAGATATAAATACCCTTTGCCGAAGTGCGGTAAGGCGAACGCCTCAAAACCGGCCTGGTAAACAACTGACCAATATCAATTACCCCGCCGTTAATATCTCCGCCTATATAATTGGGGTTATAATTTTCCAGCTGCCGGGTATTAAATGTATGCCTGCCAATGATCCGTTCACGGAAACCCGGGGCGAAACGCTCTACTTGTTTTTCGATGATATCGGTCATATCCCTGGTTGATCCGTTAGGAACGTGGCAATAAGCCCATGCTGTATGTTTGCCTTCGGGTACCCGGGTATTATCAAAAAGGCTTTGCTGGGCCAATAACACAAACGGCTTTTCGGGATGATGTCCGTCCCAGATCTGTTGTTCGCCCATGGCAATTTCCTTTAACGTACCGCCAATATGCACTGTACCTGCTTGCTTTGCCCCTTCGGCTTTAAATGGCACAACGTCGTCAAGCGCCCAATCTATCTTAAAAACGCCCATACCGTAACGGTACCGTTCCAGTTGCCATTTATACAGTGATGAAAACTTATGCCCTGCAATTTGCAGCAGTTGCTTTGGCGTAACATCAAACAAAACTGCATTAGCCCATGGCAACTGCTCAAAAGCGGTGATATAGGTATTGGTCTCTATCTTACCTCCAATGGATATAAAATATGATGCCAGGGCATCCGCTATTTTAACCGAGCCGCCTTTAGGTACCGGCCAGCCTTTTAAATGCCCGTTAGCCATCAGCACCAAAGCAATTGCCGATGTGGCAAGATTGGTCAATGGCTGTATGCTATGCGCAGCCATGCCTGCCAAAAGCCCCTTAGCTTGCTCGGTTTTAAACCGTTTGGCCAAATGGGTTGATGAGGTCAGGGCATCCAAACCAAAAACTGCCAGATCAACCGGGTGTTTCGGAAACGTAAGCGGACCTAATACATCGGCAGCCAAACCGGGCCATGACTTTACCAGGTGCGCCATAAGCTTAATGTAGGCGTCCCTGTCCTCACCAAGCAGATCGGCCGTTTCGATGATCGACTTTTTAAGCACCGCAGCAGTTCCGTTATCAAAGGGATGCGCCGCGGCAACTTCCGGATAAATATATTCAAGGCCATGCTCATGCAGGGGCAGCGTTTCAAAGAACGGCGATCCTGCGGCCAGCGGATGAATGGCCGAGCAAACGTCATGCTTAAAACCGGGCAGGGTAAGTTCTTCTGTGCGTAAGCCGCCGCCTATTTTGTCCTTACCTTCCAGCAGTAAAACCGAAAGTCCGTGCTGCTGCAATAATATACCCGCAGCAAGGCCGTTTGGCCCCGAGCCTACTATCACTGCATCATAATCACGTTTTTCCGGTTTCATCTGGTATCTGTTTTTAGTATTTGCCCGCCACTAATTTACTATCGGTAAGTGCGTATTGACGGGTTACGCGGTCAAGCACAATATACACATCATTTTTCTTGTCGTCCTTACCGGTCAACACGATGTGCGATCCTGTTGCATCTGCATTGTAACTTAATATCATATGCGCGCGCTTGCGTTTATCTTTTAACTCTTCAGGTATACCACGTTCACGACGGGTTGAACGCGCCGCCGGATCAATAGCCGTTACCTCGTTACGGATGTTGGCTTTTGCTTCGGCAGGGATAAATGATTTGACTAATTTATTATCGCCGGCTTTATTTTCGCCGCGATTGCCACGCCTGCCTTTGCGTTTGGTAAACTCTGGCAGCTTATCCTGTAGGTAAAGCACCTTGTTCACGGTATCGGCATCATAATAAAATACCCGCTTGCCACCGGCTACTCCTGTAAGCTCGAAGTTACGGTTGATATCGCGCATAGCCGCGCCACCGCCGTTGGATAAGTCGAGATTTAATGGTTTATTAACGTTAAAGGTTAGCGACGACCATTTCTCGAACGTTACTCCCTGCCAACGCACCGAATCTAAAGGCGAGTAAGGGATATCCTGTCCGTTGAGCTTAAATTCGCTCACATTATAATTACCCCTTAACTGTTTTACACCGCTTGTAGCTGGTTGCTTGTAAGGATCATATTTAAAGTTCACATATTGCAAATAATACAGCCAAACCAGGAATATGCCGATGGTGCCTGTTTTTAAAACAACGCGCGTAACTATAAGCCATTTCTGATTAATTTCCGGGATCAAGACCGGAGGAACGGTAAAACGTTCTTTGATAAGCAGATTATAGACCGGCACAATATCGTACCATAATAAAAACGCCGAGAACAGTACAAAATATGAGGCATACACATGCACCCCGCCATCATAAGCAAAGTTTACATAAGTAATATCGCCCAAAGCACCCAACAGCAATACCGCGCCAAAAGTGGTGGTTTTGCGGAAGAAAAGCATAGTACCCGCAGCCAGTTCAACAACGCCGGCAAATACCTGGTACCAGGGCACAATGCCTACCAAAAGCCAGTAGATCTTTTGCGCGGTCAGATCGCCGAAATGCGCGTTAAGTACACCTAATGAAGGATAAGGCATTTGAACCGGGAACAGCTTTGTAAAGCCGAACCCGATTATGCCTATACCTGCCCTGTACCGCACCACCACGCGCAGCCAGTAATACAGGTTATGATATTGCTTGTTTTTGTTATCGAGCGCAGTCCATATCAGACCGCCTATAATACCAATAGCAAGCGCCTCAACCCAATCAATATAGCCTAACAGGTTATAAGCCGGGGTTTGAAATTTATAAATGCTTGGCGAAAACCGCGCTATATCATACAAATCGCGATAATGTAAATGGAACCAGTTAATGGTCACCAGGTTATTCCACCACTCGGCAGTGGTTGGGATACACATGATAATGAAAAAGATGAATGCAATACGGAAAGCCACACGTTGGGTTGCAGTCCATTCCTTCCTTACGGCCGGTGCTGCTGCAGGGGCCGGTTTACCGGGCCTGCTTTCCGGTACAGCGTTGCCAACTTGCTCTGCTTCCGGATTTATTACTGTTGTTGCCATGATAAATATCTTTAAAAGTTCAGATCTTAAAGTTTAAGTGCTTTGCTCCTGCCTTGTGCGGCTTCCTGCAACAGGTATTTCTTATTGATCCTGTCAAGCTGTACATAAACAGAATCCTTATTATGATCAACACCTGTCAGGATAATAGTACCATTTGCTGGTTGGGTATAATGCAGCGTAAACTGATCGGCCTTGTAATTGCTGTTCCTGTTTTTGAGCAGTAAAACCTGTTTTACAGTATCGGCCACATAGCTGTAATAAGCCCGGCCGGTGGTACCGTCAAGCTCATATTTGCGGTCATCGTTGTTCCTGCTGATCTCTTCGGTTGTAGAGGTATCAGCTTTATATCTTTTTAACGAACCGATACTGATGGTATTCCATTTTTCAAAAACAACATCGTTCCAGCGGGTGGTATCGGTTTGCGAGTAAGGCAACTGTTTGCTATTGATCCTGAAATCACTTACATTATATAAACCGGCAGTACCGGCTAACCCTTTAGCTTTTGGGTATTGATAGATATCATGATGATAAGCCGCATAAGTTTTATAACCATACAGGAACACAAAAAAGAAAATGAACAGGCTTTTTAATACCAACCTTGATGTACGCCATTGACCGTTAAGGGAAATTTTTACAGTATTTGGAGATGTTGGCTTACGTAGCGCAACCAGGTTATAAATACGTTGGATATCGTAAATGGTAAGGAACAAGGCAATATTGATGAGATAAAGCGCGTAAATTGCTTCGCCGCCATCATAAGCTATGTTGGAGATAAACACATTACCGGTAAATACCAGGATAATGATAGCGCCCAGCGTAGCAGTTTTCCGAAATAGCAGCAATACACCAACCACTATCTCCACCAAACCCAAAAACGATTCATAACCCGGCACTATACCCAGGCTTAATGAGAATAGTTTCCAACGATCAAAATCACCGTAAGATGTATTCAGGTTGCTAATAGATGGTAGCGGCGATTGTAATGGAAAGAATTTAATAAAACCGTAAGCGATGATACCTATGGCAAGGCGGTAACGCAAAATCACCCTTAGCCAATAGTACAGCTTGTTATAGTTTTCGCTCTTTTTATCGCGGATACTCCATACGATAGCGCCTATCAATGCGATACCGGCTATGAGTGCCCAGTCGGCAAGGGTACCTATGCCCCATGTGCCTGGAGTGCTGCTGCCTGATATAAATTGCGGTGTGTACCGGCTGATGTAAAAAATGTCGCCAAAGCCGAGGCTGCCCCACTGAATGCGGAACAGGTTGCCGAAGTACTTCCAATCAAGCGGAAGTGCCTGCAGCACAAAGTAAATGAAGAAGAACCGAAAAGCCCCCTTTTCGTATTCCTTCCATTTGATTTGGTTAGTGGTTAATGTGCTCATTGTTTTATGTTTTTAAATTGATTTAGAAGACGCCGGGGGCAGGTTCGAACTGCCGTACAAGGTTTTGCAGACCTCTACTTAGCCACTCAGTCACCCGGCTTTATGTCCTTGTTAATACCCGGGGTTCTGCGTTAACGCCGGGTCAACATTCAGCTGATCTACCGGGATAGGCAAAATGTTTTTCGTTGCGTCTGTTACGCCCAACACAGCTGCTGCCCTGCCCGTACGCACCAAATCAAACCAGCGATGGCCTTCCAAAGCAAACTCTATACGGCGCTCATTTTCAATGGCCAGCAAAATATCGGCTTGTGAAACCGCGGTTGTGGCTGTTAAGCCTGCGCGGTCGCGTACGACGTTCAGATCAACCTTGGCATCGGCAAGTTTATTAAGCTGTGCACGCGCTTCCGAGCGAATCAGGTATTCTTCTGCGATCCTGATGATATAAGCCGGATCTGTTGCCGGGCTGCGGTAATAAAGATTGCCATACCATAAGCCGGCAGATGTTTTAGCCACCAAAGCACTCCGGTTACCTCCTATGGTAGCGTCGTTTACCAATGCTAAAAACGCGGCGTTAGGTGCCCATTGGCGGGTACCACTGTTAGCCGGTGGCTGCCATTGCCCACGGTGACCATTGGTATAAGTGGCACTGTAAGCCAATTCAAAAACCGACTCCTTAGTACCTACCACATTGTTGGCAAACCATGCGCTGTAAGGTTTTAACAGCGAATAATTCTGCGTATCACCCAATACCAGGGTTGCGTAGTTTTCAGCATTAGTCCAGTCTTTTTGGTAGAGGTAATACCTTGCCTTTAAAGCATAAACTGTTTCTTTATTGGCCCTTACCGGGTTTTGCGCGGTTGGTAGCGGTAATAGCGGTTCGGCTGCATTAAGGTCGCTAAGTACCTGGGCGTAGGTTTGCTCAACCGTGCTGCGCTTAATACCATTTTTATCTGTAGCCGATATGGTTGGCGTGGTAACAATCTGTACACCACCCCAGGTGCGGGCAAGGTCAAAATAGCATAAGGCCCTGATAAAGTAAGCTTCACCTAACAGTTGGTTTCTTTCGGCTGTTGTCAGGGTAGCATCAGTAACGCCGGGCAATTTGGCAATTACATAGTTTGCCCGGTTTATGGTTGTGTAAATAGCCAGCCAGATACCTGATACCGTGGCGTTATCAGCCTTTACATTATGGTCAATAAACTGTTGCACTATAGATTGTGAGCCTGTCCATTGGATATTATCGCCTGATAAATAACCTACCGAAACAAAGTTTACACCATAGTAATTATCGGCAGATAATGCCCTGTAAATACCACGCACCGCGGTTTCGGCAGATGCACGATCAACTATGGTTTGTGAATCAGACACCGAATCTTTGGGCTGCACCTCCAGGAATTTTTTGCAGGAAGCCAGCGTCACAAGCGATAAAGCAGGAATAGTATATTTTAAAGTTTTAAGTAATTTCATGTTCGTTGCCCTCCTTATAAAGTAATATTTACACCTAACTGAACTGAGCGCGGTTGCGGTGGTGTACCCAGGTCAATGCCCTGCACATCCTGTCCGCCGCCTACGTTAGCCTCCGGATCGGGGCCTGTATATTTCGTGAACAGCAGCAGGTTACTGCCTACTACATAAATGCGCAGCGATTGGATATCAATTTTCTGCGTAAGTGCCTTTGGCAGTGTATAACCAAGGCTCAATGATTTAAGGCGAATGAACGAGCCATCTTCCAAGAAGCGGCTATTCTGCTCAAGTGTATAGTTGTTGCCATAAGCGGTTAAGCGCGGCACGTCGGTAATATCGCCGGGCTTTTGCCACCTGTTCAATTGGCTGGCAAATATTACGCGGTTAGCATCGCGGGTACCGCCACCTTCGCCGAAGAAACGGTTAAGGTTAAGCACTTTGTTCCCCTCTTCAAAGCTGAACAGGAAGCTGGCATCAAAACCTTTATAGGTGATGGTGTTGCTTAAGCCACCGAAGTATTTAGGCAGGGCGTTGCCAACTATCTGGCGATCGGCAGTGTTGATTACGCCATCTTTGTTAACGTCTTCAAATATGGCATTACCGGTTTGCGGATCGACACCCAACTGTTTATACATCCAGAAGGAGAACATAGAGTAGCCCTGCTGCATTCTGATCCAGTCGCGGCTGTACTGGTTAATAGGTACCGGCAGCGATTTAATTTTGTTAACGTTGCCTGAGATATTGAAACTGCTGCTCCAGCTAAAATCTTTTGTTTTGATGTTATTTGAGCTGATACTTACCTCATAGCCTTTATTGCTTATTTTACCTACATTGCTGTAATAAGTGCTGTAGCCGGTAATCTCCGGAACAGGTAATTGCAGCAATACATCGCTGGTTTGTTTAGAGTATAGATCGACAGACAGGTTCAGGTGATTGTTCAGCAAGCCGAGGTCGAAGCCCACGTTAGCCTGTGCGGTGCGCTCCCATTTCAGGTTTGGATTGGCCAACTGCTGTGGTGCGGTACCAGCTTTATCGCCTCCGGTTGTGTTATCAGGATAACCTGCACCGCCGCTCCATAAACCTTGTGCCGCGAAGTTGTTGATACCTGCCTGGTTACCGGTAACGCCGTAGCTTGCGCGCAGTTTAAGATCGCTGATTGAGTTTACATCTTTCAAAAAGCTCTCTTCTTTAGCACGCCATGAAGCACCTACCGATGGGAAGTATCCCCATTTGTTATTGGCACCAAACTTCGACGAACCATCGGCACGGGCACTTACTTCTAAATAGTACTTACTGGCGTAGTTGTATGATATGCGCGAGAAGTATGAAGATAAGTTAGCCTTTGTCCAGGTTTGGTTGGCTGTACGGGTTGAAGCAGATGAAATATCGGTGTAGGCATTATTGGGGAAACCGGTTCCTTGTGCCGATGTAAGCTGAATAATATTGCTTTGCAGCGTGTTACCGGCAACTACATCCAAAGTATGTTTTTCGCCAAACAGGTGGTGATAGGTCAAAGTCTGCTCGTTGATCCAGGCAGTGCTTTGGGTTATGGCCGATGTAGCCAGGCCATTGGTTGGCGATGCACCTAACTGCGTTTTATCGTTCCAGTATTCAGATTCGTTGTAGTTGTTATAATCAACACTCCAGCTTGAGCGAAATTTCAATCCTTTCAAAATCTCAATATCAGCATAAACGTTGCCGATGTAGCGCAAGCTTGTAGTATGAACATTATAGTTATCAATCAGCACCTGCAGGTTGTCAAAACCGGCGTAGCGCGCGGGTGTACCATCGGCATTGGTTTCGGGCAGATAAGTTGGCGTATGCAAAGCAGACTGGAACAAACCACCCGCCGGACCATCACCTGCGCGGGCCTGGTTGCGGTACGAACGTGAAACACTGTTACTTGTACCTACCTGTACCCTGTCGCTGATCCGTTGATCGAGGTTTACTTTAAAACCAAGGCGACTGAAATCAATTGGCTTGATATCTGCCTGTTGCTTGGTATAGCCTGCACCTATATAATATTTAGTATCCTTTGAACCTCCCTCTAACGACAGATCATAATTAGACAGGTTACCGGTACGGAACAGTTCGCTCAAACGATCATAAGTATTTTGCTGGGATGGCAAGCCTCTCGGGGCCGGGGTAGCAGTAGGGTTATCGTCAGTTGCCCGGAACGGTACATATTTGTAGGTATTGATACCTGCTGTATTGCCAGCAGCAATGGCATCGGCTTCAGAATTGCGGTAAAACTCGTTTACAATCTCAGCGTGCTGAGGGCCTGTGGTCAGCTTCCAAAGCCTGTCTTTAGGCTGCCAGGCTAAACCCTGCGAAACGTTGAAGTTAATTTTTGGTCTGCTGTTGTAATTACCGCGTTTGGTTGTAACGATAACTACACCGTTTGCACCGCGTGAACCGTAAATAGCCGTAGCGCTGGCATCTTTCAATACCTCGATATTTTCAATATCATCAGGATTAATGTCGGCAATGGGAGATGTTGCCCTGCCACCGGTACTAACAGTTTGCAAGCTGGTATTATTTAAAAACACACCATCAACAATGTATAAAGGATCATTACTGGCGTTGATTGAGGTAGTACCACGTACACGGATAAAAATGCCATCGCCGGGTACACCGGTGTTTGAATTGATCTGCACGCCCGAAGCCTTGCCCTGCAATTGAGCGTCAAAACTGGCAACCGGGGTTTTCTTTACTTCATCGGCCTTTATGGTTGATACCGAGCTGATCAGATCCTTACGGGTTTTGGTACCGTAACCTACAACCACCACGTCATTAAGTTGTTGAGGAATAGGTTTCAGATAAATTTCAACAGGGCTGCCGTTAACAACTATCTCCTGCTGATCGTAACCAATAAAACGAATAATCAATGTATAAGGAAATTTTTGACCGGTTACAAAATCAAAACGACCTTCGGCATTGGTTGAAACGGCGTGCGTTGTACCTTTAATTGATACTACCGCCCCCGGAAGTACATCCCGGGTGGCAGCATCAAATACACGTCCTTTTAAAATGGAATTAACGGTTGCAGGCGGCTCCTGCTGAGCCACTACCACAAATGGAAAAAAGAACAGAAGCAGGAAAATATATTTGGAAAGTACAGTTGTGTTTTTACGGATAAATATTTCCATATTTAACGAGGTTAAAATAAATGTTCAATGCGTTTAGTTTAGCTCAGATGCAAACCGGTGGAGTGATTGGCGTTACGTAGCCGGTTTGTCATTGCCACACCGGCAAGGCTTCCTTGCCGGTTATTTTTTAATAGGGGGTATAGTTTTAGTTCATATGCTGTGTTAAAGTACCTTACAAATTCAAATCATTTTTTTCATAGCGATGCAGGGCCGGTTTGTTAACCCGCAATAATCAATTTCACGAATAGATAGCGTTATTTACAACAACTGCACATACATGCTTTAGGAGAAGCGTGCATTCGTTCGGCTTGTTCAGGAAGTACTCTTTGTTTGGTAAAAGAAGTGTTCATCACCCTTGTTTTTTATTAGTACGGCGACAAACATAGAAATTAAAAAATAAACTACCAAATCTATAGACTATATATTTAATTTGTTACAATTGTTACATAAATCGATTTTATATCTACTGTTTGTTTCAACGATACAAACCTCACCACGCAAAAAGGCTGCCTTTGTCGTGGCAGCCTCTTCAATAAATATACTTAGAAAGTCGGGGGCAATTACTTGCCTACTCTTTTCAATAAGTGCTCGGGGTATCTTGCACCTTCAATTTTAATTTGGGAAGCTGCTTGTTCAATTTGCCTAAGGTCATCTCCGGACAACGTAATATCTACGGAACCAAGGTTTTCTTCCAGACGATGTAATTTGGTAGTTCCCGGAATAGGCACAATCCAGGACTTTTGAGCCAGCAACCAGGCCAGGGCTATTTGTGCTGGAGTTGCCTGTTTTTCCTGCGCTATTTTGGTAAGCAAATCAACCATTGCCTGGTTTGCACTCCTTGCCTCCGAGGTAAAACGAGGGACTATATTCCGAAAATCATCTTTGGCAAAAGTTGTATTTTCGTTAATGGCACCTGTAAGGAATCCTTTTCCAAGCGGACTGAAAGGCACAAAACCAATACCTAATTCTTCCAGTAAAGGCATGATCTCCTCTTCCGGTTCACGCCACCATAATGAATACTCACTTTGCAAAGCTGCCACAGGCTGCACTGCATGCGCCTTGCGGATGGATTGCACACCAGCTTCAGACATACCAAAGTGTTTTACTTTACCTTCCTGTATCAGATCTTTAACGGTTCCGGCTACGTCTTCTATCGGCACATTGGGATCAACACGGTGCTGATAAAAAAGGTCGATACGGTCTGTCTTTAATCTTTTTAAAGAGGCCTCGGCCACTTCACGGATGCGTTCCGGACGACTGTCCATACCGTCGGCGGGTTTACCCTCTTTAAAACCAAATTTCGTAGCAATAACCAGTTTATCACGATAAGGCGCCAGAGCTTCACCCAAAAGCTCTTCGTTTGTAAAAGGGCCATAGGCTTCCGCGGTATCAAAAAAGGTAACACCTTTTTCAACCGCGGCATGAAGCAATTTAACAGCTTCTTTTATTTCAGTTGCCGGACCATAAGCAAAACTCAAGCCCATACAGCCTAATCCCAGTTCGGATACTTCGAGGCCGCTGATACCTAATTTTCTTGTTTTCATATATTTAATATTGTTAACAGATGATTATTAATTTAACTGCACAAAGTTGAGGTGTATTTTGGAGGCAAACGTTATATCAATTACGGTATTGCTTACCAAAATTACTGATTGCAGACAAAAGCCCAGCCTAAACGCTTCCAGATGCCGTAACTTTGATATAGAAAAGGAAATAACAATGGAAAATATCATCCGAATTGACACCATAAGCCAGTTTAATGCGCACAACAACAACGAAACGCTGCATCCGCTGGTGAACATTGTTGATATGTCAAAAGCTGACAGACGTACAAAACGCCGTATCAATTATGGATTTTATACTGTGTTTTTAAAAGAAGTAAAATGCGGCGACCTAAAATACGGCTGCAATTATTACGACTATGAAGAAGGCACGTTGGTTTTTGTTGGCCCGGGGCAGGTAATTGGCTCAGATAATGGCGAGTATTATCAACCTAAAGGCACGGCCCTGGTTTTTCATCCGGATTTGATCAAAGGCACCTCACTTGGCCGTCATATCCAGGACTATACATTTTTTTCTTACGATGTGCATGAAGCCCTCCATCTATCTGAAAGTGAACGAAAGATCATTATCGATTGCTTTGATAAGATCAGATATGAACTTGGCCATGCGATAGACAAGCACAGCAAAACTTTAATTGTAAGCAACATTGAGTTGTTCCTGAATTATTGCCAGCGTTTTTACGATCGCCAGTTCATCACCCGAGATCTGGCTCACAAAGGCGTATTACAAAGGTTTGAAAGCTTACTTGACAGTTATTGGACTTCCGACAAACCACTTACCGTAGGTTTACCATCGGTAGGCTATTGTGCCGATCAGTTAAACCTGTCAGCCAATTATTTCGGCGACCTGATCAAAAAAGAAACCGGGAAATCAGCCCAGGACTATATCCAATCAAAAGTGATTGATGTTGCTAAGGAGAAAATATTTGATACCAGTAAATCGCTGAGCGAGATAGCTTATGGATTAGGGTTTAAATATCCGCAGCACTTTACGCGCTTATTTAAGCAGCGTGTTGGGTACTCTCCTATTGAATACCGTTCACTAAATTAAGCTGCCCAGATAAAAATCAGGCGCAAATCCTGTTGGATTTGCGCCTGATCAAAGGAACATATTACCCCTTTTTCGATAAAATCAATTCATAATCGTTTCACCCGGCTGAGCTACAATACGCAGGTAAGGTTTAACGGTTTTCCAGCCGTTGGGATATTTTTCTTTTGCTTCCTCGTCAGATACCGCAGGAACAATGATCACGTCTTCGCCATTTTTCCAATTTACCGGGGTGGCTACTTTATAGCCTGCTGTTAACTGCAGTGAATCCAGCACCCGCAGTATTTCATCAAAGTTGCGGCCGGTTGCCATTGGATAGGTAAGCATCAGCTTAATTTTTTTATCGGGGCCGATAATAAATACTGAGCGCACGGTTTGGTTGGTAGCAGCGGTACGGCCTTCCGAAGTTCCCGGTTCATCAGCCGGTAACATGTCATATAACTTTGCTATGGCCAGGTCAGGATCACCTATCATAGGATAGTTTACAGCGTATCCCTGGGTCTCTTCTATGTCTTTAGCCCACTCAGCGTGACGTCCTACGGGGTCAACACTTAAACCTATCACTTTACAGTTACGTTGCTTAAATTCGGGAGCAAGTTTAGCCATGTAGCCCAGCTCAGTAGTGCAAACCGGGGTAAAATCTTTAGGATGCGAAAAAAGGATTGCCCAGCCGTTTCCTATCCAATTATGAAAATTGATAGTGCCTTCAGTAGTTTCTGCCTGAAAATCGGGAGCTGTGTCGTTTAATCTGATACTCATGATGTTTATTGGTTAAAATGGTTAAAAAATAAATTGATCGTCTTTACAGGTCGCAAGGTTTACAGAGCCAACAAAACAGATAAGTTTTTCGAGCATACGCATACAATAGCCACCAGAGATTCTAAATCCTGTTAGTGGTTTTATATTAAAGCTTACAGTGGTCTGGAGAGTTTGTGTTTTCATGGCCTGTTGCTTTTGACATAACAAAGATGCAACAGACAACAGGGCATATTTTGTAACAAAAGATACAAACCGCTGTAACAAAAGTTACAATTCGCTTAGTAATTTAACC
Source organism: Mucilaginibacter gossypiicola (assembly GCF_900110105.1). Taxonomy (GTDB): domain Bacteria; phylum Bacteroidota; class Bacteroidia; order Sphingobacteriales; family Sphingobacteriaceae; genus Mucilaginibacter; species Mucilaginibacter gossypiicola. Next base: position 341,831 of record NZ_FOCL01000004.1, on the reverse strand, counting down.
TGGTTATAGTAAAGAAGTAATTTATTATCTATTTCGAGCTTTTTAAGCAAACGGGATATAACCACGCGGCTGGTGCCCAGGTCGTCGCCAATTTGCTGATGAGTGAGATTAATGAGCGAAGAACCGGTTGCCTTGGCCTTTTCCTTGAGATAATTAACCAGGCGGTCAGCCAGTTTTTTAAAGGCTATATCATCAATACTTTTTAGGATTTCGGTAAACCGGTTTAATATCGTTTGCATTACAAAACGTTTCCAGGTTGGGTACTTTACCATCCACCCGTCCATGACATCCATAGGTACACAAAGCAGTTCGCTATCCTCCTCGGCTGTACCGCGGATCACACTAAAATGCGACATCATGCAGCAGGTAAATGTCATAGCGCAGCTTTCGCCTTCCTTTACATAGTACAGCAGTATTTCCTGGCCTTCATCGTTTACACGGCTTACTTTAAAAGTACCGCTAAGCAACAGCGGTACAGCCCGTATGGTTTGCCCCGGGTTAAGCATAGTATCGCCGCCTTTTACGGTCATCAGCATGGAGTTTGTTTCCAATTCGGCTAATAAAGCTGGTTCAAATACCGATTCAAATTTACTAACGGCAGCTTTAACACTAAACATGGGGTCATAGGTTTTGGAGGGCTAAAAATAATCAATTTATCAGATGTTTAAATGCCGTAATAAGATGTGTGAAGCATATTGTACAACTGAGATACACTTTATATCAATGTGTTAAGAAGCGCAACAGGTATGTCGTTCATCTTATCAATAATTTCATACCGAATAGCAATGGCATTCCCTCAAAATTGACCAGAAACAGCCACTTTCCCAACTTTTGGTATCCCTGGTCTCAAAAGGTTAAATCAGTGCCGCAACGTAATTTTAACAACGTCGCCGTTCTTACTTAGATAAGTCCGCTGCGAGGCTCCTTCAATAACCTTAATCTGCACCTTTCCGCCGGGCAATCTGGATACTTCAATATTAAAAGTACTGCCAAACGCATTGATATTATTCATGGCCATGTTATTCCAGTTTTGAGGTAGCCTGGGCGTGCAGTCAAAACTCCGGAAGCCAGTAGGTCTTATGCCGAACAAACCTTCGGTAAAGATCCGGCAATATAGGCCGCTCTCGGCAGATAGATGCCGTTGGTTACCTTCCGGATAAGCCTCAACCGGGTATGGCACATGCTCGCCCAGTAACCTGCGGACAGAATAATAATGCAAATAAGCTATTGCCTTATCGGTTAAACCAGCCTGCAGCACTCCCCTTAGGGCGTACAAAGTTGAGCGGTCCCAAAAAGTTTCCTTTCCAGCTTCAGTGGCGAGCCCGTCGGCAGTCCAAAGTTGCGGCGAAAACAGCGCTTCAACGGTGCCTTCTTTCCGGTCATAAATTCCCATGGCCAAAGGCATGCAGATCCAGGCCCGTAACGTGTTGTTGGTTTCGTAATATTTGTAGGTACGATATCCGCCAATGGTTGCCCCAAAGTATTTTTCAATTGCCGTTTTGAGCTGTGCAGCCTCTTTCTGATACCCATCAGTAATTTTAGCAGGAACATTTAGTTGTTTGCCCAACAGAGCGGCTGATATCAGCGCATCATAATACAGGCAGTTGGTAGATAGATTGGCTTTACCCGCCGGGAACCGTCCCTCCAGCTCATCGGCATCAGACGTAACTACGCCCTGCGGATTGATATGCCTGCGGCTGTATTCCAGGCACCAGCTTATCAGCGGCCATAATTTCCGGGCCGAATCTGCTTTGCCATAAGCCAGTGCAAATCGCGATGCGCCATAAGCTATCATCGCCTGATCGCCCCTGTCGCCAGCACCATCCCAAACAGCGTCGCCTTCGGCTACTATCGAACTGGGAATTGGTTTATACTGCGGGTTCATATAACTTGCAAAAAGGCGGTAACAATTCATGGCCGATAAAACGCCTATGCTATCGCCCGAAAAAGCAAAATACGGACTTACGTACTCTGCCTGATCATTTGCCCATATGGCAGCATAATATGATAAACCGCCAGGCCCGTGCATGTAACCGGCCTTTGTTTTAAAAATACTTTCTGTAGCCCTGATCTTGGCAAAAGCAAACATCGCGTTTAAAATGCTGTCGGGCGTTTGCAGTTGTAAGGGGGCCTCAATTTCCGCTATACGATGCTGCCTGGCTTTCTCTTCCAAACCGGGCATAATGGGCTGCAGTGATTGCGGATGATCAGTTGCCAGGTAACCAACAGCAAAAGTATATGACTGACCAGGCTGCAGAATTCTCCGGCCGTCGTTTACAGATTGTACAACAACGGTATGCGGTGATACTTTGCTTCTGAGTGTATCTGTTGTTACTTCACGCTTCAGATGCTCCATAAACACTGTTACCGGTTTATTGCTCACGTTGGTAAATTGATAGGTTTCAACAGCCAGAGGTTTTTCTGTTGATGGAAATAAACTATGTTCTATTTTAACCTGCTTTAACTTATCTGTACGGTATGAGATACGCATGATCCCATGCTGATTGATACTTTTGGCGGGCAAATCTACACCGCCTTTTGCTGCATCCGGCCACAATAGTTCATCATCAACATACATTCGCGGCAGGGCATTATCATCAAAAGTGTAGGCGATGTGGCTCCTGGTATCATCCGGAAGCATCCGAAATGTTGGGAAAACCACGGTACGTGACAAGTGGCACAGGCCAGCGTTGTCAACCTGGTAGGCTACCCACAAGGATACTTTCTCGCCCGACATTTCAATATGATCGGCATGAGGCAGGCGATCATTAATGTTCCAGGTGATGCTGCCATCCGGCTGTAAAGCCCATCTGTTATTCTGCTGTGGCAGCACTAATTGTTGGGCAGATGCAAAATGCAGTTGTGCAAAAAATATAAATAAAGCGAAGCAAAATTGACGCAAATAAGAATTCATTAAATATGGTTGGAATAAGGATGTTATTGATTTTTATTATTTCACGCTCACTTTTACCTGTTGCCCCGGTTTAACAACAACCTCTACAAAGGATATACGTTTTCCGCTGGTATCTGTAAATTGCTTGACAGGCGTTTGCTTTTCATTCACAAATACATGTTTATAATTGCCATAAAACATAGCTTTCCATTTCAATTGCCGTTTTCCGGCATTGGTAAGGGACGATTGTTGTGTATTTTGATGGGTAACATTAATAAGGGTACCAAGCAATGGTAAATTGCTAATGGTAGCGTTACTATTATCGGTTGTTTTATAAATAGTGCCAACGCTTAGTGAACGCGCATCAGGTGTGATACCCATCAAGCCTTGAACAACACCTTCTACTACGCCAAAGGAAACCTCCGGGTATTCTCTTCTTTCGGTGTTTTTATCCGACAGATAAAGTATATAGTCCCGGGCCTTTTGCCATGAACCATTGTTGTAAAATATCAACGGCAGGTAGGATGTATTTTCTACGTTCCAGGTTTTAGAACTGAGGTGTCCGAGTGTTTGTTTAATACGTGTGCTATCTTTCAGCGCATCAAACCAAAGCAAAAAAGTTTCACCCTCATCCCTACCAAAATGATGATCATTACTGTAGTAAGTGAAGTATAAATTCTCTTTTGCATCCCACCAGTCGGCCTCTAACTGTTGCCTGTACTTTTCGGCTTTGGCAGCATACTTTAACGCTTCTACCTGCTTACCTTTACTGGCCTGTATGGCTGAATAGGTTAACAGCCCCCTATAAAGTGCGGCTACAAGATCGGCACCGGTTTTCAGGTTAGGTACCCCTTCCGAATAGGAAGGTAAACCGCGGCAACGATGAAAAGCATCACTTTCATTAAAAGGTACCGGTGCATTTGGATGGGCGGGCCTGTTCAGCATGGAGTCGGCTGCAAGTACCCAGGCATCAATATAATCTTTAACGGTTTTTTCCTGGAAATGAACAAATGCGGGGTCATTAATATAGTACTTATCCCCAGCCCATAAATAAAGTCGCCAGCTGGCGTAAAGCACATCAAAATTGGCGGGTAGATTGTACCAGAATTCGCGATCGTTTCTGTAATCCTCCGGAGCAGGCTTGCCTGATTTGTTCATTTCCCAATAAGAACACCAGTTTTTTGAGACTGATATATTACGGGCAAATAAGGTAAGCATATTATGGTTTTCGCGCTGCAAACCCAAAATCTCGGCACCGATGCTCTGGTGTGATACATCGCGCATACAAAAAGCATCACGAGGAGGCAATGCCGATTCATACCATGGCCCTACCGGGTCGGCAGGATGCCCTTTATAGTGCAGGGCCATACTTTTGGCCCAATCAAAAGCCTGTTCTATTTTTTTATCAGATGAGGTAAATTTTACATCCTGGGCAAAAGCCGAAGATGTGAGAAACATACACAGCATTACCATGGTGGTAAATAGCCTGCATGCAAATGAAACCATAGTATTCATGTAGTTGAGTTAATTTGGTCTATTCTGGTCTATTTTATAAAAATAGATAATTTTATTTATTGTCCAAAACTTATTTTGCAAGCCCGAGTGGAGAAAATACGATAAACATCAGTATCATAAGCAGTAACAGTATGCAGCTATAGATGTGCCGGTTTTTCCATGGCTTTATATCTACCATAGTATTAAGCTGCTGTTTGTAAGGCACCGGCATAGGATAAAGCCTGCCGATAAACAACATAAGCCCACATGTTACCACAAATAATATGGCCAGGATGTGCAGAAAATGGATATGCAGATCAAAAACCAGCTGGGTAAGCGCATAGCTAACAATAAAAAACATCAACCCGATTTTGGCAGCTATGGCTGGTACCTTTTTGGTTACAAAACCGATAAACATAATGGTAAAGATGGGCACATTGAAAAAACCGTTTACCATTTGCACATAGGTATAAAAGCCATTTTTAACAAAAATGATAAAGGGAGCAATGAACATCGCCAGCAAACAGATCAGGATCTCGAACATTTTAGCCGTGCTAATCATATGTTTTTCGTCGGCCGGTTTACCTCGTTTCTCAGTCCAGGGTTTATAGATGTTCAATACAAATAAGGTACTTGAGCTATTTAGCCCCGCATTGAATGTTGTTAAAGCAGCGCCAAAAATAATTGCAGCTATGTACCCCGCTATAAAAGGTGGCGACACCAGGCTATCCAGCTTCGGAAATACTTCGGCCGGGTTATCCAGGTGCGTAAAAATATGTACTGCAATAAGCCCGGGCACATTTAGCAGCAACGGTGATATCAATTTACCTGCACAGGCAACAGCTATACCCTTTTGGCAGTTTTTAAGATCTTTTGACGCCAGCACCTGCTGAACAATATATTGCTCTGTACCCCAGTAATACAGGTTAACCAGCAGCATACCGGTAAATAATGTACCAAAAGGTATAGGGTCGGTTGCCGCTCCTATACTGTTTAAATGTTCCTGTTTGTTATGCAATAAAATGTGCAATCCCTGCATCATATTGCCCTGTCCCAGGTATCTCAGGCCGAAAAAAGGCAGCAAAAGCCCGCCTGCAAATATGCCGAAGCCCAACAAAGTATCAGAAACCGATATTGCTTTTAAACCGCCCAATAATGAATAAAGACAGCCAACCGTCCCCATCACCCAAATCAGGATCCAGATGGTTGTCCAATAATCGGCTTTCCAAATTTCTGAAAAATGGAACAAGCCATTGAAGGCAACCGCGCCACTGTATAAAACCGAGGGTAACAGATTAACAATGTAGCTAAGTAAAAAGATACAGGAAACCAACTTCCCTATTCCTGGTCCGTAACGCGCTGTCAGATAATCGGGCGTAGTGGCGATGCCCATCTTAAGGTAAAGCGGCATCAAAAACTCAGAAACCAGCAGCATTGCCAGCACCGAAGTTATGCCCCAGGCCATAACCGACATATTATGCGAATAGGCAAGCTCATTTTCGCCAATAATGGTGGCCGTATTGATATTGGTAAACAACAATCCCCCGCCTACTAATAAAAAGCTCAGGCTTCTATCGGCCAAAAAAAAGCTATTGAGCGTATTAAGCCTGCTTTTTCGCAATTTAATCCAGGACACCAAACCTACTATGCCTGTAAAAAAAAGAAAGCTGGTTAGTATAAGCCCGTTCACTTTTTCCTGATTTAGGTTAAATTTTTAAAGTGTATTCCGTTCAAACAAAATAGTCGGCACCGTTAAGGTGATCTTATCCTTATTCACTATGGCCTGCCCGGCCAGTTTCCCCATGTTTGCAAAATCAGCAGAAAATGTGGTAACACCAATGATTTCTTTTGCAGGTTCATCATTACTTGAAAGCACGCCAACATCTTTACCCGGAACCAGTTGCAGGCTTTTGCAATCGCGCATGATTTGCCATAGTGCAAAGTTGTCCAGCGTAAAGTAAACCTTCCCTTTTTCAACCGAACCATGTGTATATTCCTTAATGATACGGCCTTTGATATTGAAATCTTTCAGAAATTTTTTGAAAGACGGCACAATCTCCTTCGGATCCAGTGAAGCCGGCGAATGGTAAAATATGATCTCGTCAAATTTTTTGATCTTAGGTGCCAACTCTGCCAGGATCCTGTACGATGACTCCCCAAACTCCTGGGTAATGTGGTTAAAATCGCCCTCAAGCGGCTCATAACGGTCAAACATCAGGAATTTATTTCGTGGAATGGTCTCCAGCAGTTCCTTTGTTTTAGGATGCGGAATGGGTGCTATTACATACATCCCATATTTCCCCTTTATCTGGTTAAGGATAGTTTCAAATATCTCAATATCACCGTGATGAAAGTAAGGGTTCAAACGGATGTTAGGGCCCAGCTCATGACGGAAGTTGCGATAAAACTGCTCTTCAAAACTATCCAGATTATACATCAGCAGGGCAACATTCAGTGTTTGCTCGGCATTACTGTTGGCTACAAAATAGCCATGCCTGTTTTTTGACTCTACAATCCCCCTGCTAATCAGATCCCGGTATCCCTTGATGATCGTTTCCCTCGAAAAGCCCAGCTCCTTAATCAGCTTATTTACAGAAGGCAGCATTTCATCCTGCCCTATAACCTTTTCGTTAATGGCATTAATGATGCCCTGCACAAACCTGTCATGCTTTGAATATGAGGGAATATCTGTCAGTTTCTTAATCTCTTGAAAAATTCTATCCATTATACCGGTACATTTTAGCCAAAGTAAGAAAAAAGGCAGCAAGCTTACTGCTCTTTTTCTTTAATATCAAAAGCCAGGTTGTTTTAAATCTCTTTGGCATTTGAAAAGCTTGTTTAGCAACTACGCTGCTAAACAAGCTTTAATTTTAATTAATAACCCGGATTTTGTTTCAGGTTTTTATTGAGGTCAATCTCTGTTTGCGGTATTGGCCACAGGTAATTTTTGGCCGCATCAAATACACGCGGCGTGCCTACTTTAATGGTTGTTCCCGGTGTAAGGGTAGTTGCACCATTGGTTTGGTTTACAGTACCCAGCAAGCTGCCGGTAACTTGCCCGTTCATTACCTGGGCACCGATCTGCCAGCGCTGAATATCAAACCAGCGAAGCCCTTCAACAGCAAGCTCTACCCTACGTTCCCGGCGCAACAATGTACGCAAACTTGCCTGATCGTTGTATTTTGATTGATCAACAGCGGGCATATTTACATCCGGGCGTTTCCTTACCGAGTTGATATCATCATACACCGTAGCATCAATTTTATTGCTTTCAATCTTAGCTTCAGCATCCATCAGTTTTATTTCGGCATAACGGATCAGGATAACATCCATACCTACCTGATCCATATTAGGAAAATCGGCAATTACCGGGGTGTATTTCCGCAAACCATATGCTGAAGGACTACAGTTGTTATCGCCCCAATGATCTAAAGTTTTAGGACTGCTTGAAATTGGATCGTAGTATGATCCGTAGGGTAATTTACTGCTGTATTGTGTACCCGGATAAAATACGGTTGCGGTAAGCCTTGGGTCCCTGTTTTTGTAAGGCTGTGTTGCATCATATCCTGATGCAGCATCGTCAATAGTTTTACCGTTTGTTGTTTCATAGGCATCAACCAGGCTTTGGGTTGGCGCTATTGAGTTATATCCGCCCAATGAGTTAATGGTCATGTTTCTGGCCCATCCAAAATTGTTGTCGCTTGCTTTAAACTGAACGTCGAGGATCACCTCCTGATTATCAGCAAAAGGCTGACGGAACAAATCAACATAGCTTGGATATATAGTATAGCTATAAGGCGGCGCCATTAGTTTCTGACAATCGGCAATACACTCCGGATACATTTTATTGAATAGTTCTATCCTTGCCTTTAAAGCGATGGCTGCGCCGCTGGTTATACGGCCAACATCCGAACCAGAATATTTAACCGGAAGATCAGGTGCAATTGCAGTAAGCTCTTTCAATATATAAGCAACAACATCAGCCTTGGTTGATTGTGTTACCTTATTAGCTTCATCAGGCGTAATATTATGTTCAACCAGAGGCACTGCTCCATATAACTGGCTGAGCGTAAAATACTCATAGGCCCTTAAAAAGCGGGCTTCAGCTATCAGCCTGGCTTTTAGCGTTGCGTCCATATTGGTAGCACTAACATTGTCTAAAAACCAGTTGCAGGTTTGGATACAGCTGTAGTTCCATTTGGAATAGCCGGTATTAGTTGGTGTTGCTATACCTGCAGACAGGGACAGCCAGTTTTCCCAGGGAAACTGATCGAACGTGTTATCAGAGTTATTATCGGCAAAAACCCCGTAATAGCCGTTATTGCTGCCGCCCCATTTGGAGTAACAGCCATTTAAGGCAGCAATAGCATCATTAGAGGACTTCCAAAGTACATTATTGGTATAGGAATCTAAAGGAGCCCTGTCCAGGAAACTCTTTCGGCATCCGGATGCTGCCAGTGAGCCTAAAATAATTGTGGTTATGATTAATTTTTTCATCGACGATTTCTTTAATAATTAGAATGTTACCTCCAGGCCAAGCGTATTTGTTTTCAGCTGCGGATAAGAGCCATAGGCATTGTTTCCGGCGCTGGTTTCGGGATCCACCCATTTATAGAAACTGGTGAACGTCAGGATATTCTGTCCGCTGTAATAAATCCTTACACCTTTTACACCTAAACGTTCAAGCGATTTGGCAGGCAAATTATAGCTCACCAGTAAATTCTTTAACCTTAGGTATGATGCATTTCGCACCCAAAATGAGGATACAAAGCTTTGCGGATTATTTTGTGAATAGGTTGACCATAACCTTGGGAAGGTAGCTGATGTGTTGGATGGTGTCCAGGCATCAAGCAGGGCACTGGTTGGGTTGCCAATGTTTGCCTGCTGCAATGAACCCAATTCAAAACCCTGAACGTAGTTTTTAACACCCAAAGCCCCCTGGAAAAAGCCACTTACGTTGAAACCTTTCCAACCTGCGCCAAGCGTAAAGCCAAATGCTGTTTTAGGGAAGGGTGTACCAAGGTATACACGGTCGTTGCCATCAATAACACCATCAGGTTTACCGTTTGGTCCGCTGATATCTTTATACATCAGATCACCCGGGCCTATAACGCCGCCACTTTGTTTAGCATGCTGATCTACCTGTTGTTGTGTCTGGAAAATACCTTCAACCTGATATCCGTAAAATGCTTTGATAGGCTCACCCACAACCAGGCCGCTTGAGATAGAACCAGTACCAGCCAAGTCAGTTATCTTATTGGTGATGAATGAGGCGTTTATGGCGATATTGTAAGAAACGGCACCGATCTTGTCGCGATATGCAGCGGCAAATTCCCAGCCTTTGTTACGTACGGCACCTGCGTTTTGGTAAGGTGTAGTAAAGCCGTAAACATTACTGGCCGGTAATTGTAAAAGGATATCGTTGGTGTTTTTAACAAAGTAATCGGCAGTGAAGCTCAACTTGCTGTTCAGCAGTTCCATATCAAAGCCTACATCTGTAGTGGTTGATTTTTCCCAGGTGATAAGCGGATTTGCGCCATTATTAAGTGCAATACCCGGTGCCAGCGTTTGGTTGAACGAATAATTTTGTCCGCCCGAAATAACCGAAATAGCAGGATAAGGGCTTATGATATTTAAGCCCCCCAAACTTACCAGCGTTTGATTACCCGTGTTGGTGTTTACCAGCGTTTGATTACCCAGTTTGCCCCATGAGCCCCTTAACTTAAGCAGGGGTATTGTATTTGATAGCGATTCGAAAAAGGGCTCTTTAGATATATTCCAGCCGGCAGAGAAAGACGGGAATACACCCCATTGATGTCCCGCTGCAAAACGGGAAGAACCATCATCTCGAATATTGGCCTCCAGTAAATACTTATCATCATATGAATACCTGGCACGGCCAAAATATGAAACCAATGCCAGCTGACTGGCTGTACCGGCATTCTGTTGCCCTAACGATGGCGCCGCATTGATTTGCGACAGCGAACTGTTCAGGAAGTTTTGACGGTAGGCATATAGGTACTGATAATTGGTAAGCTCCTGCGAAGCACCCGCCAATATATCTATAGCATGCTTTCCAAAATGCCTGTCATATTCCAAAAGGCCCTGCAGGTTATAATAACTATTCACAACATTAGCGTTGGCCAATGAGCTTTGGCTGATAGTTGTCTGTACTGTTGAAGGATTTTTGGGATCGTAGTAAACATCGGCAGGCTTAAACTCCTGTGCAGGGTTTGCATTATACCGGTATGCAAATGATGGCCTGAAATGTAATCCTTTAACAAGCTCCCAATCGGCCCCTACATTGCCTGTAAAAAGCGTATTCTGATTATTGTTGTAACCCGGCGAATTGAGCCATGCAATAGGGTTACCGAACGATAAATAGTTATATACACCGTTTTTGTACTGGTTTACCACAGTGCTGTTCATGGCAGCTGTTGTTCCGATAATACCACCGATGTCGCCACCGCCTAAACCATCCGGTGCCTGGGTTGGCGCATATAAAAACGAGAGATTAGCATTAACGCTAAAATTCTTTGTTATGGCCGAATTGATATTCATACGGGTGGAATACCTTTTGAAAGTTGATTTCTGGATAATACCATCCTGTTGAAAATAGCCTAAGGAAAAAGCATATTGAGTTTTCTCGTCCCCGCCGCTGATGTTCACAGCATGGTTTTGTTGAAAACCACTGCCTTTATAAAGGAAACCCTGCCAATTGGTATTGGGGTGCGTATCAGGATCGGTTTGATTTTTAAACAGGGTGATATCCTCAGCTGTCCAGTAAGGTACCTGCCCTTCGTTTGCCAGGGCCTGATTGTACAAGGTGGCCGCCTGCCATGAGGGTAGAAAGTCGGGCAGGTTTGTTGCTTTTTGCTTACCGGCATAACCTGTATAATTTACCTGCATCTTACCACTTTTACCGCGCTTAGTGGTAATCAGTATAACACCGTTGGCAGCCCTTGAGCCATAAATTGCAGCGGAAGCCGCATCCTTCAATACCGAAACAGACTGCACATCATTAGGGTTTACATCCGATAAACTGCCGATAATTCCGTCTACTACAACCATTGGGTTACTATTGTTCAATGTCCCGATACCACGAACATTAATATTACCGGTTGTGCCGGGCTGCCCGCCGGTTGTTGTGACAGTAACGCCGGCCATGGTGCCCTGCAAGGCATCATTAAGGTTGGTAACCGGCCTGTCCTGAAGTTCCTTTGCCCCTATTGCAGCTACCGAACCGGTTAAGTTGGCTTTTTTTTGCGTGCCGTAAGCCACCACAACAACCTCGTTCAGGTCTTTCGCCTTTTTATCGGGCAACATTGATACATTTCCATTCCAGTTAGCAGTAACCTTTATAGTTTGCTTTTCATAACCGAGAAAGGAAAATAACAGCGTAGCGTTTTCGGGTACGCTGATCTTGTAAACCCCATCGGCATTGGTTGTGGTTCCTTGCGAGGTTCCTACTAAACTGACGCTTACCGATGGCATGGGTAAACCCTGTTCATCCTTTACCCGCCCCGAAATTGATTTAAGCTGTTGGGAAAATGCTTGCTGAATACTGCATAACATGACACAGCAAAACATAACAAGCCCCAGTTTTTTAGGTACTTTTCTTTTCATAATTCAATTTTGATTTTATTGGTCTATTCTGGTCTATTATTTTATAAAAGTAGAAACTTTTTAAACACAAACAAACTTTTTTAAATAATTGTCCGGATTGCCGGTGCAGCTTTCACATACAGGACTGGAAGTAGATAAGTGCCGGGGTTTTAACGCAGATGATACCGGCCATAAAGCTTTGTGTTTCATAGGGCGGTAAAAGCTTGCCCGGTAAAACAATTTACAGCCGACAGGCATTTTTGAGGTAATATTGCGGTACCGGCGATTACAGAAGTCCGTTTAATAAAAAAAGCGCCCTAAAAGAAATTTCAGGGCGCTTTTTTATTTAAATTTAAGCTATTGATTGAGAGCAATTGCTCCGGGCTTAGCTCATTTACATTTTCATCTTCATGGTATCTGCTTTCTTTTTTGCAGATTCCTTTTTAACCAGGGTCATGCCGCATTTAGGGCATTTACCGGGTTTGTCGCTTAACACTTCGGGATGCATGGTACAGGTATATTGCACTTTTGCCGGCTTAACCTTTTTGGTTTTGGCAGTATCAGGCAACATCCTGCCGCTATGGGCGGCAAACGCGCCGGTAACTGAGAAAAGGATGGCAACAGCCATTAACATTACTTTTTTCATGAGTTTGATTTGTTATGGATTTGATGATTAATTGCAAATTTTAAAGTTGAGCAGCATCTACCTTCGACAAGTAGTAATTGACACTATATTGTTTGTGTATACCATCGTAAGCCAACAGGTCCCTATCTGTTTTAAAACGGGTATCCAACACATCAAAATGAGGACTGCTGCGGTATATCTTTTTCAAATTATCCAGGGTAAGCAGGTAAACTTTGTCTGTTCCCTTTACGCTAAAATAGTGAGTAATAATCGGTTTAAAAAGATTGAGTTTATCACCCGGGCGACTGCGTTCATAAATAATGATCGGGCCGTTGTCAAGTATTTTATAATCGGATACGCGGGCATTTTTTATAGCCACCGGCAAATCCTGTACAGAAGAAATATTTTTAGCACTAAAACATTTTGCCTGAACCAATGATGCTGAAATGAACAGGCCAAACAAAACGATTAAAAATTTGATAGTTTTCATTTTCGAAAATATGTTGATGCTCATTGCCGAAAATCACCCGGCAATAAAGCAGTAAAAAAATTGATTAATGAGAAAATCGCCTGAATAATGATTGGCAAGAACCAGTCAGGCAATACGGCGGAAAATACGGGAAGGAGTCAAATTCTGTAGTTGGCGTAAAGGATATAAAGCAGCCGTTGCCTGCAGGGCGGTGCCTTGCTGTTGTAAGCATGCCAAGCACTCTGTATTACTCCTTCCGAAGAAGCGGGAAGAAAAAACACCGGGGTAACAATTGCAAAGGTATTTTTGAGCGACTGTTCTGTACGGGCTGCAACGTGGTTATCCTTTACCTTGAGCGTTGTCTTAACACTTTTACAGCAGGATAAATCGCCGGTCTTATGCTCCATTTTGCACACAGCGGCGGCAGATAGCGATACATCAGCCAGTTTACCGCAACAGTAAAGCCTGTTTATGGTAAACCCAAAAACAGATACTGAGTAAAACAGAATAAGTAAAATCGCTGATAATCGTTTCACGGCACTAAATTAGAAAAAAATGCGCATTCAAATATTTTGTTCCCTTAGGATCGTGTGAAGAATTATGTAAACTCTATCCGACAGGAGCCTCATATCTCCCTAACAAATCATATATGAATTTATTGTATTCTTCGCGCATTGGCAACTCTAAATCAACGTGCAGGACTCGCTTATCAACCAAAACATGCTCGTTGGTTTTGGGATTAAATCCTTCTTTTTTCACATCTTTCCAATAAATGCCTATTCCCCTCTTTTGCCAGGCGGGAGTATTATTGAAATTAACACCATATTGAAACAGCAATTCGTTCTTTGCCGCGATACTCATACCTTCAATCCTGGAAGTAGCTTCATTTACAGTATAATTATCTTGCCTTAAACGCCAATAGCAATGTGCATTCAACGCATTTCTATGCGCATCTTCGTTACGCCATCTGAAATAATCTTCTACCAACCTCTTGTTTGGAAGTTCAGAAATACGGCAGTCAAAAGCCCCTACACTTCCAAGAAGAGAAGAAAATTTAGCACTGGCTTCGCCTGCCAGAATAGAAATATACTTTCTGGTCTTACGACCAAATAGATTTTCTTCAGGATGAAACAACAATGATATTTCATCGCTTTCAGTATAACCGTAAATCACATTGAAACCGCAGTTCATAAGATGCTTTACCGTTTCCACCATCAGGTCGCGGAATTTTTCATCAAATGGGGCTTCAAACTGATGAACTTCTTTAGTTAGCCTGGTAAAACCCCGTCCATCTATTCTGGCTACAATGTACATTTCAGGTAAAACACAACGATCTTGCGAGGTTTCATAAACCCTCATTTTAACATCTAAATCATCAAATTTCATTTGACCATTCTTTTACGGTGAATGTATTATTTTCAGCAGTCACATAATATAGTTCGTCGAACCCCTCGTCAACAGATGGCAGGTTCAATCGTCTGTAAGTTCCTTTTATTCCAATTTCAGGAATCTTCTCTTTACCAAAACGCAGGCTATTACGTTCTAATGCGTCGGTCAATTTTGATTGAAAATAATACCCGATCACTTTAAACTTATTTGCCTTTGCAATGGCAATATATTTTGCTCTCTCTTCTTGAGAGGGGTTAGTATTGTCTATTACAAAAGGGTGAAAGGTAAGGATACAGGTTTCAATAAACTTGAGTTCTTTATTTCTGGTGTTTAACTGATCTAATGAGATACGTATATGCGTTTTAAAAAACTTCTCTTTAAAAAAAGTAGTCTTTCCAGTTGCCTGAATACCGCAAAATATTATCGCTTCCATTTGCCTAAGATAGCTCAACTTTGGTTACAAACGGGAGGCTATAACTATTTATCCTTTACTATCATTAGTAAGCGGGCATTGGAGTTTAACATGATCGCTCCGAGAACTTTGCATATTCTTTATATTGCTCTACAAAAGCTTTCGCATCCCGCATATTTTTAGGATAAGGCACGTAGTTGTTGTATTTGCCTTTAATCAATTCGCTTTTTCCAACCTGATAGATGTGCTGGCGGAGGTAAAGAGAGCCCGTTAGAACACCTAAATGAGATTCTGGCAATAATAAATTTAGAATCTTTATTTTTGATGCTTCCAAAACCTGCCTTTTCCCTCGGCTATCCATTCTAAAGCTTCACTTATTCTTTTTTGTCGTGTTTCGGCAGTTTTGGCGTCGGTTATCCAAATAATATATTCCTTACGGAAGGAGTTTGATTTGCTTTCAAAAACATCCTTTGCTTTGGGGTTAGCTACTAATGCAGCCAGCAGATAATCGGGGGTTTCCAATACCTTGGGTTTATCAGATTCCGGTTTGTCCCTTTTTATCTTGATGCCTTTTTCGTTTAACTGCATGGCTTCTTTAAGCATTGCTATAAATTCATTGTCAGGAGGCAGGTCACCTATTTTACTGATCTTCCCCAAAAATCTTTGGATCGGCTTCAAGTCCTTGTTTGCTTTCAGGCGTAAGTCTGTCATCAGTTCGGCTTTCAGAAATGTAAAGGAGCAGTGTTTTTTATAGGATGCCACTACACACATGTTATCGCCTTTATAATCAAAATGCGGAAAACTCCATTTTATCGCTTCTTCAGCACCCGGGCAATTTTCGTGAATAAGCCGGCGCCAATGCTCAAGAATGGGTTTTGCAAAGTTTTCGGAGTTAGCTATATAAGCATCCACAGCAGGATTGTAATTCATAAAGTTTGATTTTTAGATATTTACCATTTGATCAATCGAACAAAGAAACTTAGCCAGTCACAAAAGATTTGGTTTAAAACTTGGATAAACAGGTCAATTTAATTACTTGCGTTGTTTCCGGAACTCTGTGGGCGACAAGCCTACCTGCCTTTTGAAAAATTTACCAAAGTTAGCGGGGTCTGAAAAGTTGAGTTGATAGGCGATCTCGGTCACCTCTAAATCGGTGTATTGAATGAGCGACCGGGCTTCGGTGGCCAGACGTTCGGCAATAAAGGTAAGTGCATTTTTTCCCGAAGCATGTTTGACAGATTGGGAGAGGTAATTAGCGGTAACAGAAAGCATATCCGCGTATTCCTGCACGGTGCGCTTATTGATATAATGGTTATCAATTAACTGAATAAATTTACGCAACAGGATTTGTTGCGTTGTAGCCAGGCGGATATCTTCTTTCTTTTCCAGGGCAAAGTCTTCCAGATAGTAAAGCAAGCCGAGCAACTTTATCCTTGCTTCCATATGCTGTACTTTGGCCGACCTTTCATAAGCTGCAAATACGGCTTCAAAATGCGGAACCAATTGTTTAAATGTGTCCAGATCAAACTTAAACAGGTTGGTATGTAACACATCAAACAGGCGGAATTGCTGATGAAAATCTGGTTTGAAGAATGAAAAGCATTCCGGCTTAAAGTAAATCACATAACCCTCCAAAGCATTGTTATGAGCAAAGCTATACACGAGATTAGGCGAATGAAAGACAAGATAAGACTCAGGATCATGAATGGTCTGATCGCCATAGTTAACTTGAATCCTGCCGGAATTGAATAGCAGGGCAAAAAAATAGAATGAACGTTTAAAAGGTGGCCTGTATACCTGCCGCCCCTGATCGAGTGGCTTTAACCTCAAACAGTAAAAATCAGGATCAGTTGTTCGCCCCGGCCATGGAATAGAGTCCAAAAAATCGTTTATTTCTGTGTAATAAGGAATTGTAGTTTTTATTTTCTCCATGTAATACACCACATACTGGTTGTTCCTAAAATAGAAAAAGAAAATCTCTTCGCCTATTGATCATAAAAAAATAGCTGTTTGGAACCGCTGATATCGTTATGCAGTTTTTACCCTTTTTTGTGCTGTTGTCAACATATCCTTAAAATGGAAGGAGACTTGGAAAATGGCGATATGTATTGTCCATTTGATGAAACAGGAAGACCCGGCAAAAGCCGGGTCTTCCTGGGATAGCGGAGAGAATGGACTCCTATTAGAACACTTAAATGAGATTTTAGAAATAGTAAAGAAAACTATTGTCGGTCATGATTTTTTGAAAATAGAATGAAGTTTTTCTAACCATGTTAACGACTCAGGATGAGATGGACTAATATTGGCTTTTTGTTCCCAATCATATTGAATATCACGTTCAAAGATAAAATAGCTGTCACGTACATCTTTTTCCGACCCCATTTTTACGTCCACTACAGCTTTAGTCCAGTTACCGTTGTTGTCGAAAATGAAATGATAATTAGAAGTCTCATACAAGCTGCCATCAAAGCTATAATGTTGATGCGATCTTTTGAACCCTTTTTCATCATATACAATGATTTGCTTTAAATTTTGCCCACTCGTCCAAAAATTAGCCTCCCTGGTACATTTGGTCTCATTTTGCGATATGCTCTCATAAGTATAAATTCTTGTATTAAGATGCTGTATACCTTTTTCTGTATAATATATATGCTCACCGTTTTCATCTTCACCTTCATCATAACCATATTCCATGATCTTGACTATTCTACCTACTTCATCGTACTCAATAATCTCTTTAGAAAACCATTTATCACTTTCCGAGCCCTCTACAGCCATAACCAATTTATCATCTTCAAATAAATAGCTACGACCTTGAAATAAAGGGTACAAGTTGCCTTGGCTATCGTATTCAAATTGCCGTTTAAAATGATGGACCGGCTTCCCCATACAGTTTATATCAGTAATATATTCTGTTAAGCGATTTTCTTGATCATACAAAAACAATGTTCCACCAGAATAAAATTTTTCATAATAAGTAATGGGTTGTTCGACGCCTGGTTTGGCCCAATATTTTATGCCAATATATTCCCTATGCAGGTTTCTGCCTTTTATCGTTCGTATAAAATGCAGTTGTCCTAAATCGTTCAGCTTCACATTATATTGTTCGTCTGGTACTAAGAAATTTCGCCAAACCCATTCCCCTTCAAATACCATATCTTTCTTAAATACCTTATAGTCAAAGGATAACACCTTTCCGATAAAAGAATATTCTGGACTATCATATTCATTTAATGTATAAAGGCGCTTAGGGTCGAAAAATATATGTAACATATTTATACTGAGTTACCGCCGGATAATTTCCTATTAAAGGCTATTATAAATAAAAAAACCGACAGTTACTTAGTAACTATCGGTTTAAATTCCTTCTCAACTTGCGAGCCTCTTGCGAAGCGGAGAGAGAGGGATTCGAACCCTCGGTACCGTTTCCAGTACGACAGTTTAGCAAACTGTTCCTTTCGGCCTCTCAGGCATCTCTCCGGGTCTCACAACGCATAGCACCGATTTGACGCTATCATCATGACATCATAAATAAAAAAAGCCCTGTTTGGGCTTTTTGCGGAGAGGGAGGGATTCGAACCCTCGGTACCGTTTCCAGTACGACAGTTTAGCAAACTGTTCCTTTCGGCCTCTCAGGCACCTCTCCGTTTTGCTTCTTAAGCTATTGTCCCGTTTTTCAGGGACTGCAAATATAGTAATTCAAGCCTCCCGTCAAAAAAAATATTTTTTTTCTAATAATCTATCCTCACGTGGTAAATACTCATCAGCATCCGCTTAAAAATAGCCTTAATAGTTTCAATATCTTTTAAAGTTATATTACTGTCTTTCAGTTGATTTTGATCCAGCTTGTATTTTACAATGCGATCTACCAGTACACTGATCGATTCTTCATCGGGCTCTTTCAATGAGCGTGAAGCAGCCTCTACCGAGTCGGCAAGCATCAAAACTGCCCCTTCTTTGGTGAAAGGAATAGGCCCGGGATAGCGAAAAATATTCTCGTTGATGAATTTTTCGGGAAAATTTTTCAATGACGACTGGTAAAAATAATCAACCCGGGTATTACCGTGATGGGTACGGATAAAATCAATCACCACCTCGGGCAGGTTAGCTTTACGTGCCATTTCAATCCCCCTGCTTACGTGGCGGATGATGATCTGGGCACTTTCCTCATAAGGCAGCTTATCATGCGGGTTAAAGCCCGAGCTTTGGTTTTCGATAAAAAACAACGGGTTCTCCATTTTACCTATATCATGGTAAAGCGCCCCTGCCCTAACCAGCAGCGCATTGCCGCCAACAGCGTAAATAGCGTTTTCGGCCAGGTTGGCTACCTGCAATGAATGCTGAAAGGTGCCCGGAGCGTTAAAAGCCAGTTCACGCAGTAAAGGCGCATTGGTATTAGTAAGCTCGATAAGCGTAATTTCGGATGTAATAGCAAAAATCTTTTCAAACAGGTAAATAAGCGGGTAAGCCAGCAAAGTAAGCAGTACGCTCACTACAAACGGTAAAAAATCCATCCAGTCGATATTCAGAAAATCACCTTCGCGGATAAAAGTAATCCCTAAAAATGCCACGAAATAAGTAAAAATAATGATCACCGCCGAGATCAGGAATTGCTCCCTGCGTACGAGGTTTTTAATACTGTAGATGGATACCATACCCGCTGTAATCTCATAGTAGGCAAACTCAAAGCTATTGGGCACAAAAAAGCCGGCTATCAGTACAACCAACAAATGAATTTCAAGCGCCAAACGCGTATCAAACAATATGCGGATAATGATAGGTACAATACAATAAGGAATGTAGTACAGATTGGTAGGAAATTGCAACTTAATAGCCAGCGACAAAGTAGCCAGCATGGCCGTAATTACCAGCAATATCAAACTTACCAGCCTGTTATCGGCATAAATATCTTTACGGAACAAGTAAAGGAATATCATCAGTAATGATAATGCTATAGCTACCAGGAAAAACTGGCCCAACAGCACCAGATTCCGGTTACCGTTAACCCTGGCATTATCCTCAAACGCTTTTTTAAACGATTCCAGCTTTTGATAAACATCATCATTAACTACCGAGCCTTTGTAAACTATCACCTCCCCTTTTTGCACCATCCCGCGCGTTACTGAAAGACCATCAACAACCTCTTTCTCCAATCTTGAGGTAAGGTTATTATCATAAGCAAGGTTATTTTGCAGGCGGTTACTGATCAGGTCGAGCAGAAAAGCCTTGTCCAGATCGGTATGTTTGCTAAGCACTTTGTCGCAATATGCCTGCGCTTTTTCTTTAGTGAACAACTCACTCGTATTTTTATCAGTGGCAACATTTTTATCCAGGATCCTTACCGGGTAATTCTCAGAGCTTTGCTGGTACTTGGCATTGGGCTTAAAAACACCGGTCTGATAAATTTCAGTCAATAAATCGGTACCGGCAGTAATATATTTTGGTTTCAGCTTATCATTGATACCGGCATTATGCCATTTAATTTCCAGATCGGATTTAAAACCATCAATTTGCTGGTTTTGCATGGCAGCATCCAGCTGGTATATTGGCGTTATGCTTTCCAGGGCCGATTTCTGATCGGCCATGATTTCCTGAGGTGTTTTTAATATGGCGAAATTATAGGGGGATACCAGGTCTTTCTGGTTCCAGATCCTGCCTTTTTCATGCTCGTAGCTAAATTTTGCCTGCTTTGGTAAAAAGTAAACAATAAGTATGACACTGAGCAGCATCATCAAAAACTTAACATTACGGGCGTATTTGCGCAGTAAAGCCTTTTGGCGCGAAGTGGATAGTTTTGCCATTTAAATGATTAACCTGCCAAAAATAATATAAGTTTCTGTTATGTACAGTTTTTCTTGCATTTGTAAAAACAAATTTGATATCTTTATGATATCATTTTAAAATCAAACTAAATCATGAATCCTGAAAAAACTATCAACCCGCCATCCGGATTTTCCGTTTTTATTTTGGCTATTGTTTTATTAATTGCGGCCGTTTTTTGCTTAAGCAGCGGTCTGGAAGTTATCGGCTTCATATTAATTCCGGTGAGCGTTATATTTTTGCTTCCCGGCATCATTGTTGTTAATCCTAACGAATCAAAAGTGCTTACCCTTTTTGGCAAGTATGTTGGCACTGTAAAAACCGATGGCTTTTTTTGGGTTAATCCCTTTACTGTTAAAAAGAAGGTATCATTAAAGGCATTTAACCTTAACGGACAGCAATTAAAAGTAAACGACAGTATTGGTAACCCTATTGAAATTGCCGCTGTTATTGTATGGCAGATAAAAGATACTGCTGCTGCGGTATTTGCGGTTGAAAATTACATCCAGTATGTAAATATTCAAAGCGAAGCAGCGGTAAGACATTTGGCAAATTCATTCCCGTACGATAACCTGGAAGACGAAACCGCCGCCATTACCCTTCGCGGTGGTGCCGAGCAGGTAAGCGCGATGTTGGAAAAAGAACTGAACGAAAGGCTCGATCGCGCCGGCATTGAAGTATTGGAAGCCCGGATCTCGCATTTGGCATATGCGCCCGAAATTGCACATTCCATGCTGCAGGTACAGCAGGCATCGGCCATTATTGCTGCCCGTAAACTTATTGTTGAAGGCGCCGTTGGCATGGTTGAAATGGCGTTGAACAAGCTATCTGAAAAGAACATTGTTGAACTTGATGAAGAGCGCAAGGCGGCTATGGTAAGTAATCTGTTGGTTGTATTATGCGGGGATAAGGCTGTTAACCCTGTTGTTAATACCGGTACTTTATATCATTGATATAATGGATCAATTCAGAAGTTTTGACCAGCTACGGGTGACGGAATTGCCAGTATTAAGGCACGGCTTTTGGCGACCGTGGTACGAGCTTACCGATGGACAGTTCAGCTACGGCAAGCTTACATACACAGGTGCCCTAAAACGTACCTGTACACTTGAAACCAACGGCGGAAGCTGGATAGTAAAACGCAAAAGCTGGGTGGGCCGAAAACTTATAATTGAACAACCCGAAGGAGTAGAAATTGGAACAATAACACCGGAGATCTGGAGCCGGAAAATAACGATTGAGTTAAACAGCGGCCTTACGGCAACATTTTATAACAAAAAGATCCTATCGCGTACCTACACCTGGGTAAACGATCAGTTGGGCGATATTTTAAACGTAGAAGCCAAACTTTGGAGCCGTAAACAGCCTTTTGTTGTAAAAATTGATCCGAACATGATCAAAAAAGTACCAGAGCTGCCTTTATTGGCGTTACTGGGCATAAATTTAGTTTTGTTAAAACAGGCCGAAGCAGCGGCCGCAAGTTGATATGGCCGAAAAAAAAGCATTTGTATTACGTATTAACCCCGACATGCTGAAGGAGATTGAGAGCTGGGCGGCCGAAGAATTCAGGAGCACCAACGGCCAGATCGAATACCTGATGCAACAAGCCCTGCTTGCGCGTAAAAAAGGGAGTTCTAAAAAGAAAAAGGAAGATCAGTAGACAGTTGGCAGTGGACAGTGGCAGTGGGCAGTTGCCAACTGGAAGTTTTGCAGTTTGTGCAATAATACCCAACTACAGAAGCCTCAATTTTATATAATCGAAACACTGCCTACTGCCCACTACAAGCTACCAACTGATCAAAAAACTGCAAACTAATTTATTATGCATGCATAGTATTTTCTTTCATCCAAATAATTAAATTTGCCCACCAATTTTAATGAGGGACACATGAAAGAAGTAGTAATAGTAGCTGCCACACGTACGCCTATAGGCAGCTTTGGAGGCAGTTTAGCAGCCATCAGCGCCACACAACTGGGTGCAGCAGTCATCAAATCGGCCGTGGAAAAAGCAGGCTTAAGGCCCGATCAGGTGCAGGAAGTCTATATGGGCAATGTAATGTCGGCCAATGTTGGGCAGGCACCGGCAACCCAGGCCGCTATATTTGCGGGACTTCCCTATTTGCCAGCAACAACTGTTAATAAAGTTTGCGCATCGGGAATGAAAGCAATTATGCTGGCAGCCCAAAGCATTACCATAGGCCAAAATGATATTGTGGTGGCCGGCGGCATGGAAAGCATGAGCAATGTACCCTACTACCTGGATAAAGCGCGCAACGGCTACCGCTTAGGCAACGGCCAGATCATTGACGGCCTCGTAAAAGACGGGCTTTGGGATGTTTATAACGATTACCATATGGGCTCGGCAGCTGAACTTTGTGCTACTGATTGCAATATCAGCCGTGAAGAGCAGGATGCTTATGCAATTTTATCATACCACCGCGCCCAAAAAGCCCAGGAAGACGGTAAGTTTAAAGACGAGATAACCCCTGTTGGCCTTAAAGATAAAAAGGGCGACATTACCATGTTTGCCGAAGATGAGGAGCCTCAAACAGTTAAGTTTGACAAGATCCCAACCTTAAAACCCGTGTTTAAAAAGGATGGTACTGTTACTGCGGCCAATGCCTCAACCTTAAATGACGGCGCTGCCGCGGTAGTACTCATGAGCCGCGAAAAAGCCGATGAACTGGGCATAAAAGCGCTTGCTAAAATAGTTTCCTTTGCCGATGCACAGCAGGCCCCCGAATGGTTTACCACTGCGCCGTCAAAAGCTATCCCGCTCGCTTTGCACCGGGCAGGCCTCCAAACTTCCGATATCGACTTTTTTGAAATCAATGAAGCTTTTTCGGTAGTTGCCATAGCAAATAATCAAGCTCTAAATCTCGATCCCGAAAAAGTAAACGTAAACGGCGGG
Source organism: Mucilaginibacter gossypiicola (assembly GCF_900110105.1). GTDB lineage: Bacteria > Bacteroidota > Bacteroidia > Sphingobacteriales > Sphingobacteriaceae > Mucilaginibacter > Mucilaginibacter gossypiicola. The sequence goes on along the minus strand of NZ_FOCL01000004.1, from coordinate 318,213 downwards.
GCCGTTTCATTGGGGCACCCTCTTGGCGCTTCGGGTGCGCGAATCATTGTTACCCTTTTACACGTATTAAAACAAAATAACGGCAAATACGGCGCTGCAGGTATCTGTAACGGCGGCGGCGGCGCCAGCGCAATGGTTATCGAAAATTTACGTTAGTGTTTTATAAACAACATCATTATAAGCAAAATATATTTTAGTGATGTTGTGCGAGGGGCGCGTTAGGGATTGCAGTGTAAAGCCCACAGCGCTTGTTGGGTTGAGGGCAGGAAAAGCGAGGACTTGCAACGGAAAGCCCGGTCCGCCAGCTGGCGGGAACGCCCATGTTATATAAAATAGATAATAAAGATATTAATAATCAAAAACTCACAAGGAAATAGTTAATAAGACACAAAGCGACTGATCATAGGAAAGCTGATTGACATTTATAAAATCAAACTATGATTATTGATAATCCCAACTACACAGAGAGACTTGTAAAGCCACTTTGCCAATCAGGGATTACTTCGCTCCCCGCAATAAAAAAGAAATAAGCACAACCAATTAAATTAAAATAGTGACAAAAAAAGCCTTTCTGACCATCTTCTCCATACTGCTTTGCATGCAAGCTTTTGCGCAATACTATGACGAAGGTACAAGGATCAAAAAACTTAACGAATACCAGGACAGTCTCACCCGTCTGGGCAAAAAAATTGTAAATGATGAGAATGATATGGAGCGCAAAAACGCCAACTACCAGTTTATTAAAACATTGGTACAGGCGTTAAAAATCAATAATTCCTTTTTGTTTCCGTTTGATTCGGTTAAAAGCATCAGCATCGTTAACTCACCCGATAACCGTTTCAGGATCTTGAGCTGGCACGTAACAAATCTCGATGGCAGTTACCGTTTTTATGGCACGGTACAAATAAATACCGGGGGGGCGCTTAAAATGTTCCCGCTTGAGGATTATTCGCCGTTATTGAAAAACCCTGAAGATTCGGTAACCGACAACCATAAATGGTATGGCGCTCAATACTATAAGATAATGCCTGTATACGGCCCTAAACCTTACTATGTATTATTAGGATGGAAAGGCAATACCGTAAAATCCACAAAAAAGGTTATCGATGTGATTTCATTTAATAATGGCGCACCGCAGTTTGGCATGCCTGTATTTAATGGCAATGGCAAAACCCGCAATAGGGTAGTTTTTGAATATGCCCGGCAAGTATCTATGCTGTTAAGGTTTGTACCCGAACAAAACATCATTGTGTTTGACCACCTTTCGGCACCCGATGGCCGGAGTAAGGACAAGCCCGAAACCTTTGGCCCCGACCTTAGCTACGACGGCTATAAATTAAAAGAGGGCCGCTGGACTTATGTAGAAGACCTTGACATGCGCAACATTACCGATGGCACCAGTGCCGGTACCGATAGTCAATATATCGATCCAAAAAAACAAGCCGCGAAAGATCGGGCGCTGTTACCGGTGAGGCATTAAGAAATTAAATAACAACAATAACCAAAAATTAACCATTTTGTTACAGAAAGTATCTCGCTTTCAGTATTAAATTTCGGTTTGGAAGATTTATATTACCTTTAGCAAATTTTTAAGTTAACTGATGCAAGAAAAAACTGCTCCAACAAAACCAAGATTCCCCAAGAGCGTCCCTTACATTATTGGCAATGAAGCCGCTGAACGTTTTAGCTTTTACGGCATGCGTTCCATACTTACCCTTTTTTTGGTAAAACAATTCTTTAACCCGGCAGCTAACCCCGCATTAGCTCAACAGGCTGATGCCCATGCCAATAAGCTAAACCATTTATTTGTTATGGTGGCCTACGCTTTACCATTTGTAGGCGGCATGGTAGCCGACTGGTTTACCGGCAAATACAAGCTTATCCTTTATATTTCTATAGTATATTGCTTCGGGCACCTGTTGCTGGCAATGTTTGATACAAGCCTTAGTGGTTTTGAGATAGGTATGCTTGTAGTCGCCATCGGTGCGGGCGGTATCAAATCGTGTGTTTCGGCCAACGTGGGCGACCAGTTTGATGCCAGCAACCAGGATTTGCTATCGAAGGTTTATGGTTGGTTTTACTTTAGCATCAACGCAGGTTCTATGCTATCAACAGTTGCTATCCCTCTTGTTTACAAATACTACGGCCCTAAATGGGCTTTTGGTGTTCCCGGACTTTTAATGGGCCTGGCAACTGTGATATTTTTTATGGGCCGCAAAAAATATGTAAAGGTACCTCCCCAGGGTGTAAACCGAAATAACCTTGTATTTATTACATGGTATGCACTTACCCATTTAAGCAAAAAGAAACCGGGCCAATCATTGCTTGATATTGCTAAAGAAAGTTATGATCCTGAACGTGTTGAAGGGGTTAAAGCGGTATACCGTGTAATTTCGGTATTCTTTTTTGCGCTGGCGTTTTGGGCTGTTTGGGATCAGTGCCTTTCAGAATGGACGCTTTATGCTGCAAAAATGGATCGAAACATTAATCTTGGCTTTACTTCATTCCAGATAGAACCAGGTTCAATGTCTACCTTTAATACCATTTTCCTTCTATTATTTATACCACTATTTAACTATGTAATTTATCCGAATTTGGATAAGATCGGATTGAAGACAACACCTTTACGGAGGCTGGGTGCCGGTTTGGTTTTAACGGCATTATCGTTTGTCGTGATCGGTTTTACACACGTAAGTATTGATCATGGCGGCGCGCCTTCAATGTGGTGGCAGGTACTGGCCTTTTTAATATTATCAGCTGCAGAAGTATTGGTATCAATTACCGGTTTGGAATACGCTTATACCCATTCTCCAAAATCAATGAAAAGCACCATGTCGGGAATTTGGTTCCTGGTTGTTTCGTTCGGGAACCTGATCACAGCCCTTGTTAACGGCCTTATCGAAGACGGCGGCTGGTGGGCTAAAAATCTTGCGGGCGCTAATTATGAATGGTTCTTTGTAGCTTTCATCGCAGTGTTTATCATCATCTTTATGTTTGTTGCGCCGCGCCTTAAAGAAAGAAACTACATTACCGACCCCTACATGGAAAATGAGGTTATTGTCGATACTAATAACCTTTAAAATATATATTCAAAAAAACAGGATTGCGTATGCTTTCCTGTTTTTTTGTTTTGATGCCCTGTAAATGATTATTTTCGCAGCTTAAACATTTAAATACTGTTCAGTGCCTGATAGCGTTGTAATCATACCCACCTATAATGAGAAGGAAAATATCGAGCGGATGATCCGTAAGGTGTTCTCCCTGCCTCATGATTTTCATATCCTGATCATTGACGACGGATCGCCTGATGGTACGCCGCAGATAGTAAAAAGCCTGCAGGCCGAATACGATGGCAGTCTTTTTATAGAAGAACGCGCCGGCAAACAGGGATTAGGTACAGCCTATATACATGGTTTTAAATGGTGTATAGCCCGCCATTACGACTATATTTTTGAAATGGACGCCGATTTTTCGCACAATCCTGATGATTTGCTGAAACTTAGGCAAGCCTGTATTGATGGGGCCGATGCGGCGATAGGCTCACGTTATGTAACCGGCGTAAATGTAGTAAACTGGCCTATGAGCCGGGTATTGATGAGCTATTTCGCCTCGGTTTATGTACGTTTTATAACCGGCATGAAGGTACAGGACGCCACAGCGGGCTTTATGTGTTACAAACGTAAAGTATTGGAAACCGTGCAGCTCAACAAGATCAAATTTGTGGGCTATGCCTTCCAGATTGAAATGAAATATACCACCCTTAAACACGGTTTTAAGCTGGTGGAAGTACCAATCATATTTACCGACCGCACGGCCGGCACCTCCAAAATGTCAACCCGCATTTTCCGGGAAGCATTTTTGGGCGTAATCCAGATGAAGATCAACAGCATTTTCAGGAAGTACCCGGAAGGATGATCCTTTGAGGTGAAAGGATAAAGGTAAAAGGCGAAAGGTAGAAGCATTTCGCCTTTTTACATTCTTAAAAAAGAAAGAAAACCTTTCACCTTTAGCCTTTTGCCTTTGACCTAACAAAAAAAGAAACAAACCTTTTACCTTTAACCTTTCACCTTTAGCCTAAAAAATTACTAATTTCGTTGGCAATGAACGAGCATCTTGATCCTAACCGCGAACGCCTCAGCAATACCGAACGTGATATTGAAAAAGTGTTACGGCCTCAGCAATTTGAGGATTTTACCGGTCAGCATAAAATATTAGCCAACTTAAAGATCTTTGTACAGGCGGCCCGCCAGCGGGGTGAGGCGCTTGACCATGTGTTGCTACATGGCCCTCCGGGTTTGGGTAAAACCACCCTATCGCACATTATTGCCAACGAAATGGGTGTTGGCATCAAGATCACTTCAGGGCCTGTTTTGGATAAACCCGGCGATTTGGCCGGCTTGCTTACCAACCTCGAAACCGGCGACATTCTTTTTATTGACGAGATTCACCGTTTAAGTCCGCTGGTTGAGGAATACCTGTACTCGGCGATGGAAGATTTTAAGATAGATATTATGCTGGAAAGCGGCCCAAATGCCCGTTCAGTACAGATCTCGCTAAATCCGTTCACCCTGGTTGGGGCTACCACCCGTTCGGGCCTGCTTACCGCACCATTACGGGCGAGGTTCGGCATAAATTCGCGGTTGGAATATTACGATGCTAAATTGCTTACCACCATTGTGCTACGCTCTGCTTCGATATTAAAAACTCCTATTACCGATGAAGGCGCTTATGAAATTGCACGCCGCAGCCGCGGTACACCACGTATAGCCAATGCCTTACTTCGCCGCACGCGCGATTTTGCCCAGATTAAAGGCAATGGTAAAATTGATACCGAAATTGCACAGTATGCCCTCAACGCCCTCAACGTAGATAGCCACGGCCTTGATGAAATGGACAACAAAATACTCCTCACCATCATCGATAAGTTTAAAGGCGGTCCTGTAGGCTTAAAAACTGTTGCAACTGCGGTTGGCGAAGATGAAGGCACCATTGAAGAAGTTTATGAACCGTTTTTGATACAGGAAGGTTTTATCATGCGCACCGCCCGCGGGCGCGAAGTTACCGAAGCCGCCTACAAACATTTAGGAAAAATAAAGCTGGGGGGAAATCCATCCTTATTTTGATATAAACCTACATACATCGCCACCAATCATGAAGACCAAATTAAAACTACTGTTAGCTACAACTGCGTTTATTTTAAGTGGGACAACTATTATATCGGCCCAAACAACGCCGCCACCAACGGTTGCTACGCCTGCACCAGCCCAGTCCGTTACCCTGCCTGCCGACACAATTAACAAGGCAAAAAAGGATACTGTACCTGTTGTACATAAACCTGTACCTACCTTAAAAGTAGGCATTATGGGCTTAAACCATGACCATATCCACCTTATATTAAGCGAATACCGCAAAGGCAACGTAAATATTGTAGGCATTGCCGAACCCAACAAAAAACTTTGGGAAAAATTTGGTAAGGCATATAACCTGCCCGATTCCCTGTTTTTTGATGACCTGAAGAAAATGTGTACAACCCGCAAACCTGCCATTGTACTGGGTTACAACGAGGTTGGCAAACACGTGGATATTGTTGAAACATGCGCACCGCTTGGTATCTCGGTAATGGTTGAAAAACCTTTGGCAGCCACTTTAGAGCAGGCTAAACGCATGGAGTTTCTGGCTCTTAAGTATTATGTTAAAGTTTTAACTAACTACGAAACCACCTGGTACCCCTCCTTCCAAGATGCTTACAATAACGTTAAACTTGATAGCGTAGGCATGATCCGCAAAATGGTGGTGCACGACGGACATCAGGGGCCACGTGAAATTGGCTGCAGCGAAGATTTCCTGAGCTGGCTTACAGATCCTGTTTTGAATGGGGCAGGCGCGCTTAACGATTTTGGCTGCTATGGCGCCGATTTAATGACCTGGTTAATGAAAGGCCAGCGCCCCATAGCGGTAACTGCTATTGCAAGGCATTACAAACCCAATGTATATCCCAAGGTTGAAGATGACGCTACTATATTGGTTGAATATGCCAATGCCACCGGGCAGATAGAAGCCTCATGGAACTGGCCATTTGGCATTAAGGACATGGAAATTTTTGGAGCTAAAGGCTATATTCATGCTTTTGACAAGGATAGTGTTGAAATAAAAGTTAATAACCGTGTAAGAGGCTATAAAGCGGCACCGCTGGTAGCACCTGCCGATGCGCCGGTAGCCTATTTTACTTCGGCCCTTGCAAATCCGCTCAGGCACCCGGACGATCGTTCATCATTAAAATACAATATGATAGTGATGCAGATACTGGATGCAGCTAAGCGGTCAATAAAAGAAGGAAAGCGCATAGTTTTGTAGTTTGCCAAATGCTACTAATGCAAGGGTCTGCAACGTGTTTATAACAAAAAACACGTTGCAGGCCCTGCTTTTTTTATACCCGGCAAAGCTTTGAAATAAACCGTTTAAACATTAAATCGGCAATTAAATTTATTAAAATAAAAGATAGTCATGTTATATAATTATTAATTTAGCCGCCGTTAATTGAGGAATAAAACCAACCTATAATATGATAAAACAAACATTAGCCGTGCTGGCTCTTTGTGCTTTGGGTGCTGTTTCATGCCAGTCAAAGCCAACGGATAAATCAACTGCTGCCACTCCGGTTACTGAAGCTCCGGCCGCTACCAATAATGCCGCTCCACAAGGCGATGCCGCAGCTATTTTAGCCCGCAAGCAGGTACCTATTCTTTGCTACCACCAAATCCGCGACTGGAAGCCAACAGATTCAAAAAATGCTAAAGATTACATAGTACAGGTTGCTGCTTTTAAAGAGCACATCAAAATGCTGGCCGACAGTGGTTATCATACCATATTGCCCGATCAGCTTTATGCATACCTTACCAAAGGTGCGCCGCTTCCTAAAAAGCCCATCATGCTTACGTTTGATGATACCGACCTTGACCAATTCACCATCGCTAACCCTACCCTTAAAAAATATGGTTTTAAGGCAGTTTATTTTGTGATGACTGTATCATTGGGCCGTCCGCATTACATGACCAAAGAACAGGTTAAACAACTATCTGACGAAGGCAACGTTGTAGCCAGTCACACCTGGGACCACCACCGTGTTGACCGTTACTCACATACATCAACCCTTAAAATCATTGGTAAAAACGGCAAAATAACCAATCGCCCGGTTGATGATTGGGTTACCCAAATTGAAAAACCAACCAAAACTTTGGAAGAGATCACCGGTAAAAAAATGGATTACTTTGCTTATCCGTTTGGTATCTGGAATAAAGCCGCCTTGCCTGAGTTAAGGAAACGCGGTTTCAAAATGGCTTTTCAATTGGCTGATAAACGCGATCAAACTGATCCGCTGATGACCGTACGCCGCATTTTGGATAGCGGATACTGGAGCACCAAAACTTTAAGCAACAGCATCAGGAACAGCTTTTAGTTCCCCGCCCCTAAAGGGCCGGTTCCGATGATATTAAACAAAAAATGCCTTACTCTTTAGTAAGGCATTTTTTTGTCTATCGCTATATGAAGATAGGCAATATGCAAATCAAAAACTCCCCCTTTAGGGGCCGGAGGCAAACTACAAGTTCTCCCCTGCCGGCCCCTGACCTTTGTTTGATGACGGCATTTTGCTGATATCCTTTTCGTCGGGCTTTAAATGAACTATTTCGGCTATTATGGTATCGTCGCCGGTGTTTTCGCCCAACTCGTCGTTGTGCAGGTCTGAATCATCATTGTTCATCACTGCTGTTTTATCTGTAGTTTCCATAATGGTACGTTTATTTAATTCCTGTTACCCATTTTACAGCTTCGTCCAATTCTTCAAGTTTATAACCTGCAAACTTGCCGGGTAAAATATATTTAAACAGATGACTGAACTCACGCACTCCGTCCTGATCTGTTACAACGGCAACTTTGTTCCACCGGGTAAAATACTTAAATCCGAGCCTGATATTGCCACACCAGGCTCCGGCTGTAAAATTTTTAATATTAGTTTCCAGCACCAGCAAAAAATTTATCCGCCCGGTTTGCTTCACCTGTTGTTCAAGCAATGGTGTCAAGGCTTTTTCATAATCCCCAATAGTAACGTGGCCAACCGCATGCATTCCTAATACATGAGCGGGCAAGTATCTGATATGCTCGAGCATGCTATAAATCCCTATTTTTTAATCAAATACAAAAACTGCACCAATAGTTATTTTATAGCGAAACGGAGTAAACTATAATAACGAATAATACCCGTGCGCAAGTATATATCATGGTTGATTAAACCTTATTGAAGAACATCACCGTACACGCACCAATTTCAATTTATACTATCTTTGCATAAATGCAGCAAAACAAGGCCACATACAGTCAACTCATTAAAAACGAGGCACAAAAGCTTGGCTTTTTGTTTTGTGGTATTGCCAAAGCAGACTTTTTAGAAGATGAGGCCCCGCGCCTTGAAACCTGGCTTAATAAAAACATGCACGGCGAAATGGCGTACATGGAAAACCACTTTGATAAGCGCCTCGACCCTCGTTTGCTTGTGGATGGGGCAAAATCTGTTATCTCGCTTGGTGTAAATTACTATACCGATCAGCAACAGGATGACCCGTTATCTCCTAAAATCTCCAAATACGCTTATGGAATTGATTACCATACTGTAATTAAAGATAAGCTAAGGTTGTTACTGCAAATCATTAATGATAAGATAGGTGAAGTAGGCGGCCGCGCATTTGTTGATTCGGCCCCGGTACTTGATAAGGCATGGGCCCGTAAAGCAGGAATGGGCTGGATTGGCAAAAACAGTAACCTGCTTAACAAAAAGGCCGGTTCATTTTTTTTTCTGGCCGAACTGATCATTGACCTTGAGCTGGAATACGATATAGCCCCCACAGCAGATCATTGCGGTACCTGCACAAATTGTATCGACGCGTGCCCTACTGATGCTATTGTAGGACCGTATGTAGTTGATGGCAGCCGTTGCATCTCCTATTTAACCATCGAGCTTAAAAACGAGATTCCACAGGAGTTTAAAGGCAAAATGGATAACTGGATGTTTGGTTGCGACGTTTGCCAGGATGTTTGCCCCTGGAACCGTTTCTCAGTGTTGAATACAGAGCCGGCCTTTACGCCGCACCCCGATTTGCTGCATTTAAAAACCGCCGACTGGCAGGACATCACCCAGGATATATTTCAAAAAGTATTTAAAAATTCGGCCGTTAAACGCACGAAGTTTAGCGGATTGAAACGGAATATCGACTTTCTAAAGGTTAAAGGTTAAAGGTTAAAGGTTAAAGGTTAAAGGTTAAAGGTTAAAGGTTAAAGGTTAAAGGTTAAAGGTTAAAGGTTAAAGCTGAACGAATCTATACCTGTCGGGTTTCAGAATAATATCAACAAAAAAGCCCTTGCAAATTTACAAAGGCTTCGTTTTTAAAAAATCTATAAATCCATCAATTCAAAAAATTCCAGTTCTGACGTACGCGAACATGCGACCGTGAGGACACGGTCGCCGGGGAAAAGTTCATGGTAATCTTCAAACCCTAAAAATCAAGGTTCAGAAAAATTTAACCTTTTTTAAATTTCAGAGCCAACTGGGCAAGCATATCGTCATTAACCGGTTTGGCTGGTTCTTCCTTCTTTTTGAAAGGTTTGTTTTGATAGTGCTGATTTTTAGTATGATCAGGCTTAGTGTATTCTTTTTTCTGGTACTCAGGCTTAGAGCCGGCGGGCTGTTGATCTGCCGGTTTTGGCTGAGCTGCTTTATTTGCCTGACGCTCGGCTATTTTCTTAGCATTCCAGCGGGTATAAATCTCTTCGAGTTTGCGCTTGGTGTAAAGCGGGAAATCACCCTGCATCATCCATGAATAATAGCTTGGCTCCGCGTTTAATACGTCCTCAACACGTTTACCTTTATGTTTGCCAAAGTTGATCAACTCCTCGCCCTGTTCATTGTAAACCATTCTGCCGGCAAAATCAACCGGCTTGCTCAAGTTGGTAAACGAGTGCAGCGCTTCAACATCGCCCACAACAGGGATTATTTTATTACCTTTTTTATCTTCCCACTCTACATTTTCATAACGCTCAATCTGTGCCAATAAAACTTCCATGGTAGCACGGGTATCGGCTTCAGCCGAATGGGCGTTTTCAATTACTTTATTGCAATAGAATTGGTAAGCAGCCTTTAATGTGCGCTGTTCCATCTGGTGGAATATGTTCTGTACATCAACAAAATGGCGGGCATCCAGGTTAAAATCCACACCGGCACGCAAAAACTCCTCCATGATCATGGGGATATCAAACTTATTTGAATTATATCCAGCCAAATCGCTATCGCCAATAAAGTCGGCTATTTCCTGGCCAAGCTCTTTAAATTGTTTTTCGTTTTGGATATGCTCGTCATAAATGCCGTGCACCAGTGATGACTCGAGCGGAATAGGAATGCCCGGGTGAACACGCCACGTTCTCACTTCTTCGCTGCCATCAGGATTAAGCTTGATAACAGATATTTCAACTATACGGTCGGCACCAATATTAGTACCTGTTGTTTCAAGATCAAAGAAAGCCAGGGGGCGTTTTAAATTTAATTTCATTTGTCAGTATTCAGAGATGCAAAGGTCGCAAATGTCCTAAAATTAATCAGCAGAATAAATTTTTTAATTTATTTAATATACCAATTTATTATTTAATTTGATTATCCCTAATTATCACAATTTGTATGAACAAAATCACTCTTATTCTTTTGATTTTTATCGGCTTATCGTTCAAAGCTGCCGCACAGGAATTTGAAACAGGAATCACCGACCAGGAGATTGAAATGACCAAATATGATAAAGATCCGCAGGCGAATGCCGTTTTTTTAAACGAATTTGGCAATACCCGCATAGATGAGTACATGGATCATATCAGGCTCATACATACCTACCATGCCAAAATTAAAATATTTACCAAAGAAGGGCTAACTCACGGCACCATAGAAATACCTATACACAATGGCGATAACTCGGCAGAAGAGGTTAACAACGTTACCGGAATAACTTATTATAAAGATGATAACGGCATCATTCAAAAGGCCGAACTTGATTCAAAAAAGGTATTTACCGTTAAAGACTATAAATATGGCAGCACCGTAAAGTTTGCACTACCTGCATTACGGCCCGGCTGCGTTATTGAGTTTAAATACGAACTTATATCACCATACTGGGACCATTTCAGAGGGTGGACATTCCAGGACGATATTCCGAAAATAAATTCGCAATATGAAGTACATATCCCTGGCTTCTGGACATTTAATGCCTCATTACGCGGTGCGCTGAAATTAACCAAAAGCAATTCGGAAGTTGAGCGTGAATGCTTTTCATCGGGCGGCTCAAAAGCTGATTGCTCGCATATCACTTACAACATGAAGGATATTCCCGCGTTTGTTGATGAGGATTATATGACCGCGCGTAAAAACTTTTTATCAGCGATATTCTTTGAATTGGTTGAAGTTACTAATCCTTATACCGGCGTTAAAACCGTAGTAACAAAAGAATGGAGCGACGTTGATCGCCAGCTAAAGATATCCGATGAATTTGGCGTACAAATGAAACGCACAAGCCTGCTCAAAGAGCGCATTGCACCGGTAATTGCGGGTAAAACAACCGACCTTGACAAAGCAAAGGCCTTGTATGCCTGGGTCAAAAGCCAGATAAAATGGAACGATTATATCGGCATTTACAGTACCGACGGCGTTAAGAAGGCACTGGATACACATGCCGGCAGTATTGCCGATATCAACCTGACACTTATTACTGCGCTTAGTGCCGCCGGCCTTAATGCCGAAGCCGTACTACTTTCAACCCGCGACCATGGAATGGTGAACAACCTTTACCCGGTGCTTACAGACTTTAACTATGTTATAGCGAGGTTAACTATCGGCGATCAAACCTATCTGCTTGACGCTACCGATCCGCTGCTCTCCTTCGGCCTGCTTCCACTTAAATGTATAAATGATAAGGGCAGGGTGCTCAGCCTTAATAAACCATCCTATTGGATAGAGCTGAGCACTCAGCAAAAAGCGGCCACTACGCGCATGTTCGATCTGACGCTGCTTGATAATGGTAAGTTAAAAGGTACTATAACCAATTACTACAAAGGTTACGACGCCTATGAAAAGCGCAAAGCCATTAAAAAGTTTAATACAGTTGACGAATACGTTGAAGATTTTGATGAGAAACAGCCTAAGCTAAAAGTATTTAAATCAGACATTGCAAATCTCGACAGCCTTGACAATCCGTTGCGTGAAACCTTTGAGGTAGAAATAGAGGCATTTGATAATACCAATCATGATAAACTTGCCTTTAACCCTTACTTTTGGGAGAAACGCACTACCAACCCTTTCAAACTTGCCGAACGTGATTACCCTGTTGACTGGGCCTTTGCTTCAGATAAGAGATTGGTTTTGGTAATGCACCTGCCTGCGCAATATATTATTGAAACACCACCACAGGTAGTAGCATTTTCGTTACCAAACAAGGGTGGTATGTTTGCCACAACGTTTGAAAGCCAGGATAATAACACCTTTACTTTTTCAAACATTACCCAGTTTAACAAATCGGTTTATGACTCGGCCGAGTACCCTTATCTTAAGGAACTGTTTAACAAGATCATTTTAACCGAAAAAGGAGACATGATCTTCAAGAAAAAATAATGAAAGCATTTTTAACTACCTTTTTTATATTTTCGGCTGTAACCTGTGTAAAGGCACAGGATAATTATGACGTTTCGCTCATCTCAAAAGACCTTTTGCCTTATGCCAGCTCGGTGGTGCGCAATGAAGAAGTTACTATTGAGGTTAAGGACCTTGACAACACGCTTTACCATGTAAAAGAAGTAATAACCGTATTAAATAAAAATGGCGACGATGACGTTGATGTAGCTATATGGCATGACAAAAGCCGGTATATTAAGGATATAAAGGGCATAGTTTACAACCAATGGGGCAAACCCACCGGCAAGTTTTCGGAAAGTGATTTTGAGGATGACAGCAACCACGATGGCTTTTCGCTTTTTACCGACCTGAAGATAAAACACTATCAGCCCAACGTAGCTGATTACCCGTACACTGTAAGTTATGAATACGATGTAAAGTCGAAGCAATCACTTGACCTTGAAAGCTGGCGACCTATCCCTTCGGATGGTATAGCAGTTGAGAAAAGCTCGTATACATTAATTTGCAAGCCCGATTTTAAAATCAAATACAAGCAAACCAATTTGCCGGTTAAGGTAACAATTGGCATCAATAAACAAGGGCTGCAAACATATACCTGGCAAACTAACAACCTGAAAGCTTTAAAGCATGAGCCTTACAGCCCTGTTTACAGATCAATAATGCCCAGACTGGAAATAGTGCCCGAAAAATTCATTTACCGCGGTATCAGCGGCTCATTTACCAATTGGAAAGAACTTGGCCAATGGCAATATGACAAGCTTAATGCAGGCCGCCAACAGCTTTCGCCTCAAACTGTGGCAAAAATGAAAGAGCTTACAGGGTCAATAACCGATCCTAAGGCCAAAGCCCGCAAGGTTTATGAATACATGCAGGGCAAAACACACTACATTAGCATACAAGTAGGGATAGGCGGTTTACAACCCTTCCCGGCATCGGATGTTGACGCCCAAAATTATGGCGATTGCAAAGCCCTGGTTAACTACACACAGGCCTTGCTAAAAGCGGTCGACATTGAGTCATACTATTGTGTGGTATATGCCGGAGCGTCTAAAGTAAACTTTCAGCCCGACTTTGCGAGCCTGGATCAGGGCAATCACGTTATTTTATGCCTGCCTTTTAAAAATGACACTACCTTTTTAGAATGCACCAGTCAGAACATACCGTTTGGCTTTTTGGGCGATTTCACCGACGACCGTATTGTACTGGCCTGTACCCCACAGGGTGGCAAACTAATGCATACGCCAAAATACACGGCCCAGGCTAATCTTGAACAGCGCAAAGCCAATTTTACATTAAGCGCCAACGGTAATTTATCAGGTACAATGGTCACCAATTTCAAGGGCACTAATTACGAAGACCGCGATCATGTGATCTATGAGTCGAAGACAGAACAGATCAAAGACCTGAAGAAGATCTACCCCATTAACAATCTTGATATTGAAAGTGCAGACCTGAAGCAGTTTAAAGTTGAACAACCTTACACCACCGAAACACTAAAAATTTCGGCTACAGATTACGGTTCAGTATCTGACGGAAAAATAATTTTCCTGGCCAACCCGGCTAATCGCATAACTTCACCGTTGCGTGAGGTTCGTAACCGACATAACGACGTTTATATCAACCGGGGATATACTGACGAGGATGAGATCACCTATACCCTGCCTGCAGGATACAAGGTTGATATGCGCCCTAAAAAAGTAAGTATCGAAAAACCTTTCGGAAAGTTTGAATCAAGCGCAACCGTAAATGGAGACAAGCTGGTATACAGCCGCAAGCTACAGATCATAGATGGCACGTATAGTAAAGACACCTATCAGGACCTTGTTGATTTTTATCAGTCAATTGCCGATGTGGATAATGACAACGTTACCTTAGTTAAAGGTAACTAAATATTACAATGCCGAGAATGATACCGATCACCATGATCACATAAAGCATGATCTCGGTGCCGGCAAAACGCTTGTACTTAGTCCAGAAAGAGTAATCATCTTTTTTGTCGGCCATGATGGTGCAAAATTATTGAAAATTACGGCACAAACCAGCTCTAATTTTTACGAATTACACGAATACGATTTAACCGGATATTCGTGTAATTCGCAAAAATCCTTCTAAAATCCGTGTTGTTTAATTCATGCTTGTAGGTACGTTTTCAATAGAACCGGCCCTTGAGAAGTATTTGTATAAAGATGGATCGCGCAGTTTAACGATGATAACCCCGCGGCGCGAGCTGGCATGTACAACATAGCCATTCTGTAAATAAACACCAACATGGCTAAACTGCTTTCCGTCGAAATCGAAAAACACCAGGTCGCCTTCTTTGAGCTCGTCCTCATATTTGCGTTTAATAACAGTGATTTGTTTGCTGGTCATGCGCGGAATGGTGATGCCGTAAACCTGTTGCTCCAATAAAAAGGTAAGACCTGAACAGTCAACGCCGTCTTTATCAAGTCCGCCAAATTTGTAGGGCGTGCCCATCCATTGGTCAATAAAAGCATAAAGGCGCCCGTTTTGAATATCTCCCCTATCAACCCCCATAATTTCGGAGTATTTTGAAGCGATATCAGGCGATGGATTAACCACCTCACCCGGCTGGCCGCGCATAGCGGCCTTACGCGAGTGACATGAACTTAATATAAATGGGGAAAGGAAAAGTATAAACAAATAAAAACTACGACGCAGGTATATGCTCATAAAGTAAAATTAGCTTTAATGTTTATTGAGAGGATGCGGATGTTTTTAACATATTAACATGGGAGTGGATGTGCAGGTGTGCAGATTTCAGATGAGCAGATGTATCTTCATCACGTCGATTGCAAGGAACGAAACAACCGCGAACTATGCAGAGCGGCTCTGCCAATTGGGGATTGCTTCGTTCCTCGCAATGACGCTTTCTATTGAACAATCTGCACATTTGCACATCTGAAATCTGCACATCCAAAAAATCAACTCTTCACCACCCTTTGAATTTCATCCAGTTTCATGAGTGCCTCAACCGGAGTTAGTGTATTTACATCAAGGTTATTCAGCGTATCGCGGATTTTCACTAATACCGGGTCATCTATCGAAAACATCTGCATTTGTACAGCTTGCTTCTGCACTTTGCGGATACTTTCTTTGATATGTTCGCCGCCGGTACGTTCGTTTTCCAGTTTCTTCAAGATCTCGTTTGCACGGGTAAGCACTTTTGAGGGCATGCCCGCCAGTTTAGCCACGTGGATCCCAAAGCTGTGCTCGCTGCCGCCCGGTACCAGCTTACGTAAAAAGATGATCTGCTGCCCTACTTCCTTAACCGATACATTAAAGTTTTTAACGCGGTTAAATGAATTACTAAGCTCGTTAAGCTCATGATAATGCGTTGCAAACAGCGTTTTAGCCCTTGCAGTTGGGTGGTTATGCAGGTACTCAGCAATTGACCAGGCTATGGAAATACCATCGTAAGTTGATGTACCTCTACCGATCTCATCCAGCAGGATCAGGCTCCTGTCGCTGAGGTTATTGAGGATACTGGCCGTTTCGTTCATCTCAACCATGAACGTCGATTCGCCGGACGAAAGGTTATCCGAAGCTCCTACCCTGGTAAAGATCTTATCAACCAGGCCTATAGTAGCTGCCTTAGCCGGTACAAAGCAACCCATCTGAGCCATCAGCACTATCAAGCCGGTTTGCCTTAACAAAGCCGATTTACCTGCCATGTTGGGACCGGTAATGATGATGATCTGCTGGGTTTCCGAATCAAGAAACACACTGTTGGTGATATACTCCTCACCTATCGGCAAATTTTTCTCAATAACCGGGTGTCGGCCGCCTTTTATATCAAGTACCCTGCTTTCGTTTATCTCAGGCTTTACATAGTAGTTTTTAATGGAGATGGTAGCAAAGTTAAGCAGCACATCCAAACGCGCTATAAGCTGGGCGTTAAGCTGAATAGGTTTGATATACTCGGCCAGCGAGTACAGCAGGTCATTATATAATTGTGTTTCAAGCGCCAGGATCTTTTCTTCGGCACCTAAAATCTGCTCCTCGTACTCCTTAAGCTCGGGGGTAATATAACGCTCGGCATTTACCAGTGTTTGCTTGCGGATCCACTCGGTTGGTACTTTATCCCTGTGGGCATGGGTAACCTCCAGGTAGTAGCCAAACACATTATTGAAGGATACTTTAAGCGATGGGATCCCCGTTAATTCAGCTTCGCGCTTTTGAATTTCCAACAGGTATCCTTTACCGCCGAAAGCGATCTTACGCAAGCGATCAAGCTCATCATTAATTCCCTCATTCATTACCGAGCCTTTCACCAGCATTACCGGAGGCTCGGGGTTCAATTCACGTTCTATCTTTTCGCAAATAAGTGCGCAGGGATTTAGTTGCTCGCCAATGGCACGCAGGGGAGCGCTTTCCGATGATTCAGCAATCCGCTTGATCTGGGCTATAGCGGTTAATGCCTTTTTCAGCTGGCAAACCTCGCGTGGGTTAGCTTTTTGCAAGCCAATTTTGGAGATCAACCTTTCCAGGTCACCTATCTGGCGCAGGTATTGCAGCAGTTCTTCACGCAATTCTTCATTGCCTATCAGGTATTCAACTACACCTAAACGGTCATTAATGGCCTTGATCTGCTTAAGCGGCATTACAATCCAGCGGCGCAGTAATCGTGCCCCCATAGGCGAGCAGGTATGGTCAAGCACATCAACCAGTGTCATGGCATTTTCGTTGGCCGAACCTACAAGCTCCAGGTTGCGGATACTGAACCTGTCGAGCCATAAATACCTGTCTTCCTCTATCCTGCTGATGGCCGAAATATGGCCCAGGTTGCGGTGTTCCGTTTCATTCAAATAATGAATGGCTACACCGGCAGCAATGATGCCTAAATTCAGTTTATCTATACCAAAACCTTTGAGCGATTTTACACCGAAATGCTTAAGCAATGTTTCATTAGCATAATCGCCGCTGTAGGGCCATTCGTCAAGGGCATAGGTGTAAAAGCGGTCGCCATAGGTATCCTTAAAATCGCGCGTGCGGCTCTTAGGATAGATCACTTCACTGGGCGAAAAACTTTGCAGCAGCTTATCAATATAATCGCTGTTACCCTGGGCGGTCATGAACTCGCCGGTCGAGATATCAATAAGCGCAATACCAATGCTGTTTTTTTCAAAATGCAGCGAAGCAAGATAGTTGTTGCTTTTTTGATTCAGGATATTATCATTGGTAGCCACACCGGGGGTAACCAGTTCGGTTACTCCGCGCTTAACAATGGTTTTGGTAGTTTTAGGATCTTCCAGCTGATCGCAGATAGCCACACGCTGCCCGGCACGAACCAGCTTAGGCAGGTAAGTATCCAGCGAATGGTGCGGAAAACCGGCAAGCTCAATATGTGTAGCGGCGCCGTTTGCCCTGCGGGTTAGTACGATGCCTAAAATACCGGCAGCCTTAACGGCGTCTTCGCCAAATGTTTCATAAAAATCGCCCACCCTAAACAGCAGCAAAGCACCGGGGTACTTTACTTTGATAGCATTATATTGCTGCATTAAGGGGGTTTCTTTGGTAGTATCTTTAGCCAAGCGGTTACTCCTTCTGTTAATCGGGTAAAGTTAATGCATTAACAGGTGTTTTAGGGCATTGTTGAAAAGTTGGGATGGTGTGGATTATGTAGCAAATAAGTGCGCCTGCCGCACAGATTAGTCGTATCCGTTTCTATCGAATCCCTACTTCGCCACAAGCTTCCCGTTCACAATCCTATCCGTATAATCCTGTATCAGTGCCTTACAATCCTGCATGCCTTTTTGCATTTCGGCGTTTGGCTGTGCAGTCATCAGGTTTTTCTCCAGGCCTTTATCAGCCACTGCGAAAATGCCGGTGAAGTTTTTACCATCAAACAGGTAGGTGTAATTACCCTGCATAAACTGATAGATATTTCCTGTTGAATTGATCACTTTGGGCTGCTCATCGGGTTGGTTACTCACCAAACTTCTGCCCCATGACCTAAAGGGTTTGTTATAACCAATCAAATCCACCACCGTTGGGTAAATATCCATTTGCGACGCCAGATCGGTACGTACGCCTTTCAAATTATATGCGCTGTTGGCACTGTAAAACAGGATAGGCACCGCAAAGCGGTTAACCTGTTTACTATATTCAGGATAATAAGTCTGACTGGTATGATCGGCAGTGATCACAAAAATGGTATTACTAAACCATGGCTGCGTTTTAGCGTAATTGAAAAAGATCCTTAAAGAGTTATCAGTATACTGAACGCATTTATCAATAGCCAGCGGACCGCCTTTAAACCTCGCTTTATATTTTTCGGGCAGTTGATACGGATCATGCGATGACAGTGTGAACAGCGTAGCCATAAAAGGCTGCTTTTGATCTGTCAGCGCGCGTGCCATGAACGGGAAAAAATGTTCGTCCCAAATCCCCCAGATCCCGTCAAAATCTTTATCATCGTTATATTCGGTACGGCCATAATAATGCTGATAACCTAAAATACTGCCAAAGCCCTGAAAGCCCATCGATCCGTTGGCTGCCCCATGAAAGAATGAGGTTTGATACCCCATACTATCACAAACCGACACTACCGACTGGATCTTTTGCTTGGCATACGGTGATGAGGTAAAAGCATTTTGAAACGACGGGATCCCCGCTATTACCGACGATACAGCATGAATAGATTGCCGGCCGGTTGCATAAGCGTTGGTAAATATAAGGCTGCTGTTAGATAACGAATCTAAAAAAGGGGTATATGATTTAAAGCCCGGTATATTAACATCGCGGTTCATGCTACCCCAATACTCGCGGGCCATACTTTCCAGTATAATGATCACCACATTGGGCTTAGCAACCGGTTTGGTGCTATATTGTTTTATAGGTTTTATATTGGTGTTGATGTAAGCCTCGTCCACCCAATGCTGAAGCTTGTAATTATTGGTTCCCAGCGTCCGGAAAACAGCGAAAGGGGTATTCAGCACAATATCGCCCTGGTTAGGTACAGTGATGTGCTTGTAGGCATCAACCATATTGATGGGCCGCGTACTATGCGCAAAATCGCCCCGGATGCCTCCGATAACCAGTGTAAGGATCAGCAGGAAAGATACTATCGACGACAGAAAATACACTTTCTTATCTGTTACAATAGCCGGTTTTAGCTTTACGCGTTTATACAGCCAGATCCAGCAGACTGCGCACAGTATAAATATGATGATCACATACCAGTAAGCCTCAGAAAAATGGGTAAACAACAGTTTCTTGTTATTTTCATCGGCCAACACATCAAGCGTTGCCTTGGTTGAGCGTACCTGGCTAAAGCGATAATAAATGATATCAACAAAGTTGGTAGCGTAAGCAAGTAAGTTGGTAACAAAGTACAGGATAGCCATACCTTTTTGAAACGCCGGCCGCGTATTCACAGTTAAGGGCAAAACGCTGAGCAGGATAAACAAGCTGTTGATATACAGTAAAGCCGTGGTGTCAAAAGCCATACCATAATAACAAAGCTTAAGCAAAGCCCAAACGCTATCAACCGCAAACAGGTGCGTGTTGAACGCGAAGAACAAAACCCTTGCAATAAAATAGAACAAATACCCCAAAAAAAGCCTGTATAAAAGTACTTTATATTCGGCCAACCTCAATTTACTTTCCATGAAAAACACGTTGCTTTAGTTTCCCAAAAGGCTTGACCGGCAGGAATTGATCAAACCTAATTTACCCCGGGGAGCTAATAAAAAGCGAAAGTAAAAAAAATAGGATAACAATTATTTAATACTAAATCAACAACGATTTAATGACATTAGGTTAGCAAACTGGAGTTAAGAAGATTGTAGGAAGAAGAAAAGTAAAAAGTATAGCGGAGAAAGCATGGGGCCTTCCCCGCAAAACGATGATAGTTAAATGGCCTTTAATTGCCTGTACTGCCTTAAAGTAGCCTGATTATTCCTTTTGATCCTGTAAGGCAGCTTTTTCAATTTTTCCTGCAATAGCATATACGACTGAAAATCTGAATTACCCTGTAATTTTTTTACGAGTTTTTCCAATTGATCTTCAAATTTCACAATCTGTTTATAGGCTTCATTATTATCACGCAAATTGGGCAAAAACTCCCTTATGGTACTGTAAACCCAAACCTCAAATTTAGGGTTTAGCCAGCCCGCAAATTTCAATGCCAGGATCTCGCACATCCACAAACCGTCTATCTTGTTTACAAATATCATCGATTCCAGATCGGCCTGATTATCTGCATAACTGCGCTCTTCATTCGTTTCATTAAAAGGCAAGGGCAAATTTTTCAATTCTTCTATAAAATCTTTGGTTTGCTTCAACTTTAAAAACTCGGCCGGATTTTTTCCGAATATTTTGCCCATCTCTGTGGCGTTTATCATCAAATCCTTATCGCTTATATCAAACTCAATAACCTGATTATTAAATTCAAACTCAAAAACTGCGTTTACCATATCCCTGCTTAAATTAAAATACAAGTATAGCTGTTGCATTTTAAAAACTATAAAAATTAGCAATTAAGTTTTAAACAACCTAAAAAGTCCACAAAAGTTAGCAGCACAAATAAAAGCTACCTCTTCCCAGGTGATAAAAAGTTACATTCATTTGTTGCGGGCATAAAAACATTTATTAACTTTGAAATACAAAGTACTTTTACATATCCCAAATGAAATTAAATAAATCATACGCCATATTAACTTTACTACTTTTTATAATTGAAGTATTCATCGGCATGTATATGCATGATGATCTCATTCGCCCTTTTGGCGGTGATCTTTTAGTGGTTATCCTTATTTATTGCTTTGTAAAATGCTTAATTGATATACCCTGGCCTGTGGCAGCCATCGGTACACTGATCTTTTCTTACATAGTCGAAATATCCCAGCACTTTACCCTGCTTAAACATCTTGGTTTACAAAACTCAAAACTGGCTGCTATACTGCTTGGGCAATCATTTTCATGGGGAGATATGCTTTGTTATACCGCAGGCATATTTATAGTAATAATCGCCGAACTGTTTTATAATAAGGCCAAAAACAACTTATCAAAAGCTAACATTATATAGTATGGAACTTTTTGTAGATGAACATTCGATAGTGCGCAGGATTTGGGGCAAGGCAGATACCATCCTGTTCATTTTTGCAGGCGCAGCAGCTGAATTTGCTTTAAATAAGGCTGTCGACTGGCTCTATTTCACGGGAAAACTTCCGGCCGATCCTTTAGCGCGATTGTTTAGCACCGTAGCTTATTCCCGGCAGATCCTCTTTTCGGAGCGCGAAGCGGCCTTAAAGGCCATCGATAAGATAACTGCCATACACAAAAACGTTGAAACAACCCGCGGTTCCCAAATACCCGACTGGGCTTATCGTGATGTACTGTTTCTTCTGATCGATCTGTCTATCCGGTCATATGAATTATTGGAAAAACCACTCAGCATTGCTGAAAAAACTGAGGTATTTAATGTGTTTTATAACGTTGGTGATCGAATGCAGTTAAAACGCCTGCCAATAAATTATGACCACTACCTGCAGATGCGACAGGATCATCTTGAGCATAACCTTATTAACAGCGCCTTTACTGCCGATTTATATCGTCAGTACAAAAAGCACCTTGGTTTTACCCGTTACCAGATCCTGAAACAAGCGCAACTATTAACCGTCCCCACGCAGGTAAGCCAACAACTACCGCTGGGCAAAACCGCCTGGCTTTGGCCTGTATTAAAAATATATAAGGTCACAAAAAATCTCAGACCAGCAAAATTTTTTAGGGATGCCCTTCTTCCCCCACAATACAAAGTCCAGATCCAGGGAATGGATCAACCTTTTGTTTTCGGTTGATCTTAGCCCGATCAAAGAGATTTGATCACCCGGCATGGATTGCCTACAGCTACAACATTGGCCGGAATATCTTTAGTTACCACACTTCCCGCACCTATAGTAGTGTTATCGCCAATAGTAACCCCAGGGCATACAATTGCACCACCGCCCAGCCATACGTTATTGCCGATTGTGATAGGAGCTGCATACTCAGGCCCTTTGATGCGCTCGGCAGCTATTACCGGGTGATAAGCTGTATAAAGCTGCACATTAGGTGCCAGGAACACATTGTCGCCAAAAGTAACAGGGGCACAATCCAATATGATGCAGTTAAAATTCAAAAACAAATTATCGCCGGCTGTTATATTAAAGCCATAATCACAGTAAAATGGTGATTGAATATCTATATTGCCCTTAAAATCCCCTAACAATTGCCTTAGCAGTGCGGTCTTGGTTTCCTTATCATCATAGCCGGCGGCATTATATTGCGTAAATAACTGGCGGGCTTTTGAACGGGCAGCAACAAGTTCGGCATCCCCGGCATTATATAGCTCGCCGGATATCATTTTTTCAAGTTCGGTCATAGGTGGTGTATGTTGATTCATAGGTGGTGTATGTTGATGTTAGTCACAAATATAAGGGCTCGATATAAACCCGCAATAAACTACCTATTTACAAACCGGGGAACAGCATTCTTTCATGCGCCTGGCTTCAACTACGGTTAGCACTGATTTATAAATTTTAAAACTATTACGACAAATGAAAGTTATATTAATAGTTAACTTTTCATAAATAAAACGAAAAATATGAAAAATTTAAGATTAGCAGCCGCAGCTATTGCCCTGTCATTAGCCGGCTCATTTGCCTTAGCAAACGACCACAAGCCTCACAATAATGGCGCAACTGTATCACAGTATACAATGCAAACAGATACCGTACCGGGTAAAAATAAAAAGAAACCAAAAACACCGGTACCAACGCCGACGCCTACCCCTGCTCCTACGCCAACACCTACTCCTACTCCGACACCAACGGAACCAAATCGAGTACCGATGCCGGTGCCAACGCCTACACCGGCCCCGACACCAACTCCAACCCCTAACCCTTCGCCAACACCTAATACCCCTAACCCGGTACCGCAGCCAAATACACCAAACATTCCCGCGCCGGCACCAACACCAAGCCCTACACCTAATCCATCGAGCCCAACAACACCAACCAATCCGGTGCCTACCCATTAAGTACAACACCAAAACAAAACAGCCCGGTGCTTTTAAGCAACCGGGCTGTTTTATTATATCCCCTCAATTTTAATTAATTTGGCATCAGTACCGTATTAACTACGTGGATTACACCATTTTTCTGAAATACATCGGCAATAGTAATCCATGATTTGCCACCCTTCTCATCAACAAGATATAGCTTTTTGCCCTGAGCCATAACGGTAAGTGTGCCACCTGCAACTGTTTTCAATTCCGCTTTGCCTTTTCCTGCTTTAACCTTAGCCCACAGCTCTGCCGAACTTAACCTGCCCGCTACAACGTGATAAGTAAGAATTTTGGTCAGCATTTGCTTATTCTCCGGTTTCAACAGGGTTGGAACAGTCTCTTTCGGCAATTTGTCGAATGCTTCGTTGGTTGGAGCAAAAACAGTGAACGGGCCGTCGCCTTTCAAAGTTTCAACAAGCCCCGCAGCTTTAACGGCAGCTACAAGTGTGGTGTGGTCTTTTGAATTTACCGCGTTATCGATAATATCTTTAGTTGGGTACATAGCTGCGCCGCCTACCATTTTGGTTTGAGCGTTAGCTTTAGGAGCTATTGCAAAAGTTACTAATGCAATGGCTGCGATGATCATCTTTTTCATATGTTATTGCTTTAATTGTTTGGAAGAAGCTACGGAGCATAACACAAGGCAGATTTAAGCCGCGATCAACAACAATACAACAACCTCAATACCAGTATTTTAACCACACCCTGATTTAGAGTAAGGCTATTATTAAATTATATTAAACAACCTAAGTGTTTATTCGCCATATCCCCCAATCCGAAGCATTCATGATTACGTTTATCCATTAAACAACCAATCAACTTAAAGAAAAATATGCTCACTGAAAAACTTATAGCTAATAGGATCCGAGCCGTTAGGGAAGAAAAAAATTACACCCAGTTTTACGTTGCCTACAAACTCAAAGTATCGCAAAACACATTCAGCAAAATAGAGCTGGGCAACGTTAAGCTTACCCTTGCCAGGCTCATTGAAATAGCAAAGGTTTTGGATGTTGACCTTGTAGATTTTTTAAAGGAGGAACACCTGTACATTATTGCCCGTTAATACTATCCGAACTCTTTTTCCCCGATTTGTTTATATCGCTTGTAATATTTTCAAAGTATTAGTTTGATCACTAATTTTCGATAAATTCAACCCGGTTATAAACAATCATGAAAACTACAACACTTATATGCCGGGTATTACTCGGCTCACTTTACCTGATATTCGGTCTCGATTATTTTTTACATTTTATTCCTTATCAGCCGCTGCATACCGGTAAAGCAGGTGCATTCATAGCCGGGCTTAAAGGCACAGGCTATTTTTATCCGATGCAAAAGGTGATACAAATAGTGGGTGGGCTATCGTTGATGTTTAATCGTTACGCACCGTTTTCGGCAGTGGTATTGTTCCCCATCAGTTTAAATGTACTGTTGTTCCATACATTTTTGGTACCATCGGGCTGGCTTATGGGGGTTACACTTGTTGTACCTAACCTGCTGCTGGGTTATGCCTACCGCAAATATTACAGCGGCATGTTTACTATGAAGGCCGTTGGGGAATAGAGGTCGATATTCTACACGCCCTTCAAGGCCTGCGCTATCCAGATCGGGATCAGCTTCTTTCTTTCCTTTATCATCGTTGTAAATTCGGCGGCATCAAAATAGCCGGCCTCCAGTTGCCGCGGTCGTACAAGAAAGGGAAAAACGATCATTCCGGCAATATTCCACATCAGGTTAACAGGATGAAATTTCATGACGCCATCGGCTTGCAATGCGTAAAGCTGTTTGGCAAAAACAGAATCAGTTAGCGTTTTAATTTTTTCGACCATAGGCAAGGTGGTTTGCCCGGCAAGCACCTCGTTCACCATAAAAAATGGAAAATCGGGGTTTTCCAAAAGCTGGTCGATATAGTATCCTACACAAATCTCTATTTTTTCGATGGCTGAAGAAGACTCATCATTTAAAACAGGTTCAATTTTATCGAAAAGCTTTTTTATAGTTTCGTCCATGATAAACGCAAAAAGATTCTCCTTGCTGCGGAAATAATAGTTAACCGACGCCACATTGGTATTAGCCTCGGTAGCTATATCGCGTACGGTAGTTGCCAGGAAGCCTTTTTTAGTAAAGATGCGCCTGGCTGCACTCAATATTTTTTCTTCGGTTGTTGTTTCGGCGGTTATAGTCATGGATGATATATCTTTCAAATTTAGTCATTCAAAAACATATATCATCCGCGACTGATTAATGTGTATCAGCTACAGCCTTTTGCCCTTTTACAATCGGCGCTAAAAATATCAGCGGAATGGCAGCCAGCATCACCCAACCAACCACAATGTAAGCGTCATTATAACTTAGTAGTGTGCTTTGCTTGTTTACAGTACCGTCAATAGCAGCGTACGCCATTTTTGAAGCGTCAAAAAATGATTTCCCCTTAGCCATAAACCCGTGCAGCAGCGCGTTATATCTGTCGGTAAAATAATTGTTATACGGATTAATATTACTTAACAGGTTATTACGGTGCGTTGCCACGCGGATATGGATCAGCGTATTTAAACCGGCTATCCCAAACGAGCCGCCCAACTGCCGCATCATATTGTTCAGACCGGTGCCCTGCCCTATTTCAGCCCCCTTTAAACCGCCGATGGCAATGGTAGTAAGCGGTACAAAAAGAAGTGATAAACCAATACCCCTGATGGCTAAAGGCCAAAAGAAATCGCCGGTGCCCGATGCCAGTGTCGAGCCGCTCATAAACCAGGAGAAAACGAAGAACAATATCATACCGCCTACAGCCATAAATTGTGCAGGCAGCCCTTTGTTAAGCATAATCCCTACAAAAGGCATCATCATAATAGTAAACAAACCGCCGGGCAGCAGGATCTCGCCGGTTTGTTGGGCCGAAAACCCCAGCAGGTTTTGACAAAAAACCGGAAAAACAAATTGGGACCCGTACAAGCCAACTCCCAGTATAAACGAGGTAACCATCCCGGCAGAAAAACTCCGGTGCCTCATAATTTTGAAATTAACAATAGGATGGTCGGTACTTAACTCGCGCCATAAAAAAAGCAGCAAACCAATAACCGCTGTACATGTGAGTACTATAATATATGTAGTGGCAAACCAATCTTCATCCTCCCCTTTCTCCAATATGGTTTGCAAACTGCCTACCGTAATGGCCAGTAAAACAATGCCCCACCAGTCAATAGGTTTATCCCGCCCATCACGAGACGTTACTTTTACATACATCACCGTAAAGATCGAAGCCAGGATGCCTACCGGTATATTCACGTAAAAAATCCAGCGCCAGGCGGCATGGTCTGTTATGTAACCGCCAATGGTAGGCCCTATGGTTGGGCCCACAACTGCACCTAATCCAAACAATGCAGTAGCTGTACCCAACTGTTCTGCCGGCCATGTTTCAATCAGGATGGCTTGTGATGTTGAAAGTAAACCGCCACCTGCTAAGCCCTGCAAAATCCTGAAGCCAACAAGTTCGGTCAGGCTACTGGCGTTGCCGCATAAAAATGAAGCGATGGTAAACACAATGATGGAAGTTAAAAAGTAGTTTTTGCGCCCGAAAAAACTACTCAGCCAACCCGACATGGGCAAAATGATAACGTTTGCTACGCTATACCCTGTTACAACCCAGGCGGCATCAGTTATTGTAGCCCCCAGGTTACCCTGAATTTGAGGAATGGAAACGTTAACTATGGTGGTATCTATTAATTCTAACAATGAAGCAATAATTACCGTGATGGTAATTATCCACTTTTTAAATCCTGACTCGGCCATTTGATAAAAGTTTTATGTCTTAAATAATGGCACAAAATTAATCAATCGTTTGATTAAAACATTTGTTTAAAATAAATGTATAAATTATTACGATGGAGTGACAAGCCTATTTTAATTCGATGTAAAGGGAAATCAATCTATATTCTAAAACAGTTAACGCTTTGATATACCCTTTGACTGATTAGGTAAAGAAAACTGAATCCATTATTCGCCATAAAAAGCGCAGTAGTTTTAAAAAACAATGAGTTTTTAACCGATAGCCAGCAGGTGTTTTCACTGTGGAAAAATACCGTGAAAATACCCGTTTTTTTTGCTGCTATTTTATATTATCTTTATCATAAACCCTTTACTTTATAACAAAAAACACATCTGTTTTGATTTCAAAACACACATACAATTCTGAATATCAAATAATTAATTTTATTAACCCTGTGTTTATATTAATTACCAAGGGTAAATTTTCTTTCGCGAATTATATATAAGAATAAATATTAACTATGGCTTTAAAATATACAAAAATGAGACCTGTCTTATTATTTTTAATCCTGCTTTGCTTTGGCCGGATGGATACTTGGGCTCAAGATCCTGACAAAAACAACGCAACTCCGGATACAACCGCGCCAGTAACACCTGTGGCAACAGTCAACCCAACCAGCCCGGCGGCTGATGACAGGAATTATGATAAAATTCCTGTTACCTATGATATGAGTACAGGCACTTTTGACAGGGTATTACCCTTTGACAGGCCTTTTATGTTTTATTTTAAAGGAATACCTGCCAATGTATCTTATATTGAAATCGTACTAATCAAAGACAATCTAAAACCATTCAAAAAGCCAAAGCCGGGAACTTACGGCCCCAATGACCTGGACGTTTATGCAGTTAAACTAAAATCAGATAGGTGGGAACGGCCTGACGGCGCAGTAGGAGCAAATATCAACGAGTGTAAAGTACGCAGCAGGTGGAAAATGCTGCCCAACACGTCTTATTCGGTTGATATTATTACCGGGATCAAATCAACCTTAACCAGTGCTCAAAAAAGCGACTTGAAAGCAAAATTACAGGCAAGCTTGAAGGTTTCAGGATTGATCACTACTTTGGCACGCACCGGTTTAGCAGGCACGTTTGATGCCAATGCACTCATTAACCAAAAAAATACCGAAAGCCGGCAAGTGCTTAGCGAAGCCGTGAAAGATGTTAACCCTAACTATGACTTAAGTGGCCTCGATCCTGCTAAAGCTACAATAACTGTTCAGAACCTCTTAAGTAATTTTCAGCTTATGATGAATGCAACAGACAAATTGTTTGATATGACCACGGCCCCCTCATATGCTGCAACACATGCAAAAATCGTTAACCTTCAAACAGCTTTAAAAACTACCATAAACTGGGGTGTTATAACAAAAGATGATGCAGAGTATAAAACAATAGTACAATCGTTAAAAACCATTAACGATGCAATTGCTGCCGACGATGGCAACAAGGCTATTTTCACGCAAAAAACTGCTGATATCCAAAGCAAGCTTGATAATGTGCCCAATTTGAGAGATGCTATTTCCAAGCAGTTTATTGAAGATGTGATCCTGCCTAATACTTATATTTATTTACGGCAAAACGATACTTATGTAGACGATTTTCAAAAAAATGCCAAGTTGTATGTAAATCTGGATGTAGGCTATGCCTATGTAGGCCGAATGGACCGAGGGCTCGCTTATTCGGGCTTTAATATCTATTTCCGTCCGATAGACAGATCTGTGCCTTTATCGCAATATGATTCATTTGGAGATTGGCTGGCGGTACGTTCGTCTCTCCTTATCGGCATAACGCTGGCTTCGGTTGAACAGGATAACGTCAGGAAAGGTTTCATCGGTAATAAAGGACTCATGCTCGGTTACGGATTTAAGCTGATTTCATTTTTCAAAATCAATGCCGGAACTATGGTAAATTACCGCTACAACAATAATCCCCTGCTTAGCACAGACCATTATCATACTTCCCTTAGTCCATTTGTATCTTTTTCAATAGATCTGGATGCTAAATCATTATTATCAGGTATCGGAGATTCGATTTTCAAATAAATCATTAATCAAAAAAAAATTAATATTATGAGTGTTTCAATCGGTAACCTCGCTTTAGATCCGCAGCAAATTCATGCAGGGACAACTTCGGTAAATTTAACTTATGAAGGATTTGTAACCAAAGCATCCGATAACGATGTTGATCTCACCTTCAGTATTTGCCCGAATGATACCAACATTTTTATAGTCGATGATAAGGGAAAAAACGTTAAATCCATTTCATACTCGCAAACATTTAAAGTGGGTGCCCCTCCCGGAGATTTGAGCAAATCCATAAAATTTATCGTATTAAATGCGCCTGCACAACCGGTAATTTGTGTAGTTGAGCTTGTTGCTACAACTGCCAACGGAACAGATAGTGATAAAGCCTCTGGTAACATCTCATATTCCTAAAACCAAGCAAACAATGAAACGATTATTTTTATTAGCGGCATATTTACTATTGTTATGTACCTGTAAAAAAGATGATGACGCATATTCTGTCGGAAATGCCGATGGGCCGAAGCTTTCTGACATTATCAGGATCACCAGTTTAAGCACTGTAACTCCCGAAGCTGATACGGTAAGTACCAGCGTTATCGGGCTGCACATTAATGCCGAAAGCGCCTCCTCAAACCGAACCATTACCATGAGTACCACCCTTGGAAATTTTTTAAACGGGAATAAGACAATGACCGTTACGGCAGATGCCGCAGGGAATGCCCAGGCAGTTGTTCGTTCGCCACTTGCCGGAGACGCTCAGATAACCGCAACGGTCAAATCAATCAGCATTGATACCGTGATACATTTTAAGCCGGCCCTTCCCGACGATATGCTCTTAACTGCCGATAATTATAACAGCGACACTTCAACAAGTTTTAACCTTACAGCCGCTATTTCGCGAAACCCTGGCAGAGGACTACCATCTGATCCGCAAAAAATTTGGTTTACCATAACCCCAGGTGCCGGCAGTGGAGGATTGGTATATCCTGCGTTTGCAAATACAGCAGGGCATACCACTACAATAGCGGTTACCAATCCATTCAAAGTGAGCGGCACATTTAAGATTGAAGCAAAAACATTAAATGATAAAGCCGATACAATCCGCAAAAACCTTACAATCGTTATCAAATAATATACAAATACTCATGGTAGAATAATACAAAAATTGGCAACGTTTATATTAGATTCCTTTTTCAAATTCAATTTCGTATGTAAAAGACAGATAAGGACAGTAGATTTTATTGTTATAAATAGCTTAGCTTACCAGTATAAGCTTTATATCAAAGCAGGGTAATTGCCACTCCTGTTTAAATGCACTTACGCTATCCATCTCAATGAAAAACCTACGCAGTAATTTCCGCTTCATTATTACCAGCATTTGTTGCATCTGTGTGCTATGTTACCTCCCCTCCTATAGTCAAACTTTTCCGACTAAAGAACCGTCAACGCCACGGATCGTTAACATCGTCAACTTCATCCGCCTGCTTGAACCGCGGGATTCGGCTATTACTGAAGATGTGTTATACCAAACTGTGGTGAAACAGGTGGAGATCATGAAAAAGTATAAACTTGGCGGTACTTTTCTGTTGCAGTATGATGCACTGATCGATCCGCGGTATCAAAAGTTACTGAAAGCTTTACCCCGTACTTCATTCGAAATTGGCGCATGGTGGGAAATTCCTCAACCCCAGGTTGAAAAAGCCGGCCTCAAATGGCGGGGCCGTTATCCGTGGGACTGGCGCGCAAACATCGGCTTCTCTACCGGTTATACACCTAAAGAGCGTGAAAAGCTGATAGATGTTTACATGACCGACTTTAAAAAAGTATTCGGTTATTATCCCAAATCGGTTGCGTCATGGTTTATTGACAGCTACAGTCTGAAGTATATGTATCAAAAATACCACATTGTAGCATCAGCCAATTGTAAGGACCAGTACGGCACAGACGGCTATACCTTATGGGGTGGTTACTGGAACCAGGCTTACTATCCCAGCAAGATCAACTCATACATGCCCGCCCAAAATGCAGCCAACCAAATTCCGGTACCTATTTTCAGGATGCTGGGCAGCGATCCGATAAGACAGTATGATAATGGCCTCGGCACAACACGCCAGGGTGTGGTGACCTTAGAGCCTGTTTACAAATTTGGAGGCGGCGATGCCGAATGGGTAAACTGGTTTTTCAAATCGTTTACAGAGGATAAAGCACTTGGCTTCAATTATACCCAGGCTGGCCAGGAAAATTCCTTTACCTGGGATGCCATGGATAAGGGCTTCGAAATCCAGATGCCATTGATAGCCCGGTTAAGAGATGAGCACAAGATCAGGGTAGAAACCATGGAAACCTCGGGCCTCTGGTTTAAAAAACAATATAAAGTTACCCCGGCAACATCATTCACGGTAAGCCATGACCTTGGCGAAAGTAATTTAAAAACCGTATGGTTTAACAGCCGCTTTTATAGGGTTAACCTGTTATGGGAAAATGGCAATCTCCGCATCCGCGATCTTCATCTTTTTGATGAAAACTTCCCATCCGTTTATACCAAACAGGTAGCAACCTCAAATGAATGTACATTCTTCACCCTACCGGTAATAGACGGCTATATCTGGAGCAAGCCCGGTCAGATAGCAGGATTAAGGCTTAAAGCATTAGTTAACGGCAAAGAAATTCCTTTAACAGGTAAAGATCCCGTTTATACCCATCCAACAGCGGAAAGTCTTCACATATCGTGGCCACTCACATCGTTTAAAGGTACTTTTGAAATCGACCTGAATGAAAAACAGCTATCAATAAAACTGGTAAGTACGCAGGTTGATAACTGGTATTTTGATATGACCACAGCTTCCGGGGTGAAACTGCCTTTTGAAACTATCAGAAATAAACAAATTAACTGCAGTTTTGAAGGAACTCCGTACGTTTTCAAAGCCACCAAAGGGATATTCTCCCAACCGTGGAACGGAATACTATTTCGACTAAAACCGCAGGCTAATACAATTGCTTTTAACCTTTCATCAATCAAAAAGAATTAAGGCTTAGAAAATTCGCCAAAATGCCAGAGGATCCCGGACGGGTCATGCAAAAAACATTCCCTCCCCCATTGCTCTACACGGATGGGGGTTAATTTTACACCTGCATATTTTGAAGGCAGATCTAAAGCCAGCAATCCGTTCCAGTACCTGGCAACGTCATCAACTTCCAGAAACAACATCGTATTATCTACCCAATCTTTAACATAGGCGTTTTGAAGATAAAATGCAAGCTGCCCGGTCTTAAACACCGACATATTAGCATCCAATACAACTTCTTCAAAACCCAGTTCGCGATAAAAACTGCGTGAAGTTTCAAAATCCCTGGCACCGATGAATGGCCTGAGCGATACAGCTTTGTGTTGCATATTACTGGTTTTAAATTCAAACCGGTAACCTGCCTAAACGGAAGTCAGGTTACCGGTTAATTAAATACTAAGATACTTTATGTCCACTGATTCCCAAACAATCACTTCACCTTAGCCTCCCGGATCAATTTTTTTGCTGAGATAAAAAAGTAACCAGTGAAGCAAACTCATCAAATGATAATGCATTAGCAAGGCCCACAGGCATCATGGATGTTTTCAATTCCTTACGGGTAAGTATATCGCTTGATTTAATGGTAAATACATCCCCGGTGATGTTTCTCATCACTATTTTCTGGGCCGACTCGTCCGTAATAAATCCCATATAGTTTTTGTTGCCTTTAGCTGTTATCATCACAGTGGCAAATCCCTGCGAAATAGAAGCGCTCGGTTTTAAAATGGATTCGGCGATCTGCTGACGGTTCATGATCGAGCCGATCTGCCCCATAAACGGACCTTTTAGCTTTTCGCCCCGGGTAAGGCTATGGCAGGCAACACAACCTTGCCGTGTAAAGAGCGCTCTCCCTATTTTGGGATCTCCTTTAACTTTGGCCAACATCAACATCACATCCTCGATTGACGTATTGCCTATCTGTCCTTTTTTATTCAGGATTTTTGCCAAATCCACTTTAGCTTCTTTTGGCGCAGTACTTTTTTCTTCTCCTCCAAATGCTGTAATACCCATTTGATGCCGCTCGTTCAAATCAGCAAAAAACTGTTTACCTGCAGCACCTGATTTGCTTCGCTCCAGTGTCAGGAACTTTTCGATACGTGGTGAAGCATCCCAGGTGATCCCTTTGTAAATAGGGCCATGTGAATCTGGCCGGGTTCCCCACCACCATGATGCATCGTAAGGTGCTTCCTGCTTGTAAAGGCGGGCAAGTGTTACCAGTATCTGTTTTTTTGTTTTAGGATCTTTAACTTTTGGATAAGCAGCAATTAAACCATTTACTGCTTTAGTATCATACATATAACGTAATGCCCATAATGCCAATGTTGAATTGGTTGTACCGATTGCACTAACACATGCATCAACCGCATTCATACTTACAAGTGCCCTTACAGCCAGGTGAGGCAATATTATAGCCGAATTTGGAGTTGCATGCGGGCCCTCTGTATTTTTAGCGGGCGCTACAAAACTTGCAGGTACTTTGGTTTTCAGCAATTCGGAAGCCGCCTCTAAACGTCCCAGACGTCCCAGGCCTATAATTGCAGCAGCCTGCACGCGCGGCGACGGATCTTTTAAACCGCTTAAAAAAGGAGCGATCGGTACCTGTGCTATTCCCTCTTTCCTATCGGTTAACTCACGCAACGCAAATTCCCTCAAAGCGTCATCCTGAGCAAGTTGTACAAGGTTAGATATTCCACTTTCCCTGGCAATTTGAGCGTAAGTAAAAACGCCTGCTACCCTTGCGTATAATGGCGCTCCCTTGTCCGACGCTATTGCCAAAGCTGCCCTGGCGCTTTCATCTGCCGGTCTTGCAATAAGCTCTTGTGAAGCATTTAATCTTGCAACGGCACTTTCTGATTTTAACATACCGGCTAAATCAGCTACAGACATCGCTTTAACATCAGGAAAAGCTTTATATGTCCATCCGTTAGGTATCGCCCTGATAACATAGCCTTTTGACGCACTGCCTGAATATCCGGCGCCATCCCAGGCCGAAAGGTAAAGTCTTCCCGAACCATCCACGTCAAGGTCAGTAATCTGTGGTAATTCAATAAATGGTTCTTCGGCTTGTGTAAAGCTGGCTCCATCCGGTTTTACCCGGTTTATATAAAGCTCGCTTCGGCCCCAGTCGGCGGTCATGGGTACATGATTATATTGCGCCGGCCAGGTAGGTTCATCCATAAACAGCGAGCCTGTGCCCGAACCGCCCCCCAAATCAACCAGTGCAGGCAAAATCTCGTCAGTAAAATGCTGAAAAAGCAAGGGGTAACCATATTCGCCAGATTGGATGTGATGCGAAAAACGAATGTTCCAGCCACCGCCATCATTGGTATTATCACGGGTAAATACGTTCATATACGAATCAATGGCAACATCATAAATATTACGCGTACCATGCGTATAAACCTCCATTTCTTTACCATTTGGCCTCACCCTTATGATGCCGCCACCAAGCATGGTCAGTTTTTTGCCATCGCGGTCTGTTGCATCATGAAAACCAAAATCACCTACTGCTATATAGATCCATCCGTCAATGCCCATACGGATGCCATTGGTTGCGTGGTCTGTACCGCGTTCGGCCAGCATATGTGCATTGCTTAAATGTTCAATAAGTGGTTTTGGCGGGCCATCGGCTATGCCGTCATGATCTTTATCTTCAAAAACTTCGAGGATCATACCATTTGCTTTACCGGTTTCTTTTGAAAAAACGGTATGAAGCACAAAAACCTGATCGCCCATAATGAGAATGCCCCGCGGATCGTCAACATCGGCAAAATCTGTATGCTTATCTAACTTGCCATCGTTATCGCTGTCTATAAGTTTAACTATTCGCCCTTTCCCCGGGTCTTTACCCAATGAGCCAATCATATCAACCCCAACAAATACCTCACCGGTAGCAGCCACGGCCAAACAAGCCGGACTTGGTGTAAGATCAGGCCCTGCAAACCTGGTAATTGTAAAACCTGCAGGCCAATGAAGCGAATCGCTTTTAGAATGATTTAAACCTTGCCTTACAGTTGAAGCTAAAACATTGCTTTTAGCCGGCTTTGTTTCATTATTGCCGGTATTTGCAAAATATTTGAAGGTTAATAAAAAGGAGATACAGAGAAATAGGGATAGGGAAAACTTTAACATTGTTTTTTATTGGTTATAGGTCAAATTTAAAATTGCTTGGGATATTTTCATTGTTTAGGGATCCTCTTTTCGGCCGTTAGTTGCTGTATTACCGCGGCTAATTGCTGAGGATCATGTGCATATTTTTCAAGGTTAACAATTTCTACCTTTCTAAACTCAACGGGATGGCTTTCGCTCTGTAAAGAAATTGTACCGCTCTTTAACAGCGCACCCTCTTCTGCTCCGCCAACCGGATCCAATTGCGGGCGCTGATAGCGCAGCACTTCCTCGCCGTTTACGTAATGTACCACCAACGAATCGCCCAGCACTAAAGCCTCTACCCTAACCCATTGATCGCCATGAAAGGTTGCCGACTTTGAATCAAGGCAATGGCTTTTAACAACCGAGTTATCAAGCACATACTGCGTTCCGGGAGTACACACATTGGCTGTTGGCCTCTTATCTTTACCGTTACCACCCAGCAACTGCACTTCAATTGATACCGGAAAATCCTGATCGAGCCCCATTGTTTTAGGGTCCTGACCATGTATCATAACCCCGCTGTTACGGTATGCCCATCCGGGCCCGTCTTTTACCTGGTTGCCTGTAAAACGGTACTCAACACCGATAAGGTAATATGAAAAAGGTTTTTTGTAAAATAAATGTCCAAACTGTTCATCAAATTTTTCATACTGATCATAATTCACCTGGATTTTATGATCAACAACCCTAAAAGTGTTGCCAAAATTTTCATTTAACTGATGCTTCCTGATCTTAACAGTCCAGTCCTTTAAATCCTTTCCGTTAAAAAGCTGTTCCCATTTCACTTTTAATTTCGGGTCGGGGCTTTTAAGCGCCAATAACATTGGCAGGCCCGATAAAAATACAATATTCAGTATCGAAAAAAAGAGTCCACGTTTTTTCATAGCAGGTTATTTTGATATGTAACTATAAGTTTACTGTTCCAAAAAGAAAAAGGCAGGTTGATATGCAGGCCCAATTGGTTGTTAAATCAAAAATGCAATAATAGAATCAGAAAAAAGGGGGGCAAAGCCTTAAATTTAAGGGGGTAAAATAAATTGCTATTCAAACAACACAGCTACTTATCAGTTAGTATATAAACAATTAGCCTATGACCCTATACCCTTACTCTTATCAACAGCCTCACCTTGCATCAGCCCGCCCCTCCGTTTGTAACATTATCGTTCGGAGCGAAAAACACAATCCTTTTGCAGATGATTTTGATATTTTTACCTACCAATTATTAACTAATAATTCATAATGTATTGCAGGATAAATACTGTTTTAAATCCGAAAATATACTTTAGTTTCCTGTTCCTTTTTATTTATCTAAATGCTTTTAGCTTTACCACCGGCCAGCCTGTACGGTACCTTGGTATTGAAAACGGCTTATCAAATAATGCAGTCACCTCCCTGTACCAGGACCAATATGGTTTTATTTGGATGGGCACTTATGACGGCTTAAACCGCTACGATAGTAATGAATTTAAGATCTACAGAAATGAGTGGAATAACAATAAATCGCTCCCATACAATCACATCAGCGCGTTAAACGGCGTTGGCAATAAAATACTTATAGGTACCCAGCGCGGCCTTGTTTTTTACAACTACCAGGACTCCTATTTCTATCCGGAATATTTCCAGGAACACAACAGCAATATCCGGTTTAAGATAACTTCAAACATCAATGTTATTGTAACCGATAAGGAAAACAACGTGTACATCGGAACTGATGAACTTGGGTTATTGAGATATGACAAAACCAGGAAGCTATACCTTCAAACGGGTATCAATAAACAATATAATTACAGCGTTAAGGCAATATCTCCAACCCTTGCAGGTGTTTGGGTGTTTATAAAAAACCAGGGACTTGGTTTTTATGATCCAAAATCTGAACGCATAAATATCATTAATAATCAGCTCAATAGTGCCAGTTGCCTGCTTACGGATAAAGCGGGCAATGTTTGGATTGGTACAGAAAACGGTTTGTTTATATTTAACATTAAAACGCAAACCATCAACAGGTTTCATGCTCCCATTGATAAACTTACCAGCGACAACATATCCAACCTAACCCTCGACGAAAAAGGTAATATATGGATAGCCACAGACGGCGGAGGCATTGATATTTTAAATACAAATAATGGCAAACTAACTTTCATTACAAACGGTAATAAAGAAGGCTCTTTGCGGAGCGGGGCTGTTACTACCGTTTTTCATGACCGGGAATCAAGAAAATGGATTGCAACCCTTCGTGGAGGGGTTAGCGTTGTTGATTATTTTAAAAAGCCATTCGCACTGTATAACAATGATCCGTTCAACAAAAACAGTGTGATCAACAACTTCATTCTTTCCTTTTGCGAAGATGAAAAGCATAACCTTTGGATAGGTACCGATGGCGGCGGGCTTTCTTACTGGGATATTAAAAACAATGTTTTTACAGGCTATACCCATGCATCAACCGGCGGGGGCCTTAGCTCTGATTTTATTGTGAGTATCCTGAAAACATTCGACAATAAAATATGGGTAGCATCCTTTAACGGTGGTATTGATGAGTTTAATAAAGCCACCGGGCAATTTAAGCACTACAATTGCTACAACACATCAACCCAAACCACCGATAAAAACCTTTGGAAGCTTTATGAAGATTCGCGCCGTCATTTATGGGCAAGTACCACACGGGGCGGCCCGTTATATTTATACAACCGCAAAAAAGACCTATTTGAACTATTTGATGAAAAGCTGGTTAACATACACTGCGTATTTGAAGATAAGAACAGGACATTGTGGGCAGGTAATTATACCCGGCTTATAAAAATTGATACTGTCAGGAAAAAACATCGTTTTTTTGATGTTGGTTATGGTATAAGAGCAATTGCCGACGATAATTCAAATCATTTGTGGATAGGAACCGAAGGCGGCGGCTTATTGAAATTTGACATTAAGGATATGAGTTATGTGAGGTATACCAAAGCCGATGGCTTGCCGAGTAATTCAATCCTGAATATTCTCATCGACAATAAACAAAACTTATGGTGCAGTACTTATAACGGCCTAACCAGGTTTTCCCCAACCCAAAACAGGTTTACAAACTACATAGTTTCCGACGGCTTGCAAAGCCTCCAGTTTAATTACAATGCGGCTATCAGGATGCAATC
Source organism: Mucilaginibacter gossypiicola (assembly GCF_900110105.1). GTDB lineage: Bacteria > Bacteroidota > Bacteroidia > Sphingobacteriales > Sphingobacteriaceae > Mucilaginibacter > Mucilaginibacter gossypiicola. The sequence continues at coordinate 279,226 of NZ_FOCL01000004.1, read as the reverse complement.
GGGGAATATGGCATTTGGAGGGATCAATGGGTTTAATATTTTTAATCCCGATAGCATCGAGGTCACAGATCATCACCCTGACCTTCGCATTACGGGTTTAAAAGTTGACAATTCAGACGACGACGATTCCAGCGAGCTGTTAAAAAATCAAGCTGTTGCCGATCTTAAAACAATTAAGCTTAATTATTCGCAGGCTGCACTCACTGTCCACTACACAGCCCTTGAGTATTCATTTCCTGATAAAATTAATTATGCATACTATCTTGAGGGTTGGGACCACAGGTGGAATTACGTTGGCAAAACCCAATCGGCCAATTACACCCATTTAGACGAAGGTAGCTATACACTCAGGATCAAAGCAACTGATACAAAGGGAAACTGGATGCCGAAACAGATAAGTATCCAGGTTGTCGTGTTTCCGCCGTGGTACAGAACCTGGTGGGCATACGGGGTGTACCTGGCTGTTTTTTTCGGACTGATATACCTTTATTTCCTTTACCGCGATAAGCAAACAAAGCTTAAATTTGAGGTTAACCTGGCCAACTTAAAAGTTGAAAAGGAAAAGGAACTGAATGAAAAAAAACTCGCCTTTTTTACCAACGTTTCGCATGAGTTCAGAACCCCTCTCACCCTTATCATTAACCCCATTAAAGACTTGTTGGATAAAAACAGAAGCCATTCGGATGAGCTCAATATTGTGTACCGGAATGCCCGCCGCTTATTGGGGCTGGTTGATCACCTGCTGCTGTTTCGTAAAACTGAAACCGAAAATGCACAACTAAATATCAGCGAGATAAATTTTGCGCGCGTTTGTGAGGAGGTATTTTCATGCTTTGCTCACCAGGCTAAAATTAAAAAGCTGAACTATACAATTGAAACATCGAGCCCCAATATTGCTGCATTTGCCGATATAGAGAAAATTGAAATCTCATTATTCAACCTGATCTCCAACGCTATTAAGTTTACGCCAAATTATGGTACCATCAAAGTTTTGGTAGAGGAAGACGACACAAACATTTACTTTAAAATAACGGACAATGGCATTGGTATCAGCACTGAAACCGGCGACAAACTGTTTGATAAGTTTTACCAGGTAAAAGATAATAATTACTTTAAAAAAGGGTTCGGCATTGGTTTATACCTGGTTAAGGTGTTTACTGATTGCCACAAGGGTACAATAAATTATATAAATAATAAAAGCGGCGGAACCACTTTTACTTTAAAGCTGCTAAAGGGGCTAAAACACTTTTCGCCAGAGGAAATAAATGTTGTAGCAACTCCTGATTACAATTTTGTGAATGACCTTATAGATCATGACAGCAAAGACCTTGTGGAACCCCATAATGAACTGCAGAAACTTGAACTCTTTAGCCAGGAAAAGCACACTATTGTTGTTATTGATGATAATGAGCAGATAAGAGCATATATCAAAAAGATATTTTTTGCCGATTATATAGTCCTCGAGGCAAAAGATGGCACAATTGGTCTTGAGTTGATTAAAAAGTACATCCCCGACCTTGTCATCAGTGACATTGTTATGGATGGGATAAACGGGTTGGATTTGTGTAAAATGATTATGGAAGATACGGCCATAAAACACATCCCTGTGATTCTGCTCACCGGCGATACCACGCCCGATATCATGGTAAAAAGCCTTGAACAGGGCGCGATTGACTTTTTGCGAAAACCATTTGATAAAGAAGTGCTTACAGCCAGGGTTAAAAGCGTACTGAGGAATAAAACCAAACTTCAGCAATACTTTTATAAAGAAGTTACCAGGGAAAACATCACCATTAATATTTCGCGGGAAAATAAAGACCTGCTCAACAACTGTATTGCTGTTATTGAGCAAAATTTAAACAGCGATAATTTTGATGTTTATGCCCTGGCCGATGCCATCGGCATTAGCTACCCAACATTGTTTAAGAGGATCAAAAGTACTACTGGGCAATCTATCAATAACTTTATCAGGTTTATTCGCCTGCGTAAAGCTGCCGAACTCCTGATCCAAACTAATTGTAATATCAATGAGGCCGCAATACAGGTAGGTATCAGCGATATAAAATATTTCAGGGAGCAATTCAATAAACAATTTGGTGTCAACCCTTCCGAATTTATTAAGAAACACCGCGCTAATTTCCAGGTTTCATACCGTTTAAATGAGTTTGAAAAACCTACGGTAAATTAAATACCTGTTTTGTTATATCAGGTTGGGCGGTAAAAAGTCCGGTAGTTCATTAAAAAAAGCATCAAATGGATTAAACCAAATTTCCCCCCCTTAAATTTATAGGTTTGCCCCTGCATTGTGCTTTAAAATATACCTTATTTTGTTTCAATACTACTCAACCTCACATTTTAAACCTATAACTATTTCTTTGTTATGATCACCAAAATAATCACTGCTGCGCTGCTCATATTTGTTCCATTTGCTGGTAAATGCCAGCAGGATACAGTGGGCGGCTATAAATTGATTTGGGCAGATGAATTTAACAGCAACGGGCCACCCAATCAGGATAATTGGGGATTTGAATCCGGATTTGTACGTAATAACGAAGATCAATGGTACCAGGAACAAAATGCAGTTTGCCGCGGTGGTAAACTGGTCATTGAAGCACAGCGGGTGCATCTGCCAAATCCGGGATACGTGCCAAACAGTACCAATTGGAAGCAGAAAAGGCAATTTATAGATTACACCTCATCGAGTATTAATACCAGGAACAAGCACAGTTTTCAATATGGCCGGTTCGTTATGCGTGCCAGGATTACTACCGATGCCGGACTGTGGCCGGCTTTCTGGACTCTGGGTATCGAAAAGCCCTGGCCATCTAACGGAGAAATCGACATTATGGAATACTACCGGAACAAGCTTTTAGCCAACATTGCCTGTGGTACAGAGGTCCCCTATAAAGCCAAATGGTATAGCAACGCAAAACCGCTGAACACCTTTAAAACCAACTGGAGCAAAAAATTTCATACCTGGCGCATGGATTGGGATAAAACCTCAATTAGTTTATATGTGGACGACCTTTTACTTAACCGTGTGGACCTGAAAGATTTGGTTAACCAGGATGGCACTCAATTTAATCCGTTTATGCAGCCTCATTACATATTGCTTAACCTTGCAATAGGAGGCGACAATGGCGGCGACCCATCTGTCACAAAATTTCCTAAACGGTTTGAAGTTGATTATGTACGCGTGTATCAGAAAGAACAAAACCCTGGAGAATACTAAATTTCGTTTACTGCTGTTTAAAACTTGTCATGCCTACATTATTCCGGGACGAAAACGACAATTAAAGACAATCTTGTGTTAAACAAGTATCATTCAATGGATTTTATCCCCTTTTTTTTACAGCTTTGCCCCCTTTTTTTCCAAAAAAATAGCGCTTAATTGTGTTAACCAATTAAGGTAGACTGTTTGTTATAACCCCTGCAAATATTATAACAGCCTATTTGTACAAATTTTTTATTTATTAAAAGTCAGCCTTCTGGCGCTGTGAAATAATATAGCTTTTTAAGTTTTAAGAAACTCAGGGCTATGATTATTAACGTCGGCTTAAAACAGGAAGCTGCCACTGTTCTTTGAGATTGCTGCTCGAATTTCGCCCTTAATTTAAACTGTTGTTTTAACAATTATTACCTATTAACTCATTAAATAACCTAAACAAAAAAATAATGGCAAAACAGAAAAACTAAAAACAAAAACGGACCAGATCCACACGCATTAACTAATGCCAAGTTTTAATTTTTAATCACTCCCAATTATGCAATATTTTTTACCTGATAAAATATCTTTGAGAAGAAAACCCGGGTCAGTAGTTTTATCACTGATCCTGCTGATAGTTATGCAAACAAGCAGCTATGCAGCAACTGCCTTTAACTCATTTAGCGGAATAAAACTTAACCGATATACTACCGCCGGACCAATTAAAGGTAAAGTAATTGACAAAACCACCGGCGAAACCATTATCGGCGCATCTGTAAAGATCAAAGGAACCAGCGTAGGTGCTGTTACCGATGTAAACGGTAGCTTCACGCTGAATGCCGACCCAACAGCCGTACTTGTAGTTAGCTATATAGGCTACGAGCAGGCAGAGTTTCCACTTAACGGGCAAACCTCGGTAACCATCAGGTTGCAGGTAAACGCCAAAAATCTAAACGAGGTAATCGTTGTAGGTTACGGAACCCAAAAGAAAACATCTTCAACTGCTGCTGTATCGACCATTCAAACTACCGAAATCGCAAAAAAACCGGTGGTTAACCTAACTAACAGCCTTGTCGGCCGTGCATCCGGTTTAATTATCACACAGGGAAGCGGTGAACCCGGCTATGATGGTTCAAACATCCTCATAAGGGGTATTGGATCAACCGGTGGCAGTTCCCCCCTGCTTATTGTTGACGGTGTGCCGAGAGATTTCAGTCGCCTTGATCCTAACACTATCGAAAATATATCTGTATTAAAAGATGCTGCTGCTGTTGCTCCTTACGGTGTTGCAGGTGCAAACGGTGTAATCCTGGTTACTACGAAAAAAGGTAAATCGGGCAAACCAACGTTAACTTATAATGGGTACTATGGTATTCAGAACCCAACCAAGGTGCCAACATTTGTGGGTTCATATGAGTATGCATTGCTGCGTAATGAGGCCAATGCCAATGATGGTCAGCCACCCGCATACACTGCAGATGATATTCAAAAATTCAAAGACCATTCAGATCCTGATGGGCACCCGGATGGTCATCCTTTACAGCAAATTATTCAAAGAAACCGCCCTATAACGTATCATAACGTAACACTTTCCGGTGGTAACGATGATATTAAATACTTTGCAGCATTAGGGTACACACACCAGGCCGGTATGTGGGATCCAACCTATCTTAACAAGTACAATGGCTCGTTAAATTTGACAGCAAACGCTACGAAAACCACCTCGGTTTCATTGTCTGTAAACAGTTATGTAGAAGATCAACACTTCCCATCTCAAAGTGCCGCAACTATTATTGGGCAGGCGCAACGCCAGGCTCCTACCACCCCTATTTACTATAGCAACGGGCTTTGGTCTGGCTATATCGGCCAATCACTCATTGGCGAAATTTATCATAGCGGTTATCAATTCAATGAAAACACCGCCGTGCTTTCGCAATTTACCATTGATCAGAAACTGCCGATTAAAGGATTAAGCTTAAAAGGCGTGATCAGCTACGATAGCGGGCCAGATCCTTTATTTACAGGAAATCAAACCTCGTTCCAGCGTATTTATACAACCCCTATACCTTTCTACAATGTTGATGTAACTACCACTCCTTACACTTACAAACAAGGCATCCAGGGAAATTCAAAGGCAACCTTCAGCGAAAATTACAGCCAAAATCATACTTTAACCGTCCAGGGCTTGTTATCCTATTCCGGCTCTTTTGGTAAAAGCGATATCACCGCCTTGGGTGTATTTGAAAGTCGCCGCGTAAAATATCAAACGTTTGGAGCCACTAAATTCAACTACAATCTTGACATTGACGAACTAAACTACGGTGGCCCGGCGGCGGCCGATGCAACTAACTTTGGCTACTCAAACGGGCAAAAGCAAATTGGCTATGTTTACAGGATAGGTTATACTTACGACAAAAAATACCTTTTTGAGGCAACTGGCCGCTACGACGGAAGTTATCTATTCGCGCCCGGTCACCGTTATGGTTTCTTCCCTGCCTTTTCTGCAGGCTGGCGTTTATCCGAAGAGAAATTCATCAAAGACAATCTTTTATGGCTTGATAACTTAAAGCTGCGGGCATCATGGGGCCAATCAGGAGCTTATCCAAGATCAGGCAATTCAATTCTTACTTACCAATACCTGAGCCCGTATAACCCATATGCAAACTCCGCAGTAATAAATGGCAGCGCAACACAAGGTATCAGTGAAGCACTACAGGGCAATCCAAACATTACATGGGAAAAGGCTAACAAAACCGACATAGGTTTTGAAGCTACTTTATGGAAAGGCTTGTTGAGCATTGAAGCTGATTATTTTTATGAAAAGCGTTCTAACATGCTGGTTGGCATTGGCAATACATTACCTGGTGAGTACGGTATTGGTACTGGCCTTGTAAACGGCGGGATCATGAGCAACCATGGTATCGACCTTACCTTACAAAGTTCCCACAGCTTTTCAAAAGACCTGCGATTAGATGTTACAGGTACCTTCACCTTCGCAAGGAATAAATTATTACAAGTTTATGAAACAAGTGCAACGGCAAACAACCCTAACAGGCGTATAACAGGCAGGCCATTAAATACCATCTTTGGATACCAGGCCTTAGGCTACTTCAAAACAACAGATTTCAACGCAGATGGTTCGCTTAAAGCTGGTATACCGGTCCCATCTTTCGGGCCGGTTAAAGCAGGAGACATCGAATACGCTGACTTAAGCGGGCCAGATGGAAAACCAGATGGCAAGATAGACGCCAACGACCAAACGGTAATAGGCCATCCAAATACCCCGGAGATCATCTACGGTTTGGAGCCAAGGCTAACGTTTAAAAACTTCGATCTTGACGTTTTGTTCCAGGGCTCGGGCAACAGTAACATTGTTATTAGCAACTATTTTGCTTTTCCTTTCAACGCATCCGGTTCAGCCTCTCAATTGGTGTATGACGACCACTGGACCCCCGCTACTCCAAATGCATTATATCCAAGGGTTACAGGCACGCCAACATCAAATAATACACAAACTTCATCCTGGTTTGTCAGAAATGATTCCTATATCAGGTTAAAGAGTTTTGAGGTTGGCTACACTTTATCAAACAAGCTGCTACGGAACAAAATCCAATCTATACGGGTATATGTTGCTGGTCAGAACGTGATTAACTCTTTACCGCATGTAAAAGAAATCATCGACCCTGAAAACAGCGGCAGTAACACCAATTACTATCAGCAGCGTGTATTTTCATTAGGTTTAAATGCCACATTCTAACTAAAAATAAGAAAGCGATGAAACAGATTTTTATAAAATACAGAGAGCTTTTTTTACTTGCTTTACTTGTTGTAAGTATTAGTGGATGTAAAAAAGATGATTCTCTAAATGTAACCCCCAAAGGGTTTCTGACCGATGAGGCCACCTTTAATTCACAAAGCAATGCCGACCTTTTTGTGAATGACATTTATAATCAATTACCCGACGTTAACAATGACTACCAGTTAACAGAGCAATATGCCGATAACAGCTTTTGCGGGGCAGCCTGGGAAAACGGGCAGGCCACGGTAAGGGCAGGCTCAATAGGCCCAAGCAATGTACCAACGGGACCTGGTGGTATGTGGGATTGGGAAGGTAATTATGGAAAAATAAGAAAGTGTAATATTTTCCTGCAGCAGGCGGCTGCAAATAAAGCCAAGTATACCGACGATTGGTATAAGCAACGTGTTGCAGAAGTAACCTATATGAGGGCATACTTCTATTCCCTGTTGTTCACTGCTTACGGCGGAGTTCCAATCATTACCACCCCGCTTAATAATCAGGATGGCAGCGATATTTTTACTGCTCGTGCCACAATCGATGAAACAGTAGCTTTTATTGAAGCTGATTGCGATGCAGCAGCTGCAGTTTTACCTACAAAAGCAACAGAAACCGGCAGGGCTACCAAAGGTGCCGCATTAACGCTTAAAGGATGGGTTGAGCTTTTTGCAGCCAGTCCGTTAGTAAACACGGCCAATGACGCAGGAAAATGGAGTAAGGCCGCTGCTACCAATAAATCGGTAATGGATATGGGCACTTATAGCCTGTTCAATGCTTCTGCTACTTCTTATGCCGATCAGTTTCTATCGGCAAATAACTGGAATGTTGAAACCATTTTTGCGCGCGGTTATGCTACCGGTCCGGCTAAAGGTAGCCACCGGGAAGGTTATCTGGGCCCTGTATACGTAAATGGTGTTCAGCAATCATGGGGCAACCTTGCACCTACCCAAGGCCTGGTTGATGATTATTCTATGGATAATGGTTTGCCTATAACCGATGCCGCTTCAGGATATAATCCGCAAGCTCCTTACACCCATCGTGAGCAGCGTTTCTATCAGTCCATTTTGTACGATGGCGCGTCATGGCAGGGTGATATATTTAAATCGCGTATAGGTGGCAGTAACCAGATTGACCTTGGCTCAACAAGCGATATCACCAATACAGGTTACAATGCCCGTAAAACACTTGACGAAAGTATTACAGGACAAACCAGTATCAACCTGGCGCCAAGCTTTGCCAATTACATTATTTTCCGTTACGCCGAAGTGCTGCTAAGTTATGCCGAAGCACAAAATGAAGCAGTAGGACCTGATGCATCGGTTTATGATGCAGTTAATAAGGTAAGGGCACGTTCGGCTTTACCTGCTGTAACACCAGGTCTAACAAAAGATCAAATGCGAGTATACATCCACAGAGAACGACGCATAGAGCTGGCATTTGAAGATAAGCGATGGTTTGATATCCGCAGATGGCTGATAACGACAGGTACAAACGGCGTGCTCACTTCGCCGGAATATGGCATGAAGATAGAAGCAGCCGGCTCCGGGTTTACGTATACGCCGGTTAAGATATTTACCAATACCTTCTTCGAACGACAAAACTGGATGCCAATACCGCAAGCAGAGATTGATAAAAACAAAAAACTGGTACAAAATCCGGGATACTAAAAAATTGATACCTAAACTTTACATAACCCTGGGCAAATGCCCGGGGTTATTTATTCAAATGGATATTATCCCCCTCACTAATAAATATTTTTTAGCTTTAAGCTTTGTACATTCTGCTTTTAGCTTTTGTATACTAACCGCCTTCTAAAACATTCATGAATAATAAACCCGATAGTCACCGCCCTGCAAAAAATCGTAAAGTTGTAATTATTGGTTTAATTGTTTTGGTTATAGGCACTATGGTAGTTTATTCACTATGGCAGATCTCTGAAAACAAACAGGATAATGCCAACTCTGATTTACGTACCGACTATCCCATGGCAACCCTTCAAAGCATTGCCCAGGGGAAGATCTTGTCGCAACAATACTGTCGCTCTTGCCATATGCTGCCCGATCCGGCCCTGCTTAACAGGTTTAAGTGGAAAAATGTATTTCCGCAAATGGGGTTACGCATGGGCATTAAAGCCCACCGGGGCGAATCATACGTAGGAACAATCAAGGGCGACGATTTAATAGTGCCCGACAAGCCGGTATTAAATGAGGAGCAATGGCAGGATATTATTGATTACTACATGAACACGGCCCCCATTGCCTTACCTGCTCAAAACAGGCCTTTTGCCATTAAACGGGAACTCCCTTTTTTTAGCATCCAAAAACCAAAGCAATCATTTGAGGGCAAACAGGTACTGGGCTGCTATGTAAAAATAGACAACAGCGTTAAACCCGCCCGCATCTTTGTTGCCAACGGCCAAACAAAAAAGCTTTACCTGTTATCGGCCCAGTTAAACGTCATCGATTCGGTATCAACAACCGGACCGGTGGTTGATATACTTTTTGATCATGGTAATACCATGATTTGTACCATAGGCAACGAGCTGGGGGCAAACAGCGATAAACTGGGCACTATAACCCAACTGACAATTACCACCGAAGGTAAAATGCAATTAGCTGCCCGCCCTGTTTTTGATAAACTTGGTCGCCCGGTTCAAATACTGGCGGCCGACTTAAATAACGACGGCAAAACCGACTATGTTATTTGTGAATTTGGGAGTATAACCGGCGAGCTTTGCTGGATGGAAAACCTGGGGAATGGTGCTTTCACAAAACATGTAATAAGTGCTTTACCCGGAGCTATAAAAGCATATATCGATTACCGGGATAACAAACGGCCCGACTTGTATGTGCTTTTTGCCCAGGGAGAGGAAGGCATTTTTCATTTCGAAAATAAAGGCGGTGGTAAGTTTGAAGCAAAGGAAATTTTAAGGTTCCCTCCTATTTACGGATCATCATACTTTGAGGTGGTTGATATAAACCATGACGGTTATAAAGACATTGTTTATACCTGCGGCGATAACGGCAATGCTACACTGGTATTAAAGCCCTACCACGGGGTTTACATTTTCTTAAACGATGGCAAAGGCAGTTACAGGCAGCAATATTTTTACCCTATAAATGGGTGTTACAAAGCAATTGCCAAAGATTTTGATGGCGACGGTAATATCGATATCGCAACCATAAGTCTTTTCACCGATGCGAGGCAACCGGAAGAAGGTTTCGTATATCTAAAAAATACCGGAAACTTAAATTTTATGCCCTATGCTTTCCCTGCTGACATTAAATTTGAACGCGCAGTAACCCTTGATGCCGGTGATATAAATGGAGACGAAAAGCCCGATCTGCTAATCGGAAATGCTTTTTTTGATTTCGGCCCTTTCAAATACAATATCAGCGAGCCACTTTTTTATGCTTTGAAAAACATATCGAAGTAAAAAAGTTTGTATAAATACAGGCTTCCGTTTTATGAGATACATATTACATGTGTATTTACTATTGCAACACCGCCGGCAAAATATAATCGCGCATCATTTTATCAACCTGCGAGTGTGCGTATGGTGTGTTGTAAGCTTCAGCAGTTATGATAACCACCAGTGGCTGATCGGTAAAAATAAATATCTTGTTGCCGCCATTGCCCGAGCAATAATAGGTTTCGTAAGCTTTGTTGTTTACTTTATAGGTTTTATTCCAAAACAGGTAACCATAATAGCCCTCTCCCACAACATCTTTAGGTAAGCTGAGGTGTTTCGTAAATGAATCTTTTACCCAGCTTTGCGGCAATACCTGTTTACCATTCCACACACCGGCATTTTTATATAGCTGACCAAATTTGGCATAGTCAAGCGAGCGCATTTGCAGCCCTCCGGCCGTATTGGGGACATTTTGCGGAGTATATTGCCAACGATAATTACTTATTCCCAACGGTTTAAAAAGCTTATTGGCCGAGTATTTATCTAACCCGTCCGGTACAGATTTATTTATGATATCCCCTAATACAACTACGCCTGCTGTAAAATAATTCCATTGTTTGCCAGCAGCTTTGCTGTTATCTGTTTTAAGACCGAGCGTAAACTTTACCCAATCATCCGTAGGGTACATATTTTCCTCGTTACCCGGCGAATCGCTTTTGTTGTCATCAGCATCAAAAACCGAGCTCATGGTAAGCAGGCTTTTCAGCGTTACATTATCTTTTTGAGGCGAGTAATTACTAAACTTTTTAAGATCATAAAACTCTTTTAGGGTTTGGTTAACGCTTTTAATGTATCCATCATGAATAGCAATACCCATCATGGCCGAAGCAAATGTTTTACCTACCGAGCGCGGATTGTGCAATGAGTCGCGGGCGCTGCCGTTAAAATACTCCTCAATGAGCAGCTTGCCGTTTTTGATCACCACCACACTGGTGATCTGCTTGAACCTGTTACCTGCAATAAGTGCATTCATCTCCATGATCTTCTTTGTATCGAAGCTCTCTTTCGATACCTGCCAGCCGCTGCCCGGTTTTATGGGCTGCAGTTGGGCATCCTTTGGATCAATTGCCGGCACAGTAAACTTTATTTCTCCTTGTGCTATCAATTCCCCCACCCTCAAATCGGGCGTAGTAACATAAGGTCGTACTTCTATTTTAAGTTGATGTTTCCCTGCTGTAAGCGCCTCGTCTCCACCATGGTTCATAAACCGTCCCCATAAAAAACGGCCCCATGAATCTTCGCCCCGGTTACTGATAAATGGGACAAAAATGGTAGTCTTTGTATTTTTTATGATGGGTAAATTAGCCCCTTTATGCAAATTTTCCTGGTAAATCTGCCGGCCATCTACATAAAAAGCAAACTGAAAATTACCCTGGTTTAGCTGCTCAACACTTGCTGATGGCTGTAAACTATATTGATAATTGGTTAATGAGTTGGCCAGCAAAAGCCTCATATATAAATTATTGGCGGCGTTAGCTTCATAACCTGTTAGCAAATCGGTTTGTTGCAGTTTTTCAAGGGGAATAGTATCAGCTTCAAAAACCACTTTACCCATATTAGCTTTTTGCAAGGCCGATGTAATGGGCTCCGGTTCAATGATATTACCCGCCTGCGCAAATGTTTTACAAGCCGTTGTAAGTATAATAGAGAGGATGAGTAGATAATGTTTCATTTTAATTGTTTAGATGTTACAAATCTGCATCGATCAACACACATGAAATAGAACAGAATTAACATGGCCTCAATAAAAGCTTACGATATGCCGATGGGTTGCTGCCGCCAAATTGTTTAAAGCAGCGTAAAAAATGGCTTTGATCGGCGAACCCACAGGTAAAGGCGATATCTGTTAAGGATAACCCCTCATCCGCCAGTAACGCAAATGACTTCTCTACCCTAAGCTTTCGAATATACTCGCCTATAGTACAATTAAAATATTTTGAAAAATCACGTGATAAATGAACCGGGTGAAGCTGCACGCCCTCCGAAAGTTCGGCAAGCGTATACTTGCGGGCAGGATCATCGCCCAGTAGTTCCTTTAGCCTGTTTGCCCAGGCGGGTACTTGCCGCAATGAACCTGTATTATTCACCTGCATTTTATTGAGCGCCTGCAGTAATAATGATTCTACAGCAATTGCGGTCAAATCATCATTAACCTTCGATTCTTTAAAAATGCGATAAAAAAGAAACTTTACATCCGGGATATTAACGGCAAAACTGCCTTCCAGTTTATCCTGCTTAAACTCCAGCCCCTCAAACCAATGTTTTTGCAATTCGATATGGAAGCCCCGGGTAAAACCTTCGGGCTTTATGTTATAATGCGGATCGTGCCAGTTATGAAACAACAAACTACCCGCAGGGCAATGGTAAACTTCTTTCCTGTTGCCCTCAATAACATTACCGGCCAGTATAAAAGTAAAATAGGCATTTTCATGGTAATGCCAGTCTACCTTATCAAGAGTATATTCGGTATCGGTTATGGTAATACCCTGTAAATGGGTTATTTGATTGGTTTGCCCGTAAAAGCTGCCAGTTTGTAGTTGTTTCACGATTCACGGAGCGTAAATGAAAATATCTATAACAATTAAGCAAACGTTCTCATAGCTCCCCCTTGAGGGGCCGGGGGCTATTACACCTCCTCTACCCTGCGGTCAACAGTTTGAACGTTGGTGTTAACGTAGTCGTTCTCTATTAAACCATCGCGCATGCGTACTATGCGGTGGGCATGCAGGGCAATATCCTCTTCGTGTGTTACCAGGATAATGGTATTGCCTTTGGCGTGGATATCTTCAATAAGGCCCATGATCTCGATGGATGTTTTAGTATCGAGGTTACCGGTAGGCTCATCGGCCAGGATAATGGATGGATCATTGATCAGCGCCCTTGCTACCGCAACACGCTGCCTTTGCCCGCCGGAAAGTTCATTGGGCTTATGATCCATACGATGGCCGAGGCCTACGTTCTTCAACGCATTGCCGGCACGTTCCATGCGTTTTTCTTTGTTAATGCCGGCATAGATCAACGGTAAGGCCACGTTATCCAGGGCAGTATTACGTGGCAGCAGGTTAAACGTCTGGAATACGAAACCAATCTCCGAGTTACGCACCTCGGCAAGCTGGCTATCGGTCATGTGGCTTACATCTATCCCGTTAAGGATGTACTGCCCCTTGGTTGGGGTATCCAAACAACCTAAAATATTCATGAGCGTTGATTTGCCCGAACCTGAAGGGCCCATCAAAGCAACAAATTCGCCTTTGTTAATGGATAACGAAACAGATTTAAGTGCGTGGATAACCTCCGCACCTATTACATATTTACGCCCAATATCTTTTATTGTTATTAACGGTTTGGCAGTATTTGTTGGCTCCATGAATTATTTTTTGTTTGGACTGCACATGGGTACCTAATGTTACAGTATTAAAGTCGAAAGTCTTAAGTTTTTAGTCGAAAGTTATTTTATACTTAACTATAAGATCGTAGACTTAAGACTCTAAACTTACGACTTCGAACTTACTTCTCAATAACCTTGGCTACTAAAAAGTAATCATCATCATGTTTAGGGGCATTTTCCAAAGCTTCTTCGTGGGTAATTTGTTGTTTAACCACATCCTCACGTAGTACGTTGGCGCCGGTGGTCATATACACCAGCGGTTCAACACCCGTAGTATCCACCTCATTCAATTTAGCCATAAAATCAAGGATCTTACTCATATCCTTCATCGCATCCTGTACTTCGGTTTCGGTAAGTTCAAGGCGGGCCAGGTGGGCTACTTTTTCAACGGTTTCTTTATCAATGGTCATGCCTGTTGCAATTTTTATTTTATAATAATGTAAACCTCATCGCGCAAAGCGCAGGCATTATTTAAAGTTAAACAGGCCGTTTCAATGGGTTTATGTACAAATATATTACAAATTCCCGGTCTGCTGCATAGTGCCCGAAAATTGACTACCATAAGTAGTTGTAACTTCTCCCTGTTTTAAATGATTATTTATAATTTCAAACACCTCGTCACGCAAGGCATCAGCATTGTCGACGGTTAGATGAGCGGTTTCAACAGGCTTATGAACTTTAAATTTGCAAAAGCCGGGCCTGCTGCCATGCTTGGTGCCTGTATCCCAAAGTATTTGCCAGGTATTTGCCGATGATACAGGGATAATAGGTATTTTAAGTTCTATGGCCAGCCTGAAAGGACCGTTTTTAAACGGACAAAGCTGAGGTGGGTAGTTGTCTGAAATACCACCTTCGGGAAAGATGATAAGCGATACACCTTCCTGTAATTTTTCGGACGCTTTTTTAAACGCCCGGAACGAAGACATTTTGCTGTCCCGATTAACAGGGATATCCACCGTACGAAAAAAAAGACCGGTTACAAGGCCATTCTCAAGTTCTTGCTTACCCATAAAACAGCAATTGCTTTTCACCAGGATACACATTGCCGAAATATCAAGGTTTGAGCTATGATTGGGGCAAATGATGTATGGCTTGCTCCAGTCGATAGGTTGTTCGTATTCAAAACGGTAAAAAATCCCAACAAAGGCCGAACTAACTAATCCCCAAAGCCTTCTGAATGAATTGAGCGTACGATAACGCTCAGGGCTGCGCGAAAAATAATAGAAAAAAGGCCATAATATAAGGTAGCCAAGGGCTACGCTCACAATGTAAAGGTATACGTGCACTTTTCTCAATATCATTTTCATCATCACCAAAAATAGAAAAATTCCTTACTTTCGCCACACTATGGAGACTGTTGTTAGTGGTATCCGATCGACCGGAAACTTACACTTAGGAAATTATTACGGAGCGTTGCAAAACTTTATAAAAATGCAGCATGAATATAACTGCTTTTTCTTTATTGCCGACCTCCACTCGTTAACTACACACCCCACACCTGCCAATTTACATGGCAATGTAAAACAGGTGCTGATAGAATATTTAGCTGCCGGTATCGACCCTGAAAAGGCTACGATATACGTACAATCCGACGTTCCGGAGGTTACCGAACTATACTTGTACCTGAACATGAACGCTTATCTGGGCGAGCTGGAACGTGCCACTTCTTTTAAAGATAAAGTTCGCGCCAACCCCGAAAATGTGAACGCAGGTCTGTTAACCTATCCGGTATTAATGGCTGCCGATATCATTATCCACAAAGCCGTAAAGGTACCTGTTGGTAAAGACCAGGAGCAACACCTTGAAATGGCCCGCACTTTTGGCAACCGGTTCAACAGGCTTTATAATCACGATTATTTCCCTGAGCCTTTTGCTTTTAGCTTTGGCGAAAGTTTGGTAAAGATCCCGGGCTTAGATGGCAAAGGAAAAATGGGCAAATCGGAAGGCGAAGGCAATGCTATATTTTTGGGCGATACTCCTGAAGCTATCCGCAAAAAGGTAATGCGTGCAGTAACAGACAGCGGACCAACAGTTGAAAACCAGCAAAAACCACAGGAAATCCAAAACCTGTTTGATTTGATGAAAGTAGTATCAACGCCGGATACCGTTGCCCACTTTGACGAACTATATAATAAGATGGCTATCCGCTATGGCGATCTAAAAAAACAGCTTGCCGAAGATATGGTACTGGCAACCGCCCCTATCCGCGACAGGATCAACGCCATTGCTAATGATGCTGATTACCTGCGTAAGGTAGCCGAAATGGGAGCAGAAAAAGCCCGCGAAAGCGCATCAAAAACAATAAGAGAGGTTAGAGAGATCATCGGCTTCAGGAAATTTTGATCAGAATTTTCAGGATTTAAGAATTGTCAGAATTTAAGTGAAAACTTTTTTAATTCTGACAATTCTGTAAATTAGAAAAATTCTGATTCAGACATCAACAAAAAAATATGCACTTAGCTATTGTAGGAAATATTGGCGCCGGAAAAACTACCCTTACCGAGATGCTGACCAAAAATTACGGGTGGGACCCATTGTATGAAGCTGTAGATAACAACCCTTATTTAGAGGATTTTTACAGCGATATGAAACGCTGGAGCTTTAACCTGCAAATCTACTTCCTGAATAGCCGTTACCGCCAAATCATCGATATCCAAAAAAGCGGGCACAACATCATTCAGGACCGTACCATTTATGAGGATGCCTATATTTTTGCGGAAAACCTGCATGATATGGGTTTGATGACTACCCGCGACTACGAAAACTACGAATCAATTTTTCAGAATATAACCGAGTTTATTAAACCACCCGATCTGCTGGTTTATCTTAAGGCATCGGTACCTACCCTGGTAAGCAATATCCAGCGCCGGGGCCGTGAGTACGAAATAGGCATCCGTTTAGACTACCTTTCAAAACTGAACGAGAAGTATGATAAATGGATCAACAACTATAAATTGGGTAAACTCCTGATCCTTGATAAAGACAATCTTGATTTTGCCAACAACACCGAAGACATGGCTACCATTGTGAACCTGATTGAGAGGGAAATTAACGGGTTGTTTTAATTAGTTTTGAATGAAAATCTTAGGCATTATCCCAGCCCGCTACGCGTCGTCACGTTTTCCCGGTAAACCACTGGTTGATATCGGTGGTAAAACCATGATCCAACGTGTGTATGAGCAGGCTAAAAAGTGCCTAAGCCTGAGCGAAGTTATCGTAGCTACCGATGATGACCGGATTTTTAACCATGTAAACAGTTTTGGCGGCGTTGCTGTAATGACAGGCGCCAACCACCAAAGCGGCACCGACCGCTGTGCCGAAGTAGCCCGCCTGCATCCGGGCTATGATGTAATCATCAATATCCAGGGCGATGAGCCTTTTATAGATCCCGAACAGATCACTAAACTAACCACCTGCTTTAATGACCAGGATACACAACTGGCCACCCTTGTAAAAAGAATCCTGACCGAACAGGAACTGCATAACGCCAATTCGCCCAAGGTGGTAATCAACAAACTATCAGAAGCTATATATTTTTCCCGGGCCACCCTGCCCCACATCCGCGGCCAGGAGCCTGAAAACTGGCTGGAATTTCATGCCTTTTTTAAACACATTGGCATCTACGGTTATCGCGCAGATGTATTGCAGGAAGTTACCAAACTACCGGTATCCCCGCTTGAAAAAGCCGAAAGCCTGGAGCAACTCCGTTGGATAGATAACGGCTACCGCATTAAAGTTGCCGAAACCGAACTGGAAACCCACGCGGTTGATGTACCGGAGGATTTGGAGAAATTGAAATTTGATATATAGTTTTTACTATTTAAATATCAACCTCCTTAAATTTTTAAAGCATCGTTTGCTGCGCTTACAACCTTACTGTAACTCTTTCGTATAAGCAATCAAACGAGTAATATTAACGGCTGCTTAAACGATTGCAACATAGCTCTACTATTAAAATTAAGTTTATTTACCATAACAACAATCCGTTTAATACTTTAGTATTTTAACCAATTATTGCTTTGTAATTCATTAACTTCATGTATAGCATAGCAGTGTTATTAACCTGAAACCACTATGAGGATAAGGCAACATCACTTTGTACACAATGGTTGGGTAAACTACTTTGCCGATCCTAACTTTAATGCTGAAAAATGCCAGCTGGTACTTGCTTTTGGGGCACCACAGCTAATTACTGCTCCCCAAATTTATGATTATCTTAAAACGGGTTATCCTAATGCCAATATCGTCTTTGCCTCTACATCTGGCGAAATCATAGGCAGTGATGTATATGATGACAGCATAGTTGTAACTGCAATTGAGTTGGAAAAATCAACCATAGCCTGTACAGCTACCCATGTAAACGCACAAGCCAATAGCGCCGAAACCGGTGCTTTCCTGATGGCGCAGCTGGATAAAAAAGGCCTAAATTGTGTATTTATCATATCCGACGGTACTTTTATAAACGGCAGCGAACTGGTTGATGGTTTTAACCGCGATAATCCCGATAAGGTTCCCGTTAGCGGCGGTTTGGCCGGCGATGCGGCGCGGTTCAGCAGTACATTTACAAGCCTCAACGCCGCTCCCACACAAGGTAATGTAATAGCCATTGGTTTTTATGGCGATAACCTGCACATTAGTCATGGCTCAAGTGGCGGCTGGGAAGAGTTTGGGCCGCAACGGACAATCAGCCGGTCGGATAAAAATGTACTTTTTGAGATAGACGGAAAGAGTGCACTGGATCTTTACAAAGAATATCTGGGCGAGTATGCGAAAGAACTACCTGGCTCCGCACTGCTGTTTCCATTATCGTTAACTATTGAAGGCTCCGACAAAAAACTGGTACGGACTATTTTGAGCGTTAACGAGGAGGAAAAATCAATGACTTTTGCCGGCAACCTGCCCGAGGGCAGTAAAGTACGCCTGATGAAAGCCAATTTTGATAAACTGATAAGCGCTTCCTCATCAGCCGCAACCGACGCTGTAATTGGCCCCGAACAGGCAGACCTGGCGATATTGATTAGCTGCGTAGGCCGTAAATTAGTGCTTAACGAGCGTACAGACGAGGAATTAATGGCAGCTAAACATATTTTCGGCGATAAAACATCTATGGCTGGCTTTTATTCGTATGGAGAATTATCCCCCCTTAATAAAGGGTCAAATTGCGAGCTACACAACCAAACCATGACTATCACAACCTTTACCGAACGCTGATTTATGGAGTACCATCACTTATTGGATAAGCAGATTAAGAAATTGCTCCCGGCGCAATACCTGGAAGATGGTGCTATTTTGCAGTTTTTAGGTGCAGTAAACAATAGCTTTAAAAATTTTGAAAAGTCGATAAAACTGGCAGATCATGCCTTTAACGTAAGTGAGCGTGAATATGTAACGGTTACTGATAACCTGAGATTGCAAAACGAGATCAAACAGCGTTCTATCTCTCAGTTAAAAGAAGCTATAAAAGCGCTTAATCCTGATGCTGAACTAAACATCTCCGACTCGGACGATGACCTCATCCATATCATCAGTTTTTTACATGAGCGGATAGCAAAAGCTAAAGAACTGGAAGTTGCACTCATTAACTCAAAAGAACTTGCCGAAAAGGCGGCTATGGCCAAAGCGCAGTTCCTGAGTATCATGAGCCACGAAATCCGTACGCCGATGAACGCGGTTATCGGTTTTACGCACCTCCTCATACACCAGGATCCGAAACCGGAACAAATGGAGTTTCTGAACTTCCTCAAGTTTTCGGCCGAAAACCTATTAGTCCTCATCAACGATATATTGGATTTCAGCAAGATAGAGGCTGGTGGAGTTGAGTTTGAAAGCGTTGATTTCAGTCTCACCGATCTGATTAAAAATATCCGACTGGCCCTGCTGCAAAAGGCAAACGAAAAAAACATCCAGATAAAGCTAATGATGGATCAGGACCTGCCCAATGCTATTATTGGCGATCCGGTACGCCTGGGCCAGATTCTCACCAACCTGATGAGCAATGCTGTAAAATTTACCCATAAAGGGAAAGTAACGGTAACCGCGTCGTTAGCCAACAGCACAATTGACTCATCAACCATTGATTTTGAAATAGCCGATACAGGTATAGGCATAACGCCAGATAAAATTGATCATATTTTTGAAAGTTTTAGCCAGGCAAGCTCAGATACCACACGCAAATATGGCGGCACGGGATTAGGGCTAACTATTACCAAACGCCTGCTGCAACTGCTTGGCAGCGACATTGCCGTTGAAAGTGAATATGGAAAAGGCTCGGTATTTAACTTCAGCCTTACCTTTAAAAACAGTAAAAGACAATTGAGCAGCACAGCCGATGGCGATGAATTTTATCGCTTAAAAAGCCTCAAAGGCACAAGGCTGTTAATTGCCGAGGATAACCAGATCAACGTGATACTGGCCAAACAATTTATGAAACAATGGGAGGTTGAATGCGATGTGGCCGAAAACGGCGAAATTGCTTTAATGCTGGTGCAAACCCGTAACTATGATATGGTTTTAATGGACCTGCAAATGCCCGAAATGGATGGCTATCAGGCTACCCGTGCCATACGCGAACTACCGGGCGACAAATACAAAAAATTGCCAATAATAGCCCTCACTGCATCTGCTATGCTTGATATCCAGGATATGGCATTTACGGTTGGCATGAACGATTACGTAAGCAAACCTTTTAACCCCAACGAACTGCACCGCAAAATTGAGTTGTACAGCAGGCAAAAGGAAAGTGTTTAACACCGCCTCACTTTCGGCACACCTCCTGCAAACAAATACCTAACTTACTCTTTAAAAGAAACTTACAAACAAAACACATTAACAGTTTCCTTTTTTGAAAAACAGATACGCCGAAGCGTGAAAATTTTCGTACTTTTGTATCCCGTACAGAAACAATTGGTCGCGGTATAAAAGCCCGGTCATTTTCAAAAAAAATCATGACTAAATATATTTTTGTTACGGGCGGTGTTACCTCATCGTTAGGAAAAGGTATAATCTCTGCTTCTTTAGCCAAACTCCTTCAATCACGCGGTTATCGCGTAACCATCCAAAAGTTCGATCCCTATATCAATATCGATCCGGGAACGCTTAACCCCTATGAACACGGCGAATGCTATGTTACTGAAGATGGTGCCGAAACCGACCTTGATCTTGGCCACTACGAGCGCTTCCTGAACACCCCTACTTCAAAAGCTAATAACATCACTACCGGTCGTATTTATCAAAACGTGATCAATAAAGAACGTGAAGGTGCTTTTTTAGGAAAAACTGTACAGGTAGTACCTCACATTACCGACGAAATTAAAAGAAACTTCCGCATCCTGGGCGAAAACGGCGAATATGACATCGTGATCACCGAGCTTGGCGGTACTGTAGGCGATATTGAATCATTGCCATATATTGAGGCTGTAAGGCAATTCCGCTGGGAGATTGGCTCAAACAACTCTTTGGTTATTCACCTTACTTTGGTGCCTTTCCTTGCTGCTGCCGGCGAATTGAAAACTAAACCTACACAGCACTCGGTAAAAATGTTGCTTGAATATGGTATCCAGCCAGATGTATTGGTTTGCCGTACCGAGCATCACCTCACTAACGATATCCGTAAAAAAATTGCCCAGTTCTGTAACGTAAACATCAACGCTGTTATTGAATCAATTGACGCGCCAAGTATTTATGACGTGCCTTTGTTAATGCTGAAAGAGCAGCTTGACAAAACCGTATTGACCAAACTAAAGCTTCCGCACAAAAACGAACCAAGCCTCGAAAACTGGAAAGATTTCCTTGGGCGCCTTAAAAACCCAACAGCCGATGTACGTATTGCGTTAGTTGGTAAATATGTTGAGCTACCGGATGCTTATAAATCAATCACCGAAGCTTTTATACATGCCGGTGCTAAACAGGAATGTAAAGTACGCGTTGAATACATCCCGTCAGAACAATTAACACCTGAAAACGCTGTTGAAAAGTTGAAGGGCGTACACGGTGTATTGGTTGCCCCTGGCTTTGGTGAGCGTGGTTTTGAAGGTAAGATTCAGGCTATCCGTCATGTGCGCGAAAATAATATCCCCTTCTTTGGTATCTGTTTAGGTATGCAATGCGCTGTGGTTGAATTTGGCCGCCATGTATTAGGCCTTGAAGAAGCCAATAGTACTGAAATGAACCCTGAAACACCGCATCCGGTTATCGGCATGATGGAAGATCAGAAAAACATCACCCTGAAAGGCGGGACAATGCGTTTAGGCGCTTATCCTTGTGATATTAAAAAAGGTACAAAAGCAGCGGCTATTTACGGCAAAAACCATATTTCGGAAAGGCATCGCCACCGTTATGAGTTTAATAATGACTACCTTAAACAATATGAGGCCGCCGGCCTTACCCCATCGGGCATAAATCCTGACAATGGCCTGGTGGAGATTGTTGAGTTAAAAAACCACCCGTTTTTTGTTGGTTCGCAATTTCACCCCGAATTAAAATCAACAGTTGCTAATCCGCACCCACTTTTTATTAACTTTGTCGCCGCTTCGCTGGCTTATGCCCGCAAAAAATAAGTAATTGTACGATAATTAGATAATGGATAAAAATACGTTTACAGGATTATTCCTGATCATGGCGATCATTGCCGGCTCGATATACTTTTTAAAGCCATCGGAAGCCGACCTTAAAAAAGAGCGCGAAGTACAGCATCAGGATTCGCTGAAAAAAGCTGGTGCAGCTGTTGCCGCCGCTGCTAAAACTGCAGCTAAATTTGATACCGCCAAAACAGCCAAAGTTGATTCGGCTTTATTGAAAATGCCTTTCGGCGCCGCTTCAGTTGGCAAAGAAGAGTTTGTTACTATTGAGAATAAAGAACTGCTTATTAAATTAAGCACCCAGGGCGGTAAAGTTGCATCAGTTGAGTTAAAAAACTACAAAACTTTTGATAAAAAACCGTTAGTACTTTTCAGCGGCGACAATAACCAGTTTGGATTAAAGTTTGCTGCCGGTGTTGCCAATATCAATACCAACAATTACTATTTTACACCGAGTGCAAAAGCGCTTACAGTAGCCGAAAAAGATTCGGGTTCGGTTACTATGCGTTTAAGCTACAGCCCAACCCAGTATATTGATTATATATACAGCTTAAAAGGTGACGGTTTTAAACTTGGTTTAACCATTAAACCTACTGGCCTTGATGCTGTAATTGCCAATAGCAGTACTTATGACCTTAACTGGGCAACCAGCCTGCACAAACAGGAAAAGGACATCAAACAGGAGCGCCAATACTCAACAGTATATTACTACAATACCGATGGCGATGTTGATTACCTCAGCGAAACTAAAAACGACCAGAAAACCATCAGCGATAAAAAAATGGCGTGGGTTGGTTTCAAACAGCACTTCTTTTCAAATGTGTTGATTGCAAAGAATACCATCACCAAAACAGATGTTTCTGTTAATACCGATTTTAATGACACCACTGATGTAAAACAAATGAAGGCCGACCTGTCGCTTACCCGCGGCACTGATGGTTCTTTGCCACTGGAGTTTTACTTTGGCCCTAACCGCTTTAACACACTTAAAGATCAAGGCCATGACCTGGACAAAATGGTTAACCTGGGTTGGGGACCGTTAAAATACATCAACCGTTTTGCGGTATTGCCGGTATTTAACTTCCTTAACAAGTTTAACTGGAACTACGGTTTAATTATCCTGGTATTAACCGTTTTGCTTAAACTGGTATTATCACCGCTTACTTACAAATCATACCTTTCAATGGCTAAAATGCGTGTGCTGAAGCCCGAAATGGATGAGATCAAAGCGAAAGTTGGTGAAGATAATCCTACCCTTTTACAGCAGGAATACCTTAAACTGTACAAAAAAGCAGGTGTTAACCCATTAGGCGGCTGTTTACCATTGCTAATTCAGATGCCGATAGTTATTGCATTCTTCCGCTTTTTCCCAAGCTTATTTGAGCTAAGGGGCGAAAGTTTCCTGTGGATGCATGACCTTTCAACCTATGATTCGGTTATCAAGTTTGCTCCTGTAGCTTTCCTTGGTGGCGTTAACCACGTTAGCTTAATGTGTTTGCTGATGACCATCTCAACGTTGATCTATACTTATTTCAACAACCAGATTTCGGGTGCTACAGGACAAATGAAATACATTGGTTACATCACTCCGCTTGTGTTCCTCTTCACACTGAATAGCTACCCTGCCGGTTTGAACTACTATTACTTCCTGGCCAATATGTTCACCTTCTTACAACAATACCTGATCAAATTCATGGTTGACGATAAGAAGATCCATGCCCAGATCCAGGAAAACAAAAAGAAACCTGAAGATACCAAAAAGAAAAAATCAGGTTTTAGCGCTAAAATGGAAGAGATGATGCGCCAGCAACAACAGATTCAGGCTAACAAGAATAAAAAATCTTAAGTCTTTAGTCGGAAGTCCGCAGTCCGCAGTCCGGAAAAACAAAAGCCCCTGGGAAAATTTCCCAGGGGCTTTTGTTTTTCCGCAAGCCGTCATTGCGAGGTACGAAGCAATCTCCGATAAGCAGAGCCGCTTTGTATAGTTCGTGATTGCTTCGTACCTCGCAATGACGTTTTTTTTACATCATCCAACTAAAATAATTAGCAAAATTATATTACATTTGAAATAATGTATGCAATTGTCGATATCGAAACCACCGGGGGACATGCCAGCGCAAATGGCATTACCGAGATAGCCATATGCATACATGACGGTAAGAAGGTGGTGAAGCGATTTGAAACCCTCGTTAACCCTCAGCGTGAAATTCCTATCTACATCAGCGCATTAACCGGTATTACCAACGAAATGGTAAAAGACGCCCCTCCTTTTGAGGATGTAGCTGCTGATATTTACCACCTCATTCATGGTAAGATCTTTGTTGCCCATAACGTAAACTTCGATTTTTCTTTTGTAAGATACCATCTTGCTGCGGCAGGATATGATCTGCAAACCAATAAGCTATGTACCGTAAGGCTTGGCCGTAAGATATTGCCGGGCTTGCCTTCATACAGTTTAGGTAAGTTATGTAAGCATCTTGGTATTGATAATCAAAGCCGCCACCGGGCTATGGGTGATGCCGAAGCTACGGCCGAACTGTTTACACTGCTACTAAACAGCGATACAGATGGGCACATTAAACAGTCGCTTAAACTGGGGTCAAAAGATCAGGTACTGCCGCCTAATCTATCAAAAAAAGATATCGACCAGCTGCCTTATACACCGGGAGTATATTACTTTCATGATCAAAAAGGCAAGGTGATATATGTGGGCAAGGCCAAAAATGTTAAGAAACGCGTAAGCAGTCATTTTACGGGCAATAATCCCGGCTTTCAACGTCAGGAGTTTTTGCGTAATATTCATCAGATCAGCTATCAGGTTTGTGGCACTGAGCTCATCGCCTTTGTGTTGGAAGCCATCGAAATCAAACGCCTGTGGCCTAAATACAATCGTTCATTAAAACGTTTTGAAAATGCTTTCTGTCTCTACGCATTTGAAGACCAGCGCGGCTATATTCGCCTCGCGGTGGATAAATATCGTAAATACAGCGATCCGATATATACCTGCAACTCCCTGCTTGACGGATATAACCTGCTCAACAAACTGATAGAGACCTTTGACTTGTGCCCTAAGCTTTGCTTTATACAAAAAAACAATGAGCTATGTACCGGCGCAGCCGGAAGTAGCTGTGCCTGCGAAGGTGTTGAACCTCCGGAAAGTTATAATGCGAAGGTAAACAATGCAGTAGATCAGCTAAAACAAGCTTTGCCTACCTATGCCATCCGGGATGAAGGCCGCACCGGCGATGAACATAGCTGTATTTTAGTTGAGAAAGGCCAATTTTATGGCATGGGCTATATCTCTCATTACTTTGATGCCAATAATGTGCAGCAACTTAAAAGCTACCTCACTCCCTACCCGGGGAATGATTACATCAAAAATATTGTAGCTACTTACGCCTCTAAGTATCCGGACAGAATGGTGGTGTTTGGGTAAGCAGGCAATGTTCTAATTAATATTATTTTAATGGCGCAAGTTTTGTGTGGTGGCCCCTGGAGGGGTTTGTGACCAGGCCATGCTAATGCCTCTGTAAAGTTCGCGATTGCTTCGTACCTTATAATGACGTGATCGTAAGTTGTTGATTATTAAATATATTTTAAAAATCGATTTTATAACATGGGCGTTGCCTGCGGCCCGGGCTTTCCGTTACAAGTCCTCGCCTTTCCTACCCTCACTCCCTACACACGCTGCGGGCTTTACACTGCAATCCCTAACGCGGCCTCCGCACAACATCCCTAAAATATATTCTGCTCGTCATCACGATTTTTTCCAGAGTATCTCTGGTGGTTACTCGCAATGGCGTAACGGAAATACACCGGGGCCCACACACTACTTATAAATAAATAATTATCTATTAAGTTAAATTCACCCACACAATTGAGTTTTTAATTGGTTACCCTTATAACATTTGCCAACAAAAACTTAAAAATGGATAGTATAAATCAACAACAACCCGAGGATAACATAAAGGACCTTAACGGCCCGGAAGCTCTCGCAAAGATCAAAGAACTTGCGGAAAGCGCGAAAAGTTGCTTCTTTGTGAGCAATATTAAAACCGGCGTACCGGCTTCTGTACGACCGATGTCTGCGCAGAAAATCGACGATGAAGGTAATTTCTGGTTTCTTAGCGCTAATGACAGCCATAAAAACGATGAATTAACCAAAGATCCATTTGTTCACCTGCTTTTCCAGGGATCAGGATATTCTGATTTCTTAAATCTTTACGGGATTGCAAGCATTACCGAAGACAAAGAAAAGATCAAAGAACTATGGGAACCCACATTAAAAGTATGGTTTACCGAAGGCATTGATGACCCGCGCATCAGCATAATCAAAGTTGAACCTACCGAGGGCTACTATTGGGACAATAAACACGGCAATGCCATAGCCTTTGTTAAACGGCTCGCCGGCGCTGCCATAGGCAAAACAATTGACGATTCGGTAGAAGGAAAGCTGACTGTCTGAAATCTGAATGTCTGAACCCGAATTTGTTGAATTTCATGAATTAAAGAATTTGAAAGGCTTGAGTTAATTAGCTCAAGCCTTTCAAGTTTAATTTAAGCTTCATCAAAAAGCGCCCACTTTAGGGGGCTGGGGTGATAAATATTTATCAAACCATTCGATATACCGCTGCAACCTGTCAACCTGGTAACTGGGCACGGTAATACCGTGATACTGGCCGGGATAAAGCACCAGCTGCGTTGGTATACCTTGCGACCGCAGTGCTTCATACATTTGTTCTCCCCCACCGGTTGGCACATTAAAATCCTTTAGGCCCGACATGAATTGAGTCGGCGTTTTTATCTTATCGGCATGAAAAAAAGGATAAGATAACTTGATGTATTTATCGGCATTTTTCCATGGTGCCCCTAACTCATTGTCGTACTGCATTACCCACTGATCTGATCCGTAAATAGCCAACTGCAATGCGCTACCGGCTCCGCTTGAGGCTGCCTTAAAACGAGGATCGGTAGCTATAGTATAATCTGTAAGGATGCCGCCGTAGCTCCAACCACCAATACCAAGGCGATCTTTATCGGCTATGCCAAGCTTAACCAGTTCATCTACTGCTCCGAGCAGGTCTTTAACTTCTTTATTGCCCCAATCGGCATAAATGGCTTTGGTAAATTCTATACCGCGCCCTGTGCTGCCACGGTAATTTACGGCAGCTACAGCATACCCGGCACAAGCAAGCGTTTGCCTGATCTCATCAAACTCAAACTCATCCTGATCGGTAGGGCCACCATGGATGTAAAGGATAAATGGCATTTTTTTGGTAACCACGCTATCCGGCATATATAAAATGCCGGATACCAAAGTACCATCGCTACTAAACGACTGGAAACCTTTTACATAAGCAAGCTTAACCTCACTAAGCCATTTTTCCTGGTGAAAAGTTAAACGGCGGACCTTGCCATTTTCAATAGCTACCAATTCGTTAGGCATATATGGTGTGGTCATCCGCCCTACCCATGTTGCTAATGAATGGCCTGCTATATCAGAGAAACTACATTCATTACCTCTGTATACCAGTACCGATTTGCGGAGAAGCAAATTATACCTGTTGATATAACGGATTCTGTCGCTGCTCACTACATATTCAAGGTCTTTACCGTCCTTGCTCCAGGCAATGTTGCTAACAGGCCTGTCCAGCTGATCAGTTAACGGGCGATTATTTTTCCCGTCGGCATCCATCAGGAATAAAACATCATGCTGGTAAATGAAATAATCTGCGTCGCTTGTTGAACGGAGATAGGCAATACGCTTACCGTCCGGGCTCCAAACGGGATTAATATCATGACCGGTAAAGGTAGTAAGCTGTTTAGGTTCAGCACCCGGTTTAGCCTCTATTGTAAAAATATCAGTATTTTCATTCCTATCGGGGTCGGCAGTGTGGTTGCTTATATAGGCAATGGTTTTTCCGTCGGGGCTCCATTGCGGCGAGCCATCATCCATTTTACCACTGGTGAGGGTGTCCAGTTTTTTTGAGCCCACATCATACAGGTATAAGTGCGAATGCAAATGCTGCAGGTACCCTTCAATATCCTGTTTAAAATGATAGCGGTCTATTTTGATAGGTGGCGTAGTTTTGGGTGCTTCTTTTCCCTTGTTTTCCGGGTCTTTTATAATTAATGCCAGTTTCTTACTATCCGGCGACCAGACATATTCTTCAATCTCACCTTTAATATCGGTGAGTTTATGCCCCTCTCCTCCACGCCTGTCCATCATCCAAACCTGGCCACCATTTTTTGAATCTTTTTCGGACAGGTAAGAAATAAACTTACCATCCGGTGTCCACTTGGGGGTAGAGGCGGGCTCATCGCCATAAGTAAGCTGAATGGACTGCTTGCCATCGAAGCTTTGCATCCATAAGTGAGATATGCGCTTATCCTTAGCCGTATCCACTTCAGATAGTTCGTAAACCAACCATTTGCCGTCGGGAGATAACTGAGGAGCCATCAACGTTGGTTGTTTATATAAATCTGTGGGCTTAAGCGGCTTTTTAACAACTTGGGCACATATGGGCTTAAAAGCCAATGCAACCAAAATCAACATAACATACTTCATAAAAACACGATTAAAAAGCCCCGTCGGGACATATCAAAATGTTATTTTTTTAAATACTTATCATACCATTCAACGTAGCGCTGCAACCTGTCTACCTGGTAGCTTGGCTTAGTAAGACCATGGAATTGATTAGGATATAATATCAATTCGGTTGGGATGCCTTGTGTTCTTAACGCCTCGTACATCTGTTCGCTGCCGATGGTAGGCACATTAAAATCCCGCAGACCTGACATAAACATTACCGGTGTTTTTATTTTATCGGCATGGAAAAACGGGTATGAAATCTGGATCCACTTATCGGCATTTTTCCACGGCACACCTATCTCGCTTTCATACTGTAACACATACTGATCACTGCCGTAAACAGAAAGCTGTAACGCGCTGCCTGCACCACTGGCAGCCGCTTTAAAACGGGTATCAGATGCAATGGTATAATCGGTAAGGATACCGCCATAACTCCAACCGCCTATGCCCAGCTTGTCGGGGTTGGCTATGCCTAATTTCTCTAATTCGTCAACAGCACCAAGCAAATCCTTAACCTCTTTATTGCCCCAATCGGCATAAATGGCTTTACAGTAATCTAATCCTCGACCGTTGCTACCGCGATAATTTACCGCCGCTACGGCATAGCCGGCAGCAGCAAGCGTTTGCCGGGTAGCATCAAAACTAAATTCATCCTGCCCAACCGGGCCACCGTGAATAAACAGAATTAAGGGATACTTTTTTTCAGGAACACTATCGGGCGTTAAAACTATCCCCGACACTTTGGTACCATCAGAACTTGTTGATTCAAAACCTTTGGCATAAGCAAGTTGCACGGTATTTAGCCATTCATCATGATGAAAAGTAAGCCTGCGCAGCTTTTTATCTTCCAAAGCAAACAATTCGGCAGGGGTATACGGATCTGTTTTTTGTACTATCCAATTACCCGAAAGATTGGTAGCTATATCATTAAAAACGTAATCGCCTTTGTTTATCGTAGTGATCTTTCCGCTGTTGATATTGATATTGGCTAAATAACGCGTGCGGTCATCTGTCACAATAAATACAATATTCTTGCTGTCTTTAGCCCAGGTTTGTGCGGCAGCAGGTCGGTCAAGCTGTAGGGTAAGCGGTTTATTATTTTGGCCAACAACGTCCATAATGCATACTACGCTTTGATCATACA
This sequence comes from Mucilaginibacter gossypiicola, assembly GCF_900110105.1. Lineage (GTDB taxonomy): Bacteria > Bacteroidota > Bacteroidia > Sphingobacteriales > Sphingobacteriaceae > Mucilaginibacter > Mucilaginibacter gossypiicola. The sequence continues at coordinate 249,053 of NZ_FOCL01000004.1, read as the reverse complement.
TCATGTAATCGGCATCGCTGGTTGAACGGAGATAGGAAATATACCTCCCATCAGGGCTCCATTGCGGGTTGCTATCCCTTCCACTCCAGGTAGTAAGCTGCAACATACTGGCACCTGGGCGGGCGTCAATAGTAAAGATATCGGTATTTTGGTTTTTGTCAGGATCGGCACTTCGGTTACTGACAAAAGCGATGGTTTTGCTATCCGGCGACCATACCGGCGAACTTTCATCTTTATCGCCCCGGGTTAAAGTATCAAGCTTTTTAGTGGCAACATCAATTAAATAAAGGTGATTATGCAAGTGCTGAAGATATCCAACTACATCCTGCTTAAAATGATAACGGTCAATAACTATTGGCTTTGGCGTTTTAGGCTCTTCTTTGCCTTTGTTTTCCGGGTCGCCTATCACCATTACCAGGCGCTTACCGTCGGGGCTCCAGGCGTAGTCGCCTAAGTCGCCTTTAATATTGGTTAGCTTAGCACCCTCACCACCACGCCGGTCGATCAGCCAAACCTGTGAACCTGTTTTTGAATCACGTGAGGAGAGAAACGATAAGTATTTACCATCCGGGCTCCAGCGCGGCGATGAGGCTGCCTCATCGCCGTGAGTTAACTGGATAGATTCTTTGCCGTCAAAACTCTGCATCCATAAGTGGGATACGCGGCGGTCTTTAGCGGTATCAACATCCGATACACTGTAGGCAACCCACTTACCATCAGGCGATAATTGCGGATCACTCACTACCGGGATACGATAAACATCCGCAGGCTTCAATGGCTTTTTTTGTTGGGCGGATGCGTTAAAAACAACTGAAAGCGTGGCTATTAAAAGTAATGTTCGCTTCATAAATGATGTATTTGACAGGCATGTAATTTAGTAAAAGAACCTTGATTTGGGTATAAAAGGATTGCCATGCTTTTGTTATAAAGTTTAGTTATGTTTTTTTGTTTAAGCGATACCGCACATCAGCAAATTTCAACTCCGTTTTTACTAACCGGATAAATTGCGTTAATTAGGATCATGTCTGCAAAATTCAAGTCTTTTTTTGTTACCTCCCTTTTTCTATCTGTTCTTGGCGCCCACGCCCAAACCCCGGCCATTCGCAACAATTACCAAACCGAAGCCGGAGTACCGAGGTTAAACATCGAACGATCGATGATCTACTCGCCCGATAAAGAGTGGCTTTATAACCATCACGCATCCATCATTCATTTTAAAGACCGTTTTGTGGCCATATGGAGCAACGGAATGATTGATGAGGATTCGCCGGGGCAAAGAGTAGTGTATTCTACTTCTAAAGATTTCAAACACTGGTCGCCATTAAAAACATTAGCTACTCCGGGCAAAATCAACGATACCCTCACGGTACTCACTGCCGCCGGGCTTTATCAATACAAAGGAACCCTGGTAGCCTATTATGGCGACTACGACAAACATCGCAATAACACCCATTTATGGGCTAAAACCAGTACCGACGGTGAACATTGGAGCCAACCGCTTGATATGCATTTGCCTGTTGTACCCAACCATGGGCCTGAGGTTACAAATAGCGGCAGGTTGATCATCAGTGGTAATTTCACTTTTCCTTACACCGATGATCCCCGCGGGCTTTCGGGCTGGAAGCTAAGCAGTTTTTATCCCGATTCACTTTATAAACAGGATAACCCTGCCATGTTTTATGCCCCCGCTGCAAAATCAGGATTACCGCCACTTTGTGAAGGCTCATTTTTTGAAACTGATGACAATGTATTGCATATGCTGCTCAGGGTAACCGGTAAAGGCTGGAAAGGCCATTTATGGCTTACCGAAAGCAAGGATAACGGCAACAGCTGGTCGCGGCCGGTGGAGGCCCCTTTTTCGGATAATGACAGCAAGTTTCACCTGGGCCGGTTACCCGATAAACGTTTTTATTACGTAGGCATCCCCGATACCCTGCACCATTATGACCGCAACCCGCTGGTGCTCTCGCTATCAAAAGATGGTAAAATCTTTGATAAAAATTATATTATAGCTAATGAGCTATATCATCTTAAAAAAGAAGGCTTGTGGAAAGGCGGGCAATATGGTTACCCCCATACCATTGTTTATAATGGCTATATGTACGTGATTATTTCAAGGCAAAAAGAGGCCATTGAAACATTGAGGTTTAGCCTGAAACAACTGAAATAAATCAAGCACCCGCTTTATTAACTAACGGCGTATTTTGTATCAAAACAATCACGCCGTTTTTTTTATTTCAATTAACAGCCTTGCCTTATTATCTTTAGGCTAATTGTAATATTCATTAATTTAAACCTATCCTGCTTATGAAACCTACACGTGATACCGCTTACCTTACCATTGCTGCTTGCGCGGTTAGTATGTTGGCGCTAATACTCCTGTACGTCATGCAAGCTATTTCGTTCACAGCACTGTATGTAGTAAAACCCTGGCTTTCATTTATGCAGGTTATTTGTTTTGCCTGGCTGATGATATTCGTGATAGGTATTTTAAAATACACCAACGAAAAGTCAGCTATCGTTAACCTGTTCATCATTTATATGATCTATAGTGTAGTATCGGGTTTAGTTAATATGGCTATCGGCTTTTTTCAAATCAATAGCGAATCATTAATAATGTTTTACCAGATACATGGGGCTATCAACATGCTGGTCATAATATGCCTCGTGATCATGGCTGCTTTGTTGCGAGCTACCGTATTCAAATTGCCACTACTGCTTTTTGCGCTGAGCGAACTATTTGTTGTTGTATTTTACATGGCTGTACCGATGGCATTTTCCCTTATCGGAATATCTAACTATGTGCTTTATATCCGCTATATGGGGCTCGTATACCTCATTGTTCCGTCGGCCGGAATTTATATTGCAATAACCGCCTTAAACGCGCTTAATAGCCAGCCACTGCAAAAGCCATTTTATGATATGGAAAAGCCCGATTGGTCACAGTACGATAAACCCAACCTGTAACTTTTTTTGCTTAACTTCATCTAACAAGGCAAAACATAGATACATAAACCTTAACAAATGCTAAGCATCCGCAATATTGTTAAACAATACGCAGGTCACCGTGCACTCAGTGATGTAAGTTTAGAGGTTGAAAGCGGTCAGATTTTTGGCCTGCTTGGCCCTAATGGTGCCGGTAAAACTTCGCTTATCCGTATTGTAAACCAAATTACTGCCCCCGATTCGGGTGAGATTTATTTTAATGGCGAAAGACTTAACCAATCGCACATCGAACGGATAGGTTATCTGCCCGAAGAACGCGGCCTGTACAAAAAGATGGAGATTGGCGAACAAATGATTTACCTGGCCCGGTTAAAAGGCTTAAGCCGTGCTGAAGCGCAAAAACGTCTTAAGTTTTGGTTTGAGAAGCTGGAAATGGAAACCTGGTGGAAAAAGAAAATAGAAGAGTTATCAAAAGGCATGCAGCAAAAAGCACAATTTGTAGCAACTGTACTGCATGAACCCGATTTGATTATATTAGATGAGCCTTTCAGCGGATTTGACCCCGTAAATGCCGAACAGATTAAAGACGAAATATTGGAGCTAAATAAAAAGGGCGCCACTATTTTGTTTTCTACCCACCGCATGGAATCTGTCGAGGAACTTTGCGATGCCATAGCCCTCATCCATAAATCGCACAAGATATTGGATGGTAAGGTTAAACACATCCGCAACTCCTATCGTAACGAAACCTATTTTATTGAATACACGGGCCAACAAATAGCATTTGATGGTAACCAGCCGTTTGAACTGGTTAGCGAAACTCACGCTGATGATGGCAGTCATACCATCAAGATAAAACTTAAGGGCGAAAATAATTCAAACGATGTTTTGCAATACCTTATTCCAAAAGCAAGGGTAAATATGCTGCAGGAGGTAATACCCAGCATGCATGAAATATTTATCGAAAAAGTTAACCTAAACTCAACCGGCCATGAATAAAGTATTACTTATTATACAGCGCGAGTATCTTACACGGGTTCGCAAAAAATCATTCATCATCATGATATTTGTGGTGCCGTTGCTGCTATTTATCATGGGTGTGGTTATAAAAATGGTTGCCGAAAACAGCGATAAATTATCCTCCTTACAAACGGTTAATGTGATTGATAAAAGCGGCGATTTCGCTAATAAATTCCATGATGTTACGAATGTAAAATTCACCTATGCCCTTACTGATCTTAAATCATCAAAACAACTGCTAAAAGACAGTGAAGGGATCTCTATTTTGTATATTCCTGTAAACTATCTGCAGAAAGATTCGGTACAGATCTTTTCAAAAAAGAAAGCTTCGATCCCTCTTTCCGAAGAAATTGAGAAACAGATCAGTGATATCGCTTTTTCAAACAACCTTGTGAAACATCATATCGACACCGCGCTTTTGCGTAACATCAAAAGAGCCAACATATCAGTAAACGCTATTGAAATTTCAGACAAGGGTGATAAGAACGCCAATATCGGCCCCAATATCCTGATCGGGATTGCCTGTGCTATACTCATTTACATATCGTTGTTTATATATGGTGGCCAGGTAATGCGTGGAGTGATTGAAGAAAAAACTAACCGTATTATTGAAGTGGTAATATCATCGGTAAAACCCTTTCAGCTTATGCTGGGTAAAATCATTGGAGTTGGTTTAGTTGGTCTAACGCAATTCGGAGCCTGGATAATTTTGTCTGTCATATCAACTAAAATAGCTGGACATGCTTTTAATTCGCCGGCCAGCCCCATGACAAGTGCACTTGCTGTATTGCAAACCATTCCGTTTGGGTATATTATGGGTTGTTTTATATTTTACTTTTTAAGCGGATATCTATTATATGCGGCCCTTTTTGCGGCCGTAGGCTCGGCGGTTGACAGTGAAACCGAAACGCAGCAGTTCATGTTCCCGATAACTATGCCTTTGTTATTTACGTATATTCTGTCGGTATCGGTACTGTTCCGTGCACCCGACAGCCCGCTGGCAGTATGGCTCTCTATCATTCCATTTACAGCCCCCGTAGCCATGATGGTACGGATCCCGTTTGGCCCACCACCCTGGCAGGTTGCTTTATCTATGGGTTTAATGGTGATCGGTTTTTTATTTACCACCTATGTTGCGGCGCGAATTTACCGGGTAGGTGTGTTGATGTATGGCAAAAAAGCAAGCTATAAAGAACTCGCAAAATGGTTTTTTTATAAAGAATAATTTTTGATTTCGGATATCGGATGTTCGATTTCGGATTTACCGAATAAAATCCCCGGGAATGGAAAACATTTTCGGGGATTATTTATTTTAGCCGTATGAGTAAACGCGTTGCAGTAATGGATTTGGGTACAAATACCTTCCATTTATTGATTGCCGAAGGCGAGATCCATGACTACCATGAAGTTGTACATATTACTGAAGCCGTTAAGTTAGGCGAGGGAGGCATTAACAAAGGCCATATTTTGCCAGATGCTTTTCAGCGTGGCGTAAATACTATGCAACGTTTTCACGAACTTATCGCGGCCAACAACGTTAGCAGTGTAAGAGCGATAGCAACCTCGGCCTTACGCAGTGCCTCTAACGGAAAAGATTTCGTTAAAGAAGTTGAAAGCCGAACAGGCATCGCCATAGAAATTATTGATGGCGAACAGGAAGCCGGTTTTATCTACAACGGTGTAAAGTTAAGCGGCTGCTTATCGGCTAAAAACTCCCTGATCATGGATATTGGCGGAGGCAGCGTTGAGTTTATTTTGGGCAACACCGATAAAATATTGTGGAAACAAAGCTTTGAGGTTGGCGCTGCCCGCCTCATGGACCAGTTTCATCACACCGACCCAATCCCCCCAGCATCTATCGAGGCTATGAATTTGTATCTCGAGGATACCCTGAATGATTTGTTCATCGCCACTACAGGCATTGAAATAGATACTCTTGTTGGCTCATCGGGCTCGTTTGAAACTTTTGCTGGCTTGGTCGAAACAGAAAAGGCCCGGCCCTTTGATTTGAAAAGTATCCAGCATTATGATTTTGATGAAGAAGAGCTTTTAACCATCACCAATAAGCTGATTCTCTCAAGCCATAAAGAAAGATTGGGTAATCCGGGAATTATTCCCGTTCGGGTTGATATGATCGTAGCTGCTTCTTTGGTTACCCGTTTTATTATGCATGCGCTGGATATTCACAAGGTAAGTATGTGTACTAACTCATTAAAAGAAGGGGTTTTGGCAGGGATGTTAACCTAAATGGAGAAAACAACCCAGCATGATGAAAAACCGATCAGCAGTACTACGAGTGCGCTAAACAAAAACTCTTTTCTCAAGGCAAAAATTGCCACTATCAGGCATAATAATACATGCAAAAAAATAAAGACTGCTTCTGCTAATATAATAAGCTCTTCATTAACAATCCATCTGAAATATATGGTATAAGCTACCAGTACCAATAAATTGATACCAACAACTATCATTTTATTGTTACCGGGGGCTTTCTTCAGCGTTTCCATTTTACTTTTATATCAACTTGCGGGATACTAAATCCTTATCAGTGAAACACATGTTGAAAATCCAATTATCAAAACCAACAGGCCGCCTAAAAACCAACTCCACTTACGGAAATACAATGAAAGTATAATACAAACCACCACCTGGGCAATCATTAGCAATCCGGCGAATATAAGCCCGCCGCTGGTCAGCATACTCAGCAGTGTATAGCCAACAAATACCGCCAGATTAAGCCCTACTATCTTGATACCACTTGGCTGCTTGTTATCAGGATGTTGATTTTGTGGTTGTAATTGTTCTTCCTCTGTCATACCAAAATCTCTCCTCTTAACTGTTCAAGGTATTCCCGCTTATCATCCCTGTAAAACAGATTCATGGTTTCAAAGGGAATGATTTGCATGTCTTTATTTACGATATGCACACATGATTTTTTGATGGCACGCACATCAAAGTTTTGCGCATCTATAAATTGCATAATTATCACCCTGAACAGGTTGTCGTAGCTCAAGCTTGGCGCATCAATTTCGGGCAGGCAGCATAACAATGAGTGCAGGTGTTCTTTAGCTTTATCAACCGAGTTACCTGTGCTGAACATATTAAGCAGATGCCCTTTCAAGCGTTCATCATTTTCATAAACGATGGTGTTTTTTGAATTATCGAGCAGGTCATCCGGATTGATCATCCTGGTTAGCGGAATCACTTCACCGCCCAGTTTAAGAGCATACCCCATCACCAGGGCATCAGGATTGCAGGGCACCGGTATCAGGTCGTTTTTGTTAAATATTTTCGTTTGCTCCAATATAGCGCTGCGTACCTCAGTAAGGGTGTAACGGTCGGTTTGCTCATTAAAGTGCTCTAATCTGCCGGCCTGCTGGGTAGGCTGAAAAGTTACCCCGCGAACACAGGGCTGCTTCAATGCATATTCAATAATTGCCCCTAACTCGTCAGTATTTAAACCTTTTTGCAACGTAACTACAAGCGTTGTCGACAGATTATACTTGTTTAGATTTTCAATGGCCTTTTGCCTCACGTCGCGCAAATCCTCCCCGCGCAATTGCTCAAGCGCCTCTTTTTTAAACGAATCAAACTGCAGGTAAATCTCAAAATCGGGCATATAGGTTGCCAGCCGCTTTACAAAATTTTCATCCTTAGCAATCCGGATACCGTTAGTATTTACCATTAGATGCTTAATGGGTTTTGTTTTAGCGATATCCAGAATTTCAAAAAACTGCGGATGCACAGTGGGCTCCCCCCCGCTGATTTGCACCACATCGGGCTGACCTTCATTTGCCACTACTACATCCAGCATCTGTTCAATTTCGGCCAAAGTACGGTGCCTGCCATAAGTAGGTGATGACATGGCATAGCAAGTGGGGCAACTTAAATTACACCTGTCTGTAACCTCCACAACAGTAAGGCATGAGTGCTGCTCATGATCCTGGCAAAGGCCGCAATCATACGGGCAGCCATAATGTGTTTTGGCATTGAATTTAAGCGGCATCTCACTTCGCTTGGCATAGTTGCGGCAGTTTTTATAATATTCCACATCGGTGGCAATCAGCACCTTTTCAAAACCATGTTGCCTGCAGTTTTTAAGCATGTAAACCTTATCATCCTCAAAAACAATTTTGGCATCAACCCGACGCAAACAGGTGGAGCAAATGCTCAACGTAAAATCATAATATATATACGGGCGTTCAGGCATGGCTTATAAACAGCTTTTTAGGATATAAAAATACTTTATAATAATACAAAATGCCGGCCATAGAAACTAACTGAATTACCGATAAACCAAAACTAAAAAAGTAATCGGGCTTAATAAACTCAACCAGTAGCCGAAAAATGAGGTAGCTTACCATAAACAATTTAAACCTTGCACCATCAATAAAGCGGTGGCTTTGTTCAATGAGTTTCAGTATAAGCCAAAGCATTACCCAAAACACTATCTCATACAAGTTAGTGGGGTGCCTCCGGATCCCATCGCCAAAATCAATAGCCCATGGTAAATTGGAAGCTATGCCATAAGTGCCGTCCTCCAGGCCGGCCAAAAAACAACCGGTACGGCCAATAATCATAGCCAGGATGAGCGGATAAACCATCAAATCGCCGGATGATACGGTTACACCCAATTGCTTTTTGGTAAGTTCAACGCCTATCAATCCACCAAGCATACCGCCCACTATGGTTTTATTGCCCATGAAATAGATGATATTGAAATGCGAAAACAGCAAAGGCGGATTTTCAAAGATCCCTACAAGATGCGAACCGATAAATGCACCTGCCGCCGCGCCGATGAAAATAATAAGCCGGTGATCGGCACTGATCTTATCTGCCGAATGCTTACGCAACCATGCATAATACCGGTAGCCTAAAAAATACGACAACGTTTCACAAACAAAATGTACCGGGATGGATGACCGGCCAAAGGGTATATTTACTGGGAAGTGCAAGTTTAGCTTTTATAATAAAGCTCTAAAATATGTTTTTTTATAATAGCCATAAGCGTGTACGTTTCTTAACTTTTTCATAAAACCCAATTTTAGCGCCATCCTTTGTATATTGGGCACTTAAATACACAGCATGAAATTACGATCTATCGGCATAGGTATAATGTCGGTTTTAGCACTCAGCGCGTCGGCGCAAAAAGGAAAACTCAATCCTAACGATACTTCATCAAACTACAACGCGGCAGCGGCTTTTTCGCCTATGTTTTATACCGAAAAGGGTAACGACTTTCACTCGGCCAATGGCGCTCCCGGCCCTAAATACTGGCAAAACCGGGCCGACTATACCTTGAAAGTAAAACTTGATACTGTAAGCAAGACCATAAGCGGTACCGTAGTGATTAACTATACCAATAACAGTCCCGATGCCCTGCCGTACCTTTGGTTACAGCTTGATCAAAATACTTATAAACAGGATGCCCGTTCCAACTTTTTTACCGACCATTCGCCTGGTGCAGACCAGTATACCAGCGGTTACCAGATAGAATCTGTATCTGTTGATAACGGCGATGTTGTTAAAGCGGTACCTTTTATAATCACCGATGCCCGCATGCAGGTACGACTTGCACATCCGCTGCAAAAAGGAGCTATAAGACTGCGCATCAATTATCATTATACCATTCCTGGCGCTTTTGGAGGCCGTACTGATTATTGCGATACTAAAAATGGCAAGATCTATGAAATTGCGCAGTGGTTTCCACGCATGTGTGTTTATGATGACAGCCACGGCTGGGATACCTTGCCGTTTTTAGGCAGTGGCGAATTTTACCTCGATTATGGAGACATAGATTATTCAGTAACCGTACCATGGGACATGATCGTGGCCGGATCTGGCGAACTGCTTAACCCCAAAGAGGTATTAACGGCAAAACAAATAGCCCGCTTAGATCAAGCTCGCAACAGCGACAAAACTATCATGATCCGCGATTTGGCCGAGGTTAATGATCCTGCCAGTCGCCCGGTTAACAAAGGGACCCTTACCTGGCATTTTAAAATGCTCAACACCCGTGATGTTGCCTTTGGAGTATCAAAAGCTTACATCTGGGATGCAGCAAGGGTTAACCTGCCAGGCGGTAAAAAATCATTGGCTATGAGCGTTTACCCTGCCGAAAGCTATGGTAATGATGCATGGGGCCGGGCTACCGAATATCTTAAAAAATCGATAGAATACTTTTCAGAAAAATGGTTTGTATATCCTTACCCTGTTGCCATTAACGAAGCGGGCATTGCCGGCGGCATGGAATATCCGGGTATTGTGTTTGATGGCATTACAGACAAAGGCAGCGTGCTTTACTGGGTAACAGCGCACGAGATAGGCCATAACTGGTTCCCGATGATTGTAGGATCAAACGAGCGGCGTTATGCCTGGATGGATGAAGGCCTGAATACCTTTATAGATATATACGCTTCCGATGCCTTCAATAAGGGAGAATACGCACCAAAACGGGATAGTGAGTACGCACCCGGCGGCGGTAATCCTGCCGATGAGATCATTCCCTCACTGCTTGATCCGCAATCGCCAAGTATTATGACCACACCTGATGCCATCCCCGAAAAATATCGACATCCCCTCACCTACTATAAGCCTGCTTTTGGCCTGGTGCTGCTGCGCGAACAAATATTAGGAAAAGACAGGTTTGACTATGCCTTTAAAAATTACATCAACCAATGGGCTTTTAAACACCCACAGCCTGATGACTTTTTCAGATCAATGGAGAACGGGGCCGGCGAAGACCTTTCCTGGTTTTGGAAAGGCTGGTTTTACAATAACTGGCTGGTAGATATAGCGCTTATCGACGCAAAATATGCAGGCAAAGATGCTTCGAAGGGTATCACTATTAAAGTGGTGAACAAAGAGCAGTTGCCGATGCCGTTTACTGTCGAGGTAAAATTTAAAGATGGCAGCAAAAAACGCTTTTATCTGCCGGTTGAAACCTGGCTGCAGTCCGGGCAAATTACTTATACACTGCCTACTACTCAGGAAGCCGAATCAGTCATCATTGACCCTGATAATGCCCTGCCCGATCTAAACCGCGGCAATAACGGCCAAAAGGTTAAATAAAACAAATACACCAGGTGTTCAACTTTTTTAGGACTGAACACCTGGTGTATTTTTCAAAAAAAACAACTATTGATTATCAGGCATTTACATTATTACCCAAACAACGTATGAACACATACACATTGATAATCAAAAACTTAAAAACCCGAAGCTTTAAAAGTTGAACACCCATCTTTTGAAAGTTGAACACTCATGCCTTTCGTGTAAAAGAATTCCATAAAACACTTCGCAACCTCATCTTCAATTGAGTTATTTGGCTAAATTCTCCTGGCAGCAATCAAAAAACCTCACTCCAAACAGGAATAATTGAAAAAAACTACCGTTTTGTGCTAATTAATTACCCATCACTACAGGTTAACAACATGCTTATTGATTAAACCCAAAGGGAAAAAAATTCCCCAAACCGGGCAAATAATAATCAATAATTAAATTTCATCTATTTTTAATTTTCTTAATAAATAACTAAATAAAGTACGCTATTCGTAATATAAAAGCCATTTTAAGTTAAAATCCGTACTTTAACTACATTTTTATTAAGTCTGCATCATTATTGCAATTGTTCCTCAAAACCTAATTAACTTGAAAACACAATTACTCTGCGTTTTATTTGCCGGATACCTGCTGTGCCTGGTTAACAGAGTTGCTGCCCAGGAAACCAGTGATAACCTCACCTATTACTACAATAACTTTGAAACTTCGTCGGCCAATAATATAACATCATTAGGCGCAAGCGGTGTTGGTAATGCAACCCGCACAAGCTCGTCAATTACTATCGATGCGTCAACTACAAGTCCCCTAAATGGTTCGGTAAGCTTAAGATCGGCAGTGCCGTCAACCAATGCTATAAGTGCAATTCGCTGGGATTTTGTTGGAAGCGGCACATCTGGTAGTGTTGATATGACCCAGAATGATTTTGAATGGAATTTCATTTATAAAAACAATAGTGCAACCGGCCCTTCTGACCCAGACGTAATGGCTGTTGGCAACAATACCTGGCGTTACTGGCTTATTGCCAATGGTTATACCACCAATAATATGCAAGGCATTTATATAACCCACACCGGCACAACACTAAGCCTACGGTACAGGTATGATAGCGGCACGTCATCTGGTCATTACAATGAGCTTCTTAATGCAACGATGGCCAATGATCAGCAAACATATATGATCAAAGTACAGCGCTTAAAAGATGGCCGCTGGGCTATTTTTAAGGACGTTTTTGTAGCGGGGATGACCACAGCCAAAACGCTTGTTGCCTCAAGTACCAGCACAACGGGCAGCGGGTACAGCACTTATTATTATTCCTATCTCGAATCAACATGCACTACTGCCGGTCGTTTTCAGTGGGATAATTTTGATATGTATACCCGTGTGCTTCAGTTTACAACAACAGGCGCAAACGGAACAGCCAATAACGTAACCCAGCCCCCTTACTACGAGAGCGAAAGCGTGATCCTTTACGGCCTGAAAATAATATCAAGGGGTAACTTTATTATCAATCAGTTAGTGATGAATACCACCGGAGCAGGCTTTGAGGCATATTTTAATGGTTCCGGCAGCCTTTACCGGTCGGATGATTCATACTACTCTACTTCTTCTGATGCATTGATTGGTTCGGTAAACTATACAGGAAATGCTATACAGGATTACAGTGTAGGTGATCTTATATCAAGTTCGGGTAATACAGATGGGTCTTACTCGGTACCGGGCTATTACTTTTATACAGGTACCGTAAAAAGCCAATTGAATTATGGCGGAAGCCCTACCGGCACTATTACAGTTACCAGCATTAATACACTTATGGGCAATGGTAACAGCTCATCCATTACGTATACAGGCCCGTCATCAAATGGCAATGTCATCACGTTTGTAAACGCAATCGATTGGACGGGGGCATCAGACAATAACTGGAACAATACCGGTAACTGGAGCCCCGCAACTGTTCCAACCACAAGCAACGTTGCACGTATAGGTGTTGTTTCATTTAAAAACCAGCCCACCGTTCAAAGCAGTGTTCCTAATGTCGCCTCATTGATACTTGGCCCCACAAAAAGTACATTAACCGGATCCCCATCTATTTTATTAACTATCAATAACACCTATTCACTCACGGTAAACGGAGCCATAACGCAAAACCATAACAGCAGCACCGGCGATGTAACAACAACCATTACCGGTTCAGGAACCGGTACATTGAACTGCAACTCATTTGTAGTTGGAGATGGCACAACTCCTCCGGCACCTACATCATTCACTACTCCAACCTCAAATACAACTACGATAAACGCTACAGTTCCTGTATTCAATATCACTAATTCACTGACATTAAATACTACATCTTCGGCACTTGGCACCTATGCATTGATATTCCTGCAAAATTATTCTGTTAACAACGCAACGTTTCATTTAAACTCAGGCACGTTAACCGTAAGCAATATCTCAACCACCAATGCAAACTATGTAAACCGGAATGATGGCCTCAACACAATAACCAATGCCGCCTTAGTTGATATGGATACAGGCACCGGGGCTACTACGTTAAACCTAACGGGCAATACCCCAATAAGTGCTGCTACAGGCGGTAGTATTGATTTCACAACCGGCGGTACCGGCACCGGACTTGTAAACTATGCTGCCACTTCGGGCACACAAACAGTATATGCTACTAATGATAGTTTTATCGGGGCCACTCCTTCTAACTATGATAACCTTACTTTATCCGGAGCAGCGGCTAAAACTGTTGACGGCGGCGCATTAACTATAAGCGGAAACTGGATCACCAGCGGGGGCGCAATAAATCTAAATACTAATAATCCTACCATTACTGTTACAGGAAACTGGACCAACTCTGCCAATGTAACACAAGGATCTGGCAGCATAGCCATAACCGGCAACACTACTAACAGCTCGGTAATAACGGGAGCTTCAGGCACGCTTACCTTCACGGGCACCTATGGTAATTCATCAGGCTCCTCCATCACAACAGGATCGGGCACAGCAACTTTCACCGGTGCATATACCAATACTGCAGGTACTTTTACCTGCGGCTCAGGAAGCGTAATTTACAATAGCGATTATACCAACACGGGGACGTTTACACCCGGAACCGGTACTGTTTTCTTCAGTAAAGCAGGTGCGCAATCCCTTACCGATAACAGTACAAACGGCACAAAATTCAACAATGTTACTGTTAATGGCAGTGGTACCAAAACCATGTCGGGCACCGGTAAATTTGCAGTATCTTCTTCGGGCATACTTACCATGGGTGGTACTGCTACTTTAGCGGCCGGCGGGGTTTTAACATTAAACTCTGATGCTACAGGTTCAGCCACGGTTGCAAGTATCCCTTCCGGTACAGCAATTACCGGCAACGTAAATGTGCAACGCTATATTAATGGTGGTGCAACAAAATACAGGGGGTACCGTTTGTTGACTTCTTCTGTTAATACAGGAGCTCCTATCAAAGTATTTACACTGGCATATCTTAAAAATAACGCGTTTGTTACCGGCACAACATTAGCAGCGGGTGGTTTTGATGTTTCGCCGGGAGCCAATAACCCTTCCATTTACTTTTTTAAAGAAAGCCAGCCTGCAAGCAAAAGTTCTTTTACATCGGGCTATTTCAGAGGGGTTAACAGTTTAACATCGCCCTACTCTTTTGATGGGGAAACCGGCACCAGGTCAATCGGTGCAGGCAATGGCTTCGTATTCTTTTTCCGTGGAGATCGTACTGCTGCCGGCTCTATAGCCAACGCTATCTATACAACTTATGTTCCTCAGCCAACCACAATGACCGAAACAGGAACATTAAACCAGGGCAATATTACCGTGGCAAACTGGTATGATGGCACATCAACGTTACAATATTCAAATCCGGCTATGAACAACCTGCAAGGTTACAACCTTGTGGGCAACCCCTATGCCAGCACCATAAATTTTGAAAAGTTTAACCGCAAGGGAACATCTGGCGGTAATGCCAATGCCGCCTCTTCAATTTATATTTCCGGACAAAAAGCCCAGATTTACACAACTACCGCAGGAAATGTACCGCCGTTAGCTTTCATATGGGTGTACAATTTAACAACAAAAAATTACGAAAGCTACCAACAGAATGCAGGGCAGATAACCTCCGTTAATGATACCACCACAACCGTTAACCCTGGTGTACAAAGTGTAGTAGGCGGCGCAGCAAGCAATATGATAGCAAGCGGGCAAGGCTTTTTTGTTATCGCAAATGGCAGTGGCCAGGCTTTAACTTTCAGGGAGTCGGCCAAAGTGACTACCCAACCTTTATCAACTACGCTTACCGGAGTGTTTAGCCTACCGCAAGGCAAAACACCAATTGCGCAGGCTTTGGGTACAGGTAGTAAAGCCATCATGAGCGCCGCAAACACACCGCTTGCTGCCGCAAGTGTAAGCGAACCAGTTTCACAACCCAGCCCTGTCATGCATCTCCTGCTTGAAAAAGACGAGGCTAATTTTGATGGCGTTGCACTGGTTTTTGATAAATGGGCTACCGCAAATTTCGATAAGAATAAAGATGCTGAAGACCTTGGCGGAAACGGTGCACTGGAAAGCTTCTCGGCATTAACAAGCGACAGTGTAAAAACAAGCATCCACCATCGTCCGCTACCCGGAAAAACCCAGGTGATAATCCCGCTTTTTGCAGATGCCACAACATCGGGCACCTATAAAATTAAACTATTCGACGTTAAAGATCTTCCTGCCATTTACGAAGTATGGCTTAAAGATAATTTCACCAAAGATTCTGTCGACCTCAAACACAACAACGCTTACAGCTATAATATTGATAAAGGCACGCCTGCTACTTTTGGAGCAGACCGCTTTCAGCTAATAATGCGCCAAGATCCTGCGTTGGCCCTTAAACTGATTGATTTTAACGCTGTGAAAGTAAGTGACGGAGCCAAAACAACCTGGACTGTTGAAAATGAAGCAAACTATACGTCATTTAGCCTGCAAAGAAGTATTGATAACGGCAAAACCTGGGAAGATTTGAATGTTATACAGTCCGACGGTTTAGGTACCTATTCATATACCGACCCCGACCCGGCAAAAGGCTTAAATAAGTACCGCGTTCAGTTAACTGATCTAAACAATGATATCACCCTGTCAAAAGAGTTACCGTTGATGTATGCAAATACTCAAAGTAACATAAGCAACAGCCTGCTTACCATATATCCAAACCCTGTACACGAAACCGTAAACTTAACTATATCCCAAACCAACTCATCGGCTAACTATAATATTCAATTAACTAACAGTAGTGGTATGCTATTGAAGACAGTAAATATTACTCAATTGTATTGGAAAAACAACGTGGCCAGCTTTGTGCCCGGAACATACATTATAAGGGTTATTGACAACAAAACCAAGCAGTTGATTGGCACCGGTAAATTTGTAAAACTATAAAAAGCGATTTGTGCATATGATAAAGAAGATTTTTTTTACCAGCCTTATTTGGGTAATAGCAACCGTAAGTTGTTTTGCTCAGATAGACTTCAATTGCGATAGCGCAGATGACGACGCGTTCTGTCCGCTTGATACCTGGGTTATCGTATTAGCTGTAGCTGCGTTTGCTTTTGCTGCATTTCATTTATACCGCAAACAAAAATCCCTTCAGGCTTAAGGCCCAAAGGGATTTTTGCATTTAGTTCAATAAAATCGATCAGCAAATTTCTCATGCTTTTCTCATCGGTACCTGTGGCTGTTGTTGTACCTGGTTAAGTTCAAGCTGCTCAATAATGCCGCTAACTACTTTTGGCAATTCCTTCACAGTTCTTTGTGGATTGTGTAGTTCGCCTACGCCAAAACCACGCCATACCAGCTTACGCGACCTGGCATCCATAATATCGATGATCAACGTACCCTCTTTGTAAGGTACACGGGCATAGCCGCCGCCACCGTAGCCGTAGCCATATCCGTAAGGATATCCCCAGCCCCAGCCGCCGTAGCCATAAAACGGACGGTAGCCCCAGCCACCACCCCATCCCCAGCCAAAACCCAAGCCAAAGCCCGGATAGCCGCCGTAGTAAGCAGGATAAAATTCAGTTTTCATTCCCCGGCCGGTAACTGTTGTGTAACTCACCATCAAATCGGGGTTGTTTTCCTGAAATTTCAGACCTTTGTTTTCCAATGCCGATATCGCTGCATCCCTAACTCTTTCATCAGCCACTTCCTTTTTAACAACTGCGCCGGCTTTATTGGTCATGGTTGCAGGAGGTAGCCAGGCAAATGTTCGGTAAGCGGATAAATCTGTTTTGTTTCGGGCAGCGGTGTAATAATTGTAACTGCTGCAAGCAGACAAGGTGGCCACCAGCAAAAACACCAGCCCTGTATTAATAGTTTTTTTCATGACAAATTACTCCCTTTATTTAAAACATTAGACTATGCAGGAAACAAAGGTTTAATTTATATAATTATTTATTTAAATATGCCGGAAAAACCCGTTTTATCAAAAAGCAACGATGTTTAGCTAAAATGTTACGACGAATAAAACAAGCCGGGAAGACACGAGTCCCCTTCATACACTCGCGGCAGCACAACTCCTGCACCAGTGTATTACATATTTTTAATTAATAACAGGAAAGTTATTTGCTTAAGCTAATCAATTGTGCGTACACCTTTTCGGTGGGCAAACCAACAACATTGGTATATGAGCCTTCAATGCGTTCAATGGCTATCAGACCTATCAGCTCCTGGATACCATATGATCCGGCCTTATCAAGCGGCTGGTATTTATTTACATAATTACTGATTTCGGTATCAGAAAGCTTTCGGAAGAATACTTCTGTCAGATCGTAGAAGTTATTGTAGCGCCCCTTATAAAGCAAACATACGCCCGTAATAACCTGGTGTACACGGCCAGATAGCATTTGCAGCATTTCAATTGCATGTTCGCGGGTTTCTGGTTTACCCAATATCAGGCCATCGATACAAACTATGGTATCAGCGGTAAGCACAACCTCATCCCCTACTGTTTCATCAAATGCTTCGGCCTTTTTTCGGGCTATATGTAAAGCGACTTCGGGCGGGGTTAATCCTTCGGGATATGATTCATCAACATCTTTGAGCACCACTCTGAAATCGACATCCATGAGCCCAAGCAGTTCCTGACGTCTTGGCGATTTTGATGCGAGAATTACGGGGGGGATGTTATGCATGTTGAATTGTTATTTTTTCATGTCATTGCGAGCGATAGCGTGGCAATCGCACGCTATACAGAACCGAGCTGCAAAGTTCGCGATTGCTTCGTGCCTCGCAATGACATATCTTTTATTGTAAGCCTTACCAGCTATACGCCTGTTTGCTCATCCATTTATCCTGAACTTTGAGCACTTTTTCTATAATATCGCGGGCACAGCCTTTGCCACCACCATAGGGAGATACGTAGGCGCTAACTGCCTTGATCTCTTCAACCGCATCGGCAGGACAAACAGGTAAACCTGCAAGTTTCATCACTTCCAGGTCGGGAATATCGTCGCCCATGTATAATACATTGGTGGCAATAATACTTTTTTCTTCGAGGTAGATCTTAAACCTTTGCGATTTAGTATGTGTACCCATATAAACATCCTGAATGCCCAGGCTGTTTAACCGGTACATAGCACTTTTTGAGCGGCTGCCCGATATTGCACAAACATTATAGCCACATTTAACGGCCAATTGCAGCGCATAACCATCTTTGATGTTAAAAGCGCGGCTCTGTTCGCCAGATTCTGTTACAAAAACAGATCCATCGGTTAAAACGCCGTCCACATCAAAAATGAGGGTGGTAATATCTTTTAATTTATTCAGGAACGATTCCATTTTTTTTTGATTTCACCGATAATTGATTGATTTCATCGATTATTATGGTGATTTAACTTATTCCTTCTGCTCGCAGAATCGCTTTAAACCATGCTAACTGTTAAAGCTGCAGCTTAACTGCAAACTGCCAGCTTAAAACTGCAAACTGAACTATTGATTATCGCGCCACTCGTATACCCAGGCCGATTGGATCTGCTCCAGGTGGCCTTCATTTGATTCGGCACGGGTACCTGCAAAATTAGGCAGGCTTAATACCCACTCCAACAATTCGGTAAAACGGATGCGGTATATTCTTGATTCGTCAAAATCATCACCAAACTTTTCGTAAAGTTCAATGGCAATATCTTCATAATCATTCCAGTGAATTGGCAAGGCAAATTTATTATCGCTCATTTTTATTAATTTTACGTACTACCCGAAGGTTACGCTAATACGTTAGTTATACGTTTTATTTATTGTTTTAAACGGATTAATGCAAATATTAGTGGCCTAAAAACTGCGACTGATCAGGCAGGGTAACTTCAATATCGCCATCAACAATAACACACTGGCAGCCCAGGCGTGAGTTAATACGAGGGTTAACAGCCCTATCAATGAAATCCTCTTCCTTATCGGATATTTCCTGGATGTTGTCCATCCCTTTATTAACGTAAACATGGCAGGTGCTGCATCCGCAAACACCACCGCAATTATGCTGTAGTTCGATGCCATTCTCCAGGCATACGTCTAATACAGATTCTCCTTCGGCAATTGGCAACTCAACACTTTCGTGCCCTTTCTCCTCGAAATTGACCTTTATTTTATAAATGTTCATTTAAGCAAAAGTAACAAAATTACTCGGGTGCGGTAAGCCCTTTATTGTTTTTGATAATACCCTGACTTAATAAAGTATAAACATCCTGTAACATAGGCATATCGCTCAGCATCTGCATATGCGCAGCCATGGTGCCTTCATCATTACGCACTGCCGGGCCTGTTTGTACATTGCGGGGTTCCTGCTCCAATACCTTTTGGGCCGTTTCCAGGATCAGTGGGCGCAGCAGGCTAAACTCCATCTGGTTTTGCGCCAGCAATTCCTGCGCAACCCCATATAAATAGTTAGGGAAATTACAGGCAAATACCGCTGCCAGGTGCAATATTTTACGCTGGGCCGAGTTTACGGCGTATACATTGTTGCTGATGGTGAATGCGAGCTGCTTTAAATCAGCAAGGATACGATCATCGGCACCTTCAAGACAGAGCGGGACAGACCTGAAATCAACCTCTCTTATCTTGCTGAAAGTTTGAAGCGGGTAAAAAACCCCGGCATTTGGAGTAAAAGCCAGTAAACTGTTCAAATCGGTTGAACCCGATGTATGCACGATTAACTTTTTATGGGCAGATAGTGCTTTAACAACAGCCGTTATAGCATCGTCCTTAACCGAAACAACAAACAACCCTGTATCGGGATTGATATTGTCAAGGCTATCGATGGCTTCAGCACCTACATGGTAGGCCAGCAAAGCAGCATGCTGCATGTTGCGGCTGTACACCTGTATAATGCGATGCCCGGCATTTTTAAAGGCTGCGGCCATATGCGTTGCTACGTTGCCGGAGCCTATTATGGTTATGTTCATATAATCTTTACAATGGATATAATTATTTAACTAACTGTAGTATAAATATTTCTGTATTTTAGAAACCAACATCTAATACCGCATGAAAATACTTAAAGTAAGCATTATAATTGTGATATTTCTTGTCGGGGCCGCGTCATTAATACTATACGGCTTCTATAGATATAACAATAAAGAAACCAAAACCTTAACCGATGCCAGCCGCAAAAACGTTCCCGGCAGCTTTATCAAATTAAGCCAGGGTGTAACCCACTATCAGCTTGAAGGCCCGGACAGCGCCCAGGTTATTATTCTTGTTCACGGCTTTAGCGTACCTTATTATATCTGGGATAATACCTATGATTACCTTGTAAAAAAGGGATACAAAGTATTGCGATATGATATGTATGGCAGGGGGTACTCAGACAGGCCCGATGTTCCTTACACCCAAAACCTTTACAATACGCAAATTCTTGATCTCATCAATCAGCTTAAATTAGGAAACAAAGTAAATTTAGCTGGCGTATCATTTGGCGGCGCGGTAATAACGAACTTTACCTGCAGCCACCCTAACCTGATTAATAAAGTAATTCTTGTTGATCCTGTATACGAACAAAAAAAACCGGCGTCGCCACAATATTTTACCCTATACAATGAGGCTGTAAATTCCGACGAACGGGCCAATGGACAAACAACGGACTTTCTTTACCCCAAAAAACACCCTGATTGGATAAAACGCTATCTGCCTCAAATGAGATATAAAGGTTTCAGGAATGCGCTTGTTTCAACCATGTACAATTACAACCAAAACGGCCGACAAAGTAACACTTGTTTAAATAGCGCAGGCAAAAATGTATTGCTGATATGGGGCAAAGCTGATAAAACTTTACCGCCACGTTTTGCAGACTCTATTCGCAGTGTATTGAAGGTTGATTATTTCCCGGTTGATGATGCTGCACATTTACCGATGATTGAAAAAGCTGATACGGTGAATGCTAAGATCCTGTCGTTTTTGAAGGGATAAACTCAATTTATCCAAAGCGTCATCGCGAGGCACGAAGCAATCCCCAATTAGTAGAGCCGCTCTGTATAGTTCGCGATTGCTTCGTGCCTCGCAATGACATGGCGGAGATATGATCTTGCTTTTATAGCCGCCGGTGAATCATCTACAAGCAGTTTTTAACGCTTTTCAGCCCAATCAATCCCTTCCACCAATTCAGCCCTGCTAAATTCGATATGCACTACCCTCCTCTTTTTATTATTGGTAGTACGGTTTGACGCATGCATAAGCAATGGCCTCATGATCATGATACCACCGGCTGGTACGTTACAACTTACCTCGGTTTCCTGTTGCCAATCGATATTTTCGGGGCGATAGATTCCTTTGAGATGAGAACCGGGTAATACTTTCAAAGCACCATTGCCTTCATCAGTATCATCAAGGTGGATGCGGATGGTGAAGTTATCCTGCAGGATATCTATTGGTGGCTGCACGCCAAACTGGTTATGCTTAACTGTCCAGGGGCCATAACCTGCTATATCTATTTTCTTATCCACCGAGATAGTCAAGTCCTGGTGCCAGGCTACAAACCAGTTGGATGATCCGGGCTTATCGAAATAGATAGATTTAACAGCAAAGTAATAATCGCCAAAAACATTGGAGATAACGTTTTTTAGCCTGTTATTAAATATAAGAGGAAACGCATCCGGAACAGCTTTCAGAAACTGCCTTATAGCAAATACATCATCCGTTTGACGAAAAAGTGGACCTGCCCTGTCGACAGATTC
The DNA here is from genome assembly GCF_900110105.1 of Mucilaginibacter gossypiicola. Lineage (GTDB taxonomy): Bacteria > Bacteroidota > Bacteroidia > Sphingobacteriales > Sphingobacteriaceae > Mucilaginibacter > Mucilaginibacter gossypiicola. The sequence goes on along the minus strand of NZ_FOCL01000004.1, from coordinate 226,806 downwards.
AATAGCGTTGATAATGGCGCTAACTTCGGCACCGGTATAAATATCCTCAATAACAGTAAACCCGTTATGAGCTATATTATACCGGTGCCCGGTCAAATCCATCTAATAGAATTAAACGGTTTTAAGTTCTTTATTACGCCTTTGAATAGAAAGCAGGAAGCCAATAACCATAATGATGGTACCACTCCAGAAGAAGTTGATATACGGAAAGCTAATGGCACGCATCACGATCCACGGGCGTTTATTTTGCGGCTGCTGATAAACAGTGATCTCTACCTTTTTATTTTCAGGATTGATCCTTGAGAAACGTAGTTTTAAACCGGCATCCTCAACCTTACGGGCAAAGTCAAACACATTCCCTCCCCTGATCATAAATACAGGCTCGGCATTGTACACTTTGCCATCATGAGCATGAACCTCGATGTTGGCACCAATAGCCACATCATTGGCAGTAAGCGGAATATTTTGTACAGTAGCTTGTTTGTTTAATGATTTAACCAGCATAAAGCCGTCGCGGTACCTGATGGTATCGCCAATGGCTACTTCGTGAACTACAGGCTCATCATAGTTTTTGTCGTCGTTACCTTCATCGTGCCCGGCCTCGCCCTGCATGGCAAAACCTTCACTTGGGATGGCGGTAACGTGTGTATACAAGTCGTTTAACAGGTAATGTTTTGTATCAGGAGATGAAGACATCCCCGCATCGCGGCTGGCCTGTACTTTAGGTTTAAGCACAAAGTTCTCCAAGACTTTGCCATTGGCATCAAACTTTTTATAATCAACCCTGTAAAAATGGTATGGTGATGATATCGAATCGCCAAGATAGGTAACTGTATAATCACCCATTTTTACCGGGGTATTTTTGTAGATCATAATGTTTTCGCGGGCATTACCTGCTTTGGCATCAAAGCCTTGCACGTTAACCACACCACTTGCATTTTCAGAAACTATTTTACTGGTACCCGCAGCTATCACTGCGCCAACCATCAGCAAGCCAAAACCCAAATGCGCCACCGCCGAACCGGCCAGCTTAAACTTGCCCTTAAAGGCATCAACCAAAACTTTGGCATTGGCAATAACCGAGTAAACCGAACCACACATTACCAAATTGAACACGAAATTAAGGCGATAAACACCTGTTAAGTAAACAATAAGCGCCGTTACCAATATGGCAAATACCAGGTAAACACCGGTGGTAATGAAAAACCGGGTAATATCAGTCTTTTTATATTTTAGGAATTGCGTAAACCCGGTAAGTAAGGTAACCACAAACGCAAACGACGACTGGATCACGTTATAATGTTTAACAGCATCGGCCGGCGGCGCTATCTTGGTGCCAAACATGGCGTTCCATACCGGAACCGACGTTACCACAATCAGGTGGAAACATGACAGCCCTAAAAATACCGAACCAACAAACATCCAAAACTCGCGGGAGTAGGTTTCTTCGTCTTTTTTGGTGATGGGCAGTTCTTTCCATCGCCACACCAAAACAAAAACAGATAATACCAGGAATATCAGGATGCCGATAACCAGCTGCCAAAACATACCCAAATCGGTAAAGGCGTGTACAGAGCTTTCACCCAAAATACCGCTCCTTGAAAGGAATGACGTGTACCATACAAGTACAAAGCTCAGCAACACCAGCATTGTAGCCGTAAAATAGGAGTGACCTGTATTTTTAAATACGATAAGTACGTGCAATGCCGCAACCATAGTTAACCATGGAAATATCGAGCCGTTCTCTACCGGGTCCCAGGCCCAAAAGCCGCCGAAATTTAGTGACTCGTATGCCCAAAACGAACCCATGATAACACCTGTACCCAATATCATGGAGCCAAATAAAGCGTACGATAACGCCGGTTGTACCCATTCTTTATAGCGTTTTTGCCAAAGCCCGGCAACAGCATAAGCAAACGGAACAACGATTGAAGCAAAACCCAGGAATAAAGTAGGCGGGTGAATCACCATCCAGTAATTTTGCAGCGAAGGGTTCATGCCCTGCCCATCTTTTATGAAGTCCAGGTAGTTAGGCTGTGAAAATATTGGCGCTTCTATACCCGAGTTACGTAACAACAAAAATGGCGAACTGCCTATCCGCTGACCGAAAATATCGATCCCCAACACCATGGTACCCAATATCACCTGCGACAGGGCCACAACAGTCATTACCGGGCGTTCCCATGATTTGGCCCTTGCAATAAGTACATTACCTAAAACAGCCTGCCAAAAGGCCCACAGCAAAAAGCCTCCCTCCTGCCCGTTCCAGAAACCCGAAACCAGATAATAAACAGGCAATGAACGCGAGGTATAAGCCCAGGCATAATGATACTCGAAATAATGATTGTAAAGCACATAGAACAGGCAGGTGCCCATTCCTAAAATAGATATGGAATTTACGTAAAAACCTAAACGGCCTAAACGCTGCCAGCTGCTGTCGGCCTTACCGGCATCATCTGTAGTAGCAAAATAGTAACTTATAAATGACAGCAGGGCTGCACCAAACGAAAGAACAATAAAAAACTGGCCGATTTGTCCCGGTAAAAGGTGTTCGCCCTTAAAAACTGTATTCATCAAAAATGATTAAATGCTGGCTTGTTTAGCCTTCGCTTCTGTAACTTCTAACTTATCCTGGGTGTATTTGGATGGACATTTCATCAGGATCTTTGAGGCGTGAAACTCGCTGCCAACCATCTGGCCGGTAAGTACCAGTTGCTCTGAACGCTCAAAGTCTTCCGGTTTGGTACCGGTAAAAACAACTTTACGCTCCTCGCCTTTGTTATCTTTCATATAAAATGAAAAATAATTGGCATCCTTAGTGGCGTCATAAACCATTTCTTTTCCCTTGCTAAAATGGCCTATTACATGCAGTTCGCTGCTGGTTTGCTGTGCTTCGGCAAAAGAAGCATAGGTGCTGGAGCTTGAATAAACACTAATAATAACCGCTATAGCTATAGCGATAACAACAAGACCAAAAATTGCACTTTTTTTCATCCGCGGTTTATATAATTAAAATAACGATTTGCAAAAATACAAAACGTGCAGCTAATAATGTTTATTACAAGACATATGTATTATTTAGAATCATTCTTGATAGAATAACAAAATGTCAGAACTCGAATTTATTGAATTTAAAGAATTCTCAGAATCCGTAACGAATTCAATAAATTCCTATAATTCGTTTAATTTCGGTTCAGACAATATTTTGGGCGATGCCTGCGGCCCGGGCTTTACGCTCATACGCCTGCAGGCTTTGCGCTCATTGGCCGGTATCCGCTACAACCCCTATCGCGGGGTAGATGAAAAACAAAAACGAGGCGGGCTTTTTCAAACCCACCTCGTTATATATAAAACTATTAAATCCTTAATTATGGCCAGATACCCAGGTTCTGGTAAGATACCGCTATTTTATTAATAGCACCAACCATGGCTGCATTACGCAGCGTACCGATCTCCGGATTGCTTTTGTAGATCTCCCTGATCTCGTGGTATGAGCGGATCATGGTATCTTCCAAACCTGAGTTTACCAGTTCAAGCTCTGATGCACCTTTAATAATGGTTGAACGTTGAATCGGGGTTAAAGCAACCCCGGTAATGCCTTCAACCATGTTCACGAGGTTAAGGTTGGAGTTTTCTTCAAACCTGCGGTTCATCCTGCCGAAAGCTACGTGGCTCAGGTTCTTTAACCATTCAAAGTATGATACGGTTACACCGCCTGCGTTGGCAAACATATCTGGGACGATCATGCCGCCGTTGGCATAAAATATAGCTTCGGCTTCAGGTGATGTTGGGCCGTTAGCACCTTCAACAATGATCTTAGCCTGTATGTTGCGGATGTTTGCTTCTGTAATTTGATTTTCAAGGGCGGCTGGCACAAGGATATCACATGGTTGCTCAAGGCCTTCCATGGTATTGGTAAACTCTTGTATTGCAGCAGCGTAGCCTAAAATAGAACCGGTAGCCTTCCGATGCTGAAATACCGCCTCGATATCTAAACCGTTCTCATTATAAATGGCGCCTTCAAACTCACAAAGCCCGACAATGATCGCGCCCATTTCGGATAAAAACTTAGCCGAATAGTAACCTACGTTACCAAGGCCCTGAACAATTACCCTTTTGCCTGACAAGCCTGGCAACAAACCGATCTTTTGCATATCCTCACCAACGCTCACACACTCACGGGTAGCAATAGCCACACCACGACCGGTAGCTTCCCTCCTGCCTGCAATACCGTGCAGGGCAATAGGTTTACCGGTTACAGCCCCCATAGCATCCAGCTGACCAGGGTTCATGGTAGCATAAGTATCAGCAATCCAGCTCATTTCACGTTCGCCAGATCCATAGTCAGGCGCTGGTACGTCAATGCTTGGGCCGATAAAGTTCTTTTTGATCAATTCAACTGTGTAACGACGGGTAATATTTTCCAGCTCGCTTACCGTGTAATTTTTAGGATTAATTTTGATACCGCCTTTAGCACCGCCAAACGGGACATTTACAATAGCACATTTGTAGGTCATGAGCGCGGCAAGGGCCATTACCTCATCCTCATTCACCATTTCGCTGTAGCGGATACCGCCTTTAGTTGGCGACTGGTGGTGCGAGTGCTCTACACGCCACGCATCAATTACCTCAAAGCTATTGCCCTTGCGGATCGGGAAACGGAAGCGGTAAACACTGTTACATGATTTAATTTGATCAAGCAGGCCCGCATCGTGTTTAGTAAATTGGGCGGCATGATCGAAGTTTTTACACACGTCGCTAAAGAAGTGTGTTTCTTGGTCGGCAATCAAAATATTCGTAGCCATAACTATTGTATAAATATTAATCTCTTAAAAAAGTGAGCAAATTTGGTACAATTTTTATCAATATTGCAAATATTTCTTAGTTAGTGTGCCCTATACACCACCCAACACCGCCTTGAATAATATGTTTAAATTGTTTAAACATATTATTTGAACTACTTTTCGTTTTCGACTTTTTTTAACCGGCGGTCTATAGAAAACAGGTAAATGGCCAGGCCAACAAAAATTATGGAAATAGTTACCACAACTACGTAAATTTTTCCCGATTGGCGCAGGGCGTCGGCCATTTCAACTTGCTGCCCCTGCTGCGCGAAAACGGCGGTACAAAAAGTAAGCAGTAACAATAAAAGCGTTAATTTCTTCATCTTAATTTATAGCGTTCTTCTTATTCTCAATTAAACGGATGCGGTAGCGGATGGTTGCTATCCAAAGGGCAATAAAGCTCCAGCCCAGCATGGCCGGGTAAAAGGCTATCTTCATGCCGTTATCCAGGTCGTATTTACCAAATGCAGGGTTACCACCGCTGCCGGGGTGTAATGAATCTGTTAAACGGGGCAAAACAAATATCAGCACGATCATAATCGGGAATGCGAATATGTTGTAGATAGCCGAGATTTTTGCCCGCTTCTGCTCCTCATCAATAGAGTTACGAAGCACCAGGTAAGCACAATACAACAAAAATGCTATGGCAGCACTGTTTTGCTTAGGATCACCGCTCCAGAACTCGCCCCAGGTATATTTTGCCCATAGCATACCGGTTAAAAGCCCTAAACTGTAAAACAGCAAACCTGTATTAACACACTCAACCGAGGCAAGGTCATGCTCCTCTTTACCCGTTTGCAGGTATTTAATACTGAAATAAACCGATACAACAAATACCGTGAGCATCCCCATCCACATAGGTACGTGGAAATACAAATTACGGATGGTTTCGTGGATAATTGGCAGCCTCGGCGCTTTAAAAACAAGGCCAGTGTAAAAGGTAGATAGCACCAGCAAAACAGCCGCCACCTTCCACCATGTTTGATAAATAAACTTCATATGATTTATGCAGGCAAATGTAGTGAAATTTCATTGTCATTAGGTCATCAGGTCATTGAGTCATTATCTCTGTAAATAAAAAAATGACTTAATGACGCAATGACCTAATGACCAAACTAATCCCCCGGCTCATAATCCACCGGCAGCAGATCGCCGAGCTTGGCTTTTGACCATGAGCCTTCATAAAGCGGGCTTGGGCTTGATACCACAATACCGTTCATATCAAAAGCAATATAGCCCGAATATTTGGTCATAATGCTGGTTTCATAGTTGGGCATATCCAACGGATGATAAACATCCTTAAACTCTGTAGTTTCTTCGCGTTTGGTATATACAACGTATAAAAAGTGCGGAAAAGTAAGTGCATAGATGCCGTCCTGTGGTGTTTTACGCAGGATCTCAAACTCCTGGTAAGGCAGCTTCGCGAGGTTTTCCCGGTACCATTTAGTCATCTTCGACAGGTTATAATAACGCATCGCCGAATCGCGCGGGCCTTCACGGTATTTTTTCATCTTCTGCATCAGCACTGCTTCTTCAGGCCGTTCAGGGTTAATTTGTCTCGTAAAATCATGCGCCTCAAATCCCTCTTCTTTTAGTTTGCCTTTATAAAGCGAACGGTAAAAATGCTGGGCCGATCCATAATAAGCCTGCTCGCGTTTCTGCTTCCAGAGCTTCTTCTGAGCAGCGCTGCCGGGCAGGTTCTCGAACAGGGCACTTCCCGAATAAGAGATGGTATGCTCAATAGCATCATATAAAAAGTTTTTGAGCAAAAATTTGGTACGATAGCCCAGGGCTAGGTTCTCTACCACCAAAAACTCATCGCCAGAGGCTTCCAGTTGCTGCTTGCCCCTGTGGTAAATAATATTAAGGATATGCGGATTGGTAACCTTACACTCCTTGCCGTTTTCTGTATCGCCGACAAATTCCTTCCTGAACAGTTCGTAGTTCTTTTTCCAGTCGGCACTGCTGCTGATCACAACTTCGCGCAGCATCAGTACTTTTTGATTAACCTCGATACTCAGTTTTGCAGGTTCGCGGCCAACCAATACGGTTGTAGAATACTCTTCAATACTAACACCGGTAACCACCAACTGGTATTGCCCCGGCTTTACACCTGCCAAAGTAAAAGTTCCATCCTCTGCTGTAGAAGTGCCGTAAGTGGCATTATTTAAAAATACGCTGGCATTGGCTACCGGGCTTTTAGTATCAGCCCGCACCACCTTGCCTGTAATAGTACCGGTTTGCGCCGAAACCATGAGCGGGCATATAAACGCGATAAGCAAAAACCAATAAAAACGCATTAAATAAAATTAGGATATTTTTTCAATCTACTAAAAAACACATTTTTTATGAACGGTTGATGAATTGTTGATGTATAATTTTTGTTGCGGTGGTGTCTGAACTCGAATTTATTGAATTAAAGAATTTATAGAATTTCTCGCCTTTTTAATTCTGTCAATTTCTTAATTCTAAAAATTCAGGTTCAGATAATAAAAAGCGGCATGAAATACTTCATGCCGCTTCAAAATATCATCAGGAAAAAACTAATTACAGGCTCTTCAAAAAGCTAAGCATCGCATCCCTGTCAACTTTTGATAAGGTACTAAAGAATACTTTTGACGATTCTGCTTCACCACCATGCCACATAATGGCTTCGGTAATGCTTCGGGCACGGCCATCATGAAGATAATAGCCCGGATAATTAACCTTTTCAAACAAGCCCAAACCCCAAAGCGGAGCAGTACGCCACTCCTGTCCACCGGCTAAAAAGTCGGGACGGTTATCGGCAAGGCCTGGCCCCATGTCATGTACCAGCATATCTGTATAAGGATGGATCACCTGGTTTGAAACCGATTTAAAAGCTACGTTTATACCTGTTGTAAGGGTTTGGCGGTGACAGCTTTCACATTTTCCTTGTTTAAATAATAATTCGCCCCTTTTATTGGTAGCATCGGTAACATCACGGCGGGCCGGGACAGCAAGTGTAGCCGCGTAAAATCTTACAGCATTTAATGTACTATCGGCCAGTTCCGGATCATCTTTTAACCCATCGTATTGCGACTGACCAAAAGAGTTTTCAACAGGGAATATCTTATTGGTAATACCGATGTCCTGGTTGTAAGCCGCAGCAACCTGGGTAAGCAACGATGCGGTGTTGGCTTTCCACCCAAAACGGCCCAGTTTGCGCGACTGTGTCGCTACATCCCAAACATAGTTGGCATGGCCCTTTATGCCGTCGCCGTTTGAATCATTAGGGTCGGCCATGGCAACGATGGTACTTTCAGGTATGGCTTCCAGCAATCCCAAACCATACATTGGCGGTGCCAGGCGCGGTGACAACATGTATCCTGCCGATAGAGCCGTATACAGATTGCTTAATGTATATGCAGGTGTACGCAAGGCATAGCTTTCACCGTCCGGAAAGTTGTATACCACCTCGGTGTAAGTAATATTAACCTTGCATTCGGGCGTTTTTCCAAAAACGGCTTTGTCCTGCAATTGCAAACCATAACCGGGTGCAGCAAGTGGGCCGCCATGCTCATCGGTACCGGGAATGCTGATCCTCACTAAGAGCGACGAATTTGATTCGCCGGCTGTTGGCAAGCCTATCCCATCGTTATGATGACACGAAATGCAGGAGTTGTTATTGAAGATAGTTCCTAACCCAGGATTAATAGGTGCAGGCGCAGTAACAAATATCTTGCTGAATGCTGCATCGCCTAAGCCATGAACCTCTGCATCATAGCCCGAAAGTGCGGGAAACATGTTGCCAAACGAGTGCGAGGTAATATCAAACACAGTAGCATCACCTCCTGATAAACGCTCGTCATATTTATCTGCAGGGAATTGGGCTGCTTTCTGGCATTTTGCCAGCAGCAGCACCAAAAGCACCAACGCGCCTATTACGCTTAATTTCTTCACTTTAAAAATTAGTCCTTAATATTAGTTTGTATAAATGTGATCAAATCGCCTTCAAGGGTGGCTTGCAGGGTTGCCAGGGCAGTTTGGCTATTTGAAATTTTGTCGCGGTTATCGTAAATAGCTTTTTCAAAAGTTGGGGTTATCAAAGCCATTGCCGATAGTGCAGTTTGTATTTGTGTTTTGATCTTAGTATCTAAAGCTGCATTTTTTGAAGCAACCAAAGCACTTAAGCTTGTAGTGCCTTTAGCACCATTATAAGTAGCGGTGTAAACATTAAGCACACCTTGTATATTGTTAATGAAATCGGTAGTGGTATTGTGCGAATATGATGATTCGTCTTTAGTCGAATCCCTTTCTGTAAAAGGCTCGGCCATTTTACCTGTACCTACTTCCTCGCAAATAGCAGCCATTTGAGTTGCAATAGTAACAAACAGGTCCTTGCGAGTTTTAAAAGCAGTGCTTCCTTTTCCGGCGTTGATGATCTCATTAGCGTAATCGGCCGGTTTTACCAACCAGCTATCACGAAGGGTTGTAGTTGTATTGAGCAGGCTTTCGCTTGTATATTTCAGGTAATCTTTTTGGCGTGCGGTAATATCGGCCGCTTTTCTTGTGCCACCAGGGCCAAAAATAATGTATTCGATGCCGTGAAAGCCTTTTGAGAAACCGTCAAGAGCGTCAACAGAAGTCAATGTTATTGCATCTGAGCTTCCGATCAAGGCATCAACATCTGTTCTGTTTAAAGGCCAGCTATCCATAGTTGGATCGTAATAATTATCTTCAACCGGGCCAAATAAATAACCTTCGGCCTGTTCCCATGGCTGGCGGGCATTTTTCCACGCTACACGTGCGGTAGTAAGATTAGCATCTGTCGGAGCAGCTAAAAAGGCAACTATCGCGGTGTTTAATGCTGTGGCCTTAACCTGTATATCGGCGTAGTTAGGGTTACCTACAACGTTAACAAACTGGGTTATTACTTCCTGCTCATCAACGGTAGTATTTTGAACTGATGTTTTGTCTTTTCCGCAGCTGCTAAGGGCAACAACAGCTATGCATGACAGGCCGAGTAAGGTATTTTTCATGGTAAAAAATTAAGTTAGATGAATTATGATTTGATTTGATATTACTTCCGTTGCGTATTTTTTTAATGGGCGTTCTGCCGGGCCTGCAGTTACCTGGCCTTCATTGTTGAAAGTGCTTCCGTGCAAATCGCATTTGTAGCCATTATTACCAACCGGTGTAAGCTGGTTATCGGCATGGGTACATTTTAACAGCAAAGCGGTGTAAGTACCGTTAGCCTCTTTTTTTAAACCAATATTGTAATACTGATTTTTTGGCTGGATCAATTGAAAATTAGTTGTACCAAAAATGGTTTCCGGAACGGCAACAGTGTTATTGGCTACAGCCGCTTTATAAACAGGTAAGGTAGCACAGCCCGATAACGAGCCCACCAGCATGCCGGCACCTGCCGCGAGGCATAGCGAACATGACTGTTTAACAAATTCTCTTCTATCCATAGTGCTTAAGTTTAAAATGAATATCCAATACCGAGGTTAATCAAAGTATTGCTTGTTTGATAAGGCAATGCAACCGGGCTTGGGTTAATGATCAGCGCCGGATTTTGTACACCGCTATGAGCCAGCCTAACATCGCCCTTAACAACCACATTGCGAAGCGGCAGGTAAGTTAATCCCGCTACTACGTAATTTTTATTAAGCGTTTGATCGGTTATACCATTTGATGGGATACTGGCATTCAGGTCGAGTTTTTCGTCGCGCACAAAAACAATCAGCTGCGGGGCGTTTGCTTTGCCATAATTGCTACGGTAAAGCAAATCGTAACCAATTTCGGCGTAAGCACCGTAGGCTGTTTTAGGGGTGTTGCTGGCATAAGCCCTGTTGATCTTATCGGCATCTTTAATAGAAAGAATGGAGCCTAATATTTTCACCGAAAAACCTTGTCCGTTATACTGGATATCACCCTCGCCCATAGCAACCGGGGTGCCAAATACACCCGAGTTTAAACCAAGGCTATCAGCCTCCGTTTTGCGGATGCCAACTGTACCGCCGTAATAACCGGATAGCTGAGCTTTAAAACCACTTTGGTAGTATTGAAGCGCACCGGTAACTGCAAGGTTAGTACCTGTTGCGTTACGGCCTTCAAACCTGCCATCAATAATGCCTGTACCGTGGGTAAAACCGCCGGCACTTAAGCCGTTCATCAATCCAATTGAATAATTTATCGGAAAGTTATTTAAGCGACCATAAAAGCCAACGCCCAACTCGCGCCATGTCGCCGGAATAATCAACGTTTCTACATAGTTACGTTCATTACCGTTAAAGGTGGTTGGCAGGTGGTTTTCGTTAAGGATGCCTATCCTCGGCAAAAACAAACCGGCAACTATGTATTGGTTAGGATTGAGGTTAAACTTCAGATAAGCCTGTTCAATGGTGATCTCGCCGCCGGGCTCGCCGCCATTTACTTTGGCGTCTTCCAGTTCGGTTTCAGAAAAGAAAGAGATCTTATCACTGAACTTGTGGCCAACAAATAACACAAAGCGCTCCAGATCAACCCTGGCAGTTTTACTATTGTTATTGTACTGGTAAAAAGCGTTACCGTAACCACCAATAGTGGTGTTTGTTAACAGAGAGCTTTTACCGCTATTGTTATTAAGAGAATCTTCGGCAGTTGAGGTATTTGGCTGCTGCGCCAGCACCGTGCCCGAAACAAAAAAAGAAAAAATGACTAAAGTAAGGGTTTTAGCATGCATTGTTGTTTGGTTAAGTCGGCGACAAAACTAATCACTAATTTAGACTTAATCCAAATTAAAATCAAATTAGAAAAAAACATGATAAAAACGGCCAGATTTTGCCGTTTTGCAGCAATTATGAAATCCGAACGGGTCGAAAATCAATATTCAATGGCCCGGTGTCGAAAACAAGTAAGATATTATTCGGAAAAACGCGAACAGATCAATCGCGCCACAAATAAGGGAAAAGCAGCAGTGCCGTAGCTATAACAATGGCGTTGATAGCACATAGAACACCTATATTGCCATAAAAGAAGCTTCTGTCTACCCCATCCATAGCGCTTTTGCTTAATTTAATAAGCACTAATATAACCGGGATAATAACCGGAAAGCTTAATATAGCCATCAATGTACCATTATTGCCGGCCTTTGATGCAATGGCCGAGATCATGGTAAAAACAGTAGAAAAACTAATGCTCCCCAATAAAACAGCAAGGAAATAGTATAATGGGTCGCCGAGGGTATTGGGGAAAAACACTTTAAATATCACCAATGCCAATGTGCTCAATAAAGCCATCAGCAAAATGTTATAGATTGTTTTAGAGAGGATAATGGCCTGAGGACTGGCAATAGAATAGTAGTAGAGTAACCGGCTTTTACTTTCCTGCATGAAGCTTTTGGCAATGGCATTTACTGATGCAAAAAGCATAATAATCCAAAACAATACGTTCCAGACTATTGCGTAACCACTGCTGTTTGAAAAACCGGGGTTTAAATTAAGCGAAATATAACACACAAAAACTGTTGAAACCACATATAGCAAAACGCCATTAAAAGCATATTTAGACCGCCACTCCAGCAAAATTTCCTTTTTTAGCAGGTACCAGGTTTCGTTAACAAGTTTCATGACCGCAAATGTAATAATTACCCGCGAGTGGAGGCGGGGATTTGACAAGCTAAAAAAATTAGCTTATTTTTGATTATCATATACCAATTACTCATGCCCATAGCTTATTTCCGCACGCCAGTTGGCATTGCCCGTATTACCGAAGAAGATGGCTTTATAGCATCAGTATCAATACGGGACGAGGAATATGAAATTGAACCTGCTCCCACTCCGTTATTGCAAACAGCTATTGACCAGTTAAACGAATATTTTGCAGGCACAAGGAAAGATTTTACTTTTCCGATAAAGCAACAAGGCAGCGAATTTCAACAACAGGTTTGGGACGAGTTATTGCGCATTCCGTATGGAACAACCATTACCTACGCCCAGCAGTCTAACCAAATGAGTAATCCCTTAGCTATACGCGCAATAGCTTCCGCTAATGGTCGAAACCACTTATGGGTTGTAGTACCATGCCACCGGGTAATAGGCTCAGACGGTAGCCTTACAGGTTATGCAGGCGGCGTTTGGCGTAAAAAATGGCTGCTTGAACACGAGGCAAAGGTGCTGGGCGTTGGGCAAACCAAGCTTGAGTTTTAAACATCAACCCTCAACAACCTCGATATTTTCTCATGCAACTGATACGGCTGAAACGGCTTCGAAAGCACATCATTCATCCCCGCCGTTAAAGCCTCCTGCTGCTCATGATCATAACTTGCGGCCGATAACGATATAATTGGCGTGCTCCGTTTAGGCTCCTCAAAATCAACCCTGATAGTTTTGGCTGCCTGATAGCCGTTCATTTCGGGCATGTGGGTATCCATTAAAATAATGTCGTAATCTTTATTGGTGAGTTTCTCAATAACCTTGCGGCCATTATCAACCATCTCAACCTCTACGTTCCAATCCTTTAATATTTTCGAGAGCATGAACTGGTTCACCATATTATCCTCGGCCACCAGTACCTTTATGTTGTTAAATGGCGGCAGTACCCTATCTTTCTTAGGCGTTAACTTATCTTTAGGTTTAAGACTGATGGTATACCAGTTTACAAAATTAAAAGTACTGCCCCTGCCTACCTGGCTGCTAACTGTAAGCTCCCCACCTTTTAATTCGGCAAGCTTTTTCACTATAGTTAAGCCAAGACCGGTACCGCCATATTTACTTACGGTATCTTCTTCGGCCTGTTCAAATGATTCAAAAATCCGGTTAAGCCTGTCGGCCGGAATCCCTATACCGGTGTCCTCAACGCTGAACTTTAATTTTACTTTATCATTATGCTTTTGAAGTACAGTGATCTTAAGCTTTACATATCCCCTTTCGGTAAACTTAAGGGCATTGCTCAATAGGTTCATCAATATCTGATTGAGGCGCAATGAATCAAGCATAAGATACTGAGGCACTTCCTCTTCAATGTCCAGCAGAAACTCAATATTATTTTCATCGGCCTTAAACTTAAGCAAGTTGAAAACTGAGTTTACAATATCATAAACATTATTTGCAGTACGTACAATGCTGAATTTACCCGCCTCTATCTTCGAGATATCAAGCACATCGTTTATCACACCAAGTAACGATTTTGACGAAGTATCGAGCAGATCGAGCATACCTTTTTGCTGATCGGTTAAGCTTGTTTTACGTAAAAGCGATGTAATGCCGATAATGCCATTAACCGGTGTACGCAGTTCATGGCTCATGTTAGCCAAAAAAGTTTCCTTTACCTTTTTGCTGTACTCTGCGTTTTCTTTTGATTTGATGAGCTGCTCCTGGTAACTTTTTTGCGGAGAAATATCGCTGATATTGATAAAGATGGTTTTATTGCGGTAAGCTGCCCGGCATTCTACCCAAATTACCCTTTTATCAAAAGTTTCAAATTTGAACTCAAAAATGGCAAAGCTCAAATTATCTTTAATGATCTCGCCCAGTTTTTTGCGAAACGCTGTCCTATGATCATCAATAGCCAGGTCGACGATGCTTTTATCAATCAATTCCTCAGGCTTAAAACCCATTATTTTTTCGACCGTTGGGTTTATATTCGCAATTCGGAGGCTTTGGGCATCAACCGAAGCTATAATGTCGGCCGAGTTTTTTACCACAATGGCGTAATCCTGCAGCACGTCATTTTTTTGCTTTATCTCGGCCTGGTTACGGGCCAGCTGCACAAACGAGTCAACCTTGGCCGATGTAATGTAAGGATCAAGCGGCTTATAAAGGTAATCCACAGCCCCGGTACCTAGGCCTTTAACGGCATATTTGGCTTCTTTTGAAATTGCAGTTACAAAAATAACCAGGATATCTTTGGTACGAGGATTTGATTTAAGCATTTCAACCAGCTCAAAACCGTCCATTTCGGGCATCTGAACATCAACTAACGCTATAGCGATATTAGTTTCCCAGGCAATTTTAAGGGCCTCGTTTGGCGACGTTGTAGAAAACATTTTGATATCATCGCGTTTAAGCAATGCCTCCAGAGCAATGATGTTCTCTTCTCTGTCATCAACTATAAGAATATTAACAGGGGTCATTTAATATTTATTGGGGGTTGGTGATTGTTACGATAGTAAAAGCTTAAAAATTTCATCCTGTGTTAAAATATAATCGGCCGCTCCCAAATTGATAGCCGATCGCGGCATTTCGGGCATTTCGGCATCTGCAGGTTCCTGTGCTATAGTAAGTGCGCCGGTTTCATGTAATTTAAGTAAACCGCCTGCACCATCCTGATTGGCACCTGAAAGTAAAATGGCTGCGCATTTATTGCCATAAACTTCGGCAGCACTTTCAAAAGTAACATCTATCGATGGTTTTGAATACCAAACCGGTTCCGAAACATCCAAACTAAAATAGCCGCCTTCCTCAATTAGCGTATGGTAATTTGCAGGAGCAATATACATGGTATTCGTTTTAAGAATATCCTTGTCCTCAATTTCGCGCATGTACATACGGCTATTTTCGGCGAACAGTTTTTCTATTTCGCTGAAAAAATTTTTTTTCCTGTGTATGATAAGGATTACAGTTTTTCCCAGTTTTTCGGGAAGATCTTTTATGATCCGGAACAAAATTTTAAACGAGCCTGCCGATCCGCCAAATAAAACTATCTGGGCGTCATGCCATCTCTCCAGTAACTTTTTATCAGGTCCCAACTTTTTGATAAATATTTTCCTTTTGGTTGATCACCTTAAACTTACTTTTAAACGAATCGGACCGGATAGTTTCTTTGCTGCCAAGGCATAAATACCCCAGCGGGCAAAGGCTTTCATAAAACAGGTCAAGGATCCGCTCCTGCAGAAACGTTTCAAAGTAAATAAAAACATTTCTGCAGCTTATCATCTGAAACTCATTAAATACGGTATCAGATATTAAGTTATGTACCGAAAATAACGTATTCTGCTTTAATTCATTATGTATCGATGCCGCATCATACAAAATGGTAAAATGATCGGTAATTGAACCCTTTAAACCAGTGTACTGATAGTTTTCGGCATAGCTTTTTATGTTGCGCAAACTGTAAATACCTTTACGGGCCTCTTTCAAAACCTCGGTATTGATATCCGTACCATATATGAACGATTTTTTACCCAGGCCGGCTTCGTTCAGCAAGATGGCCATAGAGTAAACCTCTTCGCCGGTTGAACAACCCGCGCTCCATATTTTAGTATGCTGATAGGTTGAAAGGTATGGAATAACCTGTGTGTTAACCGCACGATAAAATGAAGGATCGCGGAACATCTCGGTTACGTTAACCGTAATTTCTTCCAGGAAATTCTGAAAAAAATCCGAATTATTGATAAGCACATGTTTGAGGTCATAAAACTCAAACTTATTGAGCAACATGATACGGGTTAACCTCCGTTTTAATGACGCTTTGGTGTAACCCGAAAAATCAAACCCATGAACCTTTCTTACAATGTCAATAAGCTCATGAACCTGTGCATTTGATATAATTCCCTGCGCTGTATCCATAATTAACTTTCAAGCCACAACTGCATTAACGAAATGAGCCTGTCCATATCAACCGGTTTGGTGATATAATCATTAGCTCCGGCCGCAATACATTTTTCGCGGTCATCCTTCATTGCTTTTGCAGTTAATGCTATTACGGGCAACTTAGCCCATTTGTTTTGCTTGCGGACATGCCTGGTAGCCTCGTAGCCATCCATTTTGGGCATCATGATATCCATAAGCACAATATCAATATTTTTTATCTCTTCCAGTTTTGCTATAGCTTCCTCCCCGTCGTTAGCTATCTCTACATCGAGGTCATAGCTTTGAAGGGCGCTGCTCAAGGCAAAAATGTTTCGCATATCGTCATCAACAATAAGCACTTTTTTGCCTTTAATGGCATCCTTGCCTTTAGTTAACGTTTTAGGTTTGGCAGATGCCGCGGGTGCAGCCTGCGGCGTTGGAGTATTGGCAGTTTCGCTGATCTTGTTCAGGAATAGGTTAACCTCGTCAATCAGCCTGTCGGATGATTTATTAGTTTTAACTACCATGGCATTGGCATAATGCATCAACCTGTTTACTGAGGTTTTATCAAGTTCCATTGCGGTATTTATAATAACCGGCAATGAAGCAAAACGATCAACCTCCTTGATCTTATCTAACAGGTCGAGGCCTGAAATATCTGGCAGGTTGAGGTCAAGGATCACGCACTGATATTCATTTTCATGCAACATCCTAAACGCCGACTCTCCATCAAAAGCCTGATCTACAGTGATACCCTGGCTTTGCATCAGATCTTTCAGGGCCTGGCTTTGGGCCTTGTGATCTTCAACCAGCAGTATCTGTTTAAACCTGGTGCCGCTTTGTACCATGATATCAGCAAAAAGCTTATCCAGCGTTTCGGTATTGATAGGCTTTTTCATGAAGTTGATTGCCCCTTCCTTACGCACACGGTTTGCAGCAGCATCTCCGGCAGACATCAGGTGAACCGGGATATGCATCGTATCTTCGTGGTTCTTCAACTCCTTTAATATCTGCCAGCCATCTTTACCCGGCAGCATAATATCCAATATCACAGCATCAGGCCTGGCTTCTTTAACAATTTCAACAGCACGAGTGCCCTCGTATACCATAATTGATTTATAGCCATGATCACGGGCGTAATCCTGCAGTATGTTGGCGAAGTTTTTATCATCCTCAACAATCACCACCAATGGCTCTCTGCCCGGCTCGCGTTGTGCGGCCTTAGCCGGCGCCAAAAATTCGGCAGTTGCTTTAAAGGTTTCTGCGGTTGGCAGTACCACATCCTCAGCTGTAGCCACCAGCTTAGCCTCGTGAGGCACAGTAAGTACAAACTCGCTGCCTATACCCGGCTCACTGCTCAAGCTTATACTGCCACCCAAAAGGAAGGCAAGCTCACGGCTTATAGATAAACCCAAACCGGTGCCGCCATATTTACGGCTTGTTGAACCATCGGCCTGCTGAAATGCCTCAAATATTACTTTTTGTTTATCAGCCGGAATTCCGATACCCGAATCCTTGATGGCAAAGCTGATAGTTTTTTCCTTAACACCCGGCCTTACGTTTATCGAAATCGAACCGTTTTCGGAAGTAAATTTAAAAGCATTGCTCAACAGGTTTTTGATTACCTGTTCAATACGTACCTTATCGGTAAATATAGTTTGCGGTAAGTCTTTACTGATGCTTGTAGTATAATTGATCTTTTTGTTGCTGGCTACCTCTGCAAACAGCATCTCCATATCGCCAACGATATCTTTTACCTTAATATCCTCATTTTGCATATCCAGCTTACCCGATTCGATTTTTGAAAGATCGAGGATATCATTAATCAGGGTAAGCAAATCATTACCGGCGTTAAATATCACGCTGGCATATTTAATCTGGTCTTCAGAAAGGTTAGCTGGTTTGTTATCCTTCAGGATACGGGCCAGCACCAGGATACTGTTAAGCGGGGTGCGCAATTCGTGGCTCATGTTGGCCAAAAACTCCGATTTGTATTTACCTGTGGTTTCCAGTTCATCAACTTTAAGGTTGATGGCCTGGCGGGCCTCTTCAATAGCCTGGTTCTTTTCTTCAAGCAAACTGGCTTTTTCTTCCAACTCAGCGTTGGTAGTTCGCAGTTCTTCCTGCTGTACCCGAAGTTCTTCTTCCGAGGCTTGTAGCTCTTCTGTTTTTTGAACAAGCTCTTCGTTTGTAACACGAAGCTCTTCCTGTTGTGCCTCCAACTCTTCGGCCTGTTGCTGTGTTTCCTCGTACAGGTCGTGCATAATGGTACGCGCCTGCGAAGTATTGACAGCTATGCCGATATCATTGGCGATAGCTAAAAGATATTCAGATTTATTTTTTGAAATTCCTTCATTAAATGCAATCTCCGTTACACCTTTTAGCTTTTTATCAAAAAAGAAAGGTATAATAAATGATTCGGCAAGTTCAGTTTTTAATACCGATGAGGAAAGCTCAAGCTTATCATTCAATTTGCCTTTTACCACGGCTGCCTTACCGTCTTTAGCTACCTGGCCAAGCCAGCCTTCGCCCATTTGAACAGATTTTTTAACAAAATCAGGATTGTGGAAAGCATATGAAGCATAAAGCTCCAGTTTTTCGTTGGCTTCATTAAACAGGTAAAACGTACCCGCGGCAGCATTGGTGTAAGTACAAACTTCAGACAAAATGTTATTTGACAGTTCCTTTTCAACCTGCTGGCCCTGCATTTTTTCGTTGAGCTGACCGGTACCTGTAAGCAGCCAGTTTTTGGCTTCATTATCGGCAAGTACTTTACCAAGCTCAATATTGGCAACCCTGATCTCCTCTTCAATTTTCTTTTGCTGATCAAACGTTTTTTGGATGTAGAAGAACAATATTAGTATAATGATCAGAAAAGTAATTGTACCGCAAATAATAATGAGAATAGCCCTATCGGAAGCCGTCTCCGAACTTTTTTTACGATCCTGTAAAAACTGGCTTTCCGATTTGATAATGTTGGCTATAGTCGATCTGATCACGTCCATATTGTGCTTGCCATTCAAAAACATATCGTTTTGCACCATAAAGTCCAAACCTTTGGCCTCGCGGGTATCAATATCTGTTTTTAATATAGCGCGTTGTGACGATACTAATGATGTTAACGAATCTATGCGCGCTTGTTGAACCAAGTTGTCTTTAGTAAGGTCACGCAACTCCTGCAAGTCAACACCAATACGGGGAAGTGCCTCGTTATAAGGATCAAGAAATGTTTTTTTGTTGGTTGCCCCATAACCACGCATTCCTGTTTCGGCATCAATTAAATGCTGCAACAGATTATTTGACGAGCGAATAACGTTTTGTGTATGATCAACCCAAACATTGTCATCCTCAAACTGGCGGATACTGGTGTAAGACAAAACGCCAACTATGAAGACAAGTATAATTGATACCACAAAGCCCGCTAAAACCTGCTGGCGAAAAGAAAATTTTAACATTAGGTATTCGTATTAATCTGAATTACAAATATGTTTAAAAAAAAGCTGTAATGTTAACATTACAGCCAATAAAACATACCAGGAATATTAATTTACTTCTGAAGTATCGGTAGCAACAGGTATAAAAACCTTTGGTTTACTACTCAAAGCCCCAATCAAAGCCAAAACCGGACCGGCAAACATTACATACCAACCCCACTGAAATTTAAGCTGACTGGTTAAAAATTTATTGATACCCTTGAACGGTATAAAACTGAATGCCGAATTTACTTTCATAATGGCGGCAACCAGCAAGAGCACAACAAGCGCCACCGAAAGCCAGGCAGTAACACGCATAATTTTAGCCTGGTTAAGGAACGATACAATGATGCCAACAACCGCTACCAACAAAAGCACCAGGCCATACGGCTGGTTAAGCTTATAAATATTCCAGCTGGTTACGTGAAACACCCGCAGCAGAGGGCAATAAGTTGCTGCAAATAGCAGGGCAAAGCCTACAAATGATAAAATTGAGCTAAGGCGCATATTTAGGTTATTATTTTTGAGTGATCTCCATTTTATCGGCAAAGTGGGCACAGTAGTCGCGCAGGTCCTCTACTATGTTTTTTTCGCCGGTTGCACGCAAAAAACTGTCGCCCATGGTTTGCAGGGTTTCGTAAAAAAAGCGTTTCATCTCATCAACAGGCATATCCTTTGTCCACAGATCGATACGCAGGGTATTCTGGTAGCTCTGGTCCCAAAGGGCAAGCATCATTGATTTTACAGGCAGGGCCTCTTTGTTAGTTGAATCGGTTGATTCCCAAAGGATATGTTCAGGAACGTTATTATCATCAAGCGTAACGGTAAGCTTTATTTCAGCGGTTTTCATTTCAAATTTTATTTAACAAGTAAGAATATAATAATAACCAGAACAATGAAGAATGTCTCCACCATCCATATTTTTTTGGTTTCGATAAAAAAGTTGCGGAACATGATATCAATCACAAAAACCACAAAGGCAAACAGTAAAAAGATCCAGCCTATTGTGCCTCCCCAATGTTCAAGCGGTCGTCCGGCTATACCGGCTCCATAAATAAAAACATAGGCTGCTACCGCCACCAAAAACGCGGTAAAAAAGTTTAAAGGGGTAAATCTGAATTTCATTGATTGGGCTTAGTGTCTTTTTTTGCTTTTGGATGATCGGCCGCTACCCTGCCTTGCCGCCTTTGAGCCGTATTTAGCTTTATCCTTATTGGCATCAAACTTTTTACGCTGGTTAAGGGATTTCTTTTCGTGGAAAGCCCCTTTAAAATCGGGATCTTCTTTACGTTTTTGAGTATCTATTTCCCGAGCCTGATCCTGGCGTTCCTCATATGGGGTTTCCTCAATAAACACATCATCGGGAATATTTTCAACCGGGATGGTTTGCTTGATGAGTTTTTCAATTTTGCGGATATAATACTCTTCAGATGGTGTAGCAAAAGTAATGGCCTCACCAGATTGCAGCGCACGACCTGTACGGCCAATCCTGTGTACATAATCTTCATAAACCACCGGCACATCAAAGTTAATTACGTGGCTTACATCACTTACATCAATTCCCCGTGATGCTACATCGGTAGCTACCAATATCTTCACATCATCGTTTTTGAATGAATTGATGGAATTGATACGTGTATTTTGTCCCTTATTGGCGTGGAGTACTTTCACTTCCTCTTCGCCAAATTTTCGGGTAAGGAATTTAAATACATCTTCGGCCACTGCCCGGGTTTTACAAAAAACAATCAGTTTGGTGATCTCCCCTTCGTTATCGAGCAGTTTTTTGAGCAGGTTTATTTTGGTTTTAATATTGGGCACATGATATAAATGCTGGTTAACCGTTTGTGCCGGCGTAGCCTGTGGTGTAACCTCAATAACCGTAGGAAACTCCAAAAAGTTGGCCGAAAGCTGGTGTACCTTCTCACTCATGGTAGCCGAAAAAAGCAGGTTTTGCCTTTTCACGGGCACCACTTCCAATATTCGGTTTATCTGGGGCATAAAGCCCATATCCATCATTTTATCGGCTTCGTCAAGCACCAACACCTGCAATGGTTTGGTCATGATATGCCCGGCAAGGTAAATATCCATAAACCTGCCCGGCGTAGCCACAATGATATCTACGCCTTTTTTTACCTGCTCTATTTGTGTTTTGGGGCCGAGGCCTCCGTAAAGCAAAACAACCCGTAAATCAGTATAAGCGGCAAAAGCCCTGATGTTTTCCTCAATCTGCATGGCCAGTTCGCGCGTAGGCGAAATGATCAACGCACGGGCATGTTCGCCCTGGGCATATTTCAGCTTCATGATAATAGGTAACACATAGGCTGCCGTTTTACCGGTACCTGTTTGCGCTATACCCATCACATCCTGCCCGTTCAATATAGGCGGAATAGCCTTTTGCTGAATAGGCGTAGCTTCGGTATAACCGGCATCGGCTATCGCGTTCAAAATTTGCCGGTTAAATTTAAAATCTTCAAAGGTTACTGCCATGCCGCAAAGATAGGCTTTTTGTTGAAGTAGGAACAATTGCCCAAAACATGGCGGTGTCAGGAAATTAGTTTGGAGAGTCAAGAAAACAAGAGTCAGGAGACTAATGAAGGAACAAAGGAGGCAAGAAATCAGGAGTCAAGAAACAAGAACAAATAAAAACCATGTCATTGCGAGCGTAGCGCGGCAATCTCGTAGCCAATGTATGAACGCTCTGCACGGCTAAGGGATTGCCACGTCGCGCCTTAGGCTCATTTCCATTTCGCGCCTCGCAATGACGTGATTTTTTATTTACTTACTTAAGCATTATACACTTCTGCAAACTCCTTAGCGAAATCCTGCAAACTTACCTTGCCTGATACTGCAGGTTTATGCTTATCATAATCTTCCCAAATTTTTCCGCTTTTCACCGCGGTACCCATTTCAACAAAGTTGCGGGTCATTTCGGGCGGAACACCTGCCTGTTGTAAACCTTCGGCAAGCTGTTCATCCGTAAATTCAATCCATGGCAAGCCGGGCTTACCAATAGCCTCACCCAAAACAGCGGCTACATCACCAGGCGTTGACTCATCGCTTACAATGTACCTAACACTTTTACCGGCAAAATCCTGTTGCAACTCCTCAGCAATAGCTGCGGCAATATCTTTAGGATGTACCATGATTAACCTTGCGTCTGCCGGGTAATTTGAGCCGATGATGCCCTGATGTTTGATAAGCGGGATGTTGCTGAAAAAATTAATATAGAAGAATGGCGCACGGATAAATTTAACAGCTGCACCGTCCAATCCACTCAAAATGCCCTCAACATCGTGAATGCCTTTTATCGGCCCGACACCACTATCCAAATGCGCACCGATGCTGCTTAACGCAACTACTTTTTTTATACCCGACCGTTTGATAGCTTCGGCGTAACTTTTACCTGTTTCATTTTGATAAGCTCTTAAGCTTTCGGCGCTAAAACTTGGCGGTACCATGGCGTAAAGTGCATCGGGACCGGTAAATGTTTGTGTTAAGAAATCGGCATCGGCCAATGAGCCAATTGCAGCTTTAGCGCCTAATGATTCTATCTCTGCTGCCTTATCGGCATTGCTGCTAATTACTGTTACGTTATGCCCTGCGGCAATTAAAGTTTGTGTTAAAGGTTTGCTTATATTGCCTGTTGAACCTGTTACTATAATTTTCATAATGTTTTTGTTTTTATTTGAAAGCAAAGGTATTTTTGTACTTACTTTTTTACAAGTACTTACCCCAAAGTGTGTATCACCATGACAGCTATAAAAGAAAGCTCAACCATACAGGAAAACAAACAAGCTGCGTTTAAAGAATGCCCCGTAACTTATGTAATGGAGCGTATAGGCGGATATTGGAAACCTATCATTTTATTCCACCTGTTAGCCGGCGGCAAACGCTACGGCGAACTAAAAAAATCTATCCCAACTATTACCGAAAAAATGCTGATCCAACACCTGAAACAACTGGAAGCTGACGGCATCATCATAAGAGAATCTAAACCTGTTGTGCCGCCGCATGTAACCTACCGGCTCAGTGAAACAGGCATGGGCTTACGACCGGTAATGTATGCGATGTCTAAATGGGCGGTTGAAGACAGCGAAGCAAATGGGATGCCTATTTACAGGAGTTTGGGAGAGTTCCCTACTGAGCAAGCTTTTGCCGAAATGTAATTGCATTTCCGAGGTCAAACTTACGAAGTTTCAAAAACTTCGTAAGTTTGACCTGTTACAAGCATCATATTAATAAATCCGAAATCGAAATTTCCAAATCCGAAATCAGCCCATGTCTACAATCCTGATAAAAGCAGCCACCATAGTTAACGAACATAAACAATACGTTGCCGATGTATTGATCAAAGATGGTTTGATAGACCGTATCGATTCTATAATTGACGCGCAAGCCGATGAAATCATCAACGCAGAAGGCCTGCATTTGCTTCCTGGCTGCATCGACGATCAGGTACATTTTCGCGAACCGGGCTTGACTTACAAAGCCGATATTTATACCGAATCACGCGCTGCTGTTGCCGGTGGTATCACTTCATTTATGGAGATGCCGAACACCGTGCCGAACACCTTAACGCAGGAACTTTTGGAAGATAAATACCAGATCGCTTCGAGAAATTCGCTGGCCAATTATTCGTTTTTTATGGGCGCATCCAACAACAACCTGGACGAGGTTTTGCGCACTGACACCAGCAAAGTTTGCGGTATAAAAGTATTCATGGGATCCTCTACCGGGAACATGCTGGTTGATGACCCGCACACGCTTGAAAAACTGTTTGCACAATCACCAATGTTGATTGCTACGCACTGCGAAGATGAGGCAACAATCAAGAGCAATCTTGCCCATTACAAACAACTGCTTGGCGAAAATATACCGGTGCAGATGCATCCAAAAATCAGGAGTGCGGAGGCTTGTTACTTGTCGTCATCAATGGCGATTGAGCTGGCAAAAAAACACAACACCCGCCTGCATATTTTACATATTTCTACCGAGCGCGAAACACATCTTTTTGACAACACAATCCCGCTAAAAGATAAGCGAATTACTGCTGAAGCCTGCATCCATCACTTGTGGTTTACTGATGCAGATTATGAAACCAAAGGCAACTATATTAAGTGGAACCCGGCAGTAAAAACGGAGGCAGACCGTGATGGTATTTTACGTGCTGTACTTGACGGAAGGATTGACGTTATTGCTACAGATCATGCCCCACATACCATTGAAGAAAAAGAGCAGCCTTATCTGCAGGCCCCGTCCGGCGGCCCATTGGTTCAACACGCTTTACCAGCCATGCTTGAGCTGTACCATCACGGCAAAATAAGCCTTGAGCAAATAGCAGAAAAAATGGCGCACAACGTAGCCACCCTTTTCCAGATAGAAAAACGCGGCTTCATCCGCGAAGGTTATTGGGCCGACTTAGTACTGGTTAACCTTAACAAACCATGGAACGTAAATAAAAACAATATCCTGTATAAATGTAACTGGAGCCCGTTTGAAGGCAACACATTCCGCTCACAGGTAGCTTATACTTTAATATCGGGTAACCTGGCTTACGCCAACGGAAGTCTTATTGAAGGTAAAGCTGGCAAACGATTGACTTTTAGCAGGTAATCCAAATCAATATTTACAGAATTCAAAGATTTACAGAATTTTCTGGAGGGGAAAACACAATAGCTAATTCGCCCTTTCTGCTGCAGAATCCAGACTTACGAAGTTTTAAAAACTTCGTAAGTCTTCCTTTAATGGGGCAAAAACCTCGTCATTCTGAGCGACAGCGAAGAATCTTCTATAATATGCAAGACCTCTTGACTTGTGACTCTGTATCGTCCTAAAATAGGTTTACCAGAAGGCACAAGTCATCCACCCTACATTACCCACCACACAAGACTTGCGCCAGAAAAAGGGATTGCTTTGTGCCTCGCAATAACGCGGTTGTAATATCATCAATTCACCCCAACAAAAACCTCAACCTCTGCACTATCAGCATTTTGCGATCTTTCTCCGTAAACGTCGAAGTCGGCCATATATCGTCTGTCGATATCACTCGTCCAAATCTGGTGCCAGGTTTCGCCCACAGCCTGTGGTAGTGCACCTTTAGCTATATACCGGTTATAACTTCCGGGCGGCACAGTAATGCAAATCAAGCCTTCAGGGATATTATCTTTAGTAGCAACCCTACACCCAAGTACCGCGGTGTAATAGCCGTCCTTATCACTTTCATAATCGGTGTAAACACAGTAAATATCATCGCTTAAGCGGTTTACCACCTGCTGTAAAACATGCTCGCTCATAAACCAATTCCAAAGCCCCGCTATATCTTTCATCGCTTGTCCATTTTGATTTGTGGTGCGTACCGAAATTCCCACTAAAAAGAAGCCTTTTATTATTATTTTATCCATGACGGCAGCTATTACTATTTGTTATATTGATATATAATTAACTTTTAAACAAATAATTATAATGATTATATAAATTATTAGTTTACTATAGTAGCTACTCTATCAGTTTTCTTAACTCTTCAAAAATGCCCTTCCAGTTTTGTTCGGAATGCGCCTTAGCTTCTTCGTTTTTTACATTATCCTGGGTAATGGTAAGTTCAGTTTCCCCATTATTTTCGGTTAAGTTATAGGTGATGTTGGCATAGTTTTCGGGCTTATCTTCGGTACCGCTCATGCTACTCCAGTAGCTGTATTTTACAAATGTCCCGGGATCAATATCCAGGATAGTCCCGTGGTCCTCGTATTTATGTCCGTTCCATTCCCCGCTGAATTTAATTGGCTCCCCTACCCTCCAGCTCGACTCCAGATTAGTGCCAAAAAAGTATTCTTTTACCATGGCCGGATCGGTTAATCCCTGCCAAACTTTAGCCATCGGCGCTTTAAATTTCACCTGTACGTTTACTGTTAGTTTTTCCATAATGTAGCTTTATTTAGTAGTGGTTTATCTTCAGTTATCATCTGCTCTTTTATCTTCTCAAAATCGGTGCCGGGAACTTCAAAAAAACCAAACCTGAAGTTGTATCCCCATGCCTTTTTATTGCTGATAAAATCGAGCTCGTTAATCATCGGGGCTATAGGAGCCTCCATGCATTCATAGTAATTTACATTACGCCTGTAAGGAGTAAAATCAATAGCCATTTGCTTTTGATAAATATCTTCATCCCGCACCTGGCCAATGGCTGTAAAAGCTTGTAAAGGCGTATCACCATTCATTTTTTGCTTAGGTGAATACACCGCTACCCAGTCACCAACTGCCATACGTTTAAGCGGTGCAAGCTTGCCATGATTAGCCTGAATAAAGCCCCCGGAAATACCCCGGCTAATGTGATCTTTTGATACTACTATTATCCAATGTTTCATAAGTGTATGGTTTAAATTACCCGCAAAAACACGACCAATAAAAGCCCCGTCCTTGCTATGATGAAACAAAGTAACAATGCGCTGGTGACAGCCTTATGTCAGCAGGAAAAAAAGAAAAGAAATTAATTTATTTTTTGGGAGATGGTTGCTGTGATCTCCCGTACACGATGCAAAAGAGTGTCTGGTTTGATGATCTCAGCACGGTCGCCAAAGGTCATGTACCAGCGGGCAAAGCCTTCGATGGACATGGTAAGGAAAGTCATCTCAATTTTATTGCCGATAGTTTTTTCCGACACAAAACCACCGTAATATTTTTGATGATCCAAATAGCTGTGAATCTCCTTATCAACTTTGATCACCACCTGCTCAAGCTGCTTTTCGCAGGCCATTTTATCAATGTAATCTTTTAGCGTAGGGTGTTTGCTATTAACATAACTTTTATCCGTTACCGCAAGCTTTTTGATACGATCTAACCTAAAATCGCGGTAATCATTACGGAGGCGGCAGTAAGCTATCAGGTGCCAGAAACTATCCAGGAAAAAAACGCCTACCGGCTCAACTTCCCGTTTGGTATTTTCCTGCGAATGGGCAGCAAAATAATCGATGCTCATGATCTTTTTACACACGATACAATCCAGTATGGTTTGGATATGATCGGTACTTCCGGCCCTTTTTTGACTGTGGCTTTTCAATACTTCAATGCTCCCGTCCAGGTTTTCCAAAGCATCCTTTTCCGACGATTTAAGGATAGCCCTTACCTTGTACATAGCCGACTGATACTGCGCCATGGTTGAGGTATCGGTAAGCTTTTCAACAAACTTTTCGGCAGTTAAAAAAGCGGTGGCTTCTTCGCGGGTAAACATAACCGGAGGGAGGCGGTAGCCATCCATTATAGAGTAACCAACACCTGCTTCGCCTATAAGGGGAATGCCTGCTTCTTCAAGGGTTTTGATATCGCGGTAAACAGTACGCAGACTAATGTTGAACCTATCGGCTATATCACCGGCCTTTACCACCCTGCGTGATTGTAGTTGGATCAAAATTGCTGATATTCGGTCGATGCGGTTCATGGCGTCCAAATTAAATAAAAAACAATTTACCTTTGATTAATATTTATCTACATATGGCCGTTCAACCCGAAGAGAAGATCATAACATTTGAAACTTATTATGATGTGATGCTTGCACATATCATCCGAACCAAACTGGAAGGTTATGGCATTCCCTGCTTCATTGCCGACGAAAATACCATAGGTTCAAACCCGCTTTACAACCAGGCAGTAGGTGGTATTAAACTTAAAATTTTTGAACGCGACCTTGAACGATGCCGCGAGATTTTAGCCGCCGAAGGCGATCTTCATGACCAGGACCATATTGAAATAGATGATGAAACACTTAATGCCGTTATATGTCCGTACTGCGGCTCAACCAATGTACGATATGGCTCTGCAACCGAAAAAAGGGTTCACTGGTTTACCGCCATCGTATCATTTTTGCTGATGATCTTCCCTTTTTACAGCCGCAAAGCATGGCATTGTTTTAATTGCCAGCGCGATTTTGAATGATTTTTTTTCGAGACCGGAAGTCTTAAGCTGCGAGTTAAAAGTCTTCATTTTTATAACCAAATAGGATCTTGACTCAGCACTCAAGACTTACGACTTCAGACTCCAGACTTAGAACTTATGACTTAATACTGTTTTTTATATATTAGCGGTATGTACAACCGCCGTAAGTTCATCAAATTATCTGCTGCAGGTGCTTCATTTGCAGCCATTTCTAAATCTGCTATAGCAAAAACTGTCATTTCTAAACCAGAAGGCGGTTATCCTATCGTTATCTCAACCTGGGATTTTGGCATTATTGCCAACAAAGGTGCCTGGAAAGTATTATCGGCCGGCGGCCGTGCCCTCGATGCCATTGAAGCCGGAGCACGCATTCCCGAAGCCGAAGATATCAGCAATCATACTGTAGGCCGCAGCGGCCTGCCTGATCGTGATGGCCACGTAACGCTCGATTCATGCATTATGGATGAGTTTGGCAACTGCGGGTCGGTAGCTGCTATGGAAAATATAGCCCACCCTATTTCAGTAGCCCGTTTGGTGATGGAAAAAACCCCTCACGTAATGCTGGTTGGCGAAGGTGCAACCCAGTTTGCGGTTGAACAGGGAATGAAAAAAGAAAAGCTGCTAACTCCGGAAACTGAAAAAATCTGGAAAGAATGGCTTAAAAAAGCTCAGTACAGCCCCGTTATGAATATAGAAAACGGCGGCAAACCAGGTAATAAATACAATCATGACACCATTGGTATGCTGGCTATTGACGCTAAAGGCAATATCTCCGGTGGCTGCACCACCAGTGGCATGGCTTTTAAATTACATGGCCGCGTGGGCGATAGCCCTATTATAGGTGCAGGCCTTTATGTAGATAATGAAGTTGGCGGGGCAACGTCAACAGGTGTTGGCGAAGAGGTGATCCGCAACGTGGGCAGCTTTTTGGTGGTTGAATTGATGCGCCAGGGATTATCGCCCGAGGATGCCTGCAAAGAAGCTGTAAACCGCATTATCAAAAAGAAACCGGAAATAGCCAAAAAGATCCAGGTTGGCTTTTTAGCTATTAATAAAAAGGGCGAATATGGTGCTTACGCTATACAAAGCGGCTTTTCATATGCTGTTTGTAATGCGCAGCAACAGGATCTGTTAATTCCGGGAAAAAGTTATTACAAGTAAGTAATTAGTCCGTGGAGCATAGTCGATAGTTCATGGTTTAATATTATATTTAATTAAAATACAGCAGGCTATGGACTATCGACCATAGCCTATGGACTCAAAAGAACATGCAGGTATCGCTCGAAGTTTGTGCTAATTCGGTAACATCGGCCCTGGCGGCCCAGGAAGGGGGCGCTGTGCGTGTTGAACTTTGCGAAAATTTAAAAGAAGGTGGCACCACCCCATCGCACGGTACCATATTAATGGCCCGCAGCCTGCTCCATATCAAGCTTTATGTACTGATCCGTCCGCGCGGCGGCGACTTTTTGTACAATGATATGGAGTACAAGCTTATGATGGCCGATATCAGGTATTGTATTGATGCCGGCTGCGATGGCGTTGTGATAGGTATTCTCAACGAAGATGGTAACATTGATATAGAACGCTGTACTGAAATGGTGCGCCTTGCCCGGCAATGGGGCCTTGGCGTTACATTCCACCGGGCTTTCGATATGTGTGCCGATCAGCATAAAGCCCTTGAAGAAATTATTGAAATGGGCTGCGAACGCGTGCTTACCTCGGGAGGTAAAAGCACTGCTATTGAAGGTGCCAGTAATTTAAACCGCCTTGTTGAACAAGCGGCCGGCCGTATAAGCATTATGCCAGGCAGCGGCGTAAGTGAAGCCAATGTTGCCGACCTGATCCATTTTACCGGGGTAAAAGAAGTTCACTCATCGGCAAGGATCAAGGTTGCCAGTAAAATGAAGTTTCATAACGAAAGTATCATGATGAGCGCCGAAGCTGGCGATGAATATAGCATTGATGTTACCGGGGTTGACCGGGTTAAGGAACTGATCAGACTGGCGAATAGTTGAAGCGTTTTTAAAACGTTGCAATATAAAAGTCGTCATTGCGAGGAACGAAGCAATCGCAAACTATACAAAGTGGCTCTGTATGTAGGGTATTGCTTCGTTCCTTATAATAACTTAACTGTAAGTTATTGATTATTAACATTGTTTTTTGATCGATTTTATAACATGGGCGTTGCCTTCGGCCCGGGCTGTACGCTCATACTACACGGGCCTTAGCCACAGGCCGGTATCCGCTCCCATCCCTAACGCAACCCAGCGTACTATCTCTAAAACATATTTACACGCCATCACGATTTTTTCCAGGGCTTCCCTGGTGGTTATTCGCAATGACGTTTTTTTAGGCTACTTCTAAAAAAACGTAACCGGCAAAACCAGTTCTATTCTGTTGCGGCCAGTTCCGCCAAAAAAGTCATCATCCAGCAGCCTGCTGTACCTGATACCGAATGTGATGCTATTCTGGTTAAAGAATTTAGTATCAAAATACAGCGTACCTCCGGCCGACCTGAAATTTTGCTTAAAGCTGCTCCCGTCGGTAAAAAAGTTAGAGGCCTTGGCATGGGTATAATCAAAAAACAATGCCCCGCGCAGCCGTAACAGGTAAAATAAATTACCAAAACCGGCATCAGGATAAGCTATTGGTAAATGATAGGTTAAACCTACCTTGTTCATGTTATCCAGGTTTTCGGCTGTGTAACCTTTGGAAAATGGAAAATCATTGGAAAAACTGATCACATTATCTTTGCCTTTTTGCTGATGCGCCAGGCTGATCACAAAGTTGTGGTTCACAAACAAACCGGGAAAATAAAAGCTTCCTGTAGCTAAAAACTGTGTTGCTCCCGAGCCGGAAACTGCCGATTTATAATTGAGGCCTATACTTTGCGCAAACCGTGGATAGATGTTTTTCTGTGCCTGCTGGGTTTGATTGCTGAAGCTAAGATAGTTATTCAGGTAACTGTATGATCTATCTGCAAAACTGCTTTTGTAAGCTTGCTGAAAGTTAATACTGTTAAAGTACAAATCACTTCCGAAGGTAAGGCTGGTAAAACGCTTGCCTTCGCTAAAATTTAATGGCACACGTAAACCACCGTGAACGGCGGTTTCGTTCCAGTAAACATATTGTCCTTTATAAAAGCTCCGCCTGTCGAGCGTATAATCGGCCCCGGCCGAAATATAGGGGAACAAAGCGCCATAAATGGCATCGAAACCGAATTGCTTATACCCCTCGTTGGTATTGTAATCAAAAGACAGTTCGGATTGGAAGGTATTCAACACATTCTCCCCCGTGATAGCGAACGAATAATTAGGATCGCTGATATTAGGAATGATACTATGGAAGTTAAACAGTCCATGCGCTTTTGAATAATTGGTGACCGGCAAAGGTTTATTGGTTATTTCGGCAACTATATTGGCAGCCGAGTCTTTTTTTAGTGCCGTGATACCCAAATCGGGCAGGTAACGTGCGTAATCGCCTCCGGCAGCTATCCATTTCAAATCTTTTTTATTTGCCTGGTTAACCTGATAGCCATCAGCAGTAAAACCAACCCAGGCCAGTTTATTATCACTTATTGCCGGTTGATAATAACCTAAACCTGTATAATTACCGGTAGGCAGCATTTCATAAACACTTTTATTGCCAGGCATCATCACAAACAGGCGGTCGTTTTTGCCATCGGTTTGAGTAAAATATAGGGTATCTTTTTTCAGGGCGATAAAACCTATCGGGCGAAAACTCAGGGGTGTCAAATAATCTGCTTTACCAGTGGCGATATCCGTGAGGGTTATCCCCATTTTGCCTTCTTTATCACGGGCAGCCGAAATTAATTTACCATCACCATAAAACTTAGGATAGGTATAAAACAACCCCTGGGGGTTTGGAATTTCCTTTTGTACCTTCCCTGTTGTATCTAAGATGTGCAGCTTACTCATTCCGGAGGGATCAACCTGTACCGCAACAATGCTTTGGCCGTCTGGACTAAAAGCAGGTGAAAAGTATTTTGCTTTTGAGGTGATACGGTGCTCTTGTCCTGTTTTTGTATCAAGCAACATCAATTCGCCGTAGTTACGGTAGCCCCAGCGTAAGTCGGGCCGATAGGATGCATAAACTATTTTACCGTTGTTATAGTCAAAATAACTATCCAACGAATAGGAACGGGTACTCAATTTTATTTCCTTATTACCGGTTTTAACAACAAAAGCAGGTAAATGATCATAGGTACTTTCCGCATAAATAATTGTGCTATCGTTCACAAACGCCGGGTATTCCCGGTTGGCGTCAAAGTGTCTCTTTCGTTCGGTAACCGGTTGGGTATTATCTTCGGCAAATTGCTGTTTAAAATAGCTAAACCCATTATTTGAAAATGTTTTGAAACTTTCGCCGGTATATTTTTTAACGGCCCACTGAAAAGGGTAAAACCCGCCACGATAGGCCGCAGCATCATGCGTTACATTTTTCCACAGTTCACTACCGTATTTTTCGCGCCCATAAGCCACCATCATATAGCCAAGCGGATAATGATCAGGCACATAATCACGGTATGAGCCGTTGCGAAGTTTCATATAGCTGTAGTTTTTATCAGCCGCCCATAACGCACGATAACCGGTAAAAAAATATGGTAGCCTGCCCCTGCCCTGTTCACTTACCAGGGTTTCGTTAAATACAGCATCGCCTTCAAAAAAAAAGTTAGGTACAGCCAGATCATTACCCAGTGCCTGCCCGCCCTCGCCAAAAATTATGCGGAGAAAACGCGAAAGCCCCACATTAAAATTATTGTACTGCTGTACATGCCTAAACTCGTGGATAGCCAATTGCTGCGGCCATGGAAGGCTGCCTATTTCAAAACTATTTTGATCGGGGGTTAAATAAAACTCGCTTCTGAAGGGCGCTAATCCCACATAACCGTTAGCAACGATGGTTTGGTTTTGCAGTACAATACTGATCTGTTTTTGTTTAAAGCCGATGGTAGGCTTTACAACACCGTTCATTTGCTGCACAATATTGGCCACCCTTAATCCCGCCGAATCCAAACCGGCCGGGAATATCACCCTTGCAGATGCCGTGTTTACCTGTTTCCACTTTATTGATGGCGGGTTGCCGCCAAAAACCTGTGCTTTTGATATCGTAGCAGAAAGCAACAGCGCCGGAAGTATTAATTTTTGAAGCGTTTTGTAACCGGTAAACAGATGATTCATTGAGGGTGAAAGTAAATACAAATTGCTATTTAAACAACAATGCCGCCTACACAACGCTTTTTAATTTAAACTGGTATAAAACAAGAAACACCCGCCGGACAGACGGGTGTAACGATAAGGTTAAAGTAAGTAAGGTTTAGGTTTTAAATATGTTTCAATATAGAAAGGCAACGTTAGCAGCCTGTTTTCAAATAATGGCATTTTGTATAAATGCATTCTAACCAACACCTAAATGTCGACATTAAAAAACACCGCCACAATCCGTGAAAACACTGTATTTTTTCAGTTAAATAACGGTAAAACCGTTTACCACAAAAAAACCCGGCGATTGCTACCGGGTTTGCTATTTTATATTTTAATGATCTTATCCCTTTTCCTTTCGGGCGGGTTAAGCGAACCGGGCTTAGGTACATGTTTTACAATGTAGATAAGCGTATGCGCAATAGCACTTGCCGCTTTAATGCCGAAATGAACAAAAGGCCTCATCACTTCCCAGGCGTTACTATGCTCAACCTGCGCTCCGCGCTTTCCTATCCTTTTCATATTGTTAGTTGCCATAATTTTAGTTTTAGATGCTTTGTAATAAAAGCATAAAAACCTTGCCACAATCAAATAGATGTATAGAAACTGGCTTTTTATTAGCTTATGCCACCTTTTTCTTCAATTCAATCACCGTGACTTCCGGCCAAATACCCAGTCTGCCCGAAAATGCAAGGAAGCCGAAACCACGGTTCACGTACAGGTAACGGTTCTTTTCATTAGCCAGGCCAGCCCAGTCAACATAGCGGTATTTTACAGGGCTCCATCTAAAACCTGGGATCTCTACCCCAAACTGTGCACCATGGGTATGCCCGGATAAGGTGAGATGAATGGTAGTAGGGTTATAACGCACCTGCTCTTCCCAATGAGTTGGATCATGCGAAAGCAGTACTTTGAAAGCATCTTTAGGTACACCCTGAAGCGCTTTATTTAAATCTCCCACCTGTATAAATCCCTTACCCCAGTTTTGGATACCGATAAGGGAGATGCTTTGTCCTCCTTTTTCGATTGTTACATTTTCATCAAGCAACAAACGATAGCCCAATTCTTTATGATGTTGTTTGAGTTTATCCAGGTTGGCTGCCTTTTCCTGTAAGCTATCCCAGTGGATATAATCGCCATAATCATGGTTGCCTAAGATGGAAAACTGCCCATAAGGGGCTTTGATCTGCCCAAACCTGTCTATATAAGGTTCAATTTCTGATGCTGCATTATTCACCAGGTCGCCAGTAAAAACAAACAGGTCGCTTTTTTGAGCTTTAGCCAGATCGATACCGCGTTGCATAGCTTCGGTATTATCAAAACTTCCCGAATGGATATCAGATAACTGGGTAATGGTAAAGCCATCAAATGCATCCGGCAAATCCTCAAAATACAGCGTGGTTTTATGTAACTTATAATCGTACTTACCCTTAAACATGGCATAAAAAAACGATGTAAAAGGTACCGCGGCTACCAGTACAGCTATCTCGCTGATAAATTTACGCCTGCCAGGAAAAGCTGATTGCCCGCCTACGTTGCCCGAACGGCTGATCATATTAAAAACTCCGACAAAGAACCGCCCCAGATCACCAAGGGACAGCACAATTATAAAAACCAACTTGGTAACAAAAAATGTCAGGAACAGGCTCAGCATCCACTCATGAAACGGACGCATGCCGTTTGCGGTACTGAACGCGCCGAATCCCAATAAAAATAAGGCTGTTACACCAATAGAAACAATTAAATATCCCCATAAAGCAACGCTACGCCATAGGTTTGATTGCCAGTCGGCAGTTAAGGTTTTAAGGCCCGAGTGGATGTACCAATCAAATAATAAACTAATGAAAGCGATAATCGCGAATACTTTTAAGAAACCACTACCGTGCATATAAATACGTATAAGACTGCAATTTAAAAAAGTAAAGGTAATTGGAGCGTAAAATTGCAGATGCGGACCAGGTTCAAAATTT
This sequence comes from Mucilaginibacter gossypiicola, assembly GCF_900110105.1. Classification (GTDB taxonomy): domain Bacteria; phylum Bacteroidota; class Bacteroidia; order Sphingobacteriales; family Sphingobacteriaceae; genus Mucilaginibacter; species Mucilaginibacter gossypiicola. The sequence continues at coordinate 190,856 of NZ_FOCL01000004.1, read as the reverse complement.
TGGGGAAAGGTGGAAAATTACTTCAGCCCAAAATAAAGAGCAACAATCAATAGTATTTGAATACAAACTGCCGTGAAAAGTCTCTTAAATCCATTTATTTTCAACGGGCCGAATGTATATGCTGTCCACGATAACAAATATACAACCAGCGCTGCGACGGCAACTATTAAAGGATTTGGCCCTTCAGGATCATTGAAAAAAAGGAAAAGCAGTCTGGAGCAAACAATTGCCGCTACTGCCAAAATCATCAATGAAATCGTTTTTGACTTAAAATATAGGTTTGCAATGTTGTTACCCATGTGCTTAAGATGAGGCTTATACAAATATAATAAACTTCAATGGCGATTACTTATCTGTTAGTCTATCTTTAATTTCTGAACGAAGCAAGTACTGTAAAATTATGATCTCAATTGGTAAATGCTAAATTCGTATCATCCAATTTATATACTTTTAAACCATCATCCCATATCATCAAAAATGAAATTAAAACATCTGCTGTTATCAGCAACTCTTTTAACAGCATCGCAGGCATTTGCACAAAAGCAAGCTAAAACGGATACCGTTTTCTTTGAAGATTTCAATCAAAAAACGCTTAACCGGAGCAAATGGAATGTTGAAGTTACCGGGAATACAGTTAATGACGAGCAGCAGGCCTACGTTGACTCTGCAGCTACTATTTACATGACAGATGGCAAAGCAGAGGGGGCAACGAACGGAGCACTGGTATTAAAAGCTTTGTATCAGCCCGGTTTTATCAGTAAAGAGCAGCGTAAATATGATTTTATTTCGGGGCGAATTAATACACGCGCAAAAATGGAATTTACCTATGGCACAGCCTCCTGCCGGATGAAAATGGCTTCAGGTGCAGGCTTGTGGCCGGCATTTTGGGCCTTAGGCAACGGTAAATGGCCCGATTGTGGCGAGATTGACGTGATGGAAACCGTAGGCGACTCGAGCTGGGTGAGCCATGCATTACATGGCCCTGGTTATTTTGGCGATACGCCATTTGCAAAACGCGTGTTTTTCCCCGCCGGTATTGATGTTACCCAATGGCACGTATACTCGGTTGACTGGTCGCCGGAAAGCCTTGTTTTTAAGGTTGATGGCAAAACCACCTATACGGTAACAAAAGCAATGGTTGAAAAATATGGCCGCTGGGCTTTTGACAATAAAAAATTCATCATTCTTAACTTTGCTTTAGGCGGCGGCTATCCCGGCGGCGTTAATAAGGTTACCAAACCTTATCATGGCTTGTCAGAAAGTACTGTGAACAAAATAAAGTCGGGCGAAGCCAAAACCATTGTCGACTGGGTACTGGTAACTAAAACCAGGAATTAATATTGTTGACACATTTGTAAAATAAAGGTTATTTAAATTTTACTTTCATAAAACACAAGGTAAATTTTATTGCCATATTTTTGAATTATTAAAAATAACATCATCTACCCATGGCAATATTAACCGTTCAAATACCCGACACAGAGATCCTCACACTATCAAGTATAGTTGAACAAATATCAGGCAGTATCATTAAAGTTACTTCCGAAGACGACATTAATCAAGGCGACTGCATTTTGCATAAAGACGATCTTTTTATTAAAAACAAACTGGAAAACAATCTGCACCATAAACATCTTTGGAACGATTGATTTTTCGATAAAACGACCCCGGTTTTTAATCGCCATAAAAAAGAAACAGGCCCTGCTGATGAAGCACGGCCTGTTTCTTTTTTACCTGTATTAGTTGTGAATAACTACACGTTCATGTACACGAACCCTTTCATCGTGGCGGTGCCGGCGGCGTTCGCGATATTCGGCAGAGCAGCTTGTAAAGCCCATTGCAGCTAATACTAACAGTGCAATTGAGCGTGAAACAGTGGTTTTCATAGTAAATGATTTATAAGTTTTTAATAGATATATCATAGTTAGTCACTTATCATGCCATAAGGGCAAAATAACACCACTGGTAAAGGGAATGTTACAGATGGCTATTTATAGGCCGGTAATAGTTGAGATGGTACTTCAGGCCCCCCGCTTTTCCATGACCCGGTTAATCCACACAAACAAAAAGCCGAAGAATAGGAAAGCAATAAGCATCAGTAATGAATTAATAGCGACCCGGGATAATCCCAACGCATCAATATCAAGAAAAGGGTAAGGATATAAATGGCTGATAATGCCCCGGATAAATATATATACCGAATAGATAAAAGGGAACCAAAGCCACTTTAAGGCTTGTGTCCATTTTAAATTAGCTTTGGGTACGTACACCAGCCAATAAAACACAAATAAAACCGGGTTTACAGAATGCAAAAGTTCATCGGCAAGCCTGGATAACCCTTCAGGATTCCACAAATGGCGGAGCACCAGGTTATAAACCAATCCAACAATGGTGATGTATAAAGCAATAGCAGTAAAAATACGGCTTTGTAAAAAATACTTCCGTATGCGCATATTAGTATTAAATAATACAGCAGTAAGACATATTACGGCAAGTAAATTACTGAGGATTGTAAAATAACTAAATAGCTGTACCAGCGTACCGGCAAGGCTTCGCCCCGTTTTTAAATAATTGGGGATTGCTATAGCTATTTGCAAAATTAAGCTGAACCATATAATAACAGTAGATACGTATAACCATTTACGCCCTTTAACCGTATTATTGACATGTAGTTTATATTGTTCCATAGCTGTTTGCAGGGTTTAAATTTGTTATAAACACTCCTGTAAAATACGAACAAACTATTATTACCCCTTGAATAAATAAGAAACTGCTAAACGTAGTAACATAAATTCAGTTTCATACGTATTATATTTATGGAGGATTTTATTCTAAATTAGTACTTTCATGTAATTTTGGGATAAAATACGATAAGTGCCTTCATAAAGTTGAATGACCTGATAACTAATCGCAATTAAAAATTTATTAAACGCCAGATGAAGTATGAGGGGTTATGTAAATATACCAGGATCGGTTGATTGTAACTGCTGCAAGGTTTGCGGTGCACGACCAATAATTGTATTGATTAAAGATATTGGATATGTGGTAAAATGCCCCGTTGATGACAGTCATTACAGGACCCATCCGGGCCTTATTGATATTAACGACTGGAACATACATAACACCAACTGCATTAACCACGCCGAGGAAAAATCGATATTCAGTTTTCATTAAATGTATTTGTGTAATTTATTTGTGCATTGCTTTAACCACAATGCGAAACCTATATCTTTAGGCATTTAAATTACCAAACCTAAATATGAAATCTTTATCAATGTTCATTAAAACAGCTAAAACGATTATCCCAATCCTTGTAATAACTGTGCTTTTACCTGTGGTTTGCAAAGCGCAAAAAGGCACCGATATTTCGCCGGTGATTGACCATATTGCCATTACCACCAGCAACCTTAAAAAAAGCACCGAATTTTATACCAAAGTATTACACCTCAAAAAGGTAGACAATCCGTTTGCCGATACCGTACACCAGTGGTACAGCCTTGGCAACAATGTAAAACTCCACGTTATCCAGGCCGAGCGCAACGAAAAACAGGTTAAAGGTGTACATCTTTGCTTTACGGTATCGTCGGTAAAAGAATTTGCAAAAACACTCGAACAAATGAATATCCCCTACTCAAACTGGAAAGGAGATAGCAAAGAGCCAACCTACCGTGCCGATGGTGTATTGCAATTATATTTCCAGGATCCGGATGGTTACTGGATTGAAATAAACAGCCCGGCTAAAAAATAAGCCGGGCCGCCAAACAATCAAAAACTAAAATTCTTGTACTTTATTTAATATTCAAGTTCCTGGCAATGGATGCCGGCTTTTTGAAGCAACGATTCAATATCACGGGGTGAAATGTCCCTGACCTCTACACGTAAAATATTATCGCAATCTTCAAGGTCAAAGTTCCACTGGGCTATGGCAGGTATTTTGGTAAATAAATTTTGCACCCGGCTCACCTGCCGTCTCTGCCGTACACTTGTTGCAAATACCAATACATCCATTGTAATGTTATTTTGAGGTAGATAAATATTAATTAAATGCTGAAAGCAGAATGCACAAAGCTTAAAGCTGATATCCTGATTGTTAATGCCTTTCTATTCAGCTTTCTTCTCTTCGTTTACAGTAGAGTTAAAATCGTCCCAGTCACGGGCAAACCTGCCATGTCCGCGGCCTTTCCACCCACACATGCGGTCTTCCCACTGGGCGCGGAATTTGTCCCGGTCTTCTGGGCTCATGTTCCTGAAACGTTCGGCCATGCGCCCACGCATCCAGGGGGCTCCCCCGCCGCCTTTGGGACCACCTTTGCCAAAGCCAAATAATATCTTGCATAAAATAAATATGCCCATGGCCTGCCAGTAAGTAATAGTTGTTACATGTAAAATATCGGGTAATAAGTTGTTCCATAGCTGCATCACTATAAAGCTAATGACAGCCAGGCAGGCAATCACCCCAAGAGGGATGAAGAAAAATCGCCTTTTATAAAAAAATGGTTTCATGTTATATAATGTCTTAATTTTTAATATTCAGTAATTTCCTGGTAAAGCTGTGCAAGCCGTTTACGTAAATGCAATACGGCATAACGCTTTCTTGACACCAGTGTATTGGTATTTAGCCCGGTACGTTTGGCAATTTCTTCAAAGGGGATATCTTCAAGCTCATGCCAAACAAATACCTGTTTTTGTTCTTCGGGCAATTCATCCAGCGCAAAAAATAACTGCTCCCAAAAAAGGTTGCGCAAATACTCAGTTTCGGGAGTGGTAGCTTCGGTAAGGAGTATGGCTTTAAAGTCCGGTGCCTCATCGTCATAATCCTCATCGTCGGCCAGCATATCATCAAGCAGGGTTTCCGTCTTTTTTTTATGCTTGTCAGTTATTTTGTTCCGGGCCACCCGGTATAGCCAGGCGCTGGTTTGTTCAATCGGTTCAGAATTAATAACAGCGCTAAACTGGTACCAAACATCCTGGAGTATATCCTCGGCATCGGCGTCGTTTTTTACCCTCCGGCGAATAAATCCCAACAGGCTTTTACCATACGACGCAATTGTTTGTATGATGTGGCTGTTTTTGTCCTGGGGCATTATCGCTGTTGTCAATTTCTTTTCCTTTTAAAGATAAAGACGATTGTGATTTAAAAACATTTTAATTTTTTTTCAAAAATTTTCACCCGATACTAAAAACCCGTTTCAAACAGCTATAGCGCTATTTATTTGACGGAACAACCAAACTTACAAAATGATGTTTAAACACTATAAATATAGATTTGTCGAATTAAATTCATTTTAATTTAAAATACTTGAATTTTATTCAATTTATACCGAATATTACTGTATGATCAACGAACCGGAAATTATTTTAGATAAAACCGACCTGCAGATTCTGAGATTGATGCAGGAAAATGCCCGTATCTCCAATGCCGACCTTGCCCGTGAACTTGGCATGGCGCCTTCAGGCATACTGGAGCGTGTAAAAAAGCTGGAACAAAAAAATGTGATCCAACAATATACCACCCGTATCAATCCAGCGGCCCTGCAGCAAAAGATGCTCGCCTTTATTTTTATGAAGGCTGCCGATGGCCCCGGAAGCGATGCCACATCAAGCGAGCTGGCCAAAATACCCGAAGTGCAGGAAGTGCACCATATAGCCGGCGACGATTGTTATTTAATAAAAGTACGCACCTATGATTCGGCGTCACTCATGAATTTAATGCGTACTCATTTCAGTAAGATACCCCATATTTTGAGCACCCGTACCACCATAGTGCTCGAAACCAAAAAAGAACAGCAACAATTGGTTATACCCGAAAAATAAATACACCATGACACCCACAACCACAAAACCAGCTTCGCCTTTATTAGTTGTTATTGCATTTGCTACCGTTTACATTGTATGGGGCTCTACCTACTTTTTCATAAAAATGGCGGTAGCAGGCTTTCCGCCGCTGCTATTAGGAGCACTGCGTTTTTTTACGGCCGGTTTGCTGCTGATGGTGTGGTGCGCGATTAAGGGTGAAAAGATTTTTGTGAAACAAAACATAGTACATGCGGCAGTAAGTGGTTTCCTGTTGCTGGTAATAGGTAACGGTGCCGTAATATGGGCCGAACAAACCTTGCCAAGTGCCATGGTGGCTATCATGGTAACCTCGCCGCCAATATGGTTTGTGCTGCTTGATAAACCAAACTGGGGCACCAACTTTAAAAGTAAAAGCACTATTGCAGGGCTCGTTATTGGCTTTATAGGCGTGATACTATTATTCCGAGATCAGATTGCAGATGTATTGGGGTCATCGGCAGGGGCATCAAAGTTACCCGGAATGTTATTGCTTTTATTTGGCACGCTGGGCTGGGCTTCGGGTTCATTATATTCAAAACACTATAATACTAAAGGTTCGGTATCGGTTAATACAGCATGGCAAATGCTTGCCGCCGGAATGTTTTTCCTGCCTTCAAGCTTCTTAAACAACGAGATGGGCAAAGTTCAATGGAACGCTATTCCATTACACAGCTGGTATGCCTTAGGATATCTAATCGTGTTTGGTTCGATAGCTGCATTTAGCGCCTATGTTTGGCTTTTGCAGGTGAGGCCTGCAACCCAGGTTGGCACCTATGCCTATGTTAACCCGGTAATAGCTGTTTTGCTTGGAGTGATTTTTGCGGGAGAGCGTGTAACGTTAATACAAGTTGTGGGCCTGGTTGTGATATTGAGCAGCGTGTTGCTCATTAATCTATCAAAATACAGGAAAGCGAAAACAGGAGAATTAGCGGTAGCGAAGTGACGACAATTACTGGAACGAAAAAAAGTAAAAACCATGTCATTGCGAGCGATAGAGTGGCAATCGCATACTATACAGAGCGGCTTAGCTTCCGTGCGATTACTTTGTCGTTCCTCCTCAATGACATTTTTATTAAAAATCCCAAAGAGATAAAAATACTAATCAACTCTCCCACTTCCCAAACTCAAAATATTTACCGATGCTAATGCCTACCTTACTGCCAACCGGATATTTACGCCTGTCGTAATTGAGCGCACGTAGGGTTAAACCGTCTTTTTCCACAATAAGTTCCTCAAAAAAACCTTTGAACAATACCATTTTCACCAGCCACTTATTGCCAATACTGCTTATTTTAATGTGCTCTGCATAAACTATTATAACGCTGCGCTTACTTTTTATGCCGCAATTTTTTGCCTGGGCGGATGTTAGCCGCGTACAACTGGCCAGTATTTGCGCCGTGTACATCAATTTAGGTGAATGATATAATTGTTCGGGACTGCCATTTTCTACTATTTCGCCTTCTTTAAGTACAATCAATTCATCGGCCATAGAAAGGATTTCGGCAGGATCATGGGATACCAATACAACGGTTACTTTCCACTCCTTTACAATATACCTGATGTCGTGCTGTAAACCTTCGCGATAAGTGGCGTCTACCTGGTTAAAGGGTTCATCAAGCAATAAAACTTCGGGACGGCTTATCAGCGCTTTAGCAATTGTTACCCGCTGTTTTTCACCTCCGCTAAGTTTGCCAAAAGGCATTTCCCTTAGCGGGTAGATATTTAAAAGGTTTAATGCTTCGGTAACCCGGTGTATAGCCTGACTTTGATCTTCGGCCGGCAAACCTTCGAAAATGGTGTCCCATACGGAGATACGCGGGTCAAGATCTGTATCGTGCTGGGGCACCATTCGCATTACCTTGTGCGCATGTTGTAAACCCTTTTGCCTGCTTAATACCTGCTCTCCCTTAAAAAACACTTCGCCATGGTCGGGCTCCAGCGTACCGTATAATAGATTTAGCAATGTTGTTTTCCCGCTGCCGCTTTCACCAACAATGGCCGTAACCTTTCCTTTCGGAATAAAGATAGTAACGTTATTAACCCCCGAAGATTTATCTCCAAAAAAGTTTTTGGTAACCGATATGGTTTCCAGTATCAGATCATCTTGCATCTACGGTAATTAATTTTCAGAATGTTAGTAAAAACCCAGGACAATAGTACACCGCCCCGGATTCAGGCATCTAATCTAAAGAAAAGTTGAACGCAAAAAAACTTTATGTCCCGCCCTAATGACAATTGAAAACAAATAGCCTGCAAAAGTTATTCCTCTAAATAACCAAATCATTAGGCCATGAATAAAACTATAGGAATTTTATTGATTGTGATAGGTGCAGCCATGCTCATCTGGACAGGTTTTACTTATACAAAAAAAGAAAAGATCATTGATGCCGGCCCCATACAGGTATCGGCCGAAAGGGAAAAAACCATTAACTGGCCCCCCTACCTTGGCGGCCTATTTGTTATTGGCGGTATAGTTATAATTGCTACATCAAAAAAATAGCCATTTTATTTATTATCTAAAGGTTTAAGTACGCTAATGTCGGTACCTGCAAGTAATTGCTGATAATTAATGAGTTGAAACTTTTTGCCAATCATCGCTGCAAATTCCGGCGACAACAGGGCGTTAAGTTCTGTTTAGCGGTGCACGCTGGTAAGCGGTTTACCATCTTTTGAATTCATCATGTTACTGTTCATATCAACCAGTACATCCATTTCGGGATTTGGGGTAGCGGTATGCAGTACCATCAAGTTAGGTTTATCGGGATTCAGATTGTTGACATACGCCAAAAACGCTTTCTTTTTTGTAGCGATGGGTTCGCCCCACATTTCTTTATAGGTCTCGCCAAAATAAGTTACGCTGCTTAGGGTTGATATGGCCAGTTTGTATTTACGGGCCAGTTTTTCGGTTAGCGCCCGTAACTCTGGTGTAGATAACATAATGCCCATATGCGGATCAATGTAAGTTATTTTTAACCCCGATTCCTGCGCCCTTTCAATCTGCGCCGATAATTCGGTTTCAATTTCACTCAGCTTATACCCGCTTTTGGCAAATGCCCGGGTTGATTGCGGAAAATATCCGTTTGAATCAACCAGGCTCGGAACAGCGGTACGACCGGCTACCGGCCCCCAGCGATAATTTTTCCATTCGGATGTTAAAGTGAGATGAACGCCTACTGTAACATTAGGATACTGCTTCAATATTTCAACGGCTTCCTGATACCACGGGCATGCAAACTGTACCGAAGCAGAAAGCGGCATACCCGTTTGTGCAGCTTTAAGCATAGCCATATTTACCGAGTGGTTCATCCCTATATCGTCCAGTCTGATGAGTAAACGGGGAAGCTTGTTACCGGCTTGCTGAGCCGATGCGTCCGTGATAAAAACACCACCTATAAGAATAAAAGCTAATATGAGTATCCTTTTCATAATTTTACACGATTAAAAAGAGCATTAAATGTCGGGTAAGCAGGAAAAAAAAGAAACAATTCAATACTTAAATATCTCATTATGAACATTCATAGCAAAAACTTAATTAAACATTACATCACATTGTTACATAATGCCCCGGCAGTCCGTACAACCTATATGTTTATTTAGTATTTTAGACAACCGACGGTACTACATCCTATGCCTTGTTTTTTGCAATACATTATTCCTGAATTGTACTTTGCGCGCCCAAATCAGCAACCAGATGCCAGCATGGTAAATATGGAGGGAGTAACAAAAAACTGATGAAGATCTGGCAAGCCTACAAAACTACCATTATTAAAAATTGCTCTGGAACTTCAGCTCAATTACATGGTCTTCCTTATTGGAGCAACAGGCTGTTTGCTACCATGATGCTGTATTTGTTCCCGTTGTTCCTTTTTGCATTGGTGCCTGGCGTTTACATGAGTATTGTAAGTAATCTGTACCAGCTTGCATTTTTCGACATATTTATAGTTATCAGCATAGCTGCATCTGCCCTATTACCCGGGTTAAGCATAAATGTTCGTAAAGGGTGGTTTATCGGGCTACTGTATACACTGGCAATTGGCTTGCTCTATTACCTTGGCTGGTTTGGCCCCGGCCTGGTTTACCTGTTAGCCATTACCTTGTTCTGCCTGCTGATTTTTCATGGCGAACACGCCTTTTTTACCGTTTATGTTAATACTGCTGTTTGTATTTCGGTAGGAATTTGCGTTCATTTTCATTTATTAAGAAGCGGCATCGGCTTGCAATATACATTGGGGTCATGGATAGCCGTATCCGTAAATCTGGTGATTTTGTGTGCTGTAATGGCTATACTGCTCCCCATGTTGTTTAATGGCCTGCAACAAAGCAATAACCGGTATGAAACAGTCGCCCGCGCTACAACCGATACTATTTGGGATTGGGACATAGCCCATGATTCCATTTCATACAACTACGGTATGCGCGAAATATTTGGGCATCCGTTAAATGAGGTTAAAAACGTAAATAAATGGCTTAAAACCAAACTCCATGCTGCGGATCTCGGGTTAATTAACGAACAAATAAACCAGGCCTTAAAAAAAGGCGATACCCTCCTTCAGTTAAGCTATCGCTTTTTATGTGCCGATGGCAAATACAAACATGTACTTGACCGGGCCTTTATTGTAAGGGATCCCACTACGGGCGTACCTGTAAAAGTTATTGGAGCCATGCAGGACATTACCCGTCAAAAAGAGGAAGAACAATGGCTCAGACTTACCGAATCGGCATTGCGATACGCTACGGATGCTGTAGTAATAGTTGAGGCTGAGCCCGACAACATGCACCAGCGAAAAATTGTATATGTAAATGAGGCTTTTACATATATAACAGGGTACAGCCAATGGGAAGTTACAGATACATTTACCAATATTTTGTGGGGTGCTAACAACCAACTGCCTGATACAGGTGAAATGATTGATACCTTTGAGCAAAACGGCCCTTTTGAAGTTGAAGTTATTAATTATAAAAAGAACGGCGAACGCTACTGGAGCAGTAAATCAGTATCGCCGGTTAAAGATAATACCGGTAAAACAACGCATTGGATTTCGATTGAGCGGGATGTTACCCAATTAAAAGATCATGTAAGTGCAGTTGAAAAGCAAAATATACAGCTAAAGGAAATTGCCTGGACCCAGGCACATATTGTACGCGCTCCCGTTGCCCGCGTCATGGGCCTTACCAACCTGCTGGGCGACCACCTTAACCACAACCCTGATGCTGCCGAGCTGGTAAGCTTCATCAACATCTCGGCCCTTGAGCTTGATAACATCGTAAGAGAGATTATCAAAAAATCAGAGTAGGTGAAAGGTGAAAACTTACGAAGTTTGAAAAACTTCGTAAGTTTTACAACATCCTTATTACGCCGAAACCAGGTCGGGATTGTGGTTTACCTGGCTTATAGTAAGGGCCTGCTGAATATTAAGCCCGGCACCCTGCTGATCCGACATCCATTTCTGAATGAGGGCATTCAGGGTGTTTAGCTGGCTGGCGTATGCATCAGGATTGGCACCTTTAAGCTTTGCTAAATAGCCCACAGCATCGGCTATTTTTTGCTCGTCGGTTTTGCCATCTTCCTGTACAGCCCAATTCAAATCGGTAACCACTTTAGGCAGCCATAATTTAATACCATTCACAATTACTGCCGATGCGGGCACCAGGGTTTCGAGCGTAGTTTCCAGAAATTGCCCGGCCTGACTTGCTTCGAGATTTTTAATTGTGTTGGCAACTTTGTCGGCCACGGTGATAATTTCATGAACAGCGCCCGAAGCGTTGTGGAACAGGGATTTTACATGGTCCCAAAGGTTTGATAAAAAAGACATAGGTTGTAATTTAAGGTTTATATAATTTGATGTTGATTAGTTCGCACAGTTATTCCGCAACAAGCCTTCGCATCGGTTAAGAAAACCACAAATTGATGTTACGGTAAGTTTACTTTAATTGGAGAAGATAAAATTGAGGATAAAAATCCCCGGTTAACATAGTGTTTATACGCTTTCGAAATACGGGTTTTACGTTATTTACTGATATCAGCGCCATTATCAATACTTTATGGGCTGGCTATGCGATTTTCTACGCCTCGTTTATAACGTCAATATACACTTTACCTACCTATAGGTAAATCCTGATAAGTTACCATAAATGTCCCTCTCATACCATTCACCTTTTATGTAGTAATATACATTTTGGCTAAAGTGCATAGAAGGATATGTCCCGCTTATGTATTTCTTGCTTTCGTTATTGGTTTTAGCATTATAAACCGTAAAGTTTTGCGATATGCTTTTTAGCGAATCATAAAAGATGTGCCGGTTAACATCAAAATTTAAAACAAGAGCTGTATCTCTTTTAAAATCGTCTCCTGTATTATGTTTTGATGACCGTTCGTCATGGATCTTAATTTTCACTTTACCGCCCTGATGCCGGCTATCAAAAAAAGCTAAACTCACATTGTAAATGCTATGCACATCAACCATATTGGCAGTATCAACCGGTTTGCTGAAATCAATAAAATTCTCTTCAAAAAACGATGTGATATGCATTGATTGGTACAACTTTTTGGTATCGATACTTAAAATCAAAGTATGTAATAGCTCCATGCCAACACCTGCGCGTACAGCATAAACAACCTTTATAAAATGCTTGTTTAACCGCTTTGCGGATTTTATGTAGTTAACATCGCTCACATTTATCACATTCTTCAGGTACAGTATTTTCAAAATCCCGTGGGAGTCGATTGGCTTTACTTTGATCTCGCCGCGTGTACCATCAAACGACTCGACTTTAAATACCTGCGCCCGCACTTTTGTCGCATTATTTATCAGCGCTGCACATAGCAGCACAGGTATTAAAATTCGTTTGATCATTGTGAAAGGTTTTTCGAACTAAACTACTAAAAAACAGCCTATCCATCATTTTCATTTTCAGAATTTAACAAAATCCAATTTGATAAAAATTTCGTAATTTGATATAATTTATATTATTATGAAATATAATGAAAAAAGCAAACATACCCTATGCAGAGCTTAAGGATAAGCTTAAACTAATAACAAATAATATCAGAAAGCTACGGGAAAACAGAAATTACTCGCAGGAGTATATGGCAGCAAGGCTTCATATTTCTCAAAATACGTACAGTAAACTTGAGCTTGGTTATACAGCCTTAACGCTTGAACGGCTGATATTAATTGCAGATATTTTCGGGGTTAGGGTGATAAGTCTTGTAAACATCACTGAAGGATAGCCAAAACCGGGTAGTGTTTTGCAGCAGGCCCCGCTTTGATTACAAGACCTGCTATGTTAACGATAAAACTTTAGGAACGGTTAACGGATTTCAGCATCCGCCTTTGCTCGGCTCTTTTACTTAACCAACATTTTACAAATGCGTTAATCATAATGCCCATGATACAGCAGGCAACCAATACGTAAATAATCAGGATGTGTTTTGGCATTTCAGTTTATAATTTCCTAAATGTAACGGGTTTGGTACATAAGCTGCAAGCGTTTTCAAAAATAAAGTTTCGACTTATCGGGTACAAAAGTCAATTTCTTGATTTCGGAATTCGGATGTTCGATTTCGGATTTATCTTGAGATTAAGAGGAATGTCTTCCGATAAAACCTGCCGGTACAAAATCAGTAAGCCACACGTTGTTCGCAGACAGATAGAATCTGTGACCTTGCAGATGCATCGCCCCTGCCGCAACGGTTAATATAACAGGTTTGCCATGACGTTGGCCAACTTTAACTGCTGTATCAAGATCGCTGCTCAGATGCACATGCTGCCGGCTCCGCTTTTCAAGTCCGGATTGTAAAATTGCATCAACCGACTGGCTCCCGGTTCCATGATACAATACATCCGGTGGCATTTGTGGTTCATATCCTAACTCAACATCAACAGAATGCCCCTGGCTGGCGCGGATTTTCTTCCCGGTATCATCAAACGCGAAACGTTTTTTTGTATTAGTTTCAACTATATGGTTCAGTACGTCCGGGGTTATATTTTTACCATGTGCCTGTGCTTTTCGTAGCAGCTCATCAACTGTTACCCAGCCTTGTTCATCAAGTTTGATATCAATTGTTTCGGGCTGATGACGCAATACAAGGCTTAAAAATTTACTTAAGGCAGTCGTTTCCTTTTCGCTTATCATAATAGCACTAAAATAAATTTTATATCATGAATTCAACAAACTGCTCAAATTCTTTCCATGCGGAATCGGGCTATCACCAGTATAGTGCTCCAATGATTTCCGGTACAGGTCTTTCATTTGCTTAACCAATATCCGCGGCCCAAGCACTTTTAACTTTGGCCCGAAGCCAAGCAGCTCGCGTTCCAGCTCAAAATTCATGACCACTTTTATGCTGAATATTGTCCCGTCTACGGTAACCTTCAGTATCTTTTGCGTGTGATGCAAGGGCTTAGTGATAACGTAAGGTGCATTTTTATCATCTATCCAAAAAGTCACCTCAACATCACGCTGCCCTGCCGACTTAGTTACGCCCAACACATCATTGTAATACGTAGCGAGGTTAACCTGCGTATTTTCAATATACTTATCAGCGTGTACTTCAACAGTCTGGATCCTGTCGAGCGCCAGTGTAAGCAATTGTTTAGTCCCTAAATTCTTTACTCCCAGCACAAACCAGCGGTTACGATATTCTTTTAATAAATAAGCGCTGAAACAAAATGTACTGGCCTCTCTTGCCTTAAATGATTGATAGGTAATACTCAGCGTATTTTTAGCCACAATAGCCTTGCGGATGATCTCTATCCACTCCAAACCCTTTAGGTTATCATTTTTTTCAAAATCTACTACTGGTACGCTATGTGTTTTCTGGCTGTAGATCTTGTCTTCGAGTTTGGTTACCATTTCGTTGAGATCGGCAAAATGACCGAGGCCTTTAAACTGACCAAGCAGCCCGGCCACTTCGCTGAGCACCTGCATATCCTGATTGTTGAGGGGAATATTATTGATACTGTAATTCTTATCCGAATAGGTATAATACTTTTTATCGATCACTACAATGGGCGCTTCGTAACCCAGCTTATTACTGCGCATCATTTCAATATCGGCCTGTACGGTACGGCGGCTAACTCCACTGTCTATTCCCTGGTACTCGTACAAAGCTTCGGAGCAGGCTTCAATCAGGTGGTCAAGTGTCCATTGTTTGCGGCGGTTTTGCAAGCAGCTGTCAATGGTTCGGTAACGGATAAGGGCGTTGCGGTTTACAGGCATATTTTGATTTCGGATGTTTATCACCCGTCATTGCGAGGTACGAAGCAATCGCGAACTGTACAGACACGCCTGCATAGCGGCTCTGCCTATTGGGGATTGCTTCGTACTTCGCAATGACGGAGCAATTAATATCCATTTTTTTATAATATTATAAAATTATTTTTCACTACGCAAATACATTGCGCAGTTGCAATTTTACTTTGTATCATTAAATAATAAAAGCAGCTAATCAAGAAACCCCTCCGCCAATTGGCGGAGGTTAAGAAGCGCTATGGAAAAGATAAAAATAAGCAACAACGAACTTACCGCATTAGGTATTAACGACGTAAAAATATTAGAGAACTTTAGCCGTGTGGCCAATGGCCTGTTAAAACATGGCGTAATGGATAAGGAACAGATCCTGGCTAATTTGGAAGCCCTTATTGACGACCCAATGCCCTACGCCCTTAAAAAAGGCGGTAAGTTTAAAAACCTGGCCGAAGCGGTGATCGATTTGCGTAAAGAAGGGAAATTCCTGAAACAACCGCGAACTACCTTTGCCCTGAAACAGGAGATTGCCGATTTCCCGGTTTATGGTCTTGAGCATATTGAGGTAGGTGCGCTTGCACAGATGAAGACGGCGATTAAATTACCTATAGCCGTTGCAGGTGCTTTAATGCCCGACGCGCATCAGGGTTACGGCCTGCCTATCGGCGGCGTACTGGCTACAACTGCCAATACCATCATCCCTTTTGCGGTTGGGGTGGATATTGCCTGCCGAATGTGTTTGAGTATTTTTGATTTACCTGCCGGTGTGGTTGATACCGAAACCGACATGCTTAAAGGGCTTTTGCTTGATCATACCAACTTTGGCATTGGCGGGGTCACCAAAACGCATTTTGATACCTCGCTGTTCGACCGCCCTACCTGGAGCGAAACCAAAGCGATCCGGAACCTGAAAGATAAAGCCTATGCTCAATTGGGAACATCAGGTACCGGTAACCATTTTGTTGAATGGGGAGAGCTTACCGTTACCGAAGGTGCGCTTGAAGGCATCCCGGCGGGTAGTTACCTGGCTTTGTTGTCACATTCGGGTTCACGCGGATTTGGGGGTAGCATTGCCGATCATTACTCAAAAATAGCCATGAGCAAAACCAAACTTCCGCAGGAAGCCAAACATTTGGCATGGTTAAATTTAGATAACGACGAAGGCCAGGAATACTGGATTGCCATGAACCTGGCCGGCGATTACGCCAGCGCCAATCACCACGAAATCCACAACAAGATTGCCCGTGCCCTCAACCTTAAACCGGTAATGATGATCGAGAACCATCACAACTTTGCCTGGAAAGAGCAATTGGCCGATGGTACCGAAGTAATGGTGCACCGAAAAGGTGCCACTCCTGCAGGTGAAGGCGTATTGGGTATTATTCCTGGGAGCATGAGTACACCGGGCTTTGTAGTCCGCGGTAAAGGCGATGCAGCATCTATCAACTCAGCCTCGCATGGTGCAGGCCGTTTAATGAGCCGAAGCGCAGCTTTTAAAACCGTGGATCCAAAAGCAGTTGCCGCTAATCTGGTAGATAAACGCATTACCCTGATGGGAAGTGACCTTGACGAAGCGCCGATGGTGTATAAAGACATCCATGCCGTAATGGCCGCCCAGCATGATTTGGTTGATGTATTGGCAAGTTTTCAGCCGAGAATTGTAAGGATGGCGGATGCAAAGGAAAAGCCGGAGGATTAAGTCCCCGGCCCCCTAAAGGGAGAGTTTGTTTTAATTTAGACGCTGCCGCAAGCGTCCTCGCTTGTGGCCCGCGTTTAGGCTATTCGCTTGAAAAGCACATCTTGCTCACTTGGCATATAGGCCACAAGCGACGCTTGCGGGAGCAGGAAAGGGATGTTACAGGCTGCTTAGTTTTGCGCTACATAATGGCCAACTGTTATCTCAAAAACAGGAGCTTTATATTCAATAAAAATACCGTTACCGTAACGTCCTATATCACTGGATCTTTCAATAGATTTAAAACCGTTTGCTTCTAAATATTCAATTATTTGTATAGCATTATTGGCTGCATCGCTATTGTTTAAAGTATGAATATTAAACTTTTTTTGGGCAGACTCTTGATCTACTTTATTTCGCATAAAATTGAGCATATTTTTTAAATCTTCTTCTTTTATTTTTATCTCGTTATAAGTGTCGCCAACGTGAACAGGCGCATTAAATTGCGAACCGGGGGCTGCATTAAGATTATTCTTACCTCCAATACTTCCTGAATTTATACCTGAGTTTTGATTTATTTGTCCGCTGGACTGGGATGAATTAGCCGGATTAATACTTGTTAAATGCTTTGTTTTTTTATTAGTCTGTTGTGATGAACTATTCTTAATGGCCATTTTTAGCGTATCATATTTTTGTGGAGTTTTCATTTTAATCACCGTATCGCGCTTCTCCAACGTTTCTTCACTATACAATTCGCGTCCAAAAATCTTGACTTTTTTCCCAGTGAAAGATTTAATAACCGCTATTGAAAAAAAAATCACGACAAGTATTAAAAGAAAAATTAAAGCCCATTTTACAACTTTAATTTTTGATATCGTTTGCCAAAAGTCGTGTGCTTCTTTAATATTCCCCATTGAGTGTAAAGGTTTAATTACCAAATTTACATATTATCTTCACAAAAAGGTCTGGGGCTAACAGGCTGCAATCTTAAAACTCCATTAAACCAGCTATCCGTAGTCTCCAACTGCGGATTAATATAGATGTAAACTGTATCTACATACAACAAACCCCTATCTTTACCCTACCATGCAAGCCAAACCTTTCCTCAAAGAGATCCAGATAAAACGAGAGATGGTACCATCCTTTGATGCCTATCCGTTTCACATTCCTTCCATCAGGGGCTTGTCGTCATTAAAGTTCCACCCCGATGTTACCTTTATCATTGGTGAGAACGGTTCGGGCAAATCGACGCTGATTGAGGCTATTGCTTTGCATATGGGTTTTAGTACCGAGGGTGGCTCAAAAAATGCGCAATTTCAAACGCATAATAATTCGTCGCGGCTTTTCAATTATTTAACAAGCATTAAAAGCTTTAAAAAGCCAAACGATTATTTCTTTCTGCGCGCCGAAAGTTATTATAACCTGGCTACCTATATGGAAAATGCCTACGAAAGTGAAAAAGACCGCGACACCTTTGAAAGGCAATATGGAGTTAGGTCGCTTCATGAATGCTCGCATGGCGAATCGTTCATGGCTACGCTAACCAACAGGCTTACAGGCAACGGACTTTATATATTTGATGAGCCCGAGGCCGCACTGTCGCCCAACAGGCAAATGGCGGCATTGTCGTTAATCAATACGCTTGTGAATGAAAATTCGCAATTTATTATTGCCACGCACTCCCCTATTTTATTAGCCTATCCTGGAGCCACCATTTACCAGTTGGACGATTCGGGCATCAAACAAGTACGCTACGAAGAAACGGAACACTACATGGTTACCAAACACTTCCTGAACAACTATACCGAAATGACCCGGATCCTTTTTGGAGATTAGTATTGCCTGAAAGAATTTAAAGAAGATTAGATTAAAAAACATCAAACATCAGTGAAATTAGTAGAAACAGATTATACCAAGGATCAACAAGAGTTCCTTAATTATCTTGAGAGCTTAGTAGCGGTATTAGAGACTGTTATATTTGATCTTGAAGAGTTGCCAACGGATGTTTATGCAGTTTCAAAAGAGGCCGTAAAAATGGGAATTGGGGTTTTAGCAGAAAGATTTGAACTCCAATTTAAATTGCGTACCCCTGATTTGAACATCGACGATTATTTTAAGTTTAAAATTTTTCCAGAAATAGAACCCGTTGGAGAAAAGATAAATTTCAAGAGCTTTCTCGGTGATGGATTCGATTTTAAAACAAGTAAAATAGCGCTATTTTCTTATGATAGTAAAAATAAGGCCATCTATCACATTGTTAAGGACGGTTTTACTAAAGCATTGATAAATACACCACACGGGCTAAGAATCGAAAAACGAGCCGAATTTGCAAGTAAAGATTATCAGGAAAGTGAAAATGACGCATACTCTGCAATCATAAAATCTTACCTAAGTAAAATTTTACATATTGATTCAATTTCTGATGCCCAATTTCTACAAATAACATCATGGTCAGATAATTGGACAAATTATTTTGATGATGGAAAAGAATGGTGGGGCACTTTTTGCTGGACAATATATGATTCGAGGACCAATAAAATAACATTCCTCGCTGCTTCTTCGACGGATTAGCCATCTCAATAAAGATCGTTTACCACCAAAAGAAATAATTACCATATATCAGTTTCGAATACTTCGCTTGAACATTGAAGAAAACTATTTTACTCAGAATTAAACCACAAGAAAAACCGATCATACTTTTAAGCTCCAATAGTACCTGTCTTGACCTCTCCGCCCCGTTTGTAATTAACAAAAATCACTCCGCTTGGTGTAACGGTGCTTTCTGTTAACTCTAATGCCATGGGTATAGTATCCTGACTGAATATGGTTTTCCCTTTACCAAGTAGCACCGGATAAATTTTAAGCCAGAGTTCGTCTACCAGGTCGTGCTTCAGCAGCAGTTGAACAAGTTCACCACTACCCCAAACTTTGATATCGCCACCTTCGGAATTTCTAAGCTTTTCAATATCGGCTACACTTGTTAGAAACCGGGTGTTATTCCAATCTGATTTATCTTTTGTGTTGGACAGCACGTATTTGGTTACATCATTAATACCTGGCCAATAATCTGCATGCTTAGGCCAATAATCCTCAAAAATATCGAATGTTTTCCGGCCTAACAGGATATCTGTAGCTTCCATTTGTTTTTGCATGATCTTACCCGAAACTTCATCGGTAAAAGGCGCCGACCAGCCACCATATTTAAAAGCGCCTGATTGATCCTCTTCCGGGCCACCGGGTGCCTGCATTACACCGTCTAATGTCATGAATGTTAAAACGATTATCTTTCTCATAGGATTTTAATTTACTATTGAATTAGTGCTTTTGTGATGATACAAATCTCCATAACAGAACGATAATATCTGCGGTGTGCATGCGACAAATCGTAGGACAAATGCGACTGAAAAATGATGTAATCTTTTATAAAGGATTACAAGAAAATTGTAGCTTTATATAAACTGCACTAATCATAAATGGGTCAAAGAGCAAATTATATACTTATTGAAAACTCCCTGCAAACTATTTATTATAACCATTGGAGAGCTAATTGTATAACCTCTGATCTTTATCTTGGAGAGAAACGGTTTATAAATTTTGTAAGATCATGTAAGGTGGTGACTGTATTACTGAACGAAGTTTGGATAGAAGGATGTGTAATTATCAATATCGATAAAAAGACACTCTATTTTTGGAGTTTAGAATTCGGCACAACATCAGCAAGTAACTTTTACTTAAAGAAGGTCCAGGGTAAATGGAAAAATTGGTCGGTAAATTTAGTTTACAACAAAATGTATGATTTCGAAGAGATTTTAAATATCGATTATATTTCACAACAAGAACAATTTCCATTATCAATAAATACTGCAGATGAGATTATTAATGATAAGGTCAGTGAATTTGGTAACACCATAATAATTATAAAAACACCAATTGCAACACATATAACTCAATTAGGAAATGTCTCTTTAGCTGGTATATTAAACTTTGGAGAGGCTGTTGTAGATATTTTATTAAATAAAAAAGAGTATCCACTGCCAAAAGAAGAAGAAGAAGACAAAGTGTTTGCAACCTTAATAATAGATACAGTTCATAAAACGATAATAATTGACAACAGCGAATTTGGCCTGAGGGAACAGTGTCAAGGAAAGTGGGATGGATATAATTTTAAGATGGGCGACTTTGGTTACATTGGAGCCTTAGCACTTGCTAATATTAATACTGGCCAATTGAGTATGACTATCGAACAGATCAAAATTGCTTTCAATGATCTTGTCAAGCCTTCAAAAAGCTTTGATCCTATTGGATTTGCAAGAAAGTTATTAAACGAAAACAAGGATATAAAATTTAGTCCAAGCTTTTTCGACTCCGTGAAACCTCAACCTAACTTCATTGGAAAGATCAATAGAACTATCGGTAAATTGTTTAGTACAAAAAAAGATCAGTAATTTTAAATACAATGGGATTTTACGAGCCCGAAGAGAGACTCGAACTCTCAAGAGGCAGGAATTAACATTTAAGGAGCCCCGGAATATCATTAAAGTGTGTCCAGAACGAGATTCGAACTCGTACATACCTGAAGGATAGACAAAGAGTATCGGCCAGAAAGCCGCCATGTTTAAAATTACAAAATCCCCTTTCACCTGCAAAATATAAAACAACGATTTTATAATTTCTTTACCCCGGTTATATAAGCTGTTAGCTATATTGCGGTCACCGTATGAAAAAGAACTATATCGACCTGCTTGAAAACATCTATGCTCTGGCGCAAACCGGCATCAGGTATACCCAAAACCCCTTCGATATGGAGCGTTATCAAAAATTGCTTGATATAGCCACGCAGGAGTACAGCGAATTTACCGGCCTGGAAACCGAAGTTTTAAAAGAACGGTTTAATAAAGACCTTGGATACGCAACACCCAAAGTGGGTGTTAACGGCATTTTGTTTGATGAGCAGGGCCGCTTGCTTGTAGAGCACCGCAGCGATGATTTTTTATGGGGATTGCCCGGCGGTTGGGTTGATGTTGGCGAAGATCCCGAAACAGCCATGAAGCGTGAATTTTGGGAAGAAGCCCGGCTGGTTGTTGAACCTGTGGAGATCATTAAATTTTTCGCCGTGCCAGCCGGGCAATTCGGACAGCCGCATAGCTCGGTAGTTGTACTCTATCTTTGCAAATACATCAGCGGCAATATCGAAACATCTATAGAAAGCCTTGAAATTAAGTTTGTTGCCCCTGCTGAGATAACCAATTGGCATAAAAATCATGGCCAATATGTACAAACCGCATTACTCCATAAAAAATAGGGCCGCAGATATAACCTAACTTTCTGCCGATTACATTCTGCTTATTTCTTCAATCCGCCCGCTGATTTTTCCGTTTTTCAGCCCGATATCAGTGTATATTCTGCTAAAAAAGCAAATACAGGCCCAAAAGCATCACATCCGCTTCACATAATTCGTAAAAATTTGACTATCAACAAAATATAACTGTATATTTATGTACCTGCTCGCTTAGCAATTAACTGAACTCAAACTGATTTTAAACATTAAAGCCATGAGCACATCAACCAAAGCATTCGACAAAAACACCTCTATGGGTTTTAGGGACAAAAATACCTCAATGGGATTTGCTGATAGTGAAACCACAGGCCTTGAGCCGGAAATTGAAGCCGCCGACGGATTTGTGGCTTCGCCCGAGCCTGATGATGCAACTGAAGAGCCGTCGATGGATAGTTAGTAACTGTTTTACCCGGCCGGTACCATTACCCTGTATATCTGTCCCCCCGCCGTAAAAGGGGGCTTTGTTTTATTTTATAATTTTATGCTTAACCACATACTAAAGGGAATGGTTTGCGTATGCCTTTTAACCGGCATCGCCTCGAATACCTACGCTCAAAAAAAACTACCAGCCGAATTAAGAGCACAAGCAGCACTGCATAAAAATGATACCGCGGGTGTTGAACCTTTACGGCAGCTCAGCTTACAACTGCAGGCTACCCGGCCCGACAGCGCACTCATGTACGCCCAGCAGGGACTTGAGCTGGCCCGTAAATTCTCGTTCAAAAAAGGAGAGGCCGATTGTATGAACCGGCTGGGCGTAGTTTTATGGAAAAATGGTAAGTATGACCAGGCCCTTTCTTTTTTACTCAACTCGTTAAAAATACGCGAGGAAATTAACGACCGCCTTGGCATTTTAAAAAGCCTGAGCGATATAGGCATTGTTTACTCCGACCAACTGGATAACGTAAAAGCCTTATCCTATCATTTTAAGGCCAAGGCGGTAGCCGTAGAATTGCATGAAACCGCACGCCTGGGTATTATCCTGGCCAATATCGGTAACTGTTATATTAAACTTAATAAGGTTGATTCGGCTTTAAACTATGAGATGCAGGCTTATGCCATAAAGCAAACCCTGAAAGATACTGCTACTATGCCCAATACGCTCTCCATTTTAGGCGACATTAACTATAAAATGGGGCATACTGCACTGGCGCTTGATTACTACCGTGTTAGTGTAAATTATGCCACCAAAACAAACGACAAAAACAGTCTTGCTGATAGCTATAACAGCATAGCCGAACTCTATAAACAAACCGGCGTACCTGATTCATGTATTTATTATGCAACGCTGGCCCTTAACGCTGCAAAAACCGCCATGTACCCCGAAGGGATCTTTCATGCCAGCAACCTGCTTACCAGTGTTTACCGGGGTAAAAACGATCATCTCGAACTGCAATATTTAAAAGCCTCTATCGCTGCAAAAGACAGTATGTTTAATGCCGAAAAAATAAAACAGATCCAAACCCTAAGCTTTAACGAAGCCGCCCGGCAGGAAGAAATTGCCGAAGAAAAACACCGCGAAGAAGAAGCGCGCATTGTTAATCTCCAACTTGTAGGAATCGCTGTATTTATACCCACATTTTTCCTGATCGTACTGCTGCTAAGTAAAAGTCGAACCCATCGAAAGGTAATCGAATTCATGAGTGTATTGGCCCTTTTATTGGCTTTTGAGTTTCTTACCCTGTTTATCCATCCTTTTGTGCAACGCATCAGTAACCATTTACCTGTACTTGAACTGGTGATCCTGGTATGCCTGGCCTCGGTACTGGTACCTTTTCATCACAAGCTCACCCATTTTATGCATGAGCGACTGGTGCATGGGCACAAGCCCAATCACCCGGCAGCCCCGGCACCGCAACCAGAGAAAAAGGCAGTTAAAACGCATGCCGCCAGGCGTAAACCTGCGCAAGGATAAGGTAATTGAATTTATCGTAAAAAATGGCGAAATAAAAAATTGGTTATTAGTGTTTAAATCTTCTGGATGCTGAAGTTGAAATAACATCATTTCTTGTTGTCATCCTGAGTAGGAAAAAATTGAAATCTGTGAAGGAGGGATGACATCTCCACCACGTCATTGCGAGGAACGAAGCAATCCCCTAAAGGCAGGTAACGTGCTTAGGGGTTATTGAACTCGCATCGTCGCGCTCTTGGCCGCGCGGGGCCAGGTACTTTTGTCTTGATACAAAAGTACCCAAAAAATCAAGTCAGCAGGGAGGCTTCTTTGCGCTGCCCTTCGCAATGGCCATCGCTCCGGCCATTACCCTGCAAAACGGACAGAACCACGGGCTGCAATTATTTTGCCCCGCTTCGCACGCGCTTTTTCAACGCTGCTGCAAAAACTTGCTATGCCCCATCCTTCGCTACTGGCCACCATTGTTCTGTTCGTTTTCACCCGAAGCTTTCCTGCTGACGGGAAACACGCCTTTTTTAACATGTCATGGGTAGTGGGGAAAATCCAAGGCCTTTGAAGGTGAGATGACATTAGGTGTGGAGGGCTTGTCATCCTGAGCCTGTCGAAGGACGTGCGCAGAGGCCCACTCCACTATGCTTCGACACGCTCAGCATGACCCCATTTTTTATTATGTCAAGGGTAGGGACGAAGGATCTTCTTCGCCTTCTATAGCGATTCTGTCTATGGCAGAACAATGTTCGCTATTGTTACCTACCCTCTGATAAAACTCCGTCATGTTGAACTTGTTTCAACATCTCATTCACTAAGTAACCACGCTGAGTAAATAGGCCTCACGTGCTGGGAAGCTCCTCCCCCGGTTAAAATCGCGGTTAAAAATTGGGTTAATGATTTTTTGTTGGTTAAAACCTTAGTTAGCGCACACTTTTTAGCCTATAATTGCCCCGCCGACGTTGATTAACCAATAATTAAACAAGCCTTATTACACTACCAATCAAAACCAAGCCAATTTCCAACCCACATTTATAATTATGAAAAAACCAATCTGCTTTTTAGCCCTGAGTTTGTTTATTAGTATAGTAAGCTGCAGCAAGGGCAAAGAGGTTACACCCGCTACACCAAAGGCCGACACGACTACTACTACTCCAACCGATAATAGTACAGGCTTTAGCAGCGCCGATGCCGACCTTGCTTATACCGCCTTCAACAATGCCTTTTACGATCCAAACAACAAACTATATTTCAGCACTACAAAAAAAGACGGCGTAGCCGCTATCTGGACACAGGCCATTTACTGGGATATGGCGATGAATGTGTATGAACGTACCAAAGCCCCGGCCCAGCTTACCAAAATAGCCGACATATACCAGGGAAATTACAATCATTACGATGGCTACAACTGGAACAACACTACCGTTTGGTTTATTTACGACGATATGATGTGGTGGGTTATTGCCCTGGCACGCGCTAACCAGCTTACAGGCAATGCCACTTATCTTGAAAAAGCTAAAGCTGGGTTCGACAGGGTTTGGAATGGATCATATGACGCGGTAGATGGCGGCATGTTCTGGGATTTTCAGCACAGCGGCAAAAATTCATGTATCAACTTCCCTACCATTATAGCAGCCATGAAATTGTACAGCATCACCAAAGATGCCTCATACCTTGATAAGGCTAAATCTATCTATACCTGGTCGAAAACTAATTTGGTTGATGCCTCGGGCAAAGTGAACGATAACAAAATCGGCAATAACCCTCCGGGTGGCCAGGATTATACTTATAATTCAGGCACAGCTATAGGTGCAGCGATGGCGCTTTATAAGCAAACAAACGATGTAGCTTATCTCAATGATGCCAAACTATATGCAGACTACGTAAAAAACAACCTTTGCACCAACGGCATCCTCCCAGCCGAGGGCGATTTTAATGAGCAGGGTGTGTTAAAAGCCATTTTTGCCCAGTATATAGTACAACTGATCAACGATGGGGGCCAAAGCCAATACCTTAGCTGGATCCAAACCAACGTTAACACAGGCTGGAAAAACCGCGACAGCCGTAATCTTACCTATCGTAATTATGCAGTAAGTACCCCAACCGGTGATATTCAATCATACGAGGCCAGCAGCATTGTAACCTTTATGCAGCTGATACCGCCAACAAAGTAATCAGTATTACATTATGTTTTTAACGTCAAGGGGCGAAGCCGCAAAGATTTTCCTTAGCTGTCTCGCCCCTTTTCTTGCGCTAAATCGCCCACAACTGCGGCGAATCTCTGAAATGATTAATCTCTTCAATAACGTCCACTACCTCATCATAGGATAATTCATTGTCGCCATCGGCAATGTAGTTAAACACTTTACCCGGTTGTTCAAAAGTAACATAGCCAAGGTAACCTGGATTATTCTTTTTATCTGGCAGCAAAAGCTTCTCCGAATTGTTAAGCTTATTCAATGCCGAAGTATCGCCCCGGTAAATACTATACGTATAAGTTAAAACCGGGTGTCCGTTAATATGGGCTTCACTCTCGAGCATAATCATAAGTGATAAGCTATTGGCAACGGTTATAAAAAAAGGCTTCATAATGCAGGTGTATTCAGCATACAAAGCAAGAGCAATGCCACAATCAGTATTTCTATAAAATTAACTCACTGTCATTATAGATAATATTTTTCAATAAAGATTGATTTTATGGCATGATTTTTAAAGTGATATACATAACAAACTAAATACATCAAACTATGAGATCGTTATTGTATATCATCGCAGTTATCCTGATAATAGGATGGGCGATCAGTGTGTTTGCCTATTCGGCAACAGGTTTAATACATGCTTTATTGGTAATTGCCGTAATTTCATTTTTACTGGGCGTTATCAGAAACCCATCAACAGTTTAAAAACCATTTTTATAAAGAACGGAACGCGGGCCATAAGCCCGCGTTTATTGTTTCAGGATTTAGCTAAAATTATCACACAAACTTTAATAACATTTGTTTAACATGCAATAAGCTGCATTACAATGACATTAAGCGACGAAGAATTTAGGGAAGAATACAAACCATTGCACATTCCCTCACATTTTGATCCTCAGGATACTCAGCAAAACAAAGCAATTTATGCCCTGGCACAAATTGGGCAGGGTTCTGTAGATAATATATTAAAAGAAATGGAAATATTGCAACCAGGCATTGTTGATGAGCAGGTTACTGCACTGGTTAAAGCTACGCTGGCTAATTTATACAACAAAGGGTTACTTAAAGGCGAGGAGCATAACGGACAGATGCATTACAACCTCAGCAAAATTACCGAGGCTAATGATGGCTCAACAGGGCATGAATAAATCGTATCAAAAAATATTCAATTAATCTTCCTCTCCGTTTACGTTTGCAGTGAGCACATCACTCATATAATCAAAAAACGGACGCATAGCTTTAAATGTATCAGAAGCCCGGTTCACGAAATCCGGCTTTAAAGCTTCAGCATCTGTAAAATGTTTCCTCACCAAAAACTGCTTATAGCGTAGCAGTTCTATCGCTTCATGATCTGCAGCGTAACCTTTCGGCGCAGTTTTTAGCTGTTCGCCTTCCAACACACCAAAAGTTGTTTTAAACTCCGTGCTGCTTATGATTTTTTGTAAGGGCGATGCGTCAAAAGCGATATCGTCACGAATGCGCTTCAGGTCCGGGTTGTTGGGTGCCCAAAAGCCGCCTCCTATAAAGGTATTACCTGGTTCCAGATGAAAATAATAGCCGCCTCGGCGATGCTTCCCCGCCCGCGTAAAATTGCCGCTCCAGTTAGTTTTAAAAGGCGTTTTATCCTTCGAAAAACGGATGTCGCGATAAATGCGGTGCAAGGCCTTTTTTGCATTCGGTGTTTCAATAACGTCATGCGTATTCATCAAATTCAATAACCCGCCAGCGAACACCTCCACCAGTTCAAGCTGTTGCTGATATGTTTCTTTATTTTGTGCAAACCACTCGCGGTTATTGTTTTGTTTAAGTTGCCTCATAAAGTCAAAGCAGGAGGCTGGTAATAATAGCTGGCTCATAGTAAAAGATGATCTGCAAAAAGCATGATGGCCAAATTAGAGAAATTTGCAACCCGGCCAAAATCAGTTGCAGTTGTATTACATTCAGATGATGCGCCTGTATCCGAAAACCATAAACAGGTTATCGCATTCTTAACTAAAAACTTATCTTAGCCAAACAATCAAACCTACTATGAAAAGGCGTTCCTTTGTTAAATCAACTCTGTTAACCGGCGTAACCGCAACTGTTTTACCTGCTATGAGCAAAGCTACCGAACCCGCCCCCAAAACCGCTGAATATTATGAACTAAGGGTATATAGCCTTAAAAACGTTGAACAGCAAAAGATAGTTGAGGGTTATTGGAAAGATATAGCTATACCGGCACTTAATAACTTAGGTGTAAAACATGTGGGCGTATTTAACGAATTTAAACCCGATGCCCAAACCAGGCTTTTTGTATTAATACCGTTTAACAGCCTTAACCATTTCAGCACGGTGACCGAAAGTTTTGACAGCGATACTAAATTGCAGGCAAAAGGAGCTGCCTACCTCAACGCTCCAGCCGCTGCACCGGCTTACGAACGCATTGAAAGCTCATTGTTAAAAGCATTTGTACATATGCCACACCTCGAAGCACCCGAAAACAAAACACGAATTTTTGAGCTGAGGCAATATCAAAGTGCCACCGAAGCGGCGGGCAAAAAGAAAATAGAAATGTTTAATGATGAAGGCGAAATAGATGTATTTAAACGCCTTGGCTTCAAACCTGTTTTTTGGGGCGAAACGGTGATCGGCCCGCAAAGGCCTAATCTAACTTACATGATCACCTTTGATGACCTTGAGGCCAAAAGCGCCCATTGGAAAGCTTTCGGCAGCGACCCGGAATGGAAAAAAATAAGCGCCATGCCCGAGTATGCCGACGCTTTATTGGTTAGTAAAATAACATCGACCATGCTGGTGCCAACAGTTTATTCGCAGATTTAAGTTTGCATTTTCGGCCTCACTAAGTTTTAAGGCTCTGGCCTATTAACAGGTTTTTCAGATTTCACCCTACAGCTTATTTTTCATAAATTTGATTAGTCGCGATATGGATAAAAGCAAACAAACACTCAGCGAAACTGAGATTGAACTTTTGAAAGAAGCATTAAAACGAAGCTATAAAGAGCGTTTTGAGATGGCTACCCGCTTGTACAAAATCCAGCAAACCATGAATAAGGCCACAATCGTGCATAAACCGTTTATCAGTAAATAATTGAGGATATGCAGACTTACGAAGTTTTAAAAGCTTCGTAAGTCTTATTCTAAGCCATCCATCAAATCCGAAATCAAAACTCTCAATTCCGCAATCCCCCTCCCCTACATCACCTCTACTGCCCGTTTTAGCATTTGTTTTATATAAATATTGAACTAAATTGGAATTGGATTTTCCGGGGTTAACCCAAATTCAAAACCAGTTTATAACCAGCAATATAACCGTAAACAATGCTCAAAAAAAGATATCTTTTTTTAGTTCTTACCGCTCTTGTACCTTTTAGTTTTATTTTAACCCAATGCTATACATCAACTTCAGCTGATCCTCGTGGCGAAATTTATGTCGGATCCGAAAGTTGTAAAAAATGCCACAGCGATGTTTACAACTCGTTTCTGCATACCGCGCATTTTCAAACATCACAATTAGCCAACATCCATAATATCAGGGGCAGCTTTGCTAAAGACTCAAACACGTTTGAGTTTGGTATGGGGCAGCGAATAGTAATGGAGAAACGCAAAGATAGCCTGTACCAGGTAGGATACATCAACGGAAAGGAAACGGAAGCTGAACCATTTGATGTTGCCATAGGCAACGGAAAAGCGCAGACTTATATGTACTGGAAAGGCAAAATGTTGTACGAACTGCCGGTATCCTACTTTGCAGCTATTCATAACTGGGCAAATAGCCCCGGCTATTTGCCCGATCATATGAATTTCGGTCGTCCTATTTTACGCAGGTGTTTGGAATGTCACAGTTCGTACGTAAAAGAAGCCCCTCTCCAGGCCGGAGATTTCGGTTTTGAAAAATCGACTCTTATTTATGGAATCGACTGTGAGCGCTGCCATGGGCCTGCTGCCAATCACGTTAATTACCACACCGATAACCCGGACGATAAAAAGGCCAAATACATTGCTACGTATGCCTCCCTGTCGCGCACGCAAAAAATGGATGCCTGTGCCGTTTGCCATTCGGGCAATAAAAACATCCCTCAGCGCTCGTCATTTGAGTTTGAAATGGGCGATACCCTGCTAAAAGACCGCACACAGCCACGCGTTACGCCCGGCAGCAATATGCCCGATGTTCATGGCAACCAATACGACCTGCTCATTGCCAGTAAATGCTACACCATGAGTAAAATGGATTGCGGCAACTGCCATAATCCGCATGTAAGCCTATCGCAAAGCATGGCAACCTATGCACAAAAATGCATGAGCTGTCATAGCGAAGCCAATCACAACTTCTGCAAACTGGCACCGCAAATGGGTAACGCTATTAAAACGTACTGCATTGACTGCCATATGCCCAACAAGGCATCAAATGTGATCAGGCTTGAATCGGCACAGAGCAAGATGAAAGTGCCTTACATGGTAAGGAGCCACTATATTGGTATTTATCCCGAAGAAACTAAAAAAATCCTCGATTTTGTGAAGGGCAAAAAAGGGGCGTAATTTTTGAATACATTTGATTTTACCTAAAACACCTCAACCATGTCGTTCCAGGGATATTTAAAAACAATAAAAGAAAAAACAGGCAAAGGCCCGGCCGAGTTTAGGCAATTAGCCGAGGAGAAAGGTTTTACAAAAAATGGCGAATTGCTCGCCAAAGCCGGGGACATAACTAATTGGCTTAAGATCGATTTTGAATTGGGGCATGGGCATGCCATGGCTATTTATGCGCTGCTAAAAGGAATCAAGAATGAAGACAGCGAGTAAAATTCAACAACAATTATACTTTCAAGATCGCTCATTTTAGGGCAACCAAACGCATAACAATTACTGTATTGAATAATTGCATATAATAGTTTCGAACAAAGAGATATCGTACTTTCCATATCCTTTGTTCTTATTGTTCCGATGATATGTATTGGTACAAGGCTTTCCTGTTCACTTTTGGCACTTTGGCAATAATACCCGCATCTTCCATCCGCTTTAAGTGCCCATAAATGGATCCTATACTAAATGGAGCCCCATTAGCCTTCACATCCAGCCAAATGGTTTCGGCATCCACCGGTTCCCGATGATCCATCAGATATTTTAAAATAACCTGGGATATAGGGCGTAACTTTATTTCGTTGATAAGATCATGCATAGCAGGTGCAATCAAATATTAATATTCTTTATATAAAAAATGCCGGTCAGCGTTTTACCTCCAACCGGCATGTGATAAGGATTAAAATTTAAACGAAGCCGAAGCGATCAACTGACGCAAAGGCTGCGGATTGGCCGTAAACGACGGTGACCAGTATTTTTTATTGCCGATATTATTGGCAGCAATCCCTAACCTCCATTTAGGCTGTTCATAAAATACAGTGGCGTTAACCAATACAAATGATGGTATTACGATGGTGTTATCCAGGTCATAATAGCTTTTTTGAGCATAGTTGCCGCCTACACCAAAGCCAAAATCCTGCAGTATAGTTCCGGGCTGAAATTTATAGCTTCCCCAAAAGTTAGCCACATTTCTTGGCGTACCGGTTACATCCTTACCATCGCCTGATGTAGCGCGGATGTATTGGTTTTTATTGTAAACATAGCCAGCCAATAAATTAAGCCCTTCCACAGGATTGGCAACAATGCTAACCTCAACCCCGTTACTTTTTTGTTTGCCATCCTGGTAGGTAAAGTTGGCGTTATCGTAACGTAAAGCATCACGTACATCAATATTGTAATAGCTCACCGTTGCCGAAAGCCTATTATTAGCTGTGCTTACTTTAACGCCGCCTTCCCATTGGTAGGCATGTTCCGGTTTTAAAACCACGCGCGTACCATCGGGCTGTACGATAGGGCCATTGTTGGTAAAACCGCTCATATAATTACCAAAGATGGATACCTGGTCTTTTACCGGTTGGTATATTAAACCTAATTTAGGTGTTAGTGAGGTTTGGCTGTAGCCGTCACTGCCTTTTAGCTGGTACCTGTCAACACGTAAACTTACCAGGGTCATTAACCGGTCGGTGATATTGATCAAATCTGACGCATATGTGGCGTACTGGTTAAATTCCGATGGATACAATCCGGTAAACCCGTTGTGAATAGCTTTATCAGCCAGCGGCTGTGTAACCGGCCCGTACGCTTTAGTAATATCAATAGTATCGATAGTTGCACTGGCATAGGTAAAGTCGCTTTTAGTGTGAATATAATCAAGTCCCCATACCAGGCGGTTGCGAATTTTACCGATCTTGAAATCGCCTTTCAAATTGTGCTGTACATCAGTATTAATAGTGGTTATAGGGCCAAACAATGAGATGCCACGTTCAATTAGTGTGGGGCTGATGAAGGTAGGATATGCCTGGTAGCTTTTGGCAACTTTTTCATTATTTACCGAAATATTGGTTTGCGAGGTCCAGTTATGGTTGATCTTGTACTTAGCCTCAAAGTATGAACGGAAGGTATTAGTAACCGCGTTAATCCCGTCGCTGTAAAGCGAGGTTCGATAATCTAAGGGGTTTTGATTGATGTTGGTAATATTTAATCCTGTATACCGCATATAAGGTACACGGGTAAGGTCCTCGTGGTAAATTTCCAGGTCGGCAGATAATGTCAAACGGTCGTTAACTTTATATAGCATGCTCGGATCCACAGTAAAAGTGTTGTTATGACCACTCACTAAATAGCTTTGCTGTTTGTTAACGGCGGCATTAACACGGAACAGAGCCGTTTTCTCTTTATTAAGCGGGGTATTGATATCGGCTGTTACCCTGTTCAGTCCCCAGCTACCGGCCGAATAAGTTATCTCGCCTTTGGTTTCCTCCGTAGGTTTTTTGGTAACCATGTTAATAGCACCGCCGTATGATGATACAGTGTTACCAAACAGCGTAGCTGAGGGGCCTTTCAACACTTCAAAGTGATCAACATTTACCGGATCAACAGATGAGCGACCGGCTGCAATAAACTGAATACCATTGCGGGCGGCTATTTCGGCAGTAAAACCCCTTAACGTGATACTGGTACCACCTGCCGGATCAATGGACGGTACCGCACCCGGCACATTTGATAACGCCTGAGATATGTTTACGTTAAGTTGATCTTTAAGCAATTCGCTGGTTACAACGTTGTAAACCTGCGGGTTTTCGAGGTTTTTAAGCGGGAGCTTAGCCACATCATCACTTTGCTGGCGGTTAAACTTATTTATCTTTTTGCCCGATGTTACCACCACTTCCTGCAGCTGCTGGTTGTTTTCGGTAAGGGTAAAGTTTACTTCCGTAGTTTCGCCGGCTTTAACCTCAACTGTTTGGGTTTGTGTATTGAGGCCAATGTAGCTGGCTACCAGTGTATAAGTACCGGGATTGATATTATTGATGGCGTAGGTACCGTTAGCGTTTACATGCGTGCCTTTGTTTGCGCCTTTAAGGGCGATGTTTACAAATTCGCCAGGCTGACCGTCTGATGTTATAACCTTGCCTTTAATAGTACCATGCGGAGTTTGTGCACCGGCAATGCCATTAACCAGCAGGAGCACAAGGCATCCCAGCCATTTTAAAGTAGTGTAGAAATTATTTTCTTGATGTTGTTTAGCGTTAAAAGTTTGACTGCATAGTCGGGAAGAATTCATAGTTTTGTTTAGAATGATTAATTAGATTAAAGGATCGGTTAACATTTACCCGGTGTGAAGTTTGGCGACCAAGCACCGGGGCTTTTTTAATTTTCAGGCGATACCTCACCTGATTTTCCTCTCATTACCCACTAACACATTTTATCAATCGTTATAAATAAACTGAAATAGGTAAAACTGTAGCGTTGGGGCTTATCCATTTTAATAAGTAAAAAGATTAAAGGATCGGTTAATTGCTGCCCGGTATAAAGTTTGGCGACGAGCACCGGGTTGATTTAGGTTGACAGGGGTTTCATTTGTTGAACCAGAAAAAAGCAGGGAGCAGAATAAACAGCTTACGCCGGTAAAAAAATGCAATACTTTTATTTCAAACAAGGGATTCATAGAAGTAATCGATGAAAATTCATGTACAAAGAAATACCTTATTTAGAATAAATCCAAATAAAAACAGTAAATCATTAATTTATAATTATTTACATAAAATACTTCCTATCGTTACACTATAATCGAAGAAAAGCAGTGAAAACTGTTAGCCAACCGCGGGTTTACTTTATTACAGATACATCGAGGCACTTAATTACACAGCAAACCACAAAAATACCAAAACAATACTTATTAAATAATAAATAAAATATTTTACCAGCCATGATTCGGGGATGGAATCATAGAAAATAGATACAGACGCAAATACAATTACGTCACCCAAAAAAGAGAGGCCGGTACAAGATTCGAACTTGCGAACATTCCTTTTGCAGAGGACTCCCTTGAACCACTCGGGCAACCGGCCATATTGTGGAAATAAAAGGACTTGAACCTTTAACCGACACCGTATAAGGGTGCTGCTCTTACCATTGAGCTATATTTCCAGCTGTAAATCAGTAGGGTAACCCGGACTCGAACCGGGAGCCTCCACATCCCAAATGTGGTAATCTGACCAATTGATATACTACCCTGTAAAGCAAAAAATCCCCTTAGTTTTTATCTAAGAGGATTTTTTAATGTTGTTATATACTTACTATATATACATAGCTATCTCCTCTGATAAATCAGTATGGGTGATGGGCACTGTATACATATTGTTGTTTTCATGATGCAATTATACAAACAATATTTAAATTAAAAAATAATTATGAAAATATTTTTCAGCAATTATTTGAACCTTGATTCGTAGGATTAAAGGATTACTTGAGTAGAACTCTATAGTAACATTTAAGCTTCCGAATTTCTCCAAATCATTAAAGCATCAAGTCCATCCTTTAATCCTATGAATCAAGGTTCAGAAAAAAAATAAAAAATAATTTCCACTGCGCAAATACACTGCGCAGTGGCCTCTAACCTTTGTATCAACAAAACGAAATAAAGGAGGTTCAAAATGAAATTCAACCTGTTAAGCAAAGTAAAAACCAAAACGACAAATCATGAAGGTGCAAAAGCCTTTACCATGAGTGCCGAAATGGAATTGTACACCACGGTAGTTACCTGGAGCTTAAACGACACCTTTTATGAAAAAGACCAGGCACGTATGGAGCGCCTGCGCAACTTAATAGTTAACTGCAACCCGGTATTTGTAGGTAAACTGGCGGTTTATGCACGTACCAAAATGTATATGCGTTCGGTACCACTGGTTTTGGTTACCGAATTGGCTAAGCTGCACTCGGGCAACGATCTGGTTGCCCGGGTTACCGACGGGGTTATCGGTCGTGCCGATGAGATCACCGAGTTACTGGCTTGCTACGAAACACTGAACCAGCGCCAGGGCACTAAAAGGCTCAACCGCTTATCAAAACAAATGCAAAAAGGTTTATCACAGGCGTTTAACCGCTTTGACGAATACCAGTTTGCCAAATATAACCGCGACGGTGCTATTAAAATGCGCGATGCTTTGTTTCTGGTACATCCACGGGCTAAAGATGATTTGCAGCAGCTGATCTTTAACAAGATAGCCGCGAACGAATTGCAAACGCCCTACACCTGGGAAACAGAACTCTCGGCCCTTGGTCAGCTGAATTTTGACAGCGCCGAAGCTAAAGCAATAGCTTTCCGCGCCAAATGGGAAGAACTGATCGACAGTGGTAAAATAGGTTACATGGCCCTACTGCGTAACCTGCGCAATATACAGGAAGCAGGCGTAAGCTATGCACGTTTTAAAAAAGTGTGCGCAACATTAGCCGATGGCGAACAGGTAGCAAAAGCCAGACAGTTCCCATTTCGTTACCTGGCGGCTTACCGCGAGTTGATAACACCTGCATCGGCGGTGCAGAATATTGCACGGGCAGCCAAAGCAGTCATAACAGGTAACAAAGGTTACACCGGCGAACTGCTGGATGCATTGGAAAAAGCGGTACAGGCAAGTGCAGCTAACATCAGGGGATTTGATGAAAATACCCGGGTGTTGCTGGCCTGCGACGTATCCGGTTCCATGCAGAAATCCATATCGGCAAAATCAAAGGTGTTGCTGTACGATATCGGCCTGATGCTGGCTATGTTGCTGCAATCGCGCTGTAATAATGTGCAGGTGGGTATGTTTGGTAACTTTTGGAAAACCATAACGGTACCACGCGGTAACATTTTAGGCAACGTGCAGGAGTTTTACCGCCGCGAAGGTGAAGTAGGTTACTCAACTAATGGTTACCTGGTGATCAAAGACCTGCTTGACCGCCGCGTACAAATGGATAAGGTAATGCTGTTTACCGATTGCCAGTTATGGAACAGTAACAAGAGCACGGACGAGATCCAGACCCTGTGGGTACAATATAAGAACACTATTGCACCAAAGGCAAAACTGTACCTGTTTGATTTGGCGGGCTATGGCCAGACACCATTGCAGCTATTACAAAACGATGTGTACTTAATAGCAGGCTGGAGTGATAAAGTTTTCGATGTGTTAGCGGCAATTGAAAACGGAAGCTCGGCGCTGAACATTATTAACAATATAGATTTATAACAACGTGCGGGGAGACTAACATCCCCGCACTTAAAGAAATAAAGATGCCGTTTGCCTGGCGTTACTTCGCTCAAAATGAAAATTCACGCAGGCAGCTTGTTGCTCTTTATAAGGAAGGTGTCGTTTATAAGTGTTACTTCGATTTCCAAAACTGAGGCGTCGGTTCGAGTCCGGCCCCGTAAGGGTAGTTAAGATGGTTAAAACGCAGAGTAAGCAAGCACTTATTGCCTATTACCCTTCTTTTTAAATATTGAAAATAAATAAGGTGCCGTAGATATGCGCTACTTCGGGTCGCCGGTTCGAGCCCGGCTTCCAGAGTAATCTGGAATAGCTCAGTTTGGGTAGAGCAGAAACAGCTTTGCTGTGCGCATATTGACAGTAGCCCTTATTTTTTAAATGAACAACAGGTTAAAGTGCCGTAAACAAGTATTACTTCGCTTTTTAACCCCAGGGTCGCCGGTAAAAATCCGGCCTTTAGCCACAAGCTAAGGTAGCTCAGAAATTAAGTTTAGAGCATGGGACGACTGAACCACTTGTTAGCTTTTGCCTTTAACTTGTTGTTTGTTAAAGTTTCTTATACCTAAACCTGTTGCAATCAGAAATAAAGATGCCGTTAGCAAGCGTTACTTCGCCTGTCACGCAAAATCACAACGCTTACTGTTTATTGCTCTTTATTCGCTGATTTTTTAAACAAAACATTTTTTCCTTCGGGAAAAGATAATGAAAGATGCCGTAAGCGGGTGTTACTTCGTTGGTTGAAACATGTAGCAATACATGAAGACAGGTTCGAATCCTGAAATCCACCTGCTGCCAGTTGCTCTTACATTTTTAATTTTTAACATTAAAAACAATGACTGAAACTATACAACAAAAACTGCTTGAACTGGAGCAGTCCGAAAACATAAAAATACTTTATGCCTGCGAATCGGGAAGCCGGGCCTGGGGCTTTGCCTCGCCCGATAGCGACTTCGATGTGCGTTTTATATACGCCCGCCCGGTAAACTATTACCTCGGCATAACAGATAGTCCCGATTTTATCGATCTGCCTATAAATGATGTACTTGATATACGCGGCTGGGACATACGCAAAGCGCTGAAGCTGTTCCTTAAATCAAACATATCATTGTTCGAATGGATACAATCGCCCATAGTTTACCGGGAAGAAAATGACTTTGCGACTGAGATAAGAAACATCATGCCGGAATATTTTTCACCAAGGGCTTCAGCTAACCACTATTCGTCATTGGTTTTTAATACCTTACAGGACGATCTGCAGGGAGGCGAAGTTAAACTGAAACGCTACTTTTATGCACTAAGATCAGCACTGGCCTGCCTTTGGATAGTTGACCTTAAAGCAGTGCCGCCAATGGAGTTTAGTAAATTAAGGAATTTAGTAACCGACCTAAGTTTCCAGGATGCTGTAGATGGTTTACTTGTCCAAAAGCAAACAGCCGATGAAAAGACACTGATAAAACCAGTACCGCTGCTACAGGCATGGCTGCAGGATACGCTCACTTATTGCAAAGAGCGGATACCATTCCTTCCATCCGAAAAAAAGCAACCAGACGAATTGAACCAATTGTTCAGAAAACACATACTATAATGACCTTTGATCATCTGCAACAAAACCCGCAACTGCTCCTGCTTGATTGTATCAGCGGGAGCACTGCTTATAATCTCAACGTTAAAGGCTCTGATACGGATAAAAAAGGCATCTTTATCATGCCTCAAAAGCAGCTTTATGGCTTTACACAAACAGATCAGGTTGCCAATAACACAAATGATGAGGTGTATTTTGAGATCAGGCGTTTTCTTGAACTGCTTATCAAAAACAATCCAAATATACTGGAGCTTTTAAGTACGCCCGGGCAGTTTGTTAAGTATCGCCACCCGCTGATGGAGTTGATAAAACCGGAAGATTTTTTATCAAAACTTTGCCTGGACACTTTTGCAGGCTACGCACATTCGCAGATAAAAAAGGCCCGCGGTTTAAACAAAAAGATCAATAAGCCGATGGATGAAGAGCGGAAATCGGTGCTGGATTTTTGCTATGTGATCCATAATAATGGCAGTATTCCATTAAAAGACTGGCTTCGGGAGAATAATTTTGAACAGCAGCAATGCGGCCTTGTAAGCCTTGATCATTTCAGGGACGGATATCTGCTATATCACCAAAAACAATTAAACACCGGAACATTCTTCAGAGGAATAGTATCAGGTGCCGACGCAGATGATGTGCAGCTCAGCTCTATACCTAAAAACATGGAGCACCTGGCGGTGATGAATTTTAACAAGGATGGCTATTCGGTTTATTGTAAAGAATACAAAGAGTACCGCGAATGGGAAACTAAGCGAAATGAGGCCCGGTATCAAAGCACGCTATCGCATGGAAAAAGCTACGACGCTAAAAACATGATGCACACTTTTCGCCTGCTTAATATGGCCGGAGAGATAGCGCAATACGGACAGGTAATTGTGAACCGGCCCGACAGAGATTTTCTATTAAAGATCCGCAATGGAGAGTTTGAGTTTGATGAGTTAATGAAAATGGTTGACGAAAAAATGGAGCACTTCAATGAACTATATAGAACCTCTGCCCTGCCCAACAAACCGGACCTGCAAAAGGCAGAAGCTATTTTATTGCAAATAAGAGCTGAATTTTATGGTGATTAGGATTCTTAGCTTTCGATAAAAGGGCTAATCTGTACGTAGGGTCACCTTCTGCTAATTCCGGTATTAATTAAGGTAAACCAAACCTAAAAACCTTAATTATGAAAACCATTAAAAAAATTGCTAAAGTAATTTTAAGAACCGTGCTGGGCTTAGTGGCATTTGTGCTGCTCTATCTACTCTCGGCTTTCCTGTTTTCCATCTGGAGTGTTAAAAAAGAGGCAGAAACCTCAAATGATGTAGCCATCTATATATTAACCAATGGCGATCATACAGATATCGTGGTTCCGGTAAAAAATACCGTTACTGATTGGAGCAGGGAGATCAGCTATGAAAACACTGTAAGCCGGGATACCACGGGTAAATATTTGGCTATAGGCTGGGGCGATAAAGGTTTCTACCTCAGTACGCCCACCTGGGCCGACTTAAAATTCAGCACTGCCGTTAAAGCAGCCTTTGCATTAAGCACGTCTGCCATTCATGCTACTTATTATCAAAGCATGCCTGAAAGCAACGACTGCAAAAAAATAATTATCAGTAATGAACAGTATAAGCGATTGATAACTTTTGTGGATGACAGTTTTAAAAGAGATGCCGCGGGCAACATCATCAACATAAAAACGAATGCCAACTATGATAAAAATGATGCCTTTTACGAGGCCAAACGCAAGTACAATATGTTTTATACCTGTAACACCTGGGCTAATAACGCGCTAAAATCATGCGGCCAAACTGCCTGCGTATGGACACCGTTTGACAGGGGCATTTTTTATCATTACAGGTAGATAAATGTGCACCGCTTCGATTTTTTCATTTTCAAACAAAAAGGACCTTCCAATACGGAAAGCCCTTTTTTAACTCCGAAATCGAAAATTCGAAATCCGTAATCAATCTCTATTTATGCTTCGAGCTCATATAAAAAGTAATCTCTCCTCCATTCATGATCTCGTCATGGCTGATGAACAACTTATCAAGCGGTTTGCCATTTAATACCATCTTTTGCACATAAACGTTTTTTGCGCTTTGATTTTTCACATTGATGGTAAACTTTTTACCGTTATCCAGATTAATAACCGCATGGTCAACAGCCGGACTACCGGTTGAATATTGATCTGAACCCGGAGCTACCGGGTAAAAACCAAGCGAGGTAAAAATGTACCAGGCGCTCATCTGGCCGGTATCATCGTTACCGCCCAAACCATCAGGGGTTGGCTTATACATCATCGGCAAAATCATACGCACGCGCTCCTGCGTTTTCCACGGTTTATCCGTCCAGTTGTACAGGTACGCTACGTGGTGTGATGGCTCATTACCATGTACATAGTTGCCGATAATACCATCACGTGTAATATCTTCTGTTTCGGCAAAATATTTATCGGGCAGGTTCATGGTAAATAATGAATCAAGA
Organism: Mucilaginibacter gossypiicola; assembly: GCF_900110105.1. Classification (GTDB taxonomy): domain Bacteria; phylum Bacteroidota; class Bacteroidia; order Sphingobacteriales; family Sphingobacteriaceae; genus Mucilaginibacter; species Mucilaginibacter gossypiicola. Next base: position 150,000 of record NZ_FOCL01000004.1, on the reverse strand, counting down.
TAACGCACAAAACGCTTATTGCCACCCATCAGTTTGATCAGGCTTTCCGGATCCTGAGGCGCAAATAGCGTATAGTTCCAGCTGTTGCCTTCAATAAAACCTTCATTAATAGTGCTCAATGGGTCAAACTTGGTCCTGAAGCTACCGTTAGCCAGTTTGGGGCGCATGAAACCAACAGCAGGGTCATAAACATTTTTATAGTTTTCTGAGCGTTTGATAAACTCTTCATAGATGTCGTTCCTGTTTAGTTTTTTGGCAAGCTGAGCTATGGCCCAGTCGTCAAAAGCATACTCCAGGGTTGAAGACACTGATACGCCGCTTTTTCCATCAGGGATGTAGCCTTTATCCATATACTCGCCAATACCTTCGTAATCGCGGTGGCGGGCTGTAGCAACGCAGGCATCAAGCGCTTTATTGGCATCAAAATTTACATTGCCTTTTATTACGGCATCGGCAATTACAGCAACGCTGTGGTAACCACTCATGCACCAGTTTTCGTTACCCGAGTTTGACCATACCGGCAGCATATGCTCCGGGCTCTGATCAAAATGAGCCAGCATCGACTGGATCATATCCGCGTTACGTTTCGGTTCGATGATATTGAACAGCGGGTGTAAAGCCCGGTAAGTATCCCAAAGCGAAAATGTAGTGTAATTGGTAAACCCATCGGCCTTGTGCACATTTTGGTCGAGGCCTTTATATTGGCCATCAGCATCCATGTACAACGTAGGGTTGATCATGGTATGATAGATGGAAGTGTAGAAATTCAGCTTGGTTTCTTTGCTTCCGGCAATCTCAATTTTATGCAGTTCTTTTTCCCAAAGCTGCTGACCGTCATTTTTTACTTTATCAAAATCCCAGCCCGGTGCTTCGGTACGCATATTATTCATAGCACCATCCATGCTTACAGGAGATATCGCAAATTTGATCTTGATCTTCTCTCCTTCTTCAGTTTTAAAGTCGAAGTAGCTGCGGATCTGCCTGCCTGCAATTTCGGGGAAGTTTTTGGTTTGATTGAATTTACCCCAAAAACCACCATATACCTCGCGTTTATCATACTTTTTATAGCCATGCTGATAAAAAGGTTTTGAAAAACTCATAGCGAAATATAGCGTACGGGTACGGGCCCAGCCATTGGTTTGACGGAAGCCAACAACGGTTGAATCATTAACTACCTTGAGGTAAGTCCATATATTTTTATCAGGGTAGTTATAAATACCTGCCATCAGGTCGAGGATAATGTGCGACTGATCTGACTTAGGGAAGGTATACTGATGAAAACCAACCCTTGCAGTGGTGGTAAGCTCGGCAGTTATGTTATTATCATCAAGCTTTACTTTGTAATAATTAGCACCGCTTACCTCATTCTGGTGCGAAAATGCCGAACGGTAACCGCTTCCTGGCTTATCTGCAGTACCTGGATTAAGTTTCAATTGGCCAACTGTAGGCATAATTAAAAAATCCCCCAAATCTGAGTGCCCCGTACCGCTGAAGTGTGTATGGCTAAAGCCAACTATCGTTTTGTCGTCATACTGATATCCCGCGCAGTATTTGTACACATCAGGATTATAGTGGCCATCTTTTTCATAACTGGCGGTATCCGTTTCAGGACTTAATTGTACCATACCAAATGGCACCGTAGCCCCCGGATAGGTATGCCCCATTCGTTGAGTACCTATAATAGGGTTAACATAATCAACCAGCTTTTCTGTTTTGGTTTGAGCCTGGCTGTAAACAGCCGAACCTATTAATAATGCTGTAAGAAATCTTTTCATTTGTACTTTTAGTATATCATTGCTTCTGGCTGCGCGGGAAAACATCCATCGTCACCGGCCTTACTATTATTTCAGCCATTAGCTTTTTTGTGATAAGTTGGCTAATTTATATAAAACACAGCGCCCAATATGATTGAACTGTATTTGTTACATATATAAATTAAACAGCAGGGTTAGCCGCATATGCAGCCCACAATTCATCTACTGTTTTGCCGGTAAGATTTTTCCAGCTATCGTTGGTAAAAGTATGTTCGCGCAGTTGCTTATCAAGTATTTTTACTAAGTCGGGCTTCACATTTTTCTCTGCCCAAAGCAAAAAGCGGGCAGTTACGCGATAAGCATTATCATAGTTTTGGGTTGATTTGAATGCCGGCAAAGCCCATTTAGCTCCGGCGTTATCAACGCCAAATTTAAAGCGTGCATAATCGGCAATCCCTTCGGTAAGCCATCCCGGGCCATCGCTGTTGCCATAGGCCTGTACAATGTGCATTACTTCGTGCGTAACCACATCAATATCACCGGGATGTTTGGTCATATATTTTGAGCTGAACACTACTGTATCATTACCGGTAGCAGCTACGCCGTCATAGGCAGTATCAATAACAAACGTTACTTTTTTTGATGTTTTTTTGTTGTACTCCTTTGCCAGTTTAGGGTATACTTCAAAAAAGGTTTTAATCAGCCTGTCTTTCAAAGCGGTGCTGAATGCGGCATCTTTATTGATAAAAGTTACCTGGTAGCCTTTTTGTTTAAAAACTTCCTGTGCGTTAGCATTGACGCCGGCCAGTGAACCGGAAATTAAGAGGAGTGAGAAAATAAATATTTGTTTCATGAATAGTTTTGGTTTTTGCGATTGTGATAGTGGTAAAACCGTTCAAATATAGATAAAACGTTTTATCATTAAAACACAATGTTATGTAATATTATTAATAGTTTCTGCTTTGCTTATTCAAAATAAACGCCTGCTGCTCTTCAAACAACAGGCGCTTTTATTAATTAAACAATATTAGTAAAAAAGAACTATGAAGCATTTGAATCACAAGAGAGCCCCCCTGTTGCGTTATTACCCAATCTGGATAATACATTATTCAAATGTAGTAAATAAAACGTTTTACCAAGCTGTTTTGTAATATTTGCTTACGAGTACTAAACTCGTTTTTATGCTGAAACCCTTGATACCGTTGATCCCCGTTCAATCAGTTTTGAGGGAATCTGGAGATCGATTTTGGAAGCATCAAGCCTATGGGTATTGATCTGCGCCATCAAAATATCAATTGCCGATTTTGCTATATCGTAAGTTGGTTGCTGTATAGTGGTAATACCCGGCGGATACAGACTAAACACCTCATTATCATCAAAGCTGATTACGGCAAGATCTTCGGGAATGCGGAGTTTAAGATCCTTGATGGCCTGTAACCCCATAGTGCCCAGATAATTGGTAGTAAAGAAAACGGCATCCATCTGCTTCTGTTTTTGAATAAATGCTTTAACGGCCTCTACCCCTTCATTTTTATCCATATCAAACGGGATCTTTAAAACCTGCTTAGTGGTGTCTTTCAGCTTATGATCCTTTAACGCCGCCTTATAGCCGAGACTGCGATCATTAAGCTGAATCAGGCCCAAATCGGCCGTTACCATCCCAATATTTTTATAGCCCGACCGTACAAAGCAATCAACTGCACTGTAGGCGCTTGCAAAATTATCAACCAGTACATGTGGAATGCTTGTTCCGGGGAAGTATCCGTCAATCAACACTACCGGCTTTTCATTATCAACCAGGTTTTGAATATCTTTTTCCAGGCCTTTCATTGGCGTGATGATATAACCATCAACCAATTGCTGGCTTAGCATCCTGATCATGTCTTTACCCTTTTGCAGGTTATTGTTGGTGCTGCAATATATAATGCGGTAGCCGCTTTTTTCGGCCTCCTCTTCTATCACCTTGGCCATCTCTCCAAAAAAAGGGCCGCCAATACTTTCTACAACAAGCCCGATAACTTTTGAAACACCGGTACGCAAACCAACAGCCATACGATTGGGTTCATAACCGTTTTTCTGGGCTACATCTAATATTTTTTTGCTTATCTCCTTGCTAATACGGCCTTTACCATTTAAAACAAATGAAACAGTGGTTATCGAGGTATCGGTAAGTTTGGCTATATCCTTAATGGATATCTTTTTTTTCATCATCGTTTCTCAAATTCAGGTTAAGGTTTAGTACGTATGCCGTCTTAAAAATTCTATCAATTTTATGCTTAATCAGTAATCAGTTAAAATAGGGATATTTCTATCAAAAATTCAGGTTTCTATCTCTTTTGGATTAAAAAAAGCGAGTTTATTTTACTAACTGCGAATATTTTAAATTTACAATCAAAACATTTAAAACCAGAATGGTAAATATAGCGTATGGCTTCCATTTTCGGCCTTTTCTATAACAATTTGTTACAAAACATTCAAAACAGAGATAATTTACAGCAGGATCATTATCGAGGACGCATTTAATAAAAGCCGTTATATCGTCAAATACTACCGAATTAATGCTAAATTTAGATTTTGTGTTTCCCTGGTTAATTGACATTTTAAAACTACATGAGCATAACGCCAAAACTTAACCGTTTTGATCTTTCAATGATTGTTGTGAGCCTTGTGATAGGCATGGGCATTTTTGCGGCACCTGCCGAAGTGGCCAAAAATTCAAGTACACCTCTTTTATATTTCGGGGCATGGCTGCTTGGAGGGGCAGTAAGCCTGTGCGGAGCGCTTACCTTTGCCGAAATTGGCGCCCGCTATCCTACTACCGGTGGTTTCTACAAAGTTTTTTCATATTGCTTCCATCCTGCTTTTGCTTTCATGATCAATTGGGTATTGGTGATAAGCAACGCTGCTTCGGTTGCTGCCGTAGCCCTTATAGGGGCAGAATATATAAATCCGGTTATTATGCCCCAAAGCCTGCAAAACGATACAGGCATCAAGATCATGACTATAACCTCTGTGCTTATTTTATATATTATCAATTACCTGGGCATTAAAATGAGCGCCCGCACCCAAAATGTGCTTACGCTTTTTAAAATAGGCATGATCCTCATTTTGTGCACCGCGGTGTTCAAAGGCAACATACATGCCGCCAAAGAAGTTATCGCTTATCATAATAATAACAACATAAGCGCGTTCGGAATAAGTTTGGTAGCCGTATTTTTTACATATGGTGGTTATCAGCAAACCATAAATTTTGGAGGCGATATTATAAACCCGAAAATCAATATCCCCAAGGCTATATTTTTTGGCATAGCTACCGTGATATCATTATACATGCTTATCAACTTTGCCTATTACTCGGTTTTAGGTATCAGCGGGCTTCAGCACAAAACCACGCTTGCAGCTACTCTGGCGGGAGTTTTATTTGGAGCTGCGGGTTATAAAATTGTATCGCTGCTCATGTTTGTCTCCGTATTGGCCTTTGTGAACGTTAATATCATGGCCAACCCCCGTGTTTATTATGCCATGGCCGAAGATGGCATATTACCCGCCCGCTTTAAGCGCGTAAACAATCAAACCCAGGTACAGGAGTTTGGGCTTAGCTTTTTTGTGGGCGCTGTGCTTATCATCCTGTTTTTTGCCAGTTCGTTCCAAACAATACTAAGTTATGTGATGTTTTTTGATACTGTTGGCCTTTCAACTGCTGCTATCACAATCTTCATTTTACGGCGCAAAACTAAACAGCTTAACAATACCGGCATATACATTATGAAGTGGTACCCGCTTATCCCTGTCATATTTATTACCACGTATTGGTTTGTCACTATCAGCATTTTTATCGAAAATCCGCAGGCCGCTTTAATATGCATCAGTGCATTTATTGCGGGTCTTATTATATACTATATCACAAAACGAAGCCAAAAACCTATTACTACACTTTAATTATGGATTTGTCATTTATTTTAAATGAGCTTGGGGAGGAGAGAGAACACTACTTTAACTCAGTTTCGCCGCCAATTATGCAATCAAGCAATTTCTGTTTTAAAGATGTTGCCGGGTTAAGGGAGGCCATGAGTGACGAATTTGAAAGCAACTTGTACTCAAGGGGGCAAAACCCCACACTCAATATACTCAGAAAAAAACTCGCCGCTTTGGATGGGGCCGAAGATGCCCTTTTATTCAGTAGCGGTATCAGTGCTATAAGTGTCCCCATTTTATCGCTCTTAAAAACCGGCGATCATATTATCGCTGTTGATAACCTGTACAGCTGGACAATTAAATTATTTAAAGATTTTCTACCCAAATTTGGCATCACCACAACGTTTATTGACGGAGCAGTTTTTGAAAATTTTGAACAGGCGGCAACACCCCAAACCCGCTTAATTTACCTCGAAAGCCCTAATACATTTTGCTATGCATTGCAGGACATCAGAAAAGTGACCGGCTTTGCCAAATCAAAGGGAATCACAACCATGATCGATAACAGCTACTGTAGTCCCCTTTATCAGCAACCCATATCAATGGGGGTTGATCTTGTGGCACAATCAGCAACCAAATACATCGGCGGTCACTCGGATGTTGTGGCAGGTGTGCTTACCGGCAGTAAAGCCCTTTTAAAAAAGATCTTTGAGCATGAATTTATGAATACCGGACCGGCACTGTCACCAAACTCGGCATGGCTGTTGCTACGCGGATTAAGAACGCTGCCGCTCCGTCTACAACGCAGTTTTGAAAGTACCAGGATCATTACAGAATGGCTTGCCAGTCACCCGGCTGTGCAGGATGTGATCTGGCCTTTTAGCCCGCAATTTAACCAGGCTGATTTAGTTAGCCAGCAAATGCAGGGCTGCGGAGGTTTATTTAGCCTTACATTAAAAAACAGCTCATTCAGTAAAATTGAAAAGTTTTGCAACAGTCTGCAACATATTTTACTTGCCGTGTCATGGGGAGGGCATGAAAGCCTTGTTGTGCCGGCCATTGCTTCTTTTAGTGAGGCTGAGTATTCGGCCGGTGACGACCACCATCAATTAATCCGGATGTACATTGGTTTAGAAGATCCTCATTATTTGATAGCAGACATTAAGCAAGCTTTAGAAATGTAAACAGTCCCGGCCTCGCGCCGGGATTACTGTTTGGTTTGGAAAATCAATAGTTAATTATTTATAAGGACGCATGCTGAATACCTTTTGCATGCTGATGTTCAAAATACAGGTATTTAAGCTGGTACTCCCTGTTAATACTGTCATAAGCCATCAGATCGGCATCGCCATGAAAATAATTGCGGATGCTGTACCTAAAGTCATTTTGCTCCGGGAAACTCCTGTACACATTTGCTACAGTCAAGTTTAAAACAGGCGTTGCAGTACCAGTGCTGTAGAAGTAGGTTTCGGCGCGGGCATAACCTTTTCCCTGCGGTATCAGTTGTACATGTGCATAAAGCGGAAAACCGGCTGTATCGAGTATCTCATATGCATCATTTTGATAAAACCTGTAATCTTTACTTCCATCGCGGTAACCAAAAACATCCCTTTTTGACAGCGAGATCTTTTTACTTCCGGAAGTAACGCTAATTTGGTTTCCTCCTAAAAATTCATGGAGCTTTAGCTTTTTACCTATTTCGGGTACGTAGCTCAGTTTCCCGGTTTTGTAATCCTGAGCTGTAAGATAGATCCCGGTTTTATAATTTTCACTTTGTGCCATAAGGCGGTTTGCCTGTATACCGATCACCATGATGATGATCATTTTAATTGAATTTTTCATTTTGTTTACTATTTTATCTTGAAATTAAGGGCATAAAAAAGCCGGGCGGCAAAACCCGGCCTCCAACCTTTACTAAACCTACCCTTACAATCCAAACGGGATAAGTTATCGCGGTTTTAAAATACGTTTATATTGTATGCCTCTCTGCGCTTAAAAGCGCACCAGTAAGGCAGCTATAAATCTTGTTTCAGAATTCACCAGATCGGGCGTAAAATTAGTCCCGGAAAGCGGTGTGGTATTATAACCATCGGGCGAAGTAACGCCACCGTGACCGGCAAAATAAGGCACATCGGCATGACGGTGAACTACCTCCATTCTGAATGTTAGGTAATCGTTAGGCATCAGGTCGACAGTGGTTGAATAGTCATAAGCATGAAACTTATCGCCAGGGTTAGCTGAGAATGGATGTGTGCCGATTGCTCCGGTACCCACTGCCGGAATTGGGTTTGCATCGCCGGTTGGGTAAAGCACCAGGTAACGGCCCGGGTTATTCATCACGCCTCCACCTATAGTCCAGCCTAAGTGGCCGTTAGCCATTACCATACGGTTGTAAAACATAGCGCTGGCAAAATATTGGGCAGGGCCTTTAACAGGATCGGATTTAAAGCCATTTACACCATCGCCTTTTTCATCGCCAAGGTCGCCGGTTAGGGAGAAGGCCATACTATTTACAAAAGTGTTTTTGCTTTTATAGTAACGTACCTCCACGCTATTATCGGTATGAAAACGTTTACGGCCTGGCTTGTCCTGGGTGTCGGCACCGTAGTAATTGTTGGTTAGCAATTGCAACCACTCTTTTGGGCGCCAAAGGATCTGCCCACCAATACCCGGCCTGCTGTTAAACATACCGTATGATTGCCAGCCGTTAATGATCCATGGCTCAATTTTCAGTTTATCTGATACGAAGATCTGAACACGGATACCATTAAAAAACCATGGCGTATTATCACTGGTGAAGGATGGCTGGTAAGCCCAGTTCTCGGCATTATAGTACGAAAACAAGCCTACGTACGACATGAATATACCCGCATCAACGTTAATACCGTTCAATACATTGAAGTGATAACCGGCGTTAGCCTCACTCAGATAGCGATAAGCGGTAGAAAGATCAAATTGCCCGCGGGTAACACTAAAATCGTTACGGGGCACAACTGTCGACCGGGTGCCGAATTGGGTAAGTACGCTGGCACGAACGTTATCGTAATGAAAATCGCCCCCGAAGGCTACTGTAGATATTTCAAACTCATGATCACGGGCTAAAGCGGTTGAACCAACTACTGTATGGTCTATCGGGTTATTGTTTGATGCAGTATAATTAAAATCAAGCAGGAAACGACCGGTGAAATATTTGGTATCAAGCAAAGCTTTATGACGGCGGTCGTTGCCGTTAAGCCAGGTAAAGTCGCCAAAAGCAAACGGTTCGGGTTTGGTTTTTACGGTATCTTTAACAATGGTGCTGTCTTGTAAAGATGCAGCGTTCGCCTGGGCGTAGGCTAAAAGAAGTGTAAGGCCTAAAGCAATAAATAAGAGAAGTTTTTTCATTTTTTGTATGAGATTATTTGTTCGCGGCCGGAGCGTGTTGCAGTGTTTAGTTTTAAATGCTCCTGCCTGCGTTAATTATGGCACGCCTGCCAATTGCTATACCAAAGCGTCTGCAATATTTTTCGCCGATTTGATTATCAGCAGTTTATTAGTTTTTACTTTATTTTTCAATGACTGATATCTGGATGATCTCTTTCATTTTGAGAAGGTGGTTTTCTCATGGTGAGCGGATAAGAGTCTGTAGGCTCTGAAGTGGAATATCAACGCAACAGGGCTGTCACCCTGAGCTTGTCGAAGGGTCGCGCGTAGAGGCCCTACCCGCTATGCTTCGACAGGCTACCCATGACCCATTTTAAATCATGTCATGGGTAGCTTGTCGAAGGGTCGCGCGCAGAGGCCCTCCCCACCCATGCTTCGACTGGCTCAGCATGACATATTCTTTTTAATTATCCTCCTTTTATCAGTTCATGATAATATGATACTCTTCGATTTTGCGGTACAGGGTAGCCAGGCCAATTCCAAGTACCCGGGCAGCCTCCGATTTATTCCCTTTAACATACTTTAGTATCCTGCGGATGTGGTGGCGTTCAACACTGTCGAGATCAAGTGCTACCAGGTCATAATATCCGCCGTTATGAAATTCATTGGGCAACAGTTTTGGGGTCAGCATCGGTTCATCCATGAGGATAATCACCCGCTCAATTACATTTTTAAGCTCGCGGATGTTACCGTTCCATTTATGCTGATTGAGCAGCTTAAAAAAATTCTCATCCACGTCGGGCTGCTTTTTCTTCACCTTGGCCGAATACAGCTTGATAAAGTGCCTCGCCAATACTTCGATATCTCCCATCCTGTCCCTTAGCGGAGGCAGCACAATCGAAAATCCTGAAAGGCGATAAAACAAATCGAGCCTGAAATGGCCATCTTCCGATTCCTTTTGCAAATCGCGGTTGGTAGCTGCAATGAGACGTACGTTTACCTTTACGGTTCGCGTCTCTCCTATTTTAATAAAAGTTCCGTTTTCCAATACCCGCAATAGTTTAGCTTGCAGGTCATGGCTCATTTCGCCAAGCTCATCTAAAAATATGGTCCCGCCGTTGGCTTCTTCAAATAAGCCTTTCTTGTCCTTCAGCGCACCGGTAAATGCGCCGGCTTTATAACCGAACAATTCGCTCTCTAAAAGCTCCTTGCTAAAAGCGCTGCAGTTAACCGCGACAAAAGGCTTGTCTTTGCGTAAACTTTCATAGTGGATAGCTTCGGCAAATACCTCTTTGCCTGTACCAGTTTCGCCCAAAAGCAAAACAGTGGCATCGGTTCGGGCTACTTTTTTCGCAAGTTCAACCGCTTCAAGTATCGCCGGTGATTGGCCCAACACTATCGGGAAACCGTGCAGGGTTTCAACCTCATTTTGCAATTCATTGATATGGTATTGCAGGTTGGCCTTATCAAGCGCTTTGCTGACCAGCGGAATGATCTTGTCGTTATCATCGCCCTTGGTTAAATAATCAAAAGCGCCATTTTTGATAGCCAGCACCCCATCGCTGATAGTACCAAAAGCCGTTAGGTTAATGATTTCGATGTAGGGTTTCATTTGTTTGATCCGTTGTACCAGCTCAACACCATTGGCGTCGGGCAGCTTTACGTCACTTAATACAACCCTTACATCCTCGCGCTCAATGAGGCGCAAACCTGCTTTTGCATTGGGAGCCTGAATCACATGATAACCTTCCAATACCAGTATGCGGGCCATTAATTCGCTGAGCTTTACCTCGTCATCAATTATTAATATGCTTGATTTCATTTCTGTATTTGTTTGGATTATTGATGAGCATCAGCGGCAGCGTTTCAAGCAACCGTACATAAAGATTGATACCCTTCTTGATCTCTTCGAGGTAGATAAATTCATCAGCCGAATGTGAACGGGCCGAATCTCCGGGGCCAATCTTTACCGAGGGAATGGATAACCAAGCCTGATCAGACGTGGTGGGCGAGATATAAGTTTTACAGCCAACGGCAATCCCGGTTTTAACAATAGGATGCTCGAGAGATACCGATGAAGCACCCAGCGAACCGGGGCGAGGGGTTACCTGGCAGGATACATTGCGTTTAATAATATCAACAATCTCATGTTGTAAAAAGGTATCATCATGCCTGATATCAACAGTAAACTCGCATCTGCCCGGCACAATGTTATGTTGCGAACCTGCTTTAATAGTGGTTACCGTCATTTTTACCGGCGAAATCCCTTTTAATTGTTGCGGAAACTGGTATAAGCTAAACCATTCCAGATCGCGCAGGCATTTATGAATGGCGTTATCGCCCTCCTCCCGTGCAGCGTGTCCGGGGCGGCCGTTACTTACACAATCAATAACCAGGTTGCCTTTTTCGGCAATGGCCATTTGTAATAGGGTTGGCTCGCCAACTATGGCCAATTCACAATTGCCCAGCAAGGGCAGGATTGATTTGATACCATTTTCGCCCGAATTTTCTTCTTCGGCCGTAATGGCGAGGCATAAATTAAAACCAAGACCCTGGTAGCAGTAAAAATGCAGGAAAGCGGCTATTAACGATACTACACAACCGCCCGCATCATTGCTCCCCAAACCGTAAAGCTTTCCTTCACTTATTTCCGGGCAAAACGGGTCTTTCGTGTAAGCCTCGTTTGGCACAACCGTATCCATATGAGAGTTAAGCAATATTGTCGGTTTAGTTTCATCGTAGTATTTATTAAAGCACCAGATATTGTTCCCCTGCCGTTTTACCTTTACCGAATAACCAACTAAATGCTGATGTATGGTATCGGCCACCGCGCCTTCATCACCGCTGAACGACGATATTTTGATCATATGCTGCAGCAGCACAACAGACTCGCTGAAGAAATGCGGATTTAAAGGCATCGTATGCCCAACTAAGGAAGTAACAGGCTGCTCATTCAATGTTTTCATCATGATTGATTAGTTTAGTTGAGGATCAAATAACATAGCGGTACACAAGCAATTGCAACGATTTTTACTTTGCAGTACATCGTAGTTTACACAGCTTTTGCAGGCATCCCAGAAACGGGGTTCGCGTGCTACCTCGGCGTAGGTTACCGGCTCAAAGCCAAGACGGGTGTTCATTTTCATAATGGCCAAACCGGATGTAATGCTGAATATTTTTGCTGTTGGGTATTTGCTGCGCGAAAGGTTAAAAATGCAGTCCTTAATTTCGGAGGCAACACCCTGGTTACGATGCTGCGGTGATACGATAAGACCGCTGTTGGATACAAATTTTCCGTCGTCCCAGGTTTCGATGTAGGAGAAACCTACCCATTCGCCATTTTCCGTCACGGCAACTATGGCTTTGCCGGCGTCGATCTTTTCTATTACTGAGGTTGCCGATCTTTTGGAAATCCCCGAGCCCCTTGCTATGGCCGAGCTTTCCATTTCCCTGATAATTTCATCGGCGAACACCACATCGGCCGGGATAGCCGGCCTCACAATAATTCGTTCATCTTCCATTTTATATGTTTATTTCAGCTATCAGCACGGATTTGTTGAATAACTGTACATACCCCAATGCCAAAAGAATGCCCGTTGTGGCACGCATGTGCCATTTATTGGTTTAGACTGTGTAAATGAAGATTTTAGTTTTTTGAGCCGGGTCGGTGCATAAAAAAAGCCTATCAAAATGAAAGGCTTCTATTTTCAAAACAAGTTATTTTGATAATTATTAAACCGGCTGATGGTATTCAGGGTTATTTTTGAAGTGCTCCAGGTAACCGTCGGGGTTTACAGCAAACCCGCTCATTTCCTTTTTGGGTAATACTTTTTTCTTTTTTGGGCCTGAGATAGAAAGAACGATTACTGTTAATAAAGAGGTTATTTTAAGTATGATATAAAATGTTGCCATGGCTTTTAACTTTATAGTAAAAGCCGGTAGTAAACTAAACCTGTGCCAAAAGACTCAAGGTCGCCTCTAATACCCCTTGAACAACAGTTAGTGTTGTCGAGTTAAAGTCCACCTCTATCATTTTGGGAGATACAAATTATCAAAATGATAAAGTATTGAGACCAAGTCTATATTGTTAAGGAGTTGTGTAAATTAAATGATTAATCTGGCAAAAACTTTAAAATCCCCTCTCGAGAGGGGGCGCGAAGGAACGAGCGGTAGCAGGGGTGTGTTTCTGCGGTAAACTTATCAAAGCAAAAACACACCCCTCCACCCCTCTCAAGAGTAATAGCCCATGATTAGACAGTTAAATCAGATTGGTGTGGCGCATAGTTGACTCACCCGGTCTGCGCTACGCTGGACCACCCTCTCTTCGCCTTTGGCGGAAAGAGGGTAAAGAAAAAATGAGAAGGAGGCCCCTCTTTACGCTTGCGTAGAGAGGGGTGACAAGCGTAGCGATGTCGAGGTGAGTCGATACGGCGGTTGTTCCTTACTTATGTCTTTTCATGGGCAATTACTCTCTCAAGAGGGGAATCGCGCATTCCCTCACGCTTTAATCCCTTAAATGGGGGGGGTTAACAGGGTTAACAGAAATTCGTCTTATCTACACACATATCACTGATAATCAGTAAATTAAACAAAAAAACAGTATTAACCCCCAAAAGCCGTCACTAAAGGGCGCTTACCTCAAGCACATTCCAACAAAAAACATACTCTAAATCAGAAAGTTACCATAAAATACAGCAACCCTACTCCCACTTTTTAATACCGAGCTTTTGCATTTTTGAGTGTAAGGTTGATGGCGGTAAACCTAACTTGGATGCGGCTCCGTCCTTTCCACTGATTTTGCCATTACAGCGTTTTAGCACGTCCAAAATATGGTCGCGGGCGTGTTCATCAATGGTTTTCAATCTGTCGGTTGCAGTTTCGGCATAAACAGGGTTTTCTTTTTTCCCTTGTAATTTAGGCAGGTAAGCATCTTTTATTACCGGCCCATCGGTTAACAGGATGCTACGTTCAATAAAGTGCTCAAGCTCGCGCACATTACCCGGCCAATGATAATCAAGTAATTGATTCATCACATTGGGTGATATACCCGTTATTGCTTTACCGCTTTTTTGTGCATATCGCTCCAAAAAATAGTTGGCTAATACAGGGATGTCATCCTTACGCTCCCTTAAAGGGGGAATTGTAATTGGAAAAACAAACAGCCTGTAATATAAATCGAGCCTGAAACGACCTTCTTCAACTTCTTTTTCGAGGTTCCTGTTAGTAGCCGCCACTATGCGTACATTAATCTTAATGGGGCCTTTACCCCCTATCCGTTCAATTTCCTGCTCCTGTAATACACGTAACAATTTCACCTGCAGTTCGGCAGGCATTTCGCCTATCTCATCCAGGAAGATAGTACCGCCATCGGCCAGCTCAAATTTGCCGGTACGCTTTTCCACAGCTCCTGTAAAAGCCCCTTTTTCGTGACCAAATAACTCCGATTCGATCAAGGTAGCGGGCATCGATGCACAATTTACCACCACCAAAGGCTTATTTTTACGAAACGACAGGTAATGGATACTTTTGGCTATCCGCTCTTTTCCTGTTCCGCTTTCGCCCAGCACCAGTACCGATGTATCAAGCGGAGCTACAATGCCTATATGGTCAAGCACAGTAAGCATCTGATGACTTTTGCATATGATATCTTTAAAACCGGTGGCCTTGTTTTTCTCTCTTAATTCGCCTTGTGTTGATTTATCAGACCTCGTTACTAATGGCTCAGGAGCATCTAACGGAATGATCTCTTCTATTGCCATTAATAATGACCTGTGCAAACGGTCTAACAAAATCAAATGATCATTGGTATAACAATCTGTTTTTCGGCTGTAAAATGAAAACTGAATAACATCCCCGCTTGACGAAAGCAAAGGCAGTCCTAAAAACGATTGCATATTAAAAACCTGGGCTATAAGTTTTTTAACCGGAAACTCCGGCCATATCTTTGCAAAACCGGCTGCATTATAAAAATCAGCCTTAGTAGTCCGCGGGCTGCCATCCTGCATTTGCTTCAACTGGTCCCTATTTGTTTTTGTGATGTTCACAAATTCATCTGTACCTATAACCTGGTACTCATCAAATCCTGTACGAAAAAATGAGATGGCATTACCCGGGAAACCTACACCATTTTTCATAGTGGTAGTTAAATAATCAAACGGTACATGCGGCTGAATACTCATTGCTATTTTCAACAATTTCTGTTTCCAGGGTATGGGTTCGGCAACAATGTTTTTAAACACCAGCTCCAGTGCCTGTTCCTGCCGTAATTTTGATTCAATACTGTTTTGATGCCGGTAAAAAGCAACATCAAGGGTAATCAGTAACTCTTTTTCGCGGAATGGCTTTACCAAAAAACCGTAAGGCTGTGTAGCTTTTGCCCGCTCCAAAATACTTTCCTGAAAATTGGCCGATAAGTATACAAATGCAATATTTTTTGAAGTAAGAATTTTGGCCAGATCGATACCGGTTTGGTTTCCCTTTAAAAAAATATCAAGCAAAACCATTTCCGGTTTTTGTTCTTCAATGATCTCTAATGCTTCGGTTACAGAATCGGCAATGCCGCAAACTTTATAACCGGCACGGGTTAATATTAATTTCAGATCGTACGCCACCAGCGATTCGTCCTCAACTATTAATATCTTTTTGTTCATATTATCAATTAGCTACAAAAGTTTTTCGTTCAATATTATTTAGCTGCTTCTCGGCCCTGAATTCGACTGTAATTACAGCGCCACCGCAATTTTCCATTTTAAAATAACCGCCCAACTGCTTGCTCAAGGCTTTCATCATTTCCATTCCCAACGAACTTGCTTTTTGGATATCAAAATCACCAGGCAGGCCTATCCCATTATCTGTTATGGTGAGTATAATGGTTTCTTCGGCCAGTTGCAGGGTTATTTTAATTTCGCCCCGTTGCATCGGGAAAGCATATTTAATGGCATTAGTAATGGCTTCGTTCAATATAAGGCCAACGGGTACAGCTTGGGCAACATCAAGTTTTACAGGTTGTACGATCTGTTCAAAACGGATCCCCCTATCGCCAGGATTATAACAATCGGCCAAATAGCTGATCAGTTCATTAATATAAACCGACATATCAATATAAGATACATCCGAATTGCTATACAACTTCTGATGTATAAGTGCGATGGCCTGTACACGGTTCTGGCTTTCACGAATGGCCGCAAGTGCAGCATTATTTTTCAAAAATGCCGATTGCGTATTCAGCAGGCTCATTACTATTTGCAGGTTGTTTTTTACCCTGTGGTGCACCTCCTTTAACAGCCAGTCCTTTTCATCAAGCAGGTTATCCTTTTCGTTAAGCAGCTTTTGTAATGATAAATTCTGATCATTGATCTCCCTCTGTTTTAATTGCAATTGCTGGTTGCTCCGTTGCTTGTGCCGGTAACCATTAAATGCCAGCCCTGCTATCACAATGAGCATAGCTACTCCTCCAAAAGTAATATTGCGCTGCATGTTTGCCTTTTGAATTTCGTTTCTCTGGCTCTTGCTCTGTTCTTGTAAAAACCTTATCGACTGCTTATTTTGCTTGGTTTTGTAAGTGATCTCAAGCTCTTCAATCTGTTTATTTTTAATAGCGTTAAACAGTGAATCATCCAGGCGTTTATGGATCTCGAAATGTTTTATCGAAGCTACATAATTACCAGACGCCGAATCAACCCGAAACTGCATGCGATGAATCTTGGTAAGGGTAATAGGCCTTATCTTATTTGATGGTAACGATAAAATTTGTTGGGTATAGATCCCTGCTTTTTTAAACTGCCGTGTTAGCAGATAAAAACCGGCCATGGTTTCGTTGTAATGCACAAAGTCGGTAACCATTTGCTCATTGGTGGTATAAAAATCTTTACTAAAATTAGTGATCTTATACACGTCCATCATTTTCAGATAATACTCCTCAGCTTTAGGGTAATCCTTAAGGGCAACATAAATATTGCCGAACGCCTCGTACATATCCACTTGTTGTGCCAGGATCTTTGGTGGTACGTCAATTACGGCCTGCTTCAAATATGCCAGGGCTTCTTTAGGCCTTTTTGCTGTTATGAAATCATAGATGATGAGACTCAGGTACCCGTAAAAGTCTTCGTACTGTTTTCTATGTTTTAATATCTCGGCCGATTTGAGGATGTAAACAAGGCTTTGGTCATATTTATCAAGGTCGGCATATACCAATGCAAGTTTGGCGTAGTAAAAATCGGCGAGGGCAGTATCGGCCGAGGCAGTCATACTTTTTATCACCTCATGACGATAATAAAGTTCCTTATGAAGATCAACCTTTTGCTTGCTTAATTCAGCAAGAGAGTGATAAGTATAGTGAAGCTTTTTATATCCTATTGCTTTGTATTGTGCCAGCACCTGGAGCAGTTCTGTCTCGGCCAGATCAAGTTTTTTTTGATTAAGGTGGATGTCGGCTATATTCTTGTTCATATCAGCCTCATCCAGTTTATGGCCTGTTTGCTGAAATAAAGCCCGCGCCTGCTCATAACTATTTATTTTATCGGGAACCGCAGCGGTATTATCTATAGATATATTGTCGCCTAAACGGGCCAGAGTTTTACCCTCCTGGTATCTATCAGCCATTTTACGGTAATACCCAATCACCTCCATAAAAACAGCTTTGCCCTGCTTCAGGTTATCTTGCTTAAGATATGCTGTCCCTTTAAGCATCATGCTCTCATTAAGCCATTTTGCCGAATGGACAATAACGCTCATTTCTATAGCTTTATTAAAAGCAGTTATGGCGCTGTCCAGCACGTCTTTGTGGTCGCCTTGTTTGTTGAGATAGTAGCTGCCTAATTGTATTTGCAGCTTTATGGTATTTGTATCGGCTTTGTTTTTCTGATTATCGAGGTTCAGTTTAATGGTAGCAATGTCCATCTTTTTTTGCCCGGATGCGTTTGAGGCAAAAATTAAAACAATAAAACATGTCGCTATATATTTAAACATACACTTAGTATTTTATTGCCCCAGAGATAATTACAGACAAAACCATAGTAAAATCATCTCCTGTGAAAGTCACGGAATTGTGATAGGCGATGAGTTGCTAAATTTATTCAATTTTACGCAAACCGCACTAATAAGCACGAAGCTAAATTTTCTTTATCACTGAAGTTTAAATAGGATCCAGGCCAGCCTAAAAGTGCTCAACCCGGCTTACCAAATCAATGTACAAACCATCGATTTACTTGTACAGATTATAGATAGCGAATATGTTACAATTGGGTTTTTAGTTGTGAAATACCCCTACCAAACACGGTTCTCCTTAGTATATTCTCTTTCTATGCCCTCCAATATCAGTTCGGATGAGATCCGGCTTTCTTTGCGGGCCAGCATTTGCAAACATGCAAACTGTACTACATTGAGGATACCAGAGCCGCTAAGTTCATATTTACGCGAGATCTGTTCGAGGTTAATATGCCCGTTGAGGTTGGCTTTTGGTGGGAATGATTTTTGCCAGATGGTATACCGTTCATCGGCATTGGGGAGCGGGAAGTTGATAACCGACTGAAAACGGCGCATAAAGGCCTCATCAATGTTATTTTTAAAATTTGTAGCGAGTATTACCAGGCCGTTGTGCTGCTCCACACGCTGCAGCAGGTAAGATGCTTCCTGGTTGGCATATTTATCATGCGCATCTTTAACATTGGTACGCTTACCAAAAAGTGCATCTGCCTCATCAAAAAACAGGATCCAGTTTTTATTATCAGCCTTTTCAAACAGTTTAGAAAGATTTTTTTCTGTTTCGCCGATGAACTTGGATACGATCATCGACAGATCGATCCTGAAAACCGGTTTGCCCGTGTACTTACCGAGCAGAGATGCCGTAAGCGTTTTACCAGTTCCCGGTGGCCCATGGAATAAGGCGCGATAACCGGGCTTCAGTTTCCGCTCCATGCCCCAGTCGGTCATGAGTACCTGCTGATAGTTTACCCAGTTTTCCAGCTCGGCAATTTGTTTTCGGGTGGTATCATTAAGCACCAGATCGTCCCAGTTATACGTAGTTTCGAGATGCTGGGCAGGAAAGTTCATGCTTAGTTTAGGGATAGATTCGGTACCGCTGATCAACAGTTCAACGTACTCTGGCTGCAACACCAGCCTGCCTGATAAAGCCGGCTCCCCTTCTGGCACATCCTCCAGATGCAAAATATGCTGTTTGGCCAAATTGCTATGATGATGGAAGAGGTCTGCTATCTCCAGCCGTTTTTCAAGATCATCTCCCGCCAAAACAAAAACTGCTGTTTGGCCGGTTGGCAAAAAGCTGCGTCCATTGCGGCTCCTGACACCACCAATCGGCTGAAAGTCGCCCGATTCGCGCATGTATGGTTGAATGATCCCGTCAAAAAACTCAACCTGTAGATGCGGTGCCAGGGCCATCATCAATATAATGATCTCATTACTGCTCAGCCCATGATCGTCGATCAATTTTTCGAGCACACTGCCATTTCGCTCTAACTGAGGCAACAATGGCGGCAAATAAGTTGCGTCATTACCAAATACGGTTTGCAGCCTGGCCTCAACACAGTCGGCTGTATACTGCATCAGCGCTTTTAATTGCTTAATATTAGTATCCATTTTATTTACGCGGACCGTTTTGCTGTATAACATGGGTTAATTCGTGCGCCAGCAGGTTCATACCGGCAGTGCTTTCAGGATCAAACTTGGCTGCGTTAAAATAAATATCGTTACCATGTGTAAACGCCTGCGCCTTTGAAAGGTTGCAAAGCTCAACAGCCTGTTGCCCTGTGTGGATTTTTACCTGCTCAAAATTGGCGTTCATCTGGTGCTCCAATTGTGCACGCACTTTTGCCGGCAGAGGGCTGCCGCCGCCTTTACTCTCGTTCAGTAACCTGTCAAACTTTGCTTCGGGGACTTCGGGTTTGCCTTCTGTTTTTTCTACGCTGCCACCCTTTTCTTCTTTTTTTTGCGCAGCGGCTTTATCGTCTTTTTCTTCGCCTTTTTCTTTTTTCTGTGGCTTGCCTTCGTCCTTTTTATCCTCGCCTTTTTTTTGCGGCTCCTTGTCTTTTTTATCTTCTTCCTTCTTTTGAGGTTCTTTATCCTTCTTCTCTTCCTCTTTTTTCTGAACCCCTTCCTTATCCTTTTTATCCTCTTCCTTTTTCTGCGGCTCTTTATCTTTTTTATCCTCCTCCTTTTTTTGAGTTGGCTTTTCTTCTTCTTTCTTTTCGTCTTTTTTCTGCGGCTTACCTTCCTCTTTCTCATCCTTTTGTTCTTTCTTTTGGCCGGCTTTCGCATCTTTCTCCTCATCGGCACCTTTTTTCTGAACACTCATTTGCCCCATCCGTTGAGATGAATTGGCAGTTGCCTGCTGTGACATAGTTACTTTATGTGCTACCGCATCGGCCTCCTGTTCAAGGGCGCTGTCCTGGTTACCGTCAATCTTCCTCGCCTGAAAAAAGGCATCACTATCCTGTTTGCTTTTTTCCCGGCTGCCATTAAAAAAGGGCTTTTCGGCTTTGTCCGCCTGTTTCTGACTAAGCGGCCGGCGTGTGTTCTGGATGTATTTCATAGGTGGTTCAGTTTAAATTATTTAACAGGTCCAATTGTTTTTTGGCATGGGCAGCCCATTCTCCGGGCTCCTGCAACAGGTCCTCAAACACTTGTTTGGCTTTATCTTTTTGATTTAAGTTAGCCAGGGCTATGCCCAGATATAGTTTTCCTTTTTTATTTTCGGGATATTGCTTAAGCAATAATTCCAGATGTGAAAACGCATCTTCAGAACGGTTGAGCCCGAGGCAAAGCACTCCGGTATTTAACCTTATCTCCTCGTTTTCGGGATCATATTCCAGGATTCGCTCATATTCGGCTGCCCCTTCTGTTAATTGACCGCTTTGCAAATAAGCAACTGCCAGGTGGTTGCGTACAGCAATATCGCCAGGAAACAACATTAAATACCTGATCAGGTACCCGGTAGCCAATGCATAGTTTTTCATCATCAGTTGCGACAGACCTGCAGTTTGCAAAGCCCTGCTGTTTTGCGGGTTTTCGGATAAAACATAGTCGGCCATTTCAAACGCCTCATCATACCTACCGGTTGAAAGATAAACCTGTGCCAGCCCCATCAATAAATTTAAATTGGTGGGATTAAGCTCAACCGCTTTAAGCCAGCATGTTTCGGCGCTTTCCATATCTGCCGATAACATATACAACTTAGCTAATCCTTCCCATGCCTCAAACTGATCGGCCTTAAGCGTAATAGTTTGCCTGAAAGCATTTAAAGCCCTGTCATACTGCCCCAGCAAAACCTCGGTATTAGCCAGATTGAGCCATGCCGAAGCATTTTGACCATCAATTTCTAAAGCCCGCTCAAAGAGTGGCTTCGCTTCGGCAAATTTGTTTTGCTGGTAAAACAACATTCCCCGGTTATTGAGCAGGGTAACATTAGGTTCATTTAAATCGGCAGCTTTTGCATAATAAGCCTCGGCAGCTTCAAAATTGCCATTAAGCTGCTGTATGGCACCAAGGTTTATCAGTTCGGTTAGTTGGCTTCGGTTGCTCATAACATTTCTTCTTTTACTTTATCTGCTATTCCACCTGCTATATCAGAAATGCTGATTTCAGGGTAAGTAACTTTAATATCATCAGTTTTTACATCAAATGGCTCACCATCTTTATAGTGGATTGGCAGCGAAACTTTAACCTGCAAATCTGGCCCATAGCTAAATGACGCCAGGTTTTTAGTCCACTCTTTTGAGATATCGGTAACCCACAAATCAAGCTCGGCCTTGATGAAAGCGTTTACATCAAACGTAAATTTAGGATGTACCTCTATTTCACCGAGGGCGTTAAACTCAAACCCGGTGGTGGGCGACCATGCCAGGTCGGCCGCGGCGCTGGCTTCCCCCTCCAATCCCAATCCTCCAACTATTTGGATACCTCCGGTAACACTGGCCGGACCAATACTAAGCCCGATACCAAGCGCAGCTTTTAATTTTAAGCCAGCATGAGCAGGGATCACAAATTTTGCCCCGCCGCTAATGCGTGTATTTTCGGGATGTGAAGGATTAAATTCTATTTGTCCAAAAACGTCTTTCAACTGGCCCGGACCTACAGCAGCATCAAAATCAAGACCGCCATCAATAGTTGCCACGATACCAATACTCTTAGGCCCAAGCGGGATGGCAAAAATGGGTATCTGGATGGTTGGTACTTTAAACAGCTCTTTATTGATGCTCTTCTTAGGGAAAACATCAACAGCCGAAGGAAGGTCCAAACGGCCAACAACTTCAATCTCACCGGCTGGGGTTACCCTTACACTTGCCGAAGCCTGCAGCCAATCGGTAACTTTAAGCGTTAATTTACCAGATCCATAAGCGGTAAACTTATCACCTGCGGGGCCCGATGGTGTACCATCAGCGGCAATAGCGCGATTGGTTGCCCCAACCATTACCTCGCCCGATACCCTGTCGGCGGCATAAGAAGCCTTGCCTTCGATAGTAAGTGCGCCATCGTCATAAGAAATTGACAGCTCGGTATTGATCTTCGGGATTTTAGGAATCGCCTTACCGTTGGCTTTTACATGGTAAATTTCATCCGGGCCGCGGGTAACTTCAACATTACCACTACCGCTTTGGATACCGGGCATATTTTCATCAAGCACGAAACTACCGCCGATGACCAATGTATCGTTACCATAGCTAACGTGAATCTCTGCACTTTTTACACCTTTAATATCTGGCTCTGCAGTACCCGTAGCTGTGAACTCCTTATTTGCATATGCTATATTGATATGGGCCGATTTGATTCCCTTTATTGTACCGGCAGGGATACCTATCTCGCCTGTAGCGGATAAGCCCCCGTCACCGCCATCGCCAGGCTTTGTATAATCAACCGTAATGCGGGCAGGTTTAAAAGTTTTTGAATCAAAGTCAAATGATCCTCCCAGGGCGAAAGCTCCAGAAGTGCCTGCTTTTGCATGAACCTCGCCCTTTCCCAGCTTCTGGATCTCGAAGTTCATGTTACCGTCAACCGTCAGACCCGAATCGCTCAGGGTAATGCCGAGCGATGTATCTGTAATTTTAAATGGCGGCGGCAGATTAATTTCTCCTCCATCAAAAACCTTTCTGATGCCTAAGCCGTTGCTGTCAACCACGATATCGATATCCGCTTTATCAATAAGCGGAATGGTGGTATGCACTTTGCCTTTCGCTTCAAGTTCACCATCATCATTAAAATCAGCTGTTAGTAACTGAACAGGACTTAACGCTTTAACCTGAGGGCGCAACTTGTCCAAAATGTCCTTCCTCGAAATAAAGCCTCCGTAAACACCAGGAATGGCATTTATCGGAAAACTTTCGGTAATGCTATGAGCGGTTTTACTGGTTTTAAACATCGTTACCGTTATAGTACCTGAACCACCCTGCTGCATAATATCTGTTTGAGGGTCGTAGGTAACGGAGTCGATGTTAGCGCTATATTTCTTTGTATTTTGAAGTTTGAACGGACCTTTTTTGGGCATTTTAACAGCCCGGCCCCGTCGTTCATTAAAAAAGAGGTGTACATGATTCGTGTCAACAAGATCTTTGAGATACTTATCATCCTTACCCGGTACCAGAAAACGCATTCCCTCCAAATGTTCGCCTTTTTGTATATCAGAAAGTGAATATTTGTCGTTATCACCGGCGCTGTCTGGCGATCCTTTTTTTGAGAAACTTACTACTGTAATACTGTAGTTATCTTTAACCGAGCCCACAGACATGCCTTTTACTCTATCTGGATCATTCTTCTCCTCGGCTTTTAAAGTTTCTTTTATAGCATTTTCTATACTGGTTTTAATAGTAGATCCCGATGAGCCATTGATTTTTTGCGACAAAAGCCATAAGTTACCAATATCATTATCGGCACCACCAAGTTGCAACTCAACTTTATG
Organism: Mucilaginibacter gossypiicola; assembly: GCF_900110105.1. Classification (GTDB taxonomy): domain Bacteria; phylum Bacteroidota; class Bacteroidia; order Sphingobacteriales; family Sphingobacteriaceae; genus Mucilaginibacter; species Mucilaginibacter gossypiicola. Next base: position 126,063 of record NZ_FOCL01000004.1, on the reverse strand, counting down.
ATCAACTTCAAATTCGTGCATTTGACCGGCCTTCCTCCAGTTTGGTCTCACTGAACGGGTTCGTATTTCATCGGGGTTACCGAAAAGCATACCGCCGCTGGGGTTGGTTTTTGATACCATGAAATAAGTATTATTGCCTGCCGGTGCTGTTCCACCGTTTGGCAACTCCTTCTTTTTCATTTCATCAAACTTATTATTAAATCCCTTATCGGTTGCTGCTTCTTTTTCCCATGTATCTAAATGCTTACCGCTTCTGGTTGTACTTTTAAATGAGTAGTCAGTTTTGGACGGCATCATATCATACTTAAACCCGGGGATTTCAATTTTCTGAACTTTTATAGTCTTTTTCCTTTTGTCGATATCACCTTCCGCGGTATGGGGCTTAGCCTTACCACTATCTGCGACACCCATTTCAGCCCGTTGAATGATACCTTTCTTTTTAACCCCATTTCCACCCTGTTGTACGGTATGCGTTACCTCATGCGCCAGTAAATGCTGTCCCGATTGACTTTGCGGATCATATTTACCAGCACCGAAATAAATATCATTACCATGGGTGAAGGCCTGTGCCTGCAAATCGTTACTTAACCCGGCTGCCTCGCTATTGTTATGGATGCGAACGCCGCTCAGATCGGCGCCCATGGCGCCTTCCATTTCCTCGCGGGTATTAGCAGGTAATGGTTCACCGCCGCCTTTGCTGTCTTCAATCTTTTGTTGCGTTTGTGGAGATACATCCGGTGCAGAAGACTGGCTGCTGCGTTTCAGGGTATTGCCTTCATTAGGATCGGCATCACTTTCAAAAACCGGGCGTCGCTGTAATTCCTTATCGGCACCATTCTGTTCTTTTTCCTGTTTATCTTCCTTTTTATCTTCTTTCTTTTGAACAGCGGAGGTGGCTGCAGGAGCAGTTGCAGTAGTTGTAGAGTTAGATACGGTTTTGGGCTGATTGATGTGCTGTACAACTTTATCAGCAACCTGGTCGGCCTGCCTTTCAAAATGATCGCCGGGTTCATTCACGGTCATTTTACGCTGAACCTTATTACCCTTAAAAAAAGGAGATTCCGGTGCACGTTCTATATCATGAGCAGCTGCGAAAAAAGGATCTTTTCCTGCCTGTTGCCCGTTAGCGGGCTGATGCTGTTTGGTATTTGCGGGCGCTGCCTTTTGAGGTGTTTTCATTGCCATTCCACGTAAAAAGGTTCATCCATCCAGGGTAGTTTAATTACGCCAATGCCCCATGGCAATGACGAAAGCAGGATATCCAGGTCCATCCGCTCCACAATAAGGCGCACAGGCTGCTCTGCTTCAATCAGCTTTCCCTTGCGCATTAAAAAGCCTTCGCGCAAGCCGCCCGGCGACGTGTTTTTTAATGCTTTCCAGTACTTGATTACAGTGCGAAGCATGTTGTCACCTTCGTTAAGCATGCGTTGGGGAATCTCAATATCACGTTCCAATGATTCTCCGGCAGGCCAACTGCATAGAAACTTTTCAAAACCAAGGTCGTACTCAAAACCGTTTACATTACCGGAGCCTAAATAATGCAGCAGGTGAATGGCCAGTTGCCTTGCCGGCAGATCAGCAAAATCGTTATCCTGCAGCAAGCCAAAATCTTTAAAAAAATATTCCAGAAACGGATGCAGGAGCACCAAACCGGCCTGGTTTACATACCGGCCGTCAGCCTGTTCTATTTCTTTTATTTCTGTTTCAGATGTATTATCAGGCGTTGCTACAGGCTTATTGGCTGGCGGTGCAGCTTTATTTTCTGTTGATTGAATAACTATTTCTGCAATTTGAACAAGCTTCGCCACAGGCATCGATATTACAGTGGCTGCTTCTACCGGTATTAATTCAACCAATTTTTTTACGATCACGCGATCATCAGGAAATTCACTATTGCCGGTGCGCAGAGAGATCATGAGCAAAAGTTTTTCGATAACATTCCCCATATCGCCGGCAAGTTCTGTCAATGACAAATCTTTAAAATCATTTACCGGTTGTCGGCCCATCAGGTCCCGGATTTTCCCTGTAGCAGCATCGAGTTTCCTTTGAAGTTCACCGGCATCCATATGCAGTAAAACCGCTACCAGCCCTTTAATAAATACAATACCAAACTGGCTAAACAACCTTATTGTAAGTTGTGAACCTTTAAAAAGATTGATAAGCTTTAATTGGTATGTTCTGTCATTTATTAATAGTTCCGATAATTTACTTAACCAAGTATCTTCCTGCTGCAACCAATCTGTTTCAGCAACTGTATACCACGGTAGCTTTCCTGTATTAAGAAAATACACAAATACACTAAAAGCCTGCTGCTCTTCAGTGAGTAATGAATAGCTGATTTCATTATCACGCTCATCACTGCCAGGTAATATATCAGGGCTTAAAACGGGCTCAAGTACCTTAGCTAAACCGGCTTGCAGTTGTTCAAAAACATCTTCCAGCTTACCATTTCCCAAATCAAGGTCAATCCTGTCTATGCAAACATGGGCAGGTACATCCATGCTATCCAGCAACTGCTCCAGTTTTTTGAGCAGCACCTGTTCAAAGTACTGCACCGCGTCATCCTGCACCTTTCGGGCAGCATTGCGGCGTGATACTTCTATATCAAGCACCAGCTTATGGATGATATGTGTACTCCCTGCCATAGCGCATCTATTTAACAGTGCCCGGATCAGTAGTACCCGGATCTTTTTTGATGATCTTCGGATCTATCTTAGGTGTTACTGTTGGTGTTGCCGCAGGATCCTGTTTAGTTGTGGCCGGATCCACTTTCGGTGTCGCCGCAGGTGTTATCGTAGTCTCTTTTTTAACTACCGATGGATCCACCTTAGGTGTTGCGGCCGGTGTTACTGCAGGTGTCTCTTTAATGACAGCCGGATCCACTTTAGGTGTTACCGTAGGCGTTACTGCAGGAGTTTCTTTAATCACAGCCGGATCTATTTTAGGTGTAACCGTAGTAGCTGCAGGAGGCGTATCTTTAACTACGAGTATCTGTGGAGGTGTCGTAGCTGTAGTTGCGGTTGTACCTGCTGGTGGTAAATTGGTAAGTATTGGTATAGTAACTGTTGCAGGCAAAGCTACAGGCGGCGTAGGTGTAAATACCGCACGGCATTTATCAAACTTACCATTCACGGCTGTAAGCGTAATAACTGTATTGCGCCCACGTGGAAACTGCCCCATGTTAAATACTTTTACAGTATTTACATCATTGCTGGTAGTGCCATCATCAAACGTCCAGGTAAATTTGAAACTGCCCGGATTAGGTGTTTTATTGGTTAGTGTAACAGTGGCAGTGCCTTTAGCTGGATCTGCATCTACTTTATAATCAAACGAGGCTTGCGGATGTTCGTGAATCATTAGAGTACAAGCAGGAACCGGTTTGCCATTCACCATAAAATCATTAATGCTTACATCATAAGGGCCTTTTGAAGGATCAACAACCCATTGGCTGCCGAGGAGTTTCACAGCGTCTCCCGCTAATTTTGAAGTAATGATGCCTGTTGCAGGTTGTACGGTGGTGAAGTTTATATTACCTCCGTCCGAACAAACTTCACTGGCGGCCAGGGTAAGGTTTACCGGCTCATCGGGAATTTGCACTGTAAGAACAACCTGTTCTGTATCGGTGCAATCATGATTATTGGCCGATAGGGTAAACGTTAGCTTACCATCAGGGAATTTCTGACGAAGATCTGCATAGAGATATGTAATGCTGTCGTCTGGTACAGTAAGATTTGGATGTACCTGTCCGTCGGGCATTGTCCAGGTATAAGCAAATGTATCACCTGTTGCCTGGTTAGTAGTAGCCGATAGCTTAATAGTAACCCCAACAGATGCAGGATCAGTACCAGTTACCTGGGCCGCCGGCGTTACAGCAGGATGTTTAAATACGGTGATGGTGCAATCGGCAGGCTGATCATTTACAGTAAATTTGATCTGCTGGCCAAACGTACCGTCTTTAACTTTGGTTGTGTCAAAATAGTTTATGGCGTCTTTTGTTACAACAGTGGTTTCAAAACCAGCGGCGGCTTTAATAACCCCATCAACCGGACTAACTTTAAATTGCAGCAAGCCTTCGTCTGAGCATGCTACAGCTTTAGGCAAGCTTAACCCTACCGGTGGCTTAGGCATAATGAATGACACCGGCGGGCAATCAGAGCAGCACATATACGGCAGGCAAAAATCCGCAAACACAATATCTTCCGGTACATCCGGGTTTGTGGCCACTGCCCTTACTTTACCGAGATCAACAGCTAAAGCCTGAGTTTTACTGATAACATCGGCCTCAATAGTTGGCGTAAATTTACGTGGCGACTGCACCTGGTAAAATTTCACAGCAGCAGAAATATCGTCAAAGTTGGTATTCTGCGCTATAAAAGTCATCGCATCAGCATCACTTGCAAAACCTTTTACAAACTGCGGGTTGGCCTGAAGTACCTTTAACCTGTCATCGAGCGAAAGTGTATTTGTAGGTACTGTTGGACTGGGCGTGGTCATGGTAGTTGCGTATACCATCACAAATGTTCCGCCCGCAGGTACACCAGCAAGATGCTCTAAACCGGTATGGTTGGCCGCATAGGCCGAAAAGGTAAGCTGTTGCAGCAGCTTGGTTTTACGGTCCTGAATTTCATTCATGATAACGGCAAGCGCCTGGCCAGCACAGCAGTTTTCAGACAAGCGCCATAACTGCAACTCGTAATCATCCTCATACCCTTTGCGTATATAATCGGCCTGGGCAAAAATCTGCCTGCTTTTTTGAGTTGCAGATTTTACTTCGTTACAAAGGTCATCTATCCGGGCCGAAAAATTATCTATCGTATCCTGGTCTATATCAACCAGCCTATCGGGCAGCCATTGGCTTATGTTTCGGGTACCGGCAATTACACGTACCGGAATATCAACCGCTACAGCCTGTTCATATGATCCTGTTGCCGAGGTATCAACGGACTTACCGGCCGCATCCGCATAATCCGAAATACTTACAGCTCCACCCTGGCGGCGGATCTGATCTACATAATAGCCAATGCTACCTTGTGCAACATTGATATTATTATCTACCGCGCTAAAACCGCTATCAATCGCAACTCTGCTAATACTTTTATTGATTGCCAGGCCACTGGTTGCTTCCATACTGACCCCGGTTGATATGCCTGCGGCTTTTTCCACTGTAACTGCAGCCATCTTCATTTTGGGTGTTGCAGCTGCAGGTGCCGCTGCCTGCGGTGCTTCTGCCTCTGCATTAGCGAATGACAGTTGTTGCCCGGCAGCCTGGGCCAGGACACTATTGTATGCTACTGAATAACCGGTCTTGGTATCAAAGCTTGAAAAAAACTTGCTTACATCACTATAAAGGCAATTTTGTTCGGCCTGAAAAGCTTTTAGTGTGGCCTCCAGATCATTAAACTGGCAGGCATAATCATCAATGTTGATATCGGCAAGGGTAACATCCCCGAGCCTGATAGTCACTACATCAAAAGGGAGGTTTGAATCCTGCCTGATCTTATCAACCGCGGCAAGCGCTTCAGTATATTTCTTGCCGATATGCCCTTCTATCCTGAAAAAATTATTGGAGTCGATTGAATAATTTAGCGGATTTACAACTACATCATTTGCTGGCGAATAAGCGGAAGCATTATAACTAAGGATCAATTTATCCGTACCTTGCAGCCAGCGGCCATAACTCCACTTTTTAGCCAGATCAACCGGCTTGCCATAATAAAAAGGAATGGCCCTTGCCTCCAAAGGTTTACTATTATCTGTAGATGGCGTCACCTTCACCACCGGGTTTGCAGGCAGCGTGAACCCACTGCTCATAATGTTCAGCCTATCTAACAAATTCAAAGCAATATTCAGCTTGTCCTTATTAGCACTTACAGCAGGTGATGCATAAAATTTATGGCGATATGGAGTAGGTTTGGCGGTAGGGGTAACATTTAAGGCCCCAAGCATGATATGCTTCGGAAAGGCATAAATATTGGGGCAGCACTGATAAATAATATCCGAAAGTACCGCACGCAATTCATTATACCCGGTTAGCAGGTCCTTGTAAAAATCATACAGGTATTGTGCCTGCATTGGGGCTGTAGCTTTGCTTAGCGTTGTATTTATATTGGCGACGATGCTGGTAATAGGGTAAACGGATTGTGGATCGAGTGCGAATTTGAAAGTATTGTATAATGACTGAATGGCTGCTGATAAACCAGCGGCCCCTGTGTTTGCGATGCTTGAAAAGGCGGCAGTAAGTGCAGATGACGTCGCGGTTGTTTGCGTGTTAAAGAACACGCGTTTGGCAGCTAATACAGGAGCATCAAAGTAGGCATTGTAAGCGTTGAAATATTTTTTGTAGATATCATCATAAATAACCTCCGAGCCGGTTTGTTCAATGATCTGGTTCATATCGGCCTGGGCAATGAGCAGTACTTTGGGTTTGGCTACCTGCTTACGCCCCTGGTTATCACAATCAATGGCTGTACAGGCATCCGGATCTTTAGAGTAATACTCCAGGTAAAGCAGACCATACATTTCTGTCAGGTCCTTACCGGCTTTTGCTTTAAAATTGGTAAGGTCAAAGCTATCGGTCGGGAAAACGCCCTTGTCATCCGGGGTTACCAGCTCCCACAAAGCCATTTGCGCCGCATCTGTCCCTAAAGGGTAAAACGGCGGGTACTTGATCAGCGAATTATCATAGGCCCTGAAATTTTTATAGGTTGTTTCGGGCATGTAAAGCAAATCGCCGTCGGTAGTTACGCCGCAGCCTTTGCCAATGGTTATACCGTTGGCATCGCCTTTAAAGCTAAGACCGCATACCAGGCCAACACCAATTAAACAGGTACGGGTAAGGCGCTGCTGATCTTCAAAAAACTCTACAATATCGTTCAGTTGCTTGGCTGTAAGCACCTGGCTGTCAACAAAGGAGTTATACTCTAAAGTTATATCGGTGAGCTTTATGTTGGTTACTGGTGGCATGGCTTTGTTATTTAGGTTTTAACTGTTATTATTTGTGCCGCCCTGCAAGGTGCCAAGGCTTGATTTATTCAATATAATCGGGTTGGTTTCCTGGGTATCATCGTTGCAATCGCTTAACTGGCCCTGCTGATAAACGGTGTACAGTTTTTCAAGCACATCAATAAATTTGCTGTTCAATACCGGGTCGATAGGCGAATCCGTACTCACCGCTATGTGTTTGGCGGCAAGCCAATCTTTATAAACCGCTTCAAAACCAACCATCTGGTCGTGGCCGATGAAACAGATCCGCGGCAGTATATGGGCAGGCGTTTCAGTGCGAATGAGCCGCTCGGCATAAGTGCGGAAAGCCGTGTTACGTAACCTTACGCTGTAGCCCGGTAATATCACACAAATACGGAACGAGTATGGGTCAAGCGGCTCGCAATACACGCCGTTTGGATCAAGGCAAACCGGCATAAACTGGTGATGGGTACTGTCATCGCCGGTATAATCAAATGGCGGGCGCAGCAGGATGTTTTCTATCACATACATACCTTCCATCTTGAAATCGTTTTGCATAAATTTGATGATAAATGCAATTTCGGTTTCGATAGCGGCCGCGCTAAACTCCATATCATTAAGGGTAAGCAGCGTACCCGCCGAGTTGGCTATGTTATACACATATTTGCCGGCAGTAGGTCCCGGACTTAAGCGGTAGTTTTCCCTGTCGCAGGCCAATACGGATACCAGGCCCAGATCTTCATAGGCATCAATTTCCTTTAGATAATTGGCATTGCCCTTAAATTTCACTACGCCAAGCTGCGATATTGTCCAGTTATAATGCAGGGCATCGGCCTTGAACAACAGATAATCCTCCACACTTAGCTGCTGCATTTTATAGTTGGAAAAACCCAGTAGCATCGAGATGCGTTTTTCCATGCCCGATACATTCACCAATTGCTGATCGGGTGTTTTGGCGTTATACAAGTCCATCCCGCTGCCACGGCAAATGCTCATCTGGTCATAATCCTTTAAAAAATTTACCTTATGCCTGATGATATTGCGCTGGTAATCTTCACCGTAAATACGGTACATCAAAAACACGTATTCGTTAAACTGCTCAGCAAAACGGGCCAGCAAATGATCTAAAAATTTGTTTTTCCGTTCGGGATAGTTATCCTGCCCAATTTCTTTAATTACATCATCAACTGTTTGCTCCCATTGGGCATAGCCGTCCACAAGTTTTTCTACATCCCTGATACCGTTTACCGTATTGCTGAAATAGGTTTTGCGGATACTGTCATCGGCAGTGAGCAAAATCCGGGCATTTGAAAGCTGGGCGAAGTAATTAGCCAACACCTGATCATAAAACAACAAATATCCTTTAAGCTGTAAAGCCAGCGAACGTTGTTCGGTTGTAGCCGTATCAGGCAAACCCAGCGGCGAAATACCATAATTTTCGGGGAACTGGTTTTGCAGGGTTTCATAGTGACCAATATCGCGGTAATCACCTTCGGGTACGGGCAGGTCGACTATCTTTTTAGCCTCGACGCTGTCTTGCCAGTCTTTACGTAATTGGTTTAGATCGGTCTGAGCTTCTGCCTGCTTCAGTTCGATGGGCACCACATCTTTATAAAATGTGAATGACGAATTGGTTTCGCACAAAACAGGCTTATGGCCATCCTGAATACAAAGCAACCATTCGTTCGATTTATAGATTTTATCAGCAACTTCGCTTGAAGGTGCTGTACAACCGCAAAAACCAAAAGAGATTCTTTTCACCAACCGTACACCGTCAATTTCCATAATGATGCGGTACAAATCGGATAAGCGTACTTCGGTACGCAGCTGCGAAGCCGCAAGCTCAGCGGGAATAATAAACCCCTGTTTGGCAAACTTGGCGTCAATACCCTGCAGGTTTTCAAAATCAAGCACGGGACCTTCAAAAATCTCGTCGGGCTGCATCCCTTTATCAAGCAACTCCTGAAGCAGGTAAAATGTAATATCGGGTGTAAGATATTGCTCAATATTAAACATGATCTGCGCCCAGATCATTTCAGGATCAGCCTGCGGCTGCAGTTCAATTTCGGCACAGATAACTATTTCCTGATTTTCAACCGCCTTTACCTGGTCAAGGTCCTCGCATAACTCACGGAAATAATGGTATACCGATTTTATTTGTTTGATGATGTCATCCTGTTTGGCTTTGATCTTGGCGGCATCGCCGCCCAGTTCAGGAAAATCTTCAAAATCTATCAGGATATCGTTGATGCCCTTTAAATCGAATTTAACCTCTTTACCTGTCAGGGCATTTTCACCAGGCGTTGCATAACGCAAAAGCGGTTTACCATCAGGTTGTTTATAGTTGGCAATAATGCTATGGGGCGATTTTTTGATCCAGGCGTTCCGCACACCATCTATCCGTACAAATAACTGACGGTAATCATCGGGGGTAACGGGGTATCCGGGTAGTATTTTTATGGCAGATAAAAACTGCTCATGCATGCTGGCTGTATTATCATGATCAACCGCCAGGATATTTTCCACCGGCAGGGTAATGCGATAGTTAAGATCAGTTAGTGCATAGCAAAGCATCTCAAGCGTGGTAATACCCGGATCATGCACATTATAGTCCGACCAGATAGCGCTCGCCAGATCGCGGATATGCTGCATGCCTTCGGTGCGCAGGGTATTATACTCGGGCCCAAGGCTGGTATCAATTTGTTTCGGTATGGTTAACTGATCAATCATGGGCATGTAGGTATGGTTTGGGTATCAATTAAATGCTGCTTTGCCGATACAAGGATGGCCTTTGAATTGCCTGCCTCCAAAACATCGGGGTTTGCAGGCCCCGATGCAGTGAAGTACATCTTAAAATCGGTTATATAATCAACATAGGGTAGCTCTTCAATAAAGCGGATCACGACGCTTTTATAAAGCGTTCCGCCGAAATCAATATCTGCATTGCGGTTATAAGCCCAGGGCGACAGGTAATTGATCAAATCTGTATTCAGTTTAATGGCGTACAGATTTTCATCCAGCCCGAAGTAAAACTTCACCTTAAAATCAAGGATCACTTCCTCATAATCGGGATTAATGGCCAGCAAATCAACATGCATGGAGTTTAATCCCGACAGGTATTTGGTGATCTCGCTCAGGGTATTTTTGCTTACCCTGGGCTTAAATGGATCAAAACTGATTTGGTTACGGATATCGGGAATAGCCACCACCCTAACACTGCCCGGCGCTACTTCTATATCATCGTTAGTATGATTAAGACACTTAACCCTAAACACCTGCGGAAACTGCGCCATTACCAGGTGTTCGTAATCCCAGATGGTAATGGCCCGGTGTTTATGCCTTAAACGCTCGCTTACCCGCAACCTGAAAGCATTATCATCCTCGGGCAACAGACCACCGAACGAGGCATAAGGCTGAGTAACAGACTTAATTTGCGGAAGCCTGTCAATCAGCTTGCTTATAGTACCTGCAGGCAGGCCCGCTTCGAGGTGTGAAAGTTCATTATCATTATCTGCAAATTGAGCTTCAGCCGCCTGAATATGTACATTAACAAACTTGCAAACCGAATCAATAGTAACTGAAGTGGGCAGCTCAACCCCAAGCCAGGTGAGGCTTTGGTTAAGAAATGTATTATTGGTTGTAGCTCCTTCGGGAATTAAAAATTTGATGATCCCCGAACGCAGAAAATCGTTGGTATCATCACTGATGATATTGCTTTTATCCAAAGCAAGCCATTCGTTACCCGACAGGTAATACCATTTTGGTTGAATAGTATCAGAAAACGACGGCGCAAGCGCATCCTCACTCCCTTCGGCAACCTGGAAAAGAATGCTGGCTACCGAACCTGTCTGAATACCAGAGATGCCTATATAAAACGCGGCAAGATCGGGTGCCTGCGATATGGCTGTAATGTTGCCATCAATTAAACCGTGAAATTGTTTTTTGAGGAAAGCATGCTGCTCGGCCTGGCCAAACGGTGTTTCATGAAAAAACTGAACGTTGTGGTTCACGTAGTCGGCCAGCAAACCGGCATTGTTATTACTGCTTGTCAGTTTATCAATATCGTTTGAAGCCGTTGCTTTGTAGTCGATGGTAAGCGAAGCAATTTCAGGTGTATAAGGCAGTGACGGTATAATTGCGCCGCCATCCTTTTTAATCATGGCTGCCGCAAACAGTTTAGGGTACTCACTATGCAAAAAGTCGCGGTCTAAATTGATACGGATATAGTTATCCTTCACCCCGGCCGAAAAATTTTCTGTTTGTGTTTGTACCTGCGTACCGGTTTGCTGAAAGCCTATAAAACCCAGTGTAGGAAAAAAGAACTGCATGGGCTGTACATATTGCTGCACGAGTGCTTTTTCGGCCTGAGCCCCCCATCCGTAATTAAATGCGCCGGATACGTTGAAGTAAAGATATTGGTTAACAAAACTGGGGGCCTGATTTACCGGCTGAGGCACACCATCCGGTGTTAAGGTAAATGAGTCATCAAGCACACTGATAGAACTTCCTCCATCGGGGAACCATTTTCCATCTTTAATGAACGATACCTTTGCTGTAAAGCTATCTTTATTGGCAATAACCCGGCCGCCATAATCGCTAACGGCAGAAGAAGAAGTGATTCCATAATCACCAGGCGCAAAAGTCGGCTTTACAAAATTTACCCGGTAAGCATTGTAATAATCTTCAATGGGGCTGGGTACTCCTTTCCAGTTAATTTGAGGGGTGATCTCTGTCCACTGTTTTTGAAAGATCTCGGCATTTCCAATATAAAGGTTTGAATGTATTTTGGGTACTGCCCCAAAAGCAAAGAATGGTTTTGAGGGGTCAACCTTACCGTTATCATTTTCAACCGCCAGGTTTTTCATGCCGGTTACGGCAACATCAATCTGTACGCTATCCAGCCGGGCCTTACTTAATGCCTGGTAAACAGGGTAAGCGTTGTCCTGAACGGTCATCAGCAGGCGGATAACCGGAAAATCGGTTTTGTAATTTTCTTTATGGATAGCCTGATTATAGGGCACTACCGCTTTAGCTTTAGGTGGTACATTTACAGTTATGATCAGTTTTTGCTGGTTCAGCGTAGCGGGCGCTGTTGAAGGAAAATCAGCCTGTAGCCAATCTTTTTCAGAAGTTAAGAAAACTTTAAAAAGCTGCCCTATTAATGCTGGATCAAAGGCATTGAGCCCGGTAAAGTTAAGTGTTAGGGTTATAGTACGGTCGCCCTCGCCCAGAAGTAAAACACTTGAAGCAAAAGCAAAACCCATTGACGCGGTTGGCCAGCTATTACTGCCAAAGGGGTTCCATTTAGGTACATCATCCTTAAAAGGTGTACCCAGGCCATCTGCCGAAAAAGTAACATCGGCATAAGCAACTTTATTATCTGCAGCCGATTGATACCAGCTTTTCATGGCAGCTATGGTAGCGCTGTTTACTGCCAGCTCGGCGGTGGTTTTAAAAACAATCGGTTTAGGTTTAGGGCTTTTATCCTTACCTGCATCAAGCGCTGTATCCTGCGGCAATAAAAAACCGGTGAGGTTACGGGCCAGTTCAAAAATGATGTGCACTTTATCCGGTACTTCCGGTCTGTTGCGCAACTGCAATACCCGTTTAAAATAAAAATCAAGATGACGGCCGGTAAACTGGTTCAGCGCATCTTCTGAGTGCTGCAGCAGCATAATAAAGCACATGAACAAGGCAAGGTGTGGTTCAACATCGCTTTTAATGCTTGAATCGGGAAATCCCAAACCTGCATTTTGCATTTTTACCTCAACCTGCTTCAAAAAATCCTGCAGCGCTTTTTTATCCTGGATAAAAAACGGTTTCCAATCGCCCTGGGGATAGTTGCAGTCTTTAGGGGTATAATAATTTATTTTATCGGCATAAGCAGCCGCAAACGTTAGCCAGTCTTCCATGCCCAATTCCTCAATTGGGGCGTAGGCTGGGTCAAGCGCTTTCAGAAAGCGCTGTGACTGGCTTGAGCCATCACGTTGAAGCGGATTTTTATCGTTACAGGCCATGGTTTTGGTTATGGGTTGGTAGTTATGCTGGTAATGTCATTTTTATAGTAAGGGAACACGTAGTTATACCTTGAATTGGTGGTACGTACTGTGTAGTTAAGCTTAATAAGCAAAATCCCTTCATTATCCATACTGGTGTCAACCTCGGTGCTGTTAAGCGTTATTCTTGGTTCAAAGTACAGTACAGCGGTTTCAATCAAATCTTTGATATAGGTTTTGAGGGTGAGGTTCACCGCTTCAAAAACTATTCTTTGTAAATCACACCCAAAGGTTGGCTGCATAATGCGCTCGCCCAGCCGGGTGGTAAACAATATGCCCAAACTGCTTTCAATATCAGCCTCGTCGGTAAGCATCTCAACTTTACCGGCAGCCTTGTCAAAACTTGGCGGGAAACTCCATCCCCGGCCTATAAAAGGTATTTTTGGTTCCATTGATCAACCTCCGATTATTACTGTTGGGCAGCCTAACACTATCGATCCGCCGTGGGCTGTGCTATCGCCCATGCGGGCGGCGGGTTTTCCGCCTATCAACACCGTCGCCGAACCCATGATTATTGAATCGGGCGGCCCCACACAGGTACACATATCGCCAACGCATACCGCAGGCATGCCGCCAATGAGCACCGTTGGTACTCCCGGCCCTATCACCGGCCCGCCTACATGAGGCACTACGCCTGTAACCATCGGGCAAACGTGCATATCGCCTATCCGTGCTGCTGCTCCCATTTTTGTTATTAATTTATTTGTACAATTGAGCCTTTTAATGCCGCCGTGCCGCTTGATTTAACCTCAACGCTGGCCGATCCCTCGGCCGATAGCGCGGTATTGGCTTTAAGACTTAAATTCATTCCCTCGGCATTAAAATCCTGCTGAGCTTTAAGCACCAGCTTGCCCTGGGTTTCGATGGTTATACCATCGCTATTCATTTTTATCGAGTTATTGTTCTCGTCTTTTAATTCTATCGCCCCGGCATCTTCATCCATGGTTATTTTCTTACCGGCCGGCGTTTCGATGGTTACCGATTTTTTATCGTCATCAAAAATGAGTTTCATTTTACTACGGGTTACAAAACCCTTTTGATTATTGGCATCGGCTGCAGTTAGCGGAGCCGTTTTGTTACTGCTGTTAAGCATGCCCAGCACTACCGGTTTACGCGGATCGCTGTTTAAAAAGCCTACTACTACTTCGTCGCCAACTTCGGGCAAAAAGAAACTTCCGCGGTCTTTTCCGGCATCTAAGGTGGCTACACGGGCCCAAATCCCCTGGTCATCCGGACTTATCACCGGCATGCGTACCAAAATTCGGCATTCGCCATCAGGGTCGCTTTCCAATTGGGTTACCACACCTATCTGCAAACCTGGTACCGCCTGGATCAAGGCCGAAGCAGGCTTTATACTGGTTTCAAACTTTTCGGTAAACCATTGCGGGTCTAACCCAAACTGTACCTCAAGCTGCCAGTCGCCGGCAGATACATGATGCTGAATATGACTAACAAAGGCGTTGCCGTTAAACCTATCGCTCAGGTTGCTGAGCTTGATGATCATGCCCGGCTTTACTGTGTGGATGCCTTTAAACTTTACCCTACCCCGCACTTTTGAAAGCACCTGTTTTTGCTTAAGCGCTGTTGCCCAGGCCTGCAACTCGGGCTGCGAAAGCTTGCCGCCATGATTGAGCTGATATTTACTTTCACTGAACACCCCGGCAAGATCATCGCTTGACAGGTTGCCATTCAGCTCGCCGGATGGCGGGTTGGCATCAACCTTTTCAATTTCCTGCGAAGCGGGGTTCCAGGTGCGACCGGTTATGGAAGGGAACTGAATGCGCGAATCGATCTCGGCGTCCAACTCCAGCATAGTAGCGCCAAATGATAATTCCACAACCGCTGTGCCGCTTATTTCGGGCTTTTTGATAGAAAGGGTATTATCATCTGTATAAACAAGCATTCCGTTTATTTCGGCGCGGCCGGTTATGAAATCCCAATCGGTAGCTTCATATTGCACAAGGTCGCTGGTGGTAATGTTCATATCAGCCACATCGGCAGTTAAACCGCTGTATGTACCGGCCACAGTACTTATGGCATCACTATCTTTCACATTTTCGCCAAAATATTTGCTATGGCGGGCAAGGGTCATGGCAATGGCCTTATCCCGGCATTCAATAACCAGTTGTGAACCACTGTTGCGTAATTTGATGCTGTGCTTGATAACCACGCCTTTAAACAGCGTATAATTATCCGACTCGTAACCACACAGAATCTCGATGTTTTTTCCCGGTATAAATAAGTCGCCGTTGCTGGCGTCAAACTGTTGAGCCGAGGTATCACCATCTACGATTACAAGCTTGGCAGCAGCGATGCGGTTTACGCCCTTATCAATCACAATAGCCTCCACCTGCAGGGTGCGCGGTATCTCGGTACCCTCAATTTTTACAATGGGGGTAACAACGGTACTTGGCCGGGTGGTTTCTATGGTGCGGCTATCTGCCATGATCTGTTATTGGTTTAATGGTGGGAACTTGATTTTTGTACCTGTTTCGAGATACCTGAAATCGTTGAGGTTGTTTGCCTGGGCCACTTCGATGTAATACTTTGAATCGCCGTAGATCTGGTAGCAGAGCAATGGCAACGTATCACCTTCATTGATCACCCTAACCTTAGTTAAATCGGGAGATTGGGCATTTTCTTTGGCAACCCGCTTTTTATCCTCAACCGAGCCAATAAATGAGGCTTTTACAACGGCCCTCAGCGGCCGGCCCTGGCTATCAAACAGTTTGTAGCTGATATCCATTGTTTCCAATGCGCCATCAAACTGAAGCGTGCCCCAATAAATGCTTACAAACCTTGGCCGGTGCTTATCGCCCTGGTATTCAATGATGAGCTTTTGCAGGTTGTCGATATCTTCATCAACCCCTAAATCACCGGCTGTAGCACCATTAATAACTCCGGTCCTGTCAAACATCAGCTCGAAATCCATCTTCTGCGGTTCGATTTTGGAAAACTTAGGCAGTTTGCCCGATGTTCCCTGCGCCTGCTTGTCAGAATACTTGATCTCAATTTTCTGGCTGTAGCTTTCGGGGTTCACCTGTACCGTCATGGAGCCTTCTTCCTTTTTGCTCTGCGGATCTGACCAAGCCACGATCTTCATTTTGGTTACATTATCGGCCATCAGCGTTCGTTTTTATTTTTCAAAATCTCTAATATCTGCTCAACGCATTCGGCAATGATCTCATCTTTATCACCACCTCCGCCGCCTTTTGCACCACCTCCGCCACCACCGGCATTTGAATCCTGCTCGGCCGGACTTTGGTTTACGCTCACACGGATGTTCAATTCTCTGATCTCGATTGGCATAACATCAGGTTTGAAGGGTGTAATACTGGTATTGCAGCTCAAAGCTTTCAATTGCAATACTGTTTTGCTCGGCATTCAAATCGCTCAGGCTCCATTTTTTTGGCCAGGCCTGTACTACATTCCAGGTTAAAAGCGGGTCATGCTCTTCGTTAAGCAGGCTTACGGTAAGATCTTTAGGTTCGATAATAAAATTATTGAATACGTTATTGCACCAATCCATCAGCAGTTTTGATTCGGTAATGAGCCCCCTTTTCAGCACCAGTGCCGGAAACTTGGCCCTTACCGGCAGCGCGTGTTCAAAACGGTTTTCTCCACCCTCCTTTTTGGATTCTGTTTCCATCTCCATGGATAGGCCCGATACATTCTGGAACCTGCTGTCGATGTTCTCATCGCCGATACCCGTAAACACCACCTTAAAATGAAAGCCTAAAGGCGGATAACCCGATTTTGCGTCGAAGGCCATGGTTAGCCGTTTTTGATGGTTAAACCTTCATGAGCAACCTCAAGCGTTTCAATTGCTGCCTCGTTGGCATCCGCCTTTAAATCGGCAGACTGGATCTTAACCGGGAAGGCATTTTTTACCGACCAGGTAACTACCGGCTGATGCTCTTCATTAAGCAGGTTAATGGTAAGGTCGCGACGGTCTATCTGGTTTAGTTTTACGGTGTTCATCCAATCATAAAACTCGTTGTCATTAGCAAATGTGCCGCGTTTTAGGGTGATGTTACCATATTTGCGCATACCAGGCATCTTTACCTTATTGTATTCCTTGCTGCTGCCTTCGCGGTATTCAATCACTTCGGTTTCTATCTGTAAGCCGGTTACTTCTGTAAAACCGATACGTGTGCCACCCCAGTCAACCTGGAAATGGAATTTGGGTAGAGGATAATTTGCCATTTTATTTGTTTTAAATGAAATTCAACAGATTTGATTTAATTAACTCTCCTGCATTTTGTGTGAGAAGCGGAGGATGATGAACTCGGCAGGCCTTACTGCAGCCATGCCTATTTCCACTATCATGCGGCCTTCTAAAATGTCGAGGGCGGTCATGGTTTCGTTAAGGCCAACATGTACAAAAAACGCATCTTCGGGTTTAGCGCCTTGTAAGGCACCGGCACGCCATTGCAGCGTTAAAAAGTTCTGGATCATCACCCTTACTTTTGTCCAGGTGTTGGCATCGTTATTTTCAAACACGAAAGGATAGGTAGCTTTTTTAACAGATTCTTCAACCATAATGAAGAACCGCCTTACCGGGATGTAGCGCCATTCGTTATCATTACCGGTTAAGGTACGCGCGCCCCAAACCAAAGTTCCGCGGCCGGCGAAGGCCCTGATAGCATTAATTGATTTACCGGTAGCAGTAACGTTCATATCGTCCTGATCGCTGTTGTCTATTTTTACAGCAGGGCCAATCACGTTGTTAAGACTTACGTTGGCAGGCGCTTTCCAAACGCCGCGAGAGCCATCAACATTGGCATAAACCCCGGCAATTGCCCCTGATGGCGGGATGGTGCTCATTTTAAGCGTTACTGCAGAGTTTGCCGCACCAAAAAATACATTGCCCGAAAACAAGGCCTGCTCGGCAAGGTTTTCATAAAACAATGCGCCGTTAATTAAACCGCCCAAACCTGTAAGGATAGTAGCAACGGTATCACTTAATGCCTGTACAATTGATAGTGCTCCTGCTGCATCCTTAGTAAAATTGTCGGCATTAGCCACTATCGCTGCAAAGGTTGAATTGTTTACCCACGGCGTGCCATCCAACACCGAATATGCAGTTGCCGGGGTACGGCCAGCAGTAGTATTGGCAGCTACCTTGGCATTTTTTTCATAGGCAATCAGATTGGTGATAGCAGCTTCAAGCTTGGCATCTTTGCTTAACGCGTCAATGTCTTTGCCATAAAGCGCGCCAACTGCCGGTGCGTCTTTGGCTTTTTTCCCGGCCGTTACAATTGCTGCTAATAAATCCAGGTAAGCAGTTAACTGCACATCAGGTGTTACGTTTTGTGCAATGTTGTTTGCCAGCGCAGTTAATTTTGCCGTTACAGCATCAGTGCCGGTAGTTCTTAATGCTGTTGCATCTGCAGCCGCAGTAAAAACCAGGCCGGTTACTTTATCCGTATCCTTTATTGCGCTTTGCAGGTTGGTTACCAGCGTTTTCTCGGCGGGACTTTTTGAAAAACTATCATAATTGGTGATCTTGGCCGGTGTAGCGGCATTATTCCAAAGTTCCAGCTGCCTGAAATCAACGTTAACATCGTAGCTTGTAATGATCCATGGGTAATAAGCTGCACCGTAGTTTAGGTTATTGATCCCTATCGAACTTCGGAAATTATCTATAGGCTTATTGGTTGTATCCTGACGTTTATCGCCCTGCAAAACGTCAAGTATCGAAAACCTATCCTGCATGGTAGCGCACAGGGCTAATGCTTTGGTTTGCAAACCGCTAAAGCCAACAAGGTCGGGATTACCACCGGCTAACAATTGAACCGCATCAGGGAAAAGGATCAGCGTAGGCTCATCCTCGGCCGAAAGCGTATCAATACCTCCAGATATAGGAGCTGCTGTTACCGCTGCTGAAAAATCTCCAACCGAAACAATATAACATGGCCCGCCACCATTATCAAAGTATTGTCTTAGCGATACATACAACAGAAAGCGCTTATCGGGTACTACGTTCAGGATTTGGTTTGTAGCCGGGTTAACAGTAACCTTAACGGTTGTGGATACATAGTCGCCCCCAAATAAACTTTCAAACTCCAGTAACGACTTTATGCGGGTTGGTACATTCACCAGCGATTTACCTTCGGGGGTTAGGGCAAAGGCTGTAAACCCAATAAAGGCAGGTATAGCGGTTTCAACCTGGGCAACTGATGGCGGAAACAGTGCAATCTCCTGCACGTAAACTCCGGGTGTTTTATAAGCCATGACTAATTGATTTAAGATTGAACCATTTTATGACTGAAACGCAGAATGATAAACTCGGCCGGACGAACCACAGCCATACCCACCTCAACAATGAGCCTGCCTTCAAGAATATCTAAGGAGGTCATGGTTTCGCCAAGGCCAACGTGCACAAAGAAGGCATCTTCGGGCTTAGCACCCTGTAAAGCACCTGCTCGCCATTGCAATATTAAAAAGTTGGCTATCATGCCACGCACCTTTGCCCAGGTATTACCATCATTTGGCTCAAATACGAAGGGCTGGGTTGAGTTTTTAACCGATTCTTCAACCATGTTAAAGAAACGCCTTACCGATATGTAACGCCATTCGTTATCATTACCGGCCAGTGTACGCGCGCCCCAAACCAATACACCTTTACCCGAAAATGCCCTGATGGCGTTTACCGATTTACCGGTGCTGGTAACGTTCATATCTTCCTGGTCGCTGTCGTCAATTTTAACCATTGGGGCCGATACCAGGTTGAGGCTCACATTTGCCGGCGCTTTCCAAACACCGCGGGTATTATCAACAGATGCATACACGCCTGCTATTGCCGCCGCCGGTGGCAAAATAACCGAGAACAGGTTGGTTTGCTGCGTAATATAGTTATACAGATCACTGTTGATGTGATAGATAGAATTGGCGGTATTGGTATCATCCCGCAATACCGCAGTGGCCGGAAAATCTGCAGTAGTGACGCCGGTTCCCGAAACGATCAGCTGTTTGCTTTCATTGCTGAAATAATTGATGCTGGTTTGCAGCCACGGATAATATGCGGCCCCATAACTAAGGTTATTAACCCCGATGGCTGTGCGGAAGGCTGTAGCTATATCGCCGAATGCTTTTTTGCCTTTATCGGCTACTGCCACATATGGGTCAATAAGCACCACCCTATCCTGTAAAAATGCGGCCTGAGCCAATGCTGCTGTATATAAACCGTAGTAATCTGCGGCAACAGTAAGCGTTACCGCATCGGTAAACAGCAGAATGGTGGGCTCGTCTTCTTTTTGAACTGCGGCAAGCGCATTGGTAAGCAGCGTTTTATCAACAGCAACTGCCGCACCGGTTTGCCCTGCCGAAACGATATAACAAGGCCCGCCGCCATTAGCAAAGTAAAGCTGCAGGCAATAATACATCCTGAATTTCAGGGCTGCATAAGGATCATCAATGGCAGCATCAAATGAAAACACCCCGGCCGCCTTTTTAATTTTGATACCGGTTGCTGTTCCGGTTGTGGTAAACAAAGTATTTTCGGCAAAACCAAAAATCTGCTCGTACTCTTTAAGCGATTTGATCCTGACAGGGTTGTACTGTAATGATGCCCCGTTATAGCTAATATTTTGTGTGTAGCCTATAAAGGCCGGGATAGCCGTTTCAACCTCGGCTACCGATGGAGGTAGGAGCGGAATTTCTTCCACGTAAACACCCGGAGTTTTGTATGTTGTTGCCATATTACTGTTTTTTACTTGCTAAAAAAATATGTCCGAAAAAATCTGGTTGGTTT
The DNA here is from genome assembly GCF_900110105.1 of Mucilaginibacter gossypiicola. Classification (GTDB taxonomy): domain Bacteria; phylum Bacteroidota; class Bacteroidia; order Sphingobacteriales; family Sphingobacteriaceae; genus Mucilaginibacter; species Mucilaginibacter gossypiicola. Next base: position 105,288 of record NZ_FOCL01000004.1, on the reverse strand, counting down.
CTGGTTTTATGAGCGACGCCGTTGCATTAGGCAAGTCGACAGTGGTCAGATTATTATTTTTATCCTTCACTTTCACGGTTATGAAACCCTGCCTTGTAAGCGGCAGCGCATTATCACTTACCGATGCGGCCCCAAAAGCTGTACCTATATAGCGCCAGTAAGTAGCCCTGTTTTTGAACCGCAAGCTAAACACCGGCGATTTCAGGGTAGTATCAGCCTGCAGAAGGTTATATACTGCATTGCTGGTTTTAACGCAGATATCAATAAAAGCCCATGCCGATGCATCTGTACTATAGTAAAACGGAAAATCATCTGTATAGCCAGTATCAGCCAGGTGGGCAGTATACAAGCCCTCAGGCAAACTGCTTATGTCGGCTTTTATAATATTCAGAGGGCCTGTTTCTACACTGGTAACTACATTCACCACGTTACCAGCCCTGTCTTTTATAGTTAATGCCGGAGTTTTATTTGCAACCGTTACCTGGTAGGTAAATACGCGCCCACACTGACGGATCAGATCGCTGTTGCCGGCGTAAGCCAACGGTTTTCCACTAACCAGCGGATCGGTGATCCAATTACCTGCAGGTGTGGCCCCGGCGGTTGGATCGAGGTTATTTTTTTTCTGGGCGATGAACAATTTGGTTGGTGTAGCCTGGTTATCAACCAACATATCACCCGGATAGTAATCGGTTGCCGCCTTATATACATTTGGTGTGGCAGTTATAAAAGGTGACACACGGGGTGATAATGACGGATCGTTAGTAAAAAAATACACCATTCCGTCGGGCGCTTTTAACGGCAGTGAACTGTAGTTGGCAAAAAGGCCATCGTTAATAGCTAAACTAAAGCTGAACACCTCGTTATCTGCCGGAACTATCTGCGGTTGTTCCTTAGTACCGTTCAAAGTATACGGGATGCCGGTAATAACACCGGTTTCAGTTTGTTTATAAACTATATGCAAACCCGCAAACTTTGCCCTTGTTGCTTTGGTAGGCGTTAAGCTCATGAAACTGCCTATGTCATAACGCTCCAGCATAGCCAGGCGCGCATCGGCGCTCAGCGTATCGAAAAGCGTTACGCCGTCATCCAGGTGATAATGATGACGGATGTCAATCTCAAATAGCGTTTCGTAGTTCAGGTCAAGTACCATCGGGTTATAATTTATAGGTTTACCGCCCGCACAAATCGTTAACTCAGTTTATCGGTCAGTTCTATCTTTTTAATGATGCCACGTGTTTCGGTTACATTGTCGCGTAATATTTCAACCAGGCGAACTCGGTATAGTACATATGGAAATTGTTTGCCACCCAGCGTGCTCCACAGGTAATTGGCCTGCTCAAATGTGGGCGAGTAGATATCGAGTATAAGGCGAAAATCGCCGAGCCCAACTTTTGTAGTAGGGCTGTTTTGTTTGGTAAACGTGTTTTTGCCCTGAAAAAACTCAACTATGTGTGACAGAAAGATCAGTGATTTTTCATACGAGCTAAAAAGACATGACGAAAACAAAACATACAGATTTAGGTACATAGGTGCATTGCGGTAATTGATATCGTCGCCATTACGCACATAGTTGGGTATGTTTTTCATGGTAAACTCTTCAGAGATATTTACCAGTGTCACCAGGATATTTTCCAAACCTTTGATCTCATCATCGCTCAGATGGGCCACATTTTTAAGCTGGGTAAAGGTTGAACTAAGCCCGCTGTTCCCGTCGGTTGTTTTGAGATAGTTATTTAACTGCTCAGCTAAAAAGCTTAAGGTTTGGTAAATCATGATAATTAGATGTTTATAGGTGGTTGCAGTTTGGCTGCTGATGTTATACCAAAGTTGGGCATCAGGCTTTAGTAACATGCAAGTGTATGCACGCTAATTACCACGTATTTATACGCAATTAAGGCACGTATAAATACGTGGTAATGAATAGGTTAAAAGAACATAAAACCTGTAAATTTCATCAAAAACAAACTTTTTAAAATGGATAGCCAGGCGGCAGAGCTTACTCTTCTTCAAACTCTATAATTTAGGCGCGGCGTAATAACGGCAAAATCGGCACAACCCGTATCTAATTGATGTTCAAACAAATATCCAAAAATCAGGATACTACTATCCTAAAGGATACCGGTATCCTTCAGGATAGTAGTATCTTTTTGATAGTTGACCGGGGTAATTTTGCTGCTACAAAATATACAGCAATGAAAATATTACATCTAATCAGCAGCCCGCAGGGCGAAGCATCTTTCAGCGTAAAATTAGGCAATGCCATTGTTAATGAATTACAATCGGCCCATCCGGATCATACATTAACTACTCATGATTTAACCACCACGCCATTCCCGCACCTGGAAGAGGCGCACCTCACCTCTTTTTATACTCCTGAAGAAAAAAGGACACCGGAGCTTGCTGAAGCAGCAAAAAATTCGGACGAGGCAATTGCCGAACTCATGAGCGCAGACGCCCTGGTTATTGATACGCCGATGTACAACTTCGGCATTCCATCAACCTTAAAAACATGGATTGACCACATTTGCCGCGCTGGTAAAACTTTCAGCTATGGTGAAAAAGGCCCTGAAGGTTTGGTTAAAAACAAAAAGGTATATCTGGCCATATCGTCAGGCGGCGTATACTCCGAAGGCTTTATGAAACCATATGACTTTACCGAGCCTTATTTAAGAACAGTTTTAGGCTTTTTAGGCATGACAGATGTTAAAACATTCCGTGTTGAGGGTGTAAAAGTGCCAAGCCTGCAGGATACCGCTTTATCCAAAGCGATAGAAGCTATTGAGCTTTAATAAAAAAGCCAAAGGGAAGCAAGTGCTTCCCTTTGGCTTTTTTATTATTCATAATTAAACCTTTACAATAAAACTATCTGTTAAAACAGATGTATTTTCATCTTCATCGGCTACAGTATAATAATCTCCGGTTAGGGTAATCCCTCTGTCATCACGTTCGATGCTTATTTTTAGGAAGCCATGCCGGGTATCGCAACTATGCAAAAGGCTTACGCCATCAAACCGGGAATCTTCGGCAGTAAACCCTTCATTGTCGGTCAAGGCAATCGGATGCAATTCGTCAAATCCGCCGGTACCGGCAACAATATAAGGCATCACGGTTAAATCATCATATTGCTTATTAAAACGCTGGTAGTTGTGTACGTGCCCGCTAAAAACTACATCAGGCCGGATGCCCGTCTCTTCAAAAACTCCCTCAAGAAAATCGATCATCGGCAAACTGGCCCCATGATTAATATCGGCCGAATAAGGTGCATGATGCATACAAAGGATAATAGCTTTGTCAGGACGTTGCATATCTGCCGATCTTAGCTCTTCCATAAACCAATTGCGTTGCTCGCGGGTAACAAAGCCGTACTTGGGCACATTGGTATGCAAACCAATAATGGTTGCCAGCGGCGTTTCCATTGTCCAGTAAATATTGGGCTGCGGCATGCTTTTGCGATTGATCTTGCGGCTTAACATTACCGGGCGCGAAACAGTATCACAAAACACTGTGGTAAACGCATCAAGGCTTTGATAGGGTATTTCGGCAGCCGGATTTACATCGCTATCATGATTGCCGGCTATCGCGAAAATTGCCCCCGGATACAGGCTATATGGCTCAAAAAACTGGTCATAATAATTTTTAGCCTCGCCGTGATTGTAAACAACATCGCCCAAATGATATAAAAACATAGGCTTATCGGCACCGGAAACATTCTTGTATTGCGCAGCCATCAAGCCGGCTATACGTCGTTGTGACCCGGGGTTACGGATACTTCCGGTATCACCTACCATATGAAAAACCATTTTATCACCGGCTATATCAGGCACTACGTCATATATAGATAAATGATATGGATAGTTACCCGATGGTTCGGGCAGAGGCTGAAATTTATAGCTGTCATCCGGCTGATCTTTCTTGATAACCGGACTGGTATGTTTTAATGCCGAAACTAAAGCCGTCTGCTCCATAATGCCCACAAAATTACGAAACCTAATATTAAGGCAGGATTAAATTCAGCCTTAATGCCTACAGCAAGCGTCTGGTGGTAATTGAAGTGCTTACCTTTGCGGCATGAAAAACTACAAAATAATCTTATCTGCAACCCTGCTTACGTTATCGGCATGTAGTGTTAACAAAGTAAAAAACACGTCTGCTGGTTCTGATTCTGCTAAAAATCAAAGTTCTGCCCCTGCTGTAAGCGCAAGCCTATTTGCCAAAATGCAAATAAAGCCTGCCGTTAAAATTGGAGACGCTGTTGAACTAAAATTCACCGTCTATAACGATGCCGACACAGCCCGTCAGTTTTGCAAATGGCATACTCCATTTGAACCTTTGATGAGCAAATACCTTGACGTTAAAGATGCAAGTGGCCAGGAAATGCAATACAAAGGTGCTATGGCCAAAAGAATCATGCCGCCACCGGCCAGCAGTTATGTTAAAGTTAACCCTAAAGATAGCTTATCAACCACTATCGACTTGTTAAAGGCGTATGATATTACTAAACCATCGAAATACACTATAGTTTACGTGGGGCAAAATATGAGTGGACTTACGATGAAAGACAGTGTAGAATTTGTTTATGAAGGGAAGTAAGAAAGGGATAAACATTTTGGGCACTCGTTGGCTCAAAACTATTATAAGTAACTCACCCTCTTTAATTTAAAAACCTTCTTTTTAAATTCCCCTCTCGAGAGGGGGCGCGAAGGGAAAGCGCGATAGCAGGGGTGTGTTGTGCGATTAGCTTATCAAAGCAGAAACACACCCCTCCGCCCCTCTCAAGAGGGGATTCGCACAATCCTCCCTTTTACAGTTGTCCTTTAAGTTAACTCCTTTACTCTTTAAGCGGTTACCGCTTTCATTTTCGCCAATGCAGTTTTTGCTACCGTTAAAGCATCCTGCGCATAATAACTCTTATTAAAAACCTCGAACGAGATCACCAGCGGCCGTTCGGGGTTTTTAACTATTTGCAGGATCTGTTTAAGCGGAGCAATACCATCGCCGCAATAAACCCTGTCCGGTTCAGAGATTTGTTCTGGACTAATACCTCCGGGATAGTCGTTTACATGAAAAATATCCAGTGCATGATGGCCAACATAATTCAGGGCCTCAACCGCCGACCGGCCTTTAAAAATGTGGAATACATCAAGCAAAATGCGGGCATTAGGATTACCACATTGCGTAGCCACATAAAGTACCTGACTTATATGTTTGAGATTTTGTGAGCCTCCCCACATCTCTAACTGAGGCATAACGCCGGTTTGCTCGCCCATTTTCAGGATGGTAAGATATCGTTCAGTAACCACATCCAGATCGATTACGGGGCCTTTGGTCATGCCTGCAGGTGGCGCCGCTATGCGGTGGCAACCTATTTTTGCCAGCATTTCCATTTCCTGCTGTAATTGTTCTAAACCTTTTTTGCGGGTTGCCTCATCATCAACCAGCCATGGGGCAAAGCCTATAGCGTCTTCAATTTTCAACCCCAATCCGTCAATGATTTTTTTTGCTTCGGTTAATGTGCCTCTACCCTGCAGATAGGTTTGCAAAGTATCTATCCAGATTTCAACAGAAGTAAAACCTGCTTTGGCGGCTACTTCAAGTTCCCTGACAAAACCAAGGTTATGCCCGCGAATAGTACTCATGTTTAACGAGTAAACAAAGCCATTACCTGCTTTTGGGGCAATTGGTGTAGCCGTTGCACCCGCTTCGCTCAACACAGCGGCACCTGCCGTTAAACCTATTGCTTTTAACACTTGCCTGCGGTTTAAATTGCTCATATATTAATCTTTTAAACCTTTCAGATAAGCAATGGTAACCGGTAACTGTTCGCTGTACGACGGACTTTCATCCTCAATAAAGTAATGTTTGATACCCGCCTTTTTCGCAGCTTTCAACACTTCGGGAATATTAATTTGGCCGGTGCCTAAAGCAACGTCATTTTTGGTATCGGTGCCGCCGGTAAGGTCATTAGCTACTCCCTTGCGGATATCTTTCAGGTGCATCAGTTTCATTCGCGAAGGATACTTATTGATCAATGCAGCCGGATCCTGCCCGCCGTGGAACGACCATAGGATATCTATCTCAAATGAAACATATTTGGGATTAGTATTTTGGGCGATATAATCAAACAGTGAACCATCATTGTAAGAGCCAAACTCATAGCCATGGTTATGGTAGCAGAAAGTTAAACCTGCTTCGCTTAAAATTTTGCCCACACGATTAAAATCTGTAACCGCCTTTTTGGCATCATCCAACGTAAACTCCTTACCATGCGGAATCCAGGCAACCATTACGTACTTAGCACCTAATATTTTGGCCAGCTTGATCACACTGCCCGGATCATTGACAATAGCCTCATACCCTGCGCCGGTTGATGGGATGCTGATTCCACGGTCATCGCACATTTTCCTGAATTCTTCAGGTGGCATGCCTTTTGGCCCTTCGCCTTCAATTTCGGTAATGCCTAATGACTTGATTGTATCTAATACAGACGCAGTGGCTTTAGGCATGCTACTGCGAAATGTGTAGGCCTGTACACCGATCTGATTGGTAAATAATGGTTTGCCTTGTGCCGAAGCTTTCTGTTGCCCTAAAGCCATGGCGGCGAAAAGGGCTATAAAGATGGTTGATTTTTTCATGTTTTTTGAAGATAAAAATGCGTCATTGCGAGGTACGAAGCAATCCCCGATTAGCAGGTTCGCTCTGTAAAGTTTGCGATTGCTTCGTTCCTCGCAATGACGGTATGTAAATAAGTCTACTCAACAAACTGAATATCCTTTAAATTTAAAATACCATCACTTGGTTTAGAATGTTTTATGGCGAAGAAATATACGTCGTGTTTTCCACTCACAGGCTTATTTAACTGTCCGGTTACTTCACCCGTTTTGTCCCAGGCACCCGTGGTTGAATAAGCTACGGAGCTGATCACCGGCCCGGCCTGCGAATCAATCCTTACTTCGATCTCGCCATCGTAATCTTTGGACGCATATTTATAAGCAAACTTGCTGATATTGGTCAGGTCGATATTTCTGAACAGCACGTATGATTTATGATTACCTGCCGAAAGATCATCTTTAAACCTGTTGAAACCTTTCAATTCATCGGCATAAACCGCCTTAATTGCCGAATTACGCAAAACCACCATATCAGTAGCCTTCAATGGGCCAACAACTTTACCGCCTTTATCGATATAAGAGGCCAACAGCGTATACTCACCACGCGGCTCAGCATTATTGAATTTTAAGTTGAGCGTACCTGTTAAAGGCAGCGGCAACACAGGGCTCTTTTTATCTGTTAGCGAAAAAATGTACTTCACAATTTCCTTCGTATCGGCATTTGATAGTTGCGGGTGCGCACTCATCACATGTTCGGTACCCCAGCTACCAGCACCACCGGCTATTATCTTTTTAGATAGCTGATCTATCGCTCCTTTCTGCATTTTATACCGGTTGGCAATAGCCAAAAAACTTGGCCCTACAGCAGTTTTGTTGATAGTGTGGCACGATTTACAATCACTGTTAGCAATCAAACCTTTGCCGGGATAACTTACTTCTGTAGTAGATAAAGCAGTCAGGTTTTGTGTTGTACTATTGGCAGATGGCTGCGGATTATATATGTAAAACAGTTTCACCTTTTTAGGGTCGATCTTGCCATCCTCCTTATCGCTAACTACTACATGATAATGGAATGGTTTACCTTTCCAGATGAATGATTTATTATCGGCGCTGGCTATAGTAACTTCAGGTTTGGTATTGCCAACCCTTACAATTACGGTATCGCGACCGGATAAACCGCCTCTATCAGTGACTTTTAAAATAGTTCTATATACACCCGGCTTAGTAAAAGTATAGCTGGCCGATGGTGTGGCTGCACCGACTGTTTTACCGTCAAACAGCCACTGGTAGGTGATCTTGTCGTCATCATCAAGGTCTTTACTGTTTTGGCTGCTGAAGCTTACTTTAAGTGGAGCCTGCCCAGCTATTTCCTTCTTCGCCGGAAATTCCTTTACCTCAGATGTCAGGAACTTCATTTTATTGAATTTATTAAAAGCAGCAGTGTCCGAAATGCTGGCTTTGGCTATCGGCGCACGGTTGCCTGTATTATACTCGATCTTGACCAAACGGGCATCTTCATTCTGCGCACCATAAACCGAACCGTATTCCAGCATATACAAAGCACCATCAGGACCAAACTGCATGTCTATTGGTCGCCTGAAATCACCGTTGGCAGGCATAAAGGCTTCGTTACGCAGGTAGTTCTCGTTCTCATCAAAACGGAGGTCTATCACCCAATTGCGCATCCAGTCGGCTACGAACAGCGTACCATCATAATATTCAGGGAATTTATTTGGATTTTTGACACTTTTATCAAACTCATAAAAATCACCACCTATGGCACAACGACCGCCCATACCTAATTCCGGAAACTCATCTGAAGCAGCATAAGGGTACCAGATCATTGCAGGCATAGCCGGAGGCAGCACATTTAAACCGGTATTATTAGGCGAATTATTTACCGGCGCTTTAGGATCAAAGTTTGGCCCCGGCTTGGCGTTCACAAAATCCCAATGCGAGTAGGCAAAATTATTGCCCACAAAATATGGCCAGCCAAAGTTCCCGGCTTTCCTTGCCTGGTTAAACTCATCATATCCGCGCGGGCCACGAGGTGAATCATTACCTGCATCCGGCCCTATCTCGCCCCAATATAAAACCGAAGTTTTAGGATTTACAGCAATACGGTAAGGATTGCGACAACCCATTACATAAATTTCGGGTTTAGTTTTAGCCATACCTTTCGGAAAAAGGTTGCCTTCGGGGATGGTATAAGTGCCGTCAGCTTCAGGATGAATGCGCAGGATCTTACCTTTAAAATCATTGGTATTGCCAGCACTGCGTTGCGCATCAAGGCTGTAATGCTCAGTACCCGGGCGTTCATCCAACGGCGCATAACCATCAGACGGAAACGGGCTTGAACTATCGCCCGTAGACAGATACAGGTTTTTATCCTTATCCCAGGCTAATGAACCACCATGGTGAGCACCACTTACTTTTTGTACAGGCACTTTAAACAAGATCTTTTCTGATTTTAGGTCGAGTACATCTGCCGGGCTTAATTTAAAACGGGAGAGCTGAAAATTAAGCGGCTCAATAGTTTGTCCGGCTGGCATGTAATAGATATAAACAAACTGGTTCTTTTCAAAATCCGGATCAAGCGTCAAACCAATTACGCCTGTACCTCCTTCATAAGTGATCGGGAACTTATGGATCACTTTAAACTTGTTGGTTTTAGTGTTGTAAACCGAAAAATTGCCCATCAATTGGGTAAAAAACACGCGACCGTCTTTGGCAGCAGCCAGTTCCATAGGCGAGGCAATGTTGCTCACCAGCACCGTTTTGATAAAGCGGGTTTGATCCGGAGCTACTTTTGAGTATGATTTGCCATAATCAAGCGGCTTGCCATTGCCCATAGCGTATTTAATGCCACCCAGCAGCTGTCCCAAAAACAAGGGATCGCTGTAGCTTTCATCGGTATGGCCGCAACCTGTGTAAAAAGCACGCCCGCCATCAAACTCATGATACCAGGTTATAGGGTGATTAGCCCCGTTGGTGCCGCCATCGTATGTATTTTCATCAAGGCTTGCCAGCACATGAATGCCGCTGTAAATAGATTTGTAGTTGTACCACTCGTCGGTACGCTCCCACCTTGTGGGCAGGTTAGCCGTAGCTGGCTGGCTTTTATCCGTTACATCAATAGTTGCCTTGCGAATATTGGAATTATTGGGGTGGCTTGAAAAATACGCGCCAACCAGTTTGCCGTACCATGGCCAGTCGTACTCGGTATCAGCGGCAGAATGTACGCCCATGAAGCCGCCGCCTGCCTGGATGTAGCGTTCAAAAGCCGCCTGTTCAACGGCATTAAGCACATTGCCAGTAGTGCAGTTAAATATTACCGCCTGGTATTTTTTAAGGTTATCATCATTAAAATTAGCCGAATTGGTGGTTGTATCTACATCGAATCCATTCTCTGTGCCTAATTTTTGAATGGCAGCTATCCCGAATGGGATGCACGAGTGATGCCAGCCTAAAGTCTTGGAAAATACAAGCACGCGCGGCTTGTCGAACGGTTTTTTAAAGGAATAAAGCAGGAAAGTTAATCCTGTCAAAAAAACGTAGGTGAGTTTTGTTTTTAATGACATGTTTGAGATTATTATTGGTTTACATTTAATGAACAGCCATAAAAGCAGCATTATTCTGCCTTGCTAAAAGGATTTACGTACAAGGCAAAAAAAATAAATGCAGTGTTGCTAAAAAGGGCTGTTCAGATAATTGGCTTACACAATAATAACTATTTAAAACATTCAGAGTGTATTAATTACACTTTATTTTATACAGCGATGGCTTTGTAATTGAATTGTTACCACCATCGATACGGAGTGATATACGGCCATCACAAAAAGACGAATAATCTTGCATATAACTCTCTTCATTGCCGTTGACTTTAGTCAACGGAATAATGGACACGATAGGTGGCTTCAGCCGAAACGCCGCCTAATTTGGGCTAAAGCCCGGTTATTTGTTTCTTTTTACCGTTGACTAAAGTCAACGGTAATGAAGAGGCTCTCTCTTTCAAAAAAGATCATTTAATTTCTTCAAAAACAACGAACCCCACAGACACCTATCCGCGGGGCTCGTACTAACCATTACAACCCAGGGCACGTCACCTAACAGCATGCCCCTTTATCTTTAAATTCCGGGCGCTACATCTTCGTAGTACTCGGGTATTATGGCTTTCTGGATCAGGGTATTCTTATGTTTTTCAAGCAGCTTTTTCCACCAGAACTGGTATTTTCGGGGGTATACTACCCTATCCTTATAATCACGTTTACACAAGCCCTCGTACGAGAGCAGTTTATTCATAACCTGGCGCGAATGGTCAACTACCATGTGCGATTTGGGTGTATATCCCATAAGTCTGTTGATCTCGCGATTGGCTTTACCAAGCAGTATCAGCTCAAAAATGTGAATGTGAAAGGTTGAAAATCCTTTTGTTCTTAAAAACGGGCGGTGAAATGTTGCTGACTCTTTCATAAAAAATAGCTTAGGTTAATAGATCCATGATTATTCTGTTTTTACTACTGTAAATTCTGTGCGTCGGTTAAGTTGCCTGCCTGCGGGGTTATCCTTGCCGTTAGGCAGTGAGTTTGGCGCTACAGGCATACTTTTTCCATATCCTTTGGCGTAGATGCGATCGCTGGTTATTCCCTGGCTTATGATATAATCCACGCATGATTGTGCCCTGGCCTGCGACAGCTTGATGTTATATTTCACGCTACCTATCGAATCTGTATGCGCGCCAAGCCTAACAATGATCTTAGGGTTATCTTTCATAATAGTAACCAGACTATTGAGCACCGTTTTAGATTCGGGCCTCAGCGTTGCCTTATTGAAATCGTATAAAATATTATTGATCACAATAGGTTTATCCTTTTCAAAGGCCTGTAAGCAGATTTCGGCATTGTACAGCGTATCGTTGCTCATCTGACCACTTGCTGGGATAGGCAATATCTTGGTGAAATAGCCTGTTTTCTCGAGCTTTAAATTGTATGGCCTTTTTGATGTTACTTTAAAAGCATATTTGGCATCGGCCCCGGTAGTTAGCTCCTTAAGCGTTTGCTTTGCCAGCGAGTCGATAAAACTCACTTTAACACCGGCCAATGGCTTGCGGGTTTCGCAATCAGTGACTATACCGGCCAGAATAAAACTCTTGTTGTGTACCTCAAACAGGTTCAAACAACAATCTGATTCCCTGTCTGAGCTGATGTACCATTTATTAGCATCCTTGTTATCGGGGATAAAATACAGATCATCTTTAGCCGAGTTCATGGGATAGCCCATGTTTACCGGTGCGCTCCAGTTGCCGATATCACCTTTACTTTCAAAAAAATCAAATCCACCTAAACCGGTAAAACCTTTCGAGCTGTATATCAACCTTTTTCCATCAGCATTATAATAAGGTGCCTGCTCATTACGATCTGTATTAATAGTGCTGCCCAGGTTCACGGCGTTCGTAGCGTCACCGTCATCGCCTAAATCACTCACCCAGATATCATCGCCGCCAAAGCCACCAGGCTTGTTTGATACGAAGAATAGCTTCTTCCCATCAGCAGTGATAAAGGGCTGTATCGCGTTATAACCTTCAGCATTAACATTATTACCGAGCTTATGTAACGGCTGCCAGCTGCTGTCCTGTTTTTGGGTAAAATAAATGCTATGGTAAACTTTGCTGCCTTCTTTATACCAGCGGGTAAGGTACATCCGTTTGCCATCGGGGGTTAATGAAGGTGTACCATATTCGGTTTCCTTTTTGGCATCATTATCTTTTAAGGTAATTACCTGCGGTTTCAAACCACCGGCAGCATTAGCCGTATAAATACGGTTGATATGCTTTTTATCATCCTTTGCAAAGCGCGATGAGGTAAACATAAAGTTATCACCTGTTTGAAGCAGTGCATAGTCTGAGCCATCCGAGTTCCAGTCGCCTTTTAGTTTTACAACTTCAAGGAGTTGCGGGTATTTGTACTGTTCCTTAGCGAAAGTGCAGTTAGCTATTTCTTTATTGGCGATAGCTTTGTTTTCGTCAGTTTTATCATAACCGGCATTAAACTGCTGCAATTCGGCAATGGCATCATCAAAGCGCTGTATGGCGCGAAGGCATACCCCATGCCAAAGTCTCGCGAGCGGGTAGGTTGACGCATCCGGCGCATCAATAGTCTTTTTATACCAGCCTTCGGCCTCGATATAGTTTTCGTATAAACGGTATGATTCGGCCAGCCTGTAGCTCACATAAGTAGCATCGGATGGCTTATCCTTTTTTGGTGCCTTGTTCATGGTTTGAAACGGCACCTCCTTGTTTTGCAGCAGGTGCATACCTTCGGCAACCTTACGGTAATAAAAGGCGGCTTCGTAATAATCCTTATCCGCAAATGCCCTATCGCCCAGGTTACGAAAATCCTTACCGTACTGGCCAAAACAAGTTAGGGTAACGGCCGATAAGAAAATAGTTATAATTATAGCTCTCATAGTTAAGCGATTAAAGCCTTGGACAAACAGGTTCAGGTTCCTGTACGCGTTTGCGGAATACATAGCTCAGCGATAGTTCAAAACCACCATTACCACCTGTGGCACGGTTTAAGGATGAAGTGTTAACATCATAACTTGCTCCTATAATGAGGCTTTTCACATGGTAACCAACATCTGCAACGGCGGCATCTTTAAAGCGGTACAGGAAACCCAGGATGAGGCCATTATCGTTCTGAAATTTAAATTCAGAGTAAGCGCCCAAACCTTTTATATCTGCGCCTTGCTGTTTGATATAAACCGCGTTTGGTGTCAGGTCGAAGAAATCAGAAGCTTTGATCTTTAAACCGCCATGAACGGTATAGCGTAGAGGAATCTTCCCACCGGATGTTGCGGAAAAAGCATCTTTAGGTCTTGATAAGTGCCCTACACTTACACCGCCAAAGGCATTAACATCCTTAAAAGGATCACCGTCGTAATAAAAGATCCCGGCGTTGGCGTCAAATACGGTGCTGTTGGTGGTATTGAAGTTTTCAAAGCTTGGCATGTTGGGGTCAAAGCCGCCTATTGGGGTGTACTGGCTGCCAAACTGCAGCTTGTTCATATCAAAACTGCGGTTGATGATACCCGCCTGTACGCCGAAGCTCAATCGCTGATTTCCATCGGCAGAAATAGAGATTGCATAGCCCAAAGCACCATAAGCACTCAGGTAATTGAAACTATGCCCACCCGACGACTGATCAAGGATATTTACACCAAGGCTTAGTTTATCGGTTGTACGCATATCGGCAGAAATAGCCGCCGTTTGATAGGCGTTATTGATGGTTGCCCATTGGCTTTTAAAGTTTGCGTTCACACGCGAATCGCCGTTAATAACTCCGGTCAAAGCAGGGTTGAGCCATAACGGGTAAGCGTAGTACTGTGAAAAATGCGGATCAACCTGAGCTGATAACCGCCCTGCTACTACAATGAGGAGCAGCAGGGTAACAATTGTGATTTTATTTCTCATCGTAGTAGATTGATAGTTCCTTTTCTTTTGATCACTTGTCCGTCGTTAAGTGTGGCCTCAACGTAGTACACGTATACGCCCACCGGCTGCGCCTTGCCCTTATAAGTTCCATCCCATCCGGCCGATTGATTGGTAGATTTGAAGAGCAATCCACCCCACTGATCATATATCGACATATTCATGCCTTTGATCACGGTACCAAATACCAGGAACGTATCGTTATTGCCGTCGCCATTAGGACTGAAGGCGTTAGGGATAAATATGCTGTTGCCAAGCGGATTGGTTGTTGTACCCGTTACTGCTGCCGAGTTATCGCTCAATTCGCAACCTGAAGTGCCCAGCGCCCTCACCACAATGGTGGCGCTTTGCAGCGGCTGCAGGTTATCAACCTTAAAGGTTAGCGCTGTACCAACACTGCTGAAGGTTGAGCCATTGTTCAGGCTGATCTCGTATCCGGTTGCCCCGGTTACTGCTGCCCAGCCAAAGGTTATACTTGTTGCTGTGGTTTCTGTAACATTAACTGCCGGCGTTGCAAGCTTTTGCAATACCTGTACAGTTACAGAAGTACGTGTGCCTGAATTACAACCACCGCTGTTTGAAGCCTCAGCATAGTAGGTAGTAGTTTGGTTTAGCGCCGGTGTAGTGAAGCTATTGCCTGTAGCCAATGCTGTTCCGCCTGTTGCATCAGCATACCACTTGATGGTAACATTAGCAGTAGCGCTAACAGTAAGTGTAGCTGTGCTGCCCGGACAAATACCTGCATTTGGCCCATTCACTGCAGGTGCAGTTGGAGCGCCAAGTATAGTTATTGCGGCAGATGCTCTTGCTGGTGAACTACATCCTGCAGCATTCACAGCTTCTGCATAATAAGTTGTGCTGGCTGTTAACGAAGGCGTAGTAAAGTTTGTACCTGTATAAACCGGTGTACCTCCTGTAGCTGCTGTATACCAGTTATAACTAAAGCCTTGCTGTGGGTTTGAGATACTTAACAATACCTGCGAACCTCCACAAGCCGTTGGGCTGCTGTTAACCAGCAACGGTGTTGATGGCGGTGCCGAAATAGTCACCTGAACAGTTGCTGCCGATGAGCTGGCACATGATCCGTTGCTGGCGTCAACGTAGAAGGTAGTATTTGCCTGGATAGGATCAGTGGTATAGGTTGAACCGGTAAACAACAGGTTGGTGCGGGCTGCATTGCTATACCATTTGTAGATGATATTTGCCTGCGGCGATTGTACCGATAAAGTCGCTGTATTTCCGCTGCACACAGGCACGTTAGCCAATGTTGGCACCGGTGTATTTGGCTGCGGAACAATAACCACATTTACGGCCAGCCTCGCCGAAGCATTACAGCTCTGGCTATTTGAAGCCTGCACGTAGTAAGTTGTATTTGCCGATAATACCGGTGTTGTAAACGCTGTACCGGTATATAGCGAGCTACCTCCGGTTGCTACGTTATACCAGTTGTAGGTAGTACCTGCATCAGGATTACTAATGTGAATTATAGCTGCGCTGTTTTGACATACAGACAGATCGGCCGCTACTACCTGTGGTGTTGGCGTTGTAGTATTGCCGATGGTTACCTGAACAGCCGTGCGCGTAGTTGAAGCACAACTTCCATTGCTTACGGCTTCAACATAATAAGTTGTAGCTGCTGTAAGCGGAGGCGTAGTGTAAGTTGCACCGGTAAATATTGGCGCACCTCCGGTTGCCGCTGTATACCAGTTAAAGCTTACATTAGGTGTAGTACTGGTAGCGGTAAGCGCTATAGTACCGCCCGAACATACGGTGGTATTTCCACCGCCTTGTGCTGTTACCGTAGGCGCGGTTGGTATTTGATTTACATTAATGCTTACGGAAGTGCGACCGGTTGATGTACAACCGGTACTGTTCACTGCCTCGGCATAGTAAGTTACGTTACCTGCAAGCGCCGGTGTATTAAAGCCTGTACCGGTAAACAATGGTGTACCTCCGTTAGCTGCACTGTACCAGTTATAGGTAAACCCAGCTTGCGGATTTGAAATACTAAGCGTTACAATACTGTTAATACAGGTTTGTACCGTGCTGCCATTGGCAATTACCGGAGCCGACGGTGCAGCCTGGATGCTCACCTGAGCTACAGTTAAGTTAGCGCTTTGGCAACCTAAGGCATTAACTGCCGCCACATAATAAGTTGTATTGGCAGTAATTGGCCCTGTAATGTAAGTTGTGCCTTCAAATACTTTGGTTGTTTGCGATGCATCGCTGAACCACCGGTAGGTGATACCCGCCACTGGCGACTGGATCTTCAATGTAGCCGGTGATCCTGAACAAACCTGAACGCTGGCGCTTTCCAATGCCGGATCGCCAGGTAACGGATTAACTGTTACTTTTACCTGCGTACGGGTTGAGGCATTACAGTTACCGGCCTGTGCTGCCTCTACATAATAAGTGGCATCTGCAGTTAATACCGGTGTATTGAACTGTGTACCGGTGTACAACAAGGTTCCTCCGGTTGCAGCGGTATACCAGCGGTAAACAACACCTGTTACAGGGTTGGCGATGCTCAGGCTTGTTGATTCACCTTCGCACACATTAAGGCCGCCTGCACTGGCTTGTATAACCGGAGCAGTTGGTATGGGCTGCACGGTAATATCGGCACGGCCGCGGGTTGGGCTTGTACATCCTGAACTGTTTGATGATTCAACAAAGTATGATGCATCAGCAGTCAAGTTATTTATAGTAAATATCGGCCCGGTAAATACGGGAGCACCGCCTGTTGCAGCTGTGTACCATTTGTAGGTTAAGCCATTAACCGGGTTGTTGACACTCAGTGTAGCACTGCCGCCGCTGCATACATTAGTGGTAGCAGCGCTCAATACCGGTGCTGTAAGCGAATTGGTTACCGTTACATCAACGGCTGTACGTGCACCGTTATTTGAACAGCTTGTAGTAGCACTGGTTGCCTGCACATAATAGGTTGCATCTTGTGTAAGAGCCGCCGTAGTGTAAGTGTTGCCAGTCTGCAACACAGTGCCGCCGGTTGCAGTCGCAAACCATTGATAGTTAACACCCGCAACCGGGTTAAGTACAGCTAAAGTAGCGGTGCTGCCCGGACAAACTTGCACATTGGCTGATTGCACTCCCGGTGCCGCCGGACGGGGATTTACCGTAATTGTAGCTTTTGTACGCGATGGGCTTACGCAGCTGCCATTGGTGATCTCGGCATAATAGCTAACTGTTGCAATTGGTGTTGCCTGGTAGTTAGCACCGGTGAATACTAAGGTACCGCCGGTTGGCGCGTCGTACCAGTTCACGGTTGCACCTGCGGCATTGGTTACCGACAAGGTAACTGCATCGCCCGAGCAAACAGATACCGCGTTTTGTGCAAGTATTGGATTTACCGGAGCAGGGGTAACATTTGCAGTTGCCGCTACCCTGTTAGGGTTAGGACAGTTGTTTGATGTACGGCTGCTTTCTACGTAGAAATTAGTGGTAGCATTTAATGCCGCAGTGGTGTAATTATTACCGGTATGGAGCAATGTACCGCCAACTGCTGCGGAGTACCATTTATAAGTTACTCCGGCAACAGGATTAGCTACTGTAAATGTAGCCGTTCCGCCGGCGCATATATTATCTGTTTTAGCTGTAAGCTGAGGTATTGGTACCTGCTTGGTTGCGTAGTAAATATTTAGCGAGTTAAACAGCGATACTGTTGTGGTTAACCTCACCTCAATGGCGTTATAAACAGCTTTAGGCACAAATTTTACCAAAGCAGTTTGACCGCCCGCAAGTATGGTTACCTTGATCAATGTGCTGCTTAGCGCAATCCTATCGTTATTATCAGTATTGCCATTGAATGAACCTATCTGCAGCTGACCTAATACACCTACCGATGCCAGGTTAACCGGTACTTTTATTTTCACCGTTACAGTATCACCGGCAAGGCCAGCATCGCCAAAAATCAGTTTCTGGCCTACGTAACCTACAGCTCCAACACCAAGGTTAAGTTGACTAAAGTTAACTGTATCAATATCTACAGCATTATCAGGATTTGTTACACCGCACAGCAAGCAGGCAACACCGCTGGTACTGTTGGTTTGGGTCGATGCAAAATCGCACGAAGTAGAGAATACCGGGTTAACGATTACTGTAACTGGCGTACGGGTTGTGCTGATACAGCCTGTAGTATTTGATACAGCCTCAACGTAGTAGGTTGTATTGGTAGTTAAAGCTGGAGTAGTAAAGGTAGCACCTGTGTGAACCGGTGTACCACCTGTTGCAGTACTATACCAGTTGAAGGTAACATTAGCAGTTGTTGAACTGGCTGAAAGTTGAGCTGTTTGCCCGGATGTGATCTGTCCGCCAACCGGAACCACCGTAATAGTAGGTGCAACCGGGGTTGGGTTTACGATGACATCGGCTTTGGCGCGGCTGGCACTTGTACAGGTGCCGGTAGCAGCTTCAACATAATATGATGTGTTGGCAGTTAAAGCAGGGGTAACGTATTGTGCACCTGTATGTACGGGGGTACCGCCTGTTGCAGTAGTATACCAGTTAAAAGTAACACCAGGCTGAGTTGATGAAGCCGTTAAGGTAACCGTTGAACCAGAGCAGGTTTGTGTACTGGCCTGTGAAACTGTAGGAGTAACAGGAGTAGCGGTTACATTTGCAGTTACTTTGGTACGGCTACTGCTGCTGCACTGACCTGCGTTTGATGCCTCAACGTAATATGAAGTAGTAGCAGTTAAAGCCGGAGTAGTGAAGCTGTTACCTGTAGTTATAGGTGTACCGCCTGTTGCAGTAGCATACCAGGTGTAGGTAACACCATTAACCGGTGTTACAGCAAAGGCAGCAGGCTGACCGGCACAAACGGTTGTATTAGGTACCGCCACAACCGGAGCAGCCGGTGGAGTAGTAACATTTACTTGTACAGGCGTACGAACAGCCTGCGAACAGCCATCGGCAGTGCGGCTGGCTTCGGCGTAATAAGTTGTTGATGCGGTTAAAGCCGGGGTAGTAAAGGTTGCACCGGTAAATACTGGTGAACCACCGGTAGCCGAAGTATACCACCTTACAGTTACGTTTGCCGGAGCAGTAGCTGTCAATGTAGCCTGTGTGCCGGAGCAGGCAGTAACTGGTGAAGCCGCTATAACAGGGGCTGGAACCGATTGTGAGGCATCATAAATATTCAGGCTGCTGAATACACCCGCAAGGGCGGCGTTCAACCTTACTTCTACCCTGTCAAATGTATGGGTGGCTTTAAAGGCTACCCTGAAACGGCTTGTACCACTCAATAACTGGATATTGATCAGTGAGCCATTTACGCTGAAATAATCGTTATTAAAGGTTGCACCATTGTAAGTACCAATCTGAATTTGAGATAGTACGCTCACGCTGGCCAGCGTTCCGGGAACACCTAATTCAACTATTATGCTGTCGCCTGCTATACCTGTATTGGCAAAGCGCAGGGTTTGGCTGGCGTATGAATTAACCAATCCCACAGGAACCAATAATTGAGAGAACGTGTTGCGATCTGCATCAACAGATCCGGTAGCGTTCAGCACACCGCAGCCTACGCATAGTAAGCCGCTGGTGGAATTGGTTTGATCGATAGCGGCGTCGCAAGGTACAGGATTTGAACCCTGCTGATTTACAGTTACTATACCGGTTGCCCTTGTGGCCGATTTTACGCCGGTTGCGGGGATTGATGACTCAGCATAGTAAATGGTATTAGCAAATTCAGGTGGAGTTGTGTAAGTAGCTCCTGTAAAGATACTTGTACCACCTGTTGGTGTAGTAAACCAGTTAAATACAGCGCCAGGCGTAGTTGATGACGCGGTGAATGCAGTAGTCTGTCCCGGACTAACCGTAGTGGTTGGCGGGGTCACATTTACATCAGGGATTATAACAGGCTGTACGCTAATGATTACAGGTGTACGTGTGGCCGACACACAATTGCCCAGCGCAGTACCTGCGTAATAGGTTTTGGTAGCTGTTAAAACCGGGGTGACATAAGGGTTACCGGTAAATACCAGGTTACCTCCTGTTGGCGCGTCAAACCATTGTATAGTAGCACCATTGCTGGCGGTTGCATTTAAAGTAGCTGTTTGCCCGGCAGTGATGGTTACATTTTGAGCGGTAACTGTTGGTGCCGGCGGAGCATCATCAACAATAACATTTACCGGGAACCTTACTGTTGAAGCGCATGAACCACGGCTATATTCTACATAATAAGTGGTGTTGGCATTTAAGGCCGGAGTTGTATACGATGAGCCGGTATGTACAACAGTACCACCAATCGGTGCATTGTACCAGGTAAATGTTCCGTTGGCAGGCGATGTAATATTGATCACTGCGCTGCTGCCTTTACAAATTTCAGGAGCAGTTGGGTTAAATACCGGTTGCGGGAATTGCTGTGCCGCGTAGTAAATATTCAAAGGCGTAAGCAAGCTTGCAACTCCAGAGTTTATTTTTATGGTGATACGATCATATGCTCCCGTTGCCGGAATTAAAACTACATATTTATTTGAGCCGCCGCCAAGCAGGGATACTTTTATCAAAGCACTGTTAAGTGCAAGCGTTGAAGTTGGAGTAGTACCGTTAGCTAATGTCACCTGGATATTACCCAGAACGGCGGCACTTAATAATCCATTAGGATTTTGCAGTACCAGTTTAATAGTATCGCCTGCAAAACCCGGCTGTTGGAACCGAAGTTCCTGCTGAGCGTATCCGCCCAATAAACCAGCCAGCACATTGATGGTTGACGCTGTCGTAGTATCGGCATCAGTTGCAAGCAATTCATTGGTTACACCGCAACCTAAACAAATACCATTGACAGTAACAGTTTCCTGGTTAGCAAATGTACAAGGTGCGTTAGTGTTAATGGTTACATTAATAGTGATTGCTGTACGGCTGGCGGATGTACAACCGGTGCTGTTAACCGCACTTACATAGTAAGTAGTATTGTTGTATAATGCCGGGGTTTGGAATGTAGTACCGGTAAATACTGGCGAAGCAGCATTTGCTGATGTATACCAGTTATAAGTAACACCGGTTTGTGTATTGGTAACGCCGATAGTAGTTTGCTGACCGGCAGCTATCGAGCTATTATTTGCTGATAAAGTTGGATTAGCCGGAAGTGGCACAACGGTAACATCAGCCTGGGTACGTTGAGCACTTGTACAGCCGCCTGCGTTTACTGCTTCTACATAATAGCTTGTGTTATTGTGTAATGCAGCTGTTGTATAAGTCGGCCCGGTAAATACTGGTGTACCACCGGTTGCTGTGGTGTACCAGTTATAGGTAGTCCCGGCGGCAGGAGTTGTTACCGCAAGGGTTGCAACGCTGCCGTCGCAAATGCTTACACTGGTAGCGTTAAGTGCGGGAAATGTTGGCGGCGGAGCCAGGGTGGCTGTTACCTGTGTACGGGTTGTACTTACACAGCTTGTGCCCGCTACGGCTTCAACAAAATAATTGGTGGTTGCATTGATAGCAGCGGTTGTAAAGCTGTTACCTGTATGAACCAGTGTACCGCCTGTCGCTGCCGAATACCAGTTATAGGTTACCCCGCTAACCGGGGTTACATTAAATGTTGCTGTTTGGCCTGCACACACACTTACATTTGCTGCCGCAACAACCGGTGCCGCAGGTATAGTTACTACATTGATAGTGACCGGTGTACGTACAGCCTGTGTACAACCGTCAGCGGTACGGCTTGCTTCGGCGTAATAAGTTGTTGATGCACTAAGGGCCGGTGTAGTGAAATTAGCACCTGTGCCAACAGCGGTACCACCGGTAGCTGAGGTATACCATTTTACAGTAACATTAGCCGGAACTGTCGCTGAAAGTGTTACCGGAGCGCCTGAGCAAGTTGTAACAGGAGTTAACGCGATAACCGGAGCCGCTACAGATTGTGAAGCGTCATATACGTTAAGAGCACTGAATACTCCTGCCAGAGCAGCGTTCAGTCTTACTTCTACCCTATCGAAGTTATGAGTTGCTTTAAAGGCTACCCTGAAACGGCTTGTGCCACTTAATAATTGGATATTGATCAATGATCCGTTTACATTGAAATAATCATTATTGAATGTCGCACCGTTATAAGTGCCAATCTGAATCTGTGAAAGTACGCTTACACTGGCCAGTGTTCCCGGAACACCTAATTCTACAATAACACTATCACCTGCAAGACCTGTATTGGTAAACCTTAATGTTTGGCTGGCATACGCATTCAGTAATCCAACCGGTACTGCTAACTGTGAGAAAGTATTCCTGTCCGCATCAACCGAACCTGTTGCGTTGAGTACCCCACAACCCATACAAAGTAAACCACTTGTGGTATTGGTTTGGTCGATAGCAGCATCGCAAGGAACAGGACTTGACGCCTGTTGATTGATAGTTACTGCGCCAGGCGCTCTTGTAGCTGATTTTACACCTGTGGCAGTCACCATAGCTTCGGCGTAAAAAGTAGTATTGGCAAACTGAGGGGGGGTAGTATAAGTAGCACCGGTAAAAATGCTTGTACCGCCGGTTGGCGTAGTAAACCAGTTAAAGGTTACCCCCGGTGTAGTTGACGAAGCAGTAAACGAAGTTGTTTGACCTGCATTAAGCGCTACTGTTGGTGGTGTTACCGATACGGTAGGGATAACTATAGGCTGAACGGTAATATTAACCGGTGTACGGGTAGCCGATACGCAACTGCCTAAAGCAGTACCAGCATAGTAAATTTTATTAGTAGTTAAAACTGGTGTAACGAATGGATTTCCTGTATGTACCAGGTTACCGCCGGTTGCTGCATCATACCATTGTATGGTAGCACCATTGCTGGCAGTGGCATTTAAAGTAGCTGGTTGTCCGCTGGTAATGGTTACGTTTTGAGCAGTAACAGTTGGCGCTGCCGGAACATCATCAACCAAAATAGTAACAGGGAACCTTACAGTACCGGTACAGGTACCACGGGTGTATTCTATGTAATAAGTTGTATTGGCATTTAAAGCCGGAGTTGTAAACGAGGTACCTGTATGTACAACGGTTCCGCCGGTTGGCGCGTTGTACCAGGTGAATGTACCGTTAGCTGGTGAAGTAATATTTATAACCGCGCTACTGCCTTTACAAATTTCAGAAGCGGTTGGGTTAAACACCGGTTTCGGAAACTGCTGCGAAGCGTAGTAAATATTAAGCGGGGTTAAAACACTGGCCAGGCCTGAATTTATACTGATAGTGATCCTGTCATAAGCACCTGTCGCCGGGATATAAACCGCGTATTTATTTGAACTGCCCGCAAGCAGGAACACTTTTATCAGTGCATTATTAAGCTGATAGCTTGCAGTAGTAGTAGTACCATTAGCAAGTGTAACTCCGATATTACCCAAAACAGCGGCGCCTAATAAACCATTAGGATTTTGCAGTACCAGCTTGATAGTGTCGCCTGCAAAACCCGGCTGTTGAAAGCGCAATTCCTGCTGAACGTTACCGCCGATTAACCCGGCCAATACGTTAATAGTTGATGCGGTAGTTGTATCCGCATCAGTAGCCAGGGCAGCATTAGTAACTGTACAACCTAAACAAAGCCCGTTTACAGTTGATGTTTGCTGATTGGCAAAAGTACAAGGTGCATTAGTATTGATGGTTACGGTAATGGTAACTGCAGTGCGATTGGCTGATGCACAACCTGTAGCGTTTACAGCGCTTACATAGTAAGTTGTATTATTATATAATAAAGGCGTTTGGAAAGTAGTGCCGGTAAATACCGGAGCACCGGCATTTGCAGATGTATACCAGTTGTAAGTAATACCTGCCTGCGGACTGGTTACGCTGATACTTGTTTTCTGTCCCGCCGCTATTGAGCTGTTTGCCGCAGATACCGCCGGATCAGCCGGTAGCGGCGTAACGGTAACAGTCGCCTGGGTACGCGCGGCGCTGCTGCATCCGCCGGCATTTACAGCTTCAACATAGTAAGTTGCATTAGCGGTTAAAGCCGCGGTAGTGTAAGTAGCTCCGGTAAATACCGGGGTGCCTCCGGTTGCGGCAGCGTACCAGTTATAAGTAGTACCTGCAACCGCTCCGCTTACCGATAAAGTAGCAACGCCACCGCTGCAAATAGTTACGTTGGCAGCAGTAAGTGTTGGCGCAACTGGTGGCGCTGTAATATTAGCAGTTATTTTGGTACGGGCTGCGCTTGCACAGCTTCCGCCTGCAACTACTGCTTCGGCGTAATAGCTTGTGGCGGCAGTTAAGGCCGGTGTAGTAAAGCT
The DNA here is from genome assembly GCF_900110105.1 of Mucilaginibacter gossypiicola. Classification (GTDB taxonomy): domain Bacteria; phylum Bacteroidota; class Bacteroidia; order Sphingobacteriales; family Sphingobacteriaceae; genus Mucilaginibacter; species Mucilaginibacter gossypiicola. The sequence goes on along the minus strand of NZ_FOCL01000004.1, from coordinate 80,974 downwards.
ATCGCCGGTGTGTAATAATGTACCGCCGGTAGCGGCGCTATACCAGTTTATGGTAACGCCGGCTACGCTGGTGGCGGTAAACGTAGCGGTTTGCCCTGAACAAACGCTAACAGTATTGTTGGCTATAACCGGTGATGCCGGTACAGCATTTACAGTAACAGTTACTTTAGTTCGGTCCGACTCGTCGGTGCATCCACTCCGCATGGCGGCAACGTAATAGGTTGCCGAAGCTGTTAAAACAGGTGTTGTAAAGGCAGCCCCGGTAAATACTGGTGATCCGCCTGTTGCTTGTGTATACCAGTGAAATATGGTATTTGGTACCGCAGTGGCTGTGAATGTAGCTGTGGTACCTGTACAGATCTGGGCATCATTTGATGCTACGTTATTTATTTTAATTACCGGTTTGGCAATTAATCGTTGTATCTCATATAAATCGAGGGTTGACAATACGTTGGCAACGCCCCCCAGCCTTAGCTGCACCCTGTCGAAAACTTTACCCGGCACAAAAGTAATTACCACCTTGCGCCTGTTATTGGTAAGATCAAGCAAACGAACTTGTAATAATGACGAACTTAAATAAGTAAGATCATTATTATCCGTATTGCCATAATAGGTGTTTACTGATGAACCTGCCAGCAAACCAACCTGCAGCAAGGCCTCCGGCACTGAAAGGGTTAACCTCACAGAGTCACCAATTACCGATGGATTTGAAAATATGACTGTTTGTTGCGCGTATGCTCCCAGTAAGCCTACACCGGCATTTAGGGTAGATGCTGTGTTCAGGTTTCCGTCGATAGCATTCTGTGGATTTACCACCCCTCCTACGTTAAGCCCTAAATTCAGCAACGCTGAAGATATACCATGAAGCTCGTCGATAGCAGTGTTACACACAGCCGGGCCGGCGGTGGTTACAAATCCTTCATATAAATATAAGCTGCTCAATGCACCGACCAATCCGCCATTAAGTGTAACCCTTATGCCATCATAAGCTTGTGTTGGTGCAAAACTCAGTTCAACCTGGTTATTATTGCTCAATGCCGATACCAGTGTTGCCGCCGAAACTGGTGAGCCTACAGGCGTGTAACCATTATAAGCCTGTAGCGTTACACCGCCAAGCGCTGTCAAACTAAGTAAATTATCCCCCGTACCTAATTTAACCGTAACGGGAGTTCCGGCTGGTTTGGTTCCGCCAGGGAATGTAAGGGTTTGATAAGTTTGTGCAGCAACCCCCACGGTTACGTTTAAGGTAGAATATGTTTGAAGGTTGCCGTCAGCAGCATTACCCGGATTGGTTACTGTACAGCCAAGACACAATAAGCCGCCTGCGCCCGGTTGCTGGGCATTGGCATAAGTGCGCACTCCCGACGGATTTACCGGTGGCGTAGTTGAGGTACTACCTACAGTTAGCGAAATCTTTGTCCGTTCTGATTCATCGGTACAACCAGTACGCGAAGCAGATACATAATAATCAGTAGATGCTGTAAGTGCAGGTGTGGTATAGCTTGGCCCCGTAGCCACCGGCGATCCGCCAGTTGCCTGTGTGTACCAGTTAAATGTAGTATTGGCAACAGCATTGGCAGTAAGCGTTGCTGTTGAGCCCGAATTGATCTGCGCGGTAACGCCCAATACATTATTGATTTTTGTAACAGGCCTTGGTATCAACCTGACAGCCTCATAAAGGTCAAGGGTCGATAATACATTGGCAACACCACCAAGGATGAGTTGCACCCGGTCAAAAACTTGAGCAGGCGCAAAGGTTATGGTAACCTTTCGCCTGTTGTTAGTCAGGTCAAGCAGCCGCAGATTTAAAAGCGACGCGTTTATTGCACTTTGATCATTATTATAAGTATTGCCAAGATAAGTCGCTACCGATATATTTGACAGTAGCCCCACATCTATTAATGACTGCGGTATCGATAAGGTCATCCTCACAGAATCGCCTATTACAGAAGGGCTGCCATATATAATAGTTTGCTGCGCATATGCGCCAAGCAAACCCACACCTGCATTTAAGGTGGATGCCGTATTAAGGTTACCATCAATGGCATTCTGAGGATTTGCTACCCCTCCTACATCAACACCCAAACCCAATAAGCCTGATGAGATGCCATGTAATTCATCTACGGCCAAACCGCAAACACCGGCACCTGTACCGGTTGTAAAAGCATCATATAAATAAGTATTTGCCAAAACGCCGGCTAAGCCTCCGTTAACGGTTACCCTGATGCGGTCATAAGCCTGCGCAGGAGTAATGCTAACCTCAACCTGATTGTTATTGCTCACGGCGGTAAGCAATGTAGCAACGGTTACCGGGGTACCGATAGCAGTGCTTCCGTTATATGCCTGTAAAAAAACGCCTCCAAGCGCAGTTAAACTCAGTAACTTATCACCCGACCCCAATTTAACAGTGACCGGGGTGCCTGACGGCCTTGAGCTTTGAAATATTAATTCCTGGTAGGTTTGTGCTGCAACACCAACTGTTACATTTAAAGAGGAGAATGTTTGTACATTACCATCTGCTGCATTTGCTGCATTTAACACTGTGCAGTTTACACAGGCAACTCCGGTTACCCCATGTTGCTCGGTATTGGCATATGTTCGCTGCGCCTGCGCATATTTAATATTAAACAATGCCAATAAAATAAATAACACTGAAAAAGCGTTTCTGTTAAAGGCGGGGTTTCTCATAAGGCATAGATATTTGAAATAGACTCCGTAAAGCTAAATCAAGCCTATGCAATACTAAAAGGGCTTTTCATTCATTAAAAACTGTTCCAGCCATATTGTTCAGTATTTAATCACCCCCGTTCATTCTGTTTTCTATATTCATTTTCTGTTCATTTTATTCATTCGTCAAATACAACCCAAAGGAATATCATTTTCCCAAAAACATAAATCTATTTCCAATTAACATACGTATTATTGACTAAACAAAATATGTGAAAATATTTGTTTCGCCATGTATTAACAATATCCCGTTACCCCAGGGAGTTACTTGAGCCTTTTATAACATTTTACTTTAAGAGTCTTCGCTAATTGTGTTAGTGCTATTTTGTTTTAACTGACTTATGTTTTGACTGACTTAGTGGTTAATAATATTCACTTTTAAACCTTTACCAATGCATCTATTTTCGACTTATCATTTTGATCTGTTAAAAAAAGAACTGACCGAAAAAGCCGGCATGGCTTATATTACCCCTGCCGACTGCCGGGCCTTGTCATTAATGTTATTTAATAAAACTCAAAAAAGCATTAGTGAAACCACGTTGAAACGGATCTTTGGATTTGCGTACAGCAAGTTTACCCCATCATTATTCACGATGAATGCGCTTGCCGAGTTTTGCGGTTACACCGGATGGGATGCATTTTGCCAAAGCAGGCAAAAAACGATTGTCAAAAAAGAGAATCATGTGCATAAACCAGGCAAAATAACTGCCAAAGCCGAGCGTATCACCAATTTTACGTTACAAACACAGGTTAATCACTCAGGCATACCATTTCAGTATACCACACCACGAAAGTTTATTGACGACCAGTTATCCATATTCATGCAACAACCTTACACAGCTACTGTTTTTACAGCGCCAGCAGGTTATGGCAAAACAATTGGGCTATGCCATTGGGTCAAAGATTTGATAAAATCCAATATGCAAAAGGATGAAAAGGACCTGATATTATTTTTTAATGGTAACACACTCAATTCGTCTCTTCAAAATATTCACCTTAACCACTGGCTAATGGGCCTTATCGGCCTTTCGCCCGACGAAGACCTGGAAGACCTGGCCGAAATAGCTGAAGATTTTAACGGACGGCTTATATTGATCATTGACGGTTTCGACGAATTTCATTTCAGGAATAACACCTTCGAAACTGTATTTAATCAATTGGCCGATATTATAGCTATGTATCACAAATACTCATGGTTTAAGGTTATACTAACCATGCGTTCGTCTACCTGGAGCAATTTCAGGGAAGATATTATAGCAAAACCCGACATATGGTTCACTGGTTTTATGATGGATAGTAATCAAAAACTCAATGTGCCCCTGTTCACTTCTGAAGAAATCAAAAAACTTTGTGATAATATAAACCCCAATATTGCCCATGATATAACTTTACCTGTCATTGATAAACTAAGCCATCCGTTATACTTTCAATACTATTACCAGCGCTATACTGACAACTTTAGTTTAGCTCATTTTAATGACCTCACCTATTATGATCTTGTAGGTGCAAACTATTATCATAATGTTTACAAAGGCCATTATGCAATTGAAAAAGTATTATTGATCACCGGCATCATCAATCAAATGGATACCGATAACAGGGTGTATGAAGTTAGTAAGATCAGGGTATACGAGCTCATCAAAAAGTATGGATCTGCATACCAGGAAATGGTTAGCGCAGGCATTATCGAAGAGTTAAACCTATCGCGTGAAAGCAAGCTAAACTTCATTGTTAAAATGATTGATGAAGCTACCCTTGAGTATGCCCTTGCCATGATCCTCATGTACAACAATAATTATGTATTTGATGATAATCTTGTAAACTTAACCGATCTGGTATTCAGCCGTGATAAAAAACTCCCTATCATAAAATGGTTTATTTATAATGCGGTACATAAAGATTATAAATTTGAGCTTAAGGCGCTGTTGAACGTGCAACTGCTCCCAAATGAAAAATCTGAGATCATAGGCTTTATTGGCGAATTGCTTAAAATTCAACATGTGAATACGCACATGACCGAGCGGATGAAAGATCTGTTTAAACAGGTATGCAGCGAGGAGTTCTTCAATTATTTCATCAGCCTTGAGTTTATTGATGCAACCTATGAAGAAGTGCTGGAAACATTTTTACATTTCCCATTATCAACTCAACAACAAATATTGATAAAAACCTGCCTTTCTGCTATTGCAGTAATGCAGCTTGATTTAACAAAGATCGAAAAACACCTTACCGATTTAAAGCAGTATAATTTAACAGCTATACAAAATTTGCCCGTAAACCCGGTAAACTGTATCGAAACCATCCTGTTTTATCTCAAATATGGTATTATTAAAAAAGAGGCTTTAACCGAGATAACCAAATTTTACTTTAACCCAGTTCAAAGTGCAGGAGTTTCAAGGGGCTTTATCGAAGTGGTTTATCTGCTGGCCTTATACACCTCTACCATTTGCCAAAAACATAACAAAGCAGCCAAGTTCATTAATGGCTTAAATAAAGTGCACAGAGGTTCAATGGGGTATTCATTCATCTTAAAAACTATTATGGCCGAATCATACCTGGCATCAGGTTATGAAGATAAGGCAAGGGGTATTTTCAATGAAATAAGTCACGCCTATAGTGAGCAGGACGGCGGTTTTACTACTTTTATGAAAGTGCTTTATGAAGGGTTAAAAATAAAATTGGCATTACCGGTAAGCAACCACCTTTCCGTTGTTAACAATATTAAAAACCTTATTAAATTATGCGACGATTCAAAACAGACCATAGTTAAAGTTAATACGCTTGGTTTTATACTTAGTAATTATGCTATTTTAAAAGAAAACGTATATGTATTTAACGACCTGTATTTTGATTTTATAAAAAGTATCCGCAACAATGGCTGCCGCACCGAGCATTTTATGAATGATGAAATAAAATGGGCAGAGACTGTACCTGTGAATAATTCATCAAACAGGCTAAAAAGTTTTAACCTAAACCAGAATTAAGATAAGATCTGGTTCCGGTACTGGCGCGGGCTTACTTTTTTGATCACTTTAAAAAAGCGGTTAAAATTTGATACATTATTAAAACCGCATTCATAGGCTATATCTGTAATACTGGCTTCTTTATTGCCCAGCAACTTACAGGCATAGCCTATTCTTGTTTCATTTACAAACTGGGTAAATGACTTTTGGGTACGGGCCTTAAAAAACCTGCAAAATGCAAAAGTGTTCATGTTAGCAACATCAGCAATTGTATTGAGCGAGATATCCTCCCTGAAATTATCAAATATATATTTAAATACCTGGTCCATACGCTTGCTGTCATGATATTGATAATAATTGATATAATTAATACTGGCCAGCAGGCTATGCTCGGTATCCGAACTCATAATATTGAGGATTTCGAGCAAGGTGATGATCTTTTGCAATCCATCAAGTTGCAGTATCTGATACATTAGTTTTACAACCTGTTCGCGGCTTTTGCCTTTCAGCTCCACTCCTCTTTGCGCCTTATTCAAAAACGATTCTACTTTACGTATGTTCCCAAATGCCGAAAGGTGCATGAGCAATTTTGACGGATTGAAATGAATGGATAAAGAATGCGCATAAGGCTCGGCGTCATCTTCATTTGTTTGCTCCCGCGTATTGTGCCAAACATGCGGAATATTTGAGCCGAGAAAGATAAGCTCCCCGCTTTCAAAGTAATCAACCAGGTCGCCAATTATCCTTTTACCCGAACTTTTGATGATGTGCACCAACTGACATTCTTCATGAAAATGAAACTCACTTGAAAAAAAAGGAAGCTTTACCTCCCGGGCAACAAATAGGTCATCTGACTGTACGCCGTCAGATAGAACGGCCAAAATCGGTTTCATTTTAACAGAATATCACTAAAAAAGCTAAATATAAGCAAAAATACTATCGAAAGTTGCCAATTAAAGTGAAAGTAAAACAGCAAACCGAGCTAATTTTACGGTATTATACTTTATCTCAAAAGGCATAATAAACCGATTTACAAACACAGGAAACAAGATTTCATCCCGGCTTTTCTATTGAGAACAGTCTGAAATTATTTGCAAAATATATTTACTTACATGTACATTAATAAAATTGAAGTTACCGACAAGCGTTTTAATTTAGGCAATGGCGCCGGATCTGATGCTGTAAACGATTCAACCCAATATGCTTACGCCATTTGCGAACTGCACACCGATAGCAGCGTAAAAGGCATTGGCCTGGCCTTTACCCTTGGCGCCGGTAACGACCTGGTATGCAAAGCCATACAATACCTTTCCGAAACATTAAAAGGGCGCGAAATTGAAGAACTCATGGCCGATTTCGGTTCTGTTTACCGTTCTATACTTGATTCGCCCACTTACCGCTGGCTGGGCCCGCACAAAGGCGTGATGCAGTTGGCGCTGGCAGCCATAGTAAACGCATGCTTCGATCTTTGGGCTAAAAGCCGCCAGGTGCCACTTTGGAAGCTTTTGCTTGATCTAAGTCCGAAAGAACTGGTGGCTACGCTTGACCTCAACTATCTTGAAGATGTATTGACTATTGAAGACGCGGAAAATATATTAAAAGGAAACTTCGCAGACCGTACACTCCGCAACAATGTTTTGCAAACAGGCTATAAGGCATACGATACATCAGTGGGCTGGTTTAACTATTCCGATGAGAAGATCAAAGAGAACGTGGCACGTGCCATTGACCACGGTTTTACGGCCATGAAGTTAAAAGTAGGCTCCAATGATCCGCAGCGCGATATCCGCAGGGCAAAGCTGGTTAGGGCCGAAGCAGGAGATAAAACAACTATTATGCTCGATGCCAACCAAAAATGGAACCTGCCCCAGGCTATCTCCATTTGCAAAGAACTGAGCAGCATTAACCCCTACTGGATAGAGGAACCTACCCACCCCGATGACGTATTGGCACATCAAACGCTGGCAAAAGAAATTGCACCGCTTAAAATCGCTGCGGGTGAGCATATTCCTAACAAGATCATCTTTAAAAACTTTTTACAGGCCGGTGCTATGGATTTTTGCCAGGTTGATTGCGTACGCGTTGGGGGTGTATCCGAATTTTTGACGATAAGCCTGCTTGCAAAAAAATTCAATATACCCGTAGTGCCGCACGTGGGTGATATGGGGCAGATCCATCAGCATTTGGTATTGTTTAACCATATAGCTATTGGGCACGAAAACTTATTTTTGGAACATATACCGCATTTGGCCAAATATTTTAAAAATCCGGCCAATATTAGTGGGGGCTATTACGCAGTGCCTGCTGAAGCGGGCAACAGCAGCGACCTTGTAACCAGCTAAACACCCAAAATGAACCAATTATTAAACAAAGTAATATTTATTACTGGAGGCGCATCGGGCATTGGCCTGGCCTGCGCTGAGGCTTACATCCGCGAGGGGGCAACCGTTTTTATAATGGATGTAAATGAGCGCGCCCTTTATAAAACCCTCGACCGTTTTGGTGGCAACCATGAAGGTATTCCCGGCGATGTATCAAAGGCGGCTGATGTAAAAGCAGCCTTTGACGCCATACGGAAACATTATGGCAAACTTGATGCTATTCATAACAACGCGGCTATAGCGCATCCCTCAAAACCTGTTGATGAAACCGAAGAGGATGAATGGGATGCCTTGATGAACGTTAACCTCAAAAGCCTGTTTTGGACAACCAAATACGGTATTGATTTGCTTAAAGCATCAAAAGGCTGCATTTTAAATACCAGCAGTATGGCCGGCGATATTGGTCAAAGCCTGCATGCTGCTTATACCGCAACCAAAGGCGGCATTAATGCCCTTACCAAATCAATGGCGCTTGATTATGCACAATATGGCATCAGGGTAAATGCTGTTTCGCCGGCTGGCGTATGGACACCCTTACTTAAACAATGGGCAGCAGAACAGCCTGATCCCGGGTCGATAGAGAACTACCTGAATAATATCCATGCTTTAGGCTACTGCCCCGAGGGTGATGTAGTGGCAGATGCCGCAGTCTTCCTGCTTTCGGATGCGGCACGGTTTGTAACCGGCTGCATTATGCCCGTAAGCGGTGGTGCCGAATTAGGCTACAGACGATAAAACAAGATATGAACCATGAACAAAACCAACGGTAATGTAACAAAATATCTGGTGCCGCTGCTGATAGTAATGAGCCTGATGTTTTTCTGGAATTTGAGCCGTAATATTAACGACGTGCTTATTCCACACCTAAAAAGAGCTTGCCAATTATCCGATCTGCAGTCCTCGCTGATCCAGTCGGCATTTTTTGGAGCTTATTTTTTGATGGCTTTACCTGCCGGGCGTTTCATTGAAAAAATGGGTTACAGGGCAGGGATGCTCACCGGACTTATCCTGGCAGCCATTGGCGCCGCTATATTTTATCCAGCCGCCACCACCCGGTTTTACCCAGTATTCCTGTTGGCTTTATTTACCATGGCATCGGGCTTTGCTATACTGGAGGTTACCGCTACCCCCTATATTTCAAAACTTGGCGATCCGGATCATGCTTCAAGCCGGTTAAGCCTCGCTGCCGCAGTTGGTTCGATGGGAGCCACTATAGGCCCATTCATCGGCTCTAAATTTTTGCTGCATGAAAAAGATATTCCGGCAAACCTTATCCAGTCATTTAACCCAGAGCAACTAAAATCATTTTTAAGCAGCGAGGCGCATCTGGTTATTCCTCCTTACCTAACGCTGGCGGGGTTGTTTATAGCCTTATGTTTAGTACTTTACTTTTTAAAACTGCCGGTCATACACGAGAGTAATAATCGCCAAAAACTATCGGGAGTATTTAAGTTCAGGCATACCATGCTTGGCGTAATAGCAGTTTTTGCCTACTTAGGTGCCGAGGTTGGCGTGGTGAGTTTTATCATTCGCTATACAAAGTCATTAAATATTGCAGGTATTACTGAGCAAAAATCAGCGCTGTTTATCACTCTTTACATGGCACTGGTTTTAGCCGGACGCTTGCTGGGGGCATTTTTGCTTAAGCAGGTAAAACCCAATAAAGTGCTTACCCTATGCAGTGTAGGCGCGTTTACGCTGATATTGGTATCGGTACTTACCGGCGGCTATCTGTCCATAATTTCATTGTCTGTAGTAGGGTTGTTTACCTCAGTAATGTATCCTATTATTTTTACGCTCAGCATCAAAAACATAGGTAATTACACCAAGGTAGCTTCATCATTACTTATTATGGGTGTTGTAGGCGGCGCAATTATTCCTCCAGTAATGGGGGTAATATCAGATCATTTTAGCATCAGGATGGCATTCATTGCACCATTGCTTTGTTATGTGTATGTATTTTATTATGGTATAAAAGGTTATGTTGTGAAGAATAAAGCTTACTCGGATGAATCTGAAGAACCTTCATTAACGGTGATCGGGCATTAAGCTCTTTCAAACCTACGAAGTTTTAAAAACTTCGTAAGTTTTTAACGGACGAGCCATGAACCATCAACAATGAACTATTGACCAAAACCATCAATACAATATTGCGCAACTCTTTGTCTTTTTAACATTATTTAGTTGTGAAAAACACACTTATTACAACTAAATTGTTTCAAAACACCATTCTACGCACTAAAGCAAAAATACCACGTCAAAATAGTATCAAAACAAATCAATTTAAGTACAATTAATTGTTAATGCCCTACATATTTTTACGCTGATTATAAACACCAGTTTCTAAGGTTTTACAAAAAAGCTTTTTATCAAAAACAGCAATTTCAAAAAAAGACATTTTTTGAAATTGGGTTATCACAACCAAAACCGAATGATTAAATTTTTTTTGATTACGCTATTATTTGGGTTCACGGCCGGTATTGCCTCAGCACAAAACCATGAAAATGTAAGTGCAGGCAATGCCCCAGCCGTATATACAATTCAACATACAACTAATGATAGCTGGAAAGGATTTGAACGGGTCAATATCACTATAGGCCATCACAAAGCTTATTATGTAACCCCAAAAAAGTCACTTGAAGGCAATCCATGGGTATGGCGTGCCTCCTTTCCAGACTGGCACACAGATATCGACAGTATACTGTTATCCAAAGGTTTTCATGTTGCCTTTGTAAATGTTGACGACCAATACGGCAGCCCATATGCATTGCAGGTTTGGGATGCTTTTTACCAATATTTAACCACCCAAAAATCGTTTGCCGCCAAAGTTGCGCTTGAGGGTGTAAGCCGCGGCGGCTTATATGTATATGGCTGGGCCAAACGCAATCCTGATAAAGTAAGCTGCATTTATAATGAAGCCCCTGTTTGCAATATTAAAAGCTGGCCGGGCGGTAAACTCAGCGCCCCTGGCGATGCCAACCTGTGGAAACAGTTGCAGGAGGTATACCACTTTACAGAGCAACAGGCACTTGATTACAAAGACAATCCTATTGATAACCTTGATGGCCTTGCTGCATTTAAAGTACCTGTTATGCACATTATAGGTATAAATGATAAGGTAGTCCCCAATGCCGAAAACACTAATATCCTTGCTCAACGCTATACCGCGTTAGGCGGACCGATGATGATATACCCGGTAACTGCCGGTCCGCAGGAGTTGAACGGACACCACTTCCCTATTGAACATCCCGAACACTGGGCCGGTATGATCATGGGCTACAGCTATCCTATAAAAAAAATATTACCATACGCCGATTATTTTATTTGCCGTAACGGCCTTGCTAATAGCCTCAATATAATTAGTGAAGGCAAAAAAGCTACGGTAGCTTTTTTAGGCGGATCAATTACCTATAACCCTGGCTGGCGCGAAAAGATAAGCCGCTACCTTACCGAACGCTTTCCTTCAACCAGTTTTCATTTTATACAGGCCGGGATTCCCTCGTTGGGTAGTGTACCGCATGCTTTCCGCTTACAGCGGGACGTACTTGATTCGGGCAAAGTTGATTTAATGTTTGTTGAAGCTGCAGTAAACGATAATGTGAACGGGCTGGACAGCCTTACTGAAGTAAGGGCATTAGAAGGAATTGTAAGGCATGCAAAAAAAGCTAATCCGCTGATGGATATCGTCATGATGTCATTTGTTGATCCGGATAAAATCAGGGATTACAATAACGGCAAAATTCCGCTTCAAATAAAAAACCATGAACTAATTGCAGCACATTACGGCTTACCATCCGTTAACCTGGCTAAAGAAGTTACTGACAAACTTAATAACCACGAGTTTTCATGGGAATATGATTTTAAAGACTTGCACCCCGCTATTTATGGGCAGGAACTTTACTTTGCCACAATAAAAAGCCTGCTCAGTACATGCTTCGATCAGCAACAGGCAACTGCTTCTAAAGCAAATCCAATGCCCAAACCGCTTAATGCATTCAATCTCGGCAATGGCCATTATTACGACATTCAAAATGCTACGAATCTGAATGGTTGGGCAATTAATCGCGATTGGGCGCCAAACGATAAGCTAAGCACCCGTCCTGGTTTTGTGCATAAGCCCATGCTCATTGGCACTAAACCGGGGGCATCACTAACACTCCAATTTACCGGCACTGCTATAGGAATGGCAATAGCATCCGGACCGGATGCCGGCATTATAAGCTACAGTATTGACGGCGGCATCGAAAAAAAAATGGACCTGTACACAGAGTTTAGTTCATGGATCTACCTGCCATGGTACGTAACCTTTAGTACCGATCTTAAAAAAGGCACACACACGCTCAACCTGAAAATTGAAGCCGATAAGAGTAAAAACAGCAAGGGTAACACGTGTCAGGTAATCTATTTCTTAACCAATTAATTTTTTCCAAACACAGAAACAGGTCATAAACAAGGCTTAAAACTTTTAATTGTCATGTTAACATATAAAGAAATCAAATATTTCACCACTAAAAAAGCCTTTTATCATCTCCGCCTTAAACGCTGTATAAAAAAATGACCTCTGCATAGTGTCCATCTCAAAAATTTCGCAATGAAAAAAACGGCAATTATTATTCTTTACCTGTTTTCGATAATCAAAGTTGGCTTTGCCCAACAGGATATTCCTGTAAAAACCCCGAAAACGGTTTTAGATGACTTCATGTCCAAGCGCTTCGGCATGTTTATACACTTTGGGCCGGTAACCTTACGTGGTACCGAAATTGGCTGGAGCCGAAATAAAGAAGTAGCGCAGGAAGATTATGATAACCTGTACAAAGAATTTAACCCGGTTTTATTCAACGCCGATGCTATTGTAAAAGCAGCCAAAGATGCTGGTATGAAATACCTTGTGATCACCGCCAAACATCATGATGGATTTGCTTTATGGCCATCTGCCTTTACCGATTATAACATTAGTAAAACACCCTATAAACGCGATATAGTGGCCGAACTGGCTGCTGCATGTAAAAAGCAGGGTGTACTTTTTTGCATCTACCATACCGTGCTAGACTGGCACGACCCTAACTACCCTATCCACAACCCTTACGATTCGACTAAGAATGTTAAGGGTAATATGGTGGCCTTTAAAACGCAAATGAAGAATGAGTTAGAAGAACTCATCACCAAATATCATCCCTACCTGCTTTGGTTTGATGGTTACTGGGAAAAACCATGGACCAATGCCGACGGGCAGGAGATTTACAATTTCATCAAAAGTGTTGATCCAAACGTTATTGTAAATAACCGCTTAGGTAAAGAAAGCGAAAAACTGAATGACCAATCGGTAGGTGATTACCTTACCCCAGAGCAGCGCATCGGCCAGCTTAACATGAGCGAACCATGGGAAAGTTGTATCACCATTTGCCAGCAATGGGCCTGGAAACCTAACGACAAAATGAAAAGCGCACGGGAATGTATTCAAACATTGGTAAAAACCGCTGCCGGTAATGGCAACCTGCTATTTAACGTTGGCCCAATGCCAGATGGTCGTATTGAAGCCCGGCAGGTTGAAACCCTGCAGCAAATGGGTGCCTGGCTCAAAAAATATGGAGAAAGCATTTATGGCACTAAAGACGGCCCCTTCGCACCAAATGATAACTATGCTGTTACACGTAGGGGAAACAAGATCTATTTGCACATATTTCAGAAAAAAGGCAATAAAATTGCATTACCAAACTTGCCCGGTGTTAACATAGCCAATGCCTACGTGCTGGGCGGAACCAAAGTAAATTATAACCAAGATACAACGGGCTATAGCATTGATTTGCCGCAAACTTTACCCGATGCAAATAGTAATGTTATAGTACTGGAACTGAATAAAAACGCCGAAGAAATCCCTGTAATTGCAGCGGGTAAATAAACTTAAAACAGAAAACCTAATTAACATAAACATGCTAAAAAGAACGCCCCTGCTAATAACTGTAATGATAACAGGTATTACAACGTTTACTCACGCACAAACAAAACAATTAAAACTTTGGTACAAACAGCCTGCCCAACGCTGGGAAGAAACCGTAGCCCTTGGTAATGGCCGTTTAGGAATGATGCCCGACGGCGGCATCACTAACGAAAAGGTGGTATTGAATGATATTACCATGTGGTCGGGGTCATCGCAAGATGCCAATAACTACGAAGCCTATAAAAAACTACCCGAAATAAGAAGCCTACTTGCGGCAGGTAAAAATGTAGAGGCTCAGGCCATTATTGATAAATCATTTGTTTGCACAGGTAAAGGATCAGGTGGCGTGCCATTTGGCTGTTTCCAGATGCTTGGCGACCTTAACCTGAGCTACCAATACAAAGGCATTGATGATAAAGATGTAAAATATGATAACTATGAGCGCGAGCTTTCATTAAATAATGCCCTTGCTAAAACCACTTACCAGGTAAATGGCGTTACCTACAAGCGCGAATACTTTACCAGTTTTGGTAATGATGTAGATATAATAAAATTAAGCGCCGAAAAGCCAGGAATGCTTAACCTGAGCATCAATATCAGTCGCCCGGAACGTGGGGTTACCAGTACAGCAGGTAATGAACTTGATCTTACCGGTCAGCTGGATAACGGCACCGACGGCAAAGGTGTGGCTTACAAAGCGAGAGTAAAGGCAAAACTAACCGGCGGCTCGTTAAATACCACCCCTACTTCGCTGATTATTAAGGATGCAACCGAGGTGATCATTTATGTATCGGCAGGTACAGATTTTAAGAATCCGCAGTATCTCACCAAAATAGACGGCGCACTGAAGGCCGCTATGAAAAAACCTTATGCTTCAGAAAAACAACAGCATACAGCCAACTTTCAAAAGTTATTTAACAGGGTGAACATTGACCTTGGCACATCAGAGGCCGAGAAACTAACAACAGATCAAAGACTTATCGCTTTCCGCAATAACCCCGACGCGGATAAAAGCCTGCCGGCCTTATTTTACCAGTTTGGCCGCTACCTGAGCATCTGCAGCACACGTGTAGGCCTTTTGCCGCCAAACTTGCAGGGTTTATGGGCTAACGAAGTGCATACCCCATGGAACGGCGACTATCACCTGGATATCAACATTGAAATGAACCAATGGCCGGTTGAGGTCTCCAATTTATCAGAATTAAACCTGCCCCTCGCCGATCTGGTTAAAGGTATGGTGCCCCATGGCGAAAAAACAGCAAAAGCCTATTACAATGCTGATGGCTGGGTAGCCCACGTAATTACCAACCCATGGGGTTTTACCGAACCGGGTGAGAGTGCTTCATGGGGAGTTTGTAAAGTTGGCTCGGGCTGGCTTTGCGACAATCTGTGGCAGCATTATGATTTCACAGGTGATAAAAACTACCTGAAACAAATTTACCCGATACTGAAAGGTGCCGCGCAATTTTACAACAGTATGCTTATCAGCGATGCTAAAACAGGCAGGTTGGTTACCTCGCCTTCATCATCGCCCGAAAACAGTTTTTACCTGCCCGATGGCACACACGCCAGTATCTGCGTAGGCCCAACTATTGATAACCAGATTATCCGCGAGTTGTTCAATAACGTGATAACCGCAAGCAAAGTGCTGGGTACAGATGCAGCATTCAGCAAAACGCTGGCTGCCAAAGTAAAAAAACTTCCCCCTCCGGGTGTTATAGCTAAAGATGGCCGTATCCAGGAATGGATGGAAGATTACAAAGAAACCGAGCCGCAACACCGCCATGTATCACACCTGTACGGTTTATTCCCGGCATCTGAGATTACACCAGAAGCTACTCCTGCACTTGCCGAAGCCGCCAAGAAAACTTTAGAAGTACGTGGCGACGACGGCCCAAGCTGGTCTATCGCTTACAAAATACTATGGTGGGCCCGCCTGCATGATGGTAACCGTACCTACAAACTGTTTAAAGAGCTGATGAAGCCAACCATCAAAACCGATATTAATTATGGCGCTGGCGGCGGCGTATACCCTAACCTGTTATCAGCAGGTCCTCCGTTTCAGATTGACGGCAACTTTGGTGCAACAGCCGGCATTGCCGAAATGCTGATCCAAAGCCATGCAGGTTTTATTGACCTGATACCATCTATCCCCGACACATGGAAAGCACAGGGCGAAGTAAAAGGCCTTAAAGCCCGTGGCAATTTTACCGTTGATATGAAATGGAAAGATGGTAAAATAATATCTTACAAAATAACCTCTCCTACTCCACGTACGGTTAAGGTAAAAGTTAACGGACAGGTTAAAAGCATAATGGCCGCTAAAGCTTAATAATAGCTTATAAGCAAATAAGGCACCCTTTTCAGGGTGTCTTATTTATAACAAATTATTCTTTATTAAGCCGTAATTGCAAAGAATGCGATATGGTTTAAATACCCTGTTGTATATAATAAATAAAATGTAACTTAGACATTTAATAACCTAAAATTCATGCAAAACTTTCTTACCCGTTTTATAATTGCTGTGCAATTGTCCGGCTTGCTTTGCGTTTGGCAGCCGGCAATTGTTTCAGCATCGGTCAAAACCAACGCTATCCAACCAACACCGCAAGAGAATATATCGTTTTCATACGGCCCCGCCGGCATGATCAGCTACAACCAAAAAACCGGCACTTTTTCCGTTATCGAAAACGGTAAAACCGTACTTGGTAATTGTTATAGCAAAGCCGGCATCAACGGAAAATTTATTACTTCAACGGCATACAAAAGCGTTGCTTATACCAAAGCCTTAATAACCGATGGTTTTGGTAAAGGCGTAAAACATACTTTTACCTTAACAGGCAACAACTTGCCAAACATGGTGCAGGTGTTTTATACCTACCCATCGCATAAAGGCTATTTTTTTGTCGAACTTCATATTGAAGGTAAAAACCTGAAAACAAATTACATGGAGCCAATTGCAGGTAATATGGCGGCAATTGCCGGCGACGCCCGTTCCTTATTTGTACCTTTTGATAACGATACTTTCATCAGCTATGATTCAAAAACGTTTAAAGCACCGCTCACCAATACCAGCGCCGAAGTTGGAACCATTTTTGACAACAGTAGCCGCAAAGGCCTGGTGTTTGGGTCTGTAGAACACGAAACCTGGAAAACCGGTGTGCGTACCGTTGCCAAAAAAGACAGCCCCAATACGTTTGAAGTATGGGGTGGTTATACCGAAGAAGCTGTAAACCGTGATAAAATTGCTCATGGTTTTATCAGCGGCAATACAGTTAAATCGCCTAAGGTATTTGTTGGCTGCTTTGCCGACTGGCGTAACGGTATGGAGGAGTTTGGGAAAGCCAACCGAATTGCTGAGCCTCCTTACGTCTTTAACTGGACAAAACCTACCCCTGTTGGCTGGAACAGCTGGGGTGTTATGCAGGAAAAACTGAATTACGACAAAGCCATTAAAGTAACCGACTTTTTTGCCGATAGCATTCCGGCCTTCCGCAATGGCAATACTGCTTTTATTGATCTCGATTCGTTTTGGGACAACATGATCAGCGGTGGCTGGGAAGGAGATTTTAGCAAACTGAAATCATTTGCAGATTACTGCAAATCAAAAGGCTTACAACCCGGCGTGTACTGGGCCCCATTTACTGATTGGGGATGGAAAGGCGGCCCCGATCGCAAAGTTTTAGGCAGTAACTATACCTATGGCGAAACATGGACAAAAGTTGGCGATAGCTATCATGACATCGACGGTGCCCGTGCAACCGATCCAACCCATCCGGGCACTTTGCAACATATCGACTATGTGATTGGCAAATTAAAAGCATGCGGTTTTAAAATGATCAAGATCGATTTTCTTGGCCACGCGGCAGCCGAATCAAGTCATTTTTATGATCCTAAAATCACTACCGGTATGCAGGCCTATAAAAAAGGGATGGAACACCTGATTGATCAGCTTGGTGATCAGATGCTGGTTTATGCGGCCATCTCGCCCAGCCTGGCAACCGGCCGTTACGCCCACATGCGACGCATTGCATGCGACGCCTTTAAAACCATAAAGGATACCCGTTATACATTAAACAGCGTAAACTATGGCTGGTGGCAAACTTATCTGTACAATTATATCGATGCCGACCATGTTGTACTTTCAACCGAAACCGAAGGCGCTAACAGGGCAAGGATGCTCTCGGCAGTTGTTACAGGAACGTTCATAACAGGCGATGACTTCTCTACCCATGGCCAATGGGGCAACAGGGCTAAAGCTATGTATCAAAACCCTGAAATTTTAAAAGTTGTACAAAACGGAAAAGCTTTCAGACCGGTTGAGGGGAATACTGAAACAGGAACAACGGAGCAGTTTTCACTTAAAATTGGCAATAGCTTTTATCTGGCACTGTTCAATTACGGTGATACTGATAAAGCATATACTATCAACCCGAAAAGGATTAGTCTTGAGCCAGGGAAAACAGCAAATGCGAAATCGCTGCTACAAGGCACTAACGTAAACACCAATAGCGTTTTAGTAAAAGCAGGAGATGCTGAATTATTAAAATTTGAATTGAACAAATAAACGCTGCAAAGGCGCCGGCAACAGATGCCCCTTTTATCACCGGACGCCTTTTGAGGGGATGAAACCCTGTATCATTTTTAACTGTTTAATTTAACTGATTTTGCCCGTTTGCATGCAAGTGGGCATTTTGATTTTTTGGCGTTCATGCAGCATTTGTTTTTGTTGTGTTTCATGCTTGCCACATTATTTTTTTCTATCTGGAGTGAAGAAAAAAACAATCCCCCGGTAACGGCCAATATGGTAAAAAATTTCATAGCAGTAGGTTTTAACTTAAGAGACGATGTTTTTTGGAGAATGTTACAGCAATGAAACCAAATGTTGATTTTCGCACATTTTACTAACAAGGATAAGCCTAAAAGACACGTCATTGCGAGGCACGAAGCAATCCCCAATTTGCAGGTCCGCCCTGTATAGTTTGGGATTGCTTCGTGCCTCGCAATGACGAAATGGAGAGTTCCCCCCTAAAAAGCAAAAAGTCAGTGACCTCGCGTTACTGACTTTTTAATTAACTATTAACTGACCAAATATCCTTAACAAAAAACTATCTGGTACTACAAACATAGGGTGTTAAAGGCGTGCTATATGTGTGAAAAGCACCATCTTAACACAAAAAGAAAACTCTTATCACGCTGATTGCCTGTACTTTAACGGTGTAATCTTATAATGCGTGCGGAACAATCTTATGAACGAGCTTGGGCATTCGAACCCCACCATGCCAACTACCTCATTTACAGGGTAACGGGTATCTTTAAGCAGCATCAACGAGCGTTTTAAACGCAGCTGGATCAAAAACTGGTGCGGTGTTAAACCAAATGCCTGCTTAAAAGTGCGCAGCAAATGATTAACCGAAAGGCAGGCATGTTCGGCAAGATCTTCGAGGCTAATATTCTGATTATAATTACTGTACAAATATTCTTTAGCCAGGTTGAGGCGACGCAGTATCTCAACCCTGGTACCCTGGTTTAAAAAATCAAGCTTTTCGACTTTTTTACAGATCTCATCATTATAAATATGAAAATAATTGATAAGCGTATGATGCAGGTATTCGTTGATCAGCATTTCATCCTGCATTCCATTGTCCAGATGTTGTTTCAGGTGAAATACATTGTATTTTATATCACCTGCAAAAGGATATATGGTTTCATTAAATTCGGGTTGCGCTTTGCTGTTGCCATAACCTTTATTTAACAGGTTGTCATCGTCAAAAGTCCAGCAATCTTTAAAATCCTGCAAAAACTGCTGATCAAAATTAATGGCAAACGACTGCACCTGCTGATCAAGATCAGTATCGGTTGAATATTGAGTCCCCCTGTTCAGGATCAGGAATGAATCGGGGTATATAGACAAATGCCTGCGGCCAATATCATAACGTTCATTACCGCTTAAAACAAAGCGAAGGCTTAAATCTGAAGTATACTGCGGCCCCTGTCTCTGGCCACCAGTGCGGCTTACAATCTTATTGTTGTTGCGTAATACTTTTGAATAGTCCATTGTGATATGATTTTATTGTTCGTTATAATTTCTTTCTTCCAGTAACATAAATTTGTTGCCTGCCGGATCTAAAAACTCGGCCGCCAATCCGGCAGGTAAGTAAGCCGGCGATTTGCAAAAAAACACGCCTGCCGTACGAAGCAAATGATACTCTTTCAAACAGTCGGTTGTGTTTATAATAATATTACTCTTATCACTGCTGCTGTCGTTATTAGTTACAAGCAACGCCACATTTAATTTATCCGACTGGATCACCGTGCTTTCCCTACCCTCATAAAATGTCATTTTACCAGTTACCCTGAAGCCTAATTTTTGGGTATAAAACTCAATTTGGCCCTCAAAATCGGCAGTATACACAGGTAAATATTTCAATTTCATTTTTAAGTAGTTTTTAACAGAAACCAGATTTAATAATGGAAATCAGCCTGTTGGCCGGGGGCAGCATACAGGATAATTTTTTGAAGCGGGTTTACAGTAGCCGGTCAGTTAAAACTACTTAACATATCAAAGGTACTTTACCGGCGGGGGGATAGTATCCCCCTATTTGGGGGATTTATGAATTAGTAGAATTTGAGGGTTGTTGGCAGTAAATTGTTATAAGACCATATCATTGCACGAAGAAATCGCACGGAAACATGACCGCTTTGTATCGCATGCGGTTGCCACGCTGCGCTCGCAATGACATGGTTTTAAGATACACTCTAATGTAAAGCCTGATTAACTATATCAGCTTATTTTGCCTTGCCAGTTTAATAGCATCAGCACGTGAGTTTACATCAAGCTTAAGGTAAATGTTTTTGATATGGCTGCGAACGGTTTCAAGATCAATAAACAATTCATTGGCTATCTGCGCGCGGCTTTTGCCCTCACCTATCAGCTCCAGGATCTGAGTTTCACGTTTGGATAAAGGCGATTCCTGGTTTTTTTGGAACGAGCGGATCACCAGGCGGGCAATATTAATGCTCATGGGGCCACCACCTTCCCGCACTTCTTTTATGGATTCGATGATTTTGGTTGAAGGCGTATTTTTAGTAAGATATCCTGAAGCACCGTTTGCCAGCGCGTTAAAGATTTGCTTTTCCGATTCATAAACAGTCAGGATCAGGACATAGCAATTAGGCAGCAGCTTTTTTAATTTAGGAATAGCATCAATACCATTAACACCTGGCAACTCTATATCCAGCAATATTACATCTGGTTTATCTGTAGCTATTTTTTTTGAGGCTTCGTCATATGAGCAGTAAGTACTAATCACGTCATACCCCTCAGTGGCGCCAATTAAAAAGGCATAGCCATCGCGCAGGGTTTCATCATCCTCAATAATACTTACTTTAATAGTACGCGCCATGTTTAATTACTTAGTTGATTTTTGCTAAATTTTAACGTTACTGATGTGCCTTTACCAGCTTGTGAGTTAATAAGCAATGACGCGTTGATGCGTTTGGCCCGGGCATTAATATTGTTGATACCCCGGCCCCGATGGGCAGCATTACTGTCAAACCCTTTACCGTCATCTGTCACCCTCATTGCTATCGCGTTTTTATCGCTTTGATCAAGCTCAAAAATCACCAGCCCGGCATCGGCATGTTTAAGGATGTTATTTAACAGTTCCTTAAATATCATGGTGATGTTGCGGCTGTACTCCATGGGCAGCTTTATCAGCTGGATATCTTCATCAACATCGGCAAACTCAAAATCAACCGGTACATCATGAAAAACCTCTATCCCAATCTCGCGGATATGGTTGAGGGTTTCATACAGGTTATCACTTTTAGGGTCAAGTGCCCACAGGATATCTTTTGTACCGTTGTATAATGATGCTGCATTTTGCTTGATCTGATCAACAATTCCACGCTGATCTGCCTGCTCCTTATCTATTTTGGCATTCAGTATCTCTGATAAGACGGTGATACGGGTTAATTTGTTACCTAAATCGTCATGAAAATCTTCGGCTGTTTGCTGGCGGATCTTTAGCTTCTCTTCGCGCTTCATGGCTTCAATTGCCTTTTCACGTTTTATTTTACGCTGATGTACCAAATTTTGCACTCCAAAACCAAGAAACACCAACAATACAATAGCCAATAACCTGAAGGTAAATGTTTGATAAAAAGGCGGAATTATAACAAAACTAAAACTGGCCATCTGCGGCGACACCTGCCCATCCGGGCTTATTGCCTTTACCTTAAATGTATATGTACCAGGCGGCAGCGAAGGGTAATTAACCACATTATTACGCATAGGCGAACTAAACGCACTATCTAACCCAACCAGTTTATATTGATAAGTTACCGCGTCCGGGTTTTTAAGATACACCCCCAGAAAAGATATTGATAAATGGTTTTGATTATGCTTTAGTTCGGCCCAGTCATCAAGATCTATTGAGGAGCGCTTTTCACCATCTTCTTTCATCAGCTGTACCGATTTGATGAACACGTGTGGCGGTGGCGACGCAACCATTTTTGTCATCGTATTATATACCATAACGGCTTTAGTTGTGCTGATCCAAACCTGGCGGCCGCGGTGCATAATAGCGTTTTGATTGGCCTCAACTACCGGTTCCTTAGAACCTATGTTGTCAATTACCCAAAAAGTTTTCTTTATGGGATCATATTGCATCCTGTTGATTCCGCGCCCGGTGCCCATCCAAAGCCTGCCTCGTTCATCGGCCACAAGACTGTAAATACTGTTGGCCTTGAGACCGTCGTCAATATTATAAATATTTACCGCCCCGGTTGTCATATCCCAGGTGTATAAGCCGCTGTCGTCGGTGCCAACCAGCAGCAGGTCGCGATACCGGATCATGCTGTAAACCGCAGTAGCCGGAAACGATTTGAGTTTAAACGAAGGAACTATTTTTTTATTTACGGCCAGCATAACACCGCCTTGTGTTCCTATCAAAACAGAATCACGCCCCAGGCCAAGCATTGAAGCCGAATACGAAGGGATACCTTCCAGCTGTTTCAATTCGCCGTTTTGATAATAATAACAGCCCATGGAAGTGGCAAGCCAAATAGTACCGTCTTCAGTTGCTGTGATAAAGTTGTAAGCAAAGCCCGAACTGTTTTTGATTTGTCTGAAACCGGTTTTATCATATTGCCACAAACCGGTTTGACCGGTACCAATCCAAACAGTGCCGTTTTTATCGGTATATAAACTTTGTACTCCCTTTAAATATGGCGAACCTGTTGGCACAGGTACTTCGCTGGTCTTTTTTCCATCGTAGCGCAAAAGACCAGCCCCATCAATCCCCATTAAAACATTGTTGTTCCAATCCTCCGTAACCGACATTACAATTTTTGAATCCGGGATGCCCTGTGTACGGTCAAACACGGTATATCTGTCGCCTTCACAGCGGTAAAGACCATTGCCAAGGCTGCCCAGCCATAAGTTTTTATCGGCATCAAAATAAATATCGGGGATAGAGTTATCGGTAAGTCCGTTTGATGAGTTATAGTGAATTACCTCATCGTCGTCCATAATACAATAGGCACCGTTGTCGGTACCCAGCCAGATGTTGGCATCGGCATCCTGTTCAATACATAAAAGCTGGCCTTTTATTTTTCCGGTAATCATTTTTGAGTCCAGCGGTTTAGCAATCCCATCCTTTGCGCACAACAAGCTTGAACGGGTTAACAGGTAGGTTTTGCTTTTATCAAAACGATCAAAAAAAATGCGTTTGATAATCTGTTCTTCATACTGCGGGCCTACATCAATTGCATGTTCCCATTTTTTCCCTTTAAGGCGGTAAATCCCTTTTTTATAAACAGCCGCGTAAAGTATGCCTGCGCTGTTAACGGCCAAACTGGTAACAAAAATATCTGGATTATCGTTGATAGGCACGTGCTGCATCTTATCATTTTTAATCCTGAATAGTGTACCTGCAGATGTTACCCAAATAGTCCCCTCCCCGTCCTGGGTTATATTGCCTACAAAATAACGCTTCAATGGTATATCCGGCTTGTACTTTACAACGCGGCCTTTGTAAAGCCTTGCAAGGCCATTCATGGTGCCAAACCACGTACAGCCCCCTTTATCTGAAAAAATGGTTGCAACATAGTTATCAGGTAAACCGGTTAAGCGGGTATAAGCCGTAAAGTCCTTTCCGTCAAAACGGCAGGCGCCTCCAAAGGTACCTATCCACAAACGATGATCGGTATCCATCGAAAGCTTGTTAATTTGCGACTGGATAAGCCCATCTTCAATATCATAGTGCGCAAAAATGTATTTCTGTGCGTAGGTCCGGCCTGTAAACGATACCATACATACCAGCAAACACAAAAACAGAAAAACGGGGAAACGGGATAGCTTATTCAATTAAAAACGTAATTTAAATTACATGTATGGGGGTGCAATTAAAAAGTTAAATTAAAGCTAATTAAAATAAAAAAAATCACCCCAATAGGGTGATTAATTATTATCAGTTAATGGAGTAAAATTTAGTTTTTGGCTACTACAGAATTGTCGTTGGTTAAAGGTGTTTTTATATCCTCAAACATTTTGCAAACCTGGGTAATTTTCCAGTCTTGTTTGTCGTTTTTTTCGATGATCAGGTAATCATGCTGCGAACAGTTTTCATAATTAAAATCAACCCTCGCAATCACCATAGCATCGCTTTTGGCAAGTACCTCATAGCTTGACGCACAATTTTGTGTTGTACCGGCATCTTTTTTCATCATGCTCACCAGATCGTCTTTTTCCTGTACCAATACCTTTTCTCCACGCGGGATCTTCAACACAGAATTATCGCTCATGATTGATTTTAATTTCTTGAAGTTAGAGGTCATATGGCTGTCAATGAAATCGCGGATCACACTGGTGTACTCAGTTTCGGTTGCTGGTCGGGCGTAAATGGTGCTGGCAGATAATAACCCTACTATACATGCCAATAAAAATTTATTTTTCATCTGTGATATTTTTTTGATCAAATGTGGGCAGGGTTTGATCAAAAAAATATGCCTATCACACCTAAGCTACTGTACCTGGCCCGCCCATAGCTAACTTAGCAGTAAGCAGGTGTTTTTCGCCTATCAAGTTCATTTTTCGCACATTTTCCATAACCGGGCATTTAATGACAATCCGTTTTCAGATAATTCTTTAATTATCAATAAACCAAATCAGAAACCACCGCAGGTATTTAAATCTCTACGAAATATTTTTATTTTTGAGAGCATCGTTTACCTATAAAACCCCCACTGTAACTTGGAACCTACTGAAAACTTTTTCCGAAGTATTGTTGAGGCATCGCCCTTTCCTGTGTACATGTGCATGGGCAAGGATAAGTTCATAGCCATAGCCAACGAAGCTGCTTTAAAAGCCTGGGGAAAGGATAAATCAGTAATTGGGAAACCATTTGACGAAGCGCTGCCTGATCTTGATGGCCAGCCATTCAGTAGCCAGATAAGCGAGGTGTACAATACCGGCGAAACTTACTACGGCAACAATGAACCGGCCGAATTTATAATTAATGGAAAGCGACAAATCAATTACTATAAGTTTACCTTTCAGGCTGTGCGTAATACGCGTGGTAAAATTGTAGGTGTTATCTGTTTCTCGACCGATGTTACCGAAATTGAGCATGCACGGCAGGCTATGGAAGAGAGCAGGTATACTTTGTATAACATGGTGAAGCAGGCTCCTGTAGGTATCTGCATTATTAACAGCGACAACCTGGTAATTGAAGTAGTTAACGATTCGTATCTTGAGCTTGTTGGCCGAAAACGTGCAGAAATGGAAAACCGGGGCATTTGGGATGCCATACCTGAAGCCGCCGATCTATACGGGCCCGTAATGGACAATGTTATTGAAACGGGGCAACCAATTACCGCCAAAGAGCATAAATTATTACTGGTACGCAATGGAGTGCCCGAAATGGTGTTTATTGATTTTGTTTACGAGCCAATAAGAGGTTTTGACGGCGAAATCAGTGCCGTTATGGTCATTGCTATTGATGTAACTGAAAAGTTTTTTGCCCGGCGCAAAATTGAAGAAGCCGAAGAAAGAGCCAGGCTTGCAGTTGAAGCAGCCGAAATTGGCACCTTTGACCTCGATCTGGTTACGGATGAGATCCTTACCTCCGAAAGGTTTAACATTATTTTTGGCGTTGGCCGCGATGTACCGCGCGATCTGTTTTTAAACGCACTGCATCCCGATGATGTAGAATTACGCAATAATGCTCATAAAACTGCCCTTACCACCGGAAAACTATTTTATGAGGCGAGGATCATATGGCCAAATGGCTCTATACGCTGGATCAGGGCGCAGGGCAAAGTTTATTATGGCTCAATAAACAAGCCATTACGTATACTGGGCACTTTGCTTGATATTACCGATTTTAAACATTTGCAGCAGCAAAAAGACGATTTCATTAGCGTAGCCAGCCATGAGCTAAAAACACCGATGACATCCATCAAGGCGTCAATGCAACTACTGGACAGGTTGATCAAGGTTGATCCTTCGTCTGATAAGATCCCTCAATTTATCAGCCGTGGTAACAGCAGCTTAAATAAGATGCAGCAATTGGTTGATAGCTTGCTCAATGTATCAAAAATAACTGCGGGGCAGCTATCTTTACATAAAACTCATTTCCTTGCCGCACAAATGATCAATGAATGTTGTGATCATATCAGGCTTGCAGGCACGCATGAATTAGAACTCACCGGAGATACCGAACTTCTGCTATTTGCCGACAGGCAACGCATTGACCAGGTTGTTGTTAACTTCGTAAACAACGCAGTTAAATATGCACCCGAAAGCAATCATATAATAATCAACATTGCCAAACAGGACAACGAGGCCAAAATATCTATCCAGGATTTTGGTAAAGGTATTCCTGCCGATAAAATTCCGCATTTATTTGAGCGATATTATAGGGTTGACACTTCCGGGATTCAATACTCAGGACTTGGACTTGGCTTATACATCAGCGCGGAGATCATTGACCGCCATGGGGGCCAAATGGGTGTTGAAAGCGAAATTGACAAAGGCAGTACTTTTTGGTTTACATTACCGCTAAATTGAATTTAAAAATCAATTGAAAATAGTAAAACCCATACTTATTGTTCTATTGTTTTGCCTGCTTACAGTTTTCACACAAATTGGCGGGCTGGTTTATATTATTTCGATAGGCTTTCATAAACTGACCAACAACACGGTAAGCAATAAATACCGGCAACTTACAAAGCTTGCCGTTTTTATCTTTCTTTATTGCCTTGCAACTTTTTTAATTGTGCCGCCGCTTGCCAGGTTATGCGGCAGGGTGCCCCTTTCATTCTCGGAAACCAACCACTTACGGCCGTTAAACCGGCTAACCTGCTTGTTTAACCGTAATTATGTTCGCCCTCGGCTTAAGCAGGCCGCCTTTGCCGTGGCCTCCGAAATGAACAAAAAATATCCGGGTAGCACCTTAAATTATCTTGATGCAAGCTTTCCCTTTATTAACGGTTTTCCGCTTATGCCACACCTGAGCCATAATGATGGCAAAAAACTGGATCTTGCATTTTTTTATATTGATAACAAAACAGGATTGGAGACTAATAAAACGCCATCTTCAATCGGGTACGGGATTAGTGAGGGGCCGCGTGCAGGAGAAGTTAATACAACTCAGGCTTGCCTGGTAAAAGGGTATTGGCAATATAGCTTTCTAACCAAAATAGTTCCCCAGGGCAATAAAGCCAATTTTATGTTCGATAGCTTGCGAACAAAAGACCTCGTAAATTTATTTGCAGCACAAAACGCTATCAATAAAATATTTATTGAACCTCATCTAAAAACGCGGTTGGGGATCACCACACCAAAGCTCCGGTTTCATGGCTGCCGGGCAGTAAGACATGATGACCATATTCACATACAGTTATAAATTCGGCTTTTATTTAACTAAAGAACAACAATTTAACCAATACAGTTAAATCATTCTTAATTCAACAAATACATCTGTTTTGTGTTAGTAATATTTGTATTTTTAAACATAACGGCGAATTTAACCCCCAAATGACAGGCACATTAGACCCCAATCTCCAGGCTGATCTGGAAGCAGTAAACCAAATTCCCGTAGTAAGTTCAATACTGGAGGTCATTTGCCGGACAACCGGGATGGGTTTTGCAGCCGTGGCCCGTGTTACCGAAAAAAAATGGATAGCATGTGCCGTATTGGATCACATTCAGTTTGGCCTGGTACCAGGCGGCGAATTGACATTAGAAACCACTATTTGCCATGAAATAAGGCAAACCCAGGAAGCCGTTATTATTGATCATGTTGAAAAAGATGAGCGGTTTCGTAACCATCACACACCTTTAATGTACGGCTTCCAGAGCTATATCTCCATGCCTATTATCCGTAAGGATGGTAGTTTTTTTGGTACGCTTTGCGCTATTGACCCTAACCCGGCCCGGCTCAATACCCCCGAGGTTATCAATATGTTCAAGCTTTATGCCGAGCTCATCTCGTTTCATTTACAGGCGATTGAGCAACTGGCTTTTACCGAAGAGAAACTTCTGGAAGAACAAAAAACCGCCGAGCTACGCGAGCAGTTCATTGCCATTTTAGGCCACGACCTGCGTAACCCGGTAACGGCTGTATCAAATGTTGGCCAGCTCATGATGCGGATGCCGCTTGATGACCGCCTTAAGCGCCTGGCCGCCATCCTTCAGGATTCATCCATGCGTATGAAGGGACTGATAGATAACCTGCTCGATTTTGCCCGCGGCCGTCTTGGAGATGGAATTACACTATCTTTAACTCATCATGAGCATCTTGAAAAAACACTTACGCATGTAATTTCCGAGCTGCTTTTGGCATCCCCCGAACGGGAAATCATTACCGATTTTAATATTACCGGAACCGTATTTTGCGACAGCACCCGGATAGCGCAACTATTCTCTAACCTGTTATCGAACGCATTGGCACATGGTAAAAAAGATGCTCCTGTTAATGTATCTGCAAACAATACCGATGGTGGCCTTTTACTTTCAGTAAGCAACGCCGGCGAACAAATTCCGGTGGCGGCAATGGAACGATTGTTTCAACCGTTCTCGCGCGGCGAGGTTAAACCCGGACAGCAAGGCTTAGGTTTAGGTTTATACATCTCTTTAGAGATAGCAAAAGCGCATGGCGGCAAGCTCTTCGTAATGTCAACACCCGAAGAAACACGTTTTACTTTTCAGCTTTAAGTATAGGGATTATAACAGATCTCCCAGCAATTCCCTTCCGGGTCGGCAATAAAACCGGCATAACCGCCCCAAAATGTTTCTGCAGGCTGCTTTTGTATTTGTACGCCCGCTTGATCTAATTGGGCTATTGTTGTATCAACATCGGTTTTTGAGGCAAGATTTATGGTAAGATAAAAACACTTACTCCCATCATTATTGCTTATATTTGTATACTCTGCAAAAAGTAACTCACTACACAGTGTGAGTACCAAATTATCAAGCTTCAACATTACCAGCTCTTCATTTTCGGCAAGAATTTGCCATCCAAATTTTTTGGTATAAAATGCCTTGACAGCATCAAGATCTTTAACGGCAATAGTAACAGCCGCTACCTGAGTTTGCATAATGTAATTGGTTTAATTGGCTCCCTATCTCTTAAAGCTAAGGGTCAACCGGTTTTATTTCACACTGAAACTTAATCGCCAGTTAATACAGCCCGGTTAAATTTAGTTAACCAAATATATAAACATGCAAGTCAATTATTTTACAGTAGGCATTGTAATAACCCTGTTAATAGTATTAGTGGTGTGGATAGTTAAAACCGACCACAAAGATGAGAAAGACTTTGAACAACAGATTATTGATCAAGAACTTAAACCCAGGGAACAACCCAAACCGCAAAAGGCCGATAAAGCTATGTAATTGGGTAAAACCCGCTATCAACTAACGTATTTTTACGTACCACTTTGCAGCATCCTTTTTATAAATTTCACAACCCAACCTAACATCTATCTCATGGCAGCAGATAAAACTTCAGATCAGCAAGTATTTTATGTAGGACTTTGTATGGCCGGCGCCGTATCTGCCGGAGCTTATACAGCAGGTGTTATCGATTATCTTTTACAGGCATTGACCGAATGGGACAAGCGTCGCGGCCAGCCTGGCGTTCCATCTCATAGGGTGCAGATCCCGGTAATGGGCGGTGCATCGGCAGGTGGTATGACCAGTATCATGGCAGCTTCATCGCTTAACAACCCTATAACCCATATTGACAAACCATCGGGAGATATCTTAGCCGAACACCCTGAAAACAAGCTCTACCACTCATGGGTTGATCTTGTTCAGGCCGATATGTTTTCGAAAATGCTCGATACTGCTGACATTAAAAGTTCAGGTGTAATATCTGCCCTAAACTCTGATTTTATTAATGATGTTGCCAAACGTGTTGTTTCTGCCGATCCAAAACAATGGCAACCTACCCCGGCCTATATCAAACCTGGGTTAAAGATCTTTACTACGCTTACCAATCTTCAAGGCTATGCCTATAATGTTCCGTTTAATTCATCATCGCCGCAACGTACCAAATATAACATGCGTATCCATAATGATTATGCATGTTTTCAGCTAACCGAAAATGCTATTACCGGGCATAACGATGGCTGGATGCCCCTCGACCTGAAAAACAAAGTTAATACCGATATAGCAGCCGACGCAGCTATGGCAACCGGCGCTTTTCCGGTTGGCCTGCAATCGCGCATAGTTAAACGTGATGCCCAATATGTTAACAATAACCCATGGCTCAGCAACTATCTAACTAATACCCCTATTGGTGCCGGCGCATATCAAACCCTGAATGTTGACGGCGGCATGATCAATAACGAACCTTTTGATAAGGTTAGAAGCGTTTTGGATGACCTTACCGGTCAGCCGGATACGGATTACAACAACTTTAACAAGTTTGTGTCAACCGTGTTGATGATTGAACCCTTCCCTACACAGGCGCCTACGCCAATTTCGCAGTCAAGGGCTATATCAAACGTAGTAGGTTTAACGCTGTCATCCATGCTATCGCAAATGCGCTCAAAGGCTGTTAATATTAAAGACGCTATGGACGAAGATTGCGCAGGTCAGTACCTGATCACACCATCGCGAAGGGTAGATACATCGGATGGTAAATCAACCGACTTAACGGGTGAACAAGCCATAGCCTGCGGTGCGCTAAGCGGGTTTAGCGGATTCTTAAATAAAGAGTTCAGGGTTCATGATTTCTTTTTAGGACGACACAACTGCAAGATCTTTTTACGCGACTATTTTACTGTACCGGCTAAGGCGCTTACAACTAATCCGATATTTGTGGACGGCTATGCCAATGCCGACAAAGCCAAATATAAATCCACCCAAAGTGATAGCTACCAAATCATCCCTATATTTGAAGAAGATATCAAATTCCCGGATATTAAATTTAGTTCGGGCAACAACTGGCCTACTATTAAAGAACAGGATATTGACAGGTTTAGCGGAGGCTTAAAAGATAGGATCCAAACCATTATGCTTAATGTAGCAGACCTGGGCTGGCTTACTAAAAGCCTGTTGTGGATAGGTGCTAAAGTGATCCTGAACCGGATGGTAACCAATAAAATTATGGTGGTGATAAAAGGCGAACTTAAAACCTGGAAGCTGCTACCTTAAACAGTATATATAAGACTTACGAAGTTTTAAAAACTTCGTAAGTCTTCAAACGCTTTTATATCGCTTTAAACACAACAATGCCGTTATGACCGCCAAAGCCAAAAGTATTGCTCATGGCTACTTTTACTTTATGGTCGATAGCATCTTTCAATACAAACTTCAAAGAATCCGGAATGGCAGGGTCTAAAGTTGTGGTGTTGATTGTTGGCGGTATAATTTGGTTTTCGATTGACTTTATAGCGGCGATAGCTTCAATAGCACCGGCAGCACCAAGCAGGTGACCTGTCATTGATTTGGTTGAACCAATGATGGTGTTTGTTTCTTTACCTTTTGTGACAGCAAGTAAAGCGTTGATTTCTGATAAGTCGCCAACCGGGGTCGAAGTAGCGTGCATGTTCAGGTAGTCAACATCTTCAATACTTAAGCCAGATTCGGTAAGCGCCTGTTGCATGGCACGGGCAGCACCAAGGCCTTCAGGATGTGTAGCTGTCATGTGGTAAGCGTCGGCAGTCATTGATGCACCAGTTACCTCAGCGTAAATATGTGCACCACGGCTAACAGCGTGATCATAGTCTTCAAGTACTAAAGCACCGGCACCTTCGCCCATAACAAAACCATCACGATCGATATCAAACGGCCTTGAAGCATGCTGAGGGTCACTATTGCGGCCCGACATGGCTTTCATTGAGCTAAACCCACCAATAGAAGCCGGCGTAATAGGCGCTTCAGAACCACCTGTAACTATAATTTTAGCCTTGCCTAAACGGATATAGTTAAAGGCATCCATAATAGCAGTATTTGAGGTAGCACAGGCCGAAACGGTAGTATAGTTGATCCCCATAAAACCATTACGGATAGAGATCATGCCTGAAGCCATATTAGAAATAAACTTAGGTACAAAGAACGGGCTAAACCTTGGCTGTCCGTTACCTCTTGCATATTCAGTTACCTGTTCCTCAAAAGTTTCCATACCGCCTTGTCCGCTACCCCAAATGATACCAACATCAAAGGGGTCCATTTTGCTCAAATCAAATCCCGAATCTTTGATAGCCTCATCGGCCGCTACAAGCGCATATTGGGTAAAGGTATCGGTACGTTTTAATTCGGCTTTATCCAGGTGCTCTGTTATATTGAAATCTTTGAGCTCGCAGGCAAATTGCGTACGGAACAATGATGCATCAAAACGGGTGATGGTTGCTGCGCCGCTTTTACCGGCAACTAAGTTTTGCCAATAAGTTTCTACATTATTTCCAAGCGGTGTTAAGGCGCCCAGACCTGTTATAACTACTCTGTTTAACATGATGGTTTTATTAAAATCGGCGCAAAGATATAAATATATACCACTTGGTATTTTGAAAAATCAATGCGAATTAGTTTTACAGACTGAAAATTACCAGGTTATGGCATGACCAAAAGCCAAAACAGTTCAAAAACCACCACGGTTAAACCAAGGAAAGAGATTTGATTATTTCCCAAAAATCTTATTTAATTCCGAATAAGGTACAGCATCATTCACAAAACTATAACCGCCCTTTGCAAGCTCAATTGCAGCGCGCTGAAAAGCCCCCAAAGCCGCCCTTGCCAATGCCGAACCAAGGCTTACCCTTTTCACCCCTAAATCGGCAAGTTCATTAAAGCTGATATCAAATCCGGCAGCGCCAAGTACAATATTTACGGGTTTAGGTGTAACAGCTTTTACCACTTCCCTTATTTGCTCCCTTGTTTTAAGCCCCGGGGCAAAAAGTACGTCGGCCCCTGCATCGGCATAAGCAACCAGTCGCCTGATGGTATCCTGCAGGTCTATTTTACCGTGGATCATGTTTTCGGCCCTGGCCGTCAACGTAAAATGAAAAGGCAGGCTTCGCGCCGCCTCAACAGCGGCCTTTACACGTGCAACCGAAAGGTCGAAATTGTAAATTGGATCCTGATCATTCCCGGTAGCATCCTCTATCGAACCACCAACTAATCCCACGCCGGCCGCTGCTAAAATTGTTTCGGCACAGATTTCAGGTGTATCGCCAAAACCATTCTCCAAATCGGCGGCTACCGGTAAATGAGTGGCATTGATTATAGCACGTGCATTATCAAGTGTTTCGTTAAGACTAACCAAGGCGTGCCCGTCCGGGCGACCAAGTGCGTAAGCCAGCCCGGCACTTGTAGTGGTAAAAGCCTCAAAACCTAATCCCGTTAAAATTTTAGCCGAACCTGCATCCCAGGGATTGGGGATAATGAACAACCCATAGCGTTCATGCAAGGCTTTAAAAACTTCAGCTTTTTGATTTTGGATATTATTTATTGCAGATGACATTTCAAGGCAGATTAGTGTTTCCCGAAGTTAAGTTAAAAATTAGTCTGTAGTCATAAGCCTTAAGTCAAAAAGCAGATTCTAACTTAAAACTTAGTACTTCTAAC
The DNA here is from genome assembly GCF_900110105.1 of Mucilaginibacter gossypiicola. Lineage (GTDB taxonomy): Bacteria > Bacteroidota > Bacteroidia > Sphingobacteriales > Sphingobacteriaceae > Mucilaginibacter > Mucilaginibacter gossypiicola. Next base: position 46,882 of record NZ_FOCL01000004.1, on the reverse strand, counting down.
TTACAACTTAATATCCTTAATATTGCAGCTGCAATAGTTATGAAACAACAAGTAGATATTGAAAACTGGATCAGAAAAGAACATTACACCTTTTTTAAACAGTTTGAGGAGCCCTATTACGGCGTAAACGTAAACATTGACGTAACCGCCGCTTATAAGTTTGTAAAGGATAACAGTCTCTCGTTTTTCCTTTATACCATGTACCAGTCGTTAGCTGCATCGCAAACTATTGAGCCGTTTAAGTACCGCATGGAAGACGACGAAGTTTTTATTTACGACCGGATTGACGCCAGTTCAACTGTTCCACGGGCTAACGGCACATTTGGCTTTGGCGAATGGCCTTTTCATCCTTTGTTTGAAGATTTCGCCCGCGATGCAAACAAAGAAATTGAGCGCGTACAAAGCAACAACCTGCTTGAACGTAAGGCTTTGAACAACGTTATCCGTTATTCGTCACTACCGTGGATCAACTTTACCTCGTTGTCACACGCGCGTATGTTTTCATTTGTGGATAGCTGCCCCAAAATTTCCTTTGGTAAAATGACCGAACATCATGGCAAGCGCACCATGCCGTTATCCATCCATGTAAACCATGCTTTGGTTGATGGTATTCATGTAGGCCAGTATATTGATTGCTACCAGGAGTTGTTGAACAAAGGATTTTAACCCTTTTTAAACACATTTTCCTTCACCATAAACAATGGCAACGAGCCGTGGTCAAGTACGCGTGAATGGAAATCCCTGATATTAAATTTGGCGCCTTGCTTTTGTTGTAGTTCTTCTTTCCAGTGCAATATTTGCAATGCGCCATATTTGTAGGTAACAACCTGTGCCGGCCAGCGGCGCATGCGGGCTATCTCGCGCATGGCAATGTCATCCTGTCCGCGGATATTTTTTTTCCAGAAAGCCAATGCTTGCTCATCTGTCCAGCCGTAATAATTCAGAGCAACATCTAACGGTACGCGAACAGAACGTACAATATCCCACTCCCATTTACCCAGCTCATCATATGGCGTTTTATAAACGCCAAGTTGTTTGCCCAACTCTTCGGTATAAGCCCCCCAGCCTTCGGCAAAGCCCATGTAATAAAACAGCTGCTGTACCGCTGATGTCTTGGTTTGTGCTTCGATACTGGCCTGGTAATGATGCCCTGGGACACCCTCATGAATAAAAAGCCAATCAATCTGGCGTTTATTGTAAGGTTTATCAAATAGGTTATAGTAAAACACATTGCTGTCATAATAGCCGGGCGTTTGCGCCAGTTGCCGGCTTTCGCCTTTTTCAATTTTTAGCGGCGCTATATTGGTATTGTTAAATAACTTCGGCAGGTTAGCATAAATAATCTCTTTAGTATTTTCAAACGATTGCTGCACTACTTTAGGGTCACTGATAAAAAAGGACGGATCATTGAGGTGTTTATAGAAATCGTCTTCGCTTAAACCGGTTTGCAGGCGGATAGCATCGATATGTTTTTGAACGCGGCTAACTTCCGTTAGTCCAAACTGGTAAATTTCATCGGGAGTAGCATTGGCGCTTGTCCAGCGTTTAAGCAGGTAAGTATACCAGGCTTTTCCGTTGGGGATGTTGATAATACCGTTTGTTGGAACAGCCGCCGGTTTGTTTTTCAACCAGTCCTGTTCAAGAGTAATTCGTTCCAGGTTGAGGCCGGTTTCATAACTGATCAGCTCATAATCTACCTTTTCCGATTCATTTAATTGATCTGCCTCAAAAGCCGATAGGCCCGTTTTCGCTTTTGTAAAAAAGTCCAGTTGCTTTTGCACATCGGCAGCGGTACCAATATGCTCCAAACCACTTACGTAGCTTAGCTCCAATTGCGGCAGATGCAAACCGTTGTAGCCGGCTACAAAATCTTTGCAAAAGGCATCAAATGTTTGTTGCTTTTTTACCGGAAATACCGACAACATAAACGCACTGGCAGCTACAATAAAAACCTTCATAAAAACGGATTGGGTAAACAAACATAATTAATAAACCGTATTTTAATTGAGCAAAGCCCAATATCCCCCTATTGGGGTGATAAGCCAGCAATTATTACCGTATAAATTTGATAATCATGGTATATAGCAAATTAATTCCGCTTTGTGTTTTTATGCTGATTGCCTTTAGTGGATTGGCACAGATCACCTATCCCGATGCCAATTTTCCGGGTGATACGCCACGCCTGTTTGCGCAAGGTATCCTTACTGATGGGTTGAGCAACCGCGATTTTACCATCTCGCCACAGGGCGACGAAATATTTTTCACACTGCAACAACCTCGTTTTATCACCAGTACTATTTTGCATATCCAAAAGAAAAATGGCAAATGGAGCAAGCCCGAAATTGCCCCCTTCTCGGGCCGTTACCGTGACCTGGAAGCAAGCTTCTCGCCGGATGGCCAAACCATTTATTTCTCGTCAGACAGGCCTCTGAATGACACCATCGCCAAAAAGGATTTTGACATTTGGCGGGTTAAACGCGACAAGGCAGGAAACTGGGGCCAACCCGAAAATCTTGGCCCGGAAGTCAACTCAGCCAAAAGTGAATATTATCCCAGCATAGCTAAAAGCGGCAACCTATATTTTACCGTGGAAGCCGATTACGGCAAAGGCAGCGAAGATATTGTTATTTGCAAACCAAAGGCAACGGGCTATACCAAACCCGAAAGCTTACCCGAAGATGTGAATACCAAATACGATGAGTTTAACGCCTTTATTGATCCGGATGAGCAATTCATTATGTTTAGCTGCTACGGGCGCGCCGATGACCTTGGGCATGGGGACTTATACATAAGCCATAAAGATAAATTGGGCAACTGGCTGCCTGCCAAACATCTCCCTGCTCCAATAAACAGCACAGCACTTGATTACTGCCCTTATGTAACCACCGACAAAAAATACTTGATCTTTACCAGCAACCGCATTAACAGCCAGTTAAATAACGGCCAAACTAAAACGTACAGACAATTACAAGCGCTACTTAACGGCCCCGGCAATGGATGGGATGATATTTATTGGATAAAATTTAACGAAGCCTGGTGAACAATAGCCTATGTTGACTGGATATAGCTGTGCAATTGCTCGATAGTTTCCCTCTGCGAGTGGATAGTTTCGTATACCACATCACTCATCGAAATGATACCACATAACTGATCAGCAACATCAAACACCGGTAAATACCTGATGTTGTTTTCGCTCATGATCAGCATACATTCATCAACAGACGACTCGGGGGTGATCCTCGGGAAGTTGGTACTTATGATCTCGCCGGCCGTAGTTTCGTCGGAGTGTTTGCCCATCAGGATAATTTTACGGGAGTAATCCCTTTCGGTCATCAGCCCCAGGTATCTGCCGTTTTCGGTAACCACTACCGATCCTATATTTTTATCGGCCATCAACTTCAACACATTAAACACAGTAGTTTCGGCGGGTACGGCAGTAACATTGCTCCCCTTACGGGCCAGGATATGCTTTACACTTTTCATGAGTACTCAGGTTAATTTTGGTATTTTCAAGATACGAATAAGTAACAGAAAAACAATGAATTGTGGAAAATATTTTCAATTCCAGGGCATTAAACAACATAGCCCAATTCAAAAAACATAATTTATTAAACCCCATCCCAACAAAAAAGCCCCTCAGTAATTAAACCGAAGGGCTACCAACCTATATAAAAACAAACCTATTGTTTTCTCTTTCCCCAAATGGCAGTGCCATGGTTATCTAACCCGGTAAATATCAGGGTTGATGTTATTTTATTTTCCCAGTCGCGCTCACGCTCAACTTTCAGTTCATACGTGTCACCATTGCTGTATTTAAGTTCGAGCCACGGAGCGGCGAAGGTCCATTTATCTGCAGTATTGCCATCAATAGTGCCGGCTGCATCCAGCTTAAAGGTTGTTGAAACCTGAAAATCCGGATTGGTTTGCTCGGTCCCATAGCCCGGTACTACGTGATAATTCAGTATGATTTTTTCGTAGGTTCCTGCTACATCAGTTGAAGCTATGGTTGTTTGGGCAACGTTGGCATAACGCTCGGGCGATACTATCGGCCAGCCATCAGGCGTCCAGGATATTTTGCGAACGTGCAGGTCCATAAAGTACGAGTTGATCCCCGGCCTGCCCTGGTGTGCCATGTAATATTGCCCGCTGCCATTATCAAACACCGCGCAATGGCCTGTACCCTGCCAACCGCTTTGATTGGTAAACTGATACGGAGCAAGGAGCATCGGACCATGATCTTCATCGGTATTAACGTCGTGCCCGTTATAATCATAAAATGGCCCGGTCGGACTATCGGCCCGCCCTACCCTTACGTTATATTTGGTTTGCAGCCAATCATAACTGATAAACAGGAAATACTTTTTCAGATCGGGATTGTAGATCACTTCGGCACCCTCAATATTGCCGTTGTATTTACCACCTGTAAAACCACGGTTGGCTATGCGTTTCCCCTTATCACCCGGTGAAACAGCAAGGCCTGTTGAAGGATCAAGCTTCAGGATATAAATGCCATCCCAGGCCGAACCGTAGTACATATATTGCTCGCCGCTGGTCGTAGTTATTACCGTTGGATCAATAGCGTTGGTTTGGATACTGGCATCATTAGCAGATGTTACCACGATACCTTTCTCTGTCCACGGGCCATCCGGAGCTGAAGCAGTTGCCATACCAATAACACTTAAACGTGCCACTGCTGATGAAAGCGAATAGTACAACCTGTATTCAGAACCCACTTTCATTACATATGGAGCCCACAAAGCATTATAAGGCGTACCACCTTTTCCTGTTATATAAGCAGAGCCCTGTGCCGGCAACGACGAAAACACCCAGCCCACATACTCCCACTGCACCAAATCCTTCGACCGGCGAATTTGCAGCCCCGATCTTACATCGGTGCCAAAAGCCACATCAGTACTATAGCAATAGTAATAATCGCCAAATTTTTTGATAGATGGATCATGCACGTTATACACCGTCCACTTAGGATAATAGGTAAAAGCGGCTATATCGGCATACGTATCACTGATGCTATTGATATCAAAGGTGCTTGTTACCGGTGTGGTGGTAGTATCAGTTTTTGTGGTTGTTGGCACAGGTGTTTCCTTTTTTGAGCAGGAAAATATGGCCGCGGCAAGCGCCACGATTAGGTATAGATTTTTCGCTTTCATAAGCCGTCTCTATATCTCCTCCTACAGAAGAGAATTTTTTATTTGTTTATATATTAACCTTCGAGAAAAGCACGGGATTGTGCGATTCCCCTCTTGAGAGGGGTGTAGGGGTGTGTTTCTGCTCCAAGCATCGCCCGTATAACACACCCCTGCTTTCGCTCATTCCTACGCGCCCCCTCTCAAGAGGGGAACTTAAAGCGCCCCTGCGCTTTTTTATTAATACCCTGTATTCTGCACCAAACCAACATTGGTTTGTACCTCTGTAAGTGGTATTGGCAAATACTCCTTACCCGGGGTATAAGTATTAAATTCCGGATCACGTGCTTTAAGCCAGGCCAGTTTAGTTGCGTCCTGCAACCAGCCCCAGCGACGGATATCATCAAACCTGTGACCTTCCAGCGAAAACTCCAGGAAACGTTCGTGGCCTATCTGCTCGCGCATTTCGGCCTGGCTCATACCCGGTTTAACGGTAGCCAGGTTGGGCAAACCAACACGGTTACGCACCATTTGAATGTATTGATAAGCATCGTTTGTAGTGCCTAATTCGTTCAAACATTCGGCGTACATCAGCAGCACATCGGCATAACGCATGAGCCTTTCGTTAATACCCGATCTCCAGTCGTATTCATCAGCCTGCCCGCTATCACCGTTCTCATATTTGTGGCAAAACAAAGCGTTTAATGACGAGCTACCTGCGTAGCGGGTTGCAAAATCCTGGTTATACAATTTTTCACCGGGCTTGTTGTAGTACATTGTTACATCCAAACGCGGGTCTGTGCCGCCGCTGGTTGTTTTTTCCTGCAGATATTCGTTGTACAATGCTGGCGTTGGCTGCACATCGGTAAAGCCAAAACTTGCTGCACCAAAAGTGATGGCACGGGCAGATGTACGTCCCCATCCCGATGATGGGTCGCCGCCCCAGCCCAGATCAGTACCGCCAGCATCTCTTGAAAACTGCACTTCGAATATCGACTCAGCATTGTTTTCATTATTGGCAAAAAAGTTATCATAGTAATTAGGTACAAGGCTATAAAGCCCCATATCAATTACCGATTTAAACTCGGCTGCTGCCTCAGCATACTTTTTAGTAAACAGGTAGGTTTTACCCAGGTATGCTGCTGCTGCTCCTTTTGTAGCACGACCTATCTGCCCATCGGGTGATAAGCCAGTGTACGTTGTTGGCAGCATGCCTTCAGCCGCTTTAAAATCGCTGATCACCTGCGCCCAAACTACATCCTGAGGTTGTTGTTTTTGGAAATAATCGGCACTTGATGCAGCAGGAACCAACGGCATGGGCACGTTTTTATAAAAATCGGCCAGGTGGAAATAGTACAATCCACGAAGAAAATAAGCCTGACCCAATACACGTTTCTTCAGTTCGGCATCCATGTTGATGGCCGGCACATACTTCAGTACCTCGTTTGCACGTAAAATACCCTGGTAGTAGGCCGTCCATGAAAATAGTACGCCATCGCCAGTGCTCTGCATGTTAAACTTACCCATGTTATAGATCTGATCCCATGGACTGTAGCTTGTAGCATCATCGCCCCTTGTATTTTCAACTATCGGCGAAAAGCGCATGTATGAGCCATCAATAATTAAGCTGCCATATACAGCGTTAATCCCTTTTACAGCATCGCTGGAGTTTTGCCAAAATGTTTGAGTTGTTTGCGCGTTAGGGTTTACCGTAGTCAGGTCGCTCTTTTTACACCCCATGGCAAATGCGGCTACCAACAATAGCGTTAATACTGCCTTTGTATATATCGTTTTCATTATAAATAATGTTAAATCGTTAATCAGTTTTTATAATCCTAATTGTAAGCCTACCAGTAAAGTGCGTGGATTTGGGAACGAGCCATAATCAAAGCCACGGTTAATGGTACCATCGTTAATAAAATCAGGGTCGAAACCTTTGTACTTGGTAATAGTGTACAGATTTTGTCCTGACAGGTAAACTCTCAGGCTCCTGATCACGTGCGTACGGTTCAACAAACCTGCAGGCAGCGTATACCCCAATTGCGCGGTTTGTAAACGGGCATATGAGCCGCTTTGAATAAACCTGTCAGAATTGCGGTTATTGGCATTAGGATCACCGATTATTGGGCGCGGCACATTGGTATTGGTGTTATTAGGAGTCCAATAGTTCAGCTCATCGGTGCTGGCATTGGTGTACTGACCTGTCATTAAAGCCTGGTACACGCCGTTGGCAATTTTGCTGCCATAGTTGCCTTGTATAAATACTGATGCATCAAAGTTTTTGTAATTAGCGCTTAAGTTAAAACCATAGTATAATTTAGGAATAGCCGAGCCTAAGTAAACACGGTCGGCATCGTTGATGATACCGTCTTTATTGGTATCAACAAACTTAACATCGCCCGGGGCTGCTCCTGTTTGAGTGGCATGTGCCGCCACATCAGCCGCATCTTTAAAAATGCCTTCAGTTTTAAAAGCGTACAGCTCACCTACTTCGCCTCCAACAGCTGTTTTGCTGTATGCGCCGTATATCGGGTTACCACCATTGCCCAATGACGTTACTTTATTTTTCACGGTTGAAGCGTTTGCACTAATGGTGTAATTGAACGGACCGGTATCCCTGCTGCGATAAGTGACTGTAAACTCGATGCCTTTATTGGTAAACGAAGCGGCATTAACCAGCGGCGTGTTGATAGCCCCTACCGAAACCGGAATAGGTACTGATAACAGGATGCCTTTGATCTTGTTGATATAATACTCTGATGAAAAGCTTAATTGATCGTGAAACAGGCTCAAATCCAAACCAATATTAGTCGTTTGTTTTTGCTCCCATTTATTGGTTTGATCAAACACCTGGGTTTGAGTTGCTCCCGATGCAAGGGTATTGCCGAATACATAGCTGGCATTGGCATTTACTACCGCCTGGTAAGGATAAAATGCAAGGGCATTTACGTTACCCAATGTACCATAACCTGCTTTTAACTTTAACTGGCTGATGGTTTCGGGCAGGTGCAGAAATTTCTCCTTATTGATATTCCATCCCACAGATACACCGGCAAAATTACCAAAGCGGTTATATTCCGGCAGCTGCGATGTACCGTCGCGACGGTAGTTGGCAGTCAACAGGTAACGGTCGTCATAGTTATAGTTTACACGGCCAAATATTGGCGAGTAAAATTTACGCTCGTTACTGTTACCAAATACTGTTTTATCGGTAGTATTACTCACGTTATCAAACGCGAACAAGTATGGCTGAGGCAGGTTGTACGCAATGCCTGTCAGGTTATCATTTTTATCTTTTTGATAAGCTGTACCTGCCAATAATTCTACATGGTGCTTGCTGATGTCAAACTTGTAGCTTAATGTATTCTCGACAAGTGCAGTGTAATAGTTGCCGCGCGCATCACTGTAGTATGCGGTGGTATTTGGATAAAACCAGCCAAGGTCATAAATAGGATCAAAGTAAGTATTCTTGAAATCGTTACGATCGTAACTTGCGCTAAGACGGTATTTCAGATTTTTAATAAATTCTACCTCCATCCACGCCGATGCCATCATCCGGTTACGTTGCCCGGTGCTGTTTAACAGGTTATTTACGCCGATGATATTCAAAGAGATTGCCCTTTGGGTATTTTGATCAACACCACCATAACCTCCAACACGGTTAGGGTCATAAATAGGCATGGTAGGGATAGCTGTAACAAGGTCAACTATCTGGTTACCGGTTCCGTGCAGGTGAGGATAGGCCAAATTGTTATAGTCGCCTTCAGTATAAGCAAACTTACTACCGAAAGACACGATACCTTTTTTACCCTGGATATTACCGCTCAGGTTATAGCGGGTATATGAAGGGCCGGATACAGTTGTACCGGTTTGGTTAAAGTAATCAAAAGCAACGCTATAACTCATATTTTCGTTACCGCCGGATAAACCCAGATCATGACTTTGGGTATAACCCGTTCTGAACCCGGATTTTTGCCAATCGGTATTTACGTTGCTGATAAACTTGCTTGATGATGGGTCATTACCCGGAGCCAGCGATAAACCAGCATTAGTTTCGGCCGCATCGGCAATTTTCTGATAACCTACCCTATCGGTAACCGACAATGTTTTTGGATTTTTCTGGAAGCCTGCGTAACCATTATAGTTGATCTTCATGGCGCCATTACGGCCTTTTTTGGTGGTGATGATCACCACACCATTAGCGCCGCGGAAGCCATAAATAGCACCTGCAGAAGCATCTTTGATTACCTGTAAACTTTCTATATCTGTAGTCGGAAAATCAAAGGGTTCCATGGTTGGTACGCCGTCAATAATATAAAGCGGATTGTTATTGATCAGCGAGCTTACGCCGCGAATGCGGATAGAAACACCTTCGCCCGGTACACCCGAACCATTTACCTGCACACCCGCAACCTGGCCTTGTAAAGCCCTCGCAACATCAGGTGTTACACGTTTATTGGCTTCTTTAAGGTTTACCACAGCAACCGAGCCTGTAAGGTTTTCCTTTTTCTGTGTACCGTATCCAACCACAATTACTTCATTCAAAGAGTTTGAAGCTGCTTTTAACTGCACATTGATCAGGGAGCTGCCGTTAACTGTTATTTCCTGCGAGGCATAACCCACAAACGAAAACACGAGCACTACACCACTGGTATTGCTGTCTGGAATATTTAAAGTATAACGCCCCTGTAAATCGGTTTGGGCACTTACATTGGTGCCTTTCACCTTTACAGTAACACCAGGCATGGGCAAGTCAGACTCGTCAGTCACTTTACCGTTAATAGCGCCGGGAGCCATCGCTGCTCCCTTTTCTGTAAGGATAACCAGGTTATTATCGCTTACCGTATAATTCAGGTTAGTGTTGCTAAGTACAATTTTCATCACCTCTTCAAGCGATGCATCTTTTGTATTTAAACTGGCGGGCATGTCGTTTTTCAACAACATGTCGTCGTTGTACAAAAAGCGATAGTCAGACTTCTTTTCAATTTCCTTCAGCGCCTTTTTCAGCGATACGTTTTGGAAATTTACGTTGATGCGGGTCTGACCATATCCTTTTGAAAACGCCTGCAACGAGGAGACGAGTACCAGGATACAGATAAATTTAAACATAAGAAGTACTTTCAAAAATTGGTTCAGCCGCAATGGGTTAATGCGGTGTGCATTTTTTTTCATAATTTAGCATTAAGGTTATTTAACTATTGGGTTTATAGAAGGACTGGTAGTTAATTTGTACCACATTATAATGGGGGGATGCGGGAACATCTTCCCATTTTTTATGGCCTGAGGTTTTATACTTTTCTATGCATAGGCTTATCTCATAAAGTTTTAGTTATTAATAAATTACAATTTGGTTAGTGTCTATTTTATAATGGAACGCCGCTGTCCTTTGCAGGTACAACAAAGCTTTGTTAATTGGTTCTTTTTCAAACTTGCCGGTAAAGCGCAGCTTTTTAACATCTTCATTTTCAAAAACAATATTTACATTATAGCGGCGCTCCATTTTTTGGGCTATGTTTTCAAAGTCCTCGGCGTCAAAAGCCAGTTTATTTTCAAGCCATAAAGCCTCAGATGGCAAAGTATCCTTTTTGGCTTGATGAATGCGGCTTAGCGCTATAAGCGGTGTTTCTTCGGCTATCCTATCCGTAGGAATATTACCTTTAATTTGCGGCTCCTGATTGTTGATTATCGTAAGTTTTTCTGAGGGATTAAGGATGATCTTCTTTTCGGGATTTCTTAAAACGGTAAGTTCTATTTTACCGCGAATGAGTGCGGCTTCGGACGTTTTATCATTATTGTATGAGCGCACATTAAACTTAGTACCCAACACCCTGACACTGATTGTTGGCGTAGTTACTACAAAAGGATGCTGAGGATCTTTAACCACATCAAAAAATGCCTCACCAACAAGGTTTACCCTTCTTTGATCGGTACCGAAATCATTACCGTAAGTGAGCTTGCTGCCCATGTTAAGCCAAACCCGGCTACCATCTGGTAGTTGAATTTTACTGATACCATTTTTAGGGGCAGTTATTTCGTTAGATTTCCCGGTGGTGATAGTTTCCTTGCGGGTAAACCAAAATACGCCCAGCAATAAACATGCGGCGGCTAATAACGACGCCAGCTTGATGATCCTCGCTTTTTTTGCTTTGGTTTGGATTGTGATAACCTGGGCAGCTTCTGCAGCTTCCTTTTCTTCAATGGCATCAAGTTCTGCCTCAAATGCATCCCATTTGTTTAACAGCTTTTCATCCTGGCTGGCTTGCTGGTCATTTTTCCAGATCGCTTCAAGCCCATCCATTGGGTACATACCGGCTGCTTCCTGTTGCTGCAACAGTTGCTCAAGTTCAAGTAACTCTTCGGGCGAAGCTTCACCATTTAACTTTTTGCCAATAAGTATCCAGATGTTGTTGATCATTATTTACGGTTCTATATATAAAGACTGTAAATAATAGGGATACCCCAGTAGGCAGACTAAATATTTTTTGAAATTTTTTCGAGACTGGCTGGTATTGCCATTTTTTGGGTGTCTTTTAACCCTTGTGCAAGGGTTTTCAGCGCGTTGCCTATGTGGTATTCAACAGTTTTAATGGAGATATCAAGCAGATCGGCCACCTCGCGATATTTCAAACCATCCTCTTTTATCAGCTTAAAAACAAGGCGGCATTGATCGGATAGTTTGTTTAAGGTAGTATTGATCAGTTTAGTAAGATCTTCATAAACCAGCTTATCTTCGCCGGTAGCGCTTGAATCGACAACATCTACATTCACCTCATCGATATTCACACGCTTAAGCTGATTTTTTGCAAGACAGGTAAGTGACTTATTTTTAACCGATGTATAGCAGTAATAAGTAAAGTTGTTGATCTCTGCTATCGAAGCACGACGCCCCCAAAGGTTCATAAAAACATCGTTGGTGATTTCTTCAGCCAGTTCATCCTGCTTTACCAATGATTTTGCCAGGCTAAATAATTTACCATAATAAGCCAGATAGAGCCTCTTGAAAGAAGTCCTGCTGCTGTTTAAAGCAATGTCATTAAGCAAGTACCTAATCTCTGTGTCCAACATCTCCTCTATCTGTTGTATTTACTTTTATCAGAAATGGCAAAACGGTTTCTGCCGTGTTCAAATTAATATAATTGGTAATTAGCCTCGTTTAAAGCGGGATGATTGAGCTAATTAAAACCTAAGGTATAATATTTTATTTTAATTGTTCAAAAAACAATTAAAATATTTTTTGAACAATTGCGAAGCATATTCTGCTAAATTGTTTTATTGATAACAAAATGCCATTTCGTTAAAATCCTTTCCTGAAAGCTATAAAACGAAAGCTACAGCACCTTTCTCAGCGTTCTTACGAATAATTTTAATTGTCATTTTAACAATAATAAAAAACGACGCGGCTTCGCTTTCCTACACATTTGTTACATACAAACAGCCCGCCTATATCTTCAGTTAAAATAAATTTAACACTGGCGGTTTAGTTTTGCCACCACTACAAATCATGTGCTTTTTAATTAAAAGCATCCAAAATTGTCAACTTATAAAAAATGGATTCACGCAGGGATTTTCTAAAAAAAGCCGCCTTACTATCGGGCAGTGCAGCTATGTTTAATATGTTACCGCCGGTTATTCAAAAAGCATTAGCCATTAACCCCGCCCCCGGCAGTACTTTTTATGATGCCGAACATATTGTTTTCCTGATGCAGGAAAATCGCTCTTTTGATCACCAGTTAGGCACCTTAAAAGGTGTACGCGGCTTTAATGATCCCCGCGCCATTAACCTGCCAAATAAAAACAAAGTATGGTTACAAACTGATAAAAATGGTGATACCTACAGCCCATTCCATTTAAATGTAAAAGACACCAAAGTTGCCTGGATGGGTTCATTGCCTCACGGTTGGAGCGACCAAACCGACGCCATGAACGGCGGTAAATACGACCGCTGGCTGGAAGTAAAACAAACGCGCAATAAAAACTTTGCTGGTATGCCATTAACCATGGGCTATTGTAACCGTGCCGACTTCCCTTTTTACTATTCGCTTGCAGATGCCTTCACCGTATGTGATCAGAATTTTTGTTCAAGCATAACCGGTACACACCCTAACCGCCATTACTGGATGACTGGTACTGTACGCGAAAAGAATCAGCCGGAAGGCATTGCCCACCTATGGAACGTAAGCAATTATGACTATCCCGAATTAGACTGGACAACCTACCCCGAGCGACTTGAAGAAAACGGCATATCATGGAAAGTTTACCAGAATGAACTTACCATGGGCTACGGCTTAAAAAGCGAAGAAAGTGCATGGCTAAGCAATTTCGGCACTAATGTGTTGGAATATTTTAAACAATATAATGTAAGGCTGCACGCAGGCGGCATTGCCAACCTGCAAACTAAAAAGGAAAATATCGCCAAACAAATAGCCGAACTTGAACAGCAACCTGCAGATGATAAACGTAATTTAAAGTTAGCTGCTGCAAAAAAGGTGCTTGCCAGCATCGAAACTGCTTTAGGTAAATACACCAACGAAAATTTTGACAAGCTTCCAAAACAAGAGCAGGCTTTAAACAACAAAGCATTCAGTATTAATAGTAATGATCCGTTTTTTCATGATATCACACCGCTTAAGTATAGTGATAATGGCACCGAGCGGGAACTAAATGTACCTAAGGGCGATGTATTTCACCAGTTTAGGGAGGATGTAAATAACGGCACACTGCCTACAGTATCATGGATCATGCCGCCGGCACATTTCTCCGACCATCCCGGTGAGCCGTGGTTTGGCCCATGGTATGTAAGTGAGGCTATGGATATCCTGCTCAAAAACCCCGAGGTATGGAAAAAGACTATTTTTATTATTACTTACGATGAAAACGATGGCTATTTTGATCACGTGCCTCCTTATACCGTTCCCAATCCATATAAAACAGGTACCGGTAAAGTATCAAACGGAATAGATCCAAAACTTGATTTTGTTACGCGCGAACAGCAAACCAATCCATCGGCTACCGAAAGCAGTATTCGTGAGGCATCTGTGGGGCTCGGTTACCGGGTGCCTATGATCATCGCGTCACCATGGTCGCGCGGTGGGTATGTTAATTCAGAGCTTTTTGACCATACTTCTTCACTCCAGTTTTTGGAGAATTTCCTGCAAAAGAAAACAGGCAAAAAGATAATTGAAGAAAATATCACCCAATGGCGCCGCACCATTTGCGGTGACCTGACATCAGTATTTCGCCCTTATAACGGCGAAAAAATAGAAGGGCCGGTATTTTTAGATAAGAACCAGTTTATTGAGGATATTCACCAGGCAAAATTTAAAGATGCCCCGGCAAACTTCAAAAAACTCTCGACAGATGAAATTGCGCAAATCAATACAGATCACAGATCATCACCCTATTTCCCTCAACAGGAAAAGGGCATCAAACCTGCATGTGCCCTCCCTTACGAGTTATATACAGAGAGTCACTTAAATAAAGCCACCGGCAGGTTAGAGCTAAGCTTTAAAGCAGGCAATACGGTATTTGGCAGCAAAGCAGCAGGCTCACCTTTCAGGGTGTACGCCATGAACCCATACCAAAATGAAACCTTGCGTTCATGGGATTACAGCGCAGCAGCAGGCGATACATTAAAAGACGAATGGCAATTAAGCGATTTTGAAAATGGCCTGTATCACCTGCGGGTATATGCCCCCAACGGCTTTTACCGCGAGTTTACAGGCAACAATAACAATCCACTGCTACAGGTAAAATGCGATTACGAAAAAAGCAAGCTTAACCCGGCTAAACTAACCGGTAACATAGTATTGCATATTGCTAATAACGATCATAAGCCACACACCCTTATAGTTGCTGATAAGGCATACAAAACAGGCGACGTTACCAAAACCTTAGCAGCAGGCGCCAGCACCAGCATAGTACTTGATCTGTCCAAATCACATAACTGGTACGATTTCAGCGTTAAAGTTAGCGGCAATGCCTCTTTCGAAGAGCGCCTTGCAGGCCGTGTTGAAACCGGTGCAATTACGCAAACCGATCCGCTGATGGGAGGTTTGGTGTAACCTGATCGCATTTAAAGATGCCACACCATTCAATATGATGTGGCATCTTTATTTTTAGCCGCACTCATCCACACTATAAACAACCTCATGAGCTTCCCAAAGGGCCGGGACCTCCAACTTATCAATCAGCCGTTCCAAAACAATATCCGGTATGGCTGCTTCTCGGTTTTTGTTTTGCTTTAGTAACTTGGTGTAGGGCACTTCTACATAAATGATCTTTACCGCAGCTTTATAAGTGGTAAATAGTTCAATCAACTGCAAACGCATTTGCCGGGTAATGTTTGTAGCATTCCAGATAAAGCTTTTTTGCTTTCTTAAAAATACCCGGGCCTGTTCTTTTGCTTCCTGTATCACCATCCCATTACCACTTTTATCTGTAGGCGAGATACCTCGCGCCACACGGATATCATCAAGCGATACAACCGGCAGATCAGGGTAGTACTTTTGGATATAGGTATTTTTACCAGCCCCCGGCAGGCCGCTCATCATTATCACTTCGGTAACCGGATGCTCAAACGGCACATAATCCGGGTAAGCATCTTCGTGCTGCATGTAATACATTTTGGCTTCGTCCGTTGCAAAGTTACGGGCAACACCCCAGCAGTTTTGCTCCCGGCAAAAAGCCTCAAAACAATCTATTTTATAAAGCATTTCATCCTGATCCTTACAGATCCTCCCCAATACATCGGCACGGGCAAGTAATGCCAACCACTGGGTATTAACCTCCATACTTGCCATAATGAGTGCCTTTGCCGGATCGGGCTTTTCAAAAACCCAAAGCGGCAGTCCGTGATATCTTACCAGTGCAACCACCTGCTCACGTATAGCATAAGGTGCAGGCACTTCCCGGTAAAGGATCTGCCTTGCGGTCATAGCTCCTTTGCGGGCATGTCCGTTTGAGGAGATCCGACCATCGGGCTCAATTACGGTAGTACTGTACTTTTCTACATCGTGCTGCAAAGCGGCGGCCCACAGCATCTCTTGTTCCTGTTCGGCTAATTCCTGGTAAGCCAGCTGCGCTATCAGCGCCTCCAATACCATTTTGGTATGGATATCCACATTGCCTTCGGCATGATAAATGGCATCCTGGGGCACATCGCCCATCCTTTTTACCCAATCAAAACAAGTTTCAAGATGTACCCAATCTTTATTTTCAGTAATGGTCCACATAGGTACCTCCTTCATTTTTTAAAGGTGCACGTTTCCAGCTCCGTGTCCAGTGCTGGTCGGTTTTAACGTGCCCTTTTCGTACATATTTAAATACATTATGTGCAAAATCATCCACTGCATAACCCTCCGCCTTTCGGGTTACTATACCTTCGATGGTTGCAGGCTGTCCGCTCTGTACATCGTAAGGATCTAAAGTCCCTCTTCCTTTGGTAAGTGCCAAAACATCCTGCTCAAATACAGATCGTTCTGAAGGCCGCTGAACTATTCCCATTTCGGGTACAGTTGGCAGACCGATCATTGCTGCATAAAATTTAGTTTCTTCCCAGCTTAACCACCGGTCATGTTCACGGATACCGAACACATAAAAATGATGTTCAAGGTTTCGGTATTCAATGGAATGGATGGCGTAAAGATTTTCAAGGAAGATCTCCAAATTGCCAAGATCATTTTTGATCAGTTGCCAAAACCTGCGGATGCTTTCCGTCCAGGCAGAAACCGTTGGTGCTGCGTGCGAACGCGCAAAAACGCCGTATTTTGACAGGCAGTTATTCTCCCCATCCAGCTTTTCGGTATGGATAAGCGTGGGTATTTTTTGTATATGTTGCCAATAGTCGTGCTGTATCCTGTCGTCGCTGGTTGTGCCCGGCGAGAACGGATAATGATACGTACGACCATATTTTTGTGATATAGCCATGTTGTAAAATTTTAATTAAAAGAAATAGAAATTCACCTCCTCCCCGGAGTGGGGAAGCTCATTAAACGTTTATGCTAATGAGATTACATGGCTCAAGATTTTGAAAGTTTTTCTTGTTATTGGCGCAAAGGTAATAAACCGGCCGTTAATTCAAAAAACAAATAGCTCCCGGCTTAGGCCCGGGAGCTAACAAGAATAGAACTTTTTTATGCTAATATACTGTTGATCAGCTTCAGCTCTTCATCAGTAAATGAAGTATTGGCTAAACAACCAATGGAATCAGTAACCTGTTCCGGTTTGCTTGCGCCGATCAATACCGAAGTAATTCGCTTATCTTTCAAAATCCATGACAGTGCCATCTGCGCCAGATTTTGACCACGCTGTAATGCAAGTTCATTCAACTTTGCAGCTTTGGCTATATTTTGCTCAGTTATGGCGTCTTCGTCAATAGCACCATTGCCACGATGAGCCGCAGCCCTTGAACCTTCAGGGATACCTTTCAGGTACTTATTGGTTAATAAGCCTTGTGCCAGCGGTGAGAACGGGATACAGCCAATGCCTTTATCTTCCAGTACATCAAGTAACCCACCCTCAACCCACCTGTCAAACATCGAGTATTTAGGCTGATGAATTAAACATGGAGTACCAAGTTCTTTCAATACAGCAACCGCCTTTTCAGTTTCGGAGGCGCTGTAGCTCGAGATACCAACGTATAAAGCCTTACCCTGGCGTACTATCAGGTCCAACGCGCCCATAGTTTCTTCGATGGGGGTTTCCGGATCCGGACGGTGATGGTAGAAAATATCCACATAATCAAGCCCCATACGTTTCAGACTTTGATCAAGACTGGCTACCAAATATTTTTTTGAGCCCCAGTCGCCATAAGGACCAGGCCACATCCCCCAACCTGCCTTGCTTGAAATGATCAATTCATCGCGATAGTTCTTAAAGTCATCTTTAAAAATACGGCCAAAAGTTTCTTCCGCTGATCCTGCCGGTGGCCCGTAGTTATTAGCAAGATCAAAATGTGTGATGCCTTTATCAAAGGCTAAACGTAAAATATTGCGGGCATTTTCCAGGCTGTCGATACCACCGAAGTTATGCCACAGGCCAAGCGAAACCGCAGGCAGCTTTAAACCGCTGTTACCGCAACGGCGGTATTCCATATCCTGGTAACGGTTTTGATTGAGTAGATAGGTCATATTTGATCAATAAAATTATGTGCTGTAAAATTGACTTATCTATTCTGAAAATCCATTGAACTGGAACAAGAAATGAAATTATTTACAGGCCGATATTTGCTGGTATGGCCATAGCCTGACTTATATTTGAACCATGTTTCAAAATATCAATAATTACGCGGCACGGTCGGTTAGTTTAACTGTTGAGGAAACGGCGCTGTTTAACGAGATTTTGGAATATCGTAAAGTACCCAAAAAGACACGCCTGCTTGCTGCCGGCGATATCTGTAACTTCGAAGCCTACGTAAACAAAGGGTGTATCCGCGAATATATTATTGATGAGAACGGCGTGGAAGTAACCCTGCAATTTGCCATTGAAGACTGGTGGGTAAGCGATCTGGCCAGTTTCCAGGACCAAAGCCCCTGCACCATGTACATTGAAACCCTGGAAGATTGTGAGCTACTCATCCTCACCCGCGATTCAAAAGAGCGCTTGCTAACCGAAGTACCCAAACTGGAGCGCATGTTCAGGCTCATGCTGCAAAGGCATTTAACCGTGGTTCAAAAACGGTTATTTAAAACCATCTCCACCACAGCTATGGAAAAATACCTGGAGTTTATTAATCGTTATCCCAGTATTCCGCAAAGGGTGCCGCAGCATTATATAGCTTCTTATCTGGGCATCTCGCCCGAGTTTTTGAGTAAGTTAAGGGCCAGGAATTTGAAAAAGTAACTATATAAACTTCCGATAATCAACGTCCCATCAGGGTCTCTCGCAGATTTAAGTTAATCCACAAAATTCATCAACCTGAAAGTTCAATAGGAGGCACCTACGGAGCCAAAAAAAGCCCTCTTTTAATGCTATAAACACGTGGCCCCGCTGGGGCCGGCAAGGTTTTACAACATAATCAGGTATTAATTGGGATGTTTAAGGACAGATGCACCAGAGGTGCAAAAGGTTTGTAGCATAAAAATTACAGAAATACCCTTTGCCCCAGAGGGGCAAAACAAAACGCTTCGCTGATTAAACGGCAAAGCAATTTTGTGGGTAAACTTAAACTCGCAAAGGACCTTGAGAAAACACGAAAGACTTTGAAAAAGTAGGGTATTCATTTACCATCTGCTTTTTATATTTATTAAAACAAGAAGCGTCATTGCGAGGTACGAAGCAATCCCAAACTATACAGAGCGGATCTGCTTATTGGGGATTGCTTCGTACCTCGCAATGACGCTTTTGTTTGACGTTAAAAACATTGCATCTACATCAACATTTAATTCCTATGAATATGTAAGCCGTTAAACTGCCTTTTCCCGTTTTCATAAGTTGTATTGCCTTTAGCAAAGCGGGGATATTTTTCGCTGTATTTTTTAAATACGTTATCAGGCTGTTTTTTGCCGTTTACGATCAGTTCTTCGCCGTTAAATGAAAGCTCATGCAAAGCATCTTCGTTAGGAAGAATATGATCCGCTACCATATCGCCGATCATCTGTTTTAACATCCGCTGATCTTCGGCGGCACGCTCCTGATCTTTTTTGGCCTGAATTTGATCCAAGTGCGCCTGCTCCTGATCGTGTTTAGCTTGTACCTGATCGCGACTGGCTTGCTCCTGATCCCGTTTTGCTTGTTCCTGATCACGGGAAGCTTGCTCCTGGTCGCGTTTGGCCTGTAACTGATCTTTAGATGCCTGCTCCTGATCTCGCTTCGCTTGCTCCTGATCGCGCGCGGCCTCTTCCTGTTCAACTTTTGCTTGTCGCTGATCACGTTCGGCCTGCTCCTGGTCACGTTTAGCCTGCTGCTGATCACGACCCGCTTGTTCCTGATCGCGTTTAGCCTGTGCCTGATCTTTTTTTGCCTGGATCTTATCTTTCCTGATCTGCTCACGGATAGAAGCTATAACTGTGCTATATTCACTCCATTTGGTTGATGGGATAATTTCACCGTCAACGGACAACGCTACCAGCTTGTTGTTTGCCAATTCCATTTGGTAGGTTTTTCCATTCCAGTTGGTTTGGATGCGTTCGCGCCCCTTACCATCAAAAGTATCGTAATTGTTATAAGAGTTGAAGGCCGTTTTTTTTCCCGGCTTTTGCGCATTTGCAGCAGTTGTTAATGCCGTTGCAGCTATCAGCAGCAGGGCACTTCTTAAATAATTAGTTTTCATTTTTCTGTTGATTTAAAAGTTTGCGAAGGCTATAGGCCTTGTATCTGTTTATTCTTGTTATTTTTCTTTTAGTTTTTCCAATGCCTTTTTTCCACCCTCGTTTTGCGGGTTAAGAGCAATTGACTTTTGGTACATTTTTATAGCATCGTCCTTTTTACCGGCACCGGCAAGTGCTTCACCGTAACTGTCATATGTATTAAAACTTGCCGGAAATAAGAGTGTATTGAGTTTAAAAACCTCCAAGGCCTGGCTAAGAAAACCATCATTCATCATGTCATAACCCAGCCGATTTAATTCCCTTTCGTCCATGAAATAATGAGCGGTATCTGTTTTAGCCTCATTGAAAAGCACAGTTGCTGCATCGGTGCCTTTCTGATGCAGGGTTATTACGTAATCTTTAGCCAGCGAACGCTTGCCCCGGTAGATATTGTTCCCGTTATTTAAAATATAAAAGGCATTAAGTCCTTCGGGATGAAGGCCGCGGTGCGTTACATTATCAAGCAAAACAACAGTTTGCTTCCGGGTTATATTGCGAAGAAATACTGTAACCACACCCGATGAACCACCCGAATGCCATACAACTTTGCCATAAGTTGTATCCCGTAGTATCTCCCAGCCAAGACCATAATATGATTTCGTATTTGCCCAGCCAGCACTTGCTTTACTTCCGTCGTTAAGTAAGGTTGGGACAAAAGCTTCTTCAAGCACTTTCTGTTGCAGTAATTTGCCCCCGTATAAAGCTTCATCAAATTTTACCAGATCGCCGGTGGTGCTCACAACCGCGGTAGGCCCAATTATAGCACCCAATGTTACCGACTCGATATGATCGCCTTTTACCGAATCAACACGTTTCAACTGCCCCGGCGAATAGCTGATAAATTCATAGCGCTGAGCCCGGTTCTTGTCGGCCACAGGTAGCAGAGGTGTTTCAATGTACGTATGGGCCATCCCGGCAGGCTTAAAAACATATTTAGCCAAATAGTCCTGAAATTTCATCCCGCTCAACTTTTCAACTAATAGCGCAAGCAATCCGAAACCGGTATTTGAATAGCTGTACCTTTCACCCGTTTTGAATAATAAGCCACGACTGTCACTTTTCAGCGCCGGGATCAGATCATTCAATGCGTAGATCTTTTCGGGGTTTTCGCTGTAAGGTTTTTCAAAAATCTGGTAATCGGGCAAGCCGGAAGTATGTGATAACAGATGTCGTAAGGTGATCTGTTTCCAGGGGAACTCAGGAAAATACTTGATGAACGGATCATCCAATTTAAGCTTGCCGTTTTGCTTAAGCTGCAAAATAGCTACAGCCGTAAACGTCTTTGACACCGAAGCCAGGTTAAAAGCAGTTTGGTTTGTATTCAACAATTTCGAAGCCACATCGGCATAGCCAAACGAACGCCGGTAAACAACTTTCCCTTTTTCGGCAACCAGCACGTTACCGTTAAATTCGTGCTGATCATATAATGCTGTAAACAAGCTATCCAGGCGCTGTTGCTTGACCTGTGCCAGCAAAACGCTGGATGTACCGTTAAAAAGTATAAGCAACAGGCATGCAATCACCATACCTTTCGGTAAATAATGTTCTTTCATTTCCAATTAAATTTTTGTTAGTAAAAGGCAATACAATGCCACCCCGCTCAAAGCTGGTTCTTAAAACCCCGGTTTTCCTGAATTAAAAATGTAAAGCTCCGCCTGCGGGCAGCGCTGCCCGGCATAAAAAAGCCTGTTCTGTTCTTAATTAATTTACTCTACGCTTACGCTGTTTTTTGGTTTAGCTGGTTTTGGTGCTATTGGTTGTTTTACTTGCAATTGATCGCGCCGGGCCTGCTCCTGATCGCGCTTAGCTTGCACCTGGTCTCTTTCGGCCTGTTCTTCGTCAAGTTTAGCCTGAGCCTGATCACGCATGGCCTGTTCCTGATCTCGACGGGCCTGCTCCTGGTCACGGCGGGCTTGTTCCTTTTCGGGGTTGAGTTTTGTATTATTAGCTACTGTCTGCTGATTTTCCTGCTCGGCCCACCGCTTTGCAGCTAATGCGTCCCGCTCCAGCTGCTCCCCTGGAGACAATGGTTCGGCGTTAGCCATAGCTACATTTTCAATAGCACGAACGGGCTTCTGTACATCAGCAACGTATCTGCGTTTTGAACGTTTGGGCCTATCAGTTTGCTTAGCAATTGCTGCTACTTGCGTACCTGCAGGTTGCACAACCCGTTGTTCCTGCTTATATACATGAGCACTGCCACTTTCCGGGTAATTAACTTTCCTGATCTGGGCAATAGCGGCAGTAGCTATAATTGCCGAGAGGACAATAACCCCACCTATTAAAAATGCCCGCTCTCCCGAAGTTACCGTTTTGTTTTTATTACCCAGGATACGGCTTACCCTTTGCAGCAATTGGTTCTTTTTACCGGGAAACGCAACAGCATAATTTGCACCATAAAGCGAATATTCTTTAAAACTGATGAGGGCATCTATAAACTCCCGCTTATTTTTTGTTTGGGCAAGGGCCATATCGTCACAGCAGTTTTCCCGCTCATCGCGCAGCAGGGCCGAGATCCAAAGCAAACCCGGGTTAAAGAAAAATACGGTTTCGGCAATGGTTTGTAAAAAGTTAACGATATAATCGTGCCTGCGGATATGGGCGAGTTCATGCAGTAATACTGCCTCAACCTGTTCAGGCGGCAACCCTGCCAATAAACCAGCCGGGATCAGGATAACCGGCTTCAGGTGACCTATAACCATGGGCATTTTTACATAGCCCGATTCCAATAACCTCACTGCTCGCTTCAATTGCAGCTTTTCGCAAAGCAGTTCAACCCTGTTTTTCCAATACCCAACAGGTTCGGATATTTGTCGGTGTTTAGCAACATGGATAAACATGAGCCCCCGCATCATCCGTACCGACCGGAACAGGAAAAACACAAGCCATAACAACACAACCATAGGAGCATTGGCAGTAAAATATCCAACGCAGGTACTTGCAAAGGTCCTGATCCCATCGGCATTAAGGCTTAATAAAGCCGATGCCCTGCCGCCAATGGCATTACCAAACTGCACCATGCTTTGCTGAGGTGGTTTATTCCACTCCCACGCGAAAGTGAATACGCAAGCACCAACAAATAATAAAAACTGTACAAGTACCAGGTTGTACCTTACTGCCGCGCTTGTTTTTTTGGTAAGCAGCATCACCACCGCGCTGATAACCGCCAGCAACATCCCCTGCCATAATGAATGGATCAGCATCCAGCTAAAAGCCTGTATAAGGCTATGAGAAATGGTGTTGGTGTTAAGGAGCAGGTACATATCTGTAAAGGTTTAATTATTTATCGTCCATGTTTTTGAGCAGCTCTTTTATTTTTTTGAGTTCTTCGGCTGATGTTTTATCGTTACCCAACAGGGCCACCATCAAATCGCTCGGCGAACCATTGTACATCGAATCAACAAAGCGGCCGAGCATATTGCCTTTCACCTTACTTTCCTCAACCGCCGCACTGTAAATGTGTTTCATATTGGTTTCGTCCCGGTTAAGCATTCCCTTCTCTTTCATTACCTGCATCAGCTTAAGGGTGCTGGTGTAAATTACCGCTTCCTTTTGCTCATTAAGCTTATCATGCACAAATCTCACCGTCGATGGGCCGTACTGCCATAACACCTGCAAAACATCCATTTCGGTTTTGGTGGGCGTTAAATCAGCAGTAATATCCTTTTTAAATAAACTCATAAATCAAAGGTACGTATTAAAAACGTACGTTGCAATAGCTGAGTTGTTTTTTATAAAGAAATTTATCTTAAAACAAAACAACCACCCTAATACTAAGGTGGTTGCACATTATAAATAATAAGATCAGTGTTTTAAAAGCTCTTGGCGAAGGTTAAGCCTACCCTTCCGTCCTGGTAAGTTGGCAGTAATAATGAGTTATTGTTTTTCCCTTTGTCGCTGCTACCGCGGAAAACTCCGTTGCGGATAAGTGGATACAGATAATAGGCCGCTTTGGTAGACAGAATACCGAAACCTGCACCGGCCACGATATCACTAAACCAGTGTTTATTGTTATACACGCGTAATATTGCGGTAGTAGTGGCGAAAGCATAACCTACACCTCCGTATATCGGCGAGCGGTCACCATATTCCTGGGCCATAAATTCGGCCGAAACAAAAGCGTTTCCTGTATGCCCCGATGGGAATGAAAACTTATCTGAACCGTCGGGCCGCTCGCGATGGGTTACTCGTTTTAAACCAAAAGTGGTACCGGCGAATATTGCTTCGGAAAGTACTAACAGCATCGTACGGTCGATAAATGTATTTTTACCATGTACCCCAGCCGCGTTTAGTCCATAAACAGATATAATTGGCGCGTACTGAAGATAGTTATCAACTTTGGTGTGAAAGCCCGGATGGTCTTTCATCATATCAGTCCTTACATCGTAATCAATATTACGGATAAACTTCACTTTTAACGATAATAAACCGTAGGTAATAAAAGCAGCCGGTGGTATATATGACGGAAACTTACTCTGAAGGTGTTTAACCGTATCTGGCAAAGTAAGGATGTTCCTGGCAGAGTCTTTTTGCAAAGAATCCTTCTTTACTGCAACTTTCTGTAATGTATCCTTAACCTGGGCATATGATGGCAGTGAGAACGAGGCTGCCAATAGCATCGAAATAAAATAAAACCTAAATTTTTGCAAAGAATCCCCCTTATTAAGCGCTGATAAACACAATTATACAATTTAATTCTGTAGAATTTCTGAAGCGCGTAAACAATAAATTAACACGCTGTTAACGTAAATAGTATTCAATATGTTGTATCCCTTTCAAATTGATTTTAAGGTTAATAAGTTTCGTTTTAATTGTTCTTTTAACAATAAATAAAATTACCTATGTTTGATCTGTACCTCCAATAAACCTCCAAACTACCTGAATGAAGATCATCAAACTCATCTGCTGCTTTCTATTACTTACAGGCACCCGTATTTTTGCCCAGGACCAGGCACATATTACCATCAACCTAAATGATAAAATTGGCGACATGTACCCCTTTTGGGCATGGTTTGGTCATGATGAGCCTAACTACACTTACATGAAGGATGGCCGTAAACTACTTTCCGAACTGGCAGCATTAAGCCCTGTCCCTGTACGCATGCGGGTTCATAACCTGCTCACCAGTGGCGACGGTACGGCAGCATTGAAATGGGGATCGACAAATGCTTATACCGAAGATGCCAATGGCAACCCGGTTTATAACTGGCATTTGGTCGACAGCATTTTTGATACTTACATTAAACTGTGCATGAAACCTTATGCCCAGATAGGTTTTATGCCCGAGGCTTTATCAACTCATCCCAAACCTTACCGCCATTACTGGAAACCGGGCGACAATTATGATGATGTTTACACCGGCTGGGCGTATCCCCCAAAAGATTATAATAAATGGGAAGAGCTTGTTTACCAATGGGTAAAACATTCGGTACAACGTTATGGCCGGGCTGAGGTTGAGAGCTGGTACTGGGAAGTTTGGAACGAGCCAAATATTGGCTATTGGAAAGGCACCATGAAAGAATTCTTTAAGCTGTATGATTATGCGGTCCATGGCGTAAAACGGGCATTACCTACTGCGCATGTTGGCGGACCAGAAGTTGCAGGCGGCTCAAGCCCCGGCGGCATGAAATTTCTGAATGCCTTTATTAAACATTGCATTGCCGACACCAATTATGCTACAGGTAAAATAGGTTCGCCTATTGATGTAATTTCTTTTCACGCCAAGGGACAACCTACACTGGTTAACGGTAAGGTACGCATGAACATGGCCCCGCAGATCCGCGATATCAGGGAAGGTTTTAAAATAGTAGCATCATATCCTGAAACTAAAAACACACCAATAGTAATAGGCGAATCGGATCCGGAAGGTTGTGCGGCCTGTGGCATGGCTACCAATCCGTCAAATGCCTATCGTAACGGCACCATGTATTCGAGTTATACGGCGGCTTCCATTGCCCGTGAGTATCAGCTGGCCGACTCGTTAGGTGTAAACTTTATGGGCTCGGTATCCTGGTCGTTCGAGTTTGAAAACCAGCCCTGGTTTTATGGTTTTCGCGATTTGGCAACAAACGGAGTTGATAAACCGGTGCTCAACGTTTTCCGGATGTTAGGCATGATGAAAGGCAAACGCCTGAAGGTAGCCGGCGACCAGATGTATTCGCTTAAAACGGTAGCCGATTCAAGCATCAGAGGGAATCGCACGGATATAGGAGCTCTGGCTTCTGCAGATAAGAAAGAACTTACAGTACTGCTGTGGAACTATCATGATGACGACCAACACGATGCCGGAAAAACCGTAAAGATCAGGATAGAACATCTGCCACCAACCTTCGTTAAACTTACCCAATACCGCATTGATGGCGAGCACAGCAACGCTTATGAGGTATGGAAAAAAATGGGATCGCCACAAAATCCTACAGCGGCTCAAATTAAGGAACTTGAAAAAGCTGGACAGCTACAGCAGTTTGGTAAAACGGTTACGCTATTGGCCAAATCAGGATTATCGGGTGCCGAGATTTTACTTCCGAGACAAGGCGTAGCATTTTTAAAGTTTAGCTGGTAGGTAAGCCGCAAAAATCATCCCAGCTTGCGTAACCGCAATATATTGACAAAGTATTGAGCGTATAGTACGAGGGCTTAAATTTGGACGGCATAGTGCCGAATGTCATGTTTAAGGCGCTTGGGCTAATTTCACGCCCTGTTTTTTCAAGAATAAGGTCATTTAGCACTTCAGCATCAAAGTCGCCATCAAATTTGGCGAATAAAAGAACCATGCCTTTGAGTTTTTCCAGACAGGCATCAGAACAAGGTTTAATCAATTTAATCAGGACTTACAACATTAAAGCAACACATACAAGCACCGGCACAAAACAACTTTAAGTTGTAAACATCACAATTAATTTTCAAACTAACTGCACAGAGTGTCGATGAATTGGCATTTTGTATCGGTAAGCCAGTAACAATCCCTTTACTTTTTCAAAATAAGTTCTTCTTTTGCCGCCCAAAGGCTAACATCTTGTTTGGTAAGCGCAGCGGCCATCAGGTCGGGAAATTTATCGGGGGTACAGGCAAAAACAGGCACTCCCATATCGGCAAGAAATTGGGCGTTGCGATGATCATACGAGGGTGAGCCATCATCGCTCAAAGCAAGCAGAACAACCAGCTGTACCCCTGCCGAAACCAGTTCGACAGCACGGCGACGCATTTCGGTTACGTTACCGCCTTCGTAAAGGTCGGTGATCAGCACCAATACGGTATCGGTAGGCCGGGTAGCTATTTGCTGGCAATAGGTTAGTGCCGCATTGATATCTGTACCGCCACCTAATTGCACGCCAAACAATAATTCAACCGGGTCGGTTAGTTCCTCGGTCAAATCGGCAACGGCGGTATCAAATACCACCATTTTAGTTTTGATAGCCGGGATAGAAGCCATTACACTTCCAAAAATCCCCGAATAAACCACCGATGAGCCCATAGAGCCGCTTTGATCCAGGCAGAGGATCACATCTTTTAGCGATGAGCGCTTACGGCCGTAGCCGATCCTTGTTTCGGGGATAATGGTTTGGTATTCGGGTTGGTAGTGTTTAAGGTTTTTGAGGATAGTTGCCCCCCAGTTTATTTCATTATGCCGCGGCCTTGTGTTACGGGTGCTACGGCTTAAACTACCGGTTATGGCCTGGCGGGTTGGCTCAGCCAGTTTTTTGATCAATTGGTCAACCACCTTGCGCACTACCTGCCTTGCAGTATCCTTCGTTTTATCAGGGATAACACGGCTCAGGGTCATTAGCGTTGCTACCAAGTGAACATCGGGCTCAACGTTTTCCAGCATTTCCTTTTCAAACAACATTTGAGTAAGGTTAAGCCGTTTCAACGCATCCTGCTGCATTACCTGCACCACGCTTGAGGGGAAAAACGTACGGATATCCCCGAGCCAGCGGCTCACATTAGGCGATGAAGCACCAAGACTGCCGGTACGATCACTATCATACAGGGCTTCAAGGGTGCGGTCAACTTTCAGATCGGCTTCATCAAGGCGAAATTCGGTGCCTTCATTTTGGTTGCCTCCCAGTATCAATCGCCATTTGCGCAGGTGTTCTGGTTCAATTTCCATTTGTTTCGGTAGTATTTATGGTTAAACCCAGTAATTGCATAATAACCGGCAGGCTTTGTTTAGCCCGCTCGGGGTCAAAATTTGCGCCGATGTTAGTATGCTGATGCCCAGATCCTCCGCCCCAACGGGCCTTTTCGCCAAGTTTCCTCCTTTCGGGATTGGTGAAATTGGCAAACGTGCGGCGCAGTAAGGGCAGCACCTGCATAAATATATCATCAGCGAGGCCGGCGACCCAGTTATCGATCACCTGCCAAAGGTCCTGATCAAGCAGCAGCAGAGTACCACTACCTTTCAAAAATCCTTCGAGCCAGGCCGCCGCAATAACCGGTGCGGTAGCGGATGACATTGCAAAGCTGAAATATTGCATTAACTGATCTCCCTCCAGCTGCCGGGCATCGTGCAGCAAGCGGGTACTGTACCCGCCTACAACCGGCGAGGTGCTTTTATTGGCAGCTATAATTATCAATGTTTGCTGCCATATGTCAGTTATCTCCCCATCCTGTAAAAGGTTAATACCATCGTTCAGTTTAAAAAACAGCTCCAGCAGTTTTTGTGAGGCATCTTCATCAATGGCGATACAAGCATTGGGCAGGCTGATACAAACCCTGGTGATGATGCTGTTGATAATGGTCAGTACCAGCTCGGCATCTGTTTTACGTACGTTGCCATACCTTGCCACGGTTATCAACCCTGGCACCACCTCCATCAATTCAATAACATCAGCTGAGGCCGCAGCTAAATTATTAAGCTCATTGATCAATGCCTCAATAGCGCCGGGCAGCTCGGCGGGGATAGTTTTTTCAAGCAGATCGCCTATCGCTTTCAGCTCTTTTGCTTCTTTTGACTGGTTAAGTACGCTTGCTGTAGCAGCTTCAACTACGGTATTTCCCAAATTGCCGCGCTCAATGATCTCCACCGAATAACCGGGATCCCATTGTAAGCGCCATTGCTCTTTAAATGTGCCTTTACCTGTGGTGTATTGCTGCCTGCCCCAGTTGATGCCCAGCAGTTGCAGGCGGTGCAGGAAAATGCTCCTATCCAGATCGGTATCTTTCCTAAGATCGAGCGTGTAATCTTTATAATCGGCCGTGGCGGGCAGCCTTAATTTCTTTTGTTGTTTTTCAATATCGAGCTGTAGCGGTGGTTTCGGAATTTCAACAGGTACCTCTCCTATCTGGTGACCGACTATCAATTCATCCTGTACCAGTTTCAGCAAAATGCTTTCGCCGTTACAAAGCACGCTCAGCGTTGCTTCGTTCAGTTCTTCCAAACCCACTTTGGGCAGGCCGCGTAATGATGCCAGCGCGCCGGCCAATCTTACTGCTTCAATAATGTGGGCAACAGACGTATCCATCTGTTGCTTACGGAACAACTGCGCTACATTGGCCATCCACAAAGTACCATCATCATTCGGGTGGTGCCAGATATGATTATACCATCCCGGCGAGTTGATCCCCGCGCCATAACCGCTATAAAAACTCAACCGGTTAAACGTCCAGGGGATCCAGGTGCATTCTGTTTTTACCTTAGGGAGACCTTTTAACAGCTCGTTATCATCCTTTTGCGATGATTTACTCTGCAAGGCAGGTGCATGCCAGGCACCGCAGATCACTGCTATGGTATGAAACATTTCCTTTTCGGCCTGACGAATGGTGCGGCGCATATAAGCCTCGCGCATCAGTTCAAGCTTCTTATCTTTTTGAGGGAGACTTTCACGGAGCGCCTGCA
This sequence comes from Mucilaginibacter gossypiicola, assembly GCF_900110105.1. Classification (GTDB taxonomy): domain Bacteria; phylum Bacteroidota; class Bacteroidia; order Sphingobacteriales; family Sphingobacteriaceae; genus Mucilaginibacter; species Mucilaginibacter gossypiicola. The sequence goes on along the minus strand of NZ_FOCL01000004.1, from coordinate 16,595 downwards.
TAGCCTCGGCTACGGCATCAAAAACCTCGTCATTATTATTGCGGTACTCAAAAGTATGCTCCCACCATTTTTCATCGTCGGCAAAACCGGCTGCGTCAGAGAGATAGCTTATCGGACTTTTGTATAGCTGCTCGAGGCTTTGCCCCTCATTATTGATATGACCGGTATCCGGCTCCTCCTGTTGCTTAACAACCCTGTGCTCTTTTTCAACCAGCATTTGGTTGCCGGCAGGCAGATCCATAAAACGTACGTGGATGTTTTGCCTGCGGGCATAAAGGATCGCCTGCCATTCGGGCGAGAAATCAGCAAATGGATAAAAAACCGAACGCTGAGGATCATCGGGCTGATAACAAAGCAACGCTACCGGCGGTTTCAGGCCTTTGTTACTTACCCATTGCAGCATAGCATCGGCCTCCGGCGGACCTTCAACCAAAACAATATCAGGCTTAACCGTTTCCAGGAAAGCTTTCACATTACGCGCCGAACCCGGCCCGTGGTGCCTTATGCCTAAAATATGTACTGCCATTGGCTTAAGGTTGTTTGATTATAGATCGCGGCAGGCGCGGTAAATGTCGGCCCAATCGGTACGGGGTTTTACTACAGTTTCCAGGTATTCCTGCCAAACCAATTTATCCTGTACTGGGTCCTTAATTACCGAACCAATGATCCCGGCAGCAAGATCGGCCGCTTTTAATTGTCCGTCGCCAAAATAGGCCGCCATGGATAAGCCGCTATTCACTACCGAAATAGCTTCAGCAGTGCTTAAGGTACCCGATGGAACTTTGATCTTGGTTTTACCATCCAAAGTAACACCTGCACGGAGCTCGCGGAAAATGGTCACTATCCTGCGGATCTCCTGCAATGCAGGCGGTTCGGCGGGCAGTTCCATTACTTTTTCAAAGCTTTCTACACGGCGGCGCACAATGTCTATTTCTTCATCTACAGAATCAGGTAGCGGCAGGATCACCGTATTGAAACGGCGTTTTAGCGCGCTTGATAATTCATTTACGCCTTTATCACGATTGTTTGCGGTCGCTATGATATTAAAGCCTTTAACGGCCTGTACCTCGATATTAAGTTCGGGCACTGGCAATGTTTTTTCAGATAGAATGGTGATCAAAGTATCCTGCACATCAGCACCGATGCGGGTAAGCTCTTCCAGCCTAACGATCTTACCATCCTTCATGCCACGCATTACAGGCGTTTCCACCAATGCATCTGGCGATGGGCCTTGTGCAATTAAACGGGCATAATTCCAGCCGTAACGGACAGATTCTTCGCTTGTACCTGCTGTTCCCTGGATGATCATGGTCGAGTCGCCGCTTACCGCTGCCGCCAGATGCTCGCTTACCCAGCTTTTTGCCGTACCCGGCAAACCGTATAACAACAAAGCCCGATCTGTTGTGAGCGTAGCTACTGCTATTTCCATTAACCGGCGGTTACCGATGTATTTTGGCGAGACCTCGAAACCATTTTTCAGCTTACCACCAACCAGGTAGGTTACCACCGATTGCGGAGAAAGCACCCAATTGGCGGGGCGCTTATCTCCGTCCTGCTTTTTCAGTTCTTCCAGTTCGTGTGCAAATAGTTGCTCTGCATGCTGACGTAATATCTGTGACATGTTAAAGTTTTTATGCGTTAAAGGCTTTAAGCGTTTGCTGTTTTAAGCTGAGTAAATTAATTAAATGATTGCGGGTTTTATCCCAGGTTGTCTGAAGGTTAGCCTGTTGGGATGTTATATTTTCAATATGATTCAACGCTCCAACAGGGATCAGGCTGATATACCTTGTAAAAAAGCCACGGTTATATTCATAAGGCCAGTTAGCCATTTTTAGCAGAGCCGCAACGGCAAACTCGGTACCCCATTCATCATTGATCCTAATTGCGTGTGCAATTGTGTTTTGAGGATCATTGCTCAATGCTTTTAATAAATATTTTTCCTGCTCCCTGGCGCTTAGCATCGCCACGAAATCTGGATAGAACATACTCTGGCCGAGGAAAAACGGCACCCAGTTTTTTTGCTCAAACTTTGCTGCCGCGTTTGCTAAAGCCGGCACCATAGCAGGTGCATGTTTTTCAAAATATTCAACAACTTGCACAGGCGCTACTTCAAACTGTTTTTCCCAAAACGTCGGTGGTACACTGCTGATGAGTTGATATATAACATAGTTTTCATCTGTAACGGTACTTTTCGGCCCCGATAGCTTTTCGATACCCGATTTGTAAATGCTTTCATCAACAACCGGCGGGAGCTTTACCTGGATGGAAGTCTTTGTAGTTAAACCCAGCAAAGCTTTTTCCTTTTTGAGCGATACAGATTGGCTCAACAGATCTTCATATTGTTTGATAACCGATGAACCGGGAATGCTTTTGAGCAGGTGCAAAGCTTCATCTTTAACCTTTTGTCCTTTTTCATTTAGCAAACTTTCCAGCCATGGCAAATCATCTATATTACTCTTTACCTTCATTGCCTTAAGCAATTCCAGTTTACCGGCTGCATTTTCCTGCTCCCAGGTTTGTTGCAACCACTCCAATGCTTTGACAGGCTCATTTTTCCTTAAGCATTTCAGTACTTCAGCGCGTTGTGCGGGAGTACCTGTTTGCCAGAGTTCCTCATCGGCCAAAGTGCAGAACCAGTTCCATGCGGGGTTCATTTTACTAAGCCATATGCCCCTGTTTCCACTGCATTCAATAACAACTGGTCGCAATGCAATATCCTTTTGCGCTTTTTCAAGTACTGCTGGTAAGGCTTCAGGTAACAATAAACGTCCCGCTTTGTAGCATTGGTTTAACCAAAGCTGCAATAGTTGATCGTTCTCTTCATCCAGTATCGTATTCAAAACGCCAGCGGCTACCGGTGTGCAATAAAGCTTCGTTTCTTCAGCAGCCTTATTAACCGGCAGATCATTTTTTTGAAAAGGTACAAAGCCCGATTGCCTGTAATTGTAAACCACGACCGCTTTTTGCAGGTACCGCTCCTCCTTATCTAATGTTGCAGCGGCATCTATCGCGTTAGCAATTACCACTACCTCTTCGGGCAGATCGGCAATGGCGGGCGTCGGTTTATCTGTGCCCAGCATGGCGGTGTTTATGATGCTTTCCCAGGCCTTCATCAGATACTTTTATAATTATTTTGATGCCACACACCAAGCGGGCGATATTCATTTTCTTTACCGATTACCGTAATAGTTACCGGGTCGCCGCCACTTATGGCTACCAGTTGCCAGATATTGTTATAGGCAGCAGATATTTTGCAAAGGCAGCCTTCGCTGTCCTGAAGCCACCATTGTTTTTGATAGTAAACTGGCGTTAACGATGTAACCACAACAGGCATTTCGCTCCGGAAAGGTAAACGACTATTTAATGCGGTTTCGTAACCGGCTACCTGTTGCCAGCCTGTAAATGTTTGTACGGCGGCGGTATCGGTCTGCCTTATTATATTATAGTCCTTCACTATAGCACGGTAAGGTACAGTCGATGGGAAATAAACCAGCGTGGCATCCAGGTACATACCCGGCGAAAAGGCCAGCGGAGGAATCTGTCCTTTAACCGTAAATTGCAGCACCAGCGCGTAGCTATTGGTTTTTAAGCCGTAAAGCCAGTTTTGTTCAATAGTTAGCTGTTGTTCATCACGGCTTTCCTTGCCAATTACCAGCCAGGTATCCCTTACACCCGTTTGTGCCCGCAACTCTTCCTGGTTGGTGGTAAAACCTATAGTAGTGCGCAGGTCCTGCTGCAAATCGGGATCGATATTTTGAATGTTATTGTAACCTTCGGCCACGAGGTATAGTTGCAGTAGTTTATCCATGAAACCGCTTTGCCAGCCCTCGTTCCAGAAGTTGGTAGCGGCAAGGTTCCTGACCATACCCGCCAAACCAGACGCCTGCGCATCGACCATCCTACGGGCCATGTTATCCCAATAAGCAGGAGTTTTTTCGGGGATGGTTAAAATACCACCGCGTACAATATCCTTGATCCAAACCAAAAGTTCGGCTATGCCGGCACTTACCTTTTGTTCACGTGCCTGCTGGCGTTTAGCCTGGGCGTTTTCATCAACAGGTTTTTCGGCAGCTTTTTCAACCTTCTTTTCTTCCTTTTCGGCACGTTTGTTTATCCAGTCGTTCACCCAGGCCGGCATAGCCGATGTAGTAAATAAACCGGGTTGCCGTGCACAAAAAAGCATAAGTCCTAAGCCGTGCTTACAGGGAAACTTGCGACTGGGGCATGAACATTTAAAAGCAATAGCACTAAGATCAACCTGGGTTTGATAAGGTTTGCTGCCGCTGCCCTGGCATTCGCCCCACAGGGCCTGCTCATTAATGCCTTTGCTTACCCATTTGGCCGGATTAGCCAAATCGCGACCAGCTTTTTTTGAAGCTTCATCGGGCGCGAGGGCGTATATCTGATCTTCTGTTAGCTGCAAAACTTGTGATATTTAGTATAAAAACGGGTTAGGCATTTCGATCCTAAAATCAGGATAAAATAATTACGCGTCAAGCCGTAAAGCAAATAAAAACCCTCCTCCGGTAAAACCGAAAGAGGGTCAGTCAACCTAACACACCCTGGGTGAGTCGGGTCTGTTAGTTAATAGTTAATATAAGAACCTAATTACAGGGCGAATCCGTAAGCTAAACGCAGGCCAAGCATACCAAAGTGATCCTGATTAGCACCCGAAAAATTCTCGTAACGGAAGCTTACATCCCAGGTTTTATTGGCCCAGCCTATGCCTGGTGAAAGGTCAAGCCTGTGCGGGCCCCAGCCATGCTCCAGTTTTTCGTAAGCTATACCTACTTCGCCGGCCACATATACGCTTGGTATAAAAAATTCTTTAACACCAAATTTGATAGGGATTTCGCCATAGCTTCCATAACGCTGATCTGTTCCGGGGATTTTTTTAGGAAAGAAGTGGTAACCGCCCATAGTATAAGTAAGCGCAAAACTATCGCTTATGCCATATTGCAAACGGGCTGTACCGCCTAATGTAAAGGTGCTGCCAAGTTTTGCCACACCAGTGGGTAAACCGGTTTCAATTCCTAAACCTAAACGGAACGCATTTGCAGGAGTGGTTTGCGCTTTGACCGTATTTGTAAAAAACAGGGCTCCTATCACAAGGGCTGCTGCTGTTAACTTTGATAGTAATTTCATGTAGTGATATTTTGTGTACATAATGATTACTACCATTTTAAGGTTGGCGTTGCCTTGGATTGCAGATTTTTTTATGGCGGCTGTATATCGCTGCTATTCTTTGATATAATGCAGCCCTACAACGCCATTAGCCAAAGTTGTGCTTTTTTTCAGTCTAAGCTTTATTTCCACGTTGGCAAACAAGGGGATACCCGCACCAAGGATAATAGGATTTACAAACAACCAGTATTCATCTACCAGTCCTTCGGCCATTAAATAGCGTGCAAGGCCAGGGCTGCCAAACATAATAATTTCACCGCCATCCTGCTTTTTAAGGCCCTCGACCTGTGCTTTTACATCACCACTAATAAACTTGATCTTATCCGTATCCTGCTGTTCGGTAGTTTCAGATACTACATACTTGAGCGTTTTATTATACCAGGTTGAATGTTCAATGTCGTGCTTTGATGCGTCGGGCTCATCGCCGGCGGTTGGCCAGTAAGCGTCCATCATTTCAAAAGTTTTACGGCCATATAAAGCCGTATCCGCTACCTCGGTACGGGCATTGGCGTATTCAAACAGTTCATCACTTACTTTTATCCAGTTCATAGCGCCATCAGCACGGGCGGTAAAACCATCAAGCGAAATGTGCATAAATACTACTAAGTTCCTCATAACGTCATTGTTTATATTTTACATCTCAAATTTACAGGGCACCATACATTACACAAGGGGCTAAAACGACTTTTAAAGGGTGCAAAACGCCCACACAAAAAAGGCCATGCTCTCGCACAGCCTTTTATTAGTAACTAACACTTTGTTTACAACGTAGCCATATCAATTACAAACCTGTAACGCACATCGCCTTTTTCCATACGGTCATATGCGGTATGGATATCCTTAATATCAATCATCTCAATATCTGAAACGATATTATTTTCGGCACAGAAATCAAGCATCTCCTGGGTTTCTTTAATGCCTCCAATACCCGAACCTGCTAAGCTTTTACGACCGCCCAACAAACTGAAGGCAGCAATTTGAGCCGGTTTAGGAGGCACGCCTACGCATATGTGAACCCCATCTGTGCGCAATAACGACAAGTACATATTAAAGTCATGCTCGGCCGATACGGTATCCAAAATAAAATCGAATGAGTTTTTGGCAGCTTCAACCTGTTTAGGATCGGTGGTAACTACAAAGTGGTGTGCACCTAACTTTTTAGCGTCTTCTTCCTTTTTTGGCGATGTGCTTAATACGGTAACATCAGCACCGAAGGCAACACCAAATTTAACAGCCATATGGCCCAAGCCTCCTAAGCCAAGTACAGCCAGCTTATGTCCTTTGCCTACTTTCCAGTGCCTTAACGGCGAGTAAGTAGTGATACCGGCACATAATAATGGCGCAACGGCAGCAAGGTCAACACCTTCTTTAAGGTGCAATACAAAATCTTCGTTAACAACAATGGTGTTTGAGTAACCGCCGTAAGTAGGTGTTTTATGATCCTGCTCAAGACCGTTGTACGTTTGTGAACTGCCATTTAAGCAATATTGTTCCAAATCGCGTTTGCAATTTTCACACACACGGCACGAATCAACCATACAGCCAGTGGCGGCTAAATCGCCAACTTTAAAACCTTTTACATGCTCGCCAACTTTAACTACACGGCCAACAATTTCGTGTCCGGGTACCATCGGGAAAATGCCGGGGAACCAGTCGTTCTTAATCTGGTGCAAATCGGAGTGGCAAACCCCGCAATACAAAATATCAAACTGCACGTCACGAGGCCCAACTTCGCGCCTTTCAAAGGTCCAGGGGGCAAGCGGAGTATTTTCATCCTGCGCGGCATACGCTTTAGTTTCAATCATAGTAGTAAATGTTAAGTAGTGTGAATGATGATTTATGAATTGTGGAGAGGATCTCCCTAACAAATGTACAATGATATTTTTATAAATATCAACCAGGTACGGAGTTGAAATAAAAAAGTGACATACGAGGTGATAATGTTAACAACAGATAAATGCAAACCTTTAATTTAGCATATAGATAACATCGCATGAAAATAGCTATAGCCACTCCCTCTTTCCCAAAATCAATTAATGACGGTTTACAGCAAGCTGAAAAACTGATCAAGGACGCGGCAACGCAACAGGCAGAGATTATTTGTTTTCCCGAATCATATATACCCGGATACCCGGGCATGATTACTGATCCGGAACCAACATCGCCGGAGATATTGCAATCGGCATTGAATGAAGTATGCAGAATGGCTGCCGAAAATAATATAGCTGTTGTAATGCCGATGGACTGGTATGGAGATACTGGCCTTTTAAACATTGCACATGTAATATCCCAAACTGGCGATGTACTCGGCTATCAAACCAAAAACCAGTTAGACCCATCAGAAGATACCATCTGGGTGCCGGGCACACAACGAAATATTTTTGAAGTGAACGGCTTAAAATTTGGCATTACCATTTGCCACGAGGGGTTCCGTTATCCCGAATCGGTAAGGTGGGCGGCGCGCAATGGTGCACATATCGTTTTCCACCCTCATTTTTCGGGCAGCAATACCGAAGGCGTGCTGCCTACCGAATGGGGAAGCATGGCTAACCCTTATTACGAAAAAGCGATGATGATGCGGGCGCTGGAAAATACTATCTATTTTGCCAGCTCAAATTATGGCTCGCTTTATCCGGAATCAGCCAGTTCGGTTATAGCACCGGATGGTACTTGCATAGCTTACCAGGCTTATGGCACAACCGGGGTAATTATAGCCGATATTGACCTTGAAAAAGCTACCGGATACCTGGCTAAAAGATTTAAACCACAGTTGTACAATTATTAAAAGCTCAGATATTTTAGCCATTATTTGAATTTTGTAAATAATGGATTGATTTATTCAAACACCCGGCTTCCCATCTGTTTTACTTTTGTATCAAAACAAAAAGAAAATGGAAAACAGAAATAAAATTGCCGTAGTAACCGGCGGCAGCCGTGGCTTAGGCAGAGACATGGCCTTAAGGCTTGCCGAAAAAGGGATTGATGTTGTTATAACTTACAATACCAATGCAGAGGAAGCAGCCAAGGTTGTTAGCCTTGCAGAACAAACCGGAGCCAAAGCAGCAGCATTGCAACTCAATACCGGTGTAATTAAAAGCTTTGATGCATTCACTGAGAAACTCCGTGAAATTTTGACAGATAAATTTGGTACCGATCATATCGACTTTTTAGTTAATAATGCGGGGCAAGGCGGCTATAGTGCGATTAGCGATGTTACTGAGGAGTTTTTTGACGATTTGTTGAACGTACACTTTAAAGGCGTATACTTTTTAACTCAAAAGCTGATCCCGTTAATGGCAGATGGTGGTGGAATAGTCAACATATCATCCGGGTTGACGCGGGTATCGGTTCCACGTTCTTCGGCCTATGCTTCGATGAAAGGCGCCGTAGAAATTTTCACCCGTTACCTGGCTAAAGAACTTGGCGGAAGAGGTATCAGGGCCAACGTGGTTGCCCCCGGCGCTATCATGACCGATTTTGGCGGCGGCCATTTGCGCAACAGCGAGGAAACGCAAAAAATGGTAAGCAGTATAACTGCACTTGGCAGACCGGGCGTTGCAGAAGATATCGGCGGCGTAGTAGCCTTCTTATGTACTGAAGACGCACGTTGGGTTAATGGCCAGCGTATAGAAGCCTCGGGTGGTATGGCTATTTAAATAATAAACATTGAGATTAGGCGGGCGTCAGGTGGTTACAAGACGCCCGTTCTGCTTAAAGAATTTACCTTGTGCAATGATGTGCTCCGATGCATCTAAAAAACAAGAGTTTATTTCAACATTTCCAATATCAAAACCACTGCATTATTACTTAGCGCTTCCATATCTGCTTCTTCCAGCTCCCACAGCGCCAAACCATCACGGTCATGCATCAAACGCCCCTGTAGCTCAAACGCCCCGGCAAGCACAAACGCGTAAAACAATGAACCACTGTTTTGAAGCTGATAAAGGGCATCTACCCTTCCACCAAATACCCCGATATGCAATCGAAACGGGTGCATTCCGCTGGTTGGCACCAGGTCAATCAGTTCGTTTGGCCTGCCTGCAAAATCAAACTTAAAAACCGCATCACGTTGTGGGTTTAGTACATCAGTATCCTTTAGCTGCAAATAAATGTAATTGATCCAATCTTCTTTATAAAGATTGGTTAGTTCAAGTTGCTCACCGACAACGGCATAACCTACAAACATCTCCCCAACATCAATCAGGCGAATGTCTCCATTTATCCTTTTTAACAGCACCTCGCCGGTAACCGGCATTAAAACAAACCAGCCGGAGTTTTTTACAGTAACATGAACTGAATTACCTCCCGCCAGCATTTCATCATTCCATACCTCCAGCCGGCCAAATGGTTTACGATATTCATTAAAATAGTTACCATAGTTAAAACTACTGTAACGCCTCAGGGTATGGGTTTTCGTAAAACCTCTTTGGTCGGCCAAATGTATTTGTCCCGGTGAGATCTTTTCCATGTTAATTGTGATATTGTAATGAGCTTATATTTATATACGGCTGCAACTGCATAAGGTTGGTAGCTACAACATTATTTTCGGCAGCTGATTGATTTTCGGGCGAATGACCGGATACGAGCAGGTAATTATCTATGGTATCATGCCACACCAAGGGCTCGGAATAAAAATTAACGGCAACCTGGTGTTTTTCTTTATCATTAATATCCGAATTGATAATTTCCAGCTGAAACTTGCTGAACGTAAGAAACCGCCTGCCAATATTATTTAAAATATCGGGCATGATGCTGCCAAGCTGTTGAATATAACCTGTAACCGATGGGGTAACCATACCGCTTAAACGCTGGGCATTGGGCACATTTCTTAACAATTGGGCATAGGAAGTATAATCGGTCCCCTGGCTAAAATTCTGGGCCTGCATTTTAAATTCAAGGTAGGTACTTTCGAACACCAGCTTATCCCATTGCTTAACCGACCGGATATCGATGATTTTACGATAACACAAAATGATCACACGTTTTTGCATATTATGGTTAAAAAACAAGACGCCAACAATAGCCAGCGCCTTGTTACAAAACAAAAATGAAAATTTTAAGCAGGCACGCTTAGGCCGATGGTCAACACAAAACCAGCGGTGGTGCTGCCGGTAACAGCAGCGGTCTCAAGCGTATAGCCATCACTAAATACATTATCACTGGCATTGTAGGTATACCCACTCATACCTTTGGCATAGCCACTAACAGCTAAAAGCGCGGAGCCTGTACCTTCGGGAAACGCAATTTGGGTTACTTTCAACGATGTACCCGACGAGTTATAAACATGCACATGGATATGCGTGGCCCTGCCGGTATACCAGCCCGGAAATATGGACGTAAAAGTTACGAGGCCATTTGAATCGGTAGTTTGCCTGCCGCGCAAAAAATGAACTGAAGTATAATTTGTTGATTGCGTACCGCTACCACCATATTCAGAATAATTCCCTTCCGCATCGCAATGCCAAATATCAACCAGCGCGCCAGAAAGAGCACTGCAACTATTATTACTGTTATTTATTGTAATTTTTGCTGTAAGTGTATACCCGGTACGGCCATCGGTAATATCGCTCCTTACGTATGATGCAGGTGAATGTGTTGGATAAGGGCCTTCAGTTTCTGTAGGCACAACACTGCAGGTGCCTGAATCGGTTGAACCCGAAGTACTACCGGAAGATGAACTTCCCGAAGTGGTGGTCGTAGTAGTTGTGGCTGTATCGGCATCTTTTTTGCAGGCTTCAACCAATACAGACGATGACACTGCGCCGATTACCAGGCTTTTTAAAAAGTTCTTTCTTTCCATTGTTATGTCTCCTTTTAAGTTTAATCTAATTCGTTGATTCAAAAGTAAAAGCAGCAGTACCAGCATTGAAAGATGTGTCGTTTAGTTGCCTCTTTGTGTCGACAAACCGTAAACTATTGTAGTATTCTGTGGTAACATTATATAATCATACAGTTGCATGACAAGTTAAAACGGTCAAAATTCCGTATCTTTGCGTGTTTTTTGAGATATCTAACATTTATGGCATTAAAAAGTAGCGCGGTTATTACCGGTATAGGCGGCTATGTTCCTGACAACATTTTAACTAACAGCGATTTAGAGAAAATGGTTGAGACTAACAGCGATTGGATAGTTTCACGCACAGGGATCAGGGAAAGAAGGATTCTTGCCGACCGAACACTGGCTACTTCAGACATGGCTACTTTTGCAGTAAAAAATTTACTTGAAAATGCCAAAGTTGATCCTTCAGAAATTGACTGCGTTATCGTAGCCACTTCAACCCCCGACTATTTGCTTATTTCTACAGCCAGCATTGTTTGCGATAAATGCGGATTAAGCAATGCCTGGGCGTCTGATGTTAATGCTGCCTGCAGCGGTTTCCTTTATGCCTTTACCCTTGGTTCAAGCCTTGTTGAAAGTAATCGTTATAAAAAAGTAATAGTTATTGGTGCCGATCAAAACAGCGCCATTGTAAACTACGCCGACCGCAACACCTGTATCCTTTTTGGTGATGGCGCCGGTGCGGTATTGCTTGAACCATCTACCGAAGATATTGGTGTTATTGACAGTGTATTTAAAACAGATGGTCACGGACGCGAACATTTATTTGTTCCGGGTGGTGGTTCCATGAACCCGGCATCAGAAGAAACCATAGATGGAAAACTCCATTATATACGCCAGGACGGCCGCGTAGTTTTCAAAGCTGCCATTAAAGGTATGACCGAAAGCTGCACATCTATACTGCAACGTAATAACCTCGCCATAGATGATATTAACTGGCTTATCCCCCACCAGGCAAATTATCGTATTATCCACGCTGTGGGAGATGCTTTGGGTTTGCCCGAAAGCCGTGTTAAGATCAATATCGACCGTTATGGAAACACAACTGCTGCTACCATTCCGCTGGCCTTGTGGGATTATAAAGAAGATTTCAAAGAGAATGACAACGTGATCCTTACAGCCTTCGGCGCAGGCTTTTCATGGGGTGCTACCTATGTAAAATGGGGCAAACTGAGATAAACCCCACCCAACCCCTCTCCAAAGGAGAAGGAGTTAAAATCCAACTCAATGACAACTGAAGAACGAATTAAAGACGCGGAATCGCGGATATTTAAAACGGTGTTCCCGAGTGACACCAATCATTACGATACGCTTTTCGGAGGTTCGGCAATGGCCATGATGGATGAAGTAGCTTTTATTACAGCTACCCGCTTCACCCGAAAAAGAATGGTCACTGTATCATCAGACAGGATCGATTTTAAACGCCCTATTCCCGCAGGTACCATTATCGAACTTGTTGGCAGCATAGCCCATATCGGCAATACCAGCCTCAAAGTTTCGGTTGAAATTTATATCGAAGAAATGTACTCCTTTGTTCGTGAAAAGGCCATCACCGGTACTTTTACTTTTGTTGCTATTGATGAGCACAAGCACCCGGTAAGCGTTCTTTGAGCTTAAGGCCGAAAGCTTTTCCTTATCTCGCTTTAAAAAAGCTTTCGGCTTTACGCTTTAAGCTTTCCGCTTCCTAATGTAGTTTCTTTCGCTTTAGCAAACCACCGGTAGTATCATCAATACTCTGTTGCACAATAAAAGCTTTGGGATCGATACGAAGAATTGTTTGTTTGAGAGACGGGATTTCCAAGCGGGTAGCTACCGTAAAAACAATATCACGGGGATCATTAACATGGCCGTCTTTACCGTAACCGCTTTTGCCCTGGTAAATGGTAACACCACGGCCAAGAGTAACTGTTATTGCCCTGCGAATAGCATCGCTTTTGGTTGAGATGACGGTAACCCCCGAGTATTGTTCGATACCGTTCAGCAAAAAGTCGATCATTTTAGCGGCAGCCATATAGGTCAATATCGAGTACATAGCTGGTTCAACACCCAGTACCGAGGCTGCAACCCCAAATATCAAAACATTAAGCAGCAAAATAAAATCGCTAACCTTTAACAGCTGAGTCTTTTTACTTACCAGTACGGCAGCTATTTCAGTGCCATCAAGCACCGCTCCACCACGCATGGCCAGGCCACTGCCTGTACCGATAAACACACCGCCAAATACAGCTGTAAGCAATTTATCATGAGTAACATCAGGAAAGCTAACCAGTGCGAGGCAAAGAGCTAATAAGGCTATAGCAATTGTGCTTTTTATCGCAAACCAAAGCCCGAGCTTCCGGTAACCAATCCACAGGAAAGGAACATTGATTACGAAGATCAATATGGATATGGGTATGGAAGTTATATCAAATATCAGCATAGATACCCCGGTGGCACCTCCGTCAATAAAATGACTCGACAATAAAAAGCCTTTAAGACCAAAAGCTGCCGATAAAATCCCGAGTCCGATATTTGCTGAATCCTTGATGGTGTTAATTGCCTTCATGCCCAAATATAACTTTTTGAGCCTAAAGGCAGGTATCTAAACACAGCCGAATGTTAATAAAATGACTTTTTTTGACTTTTATTTAACCACCACTTGTATCGTATTCCTGCTAATTTGTTCAAGCAAAATAGTTTTGCCTTCAGTTAGTTCCTTAATGGTATTTACCCCATCATGGCGTACAGTAATGAGCATTAAACCCTCATTGTACTTTACCTTAAAATCCTGTTTAAGGCCATTCAGCAGCTTTTCAAAACGTTGCTCATTCAAATCAAAGCAAACCGAAAAACTCAATGCCGATGTTTGCATTACATTTACCTTAACATTATTCTGGGCAAACAGGCGAAACACATCACTGAGGTGATCTTCGGTAATAAATGAATAGTCTTTACCCGATACCGACAGCAATACCTGGTTTTGCTTAAGGATGATCACGGGCTTGGTAAACTGGTTATGCCCATCTTCTTTTATCACAGTACCAGCGGCCGAAGGATCAGTAAAGGGTTTTACTAATAACGGAATTTTAGCGTTTTGTAATGGTTTAATAGTTTTTGGGTGAATAACACTTGCACCGTAATAAGTCATTTCGATGGCTTCGGTGTAGGAAAGTTCATCAAATTTTACGGTATCAGCAAAGTATCTCGGATCAGCATTCAATATCCCAGGTACGTCCTTCCAGGCGGTAACCGACTCTGCACCCAAACAGGCTGCAAATATGGAAGCAGTATAATCAGAGCCCTCACGACCAAGCGTAGTTGTGAAATTTTCGGATGTGCCACCTAAGAACCCCTGCGTTACTATGATGCCTTTTTCGAGTAAGGCAGGAATATCGTTAATAATGCTTGTCTTTGTTTTATCCCATTCAACTATGCCTTCGCGGTAAGTATTATCTGTATGCACATACCCGCGCACATCAAGCCATTTGCTCTTCAGGCCCTCCTTGTTCAGATACGCATTAACAATACGTGTTGACACCAGTTCGCCGATGGATACGATCTGATCGTACACAAAATCATAGCTATCATGCGGTTCATCTTCAATAGCCCAGTCAATCTCCACAAAGGTGTTGGCCACTTCATCAAATACCGGGTGCCCGGGTTCAAACAAGCCCGCTAATATGTTATAATGATATTCCTTAATCTCATTAAAGATGTCATGCATATCATCAGCCTGATCCATATAGGCTTTGGTAAGCTTTTCGAGTGCATTGGTGGTTTTGCCCATGGCCGACACCACGATGAGCAATTGTTGATCAGTATATTGTTTTACAACATTAGCAAGGTTGGTAACACCCGCGGCATCCTTAACTGATGCCCCTCCGAATTTAAAAACAAGCATTTATTTGATGAATTGACTTACAACCGAACCCGGCTGTATTAATGATTTGATCTGTGCGTAAGGAATAAATAATTCGGTAATGCCAGCCGCATATGGCTTTATCTCGTATTGGTTATATAAAAATTTGATACCAAGGGGCGTTACCGAAAAATTATCGTTGATAGCAAATTTATCGTCTTTGAAAAAATAGTTATCTTTCAACGATGCCGTGTCACTTAGCTTTTCATTTTTCCTGAAGACCTTTTCGGCAACTGCGGTAAGTTTATCATGATAACCGGTTGCAAAAATATCGGCAAGCTTTAAATTTTTACCGGCTTTTGTATCCCAGTTAATAAACCCGGTAAACGAGCCACCATGTGCTCCACCCTGGTAACTATAGCCGCTCACCTGCAAAGCAGTAAGGCTTGAATCCTGGTGGATCACCTTGACAGAATCCTCCAGCGTAAAAAACATTCCCGACCGCGAATCATCCTTTTTAAAATCGTCATATGATTTCAGGAATTTTTTGGTCATCAGTTCCAGGCTGCTGTCTGGTTTACCATCCATAGCAAACATCACTGTAATCTTGCGGGTTATAGTATCATTTAAAGCTTTGGCGTTGTCAAAGAACGGATAGTTAATTTTCACTACTGTACAAGCGCTGTCGGGCTTTGTGCCGCAATCTGCCGCCCGTGCTTTTATTACTTTATACTCATAGTGCAGGGTATCAAACGTCTTTTCAGCAACCTTATTAGGTACGCCCCACTGACACGATGATAAGCCCAACATAATAAAAAACAACAGGCACAGATTTTTCATAGGTATGTGTTTTAGTAGTTTAGCAACTGCTCCCTCGAGAGCGAAGCATTTAACCAGCCTGCCTCAATATTCGCGCCGTACTTGTTATAAAAGTTAATTGCAGGTTCGTTCCAGTCAAGCACCTGCCAAACCATACCGCTGAAACCTTTCTCTTTAGCTTCCTGGATCAGGCGGTCGAACAGTAGTTTGCCGATCTTTTTGCCGCGCATATCTTCGGTCACTATCAGGTCTTCCAAATACATACGGCTGCCTTTCCAGGTTGAGTAGCGGATGTAGTATACCGCGAAGCCAACAACCAGGCCATCAACTTCGGCAACAAAAGCCTTCCAAACAGGATTTGGGCCAAAACCGGCTTCTTCAAAATGCTGTAGCGTAACGGTAACCTCTTCGGGAGCTTTTTCATACAAGGCAAGCTCATGCACCAACTCCATCAAGCGCGGGCAATCGGATTGAATGGCTTCCCTGATAATTACTTCAGATGTACCTTGTTCAGTTTTATTTTCTGTATTATTCATTTTATTGTTTCGCAATTATCAAAAAGCTCGGGAGATTGCGATTCCCTCCCTTGGGAGAGTAATAGCCCATCATTAGACAAAGGTCAAACTTCGTTGAATCAATAATGCGAAGTTTGATTTATTTGTCCTGTTATTGTATTTAAAGGTAAACTCATCGAGATACGCTTGCAGATGCTCAGAAGACACTTTATGGTATTGGCCATATATTCCACGTTTTAGGAGAGTCCAAAAGCCTTCAAGAGTATTTGTATGGTATTCTCCTTTGACGTACTCTTCTTTCTCTTTATTTAGAACGTGGTGCTCCTGATGTAATTTATCCAATCCCCTATAAGCTCCAAAGCCATCTGTTACTACTTTTGCATCAGCACTCACAGTTTCG
>NZ_FOCL01000005.1 GCF_900110105.1 Mucilaginibacter gossypiicola | reverse complement strand
AATTCGGTTCGCAGCTTAATACCCGATATACTTGCACCCAAATCATCATGCACCTCACTGCTGATACGCTGGCGTTCGCGTTGCAGGGCAAGCGTATTTTCATAGTCCTTTTTTTGCAAGCCTATAATGGACTGATAATATTTTCGTACCAGTAAAAAAACTACAACGATAGCGCTTAGCACTGCCAGTACCTGCAACCATAGTTGCTGGTACCATAAAGGCATAACGGTAAATTTAAAAATAAGCGACGAACTCAACTGGTTAAAACGATCGGCAGCCACCGCTTCTAACTCATAACTCCCCGGAGGCAACAGGTCAAACCTTTTTTCGCCGGATGGTGCAACGCTCCAATTTTTGTCAACGCCCTTCAGCCTGAACCGGTATTGTATTTTACCCATGCTTTTGTAGGATAGGGCAACGCAATTAAATACAACGGGCTGGCCGTAAGTAAAGCTGCTTTGATTTCCGGTGGCTCCGTCGTTAATCATTATCGGCCTGGGCAGATTGGTGTTCCCTAAATTTTGAGTCACTGCTATTCCCTGATCTGTGGCTATATAGTAATCAGGACCGTTCCGAACTACGTCGGCAACATTATCCGAAGGAAGCCCGTTACTGGTATTAAGCAGGCTGATCCGGTAATTCTGATAATTATTATAAAAGCTGATGATGCTCACCCCATCCGCTGTACAGGCCCATAATGTATTGGCATCTGTCCATACCAATTTGCGGATATCGCCCGAAGAAATAAGAGGCGAATTAAACTGAACAATGTTTTTCCCAGCCCACAAAAACAGCCCCTGAGCTTCGGTGCCTATCGCGCATACATCATTATTTGCCGCCAGGCACTTAATAATATTTATCCTGTTTCTGGCCAATATCCGGGAATAGTTAATATCATTTGTATTGGGCCTTAGCTGGTATAATCCATAAAGTGAACCTATCAGCAATTTGTTTTTATACCAGGTAAGAGATGTCATGCGTATAGGTTTGAATCTATAACCTTTTAGACGTGTGAACTGGCTGGACAATACGACAACTGCGTTTTGTGAAATAAAACTCACTGTATCATGCTGTTGGGTAATACCTTTTATAGGGCCATCAAAATAATTTTCGGGATGCCATGATGCAGGATTATCATTGGAAACATTTAATCCGAATATGCCATTATCTGTACCTATCATGATCCTGTTACCCGAAATTGTAAGCAGGTTAGTTATCCGGTTAAAATCCGACCGGTTTTGGTTTATAGTTATAGTGCCTATTGACGATATCTGCTTTGCACCAAGTTTCATATAGCTGAGCATGCTTAAAACGTGCCCGGCAAAAAGATAGCCTCCTGCGGTATCCAGTTTCAAAACGTCTT
The DNA here is from genome assembly GCF_900110105.1 of Mucilaginibacter gossypiicola. Lineage (GTDB taxonomy): Bacteria > Bacteroidota > Bacteroidia > Sphingobacteriales > Sphingobacteriaceae > Mucilaginibacter > Mucilaginibacter gossypiicola. The sequence continues at coordinate 562,879 of NZ_FOCL01000005.1, read as the reverse complement.
CATTTGCCAGGCCGCTCTCCTTATTAATAATTTTTACTTCGGGATTGGTACTTAGAAAAAAGCCTTTGTCATAACTGCCAAACCATAAATTATTTTCCTTGTCTATAAGCGTTGATGTAGTGATGTGGTTATCAAGGTAGTTTTTTCGCTCGCCCGTAATATAGTTGATAATGTATGTGCCTTGTTTTACCGTGGTAACAGTAAACGTGTTTTTACCGGTAAGGTAAACCGAGGTTACATTGCCGGTAAAATAGATTTTATGGAGGGGAATAATCCCGCTTTTTTGATATTGATAAACATGTACCCAGTCCTTAGTTATCAATAATAAATGATTTTGCCGTATAGCCAACCGATAAGGTTTGGTATTATTTTTGGCTGTTTGATAACTTAACTGCCCGGCCCAAAGCTCTTTCTCGAGTATGTCGAGGTCATTTTGAGATAAGGTAATCTCCTCTCCGTCTTCGCCATAAATATCCCCGTTTAAATGTTGTATGGCATGCCTTCTTGAATTTAACTCATCAAAATGATAAACTTTTGTACTAAGCCTGTAATTTACGCAAAGCTCATTATAGCGGTTAAAAAAGAAATTGGCAAAAGGCAATACTGTTACCTTCTGAGGTGATTTAAGCTTGTGTATAAGCCCGTTTTCATAGTAGCAAACCCTAAAATTATTACAATAGAAAAAAATCCGGTGATAATTATCCTCGGCTATCCGGAAACATTCGTTGCTTTCCAACCCATCCGCCGACGTAAAATTTTTAAAGTGCTGACCATCAAATCTGCTTACACCTTTATCCGTGGCTATCCAGATAAATCCTCTGCTATCTTGCGTTAAATAATTAACCCTTGAACTGAGTAGACCATCGGGTGCGTTATAATTTTTCAGGTAAACTACCTGGTATGGAGTGTCGGCATATAACCGCCAGGGGAATAAAAACAGGGTTAATATTAAAAGTTTAAAAAAATAGCTTTTTAGAGGCATTCTAATTTATTGGTATCAATTTAACATCGCTGCCATTTCAATATTATACAACAATATAGCTTATATAGCTTTGTGCAGCAATATTAACTGATAAATATAAAAAGAAATGCTAAGTAATTAAATAAGCATAGCTATGGTTTTACTCATATACCGGGTTCGATTTTATCTGGATAACCTCTTTTTGATAATTTAAAGAGCTTTTGCCCGTGACGAGCACTAAACATTTATGAAATTTTGAAAACTACGGGCTGATTTTGAATAGTGGATATTGTGACCCGCCGGTAAGTTTAATACTTAAACATTGCAGTGCTATTAGGGGTTACCTTACCAATCCGTTTATCTTTTTGTGAAACAAGTTCGCAGAGCTGAATCGCCGCCTTTTCAAAATCATTGTGATTGTCGCTAAGCAGCAGCCAGGCTGTATCAAAGCCCTCATCTAACACAAAATCGGCAATTTCGGGCATTTCGGATTTCAGGCTTTCATGATGTTCACGTTGTGTAGAGATCCAGATGCCGTTATGCTGCGGATTCTTACTCACCTTTCGGAAGATCAGTACTATCTTCCGGTCAAAATAAATATAAAACATACCTACAGCTGGCTTCACTATAATACCGGCGGGCAGGTAATCCAGCAGAAAATCAAAAGGCATCGATTTTTTCATGCTTGCTTAAAGAATATGCAATATAGTTCACCTGAGCGAAAACTAAATGGGTTTCACAAAGTTCAAAAAAAGTCACCTCAGATAAAACCGCTGTCATAATACACCTCCAAAATGTCACTAATGCCCCCTAATCCACAGACAAAAACCATTTAACTTTGAGTTAGTTAAATACATAAAAATGAAACAAACTCTCAGTATCATTGGGGGCCTGAGCTTACTAAGATTGATACTTTAACCAAATATTAACACCAAATTATTTACCTATGTTAACAATCAAGCCACACATCTGGTTCGGCCAGGATAAAGCCAAAGATGCTGCAGAATTTTATACAACCTTACTGCCTAATTCGTCTTTAAGTTATGTTAATCATTTCCCTATGTCTGATATCGAATGCGAAGTGGTTGAATTTGCGCTCGCCGGTCAGCCGTTCTTTGGTATCAGCGGCGTACCCGGAGCCAGGATCAGCCCTTCAATTTCCTTTATGATCAATTTTGATCCCTCGCGCGACCCGGATGCCGCTAAGCGCATTGATGAGGTATGGAATAAACTGTCAGAAAACGGACAGGTGATGATGCCGCTTGACAGTTATCCTTTCAGCGAGCGTTATGGCTGGATCAGCGATAAATATGGCGTGTCGTGGCAACTGATACTTACCAACCCGGCAGGCGAAGAAAGACCTGTGATTGTTCCGTCGTTACTATATACAGGCCAGGTAGCCGGTAAAGCCAATGAGGCCATCGACTTTTATTGCTCGGTATTTAAAGACAGTAAACGTGGTACCACTGCCCCGCGCCCGGAAGATATGGGCCCGGATAAAGCAGACACACTGATGTTTGCCGATTTTTATATCGATCAAACCTGGTTTGCAGCCATGGACAGCGCACATTCGCATGGTTTTGGTTTCAACGAGGCTGTTTCGCTATTAATTCCGTGCGAAACACAGGAAGAGATCGATTACTACTGGTCGGCACTTTCTGCCGATGGCGAACCAGGGCAATGTGGCTGGCTGAAAGATAAATACGGCGTATCCTGGCAGGTTGCATCAACAGTTATGTTTGAAGCTTTGAAAAATGGCAGTGCTGAACAAATTGCACGTATTACACAAGCTTTTATGACGATGAAGAAAGTTGATGTGGCAGCTTTGCAAGAGGCATATGCTCCAAACCGATAATTAAATCACTACCCGGAAGGTCAGGTTAACCCTGGCCTTCATCGGTTTATGCGATTTAGCTATCCGATGTTCCCAGTGCTCCTGCAAACCGCCTTTCATCAACAGGAAGGAACCGTGTTCCAGTTTCACGGTGTAGTGCTCTTTATGATTGGTTTTGTTGCGGATATCAAAGCAGCGTACCTGCCCGAAACTGACCGAGGCAATAACAGGACTTTTGCCTAACACGCTCTCCTTGTCGCTATGCCAGGCCACAGAATCATTACCATCCCGGTAATAATTCAGCAAAACGCTATTGAACCTCACCCCGGCAGCAGCTTCTACTTTTTGTTTCAGCATTAATAATTCCGGCGTCCAGGGATTTGGATTGCAGATTTTACCAGATACAGAATAGTCTGTGCCTACATCCCCGTGCCAGGCAGTAAGCCGGGGTGTAAGGTATTCCTTGTCCCACATTTTTTGAGTGGTTTGCTTCCAGGGCGATTCAGTTATGAACTTTTGAAGCAAGTAATCCCCGGTATTTTGATCGATAAAGTTAGCGTGGTATTCCAACAGTTCTTTTGGTAATCCCCTGCTCTGCCCCGCCTCTGCAAAAAAACTTAATTGTTTCATGGTTATCTTTAATTGCTTTTTACAACCTTTCTACATAGTTGATAATAAAATCTGCAAGCTGTTCCTGTTCGGCCACAGATAGCAGATTACCATCATAAATCCAAAAGCCCTGACCGTCAAACAAAATGCAGCCCAAATCATCAGGATTTTCTTCAAAAGCGGTATAGAGCCGGTAGCATTGAACCGCTTTTTTATACAACAGATCGGGCACCACCCGTATAACTTCATCGGGACCATTCCTGCGTTTTACAAAGGCCTTAGCCTCCCTGGTCAGATAGCTGTGGGTATTCATTTTAAACTATATAAACTCATCTCAAAGATATAAAAATACTAATATTTTTAGTATTTAAAAATATAACAAATATTAAATCGCAAAAATTGCTGTAACTATATCAGCGAAAACGCTGTCTCATAGTTATGAGACGACTGCAACTACTTTTCACCTTATTCGCACTAATTCTATTCAACTGTGCCCAAGCACAAACCACAGGAGGCAGCATTTCGGGGACTGTATCCGATGAAGCTAAAAAACCACTCGACGGTGCCACCCTGGTTTTACTTGCAGCAAAAGATTCTACGGTGATTAGTACCAGCCTCGCTAAAGCGGATGGCAGTTTCTCATTTCAAAACTTAAAAAACAATACTTATATCATTAAGGCCACTTACATGGGTTATAAAACCCATGTGAGTAGCCAGGTGGCAGTCAGCCAGCAAAAGCCGGTTAACTTGCCTGCAATTACGCTGTCGCCAAGCGGGAAAACCTTGAATGAGGTATCCGTAACCGCCAAAAAATCTTACGTACAGCAAAAGATCGACCGCACCGTTGTTAACGTTGGGGCGCTGATATCCAACACCGGAGCCAATGCTTTGGAAGTATTGTCAAAAACACCCGGTGTGCAGATAGATGCCGACGGCAACATCACCTTTAAAGGAAAAAGCGGCGTATTGGTAATGATTGATGATAAACCCACCTATCTTTCGGCAGCAAACCTGGCTACTTACCTTCGCTCCCTGCCATCTTCCTCTTTAGATCAGATAGAGCTAATGGATAACCCACCGGCCAAGTATGACGCTGCTGGAAATGCGGGAGTGATCAATATCAAAACAAAGAAAAATACCAATAGGGGATTTAACGCAGTAACATCCGTGAATTTAGCCCAGGGCTTTTACGGCCGGTCTGATGCAAGCATCAACTTTAACTACCGGATAGATAAGGTTAACTTTTTTGCTAACGTAGCCTACAATAAGCAGAAAACATTCAGGAGACTTGAAATAGACCGCAATTATTTTGACGAAAACAGCAATCAAACATCCTCACTGCAGGATATTTCCTATTTCAGGCCCTCAAGCAATAATACCAATATCAAAGCTGGGTTAGATTATTTTATATCTCCCAAAACAACCTGGGGTGTAGTATTTACCGGTACAATCTCGCGCGATCATGACAGCAGCCCGGTTTACAGCTTACTATATGGCAAAACCGGCGAATTGGATTCAACTATCAACACCCTCAACACTTCCCAAAATAAGTTTGACAGCAAAGGGATCAACGTAAACTATACCCACAAGTTTGACAGCGCTGGCAGGGCACTCACATTTGACCTGGATTATATCCGCGATATATCAGGCAGTAACCAGTTTTTTGTAAACAATACTTTTTTGCCCGATGGTACCTTAACAAATTCGCAAACAATTAAAGATGATCTGCCCGCTACTATCAATATCTATTCGGCAAAGGTTGATTATACACATCCCCTTAAGGGTAAAGCCAAACTGGAAGTCGGCATAAAGAGCAGTTATGTAAATACCGATAATGCTGCTAATTATTTTAATGTGGTCGATAACATCAGCACTATTGATTACAACAACACCAATCGTTTTTTATATAAAGAGAATATCAATGCAGCTTATCTGAACTTCAATAAAACATTTGGCAGGTTCTCATTACAAACAGGGTTGCGCTTGGAAAACACCAACGGCGACGGGCATCAGCTTGGTAATGCGCAAAAGGCCGATTCATCATTTGTTAAGCATTACACCAACATTTTCCCAACCGCCTATTTTTCCTACAACCTTGATACAGCAGGCCATAACGTACTGGTTGCTTCATATGGCCGCAGGATTGGCAGGCCGAGTTATGGAAGCTTAAATCCATTTACCTTTTTTGTAGATAAGTTTACCTACTTTTCGGGCAACCCCTTTCTGAAACCACAGTTTACCGACGATTATAAACTGGCTTATAGCTTCAAGAGCCTGTTTACGGTAGCAGTTGCCTATAATCGTACAACTGATGTTCAAAATGAAACCATCCATAAAGTTGATAATACATTTATCAGTACCACTGGCAACATAGGGAAGCAAAAAACATTAGATTTTTCTATCAGCAGTAACCTCCAGCCCGCCAAATGGTGGTCTGTCAATTTATATGCAGAGGTTTATAATAATACTTACCAGGGTGCATTTTATTCCGGTTATCTCAACGAGTCTAAAACTACCTTTAGCGCCAATGGCAATAATCAATTCACTTTATCCAAAACATGGAGCGCCGAGTTAAGCGGCTTTTATAACACAAGCGGCACTTACGGCCAGTTTGTTTCCATTCCTACCGGAATGCTCAACGCGGCTATTCAGAAAAAAATATTGAACAATAAAGGAACCATCAAATTCAATATGCGGGATATCTTTAAATCATTTAGCCCAAGCGGCACCATTACCAATATTGTAGGCGCAACCGCAACTTACCACAACTTTGTGGATACCCAGGTAGCTACCCTCACCTTTACCTATAGCTTCGGCAAATCAATCAGCGTACCCGCCAAACGTAATACCGGCGGAGCCGAGAGCGAACAAGGCAGGGCACATTGACAAATCATTTCATTATTAAGTACATGCTATCCTTTTCAAGATTACGAATGTCTGGTTTAAGGGGAGTTTAGCCCGGTTCATGGAAATGGCACTACTTAAAAGTTGTTTGAGCCCGTAGCTTTACTAAAATTAAAACCAAAAGCTATGAAGACTAACAAAAACAAACCGGCTACTGCCATCCTTATTGCTGCCCTTGCAGTTTTTATGTTTCCGTCATTTGTTATGGCTCAGCAAACTGTAAACGGCCGCACAGAGTTACAGCGTCATGACCTCAGTACACCGGGCCGCGAAATGGTGCAGATTCGTGTAGATATTGAAAAAGGACAGGCTTATCCGCAGCACAAGCATCCCGGCGAAGAAATTATTTATGTACTTGAAGGCGTGTTAGAATACCAGGTAGAGGGCAAACAACCGGTAACGCTCAAAGCTGGCGACGTTTTATTTATTCCCTACGGAACCATACACGCCGTAAAAAATATAGGCACTACCAAAGCAAGTGAACTTGCTACTTATATTGTTGAAAAAGATAAACCACTTGTAACATTAATCAAGTGAAATTTGGTTGGAAATTTTGGAAGTATTGATCACCGGGTTCCTAATCCTTGCGATCAATACTTCCAAAAATCTTCCCGCACATTGTCACAAAGTTGCTTTAAACTCATAAGATCCCGACGCTAAACGATAAACAGCTTTGTTTCCTTCAAACCTGATAAAGCTGACGCCTTTTACACCTGCCACAGGCTTGCCACCTTCCGTTACTTGTTTAGCATTGGTTGTGGGTAAAAACAGGGTAGCGGTTGTATTTGCCGGAACTGTGGCGTTATAAGTTAATGTTTTTCCGCTTACCAACCAGCCACTGTTTATACGGCCATAGGGCGAATCATACGCTCCTTTGGCCCAGGTCATTTTACCTGTCGGATCTGGTTCTGGCTGCAAAATAAATTTCTTAAACCCAGGTTCATCGCGTTGGATCCCGATAGAATAAGCAATCAGCCATTGGCCTATAGCACCAAATGAATAGTGGTTAAACGAATTCATGCTGTTATTTCCGCCAAAGCCATTTTCAACGGTATAGCCATTTAGCCTTTCCCATATAGTTGTTGCGCCCTGATCAATTGCATATAACCATGAAGGATAATGTTCATTCTGTAGTAGCTTATAAGCCGCCTCTGAATGCCCATAATCTGAAAGCGCTTTACTGATACCGCCAGTGCCCACAAACCCCGTCATGAGTGAATAAGCCGGACGGACAATCCCCTGATCATCTTTATTTTCACGTTCAACAGCAGCTTGTAGGTTTTTGGCCATATAACTGACGTTTTCGTTGTTGAATACACCCAGTGCCAGACCGGTTGCATAGGCAGTTTGTGTATCCGAAACCTTAAACTCCTTCTTACCAGGTTCGCCAAACATCCCGCCGCCAATGAGGCCGACCGTCTTTTTATCGGCGTTAACAAATGTTTTATTGAAGAAAGCTTTTCGCTCTTCATATTTTTTCCTGAATTTTTCGGCGTCATCTTTTTTGCCTAAAACGCCGGCAACTTTTGCCATGATGCCCAAATCATAAACATGATAGGCCGTAACCGGGAAAGCAGTACCAAGCTGCATATACTGCGGGCCAAGCCAATCGCCAAGTACCCCATCCTTGCTAAAACCTGTTTCGGGGTCGATGGTTGAGTCCACGTAGTCCATATACTTGCTCATGGCATCATAATGTTCAGCAAGCAGGGCTACATCATTATATTGCAGATAAGATTCCCAGGCTACGGTAATCCCGGCACTCCCCCAAATCACACCGCCAAAGCCGCCGCCAACAGGTGCAATGTCGGTAAACCTGCCCTGCTCAGTTTGCAGGTCGCGCATGGCCAGCATATGCCTGCGCAAAAACTGATCTGCATTAGATACATAAGTGGCAGTGCGCGAAAATATACTGATATCGCCCGACCAGCCCATCCGCTCATTCCTTTGAGGGCAATCTGTTGGTATGGTCAAAAAGTTATCGATGTTTGACCATGTTAGGTTGGACCATAGTTTGTCCACCTTCGGATTGGAGGTAGCATAATCGGCCGTAAGTTTCTTTACCGAGCTGATTGCCAAGCCCTGCACATCATCAAGAGGCAGCGGGCTATCGGTACCGGTGATTTCTATATACTGATAACCATGCGATGTAAAATGCGGCTGGATCACCTGCTCGCCGTCCTTCATGATGTAAATATCCTGGCTGAGGGCTGCGCGGTAATTTTCGGTCATGATCATACCTACATTTTTACCCGATTCCTTCAGGTTAGGGTAAAGGATCTCGGCATAACGCAGGGTTAGTTTTTTTCCGGCAATACCATTTTTAATGCTGATCTTAGGCACACCTACAAAGTTTTGCCCCATATCATATACATAAACACCTTTCCTAACTTCTTTTACTCCTTTTGCAGTAAGGGTTTTATAAATTCCCGCCGACGTTCCAATCTGCCCAATCATCGAGATATGATCAAAATCAAGAGGGATCTTCTTTCCGAAATAGTCAACATCATCGCCGGCATAGATTGTTCCTTTGAGCGATATCTCTGTGGCTTTTTGCCAGTTGCGATCATCATAGGCTATCGTGTTCCAGTCTTTAACTGCAGCTTCCCGCGTGGCGTCATCAATCTCGCCCATATCCAGACTGCTGTAAACAACAGGGCCATGGTTAAAATATTTCCAACTTTTGTCGTTGGTTTTGATCACCTCCTCCGAACCATCGGTATAAGTAATTACCAGCTTGGCCAATAAAGATTGCCTGTCGCCAAAATGGTTCCAGACATTGCCATAACTCAGCAAACCACTCCACCAGCCCTCACCAAGCATAGCACCAATCGCATTTTTCCCTTTACTTACCATACCAGTTACATCATAGGTTTGGTAAAGGTGGGTTTTGTTATATTGAGTAAGACCCGGATTATAATAATCGTTACCAACCCGCTTGCCATTAAGATAGATTTCATAAATCCCCCTTGCGGTTACATAAAGCCTGGCTTGCGAAATACTTTTATCGGCATTAAACACCGAGCGCAGCATTGGCATAGCATTATGGCTGGGATCGGCAAGGATAAATGCCCCGGCACTCCCGCCGCTTACTTCATATTTTGCATCTTTTATAACCAACCCTGACGATGGAGCGGCAACCGCTTCTTTAAAAATTCCGCTGTAGTTATTTTCTTCAGGTTTTTCGCTAAATAAAGTACTCCGCGGAGACCTGATATTGGAAACAGTAAGATCAGAAAATTCAGCCTTTTGTCCCTGATCTACAGAAAAACCTATCTCGCCAAGCATTCCGTATGATATTACATCATGCCCCGGACCAAGCGGGTTAAGCGTTATCACGGCTCCGCGATTTGCCGATACCGGGCGGGCTACCGCTGTTCCATTTTTTTCATCGGCCAAAAATGTTTTATCATCATCAACAGTAAACGAAAGTGTACCAAACTCGTTATGGATTAGTATCGAATGCTGCTTGTTTTTATTGTTGTTGCCAATCAGATCGGTTTTTACCGGGAAGCTTTTAAATACTTTACCCAATGTATCTTTTTCCGAATACCCGGCCCTGTATACATTGATCCGCGCATTGCCTCCCTGTTCCAAACCTGAAACATCCAGCTCAACCTTAAAATACGACTGGTTCTTTTTATTGGCAAGCTGGAAAACGTTCCGGTTGCTATCCATCAAACGAGGATCATTTGCGGCGAAAACAATACTTGCCTTTGAACTGCCCGGAGCAATTGCTACTTTATATTTCAGGTTGTACAGCGGCAAATAATGAGCATACAGCACCAGGTCGTTATCCCCTCCCCCAATCCACTGCGCACCATCCCAGGCCGACATGCCGGTATTCATCAACCCTGTTTCAAACCATGAACTTGCGGATGAAACACCTCCCGCCTGATCCCATACATTTACCGTCCAGTTATAGCGGGCTGCTGCTTTAAGCGGAGAACCTGCATAAACCACAGCCAGGGCAGTTCCGCTTTTTATTTTATTGCTGTTCCATACTATTTTTCCCTGCGGATCTTTTACAGTGATCTGATAAGCAACCTGCGTATATCCCCTTACAACTTCGGGCGCGAGCATCTGCCAGCTAAACCGCGGCAGTTTAACATCAATACCGATAGGATGATCTGTATACTCCACCTGCAGGTTAACTATCCGGGGGGCCGTTACAGCGCCGTAAAGGTTAATTTGTATGAATGAAAATAGCAGTAATAAAATCAGGACAACCGGTTTGGCTATCGGGGCGCGATTTTTTGTCATAATTGGGTTTACAGTAAAAATAATTGGATAAAGCAATATGCGTATTAAATAGCGCATAACTGTCCTGTACCTACCCCATTGATATATCAGTGTATATTATTTTTAAAAACAAATGGTTGATACATCAACCATTTGTTTACTTTTGTATTATGGATCAAAACAATAATCCTCTTCCCCCGTATTTAATCGCCCAAATTGGGGCGGTTTCAAACAGGTTGCGCCGGGAGTGTGATAAGGTTTTCCGTGCTCAGGACTTTCCCCTGGAGATGGATCAATTACAGGTTTTACTTAGCCTTTATTACACCGGGCCTGCCTCACAGCAGGAAATATGCTACAAACTGCAACGCGATAAAGCCTCCGTTAACAGAACAGTAGCCTTTTTGCTTAAAAATGATATGGTGAAAGTGGATCAGGACATTAGTGACAAACGGAAAACGCGTGTTGAATTAACAGACTATGGTCAAAAGCTTTCTGTACAGGCCGACATTGTTATTGAAAAATTTGATACCGCTTTAACGGCAGAATTTACTACCGAAGAAAAAAAGCAACTCGATTACCTGATGAAGAAACTAATTTCGGCAGTTACGCCTATGTAATCAACAGCATCTCCCATAAACTTTAAAACAAATTAACAGATATGAAAAAATACGTTTTTATTCTGACCGGATTTTTATTGCCCATACTTTCTTATTGCCAAAGTCCGGATACGGCAAAACATAAAAAATTTTTGACCACCTCTCCCTTTCTCGGCGGTGTTAACGTAACCGATATTGTTAGCCCTGTTAAAGTAAATAGCAATACCATAACCATGCAGCAGCCGATAGCAGATGTAGGTATCCCCGTTTATAAAGATTTTTCTTCTGAAAACTCCGTTTTAGTAAAAACCGGGATCCGTTACCGGGGCCTGTTCCTTTCAAATGAGGAAAAAATTGGCGAGAGTACTTTTCATTCTGTTACTATCCCGTTATTGCTGAATTATTCACTATCCCGAACCAAAGCAATTTCGTTTATTGGCTTAGCTACAGCCGGTTCGGATTTTAAACGCGGGATCGAAGCCAATGACATCTTGTATACACTCGGTATACGCCTGGGCTTTCGGTCAAGCAAATCTTTTAAATGGGGTGTTACATTGGTATACACCCGGAACTATTCGGGCCAGTTCCTGTTGCCCCTCCCCGATTTTGACTGGACTATTAGTGATAATTGGAACTTTACCGCTGTTTTACCTTCAAGGGCATCTTTAAAACGCAGGCTTTCAAGCTCACAATCACTCGGCGTAACTATGGCCATTGGCGGAAGCATGTACCGCCTTAATACTAACGACCAGCCACAGTACCTGCATTTACGTCAAAACAGCGCCGGCCTATTATATGACCTCACATTGGGCAGAAGATGGAAATTCACCGCGGTAGCCGGCCATACTTTTATGCAAAGGCTTGAAACTTTTAATATGGATCAGAAGGTACCCTTTGAAGGGTTTGCGAAACTTAATGACCGAGTGGCTAATATTTCTTATAATAAAAACTCATTTTTATTTCAGGGTGGGCTTAGTTATCAATTTTGATGATCCCGGATATTTTATGGCTTGACTCCGATACTAAAATTCACTCTTGTATCGGAGTCAAAGCATTACCCATTTTCAATATGAATTGATATAGCCTGCTATCGCCTAACCGCCCAAGCCAACCCATCGGCCCCGCGTATATCAATATGCCCGGTCACTTCTAATTTATTGAGATCTATCACCGCCACATAATTATCGCCGGTGCAGCCGATAAATGCGCGTGATCCGTCATCATCAACCAGAATACCAGCAGCGCCATGCCCGGTATTTATACGTTTCAACTCCTGGTGCGATACCGCATCAAAAATAAACAGGTCGCCGGTGCGGAGGCTGGTAACCAATACGCGCTTACCATCCGGTGTAAATTGAAGCCTGTTGGCACCCACAACCTTCGCATCATTTGTAGTAGTTACCTTTTTGGCGGCGATATCGATGATTGAAATATTACCGTCCTCTGCTCCTGCAGTCCATAGTTCACGACCATCAGGCGAAACATCAAAACCCTCGGAGCCTTTGGCTACCGGGATAACTGTCTGTATCCAATCATGGCGTGCCGGAGGTGCAAACCCGGGCGGAGGTGTTGCGCCCGCAGGAGGAACCCCTCCTCCCGGAGGCCCCATCGGCTTCAGCAGGCTATCCTCCAAAATGCTTACTGTTGCCGACGAAACGTTTGTAGTGTAAACCTTTTTCCCGTCATTGGTTACATAGATCATATGCGTTCTGTTCTGGCCCGTTCCCATGGCCCAGTCAAATTTACCGGTAGCGGGATCGTAACGGCCAACTGCTTTAGCCCCCTCGGCCGAGAACCAAACTTTTCCTCCTGCAAATGTTAGCCCGTGTGGCCCCATCAATGGTTTAGTGTCAATGGCAGGCAAAGCTTTTTGCGCTACAAGGTCAACCACGCTCAACTCGTGCAGGCTTCCACCTCCATAGATGGAAACATACGCGGTCTTTCCATCAGCCGATGCAATAACCTCATGAGGATCAGATCCTACAGGAACACGCGCGATAACTTTCAGGTTAACCGGATCGATGATAGCCAGGGTATGATCACTTTTTGAAAGTGCAAGCAGCGAACGTGAAGGCGTAGCCTGTGCCTGACATTTGGTCGCGGTAAAAACTATCGGTATCCATAAGAAGCTTACAGCAAGCAATTTAAACGAGCTGAATTTTATAGCTTTTAAAATTTGGCGGTGAGCGATTTTCTTCATAGGATTAGCAAATTGGAGAAACAGGTTAATATTAGTTTCGGTCATAAGAAATGATTTTTCCTATAAACAAATATACTGAACTACCTGATTTTTAGAGGATGAATCGACCAGGGCGGGGAGATAACCGACTACAAGCTATTCCTGATAGACAAGCCCCCGTAAAACTAAAATCTCCCAAATTGTTTATCCGCAGCTGGCTTCATACCTTTATATCAGCAACCTCAATATTTAATGCATGAATCAGCCATCCATCGCCGGCATTGCGCCATTCTTCATCGTTCGCGACGTTACAGTAGCGCTTGCCTTTTATAGCGAAAAACTTGGTTTTGAAGCAGTTTTTAAAGAGCCTGCCCATGATCCTTTTTTCGCCATTGTACAGCGCGATGGGGCAATGATTTTCCTCAAAGCTGTAAACGCAGATCCCCATCCCAACCGTAAACGCGCCGCTGATGCCCGATGGGATGCCTATGTCGGTACTCCTGATCCGGATAAGTTAGCCACTGAATTTATATCGCGGGGTGCTGTCTTTACTTCTCCCCTGCAGGATACCCATGATGGCTTGCGTGGCTTTGAGTTGGAAGATGCCGATGGATATCTCCTGTTTTTTGGCCGCCCCCGTTAACAGGTATGCTTTTTGCAACGGGTATAGCATGGATCAAAATTATTTACTAAACTCCATCGACGGGGTCGACGTAATCTTAATCCCTGGTTCAGGGAGTTACGTCTGCGTTTTCGAACCGGAAACAGAAACAAATCCAGGCTCTCCACAACCGTTAAGGGCCACTATACTGGATAAAGAACTGGCTTTCCAGCCAACAGACGGCGATAACATTTCAGAAGAAGAGCTACTGAAGGTTATTCGCTGGTATAGTTACCGCAAAACGTTCTCCTGAAATATACCCCAAAACCACGTCCATTATTTCAGTTTATACCTGCTAACAGGTTAATTGGCGTATACAAACTTTCCCGAACCGGGGAAGAATTCACCCTGCCCAAGACGCTCTCCTATCACGCCTTCTTTACTGACCTTATTGTATCTACTTTGTTACATATAGATCAACATTAAAAAATGGTCTTTAAAACAAAAAACATCGGCCTTTAAAACAAAAACGTTGTAGATAACTGCCTATACTTTTGTTTCATTAAAACATAAAAAATGGAACAAATAAAAGATAATTATAACGGCGTGTTACAAAAGCCGCTGGGATCTGGATTTACAGCCCAATCCACTACTACCGATGTTATAAAAGGCATTAACCTTACCGGCAAAACAGCCATAGTAACTGGTGGCTATGCAGGTATTGGCCTGGAAACCGTGAAAACGTTGGTATTGGCTGGGGCAAAAGTTATTGTACCGGCACGTGATATTAACAAAGCAACCACGAATCTTACAGGCGTACCCAACGTGATGATTAAAGCGATGAACCTGATGAATCCCGCTTCTATCGACAACTTTGCAGTCGATTTTCTTAAAACTGCCGAACCATTGCATATCCTCATCAATAATGCGGGCATTATGTGGGTGCCCCTTCAGCGCGACGCAAGAGGCTACGAATCTCAACTGGCAACTAACCATCTTGGGCATTTTCAGCTTACTGCACTCCTTTGGCCTGCTCTAAAAAAAGCCTATGGCGCAAGGGTAATTAACGTATCTTCATACGGCCACCAGATCGCACCTTTTAATTTTGATGATCCAAATTTTCTTCGCCGCTATTATGAAACGCTGTCGGCCTATGGCCAATCTAAAACAGCCAATAATCTTTTTACGGTAGAACTTGATCATCGTGGTAAAGATTTCGGGGTTCGCTCCTACTCCCTGCATCCCGGTTCTGTAAATGGCACCGATCTTGGCAGGGCCGCCTCGGTAGAGTTGTTTCAGCAAATGGGCATGTTTGATGCCGATGGCAATATCTTTCCGGAAGTGGCAGCCAGACTTAAAACCGTAGAGCAGGGTGCAGCAACTTCGGTTTGGTGTGCTACCAGTCCACAGCTCGATAATATCGGCGGCGTCTATTGTGAAAATGCCGATGTAGCTGATTTAGATTTTGGAGACATTGAACATAAATATGATGATCCGCTAACTCTGCGTGGCGTAAAACCATATGCTGTTAATGAAGGAAACGCAAAAAGACTATGGACATTGAGCGAAGAAATGACGGGCGTAAAATTTGCAGCAAACTAAGATCCGTTGTAGCTTTATTGTTAACTGGCAGCATTTGATGAACCATGGAATTTAAAACGCACTATTTAAGCCCTGATATTAAACTATCGCACTTTGAAGATAAGCCGTTCCGGACGGAAGTACTATTTGAACACCATATGCTGATCTGGTTTATTTCGGGCGAAACAAAAATAGTGCAGGCCGATTCGATACATGTTTTTGGTGCAGGAGATATTTTCCTGATCCCCCGAAATCAATTAACCACGGTTATTAATTATCCGAAAGACGGATTGCCGCATAAAACGGTGGCTATGCACCTTACCATGCCTATGTTAAAGGAGTTTTATGCTAAAAATCCCCCTAAAGCACGTCTGCAGCATTCGCCAGGGATCCGCAACTTCGGTAAGCACCCGCTATTGGAAAGCTGCCTGGCATCATTAATTCCGTATTTTGATCTGAAGGATGGATTGCCTGAAAACCTCGCTTTATTAAAAATTGAAGAGGCAATCAACATTCTCAGAATAATTGATAACGATATAGATGGTATCCTGGCCAATTTCCAGGAGCCTGGTAAAATTGATCTGACTAATTTTATGGAACGGAATTTCATGTTCAATATGCCAATGGAAAAATTCGGCTATTTAACCGGGCGTAGCCTAACCACTTTTAAAAGAGACTTTAAAAAAAGCTTTAACACTACTCCGCAAAAATGGTTAACTCAAAAACGGCTGGAACTTGCGCATTATCGCATCAGGGAGCAAAACAGGAAACCTTCGGATGTATATGCGGAGGTTGGTTTTGAAAACCTATCCCATTTCACCTATGCTTTTAAAAAGCATTTCAGCTATTCACCAACGGGCATATAATAAAAAAGCCTTTCTCTTTTCAGAGAAAGGCTTTTGAGCGAAAGACGAGATTCGAACTCGCGACCCCGACCTTGGCAAGGTCGTGCTCTACCAACTGAGCTACTTTCGCGTTGGTGGCCGCAAAGATATAAATCATGTATATGCGTGCAAAATTTTTTTTCAAGTTTTTGCGCATTAAAATTAACATGCTTTTAATCAAATATTTACATGGACTAAAATTCACCATTTGATCAAACATTTTTGATTTTGATAAAAAAGTGCATTCAAAAAAGCTAAAAAAGAGAGAAAGCGCTTCCTATTTAACACTGTTGATAACCCAAATCCCCACTCTCATACCTAATCATTAAATTTGAAGATGTTTCCTGATCCGGAAAACAGTAATAAATAGCAAGCGTATGGTGTTGGAGCCTTTTCATGAACTGGTACTTAAATTTATTGAAAATACTAACCGGCCGATATTTTTAACCGGCAAAGCGGGCACCGGTAAAACAACTTTTTTACGCTGGATCAGGGCAAACGTTACCAAAAACCTGGCTGTTGTAGCCCCTACCGCCGTAGCAGCTATCAACGCCGGCGGCGTAACTATCCATTCTTTTTTCCAGGTACCTTTCGGGCCGCAGGTACCTGTAACCGATCATAACAGTCATAATACGCTGCTAAGACAGGTTAGCCTCGAAAAATCAAACATATTAAAGTGCCTCGACCTGCTCATTATTGATGAGATCAGTATGGTGCGGGCCGATACACTTGATTATATTGATACTGTATTACGTCAGGTTAAAGGATCGGCACGGCCTTTTGGCGGTGTACAATTATTGATGATCGGCGATTTGTTTCAGCTCCCCCCGGTTTATGAAAAGGACTGGCCCGTGCTCAGAAATTTTTACAAGGGGCCTTATTTTTTTGATAGCCTTGCATTTCAAAAATTTCCGGTATTAACTTTTGAGCTCACCCAGGTTTACCGCCAAAAAGACCCGGTATTTGTGGAGATCCTGAACAGTATCAGGAACGGGTATGCCAGCGGCGAAATGTTGGATAAACTTAATGCCCATTATAACCCTAACCTTAATGCCAATTGGCTTAAGGATTACGTAACCCTATCTACCCATAACCAACTCGTTAACGAAATTAACCAGCAACGTTTAACTGAGCTTGATGGAGAAGCACAAACCTTTAAAGCAACAGTTACAGGTGATTTCCCCAAAGAAGCCTACCCTGCCGAAGAAGAGTTAGTATTGAAAGTTGGCGCACAGGTAATGTTTATCAAAAATGACAGCTCGGGCAAAAAGCAATATTACAATGGCCGTACAGGGCGCATAGTTGCCATGGGGCCGGGCAATATCCGTTTGAGTTTTCTGGATGACGGCTCGGAATTTGAGGTAATCCCCGAAAGCTGGCAAAACGTAAAATATGCACTGGCCGAAGATGAGCAAAAGGTAAACGAACAAAACAACGGATCGTTCAGCCAGTATCCGCTGCGACTGGCCTGGGCCATCACCATACACAAAAGCCAGGGGCTTACATTTGAAAAAGCGGTTATTGACGTCGATGCTGCCTTTGCCTTTGGGCAGGCTTATGTGGCTTTAAGCCGTTGCCGCTCACTTGAGGGCATGATCCTGAAGTCGCCTGTACGCCCCGAAAATATCCGTACCGATCCGGAGATCATCAGCTTTATGCAAAATGCAGCTATCTCCATGCCTGATGAAAATCTGCTGGAGAGTACCATCCGGCAAATAGCACTGGAAGAGATGAAGGATATCTTTGATTTTTCGATGCTTACAGGTGCATGGAAACAACTTAAAACCATCATGCTGAGCGGGGCGATTAAAAACAGCCCATTATCCGAAAACATCAACAAAACCGATCATAGCTGGGAAACTGAAATTAAAATCATCGGCGACCGTTTTATCCGAAAAGAACTGGGCGCTTTACCTGATGATCAGCTTATCTGGAACAATGCACCGTTTATAGGAAGGCTAAAAAATGCCGCCAACTATTTTCTGCCTAAATTAAATGCTTTTTCAGAAGCTATTAACGGTTTTTATATGGCTATAAATAACACCAACCCTCCTGCCGAATTTTACGACAGCCTAAACCATTTATTGGTTAACCTGAAAGCAAAAACGGCAGCCTTTGTACGCCTGCCTATTGCCACATCGGGCCGAGATGTTTTATCGTCGGTACAGGAGGCCGGGATAAGTTACAAACCGGTATATAAAAACTGGAACCCCAAAGCGCTGCCAAAAGAAAAAGAAATTGTTAACCCCGAACTGTATAAACAGCTACTCAACTGGCGTAAAGAAACCAGCCTCGAACGTAAAATTCCAGAGCATACGCTCGTGTCCGAAAATATGCTTCGGGACATTACTTCAAAACTACCGCGGTCATTAAACCAGCTTTCGCAGTTAAAAAGTTTTGGCGATGCCAAAGCAACAGATCTGGGCGAACCTATTTTAAAAATGATCAGGAGTTATTTAGGCGAAAACGACCTGTTTTCCTAAACAGTTTATTTAAAACCTTGGGATCTCGGGGCCGTTATACGGGTTTTCGAGGGCATTTTTTATCCTCATTAACTGGTATTGATGCCTCCAGTTATCGGGATAATTTTTCATGTTTTTCAATAATTGCTTAACAAAATCGGCAACATGGAGCTGAGTTGTAGCGCGGTCTAACCTTAATTCCTGGGGTAACGTAACATTACTAAAGTATTCACTCAATTCTTCGTAGCTCATGGCACAAAAGTAAAAAAAGCCCGGCATTTTCATACCAGGCTTTCAGGCTTAAATAAAGAGCTGAAAGCAGAATGCTTAAAGCTTAAAGCTAACCGCGCAATTTGTTTTAATTCCGTTAATACCTCCTGTATGTTTAAAACACGTAAAATAAACTGGCCTGAATGTTATTATTTTTAAAATCGTTGTTGATGTTGGAGAGATTAAAATCGCCAACTTTTGAGAGGCCGTAAACATATCTTACACCAATACCAAGCCCAAGTTTTGACTGGTATCCGATACCTCCTGCTGCCGCCAGGTCCAGTTTCTTAGCAAAATCGCCTGCGCTTAATCCAGAAACATCTTCTTTGGCTTTCATACCTACCTGCGGACCTGCCTCAATATAAAACCCTGAGTTAGCACGGTATTTCAACAAAAATGGAACAGAGATATAGGAAAGTTTAAGGTTTTGATCGCCAAGTGAGCCGCCCTTAATTTTTGCACCCTGTGATGAGAATAAAAACTCCTCCTGTACTAAGAAATTATCGGTGAATTTAAACGCAACAGTAGCACCTGCATGAAAGCCTACCAACGGATCAGTAGGGAAACTGGCATTGGTAAAGTTGCTATAGTTGGCACCTGCTTTAATTCCAAATTCAAGGCGCGATGCAACCTTTTGGATAACGCTTTGACTGAAGCCTTCAGTTGATACCAGGATTAAACAAGTAAATACGATAAGTAACTTTTTCATAAATTTTAATTTCAATTTTTGAGATAATGTTGCTGCCCGAAAGCGCATTTGTTATTGTATGGCGCAAAAGTGGGCTTATGCAGCGGCCTGCAGAAGGAAAAGGTAACCGAAGCGGGCAAAGTAGCGCCGGAAGCGGAAAAAATGGGCAAACGTGTTACGGAGGCAACATGATAGAGCAAGGCATTGCACTGTGCCTATCAATAAACACAACTAATCCGGCTAACACTGATTAAAAATCAATCAATTAGCTTTTGGCTTTACGCATTTTGCTTTCGGCTTTGACTTATCAGGCTTTTGCCAGCCAGGCAAGGAACTGGGAAGCCTTGCCTTTACTTACCACAATTCTTTCGCTGAATGTGATACTGAGATTGAGAGACAGTTTACGGGAGAAAAAACTGGAAACATCAATAATAGCTTTCCTGCTAACCAAAAATTGACGGTTAGCCCTGAAAAAGTAGCTTCCACATGTTTTTTCCAGTTCATCTAAATTTTTGTTAGGATAAAAAACCTTACCTGAAAAGGTTAATAAATGCGAAATTTCGTTTGAAAGATGGATCAATGCTATATCATCTAATTTTATAGGGATGATCTTATCCTGGTGATAAACTAATACCGAAGAAGGTTTGGTAGTTTCCTTTTTGGCCAGCAGTTCCATAAGCACCTCATATTGCGGTGGCTGATGCGTTTGAAATACTTTTTTCAGCTGCCCGTAACGTTCCAGCGCCTGCTGAAGCGTTTGCATTGTAAACGGTTTTAAGATATAATCTATTCCGTTTGCTTTAAATGCATCCAGCGCATATTCATCGTATGCCGTACAAAAAATCACAGGAACATCAATAGGTATTGCAGTAAATATCTCGAAACTCAACCCGTCTCCCAGTTGAATATCACTGAATATCAAATCTATCCCGTTACCTCCCGCAAAATAAGAAACGGCTTCTTTTACAGAATGAAGCTGTACTACAGTTACCGGTTCACTGATCAGTTGTGTTATACTCAGTTCCAGGTCATCGGCTACTACCGGCTCATCCTCTATGATCGCTATATTCATTATTCAATAATCTGATACTTACAGAAAATGTTTCTTTACTTTCACTGATAATAACTTCATCACCCGACAAAAGACTGTACCGTTCGGCAAGGTTTGCAAGCCCATGGTGAGTTGAAGTTACGTTAAGATTTTTCTTCTTAAGCGTGTTGGATACAACTATCCTCTCTTCCGAACAAAAAATATTTACAACAAGCGGCGACTGCTGGGTTAGCTCATTATGCTTGATTGCGTTTTCCAGAAGGGGTTGCAATGAAAAAGATGGCAGGTAATGATCATTCAATATATTGAGCGGTAAGTCAATATTACAATTTAACGCCGAACCAAACCTAATTTTTTGCATCTCGAGATAATCAAGCAGCAAGGCCAGCTCATCGGCAAGGCTCGAAGTTTTTGCGGCATGATTATAAACAGAGGCCCTGAGAAAGTTGGCCAGGTGAACAATATAATTATCCCCGGCACCTGGATCTTTCCGGTAAAGTGCCTTGAGTGTGTTAAGCGCGTTAAACAGGAAGTGAGGATGGATCTGTTGTTTTAAAAGCAGGTTTGTAGCTTCGGCATGCGCAGCTTTAATTTGGGAAAGTTCAAGATCGGCATGAGACTTATCAGCCTGCAGGATCACAAAGTCCTGAAGCAGGATAATAACGGTATTAACAAGGATGCTGGAAATAAAGAATATCACCAGAAAAACCGGAAAAGGGTATAACCGGCCTTTATGTTCAAAATAATCAAACGCAGGTGCCAGCATCAGATATATAGTGGCACTTGCTGCATAGGTAAAAAAATAACGGTAGCGTTTAAATGCTTTCCCTTTGAAGCTATAGCTACGTGCCAACAAAATCAGGATCCTGACATTTACAAAAGCCACTGAGCCTATTCCCAGCGCAGTCATACCCATATAAAACACCTTATATATAGGGGTCTCGTCCAGCAAAAAAATAAAATACAGCGATATGATCGCGGTAAAAGTAAGTACAAGCAGCCAGTTAAGCCGGATAAGGCTTTTAATTGGTAATGGAGACGGCATATTATTCAAAGATAACTAATAGGCAATAAGCACTGTATCAATTTGCCACCGAAGCGGGCAAAAAGGAACCTGAACGTACTTTTAAACGGTTTAATGGAAATGTTTTGTTACAAACGCATTGAAATGCAAACAGCTTCATATTATCCTCATTTATGATGTGTATCTTTGTTTAACATTATTTAACTATCATTCGCTTGGAGTTTCGGGTTTGCTTTCTTTTATTTATAAGCGTAATGCTGGCATTGTTATCCCCAACTAAAATCCGCAGAATATTATTTATCTGCCTGTTTATCTTTACTTTACCTTCAACCCTATCGGCTCAAAATCTTTTTTTACAAAAGGTAGAGATGTGTAATATCACCAATTATTGCATGGACTGCGGTGATGTTAAGGCCAGCTGCGACCAGCTTGCCATTGATTTTGTATCTGCAAGGATCAATAACCGCTACCTTTTAAAAGATGCCACCGGCTCAATAACGTTTCAGGTAATAGTTGATGAACGCGGCTTTAGCTGCGTGCTCAGCCATAACGATGCTACCAAAAGCGCACTCACCAATGAGTTGATCACCTATCTTAATGGCTGTATCTGGAAACCAGCTATACTAAATGGCAAACCGGTAGCCACTTCAGTAAACGTTATTTTCCGTTTTATAAGCGGTGGTGTTTACGGTCAGGTTCAAAGAATGGACCTTGCCGAGATGAAACCGCCGGGCGATCCGATAATTTACAATAAGACTGTAACCTACGCCAATCCGTCGTTGAAAAACTACGATTTTACAACCTGGACAAAATACAACTCGCCTTTGGTTGATAACATCAGCAAATCAGCTGCAATGGATCAATCAGACCTTTTATGGTATGCTACCGAAAAGGGCATGACCCGCTTTGAAGGAACAACGTTTATACCGGTTAATGAATACAACTCGCCATTTCCGTCAGATGCCAACATCAAAGAGGTAACCATCGACAGGGATAACAACAAATGGGTTTATTACGATAATAAAATATTCATGTATGGCAGCGGCGGCTGGCAGCTGTTTGATTTTAAACAGTTTTTGGCAGGCGGCGTTAACCAGGTACTGAACAGCCGGAACGGTGAGTTGTTATTTACTACACAAAACGGTTTGGTTGTAAAAAGGAAAGACAAAGTAGTTGTAATCAACAAAAAATCGATGCCCGAAATGCCATCAAGCAATGTGCTTTTTGCCTATGTAGATAGCCAGAAACGACTTTGGATAGGCACCTCAAAAGGCACTATCATGATTGATAAAAGCGTTATTACCTCATTTAACAGCCTCAATAATACCCCGCTAAAAAATGCAACCATTTCGGGCGCGGTAGAAGATGAAAAAGGAAATGTTTACTTCTCGTTGGTTGATTGCGAAAAGCAAGCCGGCGACAGCGATAGCGATAAAGAAGGTATAGCCGTATTAAAGTTTAACGGCAATTGGCTTCACTATAACGATAAAAACTCGGGCATGCCTGCCAATCATGTTAATACTATGTTATACGACAAATTTGAGCATGTTTTATGGCTGGGCACAGATGAATCGGGCATTGCCAGGTTTGACCTGAATAATGGCTGGGAAAACTACCACAATAACAACTCGCCACTGCCTGGCTTTACCATTTACCAGATAGTACAGGATTCAAAAGGTGTTATTTACGCCACTACTGCCAATGGCTTGTTAAGGATCAGGAAAAAGGCAGGAGCTTAAGGCTATTCTTTAAAAGAAAACCAAGCTGTATCCCCTCTAATTTGCTGTTTTTAAAACTTTTCTCCCTTGGTCTTTGGCAAAACCGCTAATTACTTTTATCTGCTAATAATTTAATCTACTTATTACCAAAAAACAACGCCCCGGATCTCATCCCGGGGCGCTTCATAGTATAGTGATATACTAATCAACTAAATCTCAATTTATCATTGAGAATCAGTTGGCTATTTTTTGCAGAGATTTTTAGTTCACTCTTCTGAAATCAATATTAGTGATCTTAATCCCGGTTGTGCCCAGCGTTGAACCTCCCGAACGGATAAGTACATAGGCCGTACCGCTTGTTGGGAATGATACAACGTTACCACTGCCTGCACATGATATTGATGACAATAAACCATTAAAAGGCGATTTACCACAACCATTCCAGGTGTTAAGCGCTATGCGGGTTCCACCATCAGCATAATCACTTGCTTCAGAAGGCACCGCCTGGCCTACATAAACCTCAAACCAGCAATCGGTAGCACCTGAACCGGCTACTGTCATATCGATTTTATACTTTTTATTGGCCCTTACCTCAACAGGTTGAACAATACCCTGCTGCCCCCAGTTACCACCGGTTGCCAGTACGCTACCATCAGTATTTACCTTAAAGGTTACACCATCACCACGGTGATAAATTTGCCATTTGGTATTATCTATCAAATTGGTTTTAGGCGTAATAGCGTCTATAAGGTCTGCAGCATTGAAGTAAATAATGGCCTTGTTCATATCGGTATTTACCTCCTGTTTTGACGAGTTTGCAATTTTAATACCCAGGGCAGCCACTTTACCGTCATACTTGCTCAAACTGGCAATTTTTATTTTGGGAGTGATCTTGCCTTTCATAATGTTGTTGTCCAGCATTACGGTATCTTTTGTATCAAGGGTGTAATCTGCAGGATCAAGCACTACTGTATTAGCCGGCAATGTACCGGCGGTAATTAAACCGGCAATAGTACTGTTATCGGTGCTTACATCGACAGTTAACGTTTCAAAATTTGATTCGCCGCCGCGATATACCGGGATAGAAAAATTTACTGTACTTTTTGCACTATCAACCTTAAGCGAGCTTCCGGCCATCACATCAACTAAACCATTGGGCTTTTCAGAATCGGGCAGATATACTTTTACATCAGGGTTTGACTTTACCCCATTAAGGTGCTCCTGTTTGCAGCCAGCAACTCCCAGCAACAGGCATGCTACCGAAAGCTTTACTAATGATGCATTAATTTTCATGAAAATATTTTTTACATTATTAATTTAAATCATTTAACAGCCCATCACCCCCGCTTTGAGGGTGATGGAAAGCTTGTATTTACCAGCCCGGATTTTGTGTCCAGCCTGTTTTTGAAATTTCGGACTGAGGGATAGGGTACCATTCCATTTTGGTAGCAAACACCCTGTCTTCCAGTTTTTTTACAGTGTAAACACCGGCAGATGTAATATCAATACGGTTTATAGGCTTACTAAAGTAGCTTACACCTTTTTTCCACCTGCGCACATCCCATAAGCGGTTGTTTTCAAAGCTAAGCTCAACATTACGCTCATGTTCAATAGCCTGCTGGTTTAACTGCGCTGCTGTAAGCGCCGGCATTTGAACACGTTGCCTCACCTTGTTAATTGCCTGCAAGGCTGTCATACCATATCCCTGCGGATCGGCATCCGGCCCGTAAGCATTGAACATCGCTTCGGCATAGCTTAGCAAAATATCGGCATACCTGAAATATACCCATGCATGATTGGTAGTTGTGTTGTTGATCAGGTCGACAGACTGATTAATCCACTTTGACAGATAGTATCCTGTTTTAGTAGCATTTTGCTTAGGCAGGCCACTATTACCACCAAAATAAGTCTGGATAGTAGTTGATTTGAACGATGCACCATTGTATACTACAGTTGCAGCAAAGCGCGGGTCGCGGTTGGTATATGGAGCAGCTGCATGGGCCGGGTTATTCCAGTCAAACGGAACCGATCCTGTGATTGTACTTCCTGATTTAACAAGTACCTCATAATCACTAACCAGGTTTTCGGCCGGTGTTATGCTGTTACCGTTACTATTTTGAAATACAATAGGGTAATTATTGTATTCGATAGCATTCGCAGCACCATAGCGACGATAAAAGATCACCTCGCCCGATGTAGTATTATTTGCTCCAAACAAATTTGAATAATTGGCATCAAGTGAATAACTGCCCAAAGCGATAACGTCATGCGCAGCAGCGGCAGCCTGTGCCCAGGTTGTACTTGAGCCATTTGCAGTAAACAGCGGACTTGCACCATAAAGCAAAGCTTTTGCTTTTAACGCTTTGATAGCGCCGTTAGTAACACGGCCGGCATCATACCACGAATACGGCGAAAGGTTAGCAGGAATAATAGCAGCAGCCTTATCACATAATGAAGCAATGTATTTGATACATTCATCAACCGAGTTGCGCTGTACGTTTTTCCATGAGTTAGGGTCATTGTAATCAAGCGGCTGCTCAAAAATGGGAACGCCACCGTAACGCTTTACCAGCTCAAAATAAAAATAGGCCTTTAAAAACAGCGCCTCGCCTTCCATAAACTTAACGTTATTGCGGGCGTTGTAATAAGTGGTTGAATCGGTTGATGTGATTTTATCTTTAATGTAATTGATATCAACCGTACCCTTGTTTTTCAGATAGAGGTTTGCCTGACGGATACCATCAAAGTTAGCGGCCCAAACATTGTCGGGGTTAGTATATTGGTTCCAGGTACCATAGTTAAAAAGCTGCGCCCGTTCAACCGAGTTGGTAGCTTCCGCTTCATCAGTAGCTGTTTCAAGATCAAGATTGGCGAAACCATCGGGCAGGTAGCTGTAGGTATTCCACATCTGCTGCTGTACATAGGTATAATTTGAGTATAGCTTATCGGTGGTAATATCGGCCTTAATGGTCTGTACTTCCAGGTAGTCATGTTTACATGATGAGTAAAGCAACGTACCCAGCGCCAGCATTGTTATTATATATCGATTTCTTTTCATTTCCTTGTAATCAAATAATTAATACTACAATTTCACTTTCATGCCAAATGTTACTGCTTTTACTAAAGGATACCCCATTGAAAGGCGCTCAGCTTCAAGATCCTGTATCTTATCCCATGTAAACAGGTTAGTACCATTCACAAAAACCCTTACTGCATCAAGCTTTCTTAAAAACCCACGCTGAGGTAAGGTGTATCCCAGTTCAACACTGCGCAGTTTCAGGAAATTGCCATTACGCATCCAGAAATCAGATTGCTGATCATTGTTAGGATTTGCCAGAGTTGATAACCGGGGCGAAGTAGCGGTAGTGGCGTTTTGAGGCGTCCAGCTATTTGCCGAAAACTCAGAGATGTTATTATTGAATACAAAAGGATGGGTATAAGTATAAGCAGAATTTAGCAAGCTCACAGTACGGTGTAATACGCCCTGCAGATAAGCATCAAAATCAAAACCGGCATATTTGAAGCCAAGGTTAAAACCCAAAGTAATTTCAGGAAGTACTGAATACTTCATTGGCACCTTGTCATAATCATTAATGATACCGTTGCCATCCTGATCTTTAAATTTCAGGTCGCCAGGTTTAACATTGGTATATGATGATGCCACTACGCCCGGTTTTAAGTTTCCGTTGGCATCAAAGTCCGATTGCTGGTAAAAGCCTGTGTAAACCAGCCCCTTCATTTGGCCAATAGGGTATCCCTGGGTATACAGGTAGTTAAATGGCTGAGGGTCTTCAGAGCGCTTAACAATTTTATTGCGGGCATAAGCAATTGAACCACCTACATAATACTTGAATTTATTATCGTTTTGTTCATACTTTAATGATGCTTCCAAACCTTTGTTATGTACCTCGCCGGTATTAGCATATTGTAAGTTAAAGCCTGTGTAATCTGGCACACCTGATGATGGAATTTCAAGGATGCCAGTACGTTTTTCGGTAAATACATCTAACGTACCCGAAAGATTTTTCCACAAGGTGAAGTCTAAACCAACGTTAAGGGTTGTCTTTTTTTCCCATGCAAAATCAAGGTTAGCAAAAGGGCCTTCGGTTAGGCCACCATGCGCAGTATTGCCTGTACCTGTGATCCAACCTGGCGCACCAACTGCAAACTGCTGGTACAAAAAGCGATAAGCCTCATTGATATTACCAACAGTACCGTATGATGCACGAACCTTCAGGAAGTTAATGGTTGAATTATCCTTCAGAAAATCTTCTTTTGAAGCAATCCAGCCCAAACCTACAGCGGGGAACCAACCATAACGATGACCGGGGCCAAAATCAGCTGAACCACTATATGAGCCTGAAAGGTCAACGATGTACTTTTTATCATAATCATAAGTTACGTTACCGGCAATGCCTTGTGTACGCACCTGGTAAACAATGCCATCATGCGTGTAGCCCTGCCTGCGTGCCTGGATCATGCCAGTAAAGGTTGATTTGCCAAAAGTACGGTCGTAATCAAAACCCATCCTAACGGTGGTACGGTTCCAGTGTGCACCGCCGCCGTCACTGCTCGACTGGCTGATAGGAGTAACCGGCGTTGAGCCGTAGATGGCGTTACCCTGCGCATCCTGACCGGTAATTTCATAAGAGTTTACCGAGAATTGTTTCTGGTAGATCCCTACATACTGATTGGCAAAAGATACTTCACCTTTAAGGTCGAGACCTTTGGTTAGCTTATCCAGTTTTTGCACAAAGCTAAAATTGGTTTGCAGGTTACGGGTATGCGACTGGTAAACACCATTTTGCTGTAAAAGCTGAATAGGGTTAAATTTATATACCGAACTATTGCCCCAGGTACCATTAGGATTTTTAACGGGGAAAGCAGCAGCCGGAATAGCCATAATGTTATTAAACAGCTGATCTGCAGTGAATCCCGATGGCGTATTCCTATCCTCGGTAATGCCACTGATATTGGCTGTCACCACCAGGTTTTTGTTAAGTTGCAACTCAATGTTTGCCCTTAAATTCAACTTGGTGTATTTGGCATTGGTACCAAAATCTTTGTCAATAACATCGGCATTTTTGTACAAACCTTCAAAGTTGGTATAGTTCATTAGCACAAAAAATTTGGCTGTGTTATTACCCCCCCGGAAACCGAAGTTATAATCCTGTATTGCCGAGGTTTTCTTAAGCAACTCATTATACCAGTTCACGTTTGGGTGAAAAGGGTCATTTGTTGCTTTATATAGCTCAGGGTTTGCATATTTAATCGGCAAACCATCGTTGGTTAGCGCATTGTTATAGTTTGTGGTATAACCGTATGCATCCATCACCTTAGGCAAGTCGATAGGACTTAATATGCCGTATTTGCCGTTTACAAACACCTGTGTTTTATTCAGCACAGCACCCTTTTTGGTGCGGATACTTAATACGCCCGAGCCACCTTCAAGTCCGTAAACTGCCAGTGCAGCGGCATCCTTCAATAAAGTGACCGATTCAATTTCATAAGCCGAAAGGCCGCTGATAGCGCCCATATCAACCTGGAAACCATCGAGGTAAATCAGCACTTGGTTGCCTTGCAGGTTCCAGCTGCTTACACCCCTCATATAAAAGGTTGGGTTATCATAACCAGGCTCGCCCGATCCGGTAACCACGGTTAAACCAGGAATGCGCCCCTGCAGTGTATTAAGCAGGTTACCCGAGGTCATACGGGTCAGGTCCTCGCCCGAGAGGGTAAAAACCGCACCGGTATTGCGCCATGATTTATCTATTCTTAAGCCCCCGTCGACAAAGTCTTTATAAGAGCTTGCTTTTTTTATGGTATCGGCTGGTGCCGTACCTGCGGTTTGGGCGTTTGCCGCCGAAAAACTGCAGAACGCAAGCATCCAGGCCAAAAAGTTTTTATAATCTTTTTTCATTGTTCTTCACTAATTGTTAATGTGTAAAAGCCTATTACCAACCTGGATTTTGTCCGTCCCAGCTACTATTGCCTAAATACCTTAAACTGATTTCGGTACTTGGAAATGGCACATAGTAATACCTGGCGGGGAACACCCTTGTAACAAATGGAACAGTTGTCCATGTGCGTTTTAATTGTCCGCCAACGTTCCTGGCAGTTGTCTGGATACCGTGTAACACCGTATTCAAAACAGTTTTGGCTTTTAACCAGCGGTTCAGGTCATTATAGCGATGTCCTTCGTAAGCAAACTCAATGGTTTCCTCATTCTGAACCGCGTCCCTGAACGCATCAATAGTGGCCGGGTTTTTATCAGGCATCCCGGCACGTTGCCTGATCTTGTTCAGATAAGTTGCAGCTTCGGCGCTTGGGCCCTGGTATTCGTTAAGCGCTTCAGCATAACCAAGGTAAAACTCGGCAAGGCGAAACACCGGCCAAGCAAAATGGTTATCGGTCATGTTATCAACCCTTGCAACAAATTTGTAGGTTTCGGTAGCATAACCATCCACACCGGCGTCGCTGCTGGCCAGGTTACCATCGGTACTGTAGTCGCCTTTTTTGTAGTAGGCAAGAATACCACGCTGGCTACTATAGTATTTACCATCATAAGCAATAGTTTGGTAAAAACGTGGGTCGAGGTTCCAGGCTGCAACATCAACCGGTAGATCTGAACCGCTTGCAGGCATTGTCCATTTGGTACCATCAATTTTTTCATATTGCTGAATGAACTCAATAGGAACGTTGTTTTTAACGCCCCACTGCGCCAAACGTAGCTTTGATGAAAGGTACTGGCCCCAGGCCGAACCATCGCCCCAGCCACCTCCGGCACCCGGAACCTGGTTTGAGGTATTAACTAAAATCAGTTCCTGGTTGGCGAACACATTCCATACCGATTCATAATCACCTAAGGTGGCATAAGTTTCGCCTGTTGTGAGCGGATGGCCGGTATTAAATAATGAAACACCGCCTGCTGCTGCGTTGTCTATTACATCCTTAGCAGCTTTGGCAGCTTTATTCCATCGTTCTTTATCATAGCTGGCATAAGCCAATACCGTATCGCGGCTGTCATTAAACCTTGCGCCTGATACTTCTCCTTTCATACCGGCTGGTGTGTTATAAAGCGGGCTTGCAGCATAAAGCAATATCCTTGCTTTCAAAGCCATGGCTGCCAGTTTGGTAACGCGGCCAAAGTCAGCACTTGGGCGGGTAGCCGGCAACATAGCAACAGCCTGATCACACCATTTAACTACACTATCAACTACCGATTGTACCGAGCTGCGTGGGATGGCTATTTTTACAGTACCGTCAAGGGCCTTGTTCACGATAGGCACACCACCATAATACCTGAATAACTCATAGTGCTGCATAGCGCGGCAAAACAAAGCCTGGCCTTTAACGTCGGTTTTCCATGCGTTATCAGCATCGGCTACCTTATCAATATTTTTCAATACCAGGTTAGCTTGTCTGATACCTTTATAGTGCCAGTAAAAACCGGCGCCGTTATCCTGGCCAAAGCCGTAATCGCAATTATTATCGGCACTCATGTTACCGGTAATATATGAGCCGGTGTTAATGGTGTTTGAAGCCCAATCATAAGCCGGGTGGATGATATAAAGTTGATCGGTAAGCGCTTCGGGACGGCAACCATCATACGTTTCTGGAAAATACCCTCTAACGCACAACATATACATTTGCGCCACCGCATATTGTGCCTGGTTACGGGTATCAAAAATGGTATCAACTGTTACCGCACCACCCTTAGGCTTTTCAAGAAAAGTTTTTTTACAGCTTGTTGAAAGCATACCGCCTATGAAACAAGCCACAAGCAGTAAAATAATATTTGTTCTTTTCATCATTGCTATATCTTATGATTAAAAATTAACATTAACGCCTACGTTATAGGTGCGGGTAAGCGGATAACCGATGTAACCCAGGTTTTCAGGATCGCCCCAGATCTTGTTTGGCGACCATGTGTACAGGTTATATCCGTTGATATAAAAACGGGCCGAGCGAACGCCTATCTTTTTCAAAAGCTCGGGCTTAAGAGTATAGCCTATCTCGGCATTTTTAAGCCTTACAAAAGCTGTACTTTTCAAAAAGAAGGTATTGTAGGCTGCATCCTGGTTATAAGCAGCAATAGGGAAATCAATCCGATCGCCATGATCATAACGATCCTGGGTGTACCTGTTTAAATCCACATCAAACAATGACTGCTGTTTATTAAAGTGAAGCTCCTGCATGGCATATTTAGCCACACCTGATTGCCCCTGAAACAAGGCCGAAAAATCAAAGCCATGAAAGCTAAAGCCAAATGATACACCGTAGCTTAATGTAGGCAGGTCGGTTTTGCCCGAACGGACATAATCTTTTTCGTTAATAACACCATCGCCGTTAACGTCTTTTAACCTAACCTCGCCCGGTTGTAAAGGAGCGCCGGCGTATCCCAAATCTTTTTGATAAACCGGGTTGCCCGCAGCGTTGTTATATGGCTTGCCATCAGCCCCAACTGCCAGTACAGGCTGCGAAAGTATTGGGTTACCGTTACCATCAATTTTGTATAACTGCGACCACGAGGTATAAAGCCCATCGGCCTGTAAATACGAGCCCTGGTTAATTGGCCTGCCGGTAGCTGCCTGGTACTCTAAACCCGGTGCAATAGCTTCGTCCTTAAATAGGATTTTATTATGGTTTGTTGAGGCGTTACCTTTTACCCACCAGGTAAATTTACCCGGAGCACTGGTGTAACTCAATTCAATTTCGTCGCCCCAGTTTTTTACTTCGCCCAGGTTATAAGGAGGCAAGGTTGCCTGCACTATGCCCGGTACGCTTCCTTTATATGAAAGGATGTTTTTACGATGCTCATTGTAGTGATCATAAATAAGCGAAAGGCGATCATTAAACAGGTGGGTTTCTAAACCAATGTTTGATTTGGTTGCTGTTTCCCAGGTTACGTTAGGGTTACCCAACACGTTTTCCTGTGCGCCCTGTATCTTGTTACGATCATTAAGCGTACCAAAAGTATAACCGCCACCAGCGTTGTAGCCGTTTACATATTGCCAGGTATCAGGCAGGTACAGGTAACGGGCCGAAGTTGTAGTACCAGGAATATTGATACCATCATTACCTACTTTACCTAATGATCCGCGGATTTTTAAATAAGTTATGTAATCGGTTTTAGGGAAGAACGATTCGTTGCTGGCAATCCATCCTAATGAATATGCAGGCAGGAAACCAAACCTTTTACCTTCGGGGAAGTTCTCTGAACCGTTATAACCCATGTTATATTCGGCCAGGTAACGGTCACCGTAATTATAAGTCACCCTGCCCGATACGCCTTCATAAGCGTGCGGAAGATCGTATAACAAATTGGGATCATATTTTTTCTCGGCGTTGGCCAAAATCAAAGCGGTAACGGTGTGCTTTTTAGCAAATACACGGTTATAGTTAATGGAAAACTCGCCGTATACCTTACGCCATTTATCAGTATAAAAATCTGTCCAGCGTGCAGGCGCAACATCATTGGTTAGCTGTACAAGGATAGGGTCAAGCTTATTACCGTTAGGGTTTGGACGCAAGCCGTACAATAACGGAGTGTATTTACCGCCGGTGCGGCTTTGGAAATAACTGTCGTAAGCACCGCGTGCATTTACCGATAAACCGGGCGTAATGTCGTCCAGTTTATAGCTTAACTTGATGGCCGAGTTTAAAGTACTGTTGGTGGTGATATTATAGTTATTGCTATTTGCAATAGCGTACAGCGGGTTAAGCTGATCATTTTGGTTGGTAAAAGGCACCACAAATTTGCCATTGATTATACCAGGAGAGCCAAGCGGCGATGACCACAAGATCCTTTTTTCCCAGGTGTAACCATCATTGTCCATACCGGTAATGGTTACGTATTGGGTAGATACATCAACCGATACCCTGAAATCGGAGTTCACATCAAAATCGAGGTTGGAGCGCAGGTTATAACGTTTCTTCTTAAACTGCATCTCATCCGAAAAAGGCATGTAATCGGTATTGAACAAACCGCCCTGTGCCAAATAACCTAATGAAACAAAGTATTTGGTTGCCTTGGTACCACCGGTAATGTTGGCGTTTACCTGTGTTTGCGGAGCAAACTTATTGAAGATCTGTTTTTTCCAGTCCTGATCGGGGTGCCCGTACGGATCATAATATGGGTTTGCCTGGCCGTTGATAGTTGGTGTATGTGCGTTTTGATAATACTTTAAATCTTCGGGCGAGTAATATATGGTAGCATCCTTGATCCAGTTAGCATCACGTTTGGTCACGAAATCGTTCCAGGTTTTCACATCGGCATCCCTTGAATGCTGGATCCAGTAGTTCTCATAGCTCTGCTCATTTAACAGCGTAGCGTACTGGTACGAGTTAACAAAATTTGGCATGCTCGAAAACTGCGAAATAGCAGTCTGGAAAGTAGCGCTAACTTTAGGAGCCCCTTCTTTACCACGTTTTGTAGTGATGAGGATAACACCATTTGCACCACGCACACCGTATACTGCTGTGGCCGAAGCATCTTTCAGGATACTAATGGATTCAACCTCGTTAGGATCGATATCATTATAGCTGTCGCGGGCGATACCATCTACCATGATCAGCGGAGCGGTTTGACCGGTATAAGTACCCACACCACGCACATAAAGCGTAGCGCCGTCATCACCCGGCTTACCGCTGGTTTGGGTTACCGTTAAGCCCGATAAGCGACCGGCCAGCGCATTACTCAGGTTAGCAACCGGCGACTGCACCAGGTCTTTGGTGCCAATTGATGTAATAGCGCCGGTTACGGTTTCTTTTCTTTGTACACCGTAAGCCACAACAACAACTTCGGTAAGGTCCTGCGGTGCGTCTTCAAGTATAACGCTTACTTCTGAACGACCGTTAAGGGCAACTTCCTTAGTTCTGAAGCCTACAAATGAAAATACAAGTGTAGCATCAGCATCCGTGACGTTAATAGCGTAATTACCATTTAAATCGGTTATGGCTGCCGCTGCCGAACCCTTCTGTTTAACCGTTACACCGGGTAAAGGCAAGCCTTTACTGTCAACAACCTTACCGCCAATTTTTTTAGGGGCATTGCTCTCTGCGCCCGTTTTTTTACGGATGAGAATGGTTTTGTTGTCGATAGTATAAGTTAACGACTGGTTGCTTAAACAAAGGTCCATGACCTGGTTTATAGTTGCGTTGGTCAAATCAACAGTTACCGGTTTAGCCAACTTAATATCTTCAGAATTGTACAGAAAATCATAATTGGTTTGATTTCTGATCTGTTCAAAGACTTCTTTTAAAGTTGTTTGTTTAACCTTTAAAGTAACCTTCTGTGCATAAGTTGCGGCAGACACCTGTAAGAAGGTAACTGTTAGCAAAATAAGTGTCAGTTTCATAATAAGCACAGGTTTATATAGGCGCCCACGATGTTTGCCGCAAGTAAATGCAGTAAAATTTTTATACATTTGAATGTCAGTTTATTAATAAGTGGTTGTAATCGCTGCAATTAGTTTTACTATCTGGCATTGCCATAACACGGCTTAGGTCAGGGGCGGTCCGAAACGCTCCTGGCTTTATTTTTTATGCTGATAGATAATTGGTTGGGATAATGAAGAACGTAGATTTATTGCATAACGGTGATCCTCCTTCCTGTAATTTTAAAATGCACGTTACTTATTTGTTCGAGGTTTTTAAGCAGATCTGTTATACTTTTTGAGCGGGTAAACGTACCGCCGAAACGCTGGTTAATAAAGTTACCCTGGTACTCAATATCTACATCGTACCAGCGGGATACCTTCTTCATGATATTTACGATATTATCATCATCAAACATGAAATAGCCGTTTTTCCAGGCCATTGCCTCGTTAATGTTTGCTTTTGAAACTGTAATGGCGTTAGCATTGCTCCCTACCACCCCCTGCTGACCCGGTTTTAGCATAGCCAGGCTACCGTTTTTACTGATCTGTACCGAGCCTTCCAGCAGCGTGGTAGTCAAATCATTATCATCGGCGTAGGCCGAAATATTAAAATGTGTACCCAGTACTTTTACCTGTACGTTGTTCATCTCTACATAAAAAGGCTTGTCTTTATTTTTAGCCACTTCAAAGTAGGCTTCACCGGTGAGTTTTACAGTGCGGCTATTACCTGTAAATTCGGTAGGGTAACTTAATGATGATGATGAGTTTAGCCATACTTGCGTACCATCGGGCAGCACCACCTGGTACTGGCCCCCCGGAGGAATGGTGAGTGTATTGTATAAAACAGTGTTAACCCCTGCGTGGGTAGCATTTGGCAGCACGTCATAAACAAGTTTACCATTGCTTACTTTATTTACCTGGCTTTTCCCGAGATTGGCAAGGGCACCGTTAGCCACACTATCCAGTACGATGCTTTTACCGCTTGCCAATGTAAGTATGGCTTTATTGCTGCCCGGTACAATTTTAGCAGTGGTATTGGCTGCCATGTTATTTTTAACAGCGCCCGTTTTTTGCCGTTGTACAAAGTAAGCCCCAACAGTTCCAAAAATTAAAACTGCGGCTGCAATTTTCAGCCAACCACCGTATAATTTTAAAATATTGTTTTTAGGAATAACAGGTACAACCGGTATAACAGTATCCCTGAATCTCGAATCAGCTTTAATATCAGCTAATACTTTTTGTGCGCGGTCATTATCAAACTCGGGGGCACCATCAAGATTCAGTATGCCTTCATCAACAGTGCTCAATACCTCGCCGGGATTGTTGTTCAAATAGTTGAGCAACTCTTCGCGGTCGGCATCGTTTATAGCATCGTTAAAATACTGTTCAAGTAAACTCCTGAGCCTTTCGTTATTCATGTTTTTGGTTTATATACAAATTCCCCGGAGAGGGGAATTTGTATATAGAACACACAACTCAAAGCATAGGACTACCTGTAATTGAAATATTTTTAAAAAATGTATAAATTCTCTCTTTTCAAGAAATCACATCAGGCTTCCGGAATACCTTATGTTTAAACATAAAGGGATATCCAATTAATTTATATATTTGAATAATCATTGATAAGTCAAGTATATGTCAACAATAAATCAACCTTTAAAACTGCTTATGAACCTTGCTAAAATACAGGCAGTGATCTCCCGAAAATTTGATGGACTGGCTGTACATGGGATAGGTTTTAACGATTTTCTGATCCTTCATCTTTTGCAACAAGCGCCCGGCGGACAATTACGCCGTACAGAACTGGCCGAGAAAATAGGCCTTACCGCATCAGGTATCACACGCCTGTTATTACCAATGGAAAAAACAGGATTGGTAACACGGGGTGCCAACGAGCGGGATGCAAGGGTAAGTTATGCCAAACTAACACATGCAGGCAAAACAATTTATGAAGAAGCTTTGCCATCGGCCAGCGCAATTTCCGAAGATATTATTCCTGACGAATACCTGAAAAAATCCCCTCCTGTCGCCGATTTATTGATAATGCTTGGCGGAAATATAAGATGATATAAACATTATGAAATTTTCTACTTTGTTCCCACCGCACAGGAAAGACGCGGTTGAAGCAGCCTTACTTGACGCTTTTGGTACTACCGCTATCGATAACATGACAACACTTGCCGGCGGCCTTTCTTCGGCGCATACCTATCAGTTAACAGTGGATGGTCAAGTGTATGTTTTAAAGTTATCGCCACCCAATTTAAGCGCAACGAACTTATCGCTTGCCGCTGATGCCAATATTGCTCCAGCATTGCATTATCGGGATACCGTAACCGGAGTTTCCATAAGTGATTATATAGAAAACCAGCCCATACGCGCTGTTTTTACACCGGATAAGCTGATCTCTGAGATTGCGGCTATAGTCAAAGCTATTCATTTGATACCATCGGGCGTAGATGGGGCACCGCTGTTTGAAACAGTTGATTCACTGATCGGGCAATTTAAACAATCAAGAATATTATCAGGGCCAGTATTCGATGAATGTTTTACCAATTATGCTATACTTAAAAGTTGTGTCGTACTAACCGATTCGGATAGGGTGTTTAGCCACAATGACCTCAATCCTAATAATATTTTATGTGATGGTAAACGGATCTGGGTTATTGATTGGGATGCTGCCCATTTAAATGACCGTTATATCGACCTTGCAAACCTGGCTAATTTCTTTGTTCATACAGAAGAGCAGGAACACCTGTTTTTATCTACTTATTTTGATGGCGATGTAGATGAATATAAAAAAGCACGGTTTTTTACCATGCGGCAGGTTTGCCGGATTGTTTATGCAATGCTGATGTTTCAATTGGCAGCACAACATAAACCGGCAAACTATAAACATGATCAAAAAATGGAAGGGATTGATTTGCAACTATTTTTTGTACTAATGGGCAAAGGAGAAATATCCCTGGCTAATTATGACGGACAGTTAATGTATGGGAAAGCATTGCTGAATACTGCGGTTGATCAAATGCGTTCGGTAGGTTGGGCATCCTCACTGGCTCAATTCGCATAGTTAAGCGGAAGGCTGGCAGGCAAAACATCATTTTTCATTTTTAAACAAAGCTCACCCCATCCGTTCAATTCTGAACGGATGCTGTTCACTTTTGATACAATAGTCACAGAAAAAAAACAACACAAATATCTGATAATAAACACAATAAATAACTGGCATTATATTTACGAACAATTTCGTATTATTTTAATCAACCGGTTATGATCAGGAATTACTTTAAAATTGCTTTGCGTAACTTCGTGAACAATAAAGTTTACAGCGCGCTGAATATTATTGGTCTGGCTTCGGGAATTGCCGTAGCTATACTTATCGGTTTATGGATCTATACCCAGATCTCTTACGACCGTTTTCTTCCAGGCTATCAACTTGCCTATAAAGTTAAATTCAATGTGAATAACAATGGCGAAATCAATACCGTTGGTTCAACCAATTTACCGCTTGCTGACGCATTAAAAAAAGATTTTCCTGAGATAAAATACGTTGCACAAACCGATTGGATGGGTTCTCACCCGCTTACTGTCGGCGATAAGAGGATAAACGTTAACGGAGCAATGGCGGGCGGCGATTTTCTGAAAATTTTTCAGTATCCACTCTTAAAAGGTAGTGCTAACGCTGTGTTAAGCGATCCGTATTCCATTGTACTGTCACAGGCTACAGCAACGGCATTATTTGGCAACGCCGACGCAGTGGGTAAAACTGTAAAGATCGATAACTTTCATGACCTGCGGGTTACCGGCATCCTGAAAGATGTACCGGCTAATTCAACTTTTCAGTTTAGCTTTATTGTGCCTTTTGCTTATTACTCAATGACGAATGACGAGGTTAAACATTCCCTTACCAATTGGGATAACAATTCGTTCCAAACCTTTGTTGCGCTTCAGCCTAATACTTCTTATGCAGAACTGGCCCCCAAAATAAAAGGAACGATGGTTAGGCACAGCCCTAAATATTATGCACAAACTAAGGCCGAACTATTTCTTGAACCTTTAAAAGACTGGCATTTATTTTCAGAATACAGAAATGGAATAGTCTCAGGCGGCTTAATAGACTATGTAAAAATGTTTGCGCTTATCGGCATCCTGATCCTGATCATAGCATGTATCAATTTCACCAATCTTGCTACCGCACGCTCAGAAAAAAGGGCGCGGGAAGTTGGTGTGCGTAAAGCTATAGGCTCCAGTCGTAAAAACCTCATCTTCCAGTTCCTGGTCGAATCCATGACCTTAACTTTTTTGGCCTTTTTGGTATCACTATTGTTTGTTACACTGGCATTACCGGCTTTCAATAATTTAACCCATACCGAAATAAGCATTCCCTTTGCCAATGTTACTTTTTGGCTGCTCATGATTGGGTTCGTTATGTTCACCGGTTTACTTTCGGGAGCGCGACCCGCCTTTTACCTCTCATCTTTTAACCCGGTAAAAGTTTTAAAAGGAAGTTTACAAACCGGTAAAGCCGGTAATCTCCCGCGGGAGATCCTCGTGGTGCTGCAATTCACCTGCTCCATTGCACTAATCATTAGTACCATTGTCATTTATCAACAAATAGATCACGCTAAAGACAGACCTGTAGGCTATGATGCCAATCGTTTAGTGATGACAGATGCCACCGGCGATTTGACGCGCAATTACGATGCCTTTAAAAATGAAATGCTGGCTACGGGTGTCGTGAACAGCGTTACCAAATCCTCGAGCCCGGTCACCGATATTTGGGCCAACAATAGTGTAACAGACTGGTCGGGCAGGTTGCCAGGCGAAACATTGAGCCTGGCTATTATCGGTGTATCCGACGCTGATTACTTTAAAACACTGGGCATGAAGTTAAAAAGCGGACGTGATTTCACCGGCAATCTCGGTGCCGATTCTTTAAGCGTAATACTCAATGAAGCAGCCGTTAAACGCATGCGGTATAAAGCTCCCATTAACGAGGTGATTACATGGCATACGGTACAACAACGTGCTACTGTAATCGGAGTGGTTAAAGACGCGCTGATGGCATCGCCTTATGCAAACTCGGTACCTACCATATTTATTTACGAGCCAAGCTGGTCGAGCGTGGTTACTTACCGGCTATCGCCAAGGATAAACACCCGTGCGGCATTGGCAAAACTTGCCCCGGTATTTAGTCGCTATAATCCAAGCATTCCGTTTCAGTACAGCTTTGTTGATGAAAGCTATGTATCAAAATTTGATTTTGAATCACTGATCGGGAAACTCGCCGGTTTATTTGCCTCTCTTGCCATTATGATCTCCTGCATAGGATTGTTCGGCTTAGCAGCTTACATGGCCGAAAAGCGCACCAAAGAAATCGGTATCCGGAAGGTATTGGGTGCTACTGTACCACAAGTTTGGTTGCTGTTATCCAAAGAGTTTGTGGCCCTGGTGGTTATCAGCTGTTTGATTGCCAGCCCTGTTTCCTATTACTACCTTCATGCCTGGCTTTTGAAATATCAATACCGGATTAGTATAGGACCAGGCGTATTTTTATTGGCGGGAACTGGGGCCATCATGATAACCCTGCTCACTATAAGTTTCCAGGCTATCAAAGCCGCACTAATGAACCCGGTAAAAAGCTTAAGGGCAGAGTAAGCTGAATTAATCAGATTATTGCTTTAAGCTCGCACATTCCGCCTTTTTTAGCTTTCATAAAATGGCCTTTTAAACAAAACATCTTCGGTCTTTTAAACAAACCTGCCCGTAGCTATTTGCAGCAACTTTGCATAATAAATTTTAATGCAATGACAACAACAAATTCAAACAGCAATACACAGGTACTGGTAACCGGCGGCTCGGGCTTTATAGCAGTGCACTGTATCCTTCAACTTATTGAAGCAGGTTATAAGGTAAAAACAACCGTACGTTCACTAAACCGCGAAACTGAAGTACGAGATATGCTCAAAACAGGCGGCGTTGAAGCATGCGACCGCCTATCATTCATAGCCGCCGATCTGGCTGCGGATGCAAACTGGGTGGAAGCTGTAAAAGGCTGTACATATGTTTTGCATGTAGCATCCCCTACCCCGCTAAAGGGTTATAAACATGAAGATGAAATGATCATACCTGCCCGGGAGGGTGTATTACGGGTGCTGAGAGCAGCCAGAGATGCCGGTGTTAAACGGGTTGTATTTACCTCGGCATTTGGCGCGGTTGGCTTTGGACACAAAGCACGTACTACCCCATTTAATGAAACCGACTGGACACCAATAAACGATAGCATACCGGCCTATCAAAAATCAAAAACACTATCAGAACAGGCTGCATGGAAGTTTATTGAAACTGAAGGTCAGGGACTTGAAATGGTTACAGTAAACCCAGTTGCAGTTGCAGGCCCGGTTTTAGGCCCTGATTATTCGCACTCCATTCAGTTGGTACAAAACATGTTATTTGGCAATCTAAAAGGCACGCCGCGGATCAATACCGGCCTGGTTGATGTACGCGACGTGGCCGACCTGCATTTACGCGCCATGACCAACCCGGCAGCAAAAGGCCAGCGTTTTTTGGCTATTTCGGGTGAAAGCTTATGGATGATTGATATAGCTAAAATTCTGAAGCGCCGCATGGGCAGTTATGCAGAAAAAGTTAAAGCTCACAATGTGCCAAACTGGTTAATACATTTAACAGCACTTTGGAACCCGACCGCTAAAGCTATTATCCCGATGCTCGACCAAAACATGAACGCTACCAGCGAAAAAGCCAAACGCATGCTTGGCTGGTCGCCACGATCTGCAGAAGAGGCAATTGTTGCAACTGCCGAAAGCCTGATACAATTGGGAATAATTAAATAGTTATTTTTACACTAATGGAACAAACGGGAGCAGCCAGCAGATCGATGGTATTTGTATCCTGTAAGCGGGAAAAGCATTACAGTCGGGAAGTGATCCTTCCGTGGCATGCACTGGTATGTGTACTGTCGGGGGAAATGAGGATCGCTTCGGCCGACCGGCAATTTATTTTCCACGCCGGAGATATTGTATTACTGCCGCGTAATCAGTTGGGCAGGATGAGCAAGGTGCCTTTAAACGGAGAGCTTTTTAAATCGATATCCATTTGTTTTCCGCAGGAGACACTACAGCGGTATTACGCAACACTTCCGCAGGTTCATGCAGCCCCGGTTCCACCAGACGTTAAATACTTCAATCGGCATCCGCTGCTCGAAAGCCTGCTTGGATCTTTAATGCCCTATTTTGAAGTGGCTGATGATCTGCCTGAAGAAATAGCGAACATCA
This sequence comes from Mucilaginibacter gossypiicola, assembly GCF_900110105.1. GTDB lineage: Bacteria > Bacteroidota > Bacteroidia > Sphingobacteriales > Sphingobacteriaceae > Mucilaginibacter > Mucilaginibacter gossypiicola. The sequence goes on along the minus strand of NZ_FOCL01000005.1, from coordinate 520,599 downwards.
AAATAACTGAAGCCATTGCGGTATTACGATCTATCGATAAATCGGTTGATAATTTGCTGAGGCATTTTGAAGGCCCTGGTAAAATTAACCTGGCGGATTTTATGGAGAAAAATTACATGTTTAATCTCACCGCTGCACGGTTCGGCTACCTAACCGGCAGGAGCTTAACCACCTTTAAACGTGATTTTAAAAAAGCCTTCGGTAACACGCCCGAAAAATGGCTCACTCAAAAGCGTCTCCAAACCGCCCACTATCAGATAGTTGAACAAAACCGCAAACCATCCGAAGTTTACTTTGAATTAGGCTTTGAGAACCTATCGCATTTTTCATACGCTTTTAAAAAGCAGTTTGGGTATAATCCAACGCTTTCAAAAAGTAAACGGGAGATAAGTGAAAAGCAAAATTGATGTATACAATTTGCTCTGGCTCGTATTGTCATAAACCAACCCTCCATTTATCACCTTTAGCTCTCTTTTAAAATAACATTTACAATTATGTTTGTTATGTAATCTGGCATTTTCAAATGCTATATTTAAACAAACTAATCATATGATACTCCAAAACAAAAATGCCGTTATATATGGCGCAGGTGGTTCATTGGGCGGCGCAGTGGCAAAGGCTTTTGCAGCAGCCGGTGCAAAAGTATTTTTAACTGGCCCCAACCACGAATCCCTCCAAAAAGTAGCCGATGAAATTATTGCTTTGGGCGGTTTAGCCGAAACGGCGATAGTTGACGCATTTGACGAGGCCGCAATCAATCAGCATTTGCAGCAAATGATAAACAGCGTCGGAGCAGTTGATATTTCCTTTAACGCTGTCGGGGTTGATGTGGTGCAAAACGTTCCGCTTACCGAAATATCAGCCGAAGATTTTGTGAAACCTGTTACCCTCACCATGCAAACCCGTTTCATGACGGCAATAGCAGCCGCCGGGGTGATGATGAAGCAAAAATCGGGAGTAATTTTATCACTTACGGCTACTCCTGCGGGTATAGGTTATCCGCTTACAGGAGGCTTTGGGCCCGCTTGCAGTGGAGTTGAAAGTTTTTCGCGCACGCTGGCCTCTGAGCTCGGGGTGTACGGTATCCGTGTAGTTAATATCCGCTCAGGCGGTTCACCTGATTCGCGGGTGTTTAAAAGCGCTATTGATGCCATGCCTGATGTTATGGATCCTATCATCAAAAAAATGGAGGCCGATACCATGCTTAAGAAACTCCCACTGATGGCTGATATTGCCAATACAGCCGTTTTCCTGGCATCAAACCTGGCTGGCCAAATTACAGGCGTAACCATCGATGTAACCGGAGGCACAACGGCAGCGTTAAATTACAGGGTAAACAGACTTGATTGAAAAAAGGTTAGGTGGGATTTGCCTTTAGTTGATCCAGAAGAACAAGGCAAGCATAAAAATAAGATCGGAGTATTGCAGTTGCGATTTGAGGGTTTTTAGCGCCTCAACCATATGATTTTTTACCGTATTGGGCGAAATCTGTAACTGATCGGCAATCTCTTTGTGGGTAAGGTGCTCTACCCTGCTCAGCCTGAAAATCAATTGCTGCTGGCGCGGAAGCTTGTTAATGATCCGTTCGGTAAATTGCTCCAAGTCGCTTACCAGTAAATCTTCTTCGGTATCATTGTGAACGGTAGCTATCTGATTCACGAGCTTATCAGAAAACTCACGCGACTGAGACATCTGCCTTAATGAGTTTAGTGATAAACGCTTTGCGATAACGTAAAGGTATAGCCAGATATCGCCCAGGGCATTCAGTTTTTCGCGGCTTGTCCAAAGGTTTATAAAACACTCCTGAACTATCTCCTCACTTTGTTGCGCATCCTTCAAAAACCGGAATGCCAGCCGGTAAACTTTGCTGCTATACGCTTCATAAATCAAATCGAAAGCGGCCTCATCACCCGCTATCAATTGTTGGATATGATTGCTGTTAATACTCTTACCCACTGTAGTTTAATTATAATTGGTGAGATAAAAGTAAAAAGTAAATTTTAATTTAACACAGCAAAAACATGATAATAAATTGAAGTAGTGCTGTTGTAGTGGTACTTTTTTAACAACGGCGCATGAATTTACAACTGATTATCAGTACATAAGGTGTAATAACTACACTATATACCAGGCTGAATATTTTCGCAAAAGCAGCAATTTGTGGAAAACTTATAACGAAGCCGGGTTAATTTTATTGCCCTGCCAGCCAAAAATCAATGATCAGCACCTCAAATAACTGAAAGGCAATGTTATTTTATAATAAAAAAAGCCAATCAGAATTATAACCTTAATTTTACGCCAGAAAATTCTAAACCCTTATCACGCATATGCACCCTGTTTACCGAACACTTATTTTTACTGCAATAAGTTTATTTTCTCTCATTTTAACGATAAGCAGGTGCCAGCGAAGGCAAGCTCATCAACAGCAACAGGCAGCAGAGCTGCAAAAGGGCTGGACACCAGAAGTGGAGCAGCAGATATACGATGTTTTCTATACCCAATCAAGTACTTTTAGTACTACAGACAGCCTGCGCCGTGAGTTTGCTTCATGCTGCCTCACTAAAATAAAAGCTATGTTTCCAAATGGCCTTTCAAATATGGGGCAAATGACCGATAGCGTAAAGGTAGCAGCAATGAAAATGGGGGCCGAGTGTTCAAAGGTTATCACCAAAAACATAAACATCTGGCAGCCCGAAGTTGTACAGCAGCTTAAACTTCAATTTTACTCGTATCCGGAAATGAAGCTCCTGCCACAAAACGTAAAAAAAGAATATGTGGACTGCCTCTCGTTTAAGGTAACAACCCATTTCTCCCACGGATTAAGTGACAGCAGCGCTAAAAAAGATTTGAAAAAGGTAATAGAAAAAGCAAGGAACGGGTGTTTGGTGATGATAGCCAACAAGTATGAAAAATTAAAGATCAAGAAGGATACTACCCAAACAAATACTATTTCAAAATAATGAACCTACCCCCTCCGCAACTTATTTTTCAAATAATTACGAATGGGGATATCCAGGTAAATCATAATAACATATGCCAAACCGGTTAATAATAACACACCTACGGGTATCATTATTATCATTTGGTCCATTGAAGGTTTTTTGGCTTCCAAATAGCTTAAAAACGTCCATAAAAACGGATAATGAATTACATAAAGTGGGTACGAAATATCGCCCGAAAACTTACAAATTTTGGCAAAGCGGGTATGCAGACCAGCCCCTGCGCCAAGCGCTACCAAAAACGGGAAGTAAAAGATTACCAAAAGCGGATCAGTTATATGGTTAACCTTATCTGAGAAAGGCACAAGGAACGCAATGAGCAATAATAAGCCAATACCTAAAAAACCCAGTTTCGATTTAATGATCCAGTTTGAGCGATACACTAAAATCCCCGCTAAAAACGAAAAGGAAACCCGGATAGCCCCACCACCAAAACTATCTCCGCCCCAGCCCACCCCAAGGTAACCCGCTTTCGAAGCTTCATAGCAGAGCAAAACTGCGGCAATTACGGTTAGCAGCCATAGCGCTTTATTACGCAGTTTAACCAGCACCAACGCATAAACTATATTAGCAATATATTCCCAAAACAACGACCATGTTGGCGGATTGAGATGGAATAGGTTAAAATAACGTTCGTGCACAATAGGATAAGGGATGAGCAGGCACGAACTCAAAAACATAAGTAAGGTTTGCCCGGCGCCATAGGTTGTGTAAAGGTTACTGAACGGATCAAAAATAAAGGCAAGCATGCCAATAACCGATCCGATAACTACCATTGGATGCAGGCGGATAAGTCTCAGTTTGAAAAATAATGCATTACCTAAATCTTTCAGTTTATTATCATATGCATAAGCAATCACAAAGCCCGATAAGCAGAAAAAAAAGTCGACGGCGAGATATGCATGCGCTATAAAACTCTTGTTATAATCAGGAACAACAAACTCCATAAAGTGGAATATAACAACAGAGATGGCCGCAATACCACGAAGGCCGTCTAAAATTTCGAAATGCTGTTTGGTTTTTAATGCTGGTGCCGCTACTACAGGTTCTGCTATTTCCATTGGTTATTTATTCAAACGCCGGTTTACAGGCGCTGCAGGTTAAAACAGCGGCAAACATCAAAAAAATAACCTTTAGCTGTTTTATTCAAACATCACTTTGATACGAATTGAAGAAAAATTGATACTATTTACGTCTATAAGACAGAGATCCTTCCGACTACGATTTACCAGCTCATTTGTTATGTTTACAAATATTTATCAACCGTTAAACAACATGGAATTTTTATCACTTGAGCCTTTTGTTCCCTCCGGCAGCAATTTTGAAGGCTCTAAACAACTTTTTCAGGAACTGGGGTTCAAAATCAATTGGGATTCGGGCGATTATATAGGTTTTCAAAAAGATAGCTGCCGCTTTATTCTGCAACGTTACGATCAGCCCAGCTTTGCACAGAACTTTATGTTGAGTGTAAAAGTGAGCGATGTAACCACTTTCAGGCAAATGGTGATAGATAAGCAATTACCACAACGCTTTAAGATCCGGATAGGCGAAATCAGTCAGGAACCTTATGGGAAAGAATTTAACATTATAGATATAGCAGGTGTTTGCTGGCACTTTGTTGAACAATAGTTCAATTTTTGCTACTCTTTCATTACCGGTTTCTCTTTTTGAGTATTTGTTTAAGATCATAATACTCACCAAAAATAAAATTGTACAAAAATGAGAAAGCCATTGAAAAATACAAATTAAAAAACTAAAAATCAGAAAGTTAAGCAATCACACATTTCTCACTTTAACATAATCACCTGCCCGCACCAACCCTGGCCCACGCTATCAATATAGCTTTTAGCTATATATTAGTAGTGATCTAAATCTAACCTAAATGGCCAAAACGCTTTTATATATTGATGACAATCAGATAGATATTGCCATTATTAAAGGGATGCAGAGCAAATATCCTGCATTTGATTCTGTTACATATAGCACCGATGCGGAGTATTCTATCCGTTACATCAGGGAACATCTGCAAAATGAGGATGAGCTGCCTGATGTCATTTTTCTTGATATTTATATGAACCCTTTTAGCGGATGGGAATTTCTGGATGAATTTGCAAAAATTCACCACCTGATCGGGAAAACCATTGAAATCTATATCGTAAGTTTTTCGATACTTCCAAAAGATGTGACGCGTTCAAAGCAATACAAACACGTAAAATCATATTATACAAAACCTGTTACCAAGGAAACCTTTACAAGCTTCAGGGTTAATTGATAATTAGCATAGAAGATTTTAATAGTACCGCGTTACTACTTCCCGCTCATAAACCCTATCGACTTTGCCGCTTCCTGTTTAGTCACCACTCCCTCCACGTAAAGCTGCCCGTCTTTAATTTTATAGTCGAGGGTGCGCTCATCCAATTTATAGTCGCCGTCTTTAAAAAGGTCTTTCAGTTTATTCAGCAATTCCTTGCGATTAAATGCAGGGCTTATGTTTAGCTGATCATCAACAGGAGTAAGGACAATGCCGTCTACTTTGTACGAAAATATTTTAGATTCCATTTGATAAAGATAGGCCATTAGGCCGAACATCAGCAAAATGGTGCCTTACACTTTCCTTTTATTGACCCTGGCAAACCCATTGCCGCTTTTGTAAATCCCGTTTACCGGATGCACCTGTTTCGGTTTGCCGGCAGGTGTATCATTAACGCCCTTATCTATCGCAGCATAAGCAGCAGGTATCCACTCCAGCTTTAATCTGCATGAGTTGTCCATATCTATTTTCAAATAAATATAAATTTACAAAACACAGGCCATTAAGCAAACTAAAACACGATTTTAGGCCAAAGCATCTGCAGCAAACTGACGGCAAGTTTTCACTTCCTTTACAGCGTCTGACCCATCTGGAATTTTATACTCCAACTCAATAGTAGCCGGGAATTTATAATGATTGTTTTTAAGTAGTTGTAACACTTCTTTTATCGGGGTATCGCCCTGGCCCCATGGCTGGTTAGGGCCATCATGAAATTTGCGGTCTTTGATGTGCATGCTGGTTATGCGATCGTGATATTTTTCAATAAACGGCACCGGGCTGCTGCTGGTACCAGCCACATAGTGACCAATATCAAGGTTAATTCCATTATATTTCGACTGGCTTAGTGCGGTATCCCACAGTGTTGGCGTAGCCTGGGTATGGGCATGATAGCCAACCATCATTTTATGTTTGGTTGCAATATCGCCAAGACGTTTGGTTTGTGCTTCTTCGGGCAGTTCAACCGTTACGTGGTTTACACCCAGGGCCTTCCCTGCGTTAAAGGCATAATCAATTTCAGCATCGGTATTTTTGGAGCCGAGGGCATTAGGCTTCCAGGCGTAAATGCTTACTCCTGCATCATGGTACATTTTCCTGATTTCCTTAAACTTATCCATCGAAGCTGCGGCGCGCCATTCGGCCATTTTTTTTCCAAATGCGGCCCAATCTTCATTAGCCTCCCGTTTAGGGGCACCGGCATAAACTTCGGCAGCATCGCCCATAAGTTCGATTGCGCTGATATTACAATCGATACAATACTTCAGCAAATCATCAACAGTACCGGGCATACTCCTGAACGAGTAAGTGATCACCCCTATTTGTACACCGTTAATAAGTGAATTGGGTTTATCGGCACTGCCTGATAGTACGCCTGCAAATGACGATTTTGAAAATGCCAGAAAACCGGCGGCCGCGAGTGTTGCGCTGCCAATAAACCTGCGCCTTGATAAGTTATGCTGTTTCATGATGGTATAGGGAATACATTGGTTTATACCAAAGTTATCAATTAATTGATGCCTGCAAATTGTGTATTGAAACTGTTACCAACCGAAGTTAATTTGTAGCGTTTTGCATTGTAATACCGTAAAGTAGTATAAACCTTATGGTATGAAAAAGCTGTTTTTATTCGGAATACTCGCTGTTTTACTAAGTTGTAAAAAAGATAAAACACCCAATAACGATCAGCTGATTGGCAGTTGGGAATATCGCGGCACTGATTGTTATTGCGAACCGCCTAAAGATCTGTCGGCAGTACAGGCCGGAAATGGCAACATTATTGTTTTCACAGCCAATACCTACAAGCGAATGCACAAGGATACCCTGATAAAAAGCGGCAACTACCGTACCCGCAGATATGATAATGCACATGAACAAATCATGTTTGATAATGATACCTCGGCCAACAGTATTACCTTTTTTAAGATAGAAGGCAAAATACTCACTTTTTACGGTACAGTTCCCCTTGCTGCCGATGGGCCCGAAGACCACTATGAGCGGTTATAATATTATGCCACCGGCCAGTGAAAGCACAACAGGTATCCATCAGGATCAAGCAAATAGATGGCATTCCAGCCATAACCGGTAATTTGAGGTTCTTTAAGGTGCATCCCCTTGCTTAGCAAATAGCTATATAACTCATCAATATCCGGGTGTCCAAAATAAAGTGAAGTGTCGGCATGAGCGGCTATCCGTTGTTCGTCGGGATCGGAAGGGCGCTCAGGTTTTTCATAAGCAGTATTGAGCATTAGTTCTATACTGTTGAGCTTGAGTAAAACCCAGTCCACATCATCACCTTCGCCTGATGCCTGTACTACTTCAAAACCCAGCACATCGCGGTAAAAACTTAGAGCTACAGGCATATCAAAAACCTGGAGCAGAGGGGCTACCCCCTGTATGTGTTTTACAATGATGTTATTGCTCATAATCTCCGTCTAATAACTCCAACAAAAAAGTCCTGCAGCTATTGCTTTCCGAATTGAAGCCATATATCACCATAAGGTAGATAAATGTCAGCACACCAAACGGACTGAGTGATACAAGGTCAAACTTATTGGATTTCAATGAATTTAGCCAACTCAAAAAGCCGGCAAACGTTAAAAAAACTACTGCGCCCATGATAATATATTCTATCATCTGATGCATTGACATGGTTATGTAAATACAACTTCCTGTTTCCTTTAACTCTACCCGCCCCTTTATCACAGGGATAAAAGAATTCCGTCCCACAATTACAGGTTCAATTTTAAACTCGTTAATATTTACATACCCTTTAAAGGGTTTGGAGTATCTATTGGTCAATTGCTCAAAGAAGTTCCCTGTAAAAGCAGGACTCACTTGCTCCGTCATTCTTGATCTTATTTCATCAGGGTTGAGAGGACTTATGATAGAAAATTTTTCATACGGCACCCAATTCATAACTATACAAATATTTCCTTTTAAAAGTACTAATACTACTCCTTAAAACCTAAGCCATCTATAAAGATACACCTGCACGAAAACGAACGATCCATGTGTCAAAACGATGCAAATTCAAAACACAAACAAAATATTATTAATTGAAAATCAACACCATACATACATGGCACTTAATTTGAGTTCATAGTAAAGATTACTTTATATATCATGAAACACGGCAAGCAATTGGAAAGGCGAACTTTCAACCAGGACCGTTTTGAAATACTTATTAAACGGCAAAAAAACGGCACTGCTACTTTCAACGAGCTTAGCGAACTGGACGAGATCGTAAACCGTGACCCCGACATCCGTGAAATTGTTTTGGAAGAAATGCAGGATGCAGACAATCCCAAGCCTCCGGACAATGACCAAACTCAAATTATTCAAAAAACTGTCAGAAAAAGCTTTTTTGAAAAAATAAAGGCATTCATCAACCGGCTATTTACTACCCAGGCCCCCCAACTAAATCCCGCTGTTATTGCATAAACTTACAAAACCGGTAAATAATTTTCAATATTATTAAGTGGTAAAAAACAAAACCGAAACAATCTTTATAGATATGTTTGCAGCATCGCTATAAAGCAAACTCGCTATGAAAATATTTCAGCAAATGCTTCAGCTCAGAGAACGCAAAAGAGGTTTCCATCTCATCACGGCCGAAGTTGTTAATGCCCTGCCTCAAATCCATGAGCTAAAAACCGGGATTTGCCAGGTATTTATCCAGCATACTTCAGCATCATTAACCATTAACGAAAATGCCGATCCAACTGTGAGGCAGGATTTTGAAATGTATTTCAATAAGGCTGTGCCGGAAAACGATCCTGACTATTTACATGATGATGAAGGCTCTGATGATATGCCGGCTCATCTCAAAGCCGCCATGCTTGGCAGCTCGGTAACCATTCCTATCCGCAACGGGAGACTGGCTTTAGGCACATGGCAGGGAATTTACCTGTGCGAGCACCGTAACCACGGCGGCTACCGCACGCTGGTAATATCGGCCTGGGGCGAATAATTAATGAAAAGCAATAATTATTATTGTAAAAAGCACAATTAATTTACACATTTGACTAACTATTGTAAATTAATACTTTTTTAACCGGTATAACATAGCAAATTTGCCATCTTATATCGAATGTTATTCTATATTTGTTTTTACCATAAAATTATTACTGATTATAAATGCTCAAGTATTCCAAGCAAACAAGGTTATTATTAGCGGTTGATTGTATCATTTTTGGCTTTGATGGCGAAGTTTTAAAAATTCTGCTCATAAAAAGAGGTTTTCAGCCCGAAAAAGGAAACTGGAGCCTGATGGGTGGCTTCGTTCAACCCGATGAAAGCCTTGACCAAAGTGCCAACCGGATCTTAAAGCAATTAACCGGCCTGGAGGGCGTGTACCTTGAACAGTTATATAGTTTTGGGCAACCCCAGCGTGACCCTATTGAACGTACAGTATCGGTAGCGTATTTTGCCCTGGTTGATATCCACAAATATGAAGCCCAGATCAGTGATGATTACCAGGCCGAATGGTTCCAGCTTAAACGTGCCCCTAAATTAATATTTGACCAGCAGGAGATGGTTGAGCAAGCCCGCAAACGCATCCGTTACAAGGCAGCTATGCACCCTATCCTGTTTGAGCTTTTGCCTACCAAGTTTACTATACCGCAGTTGCAAACACTTTATGAATGTGTATTTAACACCACTATTGATAAACGCAATTTTAGTAAAAGGGTATTGGCAACCGGTTTACTTATTAAACTGGCCGATAAAGACAAAGCAGGCTCAAAACGTGGCGCCTATTATTATCAGCTAAATATGCAAAACTACTATGCCAAGTTTCAGGCATTTATGAATTTCATCCCTAATCCCGATTCATTATAATACGTTAGGTAAAACGTTCAACTGAAACTGCTTATAGCATTACGAGAAGATTATTAGTAGCTGGTACTACCCGCAAAGCTTAATATCGTACCGAATAACAATTTAAACCATTCGTAGCCGTCTCTTATTTTTATTTAACATTTTCCAACCATACTGTTTTTTCGTACGTATAACAGCCTTAGGCATATTTTCAACTAAAAACCTGTTTGCTGATATCAGTTAATGAAAAAAACCGTAAGCTTCTTAGTATTGCTTCTGCTTGCTGTATCCGTTTGTAGCGGTCAGTTCAGGGAAGTTAATAAGCTAAAAAAAGACCTGCCTTTAATTCGCGATAGCATAAAATATGTGAATACACTTAACCGGCTGGGTATGCTTATGTATGAGCAAAATATCGACAGCGCTTTTAATTATGCTAAAAAGGCAAGGGCCATAGCCGAGCGGCGAGGCTACAAAGCAGGCAAAGCCGATGCCCTGAATGCTATAGGTATTGTTTACGACCTTAAGGGTAATCTGCAACTTTCTTTACGTTACTACAATGAGGCTTATAACCTGTATAAAGAATTAAAAGATACTTCAAACGTTGTGCAGGGGCTAATGAATATTGGCCTTGTGTTTAACGAAAACAGAGAAGATAAAAAAGCAATAGCTTTTTTTAAACGGGCATTAAATACCGGCAAAACGTTGCAGCGCGACTCTATCATGTCGTTAGTATTGTGCAATTACCTGCTTTTATATCCCAGGCAGATCCCTAAAGATTCTGTTGAGATTTACCTGGATAAAGCACGCGAAATAGGAACGAGGTTTAAAGATCACAGGATGCTTGTTGAAGCAGACCAGGTGCAGGGTTTATTGTACCTGCAAAACAACGAGCGTGAAAAAGGTGTGGCGCTGTTGCAAAAGGCTGTGAACACTGGCCTCGCTATGGACCTTTATTACCTGAGCCTCGATATCGTCACCAACCTTGGTGATTTATACATGGAAAATAACGTAGCTAAAGCTATTGAGTACTATAAACAGGGGCTATCCATCGCCGAAAAGAGTGGTTATCACTATTATGAAAAGGTCTTCGGGAAAAAACTATACGATATTTACATTGCTCAAAACAACCTGCCCGAAGTACAGCGTTACAGTTCAAAACTGCTGAAACTATATGACGATGAAGAAAAGTACACTAATACATCGGGCTTTGATTATATTGATTATGCCCTGAAAGACCAGCAACTGGAGGCTATAACCATCCGAAGCGAAAACAGGCAGATCCTTGCCATTGTGTTGGGCGTTTTATTTATAATTACAGCTATCGCCGTGATATTTACTTACCGGTTGTATAACCTCAAGAAAAAGCACGGCCTTACACTTGAAGAACTTAACCGCACTGTACAGTTACGAAACGAAAAACTGGAGGTTGATCATGAATTTAACAACCGGCTGGTATCCATTCTTGCACATGATTTCAGGCAGCCTATAGGTGCACTTAAAACATTGGCCACCGTACTTAAAGATGCCGACTCCTTTACACGGGAAGAATTGATGGAACTTGTAGATACCATGGAGCATTCTTCAAATATTTCGCTGGAGATTTTTGAAAACATATTACAATGGATCAAACAGCAGCTATCAGGCTTTGATTATAAGGCTATTCCGCTACCATTAAAGGAACTTATTGATGAGGCTATCCAGCCATTTAACCTATTGAGCAAAGATCGCGGGCTTAATTTCGTAAACACCGTTGATCCGGCTATTATCATTTATGCCGATAAAGAACTGGTGCAGTTCATCCATCGTAATTTTATACATAACGCTATTAAGTTTTCGCCGGATAATTCAACCATTACCATTAGCGCATCAACAGATAAAGATGTAACTGTTTGTGTACAGGATGAAGGTAAAGGCATTTCGCCCGATAAGCTTCAGCTACTCTTCAATTTTAAAGCCAATATGCAATACAGTAACGAAAAGGAAAAAGGTGCCGGCGTTGCCCTCATGATCTGTAAGGATTTTACTGAAAAAATGAACGGGCGCATATGGGTTGAAAACAACAAAATAAAAGGAGCGGCTTTTTGCTACTCACTGCCCAACGTCCGTTGATATATTATTGTAATTTTTAAATTACCGGCTGAAAAACAATAGTTTAAGTTCGTAAATTTCAGGATCAATTACAGTTAGCCATAACCTGTTATTAAACCTATAATTTATGAAAACTTACCTGTTACTGTTTGCAGTGTTGCTGCTTTCTGCTTATTCCTTTGCCCAGCAAATACCTGCCCGCTGGGATGAGCTTGTTGCCTCTGATTTTCCTGCCGCCCTCGAAAAATCATCGAAAACTTGTATCCTGCCTATCGGCATCCTGGAAAAGCACGGCCCTCATTCTCCTATTGGTACCGACCTCATCCACGTACGCGAGTGGGCTGCACATGCCGTTAAATCAGAATATGCTGTTGTGTTTCCCGATTATTTTTACGGACAAATTAACGAAGCACGTCACCAACCCGGAACATTCGCCCTGCCAAGTAAAGTAATCTGGGACTTACTGGAGGCTACCTGCGATGAAATTGCCCGTAACGGGTTTGACAAAATAGTAATCCTGAATGGCCACGGTGGCAATCCGGAGTTTATCCAGTTCTTTATGCAATCGCTGCTTAACAAGCGCCATAACTATGCGGTATATTTTTATAACCCACATGGCGCTGATAAAGAATATACTGATCAATACCGCAAAATGCATAAATCGGCAATAGAAGGCGATCAGCATGCCGGGGAAAGTGAAACTGCATCGATGCTCTACTATCGCCCCGACCTGATGAAGATGGACAGGGCAGCCTCACAATCTGGCGAGAATCAACATCGTTTAAATCTCACCAATATTTATACCCCAATCTGGTGGTATGCTGCCTATCCCAATCACTACGCCGGCGAAGGTGCTAAAGCCACACCCGAGTTTGGGAAATTTATAGCCGAACATGAGATAGCCAGTTTTATCCAGGCCCTTAAAGCAATCAAGGCCGATACCAGTACCATTAAACTACAAAATGAGTTTTTTGATAAAGTGGATGCGTTGAATAAGTAAAGTAATCACCTTTAAAAAATCATGTCATTGCGAGGAGTAGCACTGGTAGAAGCATTGGAGCGACGCGGCAATCTCGTAGTTTAGCCTGTGAGATATGCAAACCGATTAAGCATAGCTACGAGATTGCCACGCTATCGCTCGCAATGACATTTTTTGTTAATTTAAAGCTCAATCCTCCTTCGCCCCCAAAACCTCATCAATCATCCCGAAAGCTTTGGCTTCTTTAGCTATCATCCAATAATCACGGTCGGATACTTCGTGGATCCGCTCGTAACTTTGGCCACTGTGTTTGGCTGCTATTTCATAAAGCTCTCTTTTCATTTTGGCTATCTGTATAGCAGCAATTTCGATGTCCGACTCCTGCCCCTGCGCTCCACCCGATGGCTGGTGCAGCATCACTCTTGAATGTGGCAACGCGGCTCGTTTGCCTTTAGCTCCTGCACAAAGTAACGTGGAAGCCATGGAGGCAGCCATACCGGTACAAATAGTAGCCACATCGGGCGAGATGAATTGCATCGTGTCATAGATTCCCAGTCCGGCATATACCGAACCTCCCGGCGAATTGATATAGATCTGGATATCCTTTTTGGCATCTGCCGATTGCAGGAACAGTAGTTGTGCCTGGATGATGTTAGCTACCTGCTCATCAATAGCAGTACCCAGAAAAATGATCCTGTCCATCATCAGCCTCGAAAAAACATCCATTTGCGAGATGTTTAGCTGACGTTCTTCCATAATATAGGGCGTCATGCCCATATTTATTTTGCTGTTGTTTACCTGTGCAATAAACCTGTCGACGTGTAAACTTTGGACACGGCGGTGCCCCACCGCGTATTTGCGGAACTCATTTTGATTGATATTCATAAAATTTAGCTTTTAGCGTTTGCGAAATAAACGCATGATCTTTTGCCTGAAGCCCTCATGCTCAGGCAGGTTGAATAGTTTTTGATGCACAGCTTCAATCTCGGCCCTGAAGTTGTTACGGCCATATTGCTGCACCAGGCCAAGAGTTTGCTTGTGCCAAACCACCTGCTGCTTAAGTTCGGGATTGATGATCAGTTTAGCTTCAAACAGCAATGCCTCGTCGGGTGGGGCAAGTTTCAGCACATGATCATCTATCTCTTTGATCTCATTCAATGAAGTCCGCATAGGTTAATGATTGTTCTTTAACTGTTTTCCTTACTTTTTCAATGCACTTATACTTTTGCACGGTAGCCGAACGCTCCCCCGCGTAGCCAAACAAGCCTGCCACCTCTTTCATTGGTAGTTTGTGGTAATAAAAGGCACTCAACAGTTCCATGCATTTTTTGCCAGCAGTTTCCAGGTAATGCATAAGCTTATTTGTAGATAGCTGTTCATTGGCCTCATCAGCGAGATCAAAATCACAACTATCAAGCGACAAATTGTTACTACCATTCCTGAACTTTTTAAACCACAGATGTTTGGCTATACCCAGCAGGTAGGCTTTTTCGCCTGCATGCACAAGCAGTTCGCCGTTAACGGTTTTCTCGTAATAAATTACAAGTGCATCGTGAAAAACATCCTTTGCATCATCAAAGGAGCCGCCCATTTTGCTTACATATTTCGCCAGCGTCGGGAAGGCGCTTTTATACAGCTCCGTAATGAGTTTTTCCCTCTCGGTCGCCGGTTTATCAAAAACTATCTCATGTGCCATGATCAATGCGTTTAACAGTAAGTGCGCAAAAAGGACGATATATCACCGTGAAGTTAGAAAAAAACTGTTTCACCATCAAAATACGCTGTCGTTCATAAAGATATCTGAATGGCTCGGCCAATAGCTCGTTCAGTTATTTTCATTATTCCTTTTAATTGGGAGTTAAAGAACCTATCTTTACGAAAAAATAATTATTATGAAAATAGTTATACCTAAAACCTTACTTGCAATAGGTGTGTTCACACTTTTTTCATGCAAAAAAGATCACAAACCCACGCCGCCAACAAACGACAAGCTGTACACGCTGAATTTCAACATGAAATCGAATCTGGCTACAAATTCGGTTCAGTCAAAATTAGCTGTGAATGCAGCAGACACCTCGCTGACTAATAACGTTAAAAAAATAACTTATTTGCTTTACGACAGCCAGGGAAAATTAAAGACATTTCTAAACCAGGATCCTACCTTTTCAAATTTCGGCACCATTACCGATCAGGCACCTAACGGAACCTACTATGTTTATTTTGTGGGTAATGGCGGTGTAGATGGCGAATCAGATTTTTTACACGCCTCCGTTGGTCGCTCCAGTCTGGATACATACTATGCAGCCGATACTGTGGTAGTGAACGGCGCCAATATTAGCAGCAATTTGACCATGCATCGCCTAAACTCCTTACTTGAGTTAAACATTCAGGACGCTATACCTAATACTATAAGTAGTATAACTGTTACAGACGCTGTACCCTATGGCAATCTATTATTAAAAGATACTACTTATTTAGCTTTCCCAAACGGTCAGCTTGTTAATCAGGGTACTACCAGCCATACTTTTACCAATGCAGAGAAGGGGACAACCAACTTTAAAATACGGATGAACATCTTTCCAGCCCAGGTTTTACATACCATTACCATAAATGTTTATGCAACGGGCTTTACGCAACCAATAGGTAACCCTATTGTAATAAAGAATGTTAAGTTCATTGCTAATGCCAAAACAATATTATCGGGTACTGTATTCGATAAAACGACCAACAACCAAAATAATTTCCATATCAGCATAGAGCCGGGCTGGAACACCACCAACATAAACCTTTAACCTTAAACTCGAAATGAAAAAATATTATTTTATCATAGCGCTTTTGGTGGCCTGTAGCATATTAGTATGGTCTTGCAAAAAAGATCATAAACAACCACAACCGGGCGAAACAACAGATAAAACCTATAATTTAACTATAGGTGTAAATAGCGACTTTACGCAAGAAATTAGTACCGGTGCCAACAGTAAAATAAGATCATTAGCCACATCGGTGTCGGATTCAGCATCGCTGGCAGGCCTTGTTGATAACCTATACTTCTATATAGTAGATAGCGGAGGTTATATTAAATACAGATTTACGCAGACTAAAAGTAGCATTGGTTTTGGTATACTAAAAACAATAGTTGTTCCGGGTAATTACCAATTGTATGTATTGGGGTTTAAGGATGGTATTGAAATCACAGGCAGCGATAAAGGCACCAATAGTGCAGTCGCCCATATCGAAGCCAGCCCCGGCTGGGACAATGATGTAGGCTATGTTCAATCATATCCATGGCTTGATTGTTTTAGCTATAGTGCACCGCTGGTTGTTCAGGCTTCAGATCTTAATAGAACTGTTACGCTAAGCCGAATAATTAGCCAGATAAAGGTTATAATTAAAGATGCGATCCCTGCTTCAGTGAAATCAATAGAACTCTCCGTCCCTAAAGGCCTATCTACATATCATCTATTCACAGATAAATTTGAATTTACCCCACCATATGAGGATATGGGCACCCATTTTGGAGTTGCTATTCCGGATTCATTAATCGGAAAAAAGAATTTTTCGATATCAATGAACGTTGGTAGCGACACCTTCGGAATTGCTCCATCTATAACTTGCTATGGAAGTAATTCTACAACGATAACCAGACGTACATTTGATCCGATAGTGTTATCGAAAAACCAGCAGGTAGTTTATACCGTCAGCAATCTGTTTGGGGGTAACGGTACCAGTTCTGGCTCCTCATTCCAGGTGAGTATAAATACCGGGTGGAAACCAATCGTTGTAACTCAACCGTTTTAAACATATTTAAACAATAAAATTTGCAAAAAGAGGCTGTCTCAAAACATGAAGACAGCCTCTTTTTTATTTACCCGGATAAGGGGAAGAAAATGTTTTGCATAACCAATTTAGCTTTCCCTTTACTCATGGGCCAACTTTGGCGCACCCCTTCAAATTAAATTACAGATAAGTGTTTTAAAACGCTATTTTTAGCGCCTCAAATATTGGTGCTTGAAAATCAGTAAAATGATAGCTCAAACATCAATTCACATACGGTTAACAGCAACATAAAAAATGAAAGTTTTAAAATTTGGTGGGACATCAGTAGGTAGCCCCGCCCGGATGAAAGCACTGCTTGATATCATTAACCCGGCCGAGCGCCAGGTGGTAGTGCTATCGGCAGTGTCAGGCACAACAAACAGCCTCGTAGAAATTGGACAAGCATACCTCACCGGTGATAAGAAGAAGGCGGTTCAGCTCATTACTATCCTGAAGGATAAGTACGAAATTTTTATTAAGGAATTGTTTGCCAAGCCCGAGTTTTTAGCCCAGGGCAAGGAGGTTATCGACTACCATTTTTCATTACTGAGCAACCTGGCAAATGACCTGTTCACCCATATTGAAGATAAGATCATTGTTGCACAGGGCGAGTTGCTTTCAACTACCCTTTATCATGTTTATTTAAAGGAGATAGGCATTCCATCGGTATTGCTGCCTGCTTTGGATTTCATGAAAATAGATGAGGACAACGAACCTATTGTTGACCACATTACCGAAAACCTGCTTCCGCTACTCGATAAACACCCTGAAGTAAACCTGTTTATTACCCAGGGCTATATTTGCCGTAACGCTTACGGCGAGATAGATAACCTGCGCCGTGGTGGTAGTGATTATACAGCATCATTAATTGGTGCAGGTATCCGCAGCGAAGAAGTACAGATCTGGACGGACATCGACGGTATGCATAACAACGATCCGCGGATCGTAAAAGGCACACAGCCAATTGCTCAGCTGTCATTTGACGAAGCTGCTGAGCTTGCTTATTTTGGAGCTAAGATCCTGCACCCGCAAAGTGTTTTCCCTGCTCAAAAATATAAGATCCCGGTTCGCTTGCTAAATACCATGGATCCTAAAGCACAAGGCACCCTGATCGCCAATACCAGCGAAAAGGATAAGATCAAATCTATCGCCGCTAAAGATGCCATTACTGCTATCAAAATTCAATCAAGCAGGATGCTTTTGGCACATGGTTTTTTACGCAAGGTTTTCGAAGTGTTTGAGCGTTATAAAACATCTATCGATATGATCACCACGTCAGAAGTAGGTGTATCTGTAACCATTGATGACACTACTTATCTTGGTGACATCACCAAAGAACTGAATACTTACGGTTCGGTGGAGATAGATGTGAACCAAACCATCATTTGCGTGGTAGGTGATTTTGGTGCCGAAAAACACGGCTATGCTGCACGCGTACTGGAAGCTGTTAAACACATTCCGTTAAGGATGATATCATATGGTGGCAGCGACCACAACCTGTCGTTACTGGTAAAAACCGAGGATAAGATTGAAACTTTAAGGAGCTTACATAACAGGTTGTTTTAATAACCTCACCTAAATCCTCTCCAAAGGAGAGGACTTTATAAACAACATTCAATTAATCTCATTAAATAGCGCTCTCCTTTGGAGAGGGTTGGGTGAGGTAAAATATACTACAATGTTTACAAGTAAAACTATAGATAAATTTAACGGCTTAGATACCCCGTTTTATTACTACGATCTGGAGGTGCTCAAAAACACGTTGAGCGCCTGCCGCGATGCTTCTGCAAAGCATGGCTTCCATGTGCATTATGCCATGAAAGCCAATTTTAACCCAAAGGTTATTGACACCATCCAAACGTATGGTTTTGGCGCCGATTGCGTAAGCGGCGGCGAAGTTAAAGCGGCCATTGAGCATGGCTTTGATAAAGGTAAAGTGGTATTTGCCGGCGTAGGTAAATCAGACAGGGAGATAAACCTGGCACTTGACGCCGATATCTTTTGCTTCAATGTAGAATCTATCCAGGAGCTTTTTATTATCGACGGGCTTGCCAAAGCGAAAAATAAAAAGGCAGGCGTAGCTATCCGCATTAACCCAAACGTTGATGCCCATACGCATCATTTCATAACTACCGGTTTAGATGAAAATAAATTCGGCATCAACACCTGGCAATTGCCCGATGTTGCCGCTGCTTTGCGCAAATGCGATAACCTGCAATTTTTAGGCATCCACTTCCACATTGGTTCGCAAATTACCGACCTGGAAGTTTATAAAAACCTTTGCACCCGCATTAATGAGATGCAGGACTGGTTTGAAGACCGCGGTTTCCCCATCAAAGTACTTAATACAGGCGGCGGTTTAGGTGTTGATTATTACAATCCTGATAATAACGTAGCCGATTTTGAAGCTTACTTCCAGGTATTTAAAAACTTCCTGAATGTTAAGCCGGGGCAAGAAGTACATTTTGAGCTTGGCCGTGCACTGGTTGCGCAAAGCGCCTCATTGATATCACGCGTGCTGTACGTTAAAAACGGGCAGAAAAAGAACTTCCTGATCCTTGATGCAGGAATGACCGAACTGATACGCCCGATGCTTTACCAGGCTTATCACCAGATAGAAAATCTAAGCAGGAAGCAGGAAGCAGAAAAGTCAGAAGGTTTAAAATATGATGTAGTTGGACCTATCTGCGAAAGCACAGATTGTTTCCAGAAGGATGTGAGTCTACCCGAATCATTCCGAGGTGACCTGATAGCTGTACGTACAGCAGGAGCCTATGGCGAGGTAATGGCATCAGGCTATAACCTGCGTGACAGGGTTGGCAGCGTTTATTCTGAATAAGCTATTTAAGCCTGTAGCCAAGTCTTAACTGCACATAGTTACCGGCTTCAACAATGCCTATAAAGTTTTTGATCTGCATAAAATAGGCGGCGGTTACAATACCAGGACTATAAACCCTGTAATTGTAATCGCTGTTTTTATTTCGGTATACATTATCATTACCAAATGTACCGCCCCAAAAAAGCCGGAAACCAAACTGGTTGGCAACTTTATTGGTATGAAATATAATTTCGGTTGTACCACCTAATGTAAACAGATCAGCGCGCGGATCAGTATAAAAGCCCGGTTGATTGGTAACGGCCCTCCTGAAATTAAGATAATCGCCGAACTCATGGCTGTAAGCGGCCTCAAAACCAATAAAACGAAAATCGATGTGGCTGCCGCTTACAAAAAAGTTGCCTGATAACCTCCCTCCCGCTGCGCCGAAAAACTTATTTTTAAAATAGTTGGGGTCCTGCGGCTGTAACTCGCTGTTATGATAATTTCCTAACGTGCCAAAAGCACTGTAAGCAAGGTTAAAATGATCAAACACGTGCCCGCGGCTAAAATTTAGCTGCGCACTAACCAACTCGTCCGAGTAATTAGGACTTTCATCAACCACCAATGCCCCCGATATATAATTTGCCGATTTAACAGCATCGGCAGATACCGGTTTTGGCAGATAGGCAATATCACTATGATGCATGGCCGGCGCATAAATATGATCACTGCACGAGCTAATGATCATACCGGCAGCGAGCAAAAGCAGGTTGAATTTAAGTTTCATCGTAAAAGGTCCGGATCTGGTTTATAAACAGGATTCAGAACAATAATACGTTAAAACAAGTAATATAATAACAAACCCTACTGATTATTATAGCAGGTTGTTAATAAAATTATCGGTAAAGTCATCGGCAAAGTGAATCACATTCTGCAATGCTTCAAACTCGTCCTGCTGGTGGGTTGTGGTAAGCACTACTGCCTTCATACCTGCATTGGCTGCCGCTTCGGCACCTTTGGGCACATCTTCAAACACAATGCAGTCTGTTGGCAATGTACCCAGCAATTCAGCCGCCTTTAAAAAAGTTTCGGGATGGGGTTTGCTCAACACTACGTCGTCGGCACTTACTATTGCTTTAAAATAATGCCTGATGTTAAGGTTATCCAATACAAAGTCAATATTAAAAGGGATTGCCGCCGAGCCAATAGCCATGGGGATGCCTGTCTGATAAGCCTTTTCCAAAAACTCATGCAAACCGGGTAACAGCGCCAGGTGTGGTAAAAATTCGTCCTGGTAGCGCTGCTCTTTAAGGTACGAAAGCCTGTCCATTTCTTCGATCGTAAAGCGATCGGGGCCAAACATGCGTACCAGTACTTCCTGGTTTTTGCCATACATCTGGGGTTTTACTTCGTCCCAGGTAAAATTACCGCCAAGGTCGGTGTTTAAGAGATATTGCCATGCTTTGGTATGAAATGGCATATCATTGATCATGGTGCCATTAAGGTCGAATATAAAGGCCTTCATTTACGTTATTCTGTTTTTAAGAGGAAACAAACCACTGCAGCGGCTGCGTTGCAAACTTAATCTTTTTAAAAACTAAAAGGCCAATAGCATTTTATATTCTTTAAACACAAGCAGCTTTTTATCCGAGGCAGGCAACCAGGACTGACTGAAGTATCAGACAGGCATTTGTTGTGATGTTTTTCCAGGCAAGCCCCTTCGCTCCAAAAATCAGGGTTTTTACATCTAAACCTACCGGCGTTATCCATTAAACGAGCATTCACACGAGTAAAATTTGATTATATACTACTGATACTTAATCAATTATTTAGCAGCCCTCGTGTTGCCCTATTTAGTTTACATCTAAATTAGGGTTATGGTATTGCTTTATTACGGTAAATTATCCCTACCTTGGCCGCATTAATAAATAAAATAATGCAAAATCAAGGAACAGTAAAATTTTTCAACGAAACAAAAGGTTTCGGATTCATCGTGCCAAGCAATGGCGGTCCGGATATTTTTGTTCATTCAACAGGCCTTATTGACGAAGTTCGTGAAAACGATACCGTTGAATACGAAGTTGAAAACGGCCGTAAAGGTCTTAACGCGGTAAATGTAAAAGTTATATAATTATAATATAATCATTAAGCCTATCAGGCACTCAATTTTTTGAGTGCCTTTTTTATTGCTTTGCTTTTTGTTAATCTGCCAGGTATATAAACTTAATATTTAGATATTATCTTCAAATAAAAACTGGCATTGTTGTTGTTTATCCTGTAATATCATAAATCGACTACACATAAAACAAAGAAAGAACATGAAAGATCAAGCAAAAATTATAGCAGCACTATTGGTAGGTGCAGCAGCAGGTGCAGCTTTGGGTTTATTGTTAGCTCCCGAAAAAGGCACTGAACTAAGAGGCGATATTGCCGACTATATAAATGATTTGGTTGATACAGCCAAAACCAAAGCGCAAACAACAGCAGGAGATATCAAAGATTACAGCAATAACGTAATTGATAAAGCTAAAACCAAGTTTAGCGGTACTGTAAGCGACCTGTGGGACGCAAAAGATAAAGCAGTTGATGCAGCTAAATCAAAGGCTGATGAAATTGCAGGCAAAGCCGGCGACGCCGCCGAAAACGCAAAAGATAAAGTTAAAGCAACTGCTAATGATTGGAACAATTCTGTACAAAACGCATAATATTTAGTACTATCATAAAATAATAAAACCCGGCCAATATAGCCGGGTTTTATTATTTATAAACATTTTTATTATTTATTCCAGGTATTGTTGCTTTCATCGGCGTCCATGAATATGCCACCGTTTAAAGTAACCGATTTAATGCTTTTAGTGGTTTTGATATCTACAGAAATTTGCTTCTGATTTTTTTCCCAAACAGCCGGTGTTTGATGAAAGCTTTCGGCCGAACCATCTGCATAAGTAACCTTTACATCAAACGGAACTACAAAGCCGCCAACATTCTTAATAGCAGCGGTATAACCGCCTGCTGATTTAGTTACGCTTTTTAACGATAAGTCAATATAGTAATTGGTGAAGAACCAATTGTTAAAAAACCAATCGAGGTTTTTACCGGTGATATTGCTCATAGAGTTAAAATAATCCCATGGTATTGGGTGTTTACCATGCCAGCGGTCCATATAGCCGTGTAAAGCTTTTTTGAACAATTCGTCGCCCAGCATATCTTTCAGGGCAAAGTAGCTTAATGATGGTTTACCATATGAGTTATTACCGTAGCCGCCTCTCAATTCGCTTGAAGGTGTTATAACCGGCAGGTCTTCGGCTGTTGAAGCATCATGGATCCACCTGTCAACACGGAAGCTTTTGTATAACTCTTCAGCTTTTTCTTTGCCAACTTCTGATGCTCCTATCAGCAATTCAAAAGTAGTTGCCCAACCCTCGTCCATAAAGGCATAACGACTTTCATTGATACCCATATAAAAAGGGAAATAGGTATGAGCAATTTCGTGGTCCTGCACAAATTGTGAGAAGCGGATATCATTGGTGTGGCTATCATTAACCATCATTGGATACTCCATATCGGCAAAACCCTGAAACGAAGTCATTTTAGGGAATGGGTATGGTACACCCGGCCAGTTATGTGAAAGCCAGCCCAATGAGTTACGGCCTGCCTGTACAGCATGATGGAAATCTTCCGAGCTATCTAAAAAAGCGGCCTGCATACTTGCGCGACGGTTTGTTGCATCATCAACCACAACGCTGGCGGCATCCCATACATAATGATCACTAATGCCTACAGCCATATCGCTGATATCGTTAGCGGTCCATGTCCAGGTATTCATGTCTTTTTGGGCTGTTACCTTCTGAGCCGCCATTTCGGCCGCGGATGCTACATGAATAGTTGAGTCGCTGGTAAATGAGGCTTGCAAACGTTTAGCATATTCGGGCTGTAATACCTCGTTAGGATTTTGCAGTGTGCCCGTAGCCCAAACTACGTAGTTTTTGGGTGCAGTAACGTGCAGTGTATAGTCATTAAAATCGTTGTAAAACTCTTGTGCATCCAGGAAGGGCAGCCTATCCCAGCCATTGTAATCGTCATATACCGATACCCTCGGATAAAAATAAGCCAGGTAACAGGTAGTTGAATCGATCATCCCTTCGCGGCCGCTTTGTTTAGAAATTTCAAAATGCCAGCCGATATCAAGCTTAACCGAATCATGCGGTAAAAGCGGTTTGCTCAGGCTCACAAACTGATTTGTTGAGGCAGAAGGGACTTTTTTCACATCCCCGTTAACCGAAAAATTATCAAACTGAATACCAGGCGTTAAATAATCGGCCGCTGCATCACCAAAACGGGCGGCACCCGGTTTGTGTATGTTCAGGATCAGCTTCATGTTAAGCCTTTTTAAGGTATCCGGGCTGTTGTTAACATAAGTGATTTGCTCGGTGCCTTTTACGGTACGGTTTTGAGGTATGGCCGTAATGCTGATATTATAGCGGCCATAATTTTGCCAGTACTTTTTGCCGGGGCGGCCATCGGCCGAGCGGGTTTCGTTTTTAAATGCTTTTTGTATATCGCGTGGCATATACAGGCTTTGAGCCTTTACCTGCACAAAAGCAATGCAGGATAAGGCAGATAAAATAATGGATTTAGTCATTCGTCTTAAATTTCAGTGGCCAATTTAAAGCAATTGGACTAAATAACGATATGCGGGAAACATTAATTCGAAAATTAAAACAAAAAAAACGCTCGATAAATCGTTATATCAGGACATATTTTGTAACAAAGCTGTCACAAAGATTATTTATGAATAAATATTTTGCGGTATCGGATATATTTTTTTTTACTTTGTTACCAGTTATTTTAATAGGGGTATTAAATAACTAACATTTAAGCCATCTGCGCTATGCGGATGGCTTTCTTTTTTTCAAGACACTTAATCCGCAATTATATATTCTTTACTAATAAGCGTAAACAACTCATCGTTGTCAATTGATTCATCTTTACATTCGGTAAGTAATTGTTGAGCTTCAGCATAATTGAGCTGTTTGGCCACCATTATTAACATATGGCACGATGTGATATTAATATGCTCAAGTAGCTGCAGATACAACATAATATCCATATCCAGCAATACCGGTAAAGTTTGCTCCTCGTCCAGGCAAAACTCATCTTTAACAATGGACTTTATAGGGTTGCAGTTCTTATCCGACGGAATTTCATTGATCAGGGTATACACCTTATTCATCCGTTCTATCTGCTTCTTGATATCGTCCCAAAACTCCTGAATAGCCTGCTGCAATGCCGTAAATGAAGCGAGGCCTTTCAGATGTTCCAAGTGTTTATCAAGATAACATTTACCAAAATAAATACGATTTAAGTTGTGGACAAATACCTGTTTTAACAAATCGTTGTCCAGTGTTTTAGGGGTATTGTTGCTCATGATATGAAGTTAAAAGTGTATAGCTGTAGTGATATATTTCTTAAAAGCTGTTAATCATACAAATGCATATCAAACTTACCTTAAAATAAGTAAGTTTGATTATAAGGCCGGATGTGCCCGGATAAATTAACTTTGCACAGTAATAACATAATACTATGAAATATAAATTAGGCGATTTTGTTCGGTTTGTTGATGAAAAAATGGAAGGTTTTGTAACCCGCATCATCGACGAGCAGATGATAGGCGTTACCGGCGAAGACGATTTTGAGATTCCTGTATTGGCCAGTAAAGTAACCTATATTCATGGTTACCATCCGGCGGAAGCCACAAAAAGCACCAGTACAGCCGATGAAAAGCCAGTAACACCAGGCGAATTTGTACAAAAGGGGGTTTATATAGGTGTAGTAACCGATGCAAGGGCGAGCTCTGTTGTACATTTTCATTTAATCAATGAAACATCGTTTCAGTTACTGGCTACTTTAACAACCGATAAGCAACAGACGTTTAAGGGTGAATTTGCAGGTGTGATAGCACCAAAATCAACCGAAAATATGTACTCTGCACAACTGGCCGATCTGCAGGTTTGGCCTAAATTTATTTTCAGCGTTTTGTTTAGTACCAAACAGAATATTGAACCTCCTGCGCCTTTAGCTGTGCATGAAAAATTTAAAGCAAAGGATTTTTCGACCACAAAAAAGAACATTCCATTGCTTAACCAACCGGGCTGGCTTATCAGGCTTGATGAACCCGAATTGGTTATTGATGCACAAAAACTAAAGGAAAGCTTTTTTGAAACGCCTACCGAAAAAATAGTGATTGAGAAACCGGTTAGCGAAGTTGACCTGCATATAGAAAAGCTGCGTGATGATTACCAGTTTTTAAGCAGCTCCGAAATCATGGAGATCCAACTGGCACATTTCCATAAAGCACTGGATGCAGCCATTGTGCATCAACTACCCGATATTACTTTTATACACGGTGCGGGCAATGGCACCTTACGCAATGAACTGCATAAACAATTGGGCAGGCATAAAAAAGTACAAACCTTCATGGATGCCCGTAAAGAAAAATTTGGCTACGGCGCCACTAAGGTGCTATTGAAATAACAATTTTTGTTCAGACTTACGAAGTTTTGAAAACTTCGTAAGTCTGATTTTTTATTTTTTTGCGAACCAAACCTCGAGATTAGGCAGCTTTAAAGTTTGATGCGGTGATGCAGAATCATGCAGTTTTAAACTTACCGGATAAAGCCTGTTTGCATCAAACATTACAGGATCAAGATCTTTTATGTAGATATTTTGCGGAATGCTGTGGTTAATGGCAAAAGGAATATTCTTTTTAAAGTTATTGAACACCTTTATCAGTAACTGATTATTGCCGGGCATTAAATCCAAACCGATGATATGATCTACAGAACCGGCCTTGCCGGGGTTGTTATTAATAATCATTTGTTTGCCATTGAACATAACAATAATACCATCTCCGCTTGTAATTTTGACCTGTGCATAAATCAAACCTTTTTCTACTTTAATATTCTGCAGCACATAATAGGCATTATCCATACCCGCCGGCAAATCAATAAGCTGGCCGTTTTTGTAACTGTCCATGCGCTGCCATGGTTTATCCGCATCGTTAGTATATGGCTTGGTAATGTCAATTTTGCCGGCAACGCCATTTAAGCCGCCTAAACCTGCTGAATACGGCCCGGTGATATATAGAGGCCCCCATTTAATTTTAGCGGTATCAACCTTGTACTTCATCAGCCTGTCGTTATCGAGCTTAAGTGTGGCAGTTACATTGTTAACGGTAAAGTCTATTATACTTCCTTTTTCTTCATCGGTATATTGTATTGAGGGGTGATATTTTCCTGTAGCAGTAGGTTTAATTGTCCAGGCCTGCTTTACCGTGCTTTGATAGTTGCTGTTATAATCAATGCCCGATGAACTATAATAATTATAAGCATTATGCTCATCCAGCTCCATATGCCCGTAGCTGCTTCTGATAATATGAATGGGTTGTACTTTATAGCCTTCGGCGATGTCAACTGTTATAACCTTGATTTGTTTTTCATTATCGAAATTTGCCGGTAAAGTGATCACAGCAGCATCAGTTGTTTGTTTAAATTGAAGTGATTGGTGTTCGCCCAAAACCGATGCCTTGTTGATCATTCCTTCAAGGCCAGGTAAAGTGATTGAGCCATCAGCCGGTACCGAGGTAACAAAAAGATAAAGTTTATCCGGTTTACTGGTGATATTTCCCCAGTTAAATGCTGTAAAAAACGGATCGGCAGTGGTGCCATAAACAGCTTCGGCATTTTTGCGAAGCCAGGCACCTATTTTTAATAAAACGTCTTTTTCAAAGCCAACCACTGAGCCATCTCCTTTGGGGCCTATATTGAGCAGGTAATTCCCTCCCCTGCTGATCACGCGGATCAGGCTTTCCAGTTTTTCCTTATATTTTTCATCCTCGCTCCCGCGTTTCTGCCATGACCGGTAGCCCCAGGTTTCATCAAAAAATGAAGCCGGCGACTGCCACGGCACCCCAATTGAATAATCAGGATATTGATTATCGCCCATAACAGCAAAATCGCCCTGATCATTACCCAATCGGCTGCTTACCATACAATCGGGCTGCAGGCGGTGAACCAGTTGATAAAGTTCTTTACTTTGTTCAGGGCTTTGCGATCCCATATCAAACCAAAGCTCAGATATGGTTCCGTAATTTGATAACAGTTCGGTTACCTGTTTTTTGTTATACTCATGATGCTCTGGGGTTACATAGTCCGAATTATGGCTTGATATAGGTGATGCCTGCGGGTAATGCCAGTCTATCAATGAAAAGTACAAGCCAAATCTCAAGCCATGCCTTTTGCAGGCTTCGGCCATTTCTTTTACCACATCGCGCTTAAAAGGCGTAGCATCAACTACATTAAAATCGGTAGTAGCTGTTTTAAACATGCAAAACCCATCATGATGCTTTGAGGTAAGTACAATAGATCGCATCCCAGCTGCCTTAGCCAGCAAAGCAATACTATCAGCATTCCAGTTTGCCGGATTGAAGTTTTTAGCGAGGTTAGCGTACGTATCGCTGTAAATGCCTGCATGAGCCTGAATTTGCTCACTTAAACCCCGGGTAACAGGTTTACCATCCCAAACGCCTCCCAAAACCGAATAAATGCCCCCGAAATGGATAAACATGGAAAACTTTTGATCCTGCCATTGCTTTATTGAAGATTCGGGCGGCTGTGCAAATGCAAACCGGGTACAAATTAATAACAGCAGGAAACAAAGACTTTTCTTCATGGTAAAAATTTAGATAGTTCAAAGTGTAAAAAAGTTGTTAATAAACAAAACCCAAAGCCGCCAGGTGTAAACAAGATTACACACATCTTCACACATTTTCACCATTATTTTACACTTTTATCAATAAACACACAGCATAATTGTGAAGTACGTCTGAAAAATTGCTATTTTTTTAATAAAAATATTATTTGCATCTTTGTAACGACGCAGCCAAAACCCTAATTCATAATTAAAATCCTCTGGCCGGATGGCTGGAGTTTATTTAACCTTTAAAAAAAAGTAATGGCAGAACCTATACAAATTCAACCAAACATCCATTGTGAGCCTTGCAAAGAATGCGGTGCACGTCCGGTAATTGCACAAAACCGTAAGGGTTTTATGGTTACGTGCCCTACAAGTAAAAAGCATTATGCAACTGCTCCCGGCCTGGTAAATATTGATGAATGGAATAGGTTTAACAAAAAGTCGCCGTTGCTTACGAGCAATCCATATAATAGCAAAGCCTCATAAAAGCGATCTCTTAAAAAAGGTACGCTTTTTAGTTTTGGGTATTAATCAATAAAAGCCTGCTATGAGGATACAATGGGTTTAATTGTATTCATGTTATGCATATTGTAGATACTGAAAATGAACCTTCGGAAAAAAGGCATAGCCGCACATTTTGCCCAACATGCCAAACCAATACCGGCCAAAGGATCCGCAGGCCACGCATTTTAAAAATATTGACATTTTGGCTACCGCTAAAACGGTATTTTTGTTACAACTGTAATAAAAAGTACCTGGTAATTGAGCGGTAAGAAAATCATCACACAATACAATCTTAGCGTGCAAGCTAATCTTTTTATCTTCCAAATAACGGCACTGTTTGTTTGCTTCCTGATTTAAGGTAATCGGCATAGCTTTTTCTGATGTAGCTGATCATATCATAATCGCTCATCTTTTTTACCTTTTTAATATCGGGATGATATTGGTTCATGAAGTTTTGAAGCGAATCGCCTTTGAGACTGGTTATTGAACTTACCTTTTCAGGCGAAAAAAACCGGTCGACGTACTCATCTTCTTCGTCCTTAAGCAGGATTTTTTGCAGCTTTGACTGCGGGGCTTTGTTTTTACCCAGCATATCAATCACTGAAAGCAGGTTGATACTTAAAATAGTTGCGGTACTTTTATCTGCATTGATATGATTGCTGGGTTTACCAAAATCAAGATCAGCCGGGCGTGTTATAAATGCATCTTTTATGGTTGAACCACGATAGGCAAAAGCAGAGGCAAACTCCCTCCGGTTGCGCAATGAATCGGCTTTAGCGTTACGCCTGCCCCTGATTTTCACCTCACTCAAAACGGTTGCATCAGGTTCAATATAACACCTTAAAGTATCAAATTTTAAAAAACTGACTATGAGCCTGAATGGCTTGTAACCTATACTATTAATCCTCAAAGTATCGCCGGGTTTTACATTGGCCAGCACAAACTTTCCTTCGGCGTTGCTTATGTTTTTCGAAGTAGGTGTACTGATAAAAGCATTGGCTACCGGCAAATAAGTAGCCTTATCAATCACAATTCCTTTAATACGCTGGGCAAATGAGTTCATTGACAGAAGCATCAATATAACTGCAGAAGTTAGTTTCAATGTTTTCATGACGGGTTCAGTTAACAGGTAAAGTAGGTTAACTAAATATACGTATAAATTATAAACCCGTACGCTTTTAACAAACATTAACATTTGCTGCCGTCGCATGCCTCAACTCCGGCAAAAAAGCAACCTATTTCATCATAGCCTCAAAGATCTCGTCAAAACCTTTATTCTTAAATTTTTGAAAAGTGCCGTCAAACTTTTCACTGACCGGGTTAAGCAGTTGAAAGCAAAGTTGTTTATCCTCTTCGCTTAGTACATTGGTCATCATTCGCGCTACTTCAAGTACACGTACTTTGGCTTTCCCCAGTGTTTCCTCTCCAAGGATTGTTAACTTTAAACGCTTAATACGTTTATCATCAATATCGTCATATTCGGTTATCAGTCCGCGTTTTTTTAGCCTGTTAAGCATATTGGTACCGCTTGATAGTTCGATTATATTATTATAAATAGCTTCAGATTTTATTGGATTAACCTGGTTAAAAATAGTAACCAATATACCAAACTCCTCTATCTGATCGAGCCCGGTACCTTCAAGCGCTTTGTTTGAATAAACCATATGATATTTACCAATTCGCCTTATTAAAATCATGAGCCTGCCATTTATCCCGGGCCTTAGCTGCCAATCGGGCACAGCATTCTTTTCATCTATTGCTGTTGCAGTCACCTGATGCCGAAAAAAATCATCCAAGCTACATTCGGGATTTTGCATTTCATAATCACCCCAAAGCTTAACCAATTCAACTGTTTTATTCACGCGTTACTTCCTTTTGGTATCAAATTTATAAAAATCGCTACAAATATTTGCTATTTACTACCTTTTGGTATATTATTGCATTAATTTAGTACCATATGGCATAACAAATAATAAAAATTTAATTATCAATAAAATGAACGCATCAACTTTTTTACCAGCTTTATTAGTATTACACCTAACAGGGCTAACCATAATGGCGGGCACTACCATAATTGATTTTACCATTTTTAAAATTTTTTGGAAGTATTTCGACGAAGACTTAGCAAAATCAAAAGGCGTACTTGCCGGCACATCCAGATCATCAAGGTTGATTGGGATAGGTGCTGCCTTACTGGTTACAACAGGCATTGGTATGATGGCTCTAACCCATGGCGTATTTGGTGAGCAATTATGGTTTAGAATAAAAATAGGGATTGTTTTAATACTGATGCTGAACGGAATTCTTTTTGGCAGAAGACAGGGCGAAAAGCTACGAACCATCATCAACAAAAACGGAGCTTACTTGACAGAACAGATAAACCAAATTAAGACAAACCTTAATATCTTTTTTGCAATACAGCTGGCGCTGTTTTTCAGTATAGTTTTTTTAAGCGTTTTTAAATTTAATTAACTGCAAAAAAAATGAAAAATCAGCAAAATTTCCCTATCCATAAATTAGTGATTATAGGTGCAAACGGCGGTATTGGCCTACAATGTGTTGAACAAGCATTACAGGCAGGCCATCTGGTTACGGCAATACTGCGCAATCCGGCAAAACTGACAATCGAACACCCAAATCTTAAAAAAGTAAGCGGTGACGTTATGCACCCCGGTGCTTTTGAAGATCATTTTGAAAATCAGGATGCAATAATTTCAGCAATAGGTGTAGCCGGTGGCTTCGGCGCCGATAAACCAACAACTTTGTATTCGGAGGGCAATGCAAATGTTTTAAAAGTGATGAACCAAAAAGGTATAAAACGCCTGTTCCTTATATCGGCAAGTGCTATTGAGATAAGTCCGGTACTGCCGTTTTATGTCAGGCTAATTGAAAAATATATTGTTCAAAAACTACTAAAACACATGTATGCCGATTTGCATAGGATGGAGGCACTGATAAAACAAAGCAATAATATCGACTGGACAATCATCCGTCCTCCGCAACTTACAAACCAAACCGTTAGTGGCAAGTACCGAATAGCCATCGACACGTTTCTTAAAAATTGCCTGAAAATATCGAGAGCCGATGTTGCGCACTTTATCATTAATAACATTAGCAATCAGGCAACCTATAACACCATTGTTGAAATAGGCTATTAAATCATTAGAACCACGATTATGACTAAAATGGTTTTAAACAAAAGAAGCACTTATTAAATCATCCCCTAATCATTCATGAGGAAGTAATCAATAAGATTTAATGCAGGATACGCGCAGATCGGCACTTACAGAATATCTGAGCACGATTTTAAAAGTATATTGTTGAAAGTAATGGTAAAATAACAGCGGTTAGAAAGATGAAGAACCGGTTATCACAAAAGTTGGGCATCGATACATCTTAACCGTTGCCCAACCCTTGAATACAAAGCCATCATAAAAGTGCTCAGCAAATTATTTGATTGACTTCATATTTGTATTTCCGGCTATCCGCTATTTAGCAAAGAGACTTAAACTTTTTATCTATTTTCCGCTACTACTGTTATCGCCGCCGTCTTGTTTCAGGTCGTCATTGTTGATCGTCTTTTTTGGTTTGCTCGGCTTGTTTGTCAATCCACCAATCTTATAACTAAGCTTAATCTCAAAGCTGCGGATGTAATTGACGTTCATAGCAGTTTGGCTAATGTTCCCCGATGATACTACGGTAGGGATTTTATAACCCTTGCTCAAGAAATTGTCTCCCGCAATACCAATGGTACCTTTTTTATTTGCGAAATAACGGTTGAAGCTCAGGTTATAAACCCCGAACCCTCCCTGGTAACCCTGCAACTGGATTTGGTTAGACCGATGAAAAGCAAAGGCTTGTATGGCGTATTTATCCGAAAGATCATAGCTGCCAAACATCCGGTAATTATATACCCAACCGTGGTTGGAAGCATAATATGTTGGGTCTGGATTTTGGTTGTTTAAAGTCAGGTAATAAAGGTCAATACCAAAGTTGAGGTTCAACTTGTTTATTGGCGAAAGATTGGCCGACAAGCTCATGCCATAGGCGTTTTGCTTACCTAAATTTTGATAGGTAGTCCTTACTGTATCTCCGCTACCGGTACGGATAGTTTGTATGGCATCGTTGGTATTACGCATAAATGCCGATATATTGAAGTTATTGTTTTTAATATGCGTACTGTAGGCCAGTTCAAAATTGTTGGTAAACTCGGGCTGCAGGGCCGGATTGCCCACAGTAATACTCAACGGATTTGCAGCCTGAACATTGGGGTTCAAGTACTCCAGCGAAGGGCGTTGTATCCGGCGGTTATAACCCAATTTGAGCATATCCCCGTTATCAAATTTACGTGCCAGGTTTAAGCTGGGGACCAACACACCGTAGTTGGGTATGCTTACCGCCGATCCGGTTTCGAAATCGGCCGTAATACTGGTATACTCGTAACGCGCACCAGCCTTTAATGTATAATTTTTAAAAGGGCTTAACGTATACGACAAATACGTAGAAGCAACGTTTTGTTTGTAGTTAAATGAGTTGGACAAGCTTGCCGATGTTAGAGGCTGATAATTCAGCGAACCGTCAGAGGCACTATAATATGCATAATCGCTGCTAACAGTTCTGATGATATCTTTTGCACCAAATTCAAGCAGTTGATTTTTGAATGTCGGGGTTTGGTAGTCGGCCTCAAGCGTAAACTCTTTGTTTACGCTGTTATTCAGGTTTTTTAGGCCATTGGTAACAGAGCCGTCGGTTTGGTTCAAAAAAATATTCTCAAAATTATAGTTGCGGTTATTTTGACTGAAAGCGGTAAGGAAACTGAATTCGCGCTGCGGGGTATTGCCGGTGTGGGTATAAGTTAGCGTAGCATCAATTTGGTTTGAATTGTTTGTGATCTTGTTATTCTGCAAGGTTGAACCGGTTAATACATCATTGAGATAGCTTTGTGTAAAGAAATCATTCTGCTGTACAGGGCGATTATTAGCACCTAATACCAGGCCAAGGCTTAAAGAGTTATGATCATTGATGTCATAATCTACGCCAAAGTTATAACGCCCCATCAATCCGCTGTTTTTAGTACGTGCCGACTGTGTTGTAAGGCTCACATCATTAGATGTTAAGCTGGTTACTGTTTGGCTGTTGGTAAAATCACCGGGGGTATTATAACTGGCCCTGCCAAAGCCGCCTAACGAAAAGTTGAACTTGCCCACTTTATAACCACCATTCAGGCCCAAGCCCGAGCCACGCGTACCTGCTGTGGTATTTATATTTAGCGATAATCCTTCAAGATTATTTTGCTTCAATATGATGTTCAAAATACCACCCGAACCTTCGGCATCGTACTTAGCAGATGGTGAAGTAATAACCTCTACGCTTTTGATCAGATCGGAAGGGATTTGCTTTAGGGCGTCAGAAACACTGGCCGACATCATAGCCGAAGGTTTGCCGTTGATCAGCACTTTTATATTTGAACTTCCCCTTACGCTCACATTGCCGTCAAGATCAACCGACACCATAGGGACGCGTTTCATAACATCTGTTGCGTCGCCACCACGTGCGGTAAGGTCGTTTTCAGCATTGTATACCGTGCGGTCAATCTTTTCTTCAATCAAGGCTTTTTTAGCGGTGATCCTAACTTCACTTAAAGCTTTAGCGTTTGCACTCATCACAATAGCCCCTACTTTAAGCGTAGCACCTTCGGCCATTTGCAGGTTCGGCACTACTTTGTCGGCATAACCAATGAAAGTAATTTTGAGGCGATATGTGCCCGCTGCGAGCCTGCCGATGGTAAATAAACCGTTCCCGTCGGCCATTACACCAGATACAGGTTTACCTGTTGCCTGTTCCAAAACAGCTACAGAAGCATAGCCTACCGGCTGGCGGCTGGCCGAATCGACAAGCGTTCCGGTAATAATAGATTTGCCATCGCCCGCTTTTGCTGTGAGGGAAGCTATTAGTAAAAAATATAGAAGAAGTAACTTATTCATAATTGCGTTATTGCGACACAAAGAAAGGTAATGGCACTTAAGCCTTAAAACGCGATAGACGGACACGATAAACTAATCGACGTTCGCCTTAAAATGTCCGAAAAGATCATTACAGAAATTTATACTGGCTTTCGTCTGTAAATTCATGACGCTTGTCGATTTTTATTGCCGGTCGAACGATTTTAATGTTGAAATCGAGAACTTTAAGCCGCTATTATACTATAACTTAAAGCAGGATGTGAATGATACACTTTTATCACAAGGACGATGATGTTGCACAAAAGGCAACAACAATAAAAAGCCCCTTAGCTAATCTAAGAGGCTATTACTTCAGTAATCCAAATCTTATACGTAAATAAACCCCGCAGGCCTGCAAAGCAAGGCGCTGCGGGGCGGCAACCGCTACGTTACATCTCTTTATCCTCAAACATCCTTGCGTCGCGGGTATTTTTTTGTACAGCAATGGCCGAAAACATACTTAAGCAAAACGCCATGGCGTAAAAGCCTTTTTCACTTCTGGCCAAATCTGCATTCCACAGGCCAATTGTTAACAGGATCATCGCCGCGATT
This sequence comes from Mucilaginibacter gossypiicola, assembly GCF_900110105.1. Taxonomy (GTDB): domain Bacteria; phylum Bacteroidota; class Bacteroidia; order Sphingobacteriales; family Sphingobacteriaceae; genus Mucilaginibacter; species Mucilaginibacter gossypiicola. Next base: position 484,961 of record NZ_FOCL01000005.1, on the reverse strand, counting down.
GTGGCAAACCAGCTTAGGCCATAGTAAAGATCCGTAACCACGAGTCCTTCGGCCCTGTCCCTCACACTTTTTTGTACCGAAATCACTGCAAATAAGCCAAATAATAAAATGGTGAAATAATAACCTTTTTCGTTCAACTCCATACCTGCATTCCATAGGCCAATGCAATAGCCCACCACTCCTGCTAATAAGGCAAACCAGGATGCGCCTATAAACGCGGCAGTTGGTTTAAACGGATTTCTAACCTTATCACTGTGTTTTACTAAGGATGAATTTTCTTCTGTTTTGTTTTGTAGCGGTTCCATATTTGTTTTGTTTTATTGATTAATATGAAAGCAAATGTCGGCCGGAAAGCAGACCTAAAAAAACCAGAATACGTAATTTACTGACGATATAATTTTGCAATTATTATATCTTTATATCCGTTAATAAACTTAAATGGATTCACTTTCAGAATTAACTAACCTGCTAAATAGCAATGACAAAAAGCTATTCAGGCAGTTTTTACAACGAAAAAACAAAAGACTGGACGTAAAAAACCTGCAGTTACTTGATTTGATAGAAACTGACGATATAGATGGAATAAACAAGCTTTATAAGCCTGAGAAAAACAATGATGCTTATCATGCTTTACGCAAAAGATTGCAGGACAATTTACTGCTGTTCTTATCTCAGAAAACCTTTGAAAGCAGCCACTCCGACACCTACGATGCATTGCGCCTGGTTGTAGTTGGGCGTTTTTTGTTAGAAAATGATGTACCTAAAATAGCCTTCAAATGCTTGGAAAAGGCCGAACGACTGGCCGGACATCTGGAGCAGTTCAATTTATTGAATGAACTCTTGCTATTGAAGCTGCAGTACGCCCATTTGCCGGGCGCTGAGGATTTCGAAGATTTGACCACACGCTTTATGCAGAACCAGTTGCAAATGCAACGCGAGGCTAAGCTCAACATAGCGTATGCCTTTTTGAGGCAGGAACTGCAGGAGATACACCTGAAAGGGAAGGTTGTTAATTTGACTTCACTGATGATAACCACGATCCGGAAATACAAAATTTCTGCGCAGGACCTCATGACTTATAAATCCATTTATCAAATTCTTTTCATTGCGAATGAATACGCTGCCATACAGCAGAATTACGGATTGATAGAGCGCTATATCAACCGAACAAATCAATTTATACAAAACCAGCCCTATAAAACACAATCTTATCTCTTTTACCATATATCCATCTTATATTATTTGGCAAACTTTCATCTACGGCAAAAGAACTTCGCAGGGAGTACCTCCTATCTCCGGGAAATGATGGATTTAATGGAAACGGATAGCAGGTATTATGCGCTGTTTTACCTGCGTCACCAGTTACTTTCTGCGCTTAACCTGTTTTTTACCGACTATGCGCACGACGCGATCTCGCTATTACAGAATTGTCTTTCCAATACAAAGCATACATCCAAACCTGAAGATATTGAGGATTTACGAATATGCCTGACCATGTTTTTAGCCCTCTGCAATGACCGGGGAAGTTTAAAACAGCTGACTTTACTAACGCGTACTGATGCCTGGTACGAGAAAAAAATGGGTATGCTATGGACTATTCGAAAGAATTTGATGGAAATTTTAGTCCATGCACAGTTCTCCAACATCGAGCTTGCCATGTCACGGCTAAACAGCTTCCGACGGCGATATAAGAAATATCTGCTTAAAACCTCGGAAGAACGTGTGTTATTATTTTTGAAGCTGGTTGAAAAATACATGTTAAAACCGGATGTGGCTTTTGAAACAACGTATAAAAAGGCAGTTTTAGATCTGCTGAACCGGGCAGAAAATAACGACATCTTCACTTTGAGCTTTATAGCCTGGTTGATAGCGCACTGGGAGAAAAAAACCGCTTACAGGGTAGTTTTAACACTTGTATAAGATAACAGCCATGAAAGATATGATACGCACTATAGCTTTGGAATGATATGCTTAATTTCCACAAATGCTGCCGGTCACTGATACCTGTTTATAAAATTTTAGTGGCATAAAAAAAGAAGCTTGCTTTACAGCGTGCTTCTTTAAGTATAGTAATTGAATTCACTTAAAAAATCATCCGGGATTTAAGGATAATTTCAGGTCTATTAAACCACGTTATTGTTCTATCAAGAAAACAGTACTCTGTCTTTTATTTTCTGCGGATCAGAGAAATCTTCATCAAACCAGGTAGCTCCGCCAGGAGCCGGAGGCGTTTTGAGATAAAGTTTTCCGCCCGGGACTTTAGCATGAGCATCACGCCACTCATAATGATCAAACATGGTGACTGCCTGGATCATATAGGCTACAGCTATACGACGATCATCGAAGCACCAGAGGTTTTCCCCATTGTCTTCATCTGCAGCGATTGAGAAGTTATAAGAGCCAGTGTACACACGCGCTGTAGGCAGGTCAAAATCAATCACAACAAATTTATGGTGCATATGAATACCCGAGCCGCCAGCTGATTCACTTTTAAAAGGTTCGGGCACATCAGACAGCAAAGCAGCCGGATAGGCCACCGGTTCATTGCCATCTGGTACTTTAAGATCAAGCCCGCCAACTTTTTTGTCAGATATTCCATATACAAAGCGGCCAGGTGTATTGGTAATGGTCTTTACACTCTGAAGTTATTGAATAAGAAATCGAATATTAAAAAAAGGAGAGCTAATGCCTTTTTTATTAAGGTGGGTACTATCTAAAAAAAGTTAAAATTTAATGGATAAGAATCGAACCATCCTAAATTCAAAAACAAACCTCTGCCATGCTGATGTAAGCCTTATAAAAACACTTTACGCCAAATTGAGCATTTTTATGTTTCACTAACTGAGCAGATCAACCTGACTCATAAAAGTACCCCACTAAATTTTATATAGGTGCAGGCTGATTTTTCCTTAAGCGAACAATTGTTCGGTTAATATAAGGCACCCAGGCCACAAATATCAATGTCAGAAGTATTAGGCCAATGATCATTGCGTAGTAATCCATTGCCGATCTGAGTTGGGCGTTTAGCATTAATTGTTTAGTGACCTGCCTACCAGCTGCGCCGGCCGCTTGCTTCTTATAAACACCATGCGCAACGAAATTTTTGGTTTGTTTAAGTATGTTTTGCCTAACGAGTGGATTAACTGCAGTAAATTGCTCTTTAAGCGCATTCAAATGCTTTCCCCGGTTAAGCAGATCAAAGTAGTTGATCAAGGCAATGCTGACATAAAAACCAAGGCATCTTACAAACAGGCATATCCCTGCCGATGTATCGACCATTTTTACCGGCACAGCAGCAACCATAAAAATAATGGTTGGAGCAATAAGCAGCCCTACACCAAAGCCATGCAAAAACAAGGGAATGAAATAAGCATGAGGTTCACCATGCAAACTAAAAAGGCTGTACATCCAGATGTGGAATGCTAATAAGACAGAAAAACCGTAAATCCATATTAGCCGGATAGGGCGATGCTGCACCAGCAGCGCCCATGAAATAAGTGCCCCCACAGCTATCCCCAAGATGTTTAAGAGATTCATGTAGGATACATGAGCAGGGTCAAATCCAAAAGCAGAAGAGAAAAACGCAGAAGAAAAATTTAAGGTAAAACGGCATAAATAAAGTGTAAAAAGAACCACCCCGCCCACCATGAAATTACGATATTTAAAAACACCAGGGTTAAAATAAGGGCGCTTCAGGTGAACCTGCCTGATGATAAAAGTCAATACAGAAAACGCCCCGGTTAAAGCAGCCACGCAAATACCACGGTCTTCCAGCCAATAACGTTCTTGCCCGTAAACCACCAGGTAGCCCAACGCACATAAGAAATAGCTAAAAAGCAAAAAACTCGGCCAATCAAGCAAATACAACGGAAACTTTATATTTAGCCGTACATTATTCATAGTAACGCCTAACAGGATCAAACCGGGTAAATAAGCAAATACGGCAAGTTTATAAATCACGTTAAAATCGAACGAATCAATCAAATCTGCAGTAACGAAGTTATTAAAGGGTATCATGCAAACAAGCATCCCAAAGTAAACCGTATAGCTCACAACCCTGCCCCTTTCAGTTCCGATACGATTAAAGATAATAGACATGCCCAGGTTACCTGTACTCGCAAGCCCCATTCCCTGGATAAAGCGAATCAGGAGCAGAACCACCAGATTTTGCGTATGATAACAAGCATAACTCGTTATTATTTGCAGTATGGTAAATACAAAAAAGTATTCTTTAGCAGCCAAATAACTGAAAAACCTTTTTTCTAAAATAAAAAAGGCGGTATACCCCGCGTAATATACCAGAACGGCATATTGCACATCGGCTGGTTCAATGCCGTAATAGCCGGCAGCAGCAGGTACATTTGATAACGGCAAAAACATTAGCGCCAGGCTGGGCAAAATCACCACAAACATGGTGATCCTGATGAGCCACATAGGTACCCATGCCTTAAATAATGGAATAACCTCTTTCAATATTATAGTTTTTTTAGCCGGACATTAACGTTCATACCCGCTACCAAACCGGCTGTTGTTGCCCTGCTATCTGTTAACTGAATACGAACCGGAATACGCTGCACGATCTTTACATAGTTTCCTGTCGCGTTGTCGGGAGGACTAATGGAGAAGCTTGATCCCGTAGCCGGGGACAAGGAAATGATGCGCCCGCTAAACGTTTGACCCGGATAGGCATCAGCCTCGATCTCCGCTTCTTCCCCTATTTTCAAATGAGCTACCTGCGTTTCTTTGTAATTTGCTATTACCCATTTGTTAGATTCCTGGTTAACGATATAGGCCAGTATTTGGCCGGGATCTATCATTTGCCCCTGTTCTATAGTGCGCCGTCCTATGCGGCAATTATAAGGTGCGGTGACTACGGTATAGCTAACATCCAGCTTGCTCCGCTCTAACGTGGCCTGGATCCGATTTATATCGGCACGGGCAACATCCTGTTGCGTTGTCACATCTCCAACTTTGGCAACAGAAGCCTGATAGTTATTTTGTGCAGCCTCGTAATCAGCCTGGGCTATATCAAGACTCGCTTTATTGTTTTCCAACTGCTGTTTAGTGGCAGCTTCAGCTTCATACATTTTCAATGTACGGGTATAATCCTGTTGCTGCTTAAGCAACCGGGCTTTTGCAGCTGCGATTGTCGCCTTGCCAGCCTCTGCAATCCGTTTAAGCGTATATACATTACTTTGCAAAACTTTGAGCTGGGCCTGTGCGTTTTGAAGCGAACCTGAAGTTTGTTTTTGCTGAATTTTTGATTCGCGACTGTCAATAACGATGAGGGTATCGCCCTTTTTGACTTCCTGATTTTCTTCAAAATTGATCTTTACAATAAATCCTCCGGCACGTGCTATAACCGGATTAATATATTCCTGAATCTGGGCATCATTGGTTTCTTCATAATGATAATAAGTCCAGAACGAGATTATCCCCCACACACAAAGTGCCACTGTTATTACACCTGCTATCGCTGAGGTTACACGAGTGACGGTTTGATCGGTTACTGTATATTTATTTTTTTTAGCAGTCATAGCGTGCCTAATGTGTTTTGGAGTTGATAATATTGAAGCTGGGCGGTAACCTCACTGCTCACTAAGTCAAAATTGGCTTGCAGCAACTGAACGTCGGCATCCAAAAGGTCGGTGATCAGCGAAGCCTGGTTGAAATAAGTGTTTTTTACAATCCGGTAATTTTCGGCAGCAACCGAAACATTATCGTGGGCTACAGTTACTTTGGTACGAGCTTCGGTTAAGCGTACGTACGCCTCGGTTATACGCTGCCGTACTTTGTCCTGAACATCTAATGAAAGCAGCTGCTGTTTCTGAACTTCCAGCATAGCTGCTTTTTGCTTATGCGCATTCAGATAATAGCCTGATAACGGGTATGATACTTTAATACCGGCAACGCCAAGCGAGTATACGTTTGCATAGTACGGGTAAAGAAAATTTTCAGGATAAGCATATTGAAAATTTCCGTATAAGCCTACTTTCAGGCCAACATTCGCCTTTACATTTTTCAAACGAATTTCGCTGAGTGACTTTTCTTTATCCGATATCCGATTATTATATACCTGGGGCAGCCCGTTTAAATATTCATCATAAGGCTTAAGGTCACTTTGGTCAGTTTGAAGCGAATCTATCGGGATAATGGTATCATTATCCGGTCGACCTATTAAGATATTGAGTTTTTGGGTACCGATCAGGATGTCGTTCTGGATTTGAATTAATGACACCCGCTGGTTGGATAGCTTTAACCGTGCACGAAGCAAGTCACTTTTAAGGATAGCACCCTGCTGCAGGAATACACTGATTTTTGCAAGTTGCCTTTCCTGATCTGCAATGTTTTTTTCAACGAGTGCTTTAAATAAATAACTCTTTTTGAGGTCAAGGTAGTAAGCTGCTGCCAGTAACCGGATATCGGCAACTGTTGCCTGCTGGCGAATTACTTCCAATTCCTTTAGCGTTTTCTGTTCTTCTATTTTCAGATTTGTTTTATTGCCATTATATATATTCAAAGTACCATCAACACCTAAGCGGTAACGTGTATGAACAATGTTGTGCAACTTTGGCGCATTGAGCACTCCATTGGTATAAATTGGCAAATCAGATGCTTCTTCAAAACCACCGGTCGCATTTAACTCAGGTAACCGCTCTGCTTTGGCATCCAAAATATTTTCCTGTAACTGATTAACCTGTATGCTTTTGACTTGATTGGTTCTGTTTTGAATGTCGGCCAGATGCCATACTGCCGTAAGCGACAAACGATGCCCTGTATCTGACAACATTTGTAACTCTTGGCTGTATGTTTTAGCCGGCACTAAATGCAATAAGACAATAAGTATGAATAGCTTACCCTCGATCATTTTTTTCACGGTGCGAAATTATCTGCCGCCGTCAAATGAAGTTTTCCTAAATAAGCCATATATTTGATGATTCGGGCCACGCGCTCAAAATCATTTTATTCGGATGGGTTTAATAGCTTCGTTACCTGATATCGATAAAGCGCCAACATCAGTTTACGTACTGCATGAAAAGCTGGAAAGATTAATACCGGTGCATCAGCATAAAAAAGGGCAACTATCGTATGTAGAGGGCGGGATAGCTTACGTACATATCAAAAATAAAACCCTGGTAATACCAGCCCGGCATTATTTCTGGATACCACATGGTTTGGAGCATATTCTTAAAGTAAGCCATTCGGCTACTGTGTTAAGGTCAATCTTTTTTTATGTTTATGACGATGGGCGCGATCCCTTTTATAGCAAGGTAGGTATATATCCTATCAGCGACCTGCTATTACAAATGATTAAATACACCGATACCTGGGAAGGGCCGGTACACCCCGAGGATAGTCGCTACCAGTTTTTGACTACTATAAAAAATATTCTTCCTGAAATGAGCACCCATGTGTTACCAATTGCGCTACCCTCCACCGAAAATGAGCGTATGCGCACCATTATGGATTACATGGAAGAAAATATTGCCGATCCGCATACTATTCAAAGCGTTGGCGATCGCTTTGGCTTAAGCAGGCGTTCACTGTCCCGGCAGTTCCAATCTATCCTGGGTATATCTTTTTTACAATACCTAAAGTTATTACGAATGGTGAAAGCTTTTGAAATGATCCTGCAAACAGATATGACCATGAGTGAAGTTGCCTTTGCAACAGGATATCAAAGTCTTTCGTCGTTCAGCAATACTTTTTACCAGTTTACTAAATCGCGCCCTTCAGCGTTTATTAAACATTGATGCTCAAAACCTTAAGGTAAAATAACTGCGCGGTGTGCCGTTGTTTTATTTGGTGAACGAATCAGCGATCCATTCAATTATCAATTAACAAGTAGCAAAACAGCGTTCAAAATATCAGTAGCCCATTTTAGTCAATAAAAAAACCTCTTAGATAAACTAAGAGGCTATAACAAGATGTGATCCCATTGGGATTCGAACCAAAGACCTACAGATTAGAAAGCCCATGGATCTGCAGGGGCTTTCTTGTAATTGAGTAATCGCAAATTTTAATAGCGCCTAACATAGATTGCCAGGTTTCATTAGCCGCTATTTTATACGCCTTTATAAACAAGATTGGTGAACATTTTACCTGATATAACAAAACCACCATATTTTGCATCGTACTTTTCGGTTGGCTTGGCTGCGATAATTTCGTCTAAAGATTTTCCAGCTTGTTTTAGCGATGCTACTTTTTCGCGCACTGTTACAAGCATTTCATGAAACTCCATAAGATCAGCTTTGTTACCAAGTGGGCCATGACCTGGTATCACAATGGTGTCTTTACCTGCTCTGGCTATATTTTGCTTTGAAGCGGCAATCATACCATCAATACTTCCACCGGTTGAATAATCAACAAAAGGAAAATAACCATTCCAAAAGGTATCGGCTACATGCAAAATATCGGCATTAGCAAAATGAACCGATGAGTCGCCGTCTGTATGAGATGGTTTATATGTGCTGATATGGATGGCTTCACCATTGAAATTCATTTTATGTTCTTTCGAATAAACCATGGTTGGCAAGGCCGCTTTTGGCATAGGAGGGAATGTGTAATTCCAATCATCAACCCTTACTGTGCTTTCGAGGTGTTTTTTCGTGACATCCTGCGCTACGATGGTGGCGCCTTCGCCATGGAGCCATTCGTTGCCAAAAGTGTGATCAAAGTGCCAATGTGTGTTGATCAAAAATTTGACAGGGTTGGCGCTGATTGAATTCAAAGCTTCTAAAACATTGGCTTTAGAAACCCCGATGCCGCCGTCAACCATTAGTTTACCTTCTGGGCCGTTCAACACGGCAATGTTACCACCCGAGCCCTCCAGCATGCTTATGTTTTTACGTAATGGCGTTACGGTTACCTTAGCAGTTTTAGCAGCATTGATGATAGTTACAACAGGGCTTGTGGCCTCCTGAAAGGCAAAGAGGTTTTTAGGTGCAAGCCACAGGCCTGTGGCGAGAAAGCCGGCTGTCCCTAAGAATCTGCGGCGACTGATTGTGTTTGATTGTTGTGCATTCATGATATGGATTTTAATTAGTGTCATTAAGCAACAAAAACTTTCTATCAAACCTTTTAAAGGCTTGATAGAAAGCTATATACATCCGCTCCAATCTCTTTCACATTAGTTTCCAGTGCAAAGTGCCCTGTATTATAAAATTTCACGGTTGTATTGGGATCATCCTTTTTGTAACCTTCTGCTCCCGCCGGAGAAAAGTATGGATCATTAGAGCCCCAAACTGCCAGGATTTTTGGTTTATATTTCCGGAAATATTCCTGAAATGTAGGGTAGAGCTTAATATTGGTGCGATAATCGCGCAACAGATCAAGCTGCATTTCGACGTTGCCCGGCCTGTCCATTAGGTGCTGATCCAGCAAAATGCTTTCCGGGGCTATCAGCGTTTTATCAATAACACCCTGGTGGTATTGGAAATTAGTTGCATCTACAGAAAAGAATTTTCGCACCGCGTCACGGTTCTTCTTTGAGCCATCGGCCCAAAAGGCTTGTACCAAACCGCCGGCCCAATCCAGTAGTCCTTCTTTATAGGCGTTGCCATTTTGTGTGATGATCCCGGTGATCTTTTCGGGATTGCTAACGGCGAGCCGTAAACCTACAGGTGCACCATAATCAAAAATGTAAATGGCGAAATGTTTAAGTTCCATCTGATCGATGAAACCCTGCATAGTATGGGCCAGGTTATCAAATGTATACTGGTATTTTTCGCGGGGAGGAAAATCAGAAAAACCAAAACCTGGTAAATCAGGTGCTATCACATGAAACTTATCACTTAGCATGGGTATAAGGTTCCTGAACATAAACGATGATGTTGGGAAACCATGCATTAGTAATACCACAGGGCCATCTTTAGGACCGGCTTCACGGTAAAAAATGTTTATGCCATTTACGTTAACTGTTCTGTAATGCACTGCTTGCTCCGAAACTATTGAAATAGGTGCAGGTACGGGTTCTTGTGCCCCAACTTTTTGAATTATTACGGTTAACAGAACCACAATGATTGATAATGTACGTTTCATATTGTTTAGTTTAAATAGTCAGCTTTTGATAACTTGCCCTCAATTAAGATTGGCAATTACTCACCAAAATATCGTATGCCCTTTTTAGGATGTCGTCCATATTTGCTTTGCTCGTGTAGCTAAAGACAAACTGAGGCGTTCACCGGTTGTGATAGCACCAACTGTAAAATCCCCCGGATAGCCGGATAAAGCAAGCGGTCCATGAATCGCGTTTAGTTTCATTGCCCCAAATTCAGTAGTGAATGGCCAGCGACCGAGATTTGAGATCATCAGCTCTCGCGGAATAACAGTGTTTTGCAAACCATCAGAAATTTCCTGCGGTGTGGCCCCGCTAAACAGCCATTGGTGCGATGATATTTATTGATCCCGGCTATTTTTTGCGCAGCGTTGTTAAACAAAGCTTACTCCGTATCTGCCGCATATTTCTGTTACCTTTTCAAAATCAGGCGGGCCTTCGGGCAGTTTATCCAGTTCTATAAACATATCCTCGGCACCAGCCGGTACAACGGTAAGCCTTACTATAGCGGTTTGGTCACCTATTACTCGTAAAGAGTGAGGAATATGGCGCGGCAAAAAGATCATATCGCCAGCTTTTAAAGTATATTCATCTTCACCAACTTGAAAATGTACTTCGCCTTCAAGCAAATGAAAATGCTCGTCGTCATTGTTGTGTACGTGTTTAGGCACACCAACCCCTGGCGGCAGGTTTTGAATTATTACTGCAAACTGTCCACCAGTATCTTTCCCGGTTAATTTTAGTACCTGGTTGTCTCCGAGTACATTCATTCGTTGCCCTTCGGCCGTCTTCACAATTTTCTCTTTCATTTTGTTTATTATATGTTATTTAAGATAGGTTTGCTTTTGTCCTGTCGCAGCTGCAACCTCAATAGCGTTTATCATGCGATGTCGTATTACAGCATCTTCAAAAGTGGCGCTCAGGTATGTGTCTTCAGAAAGGTCGCTGGCAAGGCGCGCATAATTTTCGGCTATATTATAAGCCGGGCCCTGTTTGGGTTCCATATTTACCTTGAAATATTTATCTGGTACAGGTATTACCGCTAAAGCCTCATCCTGGCCTCCTTTAATAGTTAATTCAAACACCCCCGGGTGACCGCCATCGGCTGTGATCACCAAATCACCTTTGGTGCCATTTATCTCCCAGAAAAAGTTAGTGCCTTTAAACATACCGCCACGGAAATGAGCTGTAGCCACAGCACCACTTTCCAGTATGCCCGTAACCGCTATCTGGTCAAAAACAGTCATCGGGATCTCTTCGCCCGTTTCAACAACAGTTGTTGTTTTGCGACGGGTAGTGGCTGTAGCATTCAGCTCCTGAAATTCGCCAAGGCAATAGCAAAGCGCATCGATACTGTTGCCAAATGTGGAATAGATCATTCCCGCGCCGTTCTTAGCATCCATAGCGTAAGCGGTGGACTGATCAATAAAGGCACCATAATAGATACCTGAACCTACAAGCGTAGTGGATAATACTTCGCCAACGTAACCGTCTTTTATTAGGTCTTTGATGAAATTAATAGCCGGTACCGCGCGAGATTGTAAGCCGACAACGCCATATATTCCTTTCTCCTTTGCTTTTTGGGCAAGCTCTTCGGCTTCGATAAGCCCGTTGCCGAGCGGCCATTCGCAATAAATGTTTTTGCCGGCGTTAATGGCAGCTTCTACCACAGTTTTATGCTGTGGTACTTTTACAGTTACCACAACCACGTCAACATCGTCGCTGTTTACTAATTCATCCGTGCTATGATAGGTATGAAGTACATCATACGCTTTACCTGCTGCGATGGCCTGATCGGAGTGGCGGTTGCTGATAGCGGTTAATTTAAATTGGGGCAACGACTTAATAGCAGGAATGTGGGCAACCGTTGCCCAGCCTCTGTCTGCACTTACTCCAATGATCCCTACTTTAATCTGATCGTTCATAAATTATACTTTGTTTATTTATTATGTTTGTTATAGGCTATTTTACAATCCCAGCCTCTTTTAAAAAAGCGAGATTATCTTCCAGGTGCCAATCCTCATATACTTTACCGTTTTTAACATGCAAAATATCGATGGCAATAAAGCGGATAGGTTTTCCTGACGCCGCATGATCACCTATTGGCCCGGTATTATGACCGGTATAAATCTGGCGGCAGGTTATTTTGTCTTTTGAAATGATAATGTCCTCTACACTGCAACGTAGATCGGGTACTGCCTTTCGGAAATTTGCCGATGCGAAAAGGATCCCTTTAAACCCTTGCGGGCGTCCTTCAGGTAAAGTATTATCGTAAAAATCCATAGATACGGCTTCATGCAGATACTTTTCATTGCCGGTGTTCCAAAAAGCATAGAACATTAATCCGGCATGCATCATTTGGTCATTTTGTGACTTTGAAAGGCTTGCATCGAGTGTTGTGGATTTGGGAACCGGGATGTCCTTATTATTTTTTTGTGCCGATACTGTGCCTGCCATAACAATGATTAGCAGACCTAACAGAAATAAGTGCTTTTTCATGGTGAACTGTTTTATGAATTAATGATGTTGATTTAATTTCAGCTGTTTCAAATATGATTCTGTTATAGTTTAAGCCCGTTTCTGCCAGCCTCTCCGAGCAGTGGCATTACTGTTGTAGTATCCTTATCACAACCGGATCCATGTCAATTAACTCAGTTACCTCATGGCTTAATGAAAACCTTGATTGCAGGTAAACAGCATCATTAAAATAAACCCATGTTTTAAGTTCATCGTCCTGCCAGGCTATGATCTTTAGGGGTAAATCGAGCGCTGCAACAGGGTTTTCCTGCATTACTTCGCCGCCACGTTTTGGGTTACCGAACAGAATAAACTCCAATGGGTTTAGTATGATACCAGCTTTGTTTGCCTCACTTTGCTGGTTTATGCGTAAATAAATAGTAGCCCCATTTTTGGATAAAGCCTCCATTATCTTATCAATTGTTTCTTTCACTGGTAAAGGGCTCCGGCGAATGATCACTCCGTTATTGTTCATAATAGATTAATGCTGATGGTTTAAATTCAGTTTAACTCAGGCGCGGCAGGGAAATCAACCGGAATTTTGCTTGTAGCAAACACGTAATTGGTAAATACTCTCACTGTAACTAAACCGATAAGCTCCATCAAAGCGGCTTCATCAAAACCTTCGTTGTAAAAAGCCTCAAGATATTGGCCTTCAGGGTGACCTTTGGTTTCTGTAACTGATTTTGCCAGTTTAACTATGGCATCGAGTTTTGGGTCGGCAGCTACACCTTTTCTGATATCGATAGTATCAGCTTGCGACAGCCCGTTTTTAATAGCTGCCAAAGTATGACCTGCCAAACAGTATTCACAATGATTTATTTCTGAAACTACCAAGGCAATAGCTTCGCGTTGTTTTCCGTTAAAAGCACCATGGTTCAGTTCGCCTTCAAAATCAAGAAATGCTTTAAGGGCATGGGCAGAATAACCTATAGTTGCATATAAGTTTGGCACTTTACCAATGCGTTTTTTCATTTGCTCAAATAATACTTGTGACTCTGGGCTTACCTGCTCAAATGCAGGGACTTTTATAGTTTTCATATTTTTTGTTCTTATATGTGTTTGTTTCGATGCTTCAAAATTAGCCTTGCAGCTATTATCCGAACATGGACAAAAAGGGTAAAGGCTTGGACAAATCGGACAACTTAATTAAACGCAGAAAGATCCTACATGAAATACGGTTATATTGTTGGGCTTTTGTTTTATCCATCTCTTTTTTGATATATCGATAGTTATGCGCAAGACAATAGCTACCAAGTAATAAGCATGCCTGTTTTTTAAACTACTGATTATCAGATATTTTTATTATTGTTGATTAGATAACGTGTAACGGAATGTCGCAGATATGTTAATTGTCGCTGCAATAATTGCCAGCAATCAATTAAGGATGAATGAGCTAATTGATATTTTTCTCTAATGTTCTTTATCCTTATCAGGAGAGAGGAATACCGAGGTAATTACGTTGCCATTAGTTAATAGCACGCATCTTTCCATCAGGTTTTTTAACTCCCTGATATTCCCGGGCCAGGAGTGATTTTTGAGGGCCATAAGCGCTTCGTCTGATAAACCAATGATGTGCTTATTTATTTTCCCGGCAAAAACACTAACAAAGTGACTGGCCAAAAGGGGAATATCCTCCTTGCATTCTTTGAGCAGAGGTAAAGTAATGGCAGCCATATTAAGATAGTAGTATAAATCTACCCTCAAGTGTCCGCGTGCTACATCGTCTTCGGGTAAATGGCTTGTTGTTGCAATTACGCGCACATTTATTCTGCGTTTTTTACTACCCAAAGGCTTAATATTATGATTGAGCAGGTTTTGTACAAATTTGGCCTGAAAGGTTACCGGCAGTTCTGTAATACCATCGAGTAAAATAGTGCCGCCGTTAGCTTGCTCAAGTTTGCCAATCCGTTGTTCAGGCGCTCCGCTGAAGGGGTTACAGTCGTAACCGTACATTTCTGATTCGATAACGGCCGGAGAAAACGCGGCGCAATTGATCACTATCAACGGGCCGGTATTCCGAATTGACAGAGCGTGAATAGCTCTGGCTATCATTTCTTTTCCGGTTCCGCTTTCGCCGTAGATAAGTACAGGAATGTCTGACTGGGCGGCCAGCTTAGCCTTTTCCAATGCAGCCAAAAAGGCTTTGCTTTTGCTAATAATGCCAACAATTTCTGGTTTAACCGATGTAAAAGTGGGCGATAATCTTTTCTGCTGATAGGCGACAAAGGCTATTTCCATCATAACGCTTACATCTTTTTTGAGATACGGTTTTACCAATATACCGTAAGCATTGTTTTGCTTGGCTGTATTAAGCGCAAACACGTCAATATTTGTTACAAGATATACAAATGGGATTCTTTTTTTTGCAAGGACTGCAACAAGTTTTTGGCCCCATCCAAGTTGTTCAATACCAAGATCCAATAACACCAATAGAGCATCTTCATTACTGATGATGCTTAAAGCTGCCGGCACAGTATAAGCAACAAAAGAAACGAAATATCCCGCCTTTTCCAGTATTGCTTTAAGGTAATTGGCTTCCGTAACCTGGTTGTCAACAATCAACAGTTTGATATTCATTATCAAGATAAGGTTATGACTGGTTGAGTTTAAATACTATTCAAGACGTTTCCGTGATTAATCAGCAGCGATATTGCGTTTTATACCCAGCTTTTTCATTTTTGAAAAAAGAGTGCTTGCAGGCACATCAAGCAACTCTGCCGCACCACGAAAACCGCCAACCCTGCCATTGCAATATTTTAGCATCTCAATGATGTGTATCCTTTCGTTTTCGTCAATGGTTTTAACCTCAAATTCCTTTTTTTCAGTAGAAGAGGGAGTTTTTATTCTGAGTGTAGGTAAGTGGATAGTTTTTAAAGTATTACCCTCCGACAACAAAATACTTCTTTCAATAAGATGTTCCATTTCCCTGACATTGCCGGGCCAGTCATATGACTGCATATCAAGTAAGGCCTTTTTACTGATCATTTTAATTTTGCGTCCTGCTTTTTTGGCAAAGCGATTTATAAAATGCGTGGCGAGTAAAAAAATGTCCTCTTTGCGCTGCCTTAAAGGAGGTATCTCAATTGGGAAAATGTTAAGACGATAATACAGATCACTCCGAAAACGCCCCTCTTCCATTTCTTTTTCAAGCCGCCTGTTAGTTGCCACTATGATCCTTACGTCGACCTTTATAACGTCTTTGCCACCGATTCGCTCTATTTCGCGTTCCTGTAGCGCTCGTAGTAATTTTGACTGCAGGTCAAACGGCATTTCGCCAATTTCATCAAGGAAAAGTGTACCACCGTTAGCAAGCTCAAACTTGCCTACACGGCGCTCGGTAGCCCCGGTAAAACTTCCCCGTTCGTGGCCAAATAATTCACTTTCAATCAAATTGGCAGGCAGGGCTGCACAGTTAACCTTCACCATGAGCTTGTTTTTACGTGGCGAAGTATTGTGAATAGCCCTGGCTATTAATTCTTTACCGGTGCCAGTTTCGCCAAGGATAAGTACGGTACTATCCGAAGATGCTACCTGTGCTACCAACTTAAATGTTTGCTGCATAGCGGGGCCATCCCCTATGATCTCGGCATAATTATGCGATATTTCCAACTCTTCGCGCAGGTAGGTTTTTTCCTCTTCCAGTTGCTTCCTGTAATTATTGATCTCATTAAGCTGATTGCTGATCTTTTGGTCGGCAATAATATTAAGTACAGCAACTGAGATAAGGTTGGCTAAACTTTCAATTAAATTGAGTTTGTTACCGTAGTTTACACATTCCTTTTCAAAAAATATAAGCCAGAAACCATACATTTCAGCCCCTTTTGAAAGTCTTACCACTATTGATTGTTTAATCCCGCTTTCCTGGTTTACTTTCATATAAAGCGGAAGATCCGATTCTTGCCCAAATGAGTTCAGATCAACCAGCATAGGTTTGGACTGATCAATCACTTTATCAAGGACACCGTCCTTTGCCGGAAACCCCGACTTGCTTAATTCTGCATAACGGGGATGGTTTCTGCTTTTAGATTCCGGGTCTTTTAAAAACGCATGCACTGCTGTACGATCTTTGTTGATAGTTAGGATGGCGGTATGTGTAAAGCCCAGCATCCCTTTAAACCGGTTGTTCATCATCAAAAGAAGCTCGTTGGTGTTCCTAACAGCGCCGATATCGATACTCATTGATAATAGGAGCTCACGCTCAGCCTCACGCCTCGAGATCTCTTCATTGGCAATAATGTTTGAAACAGCTGTTGAAATCTGGTAGGCCACTCCTTTAATAAGGTCAAGGTCATGATCGGTGTAGCCGCCCTTTACATTTGAGTTAACGCAAAACATACCAAGGTATGTATCGCCATCTTTTAAACTAACAGTAACCTTTTCCTTTATTCCGTTTAAAAATTCCTGTTTTACCGACTCAGGGCTTGTTTCCTGATGATACAATTGCTCCATATCAAACACCTGTGCGCCTTCTGTTTGCAATACCCTATTCAGGCAGTTTAAAGTATGCTCGTTAATATTGGCCGGACCGTCCATTTTAGGGGTTTTATGATCAGGGACCGATGAAAGGATAAAAGAGTCCTGATTGTATTCACCATTCAACATGAAAATCAGGATGCTCTCAAAATCAAATATCTTCCGTAAATCGGTATTGATTACTCTCACAAGGTCTTTTTTACTACGGATAGTGCTGATATCGTAACTCAGTTTAAGTAGTAACTCGGCTTCGGCTTCCTTTTGCTTGATGGATTGATTAATGATAATATTATCAACCGCTATTGATAATTGATTGGCTATTCCACTAATTAGGTTAAGTTGCCTGCAATCCATAGTTTGATCTTCAACCAAACAAATGGCCCAAACGCCAATAATGCGTGCGCCAACCTGCAGGCCCACCATAACTACCTTGCTAATACCACTTTCATA
Source organism: Mucilaginibacter gossypiicola (assembly GCF_900110105.1). GTDB lineage: Bacteria > Bacteroidota > Bacteroidia > Sphingobacteriales > Sphingobacteriaceae > Mucilaginibacter > Mucilaginibacter gossypiicola. The sequence goes on along the minus strand of NZ_FOCL01000005.1, from coordinate 467,461 downwards.
AAGTATTTCCAAATATCCGGGAAGTGAGGAGCGTTGGGAGAGTTGTTGCAGGTCAAAAACAAACGGTTCTTTTGATAAAAGAACCTTGTTGAAAATGCGGTCGTTAGTGGTGTATTTGGTATTGATGACCTGCTGATACTTAGGGTGATCCTTTACCTGTGAATGTTCATCCTGTAAAAATGAGGTCATGCTGAGTTGATCTTCATTGATGACGGCAACCCATTGATGTCCGAAATCAAAGAGTCTTTTTAACTTAAAATGGATGATCTTGAGAAGGTCTTTTTTTTCTTTTATTGAGGCAAAATCAATGTTTAACGATTGGATAATTTCTGCCTCTATCTCACGCTCAATGGTGATTTCTTCCGCCAGCAGCATTTGGGTTACAATAGTCAATTGGTTAGCAATTAAACGGATCAACATTTGCTGCTCACGTGCGGTTGCGGCACTATTGTTATAAAGCATTACCCAAAAACCAACAGGCTTATCGCCCTGATTGAGCGGAATGATTAGCCCTTCTTTAAATTGAGCAACCATTTCGGGGATTATGAACTCGTGAACATCAGGTATAGATGACAACTGGCTCGCGCTGGCTACCTGGCCTCTGCGATTCTTAATATGCAAAGTTGACTTGAACGGCCAAGTGATAGCAGATAAGCCGGACTGTGACAGAAAATCAAAGTAAAGGCCATGCTCAGAATTGACAATAAATATTGTTGATTGATTAAAGAGCAGTACATCCTTTAACCAGGAGTCAATTATAGTTGTTAGCTGATCTTTACTTTTAACTGCGGAAAACTCGGCACTGAATAATAGCAACAGATCATCTGTAATACTTTCCTGTGGCGATTGTGGGGAGAAAGTTGTCATAACGGTACAGCTTATAGGGATATATGTTTCAGGGGCGCACACATAACGAACGGTTGTTCATCGGAAAGAAAACGGACGGTCAGGGATTCGCCTTACACAAATATCCTTATGATAAGTTGCTGCAGGGGGGCAAAAATTCGGCTATTTAGGGGTAAATAATATTCAAAAAAGAGTTTTGATAAAAAAATCAGCCTTTAACAGGCTCATCATGCGAAGCGGGATTGTTCAAAATATAATCGGCCGGTGCTTTACCAAACTGCTTTTTAAACTCCCGGCTAAAATATTTACGATCATTAAAACCTACCGAGTAAGCCACTTCGGCTATACTCAGTTTATTTTGTTTCAGCAGGAGCGCTGCCTGTTTCAGTCGGGTAGTTTTAATAAAATCATGGATGGTTAAATCGGTAAGAGCTTTAATTTTTCTATACAAAACGGCTTGGCTCATGCCAATTTCATTAACAAGCTGGTTAACGTCAAACTCCGGATCTTCAAGATGCCCTTCAACTATTTGCATTAATTTGTTTAGGAATATTTCATCAGGCGATTCGATGAATTTATCCTGTGGCATCAGGGTTACCTGTCGTGCATATTTCTCACGCATCCGCTCACGGGCTTGCAACAGGTTGCAAATGTTCAGTTCCAAAACCTGCACACTAAAGGGCTTAGTTAGGTAAACGTCGGCCCCAGTTTTCAATCCGTTTACAAGGTGTGACTGAGCTACCTTGGCGGTAAGCATAATAAACGGAATGTGATTGGTTCGTTCGTCAGATTTGATCCTGCAGCAAAACTCAAACCCGTCCATTACCGGCATGGCCACATCGCTGATGATTAAATCAGGAATCAAGTTAGATGCCCTTTCCCATCCATCCGCCCCGTTCACTGCTTCGTGGATTGCATACAGGCCACAAAGCGCTTCTTTTATAAAGTCGCGAAGGTCATCATTATCCTCAACTATCAAAACTACTGCCCGTCCTTTCGGTGCAGGCCTGTCAATCAACGTTTTCGTATTTTGCAATTGAACTATAATATCGTCGGTATGAAGGTCATTATTATCATTAACTGTATTTAGCAATTCATGCTCAGAAAAATGTTGGCTGCCTTTCAACAACGAGATAATAAATACTGTGTGCCCGGATACTTCAGAAGTTTTGGGTGTTGATTGGGCTGTTATATCCCCTTTATGAAGTTCAATTATGTTTTTAGCCAACGCCAACCCAATGCCCCAACCCTGTGATTTTGGTGTAGGATTATCCTGGTAAAAGTTCGTAAAAACGTGGGGTAATGCTTCTGCAGAAATACCGGTGCCATTGTCTGCTATAATGATGTTAATATTTTCCTGACCAGGTTCAATGGTCAACGTTATTTCGCCGCCAATGGGTGTGAATTTAAATGCGTTTGATAAAACATTATATAACACCTTTTCAAATTGCTGGTAATCGAAATAAAAATAGGCTGAGTCAACTGCAGTTTTAAATTGATAATTGATATTATTGGCAGTTGCCAATTGCTCAAAAGGATCAAAAACCTGTCGGCAAAACTTTACAATATCGTATTCACCAACGTTTAGTTGCAGATGCCCGCTTTCAACTTTGCGAAAATCCAATAATTCATTAACTAACCTTAACAACCTATCGGTACTTTGTTTTACAAGTGCCAATTGTTTTTCAATAATTGGGCTTTCTGCTGCCTGTTCAATTATTTTTTCAATAGGCCCCAGGATCAGGCTAAGCGGGGTACGGATCTCGTGCGATACTTTGGTAAAAAAATCGACCTTTAACTGGTAAATTTCTTGCTGTTTTTCGCGGTTCAAATGTTCGTAATACAGATCGCGTTCCAGTTTTGCCTGCTTCCTGAAAAAGCGTACAACTAAGTAAAGCATGGTACAAAAGCCCCCAAAATAGATGAGATATGCCCACCAGGTTTTCCAAAAAGGAGGCAGTATAACAATGTGCAAAGATGCCGTATGTTTATTCCACAAACCATCACTATTGCTGCCCCTAATTAAAAAATCATAATCGCCGGTGGGGAGGTTGGTATAGGTAGCCGATGGTATACTAACAATGTTCCAGTTTTTTTCAAAACCGTCCAGCTTGTACATGAATTTATTACGCTCGGGCGTGTTATAGTTCAGGGCTGTAAAATCTAAACTGAAAACATTTTGATCGTGCCTGAAAGTTAATTGCCGTGTTAAGCTGATATTTTGTTTAAGTAAGCCTGTTTTATCGTTTATCTGCACAGGTTCATTAAACAATCTTAAGCCGGTGAATATTACAGGCCCTGCGTAATTATTGTCTCTTACATATTTAGGGTTAAAGCCTACAAGGCCGTTATAAGTGCCAAAATAAATGTCGCCGTTACTGTCTCTGAAAGATGAGTTAGCGTTAAATTCATTGATGGGCAGACCGTCCTTAACGGTGAAAGTTTTAAATTTTTCCGTTTTGGGGTCAAACCTCGCCAAACCATTATCGGTACTAATCCACAGTGCGCCGTCATTAGCCTGTTCAATTCTTAAAACATTATCTGTTGGCAAACCTTGTGCTGCGGTATAGGTTTTAAAAGTATTGGTTTTTGAGTTATACCTGCTTAAGCCACCGTGGTATGCCCCTATCCACACGGTACCCGATCTGTCTTCAGTAACGCAGTTGATGTAGCTGGCTTTAAGGCTATTGTCGTCCCTTTCGTCTACCTTAAAAGCGACGAATGCCAGCGAATGATCTTTTAAAATATTAAGACCGATGGTTGTGCCCACCCAAATGTTATGCCTGGAATCTTCGTAAATACATCTTACGGCGATGGTGCTTAAACGGATAGGATGTTCGGGATCGTTAATATAGGTTCGGAACTGTTCCTGTTTTTTATCAAAAATATTCAACCCCAATGCTGTCCCCACCCAAAATCTTTTTTGGCTGTCTTCCAACGTACAGCTAACAATGTCACTGCTTATTGAAAATGGATTAGCCGGATCATGTTTATGATGCTTAAATGTTTGTGTTGCCGGGTCAAACAGATCAAGCCCTCCCTGGTGAAAGCCTATCCATAAGTTGTTCTCCTTATCTATATAAATAGATTTTACATAATTCGTTGATATACTCGTATTGTTTGCCGGGAGGTTGATATAATTTGTGAACTGGTTCTTGCTTTTATCATAATAGTTTAGTCCGTTGCCATCGGTGCCTATCCATAAATTATCTTTAGCATCGGCAATGAGTGGGCTTACCGTATTACCGCTTATGCTGTTCTTAAATTTGTTTGAACGGTATATCTTAAAGGGAATGCTGTATGGATGAACAATGTTGATACCCCCGTACATGGTGCCTATCCAGATGGTACCTGTCCTGTCAAGATAAATATCTTTTATAGAGTTATTACTTAAACTGTTTTGATTTTCGGTATCATGGTCATAAAATGTGAACAAACCGGTTGCAGGATCATAGATATTTAAACCGTTAATAGAGCCAACCCATAACTTGTTTTGCTTATCAACCATAATGGTTCGCACATCATTGCTACTTAAACTGTTGCTGTTAGCTATATCGTGTTTAAAATTGGTAAATGTGCCGCTTTCTGGATGGTATAAACTTAGCCCGCCGCTTTGTGTACCTATCCACAACCGGCCGGCGGCATCTTCAGTAATTGCTTGCACCGAATTGCCGCTTAAACTATTAGGATTGGTTTCGGAATTAACAAATGATGTAAATAGATATCTGCCGTTTTTGAGTGTCATTTTGGTTAAACCATAAACGGTGCCCACCCAAATGTTGTTGGCATGGTCTTCATATATGGTTTGGATCTCGTTGCCTGCAAGGCCGGGATGTATCACGTCTTTTTTAAAAAAACGCGTAAATTTTCTGGAATTTGACGTGACAGCCATGTTTAACCCATTGTTGGTGCCAACCCACAGGTGCCCCAGATGATCCTGAAAAATGCAATGAATATTATCATCGCTTAAGCTATTACGATTGGTGCTGTCTTTTAAAATGTGTTCAAAAGAATCGGTTTCGGGAATGTAACGGTTAAGCCCTCTAACGGTACCAACCCAAAGGTTTTTAGCGCGATCCTCAAAAACCGAAAACACATAGTCGTTACAGCTTATGCTGCCCGGATCTTTGTACGAGTGATTATATATTTTAATGTTGCGGGCGTCATAACGATTAAGACGGTCGCGGGTACCAATCCAAATGTACCCCCTGCTATCCTTACAAAAAGAGAGAACGGTACTTTGGGAAAGTCCGTTGGCAACTGTTAAATGATCAAATGAGATTTGTGAAAAAGCAGTTTTGTATATCGAAAGCAAACAAGCTATAACGATAAAAACCTTTTTCATGCGTATCTTAGACAATATCCCTTTGATAAAATCTAAATTTAAGGATTTTACCGAATGAATGGAAAACAATAAATTATCATGCAAGTGGCTATATCACGGCCAAAAACTTAACGATTTTTTATGAAGACAATCAAATGGTTATAAATTTGGATAGTATTGATTGATCTTTAAACGCTATCATTAAGAGGTTGCTGATTTCGATTGACTGCAAGTTCATTTGACAAGTCAGGTGTCAATATATCGGACTCAATGACCTTTTAGAGCAAGCAGTAAAAAGAGATATCCCCCAATCCTTAAGTAGCCAATCAAACTTACAGTATTTACTTGTTTGTAAATTAATTATCAAATAAATTCCGTGCTTGCCTATTGTAGTTTTCCTTTGCTGGGTGGAATTCGAACCAACTTTTTTGAGACAAATTAGAACAATTCAAAGCCCCCTCAACCTCCAGTAGAAAGAAATAAATTTCCTGCTTGAAAATAAATTTGCTTTATTGTAATTTAATTCGAAATTTAAGTTATAACACCTGCCAATTCATTTCAAGATCTTCGTGATACCTTTATTGGAGTTGACAGGCCATTTTACCTGATTGCGTTTAATGTCAAAGCCACATTTAATACATCCGCCAATTAACAAATTAATCAGTTTTACGCAATGGCTGCTTCCAATAGGGAGGGGTGCCTTTTTAGTTAACTTAAATAATCGCGATGGTCAATTATAACACACTAAGCGATTCCGAATTAACAGATTTGCTCAGGCTGGATGATCAGCTGGCCTTTGCAGAGATATACGACCGCTATTTTGGTTTGTTGTATATCCACGCATTTAACCGCGTAAGGGATAAAGAAGAAGCAAGGGATGTAGTGCAAGAGTTATTCGCGTTTTTGTGGGCCAATCACGATACTATTGAATTTAAGACCAACCTATCCAACTATTTATACACCGCTACCCGAAACAGGATACTGAACGTAATAGGGCGCAAACAGATCCACGAAAGATATAAATTAAAACTCCCTGAGCAGGTCATCACCCCTATCCTCACCGATCATTTGGTACGTGAACGACAGCTGACCGAGATCATCAATAAAGAAATACAGGCCCTACCGCCAAAAATGCGTGTAGTTTTTGAAATGAGCCGCAAGTATCATATGACCTATAAGGAGATTGCCGGTCAGCTGGATATTACCGAACAATCTGTAAGGAGCCATGTAAAAAACGCGCTTAAAGTATTGAGGGTTAAGTTGGGGATCATCACATTCTTGATTTTTATTTTATTTAATAAATAATTTTTACCCCCATGGCCGCCGTGCTATTTGTCTATAATAAATAAGACAACATTTAGCCAGTTGAACCAAAAAATTAATCTTCAGGAGTTATTGAGTAAATATCAGGCAGGCACGATAAGCGACGAAGAGCGCGTTTTATTGGAGGAATGGTATGCCCAATGGAAGCCTGAACAGCAAGATCTTTCATCCGAAGAAATTGATCAACTAAAAACTAATGTTTGGCAATCACTAAACATTGGCCAGTCTCCGGCTGCAACCAAACGGTTATGGCCACGAATAGGATTGGTGGCATCCGTTATACTTTGTTTGTCGATAGGTGGCTACTATTATCTTTCAAAATCAAAAACCGAACAACAGCAAACTACGGCGAAAGCTGAAAAGGTAGACATTGCTCCAGGTAGCAATAAAGCGGTATTGGTATTAAACAATGGTTCCAAAATTAATTTAAACAGCCAGGTAAATGGAACAATAGCTAAACAAGGCAATGTTAAAATTGTAAAAATGGCTAACGGGCAATTGGCTTATGCACCCGACAATTCGGGTGCTTCTGCCGTAGTTTACAATACATTAAGTACACCACGGGGTGGCAAATATGACCTGGTCTTAGCTGATGGTACCAAAGTATGGTTAAACTCTGCATCGTCTATCACTTACCCCACTGATTTTAAAGGAAATGAGCGTACGGTAAGTATTACCGGAGAGGTTTATTTTGAGATAGTACATAACGTAAAACAACCATTTAGGGTAAATTTTAAAGGGCATACTATTGAAGATATCGGTACCGAATTTAACATAAATACCTATGATGATGAACCAGTAATAAAAACTACCCTGGTAGCAGGCAGCATAAAATTATCAAGAAATTCAAGGAGTGTAACGCTCCGCCCCGGCCAGCAAAGTATTACTTCTTTATCTAATACAGATATAGAAGTTAAAGACGCCGATATTAACGAGGCAACCGCCTGGAAAAACGGTCTGTTCAAATTTAAAAAAGCCAAAATTGAGGATGTTATGCGGCAGCTATCACGTTGGTACAATGTTGATGTTGCATACCCTTACGGTGTTCCGAAAACCGTGTTTTCGGGCGAAATGATCAAAGACGCCAACGCCTCACAAATACTGGATATGCTGGCCTATTTTAAAGTTAACTATGAAATTGTGCAGCAAACCAAAGGCTCGGGAAAAAAAATTATAATTAAACCTTAACCCTACACTACATAAACAACCAATTATTTAACAGCTAACCTAAAAACGATGAAAAAATTATTACGCCAAATAACCTGATTAGAAAAACAGGGTTCATAAAAGAACGCAGAAGTGGTTCGAAGCACTTCTGCGATAAAGCTTGAGTCAACCCTTCCGAGTAAATCGGTAAAACAAATTGGAGTATTATCTTATGTGTTAACCTCAAACCTAACAAATGTAATGAATTTTACAGGTGTCCTGACAGTGGTATGCCCCAAAAAAGGCTCACTGATCCATAAACTTATAATGGTTATGAAACTAACCACCCTCCTACTAATAATTACACTATTACAGGCAAGCGCTAAAAGCTATGGTCAAAAGATTAGTTTAAGCGAAAAAAATGCCCCCTTAGAAAAAGTTTTATCCCAGATCAAAAGCCAATCGGGTTATGTTTTTCTTTACACCGATCAAAACCTGGCCAACGCCTCCATCAGCGTTAATGTTAAAGACGCTTCGATAGAGGAAACATTGAACGCCTGTTTTAAAGATGCACAGATCGGATACAAGATCAGCGGAAAAAACATTTTGCTGAGGTCAACCGATCCTCAAACAGCCGATCCGGTAAACTCTCCACCGCCCATCACCGTTAAGGGAAAGGTGGTAGATGAAACAGGAAAACCTCTGATGGGTGCTTCGGTAAAAGTAAAAGGCGGAAGTTTAGGTACACAAACCGATGCTGAAGGGCGTTTTACTTTAAGCAATGTTCCGGATGATGCCATCCTGATTATTTCTTTTGTGGGATTTACCACTTTAGAAGTGCCAGCCAAAAAGACCCTCGACAACATCAAGCTTGCCCCTTCGGCTTCAGATCTAAGCCAGGTTGTGGTTGTAGGTTACGGTACCCAGAAAAAGGTGGTAGTATCAGGTGCGGTATCTGATGTAAAGGGATCGGAGCTTGCCAAGTCGGCCTCTGTTAACCTCTCTAACTCTCTTAGCGGTAGGTTATCTGGTATAGTCGCTATCCAATCAAGTGGCGAGCCGGGTGGCGATGGTTCTACTATCCGGATTCGTGGTATTAACTCCTTATCGGGCGGTAATACTGACCCGCTGATTGTGATTGACGGAGTACCGGGACGTGCCGGCGGTATTGACAGAATAAACCCTAATGATGTTGAAAGTATATCGATACTAAAAGATGCATCAGCCGCGATATATGGCTCGAGGGCTGGTAACGGTGTAATTTTGGTTACTACCAAGCAAGGCAAATCGGGCAAGCCACAATTCAGTTATGATTTTTATTATGGCTTGCAACGCCCTACCCGTACCCCAAAAATGGCCAATGCACCGGAATATGCCGAGATCATGAACGAATTACAAATATTTAATTCGGGTTTAAATCAAAGCAACTGGAACGATGCCTGGCAGGCGTTAAAAAATACAGGTACGTACAACCGGCCGGATGGCGGCACCATAGACGCTGCCTTTTCGCCTGAAGCTATGCAAAAATTCAGGGATGGATCGGATCCTCTCCGGTATCCTAATACCGATTGGTTTGGGACGGTATTTCAAAAATGGTCGCCGCAACAGAGGCATAACCTGCAGGTTACCGGCGGTAATGACTACACTAAATACCTTGTTTCGTTGGGCTACCTAAACCAGGATGGCTTTTATAAAAACTCGGCCACCAGGTATAAGCAATATGATTTGCGGATCAACGTAGAATCGAAAGTAAGTAAATATATTACTACTACTTTAAATGTTACCGGCCGCGAAGAAAACCCTAACTACCCAACAGTAAGTGCCGCCAACATATTCAGGTTTATTATGCGTGGCAGGCCAACTGATGTTGCTATTTGGCCAAATGGTTTTGCCGGGCCGGATATTGAGAATGGCATTAACCCGGTTGTAGCCACCACCAACCAAACCGGATATGATAAAAACACTAAAGATTACCTGCAAACTACCGGCAAAATAGAAATTAAAGTGCCGGGGATAGAAGGCTTAAAGCTAACAGGTACGGCGTCCCTGGATAAATATTGGGACAGGCAAAGTACATGGAGAACACCATACGAATTGTATTCGTGGGATAAAACTACCCTCAATGCTGATGGTAGCCCGCAATTGCAGGTTAAAAACTTTTACCCTGATCAGTTTCATACGCCAAACCTCACAGAGAAAAACATTAATGAGCTGGATATAAACCTAACCGGCATGATCAATTACGACAGGAATTTTAATGGTCATGCGGTTTCGTTAATGGCTGGCGTACAGCGTCAAACAGCAAATAGCAGCGGTTTCACGGCATTTAAAACCAATTTTATATCCTCCCAAATTCCGCAGCTATCATTTGGTCAGGAGTTGGGGCAATCAAACGGGGCTAATGATGTATTTAAAAGCGCACGCTTAAGCTATTTTGGTTCGGCCAACTATAACTACAAAGAAAAATACATAGCCCAGTTTCTTTGGCGCGTAGATGGTTCGTATATTTTCCCGCCCAGCCACCGGTTTGGTTTCTTCCCGGGTGTTACCGCTGCATGGCGCATTTCGGAAGAAGGCTTCTTTAAACAGAACATTCACTTTGTAGATAATTTAAAATTAAGAGGGTCATGGGGCCGGATGGGTGCCGAAGCATATTATGGCGGAGCGCTTAAAGAGTACCAATATCTAACCCTATTGGCTACCAGCAACAACATGTTTAACGGGCAGCCTGTTGCTACTGTTTATGAGGGCACCGTGCCTAACTATGATTTTACCTGGGAGGTTGCAAACAACACCGACGTTGGTTTAGAAGCAAGCTTTTTAAACAGCCGCTTATCAGTAACATTCGATTATTTTTATAACCTGCGTTCAAATGTATTAGCACCTAAAACCGGATCGATACCGGGAAGCGCGGGTATTCCGGTATATAACTTTCCTCCTGTTAACCTGGGCAGGTTAAAAAACTCGGGGTATGATTTCAGCGTGAATTACAGCGACCACGCCGGCGATTTTAATTACGGTGTTAGCGTAAACGCCGGATATGCTAAAAACAAAGTATTGTATTTTGACGAAACGCCTGGTGCTCCAACCTATCAACTCGCAACGGGCCATCCTACAGATGCCTGGCTATTATACCAATACGACGGTGTTTTTAAAGACCAGGCAGATATCGACGCCAACAAACTTGATTACAGCGGATTGGGTATCTCAAACTCGAGCTTAAGACCCGGCGACATGAAATTTAAAGATGTAAACCACGACGGTAAAATTAATGGAGACGATAAATTAAGGATGGATAAAAACGGCACCCCAACTTTTACCGGTGGTGTTAATATTAACCTGGGTTACAAAGGTTTTGACCTGAGCGTACTTGTTCAGGGGGCTACCGGCGGCTTGCAAAAAATAGGGTTGACCGAGTCGGGAAGCATAGGGAACTACCTTGAATGGTCGTACCAAAAACGCTGGAGCATTGATAATCCAAACAGCCTTTATCCACGGTTATCCGACTCCAATAGCGGTGCTACCTACTTCACTTCCAGCGCTTCAGACAACTCTTATTACGTAATTAACAGCAATTACATCCGGATAAAGAATGTTGAGCTGGGTTATACACTCCCGAAAGAATGGATACAAAAGCTTGGGCTTAATTCATTGAGGATCTATGCTAATGGCATCAACCTGGCCACTTTTGATAAGATCAAAATTTGGGATCCCGAATCTACCAATACCAGCGGGCAGTATTATCCGCAGGCCAAAGTAATTAACATGGGTGTTAAAGTTACTTTTTAAGGGATATCAGCTAACTCATTATGAAAGGAATTGATATGAAAACGATCATAAAAAATAAAAACCTCTATCTGCTTATGTTCATCATGATCATGGGCGTGGCCTGTAAAAAGGATTTTCTGAATGTTACGCCACCCAACCAGCTATCGGCAGATGTGGTTTGGAGCGATCCGACTTTGGCCGAAGCTTATATGAACGATGCCTACAAAGGCCTGTTAAGTGGTGGATTATCAGAGCAGATGCTCGCTTCTGTATCCGACGAATCGTTATTTAACCATACAGGCCGTGGTATCGACATCGTTAATACGGGCAACGTTAGTCCAACTACTACCGGTTGGATTGATGACGCATGGAACTGGGACAGGATGTACCTGTATATCAGAACCTGTAATACGGCTATCGACAGAATTGTAAGCGGCAACAACAGTATTTCGGATCAGGCGAAAAAAGATCAGTTTTTAGGCGAAGCTTACTTTTTGCGTGCCTATTATTACCAGCAGTTATTACGCTTTTACGGCGGCGTCCCGCTCATCACCAAAGTATATAACATTACCGACGACCTTAAGGTAAAGCGAAATACCTATGAGGAGTGTGTAAACTTCATTGTAAAAGATTGCGATGATGCCAATAAATTGCTATCGGGCAAAACGATGGATCAAGGTCGTGCTACCGCGCTTGCAGCCCTGGCCATCAAATCACGGGTATTACTTTATGCGGCAAGTGACCTGCATGATAAAGCCAAACTTACGGCGAAAGTTAGTGGTATCCCAGACGCAACCCTTCCCCTGCTATGCTATACAAGCGGCAACCAGGCCGACCGCTACCGATTAGCACAAACCGCTGCAAAGGCTGTGATGGATGCTGATCCCCGCACGGGTTATAAACTTAATTTGTCTGCCCCTGTTTCAGCCGATCAGGGAGCTATCAATTATGCAAGCATCGCGATGGGTGGAGGCAGCAAAGCGCCAAATATTGACCCTGCCGGGGCATCTGAGATCATTTTTGCAAAATACTTCCTGCTGCCAAACTACGCTGTAACACCAAACCTTTATAACGGGCCAAATGGTTATCATAACTGGGGTGGAAATTCGCCTATTGGTTTGCTGGTTGATGATTATGATATGCAGGATGGTACCCCGTTCACTTGGTCGAACCCATTAGAAAAAGCAAATCCTTATAAAAATCGCGACCCTCGTTTTTATGCTACTGTTTTGTACGATGGCTCAGATTGGAAACCCCGCGATAAAGTGTCTGGCAATGTTGATCCGGCCAACCAAATTCAAACGGGCACTTATGATTTGATGGTGAGTGGCAAACTAACATCTTTCAGCGGATTAGATACCCGCAACAGTTCGTTAGAAAACTGGAACGGTACGTACACCGGCTATTACTATCATAAATTTACCGATCCTGATCCTAATATCATTGATCAAAACATGCCGCAAACTATTCCGTGGCCTTTTTTTAGGTATACCGAAGCGGTGTTGAATTATATTGAAGCATCTATCGAACTTGGTGATACCGGTCCGGCAGTAGAATGGTTAAACAAGATCCGCTTCAGGGTGGGTATGCCTGCGGTTACCACCACAGATCAAACAAGTCTCAGAACCATTTACCGCCATGAACGCCGGATCGAGATGGCCTATGAAGAACAGCGATATCATGATGTGCGCAGATGGTTAATAGCTAACGAAACTGTGGGCAGGAAGGTAACCATAGTAACTGTTTCCGGAAAATTCAAATCCGGAAAAACACAGGCCTCTCCTTACCACTATGATTCGTCGGTTTATGATTATACCTACACGCCATCCGAATATAATGTACTGGAAAACAGGGCATGGAACAACGCGCTTTATTTCAGACCGATTACCCGCGACGAGATGAACAAGAATAACTTACTGATACAAAATCCTGGATATTAAACATGTCCGAAAGAAACCTCTATGTTGGGTTAAACAGAGGTTGTTGATAAAAGAGGCCTCCGGCGGGAGGCCCCTTTTTTTTATAGCTATTAGCCGTACCTGGCTATGTTTGCGATATCAACGGGCTTTACAAACTAAAACCAAGCCAGGATCAGACAGATCGCCGGCTGATTTAGCCGACAGGCCAACTTCCCTGATCATATCACCAGATAAAATAATTTTATCTCCCTTGATCACGACTCTTTTAGTGACGTTAACCGGCTTATCACCGGCAGTATTTTAATTGCTTGATCGATTGTTACTTCTCTACTTGTAGTTGTTTCTGGCACATTAAAAAGCGTTAAGACAAGCCATTTTTCTTACCTGACTCATGTACAAATTCCCTTTGCCAGTCGCTCAAAACACCATATCACATGCCCTTTATCATCCCCTCCAAAACCTCTAAGATATTAAACAATTGTTCTAATAGATTTTCATCACTTCCAATTAAGGAGACAAGCGACAATGCTTGTCTCCTTTTTTATTGATATAACTTTCTTATTATAAAACCAATAAAAGATATTTTAATTCTAAAACTGGAGCGCAAAACTTTCCCAAAAAATCAGCAATTATCAGAAATTTTAAACTGGTTGAAAAAGTAACGATGTGGGTGTTCGCAATCCACTTAATCGGGATAGCTGAATAATTAGCTACATCGTAAAATTCAAAAACGCTATTTTAAAAACTCCAACTCGAAATTTGACAACCAGCCTACCCCATCAAGGCTCCAATCGCTTGAAACGGGCACTTTTAGCCAGTAAAAGATCAGGCCGGTTACATCGGGGCCGGTTGCTACTATAGAAACCGCTCCGTCCGACACATTCTGTGAGGTACGGCTTGCCGGGATATCATTGCCCAGGGCATCCCAGGTAGACTGCCCTTTCATCAGGAAATTATAGCCCACGGGTGCCAGGTTTGAAACCACACCGCCGCCACCGTCGTCAATTGGCCAGTAGCCAATAAGGTTTTTATAATAAGGATGCTTGGTAACATCTTTTAATGCAATATTAGCTTGTACGGTTGCATCATCAAGCGCCACGTTAAAGTACTCCACATCGGCGGCGTAAAAATCGAGTGCGTCGCTGCCGTCAACATTTTTATGCCCGAGGATAAGCGGGTTTGAGGTGCTGATATTTTTGGTAGCCGAAATATCGCCTGAGTTGGCTAAAACGCCATCTGTATAAAGGGACGCTGTCCTTGCGCTGCCATTTGTTTTTACAGTTAAGGTGATCGTATGCCATTTGCCATCAACTATTGATGAGCCTGCTAAAATCTGCGTTTTGCCCTTACCGCCATTTGCCGAGCCGCCAAAAATCACACCATAATCACCTCCTTGCTGAAATAGTGTCCAGCCGGTAGTAACCGAACCATCAACACCGGTACTTTTTGAAAAGAAGCCAGGGTAATAATTTGCAGCATTCATTTTTATCTGGAGCTGTATGGTGAAGTCCTTGTCTGTACCGGCATCGTACAAGCCATTATCGGCCTTAATAACGGCGTTTGTTGAAGTACCGTTAAAATGCATGGTATTAAAGCCCGATTTGGTAATGGCCTGGGTTTTAAGGCTGGGGTTTGAACAAACAATAAATCCGGGTTTAGGGTTAGTATCGCTACCGCCGCGATTGGTGGTAACAATGATCAGCCAATCTTCGGTTGAGTAGGTTTTACGGGCTTTGATAGCATTGGTGATCTCACCGATATAGCCATCAGTTTTTTCAATGGCTGCCTTGTAATCGGCTAAATCGGCGCTGTAACCTACAGCTTTGCCGGCGGTTTCCACGGCCCTAAAATCAACAAGTATTGCCTTAGCTGCATTGTTTTGAGCAATATTTACAGCCGAATCTTTCACAGCCTCATCATTTGCCGGTAGAATACGGTGATCGGCATGGATCATGTATTTATTCAGGGCCGCGTCGGTAGTAATGGTTACAGTTTTAAATTCGGGCCGGGTATCCAGCATTCTTGACAGAAATGTTGGGTAAACCGTGTTTACTTCGTGCTCGGCGTCAGGGTCGGCAACGGGGATATAGGTATCATCAACGATACTGTGCTTTGCCGATGATACACCTGTGATCATACTTGCCCATGTAGCAGCATCCGACGAAACCGCATCCGTAAGTACACCATAAGTGTACTTACCCGTTTTAATGAGGTTACCAATATTTGGTGGTGCTACTTTTTCAAGCTCGGCTCCGGCGAGGCCATCAATATTGATGATGAGCACTTTTCTTTCGGCCTTACCGTTAATCCCATCGCCATACTCTTCAAATATCTGCGGTGGGTTATCATATTTTTTACAGGCATTAAATACCATCAGCGATAGCAAAGCAAGGCTGCAAAGGATAATGCTTTTGTTTTTATAATTTATCATCATTGGTTTGTTAATGATTGGCTGATTATTTAATTAGGTTCATCTCTGCCAGGGCCGCGTTTGGTGTATTTGTCCAGGCATCTTTCAGTATCACTTTGTAGTACTGGGCGGTTTTACTGGCCGGGAACAGGTACTCATACCGGGCAAAAGCGTTAGCAATGATGGTTGAGCCAACAAACGTCCAGTTTACATTATCGGTACTGGTATATATGTCAATGTTTTTTGGCCTTTGCGCTGTACTGTTTCGCGGAACGAAATACATGCCCTTGGCTGTAACTGGCCCGCCTGCATTTAACACCAGCGTATAAGGATATACTGCCGTTGCGTAATACCATTGCGAATGCCAATAGGTATTGTTATTGCCGTCGATTAAAGCAGCAGCATGGCCATTAATAGCCCCTTCGCCGGTTGTTTCTTCCGAGCTTACGGTTATGCTTGTTTTATAAGTAATATCAGCCGTGCCACCTTGTTTGGTCATAGGGTTGTACGTCCATATTTTTTTTGTAAGCAGCGGATATTTAGCACTGATGGTTTGCTTTGATTGAGAAGATACGCTAATTCCCCAGGCATCAAAAAACGGTTTCAGATCGGTTTTGGCAAACTCCGAAAAGCGTTCGTACACAAAATCCTGCTTGTCCTGGTCGGTATTTGATAAACGCGGGGCATGCCTTGCTGCTGTGTACAGGTAGGTCATGGCATCATAGCCGTAAAGTTCAAAGATTTGCAGAAAAGGAACTATCCTCCTGAAGGGATCGTTCATGGCATCAACCGTATTGAAGTTTGCCGGATCATTATTGGTCTCGGCAAAATCCAGTGCAGGTTGCACCCAATCGTCGCCATGCTGAATAGAAAAATCGGCACCATTACGATGGGCCACTTTAAAGCTGAACAAGTTGTTGGTGGTTTCGCCGAGCGTGCTCCAGCTCCATATATTACCTTGCTGGCAGTTGTGCCCAAACTCATGGTAAGTACCCCAGTTTGCGCCATGCAAAAGCTGATCGATACTTACCACGCTGTTAAACCATTCATTATCCATAGTAGCCACTACCGGGAAACCGTTGTGGCCATAACCTACACTTGGCTGAATATCCAGCACCTCACGCCATGCCCCCTGCGGACTTTTATCGCGCAGATCGGTGCTGTTATCTGAAAGGCCCATCCAGCCGTTATAATCCAACTCAAAAACGTTGTTCCAGGCAGTCATCAAGGCAGTTGGATCGGTAAGTGCATTTGCCGAGTTGAAGTTTTTGATCAGGAAATCTCTGGGGATCAAAAATATCACCCGCTTTGAGCGCAGTTCCAGCCAGGGTACAGTTGATGCCTTTACCTGCGCCATCCAGGTGGCATTGTTACTTGTACCCAGCACAAAATCGGGCTGTTTTGCAGCTCCGGTTATGGTAAATTGAACCGGAGCGGCGATAGCAAATGATGCGCGGATATAAATAGTACCGCCGTATACGTTGCGTACATAATTAACACCCGGAAACAGGGCTTTTACGGTATAGATCAAAGGATCCCGCTGAATACTTACCTGCCCGGTAAGGTCATCAGTATGCCCGCCAACCTGTACGCTTAAGCCGTTAACGCCATCAGGAACAATAATTTTTATCAGTTCGCCGGCAGGTGCCCAATAACCTGTGCTGAATTGCGGCTCGGGTGCAACCGAAATACGCAAGATGCTGGCATTGGATGCCGAAAAGTTAAGATCGAGCGTAAACTTCTCGTCCTTAACTCTCGGCTCGGCCGGATCGATCAGACCCGGAAAAATACGAGCCCGCGAATACATAGACCTGTCAACCTGCGACATGGCTGTATCAACAGTAATATCAACCGGCGTGGTACTGCCGGGTTTATTGTAGCCATCTTCAAACTCATGACCATACTTTTTACAGGAGATAGCTCCTGCAAGCAAAACAGCACAAAGTATACTTAAATATATCTTTCTCATTTATCTGATGTTTTATGGTTTAATATCTGAGTAAACTGGGTTCCATGACCTGCCGTCCAGCTTCCATGATGCAGGTATGGTGATGCTCATCCACTGGTAAATTTCAAATGGGATATCAACGTTGTTGGGTACCATGGTAAAAAACGAGGTATTGATATCGGGGCACAGGGCCGGGCTCAGGTCGCTGAAGTTTTCCCAATCACCGTTAGCACCTACCAGCAGGTCGGCACCTTTTCCAGTTTTTTCTTTCAGCAAATTGCCCGAGCCTTCGGTCATCGGCCAGTAGCCCACAAGGTCTTTATAATTAGGGTTTGATTCATCAATACTGGTTTTGCAGGAGTAATCAGAGATCTGCTGTGTGGTGAGCGCCACATTATATACCTGCAGGTTGGTCATGAGCACGTTAGCACTTTCATCTTCGCTGCCTGGGATGTAACCCAATTTAAATGATGCGTTGTTATTGGGGTTGTTACCATTCATATCCCGAGTGGTGTTAAGCACGCCATCGGTATATACCCTTACCTTTTTGTTTGTACCGTCAAAAACTGCAGTGAGCTTATGCCATAAACCATCGTTAATGGTGGTTCCCTGCGCCTGGCTGGCTACCGAGGAGTTAAGTGTCCAGGCATCACCTTCCAGGAACATATTCCAACCCGCGCCGGTAAAGGCCGTAACCCGTTTTGATAAAAACGTAGGATAGTAAAATTCACCCGGCAGACTTTTGATCAGCACCTGCACCGTAAAATTGCCGTAAACACCGAAATTGAATGTGGTTGGGTCCTGCAATGACGCATTGGGGCGTTTTGAGCCGGCATAATCATAAGTGATACTGGTATTAGTATAAGCTATATTATCGGTTTCGGGCTTTGGCACAAACAGTGTACTGAAACGCGGGTTGTAAAACACAATAAAATTATTGCGGGTTGCATCGGCATAAGAGGTAAAATCGGTGCTGTTTGGGTCGGGTTCAATAGCGCCACCTTTATTTGATGCAATAACCACCAGCCAGTTTTCGGCCGCATAGGTTTTACGGGCTGCTAAAGCTGTCATGATCTCGCCAACATAGCCGTCAATTTTGAGGATGGCACTGGTATATTTTGTATCAGCATCTTCAAAGCTGCTGGCCTCGCCCGCAAGCTCGGCACTATGAAACTGGGCAACTACCAGTTTAGCATCTTCTTTTTGCAATTCGTCGGTTACTGCGCCTTTAACCGCAGCGTCATCATCTTCATAGGTTTTCTGATAAGTAGCATCGCCGGCAAGGTTGGTATTAAAGCTTGCGGTTGATGCGATGGAAACTGTGCGGTAACCCGCACCAGCCTGTTTTAACCTGGCAAACAAGGTAGGATAAGCGGCAAGGTTATTCCCGGCAAAATCATCGGTGGTAACCTTGTGTTTATCGGCCGTAACCCCGGTTATCATATTTGCCCATGCGCCTGCATTGGTTACGGTATTGCTGCCATAATCGCTTAATGCGTCATAAGCGTAAATGGAGTTCTTTACTATTTTAGAAATATTGGGCGCACTGAGCGAGCGTAAGGCACGCCCCCTTACACCGTCGACAATAATGTATAGCACTTTACGCGTTTTTACATTGATGCCCAGCGTATCATTCTTTGAAGCATCTTTGAGCTTGTTTGGAAAATCCTTGTTACAGGTAAACAGCATTGTTGCCAGTAGTGCAAGCACTGCCGCCACCGCCAGGTTTTTCCCCTGCTTTTTGAAGGTATATTTTTTCATTTCGTTACTGTTATTATTGGTATCCCACTTATTTTTTCAACTCAACACGCACTATGTTACCTACTTTGGTGTTATCAAACTTGTTAAAGTCGCCCACCAGTATCACTGCCGGGTTGCCCAGGGCCGAAGTAGTTTCAACCACCTTGGTTATACGCCCCTGAAAGGCCCCCGTATTGTTATAACCGGCAGCCAGCGAGCCATCGGCATTTAGGACCATGAAGCCCTGCCTGATGATGCTGTTGTATTTGTTAAAGTTGCCAGAGATAAGCACCTTGCCATTATTTAGCTGTGCCGCAAAATTGGGCACCCCACCGGTGAGCTCACCAAACTGAAAGGTATCGTCAACACTGCCATCAGCATTAAGGAGCACCACGCCACTCCTGGTTTTACCTCCATAGGTTTTAAATGAACCTGCAAGGATCATTTTACCAGTAGTGGCATTGTAACGGATCGAAGTAACCGGACCATCAGCACCCGTACCCGAAGCAAAGGTTGCATCAACAGAGCCATCGGTGTTAAGGCGTACAATGTGGTTGGCAGGCAAGCCATTAAAGGTGGAGAAAGCCCCGACAGCTATAATTTTACCGTCGGCCTGCATAAAGGCATCATTTATATCGCCATTACCGCCCGCATAACCCTGCCTGGTGCCGGGGTTGTAATTATAGGTAGAATCCATGGTGCCGTCCTGGGTAAGGCGGGCTATCTGGTTCATTTTGGTAACGTCGGCTACTTTAAAATCGCGGGTTGAGCGCGGGTAGAAATACTTCACATAATTTTGGTAATTACCCAGTATGGTAATTTTGCCCTCCCTTACAAAGCTCTTTACAACCGTACCAAACACGCCGCCATTAAATGCAGCCACAGTATCAAGACCCAGGTTTGGGATCTGCGGTTTAAGATTGATGACCTCAATAGCAGCCGAATCTAAAGAGCCGTCGATATTTAAACGGGTGATGCCGTTGATACCCTTCCGATTATTGAAAGTGGATAACAAACCACCCACAATATATTGCCCGTTATCAAGCCTATTTACGGTTTGCAGGGTACCATCGCTACCGGTGCCGGCATTAAGATCGGGTTTAAAATCGCCGTCGCGCGTGATAAGCAGGATATGGTTTATCGGCGTTGAAGGTGCCTGGCTCTCAAAATTGGTGAAGCCGCCAACTAACAGGTAATTACCATCGGGCGTTTGCAAAAGGTCATTTATTGCACCGTTGGTACCATTTACCGCTTTAAAGGAGGCATCGATAGACACCTTCCCATCCACAGTGAACTTAGGGCCAAAAAATGATTGCCCGTCGGCAATAACAGTGGTACCTCCCGAGCTTGCATTATCAGGAATGGTTACGGTAACCGTACTATCGGTAAGGGCTGTTACTTTGGCTTCAATTTCATTAACCAGGAACTGAAAATTGTCTTTATGGCTAAGCAGGCCTTTTATTTTAAAAGTCACGGCATCGCCCGAGCTGCCACTGCTGGGTGTAGGCTCCTCGCCGGTGAATTTAATGCCCAGGGGCGATTTTCCGCCTCCATAAGGATCTTCCTGTAATATCGAAGATTTTTTACAGGAAACCTGTGCAATTACAAGCAATACCAACCCCATTTTCATGAGCTTGCTGCCGGTGTTTTTTATAAGGTTTGATATCATGATCATTTCTTAAGTATTTATATAATTTATCCCCCGGTTATTATTGCGTCGGCTTACTGATCCCTGCCGATTCGGCCGCCGTAATAAACCGTCGACTGTCAAAACCCAGCACATGGTTCTGAAACTGTAAAGCGTGGATAACCCCGTTTGTAGGCTGGATATCAGAAGTTGCAATGGGTACGTTAAGCAAACCCACCGTTGGGTTTGAAAAATCAGGAATGAAGGATAAGATAAGCTGCCTGTAACCAACATATTTTACCCCGTTGGCACTGTTGTAAAACACACCGATGTTCATGGTGCGGCCACCGTATGAAACATAACCCTGGCCGGGGAACGCCGAAAGCGCAAGCGTGTCAATTTGCGGAATGTCCTTTAACAGATAGGTGCCTTTAAACAAGTATTCGGAAAGCATATCTTTCCAAACCTGTGGCTGTACCTGACCCAGCTGTGATACGGTGTCTTTTCCGTTATTGCGCAGATCGGTATTGAGGTTTACTATGGCCTTGTGAATGCATGAGCTGGGAGGCGCAAAAAAGGTTACGTTTTCCTTTTGAAAAACATCTTCCATGCCGGCGACTTTAATAGCCAGCACCAGGCTATCGAAAATGAAAGGTTTAGCTTTCAGGTAATCTAAAATGGTACCGTCATACTTGGCCTGGTGAACGCCCGTATCGTAGTAATAACTATCTTTTTTACACCCTGCCAGGAAACAGGCAGCGATAATGAATACGGCTATAATTGTTTTTATGATCTTGTACATGATATGTTTTGTATTAATATTATTGCCAGAAACTATTTAGGGTGATGTATGGGTTATTAACCAAAGCGCTTTTGTCAATTGGCCATGCCCAGGCTCCTGCTTTGAAATCCTCAACCGGGATAGGATGATAGCAATACTCTTTATCCAGTACTTTTTTAGTACGCACCAGGTCATAGTAGTAATGCCCTTCGCCCATCAGTTCGCGGGCACGTTCATACCAGATATCATCTTTAAGGTCTTTACCTATGTCGGTAACAGGATTAGCTTCGGCCCTGGCCCTAACTACGTTGAGCGTAGTTTGCGCAGCAGCATCGTTACCCAGTTCGGCCTGCGCCTCGGCGCGAAGGAGGATGGCATCCGGCAGGCGGAAAACCATCAGGTCATCATCGGGCAGTACGTCTTCGCCTTCGGCGGCAAAAATGTTCACGAACTTCAGCAACTCCCATGAACCGTCGGTGGCATAAAGGGTAGCCGGATCAAACCAGGTGGTAGCCCTTTTATCAGGTGCATTTAAGGGATACAGTTTGGTTATGAACTTGCTGTTGTAGTAGATATAGCTTTTGGTAATTGATTTTACCGGCTTGTGCGGGTAATGCAAAACCATATCGGTAAAAGTGTTGTACAGATAGTCGCCGGTTGAATACTCACCGTAGTTAAGGCTACGGAGCACTTCAAACAAACTCTCCTTGGTACGGCCTTTAAAGATCTCCTTGCTTCGCGATAGCGGCAACAGTGCATAGCTGTTATTCCCCATTATTTCGGCACCCAGGTTATCTACAGCGGTATAATATTTTGTTTTGTTAGCATCATCAAAACCGGCAGCCCACATATTGAGGTGCATGAGTAAAGCATCGGCACCGCCGCGCATAGCCCTTATGCCCACCAGCGATGGATCGTCATAGGTCCATGGCAGATCATTTTTCACGGCCATCATATCGGCAATACAATTGTTGAGCACCTGCACCATCGGCATCCGAGGCAGCGCGTCCTGGTTATAGGCCTTGGTGTAATAAGGAACATCGCCAAACTGGCGTACCAAAAACAAATAAGCCAGATTGCGCAGAAACACAGCTTCGGCACGATATTGCTTTTTATCAGCATCTGAAAGGGCGGTCACCGTACCGGCCTGTACATACAGAATATTAGCCGACTGGATCATTTTATACCAGCCCGTCCACTTGGTAAGGTTAACGTAATGAAAAAGGTCACTATAGTAAGGATCGGTATTGTTGAGCAGGCTGCGGAGATCATTGGTAGCTATATAGGTAATATAGGTACGGCCTAAACCGGGCGTCATGACAGCCGGACTGCAGCGCAGATCGCCGGTGGTGGCAAAATAAGGCGTGCTCAGTGTATTTTCCCTGAACTGGTTGTAAATACCCAGCGTAAAAGCCTCCACATCCTTTTTGCTTTGCCAATAATTATTACCCGACAGGTTATCTATCGGTGTAACGTTTAAAAACTTTTTACAACCCGGCAGGATCAAGCTCCCGGCAAGTAAAATCAGGAATGCACATAAAAATCGTTTCATAATACTATTCATTTTATAATTAAAATTGAACCTGGAGGCCTAATGTGTATGAGCGCGGGGTAGGATAACCGCCCGAGATATCCCTGCCCAGGTCAGTCACGTTTTCGGGGTTTGCACCTGAATAGTTACTGAAGGTGTGCACGTTATAAGCGGTAACATAAATGCGCGCCGATGAAATATTCCACCGTTTGATCATTGCTTTCTTAAAGTTGTAGAAGAAGGTGACCTGATTAATTTTCAGGTATGAGCCATCTTCCTGAAACAAGGTTTGGTCATAACGGAAAGGTGATACTTTACCCGCCCTGGTATAATCGTAAGGGTTAGGATAGGTTGCATTATTACCCGATGTTTTCCAGTAGTTATAAGCTTCAAGCGGCACTAAACCTGTTTGTGCGGTAGGATTAGCAAAACTCTGGAAACGTGAAGCAAGGTCATTGTTCAACACATCCCTGATAGCCGTAAATGAACCGTTAATACTTAGCGAGAATGGCCCATACTGCATAGATGAGGTAAAACCACCGGTAACCAATGGCTGTGAGTTACCAACCGCCACATAATCATTGGCATCTAACACGTAATCGCCGTTAACATCTGTCCAGGCGGGATCACCTTGTTTAAAGTAGGTATAAACCAGGCCGCCGGTACGGTATCTTAAACCGGTCAATGGGTCAACCGGCACGGCCGAATTGCTTGAATAAACGCCCTTGGTGTTCAGCAATACGTTTGAAAGGCTGTTACGGCCCAAACGGTACAGGATATTCTGACCGGTAGTTGGATCAACCACCAGTAACTGGCTCACGTTATCGGGCAGGTGAACCATTACATCCTTATTAAAGGCTGCATTTACCGATAGCTGCCATGACAGTTTGCTATCAGTTGGCAAAGGACGAGCGGTTAAGGTTAACTCATAGCCGTAGTTAACCACGCTCATTTCGTTGGTGCTTACCTGGCTGAAGGCATTGATATTGGCGATATCTTTCATGCGCAGCATGTTATCAACCTGTTTATAGTAAGCATCCATGGTAACGGAAAATTTTCCGTTCAGGAAACCGGCATCAAAACCACCGTTAAGCTGCGTAGTAGTGGTGGGTGTTAAACCTGTGTTGGGGATAACGCCATAATCTAAATTAACGGTAGGGTCCTGGTTGTAGTTACCACCGGCAACGTAACGGCCATACACGTCATACACCGAGCCGGTAGGCACTATGTTTTTACCGTAGCTAAAACGCAATGAACTATAGTCGAGCCAGTTGAACGACTGCATGAATTTTTCTTTGTTGAAATTCCAGCGTACACCTACCGAAGGGTTTTTGGAGTAACCAGCATCCGGCCCGTTAGTTGATGAACCATCCATACGGTACGACAGATCAAGTACATAGATCTGCTTGTAGTTGTAGGAGAACGCCGCCGCAAGTGAGGCCGTTTTCAGGTCCGACAGGTTATTCAGCGTACCGCCAAGTGATTTACTCCAGTCGTAACCCAGTGGACCCAATATCTGATCGTTAGGTGTACCGCTTTGCTGGATAACGTCGGCCCTGAAATTGGTGCTGTTTAACTCGCCAAAAACATTAAGCCTGAAGTTGTGCTTATTGGCAAATGACTTATCATAAGCCAGGCCGGTACGGTTATATAAAGTATTTTTCCGGTCGAAGTAATTATAAAGCTGATTAAAGTCGCCATTTAATGCGGCCGGGGTCAATTTTTCGGTGCCCTGACTAAAGTAATTAAAGCTGAAGGAGTTGGTAGCACGCAACCCTTTAAAAATCAACACATCCAGGTCAAGATTGGCGGTAATATTTACCGTTTTATTATCATTTTGTGTGCTAAGGGTATTCAATAAACCGCTGCTGGCCGTAAACAGTGAGGGAGCAGGCAATAATGAAGATGAAGCACCGCTGCTGGCCACACCTGTTTGTGTCAGACTGTTACCACCACCCGTGCTGTTATAAGCCAACTGATTATTGATAGCGGCCGATAATTTAAACCTGTCGTTTGGCTGGTACAGGGTGTTCATGTTCAGGTTATAGCGGGT
Source organism: Mucilaginibacter gossypiicola (assembly GCF_900110105.1). Lineage (GTDB taxonomy): Bacteria > Bacteroidota > Bacteroidia > Sphingobacteriales > Sphingobacteriaceae > Mucilaginibacter > Mucilaginibacter gossypiicola. Next base: position 442,045 of record NZ_FOCL01000005.1, on the reverse strand, counting down.
AAAGTCTGTATTTTCAACAATCCCTTTCTGGCTAAAGTAACCGGTGTTAACCTTGTAATTGAACTTGTTTTCGCCGCCCGAAATTTCAACGTTATGGGTTTGGTTAAAGGTGCTCCTGAAATACTTAGCCTGCCAGTTGGTTGAGTTATTATAATAAGCATTTAAACTATCCGACAGGAAGGGGGTGCTGTTAATCGTATTTAATGCGTGGTAATAATTGGTATCGTTTTGCAGGATCTCATCAATACGCATCAGTCGCTCGCCTTTACCACCAATTACTTTGCGCAAAGCCGGTGGCTGTGCAAGGGTAAAGTTGGCGGTGTATTTAATGATAGGCACTTTTGAGTTCCCCCTTTTAGTAGTGATGAGGATAACACCATATGCACCACGCGAACCGTACAATGAGGTAGCCTGCGCATCTTTCAAAATCTCGATGCTCTGGATATCCTCGGTGGGGATAAGTGATATAGGGCTTAAACCCGGGCTGGCCTGGTCAAAACCGTAGCTGTAATTGGAGTTGTCATCGACCGGAAAACCATCAACCACAAACAAAGGAGATGTTGGTGTTAAGAAACCCGAGCCGGATACGTTCACGTTTGAAATACCACGGATATTGATAGACCCTGCCATACCGGGCGTACCATTATTGTTCTGGATATTTAAACCGGCCACTTTACCCTGTATCAGTTCAAGCACGTTGGCTACCGGGGCATCCTGGATATCTTTGGCTGTAATAACAACGCTTGAACCGGTTGAAACCTCCTTGGTTTTTTTCGAATAACCGATGATCACCGTTTCTTTAAGGGCGTTCACTTCTTCGGCCATTACAATGTTCATGACCGGGCCGGTTACCTTGCGGGTAATACTTTTAAAGCCGATGAAGTTAAAGGTAAGCTCGGCGTCGTCATCTGCCTTTACGGTAAAATTTCCTTTAATATCGGTTTGGCCAAGTACTATGGATGGTTTGCCCGAGCGCACCAGTACACCGGGCAGCGGCTTTTTTTCCTTGGCATCAATAACGGTACCCGAAACCGTAATTTTCTTTTGCTGGGCCCCTGCCGGATGACAGAAACTGAGCAGCGCAATCAAAGAAAATAGTATAGCTGAATATCTCATATCAGATCTTATATAATTTTAAATCCTATTCTGTTAATCGTTAATAAACTTGGGGCTCTCGTTCCTGAACCAGAAGGTGATCTCCCAATCGCCTTTCTCGTAGATGGCAAAATCGAGCTTGAGATTGCTCACACTCCGGATATTGCCATAGGCCTGTCTGTCGTAGCTAAAAACTACGTGGGCCTTGTCGCCCGAGGTATTGGTGTAAGCTGTTTGATAAACAATTAATGGAACTGGATAAGCCACGGTGTACTTTACATACTGGTTGGTTTTCTCCATATTAAAACCGTGTACAAGCTTGTCCCATTTGGTGAGATTAAACTGGGCCGGATCAATAGGGTTATACAGCGAATCAACAAATTTGAATTTGAGCGAATTACCATCTCCTACTTTGTGAAACTGCACCTCAATATCATCGCCGCTCAAAAACTTATTGGTTTTGGCACCTATTATGTTTTCTACATCTGATGATGACAGGCCGGTATGTTGCGATAGGCCTGTGACAGCATTTAGCGTTGATGGCTCAAACTCACGCTCCTTTAAAGGCATCAGTTTAAAATCACGGAAATACCTGCGGCCGCCACTGTTTGACATTTCCACATCAAACACATAGCCAGAATCGGGCTGGGTTTTTACAAAGGTTGACCGTGCCGCCGCCCACATCAAAAACTGGCCTGCATGCTCCCTTACTTCAAATAAAGCATGGTTTTCAATTTTGCGTTTGGCCTCTATTTCGGCAATTGATTTTTCATCGCCCAGGTAAGGCGATGTCCAAACCTGCACCGGGAAAAGCTGCGTTAGCTCCGGGGCGGCTGAGCCGTCGCGGTTACGCATATTAATGATCTTGAAAGTTAAGGGCTGCGACGAGTTACCAACAGAAAAGTTATTGTCAAACAAAGTATTGCGGCCTAAAACGGGGCTGTATACTGTTTGGGTAAACTGCGTATTGGTGGCGATTGACTCGCGGTCGTCGGGCAGGTTTTTCAAACAGCCGCTAATACCAACCGATACTATCAGCGCCGCTAAAAGAATGCTAAATGCTGTTAATTTGTATGTATGTTTCATTGTTTTAGCTTTAGTGATTAATCCTTGTTACAAAATCGCCGAAACCAAAATCATGACCGGGCGCGATAACATTCACCGTGGCATTGTTGGTTTTTATGTTTACCGCGTTGGTTGGCGTACTTTGCCAATACCTCACGAAAATTGAGTTTTTAGGATCGGTAAAAGTGATGATGCCCGGCCCGCCACCATTAAAACCCGAAGCATTTGCCTTGGTATAGGCCACATGCATGTGGTAGCCATATTTGAGGCTTTTGATCTGCAAACCGTCCGAATAGCTTTCAAAATCGGCAGTGGTGAGCTTGCCGGGGATGATGTATTTACACAGCATAGTATCCAGCTGTGCCAGATCGGCATTGGCCAAATAAATGGGGGCTTTGTTGGTTTTTCTCCGTACCTCATTCAGGCTCTCTACCGAGATCTGGAAGCTTTTATTGGTTACAGCAAACAGGGTTATGTTTTGATGCTGTAATGAATCTTTAAGGGCAGGCAGCCTGTTAAGCACTATCAGCAGCGAATCATAAACGCCGGGCTGGGCCTGCAGATAGTCAAGCGCGTTACCATTAAACTCCTTTAAGGTATTTTGATAATCGTAATAGGTTTTGTCGGTTTTCTTACAGGCAAAGAGCGTGGTGCCAAGCAGCAATACCATCAGCGTGCGGAAGAAAACAATATTTTTATTTCTCATCTCTATATGTGTTTAAGCATAAATTTTTGACAATGGGCTATGAGCTTCGGGCCTATTTCCAGTAACTGTTTTGCGTAAGCTGGTTATTGGCATTAAGCACATCCGTGGCTATAGGCCAGTAAATCCCTTTTCTATTTATCAGGTCATTAAATGCGGTGTTGTTGCCTTTTATCTTGTTGTAGCGTACCTGATCGTACCATCTCCAGGCTTCGCCCATGAGCTCGCGGCGCCGTTCATCAAATATTTCTTTAATGAGATCTTTATCGGGCCCATCTGAAAAAGTAGCTACTCCCCTGCTTTTCCGGATCACGTTTAAGAGGCTTATGGCATCCTGTCGCTGGCCTAAAACAGCAAGGGATTCGGCACGCAGTAAGGCCAGTTCTTCCAGGCGGGTGAAAATGATATTGGAACTATAAACCGCAAAATTGCCGTTAGTTGAGCCGCCTCTTAACACCTTGATCTTGCTGAACACCGGTGTTTCGCCGCTGTAGTTCACAAAATAATTGGTTCGTGACAGGCCCGAAATAGTATCCAGACCAAAGCGCTGGTCGTTAGGATCGGTAAAAGCGCTGGCAATGGTATCTTTTGGCACATACAGATCGGGCGTTTGCTTGGTGATGAGCGGCGCGGCCAATACCAGCTGCTCAATATGACCGTTAGTGGTCGATTCGCCATACAGGTCATTAAAGCCAAAGCAAATGATCTGGTTGTTTGATGCCCCGTTAAAAATCCCGTCCGAGCTGGTAAGCTCTGTAATAGTTGAATAGGCTATGTTGGCTTTGGCGTAGTTTTTCATGATGAAATCTGTATACACAGCTGCATCAATGTAGTGCGACTGCCATGCGGCAATGTGCGCCAAAACTGCATAGGCCGAAATTTTCGTGAACAACGCCCCTCTCCAGCGGTCGGCATCATAGCCATAGTATAAACCCGGCAGCAGGTCGTTTCCTTCAGCACCGTATACATATGGTAGATCCTTTGCAGCGGCCACCAGTTCGGATTCGGCATAAACCAGTACCTTAGCCTGATCAGTACGGGCCTTAGCCTGAAAACTGCCGTCATCATGCGATGAGGTGATCAGCGGCACATCGCCCCAGATCCTCACCATATAAAAATAGGCGAAAGCCCTCAGCGCACGGGCCTGTGCCACATCAACCTTGTAGTTAACTTCAGTATAACGCTTATCAACAGCCAGCACCTCGGGAGCGCGTTCTATCAGTAAGCTGGCGTTGTTTATCACCGCGTAAAAGGCACGCCAGCTGGTAATATCCTGTAACAGCGGGAAAGATGCATTCAGGTCGCCGTTAACAATGGCTTTCAGGTCCGACCGGTTGGTTGCCGCAAAATCCCCCTGCCTGAACTCGCCCCACAGCCAGTGTGCATTGTTATCGGCAAGGGCGGCACGCATTAAACCATAAGTAGCCATCAGTCCCGAGCGGGTGTCCTGCAGGCTTGTCCAGTGCCCGTCTTCTTTTGCAAGCCGGGTTGAATCAACATCAAGCGACTTTTTGCATGATACATTCAGGCACAGGGCAGCAACCAGCAGTAACATGCCGATTGTTTTGTTTGCACTAATGTGTCTGTTTATAAAAGATATCATATTCAATAATTTTTATTTGTTAATACTATAAATCCAACTTAATGCCCAGGATATAGGTACGCGGAATGGCCATGCCATAACCGTTGTATATGCCGTTATAATCAATCAGTTCGGGGTCGCTACCTGTAAATGAGGTGACCGTTACCAGGTTATTGGCGGTTACATAGATGTAGGCCCTTTTTATGGACGATTTCATTTTTTTAATAAAACCGGCCCTGGTAAGGTCATATCCTACTGATACTGTCCTCAACTTGGCGTATGAGGCATTTTCCAGAAACAAGTCCTGATCTAAACGATAAGGCACCACACTGCTCCATGGGTTGTATATGGGATATTGAATTGCTTTGGGGTTTTGCTGCCACGAAAAAATTTCTTTGATAGAGTTGATGTCATTACCGGATTCGCGGTTAATAAAATCATACTGTGAAGCAGCCGACTGGTTAAGGGCCTTTTGACCAACTGCAAAAATGATGTTGAAATTGAGGTCGAAATTACCGTAGTGAAAATCATTTGACCAGCCTCCGGTAAGCTTAGGCATAGCGTTGCCTTTTAGCACCTTATCGTTTTCATCAATTACATAATCACCGTTCACATCTTTCCATTTAGGATCGCCGGCCTTTAGTGGTGTACCCTCGAAAGAGAGGCGTTTGCTGTTGGCCGGGTTAACAGGTACTTCGCTGTCGGCATTATAAATGCCTTGATTTTGGTAAATAAAGAACTGATCAATTGGCTGGCCAACCTTAAGTTTCATATCGCCTATAACCAACTGATCAAGACCGTTTGGCAACGCGGTTAATTTGTTGCGGTTAAAGTTGAGGTTGATGCCCGATGTCCAGCTTAAACCTGCCGATGATTTTAAGATGGTTCCGGCCAAACCTAATTCAACACCGGTGTTTCTTACAGCCATGCCGCTGGCATAACTGCTGGTGTAGCCATACTCCTGCGGTACAGGAATATTGAGCAGCATGCGCTTATCATCCTTGATGTAGAAAGTTGCCGATGCATTTAAGCGGCCTTGTAATAAAGATGTATTAAGGCCAAGATTTAACTGATCGGTATAGGTCCATTTTAAATTATAGCCTACCCAGCCACTGGTGTATGGCCTTGATACAGCGGCCACGCCATTATAGCCCGGGATAGTTGGCTCTGCGTCCCAGCCTATCTCCACACGGTATTGCGGACCGGCAGCAAACCTATCGTCGGTAAAAGGTTTGCCTATTCTTGACCATGAGGCATTAAAGGAGAGGTCATCAAACAGGTTGCTGTTTTTCAGGAATTGATTTTTGAGGTTCCATTGCCCGCTAAAAGCCGGCGATATAAACCAGCGGCTGCCTGGTTGCGCGTTTGAAGAGGCATCATCACGTACCAGGGCGGTAAATGATAACAGGTCTTTATAGGCATACCTTGCCGAACCATAAACCGAAAATAAACGGGCCTGCTCTTTATCAATATAACGGTACACCAGGTACGCAACAGGTTTCAGGTAATTGGCCGAATCGGTATTGCCCTGAACAACGTTGATCTTGATGAAATCATTGGGGCCGTTATAGGCGTTGGCATAGTTGTATTTATGCACGTCGGTTTGGTATGACTGGCCTGCTGCAAAAACAAATTTGTGATCTTTACCCAGCTCCTTAGTATAGTTAATACTGTTGTCGATCTTAAAACGCTGGTTATAGCCTAAATAATTAGATACATAATTATTACCCTCCATTAAGGTTGAAGGATAAAATACATCCCTTGTACCCTGGTTATAATCAAAGCTCAGGTTGGAGAGAATTTTCACTTTTTTCAGATCCACACCTAATGACAGGTAGCCGTTAACAACGGTTGTTCTGTTGTTGTCGATGTTTTTATCGTACTCGTTTAATAAAGCCTGGTAGGTAGTTGCACTTGGAGGCAGCGGGTTGTACAGGTCGGGGATGTAGCGGGTTTCGGCAAAGCGGTCGCGCAGGTTACGGTTTCTGTCGCGATCCATACGGTTGGCATTAACCATACTTGAAATGGTTAGCCAGCTAAATGGCAGCATATTGATCTGGAACGACGCCGTGTAACGGTTCAGCGCGGTATTATCGGCATTACCGGCATTAGTGGTAGCAGAGCCAAAGAAACGGAAGTTGGCCCGGTCTGATCCGCCGGTCAAACCGAGGTCAATCGAGTGAATGGGTGTATTCTGATAATACAGGTCATTCCACCTTGCTGGCCCATAATAATCAGTATTAGTTGAGTCCCTTAAATAACCCGGATAGTTCAGATAATCACTTTCGGTAGCATATTTCTGATAAAAGGGCTTGCGGAACAGGTTCTCGTACTCGGCATTGGTGGTATTTACCCTACTGGCCTGTACAAAACCAAAATAGCTGTTCACATTTAACTGCCTCACACCTGATTTAGCAACCTTGGTAGTGATCCAGATAGCGCCGTTTGCCGCATTGGGCCCCAGCTTGGCCAGCTCAAGCGGATCTTTAATAACCTCTATGGAGTTGATGTTGCTTGCATCAATACCGGCAAGCAGGTTGGTAGCAGGCCCTATGCGGTTAAAATTGTATTTCTGAATATCATAAACAAATGAACTTTCCTGAATAAGCGGAATGCCATTCAAATAAACAGCGGGCTGCTGGTTGTAAATATCATTTTTGCTGAACAAGGGCGATGATAAACCACGTATGATCATGCTTTGTTCGGTACCCGGTTCGCCGGTAGTTTCCTGAACGTATAAGCCGGGGATATTCCCTTTCAGCATTTGCTGTAACGACAGGTTGGGGCTAAGCTTGGAGATTTCCATATTAAGAGAATCCTTTAAGCCCTTTACCAAAGCCCGGCGTATTTTTACTGATATTAACGTATCGGCCTTCTTTTTGGCTGTATCAGTAGTATCCTGCCAAAAACAAGTGTGGTAATTAAAAGCAGCAGCCTTATATGTTACTGCATATCCCCTGGCGACACCAAAAGGTAATAGCAGGGCCATATAAATAACGGCTGTACTAATTCGGTTCATTTTCATTCGCATTGATTAATTTTATTGATAAAGCTTTGTTAAACTGGTTTGAACTTTTAGGACATAGCTATCCTGTCGCCTGAAACGAGTATGTTTCTGGCGTGGAATTATGAACGCTTAAAATTTATTGGGGAACGAAAAATTAATCGTTAACCATGACGACGAATGCCTCCCGGGAGAGCTGTAAATTCAAAATGCTGATTCTTGAATAGCGAAGTGTAAAGGTTTTGATCATATATATTGTATGTTAAAGGATTTGCAAGCAGGACCCAGATCCCTGGCGGATATGGTTTGGTTTAGTAAATGGCAACCGTAAGCTAAAATCAAACGTTACCTAATTGAATAGTGAACTGATGTTCAGGTCATTTATCTAAAACTAAATAATTGATTTTGGATAAATCTTTTTGTTGTCAACGCAAACGATTGATTAGCTCAACCATTGTTATGGTTATTTTACACATATCAGCAACACGACCAAGGTTAATTAATCATTAAAAGAATATAAATTTCATTTTAGTTAAGTCGCGAATTTTAGCCGGCCAAGCCAACCTTAAGTCCAAACAGCAGAGTTGGAATGAATCAAAACAGGTATAAAATGTTACTTTTTATTGTTACACAACCGTTTGTACATATTAAACAGGTAATATTTTACCAAGTATATTTGTAACGGGAAGCTTTAGCATAAATCCCTTTACCGGGTATTGGATGTGTCCGGCTACATAGTTCAAACTAACAATTAACGTAGCACAACTATTACGCAAACGTTTGAAATTTAAATAAACAGGTTATAATTTAACAACGTACAGGCAAAACTTATCCTTGCCGGTTAACTGATAACAAAGCCATATCATTACTTTGGCTTCTTTAGCTTATTTTTCGAGGCGATCTGTGCCCGTTTAATTATATAAACTACCTGCCGGCGCTGTTATTAAATCCCGCCTTTATTTTATGCTAACGTTTGCACAGAGGTTTAATAGTTCATTTGAACTGCAATGGTTTCATTTGTAAATAACTATAAATGTAAACTTTACCACTATGCTAAAATTGTTTAAACCTTTTTTACTGGCTATTATTTTAGTTGCCCCCCTTTCGGCTGTATACGCACAGGCTGTTGATACTGCAAACAGTGTTACCGTGCCTGTATCGGGCAGCGGGTATGCCGTTAACCATAATTATTACAGGGTATATTTTCTTACCAAACAAAACGGTGCTTTGCAGGTAGCGCTTAAAGCAAAAGACCAAGATGGCACCAAAATAAGTTGCAGGCTTGATGGTCAGGGCAAAACCACCGTCATAAAAGTAAAACCTTCAACAGCCTATAGCCTGGTGCCTGTTACAACATATGCTATAACCAAACCTGGTTATCATTTTATTGAGATAAAACAAAACGGGGGTAACAAACTACCTGATGTGTCGGCCGCTGTGCTTTCAGGGGCAGCGGCGCAGGATGTTAAATTTAACAACAGCCAGTATAAAGGAGCTCCTGCAACACACCTCACTTATAAGGTTCCGGGAAACAGTGTTGCTGCCTGGTTTTACAGTGAGGTATCGGTACCAAAAATAGCCGACACCTCGGTTAACGCTTATTATGAAACCAACGGCTTTAGCGGTGGCTATATGGGCATTCAACATAATTCAAAAAACGAGAAGCGTTTTATATTTTCGGTTTGGAGCGCTTACAATACCAATGATCCGAAAGAGATCCCGTCTGACTATGCGGTAACCCTTATTAAAAAAGGCGCAGGCGTGTTTACCGGCGAATTTGGTAATGAAGGTTCCGGTGGCCACAGTCACCTGGTATTTAACTGGAAAGCCGATGTTGTTTATAAACTACTTGTTGGCGCAAAACCTGCCGGCGACCATACTATATTTACCGCCTACTACTACGCACCTGAAAACGGAGAATGGAAATTAATAGCCCAATGGGATAAAACCAAAACCGGTGGCAAACTGCTTACCGGTCTGTACTCGTTTGTTGAAAATTTTGGCGATAACGGTGCGGATTATTTTTCGGCCCGTTACGGTAACCAATGGATATGCACGCCAGGCGGCAAATGGATGGAGTTAACCACAGCCCGCTTCACCACCACTGCCGATAAGGTAAAACACCCGAGATTTGATTATGGCAGCGGTGTCGACGGAAAATGGTTCTACATGTTTTCGGGAGGATTTAAAACAGTTGGCGTTACACCTTACGGCACGGTAATAACCCGTGAAGCTAACGGCATCCCCCCTGCTATTGACTTTGATAAACTGCCGCAGCAATAATCCCCGGGGTAGCTATAAAAATCTATTAAACCCACACGCTTTTGCGCGAATACCTTGTCAATGAAACCTTGTATAAATTATAAGGGGCAATTGCAATAAAAAGCACAAACGTTTGCGTGTGGGTTTCATTTACCTATTTAAGTATGTTTGGTTTAGTTAATCAAAATAATATGATCGATGATATACTCATAAGCTATGGACTAAGCTTAATTGGTTCTAAAATTGCCCCTTATGGCTCAGGTTTAATAAACCATACTTACAAACTAACCGCTAATAACCAAAACTATATCCTTCAGGAAATTAACACCAATATTTTCAAGGCACCGTACCATATAGTTAACAACCTGGCTTTAATAGAAAATTATATCAATGAAACCGCGCCCGGCTATTTGTTTGTTGCTCCTTTAAAAAGCCTTAATGGCGACTTTATAGTAAAAGCTGCCACGGGCGAGCATTACCGGCTATTCCCCTTTGTACAGGGCTCCCACTCGGTTGATGTTTTGAAAAACGAAAAAGAGGCCTACGAAGCGGCCAAACAGTTTGGCAAGTTTACCTGCCTGCTTAAAGGTTTTGACATCAGCCTGCTTGAATATCCATTGCGAAACTTCCATGACCTGCCTTTAAGGTTTGATCAGTTCAAAATAGCTGTAAAAAATGCAGAAGCCACAAAGCAGGAAGAGGCTGCCGCCGAGATCAATGAGGTATATAAACACCAGCATATTTTAGAAACCTACAACCAGCTCATCAGCGGTCAGGAAATACCAATGCGTGTGGTACATCATGATACCAAAATAAGCAACATCCTATTTGATGATGAGCAAAATGCGCTTTGTCTTGTTGATTTGGATACCGTTATGCCAGGCTATTACCTTAGTGATGTGGGCGATATGATGCGCACCTACCTTTCGCCTGCAAGTGAGGAAGAAAAAGATCTGAATAAGATCCGTATCAGGGAAGATTTTTTCAGGGCCATTTATACGGGCTATTTGTCAGAAATGGGCGCCATCTTAACTGAAACCGAAAAAGAGCATTTCATATTTTCAGGTAAAATGATGATATATATGCAGGCGCTGCGCTTTTTAACCGATTTTTTAAATAACGATACTTATTACGGTGCCAGGTACCCCGGCCATAACCTGCTGAGGGCTCAAAATCAATTCAGGCTTCTCAACGAGTATGTGAACGCAGAGCCGGCCTTTAATCAGCTCATTGATGAAGTAAACCAGGGTAACCATAGCATTACCGAACATAGATATAACCAAACCCAGCCTTCGGCTTAAAGCAAGCTTATCACATTTATGAATAAACTTTTCAGAAAAATAATATTCCCGGCCATCGCCGGCCTGTATTTTTTACCGGCATCCGCCCAAACCCTTACCCCCGATCCAAAGGTTTTCTGGTCGGAGAATTTTAAGGGTGGTAAACTACCCGAGGGATGGAAAAACGTTGATAAAAGCACCCAAAACCTGGAGTGGCTGGTTACCAATCAGCCTTATCCCGGTTCCTACCAATACCAGCAGCAGGCCCCTCCTATCGCTTCAAAAAGCAGGGGCTGCCACTTGCAGTTTCAGGCCGGTTATTTTGTTGACGAAGATCAGCCAAGGTGGATCAAAAAAGGCTGGCACCCTGATACCTGGATGCAAACCGGGGCTATCGACTGTTCGGGCAAATCGTCGGTGATATTGCGTTTTCAGCAAACATTCAGGTATAATGCCGAATCTGCCGCACCCGGTGCAGGCCTGTTTGTTGGGATAAGTACCGACGGTGAAAAGTGGACCGATATTAATGTTATGAACAATGCACCTGCTGCCACCGATATGTTTAATCCGGTTAATCAGGAGCTTAATATCACCAAACTGGCGGCCAACAAACCCAAAGTATACCTGCGTTTTTACTGGAAAGGCTATTACAGTTGGTATTGGATGATTGACGATATTGAACTGGCCGAGGGTTATAACAAAGACCTGGCCATAGGCCATTTACAATCACACAACGAAGGCGATAATACCTTTACCAAAGCCGATGTTTTAGCAGTGACAGTCAAAAACAGCGGTAATGAAACAATTCGTTCGGCTTTTAAAGTTAGTTGTACAATTGATGGTAACAAGGAAATTACCACCAATGTTGCTGCCTCAAAAAAAGGTATTGAACCTGGTGAAGAAGTTTTGGTTAAACTCCCCGCAACCGATTTAACTAACAGGCCTTTACATAGCTTAAACTTCAGTTTGAGTTTTGATGGGGATCAAAAACCGTCAAACAATAATCTTTTCACCAAAATAACCGCCAAAGAATCAAAAGTTGGCGACCTTACCAATTTTAAAGCTGCCGGTAATGAGTTTGATATTGCCGCCGGTCTATCTGCCTTTAAGGTTATTTTTTACAGTGACGATATTTTCAGGATCTGGATGGCGCCCGATGGCGAATTTACCAACCCCGCGGCCAACGATATTGTAGTTGACTATGGCAGTAAAAACCCAACCCTTAACTGGGCAGATAAAGGCACTTATTACCAGCTTAAAAGCGCCCAATGCGTACTTCGGGTATTTAAAGCTCCCCTGCGCTTTGCCATGTATGATGTTACCGATACCCGCCTGATCTGGGAGGAAGCTCAACCGATATCATTCGGTGCCCATACCTCCCAAACCATGAAACGCCAGGCCAATGAATATTTTTATGGATGCGGCATGCAAAATGGTTATTTCTCGCACCGCGATAAGGATATCCTGATTGAAAAAGGCGGCGGCTGGGATGATGGCGGCAGAGCTAATCCAGCTCCTTTCTACATGTCGACTGCCGGTTACGGTGCATTCCGCAATACTTTTGATGCAGGCAAATATTCATTTAAAGAGCAACTGGCCTTTACACATAATGAAAACCGTTTCGATTGCTTTTACTTCTACGGTCCATCATTAAAACAAATATTAAACGGATACACCCGGATAACCGGTCGCCCGTTTTTAATGCCCCGATGGGCGTTAAGCATGGGCGATGCCAACTGCTATAACCGTGGTGTTAAAGGCACCGACACCAAAAACTATGCGGGTACCGGCATTAACGGCACCACCCCCGATGTTATTAAACTGGTGGCCGATAAGTATGTGGCCAATAATATGCCACGCGGCTGGATCCTTCCTAACGATGGTTATGGCTGCGGTTATACCAAGCTCGATTCGACCATTATGGAACTGCACAAACGTGGTTTTTACACCGGTCTGTGGACAGAGAACGGCGTTGAAAAAATAGCTAAAGAAGTGGGACAATACGGTTCAAGGGTAGCCAAGTTAGATGTTGCCTGGGTTGGCCCCGGCTATAAATATGCCCTTGATGGCTGTAAAGCCGCTTACGAAGGTATTGAAAACAACAGCGATGCACGTGGCTTTATATGGAGCGTAATGGGCTGGGCCGGTACACAGCGTTACTCGACGGTATGGTCGGGCGATCAATCGGGCAATTGGGAATATATCCGGTTTCACATCCCAACCGTTATTGGTTCTGGTCTCTCGGCCCAAAATGCGGCAACCGGAGATGTGGACGGTATTTTCGGCGGCAGTGATTCAACCTACGTGCGGGACCTGCAGTGGAAGTGCTTTACGCCCGTTTTAATGGTGATGAGCGGCTGGGCAAAAAAGGATAAACAACCCTACATTTATGGCGAGCCTTATACATCCATCAACAGGAAATACCTGCAGCTTAAAATGCGCCTAACTCCCTATATGTACACGTATTGCGCAACGGCACATGAAACAGGCGTGCCTGCCAGCAGGGCCATGGTGCTTGAATACCCAACAGACAGCGTAACCTGGAGCAAAAAAACACAATATCAGTTCATGAACGGCGAATGGTTGCTTGTAGCTCCTGTTTACAAAAGCGAAAGCAAAAGGGACAGCATTTATTTACCTAAAGGCAACTGGTATGATTACTGGAGCGGTCAAAAGATAGCGGGCGGCACATGGCTCAACAATTACCCCGCCCCCCTTGAAAAACTGCCCCTTTTTGTTAAGCAAGGTGCAATTATACCCATGTATCCTGCCATGAACTACGATGGCGAAAAGAAAACAGATACGCTTACCTTAGCTATTTACCCATACCAAAAATCAGCTTTTGACCTGTATGAGGATGACGGCCTCACCCGCCAGTATAAAACCGGCGCTTTTGCCAAAACACTGATAGTTGTTGATGCCACTCATGATGTTAATATTGCTATTAACGCCACCAGGGGCAGTTATAACGGCATGAACAAAGAAAGGGTTTACCTGCTTGACATCCACCAAACCGAAGCACCTAAAGCTGTAATTGTAAACAGTCAAAAGCTTAAGGCATTTAAAAACCAGCAGCAATTTGACAAGGCCAAAACCGGTTACTACTTTGATAAAAATGATAAAACCGGTACTGTTCATATTAAAACTGCCTACCTGAGCACATCGGTTAAACAAACGGTAACCTTATCCAATCAGTAAAATCAGGATCAATCCTGAAGCAAAGGAGGCTGAACGACCAGCTCCTTTGCTTCAGGATTTAGCGGCATTAAAATGTCGCATATTTGAATTATATATCATACTGCGAATGATTGACTACATCAACATTTGAAACGGTACCCCAGGGTGCCGTTAACGTTAATGGTTGCTTTCCTTTTTTCAGATTGACACTTTTGATGAAAAATCATTAAAAATAGCTACAATCAGCGAACCGCCCCAAAGTTTATTAGCGCAACAATTAATTGATTTTCAAACTATTAAAAACAGCAATAGCAACATCAATTGTTCGATAATTTATTCCGTTCCTCCTTGCACTTGATTGCTATAAGCGTGCATGGGCGTCATAATTCATAATCTCAATTAACAGTATGCGCCAAATACGCCAATAAAACATCAAAACACGAAACAGAAAGTCTAAATTAGCAAATCATCAACCCATTCAATTTATTAATTAACAACTATCAAAAACAGCGTTAAAAGTACCAATAGCCCATTTTAGCCCACAAAAAAGCCCCTTAGATAAACTAAGAGGCTATACAAGATGTGATCCCATTTGGATTCGAACCAAAGACCTACAGATTAGAAATCTGTTAGCAAACCCCTCTATGGTGCATTTAAAGGCTATTTTTACTTTTAAAAGATCAATGTGTGCCAAATGTGTGCCACATGTCTACGTTAAATCACTACACAGAACCTCAGATAATCAACTTTAACACCCTATCCAAACATGCGTACATCGAATTCTATTTAAACGGGAAGCGAATACGTATTGCAAATGGTGACACCCTTTTGCAACGAATCAAACCCAATCGATGCCAATCAATTGAAGAACGAAACCAACTGCTTTCCAAGCTTCATTTTGAACTTAAAAAAGCTCTTGAGTCAGGTAAATACCCTGTCAAGCAAACACCAGAAGCAAAAATACCACAACCTACATTTGTCGACAATCCGGTTGAAACTATCAGCCAGTCTGCAATACAGCTTTTATTCAAGGCAGTGCGATCAAAACTAAGAGATGATCTTAGCAAGAAGTACAAACGCAATCTAAAATCAGTTTATAGGCAATTCAAAAAGTTTGCCACAGAAGATGAGTTGAACAGCTCAATTACTTCTATATCCACAACACGAATAGAATCGTTTCTGCTACAGTTTAATAAGAGTGGCACATACTACATGAACAAGCGACGGGATCTAGGCGTGCTATTTTCAGCAGCGGGTAGATTGATAGATCAATCTGTGGAAGTAATTCAAAAATCAAAGAAGAAAAAATCGAAAGCTAAGCTTCACAAAGCTTACGAACGAGATCAGTTAAAGCCAATCTTAAGCTATCTAAAAGCACATAACCCTAATCTGTATATCTGCAGCTTATTAACTTACGGGGCCTGGTTAAGACCTCATGAAGAAGTGCGATTGCTTACAGTTGGCAACTTTAAAAATGACCTTAGCGAAGTGCATCTGTCGGGTGAGGAAAATAAAGGTGGCCGGGTAAGAGTGGTTCACATTCCTGAATATATTCGTGTGGAACTAAGGGACAAACTTGACGGTTTAGGGAGGCATGATAATATCTTCAGCTTAAACGAAGTACCTTTTAATGAGTACTACTTTAACACCCAATGGTCAAGAGCCTGGGCGAAGATGTACAAGCTTGGCTTAATTTTCGAGGATCAAACTATCTATTCATTTAGACATACGGCAGCAGTGCAGCTTTATCGAAGGACGAAAGATGTACATCTATTACAGCAACTTTTGGGGCATTCTGCTATAACTGTAACCTTAAAGTACCTTAGAAACTTAGGCGAAATCAATAGCGAGGAACTTGCAAAGTATGCACCTCAATTGGAGTTTTGAGGAGTTGGTATAGAACAGTATAGGTAATTTCGGATCGTGATACCGACCTAATTTAATTGAAGATTAAAGAGCCTATCAAACGATAGGCTCTAAAGTTCCTTGAATCTTGTCAGCCTTTACTTATTACTTCCTGAGTCTACATATAGGTTTATAACCTATCAGCACTTTCTTTTCATCAACAATTTCATAAGTTTCTTCCCATAGGAATAGCTTAAATAATTCTGATAGGCAGTTCGATTCTATTTTTGACAGAAACGGTGACATGCCAGTGGTGTACCTTACTTCGGAGACAATTTGAGTCATATCCGTAGCGGTATATTGCTCATCAAGATCAATTGCTTGATCAAGTTCTTTAAAGTAATTCTTTTCCTGAGGTGTAGTCGGGTTGTTAACTTCCAAAATGTTTGGAAGCACTACCTTCCAGGAATTTCTTCCTCTACCTTTCAAATTAAGGATTACTTCAAGCGCATTTTCACCAATGATTGGAAATGTGCTGTTATATCTTTCAGTTTGTGTGTTTGTTAAAATCATATTTTTTTTCATGATGTTTATTAATTAAATGATTATTGATGTAAAACCATTCATCTATAAACTTTATTTAAAATCCTCTCGACAGAAATTTTGAAAATGAAAGAAATACAATTTAGCTGACTATAATTCAAGGAACGATCACTCCACTATGATACTAAACACCAGTTGTAAAGTGGTGCAAATGTAGTATCACTATAGCGAATCACAAACTTTTAAATGATTATATTGTCAATTCCATGCAACGTATTGATTTTCAGAATTTTATTTTCATATCTGATAAAGATTTCGTATATTTGTATCAACAATTCAAAGTCAATATACCCTTAAGCAAGGAAACAAAAGGTCAGTTCAATGCTGATCTTTTTGTTGGCTTAAGGTTTCCAAAAAATGATTTGATTTCCAGATTTCCCCTTATAAGTAAGATACACCTCAAAAATTAGATGAGCCTCGCTTAACATTTAATTGACAATGAAGTGTCCAAACCAATTATCTACATCCCCCTCAACTTAGACGACAAGTTTAACGTCGCGTTTCCGAACAAACGTGTTCCCAATGGTTTTATTGACAAAACCAAAACCAGATTAGGTATTACATATACAAATTTCCATGACGAGAGGCATTCTATATCGGTGTTGCCAAGTGTAACCATAATTGAAGATGCCTTAATAGATTATCCCTATTTGGAATTATTCACAGTTTACGATAAGGAAAAAAAGGAAGATAAGGTGACTGTCGCCAAGATCGCTGAATATTTGCTATCAGATGCAGAGTATAAACGAATTGTTGTTACACCAGAGAGCTTTATAAAAATCATCTATGCAGCTCAAAGGATAGGTCAACTTCAATGGCTGTATGATAGCTTTTTCCTTTACTTGGATGAGGTTCATTGTTACGCTACGGAAGCATTCCGTAAGGATATTTTAGGCCCATTCGATAATGATTACGTATGGAAGTTTGCAAACATGGCAATGGGATCGGCAACACCATTTCCTTTTAGTGATCCAAGGGTAAAAGATCTACAGCATTACAAATTAACTTTCGGGGAAAAGTTTGGGAAAATAAATATTATAAATCATGCTCAACCTTTAGCAGTTTTAGCACACATGTTAACGCATAGTGATATGTTCCCTGGCAATTCACATATCTTCTTTAACTCAGTCACTGGAGCAGGCGACTTGATACGTTTAACAGGTATTGATGATGTAAACATTTATTGCCGAGACGACGAACGTAATATGATTAACCTTCAGGAAGCTAAGATCTTTTTTAAGGAAACACCGGTAAAAGAAGAGTACAAAAAGTTCAATTTCTATAGCTGCCGGTACAATGAGGGTTGGGATTTGAAAGATGACGAAACCGCGACTATCATTCTTTTAACAGATGTTCACAAACCTCAAACCTTGATAGGCATACCATATAAGGGCTATCAAGCAGTAGGACGAATGAAAGTAACTCCAAATAAGATATACCATGTCACAAATAATTTGGGGAAACCAGGAATGAGAACGTTCGATGAAATTCGCAAGAAATGTGTTTACAATGCGACAAAACATATAGATTTTTACAATCGGCACGTATCCGATTGCCGAAAAGATAATATAGAAGATGATGGCAAATTACAAGAATTAATAACACCCTTTGCGAAATTTGACGGGGAGGCAGCCGAATTATCGATTTACAAGCATGATCAACTGATATGCGAAGAATATTGTAAAGAACATTATAATAACGTCGATTCCATTCGTCAAACTTGGGAAAGCCTTAATTATGAAACGGAACAGAAAAATTTGTTTTTGCTGCCTGTTGTCAAGGATAGAAAGTCCCAAGAGGCTGTAAACAGAGAAATCATTGAACAGCTTGAAGATTGGAAACGCAACCCAAGCGAATACGAATATGGAATCACCGAAGCCACTATAGCGAAATATCAGTTAGATTTTCAGCTTTTATATGAGGCATATACTGTTTTAGGATTGGAAAAGATTAAAGAACTTGAATACAACGATAAAGCTATGAAAACAACCCTTATAAATTACAGCAATGAAAATGCGCAAGCAAAGCTTCATCTGATGCTAATAAATGAATTTAAATTAAAAGAAAGATACACTACTCAATACATAAAGTCGAAATTGCAAGAGTGCTATAACTTATGCGGAATTAAAAAGCCTAATGGCAATAATGAGGTTGCAACGGCTTCCAAACTCAAAGACTTAGGACTATTTGAATTGTATCCATGTAAAATACCGAACTCGTCGAGCAAGCCTGAAAACGGTTATGAGGTTGTTAGGGTAAACTTTGATTATAAACAGGCGGCTTAATTCTGATGAGTTTACCTCCAATTTTATTAGAATTCTTACTTGTTATAGCAGATTGAACGGAAATAGTTTTTTTTGGAAGTATGTTATTTTACAATGAGAGATATGTTTGTGCAAGTTATACTCAAAAGGGCGATAATGTAGTCCAATAATCGGTAAAACGCGCTTTTTGCGCATATTGGTGCTAAATGACGCATTTAAACACATTTTGCGCAAGAGAACTGCGGATTGTCGTGTTAACTATACGGTTTTTCTTTTTACAAAATAGACAAATCAAAAGCTGCCTTTGTGCAGCTTTTTTTGTTTACAGCGTTTTTGCTGATGTAAATGCACCACTCGATCACCTTTCCTAAAAGGTAGACGTTGCAAATCATCGGTGACGTATTTGGTTCAGTAACCTTTTAAAACGAGTAGTCACGATGTGAATCAATAGGTATCTGCTTCTTTGCCTATATGCAATGATTCTGAATTGTTTGTTGCAAGATACTCAAACTTACCAATCACGTGTTGGCTCATGCGATCGATTTCCGCATCCGTTGTACCTTTATCGAATAACTTGCGCTCATAGGTCTTCGCAACATTTTTATTATCGTAATACAGTATTTGTAGGTACTTAAGGCCTGGCTTCTTATATAACTTAACCAGCTCTGCATTAGCCTGCTTGATATCAGCCATTTTGCTCACGTATATATTTAAGTGACTGATCATACCATCGTTGTTCTTGCTTTTACTGACGACTTCATATTTAGTCACACCTTTAGTTTGCGCGATGCATAAAATTGGATAGCAGATTATAAGGAGTAATAGCAGCTTTTTCATGTGATTGAGTTTAGACAGACAAACTTAAGTAAAACAAGTGTTAACTTTAACAGCAGACAACAGCAATGGCATTAAGGCAAACTATTTCATTCTTCGACAAACTTAGTAAGCAGGTTATCAGCATACAAGTAGCTGAATCTTCAAATATCCCTCCTGGTGCCGGTTATTGGAATACCGATACCAATCAGATACTACTTGGAGCAGAACGATTTTACGATTGGGAACGAATGACCGGGCATCTCGAAATGCAGATCAAGTTCATACTAAGTTTGGAGAAAGTCACACAGACCTTACTTTAATTACCTATAACGGCAAACAGCTTCGTAAAGATTTGATTTAAAGCAATCAAACAAAGTATATAGCTGTTTCTACAAAATGCCCCCGGTATACCCTCAAATAAATACGTCCCTCCTATAGTCCATTTCTTCCTGTAAAATATCTTGAGTGTGTCGCGGTCAAAGGTGGCGGTTGGTACTTCACCCCCTATCCCTGATGTTGAGGAAAGAGAATTGTTTTCTGTTTTTAGAGCAAGAGCAGTGCACCCAACTCAATAAAAACACGCTGGCACCGAGGCTCGCCTTTGGCAAGCAAAACTCAACCATCAGTACTGCCTCGAAACCACTGCTAATCCTGCTCCAAAGCAGAAACCATCCCAATCACTAACCCAAGATCAACAAACAAGATATGAAACGAACAACAACAAGCCCCTACAAACCTAAACCGAGGTGGCAAACTGCCCTATCTCTCGAACACGTCGATCCCGAAACCCACCGATCAAATAAGGAAACATTCGACTTCTACTACAAAACTCTTTTAACCGTTAAGTCAGAACTCATGCCTCTATTTCCTGAATTATCTTACGAACGGAACTATATGGAAGAACCCGTTCAGGATATACCAGGAGCCGTTCATCATTTCATGACCAAAACCTTTTATTGGTATTTGTCTTGCGATGAGTGCCAAACCTTCGTTATACAATATAGCTTTGCTAACTGTCCTTTTGAAGCTGATATCCGCAAATTACTCTCGCCATTCTCCGGCATGCCGTTCACAACCCAAATCCGATTGCAACCCGATCTTATTACTGCTTTCAAGCGAACAGCGAGGCTGGAAGACAGCAAATACTTTTCACAAGCCTGGTAGACATACTATCAGGCTTTTTTATGCCCTTGTAAATCCCAAACCATGGAACTACTAAACAACCCCAAACCTCAACCAGAACCCGAAGTGCGCATCGATCCTAATCATCGTATCAGCAAACGTTGGCGCAAGGTCAGCGATCTATCTCACCCAAACAAACTCAAAGCTCAAAACACCACTATCGAAATCCAGTATTACAACACACTCAAGAAGATCAAGCGTGATTACTTGCAGCCGGGAACGCTGTTCTTCGAACGCGATTACCGCGACGATCCGACTGATCCGTTTCTACTACACAGCTTCATTTGCAATCAACTATCCTTTGTCCTTACCTGTGATTTTCATTGCGTAATGCAGATCGAATATGACTTTGCAGGTTTTACGACAATCGAAGATGCTCTCTGGCGCGTTGGCTATGCAAAGGAACTTGGTTTATTAATATACAAACCGAGGCTACCATCGCTGTCAGCTTTCTTTAAAGAGGTACAGGTCTATCAAGCGCCACAATTCATTCACACACTTTAAACTTCAATATCATGAGCAAAAACTCACAACAATTCAGTTCGGCCACTTCGGTCGATGACCTTTATGTTTTGGTTAGATGGCCATTCGTTCAGGATTTAATGGAAGCCGATTGGTTTCGCAGCGAATGCGTACTCTATCAGGCATTTGATGACCAGGAGCATTTGGATTCAGCCTACTTTGTTCCGCTTAATCGTCTTTATGAGTTCCGAACTGCGGACTGATACGGTCTTTAAAAGGTCACTGATTCCGATACGCCACCAACTAACTTTTTCAAAACACACGCAAAGCCTTGGTTTGTCAACCAGGGCTTTTTGCTTTCAATTCACTTACAAACCCTTTTAACACACTTTATATGAAACAGAAACAAAACTCAATACAGGTTCATTCACCTTATAATAAATGCGTTCAGCAGGCATATAATGCTATCTACAAGCAAACAAAACAACTATTATCAACACTGGAAAATGAGGAGCTTCGATATACATTGGAGCGTGAAGATAAAGCACAACCTATAGTTGGCACCATTGTTCACGAGTTCATCAACCCATTGTTATACCTGCGTTTGGAATGCCATCCGACGAACGCGTTCGCTATACACTACGGATTTGAAGAGTCAAAGTCATTTAACGAGTTTGCTCGCATAACATCTGCATTCGTTCGCAATATCTATAAGGTAACCAATAAGGATATAACCGACGTAAACATTGAGGATGCTGTTCGTACAGATTATTGCATATACCTATGTTCTGAAATGTATGAATACATTGAGGAACGCAACAAGCATCATCAGTTTAAACAGATCAAATACAGGCCATCGGCAGCTAAGCGCAAACAAATGCACGCAGTGGCATAAAGGATTAATCACTAATTATTAACTTCGCATAAAAACAGGAGGAAACCGCAAACATACCATTAAATAGACATATCAATATATAGAAAATATAAGCGTTAAGCTTTGTTTGTTCTGCTTCAGAAATCGGCAAAATTTTAGTACAGCATGAATGAACGAGTTCAACGCCCTACGCGAAAGCGTCTGGGCGAAGACTTGTTTGTTGCTGTACGGGCCCTTTGCCGAGCCTCTGAAGTGCTTACTAAGTTTAGTCCGGGCGCTTTCGTGCAATATAAACCTACCGATTAAGGACTGTTCGGTACCTTAAATTATCACAATGAAAAAGCTACTGATAATGGCAGCCTTAATCTTTGCTGCTCATTTTGCATATGCTCAAAGCGAAAACATAGAAGAAATACAACAGTTCATTATTTCTGATGTGCGATATAATAAAGCAGACGTCACACCCATTTATTTGGACGCAAAAGCTTATATATCATTGTACCGAGTAAAAGACGAAGAAACTATCTATATGGCTAACGTTTGGCCAGCTAAGCGCTCCCAAAGTTACGGCTACATTTACGACCTAAAACAAACATCCGTTGATGCAACTGATGACACCTACAAGAATGAAACGCTAACCTTTAAATGGTCATACAAGAACGATTTTGACAACAAGCAAGGCACTGCAACGATAAAGCTGGGGTTAGTCTACAAACCTACTGGCATCGCATTTCTAATGACGATGATTACTGAAGACTTGAATGTAACAGAATTCAAAGGCTACGTATCCGGAAGCCTTAACCTGAAATAAATCGCAGAAACATTATGACACTTAATATTAAAAGCTTTCTTATAATCTGTGCATTTACCGCAACATTTTGGTCAACAAAATATGGTACCCGAACCCGTTCAATAACCCGTCGTCCTTCGATTACAATCTACTCAGGTGATTGTCTAAAATACAAATTGGACATAGTTCCTCCGCGTAATATTCGACGTAGAGAGTTAGGGCATGCCTTTGCCAAAATAATAATAAACCAAAGCACCAAACACATGACATTTTATTATGATGGTAAACTTGTCTTTTCAACAGACAACCTTCTCAGTTATGCTGATAATGAAAGAGGTGGTGAGGGATTTGATGGTGACAATGGCGTTAGCGCTTTCAGACTTATTGCCGAGAGGTTATTCAGGATTCACCATGATAATCCATTTACGCGAGCGAATGATAACGACATAGGATACGAATATTTGATTAATAACTATACTGTGAATTAACATGCATTACACAATCCTTAAGAGCCTGCGAATTTGTGGGCTCTTTTACATTCATTTACATCACACAAGAACTAATGTCGTATCTAATGGCCATTGCCGGATTTATTTGGCTTATCATTTCACACGTAAACAAGTCTAAACAAAGGATACTGGCAACATTCATCGTGACTGAAGCTTACATAAATGACCAGGATGTAACAGAAAGGTACTTGGCTAATAATGCCTACTTTGTATTTTACCGAACAGGCTCCGATCCAATAGCCTTCGGTGGTATCATGGGCGATACTGGTACTCAAACTTATGGAGGTATTTCATATATTATTGCTAAGCGACTTATTCAAACTTCAAGTAAAGAGCCAAGCGATACCCAATCGTTTACCTGGACTTATGAAAATGCCCATGACGGAGGCAGGAGCCGTGCTAATGTTACTCTCATGAAAACTTATACCGTGAACAAAGTTGGGTTTGATTTACTAATCGTAACCGAGGAACATCATCGTCTTACATTCAAGGGGTATATGGCAGATACCATACGTACTATTAGAAGCTAGCTACCGAATATCTAATCTTAATATTCATAGAGTAAATCTCATCTTCTATTTGAAAGAATCTTGTCGACAATCGTTGATATTATCATCCCAGTAATCATGACTGTCTTAGAATCGATATAGCAATTTGATTGTGTTTATTCAAAAGAGGTTACTTTCAGGTTCGCCCTTTTATAGACTGAAATAAAACCAGTAACTTTATATATGAAACTAAACCAGTTAGATACTTCCTTGAAATCCGGAATCGAAGAATTAGGATTGATATCAGGGAGGTTGTTTGTTCTTGATCGCTTTGTAAATCAAACTAAAGAGAACATAAATAATAATCCGACCATAGGTAACGAGCTAATGGGTTCAGGATTAGCTTTCTGGGACGTAACTATACATAAAGAAGATTCCTTATTGTATATGCCATCAAATGTCTACCGGTTGACAAGAAATAATCTTAAGGATGAGATTGATAGGATACTCAGTCGAGAGTATTTATTTCAAATATCACAAGCCTACGAAGTCCTCGAAACTTTTTTATATGACAACGTAGCGGAACTTGTCCTTCTTTTAGGAAGTCGGGCGAAACTACCCGATGATTACCGATCAAACAAAGGGACATTCGTTTCCATTCGAAAGGCATTGAAGAGTCTAAATAACAGAACAAATAATAGGCATCTAACCAATATCATAAGGGAGAATAGTATTCCGTTTTGTCAGAACGAGAAGGACAACCCTTTTGAAATCAACTTTAATACTTGGTACGAAATGCTTAGCGAAGTGAGGCACTGCACAACACATCGAAGGATGCGGCTCACATCAGACATTAAGCATAAGTTACCAGTACTATTTTACGACTACATGGGAATTTATAAAGTGGGTAATGCCGAATATATATATATTGAATATGAAGGGTGTTCGAAAACGTTGTCTATGATCGCTCAATATATGTTTCTAATTTACAAGACCGTAACCGACACTTGTTATGGCAAAACCATTAACTTTAGTCACATACAACATATCCTACCTGATCTGTACCATACTTAGAACTTTATATCGGAATAAGCCTCACTTGCCTTTCCCGCTTTTGGTTGCTTAGACCGAGAAAGGCAAGCTCTGCTTATGCCTGTCGCTCGGTTAGGCCATCCCACCAGGTCCATCGGTGTTCTTCACTCTTAAGCTCCTCACAATATCACGCCAAGCTTCGTTACGCTCGATAAGCTTTCAGCACATCTCGCTACACCGCATCTTTATGCCAGTGCAATTGACTCCGCACATTATTTATTTATAAGGTATACTTTGTATATGATTGTTTTATTAATGTGCGGAAGTTAGGCCAACGCACAGATGCGGCTTGTCATGCTATTTGATGTCGCAAAGTCGTTCATCACATGAGCTCTCTCTGTCTTCATCAACCTTTCTCTTATGCTGCGCTTTCACTTGGTCTATTCGACCAGGTGAGCTTGCAACGTTCAAGATTAATTCAGCCAGTCGCTCATTTTGTTTGGCTCGCCTGCGCCATCGCAAAAGGCTTCAGCCTTGTCACGACTTTTGATAGGCCATCACTCGCTCCATTCTTTCAAAAGCAGCGCCAAGGCTTTGTGAAGCATTCTGTGAAGTCGCTGCTTTGCAGCTATCTCTTCACAGACCTTTTGCTCAACTCGCAGCGGCTTGCATATAGATTTGCTTATCTGAAATTTGAGTCATATAATTGTATATCAGAACCTTACCTTATGCTCCTCTGCATCAACGACAACGTAATATCAATCAGAACAGCTATTCCTCAAGATGTTCCTTATATATTGGAATTACATACAGCTTGGAATAAGGACAAATTAACCAGCCTGAGCCAAGGTTATTTGTCGGTTAGTTACAACGCTAATTTATTCCGCGAGATGATCGAGAACAATGACATTTGCGTATTTCTAAGTAAACGAGGGTTAGAAGGATACGTACTAGTAAATACAACCCATGAATCTGAGCATGTAGATGTAGTAAAGGAATGTTATTTCCAACTAAGACCAGATGCTATCCTTAAGCGAACAGCATTTAGTTATCAGATATTAATTGACACACCTTTACATGGTACAGGCTTCTTTTATAGAGCTCAAGAGTTGTACTTTACTCACTACAAATCAAAATATGATATTCTGATCTCAACCGTAAGCAAATCAAATAAAAGATCAATTAGTGCACATCGTAAAGCCGGTTGGAGTTTCATTGACGTACTAAAGGATTGTTATATCATTGAATATGTGATCTAATAACTTGGTAAACTATTTCCTAATAAGACCGTGTTTGACCCGCAGGATGACTTGTAGCTGTTTACATATCATTCGCTCATTCCGCTCGGGGAGGTTCGCTAATAGGACATGAACAATGGTTTAAGTTAAGTATTAAGAATTATTATTACCTTTATTTAATACCCTCGATTCTAAACCTGATTTACAATGCTGAATCTTCAGAATATTAGCGCAGCGAAAGCACGTTTAAATAGTTACGATCCACTAACCTTTTCGAGTTCTGATAATAGCTTTAGATACTTCCTGAACAAGCTTAAGGTGAATGAATTCCGCCACATTTCTGGTTTGGAGATAACCTTTGACCACCCCATCACAGTAATAAGTGGCACGAATAAGATTGGCAAAACCAGCATACTCCTTTTAATCGCCTGTAGTCATTACAATTTTAATAAATACGACTCAACCAAGCCTGAGACTGTTTTACGGCGACACACATGGCGAGATGTTCTTACGTTCACAAATTACGAGTCTTCTACAAGAAATTACTCTTACGAAATGTCTTGGCGCACTGGAACTGAGTTAAGAAATGGTGAAGGTAAACGCATCTCGACAAGCCAAGCCTGGACTGGTTTAGGTAAGTTTAGTGCAACTAATAGGACAAATGCTCAGATTAGAGACAAACACGTAAGACTAATTGATTTAGAGCGACTGTTACCTGCAAGAAATTTTTCTAATAGCTTGATAAGAAAGATTGCTGGAGCTACTGGAGTACGAGTTGATGGCGACGTAGAACAAGCGTTTGCATATGTTTTAGACATACATGTCCCGCTTGAAATCACAAAGATAGGATCGCATATAAACAAAGTCGCATATTTAATATCCTATGCAGACGAGCCATACTCCAGTTACAATGCAGCTTCGGGAGAGGAGTCTCTACTTAATATACTTGTCGATATCTTTGATTCACCGAGAGATTCATTAATCATTATTGATGAAATAGAGGCGGGTTTCCACCCTTCGATTCAAAGGAAGCTTGCTGACATTATTCAATACGTATCATGGCATTTCAAAAAGCAATTTATACTTACATCGCACTCACCTTCATTGCTGTCAGCTTTTCCCCAAAAGTCAAGAAAGTTTATTAGTAAGAACGATAACGGCACTTATGAAACCATTTCAGAGATATCAGTGAATGCCGCATTCTCTAAAATGGATTCTAAAGCCTACCCTTTGGTTCAACTCTATTGTGAAGACGACGAAGCAGAATATATTATTCGCAACATGCTTATCTCAATTAATCAAACGAAGAAGAGTTTTGACAAGCTTGTTAATATCATTAAGTCCGGACCTATCAATGAAGTGCGTAATGACTACTTGAGACATAAAAGGAACTTTACACAGATGTGTTTAAAAGTAGGCTACTGTTGTGTGTTTGATGGAGATTACCGTAATCATACTGACTACTCATCATTTCATGACAACCCAAGTGAGTTTACGTTTTTTCTTTATCCGTTCACAGCACCTGAGAAGTTTTTAGTTAAATCATATCTTAACACTAATCAAAACGTCCAATTATCGTCAGCGTTGAACTTTATTGACCATCATTCATTGTTTCAAGAGATGGCTAACCTAGGCTTAGCTGTAGATAAGGATCAAGCTCGTCATATCTGTTGGGAGACTTTTAAGCAAACTGCGGAGTATACTACGTTATTAGTAGAGTTTACAAAATTCATCTTTAGAACAACTCAACACTTCTCTAAGTTATCGGACTAATACCATGCTGCAAATAGATTATATATCTGCAGTAAAGGTCAAAGGTTTCCTTTCACCGAATATGCGTTCGAGTTGCTTTCTTGGAAGAGTGATTATTCTGAAGAGTATGCCTTTAAAAACATATTGAGCTTAATTACAACCTTACTTCACTTAACATTAACCTATCCCGAGTAAGGTCGCCTATCGGCTCTTTCTTAACAGACATTCAGCTCTATTCAGATTTAACATCGAAGTTGTTCTATGGTTGAGTACTTGATTTTGGCGTAGGTGACGACAGACTAACTAATGAAAATCCTATACCTAAACCAATCCATGGCCGTCCCCTGTAAACCCATGTTTTATTCTCCGGGCCTGTCAAATAATCTATACCTCCGGTTACGCTCACCTGTGCTTTATTAACTTCAAACGTGTACCCAATTGTTGGTGTGATAGCACCAACTGTACCATCAGTAGTTCTTATATCCTGAGTGCTCTGAGGGGTTACTGGAATAAGTCCAAAGCTAAAACCCGCTTGAATGTAATGTGATATAGGGGAATTTTCACCCGAAAACTTGCCTACAAGCATCATACCGATGTTAATGTTATTGGTAACCTCTGTATAAATGGGATATTTTCCCTGTAGTAGCTTAGAGCTTCCTGGTCTGATCTTAATTATGGTCACATCTGTTGTAAGCCCCCAGGTAGCCGTGTGAAATCTTTCTTCGCATCTAGAATCAAACATAGCTTTAGGAATAAAATAATACTTTGTAACGTCATTTGAATGACTGCCCCTAAATGTTACGTTGTTTATGAAATTAGTAGTTGACTGAAGGTTTGGATCGCCAGAATCTTCTGTCCATCGGATAAAAGTCATTACATAGCCATCGGCTGCCTCCAATGGGGGAGTTATCTTAAATTGAAAACCTTCTGGAATTTGTACAAAGTCGACCTTGTCCTTGACTTTCCCTTTGATATCGCACTCTTTAACTTCTATAACAAATTTAACCTTGTAAATATTTTTATAATTAGGTTGAGCGATTGCCTTCAGTGACACACTGAATAAGATAATCAGGAAAAGTTTTTTCATTGTGAAAGATTTAAGCTGTTGACGGTATAAACAAATATACAACTTACAGGTGTGAAAAAACGCACAGACATTATACATAATAAGCACAATATCAATATTTTAAACACTAATATATTACTGACAACACAAGGAGGAACCTATATTTTATAATTCTTCCCACAAAGTTAGCTGATGCATCAGCACGTAGTCGTTTCACTTCAAGGTAGTATTCGTAATTGGGTATCCCAATTGGGAGCCTCCGCAATTACTCAATCTCCACCTTGCCTTAGTGCTGCTGATCAGCAGTGAGTCGTTCGAGAATTCACTCGACATAAAACTTACTGCTATGAAACAATTTAATCCGCTGCTAACTGAATTTGAACGCTTTGCTTATGGGCAATCTCTACACTCTGCCTTTGTTGAACTTTTAGATTGGGCGTTGTTACCTTTTAGGAAATGGGACGATGCAGACTCGCAAAACATTGCACTTGAAAAGTACCGAACACACCCCAAAGTACAACAACTAATAACCCTCGTTACACTCATTGGCGACCTTTCAGAGGGCTTTAATGATCCGCTCGGAGAACTTTACATGCAAGCAATTTCTAATGGATTTAATGGTCAATATTTCAGTCCAACACCCGTGTGTAACATGATGGCTGCAATATCAGTTGGAGACGATTCAGTACCAGGGCAAACAGTTTGCGACTGCGCATGCGGTTCAGGAAGGATGTTATTGGCCGCTGCCAAGATTAACCGACATCTACATCTTTATGGTGCCGATCTTGATATTACATGCTGCAAAATGGCTTTGTTAAACATGCTGTTCAATTCATTAACCGGTGAAATAGCACATATGAACTCATTGAGCAATGACTTTTACACTGGCTACAGGGTCGATACAGTGTTGGTAGATGGCTATCATTATCCATACTACGTTGAGTTCAATGAGCCAGGGCAAAGCCGCATCTGGCTACATGATTTAAAAGGCACTGAAGTCAAATCTAAGTTTGATAAACCTTTCGAGCCAGTAAGGTCATTACAGCCAATCAATGGTACTCAAGGAACTTTGTTTTAACAAAGTTTCTCTTTACTTTAGGGTGATAACCTAAGTCATGATATACAACGAAGAGTACCTAAACAATCTTATCAAAGACCGCACAGAGGAAAATATCCATCTTGATTATAAAGCTGCCGATGCATTAGAACGCTCAGATAAGAAAACCCAACAGATATCCAAAGACATTTCAGCCTTTGCGAACTCTGATGGCGGGATAATAATATACGGACTTCAAGAAGATGAAGTTAACAAGCATGTTGCAGCCAAAATAACGCCTATTAATCGAAAGGAAATTTCAAAGGAGTGGTTAGAGCACGTCATTCAAGGCTCTATTCAACCCCGTATAAATGATGTCAAGATATATCCTATTGAAGTAAACGGCAACATAGATGACGTGGTTTATGTAGTAGACATTTCTAAAAGCGACACGGCTCACCAAGCGATTGATCGAAAGTACTATAAACGATTCAACTTCAACTCTGAACCGATGTACGACTATGAAATTAGAGATATTCTCAATAGGGCCAAACACCCTAAAATAGAACTAGAGTTTGAAATATCCCGAGAACCTCAAGATGAATATCCCAAGTACTATTTAAATGTTTATGCGAAGAATGTAGGCGTGGTTTTGGCAAAGTACATACACTGTATCCTTAACGTACCGACAGATAGCTTGCTCGATGACGACGATCTTTTCCGTAAGACTTGGAAGGTTTCAGTGGAAAATACATTTCAAGATTTAACTGCAAGAACCTTGACAGGTATGGAGTATGGGCCTAAAAGATATCAACCCTTACTTCCTAAAATGCGATTAAAGTTATCTCATTCCGAAGTAGTATTCAACAAACATTTTAAAAAGTATAAGATTGCCTGGACTGTAAATGCTGATAATGCCGAGCCTATTAGCGGGGAAACCCGATTAAAAGGTCTTCCGGTGTACGACAATATATAATTAGGTGTTCAACATATTTGGCGTTTGAAAGCGTAGAACACAAGGCCAAACTAAATTACCTGAGCGCTTTATCATTGACATCACACGCTATTAAATGAAGTACATATTGGAAACATACAACGATCAAACGCTAGGCTTAATCAGCCTGGCGCTTCACTTTACAGATTCTCAAGCTTTAAGTTGTTCAGATATGGTTCAAGCTTCGTTACGGAACTGAATGGCACTAGTTGGAATATTTCATTAAGTACTTCAGAGTAAAATACCTCGACATAGATGTTACCTACGGCATACAAGGATACTTTGTAACCAACCTCCTTACGTGATTCCAAGAACGTTCCTTTTAACAACGCCTTACCTTGCCCAAGCTCATCCATTGCTTGAAAATCCCTTACAGTCATAGCCAAACATAGGTAAATTATTTTTCCTTTTAAAACTTCTCTATTCGATTAAACCAATCCAGCAAATTTCTGTCTATTAATACATTAAAGACACCGAACATCGTTTTAACCAGTAACAACTTTAATAATTAAGCGAAATGAAAACTTTAACCTTAGCAGCAGTACTTCTGCTAGCAATGAACAATGTAAATGCTAAAAGTAATGTAGCTAAATTATCATTAAAAGATGGAGGCAGTGGCAGCGGAAGTCATGGATTTACCGCAGATTTAAAGGGTGGTGAAGGAACTAGACCATTCAAATTAACAAGGTCGTACTGCGAAGGAACACGCGGAGGCATTAAACAGGAAAGCGGAGCAGGTTCAAGTGGTGGAGGCTTTCATCAAATTAGCTTAGTTACAAACAACAGTGGAGCCGGTTCAAGCGCAGGTGGCTTTCACAACATTTCTGAAAATGAAGGTGGTGGTGGCGCAAGCGGTGGTGGTTTTCAACAAAACGGCCACGAAACATCTGACAGCGGTGGAAGTCACGTTGGTGGAGGTTTCCGAGTTAGAGTGCAAAATGACGGTGGCGGTGGATCAAGTGGTGGAGGCTTTCATGATGCAGATGAAGGTGGACATACAGGAAATGGCTGAAAATACAAACGCCAGGCTTATCAGCTTGGCGTTTTACATTATTCACATTTTGCGCTTGACTACTTCTCAATAGAGATTGACTTCTTATCTGTAACTACAATCTCTGGCTTGCCTTTAAAGTCAATAACTTTTCCCATAACTGTTATGGTCTTATCAGTTATTTGACTGGCTAATTGTTTAGCGTCACCTTTTAATACAACAGTTAGCAATTGATTTGGATAGGCAGCACCGAAGTTTACAAGCACCATGCTTCCAATATCCTTGACACTATATACTTTGCCACTTACAGCTACATCTTTTTGCAGGAAGTCTTTTACATCTTTTAACTCGATCAATGGTGCCACCGAATCTTGTGTAACATCGATTTTCTTATTGCCCGAAGATGCAGCATTCTTCAGTGAAGATACAGGAGCAACGCCACCTTTAACATCTTTTAACAGGCGGTTAAGCTCACCGGCCAATCTGATACCTGCCTGGTCTATGCGGAGGTGGATAGTCTGAATGTATTTCTTGTAATAAGCCTCGTCAATTTGTTGCCCTGGCTTAACATCTGCATATAATTCACTACTGATTTGGTAACTTTCCCAAAGCCATTCCATAGGACTACTATCTTGCCACTTCTTGATTTGCGCTTCATTAGCCCAATCATATTGCTTTGCAATTTGTTCCTCACTTAAACCCTCATGATCTATAAGTTTGCTATCCCAAAGACTATGTAAGTTAGTGCCTGCATTATCAAAACGTACCTGAATAGTATTCCCGCCTTTATCTTCAGCACGACTAATGTGCATAGGCTGATGGGCATCTCCAACTAAATGTATAAGGTATTTAAGTGCACTATTAATTTGGTCTGGTGTCGAAGCTTTGTCTTTTATAATAGCTTCTTCTTTGAGGATAGCACCATACACATTGTCATTACTTTGCTGATTAACGAAGTCTACAAACTGTTGATGGTTCAATCCCAATGGCAAGTTAAGGAAATGCCATTTACCGGTTGTCGGATTGCGATGTTCGTCTGCCCATGTGCTTACATCAGCCATGCTTTCACCCTTTAAATAAGCTGAAACTGCATAAGCGGTGTTAGCGGTTAAATGTTTTTGCGCTATCGTTGCAACGGCTCTATGACCTTTATATCCCCATGAAACTAAAGCCGCCGAAATGGCTATCAATGCTACTGATAATACTTGTTTTCTCATATGGCAAATGTATGAAAGCAAATGAGAGGTGGAAATCTTTATTTGATATTTTACTAATTATTTTAGCAAATTTGTTTTATAATTGATGGTGTATGACAGAGCATTCCATAGGTAAGTTCTACGAGGTAGCGCAGCTTAATCTCATTAGATGGATAGAGGATAACCCAAAGCTAAAGGACAAAATCACCGCACATGACCTCAAATATCTGTTTGAGTTTCATAGCCGTAGAGGTCTGTCAATTGACTTGTGCCGCTTTGATCTGGTCTATTACAATGAGGTATTCTTTCCTCCTGAAGAGAAGAAGCCAATGATCGATGAGTTTGTCAGAAAGGTTTGTATCATCATTAAAGCTACTCTAATTAATATGGGTAAAGAAAAAGTCCATATAACTGTAACTGTTCGTCATAAGGTTTCACAGATAAGTCACTGGCATACATTTTACCTCGACAAAGAATACAACATAAAAAAAGCTGCGCAACTATCTCGTAAACAGAATGATTGGCTTTGATATGTCATAAATGTTTATTAGGTTTATAAAGACAACCTAAAACAATCATGAAAAGACACCTTATCATCCTCAGCTTAGCTGTTGGAACTTTATTGAGTACAACCAGCTTTAATCCACCCAATCCAACGACAAACAAAACTTTCGCCACGTGTAAAGGTGAAAACCCATGCCACGCTTGCAAGAACTGCAAATACTGTAAACGTTGTGCTAAACAAGGTTTGACCTGTGGTGTTTGTAGAAAGTAAAATATATAAGCATTTACCGCCAAATAAATTTAATTAGATGCTAGAAGAAAAAATAAAAGCTGAAAAGACTTGTTTTATAATTATGCCTATTTCTGATGTTGAAGGGTACGAAACAGGGCATTTTAAACGCGTTTATGAATACATTATTAAACCTGCCTGTCTCGCTGCCGGATTTACCCCTATTAGAGCTGACGATGTTAAAATGACAAATGTTATAGTGATTGACATCCTTCGGAAACTTTTAAATTCAGACATGGCTATATGTGACTTAAGCGCGCAAAATCCAAATGTATTGTATGAGGTTGGAATTCGACAGGCCTTTGATTTACCGGTAAGTTTTATAAAAGATAATATAACCAAACGAATATTTGATATTCAGGGATTTAGGGATATTGAGTATAATAGCTCCCTTAGAATAGATGACGTAAACGGAATGGTAAGCAAACTTACTGAAAACCTAATTGACACTTATGAAAGCAAAGGGAATGACGTAAATTCAATAATAGAATTGTTGGGAATTGTCAAAGCAAAAGTCCCCGATAAAGTTGAAATTTCAGTTGATACTGAAATAATATTGAAGTCTCTACAGGATATATCTTTAAGATTAGGAAGTCTTGAAAACAATTCTTTAAAACCTTTTACAAAGCAAGTAATTAATGACTTCGACAAACTGGAACAAATAGAAAGTTTTAAAATCGGCCAAGAAGTTTTTAGAGTTAATGATTTGGTTAAACATGAGAAATTTGGTGATGGCAAGGTGACAATAATAGAGTTTGATAGCAAAAGTGGGGCTGTCGCAACATTTGACTTCTTAAACGAGGGACGAAAAAAGTTGATGATCAAATACGTTCCGCCTTCAGCCTTAAAAAAGCAATAGTCTAATAATGCTATTATTAAAAGGTTACTGATTACGATTGAGGGCAAAGTCATTTGCAGATTACTCGGAAAGTTATCGGATTAGATCTCTTATAAAGCAAGTGTTTTATAAGAGATCTAATTTATAAACAAACCCTACTTTATGAACGTGTCTTAACTTTGAATTTGAGCTTTCAGGCGTGTAACGGTCTAACCTCCAATGCCAAATCATGCTTCATGTAGAGGATAC
Organism: Mucilaginibacter gossypiicola; assembly: GCF_900110105.1. Taxonomy (GTDB): domain Bacteria; phylum Bacteroidota; class Bacteroidia; order Sphingobacteriales; family Sphingobacteriaceae; genus Mucilaginibacter; species Mucilaginibacter gossypiicola. Next base: position 406,859 of record NZ_FOCL01000005.1, on the reverse strand, counting down.
CGATTTAGTATGTTTTCGAGTTGCAGCACGAGACCATTAATATCCGATACAGCCATTCCCATTTTGAAGTTCAATACAGAACCGACTCCCGGAACATCACATGCTCTGACATCTATTTCAGCAAAATCTTCATATATCATCTCCAATTGCAAGCGAAGGAATTCTGATTCGCTTTCAAAAGTTGCTGTTCTTTCAAGCCCATAGATGAGCGACACTAGTTGTTGCCTGAATCGGTTAAATTCTATTGGCCGGAATTCCGCAATATATTGACCACCCAGAGTGCAGCCTTTAACAGTAATGACGGATTCCAACCATTGACTACCCGCTCTAGCTTCACTTGGTTTAGTAGCATAGCCGTCAACAGTAACACGCACAATGTCGCTGCCATCAGTAATCTCGAAGTATGGGGACGGCCTTTTCTTCATTTGGCTAAAATAGCAATATGTTGTTTACCGATAAAACGTACAATACTATTATTAGAAGGTACTGAATTCTATTGACGTTTGAGTGATTGGACAAGTCATTTTGCAAACTATCGGATTCAGTTACCTTTTAGGACGAGCGAATGAAAATGGTATTCACCCTTTTCCTAAACAGCCAATCAAACTAACAACACAGCCTCATTCTTATATTCTAACTTTTCTTAAACTTTCACCTTAATAGGGTAATTACAAGATCATAGAAAAAATTAGAAAGGCACTTGAGAAGTCTACCTTTTAAAGAATACTGGTTGAACTTGTACTTACCTCCAACTTCGATTCTAATTTTTCTTATTTTTATTGGAATGTTACTCTTATAAGGGTACTTACAACAATCTTTAAAAAATTAGAAATGGAAAGGAGGGTAAGCAATTAATTATTCAGCAAAGTTAGGCGTGAGGCTGAACACATGGCAAGGAACTACGGCATAAACACAACCCGACACATTACCTTTCATTTATTCCGTTCCTCCTTGCATTTAGTTCAGGCCATAAGCCTGTATTGGCGTCATAATTATTTACCCACTTAATCTATAAAAGCATGAAACGCAATGATGAATTTCAACAATTAACATTTAAATTTGATTTGAAAGTGTGCCAAAAGTGTGCCATTTACTAACTTAAAGCTGACTAACACGAAACAGAAAGTAAAATCAAAGCTCCTTACAACGACAACAGTTAACAGAATAAAAACTGCACATACGATCTTAAAAAGCCATTTTAGCCAACAAAAAAGCCCCTTAGATAAATCTAAGAGGCTCTACAAGATGTGATCCCATTTGGATTCGAACCAAAGACCTACAGATTAGAAATCTTTAGGCTATATTAAAAAATGCGTCGTATCGTATTTATAGTGAGCAATTTACGAACTATTTCAATACGGTCAAAATTTTTTGTACCATATTTGTACCACTTTTGCGAAATAAGAATAAACGCCTACAATTTCTCTTAAACCAATATCCGTTCCAAAGGAGCAATTTTAAACGTTCGTTTGAAAAACCTTTTGGTCGCACATACCATATCAAATATCGTGAATACATGAGTCAAAGCTTCGCCCCTGTACGTTTCCGAACGGCTACCGTTCGCTGGCGAACATACTGAATCACCGTTAATACTAAAAACTGCCTTTAAACGGATTTAAAACGCTGTTTTCGCATTGGCACCACCCTTGTGTAGTATCTATTATATCGCTTATCACAGGGACAATGAAAAAGGTAATTTTATTTATTTTAGTTACATCTATAACGCAAACATTTGCACAAACAGCACGGAGACTCGATAGCCTTTTCCAGGTTTTGGATACCAGCCGGACATTTAATGGCAATGTTTTAGTCGCTGAAAATAAGCATGTAATCTACAACCGGAGCGTCGGTTATGCGGACTTGAATACGAAGAAGAAACACACCATTAATTCAGCTTTCCAGATCGGTTCGGTTTCAAAAACCATCACTGCCCTTGCTATTCTGCAACTGGTAGAACAACATAAGATCCGCCTTGACGATCAGCTCAAGAATTATTTCAAAGAGATTCCGTACCCTGATCTTACCGTATATCATTTATTGACGCACACTTCCGGCTTGCCAGACAAGGAAGAATTGTTTTTTCCGCTGATCGACAAAAACGCAGGATTGAAGGTGGACAATCAAGATATCATTCCGGCATTGCAAAACTATAATAAATCCCTTGCTTTTACGCCGGGTAGCCAGTGGCGATATAACAATATAGGATATGCCTTGTTGGCCCTACTTGTCGAAAAAGTCAGCGGGCAGCCTTTCAATGATTACATAATGAAGCATATTTTCTTCGCCGCCGGAATGAAGAACAGCTATTTGCTCGGCAACCGGGCGACGGATTCCAACCGCGTCACCGGATACCTGATCCGCCATCACTACCTCGGCGATATGGAAAGCATTGAAAACAATACAAAAGTGAGAAGGTGGAGTTATAATCTTCGCGCGCTTTACGGCCCTACTAATGTAATCAGCACAACAGGCGACCTGATGAAATTTGCTCAGGCCCTTGACGGCGGCAAATTGTTAAGCAAAGCGCTATTGGACAAAGCCTGGACTGCCTGCAACTTAAATGATGGTACTGCCGCGGCACCGGGAGGAGAGTTCGGGCCGTCGTCCTATGGCCTTGGCTGGTATCTTCCAACTACGAATCTTGGCAAGATGGCAATGCACACCGGCCGGGAGCCCGGTTTCTTTACCTTTTTCTGGCATGACATCTCCCGTCATAAAACGATCATTCTACTAGATAACGCGGAAAGTAATGGCTTTGGTAAAGCTTGCAAAGAAACCCTTAATGCCGTATATGGCCAAACTTACTTCAAACCCGAACAAAAAGGCAAACAATCTCTATTCCTACCCTACATAAAATTATTAGTTAAAGAAGGGCCGGATGCCGCAGCCTCTTTTTACAACCGGTTAAAAACAGATACCTTACGATATTTCACAGATGAACGGGAACTAAATGAACTTGGACTGGAACTATTAGCGGATCACCATGAAACTGCCGCTCTTGAGGCTTTGAAATTAGGCACGCTGCTTTACCCTCAGAGCTGGAACACTTATGATAGCTATGGCAAAGCATTACTGCAAGCAGGCAGGAAGGTGGATGCGATCGAGATGTACCGAAAATCAGTGGTCATGTTTCCCGGCAATTTGCCCGGCAAGGCCATTCTAACGCAGTTGACAAATGAAAAATAACTGGTATCATAATAGGATTATATATACTTTCTGAATCATCACAAGCCGAAACGATGACTTTTTCACAACTAATAACAACAACCTAACAATCAGAAAATAATACTTGGGCTATCTAAGTAGCCAATCGGTATATAAATTGGATAACAGGTTAAAAATGGAAGAATTTTTCGGAGAAATTCTGCATCATATTATAATCAATCATTTAGTTACCAAGTTGAACATAATAACACGATCCTTAACTTGCATACGACGATATCACCATGTCCAAGTTTTTGCAATCTTTTTGGCGATTTAAAGATAGGCTACTTGCGAATTGTTTAAAAGTTTTTTTGCGGCCGAACCACGGGATTTATATTTTTCCAGCATTATGATTAAACCCATCTGCCTGGATTATGAGCCCTGGCAAATCCACGGCATCCGACCGGAAGAATTAAAACGCCATAAGCAACTCATTAAAGAAATCCACCAGGTACTTACTGATCAACAAACGCTGCAATACCTGCCTGAAAAACGAATCCACGCGCTCGCAGAAGCAGAAAGCTGGTTAAGTACTGCTATTTTAAACTATTATTGTGCAAAGTGTTATACCCATCTCATCACTGAGCGTTCTACTGGTAAACTTGTGGGTATGATTGACATTATTCCACCAGAAACCTCACGGGAACATTATGAGTTACCAGAACACTCCTATTTCATTGAATTTTATCTTAATAGTAATCATATCGGAAAGAACCTGATGAGTTCCATGCTGCCGCTCGTACTCAACGCAATGCAAGAGCAGGGCATTAAATCTGTGGCAGCAGTTGTTAACCGGCAAAACCACGCAGCAAAAAAAGTTTTAATGCGTAGCGGTTTCAGTTATGATCGCCGCTTCGACATCTTACAGGACCTTTACATAGTCACTCTGAACTAGAATTTCGCATGTCTCACAAGTTCCATTTGTATTAGGCTAAGGGTTCTGCCTTTTCACCAACAGACTGCTATTAAACAAATTTCAAACGAAGGGATTACATCCGATGTTTACGTCATTATCGCCGCCAATCGTCTCATACAGCAATGATTTAAAACAATCCGACTTAATTGAGTCGATTAAGAAATAACCTACAAAGCAAATCGGGTTGGTCCGACATCTGGATATACTATTAAGTTAAAGATCCGGCGGGTCGACTTGTATTAGTAATCTCGCCTTTTTTGAAATTTATCTTCAGTCTATCCATATATTCTCCCTCATGCCATGTACTTTCCCGCCGTCTTCATTGTTAAGGAAACTGTAGAGTAACTTTGGAAGTTTTTATCATCTTTTGTAAAACTAATGAATATTTTTAGGCCATGCGTGAGTAAGATTTAGATCGGCAAATTAGCTATTGCCTGGAAGATTTTCCTGAAAACGCCAATCCCCCCGAAGACATGCCTTTAAACCCAGGAAGCCTAAGTTAAGTCATTGATATTTCCCGGCATCATCTCCTATAACCGAGGGCAGTATTATGCCTCGGTTATATAGTAATCTGGATATTCCGGAGCCATTGAACAATGCATTCCGGACGAGAGTTCAGAGTGTCTTCTTATAATTTGATCATGCTATCTTCGTGAAATATATTGATTAACTCGAAGTTGATTAAGAATATCCGCCGTTCTAATGAGTACGGAATGGGATGGTCAAATATGCCTGAATACCCAGGTACAGGCTTCGATTGTGCAGGCACTGGTAAATATTTCGAAAGATTGGGTTTGAACAATAATATGGGCAGAAAAATTTAAAAGACTAAGAAATGCCACTCGATGAAATCCCGTGACTGATTCTGTAATTTAGTAGTTGGGAATTATCCAACTATTAATTAAAAGATCGCCTGAAATTTAAAGGTGAAAGCTCAGTCCTTACTTTAAAAAATTTGTTAAAAGAAGATGGGTGCTCAAAACCCAGCGAATAGGCTATTTCACTAACGGATAGGCTTGTACTTGATAGCTTTTCCTTCGCTTTCTCAATAAGTTTTTCATGGATGTGCTGCTGCGCATTTTGACCAGTTAAACTTCGGAGCATATCACTCAGATAACTTGGGGAGATATTTAGCCGGTTAGATAGAAACTGCACGGTAGGCAATCCAACACCCAGTTGATTTTCATCCTTAAAATACTGTTCCAAAATATCTTCCATTTTCTGCAACAATCATTGTTGACAGCCTTGCGGGTAATAAACTGCCGTTTGTAAAAGCGGGTAGCATAATTTAATAACACTTCAATTTGCGATACTATAACATCCTGACTAAAATTATCGATCCTGCTGTTTAATTCTGCCTGCAGAATTTTAAAAATGGAAACAATAATAGTTTTTTCATTGTCAGAGAGGTGTAGCGCCTCATTTGCCGAATAGGAGAAAAAACCATATTGTCTTATTTTTTTAGCTAAGGGATAGGATAAAAAAAGGTCGGGATGTATCAGCAACGTGTATCCGGAATTTTCGCCCGTATCCTCGTATCGTCCGATAACCTGGCCGGGGGAAGCGAACATTAGCCCGCCCTCATCAAAATCAAAATAACCCTGGCCATATTTTAACTTCCCGCTCAAACTGGCCCTGTAAGATATTTTGTAAAATTTTAATACATGTGAATGTGGGAATTTATCAGCCTCAATGTGGTTATTGGTATTATCAATCAAGGTTATCAGCGGGTGCATTGGCTTTGGTAAACCAAGCATTCGGGTAACATCTGATAGAGATTCTAATTTTTGAAAATCTTCTTTTTTCATTTGAGATCAATATAATTATAACCGCTAATCATTTATTTAACGGTTATAATTATTTTAGTATTTACCAGGGCATAGGTCCGTCTGGTCCTGAAAACATTTTATCAGGATCGTTCTGACCAAGTGCGGCCCGCACAATATTTCGGGAACCCTCTTCAACCGTATCGGTACCTGCAAAATTATTGAGTGCCGTTGACGTAAAGCCTGGGCTGGCAACCCCTATTTTTACATTTGTTTTTTCAAGTTCAATAGCAAAGGCAAGTGTGATTGCGTTCAGCGCTGTTTTGGAGGCTGCATATACAACGCCAAATCCCTGGCGGTAAGGAAATGCCGGATCTGCATTTAATGTAAGAGAGCCTACCCCACTTCCTACGTTTACAATTCGTGCCGCAGGAGCTTCTAACAGGATAGGAAGCATCGCCTGCGTAACGGCAAGTACGCCAAACACATTAGTTTCCCAAACTGTCCGCACCTCATCTATTGAGGCATTACTCGCCTTGCTTGTAAGTATCATCTCTTCAAGTGTCCTGCCAGGTTTTCCGGCATTTGAGATAGCAGCATTGTTTATTAATAAATCGAGCCGGCCAAATTCATCACGAATCCGTGCTGCCGCAGCCGTGATAGAGACCTTGTCAGTAATATCAATTTGGATCGCATTTGCATCCCGGCCGATATTTTTTGCAGCAATTTCGCCCTTGTTAAAATCGCGTGAACCTACCAGCACAGTATAACCATGGTTAACAAGCTCTTTCGCCACCTGCAAACCTATGCCCTGATTGGCCCCGGTAATTAATGCTACAGGTTTATTTTGTTCTGAATAATCTTTTTGATTTGCCATCGTAATTTGTTTATTGAGTTACAAAAATCAGTACAAAGCGCTCAGGATTCTTAGGCTTATTGCTGAATTTATTAGTCTAAATCAGTCAAACCAGATTAATGTTTTTTTATAAATATCGACTTGCTGCAAATAGATACGCGATAGAACAGAAAAATTAAACTGTCAGTAGGCATTTCGGTTTAAATAACGCGAATCGGTAAACATAAAATAGACGTTGGGCGGACCTTTAAAAAAAAGAAATTTTACCGGACTTTTATCTAAGAATCCTTTAAATTGATTTTACCAACCTGCGTTCCCGCACCAAATAGTTGATCATTCAGTTTTTTCCAGAGTGTATCATTCGGAGATAAAATCTTTTGAAGATAGGCCAAGGTTACCTCACTGACCAATGCCACCCGTTCAGGGTTTTCATCGGTAGTTTCCCTCACCAGGTGGCCGGATATCCCGCCAAGCATGTGTTCGCCGCCAAAGAGGCTAAGCAGCGTATCCGCGCCAGGGCTGATCAGGTAGGCATCAGTAAACCAGTCAGGGCCTAAAACTGTCAGTGGTGAGTGGTCCTGATCTCCAGCCACGACGAGCGCGGGCGTCGTTAAATACGTGTAATCCAGGTTAAGGTATGGAAAATGTTCTTTGGCGAATGCACTCAGCGCGTCATCCCCGCGACCGGCGGCGCTCAACAAAATCCCGGCTTTTATCCGCTCATCTTTAAAATCTTCCACCGGGCTTCCATCTGGCAAAACAGTCCTGGCTCCCAAAAACATAGCAACGGTATGTGCGCCAAACGAATGGCCAGCTGCTGCTACCCGACTTTTATCGAGTTTACCTTGAAGTCCGGGGCATGATTCTTCAATGTCTTCCAGCTGGTCTAAAACCGCTTTAAGATCCGTGATGCGCTGACGCCAGATATGTTTACTTGCCGGGTCGTTTAAAAAAGCCTGTACTGCTTCACCATGGTCAGCATGATGGCTTTCAGCATAACTTCTTGAATCGAGAAAAGTCGGCTGGATCACTGCAAAGCCGCGTGCGGCCCAATAGTTGACCAAAGGCGCATAGGCATCCATATTAGAGCCAAAGCCATGGGCGAAAATGATGACGGGCAAATTATTTCCATTTAAGGGTGCCGATACACGTAACTCCAGGTCAGTTTTTCTACCGGGTGAAGATAACCTGATCGGCGCTACGGAAACTACGGTGAGAGCTACAGGATGATTATTTGATTTCATGTTTGTTGATGGAATGGTAAGAGATATAAGATATGATTACTAAAACGAGCATGATGAATGGGGCGGCGAGGTTGAATAAGGGATCATGCACCATGTAATGCGCAAGGATAGCTGAAGAGAAATTGACAAAGAAGCCAAAATAGGCCCACTCCTTGATAAGGGGTCTGACCACCGGAATGGCGAGCGCCAATGCCCCGCAAAGCTTGGCAATACCCAGCTCTATCCGGAACCAATCCGGAAAGCCAATGTGCGCATAAGCGACTTTCAGTTCGGGGTTGAAGAAATAATTGACGACTGACAGGAGCATACCCGCAACAACCAAACCCGTGGTTGCCCAATAAATAAGTTTCTTTTGCTTCATAGAAATAACTTTTTTTTTTCAAAACTACCAAGACAATGATTTACTTTTGTAATGGGTTTACTTTTAGAAACCAGTTACCTGAAGGAAACCACACATGAGCTATGGAAAAGGAAGAACTGAACGAAAGTGCCTGCAAAGCACACCACCTGGCTATCCGCGATACGATGGAATTGTTAAGCGGAAAATGGAAAATACGGATCATCGGGGCTTTAAACTTCGGGCCAATGCGGTTCATGGCTTTAAAGGAAAGCATTAACGGTGTAGCTGCGAAAATGCTCTCCAAAGAATTGCAAGAGCTGGAGCTTAACGGCCTGGTAAAACGCAGTGTTTTGAATACCAAACCGATCGCCGTAGAATACGAACTAACTGAATACGGAGAAACCGTAAAGCCAATTATTGAAGTAATTGCTGAATGGGGAAAACAACATCGTTCAAAGCTCATACGGGATATGAAAGCAGAATAATAACGAAACCACTTTCCCTGTCACCTATGTTGTCCGTGTGTTTCAATATAAAATTTCAGGGGCCTTATCCGGAAATACAACTTGCTGAATTGAACCGCTTGCCGACATTAATAGTCTTTTTTTAAAAACAATAACCCTCACTTTTGCGAGGTTCATTCAAAAGGCATTTTTTCGAATGATCCGGGAGATATTTTAGCAAAGAAAATTAGATTTCACCAGCTACTTACAAAATCAGTGGTTCCCCAATCAGGGTCACCAATCTGTGATTACCAATTTTATCGCCACAATTGATTCAATGAACAACGGAAATTCGGGTTAAAAAAATCAAAGGTGGCAAATGTAAAAACGCAACTTCTTGCTATAGTCTATAATGGGTTAGAGCACCTTTAAACATTATTCCAGGAATTGTATCAAATGAACAGCCTGTTCCTTACCACTATTTTCGGGTGAGCGAAATCGCGTTATTAATCTTACACCCTGATTTAAGTAATTTACTTAATTTCGGGTAGCTGAACCGGTATTTGATCCAATGAAACCAACGGATAAACGCGGGATAAGTAGAGGTAGAAAAACACGATCGAAATAGTCAGGACAATCACCCCCAATACTGATGACGAAACCTCGATACCTGATAATGACGCTTTAAACGAAGTAGCTGTATTGGCTCCTCCTGAACGCTTCTTCAGGCTTTTTAACGCGATATAAAATTGGATCCCGGAGAAAATTAACCCGCTCAATACCAATGTGACCACCAGGATAAAAATGAGATTTCCGGTACACTGTTGGCGGCTGATAATCAGTTTACGGTTTTGAAGCGCCCACAAATAATATGACCGTACCGAATCGTTAATAATTTTGTTATTCAGGTTTCTCTTTTCAATAGCTGCATAGTAGGAAACCTGCGAGGCCTGAAAGGCTTTAGAGACCGTCGAATCGGAAGGGTCCAATGCAGATGACGCTGCCGGTGTTAAATCCCGCTTAGTTGTTTCTTTTTCTTTCTCTGCTTCGTGGACATTCTTCGCTGATGGTTTCGGAACCCTAGCCGGTTTAAAAGTCTCAGGTGCTGAGGGTCTAATGGGGTCTGAAACTGGTATAGCGCGCTTTGCCGTACCAGTTAAAACAGCAGCTGTGTCCAAACCTGTTTGACACAGCCCGGCAACTGGGGATATAAGTAATATCAATAACGGAATAATGTGGTAGATTTTCATATTGACACAGGCAAACTAAGGCGTAACTAACTGACAATGTTTAAAGTTAGCGTAAATTTCAGATATGCTATTATTATTATCACCTTGCTATTTTTGACATTGGTCCATCATTCACTGCCAGCTCAGCAGATTTGAAATTGACGTATAAGTAATTTTCAATTCCCATCATGAAATTTTAAGGAACAATTTCGCGTCAGCATCGTTGAATCATCAGTAAATTATTTTAACTATGAAAACAAATCAAGCCGTTCGCTATGATCATTTCGGACACAGCGATGTTTTACATATTGTGGAAACACCCAAGCCGGAAGCCGGCGCGGGAGAAGTCCTGGTGAAAATCAAAACTGCAGGGATCAATCCCGGTGAGGCTTCTATACGTGAAGGAAAAATGGAGAAAATGTTCCCCTCTACATTTCCCTCGGGACAGGGAACTGACTTTGCGGGCATCGTAGAAGCTGTCGGCGGAAAAGCCGGGCAATTTAAGGCAGGCGATGAAGTGATCGGATTTACAAATGAAAGAAACGCACAGGCCGACTATGTTGTTGTTAAGGAAGATCAGTTGGTTTACCGTCCGGCAAACGTATCCTGGGAGGTTGCCGGTGGTTTATTTGTCGCGGGCACGACGGCTTATGCAGCGGTAAAGGCGGTGAGCCTGAAGGATGGTGATACTGTGATTGTTTCCGGTGCGGCCGGAGGCGTAGGTGCTATTGCGGTGCAACTTGCAAAAAAACAAGGAGTCACCGTGGTTGGCCTTGCAAGCGAACCCCATCACGAGTGGCTAAGTGATCACGGGATTATCCCGGCATTGTATCATGGAGATACTCAGAAAAATATCGAAGAGGCTTTGAACGGAAAGAAAGCAGATGCTTTTATAGACACATCGGGTAAAGGCTACGTCGCGATGGCTGTTTACATGGATATCCCGCCGGATCGCATCAATACCATAATTGACTTCGACGCAGCAAAAAAGTACAAAGTAAAGACCGACGGTAATGCCGCCGCAGGCAATGCCGATGTGCTCCAAGAACTGTCAGAGATGGTTGATAAAGGGGAGTTGGAGATTCCTATTGCCGGTACTTATCCACTCAGTGACGTCGCAAGTGCTTATGACGAACTGGAACAACATCATACGCTTGGAAAAATTGTCCTGGTTACTTCAGCAGTTAGCAGCAAAGATCAAAGCGAATAAACCAAAGTTAAAAGTATAAGGGACCGGACAATTTTGTGCTGGAATAAAAATTCAAGAAGGGTTAAGTTGCAAATCATACCGTTTAATTAATAGTGGAAATTAAAAGCGTATTCTTTTAATATTTCGGAAGATTCTTCATTTTTGAATTATGATTGAGCGACTAACCCTTTTATTTCCAGGGATGCAGATCATCGTGCATCAAAAGGATGTTCAATTTTCTGTAAAAGGAAAAGTTGAAGGTTTGCCGGTGCAATACTTATTCCAACAAATTGATGAGTCGTCAAATCCTGACCAGGATCTTATAATACATTTTTCGTCGTTGGTCCAAGAGAGAAAGTTGTCAAAATGTTATCTGATTTATAACCACCATATCAAAAAAAACATTTTGGCTATGGCCCCTTTCTATGGCATCGAATTTCTACGCCGCGAAGACTTTGAAATGGAAAACTTCCATATAGAGCCTGAAGTACCGGTAAAATATTTCAGTCCCTACTTACGCAGTGCAGAAATTAGTCAGTCATTTGTTTATAGCAACGAAATGCTGTTAAATCCCCCCCGGCAGATCACTGCACGACAAGAGGATTATGGTAAGATTTCGCTTGACCGCGGCATCAGCCAGATAGCTTTAAAAGATTATATCGTCGATAAATATCTTGAAAGGCAGCCAAAGGTTAAGGCGTTTGAAAAATTGGATCTGAGGGATGAAATGATGTGGATGAGACTTAATGACACCTGGCTGAGCACGAATGTCATTGTAAAATTTATATGGGCTAAACCTGCTTACCTCATTTATCTGAACGGCCCGCGAATTGCGCCCGTATTCAGAGCAATGGAAAAAAAAGGCAAACGAGCCGGATATAAAAGTTAAGAATCTTCTATTACCGCAGGAAAGTCAATGGATAAAGATTGGCAATCCTTATTTGATTAAAGGAAAAACAAATTTACTTTACGAAGGGAATTATGAATTACCGGAAAACATGGCTGAATGGCTCCGGAATAACCAAAGCTATAACGAGGATTAGCATTTTCCCGAAACCAAATCAACGATATATTATTATTAATATAATTACTATCATTGAAATTTAATCACGCATTATTCCTCAACCTAAAAGGACACCAGAAATCATTGATATTAAAAGCATAAACACCTCATCAATAAAAAACGATGAAAAGCCTAATGCGCATGCATAATCGAGCTTTATTTCCTGAAATGCATTGAAATCACCAGCTTCGGCCGGTCAGTATGAAAAACTGGCCGACCGGACGAGGGCCATGGCGGCGCCATGGCCGCCGGATGACTTTCCCTCCTGCATATCACTGATACACACTTAATTTGATCCAGGCATCCCCGGGACCTTATTTGATTGTTCACCAGCCCAGTTTTCTGGTGAATGACCGGATTTCTTTGAGGGTTATTTTATGGCAACCCACTTTGATAAAATCCTTATTGATTTCCGCAACCTCGTACTTTTCCATCAGGCTTATCCTGCAATCAGCGCATCCGCCTGATGCTATGGTCTGCAACACAAGGTTATAAAATTCCCGTGCTATCGCTTCCGGAATTTCCACGCGCTGCGAGGTTTGCACCCGTTTGGTCGTATGGTTAAAGCGGAGATAATCATAACCGTCACGTGTTTTAATGTACGCTGTTTTGAAGGCGCGCCAGTCTTTTAACTGCGATTTATGGGCTTTATTCTCTGCCGCCCTTCTTTTTTCGAACGCCGTTTTTGTTAATTCCGCTTCCTTTGCCAGCATCGCGGCGAACTGCTCAGAACTTTGAATTTTACCGGCTTCCACCATGCGCTCCGGCATTTCAATCCCAAAAAATTCTACATAAGCTGTTGCTTCGGCCATGATCCCCCTGATCTGCGCGATATATTTTTCCGGTTTCCGGGCATTGCCCAGCTTGCCCGCGATCCCGGTTATTTCGTCATACCATTTTTCGAAAAGCTGCCTGTTGTCCATTCCCGCCTCAGGAACGGTCAACTGTTTCAGGTGGCCGGATGCGCTGCGGACAATACCCACCTGTTCGGCCGTAGTATTACTATACCTGCTGCGGGTGATCACCACCGCATGCTGTCCCCTGTCGTTGTGCGTGTGGTAAGCGATCAGAAAATGGGAACCATACGACCAGATCCGGTCGTCGTTGAAAAAGAAATTACCTCGTGCCGTGCGTGCTTCGCTCTGCGCCTTGTTTGCCCACAGGTGGGCGACTGTGTGTCTGTCTACTACCTTCTTCATGCTGATCTGCTTTTTTTAATCGTTTCAGCAAAAGCCTCATTTGGCCTTTGATAGAGGCAATAAACTCGTGCGTGGGGCTGGCGAGCCAAGGCTGCCGCTTAAAGAATACTACCCGGCGCACAGCGGAGGTGTGGAGATTCTTTATGCGGCATTTGCATGGCCTTGACCGCCGAAGAGGTGTAAATTTGCCTCAGCAAAGGCTGAATGAACAACATTAAACAAGAATGCTATTAGAAAAATGGGGCGGGAGGAACAGGATGAAAAAGTCTGAAAGAAATAAATCGGCCGGAGAAATCACGACTGCCTTCCGGTTTAGGTACCGGGCGCAGCACCCAAAGGGCCGGGTCGGGATTTGACCGGGCTTGTCGTCGTCGAATTGAAAATTGCACCTAAAGTATTTCACTCAATTCAGCAGGACAAATAATTCACGGAAGTGTTTTTAACGTCAGGGATAAGTTATATTTACGAAACCAATTCATAGCCTTTTTTGTGGGGGCAATTAATTTCTCCTACAATCATGAATTACACTACAAAAAGAGGCACAACACCACCGAAAACCTGCAGCTGCGGCGCGAATTATTCCGATTTCCAGCGTGTTCCGCGAACCATTTTCATGAAAAGCTTTTTATTTTGGATACCCTTAAAAAGATACCGGTGCATGCGGTGCTGGAGATATCACTGGATGCTGCATAATTAGAATATTTAGTGACTGGCTAAAGTGATTTTTGATATTTTGAAAAATTTCTCTGCCTGCACAGCATTGAAGAAGTCAAAGCCGTAGTCATGGATTCGTTTTAATCTACTTTGATGTGATCCCGCTTTATAGTAATAGAGGATCAAAAATAAGCGCTTCAGAGGTTCTGAAAAAACTTTTGCGGATATGTCGGTCTTCACCTCAAGACAACGGCCTGCTCTTATTTCAATTGACAAGGTCGTATTCTTTGAGCAGCGCCGCCGCGGGCAATCGTAGAAATTCGCTGAATTTGCGGATCATCGTCAACGATAACGGCTGCTTGTAATTCAGCACCTTGCTTACGGTGCCCTTATCGCCGTAAACAGCGGCAAGGTCCGATGCTTTGTAACCGAAATCCTCCATACGGATCTTGATCATTTCCACCGGGTCAACCTCAGGGAGGCCCCAGTTTTTTTCTTCATAATTAGCAATCAAATGCACCAACAGGAGTTTCTCGCGGTGGTCCTCCCCTGCTGTTGCATACTTGATTGTTTCATACCTGGCAACAGCCTCATTGTACTGTTGTTCAGTTTCCAGTAAAAACCAATGCTTTTTGGTCATATCGTAGTAGGTTAACCCTAAATGGTACCCGCATCTATCTGATCAAATTCTGAATGGGTGCCGATAAAACGTACTTCTACGATTTGATCTGCATAATCCAATTCGATGATCAGCCGGTATTTGTTACCGGTGATCTTGAAGCGGGCCCTTTTCGCGGGTATTAGTTTTGCTTTTGGAAAGTCGGCCGTTATATCGGTTCCTTTTTCCCATTTGGCCTCTTGCACTACCTTTCTCCAGGTAGAGATGCTGTTAGCGGCGTCTGCGTGTTTCTTAGCGAAATCCTGTAATTTCTTTTGATAGATGATGGTCATCGTTTCTTTGTTTTTTGTTAGCCATCGGCGATCTCCTTACATTTTTACATTTAAACTTTGCACTATTGCATTTTACGTCGCTCAACCGGGACCTTCCCGGAATGATAGATCAAAGATAATACAATGTTGGCAGATTACCAACTTTTTTTTGATAGCTATTATGTTTGCAGGGGCATATCTATGCAGAGAAGGACGCAGCGTTTTTTTTCATGTGAAAGGTTTTAAGACAAACCTTTTTTGTGAATGTAGTCTCAGGACGCATTTTCTCCTGACAATAATTCAACTGTAAAGGTCCGTGTACTTAGCGTTGTATTTTATTTTCATATGAGAAACTTTAGCAACCAAAGTTCTTCCGTAGCCCTGGAATAAGGTTTTGCGTATAAATACTAATTTAGCACCCTTAAAAATTATGTAATGGAAAATTTCGAAAAAGTAAAAGAAGTAATCGCGGCGGCGGAAGCAGATGCAGCAAGTTTTTATGACAAAGGTAACAAAGCGGCAGGTACTCGACTGCGCAACGCCATGCAGGCATTGAAAGTCCTTGCTACAGATATCCGCAAAGAAGTAACAGAAAAAAAGAACGCACAATAAGCAAATTAAAAAATGTTTTGGGATAGGGCTGATCATTACGATCAGCCTTTTATTAAATACTTATGCTATTTATTAAAAGGTTAACCAGCAGTTAAATCAAACAAAATTATCCTCTGAACCGGCCAGGTCCGCAAAGTTGGTAACAGTCTCAACCAGTCAAACGAGCACGTGTCCTGCCAATCACCCTGTTTTAGCGGCTTACGAATGACATGAAACATTAAGTCAACTTGTTCCTTATCTGACCATGGGTATTAGAGAATTTATAGAACAGAACAATTTGATAGCTAATCAATCTGTAATCAGCCTGGTGGCGGACAACGTTGAGGCGACAGTTTATTTCAGGAATTTTGATAGCGAAAGCGGACTATTCTATTTTAGTTACGAGCCAGACACGGATAACGTAGCGATTGGTACTAAGACAATAACTTCCATCAGGATAGACGGCGGCGCTTCCTGGTCGAAATAAAATCGATCATTCGGAAATCACCTAATTATTATGCTTTTAATGGTGGCTGATTATGCAGCATTTATCTCATACAAATCCTGGTTATGATCAAAAGCCTCACGAATTTTAAACCCTGATTTTCTCAAGACTTTTTTTGCAGCTATATTATTCCGGTTTGCGACGGCCGCCAGGGTATTGATGCCTTGCTTTCTGAGTTGTCCGATCAGCATCGGCAATAAGGTCGTCATGATCGACTGCCCGGTTGATTGTTTCCGCAGGTAAAATTCGACAAAGTGCGGATATTGTTGCAGTTGATAAAATTGCCTGACCTTCGCAGGTGTTAAAATATCGATGACACCCAAAAGCTTAGAATTTTCCCTGTCAGTAATAAAATAAACATAGTTCTGGCCGGAATGAAAATTAAGCAGCGTAAGCTTCAGCCATGTTTCAGCTTCAGCTTTATTGGCAATTCTTTTTTCAGGTATAAAAAGCAACATTTCATTGTCAGAAAAAAGGTCAAATACAGCCGAAACCCATTCATCATAAACTTCGAAATCTTCCGGGCGGAAAGGATGTACAAGCAGGTCACCACATTCCAGGTAAAAAGGGTCTAGCATATCTGCCGCGCAAAATAATAATTGATCCGATAAATGAACAAAAAAATCCGCGTGGCGATCTTAATTTTATTTTAAATATCAACTGCTTTTAGCCCTTATCTGTTTACAATACTCCATAACGCTATGTTGTTATTTGGCCAAACTTGTCAATAATCAAAAAGTATTTGTATTTACTAATTTTTTTAGCATAAATTTGTATAACAAGTTGATGCTATGGATAATTTCAGCGTACAATGGGGAAACGGCCACGATCTCGTGGTTTTAAGAGGACAGAATTTCAGGATGCAGGTTGATAAGAACCGTATTCTTAAACCCGAAGCGTCCGGGCCCTTGTATTGGGTTTCCCTTTACCGGGAAGCTGATAAATTCAACCATATAGAATGCAGTTACGTTTTCGAAGTACTCAGCAGTAATGCGCCTGAAAAAACGGAGATCCCGCTTTTCCGCGAGGCGATTGTTTTTTATATGTACGCTTTCCCCAACTCACGGAATTACCTGATGAGCATCCCTGAATTTTCTGATTTTTATCCGGGTGACGAACATTGGGATACCGAAGACAGTGAACAGGATTATTCCGGTCTGCCGGAACCATTTTAATTTAAGAATATGGAAAAGCCATTTGAGATCATAGAAATTGATGGCGCGGAACACGTGGTTTCGCTGGAAAACAGTTTTATGCTGAAAGTAATTCCCCCAAATAAAAGAGCGGACCGGGATCTTACAAATTACAGCATTTACTCCTGTGTCGACAATACTATCGGAGTTGTGTTCAGGGGGGTGGAACTGCCGGAAAAGCTATTTCCTGTTGACCTAATTTACGATTTTAAGGGAATAGATATTAAATTTCAGGATGGGGATTGGGTAGAACCAAATTTCCTGCTTTGGTTTGAGGCTATAGAATATTATGGTATGGCCAGGCTAAATGTAAGCCGGGACAACATCAGCGGACTGGAATTTCATGGGGAGATTTGCGTAGACAAGAACGGTCTCAGAAGTTACCCTGCGTTGGAATTGCAGGAATCCGAAAACATCGATTACGATTTTCAGTTTATAGACGGGGACGGAAAAGAGATTATCTACCTGACTGACGGCACTTTCAGTATGAGTGTCGAACAACGTCAGCCTGATGAGGTTGAAAGCGGCCCGGTATTATCGGCCACTTTATACGAACCCTTTGTTGATGGAGAAGCAATCCGGTTCGATTTTGAAGAATGGGAAATACGCGCAAATTTTGTATTCAGGATATTGAATTGCGACCAGGTGATGGATGGGTTTATGCGCCCGAAACAAATGTATTTTGACGCGATAGATTTTTATTTCAAGGGAGTATTGGGAACATCGAATTACCAGGCAGGTTTGCCTTATCATTCGTACATGTTCAGGGATTAGTTTAAGAAAACATGAATATCAAACATAAAGTATATTTAGATTCCCTGTCTGAAAAAGACCGGGAATATAGGGACAGCCTTTCTTTACGGGACAGGGCCTTATATGATTATTTCAGGAGCAGCCCGGCAAAACCAAAAGATGCAGACGGACACTTTACGCTCGAACGGGCTTTGGGTCCCGAATTAACGGTGGGTGACTGTACACCGGAACTTTGGGCACGGATCGGCTATACGGAATAACCG
The DNA here is from genome assembly GCF_900110105.1 of Mucilaginibacter gossypiicola. GTDB lineage: Bacteria > Bacteroidota > Bacteroidia > Sphingobacteriales > Sphingobacteriaceae > Mucilaginibacter > Mucilaginibacter gossypiicola. The sequence goes on along the minus strand of NZ_FOCL01000005.1, from coordinate 388,521 downwards.
CCGTTTTAAAAATCCAGGCACATTAGTTAACTAGTCCCCGGATCGCATCGACGACCAGTTCTGGTTGATCAAGCTGGATATAGTGACCGCTTCTGGTGGCCATGATCTGTTTACTATTCGTTGACCGGTGCAAGTGATCATTTTGCAGTTCAAGCCAGATCCGCATAAAAGCTTTGCCCGTTTCAGGATTTTGGAGATCACTGATCCTTTTAGCAGCGGTTCCTGTTAGTACCACCAACGGGATATCTCCAAAATTTCGGATGAGCGCTGCGCTGTCCGCCATGGAATTGAAGGCATTGGCTTCATCAATCACGCCAGCGGCCGCTTCAGGAATAAAATCCTGCGCTGCAATATTTATGCTGTCGTTTATGGCTATTGAAGGGTAACGGTCATGGTAAAAAAGCCGCAATAATCCGAAATCTCCCATTAGCTTCGCCTGCCACTGCGCCGGTGCCTTGATAGTAAGCTCCGGATATCCCGCGAAACGTTTGACCTGCAGGGGATGTGAACAATCCACAAATACAATTCCTTTTACTTCCTGCGGATAAAGCCGGATAAAACTCGGCAGGATAATACCCGCCATCGAATGTCCGACCAGAATAAACGGCCCTTTTTGCCCTGACCTGATCAAGAGGTTATTCAGATCGACAGCCATCTGGTAGCCCGTTTTCGGTTGCCCCCCCCCTTTCGCTCAGGAAGATCCCGGCACGGTCATAGGTAAAGGTATTGGCGAACCTGGCTACCTCCGGTTGTACCTTATACCAGCAAAGGCTCCCGCCAAAATCCAGCCCCGACTCAAAAACAACGGTTGGGCCACTGTTGCCGGAAACGTTATAATGCAGTTTGTAGTTTCCGAGATTCACAAATGCCTGCCCGGAATCATATTTTCTGTGAACGCTTTGTCGCGAAAAAAACTCGTAGCTTAAACCGGCTATCATGGAAACCGCAAGAAGTGATAAAATTGCGATAAAAATGCCACGCAGGATTTTCATTGTTGTAAGGGGATCAGGGGTATCCCGCAATATAGTTAAAATAACACAGGCATTCAGCGGCCAATCCTTCGGGAGCCCCCGTCGTGTTGTAATTTAGCGGCATTTTGCGCGACGATCTGCGGCAGCGCTGTTTGCCTCAGTGAAATAAGTTTGCCCCTGATCACTTCGCGGATCGGGAATTCCCGTAGTAACGCGAGTTCGCCGAGGCCATTTTCTCTCGACACAGCTACCGGGTCTAACATCATCTCATTCGGAATTTCAAGCAACATCACATGTGCCGGTAACTCAACCAGATCACTTTCGAGTTGATAAAGCTCATGATTAAAAACATGGTAGAATGATAGGTAACCATCATCCTTTGGCGATAGTTCCATATAATTGATATTTAATTTATTCCAGGGCTTATCGGTTTCACGAAGTTCCCGGAGCCGCCAGTCAATGGTAAAGTCGGTACCACCGATATCGATATGAGGCAGGATGCCTGCCAGCCTCTTTAGGGTAAGGACGTTCTGGGACGCAGGCTGTCCCGGGGCCGTCCGGGGCCAGTTGTTTCTTTCTTCGACAAGTTTCATGGCGAAACAATGGGCGATATAGCTATCAAGTGATTCTTCTACCCATTCCTTATGCGGGAAAGCCTCTGTGAGGTAATACTGCATATCGAAAACTTCCATTTCCTCCCAGGTATCAAACTCAGCTTTTGCCGCGTCGAAGTTTTTATGTTCGGCCATTTTAAAAACAATATCTCCGGGACCTAATTCCCCGTACTTTTCAGTCAATTCACTGATGGTGATATGACCAGTTGATCTAAAGAGGATTTCTTCAGGTGTTTCCATAAAGTTTTCTGTTGATAGAATGAATAATAATCCCAGAACGGATTGGGCTGATCCTACCTCCCGGTTCGGCGTCCCTGTGCCTGTGCCTCGTCCTGGGGTTGGCTGGACATCTGGGACAAAGTGGCTTGGTCGACAAACCATAAATATCCTTTCAGATTGGAGCGAACCGGGTGCCCGTTTGTGAAAGCGAGGTCATCGAGTCCTCTTTCGCGTGCCACAGCAACAGGATCAAGCTCCATTTCGTAGGGAATATGTAATAAAAAAACATCAGGCGGCAGTTCAGTACTGCCGGCCTGAACTGCGTAAAGCTGCCGGTCGGCCGAATTGTATAAAGCTTCGTACCCATCTTTAAAATAATTCAGTTCCATGGCATTGATATCAATTTTTCCGGCAGGGTTGGCTATTTCCCGCAGTTCGCGGGCCTCCCAGTCGACATGATAAGCTGTACCGCCTATGTCGATCTGAGGAAGAATTCCGGCAAGCCGCCGCAACGTAGCAATATCTTCCTGGTCGTCATTTTCCAAAGCAAAAGGGTCCCGGACATTCCGTTCCCGGATCAGTCTCATCAGGTAGCAATGGGCCAGGTAAACTTTTCGCTCTTCCTTCGCCCACTCGGAATGAACGAACCGGGTGACCAGGAAGGCATCTGATCTTCTTACCAGATCGTCATCCCAGCGTTCAAACACGGCTTTTGCTGCTTCGAAGTTCTTGTGTTCCGCAAGCCTGAAATAAAACTCCCAGGGATTGATTTTGCCGTATTTCAGGACGATCTCGAGAGGAGATATCTGGCTTTCTGATTTAAAGAAAACGTCTTCAGGATTTTTCATATGATTGGGGATAAGATGCAACAGGCTTAAAATAAAAATCCCCAGAACGCTCGCCGTCTGGGGATTTTAACCTAAACCTTATCACAAGTGCGGGAGGTTTCCCGCACGAATGGACAAATGTAATATAAAAAAACAGTGTGATTACGGTGCTACCTCCGGTTGTTTGCCCGGTGCCTTGATCTCATGTAGTCTTCGAACATACGTTCGTGAAAACGTCTTGCGGCCTCCTTTTTCAGGCGGTTATTGTAACCCCAGAGAAAAAGTGCCCAAATGCCGAACATAACGGCGTACAATGGGAACGGATTTTTTGCGCCCAGCGAACCCCAGAATGCGAATGTGGAAATGCATGAGGTGACGATAAAATAAAAGATATTCTTCATCATATTCAATAGTTAAAAGTACTAATTTCATTAGTAAGATGCAAGTGATCAAGGCTTGACGCACACTCAAAACTCCTAACAATCAGGAACAAATTTTGTGGATAACTATCGCTTTTGACCACGATAGTTATCAGCCTCGTTCTGTCCGGGCTGGTTTTCCAGCTTCTTTTGCGCCAAAAGATGGTCGATTGCGTCGCGGTGGTTTGCAAAAGGCCGCTGCCCAACGGTATAGCTCATAATTGTTTCATCGTATCCGATGGAGCCAAGGTCGTCCTCATCCAGGACTGTGATATGGAGATTGCCCTGGCTAAATACAGCTTCACCATAGTAACTGTTTTTCCCGAAATAATGAACGAAACCTACCCTGAACTCTTCGGCGATTTCCCGGAGGATTTCCGGGCCGGAATCGCCATTGCTTTCAAACCAAATCCTGCCGTCGCCAAGAAAGGAGATGTTGCTGAACTTTTCCCCGCCCATTTGCCAACCTGCGCCCTTATCATAGATCAGTTCTTTGAACCAGGCCAGCACCTCGAGGACGTCCTCTGCCTTGCCATTAAATTCCACGGCATTATTGTACCTGTTAAACATATTATTTTTGTTAAGATCCGGTTTAACAATGAAGCAGCTGCGTTAAAAAGCTCTCATAGGTTTTAGGCTTTACTGTACGGCAGAATGTCCTGATGCCAAATGATTTCTGAAAAACATTCAATGTCAGACGTTCTGCTTCAAATACCGCTGACCGGCCGTTGCAGACGATCTCAACCTGCTCACCGCGCAACATCAAGCGAAGATTGTGGTTTCTCAATCCCGCCGCAACGTAGATATCCGTCAAATGGCCAGGAAGATCATTGGTAAAGGCGAGTATGACCTTGCGATTGGGAAAGCGTCCTTCGATTTCCCTGAGCGGCTTTATGTGGATATACCGTCCCAATGCAACGAATGAGACATCGTAGGGATCAGGATAACGATGCCGGTTACAGGACAAAAAAGCAATGGCTTCCATGATGGAATGTGTAATCACTACATGCCTTCCTGCGGCCTCGTTCCATATCCAGGCCCGATCTGCCGCGGGTACATAGTGAAAACCATCGGCAAAGATTTCTGTCGGACCGGCAGGCCCATAAGTGAACGAAGGTTCATCGATACCGAAAAAATCAAGAATTTCATCTGCAAAGCCGAGCTTCGAAAGGATTTGCCTCATTACCGGAATACCCTGCGCCTGGCGTCGAACCGGATGTGGCTGTTATCCGGTACAGGGTTCTCCGCTTCCATATCAGCCACGACCTGATGATAACCAGGGCTGAGTTTTTCAGCTTCGGCGGGGTCACGTTTCTTATTAAAAAGCGCGTTCAGGCCCTTATAAGCAACATAGGAAAGACCGCCATCTATAAGGACTGAGGCTATCAGCGCGACCTTGTCCGAACGGATGCCCTTTCCGTCGACAGCAGAATAGCTGAATTTCGTGTGATCTGCGACCTCCACTTCTTTGCCTTTCCGGTACTTTTCCTTTTGCGCCGGCGTGAGGAATTCGCCGTTGACCATATCAGGTGCCAGTATTTTCTCCGAGTCCGAGACAACAAACTCGTGCGTTTCCGGATCGTATTCTACCAGGAGCTCCTGCTTATTGCCTTTACCGTCTTTAACTAATTTCTGGAGATTCGCGACTTCGCCTTTTTCCAAAAGCGCTGCTTCATGATCATCGAGGAAATCGGGTGTGGCCGGCTTCCGGTAGACCGGATGGATCAGCAGGTCTGTGACACCGTTTTCACCGGTTGTCAGCGAGATCTTGGCATCCATCGCTTTTATCTTGATATTTTCAGCCCGGAGGTTCTGCAATTGGAGCAATGAGGTGCGCCTGCCTGACAATAATGCCTGAAGGTCATTGTGTTTGAGCTTAAGCTGGCCCTCTGCGGCCAGCCCAAGTATTTCGAGGTCTTTCATCGGTAGGTCCGATTGCTTAAAGCGGATCAAATCCATAGTTACCTCCCTATTTTTGCTTGCTGTGATTGCTCTTCGCCCAATTCGATCTCAGGCTGCTTTTCCGCGTATTTCGCATCGAGGAGGGCGGAATAAACCGCATCATCCTTTTTGAACACATTGCGGGCACCATTTGCATCTTCGACTTTGACGCTTTTGTTTTTGTAAAGCTCCAGTACCTTATAAACCGTATCCTTGTATGGGATCTCGTCATCAATGGCAAAAGCCTTTTTTTCTTCAGTTTTTTTTTCCGGGCCTTGTTCCTGTTCCTGTTCGCGTTTCTGGTTCACGCCTAACAGCAGGTTGCTGATCTTCTGCGCGTCTGTGGCAACCCTGGAGATTTCAAATGGATCGTCCTTTAACATTTTGGCCCATGTTCCCGCATAGGTTGCGTGCAGCGGTATGTTATGGCCCAGCTTGATCTCCGCCCCGATCTGGACAGCTGCTGTGGCCGCACGGAATTCTTCCCTGGCGGCGTCCATTGAACCCAGCTTTCCTTCCAATGGGCGGTTCAGGCGGCTTTCGTGCCCGCTCCAGTGTGCCAACTGGAGTACAGCAGCCTGCATGTACGCGGTTTCGTTTTCGAACTGTTCTTTTTCCGGCAGATGGATCACGTCTCTCACCTTGTCGTAATAAGCCTCCTGGCCGCCGTGTTCGATCACCGCGTTGCTGTCAGCTATCAGTTTCCCTGCCTTCTCAACCGGTGTCAATTGTTCAGGGTCACTGGCCTTCAGGTAATCCTCCAACGGCGGTATGCGGTTGATCTGCGAAGCGTTGAAAAGGAAGTAGTTGGCCGTCTGCGGCCGCTCAAATTCCACCACCTTAACCTGTGTCCTGCCTTCCTCGTCGGTAAACTTATTGCCTTCGAAATCGCGCATGGCCTGTATGTCAGTCGTTTTCGGGAAAGAGATCATGGTGCCTTTAGCCCCTTCTTTTACTACGCAACCGGTAAAGCCGGCATCTTTCGCGGACATCCACCTGGGATCGTCATAGCCGCGCATCGCGAGGTTCATGGCGTTCAGTGCGCTGTAGCCTTTCCCGGAATTGGGGTTAACAGGCGTAACATAAGCTGGCAGCCCATTTTCCTTAACAGGTTTTTGAAAGAATGATGTGCCGTTTTTTAATTCGGATGAAAGTTTGCCCGCTACGATCTCGGGTAGTTGTCTGAAATTTTTACTCATGGTATGTTGAATTAAGATTTGATAAAGAAATTTTAGCGGATCGACGCTGCGGTGTCCGCAGCGGATAAAAAAGTGGAGGTGTTCGCCGGTTGTCCGGCCTGTCGCACCTGTGATGCCTATGGGCTCGCCGGCTTTCACAACCTCGTCCCGGACGACGAAAATCTGGCTGAGATGGCCGTACCCGGAATTAAATCCCCGGTGGTCAATATCGATAAACCGGCCGAGGTAGGTATTGTAGCCGGTAGAGGCAACACGACCGTCGAGGACCGCATAAACAGTGTCTGAGCGCGCGCGCAGGTCAATGCCCGCATGCAACGCATACCTCCCGTTAAGCGGGTGAATGCGATAACCGAATGGTGAGGTCAGATGCAGGCTTTTTAAGGGAAGGCTAATAAGAGAACAAATAAGCAGGACTTTCACCGACTGACTGCCTGCCTTTTGGAAATACCGGCATCCAGTGTTTCCAGTCCCCCCTCCCAGATATTCGGGTTGTCCCTGGCGATTTCGAGGGCCTGCCATAAGTCTTCTCCCCTTCCCAAATCCTGGAGATTACTTATTTTGTACAGGTCTTTAAAATCTTTGACATCCAGTTGCAGTGCATTTTTCATCAGGTTGGGGAAAAGTTTGTCCCGGTCTTTGAGGCGGAACAAATCAGCCGCCGGGTATCGCCCTTCCTCGCCACCCTTAAAACTGATATAAACCAATTCTTCCGGATGGTCAACATAAGTGATGACCCCGATGCTACCTTGTTTTTTTGCCGGATCATTTTCCATATCCGGCCGGACGAGGGCAAGTGTGCCCAATAGTTCATTGTTCGTCATGGCATTTTTTTAAAGGTTAGCGATATGAGAATTACGGATAGTAAAAAGCAGTTACCGGCCTATCTGCCTCCGGTTGGTCAATACGAAGCTGTCTTCGAGCGACACCATGCTCATTTCCAGCAGGTCGGGATTTTGCAAAACGAGCCCCATAGCGGCTTTTGTCTGCTCCGGCCTGCCGTAGTCGAGGAGCAGGGCGACGCTCTTTAAGTCTTTGAAGTTTTGCGCGGACAGCAGCGTGGCGTTTTGTTTGAGGGTTTCGTAAAGGTTATCCGACGGCTGGAAGACCAGCAACGCGTTGGAAGCGTAAAAGGCATGTTTCTCGTCGTTAAACCTCAGTTTGATGATATCATCGTCCAGGTTATTTTCGGTGATCATACCGATCTCGCCATTTTTTTCCGCGGGATCGTCCCATAGGGCAGGATGTACCAGCACATAGCGCCCGTTCAGCTCGTCATTGTTCATTATTTTGCATTGGGTCTCATGGTTCCTTTAACTACCGCTGCCGGCGACACCGGGGGTGCTTTGAATTTCAGGACGATTTCCTGTACTTCCTGATTGATCCGGAAGAAGTTCTGCGTCAGCGTAGCCTGTTTATGCTCCCCAAAATCGTAGTAACATGGAAGTGGTTTATAATTGCTCTCCTCCCGCGCTATTGCTTTCATGTCGAGGTGGATACGACAGTGAACGGCGGAAGTATTGTACTTGCCTGTAAATTCCTCCTGCGCATCATCAGCGATAATGCCGACCATTTCACCTGTTTTCAGGGAAGCGATCTTGCCTGCCGGGATCAGTTCCTCGAGTTTTTCGTTCAGGGATGTAGAGGTTTTGTTGCGGTCGATGGAAAGGCCTTCGCCGACCTGTTTGGATTTGCCGAAAAGACGTTCCAGCCATTCCATTGTTTCCTTATTGCGTACCGAACCGGAAAGCACATTGCCGACGACCGCCGTTATGGTCGCCGCTGTGTCCTTTCCGTATTGCTGGCTGAACTGCGGCAGTTCCTGGAGGCCAAGAAGGACGGCTACCTTATTGCTCCTCGCTGTCGCGATAAGATTTTCGACCTTGTGTACGAATAAGGTAGGCACTTCGTCGACAATGAGCGCGGAGGGCAGGTTTCCTTTGGTATTGATCAGTTTCGTCAGCCTGTTGATCACGATGGAATAACAGGCGGAGTTTATATTCTGGGTATTAGGATCGTTGGCCAGCACCAGTATGCCGGGGTTTTCTTTCGAGGAGATCTTCAGGTCAAAATCATCGCCTGAAAAAACCCAAAATGTTTCTTTTGTTGCCAGGCGGCTGATAAAGATCTTCAGCGTGCCGATCTGTCCTTCCAGCTGGTCGAATGCTTTCGCATTGTAAGCCGTCATGAATGGTGAGAGCATTGACTTAAGTTCAGGCTCGGAGATCAGCGCGTTAAATATTTCGTCATAGCTGCGGTTCAACAGTGCGAGCACATGCGGCACACTCGAGAACTTGCCCTGATCATGTTTACTCATGAAATAGATACAGCAGGCAAGAAAATTGATGGCCGATTGCGTGAAGAACTGATCGCTCCCACCTGAACTGTCCCCCTTTTTCAGGGCCTCGACGAGAGCTTCCGCTGTTTCGGCGGCATCCGCCAGCGACCTGATATAATCTGCACGCCAGGGGTTGATGCGCCTGCTTTTTTCCACATCGTTCAGGTTGATCACGTGAAAACGAAAACCCTTTATCCGCCCAGCCTGTTTGGCCAGCAGGTAATGGTAGTAGGCGATCTGGCCAAGGTCGGGAAACTTGAAATCATACAGGCATACGGCGAAGCTTTTATCGCCGATCAGCTGGCGCAGGAAAGGATTTACCACTCCAAAGGATTTTCCGGAGCCAGGTGTACCTATAAGTATGGTACCCCTAAAAATATTTGTTAGGTTTATCCAACCGTGCCAAACTCTCTTGTCATGGTAGAACAGCATCGGAATGTTGACAGAAGACGGCGTCTCGACTATTTTTACCGGCTGCATAAAACTTTCGGCCTCCACGTTCCATTTATCCTTGCCCAGCCCGGTCCTGATCATTTTGGATATGTTGTCCATGGACAGGCTGATCATCAGCGCCCCGGCGAATGAGCATATGATGTAGAGAAGACTGAAGCCCGAAGTATAAGGCAGGATGAAAGGCGAGGCGCGGCCCATATAAACGATGCTGCCGAAGAATAGCAGCAGGCCGAGGGCCAGCGGGTAGACGATATGTTTTTTGGGATCAAGCTCTCTTTCCTTTTTTGCCAGCGTCCCGATACTGACGAGGCAGATGAGGGTAAACGTGGCCAGCTTACTGTAGATGAGCTTGTGGTAAACAATGATCCCTGCAAGTCTTTGGAGGGGTAAAATAAAAATGCCCCAGAACGGGGCATCAGGATAGATAAAAACGGCAGCATCCAGCGCAACCGAAAGGTAGATACAGCATCGCAGGAAGCCGTGCAGCTTCTGCTGATCGTGGGTTTCCTCCATACTATGATTGATTGAGGATTGACTTTGGAAGCCGTGCTCCCTTTTCAGCGCTTGCGGCCGCTGTAAACCGGTTGGATAGTATTTTGTCCGGGGAAGACAGAACAGTTCGCCGTGCTAACGATCACGGTATTTGCGCGCTCCTTTGAGGATTATTGAAACATCTTATTCTTCCTCCAAGTAATCGGTAATCGTACAGATGACTTCATATTTCAAAAAGCGGTCACTTTCGTCAAGCCCTTTCATCAGCGGGGCACACAGTTCCAGGACATTGGTCAGTTCATAATATAATGTTCCATGGTTCCTGAACTGAAGGTAGGTTTCGGGAAACTCCTCTTCCAGTACCAGCTTCAAATATGCATAGGCAAGTACATCGGTCATAAGCTTAGTTTGGAATGGTATCAGCAGCGAGGATGTCCTTATAGGACAGGTTGATCCTGATAACCCGGCCGGAAAGCTGTTTCTCATTTAATTCTACGGAAAGCACTTTATTTCCGGGAAAAGTGAGTTTTTTGAACACAAATATGTTCCGGTAGCTCTTCGAGAATGGGGCGATGTCAAACAACCGGAAGACAGGTGCTAATTCCACCGATTGTACGTTGGTGGCTTTGGTCACTTTTTTATCCTCGACCTTGAACTGAAAATCTTCGGGATCATATTTCAGATTGGTATTGTTCCGGTAGCCAATATCGAGGAACAGGTAATCACCTGCCGTAAAAACCTGATTTACTTTGCCCTCGATCCCAAAAGCAGCGGTCTTTTGCACAGGGTGTCGCGCCCGGCACGCATAGATTCCGAGTGCCAGCTTCCTGAGCTGGTTTTCCGAAAATCCAATGCCGCCGACATCGAGCGGGTGGGTATCACCCGGCACAATTTCTATTTCAGTGGGAACACCTGCCCCACCGGGAACTATGTGATATTGCGCAATAAATTTTTCGCCGATAATGGTTATGACCGCATCAGAAAAAATCACTGTCGAATCGCGCATTTTCAACCTGAAGACGTTTTTCAACGGGAGGTCACCGACCATTCCTTTACTGGAGATATCCACATATTGAATGGGCTCCGGTGAGATGAAATGGAGCGTTAAATTAAGAGGGAGGTAAACCAGGGGCAGTTTTTCCTGGGCATAAAGTGCCGGTGCTGCCAGGAATGAAAGCCATAAAAAGATCGTTTTCATATATTAATTCTTTTGGGCAGTTTGTAAGGAATCGTTATCTATGAGATAGATAAAAGAATTGTATTTGAGCTTCGCCTTGTTTTTGCGGATCAGCTCGGCGATTGCTGATGAGGTCGACTGGAACATTTTACTGACCGAACTCATAATGAACTGGCTCCCTGAGGTACCATCAAGGGTAACACCCTGCACAGAGTTTCCGCCAAGATCTTTTGTAAAATCGCGGAATGCAGACGAAGGAACGTACAGGCCAGGTAAGCCATCAAGGTCATAAACCTGCAGCCTTACCGGCAGTATCCTGCCGCCGGCAACTACAGAACTGATGACCATGCCCACCCTTTGTTCACTGAACCCGCTGATCTGGGCATAAAGAAAAGTTCCTTTTGGCACCAGGTTATCGCCAGCGCGGATATCCTCCAGCAACCTCAGGCGAAGGCGCGAGCCAGCGTACCCTGTTATGCTTTCATCGATTATCGCGGAGATGAAGCCGTTGTTCCCTCCGGGCCTGACCGTATTAAAACTGCCAATGGCATTTTCATCCTTCCTGACGACCAGAGCCGGAATGGCAGCGTTCTGCTTCGCCAGCTGTTCTGCAGCATCCCGTTTTAGTTTCTGCGCCTTATATTCCGGGTCATTCATTTTCCCCACACTGTCGATATAAGCCATCTGCTGTTTGAAAATATCCATGGGGCCAGGTTCCGGCACCGGCTGCTTCGTGGGAACCTGTCTTCGATGGCGCTCGATTTCCTCAATAGTCGGGGCTATAGCGATATCCTGCTTATCGACAGGCAATGGCGCATATCTGGCTTTCATCGCTTTTTCAATGGAATCCAATGTGCGCTTTTCGCTTCCGGAATAATGGTCATGGAAAGTCGGGTTGGCCGATGTTTCCTTTGGGATGACATTAACGGCGGTCAGGCCGTCCGCATCCTTGTAGGTATTCCTGTAGGCATCGAGTTTATCAGACAGGTTTTTTTTCCGCACATCCGCCGATACGTTTGCCACCGTCGCGTTTAATCCCGATTGGGGCTTCAGCTCGGGTCCCTTTTTAGAAAAACCGCTTTGCCAGGCGTAGTAAAAGAGGATCAAAAAAGGCAAGGCAATGGCCGGCAGCACATATTTGGGCTGTTTAAAATCTATTTTCATGATGTGTATTGTTAATGGTGATTACTGATCGCCCGCAGCCTGTCGAGCGAGCGCTCTAATTCCTGGCTATCCTTCGCGGACAACACCTTCTTGTTGGCCAGGCTGTCTACCAGGTGTTTCAGGGCAAGGGTTTCCCGGATACCGGAGCTAGCGTCGATGATCCGGTCAAAACCGTCCGCTGCTGGCGCAAATACTTTTGAAATGGCCGGAAGCCCAGGTTTTTCGCGCTGCCTGAACAAGGTAAAAGACAGGATCATGGACAAAAACATCGCGGCAATCATGATAGCAAATGAAACTTTTGGGTGCTTTTCGGCCCCCTGCCGGAATGCCATACCAAAAAAATTAAAGTAACGGCTGAATTCTTTTTTGATCTCACTCAACAGCGTATCCCTCGGATCGCGGTTAGAATGTATTCTTTTCCACATCTTCAAGGTCTTTATTTTCTAAAGTTTTCCAGTTGGTAATAATAACCCCGTGGGGATTATTGTCGCTGCGGGGTATGTCTTTCAGGTAGCCCTCTGTTATGAGCGAGCGGATGACCGTCGAACTCCTGCGGTCGATCTTCAGTTTTCCAAAGTAGCGAAAGTAACGCTTCTGCATGTCCAGCACTATGGAATCTGTTTGCAGCGTAAGCACGGAACTGGAACTCAGGATGGAATTGAAAAACCCTTTTTCCTTCAGGTCGTTATATTGCTGCATGCCGGATTCATCGATGAGGTACATGGCTTTTTTCATTTGGTACTCCATGTATTTATCATCGGGCGTCAATGAAAAGAAGAGCGAGTGAAACACGTCTACTTCCGCCCGGTATTCGGCAGGACGGTTCATCTGCATGTCTGTCTGTTTGGCCAGGATCGGCACATTGTTGTCGAGGATGTAAATGTTCCGCTGGGATGCCGCTATCAGCCGGTAAGAATAGAAACAATTGACAGCGACGATTATAAGTGCTGTCAAAAGACTTCCTATGGCGACAATGGCGGCCAGCCTGATCTTGTCTTCAATATTCTTGATGATCATAACTATAAATAAAAAAGGCCCCAAAAGGAGCCGTGAATCAATTAAAGAATTAATAAAAAAATTATAGGACCGCGACGACCGCTTTCTTTGCGGCTGCGGTCACCGTTCCGGAACTTCTGCCAAAAGTTGAAGCCGCAGAGCTGATCCCTGAGGTGGAAATGATCCAGGTAGAAATGCTGGGTACGGTAAACATGCAGATCGCGCCGATCAGGAAAACGATAATCACGGTACCAAAGGAAATCAGTCCGTTCCCGGCAAACAACGTAATTTTGGCCATATCCGGTCCAAGTCCATCCTGCCCCACCAGTTCCTGGTATTTGCTGATCTCGGAGCTCAGTGCATATTCCTGCATCAGACCGGTCAGGTACATGATGAGATAGGCGATCCCGGAATATAAATTAACGGACACAAAGCGTGCCACCCAGGTACTGAAACTGTCACGGAAAGCCGGCAGGATACTTGCCGCTACGGCAAAAGGCCCAAGAATAATGAGGATGGTGGAATAAATGATCTGAAGCATAAAAATAACATAAACTGCGATGCGCAGGATCCAGATCCCCAGCAGTTCAAAAAGCTCCGTGAAAAGCAATTGCATGCCGACGGTAAGGCGGTTCTTGAGTTCCAGTATAGGGGCTACAACAGTGCTGATCCCCTGTTTGACCGTGCTCGTCACGGAATCCCAGGCTTGCCCGTACCAGGTGTCGCTTTCTTTCTCAGCCACTTCGGTCTGGGCCTGGTAGGTGTAGAGCGAATTAGCGACTGCCAGGATAAGTGTGGAACGCTTGACCCGAAGCTGGTTAACGATATGCTGTTCGCTATTAAACATTTCCTCCGTTTGGTTAGCGACAAGATCGGTCGGAAAGGCTACCATCTTAACGAAAACGCCCCACCACAGGATGATCATGGCCAACCCAAAGGGACGCATGAGCGGCATGATCTCCAGCTGCTTGTCCCCTACCATCATTTCATAGGATTTGATGGCAAAAAAAATGATCATAAAAATGGCCGCCAGGGCCTTGGCGTCTGTAATGAAAAGATCGAAATGTGTCCATATGGATTCTTTAAGGCCTTTCAAAAAAACCATGACACCGGATTCATATACGCCGTCACCCTGAAGGAACTCCAGCGTTTTGGTATGGTCATCATCTGCGGACTGTGCGGATGCCGCTATTGCGCAAAACAATAGGGGTAATAAAATAATAGGAATTTTCATTTTCATCGGATGTGTTGTAATACTTTTTGAGCTATTGCAATGTCGGATTGCGGTGTCCAGTTGCTAACCCTGACATTTCCATTGTTTAATTGCTGCTGCTGCGCCGTCATATCCATGGTCACTTTAGCGGAGGCAGTACGGATCGCCCATACACCGGACACATTTCGATATTCCAGCAGTAAACGATACCAGGCCATGATCCTCGCCCCTCGGTCCATATCAGTATCGTGAGCCCCCTTTACCCTTTCTTTCAAGCGGTCCAGTTCGTTGATGTACCAATCGCAGAGGCCTTCGGAAATGAGCTTCTGCTGTACCGGAACCGTCAACCCAGCCAGAACAGAGGCCATCGAATAGTTCAAAACGGGGTCAAATTGTTTTTTATAATAAAGCAGCCACAGGGGATCGGCATCGCTTAACAGGCCGGATTGAGATGCTATCTGGGAAATGGCGGTATTCCGGACAGTATCGGATTCCATCTTATACTTGCTATCGGCCGTCTGCATGGCAGCGACCGCTGCAAGCCGCACTGTTTGGGGGCCGTTCGCCCGCAAGGGGCGCAAGTCTGTCTTATGGTAATTAGGATAAGGAAATCCCCAGACCAGCCAATAAAACGGGTTGAGGCCTAAAAATCCGGAAGAAGGTTTGAACTTATTCTGGTCCCATTGCTGAAAGACCATCCGTTGTTCCTGGTAACGCAGTGCCTCATCATTAATTTTCTGCTGTGCACGAACAGTCGTAAGACACAAAATAAGGAAGGATAATAAAAATGTATACCTTTTCATTCTTTTAAATATTTAGCGTTTCTGATGATTTGCGTGACATAATCACGGTCATGATTGATAAAATCGCGGAAAGGGTTAATACTTTTAAGGAAACCGTTTTGCCTGGCCCAGAACATGGCTTTCCAGCAGCCAAAGGCAAGCCCGTCGATGATCTGCAATTGCGTAATGACCTTATGTAACAGCTCATCCCTCGCGTTATAATCCGCGAGCATATTTCCTCCCTCCTTCAGAACAAAGCCGGAGACATCAGAAACCAGTGCCGCTGCCCGCTTTCGCATTTCATCTGTCATACCATTCGCAAACACAAGCAGGAAAGGATCGGCCTTCACCAACACCAGGGACTGGCTGATATAGGAGCCGATATCGCTCACGATAAACAACATGTATTTGACTTCGAGGCCATCCTTAAGCACAGCGTTCACATTGGAGAGTGAACGGTAGATCATATCCTGTGCAAGGACGACCGATCCGGCATTGGTATTCAGGTTGTCAATATCGGTATTGATCTTCGCCAGGTATTGCTGATGCGTTGTTTCGGCTGAGCTGCGTACAGCAGCGTTAGCAACTACTGACTGGTAATGCTTCGAATCGAAGACAGCTTTTTGAGCATTTGCGCCTTCAGTCAGTATAAAGGCCCAAAGAACGATAAAAATCATTTTCATGGTTTGAGGTATTTAGCATTTCGCAGGATGTCTTTAGCCAGGTCCTGATCGGCATCAATAAAACTTTGGAAGGGATTAGTGGCTTTCAGGAGGTCCGACAGACGTGAATACTGCATCATGGCCAGCATATTCCCCGACTGGTCCTGGATAGCGCTGAGTTCCGAGAGGGCGTAGTCGAAGAGCAGTTTACGGTCCGATGCTTTCATCTGGTTAACATCCCCAATAGATAATGTCAATCCAGATACATAACCGAGCAGGTCTTTGGCCTTTTCTGAAAAATTCAAAGCCGCACCATATCCGATCGCGATCAATGCAGGGTTCTTCTCGACGTAACTGACAATTTGTGCTTGGTTGCTGATGATCCGCTGTACCATCGGTGTCGCGTATAAACCGATCTGGGCTGCATTGATCGCGGTACCGAGTGCATTATACCGGTCCTGCAGGTTCCGATAGGTGACTTTCAGTTTCGCAAGGAGCGTCAGGTTTGCCTGCTCATTTGCCAGCGCGGCCGCCTGCCTGTTCCTGGCTTCGGTCTGCCGTTTGTTTTCAGATTTGGATTCTTCAACAAGCTGATGGATCGCGGGAATATTCAAAACCTTGTGCTGGGCAAAAACAGCGTTTCCCGATGAAAGCAACAAGAATATCCAACAAACTAAAATTAACGTTAATCTTCTCATTTCTTCAGGTATTTGGCGTTGTTCAGCACTTCATTAGCGATGCGCGTATCCTGGTTCTGCCATTCCGCCCAGGGATTAAGGGACCGAAATATGCCGTTCATTTTTGCCCAGTAAATCGCGCGGTTCATGCCAAAAGCGATACCCCGCAGGATCCGCATATCGTCCGCGACCCGGTTCAACAACCTGCCGCGTTCGCCTGAATCCATCAGGTTACCGGCACCCGGCTTTAAGACAAATGCGCTGACGTCGGCTGCGAGCATTGTGGCCCTTGTTTCAAAATCGCGGGCACCTTGTTCAGCGAACAACAGCAGTACCGGGTTGGAACGGGCCATGCTAACAGCCGAGGTTACATCGTTGACTATATCTGTTCCACATTGTGCGATGTCCTTAACCGTATATAAGTTATTGATGACTGCGGCGACCTGGCTCAGTCCCTGGTAAATCTTATTCTGAAGATTATTGACCAGCACGAGCTGGCTGCTCACGGCCAGCTGCCCCTGACCGATCAGGTTAAGCTTATCATTAGTTGTGTTTAGCTGGCCATTAATTACCCCGGCATTCACCGCGATGGCCGCCGATGTCGCCGGATCAACTACCAGTTCCTGCGCATGTGTACCCGCGGAATACAGCAGGACTGCAAGGAGCAGTGCAATATGTATTTTCATATGATCAGATTTGAAATGAAAAAGCCAGCCGGATTTTCCGGTTGGCAAAGCGAAATGATTGTTCCGGGAACCAGGTCAGGATTGATGTTTGAGGTTTACTGTATTTACAAAGGCAGCCAAAGAAAGCCCGCTTTCCCTGAAGTCGGCAACGAAAGCGTCAAGCCCATCTTCATAAGAGCCGAAGGCATTTGTATAAGTTTCAACGGCAGTCTTTTCCGGTTTCTCTGTTGTATAAGTAAGGTATTGTTCAATAGAAACCTCTACGCCATAGACCTCCCCGACCGTTCCCCGGCGAATATATACTTCCTTGAAACGCCCCCGGGCGGGATCCTTCTCCAGCTGATTGATCGTAAATATCTTTTTCTGCTCCGTTTTACTGATGGACAGCAGCGTCGCGATCTCCGCATATTTATCTCGAAAATTAGATTGGTCAAGCAGGCAAACGGTATCCGAGTTATTGATGATGCTGTCTTTTACAACCGCGTTGCCAATAATATCGCCCAATTCTTGTGTAACCACAATGGCTTCGCCCCAGAATTTCCGCACGGTTTTATACAGATAGAGCAGGTAACCTGCCATGAGCGGACTGGCGATAGCCTTCCAGGCTTCCTCTACGATTAATGCCTTACGCATGTGATTGCGGTATCGCATTTTCTGGATAAAAACGTCCATGATGATGAGCGTAGTTATAGGGAACAATACTTTGTTTTCCTTCAGCTGGTCGATCTCGAATACGACGAAGCGCTCGGTGGACAATGAACTATCCGTATCCTGGTTCAGGATCAACGAAAATTCGCCGCCGCGATAAAACTTCTTAAGCACGAACCTGAACTCGTCGAAGTCGAAAGCGATCTTTTCCTCGGACTGGATCAGGGGGATTTTTTCCAGCGCGAACTCATAAAAGGTATCGAAGCTCATTGTTCCTTCCCCCGCGAAACAACGCAGATAATAAGCACTGATGACATTGGAAATCACGTCCCGTTCTACCTGGCTCAGGCTTCCCTCCGATCCTTTCCATACTACGCCGACCAGCGTGATCAGGAAATCCTTTTTTTCGATATTATATTCAGCTTTACTGATCAGGAAAGGGTTCATGGTGATCGGCCGCTGGTCCGTATAAGTAATGTATTTTCCGTTATAGTATTTGCAGAGGCCTGAATAAGAATGTCCGGTATCAACAATCACGACGTCCATGTTATACAACATGTATTGTTCGATCAGTGCGTTCATGAAAAAGCTTTTGCCCGACCCGCTCGGCCCCATCACGAACTTGTTGCGGTTATTGATCCTGCCCGTTTGCATTGGCAGGTCAGCGGGGTCTATACCAACGGGAATACCCTGACGGTCTGTAAACCGGATCAGGAAATTGGATAGTTCATCCTGTTGAAGCGATTCTTTAAAAAAGAAACAGGCCGCGGCTTCAGCCGTTGTCAGAAACCAATCATAGTTTTTAAGTTCCACGCCATTGCCGGGAAGCGCGGTGCGAAATAACTCGAGCTGGTTATAAGCATTCTCGCTGGGTATAATTCCGTACTGGAATAATGCATTTTCAACAAAATTGGTTGCTTTTTGCAATTCATTTTCCACGGCCGCGACGATCACGTTAAAGTGGGCATTGACCAATAACAGGTTTTCCCGGGCTACGTCAGCCAGAAGGCGGTCGATGTCTTCCACGCAAAGGTTATTTACCGGGTCCGGGATCCCGGAATGCTTTTTTTTCTTCGCCTCCAGTGCGCGGAGCGTCATGACCTGGTTTGGGATCTCGATCAATTGGTTAAAAACCACGACGTCCATATGAGGTATCCTGAAAAGAAATGAAAGGAAATCTACCGGAAAACCGCGGAGGCTTTCACTTTCGTTGAGTTCAATGAACGGACTTACTTCGGGCGGGAGGTCAATGGTATCAATATTGACGAGGCTGATGCTCCGAACGTGCCGTTTGCCAATCTTTATCCTGTCATCCTCCGGTGCGATGTTATCCAGTCTAAG
The DNA here is from genome assembly GCF_900110105.1 of Mucilaginibacter gossypiicola. Taxonomy (GTDB): domain Bacteria; phylum Bacteroidota; class Bacteroidia; order Sphingobacteriales; family Sphingobacteriaceae; genus Mucilaginibacter; species Mucilaginibacter gossypiicola. Next base: position 369,705 of record NZ_FOCL01000005.1, on the reverse strand, counting down.
ATGGCTTTCGCTGAAATTCATCCCGAGCAAGCGTAAAACGAGGTGGTTAATGGCACCTTCCTGTAAAACTTTGGCCCCGGGCAGCAGTTCTATTATTTTCCCGACTGCCCGCAAGAATTCCTGAAGCAGTTTTGAATCGTAAACATAAAACCTCCCCTTCTTAACCTGCCGGGTAATGGTCAGGTAAGTTTCGATCCTGAGGGCTTGCCTTCCCTCAAAATGATCATTGTATTTCTGTTGCAGGTATTCAGCCTGGTCCTTCCCCCGATAGCCGGCCCGGCAGACGATATCCTGTTTTTGAATGATGTAACCGTCGCCAAGAATGGAAATGATATTGATCAACTGCCGGTGAAACTCTTCGTACCCGGCCGCATCAGCAGCATAGCGCGTAACGGGGTTTGTCATTCGGATCACGACCGATGTCTCACCATTCATTCCGATCAGCAAGTGGTAACCATTACTTTTGTCAATCCCGGCGTAAGGGATATTAAATAAAGTTTTTGCGGCCATAATGATTCAGGATAAGAATGTGTTTTGACCTTGTTTTCACATGCAGGCCGCTTTTCTGTTTCGAGGCTGTGAAGAGCAAGCCGCCGACTATACAGCCGACGAGTACGATCGCACCGAGCCACATATTGATCAGCGACATGGTCAGTGCGCCGAGCACCAGGCCTGCGAGCAGAAAGCCGATTCCCCAATAAATGAATTTCCCTTTAAAGCCTTTGAAAATAAGGGGCTTCTGAAGCCCCTTATAAACAGCGTACTTTGGCGGCATTTACAGGCCGAAGAAAGCTTTGATGACCAGCGCTGAAACAACGAGGAAGACGCAGCTTCCTCCCCAGCCCATAAGCTCTTTGTTAATATCCTGGTCCCCACTATTCCACTTGGAGTAGACGCGGATGGCACCAACGATGCCGACGATACCGCCAATGACCAACGTGATATTGGTCACCGGGGCGATATAAGTTTTCAGGGTTGTGGTCGCGGTGTTAAGGCCATTGACACCGTTTTGGGCAAATGCGGGGACTGAAAGGGCAAGCAGGAACGCCATGGCCCATAACTTTTTTGTTCTGGTAAACATTGAAAGCGGTATGAGAATGAAGGCGGAGATCTTTTAAAGCTGCCTGGGAGACAGCCGTGTATGCATATCAGGCGTTCAGATCTCGAACAACACCGTCAGGAATACAGCCGAAGGGCATAAAAAAAGCCGCAATTGATTGCAGCTGCTGATCTGAATAAGATCGTTAGAGGTTTTAAGACGGGGAACTTTTATAAACTACCGGGTGGCAGCTGTTCAATAAAAAAGCGTTCAGATCCCGAACAACGCTTTCAAAAAAACACCGGCGAGCAATATGAAGATTGCTGCATAAAACCAGCCTGATATGTCTGGCGTAATATCCCGGTTCCCATCCTGCATCCGTTTATGGATCTTGAGGGCACCGATGATACCTAAAATACCCGCCGTAACAAATGAGAAGTCGACGGTTGAAAAAAAATCTGATGCAAGGTCCTGTCGCGCCTGCTGCATTTCGGTAATGCCAGGTTGCGCTTGTGCGCCCAACGCAAGCAGGCAGCAACAGAATGGTAAGAGCTTTTTCATCAGGAAAAACTCACGGCCCGCGTGAACTCAATGGCTTCCTGCTGGGCAAGGCTGAACATTTGTTTGATGCGCACCCCACCGGAAGATACGATGGGTGATTCCAACCTGGCGGGGCCGGCATCATCTGTTCCCGATTGAAGTCTTACCGGCGTTTCGGTCTCCACGAAAGTCAATTCGTTTCTTTCTTCAATATTTTTGGATTTAGCTGAGCCAAGGAAGTCCCATGAGATCAATAGTCCGTAATAGGACCCATAAATGGCCGAAAGCCAAATCGTAAATTTTATCCAGTTCATAATTCTGTATTTAGCATAAATTGTTTGATTACCTTTTTCAGTTCAGGATGCTGCTCAAACAGGTATCTGACAGCAAAAGCGACAACCTTTGTGGTATCTATGTTGGTGGCGATCTTAAACTGGCTCAGCAATAGTGCATAATCTGCGTCGAACCGTACATGCACCATGCTTTTATTATTACTGTTATCATAGTTGATAATGGCCTGGAGTATCTGAGGCATTTCAGGGCCATGTTTATTCCTCTCAACTTTTTTTGTTTTTTTAGTGCCAGGCTTACCCAGTTCCTCGCGAAGCTGATCAGCCAGTGATTTCATGTTTTCCATGTATGTAATGATTATAAATAGGTCCAAAGACGGGAACGATAAGTGAAAGCAGGGACAAGGGCGTTTGAATGGTGTTAACACGTTGGAAATCGATGCGGTCAGGAAGCATGCTGCTGATCCTGCCAAATTTGGCAAGCTGCTCGTTTACTTCGTCCATGATCTCAAACCTGGCATTTGCTTTTACCCTGTTGGGGACAAATACGATCGGTAGTTTGGGATTGATCTTGCGCAATACGACGGTAAAAAGTATGGTAGAAGTAAAGCTGAATTCGTCGTATGAAAATGGGCATATCACCAGGTCTGCAGATTGAAAAACCGGTATCAGGCCATCGTCGTCCAGTTTACCGGGTAGATCGATAAGTACACAATCTTCCTTCTTTTTGCCTACGATATTGCGCAATACCGGGTATGCTTCAAGGCTCGTCGCAACCACCTGGTACGGTTCGGCGTTCTCAAGGATCTTGGCCTTATCAAATTTCTGGGATATTGACTGCTGGTAGTCCATATCGACCACGGTAACGGGGCAATTTTTCGCAGTCGTCAGGTAATTGGCCATGACCAGTGTGAGGGTGCTCTTTCCCGCCCCTCCTTTCTGGTTTGCAATAAGTATTGTCATAATTTTAAGATATAATTAGCGGGTATTCGTCCTTGCCTTTTTCTGCCTTCTTCTTCGCATCCCATGGATCTGCTGGTCATCGACATCATCGGCGATCATCACTGGAGGTATATAGGTATTGGAAAAGTTTGCCAAATTTTCGCTGCGCTCATTTTTATCACTTGCGGGAGCCCAATTAAATTCAGTTACAGAAAGTAATTCTTTCAACTCCATCACTTCACTGCCTTTAAACACGATCCTTCTTTCATGGTCCACAATAGAATAGCCATAGGGCTTCTGACCATCCGCTCCGTGAAAAAGCAGATCGATATTGTATTTTTCTTTCAGCAGGGACCCGATAGCAGGAGATGTCTTATTTTGTTCGAACAAAAGCCGGATCTCCGCAGCCCTCTTTTTATCCGGTTTGTACCGGGCGGCACGTTCGAGCACTTTGACTTCATCCGGATCTTTTCCTAAATATCCAAGGGTTTCAAGCACCATTAAAAATTGGGCTTTTGTGCTGAATTTATATTTAATAGCCATGTTATATCCAAGGACATTCTCAATGGCGATCCGGCTTCGCTTACGTTCGTAACCGCTTGAGATCTTTTTACCATCCCGGTCAATCCTCGTGCTGACAATATGCAGATGATTGTTATCCGTATCCTTATGAAATACGAGGAGGTAGGGCTGATTGCCGTAGCCCATTTCTTTTAACCAGCCTTCCGCGATCAATGACAGACTATTTTTATCGTATAGCCTCCCCTTCCCGGAAATGGCAACATGGAGTTGCGGAAACTCGATCCTCTTGTTCAGGCTGGTAACCATATCAAGGTAATTGAAATAGTCCTGCATTTTCATCGTTGTCAGCGCCCCTGCGATCCCAAAATTCGCCGCCTTCATCAGTTCCGCCCTGGCGCCGTCAACCTTATTCAGATTGTAAAATACAGCCGCAAATGTCACAGCAGGCTTCAAAAATTTGACGATCAAAGCAATATTGGTTCATTTATAAAACGAGTTTCCGCATTTAAGCTGGGCCTGACGCTACCGGGTTAAATCTTTCTATGCAGGCGATGGTATCATGTATCGCGCCGCCATGGCTAAAAAGTGCCAGTTTCTGAAGTTCGAATTCCCGGTTCCTTCCCATCACGATAGAGTGATATCCAAAAGTCATCACAATACCGTATGGCTGGATAACCGGTATGAGCGCATCTTTCAACTGTCGGAAAGGACTGCAGATATGGCCGTTATATAACTCCATACTTTTGCGGTACGCATAAGGCGGATCAAGAATAACCGTATTGAATTTTCTTCCATTCCACGTCCGCAAAAACTCGAGGGCATCCAGATGGAACTCTGCCACCATTTCAGGGTCAATATCATTTCGCACTTCGTTCAACGCCAATATTGTTCTCCCGGCAAAAAGGTTTAACACATAACCCTCTGCATTTGCCTCCACCCATTCCCTGATCGGCCTTACACTAAAGGTGTAGCGGTGCAGCGGGCACCGGATATGTTCGAATAAAATCATAGGGTATTTATAACAAAAGATCAATAGAACAATATGATAACCTATCCGCATCTCTGAACACCTAAGTTTCAAGGTGCCTGGGTATCGCTTAAACTACATAACCCGATAATATACCAACGCTGTTTCTTTATAATTTAGTAACTGCACAGCATTGTACCTGCCTAATTCAATATCCCTGGAACAGGCGATCAGTATACCGATGCAACCATCAATCTAAATACATTGATATCAATCTATCCTGATATCAGGATAACTTTTTACAATGTTACATAGATCAGGGATATCCACACATCTGTATATCATAGTACCGGGATACCCCGACCAATCAGACCTTCAAATAATATTAACGGCCCATCATCCGGATAATCTTTCGGATAGCAATTTCGAGAGCTTGTTGTGTACCGATGTATTGATCAAGGAGCTCATTGAAGCGTATAATAACCTGCGGTTCGAGAACTTCCTTCAACTGCATAACATTGCCGTAACGGGCCAGTTGATTGATATTGTTTCCGGCCCTTGCCAGCTCAGCTCCTATTAGATCAAGCTTCGCTACCAATTCCCGGGCATTGACGACGGTTTTATTTCCATCCTGTAATACCCTGAGCCTTACCAGTTCAGCCTTGCCGATACCAAGTTGTTTTTCAAGTTCCAGCACCAGTTTATATTCGTCCTCCGTAAAACGGACATCAATTTTTTTCGACCGTTTGCCTTCCTTAAGCGCTGGCCGCCCTGCCAACTTTTTCTGTTCGCCCATAAGAAAAACGAGTTGCGAAGTTTTAGCAAGTCCCCCGGAGGGCAAGATGTTTTTGGATGGATGAAAAATCGCCCGGAACGGGATTTTTTGTCCGACAAAAAGACATCTTGCCGTTAGAAAATCAAAAAGGTTTTCCGTAAAGGAAAACCATATTAGATTGGGTTAGTAACGACTTGAAACTGGTGAAATTAAATTGTCTTTTTCTTGGTTTGCTCAGTGGACACAAAGGAATCCTTTTGCCTGATAAAAGCGATGAGCATGGCGTTGTAATCATTGAAGCCTTCATATGCCACGGACTTGTCTGTGGCGTATGGCAATACCGAGATTAATTCCTGGGTGGCTTGATGACCGCGGATATCGCGGTCGAAGTAAATGTCGATATGGGAGAATTGCCTGGCTTTGGCGATACCAGCAGCTAAAAGTGCCAGCGAGTTTAAAACCAATATGCTGTGCTCTGCATCGTGGTTATCAATCTTCCAGGTCAGGTAATCCATGAAACCTTCGAAGACCGCGAGTTTCTTTTCGTCACCGGCAATGAAGGAGATGCCTTTCGTACCAACACATCCTTTGAAATAACGGTTCCTTACTTCCCAGCTCCCATTTTCGTTCTGCCAGCCAGCCGCGAAAAACTCTTTCTGCGGTTGCACGCCATCTACGTAGTAGTAAACTTCAAAAAGGAGACCGGCTCCAACCTCAAAAACTCCGCGGCCTTTCAGATAATTAGATATCGCAGGGTGGGTTCCGATACTTTTGATTTCTGATACGATAAAATAAGGAACTTTTCGCCTTACCCGTGCCCGTTTTATCCTGTGATCAGAAACGGGCTGGATGCTCCCGGTCAACACTTCATTGATTTTGGAGACAACTTCCTTGAATGTGAGCAATGGCCAATATTTGAGGCCAAAGTCGATAATGTTTCCACCCTTGCCCGTTCCGTGATCATACCAGCCACCGATAGCATCGTCCACGGCAAAAGAGGGGTTGATGTCATCGTCCCGCAGCATACTCCGGTACATTAATTCTTTGCCCGACTTTCGCGCAGGGCTATAACCGAGATTTGCCAGAAGATCCACCAAAGAAGCCCGGTCCTTCAATTGCTTTGCGTTTAATATTTCTGTCATATAGTCGAATTTTAAGGGGGAAGGCAATAATAGATGCTGATGGCCCTGGCAATCGTTTCAAGCTCTACCCTATCCAATCGCCAGGCCGCGGAGTGATCACCGTCTTTTCTTGGCGTGATCAAACCCTGCTCTAACCATCGTTCTATATTTTTCCTTCCGTAAATGTTAAATGCTTCTGATTTCTTGAGATAAGGCCTGAGCAGTCCAGCCTTCACCAAAGTCGTTATAGCGGCCAGTTCAGCAACTTGCTGCATGAATTTTTCTAATTGGATCCGGGATATTTCCATGAACCGGCAGCGGGCATCGAACCCGTTCAATTCACTTCTGCCGGTTAATATTTTCGGGATTACTCACGTCGTATCCTACGATACGGACTCTCGTCTGCCAATGCGCTTTCAGTTATTGGTATACTTTCAACCTCACCTTCGCAAAATTTTCCGGTGGTTATCGGAATAATGCTTCATCCCTGTACGTCAAAGAGCTTCCCGCGTCCAGCGGTGTTTATCTTTCTGCCACGGGCAGATAGGTCACGCGGTTACTGGCGCCGGCAACGGCATTCAGCTTCGCACGATCCAATTTTTTATCCGAAATTTTAATGAGGCCTTCACTGAGCCAGCGATCTACATTGGTCCTGCCATATAGATGATATGCTGAGGTTTTAGAAATTGTTACCGGCATTGAATATGTCGCCGTCGTAAATGCTTTTGAGCATCCGGCCGTGGCATTTTTCAATAGGATAATGAGTTCTCCAAGCTTCATTTTCAACATACCTCAGTGCTAATCCCGGGGCATGAACAAAGGTTGGAAGGATGGGAATTGCTTTTGGGTTGGCTTGGGGTACGGTACCTGAAATATTAGGATAGAGAACAAAAAAACAACACCAATTAATTGATTATCAATTATATAAAATCGAAAAAACTAATTTCCAGCAGCTAAAACAGGGAATTCCCGTTGGAAGACATTATCCTATTTATAGCAAAAAAGGTTTCAGATGAAGCCTTTTCATTTGTCAGGTAGTAAATCGGTATGCTACCCAATTGCCTAAACAAAACGCCTATACTTGCCGGCCTACTTAGCGATTTCATTGTCGATCCTTTTAATGATCTGGGTTTCCATCTCGTTGATAAACCTTGTGGGGCTTAGTCTTTTTCGCTTCGATATGTCTAACCAGCGCCTGTGGGGTTTACCAATCGATACCTGCAGATTATCTTCCAACCAATAAAAAATATCTGTGATGGTGGCATTGCCGTTATTCAATTGGCCGGTCAACCATATGCCGTAAGCGATCTCGACCAGGTTAACGGTTTCACCGGTCCATTTCAATTTCCCTTTTATTTTACCGGGATTTTCATCTGAATTGGAAAGCTTTAAATTTCCGCTGTAGCCCAATTTGTCGGCGATATGATCGCTCAGGTATTCCAGAGATATAAACTTCGCGAGCGTATGATCCAGAAACGAGGAAAACTCCTTGTCAGGCGGTCCAAGTTCTGCAAGCGGTATTAAGGGAATCGAAGCGCCGCGTATAAATAAATATTGATCAAGGTCGGTGGATCCGGACCGGTAGTAATCATAATAGAAACGGTGTTCCGAAAAGTATGCAGTAAGGCTCATCAGCGCATTGTGGTAATATTGCCTGACCGTTTGCGGATCTCCCACCGGTTTTTCGTTTTCCAGTTTAAATAAATGGGTGTAGTAAAAATGAAGGGCGATTACTTTTGGCTTGATCAGTTTAAAAAATTCTATTTCTTCAGCCGGCGAAAGCCGAATTACAGCGACATGCGTTCTCAGTTCTCCGACGGCCGAGCTGATTACGGCCAATGCCATGTTAAGTTGTCTTAATGACAGATCGGCTTCGAAATTTAGTGAAGCTAGTAACGAAAATAACTTCTCCTGTAATGCCTTAATCTTTTCCATATGAGCTACTATCAATCAATACTGCAAATCAAACAGGTTTTCGCAACAGGGTAAAGTGGCAAGGGTGGCAGGTTTCATGCAATAAAGGGATAATCAACCAGGGTTTGGATAAAGCAAACCCGTAAAATGCCAGCCACGCGAATATGTAATTTTAATTAGACAGCGAGTTGAAAACCTAATCCTGTATAGCTAACTTTGAAGCATGAAATAGAATAAGACAGATATAAATATATTTTAGTGGCGACGCTATTAACCTTGTAAAGAGAAACCGGCTAAATTTCAAAAACACACAGGGGGTAAATAGACTGATCGTCCGCGTTATGCGCGGGCAACAGTTTACCTTGTGTGTAGGTCTTTAGCCGGACCTCTCTTACAGATAGCTGCTGACCCGCGCTATTTTTTTAACATGGAAAACAGATTAGAAATCAATGAACTTTTTTATGTTCCATTGGATCATTGCCCTTTTAGCAAAAGATTTATCAAAAAAACCAGGCAATTGGAATTCACTACTTTAAAAGAGATCGTCGTACTGGGATGGGTAAAGTTGCAAAGGCTTGAAGGTTTTGATTACGACTGCCTGAATGAGTTAATAAGGTTCCTGGAAGACCGTAATCAGCTATTTTTATTAGTAACGCCATAGCTCCATTGAGATGCCCGAAAGCTGAACGATCTGCAAACCTAAAGAGGAAATGCTTATCAGTTTTTTGAAAACGAATGGTTTGCCGCAATAAAACTTTCGGATAGCGCTGGGACAATTTACGGGCACAGAACGCGCAATCCTTTCTACCTCGTGGCATATCTGAAAATAGTTAAAATAGCCCTTTAATCGATGAAACGAGGCCAAGTATGTTGCCAGCCCGTCTGGTCATCCTTTGGATCAATTTAATAGATTGAAAGTTCTTTATTTCCATTTCCAGGCAATCAAATACTTCCTTATGATTGTCTCTATTTTGTGGGTCAATTTTACTCAGTGCGCTAACTCCACGGTCCAGGTATTTTTTGATTTCTAAAAATGATTCCTCAATCTGTTCGTTATTTAACCCGATCAGCATCGTATCAATAACCTTGATTTGGTCTACCTGGAAAAACAAGATCGCCGGGTAAGAGATTTTTTGCCGGTTATCGAAGTATTTGATCATGATGTCATCAATTTCGTTTTCTGGCGGTCCGAAAATAGGCATGGAAATTAACGTGGTAAGGATATTGTGCGGTTTAAATCTCGGCCGCTCTTTATAATGAAAGGTAAATACTGTCAGGTGCTTGCCGGAAATAGCATTCAGGGCATTCCAATAATCCCGATCCTCCAATACCTTTTTCACTTGTGGTGATTTGAAATCGTATAAAATAAATGCGAATGCCAGCGCCCGGTTTTGGGAACGAAATTCATTACAGATCTCAATAAAGTTCTTTTTGAAAAATTTATACTCGTTTTTATCTCTGTTGATATATATGGGTTGCATGAATGTTTATTAGCGTTTGTGTAAAGCCTTTTTTGTTTTACAAAAAATACTGACTGATCGAAAATTAGATGAATTTGACTTTTAATGTTTTGACAATAAAGTTTTGGATATTTTCTCCGTAGAATTTACAATTGAACTGAACCTCGCTATTAATTAAGCCGGGATTTGCGATGACCAACCGGATGGGTACCTGAAACAAATTCTCAGGTAAGCCGTGTTTCAGGTCACCCAATTTTCCTGCGATAATGTATTTACCGTTTTCTTTATAAATATTTGGATAACCTTCATTTAAGTTGGCCGGGGCTTGCATTTCAAAGCCTCTCCTAATGCCGTTGGAGGTATTGATATTTATCTGTCTGTACATGATTCTTTCTGCAATCGTCAACGATTCAGGACCTTCTACCGTAATGATGTAAGAAAGGTCTTTCACATATTCTTCGCCGTTATTGACAAATTCGGCATTAAGTTTATAACTGTAAAGCTCTTTCAAAGCATATTGATCCTCCTGAACCCAATTTTCAGGAATTGAATTTATTATGGATTGAATTTCAGTTGTTGTCAAATTTTCCAGCGCAAGGTCGCCTGCAGGCCCGTTCGGCCTACGGGAACCAAATGCCTGGCTGATGTAGTCCTGGCTTTCTTTCTGTCGGATGACAGCTTCGGCTCTTTTTTTAAAAGTCACGGAAGGCAATTCAAAATCCCTGGCAACCCTAACCATCAGATCATCGGCGCCAGTTTCTTTGAAATACAAATTCAGTTCGCCCTGAAAATATTTGGAAGACGACCGTTTTTCAAAGATCCGGTCAATATCGCTCCGCATTAATCTTTTGGTTGAACTGCCTTTACGAATAAAAGAATCTCCGGCCTGAAGCTTAATATATGCTTTCTTCAACATGTAGGGTTGGTCCAAACAATCGTAGATTACAAAAGCAGTTAGCATTTTGCCCTCGTAGTCAAAATCAACATAGTCAAAATGAACCTCGGGTTCTATATTGTCATTGATGAGTTGCGCATAAACCGCAGAATCGGTGACAGGCCCCTCAATTCCTAAAATTTGTTTGTCGGTATCTGATGTGTATTTGACGCCGCAAATTAGATAGCGGTTGCCAATATGAGCACTGTTGGCCATCGCCATCACGTCTTTGAGGAACTCCATGAAAATCCCGCTTTTATATTCTATGGATTTAAAATCAATACTTCGGCCCTCACCCTCATGGGCTATGATTTCTTTTATTTCGTCTATATGTTTACTCATTTGAATTTTATTCGATTTAGATCATCTCAGGGGTGCATTGCTGTAACCAACCGGCCCTAAACAACCTTTCAGCAGGTCGATCATTTTCAATGCGGTGAGATGGTTCTCTTGTCCGCTAATGCATCAAATTGCAGAAATTCTGATGGGTTGCCAGGTTTAATTTCCATCTTAAAATTTGTCCTCTTTGTGCTATGAATTAATACGCAACATTTTTTCGCCCTTGTGATGCCCACATAGTGCAGGTTGACATCCTGGGTTAAATCTGGAAATTCTGTTTTTCCACTATTGATTGCTTTTTGCGGTAAAATCCATTCGCAAAGATCAAGGTGAAAAACGGCATCAAATTCTAGCCCTTTAGATTTATGGAGCGTCATGATTTGAACTTCTGTACTTTGAGCGGGACGGTAAACGTCCAACATGATTGGTGTCGCTAGAATGTCCCTAAGTAATTCGATTGATCGTTTATTGGTACCAGCTGGATGTAATGCTATTGCAATGGCAATAAATTGCTTAATCAGCTCATCAACTGCAGGGCTTTTAATATTTAGCCCGACTTCTAATTCTTTAATTAGCTGCAACACGGCAATGGCAGTTTTTCGGTTAGCATTCGTGTCAATAAATGATTCGACGAATGACGTGCGGGATAAAGTACGGTCAAAACAAAGATTCAATAAATCACGGAAGATGCCCGACCACATGGTGAAATCTTCATCAAGCGGGGTGTTCTCAAAATATTTATGGGCAAGACTTAGGTTTTGATTAATGATCGAACCCGTTCTTCCATTCTTGACAAGGATTGCGATCTTATGCATTTCTGCGACGGCAAATTGTTTACTGATGCTGGGAATTGCGGTATTCAACCAGCTTGCGATTTGGTCTTCCTTTCCGACGACTTGCTTTTCAAACACACATATTTCTTTGGACTGCAACAGCTCTGCTTCGCTGTTGAGCAATAGCAATGAGTAATTCACGATAGATGGATGGCAACGATGGTTAAAATCCAGCGGAAACAACTTAAATTCTGTTTTACGTTTACCAAGGTCAATCAGGAATTCGGAACTCTTGCCGGAAAACTGGAAAATTGATTGATTTGCATCTCCAACAGCAATTGCCGTTAACCCCAGGTTTTTGATCTGTAAAAAGATCTGATGTTGCTCTAAACCACAGTCCTGGTATTCATCAATAAATATATGAGTATAGCGTGCTTTCAGGTAGTGCCGGCAGGCGATAGAATGGTCGAATACATATAGGGCCAGTAATGAAATAGTTTCAAGTACCAGGATTCCGCCTAGAAACAGTTTTTTTAATATTTTGATTTGTGTTTTGGAAAGCGTCTCGCCTCCTGCCAGATCCGCTATCCATAGACATTCTTCCTGGCGTTCCTCATCAATATCTTTAAGCTTGATTACGCTGATATCATTATAAGGAATTCCGAAAAGCATTTTGCCGAAAGGAAGTATGATTTCGCGCAAATAGAACTTGTCAATTGTGCCGAAAAAAGAACCCTTTGGATCAAGACCGTCCTTGAAGCAACGCTGTTTCAATTCGTTGGATGCCTTATTGGTATAGGAAATCGCGATGACTCCCTTAAATTCCATTATTCGCGGTAAGATCAATTTGATTTTTTCTGAAATTACGTAGGTTTTCCCGCTGCCAGGATTTGCAATAATGACAAGCGAACCTGATTCGTAGTTAATTATTTTTTGTTGCTGGTCGGTCGCTTTCATTTCGAACTCCCTGTGATGATCTTTTGACAGGCCAGTAATGGAGCTGCCAATGCACTTTTTTTGAGTTTTTTCAGCACCGTGGCGTTTTTCCGTAGATATTCGAACATGAACGAGGCTTTACGTTTTTGCATCTGCTCAAGTGCATCGGCGTTGGTATCGACCCCTAAATGCTTAAAGATGGAAGTCTTTAGGCCCTGGCCAAGCATATCCTGTTCAAGGTCTGTTTCGGATAAGAATATATTATAAATCTCCAGCTCAGTGATAAGTTCTTTTACAGCTTCCAATGTGGATTTTGGAGGGGTTTTTAAAGGAAAACCCGTCAAAAGATGGCTTTTTTCCTTGATCATGCGATCAATGTCGCCGTCTGTTCCCACGTTTTTGTCGTAAACACTGATTGCACGCTGCAGGCCAGCCATACGGTATTCGCTTTTTTTAGGGATTTTAAAAACGTCATTGTCAGTCCGAACGACCCAGTCAATAGCTAAAGCATTTAAGACTTTTACAAAGACGTCAAAGCCGATACCATCTGCCACTAATACGCTGATATTGAGACGATCCAGATCTATATCAAGTTCCCTCGCCAATACTTTATAAAATAATATTTCAGATGGCCCCTCGACAAGAAATACGACGTTGGCAAAAAATGCCTCCGCGGCAATAACGTTCAGGCGATAACCAAATTCGTAGATCGAATCTTCGATGATCTTACTACATCCTTTGCTGGCTGCATTGGTAGATTTACCTGTGTGCTTTAAACGGACAATAGAATTTGGCGAAAATTCAGAGGCTATCTGTGGGGAGTGGGAGGTAATAAAAACCTGGCCTTTCAACGTTTTGATGAGGTATTCCGCCAGCTTACGCTGCTGATGCGGGTGCAAGTGGGCCTCGGGTTCTTCGATGCAGTAAAAGACCACTTCCAGCGGGTTGTCCTCGTTGATCCCATTTTTTGCTGCCCATAAAGCCAAAAATATCTGATTGTTTCTTCCGTCACCACCAATGGCCAGGTTCGATGTATTCACTTTGGATGAAAGGTGAAGATTTTCGATAAAGCTGTTAACGTCGGATGCACCGATGTCAAAGATGACTTCCTGTCCTTCATGATGAAAAGACAATTCTTTGAGCTCGGTATTGATGGCCTCTGTTGCCTTGTTAACATACGCCAGGCTTACAATTTTATCGTTGACCTCGCTCAGCTTTTTCTCAATTGTGGAAATGCTTTTATCATCTGCTTTTTCTTGCGCCGGGGTACGTTTGTCTTGTGCCTCTTTAAGTAAACCCTTTTTTTCACGTTTGATGTATCCCGCTAAATCACGGTTGCTGCTAATATATTTAAGGTGAAGTACTTTCCGGTAAAAACGTTCCTGAATTTCTTCCAACAGTTCAAAGGAAGAGCCGGCGTAAAATTTATAATCATGCGTATCTTTCCAGGCCTTGAAACCAAGGTAAAGAACGCCATCATCACTCACTTTGCCGGGCAGCTTGGATAAAACGCAATCTTCTGTGACCTCTTCGAAACGAATGTAGATTGCAAGTTCATTTGTTTCTTCGTGACAATAAAAATCAGAATCCTTTGGTTCAATATCCCAATCAGACATAGAGCGATCCAGTAGGATCCGCATGGCATGCAGCATATTAGATTTGCCGACATCGTTAGCACCGATAATCAGTGTCTTTTCAGTCACGTTGATTAAGGAATTCTTAAAATTTCGGAAGCCTTTAAGTCTTATCCTGGTAATTTTCATTGTTGTGATCAGGTTTAAATTGATCGTTGAAATTACTGAATTTTCTATTAACCTTTTTAACGCAACAAATTTCCACAGGCTCTTGGAAATTTTTGATCATATATGATACAGATCATATTTTGATAAGGTAATTGCAATCGTGGGAATTGTTTAAAACAACGCCCCGCATATATATTCTATATTTGAACAATTAACATTAAACCTTTGAAAAAGAAGTTATCTAATGTTGATATAGCCAATGCCCTGAATATATCTTAAACAACTGTTTCATTTATTTTAAACGGAAGGCCCGTGAAAAAAGGATAGGTTCGGAATTGGTTGACCGGTTTTTGAAATATGTTGAACAGGTCGGCTATAAACCCGATTCCGTTGCCAAACCCTTCATACCGGTAAATCAAATATCATCGGATTATTGGTGGAAGATATATCCAACATCTTCTTTTCCAGCATAGCCCGGCAGATTGAAGAACGAGCCTATAAAAACGGGTATAAAATTGTCTACAGCAGCACAGATAACGATACGCATAAAACCCGGGAACTGATCGCCATGCTTCGGGACAGGCATGTTGACGGATACATCATCGTGCCACCACAAGGCGTGGAAGACGATATTAGGGCACTCATCAGGGACGGATTTCCGGTTGTACTTTTCGACAGAAATTTACCGGAAGTAGAAACTGATTACGTGCTGGTTGATAATTTATTCAGCACTTAAAACCCGACACGATATTTAATCGACAAGGGATATAAAAATGTGGCATTCATCAGCATTCATGCGCACCAGAGCCAGATGGTGGACAGGCTTGGCGGCTATACGAAGGCAATGGATGAAAGCAAGCTGAAAACAAATTTCAGGGCGG
This sequence comes from Mucilaginibacter gossypiicola, assembly GCF_900110105.1. Lineage (GTDB taxonomy): Bacteria > Bacteroidota > Bacteroidia > Sphingobacteriales > Sphingobacteriaceae > Mucilaginibacter > Mucilaginibacter gossypiicola. Next base: position 354,530 of record NZ_FOCL01000005.1, on the reverse strand, counting down.
TTGATTTCTACCAGGCTAAAAAAAAAACTGGCAGGCCCGATTGTTGATTTCTTAAATGAGCATCAGGAAACGGATGCAATTTTGTTTGGGAATAATTGCCTCGCTACGAGCGGACTCAAGGCACTCAAAAAACTAAATAAACGCATACCGGAGGACATCGCGCTGATCTCTTTCGATTACTCGAGGTCTTCGAATTGAGTAACCCAACGGTCACCGCTATTGCTCAGCCGATTGATATCATTGCCGACCAGCTGATTACAATTTTGCTTAACAGGCTGAACACCGTCAGGAGTGATTTCAAACAGCACGTTATTTTACAAACGGAATTGAATGTCAGAAAATCAACTTAAAAAAAAATTGCACCTGGTGAAATTTTAGGGGTTTTCGGTTTTGCCCAAACTAAAATAAGTGTTTGTAAAATAAATCAATTTAAGGCTTAGCCACCAGGCGTAATAGCCAAAGTGCTGGGTGCTGGCGGTATCGATTAATCCGTGCAACAATTCGTTCCTAAAATTCACATTAGTGGAATCGAGGAAAAAACTTTGCAATTCAGCATAGAGGTCTGCATTCATATCAGGCGCAAGTTTTTCAAGTACCCTCCCAAATGTGTTCTCAAACTGTTCAGGTTTCCTAAAATTAGTTACAGAAATTTGTTTTAAATCAGCGATTACCCTTAGACTATTTTCAATTTGTGGTAACAAAAAATGCGATGCCATTATAAAGTTATTTTCAAATCCTGCCCCAAGCCCCTCCGTATAGATGTATAGCCTCGTAGTTGGAACAAAAGGGCTATCGAGCTTTTGAAGAATGTCAAAAAGTTGATCCTTTGTTAGCCGCGCATGCATATCCATGACGGTTTTTAACATTTTGATCATGACGATCAAAATATCACGATGGCTCGTTCTGAGCACGTTCGCTTTGGCTTCTTTTCCTCCCCGAATCCAATCGGTTTTCCCTTGCCTGAAAGTTTCACATGTTTCGAAAATGCTTTGGCAATGGGTGATTCCTTTTCATCTTCGATTGCTGCGGTTTCGTCAATTGGTTGCTTCGGAAGGATCGGCAACATAAGTAAAGTTTGAAACGCATCGTAAAAGCTGGTCAGATTTAAAGAATTGATCGTCTCCTGAATACCCTTGTAATCTATTGTCGCCCCCATGCTTATACCGACCGCGTTAATCATTTTTGAATCCTCAAGTTGTGCCTCCTGCAACTTTAAAATGATCCTGTTTTTAATTTCCTGGGAATTGGGTACGTTGAATACCTGTTCTAATGCTATGGTATATTTTTGTGAAATAGTCGGGTAAAAGGTATTGGGTTGTTTCTCGCTAACGATTAAATCTGCTTCGTATTCAAACAATAGCGCTTGCTCTATATTAGAAACATCGTCAGAAATAAGTTCAAGAGCCCTTAAGCTTTGAACGCATAAACGCGCTGCATTAAAGTCCAGGCTTTTTTTCAAATCAATTATTTTCTGCTCAATTTGTGCGCCCAGTAATTCCTGGCAATTCTCCTTTCCGAAAACAGCCGGCATCTGTTTAATGATTTGCAATTGCCAGTACATCGATGGTAACGGTATCACAATTTCTTTGATTCGTTCGTAAATTTCATCGATTTGCGATGCAAACATAGCCTTAGCCAGCCGTATCAAACCTAAATATCTGACCAGGTACTCATGGTGACCGGTAGCAAGAAACACATCCCAATAATTATTAACTGCTGTCTTTAGGTGTTTTTTGATATTTGAACTATGAACCAGGATCTTAATATCGAGACAACGCGCGAGCAACTCCTTATTGTCCCCGAGTTTTGGAACATCCAGTTCAACGATATCGTTTAATTTTTCGTTAAAATGCTCTTTCAGGAACTCAAGCGTTATGTCCAGTAAGTTCAGGTCAACAATGCTCTGAAATAACTCGATAAAAGATTCTTTGTGACTCGGATCCGATTTTAGTTTCCAAAGCTGCAAGTTTAATTTGCCGCCATAATGTCCATCTTCAATATCTAATTTGCTCTGTTCCATTGAAATTCATTTTAAAGGATTCTTGACAAATGATCGGAATAGGTGAAAACGAATATAGCTACAATAGATGAGCAAGTTATTTTTCATATTTATACTGATATATAATATCCCGAAATCAGATCAGCAAGATTAATTTTAACACTTATGTAATCTTGTTTTAAATAGGATATTGGCAATATCGTTACATATATTTGCCTAACAAATCTTATCATGCCGCAAGTAAAATCATACCTTGATACTACATTAAGGATCATTCATATCAACAGGTATTCGGGGATGTCACCGGAAAGTACTGATGCCATGCGGCAGTACTTGAAGGAATCGGAAACATCGGCGCCTATCAGGCGTGAGTTTATTACGCGACATCTTTCAATGGAACATCAGTCAAATGAGGAAATGCTTAGGGTGCTTGCCCATGAATTTCATCATTACCTTCAAGGGCTGTTTTATCCCTTCCTGTATTATTTGAGCTGGCTGGAGCTTGATAATTTAATGTACTTAGGCAACCAGTTAAAAGATTCGACAGTTGAATCTTTTCCGATTAGCAGTATTCACATGAATGATGATTTCTTTCGAAATTATTATTTCCTTCACCAGTTGGTTGAATTTTACATCGAAAAGTCCCACCTCAAAATACGTATTCCTGAAACTGAAACTTACGGAAGTAATGTATTCACTTTGAACGATTTGCTGGAAGATGCCACAACAATTTTTGAGTATCGGATTTACGAGGAAAATCCGACTGCTGAAGGGTTCGAAAAGTGGATAAACAATCCTGCCAACAATTGTTACAAAAAAACCTACCGGTTCTTAAAAACGTTGCTGGGCAGAGAAAATACTTTTAATCTCCTGCCTTTAATTGTACAGGCGGCTTTTAGCTGTACAGATCCTTTATCCGGTTTTTCAGGTGCGGTTTCTTATATAAATATCCGAGGACTTGACTACAAGAGAAAGTCGATGGATGAGCTTTTTAATGAGGTTATGTCGTTTTTGGAAAGTAAAATGGGCCGAATTATCCTTGATCCGAAAAAGCATCATTTTCTGATGACTATCCCTGTTTCTACCGTCCACTACGAAGATATGGAGCTTGTTACCGCCAGAGCTGACGGCGAAGGGGGGGCATTACATTTTCCGCTAAATAAACAATTTAAGAAAGTAGTGGCTCGCATTAAAAATGAACCCGGTTATCAAACCCGCATTTTGCAGGCGAACAAAGCTACCTTTCAGGAATTACTGAAAGAATATTATCCTTTTGCTATCCATTACCACTACAAAGATTTTGATGGAAGAAACGGTTCAATCGTAATGGGTGAAGATTATCGTGATTCCATTACACCGCTTGGCCTTACTTATCCTTTTTATGTTAAGGAATTGATCAAGATAAAAGAAACGCAACTCGCACTCTTTTCAAGGATTCATTCTTCCATAGACAACAATTGCCATCACCGGGATTGTTCTTATTATTCCCTGGGCCTTTGCAAGCTTTGGAACTCTATTCCTTTAGATTTCAATGACTGTGGCTTTCCTCAATTTTTTGCCTATCTTTTCTATAGAAAAATAAATTTAGCTAATAAAACCCTGATTAAAATCTCGAAAGAAGAAGCCGATGCCAATTATGAAGAATATGGTCGCCGCACTTCGAAGTCCCGTAGTTTTGAATACAAATTGCTGAATCCGGGATACCTCCTGACTATTGACGCTCAGGATATCAAAGATGAAAGGACGAAAACGATGTTTCCGGACTTCATTGCTTACCTGAAAGATCGTTATAGGGAAACAAGTCAAAGCCTGTTTTCTTCGATTAGTCTTGACTTTTACGGTTACAACCATGACGCCAGGCCAATCTTTTCCATTCCCGCGGTTGTGGAATTTATCAAAGCAAGTAAAATGCTTGTGCCGGAACTATTATATTACATCAATTTCGATAGTGAAATCAACCATAAATTTATCTTGCTGCCAATGTTTGTGGAGCATCAAAGTAAAGAAGTTAATGGACAATTTCAGATATTCGCCGGCACGCAAGCTCTCCAAAATTTCGCGCTAACTGAAGTTCAGATCTGGCGAAAGTTTTTAATAGAAAATAACATACCGCAAACAGATTTAATTTTTAAAACCTTAAACAAAATATTAATATGAAAATTCGCATCGAAAGCGATCATGACAACCTTAAAGAAATCCATCAGTTAATTTATGAGGCAGATGCTACCCTGGAAATTGAGGAGGATTATAAATCCACACCCGGAATGCAATTGGAGCCGGGATTAATTGGAATAATTTCAACGTTAAGCCCGATAGTAGTTACCGCAATCACTGCCTGGGTAACTAATAGAAAAAACCAACGCGATGCTGAACTTGAAAAAGCCAAACTTGAAACAGAACGCGAAAGAATCAGTATGCTTTATGATTTGACGAAGACAAAGCTGATCTTGGAAAAAGACAATACTAAAACGATCGAAATAACCGCCAATGAATTTGAAGAATTAGACAAGTTTCTACCGCCGCACGATAAAAATGTCAAGGAATGATTTGACGCACTAAATGCTATCAACAACGAATTCATGAGTATATTTATGGATTCGTTTTCGTTTAATTTACAATCAGTTGCTGTAAACTTATGTAATTCGGAAAACCAAGTGCACAACGATATTGTAATAAAGAACAACTATACAATTGTAAAAACTAATTATTAAGGTATTAGACTGACAACTTATAATAAATTCAAGCTTCATACTAATAAGAAACCAAAATCATTTATAATGTAAATCTATATGTTGAACCATTTTCAACAACCACTGCCTGACATTGTGTACGATGCCGTCGGAGAAGGGTTTTGAACCAAACCGGTTTCGCATACTCTTCTTTGAAAAATTCTCCGCACGCTGCGTCCGGATATGATTAGCTACAAATTCATATATATGTGACTTCAATTTGGTAACCAGGAATTCTGTTTCGACCATAATCCTCAACAGAAACATCAGTTCAGCAAGGGTTACCATCACCATGAAGTAATACCTGGAAACTCCGGGTTCCTCAGTCCCTTTGGAAACTTTTTGAAACAGTTTATTTTTTTGCGAAATATATTTGAGTTCTGCGGTTATGGCCCCTCGTATAAGTTCTTTTAACGTCTTTGATTCGGGGTCGAAGCCTTTCTGGTAACGCGTATTGATTTGCCGGAAAATTTTAAGGAGGTAAAATAATTCGTGTTCTATTTCTTCGTCGTCCGCGTCCCTGGACGAAATTCCATCCATGAACTTCAGAAAATAGCTGTATACATAGAGGCTGTTGAAATTGAGTTCTATGAATAATTTCATGACCGCGATACTCGGTTCTTCCGGGAGAGCACCGTTAAAAAACAAGGTAGCCTCTGCGATGAAATTTTTGTAAAATAGCCATTGGTTCCATTTCCTTATAAAAAACCGGTCCTTAACATTATTTGCAAGCAAAAAGGATGAAAAAAGGTCCGTCAAGTTTTCATCGCTGACCATTTTACGAAACTGAGCGACTAATTCAATTGATTCGGGATAAATTTTTCGTTTATGAAGAATAACAAAGCTTGCCGGAACCGGTACCTCGTTACTAAAATAACTTCCGAAATATTGGTGCAGGTGTTCGAGCAAGCCTATGAGTTCAGTATCGAGCCAAACGAAGATCCCGCTTAAATCGTCGCTGCCCCGGCTTATTTTTGCGAGGTCATCGATAATACCTATCAGGGCTAACTGCAGCTGTTCCGTAAACAAAAGTCTTTCCCGCTCGTCTTTTTTTAAAACGATCTCATCGTCGATATTTAAAATAAGAGAAGTCACTGCGTGCCCCGCAAATGTTTTTAGTTCCTCCAGCGTTGCCGCAGAAATCTCTGCGTTGTTCAATTCCCCGTAAGTATGAATAAATGCCTTTATTTTTGTAAGTGATGTAATCATAATCTGCTTGTTCACAACCCATGACCGCTAAACTGCCGTATTTTACTCCTTTAAGCTATAATATTATTTACAAAGTAATTAATTTTTCCCTATACAGGGAAAAAAAGCAGAAATATTAGTTGTTTTTCCGACACTTATGGTCTTTCAGCGATAAGATGGCATATTATTGCCACCTGTTGCCACTTGACCGGGTTATCATGAATGATTTATTTGCGAAAAAAAATATCCGATGACAGATATTAAAGGGCTTATAAATAGGCTCACAATTACGAAAGATATATCTCCGGCAATAATAACCGCAATCACGGAAAAGGCCCGGTTTAACAGATACGAAGCACTTGAGACGATCTTATCGCCGGGTAATTATCCGACATCCATTTACTATATACAAAGCGGAATTATACGGGGCGCATTTGAAGGCGAAAAAGACAGGATGACGGCATGGTTTCAGAAGGAAGGAGAACTGGTGATCCCGCCAAATCTTTTTAACAATTCAGCCGGTGAAGAATATGTCATTTCCGTTACCAAGGTCGAGGTGCTTACCATTCCCTTTGCGCACCTTATGCATATCGCCGAAAAATATAGTGAGGCGGCATCCTTAATGATCATGCTATCGCTGGAGGTATCAATTGCCGGGCGCTACAGGGAATCTTTATTGAGGTTAGGCTCTGCTAAGGCGAGGTACAATCTCATGAAAATAAAGGAACCATATTTGACGCTGCAGGTTCCTCATTACCTTATCGCTTCATACCTGAATATAACCAAAGAAACATTCAGCCGAATCCATAAGGGCCTGCCGTATTGAAGTCGACGCCGTAGAAAACAGCGGCATTTGTTAAGGAATATCAGATTTTTGATACGGTATATCAAAATCAGCACCAAAAACCATGGGTAACTTGGGTTCATCAAACCAGGAGACCAAATGGATGTAAAAAATTTCGAAAATGACTCCTTCCTGCCGGTGGAGACACAGGCGGCCGAAATGTTCAATCACACGAATAGTGGGTCAGGCGACTATGGACAATACCTAAACGCCGGAAAATTCAATTCCGCCGTCAATTATCCTTATCTGAGCGTCGGGGCTGATAAGCCCTTCGAAGGATGGGCACTGCATATTTCCTTAGTCGTTCCCTTAACTTCGAAATTCCTGGGCGTGCTTCTCCCTTTACTTAAGCAGTTCAGCGTTCCATTCGATATCCCTGCAGACAGGCAGGCTCATCAAAACCTCCTCACAGGAAAACACGGGCCATCAACGTATGGAAAAGTTATCAACCTATACCCTAAAAATGAAATTGAAGCAAGGCAGTTGGCTGTTCAAATTACGGGGCTGGCCGTCGACTTTGCCGGCCCGGATATACCTGGATCATTCAAGCTCGGAAATTGTGTATTTACATCATGCATTCCTGCGAGATTCGGACACGGAAATCCCGAGCAGTACCTGAATTCGAATTCAGCTATCAAATGGAGGGCTACAGGCTACGCATGGCCTTTTCGGAATTTCAAAACCGTCAAAAGAAAAGAACATCCGAAGATCGTTAGAAAATACGTACTTACTGAAATCATCAAAGATGACCCGAAGGGGAAGGTTTTTAAAGCAATCAGGCTTTCCTGGACTTTAAACCCGGTAACGTATTTGATCAAGCAAGGCTTACAGTCGCAATCCTACGACGATCATCATCGCGATATCAGGAGCAGGCTTTCGTGGCAGTTTCGTGTCCACCAGGTTTTGCAGGCTCAATTGAGCATTCCTAAAGTTTTGGATTACTTCGAATCTGATGGTGACGGCTACCTGGTGATGGAGTATATTGAAGGCCAAAGCCTGAGCGACCGGGTGCAATCGCTATATGCAGGGAAGAGCTTTAAATCTTCTACGGTTGAAATCCAGTCCATCGTTATCAACCTTGCTAAACAGGTCATCGATATCGTTAAAAACCTGCATTCCCTTAATTATGTGCACCGCGACCTTAACCCGCAAAATTTCATCGTAAGGAACTCGGGCGAATTGGTCCTGACAGATTTTGAGCTTTCGGCTTCGCTTAACAGGCAAGGGCCGGAACCCCCGTTTGGCGTCGGAACACCAGGTTATATGACACGGGAACAATTTCAAGGAAATGAACCTTCCATTCGCGATGATCTCTACGGATTATCAGGCATATTGATCAAACTGTTTAGCGGCTGTTCGCCACTAAAATTTGAAAACACCGATCCGAGCGTATTGGAAAAACAATTGTTATTTTTCTTGGGGAATCGAGATATAGCTCATGAAATCGCCGCTCTCCGCTTAGCAGGTCAAGCATTAGATCTTCGTGAATCCTTGTCGGCACTTTTCACTAAATCACAGACAGAAAGTATTGATGTAAGGAAAGCATTGCCCAAGTCAAGCGCACAGGAAACAATACTTAAAGGACTAAACATTTTCAAGTCAAGCTTATATAATCCGGACGCTGGCGCCGTCAACATCAATAATTACAGTTTAAGTTCGGGTCTATCAGGGATTTTGCTCTGTATCGCGGCTGCAAAAAAAGCTGATTTTACGACCTATGAGTTAGAGGACTTTGGCGATGATCTTTTCAGAAAATTGAGCAATAATTATCTATGGCAGGCCAGTAAACAAGGAGTTGACCTGTTTAATGGAAATAGCGGAATCGCCTTGTTAATAGCGGCTTTGTTGGATGCCAGCATGATAACGACTGACCACGTTACCCGGTCTCAATTAACTTTACTGTTCCTCTCTGAACCTGCCAAGGGAAGTGATCTGGCAACAGGAAAGGCCGGGTACGGAATAGCATTACTCAAATGCCTTCCGTTCCTGGAACCGGGTATAGCATCACGGCTACTTTCTGAGCTCGCTGATTATTTCATGAGTACCCAAAATACAGATGGGTCGTGGTACTCTTCCCATGAACACGGCTATTTGCTTCCGCCAGGCTTATTTCACGGAACTTCTGGAATTCTTTGTTTTCTGATCGAGTATCAGAAAACCTACAAGTCAAAAACAGCTGATCAGCTAATCTCCAATGGTGTAAATTATATTCTCGGATTATTGGATTCTGAACTGCGGCAGGATCTCAATGTGATGCCAGACCTCGGTATCGCTCTTTCCGGACTTGGAAGCGGGTTCCATGGAATAGCACTCATGTTGATAAGGGCCTATGAATCTAAAAAAGAAAAGCACATTAAAGATGCCGTCTATAGACTTTTAAATGCATATCCAGATTATCCCGATACCGATTACCTCGGATTTGAGAATGGTCTTGGCGGCATTGGCGAAGTCTATTTGGAGGCCTACCGGGTTTTCGGTGACGAAAACTGGCAGCGCCGTGCAGATGCAATTGCTGAATTTCTTCTGCACAGCGGATCCACTTACGACACTAGCTCGCGTTACTGGATGCCTGTGAAGGATGCGCATTTTATACCAGGCTTACTGAGCGGGCAGGCAGGAATCCTTCATTTTCTTATGCATTACTTGAAACCTGAAAATCTCAAATTTTCAATTATTTAACTCTACAATATGAAAAAAGAATTTTTAGCTGACTTCATAAATGCGCTAATAATCCTGCTGTTTTTATATGCAGCTTTTAGCAAAATTGCTGATCATAGCGCATTCGTACGGGCAATGAACAACCAGCCAATACCCATAGTTTTCAGACCCGTCGTTATTCTTCTCTTGCCCCCTGTCGAAATACTTACGGCCCTGCTAATTATTTTTAAGAAAAGCAGAATTGTCGGGCTTTATTGCTTTTTAACACTGATGACCATTTTCAGCATATACATCGCCTTTGCATTGTTAAAATTATTTCCATTTATGCCATGTCCTTGTGGTGGGCTACTTACAAAGCTTAGGTGGCCTGGCCATCTCGCACTGAATATAGTATTTATCGGTGTTGGCTTCCTTTCTTTAAAGCTCACTAAACAGCATATCGATATTTAATTCAGATCAATTGATAGCAAAAATATTTCACGCGCGAAATCAGGTTATTTCCGGTCCTGAGGTAAAACCGGGAAATCAATAACTTAAATTAAATAGCATGAAAAAAATCAGAATGGCCATGATGGCCCTGGCAGCAGTTTCGGGTATTGGAAGCGCTTACGCCTTTAACTCTCCGAAGAAACATTTCGGCACGCTTTATTACGGGCGAATTTCGTCGGCAGGACATTTTCGTTGGTTTACATCGGCGCCCGATGGTTGTAATACCTCGGCGCTTCCAAATGCTGCATGTACAATTACATCGACTTATGATGTGACTGGTGCCGCTTATCAGGATAAATTGCCGGCCGGCGCAAATGTTCAAAACGACAGCGAAGGGCAACTCCGTAATTAACAAACAGGAAAGCTTCCCGGTTTGGGAAGCTTTCGTTCATTTCATTAACATCTTATCAATAGCCAATATAAGGCCGGCGCCATGGTCCTCATGCGGCTCAACGAAACTGTTATTAATTTTACCGGCGCTGTCGATGAGCAACAAAGTCGGGCAGCTGTTGATGTTGTAATGTTTAGCAAGTGGATGATTTAAAGCTTTGCCTTCCGTAAAAAGATTGATACTGTAGTCAGTGACAAATTCCTTTTTTCTTATCGCGCTTATCCAACGATCTTTTGATTTATCGACAGAAACTGAAATAAAAACTACATTTCTGCCAATGTACTTTCTCTCCAAATCGTTTAAGATTACACCGAGCGATTTGCAGGGACCGCAAGTTGAAAACCAGAAATCAATCAAAATAACTTTGTTCCTGAAGTCCGTCAAGTGCACCAGTTTTCCTGAACTATCAGGCAAAGCGAAGTCCGCCGCAATAGCTCCGTTAGCCGACCTTTGCCTAAGTTCATCAAGTAAGCGAAGAAATAATGGATCTTTTACAGTTGCTATTGCATCATCAAGGACATTTCGCCTGAGCCCATCTTTTCTGCTTGTATAAAGTAGTAAAGTCAGTAACCTGTCACGAAAGGCCGGAGCATTGAAATACCGTTTTTTTAAATACCTGTAGGCAATTTCGACAACAAATGCTTTACCGGTCAAAAAGCAGGAATCCAGTTTAAATTCCTCAATGACTCCAAATGCGTAATAGTCAGCATATTTTAATATTTTCGCATCGGGATTGAAGCGGTTTATAGATAAATGATCATAATTCTGTAAATCAGTCCGATTTGTAGAAACGCCTTTGAAATAGTCAAACAATTCCATAGACCTCATGTGCATTGCCACTCCAATCAGGTCAGCAATCATTATGTCTGCTGCAATAACACCAATCTGACTTCGTTCGCCTGCAATTTTATTGCAAACTTTTTCAATATATCTGTTAAAAGACCCAATAAATTTACCTGTTTGATGACCATTCAGGATTCTGCCCGGGACATAGTTGCGTATTAATCTATCCGTTTCTTCTTTTAATCGCCACTTTTCAGACCCATGTCCGCAATAACGCGTTCGCCCACCCGCATTGCTCACAAGAATTCGGTCACCGGGTTCAATAAGATATGAACTGATTCTAAATTCTGCTGGCGAGGGTGCTAACAAGTCGATGTATTGGGGATCCTTGCTCAAGGGAATCTGAAATGAAAAACGTCCCCTTTTTACTTGGCTCGTAATAGTAGATTTTGATAAATCACACCCCTGAAACTCACCAAATTTATATAGGTTCATCAGAATGGTATCGCCATCTTTCAATTCTTTAATCCAACCAGTGATGACGGCTGAGTCCGCCTGCTTGTTTATACCGGATGCCGTAGCGCTAAAAGCTTGGTAAGCAAAAGAAATAGTACAAGCCAGTGATATTAAAAATATTGCTTTCATTGAATTTATCTTTCTTGGCATTTCATCTTGGATTTTGCGGTAGATTATTCACCAGGACTTCATTATCAGGAATTGGCCACGCGTATCTTGGACTTTTCGGTTCCAACGAATAGGTTTTTCCGTCAATGTTTCGAAACAACGAAACGGCATACTGAGGTTCTTTACTAAATCGTCTCAGGTCAGTCCATCGAAGTCCCCGATAAAGTAATTCCTTTCTTCTTTCCTTTAGTATTAGCAATAAAACTTGTTCTGGACTTACTGCTGTCAGCGGGGCAAAAGCCCCTCTGACGTACCTGTTTGAAAGCAGATTGTTCAAATCAGTGAGCGCTCCGTTTTTATCACCCAATCTTGCAAGGCATTCGGCCCTTATCAAATAAATTTCATCATTGGCCAGACCGCTGAAAAGATTCCCTTTAAAATCATAGCTGCCTTTAAAATAAGGCAATCCCGATTTGAGCCTAAAAAATAGAGTTTTGCGTAAATCAGTTGCCTCATAAGATGCATATAGCACGGAATCAGTTATTGATTTCGAGTTTGGCGCTATTATACCGTAGTTTAGCAGCGTAGCATGAAATATTTCTTCAGTCAAAAATGTGTTACTAAGAGAAGCCGAAGAAGGGACCAAGTCGTTGAAATTCGTGAGCACATCAAAATCCTTCAAACATAAATCCGCATATTTAAATGCTTGATCATAATTCCCTATGGCCAGGTTTATCCGCGCAAGGTAACCTTGTGCCGCCAATTGAGAGGGAGAAGTTATTACTGCTGCTTTTTGGGGCAACAGGGCTAACGCAATTTTAAGGTCACTAAGAATTTGATCGTAACATTGCTTCACGGAGGAACGTACTGAGGGCGCTTTCAAATCGGAATTCAATCGTAAAGGTATTCCAAGATCGGATTCAGCTGTTTTTTTGTCAAAGGGCATCGCAAATGTCTGGACGAGATTGTATAATGCAACGGACCGGTAAAAAAGAGCATCACCTTTAACTTCATTATATTTCCCTTGTTCCGACGGGCTAACTTTAATTTTAGGAAGTGCATCGAGAACCACATTGGCGTAATATATTGCCTTATATGCGGATGACCAATCCAAAATATTCGCCCCGGCATCATAAACGACTTTATCCCATATATAACCTTTAATTTCTGTCGTGGTAGCGAGCGCGCTCCACACAGGTTTCGTTACATAAAAGTCGTCTGTCGCTATCTGTCCTAATGCCGGATCTTTGATATTGAGGACGCCTTGATTCTGCATCAATGACTGATAATCATCCAGTGTTACCGGAACCGCGAGAGCAGAATTTGTTTTCGCGGCAAGAAAATCATCCTGCTTATTACAACTATTCAATACGCAAAGCAGTGAACAAGCAAGCAGCATTCTTTGTATACTATTATATAAATGTTTGGTGTAATTCTGGCACTGAATAAAGATATTTGCTGTTTTCATAATATTTTTTTAATGATTAAAGCCCGACTTTAAAGCCAAAGGCGTACGTTCTGGGGATCGGATAGGCAGAAGCTGAATACATATCGGGATCAAGATGTTCCTTATTGGCGCGCCAGAGGATCGCTATGTTATTGATATACCCGTAAAAATCCAGTTGTCGAACCGGCAAGTTTTTCCAAACAGATCGCGTTAAACTGTAATTAAGGGAAATATCCTGCAGTCGGATATGATCGGCTTTATCGACTAAGGTTGACGCGTAACTGTAAAAGGTTTCACGGTCGTCGTTTACGGGTGGAAGCTGCATGGAAGGAACATCGGTATAGCTTTCATCCCCGGGTTTTAACCACCTTTTGGTAAAATCCGAATGACCAAACCATCCTGAATAAAGCCCGCTATAGGAGATTGAAGGCCGTCTGAAGTAATAGCCGAATTTGTAAACGAGATTGAACGACATCGAAAGCTGTTTATAAAAAAATGTGTTTTTAAGGGAACCGAATGATGTAGGTCTCGAAGGGCCATTATAAACGAGATCAGCCAGCTTTGTACTTGCGATGATTGATGTATAATCTGTGCTGATACTTTCGTTTAAATAACCTTGCGGATCGCCGGTTTCATGAGTCAACCCAGCCCATTTATAACTGTAAATGCCAAAAAGTGGCTTACCTGTAATCGGAAGGACAACAGAACCGTCTGAAAGTGAACCTATAGCCGTCTGGTTTAGATTGTATTTGGTAACCTTATCCACTGCCCGGCTGATCAGGAATGTCGACTGCCAGCGGAAATTGCCTATTGCGAGATTGTTGGAATTCAGTACAAGATCGAAACCATGGCCTTTAGTGTTAGCTGTGTTCCCCCGAAACATCGTAAAACCAGTTGATGGGGCGAGTGGAGAATCACCAAAAAGGTCGATACCCTTCTTGAAAAATATATCAAAACTGCCCGTTAAAATCCGATCCTTAAATCCGAAGTCAAGTCCAAAATTGATCATCCGGATTTTTTCCCATCGCAGGTCCGCATTCGCTGGGTTGGCGATGCTTGAATTTGAAAGACCAGGCGTATAATAATCACTTGTATTCCGTTTAATGGTGGTAACCGCGACGACATTTTTGTCAATGTTGCCGTTATAACCGTATGTGGTTCTTAGTTTCAGTAACGGTAGAAAATCGATCGAATAAAAACCCTCCTGTGCCGCATTCCATACCCCACCGATTGAATACAGGGGTACCGATTTTTGATTGGCATTAACGCCGAACAAGTTAGACCTATCGATCCTGCCACTTGCAGAAATGGTGTATAGCCTCTTAAAAGTGTAGGCCGCATTTCCGAAATAGGAAAGATATCGATCAGTAAATTTACTGAACCCGAGTGTTCCCGGTACCTGGGAATAGAATCCTGAAGGATAAAGAGGATAATATGTGTTAAAATCGACATTCTGATAAGTACCTAATTCCTTATCGTAACCATACACGGTGTTAGCGTTACTATTGGTAACGGTTTCATTCACCTCCGCTCCTACAAGCGCAGTCACTTCATGCCGGTCATTTTCATTGACATGATAATTCAGCTGCCCCCTGAAATGCTGCGATGCAAGTGCGTTCTCTGATTGCTGCAAAATTCCGGATACCGGTACTATATGCGTAATCGCCGCACCTTTCACTGTAGTAAATTCGTTTATTATATTCCTGGTGTAGTAAGTGTTCTTATCGAAATAATTTTTTCCGGATGTGTTTGCAGTTTCATATTGATAACGGATTTCAGCATTCAAATTTTTCAGAAATGTATATTTCAGCGATGTGTTGATCCGTGTTTCCCGCGATACCGATGTATTGTCGGCATAATGAATTTCATCCAATGGATTGTATTGCCAGTTTAGATAACCCTGTTGCGCGGAAGCATCAGTTATCCAGCTGTAATTATAATCTTTGACTATCGGCATTGGTTTACCTGAATCATCCGCCAACCGGGCATATGGGTAGATCTGTCCGTATTGTCCGCCGGCTGTAAGATTGCCGATTCCATTATTGGTATTATGTGCTTCGATATAATTCAAAGCAACTGACATTTCAAGTCCAGGCAACAGTTTAAAAACATTCTGCGCGTTGAGCGTAAGTCTTGAATTGTTATTTCCTGTTAAGTTTCCAATTTGATTGTCATAACCTGCAGAAAAGTAGTATGTGCTACGTTCATTACCGCCGCGCAGGTTTAGACTGTATTGCTGATTGATACTTTTATGGTATAAATAACGCTCGATGTCTTTTCGAACATCGGTTCCGATGAATTTATCAATTTCCTTATCTACGGCAGCCTGATTAATTTTGCCATCCCTTTGATCGGCCAATAACTGAACAACCGGGGAAACCACAGGATGCGCTGAATCACTAAGCTGACTGTCGTAATAACCAAGGTTGAATAATTGCTTTTCAACGTCGATAAAGTCCTTGCTATCGAGAAACGATCGGTCATAAAAAGCATTCGGCTTGTCACCCACCGTGATATTCGCGTTGAAGTCTGCCAATAATGCGCTGTTATATTTCCCTTTCTTTGTTGTGATGACAATCACCCCATTCCCGGACCGGACGCCCCATATGGAGGCAGCAGCAGCATCTTTAAGAACGGATATGCTGGCGACATCATTAGGGTTTATATTATTAATATCTCCGTCATATGGGAAATTATCAACAATGACCAGAGGCTGATCATTTGCAAATAGCGTACTATGTCCGCGAATGCTTAGGTCCAGACCGCCGGTTGCCGACGAAATAGTACTCCTGTTAAATAATAAACCAGGCACGACACCTTCCAGCCGGTTAATAACATTGGATCCAACCCTGCGATTTAACAGCGCGCTGTCGACATGGGCGAAAGCACCCGTTGCGCGCTCTCTGGAAATTAACTGATAGCCGGTCGATACCGAGACTTCAGCGACATTTAAGGTAACTGGGGTCAATTGAATGAGGAAATCTGAACCGGATTGCTTGTAACTGAACTTTGTGCTATTATAACCGATGTAAGTAACCACTAAAAAACCACCCCGCCTTGGTGCAGAAATTGAAAACCGGCCTAAGCCATCAGTAAAAACGCGGCTTTCGTTATAGGGGTTGGTGATCGTAGCACCTGCCAGTGGTTTCCTTGAAACAGAATCAATTACAATTCCGGAATAAATTGCGTTCCCTTGTTGGGAAACGACATTTTCAGTTAAAAATACGCAATATATCAGTGATATAGAAAAAACAAGAGGTGGTATAAAACGCTTAAATTTTAGGCAAAGCAAGCCCATTAAGCAAAAAATAGCTTTCATTTTTATAGTGTTAGGAGTTAGGGAAAAAGTTTAATACATGCAATTGCCAAAAACTAAACTGGGTTTTTAGGCTTACGAGCGAACAGGATGTCGAACTGGGTGAAATTGACTGGTGTAGAAAATGCCTGTAAATAGGGAACTATTTTTAAGACGGCAATGACCCGGCTGATCAGAGATAATGAAATGAATACCGGCAAACCGGTATTCATCCAAATTATTCCCGGCTGTCCTTTAGCCGCGAGAACTGATGACCAGGAAAAGATTAAAGATATGTGCTTCTTATAGGAGGTACCTAACAAATAATGCCAGCTAAAGCTGTCTGCAATACATTTAAAGTAAGCTGTAAGAAAGTGCGATAATTTGAAATTCTGAAACAACATAACCCGATTATTTAAAAAACGAGTCATAGTTGATAAGCACTATAGCCGGGCCCTACAACCGCCCTGCTGGGCTTCTGACGGCCTTTCGAAACGGATTACAATAGGGCCCATAAAGCTATAGTGCGTACAAAAATACACAAATATCCTTATGGGCATTAAACCTATTGTCTCCCTCGAATGCATTTGTCAGAATTTAGCAGAAGAGACTCTTGAATAACACCAAATAATAAATCAAAAAGAATAAGCTAATTCTGAAATTAATGTACCTTAAGTATTTATAAAGCAGCTCTATTTCTAATAATTAACCTATTTCAAATTTAAGAATAATAAATATATAGACAAAATTTTATTCCTATTTAAATAGGATGACAGCTTTTTTTCTTATTGCCAACTTAAGGCGATGGCAAAAAGGGACAACCGCAATAATGTAAGTGACGCCAATAACGACAATCAGGCTTTTTATTTGGTATTAGGAGCTTTTATAAAGACACTAAGAGTTAAGGCAGGATTTCCCACTCCAGAGGCTTTCGCCAACATTGCGGGTATGACCCGTTCTCAATACAGCGCTTACGAAAACGGAAAGAACCTCACTTTAATAACATTTAGAAATCTCCTACTTGAATTTAATATAAAAGTTGAAGATTGGCTTAATTTAAGCCTTATAGACCCATCAAATGATTCGGAAAAGATAATTTTCAATATCCGGCAAGCAAGAATAGATCAAGTTATAGAACAAGTAAAAATTATTGAGAATCATGATTATTCATATAATTTAGGCTCAAAGGCTGCACAGAGGTATATCGATATTCTTATTTTCTGTCACACCGCCAAAAGCCGACACGAAATATTAACTAAGTTACTTGAGATGGACGATAGTGTTAACACGTTAAAAAGAGTTGCTGGGAAGTTGATTGATTATGGCTGGCTTGAACTTACGGATCCATCAAATCGAAACAATCCTAATCAGAAATATATAACTTCCCTATCAGGTAAAAGTATTCTAAGCTTAAGAAGCTAAATAGCTATATTCAATTTATGCTGTTGGTTTTTCGTTCGGAGATTGCTTTGTTATAAGTATTCCCTAAAATATCTATTATTGCTTTTTTAATTCGTTCTAATCCTTCAGGGGTGTTAAGGTCAATTTCACAAAACAAACTATCTGTAGATTTGGCGTGCAAAACCATATGATAAATACCCGCAACTAATAAGCCAGTAACTGCTCTTAAGTCTACGGAAGTTCCTTTGAATTCGAGATCGGCTAACCTAAAGAATTTGCTTCCCAATTTCTCCCTTTCCTCACATACGTCAAACATTACCTTACTGCGTTCACTTATCTGCCATAAAACAATTTTTTGCAGCTCGTCATCTTTATAAAACTGTTCCAGCTGATTGGTTAGTAAGTCAATTAAAATTGGATAGGTTTTATTTTGTTTAGAACTCTGTAAATGAGGAAAATTACTCGATGCTCCAGCGTAATAATCTTTTTGCCGGATATATGTTTCAATTAAGTCTTCTACAGATTCAAAATAAATGTAGATCAACCGTTTGCTTAATCCTGCAGCTTTTGCAATGTTAGTACCTGTAAGGCCTTTATATCCTTTAGCCCGTATAACGATACCAACCGCCGCAACGAGCTTACACATCGATTGTTCCTTTCCTAGATATTGTTTGGCCATGATAGTTTTCGAATTGGTACAGAAAGATGCGATTTTTGTGAATTAAATCAAACTATATAAATACTCAGTTTAAAGGCTAAATTTGATAGAATATATTACCCACAATGCACTTCCTTTCTAACAAACGTATAAATGATTTAGCTCGGAAACAACAATATACCCATAGCCATATTTATAATTTGTAATGAAATATTTCCTTTACGTATCGTTGTGGTTTCTTTTAGGAGATGTCTTTTAAAGGACTTCTGTTGTATATGCATGTGCGAAGACCGTTGTGCTTCCGTAGAATGTAACAGATAATGCTTTGCCTGCAGTACTATAAAAACTTTCCAAAACAAAAATCAATGACACTCAAAATTTGATATACCCCTATTTCTTATGCTAAACAAATTGAAATTTACAAGATCCAAGCGTTCCAGCAAATCGTTTCGATCTGATCAAAACATGACTTGCGTGCTGTTTAAACGATAAGCGATAATGTCCGGTAATCTTTTAGTGACCGAACGTATTCATGTTCAATTCCAAGAATCACCAGTTGCGGTCCTTATCTCATTAACAGTTGGAATTTAAAATGTATACTTTCTACAGCTTGAAATAATCATCTATCAAATGCAGCGACAGTTGGGCTGGTGGTTGTGAAGGATTCAGGAACTTCACTAACTCTGCAAAGAGGCTGTCCAGTTCTCCCAGATTTTTGTCGGTGTAGGTCAACGTAAAAATGTTGTATTTTTTGAAATAAGCGCGCGCTTTTTCAGCATCTTTCTCAAAAGACTCCCGCGCTGCGTCATTCATTTCCCCGATAGTTCGTTTTGCACCTGAAGCATTCGTTCCCGAAAACTGGCCGTGGGTAGACCAGGGGCTCAACTCAATACCTATCTTATCCATAGTATAAGGATTGATTACCAGGAAATCAAGCCTGTGTTTATGTTTTTTTCCGCTATTGTCATAGCGCAATTCCGGGATTAAAAATGGTATCTGCAGTGGATTGGAAAAACCATCAACATAATCCATGTAACGCTCATAAAGTCCGATCTGATATGGAGATTTGGTGAGCCTGATCTGTGCATACATAAAACTCAACAAGTCTGATACCTTACTGAAGGTCATTTGGCGTTTATTGCCCTCTATGCATAACCCGGTTTTTAAAACGTGTCCTATAGTCCAATAGGCTTCAGGGAAAACCCTGATCTCAGAACGGTCATTTCGCCATGTACCCTCGTGAAACCACGGTGTGATCAGCAATCCGTAATCAGCATCGTTCAAGCCAAACCAAACCTCCGATTCATTTTCTCCGGGACGTACACGGGCATATTCATCGTAGTGTTTAAAAAACGACCGCCGTAAGAACAGCTCCGTATATTCCCGAAACTTTTTGTTGCGTCTATCCTTCAGATGTTCGTACATATTCAGCCAGCGACCCTGTTTACCCTCTGCTAAACCTTTTTCCAGTCCCTCCAGCCACTTGGTAATGTATTCGTCAGGCGTTCGCATCACCTCATGGTAGGTGTTGATGAAATCACCGGTTTTGCTGCCGATGAAGGCGTTCAGTGATGCTTCACTGTCCCGGTCAACCTCACGCAAGGTAGCGGGAAGGATGGTACGAAGCTGTTGCTTCATTTGTTCAACTGTTTTGTTGCGGGCGGTTTTATTGGGATCGCGTGGCGGCATGATAATTAATATTAAAAAGGATCAAGTTTAAAGTTTGTTATGATTTGTATTTTTCGAGTAGCTGTTTGGATGTGTATATATCCCATTTTTTGTTTTCGGGATCGGCCAGCAGATATATTTCTTCGGGTCTGACATTGTTACTTGGTGCTGGTTCCGGTGCTTTTTCCTGACAGTCTTCATAAAGCAATTGAAGGACATGAAACATTCCTTCGAGCATATCATCGGCATCTGCCTGCTCGACTTTCTCGGAAACCAGAACGGTAACCAATAGCCCGCTATGCAACCTGGCTTTGAGTGTGATCGTTAATGATTGATCGTAATCCGGCGAAAGTTTTTTTGGCGATGAACTCGCCGCCAATAGCCGCGTTTTAATCTGTCTTTTCTTTAAGATATAGTTTTTTATGCACGTCTTTAACATTTGATACGCATCTTTTCCGGCCTCTTCTAAGAAAGACTTAAAGAATAAGCCGGACAACATCACCACGTATGCAGTTGGAAGTGACCACTCCAGTGCGGCCATCATCCCTTCTGAGCTGGTTCTGATGCTTTTTATCCTAAGCGTTTCGGAATCCAATGCGATAATATCTTCTGCATCCAGGTCTTCGATTTCCTCCGGCCAACCAATTATAATGGCTTCGTTCATATTGTAAAAATAAATAGAAGCTACAAGCTGCTTTGATGGGGCAGCTTGTAGCGGGTTGTTTATATGATAATTACTGATTGCCTGTCCTTGGCTACACAAATGCCGTCTTTAACAATAAAGCATTCTACGTAATGATTGCCGCGGAAGCTGGTTGGTTCCTGATGCGTCTCGCCGCCGGATACGACCTGACCGCGTACACAATTGTGATTGATCGCCTCATTTCCCCGGTTCAGTGTTTTCCAGTAAACTTGATAAGGCTGGGGGACAGTACACCTGGAGATCCGGAAATTAATATACCTTCCCGTAGAAACCTTATTGCCTTGTGTATTCAGGTCGTACTCGCGAAAGCCGGTCTTTTTTGTAACCCGGCCAATCATCCTGACCTGATAAACCGGGTTCATATTGACAGGTATCCCCAGGTCGGTGATTTGTTGCTCGGTTTGATCGAATCGTACCAGGGCAGTGTTACTAGCCTCTGAGCGTTGTTCGTTTACCGCCTCTGCTTTTTTGAAATCCTCGCCAAATATCTCCCGCCATTTAGTCAGGCTCTTTTCTTTATCAGACTCTTCGTAGGCCTCAACTACCTTATCCGCATAAAAGATCATCTTATTACGGAAATTGGCCCAGCCGTCCTGATGCCACCGATCACCAAAGTTCTCACCGGTTTGACCGGGATCATTAATGGTGGGCATGATCTGGTACTGCTGAACATAAGCCTTCAGCTTTTTCATGATCGTGTAAAGCGTCGTCGGGATATCATCGTAGCAGTTGGGGTTTTCCAACAGCGCAACATCATTCACCTGTTCACCAACGATCGTACTTAAAATAATGGACTTGATCGCGAAGGTCCGTTTGTAATCGCGCAGGTATTTCAATAAGCGGATCACTTTGACAAAATGATGTTTGGTCACCCGGTTCTTTTCATCCAGCCATTCGGTGAACTTTTCAGGGTCCGTCAGTTCATAGCTGTTATCACGGCGGTTGGTGACATAATTACTGCCATGCCGCTTAAGATAAGGAACGATATCGATGTGGAAATCGTTGGCGTAATCAATGGTTACACATC
Organism: Mucilaginibacter gossypiicola; assembly: GCF_900110105.1. Lineage (GTDB taxonomy): Bacteria > Bacteroidota > Bacteroidia > Sphingobacteriales > Sphingobacteriaceae > Mucilaginibacter > Mucilaginibacter gossypiicola. The sequence continues at coordinate 332,626 of NZ_FOCL01000005.1, read as the reverse complement.
TGGTTTTACGACCGACCTTTTCGCGGTAAATAGCGCGGCTTCTGAATAGCTCATACAATTTCTCTACATAATCGCAGGCCTCCCAGTCCTCGAACTCTTCCAGTTCAAGCAATACGTCAGCATCAAACTCGTCCGTGCTGCGTACCGGTTTAATGATGGTCTTATGCGCGTAAGAACCCTGCGGGATAATGTCCACAAAGTTGTCTTTTAGCAAATCACTTTCTTTGAGAAAGTTGGTAATGGCGGTCGTGCGTTCATCCAGCAAGGTTATCCTGCTGCTGTTCAGATTGACCGATCTATCAAGGAAATTTTTAAAGTATTCAATTAGTTTCATGTCCGTTTATTTTTATAGTTGGTTTATAAATTCCGGCCGAACGATCATAGATCATGATGGCCGGGTGCGCCTGACGCATCACACCTCTTCCGATGCTCACTGCTGCTGCGACCGGAATTGCCGGTACCAGATCGATCTGCCTGCATCCCTTGTGCGTTATTTCCAAACCGCTCAGCAGGTCATGGAACGTCTTGGTAAAATTTTGCGCGGATAACTTATTAAGAAAAATATCCCGGTTAGGAATGGTATCAACCGGACGGACCTCAAAAATATTCGTGCCTTCCTTTAGCTCAGCCGGCAGGTCGTCTAAACCAATACTCCCGCTCAATGATAAGATCAATGTGACCTTATCATTACCTGCCGATGCCAATTGCCGGTATTCAAATTTTTCCACGGGTGCGGTAGCTGACCAAAGCCAGGTCTCAGTTTTGCCCCGATGTTTTTGGTAGATCGTCATAGGGATCTTGTCACCTAATTGATAACCCAGATAGATCATCAGCGGTATCCTCGTCAATGTAAATACGGATACATGGCGTATATGCCCCTGTTTGATCCCTTCGTTCAAAGGTTGCAAGCTTTTATCGATCAGTTTAACTCCCATTTGCCAATAAGCATCCCAGCTGTCTTCGGGATCAAGCAACTGGTGCAGGTCGATCTCAATACCGTGTTTGTCAAAACTATCCGGGAACAAAGCAAATTTACCCGCATCACTGAAAACGATTTGGCGGGCATGCTCTTTGGATAATTCCACGGACAGGCCTCTGATACCGCCGAACATACGTAAGACCACGGTAGAATCATCTGCCTTCATATCGGTCAGGTGGTAAACCCGTTGCTCATGCGCGATCTTGTGACCGATCAGGCGTTCTACGGTAAATTCCTTAAGCAATTCCGGGGTATCCACGATCTTATGATGCTCGGCGCATAACAATACCAGGTTATCTACATTGTTGCGTTGCTCTGCCGGTAAAGGCGCATCCCCTCTGGGTGAACGCTTAGCCGTAGACCAGCCCACGATATGGGCCATTTCGCCGATATTCACATCATAATTAAGCTCTAACAGATATTTGTTACAGATTGCACAACGGCCCCCAGAGCGCACCCACAGTTTGAGCCGATCCTCGGGAGAGATGGGCGGCCTTTTGTTAACGACGTAATTATCCGTCTCAATTAAATCTTCATTGTCATTGGTGTTTTTCAATTTACCTCCTTATTTATTAAAAATTACCCGGCTGACAGTGGCCGGAAAAGGCACAGGGAGGTAGGAGCGAAGTATCTTGCGCAATAAGTAATTATTTTTACTTTTGTGCGTTTGAATACAAACGAGGACCTGAAAAACCTCTTATTCGTTCAACTCACCTTGTGCGAATGAAAAAAAATCGCTCGGGAGCTACCACACACCCGGGCTTTTTTTGTTCATTCCTGTCGTTATCCTTAATTCTTTATCATAAACAGTTTATTTATATATCCTTTAGTTTGAGTTGCTCAAAAAAATCGACCAGCTCCTGCACGGTAAAGTAGGGGTTGCGCCGATGTATGGGCAAGGTATCATCCTGGTTCTGATTGATGCGTACCGCATTATTTAATGCCGTATTCAACCGCTCCCTTAGTTCATGGTAAGCGTTCACCTTCGTTTTATGGTAAGCCGGCCAGAGATTCCGTAGATATCTGATCGCCTCCTCTCCGTTAGCGAAAGCGCGGCCGCATTGTTCAAAATGCAAAATGAACCAATGTTCTATACACATGCTCGAATAAGCAGCGCGGTAGCCATACCGTTCGATCAGTTCAAAAGCCTGGCTCAGTTGAGGCCAGCGGTCATTGTCGAAAAACACCCATATCGTATCATAAGGATTTCGTTCACTTTGCGCCGCCCGTTCTCTGCGTCGTGCCTCTGAAACCAGGCTTTTTGGATCGTTTTGACTTTGAAAGAATATCTCGATCGAAACTGCCCTTTGCAAACTGCGCGGCAATTCCATCTGTAACGATCTGGCGTACAGGTATTCTGTTGTTCCTTCACACAGAATGAGGATCCTTTCATTAAGCCTCAACCTCATCATCCGCCTGCATTTCAATTAAAAAGTCAACATCGTTAATGATCGGCGTCGCGCCGAACCTGCCACTGGCATACCATTTATCCAATGGTGTTCCCAGGCGTATACCCGGTATTTCAGAACATCTGTAGAACGAGGTGGCACCGTATTCGTTCTTTTCCGTAAACCAAACCTGATCGCGTCTGAAATGATCCGTTGAAAGCTGCGTGATGTCATGAGTGGCAAATATGAGCTGCGCATTCTTTTTATTAACGATCGGGTTATGGAATAACTGGATCAAAAAGTGCGTAATACTTGGATGCAGGTTCTTTTCAAACTCATCTACGACCAACACGCGCCCATTATCCAGGGCCTCTAAAATAATTCCCCCGATCACAAAAAGGCTTTTAGTACCTGCGGATTCATCGCGTACGTCAAAGGTCTGTACGTCCACTTTTTTGCCTTGTTCAAAAACAAAGTGTTGCGTACGGATCTCATATTTATAATCCTCCCTGATCTGCTTTTTGATATCTTCAGGCAAACTTCCGGGTAACATACCATCTTTCCACTCGATCTCTTTGGCCGACACGGATGCGATACCGGTATCGAGCGCGCAGATCAATTTGTTGAAACGTTTCGAAAACTTAGAATCTTTATCCTCAGCCAGGCGTTTCGCATACAGCCGGGCGATATTGCTTTCAGCGTATTCTTCTATCATCGGATAAGCGGTCAGCCCTTTGCTAAAGAACCGGTAAGCGCTCATCAGCGAGTCCACATTATTCTCGGCAGCCTTGGAAAGAAATAGCTGGTTTGGAGACAATAACTTTTCGATCACTTTTTTCGGGCCTTTATAATAATCACCGAATTTGATTTCCTTTTCTGCGACCCGTGAATACAACAAAGACCTGGAATTGGCCGGATAGTAATAAAGTTCTTCCGATTCAATCCGTTTTTCGGTAACGGAGATCAAATAATCGTACTGCTGTTTATTAGCCACGAAACTCATCTCAAATACGACAGGTTGGGTCCGACAACCCCGATCCAACGTATGAGGTTCATAAGGTTCAATATCCTCATCGAGTTTGTAATCCGCTGAATTTAAAACGAGGTATTCAGCCGCTTTTATGGCCCGCAAAAAACTGCTTTTTCCGGAAGCATTAGGGCCATAGATAACAGCGGAACGCAGCAATTGCTTTTTACCGCATTTGAAATAATTAGATACCATACCCGATTGCCCGCTTTTCACCATATCGATTTGTACGCGCTCGCGTATGGAACGGAAATTGGTTACTGCAAATGAGACTAACATAGTAAAATAGATTTAAGGCAAATATAATAACAAATCCGATTAAAATAACAATTTTGCATTTTTTGTGCAAAAATTAATAATTATTCGGATATTAGTTACGGCGTACGCTGATTTATGCATGAATTTTAATTTTAACATGATTTTCTAAAACAAACGATATATGGCTCTCACAGATCTTCCGCAGATAGATAAGTGTTCCGTTTACAGCGAGCGTTCAGAGAATGCGTTAAAAGCCTACCTGAACCAGGGCAACGGTTTGATCCTGCGTGCAGATGTTCCCGATAAAGGCTGCGACTTCGACGCTGAACTGATCACCGGCGGGTCAAATGCAAGCAATCAACGCTTCGGTATCCAGGTTAAAAGTATCGAGAAACTGAAGCTGGTCGCCAATGGGAAATTCATTTCCTACTCCTTTGAAACCTCCCGGCTGAATTATCTGCTTAACAGGCCAATCGGGACCGGGCTGATGATATTATACGATGTGGAGAACCATGTCTGTTATTATGATATGGCCGACCAAATCCATAATCGTTTGGTAGATGAGCGCCCGAATGATGACTGGCGAATGAAAGATGCTGTCAACATCCGGGTTCCTGTTGAAAACAGGCTTACACACGAAACAGCCCTGAAGATTCATCAGGTTTTCGCAGAGCGTTTTGATAAGGCTGCATTTATCTTATCCTCCTACGGCCAGAAATACAATTATCCTGTGCTCAAACAGACCGGCAAGTTCAAGTACGATTTTAATAACCCCGATCATGTAAAGAAACTACTGATCGAGCATGGCTTTTCCTTTATGCATAGCCATGATATGTATTTTCTGTACAATCTTATTGCTCAGGTGCCAAATCGGGATATTATCCGGTCTACAGATCTGCTCATCATAGCAGCAATAGCGTATGGTGAAGCCGGAAAACATGCTGATTCCGAATTCTATATCCGTAAACTAGCCAGGCATGGCGATGTTCCCGACGAACACCGCGAGCTGATCGCATTTTCTCATTTAAAGAACCAGCTATCGCTAAATGAAATAACTATAACGGAATTTCTCAATGGTGCGCGAGAATTAAAGAAACAGGTAGGCGCCAGCTACAATGAGATCCTTTTGGAGATCAATATTACTTTCTACGAATTAGGCGGTATTAAATATCTGCAGGACGTGCCTGAACATTTGGAGCAATCCATCCGCGAAGTATTCATCAAGATCAATAATCTTTCGGCAGACCCTAAAACTAAACAATTACTGGAAGTCTGGAATGCAGAAAACTTTGCGCAATTGATCGCCTATCATCGTCAACGCCAGTTAAACGAATTAGCGATACGGCGGGCGATGGGCATTAATACCATCTCCCAGGCGCAGAAGAAAAAGGATGAACTGTTAAAAAAGATGCAGGCAGAGCTAAATAGCGGTTTGGAAAGGTTATTCAATACTGCCGAAAAAACGGAGGATAATCTTTTAAAAGCGCATACTATTTATCTCCGTACGCGCTACATATTTGTGCAGGAAATCGATGTCATATCGCAAATGCCACTGTTAGCTGACATTCGCTTTCATGATGAGGCATTGTTTCTTAACCATATCAAATTAAGCCTGTCGGCTGCAGATTTGTTTCGCGACCTCAGTTATTTCCAGTACGCCTACCAAAGTCTATGTTACGGACTTGAACTGATCGACCTGGGACGAAATTTTTATGGTTATCATGACGGGATGGATAGGGATAGGTTACTGGTTATTAAACAAAGCATGGAACACGAATTGGACGTAGACGAATATGAGTTCCAGATCCCGTTGCTTACCAGTCAAAGGGACGCAAAGCAACAGGAATTTGAAACTCATCCGATGCTGATGGTCGTTAATCTTGATGATCTGCAACTGGAAAATCTGGCAGCTACCTTCATGCATGCGTTGGATATTCCTGGTGATTGCCGGCTTAATGTGATAGGGGAGCTTTCAGCTTACCACCTGTTCTATAAACGCTGCAAGCACCCTGACATTGAGGTCAAACAACCGTTTCGCATGCCGATCCACCCGTCGTTATATTACCAGCAACCGGTAAAATTCATTTTAAAAAATAAGACAACCGGGATCCAATCGGTAATTAGTGAGTCTATGGACCATCTGCTCACGTCGTGGGGCTACTAAATGCAATTGAACAACATCAATTCAAGCTGTACTTCTTTACCTTCATCTTCGGGATGTTGGAAGATAAAACTGGCTGAACTCTCCCGCGACTTACCGGTAAAACTTTTAAAGAGCCGATGTGTGGAAGTAGCTTCGATTGCCTTTTCGATCACATCAGAAAAGGTTTTATTGTTTTTATTGAAAACGATCAGCGCAGATTTGGCGTCCCGCCAGGTCAAATAACGCTCAAACAACTGATCCAATGCCGGATGGATCTGCCCGGCACCTCCCCAGACTTTACATTCAGCGATAAATACGGTTTCACCTTTCAGGTTCTGGATCAGCAGATCTGTCTTCCCCATTTTATGAAATGTCTCGCCTGTAGCTGAATGCGATATGGACATCGTGTTTAAAAAGGGCAAAAAGTATGACCTGAATGCTTCCTCGTCAAAATGACTATATACGTTCTTGATATGTTCCAGATTTTGCCCAAAATAGTAGATGAGGTCGAGAATTCTTTGATAAGTATTTTCGCCAATACCTTTCAGCACGTCTTCTATGATCACAGGGTCACCAGGATTTTTCTTGAACACGATACTAAGCGTCGCTTTGATATCTTTCTCTAATTCTTCAGCGGAATAGAGTTTACTGTGATAGACCGTCAGATCATCCTCTTTATTCTTGGTAATGTTGACGTTTTTTACGGAAGTAAGATTGCTGAGGATGATCTGGATCTCGGGTAGCCTTGTTTTATCCCGAAGAAATACTTTTACATATTCCTCCCTCGGACTTTTTCTAATTTCAGTTACAAAATCTGGCATTTGAATAAAATTTAGGATGGCTTGCCGGCCGTTGTGTTCCGTATTGATCGAAAAGTTGTCGTTGCGTTTTTCAATGGTTTCAATCCGTTCGATATAACGCTCAAATGTATTCCTGGCAAAATCTTTATCGACAACGGTGGCAAATGCGGTTTTATAATAATCGTTGTAATATTTGCTGTTCAGCCAATAATCCAGCACTTCCTCCGTAGTCAACGGCCCCTGATCGCTGAGTTCGCAAAACTCATACTGAAATTTGGTCGTTTGCATTGCCTCCCGATCCACATTCAATTCTTCCAATGACCTTCCGGCAAAGGATATTTCCCATTGGTCCGCCCTGGGCGTAAATGTGACGGGGGTTGAATGCTCGGTACCTACCTTGTTAGAAAAAATATCATGTTTGACGATCGTTAACGTGCGGTCGGTTTCATTAATGCTTTCATAAGTGATCCAGCTATTTTTTACTACTTTGAACAGGTCGTCAATGGCGTAATACAACATCGTTACAAAACGCTTATTTTCAAAAGTCGGCTCCATTTTCGCCAATTTGATCGCTTCTGCGATCAAATCCCACCGGGGTAATGTCCTTATTTGCCGGTGGTGAAGCTTTAGGAGATGATCGTTTATTTCCTGGTGTATCGAATGCATGACCATAAAGGTAATCCTTTACCGATATAATGCCCGCCCCGCCGGGTTAGAATTCGGCGGACATTTTTTTGTAAAGCAGGTTGAACACCTTCATGTTTGTAGCATACTGATGATCAACAGAATATTTGTGCATGAAGAGATTTAGAAAACCTGTGAAGATCCCCAGGGTTAATTGCATAGGGTCGATAAACGATTCTTTTTCCATGACCGGTTCTGTAATCTTATCAAGGATTACCTTGTCCTCGTTGTTGAAGTTGGCCATGGCATTAAAGTTAGGATGCATATAATCACTGGCCCAAATATAAAATGACCGGTAACGGCTCATCCCTGCTTCTTCTTCGATTGCCAGGAATGTGGGCCTTACGGAAAGATGATCTTTGGCCCAATTGTAGTCTTTAAAAAAATCGGTGCCATATTGTTCCTTGAGCGCCTCGGTACGCTCGCTGATCGCGGCTGATCTTTTTTCTTCCATTGCAGGAAATTTCAATTCTTCCCTATGCTTATCGAAAAAGTCTTTTTTGCGTTTGACATCCCGATGGCTGTAGTCCGCAAACTTCTTGTACAGATCCGGCGAATCTCTTTTCATCAGGAACATACCAATGACCGCATGGTCATAAAATGAGCGCCAGGCGGACAGTGCCGCCTTTGTCGCGCCGACAGATAACAAAGTTCCGATCTCGTCAGACATTCTGGCCAGGGTACCGAGAATGCAGATAGGTATCAGATCTGAAATATCTATTGTGGTTTTATTGAGTACATCTTTGATACGGTTAAAGACCACAAATGCCCCATTTACAAACATGAAATAATAAAGGAACATAGCCTTATGCTCGTTCATTATAACACTTTGATTAGTGTTGGATTTAGCTCGCCAGTCGTCGATATAATCCGTGTTTTGCTGACTGATTATAAATTCACTCAATGTAGTGTCAACAATATCGAAAATTTCATTGTTCTTCTTTAACACCTCTTGAAAATCCTTGACAGATACACCAAGGTCAGTGCGGGTTTTTTCCAATAATTCTTCGACCAGATTTTCCAGGTCGTTAATAACAAGATCTTTGAATTTTTCCATTTGGTTCAGGTTTATCGCCGGGGGATTTTCATGTTTTTAATGAAGTCTAAACGATGCTTCATTTTTTCGATGTGTTCACGGCACGCTTTTTCGTAAGCTTATAACGAAATTCTTCGATCTTCGGTTATCAACCCGCCGAATTATACTCAAATAAGATGTCCTTATTCAAACAATTCCTGTTCTGCCGTATAATAAGTTTTGCGTTTATCGATCTCTGCTTTGAGGATCTCTTCTCCGGCAAGGGTAAGCTTTTGTTTTGGGCGGTGCACCTTGAGGAAATCGCGCTCCTTTTCCGTAATCGTGTCCGGGAAATTCTGCGATATGTGATTTTCGGCATCGGTTAGAACTGTGCCGATCGCTTTAAACAGTACCTCTATCCTGTCTTCAGGAATTTTATCCGCTGCTGAAAATGGAGATATCTTTGCGGCATAGAGAATTTCATCTACATAAGCGTTCCCGATGCCCTGTACCGTTTTACCCTCGGTCAATACCGTTTTTATGTTCCGGCTTGTATTTTTCAATGCCTTTTTTAAATAGTCGGGTTGTATATCGAGGGCGTCCGGCACGGCTACCGGTTCCGGATCGAGTTTTAGCATGACAGCTTTTTGCCAGTCGGTAATGGCCAGTCCGGTGCCGTCGGCGAACAGCATTTCGGCGATGGTAAAGCGGTTCTCGTTTTTCCCCTCATACCAATACATCGTTCCATGCAACATCAAATGGATGACCAAAACATGGCCGTTCTGAAATTCGAATTTCAATTCCTTTCCAATCCGTTTGATCGCAGTTAAAGTCTGATCTTCGAGTGTCTCTTTCAATACGGCTTCCGAGACCTTGAGTTGCCGGTTAATAAGAATTGTTATCAGGGACAACTTCTTTCCTTCGAGCCGTTTAGCAAGGTTCCTGCTGAATATGTTTAAATCTGGTATTTCGGGCATAATTTCAATTCGTTATTTATATTCGCTCTCTACCCGGAGGCCTATCTCATCAATGATCGACTCCGGTAAAATAACTCCAGATGCCTGTATCCACGTAAAATCATCGGTATGCTCGATGGAGGCCATCCACCTATCATCGAACAAAATATCGTAACATGCTGATTTCATGACGACTTCACAGTTGACCGATTCGCCGGCATATTCCAATGCGAATCTGAATGAAGGTGTCTCACTTTCCATAATCAAATATAGGCCTTTGGCCTAATCATTAAAGATTTTAATATTATATGCAGGAATTTATGTCATTACTGCTTACTTTGCCTATATGGAATTCGGGCGCGCTGGCGATTCATTAAATGAGATTGATTTCAGATTACCACAAGATAGTCAATCGACGATCAATACTTTAAAATCGAAAAACACAGGTGGTGATTTAAGCGTATATATCGGCGCTTCAAAGTGGGGTGAAAAAACCTGGAAGGGCATACTTTATCCCCATGGGCTGCCTGATAAAAACTTCCTTGGAGTTTATGGTCAGAACTTCAATACCGTCGAATTCGGCCCGACATTTTACGGCATCTATGAGCCGGAAGTAATAAACCGGTGGGCCGCACAGGTCTCGGAATCACCAGAGTTTAAGTTCTGTCCCAAATTTCCCCAGATCATCACCCACATGCGCCGTTTGACCAATGCTGAAGAACAGACCATTCAGTTTTATCAAAGTTCAACCGGGTTTGGGAACCACCTCGGGCCATTACTTTTACAACTCGGAGAAGGCTTTACGCCCAAAAGTTTCCCTCAGCTCAAGGCATTCCTTGAATCACTGCCACCGACGATAAAAGTTCATGTGGAGGTCAGGCACAAGGACTGGTTCGGCAATACTCATCACCGCTCTGATTTGTTCCATTTGTTAGATGATCTTAATATAGGCACAGTAATTTCCGACACGGCCGGGCGAAGGGATTGTGTACATATGGAATTAACTACCACTGATGCGGTCATCCGCTTCGTGGGAAATAACCTGGCAGACAGCGATTACAGCAGAATGGATGACTGGGCAGACAGGTTAAAGGATTGGAAGGAAAAGGGGCTCCAAACGGTCTGGTTTTTCATGCATCAGAACGATGAAAAACATGTCCCCGAAGCATGTGTTTACTTTATCAATCAATTGAACTCCAGGCTGGGGACTTCGATAAAACCGCCGAATATCATTGCCGGTTAACCCAGGGGATGCACCGGCTTTACTGGAAATCATCGCTGGTTAATACCCATATATTACTGGAGTTTTGATAATTATACCCTGAAAAATCACATTACCAAAACTTTACCTCCCTGGTTTGTTTTATCAATAAAACAGGCTATGATCAATTTATCAACCTTCACAGTAGATCAGGGTGATGGGGCGAAGCTTACCGTCACTATTGAACCGGTATTAATAGATTTACCTGGCGGCGAACATTTTACCGGCGTTTACCGCCTCACCGAAACAGACAGGGCAGGCCAGGAATTGGGCGAAATCGCTTTTCATTGGGACGATAGCGGACAATGGGAGTTCATCGGCGAGCATTTTAATCCGGCTGAACAGGAACAGATCGTTGAGTTTATACGGGAACGGGAGCCGTTGGACTCGTTCACCTTTACGGAGAATTCGGGAGGCATCGAGCATCATTATCGCGTTACCGATAACGAAGGCCATTTCGGCATTGAGAAAGATGGTAAGGTCATCGCTGTGATCGAGCACAACGAGGAATGGGAACAGATCGATGGAGAGCCGCTTGAAGCCGAAGTCTTAAATAATATTACTTCGCGGATTGAGCAACATAACAGATGAGCCATGGATACGATCAGGATTAATTGCATTATTGGGAGCACACATTGTGATATTGTCGCTTCTGAAACAGAATTGCCCGAACACAAAGGCCCGTGTTTTGAACTTAGGGGAGATAATTTATCAACCCTGACCATCTGCAAAACGGTCGAGGGGAACTATATTCATATCGGGCAAACAGAGCTTACTCAGGACGATATTGATGCTATCGGCGAACAGATCGACGGGGAACTGAGCAGTTTCTGAGCGCGTTCTTTAGGTGTGAATTGTAAACATCATTGCCGCTCTCGCATGTTGAGGTCTGTTTAACCGTCAATTCTTTTTTTAACACCATTACTCTTCTCTCGTATAGAATTTGTGCTCGCATTGGTGGCATTTATAGCGCTTCACGGGCATCCAGAAAAACACTATTTTGATAACCGTTTCCTTGGGAATCCTTTTGGTTTGAATACTCCTGCATTCAGGGCAGATCATGGGCTTTTTGTAACCGTTTTGAAAAATAGAAAGGGGCATAACATTTAAACGGATGTTTAAACACACAGGTTTTAAGAAATTGAATTATTAGGCATAATTCGCCTGCCTTCCCTTATTTTCAATGGTGCTATTTGAAGTTCCTTCCCTTATCAAGATAATCGTCGGGTGCCGGGCCGCGAACCTGCGTTTTCTTATCCATCGGCACAAAGGGTGAAGCTTTTTCATCAGCACGGGACAATGTTAGTACCGGCTGCTGGTCATTCTGGACCGCAGTCAGGTTACCCAGGAGTTTGGTATAATCAAAGCATCGGCGGACGATCACATGCACCACTTCAGTCTTTTGTATCTTCCCTTCGACCATCAGCAGACGGGAATTCTGTATTTCCTTGCGGTACTTATCGAATACCTGCGGGAATACAACCAGATTGCTTTGGCCTGTCTCATCTTCCAGGGTAATAAAACAAACGCCTTTGGCGGTACCAGGCCTTTGCCTGACCAGTACGAGGCCAGCGACCTTGATCCACTGTGCTTCCTCGCATTCACTTAATTTACTGCAGGGCAGCACATTCAACATGTTTAATTTTTCCCTTATAAAGCCTACCGGGTGGCCTTTGATCGAAAGCCCTGTAGTCGCATAATCCTGCACGACATGTTCTGATGGCAACATCAGCGGCAATTGCACCTGGGGCTCAAACTCACTTTCCGATGGTTGGCCTTCAAAAGCCGCTATAGGGCGATCCTTCAAGGCTGCGACATCCCAAAGTGCCTGGCGCCTGTCCATACCCATGGAACGGAAGGCATCCCCATTGGCCAGCAGTTCAAGCGTAGCGACTGAAACGCCCGCTTCACAAACCTGACTGGCAGCAGTATATTTCTTTACACGGCCCGAAACAAGACGCTGCATTTCATCTTCCCGGACGCCCTTAACCTGCCTGAACCCTAAACGAAGCGCATAATAGTTACCCCATTTCCGCTCCAGCGTGTTGTCCCATTGAGAAAGGTTGATGTCTGCCGGAAGGATTTTCACACCATGCTCAGCGGCATTCCGCACGATCTGTGCCGGTTGGTAAAAGCCCATGGGCTGGCTGTTCAGCAGGGCAGCTGCGAATACGTCCGGGTAATAACATTTCAGCCAGCAGGATACGTAGACCAGGAGGGCGAAACTGGCTGCGTGGCTTTCCGGAAAACCATAGCTACCGAAACCCTCCAGCTGTTTAAAGATCCGCTGAGCGAAGTCTTTCGTATATCCCCGTTCCACCATGCCATTGACCAGCTTATGTTCAAATTTGGTGACCAGGCCATTAAATTTAAAAGTGGCCATACTCCGTCGCAGGAGATCCGCTTCGGCAGGAGTAAAACCTGCAGCGACGATGGCGATTTCCATGGCCTGCTCCTGGAAAAGCGGCACGCCCAATGTCCTTTCCAGGATGGATTTAATCTCGTCCGAGGGATAATCCACCGATTCCTCACCCGTTCGTCGTCTCAGGTAGGGATGCACCATATCCCCCTGTATGGGTCCGGGTCGTACTATGGCCACTTCGATCACGAGATCGTAAAAGCAATTCGGTTTCATGCGCGGTAACATGGACATCTGCGCGCGGCTTTCAATCTGGAACACGCCCAGGGTATCAGCCTCGGTGATCATCTGGTAAACTTTCGGGTCATCCTGTGGAATATTGGCCAGGGTAAGGTCTAATCCATAATGCTGTTTGGCCAGGTCAAAAGCTTTACGAATGCAGGTGAGCATCCCGAGCCCGAGAACATCGACCTTTAAAAAGCCGAGGGCATCGATATCGTCCTTGTTCCATTCAATGTTCGTCCGGTCCTCCATCCTCGCTTTGAAGATGGGGCACAGGTCGCTCAGCTGTCCTTCGGTAATGACGAAACCGCCGGTATGCTGGCCGAGCTGCCTCGGAAAGCCGATGAGCTGCGACGTGAGGCTTAATACTTTCAACATATGCGGATCCTTGGGGTTCAGTCCGAGGGCCCTGAGTTTATCCTCCTCGAACCATTCATCCGTGAATTCCCAGATCGCGTTGGACAGCCTGTTAACGGTGTCTACCGATAAACCCATAGCCCTGCCCACATCCCGGATCGCGCCTTTTTGATGGAGTACCGTAACAGTGGGCAGGATCGCCGCCCGGTCACGGCCGAACTTGTTGAAAATATACTGGATCACCTCTTCCCTCCTTTCGTGTTCAAAGTCCACATCGATATCGGGCGGCTCGTTGCGTTCTTCCGACATGAAGCGCGCGAACAACAGGTTGAATTTATCGGGGTTAACGGAAGTGATACCCAGGCAAAAGCAGACGGTAGAATTAGCAGCGGATCCCCTACCCTGGCAGAGGATACCATGTTCCCTGGCCCAGCGGACATAATCCTCTACGGTGAGGAAGTAATTGGCATTGTCCGTTTTTTTAATAAAATCAAGTTCAAACGCGATCTGTTTCACCACTTTGGGCGGAAGCTGCTCTCCGTAAAAATTCTTAGCGCCCTGCCAGGCCAGCATCGCAAGCTGTTCATCAGGTGTCCGGCCATCGGTGATCAGCTCTTTTGGATAAACATATTTCAGGCTTTTCAGGTCGAAGATGCAGGCATCGGCAATGACCCGGGCATTGGCTATCGCCTCCGGGTAAGCCCGGAAAATCCGTTCCATTTCGGTTTTCGCCTTCAAATGGCGTTCCGCATTCTGGTGGAGTTTGTAGCCGGCATTATAGATCGTACATTTTTCCCTGACGCAGGTGAGCACATCCTGCAATTCCCGTCTTGAAGGGTCATGGTAATGTACATCGTTGGTTGCGACCATCGGAACGCCGAGTTCTGCCAGCAGAAAAAGACGTTTGGCATCATCCCCTGTGTAATATTTGGTTGCCGCTATGAAAAGTCTATCCCCTAAATTTCGCTCATAGTCAGCAAGGTCGTGCTTGAAAATAAGTTCGAATTCAAAGTCCTCCGTCAGCGAGGCAGGCGGTATGACGATGAAATAACTGCCTTCAGCGAATTCGTAAACATCCTTTTTATAGATAAAACATTTCTCTTTTTCTGCGCGAAAGTTGCCGCGTGTGAGCAGGGCCGACAAACGGGCGTATGCGGCTTTGTCAGTCGGGTAGGCCAGCAGGCTGGGCCCGTCGAGCAGGTCAAGGCGAACCGCGGGGATCAGGCGGATCTTGCGATCGTTTGCGACCACGTATCCCCGGACCAGGCCGGCAAAAGTATTACGGTCGGTAATGGCAATGGCATCGTAACCTAGGTCGGCAGCCTGGTCGACAAGCTCTTCAGGGTGTGATCCGCCCCTGCGGAAGCTGAAATTGCTGGTAACCTGTAGTTCAACGTAACTCATGCGAAAAAGCCGTGTAAAAACCAGTGCCCCGATTGTTCCCCGTTGTAGTGCCCGGACCGGAAGATCCAGTACCGCCTCCCGTCCTGGTCTTCGGCGATATAATAGTCCCGGTGTTCACCTTCCTCCAGCCACCACTCCCGTTCTATGCGTTCCGGACCGTCCGCTTTTTTAATTTCATGCCGTTTTCCCTTATAGATAAAAAGGATCGGCGGGTAGTCCGGGGTGAGCGCAGTCGCCTCTATCGGTTCAGGGTTGTCAAGTAACTGCATCGGCCGGGGTTTATCCCTGCGCCATTCACTGTCCGGTTTTTTCCGGATCTCGTGGGTTGGCAGGGCAGTACGTTCCGGCCAGTAGTGCTCATCAGGCAGGTAACGCCTGATGCCTTCAGTTCCAATTTTTCCGGCGATACGGTCAAGCATTTCCGTTACTACTTCACTGTCCGCCCCTGGTTTCGCGGCCCACAGGTCGTTTTGCTTCTCATTCACAGGCTCTACCTGGAAAGCGTCGAGTACGAAAAGTTCGATGCCCAGGCCCGGGGCGACGGTGTCCAGTTGCAAGGCGAAAAGCTTAAACAGGTGTTCACTGCGATGACTTGCAGAATTGGTGCCGATAGCTACCTTTCCAGACTGACCGTCGATCCGGTAATAGGTCATGATCGCGGTCCTCAATCCGCGCCCCTCGCCATACAACCTTTTACACAGGTTATCCAGCAAAGTTTTAAGGGCTATCTCGATGGCCGGACGCGTACTCACAGGTTCCAGGCAATTTAATCGTTCACTATAAGGCACCGGCTCTTTAAGGGGCACCAGGAATTCCTCTTCCTGCCCAAGTGCCTGTAGCATCCGCAAGATCATTTCTTTTCCGAACCTTCGGCGCAGTACGGCATGGGGTATATGAATGAAGCTGCTGACCTGGTAGAGGCCCAGGTTTTGGAGCTTGATCAACAGATCTGTCGGAAGCCGTAAAGCCGATGGTGGCAACGGCATCATGGCCATACGATGCCCCCCTTCCGGTACAATGAGATCATAAGGGGCACAACGCGCTACGCCCCATGCGCAGCCTATGGTATCCGCCATACCGGGCCTTACGTCATACCCGAATTCCTTCAGGCGACCGGTCAGATCTTTCAGAAAATCCCGTTCGCCGCCCCTCAGGTGGGTGCAACCGGTAACCTCCAGCAGCAGGCCGTCCGGCAGATCGACTGCCACCAATGGGGTATAACGGAGGCTCCATTCTGCAAGTCCTTTGAGGAGCTTCAGGTTATGCCCCGGTTTCCCATCCAACACTTCCAGGCCGGGTGCGATGACCTTCGCGTCGGCCACGACCATCCCGGCAATTACGCCATATTTTTCCGCTTCCGCGCTGGTCGCAGTAATAACGAGCCGGCCGTGGTTGGGTTCAGCAAATACGATAGCCTTTCCTTTCAGGGAGGGCTGACGTATTTTCTTCCAGTCGGTCAGCAGGTGCCTGAACCAAATCGATACGAAACGTTTAGGCATAATACCGCAATTGTTCAGCAGGTTCGATGGGAATAATTGTCCGGAATTTACGTTTCGACCATTCTACCGTCCAGCTCCCGGGATTCCCGTTCCGGACTTTTAACAGGTCGACCTGCCAGCGCGGGAAGCCTACACCAGGCATACCCGGGCGGGGTTCACTGGGCACCTGCCTGACCCGCCATCGGGCTACCGAGGCTGTAGTACCTACCCTTTTTGCGTCTTTCTGAAGGATGAAGCCGGTTACATGGCTTTTTTCCACGGCAAGCTGCAGGCGTCTTGATTCCATAAAGTTCATGCCACCGGTTTCGCAGATCACAGCGGCGACGCCTTCACATTTCAGCGCTTCTTCCGTTACCCACAAAACATCTCTAATGAGCGGCACATCAACAAATACGACCAGATCTGGATCTACTCCAAACAGCTTCAATGCCGGCGGGTAGATGCGCCTGGTAGCACTGATCCACAGGCATGCGCCGCCATGCTGCAGCAATGTCTTTACGAGCCCGGCTATGAAACCGCCGCAGGCCGCGGTATCTTCCGGGCAAAGGCTGATGAACTCATGGACCGTCCCTGTAGGGAAAACGTCATTGGGAAAAGCCTGTTCCAGCGGTCCCAATTCAAAACTTCCCGCCATTCCCGGCAGCGGTGGCCGGAATCCCTCCCATTGCAGGATATCCTGCCGGAGTTTGCTGATGATTTCTTCTTTTGCGCCTGTCATAACCGATCAATTTGGGGACTACAAAACTATGCTAATATTTTTAGCATTTCATTATACTTTTTTACATTTTTTTATCCACTTTTGTTTTCAATGAGAAGTAAGTTATTCACAGATAAGCCGGAAACGGTCAAAACAGGTTCGGAACGCTGGGTACGCATCGTTCCCAACGGAGATGCGACGTATTCCCTTTTCGACCTTTTAAACGAAATTTACCTGGGCCGGATCTTATTCGATGAAGACCATAACTGGATTTATGACGGGCGGTTGCTGAGCGTTGACGATCAGGAAGACATTGCCGCAAAGTTGACCGGCAGCCAAAAAGAAATGGACCAGTTATTAAAAAGCTTAAAGCTATAATCGATGGAGCAATTATGTCTTTTCCGGGGGCAGGGCAAAGCAAAGGCTTGTCCTCCGATTTCCTGGAATATTTTCCGAGCGCAACAATACGGAAAAAGGAAATAAATTCCTGCAGACTTCTATTGCGGAAGCGCCATTAAAATAAACTATGCTCGTTTACAGAACAAGGAAATTAACAAACCTTGTTTGACATTCTGTTAAGGAGATTATACTGCAGGGACCTGGGTGCTAAAAACAGAGTAAGAGTTAGACACCTTCAAAAAAGTAAACTAATTCTTACTTTTATAATTCTTTCCCTTAAAAATTTAATGGCATACGATTTTTCTACTTTAAATGACAAAGAATTCGAGCGGCTGTCCCGCGATATTTTGAATAATAAATTCGAACTCGATTTGCAGGATTTTAAAGGAGGCCAGGATCAGGGTGTAGATTTGAGATGTTGTTCATCAGTCAATCTGAACGCCGTAGTCGTTCAGGCAAAACATTATTTAAAGTCTGGTTATAAAAAACTGCTTGCGGATCTGACTACCAAAGAAAAGCCCAAAGTTATATTACTAAATCCAGATCGCTATATTATTGTAACCTCAGTGCCTTTGAGCAATAAGTATAAGAATGAGCTTTTTGCCTTATTTCGCCCGTATATGCAGACGGCTAATGATATTTTTGGGCCAGAGGATCTGAACAAATATTTAGAAACAGATGCCGAATTAGAAAGGAAATGGTATAAGTTATGGTTGTCTGGAACGAATGTATTACAAACCGTATTGCGCAATGCTGTGTTGGGAAGATCTGCATTTGCGGAGCAAAAAATAAGGAAGACGATTCAACTTTACTGCCATAGTCAAAGTTATGATGATGCGTTTGACATCCTGACGAAACATAAATACATTCTGATAACGGGTCAGCCAGGTGTTGGAAAGACTACTTTGGCCAATTTTCTGACCTATCATCTAATGTCTAAAGATCATCAATTAATTTATGTAGACTCCGATATCAAAGATGCCGAAGAACTTTTCGTAAGTGATCCGAAAGTGAAACAGGTGTTTTATTTTGATGATTTTCTTGGCGCCAATTATTTAGAAATAACCAATCCGCGTACTTCAGAATCTGGCTTCGTGAATTTTCTGGAACGAATCAAGGATACAAAAAATAAGTATTTGATCCTGACTACCCGCACAACTATCTTCAGGACGGCCATGGACAGGTACGAAAAGATGAAAAGGGTCAAGGTAGATATCGCCCGAAAAGAAATAGAACTCGGAAAGTACAATGAACTTGATAAAGCCAAAATACTCTATAATCACCTTTATCATGCCAATCTTAAAGAGGCGCATAAAAATGAAATATTTTCAAAAAAGCAATACTGGAGGATAATCTCCCATCCAAACTATAATCCACGCCTTGTTGAATTCATAACGGAAGCAAATAACAGCTCGGATATTCAGGAAAATCAATTCATGGCGTTTGTAGTGAATACGCTCCAATATCCTGAGGAGGTATGGCGGTATGCATATGAACAACAATTGACAATTGAAGAAAAGATACTTTTACATATAATCTACCTCCAAAAAGCGAATACACAGTCTTTTCATACCAAGGAAATGTTCGATATCATGCTGGATTATGAGGTACGGGCGTTTAATTGCCAGCCAAAAGCAAACCCTTTTCAAAATGCCTGTAAAAAATTACTGGACGGAATTCTAAAAAAAGAAGTAACGATTAGTAACCAGTCAGAACACATTGAATTCATTAATCCATCTATAAATGATTTTCTAAATCACTATTTCATTCAGAACGAGGAAGCACGTTGGAAATTGATCAAGGGAACCGCTTATATTGAACAGCTCGAACAAGTAAAACAGCACTTTTTTGTGTATAACACCAGTAAACTGCAATCACTACAGGAAGAGACATCAAATTTTGCAAGGTATTTACTGGAGGTTTTCGATTATATCAAATCTTTAGATGTCGAAGTTGTTGACATTCAGTTAAGAAAATGTGCGTTACTTAATGAGCTTTTCAGTTTAAATGAACAGGTTGCAGAGGCGGTAGACCACCAAATCCTAACTATAGTAACAACGTACCCGATCAATAGCATTGATAAAGACAACAGATCCTATTTTATAAAATTGGTGATAAGGGCTGCCCCACACAGTCCGTTGGAAGCCTTTATTGAAAAGCAATGGGATGAAATTATTTTTCAATTACTTGACACAGCAGCAATCGAAGATGATTTTGAGGATGTGCTAAACATTTTTAATGAGTATGGTTACGTATTTGATGATTTTATAAAAAAGCCTGGATTCTACGATAAAGTGAAAGGTTATCTGGAATTTTACATTGGGTGGCAAACTGAATCCTGGGTAAATGATGACAAAGAAGGGATTTTATGTGAGGAAGATTGGGTGTTGTCTAAAAATGATGTCAAAATTAAACGCACGGACTTCCTTTACAAATTTGCGATAGAAGATGATTTCTTTTTCGAAGAAAACTATTACAAAGATGATAAATTGGAAGCACTTATCGAACGTAACCAGGAATATGCAGCCAGTCAAGCAGCACGAAACACATTGATCAATAAACAGTCTATTGATTCAGGCGCGGGCAACTTTGAAAAAGAAATAGAAGAATTGTTTACCGGAAGCTACGACCCTAATGATCCATGGCTGGATGCCGCACGGGGACCACAATTTTAATTTCTAATTATTATTCCTGTTCTAAAGACGGAGGGTTAATTGCACCATGTATTACCCGGTTTTTACGGCCATATTGTCAACATTCGTCAAATAAACACGTATATGGACCGATCGATAAGACGTCGTTAACTATTTTGTGGATCAAGATTGTTGTTATATTTGAATTGATTTAAACCTGTCATGCAAGAAAATATAATTGAAGTAAGAGTTTTTATTTCCTGTCCTGGTGACGTTACTGAAGAAAAGGATATGGTCAGGGCAATTATTGACAGCATCAATAATACTCTTTTCATAACAAATTCTTCCATTCGTTTTAAAGCTTTGGATTGGCGTGACATTGTTGCAAAAATGGATGGTCGTGCCCAGGAACAGATCAACGAGGTTTTCTCAGATTACGATATTTATCTCGGCATGTTGTGGATGCGCTTCGGGACGCCGACCGGTGCAATTAACCCAGATACAAATACTGAATATCAAAGTGGGACTGAAGAGGAGTTCAGATTGGCCTTACTAAAATACCGGAATGGCCAACAAATAAATATGTACCTGTTTTTTAAGGAGCCTAAAGCGTCTGGGACCCTTAGTGAAACTAAACAACATATGCGGGTCTTGGAATTTTACGAAGAGGTAAAATCACTTGGTTGGATCTTAAGGATTCCAAACAAACAACAAAGCATTGACTTCAACAATAAGGTCCATTCAATTTTGTATGAATGGGTACGTAGGATGGAAACCCAAAAACTGGTTAAGGAAAAGGAACTATTTCTGGAACAGCCAAAAGCTGATGAAATCAGCTTTATCAGTTTAAACCCGACAACATTTATTGCAAAGGCATATATGGCGGATCCTGTTATCCAGCGATCTCTGGTTGCATTTGAGGATCAGAAAAATAAGCTGGATATATTTTTTGAACAAGGACCCGAAATTGCACTGAACAGTCTGATAACTGGACAAAAAAGAATAGTACTTCTCGGAAATGCGGGTTCCGGAAAATCCATCGAACTTGGGCAGCTTGCCCATTTTTATGCAAGGAAGGATACGCCATTTATACCGGTCTACCAGAAGATGAACACCTACGTTGAGGATCCCATAGAAGACTTCCTTCCATCCGGATGGGATTCGATCCCAGAAAGAAATGCTTTAATCATTTTGGATGGCCTGGATGAAGTACAACCACAGCATTTTAATACGGCTGTAAGGCAAGTACTGAATTTTTCCGATAAATACCCCGAATTGCGGATGGTTATTTCCTGCAGGACGAACTTTTATCATTTTCCTGAAAATGGCTCAAGGGGAACTTTACCTGAATTTAGTATTTATTTCTTTTCCGATATTCCGGGCAATAAATTATATGGTTATGCGGATCGATATTATAATGTCGACGTTATGGCCTTTGTTAAGGCTGCTCGTGAAGAAGGTTTTACAGAACTTAGCAAACAACCTTTCTTCCTGAACCTGCTGCTTAAACAGTTTCAGACGCACCAAAATCTCAGGGTCGACAGGGTTGAAATCATGGACATGTTTATCCAGGAGCGAATCAATCTCGATCAGGCGCATTTTGAATTTACTACCAATCTAAAGGCGCAAAAACAGCGGATACAGAACATATTAAAACGACTTGCACTCAGTATGGAGGCGATGGGGCGCAATTACGTGACCTACGACGAGCTCCAGATCATTATACCCGAACCTGGAGATTTCGAATTGTTGAAATATGCGACTGCTTTTCAGTCATCGGGTACCGGCATTTGGGGATTTGATCATAATAATATTCAGGAATACCTCGCGGCAAGTGCGCTGATGACGCTGCCTCTTGAAAAGATTCAAGCATTTCTTTCCTTTAACAATAAACGGATCAAGCCCAGCTGGGTAAATACTTTGTTTTTCCTAATGAGTATTATCAATGATAAGCAGCGGAAAGCCCTCGTGAACTGGATATTTGAAATAGAACCGGAGGTATTGGTAAAAATTGAAGCTGATAAAGTAGATGAAACAACACGTTTTGAACTATTTAAGCGGATCTTTGCATATTATAAAGAACAGAAAGTTTGGCTTCGCTCCAATAAATTTACCGAAAAGGAACTGGCTATTTTTACACCGCAGGATTCAGGAGCTGAATATTTGCTGAATGAACTAAACGATTCCGAAAATCTGCGAATCACGCGTCTTAATGCACTCCATGTAATCCGCTACCTTAAATTGAATGGGACGATTCTCAACGAAACTGTAGGCGGAATAAAAAACTTTATAGTGGAGTTTTCAGCTGACGGATATGCAGTTTTCGATGCTGTTCATACGCTTGAGGGACTCGGGCTGGCTAACAGGGAAACCATCGATTATCTGATGGAACTATTTGGCAACGTTGGTAATCAATACATCAGGGCGGCTTTATATTCTATAATTATAAACGCTGCGTTGATTAATGATTACATCGATTATTTCCTTGCAGGCTTATTATCAGACTTCGACAAAACAGAAAGGGAAAAAGTTCACCTTATGGATGAAGGTGTTTTGTTGCGCGAAGGCCTTGGTCTGGTAACAGGTTATCAGGCGCTAAAAAAGATTTTGCAGGTATTTAAAGATCCGTTTAACAGAAAAATCATCGATCTTTTTGAAAGGCGTGAGGTATTTGAGAAGATACTGGATAATGTCCGGGTCATCGCTAAGACTCAACCGACTATCATTGATGATGTCTATGAAGTTTACCTGGTATATGGAAGGGTATCAGAGGAAGCAATGGCTATGAAAATAGCAGCTTTTTTTAATCAGGTTAATGCTGGTGACATGATTTTCAAAAAGCTATTTGAAGATAATAAAATTGATCCCTTTGAAAAGGGTCTACTTATGCAGCCACTTCTGACGCCTGAAATGACGGACTATCTGATCAGCCAGTATGAGGCACGAAATACCACGAACAAAGACCTTCTGGAACTTTATGACAATATTACCAGAACAAGGATCAGGGATAGTTATGAATCAGAAATCAATTACCTTACGGAACAACTAACCAACAAAACCCAGGCCCTTGCTACCGTACCAAAAATCAATTATATAGAACTACGCCGCCAGCGTGAGCAGGATAGCTTTAACTTATTTTTTTCAGAAGAGGCTTACCGGGCAGCATTAAGGCAGTTCTTTGATGATTACGGACAAGCCGAAGTTAACTGGGATGATGTGTGGAAGATCAACTATTATGGTTTAAACGAAAAATATATCCTGCCGGACGCCATTTTCGACCTATTATCAGATTTCACCAGACGAAATGAGACGATAACGCTCGAGCGGGCCATACGATTTACAAATCGCGAACCTGATTTTGAACGGTACCGGTTTAGTAAAATAAAGAGCAAGATTGAAATGAATTCTGCTCTGGTAATATCTTCTGAACAACAAACGCAGATCGAGGAATGGGTAAAAAACACCATTCTCAACACAGATATTTCAGGGGCAATAAAAGTCGCGGCCGAAAACCCCAACTATTTTACCTACAGTGGCACCGCAACGATTCTGTGGTTTTATATCAAAAAATATAGGATCATTACGGATGAACAGAAAGTATTAGATTTTACGTTGTTCGATGAGCAAAAAAACAATGAAGAACGAAGTCTTGATTTTGAAGCAATAGAACACCTTGTAGGCACCCAAAAACTACAACAACGTATTCTTCAGAATCTTTATAAAGGGATTGAATTTGATCGGGCCTGGCGCAACAATGCCCTTTATGCACTAGACAACAAACTCGTGGACGCATGGTTACAGATTTTAAAAGACCTTTCCCAATCTAATAAATCATCTTATGTCCGAACTTCGGTATTAAACGCATTCGCAGAATCCCCGGGAAGCGAGAAATCGCTGATGACCCTGCTGAAAGTAATAGGTTCTGATGATTTACAATGGAAAATAGTCGAACATATTAAAGACCGCCCGGCAATTCATGATGAGTTGATTAATTACCTAAAGAATATATTAGTAAAGGAAGATTATCCCTTTGATCAAAAGTTCAGAGCGGCCCGTTATTTGACGGAAAAAGGCATGCCGGAAGGAACACGATATTACGTTGATTTTCTGCTATATGAAGCCGGTCCAGATTTTGATTTTTATCACGAGGCAGTTCAATTAAGGTGGATCAGGGATATAAATTTTTTACCGGAACTGATCGCGTTGCTAAAAAAGGCAAAGACTGATGAATACTTCATGGATGATTTCAACCGTTTTGATTCTATGGTATCGGATGCGATCTTCAATATCGGACTTATCTCAGAGCCTAATTTAAGCCGTGTTAAAAAAGAATTACTTCATTTCATAAATGAAAATACAGGCAAAATTGAACACATTAATTTTTTAAATCCAATGATCGATCGGATGGAATACAGCTTCTATCTCTCTCAAACACAAAACAGATCCGTATATGACGCGGTAAAAGAAGTCAACGATGTTTTAATATTGGACTAAGGGTTACACCAATTGAATTATCTTCGGTTATGCGATTTTTAACAAATTTTTTTGATCTTAAAATTGCTAAAGCCCAAAAAGTCGATTACACAACCTTTTTTGTAATCGACTTTTTACTGCAAAAGTTACGGCCTAAGTTATTCCTTCAGGCCATGTTAATCTTTTAGGTCGTCATCTAAAAAAAGCGATTTCAGGCAGTCAAAGTACTACCATCGCGTGCCGCAGACTATCCAATTAACTTGTCATTAAAGGCGGCAAAAGTATTTCAGCAATACACTGCACAAACTATTCCTACTCCAAATTGTTGTAAGATTTACCTGTGACCGTTTTTCCTGCCAATGAATAAAGTTCCCATGCAAAAAAGAATAATTGTAGTCGACGATGATGATGACGTATTGCAGATCATGCGGTTCATCCTGGAAGAACAGGGACACCTGGTCGAAGCCGTCTGTGACATCGAGTCTTTTAACCGGTTGACAGGGTTCAAACCCGATCTCATCCTGCTTGATGACTGGCTGATCGATGGATACGGTCATGAACTCTGTCAAAAACTTAAGCAGGACCATCGAACAAGAATGGTCCCTGTGATTTTGATCTCCGCACAAAACGGCATTGAAGAAGCGGCAGAGAAAGGCAATGCCGATGACTATATAACCAAGCCTTTTGATGTTGACTTTTTCATGAGCAAGATACAAGCCTGGCTGTCGCCGCATTACAACTCCTGCAGTCCCAATTAGCCTAAAACCGGCATCAGCTTTGTTTGACCTGTTTTTTTCATTGATAAATTCCAACCAGCAGATGCTGTTAAGCCAAACTACGCATCATGGTCAAAGCTATCCTCTATGTTAACCGCTGGAGCCATATCATTTTTTCGACCCAAGGCCGCCTAAATTCAATTAAAATAAAGATTCGTGGAAACCCGAAAAAAGATCGAATCCTTTGTCCTGCGCAGGCTCATCGTCCGCAATGGACAGTTCCAATGCCGGCAATTCAGGGTAGTCGAAAGGCTCCGTAGGATCCAGGGCTGCCTGGAATTCCTTTGAAATGGAACAGGCGCTCATCTGCTCAGCAGGGAAACCCGTTTTGGCAATTTCCAGGATGCGGTCATCACTAATCTCCTCCATCATCCATTCCCAGGCCAGTTCATTGCTCAATATTGTCGGCATCCTTTTTTTGGAATTATGGACCTTTTCCATCAAATCAGTAGCGGGCGCAGTAACAATTGAAAGCGTTTTGCTAACCTCTCCTGTGTCTTTGTCAATCCACTCCTGCCATATCCCGGCCATATAAAAGTATTCTTGATCTGTAACCGAAATATAATAGGGATATTTATCCGGTGTTTTCAACGGACGACCTGTCTTTTTATGGTTACGATAGACATGCCGCCATTCATAAAAACCTGTGGAAATAACAAGGCAACGGCGACGGCGGGCTGCTTCCGCATAAATGGATTCTTTTGTACCTTCTTCATTGATAAACAGGTTTTCAGCTTTGGCATTTTGCGTAGTATAACCGGTATGCCATTTCCCTTTACTATCCTTATATCCCAGCCTGAATTTCTGCACATGTTCCCGGTTTCTGATATAAGCAGGCAGGAAGCCCCACTCCATCTGCACAATATCAAAGTTAGTCTTAGCATCATTAGGGAGCAGTACAGCAACCAAATCTTCGCTGAACCCGCTGATCACGCCTTTATTTAAAAAGTCATAGTTCTTAACCGCTTTTTCCAGTTGTTTGAGCTGGATAAACTCCGCCCTCGTCACCCTTTGCCCGTTATAATAACACATAATTACCTGGTTGTTAAATATGCTGCAATCCGCGCACCAAAGAACTCCGCCTCTACCTGCCTTCCCTCCGGTACCGATGTCCAGAACGTCTTTTTACCACCCAGCGCCTCATAGATTACGAGCGGGGGCCTGTCATCAGAAAAACGGATATGATATACCTGCATGCCCTGCAACTCGTGCCCGGTCACCCAAAAGGTAATATCATGCAGCTCGATGGTGAATTCCGTTTCCGTTTGCATTGATTAAAATTAGGCAAAATTACCCGATTCGCAAAAATCCCATTCTCCCGTTACTGTCCCGGTTTATGCGGCCGCAATTCCCAGTTTGCTGTCGACGTAAGCAAAAGCATTCAGTGCAAGGTCGAGGTGTTCCTGTGTATGTGTTGCCATGAGGCTTGTCCTGATACGCGCGTTTTTCCGGGACACTCCAGGGTAAACGATAGCGTTCGCATAGACACCGGCTTCCAGTAACAACCGCGCCGCGTCACCTGTTTTATGCGCGTCCCCGATCTTAACCGGGATGATCGGAGACTCGGTGTTCCCGATATCCATCCCCAGGCTAAGGAGCCCTTTTTTGAAATAGGCGACATTCTCTGCAAGGCGCCGCCGCCACTCCGGTTCTTCATCGATCAGGTCGATCGCCTTGAGCAGCCCGGCCGCTGCAGGGGTCGAGGTGGAAGAAAATACCTGCTGCCGCGACTGGTATTTTATAAAATTGATCATTTTAGGATCGGCCACAACGAAACCTCCGATATGGCCAAAGGCCTTACTCAGTGTACCGGAAATCACGTCGACTTTATCCAGCATACCGCATAGCTCGATCGCTCCCCTGCCGTTTTTCCCTAGCACGCCGATACCGTGGGCATCGTCCACCATCAGGAAACCACCATAGCGTTTGGTCAGGTCGTATATTTCCTCCATCCGGGCGAGATCCCCATCCTGTGAATACACGCCATCGATGATAACCATGCGGGTGAGCTTGTCCTTCGTTTCTTTCAATATCCGTTCGAGCATCTCGAGGTTATTATGCGGGAACATTTTCAACTGCGTTTCTTTGCAGCCTTCGTAGACACTCGCATGGACGGCCATGTCAACAATGGCAACATCCTCTTTTTTTAGCATAGCCAGGATCGTCGCGCTGTTTGCAGTGTACCCGGTGGTATAGATGATCGCTGAATCCGGCGACCTTCCAAAAAAGGAAGAAATCTTTTCCTCCAGCATTTGGTGATAAATGTGATGCCCCCCGATCAGCGGTGAAGCCCCGGCCCCGGTGCCATATTTTTCGATACCCTCGATGGCGGCGGCCTTCACTTTCGGGTGCTGCGTAAAATTGAGGTAATCGTTGGAAACTAGGCTTACGCACTTCTGCGGCGTTTTATGAAACGGGGAAGTTACCCACATTTCAGGTCCGCAGCCCCCTAAGGTCAGGAAGCGGTAGTTCATGTGGCCATGGGACTCCATATAACCGGTAAATTCATAAAAAGCCTCAGCACGCTCGAAAGCGTTCAGGTCAGGGATGTTCTCGAAATCTTTGAAACTGGCTTTGTTGAAATCAATATTTGTTTTCATAAGGTCGTGGTTTAAGTAAATCAATAACCTTAAATTAAATATTTTTCCCCACACAGGGAAAAATAAAATGTGTTTTAAACAATTATTATAATATCCTTAATTTGAATGATAAAAACGGCTGTTTTTTATGAGAATTTCAGTACATCCGAGCCTGATTTTAACTAAAAATCATCAACGTTAGCTTGCCGTTTAATCAAATAGCAACGGAAGCGAAGAAATAAGGAAGGTGCCGGACAAAATGAATAAAAATCTTCCCCGAACGCTTCCTTTTGTAAATGCGGATGGCAACGGGGAAATCAATAATCAGCCAATTCCTGCTTAATCCGAACAATTGCAGGAACTTGTTATCAGAGTTGCGGATTAAATCCGTTTAAAATCAAAAACATCAGAACATTCTTATTTACAGAATATTATCTCAAATTCTGATAAATTAATGAAGTACATCGCTTATCTTTATATCGAAACCTATATACGGCCTTTCGATACCTGCTGCCGTTGATTTGACAAGCGTTATTTGTTATTCCATTAACCAGTTTGTAAACACATACGGCATATGAAGCAAACCGTCCTGACTTTTATTGCAGACATCAAAGGTGCTGAAACGGAAAAGCTGAAGGAAGTCTTTGCGGTGATCCACGCAAACCTCCTCAAAAACCCATACATCAGCTTCCAGGAGGTTACCCTGGTCCATTTCGCAAGTTTTGTGATCGCCAATGAACAATCTGCAAATCCCCAGTTAATCTTCGAAAACAATTTCGATGGCGATGTTTCGGTCTATCTTGATGAGTTGACTACCGTGGCTGGGCACGGGCTGCATGAAATCTATCGCCACTGCAAGGGCTACGATCAGCAGGCGATGAACGCAGGGTACATCAGTAATTATCTCCAAAGCAGGATCGTCCGACCGAACGCCTTCCATATCGGTAACGTCGGGCGGGAGGCAAAGGTGGTCAGAGAAAACCAGCTGCTCAGGGAAACCCTCCAGCAAAACCTCGACAACCTGTTTAGCCGAAAACCTCCTGCAAGCTATACGGCGCCTGCGCTGCGAAAGGATCTCCTGGCGACGATCCCGATTCCGCAAGCGCTCCCGCCGCATCAAAGTGTAGCGGAAAAAGTCCTGCCCTGGGTTAAACTTGTCCTGTTTGGACTTGTGTGCGGACCTTTGCTGATCATTCCCGCTCTGGTTGCCATTCCTATCCTACGGCGGCTGGAAAAAACAGATATCCCCGATGACAAACCGGCATCTGCAGCCGATATTTCACAGTTCATTATTACCGAAAACCAGATCACGCAAAATCACCTTGCCGTGGTGACCGATATCAAATCGCCGAAATTCCGCCTTTACTTATTAAAGTTCGTGCTGTTTGCCATTAACCTGATCGCACGTACTGCCACAAAAGGTAAACTCAGCGGTATCCCGAGCATCCATTTCGCCCATTGGTCGGTCATTAACAACGGTCAGCAAATGCTGTTTCTCAGCAATTATGACGGAAGCTGGATCAGCTATCTTGATGATTTCATCGATAAGGCTGCAAGGGGACTTACAGGGATCTGGAGCAATTCAAAAGGCTTCCCCTCAACCCGTTTCCTGATACTGGACGGAGCACGCGACGAATTGCAGTTCAAGGCCTATTCCCGCAATCACCAGGTGCCTTCACTTGTCTGGTACAGCGCCTACAGGGATTTGACCGTCCAGAATATCGATAAGGACAGCAAAATACGGGAAGCGATACCCGCCAATTTAACTGATACTGAAACAGAAGCTTGGCTTAAACTTTTTTAACCGATATGGCAACATTAAACTTTCCGGACATACAGGGTTTTGTATTGAGTTCTTACGCGAGCAAAATGCCCTGCGCTAATTATTTCTTATTGAAAGTAACCGATGCCCAAAGCGCTAAACCGTGGCTTGCCTCGCTCATCCCCGATGTTACGACAGGCAAAGACCGCAAAACTGACTTCAGCCTTAATATTGCTTTTACCTCAACCGGTTTAAAAGCCTTCGGCATTAAGGAAGCAGAGCTGGTTACCTTTTCGCCTGCCTTCCAGGATGGTATGGTCTCCGCAACAAGACAACAACTCCTGGGGGATACGGGTAATAGCGACAGCAAATACTGGGCCTGGGGCCATAAGGATAATTCCGTGGATATGCTGCTGCTTTTATTTGCCACTGATGAAACGATGCTGAAGGTCAAGGCAGACAGGCTTATCGACCAATTTTCGGCGGGTAATGGCCTGGCATTGATCAAAATACTTCCGGCCGGACGGCAGCCCGATGCTAAAGAACATTTCGGTTTCCTGGATGGGATCGGCCAGCCTGCAATCGAGGGGACTGACCAGAAACAAAGGCAGCAAAACCGTACCGGGCATGCTACTGAGCTTAAAGCAGGTGAGTTCATACTCGGTTATGAAAATGAAATGCAGAAAAGAGATCCGCTTCCGCGCACAGCAGAAATGCAGGAATTCGGAAAAAACGGTACTTATCTGGTGTTCCGCCAGATAGAACAGCATGTACATAAATTCTGGAACTATATCAAAACGACAGCATCGGGCCTTAACGCACAGGGTACGATAACTGACGAAGAAAAACTTGCTTCCAAAATGGTTGGCAGGTGGCCGAGCGGCGCACCGCTCTCGGAATATCCAAACGGCGACCCTGCCCCGGGCGGCACCAATGAAGAGAACAATTTCAGCTTTCACAGTGCTGACCAGGATGGTTTAAAGTGCCCTATCGGCGCCCACATCAGGCGCAGCAATCCAAGGGATTCCCTGTTCGATGATCCTGAAATGTCCGCGCTTACCGTCAGGCGACACCGGATCATCCGCCGTGGACGTTCGTATGGCGACAGAACGAAAGATGTTTACCATAATGACGGCGAAGAGCGCGGGTTGCATTTTATTTGTATTAACAGCAACATAGAACGGCAGTTCGAATTCGTACAACAGACATGGGTAAATAATCCAAACTTTGCGACGCTGAACAAGGAATCGGATCCCCTGATAGGGCTACGTAACGACGGCGGCATGTTTTCCATTCAAGGTTGCCCGGCGAGGACCAGGATACACAACCTGACCGAGTTTACAACTATCAAAGGCGGCGCATATTTTTTTATGCCGGGGATGGCGGCGTTGAATGCACTGGCGCGATAGTCACCTGCTCCGAAGCCATGCACGAAACGGCATATTTTAATTCCTTCATTCGGAAACCGCTGCGCGTGATCAGCATTGAAAGTTTTCCCTGATGTCGCGGTGTAAAAGGATCAGGTCCAGGTCGTCAGCAAGCGAACCGGCACCGCGTAGCTGCCCGATCGTTACGTAGCTCATAAAAATGAAGTATAGGCAGCCTCCCATCAGCATCGTTGCAGCGATGTTAAAAGGCCATCTATAGGCTTCGCCCGGGATGATATCCTTTTCAAAAACGATCAATATACAGATCACCAAGGCCACAGTAAAACCAAGAATTAGCTTCGACCGCCGCTTAGCATGTAATTTCCTGTAACGAATAAGCGCTTTTTGATTTTCAAAGAGGATCTTTGTTTTAAGCTCTTCAAGTAAGCGTTCGTCCTTATTGCAAAGCAATAACCCCTCGCCGCCCACGTGGGACAACAAGAGGTTATCGCAAATCGATTTCGGTACGATCATCCGGTACTTTCCGTTATGTTCATCAAAAGAGAACGGTTTTATCTGCATTAAATCTTCCATGCTGCGGGTAAAAATACTTTATTCGCTTTTGCGCTGCAACGAAAACTGGCCGATCAGCCCTTACGCTTATCTACAATCTTTCGAGTTTTACTTCCACTGCTGCTTTACCACTGCTGATCTGGCCGGTCTTTGTACCCTCCAGGTGAATAGGTGCCCCTCCCGCAGGGTGCTGAAAATCAGCTGTAATGGTATAATTGCCCGGCTGTACATCCTTAAAGGTAAAGCTGCCCGGAGGGTCTATGGCCATCCGGCTTCCGGTCAATACAGCTCCGGTTACCGTGGACTTCAGGGTTACAACTACATGATTGAGCCAGTCTGCGCCAACTGTGGCTATTTCCGCTGCGGTAAGCAAAGCGTCGGCTGGCACAGCTTTCACGGTCAGCGAGGCGATGAGCGCGTTCGCTCCGGGTGCCGGCGGCGTCCCGGGGAGCGTGCTTGTGCCGCTGTTCGGAAGCAACACCTCTTTGAGGCGGTCCATCAGCGCAATAACCCTGCTGCTATAAAACCCGCAGATAAAAGCAAACACCAGGACGCCCTTGCTGGAGCTGATATCAACGATATTCTGGTTGCTGAAATAATTATAACCGAGGATTACGACCAAAGTACAAATCGGGGCGTAAAGTACTTTGGCAACCTGGAACGGAATTTCTGAAGAATCGAAATAGGACTGCGGGTTCCCGAGGTCGGTCGTTGCATTTTTGCTAAGCACGCCCAGGTTAAACAACAGGCTGGCAAGTACGCCAAGGATAGACCAGAATATTATTTCGACATAAACGCAGGGGCCGGTCAGCCAGAAATAGGAACGGATTTCAAAACGTACCTTACCTAAAAAGGCCGGGGCGTCTTCCGCTTTCAGCTCACAAAGAAAGCCCATGATCCTGGTCTTTTGACCCGGTTCGATCTTATTCTCAAATATATTATCCAGGTAATCCATCACCTGCATACAAACCGGCTTTCTGATCCGTGAAGTATCCATGCCTTGTGAAGGACCAGGTCCTTTTTCCGATGATTTAGCTGCACCCGTATCAGCGGGAAGTGAGGCAAGCGCTGCAGAATCTTTCTTCTTTAGGCTATCAGCTTTTGCTGCGGTACCGGTTCCTTTTTTAGCCTTCGGACTTGTCGATGATGTGGGACTTGCAGTGCCTTTGCCGGCATCGGCTTTAGGTTTTGACGCGTCCGAATAAATCCGGTTGATCATTTGCAGCTGATCCTGGTCGAGCACGGTATATTCATAACTATACTTCGGCACCCAGCTGTTAAGTGCGATATGGGCGAAGAAATAGAGCAGCGCCACAATGACCGTTTTCAGGACGAGGAACCTGAACCAGCGTTGCTCGTCATAACTTTTGAAATCCCAGAAACCTTTTCCCATGATGATATCGTTTTTTAGAAGTGTAAAACATAAACCAAAATTAAACTACTGATTAACAATACACTACCGTATTTTTACGGTATTAAAAAAGAGAAAATAACCTGTCGGTTATCGGGGCGGTCATGACCTACCAAACAGGGCACATAAAAATTTGAAAGCGGTCAGCCGTGACCAGGTCAGATGATCTTATAGAAATTATTCTTGAT
Source organism: Mucilaginibacter gossypiicola (assembly GCF_900110105.1). Classification (GTDB taxonomy): domain Bacteria; phylum Bacteroidota; class Bacteroidia; order Sphingobacteriales; family Sphingobacteriaceae; genus Mucilaginibacter; species Mucilaginibacter gossypiicola. The sequence continues at coordinate 299,356 of NZ_FOCL01000005.1, read as the reverse complement.
TGCATAGAGGACAAGCCCTACCCGCGATTTAATACCTAATTTTTCGAATAATGCTTCACGGTAATTATCTACCGTCCTGGGGCTGACGAACATTTTATCAGCTATTTCCTTATAGGTCATTTCAGAGCAGGCCATTTCGAGGAACTGTTTTTCCCGGTCGGAAAGCCTGGAGGTAGAATCATCCCTGAGTACATTCCGCCTAAGACCGGCAGAAACCAGCTCATTAAAAAAAAAGCCACTTGAATAGATCATTTCGATGGCGTTGACCAGCTGGCCGGGACGGGATTGTTTCAGCACATAACCGGCGGCCCCGCATCGGATCATCTTAATGATACTGTTGTCATCCTCGTACATACTGAGCGCAAGGACTTTTACACCGGGGTAATTTGTTTTAAGCCATGACGTAGCTTCGTAGCCATCCACAATCGGCATATTAACATCCATCAATACAACATCCGGAGTCTTTTCGCGTATCTTTTGCTGGAGCTCACGCCCATTCTCTGCTTCAAAAAGGACGTCAATAGCTGGTGACTCATGCAATATGCTCGATAGCCCCATTCTAAACAGGGTATGATCATCAACGATCGCGATGTTTATTTTTTCGTTCATATCATGGATAGGGAATAGTTATCGAAACTTTCGTGCCTTCATCCGGGCTGGAATTAATCTTCACCTGCCCATTCAGCAACCTGATCCGTTTGTGAATATTGAACATACCCATCCCCTTTTTTCCCGGTTTTTCAGGATCAAAGCCTTTCCCGTCGTCACTTACTGAAAGGTGAAGCCTGCCTTCGTTATAGGTTAAGCTTATTTCAATCTCTTTGGCGGCGGCGTGTTTAACGATATTATTCACAAGCTCCTGTATTAACCGGTAAATGATAAGGTTCTTTTCTTCACTGGTAACTGAATTCAGCACTTCGTCAAAGGAAAGCCTGATCCTGAACCGGTCTGTCTTTTCCAGCCAGGCGATTTCTTGCTGTAAAGCACTGTACAATCCTTCCTCAGTGATCTGCTGACCCTGGATAAGTTTACCGAGGTGTCTCAACTCCGCAATGCATTTGCTCGTGATCTCGATTGCTGAATTCACTTTTTCAGCGGACCGATGATCGTCCCGAATCTCGATGCTGCCAAGAGTCAGTGATGTCAAACTGAGCAACTGGCCGATATGATCGTGAAGGTCAGCACCGATAGTTTGCATTGTTTGCTCCTGCATGGCTAATTGGCTGTTCAAAAGCTCAGCCTCATACACAAGCTGCATCTCTGCTTTTTCATCCTGCAGTTTTTTCTTCTTGCGACTGTAAACGATCACATATACGACCAGGAATGCCGGCGCGATCAGAAAGATCACAGTAGTCAAAAGGATCAGGAAGCTAATTCCAGGTTTTTCCATCTTCTGCAATAAAAAGCGTACGACCAGGTACTATAAAGGATGAGGTTAAGTCCTCGGAAAATATAATAGGTAAGATGATGACCGTATAACTCTATTGAATATAGCTGGTCATCGAAAAGGTTAGAGATCGTACTTCCGAAAGAGAAGAAGAGGTTCCCTGCCACCCACCAAAAACCAGCGGAGTATATAAGATTTTCGTAACGGTCATCATCTAATTTCAAATAATAATAGATTAGCCCATAATTGATATTGAATACTGCCAGCAGCGCATAGGTATGTACACTGAACAGTAAGAAACCTGTATGCATCAAATCATTCCAAAAGTTAACAATGAGAGCGGTGCAACCCAACAAAAGCATCCAACGGTATTTTTTGAACGGGGTTAACAAATGAAAATACTGTAAATGAATAAAAAATATCTGAAAAGGAAGCAGTGTGTTATAGACCCAGTGATTATTTCCGTTGTCAGAATGCAGTTGAACATAAATCCCTGTCAGTTCTCCGGCACACGTCACCAACATAAATACGACCATGCAACGCCACGCTAAAATCTCATCTGTGAAAAGGCAAATGAATGCGAGAATAAAGCATACGCATTCCGCTACCGTATTCATCGTCATGTAATTCGCCATAACGTAGAATTAATTACAGTGGTGCGGGCATAATTCACCATTATCATTGGCAGGTGTAACAAAAAATGCTTTAACGGAATCGCATGAAAAATCATCAACATATCTCTTCTTGGACACATCCCTTTTCGTCGGAATGATCAAAAAGGTATTCCGGTCTTTTTGATATTTAATATGATTAGCTACGTAAAGACGAAGCCCTCCGTCAAAACTATTGCTTGCTATGTTTTCAAACAACTCTAATCGATACCAGACACTATAGGTATTAAACGTTGGCTTCAAGCCCTTTGCAAATGCCCGGGCCATCATTTCAGCGGTATCACGTCTGACATAATCTGACGCCCAGAAGCAATATTTTCTCGTAAAAATTGTGCGTTTATAAAGTAGAGCACCTTTCTTATTATCGTCGTGAAAAACTTCCGCAGTTAAGTTAGGCAGTTTGAAAAGGGGATCAGAACCACTATGTTGATAATAATCCTGATGTACGCTCCTCGACGTATCTTTTTTCCATTGCGTGCTATCTCTTCTGGTAGATACAAAAGTTATTAACGGGCCAGTCATGCTGTAAGGATCCTTAATGAAATAAATCCTTATTCCATCTATCGGGTGAACAGCGACTCCTTCTGCTTTTCGCTCATTTACAAGCATTTGAATCATCGCCTTGAACATCTTAGCGCTTATGTGATAATTGGTCCTCTGAGGTACCAATTGGTCCCATCCGACCGATTTGAATTCGTCGATCATGGTTTTGGCTTTCACCATAGGAATGCCGTCAAGAGTCGTATTAATCAGATCTGAAGGAACTGCTAACGCAGCGGGGGAGACCGGTGAGTTTTTCTGACATTTCGACGCCATCATTAATGTGGCTGCAGTTAATAACAAAGTAAGTCTTTTCATGAGTGTAAGTTTAAGGTTTCTAAATATACCTGATTATCAATATTTTCCATAGCAAAACTTCAAAAAAAAACCAATCTATCAGCAGGTATTATTCACGTTTTCCACTACCGTAAAAACACCCTCCGCAAAAGGGTGAACTGACGCTCATCCGGAGAGTGCATTCCAGGGAACTTTGTCAAAAAATAAAGCCCCTGCCCGCAGGATACTGAAGACCTAGCACCCGGTAACAAGAGCAGCGGCCGCGTCAACGACTATATTCATTTTAACCCTTTAAACATACAGCCATGCGAAAAATTCTCATCCTCTCCGCCATCTTATTGCTATTAACCTTGAGCAGTTACGGACAAGCCATTGTCGGAAAAATGTATATTATTGTGCCCGACTTCATACCCGTTTACAGTGTGAACGACTCCAACAAAGCAGTCACGGCGCTTACCTACCGGGCCAGCGCAGGCACCAAATTCAGTGTAACCGGTTTCGACAAGGACAATAATATCAAAGTGACCTTCTGGCGTTACCGTACGAGCTGGTACAATGCCCCGAATAAAGATTCAGCGAAAAAGGATTCCTCAAAGACTGATTCAACAAAAAGCGTACGTGTCTATCAGCGGGATGCCATCCGGCAATCCAATGTCTACCAGCCAGAGAAAGACAAGGTTTATATCGGCCAGTGGGCGAACTATAAGGAATTCGCTATTAAGCCGGACGTTTTCAATCGTTCATGCCTCGCGTACTACGGGCCCAAAACAGACTTCACCTGGGGTGTAATGACACTGCCTATCAAATTGCGTTTCGGTAACGGTAAAGAGCGGCAGTTCTCTTTTGAAGAAAAGCTGAACCTCGGCTTTGTGGCGGGCGTGAGGAAACAGATCGAAAGCACAGTACCCCAGTCAATCAATTATATCGGCGGATTTGGGATCTCCAATGTAAGAACGGACAGCCTGAGCCAGAAAAGCAACAAGAGCCCGGCCGGGACCAGTGCCGGGGCTTTCAGCTTCAATGTCGGCGTCCTGTACGCTTACGATAATTTCCAGATCGGTGCCTTTATCGGTGCCGACTATATCCCCGGAAGCCTGGGCAGGGACTGGAAATACCAGGGCCGCCCCTGGGTAGGCCTGGCTATCGGGATCTCGCTGTTTTCCCGGAACGATACCCGTGCAGAGGCCGGTGAAAACAAGTGACCGCATAAGTCCATTAATTCCTTTTTAAGAAGGCAGGCATGGTTCCTCATGTCCTGCCTTTGTTTTTATTATCCTTCCGGTTTACAGTTTCAAGCCGGTGATCTGGTCAAAGCGAGTGATATCCTTCACCTCCCAGGTTGGGTAAGGATGCCCCTTGGATGTTTTTGCATTGGGCATGATCCATGCCCTCCAGTGATGGTCGACATAGATCGCTTTCCAGCAGGACTCAGGGATGTTGACGCCGGAGGGCAACGTGCCTATAGATCCGAAGCCACCTGCGATGATCCTGATCTCCTGCGTCGCCGCCCATTCCCTTTCCTGTGTTTCCAGCGTTTTCCAGTCCCCTGCATTCAGGGCATGCAGCTGGGGCAGCATGTTGCTCATATATAAACATTCGATACGGTCTGCAGAATCGCATTGTGCATCCGCATAAGGGAACAGGTGCCCTTTGTCATAACCGGATTTTACGTAAGCGTCCGATAAGGTGCTGTTTTGCAGATCAGGGTCGCGGGCGAAACTGTCATCCCGGTGGACGCTGCCGCAGGAGGTCATTTCCGGAGTAAGCACCCAGCTTACCGAATCCGGTTCCCCTTTTAAGACGTTATAATAGGTCGTGTAATGGTGATGGCGGATCACCTGGGCATTAACCAGGAAATAAGCTGCGCAAAAGAACAGTGATAAGAGGCATTTTTTCATGCTGCAATTTCCTTAGTTTTTTTAAATAAGGCTTACCTCCCCGCAAATAATCCGGGCCCTTTAAACGCCGACCGTATAAACCTTGGCTTCCCATGGGAAAACCGGCTCCCGGCCTGCCCACTCCGCAGGAACAGGCCTGTCCTGTGTAATTTCCCGCCAGTGTTTACCGGCAGGCAATGCCGGCCAGTTGTTCACCCGGTATTCCGCTTCGGTGTTACCGGCATTGGGCGTTCCATAATCCGAGAAATTGGCGACGATGACGACGAAATCGCCGGAAGTTACATCCCCCCTTGTCCAGGCCATCACCCTTTTGCCGTTATTGAAATCCGTGTGGATAAAGGCGGTATCATTTAACCCGAGTGCCCTGCTTCCGGTCCTGAACCGCACCAGCCTGCTTACATGATCGAGCACTTCCCTCCGCCAGGCTTCCGCCGCGCGGCTGAAGTTCACCGGATCGACCTGCTTGCCGCCGTTCTGGGTGACATGCCCCGCTGCATCGAACAGGTCATGCTGGTCGGCAAACTCTTCACCGGCCAGGATCATGGGGATACCGACAGCGGTCAGCAGGCAGGCGAACGCCAGTTTAATCCTGTTTTTCGTATCGGCGACGCCATTATTGTTCAGGAAATTAAACAGGCGCTCGTTGCGGTAACCCTCCACATCATGGGAAGTAACATAGAGAATAACCTGCGCGCCGTCCGTATAACCGAGGTACCTGCAATCGATGAGCTTCCGCACCGTCCACTCGAAGCTGGGCTCGTCGTCCGCATGCTGCCCGAGAATAGCGTACCGGATATAGCTTTTAAACTTCTCATGCCAGAGGCCGTCGAGCCGCCCGGTGGTGATCAGGCCGGATGGCTCGCTCAGTTCCTCGCCAACAACGAGAAAGCGGGATTCCGCAGCCGCCGTTTGCCCGGAAGCGTCAAAACGTTCCTTCGACGCGAGGCGTGCCGTTTCGCGGAACTCCCTCACGAAATCCCAGCTGGCCACATTTTCCACGCTATCAAGGCGGAAGCCGTCAATATTAAAGTCTTTCACCCAGCGTACTGCGTTCAATTTAAGGAGCTGACGTGCCGGTGAATAATTGCCCGCGCCTCCTGTTACCGGGTCATAACCGTTGACGAAACGTGCGTATCGGAACAGGGAGCTGCCGAAACCGTCCCTGAGGCCGCTGCCCCTTGAATTATGCGCATCCGGGTCATTGGGTTCTTTGGAGGGATCCAGGATAAAGAAATCGCTCGTCGCCGCCCGCAGGTAGGCGTTTTTCTGGGCGAAGGCCATTACGACGTCGACGATGAACCGCATCCCCGCGTTATGACAAGCCGCCACGAGTGCGGCGAAATCCCGTGACGCAACGGGCCAGGAATACTCATTTGGGAAACCCAATTCAAAATCCGGCGCGAAGAAATTCGTTGTGCCGTATCCCCACTGCCGGTCATAGGTCGTGTCGGCAGGCGGCAGGAGTTCGATGGCGTTCACGCCGAGGTCCGCCAGGTAGGACTGACCGATGCCGTTTACCGGCAAGGCCAATGCCTCTGAGCCGGTGATAGCCGGGTCTACCAGCGCGATGACATCCCGAAAGCTCCCTGTGGCCACTTCGCGCTCGCCCGATGACCTGATCCTTGTCCACGTGGTGGGGAGCTCATAGATCACCAGCTGGTTGTTGGGCGGCAATTCAGCAAGGCCGCTGTAGTCCGGTAAGCGTAAAATTTCCCCGCCTGCGTCACAGGGCAAAAGCAGGTCGTCCTTTACCAGGATAACTGATGCCGCATAATCTCCTTTGCTGATCCTCCAGTCGACGGTATAGGCGAGCGGATCAGTAATGGCGACCCTGCCTAAAGCAGCAGGTGATGAATCCTCCACTTCGTACCAGTAATGGTAATGGCCGTTGCCGGGGAGGTCCAGCGAGGAAAGGGGTACTACCCAGAGATCGCTAAACGGGGCAAGCAACCTGAAATCCGCTCTCAGGATCTCTTCAAAGGTATCCGGTGTACCGGGTACGAACCTCCCGATGATCAAAACCGGGGGTGGCAGCGTTGCTGTGAGCCGCCATAGTACAAAGTTTGCAGATCTGAGCGTAAAAATTGCTGTTTCCATACGGCCTGAGTTTAGGTTAGGCCTAAAAATAAACACAAAATACTGTATTACAATTACTTGCAAAACATTTAGCAATATTTCATTGAAGACGCAGATTACAACTACAGGTTTTAAAACTATATAGTTTATTCCGCTGATTTTTGAGATAATCGCAATAGAATTTAAGTTCGTATCTCTCCGGAATTCCTTAGCTTTGTCGCCTCGACATTCGAATGGAAGCAAACTACCAGAACCGCGTTTATTACTTCAACATCGTCGACCGGAAAAGCGATGGCCTCAGCATCAAAATGTGCAATACGATCTATAATTTCATCAAAAAAGGGGAGCAATGGCAGAACCACCTTTGCCGGCGGATGGAAATGAAAAAAGAGCTGATCGCCGCGGTCATGTCGGCAGCGGGCGAAGTCTGAGACGGCATTTAGCCCTGCTTTTTCAGGCTTTACCGCTACGGTCCGGATTTCCGTTTAAAATCCCCCTTTTTCTCCCCTAAATTCTCAAACCTTCAAAATTACCCCTGCATTTTTAACAAATTCTCATTGGTTTTCCTGATGGGCTATGGACTTAATAAATTATCTTTGTCCGACTCCCGCTGAAAAAATTTAATACCCCGATACAGCCCTGCATCTACCGTAAGCCCGCCATCGAGCCGGGCTTTTTTTGTGTTTTTTGAGGTCGGCAAACAAAACCATTTACCCTTTTAAATCGTATTATGATCAGGTTATCTTAATAGGGGTATTAAATAACTAACATCAAGGCCATGCTTCTTTTAAAGCATGGTTTTTTTTATGGATACTGCGACCAGAAAAATCAAGCTCCTGACAAACTGTTCCCTTACTCAAATCCCAAGCTTGTAGGTTCGGTAAGGGATATCGATGGCGAAGAGCATGCTGTCCCTGAAGTATTTGGGCGTATTTTCCAGGGGTTTTCCTTTCAACAGTTTCTTACCGTCTTCCAGCATGAAGTCGAAGCGGTAGCCGTCATATACAAAGAGCCTGGATTGCAGGAATTTCTCGGCGACTTCCAGTTCGGCGAAATCGGATTTACATTGAAAAAAGCCGCCCTCTCCCGAGTTATAAAATACAGAGATCAATGGCATATAGGTAGCATTTAATATTTATCAAATCGATAAAGCCGCACGATCCGCGCGGCTTCCTTTACATTGTGACAGGGGTATTTAGATGGAGAACACTTCAAAAGATCAGGCCGCCGGGTTGCTAAGTTGCGGTTCATCAAGCTGGTCAATCCTCACCCAGCTCATGCCTGCGGCCTTTGCCGCTTCCACCCCGGCTTCGCCATCCTCGAATACGAGGCATTCTGATGGTTTCACGCCGAGGTAAGCGGCGGCAGTCAAAAAGGGATGCGGGTGAGGTTTGCCGAAGGCCGTTTCCCCGGCGCATACACAAACATCGATGAAGGAGGATAAGCCGAGCACCTGCAGGGTGCGTTCGACCGCGGCCCTGCTGCTGCCGGACACCACGCCGATCTTCACCCGCCCTGCATGTTCCTTCAGATGGTCCACCACATGAGGTACGGGCAGTGTCCGGTCGATATATTCGTCGAGGAAAAGCCTGTATTTCTGTTCGCTGAAAACGGCAGGATCGAAACCGGTACCGTATCTCCGGTTGATTTCCTCGACAACGCGCAAAACCGGGAGGCCGGCAAGCTCATCCACGATGGCCCCGTCCATCTCGTAACCCTGGTCCCAGGCAACGCGCATATAACTTTCTTTGTGCGCGGCCATGTTGTCGGCCAGTGTGCCGTCGCAATCGTACAGATAAGCTTTAAAGGGGCTGCTCAGAGCTGTCAGCTTTTCCAGCCTGGCATTGTAGTCATTTATCATAAGTATGAAATATTTATCGGAAGCGTGACGGCAATTTTTCCCCGGCGGCCGTTCCCGGCCACCCTGCGGAATGAGTTGAAATAAAGCGCTCCGGTAACCAATCCGGAACGCTAACCAACCATCATTTAAAAAACTAAAGATCCTGAGGGCCTGCCGCGAAGACCTGTTTGATCCAAAACATCCAAACAGCATACCAGCAAAACAAAAAAACTTTCATGAAAAAAAGCTATTTTTATTATCATACTGGCAACACTATCCAACGATCATTATCAAATATACAATTAAACAAAATAAGAATACTTTCTCCAAGAGGATATTTCTACGCAAACGTTTGAGTAAGGCCCGGGGTAAGGACAATACATCCCGGTACACTAAGCCCCCGACCTGCCCCGGGGATCCGGGTACCGAAGGGAGGTCTTCAAAAGCTACAGGAAGAACTGCCCATGTCCCGGGAATGGCCGCCTAAACATTCATGGGTCATCCCGGTGCTGTTGGCGAGGCTGACGAAAGATTTGATCACATTTTCCCTGGTCCTCCAGTGAAAACTATATTCGCTGGTTTCGCCTTCGAGTTTCACACAGAGGCGGATGGGGCTGCGTTCTTCATGAGCCTGCTGCAGCAGCGCGATGCGGTGGCAGGTCTTATCATACTCCGCGGGGGAAAGGTTTCCGTTCCGCAGCAGTGAAGCGAGTTTTTGCAGCTGGCAGCGCCGAAGGTCAGTAACGGGTTTATGTTTCCTGCGCCGTTCTTTTTTCGCCCTGGGCCTGGTGTCGGCGATCAGCATGCTTTCGTCATAGCCGGGGTAACGCCGCCGTATCTCTGCGGGGGCGAACAAGGGGTTATGTTGAAAAACACGTCTCACGAAATTGCACCTGGTACAGGCGAGGGCAGCCGCCGCCCTTTTGCGCAGCGCTCCGGCATCCGGCATTTTATGGCTGTCAATTTCTCCAGCGGCCTGCCTGTAGCGGAAACGCAGGGCAAGCAAGATCACCTTGCGGTTCGCGCCCTGTTGCTCCCGCTTCATCGCTTCGCTGATGGCACCTGCAGAAAAAATGTGATGGCAGGCGACTATCCGCCCCAAAACTTCATCCTCGTTGCCATCAAGGTCGATGACTGTGGGCGGGTGCGCCGCCTCAGCGGGCTTCGGCACAGTTGTCCCGACGGGCTCAGTCGGGGGCATGGCGGCCTGTTGCGGTTCAGGGCCTTTTAGCTGATACAGGTCGCGGAACGAACGCCGTTTTTTAAGGAATTCCGTGCCGGAGCCGGGCACTTCCTTATCCAGTTCCGCCGCTTCCCGCTCTTCCGCAACGAGCAGTTTGTCCCAGCGTTCATACTGGTGGTAGCACAGGCGCCAGTTGAAATGGTGATATTCCAGTTCCTCCCTGTTCATCGGCCTCGACAAAAAAGGAAAGGCATGGTATAAGCCCATAGGCCTTCTGTTCCGGTCGCACCACAGTTCCGCCTGCATGAACGCATAAATTCGCGCAGGGTACTTGGTTTCCGGTTTGAAATAATAATCCACTTTCCCCGATGTCCTTCGGGGCAGGGCATCCTGCCTTTCAAATTCGCCTTTCTCGGATGCCGACATGACATATCCTTCCTTGATCTTTACCATGAATCGCCTCCCGTTCATTCCGGTTCATAAACCCGGATTTCCATATCAAGCCCCGACAGGTACCTTTCGACCAAGGGTTTCACCTTTGACCACGCCAGTCCCCCGTTCCCGCAGCCCGGGGCCGGCATCGCCAGGCTCCCGACCGGGTTCGATTGGAGGTATCCGGCCAATGCCTGCAAGCCCGCTTCCACCCAGCCATATTGCGAGGGGTTGCGCCAGTGTTTTTTGGTGGGCAAATTGATAATGACCTTCTGCCCGCAGATCAGGTTGAAATCTGAGACAACCCAAAGTTTCCCAACCTGCAACTCGCCTGCTACGCAGGCCGCGCGGTACAGGAGATAATTATCGGGGAAGGCATGTCTGAACGCGAGGGCGATGCCCTTACCCATCACGCCGACACAATTGACGGTGTTTACAAGCGCTTCGGCCTCGTCTTCCAGCAGATTTCCTTTTAGGTACATGATCATGGTGCAGGTTTTTGTTTATTATGATTCAGTTCGTTTTCAAGTAACAGCAATTTAATGTAAAAATCCTCCCAGTATGCCTCCTGTTTACGGTTGAATTCGGCATATGCCGTGCCGCCCAACTGGTAGTGGCGATAGTCATCGGCCTGCAGGATGGCCAGCTGCAGGTTGACCACCGTAATTTTCTTTCCGTGTAAATCGATGATGTGCATATCCTTTTTGTTAAGCCACTTTCAGGGGCTGCATTTTGTATTCCTTCAGGTTATAGAAAAATCCGCGTTCGAAAAGCATCCCCTCGCGGAACATCTTTTTGAGTATCTCGACACCGGGATAGGCGATACTGGCATTGACGAACAGGTCCTGTTCTTCGAGGGCGGCCGCCGTGGAACAATTGTGTTTCCGGTCTTTCTGTTCACCTGCTTTCAACAGGTCGGGAAACTCGTCGGTGACCATCGGCAGCGAACCCCTTAAGGCAAACTTTTGGGATTCCGGCTGTTTGATCTCCCCGACGGTGGCTATGATGACCTGCCCGCTGCTGCTGCTGTTCCCGAAGTCGAGCCAGTACCGGGGGCTGTTCCTGACGTGAGCGGAATGCTCCCGGCTGTCTTTCAGGATATGGGCTACCTGAAACCTTGCCTCCACCGAATCGACGCAGGTGATGGTGATGGTCGCCATTTCCAGTCCGGGGTTGGCTTTGATGATCTCATAATTATAACGTTCCGTGACGGCTTTCCAGTTCGTACCGAATGCCCGGTTGATCCGGTCGGTGAGTACCGCCGCTTTGTAGAAACCTGTTTCCTCCGAGGTAAAGAGCATGCGCAGCCTGTTGTTCCGCTCGATGAGGTCGTCATCGAACAGCCGGACGGAAAGGCCGGGATGGCCGAGTTCATTAAGCATAAAGTTGAGCCTTGCCAGTGCGGTCAGTACGTGGCTGCCTGTGCCGCCCGCCCCGATGAGGTTAACGGTGACGGGGTTGCGGGGTTGTAACAGTTCGTTGTCCACGATGTGGACAGGTATTTTCGGGGTATTTTTTTTCTTTTTCATCGGATGACCTGTTGTAAAGTTGTGCCTGTAGGTATTAAATATTCTTCCGGGAACTTCTGCCCGGTGGCCGCCTGCTCCTGCCAGAGCTGAACGATGTTTTTCCCGGTGTTGCTGCCGCCGTCGATGGTATGGCTGAAATAGCTGTTGAAGAAATAGTCTTCCCACAGCCGTATAAAATCCTCGAGGCAGGTGTCCGCCTGAATTTTGAGGTCTACCGTTCCCATGCATACCCTGCCCTCGCCGTACATATTGAAGTAGGGCGCATGGTACAGGCGAGCGTTCAGCAAGGGTTTGCGGTTACCTTTGAGGGCGAATACCGATAATGTCCCCCTGCCCCCTTTCCAAAGCATGGCCGGGATTTTGACAGGCACGGAGGGGATGCCGAGGTTTTCGACGAAATATAATTTCCGCTCCATTGGCGGCGTATGCCATATGGCAAAGCCCTCCCTTTCCATGTCGACGTACAGCAGGTTCGGCGGCAGGATACCCCGGCATTTGAGGAAGCGGTTCTGTGAACGCTGCGTACTGCGGAGCATTTCGCCGAACAGGTAACATTCCCGGAGGGACAGCGGGTGTGCATTGACCGGCCTGCCATTGCTGCCGATGTCATAACTTTCCACGTACACTTCGTCCGTGTCATCGTAATCACGCTGTTCGTTGTTGCTTTTGCTGTAGATCAGCATCGCTTTGACGGGGGTGTAAGTATGGCTGATGCTGTTAGTGATGTTTCTTTGCATAATCGTATTCGTAGAGATAATTATTCAGTTCAATCAGCAGTGGAAAAAGCCTCGGCTCAAAATCGAAGCGGTGCTTTTCCGCTTCCTGCGGCTTATCAAACCATTGGAGGGAGACGGGTTCGACCTGTTCCCCGCTTTCCTGTAAATCGTTGTTGACCATATCGAAAAACACTTCGTTCAGTTCGTCCGAGCCTCCCCAGTAAAAGGAGAGGTACTGGTCAGCATCAATGACACCAAACTCATTAAAACCATAGTAACCTGCCGGGATGCTGTCATAAAGCGACCTTTTTGGATAGTCATTGATGAGTTTCTGAAACTCCATCGCCACTTCGAGCGGACGGGCTTCGCAGCAGGCGCTTTTCCGGTAAGCAGCAATGGCACGTTCAAAATCAGCCTTGTGAAAAGGCTTTTTCAGGACATGCAGGAAGCTGTCGCCGAAGCTTTTCATTTCGGCCAGTTCGGCTATTTGCGCCCCGTGGTAGCCATCGTCCCCTCCCTCCTCTTCGTTAATCCACTCCTCGATGGATTCGTAACAGGAACTGACGTAGCCATAGTCCCGGTAATAACTGACTTTGGTCACCTGCAAAAGGTAGGCAAGCAGCATTGCCATCATGTTGTAAAGTGGTTTGAGTTCAGGCTTTTCCCCTATCCTTGCCATCGGCCTCACCGGGATATAGTACAGGTTATAACCCGTATCATAGCGCTTGGCGGTCGTCAGTGATGCCCGGCGTTTTTCATCCTCCATGATGTAGCAGCCAAAACCTCTGGCTTCCTGTAACTTTTCCGACAGTTCAGCATGGGCGGCGCTGATATTTTCGGGAAAGGGCAAGCCGGATACATCCGGCTCTGTCAGGCCGTAGAGGTCGCAAAGGTTTTTGACCGACCTGAAAAACTCCGCTTCGCTTTTGTCCCTGTTGGGGAGGTTATAGCCTGTAAAGGACAGGAAACGGTGTTTCAGAAAACCATGGCGGACATTCCCTGCGGTGCGCTCCGCGGCGGGTTGGCCTGTACGGCTGCCGCATCGGGTGTTTCGTCCAACCTTTTTATAAAATTTCCGAATGACTGATAAACTCTCCATTGGCTGCTTTTGGGGTTAATGTTGATTACTCGTTTGATTTTTTTCGTTTCCATACTTATCCTTTCGTCCCCATGGTACTTTCAAAACGGTACTGGATGGTATCTTTTTTTATTTCCGGGCCGGTCAGCCTGGCGTTGGTGAGTATGGGGTATGTGGGTGCATAAAAGTTCATGACCGCCTCGGGGCTGAACGCTGGGTTCGGGTCGGTCAGTGTGAGTTCCTGCCCGTTTTCCTTATGGATAAATACCCTTGGTAAAATGCTGCTGCTTAACATCGTCTTCAATTAAAGTGTCAGAATAATAGGTTTGCTTTCTGTTGTTTCCTGCGTTCGAGTTCGGCCTTTCGTTTCGCTATTTCCGCTTCCCTGTCCGGGTACTCTTCGGCTGTCGGCATCATTTCGAGTGCCTCGTCGTATTTGCAGAGGGCGTCGAGGTCGACCACTTTGCGGATCGCTTCGGTATAGGCTTTCCGTTTGGCTTCCTCACCGGCGGCATCGGAGGCTGCGACACCCTCTTTGCCGCCCTCCGGCTTATTTTTGCTTTTTGTTTTGTTGTCCTGCACCATTTTCGACTGCTCTTTCGCTTTGGACAGGCTTTTCATATAGTCTTCCATGTTATGCAGCAAGCCTGCGGTTTCCTTTACGGGTTTTTCAATGGCTGCAAAGTAGCCCTCGTCGAAATCCTGTGCCCTGCCGGTGGCGGTAAAGGGCAGGATATGCTTTTGCGCGGTGTCGCCGCATGCATCCAGTTTAAAAAGTGTCGATACGGTAAAATTCCCTTTGGCATCCGTATGGATGGTGATGCTCCACTGGCCGGGGCATTCCATTCCGGCGATGTGGCTAAAAAAATCTGTTTTCATGGTTGCTCCTCGTTTTGTGCTGTCAATGCTTTGATATTCCCGGCGAAAATGCCGTCGATGGTAAAATGGTAACTGTTTGCGGTGATGGATTCGGCTATCGCCTCATCAGTCGTTTGGTATTCAAATTCCCGTTCAAGGGAACGGTACAGGAATTGGTTAATACAGTCTGCAACGGACTTCAGCCAATCTTCGAGCCTCCTCAGTTCCCCGGCGATACGTTCATAGGCCTTATGGTTGGGCAGGCCATAGTCGAGGTAGGCGCGGGCGGACAGCCCCCGGCGTGGCTGTAAAACACTTGCTTCGGGTTGAAGTTGCCCCCGGCGGATGAGCGCCATCACCCTGCGGTCAATGCGAAGCGGCGCAAAGGCCAGTTCGAGTTTGGGGGCATAGCTTTTCCATGCTTCTGCCCTAATACCGTCTATGAGGCCGGGCAGGTCGGCTTCAGCACTAAAAGCGCTTCCGCTGCCCTGTGTGTAAAAGCCGCTGAAACCGATATCACCGCTTTTTACGGTCAGGCCGATGGTTTCGCAAATGGCAATAAAATCAAGGTAAATGGGCTCATACCAATCGAAATGTACATTGATGTCACGAAAATGATTGATGGCTTCTGACTTTGCGGCTTCGCCGAGCTCCTGCAAAGGGTAAATATGGATGATAATTGTTCTCATGGTTCCGGTGTTTGGTCAGTTTCTTGTTTGATGGCTATAACTTCGATATGTTGAAAAAGAAAAGAGAAGATATCATCAACCTCGTTTTCGCCCAGTTTTCGTTCAAAGTGTTCGGCGGGGTAAGCCGGGGTCATGATGACCTCGCCATCGGACTGGCAGGCCATTGCGATGGGCAGGCCGCCGACACCCATATCCACCCACAGGCTCAGCCAGACATCATTATCGCAGACCATGCCGATGATAAGGCTGTCGAACCCGGTGAGGCCGCCGTCTTCCCGGCGTTGATTGATGCGTTCATCGGTAAACCAGACGCGCGCAAGGCGGTTGAACTTAAACTCCCCGGCTGCGGCCATATCTTTGGCAAAAAGCAAGGGGGAGATCGGGCCGGAAAGGCTGTCGTTCTTCAAGGTAAGCAAGCTCTGAAATTTAAAATCTGTCGTTACGTTCATGGCTTGGGGATTAAAATGGGAGGTCGTCATCATTTGTGGAAGCTGCACCAGATGCCGCTTCATTAGCTGCTGCGCCTTGCAAGGCGGCAACACCCGGCTTTTCCTGCCGGGCGTTGCCGCCTGTTCCGCAAAGGCGGACATCTTTCACGGTACAGGCGAGGTAAGGCTTGGGCTTGTTCTCGCTGTCGAGCCACGCTTTGGCCTCGACACGACCGAAAATCTCGACAACCACCCCCCTGGTAAGGTAGGCCGCAAGGCCGTGATTAACCCAGTAGGAACATTCTATGAAAGTGGTAAGGGTCTTTTTAGCGCCCTCCCTGTCCTTAAAATGGTCATTAATGGCAACGGTGAAACCGGTGACTTTCCTCGTCCCTCCGATTTCCCTGACCGCCGCATCGGCGGTAATACACCCTGTAAATAGCATACGCATTTGTTTTTGTGAATACCCTGTTCTGTAAGGCCATTCGGCGGAACCTCGTTTGGCCTTTGATAGAGGCAATAAACTTGTGCGTGGGGCTGGCGGGCCAAGGCTGCCACTTAAAAAATACTACCCGGAGCGCAGCGGAGGTGTGGAGATTTTTTAGGTGGCACTTGCTTGGCCTTGACCGCCGGGGAGGTGTAAATTTGCCTCGGCAAAGGCTAAATGAAGCTCATTAAACAAAAGATGCAATTGAAAAAAGGCGGTGGGCTGGAATATTTCCCGACAAGACCTGAAGGTAATCCCTGTTTAATTAAGGAAAGTTGAAATCCTGACTGCCTGCCGGTTTTTGTACCGGCCGAAGCACCCGCAGGGCAGGGCCAGGATTTAGACTTTCAAACCGGTCACCACATCAAATACCAGCCAAGCGGGAAAAGCGAATGGCCTGCCTTAACCCCAAAAACAAGAACGGCAGGCTTTTCGCGCGGTCAGCCTTCTGCGGCGGAGCAAGTCCGGGGCAGCGGAGCGCGTAGTAACGGAGCAGGTGAAGGGTAGCGAAACGGCGCAGTAGCGAAGCAAGCGGGCGGACCGGGACGGCGATGCGGCAGCAGGCCATGGCACCGTTAGGGATAGCAATGAAAATCCTTTTGCAAAAAGATTGTAATGGATAGCGCGGGCCGGAGGCAACGGCATTATTTAAGGACACTACTGGATAAAGGGACGCAAAAAACGAGGGCCCAATCCGAATTCTGATACCCTTAGTATACATCGTTAATCCAAACGAAACAGCATTAACTTTCCGGCGGGGTTACAGCCTGAGCGACAACCTTTGGAATTGAGCGGGGCGTGGAGATACGCCACAACCTGAGGAAAAACTTACTAGGCAATTACGCGTTGTCTTTACCGGTGACCACTTCATATAGATTAGAGAACCGATTAACCTGGAGGCACACAAAAAAAGCCGGACCATTGATGCCTGCTCTATACCTGTTTCCACCATTCGTATCCATTAAACACACATTATCTTTCTTCTCCATGCTAGGCGTTCTGTTGAAAACCGCCGCCGCTTGAAGCAATTATTTCACATTCAGCTAACAAATAAGATAGACCGGTTTATTCTTATGGTAAACCGGCCTTTGCCGAAAAAAACCAGAAAATTATGGTTTAATCGTAGATCAAATTACTCGCTATTAAAGCCCGATTCTGGATTCGAAGCATTATTTCGAAGAACTGGAAATAATAATTGATGAAACTATCAGGACGGCAAATTCGGCAATGAGCGCCACAAGAACCATCCGTATTTCGGTGATCCAATCTTAAAACACGACATAATATTTGTTTATAATTCGATGTGTTAATCAAAAATCAAATAAAATAGAGCCTAATGAATAGCAAATAGCTCTCAACCTGAACCAGCAATCCAATATCCCTTTCAGCTTTACCAACTCAAAGAGTTGATTTTTAACATTAAAAAAGTTAATCCAACCTGTAGCACGGGTGCCAGGAACATTGCGGCAATAAGCCCTCATATATGGGTCCCGTAAACTTTCAGATGCAGACAGGTTTACGTCATCCCCCGAATCCCCATTTCAGCAGGTAAAGCTTTCCGTCATTGACAGCGATAGACTCAAATCCATTTAGCCCGGCGTCAACCAAGTTACATATGGTATCATAAGCAGCTTTCATTGACTGCCCGTCGATAATATAGCTCCATTTTCCATGTGAGGCTGCCGCATAGGATACATGCCTGCTATCCCTGCTGAACAATATAAAAGACAAATTTTCGTTCAGTATGTCATCAAACTCCGGCCCCGGGCTACCATCCAAAACGACAAGTTTTTTTTTATCCCCTGCTTCTTTAATGCGGGCCAAATAAGCGATATGTTTACTGTCTGGGCTATATGTAAGATTTGGAACGATATCATCAAATTCATTTTCTGCTATACCGTCATTTATTACTTTTTTCTTGTTGCCCTCCCTTACAATAAAGGAGAGGTGCTTATTGTCAGGGCTAAAAAAGCAGGCTATTATTTCGTCGTAGCCTTTTTCAAAGTTGCTGATGAAGAATTGTTGATTTATATTTTCTTGTGTATCAACCTGTTCAACCACAACGTGCCATTTTCCGCTTTTTTTGTAGCCGTAAGCAGTATTTTTTCCGTCAGCACTGAATACAGGAAAGCCCTTCATAAGACTATCAACCGCAAAGCCTTCTTTGCCGTCTGTTACTACCATCCATTTCCCTCCTTTTTGGGCTTTGTAGGTTAAATGCTTTCCATCAGGACTATACTGAATATTATCCACCTTCAGATACTTCTCCTCGGGCACATTATTCGCAACAACCTGCCAGTTATTTGCGATTTGCGCACCATAGGCGAAACTTTTTGAATCAGGGCTAAATACGAGAGACCTTTCCGGAACGGCGTTATATGGATTGCCGGCCTTCCCGTCGAATACCACTATTGCTAAATTAGTTTTAAAATCCCTCGCTGAATATGCCATGTGTTTTCCGTCAGGGCTAAAAATGGGAATTCCATAACCTATGTAATCATAATCCTCGCTTTCGGTATTATTAACGACCACTATACTCTTTTGATTTTCCCTTCGCACAACGCTAACGATTTTTTTACCGTCCAGATTAAACTGAGGCGATAATTTTGAAATCGCGTTGTAACAACCTTCTTCATGCCCATTAACCACTACCGTCCAGAAATTGCTACCATCGTTTCTTTTCTTCATCGCCGCATACGCAAATTGTTTAGCATCATTGCTGAAGGCAATATTAAGTATCTTTTCATACTCAGGCTCAAAATGGTTATCAATAATGGCGCGCCATTTTCCTGGCGGCCCGCAGGTCTTGCAATTATTAGGGGCAGGAATATTGGAAGCGACGATATAGGCCGTTCTTTTCCCATCCGGGCTCAGCATGAAAGATCGCTCTACATACACTCCTTCAAATTCGGGGCCGGCCACACCGTCGAAGACTACATGTTGTTTATTGCCTTCGGTTACAACAAACATAGTGTGCCGGCCATCCGGGGTAACCGTTATGTTAACCGGATTGGGCACCGCGCAGAGCGTAGTTGTGGAAATGTTTATTGGAGTTTCCTTTTCTCTGCATGAGGTTATCTCAATCAGCAAAAAGATATAAACAATTACACCCGTTATTTTATATCTATGATTATTCATGTCCTAATCTCTAAGATTCTTTTTTCTGTGGAATATTTTTAATTACCGCCCGCAGTGATTGGTGCTGGCGGTAATTAAAGATCACGAGAACATTATTTTTAACTCCCTGAACGTAACGCTACGTTTACATCACAACCACTTTCGTTGTTGGTCCACTTAACTGATCCATTAAGGTTATAGTAAGCATACTGCGGAAAGGCTGTTCCGGTACAGGTTCCCGGAGCGCTCGTTCCGCTTGTACTTGTTAGCGTATTAGTACCAGAAAGTACAGTAACGGTAAAGGGAACAATAGTGCCGGAAGATCCCCAGTAAGCCGTTTCATAATTCGCGGTATAGGTAGATGCACCTCCATCTGAAGCTAAAGTTGCGCTGGCAGAGTTATACATCAATATCCATGAGCCGGCAACGAACGTGCTAAACCATGGGGTACAGCTAGTACATGCGGTGCACACGGTGGTAGCACCTTTGGAAACCAATTTAAATTGCTGATTGTAGGCGGTAGAGGATGCTGTATACTGAATTGCACCGGTTCCATCCGCTGTGGAGGCCCCATCGATATCTAAAGCTTTGCCGCTCTTTACGTTAATGATCTGGAAATAACCACTCCCCATATCCACAAACTGCCATTGTTGGTTTGTGCCGCCGCTATAGGGATATTGAGCAACATTGGCACCATCGGCTGTAGATGCGCCAGTCACTTCAAGTGCCTTGCCGAGCGCATAAGGCATGCTTGGCGTTATCCGGTAAATATTTGTACCTACGGATGTGATTTTGAACCGACCGTTAGCGCCGGGCCCGTCAGCGTATTGCAGGGCTTGGGTATTGTCATCTATATTGAATCCCGGAAACTGTATTTGCTTACCACTATGTCTTGCGACCAGGGAGACCCAGGTGTTTAAAGTAGGAACAGCCAAGGTTTTAATTGCTTTTTTCTCACCTTCTACATTGCTGATTTTAGGTGATATTTCTGCGGTTTTTTCTTTAGAACAACTTGCAAGGGCCAAAACAAGGATACTTGCATAAAATAAATTCCTTCTTCTCATTTAATTCGAAATTTAATAGGTAAAGTATTATTGATTTTTTAAAAAGGTATAATCGAGGGATAATCTATACCGGTTTATCATAACTGATCAGCTACTGACCATGTTATTCCTTGGGAGGACCATTTTTTTGTTATCTCATAGGCAAAACATTTAATACCATAATGATAAATCCGAAATCCCCGGTCGTCCTGATTACATTCCTCCCCTGCGAACAAACAAACAGCTGATACAACAGACTATCCGTACTTGTTAACGGGTAATTAATGCCTATATAACATAAATCATTGAGTCAACAGCGATGGTTCATGCGATTTATAAGCATTTGCAATTCACTTAAATACAGGCATTTTAACAGTTTATATTATTATAATAAGGCGAAGGTAGCATTGCAGTCTATCGCCGGAGTGGGGCAAATGAACCAAATGCAGGGGGGAATTTATTTGGTCAACTTTCCCTGACAATACATTATAAAAAGGCTTTCGATAAGTAAATAATTACAAACATTATATTTTCGCCGTTACTGCATTAACGAAACTGGCGTTTAAAATTCAGCAACTTGAGATTACGAGACTATGTAATGCATTTTGGCTGTTCACATCATTTACTTATTTCATTTGCAGCTAATCATAAATAAAAAAAGAATCGCCGCGGCGATTCTTTTTTTATTTATTCCTTTTCAATGTCGCGTTCTATTTTTGAACATTCAACTTTTGAATGTTCAACCTTAACCGAATCAGAAATCACATACTGAACGTGCTGAATAAAATATTAAAGAAGACGCTTTTTTGCATAAGAGATTAATATAGCGAATAAATAGAAGAGTACTTATCATATGAGGCCCAATCAAGGCTCGGTAAATACAAAAATACGCTCTCAACTATCACATATTATTTGAAATTGAAATTCTTCAAGGAAACATAGAAGTTATAATCTTTTGGCCTGCCCTTTCTTCCATCAGGAACCGGGAGATATTTGAAACCTCCGATTCCAGTCACTCCACCCAAATCAATTACTACCTGGTGTGGTTGGTCAATTCCTTTGTTTTCCTGTCTCGTTTGCCAGTTGGTGGTTGACTGGTTATCTATCAGCAATCCCGCAAGCCCATTATCTGTTTCCGTTTCTTCACTATCCGCATAAACAATTGTATATCTTTCGCGCGGTATCTCTTTTCCGCTGGCGTCAACTAAGCGCAATTCTGCAATTGCAGTGCAGGCAGATTGTCGATAGGCTGACATACTTTCCAGGCAGATGTACCGCCCCTCGATGACTGATTTAAATCTAATGTCCTGCCATCCCGCTTTGTCCTCCAGTATACCATGCTGCACTAACTGTTCAGCCTTAAGATGTAATGCCTGGCCTTTGCGACGATTTAACAAAGACGGATCTGCTTTTGTTGCCCATACCTGCTCCTTTAAACCGGAAATAGAAAATTTTGCAGGATTTCCGAGTTCCAGAACCGATACATCGTTTGTTCCTGTTTTAAGCCAGCATCCCGGGATATAAAGTGTTTGCTGTGGTCCGATCATCCAATAACGCCCAATCATTTTCCCATTCAACCATAGCAACCCGTTATCCAGGTTCCTCGTGTCTAAAAAGGTGTCTCCTTTCTTTGATATACTAAAACGCCCTTGGTAAAATTCTGGATACCCGGCATGAACGGCTGACGGTTTAAAAGATGATATATTCTGCAGAGGCAAAGGGTAATGCTCCCACCCTTTTAATTCTGTACCGTTCAGGTAAACACCTTCGGTAATTCCCTTTCGCTCATGATCGATAGCGCTGCCAAAATTCACTCGCCCCAGTGCTTCCACTAAAATTTCCAATCGATGTTTTCCGGTACCGCTATTTACATTTATTGTGCTCTGATTAAGCCTGCGGTCAAGGATTCCTATCTTCTTTCCGTCCAGGTAAACAATAGCACGGTCCATTACCCGCTTAATTTGTAATTCACCGGTAAACTGTCCGACTAAATCATGCGCATATAGTATCATGCCGTAGTCCTGATCCAGAGCTTCCATATTTTGAGGCCTGCCAAACAGACGGGGCGAAGGAAGATTCTCCTTAAGAGAGGCGACCGGATACAGTTGAAATTCAGGTATTGCGATTTTGGGGGTTGCCGCCGGCAATGGTGGTAATTTCAAGTCGGGATATTTTTGAAGGATTACGTTCCTGAATGCTAAGAACTTATCGTTTGGCTCACCGCTTTCACTAAGGGGCGCATCGTAATCGTAACTGGTAATGTATGGTGTAAAATAGCTATCACTGCCATTAGCCCCGGAAAAAAAACCATTGCTGGTTCCGCCGTGAAACATATAAAGATTAACCGATACACCATTGTCTATCATCCACTTGAAATCTGCAAGTTTCTCTTTAGCAGCATGTACTTCATGTTTTCCTCCCCAGTAATCAAACCATCCGGTCCAGAATTCGGAATTAAACCTCGGTACATCAGGTGCATACCGGGAGAAGGTTTCAAAATTTCTTTGTGCCTGTCCGCCAAAGTTAATACTGGGCATAACGCCATCGATATGTCCTCTGTCGTAATTGTCTTTACCTGGCCAATCGCAGTTAAACAGCGGTACGGTAACGCCCGCATCACGAAGCGTTTGTTTAATAGCGTTCAGATATCCTTTATCTGAGCCATATTCACCATATTCATTTTCCACCTGAACCATGAGGATATTGCCGCCATTGGTTATTTGTGAATTTTTGAATTCCTGCACGGCACGGTCAAGGAAGCGTAATGTATGCGGAAGGTAAGCGGTGTCAGCACTGCGCAGAACGACATGTTCATTTTTAAGTAACCAGGACGGCAATCCGCCGAGATCCCATTCTGCACAGGTGTAGGGCCCGGGCCTAAGTATTATCCAAAGCCCTTCTTCCGCAGCTTCCTTGCAAAACTCTTTCAGATCGAGGTTATCTTTGAAATTATAACGTCCTTCAACAGGCTCATGTGCATTCCAGAACATGTAGGTACAAATGGTATTTAAACCCATTGCCCGGGCCTTTTTAAGCCTGTCGCGCCAGTATGGGCGGGGCACCCTGGCATAGTGCATTTCTCCGGAGATGATCTGGAAAGGTTTTCCGTCCAGAAAAAAATCATGCTTTCCGATTTCAAAGGTATGCCGCGTCTGTGCTGTTCCGTGTGCCGAAAAGAAAAGCATGCAAAGTAAAATAAATGTGTATTGTTTGATCATAATTAAAGCATTTTAAATAATCCCTTAAAGCTTGCCGGTTTCAAAAAAACGGTAGATCGCCATCAATGTGCTGTAAAAACTAAGGCAATCGTGTCTAAAGCCCTAGTTTAGTTCCATCAGGGTTTATTTATTACCACTCTTAGCAGGGGTAAATCATTTAATTGAACAAAATATACGCCCCTCAGGTCCGTCCTGCTGATAGGTACATACAAAACTCCCTGATTATCTTTAAATTCACTGGTCTGTATTATACGCCCATTAATATCGCGAATCCTAGCTACTATCTTCTTATTCAGTAAATTATTAGTTAGTTTCACGGAAAAGCTACTACCGGATACCGGATTGGGGTAAAGAACAGGTTTATCTGCGGCTTCTTCAGCCGGGAAAACCTGGTCAGCTGTTGATCCGGAAGCTGTTGATAAACTTTTTAAGCTTTTCAGGGATCCGGCAGGTTCGGTGCCAAAAATCAATTGCCCCTTATAATAAATGGTTATTTTTGAGTTCTCGGCCATGGCAGCTTTGGGCAGGTAAGAGTGGTCATTCAGTTCATTAAAATTTGACCAGTCTGCTTTAGCAATACGGTATTGAATATTGCCGGATGAACTCAGCGGATACAACTGCCCTGCCGCCGGGTTTACAGCTATTTCGAGATAACTATCCGCATCAACATGAACGGGATCTAGCGTAGCGAATTTAGCGGAAATATTACCTGAACCAACTTTGGCATAGTCTATCCAATAATTCAAATTCTGGCTCCCTTCTTTGGTAAACCAGTAGCGGGCAGTGATATCGCCATACAAAACCGGAACATTTCCTGTATTATTAACAGCAATAAAATTACTGATAGCGTTATTAGCAGCACTTTGATTCTGGTTTTGATAGGTTATGCTCAGGCTTGTTAACACGGGCACAACGGCCGGTTCAGCTCCAAATACGATCACTCCATTTCGATAAACCGTTATATGATTATTAATTGCATAACCTGCGCTACCGCCTGCAAATGAATAATCGTCGTTTTCTGTTAGGTTAGACCAATCCCCGTTGGCAAACCGGGATTGAATTATACCAGAGTTACTGAACTGCGCCAGATTACCCGTTGATTGGAAACTATATTCCACGTATCCAAACGCCCCGTTTTTTGGCTGATCCAGCGCAACGTATTTCATTTTCACGTTGCTGTTTCCTAATTGTGCATAGTCTATCCAGGTGCTGATGCCGTTAAAATTTTCCGCTGTGAACCAATACCGCATGGTGAGTTCTTTATAGGCAACAGCGACTGAATCCAGATTGGATATTTTAATATAAGGACGGATAATATTATTGGCTGTAAGCCCGTTGTCGCCATCCATGTATTGTACCTCAAGCTTCAGATTTTTAACCTCCAATACCTGGCTGACCGGAACAGCCGCACTGAACGTGTCGTTACCAGGTTGGGACGCAGTTATTATTGTTTGCCCTTTCGCTTTTAAATGGATTTTTCCGGCTACGATTGTCGCAACTGAGGTATCCGAGCTTTGATAGCTCAACGCCAGGCTGGAATTTATGGTGCCGGAGGGTTCAAAATCAGGGTCTCCAAGCAGTTTTTTGCCAAGCGGGTTAAACGTAATCAGCTGACCTCTTTTAACCTGACCAAAAAAGTTTACGTCAGCAACATTGCCGCTCCCTCCATTGGGCGAAAGATATCGCAGATAACGAAAATAGCTATTGTTTAAAACTATCTGAGATGTCAATTTCCCAGGAACCGGCGCAGCCGTCACGGTAAATAAGGTAACCGGGGTACTGAAATCGGCCGTATTTGCCCCCTGGAAAACACCGCCGACCATGCGCTGAGGGATATTGGTCCTTGGTGCGTAGCTTACCTGACTCACCCGAGCAGTTGTATCCGGCCCCATGTCAAGTCCTACCCAGGCTCCGTCGTTTTGGGCAGCATCAAAGAAAGTATTCAGGTTTCCGTCAACGGCAGCCGCTTTGGTTGTAGCCGGGTCGTTATTCCATGAACCTGATGTTCCTATAAGTAATCCTGCCAATTTCTTCGCCACAAGGATAGCTACGGGCTCTGATTCCGGCCCATTGCCTTTTCGGTTCCTGGATGTTACGGTATAATAATAAGTGGCGCCAACATTTACCGCAGCATCTGTATAAACAGTTGCGGTATCTGCAACTATCAGCGTGGTATATGGCCCGCCGCTTACTGTTGCACGTTTAATAATATAACTTTCGGCATCAGCAACCGGGCTCCAGGATAATACCACTTTAGCATCTCCAAGTCCGGCAAACAAGCCCGTCGCGACAGCGGGGATACTGCGCCCTCTTTCGATCTGTCCGTAAAAATTGACTTCAGCAACGTTTCCGCTACCTCCATTCGGAGACAGATAGCGCAGGTAGCGGAAATAATTAGAGTTGCTGAGAACCTTGAAAGTAAGCGGGCCGGCAACCGGTAGTGTAGTTACGGTATATAGAGTCACAGCATCGCTGAAATCTGCAGAATTAGCTGCCTGGAAAACTCCGCCGATCATGCGCTGCGGAATATTACTCCTCGGGGCAAAACTGATTTGCATAACCAGGCCGCTGGTGTCAGAACCAAGATCAAGCCCTACCCATGCGCCGTCACCCTGATTGGCATCAAAATAGGTGTTCAAATTTCCATCCATAGCCGCCGCTTTTGTCGTCGACTTATCATTATTCCATGAACCTGATGTGCCGATGAGCAGGCCATTCAGTTTTTTGGGAAGAAAAACACTATCTATAGCAGATATCGGCCCTGTGCCAACTGCGTTAACCCCTGTAATGGTATAAAAATAGGTAGAGCCTATATTAACATTGTTATCTGTATAACTGGTCGATGAGAGGGTTACGACATCAGCAAAGGGACCACCGATGGCCTGGGCGCGTTTCACCTGGTAACCTGTAGCGCCTGTGACCGGCTGCCAGGTAAGAAAAACCTGCTTATCGCCGGGCGATGCATTCAAGTCCGTAACCTGCGATGGCGGAAGCGTAACCGTACTGATGTTTTTACGTCCCCAAAATTCAACTTCCGCAACGTTTCCACTGCTTCCATTGGGTGAATAATAACGAAAATACCGATAAGAGCCTGTATCGGTGACCGGCTGATCAGTAAGCACTCCGATAGCCGGACTTGCAGAAACCGTATACAAAGTGACTGCGTCACTGAAATCCGAATTATTGGCGGCTTGAAAAGTGCCGCCTATCATTCGCTGAGGAATATTACTCCGTGGTGCATAGCCAACGCGGGAGAGTTTTGCGCTATTACCCAATCCCTGGTCGATACCCACCCAGGCGCCGTCAGTCTGATTAGCATCAAAATAGGTGTTAAGATTACTGTCAATTGCAGCTGCTTTAGTTGTGCCCGGATCGTTATTGTAAGATCCGCTGGTACCAATGAGCGTTCCTGTTAATTTTGCACTCAAAAATGTCTGAACCGGCGCAGAAGCGGCTCCTTCCCCTATCGCATTGACAGCGCTTACCGCGTAATAATAGGAGGATCCGTTAACTGCCGTATTATCCGTATAGTTTGTGACTGCCGATGAATTTATGACCGTGTAAGGCCCGGTTGCAGTTAATGAGCGTTTAATGCTATAGCTACCGGGAGATTCATCGGTTGCGGCCCATTTCAGGACAACGCGGGCGTTGCCTGCGGTAAGTTGAAGGCCGGTTGGTGCAGGGGGGAGGATTAATGCTTGAGTTTGAACAGAAGTTTTTATAGAGTCCGAGCTCAGCCCCGTGACATTTGCGGATTTTACAACATAAAAATAGGTTGTACTGGCTACAAGACCAGAGTCGACGTAAGCTGTATCGGTAACGGTTGATGCCAGGGTGGTATACGGCCCTCCGCTTGCTGTTGAACGACTGATGCTGTATCCCGCTGCCTGATTTAATTTTGACCATGTTAATTTTACTCGACTGCTATTCAGCGCGTTTGCAGTTAAGGCAAGCGGGGCTGCCGGGGCGCTGCCCCCGCCTGTTATGCTCACATTATCAAAAGTCGGTCGTGTTACGGCTGCACCTCCTGATGACCCGGTGCAGGCCGATAATCCGATAAAATAATTTGCCGCCATAGTGACCGTACTGGTGCCCATAACATACCACGAGATACCATCAGGTGATTGCGAGGCTGTAAATGCATTACCCGCCCTTTGCAGCCTTAACCAGAGCGGTACTTGGCTGAAATGATTTCCTTCCTGCCAGTTCATATTTCCTGCAGTAGCAGACCGCGTCCCGAATCGTGCATACCGGTTGCCTAACTCACCCAGGTTGACAGTAAGCATTTTCGCATTGGGATCCAGGGATTCGCGCAGCACTATCCCCACCTTTTCGCCTCCCGAAAGCCCGCTCCAGCCCCCGTCCAGTAATCTCGTGGTGATAGTCATATCACCTGAAGCTGTACTATAGAGATAAGAATATGAATCTGCAGTTCCTCCAATATCGCTGCCAGAACCACTTAGTATGAATGTGTTGTTATCAACATTGGCATAGATAACGCTTCCTGCAACAGATACTGCGCCGATATCTTTCCTCACCCATCCTGCGGGGAGTGCAGTTCCGCCTGCAACCGGTTTGGCGCTGGCCGAAGCTGAATTGGCACTGGTGCCTGCCTGATTAATGGCTGAGATCACGTAATAATAAGTGGTTCCATTGGTAACGGTTACGTCTGTATATTCCGGGATCACC
Source organism: Mucilaginibacter gossypiicola (assembly GCF_900110105.1). Taxonomy (GTDB): domain Bacteria; phylum Bacteroidota; class Bacteroidia; order Sphingobacteriales; family Sphingobacteriaceae; genus Mucilaginibacter; species Mucilaginibacter gossypiicola. Next base: position 271,180 of record NZ_FOCL01000005.1, on the reverse strand, counting down.
CAGTTTGCCGAAGACGCGATATTGATATAAGGACCGGCACTTGATGCCGATCTGAAAATATTATAGCCTTGTACTACGTCACCCGGTGGCAGCGACCATTTCAAAGTTACCTGTGATATTCCCGGAGTGGCGGCCAGCCCGGTTGGTACAGGAGGCGGAGCAAAGGCCGGATAAGCTGATGGCGTAAGAGTATAAGTCAAGGTACCTTGCCCGAATAAATCATCCGTTCCCGCCTCTATCCGGGTCAGTTCTGCCATCGCTTTTGTATTGGGTGCATTTAAGCCTTTTAGAACGGCGTAATGATTGTATACCATCTCGAAGTTTGGCCATCCGTTGTGCCCGCGCTGACTGGGGGCGATGTACATTTCATTGTCATTAATACAATTGTTCCATGCCGTATAGGGAATATCATGGCCCAGGTTGTATTGAGCTTCATATTCAAAGCCTGCAAGTAAACGGTTGTTGGAATACCCATAAAGGTCATCACCCTGGTTCCAGGCAACCTGGCACGCTGTAGCCAGATTAGCCATCCCTAATTGACTGTGTGACTGGTCACGGCCGCTTTCAGACGTTTGCCCTAAACTGCCGTGCAGGGTATAAACAGCGTTCATTATGCTTCCATTCCCCTCTCCGTTTTTATAATAATCCACCCCGTCATTATACATAACCCTGTTATCGCACAATACACCAATCCCTATAATCGCCGATACAAAAGTTCCCTCCCAACTGGTAGGATATAAACTCGGGCAATTGGGATTACCGTTATGGGTATGGAGAAAATGTGTTGCCCAATCATATTGATTGGCCATTACTGTTTGAAAACGGGAAAGATCGGCGGGGGCCCAACCGGGATATATACGGAGCGTTTCTCCGACAATGGCAAAACCGTTGATGGTTATTATCCCCAGGGGATCTGTAGGGCTTGTAGTTGTAATACTTGAGGACCAGGCATTAAGGATCCGTACCGCGCAGGCAGCGTAAGTAGTATCGCCGCTTATATACCATCGCAAAGTATTGTAATAGGCGGCTTCAGCATCAATGGCGCTTTGCTGCCGGTTTGTTCCGAAATCAGCAAGCGGGTGAGCGACATAAGTTTTCTGTGCTCTGGGGTTGGCTATCAATGCATTCCAGGCGTCAATCCAAGGATGTTCACCTGCTGCAACTTTTGATTTGATACGCTCCAGGTCTGTTTGAGAATGCAAGCTTCCGGGATGAATAAATGGCTGAGCAAAGGCGCGTTCATGCAGCAGAAGAGCACTTGACAGCAGCACATATAAATACGTTAAGGCTTTTTTCATAGATTGAAATCTTCAAATTGGTGCAAATCAGATTAAAGTCACCCGATAAGTTTAATATGCAGGCAACAACAAAACAGTGCGGTTATTCGGTTATAGGGGCGATAACTGCGACTCGGGCCTCACAGCACCCTTTCCCAGATCAACGGACCGAATTAGCATAGCTATGCTTATCTCAAAACCGGCAGGCACATACGGCACCTGCCGGTTATTGATTTAATTAGATATCAGCTTAACGGAAGTTACTCTCCAGTACTGGTTACCCGATTGCATAGTAGATAAAAAGCCAAGTGATACCGTTTGTGGCTGGGTCAGTGTAAAAGGTACCTGAACCGTTTCATTTGTCCCGGTTTTTGTATTGAAACGACCGGTACCCAAGGCGCTTGCAACATCACTAACGTCAGGAAGTGTTGTCCCAGCGGCAGCCACAATGTACACCGGATCCAGGGCCTCTGTGTAATCGGTTACCTGGAAAATATAATTACCTGCGGGAAGATTAATGGTTTGATATATTTTACCGTTAACAATTTTCGGCGTATTGCTCCAGCCGGCTTCCATCACCAGCGATCCGCCGTTATCGGTGGCATATCCTCCGTATCCTGAATGATTGATCACGGCCGAGTTTGTTATCCAGGGATCTGCAAGTATCCCCCACCTGCTGCCATCAAATGCTTTCCTTACAAAAGGCCCGGTATTGGTCATATATACACTTGTTACATCAGCCTTGACGCTTTTAGTTTGATATGGAACATAAAATTCATCGATAGCTGTGCTGTCGGGAAGGTAGGCGGTACGGTAACTGATAGCATTGCCTACTTTAAAATCAGGCAGAATAGTTTTCAAACCTGCAGGTACCGACTGTATGGTGGTATCGTGTGCTTTATTAGATTTATCAGTGTATTTGACCTCCATATATTGTATCCCCGAATCCTTATTCACATCGGCCCAGGTAATTAACACCGAACCGTCGTTCTGCAATGATGCGTCAACAACTCCCCTGTTTAAAAGCGAACTTTGGTAAAGGTCGCCATACACGTTTGCGGCGATGGTTACCGGGATGGAAATATGGCCTGCCGCGTCATAAGTTCGTATTTCGAAACTCATGACGCCTTCCGGTAAATTCCCGATAATAGTTTTTGCAGTATCAACACCATTTGTCCTTTTCACGGGCACTATAACTGAATCCTGCCTGGCATTCCAGAATACAGCGTACTTCACGACTTGTGGGTCGGATGTAAAAAGGCCGGTTATTTCAACCCTGCTTTTCCCTGAAAGAGCGCGCACAGAATCCAGTTTCCCAGGATAAATTATTGCCCCTCCCACAGTGTATTTACCCTTATAATCATCCATTTTAGAGCAGGAACTCATTATAAACACCGGCAGGGAAATGAAAAAATATGCTATAATTTGTTTTAATTTCATTTTTTAAATTTTAGATATGATAATCGGATTTATGATTTGAATTGCTAAAATCACATATACTTTGCGTACCAGAACAGCATACGCTTATTGGCCCCAAAGTGTAAATTCATCAATACTCATAAAATACGATCCCTGCCAGTTTTGCAGGTTTCGGATCCGGATATAACGATAAGCACCGAAGCCGGCAGAAAAGTCAAATGGCCACCCGGCTTTCGCCAAAGTCTGATCGGCACCCGTTTCTGTGCCATACGCGCTGCCGGAAGGTTTTATGACTGTAAAAGTCCCCAGTTTAGTCCATGTGGCATCAAGGGCACCCGATATATTAGGGTTGTTAGAACCCCATATTTCAAAGTTTTTTAGGTTTCCCCTCACATAATAATTATTCCCGACTTCAATATGGGGGTTTACAGACATCCTGCTCAATACATGCGCCTGCCCCAGATCCAGGGTAACCATTTGCGGCGTAGAGGCGGTTTCAACGGTAAACATTACATTCGGCCAGTTTTCGTTCAACGTGCCGTTATAGATATTGCGAACATCTGTTTGGCCGGGATTAAGCATCGTTGCATCGCCGGGCAGTACAAAATTGCTCCAATTTTTCGGTAGCTTCTGTTCAAAGAGGGGTTTTAGTGTAACAAAGGTTGTATCAGAGTGGTTCAGCCATCTGTCGCGAACAACAAAAGCGAATTTTCTTTCCAAAGCAGGCTGGCCCCTTATAGCCCCTGTAATTACGGCAGCATTACTATAAATATTATCCAGGGCGGTTGTTTTTACATATGTTCCGTTGCCCAAAGTGTCAACCATTGTTACAATGGACAAATTTTCATTGGTTGGATTATTACAGGCCACGTTGAAACCACCGAATGTGACAGTAACCTTCAATGAACGGTAAGCAAGTAAAAAAGCGGGGGTTAACGGATCAACGGTCACTTCTGCAGGCGTTGAAGCTATCTCGCTTGAATTGACCGCATATATTTTCACAATGTGCGCTAATGTATCTCCAAACCCCTCTAACGTCATCGTGTTAGTGTAATGCGAGGCTATAACCTCTTTTTTAACGCCGGGCGAGGTTTCATACACCGCTCTGACATAAGACAGGTCGTTGTCTGATGGCAGGCTGTAGGTCAATACCGCCTTACCGTTGCTATTGACAGCTTTTATATTTGTAACAGGGCCCGGCGCATTGGTATTGATGACATTGGGTTTATTAAGCAATTCCTGTTTACAACCCATACCTGATATGAACAAAAGAATGGCTGCCAGTAAAATGATGTTAACTCTTGTTTTCATCTTTCAATATTTTTGTGTTAATAATTGAGTTCCTTACAAAAACTACCAATTTGGGTTTTGAACCAGGTTTTGATTCACCAATAAGTCGTTTTCCATAATCGGCGTCAGGTAATCCCTCGGAACAATAAAATGTCTTGAAAAAAATGTGGTCTCGCGGTAGTACAGATCAGCCGAAGTCTGCCTGATATCCCAGCCTGTAATATTTCCGTTTAATTCCTGCCCGGCTTTTTTCCATCTTAACAAATCCCAGTACCGCTGGCCCTCAAAAGCAAGTTCAATACTCCTCTCCTGTTGGATGATAGAGCGCATACCCTCTTTTGAGGTGAATTTTGTTGAATTGGAACTGAAATTTGTCCAGGCACTTTGAACGGTTTGTAAACCGGCCCTCGCCCTTACCCGGTTAACGTAGTCATATACATCGGCTGTTGGCCCCTCGTATTCATTTAAGGCCTCAGCATATAGCAAATACAGGTCAGCTAACCTGATTTCAGGCCATGCATAGTTCTGGAACTGATAATTTGCCCACTCAAAATGCCAGTTCAACAACTTTTTCATATAATACCCCGTGATAGGGGTTGCAGAAGTAGCACCATATTGCCCAACTTTTGATTCCAGGTGCCAGGTATTTTCATCACTAAGCGAAGGACTGTTAGCCATATACCAAACGCCTCCGTCAAATCCCAGGCTGGCGTAAAATCTCGGTTCGCGGTCAAAGTTTAGTCTTGCTGTCTGGTAATTTTCTGCAATGTCAAACCGCTCATCATGCGTTGCCGTTCTCAGCGTGGCGATTTTGGAAAAATCAAGGGTCTTGTCTTCTGTAATGGGAACACCATTTTTCGTATAAAACAATTTAACCATTTTTAATGTAGGCCCCAGCTGCACGTTATTTGCAGCCTTCGTTGCATTTGCAGGATCGTACTGGCCTGCACTGATAGACTGGATGAAATTGGTACCGTTATTTGCCGTCAACCCCCAGATCAATTCACTGTTCCAGCTTTCACTCGCGGCATTCCTCGTACTCATTTCCGCTGTTGTTGTCGGGCTGAGTGGTACCAGTTGTGCAGGAAAGGTATATAATTGAATACTTGCGTCATTACAAACATCTATGGCAGCCTTACAGGCATCTGCTGCTTTTTTCCATTTTTCCGCATTAAATGCAGGATTAAACAAAATGACTCCATCCCTATCTTTAAATGAGGTATAGTCGGGATTGCCATTAAATAAAGGACTGGCGGCAGTTGCCAGTAATCTTGCTTTTAAACTTAAAGCTGCAGGTTTGGTTACACGCCCCAGTTCTGTAGTTTTATTGGCTATTGTTAGCGGTAGCTTCGCAGCAGCCGTATCAAGCAATGCTGCGATATAGTTTACGACAGCGTCAACGGGCTGGCGCTTAACCCTGATCTGATCAATCGGCGCATCAACTGCAAGATTTTTATCAATGATGGGTATAGGGCCGTATGCCCGTAATAACATGAAATGATAATAGGCCTTCAAAAACTGTGCCTCACCAATCCATCGGGTCCGCAGATCGCTGCCGAGATCTGGTACCTTAGCAGGATTACTGATATTTTCAATAAATATGTTACAATCCCTTATCGCTTTATACATCGACGGCACGCCATTGGTCCCTTCCATGTAATTGGCCCGGGGGGCAACTGTGTTTTGCTCTCCCCTCGCTATCCGTAAAATTACATCATCGAACCTCAACGCGGGGAAATCCATCCAGATTTCATCTCCAGCAATTAATCCCGGGTTATATTGAGGGTCGGATTGTCTCGGCAAATATGCGTATAGTGTAACGAGGTATTTTTCGGCCTCATTTTTTGAAGTGAAAGCATTATCGATCGTAGCGACATTGTCAGGAACGACATCTAAATATGACTTTTTACAGGAAGTACAGGCCAAAACTAATATAGCGATTACGACAAGTACATAACTTTTATTTGTAAACAATGCCAGAAGGCGTCGGCAGCCAGCCTGCTTCTGGTGGATATCATTGTCATTAATTTTATTGCTGTTCATATAAAATAATTTATCTGATTAAAATTTAGAATCCGATGGATAAACCCAGGTTGAAAACTTTCTGTATCGGGTAACCTAAACCTGATGTTCCCATTTCCGGATCCCATAATTTGAAGGAACTGAAATTGAGCAGGTTTAACCCGTTAACATAAAGGCGTCCGCTGGCCAAACCAATTTTTCTCAAAACAGAGGCAGGCAGGTTATAACCTATCTCGGCAGATTTCAAGCGCAGGAACGCCCCGTTTTGCAACCACCATGACGATACCTGGTCATTGTTTGCCGACAAGGTTGGGCTCAGCCGCGGCCAAAACGCGTAAGAGTTCCTGTTATCCTCAGACCAGTGATTATCCGCAATGACCTGTAAAAGTCCGTTCTGATTGCCGCCATTGAGATAAAATGGTGTTGTATTCGCGGTGTTAATCACAAATGATGACCTGGCCGATCCCTGGAAAAATGCACTGATATCAAAGTTTTTATACCCGATTGAAAAGCCGGCGCCGTAAATAATTTCTGGGGTTGTAGGATATCCCATCGGCACAAAATCGGCATTGGTAATTTTTCCGTCTCCGTTGATATCCCGGTATTTAATATCTCCTGCGCCGTATTCGCCAAAGCCCTGCGCAGGTGAATTGGCAACCTCTTTATCATCTATGAACAGTCTTTCCGCAACCAGGCCATAGATCTGGCCCAAAGAATTCCCTATCTGGGATAGATTTTTCTCATTTGCCGGATAAATTGGTTCTTCATTTGCCAGCAATTTGCTTTTGGCATAAGTCATTGTTGCCCTGGTTTGTATCCAAATGGAATTATTGAATGACTTGTGGTAGTCCAATGCCAGGTCAATTCCTTTGCTGGAAGCTTTTGCCACGTTTGATGATACTGTAGTTTGAAGCCCCAATGACGAAGGCAACGTACTCCGCACCATTAGGATATTGCTTCGGTTTTGCTGGTAAGCATCTACTGTTACAGTCAGATCATTAAACATGATTACGTCAAGCCCCAGGTTAAGCTGTTTTGATTGCTCCCAGGTGATATCCTTGTTTTCATACCGGTTAATGGCAACCGTAGGCCTCGAATAGTTATAGTTTGTTCCAAAGCCGCCATTTGGGGCAGCATTTATGTTCACATCAGATAGATAAAAGAAGCGGTCATTCGCATTACCGATCTGATCGTTACCAACGAGCCCATAGGTAAACCTGAACTTAAGCTGGTTGATGGTGCTTAGCAGGGGCTTGAAGAATTTCTCGTTGGATACTATCCAGCCGCCACCGATGGATGGAAAAAAACCAAAGCGGTGATTAGCTGCAAAGCGTTCCGAACCGTTGTAACCGAAATCAACCTCAAACAGGTAACGGTTATCATAACCGTAAGTAAACCTTCCGGAAAGGCCTTCATTTCTTGAAGGCAGCGATAACTGTAAAGTTGTAGCGTTGCCGGTAAGGTAATTACGGATCGTGCCAATCAGCATACCTCCAACACTATGCTTTTCGCCAAAAACACGGGCATAATTAATCGCTGCTTCACCATAGATGGTACTGTTGACAGTATTGGCCCCCGGCATATAAGTAAGGTACTCGGTTGGTAACGCGCCTGGAGAACCGGGATTACCGTCATTTAGTAATGACAAGCCCGAAAATACACCGTCTTGAATATTAGGAGTATAGTAAAACGGGCTGTACTGACGCGAAACAGCAAAATTGGCATAACGGGTTGTGTAGGCCATCATCCTTGCCGACAAACCAGGCGTAATGGCGTCCATTTTTTGCTTTAGGCTGATCTGCGCGGTAAGTGTACTTGTATTGGTGGTCTGGTAACCCGACAATGACTGGGCATAGGGATTAACATATAAACCGCCGCCCGGAATGATAGCATTGCCAAATAAAGGGTGGTGAACATAAGGCAGATAAGAAGCCGGGTAAACTGCGGGAAATTCAACCGGGTTGCTGTACAGCGCATTATTAAAAACCGCGGCACCACCGCCAACAGGCCCATTGTAATCATCAAACTGACCTTTCAGGCTAATCAGGGCTTCCGTGCTTTTGGTTAGGTTTAAAGTAACGTTTGACAACAGGGAATAGGACTGCAGCTTAATGTTATTGTTAAAATTGTTCAGTGAGTTCTGCTTTAAAATACCGTTATCGGTATTATAGGTCATGGCCAGATAATACCGGGCCTTTTCAGAGCCACCTGTGGCATTTATGTTTAGCCTGCGGTTGGATGTCCGGTTTTTTATCAGTTCGTCGATCCAGTTATTATTGGGATATAATAAGAGATCATCCCCGGCTGCGGTATGGTCGATTTTGTTTTGCGAATAGGGCAGCACGCCGAGCGGATTCCTGGTAAGCACTGCCTCATTTGCCAGATTCATGTAGGTAACATTATCTGCCAATGCGAAATTTTGCGTATTGGTTGATGTGGAATTTTCTAAACGGACATTAAACTTGGTTCTGCCCGCTGTACCGGTTTTGGTTGATACAACGATAACGCCATTTGCGCCCCTTGCCCCGTACAATGACGAAGCAGTAGCATCTTTCAAAACCGAAAATCCGGCGATGTCGTCAGGCTGCAAGCGGGCAAGGTCAGTTGATGTCGATTCAATGCCGTCGATAAGGATCAAAGGATCGACCTTTCCGGCACCAAACGTCCCTACCCCCCGGACGAAAAACTGGGCATTATCTGCCCCCGGTTCACCACTCCGCTGGTAGGAAATAACACCCGGAATCCTGCCTGCCAGCATCGTTGTAAGGTTGCTGCTGGGGCCCTTCAATTCTTTAGGGTTGATGGAAGTTACAGAACCTACCAACGTAGTTTTTTTCTGGGTTCCATAGGCAACAACGATACTCACCTCGTTTAGTGAATTCGATTTGCTGACCATCTGCACATTAATAATGGCTTCTTCTTTCACAGCTATTTCCTGTGTTTCATAGCCAAGGAGCTTAAAAACAAGGGTATCCTTTTTATCCGGAACGCTGATTTTATAAGTTCCGTCGTTATCTGTACTGGCACCTGTTTTAGAGCCTTTTAAAATAACAGACACGCCTTGCAGCGGCTGTCCTTTTTCGTCGGTAACCTTGCCTGTAACACTATGCCTGTTAACGTCAAATGCGTTATACAGGGCCGGCAACGTATTGGTAATGAAAACGACCGAATTGTTTTTTATGGATTTGGCACCTTTGGGTGAATATGCATAGGAGTAATTTTGTAATAGTAAAACAAGAAGAAAAGGGCATAACGCCATTTTCAGCATTGTTCGCCATGGAATTGATACTTGTAAATAAAATTTCATAAAACGGTTAGGTTTCTTTTTGTTAAAATTCAGACAATAGGGTTCCTCTCAGCTATAGTTATCATCTTAGCCGATTTGAATCCAGAAACAAAGAGGGGTTATTGTTATCCCGAAAATAAAGAGGATGGGTTTGGTTAGTTTTTTGCCATAGTGGTGATTTGGTTTCTAAATTAAAAATCTTCTTCAGGCAGGGATATATTTCAGTCCGGATGCCATTTTACTGATACTTGCTTGTTTATTACTAAGACTTCAATTCCATGAAGAATTGAACAGGTTTATTTGGTATTGAATTAAATCAATGATCAAATGTCGCAGGAATTATGTAGACAAAGGGGGGGAAGCGGGCGCAATCATGGGGGGTAAATCAAAAACAAGAAGGCTTTTTTCAGTTAAAACATTAATTCATAGCAGATTTTACATTTCGCTAACTACATTTGATAATCAAATAGTTAGCTTAAATTATATAACATTCTTGGTGAATTAAAGTCTTGATTTCTTATTCCTTCGGAAATTCAGGTCCTTACGTCGGATAGCATTTCAGGTTATCCTGAAATGCTATCCGCACCGACGTTTTAAACGGCTGCAATTCGTTCAGTCGTTTATTTATAGAAGCCCGAACAGGGAATAAACTGATGTTGCCGGTTAGTTTATATTTTCTCAGGCGAAATAATTATTGCCTGCCCGCATTTTGCCTTGATTTCAATGGAGAATATATCATTCTTCTTTACCCGGATTTTCCTGATCCGGATCCCGTTCAACTGATCGTCCTCATAAACAGTGGCGGTATACAACTTTTTATCAGTAAGAAAATCAAGTTTCAAGGTTGTTGTCCAATCGTTCAAACCGGCGGCACTGCCTATATACCAGTTTCCACCCTGTCTTCTGGCAACACTGATATTCTCACCAATTTCTCCGGCCAGGTAACGTGATTCATTCCAAACAGTAGGCACGCGGGTAAAAAAATCAATTTCGGGCTCGTTGGTATAATCGAGCGGGGTTCCATACCAAAAGATGCTCTGTAACGGGCTGAAATAAATGACGGACAACGCGAGCTGCTGCGCCTTACTAACCTTCAGGTTCTTGCTGAAATTATTTTTTGAATTGGGGTAGCAAAAAGTGAAATCTGCTGGCCCGGCAAGAAAGCGGGTAAAAGGCAGAACAGTGTTATGGAAAGCATCCGGGCTGTTTTCATCTCCTCTGATCCCTTCCTGGGTGAGTAAAAACGGGTATCGCCTGGATAATCCCGTTGGTTTATAATTATCATGAATATCTAATACAAATCCATATTGGTTTACTTTTCGGATTGCTGTATCAAGCCAGGAAATTCCCTTTTGAGTTAACCCGTCAACAAACCCAAATTTCAAGCCGCTTACCCCCCATTTTTTATATAATGGCAGTAAGGTGTCCAGCTTCATCCGCAATCCTACAGCATTAACATATAAAACAATACCGATATCCTTTTGCTTCCCTTCCTGTATCACCCGTTGCAGATCGAGCTGCGGAATGACTTTTTCAGGATCAGATGTGGTTCGAAATTCTGCACCATACCATCCAGCATCAAATAGAACATACTGAAAATTGTGACTCGCGGCAAAATTGACCGCGTCTATACCGCTTTGCGTGTTTAGCTGAGAGCGTACCAATTTACCTGGTTTGATCCCTGTAGGCCACTTTGCAGACGTGGGTGCTGTAAGCTTCAGGTTAAGTTCACTGGCCTGGTGTAACCCAATGGCATTTTCGGCGATGCTGATTGTACGCCAGGGGCTTTGAAACTGCCCGGAAAAAAATACCGAGGGCGACTTTTTAGTTATACTTTCTTCATCTCTGTGGTTTAAAGCTGAATGAAAAATCATGGAGAGGCTATTTGACAGCTTTCCTTTCACCAGCTCGCTTTTAAAGTAATTATGATTGTCTGCTTCGCCAATACTTACGTAGCGATGATGTTTTGAAACCAGCGTAGCCGGGAAATCACAAGTGGAATTCAACGAATCTATGGGCGTGGGCGTGAAAACACTTTCCTGATTATATTGATAAATAGTGTAAGGATTTTTCATATTAAATTCCGTTTGCTCACTGCTTATCCGCGCAGATTTCAGCGAGGACTGCTGAGGTAATTCATATCTGAAAGCGACACTTCCATTAAAAACCCTGACCACAATATGAAAGGCGAGCGCAGATGAGCTGCACCCCAAAGTTAATTGGTTATAATTATTACTTATATGATCGTTTTCGCCAAGACTCCAGGCGAAAGATTCTTTATGCGCAGATCTCCATCCATGTACGATGGTTGTGTTTTCACCTATTTTCACCGTATTGATTACCAAGCCCAGTTTAGACCACGCTGTGAGCTCCTCTCCATTAAAAGAAACCCGGTAAAGCAGGTCTTTTTGGCCGTTCAGCCCGATAAACAGCTTCGTTTTGCTGTCGGGCGACGTCACCTCATAAGAAGATTTGACCTGGCCGATACAAGTTCCGGACAAGAGTAAGATAAGTGCAGCCAGAATGCCCGTGCAGTTTTTCATATGAATGTGTTTTTCAGAGAAGTACAAAATGCAATTGGTTAAATTATGAGTAACCCCAGGTTTTTGTTACCTATTAATATCGCTACAGGTGCTTACCAAAATCTTATAAAATTCATTCATAAAACGCCGGCAGAAAGATAAATAAACATCAATTTTTTGCCCTCTGGTAGTTCAGACTTGAATTCAGGTTGTCATTATGGATGTATGTTTTTCTATATTTACGAATAAACTCGGATGGATTCATTTCAAACAGCCTGTTAAATTGCTCCCTGAAATATTTAATATCCTGAAAACCTATTTTGTAGGCAATTTCTTTGATTTGCATCTCAGTTTGAATCATTAATTCAGCTCCCTTTCTTAACCTGATATGTCTTATAAATTCGGTGCTTGACAAACCTGATATAGATTTGATCTTTCTGAAAAGCTTAGAGCGGCTCATCCCCATTTCATCCGTTAACGTTTTAAGAGAAAAGCCCTCATCATCCAAATGTGATTCAACTACAGCAATGCATTTTGATAAGAACTCACTATATTCTGCAGGAATCTTCAGGCTGTTATTGCGAAGTGTAATTTCATTAAAGAAATAATTTTTAATTGTGTCCCTGCCCTTCAGCATGCTTTTAATACGGGCAATGAGCAGGTCATTTTCAAAAGGTTTGGTTATATAATCATCAGCCCCGCATTCTATGCCTTTCAACTTGATTTCGGGCGAGGAACTGCCGGTCAACAATATAATTGGTATATGGCTAAATGTAGGCGATTCCTTCATTTTAGAACAAAATTCTACCCCGGTGGTACCGTGCATAATCACATCGCATACAATGATATCCGGTTCAGATTCGAGCACTATTTCAAAACCCTTTTCCGTATTATTCGCTTCATAAACTATATAGGCGTCCTTCAAAAGACTACGAACATATTTGCGCATATCGGTATCGTCATCAATCAAAAGTATAACCGGTTTTTTATTTACGATACTGTCCAGGATTTCCACGACGTGTTTATCTGCTTTCTGTTCAGAAAAAGCGGAACTTTCTGTAGTTTCCAGGATTAGTTCTTTCAACAGCGGATTTTCATTTCGTCTGTCACAAGTCAGCTGTTGCTCCTTTAAGATCAGATCCTTGTCCGGTTTCGGCAAATGCACCATAAAGGTAGTACCATTGCCAATTTCGCTGGTATAGCTCAAATCTCCTTGGTGTAGTTCGACATATTTTTTGGCCAGGTATAATCCGATACCAAACCCGCTTTCTTTAACCTGATCACTTTGCTGCTGAAGCCGGTAAAACTTTTCAAACAGTTTGCTGCCGGTCTCTTTGGGGATGCCGCAGCCGCTATCAGTCACAGAAATCTCAATATTGCTATTGTTGATCTTTATCGTTAAGCTTACATTTCCATGCTCAGGGGTATATTTAATTGCATTGGAAATGATATTAAATAAAATTATTTCCAATTTATCCCGGTCTGCATATGCACTTATCATATCCTCCTGGCAATCAAACTTATAATTTATGCTTTTGGATTTGATCTGATTGGTAAAACAAAGAAAAACCTCGTAACAGACTTCTTTAAGGTTAATGACCTGGGGTTGAAATGCAGAAATTTCATTCTCAGAGGATCGAAACAATAACAGCTGGTCAACAAGGCTCAGCAAACGACGGGAATTCCGGTATACGGCACTGATGTCCACCAAATCAAGATTGGCGCCGTTTGAGTGCAGTAGTTCCTTGATCGGGTTAACAATTAAGGTTAGTGGCGTCCTTAATTCATGGGAAATATTGGTAAAGAACGCTATTTTCTTTTCGTTTATTTCCTTTACAAATTTCACTTCATATTTTAGCTGTGTCTGGTTTTTATGGTAATAGAGGTAAGCGTAAATGGAAGCAATGAGCAATACTGCGTAAATCAAATAGGCCCACCATGTTCTGTACCAAGGCGGCAAGACGATGATTTCGATCATTCGTTCACGGTTGTTCCAAATTCCTGAAGCGTTGGTAGACTTAATTTTCAGCAGGTAACGGCCTTCATTCAGATGAGAATAATTAACGCTGCGCTGATAGTTCACATAATTCCATGATTTATCTCTTCCCTGGAGAAAATAAGCATATTGGATTTTTTCCGGCAGGGAATATTCCAAAGCAACATAATCTACAGATATAATTGCTTTGTCATAAGGCAGCTTAAGTTTGTCGATCGTGTAAAAATCCTGGGAGCCGGGAACAAATTCACTTTTGGCATCGATTGTCGCGTTAGAAATCCGTAAGCCCGATATAAATACCGGCGGAAAATCATGATACTGGACAACGCTGTCCGGATAAAAAATATTAAATCCTTTGATCCCCCCGAACATAAGTTCTCCGGTGCTAAGGTGCGCGGAAGCATTAAAATAAAACTGATTGGATTGCAGGCCATCAGCGGCATAAAAATTTTCAAATTTACCGGTCTGCGGGTTGAGCTTGGATATGCCGTTATACGTACTTACCCAAATATCCCCTTTAGTGTCTTCTTCTATGTTGAGGACTTTGTTATTAGACAACCCTTCAACTTCGGTATAATTCAAAAAGGTATTATTAAAAGCATTGTAACACATTAGCCCTTTTCCATAAGTTCCTATCCAGAGCTTACCCGACCTTGCTTTATAAAGTGCCCTTACAGCAGTATTTAAATTAATCACCTTGTCTATGCCGGTTATCTTGCTGGCATGTACCAGGCCTGTAAAACTTCCGAGCCATAAATGATCAGGGTCATCGTCCGTTATTGAGATCATATCCGCATTTACCGGGAATGGGGCAGGAATGAAAGTGTGTGTAATTTCATCGTACTTAAATAAACGGTTTTTATCATACCCGTTATGATTTCCCCGCAAGGCGGTGGCCCAAAGCTGATTTTTATGATCTTTATAAAGCTTCCAAACTGAAGTTGACCGGCTCTGGGTACGGAAAGGTACCGGTGTAAATTTCCGTACTGATGCGTTATACTTACTCACACCCTGCCTAAAAGTTGCTACATAGATCTCCTGCCTGCTATCGCATACTATACTGGTAACATAATTATCATTTAAGCTGCCTGTTTCACCTGGTTTAAAACTAAAATTCTCAAATGTATTTAGTTTTCTTTTCCAAATGCTGATGCCTCCCCCGTCGGTCCCGATCCATACATTCTTATCTTTGTCTTCGCAGAAAGAAAAAGTAAAGTTACTGACGAGGCTGTTGGCTTTATACGGAATATTGGAGTACGTTCTGAATTGATTTTTCTTATTATCGATAATATCTATTCCACCTCTGAGCGTTCCGATCCATTTTCTTGACTGTTCATCTTCAAAAATAGTGTTGACAGCATCGCTGGATAAAGCACCCGAACCATCCCGCTTTTTTAGTAAACTATATTCGCCGGCGGCATTAATCTTCAAAATCCCTTCTCCATCGGTAGTGGCCCATAATACATTATTCCTATCTAAAATAACACTCGTAATTTTTGCATTGCTCAAGCCCGGATCCTTAATAGCAAACTTATGAAGCTCAGCTTCCCTGACCTGATAATGATAGAGCCCGCCTGTTGTTCCTATCCATATTCCACCCACATGATCTGATTGGACAGATGTAGGCTGCTGAAATGAATTATTAACAGAAATAAAGGCATTAAGGATAGGTTCAAAGTAGCATAAACCAACAAAATCAACCGTTATCCAAACCTGCTTATCATCACTGGCGTCAATTGCAGTTACGGTATAATTTAATGTTTTCTTTTTTTGATTAATGAGGGGTATAGGTACCGCCTGCCGGGAACCATGCCTGAATAATAAACAACCAATATCTGTTGCGCCGACGTATATATTTCCTTTCCTATCTGATTTTATATCAGTTATCCAGCGGTCTATCACTATATTTTTGCCGATACCACTTCGATAATAAGCAGCAGAAAACGTCAAAGCTTTGTTATCCAGTATATTTAAACCTTTTTGAGTGCCGACCCAGATATTACCTGTCCGATCAGAATTTACAGTCGTAATAATATCGTTTGAGAGGGAACTTGTGTCACCAAGCCTGTTTCTGAATACCTGGAAATTGTATCCGTCAAAACGGTTGAGGCCATCCAGTGTGCCAAACCACATAAATCCGAATTTATCTTTGTGGATAGCGCTAATGGTATTATTGGATAATCCCCGTTCAATCCCCAGGTAAGAAAACTGCTGGGCGCTAATTTTTAAAGGATTACCGATCAGCAAAATAAATAAAATAGGTAATATACTATATTTCATTGGGTGAAATTATCGGATACTTATTTCAAGTGCAGGCTAAACTCTTGGTAAACTTTGCTATCTGTTACCGGTGGTTATAATAAATCTAATACTCATTTTAATTCAATCAGCATAATTATTTAGCAGAAGGCGTATAATTCCATTTACCTGATTTTACATCTAAATGCCATGGTTTCGGGGCTGGTAAGCTAAGTTTTCCCTCTCCGATATTCAAGGGCATCCATAAATATGAAGAATTCCACTGCTCTGAAGGTTTCCATATATCTCCCATAAAAATAGCTGTCGTCGATTTATCTCCCACAACCTTTACGATCATTGTAGACTGTGCGCCATAAGTAAGGGTTTCTGGCGGAGCAATATCTTTAAATTCAGACCATGGTCCGGCCAGGGAAGTAGCTGTAGCATATTTATTGGGATTGGGCCTCCATCCTGTTAATGCCGACCCTATGGCATAATACAGCCCTTTATAATGAATTAATGCGCCGCCTTCCATATGAAACGGGATCAAGCATATTTCCTTTTCCACATTCAGGTAATCATCAGAAAGTGAAGCGATTCTGAACCCAAACGGTCGATCTTCAAAAATCAGATAAGCGGCGCCATCGTCATCTACAAACTGTCCGATGTCGCGGCTTTCATGTCCGAGGGGCCTGAAGCTTTTCAGATAGCTGTAACTACCATCAACTTTATCTGAAACAGCCACACCTACTCGTGCCAGTTTATAATTACCGTCATCAATGTGCATATACATCACATACTTTTGTGTCTTTTTGTTATAGTATACCTTC
Organism: Mucilaginibacter gossypiicola; assembly: GCF_900110105.1. Classification (GTDB taxonomy): domain Bacteria; phylum Bacteroidota; class Bacteroidia; order Sphingobacteriales; family Sphingobacteriaceae; genus Mucilaginibacter; species Mucilaginibacter gossypiicola. Next base: position 254,300 of record NZ_FOCL01000005.1, on the reverse strand, counting down.
GGACGCTCCAGTACCCAGTTTTTACCTAAGTTCTCCGGATCGCTGATTTTTATTACAGTATTTCGAAAAGTCCAATTGGTGAGATCTTTTGAAGAGTAGCAGCCTACGTAACGCAGATCGGGATCGTTATCCTTTGCCCGGTACTCGCCAAACCAAAAATAGGTATCGCCCACCTTTATTATTCCGCCTCCGTGAGCCTGTACATGATTGCGATTATTATCGGGCCAAAGCTCGCCGGGTTTGATTAAACCACCGGGCACAGCCTGTGCAAAACCGCTGTTTACGGATAAAAAAAACTGAAATAGTAAAAGCGCAGAAAAGATTGTGTGGAACTTAATTCTCATACTTAATTTTAATAATTAGATTATTTAACGTTGTCAGATTTGTTGAAATGCCGGCCAGTTTAACCAAAGTATTTTACTCATGTACGGTTGCGAACTATTTAGACGAATATTAACAGGCAGGTAAAGCCCTTGCCAATCTGGTTTATAATTAGCACTAAAATATTAAGTACGGTTTAAATGGAAAGGGGGCTGAAAGTTCAATCAAGGGGGGCACAAAATTGAATATCCCTGCTTTTTGCATGAATTGTTGCCTGAAGCATTAACATCGAGTATTTCAATAAGTAATTTTATAGCAAATAGTCCTTATCCGCGGCAACTTCTTAAACAGGTTTCCAACCCTGCAATTCAATCGCTGGTGTCTACACCTGTTGAAACCTATTAATGCGCCAGCCTCCGTATATAAAACCGGAGATCCTAACTAACTTACTCGGCTAAAGCTTCAAAAATGATCATACAATGTTGCGCCTAGGGTAACATTTCGACATGACTCACCGCTAATTGTAAATCCTCATTTTACTTCCGTTTAAGTGTATAGGCAGCCATAAGTAATCAGACTTTTCAAGATCCATTTTATTCCAGCGGTCGCCCATAAATATAAATTCTCCGGGCTTGTTATTTACCGGTATTACAAATCCACCCTGAAGAAAGAACGTTTTATCAGCATTCTTACCTTTACATGGATTTCCGCGTTCTGACCATGGCCCCAATATGTGATCGGCAATGGCGTATGAAGCAGCATTAGGCGACCAGCCTGAACAAGCGGATGTAATTAAAAAATATTTACCCTTGTGTTCAAACACCGCCGGACTTTCCCGCTTCCTTTTTATCAATATCCTGGAATATTTTTGTGTTGGTTTAAGGTAATCATCGCTCAGGAGGCAAATATGCATCGTAAAATTATCCTCAGACGAATAAATAAGATAAGCTTTGCCATCTGTATCCTTAAATAAGTTCATATCTCTTAGCATCTGGCCATTAGGTTTCACAGAGCCCAGGTAACGGTACGGCCCCCACGGAACATCACTAACAGCAACTCCTCCCCTCGAATACTGGTAATCGTTTTTATCGATGTGCATCCACATTACAAACTTTTTGGTTTTCTCGTTATAGATAACTTTTGGCCGCTCAATCACCCTGCCTGTATCCAGGTCGTAATCAGGCGCGTTCGTGGTTGGCTTTAATACCGTACCCAGATTTTTCCAATGCTTTAAATCGGTTGACGAATAGCAGGATACGCCCCCGGCAGGTACGCGGTAATCTTCCCAGTTCATTCCCGGAACAAGCCAGGTTTTGCCTTTCTTGATTTCGCCAAAAAGATAATATACGCCCTTAAAAAACAACGCCCCGCCACCGTGTGCGTTTATGGGTTCTCCATCAATATCTAACGATGGCGTATATTCATTGACGCCTGTACGGGCCAATTGAGCATTACTAGTAAAAATAAGCCCAAGATTAATGATGAGCAATGCAGTCAGGAAGATTTTATTCATTAAATTTTTTATTAGTTATAATTTACTCAAACAATGATTTTTATGGTGAGTTAATCGATTTTTCAATAAAGGACAAAAAATAGTTATCAAGTATTTCACTTAAAGCCAGTCAAGTGCAAGTTGCGCATTTAGAAAATCAGGAGATAAAGCCAAAGCGTTTGTAAATTCTTTTCTGGCATTTTCTTGCTGTCCCTGCCCCAAATAACCAAGGCCTGCTACATAATGTGCTTCTGCAGCATTTGTATCAGGCGCTACCGGTCCGGATACTCCTATAGCCTTTTTTGCAGCTAAGGCATCGGCTGCCCCTGATTTTATCATTTCTTCAAATGCTGCCGGAGATGGACCGGTTAAATTGATTTTTTGTTTTGCGAGCGTTTGAAAATAGAGCTGTTCGTTTGCTTTTAAAGTTTTGCTTCCTGTTTTATCATGGCCACCGGCATACTCAGTTTCTTTTAAAGCGAACGTATTTTTCCAGGCAATATCGGCCTTTTTCTTCTCGCCCAAAGCCGCGTAAGCGCATCCTGTCCAATAAAAAAGTGCTACTTTATGTACATCGAAACGCTGTTCGGCCCGCAGATTATCGGGGGGCAGCAGGGCAGCTTCAAAATCGGCTATAGCTTCCTGATACTTCATAGCCCTGTAAAACTTAAGCCCTCTAACCAGGTGGGCATCTGCCCAGGCTAACCCGGTATTAAATGCGCTACCACCTTCCCAGATGCTAAAAGTTCGTGATTGCAGCAACTGAATGGCTGCATCGGCTTTGCCTGTAAATATCTTCAGGGTAATCATATCGCCAAGCGCTTCATCATTTTGTGCAACCACCGCTTCATTTTTTTCCAAAATGCTGAGCCGCTTTGTAACAGAGGTGCCCGCAGCCTTATAAAGCCTGTCTAATTCAGCAAAATGCGTTGGATAAGGATTTTTAAATGATACTGCTTTTTCAAGGCTGGCAATCGCTTTAATTTGCGAATCTTTTCCAGGCAGGTGAGCATACGCTATAGCCAGATTTCTCCACGTAACCGGGAATTCAGGATCTATTGCCGCCGATGCCTGCCATAAACTGAAAGCTTCTTCCGGTTGCCAATCATAAAGCAGGTTTCCAAGATAATAAGGAGCCTTTGCATCTTTTCGGTTTGCCAGCATAGCCCTTCTGAGCACATTGATAACCTCTGATTGAAAGGGAAAAACGTAATCAGGCAACTGAAGGCTCGCCTTGTGCCGATAGGCTGCCGCCGGTTCTTTTTCGTTTAGTTTTTCAGCGAAATCACCAAGATAATAATAGACCAGTGGCGACACAGTATTCCCGCCATCTTTTAAAACAATTGTTTCCAGAACAGCCAGGCCGTCACTCCAAAGTCCGGCATCGTAATACTCAGCGGCAACTTCCTGAGCATCTGGCTGATTCTCTGTTAGCGTCTTCACAAGCCTTTCGTAATCATCGCCTGCTTTGGTGGCCAGCCATTTTTCGGCCATAAAACGTACGTCAAGCGGATCTGTTTTTTCGCTGGCATACGCCAACAAATTCAATGCCTCTTCTGTACGGCCAAGCTTACGCAACAGCGCCGCTTTAAGGCCGTAAGCCCGGAGATTCAACGCGTTTGCATCCAAAGCCTGGTTCACTAAATTCAATGCCTCCGCATAATTCCCGTTTAACGATGAAATTTCGGCTAACGAGAAAAAAGATGGCGATTTCCATTCCTGGCTCCAGGTTGCTTTGTAAAAAGCCGCATAAGCATCCTCAAGCCGCCCCTGTGCTTTTAGCGCCACCCCAAGGTAATAAAGAGGTTCAGCATTTTTGGGTGTGGTATATTGCGCAGTCAGGCGCGCCAATGCTTTGTTAAAATATTTCTCAGCTGTCGTGTACTTAGCTTTTTGTAAATTCAGTATCCCCATGCCGGTGTTGGCACTTACGTTACCTGAATCACGTTTCAGCAACTCTTCCCAGTAAAGATCAGCATCGAGACGGGCATCATGAAACTGATCAACGCGCTGGCCTGCCAGGAAAAGTTCTTCATCATTTTTAATCGTTTGGGGCCGGCCTACCGGTAAAGTGCCAACAGGCTTCGGCACCGGCACCAGGCGAACCGGGGAATACGATACCAGTTCACGCCCCCCGGCTGTAATAGAGGCCCGAAGATCATGTTCATCCAACCCAACAGGTAATGTAATCTCGGCAGTATACGGTTTTCCAGGATCAATAGTGATACTCTCCTGAATCAACGTTTTATCGCCAGCACGTAAACTAACCGACGCGCTTTTATAAGCATGGGTTGTGTAAAAGCCAAGCACTGCTTTTCCGGCTTTAACCTCAAGGTTTACAGCAGCGTCTAAGTTCGAGTTCTTCACACCTCCTATCCCCCGAAAAGGGTACCAGGACATCAGGAAAGAACGCTCTTCAAAAGGTTGTAGCCAGGAATAATCCGGTTGGTTATCTGAATAAGCGCCCACCATAATTTCGAGGTAAGGACCGTCTTTATCCGTCAGAATTTTATCCCACATGTTATCCACTCCCCAGGTAAAAAATTTCTTTCCGGGAACTATGTGATGATCGGCAATGGTCATTGTTCCGGCATTTACACCATGATCATATCCGGCAACAAAATCATCCTGGTTATTTACGGCGAACCATGAGGCTGATTTATAGTTATTTTTATAGAAGCTCATATCCAGCATATCAACGACGGGCCATTTAAAAAACTCGCGTTTTTTGTGGCCGGTGGCCCACTGCGTAGCGGGAGGAAAAATAACCTGGTAATCTTTGTTTGTATGAACAGCAACATTGGCAAAACAGAGCATCGTGTTTGCAAGTGGTGTTCTGTTGATGATGCGCACAGCACATTCAAGCACAGAGCTACCAGGCCGCAGTGTGTAACCAACAGCCCAGCGCATACGCTGACGGATCTCAAGCTCACCAACCCAAATTGTTTTACTCCCATCGGCATGCTCTTCCTTGCTCCACTGTACAGGCATAAAAGTGCTTGCCCTGTGATGATGAGGGATATTCCATTCGATACCGCCCGAAATCCACGATCCGATTAAACCGATAAGCGCAGGTTTAATAACATGTTGATTGTAAACAAAATCGTAATTATTGGTTTTATCCAGTGCAGAAAATATCCTGCCACCAATTTCGGGTAAGATGCCGATCTTAACATATTCATTCTCAAGATAAATGAGCTGATATGTTTTTTCACCAAGCTTGTTGGTTAGATTATCATAAAGGGGATAAGGATATATTCGCCCTTCAGCACCCTGGGATTCTTTGCCGAAAAAAAACATAGGGTTTGGATCCGGTAAACCAGACATATAAGTTGGTATAACCTGTTCAACTTCACGTATCGTAACAGGTTCCTGAGCGGAAACAAAAGATGGAATCGCCAAAAAGGCGATTCCGATCATATTTAATATTAATTTATTGTTTTTCATTAGGGATCTGAAGTCGTTTGGTGTGCCTGGTTGCCGAAGTATTATTTTCCTAAATTCGGGTCAAGCTGAAGATCACCAGCCGGTATAGGCAGATAGTATTGCGGAGCTCCGATCGGCGCGTTTTCAGAAGGATCTCTTTTGGCAATGATTTGCGGTAACATTTGTAAGCGGGTTATATCAAACCACCTGGTAAACTCTCCTGCAAACTCCCATGCCCTTTCATTAATGACCGCGTTTACAAAGTCAGTTGTAGATAAGCCGCTTAAGGGAGCTAAGCCTGCCCGGGTGCGAATGGCATTGATACTATTGTAAGCCTCTTCGTTAACATTTCCTGTCCTTGCTGCAGCTTCGGCATAAATTAATAATACATGAGCATATCGCATCATATGTACAGTGCCACTGGACCCATCTGTACTGCCTTCTACAGGTGCCCTGAATTTTTGAAAGTAAGGATGCTTAACGGCATCGCTCTGCCAGGGGATCGTTGTACCATCGTTCTTTTTGATTACGGTATGAAATGTGACGTCTTTTCGTATACCGGCCGGAAAATCATTAAAAAATCTGATTTCTGTAAAATAATCGTCCCAGCCATTTTCTTCCCCCGGCATTGCTGATGAACCATATAGTGCATTGGCATTAAACCAGTTACATGCACCACAGTTATGAATAGCGAATACTTCCTCAGATGTTGCAGCTCCCGTTTTGGTATTCTGCCATAAAGTACTCAAATCAGAAACAAGGTCGAAGCCATAAGCAGCCTTATTGTCGATTACCTCTTTTGCTTTGGCCGCAGCCAGCGCATATTTGGCGTTATCGTTTATCGGCCAGCCTCCTTCAGTTAAATAAACATCAGCCAAAAGCGCGGATGCGGCACCTTTTGACGCACGGCCTGCATCAAGCTTTTTATTAGCCATCATTTTTTCTGCGTTAAGCAGGTCACTTTCAATCAGTTTATAAACTTCAGCCGGGGCAGATGTACTAACCTTTAACACTTCCGGATCATACACCTCCGATGTGATCAACGGAATTTTTCCCCAAAGCCTGATCAACCAGTAATAGTCTAATGCGCGCAGATAATAAGCTTCGCCAACGATCTGACTGATCGAAGCTGCATCGCCAGATGTAGTTTTATAATTATTAATGATATTATTTGCGCCCTGAATTGATTTGTAGCACCCGTTCCAGATATTGAGCATTCTACCATTTAAATTTGATACATGATACTGATCAAATTCTCTCAGATCTGCCTTATTACTTGCGGGGTGCGTGGTGAGGTCATCAGATCCCATACACACCGCTACTGCTGCCGCTGTTGTAAAACCATTGACCCATGTTGTGGATAGCGGTTTGTACGCTCCTACAAGCGCGGCGTTCAAGCCGGATACTGTACCTAATGCCTGCGTGCCTACTACCTGACCCTTAGGGTCTTCTTTAAGGGCCTTTTTACAGCTTAAAGCTGATAGGGCCATTATTACAATTAAAATCTTTTTCATGACTTAAGTTTTATTAGCTATTGAAATTTCAAGATTAATCCTGCATTAAATGTCTTTGAGTTAGGGTATGAGCCGAAATCAATTCCCTGGTTAATGTCCGAACCTGAGCCGGCATTAGTCGATTCGGGGTCGAAACCCTTGTATTTGGTTATTGTGAATAAGTTTGTAGCTCCAATAAAGAATTTCAGATCAACATTTTTGATCATGCCCTGAGGCAGGTGGTAAGAAAAGCTCAGGTTTTTCACGCGTACAAAGTTCCCGTTTTCGAGAAATCGGCTCGACTCAAAATAATCCTTGTTGGTTGTGCTGAAAGCAGGGATATCAGATGTTTCATTGCTGCCGGGGATATACCTGTTCTTTATTCCTACATTGGTAGCCTGTTTGGCATTGGCATTAGCAGTAATGGAACTGGCGTACGAATAATCCAGCTTTTTGAAACCGAGAAGTGACTGAATGAATATATTTAAAGAAAAATCACCGTAATTAAAGGTATTGTTCCAGCCAAGTGATTGCTTAGGGGTACCATTGCCAATGATTTGGAAATCACTGCCGGTAATCGCGTTATCGCCGTCCATATCCTGATATTTGGAATCTCCCGGTTTATTACCAAATTTTGCGGCTTCAGCGGCTTCCGACGGTTTCCATGTTCCAAGATATTTCAGCCCCCAGTAAGAACCCAATGCGTAGCCCGGTTTAATAATAAATTCGGGTTGCGTTGATAAGCCCCCGCCTGCATTAGCTACCGTTTTGTCAGAAAACACGCTGGCCAGTGTCCCTAAGCTTTTCACCAGGTTTTTCTGGAACGTGATATTGAAAGATGATGACCAGCTAAATTTCCCGGATTGGACCGGTGTACCACCTAAATTAAATTCAAGCCCGCTGTTCTTCATTTTCCCAACATTGCTGATGATACTTCCACCGCCGGCATATCCGGGCAAGGGCAGCGATAAAAGCAAATCTTTGGTATTTTTAAGATATGCATCGGCAGTAAAATTTAACCGGTTGTTGAAAAGAGAGATATCCAGGCCCAGATCTTCCGCCCTTGTTGTTTCCCATTTCAGGTTTGGATTAGCGGCGTTCCCAAGCACGATCCCAGAGTTAACTGTGGTATTATTAAAACTATTAGCCGCCGAAAATGCGTCGTTTAAATAGGTTGAGAGGGTAGCATACGGATTAATTGCCTGGCTTCCTGTCAGTCCCCAGCTTCCTCTTAATTTAAACTGGTCAAAAATGTTCAGTCTTTTAATAAAGGGTTCTTCAGAAAGCTTCCACCCCAGAGCAACCGAAGGGAATGTGCTTTCCTGGTTAGTTGGCTGAAATTTGGAAGAGCCGTCACGCCTAACGGAAACAGTTAACAAATATTTGTCTTTGTAAGAATAATTAACTCTTCCCAAATAAGAAATAAGTGCCGATCCGGAATAACTGGCACCGGCAGACTGGGTAGTAGACAAAGCCAGGTTATCATATCCAAGATTTGAAAAAGTTAAACTGTTGGCGTTTGCGCTAAATCCGGTCGAGGTGTATTTCTGCTGTTCAAAAACTGCAGTAACATTCAAACTGTGTACATTATTAAAAACGTGTGAGTAGTTTAATGTGTTGGTATTTTGCAGGTTTAACAATTCTGTTGATGTACGGCTGGCATTAGGAATATTGTTGGTAATAGAAGGACCTGAATAATTCTTGCCTTGCAAATTCTGATAGTCAACACCAAAGCTTACATCTAATGACAGATCTTTGAAGAAATGATAATTTGCCCCGCCATTTAAAGTTATATTCGAATTATCCAGAACATTCTTTTTGTCGTTCGCCAAAGCAACAGGGTTATTATAAATAGAACCAGTAGGATCCACTTTGGTATATTGGCCGGATGCATCCCTGATCGATGTGGTAGGTGCCCATGCCAGGGCCTGAGCTACAGAACCATTGATACCCTGATTGCTGATATTCAACGACTCTCTCCTGATGGCAGATATATTTAGCCGTGTGCTTAATTTATCTGAAAAGGTTGTATTGATATTTGATCGGATCGCGTATCTCTTATAATTGGAATTGATTACTATCCCATCCTGATTAAGATAGTCTCCCGACATAAAAAATGAAGTTTTCGCACTTCCTCCGGAATATGCCAGTTTATATTCCTGTCCTGCACCGTTTCGAAATACCTCATCCTGCCAGTCTGTACCTCCCTTTGCCCTGAAATTATCTATTTGGGCGGGGGTAAAGCTCGGGGCGATCCCGACAGCTGCATTTCTCTCATTCACCGTAGTCGCAAAATCGGCTGCATTTAACAAATCAAATTTTTTAAGCGGGCGGGATGAATAAAAAATAGGAGTTAGCGTTATTTCCTGCTTTTGTGAATTGCCTTTTTTTGTAGTAACGAGAACAACACCATTAGCACCCCTACTACCATAAATCGCGGTACTCGACGCATCTTTTAAAACTTCAATATTTGCGATGTCATCGGGGTTAAGATTATTAAAGTCTCCGCCTATAAAGCCATCAATCACATAGAGCGGATTATTGTCACCCAGAATCGAGTTAGATCCCCTCACCCTAATTGACACGTCGCCTCCCGGTGCCCCGGAATTACTAACAACCTGAACGCCGGCTACACGCCCCTGCAGTGCCTGATCAATGCGGGTAACCGGTTGATCCTTGAAATCTTTAGATGAAAGACTGGAAAGCGCGCCTGTCACATCACTTTTTTTCTGTGTGCCATAGCCCACAACAACCACTTCAGAAAGGTTCTTATTATCCGGAACAAGTGTAACTTTCAACTCAGATTGTGCACCTGCGTTAATTTCCTGTTTTACATACCCGATAAAAGAAAACGAAAGCACCGTATTACCGGGAGGCAGTTTAATAATAAAATGCCCTTTGGTATCCGTAACCTGAACAACTGTTGTCCCCTTGACGCCCACTGTTACACCGGGCATCTGAAGCCCCTTTTCGTCTACCACTGTTCCTGAAACTGCAGAGCCCTGCGCCCTGGCAACAAAAGGAACAAACGCAATAAAGAACGCGAACAATAATAAAAAGCGCCCACAATGGCGCTGCCGGGGCAAAATGTTCATACCCCCATGGTTAATTGGATGTGCTCCAAAAATTGTTTGTAATTTTTTACTCATAATACAGCATTGGTTAATTTGGTTTTCCAAGAGTGACCGTTGACTGGCGAAATGCCATTGAATTAAACGGAGTACTAATTGGCTGCACAAATCAAGGCCAAAACCCGATTATACGGCACGCTGTAATTGGTTTATATTACGCTCAAATTGCTATAAAAAGAAGGCAGATTATTAATTTAGGTTGATTCTATTAGATTTTGCCCTATGAACGTTTGATGGATTGGATAAACTGGGACGGAGTTTTTCCAAATTCCTTTCGGAATGCCTTTTGAAAATAAGAAACACTCAATATCCCGATTCTGTCAATGATTTCGTTTTGGGTTACATCCTCATGTGTCATGATATGGGCTGCCCGCTTTAACCGGATGGTTCTTACAAATTCATTAATTGATTGCCCTGAGATACTTTTAATTTTTTTATACAACTTTGAACGACTGGTAAACATGTTATTGCATAAAAAATCAACATCGAGCTCCTGATTATGAATGTTTTTTTCGATGAGGCCTATCAATTTATCAAGGAACTCTTTGTCCTGGGTTGAGTGCACCAGTTCAGTGGCTTCTGCATAATAATCTTGTGTATATTTTAATTTCAGTTTACGTTTTTGTTCAAACAGGTTGTTTATTGTCAACATCAGCAATTCGATACTGACCGGCTTGGCAATATAGAAATCTGCTCCCGACTCCAGGCCTTCCAGTCTGGCTTCCAACGCACTTTTAGCCGACAAAAAAAGAAAAGGTATATGACTTGTTTCAAATGCGGCCTTTACCTGGCGGCATAATTCCACTCCATTCATAACAGGCATCATTACATCACTGATGATAAGGTCAGGAATATGTTCGACCGCGATTTCGTAACCCCGTTGGCCGTTCACCGCCTCATAAACGAAATATTGTTTTTCCAGTGTCTCTTTTAAAAACGATCTTAGTTCATCATTATCTTCAACCAGCAGGATATGCTGCTTTCGCTGGTGTGGAGTATAACTATCAGGGGGCGGTTGGATAGCTCTCTCCGACAACACTGAAATATCGAGGCTTTCAAGCATTATTGCAGTACTTCCGGGTACGTTGTGCCATTTTTCAGTTGAAGAATAGTTTTGTTCGCCACTCGGCAATGCAATAATAATTTCGGTACCTGCATGTCTTTCGCTATAAACGTAAATATCTCCCTTATGTAATAAGGTCAGATTCTTTACTAATGCAAGCCCGATGCCAGATCCTATGTGGTTATTGTTAATTCGATAATAACGGTCAAATATTTGCCCTATCGAATCTGCCGAAATACCTATGCCTGTGTCTGCGATCCTAAAAAAAATGTAGTGATCAGCCCGATATTTATTAATAAGTTTAAACTCGCTTTGATAAAGCGGAGTGAGGGAACCGATATCGGCAAAAACCTCAAGCGTTACCATTCCTCCGGAAGCTGTGTACTTAAACGCGTTGTTTAATAAATTAAATAAAATTTTCTCCAATACCTGTTTATCTATATAAACCAACCTGGTATCAACTATTTTCAAGAAAAATTCAATACGACTGTTATCTGCTGATTCTTTAAACTCTTCATATAATCCGGTTACGAAGTCGTCTATTTTCACGGGAGTAACCCGAAGATTTATAGCATTGTCGGCCACCTTTCGGAAGTTCATTAACTCGTTAATAAGATTAATGAGCCTTTTTGCATTCCGGTGCATAATCTGAAATGTGTGCCTGTAAATAGCATTGGAGTTTTCTAATATCAGATTTTCAAGCGGTCCCAGGATCAATGTAAGCGGGGTACGGAACTCGTGGGATATATTGGTAAAAAACTGCAGTTGTTGTTGATAAAGTTCTTCGCGCTGTAAATGCATTTCCTCCCTTTTCCTTTCTTCAACATCCCTAACGGCAAGTTCCTTTTTCAATCTGAACCACCTGGCCTGATAAATATAAATACCGATCAATACGGAAAGTATTAGTATTAGGTATATTCCCCGCGCAAAAGATGATTTCCACCATGGCGCAATAATTTCGATATCAAGAGAAGCCTTATTTTTGCTCCAAATACCATCGTTATTGGTTGCCTCCAGCACTAACGAATAACTATTGTAGTCAAGGTTTGTGTATGCTGCGGCGGGATTTTTACCGCTGGTATATTGCCACTCTTTATCAAAGCCCAGTAATTTATATCTGTATCGGCATTTCGCAGAATTAGCATAATGCATGGCAGAGAACGATATAACGAAATTATTTTGGAGATAATTCAGCACAAGTTTTCGGGCATAGGGAATAGCTACCGGTAAACTGTTTTCCGAATTAAGATTTTGATCAATGTGCGTGCTTTTATTGTTTATCAGAAGATCAGTAAAGATAGGCCGGGCAGGAATTTCGTTCAGCTTGATACTGTCAGGAAAAAAATAATTGAGGCCATTTATCCCTCCGAAATACAATCTCCCATCCTCTCCTTTAAATGATGCACCAACTTTGAAACTGTTACTTTGGAGCCCATCATTTTTATCAAACCTCGTTAATTGTTTAGTTCGCACATCGAACCGTTCAAGCCCGTTTCCACCCATCCACACATTTCCTTTCCCATCAATTTCAATTGCTTCAACATCGTTAAATACGCCATATTTACCATCAAATACTTTTACACTATAAGCATCCTTATTTTCAAGCCTAAGATAATCCAGCCCCCCTCCGATCGTTCCTATCCAATAAGCCTTGTCACCTTGTTTTTGAACAGGAAACAGGTAATCTGAACTTAATGAGTTGGACCTGTTATTTACCCTGTACCGATATTTCCTTATAACATTTCCCTGGCTGTCGATATGAAGTCGTTGCAGGCCATCAATACTTGAAACAAGCACCTCGGGCTTGTTTTTATCTGCTTTAACCATGTAACCGGAACCAGGCCCTTTATAAATGACCTTATAATTTTGATTTTTATCCTTCAGAATAACTCCATAGCCATTATAATAACTCCCAAACCAAATATTTCCAAAACAATCCCTGGAGAGACTTGCAAGCGAATGGCCTGGAAATGTTTTAAATCCCGAGGGTCTGAATAAGCCATCACGTCGTTTATTGATTATGTCTATCCCCCGGTCACTTCCAACCCATAAATTATTGTCGTTATCCAATTCCAAAGCATCAACCTCATTACTCTTCAGCCTGGCATTACCTTCATCTGCGTTAAAATGGATGAACATTTTAGTCTTATAGTCATACTTGTTTAGCCCGTTCGCATTGGTACCCACCCAAACAATATGTCCAGACTCCTCAAGTACAGATCTTATATGATTACCAGATAATGTATTGGACACTTCCGGGTTTCGCTGAAATGTATAGAACAACTTTGCATTTAAATCACAAAAGTTAAGTCCGTCCCCAAAGGTGCATACCCACAAACATTCTGACCTGTCAATAAATATCTTATCCAGGTAATTTGTATTTAAACTATTTACAAAACTGCGGGAAGTTATAGTTTGCTTAATATTGAAGTTTTTGTCCAACAGGAACAATCCTCCATCGGTACAAATCCAATAATCGAGATTTTTATCCTGCAGTACATCGTGAATAGTCGAGCACCCAGGAATTAATCGCCGTTTTTGCTGATGTAAGCCCGCCCCTGCTCCATTTTGCAATATTCCAGTACCTTCCTTGGTGAGAATTACGCTGGTACCATCCACTATGATTAACTGCTTGTTTCGGTTCTGAAAAATCTTCAGCAAATTTCTGGCCTGCTTTTCGCCGGCAAAACCCAAGTATCTGAACTTATAAGCGCGGTCAAGGATCCACAATCCCTGACTACCGGACAACCAGATATTACCCCGATCATCGGCCATCATATCGGAAAAGTTCACCCCAAACGGAGATATTACCGAAACTTCAGTCAGCAAATTGCCTTTTGATGTAAATATCCTGAACTTTTTATCTGCTATTGTAGCTAATATTCCTCCTTTTAATGCTATTAAACGGGTATATGTCTTTTTTCCGGTATTACGTTCAGCGTTATCCACATTAGTATACTTTTCGGAACGTGGGTCGAAAAACTGGATGCCATCTTCAGACCCCAGCCACAAACGATCATTTTCATCCAGGCACATACTCCTGATCCTGTTCTTTACAGAGTAGTTTTTTGATACGGTGGTATTATAAAACTTTTTGATTTCATGACCGTCATACCTGTCTAAACCAAACAGTGTAGCAATCCAAATGAAACCCAGTTTATCTTGTTTTACCTCCTTTATATCTGTATGAGATAAACCTTCATCTACTGTTAAATAGGAGAATTTTAAAGAATTCTGTTGCGCACCGGCTTTGGACGTGCCCAAAACCATAATCAGCAAATAAATTCCCACATTTGCAAAACATCTAAAAAGTTTGTAAACGTTCATGATTAAAACGATAGTTTTATTTTTTAAAAACAACTGGTACCAGCCCTTTTTGTTACCGGTATAAAAAGGCCTGGAAATTGACTCAAATAAAGTGTCGCTTATCATAAAAAATACTTTATTTAATGCTTAACATTTTAGTGAGGCCGGGTTTTTTACCAATCCTCCAACTTTTAACGGTTTTTAATTGTTTTTTTAACAATTAAAAACCGTTAAAAACAATTACCATTATCTTAAAACCTGGCCTTCTGGCCGTGCGAAAAATAATTTAATTGCTTTTATAGGTTGAACTTTGTTGGTGTCAACCCATCTGAATTTTCTTTTTTATAGACTTGACATTATTTACCTTCAGAACAGACTGTTTTAAGCTGAAAGTCATTATTGCTTTAATTACTATATAAAATTGAATTGGTTTAAACTGGTCTGTTCACTAACTAATTTATGAGTAAGCAATATTCACTTTACTCATCTTCACGTCAACACTAATTTTTTGATTAGTTCAGGTACAATATTCAAATGTCCATAAATTCAATAATATAACAATATAATTGTTATGGCTACATTTAACATTCTATTAAGTCATTTTAGCAGGGTTGTGGTTTGGCGGGCTGTGTTTAGGACCAACAAGAGGCACAAACAGCCAGATAAAGTTTTTACCGCTATTTACAGACCTTATAATAAAATTTCATTACTTCAATGCTTTCGCACTGTGAACGGCTAACAAGGGAAACTCCCTTTCAGTAAACAACATGCAAATAACATTAATACAAATAAAAAAGCAATTCGAACTTAATTTATACCATTTTGAGCGCCATTATCCTGGAGCTTTTACATTTATTTGTATCGACCAATTTCAAATATTCCAGCAGATTAAAAGTCATTGGCGTTTAGAAAGTGATTTAAATTAAATCATATTATAAGTCTAACACCAGGCAATTTTATTCTCTGAAATTTAATTAACATAGGCTCTGACAAACCGATTAACCAAAATAACATCTATGGCATTCAGACTATTTATGAGGAAAATATTGATAGGAATTTTCTTAGTGGCAGTAACAACTTTTACATTTCACAGCCGCTGCATGGCCCAGAGTATTCGAATAGCCCGCCCCACTCCTGAACAGCTGGCTTTCCAAAACATGGAGCTTGGAGTATTCATTCATTTCAGTATTGATACTTATGCACCACAAGGCGCAATTCAGGGCAGTACGCCTGCTTCAGCATTTAACCCTACCAACCTGGATGCTGAGCAGTGGGTGCTGGCGGCCAAGGCGCTGGGAGCGAAATATGTGGTACTTACCGCGAGACACGAACAAGGTTTTTGCATATGGCCTACAAGCACAACTGATTACAGTATAAAGTCAAGCCCATACAAGAACGGGAAAGGCGATATTGTCAGAGAATTTGTTGATGCGTGCAGAAAATATGGTTTAAAGGTGGGCTTGTATACCGCGCCGTGGATAGATTTACATTGGGAGGCAGTCCATACCGGTTATAAAGGCGGGGCAACGGGAAACATCGACAAACTTAATGATCAGGCTACATATGACCTCGCCCTCAAAAAAGAAAAGGAACAGCTGAGGGAGCTAATGACAAATTACGGGCCACTGGCTTTTATTTGGGATGATCATTTCGGACGTTCAGATGTACTGGACTCTATTCCCCACGGCGGCAAGTTCAGATCTTTTTATGCAATACTAACCAAATACGCCCATATGCTTCAGCCAAAGTGCCTGTTACTGGGTCGCGATGTTGAGCATGTTGGGAACGAAAATGGTTACGCCGGCTACCCGCTGTGGAACGCGCTTAATACTATTGACGGTACTGCTTACACCGTAAGCAAAACCTATAAGTGGGATCATGCTAACACAGGGTTGCCCCTTGGCAAATATTATCGCCCGCAACTCGCGCCTACCACGAATGGTTTCAGCACCGGTGGCTGGATGTGGGATGGCCCACGTAAACCAACGCTACTCAAGCAGCGCATGAAAGTATATTATCAAACCATAGGAAGAGGTTCAGGGCTGATCATTAATATGCCACCAGATCGTTCGGGCCTGATCCCTGCAGATCTTATTGCCGCAGCCAAAGCAACCGGAGACGAAATAAAACGACGTTTTTCTGCTCCCGTTGCAAAATCTAATTCACGGCAGCCGGCACAGACACTCGACTTCAATGGTACGAAGACCTTTAACCACGTCATCATGATGGAAGATCTCCAAAAGGGTCAGAAAATTGCCCGATATACATTGGAGGCAAAAATCGATGGTCAATGGAAACAAATTGCCGAAGGACAGACAATAGGACATAAACGGATCGAATCATTCCCAGATGTAACGGGCACAGCTTTAAGGTTCAAGGTCATCAATGATATCACCGAAGGTGCTATGATGTGCAGCATCTCCGTTTTTAATGTTACCAATGCCCGGTAGCGTGCAGGTTCATATCAGCAAACATCTGACAAAATAAGCTGCTGATATGAACCATTAGTTATTAAATATTCGACGCCTCACCACCCATTTTCCTATGCATGTAATTAATTTGCTTAATAACGTATAGGGTAATCATCGTTACTAATACAATTGTATTCAAGCACACAACTATCGTGCAATTAAGTTGATGAGGGGTGATGAGTTTCTGTCACACGTTAACCCGCCGTTATTTTCAAATAATTCGGTTACCTGTATACTGCTTCGCTGACGCTCATATATGCTATTTTGGGCCAGATCTTTCCTTCTACCCGGATGTGTGAAATAAAACAAATAGGCTTTGTTATTTGCACTGACCACAACATCACAATGACCGCCGATAACCCCGTCATCCTTTCCTTTCCCCGGTATGCCGAGTAAGTTGTTTTTTTGTCTTACCCAATTAACCAGGTCGTCCGAATTATAAACAGCCAGGCCTTTCCATATATCGGTAATCAACCAGTATTTCGACTTCCATTTAAATACCTTAGGCCCTTCACCCGGTTCATCGGAAACAGCTTTTCCCACTGCAGTCCAATGAAAAAGATCAGGACTGTCAGCGAAATATATCGATTTATGATCGGATTCGTTGTTGTACCAGATACGCCATTTTCCATCCGGTAACCTGATTACACAAGGGTCAATCACCCTATCGTTAACTAATTTGAGCGTTGCGTCGTATTTCCAATTTAACAGATTCTTACTTGTTAAATGAATAATGAGCCTCGGATGGTTCCAGTCATTAAACACGCCTGGAACGTAGGTAAGAAACATATGGTACAAACCACGAAAGTTTATAATCTCAGGTGCCCAAAAGGTATATCCGGAATCGGGGCGATATCCTATGTTGGCAGTATCCCGGTAAGTCCAGGTGGCCCCCCTGTCGACTGACTCTGCAATTCCGATCCGGGTTCCGTGCACCCAGGCAACCCCGCCTATAGCAGTGTCCTTAGCGCGACGGTTCGTGTAAAACATAAACCATTTCCGTTCGCGACGGTTCCATATCACAGCGGGATCCGCAGCCCCATCATATACCGGATCCCGGTATAACGGTTTTGGAGCATGCTTCGCTACTGATAATTGCTGGGCAGGAGCAATTTCATGAAGTACAGCTATCAAAAAAAGAGCAAGAAATATGCGGTGAAAATTCTGGTAATTCATTCGTTAAATGATATTCTTTTAAGTGTTAGTAGTTACTACAAAAGAATAAAAAAACAGAGCGCCGGATGAGCTCATTCTGATATAAAATACGTTCTTATTGCTTAATTATCTTTCAGTTAACCCCGCATATCAATCCCCCCCGCCCGATGCTTTTGAATTCATTCTAAGAAGAAAGGCCGCAGAACTACGTTTCACCAATTACGACATTTTCCTGGCACCATGTTTTTAGTGCAAGTAAAGGCTAATACCCATATCGTTAATTTGTGAAAAATCTGGCTTGTTACTTAGTCGCGCGGGATTTGAATATGATGTTATCTGCGTGTTCACTAATAAAAATTCTGCCCATGTCAGATGTCTTATAATATACCGGCTTGCCAGCCATGTCATCAGCTATTACCAAACCGTTGATTGAAAGGTTTTCGAAAGTAACATTTCTGATGTTCCTGGTTTCGTTATAACCGGCGATAACCGATAAATTAGCATGGCTGCCATTATATCGTATATTTTTAAAAAGTACGTTCCGTATTCCAAAACCAGCCGCGGTATTATATTTATGGTTAAACATCACTCTTAAATTAAGAAGCTGCCCCTCCCTGAAATCCTCTATTCGGATATCCTCGAAGCTCACCTCCTCTATAAGATTGCTATCCCCTGCGTTCAGGGCCAAACATCCTTGGTAATCAACCTGATGCTCGTGTTGCTCCAGTATATCGATATTTTTAAATGAAAGTTTTCGGAGCGTATCCGGATGCTCCGGATCACCATGTGTTCCTGCCAGGATCGGATGGGCGATATCTGCCCAGAGTACCGCGTTTTTCACTGAAACATTATCCACATTGCCATAAAAGTTCCACCGATGTCCATACAATGCGATACAATCATCAGAATTTCTCATAAAAATATTATTGATCGCGACGTTAGAACTGCAAAATACATCTATACCATCCGCATTTCCCTCAAAGCTAATAGATTTGAAATTGCTTATGTTAACCTTGTTAACCTGGCCCATGCAAATGCTGTACTTATGTGGAAGTACAGTAATCCCCTCTACTTCAATGTCGCTTGAATAATTTATAGTCAGCTGATCATTTCTGGACTTTGCCGCGCCTTGTCTGCTTTGGGTAACTTTGTTTCCGGCAACGGGAAGCTGGGTAAGTATTCCGCGGCCGGTGACGCGGACATGTTGAACCTTGTTGATTAAGATCTGTCCCTGAACAATTGCACCGCCGGCTATATAAACGGTTTGGTTTGATTTTGGTTTAATTATCCCAGCCACATGTATACCGGGGCCAAAATAGATTACGTTTGTATCTAAAGTTGAGGGTTTTGTGATTTCTAACGGATTGCCGAATAGTTGCAGGTTATGAAAAATATCCCCATTTACTTCAACGGAAATGTATTTCGGCTCCTTAAGTAAAAATGTGAGGTTTTTTTTATTATGTTTTGGGATAATACCGAACCCTACAGGCCTTATCCTTGCATTTTCGATAGGCCCCCTGTTGTAAGTAACAGCGACCTCAACTTCGCCGGAAAAATCAAAATACGCAAATGACGTTTTTTTAAATTCGCTTTTCATGTTTACAACATCTGCAACAGTGGCGGCATAAACTGGTACCGATTGCCAGGGTCCTGATTTTTGCCTTACTTTCACGGTATAGTCAGTATTCAGACCGGCACCGGTTGGGGCGGTATAAGTAATTAATTGTGCTTTTAGTTGGTTGAAAATTGACACCATACACAACAACAGGGAAATCTTAAGTTTCATTAGGAATAATTGTTTAGATAGTTACAGCAAACATCCTTCGCCAGGTCATCACGGTTCTGTTCAGATCTGCCTTAATAGCACGATCCTGTAAGCCGGTTAATTCTGATCTGCCGGAAGGTTTTTAAAAATCAGGTAAAAAAAACGGACACGGAGGTGTCCCTTGGGTCAACAACAGGGGGGATTTTTATAAATCGGCTACTATTTAATGAAAACTATACATTGAAAGAGAAATGAGGCAGGCATTTGAATGAAAGGTCAAACGATTATTTACTTTGAGAGGTTTGTTTGCTAAAGCACATAAATCATTTTTTTTGATTTAAAAGGCTGTTACTAAGGCTAAAGCTCCTGTTGAAATTCTTCCTGTATACACGCACAAAATCGGAAGGGTTCATTTCAAAAAGTTTGAAAAATTGTTCCCTGAAGTACTTAATGTCCTGAAAACCTATCTGAAATGCTATTTCTTTAATTTGCAAGTCTGTAGAAATCATCAGTTCAGCGGCCTTTCTAAGCCTGATGTAGCGGATAAATTCGGTATTGGATAATCCGGAAATAGATTTTATTTTTCTGAATAATTTCGAACGGCTCATCCCAATTTCATCGGTAAACACCTTAATGGAAAAGTTATCATCTTCCAGATGATCTTCCACAATCCTGATACACCTGGAAAGAAATTCACTATACTCGGCCGGAATTTTAAAACTATGGTTGCGCAGGGTTATCTCATTAAAAAAGTAATCCTTTAAAGTTCCCCGCCCTTTTAACATACTTTTAATTCGGGCAACCAACAGTTCGCTTTCAAAAGGTTTGGTTATATAGTCGTCCGCTCCGCATTCTATCCCTTTCAGTTTAATTTCAGGTGAAGATGTTCCGGTAAGGAGGATGATGGGTATATGGCTAAATGTGGGCGATTCCTTCATTTTTGAGCAAAAATCCACACCACTTGTTCCTTTCATGATAACATCACAAACAATAATATCCGGTTCATTTTCCAATACAATTTTAAAGCCGCTTTCGGTATTGTCAGCTTCATAAACCGTGTACAAATCAACCAGTAACTGCCTTAGGTATTTCCGCATTTCCCGATCATCGTCTATCAGCAGAATAACCGGTTTTTCACTTACAATGTCACCTAATATCTCTTTGACATGCATCTTACTGGAAAAAGCTGCGGAATGATTTGGCACTGATGTATCAGCAATTAATTCCTGCAACAATGTCAATTGAGTTTTTGAAGCATTTTTTTCATCCGGGCAATCCGGATATAAATCATTTACCGGCAGTTTTAAAATAAAAACTGACCCTTTGCCCAAAACACTGCTGTAAGAAAGTGATCCATTTTGAATCTCCATATATTTTTTGGCCAAAAATAATCCAATGCCAAATCCGCTTTGGTCTGCCGTATGCCCGTCATTGGGAACGCGGTAAAATTTTTCAAATAACTTTTCTCCGGTTTCTGCCGGTATGCCATTACCGGTATCGCTAACCTGCATCCCCACAAGATCCTTGTTCTTAAACACTTTCAATTCAACAGCCCCGTATTCTGGCGTGTACTTAATGGCATTTGATAAAAGATTAAAAAGAACGATTTCGAGTTTTTCCCGATCAGCATAGGCCAGAATGTGCTCATCGCAGCTGAATGTATACTGAAGCTTTTTTTCTTTTACCTGGTTATTGAAACATAAAAACACCTCATGGCAAACTTCCTTCAAATTTAGCCAGGTTTGTTGCAGGTTCGGGATTTCACTTTCGGACGCCCTGAAAAGCAACAATTGGTCAACAAGGCTCAACAACCGCCTGGAGTTGCGATAGATAGAACTAATATCGATCAGGTCGGTGTCAGAACCGTTACTTTGGAGCAGATCCTTTATTGGATTCACAATTAAAGTTAATGGAGTTCTCAGTTCGTGAGAAATATTGGTAAAAAATGAAATCTTCTTTTCGTTTAATTCTTTCGTTAGTTTCACTTCATACTCCAGACGGGTTTGTTTACGATGGTAATACAGGTAGCCAAATATTGAAAATCCGGCAAAACCTAAGTACATCATATAAGCCCACCATGTTCTGAACCACGGAGGCAGCACGGTTATAGATATGGTTCTTTCCCTGGTATTCCAGATGCCGGAGGCATTAGTTGATTTTATCCTTAACAGGTAGTTGCCATCTCCAAGCCTGGAATAGTTAATACTGCGGGTTCCATTAACAAAGTTCCAGTTTTTATCTCTTCCTTCAAGCTTATAGGCATATTGGATTTTCTGAGGCTGCGAATACTCCAATGCTACATAATCAATTGATAAGATGGCTTTCTCGTAAGGCAATTCGATTTTTCCGGTTGTATAAATGCTTTCGTTATCCCTGATAAATCCATCCTGTGTGTTGGTGTTGCTATTGTCTATCCGGATACCCGTTATTTGTATGGCTGGAAAATCATAAAATTGTTTGATGCTGTCCGGAGCGAAAATTGAAAAACCTTTTATACCGCCAAAAAGCAGTTGCCCGTCGCTTAATTTCGTCGAAGCATTATAATAAAACTGATTCGACTGAAGGCCATCGGCCGTGTAAAAGTTTTCGATGTGTCCGGAACCTGGAATAAGTTTGGATAAACCGTTATAGGTACTTAACCAGATATTACCTGATTTATCCTCCTCAATATTCAAGACCTTATTATTGCATAAGCCCACATCCTCATTGTATTCTGTCAATTTTCCGGATATATTATCCCAGCAAAACAAACCACGTCCATAGGTTCCGATCCACAATTTCCCCGATCTGTCCATAAACAACGATCGTACCGCGGTTTTCAGGTTTATTTCGCTGAGGCTACCCGTTTTGAGATTGACATGCATTACCCCATTGAAGGTTCCAAGCCACAAACCGCCCTGTTGATCGTCAGTTATTGATAATACATCCCCAGGAACAGCAAAGGGTGCCGACACAAAGCGATTTAAATTTTGGTCAAATTTAAACAGTCTTTTTTTTTCGTTGAGCGGGCCAAGGCCGGTCAAACACGAAGCCCATATTTCATGTTGACGGTCTGCATAAAGTTTCCAGATAGCGTTGTGCCTGCCACCTTCAAAAACAACCGGTTCTAAGGTATTTGCGGATTCGTTATACCTGAAAATGCCATCTCCATAGGCCGACAACCAAATCCGATGCTGATCGTCCTTAATGATACTGGAAATATGGGAATTAACCGTGGTAGATCCATTTGAGATCCGAAATGGGTTATTCCTGAATGTATGGGTTTCTCTGTCCCATACACTTAATCCGCCTCCATCCGTTCCTATCCAAACGTTTTTGTTTTTGTCCTCACAAAAGGAAAAAGTAAAATCGTAAACGAGGCTATTCGAATTAAACTGGTTGTGTACAAAAGACTTAAATTGATTTTTTCCCTTATCTATAACATCTATACCACCGCGAAGCGTGCCGATCCATTTGCGGGAAAGTTCATCCACATAAATGGAGTATACCGCATTGCTGGAAAGAGAACCGGAATTACCCTGCTTGATCAGAGTATAGGATTCCACCTCGTCAGTTTTGATATCAGCTATTCCAAAACCATCAGTTGTTGCCCAAAGGTGATCGTTTTTATCGGTCACCATATCAGTAATCCAACAATTGTTCAATTCATTTTCTCTGAATTTGTATTTTCTGATCTCGTGACTGGAAACATTGTAATAATACAGCCCAAGCCTTGTGCCAAGCCAGATCCTTCCATGGTTGTCGTATCGGATACAGGAGATTGCCGGAACCGGCGCAGACACAGGAATGACTACATTCAACCTGGCGTTATAAATACAAAGCCCGATCTTGTCAACAGCTATAATGCATGTACCAGATCCCAAAAAGGTGATCGCATTCACCGTGTAATTATAATTTTTTTGCCTGGATGAAATAACCAGCGGTATAACACTCGCAACCCGCGTTTTAATTGAATAAACCGACAAGCCGAAATTAGCTGAACCGATCAGGATGTTGCCCGCCATGTCCTGCTTTATGGCGTATATCCAGCTAGCCAGTATACCCCGCCTATTAAGGCTGTCTGCAATCAGTACTCTCGAAAACTTCATTGTTCTACTGTCCAAAACCCCCACGCCGGTGGGCGTCCCGGCCCAGATATTTCCATCCCTGTCTGAGGTTACTGTGTTTATGATGTCATTGGGCAAGGAATGAACATCGTTAAATTTGTTTCTGAATACCTTAAAGGAATTACCATCATATCGATTTAACCCATCAAGCGTACCAAACCACATAAACCCCAGCTTATCTTTATGTATGGATGTAACCGTATTATTCGACAATCCCTGTTCAATACCGATAAAACTAAAACTCTGCCCCATAGCCGGCAGTTTCATGAAAACCATTACCAAGATCAGAACATATAATTTACGTGACTCCATGCTGCGGGATTAATTAGCGGGATATTAAACCATTGCACCCGGAGCGGCAATATCCGGACAAACACGTTTTTTCCATTACTTTGAATTTACAAATAGTTGCTGTTTTAAGCTAATTGGTTACAGCACGAATTTAATATTTAAATGCCGATATCAATATTTTTTGAGGTAAGTTTCTATTTATCTTGAATTGATACGATGTGCCTGGTAATTATAAAATATCAAGGAACTGAACTTCAGTCCCTTGATATTTTAATAGAATCTTTTAAGAGTTGATTGACTGTCAATCACTACCAACCAGGGTTTTGTGTTAATTGGGGGTTTAAAGATATTTGCTGCGCAGGGATCGGGTACAAATAGTTCTTTTCACTGAACTGCCTTGCGGTTTGATCCAATATCAGACAACCATTTAAATCCAATGGGTTAGTGGGTCGGGGATTGATAGGGTTAGGACCAATGTCGGCCTGTGTACCGGTAAATTTTATCCCAACAGGCCATGGGCTGACAAAACCAGGCGCATTTCCATATGCGCTGCCCCCAACGTTGGTAATAAGATCGCTTGCCGCGCTATGCCAGCGCTTGATGTCGTCCAGCCTGAAATCTTCATCAAATAACTCTATAGTTCTTTCCCTCCTGATTTCAGTGCGCATATCCAGGCCGTTAGCACCTACCAACACATTGCTTAAAGGTGGCATGCCATTTCCCCTATTCACTCTTAAACGCACCAAATTAAGCGATTTATTCAGATCGCCATCACCAATCTGACCATTACGTTCATATACCGCTTCCGCATAGTTCAGTAACACCTCGGCGTAGCGTATTACCGGGTAATCTTCCGATTCGAACCTGTCGGCCACATTCCGCTCGGATATCCACTTCTGACTACCATAGCCAATCCCTGGTACACCGGTTTCGGCTGTAGCATAATCTGCCGCATCATTGGTCCAGTTTACCCTCGCGTTAAGAGACCCGAACCAGTACTTATGTCCGGCGATTTTGAGCGTATACCGCATCCTGTTATCCCTGTCCTGAAATTCCGATTCATAAGTTTGAAATCCTTTAAAGAGTGGAGATTTTTCAATCGGAAGGCCATCCCTGCACAAAAACATATTTGCATATTTTCTATCTACGCCTGTTCCATTATGAGCCGATCTTGAAATGTTTACTCCTGAAACCTTCACCACATCATCATATCTTACTGCTAATATATATTCATGGTTGGCGGCTTTTGTAACAGCGGCAGGGTTTGATTTTGGGTTTTCGAGTATGAAAAGGTACTTCTGGGCAGAATCGCCTAAAATGGAACTGTTACCGCCAAGTGCGTCGGAAGCCGGTGTTCCGAACAGCGCAAACTGGTTACTGGCAATTACAGCTGATGAGGCAGCTATAGCTTTGTCAAATAAACCGTTATATCTTGTTGCATCACCACTCCTTGATTTTTGCCAGGTTCCTTCATATAGTGTAACCCTGCTTAAAAAGGCCTGAGCAGCCATTTGTGTAACTCTGCCGTAATCAGCAGAGTTTGCAGCCACCGATACCGGCAAATCAGGAATTGCAGCCTGTAAATCAGCTACGATCTGGTCTGCAACTTCGTCACGGCCGGCCCTTGCTCCAAATAATTCAGCAGAGTTGGGATCAAGCAGTTTCAGGATCAATGGTACACCTCCATACTGCTGAAGCAGATCGAAATAAGCATAAGCCCGGAAAAACTTTGCTTCAGCAACGTATTGTGCTATTGTTGCCGGAGCAGCAAAATCTGCCGCTTTATCAAGCAGGTAATTTGTTGCGCGTATGCGCGCGTAATCGGTTGTCCAATTACCTGAATTACCTAATCCCGGCTCTGTTGCTGGTATACTGTTTGTGCCTGCACCATAGCTGCCCCCACCACTGGCATAGTCAGCACGGCCATCAGAATGAGGGTTATCTGTTACGCCCTGTAACGTAGAAAAATTCTTGAGATAACCATAGTATTGATTTGCAAAGGTTTTGAAATCATTCGGAGTTTTAAAAAACGCCGCATCAGACAGCTGATCTTTGGGAAGTAAGTTTAAAGATTTATTACAACTTAAAACCCAAAAGGATAATAGTATAAAAAGAAGTACCGGTTTATATATCTTATATTGCTTTTTCATTTTCTTAGTCATTAAAATTAAAAGTTCACGTTTACGCCAAGAGTTACATAGCGGTAAAAAGGGAATCGTTCATTACCTGATACCGTCCGCGTCACTTCGGGATCCCAGCCGTCATGAATGGCCGTGATCTCTGTCAGATCGCTTCCTGAAGCATAAATCCGAAGGCCTTTAATTGCATTTGTTTTGGACAGGAAAGATTTGGGAAACGTATAACCGATAACCAGGTTTTTTAAGCGGGCATACGCGCCATTTTGAACCGACCAGCTTGAGGGTTGAAAATTATAGATGTTAATACCATTATTTAAGGCCGAGTGCAAGTTCGGATAATAAGCACCCGGTGTAGTTGGTGACCATGTATTACCAATATACTGGCTTGATTGCCCCTGGAAGATTGACTTAAACGGAACAACCATATTTCCTGTACGATAAATGGTCCGCTTTGCAACTCCCTGGATAATGGCTAAAAAATCAAACCCATTCCATTGCAATCCCAGATTAAGTCCAAACGAATAACGGGGATCGTTAGAACCGAGATAAACGAGATCGCCGGGGTTTGAGGTACTTGTTCCTATGCTCAATTTGCCGTCGCCATTCACGTCTTTGAAAGAATTATCGCCCGGGCGGACACCGGAAACCTGCCCTGCAGGATTCGCGAGAGGCGTAGGGACGGGCAGGCCGATATTATTTGTGCTCCCCGTTGGGGCAAATTTGGCATTATACGCATCAACTTGTGCCTGGGTTTGAAGCCGGCCATCGTATTTAAGTCCAAAAAACGAATTTAATGGATACCCTTCTACTGTTGCATTAAAACCTGATGCCAAAACGCTGGCCCCACCATAATGAACAAGTTTATTTTGATTATCGGTAATGGTTCCCCCAATGCTGTATGAAACGCTTCCAACTTTTGATCTCCAGGTAAGGCTTCCCTCATACCCCCAAGTTTTCAAATCCCCGATATTCTGTGCCGGAGCAGCTGCGCCCAGTACGCCTGGATAGGTCTGGCCGAGCAGCATATTTGAATTTTCGTTACGGTAGTAATCAAAGGTACCGGTGAGGCGGTTATTAAAAAAGCTAAATTCGACGCCTATATTTTTCTTTTTCGCGGTTTCCCAGGTTCGGTTTAATGACACCAATGCCCCGGACGTTGTTACAGTTGTAGGTGTACCCGTACCTATCAATGAACCAAGCTGGCTGGTGGATAATGATTGTATATAATCATATAAGCCTATTCCGCCCTGGTTACCAGCTGTTCCGTAGGATGCCTTAAGTTTCAAATCGCTGAAAATGTTCTGTGATTTCATAAAAGCTTCTTCAGTGATATGCCAGGCAGCCTGCGCACCACCAAAAAGCCTCCATCTTTTATCAGCTATAAATCTTGAAGACCCATCGTAACGACCGGTAACCTCAAAAAGATATTTTCCTTTATAATCATAGTTAGCCCTTCCAAAATAGGAGCCCAGAGCGTAATGGTTCTGTGTTTCACCATTTGTGATAAAGCCGGCAGTTCCATTACTTAAACCCAGGTTTAGCGATGGAATATTATCATTACTTAAATTATAGGTACGGGTTACAAAGCTGTTAAATTCATCTCTTTCATAAGAAGCTCCAAGCATTATCCCAATATTATGAACCTGGTTGAATGTATTGGTGTAATTAACCCTCGAAATAAGGTTATAATAAGGATCTGTTGTATTACCTCTCTGGTAATACGCGCTGTTATTATCTGCTCCGCCCGCGACAGGCAGGGTCTGAACATTAACATCGCCTGCATAATTATAATATTTAACCTGCTTCTGCTGGATACGGCTATCTTGAAACCAGTTACTATAACCTGCAGTTGCAGTAAAGCTGAGATGTTTTGCAAAATCATATGTAAAATTGGCATTTAGGAGCGCCCTTGTATTTGTTTCAATGTTTGATCCGCCATCGCGGTCGGCGCCAGCTGCACTGAAAACTGTTCCCCAGGCATAAGGTTGCCCTTGAGCATTAAATGCGGGCATACCCGGCTGCGCATATTCACTCAGGGAACCGTATTGGCCGAAACTATACAAAGTTGGCTGGAGTATGGTTTGTCTTTCCAGTGAAACATTGGTTTCGAGCTTCACTTTACTGCTAAAAGTATAATCGTTATTAAACCTGATATTATACCGCTTGTTACCGTTTGTGCCCCACCTTAACTGGCTGCCATCGTTTAAATAGCCAAGCGAAACGCGGTAACCTTCCTTATCGTTTCTATTTGCAAAACTCAGGTTATGTTGGGTTGAGGTTGCATTTTGCCATAAGATTTTTTGCTGGTTGACGTCAAAAAACGTAAAATCTTTGACATCATTAAACGGAGGCAGCGGCACGCCATTATACGGCGTGGTGCCTACGGTACCCGTGTAGCCCGGCAATTTTGCAATATCGATGTAGCCAGCGGCCGGCGGATTAGTAGCCAGCAATGCCAATTGATACCAGATATAGCCAGTTGGGGCAATTCCATAACTGTCATTGGTGAGCGCCTGCATTAGGCCCTCACCCCATTGCCGGCTATTGATAAGTGTTGGTTGAAGCCCAAGCAATTTTTTAGAAACAGATCCGTCGTATTGAATAACCAGTCCCCCCTTTTTCGCTTTCTTGGTTGTGATCAAAACAACGCCAAAAGCAGCGCGCGATCCATAAATAGATGCCGATGCATCCTTCAGTACTGAAATATTATCAATATCATTAGGGTTAATAGAATTCAATTCGGCATTATTGTTCAGGGCTACACCATCTAATATTACCAACGGGTCCTGTCCGTTGGTAGATGTAGCGCCGCGAATCTGGAAGTTCCAGTTTTCACGCCCGGGCTGAGCTGAGGATCTTGTAACAATTACACCGGGTAACTGCCCCTGAAGCGCTTCGAGTGGATTATTGACAGGCCCTCTGTCTTCAAAAACTTTTGAACTTACTGTTGCGACCGCGCCTGTCAGGGAAGCTTTTCTTTGTGTACCGTAACCAACTACGACCACCTCATTCAGATCACTGCTGTTTGCTGTTAATGCAATAGCTAAAGGGCCGCCAGCATCGGCGGTCACTTCGCGGGTTAAATAGCCAATGTAACTGATTTGGAGAATAGCACTCCGGGAAACACTGATTTGAAATTGGCCTTTTGCATCTGAAACCGTGCCGGCCGATGTGCCTTTAACTTTAACTGAGGCACCTATAATCGTCTGCTGTGTTTTAGCATCAAAAACTTTGCCGCTGATGGTTGTATTCTGTGCAGAAGCCATCAGAGAAAATAAACACCAGGAAAACAAGGTCAGCACCCCAGGTCTTCCTTTCAAAAGTAAAGTAGCAATACTCATAATTTAAAATGATTAATAATTAAAATTTGGTTTCCTAAAACGGTTTAATAAGATGAAATGAAAGGGTCATATCATCCCTGATGGTTATAATCTGGTTCAAAAGTATGGAGAGACAGATATTTTAGGGGGGCCTAAAAGGTCAAACGAAGGTGGGATAATTTACAATCTTCATTATTTTTCCAAAAATTGTAGCATAACGCTCCTTATCTGCTTGCCACCGGGCAAGTATTGAAAATTATCCGTAAATCATAAAGTATTAGTCCTTGCGGGAGGATCACTATCGTTAAGGATATCGTATTTTCAGGTTTGAATTAAATATGGCCCTACCGCCGGGAGACGACAGTAAGGGCCACTAACCAATTGAAAGAAGAGTAAAATTAGCCTTGAACAATATTCATAATTTCATATTACGAAGATAATGACCGATTAATAAAGCGGAGGGGGACAGCAACCCAAATAGAGGGGAATAAATCCACTAAATCTAAATGATACACGCTTTGTTAAAATTCCAGATGGCTTGCCTATCACCAAGGCAATGCGGCTTTCATTCATGGGTATTTTTACGCGGCTGTGAAGATTCTCTTATTTGTAACGCGGTTTTAAGCAGCACATTTTGGGCGGTAGTTTTAAAACCTTTGTTGGTGAGTGACATCAGAATTAATTTAACAGCTTGCGTTGAGATTTCGCTAATTGGTTGGGCTATAGCTGTAATTGAGGGTGTAAATAACCGAAAGAGCTTATCATCATCAAAAACAATTACGCCTAAGTCATCGGGTATCCTGAGATTAAGATTGCGGATTGCTTCCAAACCGCTTTCAGCCAAATAATTAGTTGTAAAAAAAACCGCGTCAATATGCGAATTTTCGATAAAAAAGTTCTGCAGGATGCTAATGTTATCGGCAACAGCATCGTGATAAACTACACTTTTGATAATGTATTGTTTATTCACCTCATCCATTACCGTTTGGTAGCCACGGTGCCTTTCCACCATTTGAATCTGCTCTGAAATTAGCGATATCATCGCTATGTTTTCATAGCCATTATTGATAAGATGCTTAATCCCGTTATAGCTGCTTTGAAAATTATCTACCAAAACATTATCAACTTTAAGCGTTGGAAGTGTCCTGTCAAACAAAACTACTGCCAGGCCGTCATCCAAAAGTTCACTAATTTCAGGTTCGATGCAGGGGGGCGGAGCTATTATGTAACCATCTACCTGCCGGCGGCGAAATACCTGAATGAGGTCCCTTGCGCGCTGAGAATCATTTTCCGTACTGCTAAATAGTATTTTGTAGCCCTTTGTATAAGCTATCTCTTCAACTACACGGGCTATGGACGAGAAAAAAGGGTCTGAAATATCCTCCACCATCATCGCTATCGTTTTTGTCTTTCCTGTTCTTAATCCACGGGCCGAAACATTGGGAATATAATTGATATGTTCCAGGTGCTGCAGTATCTTTTTTTGGGTTTGTTCACTAATCCCCATTTCTCTTCCTTTCCCATTCAATACAAAAGAGATCGCAGTTTTTGAAAGCTTCAGTTCGTTTGCTATTTCACTTATGGTGATCTGTTTTTTCATCCTGCTTATATTTCCCTCAAATTTTGATAGTTATTAATCACATAAATTACCGGTCCCTTACCCTCTTATTCCTTTCGAAGACCAAACAAATACAGCTGTCTTGATTCACCCCCATTTGATGCCAGGGAGCCCGCAGCTAAATGCAGCTTTGCAAATTCGTTTAAAGCATATGATAAAAAGGGGGGTGATAAGATCAAACAGAGGGGGGAATAATTATCACAGTTGTCGATATGTAAAAAATCTGGTGAGCTGTTAGTATGCATGCAAATGGCTGAACAAGGATGCGGACAATCTCATCAGGCAACTGCCATAAGTGCTTTATCAATTTAATGTTACACCTATGCCAACCAAACCCGGTAATTTCGATCAATCTGAACTCGATTTATACCTAAAATAGCGTATAGGATTTGACGGGGCTGTTCATCTTTGTAACGATCAATAAAGCTAAAAACAATCCATATACCTTAAGAAATTTAAAGTCATGCTAAGCCAATGGTTTAAAGTAAACGCAAATTTCATTGCCTTTTTCTTTGGGCTTTCCTGTTGTGTAATCCCTTCAACATCATCTCCAAAACACACCATTTCAAACGGAATGATCGTTGCTGACCTATATCTGGTTGATCCGGAAAATGGATACTACTGCGGTACACGTTTTGACTGGGCCGGAGTTTTTTCAGGACTTCGTTATAAAGGGCATACCTTTTTCGGGCAATGGTCAACCGCTTATGCTGCAACAAATAACGATGCTGTAATCGGCCCGGTTGAGTCTTTTAGTCCTATAGGCTATAATGATGCAAAACAGGGAAAAACCTTTGTGGTCATAGGCGTGGGCGTTTTGCGAAAAAAATCTGACACACCATATAAGCCGAAAGAACTTTACAAAATTGTAGATGGTGGCATATGGACAGTTAGGAGAGGAAAAAATGCCATAGTTTATCAACATACACTGCATGATGCATCCGGATATGCATACCTGTACACGAAAACCGTAAGCTTGATAAGAGGGGAGCCCAAAATGGTTTTAAAACACAGCCTGAAAAATATTGGCAAAAGGCCGATAGTAACCGATGTATTTGACCATAATTTCCCGGTAATCGATAATCAGCCTACGGGTCCTGCTATAAAAATAAAATTTCGTGGAAATGTGAAGGCAACAGGTAAATGGTGGGGCACAAATGCCGTTATCCATGGTAACACTCTTAGCTTTCTGAAGGTATTGCAAGGCAATGAGTGGTTACAGTGCGATAGCCTGACTGGTTTTGGAAACGATGCGCTGGACTACGATTTCAAAATGGAAAACCACCAGACAGGTGCAGGCATAAGGGCAACTTCGGATCAGCCTTTAAAAAAGGTTGTTTTTTGGGCTTGCGCTACTACTGCCTGCCCGGAACCGTATATAAAAATCACTGTTGCACCAGGTCAAACCCTGAACTGGACTATAACCTATGAGTTTTATACGTTTACGCCTGATGCAAACTGATCTGTGAAATGTGATATTAGGCATTAATGAGGCTCCCCTATTTAAAGGAGATCATCATCTAATATCCCCCCTCCTTTTGGCCTGCCAGTCCCCCTGCTTATATAGGGTCTTCATCTATATTTGCTACCGGGTTATCAACAAATTCTGTCTGTTATACTTGAACAACCTATTTACATGATCAACCAATTATTCCCTATGTTAATTTTAAATATTAAAAAACCAATCTCCTTGCTTTCGTTTTTGTTATTCGCGTTCTCAGGTTACGCTCAGCAAATGGGTACGGACGAACAAAAATCTATGGAAAAGAGTAACGCCGCTTTTAAGTCTTTCAAAGGCGGGGTAACCGGTTTAAAAGGTCCCGGGCTCAATCTGTCTTCAGAAAAAATGCAATGGTGGGAAGATGCAAAGTTTGGCATGTTCATTCATTGGGGTTTATACGCTATTCCGGCTACAGGCGAGTGGACGATGTTCAATCAAAAAATACCGGCCGAAACATATGCGAAACTGGCTGATCAATTCAATCCCAAATCATTTAATGCATCTGATTGGGCTCAAATAGCTAAAAGTTCCGGAATGAAATATATGGTTATGGTCGCGAGGCATCATGATGGCTTCGCCATGTGGAACAGTCCTTCAAGCTACCGGCACTTCAATACGATGGAAACAGCCGCACACTGTGATTTTGTAGCGGGATATACTGCGGCATGTAGAAAAGCCGGCCTGGGCGTAGGCATATACTATTCACCTATGGATTGGCGCTTTCCAGGATATTTTGATCCAAAGGGACTGCCAGAAAGTGCTGCCGCAATGAAAGAACAGGCATATGGCCAGGTAGAAGAACTTATGAAAAATTACGGCAAGATAGACATATTGTGGTATGATGGTGGCTGGTTGGCACACAAAGGAGGCGACGCTGATGCGGCGTGGCTTTGGGAACCGCTTAAACTAAATGCGATGGTTCGCAAATATCAGCCGGATGTAGTGATCAACCCGCGGTCGGGCATGTTTGGCGATTTCCAGGTAAATGAAGGTCCTGCGGAGGTAAAAGGCCCGATCATTGACATACCCTGGGAAAAATGCTTAAATCTAAATGGTTCAAGCTGGGGTTTTAATAAAACCCAGCAGCTCATGTCGCTGAAAAGTATCATCCAAATGCTGGTGAATGTCGTTGATCGCGGAGGGAATATGCTTTTAAATGTCGGGCCGAATCAGGACGGTGTGATCCCATCCTCGCATGCAGCCCGTTTGAAAGAAGTAGGCAACTGGTTAAAGATAAATGGTGAAAGCATATATGCTACAAGACCCGGACCTTTCCAACCAATCGATAGCCTGTACGGAAGTACCCATAAAGAAAAGATAATCTATGTGCACCTGCTCAATTCTGCTTCGATAACCGCAACGCTCAGTTTACCTGCCGTAGAAAGCAAAATACTATCTTGTACTATCCTTGGTGGCGGGAAAGTAAAATTCAAACAAAACCGAGAAGGCGTTACGTTAAAAATAAATACAGATCAACTGAACCCCGCTGTGACCACGTTTGCGCTGAAACTAAAATAACAGCTGCGCGGATGGTGATCAGCGATGTGTTTCCAAACTTCGATGTGATAGAAAATCAAAAGCCGGATATAAAATCCAGCTTTTGAACACATTTTCGAATTACCTTTTTACCAGGTATAGGGTGGAGCAACAACAGTTTGTGATGAGTTGCAATAAAACAAACTGCCATATCCCACTTCATCGGTAATAGTGGCTGTTTGACCTTCATTTACATGGCTCCCGATCACCTGCTCAGTGTAAGGCATACTTAAACCACGATACCGGTGGTAATAATTATAAGCCATATACCAGATGGGCCGGTAATTGCCACGGTTGGCAGTAGAAATAGCTGTAATGGGCGGTGTTACCGCCCAGATTGGCGTTGCGGGGGTAACTGAAGTCCAGGTCACACTGTTGCCAAGATTATATTTAGCAACGTATTCCATTGCCTTGCCAATTACACCGCTTCTTGCATCGTACAAAGCCGTGCTTCCCTGGTTATATGCCATTTGTGCCCATTCCAAAAAGCTGGCCAGGTTCAGTTGCGCATAATACTGGTCGCGTCCGCACTCAACCGGCTGACCTGTTGACAGAAATGCGGTTACATTTGTGCCGTTATCGGCACCGTTTGCAGCGGTTCTGCTGAAATATTCGAGCGATAAGTCATAGGCAGTTTGATTTTCACAGAATATTCCGTAGGCCATAATAAATTTGCCCGCGCTCGAACCCCATGACGGCCATCCACTAACTACAAACGGGTTAGTTTTGCCATTTGCCGTTGCATAAGTTGCGTAATAGTTATAAAAAATGGTAAAAAGATTTTTAGCGTTTGTTTTTTTTACCGATGTAAAACCCGGGTAATTATAAATCAGGTCGGCACCGTAAATCATAAAATGCAGACCATACCCGTTACATAATTGCCAGTCATTATCGGGATATTGAATGGATGTGCATGTTGATGTCCAGGCATCCAAAAGTTGAACCACCTTATCGGCGTATTGGCTTTGTCCTGTCATGTTCCACATTACGCCATTAACAAACATTGCCATAGCATCATTTTCATAATCAGCCTTGTACAAGTTCCTGCCAACCTGGGCATGCGCATGGGCGGTGTAAGCACTTGATAAAAAGGATGCATAATTAGATTGAAAGTTGGCAAAGGTTGTTTTCCATGGCTCAACATTGGCAATTGCCTGCGCATACGCGTATTGCAATTGCGGCTTGGTAAGTACGGTTCCCGGGTGCACGAAAGTCATTAACGTGGTTTTCAATTTGCCGTCATTGTGTCCGGCGGGCTGTTCAACTGTCTGATTTTTCACTTTAGCGCAGCCGGTAAATAAAACGAACACAATACCGGCATAAAACAATTTTTTTTTCATAATCTGGTTAAAATTTAATTGGTAAATAATTGCTCATGACAAATAGCGCATACCACATTCGGCTGCTGCGGCTAATAAAAAGGCAATAGCAATCCTACAGACGCCCGAAATGGGTACTTCACTATTTTTACATCAGCTTTGGTTTTTTACTGGAATTGGCCGTCCAGTTTTCAAGGTATAAGATGGGCTCATACCATAACGGTAAACAATCAGCCAGACTGGCTATCGGTTCCGGTTTTTACTTAATTTCTCATTTTTACATAGGCATTGGTTTTAAGAATGTTATTGGGTGTTGATAGTTAATTTGGTGTTATTCATAATGATATTATAAACAGTAAATAGTGTTAGTTAATTATTTCAAAAACGGTGACCTATAACCGGGTCACTGCTGTTTTTTTTCTTATTTATTATCTCTTTATATAAAAAGTGCGGATAATGGGTATGGCGCTGGCAACCTTTAAACCATTCATTTTTCCCCATTGATAGGCTATAACGGTAACTTTAACCGGCATCCTGCTTTTGGGCGGTACCTGGGTAATTTTCAATTTGTTACCAGCAATATAAGCGGGTCCGGCAGTTACATAATAACTAACGGGCAACCCTGAGGTTGACGAAGCATTAAGCATAACTGATCTGGTATGAATGTTTATATCCGGTATGGTGTCAAAACTTATATTTTGTGCCGTGCCATCCGTAAGTTTTGAAGGAATGCGCATCATTCCGGGTTGAACGGCATGCCGGTATTGATAATTTCCGGGATGTTCGGCCATCAGCCATAGTTCCCCGCCTGTGGCACCGCGGTCAAACTGTAATTTAAACGAAGTGTTACCGGCTTGAATAGCGGGTCCCTTGATAATTTTAAAACGAACCGGACCCTGTGCGTGGCCCAATGGATTGCCAGCTCCAATGAGTTCGGGCGGTAGCGCGGTTAAGAAACCGCCTGTCAAATTAAAAGAAACGCCATCGTTTTCCGGTTCAAACTTTAGCGCGGCATAACCCAGTTTAGCTACCGGCAACGGCTTTCCATCCTGTAAAAAGGTTGGCATTTGCTTCTCTCTTGCTACCCGGTCACCTTCAAATGCTACAGCCGCTTCAGCGATTTGCTTGTCGAAAAACCAGTACCCCTTTAAAGCTCCACCTTTAAACAGCCCATATGGTGCGGCATTAAACTCATCTTTTACCATGCCACCTGTACCGGTCATCCACCCTTTTTCCTTTGTAATGGGCTTAAGAGTTGTTTCCCCGCTATCGGGGAGACGGTAATGGCAAGCTTTCCGGATAAAAAGGACCATGAAATCCGATAGCTTATCTGACCAGTCGAAGTGCCCCCCACCGGGATCAGTTACTACCGACACAAGATTTTCAGGGTCTTTGGCACGGAGCGCTAATGCCGTGTTTTTAACAACCGGCCAATAAAAATCGCGTTCGCCGGGTGTGGTCGCGGGATCTGGCACCCGGAACTGCGGCCATTCCGTCGTTTGTCCTACGATGTAACAAACGGGAATGTTTTTAAACCTTAAACTATCAGGATAAGGAACAGTTTTAACGGGTATCGCTGCTATAGTACGCTCAGGGAAAGCACTAGCGAATGTCCAGGCAAAATGGCCGTTTGCCGAGTGCCCTGTGGGGATGACAGGCACGGTTTTCAATTCACTATAACCCGATTCGACAGCCAGATCGTCCATCATTTTTTGAAATACCTTATCCATACCGGGTTTCATATCAGCAGTAAACAACTCATCGCCTTTTTCCGCAGGCCCTATCCATATGATGGCCAAACCAATTTTAGCCGCGGTACGCCTCATCACCGGGGCTTCCAGCCAGTTGCGTTCGAGCAGGTTTGACAGGGCGATGATCACTCCCCTTACACTTTTACATTTCGGCGGGATCCACAGGTAAGCATCACGGCTCCCCACCTTAACGCTATACTGGTAGACATGATCTTCCGGATGGTATTGAGCAGCAGCCGCCTGCATTGTACAAACAAGAATAATAAGCGTCAGTATTTTACGTGTCATGTTATTTTTGGATAAAGAAAGTTTGTGTAACAGGCGCTGCTGTCTGTAATTTGGGTTCGCTGCTATTGCCATATTGCCAGGCAACCAAGGTTACCTTTACCGGGAAACGGCTTCGGGGCGGGATAACGGTTAAATTCAACTTATCGCCCGATAACTCTGCCGGACCTTCCAACACGTAAAAGCCTACGGGCACGCCCGCATCCGATGTCGCGCTCAATTTAATACCTTGCGAGTTTTGCTTTTGGTTGGATATGGGCAAAAAGTTGATGTGCTGCTCTCTACCAACGGTGTTACGCGGTGGTACAACCATTAATGCTTGTTGTACTGCCGGTTTATAATATGTATCGCCGGGCTGGGTGGCCGCAAACCAAAGTTCATAACTATGCGGGTTTTCCCAATAACCCGCACGTGGGTTTACACGGAAAGTAGAATCATCTATTTTAACAACCGGCCCCGTTATGCAATCTATGCTTATCGGAATACCTCCGGAAGCATGCCCTATAAATGAGCCAACCGGCATGCCTGCCCAAACAGGCAGGCGCGGGCTTCCGCCGGCAACCGTATCATAAAAGGCGGCATGGAGTTTAAAGGTGATACCATCTGCTTCCGGCTCAAATTTCAGGTTAACCTGCTGGTGGGTGTTTCGCTGCTCGGTCATTTTTCCGTTTTGCAGGTAACCTATCAACTGCGGCTTTTGATTGCGGTGCGCTGCCTGATAGGCTGAGGTTACCTTAGCGGTTTCTTCATCAAAATACCAAAACGCGTTGGCAACATCGCCTTTGTATTGGCCTACAGGCCCAGGTTCTGCTAACGGCGGCCTATCGTACCGCCATTTATCAACTAGCCAGCCTGTTTTTGTGGGATCGACAGGCACCAAATCCGGAGCGCTTCCAACCGGAACTCGTTTTGGCAACCTGTATTTGATAGCTTTTTTAATATAAAAAGCCAGGTAATCGATCTTTTCCTGTGTGGCGGCAAAATGCCCCTGGGCCGGGTTTGATAACATACTTAATGGCAAAAACGGGTGTTCCTGCCGCTCGTTCAATCCTTCGTCACTCCAGGTAGCGGCGGCTTCATACTCGCCCATGGTTTCCAGGCAGGGAATAAAATCAAGGCCTTGATCTTTGCGCCAGATATCTGGAGCGAAAACATTCCGCACATAGGGCCATTGCCCGCTTACCGAGATACAGGCCAGCGTACGCTTTGGGTTCCATGCCCCGAAATAATAAGGAGCACTGGCTGCTGCCGAATGCCCTATGGGGATAACCGGCACTGTTTTTAATTCATTGTAACCGGAAATATCGGCCAGATCTGTGATCATGGCGTTAAACTGTTCGCCTGCCCCCTGGTTAAATAAAAACTTAAGGTTAAAGGCCGGACTCGCCCAGACCTCGGCAATACCCAATTTGCCCATCTCCCGTCTGAATTTCGAATCCGTCAATATGCTTTCTTCCTCCATATTGTTTTGCGCGAATATGACAGCCTTTATCTGCTTACAAGTTGGCGGGATCCATAAAAAGGCCCTTGCCTGTCCGGCGTTCTCGTTTGCGTTTTTTATTAAGGTCGACCATTGCCACACCCGGGCATGAACCCGGAACGCAAAACCCAAAAAGATTAAAAAAAGGATTATATACCTGATGATCTTCATGTTAGTTATCAATTAATGTTAACCTCGTTAAACTTTACCCTGGTTGCAATTCCCTGTACACCAGAGGCGGCAAACAGCCCAGCCGTTGCTGCTTTGTTAAGGTGCAGCGTGATACTATCTATATTTATCCATGATTTGTTATCGGTTGAATAAGCACCCGTAAATTCATCACCTTTACGCGTGAGGCGGAAATAAAAATCACCTGTCAACCTGCTAAATGTCACTATCGGATCTGTAAGCGGCAACAATGTCGGGCTACTTTGAACAACATCACCCGCGTTACGAGAGAGTAACTTTATGCACCATTTGGGTGCCTCAACCTGCCCCGATGATAGCGGAGCTACCATCAGCATTACTTCCGGGCTGTTTTTGCCTGTTCCGTTACGGATAACGAGCCCAAACGATGAAAACTGAGAGCTTACCTGCGGCACGTATCCGGCCGAAATAGTACCATTACCATCCAAGGCTTTATAAACAAAATGATAATAATCGGCGCTGCTATCTACACCCGTTCCGGCACTTTCAATGGTTAATTGTTTATCATCAAACTGGCCGT
The DNA here is from genome assembly GCF_900110105.1 of Mucilaginibacter gossypiicola. Classification (GTDB taxonomy): domain Bacteria; phylum Bacteroidota; class Bacteroidia; order Sphingobacteriales; family Sphingobacteriaceae; genus Mucilaginibacter; species Mucilaginibacter gossypiicola. The sequence goes on along the minus strand of NZ_FOCL01000005.1, from coordinate 214,605 downwards.
TGCCAAAAGAGTTCTCCGCCCCTACCGCTGGTTGATGCCAGCCGGTTGGCAAAGCCGAAATAACACCGGCGGGATAGGCATCCTTACTTTTACCATTGCTATTAACTGCACAAACTGTATAGAAATACAGTTTCCCTCCAATGGTTTTACTGTCAATATAATGCCCTCCTTTAATTTTTGCCGATATGGTAATATATGGCCCCCCCTGTTTTATGGCACGTTTTACAAAATAACCGGTAGCCCCTGCCGGTTCTATCCATGTCAAAGCATTACGACCTTTTGGGTCAGTTTTTATTAACAAACCGGCAGGGGCTGCCGGTTTGTTTCTTACGTCAACCCCGCTACCCTCCGCTCTTGTATAAAGTAAAGTTCCAAAGCCTATATGGTCTGCACCTGGCCCTCCCTGGGGCTCGGGCCGGATGCGGGCGGCAGCCTGCCCTGTATATGGCGCTTTTAAACCCATTCTTTTAACGTAGTGATTATAGATCTGCTCATACACAGATCTGAGTTTCCCTCTTGACTCCGCAGAAATTTCCTTATGCAGGTATTTTCCTGTTTTGTCAAGCTCAGCAATGTAAGGCACATCCATACCCAGGTTGTATTTTGCTGTATATTCAAATCCTTGTAATAAACGGTTATCCGCATACGCATACAGGTTAAGTCCCTGGTTCCACGCCATCTCCGCGCAATCGCCGAGGTGAGCAATACCTAATTGTGTATGCCCCTGGTCTCGTCCGCTTTCCTGGCATTCTCCATCCTGGTTAATGATATAATTTGTTAGACGTCCATCCCCCGCACCATCAACGTAATAGTTCAATGCACGTTCAAACATGGCCCTGTCATCGCAAAAAACAGCAATAGCCATCATTGTTTTCATAGCGGCCGAATCCCAATTACCGTTAGCAAAAGGGGCAAAATCTTTAATTACCGGGTAAATCACTCCCTTAAAATGTCTTTTTGTAAGCTCCACTTCCGCTATGGGCCAGTTTGCATTAGTATATAAAAGTAATTCTGCCGCATTTACCATTTTAAAGGGACCAAGCCCGGCCATCAAAACGGCATCCCTGCCGGTTATCGATTTTAATGTAGATGACCATGCGTTGATAATTTCCCTTGCTTTTAAGGCGTAGTCTGCTTTACCCGTAAGTGCCCACATGAGCGCATTTTGGTAAGCGGCGTTGGCATCGGCATCATAAACGGATTGACCCACCGTGGGGTTGCGGCCAACCATAGCCATTGGTCCCTTCATCTGGTAATTGTCCTGCGATTGCGGGTGCTCCTGAAACTCTACGAAAGCAGTATAAACAGGCTCTTCCTTATTACTGATCGCTGTTTTTATCCGCTCAAGGTCTGCTTTGCCCTGCAATAGCCCGGGGTGCACAAAAGGCTGGGCTTTTGCCATAACTGCGGCAATTACCAACATTAAACAGGGCAAAATCTGGTGTATTTTTCTCATCTTAAATATGTTAGTTATACTTAAACCGTCCAAAGGTTTTTTATCAAATAATTTTCTTTATAGCGGTGATCAATTTAACAGGCCCAAGCAAACCGGCCTCCACTAATGGAGATGTTTTGTCAAAATTTTTCCAGGTAGCAAACGTTTTACGCCTGCCCGGCTTAGGCTGGTCATTGATGAACCACCCGGGTAACTTTTCAATATAATTATCAGCGCTGTAGGTATTTTCTTCAGGAAAATACTCATCCCCTATAAGGCGGTTTACCCAAAGCGTAGTAACATTAATTTGTAATTGGTTGGATCCTTTTTTTAGGGTGTCGGTTATGTCGGTTTCAAAGGGCTCTTTCCATAGAATTTTGATCAGCTTACCGTTTACCCATAATTCGGCAACAACCTCGACGCGGCCAAGATCTATCAGGATGCGGTGGCTGTCCTGAAGATCATTACTGGTCAGCATAATTGTTTTTTTGTAGATAACCGTCCCCGAAAAATGCCGGATATCAAAATCGGGGTGCAGCCTCAGGGAAATCAGCTTTTCCAGCTCTATGCCATCGGCGAGATGCGCCTGTCCGGGAAATTCAAGCTTCCAGGGACCTGTTAAAGTAATGGACTTCGCGTTACGAACGCTAAACTCTTTTACATCGCTTTTACCTTTAATACGATAGGTACCGTTGTTAAACACCAATGCTTCCATGCGATCGCCGTTCAATCGTTTTAAATTAATGGCTATGGGGCGTTCCGGCTCAGGTAATCCCTGTTGGTAGATCCTATAAACCTGCTGTTCTGTAAGTACCATCGGGAACAACTGCAGCGCGGTGTGATTGCCCTCAAAATAGCTCGACAAATGATCCTGCTCAACGGGCGCACGTAAAAAAGCATGGACAGTTAAACCGGAGGAGGGGTTTGCTTTACTCAATTTACCATTGATGTACAAATTGGGAGCGCCGTTTTTATAAACCAACATGAGGTGAGTCCAGCCCTGTACAGGTTCATCGTCAAATAATACTACTTTCGCTTTGCCTTTCTGTTTTTCATATATCCTTACCCCGTTCTGCCCGGCCCCCAGGCCGATGGCCGCATGCCCCCTGCCAAAAAGCTGTTCGCCCGAAACAGGGTGAAAAATCATGCTTTTACCTTCCTGTGCAAACGAATCCGGCCTGACCCAGACACTTATTGAAAAATCATTAACCACGCTGCTGTTTTCAGGTGACAATGCCGGGGAGGCCTGAGTATCCAGGTAAGGCTTTCCGTCTTTAATAATACTTGTGTAACCCTGTTTAACCACTTTCTTTTTGAAAATGATGAACGCGGAGCCGGCGGGTGCCAATTCAATAGCGATACTGGTTTGATCCCTGGTAAAAGAAAACAAAGGCAGGTCAAAGAATTCACCGGTTTCCGGGTCCCAAAGTTCCGGCTGCATGCCGGTTACCCTGAAAGTACAGGTAACCTTCTCGTACCGGCGGCGATGGTTACTTATAAAATAATAATCGCCGCCAGCTGTTTTTTTATGCACATAGTGGATCGCGGCATCCGGATTTTCTGCCGAATATTTAAAATCGGCGGTAATAGATAAGTCGCTGAACACAGTTAAGAGATTTTCAGTCCAGATCACGCATCCTTTTCCCAGCTTATTAACCTTAAATTCTGCTCCGTTAATATTACCGAAAAGTTGCTTAATGCTACCCTGTATTACCTTATCTGCGGTACGGCCATAAGCTTTTGAAGGCTTCTTTGATACCAGCAATACCATACCCTCTTCAACCAGTTTTTTCAATTTGTTTAAGGTATCGGGAAGGAGCCTTTCCAGTTTGGCCAGTATACAAACCCGGTACATCATGCCATCGGGCAGTACAATCCGGCCGTCTTTTATCTTAAACCTGTTAAGCGCATCCGCGCCTATTACATCCGCTACATATCCTTCGGGCATAAATTGATAGGTATCCGGCACTCCAGATTCGGGAGAATCACCTTTAAAATAGCAGGCATCGGCCACAAATAAACCTTGCTGTAAGATGTATTGGCATCGCTGAATATATTTTATCCAGCCATAGGCTTGATCTGTCCAGGTATTATTCCGGTCGAAGTGACAGCCAAAAGGCCCCATGGTCATGCCAGGTTTTGCGGAATGGTAAGGCTGATGCACAAATGTGTGAAACACCAGCCTATTGATACCAAGCGTAAAAAAATAATCGCCCTCCGCTTTCAGCGAATAAGGATAATCAACCCATTTTGAGTTTGCCGGCATCGCGGTATAAGCCTCCGCCGCTGCTACAGTTTTGCCATAAACATGCGCTATAGATGCAGCTTGTTTGGATGTTACGTCGCTGCCGTAAATATAACGTGTCCAGAACTCGGCCATCGGTGTATCCAGGTATTGGCCCGCCTGCAGGCTGTCAAACACACCATCTCCGTAGGGTTCGGCATTAAATTGAATACCGCGTTTATGGCAGCATTGCTGATAATACCCGTAAAAATTCTCGGCCAGCAGGTTGGCGTGGGCTTTCCTGATATCCCATAAAAAACCTTCCGTATCATCTACCGAGCCAACAATACGCCCGGTTAAAGCAGGCATCCACGGTACAATTTCATAACCCATGAGCTTTTTAAATTCTTCGGGAAAATTGATCGTCCAGTTTTGTTTACCGGCTTCCCAGCTGTCCACCGTAAAACCCTTAAAGCCTTTGCCAATGTGAGGTTTTAATTTCCCTAACAAGGGATCAAGAAATTTAGCGAAATGGGTATCAAGTGCTTGTTTGTTGAATTTATCTGTCTCAAGGCCCTTCCCAGCGTCGGGATGTGCGGCGTTTTCTTCACCGGTAGTGGTGTGGCCTATCCTCAAAATAGTCCATCTTCCTATTGGTGCCTGCCATTTAAGATCTCCCTGAGCATCCATATAAGTGCTGATATCAACAACCTGATCTGGGTTAATAATCATATCAGGTGTTATAGCAGGTGTATTACCGCCTGTGCTGCCATGGGTATGGTTTGTTTTCCCGGGCCAGCCGCCTAACCGTGGACCGCTATGCAATTGCACTTCCGAGATCCAGGTTGGTGTTGGCGATGTTAAGCGATAGAATTTTGCCGATACCGAATCGAAACTTAAGGCAGATGGTGTATCCATTGCCCGCAATTCGCAGCAGGCGATATGGCCGATGGTAGTGTATGAAACCCCATCCTGCGAGGATTCGAGCAATAACAGCGGCGGGTGATCGCGGGGCCCATCAAAAAGGTCATGCGGTACTTCCGGCTTGCGATAGACACTGATGGCACTGCACTCATAAATTTCGGTAAATTCAAACACTAATGTTTGTGATGCCTCCAGCCTGATCTTCGTTTCGGGATCCCCGTCGGTAACAACATCAATATCTATCTCAGTACCATTCAGCCAAACATTTTTTAACCGATCCTTCATCACGTATTTTTCCTGCGGAAGGGACGGATAAGCGATCACCATAGCATCACGGTAATAATGCAGCTTTGCGTACGGGCGCTGCAATTTCAACTGCAATGGTTGTGAACCGGCAGTTGCAATTGTTTCAGTCCACACCAGTTGTTGCATGCTCATTTCGGGACTGATCCATGGCCCTCCGCAACCCGAATAGCCGGGAGAATTATGCATAAACATATCAATACCCAACCGGCTGCACTCAGCAGCAGTGTGAACTACGGCTTCAGTCCAATCCTCATGCGCGTAATCAACCGGGCCGCGCGGAATGCCTACTGCCGCATTAAAATTGATAAAGCCGCCAATGCCCATACGCTTCATGGCTTCCAGGTCGAGCGTAATACCATTTTTGGTAATGTTGCCGTTCATCCACATATAAAAAACCCATGGCCGGGCGTTAGCAGGTGGCTTTATAAACAGATCTTCCATATCTTTATCAGGCAGGGTATCTCCCAACACCCAATTGATATAGGGTACAGCTATCAATCCTGCCGAAGTAAGGAAAGTGTTTTTTATAAATTGTCGTCTCTCCATTGTATCCTCACTTATCTACCCTAAACCAATCGAAATCTGCATACCCACCCATGCGCACATCAGCGGTACTTATACAAAACAGGCCCACTTTTGCACCTATCCACTTATCAGGCTTAGCAAAAAATTCCTCGCCTATAGCCTTATAGTTTATACCATCTTCGCTGTAACTGAAAACACATTTGGCATCGGGAGCGCTTACGCGGATACGCAGGTATACCTCGTTGATATTGATCCTTTTCTCATCGGTAATTTCCTCGACAGTGCCATCGGCGGCGTTTTTACAAACCACTGTGTTTAATTTATAACCCCGTTCATCTTTGGATATCGCGATGTAACTGTAATCATTGCCCATCATCAATAAACCAGCTCGTTTACCCTGTCCTGTTTCCCATTCAACCTGGTATTTTAATTTGGTTGTGGCTGTAAAATCCGGCGCGGGCAGTTTTTGCAGCAGGAGGTTGGGTGTTGCCCAAAGGTTCATCGTGTTTTTATCCTGCGGATAAGCGAATAGCCGCAAATAACCTGATCCTTTGATAAGCGCACTCCACTGAATTTTGGGATTTGCATGCCATTGCCATTGCAGGCCCATTTTGTGTCTGTCAAACTCATCGTCTTCCGAAGGGGTTACTATCGGATATACCGCGCCAGCATTTGGCTTTTTATAAACGGTAACAGGTTCGCCTTTTCCGTCGCCATCGGGATCATTGCCTATCACCGGCCAATTGTTTATCCACTTTACAGGCTCCAAATGAATTATCCTTCCGTAGGCGCCCTTATCCTGAAAATGAATAAACCAGGACTCACCTGTTTGGGTTTCCACCAGCGCACCCTGGTGCGGACCGTTTACAGCGGTTTTGCCCTGGTCCATCACTACCTTATCTTCATAAGGCCCATAAATATTTTCAGCACGCAAAGCTACCTGCCAACCGGTGGCTACTCCGCCTGCCGGGGCAAGGATGTAGTAATAACCTTTTCGTTTATAAATTTTAGGTCCTTCTATGGTGTGGTTTTTACCATGACCGTCGTAAACATGAATTCCTTCGTCGGTAACGGCAGTTCCTTTTTGATCCATCCTGAAAATAGTGATGAGGCTATTAACGCCCGCCCTGCTTCCGGCCCAGGCTACACCCAAATACGCTTTGCCATCATCATCCCAAAATGGTGCCGGATCAATAATACCTTTGCCCGGCAAAACCAAGACAGGTTTATCCCAATCCCCCATCAAACTTTTAGTTTTAACCATATAAACGCCATAATCCGGATCGGGGTAATAGATATAAAACTCGTTATTGTGGTATCGGATACAGGGGGCCCAGACGCCTTTGCCATGCTGCGGCGAATCATAAACCGCGGCGGGTTCCTGTTTTTTCAAAGCATAATTGATCAGCTGCCAGTTTACCAGATCTTTTGAATGCAGAATAGGCAAGCCGGGCATACAATTAAAACTGGATGATACCATATAATAATCATCGCCTACACGGATAGCATCCGGATCGGAGTAATCAGCATGTATAATGGGGTTCTGATAGCTTCCATTGCCTTTATCTGCAACCCATACTTTTGATAGCTGCGCGAAGCCCTGCCTGGGGCCAATAAGCAGGATAAGTACTATTATTAAAGTGTTTTTGTACATTACTGTTCCCTCCTTTTAATTCAAATCCCAATACACCACGTAGCGCTGACGGTGCAGGTTATAGTAAGGTTCAAGGGTTACCGGTTTTCCGTTGGTTGTGCCGGTGGTTTTAAAGGTAAGTACCCCGCCTTTCACCGCTTTTATCAATTCGGAAATGTTGCTGCTGTTGATATTAAGGCTGTGGACAAGATTTGCCGGAATATTATAGTTATAATCATAATACTGGTAGGGGTCGGCTGCATCATGATAGGGAGCATGAGGGGGCATAGCTTCAGTTCCCATTTCACCGGCCAGCACTATCGGTCCGTACATTACGGCGGCTATTTTAGGATCATCCGGTGTTGCTTCCAGGTGCAGGGTCATGGGGTAGCTTATTTCTACTTTATCACCTTTTTTCCATTTACGGTTCAGCGTTATATAACTGCCCGGCGTTTGTACAACTTTGATGTTTTCACCATTGATTTTGACGCCCACACCATTGTTTGCCCAACCGGGGTAGCGAATATAAAGCGGTAAACTTTCCGCGCCTACCGAATCGATGGTTAGCCGTGTGGTCGCCTCTTCGGGGTAAGCGGTTTCCTGCCTCAACTTCAGGCCCTTTTCTTTCCAGGTTAATACAGAGGGGATGAACAGGTTTACATAAACACCCTTGTTGTTATGATAGTAGATAGCCTCTCCGTATTTAGACTGGCTTTCAAAGCCCGAACCTACACAGCACCAGAACGAGCTGTCGCGCGTGCTGTAAACCCGGAATGCCCCGGCTTTCAGCGGTGTAAAATAACACACCATCCCGGTTTTGGGGTCCTGCTGGCCCAAAATATGATTGTATAAAGCACGCTCATAATAATCTGCATATTTCACATCGGCATCCCAGGTAAAGAGGTGGCGGGTTATCTTGAGCATGTTGTAGGTATTGCAGGTTTCGCCTGTGTAGCCCGTAATATATTCCGATATTTTGCCCGGTGCAATAAAGTGTTCCTTGTCACTATTGCTGCCGATTACATAGGTTTGATTCTCCATAACGTTATTCCAGAAATAGCTTACAATTGATCTATCTTTTGCATCGCCTGTCAACTCGTAGGCGCGGGCTTCACCGGTAATTTTGGGGATAGCTGTGTTGGCGTGCATTTTATTAAGCTTATCCTGCCCGGCGGCTAACGGATCCAGTACCGCATGGTGATAAAACAGGTCGCCTAATTTTTTATGCTCCGGGTTGCCGGTAATGGCATACAGGTTATACCAGGCTTCGTTCATCCCGCCAAACTCATTCCGGAGCATCAAAGCCAATTGTTCCTGACTTAAAGGTGTTATCTTCTTATACGCCCATACAGCCATTTTATTAACTACATCAAGCGCCTGCGTATCGCCCGCATACAAGTAAGCATCAATTAACCCCGCCACTATTTTATGTAATGTATACCAGGGTGCCCAAACACTTTTACCTTTAATATTCCTGTCGATATAGTTTTGCGGAAACGCGCTTAAATAACCATCCTCGTTCAGCGTTGCCTGTACTTCGGCGAGGCCCGAAATCAGGCTATCTATCTTTTTTTTAAAAGCAATATTGCCGGTTGACGCGTATTGAAATGAAAGGCCTGATAACAGGTGACCAATGCTATGCCCCCTCAGTTCCATATCCAGTGCCTCCCAGCCACCAAGTGGCTGTGGCATTTTAGTTTTGCTACTTTTCTTATCTGTTAGCATGCCTGCATTGACCCGGAAACTATGCAGCAAACGCTCAACAGGCAGCGAAAGCATCCATTGCCCTTCTCTGTCCATGTTGTCCTTAAAACGGCTTTCAAGCAATTTCACATCCTGCAGGTCAAAACTGTATGCCTTAACATCAATTTTGGTTTCGGCCTTTATAGCAGATAGATGCTGGCCAACATATTGTGCAGATACTCCCATCGGCAACGCCAGGAACCCTGCGCACAGGAACTTTCTAATTTTTTTCATCTTTTTTTAGCTTTATTGTATTCAAAAAGTCCAGTATTTTTTGATTGAACCCATTTGGGTTTTCAAGATTACTGACATGCCCTGCATGAGGGACGATCACTTGCTTCGCCCCAGGTAGGATAGTTAATAACTTATCCGGATGATTAGCGTCAAACTCGCCGGTCAGCACCATTACCGGTACGTCTATTTTCTGTGATATCAGCCTGCTTTCGGCCTCGTTGCCAAGTAAAAACCGGGGCTCGAGGTGTTGCGGTTGCCATGCCTCCCATTTGTAGATCATATTCCAGACGGGGACTCTCAAACTTTCAATATTTTTTCCGCCGCGTTTGGTGAGCGCGTTAAACCACTCTTGTTTACTTTTTTGCACACCTCTTGCCTGCCATATTTTGATCTTTTCACGCTGGGCAACAGCTTCACTGTTGGTCCAGGGCTTGCTAGGCCCGGGAACGTCAAAAATATCGCCACTGGCCATAGTAGCAGAAAGTAGGCGGCCAGGATACAAGGTCAGAAAATCTGTAACGATAAATCCGCCCAGCGACAGGCCGACAATGTGTGCCCTGGCAATATGAAGCTGGTCCATCAAACTTTTCAGATCGTCGGCATGCAGGGCTTTTTGACTCTCAGATGGCATGGACGACCAGCCATATCCTCTGAGATCGTACCGGATCACCCTGTACTTTTTTGCAAGCGCGAAAAATTGCGGATCCCATTCAGTACAGTCAAACGAGTGGCCATGTAAAAGTATAAGCGGTTCGCCTTTACCTGTTTCTTCGTAGTAAAGCGTGGCACCATCTGATGTTTTGATGTAACCATGTCTGGTGTTTTTAAGGTTCGCCCTGGCCAGCACATCTCTCACTAACAACGGTAGCACGGGGCTGCCCAAAAACGAATTAAAACCGTTTTTCATTTCAGCCACGCGGGCAAGCATAAAGCCGTAAACGTTATTTTTTTTATCGATCCAGGGATAGGCCCCGGCCCAGCTCGGGCTACTGATCAGTGTCGCGTTTCCATCGGCATCCACTTCTTCTCTCCATTCGCCGAGGCCATAAACATCGGTACGTACACTTGCACGGGTATTAGCAACATACGGGTCATTCATTTCTGCTTTCCCTACCTGGTCGGCCTGCATTTCCCGTATCGCTTTTAACGAAAGTACCCGTTTGCCTTGATACACGCCCTTGTGCATGATCATGCTCAAAAAATGGGCATAATCATCAAGCCCGCCCCTCGCGCCTCCGCCCAGCATCGGGTTTTGCCCGCCTACATCGCTTACCGGTGTAAAATGGGTAAGCTTCATGCCTAATGGCCCGGCAATTTTTTCCTGAAAAATGGTTTCCCAATCTTTTCCGGTTGCTATCTCCGCCATCCTGCCTGCTACCTGCATGGCAAGGCCTCCATATTTAAATTTAGCGCCCGCCAGCGTATCGGCTGGCAAATCAACTATATGCGAAATCGATTCCTTTAAGGTTTGATAATTATCGGCACGCCGCCCGGCCGGCTGATAGTCGGGATAACCAGCGGTATGCGAAAAGAGTTGCCTTAGGGTAGCCTCCCCTTTTTGATCTTTAAATTCCGGCAGCCATTTACTAACTTTGTCATCCCACGACAGTTTACCTTCATCGACTACAGCCGCGATGGTAGCAGCGGAAAGCCACTTACCTGCCGATGCTATGTAGGCTACCGTCTCGGGGCCGTAATTGCCAAAATAATGTTTATGTATAACGCGATCATCTTTAACAACGATTACCGAAGCCCCTTTATAGTAGCCGCTATCAACCCAGCCAGCTATTTTTCTGTCGAGATATGAAAAATCATAACCGTTTTTCTCGATTTTTACCTGTGCCAATAAACTAAACCGGCATAGGCTGCAGAACCATAAAATAAATATGATCAGCCCTGTCCTCATCAGTTTTTAACTTTATAAAATTTTGCCCCGAACAGGAATATGACTACATAGCATATAATAGGCAGGTAGTAAGCCCTTGCCACATCATGGTTGGCAATCTGCCCCATAATAAGCGGGAAGAAGGCACCGCCCACCACGCCCATCGATATGAATGATGAAGCCTGTTGCGTGTGGCGGCCTAAGTTTTTAAGCCCTAAACTGAAAATTGTAGGAAACATAATGCTGAAAAAGAAATTGATCATCATCAACGCGATGTAAGAGGGCCATCCCCAGGCCTGTGCAACAATCAAACAGGAGATAATGCTACCGCCGGCAAATGCCGCGAGTAGTTTATTGGGGGCGATAAAGCGCATCAGGAAAGTGCCTATAAAACGGCCGGCTGCCATCATGGCCATAAAAATGCTCATATAGCTGCCTGCGGCCTGATCATTAAATCCCATTACGTCATGACCATAGTTAATGAAATATGCCCATGTGCCCCCTTGCGCGGCAACGTTAAAAAACTGGGCTGTTACCGCCCATATAAAATGCCGGTGCTCGTAAAGCTTTTTTGACGGAGCGGTATCAATATTTAATGCATCGGGTTCTTCAGATGCGGACGCGGCGTGCGGATCTGTCAAAACAGGTACTTTTACAAATAAAAAAGCGGTGGCTATTAACAGTATAATGCAACCGATAGCCGTATACAATGATTTAACCGATGAAAGATCTGTTGAATGGCCGGAGGTGGCACGAAGTAAAAAGTAAGAACCGACGGCCGGACCGATTATGGCACCAACGGCATTGAATGACTGGGAAAAATTAAGCCGCCTATCACTTGTGCGCTGGTCACCAAGTGCGGCGGCAAAGGGATGGGCCACGGTTTCGAGTGTGGCCATACCACAACCCAAAATAAAGAGAGCTACCCTGAAAAAGTTGAATGAAGCGGCGTTGGCAGCAGGTACGAACAGGAAAGTACCAATAGCAAATAATAACAGCCCTAAAATTACACCGGGCTTATAACCAAACTTTTTTAAAAAATACCCGGCCGGTATACTCATCACAAAATATGCACCGAATACCGAAAGCTGAATAAGGCCGGATTGTGCCTTAGTAACGTTAAGTACAGTTTGAAAATGTTTGTTAAGCACATCGCTCATGGAATGGAGCAAGCCCCACATCAAAAAAAGCGAGGTAACAAATACAAAAGTTACGATGAATTTTTTTTCGGTAAATTCAGGTTTGGGTGTCATAGTTATTTTTTTGCGTAATTAAAGGGAGTGAAAGACTTTTCCATATTATTGAAAAGCGCGGCGGCACCAATCAACGGAGCGTTCTCGCCCAGATGAGCAATCTCGATATCTATTGTATCCAACCGGCTTTTGAGGGCAGGTAAAAAGAGATCGGATGCTTTGGCTATATTTCCGCAGATCACCAGTATTTCGGGGCCGAGTAACTCGGTCCAGGTTTGCAAAAAGGAACCTAAGTTTTTACCAAACTCATAAAATATCACAGCGACCTCGCTGTTGGTCTTCTTTAGCAAGGTTAGCTCTTTTACATTCTGTACGGTTTGGCCTGTTAATTCGTTAAAACGTTTCACAAACCAGCGTGTTGAAAAATAATCGTCGGCAATGGTATCCCGGTAGGCGACGCTCCCAAGGTTCAGGTCTTTCATGATCTGGTTTCTTAATTGTGCCGATCCAAATCCGGTGCCGAGGGTTATCCCCATAACGCTGTGATAAGACATTCCGGCCCCGGCAATGCACTCACCTAAAATGGTTGCTTCGGCATCATTTCTGAATTTGATGAGTGAAGGGCTGATGTGCAGGGTTTCGGCAAGGTAAGCCCTGATGTTTACATTATAGATGGATTCATATTTATGAAGGCCGGTGATATAGGAGGTGCCCTGATCATAATCAAAAGGACCCGGCATGGCGATAGAAATACCTGCAACGGTAAGCTTTGAGCTTTCAAGAACAGCTTTGAACGCTCCCGACCAGGACGTTAAGATCTCTTCCGCATTACCATGGCAGTTTACATCAGCCCTCAGCCAGGTATGCTCAAGTATAGTATTATTTGTTAAGTCACAGATGCCACATGTAATGTGCGAACCACCAACATCTGCACAGAGAATATATGGTGAATAAATGGTATTTTCAGTCATTTACTTGTTATTGAGGTTGTTAATATCTTCGATTATTAAGGCCTGACCGCCTGATGGTAAAAGGCTGCTTTTCAATTCATTTGTATTGGTTACGATCCGGCTTTTTACGCTAACATGGGTTGCCGTATTAACAGATGGATCGTCGCTAAAGATCGTTGCCTTATATTTCTTTCCCTGATCAAGGAAATCCAACTCGAACTTTACCTGGCGCGCGTCATTGTTAGTGATCATACCTACAAACCAGGTTGAGCCTTTACGCCTTGCTGTAACTATATATTCTCCGGGTTTTCCCTGAATAACACGTGTATCATCCCAACTGGCAGGGATCTTATCCCAAAACTCCAGTTCGGGTTCATTATGCACCTCAGAGGGTTTATCATACCAGTAAAGTGTTTGCAGCGGACTATAATATACAGCCGCCAATGCCAGCTGGTGCGCATGGGTAGTTTTAATGCGTTTATCAAAGTAACAGATGGTATAATCGGCAGCTCCGGCCAGGTAGCGTGTAAAAGGTAGGACCGTATTATGTGTGGCATCGGGCATTTCTTCATTGCCACGGATGCCTTCGGCCGACATTAGGTTAGGCCAGGTACGCTGCTCGCCGGTTGGACGCCAATCGTCATGTATGTTAACCATCATATTGGCTGCGGCAGCCTGCTGAATAGTTTTCTCAACCCAGGTTGTCCAGCGGTGCGATCCCTGCTGAACAAAGCCGAACTTCACCCCTTTAATACCCCATTTATGATATACCGCGAATAAACTATCGCTCTGTGCATATAGCGCCTGTTGGTTTACGTACAGCCAGACGCCTATTCCCTTTTCCTTCCCGTAACTGATTATGCCGGGCAAATCAAAATACGGAATAGCAACCTTGGTGGCATCCGAACTGAAACTAAAAGCCGGGCCGTACCATTTCCAGTCGAACAGGACGTATTGCAGGTTATGTTTAACCGCGAAATCGATATTTGCCTTCGCATCCGCAGTTGTCTGTGCCATTACCCGAATTATCTTGCCGGGTTTTATCCAGCTTGTACCGGTTATTTTTGATGCCTCATTGAGGTTAAGCATCAGATAATTATTCGCTATTAGGTCACCTGGTTTTTCGGCGACCATGATCGTCCTCCAGGGGGTGCCTACCGGCGAGATCAACTGCGCGCTCCCAAACATCGAGGTAACAATGGTAGATGGCTTACTTACGCTTAGCTTAAATTTTGTGCGGGCGTAATCTACCAGTTGCGCTTCACCAAGTGCTGCGTATAATCCATCAGGTAATTCAAGGGTTAACGGGCGCTCGCTTTCGCCGGGCCAGTTTTTTAATGGCAGTTTATAATACGGTGCTTGTGCCCAGTTAGCAAACCAGGCCTGCGTACCCTCGGGAAGGTGAAACTCCGTGTTTTCTGAAGTGATATTATAATAAGTTCCTTTAGGGTTTTCGGGGAAATAATAACGAAACGCCACGCCCTCGTTGTAAACCCTTATCTGCACCTGCATTACATAAATGGGGTTATCATCTTTTACAAGGGTGATATTAACCGAGTTGTAACGATCCCTGATCTGGCTTTTCTCGCCCACTACCGGTACCCATGTTGTATCGTGCATCGACGAGTCTACCCTTGTTATCGAAAGGTTTTCGCACCAGTTTTTATGCCGGTCAACTTTCAGGGCCATAGCCTTTTCTGAAAGATCATTATCCATTTGCAGATCAAGAACGGACTGAAGAATAACCGGCTTGTTTTTATAATTTACGCTATAAAACATGGTACGCTTTCCTGAATCGGCCAACTGGTGAAACCTGAACGAGACATTTTTATCAGGCGATTGAATGGTGATCGCTCCTCCTTTCGTTTCCTGGCCCCAGGCCATGCAGGCACAGCTATTCAGCAATAAGCAGGCTATCCATTTTTTCGCGTTGCGGCACAGCTTATTAAGCATCATTTTCAGGATTTTTTGGTTTGTTTTTCATTAAGTTTTTTTAACCGGATCAATGCCTCCAGATAATAATAATCAGCATAGATAATTGAAGCATTAATTTCTGTTCCGTTGGGTTTATGCCCGGTTGAATGGAGTAAAAAAGAAGGGTTTTTATCCCTGCTTTGGTATTCGGATGATGATAACCGTGCAAGTATCTGTTCAGCTTTTTCGCGGTACGTTTTAGCCTTTGAGCTATGGGCAACAAAAGTTGAAAGTTCCAAAAGTGCAGAAGCCGTAATGGCAGCAGCCGACGCATCCCGCGGCGCGTTGGGTATATCAGGGGCGTTAAAATCCCAATAAGGAATAAGATCGGCGGGTAACCTCGCCAGGTATACATCGGCTACTTTTTGTGCGAATTGCAAAAATTCCTTTTTGCGTGTTTCGCGGTAGCACATGGTAAACCCGTAAATAGCCCATGACTGGCCCCTGGCCCACATGCTACTGTCGGCATAACCCTGGTGTGTAACTCCCTTTATTTTTTTGCCTGATACCGTATCATATACTACAACGTGGTAAGAGGTAAAATCGGGCCGAAAATGATTGCGCATGGTAGTTTCGGCGTGTTTAACAGCGATATTATATAAACGGCTGCCTCCGCCGTTTTTTGATGCCCAGAACAACAGCTCCAGGTTGATCATATTATCAATAATGGTATTATGCGGCCAGCCCATTTTTTTAACCATAGGCGGCCACGACAGGATGGTACCTACGCGGGGGTTAAACAAGGTAGCAAGCGAATCGGCCGATCTGAGTAAAACTTGCTTGTATGCCTGATCATGCGTTAGCCGGTATCCATTGCCGAAACTGCTATACATTTGAAATCCAAGATCGTGGTCAAACCCCGGTTGTTTTGAAAGCGGTGAAAGCTCCGTCGTAAAACGCGCGGCCTCAGCTTTCCATCGCGGTTGACCTGTTGCTTCATACAGGTACCAAAGTATCCCCGGCCAAAAACCGCTGCACCAATCCCGGTAACCAACATAACGCCAGTTTTTATCGCCTGATGCAATGCTGCGGGGAAGGTTAACTCCGGTATCCGCTGTTTCTGCGATGGTTTGAAGCGCCTGAGTGCCGCAATATAAGATGGCTTTGCCGGGCCAAAACTTTTGCTGGCCTGCAGCCTTGCCGGTTACACAAATAAAAATCAGTAATAAGACAATTTTATATTTACAGACAATCCTATTCATTATGGTTATATTATTTACACTTACTTCGGTGCCTGGTGTTAAAAACTATGTTGTATAGTTATTGGTCTACCTAATTAATTATATCCGGCCACTAGAGGCACGTCTCCCGACAGCTATCCAGTTGACTTGCCTGCCGACTTTACCTAAAACGTTTTAACATTGGGCTTAGCGATGTTTTCCGGGTTTATAATTAATCAAAGGTAATTAGCAGCAAGACCTGCAGAGGGGGCTGACAGGTCAATCGCAGGGGGGAATTATTCCGTCTGTTTAATATTTTGATACAATGAAAGAAAGAACCGGCCGTAGCCGGCTCCTTATCTTTTATCGTTTATTAAACCTTTTTTTAATTTAAACCTCAATTGTTTGGTATATCCGCCAATGTCTTATAGGATCGGACCCAATCTACTTTGGCCTTTTCACCGCTTGCACAATCACCAAAATCGAGATATAAACCTCCCGTCGTTGAGGCGGCCGGGAATGGCAGACCATCGTTCAAACCACCTTTTGGAGCCCATTTAATAACATAAACCTGCGTGCCTAAAAGGGTCATATCTGTTTTGCTGACATACCTGTAGTCGTGGTTTGAACCTCCAACGCTCCAATACGCCTGCACGGCCCAATCGTCTGTGCTCTTCTTAAGCTTGGGTATTTGAGTAACTTTAAGAGCGAGATAAGGATAAGTAACCGGATCCAGCAAGGCAGAACCCTGCCAGGCCCGCACGTAGGTACCTATTGAACCTGATACTTCGAGCTGACCATTAGCCACTGCCACTTTCGAATTTTCGGCCCAGGGTATACCTCCCCAACCCGCCAGCTCATCAAACTCCCACCTAAGCGCCCCTACAGCTACGGGGGTTAGGCCACCTGCCGATGGGTGATAAAACAAAAGGCTACCCCAGCCGGTTCCGTCAGTAACAGTGCCGTCAGTTTGTCTTTCAATTGGTGTGTGTTGTTCTAAAACACGCTGTGTGTAAGGCATATCCGATCCAAGCCTGTTATGAAAGTGATTATAAGCCATGTAATAAATCGGCCGGAAAACCCCTCGTCCATCTGTTGAAATTGACGGATATACCCATTGGCCGTAAACCTCCGGGAAAGCTGTATTATAAGGCACATCTTCGCCAAGGTTGTATTTAGCGGCGTATTCAAAAGCTTTCTTGATGATGGTATCCTTTGCAACCCACATATCTGGTTTACCCTGGTTATAACCCATTTCGCATAGCTCTTCGAAGTTGCAGAGGCCCAATTGCGCGTAGCCCTGCTTTCTTCCGGACTCCTGGTTTTGTCCGGTAGGCAGAAAATAATGGGCTACGGTGCCATCGCCGCTACCGTTATAAAAATAGTTATACGCAGCATCAAACATACCCTGATCGTCCAGGAAAATACCCATGGCCATTACGGCTTTCGCATTGTCGCTATCCCAGGTACCGTTGGCCCCGCCCGGAATCGCGATGCTTTTAATTACGGGATACCAGATGTTGCGGAACATATCCTTACATTTTTGAAGATCTTCCGCTTTCCAGCCCGAATAATCACGCACAAGTTCGGCGCCATTGGCCATAATAAAACCATTAAAGCCGGCGCACAGGTAAACATCAGGCCCGGTACTTGTAATGGACTTTAATGTAGATGACCAAGCGTTGAGCATATTGATGGCGTTATCAGCATATTTATTATTGCCGGTGAGCTTCCACATCAGGCCCTGGCAAAAAATAGCATAAGAATCGTTTTGAATGATATTGGCATAATCGATCCCATCCTTCGCTATTATGGTAGGATCGCGTGTAACCAATGGTGTTGGCCCCTGCATTTTATAACTTATAGAAGCCCATGAGGTGGTTTGTAATGCGGTAAATGAGGTACTCCAGGGATCGGAAGAGGAGTTGAGTTGTGTTTTGATGTAATCAATAGATTCTTTTGTAAGCAAAATGCCCGGGTGTACAAATACGGTAGCACCGTTGGGGTTGGCAACACCTTTACTGTTTTGTTCAACACCATGCAATGAAGGTGATTTTTTGCAAGACATTGTTACCAATATGGCACACAATGCCAATAACCATAAATGAGGTTTCATAATTGGGTCTTTTTTTGAATATTTTACCGATCTGTAACTGATCGTATAGGGTTAATAACTCTTATACAGGAAGGTCATTACCAACCAGGGTTTTGCGTTAATTTGTTATTCAGCTTGATCTGGTCCTGCGGTATTGGCAACAGGTAATTTTTGTCCTGCCAGGTACGGCTGTTATCAATTACCAAAACACCGTTCGCATCCTGCGGAATGGTACTTGCACCCGCCCATATGGTGGTGAACTCGGTACCGGCCCACTTAATACCCAGTGCAGGCATCGGCATTTCTGTACCGGCAGTCTTCCAGCGCTTAAGGTCGTCTATGCGGAAACCTTCATGGTAAAGTTCAACGGAACGCTCCCGCCTGATTTCCGTTTGCATATCTAAACCATTTGCAGTAACAAAATCATTGGTGAGCAAAGGCATAGCGCTGTTTACACGGTGCCTTACCTGGTTCAAAGAAATATTAAGATCGGCATCAGAAATGGATCCGTTACGTTCAAAAGTGGCCTCGGCGTAATTCAGCAATACCTCGGCATACCTGATCACGGGATAATCATATGATTCATAATTGTCTGCCACATTACGCTCTGATGCCCATTTTTGATTTTGATAACCTGTACCAAAATTGGATACTAAAGGCTTGTAACCTGCGTGGGCAACATCGGTAGCGTCATTTTTCCAGGTAACGCGATAGTTGGCGTTACTCCAGTAATCGTTACCGGTAACCATAAGCGTATATTGCATGCGTTTATCCCTGTTGGCAAATTCAGAACGGGCGGTGCCATAACCTTTAAATAGTGGCGATTTATCGATAGGCAAGCCATCGCTGCATAAATAAAGATTGGCAAGTTTGCGGGTTGGCCAATCAACACTGCCGTTGGCAAAAGTGGTTTTTGTAATGTTAAGGTTGGAGATACGGATATTTTCGTCATACCTGTTGGCCAAAATATATTCGGTATTGGCCGATTTGGTTACACTTGCAGGATTTGATTTGGTATTTTCAAGTATGAACATGTATTTCAATGCCGAATCGCCCAGGGCAACCGTGGTACCTGTTGTTCCAAACAGGGCATATTGACTGCTTGTCATCACATCTTTACTGGAATTGATGGCTACATCCAATAAAGCATTGGCGCGGCTGGTATTTCCCCTGAATTTTTGCCAGGTACCCTCATATAGGGCCACCCTCGATAAAAACGCGCCCGCTGCGCCCTTACTTACACGTCCTTCATCTGAAGATTTCAATACGCTTTCTAAAGGCAGATCAGGGATGGCAGCTTTAAGATCAGCTATAATAAAATCGGCTACTTCATCTCTTGTATTCCTTGGTGATGTCAATAACGGATCATTAGTATCAAGCGGTTTGGATACTATCGTTACCCCGCCAAAAGCCTGCAGCAGATCAAAATAAATATAAGCCCTAAAAAATTTGGCTTCGGCCACGTACTGGCTTATTTCGGCAGGGGCGGCATAAGTTGAAGCTTTATCCAGCATGAAATTGATGTTCCGGATGCGCTGGTAGTCTGTATTATACGTACCATCCGACTGAACAACGCTATTGGTGCCGTTACTGTAAATATTTTTGGTACTATTGGTTAACAGGTCTGAACGCAGATCGCTGTGCACACCATCTGTTACCGTACCTGCAAAGGTGCGTTCATATAAATAAAACGCGTTGGCAGCCAATTTAAAATCATTGGCTTTTTTCCAGTAGGCCGCATCAGATAGTGTATCCTGCGGGTTTAAATTCAAAGCCTTTTTGCAGCCGAATGCAGCAGCAAATAATGCAAACGCTACGATGTATTTATGCTTAAATGTTTTCATGTTTTTAAAAATTAGAAGGTAACGTTTACACCGGCGGTTAAATATCTGTAAAACGGATAGCGGCCAAAATAAGGGCTGCCGTCTGTAGTGATCACATTTCGCGGTGCTTCAGGATCCCATCCGTCTTTAATTTTAGTTTTTTCCCACAGGTCGTTCCCTGACACGTAAACACGCAGTTTTGATATGAATTTGGTAGCAGAAATTAATTTTGGAGGCAAGGTGTAACCTATCACCGCGTTTTTTAAACGCAGGTAAGCACCATTTTCAACCGACCATGAAGAAGGCTGATAGTTATATGAATTAACCGTACCGTTTGTGGAGTACTTAGGATAATAAGCGCCGGTGTTATCGGGCGTCCAGTTATTGTTTACCGATTGGTTAGTAGTATTCAGATAAACGGAGCTGAATGGTACCCGCCATACATCGCCATTCCTGAAAATAGTCCTGCTGCCTACACCCTGAAAAATTACCGAAAGGTCAAACCCCTTCCATTGCACGCCCGCGTTAAATGAAAAGGTGTACTTAGGATCATCAGTACCTAAATACTTATAATCGGCACTGGTTATTTTCCCGTCTCCATTAAGATCTTTGTAAGAGTTATCGCCAATATGGGTTGTATATGAACCGCCCGGGATATCTGATCCGGCAATTAATTTGGTCGCCGCGTCGGCCTGCTCTTGTGTCTGGATACGCCCGGCATATTCCAGGCCAAATACTGAACCAATTGGGTAACCTTGGGTTGCAGCATTATAGCCACCGTAAATGGTTGTAGCACCGTTTATGTTAATGAGCTTATTTTTGTTGTAGCTGATGTTACCGCCTACATTATATCCAACCTCTCCAATTTTATCGGCCCAGGTAAGGCTTACCTCCCATCCGTTAGTTTTAAGGTGACCGATGTTTGCGGCCGGTGCCTGTGCCCCTAAAATTGTTGGGTAGGTTTGCGGCAACAACATGTTACCGTTATCTTTAATAAAATACTCGGCAGTACCGCTTAAGCGGCTGTTCAAAATCGAGAAATCGAGGGCTATGTTGCTATTTTTAATGCGTTCCCAGGTTCGGTTCAGGCTAACCAACCCGTTGGTGGGTGCAACAGTTACCGCCTGACCTGAGCCAAGGATAGGATTGTTGCTGGTTACAGTACCGGTTTTAGTTAACACCAGCTGTTGAATGTAATCATACAGGCCTATACCGCTTTGATTACCTACAACACCGTATGATGCCCTTAATTTCAGATCATTAAAAAAGGAAAAACCTTTCATAAAATTTTCCTGACTGATCCTCCAGCCTGCCGAAAATCCGTAAAATGATTTCCACCTGTCTGCTTCAGCAAATTTGGAAGAACCATCGTACCTGAAATTTGCCTCGAGCAGGTATTTCTGCTTATAGGCATAATTTAACCTGCTGAAGGCCGAGCCAATAGCATAATGGTTTTTAACTTCGCTGTTGGTTTGGTTGCCTATGCCAGCTAAAGCTTTCAGATCTTGCGAAACCGGGTTTAAAATGGTGGCATCAAAGTAATCATATTCGTCGCGCTCATACTGGCTGCCCACTGTAATACCTACAGAATGGTCTGTTTTAAAAGTGTTTTTGTATTCGAAGTAGGCATTGGCATTGTAATAGTCTTCACTCAGGTTGGCCCTTTTAAAATAAGCCGCATCCTGGGTTGGGTTGGTAACACCCGGTACGGTACCCAGATAATTATACCACTGAATTGAATTTTGCTGCGTGTACCGGTTAGCATTATTTGTATTGTAACCAAGCGTAGCGACAAACTTCAGGCTCTTTATAATGTCGTAATTAATTTTTTCGTTAATATAAACGTTGGCTTTTGTCAGCCGGTCGTCTCCGCCAAGTTTGGCCTGCCAGTTAGGGTTAAGCTGGCCGCCCCACGCGTAAGGGCCGCCATTGATGGTTGATATTGGCATACCCGGCTGGGCGTACTGCCCAAGCACGCTATTGATCATGGTAGGCGTTAAAACGTCGTTACGATCATAAGCGATATTGGATTCGATCTTCACTTTGTTGCCTATTTGAAAATCATTTGCCAAACGCACATTATATCGTTTATTAGAGTTATCGCCCCAGCGCAGTATGCTTCCGTCGTCCATATAGCCTAACGAAAGCCTGTAACCCGACCTCTCGTTACGGCCGGCTACACTGATATTATTTTGTGTAGAATTGGCTGTACCCCATAAAACATCCGACCAGCTATTGTTAAAAAACACATAATCGTTTACATCGTTAAAATTGGAAATCGGGTTGCTGCCATAGGTTTTAATGTCGATATAATTATTCAGGTTGGCTAAAGCAAGCTTACCGTATTTGATCCATACGTCGCTGTCATCAAAACCGTCATTTGTTCGGGCTGTAATTACGCCTTTGGCCCATTGTTCCACATTCATTAAATGAGGCTGTAAACCAACTATCTTGCTCGAAAAAGAACCATCGTATTGTACTACCGTTTTGCCGGCCTTAGCTTTTTTAGTGGTGATCAATACCACGCCGCCAGCGGCCCTGGCACCATAAATAGCAGCCGAGGCATCTTTCAGGAACGACATGCTTTCGATATCATTAGGATTGATAGCATCAAGCGAGCGTACCCCAACAGCCGCAACACCGTCAATAACCACCAGCGCGTCTGTAGGATTGATTGACGACGCTCCCCTGATCTTGATATTCCATCCCTCATTGCCCGGCGCGGCCGAACCTCTTGATATCAGTACGCCCGGAACCTGCCCTTGTAACGCCTGGAAAGGGTTTGCAAGGCTTCCTTTATCTTCAAATGATTTAGCGCTTACAGTAGCTACCGAACCTGTTAATGTAGCGCGTTTTTGTGTGCCGTAACCTACAACCACTATCTCATTCAGTTTGTTATCAGTAACATTAAGTTTGATATTGATAACAGTTTGGCTTCCTACAGTTACTTCCTGCGAATCAAAACCTACAAAACTGTAAACCAATACAGCATTTGTTTCGCCCGCGGGTATAGTGATGGAATAAGCGCCTGAATTATCTGTTGAGGTATTAATGGCTTTTCCTTTAAGAGTTACAGTAACACCCGGGAGAGGCCCACCCTTCTCGTCGGTTACTTTTCCTTTTACTATAATAGCCTGTACTACGGGCGTTTCATCAATTTGAGTCCGGACCGTTAATTTCCGCTGTACAATGATGAGCTTATTTTTTAATGCATAAGTAAGCGGCTGGTTGCGGAAACAGGTTTTAAGCACATCGTTAAGCGGGGTATTTTTAAAATCTACACTTACCGGGTTAGCGCCGTTAAGCATTTCATCGGTATAAAGAAAAGTGTAGCCGGTTTGATTTTGTATTTCGTTAAATACCTGTATAATAGAGGTGTTTTTTCCTGAATATGTTACGTTTTGCGCATGACCTGCAAGTGATACCTGTACAAAAGCTGTGATCAATAAAACGATGGTAAGTTTCATCACCAACAGAAATTTATGGATATAGGCAGAGCGCCTATACCCGGTAAGAGTATAAAATTTCATATCTTTGAAATGTTTGGGTTTAATTGGTTTATCGTTGTGGATCAATTATATATCGGTTATAAACTCAGGCACTGGCCGGGAGTGTTCGCTGCACTTCCGGTTTCGTTTTTAAGTTTATACCATGGGTAGATCTATGGCATAACTATAACCCTCCTTTCAACTATCTTAAAGTGTACCAATCCGGTTAATTCAAGGGCGTTTAAAACTTCAGATATATTTTCAGAACGCGGAACCGTCCCTACAAAACCTTCATGTGTTGTTGTACCCTGGTATTGTATGTTTACATCATACCAGCGCGCCACCTTGCGCATAATTGTCTCTATATTTTCGTGCGCGAAATTGAAATTCCCGTTTTTCCAGGCAATGGCCTGCGCGGCATTCACTTTTGCCACTTCTATACCATCGCTTACCCGCGCCTGTTCGCCGGGGATGATCAGCTTCTGCTTATCTCCCGAAATTATTTTCACCGAACCTTCTAATAAAGTAGTGTTGGTTGAGGCTTCATCTCCGTAGCCCATAATATTAAAGTGGGTACCCAAAACCTCAACAGTGGTATGGTTTACAGCAACCCTGAAAGGCATCGCTTTATTCTTGGCAACTTCAAAATATCCTTCGCCGGATAATTCGACATTGCGCTCTTTACCTTTAAAGGCAACCGGAAATTTAAGTGACGACGCGGCATTTAACCAAACTTTTGTACCATCGGGCAAAACAACCTGGTACTGGCCGCCCTTAGGTATAGAGATCGTATTATAAGCCAACTGATCATTGCTTTGATTGCTTTGCTTTTGCCCGGAGGCATCGTAAATTAGCTGGCCATCTGTTGCTTTTTTTACTGAAATATTTTGCTGACTGGCCAGCAAACCTCTTTTGGCGCTGTCAAGGATAATTTGTGACCCATCGGCCAATGTTAAAACGGCTTTATTTCCGCCCGGTATTATTTTTTGCGCAATGGCATTAGTCGCATACAGATCATGCTTTCCGGCAAACTTCCTGGTAATTACACCTATAGTTACCAACAGTAATATAGCAGCTGCAACTGCAAAGTATTTTTTGTGTGATCTCCTTATTGGCTTAATATGTACCGGTTCGTTGTCAAGCTCCATGGTATCAATTTTCGCCTCTATTTTGTTCAACAGTTCGGGATGTTTTGCAGGTTCATGATCAGAAAGTGCCCGGAACAGATCGCCGTATTGATCCAACAAACGTTCAACTTCCTTTTCGGGAAGAGCGTTGAGCCACGTGATAAAGCGTTCATGCTCCTGCTCCGTGTGTTGGTTTTCAGCAAATTTTTTCAGGAAAGTATCCAGTGCTCTTTGGTCCATATATGCATAAGACGACCATCGAAGAAAAAAGAACTATCCACAATAAAAATATTTTGTTCTTTTTTGAAAAGATGTAAATGACACATGATGAGTTTACAATTTCTGCAAAAGAAAAATTTACATCCTCACTACCCCATGCCCCCCCGGCGATAATCTACTATTTAAAAGCAATTTACGGTATCGTACTTAACAATCCCCCCTATTAAAAGCTTACGGGAGCAAGGCGTATAATCAAACATGGAGAGATATTATAAACTAAAATGCATTCCGTATCTCACCCCGGAACGCACTAACTCGTAGTCAACTAAATCCCTGGATCCGTTTGCGAGACCAAGTTCTTTGTAGCAACCTCATTCCGACCGAAGGCTTTTCACCGGATTGGTCAATGCTGCTTTAATGCTGTGGTAACTGACAGTTATTAAAGTGATCAGTAAAGCGCCTGCTGCGGTAAGTACGAAAACCCACCATGACAATCCGGTACGGTAAGTATAATGCTGCAGCCACTGATGCATAAAATACCAGGATAAGGGAACGGCGATGAGCAACGCGATTCCCACAAGTATGATAAATTCTTTCGATAAAGAACCCCAGATGCTAATTACGGACGCGCCCAACACCTTGCGGATACCGATCTCCTTGATGCGTTGTTCTGCTACAAATGATGCCACTCCGAATAATCCAAGACAGGAGATAAAGATAGCGAGCACCGCGAACACGGACGCCAGCTTTCCCGTACGTTCTTCCGCTAAGAATTTTTGCGCGTATTCACTATCCGCAAATTTGTAATTAAAAGGCGCTTCCGGCGCGAATTTTTTAAAGACCGCTTCGATCCTGGCGAGTGCAACGGATGCAGGCACATCGTTCCTGAGTTTCAAAATAATCACATTGAACGACCGCTCCCGGTCATCCACCAAAAATACCACCGGGGTTACCGGTTCGAAAGGTGAATTCATGACCATGTTTTTCACCACGCCCAGCACCTTCCAGTTTTTGCCATGCCATTTAATGGTTTCGCCAACCGGTTCTTTCAACCCCATTTGCCTGATGGCTGCCTCATTAAACAAAAAGCCTGATGAATCACTCAAAAATTGCCTGGAGAAATCCCGGCCTTCCTTCATTTTCCAGCCCACCACACTGCCAAAATCCGGATCGATCAACACCGTGCCGAAAGCCTCCTGCCGGTTGGGATCTTTTCCTCTCCAGCTCAGATTATCTGCCGACGACCAGGTTTCTGTTGTAGGATTGGACGATGGGGATACGCCGGATACTGCGCCGGTGTTCAACAGTTCCTGGCGGAAAGCGCTATACTCTTTAATCGCATTATAAGGGATCGAAACAAGGTTGTCCCGGTTATAGCCTACCGGCCTGTCCTTCGCGAATTCAATTTGTTTAAAAACAACGATGGTCCCGATGATGATCGTAACAGAAACAGCAAACTGAAGAACCACCAATACTTTGCGGGGCATTGCTGCCATTGGTCCAGCCTTAAATGTTCCCTTCAATACTTTGACAGCATTAAAGGATGATAAGTAAAGTGCCGGATAACTGCCTGCGATAAGTGCGGTTAGGAGGCAAAAGCAAAAACAGATGAACCATACCAGCGGGTCATTCCAGATCAGGTGCAGGTGCTTGCCCGAAATGTCGTTAAAAAATGGCAGGCTCAGCCAGGTCAGCAGAACGGCGATCAGGAACGATATAGCTACAATTAGAAAAGATTCGCTGAGGAACTGCGTCACCAACTGCCCGCGCAGGGAGCCGATGGCCTTGCGTATCCCCACTTCCTTTGCACGCTTTTCGCTCCTGGCCGTGCTCAGATTCATGAAATTAATGCAGGCCAGCAATAAAACAAATAAGCCGATAATGCCAAAAAGCCATATGAACTGCAGACGACCTGCAACAGCAATGCCATCTTTAAACTCGTAGAGATGCCACTGATGCATCGGAAATAATACCAACGCGGGTTTTGTAGGATCTTTTCTGCGGTCACTCAGGATGTTCTGTATTTTATGGGCTACCTGCGGCAACTGGCTTCCTTCATTCAGTAAGGCAAAAATCTGAAAAGAACTGTCATACCAGTTATTCATATCTCCTGAATTTTTAAACAGGAGACGGATAGGCGCAATAAATTCAACACTGCCCAGCTGCGTATTTTGAGGCAGGTCCTGATACACTCCGCCAACCTGAACCAGGTAGGCATCGCTGATCTTGATTGTTTTATTGATGGGGTCAGCATTTCCGAACACAGCCCGCGCCAGTGATTCATTGATCAGTATGGTGCCCGGTATCTTGTACGCTTCTTTCGATCCTTTCACCATATGCAGCGTGAAGATATCGGTTAGTGAAGGTTCGGAAAAACAGCCGACTCGGGAAAAGGCATGATTATTATAATTGATATTCTGCTCGTAGATAACGGTGGCAGCAACAGCTTTGAAGTCGCTACCGTACTGCCCCCGTAATTCTGCTGACAGCGGAAAAGGCTGCGAGGCCTGCGTCGCAATTCCCCCGCCGACATGCTTATTGGCCAGTACCTGCACGATGTGGTCATAATTCGTGTTGAATTTATTAAACGACACCTCGTCCCATATCCATAAACCAATGAGCATGGCAACGGCCATTCCTACCGCCAGGCCGCTGATATTGATCAATGAAGAAGCTTTGTTCCTGGTCGTGTTCCGCCAGGCAATTTTCAGATAATTTTTAAACATATGATTCCGGGTTACCTGGTACGAAATTACCGGTGCTGGCCGGGAACCATATGTCAAATTATAAGATGACAGTTGTTTTTTATACGCTGCAGGCGTTTCTCCAGTCACCCGCTTGAACGCGCGGTGAAAGGTGCTGGGCGAGTTAAAACCGGAATCATAAGCTATGCCCTCCAGGGTGAACTTTTCAAAAGCCGGATTCTGCAGCTTACTGACTACATCTGCTACACGAAACTCATTTACAAAGTCATTGAAGCTTTGTTTAAATACGGTATTGATTACCGCAGACAATTCGTGAGTGGTCAACCCAAGCTTGTCAGCCAGGGTGGGCAAACTCAAATCAGGGTCTTTGTAGTAAGCCCCTTTTCTCATCATTTGTTTAAGCCAGCCGGCCCTTTGCTTAACGGCATCAGGCGATGGCGATTTCAAAAAATAGGGTTCATCTGTAGGCAAGTTGATTTCAGGCCTTAAGATCACCATGCCGGCCGCACCTATCGCTGATGCTGCCAATAGCAAGTATAATGGACGGAACAAGTGCATTGACTGGCTGTGGGGATCTAAGCAAGCGGCGATGTAAAAAGGGATCCACAATAACCATAGAAAGGCGAAACCTCTCACTACATTATGCAATCGGCGTAATTTCAGCCGGTAACGGTCGCCGCCATTAAATTTTAACGCAAGGGAAAAGTCTTTGATCAGCACCTGAGCGGCATACAAGTAGGCGCAAACCGAAATGAATACCATGAATTGAAGTAATGTGTTCAACCATGGTATACTTGATGAATCGTAAATAGCCGACATTTCCTCCACCAGCGAGGGACAGAAATGTATCAGGTCGAGGGTGCGGAATTTGTAGTCGGGCTTTGCTATGTTTCCTACATAAAAATAGATGAGCGGTCCTAAGGCCAGTGATAAGTGCGGTAGTCCCATGCTGATGTCGGTGTTTAAAGCCCGCAATATCTCGACAACTGTAATCAGGAGGATAAGTCCAAGAAGTCTATTCGCAGCCTTGTTACCTTTTTGCACAAGGAATAACATCAGGCTGAAAGCGAACCCAACGTATATGGTTCCCAGGAAAGCCAGGTCGTAGAAATCGATATGAAGGGCGTATGCTTTCATTTTCCAACTTCCATCAATCCTCGTTCCTTTGTTTTAAACAATTGATTAATAAAAAATTACAAAACAACAATCAAAATAACTGTTCCAAAATCGAACATGGCTATGTGCGGTTTTGGATGGTAAAAAATTGCCAGGAACCGCAATTGTCCAGAGTCTCTTGTTTTTAAATTGTGGCGTTACTTTGAAAAGAGATCAAATCCGCCACCAGGCAGCCGCTACCAATAAGCCCAGGGTGAGTTCACCATTGGCCTGTAAATACTTGCGAACAAAATCCATACCTGCGTAAAGCTGGTTTTTTACTGTAGATTTTGAAAGAGAAAGCCTGTCGGCAATTTCGTCGAGGCTGAGTTCTTCCCTCGTCCGGAGTTCTACTATGCGCCTTCTCTTTTCGGGCAGCAAATTAATGGCATCCTGTGCCATCATATAAAACTCCTTATAGTTGACAGCCGCATCTGATGTTTCGGGGCTTTCTTCCGAATCTGGCTGAGCCAGTACCAACACCTTTGCCTCCGCTTTAGTTTTTTTGATATGATCTAAAAGGAGATTTTTGGCAGAACGATAAACATATGATTGAAAAGAATGAATATGTTCCATTGATTGCCGGCGCTCCCAGATCTTTATAAAAACGCATTGTACAATTTCTTCGGTAAGCTCGGCAGATTTGCTGATCAAATAAATATAGCGGTATAAATTATTGATGTTTCGGTTATACAGTGTAGTAAAAGCGCGCCGGTCCCCTTCGGAGAGCCGTTTTAACAATTCACTTTCATCTAAATGTATTAACATTTCTATATCAATTATTTATATTGTTTTATTTGAAATATAAATAGGTTAACGGGTGCCGGGATGCATCGGGGCATAACCGTTTTTGTGGTAATTTATTTATAAGTTTATAACTAAACCGGTTTAAAGGCTACATTATAATTGGTATCCAAATGTAATAATTATTTTAACAAACACAATTCCTCATCGCTTTATTCCGAACGATGAAAATAGCCTGTATCCGTGCGTATTTGTGCATAATTAGTGAGGGGCGATGATATAACTACTTATAATGGCAGTGTTGCACTGAAGCCTCCCGAGCGCAGCAGATCCATTTGCTATTAGTACGGGTAAATTTTATAAAAATGACCGCAAATTAGCACAAGGATAAAATCTTTTCAGGTAATTAAACGTTTATATTATGTGCAGATAAACGTTTATGAAAACCCACTCCGTTCTCAAATATTCAATTAAAGACATTATCGCCTACCGAGGTTTGGATTGGCCCAACTCTGATGAGTTTTTATATTTAACAGAAATCCCGTTAACATTTGAAGTGGATTTTGTAAAGCCGGATTATTATTGTTTCGGGCTGATAGATCAGGGGCAACTGGAAATTAACATCAATGGCGATTTATGTAACCTCACTCCAAATTCCCTGTTGATTTACCGGCCCGGACAATTGTGGAAGGTATCAAACGTTGCTGAAGGCACTACCGGCTCATTTGTGTTATTTAGCAAGAAATTTATTGAATCATTAAATGAAAATATCTTTTCGGTAAGGAATCATTCTTTTTTAAGTCAGGGGATTCCGACACTTATAGAACTAAATGATGCAGACCGCAAAAAAATCAGGAACCTGTTTAGTGAGATTTTTACTTTGTTTTACCATCTCTCCAATTCCAGCTGGGAACTTGTTGCCCGAAACCTGACCTCTGCGCTTATTTACGAAACGGATAATATTGTATCCCAATATATCCATGCCTATCAGGTGATCACCAACAAAGAAGAAGAACTATTTTCGAGGTTTAATCACCTGCTTGCCGATCATTTCAAAACAAACAGAAAACCTGAGTTTTACGCGTCTGTACTTTGCGTTACCACCAATTATTTATACATGGTAACAAAAAAAATAAGCGGCCATACGCCTACCGAACTCATTAATAAAAAAGTGATCAATGCAGCCAGGTACCTTGTAAGTTATACCCTTTTGAGTTTTGTTGAAATAGCGCGGGACCTCAATTTTAATGATCCTTTTATTTTTAGCAAGTATTTTAAAAAAGGAACAGGATATTCACCAATGCACTATCGTACCCATACGGCCTCTTTAACTGATGCCTAAGGAAACTGACATGTAAACTCATTTTCCTGACATTGCCCGGCTTATTCTTCCAGTCTAAATTTGATCTATCAAATTATAAGAATTATGGAACGATTAAAAGGAAAAGTAGCCATTATAACAGGTGCTGCCCGCGGCATGGGCGAATCACATGCCCGTACATTTATAGCAGAAGGTGCAAAAGTAATTTTAACTGACCTATCTGAAGCAGCCGGCGCAGCTTTAGCCAAAGAACTGGGAGAAAATGCCATTTTTATTAAGCATGATACAACCAATGCCGAACAATGGGCAGCCGTGGTTAAGGCCGGAGAAGAGAAATTCGGGCCGATCAATGTGCTTGTCAATAACGCGGGTATTTTAGGGCCGATAGCCAAAACAGCAGAGCTTACCGAAGCTGATTACCAAAAAGTATGCAATGTTAACCAGCACAGCCTTTTTTATGGCATGAAAGCCACCTTGCCATCTATGCTAAAAGCAGGGATAGGCTCAATTGTCAATATTTCTTCAATCGCGGGGATGGTTGCCAATTATGGTTTTCCCAGCCTGGCTTACGTAGCCAGTAAATTTGCTGTAAGAGGGATGACCAAAGCCACAGCCATTGAATATGGCCCTAACAACATCAGGGTAAATTCAGTGCACCCAGGATTTATTAATACCCCTATGATGGTTGAAGCTACCAACGAAGACGGCGGCGATGCACTGCAGCAGATCCCCCTTGGCCGTTTAGCTCAGCCTAAAGAAGTATCTAACCTGGTTTTGTTCCTGGCATCAGACGAATCATCTTACATCACCGGTTCTGAGCATGTTATCGATGCGGGTATGATCGCACAATAATGTATATGCAAGTCAGGGTAATGAAAACAAAATCCGGGCCGACCAACCTGGATTTTGTTTTCATTCAATTACGTTACTTATATTAAATAAACCATCAAATGAAAGCGTGGCAGTTTAACGGAATAAATGAACCACTGGAAAGAGTGGAAATACCCTATCCTAAAGCAGGAAAAGGTGAAATTGTAGTAGATATCAAAGCAGCCGGTTTATGCCACAGCGATGTAAGCTTTATGGATGGTACCATTACCTCGCTATTGAAGGAGATCCCGATCATTTTGGAACACGAAATAGCGGGTGTGGTAGCCGAAATTGGTGAAGGCGTAAGCGATTTTCAGCTTGGCCAACGTGTGGGCATACCGGCGACAACTGATGGCCCGGGAACCTACCGGAACGGAGGCTTTGCAGATGCTGTGGTTGTTTTAGCCAATCAATGTGTACATGTGCCCGACGAAGTCCCCTTTGAACAGGCCGCCCCGGCAATGGATGCTGCAAGAACTGCTTACAGAGCCGTTGTTACAACTGGCCTGGTGCAAAAGGGCATGAATGTTGGCATTATAGGTTACGGAGGATTAGGTTCATTAGGTGTGCAGATAGCCAAAGAATTAGGGGCCGAAGTATACGTTGCTGAAGTTAACACGAAAACATGGGATGAAGCAAAAGCCACCGGCATCAAGGGTATCTCTGCAGATATTCGTGATTTTGAGCAGGTTGGTTTAGATGTTATCATCGATTTTGCAGGTTTTGGAACTACCACAGCTTCGGCGATCGACGCGATCAAACCAAGAGGCCGTGTTGTTCAGATCGGTTTGGCAAAAGAGATGGCCACCATTTCGGCGCAAAAAGTAACCATGAAAGAGATCACATATGTAGGCGCTTCAAACGGCGAGAAACATGAAGCCGAAGAAGTGCTAAAATTAATGGCTTCGGGTAATATCAAATCAAATATCATTAAAATTTCCTTTGATAAAATTCCTGACAGCCTTGATCAGCTCAAAAAAGGCGGTGTTAATGGTCGTTTTGTTGCCATTTATGAATAGTTGCTACAGAATAAATTAAAGGGTGTTGCGTTGCTCTCACGCATGATCTCCCGCGTGAGCACGACATTTTTTTAGCGGGTAGCAGAGATTGTTTCAATACCCCTATGAAACAGGTTGCTGCAAGCATCATTGTTGCGAGGCGATGGAATAACCCAAACCGCCGCCTCTGCAATTTAACAGATTATCGTGTAACGCTTACGTGGCGTTACCGGTAATAGAATTGTTAAGACTGAATACCTATCAGACAAACAAATTGGTTTTGTAAACCAGCACAACAAAATTTATTTGGCCAAAAGCATTTGAACCCCATGTGATGGTAAAGATCCAGCATACGCTCCGTTAAATTCGCCAAGCGGCTTATGCTGCCAGATATCCCTGAGTTTCAATCTTGACGGCAAGCCCGCTTTTTTAAAATCGCATGTTATTGAGGCGGCTGCCCCGGTACGGTTAAACAGCGCTATCGCGAATTTGTGATGAGCAAGCGGCTTTAACCAAACCTGTAACCCGGGCTGGAGTTCGGCAACAAGTTTTCCTTGTTTACCTAAAACATCCTGGTTAACAGCAATTGCTTCCCTATTGGTAAGTATAGCCGAAGCTTCGGGAGACAGGCGGCGGATATCGTTCCCCATAATTAGCGGCGAAGCTATCATGCACCACATGCTGAAATGCGCTTTTTGTTCTTCTGCGTTCATCACCTTGAGCCGGCCGCCATCGTCACCAACGCCAACCAACATCATATCTGCGTCGTTCCAATGCCCGGGACCGGCAATATCGGTATGTTTTGAAGATAGGTCCAGCTCGTAATTTACGCCTTCCCACTGGCTTTTCGTTTCTTTGGGCGAATGATCTATATCACCGCCAACACGCCAGGTATTACCCAAAGCAGGTGCCCAGTTCCAGTAATCGCGGCCACCCTGGTTACAAATGCTGAATACCATTGGCCTGCCCGCGTACTTCACCGCCTGCGATACTTTGGTAAACTCATTTTTGTAGGCTTCCTCGGTACGCACAGGTGCAAAATTTACATCAACTTTTACATATTCATATCCCCAATCGGCAAAAGTTTTCATATCCTGCGCATAAAAGCCTCCGCTGGCTAAAGTGGCGTAATTGGCCTTAGTGCCTATATTGGTGTAGATGCCCGCTTTTAATCCTTTACTATGAATGTAATCGGCAAGGGCTTTCATGCCGTGTGGAAATTTCACGGTATCAACCATTATATTACCCAGGGAATCCCTGCCGGTGCTCCAGAAATCATCAATATTTACGTATTCATAACCGGCTGCTTTTAAACCTTTAGCAACCATGGCATCGGCTATTTCTTTAATAACATTTTCGGATGGTTCTTTTTTGAAGGTATTCCAACTGCTCCAGCCCATGGGCGGGGTTAATGCCAGTTGATTATTCAATGTAAACGGCGTTTGAAA
Source organism: Mucilaginibacter gossypiicola (assembly GCF_900110105.1). Lineage (GTDB taxonomy): Bacteria > Bacteroidota > Bacteroidia > Sphingobacteriales > Sphingobacteriaceae > Mucilaginibacter > Mucilaginibacter gossypiicola. The sequence continues at coordinate 180,426 of NZ_FOCL01000005.1, read as the reverse complement.
ATAATCGGTCAGCTTACGCAATTCCTGTTGGGTGATGGTCAACACTGTACCGTGTCTGATGCCTTTTGGCATGGTTAATTGGTCAGAAATATCTGTCCAGTTTTTCAAATCTGCCGACTGTACCGCTCCGTAGTGGTGATCCATATACTTATCAAAATAAACCGTCCATTTATTGCCTATTTTAATAGCGGTTGGTCCTTCGGCCCAGTAATTACCTGTTATTGGTGCTGATGCCTTACCGTATCCGCCGGTTAATTTATCGCTGAATGCCAACCTGATATTTTTCTCGGCAACAGGTTTTTTGGTTTCATTTTTCAGGAACATAACATACTGCTTTCCTGCTTTTTGTATCGAGGCATCAATAACATTAAAACCCTGATCATACAGCAATCGCGTTTCGCTGTAAGTTCTAAAATCGCGGGTTGTAGTGTAGTAGATCCTGTGGTTCTTTTCTCCGGCTTCCTCGGTTTCAGGAAACCTGCCGGGAATGGTTGTAGCCCAATAAAGCATGTAATTTTTTGTATCCGGATCGTAAGTAATTTCCGGTGCCCAGCAGTTAAGGGCAGCGGGGTCTTTTTGCATAACCGGTATAAACTGTTGCACCGACCAATGGATCAGGTCGGGCGATGAAGCATACCCTATCCCACGGTCTTTCCAGCTTACCGTCCAAACCATATGGAACAAGCCGTCCGCACCCTTGATAATGCATGGGTCGCGCATCAGTTTATCTTTCGCTACCATAGGTTTTAAAACAGCGCTGTCATTATTGAGCGACTGCCACTTTAAGCCATCAAGGCTATAGGCAAGGTGTAACCCATCTTCCCCGTTATTTTCAAAGTAGCTGAAAAGATATGCTTTCTTTTGCGCCCTCGCATTTATACAAATAAACAACAACAGTACAACTATAACGCGGATGGTTTTAAACATGATATTAATATTTTTGTATAGCTTTAATTTTACCCGGAAATGCTGAATCTCCGGTCAGGTTATTTATAGTAAGCTGCACCACGGCGTGACTTTCCAACACGTGGGCAAAATAGGCGGGCCGGGTATTGCTCCAATTTGCCGAGCAATTTCTGATGCTGATGTTTTTTGACTGGTCGAGGTAAAATGCAGATGTTTGTCGTTTTAGTAAACCTTCAACCTGTGCCGGCCTGCGGTCATATACTCCACCGGGAATGTTTGTGGTTTTATCGATCATCACATCAACCTGGTCAAAAGTTATCCCCAAAACCTTATCTGGTGTTTCTCCTCCTACATAGATACCATTTTCACTAACACACTTGATGTTGCTGAAATAAATATTGCGTACCTCACCTACCCTGCCTTCGGCTTGGCCTTTGGCAAAGCGCCATCCTGCATCCTTGTTGCCCGTTTTGGCCCTGCGATATGCGGTTACATAAATGGGCTCGGCCTTGCCCCACCAGGTATCCGAAAAAAGGTGAGCACTGATCATTATATTCGAAAAAACAATATCGCTCACCGTTCCTTCATCCCGGTTTTGGATGCCGATGCCACGGTTGCTGTTTTTAATGATGCAGTTATTGATAAGCACATGGCTTATCCTGTCTACATTTTCAGATCCTATTTTAATTGCGCATGAGCGGGATGTCATGGTGCAGTTGCTTACCACAATATTTTCGCAGGGCCCAAAATCCGCGTACTCGCGCCTATTTTTCAAACAGATGCAATCATCACCCGATTCGATGTAACAATTACTTATCCGCACATTTTGGCTGTGGTCAAGATCGATACCATCACTGTTGCGTACTTTCAAGCTGTTAAGCAAAGTCAAATTATCTATAGCAACATCATTGCAGCCAACCAAATGCACGGTCCAGTAAGCCGAATTTTTAATGGTGAGGTCGCGGATACGAATGTTTTGACCGCCAACAATGGTTAGCAGGTGCGGCCGCGGATCGATAATATTAAACGGTTTAAGCTCATAGGCATCGTCAAGCTCCTTACCCATAAATGAAATACCATTGCCGTCAATTGTACCGCCTCCGCAAATGGTTACATTTACCAGTTTTTCGCCGCCTATCCAAATTGTGCCTTCGCCTTTATTGTCCCGAAAAGCGCTTTCAGTGTAAACACTTTCATCAGGATTGGCCAGCAGTACGGCATTTACCTCTACCTCAAATTGTATATTTGACCTAAGGTTGAAGGGGCTGCATAAAAAAGTATGACCAGAGGGTATAATAACACGTCCGCCACCCTTATCTGAAGCGGCATCTATCGCCATCTGTATGGCTTTGGCATCATCAGTTTTACCGTTGCCAATAGCACCATAATCCAGAATATTGTATTCTTTTTGACCGGCATTAGCAAACAGGCTGATACATGCCAAAACTATGGTCAATATTTTTTTCATGTTGTAGTATTAATTAATCCCTTTGGGTTGCATGGCAGAATTTGCTCCCCAGGCCAGGTCGGGCTTATCCTGAAGGTAAACATCCAGCCGGCCGCCTTTTACAATATTTTTGTATGTGATGTAATTTTTGCCGATAATTTTCCCGTTCCATTTAACCAAGTAGATGTATTGTGAGTTCCTGGTTTTTTTATGTGCGGCGATCTGAAAAACTTTACCGTTTCCCAATCGAACTGAAACATGGTCGAAAATTGGCGAGCTGATCAGGTATTCGCCTGATACGGGGTTCAGCGGGTATAAACCTACCGAGGCGAACATATACCACGCCGACATCTGACCAGCATCATCGTTGCCGCTTAAACCGCCCGGCCCGTCACCGTATTCCGTTGCCAATATCTCACGCACAACTTTTTGGGTTTTCCATGGTGCCGATGTATAGTTATACATAAAAGGTACCTGGTGCCCCGGCTCGTTTCCATGCCAGTACTCGTTTTTTATAAAAAGGCTATCCAGCGATGATTCCAGTTTTGAGGGTCCTCCCATAAGCCTTGCCAAACCGGGCACATCCTGCGGTACATAAAAGGTATATTGCCTTGGTGTACCTTCAGTTATGTAGTAAGCTTTGCTATCGGGCCTGTAATCGCTTATCCAGCTGCCATCCGCGTGGCGGCCCCTTACCATACCGGTATTTTTGTCAAATACGTTCTGGTAATAAGCAGCTCTTTTAATCAGTATATTGTGATCGGCTATTTTACCCGTTTTTTTGGCCATCATAGCCGCGGCGTAATCATCATATGCATACTCCAGCGTGCGGCTCACCTGCTCTTTTTTATGAAAGGCATCAGGTACGCTATCCTCTACTGGTATATAATGGTATTTCAGATAAGTATCCAGTGCCCGGCGACCTTTTCCCTCCACGTAATCTGCACGGTTTGCCGGCGTATCAAAAGCGTTTTGCCTTATGAGCCGGTAAGCTTCGGGCGCGCTAAAATCGCCTATCCCTTTCAAATAAGCCGATGCTATGACCGAACTGCAATGATCGCCTATCATCTCGGAAGTGTAGCTGTTCCAGCAAGGGAATATTGGTAACCATCCCCCTTGCTGCCCTTTAAGTACCATCGATTTTACTACATCATTGATCAGCGAGGGTTTAAGCAATTCAAACCACGGCAACTGCGCCCTGTAAATATCCCATAATGAAAAATCATCATAATAATTTCCGCCCATAAGCTTGCCGATTTTATTAACGGAAGCAAATTGAGGGTATGAGCCATCCACATCGTTGTATAAACGCGGCTGCTGCATAGCATGGTAAAATGATGTATAAAATACGCGCTTGTCTTTTTCAACAGCTGTTTGCAGGTTAATTTGAGATAGCGCTTTTTCCCAAACAGCTTTGCTTTTAGCAACAGTAGCATCAAAATCCCAATCCGGCAATTCGGCTTCGAGGTTTTTGCGTGCGCCCTCCAAACTACTGAATGAGGTACCTATCTTAAGACTGATACTTTCGCCTGCCTTTAGCTTAAAACCGATATAAGCGCCTATTCCCTTTTTATTGCTTATCGCAGGGTCGCCGTAAACAGTATCGCCTGCAAATGTACCGTGGGTACGTATAGGTGGCTCAATTTTAGCCACCATGTAGCCCTTAAAACCGGCCTCCTTCCCCCATCCCTGGTAAATCCGGTGAACGGGGTTATAGGCCTGTACCTCACCGCGGGAAGCATCTACCTTAATAAAGCCCTGGTTGTAATCGCTGTTAGGAGTTATCAGCAGGTAAACACTATCCGTTTTCAGGGCCGTAAACTTTAGGATAGCACAACGGGGTGTTGAAGTTACCGAAGCTTCTATATTAATTAAATTAATGCTGTAGAGATATGGAGAGGATTGTTCATCACTATGTTTAAGTTTTACCGCATAATCGTGCGTTTTTAGTTTCCCGCTTACGGGCATGATGGTAAAACTGCCATAATCATGGGTACAGGAACCGCTTAGCCAATGTGTTGCCCGGATACCGCTGAAATATTCGTCGCTATACCTATAAGGTGCAATACATTTATTTTCTGATGCCTGTGTTTGCGGGCTCCACTGTGTCATGGCAAAGGGCGTGGTAACAGCGGGTATGGTATTGGCAAACAACTCAGTGCCGGCACCGTGCTTCAGTGCCGCCGGCGTGGTTGCCGCGCCGCTGCCAGCCATTGGTTGCACATATTTAACCACATTTTGCGCGTAAGCACTGTAGCAATACAGCATTAAGACAAACGCGAATATTTTATATTTTGATTTGATATTCATTAACGGCTCCGAACAGATCATTTGCTTTTAGTTTCGATAGCGTTACCCCCCGAAGGAATTGCCAGCCCGTCGGTGGTTAACTTTGTAACCTCCTTATAAACAATAACGGGCAATGCCGCTGATGGCGGTACTTCGATCATTTTGAGGTTTAAACCATTAACGTCATCAAAAACCAGTGCCGGGCGAAAATCTTCCTGCTGTAACTTAATTTTAAAATTACTGATGCTTATGCCCGATGCATGCCTCGTATACAAACCCCAGGAAGGAAGCTCGCCAAACATAGTAAATTCGGGATAACCGGCTGGGTTTTCGGTTACATTTGCCAGCGAATCGGTACAGATAAAGGCTATTTCCTTTTTCGCCCCGCCGCCATATGTGATCTCAATATTTTTTAAGATTATATTTTGAACCGGGTGGCCGGGCAAGCCTACTATTGATGAGGGAACCAGGTTATGCGGTGCTACTTTAGGTGCAGGCCCTTCAACAGGGTAACCTATATCAGGTTTTGCATTGGGCACATCAGCTTTCAAATCATCAATAACTACATTGTTTATGGTACTGTAGCGTTCGTCCTTGTTACGATGCCCTAAACGGATAAAGATGGCGTTACCTACATTTTTACCTGTAACATGACTGATATTAATGTCTGATAAAAAAGCGCCGTCTACGGTTTCGAGGGCTACGGCCGAGCGGTAGGTATCAAAAACAACCAGGTTTTTAACATTGATATTTTTAAATCCTCCAACAGACCCGGTACCGAGTTTGAAACCACTGGCACTTGACCGAAGTGTACAATTTTCAACAGTTATGTTTTCGCAACTTTTCCCGGCCGTTTCCGATTTCAGGCAGATAGCATCGTCGGCGGCGTTAAAATAGCTGTTGGTTATTTTAACATTTTTTGAGTCGACAATATCAATACCGTCATTATTCCAATAAGCCGTGCTTTGCACCTTCATACTGTCGATAGATACGCCATCACAGTCGTTATAACTTTGCACCCATGCTGCGGAATTTTTAATAGTGATGTTATTCACTTTTACCCGTTTGCAACTTTTGAACAGCACGATCATCGGCCGGCTTTTTTCCCCGGGGCGCTTCAACAGCCATTCCTTATCATGCATTTTACCCTGGCGCAGCAGCAACAGTACGTTTTCAACCAGGTCCCTGCCCTGGCCATCTATAACACCGTTGCCGGTAATAGCTACATTTTGCTGATTGATAGCCGAGATCAGCGGCTCGCCGTTTTCTGCGTAGTCGAGGCGTTTGGTGCTGCCTAAAAGTATGGCATCGTTATTAAAATGCAGCTCCACGCCGCTTTTTAACTTTATAGGCCCCGTTATAAAATAACCTGCCGGAATAACAACCCGTCCGCCTTTTTTGGCAGCCGCGTCGATAGTTTTTTGAATAGCAGCGGCATTATTGTAATTGAGGCCCATTTTTGCACCATAGCGCAAGATGTTGTAATCCTTTTGAGCAAAGCAGGTAAGGCCGCTAAAAACAAGGATCAACGTATATAACTGTTTTTTCATTATTAGCTTTTAGTAGATGTAATATAAAAATGGCAGCAAGAATAATCCGGCCGCACTTTTCGCGGCCGGATTTCTGTAGAACCAATTTAATACCCGGGGTTTTGCGGGAAGGAAGCCCCGCGGTTAAGATCGATCTGCGATTGAGGAACTGGTCTGAGCAGGAAAGTTTCTTTTAAATTATTAGCGGCGGCGGCTTCTTCATTGTGTGCCAGTGTACGTGAAATAAGCTTGCCTGTGCGCTTCAATTCGAACCACCTGAACTCTTCCCCGGCCAGTTCCCGGGCCCGCTCATCAAGTATATCATCGATAGATAAGCTGGTTACCTGCATTTCTGTAGCATATGATACACCTGTTGCCGGGTTAACACCGGTTATAGCTGCACGTGTGCGTATAGTATTATAAAGCTGTAAGGCCTTCGCGGTATTGCCTGCCTTCAGTTCGGCTTCGGCGGCTATCAGGTATGTTTCGGCCAATCTGAATACGTAAGTATCCCTCGTACCTGCATAATCGGCAAACGTAAGGTTAAGTTCCCTGAATTTTTTAAACTGCGGATAGGTACGTGTTGTTCCCGAAAACGGAGATGAATGGTACTCGTCGGGGTTGAATACAAAATACTTTTTAGCAGCCTTTTGCTCTGCCGTAAAAGCCGCATCGGGGTAATAAATAACCGTATCGCCCACTGCAAAGGTACGCCCGGAAACTGTTCCTGCCGATTGAGCTATCAAAGCGTTCCAAACAGTTGCCCCATACCTGCTGTCCCTCGCTTTATCAAACAGGGTAAAAAAGTATGGATCAGGTACCGACACGTAGTTGGGTTTATTGTAGAGCGAGCTCCTGCCAATAACACTTAAACCTTGGGTATCCCACAGAAAATTCTGGTGAAGGTTATTACCTGTAACAGCCGTTGCCTGTACTTTGCCCAGGTAGTAAACCTGGTTAGTAGCTGCATTGGTGCTGTACTGAACAGAAAATATTACTTCTGAATTAACCTGGAAGTTGGCCACCGTTGGATCGAACAAAGATGAATAAGATGACTTGAGCGAATAGGTACCCGAATTGATCAGGGCTTCGGCCGTAGTTGCCGCCTGCGAAAAATCGGTACTTGCGGCATAAGTTTTATAGCCGCGTGTTAAATAAACCTTTGATAACAGATGCTGCGCAAAACCTTTGGTAACGCGCCCAAAATCGGTTGTGGTGGCCGGCAACACGGCTATAGCATCTGTTAAATCGGTAATGATCTGTGTATAAACATCCTTTTCGGGCGCACGGCTAAATGATACACTGGCCGATGTTGAACGTGTTAAAACCAGTGGCACATCACCAAACGTTTCGGCAAGCAGGAAGTAATAATATGCCCTTAAGGCCTTCGACTCACCGACGCGGGTATTTAAGGCAGTAGCATCCATTCCCTGCACCTTTGTTGCCCAATACAATGTGGTATTTGCTGTACCTATTGAATAATACAATTGTTTCCAAAAGCTATCCACATCGGCAATGGATGAATTTAATGATACGTTGTAAATATTTAAGGCATTAACATCGGTAATGCCGTATGATGTATAAATATCGGTACCTAACGTGTACAGTGCGTTATTACTGACTATATACCTCAAATTTGAATAATTTGATTTAGCCAGATCTTCAAAACCCGCTTTGGTTACGTAGTAGGTTTCATCGGTTTGACCACCGAGGTTTGATTCTTCGATATATTTCTTACATCCGGTAACGCCAAAAGCCATCACAGCGATCAGCATTAAAGGAATAATATTTCTTAACTTTTTCATATACAATATTTTATAAAATCTAAATTATAAGGTTACGTTTACACCAAGTATGAATGTGCGGGTGCGAAAATCCTGCAGACCGAAAGAGTTCAGATCAGCGGTTTCGGGGTCCCATCCAATAAATTTGGTAAACACAAAAGGATTGTAAGCTGTGAGGTAAACCCTTAAATTATTCAGCTTGATTTTAGAGGCGGCTTCTTTTGACAGTGTATAACCTAAGGTAATATTGCTGATTTTAGTATATGATGAATTTTGATAAGTGGCAGACGTTCTGCGGGTAGCATCTGTTTCAATAGCGTTGTTTGCCCATGTATTGCTTGGGTTGGTAGGTGTCCAATAATTACGCTGGTAGGCATTAAACCTCGCGCGGCCCTGATCGCCGTTCATGAACAGATCAAGAAACGTACTTTGCTGCACGGTACCCTGACGGGTATAAACCGTAGCGCCAAGATCAAAATTCTTATAAGTGAATGTATTTGTAATACCGCCAAACCAGTCAGGGATATCGCTGCCTAAAATTTGCCTGTCATCTGCGTTGATCTTATTATCGCCGTTAACATCCTGAATTTTATATTGGCCAGGTTTTTGGCCGTAAACCGCCGCCTGGGCAGCCTCGCTGGTTTGCCATACACCAATTACTTTGTAATTATAAATTACACGCGCCTTTTGACCAATAAACCGGGCGTTACCTACATCATTTGCCCCATTCCCAAACAGATCAAGAATCTGGTTTTTGTTTTTAGAGTAATTGATATTGGTTGTCCAGGTAAAATCAGTTGATTTGATGTTTGTGGTATTCAGGCCTACTTCAATACCGCTGTTCCTGATCGAGCCGATGTTGGCTACCACCGTAGTGTACCCGTTTGCGGCAGGGATCTGTTGTGGCAGGAGAGTTCCTTTGGCCGTTTTGTTATAATAATCAAACGTTAGCCCTATCCTGTTTTTCAAAACATTCAGTTCAAGGCCAGCATTATATTCGGTTGTTTTTTCCCAGGTGAGGTCTTTGTTGGCTAAAGCCACTACAGTTGAGCCATTGGCGGTTGAGCCATTGAAATCATAATAGCTGGTAGCCACACTTGATTGTGTTACATAAGGATAAAAATAGTTACCATTTAAGGCGGCATTACCCGACTTACCGAAACTAAATTTCACTTTTAAAAAGTCGATGAATGTTACCTTTTTCAAAAAGGTTTCTTCACTGGCAATCCAGCCCAGTGCCGCCGAAGGGAAAAATCCCCATTTATGGCCGTCGGCAAATATGGAGTTACCATCTGCCCTGCCGGTTACAGTAAGCAGGTACCTGTTTTTTAAAGTATAGTTGCCCCTAAAGAAAAACGAACTGATGTTTTGCTTGGTATAATTGCTGGATACTGTAGTTGATGGCTGTATGGTACTGCCATTGATGGTTATAGCGGTTGCACTACCTACGTTATACCATAACGAACGATAAGGCAAACCGGAAACAGAGATCAGACTATTATCGGTTTGATAATAATTCAACGAGTTACCTAAAGTAAAATCGAATTTATGTTCGCCAATTTCCTTGTTATATATCAGGAGATTATCAAGGGTATAATTAAATATATGGTTATCGCCATTTGTAGCGCTGTTAGGTTTTGTGCCTGCACCTGTTTTAGAATAGGTATCGGCGTAGGTGCCCGAACGCTGGAAGGTGATATCAGGAGTAAATGAACTTCTGAACTTTAAACCTTTAAGCAGGCCCACCTCAGCATAAAGGTTAGGTAACACGCGTATGTATTGATTTACCCGCAGATCATTTTCCAGATCGAACAAAGGATTGGTGATCTGAGATTCGGTTTCATAAGCGAAAAATCTTTTTGAGCCATCGGCATTGTATGCGCTGCCGGTTGGACGTAAACGATAAGCGCTCCTGAAAACTTCGCCGCTGCCGAGGTTAAAATCGGCATAAGTACCATACATAGATGCGCCGAACTTAAACCAGTTGGTCACATTTTTATCCATACCAACCTTAAGCGTGTATTTTTTAGTATTCTCTACTTTTATGGCACCCTGGTAATCCTGGTAACCGGTTGATAAAAAGTAGGTGGTTTTATCATCTCCCCCTGTTATCGACAGGTTATGATTTGTTTGTATCCCGTTCTGTTTGATCAGGTTGATCCAGTTGGTATAATTACCCGAGGCTATATTGGCCTGTTCGGTAGCCGAAAATATATTGGCATCGGTATAAGTTATCTGCGGCGAAGCGGTGGTGCCCAAAGTATTATAAAATTCGCGGGCGTAGCTTACAAACTCGGGACCGGTCATCATTTTAGGCAGGTTATAGGCGTTAACCACACCAACATAAGCGTCGTAATTAACGCGGGTGCGGCCACGGGTACCTTTTTTGGTTGATACGATAACTACCCCATTAGCACCACGCGAACCGAAAATAGCTGTAGAAGAGGCATCTTTAAGCACGTCCATACGCTCGATATCCGAAGGGTTGATATCATTGATATTTGCTACTGGTATGCCATCTACCACATAAAGGGGCTGGGTATTGCCATAAATAGAGTTCACACCTCTAATCTCCACTGTCATATCAGCACCCGGTTTGCCTGATGAGCGTTTAACATCAACACCGGCTAAGCGACCCTGCAAAGCCTCCTGCGCGTTAGTGGCCTTTGATTTTACGATCTCGTCGCTGCTGAGGGACACTACACTTCCGGTTAAATCACTTTTCTTTTTGGTACCATAGCCAACTACCACAACTTCATTAAGTGATTTTGAATCGGCTATCAGTTTAATGGTTAACGGCAGCGTACCGCTGGCGGCAGTTTCGAGCGTTGTGTAGCCGATATATTTAAAAACAAGGATATCATTGGTACTTGCTACCGATAAGGAAAAATTACCGTTTAAATCGGTTATGGTACCTTTGGTGGTCCCTTTGATGCTTACGCTTACACCGATCAATGGCTGATCCTTTTCATCAACAACTTTACCCCTGATCTGTACGTCCTGATCCAGCGTTTTTGTGCCGGCTGCATTTTCAACAGGCTGCGCGTTTATCAGGATGATCTTATCTTTAAACACCTCATAGTTAATACTATACCTGGCAAGTAACTTATCCAGTACATCTTTCAGGTTCTGATCAGTAAATTTAACCGAGATCTTATCGTTGGTTTTAACAACATCCTGGTTAAACACAAACTGAACCTGGTGCTTCTTAGATAAAAGCGACAGTACATCTGCCAGGGTTTTATCTTCAACAGTTATATTGATCTTTTTATCCAGCACCGTTTGGGCCGAGGTAGATCTGGCATAGCTAAGGCCGGTCATTAGCATAATGATCAACAACTGGCTAAATGTAATCCTCATGATCTTGTACCAGAAATGGGAATTAAGTAAACAAAAATTCATAAATTTGAAATGATTGTATTTTGTGAAAAAAAATATAATAAGAGCCCAACCACCAATTTTATTGATGCGATCCCATGGGCTTGAAAATCCAGGTACAGGAGTGTGACAGCACTCTTGTACCCTTATTGGAAAATCACTGTTATTTTATGTGGGGTAATGTTTTTTCATAATCTTTGGTTGGTTTTTTCTGTTTAATTGGTTTTTTTAAGGACGATAAGATCATTGGAGATCTCGTAATTAAGATTCATAGAAGTTTTAAGTACCTCAAGTACTTCGGGCAGGTTCAGATCTGTGAGATCGGCGGTCATTACCGCTTTGTTCAAAGCCCCATCCTGTATTTTTATATCAGCATCAAATTTGCGGTTCAACACTTTTACAATCTCGGTAAGTTTAGCGTTTTCAAAAGAAAGATCGATGTGCTTATAAATGTTAAGGAGAGAGATATCTGCCTGCCTATCCGCTGTGAGTACATCTGTATTTTTATTATAAACAGCTTGTTCTTTAGGCAGCAGCAGCACCTCATCGGCAGCAAGTTTAGCACCTGATGTTGCAGCCGCACTTCCTTTTTTACTCACCGAAACTTTACCGGTAACTACAGTTACCGCGGCCGACGCAAGACCTTTATTATCCAACACCCTAAAGCTGGTGCCCCAAACTTTGGTTACGATATGTTCACTGCTGATAATAAAAGGCCGTTGCGGGTTTTTAGTTACTTCAAAAAAACAATCGCCCTGCATTGATATGTCGCGCGATGACTTAAGGAAAGTTTTGGGATACCGAATACTCGCTTGCGGGCTGAGCCAAACTATGCTGCTATCAGGCAACAACTGCTTCACAATATTTTTGGTGCGGTTGGTAACTATTACATTTGCAACAGCTGTTTCAGTAAGTTTTGCGGGTGACAGTTCCTTATTGATAAATAAATACCTTGCAAATACCAGAACAACCGCAGCGGCTGCCACCCTTACCCACCAGTTATTATACAATGGCCGGATAACAGGTTTACTTTGCACTTCACCGCCGAAGTTCGTTTCTTCAGCTATGGCCGTAAACATTTTTGTTTTCAGCTCTTCTTTTTTACCAGCAGTGAGGGTATTTGTATAATCGGGCTTGTCATTATGCAATTCAAACCAATCATCTATCGCCTGCTTTTCTTCGGGTGTACAGGTACCGTTAAAATACCTATCCAATAGTGCTGACAATTGATCATTATTCATAATTTAAAGAAGATTTATTTCTGGCTTATAATGGTAAGTCGAAGTAATACGGCCTAACCCTTGCTCTGTTTAAAAAATTATTTCAGCAAACAAGCAATCAGCAGGACCAACACATCGCCCATCCCCAAACGAAGGCGTTGAAGCGCTTTTGTGAGATGCCCTTCTACCGTTTTTTCAGATATATTCAGGATCTCCGCTATTTCCTTGTTGCTTTTGTATTCGAGCCTGCTTAGTTCGTAAACACTACGGCATTTTGGGGGCAGCGAACCTATAAGGTCTTCAAGGTACCGTTGCAGGTCTTTTACAAAAATGTTGTCTTCTGTGGAGTTATCTGCACCCGGTTTATTTTTACTTGCCGCTATAAAAGTATTTTGAAGCAGTTGTTTGCGATATTGATCAATAAGGCTATATCTGGCGGCCGAAAACAGATAATTCATCAACCCGGTGGTGAGCACTAAGGTCTCCCGTTTTTCCCAAAGTTTTATAAATATTTCCTGTACCACTTCCTCGCATATTTCCGTGTTATTTAGCCGTTTATGCGTATAATCAAACAGGCGGTCCCAGTACCGGTTGTAGATCGATTCAAAGGCAGGGCTGTTTCCTTCCTTTAGCAAGGAAACAAGCTCATCGTCAGTAAAACTACCTTTATCACCCATTAACTTGAGGGGTATCAGTTATAAATTATTAAAATCAGGGAATTGGTTTGCAAGGCCTAAAGTAAAAGAAAAATACGTATCAACGCAAAAGCTTATCAGTTATATAGGAATATATAACTCGCAAACTGATCCTAAAGCAGCCAAATTTCACTTCAGGCCTAAGCTTCCGAGTAAATTTTATAAATAAAAAAAGCGACTTTCTGCTCCTACAGAAAGCCGCTTAACTATTAACTAAACTTATCATTTTAACAAATGATTTACTAAAAGAACAAGGAGTTTTAAAGCCTGCTGCCTGCTTTAAATTTAACAGGCATTAAACCGATCAATCATTGTTGCTTTTAGTAAACGCCCTTTTAATTCTCGCTCTCAGGTCAGCTATATGAGCTTTGCTTTCAAGTGTGCTGAACCTGCCCTGATTTTGCTTTAACAGTTCATCCAGTTGGTTCAATTTTACCCGGGCTATTGAAGCAGCATCAATATACGTGGCAGGCATAACATCATTTTGACGGTTAACCTGGCTGTTGTTCCCGCCTGGCTTATCAGCAACAGGGAAAGCCATGGTGATCAGTTTTTCGGTATACATTTTCTGAAGGTTACGGCGGTATATATCAATATTTTTAGCCGAACCTGAGTAAAACTCCTTGCATATGTAATGCTGCATGAGGTCAAAAAATTCATCAACCTGCAATACCTTACCGCCATACATGGTTTGTGCCGATAATAACTTACCAATAGTGGCAGGGTGTAACAGGTTTGATAAAACGCCATCCTGCCTTTGGCCTATCACTACCATTGGGTTAACATTCAATTTATCAATTATCGATTTTTCGAGCACCCAGTTTGGCGTTACAAAAAGCTGTGTATTGAAAAAATCAAGGGCCTGTAGCTGTAATTTGCGTGAAACAGGTTCAAATACCGGACCCGGCTGCGAAGCCAGTTTCGGTGTTTCATACCTTCCACCTATATACCTCAAAACATGGATGAGGTAGCGGTCAAACTGGCTGTTAACAGCGCCGTACATTTCACCAAGGTTATTATAACCTTCGGCGGGTTCTGTTGTCCATTGTACAAGATTAGGCAATATCCGTTGCAGGTTTTTGATGCCATATCCGCCCGCTATCATAGCATTATCACCTAAGTCTTCGTTTTGCGTACGTGGGTCGATCCTGTTGGTTTCGCTTCCAAACCATAATCGTTTATTGCGCGACTTTTCAGTTGTCCACTTGCTTAGCACCTGCTTTTCAGTTTCAACACTGGTTGAATCGGGAAACCAGCGGTAGCCCCACTGAATAGCCCAGATATCATAATCGCCAATGCGAGGAAAAATACCTTTTTCAGAAATGTTATCTTCCGGCTGGGCCACGTAATTAAACCTGGCATAATCCATTATTGATGGTGTATGACCGTGAGCCTCCACCCATGCCTTGTTACGAAGGCTATCTACCGGAACGGTTGAAGATGAACCAAAGTTGTGACGCAAACCAAGCGTGTGCCCAACTTCGTGCGATGATACAAAACGTATAAGCTGGCCCATCAGTTCATCATCAAACTGCATTTTACGTGCCTTCGGATCAATGGCCGCGCACTGAACCATATACCAGTTATGGATAAGGTTCATTACATTATGGTACCAATCGATATGCGATTCCATGATCTCGCCGCTGCGTGGATCTGAAATATGAGGCCCTGCCGCGTTAGCTACCACCGAAGGTTTGTATACGATAACCGAGTGACGGGCATCTTCAATACTAAAGTCGGGGTCTTCCTTTTCAGTCGGCGCCACTTTGCCAACAATAGCATTTTTAAAACCCGCTTTTTCGAAGGCTACGTTCCAATCGTTAATACCTTTAATAAGGTATGGTACCCATTTGGCAGGTGTTGCCGGATCGATATAAAATACAATAGGCTTAACAGGCTCAACCAGTTCACCGCGCAGATACCGTTCGCGGTCTTCAGGTTTGGGTTCCAGCCTCCAGCGGCTAACCATGCTTACATCTTTTACACCTTGGGGATTGGCATCATAATCGATGTAACTGTCTGTAAAATAACCTACGCGTTCGTCGGCCAAACGGGACTTCATCGGCTTTTCGGGTAATACAACCATCGATGAATTTAATTCCATGGTTATATTGCCGCCATATGTTGCGCCGGCAATCCCATAGGTTTTAATTGCCCTGATCTCCACATTTTCAGGATAGCTATGAACATATTTCACATAGCTTTTATCGTTTACCTGCGCACCGATGTGCATAAACTGCTTATAAATAGATTCCGCGAAATAAAACAGCTCGCTATCAGTATTTAAAATCTGGGTCATATCAACTACCACCGCCGACGAATCCGGACTGAAAGCAGCGATTGGCAGCGATGCGATTATGGGCTGTAAGTTATTGCGTTTTACCGCTTTATACATCGATTTGGTAGAGTCTTGATCGTTTTCGAAAAAATATACCTTACGGATCAAAAGCTTGTTGTAGGGGCCTTTTTCAAACCTGATGATATTTCCACCAATACCGTCGCCAGAATAACCATCGCTTTTATTAGAAAGCCTGACGATCGACGACGATTCGGCGATCCGGTTAAGGATCATGATATCCCGCTTAAATAAAGCGAAGGGGATCTCATAATAAAATTTATCATCTATCTGGTGTACGGTGATCAAGCCCTTCTGGGTACTTACTTTACCTTTAATTACATCCTTATAAGCTTTTATCTGTACAGGTGGTTTACGCGTTGAATCAGTTGCCGGTCCGTTGGCTCCTGGCGTGGCATGGGTTGCGTGTTTGTGTTTTTTAAATACCGAACAGGCACTCAATAAAACACAGGCAAATAAAATGCCGGCTCTTTTTGTTGTTTTGAACATTATTATCAATTAATTATCTCGGGTTTTGAACTATTTCGGGATTAAGGGTGATGTAATAAGTGCCGATAGCATAGGTATACCTGTTACTATAAGGTTCGAGGGTATAAGCTGTACCTTTAAAGGTGTGGGTGTAAGTTTTGGCAAAAGCCGCGTCCTGGTTTAAGCGCCTCATGTCAAACCACCTGAAACCGCGGCCAAACAACTCACGGCGGCGCTCATTAATAACAAGCGTAAGCGCATCTGCAGCATTGGTGGCGGTCAAATCCACATAATCTGCTGGCTTGAACCTTTTTTTACGCAGGGTATTCAACTCGTTTACGGCAGCTGACACGTCGCCGGCACGTGCCGCGCTTTCAGCTTTTATCAACATCATTTCGGGTACGTTAGGCCCAATATACACGCCTTCATTAGTGTAATTCTGACGATAGTAGATCTTGCCGTAGGTGGCAGGGTTGGCATTACCTGTAAAAAGCGTATACCTCAGATCGCTGGTACCAAGCAGTGTTAAAAGGTCGCTGCTCAGGGTTATAGATGAATAAGAGTTACCGCTTACCAGTTTAGAAAAAATGGTTTCCGGATCTGCAAGTTTTTTAGGCAGGGTACTTGGGGCAGCCGCATAAGTATTCAAATCGGTCAGCGTGTTTTTCAAAGCCAGTACCTTATCAGCATAACTGCCTGCACTCGCAAAATCGCGTTTGTATAATGAAGCTTCGGCAAGCAAGGCATAAGCAGCCGCTTTAGACGGGTCAGAATTATAAACAGGCAGATCGGGCAGATCGGGCAGGGCTTCAGTAAGGTCTTTAATTATTTGCGCATACACATCCTGTACAGATGCCCGCTTAAGGCTTGTATACAAAGATGACGTGGTTAACAGTGGCAAGCCGAGGTCTGTTGCTGCTGTGGCCGGGTTGTACGGCGCCGCGTACAGGTTAACAAGTGTTAAATAAGCATACGCCCTATGCACCTTTGCTACGGCAAGTGCCGCGGTTTTTTGAACGGCTGTGCCGCCTGTGCTGCTCATTACACCATCGGTTACCAAATTACAGGTATATATCTGTTTGTAAAGACGCTCCCAGTCAACATCAATATCGGTGATCCCGAGGCGTGTATCCGCCCATTGGTAAGTAAGGTATTGCTGCGGGAGCATTGAATTTTGCAGAGTGGCATTATCAATCCCGGCATCATCTGATGAGTACAGCGGGTACAGGTAACTATATTCAAATACCGAAGTATTGTTTAACAAATCCTGATAATCTGTGGTATACTTAATGATACGCGAGTTACTTAGCGGATCAACTTCCACATATTTGCGGCAGGAAGTGGCCAGGAGGCCGGTGATGGTGATTAAACCCAATATATATTTTTTCATCTATCGTTACTTTAGGATGTGATTTATGATGATTCCCTTATCAGATTTTGTATTAAAATATTTTAAAATGACGCGTTAAATCCTAATACAAAATTTTTGGCGGGAGGTAAATTATTATAGCTGTTGGTAGTTACGTAGTCCGGATCGATCCCGTCTTTATTCTTCCTCCAGATAATGCCCAGGTTACGCGCGCTGAAACTGGCCGACAGCGATTTGAATGGCGTACGCATTAAAAGGTTGGCCGGAATGTTATAAGCTAATGATAATTGGGTAAGCCTGATATGATCGGCACTTCTCACCAAAGCATCCGAGTATTGGTAACGGGTAATGCTGTTTGAGTTTATACCAGATAAGCCCGGAACATTTGTTTTAGCCTCATCGCCCGGTTGCTCCCACCTGTTGGCTAAATCTGCCTGCGTACCGATAACCCCCAAATAAGTACCTACATACGTTGGATAATTGCCTACCGAATATTTCAGGAATTTAGCTCCGAAATAATAGTTCATCATCACATTCAGTGTAAAATTTTGATACCTGAAATCGTTGCTCCAGCCGCCAAAATATGGAGGTGATTTACGACCGGCATATTTAAGATCGGCAGATGTAAGGCCGGCAGCATTGCTGCTTATGGTTGAACTGATAACTTTGCCTGTTTTATCATATATCTGCGACTGGCCTGTATTATCCAGCCCCGCCCAGCGATAAACAAACAGGTAGTCTGTAGGGTACCCAACGGTTGGGGTGCTCGAACTAACGATGCTTACACTGGTAGATTGCGTTAAGCGCGAATCGGTAACCTTATTGGTATTATAAGCAAATG
Organism: Mucilaginibacter gossypiicola; assembly: GCF_900110105.1. GTDB lineage: Bacteria > Bacteroidota > Bacteroidia > Sphingobacteriales > Sphingobacteriaceae > Mucilaginibacter > Mucilaginibacter gossypiicola. The sequence continues at coordinate 162,144 of NZ_FOCL01000005.1, read as the reverse complement.
TAAGGTTGGAGTTCCAGCCCCAGTCTTTATGGTTAACCGGGCTGCCGGCAATTGTAACATCAACACCATGGCTGCTTAAAGTACCCGCGTTGCGCAACAATGTTGACCAGCCGTAGGTTGCGTTGTAAGGCATATTATATAAAATACCAAACGATTTTTTGCTGTAAACATCAACCGTCAAATTTAAACGATTGTTAAATAAGCCCAGATCAATACCTTCGTTCCACTGGCGGGTAGTTTCCCAGCTTAACTGCGAATCCTGCGGAGACGAAACACTGGCGTAAGGTTTCCCGGTGTAATAATCTGTACCGTTTATGCTTATTACAGTGCTGTTATAACCGGTGGATGGGATGGTACCCCCGGTGCCCAAAGTAAGGCGCAGGTCTAAGTCGCTGATAACGCCTACAGGCTCCATAAATTTTTCCCGCTTAACATTCCATTTCAAACCGCCAGAATACAAAGGTTTACCCCTATCCTTTGCCGATACGCCCAGCATGGTGTAATCTTCAAAACGAACAGACGCGCTGGCGGTATACTTATCAAGCAAAGTATATCCGGCGTTACTGTAGTACGAAAGGTATCTCTTTTTGCTACGGGTTATGATATTATCGGCCGCGCCGATATATGATTGGTAAGGGTAAATGGTTTGGTAATAAGTGGTAGGGTTAACCGTTTGTGAAATGCCGGTAAGGTCGTCATATCCGTAGCGGGTCTGGCCGTAGCTTTTGCTGTTGGTTTCCCTTATTTCGGCACCCGCTATAACATTAAGCTGATGTATGTTATCCCATATTTTATGTGCACTAAGCAAACCGCGGAACGAATAATCATAACCAGAGTAGTTAGTGCTCCTTAAAACACCGCCAAGCGGTATGCCATAAACCAGGTTACCGTTTGCCAGCGAACTTGTAGCGGTATTTAATAAGGTACGCGTGTTATAGCTGTTCAACTCATCTTCGTTAGACAGATCGCTGATATTATTCTGGTATTGACCAAGAGCATTTACATCAAGCCAGTCAAAAACTTTTACTTTAATGCCTGCATTGGCTCTAACCCGGTTTTCTTTGGTAATGATATTTGAATAATTAAGCTCATCAATAGCATTATACGTCCAGGGCAGGTAGCCTTTGTTGGTGAGGCTGTCAATAACATTCGGGCGGAACTGGATATACCTGTTAATGTTATTGCCGTTGCCGTCTACCAGCATATCATAAGGGCGCAAACCATAAATAGATTTACCCAATGCCGTGGCAGCGGCCAAGTTTGCTTTACTGTAAGTACTGTTAAAGTTAAGGCCGGTTGTAACCGTTACCCGCTTATTAAAAAAATCTGTACTGGTATTGGATGTAATGTTGTAGCTGCGCGAAAAATTGCTTTTATATACTGGCCTGTCATTTGTAAAATTGGCCGATACATAGTAAGTAGTATTATCGCCCCCGCCAGACAACGAGATATTATACTGTTGTGTAATGGCTTTTTGAAGCAGGTATTTTTTGATCTGTGCGTAATTGTTATTTCCGGCCAACTTGGCCAAAGCCGAATCACGTTGGCTTGCTGTAGCGGTGCCCCTATTTACGCGGAACATCCATTCAAGGGCGTCGCTTGTATTTTGATTCGGGTTAAATTTATAATAGCCGGTAGACCATGAAGCCGGATCGGTAACGAAACCTTTGTTAAACAGCTCCTGCTCCAGCCCGATGTACTGCGCGCTGTTCATGGTATTTAGCTGCGAAAGATCGGCCGGTGCAGAAACACTAACTGCCGATCCGAAATTTACGGTTGTCGCCTTTTTGCTGCCTCGTTTAGTTTCAATAACCACAACCCCGTTTGCAGCCTTCGCCCCCCATATTGATGCCGCCGCCGCGTCTTTCAGAAAAGTGATAGATTCAATATCCGATGGGTTGATCCTTGATATTACCGACGAAACGGATGTTGTGTTATTGCCCAGCTTGGTGAGGGCCTGGGTATCACCGCTTTGTTCACTGATAAGCGGGAAGCCATCAACCACAATTAAAGGCCCCTGCGCACCGCTGGTACCGTAGTTGTTCTGACCCCTGATCTGGATAGTATTGTTTCGCGTATCAAATTTAACGCCGGCTATTTTTCCCTGTAGCCGCTCCATCAGGTTTATTGACGGTGTTTTTTCAATTTCTTTAGCGTTGATATAGCCGAAAGAACCTGTCGCCCTGTCTTTAGGGATTTTTTCGTAACCTGTAGAAAGGATCTGAACTTCTTTTAAACCATTTGCTTCAATCGCCATGGTTACGTTAATTTTATCCGTAGTAGCGGGTATGATCTGCGTGGCCATCCCTACAAACGAAAAACGGATATTCTGGATTTGCGGATCGAACGTAACACTATAGGTACCATCACTGCTGGTTGATACGCCCGCATGTGTACCGTCGGGAATAACGCTTACGCCCGGCAGCGGGATGCCTTTTTCATCAACCACCCTGCCGTACACGGTGCGTCTTCCATCTTTTAAATTAACTACCGACTGAACCGTATTATCCTGCAATTGGGTTTTATCACGGCTGTCTTTAATAATGGTATAATAGTTTTTTTCAACATACAAAAACAGGAAGCCCTGCGGGTACAAAAGTTCTTTAAGAACCTTTTCTATAGGTACATCACCTTTGTCCCGTACCTGGTACGATGTTACTTTGTTATCGAGCAGATTTTTTTCGTAAACGAATTTCGCGCCGTAAACGTTTTCAACTTTTTTTAGCGCCGTTTCAAGGCTTTGCCGGCTCTGTGCCAACGCTTTATACGAAGACGGGCACATTAAATTAAATGCATAGAGCATTAGAAGAACAAGTAAATTTTTCTTCATTGATGTGGGGTTTAACAGTTATTAATAAATTATAAGGGTATTATCTCTTTGTTCAATATTTACATTAAATACCTTTCTGATCACGAAAAGCAGATCAGCTTTTTTATTTAGCGGGATGGTACCTTTTAGCTGTCTTTTTGCAAGGGCCGGATCTTTCAAAACTACCTGGTATCCATAATTATCTTCCAGAACGTGTATTATATCACTTAACGCTTCACCCTGTAAAACAAGTTTACGTTGTGTCCAGGCAGTTGCCGCTTCGGTTGTGGCATTTATGTGATCCAACCTGTTAGCTACAGAATCATAATGTACCGACTCGCCGGGGGCCATGTAAACCGGGCGATGGCTTTGGTCGTTAAAATCTATCCTGATTTTTCCGCGGGTAAGCAAAATATCAGTGGTGCTGCGCCTGTTTTTTATGTTAAACTGCGTACCAAGCACAGTGATACGCAAATTGCCTACGTGTACCCTGAATGAATCGGCTTCGGATATGATGTTTTTCCGGGCAATATGTTTTACAGAAAAAAGCGCCTCGCCTTTCATCCATAATTCTCTCGATTTTCCGTTATGCCATTTTTGCGGATAAGATATCTCTGAATTGCTGTTCAACACAACGTCTGATCCGTCCGGCAGGGTTAAAGACCTCAGCGCACCATAATCTGCATGAAAAACCTTCATGGAATTTTGCTGCAGATAATATGCTCCAAAACCAAAACCCAGGATCAATAATACCGAGGCGGCAATACGGGTCCACATTTTAAGAACCCGGCGGGTTTGGTAATTGTATTTTAACTGAAGATCCCCCTCGATATTTTGCCAAACCCGCTGTGCCAATGCGGTGGTATCAGGCTGTACCTGTTTATTAAGTATACGTATAACATCGGCAGCTTCTTCAATATTACCTCTTTGATCAGGAAAGGCATTTAATACAGCTATCCAAAACTCGGAGTTTTCTTCGTCCGGGTATTTCACCCATTTTATAAGGTGATCATCGCCCAAAAAACCCTCCAACGTGTAATCTTTATAAAAATCTACATCCATCATCAACCAATTCTGCTCCTATATACGGTGCTATCTAAATTTTTACCCCACGGTTTTCCATTTTTTTTCAAAAAAGATCATTTTTTTCAAAAAAACATCAGTAAACCTTTTAAAATTCAGTAAAATCACCAGGGCATTTTTAGCTTTTGGAAAACTAAAATCAAGAGAAGCATTGTAAATCCGCCTAAATTTTCACGAAGACTATCTAAGGCGCGGTATAATAATTTATATGCTCCTTTAGTAGTAATATCCATCATTTCGGCAATCTCTTCGTACGACATATCTTCATAATATTTCAGATAGATTACTTCCCGTTGCTTGTCGCTCATTTGGGAAAGGGCTTTCTCCAGCGATGCCTGTAATTGTGATAATCTTTCTTTGCGTATCAAAACATGGTCGTGGCCCAGTTCAAAATTGAACTGGATAATTTCGTCGGTGATAGGAAAAGCGATGGTACGTGCCGAAAACTGAAGCTTTTCAATAAGCACCCTACGGAACGATTTATAAAGGTAGTTTTTTACAGACGGGGTTTCGCCTATGGTTTTACGGTTTTTCCAAAGTTTAACAAAAAGGTCTTGTACGGCTTCGGCAATGAGGTCTTCATCCTGCGTAAATTTGAAACCATACCTCAGTAATGGAGATGAGTATAGCTCATAGATATGCTTAAAAGAATTTTCATCGCCTTTTAAATATTCAGACCATAAATAAACTTCGTTTACACCACCTATTTTCAATTTACTGGGCAATTATTAGGGTATCGCAATTAAAACAAAATGCTATCAATAGGTAAATTGACTGTAAACCTAATATTTATTGATTGTTAATCAAAAAATATCATCAGCAAACGTTTTTTAATTTCAATAAAAGCATTCATTTTTAATTCAAACAATAAATAATCTAATTAAGCTAATGGGAACCGTTGTGTGTTAGCAAGCATCGATATACAATCTGCTTAACATACATCAAACGTATTTCTTACCCTACGTCAAACGCGATCATTTAAATTCCGCTCATTTTTGTGATGTCAATAACGACAATTAAAAATATCACAACAATGAAAAATGTATTCAAAACAGCCGCAATTGTAATCCTTATAACAACAGGCTTTATAGCTAACAGCCAGGCACAAACCAAACAGGAAATTGCTAAAATGCAATCCGAACTTAAGAGCGTTGCTGCTGCCGATAAACTTGTAAAGGAACACCTGAATAAATTCGACACGCTGGATTATACTGTTTTCAGCAACCAGCAATGGCAACGTTTTCATGAAAGCCATGGGCAAAATATTAAAGTGTATTGGCCCGACGGGCATGTAACCAAAGGTTTGGCTAAACATATTGAAGATATGAAAGCCCTGTTTGTTTATGCGCCCGACACCCGTATCAAACAGCACCCTATCCGCTTCGGTTCGGGTGATTTTACCGCCGTAACCGGTGTATTTGAAGGTACTTTTACCAAACCTATGCCTATTGGCGGCGGTAAGTTTATTCAGCCAACCGGCAAAAAATTCAGCATCCCAATGGCTACCATCGGGATCTGGAAAAACGGCGTAATGACCGAAGAGCACCTGTTTTGGGATAATAAAACGTATATGGACCAAATTATGGCCAAATAAATTAAGTGGTTTTAATCCGCAGGTATGCCTGAACGCATACCTGCTTATCTTTACTCGTATATGGAAATGATTCTGAATTATAAAATCCGCGAAGCAAACATTCCTCATCCCGGTTTGATCATACTGTTACATGGTGTAGGCAGTAATGAAGATGACCTGTTCCGTTTGGCCGGCAAGTTCCCGGAAAACTTTATTGTAGTATCAGCAAGGGCACCTTATACAATGGCTTCCGGAAGGTACGCCTGGTTCCAGGTAGATTTTTCGAGCGGCAAACCTGTTATTAATCCAGAGCAGGCCGAACAAAGCAGGTTGACATTGACCACCTTTGTTGGTCAGTTGATTGAGAATTACGATATCGATACTGCCAATATTTATATGGGCGGTTTTAGCCAGGGCGGCATCATGTCTTACAGTACCGGCTTAACTTTCCCGCAGGTGTTTAAAGGTATTTTTATTTTAAGCAGCCGTTTATTGCCCGAAGTAAAACCGCTGATAAACATTACACCGGCCCTAAAGCAATTAAGGATATTTATAGCCCATGGTACGCAAGATAACGTGCTTCCATTAGCTTACGCACATGAAGCCAGTGCCTATATTAAGGCACTGGTTACAGATGTAACCTATCATGAATACCAAATGGGGCACACCACCGGCGAGCAGGAACTGGCAGATCTGCTGCAATGGCTTCAAAATAATGCCTGATAATTGTTAATTTGGTGGCTTAATCGGCCGCCATGATCTCCGCTCAGCTTTTCCATAACCTTAATAAATATGCCCGCATCACTACGGATGATTTTGCAGTGATAGAAAGCAAACTGAGCAAGAAGTTTGTAAAAAAAAGGAAAGCTTTGCTGATGGAAGGCGACGTAAGCCGGTATGTGTATTTTGTTGAAAAAGGCGCACTACGCTCCTATACCGTAGATAAGGAAGGAACCGAACATGTGGTGCAGCTGGTTGTGGAAGAGCATTGGATAGGCGACCTTTGTAGTTTTGTAAGCCAATCGGCAGGGAACATTAATATTGAGGCTATTGAGGATAGCGAGGTTTTATTATTAGCTCATCATGACCTTGAAATGCTTTATGAACAAATTCCGCAACTGGAGCGGTTTTTCAGACAGCTTTTTCAGCGGGCTTACGTTAGCCTGCAGCAATGGCACAACGCTGCCCAAAGTGAACATGCCGAAGAGCGCTACCAACAATTGATCAAAGAGCATCCGCATATAGCAGCCCGTATCCCACTTATCTATATCGCCTCATACCTTGGTATAACGCCCGAAAGCTTGAGCCGCATCAGAAAACAGCTTTTCAGTTAGCTAATTTTACTTAACATACATCAAGTCGATTTCTTACCCTGCATCAAACAGATTGTTTGCAGGCAAACCGATATTTGTGTATTCATAAAAGCAATAACATGACAACGATAGCATCATTCAATAAGTTCACCAGCAGTTTAAAAGAAACCGGGTATACAATGCCTGCTTTATTTATAGGGCATGGTTCACCTATGAATGGCATTGAGGATACTGAATTTTCAAGGCGCTGGAAAAGCATGGCCCGGGAGATCCCGACCCCGGCCGCGGTTTTGGTGATATCGGCCCATTGGTTTACCAGAGGCACCAAGATCACCGCTATGGATTTCCCACAAACCATTCATGATTTCCGTGGCTTTCCGCAACAATTGTTTGATGTACAATACCCTGCACCGGGCAGTCGGGCTTTAGCGTTAGAAACCCAATCCTTACTTCACTCGGCAAATGTAGAACTTGATCACGACTGGGGCCTGGACCACGGCACCTGGACCATCATCCGCCATATGTACCCTGAGGCTAATATCCCGGTGTTACAGTTGAGCATCGATTATACCAAAGGCCCGCAATACCATTTTGAATTAGCTACACAATTGCATGCCTTACGTAAAAAAGGTGTACTTATTGTTGGCAGCGGCAACATGGTGCATAACCTGCGGATGGTTGCCTGGGATAAAATGCAGCAGCCGGAATTTGGCTACGACTGGGCCCTGAAGATCAATGATCAGTTCAAGGATCTTATCGCCAATGGTAATTATCAGCCCTTGCTCAATTACGAAAGCCTTGGCCGGGAGGCTGAATTAGCTATCCCTACGCCAGAGCATTATTTGCCGCTAATGTACACGCTGGGTGCCGGTGGTAATGACCCGGTATCTTTTTTTAATGATAAGGCAGTAGGTGGTTCACTAACCATGACCTCTGTAAAATTTGGTTGATAATTGTTAGTATAATTAACAAGCTAACCTGCGGTAAACATGGCGGTAGTTTTTTAATGCCTTAAATATTTTTCGAATAAAAACCCGGGGTTAGGTATCGCCTTAAGATCAATTATCAAAAGTTTATTCTTTAACGTTATTTTAGGGGATTGAAAAAGTCAATTCATCATGTAAACCAATATGATCTCTCGCCCTTAGCTAAAGCGGGAATAATAGTCCAGAATATGCAGCGGGGCCGAGATAAAACCGAGCACGATGTTTTTTCTGCTCACAGGGACAGTCATTTTACATTAGTTGTAATGACTGAAGGGTATGTGAGATTTATTTTGGACTTTGAAGAGACAATACTGGAAGCTGGTACCACTTTACTGATCATGCCCGGTGTAGTACACCAAATTGCTGATTTCAAAGAACCTGCCGGTTGGGTTATTGAATTTGATCCGGCAGCGATTGACGAAGATCTTCAATATAATTTAAGCCGGTATTTTAGCCGCTCAAAATCATTTAATGATACCTCTGTCTATTTTCAACAGGTAAAGACCCTATTAACCTTGATGGAATCAGTACAGAAACAACCTAACAATCACAAGGCTCTTTGCAATTTGCTGAACGCCGCATTAGAATTATTGATTGCCGGAGAGGAGACCACATTAATTGAATCCAACAGACAAATCAGCAGGCCGCTAACAATTACCAGATCATTTGAAAATTTGCTTTCCCGGCATTACGCCGAATGGAAAAAACCGGCCAAATTTGCACAGGCATTGGCTGTCTCTGTTGCCCATTTAAACGATACGATCAAAGAAATGACCGGCAACACTGTTTCAGATCATATCCAGCAACGCTCTATCCTTGAAGCTAAAAGATTATTGTTTTTCACTCAATTAAGCGTTAAGGAAGTAGGTTACAAGGCTGGCTATGATGAACCCGTTTACTTTGGCAAATTGTTTAAAAAAGTCAGCGGAATGACACCTTTGCAGTTCAGGCAAAAATTCCGTGATTAAGACTATCACTTCAGGAAATGGGACTATTTTCAAACACGCACATCCGGTTCCTTTGCATAAACAATTTAAATTATGCAAACACAGATAAACGTTCCTTATATCCTGGAACAACTCAAAATAGTTGGAGATTCTTTTTTAGGCGGTTTCAAACGTAGTCCCATTCCGGGCGATGCAGAAACATTGGGTTCTTTATTCGCGGAGATCGAAAATAAAGCACTTCACAGCATTCAAAATAGCCTTACCGCAACCTACCCGGATATTTCCTGGGTAACAGACGAGTTTGATATGGAGGGCCAGAAAAGCGGTGTTTCAGTTCCTGAATACTGGCTATTTGACTCAATGGATGGTGCGGTACAATATATGCAGCATTTACCTGGCTGGACATTTAATCTGGTGTTGGTTAGAAATAATGCGCCTTACTTTGCAGCTGTTTATAACCCATTGGATAACGAAATGTTTTGGGCAGTGGCCGGTGAGGGCGCGTTCCTGAACGATACAGCGATCCATCCGACAATAAAGGCTGACGCTTCGCTCATGTTGGCTACTTTTAACCATCCGCCATTTCAAAATAAGTTTGAAGGCTTAAATGAAGTAATTGGTAAATCAATTGAAAAACTGCTGACCACTTTTGGCGCTGTAAGAAACTATGGCCCGCTTGGCCTTATGCTATGTTCAATCGCGGCTGGTCGTATCGATATTTTTTTCCAGTATGGATTGGATACCTACAATTGGCTGGCAGGGATACTGATTGCAAAGGAAGCCGGCGCGTTAATTTTAACCGCGCAAGGTGCTGAATGGACCTGGGGAGCAGAAAGTTTATTAGTAACCGCTCAGGCTTTACCACCAGGCTTTTTTGAGGAAGCCTAAACTATGATCATCGATCATAAAAATAAAACATCATTTTAAATGTTGCTTCCATAGCAATTATGAAACAATCTTCGCTATATGTTAGTACCGCCCCAAGGTCGAAAGAGATCATTAGCTCTTTTTCACCAACCTGTTTTCGAGAAAAAATATAAACTGCTGATGTAAAAAACCTTCTACTGAATTATTGGAAAAGCTTTCAGTTTACGCAAGTAAATGGATCAAAAAGTGGTAGGCAGAACTTATTATTTCAATCGGTTTAAAGATGTTTATACCGAAGTCTCGAAAGGTGGTATCATAGAAAAACCAGTAATTGTCATTGCTGAATAAGCTTAATTTTATTGATAGGAAAATTTATTAAAGGGCCGATTACTGGCCTTGTTTTTAGAGCAACAAATGTTATAATCTAAAAGAAATATATTTGCGTAATGATTCCAACGTACAATATATCTGATTTCCCCTCATTTCAAGCAATTGGTAGTCATTTTATGTTAGAGCGCTTTGAATGTTTACAGCGTCCGCCGAAATTACTTTGGCCTCATAAGCATAGCTTTTATGAAGTGATGTGGCTTACATCGGGCACATCAACTAATGTCATCGACTACCACCGGGTAACCGTTGAACCTAATATGTTATTTTTCATTTCTCCGGGTCAATTGCACCTTATGAATAAGGCAGAATCCGTAAAAGGGTTTCCTATAACTTTTACTGAGCAGTTCCTTTTGTTAAATACCCCCAATAGAGATGCAATCAAAGAATTTGGATTTCTGGATAACAGTTACGCGAGTCCTTCATTTAAATTAGATAATTGTGCAGTAACTGAATTAGTTCCAGTGCTTGATCTTATGCTCGACGAAATCGTCCGCCCTGAAAAGTCATCGTTTATAATTTCGAATTTATTGTTTGTCTTTCTAAACAGGATACAGCGCTTGATAGATGTAGATACTCCGTCAGCCCGTGACCTTTCCAATGTTGTAAGGTATAAGCAATTAAAAAAATTAATTGAAGATCATTTTGAAAAAGAAGGTCAAATTGGTTTCTATGCAGATAAATTGAACTTGACTGCCCACAGAATAAATGAAATTTGTAAACGGGTCACCGGAAAGCCGCTTGGCGAAGTAATCCGTGACCGCATCCTACTCGAAGCAAAAAGGTTATTGGTGCATAGTGACCAGCCCATCGGCCAAATTAGTGACGATTTGGGTTTTAAGGATTTTTCCTACTTCTCCCGGCAATTTAAGCGACAAACTGGTCATACGCCCGCGGAGTATCGAAAACAGATGTGCGATCAATTCCAAAACTGGTAGCATTAGCTCCTATATACTCTTATTCCTGTCAGGCGTAGAGTATTTATTAAGGGAGCTTTCTTCTTCGCTTATCTTCAAACAGTTTGTAATACTCTTTCATCAGTAATATTCAACGCTTTCAAAAGACATGTACAGATACATGACTTTAAAGTGATCACCAAAGTACCAAATGTACCAATATTCGTACCGAAGGTTCTAACGGTGAATTTCGTTCCATCAGTATTTTTGTATCGTCAATAATAGCTATGGAAACTTCATTAAAAGATAAAGTCGCTTTGGTCACTGGTGCATCGAAAGGCTTAGGTAAAGCCATTGCGTTTAGCCTGTCTAAAGCAGGCGCTACAGTTATCGTGAACTACAATTCAAGTAAAACCGAAGCGGAAGCAATCGTTAAACAAATTGAAGCAGAAGGCGGAAAAGCTGTTGCATTGCAGGCAGATGTTTCCAACGAAGCTGCAGTTAAACAGCTTTTTGAAGAAATTGGAAAAGTCGCAGGTAGTGTAGATATCCTGGTCAACAATGCCGGAATCAATCCAACAAAAACGCTTGCTGAGGTAACCCTTGCCGATTTTCAGCAATCATTGGACATCAACTTAACTTCGGCGTTTTTAACTACGCAACTAGCCATCCCCGGAATGATCGAAAAGAATTACGGCAGGATCATCAACTTTTCCTCGGTGGCGGCGCAGTTAGGTGGTGTTATCGGCCCACATTATGCGGCGGCAAAAGCCGGATTAATTGGTTTAACACATTCTTATGCTGCTATGCTGGCTAAACACGGCGGCATAACTGCCAACGCGATAGCCCCCGCATTGATCGAAACAGACATGCTGAAAAGCAATACCAATATCAAACCAACCCTCATCCCCATAGGCCGTTTTGGTCAGCCAGATGAAGTTGCTGATGTAGTGTTGTTATTAGCAACTAATGGTTACATCACAGGTCAAACCATTAGTGTGAATGGCGGCTGGTATATGACCTCTTAATATTATCCAAATGCAAACTAAAAAAATAGCCCTGATTGTGGGTGGAAATGGCATCGTTGGCCGCAATATGGCGAAATATCTGCAAGCCCGTGATATCTGGGATGAGGTTATTATCACCTCTTATCGTGAGCCGGATTTCGAAACCACAGCCAAATTTGTTCACATGGACCTGACAGACGCCCAGGCCGTTGAAAACAATGCAGCCGCGTTAGCCGGTGTAAGTCACGTTTTCTATGCTGCTTACATGGAAAAGCAAACCCTTGCTGAGCAAACAGCGACAAATATCCTGTTACTCCAAAATTTGGTTTTAGGATTGGAGAAGGTGGCTTCAGGGTTTAAACATTTAACCTTTATACAAGGCGGTAAAGCTTATGGGGCGCATTTAGGTAAATACAAGACCCCGGCTTTAGAAACAGATTCACGACATTTTCCGCCAAACTTCTACTACAGCCAGCAAGACTTCCTGATCAAACAATCAGCAGGGAAAGCCTGGAGCTGGACTGCCGTAAGGCCGGATATTATGGTTGGCTTCGCGGTAGGTAACCCGATGAACATGGCTAACCTGATCGCGGTTTATGAAACGCTGTGTAATGAATTAAATGTGCCGTTTCGTTTTCCAGGATCTGATATGGCTTACAAAGTATTGGTCAATATCACCGACAGCGAAATATTGGCCAAAGGCATGGAGTATGCCGCGCTGCATGAAGACTGTTACAGCCAGATCTACAATGTAACCAATGGTGATATTTTCCGCTGGGAACAGATCTGGCCTAAGATAGCTGCCTACTTTAATGTTAACATGGATAGTCCGATCACTTTTCCGCTGGCTGAGTACATGGCCGACAAAGAAGAGGTATGGGCCGGTATTGTAGAAAAGTACGGTTTAAAACCGCATACGGTGAAAGAATTGGCGAATTGGCCATTTGGTGACTTTATATTTAATGTGGAAGCCGACGCTTTTTTTGATGTCAATAAATTCCGTCGTGCAGGTTTCCATGAAATGCAGGTCGAAAGTTTTGAATCGTTTAAAAACACTTTCGATGAACTGAAAGCGCAAAACATTATTCCCGCGTAATATGGCCTATCAGGAAATTACCACCATTGATCCTCTTTACATATCCATTACCGATTCCCGTGATGGCGTTGATGACTACCAGTTGGAGTTACAAGCTTCGGCTGATTACCTGAACTGCGGAAAGGATTGCGTTTGGCTGCGTTTATTTCATATAGACACAGCATTGCCTAAAGCGACTAAGGAAAATTTAGCCGCACGAAAGCAATGGATGATTGATAACGAAGGTCTACTCAAGGGGCATGTGAAAGCGATCGTCAATGTAGTTGATGATCCGTTTTATGAGCAGGCTAAAAAAATAAAGATTGAAAAGGCTTATGGGGTTTGCGGCACCTGCTGCAAAACACTATCAGAGGCGCTTGACTGGATAGTGAGCAATGTTTCATTAGCGGGCATCGCTGAGATCGAAAAACAGGAAGTGTTAGAAAAGGTGAGCATGTTAAATAATTAAGACATGGAAAAGCGCTCGGTTCAACCACAAAATAATTCAAAGGAATTGATATGGTGCAGTTGCTTTATTATATTGAAAATATGCCTGCTGGTTCTCTGTTTTACTTCAGGAAATAAACCAATACAAGGCGATTACCATCAGCTTATATTGCCTGCACTCGACCACTCTTTAATCCCATAAAATGTTAAAACGTATCATACCTTCATCGGGCGAAGAACTGCCGGTTATAGGTTTGGGCACCTGGCAAACCTTTGATGCTTCCAATAGTAAGGCCTATCCAACCCTGGAAAGTGTTTTGCACAAAATGCACACTTCAGGTGGAAGCCTGATCGACAGCTCACCGATGTATGGCCGTTCCGAACAGGTGATCGGTGACATCACCTCGCAAATGGACATCGCAGATCAATATTTTTATGCTACCAAAGTATGGACAAGGGGCTTACAAGAAGGTATCCGTCAAATGGAGAACTCCATGCTTAAAATGAAGCGCAAGAGGCTGGATCTGATCCAGATTCATAACCTTACCGACTGGCAAACACATCTGCCCATTTTGCAGCGATGGAAAGAAACGAAACGGATCAGGTACACAGGAATCACCCATTATACAGATTCCAGTCATGAGGAACTTGAACAGATCATGCGTGCGCAAAAAGTAGATTTTGTGCAATTCAACTTTTCCCTTAGCGAACGCCATGCCGAGAAACGGTTATTGGATGCCGCAGCCGATCTGGGTGTAGCCACCCTGATCAATCGCCCTTTGGGATCAGGCAATCTTTTCAATAAAGTAAAAGGTAAAGCACTTCCCGGATGGGCTGAAGAATTGGGCATCGAAACCTGGAGCGCTTACTTTCTTAAGTATATCATTTCTCATCCGGCCGTAACATGCGTTATTCCGGCAACAGCCGATGTTGCGCATGCCATAGATAATTTCAACGCCGGTGATGGTGAATTACCAGACCCGGCTACCCGTGAAAAGATGGTAGCCTATTTAAAACGATTATAATGAACAAGCTAAAAGAAATAGAAGAAATAAAACAGCTAAAATCAAGGTACTTCAGGTGCCTGGATGCCAAAGATTGGCCGGGATTGGCCGCCTGCCTTACCAATGATGTAGCCTTCGATTACCCGCCGGGAAAAATACATGTCAGCGGCAGCAAGGAACTGATCGCTAACTTTTCCAAAAGACACGCAACTACGGTGACTGCCCATACAGGCTCTATGCCCGATATTGAATTAAAAGACACCTATCATGCTGAGGGCAATTGGTTTATGACCGATTACATCATTGGTACAGATGATAAAAAGCAGCAAACTATAACGCAGGGATTCGGACGTTACTTTGAATCTTATTTCAGAGAAAATGGAAAATGGTTAATTAAAAGCATTGTACTGGAACGTAGCATAATCATCAACCCCCAGGTCAATATCGTTTTACCTTCAAATAAATACTAAACAATGCAATCAACAAATAATATTAGCCTTACCGCAGAGATTAAGATCCTGCCTGGCTTTGAAAAAGAAGTACTGGCATCAGCGGAAATGGTATGGATTGCCACCCGTAAAGAAATCGGTTGTGAAGCTTTCCTTTTTAACATGAAAAAAGAAGAACCACACGTGATCGTTTTCTTTGAAGTATTCAAATCGCAGGCAGATTTCGATGCGCATGTCGGCTTCGACCATACCGTAACCTTTATCAATTTCCTGAAAGGTAAAGTTGTTGGTGACGGCCCATCCTTGACTTTTTTAAATCAATACAAAGACTAAACAATCATGGAATACAGACAATTAGGGAATTCGGGGCTTAGGGTTCCGGTTTTAAGTTTTGGTACCGCAACCTTTGGCGGCGGCAATGAATTTTTCAAAGCATGGGGCAGCACGCAGGTAGATGAAGCTACACGGTTGATCAACTTATGCATTGATGCAGGGGTTAACTTATTCGATACTTCCAATGTTTATTCGGGCGGTGCAGCAGAAGAAATCTTAGGTAAAGCCCTAACCGGCCTGCGGAATAAAGTATTGATCTCTACCAAAGCTACTTTCCCGATGGGTGATGGCGCGAATGACTACGGCTCCTCACGTATTAACCTCATCAAAGCATGTGAAGATAGTTTGAAAAGGTTGGGTACCGATCACATCGATATTTACCACATGCACGGCTTTGATGCTAACACACCGATCTATGAAACTTTGAAAGCTTTGGAAACTCTGGTTGACAGCGGTAAAGTACGCTACATCGCCTGCTCTAACTTTTCAGGCTGGCATTTGATGAAGTCCTTGTCTATTTCAGAGCGTTATGGCTGGTCGAAATATATTGCTCATCAGGCATATTATTCGTTACTGAACCGTGATTTTGAATGGGAGTTGATGCCATTAGGTATCGAAGAAAATATTGGCACCATTGTTTGAAGCCCGTTGGCTAGCGGTAAACTAAGCGGCAAATACCGCAGAGATGAGCCTGTGCCAGAAGACGGACGCGTGGCACAAGGCGGCAGCCCGGTTATGAACACTGATGCGGATGAACAACGCTTATATAATATTGTGGATGTATTGGACGAACTAGTGGAAGAAACCGGTAAAACTGCTGCGCAAATATCATTGAACTGGCTACTGCAACGCCCAACAATCGCTAATATCATTATTGGTGCAAGGAATGAGGAGCAACTTAAACAGAATTTGGAAGCAGTAAACTGGAACTTAACAATTGAGCAGGTTAAGCGTTTGGACAAAGCCAGCGAAATACAACCTGCCTATCCTTACTGGCACCAGCGGCGGTTTCCCATGTTGAACGCGGCGCCGGAACTTTAGAAATAAATATAATAAACGAAAACTAATCAAGAAGGCCCAATTCCTGCCTTCTTGGTTTCATAATAAATTTCTTTACTCTAATTCTAAATTGGGATATAGCGGTCGCCTCATATAGGTTCGAAACATTCATAAATAGTTAATTAACTTGAGCATATCAAAACGTTTAATAATATTTAAATGAACTTCGCCAGTATGATAAAAATTGATAAACAATTGATTGTCTGGACAATCTCTATAATTAATTGAAGTACAGCAAATTCCAACAGCAGTCTATATTACTTAAAAATCCTCGTTTAACTTAATTGAAAAGAACAAACAAATAGCTTAAAATCTTATTTGCTACTCAGTACAACTTTCTTGGTTTTCAATAGTTCTCTGTTTAAAAGCTTCACAACATTAAATTGAACTTCATCCACTATTTTCCAGTCTTTAGCAATATAAATGTCTGTGATTTTATGACCATTGTCAACATGGTTAAGTGCAAGTGCGATGTCATCCTTGCTAAATCGGCAATTGTTCCGTGCACAATTGGCGAACGAATGCCTGGCCCAGTAATACGTTATTTCCGGAATTCCAGTTATTTCACGCAATTTTTTCATGCCTTTGCTTAAAGCCCCGTCAAAACCTTTGGATGATGAATAACGATCTTTTATCTTTTCGATATATTTTTCTAAAAGAGGTGCGGCTTCGTCAATAATTTTTATACTTATGAAAGCATCATCTTTACGCCTTCCTTTCGTTTTTGAGCGATTATATTCAAGTCTTCCCTTTTTCACATTATGTTTTGTAATATCATATAGGTCAACCGCGTTTATTCCGCAAAGCAAAAACGATAACAAAAACATCTCCTTAGCCAATTCTGCCCTACTATGCTTAGCGACATTACATTTCAGAATTTTAATTATCAAATCCATAGAAATATTCCTTTTTTTTGTATTCGGAGGTGACCCTACTTTATATTTATTGAACGGATAATGAGAAATCCTGATAATCCCAAGATCCTCATCATTATATTTTTCCCTCGCCGCGTTAAATAAGGTTCTTAAATCCCTCATATAATTGTAAAGTCCAGCATCCGTAACGCCATCACTTTCCGTAACAACTACTTTCCCCAATTGGTTAATCCTTGCTATTTTCCGACTGCCGCGTAAAAACTGCTCATAGGTTCTTAGCATGTTCACTGTAATTTCTACGATTGAAATTCGATTTCTCCCAAAATAATCGACAAGACTATTTCTAACAGTCGTATGGTTAGCTGCCGTAGGACCACGACCAACCTTTTTTAAATTGACAATATACTCGTCACAAAATTCTATAAAATCGATTTCCTTGTTATTTTTTAAAAGGAAACTTCTTAAAGCCTCAGCGTCAAAAAAGTCTAACTTTTCACTGATACTGCTTATTGCCAAGCGATACTCGTCGATCTTCAAATTAACAACTCTGTTGATAAAAGGATCTTTAATAGTGAGACTTTTTGAAAGCTGCTTCGCCGTAACAAAATGTTCAGTGTCGATGTATCTTTTTTCTTTTTTGTGGGTAATCCTAATTTTCACATTGTAGGTCCCATCGTTTTTTAAATGGTGTTTTAAAACCATTGCACAAATCGTTGCCATACGGATTTTCTTAGCACCAAAATGTTTGTACCATATTTGTACCACCTTTTAGTGAAATTCAACAAAAAAACGTGTAAAACTTGACGATACGACGGTTGTCGATTCAAGATCTGGCGAGCCCTCAAAAGTGCCCTTATACAAAGGAAAAGCCGTTTCTTGGTGTATGAAACGGCTTTTTTTCTAAGTGATCCCATTTGGATTCGAACCAAAGACCTACAGATTAGAAATCTGTTGCTCTATCCAGCTGAGCTATAGGACCATCGCAATCTTAATTACAAATATAAACATGGTTTCGAACCCATGATACATTGAATATTTTTTTGCGGTGCAAATATGCAAAATTATGCTGAAAATAACAATCAATTACTAAATTGATTTGCTGTAAGCTGCTTAACAGCTTGTTAATGTAATACGGGCTCTTGTTTGTTTTTGTTTTTGATTGTTTCACAAAAGCCGTCCGTCCGTCTAAACGTGTAACCGTTGTCCATTGCCCAGTCAATAAAATCGCCTATCCTGCGGGCAAACGCTTCGCCTGAGTTTTTTGAAACATAGCCCGGGAAACCGAACTTTTCTTTATCATGCAAATCTGTAAATTCCCAGGGATGGAAATACAGGTTCAGATAACCGTCTTTTTTATGCGTTGCCGAAGCCATCCGTTTCAATAACGATAACGGCAAATTATGAAAGCTTAGCCAAAAAAGCGGAAAGCGGATCAATGGCGAAACCGAAGCAGGGATCTGAAGTACATCATGATCATAAAACCAGGTACGTGGCTTATCAAAATTATTATACCGCCCGGGCAACCAGGTTGGGTTTATGGATGAGTTATACTCATAACCGGCCTTTGCAATCTCGGCCTCATCTACGGGCATCATTCGGGCCATACGGAAGCCGGTTACTTCAGTTCTGGAAATATCCTCCAATGCCAGCTTCGACTGCCTTAAATGCTCAATTTTAAAATCTGAATGATAATACCCGTGCGATGCTATCTCATGCCCGTCGGTAACCATTTGTTTGATGATATCCGGCTTATTGATGGCATAATTAGCTGTGCAAAAAAAGGTGACCTTTATATTTTTCTGCTTCAGTAAAGCAAGTATCGTATGGGTACCCCTGGTTGAAATTTCAAGCTGCTCATCAAAAGTTATTGATTTACCGTACTCAAACGGCATATCAAACTCTTCAACATCAAATCCTAATAAAATCATTATCTACAATAACAACGTTTGATGACCGAATGATATAATGCGGGCGATGCTTTGACTGCATAAATATTTTGCCTACATACACCCCAATAACACTCATTACAAGCAGCTGAAGGCCGCCAAAAAAAGCTATAGTAGCAATAATGGAAGCCCAGCCCGAAACCGCGTAGCCCAAAAAGTAACTCACCAGCACATAAGGAATATACAGAATAGCCAGCGTTGAAAAGAACAAGCCTATTAACGAAACTATATATAATGGCCGGGCGCTGAACGCCACAATGCTTCCTACCGCAAGCTTAACCAGTTTTGAGAAGGAATAACTTGCCTCGCCGGTATGCCGTTTTGATGGTATATAAGGAACACCAATTTGCTTGTAACCGGCCCATTTAATTATTCCCCTGAAAAATATCTCGTATTCGTCAATAAGCTTAAGCTGTTTCACTACCTTCTCATCAATCAACCTGAAATCGGCTGTACCGTTTTCCATCTTGATGTCCGAAAGCATGTTAAGGCCTTTGTAAAACAGCTTTGAAGTAACTTTTTGATACCCTTTACCATGAGGGTTTTCGCCTTCGCGATAGGTATAAACAATATCATAGCCATTTTCCCAAAGCTTTAACATCTTCAGGATTAGTTGGGGTGGGTGCTGCAAATCGGCATCCATGGTTATAACTGCATTACCATTGGCCATGGCAATACCAGCCTTGAGGGCATAATCTTTACCAAAGTTGCGCGAAAGCTCTACGTAAAAAACATTAGAGTGCAGCTCGGCATTGATCTTTAATTCATTCAGGGTATTATCCCGGCTACCATCGTCAACAAATATCAGTTCATAGGCATATCCGGTGGGTGAAAGCGTTTCGCGGAGTTGCTCAATTAAATAACTAATATTCTTTTCTTCATTGTGAGAAGGTATAACAATAGAGATTTTTTTATCAGCAGGGTATATCATAGTTATACTATGGAAAATTTTAATTGTAACAGGCGGTATTAGTAATTAAAAGCTTATATTTGATTGCAAATTCAAGCACTCTTTTATATAAAATAACCTTACGATAAATTGTTACAAAATGTAACTATCGTCATCAGTTTTTAACACAAAAGGTGCAAAATACCTCAAATGTAACTTTTCTGTTACAAACATAAATAATAATTATTTATTAACCTGCAAATTTTCGGGGCTTTACAGTAAAAAATAATCATTGAGGGATTGTTTTATAGCGCTAATCCTCTAAACTGCTGCCGGGGCCAATTCACTTTTCTTTTCGCTGGCAAAATCCCTGGTAAGTGTTTCGTAAATTATTTTAATCCAGATTAAAAAGCAGGGTATTGATTTCAGTTTATAAGGAACGATATACTGGGTGCGGATAAAGGATGGAAAAAGATCTGAGGGCGAAAGACTTGTTATCAACAATGCCAAAACCAGCAGAAAAATCTCTAAACCGGTTACCGGGCGGTTCAAGTTCATAAACCAAACTGCTACGCCAACAAAAGCAATGATATAGGTTGATGATTCGGCCGAGCTGCTGAATATCACCGCAAAGATCAGCACCGACGAAAGGATGAGGCGCTGATATTCCACAACTTTATAAGCGCCTATGCGCAGGTACGACAGCGCAAACAGCACCAGCGCGGGCCCTATTACATACATATTTTTAAGATCATCATAATGGAAAGCTTTGCGGATAAAGCCTGTAAAGCAAATTTCCTGCATTACCGAATGTTGGTTACCCGAATTTTTGATCACCAGGTCGGCATACCAATCATGATAAGTTTGGATGATAAACGAAGGCGATGAAATAGCCATAGGCAAAACAAACAGCACTACCGACCAAAATATAAAGCTCAGCACAAACTTTGGTTTGTTTGTAGAAAAGAAGAAGAAAGCCAACCCAACAATACCATAAAGCTTTATAAATGCGCCAAGGGCAATCATCAATGCAGCCCAAAAATCCTGCTCACGTTTAATAAAGTTAAAACCTAATATGATGAGCGCCGCAATCATGGGGTTGCTTTGCACATTGGCCGATGCCGTCATTAACTCGTGGGCGCACAGCAAAAGCACAATAACGTACTGATCTTTTTTTAGCGGCAAAAGCTGAATAGCTTTAAACAGAATAAATGCATTAAACAGCACCCATAAAATAACGCCGATACTATCGGGCAGTATCGAAAAAGGCGCCATGATTATTGAAAATACCGGCCCGTAGTGGTTAAGGTCATAATAATGCTCGGGCTGATAAGCATACAGGTTATGCTGATGAATGGTATTTAAAAAGTTATATTTAAATATGGTGTAATTGTTAAACCCCTGATGGGCTAAAACGCCTTTAATTACCAAAAATAGACTTAGGCCAAACCATAAAGAATAAACAAAAGGTTTGTTGGTGATAAGCTTAGCAAGTTTTTGCACGGATTAGGGGTCTTTAAATTTTATGCGAAGATATAAATATGTCACACAATTATTACAAATCCGGAAATTAACTCGCCTGTACTATCTTTGACCAAACCCAATCATTACCATGAATTCAAACCCCTCTCCTATTAACCATAATCCCGACCGTCGTAAATTTATAGGCCAGTTAGGTGCCTTAGCTGGTACTGCTGCATTGCTGTCGGCCCCTTTTGCTGCGGATGCTACCACAATTGCCAAGCCTGCAGAGAACATAACTGTAGGGCAAATTATCGACCTGTTTATGAAACAGGTGCCGGGCGCTCCGTTTCCTAATACGGTAGATACCTTAAAATCGGGCAATCGTGATATTGTGGTTACCGGCATAGTTACCACCATGTTTGCCACCATTGGCGTTATTGAAAAAGCAATAAGCTTAGGGGCTAATTTTATAATAGCGCACGAGCCTACTTTTTATAACCATGCCGATGAAACCACCTGGTTAGCTAACGATGATGTATATCAGTACAAAAAACAACTGCTGGATAAGCACAACATAGCCGTATGGCGCAACCACGATACCATACACAGCCTTAAACCCGATGGTGTAGGTATAGGCTTATTAAAGCAGCTTGATTGGGTAAGCTACTACAAACCCGAAACAGGTAACCTGTTAAGCATCCCTTCTACTTCGTTAAGCGCTTTGATCGAAACATTGAAAAAGAAACTGAAGATTGAAAAGGTACGCTATATTGGCAATCCATCCCAAAGCTGCCAGAAAGTTTTGTTGCTTCCGGGGGCAGCAGGCGGCAAAAGGCAAATCACCGAAATGAGCACCAAGAAGCCCGATGTGTTGATTTGCGGTGAAATCTCGGAATGGGAAACTGCCGAATATGTGCGTGATGCACAAGCCAAAGGCGATAAACTTTCATTGATTGTATTGGGGCATATTGCCAGCGAAGAACCGGGCTCAGAATTTATGATCGGCTGGCTACATCAAAACGTGCCCGGCATTAAAGCCACACACATCCATCCGGGCAATTCGCTGCAGTTTATGTAACACCTTTGTAATACAAAATACACGTTTTAGCATTAATTAAAGCCAATATTTTGTTAAATATTGGAACATTACGTACAATTGTAAATTACTCTGTTTTTAAGTGCGAAGGGAAACTGCTTATCTGTAAACTTTACATTTAAAAAAAAGGTATAGTTGACCTGATTAATTATTGATAACATTGGCACGAAAGCGCCATTTAAAGTTTAATTTATATTAAAAAGTAGCTATAATTTAAGTAAAAATCGCAATTTTCAATTTTTGAAATACAAAGTGTTTTTTTTACAATAAGTTAATCCTACTTTTAACCGATTTTTAAAAAAACAAAATTTATGATCATAATTGCTGACGGTGGCTCAACCAAAACAAATTGGTGCCTGGTTACCGAAGAGGGAAAAAAAGTTTACTTCAATACCGAGGGTTATAACCCCTACTTTTCAAGTACAGAGTATATTATACAATCACTGAACGAAAGTCTGCCTACCGATCTTGAAAAAAATCAGATCACCGAGGTAAATTATTACGGTGCTGGTTGCTCCACTCCTGAAATGCGTAAAATTGTTGAGGAAGCTATGAAAGTAGTTTTCACCGGCGCTAAAGTTAATATTGGCCATGACCTGCTTGCTGCTGCCCGTGCTTTGCTTGGTAACACCGAAGGCTTTGCCGCTATATTAGGTACCGGAACTAATACCTGCATTTATGACGGTAAAGAAGTTGTACACAATATTGATTCAGGCGCTTACATCCTGGGTGATGAAGGCAGTGGTTGCTACATCGGCAAAAAACTGTTAACAGATTACCTGCGTGGTTACATGCCTGAGCCTGTGCGTAACCTTTTCTGGGAAACTTATAAGCTTACACCAGATGATATCAATGAGCAGGTTTACACCCAGCCACGTGCCAACCGTTTTTGCGCAAGCTTCAGCAAATTTGTTTACGATAACAACGTACACCTTGAATATTCACGCAACCTGGTACGTACCTCGTTCGAGGATTTCTTCCGCAACCTGGTAACTCACTATCCTGATTATCAAAAATATACTTTCAACTGCATTGGTTCGGTAGGTTATAACTTCCGCAATGTACTGGAAGAGGTAGCAACTGAAAACGGAATGGTTGTAGGCAGCATCATCCGCTCGCCTATAGATAACCTGGTGAAATACCACCTGGAATTAGCACCTTCTTCTTTATAAGAGTCAAGACCTAAGAAGTCAAGAGTCAAGACCTAAGACGTTAAGATTTTAAGATAAAAAAGGACTGGAAGATTTTCCGGTCCTTTTTGTTTACATGTATTCCCCTACCACCCCGTCATTGCGAGGAACGAAGCAATCGCGAACTGTACAGAGGCGCTTGCTTGGTCGCTTCCTCTCCACCATGTCATTGCGAGGCACGAAGCAATCTCGTAGCTATACAGGGCGGACATGGGTTGGCTACGAGATTGCCACGCTTCGCTCGCAATGACATGGTGGTGAAGGGTTTGAAGAACGCTACGTCACCCACTTTCTGGCTCCAGTTCCTGGCGCAAGTATGAAGGGCGGAAAAAGAGTAGTGGCTACTTGTGCCTTTCTGTCGTCCGTCCGTATACCTGTGTCACTTCATCTTTGGACGTACAGCGGACAGCGCCAACATGCTCCCCACCACCTCATTGCGAGGTACGAAGTAATCCCCTACTTTACAGAGCGGCTAAGCAAATCCCCTTGTACAGTTCGCGATTGCTTCGTACCTCGCAATGACGGGGTGGAGAAGATGTAAAAAAGAAAAAGGTTGGAAAATCTCCCAACCTTTCTTTTATCTCAAAAAAACTTCTTTCTTCCTGAATCTTGACTTCTTGCTTCTCTCACACAAGGTTCATCTCTCCCTGAAAAATCTTGCCGTACTTGCGTTTATCAAACTTGTAAAGTTTGGCGGCGCGGTATGATACGCCTTTCTGCTTCTCGTCCAGCTCTTTCAAAAAGCCGTAGCTCAGCATTTTTTTGCGGAAGTTGCGTTTATCCAGTTTCTTATCTAAAACAGCTTCGTAAAGCGACTGCAGTTGTGTAAGCGTAAACTTTTCGGGCAGTAGTTCAAACGCTATCGGCTGATAGTGCAGCCTGCGTTTTATTTTATTGAAGCCTGTTTTAAAAATCTCACTATGGTCAAACGCCAGTTTAGGCAGCTCGCTTACCGGGTGCCAGAACGCTTTTTTGGCATACTGCGTTACCGGGCGTAACTCTTTTTGGCCGTTTATACGGATCAGCGCATAATAGGCAACCGTAATTACACGGCCCTGCGGGTGACGGTTCACCTCGCCAAAGGTGTGAAACTGCTGCATGTGCAAATCGCGCAAGCCTGTTAGTTCGTATAATATACGCTCGGCTGCATCATCAATGCTTTCGTCCTGCTCAACAATATAGCCTGGCAGCGCAAGCCAATCCTTATACGGCTCCTCGTTCCTCTCAATAAGCAAAATTTTAAGCTCGCCGGCTTCAAAGCCGAATATCACGCAGTCTATCGAGAATACGGAATCAAACTTAGGTAACATTAGTTCCAAACTATTAGTGAGATTTAGTTAATAAGTTTAAATATATAGCCTTAATCTCTAATCCAAAAAAAAATAAATAAAATTTAATGGTGTAATTTACACACAGTATCTTCGTACCGTAAACTTAAGGAGTGAAAGATGCGTAAAATATCAAAAATTGGGGTTTTAACTTCAGGTGGTGATGCCCCCGGAATGAACCCTTGTATACGTGCCGTAGTTAGAACTGCACTATATAACGGACTGGAAGTTGTAGGTATAAGACAAGGTTATAAAGGTCTTATTGACAACGACATGTACGAAATGGATAGGCGCTCGGTAAGTAATATCCTTAACCTGGGCGGCACCATTTTAAAAACCGCACGCTGCCTGCCTTTTAAAACCGACGAAGGCATGGAGCAGGCTTATCAACACGCTAAAGCCCGTGGCATTGATGCCCTTGTTGTTATTGGCGGCGACGGTACTTTTACCGGTGCACTGCGCTTTTCGCGCAAATATCCCGACATTGCTGTAATGGGCGTTCCGGGTACTATTGATAATGACCTTTGCGGCTCAACCTATACCCTTGGTTTTGATACCGCTACCAATACCGTTATCCAGGCTATCGACAAAATCCGCGATACTGCCGATGCGCACGACCGCCTTTTCTTTATTGAGGTTATGGGCCGCGATTCGGGCGCTATTGCTTTACGTGCCGGTATTTCATGCGGTGCCGAGGCTATTTTACTGCCCGAGCGTGCTACTGCCATTGACGATTTGATTGCCAACCTTAAAGAAGGCCACATGAACAAGAAATCATCAAGCATTGTAATTGTTGCCGAAGGCGATAAAAATGGCGGCGTTTATGGCGTGGCAAAAGCTGTGCAAGAGGAAGTTAAGAATTACGACATAAAAGTTACTATCTTAGGCCACTTGCAACGGGGCGGTGCACCATCAAGCTTTGACCGTATTTTGGGCAGCAGGCTTGGTTTTGCAGCAGTTAATGCTTTGATAGCCGGCGAATCACAAAAAATGGTAGGTTTGCAGGCAAATCACATTTTAATGACCGACCTTGAAGCAGCTCTTAACCATCATGAGTTTAAGCTTGAGGAAGATCTTTTACAAATGATGGATATATTATCGATATAGATTATTAATGATTGCAGTTGTTTATAGCGGATCGTACTTTGCACATTGGAGGCTCACTGATAAGGGAAGAACTGTTGCTTCCTTTAAAACCAATGGCATTAACCCCTATTTTAACGACGAGAAGCATATCCTTCAACTGCTCAATAAAAACATCAACCTCATACACCACGCCGAAGAAATAAAACGCATTTTCTTTTTCGGCGCGGGTGCATCGTCAGACGAACGGAAGAAGATAGTACACAACGCTTTTTCGGCATTTTTCAAGTTCGGCAAAATATCCATTGAACATGATATTGCCGGTGCAGCTATTGCCTGTTGTAAAAACGAGCCGGGTATTATAAGCATTTGCGGCAGCGGCAGCAACGCCGCCTGGTACGATGGTAAACGCGTTTGGCCCAACAACTACGGTTTAGGTTACATCCTTGCCGATGAAGGATCGGGCAACTGGCTGGGCAGGCAGCTCATCAAGGAGTTCATGAACGATACCCTGCCCCCATCCATCCGCAAAAAGTTTATTCACAAGTACGATGCCGACCGTAAAAACCTGCTCGAAAAGGTTTACAGGCAAAAACAACCCGCTTTATTTTTAAGTTCTTTTACCGATTTTTACCTCGATAACAAGAACGATCATCATCTGCAAAACGTCATAAAAAAAGGATTTAGCAAGCTAATTTCTACTTATTTGTTACCTTTATATCAGCAACACCCGGGTACGTCTGTTCACTTTGCAGGCTCTGTTGCTTTTAATTTTCAGGAACACTTGTATGAAGCTGCCGCCGAAGCTGATCTGCAAATCACTAACATAATTAAAGAACCCATAAATAATTTATTAACCTACTATTCAAGTAAAAATTAAAAAATCATGAAAATAGGAATTAACGGTTTCGGCCGTATTGGCCGCCTGGCATTCAGGGCTGCAATTGAAAGACCAGACATTGAAGTTGTTGGTATTAATGACCTTGTTGAGCCAGATTACATGGCTTACATGTTAAAATACGATTCAACCCATGGTCAGTTCAAAGGTACCATTGCTGTTGAAGGTGGTCATTTGGTTGTTAACGGTAAAACCATCCGCGTTACTGCCGAAAAAGACCCTGCTAACCTTAAATGGAATGAAGTAGGTGCTGAGGTAGTTATCGAATCAACCGGTTTGTTCTTAACTCAGGAAACTGCTCAAAAACACATCGACGCCGGTGCTAAAAAAGTAGTAATGAGCGCCCCTGCAAAAGATGATACCCCTACATTTGTAATGGGTGTTAACCACAAAGCATTAAAAGCCGATCAAAACATCGTTTCAAACGCTTCATGTACCACCAACTGTTTAGCTCCTATCGCTAAAGTATTGGATGATAACTTTGGTATCGAAGAAGGTTTGATGACTACTGTACACGCTGTTACTGCAACTCAAAAAACAGTTGACGGCCCATCTGCAAAAGATTGGAGAGGTGGTCGTGGTGCTTACCAAAACATCATCCCTTCATCAACAGGTGCTGCTAAAGCAGTTGGTTTAGTTTTACCTCAGTTAAAAGGTAAATTAACAGGCATGAGCTTCCGCGTACCGGTTGCCGACGTATCTGTAGTTGACTTAACTGTACGTTTGAAAAAAGGTGCATCTTACGAAGCCATCAAAGCAGCTATGAAAGCAGCATCAGAAGGCGAATTAAAAGGCATCCTGGGCTACACTGAAGACGAAGTTGTATCTGAAGATTTTAAAGGTGACGCACGTACTTCAATTTTTGACGCTAAAGCCGGTATCGGTCTGAATGATAACTTTGTTAAAGTTGTTTCATGGTACGATAACGAGTGGGGTTACTCAAACAAACTGATCGACCTTGTTCAGGAAATTGGCAAATTATAATTGCTGATTTTATCAGATATAAAAACGCCCTTCGGATAACCGGAGGGCGTTTTTTTGTTCTCCACCCCGTCATTGCGAGGTACGAAGCAATCGCGAACTGTGCAGGGCGAATTTTCCCGATTGACTGGATTTTTCTTGTCAGAACTCGAATTTATTGAATTAAGGGAATTTATTGAATTTGTTTGGCATTCTGTCTACCCGTTTAATTCAATAAATTCGAGTTCTGACAATATTGATACCGCGACACGGATTGCAAATTTAAAAATCCGAAATCGAACATCCGAAATCCCAAATCATAGCAATGGCGTTAGCCTCCGGCCCGGGCTTTACGTTGCAAGTCCTCGCCTTTCCTGCCCGCAATCCCTGCACGCACTGTGGGCTTTACACTGCAATCCCTAACGCGGCCTGTGCACAAGGCTTGGTGTACGTCCGTCCGTATACCTGTGTTACAATGTTTAGGGACGGGTGGCGGACGGAGGCTTATTTTTTTGCGGATGATGCGGGCATGCAACTGAGAGTGATGGTATTTTTGCACCGACTGCTTGCTTCAAAAAGGTTATTAATTGTGATTTGATTCTCGGTGTGGAAAACTTGCATATTAATTAGGCAAAATTAAGAATTATAACACACTGATATTCAAAAATTAATTGTGTAATATTGTAAACGTTATTTTTTCAGATAGTCACAGATGAATAAAGCAACATACAATGAGATAATAAGGCAGTTGAGCTTAGAAAAGACTCGATTACTTGCAGAATTAGAGCATTTAGAGAAGACTATCAATAGTTTGACCATTTTAAAGAATGGAGTAAATATTGACAAATTAACAAATGAAAATATAACAAATAGCACAGATAAAAATAGTCAACGGAAAAATTATTACGAGAACGTAGACGTAGATATACCCAAGGCATACAATAGAGAATTAACGACAATACAATTATTCTTTTATGTATTAGATGAATTAGGAGAAGGGACTGTTGACGAGTTAGTAAAATACGTTTTAGAAATAGACAGTTCTT
This sequence comes from Mucilaginibacter gossypiicola, assembly GCF_900110105.1. Lineage (GTDB taxonomy): Bacteria > Bacteroidota > Bacteroidia > Sphingobacteriales > Sphingobacteriaceae > Mucilaginibacter > Mucilaginibacter gossypiicola. The sequence continues at coordinate 133,134 of NZ_FOCL01000005.1, read as the reverse complement.
TAGATCAGCCTCACGTTTTTAGCAGATTCAGAGATATAGCATCTGGTTTATTTAGAGCAGGGAAAATCTATGCAGATACAACTAAGAAGAAATATAAATATTCACTTAAAGAAATAAAATCAAAGGATGTACCATTTGAAGTTAGGGTGGGCAAGGAAATAGATAATTTATTAAACTTATAAAAAAGGGATAGCAAGGCTACCCCTAATATACGATACAAGTGGATAAAACCACTTATGACAGCCATTTGACGGGTGGTGGGAGTAACTTTTGGACGAGCCCCCCGCTGCCGCAAGCGTCCTCGCTTGTGGCCCGCATTTAGGTATACAGCCTGATGAGCCGCTCGCATAGCTTAGCATGATGCCCACAAGCGAGGACGCTTGCGGTAGCGTAGGGAAAAGTGTGGCGTACTCGTGACTTTTTAAGCAAGTTGCCCTGTACAGTTCGCGATTGCTTCGTGCCTCGCAATGACATGGTGGAGAGGCAATGACGTGCTGGGGGCTTTTCCTGCCTCCTGCCTCTCCAAGTCCTGCATCTCTGACTTCCGTCCGTCCGTAACACTGTGTCACTACCCAAACAAACATCAGGCGGACAATCCCCTACCACTGCACCACATCACCAATGTCAATCCCGTTCAGCCTGTCCTGTTCGGTGGCTATGCTTTCAAGCACTGTCGAGACGGTGAAGACCGTATCGGGCATGGCCTCGTGCAGCTCACGGGCTTTCAGCTTCCATTTATCGTAAGCATTTGCATCGGGGAACAACATTAACCTCCCGGCCTTTTAGCACAGCGCATTTGGCAGGGTTTAGCCCTTGCAGGCTACCGCTGGCCAGCCCCCCCAACTGGCGCGAGTATGCAGCGTAGGGAAAAGCGTGGAGTACTCGTGACTTTTTAAGATGAGGGGTATTGCAGGTTTGCTCTGTACAGTTCGCGATTGCTTCGTACCTTATAATGACGTGATCATAAATAACTGATTATCAAGCATAATTTTCACACGTCATTACGTTTTTTTTCAGGGTTTCTCCTGATGGATACTCGCAATGACGTGATGGGGAGGGATTGTATTCAACCACGGGTTATGCCGCACTAAACCACTGCAGGTGGTTCAGATGATCAGCGAAATCAACGTAATCACATAAATCAGCGGTCTACCACCTTGCGCGCCTTGTTGCCCGCATGAGTTGACGGTGGCGTTTGGCATCATAGTAATCGCTGGTTACCAGTATGGCATGTATTACACCCGGAATCCAGAAAAACAGGGTTAAAAATATATTCAGTATAAATGCACCTATCCTGCCGGTGGTTAAAATGGCAGCGGGTGGCAGTAAAAAGCACAAAAAGTATCGCATGGTTGTAGTAGTTTTAATGTTTAACTACTGTTTAGACCATACGCCCTTAAATTTGTTACTGCTTTATTTCTTCGCCCAGGTTGGGTGGCAGCTGATCGCCAAAAAACAGGGCTTTGAGTTCGGTAGCATCATTAGGGTTCATTTTGCCGCCCAATATCAGCCTCAACTGGCGGCGACGAAGCGCCCCTTCAAACAGTGCCCGCTCCTTATCCGTTTCGGGGACCAGTTCGGGGACGGCAGTTTTTTGCCCGTCTTTATCTAAAGCCACAAAGGTGTAGTATGCCTCGTTGCTTTTTACTTTGGTGCCCGATGGGATGTTTTGCGCCCACACGTCCATCCTTACCTCAACAGAGGTTGTAAAGGCCCGGGTAACCTTGGCTTCAATACTGATCACATCGCCCAGCTTTATCGGCGACTGGAACGATACATTATCTACCGATGCTGTAACCACTATCCTGTTGCAATGTTTTTGCGCCGAAATAGCGGCTGCGATATCCATCCAATGCAGCAGTCTGCCGCCCATCAGGTTGTTTAAGGTATTGGTATCATTGGGTAATACCAGTTCGTTCATGATGGTGTATGATTCCTGCGGCGATTTTCCGGTCATATAGATAGTGTTTTGAGGCAAAGATACGCACCCCCTCTAAATCTCCCCCAAGGGGGAGACTTTTATTTGCAAAGTTTTTAAAGTCCTCTCCTTTGGAGAGGATTTAGGAGAGGTCTACCTCTTAGTCACCAACTCCCTGAAACCTACCAGCTCATCCCATCTGGCTGCAGGCGGACGGTAGTAGGTTAGCATCTGGTATTCGTTTTCGGTTTCAAAGTGGCTTCCCTCAAAGGGGATATCATCTGCCTGGCCTGTTTTGGCATCTACCCAAACGTATTCATAATCGTACACACCTTGCTTTAACAGCATATTTACTGTGTACCTGCCGTTATCAAGCGGGTGAAGCTTATTGCTATCATCAAGCCGGTAATTATTAAACTGGCCTACCACATACGGCGCTCCGTCGTTAGGGTTTTTATTGGTTGACAGGGTGAAATACACGTGCGCGTAATCGGCATCTGTAGCCGGTGTGGTGCCGTCGTTATTCAAAATGTAAAATTTGCCGTCGTTATCGTACTGAAAAATGTAGTTGGGCTGGTCGCGCACCGGGTCGCCAAGCAGCACTACCACGTTGGTTGAATCTTTATAAATTTTGGCTACCCTCTGCGAGTTGAGCTTAAGTGTACGCGTATCAAACAGTCTGAACTCGTTGCGCCCAGGAAAATCGTTAATGCTTACATCATTATAAATTAATTGCGAACCACGGATATAGGTTGGCTGCCCATTAAGCACCGCCGTTTCGGTACGGGCGTTTTGCATAATAAAAGTACGCAGGGCATAAGCCGGGTTCTGCACAACAAGGCCCGAATAATCAACCGTAAAATTGATTTTCTGATTGGTTTGCCGTGTAGCATTATTGGCCGAAGCTACCAGATCGGCAGCTATTGATACGCGTTTACCCAGCACATACAAGCGGCGGGTAAGCACCATTTTGTTTTGATCGCCATCTTCATAAACCTTCAGCACATAATTACCCGATATTTTGGGAGCGATGTTATTGTTGGGTAACGAGATTTCGTAATGGGTATACTTTTGCATGGTACCGGTTGAATAGCTGTAGTTGTACAGCCTGTCGTCGGTAAAACTTTGCAGGTACTCGGCAGATGAAAGGTTTGATGAGTTCCAGTTAGCATCGCAATGCTCAATGGTATAATAATAATTACGACTGCCCCCGCGCAGGTCATCAAAGGTTAGCAGCACCTTTTCGTCGGTCCCCAAATTAATTACCGGGAAAGAACCCTGCTTGGCAGTGTTATAAAACTCAACGCTTTTTATAGCCGGCGAGTAAACGTTGTTGTTATAGGGAGATTGGGCGAAGGAGTTTAATGACAGGATGGTGAAGAAAATCAGGCAAAGTTTTTTCATATCAACTTTCAATTCCGTTTAAACTATAAAACAAACGTCATTGCGAGGAACGAAGCAATCCTAAACTGTACAGAGAAACTTGGATAGCTACTCTACTAATTGGGGATTGCTTCGTACCTCGCAATGACTGATTAATTTATAATATCGCTAAACCACCATGTCATTGCGAGCGATAGCGTGGCAACCGCATGCTATACAGAGCGACCCTGTACTGTTCGCGATTGCTTCGTTCCTCGCAATGACATGGAGATTAATCTTACGATTCGAGCTCCAATATCTGCTCAGCCAGTGCTTCCCATTTTTCCTGCATTTGTTTCAGCTCGGTTTGTTTGGCACTGTAGGCAGCGTTGGTTTGCTTTAGTTTGGCGCCGTCACTATATATTTTCTCGTCGGCCAGTTGGGTTTCAAACTGCTTTACCTCTTTTTCGAGGTCGGCAATCTGTTGTTCCATTTTAGCCAGGTCCTGGTTCAGTTTTTTTAACTGCTGATGCTTGTTTTCGCCTTGTGGTTGTTTAACCGGCTCAGGCTTTTTCTCTTCCTTTTTGGGCTGAGGTGCAGGTGCAGCAGCTTTTGGTTCCAGTTTACGTTTGGCGTACCATTCGTCAAACTCGGCATAAGTACCCGGATAAATTTTAATCTTCTGGTCTTCAATAAACCAGATCTTGTTGGCAACATTATCAAGGAAATACCTGTCGTGCGATACCACAATGAAAGTACCCTCGTACTGGTCAAGCGCCTGGATCAGGATATTAACCGACTGCATATCAAGGTGGTTGGTAGGCTCATCCAGTACCAGGAAGTTAGCATCGGCAGTAAGCGCCTTAGCCAAAGCCACGCGCGATTTTTCACCACCCGATAGTACCTTGATCTTTTTGAAAACGTCATCGCCGGTAAACAAAAACGAACCTAAAATGGTACGCAGCTCGGTATCAGTATGTTTTGGCGCGAATGCCTGCAACTCCTGCAATATCTGGTTTTCGAGGTGTAACGACTCCAGCTGGTGCTGGGCAAAAAACGTAGTAGTTACGTTATGACCTGTAGTTACCTTACCTGTAAAATCCTTATCGGCCGAAGCAATGATGCGCAACAGCGTTGATTTACCTTTACCGTTGGCACCAATGAGGGCAATTTTATCACCTTTTTCTATTACCGCCTCACCCCCATTTAAAATATCGATAGCAGGATATTTCTTAACAATATCCTCCAACGTTATCACGTGCCTGCCCGATTGCTTACTGAAACGGAAAGCGAAGTTAACGGATGGATTATCATCATCCACATCATCAATCCGCTCCATTTTATCCAGCATTTTGATGCGGGATTGCGCCATTTTTGCCTTAGAAGCTTTGGCACGGAAACGCTCGATCAAACGCTCTTCCTGTTTAATTTTTGATTGCTGATTTTTAAACTCACCACGTTGAATTTCTTCGCGCAGGGCTTTTTCTTCGAGATAGAAAGAGTAGTTGCCTGCATAAACAGTCAGCTTGCCCTTGCGCGATTCAACGGTACGGTTAATCACCTTATCCAGGAACCACCTATCGTGCGATACGATGATGATAGCGCCGGTAAAAGCCTTCAGGTAGTCTTCCAGCCATTGGATAGATGGTAAATCCAGGTGGTTGGTAGGCTCATCCAGCAGCAGGATATCAGGTGCCTGCAACAGGATCTTGGCCAGCATTACACGCATCCGCCAACCACCAGAAAAGGTGCTTAGTTTACGCTTGCAATCGTCATCACTGAAACCTAAGCCCGCCAAAATTTCGTGGGCTTTATATTCGATATTGTAACCGTCAAGCAGTTCAAACTCGTGCTGCTTATCGCTTAGTTTATTTAGTAGTTCTTCGCTATAATCCGTTTCCAGCTTTTTAAGCAGGTTCTCGATCTCGTCGTGCAGTTGGTTCTGGCGCTCAAAGGCTTCCATAGCCACATGTACAATGGTTTTATCAGATGAATAAGAAAGCAGATCCTGGTTAAGGTAGCCCATAGTAAGGTCCTTAGCCATTGAAACAGTTCCGGAGGTAGGTTTATAGTCGCCTACAATAATTTTTAAAAGGGTGGTTTTACCAGTACCGTTGGCACCAATTAAACCAATTTTTTCACCGGGTTTAATATGCCAGTTGGCTTCATCATATAAGGCCCGCGCACCAATCTCGAACGTAAGGTTATTTATAGCAATCATTTACGCGCAAAGATACAGTTTTTGAGGCGAAAGGTTAAAGGCGAAAGGTTAAAGGTTTTCAGGGGGAGGTGAAAGCAGAAAAGTAAAAGGTCTTTTGGGGAAGGTGAAAGGACAAAGGCAAAAGGCGAAAGGTTAAAAAAATGCAGGTGAGCCACTTGCAAAGCTGTAGCTACCTTTTGCCTTTTACCTTTATCCTTTTACCTTAAAACTACGCTCCCACAGCTTTCAACCATGTTTGGGCCATAAGGGCTTCGCCGGCTACGCTTGGGTGTACGCCATCAAGGTTCCAGTAGCTGGCTGGTGCTGTTTGTTCGGCTTTATCAAATGCTGATTGATAAGGCACAAACACCGCGTCGAACTCTGTAGCTATGTCTTTGGCTGCTTTGCGGAAGGTATCAAATGTAGGGTACCATTTATCATCAACTGCCTTCACATTTTTTTCGGCGAAGGGCTCGCAAATTACCAGTTTAATATCGGGCAAAGCTTGTTTGGTACGGGTCAGCAAAGCTCTGTAGTCGGCCATATAAGTATCTATTGTACCTTTGTAACCGCCGGTAAGGGTATGCCAAAAGTCGTTTACACCTATGTGGATGCTCAGTATATTTGGTTTAAGGGCAAGGCAATCGGTATCCCAACGCTCGGCAAGCTGATATACCTTATTACCGCTGATGCCTTTATTGTAGATCTTTAAACCTTTATCAGCGTGCTTAAGCAGCAATTGTGAAGCAGTAAGCAGCGCATAGCCAGAGCCTAAAGCGCTGGTAGTATTGGGTTCGGTTTTGCTATGGTCGCGCCCCCAGTCGGTAATAGAATCGCCCTGAAAAAGCACTACATCGCCCTGGTTAAAAGTTAATTTCTTTGCCGGTTTTTCGGCAGCCAACGCCGATGAAACGATAGATGAGAGCCCCATTGAGGCAATAGTACCTACCGCTGCTGTTTTCAAAAAATGGCGGCGATAGTTTTGTTCGGTATCTTTCATTTGTAGATTATAAAGGTATTTGCCGAAAATACTGATTTACTGTAACTATTAAAATTTTGTTGGCTTTTGTATCAGCATTTGTAAAAGGAATATTACGTGCATCAAAAAACGATCTGGTAACACATCATTGAAGCTTTCAGCTTCAGGACGAAGCTGAAAGCTTCGGCTATACCCGACCACAGGTTACGCTGCGCTAAACCTGCGGCAGTTCATTAAACCCGCGGCGGTTATTGTTTTATTTATCTGCCACAAAATTTACAGGCTTTGCCGGATCGAAGGTAACATACACCCGTTTCCAGGGTTCGTTATCAATCAGTTTCCATTGGTGTGCTGTTCCTGTGGTATCCTGTGCTATCAATATCTCGCCGGGCTTGAGGATAAACTTTTCGCCGGGATAGGTTTCAAATTCAAGTGTACCAGTAAGGGTTATTACATACTGATTAGTTGGGGCATTATGATAATCATAAAACGCATACGGCTCCGACTCCTGAAACCTGATAGCCAGCGCTTCACTAAGCGGACCTAATTCAACCATCCCCTTTTCTATATGTGAGTGACCGTCATCGCCGGTGTATAACCTGTAGGCTTTTATCATACGGGCTAAACTAACATTTAACTGTTAATACTGCCTACAAGTTGTGTATTTATTGCAAAACGGTTGCTTTAAGTAAGAGTAAACTTCATTTTAGTTAGTTTTAAAGATTATTCGTTCGTGATAAAACTTACGCTTCTTTCAACGGTTCAAATATCATTATGCCTGTAGCTGTATCCACCAAACGTTTTCAATTTTTGCCCTACCTCATTAGCCTGCTCATTGTATTATTTATTGGCTTTGTTGCATCGCTGGTAACCCGGCCCGAAATTGCAGGCTGGTATAGCACGCTTAAAAAGCCGTCGTTTAATCCACCACCCTGGTTATTTGCACCGGTATGGACCGTAATTTATATCATGATAGCGACTGCAGCTTACCTGGTTTGGAAACACCGCAGCCGTAAGCCAGTTTACATTATTGCCCGGTCGGTGTATTTCATTCAGCTTATTTTAAACTTTTCGTGGTCGATAGTATTCTTTGGCATGCACCAGATAGTGGGAGCCTTGATCGTGATCATTTTGCTGTGGTTCAGCATACTGGTAAACATCGTTTGGTTTAATAAATTCAACCGTACTGCTGCATGGTTGCTTGTTCCCTATTTATTATGGGTAAGCTTTGCCAGCGTGCTTAATACGAGTATTTATTTCCTTAACCGATAGCTCATAAAAAACACTATTTTTATTGCAGATAATTACAGCATCGATAAAGAAGCTTTGTATCAAACCATGAAAAAACTTTTACTTATTTTTTGCCTTATTACCGCGGCACACAGCTTTGCATTTGCCGATAAAACTGCTATTAACCATTTTGTAATTAAAGAAAACCCCTTTGCCGTTGATGAGGTTGCCGTAGTTGCAACCGATACCGCAGGTGTAATACAGGAAAACGTAAACGGCGTTTTTACCTTTGTAATGAACGGCTTTACCGAAGAACTTAAGTTTGACAAGGGTACAGCCTTTTACCGCCACAAACTCGATCGTTCAAGCTTCCTGTATGCCAAACACATGAACGATAGCGGCACACATGCCATACTATACTACATTTACAAGCATGACAGCAAGTTAAGCCCATTCCATATCAGCTGGATACTATTGATAGCTATACCTTTGTTACTGGTATTGCTGGCCTACATGTTTAAGCGGTTCATCATTATTGCTGTAGTTATATTCTGCATCTTCCTGTATTTCAACTACCACAACGGCTTAAGTATCCCTACCTTTTTTGAAAGCATTATCGACGGGTTGAAGAATATGTTTTAGAAAGAGGTCTCTTTTTAGGTAAAAGGCGAAAGGTGAAAGGCAAAAGGTAGCTGCAGCTTTGCAAAGGCTTATTGTCTGGCTTTTCTTAAAAACCTTTAACCTTTCGCCTTTTACCTTTAGCCTCTAAAATCTTAAAAAGGCAACCCAATGCCAAAGTTCAGCTGCATAAAGTTATAGCTTTCGCCATTAGCTGTTTCATAAGCTTTTTTGAACGAGCCCTTGCTGAACAGTTCACCGGCATGGTTAATCAGCACCCATTGATCAGAGCCGCTGAATTGGGGATCTTTAAGCTTAAAGGCCGCATCAAGCCTAAAAACGAAGAAGCTCAGGTCAAACCTTAACCCTGTACCTATACCTACCGCCGTTGAACTTAAAAAGTTATTCAGTTTAAACTGTCCGTTGGGGTTAAGGGGCTCATCATGCAAACGCCATACGTTACCCGCATCAACAAAAAACGCACCTTTAAGCTTAGCACCAAAAAAGTTATTGGCCAGCAGATACCTGTATTCGGCATTGGTTATAAACTTGATCTCACCAAACTGATCAAGATATTTCAAGCGTGCACGGGTATTAACATCGGTACCATAATATGTAGCACGGTTAAATTGCCCCGGACCTAATGTGCGCGGCAGCCAGGCCCTGAGATCATTGGCGCCTCCTGCGTAAAAGTTCTTTTCGAAAATAAGCTGGCTACTGTTACCGTAAGGAATACCTATCCCAGGGTTTATGCGAAACACAAATTGCTTTTCGCCGCCTAAGCTGCGGTAAAAGCGGGTATCCAGTTCAACTTTGGCATACTGCGCAAAAGTATATCCGAAAAGCTTATGCTGTCCGAGATCATCTTTTGGCGCATTTGTAAGGTTGCTGATCAGGTTAAGAAAGTTACCTCCGATATCTAAACTACCGCGGAAATAAGTAAAATTTTCATACCCGTTAAGCTTTATAGCATTCACCTGATACGTGTATTGACTTCCTGCTGTAAAAACGGTACGTCCGATAAGATAAACATATGAACCTCTGTTTTGATCAAGCAAAGCCTTTCTCGCAGCTGTGTCAATTACGCCTCTCGAAAACTCAATATTGATAGGCGTAATGGTATGTGATTTATACGGCGTATCAAAAAAGTCGTAGGTAATGGCATTAATAAAACTTTCACGCTTAACTAAACCTTTTTGGTAAAACAATGAGTAATTTGATGAAAATGTGGTATGCGGAACCGCAAATTTACCCAGAAAAGGAAATTTAAACGGAAGCAACAGACGCGGATAGGTAATTTGTCCCCCTACCCTGAATTCCTGGTTTTGGATAATACTGTGATCGTTACCTACGTTATTGCCATTGTCAAAAAGAATACTCCAGTTAACCTTTAACTGCAGGATAGCTGCTTGTTTAAATAAGTTCCTGTCGGTAAAAGTATTGCCTATGTTATAGCCAAACTTGCCCCCACTAAAAAGCACCTCGCCTTCTACCCGGTCGCTCATGCGTTTAAGTGGCACGATATCTATCCGGGTATTGAGCCTGTTGGAACTATCCTTTAGTTTTTCATAAACCGGGTTAGGCACGTTCCTGAAAACGTTTAACTCTGATAGGCGCGTGGTAGTTCGTGTTTGCTTATCAATATCATAAATCTCGCCTTTCTTTTGAAAAACATAATCGGTCACAACCCTCGGCTTAAACCTTTTTGAGTAATCAACAAACCTGAATTGCGAATCAACCTGTATGGTATCAGCCTTACCCGTTGTACGTCCCTGGCTATTTGATATCGTAATTAATGTATTGTTTATGGTATAAACGGGATGTTGTGTTTTCCCCGCAGGATTATCAATAATCATTTTCACATCAACCACACTGCTATTAAAGGTAGAATCGTAGGTGAAATTAATGTACTGCCTGTAAAAATCATAATAGCCATTATGCTTCATCAGCAAGTAAAGCTGATCACGGTCGTAAGCCAAACTATCGGTATCAAACCTGCCACCCGGCTGTATATGCGAGATTCTGTTGCGGTTGCCATTATACAATCCTTTAATGTTATTGTCGGCAATGCTATCGGTAAACTTGCGGATGCGGAACATAGGGCCTTCATCTGCAGTAAAAATCAATTCGGCTTTTTGCTTTTTTATGATCACGCTATCAGCGACTTTCGCTTTAAGATAACCACGGCTACGAATATACTTTTCCATTTGTACCCGGGAGTACTCAATCAGGTTGCTATCTACAACAACAGGCGCTTCGCCAATATTTTTTTTCCCTTTGTTACTAAAGGTGTAATATAACTGCAGGTTGAGCCAGTTATTGGGCTGCTGTTCTTTATCTACATAATTTACAGCAGTTTCGGCAAATTCTTCGTCAATACCTTTTATAGTGATTTTGCGTACCAGGGCCTGGTCTTTACGGATACCGCGGGTAATGCTGCAGCCCGAACCGATAATAACCAGCAAAATACTTAATATTGTAAGGCGGTAAACAGCAGGTTTAGTATATGCTTTCAAAATCACAGATCAGTTTATTAAAGTCCTTACAACAAAAAAAATTCCGTAAAGAGCACGGATTGTTCCTGGTTGAGGGTTACAAATCGGTTATTGAATTTGTAAATACTGCATACCAGGTTGATACTATATACCATACCGCCGAAATTGCTCCAAAAATGCTGAATTTATCCCGAAAAATAAATTTTCAGGAAATTTCATCATCCGATCTTGAAAAGATCAGCAGTTTGAAAACCCCGCAAGAGGTAATTGGTTTGGTTAAAATACCAAAATGGCCAACATTAAATTACAACTCGTTGAAAAACAAGTTTTCGCTGGTACTTGATGGCGTGCAGGATCCGGGTAACATGGGCACCATTATCCGCACGGCCGACTGGTTTGGTATTACCGACATTATTTGCTCAGATGATACTGTTGATGTTTACAACCCCAAGGTTGTACAGGCCACTATGGGGTCATTAGCGAGGGTAAACGTGCATTACGGCGATTTATTAACTATCCTCCCCGAAATAAAGCTCCCTTTATTTGGTGCCATGCTTGATGGTGAAAATATATACGCCACTAATTTCGATAATGAGGGGCTATTGGCTATGGGTAACGAAGGCAATGGCTTGCGCCCTGAAATTCAGGCATTAATAAATAAAAAAGTAACAATTCCCCGTATTGGCCACGCCGAATCGCTAAACGTAGCTATAGCCACAGCTATATTATGTTCAGAAATTAAAAGAAATTCGTTCAAATAAATTTGCTCGCTGAAAATATTTACTATCTTTGCAGTCCTTAAAAAAGGGTCGGATGGCCGAGTGGCTAGGCAGAGGTCTGCAAAACCTTTTACAGCGGTTCGAATCCGCTTCCGACCTCAGGGTTAAAAAATATTTAAAATACAAGACAATGGGCGTTACTCGTTTAAAAAGAAAAGACAGGAGAAATAAAACTTTTTCACGTTTAGAAGTTCAGTTCCTTAAACTGGCTACTAACCTGGAATACGGAAGCCGTTCTGCTGAGTCAAAACACAGCCAGATAGCTAAAAACAATGCAGCTTTAGATATCGCATTAGGCAAATAATTCTCTCCTTCTTCTGAAGAAAAAACTTAAAGTCCTGCCGGTTTCCGGCGGGACTTTTTTATTGTGCCTAATCATGAACCATGATTTTCGGGATTTAAGGATGGGCATGATCCCTTACTGTGTGCCCCTATCCTCGCTGGTTCATGCAAAATATTGTTCAATAAACGAAAAAGTGTTAGGATTGCCGTGAACAACAAAACAGGAGATTTGACGTCAATGTATGATTTTGCGTTTAATAGGCAGAGACTATAATTCGCGTATCGGTAATCGCAACGGTCAATTTTATCCCTCTATATAAAACCTGCAAAAAGGTTTTTATATTAGCTTCGCTTAACACTTATCACATCATGAAAAAAAACTTGTATACTGCTATAATTGCTCTTTCTGCATTAGCTATCTCATGTAAAAAAGATAACGGAGCCAATAAAACCGCGCAAACAGGATCGGCCAAAATCTCATATTTTGCACAGGCTAAAACAATTAACGGCGCAAAATCCTCTTTAAAATTAAACGACGTAATTGATTCATCTGCCATCAGTCCTCCGGTTACCTGGAGTTCGGCCACTATTTTTATCGATCAGATCAGCTTTAATGGTGTAACAGGCAACAACACTGTGGATTCAACAATTACCGTTCAGAAAAAAGTGGATATGCTTTCAGCTAATCCTTATGTAGGCGATATTCAATTACCAGTTGGATCCTACAATAATGTTAAATCAAGGCTACTAATGAGAAAATCCCAGCATTCGGACCTTACGTTTGAATTGAGCGGAACATTCGTTAATACCAAAGGTGTCGTTACATCTTTGTACATCGGAAATTCGGATTTATTTAACGTAAATCTTAACGTCAATAATGTAGCTGTTGAAAAAGGGTCAACTTACAATATGGTTTTTAATTTTGAGTTGAACAAGGTATTGGCTGGCATAACCATTCAACAGTTGGAAAATGCTTATAAAGACCCGAACAGGGTAAATGCGGTGTACATCAGTAGTTCGGTAAGTGTTGATCTATACAACAAGATCAAAAGTAATTGGGAAAACCTGTCAAGTGTTTACATCACAAAGGATGGAAAACAACTATAAGATTACGATTATTTAAAATACCCCGAACCCGTGTTCTCATGGGCTCGTTTCAAAAATATAAAGACAAAAGTATAAGGAAACAAAAACGTTGGCGTTTCCATGAGGACACAGAACAGGGAGATCAGAATAAAAAATCCCAACGATCCTTAAATCCTAAAAATCATGGTTCAGAAGTTTTTTATTGATCCTGCCAATCAGCCCTGGGCCTTCGTAAATAAAGCCGGTATAAAGCTGTACCAGTGAAGCACCTGCATTTAACTTCTCAATGGCATCTTCGGCAGAATGAATGCCCCCTACTCCTATAATAGGGAATGAACCGTTTGATTTTTTATGCAGATAAGCAATTACCTCGGTTGAGCGTTTAGTTAGCGGCCTGCCACTTAATCCGCCGGTTTCTTCTTTTAATGGCGATGATAGATTTTCCCTGCTGATGGTGGTATTGGTAGCTATAAGCCCTGCTATACCTGTTTGCTGAACAATATCAACAATATCATCCAATTGCGAATCAGTCAAATCAGGTGCTATTTTTAACAGGATAGGCCTGCTGATACCGTTTTTATTGTTGCGTTGCTGCAACGTATTCAGGATTTCCATTAAAGGCCCTTTCTCCTGCAGGGCACGCAGGCCCGGGGTATTGGGCGAGCTTACGTTCACCACAAAATAATCAACCACATCAAACAGCCGGTCGAAGCATTTGATATAGTCACTAACAGCATCCTCATTAGGGGTAACCTTGTTTTTGCCGATATTACCACCTATAATCAAACCTTTATTGGCATTTTTAGGATCGCGCCTGAAAGCAGCAATTCGCTCGGCAGCGATATCAACACCAAAATTATTAAAGCCCATACGGTTAATCAGCGCACTGTCTGCCGGCAAACGAAACATGCGCGGTTTATCATTACCCGGTTGCGGCAACGGGGTAACCGTGCCAATTTCAACAAAACCAAAACCAAGATTGGCCATTTCGCCCATCATCTCGGCATTTTTATCAAAGCCCGCTGCAAGACCAACCGGGTTTCTGAATTTAAGCCCAAATACTTCGCGCTCAAGTTTTGAATCCTTTACATCCCACAGGGCTTTACTTAATGACGTGCCGCCCGGAAAACTGTTAAAACGTTTCAGGTTGCGGGTAACAAAATAATGCACATTTTCGGGATCGAACTTAAACAGGATGGGTTTTATGAGCTGATACATGCCGCGAAGTTAGCACATTTTTGCGATGGTGAATTACTCAATTCCCTCTTTACGTGAACATAGACAAAGGGTTCGGCAAAAGTCTCAGGAAGGTGAGTAAACTTTGCGTAATCTTCAAACAATCCATTAACAACCCGGTTAATTGGCTAAATTCACCTCAAAAACCATCTTTATGAAATTGTTTAACCGCGCTTTTATATTATTTTTAGTTTGTCTGTTACGGTACAGTTCAGTTAACGCGCAATCTACACCTATGAATAAAACTTCTGCCAACGACCCAACACTGCAAAACAACCGGCTCAAAATTGATTCGATCGATAAAAAACTAATAGCCTTACTGGGCGAACGCGAACGGGTAGTAAAAGAAATAGGAATTTACAAAGCAAAAAACAATATCCCCGCCCTTCAGGCCGACCGCTTTAAACAGGTTTTGGAAAAAACAATTGAAGCCGGAAAACAGGAAGGGCTCTCGGCTACATTCATTACCGAACTTATGAATGCCATCCACAAGGAGAGCCTGCGTATTGAGGAAGAAATCAAGGCTCAAAAGTAGCAACCAGTGTAAAAAATACACTATAATTTTCAATGCATTTTAGCGCATCAAATTTATAACTAACCCTGCAATAAAAAACAACATAAATAATTGATTATAAATAGACTATATAAAAATAAAGCTTGGTATTAATGCGTATCAATTTACTTAAAACGCTGCCCTGATGCGATAATTTATGCCTGGTATTTTGCTTTTTTTTAATTAAGTTTAATAAATTTGAAAACTCCGGTTAGCCACAGTCCGGGCTCGTAACCAAACCGGCAAGCCTATTTAATTAAACTCATGCAAAAAAAGTATTTAATTGCCTGTTTCATAGCAGGCGGATTATTAAAGGCTGGCTTTGTCAGCGCCCAGGGTAAAGCGCCGTATTCGGCGGCAGGTAAATCTGTAAAAGTGATCGTATCTGAGCAAAATGCCGGATACAAATTTAAAGAAACCGAAACCCTGAAGTTTACCGACAAACCACAACCTGCCGAAACAGAAGTAGCGGTATTTATTGATCCGGCAAAAACGTTCCAAACAATGGTTGGTATTGGAGGCGCCCTAACCGATGCCTCGGCCGAAACCTTTGCCAAGCTACCGAAAGATAAGCAAAAGGAATTTTTAACTGCTTACTATGATAAAGCCAAGGGCATTGGTTACTCTTTCGGCCGTACCAACATTCAAAGCTGTGATTTTTCGAGCGACAGCTACAGCTACGTAAAAAGTGGCGACAAGGAACTAAAAACCTTCGACATCAGCCATGATAAGACCTATCGTATTCCTTTTATTAAAGCGGCTACAGCTGCGGCAGGCGGTAAATTAACCTTGTTTGCATCGCCATGGAGCCCTCCTGCTTTCATGAAAGATAATAATGATGTGTTGCACGGCGGTAAGCTTAAAAAAGAGTTTGACCAAAGCTGGGCCAACTTCTATGTAAAATTTGTTCGTGCTTATGAAAAAGAGGGTATCCCAATCTGGGGCCTTTCGGTACAAAATGAGCCTATGGCCAAACAAACATGGGAGTCATGCATGTACACTGCCGAAGAAGAGCGTGACTTTGTAAAAAACTTTTTAGGCCCAACTTTACAAAAACAAGGTCTTGCCAGCAAAAAACTGATAGTTTGGGACCACAACCGCGATTTGCTTTACCAACGTGCCAGCACTATACTGGAAGATCCTGCCGCAGCTAAATACATTTGGGGTATTGGCTTCCACTGGTATGAAACATGGACAGGCGCAGGGCAGAATTTTGAAGCTACCCGCCGCACCCATGAAGCATTCCCGGGCAAAAACCTGGTATTTACCGAAGGCTGTATAGAAAAGTTTGATTTTAATAAGATCAACGACTGGTCGCTTGGCGAACGTTACGGCTTATCCATGATCAATGACTTTAACGCCGGTACCGTAGCCTGGACCGACTGGAACGTATTACTTGACGAAAAAGGCGGACCAAATCACGTTGGTAACTTCTGCTTTGCACCTGTACATGCCGATTTGCGTAACGGAAGCCTCATCTACACCAGCTCATATTATTACATCGGTCATTTCTCAAAATATATCCACCCGGGTGCTAAACGTATCAGTGCCGTGGCCAGCAGAGACAAGCTTTTAACAACCGCTTATCAAAACCCAGATGGCTCACTGGCCGTAGTAGTGATGAATAAAACCGACGAAAAAATAGATTACAGCCTTTGGATAAAAGGAAAAGCGGCCGGCACTACTGCCCTGCCGCATTCAATTGCTACACTTATTGTGAAGTAATTTTTATAAAAACCTTTAGTTAATCAATCAACTAAATCTCTGGTATGGTGGGTCATTTATGATCCACCATTATCATTACCGGGAAATGGTCACTTGGCTCTTTAGCCTCGTACTTGTCCGAGCCCTTAGCCTTAGCCCGGTAAGTATCAGTCAATATCCCGTACCTTTTTACCGTAAAATCTTTCGTTACAAAAATATGGTCGATACGACCTGTGGTTTTATCGTTAGCGTCAAAATCATTAAAGGTGCCATTGGTAGCATATTTTATAGGCGATAACTCGTAGCTATCTTTTAAAACCCCCGAATTGTTAATTACGGCGTAACTATCAGAAGTTTGATCAACATTAAAATCGCCTGATAATATAGTTGGTGAATTACCTCCAAATTCTTTTACCTTTTTCAATACCAATTTAGCACTTTCACGACGGGCTACAACCCCTATATGATCCATATGGAGGTTAAAATAATAAAATTTATAGCCGGTTTTTATCTCCTGGAAATATCCCCATGAGCAAATTCTTGGTAAGGCGGCGTCCCAGCCTTTGTTGGGCTTATCAGTAACCGGGGCCATCCAGAAATCGCCATGTTTCAGCAGTTTAAATTTATCCTTTTTATAAAAGACAGCTGAAAACTCACCGGCCGTTTTACCGTCATCACGGCCAATACCGGTGTAGGCATACTGGGGCATAGCCTGCTTTAAGCCATTGAGCTGGTGTACCAATCCTTCCTGTGTGCCAAAGATATCCCAGTCATGAAACCTGATAAGTTGTGTTATAACCGGCAAGCGCTGTTTCCAGCCATTACCGCGTACCGAATCATCGTTGGTACTGTTATCATTACGCAAATTGTAGGTTGCAATGGTAAGCTGATGCTGGGCATAGCTTGCTGATACCGATAGCATAGCTATCAGCAAAAAAGAAAGTAGTTTTTTCATAAGTAGAAATTCAGATAAAGTTGACTAAGGCAAATAAACAAAAGTAAAGGTAAATGTTAAATAATATAAAGAGCCTTACCTCAATCTTCTGGCTTCTACCCAAACACCACCGTTTTATTCTTATGCACAAACACCCTGTCTTCAAATACCAGCTTCAGCGCTTTGGCCAATACGGCAGTTTCAACTTCCTGACCAGCCTTTACCATATCTGTCCAACTGTAAGAGTGGTTTACCGGCACTATCTGCTGGGCTATGATCGGACCTTCATCCAATTCGTTCGATACATAATGCGCCGTTGCCCCTATCAGTTTTACACCACGTTCAAAAGCTTGTTTATAGGGATTGGCGCCTATAAATGCAGGTAAAAACGAGTGATGAATATTAATGATCTTCATCGGAAACTCAGCCACAAACCTGGGCGACAGGATCCGCATAAATTTAGCCAGCACCACATAATCGGGGGTATATTGTTTAATGGCGTCAATTACCTGCTCTTCAAATTGGGCTTTATCTACCTGCTCATGGCTGATATGATAAAAAGGAATATCAAAGCGCTCGCAGATGTTTTGCAGTTTAGCATGGTTGGCTATAACACATTGTACACTTGCACCCAGGGTATTAAAATGATTACGGATCAGGATATCACTCAAACAATGATACTCTTTGGTGGCCAGTACAACCACTTTCTTTACCGGCTCGGGGTTTACAGCAATGTAGGCTCCTTCAGGTAATATTTTACGTAACGAATCTTCGAGGCCGGTATCATCCCCATCCTCAATCTCCAGACGTGTAAAAAAAACATTTTCGTTATGATCAACATGCTCGCGCATGGAAACTATATTAAGCAGATGTTTGGCTAATGTTGCAGATATGGCAGCCACAAGGCCCACTTTGTCTTTACACTGTATTACAATTATCATGTTTTAATGATACAAAGATTTTTGCTGAATATGCAACACATCCTGCTTTAAATTATTTTACAATCTGCTGTAGCAAAGCTAAGTGCTGTATCGTAAGGTATTTTATAAACCCGCAATTATGAAAAATATCCTGCTATTAACTTCTGCAATTATATTATGTAGTATAACTGCCTGTAATAAAGGCGATATTCCCGGCGCAGGCAGCAACAGTATCATTGGCAAATGGCGCTGGGTAAAATCGGTTGGCGGCATTGGCGGCTTTACTATTACACCACAAAGCAGCGGCTATTCCATTCGTAACGAATTTTACGCCGATAGCAGCTTCAAAAGGTTCAAAAACGATTCACTGCAGATCAGCGGCAATTTCCGCACTATCAAGGATTATAAATACAGTCCTACTCAAACAGTAAATATATTATCGATATCCGGCCCGGCACTTGATACACACCCGGTTTCCTACCTTATCAGGAACGATAGCCTTTACCTTAACGATATTTATATAGCAGATGGGTATAATGATGTGTATGTGAGGACGAAATAGATAATTGCTATTCACCCGCATTATCATGCCTAAAAGAAAAGCTTTTTGTCATACTGTGTTAAACGAAAGATCTTCTTCGCCTGCTTACCCAGTTGCAGGGCGAAGAAGACGTTTTGCTATCGTTACCTATCACATAATTAAAAAACTATCGTCATGTTGAACTTGTTTCAACACCCCACTCGCTAAGCAAACGTGCTAAGCAAATTGCCCTCCCTTCTTATGGGGTGCTGAAACAAGTTCAGCATGACGGCGTGAAGATGTTATTTCACCTTCGGAGTCCGCTGAGTTTAATTACTCAACATAACAAAGTGCCTACAATTAGTTATTACTATGCCCTACCTTCATCATATCCCGTACAGCCTTCGCTAATGAAACCTTCTCATCACTATCAAGTTCCTTTTTCTTTTCGCCATCATTAAACTGATAGGTAATGCGGCCATTATAATCGCTTTCGGCAATTATTTCAAAGTCGTTGTTTTTATATTTCACCTCACCATCTGGTGAGATGCGGCTGATGCCAGAACTATCCGCCGTAAAAAATACATGCCCACGGTATTCAATCCGCCTTTCTTTGCCATTAGCATTTTCAACAATAACGGTGTGCCTTCCTCCTATATGGCAGGCATCTAACAGGGCTATCAAACCAATGACAACCAATACGTAACCTAATTTTTTCATGTTGTTATTTTTAATAATGATTATTTTAATTGATGTTGTTCTTTGTTATTAAGAAGTTTTATCAGACAGCTACCCAATGACACAAACCAAACCGACCAGCCCAGATGGGCAAATCTTTGAATAAGCCCGGTATAATTGTTTTGAATAGTAGCCGAAGGAATAAAGCGAATAAAGATGAGCAGCATAATACACAGGCTCAATAGCGATAGTTTTCTGATCCGTCTGAACTCTTTCCCCCGCCATAAAATAACAGACAGCAGGGCGCCCACATACAAGAGCAAAAACACCGGCCCCGATGCCGAATGCAGCGGATTGCCCGAATGAAAAATTGCTGCCCAGCCAAACATAATCGGGAAACCTATCACACCAAATACCGGTAGGATACTAAGCTCTAACTGGCTGCATGCTATAAACAAGCCTGCCATGAAAAACACACTGAGCACAGTATCAAGCAGGGTAAACGTTTCCATCAATGTTTCGGATTTTGTGCCGATAGCTCCCAGCTCGCTGATCGTGTTGCTGATATGATTATAGTTACCATGCACAAAACCGCAAACAAGAGTTGAAAGCCAGAATACCACGGGGATGATAATACCAGTGTATAGCATTGGTTTAGTGTCCATTTTTAACGATGCTTGAATTGTTTTCCTTTCAATTAAAACAAAGTTAATATTAAACATGGTACTATACAATACATAGTACTATATTTTTCATAATTTATTTTCTTAAAAAACTCAGACCGGGCAAACCATCGGGGCAATATTTTTCAAAAAAACACTATGTACCTACATACATACAAATAAAAATCCCTAAATTTGAATAAAACCTTTTACCGGTTAACCAATTTTCAACATGGATTTTTTAAAAACAATTTACGATCATATTACAGGATTTTTCGGTCTCGGCGGTTTATATGACATTATTAAGTCGGGAGATTATGGCAAGCTGCTCACTTATGATGGCATTACAGCCTTATTAGGCCCTATGTTGCCTGTGCTGTTAGTATTTGAGATTATAAGAGGGGCCTTTTATAAAAGATTTAAGGTGATCCATTATAAGATCTCCTTTTGGACATATGTATTAAATGCTTTTATAGGCAGTGTGCTTTCTATTGCCATGGTGGGATTTTGTATCGGCTTCTTTTCAAAGTTTGCCATTTTTAAAACAACGTTTACCTGGTACTGGTTTATCTACGGTTATATTGTATGGGAGTTTGCCCATTTTTGGTATCACTATCTTGCGCATAAAGTAAGAATCCTTTGGTGCCTGCACTCCACCCATCATGCGCCCGAAAGCATGAACCTCTCGGTTACCTTTGCCCATTTCTTCCTCGAAGCGCCGTATGCAGATCTGATTCGCACCAGCATTTGTATTTTATTGGGTGTAAACCCGCCAATGTTGTTTGTGATTATGTTTATAGATGGTTTCTGGGGATCAATGATCCACATCGGTGAAAATCTTGTTGAAGATGGCCGCCTTGGCTTCCTGAACAAAATAGTGCTCACACCATCGCATCACAGGGTACACCATGCCCGTAATCCATTATATATGGATACCAATTTCTGCAACCTGCTGCCAATATGGGATAAAGTTTTCGGTACTTTCCAAAATGAAGACCGAAAGATCCCAATTGAATATGGCATCAGCAGGCCGATGGTTAAAAACAGCTTTTTGGATGCTTATTTTGGCGAGATCATAGCATTGGCTAAAGATGTAAGCAAAGCACCGGGTATAAAAAACAAATTTCTGTACATTATAATGCCCCCAGGCTGGAGCCATACTGGCGATCATAAAATGACGACTGTGGTTAAGAAAGCTTACTTTGAGTCGCTTGGGGAAGATAAAAACGAACAGGAGAAAAAGGTCATTAAGCAAGACAAAAAGGAAGAAGTGGCTTAAACGCTAATACTCTTCCCAAACCGTCATTGCGAGGTACGAAGCAATCCCCAACTTTACAGAGCGGATTTGCGTAGCCGCTATGTCACTTCGCGATTGCTTCGTTCCTCGCAATGACGCGCGGAGAGGCACTTTTGAGCATCCTCTCCTAATTCTCCAGCACTGCTCTTCGGCAGTACTTACTCCGGTAATCCTGCGGGGTTAATCCTGTTATCCGTTTAAAGATCTTTCTGAAAGTTTTTAAATCGTTATAACCAACTTTATACATCAGTTCACTGATATTAAAATTAGTTTTCTCAAGGCCCTTTTTTACTGACTCGATCTTTACCTTTTGCAGGTATTCCATCGGGGTATTTTGTGTGGCGCTTTTAAAACGCCGAATAAAATTACGCTTGCTCATATTAGTTTGCCCGGCAATCTCCTCTACCGAAATAGGCAGATGATAATTGTTTTCGATAAACAGCTGTGAACGCATAATTTCCTGGTCTTCATGCTGATGCTGCCCTTCAAACACCTTAAAATGTGCCTGGCTGGTACGGTCAATATCCAGCGAAAACATTTTACTGGCCCAAATGCCGGTATCCCTGCCACAATATTTTTCAATAAGGTACAGTACCAGGTTCATGCTTGAGAAAGCTCCCCCACTGGTATAAGTACCGTCTTTATCAGTGGTCACCATATCCGGTAAAATTTCCACTTTGGGGTAGCGCCGTTTCATATCATCAACAGCAACCCAATGGGTTGTACATGGTTTACCGTCAAGCACTCCGGCTTCGGCCAAAAAATAACTGCCAAAGCACAGGCTGGCTACTTCTGAGCCTTTATCGTACATGTTCCTTATAAAGTCTATCAGATTTTTGTTTTTACGCATCACCAAATCAGGCGGACCATAAAACGCAGGAGCAATTACCAGATCGATATTTTTGATCTCATCGATGGTTTTAAAACCGGTAAACTGAGCGGGGAAATAAAGCAGGTTATTGTTTATTTTTTCGCCTACAAGCATTACGCTAAAGGCTTCGGCTTTGCCGCTTTCTACCAAAAAACGGTTAGTATGCCTCACCATATCCAACACGCCCGATATGGTTGAAAGATTAATATCCTCATGAATAAGCAGCGCTATTTCTTTCATTTGTTATAATTCAGGTTATTACAAATATATAAAAGCACCCGACACAACAAGTCCGAAAAATGCTAATAGGTGATAAACACCTATTGTTTAACTAATTTAAAATTAAGCGTTTAAACATCAACTCAAAATATCGGCTATCTCTTCAAAGCCTTTTTCGCGGGCCAGATCAGCAGGGAGTTTGCCGCCTTCCATCCGGGTAAAAACCTCAGCGCCACTTTCCAACAGTAAAATGATCAGCTCCAGGTTGCCGTTTTGCGCAGCCGAATGCAGAGGCGTAGCACCCGCTTGCTGCACCACGTTTACCTTGGCACCATTTTCAATAAGCATCCGGGCTATTTCGGTATAGTTTCCGGCAGCTGCCGAATGGATAGGGAATACGTTGAAACCGTTGTTTGACTGCAAATTAACACTTGCACCTTTCAACACCAGGTATCTGGCCACATCAAACTGCCCAAAATAACAGGCCAGGCCAAGAGCGGTAAAGCCATCATCGGCATAATCATCAAGCGAGTTAGGGTTGATACCAACCAAGTGGGCAACCTTATCAAATTTACCGGCGGCGGCAGCTTCAAATAAACTAACATCGCTCACATAACTTAACAACAAGTTAGTAACCTCAGGCTTTTTATAATAGCACGAAAGCATAAGCGGCGACACCTTAAGGCTCGTTTTTTGGGTAGCCAGTGCCCGGTCGCGACCGAGCAGGGTGTTAATACTATCTAAATCGGCTGATGCAATGTATTCTTCCAGTCTTTCTATGCTCATTACTTAGTTAAGTAAAGCGTTTACTATTACGCAGCTGTTGTACGTGCTTTGTTAAAGTTACGTTTTATGTTACAGGTAAATGCAGTTTTTCAATTATACTAAAAAATTAAAAATGTTACCAATAAGTTATATAATCTGTTAACTTTATATTCATTCGGCCTGTAATTTTTGGCAGGTTAACGAATCTTATATAAAATATTTACCCGGTGTAACAGCAAAGTTTACATAGGTGAAATTTTACGTAAGTTTGCACATAAACGATTGTTACATCAGGATGCCGGCAAAAGGAAACCAGTTTAGATCAAATAATTTCAAGGGAGAAAATCAGCCACGCCAAAGCGGCAAGGCCGAACAGGAACGGGCGAAAGGCAGGAAATTACCTAAACTGCCCAGTTTTGACTTTGACTATGAAAACGCCAAGGCTGTTAAAATAGCGGGGTTGTTTTCGCTGTTATTATCTGTTTTTTTTCTCATCGCTTTTACATCGTACCTGTTTACATGGCAAGAAGATCAAAGCTATATTTCTAAAACAAACGGAGGCTGGCATAACCTGTCAACAGGCACTACAGTTCATGAAATTGCCGACCTGAGCGATCCTACCATAAGGGCTCAAAACTGGCTGGGCAAGTTTGGCGCTTTGCTGTCAAACCAGTTCATTTATGAGTGGTTTGGTGTGGCTTCATTCCTGTTTATTTTTATATTTTTCGTTGTTGGATATCGCCTGCTTTTTAAAGCAAGATTATTTTCTATCCGTAAAACACTGGCCTATTCGTTATTCAGCATTGTTTTTATTTCTGTAGCTATAGCTTACTTTCACTCATTTATAATTGATTATCCGCACTATCTTGAGGGCGGCTTTGGCTTTTGGAGTAATCGCTTGCTTGCAGCACAAATAGGCGAAGCCGGCACCGGCGGTCTGCTGGTGTTTTTAGCCCTTACCGTACTGGTAATAGCTTATAATATAGATTTTAAAATACCGCAGCGCCAAAAACGTACGGTTACGGCTATGGAGGTTGATGAGATAGCTCCCGAACCGGTTGAACTGATAGACGAAGAACCATCTACGCCGCTTGAGTGGCCGCGGGGCAATAACAATATCCGTGAAACCCATGTAAGCCACATTATGCCCGAACCAATGGTGCGGGAACCATTAAGGCAGGAGCCGTTGAGGCCGGATCCATTACGCCAGCCGCCCATGGAGCAAACGCCATCGTTTCATGAACCCGTGGTTTTACGTCCCGAAAATACCATTAAACATGAACCTGAAGAAGAGGAAGAGATTCCCCTTACTATCGATACCAGCAGACCCCTGCCCGAGCTAAGCGTTGAACAAGCCGATGAAGCAAAGAAGGATGATCTGCTAAGTAAATTTGGCGTTTATGACCATAAGCTTGATCTTGCCTCATATAAATTACCACATATCGAGTTGTTGGAAAACCACGGTTCAAACAAGATTTCGGTTAATGCCGAAGAGCTGGAAGCCAACAAAAACAAGATTGTTGAAA
The DNA here is from genome assembly GCF_900110105.1 of Mucilaginibacter gossypiicola. Classification (GTDB taxonomy): domain Bacteria; phylum Bacteroidota; class Bacteroidia; order Sphingobacteriales; family Sphingobacteriaceae; genus Mucilaginibacter; species Mucilaginibacter gossypiicola. Next base: position 108,300 of record NZ_FOCL01000005.1, on the reverse strand, counting down.
CGCTGAACCACTATAACATTGAGATTGATAAGATCAAGGCAACTATCGGCCCAACAGTTACCTTATACGAGATCATTCCAGCTCCCGGTGTACGTATCAGCAAGATCAAGAACCTGGAAGATGATATCGCATTAAGCTTAGCCGCTTTGGGTATCCGTATCATTGCCCCTATGCCGGGCAAGGGTACCATCGGTATTGAAGTGCCTAACCAGAACCCTGAAATGGTTTCGATGCGCTCAATCCTATCGACAGAAAAATACCAAAATACTACGATGGATCTGCCTATCGCCTTAGGCAAAACTATCTCCAATGAAGTATTTATTGCGGATTTGGCCAAGATGCCCCACTTACTGGTTGCCGGTGCTACCGGCCAGGGTAAATCGGTTGGTATTAACGCCATCCTGGTATCGTTACTTTATAAAAAACACCCCGCCGAACTCAAGTTTGTACTGGTTGACCCTAAAAAGGTGGAGCTTACTTTGTTCCGTAAGATAGAAAGGCACTTTTTAGCTAAACTGCCTGATGACGGCGATGCGATCATTACCGATACTAAGAAAGTGGTTAATACCCTTAATTCGCTTTGTATTGAGATGGACCAGCGTTATGACCTGCTGAAAGATGCACAGGTACGTAACCTGAAAGAATATAACGCCAAATTTGTAAACCGTAAGATCAGCGATCCGGAAAAACATCGTTACCTGCCTTTCATTGTACTGGTGATTGACGAGTTTGCCGATTTAATGATGACCGCCGGTAAAGAAGTAGAAATGCCCATTGCCCGTATTGCGCAGCTGGCCCGTGCGGTGGGGATCCATTTGGTTATTGCCACGCAGCGTCCTTCTGTAAATATCATAACGGGTACTATTAAAGCCAACTTCCCGTCGAGGCTGGCATTCCGGGTATTGTCGAAGATCGACTCACGTACTATCCTTGATGCCGGTGGCGCCGATCAGCTGATTGGCCGCGGGGATATGTTGTTCTCAACAGGCAGCGATCTGATCCGTTTGCAGTGCGCCTTTGTAGATACTCCCGAGGTTGAAGCCATATCAGATTTTATCGGCAACCAGAAGGGCTACCCATCGGCCATGTACTTACCGGAATATGTTGGAGAGGGCGAAGCGAGCAGTGGAGCCAAAGAATACGATCCTGATGACCGCGACCCGATGTTTGAGGAAGCTGCCCGCCTTATTGTACTGCATCAGCAGGGGTCAACATCGCTTATTCAGCGTAAAATGAAACTGGGTTATAACCGCGCAGGACGTATTATTGACCAGTTAGAGGCAGCCGGCATTGTAGGTCCGTTTGAAGGCAGTAAAGCCCGTGATGTGCTATATCCCGACGAGTACAGCCTTGAGCGCTACCTGGAAACACTGCAAAAACCAATTAAAGATTAAACCAAGCAAAATTTAATTACTCTAATCCGATAACTATTAATGACAATAGTTGTTGTTGAATAAAACTGAATGAAAAAGATCATAGCATATACCATTTTAGCAATAAGTACGTACAGCACCGCTTTTGCACAAAAAGACAGCCAGGCAAAAGCTATTTTAAATGAGGTAAGCCAAAAATACCGTTCATACGACGTCATTAAAACCGACTTTACCTTTAGCCTTAACAACCAACAGGCCAATATTAAAGAAACACAAACCGGCACATTGATATCGAGGGCAAAAACCGGTAAATACCGGGTTACGCTTTATAGCGCAGCCGCAAAACCCGAAGTAGACAAAGAGATACTGAGCGACGGTAAAAACCAGTGGACATACCTTAAAAAAGATAAAGAAGTACAGGTAAGCGACGCCGACAAAAGCGGCGATGGATTAAACAACCCGGCCCAGATCTTCACTATGTATGAAAAAGGTTTTAAATACCTATACACCGGCGAACAAAAGATAGCAGGCAAAGTTTATCAAAACATAGAGCTTACACCCGAAGATGATAAAAAAGCCATTTTTAAGGTGAAGCTTACTATCGATAAAGTAAAAAAACAACTCTACAGCGCTTTATTGTTTGATAAAAACGGCAACAGGTATACTTATACTGTACGTACCTTTACGCCCAATGTACCTGCACCCGACGCTACTTTTGCCTGGGATGCCAAAGGCCACCCCGGTGTTGAATTGGTAGATTTGAGGTAGGCTTTTTTAGATGTGAGATTTGAGATATTTTAAAGCGGGAGGTAAACCTCCCGCTTTTTTAATTAAAGCCGTGCCCGGCTTATTTGCTACAAGTAAAAAGATAAAAACATTATAATTGGATAAAGCTTTAACACCTAATGAAATCATGTCATTGCGAGGAGCGAAGCGAAGGAATGAGCCTGGGCGCGACGTGGCAATCGCATACTATACAGGGCTGATTTGCTTCCGTGCGATTGCTTCGTACCTCGCAATGACATTTTTTTGCCTTTACTGTTCGAAGTTTTTATTGGAGTTTCAATCCATTAATCTTCCCTAAAACAACCTCCACCCTTTCCTCAACAGCAGTATCCCCTTCAATAATCAACAAAGGCGTTTTAAGATTATTCATCCAGTTTTTGTGCGAATGCAAACTCCGGCTGTTGGTAATAAGCTCATCATAGCCCCGCGCCCAATCAATAAACTCATTATAAAGCCGGTTTCGCTCTTTATCTATATAGATAATGTCACCATAACGTTGATGTTCCCTGTCCCTTAGGCGTTGAAGCCTTAGTTCTTGTGGAATATATAAAAATACCGACAGGTCAAACTGCCAGTTATTATTCCAGTTAATAACGGAACCGCCAAGGATCCAATTCTCATTACCGGCCATTTCTTTGTTGATTAAAGTATTTCTTTCTTCAGGAGGTCTCCGCTCAGTAAAAGGAGGATCGGAAGGAAACCAGAAATAATGATCGCTGTCGAAATATGGATAGCTAAGCTTTTCACTTAAAGCCTTCCCGAGCGTGGTTACTCCCGAGCCTGAAGCACCGAAGATGTTGATATGCATAAATAGATTGTTAAAATAGTTCGGCAGGATTAATTGACAGAAATTCCTGCCAGCTTAAACCTTGCTTTCCGATCAGCAATATCTTATTGGGATTAAACTGTTTTTGAAACTCTTTCATCCCCGTTGTTTCCTTATCATTATTACTCTTCACCTCAAGCGCAATAACTTTACCCCGGCGTTCCAGAACAAAATCAACTTCATCATTTCCGCTTCGCCAATAATATACTTTAAACCCCTCAGTTAAGGCAAAGTTAATTAAATGAGCGCCAACCGATGATTCAACAATACGTCCCCAATTTGCAGGGCTGGCAACAATTTCATTAAACATCTCGTTGCTTTGAGCGCTGATCAGCGCAGTATTGTGTACCTGGAATTTGGGGCTCGATGAGCGCTTGCGGATAATATCGGCAGCATATTTTTCAATCCCTCCCAACAAGCCCGCTGTATCCAACAATGTTAAATAATGAGACAAGGTGGTGGTATTTCCCGCATCTAATAGTTGGCCCTGAAGTTTTGTGTACGAAAGTATCTGGCCGGAATAAAGACAACCTAATTCGAACAGCCTTTTCATTAATGCAGGTTTATCAACCCTAGTAAGCATCAAAATATCTTTAGATATGCTGGTTTCAATTAATGAATTATTAATATAATTCTTCCAGCGCTCTTCATCACCAATTAATGAGGCTGATCCAGGATAGCCACCAAACCAGGCAAACTGATCTGCATTCCACCCAAAGGCATCGCGCATCTCGGTAAACGACCAATGGCTGATATAGGTACTTTCAAAACGCCCTGCAAGCGATTCGGTAAGCCCTTGCTGCAATAACAACCGTGATGAGCCTAATAATATGACCTTAAGATTCCTGTCATCACGCGTATCCTTATCCCATAAACGCTTAACAATTTCGCTCCAGTTACTTATCTTTTGAATTTCGTCTATAATCAGCAAAAATTCCTTTGCATCTTGCTGATCCATTTTTACCCGTACGCTTTCCCACAGTTGATCAACCCAAACTGAGTTAGAGGCTGAGATAGCATCTGCAGACTCAAAAACATATGGCACATCCGTTTTTTTCAATAACTGCCCGACAAGTGTAGTTTTCCCTACCTGCCGGGGGCCCATTATTACCTGAATAAAGCGGCGGGGTTCCTTAATTCTTTTTATAAAGGATTGGAGATAAGACCTTTCATACATAAAATTAATTTTACTCAATACACTGAGTAAAATTACTCAATGTATTGAGTAATTCAAAGATATTTAGATTTTACTCTACATTTCCCGCTTTAACCCGCCGTTCCATCACCTCTTTCCATGTAGTTAAAATAAAGCCCTTTTGTTTAAGATAGGCTTTCAGCCGCGGATCGGTCATAGCCAGCAGGTCGCCTTTTCGCTTCTGGCCTTCATTACATATATTTTTAAACTGCGGCGATGGCTGCGTGCAGTGCATCAGCACCATAGTTAACCCGGGCGAAAAGCGATCAAAATTTTCGATATAGTGGTCGGTATACCATTTTTGCAATTCTTTATCGGTAGCTTTTTCAATATCAGGCATTACCCAGTCATAGCTCGAGTTATCAAGATCATCCAATACAGGCAAACCACCTTTCCACACCAGTTCGCCAAGTTCCCTCACTTTGTTCAGTTCTGCCGGTTCGGGGATAGTCATGCCTTCGGTGTATTTACCGTCTTTTTTAAGCTGTGCTATTGTTGCATTTTTTGCTTCGGCCCGATAAAACAAGTCTTCTCCACCGGGCAGCATTACGGGAATCTTCTTTTCGATACCCAGGTTAATATATTTTTCGAGGAAAGCGGGTTTTGCAAACAGTGTTCCCATATGTGAGTCGAGATGTGTTGGCGTAAAGCCCATGGTTAAGGCACGGTCAAGCTGGGCTCGGATTTCCTTATCAATCTCATCGGCAGTAGCATGGAAATAAACGGCGACCACTCCCGGCCAGAACGCACCCTCTTTATCCACCAGCCCCGGAACCGTAGCTTTGCCGGCCAGCGGACCCCAGCGGTAATTTTGCCATTCGGAGGTGAGGGTTAAATGCAACCCGGCATCAATGCCCGGATGTTGATCCATATAATGTTTAAAATCGGGTACCCAGGGACAGGGCATCATCACACTGGTTGATGTGGCTACACCATCGCCAATAGCTTTCTCCACCCCCTCGTTTGATTCGTGCGACATGCCGGCATCATCAACATGCAGGATAATTACACGTGCACCTTTTGGCCAGCCAAGTTTTTCGGCATAGGTTTTGGTTTGCTGGGCACAAACGGTAATGCCGAAAACAATACCGGCAACGGTAAGCAGTAAGTTCTTCATCCGGATAATTTTAGGATATAAAAGGTAGTTAAAAATAGAAATTTAATTACCAAATGTGACATGCAAATGCCAATTTAAGCCCTGCAAATACACCCATTTTTACTACTTTTGAAATTAATGCTTCCCGCAACTAACCATACGCTCGAGAAACTGGAAATGCTGCTAAAAACGGCCGGTTACAAGGTGCGTTATGAAAAGGGCAACTTTAAAACCGGTGCCTGCCTGCTGCTTAACAGTAAAATGATCGTGGTGAACCGTTTCTCCAACCTGGAAAGCAAGATCCTTGCCCTGGTTGAGCTATTGCGCGAACTTGAGGTAGATTACAAGCTGCTTGATGATAAACAGATTGCATTTTTGCAGGAAATTAAACAAACCAAACTGCAGCTGTGACCATAACATTTTTAGGAACCGGAACGTCGCAGGGGGTACCTGTTATTGCGTGTAACTGCGAGGTTTGCCTCTCAACAGATAAGCATGACAAGCGCCTGCGCAGTTCAATTTTAATTGAATCTGAAGATAAGGTCATTGCCATTGATTCGGGGCCCGATTTCAGGTATCAGATGCTCCGCGCCAATGTGCAACATTTGGATGCTATAGTTTTCACCCACGAGCATAAAGATCATGTTGCCGGGATGGACGATATCCGTGCGTTTAACTACAAGCAAAACGTACCTATGGATATTTATGCAGATGAAAGGGTACAAAAAGCGCTGGCGCGTGAATTTCCTTACATTTTTGATGGTACAGGATACCCGGGTGTTCCCCAGGTAAATATGCATACCATTGGATTTGATCCTTTTAATATTGGGAATGTTAAACTTACCCCTATAGAGGTTTTTCATTACAGGCTGCCTATAAAAGGTTTCAGGGTTAAGGATTTTACGTATATCACCGACGCGAAAACAATCCCGGATGCCGAAAAGGAAAAGATAAAAGGCACCAGAAAATTAGTGATAAACGCCCTGCAAAAAGAAACCCATATCTCCCACTTTACGCTTGAAGAGGCTATTGCTTTTGCCAACGATATTGGGGCCGAAACCACTTACTTCACGCATATAAGCCACAGGTTGGGCAAACATGCAGACGTATCTAAAGAGTTACCTCCTGGTATCGAACTGGCTTATGACGGCCTGAAATTAACAATTTAATGTTGTTATAAATCCGTCGCTTCTTTTTCTTCGTAGTTACGAAAATAAAATAGCCCCTAATTTTATTTCTATATGGAGTATCTTGTATTTATCAGCACCGCTAAAAAGTTGATGAGCGATGATGAACTATTGGATTTGCTGCAATCAGCAAGGTTAAAAAACACCGAAAACAATATTACCGGAATGCTTCTTTATGGCGAAGGCACTTTCATGCAGGTACTTGAAGGCGAAAAAGAAGATTTGCAAAGAGTTTACAATTACATTCAAGCTGATAAAAGGCATCGCAATATCATTGTGATGTTAACCGGAATGCTTAATGAGCGGATTTTTTCTAAATGGTCTATGTCTTTCGCATCAGTAAACGCAGATGTACTTGAAATGATAGAAGGTTATTCAAACCCGGCAAACATGACTTTCACCAATGATACTATCAATCACCCCACAGTTACCATGATTAAAACGTTTGCCGATAGTAACAGGCTTTCGACGCCGGCCCTTACGCTGTTTAATTAATTATTCAAGTGGCAAACGATTTTATGCATAAACTCATATATCCGTTTTTGTATATAAATCTCCGTATATTAACCGTGTAATTGACCCTAATTTCATGGAATATCTTGTTTATGTAAGCACCGCAAAAAAATTAATGAGCGATGCTGAATTATTGGATCTGCTACAAACAGCGCGAATAAAAAACGCAAAGTACAATGTTACAGGCATGCTCCTTTACAGTGAAGGTACCTTTATACAAGCGCTTGAGGGCGAAAAAGAAGATCTTTACACCATCTACAAAGCTATTGAACTCGATTTTCGCCATCGCAACATTATCCTGATGATAACCGGAAGTGTTGAAGAAAGAATCTTCCCTAAATGGTCTATGACTTTTGCATCGGTAAATGCAGATGTACTGGAATTAATAGAAGGCTATTTAAATCCTTCGGCCAAAAATTTCATTGGCGACAATAACCACGCTACTATTGTTATGCTCAAAACTTTTGCCGAAACCAACAGGCTGTCATTATCATTTTAAAATTCAATTATCTAAGCCACGACCGGCCCGATAGTGTTTTAAGATAAGAATGCTGTGCGCTGGTTATAGGCTCATCTCCAATTGTCTGTTCATAGAGGCTTTTTACGTATCCGAGTCTTTTGCTTTATTTTGATTAATGATCCCTCCTTCATCCGATTTGTAAGAGCATAGGGATTACAATTCAATAAAACTCACCCTGTCAATAGTACCCTTATACTGCTTTAAATGTCCTTTATCACTGGCATCAACCACTCCCCTGATAGTTACTTTACGCTTATTCATTTGGGTAAACTGACCATCGTTATAAGTGAACAAACCAATATGCGTACCCGGCAGATAAAGCGGACAATCCTGGCTAAAATCAACCCATATGGCATTATGCAGATCATGATTTGAGAAAAGACTGTCATTAAAAAGCGCCGACTGCTCGTTCCCCTCTTTGTATTTGCCGCTCACCTCCACGTACTGCTTATCGTATTTTTCAATATGATTAATGAGCTCGGTAAAAGAAACCTTCTGATAGTCTTTGGAAACATTACAATCGCTTTGAAAGATCTTTTTTTGTTTGGCGCATGCCCCAAGCAAAACAAACAACGGCAAAATCCGGAGCAGATTCTTGATATGGATAAAAGCCGCAGTCATATAAATCAGGAATGTTTAAGATAGCGAAAATATCTGTCGTTAAACCTTATAACAGATATTTTACAGCGAGGTTACAGCTACTGTGTTTAAAGCAGGATTTATCTTTGCTAAAACGTTTAGGCATCTTGTTTATTAGCTTTATGCTGTTATTTTTGTACATCAACATTAACCTGAATTAACCTCCCATGAAATTAAAACTGATAGGCACCTTACTCCTATTATCAGCATTTGGCGTACAAGCCCAGCAAAAAGTTATTCAGCTGTATCCCGGCGCAGCCCCGGGTTCCGAAAACTGGACCTGGACAGAAGGCGAAAGTGACAACAATGCTTTTAACACCAAAGTTGTTTACAACGTTACCCACCCTTCCCTCAGCGTTTTCCTACCCGATTCGGCAATTAACACCGGCACTGCGGTAGTTATTTGTCCGGGTGGCGGTTTCCATACGCTATCTATTAACAGCGAAGGTTATGATGTAGCCAAATGGCTCAATAAACAAGGTGTTACCTGCTTTGTATTGAAATACCGGCTGGCACATAGTTTAACCAACGACCCGGTAAAAGAACTGATGGGCAAAATGAGCCAGAAAGACTTTCCGAAACAGATAGGGCCCATCATTCCGCTGGCCGTTGCCGACGCACGCGCGGCACTGGCTTATGTACGTGAACATGCTACAGAATACCATCTTTCCCCGCAGCGCATCGGGATCATGGGCTTTTCGGCAGGTGGCACCCTGGCCGGTGCAGCCGCGTTTAACTATACCGCCGCTAACAAACCTGATTTTGACGCACCTGTTTATGCATATGTACCGCCCGAACTACTTTCAAAGGTACCAGATGATGCGCCTCCAATGTTCATTGCCGCTGCTACAGATGATCAGCTTGGCCTTGCACCGCATAGCGTGGAGCTTTATAACAAATGGCTTACATCAAAGCATAGTGCCGAACTGCATATGTACGCAAAAGGTGGTCATGGTTTCGGGATGCGCAAGCAAAATCTCCCAACCGACAACTGGATTGAGCGTTTTAATGACTGGCTGGAATTAAAAGGCCTATTGAAGCCCGTTGATCCCCAATTAAAATCGGCTAAAGAAAGGACAGAGCAATGGGAGGCTTACCATAAGCAATGGGAAGATTCGTTCCATAAAGACTGGGCAAATATGGGCCGTTTCAAGGCTGATAACGATAAAATAAAAGCGTCGGCCCCGAACCCTAAGAGTGTAGTTTACATGGGCGATTCCATTACCGATTTCTGGCTTAACAGGGATTCAACGTTTTGGAGCGGTAAGCCATATTACGACCGCGGTATCAGCGGGCAAACCACTACCCAAATGCTAGTACGTTTCCGCGAAGATGTGATCGATCTGAAACCGGGTGCAGTAGTGATCCTGGCTGGGGTTAATGATATTGCTCAAAATAATGGCCCTATAGCTATTGAAGATATCTTTGGTAATATTCAATCAATGGCCTTGCTGGCTAAAGCCGCCAATATTAAGGTGGTGCTATGTTCGGTATTGCCTGCTTACGCTTTCCCATGGCGTCCCGGTATGGAGCCTGCCCAGAAAGTGATCCAGCTTAATGCCATGATCAAAGCTTTTGCCGATGCCAATAAAATGGTTTATGTAGATTACCACAGCGCCATGGCCGATGAGCGAAAAGGTTTGCCGAAAAACCTTGCCGCCGATGGTGTACACCCAACTGTTGAAGGGTACAGGATCATGGGGCCATTGGTGGAAAAAGGGATTGCGGAGGCATTGAAGAGGAAGTAAAATAAAAAATATGTCATTGCGAGGAGGAACGACGAAGCAATCGCACGGAGGCCAGGCCACTCTGTATAGCGTGCGATTGCCACGTCGCGCCCAGGCTCATGCCCATTTCTCGCTCCTCGCAATGACATAGTTTATAAGGTACTCAAGCGCCTACTTATTCACCTCCCTCAACACATTCCTGATAAAGATCCCTGCGGGGGTTAGGTTAGCTTCTGTCCAGCCACCATAAACCGGGGCATTGTGTTGCAGCAGGGCGGTGGTTTCGTGTTTATCGGTTACGTTCCAGTTAGTCCAGCTTAGCTTATTGTCTTCCATCCATTTGAGCCAGGTTTGGGTTTTCTGAAGGTTAAACTTACCGTCGCCATTGGCTTCCCCTACTCCCCACTCTGTAATGATCAATGGTAGCTTTAATGCTATGGCTTTATCAGCTTTTGCACGTAATGCTTCCTGGTGATATGGGTCGCTGGCATAAAAATGGAAAGAATAGGCTATGTTGTTGTAGTCCTTTATCTGGTCGGCAGCGGCAATGTCTACATCCTGGTCCCAGTGAGGACTCCCCACTACAATGATATTATCCTTATCATATTTCCGGATTTCGGGGATTATCTGCAGCGCATAATCTTTTATCGTTTTCCAATCAGTTTTTTCGGGTTCATTCCAGACTTCGTAGATCACATTAGGCACGCCGGCATACTTTTTAGCCATTTGCCCAAAAAACTCTTTCGACTGGCTAACATGCTGGTTTGAATGATGATCGTGCCAGTCTATCAATACATAAATCCCGCTCCTGATAGCCTGATCAACCACCTTAACAATTAGTTCTTTTTGCTGTTCGGGCTGTTGCAGGTAACCGCTATCGGGCTGCACGCCCATCGATGCACGAATAATCGAGGCTTTAAAATCATCAGTCAGCCAGCTTACCACACCGGGGTTATAATATTTACGTCCCTGCCAAAGCGACCACGAAAGGCTAATCCCCCGCAACCGGGGAGCGGAGCCATGTTCGTTCACGAGTACACCGTTTTCAACCTTCAACTTACCGTTTTGAGTTACAGGCGTTTGGGCTGATACAGAATAACTAAATGCAACCAATAATAAAAGCGCTATAAGGACCTTCATCTGTTATTAAATTAAACGGCAAGCAATTTATAGCTACGTCATTGGTTTTATAGCAACATGTAAAAATCTGATTAGATAATGGTAAAAACGGCCAAAGTTTATCAACGGTTATTATTCAGGTAATGCATTTTATGTACACTCGCGCATTATTGTTTCAGCGTGAAAAAGTAAAACCAATACCTTCTTTTAAAAATGTTGATGTTTTTAATTTTGTAAATCAGATATTGGGACTTAAATACAACGGCAAAGTTAATGGCACCGATCAGCTTGCCGATGAAATCCTCAAAAAAATAAAAACATCCTATGAAAAACGCATTCAGGCTCCTGATCATCATATTATCGCCACTGGCTTTACATGCCCAAAACCCAGCCGTTGTAAAACAGCAGGCAACCCTAATGGCGCAAAGCATGACTAAAGGCGATTATAAAAGTATAGTTAATTACACCTATCCCAAAGCTGTACAAATGGCCGGTGGCAAAGAAAAAATGACAGCCATGATAAGCGCGGCCATGCAGCAAATGAAAGCTGCAGGCATCAGTTTTGAAAGTATTACGGTAGGTACCCCGGGTAAATTTTATAAAGCAGGAAAAGAAACCCACTGCCTGCTGCCCGAAACTATTATTATGACAAGTACCAAAGGCCGTATGGCAATGCATAGTAACCTGCTGGCAGTTAGTGGAGATGGTGGCAAAAGCTGGTCGTTCCTGGATATGAATAATTCAACTGCCGATAAGGTGCAGCAGCTGATCCCAAACTTTAATCCTGCCTTAAAAATCCCACCGGCTACTACCGAACCTTTACAATAATAGCGAGGTTTGGGCTGTTGGCTTATTATCGTCTCTTTGGATAAATTGAGGGCGCATTAATTGCGTGCCCAACGCCTTGTTTAATTCTTCAACCACATAATCGGCCAGTTCGGGCGAATAACGTTCATCGTGCTGGTGCATAAAAAACCATACCGATTTTAAGCCTTGATCTTTCCAGTTTTTGATTCGATCTACCCATTCATCAACACGGGCATAATCTGTTGGGTGCAGGCTGTTGCCTACAAAACGGATAAAAGCGTGTGGCGTAGGTAAAGCCATATGCACCACATCCCGGCGACCGCTGGCATCAGTTATGATAGAGCCAATGTTTAATTCACGGAAAAGATTAAATACCCTGTCGCGGTTTTCGGCAACAGCAAACCAATCTTTATGGCGCAGTTCAACAAATACCGGGATATCTTTTGGCAATTGTTCAAGATAGGCCTTAAGCTCCGGGAAACTTTTTGGTGTATAATTATCGCTTAGCTGTAAAAACAAGGGGCCAAGCTTATCGCCAAAAGCCAGGACACCTTCATAATAGGCAGTAGTAATATCCTCCGCATTTTTTAACCGGCGAATATGGCTGATGCTTTGCGAAAACTTAGGACAAAATTTAAAACCGGGATTACTATCGGCCTTAGCCTTCCATTTAGCAACGGTATCAGGGCCGTAAACATTATAAAAAGTAGCATTAAGCTCAATACAATCAAAATGCTTAACGTATTCATCCAAAAAATTAGCGTCTTTAGTTTTTGGCGGATAGATCTTACCAACCCATTCCTTGCGCCCCCACTTAGCGCAGCCAACATGCACCTGCAGGGGCATATCGCTTTTTGCGGCGGCAAGGGTATCAACAGTTATCTGCGGATCGGCCGGCAAGGTAAAATCAACCCTTGCTAACTCTTCATCTGTAACTCTACCAAATTCCATATTCCTTTTTTGCAGGAAAGATAGTGATTTGGTTGGATTAGTGAATGGTTGATTGGGTGAGTAGTTGGAATGCTGTCTAATGGTTTATTAGGTGAATAGTTGAAAAAGCTAATAAGAGTTAAGACAACCACTCACTTAATCAACTCAATCAACCACTCACCTAAAAACACAACCATTCACCAACTACAAGAACATCCCACCCGAGGCTTCAATACGCTGAGCGTTGATCCAGCGGGCATCCTCCGTGCATAAAAATGCTACCACACCGCCTATATCATCCGGTTGGCCTACCCTACCTAAAGCGGTAAATTGCGACATCCTTTCTTCCAAACCCGGATGCGAGTCGAATGCAGCTTTAGTAAAGTCGGTTTGAATAATACCCGGGGCTACAACGTTTGCGGCTATACCGCGGCTACCCAATTCTTTTGCAAGATACTTGGTGAATACCTCAATAGCTCCTTTCATTGACGCATAAGCGGCATATCCCGGAGTTGAAAAACGGGCCAGCCCGGTCGAAAAATTAATGATCCGGCCACCATCAGCAATTACAGGTAAACTCTTCTGCGTTAAAAAGTAAACGCCTTTAAAATGCACGTTAAACAGGTTATCAAAATCCTCTTCAGTAGTTTGTGCAAATGGCGAAGCAGCATCAATACCAGCATTATTGATCAGGAAATCAAAGGTATCCCGGCCCCATTTTTCGTTGAGGGTTGCTTTTAACGTTGTGATGAAAGTATCAAATGTAGATACGATACCGGTATCCAACTGTAAAGCAGCGGCCTTTTGGCCCATCGATTCTATTTCTGCAACAACAGCTTCTGCTTCTTCTTTTTTACTGCGGTAAGTAACTATCACGTCGATTCCTTTTTTAGCAAGGTGCAGGGCGGCGTTTTTACCTAATCCACGGCTGCCGCCGGTTATAAGTGCTATTTTATTTGTTCCCATTGTGTTGTTTTTAAATGTTTTAACAATACAAAGGTGCGATAGTTCGGCGCTAAAATTATGGTGACTACTTCAGATTAAATGGTGACCGTTTCAGTTTTTTTATTCGAGGATCAACGGTAAAAACAACTGGTGTATCGACTCACCCCGACATCGCTGCGCTCGTCACCCCTCTCTATGCTGCGCATAAAGAGGGTATTCTATTCTTTTATTTATCCTTCCCTCTTTCCGTCGAAGGCGAAGAGAGGGTGGTCCGGCGAAGCGCAGACCGGGTGAGTCAACTATACGACATATCATTTCAGCCATTGTATTTTCATGGGCTATCCTCTCTCAAAAAGAGACGCAACACCACAATCATAAATTTATCTCCCTAAAAATCAACCACAAACAAATAAAAATCAAATTAAACTACTTAAACTATAGGAATTATATAATTTATTTTTACATTTGCACTGTCAACAACGACAAAGCGTTCTTTATATAACTTATCAAGAAAGACTGAGGGAAAGGCCCAAAGACGTCTTAGCAACCTGTACATCCGCATAATGTAAAAGGTGCTAATTCCTGCTCCTGTGCAAAACGGGAGAGAGATAATTATATCTACACCCCACAAACGATCTGATTAAGTGATTTTTTTCTATAGCTTTTAAGTCGCGTGACCGAGAGGATAGGTGGGGGTCCGCAATACCCTAAACGGCAGTTCGAATCTGCCCGCGACATCAAATTTTCCAAATAGTTCTTCATCTCATATTTCCTGAATCTGCTTTTGCTGAAATCAAGCTGCACAAAAACTATTTTTCGCTCTTTAAAAAGTGCAAACTAAATCCCTATATTTAGCATTGCTTAACCTGCATTTAAGCGCCAAAACCAGTGTAAATTATTGCAATTGCTTTTTACTTATGAAAATCTTCAACATTGTATGGGTTGTACTTTTTATCATTTTTGCGGGTTTACAATATAACGATCCCGACCCATACCTTTGGATGCCCATTTACCTGTATTGCGCCTGGTTTTGCTATCTGGCTGCTAAAAAAGAATTTTACCCTATTGGTTACGCAGTTGGCATTGCCGTTTTTACAGGTTACGCCATTTACAAAATATTTGACAACAACGGCCTTATCGACTGGTTTGAATACCACCACGCAGAAAGCCTTGTACAAACCATGAAAGCCGAAAAGCCCTGGGTTGAAGAAGTACGCGAGTTTTTTGGCTTACTGATTTGCGTGGCTGTGCTTGCAGCTAATTGGGTTTATGGTGTAAAGCAAAATAAAAAAGCACCGGTTAAGAAAGGGAAAAAGTAAGTAGATATGAATTATAAGAAGTTTGTAAACCACCGTCATTGCGAGGAACGAAGCAATCGCACGGAAGCAAAGCCGCTTTGTATAGTTCGCGATTGCTTCGTTCCTCGCAATGACGATTTATAGATATTATTTCTCCAAAAACTTGTCAGATTTTATTGATTTCGCTTTTATTCGGCTGCTCTACAAATACGACAATCCCTTAAACTCTCCATCACCATAATAAAACGGCTCAAAGCTATCTTCAGCAAGTTCACAACTTACCTGCATGGTTGTAAAGGTAACATCGCCAAAAATATTGGCAATGGCCGAGTCGGCAGCGTCATGCCCTGTAGCAATTTTGATAAGGCCATTTAAAGGCACAAGGCGTGTTGCATCAAAAAGGATCCATTTGCCCCCCAGATAGGCCTCAAAACAGGCATGAAAATCGGCGGGCTTAAGATGGTAGGCATAACCTGTAAAATAGCGGGCGGGTATGGTCAAGGCCCTGCAAAGGGCTATACCCAGGTGAGCAAAATCACGGCAAACGCCGGCCTGCTCTGTCACCGTATCAAAAGCCGATGTTTGCGAATTGGTTGAACCGCTTAAATATTGTACATTTTTATTGATCCAGTTAGTTAATTCAACTACCTGTTCAAAAGGGTTAGTAATATGCCCGAACATGTTATGCGCAAGGCGGTATAACTTATCCGACTGACAATAGCGGCTCGGGTTAAGATAAGGCAGCACCGGCGAAGGCAATTCAGAAACGTGGGTTTCCTGCAAATGACCAAAATCTGTTATCTCATAGCAATTGTCAATGGTAGCTTTGTAGGTAACTTTAACGTTGGGGGTATCAGCACTTACATCAAAACGCACCAAACGGTTTTCGCCCTGCAGGGTTTGCAATTCTTCAAACTTGATATAGGGTTGTAAACCAAACTCTTCGCTTATTACAGTTTGGTTTGGGCTCCGTAATGCATGTATATTTAAAATCAATGTGCCCGGCGACCGTACTACATATTCCATTTGGGAAAACACATCGAATTTCATACTATCAGCTTTCTGTTTTTATTTCTTCCAATTTATTAAATGTGGCATCCATCCAGTCTTCTGAAATATGGTCAAGTGCCAGTTTCAGTTCTTCGGCCCATTGGGTTGAGATATATTCCAGATCTTGTTTGTTATAACGCTGCTCAACTATATTAAAACTATCCCTTTTATAAACAGCAACATCTATCGGAAAATCAACATTATTTGAACTTACCCGTGTTGAGTCGAACGAAAGAAAACCTGTTTTTAATGCCAGTTTTAAGCTTGAATTTTCATCGAGGATCCTGTTAAGGATAGCTTTACCGTGGCCCGAATTACCTATAACCACATATGGTGCCCCCTGCCCTAACTCAACCCAGTTTCCTTCGGGATAAAGCAAAAAAAGTTTATGCTCATCATCATCACGCAATTGCCCGCCTATAATGGTATTCAAATCAAACCTTAAGCCCGAAGCGTCAAGAGATTCCTTATCTTCCTGGGCAGCGCGCTTCACCTGCTCACCAAATGCATTCACAGCTTTGTACATTTTATTGAACTCGGCTGTTTCCAGCAATTCGTTAAAATATATTACCGCCTTATCACGTACCGACCGCAAACCACTGGTCATGATAAACAGCGAAAAATGATCCTTCTGTTCAATCGTGATCTTCTTTTTTACAGTGGTATCCGTTCCCGAAGTTATGCGGGTATCGGCAATAGCCAATAAACCCTCCTTAACTTTAATTCCAAGGCAATAAGTCATCTGATTAGCGTATTTCGTTATAAATTAATACTTGCCAAAGTAATTAAATAATGCGAGATTTATTGACACAACCACTTATTTACCTATACATCTTTTTAAGACCTAATCATTTTTTTATTACATCAAATGAGTTTCAAATCAGCGCTCCCCACTTTGCTGTTGTTTTTAACCCTAAACTTTGCCCAGGCGCAAAAACACAGCCCTATTCCTGTTATTTTTGATACAGATATCGCCGGCGACTATGACGATGTTGGTGCCATGGCATTATTGCACGCCTTCGCCGATAAGGGTGAAGCCAAAATACTGGCAACCATATCATGCAATGCATTTGAAACCACCGCGCCAACCATCAGCGTAATCAACACTTATTTTGGCAGACCTGAGATTCCCATAGGTATTGTAAAAAAAGATAAGCCCAATAAGGACTGTTCACAACGATGGGCACAAGCTATTATTGCCGGATATCCGCACAAAATCAAATCAAATAGCCAGGCAGTTGAGGCAGTAGCCCTTTACCGTAAGATCCTCGCAAGCCAGGCCGATGCCAGCGTGACCATTATTTCGGTTGGATTTTTCACCAACCTGGCCGGTCTGTTACATTCGGGAGCCGATAAATACAGCCGCTTAACCGGCGAACAACTGGTGAAACAAAAGGTAAAAAACCTGGTATCCATGGCAACAGGAATTGGTGCTGACGGCAAAACCTTCAGCGAATACAATGTAAATGTAGATGCAGCCTCGGCACAGGAAGTATTTAAGAACTGGCCTACGCCTATAACACTCAGCGGCTTTGAAATAGGCGAAAAAATCCTGACAGGAATCAAGCTGACCAACAATTATTCGATACAAAACAGTCCGATAAAAGATGCGTTTCAGATTGCACTCGAAAAAGACAAAAATACTGTTGGCCGCAACAGCTGGGACGAAACTGCAGTATTAACAGCTATCAGAGGGGCAAAACCTTATTTTACTTATCGTAAACTCAACATGGAAATAAAGGACGACGGCACCGACGTAGTAATACCGGGCGAGAAATTTTTATACCTCCAATTTGCCATGAAACCTGATGCTATTGCAAAAGATATTGAACAACTCATGATGCACCAGCCCATTAAAAAAGCAATGAAGTAAGTACCACTAAAATACCAACTACTTGGTATTGAATTTCCAGCCGATTGATGCCATCTTAGTTTCATCATGAATAAACCAATTAAAATCCAGGTTTCCATTTTTTGTGAGCCTTGCATCATCTGCGGCAGCAGGCCTGTTATTGCACAGGCTAAAGGTAAATTTATTGTAAGATGCAGTGCCAATGCTGATCATTATCAAACGCCGCCCGGCTTGGTTGATATAGCCAACTGGAATAAGCACAACCACCGCGACGCCGATATCGGCCCCGGAACGAGGCATCTTAAACAAGGCTGATCATTTGAAGTATCGGGTTACTACGTAGCCGATTGCTTCCTTAATATATGTACTCCAGCCCGCCAAAGCGCCGGCATTGGGAAGAAAATCGTCGAAAGAAACAGCGAACCTGCGGCTGGTAAAATTACATGGATATGCAACCACGTCAATCCCCTGCTTTTTAAATATCATTAGTGAACGGCGCATGTGGAATGCCGATGTAACCAACAGATAAGGCCCCTTAAGTTTATGTTGCTTCAATAGTTCTTTTGAAAATGCGGCATTTTCAATGGTATTGCGTGATTTTGATTCGCTCAGTACACAACTATCCGGCACCTGCATTTCCCTGTACTGTTCTCTAACCCAATCAGCCTCTCTAAAACCCGAAGGCATCAAAAGCCCGTTGCCTCCCGATACAAGAAGATAACGAGCCTGGCCTGTTTTCTGTAACCTAACTCCCTGTATAAACCTATCGGCAGCAGAGTTAAAGAAACCGCCGCCATTCCCATCGTCCGAACTAAAACCACCCAATACTATGGCACAGGTATACTTTTTACCAGCGGGCATGGTAGTTTCCCTGATATCCCAGCACCAGCTAACCAAGTTAAGTAACAGCGAATTAGAGAAGATATAAAGCACAATAATACTCGTAAGCAAAAATTTTCGTTTACGTTTTACGTTCTTTGAAAAAAGAGCTATCAGTAAAAAAGCGAACACCCATAAAAGCAGGTTCATTAAAAATGAAAGTACTTTTGAAAATATAAAAAACATATTGTGATTATAATGTTTAAGTACTTCAAATATAGAAGCTTTTAGTAAACCGGGTAACAAACTGGCATTATCATTGTCATATATAACATAAAAAAATTAAGATGGGCTTTATCAAAACTCTTGCTATAGGTGCTGCAGTTGCTTACGGAATTAATTACGTAACCAAAAAAGGACCCGACGGTAAATCGATTATCGATAACCTTGTTGACAACGCCCCTGAATGGGCAGATCGCGCAAAAAAATACGGCGAACTTACTTTAGAGCAAATTGCCGTACGCACCCAAAATTTAAGGGATAACAGCAGGCGGTAATACGTACCGCTCTATATTTTTATACTCAGCATAATGATTAATAATAAAGCATGTTATTGAGCGAAGCGTGGCAATCTCGTAGCTACGCTCTGCAGCTTTGCATATCTTACAGGCATGGCTACGAGATTGCCACGTCGCCACCCCATGCTTTCCCTATGCAGCTCCTCGCAATGACATGGAGAATTTATTTAAGAATCAAGCTTAGTAATCAGCCATTGCTCCCTATATTGTTTGGGAGTTAACCCTTCAAAACGCTTAAAGAATTTAGTAAAGTTTGAGGGATCGAAGGTGAGCCTGCCTGCTATTTCGGCTACAGTTACCCTGTTTTCCTGAAGCATAGCTTTGGCAATTTCCATGATTTTTTCTTCAAAAAAGAAACAAGGGTGCTTGCCGGTAGTGAGCTTGATGGTATTGCTTAAATGTGTGGGATGGATATGCATTGCATCGGCAAAATCACGGATTTCGTACATATCCAATACGCGGTTGTTCAGCACATCATCGAGGTGTTTGTCAATGGCCTTTAAGTAATTGGCAGTAATTTCATGCTGCCTGGCCAGTATCTTTTTCGGAACGGTAAGCGTTGCTTCCATAAAGCAAAATTAAGCAAACAGATCGGGCTTAAACAGCGGCGTAACCCGCTTTTTGGATGCCTGTTCATAAGCATACCCTAATTTAATAATCTCCCCCTCTTTGTAAGCTGTACTAAAAAATGATAAGCCAACCGGCAAGCCATGCGCCAGCCCCATAGGTACCGTAATGTGCGGGTACCCGGCCATGGCAGCCGGTCCTGAAAAGCCGAAGCCATTATCATAATCGCCATTTACCAGGTCTATGCACACTGCAGGCCCATTGGTAGTGCCTATAATCGCGTCCAGCTTATATTTGGCCAGCATATCATCAATAACCTTGCGGGTGCCGGCATTGGTTTGTTTAACCGCGTCAAGATATTCTTTACTGTTCAAATCTCCCTTGGCTTGGGCCAGCTCAAGCGTTTCCTGCTTAAAAAACGGCATAGCCTTGGCCTCGTTTTGCTTGTTAAAGGCAATCACATCGGTCAGCGTTTTTATTTTGCTGTTGGCATTAACAAAGTATTGGTTAAGGCCATCTTTAAATTCATAAAGCAGCACTGTAAACTCATTATTGTTGATGGTTTTCAGCTCTTTGTTCAATTCTATCTCCACCACCTCGGCACCTTTGCTTTTCAATGTTTTGATAGCGTCCTGCAATAAGGCCACAACTGCTGGGTTATCGTTAAGGGCCGACTTTTCAACGCCCAGACGTTTGCCTTGTAAACCGTTTACATCTAAAAATTTAGTGTAATCAGCCTCCACTTTGCCCTTGCTACCAAGCGTTGCCAGGTCAAGTGTATCAATCCCGGTAAGTGCGCCAAGCAATATGGCAGCATCCTTAACCGTGCGCGTCATAGGACCTGCCGTATCCTGTGTTTTTGAAATAGGAATAATGCCCGACCGGCTCCATAAACCCACAGTCGGTTTTATGCCGACCAACCCGTTTACCGATGCCGGCGAAACTATAGAGCCATTAGTTTCAGTGCCGATACCTATAACACAAAGATTGGCCGCAACGGCCGTTCCCGTGCCGGCACTTGAACCACTGGGGTTCCTGTCTAAAATATAGGGATTTTTAGTTTGCCCTCCCCTGCTGCTCCATGCGCTGGTTGAATGTGTTGAGCGAAAGTTTGCCCACTCGCTTAAATTGGTCTTGCCCAATATCACCGCCCCGGCTTCACGAAGCTTATGTACTATAAAAGCATCTTGCTTGGCAAAATTATCCGCTAATGCTAATGAACCGGCTGTGGTATGCATGTTGTCGCCGGTATTGATATTATCCTTGATAAGCACAGGTATGCCATGCAACGCACCACGGACTTTGCCTTTTTCCCGTTCCCTATCCATTGCATCTGCCATGTTCAGGGCATCTTTATTAAGCTCGATCACAGCGTTGAGCATAATGCCTTTTTTATCTATCTGGTCAATACGCTTCAGGTACAGTTCGGTAATCAGCCTTGAAGTAAACTGTTTGCTCTGCATTTTTTGTTGCAGATCGGTTATCGTTATTTCACTCAGTTCAAATATGTCGTCCTTGCTGTTTTCTGAAGCAACGGTATCATCTGCTTTATTTTCGGCCGATGGCTGGTTGCATGAAGCCGCAACTAAAGTAGAGATGGTTAAACCCGCCAGTGAACCTGTTTTGAGGAAATTTCTTCTGTGCATAATTGTTTAAATAAAAGGCACTACAAGTAACAAAATATTTAACTACTTTGAAAGGCGTAGCAGGTGCAGATAGTTAAATGTTACAATGCACAAATAATCGGAGGGATGTTATGCGGAGTATTTAAATCCAGCTAATTCTGAAGATGAAATGACATCTCCACGCCGTCATGCTGAGTTTGTCGAACGCATGGTGGGTAGGCCTTTACGCACGAGTCTTCCAAAGGCTCAGACACAGGCCAGTTTTGTCAAAAACTTTGGGATAACGTTTTTCTCATTTAGATATCATACCTGATATCACATTAATACTCAACGCCACAATAGCGGTATTAAAAGCAAAAGAAATTAAACCGTGCAACCAGGCCAGGCGACGGATAGACCGGGCAGAGATCTCGACATCGGATACCTGGAAAGTCATGCCGATAACGAATGAGAAATAAACAAAATCAAGATAATCCGGCTCTTTTAAGTCGCCCGGAAAGTCAAGGCCACCTAATGGTTTTATTCTTTTATCATCATCAGGATCAGTAGCGTAATACATGTGCGCATAACGCAAGGTAAAAATGGTATGCACCAGCCACCAGGAAATAATTACCGAGCCCATAGCCAGTAAAACCCGGGCTGTCACTACCTCGTCCGACTGATTTTTAGTAGATATAAGCAAGAACACTATTGCCAGCAGGCTCGCCATTGAGGATACGATCACAAACAAGAATATCAGGGTACGGCTCGAGTCTTCGATGCTGGCAATTTTTCGGATCTCGGCGGGATTAGCCGTAAGGATAATAATCCAATCCATAATAATGATGCATAAACCGAACGCTATCCAGGTTACCAAAGCAACTGTTGGCGCCGAAAAATGTGCCCACGCGAAAAATAAAGTTATTGTTGCAGCTCCTAATGAGATCAGGAGGCGGTGATGGGCATCAAGACTAAAAAAGACTTTGGTTTTTGCTTTGGTTTTTTGAGGCATACAATTTAAGCTACACCATAAATATGATAATGTTTGATGTAGAATAAATGAAGATACTAAAAATCGTCTTCCTCAACAATCCAGGCCACACGGCCTACCTGCCCGTCGTCCAGTTGCACTTTTATTCCGCGCGAATGGTAAGCTGCACTGGTGAGCAGGCGTTTTACAAAACCGCGGGTTAGCGTACCGGTACGCTGATCCTTTTTTAATATGATGTCAACCTCAAGGCCGGGGTATATATCGCTTCTGTTTTGTCCGTTCATGACCGTTGATTTGTTTGATTACGTTGATTGCGCTGATTTTTCCATACGTCATTGCGAGGTACGAAGCAATCCCTGATTTGCTGAGCTGCTCTGTATAGTTCGCGATTGCTTCGTTCCTCGAAATGACGTAGTTTTATCCTTACTATTCAACCAACCCTTTTATTGCCTGTTCTACTTTTCCGAAGTCAAAATTATTGACCAGCTTATTGAAAGAGGCCGAGATCTGCTCGTTACCCAAATTGCCGATGCTACCCTCATGGGTATGATTTACCGTTTTATCGGGGTTAAAATCACCCGCTTCAATAGCCAAACCAACCTGCTTATAAGCATCACGGAATGGCGTACCGCTCAATGTTAAACGGTTCACTTCCTCAACACTAAACAGATAAGCGTATTTGGCGTCATCCAAAATATCCGTTTTTACGGTGATGTTTTGCAGCATGAAAGTTGCCATTTGCAGGCAGTGTTTCAGGTCGGCAAAGGCAGGGAACAATAATTCTTTTAATAGCTGTAGTTCGCGATGGTACCCCGATGGCAGATTAGTAGTCATCATAGCCACATCGGTAGGCAGCGCTTGCAGACGATTACATTTGCCGCGCATAATTTCCCAAACATCAGGGTTCTTTTTATGCGGCATGATGCTGCTGCCGGTAGTCAGGGCATCCGGGTAGCTCACAAACGAGAAATTCTGGCTCAGGTACAGGGTTTGGTCCATAGCCATTTTAGCCAGTGTAGCCGCAATGGTTGATATAGCCTGCGCTATGATGCGCTCGGTTTTACCGCGGCCCATTTGTGCGTAAACAACATTGTAATTCAGGTTATCGAAACCTAAAAGCTGCGTAGTTAAGGTACGGTTAAGCGGAAACGACGATCCATAACCAGCAGCCGAACCCAACGGGTTTTTATTGGTAATACGGTAAGCAGCCAAAACCAGTTCAAGATCGTCAACCAGGCTTTCGGCATAAGCGCCAAACCACAGGCCGAATGATGACGGCATGGCTACTTGTAGGTGTGTATAACCCGGCAATAAAACATCTTTGTGTTTATCACTCAATTCGATAAGCAGGCGAAACAGGGTCTCGGTGCTTTCAACAACTTCCTGTAACTGGCTGCGGAAAAATAGTTTCAGGTCAACCAAAACCTGGTCGTTACGGGAGCGGCCACTGTGGATCTTTTTGCCGGCATCACCTATGCGTTGGGTTAATAACAACTCAACCTGCGAGTGCACGTCTTCAACATGTTCATCAATTTTGAAACCGCCTTTAGCGATATCGGCATAAATATGTTTCAACTCACGCTGAACAAGCCCCAGATCAGTGTCGTCCATCAGCCCTACGCTTTGCAGCATGCGGGTGTGGGCCAACGATCCTAAAACATCAAACGCCGCCATTTGCTCATCAAATTCGCGGTCGCGACCAACAGTAAAGTTTTCAACCAGTTCGTTAACGTTGGTAGTTTTTTGCCATAGCTTGCTCATGGTGCAAAGGTATAAATTTGTGAATTTATGTGCATTGTTGAGTATTATTTAATATCGCTACCGCTCGGCTCCAGCCGAGTGGTCATTATTTCCAGGCCTCTGGCCTCTTCTATATACGTCGGCCAGAGGCCGTAGGATAGTTGCCACTCGGCTGGAGCCGAGCGGCGGCGTGAATTTTATAAGTGAAGATTTGTGAATTTCTCAACGTTGGTTCAAGCGTCCCACGCTTGAACCAACTAAATGGTAAGTGTCCACACTTATTTTGCAGGAGCGTGGACGCTCTCTTCCTAAATCATTCAAGCGTGGACGCTTGAATGTGCGAAGAAATTAAATGAATTTATTGAATTTGCTCAGCATTCTGTTAATTCCTTAATTCCATGAATTCGGGTTCAGACAAAAAACAGGCGAAATCAACGTAATCAAAAAAATCAACGGTCAGTATCCCGGTTCAGACAGTTCAGGATGGCAATCTCAATCCATCCGTTTAACATTGTTAATTGTGACAACTTATCATAGGCTTTGGCCAATATTGTATAAACCGCTATCTTAACCACATGAAACACCCTTTATGTAAGCCATTGCTTAGCATTGCCTTATTATGCTGCTCTTTTTCGATATCACAAGCCCAAACTCCGGGGGCTGCCGGTCTTAAATCCGAATATCTTGTAAACCCGATAGGTATCGACAATGCGCATCCCCGTTTAACCTGGCTCATGAATGATAAAGCTCAGGGTGCAGCCCAGAGTGCCTATCAGCTTTATGTAGGCACCGATTCGGCTGCCATTTCAGCAGGCAAAAGCAACGCATGGGCTACATCCAAAATTGCTTCATCAAATAACCTTGTTATTTATAGTGGCCAGCAACTAAAACCTTTTACTAAATATTACTGGAAGGTTCAGCTTTGGGATCAGGCAGGTAAAAAGCTTGCCCCGTCAGCTATAAACAGCTTTGAAACCGGCATGATGGGGATGCAAAACTGGGAAGGCTCATGGATCAGCGATAATAAAGGAATAGCAGTAAACCCAGCGCCCTATTTCCGCAATACATTTAAGGTAGCTAAGTCTATCCGCTCGGCAAGGGCTTATATCGCGGTTGCGGGTTTGTATGAGCTCTACCTTAACGGTAAAAAGATCGGGAATCATCGGCTTGATCCAATGTATACCCGGTTCGACAGGCGTACGCTTTACGTTTCTTATGACGTTACCGCTCAGTTGCAAAACGGCAAAAATGCCGTTGGTGTATTGTTAGGCAACGGTTGGTATAATCATCAGAGTACGGCTGTATGGTTCTTCCACCAGGCGCCATGGCGCGGTCGCCCGGCATTTTGCATGGATTTGCGGATCACTTATACCGATGGTACGGTTGAAACGATAAAGTCTGGTACAGATTGGAAAACTTCGCTCAGCCCTATCGTTTTCAACAGCATTTATACTGCCGAACATTACGACGGCAGGCTGGAACAACCGGGTTGGAATACCGCTAATTTTGACGACAGCAAATGGAAACCGGTTATTAACCGCTCGGCACCATCCATGAATATCGTATCACAGGCCATGCAACCTATCCGCGCGGTTGATACCATCAGCACCAAAAGTGTTACCAAGCTTGATAGCGGTGTTTGGGTATTTGATATGGGCCGAAATATTTCGGGCGTAAGCCAAATTACGGTTAAAGGTGATTCAGGTACGGTGATCCGCCTGAAACATGCAGAAAGATTGAACAAAAACGGACACGTTGATCAATCAAACATCGATCTGCATTATCGCCCTACCGATGACAAAGACCCTTTTCAGACCGATATTTTTATTTTAGGAGGCAAAGGCGAGGAAACTTTCTCTCCTCGTTTTAACTACAAAGGGTTTCAATATATAGAGGTAAGCAGCAGCAAACCAATTCAGATTGGCAAAGAAAACATCAAGGCATTTTTTATGCACAGCGATGTGGAGCCTATTGGTACAGTAAAAGCATCGAACCAAACCATTAACCAAATCTGGGCTGCCACCAACAACAGCTACCTGAGCAACCTTTTCGGCTACCCTACCGACTGTCCGCAACGCGAAAAGAACGGCTGGACAGGCGACGCCCACATCGCCAGCGAAACAGGCTTATATAACTTCGATGGAATAACTGTGTACGAAAAATGGCTGGCCGATCATCGCGATGAGCAGCAGCCTAACGGCGTACTGCCATCTATTATCCCGACTGGTGGCTGGGGCTACGAATGGGGTAACGGCCCTGACTGGACCAGTACCATCGCCATTATTCCGTATAACATTTATTTGTTTTATGGCGATAGCAAACTACTGGCCGACAGTTATAATGCGATTGAAAAATATGTAAACCATATTGATGAGCTTTACCCAACCGGCCTTACCACCTGGGGCCTGGGCGATTGGGTACCTGTAAAATCAGTTTCACCGGTTGAACTTACCTCGTCTGTTTATTACTATACCGATGCCAGCATATTGGCAAAGGCAGCTAAAATATTAGGTAAACAGGCCGACTATACAAAATATTCGGCATTGGCCAACAAAATCAAAAATGCCATTAATGCTAAATATTTAGATACTACAACCGGCATTTACGGCAAAGGCCTGCAAACAGAACTAAGCGTACCGCTTTACTGGGGTGTTGTGCCCGAAAACATAAAAAGTAAAGTTGCAGCCAACCTGGCCAAACGTGTTGAAGCCGATAATTTCCATCTGGATGTAGGTATATTGGGCGCCAAGGCCATCTTAAGCGCCCTAAGCGATAACGGGTACCCGGATGTAGCTTACAAAATAGCCTCGCAGGAAACCTTCCCATCGTGGGGCTGGTGGATGGTGAATGGCGCTACCACCTTATATGAAAACTGGCAGATAGATGCAAAATCTGATATTTCCCTCAACCATATCATGTTTGGCGAAATTGGTGCGTGGCTGTATAAAGGCATTGCAGGTATCCATCCCGATCCTGAACATCCTGGCTTTAAAAACGTACTGTTGCAACCGCATTTCGTACCGGGTTTAAATGCGTTTAGTGCTACTCACAAAGGGCCTTACGGTAAAATTGTTTCATCGTGGCAACGCACCGGTAACGGTGTAACTTATACAGTAACCGTACCTGCAAACTCAACTGCTACCGTTAGCTTCCCGGCAGGTAAAGTTTATCTTGCTGGCAAGGCAGTCAACAACCCTGCGTTGTACAAACTAAATTCGGGCAGCTATGTGTTCGAGGTAAAATAATATCGCCGCAAATGCCATAGTATTTTCATATTTTAATATCTGCGCATATCAAATGACCATTTACTGACAGGCCGGGGCAACCCCGGCCTGTTTTTGTACATAAATTTGTCACACCTTATTTACAGTCACTGATACCATGCGCAGGATATTATCTATCGTATTTTTATTATTTGTTGCAAAATTTGCCGTAGCGGGACCTGAAGAGCCATGGTCATTAAGTACCGACAAGGAAGGCATCAGGGTTTATACCCGTCATATTCCCGATTCAAAGATCAAAGCCATTAAAGTAGAATGCACTTTTAACGCTACAGCCGCACAGTTAGTAGCCGTTTTGATGGATATTAAAACCTGCGCCGAATGGGTTTATCATACCAAGTCGGCAACCGTAATCAAAGAAGTTTCTCCTTCAGATATATATTATTATTCGGAAGTAAACATACCCTGGCCGGTACATAACCGCGATTTTGTGGCACATTTAAAAGTTACGCAAGATCCCAAAACCAAAGTGGTTACCATCGACGCTCCGGTTATATCCAACATGGTACCTTTAAAGGATGGCATCGTAAGGGTCGAAAATTCGACTGGCCGCTGGGTGATTACGCCTGTTGACAGCAGCCATGTAAGCATTGTTTATACCCTGCACCTTGATCCCGGAGGCTCGGTACCTGCCTGGTTGATCAATATGTTTGCAGCACAAGGCCCAACCGAAAGTTTTAAAGGTTTAAAAAAACAACTTCAGAAGCCTGCTTATAAGGATATGAAGTTGGCTTATGTGCAGTAAGCGCCCCGGCACCCTACTTTTTAATTTCCAAACGTCATTGCGAGGTACGAAGCAATCCCCGATGAGCAGGTCCGCCCTGTATAGTTCGCGATTGCTTCGTACCTCGCAATGACGTGGTGTTAATTAGGCAAATCCCTATAATCCAATAAATCCTCCCAAATCCGGGTTCAGATAATCTGCAAATAAACGTCAACATTTTGCAAATAAAATTGAAAACTCGTATCACACTTAGCTGTACTTTCGATGTTAGTATATAACCGTTTAATTTGCCGGCAGGATACCAGGGGATAGTTGTGCAAATTATAAACGCTAATATTGCTTTAACCAATTTAAAGTAAACGTGTAAACGATGAGAGTTGCTTTGTTTGTTCCTTGTTATGTTGACCAGTTTTATCCCAAAGCGGCTATTGCCACGCTGGAGTTACTGGAAAAACTTGGCTGTGAGGTCCACTACCCTAAAAATCAAACCTGTTGCGGGCAGCCAATGGCCAATTCGGGCTATGAGCATTTAACTGGCGGTTGCAATAATTTATTTGTCGATAATTTTTCGGGATACGATTATATCGTTTGTCCCTCGGGAAGCTGTACCCTGCACATCAAAGAGCATTTACATGCCGATGGAAAAGAGGAAAAGGCAACCGAGATCCGCAAAAAAGTTTATGAGCTTACCGAGTTTCTCGTAGATATATTGAAGGTAAAACAATTGACAGCCAGCTTCCCTTACCGGGTTGGGTTACACCAGAGCTGCCATGGGTTACGCGGATTACGCATAGCCCAGATGAGCGAGCTGGTTGCCGAACCCTTCAGCAAACCGGCTCAACTACTTGATATGGTAAACGGGCTTGAACTGGTACCACTAAGCCGCCAGGACGATTGCTGCGGTTTCGGCGGTACATTTTGCGTGGTTGAAGAAGCTGTATCGGCCAAGATGGGTAAAGACCGTGTGGCAGATCACGTATCGCATGGTGCGCAATATATCACCTCGGCCGATCTTTCTTGCCTGATGCACCTCGAAGGCATTTTACGCCGCCAAAACAGTGATGTTAAAGTAATTCACGTAGCCGAAATTTTAAACCACAGCATGCAATGAGTACCGCTACGACCAAAGATCACCCGCATTTAGCTGCCGATTTTAACCGCGATGAACCCCGTGTAAACTGGCACGATGAAACCCTGTGGTGGATACGCGCCAAAAGGGATATAGCTGCACATAAGCTCCCCGAATGGGAACTACTGCGTGAAACGGCATCGCAGATAAAATTTAATGTACTTTCTAACCTGAGCAGCTACCTTGAGCAATTTGAGGCTAACGCCATCAAAAATGGCATCATAGTACACTGGGCGGCAGATGCTACTGAACACAACCAGATTGTACACAGCCTGCTTGAGCAAAAAGGCATTACCAAAATGGTAAAAAGCAAATCAATGCTTACCGAGGAATGCCATTTGAACGAATATCTGAAAGAACAAGGCATTGATGTAATTGACTCTGACCTTGGCGAACGTATTGTGCAGTTGGCCAATGAGCCGCCAAGCCATATCGTACTGCCTTGTATCCACAAAAAAAAGGAAGAAATAGGCGATATTTTCCACGAGCATTTAGGCTCAGCCAAAGGCGAATCGGACCCTAAGATATTGACTGAAACTGCCCGTCAGCATTTACGAGAGGTGTTTTTAACCCGTCGCGCGGCGCTTACCGGCGTTAACTTCGCAGTTGCCGAAACGGGAGAGTTTGTAATTTGCACCAATGAAGGCAATGCAGACATGGGCGCACATCTGGCCGAAATCCATATTGCTTCAATGGGTATTGAAAAGCTAATTCCCGAAAGGAAACATCTTGGGGTGTTTTTACGCCTGCTTACCCGCAGTGCTACCGGGCAGCCGATCACCACTTATTCGAGCCATTTCAGCAAACCGCAGGATGGCAGCGAGATTCATATTGTTATTGTTGATAATGGTCGCAGCATTCAGTTGGGACGTGAGGAGTTCCGTAACTCATTAAAATGTATCCGATGTGGGGCTTGTATGAACACTTGTCCGGTTTATCGTAAAAGTGGCGGGCACAGCTACCATACCGCTGTTGCAGGGCCGATAGGTTCTATCCTGGCACCAAATCTCGACATGAAAAAATATGCAGATCTGCCATTTGCCTCTACCTTATGCGGTTCGTGCAGTAATGTGTGCCCGGTTAAAATAGATATTCATGACCAGCTATATAAATGGCGGCAGGTAATTGTTAAAGAAGGCTATTCGCCCAAAGCAAAAACTATGGCCATGAAGGCTATGGCTTTAACACTGGCATCACCAACCTTATACCGTATGGGCGGTAAAACCGGGCGACTGGTATTTAAATATGCCCCGTTTGCAGTAAATAACAAATTAAACCCATGGTACAATCAAAGGGAAATGCCAAAGGCACCCGATGAATCATTTGGTGAATGGTATGCCCAAAGGAAAGGAGCAAAAAACTCATGAGCCGCGAAAAAATATTAGCCGCTGTAAAATTCAATCAGCCGCCTGCTTTGCCACTGCCTGATATGGAGGTGCTGAATACGCTAACCGATGTCAGAACCGAATTGGTGTCAAAATATAAAACCATCGCTACAGCAGGCGGAAGCTTTGTTTACGAGGTAAGCGGTTTTGATGAGATCAAAGCCATCATCAATAATGAATTTAAACCCGGCGTAAAGATCATATCGGCCCTTGATGAGCTAAGCGATTACATTTATGCTGAAACCGTAAAGCACGAAGACGGCCACAACTTTGCCGATGTGGAGTTAACCGTGCTCCGCACCAATCTTGGCGTTGCCGAAAACGGCGCACTTTGGCTTACTGAGAAGGACATGGGCAGCCGGGTACTGCCTTTTATTGCCCAGCATTTGGCAGTAGTAATTAGTAAAGACGATTTTGTGCCAACCATGGCCCAGGCCTACCAGGTTATTGGCGATGCTGCGTACGGCTATGGCGCGTTTATTTCCGGTCCTTCCAAAACGGCTGATATTGAACAGTCACTGGTTATCGGCGCTCATGGGCCGAGGAGTTTATCGGTTTTTATACTTTAAAATAAAGAGCCGCTAAAGTTATGTCATTGCGAGGAGCGAGGCGGCAATGAGCCTTGGGGCGACGTGGCAATCGCATGCTATACAGGGCGGCTATGCTTCCGTGCGATTGCTTCGTTCCTCGCAATGACATAGGTTTTGTATTTTTATTATCTCGCGCTCGTTTGCAACGAGTGCGAACATGGGTTTGCGTTTATAACGCAAAGGCGATACAATCGCTAAACCATATTAAGCGCTCGTTACAAACGAGCGCAAGACGACAACTCCCTTATTATCCCTAAAAATCAATCATTTACAACAATGACAAATAGATGATACAAAAATATACCGATTGGTATATTTTTGTACTGTCAAAACTAATGACACTCAAAAACATGAAAAACTCACAAAATACAGTACTTATCACTGGCGGTAGTGCCGGTATAGGTTTTGAAATTGCAAAACAACTATCAGCTAAAAATAACCATGTAATTATTATCGGTCGCAACCAGGAACGTCTGGATAAAGCAGCCGCCCAATTACAAAATGTAACTGCTATTAAAGCAGATATCTCAAATGCAGATGATGTAGAAGCATTAACCGCAAAAGTGAAAAAAGATTTCCCTCAGCTAAATGTAGTGATCAACAACGCGGGTGCAGCGTCAATCAATGACTTGCTTACTACACCTAACGTTTTCGAAAATGCGCAAACAGAAATGTTTACCAACTACATTTCAGTAATCCGCCTAAATGAAAAATTGTTGCCTGTTTTGCAACAGCAAAATGAAGCAGCTATCGTAAACGTATCATCAATAGTTGCGTTTTTACCGGGCAAACAAACTGCCACCTACTCGGCAACTAAAGCTGCCCTGCACTCATACACCATATCATTACGTGCCGCTTTAGAAGATACTAACATCAAAGTATTTGAGTTGATGCCTCCACTGGTTGATACCGAATTTTCGGCAGAGATTGGCGGTCATAATGGGATCCCTGCCTCACAGGTAGCAGATGAATTTGTAGCCGGTTTTGAAACCAATAACTTCGAGATCCGTGTTGGTGGTACAGAGCCATTCTATCGCTTGTATTTATCAAACCCGGCCGAAGCTTTGAAAGCCCTTCACCAGAGATAATTTTCTGGATTAATTTTTTCGCCCTAAAAAAATACCGATTGGTATTTTTTTAGGGCGATTATTAGTTTCTAATTCATATTCCAATGAAAAAAAGCATCCTCATCATTACCGTTATAGCCGCCGCTATTATGGAACTGATAGATACCTCCATCGTAAACGTTGCCCTCTCACATATGAGCGGTAACCTTGGCGCCACGCTTGAAGATACTTCCTGGGTTATCACGGCTTATGCTATAGCCAATATTATTGTAATACCCATGACCAGCTTTTTAACCGCAAAGCTTGGCCGCCGCAATTATTACATTGGCTCTATCATTGCGTTTACCTTCTTTTCGGCCATGTGTGGGCTGGCCTCAAATATCTGGACACTGGTCGCTTTCCGCTTTTTGCAGGGTATTGGCGGCGGAGCTTTATTATCAGTATCGCAGGCTATTGTGTTTGAGGTTTACGGTAAAGAACGTGTAAGCATAGCCAGCGCGCTATTTGGCGTAGGTGTGTTTTTAGGCCCAACAATTGGCCCTACACTTGGTGGTTTCATTACCGAAAATTATACCTGGCCATGGATCTTTTACATCAACATTCCTATCGGTATTGCTGTAACCGTATCAAGTTTATTACTGGTTACCGAGCCCGAAATAAAGGCTAAAGTAAAAAGTGTAGACTGGTGGGGTATCCTCCTGCTGATTATAGGTATAGGTTCCCTCCAAACCGTATTGGAACGTGGTGAAACTGACGATTGGTTTTCGGCAGGTTATATTATTGTGCTTACTATAGTTGCCGTCTTTAGCCTTAGTACATTCATTTGGTGGGAGCTTACAACCCCAAACCCGGTTATTGATTTGAGGGTACTAAAAAGCAAATCGCTCGCGGTGGCCGCTATACTGATTTTTGTAACCGGGTTCGGGTTGTTTACATCTGTATTCCTTACACCGGTACTTGCTCAAAGGGTGCTCCTGTTCCCGCCAACCATTACCGGGCTTATTTTGTTACCGGGCGCAGTGCTGGCCATTGTGGGCTTGCTATTTTCGGCCACCTTGTTAAAAAGAGGTGTATCTCCCTTGATCATTATCACCGCGGGGTTCGTTATCTTCATCAGCTTTACCTGGCAAATGTCGCACATGAATTTGGAAGCATCTCCTGGCGACCTTGTTGGCCCGCTAATTTACAGGGCAATGGGTATTGCCTTATTAACCGTTCCGCTCACTGCCCTGGCTGTGTCAGGGCTCGAGCTTAAAGATATACCACAGGGAACTGCATTAAATAACATGATGCGGCAATTAGGGGGCTCCTTTGGTATTGCGGTTATCAACACCTATGTGGCTCAACGTTTCGGATTACACCGTAATGACCTGTTGTCGAATATCAATATCTTCAACGATCAAACTACGGCGCGGATAGCTAAATTAACTAATTATTTCAGCAGCCGGGGTTTTTCATCATTTGACGCGCACAAAAAAGCCATTGCAGTTATTGATAGCACTATCAATAGACAATCATCATTGCTAAGTTACCTGGATGCTTACCTGTTTTCGGGCCTGATATTTTTACTGGCTATGCCGCTGCTGTTCCTGGTTATCAACCGCAAAAAACAAACCCGGCCGGTTGTTATTGTAAGCGATCACTAAAAACTAAATACCAGTTGGTATATTTGTATTATGGAAAACGAATTGTCAAAAGCCGAACGTACACGTCAATTCATTATTGAGCGTACCTCTCCTGTATTTAATAAAAAGGGGTATGCCGGTACATCCCTTTCCGATCTTACCGAAGCTACCGGATTAACCAAGGGTAGTATTTACGGTAACTTTAAAAATAAGGAAGAAGTAGCTGCCGAAGTATTTGAGTATAACTCGGGCAAGGTGCGCAAACAGATCCAGGAACGGATTCAGCGGGCTACCAGCTATCATGATAAATTATTGGTTTATGCCCAGGTATACCACAGTTTTACCCGGGGGGATTTTATCCCCGGCGGCTGCCCTATCCTGAATACGGCTGTTGATGCCGACGATACCAATCCTTTATTGAAAGATAAAGCCGCAAGGGCTGTTATCCGCTGGAAAAACGGCATCGAAAACCTTATTAAAGCGGGTATTGAAGCAGGAGAACTGAAGCCCGATATCAACACTACAGCAACAGCCTTAAGTATGATAGCGCTTATTGAAGGTGGTATTATGATATCGAAGGTAACAGATTCGCCTGCCAATCTGGATATAGTTTTGGCATCTGTTCATAACCTTGTAGATAGTTTAAAGCTTTAAATATTAATATATTTAGAGCTACAGGTTGTTACTTGATTGTTACAATAATTGGTTATAACTTTGAAAACAAAAGAAACGCTCCCCGCGTTATCTGCTTTACCAATTATTAATTATGTCAAAAAAAATATTGATCCTTGATGATAGCGAGGATATTTTGGAAGTGATGAAAGATGCTCTTGAAATGGAGCACTATGAAGTTGAGGTACTGAACTATACTGATGACATATGCAAGGCGGCGCTATCAGCCAATGCCGATCTTGTGATTTTGGACTACATTCTGTTCGGTATTAATGGTGGCGAACTTTGCCACATGCTAAAAACAACCCCGGCAACGGCGCATATCCCGGTGGTCATGGTATCAGCCTACCCGCGTGTACTTGAATCATTAGGCAACTATGGCTCCGACGCTTTTATTGCCAAGCCTTTTAACCTAAGCGATGTTATTGACACAGTTAACCACTGCTTTTTAACAACAGGTGATGACGTAGCCCATATGGCATAAAGAAAAGAGTTATTGCGAGTTTGTAACATCTCCACCCCGTCATTGCGAGGAACGAAGCAATCCCCTACTTACAGAGCCGCTCTGCATAGTTCGCGATTGCTTCGTTCCTCGCAATGACGATTTTTTTTATACAACTTTATTCTACCTGAACAAATCAAAACTATACTGCGCCGTACTCCAAAATTCATCAAGCGCAATAATTCGTGGTTTAAAGAAAGAGATCAATGATGGCCAGTCCTGCTGGTTAAATACGCTTACGCCGGGCAATGTTTTAATAATGCGGCTCACTGTTTTACCATACTCATCAATAGTATGCAACTGCCAATCCCATTCTTCATTAAGCTCGCTGTTCAGGATATTCTTTAACTCCATGAACTGATCGAACATCAGTTGCTGGATATCTGCATCGGGGTGGCTCATTTCAATAGCGATAAAAGCCAACTTTTTATCGGCCTCCATTTTAAAATACAGGTGTTTGATACCTGTTTTATAATTAACCCAGTTGGTACGCAAGCCATCGGCAGAAAGCTGAGGTTTGAGGTATTGTCCAAACGCCGTCCAGAAAGCCTGTTTTAATTGAGTTGCCTGTTCTTTTGAGTACAAATTTGCGGAGATTAATAAAGTGGTAAAAGTAAGGGTTTTAAAATTAAACTAAGGAAAGCCGTATCCGGACTTGGAGAGAGCTGAGATCGGTAAAGGTTAAATCACATCACCCGATATTGTCATCCTGAGAAACGAAGAATGACAAACGATAATCTTGCCTAATAAACCATATCTTTACCCATACACATATATTTTATGGCAAGCTACCAGGTAAACTGTATTGATAAACCCAAAGCATCAAGCACTCACGAACAAATAACCCACATCGGTTACTATGAATCGTTGGACAGGCCCAGGGTAGTGATTTCTGTTGCCGAAGCCATAGCCCGTATCGAAGCCAACAGCCAGGCTTTTTATGTAAGTACCGAAAGAGGCAAAACTTATCTTACCGTAGTAAAACCAGAAGACGGTGGTAAAAAACATCTCAAATCCCTAACCGACAGGGCTGGCATCGATAACCTGCTGACACTGGAGGAAGTTTAAATAGC
Organism: Mucilaginibacter gossypiicola; assembly: GCF_900110105.1. Taxonomy (GTDB): domain Bacteria; phylum Bacteroidota; class Bacteroidia; order Sphingobacteriales; family Sphingobacteriaceae; genus Mucilaginibacter; species Mucilaginibacter gossypiicola. The sequence continues at coordinate 72,090 of NZ_FOCL01000005.1, read as the reverse complement.
AACGGTTAAAGCCTTGCCCCTTTAATCTTTTTCCTTTCGCTTCAAAAAACAATTTATTCCTTTTTATCAACTATGTACGAGGTAACTTTTTTTACCTTATCATTTTCCAATTCATAAATATCGGCATAGTACATAGCCATGTCCTTGCCATTTTTGTCTTTGCACTGAACAAGGCCGTCAACAGCAACGGTGTTACCCTCCACAATAATATGTTCCTTGGTTGATGAAACCATTTTTACATCTTCCATCCCGCCTAAAAATTGCTCCACTTCATTCTTTCCGTTCATAAAAGTTACGGACGAACCCTTCATAGTCCATTTTACGTCATCGGCAAAAAAGCTTAGGATCTTTTCAACATCATTATTATCAAAAGCGTCGATAACCTGTTGTACAATTTCTTTAGTTGTCATGATAGATTGATTTTGTTTAAGATAAAGTTAGGGAGGATATCTCCGGGATAAGAGGGGCAAAAATGACATTATCAGGGTGCTTTGCGACCATCAGAATTAAAAAAAACAGTCATTCAAATTATCCTTCTATAGCCTGCCTTTAAATCATTTCTATTATTTACCTTGCTTCAAGATAACCAACCTTAACATGATCAACAGACAACCGGTGGTTCAAAACCCCAATACCTTCCTAAAAACGACATCAGTAATCCATCTCGCTTTAATAGCCGGACAAATCATCTTTGCTGCAACAGCTTTCATGACAACTAAAAATCACGCAACAAATAAAAGTGATGATGTATTTATATACGTTGCGCCAATTATGGCTGTTACCGGCTTTGCTATAGGCAGTATATTGTTTAAAACAATGGTAAACAAAATAGACGGACAAAGCCCGTTGAAGACCAAACTCGCTGCTTACCAATCTGCATTGATTGTAAGGTTTGCTTTATTAGAGGGGCCATCCCTGTTTGCTATTGTGAGTTTCATGCTAACCGGCAACCTGATCTTTTTAGGTATTTCCGGAGCTATTATAGCCTGCTTTATTTATCTGCGCCCAACAAAGCAAAAAATTGAAGATGATTTAAGTTTAGGTTATGAGGAAAAGGCAGAACTTGATGGTACAGATAAAGCTTATTAATAGCGATTCATTTTAATAGAACCAATATGAATAACACTTATTTTGACCAGGACACTTATGATAACGAGATAGATCTTGAAACAAATGAAGATGTTTTAAAAAGGATATATAATGATGGTGTAACACCAACAGATGAATTGCCAATAGAGTTTTTCTTTCTTACTGATACCAAAGTAAAGGCCGATAATTTTAGAGATCATCTTCAGGAAGCATTCCCAACTTATCAGGATATTGAAATATCTGATTACGACGATGACTTTGAAATTTCAGGCACTACCCACCCCATTAAAATGGAGCTTAAAACCATTAATGACTGGAATTCGACAATGTGGGATATCGGCTATAAATTTGATTGCAGATTGGACGGATGGCAGGTGGGTACATAAACCCCATTGATCACAGCACCATAAAACTAATTAGCGCAATTCAATCTAATTCGAGAGATTTGTGATGATCAATCCCTGCCCGATATATGTATCCCGAACTCATCAATCACATCAAACGATACGTTCAGCTATCTGAGGCTGATGAAGCAAGCATCTGCCGGCATTTTGAGTTAAAGAAGTTTAAAAAGAAAGAGCTCATCTTAGAACCAGGCAAACATTGCGCAGGCAACTACTTTATAACCAAGGGCCTGGTTAGACAGTATTTTGTAAACAACAAGCTTAACGAGCAAATCATCCAGTTTGGCCTGGAAAGCTGGTGGATAGCAGATCAGGACAGCCTGCTCAATCATCAGCCGGCTACTACTTATATCCAAACTATTGAGGCCTCAGAATTGCTGCTCCTCACCGAAAAGAACCGTATAGCGCTATTTGAAGCAGTGCCGCAAATGGAAGGCTATTTCCGGGTGATGATGCAGAAAGCCTTTATAGCATCGCAACGCCGCATAGGTTATATCTTTAATCAAAACGATGAGGAGCGTTACCGGCACTTCACAGGTTTGTTCCCAGGCTTTGTGCAGCGGGTACCACAATATATGCTCGCCTCCTATTTAGGCTTCACCCCACAATTTTTAAGCAGGCTCAGGGCAAAAAAAATCTGATTTTCTTAAACTCAGTTCATTTTTTGAGGCCATGTTTATGCGCAACTTTGTATTAACAAAAAAGAAAAAAACATGAACCGCTTAAAAATCAACACCGCCGAACCAGCTGGATACAGGGCCATGATTGCCCTTGAAAAATACATTGAAAGCACTGAATTAACTACGCGTCATAAAGACCTGATCAAGATCCGTGCTTCACAAATTAATGGTTGTGCTTACTGTGTGGATATGCACACCACCGACGCCCGTAAAGCCGGCGAAACTGAACGCCGCATCTATAACATCAGCGTATGGCATGAAGCCCCTTTCTTTGATGAGCAGGAACGTGCTATCCTGGCCCTTACCGAAGAGGTAACACTGATCACCGGCCGCGTATCTGACGAAACCTATAAAAAAGCCGCAGAATTGTTTGACGAAAAATATTTAGCGCAAGTGATTATGGCTATCATCACCATTAATGCCTGGAACCGCATTGGTGTAACCACTCAACTTCAGCCACCGCTTAATTAATCCTTTTAATTTTGTTGTTTTGATTTTAAGCCGCCTGCGTAGTACCAGGCGGCTTCTTTTGTTAAATTACTAATCTGCTCCCCAGGCCATCATCAATGCCACTTCATAAGTGCCTAAAACGTTGGCCGGATCATTGGCTATAATTTCGTGCACCTGAGCTTCGTCATCAACGGCCAGGATGCCAAGGCCATAAACGCCTTTCGGGTCGAAAACCGGGCCAAAGATGAGTACAACTCCTTCGTGCATTTTTCCCCTCAGATATTCGGAATGCGCTTTCATGATCGTACGTTCATCATCAGTCATATCGTTAGGAAACGTAGGGCGGTTACCAGTCAGTTTTATTACGAAATGCTTTTTCATTCTAATAAATTTAAGAATTATCACCGAATGGATATTTAAAGGAATAATTATTGTTAGTTACCCAATAACATTGTAACCTTAAATAATTATTCCTATGGCAACAGAAGCAGGTGCATCCATTGGCAGCGCCAATGATGTAGTACTTTCCTTTGTAAAAGCATTAAACGATGAGGATTTTGTTACAGCTCGCAATTGCGCTGCCGACGATCTGAAATTTATAGGCGTACTTGGCCACCGCGACAGTGCCGACGCCTATTTTGCCGATATGCAGCACATGAAGTTAAAATATGATATTAAACGTGTGTTTAGCGATGGCGATGATGTATGTATTTTTTATGATATTGATATGGGCCGCGCCACCATATTTAGTTGCGGATGGTATCATGTGGCAGATGGCAAGGTAAATTCCATCAGGGTAATATTTGATCCGAGGCCTTTGTTATAGAATAAAAGAAATAAAATAGATCGTCATCGCTTCGTAACTCGCAATGACGATTTTTTCAAATAGGATCTTCAGCGTCCCATCAGGGTCTCTCGCAGAGGACCCTGATGTATACGTCAAACAGATTCGCCGTTCTGACTATCCTGATAAATATTTAGAACGCGGTGAACCTCAGGGTCCTCTGCGAGAGACCCCGAGGGGACATGAGCAATCCCAAACTATACAGGGTGAATCTGCCTATAGAGGATTGCTTCGTACCTCGCAATGACGCTTTTTAGGTATTACTTCCTCACCCAATTATCGGTACGGAAAGGTGAAGCCGGCAAACCAACGCCATTGTACAAAGTACTTACCGGGTTATTGGCCCAGGCGTACCTTACAGCAACCGGGTTTGTTACATCCGGACTGCTTACTATAACCTTATCACCTTTTATAACCGCGGTAGCCCAATGAAACTTCATATCCTCGCCGGCTATGGCAAAGCCCTGCATATTTTCGCCGCCCTGTGCTTTTAAACCGCCGTCAGTATAATTAAAGCTCAGCTCAATTTTATCGCCGTCAATTTTTTGCGACTTATACATTGGCCCTGAATAGGCTTGTTTTTTATGGTAGGTTTTATCAAGAGCAACCAATGCCAGCCTGCGGCCAACTTCCTGTTTATTTTTGGGATGGATATTGTCGGCTTCGCCAAGGTCAACAGCCACAGCCATGCCTGTGTTAGGCAATTCAAGCGTTTGTGTTTGCGCTTCTCTCAATTCGGCCCAGCCAGAGGGAACAGGATCAGCCTCACGTTTTTGCCAATTGGCTAATTGCACAAAGTAAAATGGGAAATTGCCCTGGTTCCAGGTAGTACGCCAGCCGTTTATCATACCCTCAAACAAATCTTTATACTGCTTTGGCCTCCCTGTATTGGCTTCGCCCTGGTACCAGATAGCGCCACGGATTGCCATTGGTGTAAGCGGATTAATCATGGCATTGTACAATACAGCCAGCCTGTTGGGGTTATCGGCAACAGGCATAGGTGGCAAGCTTTTTATGTTAAAACCTACCCTATAATCCCATGAACCGGCTAAAGACAGCTTTTCGCCCGATGCTGAGGTTAGCTGCATTTCATCAACACCATACAAACCACCGCCACCGCCGCTGTCAAATACGCGCACGGTGATAACAGCCTCTCCTGCTTTTACCTTTGCAGCTGGAATAGTGTAATTTCTCGATTGTAAGAATCCATCAGTAGCACCAATTTTTTCTCCGTTAAACCAGGTGATTTCGTTATCATCAATTTTACCTAAACTGATCTTAATGTCCTGCCCAGCCCAGGCTGCGGGAATACTGATCTTTTTACGGAACCATACAACGCCATCAAAATCTCCTAAAGCACTTTTTTCAAAAAACTGCGGGATTTGCATGGTTTTCCAGCCGGTAGTATCGGCGTTAAATGCATTATTGTTATTATACCCCCAATCGGCAGCAATAGCTTGTTTGTTCCAGGTATCCAGCCTTTGCACAAAAGTTGTTGCAGTTTCTGTTTTAGCAGTTTCCTGCTGTTGTTTAATCTGCTGACTAAAAACAGGGTTATTAGTTAAAGCATTTTCATCACTCCAGGCTTCAATCATGGTACCGCCCCAGTTCGTGCTGATCAAACCAATGGGAATTTTAACCTGCTTGTTAATTTCTCTTGCAAAAAAGTAAGCCACCGACGAAAATTCGCCGATAGTTTGGGGCGAGCATACGCGCCAGCCATTATTAGCCACTTTTAAGCTGGTTTGCGGAGTAAGATTTGTTGCCTGTGATACCTGTAATAAACGGATCTCCGGGTAATTGGCATTTGCAATTTCCTCCTTATAATTGTTCACCTGTCCCCAGCCCGCTACCGGCATTTCCATATTCGACTGGCCGGAGCAAACCCAAACCTCTCCTATCAACACATTATTTAATACTACCGGGTCGCTGCCATCGGTTATAGTAACCTGGTATGGGCCTCCGTACGATGGCGTTTTGATCTTCGTTTTCCAATTACCATCAGCATCGGCAACGGTTGTATATGTTTTGTTATTCCATGATGAAGTAATGGTCACGGTTTTACCGGCATCTGCCCTGCCCCATACACGGGCCATTGTTTTTTGCTGTAAAATCATGTTATCGCTAAAAACACCCGGCATTATCACTTTGGCGAATGCGCCGGCATTAAACAGTACGCTTCCAATTAGTAAGGGTAAACACTTTTTTAGGTTCATTAAATGCTGTTTTAAGACTATAGGTTTATTGTTGAATTGATTGGCATAAAGTTAAGTGCTGTAACTGACAAATTAAAAAACGTTTTAGCAACATTTAACAAACAATTATTTCAGCAGGATTAATTAAAGCAACATATCCTATCAATTTAAACTTTATTTAGACTTAATATAAATAACGGCTTATATTTGCCGGCGTTTAAGTTACACTAACTCATATTTACTATTGATGAAACCCTTATTCTCCATCATCCTCGCACTGCTGTTCATAACACCTTTTACTTTACGGGCCCAAACCACGGGCAATATTACCGGTAAAGTAACCTTAGTTGATGGCCAGCCGTTGGCATCGGGTTCAGTTTCCATCACTGAGCTTGCCAAAACTACCCTTACCGACGAAAACGGTAATTATTCGTTCAACAATATCGCCGAAGGCAGTTACACCATTAAGATACAGGTATTAGGTGCCGCCGAAAAAAACATCCCGGTAAAAATTATTGCAGGGCAAACTGTTACGATTAATTATCAGCTCCCCAAAGAGAACGTACAGGCCTTACAGGAAGTAACCATAACTACCAATACCAACAAGTTTTCAAAAAAAGAGAGTGTTTACATTGCCCGCCTTCCGTTAAAAAACCTTGAAAATCCGCAGGTTTATAATTCCGTATCTAAAGAATTGATCCAGGAACAGGTGGCCGTTGACCTGGGTAGTATTTCCAAAAACGTACCTGGTGCAGGTATCCCTATGATCGCTAACCAAGGCAGGGTTACCTTCCGTTCACGCGGTTTTGAAACAGAGCCTAACGCCCGTAATGGTGTTGCCGGTGCTGCTTTTTCTTTTATCGATCCGGTAAACCTTGAGCGTATTGAAGCCATCAAAGGCCCATCAGCTACGTTATTTGGTACCAGCATATCCAGCAGCTATGGTGGTTTATATAACCGTGTTACCAAAAAGCCTTACAATGGCTTTGGCGGTGAAGTAGCCTATTACGGCGGCAGCTGGAACTTTAACCGCATTGCCTGGGACGTAAATACCCCGGTTAATGCCGATAAAACAGCATTATTCCGTTTAAATGGTGCTACCTCATTTCAAAAAAGTTTCCAGGACCTGGGTTTTACCAATACTATAAGCCTTGCGCCAAGTTTTTCGTACCAGATAACCGACAGGCTTTCTTTATTGCTTGACGTTGAATTTGGCCAGGCCAAAGCAACTTCGGTGGTGCGTTTTAACCCTTATGTTGGTAACAAAACGCCGGTACCAGCAAAATCAATTGCAGATATTGATTTCCCATATAATAAAACTTTCATGAGCAATGATCTGGCTTACTCAACACAGATGATAAACATCTTTGCCCAGCTCAATTATAAGATTTCAGAAAAATGGACTTCGCAAACCATTATTTCCCGTGCACGCTCAACTATAAATGGTTACATCACGGCACTTAACGGTAAATCGGCAACTACTATAAGTCCACAGGTAATAGCAGGTAATACATCATTTATAGCAACAGATCTGCAACAAAACTTTATTGGCGATTTCAAGATTGGGAACCACCGCAATCGTGTGGTTGCCGGATTGGATTATTACAACAACTCAAACAGCTTTGACAGGGTAACCGTTAACCTGCCGGCTATTGATTTTATTAATGTGCCAACCAGTTATCGCGTTAGCCGTTTTAAAATCGACTCGCTGACCAGCAAAGGAACATTGCGTAAAGAGAATAATGGCGATAATACTTATGCGGCATATGTATCAGATGTATTTAACGTTACCAACCGTTTACTGGTAATGGCCAGCTTACGTGCCGATCGTTATCAGTATGGCGGTGTGTATAACATTGCAACCGGGGTAACCGCCGGTGGCCTTGGTGCAAACGGAGTGCAAACCGGTCCGTACGGGCAAACTGCTTTCTCGCCTAAACTGGGCGTGGTTTACGAAGCACTTAAAGACAGGTTATCATTATTTGGAAACTACATGAATGGCTTCTTTAATAAAAGCGGTGTGTTTAAAGATGGCAGCAGTTTTAAACCAGAGCATGCCAACCAGCTCGAATTTGGTGTAAAAGGCGATGTGTTTGACCACAGGCTTACCGGTACCATCAGTTACTATGACATTGAAGTGAAAGATATCATCAGGCCGGATCCGAATGATCCCGTTAACTATTCTGTACAGGACGGTAACCAGCGAAGCCGCGGCCTTGAGGTTGATCTTACTGCCAACCCTTTCGCAGGCCTTAACATTGTTGCCGGTTACGCTTACAACGACAGCAAGGTTACCAAAGGCGACTCAACAACAGTAGGCCTGCGCCCGGGTTTGTCGGGCTCACCGCATACCGTAAACTTCTGGGTTAGCTATCGGATACCAGCAGGCAATCTGAGAGGCTTAGGTGCTGGTTTTGGAGGAAACTATGGTAATGCTTCGTACCAAACCAATACCACACTCACCAAAATCGTTATTCCATCATACACACTGCTTGATGCAACGTTGTTTTATGATCAGCCTAAATACCGCATCAGCTTTAAGGTTGATAACCTAACCAGCGAAAAAGCATGGTCGGTAAGGTTAACACCGCAGGCGCCTGCCAGGTTTATAGGCAGTATGAGCCTTAAATTTTAAAACAACGAAGGGGGCATTAACGCCCCCTTCGTTGTTTTATATCAAAATAGGTTATTATTCGGCTACAATTTCCTCCGCAGAAACCTGCAGGCAATAATTACAACGATGGCGTACCGCCGAATATGCCACACCTTTATAATTACCGGGGGATGGGTCTTCCCAATCTTCCCTGATAATATAAAGACCGGGCATGGTGGGTTTAAAAATGGCCTCACCTTGTTCATTGGTTAACAGTTCCTTTTCCCAATTTTCGGGATTAAAAACCCTTAAAGGCGTTTTAGGTTCAACAACACGGCCATCTTTAAAGGCTTTAACAGCCATCAGCCCATTTTTACCCGTAGCGATGATATCCAACAGCTGAGCCGGGTTTGAAATCATTTTCCCGGTACCCACCCGGTAAGCAGCACATAAATAATCAACAGGCCTGATATTTTTACCTCCGGTTTTTGAGCGGTCAACAACCGGGTGGGAATCATTTATACCCAATATGCGGTAAATACCGGTATGGGCCGGGATAAAAGTTGCCTCCCAGCAATCTGCCTTCCTGATCATGGGCAATGCCGTTTTGTTTCCTCGTTCGTCCTGAATAGATATTTCAAAATCTCCGGCACGGGTAAGTTCAATACCTGTGTCGCGATGACGGATGCTAAACTCATCTATATTGCCGTAACAGACTTCGATATGCACGGCCTCGTTCAATTTTCCTGAACCTTTAACCTCCATCCAGTAAGCACTCGCATTACCGGCGAAGGGCATAAATATAAAAAGCAGGATAGCCCTGAATACAGCTAATTTCATGGCGCCAAATTAACAATTATAAACGGCCATAGCAGCAACCATTAACGTTACATACACCTTGAAAGGATTAGCATTATAAATTTCGAAGAATTCTTGAAAGAAGGCGCCCGGATAAAATAAGCTGCCGGAAGAGGGATAATAAACAATGTGCTATCCCTGGCTAACACATTGTTTTTTAACTAAAACTGTATTTTACAATGAAAATACCCATTAAAGAACTATCGGGAATATCGTTACAGACAGCACCAACGCTACCTGGTATATTTTAAATTACAACTTAAATCTTTCAGTAAAATGTTTACAAACCATTCAAACGGACATAGCCGTTAACATCTCTATATTTTCAATAAGACGATTTTGATCGGGTTATCGTTGCAGGATGGGATATATTTTTTCAACACTGATAAGATTGAGGTCAATGCAAAACTAAACAATTCGTTAACAAAAAGATTAAAAATTGATTAGAAAAGTGTTTTTTGCCTATTAACTAAGGTAAAATTAAAGTTACTTGCCAGTTTTTGTCTCCATAAATGGTATTTCTCCTTCCATTTTAACGATTGAGTGTCATTTAATCCTGTTATAGTTTTTAGCTATCAGCTTATAGAATTAATTGATTGTGATTGTTGAAGTTAACATCATAATTTTATAAAACTTAATACCCAACCAGGGTTTAAGCAGCCTATTCAATATATAACTCATAATTATGGAAAACGGATCAAATGACATTAGTAAATGCCCGTTTCACAACGGCACAATGAAGCACAATGTTGGCGGCGGCGGTACACGTAACCACAATTGGTGGCCTAACCAGTTAAAGCTGAATATCCTGCGTCAGCATTCTTCACTATCAAACCCCATGGATGAAGGTTTTAATTACGCCGATGCCTTTAAAAGCCTCGACCTTGAAGCTGTAAAAAAAGACCTTCATGCACTCATGACCGATTCGCAGGATTGGTGGCCGGCAGATTTTGGCCACTACGGCGGCTTGTTTATCCGCATGGCCTGGCATAGCGCAGGCACCTACCGTGTAGGTGATGGCCGTGGGGGTGCCGGAGCAGGCTTACAACGCTTTGCACCGCTTAACAGCTGGCCGGATAATGTGAGCCTTGATAAGGCCCGCAGGCTGCTTTGGCCCATTAAACAAAAGTATGGCCGCAAAATTTCATGGGCCGATCTGATGATCCTTGCCGGCAACATAGCGCTTGAATCAATGGGGTTTAAAACTTTTGGTTTTGCAGGGGGACGTGAAGATGCCTGGGAAGCAGATGAATCTGTATACTGGGGTTCGGAAACTACCTGGCTTGGCGGCGATGTTCGCTATGCCCATGGTTCGCCAGGCGTACAGGAAGGTCATGGCGTGTTGGTATCAGACGATGATGCCGATGGAGATATTCACTCACGCAATCTCGAAAAACCGCTTGCCGCAGTGCAAATGGGCCTGATTTACGTAAACCCTGAAGGGCCGGACGGCAACCCTGACCCGGTTATGGCAGCTAAAGATATCCGCGATACATTTGGCCGCATGGCCATGAATGATGAAGAAACTGTTGCTTTAATAGCAGGAGGCCATACCTTTGGCAAAACCCACGGTGCGGCATCTGCAGATAATGTAGGTAAAGAGCCCGAAGCATCTGACATTGGAGCACAGGGCTTTGGCTGGCATAATGGCTACGGCTCGGGTAAAGGCGCTGATACCATAACCAGCGGCCTTGAAGTAATCTGGACCACAACGCCAACCAAGTGGAGCAATAACTTTTTTGAAAACCTGTTTGGCTTTGAATGGGAGTTAACAAAAAGCCCTGCCGGCGCCCACCAATGGGTAGCAAAAAATGCCGAGGCCATCATCCCCGATGCTTATGATGCGTCGAAAAAGCATTTACCAACCATGCTCACTACCGATCTTTCTTTAAGGTTTGATCCAGCATATGAAAAGGTGTCAAGACGTTTCCTGGAGAACCCGGATCAGTTTGCTGACGCTTTTGCACGCGCATGGTTTAAATTAACACATCGCGATATGGGGCCAAGGGTACGTTACCTTGGTGCCGACGTGCCAAAAGAGGTATTGCTTTGGCAAGATCCTATCCCAGCTGCTGATTACGCTCCAATAGTTGAAAGCGACGTTGCTGCTTTAAAAGGAAAGATATTATCATCTGGCTTAAGCGTATCCGAGTTGGTTTCAACAACATGGGCTTCTGCCTCTACGTTCCGCGGTACAGATAAACGCGGTGGTATAAACGGCGGCCGCATTCGCCTGGCCCCGCAAAGATACTGGCAGGCAAACAACCCTACTCAGTTACAAAAGGTATTGAACGTGCTCGAAGGCATCCAAAAAGATTTCAACGGAGCTCAAACCGGTGGTAAAAAGGTGTCACTGGCCGATTTGATAGCACTGGCAGGAACTGCGGCTGTTGAAAAAGCCGCTAAGGATGGCGGTCATGATATCACTGTTCCGTTCACTCCGGGCCGTACAGATGCTTCACAGGAAGAAACCGATGTAGAATCATTCGGTTACCTTGAACCGGCAGCAGACGGCTTCCGCAATTATCGTAAAACTAAACATGCTGCTTCTACAGAAGAATTACTGATTGATAAAGCACATTTACTTAGCCTGACAGCACCTGAGTTAACGGTGTTATTGGGAGGCCTGCGTGTATTGAACATTAATTTTGACGGCTCGAAGCATGGTGTATTCACCTCGCGCGAAGGGGTACTTAGCAACGATTTCTTTGTAAACCTGCTTGATATGGGTACTGCATGGAAAGCCACATCTGCCGACAGGGAACTTTACGAAGGCAGCGACCGTGCTACCGGCGCAGTAAAATGGACAGCAACCCGCGCCGACCTTGTACTGGGTTCCAATGCCGAACTAAGAGCGATTGCCGAAGTTTACGGCAGCACCGACGGACAAGACAAATTTGTTAAAGATTTTGTAGCCGCCTGGACCAAAGTAATCAACCTCGACAGGTTTGATCTGGCTTAATATCAAAACCGGCGCTACAAACAAACACTGCGTTGGTAAAAAATGGGTGTCATGCTGAGCCTGTCGAAGCATGGTGGGTAGGGCCTCTGCGCGCGTCCTTCGACAAGCTCAGGATGACAGTCCCTCTACACCTAATATCATTTATAAATACAACTGTTGGGCTATTATTTTACATGTAATACATGTAAAATAATAGCTACAGTTTTTAATTAGCAATCCGGGTAAATGTAAATAGCGCCCCCGCTCCCCCGGTTTGTTTTTAAGTTAAGAGATAGCTTTTAGCGTTGTGCTTTCTGCTTTAGCCTCCTATATCAGTTCCATATAGCTATAGTCAACATTGGTTGTAATTGGTGAAAAGCGCCTCATCATTTCTTCGGCCTTGTTTACCATATTTTTTGAGCCGATGAAGATGCCTGTACGCTGATGAAGTTCTGTAACTTCCAGGTCCAAAATACGTTCGTATCCGTTACTGGCTTTGCCTCCGGCCTGTTCAATGATAAACGCCATGGGGTTACACTCATAAATTAAACGCAGTTTCCCTTTTGGATCGCTTGCGTTGGCCGGGTAAATAAAGATTCCGCCTTTTATCATATTCCGGTGTAAGTCAGCCACCATCGACCCGATGTATCTTGCTTTAAATGGCCTGTTTGTTGCTACATCCTCAACCTGGCAGTATTTGATATACTTTTTCACGCCATCGGGAAAATGAGCATAATAGCCTTCATTGATAGAATAAATAACCCCATCATCAGGAATCCGCATTTTGGGGTGCGAGAGGCAAAACTCGCCCAGCGAAGGATCTAAAGTGAAACCGTTTACCCCTTTCCCGGTAGTATAAACCAGCATGGTTGATGATCCATAAATTACATACCCGGCTGCCACCTGCTCCGACCCTCTTTGCAAAACATCTTTAATTGATGCTCGTCCATCTGTCGTTTTTCTGCGGTAAATGGAGAAAATGGAGCCCACACTTACATTTACATCGATGTTTGAGGAACCATCCAAAGGGTCTATCGCTACAATATATTTGGCATTTTTTGAAATCTCACTGTCGATGTCAATATATTCGTCACTTTCTTCTGATACCACCACACAACATTCGCCGCCCTGTTGTAAAGCCAGGATAAACTGCTCATTGGCATAAACATCCAGTTTTTTCTGGTTTTCGCCCTGTATATTTATGAATCCGTTATCAAGGGCCAAATCAGCCAGGCCAGCCCGGTTAACCTCCCTGTTAACAACTTTTGCCGCAATGCCTATATCTCTCAGTAACCTGGATAGCTCGCCTTTGGCATATGGAAATTCTGCTTGTTTTTCAATGATAAATTGGCCTAAAGTTTTTACCGCTTTCATATAAATAAAGTTTTAATAGTAGTACCGCTACCCGGATTGAGTAGCGGCTTTAGCATTAGTTAATAAATTCTTCGTGTCAGGCAGATAGGCACAACCGTTTCGCCTCTTCAATTTCATCCTCTATCTTCTTGATAGCTATTACTGTTTTAAAAAACGAATCGGGCGTAACGGATATGCTGTCAATCCCCTCTTCTACCAGGAACTGGGCAAAATCAGAGTAATCAGAAGGCCCTTGCCCGCAAATGCCCACTTTTATGCCTTTTTTCTTTGCTGTTTTTATCAGCGATGAGATCATAAACTTAACCGCGTCGTTGCGCTCGTTATACAAACCGGCCACTAAGGATGAATCGCGGTCGAGCCCCAATACAAGCTGGGTAAGGTCATTGGAACCTATTGAAAAACCGTCTACGTAATCGGCAAACTGTTCGGCCAAAATCACATTGGATGGTACTTCGGCCATCAGGTATACCTCAAGCCCGTTTTCTCCACGCTTTAGGCCGTATTCCTTCATGGTTTCGTACACCAATAAAAGTTCGTTCACCGTGCGGCAAAACGGGATCATTACCACCACATTATCCAGGCCCATCATTTCGCGCACCTTTAAAATGGCTTTACATTCCATCCCAAAAGCTTCCTTATATACCTTTGAATAATACCTGGATGCCCCCCTCCAGCCAATCATCGGATTTTCTTCGTTCGGCTCAAAATATTTACCGCCGGGCATATTGTAATATTCATTGGTTTTAAAATCCGAGAAACGTACAATTACTTTATTCGGATAAAATGCGGCGGCTATCTTTGCTATCCCGTAGGATAGCTTTTCGATAAAAAAGGCTTCTTCACTATCATAACCCAGCATAGCTTCCTCAATATGAGCTGTTAATGGAGCATCATTCAGGTTCTTATGCTCAAGCAGGGCCAAAGGGTGAATTTTTATGTAGTTATTAATGATAAACTCCTCTCTTGCCAGGCCCACGCCCTTTCCGGGATAATGTGCATAACTAAATGCTATTTCGGGCGATCCGATATTCATCATTAGCGGGGTTTCAATTTCAGGAAGATCATTCAAATCATGCTCCCGCTTAGTAAATGCCACTATGCCGCTATATACAATTCCGGCATCTCCTTCTGCACACGAGGCGGTTATTTCATCGCCGGTTTTCAGAATGGTAGTGGCACATTCGCAGCCAACTATTGCCGGAACGCCTAACTCGCGGGCAACAATGGCGGCATGACAGGTCCGGCCACCTTTATTGGTGATGATAGCCGATGCTTTTTTCATTACCGGTTCCCAATCCGGGTCGGTCATATCGGTAACCATAATATCGCCGGGTAAAAAGTTTATTTCGTGGATATTTTGTTTTCCGATACCGGAGAGGTTATGCACTTTACCTGTCGCTATTTTATCGCCAACAGCAATACCTTTCAGCAAGATCCTGCCTGCTCTGTCGGGATCATTGATACGAAATTCGGTAAGCAGGTTTACTTGTTTGCGGGAGTGGATAGTTTCTGGCCTTGCCTGTACTATAAATAATCTGCCGCTGACGCCATCTACAGCCCATTCAATATCCATTGGGCACCATTTGCCTTTCAATTTGGTGTAATAGGATTCAATAATGATTACCCAGTTGCTCAACTGAATAACCTGATCATCCGACAGGCAAAACCTTGAGCTTTCATCAACCGGGGTATCAATGATTTTTACAGCCGCATCCCCTGGATTTCCGTAAATCATTTTTTTGTGCTTTTTGCCCAGTTTTTTTTCAAGGATGGGCCTGAAACCGCTTTTAAGCAAAGGCTTGTAAACAATAAATTCGTCGGGATTAACAGATCCCTGTACCACCATTTCGCCTAAGCCGTATGATCCGTTAATGATTACGGCATCTTTAAAACCACTTTCAGTATCTAACGAAAACGCAACTCCGGAAACGCCTTTGTCTGAGCGCACCATTTTTTGAACACAAACAGAAAGCCCGACATTAAAATGATCATAGTTAAATGATTGCCGGTAGCTGATTGCCCTGTCGGTAAATAATGAGGCGAAGCAATTTTTTATCGCTGTTAATACGTTTTCTTCTCCTCTTATGTTCAAGTAAGTGTCCTGCTGCCCCGCAAATGAGGCATCGGGCAGGTCCTCTGCAGTGGCCGATGACCGAACTGCAACATCGGCAAAATGATCTTTATACTGAATTGATAGTTCTTTATAAGCTTCGGCAATTTCATTTTCCATAGTGGCGGAAAAGCGGCCATTTTGGATAAGCGTTCTGATTTTACTGCCGCAGGATAACAGAACCTCCAGATCGGTAACATCTTTATCTTCAATAATGTCCCTGATCTGCCTATCAAGCTGATTGTCTGCAATGAACTGGTAATAAGCTTTACTTGTTATGATAAACCCGTCAGGAATATCAATTCCAAATTGAGAGATGTTCTGCATCATTTCTCCAAGTGATGCATTCTTGCCCCCTACTAACTCAATGTCACTTATTGAAGCGTCAATAAGTTTCATAGTAAATTTCTTTTCCTTCATGGCTATTATTTTATAAAAACGAAGTTAGCCGCTTAACAAACCGCTCAATGCCTAAATATTCACAACAAGTAATACTATATTCATAACATATTATCTATTTTTATTTTTTTATATCACTATAGTATAAAAATGAAAGATTTCTTCGAGCAGGTCTTAAAAGTCGACAATTCAGCTTTTACAATAGCCGAAGCAAAAACTTACCATGCCATTAATAATTTCCACAATCATCCCGAGCTGGAACTTATTTATATTATAAGCGGTGAAGGAACTTTTTCGATAGGAAACACTTCAAAAAGGGTTTCGGGGGATACCATGATCATCATAGGCTGCAACGTACCCCATATGTTCAAGTTTGAAACCAACCGCTACTATGACTACTCCATGAAAAGCGGTAAAATACCTAAACCGCTGCAGCTGCTTACCCTTCATTTTGATCCTAATAAATTGGGAAATACGTTCATGACGCTACCAGAAAACAGCCTGTTAAACAACCTTTTAAATAGTGCCAAAAATGGACTACTGATCAATGAAAATTCTAAAGCTGTTGCGGTTGACTTTATCCGCCAGATAGAAAATTCGGCCAGACATGAGCAGCTTCCGTTACTGCTGCAACTGCTAAATAAAATTGCTGAGGCTGAACAGATCTCAAACCTGATCGATCAAACTGAAAAAAAGATCTTCAACAGAATAGATGAAGTAAGGTTAACTAAGATCTACCTGTATACCATGGACAATTTTTATAAAGACATTAAGCTTAAAGACATAGCGAACATCATACACATGGTGCCGAAAGCATTTTGCCACTATTTTAAATTGCGTACCGGCCAAACCTACTTTGATTTTTTGTTGACGGTAAGAATAGAAAACTCATGCAAACTGATCAGGGAAACCAATGAAAATATAAATTCAATCAGCCGCGATTCGGGGTTTAATAACCTTTCAAATTTTAACAGGTATTTTAAGTTGGCTACCGGCAATACCCCAATGGAGTACCGGCGGAAATTCAGGGAGTTTTAAGATCATTAAAACCATATAAAAAACAAATGCAGGCTTTTTAGGGCCTGCATTTGTTAAATAAATAATAGTAATAAATTAATAACCCGGATTTTGTACCAGTTTAGGGTTCAACTGCATTTCCGGTCTTGGGATCGGGAAAATACGTTTATTAGGATCGGCATCTGTTTTTATACCCCACTTTTTCTCAAACTGACCAAAACGGATCAGGTCATTACGACGCCACATTTCCATAGAGAACTCGCGGCCACGTTCGTCTAATATATCAGACAGCGTTACAGCAGTTAAAGGCGAAGCTTTTGCACGTGCCCTAACCTGGTTAACCAATGATAAAGGCGAATCGCCATTGGTTGCTGATGCACCGCGTAAAATAGCTTCTGCTTTTTCGAGCAAAATGTCGGCATACCTGAACATAGGCACGTCATTACCCTGATTACGGTCTGTATTAAGGCTATCCGGATAAAACTTGTTATTCCTGTAACCTTCTTCGTTGGCAAGCTCATCGTTACCGATATCAAATGTTGCCGGGTTTTTCCACACAATATCAGGTGTAAACTCTAACTGGTGTACTACCGTAGCATTTGGGTTTGGCCCTGAATAACTTGCATCCAGCCCGATGTTTGTTGTGGTAATATTTATCGGCGTACCGTCATTATTGTACTGTTTACCAACTAAAAATTGCTTTTTACGGATATCATTAGCATCGTTAAACAAAGCGTAATATTCTTTGTAAGTGTACACAGGCCCATCAGGTGTGTATGGCATTTTATACTTATCCTTCAAATTAGGGTTCAATGTCCAGCGGGCGTAATATTGCCCCTGTGCCTGCACACCATCATAAGGTATGGCAAAAATAAAATCCTTAATACCCGGGCCGTTATTAGGCTTAAACATGCCTAAATAATCTGCATCTAAACCATATTGGGCGCTTTTTATAACATTATCGCACATGGTAACTGCATCCTGGTACCTTGATGTACCAATGTAATATTGCGCGTTCAGGTACATTTTTGCAAGTATGGCATAAGCTAAACCTTTGGTTGGCCTGCCGTAAGTAGTTACCCCTGCGGTACCGCTCAAATCTGGAATTTGCGCAAGTAATTCACTCTCAATAAATGCAAATACAGTAGCCCTTGACTGGGTGCCCAGATTGGTGGTATCGCCAAAAGTTTTGCTGATAGGCACGTTACCAAACAGGTCCATCAGGTAAAAGTATGACAGGGCGCGCATGGTTTTAATTTCGGCAATGGTTTGTTTTTTTGAATCGCTTTCGGGTGTAGGTGCTAATAAAGACAGCACCTGGTTACACAAGCTGATAGTTCCGTACCCTCCAGACCAGCAAGTTTCGGTCATACTGTTATCAGGCGTAACAGTGTGCAGGTTTACGGTTGAATAAGTGCCTCCATCAAGCCAGTTGCCGCCACGCGCAACAAGTACGCATTCATCGGTGCTTAAGTTTTGCAGCAACCAGTATTGCCTGCCCGGTGCCCCGCGAAACGAGGTATAGATAGGCCCTGTAGCAGCGACGTATTGCGCCGGTGTGGTTGGGAAGTTAGCAGTTGTAAGCGCCGATTTTGGAGTAATATCCAACTTTGTACAACCCGAAAGGTAAATTGCTCCTATAAACATGGCAATTAGGCCAGGTTTTATATATCTTTTTAAATTATTCATGTCAGTTAGGTTAAAATTTATTATAAATCAACTTGTACACCGGCAAGGAAAGTCCTTGTTTTTGGATAGAAATTATTGCTGTCTACCCCGATAAAGTTGCCGCTTGCCTGGTTATCGATGTTCAGGTTCAATTCAGGGTCGACACCTTTGTATTTGGTGATGATAAATAAATTGGTACCGGTAACATACAACCGGATGCCATGTACATAATTACCCGGAACATTTATTTTATAAGCCAGCGTTGCATTACTTAACCTGATAAATGCACCGCTTTCAAGGTAACGTGTTGAATATAAATTAGCATTAACATCGGTACCCGGCTCGCTTAATGTTAAAGCAGGAACGCCATGCGCCGAAGCCTGGGTAGGCTGGTTAAAGCTTGCCAGTGATGCATTCATGATCTTATTACCGCCCTGGCCTCTGAAAAAGAAATTAAGGCTAAAGTTTTTGTAGCTAAAATCGTTGCCGAAACCGAATGTATAGGTTGGCTGTGCATTGCCTGCATAAGTTTGATCAGAACTTTGAGGTGTTGTTGTTGGCTGACCATTGGCACCCATGAAGGTAGATACGCCATTAGTACGGCCCAGGTACTTCAAAGTATAAAACTCGCCCAGCGGATAACCGGCTTCAATGATTGATACTTTGATACCGCTTTGTCCGGGGCCTTCAGGATCACCTGCATAGATCTTTGAAAGATTTGGCGCCAGTGCAGTGATCTTATTTTTATTAAATGAGATATTGCCGTAGCTGCTCCAGGTGAAATCCTTTGTTTTTATTGGCGTTCCGTTCAGCGCTATCTCCACCCCTTTATTGGTCATGCTACCAACGTTTTCAACCGTTGTACCAACAAAGTTGTTGATAAGCGATACAGGCACGGTGGTGATCATATCGGTTGTTTTTTTATTGTAGATATCAACCGAACCGCCCAAACGTCCTTTAAATAACGAGAAATCAACACCGCCGTTCAGCGTGGCTGTACTTTCCCATTTCAAATTAGGGTTAGGGTTTTGGGTTACACCAACTGCACCGATATAAGCACCGTTGTAATAAAAGCTACCGGTAGTACCATAAATTGTTAAAGGTGTATATGGCGAGAAGCCCAACGAGTTACCTGTTTTACCATAACCAACACGCAGTTTCAAATCATCAAACAGGGTTTGAGATTTCATAAAGCCTTCGTCGATAACACGCCATGCAGCCGAAGCAGCCGGGAAATAACCCCAGCGCTTATTAGGGCCAAAGGCGTTTGAACCATCGCGGCGTAAAGATGCCTGTAAAAGGTATTTACCCTCATAGCTGTAATTAAGGCGCGAGTAAAAAGATATCAACCGTAAGGTTTCAACATTAACACTTCCATAATCAACGCGGTAACCTGCAGCAGGCGTGCCCAGGGCCAGGTTATTGGAGCCGGTAGCATCTGAAATAAAGCCCTGATTGGTTGACTGGAAACCGTTACCTGTTGTGGTTTGATCTATCGAATAACCAAACAATGCTTTAAAATCGTGTTTATCGCCCCATTTATGAGCATAAGTTAAATAGTTTTCAAATAACTTTTTGTTATCCTCATAAGTTGAACGGATAGCTTTGCCCCCAAGGCCCGGCGCAAGTTCTGAAGCCGAGTTGTAATAGGTATTATTATCTGTATTTGTTTCCTGGTAAGCTAAATTAAAGTTGTAAAGCAGGCCTGCTGGCAAGATCAACTCACCGCGTACATTACCCAGTAATAAATTAATTTTTTGTTTGTAGCTATCATTGGTGATAAGCCCTACCGGGTTATAGCCCAGTTTTAATGTAGGATCGTTGTAAAAAGTACCATCGGCATTGTAAATAGTGCGGGTAGGCAAATATTGAACTATCGACTTAAACAAGCCCGGGCTTTGTCCGTTTGCTGTTGATAGCGGAATATCGTTTACCAAAAGGTTAGAATTGGTTACCGAATTGCTCAACGAAAAGTCCAGTTTCAGTTTATCATTCAGCGCTTTTTGAGTGATGTTAAGCCTGCCTATAACACGCTTCATATCACTACTTTTAACAATACCCTGATTTTCGAGGTAGTTTATGCTTCCGTTATAAGTAGTTTTATCGGTACCTCCTCCGAAAGAAAGGTTATGATTTTGCGAGAACCCGGTACCGCGTTCAACGGCTTTTTGCCAGTCGGTATTACCACCGTTATCATTTGCGGGGGTAAAACTTTGTCCGTTAGCTTTCACATAAGCCCTCAGCTGATCGGCAGATGCTACTTTAAACTGGTTAGATATTTTTTCGAATGAACCGTATCCGTTATAGGTCATCCTTAACTGGCCTGCTTTTGCCTTTTTGGTGGTAACGATGATTACACCATTGGTAGCCCTGGTTCCGTAAATTGCTGCTGCCGAAGCATCTTTCAATACATCTATCGAAGCAATATCTGAGGGTGCCAGCAAGTTAAAGTCGGCGCCGGGTACACCGTCAATTACATAAAAAGGCACAGATGCTGCACCAGCCCTTATTGAAGATGGGCCGCGCAACGTTACCGAAGCTTTGCCGTTAGGGTTACCATCGTTGGTGATATTTAAACCGGCAACTTTACCTTCCAATAAATCGGCAGGGGTTGCAACAACACCGGCATTAAATTGCTCGGCCTTAACTGTGGCAACAGCACTTGTCAACTCCTTTTTGGTGGTAGTACCGTAACCAATTACCACAACGGTAGATAGTGAATTAGCCGAAGGTTGCAAAACAACCTTTATTGACGTTTGCTTACCTACAACTATTTTTTGGGTTTCAAAGCCGATATAAGAAAAAACCAGTACAGCTTTTTCATTAGCAACCTGAACCCTGAACTTACCATCAATATCGGTTACAGCACCTGTTGAAAGGCCCTCTATTTTAACAGAAACACCTATTAAAGGCAGCCCCTTATCATCAACAACAGATCCAGTAACAATAATGGCCGGGATTTCCACTTTTTTCTCTACCGGTGGCTTAGGGGCCGGCTTAACCAGTAAACTCCCCTCAACTTCGGTATAAGTAAATTGGTTATCTAATAAAACTTTTTTCAAAACCGCCTGCAGCTTTTCGTTATGGGCTGTAAGGGTCACCTTAACATCAGATTCGATGTTGTTTCCGGTGTACATGATCCGTACGCCGGTATTTGCCGAGATCCGCTCCAGCGCATCAGAAAGGGGCGTGTTTTTCAACTTAAGGGTAACTGGCTTTTCCAGTACGCTTTGTCCGTATGAATTATCAGCCATGGCAATGGTTGACAGGGAACAGACTACTAATAAAATGATCGCATTAATTTTCATAACAAATGTTATGGCTCGAAAGACTCTTTCGGGTATGTTTATTTTCATATTTTTGCTATATTAAAGTGTTATAGGTCAAGCTGGAACGTGCTGTGGTTGTGAGAGGCCTTGTGCATGGTCCATTAAAAAATCTTTACATTTTATTCCTCCAAAACTGGCCCGGCCATTTTGGAGGATCATTTCTCTTTTTCCTGGGTTTAACTCATAGCAATTCCATTTTTAGGTTGTCAAACAATTTATTTGCACTTGTATAATTGGTATATCGGGCACATTAATTACAGCCTTTGCCCTTTAACGTATAGGCGTTGCCGTCTTTTTTAAAATGGGCATTTATAAGGGCTTCAGTCAGCTTCAACACTTTTTCTAATGGCATATTGTTAAAGTCGGCGTATAATGTGCAGTTCAGTAAATTCTTATCAGCCTTGATCTCTACGTTATATTTTCGCTGAACATCAGCCAAAACATCAAACAACGGCGTATTATGGAATTGCAGCTTACCCTGCTGCCAGCTGATCACCGATGAAGCATCAACAATTTTTTCGGTAAGCAGTGTTTGGCTGGTTTTGTTATACACCATTTGCATATTTGACGTAAGCAATACAGCCGGATGTTTTGAGGTTGTTGGCGCAACTCCAATTTTTCCGCTTACCACCGTAATTTTAACCGATTTATCTTCGGTATAAGCTTTAACATTAAAGCTGGTACCTAAAACGGTAGTTTTAATTTTACCCGAATGAATGATAAACGGCTTACTGCTATCATGAGCTACTTTAAAGAAAGCCTCGCCTGTAAGTGTAACCTCCCTCGTTTTCTCTTTAAACTTGTCCGGATACTTTAAACTGCTGCCTGCATTGAGGCAAATACTTGTACCATCGGGTAACGTGATCAATTTAATTTCGCCATTTAGCGCTACCGTTTCCTGGTAATGAACCGGGTTTAACCAGTTGTCCAATTGCTTTCTGAATATATATCCAGCACTAAAAATGGCTGTTACAGATGCGGCTACAGCTATTTTCACCAGTAACCGCCAAATTGGGAATACCTTACGTGCAGGCGGAGGCTTTATTATGCGCTGATGGATATTGTTAAGTATTTGATCCGATTCCTGCTGGCTCAGAGATAACTTTTTTTCCAGCGCATCTTTACTGAAACCTTCAAGCGCAACAAGGTATAATTCCGAAACATCACCCTTCAGGTATTCAGCAAGCCAGCGCCTGTCTTCAGGAGTTAAGTTCTCAGTATTATAAAGCCTTTCTAAGCGTTTGACTATGGTTTCCACAAGCTGTTTTTATATAAATACGCCGGGAGCCTTAAAACGGGGGGATGGATTTGTGATTTTTTAAAGAAAATTTATAAAATATGTCATTGCGAGGAGCGGCGTAGGGATCAGCCTGGACGCGACGCGGCAATCGCATACTATACAGAGCGGCTGTGTCTTCGTGCGATTGCCGCGCTACGCTTATATATAATGACGCAATTGTAAATTATTGATTATTAGACATCTTCTTTTGATCGATTTTATAACATGGGCGTTGCCTGCGGCCGGGCTGTACACTCATACTGCACCGGCCTTAGCCCCAGGCTGGTATCCGCTCCCATCCCTAACGCAACCCAGCACGCTATATCTAAATATATTTTGCATGTCATCATGGTTCTTTCCGGGGTTCCCCTGGCTGTTGCCCGCAGTCTCATGTTACCCTATCAGATATGCAAAGCCGCCATGCATTAGCTACGAGATTGCCGCGTCGCGCCCTTTACTTTACCCCTTGCTGCTCCTCGCAATGACATGATTTTTAATATTCAAGCTTGTTTTGTCTCCTATCATCTCCTGCGATAACACCCAACAAAAGCAAACCGCGGACTATCTTAAACAATAAAAGCGATAAACAGCCATTTATCGCTTAAAAATTTGAAAGCAAATACCCCTTTCACTGATTCATTCCTACCCAGTAACAAACCAACATAACCCCTGCGGTTTTCCACTCTGCGTGGTTTTCCTTTATGTGGT
This sequence comes from Mucilaginibacter gossypiicola, assembly GCF_900110105.1. Lineage (GTDB taxonomy): Bacteria > Bacteroidota > Bacteroidia > Sphingobacteriales > Sphingobacteriaceae > Mucilaginibacter > Mucilaginibacter gossypiicola. The sequence goes on along the minus strand of NZ_FOCL01000005.1, from coordinate 48,152 downwards.
TTTTAACAGCTACAACCGCATGGCCAAGATATTCTTTAACGGTGTGTTTAGACAGGTTTAATTTTTCGGCGGCCTCTTCATAGGTCTTTCCTTCCAGCTTACAAAGGGTAAATACTTTTCTACGTTGCGGCGATAGTTGGTTAATGGCCTGCTGTAACAAATAATATTGCTCATCCAATAACTGTACATCACTGCCGTCGGCTTCCATTTCAGAAAAAGGCATGGTATTAACAACCGTGGTTTCGCGTACTTTTTTGCGGAGATAAGAGACGGATTTGTTAAAGCTTAACACAAACAACCAACCACTTACAGACTGATCGGGATTAATATCAACCCGCTTTTCCCATAAGGCAACAAAAACGTCCTGCAAAATATCCCGGGCAATATCATCATCTTTAGTGAGTTTGAAGATATTACGATAAATAGCCTGGTGATACTTTTGATAAAGCATATCAAATGCACCGATGTCATCATCGTGTAAGCGAAACACTAAATCTTTATCTCCATCTGTATTCATAAAAACCTGATAATTATTTATTTATTCATTAATCAGTAGGCAGGAATTATTGTGAAAAATACAACTATTTTATTATCGACAAATATACCTTACGACTATATCGTTAATAATTTATTCAGTAATCGGCTAAAGGTGGTTTATCGACTTTTTAAAAGTTTAGCGCCGGTTTGCAAATTAACTTTTTTTACAAACCGGGCTAAACAAATTAACTTAACGGTCAATATAGAAATCGACTGAAATTACAGTCCACAAATTATAATTTTACGGTTGCAGGCAAATATTTGGCAATCAAATCCTCGTAATAAGGTTTCAACTCCGATACTACCGGCGGTTTCGGGCTTTTAGAGTACAAATCGTACGGATTAAATTTATCAACCCATTTAAACATCTCCTGGTCGTGGGCGTTCAACAAATGATCATACGCCTTTTCACGATGCTGCGAGTAAAAAGAGTGGTAACGGATCATGTACAAAGCCTCTTCCGGCAAATAATCTTTGGTGATGTGGTACAGGTATTCGTCATGGCCCCATGACATATGCACATTATCAAGCCCGCACTGATGGGTATAAACGCCGTATTTTGTATTGTAGCGCTCATCGTCGTTATCAGGGTTTGCAGCAAAAAACTCAGGGTAAACTATCTTATCCGAAAACTTGCAGCCTACCGGGAACGAATCGCCCACCACATTCCATTGCGGTTCGCCAAAAAGGCAAAGTACTTTACCCAAATCATGTATAAAACCGGTTAATACAAACCAATCCGGATGGCCATCGGCACGGATAGCCTCAGATGTTTGCAGTAAATGCTGTAACTGATCAAGCGAAATATCCGGGTCCGATTCATCAACCAGCGTATTCAGATATTCCATTGCCGACCACCACGGCATTTCCTTTTTATCAAACTGTAAAAAGTTTGCCTTTTTGGCCAGCACGTTGCCATAGGTTTGATAAGTATGGTTAAGCCTGTAAAACTCCCTCACCGGGTTATTTTCATCGTCGTTATAAACCCTAAACTCATCTTTGGCCTTCTCGGTTCCCGGCTCGGGGTACCTGCTCAATACATCATCTTCCCATACATCAAGACTCGGCAATGGCGATATCTCTTTTTCAGTTAACTTTTCCATATCGTAAACCTTTTATTAAATAGTAAGCACTTTATATTTCGCCTCATACCAGAAAATAATAATTAAGTATGAAGGCTATAATTTAAAATTGGAACTGCACTTACGTGCACCGTTTTAGTTTTATAATGATTAAATTTTGATAAAAAAAACGGTGCTTTTATATGAAACGCGATATTTATTTACGTAAACGTTTAAGTTTCACTAAGATAAAAAGCTGAATCCACAAAGCTAAAAGCCCTTAAATTGATTTAGCAAAGTGATTTCCTGATGTGTGATCAAATCACCTCTTAAGTATCTTATTTTTACTTGTTCCGGGAATCTGAATGCCCTTAACCGAAGATTTAGTCACACCATCAAACACAAGCACCGGCAGCGATTTAACCTGCGGTATTTTAAGGCCATTAATGGTTAACCCATCCACATCATTAAATACACCAGCCGCTCTGAAATCCTTCCCCGGGCAGCTAAGGGTTACATTTTTAAACGTTACACCTTCGGCGTGGCGGGTGTAAAAGCCCCAGGCAGGTAGTTCGCCAAACATCGAAAATTCGGGATAGTCATGTGGATTTTCGGGGATCTTTGTTAACGAATCGAGGCTGACACTGGCGACGGCTTTACTGGCGTCGCCATGATACACTATCTTAATATTTTCAAGCGTTACATTTTTAACGGGATGGCCGGGCAAACCCGCAATTGACGAAGGAAAGATATTATGGTTCCCTTTAACTAAAGGCCCCTCCATCGGGTAACCTTTATCGGGTTTACCTTTAGGCACGTCCACCGTTACATTACTGATATGGATGCCGTTAATGCTGCTCACTACAGCATCTTTATTACGGTGACCGAGGCGAATAAAGATGGCGTTGCCCGTATTTACTGCGCTAATGTTACTGATATCAATATCTTCCATCACTCCACCGTCAACACACTCCAGCGCGATGGCCGACCGGTAGGTATCGTAAATTTTTACATCTTTTATGGTTATCTTTTTAAAACCTCCGCGCGAGGCTGTTCCAAATTTGATGCCGCTTGCACTTGACCTGGTGGTACAGTTTGCCACATAAATATTTTCACAGCTGCTATTCCTGTCGCTCGATTTTAGGCAGATGCCATCATCATCGGCATTAAAAAAACTATTGGTAAGCTTTACGTTTTGGCAATCAACCAAATCAATACCATCGTTATTCCAATAAGTATTGCTTTCTACCTTTATGCTGTCAATAACCAGGTCGCGGCATTTAGTATAGTCCTGTACCCATACCAGGCCGTTTTTCATTGTCACACCTTTTATCAGCACATCGGTACAGTTAGAAAAATGGATCAATTTGGGCCGGTTAGGTTCTTCGGGCTGGGTTTGCCCCCATGGATTTTGCCTTTGCCATAATGAATCCCTTAATTTACCCGCTTTAAGCATAGCAAAAACGTCTTTCAGCAATTCTTCGCCGTTTCCGTCAATGATCCCTTTACCTGTTATTGCGATATGTTGCAAATTATTGGCGGCTATTAATGGAGCTGCGTGCCCTTCTCCGTAATCAATTCTTTTTGCGCTACCCAACAATACAGCATTTTCGGCAAGGTTCAGGGTAACATTTGATTTCATGCTGATACAAGCCGTCAAAAATTTACCGGCAGGCACGTATACTGTACCGCCCCCCTGTGCGCTTGCATTATCAATAGCCTTTTGAATACTGATTGTGTTATTGGTAATACCATCGGCTTTGGCGCCATAATCGGTAATGTTAAATACTTTTTGCTGAGCATAACCGGCAAATGGCGTTATAAGCAACGTTAAAAAATGAAGAATTTTCATTATCAGTTATTATTAAAAGAAAAATTTAAGCAGGTTTATCGCTTATTGAATTTACGAACAATGAAGCGTTTAATTGTACATTAAACACCTAAACTATTAAACTTTCAATTTAATTGACGGCGGCGGTAAACTTTTATTTACGTAAACGTTTACATAGGGCCAATAACAATGATAATAACCGTTATTAAATTGAGGTTATTACAATACGTTAATTTCTAATCTAAAATTATACCCATTCCGAATTTATAGCTCAATTATTTCCTGTTAAAATTTGATTAGACTAAAATAAAATCTCCTGAGAGGAGCTTTAAACATTGAGCCGTTAAACAGGCAAACACATCGGTTAATACCTGTTTTCAAAAAGCACCTCACTTGTGTCAATACAGGCGAAAGCTTTTCTTACTTGTATGATGCTTGAAAACAACGAATAGTTTAAAATAGATTATACTAAATAAACTATAAACACAACTGTTTTTTTGTCTGATGTTTCTTTTATTTCATCGCCTGTTTTTCCCTGTCTGTCGTTTTTGCTGAATGTAATTGAAGTATTTCCTTATTTCGGGTAGATTAAATACCGAGATAAGATTTATTTAAATATGAAATATAGACTTAACCCCCGGGGTGGTTTTACATAGCCTTTTATGAATAATATTAATAGAAATACCTTTCTCAGAGCTGTAGATCACGTCATTACCCCTGTTATCATAGATGACGAAAGCGTTGATATCAGCAGGCTTCACTTTAACATCGCTTTTTACAACGAGGTTGGGTATAATATAGATGACATTCCCAATCACACAACATGGTGGCGAACAGTATATCCTGACCCGGCTTACCGGGAGGAAATACAGACCGCCTGGAACAATAAAAAAACAACAGCAAAAGCAAACGGCAATCATCATTTTAGCTTGGCAGCAAGGATATATTGTGCCGATAATTCATATAAATGGTACGAGTTTCATAGCGTTGCTGTGGGGTCATTAAAAATGATCACGTTGCTTAATATCAGCAGGATAAAAGAGAAAAATGATAAACTGGTTAATGTAATACAGCAAAAAACGCTGTTACTTTCTGTACTTACGCATGAGGTACGATCGCCATTAAGTAACCTTAAAGCAATTCTGGATGGTTACCAAATGAACTATTTAAACAAAAGCAGGATCTGCGAAATAGCTTTGGCATTAACTGATCAGTTGAGTTATCTGTTAAATACGGTAGCTCCTGCCCGGTTACGTATGGAAAGCCAAAGAGAAGTATTCATATTTAAGCCTGAAGAAATTAAACTGAAGGATTTTTTAAACAATTGCAGGCACGTATTTAACAGGATATTAAACGACCTGCAAATCAATCTGGTTTTTGAAATTCCGGGGCCCGGCATCATCTATTACGACCAGTTTGCCCTTGATATAATTTTTAGAAATGTAATTGATCATGCTATAATGCACACACCTAAAAACGGTGTAATTAAGATTTCATTGAGACATTATGAAAAGCATTCCAGTTTAATCATAACAAATCCGGGAAACAGGATGACCGCAGAACAAATGGATGCTATGGAAAACCAAAATCATCATCAAAGTGCAGGCCAGGACATTGCAGAGGGTTTCAGTCTTGGGCTTATTAGCGCAAAACAGATTTTAGAACAGTATAGAGGTAAACTGAGTGTATCAAACTCACTGGCAACCGGCGCCTCCTGCGAGATAATGATATACAATTAGTTGAACTATTTAGCAATTGTACAGAATGACATTAAGCAAAAAGAAAAACCAGGACTAAAATTCACCCGATAACCAAAAGCGTCAATGATAATTATAGTCGATGACGCGTAATGAGGCATTCTCCCAAAGTTTTACAATTAGTCTTTTTTGCATTTGATACACAGCCTGAAAAGGCATTATTTGAATTTATGAGTTACAATGATAAGCCCTTTATGCACTGCAGAAGGTGTTCACAACCCTTCCATTATAAAATGCCACGAAATTGGTTTGGGCGCAATCTGTTATTTTTCCTTCCGATTAAAAGATATTTCTGCGCCAAATGCCTCAAATCCCGTTACCGTATTTTAACATCGGCACAAGAGCGAAATTTCAGAGTATAAGTTTATTACTGTTTGCTTTTGCAACAATAAAATATTTACTTAAACCTTCTATCCTTGGAAAAGATCACTACTGCAGACAGTTTCTTTAAAATTGCGGATATTATGATTACCCCTGTTATAATCATTAATAATTCAGCACTTGAGAATCAAAATTTATACTGCAACGGTGCCTTTGTTGCCGGGATAGGTTATAAAAACGATGAACTTCACGATCTGCAGGATTGGTTTCAGAAAGCATATCCAGATCCTGACTATCAAAATGAGATCATGAACTGCCGCGATAAAAGACGGAATATTGCAGCGAAGTATGGCCGATCATTCTTTCATCTGGAAACTAAAGTTTGTTGTGCAGATGGATCCTATTATTGGTACGATATCTATGAAACTCAAATAGATCATTTAACTGTATTCACTTTTTTAAATATAGACGAACTGGAAAGGCAAAATAATAAGCTAAGCAAAACTGTTCAGCAAAAAAACCTGCTGCTTTCAATGGTAAAACATGATGTGCGGGACCCGCTGTCTCACATAAAAATATTGCTGGATAATTTATCCACTCAACATACCGATATAGAAAGAGAACAATTTGAAAGAATAATTTATGACCTGGGGCGGCATGTTGACTATGCCACACACCTGCTTAATACAGTACTGCATCGCACTGAAATTGAAAGAGGCACTTTTACATTTCGACCGGTTTTGATTGATCTTGAACCCTTTTTAACAACGTACTACCAAAATTTAAAACCTCGTCTTGCTCAAAAAAATATCCGGTTGTATTTTAAACCGGATTTTCCTAAACTTATATTTTACGATCGTTTTATATTGGAGACAGCGTTTGTAAACATTATAAACTATATTATCGGGGCAGGAAAGCATGATGGCGACATTGTTATTTCGGGCGTTGAAGGAAATTATTTTTCAAGTTTGATCATCACCGACGAACGATTGCCGACCCTCGGAAACAGGAAACTGCAAACTTATAGTAACACAAACCCATTCCCCGCCGGGTATGATGGCTTAATTAATGCCGAAAAAATGCTTGCAGAACATAGCGGCAAATTATTAACTCACAAAAAACGCTACGGCGCAATCGCCTGGGAAATTAGAATAAATAAATACAATGTTTTATAAAAATGAATTGAGTTCCGGTAATATTAAAAGCATTTCGCGGAAAATATTGCTTGCATTTATAGCACTAATTATAATCCTTGCCATTATAGCCCTGTTTGTAAATGGCTCTGTTTCTAACCGGTTAAACACATTATCCGGGTTAACCCTGAACCTCGAATATGATCAGGCTAAATCGCAAAGAGCATTACTGTTACTTCACGAGGCCGAAGATGATTTTCAGGCTTCGCTTTTAACATCCGATAGCATAAAAAATACTGAATACAAGACCAAGCTTGCCCAATCGTTCACCCTTATCGACAGCTTGCTTAAAGACAATATAGATACAGCAAAGCTAACAGAGTCGCAACGTGCAAAAGTTAGAAACCTGTATGTAAAGAAATTAAAACTCTCTGCTAATTTGTATGTGTTGAAGCATAGCTTCGATTCGCTTTTAACAGCCTCATCAGGTATAAATCCGGTTAACGATGATAATGTATACACCACGACATCCAGCAGGAAGGGCAAAAAACTTAAAACCAGCGACACAATAAAAACCGATGGACAGGTAAATAAAAAAGGCTTTTTTGCAAGGATAAAGGATGCAATTGCCAATAAAAATTCTAACGCCGGCGTTGCTAATGTAACGGTAATAAACTCTAACAGAACAGCCAGGATAATAGACTCGGTAAACAGGCGGATATCCAGCCGGGAAAAAGATATCTACAGTAAAAAGCTACAGCAATTACAACAACGTAACTCTAAATTATTTACTACCCAAAAGCAAATGATTGTGCTTAACATGCACATTAATAGCGAACTGGAAAGAATCGTTACCGAAATAACTAATATTAACACAAGCCTGGTAAACGAACTTAAAGAAAACGCGCTTAAGAGTTATCGCGACACTACTTCATTATTTAATAAATTTTATCTTGCGTCACTCTTCTTCGTATTGGTATTTGCCGCACTGCTTATAATGTTTATTATTAACCTCAACAGAGCAGAAACCTATTTAGTTCATGAAAATGAACGATCTGTTGGTATGGCTCAGCAAAAGATGAACCTTTTATTGCAGATGAGCCATGAGGTGCGTAATCCGCTCACTGCCATCAATGGTTTTTTATATATTTTCAGCCGCTCAAACCTCTCAACAAAGCAAATAGAGATGCTTAATTCCATCAGGCTTTCATCTGATATGTTGTTACACACCCTAAATGATACACTTGATGCTGCTAAAATGGAAACAAGCGAATTTAAGATCATTTCAGAACCCTTTAATCCCGATCTCATACTGAGCCAATTAGTTGAAAACATGGAGTTTAGCGCCACTAAAAAGAACTTATTTTTAAATTATAATTTTGAGGGCGATAAAGCATCCATGATACTCGGTGATAGCTTCAGGCTTAAACAGATCATGATCAATTTATTAAGTAACGCCATAAAATATACAAAGGTTGGAGGTGTCAGCATCAATGCAAATCTCAGGGAGGTAAACAACACCAGCAGGCTGCAGATAAGTATTAAAGATTCGGGCCAGGGCATTAGTATACAGCAGCAAGGGCGGCTTTTTTCAAAATACTACCAAACAAACTCAGCAAAAGGACAAACCGGTACCGGCCTGGGGCTCTATATCTGCAAACAACTTGTTGAATTGCAGGAAGGAGAGATAACCGTAGAAAGTAAGGAAAATGCCGGAAGTACTTTCAGCTTCTTTATACCTTACAAAAAGATTGTGACCGAAACGGAAGAAAACACCGGTGATAATTTGACATCGAAATTAAATGGCTTGAATATATTGGCCGTTGATCATAACGAGCTCAGCTTAACTTTTCTTAAAATGCTTACAAGCAAATGGAATATTAATTTTTACCAGGCGCTGGATGCGAGAGCGGCTTTAAAAATACTGGCTGAACAACCAATAAATATAGTATTGGTTGATTTGGCTGCATCCGAGGCAGAAGCAGTGAAATTTGCAGTTAATTTAAAAGAATCAAAGGAACTGCTAAATAAACCACCTGTTATTGCCATCTGCTCGGATGAGTTAACCTCCGCGTATGAACAAAAGTTGAAGCAAAATTTTACAAGTGCGATTGAAAAACCTTTCACAGAGGCAGAGCTCCTCAAAAAAGTTGTTTCGGCAATTGAAATAAATGGATAGTATTTCAGATAGCAGAAATTAGCTTGGCCATAGTATAAAACGCGTATTTTTGATTTCTTTTCAATATATAGCTATATTTGACATCGCCAACGCCATCGCAAATTAACAGGATTTTTTGCCGTTTAATTGTCTGATAGTGCCTTTCGCCCGAAACATGTTTAATATGTTCCTGACGGAAGATTGGTTTTTATTTTGCCGCCCCATTATTGTTTAAAAGTTTACCGATGTCAATAAATTGTATCATTGTAGACGACGACGAATTTGCAATTACTCACCTGAGAGTATTAATAAGCCAGATTCCATTTTTAAATTTACTCACCTACTACCAGTCGGCAGCGCAAGCGCTTTCAGCAATGGCAACGCAGGATATCCAGCTTATATTTATGGATATCGACATGCCCGAAATGAGCGGAATGGAATTTGCAAGGATGCTGCAGGCCACTCACGGGGCCGACGCACCACGGATAATTTTTATTAGCGGCTATGAAAGGTTCGCATTAGAAGGATATAAAGTGAATGCACTTGATTATCTGCTTAAACCGGTTGTATATGAGGAGTTTTTGAAATCGGCTTATAAAGCAAAAACATATTTTACCGAAAAAGAGAAACCGGCTGCTCATACTGAAAATTACCTCCCAAATGAGTTTATATTCTTGAAAGTGGAGTACGAAATGGTGCGGATTTATTTGAAAGACATATTGTATGTAGAAGGCTTTAAAGATTACGTAAAAGTTTATTTAACAGGCGATTTAGGATATGTAAAAGCACTTGCTACCATGAAGGCTGTAGAAGAAAAACTGCCGGCCAATGGCTTTATAAGGGTGCACCGTTCGTTTATCATTTCTATTGATAAAATAGATTCGCTTACCAAAAACACCATTAAAATACGCAAAATCACTATTCCAATAACAGAACAGTTTAAGGAAGAGTTTAGGAAATTTGCACATCAATGGTTGTAAACGTCCCCGTCGTTATATAGTCTAAATTGCACCGTACTATTGGTCTGATGTAATAACTATTCCGTCTGCCATAATAACCAGTCTGTCGAAAGTTTTCTTTTGCTGTTTTAACATATTTTTCTTTGCTGACGAATTGATCGTTATTGACAGATCAGGCATGTTACTATCAGCGTAAATATGAGGACTAAGGAAGCAGAATTAAAGGATAATTTCAACCAAACAATGATCGCCATTTTGGCCCATGATCTACGGCAGCCTTTTGCCACGCTTGTTATGACGGCAGATATGATCAAGCACACCAATAAAGCTTTATCGGAGGGCGAAATCCACCTGTTGTTTGAAGATCTCCGCAACACTGCGTCCAAAAGTATGGACCTGCTCAATGGCTTACTTTACTGGGCAAAATCTGCCAGCAAGGATTTTGTAATTAAAACAGAACCGTTATTACTTCATGATCTTATTCATGAAGCCAATGCCTTATATCTATACGATCAGCTCAATAAGCATATTATTTTGTATAATATAGTTCCGGAGAGCCAGGTGATCTGCGCGCATAAAGAAATGATCCAGTTTATCAACAGGAATATATTGAGCAATGCCACCAAATATTCGCCCGAAGGAGGCATAATTGGGGTAACATGCAGCGAAGATGAAAACTGGATCACAGTTGCCTTTACCGATCAGGGTAACGGCATGTCTGCCTCCCAAATCCAGGAACTGTTTCATTTAAACAATTCCGATCCCGCCACAAGCGGACTTTTAAAAGGGGCAGGAATGGCAATGAGCATTTGCCATGATATGATAACGCAAATGAATGGCAGGATATGGGCCGAATCGACAATTGGCGAGGGAACTACTTTTTACTATGCCTTGCCTAAAACACCGGGTACAGCCACAACCATTCCTGTTTCCTGAAATAATTAAAGTCATCTTCTGTTAGATACTTTCTGTCGGCCAAAATCGGCCCTCTATCGAACCGATTAAACAGGCATCTGCAATTTAATTTTATTTGCACCTGTAATCCCTTACGAAGTATCACGATCATAAACTGTTACAAATGAAACCTAATTTACAATCAAAGTTTTTTGCCGAATTTCTGGGAACCATGGTACTTGTATTAATGGGTTGCGGCAGCGCGGTAATTGCAGGATCCAACGGCACAACCGGAGTTGGTTTATTGGGAATAGCTTTTGCCTTTGGCCTGTCGGTAGTGGCCATGGCTTATGCTATTGGCCATATATCGGGCTGTCATATTAACCCGGCAATTACTATAGGCATGGTTGTGGCCGGCAGAATGACTGGTAAGGAAGCAATTTCTTATATTATAGCCCAGGTTTTGGGCGCAATTGCCGGGGCAGCCATTTTGTTGCTGATCGCGTCGGGGAAGCAAGATTACAACGTTATAACCAACGGGCTGGGGCAAAATGGCTATGCTGAAGCCTCACCTGCCCATTATAGTTTATTGGCCGGTTTTATAGCCGAAACGATATTTACTTTTATATTTCTGCTGGTGATATTCGGCGCTACATCTACCAAAAACATACATGGCGGCTTTGCCGGCTTATCAATAGGTTTAAGCCTGGTTCTTATTCATATTGTGGGCATACCTGTAACCGGCGTATCGGTAAACCCAGCCAGGAGCATTGGACCAGCCCTTTTTGCCGGCGCAGCAGCAATATCTCAGCTTTGGCTGTTTATCTCAGCTCCTGTTTTAGGCAGTATTTTGAGTGCGGTAACCTGGCGTTACATTCTTGAAAAAGAGTGATCTTTTATACTTCAGTATCAATACACTTAACTATACTTTATACTTCAATAGCGGGATAAAATTTAGTTAATATATTAATTATCAACACATCTCCCCATTAAAGGATTAGTCAGGCAGCCCGATCAGGAGGCAACCCGACGAAAACTATTATTTCCTAATACTTAGTGATTATTTGCCTCAGTATAGTCATCGAAGCCGTTGTTTAAATATTATTCTATTTCCGGTATTTCGATATTTGTTAGGAACCAGCTCAAGAAAAGAAAAGTAGAAGTTTTAAACTTTCCAAAATAGTCTATATTTGCCATACAATCTGCTTCCGTAGTTCAATGGATAGAATTATGGTTTCCGGTACCATCGATATGAGTTCGAATCTCGTCGGGAGCACTAAAAAGGGATTTACAAATTGTAAGTCCCTTTTTGTTTAATTATAAAGAGATAATCCCATCGGACTTATCTCCGCCATTCGGCTAAATAATTTCTTATCTGATTCTTGTTTTTGAGATCAACGATGTCATCGCTATTCCAATCTACTAATATTAAATCATTTTCTTCCCCCAAATTATAAAGTGAAGATATTATGATATCAACGTCATTTCCTGATGGTACCTGAGCAAATTTCACCCAGATATTTTTCACAAATTCGCCTTCAGTATCAAAAAACAGCGTAAAACATGGAAAACCAAATGCATTTGTATTTGATCCATTAAAAGATTTTACACTTCCGCCTTGATAACGCATTTTGGTTAATTCCGGCAACCTAAATGAAATCATCGCTTTTCTTAAATAATCCCCGCGAATTTCCTCCGAGATTGTCTTCATTGGATTGTCTTTACGCATAAATACAGCAGTATAGCCCAACTCTGTTCTATGTTTTTCCGCAAATAGATTTGCCTCCTTAATTTGTCGAAGTACGAACGACAGATTTGCCTCGGGTATTAATTCTACCTGGCAATAGTCATCTTCCCAAATAATAGGTATATATTCGGCATTATCAGCCTTGTGAGATTTAAAATAGCTTAAGAATTGTCTAAGGCTCATCGTATGTTATAAATTTAATTATTCACCTCCGCATATCTCTTCCTAAACGCCGTGGGGTTCTCCCCTTTGTATTTTTTAAAGATCCGGTTCAGATGGCTCTCATCAGTAAAACCAAACTCATAGGCAATTTCGCTCATGCGTTTATCAGTGTATTGCAGGCGGGTTTCTATCAGCTTGAGTTTATAGTTGGTAATATATTGCTGTAAGCTTTCGCCCGTAGTTTTCTTAAAGTATTCGCTGATATAGTTGGGCGAAAAGTTAAATGATGAGGCCATACACTCGGCCTTTAGGCGTTCTGGCTGATAAATATATTCGTGGATGTAATTAAGCAGCGGCAGCGTGGTTGTTGATGGTTGTTTAATAATATTGGCGTGCTGCTGCAGCGTGATATTGCGGGCAGCAATAGTGATAATGGTATTCATCAATTGTTCCACTACCTCGTTGTGTTGAGGAAACTCGTTTGAGGTTTCGCGCTGCAAAGCCTCTATCATAGCCCTTACCAACGGCTTATCGGTAACTGTTTTAAGGATACAACCCGGCAAATGGTTATGGTTATGAAAAATGTATTCCATTTTTTTAACCCACTTTTCGCTTTGTGTTTTCAGGTAGCTATCAGTAAAGCGGATAAAGTAAAACCGCGTAAGCTCATGCACTTCAAAGCCATGCTGATCTTCAGGAAAAATCAGAAAGAACTTATCCGAAGCATAGGGCAGCTCATGCCCGTTAATGATCTGGATCCCCTTGCCTTCCAGCGTAAAAACCATTTCAAAAAAGGTATTGCGGTGCGGCTTGGCTGTGTACTGGTTTGTTTCAAGCAGCTCCAGCTCGTACGGACGGTAAAGGTTTTTGATCTCCATACCTGTAAAGTTACATATGATACCCTGAAATGTACAACGGCAGGGCATTGATAATGCGGAACTTTGACATATCAAAACAAAACGAAAATGAACACTACATCTTTTTTACTTTTAAGGCTCGCCATCGGAGCAAGCATGTTTGGTCACGGATTGGTTCGCTTACCTAAACTTAATGGTTTCAGCAACTGGATGGTTGGCACATTTGAAAAATCAATGCTACCGAAGGCAATGGTAACTCCTTTTAGTTACCTATTACCGATTGCCGAATTCACAATAGGCTTATTGCTTTTATCAGGACTGTTTACCAAACCAGCCTTAATTGGCGGCGGCCTGGTAATGATCATATTAATATTGGGTAGCTGTTTGATAGAAAACTGGGAGATCCTTCCTTCACAACTGATCCATACCGCTTTCTTTGCCATACTGCTTCAGTTTGCGGCAAATAATACTTATTCATTAGATAACCTTTTCTTCAATAAATAATATCATGAGCTCAAGAAGAGAATTTGTAAAACAAGGCGGACTTTTAGGTTTGGCCGGTCTTGTGGGCAGCAATATAACATCAGCCAAAGAAAACACAACAACCAATAACGTTAACACTTCAAAATGGGCCGATGGCTCAAGACTGGTAGTTTCCGTATCCATGCAGTTTGAAGCGGGCGGCCAGCCGGATAATGCCGAGAGCCCATTTCCACAAAACATGCAAAAAGGCTATATCGATTTGCCCGGCGCAACCTGGTTTCAATATGGTTATAAAGAAGGAATCCCCCGCATGCTGGATAACTGGGACAAGCTGGGCGTAAAAGTAACATCGCATATGGTGGGTTCGGCCGTACTTAAAAACCCGGCACTGGCAAAAGAAATTGTCGACCGCGGGCATGAGGCAGCAGCCCATGGCTTGAATTGGGCAACGCAATACACCATGCCCTATGATCAGGAAAAGCAATTTATAAAAGACGGCGCCGATGCCATTAAAAAAGTAACCGGTTTTACTCCGGTGGGCTACAATGCCAACTGGCTCCGCCGCGGCGAAAACACGCTAAAAATATTACAGGAACTTGGTTTCGTTTATCATATTGATGATTTGAGCCGTGACGAGCCTTTCATCATTCCTGTAAACCAAAAAGATTTTGTAATAGTACCTTACACTATACGTAACAATGATATTGTACTGATTGAAGGCAAAAACTTCTCTGTCGATCAATTTCTTACTCAGGTAAAAATGGAGTTCGACCAACTATATGCCGAAGCCGAGTTTAAACGCCGCCAAATGTCCATCAGTTTTCACGACCGTATTGGCGGTACCCCTCAAATGGTTAAAGCCGCAAACGAGCTGATCAAATACATGCAACAACACAAAGGCGTAAGTTTTAAACGTAAGGATGAAATTGCTAAGATGGCTTTGGCGGATAAAACTACGGTAAGAGAAAGTTGATAAAGAAATAAAAATGTCATTGCGCGGCGCGGCAATCGCACGGAAGCACAGCCGCTCTGTATACCATGCGATTGCTTCGTCGTTCCTCGCAATGACATAATTTTATTTGCTTTTATTTTTTCCTAATTTTCCTTCATACCCGGATATTGGTCAAAAAGAGCTTTTAGCTTCTGGGCCATCTCCGGGTATTCTTTTATTACGTTAGTGCGCTCGCTGGGGTCATAAGCCAGGTTAAACAGTTCGGTTTTTGCAGGCAGCGGTAAACCAGCCACGCCGCCCACATTGTTATTGGCTTTTACTTCGCGATATTTCCAATCACCCAGGCGTACAGCTTCACAAACACTGTTATTATAATAATAAATAGGTCTATGCTCCGGGTGTTTAGGTGCTTTCCCAGTTAGCACATCAGCAATCGACTGCCCATCCAATGTGCGGCCTTTCGGCAACTGAGCGCCTGTCCAGTTAGCAAGCGTAGGCAGCACATCCAAATTACTCATCATGCTGGTAATGCTTGCGCCAACCGCGGTATGATTTTTCCAATAAACAATGAATGGTTCACGTACTCCGCCTTCATACGATTGCCCCTTGCTTCCCCGGAAGACTCCTGCTGTTCCGGCATCCCAGTGTTTGGTAGCACTATCGCCCAGCATCCGGTCTGGAAACTCTATCCACGGGCCATTATCGCTCGAAAACATAAATATCGTATTATCAGCCAGCCCCTGTTTTTCCAGTTCGCTCCAAACCTGGCCAAGGCTTTCATCCAATTGCTCAACCACATCACCCAGGTGACCGCCATCACTGCGGTTTTTATTTTTTGCGGATGATGCAAAGGCTACCGGTAAATGCGGCATGTTGTGGGCAAGATATAAGAAAAACGGCTTATCACCCTTTTTCTGCTCCTTGATAAAGCGGATGGCTTCGCGTTGGTACAGCTCAATCAGTGATGAGTCGGCAGGTTTTAAGATCTCGGGCTTATGGTTTCGGAATACTTTAATGGTGGTATCTGTTTTCACATAAGGCGAGCGGTAATCATGGCTATATAGTAAACCATAGTACGAATCAAAACCCTGCGCCATTGGATGGTTATAAGCCGCATGATCACCAAGGTGCCATTTGCCTATCATAGCGGTTTTATAACCTATCTGTTTCAGCATTTCGGCAATGGTAACTTCCTGATCGGGGATACCCAATGATGAGCCGGGACCGATAGGCGCAGGCAAATTCATCCTTGAAGCATAACGCCCTGTTAGTAATGAGGCCCTTGACGGCGTACACGTAGGGCTGCTTACTACATAATTGGTTGCCCTTACGCCTTTTTGCGCCATTTTATCTAAAAATGGTGTACGGATTACCGGGTTGCCATAGCAACTTAAATCGGAGTACCCCATATCATCGGCCAATACAAAAATGATATTGGGCAATTGCTTTTTTTGTGCCGAAGCAGGTACAATCAAAAATAAGAAAGCCAAAAGGAAAAGGCCTTTACAGGTTAAATTGGTTAGATGTTTCATTGCCCGGTGAAAATAGTTTTTTATAACGGATGACCATTAAAGATAACTTAACTTTTACAATAGGCCCTAATCAACAATTACTGCTTATCAGCGTTGCGCAACATCTCCCGGTGCTCCTTGCCCCATTTTATCATTTCCAAAATGATACCGCCGAAACTCCGGCAATACTCCGTCGATTCATACTCGATCAAAACCGGCGACGTTGGCGTTACTGTTCGTTTAACAAGCTTATTCATTTCCATTGTTTTTAGCTCACGCGATAACATGCGCGTAGTAATGCCGGGGATACTCCGCTCAATTTCCCGGAAACGTCTGTTTCCATTACAAATGGAATTGATGATTGGCAGCGTCCATTTACCGCCGATAACATACATGGTGTCTTGTAAAGCCTGCCGCTCATCGGCATGATTACGTTGGTGTGACGTTATTCCTGCTTCCATACTGGTATACTCTGTGTAACTGGTTACAAAATTATACCATTTTCACTATACTTTTGCATAAAAAAAGTAAAATACCATGTCAAAAACAGTTTTTATAACCGGAACCAGCAGCGGACTGGGCAAATTAACCGCTAAACATTTTGCACAACAAGGCTGGAATGTAGCTGCCACCATGCGTACACCCGAAAAGGAAACCGAACTAACACAATATCCTAATATTAAAATATTTAAGCTGGATGTAACCAATCTTGAGCAGGTAAAAACTGCAACCGAACAGGCTATTGCAGCTTTCGGCAAAATTGATGTTGTAGTAAATAATGCGGGTATGGGTACGTACGGCGCATTGGAGCTTGCCAAAGAAGAGGATATCGACTGGCAGTTTGCGGTAAATACCCGCGGCCCCATCAACGTGATCCGTGCGCTCCTGCCACATTTCAGGCAAAACAATGGGGGCATGTTCATCAACATCAGCTCGTTTATGGGCATTACTACCGCTGTACCGCTTGGCTCGCTTTACAACATGTCAAAATTTGCACTTGAAGGCCTTACCGAAGGACTTTATTACGAGTTAAAGCCGCTAAATATTCATTTAAGACTGATAGAGCAAGGTGGTTCAAAAGGCAATAATTTTGTTGAAAGTGTGGTTTGGAACCAAAACCCGGATATAACCGATTATGATGAACTTACCAGCAAACTACAAAACCTGATGGGCTCCCGCGATGAATCACAACTGGATGATCCAATGGAGATTGTCAATGCCATAGATGATCTGGCAACCGGCAAAAGCAACAAGTTCCGCACGGTGATTGGAAATATGGGCAACATGTTGATGAACATGCGCAACACTATGCCTATTGAGGAATATATGGAAAAAATGGCAGCATTTTTTTAAGGAACCTTGATTTGTGGGATTTTAGGATTGCCCTGATAAAACGAGCCTAATGAACCTGCTCGCATATTGGGGCAATTACTATTATCAGCATTATGGGCCTATAGTTTACTGATCGGTTTCTTGTAACAGACTTATGCAATCATCATATAATTCATAAGTTGCATTTGGAGCTTGATCTTTTGCTGCTTGTTTAGCTATAAATTCTATTATATCTTGTCTTTCGCCTGTTGCTATTCCTGTTTTGTTGTGCCAACTGTCAACGGTTGGTATATATATTATTGCAATACATCTACCTATAGCTAATTCGTATAAAAATTTCAATTCAATATCGCCATCTCCATAAATAACATGGCCTTCCTTACCGTTATTTATATATTTTAAGTATTTGGCTCCCATGATACCATTTCTATTAACTATTTGTTTTCCAAGTCACTAATTTAATCACTTTTAACGAACGAGCGTAGTCCCCCGCCTTGAACGAGCTTTTCAACAAAGCAACTTGAGCTTTTCAACAAAACACTGCGCTGCATATCAACCTAACTTTGTGTTATCAAAAAGAAAATAAAAACTATGAAAAAAGTTTGGTTTATAACAGGCAGCGCCCGCGGATTAGGTCGCAGCCTTACAGAAGCAGTTTTAGCAGCCGGCGATAATGTTGCCGCAACAGCACGTAACCCCGAACAATTAAAAGACCTGGCAGATAAATATCCCGGCCAGATTTATCCCATAAAATTAGATGTTACCGATTACCCAGCCGTTTATAAAGCCGTTGCCGATACGGTAGCCCATTTTGGTAAAATTGATGTGCTGGTAAACAACGCCGGTTTCGGTATCATTGGCGCAGCCGAAGCGTTTACCGACGACCAGGTACGCAGTCAGTTGGAAACCAATTTATATGCACCTATCGAAATAACCCGCGCAGTGCTGCCATATATGCGCAAACAGCGTTCGGGGCGTATACTGCAAATTAGTTCGGTTGGTGGCCGTATTGGTAATGCCGGCTTAACTATGTACCAGGCCGCTAAATTTGGTTTGAGTGGGTTTACTGAAGCTTTATCTAAAGAGGTAAAACCACTTGGCATATTGGTTACGAGTGTTGAACCTGGAGGTTTCCGCACCGATTGGGCCGGCGATTCAATGAGCTATGCACCAAAGGTTGAAGGCTATGAACAAACTGTTGATTCCCGTGCAGATTTTATGTCGAGCGGTAATTTTGTTCCGGTTGGCGATCCGGAAAAAGCAGCCAAAGTAATGATCGACCTGGTTGAAAATCCAGAGCCGCCTATGCACCTGGTATTGGGCAGTGAAGCGGCCGCTTTGCTAACCCTGGCCGATGAAGCACGTAAAGCTGAGTTTGAAAAATGGTTACCGGTTACTAAATCAACAGATCATGATGAAGCGGGTGATTTTATGAATACAGCTTATGGCAAGGCAATAGCAGCTCAAAAAGCATAATATAATTCCGGTTGCGGGGACATGCTCCCTGTGGGTATACCAGACTTACGAAGTTTTAAAAACTTCGTAAGTCTTCGTTTATTATTAAATTTGAGCAACATGCCTGTGTCAAATCCAAAAACATCGCCACGCATACTTTACTCCTGCTACTCGCACGTAAGCAGGGCTGGCGAACAATTTATTGCCGACCATATATTCGGCTATATCCTCTCCGGCGATTCGGAGCTTTACGTTAACGGTAAAAACTACTATTTCAAGGAAGGCGATTACCGTTTTCTGAAACGAAACGAGCTGGCCAAATTTGTAAAACACCCTCCAGCGGGCGGCGAGTTTAAAACCATAACCATTGGCATGGATCAGGCCACCCTGCAAAGTATGAGCGCCGAATTTGATTTACATGTAGATACTCCTTATACAGGCGAAAGCGCATTGTTTTTGAACCCTAATGAGCTTTTCAACAATTACATCAGGTCGCTAAGCCCGTATATGGATAAAACCGGCGATGAGATTAGCCCTGCACTTACTTTGCATAAGGTTAAGGAAGCTATAATGATCCTGCTTGAAACCAACCCAGAGCTAAAAAACATCCTGTTTGATTTTAGCGAACCAGGAAAAATTGACCTTCAGGCTTTCATGAACCAAAACTACCGTTTCAATGTCGACCTTAACCGCTTTGCGTATTTAACCGGTCGCAGCCTGGCAACATTTAAGCGCGATTTTGAACGGATCTTTAACACCTCTCCAAACCGCTGGATCCAGAACCAAAGGCTAAAAGATGCCTATTTCCTGATCAAGGAAAAAAAACACAAGGTATCAGATGTTTATATGGATGTAGGTTTTAAAGACCTCTCCCATTTTTCATTCGCCTTTAAAAAGGCTTATGGAGTAGCGCCATCAGCACTATAGGCACCAAGAAGCAAGAAATCAAGAGTCAGGAGGCAAGAGTAGAAAGAAGAGTCAGGAAATCAAGATTCAAGAAACAAGAAAAGAACCAGCAAGTCAAGACATAAAAGAGCCAGGAAAAAGATAAAAAAATTCCAATCTTGTTTCCTGGCTCTTGAGTTTTGTTGCCTTGAATCTCTATTCTTGTCTCTTGATTCTTGACTTCCTGATTCTTTCCTTAAACGTTAAACCTAAAATGCATAATGTCGCCATCCTGCACAATGTAGGTTTTACCTTCAACGCCAAGTTTACCGTTTTCTTTTATAGTAGCCTCAACGCCATTGAATTTTACAAAATCGTCGTATTTAATTACCTCGGCACGGATAAAGCCTTTTTCAAAATCTGTGTGGATCACACCTGCAGCCTGCGGCGCAGTGAAACCCTGGGTAATAGTCCAGGCGCGTACTTCCTGCACACCTGCGGTAAAGTAGGTAGCCAGGTTCAATAACCTGTAGGCCGCTTTGATTAATTTGTTAACACCTGACTCGGTAAGACCAAGATCGTCCAAAAACATCTGGCGCTCTTCGTAAGTTTCCAGTTGTGAAATTTCTGATTCTATCTGAGCCGAGATAATCAGCACTTCGGCGTTTTCATCTTTAACAGCAGCTTTTACCTTTTCAACGTAAGCATTACCGGTACTTACCGAAC
The DNA here is from genome assembly GCF_900110105.1 of Mucilaginibacter gossypiicola. Classification (GTDB taxonomy): domain Bacteria; phylum Bacteroidota; class Bacteroidia; order Sphingobacteriales; family Sphingobacteriaceae; genus Mucilaginibacter; species Mucilaginibacter gossypiicola. The sequence continues at coordinate 27,391 of NZ_FOCL01000005.1, read as the reverse complement.
CTTCGTCAACGTTACAAACATATAACACCGGTTTAGCGGTAAGCAGCCACAAATCGGCTACGTATTCTTTATCTTCTTCTTCAACAGCTGCGGTACGGGCCGATTTACCTTCGAGCAGGTGATTTTTATAAACTGTTAAAACATCAAAGGTTTTTTTGGCCTCTTTGTCGCCACCGGTTTTGGCCATCTTTTCAACCTTCTGGATCTTTTTCTCGATAGATTCAAGATCTTTCAGCTGTAACTCGGTATCAATAATTTCCTTATCGCGGATAGGATCAACCGAACCATCAACGTGGATCACGTTATCATTATCAAAGCAACGTAACACATGGATGATAGCGTTGGTGGCACGGATGTTTGCCAAAAACTGGTTACCCAGGCCCTCGCCTTTGCTGGCACCTTTAACAAGCCCGGCAATATCAACTATCTCGATAGTGTTTGGTACTATACTTTTAGGGTTAACTATTTCGGTAAGCTTGGTTAAGCGCTCATCCGGCACCGTAATTACACCCACGTTTGGTTCAATGGTACAAAACGGAAAGTTAGCCGCCTGTGCCTTAGCGTTTGATAAGCAATTAAAAAGTGTTGATTTACCCACATTCGGCAAACCTACTATACCACATTGTAAACCCATTTTTGTTTATTTAGTTGATTAAGTTGATTAGGTTGATAAGTTTGAAGGCCGAAAAGCAGGTATAAAACCAACTTAATCAAGCACTCTCTCAGTCAACCACTCACCTCAAAATTCGGCTGCAAAGATAACAGAAAATTTTGCCTTATAATTTGAAAAAATAAACGACTTTTGCGCTCGGAAAAAAGAAGCTAAAATATTAAAACACCGATGTAAAAAAGGAGGGCCTATATATGGAAGAAATGGTTGAGCAAGTAGAATTGTTACTGGAAAAACAAGACGACACCCAATTACAGGAATATTTGAACAACCTCAACATATCGGATGTTGAAGAACTGATTGGCGAACTTCCTGAACACGGCCCTAAATTCATCGAAATTCTTTCGCTTAACCGGGCGATCAATGTATTCCGCATCCTCGAGTTCCCGGTACAGGAACGTATCATCAAAAAACTTTCGGGTCAAAAGGTTGAAGATCTGATCAACGAGCTTCCACCGGATGACCGTACCGCACTTTTCAGCGAGCTGCATGGCGATGCTGTTCAAAAACTTATTCAGAAACTTTCGCCCGAAAACCGGAAAGAAGCCCTGGTTTTGTTAGGCTATGAAGAAGAAAGCGTTGGCCGCTTGATGACTCCGGATTACATTGCTGTAAAACGCACCTGGGATGTAAGCCGCGTGCTTTCGCATATTCGCCGTTATGGTAAAAACTCCGAAACCATTGATGTTATCTATGTAATTGATGAGCACGGTGTTTTACTTGACGATATCCGGATACGCGAGATACTGTTGGTAAAGCCCGAAACCAAGGTGAGCGAATTAATGGATGGCCGACTGATTTCTCTTAGTGCCAGTGATCCGCAGGAAGAAGCAATCAACGTTTTCAGGATGAATAACCGGACTGCCCTGCCGGTTGTTGACAATAACGACGTACTGCTTGGCATCGTAACCGTTGACGATATCCTTTGGATAGCCAACGAAGAGTATACCGAAGATATTCAGAAAATAGGTGGTACCGAAGCATTGGATGAACCCTATCTGGATATCAACCTTTTTAAACTGGTAAAAAAACGTGTAGGCTGGCTTATCATTTTATTTTTGGGTGAGATGCTTACTGCCACCGCCATGGGCTATTTTGGCGATGAAATATCCAAAGTAGTAGTGCTGGCGTATTTTATTCCGCTAATTATTTCGAGCGGGGGCAACAGCGGTTCGCAGGCGTCAACCCTCATTATCCAGGCGATGGCCCTTGGCGAAGTAACCGTTGCCGATTGGTGGAGAGTTATGCGCCGGGAAATCCTGTCGGGGCTGATGCTTGGTATTTGCCTGGGTTTAATTGGCTTTTTACGCATAGCAGCATGGAGCATGTTCAGCAATATTTACGGCCCGCACTGGATGCTGGTAGGCTTAACAGTAGGTGCATCCCTTATTGGTATTGTTTTATGGGGATCATTATCGGGTTCGATGCTACCGCTCCTATTGAAAAAGCTTGGTGCCGACCCCGCTACTTCATCAGCTCCATTTGTAGCTACCCTTGTGGATGTAACCGGCCTGATCATTTATTTTACCATAGCAGTGATATTTATGCGGGGGATATTATTATAACCTGCTTTCAATACAACATACGCAAAAAGCCCTGCCTCTTAATAAGATGCAGGGCTTAATTATTTTAGTTTAGTATTGTTCTCTGGTGTATTAGATTTCGAACGAAAAATCCTCGTCGGCAGATGCCCTTGCAATTTCAGGGTTTTCGCTATACTCGTAGCGTTTTTCAACTACTTCCTGGTTTGATTTGATGTAGTCGATGGTATCTTTCAAACCTTCGGCAAACTTTTCGAAGTCTTCTTTATATAAAAAGATCTTGTGTTTCACAAACACCCCATCTTCCAAACGCTTTTTGCTTTCAGTAATAGTAACATAATAATCGTTTGAACGGGTTGCTTTTACATCAAAAAAATAGGTCCGCTTCCCGGCTCTCACCTTCTTTGAATAAACCTCTTCACGCTCTCTATTGTCAAAATCTCCCATATATATTTACCTGTAATTAGTTTTGGTTGGCATAAATATAAATAAATTTTCAAAGTGCAACTATTTTATTCGCTATTATTGATTTTTTTGAAACAAAAGTGTCATTTTTTTGTGTGCATGATCATTTTAAGGACAGGGTTGTAAAAAGAGAATGGTTATTGAAGAGCATTTCACAGAACACCTTTTAAAAAACCATGTCATTTCGATAGAGCGAGGGGAAGGAATGTGTATTGGGGCGAAAGAGAAATCTTATACATCATGCCTGCAAAGTATGCAGGGCGTATAAGATTTCTCCTCACTCCTCCCCCCACTGGCGCAAGTGTTGTGCGGAGGTTGCGGGCATGATCACTTGTGCCTATTTGTTACGTTACGCACCCTGTTCTTCTTCCAGCAGTTGTTTTTCGTAAAGCTCAAAGTAGGTTCCTTTAAGCTGCATCAGGTATTCGTGGTTACCCTGCTCAACTATTTCGCCGTTATCCATTACCAGGATCTTATCGGCATTTTTTATAGTAGAGATCCGATGGGCTATAATGATACTTGTTTTATCCTGCATTACCCGACCAAGGTTGTTCAGGATTTCTTCTTCCGTACGGGTGTCAACTGCCGAAAGGCAATCATCAAAGATCAATACCTGCGGATGCTTAAATATGGCGCGCGCAATAGATACACGCTGCTTTTGACCACCCGACAAGGTAACACCTCGTTCGCCGATAAGCGTTGAAAAACCATCTTCCAGCTCAATAATATTACTGTATACCGCGGCATCTTTAGCTGCCTGCTCAACAACAGGCATATCCAGCACATCGGCACTAAAAGCAATATTATTGGCAATGGTATCCGAAAACAGGAAAACCTCCTGAGGTACAAAACCTATCTGCGAACGGTAGTTTTCAAGGCCAAGCGATTTTATCGATTTATTATCAATTGTAATTTCTCCGCCTGTAGTATCGTACATGCGCATCACCAGGTTGGCAATGGTTGATTTACCCGAACCTGTACGACCAATAATAGCCAACATCTGCCCCGGTTCAACCGTAAACGAAACATTTTTCAAAGCCTGGATTCCGGTATCGGGATAAATGAACGATACATCATCAAACTTAATCAGCCCCTCAACATGATGCTTTTCTGCAACCGGCGAAATGATCTCCGGTTTTTCGTGTAAAAACTCATTGATACGCTTTTGCGAAGCCGCCGCACGCTGCACCAGCGAGGTTACCCAGCCCAATGAAATAACCGGGAACGAAAGCATATTGAGGTACACAATAAACTCGGCAATATTGCCGGGAGTGATATTGCCTTTTATTACTTCTACCCCACCAACGTACATGGTTATCACATTGGCCAAACCAACAAGCAATAACATGATCGGGAAAAACAGGGCCTGTACTTTAGCCAGTTCCATGGAGTGTACTTTGTAATCTTCACTCTCCTTTGCAAAATTTTCGCGTACAAAGCTTTCCCGCACGTATGATTTGATCACCCTGATGCCCGAAAAATTTTCCTGTACAAAGCTGGATAAACCCGAAAGCCGCTCCTGGATCATTTCACTGCGGTGATTGATCACATTGTTTACATAATAAATAACACCCGCTAAAATTGGCAACGGCAATACCGAAAAAACAGCCAGCTGTACATTAACCGTAAGCATGGCGTATATCACCATAACAAACAATACCACGGTATTAATAGAGTACATGATACCAGGCCCAAGGTACATACGCACACGGCTTACATCCTCGGTTACCCGGTTCATAAGGTCGCCGGTGTTGTGGCGGCGATAAAAAGCCAATGACAGCTCCTGGTAATGGTTATAGATCTCGTTTTTTAAATCATACTCAATATGGCGCGACATGAGGATGATGGTTTGCCTCATAAAAAACAGGAACAAGCCCCGCAGCAACGCCAGTACAAGCACCAGTGTACCAAACAGGAATAAGCTGGTACCGAAAATATCATAAATAAAGCTTTGCCTGTCGAAACCAGAAAAAAGCTGGTAGGCACCAATATTTTCGGTAACCAGATCAAAAGCTACGCGAATAACCTGTGCAGGCAGCACACCAAAAACATTGGATATGATTACAAACAGCACACCCGGAATGAGTCGCCAGCGGTATTTGTAAAAAAATTTATTGAGGTATGCGAGGTCTTTCATTTATTATTATAGTCCGGAAGTCGGGCATGTCCGAAAGTCGGAAAGACCTGACATAATGATCAAAAGTATTAAAATTTGGGGAGAGTGTTTGAATGGAAAAGTCGGGAGGATGTAAGATTGTTACGTTAATACATCTGTCATAATCTTGTTAGTGTTCAATTTTAAAAGTATGAACACTTGCAATTTTCTCCAAAATAAACACTATTGATAATCAATACATTACAAATAATCCAAAGTAAGTTAAAACCCAACATGAACGCATAATCATTAATAATCAATTAGTTATGAAATCACAAAATAAAAAGCTGAACACCCGTTTTTTAAAAACTGAACACTGACAAGATCATGTCAGGATTGTCACCCTTTTAGATAGTATTTGAGGATAGTATCCGTAAATTAGGCAGACTAAATCTGTTTAACCATGGTTAAAAGTTTAAAAGCATCAGGACTAATACTTATTACAGTATGCTTGTTAAATCTCCATCTAAGTTGTAAAAATAAAAATAGACCAAAGATTAAAGTAGATGGGTTTGTACCTGACGAAGAAACAGCTATTAAAATAGCAGAAGCAATTTGGTTGCCGATCTGCGGAAAAAAAATTTACGACGAAGAACCCTTCAACGCAAGTTTGACCAATGATGGAAACTGGATGATTTTAGGTTCTTTAGGTTATGGCAGGCATGGCGGCGGTGAACTAATGGCCATTTTACAACCCAAAGATGGTAAAATCATTTTTGCAGGACGAGACCCCGGAAAATAAACTGTTGAGCATGGCTTAGACCTTGCGTGAGAGCCACAAGGCGCAGCCTTGCGGCAGCGCGGGCCATTCTTGTTAACTTGTTCATTAAGCAGAAATAAAACATTAAATATTACTTAAGCTATCTGAAATATATTTGACCGATAACTGCCCATACTTATTTAATAGTAATTTCATACTTGTTAGCGGCTTAATATCTTTGCCAGTATTAAAAAAAACCTCTACTTTTGTGCGCTTAAAGACATTTACTTGCAGTACTAATGCCTGAACAACATCCACCGGAATCTATATTTAGCCAGCTTGATGCTTTCGGGCATAAAAAAGTTGTTTTTTGTACCGACCCAGATACCAATCTCAAAGCTATTATTGCTATCCACAATACAACGCTTGGCCCTGCATTTGGCGGCGTGCGTATGTGGGCATACAAAACTGAAGGCGATGCACTAAATGATGTATTGAGGTTAGCCAAAAGCATGACCTACAAGGCAGCCATTGCAGGCCTTAACCTTGGTGGCGGCTATTCGGTGATCATAGGCGATTCGCGCCAGGATAAGAACGAAGCTTTACTGCGTAAATTTGGCCGGTTCATCAAAAACCTTAACGGCGAATTTATTGCTGCCGAAGACGTAGGTACCAATCCGCGCGATATGGAGTACATTAAAATGGAAACCAGCCATGTTACAGGTGCCCCCGAAAACATCGGCGGCAGCGGCGACCCATCGCCAATAACTGCGCTGGGCGTTTTGATGGGTATTAAAGCCTGTGTAAGGGAAATGTACGGCAGTGACAGTTTAACAGGTAAATCGGTTATTGTACAGGGTATCGGTCATGTGGGCGAAAACCTGGTGCGGCTTTTAAGGGACGAAAATGTAAAAGTTTACGCCAGCGATATTAACGAGGAACGCGTAAGCCAGATCTCCAAGAAGTATGGCGCGCAGCCGGTATCAAACAATAATATTTTTGATATTGATGCCGATATTTATGCTCCCTGTGCTATGGGTGGTACTGTGAATACGCAAACCATTGCTAAATTAAAATGCGGTATTATAGCAGGTTCGGCTAATAACCAACTGCTTGATGAAAATGTGCACGGTAAAATGCTGCTTGATAAAGGCGTGCTTTTTGCTCCCGATTATGTGATCAACGCAGGCGGTATCATCACCGGCTATTCGGAGTTGATGAATTTTAATAAAAAGCGTACCTTACAGCTAACCGAAAACATTTACGAAGCTACACGCAATGTATTAAAGCTGTCAAAAGCCGAAAATATTCCAACCATAAATGCGGCTAATAAAATTGCCGAAAAACGTATTGAGGATATCAGGAAAGTAAAATCATCCTATTAAAACAATTAAATTTTATATAAACCGTTTGCATAAGCAAACCAAATCGTTCTTACAAAAATGTTAAACAGAAGGCACCTCCGGGTAAAGGTATTACAGGCACTGTATGCGTATCATCAGTCAGATACCAAAGACGTTAAGCTATTTGAAAAAAATATGCTGAACAGTATAGACCAGGTTTACGAAATGTATATCTGGATGCTATCATTAATTAATGAAGTGGTAAGTTTTGCCGCTAATGACGCACAGGAACGCGCCAACAAACACCTGCCCACCGCCGAAGACTTAAATGCAAACCTTAAGATCCTCACCAACAGATTTATCCTGAGCCTGAATGATAATAAGGAATACATTACAGCCTGGAAAAAGTACAAAGTTGACTGGACCTTTGAGCCCGAACTTGCAAAATCACTTTTTATTATCCTTAAAAACTCGCCTGAGTATGCCGAGTATCTTGCTAAAACAGGCGATACCCTGCAAACAGACAAGGATATTATCAAATTCATTTTCAAAAAGGTTATCCTGAAATCATCATTAGCCGAGCAGGTTTTTGAAGACAGGTTTATTTTTTGGCCTGTTGATAAAGATGTGCTGCAGGCGCTTATTGCCAAAACGTTCAAAAACTTTTCGCATGATGATTACAAGCTCAACCAGCTTGCCGAAATTACCGGTAACTGGGTTGAAGACCGTGAGTTTGTAGTAAACCTGTTTCAGCAAAGCATCAGGTATGATGGTGCCTACCATGAGCTTATAGCTGCCAAAACCCAAAACTGGGAGCCGGAGCGTATTGCCATGATGGATACGCTGCTAATGAAAATGGCTATAACCGAGTTTATTAACTTTAATTCTATCCCGGTTAAGGTTACAATAAACGAGTATCTTGAAATATCAAAAGAGTTTAGTACGCCTAAGAGTAATTCATTTATAAACGGTATCTTGGACAAGATTTTAATAGAGCTTAAGGCTGAAAACAAGATCAAAAAGATAGGCCGCGGCTTAATAGAATAATATTTATTAAAAAATGAAAAAACTATTTTTAAGCTTAGTAGCAGCAGGCATGTTATTATCAGCCTGCAACAGCAGCACAGCCGGTAATGCATCAACAACTACCGCCGATAGTGCTGCAACTGCAGCCAATGCACCGGTAGCCAAATTTGAAAAAGAAAGTCACGATTTCGGCAAGATTAAAGAAGGCGATAAGGTATCATATGATTTTAAGTTTACCAACACCGGTAAATCGCCATTGATTATTACCAATGCCCGTGCTACCTGCGGTTGTACCACTCCTACCTGGCCAAAAGCACCGGTTAAACCGGGCGAAAGCGGTGTAATCAGCGTTACTTTTAACAGTGCCGGTAAAAGCGGTTTACAGGATAAACAAATAACCGTTACAGCAAACACTCAGCCTGCCGAAACTATGGTGCATTTAATTGGCGAGGTTTTAAAAAAATAACAATTAATTTAAACAAATGATAGCTACTATTTTATTACAAGCCTCAGCAGGCGGCGGCTTAGGCAGCTACGGTTCATTAGTACCAATGGTACTGATTATCGTGGTGTTTTATTTCTTTATGATCCGTCCGCAGGTTAAAAAGCAAAAAGATCAAAAAAAATACGTTGAAGAGTTGAAAAAAGGTGACAGGGTTATAACCACAGCCGGTATCCACGGCCGCATCGTTGATTTAAACGATACCACCTTTTTGGTTGAAGTTGAGAACGGAAAGATTCGTTTTGACAAATCGGCCATATCGCTTGACGCCTCAAAAGCATTGAATACCCCGGCTACCCCGGTAGTTGAGAAGAAAGCTTAATTTATTTTAAGGCGAAAGGTTAAAGGTTAAAGGCGAAAGGTAGAAACTGCCTTTTGCTAAAATCAGATAACCTCACATAAAATAAGAAAGGATGAAAGGTTAAAGGTAAAGGAATACACAAATGGTGTTTGACCTTTCACCTTTAACCTTTCGCCTTTAACCTTAAAACAGTCTTTAACCTTAAATATGGCAATAGTAAAATTATCGGCAACAGAACGCAGGCGGCTTTCGGTATTTTTTACCTGTTTGTCGCTGGCTATTATTGCCTGGATTTTTACTACCCTGTCCGATCCTCTTCCATATAAAGTAAAAAAGGTTTTAACCTTTAAAAATGCGCCGCAAAAACGCGCTTTCCATTCGCTGCAACCCGATACTGTTGATGCTACCATACAGGGCAACGGATGGCAAATGTTGTTCTCCCGGTTTAACAGTGATAATAAACCATTGGTTGTTGACCTCCGCTCGCTCGAAACCCGTAATTATGTGGTTATCGACAGCACGCAGCTTAAGCTGATGAATATGGGGAAAGACCCGGCCAACCGCGTTTCGTCCATTGATCCGGATACGCTTTATTTTGATTTCAGCAACCGCCTTATCAAAAAGGTTCCTGTTCAGCTTACGATGGGCGTTAGTTATCAGAAACAGTTTGCTGTATCTGGTAACATTATAGTGCGCCCCGCTTATGTAACTGTGAGCGGCCCCATTGAACGCTTGAAAGAGATTACATCGTGGAAAACGGATTCGCTTAAATTCAGTAATGTTAACGAAACCATCAATACAAGGATTAGCCTAAAGCCCAGTAACGAGGGAAACCTGAATGTTTACCCACGCTCGGTGCAAGCCATTATCCCGGTTGATGAATTTACCGAAAAAACGCTGGAGATTCCTGTGAAGCTGATCAATAACAACAACTACTACAACGTAAAGGTATTTCCGCAAAAAATAAAGGTAACCTTTACTACATCACTAAGCCGGTATGCCGATATCGATGAAGATCTGTTTGAAGCCGTTGCCGATCTTAACCTTTGGCGCGACAAAGATTATACAGCACTGCCTGTAAAGCTTATTCACATGCCGCCCTTTTGTAAAGTGGTAAGGATTTCCCCTGCCAATATTGATTTCTACATAAAAAAATAATGCTTAAAATAGGTTTAACCGGTAATATAGGCAGCGGCAAAACAACCGTAGCCCAGGTATTTGAATTGCTTGGCATCCCTGTTTTTTATGCCGATGATGAGGCTAAAAAAGTTATGGTTACCGACCAGGTACTTATAGAAGGCATTAAACAAACTTTTGGAGAAGAAGCTTATTTTAATGACGGCAGCCTTAACCGCAAATACATATCAGGAATAGTTTTTAACAATAAAGCTGAGCTTGAAAAGCTCAACGCGCTGGTGCACCCTGCGGTGTTCAGGGCTTTTGACAGCTTTGACCAACTGCACAAAGAAGCACCTTACGTGATCCGCGAGGCGGCTATTTTATTTGAAAGCGGTTCGTACAAAATGTGCGACAGGGCAATTATGATTACCGCACCACTTGAAACCCGCATTGTCCGCGTTATGGAGCGCGACGGCATCAGTCGCGCAGATGTTGAAAGCCGGGAAGCCCGCCAGCTATCTCAGGATGAAAAACTGAAGCTGGCCAATGATGTAATTATTAACGATGGTAAACAGCTGGTTATACCCCAGGTAATAGCCCTGCATGAACTGTACTTATCGCTCGCACACCATTAATGATACTTGACGATTTTGTTTCTTTTGACGAAAAAGGGCTGTACTGCAAATACGGCGACTTTTATATCGACCCTCAGCTGCCGGTAAAAACGGCCGTAATATCCCATGCCCACGCCGATCATGCCATAAGCGGCAATACCAATGTTTATTGTACCCGAGCCACTGCAAGCATCATGCAGTTGAGATACGATCGTACTGCCGCTAAAGTTTTTAATATAGCGGCCTTTAACCAGCCTTTTGAGGTTGGCAGGGTTACCGTAACGCTGATCCCTGCGGGGCATATGCTCGGTTCGGCCCAAATATTGATGGAATACGAAGGTGCGAGGTATTTATACACCGGCGACTACAAACTGCAACCGGATGCCACATGCGAGCCTATTGAATGGGTTACTACCGATGTACTGATCACTGAAAGTACTTTTGCCAACCCCGACATTATCCATCCCGATCCTGTTGCCGAGATCCGTAAGATCAATGACATTAAGAGTAATATTTTGCTTGGTGCTTATGCCCTTGGCAAAAGTCAGCGGTTAATTAACCTCATTACCGAACATGCTCCACAAAAAAAGATCCTTGTGCATCACAAAATAATGCCCATCAACGCCATTTATGAAAAGATGGGCTTCCCTCCCGGCAAGTATCAGATTTACGGCCGCAAGCTGATGAAGGTGCAGGATGAATTTGTGTACATAGTGCCGCCGTTTACTTTCGATAGTTATATCCGTGCCACGGGCGTTAAACGCCTTTTTGCCTCAGGATGGAAAAATTTGCAGGTAAATAACCAGGATACTCTTTTTATATCAGATCATGTAGATTGGAACGATATCCTGCAAACCATCACCAATACCAAGCCCAAACAGGTGTGGACACTTCACGGTAAGGGCGATCATCTGAAAGCTTATTTTAAAGATGATATATTTGTAAAAATTCTCAACTAATGTTGCAGGAAGGTGTTGATTATTACATTAATGACGATGGCAATTTTGTTTTTACTGAAGCCTACCATTTAAAGCGGGGCTATTGCTGTAAAAACAAATGCCTCCACTGTCCGTGGGGTTACGGCAATGTAAAATTGTCCGGAAATAACACAGAATCAGACGATAGCAATAAATAAATCAACGGTAAATTAAAAATAATTAAACATATTTGTATCCCATTCATTACTACTATTATGCGGATAGAAGACGAAATACAAAGTACCAATTTTGAAGACAACTACCACAAAGTGGCCATTAACGTGGCATACACGCAAGGCTGGTTGGCTAATTATTTTCGTTGTCACTTTGAAAAACATAATATCACTCAACAGCAGTTCAATATTTTGAGGATCCTGCGCGGTCAGTACCCCAAACCGGCTACAATAAATTTGCTGAAAGAGCGGATGATCGACAAGATGTCGGACGCGTCACGCATTGTTGACCGCCTTGTTCAAAAAGGGCTGGTATCACGTTGCACCAACAATAAAGACAGGCGCGCCGTAGATATCCGCATCAGCGATGAGGGACTTGCAACCCTTTCAAAAATGGATGCCGAATTTAAAACCAAAGAAATACTGAGCAATAACCTAACCGAAGATGAAGCCGCAACCCTAAGCGATTTATTGGACAAAATGCGGGGATAAGTTTTTAAGGCTAAAGGAAAAAGGATAAAGGCGAAAGGTTAATTGCCAATTATATTTTCTTGCGCTCGTTTGTAACGAGTGCTTAACGTGGGTTTACGTTTGTAACGTAAACACTGGCGATACAATCGCCAAACCATATTAAAAAGGTTAAAGGCGAAAGGTTTGCTGCCCTGATTATATTAATCAAAAACATGTCATTGCGAGCGTAGCGTGGCAATCGCACGTATGCGGATGCGCTCTGTATAGTATGCGATTGCCGCGCTACGCTCGCAATGACATGTAATATTATTATGCCTTAAAAGCCGCAACTTCATCCTTCAATATAGCCAAAACTTCCGGCCTCACATTACCGAAAAAGGACACTCCCATCGCCCCGTTTTTCAATGCTACCTGGATGCCGGTGCGAATTTCATCATCGCTCTTAAAATCAGATAAATACAGGCCTGCATAAAGCGGGAACCTGCCGGCCAGGAAATGTACTCCTTCGGCTACTGCGTTACCTATCCAGCTTACGCCTTCTTTGTAAAAGCCATGGTATATCATGGGGCAGATACCATCCATATTCCAGTTTGTCCAGTCCTGCCTTACGTTACGGCGGGCCACTTCGGGTGTTGGGAATACAGCTGCTGTTATTTGCTTTTTATGCTGATGGGCTACAGTAGAAATACCGTTTACTACGCGGGTAATATTGTTGTACCTGAACAATCGCCACGAAAGGCTGGCTTCCGGATATTGGATCTGATCAAGGTCCTGGTTATATTCTTCCTTGAATTTGGCTTTGCAAACATCGCAGTAGCAAAAGTCATATTCGGGCAGCTCCTTGGTTTGATCTATCTTGTAATGGTCCCAAAGGTTTACAGGCAGTATCACATCACAATAACGCACATAATCCAGGTGGATGCCATCAATATAATCTTTAGCTAAAATATCATCAACAGTTTTGGTTAAATACTCCTGCACTTCGGGGCGCGACGGGCACAACCAGCGATAATACTGCACATAAGGCGGATGATCGGCACATGATTCGCCTTTGCGGTTTTTGCTGTACCATTCGGGCTTTTCATTCACCAGTTCGGCGCGGTTAAAAGTCCACATCCAGCGATGGGCTTCCAGGCCTTTGGCTTTGGCGGCACGGAAATGGCGCTCGCTGTCATTCTCGAAAAATATACCCGTTATCCCCGATGCCTTGTACGATGCGTAGCGGGTGGCCAGCTCATCGTCAGTATCTTTCTGGTTTGGGTTTATCCACACCCAGTTTTTCATGGCCTTTTTCTTACTGCTTTTGGCAGCTTCAACAGCGGCATTGCTTACTAAAGGCAACTGGGCGGCCACACCGGCCAGTAAACCGGCCTTCAAAAATTCGCGCTTATTCATGGAGTTTAGGGATTAGCTGTTGCTGCACCAGGCCATCCTGGTCAATTGTATAGGTTGCATTGGTTTTGCTATCGGTAATGTGTGCCATAAACTGGTGAGTGGTAGCTTCCAGCTTCAGCTCATTATCATTGCCGCTTACAGTAACCTTATTTTCAATACCTAAGTCTTTTAAGGATGTCAGGTACTCATGATGATCTTTAAACCATTGCTTTTGCTTGTAGTAAACCAGCCAAAGGTATTTCTTTTGCTGTTCGGCATAAGGCATTTCAAACTTTAGGTCATTAGCCTCATTATTGCTAAAAAGCAGGTACCCCCAGCGCTCGGGATAATGCATATTAATAAGCCCCTGATTGCTCCACACCCAATTATGTTCGGGCAAATCACGGCCGCTTTTATCCTGCAGTTTTACATATTTACCATTTTGCACCTTTGTGTCATACTCCACGCGCGAAAAATTGATGCGCCAAACCGTACCATCCTTTATCACAGCCCGGTTAAAACCACCGGCTATGGCTTTGAAGGGGATAGCCATTTCAACCGTCCAGCCTTTATCGGTATCTGACGGATTATTCAGCGTACCCTGAACTTTTACCGCCGAACGTAGACCATGCGCATCCCAACCTGTTACCGCAGCACCGTTGTTACGGTAAGGTTTGGTCAAAAACAAATCGAAAATAGTGTTGAGCGCATTCACCTCAATTTCAAAGTAGTTATGCGTGCTGCTATTGGGGTCGATAAACAGCTCAAAATCATTGTCTTTGTAAACAATATCATCATGATGGGTAAGCGTAGCCCAAACATGCGGATCTTTGATCCGGGCTGCCACATACAGGTAGTTATCGTCCCAAAGCATTTTAACGTTGGTTTGCAGCGGAGGTTGTGGTTTAAGGTTGCCTTCAATGTCCTGGAAATCCTGGCTCCACTTTGCCTGCTGCCATACAGCATCTTCTACATTACCATCAATTACAGGCGCCTGTTTTACATGTTTTGCCACATAGCTGTAAGGCGTAGTAAACAAATCAGGAAACTCCTTAAATGCATCCTGCGCTTTTACAAATCCAGGCAGTACAAATAAAGCGGCCGTAAGGCCTGGCTTAAAACAACAGTCAAAGATGCTCCTCAATTTCATTTACTGCCCAGCGCTAAGATGTAATCAAACTCCTCGCGCTTTACTCCCATAACAGATAAGCGTCCCTGCCTTACCAAACCTATATCCTGTAATTTAGGGTCGGCTTTGATTTGCTCAAGGGTTACGGGGGTTTTCAAGGCTTCAACCGGGGCCAGGTCAACCACTACCCAATTGGTATCATCGGTTGTAGGGTCCTGGTAAGCTTCCTTAACAACTTTGGCTATGCCTACAATCTCTTTACCCTCGTTGCTGTGATAAAACAAAACCAGGTCGCCCTCTTTCATTTCCCTCAGATTGTTACGTGCCTGATAATTGCGCACGCCATCCCAAAAGGTACGGCCATCCTTATTAAATTTTTCCCAGCTATATTTAAAGGGCTCACTTTTTACTAACCAATGTTGCATTTGTACGGTATAAATTTTTTTGTAGCGTAAAAATGTAAAAAAGGCAGCAGAAACTGAAATGTGCAACAAGCTATACAGGGTATTGTTACACGGAGATTACGGGTTGGAGTGGTAATGTAGGGGTGAAAAATGAAACCTATCAATCATTACTGGTTAACAACTGTGTTAACCTTTTAGCATTCTGTGCATTTATAGCATTGGTTATAGCTACAGAGGTATACACAGCTATTCCCTGCTCATCATCGGGATGAAAGCTGAGCATTAATTTTACTGTGCGCGAATCCCACAGATAAACGTCCTGGTAATCATTTGGCTTTGCGGTGAACGTACCGTACCAGTGCAAAAACTTACTGAGCATTTTATATCCCTGGTCGCGGTTAAAGAAAACATAGATGTTCACGATCTTATTTTGCCAGGTGCGGATACAAATATGGCTTGCCGTTAACCCGCCTTCCAGCTCGGGCAGCTTATCGGGATGATATTCATAAGTAATGCAGCTATCGGCATCGGGCTTGCTGCCCTCGCCATCGAGGTAAGTTAAAGCCTGTTCCTGTTCGCTTGTTAAGAATCCGCCCAGGCTAAACCCACCAATACCGTTTCGAGCCTTTAAATAAGCAAGCGACCCAACTTTTCCAGCCTGCGAAAAACCCGGCGAATGCAAACACATGATAATCAAAAGCCCCGTAACTACTCTGTAGGGCAAGTAGCAAAAAAGCTTAGCTTTCATATCCTCCTCCTTCGTTTTGCAATATTTAAAGCCTTACTATAATTGGCGTTTAAAATATTTCGTAAAACGAATTTGAATAAATAATCAGCTGATTATCAAACCCAAACAACGATTGTATAACAAATTGAACTGCTTTTACACTTTATTGCACAAATATTTGTTTACTTTTTTCGCAGGAATGTATAACTAAATGCAAAATATTTTTACCCCTAATCGGTTACCATATATGCCTTAAGTTTTTCCTGTAATGCCATAGCCTCGGTTATGAGTGATTTATCTTCAACATATTGCTCAAAAGCAACATCGGGGCCGATAAGGTTTTCTTTAAAAATGTCCTTAAACCTTGAATATTTTAAAGCCAAATTCCACTTGCTTTTCATGTATTCAAAAACCTGTTCATCCTCATCCTTCAGCATCGAATAATTTACCACCACAAAAGCATCGCGGGGCAATGTTTCGATACATTTCAGGATATCCTGGTTATAAGTGATCCAAACTTTTAAATATTCGGTAGCATGGTCGTTGTAAAACTTCACCATGCGGCGCGCCCGCCTAAATTTCTTCCATATCAATCTTGAAAAATATTTACGCGCCAGGTATTTATTTTCCATCCACTTAAACTCCCGCCGCAAAAGCGAGCTCACTACCGACTGATAATCGCGCAGAATAACCAGGTAACAGGCATCGGGCAATAGTTCCTTATAAACATCCAGAAACAGGCAGGTGCGCGGGTCTTTCCAGCCCCATTGATCATACAACTGTTGTTTAACCTTAATAACACTTTTAAGCTTCTCTTTTTCGTAAATAGTAAACTGCGCCACATGATCAACCGTAAGCCCTGTTTTAGGCAGATTATGATCGGCCAGGATCTCTTCGTGCATTTTTAAAAATTCGATATCTTCAAAATGCCCCTCAACATTGCCGTGTCCGCCGGGCACAAGCCTTTCGCCTGTTTGCAGGCCGCACCTACTCAACCATTGGGTAATAAGCGAGGTTCCGGAACGGTGCATTCCGGTAATAATCAGTACTCTTTTTTGCATAAATCTGTTATGAGCGTCCTTTTATCAGGAGTAGCTTGGTATTTTATTAGTCTGCTTAACAGGATGCAGATTATTTATAATATAATAAAGCAGTGAAGAGGTACTTTGTTGTATGGTATAATTGCAGGTATCAATGTAAAGGTCGGGATTAACAGGTATTTCAAACCTATCGTTAATACCCGTCAGATTAGTCAGTTTATCAGGATGCCCGTCGGGCAGCAAAGCCCTTTTATACAAGCCTTTGGTATCGCGGCTTATCAGCTGGTTCACAGGGCAATCAACATGGACAATGCTTACATGATCATATTTTTCGGCAAGTTCCTGCCTGATATCGTCGTATGGATTTATAGCGCTAACAATGGTAACTATGCCCTGAGCGCTAAAGCGACTGGCTACAAAGCCCAGGCGGCGGATATTCTCGTTCCGGTCTTCTTTACTAAAACCCAGATCGCGACAAAGCGCTGCACGATACTCGTCGCCATCAATGATTTCAATTTTAATACCCAGGCTTGTTAATTCGGCGGCTACACTTCTTGCCAAAGTAGTTTTTCCCGCGCCTGATAATCCGCAAAATAAAAGTATCATGCCTTAATTTTTTTAAGTTAGTATGCCTTATTGATCAGCTTAACATAGTGCTTAGGATAAGTGAACTTAGGAAATTAATTGGCTGATGAATTTTGTTACATTGTAAATAATCAATTACACGCAACCCGGAATAACAGAAAGTCAGGAGAAAATATAGCCAATACCGGCCAAAAATGAAGTTTTAATGAATAAATGCATGTATACGGTCAAACACTAACCAACGCTACAGTTAACAAAAATGTTACGATATTTAATTAATTAGAAATGATTTTGGAGACCATTTGAGTAGCCGCTTTTAGGTTATCTTTACTGCCAGACTAACAAACCTGTCACAATCATATGAACGAATTTTCTCTTAACGGAGGTGCCTACATTGGCAATACCAAGGCCTCTAAACCTTTTGCAACTTTAAAAGTAGGTGCTTCGGTACTCAAGATAAATATTGGTTTGTTAGGGCAGTTATTTTTTAACGCCGATGACATTATTGAAATCGAATATGTGTCCTCAATTGGTGGTGAAGGTATCAGGATCATCCATAATGTCCCCTCATACCCTAAAAAAGTTGTGTTTACAGCAAGTATGTCTTATCATAGCATCATTGAAAATATAAGAGCAACTGGTTTCTTTGACAAAAGTGCGCACAACCAGGCACAATATTATCAAGTTAAGAAGATGCAGGAACAGGGTAAACTGCCATTTAAAATTACTGCAACAATAGCGTTCTTAGCGGGCTGGAATATTCCTTTACTTGTCGGCTTTATAAAAGGAGGAGTTTATCGCGCCGCAAATTATTCGCTCATATCATTCACCTTTGTTTTTCTGATGATCGCACTGATACTTTTTTCGCCACATTTCAGAGCATTAGTCTTGAAAGAGGACAGGGAAATAAATGACCTTAAAAAATCTTTATATCTCTTATGGGTTATGGTTACCATTGGCGGCATCATGTTTACTATCGTAAGCCAGGTACCAATTAATAAATAACCATTAATTATTAAGCATTGTCAGCAATCGGCTCTTCTTTAGCAGGCAAAAAAAGCAAAACAAGCGCACTTATTTGTAACAGATCAATGATTACAGCGATGCACCCCGCATAAACATTTGCCTTAAAAGTTGACAGAAGGTTTACAGCATCGGGGGTGATTGTTAAGATTAATAAGAGCAGCAACACCCATTTAGCCCATTTATGCCCTTTTCTGATAAAAAGAGCAAGCAAAAGCAAAATCCCCAGGGCAATACACGTAGCAATGGCAATAGTAAAAGAAGCCGACCTCGCCCCGCTCAAATAATAGTAAACCAAATATAAAACCGCCGAAACACGGATAAGTGTGGAGGCTACGTTGGCTTTTGATTGTGCTGACAGGTTCACGGCGGTAAAATTAAGTGGTGTATCAATGCAATATTTTAAACATCAGCTCTTTCATCAACTCGCCGTGCGGTGCGTTTGATTCAACACCTTTGCTTTTCAGATCATACTCACGCAGGTAGCTGATCACCTGGAAAATTTTACCAAGCGGATAGTTACGTGCAGCCTGCTCATAATCTTTAATAAAGTACGGGTTAACCCCCATCTCTTTAGCCAGATTTTGCGGCGTTTTGTCCTTCACGTAGTGGTATACCAGCACCTTGCTGAAAAAATTGTTCAGGTTGCCCAAAACCAGCACAATAGGGTTTGATTTGGGGTTGGCCTCAAAATAATTGATGATCTGGTTTACCTTGTAAGCATCTTTTTTGGTAAGTGCCGTTTGCAGCTCAAATACATTATACTCTTTGCTTATACCAATGTTATCCTGAATATGCTTCAGGGTGATCTCCTGCCCGGCGCTCACATTCAACATCAGTTTGTCGAGTTCGTTGGCAATTTTGGAGAGGTCGTTACCCAGGTACTCGGCAATCATGGCCGATCCCTGCTGGTTCATTTTATAACCTTTATCGCTTACATACCCTTCAACCCAGGCAGGTACTTTATTATCATACAAAGTAGCCGATTCAAAAATAAGCCCATTCTTTTCAATGGCTTTGTACGTTTTCTTACGCTTGTCAAACTTGCCGTATTTATAACAAAAAACAAGGATAGTACTGGGCAGCGGATTTTCGAGGTAACTCAATACCGGGTCGATGCTTTTTTTATTGTCATCGTCCTTACCCCATTTCATGTCCTGCGCCTCTTTTACCAGTACCACCTGGTAATCGGCCATCATGGGGTAACGCTTGGCGGCGTTGAGCACAGTCATGATGTCGGTATCCTTGCCGTATGCCACGGTTTGGTTAAAACCGCGTTCATGTTCAGGTAGCACTTGGTGTTCAACATAATTGCTTACCAAATCAATAAAGTAAGGCTCCTCACCATGCAGCAGGTACAGCGGTTTAAACTTACGGTTCTTAAGGTCCTTTAATATCTCGGCAGCAGTCATATTTCGATGTCAAAAGTACTAAGTGGAAAGTCAAAAGTGGAATGTATTTTTATTTAGGGAAATGCCCAAGGATATATTTATTAATTTTGAAGCCCGACTCAAGACTCATAACTTTCGACTTAAGACTTCGCACAAATGCTCCAACCGCTTAATCTGCCCCCTCACCCTTTCAAAATAAGCGACGATAACGGCACCCTCACCCTTTTTGACGAGATCCGCAAGAAAACCATCATCATTACGCCCGAAGAGTGGGTACGCCAGCATTTTGTGCAATACCTTATCAAACAAAAAAATTATCCCCGTTCATTAATTAAACTGGAAGGCGGCCTTAAACTTAATACCCTGCAAAAACGCACTGACATTGTTGTGTTTAACCCTGATGGACAACGCATTTTAATGGTAGAATGTAAAGCGCCATCGGTAACTATCGATCAAAAAACATTTGATCAGATAGCCCGGTATAATATGGTGCATAAAGTATCTCTGCTTGCGGTAAGCAACGGTTTGCAGCATTATTATTGTACCATCGACCACGAAAAATGTACTTACCAGTTTATTGAAGAGTTGCCTGCGTACGTTAAGGGGTAATTTGTCTGAACCCGAATTTATTGAATTGAGGGAGTGAACAGAAAATGCTATGTACATTCCACAAATTCTTCAAATTCAATAAATTCAAGTTCAGACAACATCCTCTTTCCAATAAAATGTTATGATAACAGTTATCTATTCCCTATTTTGGGCAGCATAACCTCATCAATTATAACATCTCAATATGAACATTTACAACAAAGCGATAGCCCTGATCTCAGCATTGATTGTATGCAGCTTCATCGCATCTGCCCAGGAAGCCAAACTCCCTACTCAATGGACCAACGCCGCCATGCGGGCTGAGATACCTTTGTCTGAATACCCCCGTCCCCAACTGCAGCGTAATGACTGGCTGTGCTTAAACGGTAAATGGGATTACCAGGGTGGTAAAAACACGCCTAATGCGCTAAACCCCGAAGCGCCTGCATCATTTGAAGGCAAGGCCAATAAGATCCTGGTACCCTATTGTCCCGAATCGGTACTTTCGGGCGTACAGCGCAAACAGGAGATCAATATGTGGTACCGCCGTAGTTTCGAAATTCCGGCAAAGTGGCAAAATAAACAGGTAATTGTTCACTTTGGGGCGGTTGATCATGACGCTACTATTTTTATAAACGGGAAGAAAGCCGGTTCGCATTCTGGTGGTTACGATTCATTCAGTTTTAATATTACCCCATATCTCACAAAAGGCAGCAATACCATCATTGTTGCCGCTCATGACCCCAATGATGGTAAAACGCCATCGGGTAAAAACGGCCCGCGCGGCGACTACACTTTTTCGTCGGGTATATGGCAAACTGTTTGGCTGGAGCCTGTTAACAAATCCTATATCAAAAATATCCGGTTATTACCAGACGTGGAAGGTAAACGTTTAAAGATATTTGTTAATACTATAGGTGCAGGTAAGGTTAAAGCCGTTGCCTTAAACAATGGCAAAGTGATTTCGCAGGTTGATGCAGCCGGAGGATCATATTTTTATCTGCCGATAGATAACCCGGTTTTATGGACACCGAATTTTCCGTTTCTGTATGATCTCAAATTTAACTTATACAATGCTGATGGCACGGAGGCCGACGAGGTTAAAAGTTATTTTGGCATGCGCGATATTAAACTGGGGAAACTTAACGGCGTTATCCGCCCGCTTATTAATGGCAAATTCGTTATGCAACTCGGCCTGCTCGACCAGGGTTACTGGCCCGACGGCGTTTTAACCGCCCCCACCGACGAAGCCCTTAAATTTGATATCGAATACACCAAAAAAGCGGGTTACAACCTTATCCGCAAGCACATGAAAACCGAGCCGCAACGTTTTTACTACTGGGCCGATAAAATGGGCTTACTCGTTTGGCAGGATATGCCCGCCATATGGTATCAAAACGAAGACACCACCAAAAACAGAAAGGTTTACCGCCAGGAGTTAAAAGCTATCATTGACGATCATTATAATTCCCCCTCCATCATTACCTGGGTACCTTTTAATGAAAACTGGGGTGCCTTTGATGTAAAAAACATCACCAACTGGGTTAAACAATATGACCCATCGCGATTGGTTAATGGTAATTCGGGCTTTAACAATAACCCAAGCTATCAAAAACCTTACGGCGACCCGGGCAATGGCGATTATGTAGACACACATATTTATGTTGGTCCGTATGGTGCATCTGTTCCGGATGGCCGCCGGGCCGCCTCCCTGGGCGAGTTTGGCGGCGTAGGCCTGTTTGTGCGCGGCCATATGTGGCCGGTACAAAACAATGCTTATGATTACGAACCAACTAAAGCCAGGCTTACCGATCGTTATGTTTTTTTGCTTGATGAGGTAGAGCAATTAATGAAATACAAAGGATTAAGCGTTGCCATATACACCCAAACCACCGACGTTGAACATGAAGTAAACGGCGTTTTAACTTACGATAGGGCCGTTGAAAAAATGGAGATTGAAAGAGTTAGGGAAGTAAACCAGGCGGTGATTAAAGATGGGGATAAGTTGAATAAGTAAACACGGTGTTTAACTACCACCGTTACTGGTGTTTTGAAGGATGAGATTGTTTAGAAATATTGGTTAAAACCATGTCATTGCGAGGAGCCAAACGTAGGGAAGAGCCCAGGCGCGACGCGGCAATCGCATGCTATACAGAGCGGCTGTGCTTCCGTGCGATTGCTTCGTACCTCGCAATGACATCGTTTTAATTCTATACCACCCTTTTCCTCAAAGCATAATTGTTAAGCTTTTCAAGCAGGTCATCCGGCTTAAATGGTTTGGATACATAATCGTTCATACCCGCCTCGTACACCTGTTCTTTGATATCAAAAAGAGCCGAAGCCGTAAGCGCTATAATAGGTATGCCTGATTTTTTAGGATCGGCCATTTTACGAATCTCTTTAGATGCATCGAAGCCGTTCATCACCGGCATCTGAAGGTCCATCAATATGATGTCAAAATTGCCGTATTGCATAAACTCAACTGCCCGCTCGCCATTTTCGGCTATGGTTGGGTTTATATTCCACTTGCTCAGCAGCTTCTTCATCAACATTACGTTAACCATATTATCCTCTGCAATAAGCACGCGTAAACAGGCCAGCGGACTTTCTGCCGGTTGTTTAGTCTCCGGAGCGGCAACTACTTCTGTCACAACCTCTGTTGATACCGGAAACTCCATATAAAATGAAAATTCAGACCCATAGCCCATTGTACTGTTAACCGTAATTTGCAGGTCCTGCAGTTCGAGCAAGCGCTTAACTATGGCCAAACCAAGCCCGGTGCCACCATATTCGCGGGTGGTGGCTAATGACTCCTGCGTAAATGGCTCAAATATATTTTCGAGGTTTTCCTTTTCGATACCGATCCCGGTGTCCCTTACCGAAAAGTTCACGGTAACGGTATTGTGCCTGTCTTCCACGCAGGTAACCCTTACCCATATATTTCCCTGTGGGGTAAATTTTATGGCATTACTTACCAGGTTAAAAATGATTTGGGTTATGCGGGTCGGGTCGCCAAAAAGCACTTTATTTTTTAATGAGCTATCAACATCCAGCTTAAACAGCAGGCCTTTTTCTTCGGCCTTCAGTATTTGCCCGCCGCAGATGTTGTTCATCAGCTCAACAAGGTTAAAGCGGATGTTTTCAAACACCACCTTTCCCGATTCTATTTTGCTGAAATCAAGCACATCATTTACAATGGCCAACAGGTTATTTGCCGAAAATTTAAGTACTTCGAGGTTTTCCCGCTGATCGGGCCGCGGACTGCTCATCATCAGTAAATTACTCATCCCTATAACCGCATTTAGCGGCGTACGGATTTCATGCGACATTGTTGACAAAAATTCGGATTTAATCCGGGCCGATTTTTCTGCCTTTTCAATAGCCGTTTCCATTTGATTATAAAGCCGGGCCTGCTCCCTGCTGCTATCCTTTAAATGTTTAATATTTTTTAAGAAAGCAGTATAAAAGTGGCTATGGATAAAAATGAGCAATATAAAATTGGCAAACAGACTAATGATAATGGTAGACTGGTCAATTTTATTAGGTTTGATACCGATAACGTACCCGCTGTTATATTCAATAATCATAAACACCAGCACCGGAATGGTATTTAGCAACGAGTAGATAAGCCCCCATTGCTGCCCAAGCATATAATAACTAAATGCAATAACAATGATAATTACCTGCACGGTAATGATGTTTACCGTTTGCATAGAGACATAAACCAGGCTTGAATTAACAAGGGTACCCACAATAAGTAGGGCATGTGCCGTACCGCGCCAGTCGGGCCGCCAGGTTAAATACTTAAACAATACAATTACCGCCCCCATTAAAAACAGGGCGGTATAGGCAAGCATCTTTTGGTTTTGGAAATAAACGCTCAAATAAAGCGCACCGAGGGCCACAAAAATAAGGAAGAACCCATAATACAATAAACGGATCCGGGCCTGATCAAGGAACGATTGCTCCTTCGATAAAATCTTATAGATCGATAAGTTAAAAAAACTTACTTTTTTACTCATATTCAGAACTTAACTTTGGTCCTGCAATTGACAAGCTACCTTACAGCAATCAAAATACTGTAGGGTAGCTTGTTACGCAAAGCCGGTAAGTTCTGCAATTAGCAAGCCAAAGCCGCTAAGTTTTCGTCAATGATGGTTAATTTGGCTTCGGCATCGGCCTTTTTCTTTTGCTCAACCTCAATAATTTCGGGTTTTGCATTGGCCATAAACCTTTCGTTACCCAATTTTGCATTAACCGATTTCAGGAAACCTAACAAATATTCCTGCTCTTTTTTCAATCGGGCGCACTCGGCAACCGGGTCAATTTCTTCGCTGAAAGGAATATAAAATTCGTCGGTTGAAGCTAAGAAATTTATAGCCCCCTCAACTTTATCGGCCACGGTTTCAAACTTACTGATATTGGCAAGCCTCGCAATGATAGCTTCGTACTCTCCGTAATTAATTCCCGAATTTGATTTGGCAAATAATTCCAGCGGCTCTTTGTCTGAAATTTGTTTTGTTTTGCGGGTATTCCTGATAGAAGTAACAACGTCTTTTACAATCTCAATCTCAGCCAGTAAGCGTGAATTTATTTCCCCAATAGCGGGCAATTGTGCTACAATACAGCAGTCTGATTCAGTACGTTCGCCAAATAGCTCATCATGCCATAATTCTTCGGTAAGGAAAGGCATAAAAGGGTGCAATACCTTTAAAATATTTTCAAAGAATTGAATAGTAGCAGTATAAGTAGCCTTATCAATAGGGTGCTGATAAGCCGGCTTGATCATTTCAAGATACCATGCGCAAAAATCGTCCCATACCAGTTTATAAGTATCCATTAAAGCCTCTGATAAGCGGTATTGCGCAAAGTTGGCTTCAATTTCGGTTAGTGCCTGGTTAAACTTGTTGCCAAACCACTCAATGGCTACGGCATTAGGGTTATCAAGGTTTTCATCAACCTCCCAGCCTTTTACCAGCTTAAAGGCATTCCATATTTTATTGGCAAAACCAGCACCTTGTTTGCAATAACTTTCGTCAAACATCAAATCGTTACCTGCAGGCGAGCATAGTAACATACCTACACGTACACCATCGGCACCGTAGTTCTCGATCAAATCTAACGGATCGGGCGAATTACCCAACGATTTCGACATCTTGCGGCCTTGCTTGTCCCTCACGATACCGGTAAGATATACGTTCCTGAACGGCACTTCGCCCCTGAACTCATGACCGGCCATGATCATCCGCGCTACCCAGAAAAACAAGATCTCCGGTGCAGTAACCAGGTCGTTAGTTGGGTAGTAATAGTTGATATCGGCATTGTTAGGGTCCTTAAAGCCATCAAATACCGAAATTGGCCATAACCATGATGAAAACCAGGTATCAACCACGTCTTCGTCCTGGCGTATTTGTTCTTTTGCTATTCTATATGAACTTTTCTCATCAAAACCTCTTTCTTGGAACAATTTGGCAAAATGCTCAATCGCCTCTTCTTTAGTTTTACAAACATGATATTTTTCAATTGCATCTAATTGCAATGCAACGGCATCATCAGAGTCTACTTTTACATAATCGCCATCTACATACCATGCAGGAATCTGCTGTCCCCACCATAACTGGCGGCTGATGTTCCAATCCCTTACATTCTCCATCCAATGGCGGTAGGTATTGATAAATTTATCGGGAATTAGTTTGATCTCGCCGTTCAGTACGTAATCCAAAGCAGGTTTAGCCATTTCTGCCATTTTGCAAAACCATTGCATTGATAGTTTTGGCTCTATTACAGCATTAGTTCGTTCCGAAAAGCCTACCTGAGATTTGTAATCTTCTACCTTTTCTAACGCACCACTTTCTTCAAGCAGAACCGCTATTTTCTTACGAGCGGCAAAACGATCCTCTCCAATCAAGATTTCAGCTCTTTCATTTAATGTACCATCTTCATTTAAAATATCTATTACGGGCAATCCATATTTCAAACCAAGTTCATAATCATTCAAATCATGTGCAGGTGTGACTTTCAAACAGCCGGTACCAAAATCCATGGTTACATAGTCATCTGTTATGATTGAGATTTTCTTTCCGATGAGAGGGATATAAACTCGTTTTCCGTGTAAATGGGTGTATCGGCTATCATTAGGGTTTACACAAATAGCAGAATCAGCCATTATAGTTTCTGGGCGCGTAGTCGCAACAACAATGTAATTTTGCGGATCTATATCACCATCAACTTTATACTTAATATAATAAAGCTTCTGGTTAACTTCCTTACGAATAACTTCTTCGTCGCTTACCGCCGTTTTGCCCTGCGGATCCCAGTTGATCATGCGGATACCGCGATAGATCAAGCCTTTTTTATACAGATGGATAAACGTATCAATTACCGCTTCGGATAAATTCTCATCCATGGTAAATTTGGTGCGGTCCCAATCGCATGAAGCGCCTAATTTTTTTAGTTGCTCCAGGATAATGCCGCCGTATTTTTCTTTCCATTCCCAGGCGTAGGTTAAAAACTCTTCGCGGGTAAGGTCTTTTTTGCTGATGCCGCGCTCCTTAAGCATAGCAACAACCTTGGCTTCGGTAGCAATACTGGCGTGGTCGGTACCGGGAACCCAGCAGGCGTTTTTGCCTTTCATACGGGCACGGCGAATCAGCACATCCTGTATGGTATTGTTAAGCATGTGCCCCATGTGCAAAACCCCGGTAACGTTTGGCGGCGGAATGACTATAGTATAAGGCTCGCGCTCATCAGGCACCGACTTAAAAAAGCCGTGCTGCAACCAGTAACTGTACCATTTTTCTTCGGTTTCCTTTGGGATATATGTTTTAGCAATACTCATAACGCGCAAAAATACGATACTTAGCGGTTCATAGCCAAAGGTTGAGGGATTTTTTTGTGGGGGATTTATAGAGATCGGAGGTTAGAGATTAGAGGTTAGCCTTGAAACGGTGGTTTTGAGCGCCGGCCGCATTAGGGATGGTAGCGGATACCGGCCAATGTCATTAAGTTAAGGAACACCACAGTTCAGAACCGGATAAAATCCGGTTCTTTATGGTTACGAATCAAAAAACTGT
>NZ_FOCL01000011.1 GCF_900110105.1 Mucilaginibacter gossypiicola | reverse complement strand
ATTTCCATGCAACAGTTTTCTTATCCAACTTACAGGAAATCATTAGCAAACCAGCCCAGGAGAAAATCCATCATGAAGTTTCTAAGCGCAAATACGATTATCAAATAAATAAAAACACCGCTATTGGCATTATGAAGAACAGGGTCATAGGCCTTTTACTTTTTAAAGATCCCGAAAAAATATTAATCCAATTACAAAACCTCTTTGCTCAATATATTGAACCAGTAAGGCCAAACAGAAAACTGCCAAGAGTGAAAAAGCTCAAACGAAGGTCTGGCAAATACAAAACCTTAACCAATTACAAAAGAGCTATATAGTTCCTTAACTTAATGACATTGGGATACCGGCCTGTGGCTAATGCGTTGTGCAGTATGAGCGGATAGCCCGGCCGCAGGCAACGCCCATATTCTGAACCGGGATTTGGGTGGATTTTTCGGATGTACAAGGTTTTTTTGTCTGAACCGGAATTTATTGAATTGAAGGAATAGACAGAATGCTTAGTAAATTCAATAAATTCCCTTAATTCAATAAATTCGAGTTCAGACAATCCCCTCTCCAAAAATAAATCTCCAAAACCCTGCATAATATATTAATCCTGTTATATTTGATTACATATAAACCAAACTCATTCCTGTGATTTGGGTTATCTACTAACACCCTAACAGGTTATCTATATCATGGCCAAAAAAACAACTAAAACCGAAAATCCCTTACCGGATGCAAAACCTGTAAAGGAAAAAAAAGCCGTCACTAAGGTCAAAGCCGATAAAGTAACGCCTGAAACAGGAAGCCCGGAGCCAAAAAAAACAGTTAAGGTAAAAGCTCCTGCAGCCGAAAAGCCTGTAGCCGAAAAGAAAGCTGCTTCGGCAAAAGCCAAAACAGTTGCAGCCGAAAAGCCTGCCGCCGAGAAGAAGGCCCCCTCAGCTAAAGCTGTGAAAGCCGAAAAGCCTGCTGAAGCTGCTCCGGCGAAGCCAGTACAGCTTAAAGCCGTTGAATCATACAGCCGTTTTACTGATTTTGATATTAGTTTATTTAAATCGGGAAAGCATTACAAGCTATACGAAAAACTGGGTTCGCACGTGGTGGAATACCAGGGTGTTGTGGGTACTTATTTTGCCGTTTGGGCACCGAATGCGCAATACGTGTCGGTAATCGGCAATTTCAATGGCTGGAACCGTGGTTCACACAGTTTGAATGCCCGTTGGGATTCGTCGGGGATTTGGGAAGGGTTTATACCAAATATTGGTGTTGGCGAAACCTATAAATATTTTATCAATTCATCGAGCGGCGAAGACCTGGAAAAAAGCGATCCCTTTGCTTTACGCTGGGAATTGCCGCCACGCACTGCCTCAATAGTTGCTGATACTTTTTATGAGTGGAAGGATCAGGACTGGATGAAAAACCGTCATGAGCATAATGCGTTGGATAAACCATATTCGGTTTATGAGGTGCATTTGGGCTCATGGGCCCGCAACTGGGAAAGCCCGGATGAGTTTTTGACGTACACACAGCTGGCAGAAAAACTGGTTCCGTATGTAAAAGATATGGGCTTTACACATGTAGAATTCATGCCAATAATGGAGCACCCGTACTACCCAAGCTGGGGTTACCAGGTGAGTGGTTATTTTGCTGCGGCATCGCGTTATGGCACACCACAGGAGCTGATGTACCTGATTGAGGAGTTTCACAAGGCAGGTATTGGTGTGATACTGGATTGGGTGCCTTCACATTTTCCGGGTGATATCCATGCGCTTTACAGGTTTGATGGCACGCACCTTTATGAGCATGCTGATGCTCGCAAAGGTTTCCACCCCGATTGGAAATCATACATATTTAACTACGGACGTAACGAGGTTAGGGCTTTCCTGATCAGTAACGCTTTATTTTGGTTAGATAGATACCATGCAGACGGTTTACGTGTAGATGCCGTGGCATCGATGCTGTACCTTGACTACTCTCGCAAACATGGCGAATGGGAAGCTAACATGTATGGCGGCAACGAAAACCTCGAAGCGATATCCTTCCTGAAGGAATTTAATGAGGCTGTTTACAGTCATTTCCCATCGGTACAAACCATTGCCGAGGAGTCTACTTCGTTTACAGGCGTTAGCCGTCCGGTTTACTTGGGTGGTTTAGGCTTTGGTATGAAGTGGATGATGGGTTGGATGCATGATACTATTGGTTATTTTAAAGAAGACCCGATACACCGCAAGTATCACCATAACGAAATTACTTTTAGCACGATATACGCCTTTACCGAAAACTTTATGCTACCGTTCTCGCATGACGAGGTGGTATACGGCAAAGGCAGTATGCTACGCAAAATGCCGGGTGACGAGTGGAGGCAGTTTGCCAATTTACGTTTGATGTACGGTTATATGTTCACCCATCCCGGCGCTAAACTGTTGTTTATGGGGGCCGAGTTTGGTCAGGGTGATGAATGGAATTTTGGGCAGTCGTTGCAATGGCATGTACTTCAGTATCCTAATCACCGTGGAATAAGTGAAACAGTTAAGGCGCTTAACCACCTGTACCGGGATGAACCTGCATTATACGAAAAAGCGTTTTCGTTTGATGGCTTTGAGTGGGTTGACGGTGGCAACGCCAATGATTCCATACTGGTGTACCGCCGGATGGGGCATGATAGTAAAAACGACTTGATGATTGTGCTGAACATGACCCCTGTTATCCGCAAGGATTACCGCATTGGTGTACCTGCAGCCGGTAAATGGAAAGAGATATTTAACTCCGACCAGGAGAAATATTGGGGCAGCGGCATTATTAATTATGATGCCGTAAATTCTGAACCTGTTAAATGGCATGGCAAAGCGCAGTCTATCAAAATAACAATACCGCCATTGGCGGCGGCTGTGTTTAAACTGGCACCCGATGTGCCTTCTAAATATGAATTGAAGAAATAGATCTGTTTGAACAAAGACTTACGAAGTTTTTAAAACTTCGTA
Source organism: Mucilaginibacter gossypiicola (assembly GCF_900110105.1). Lineage (GTDB taxonomy): Bacteria > Bacteroidota > Bacteroidia > Sphingobacteriales > Sphingobacteriaceae > Mucilaginibacter > Mucilaginibacter gossypiicola. Next base: position 197,930 of record NZ_FOCL01000011.1, on the reverse strand, counting down.
AGTCTTTGTTATGATATACTTATTGTTATCCTGAGTAGGTAAAATCCGGATGCCTTTGAAGGTAAAATGGCATTAACTTTTATTGTCATCCTGAGGAACGAAGGATCTTCTTTACCTTGCATAGCGACTCTGTATCTTGTAGAAGATTCTTCGCTATCGCTCAGAATGACAAAGAAACAAGTTCAGCATGGTGTTGTTAAGTTTATAAATAATAATGAACCCCAAATTCAAATATCTTTATCTCATAGGTGGCATAGTAGCCACCATATTGTTTATTGTGCAAATTGTAGCTACGTATCCCAAGCCTAATACAGTTGGAGTGATCCTTGGTGCTCTGCCGGCTTTGGCCTTGTTTTACTTATCGTACAAGGCTTATCATGTTAAAAAGGATAATGAGTTGATGTGATTTTTCTACGCTGAAATCATCTTCTTACTGCGGGCCTTATGTAGAGCAGGGAAGAGCTTTAGACGCTATTTATCATAAGCATCACATCGTCTGAACATAATAAACTGTTTCAAAGCCATAAAATCACCTTTCACTATCCATGATTCGGCGTGTTTAGTGACTTCATCAAGACCGTCATTCCATTGCCGATTATTAAAAACACATTCGCCTATTATAGTGCCATCGGCTCGTTTAGAAATATAAATTTTTAACGAGTTAAATTTATTGTCGATTAAAACCGATTTAATTTTATCTCTTAAAATTTCAAAAAGATAGATTCCGTCCGGCATTTCGCCCCATTGTCCTTGCACCATCAGGTCGCCTATTTTAGGATGCCAAAGTATCTCCCGTTCATTTGTAATTACCAGCATATCAGTTTCCGGCTCATGAGTATCTGTAAAGCCTCCTATTATTGCTGAAAACACAAAGTTGACATAATTATCTAAAGCCGAAGTGATCCTCTTATCCATTGTTTCGCCAATACCGGCTAAACATTCATATATGCCTTGCTCAAGATATATAGGATGCCTTGTTAAAATATTAAGTTGTATTAAAAATGGATGCGCATCAGGAACATCAATAATTGAGGTAGAAATTTCTAAGCCCGAATTTAATATTAAAGTAAGATGTTGCGGATGGCGTTCAACCTCATGCCCCATTTCAATTAACCTGTCTTTAAGTCCCTCTATCAGGTAGTCATTATAATCACTATACTTTGTAACAGGCTCTTCTTTCTGGAGTTGTGCAATTGGTTGGATTTGTTCTGTTTGTTTTCTCTTAAAAAGGTCGAATAGCCCCATAATTACTTTTTGCTGTGATCACTGGTTTAGTTATTCTATCAAAAGTAAGTATGATTTTTTATTATTCACATCCGTTCGTTCGTAATTGCTTATGGCGGGTATTATCACCACACACTTGTTTATCAAGCGTCTCCGACCAAGAATCGCCCGGGCATGATGCGGAGGCACAAGTAAGCTCCTACACGGACAGCCGCAGAATATTTGCGCCACGGAAAAACGTATTTTATCTTTAATGCTTACTTAGCCGGAAAATGTTGACCAATCACAAAAATTGCAGCCATCAACGCAATAATAGCGCCCAACACTCCCCATAATTGAGCGGGTTTCATGTTCGAAACTAAATCACCGATAGTTAATTCATCAGGAACAACTTTCTTTTTTTGAGCAGCTGCATCGTTTTTACCGATATTGAGGGCCTCTACTTTATTCTTCCAACTCGCCAAAACTCCATTAAACTCCACAGTGGATAATGAACTTTGGTTGAGTTTTGCCGTCATCACATACCAATCATTACCTTTTTCTAACAACCCTTCAGCGCGTATGCCGTCTTCTACTATGACTAAAATCGGCAGATTTTTGGCGTATGCAATTGCCGATTCAATTTGATTCCAGGGGGTGGCAAATTTAGTTGCAGAGAGTGTTACTTCATTAACACTGCCACGCTTTTCGATACCGCTTTCAAAATAGGTCCGCTCAAGCGCGATAACCAAAATGCCTGAGCATTCATCCATCAAACTTTTTATTGATTTTAAAGGCGAATCGGAACTGAATGTATTTCTTCCGATTGTATTGGGAATCAAATTTTCGCTTCTAAGCCGGTCTTCTATAGATTTTACAAAATCTTCCTGCTGCGGGGTTGAAGTGCCTCCAACGCTAATAAAAACTTTTGGTTGATCCATGGCAATTGAAAATAAGGTGGCTTGTTATTGGTTGATAATCAGATTTGTAATTGTATGTAAGTTAATTATAATACTTAAGCAATACAAGATGAGAAGCAATGCTTCACCGCCCCGGTGATGCTTTAGTTTTTGCCGGTAAAAGAATTATAAATCGGAATCGAACGTCTGAAATCTGAAATTGAGCTACTCCACAACCGCACAATTGCTGTTCGAAAACGAACACTTTCGTAGATTGGGATTTTTGATAAATGATTGATAGTCAATTATTTGTAATTAAGGCATGCAATTGGCTGAATTTCAGGCATAAACCGTTACAATTATGCTTAAAAATTACCTGCTGGTTGCTTTCAGAAACCTATCTAAAAATAAAGCCTTCTCCGCTATTAATATAGTAGGACTGGCCATTGGTATGGCAGCGTGCCTGCTCATCTTACAATATGTTAGCTTTGAGCTTAGTTATGACAATTTTCATGTCAAAAAAGATCGTGTATTCCGCATCAATCAGGATAGGTATAACAACGGCAAGTTAAGCACGCAATGGGCTGGCGGAGCTTTTGCACCCGGAACAGCCTTTAAAGCTGAACTCCCCGAAATTGAGGAATATGTGAAAATTTTGGGTGCAGGCCAAACCATTGCTACCCACAAGGATGAGAAAATGGTGATCCAGAATGTTTACTATGTAAGTGATGCCTTTTTCAAAACGTTCACTTTTCCGTTGATAAACGGCGATCCTAATACGGCACTTAAAGAACCTAACACGGCTGTAATTACCCGGCAAATTGCTGATAAACTTTTTCACGGCATAAACCCGGTTGGCCAAACCTTGTACATCAATACAGATAAGCCGCTTAAAATTACCGGTGTAATGAATAATATGCCTGCCAATACGCACATGAATTTTGAAATCCTGCAATCATATGCTACGTTTCTGAAAGAAAACCCGCCAAATAAAGATGATAACATCGATAACGCCTGGCTAAATGATGGCTGTACAACTTACCTGTTGTTAAAGCCCGGCGTCGATCCGCGTAAGTTGGAGGCTAAATTTCTCCCTATTGTGAAAAAAGCTTATGATAAGTATCCCGGCTCGGGCGAAGGTGGTATTTATACGCTGCAGCCGGTTAAGGATATCCACCTGTACTCTAACCGGATGCTGGAGTTTCAGCCCAATGGCGATGGCAAATCGGTGTACCTGCTGTTGGGTATCGCCATTTTCGTGATCGTCATAGCCTGGATCAATTATATTAACCTGGCTACGGCCCGTGGTATTGGCAGGGCCAAAGAGGTTGGTGTACGTAAAACCCTCGGCTCGGCAAAAGCGCAGCTTATTGCCCAGTTTATGCTGGAAGCCATGATGCTGAACGCCATGGCTATTGGGCTTGCGTTGTTGATTATCATGGCTTGCTTGCCTGCATTCGCCAACATTTCCGGTATGCACATGGGCTTTACCTTGTTTACTAAATCCGCTTTTTGGCTGGCGGTTTTGGGGATCTTTGTGTTGGGTTCGTTCTTCAGCGGTTTTTACCCTGCGTTGGTGTTATCAGCATTCAGACCGGTTGAAATAATGAAGGGCAAGATCCTGGCATCGCCGGGGGGCGTAATATTGCGTAAGGGAATGGTGGTATTCCAATTTGCGGCATCCATATTTTTGCTGATAGGCTCGCTTACCGTGTTCAAGCAGCTTAAATACATGCAGAGCCAAAAGTTAGGGGTAAGAATAGATCAAACTATTGTTATCAAAGCGCCACTGGTTAAGGTAGATTCGTTTTATCGCAGCATGAGCTCGTTTAAGCACGAATGCCTGGCGCAAAGCGCCGTTAAAAGCGTAACGGTATCTACTTCAATCCCCGGCGGACCTGTAGGCTGGAATGCGGGCGGTATTAAACTGGTAGGCTCCGATCAAAGCACAAGCAAACAATACCGTATCATCGGTGCCGATTATGATTACCTCAACGCCTACGATATTAAGTTGATTGCCGGTCGTAAGTTTTCGAAAGAGTTTGGCGACGAGCGGCACAAGGTGGTCTTTACTAAAAAAGGGGTTGAACAGTTAGGCTTTAACAAACCTGCCGACGCCCTGGGCAAACGCATTGATTTTTGGGGAGATGTGTATGAAATAATAGGCGTAGCCGATAATTTCCACCAGCAATCGTTACATGATGCTTATGATGCTATGATCTTCCGTTTTATCCCCGATGTGCGGGGGCCGGTATCGGTAAAGGTAAGCACAACCAATATGCCCCAAACCATTGCCGATTTAAAGAAAACCTGGGCCAGCTTTTTCCCTGGTGATCAGTTTGATTATTTCTTCTTAGATCAGTTTTTCAATAAACAATACCAAACCGACCAACGCTTTGGGCAGGTGTTTGGCGTATTTACCGGCATAGCCATTTTTGTAGCCTGTTTGGGTTTATTCGGCCTGGTATCATACACCATTGTACAACGTACCAAAGAGATAGGTATCCGCAAGGTATTGGGCGCTTCGGTAAACAGTATTTTGAGGCTTCTGTATAAAGACTTTGCCCTGCTGGTAGTGGTTTCCTTTGTGATATCCGCTCCCATAGGCTGGTATGCCATTCACCAATGGCTGCAAACCTATGCCTTCCGGATGGATATTAACCTCTTGCTGTTTGTTATCCCGTTTTTCCTGGTATTGCTGGTAGCTTTTGCAACGGTATCATTCCTGAGCGTGAAAGCAGCACTGATGAACCCGGTGAAGAGTTTGAAAACGGAGTAGAAGAGAGAAAGAGGCAGGAAGTCAAGAAGTCAAGAGTCAGGAGGCAAGAGACATACCTCCTTCACCACCACGTCATTGCGAGGTACGAAGCAATCCCCGATTTACAGAGCGGCTAAGCAAATCCCCCTGTACAGTTCGCGATTGCTTCGTTCCTCACAATGACGTGTTTAGATGATACAGTTCGCGATTCTTCCTTCCCCGCGATGACGGATAGGGAATTGGTTGCCCTAACCCCCAAACATTTACAATTCGCTGTTGGTTGGCTGTTTGCACAGTATCAACTAATTACGTTATTTGCTTTATGCCTGTTTTAACTGCACCCGAAAAAAATGTAATCCCTACTTTCACCCTGCAACAAAATAGCGGGCGGGGTAATACAATGATAGATGTGCGCGAGGCCGGTGGACAATGTGGTGAGTTTAGGCTCGATCCCGCATTTCTGCAGCCTCACCGTAAGGACTATTACTTTTTTGTACTGGTTAAAAGTGGCGATAACCGCCATTGGATAGATTTTGTACCGTATACGGTAAAGCCCAATACCTTCTATTTTACGGTTCCGCAGCAAATACACCTCAAAGAGCATTCTGCCCCTATGGAGGGCTTAATGATGAGCTTTACCAACGAATTTTTGCAATTGGAAGATAATCGCATACTTCAACAACTTCCTATTATACAAAACCCCGCTGCCGCACACGAAATACAGCTTAGCCCTGCAGATCTGACCTTTGTAGAGGATACCATGCGCAAAATGCTGATTGAATTTAATGCCGATGGCACCTGGCGCAACCAGATGCTTACCTCCTGGTTGCGGGTGCTGGTGATATACCTGAGCAGGCTGTACAGTGAGCAGTATAATGAAACCTGCGTTACGCTAAACTATTGCCTGCTGAAAAGCTTTCAGGCACTTATTGGCGAGCATTATGCCACCCAGCATGATGTTGCCGCCTATGCCGAAAAGCTGAACCTCACACCCGGGCATTTTACGGAAGTTATTAAACAGCAAAGCGGCAAAACGGCCATTGCCCACATTCATGAGCGCCTTATTGTTGAAGCCAAACGTCGCCTGCTGCATACCGAACTATCGGTAAAGCAAATTGCCGATGAGCTTGGTTTTGAGGATGCAGCCTACTTTAACCGCTTCTTCAAACGCTTAACTGATACCACGCCGATAGCTTTCAGGATGGAAATCCGGGAAATGTACAGTTAATGCCCTGCTATGTGCAGCGGTAAAAATATCTGCCCGCCATAGCTTTGTGTTATGGAAAAACAAACAGTTTTAATAACAGGAGCCAATAAAGGTATTGGCCTGGAAAGTGCCCGCCAACTGGCTAATGCCGGTTACTACATTTACCTGGGCAGCCGTGATCAGAATAGGGGGCAAAAGGCAGTTGAGCAGCTTAAAGCCGAAGGCTTAAATGACGTTGAATTATTGCTGATAGATGTTACCGACGAAGCATCAGTACAAAAAGCTCATGATGAATTAGCAACTAAAATAGACCATCTTGATGTGCTCATCAATAATGCGGGTATTCCCGGGGCTTTCCCGCAAAAGGCTGATACTGTAAGTGACGATACCATGAAGGAAGTTTTTGAAGTTAACTTTTTCGGTGTGATCCGCACTGTGCGTATTTTCATCGACCTGGTTAAAAAGTCGCCAAATCCGCGTATTGTGAACGTAACATCCGATCTGGGTTCGTTAACCTATCATAACGATCCTAATTGGGAACATTACGAGGTTAAGTCGGCAGCTTATGGTCCGTCGAAAACGGCGTTAAATGCCTATACCGTAGCATTGGCTTATGACCTTAAAGACCAGGTTAAAGTAAACATGGTAAATCCCGGATATACCAATACCGAGTTTAACGGCAACCGAGGCCCCAAGCCCGTTGAAGATGGTGCAGCGCCAATAGTAAAATACGCCATGATTGGTGCTGACGGCCCAACAGGTAAATACTTTAGCGATTACGGCGAAAGCCCGTGGTAAATTTAAGAGGCAAGAGTCAAGAAGTAAGAAAAACAATCTCTGCCGCGGGTTTAGCGCAGCGTAACCCGTGGTTATACATGATTGAAGTTTCCAACTTCAACAGTTTAAGCTAAAGACCTTACCTATGCTTCCAATAGTATCATTACCCCATAGCATTGAATTTAAAAGCGGTCTCCGAAAAATTCGGGGCCGTTTTTTTTAATGTATTTTTATTTAGTTGACAAAGTCAACTAAATTGTTTTGTTTTGCGAATGAAAAATATAGTTGGTAACAGAAAGCATACAAGCAGATGAATACACTAATAAAACCCGATCTCGCTGCCATTAAAATCAGAAATAAGCTACTTCCCGGCGATTTGGGCTACATCGCTCATATTCACGGCGATCTTTACGCCAGAGAATGCGGGTATGGGTTGAATTTTGAAGCCTATGTGCTTCAGGGTTTAAAGGATTTTGCCCTTGAATATGATGAAGCCAAAGATAAAGTGTGGATTTGCGAACATGGGAGCAGGATTGTCGGTTGCCTGGTGGCCCAGCACAGGAGCGATGTCTTACAATTGCGTTATTTTATCTTTTTGCCCGAATACCGTGGTATAGGTTTAGGAAAGAAGCTGATGGAGGAGTTTCTGGATTTTATGAAATCAGGCTCTTACAGTAATGCCTATCTCTGGACAACAGAAGAACAGCATTCGGCAATTGCTTTGTACTCCAGGTACGGGTTTAAGCTCAGTGATGAAAAACCATCCGCTGCCTTTGGAAAAGAATTGGTTGAAAGACGATATGATTTGGTGTTAAATCAATGATCAGGCATGGACATTCAACAACATATCCAGGAAATAAGGACGTTTAACAGGTTCTATACCGATCTCATTGGCCTGCTTGACAAACATTTGCTCAACAGCGAGTACTCCCTTGCCGAAGCCCGGATTCTTTATGAGATTTTTACCGCAAAGCAGCTGAGTGCATCAGATATCATTTATAGGTTAAGTATAGATAAAGGTTATCTGAGCCGTATTTTAAAGAAATTTGAGAAAGAGGATTTGATTGTCAGGAAGCCCTCAGAAGAAGACGCCCGTGTATCTATGCTTTCACTCACGGATGCCGGCCTAAAGGTTTTCTTCGGTCTGAATGAAGCCTCTGAAAAACAAATATTGGCATTAATCTCCCCTATGTCAATTGAACAGTTGGATGAATTGGTTAAACATATGATGGCTATAACCGGTCTGTTAGAAAAGCAAAGCCGGTAATTGTAATCGATTATTGCTACTGGTGATAGAAAATAATCAAAAGTATCAACCCGCTATCAGGAAATCCTTAAATCCTAAAAATCAAGGTTCAAAATAATTTGCCATATTTGCCACGATGCAAAAAGGTAAGCTACTAATTATTGATGACGAGGAACGCCTCCGTAACCTGCTTGCGCGTATTTTGCAGTTGGAAGGCCATGAGGTAATAACTGCAGGTACCGGCAAAGAAGGCCTTAAAAAATTGCAACAGGATACCATACATGTGGTATTGAGCGACGTAAAGCTGCCTGATATTGATGGTATTACCCTTTCCGAAACCATCAAAAAAAACTATCCCAATACCGAAATCATTGTATTAACTGCTTACGGCACTATCAATGATGGCGTCAAAGCCATAAAAGCGGGCGCGTTTGACTATATCACTAAGGGCGATGATAATGAAAAGATTATCCCGCTGGTAAGCAAGGCCATGGATAAAGCCCTGCTACAACAAAAAGTTGCTGAACTGGAAAGCAAATTGAATGATAAGTTCGGCTTTGATAGACTAATCGGCAAATCAACAGCCATCAGTGATGTGATCAAACTGGCCCAAAAGGTGGCACTTACCGATACTACCGTATTACTATTGGGAGAAACCGGCACAGGTAAGGAGATTTTTGCAGAAGCTATTCATCAGGCCAGCAACCGTAGTGCTAAATCATTTGTAGCTGTAAACTGCAGTGCATTCACTAAAGAGTTATTGGAAAGTGAATTATTCGGCCATAAAGCAGGCTCGTTTACCGGTGCTGTAAAAGATAAAAAAGGCCTGTTTGAAGAGGCCAACGGTGGCACCATATTTTTAGATGAGATAGGGGAGCTCGACCATGATCTGCAAGCCAAATTGCTCCGTGTATTGGAATCGCAGCAGTTTATTAAGATTGGAGATACCAAACCTACACAGGTTAATGTGCGTATTCTTGCGGCTACTAACCGCAATTTATTGAATGAGATCAATGACGGCCATTTCCGGTCGGATTTATATTACCGTCTTTCTGTATTTCAGATCACCCTGCCTGCTCTGCGCGAGCGTAAAAAAGATATCAAACTACTGGCAGAATTCTTTATGCAGCATTTTGCGCTTAAAGTAAAAAAGCAGGTAAATGTTTTGAGCGACGAGTTTATAGAAAAACTTGAGGCTTACGCCTGGCCCGGCAATATCCGCGAGCTAAAAAATATAGTGGAACGAGCTGTTATCTTGACGGATAGCAATGTACTTGACGAAAGCTTGCTCCCGTATGAAATTCAACAGCAACAGGTAAAAAGCGGGGCCCCAATTTCGGCTTTTGATCTTTCATCTGTAGAGAAACTGCATATTCAACGAGTTTTAAACCATACCCACGGTAACCGCGCTGAGGCAGCTCATCTGCTAAATATTGGGGTAGCAACGCTGTACAGGAAGTTGAAGGAATATAATTTGGAATAATTTCGGATTTCGGAATTTCGATTTCGGATTTTCTAAAGTTTTAACACATTATGCCGACGCTCGGCTCCAGCCGAGTGTCGACTATCAAGCGGCCTCTGGCCGCCGTACCCCATCTGCCGCAGGTTTAGCGATAGCGTAACCTGTGGTGCGGTATATTTTAAGCTTTCAGCTTAAATTTGAAGCTGAAAGCTTCAGTTGTGCTTAACCACGGGTTACGCTATCGCTAAACCCGCGGCAGCTAAGATATCCAAGCAAAACGCAATCCCACTTTGATAATCACCTATCAAAATGATAGTTTAAATCCCCTTAAATAAATAAAATAACATTTTTAAGTCTGTATAAGTAATTAATAAGCAGTTATTTATGTTGGTTTTAATTTTCTTGGCATCCGCTTGGCAAAGCCCTTTGCAAAAACACATAAAAATGGATGCTTTACTCACAATCGCTTACCTGGCCACATTTGTAGTGGTATTCTGGATCTTTTTTAAATCTGTAACATACTTCGAAAAAATCTAAAGTCATGGCAGCATTATTCATTGTAGCAATAGCCGTGTTCATTTACATGGTATACGTACTTCTCAAACCCGAAAAATTTTAAAATTAAACGATGAACACTGAACTAACGGGTGTAATTTTCACCTACCTGCTCACCTTAGCCCTCGCCATTCCCCTTGGCCGCTACATAGCTAAGGTATTTAAGGGCGAAAAGACCTGGCTTGATTTTCTGGCCCCGCTTGATCGTTTTATTTTCCGCTTCAGCGGTATCGACACCAAACGCGAAATGAACTGGAAACAGCACCTGCTGGCCCTGCTTACCATTAACAGCGTTTGGTTAATATATGCTTTTGTTTGTTTAATGGCTCAAGGGCATCTGCCGTTAAATCCGGATGCAAACCCTGGGCAATCGGCAGATACGGCTTTTAATACCGCTATCAGCTTTTTGGTGAACTGTAATCTGCAGCATTACTCGGGCGAAAGCGGCGCTACCTACTTTACACAGCATTTTGTATTCATGTTCCTGCACTTTGTATCGGCAGCAACCGGCATTGCTGCATTGGTGGTAGTGTTCAGGGCCATGAAAGATAAGGTAACTGATAAGCTGGGTAACTTCTGGGAGTACTTTGTAAAATCCATCACCCGTGTATTATTACCTATTTCGTTTGTAATAGCGGTGATCTTCGCTTTTAATGGCATGACCACCAGCTATGCAGGTAAAGATACCTTCATTAGTATGCAGGGCGATACCGTTCACGTTTCCCGCGGACCGGTTGCTCCACTGGTTGCAATTAAGCACTTAGGTACCAATGGTGGCGGCTGGTTTGGTGCAAACTCGGCCCATCCAATCGAAAATCCTAACTATTTAACCAATACTGTCGAGCTGGTAGCACAATGTGTTATCCCTATCGCTTTGGTGTTTGCATTAGGTTTCTATCTCAATAAAAAGAAATTTGCTTATGTCATATTCGGTGTGATGACGCTGGGAATGTTGATGCTGCTGATCCCTACCATGAATGCCGAGCTGCATGGCAACCCTGCTATCGCAAAAATGGGCATCAGCCAGCCAAATGGTGCTATGGAGGGTAAAGAGGTGAGGTTTGGCCCGGCTAACTCCGCTTACTGGAGCATTATGACTACCATTATCTCTACAGGCTCAGTAAACTCCATGCATGATAGCGCTATGCCTGTTTCGGGCACGATGATGCTGTTGGGGATGATGGTTAACTGTTTTTATGGCGGCTGTGGCGTTGGTATCCTCAATTTTTACATTTTTATCATTGTCGCGGTATTTATCTCCGGGTTAATGGTTGGTCGTACGCCGGAGTTTTTAGGTAGAAAGATAGAGGCCAGGGAAATGAAAATAGCTTCATTGATAGCTTTACTTCACCCGTTCATCATCCTGGTAGGTTTAGCCATATCGTCATACTTTTTAGTTAACGTGGCTGGTGCCGATTGGGCTGTTAAACCTTCGGCATGGTTAAATAACCCGGGTACACATGGTTTCTCCGAAATGCTGTACGAATACACCTCATCGGCAGCCAACAACGGTTCGGGCTTTGAAGGCCTGGGCGACGGCAATATTTTCTGGAACTACACTACAGGTATCGTGATGATATTGGGCAGGTTCCTGCCAATAATTGGTCCGCTGGCAATAGCCGGTTTATTAGCCAACAAAAAATATATCCCGGAATCAGCCGGTACCCTAAAGAGTGATACCTCAACTTTCGGGTTGATGATCTTCGCGGTGATCGTAATTATTGCGGCGCTGTCATTTTTCCCGTCGCTGGCTTTAGGCCCTATTGCTGAACATTTTTCATTAAAATAATCATGAACTCAACTCAAAATACATTGTTCCAGGGCGATCAGATGAGGGATGCTTTAAAACAGTCCTTCATTAAACTAAACCCACGCGTCCTGTTCCGTAACCCGGTGATGTTCACCGTGGAAATTGGTACGGTTGTAATGCTGATAGTAAGCCTGTTTTCGCTTACCAATAAGGGCCAGGGTAGCTTTGGCTACAACTTTACTGTGTTTATCATATTATTATTAACCGTGTTGTTCGCCAATTTTGCCGAGGCCATTGCCGAGGCACGTGGTAAGGCACAAGCCGAAAGCCTCCGCAAAACCCGCGAGGAGACACCTGCACGTTTACTGGTTAATGGTAAAGAAGAAAGGGTAATGTCGTCACAGCTTAAAAAAGGTGACGTATTTATTTGCGAAGCAGGCGATAATATTCCAACCGATGGCGAGATCATTGAAGGTATCGCTACCATTGATGAATCAGCTATCACAGGCGAATCTGCTCCGGTGATCCGTGAGGCAGGCGGCGATAAATCATCAGTTACCGGTGGTACCAAAGTATTGTCCGACAGGATAAAAGTAATGGTAACTACCCAGCCTGGCGAAAGCTTCCTGGATAAAATGATTGCGCTGGTAGAAGGTGCATCGCGCCAGAAAACCCCTAACGAGATTGCCCTGACCATTTTGTTGGCGGGTTTTACGCTGATCTTTGTTATCGTGTGCGTTACCCTGAAGCCTTTCGGCGATTACTCTAACACGCCCATCACTATAGCTGCTTTTATATCGTTGTTTGTTTGTTTGATCCCTACCACTATCGGTGGCCTCTTATCGGCCATCGGTATTGCCGGGATGGACAGGGCTTTACGTGCCAACGTAATTACCAAAAGCGGTAAAGCTGTTGAAACTGCCGGCGACTTAGACACTTTGTTGCTGGATAAAACAGGTACCATTACCATTGGTAATCGTAAAGCCACCAGCTTTTACCCAACAGCAGGTGTAAGCGAACAGGATTTTGTAATGGCCTGTGTATTAAGTTCACTGGCTGATGAAACCCCTGAAGGAAAGTCGATTGTAGAACTTGCCGAACAAGGCCCCCACAAACTAAAAATATATGCTCCGGCCGATTCGGTATTCATCAAGTTTACCGCCGAAACCCGTTCGAGCGGCTTAGATACCCCTGATGGTTTGCGGATTCGTAAAGGTGCTTTCGACTCTATCCGTAACATGGCCCTGAAGGCCGGCAACCCGTTCCCTGCTGATGTGGAAGAGAATGTCAAAAAGATCTCCTCAAATGGTGGTACCCCGCTGGTTGTATCACAAAATGAAAAGATCATGGGTGTAATAGAGTTGCAGGATATCATTAAAACCGGTATTGCCGAACGTTTTGAGCGTCTGCGTAAAATGGGTGTTAAAACGGTGATGGTAACCGGTGACAACCCGCTTACCGCCAAATTTATTGCCGAAAAAGCCGGTGTAGATGATTTTATTGCCGAGGCCAAGCCGGAGGATAAAATGAACTACATTAAAAAAGAACAACAAGGCGGCAAACTGGTAGCCATGATGGGCGACGGCACAAACGATGCCCCCGCGCTGGCGCAGGCCGATGTTGGTGTTGCCATGAACAGCGGTACACAGGCCGCCAAAGAAGCCGGTAACATGGTTGACCTGGATAACGACCCAACCAAGCTGATTGAAATTGTTGAAATTGGCAAACAGTTGTTGATGACCCGTGGTACGCTAACAACCTTCAGTATCGCCAATGATGTGGCTAAATACTTCGCCATTGTTCCTGCATTGTTTATGGTATCCATGCCGGCACTAAAAGCGCTGAATATTATGGATTTGCATAGCCCGCAATCGGCCATACTTTCGGCGGTAATATTTAACGCTATTATTATTCCGCTGTTGATACCATTGGCTTTGCGTGGTGTTGAATACAAGCCGATTGGTGCAAGTGCGCTGTTACGCCGTAACCTGCTTATTTATGGCTTAGGCGGTATCATTATACCTTTTATAGGCATTAAATTAATTGATTTAGCTGTTTCATTATTCATATAAACTAAATGAGCCGGGGACGTGGGGTATGGATTTAGGGCGACAGATAAGCTTTAACTACCATCCGTCACAAACCCCACGTTCCCAAACTCATCTCTAAAAAATTAAATAAAATGAAAACATATTTGTTGCCATCCATCAAGCTGACTTTAATACTCATTGTATTGTTGGCCGGTATATATCCTTTAGCCATAGCCGGTATTGGTAAATTCACTCCGGGTAAAGGCGATGGCGAAACCATTAGCTATAAAGGCCGTGTAGTTGGTTACGCCAACATAGGCCAGAAATTTACTAAAGATGAATATTTCTGGGGCCGTCCGTCTGCGGTTGATTATAATGCTGCCGGTTCGGGAGGTTCAAACAAAGGCCCTTCAAACCCTGATTATTTGAAACAGGTTGAGGGAAGGATAGAAGATTTTATGAAACACAACCCCGGCGTAACCCGCTCACAGATTCCAGTCGAACTGGTTACAGCTTCGGGTAGCGGTCTGGACCCTGATCTTTCACCTGCCGGTGCAAAAGTTCAGGTAGCCCGTGTAGCCAAAGTTCGTGGTTTACCGGTTGATGCGGTAAATAAACTGGTTGATGAGCATACCGAACAGCCTTTGCTTGGTCTGTTTGGCCCGGCTAAGGTAAATGTATTGAAATTGAATGTGGCTTTGGATGGGTTGAAGAAGTAAGCTTCTAATTTATGTCATTGCGAGGAGGAACGACGAAGCAATCGCACGGAAGCAAAGCCGCTCTGTATAGCACGCGATTGCTTCGTTCCTCGCAATGACATGGTTTGGTAATATCGATAACGAATATAAAAGCAAAAGCACCGGGACGTGCGATTCCCCTCTTGAGAGGGGCGGAGGGGTGTGTTGCTCGTCACGCGATGAAACACACCCCAACAGCCGCACTATCCCATCACTCCCACTCTCAAGAGGGGAATTAAAAAATAAAATTGATAAATTTAAAAGTCGCCCTGTTTAGAGGGATTGCCTTATGAGCGAAGAAACCAAAGAGCAGTCGGTTGAGCATTTCCTGGAGCTGATTAAAAAATCACGGCGAGGGAAGTTCAAGGTATACATTGGCATGAGTGCGGGTGTGGGTAAAACCTACCGGATGCTGCAGGAGGCTCAAACCTTGTTGCGCAATGGTATCGACGTGAAAATTGGTTACATCGAAACGCATAACCGGAAAGAAACCCATGCCCTGCTGGAAGGTTTGCCTGTGATACCCCGCCGTAAATTGTTTTACCGCGGTAAGGAACTGGAAGAGATGGACCTGAAAGCGGTGATAAGCCTGCGCCCCGAGGTGGTTATAGTTGATGAGCTTGCCCACACCAATATTGAAGGTAGTAGTAACGAAAAACGCTGGCAGGATGTAATGGAAATCCTGAATGCGGGTATAAACGTGATCAGTGCGGTAAATATTCAGCATATGGAAAGCCTCAATGAGGAGGTGCAGCGGATAACCGGCGCTACTATCAATGAACGTGTACCTGATAAAGTGCTGCAACTGGCCGACGAGGTGGTAAACATCGATTTAACGGCCGATGAACTGATAGAGCGCCTGAAAGAGGGTAAGATATATGATGAAAAAAAGATCCCGACCGCGCTAAGTAACTTTTTCCAGGTTGAGCGGATCTTGCAGTTACGTGAGCTGGCCTTGCGTGAGGTGGCCCACCAGGTAGAACGGAAGATTGACATTGAAGTGCCCAAAACTATTAAGTTGCGCCCCGAGTTATTTTTAGCCTGTATCAGCACCAATGATGAGTCGGCTAAGATTATTATCCGTAAAACGGCAAGGTTATCGTCATATTATCGCTCCAAATGGTATTTGCTTTATGTGCAAACCTCGCGCGAGAGCGGCGATAAGATTAACTTAGCCGCGCAAAGGCATCTTATTAATAATATGAAACTGGCCACGCAATTGGGTGGGGAAGTGCTGAAGATAAAGAGCGATCATGTGGCCCGCACCATTTGGGAAACGGCCGAAAAATATGATATTACCACAATTTGTATTGGCAAGCCGCGGTTTAAATTTTACCAGCTTATCATGAAAACAGCAGTGTTTACACAGCTACTAAATAAAATGTCGAAAACTGATATTGACCTTGTAATACTCTCATAGCCATGACCATAAAAAATAAACTCCGGGCAGGAATCGGATTCCTGTTTGTACTGGCATTAATTTGCTGCGGAATGTCAATATATTTCTTAAACCGGTTATCTGCCGATGCAGGCGCCATATTAAAGGATAATTATAAAAGCGTGCAGTATGTTCAAAATATATTATCAACAATTGATTCGCGTTCGGGGAAACTTACGCCGGAACAAATCAAAACGGTTGATAAAAATATGGCCATGCAAGACCGTAACGTAACCGAGGTTGGTGAACGCCAATTTACCGATTCGGCAAGGCTCACTTTTGAGAAGCTAAAAAATGCAGGCAACAGCGAGCTTGAACAAAACGAGTTAAGTTTAAAGCTGCGCCAGCACTTGTACAGTGTTATGCGCGTAAATATGGATGCCATATCGCGAAAAAATGATGTGGCTAACCTCACCTCAAAACGAGGGTCGTTATTGGTGGCATTTTTAGGCGCGTTCTTGTTTTTGGTGGCATTTAGTTTTGCAGTTAATTTCCCGGGATATATCGCTAATCCAATTAAAGAGCTTACCGTCCGTATTAGGGAGGTATCAAACAAAAATTATCACCAACAGATCCATTTTGAATCAGACGATGAATTTGGCGAGCTTGGCCAGGCTTTTAATAACATGACCCGCAAGCTTGATGAGTTTGAAAACAGTAACCTCGCGAGCATTCTGTTTGAAAAAAAGCGGATCGAGACCATTATCAACTCTATGCATGATGCCATTATTGGTCTTGACGAAAAGGGTGTTATCATTTTTGCCAACCAGGTGGCTTGTAACCTGATCGGGATGAAGGCCGATCAGCTCAATGGTAAATATGCGCCTGATATTGCTATTGAAAATGATCTGATGCGCAAGCTACTCGTTAATGACCAGGCAAAGCTTCGGATCTTTGCTGATAATCATGAAGGTTTTTATTCGCGCGAATCATTATCGGTAAACAGCAGGGATAAGGTAATAGGCAAAGTGATCATCCTGAAAAACATTACCGAATATCAGCAACTGGATGAGGCTAAAACCAACTTCATTGCTACCATATCACATGAGTTGAAAACCCCGATCTCATCGATAAAAATGAGCCTGAAATTATTGGAAGATGAGCGCATAGGCGAAGTAAATGCCGAGCAGCGCCAGTTGATAGGCAATATTGATGACGATACCCGCCGCCTGTTGCTCATCACCGGCGAACTGCTGGATATGGCACAGGTTGAAACCGGCAAACTGCAGCTAAACTTTGGCAGCACACACCCGCAAAATATTGTAGACTATGCAGTGAAAGCCATTAAGTTTATTGCTGATCAAAAACAGGTTGAAATCAAAGTGAAATGCGATGAAAGCCTGCCCAAAGTGCATGCTGATCTGGATAAAACAACCTGGGTGCTCATCAACCTGCTTTCGAACGCTATAAAATACAGCCATGAAAAATCGACTGTAGAGCTGGTAGTTAAAAAGCATAAAAACGATGAAATAGAGTTTTCAGTAACCGATCACGGGAAAGGTATAGAGGATCAGTATCTCCCTCGTTTGTTCGAACGTTATTTTAAAGTGCCCAATGCAACATCAGAGCAAAGCGGTACGGGCTTAGGTTTGGCTATTGCCAAAGATTTTATTGAGGCCCAGGCCGGCAAGATCAGCGTAGACAGCGAAATAGGTTCGGGCAGTACGTTTTATTTTACCTTGAAAAGAGCGATTGCAGCGGCGTAAGCTATCGCCCTTTTCAGGATAATTACCATCCACCTTTAAACCCTTCGGTTAAAGCATGTTGGTAATTTTTCATATCAAATGAGTATAGGTATGGCGCCTTATGTGCGCCGCCTTTACGTGGCTCTTCAGATCGGTTCAGTATGCCAAAAGCTAAAATTCTGCGTTGAAAATTACGCCGGTCCAGTTTTTTACCTAAAATGGCTTCGTACAATTTTTGCAGCTCGGGCATCGTAAACTCTCGTGGCATCAGGTTGTAACCTATGGGTTGATAATTAAGTTGCAGGCGTAAGGCATCCAAAGCGCTTTTATAAATGTTTTCATGATCAAGCTGCATTTCTGGCATGTCATCCAGATCGCGCCAGGCGCAAAGCTCCGAAAATTGATCAGGCTGGGGTGTAACGTCAAAAAAATCAACCAGCGCGTAGTAACCTATAGATATAAACCGGCCCGAAAACCAATTATCTTCTTTAGGCAGCATATCGGCATACATATCATTGTGAAACTTTGAACGGTCGGGGTCGCCAAATACACGAAATTGCTGTAAAAATATTTTATTTAAACCGGTACGTTCCTGCAAGATCCTTACAGCGGCGTTATCTATCGGTTCTTCTTTAAGTACAAAGCCTCCGGGCAGGTACCACTTCTCTTCATCATTGGTTTTTAATAGCAGCACTTTCATTTGCCCTTCATGAAAACCAAATACAACACAATCAATAGAAATGTGGTTCACGTAGTTTTTGCGGGCGTCCTCGCTGTACTCAATAAGTTGCTGTTTACTTAACATTTGTGCTATTGTACAAATAAAGTTTGATTTTTTAATTATAATATTTACAATTGTGTACTTAATACACTATGAAAAATGCCGTAACATTCTATTTTTAAAATTGTCAAAAATATTTAAAGGCGCAATGAAATGCCCTGATTATTAGTCATATTTGTTAACCAATTATTTACTACCCACATAAATTAAAAAATGAAAAAGTATTTTTCAAGTCGGCTTGTCATAGCCGTTATACCGCTTTGCGTGGCGTTGGTACCTTATAATAAGGTATTGGCTCAAAGCAAAACCGAAGATGCAAAAATGAATGCCTACGTTAAAGGACTGATGAGTAAAATGACCCTTGATGAAAAAATAGGGCAGCTAAACCTGGTAACCATCGGAGCCGCAACAACAGGATCGGTAGTAAATAAAGGGGTGGAAGAAAATATTAAAAAAGGATCAATTGGTGGTGTGTTTGGTGTTTGGGGTACTGCGCAAACCCGCCAGATCCAGGACATAGCCGTTAAAACCTCAAGATTGCATATTCCACTTATTTTTGGTTTGGATGTGATCCACGGTCACCGCACTATTTTTCCTATTCCGTTGGGCATGTCGGCAACCTGGGATATGGGCTTGATCAAGCAATCGGCACAAATTGCAGCTAAGGAAGCAACCGGCGAAGGTTTGAACTGGGTATTTTCGCCAATGGTTGATATTGCCCGCGACCCGCGCTGGGGCCGTATTTCTGAAGGCTCTGGCGAAGATCCATGGTATGGCTCGCAGGTTGCAAAAGCTATGGTACAGGGTTACCAGGGCACCAACATGAAAGATGCTGATGCTGTGATGGCCTGCGTTAAGCACTTTGCACTTTACGGTGGTGCAGAGGCCGGCCGTGAATATAACACTGTTGATATGAGCCGCATTAAAATGTACCAGGATTATCTGCCGCCATATAAAGCAGCAGTTGATGCAGGTGCAGGCAGTTTCATGAGCTCGTTCAACACGGTTGATGGTGTACCTGCAACGGTTAACCAATGGTTGTTAACTGATTTGTTGAGAAAACAATGGGGCTTTAAAGGTTTTGTAGTATCCGATTATACCGCAGTAAACGAAGTGATAGATCATGGCCTTGGCGATTTGCAAACAGTATCTGCCCTTGCGTTGAAAGCCGGCCTGGATATGGATATGGTGGGAGAGGGTTTCCTGAAAACTTTAAAAAACTCACTTACACAAAAGAAAATAACCCAACAGGAAATTGACCTGGCCTGCCAGCGGGTATTGGAAGCCAAGTACAAATTAGGCTTGTTTGAAAACCCTTATAAATCGATGGATGCCAATAAGGAAGCTAAAGAAGAGTTATCAACTGCAAACCGCGCTGCCGCAAGGGAAATCACCAAACACTCCTTTGTATTATTAAAAAACGATAACCAAACACTTCCGCTTAAAAAAGGTGGTAGTATTGCTTTGGTAGGCCCGTTGGCCGATAATCAC
Source organism: Mucilaginibacter gossypiicola (assembly GCF_900110105.1). GTDB lineage: Bacteria > Bacteroidota > Bacteroidia > Sphingobacteriales > Sphingobacteriaceae > Mucilaginibacter > Mucilaginibacter gossypiicola. Next base: position 177,911 of record NZ_FOCL01000011.1, on the reverse strand, counting down.
CGCGATATGCTGGGTACATGGGTTATTGCCGGCGAATGGGAGAAATCGGTAAGTGTAATGGAGGGTATTAAAAATGTGGTGGGTAACAATGTTACTATTAATTACGCCAAAGGTGCTAATGTAACTGAAGACAGCCTGTTTATTAAAAGGCTGAACTTTGGCCCCGGGATGGTTTCTTTAGATGCTAAGCCTGCCGATGAACTGTTGAAAGAAGCAGTTGACGCTGCCAAAAAATCTGATGTGATTGTGGCTGTGGTTGGTGAATCGCAAAGTATGTCGGGCGAATCGTCAAGCCGTTCGGATATTGATATTCCCGAAAGTCAGAAAAACATGCTAAAGGAACTTTCGAAACTGGGTAAACCTATGGTGATCGTATTATTTAACGGTCGTCCGCTTACTCTAACCTGGGAAGATATGCATGCTAACGCAATACTTGACGTTTGGGCTCCCGGTACCGAGGCCGGTAATGCCATTGCCGATGTATTATTTGGCGACTATAACCCTGCAGGTAAATTAACGGCTACCTTCCCGCGCAGCGTAGGACAGATACCTATTTATTATAACCACAAAAACACTGGCAGGCCTTACAAAGGCGGTCCTTCAAAGTTCAGATCAAACTATCTTGATATTTCAAACGATCCGCTTTACCCGTTTGGCTACGGCTTAAGCTACACTACCTTTAACTACAGTGCAGTTAGCGTAAGTAAAAATAAATTAAAGGGAAATGAAACCTTAACGGCTACCGTTACGGTAACCAATGCCGGTAAATATGCAGGCGAAGAAGTGGTTCAATTATATATAAGCGATCCTGTTGCAAGTATCAGCCGCTCGGTAAAAGAGCTAAAGGGTTATCAGAAAATAAGCCTTCAGCCGGGTGCTTCAAAACAGGTAAGCTTCACTATTACTCCCGAACAGCTAAAGTTTTACAACACGCAGCTTAAGTATGATTGGGAGCCTGGCGAATTTGTAGTTGAGATAGGCACAAATTCGGCCGATACGCACAATACCTCGGTTTGGTGGGCAAAATAATGCCATTTAAAGTATAATACATTTTTAGCACTTTGTTAAAAATAGCAAAGGTATTTTTTGATACATGAAAATATCTGAACAGCACCGGTAAGTAAATTTTACCGGTGCTGTTTTGTTTTGAAAAAAGTGTGCAAAATGTTGTGTAATTGGTGTGAAATCGATTGCAATAAATGTAATTTGAACATTTATTGTTTAAAAAGTACTGCTTGTGTAAATGTGTATTTAACATTTATTATTGTGTAATTAATAATAAATGTCGCCGTGACGGTATTTGCAAAGTGTGATGATATTTTAACACTTTGGTAAATTGCTGCAATTTAGCCAGGCACATTAAAATTGGATTAAAATATTAGAGGTAACATGCCCGTTACCGTGATATTTATTGTTTTAATAAATTTTGCACAACCGTTATTGAATAATAGCAACATTTTTACAATACGATATTGATAAAAAAACAGGTTGTGTATTAATAATGTAATAACGAAAGGGTTCCAATTTGTAATTTTAACGGATAAAGCAGTCTATAAATAATTAATTTGTAAATCTGCTTTTTTTACTTGTGTATACAGTACACACTAATTACATTAGTTCCATAGCCAATATAAATTTCTGTTAAGGCAGAAATCGTTCAAAATCTAATATTATTATAACATTTTAACTTTAATGTTGCTTCGGTAGCGGGGAACATAAAAGGTGATAACACGGATAGAAAGTTTAAAATTTATACGAGAGAAGATCATATGATAAAACCTTTACATTTTTCACTTTCCAGCACTTCATCTTCAAATAATCTGTTTAACAGGGCTTATCTCACAACTGCCCCGTTAAAATCGGTTACCCGCAAGTGTGCAATTTTTCATTTTAAAACATAACCCACCAATTATCGACTTAAAAGCTTAAATCAAATATATTAATCAACTAAATCTCAATCTCATGTTTAAAAGTTTACTCCTAAAAGGAAGATACTTGGGCTTGCTGCTATGCTGCCTGGTATCTTCATTGGTAGTTACAGCCCAAACAAAGTACAAAGGTAAAGTTATCGGCTCCGACGATAAGTTACCTATTGTTGGCGCCTCCATACGCGTCAAAGGTACAAGTACCGGTACTGTAACTGATGTTAACGGTGAATTTACCTTAACCCTTAGCCCAGGCAATACGTTGGTAGTATCATACATCGGTTATCAAAGTACCGAGGTTAAAATAGGTACCGATGTAAACCTGCGCGTAACACTGCAATCGGGCAGCAGCTCACTTAATGAGGTGGTAGTAACAGGTTACACCGCTCAGCGTAAAAAAGATATCACCGGTTCGGTATCGGTGGTTAACGTTGCAACCATGAAAACAGTACCTGCATCAAATACGGCCAGCTTACTTCAGGGTACTGCAGCTGGTGTTACTGTAGTTAACTCAGGTAACCCTGGTGCCAATACTACTGTTAACGTACGTGGTGTGGGCTCTATCTTCAGTACTGCGCCGCTTATCATAATAGATGGGGTTCAGGGTTCATTGAATGATATCAACCCTAACGATATCGAATCAATGCAGGTATTGAAAGATGGTCAGGCATCAATTTACGGTGTGCGTGGTTCAAACGGTGTTGTTGTGGTAACAACCAAAAAAGGTAAAAGCGGCGCAGCAACTATTAGCTATGACGCTTACTACGGTACACAAAGGCCATTAAAAGATGGTTTTAAACTTGCCGATACCAAAACTTATGTTGAGGCTATTTATGAATCATACAAAAACAGCCCCAATGCTGATGGTACCAGTCCTTTGGCTGGTGGTAACCCACAATATGATCCCGGAAAAACCGGTACCTGGACAATCCCAGACTACATTACACCAGCTGGTGCCCATGCAGGTGATCCTAATACTGATCCCTCAACTTATAGCCTTCACCCAGCAAGTTTACCTGATAATCAAATCACTCGTGCCAACAAACAAGGTACCGACTGGTTTCATGAGGTGTTTAAGCCTGCTCCAATACAAAGCCATAACATTACAGCAAGCGGCGGTAGCGAAAAATCTACCTACCTGATGTCTATAAGCTATCTTAATCAACAAGGTACTTTGATAGACACATATTTTAAAAGGTATGCAGCCAGGATTAACACCAATTTTGCTGTCGGTCCTCATATTCGTGTGGGTGAAAACGCGTACATCTTCTATAAAAGAAACCCTAACGTAAGCAATAACCAAAACGAAGGTAACGCTATATCATACATCTATCGTGAACCACCTATCATTCCGGTTTATGATATCATGGGCAACTATGCCGGTACCCGCTCAGGCAGCTTAGGTAACTCAAGTAACCCGGTTGCCGTTCAGGAACGTACAAAAAATAATAAGAATAATAACTGGGACATAACCGGTAACCTTTATGCAGAGGCCGACTTCCTGAAACATTTTACCATCCGTACTCAGTTTGGTGGTGCTGTTGATAACTACTATTACTATTACTTTACCGTACCTGCATACGAAAACTCAGAAGGTAACACCTCAACCAATGGTTTTACTGAAGTTGCAGGCTATAACAGCCAATATACCTGGACTAACACTTTAAACTATAAACAACAGTTTGGCAAACATAGTATTAATTTGTTGCTTGGTTCTGAGGCTATAACCACTTACAAACGCGGTATCCGTGCAGGTGGCGGTAACTATAATATTTCGTTCGATCCTAACTACGTAACTGTAGCCAACGGTGCTAATCCACCAAGTACTGCTGTCGATCAGCTTTTTGATTCTGGCCTGCTTTCATATTTCGCAAAGTTGGATTACCAGTTCAATGATAAGTATATCTTAGGTGCAACAGTTCGCCGTGATGGCTCTTCATATTTCTCTCCTGGTCATCAATGGGGTACTTTCCCGGCAGTAACCGCTGGTTGGAGGATCTCAAAAGAAGCGTTCCTGAAAGATGTTAGCTGGCTTAACGACATGAAGATCCGTGCAAGCTACGGTAGTCTTGGTTCACTTGCAGGTGTTGAAACCCGCTTAAGCAACGCTTATAGCTTATACGCCCAGTCAAATGGTAATGCAAACTATGACATTACCGGTACAGGTAACTCAACCGTTACAGGTTTATACCGTATACAACAAGGTAACTTAGCTACTTCATGGGAAACTGATAAGATCAAGAATATTGGTTTTGATGCAACCTTGTTTAACAATAAATTAGATTTCACATTCGAGTATTTCCAGAAATCAGTTACCGGTTTATTATTCCAGTCAACCGATCCGGCAATTTCATTAGCTCCGGCCGCAGTTTCAAACTTACCATATGTTAATGGTGGTAATATTAAAAATAAAGGTTTTGAGATTGTTGCCAGCTATCATGGAAACGTAGGTAGCGATTGGAAATACGACCTGAGCCTGAACGCAAGCCATTACTCAAACCTTGTTACCGATTTGAATGGCCTTAAATACCAGGATCGTAACAGCGATGGTTCAACCCGTATACAAAACTTTGTAAGGTTACAGCCAGGCCAGCCAGTGGGCGAATTTTACGGATATAAAGTTATCGGCTTATACCGTGATGCTGCTGATATAGCCGCTTCACCAACTGATGTTAACGCAAGACCAGGTTTATTTAAATATGCCGACGTTAACGGCGACGGTAAGATCACCTCTGCCGACAAAACATTTATCGGTAACCCTAATCCTAAATTTACAGGTGGCTTTACACTTAACGTTAGTTACAAAAACTTCGATCTGAATGCCTTCCTTTACGGTTCATTCGGTGGCAAGATCTTCAATTACATTAAATACTGGACTTATTTCCCACAAGTATTTACAGGTAACGTAAGTGCCGATATATTAGGCCCTAAAGTTTGGAAACCAGGTGCTGATAACAGCCAGGCAACTATCCCGGTATTAACCCGTACTGCCAACGCTGATAATACTGGTGATCCAAACTCATGGTATGTTGAAAGCGGTACCTATGTTAGGTTAAAATCATTAACATTGGGTTATACTGTACCAAATTCTCAAATCAAGGCTTTGGGCATTAAGAGATTAAGATTTTATCTATTAGCAAACAATTTATTCACTATTACTAAATACTCTGGTTTAGATCCTGAGCTTCAGCCTTCAAACCTCACTAACAATACCAGCTTCGGTATCGACTTTGGTAACTATCCTGCAGGGCAGAAGATGTACAATATCGGTGTTAACGCCTCTTTTTAATGTGTGATAAATTTTTAATATAAAAGTTATGAAAAAAAATCAAATAAAACTGATCATACCAATAGCATCGCTGTTGGTGTGCCTGGTGTATGCATGCCGCAAGGATATGCTTAACAGGCCCATCCTGCAAAGCTTAAGCCCCAATATTGTTGCCAATAAAACTGGTGTTGAAAGCTTGCTTATCGGTACTTATTCACTGTTAGACGGTGTGGGCGGTAATGGCGGCGGTATAAACGCTGCAGGTTCAAACTGGTTGTTTGGTAGCGTTGCCGCAGGTGATGCTTACAAAGGGTCGGAACCATCGGATGGTGGTAACGATGCCTTACCTGTTGGTAACTTTACCTATTCAACTTCTAATGCTTACATTAAATCAAAATACCAGCTTTGCTTCAATGGCGTAAGCCGCGCAAATGACGTTTTACGTACATTGCCATTAGCCAAAGATATCGGCGCTGATGATGTAAAAAGGATTACCGGCGAGGCCCGTTTCTTAAGAGCTTTCTATTACATGGAGCTTAAGAAAATGTACAACATGATCCCTTACATTGATGAAACGCAAGCTGATGCCAATCAGCCAAATGATAAGGATATCTGGCCAAACATCGAAGCTGATTTACAAGCTGGCATTGATAATATCCCAGCCGCACAATCACAAAAAGGCCGTGCTAACAAATGGATTGCTATGGCTTATATGGCAAAAGCAAAAATGTTCCAGCACAAATTTGCTGAAGCTAAAGCGTTATATGATAACCTGATCCCTAACGGTACAAAACCAAGCGGCGACCACTTTGCATTGAACGATAACATGCAGAAGAACTTTAGCCCTCAGGCTGGTCAAAAAAATAGCGTTGAATCGGTATTTGCCGCACAGGCCTCTGTTAACGATAACTCGGGTGGTAATAATGGTAATACCGGCGATGAGTTGAACTTCCCTTACAATAGCGGCCCTGGTGCATGCTGCGGTTGGTTTAACCCTTCACAGTCGTTAGGTAACTCTTACAAAACTGATGCTAATGGCCTACCGTTGTTTACAGACTATAATAAGGATAAAAAAGTAAGTGGTAAAACCGATCCGTATACAGGTACTCTTGACCCTCGTATTGATATCACTATGGGCCGTCCTAACATTCCTTATCTTGACTGGGGCAATCCTCCTGCAAGCTGGATCCGTGACCCTACGGATGGTGTTTTCAACCCACGTAAAAACGTTTATTCATCTGCCGAAAAAGGCACCAACTCAAGTACTGAAAACTACTGGGCTGCTAACGAGGTTACCTCAAACAATGTTAACTTAATGCGTTGGAGCGATGTGTTACTGATGGCTGCAGAAGCCGAAGTTGAAGCCGGAAGTACTGATAAAGCTTTAGAATATGTAAACCTGGTTCGTAACCGTGCTGCAAACCCTATTTGGTGGGTATACAAAAATTCAGTATATGATCCGTCAAAATCTGAGTATACAACAAAGACAACTCCTGCAGATAATTATTTGGTTAAACCTTACCCTGCCGGTGCATTTGCCGATAAAACTTATGCCCGTACTGCTATCCACTTTGAGCGTAAATTGGAATTGGCTATGGAAGGTCAGCGTTTCTTTGACTTACAGCGCTGGGATCAGGGTACAGGTAGCATGGCTGATGAAATCAATGCGTTCTTCGCATATGATATCAACACTAACTCGCAGCTAAACGGTGCTCACTTCACCAAAGGCAGAAACGAGTACTATGCTATTCCTCAAAGCGAAATTGACCTTTCTGGTTCTACAGGAACTTCAAAACTTAAACAAAATCCTGGTTATTAATTAACCATTGATTTTAAATATTTAACTTTAGGTGGAGATGATTATCTCCACCTTTTTTTATAGCTTATTAACCAATAATGAAGTACACCTTTCCCCTAATATGCCTGGTTGCCGTTTTATTTGGTGCTTGTAAAAAAGCTACCCTTTTTGAACAGATCCCTTCTTCACATTCCGGGATCACCTTCAATAATAAAATTGTTGAAAATGATGCCATAAACCCGCTTACCAAGCTTAACCTTTACAACGGAGGTGGCGTAGGCATTGGCGATTTTAATAACGATGGGCTACAGGATATTTACTTTGTTGCCAATACCACATCAAATAAGCTTTACCTTAACAAAGGGGATATGAAGTTTGATGATGTTACGTCAACGGCAGGTGTTGGCGGCAGCGGCGGATGGGGCAGGGGCGTGGCTGTTGTTGATATTAACAACGATGGCCTTATGGATATATATGTGTGCTACACTTTGCTTGATGATTCGGTTAAGCGTACAAACCTGCTTTATGTAAACCAGGGAATAGGTAAAGATGGCATACCACGCTTTAAAGAAATGGCTAAAGAGTACGGCCTTAATGTAAAGCTCCACTCAACCATGGCATCGTTTTTTGATTATGATAACGATGGCGATCTGGATATGTACCTCACTGTTAACGAGGCCGTGGCCGGTGATAATCAAAGCACTTTTAGGCCGATAATTACAAACGGCACCCACCGTAGTACAGGGCAGCTTTATCGTTGCGACTGGGACCCGGTATTAAAACATCCGGTTTATACTAATGTATCCAAACAGGCAGGCATTGGTACCGAAGGTTATGGCCATGCCGCTACTATAGTGGATATTAACCGCGACGGCTGGAAAGATATTTACGTAACTAACGATTTTTTAACCGACAATATTTTATATATCAATAATGGCAACGGAACCTTTACCGATAAGGTACAGGAATATTTTAAACATACTGCATTTAGTTCCATGGGGCAGGATATTGAAGATGTGAATAACGACGGCCTTGCCGATGTTTTTGAGGTTGACATGAACCCCGAGGATAACTACCGGAAAAAGATGTTCATGCCGCCAAATAATTACCAGATATTTCAAAATTTCGACAGGTATAAATACCAGTACCAGTATACCCGTAATACTTTACAACTGAATAACGGCCCGCGCCTTGGGCAAAATGATTCTATTGGCGATCCCTCATTTAGCGATGTGGCGTTTTTAAGTGGTGTTGGGCAAACAGACTGGAGCTGGGGGCCTATGATAACCGATTTTGACAACGACGGCTACCGCGATATTGTGATAACCAATGGCTACCCCCGTGATGTAACCGATCATGATTTTATAACTTTCAGGCAAATGGCCTACTCGGTAGCTTCAACCCAGCAGGTGCTCGACCAGATCCCCGTTGTGAAAATACCTAATTATGCTTTTCGCAATACCAATGGCGTGCAATTTGAAGACGTAACTAAAAGCTGGGGACTTGGCACCCCTTCTTTCTCAAACGGATGTGCCTATGCCGACCTCGATAACGATGGTACCATGGATATGGTTATCAATAATATCGATGATGAGGCATTCATTTACAAAAACACATCCCGCAAAAATGCAATTAACAGTAATAACTACTTACATATACAGTTTCATGGCGGCCCTAAAAACCTGAACGGCCTTGGTGCCTTTGCTGATATCTATTATGGTCATGGCAAACACCAGTACTATGAAAATACGCCTTACCGCGGTTATTTATCAACCATACAGAATATTGCTCACTTTGGTTTAGGTAATGTATCTAACCTTGATTCGGTAGTGGTCCGCTGGGATAATGGCAAAAAACAGGTGCTTACCAACGTTAAAACCAACCAGACGCTCCATGTTAAAATTGGAGATGCAAAGCTTGATTATAGTAATAAGCAACCTTCGGTTGATAACACCGCTTTATTTAAAGATATTACCCGGTCAGCAGGGATCACCTACAAGCATAATGATCAGGATTACATCGACTTTAACGTTCAAAAACTACTTCCGCATAAATTATCAGAATATACACCGGCCGTAGCGGTAGGCGACGTAGATGGCAATGGTTTTGATGATATGGTGGTTGGCGGCACTACCAAATATCCGGCACAGCTGCTATTACAGCAGGCTAATGGCAAGTTTATACAGCGGGATTTGGTGCCTCAGCCTAAAACTATGGCTCCTGTTGGTAACCCTAACGATATGGCGCATATGATATCGCCGGTAAGGGTGAAGGACGAAGGTATGCTGCTTTTTGATGCCGACGGCGATGGCGACCTTGATCTTTATGTTGCCAGCGGCGGCTATGAAAGCGAGCCAGGTTCGTCGAATTACCAGGATAGGATTTATGTTAATGATGGCAAAGGAAACTTTAAACTACAGCCCGATGCCCTGCCAAAAAACTATACCAGCAAACTGTGTGTAAAAGCAGCAGATATAAACCGTGATGGTAAAATGGACCTGTTTGTTTCGGGGCGTGTTGATCCATGGAACTATCCTAAGCCCGTTTCAAGCTTTATTTTGCGTAACGATAGCAAAAATGGTGTTGTTAAGTTTACCGACGTATCTGCATCGGTAGCAAAAGAGTTGAATAACATAGGCCTGGTTTGCGATGCCACGTTTACCGATTTTAATAATGACGGCTGGCCAGATCTGATCCTTACCGGCGAATGGATGCCGATCACGTTCCTTAAAAACGACCACGGCGTATACAAAAATGTAACACAAAGCACCGGTGTTGAAAATAAGCTTGGCTGGTGGAACACCATTGCCTCCGGCGATTTTGACCACGACGGCGATACGGATTACATTGTCGGTAATACAGGCCTTAATACTTTTTATAAAGCAACAGATCAGTACCCTATTTATATTACTGCTAAAGATTTTGACAAGAATGGCAGCTATGATGCCTTCCCTTCTGTTTTCCTGAAAGATCAGCAGGGGCAATTGCAGGAATTTCCCGCTTTCGGTCGTGATGATATCGTGAAGCAGATGATCAGTATGCGTATCAGGTTCCAGAATTACCGCTCGTTTGCCACAGCCACTATGGATTCGGTGATAACGCCAAAAATGCGTGAAGGTGCTATTCGCTTAAAAGTGAACTATCTGCAATCGGTTTATTTACGTAATGATGGCGGAGGTAAGTTTACGGCTATTCCGCTGCCGGTTGAAGCACAAATGTCTGAATTATGCGGCATTACTGTTGATGATTTTGATGGTGATGGCAATCTGGATGTTGCACTGAATGGTAATGACTACGGAACCGAAGTAGCAACCGGCCGTTACGATGCTTTTAATGGTTTACTGCTTAAAGGCGACGGTAAAGGAGGCTTTAAACCACTTAGTATTATGCAATGCGGTATTTATATACCCGGCAATGGTAAGGCCCTGGTTAAGCTAAAAGGGGCCGGCGGTAATTACTTATTGGCGGCTACACAAAACCGTGATGTTATGAAATTATTTGAACTGAAAAGGCCGGTTAAAACGTATAACCTGCAGCCGCTTGATGCGTTTGCAACTATAAAATACAAGAACGGTAAAACTGCTAAACAGGAGTTTTATAATGGCAATTCTTTCTTGTCGCAATCGGGCAGATTCATTAATATTGATGATAACATGGCATCGGTTACCGTAACCGACAGTTATGGCCATCAGCGTAATGTACCAATTAATTAAACTATTATAAATGAGATGCTTTAAGTTATTTATAGCCGTTGCAGGTTGTGCCCTTATTTTAGGCTGCGGAAGTAAGCCCAAAAAGATAAGCCTGATTAAAGACGCCGATGTTATCCATAACAACATTGATCAGCTTACACAGGTTATTATTTATGATGTATTCAGCCCTCCTGTATCAAGTCGTATCTATGGATATACTTCGCTGGCGGCTTATGAAGCTATACGTTATTCGAGCCCGGGTTATAATTCAATTACAGCTCAGTTACGGGGCTTTGGCAAACCTCCCGAACCAAAGGCAGGGGTAAAATATAATTACACACTTGCGGCTACATCTGCATTCTTTGCTGTTGCCCATAAGGTTACCTTTTCTATCGATTCGCTCAAAAAATACGAGGCCAAGGTTTACGCCATGTATAAAGATAATCTGGACGATTCAACCTATGCCCGTTCAATGGCATTTGGCGAAAAGATAGGGAAGTACATATTAAAAAGGGCCGCGGTTGATAATTACCCCCAAACCCGTGGTAAGCCAAGGTTTTTGGGCAATGACAATCCGGGTAACTGGCATCCCACTCCTCCCGATTACCTGGATGGTGTTGAGTTTTGCTGGGGTACTATGCATACTTTTGCTGTTGACACTTCAACCATGTTTCCTTTGCCTCCGCCACCCGCTTTTAGCGAGGATAAAAACAGTGAGTATTTTAAGCAAACAATGGAGGTGTATAACCAAAGCAAAAACATTACGCCAGAGCAAAAAACTATTGCAAAGTTTTGGGACGATAATCCTTTTGTTATTGAGCATAATGGCCACATGATGTTTGCCAATAAAAAGATCACTCCCGGAGGGCACTGGATAGGCATCACCGCAATAGCCTGCAAGCAGACCCATGCTGATGTAGTAAAAACTGCTCAGGCCTATGCGCTTACTTCAATTGCTTTGTTTGATGCTTTTATTTGCGGTTGGCAGGTTAAATATGAAACTAATTATATAAGGCCGGTAACCATCATCAACGATAAAATTGATCACGACTGGCTGCCAATGCTGCAAACGCCGCCATTCCCCGAATACCCAAGTGGGCATAGCGATATCAGCGGTGCATCAGCCGTGGTGCTTACGCATTTATTTGGCGATAACTTTGCCTACCAGGATACCAGTGATCTGCGTTATATAGGTATGCAGCGCCATTTCGACTCATTTTTGAAAGCTGCCGACGAAACTTCAATAAGCAGGTTTTACGGCGGTATCCACTTCCGCAACAGTGTTGATCAGGGTGCCGTACAAGGTAAACAGGTAGGCGAATACATCTGGAAAAAATTAAAACTTAAAAATTAAGGGCTGAGCTATTTTATGAATTTTAAAAAAAGCTTATTAACCATATCATACCTTTTTTCATTTTCTGCAATATTGGCCGGTTTAACGCTTATAAATAGCTGCAAGCGTAAGCCGGCATATCAACCTTACAAATTTACCGGCGATGTTGTAGTCGACGGTAAAAACCTGGTACAATTAAAATGTACCCGCTGCCATTCGTTAGTGCCGGTTGATGCGCTGCCCAAAGATGTGTGGCTTAACCACACACTGGTTAATATGGCTCCGCAACTGCATATTTCAACATATGGGGGCTCGTCGTACTATAAAAACAACCCGTTGGATACCACCGGTGCTACCATTGCCGAGTGGACAGCCATATTAGCGTATTATAAAAAAGCAGCACCCGATACTCTATTACCCGCTAAAAAGCCTATCCCGCTAATAAATGATTGGGCTGGTTTTACACTTAAAAAACCTGCGCCGGTAAGTTACGTTGCTTTTACCACTATGCTGGCCACCAATGCTGCTACAGGGCATATGTACAGTGCCGACGCGGTAGATGAAAAATTGAATACCTGGGATAGTAATTTAAAAATGGACTCGCTGGCAAAACTGCCCTCAGCAGCAGTTGGGGTTAGTTTTGGTAAGGATAGTGTTGGCAACAATGTGGGCTTTTTCTCCTGTATCGGCCGCATGGCGCCAATTGATTTTCCGAATGGCAAGGTAGTTAAGGTGAACCTTGATGCACAGCATGTTAACAACGATCAAACTTATATAGCATCTGATTTGCCCCGCCCAGTAGGTACCGTAACCGGCGATTTTAATAAAGATGGTTTACAGGATGTTGTAGTTTGCGGGCAGGGTAAGTTTAAAGGCGGGGTTTATCTGCTTAAACAAAATAAAGACCATACTTATGAGCAGCAAACTATTTATGATAAGCCGGGTGCTGCACAAGCTTTAGCCGGCGATTTTAATAATGATGGATGGACAGATGTAATGCTGTTAACCGGTAGTGGCGATGAAGGGCTTTGGTTATTGCTGAATAACCAAAAGGGAGGTTTTACCTTGAAGAACCTGCTGCATTTGCCGCCGGTTTATGGTTCAAGCAGCTTTCAACTTGTTGATATGGATCACGACGGCAAGCTTGATCTGGTACTAACCTGCGGCTATAACTACCGCGATTCACGGATCCTGAAACCATATCACGGTTTATATATTTTTACCAACACAGGCGACTGGAACTTTAAACAACGCTGGTTTTACCCAATAAACGGCTGTACAAAAGCCATTGCGGCCGATTTTGATGGTGATGGCGATATTGATATTGCAACGATAGCTTTCTTCGCCGATATGAAAAACACGCCTGCCGAAGAGTTTATTTATTTTGAACAGGATAAGCCTTTTGAATTTAAGCCTCATACTCTGCCAATAAGCCAGCTTGGTCACTGGATGTGCATGGAAATGACCGATCTGAACAAGGATGGTAAACCTGATCTGGTATTAGGTAATTATGCTGATGGTTTTATGTTCCAGGACGGTTTTAAACCTAATTGGGATCAGCACCTGCCGCTGATAGTATTGGAAAATCATACTAAAAAATAAAGCTATACCAAATTGTAAATGAGGAAAGCAGGAGGGGTGAAGGTAAAAAGACGTAATATATTGTTGTTGGTAACAGCACTGGTTGTTGTGATTGTGGTAATAGTATGGAAAAGTTGCGGCGATAACGAACCGACCGACGAAGAGCTTTTGGCCGATGCAAAAAAAACGGCCATCAAACATTGCGGAAGCTGCCATGAACCGCCTGATGCATCTTTACTGGATAGTGCCACCTGGGATAAATATATTTTGCCGGCTATGGGTGCAAAACTGGGTATGCGCCCATTTATGGATCAGTATGTAGCCGGGCCAAGGGCTACGCTGTCCCTTGCCGACTGGACAAAGATTGTTGTTTATTACAGGTACGCCTCGCCTAAAAAGTTAAAAATTCCCAAGCCTGATGCTGTGCTCGATTCGGCTATATTTTCGGTGAAACGGCCTGCGATCGTTGATACAAAATCGGGAGAGGCCATGACCACCATGGTTAAGTTTAATCCTGTTGATCAGCACTTTTACACAGGAGATGCAGGTAATAAGCTTTACCGCTGGAATAGCGACCTTACAGCTACGCTGATCAAAAAGTTTCATTCGCCCATAACCGATGTCGTGTTTTATCAATCGGCAACGGAACCTAACAGTGCCGTAATTACTTGTATTGGGATACTCCCGCCTAATGACGCGCTTAAAGGGTCATTGACACTCATTAATCTCGATAAGAAATCAAACGATACTGTTTTAATGGCCGATAGCCTGCCCCGTCCGGTTAAAAGCGCAGCAGCTGATTTTAACAAAGATGGCCTGATGGATTATGTAAGTTGCGGTTTTGGTCATGACCGGGGCGGCTTGTTCCTGTTGCAGCAGCAGGCTAACCACATCTTTAAAAGAAAGATCATTCGGGCAATTCCCGGCCCTGAAGTAGTTTATACCGGCGATTTTAATGGCGATGGCTGGCCCGATATTGCCTGCCTGTTTGCCCAGGCCGATGAAGGGATCTGGCTGTTTTTAAATGATAAACAGGGAGGTTTTACTACCCAAAATATCATGCATTTCCCTTCTGTTTATGGTTCGAGTAGCTTTCAGTTAGTTGACATTAATCACGACGGCAAACTTGATATTGTTTACACGTGCGGTGATAATAACGATTATTCGCCCATATTTAAACCCTATCATGGGGTTTATATATTTACCAACCAGGGTAATTGGAAATTTAAACAAACCTATTTTTACCACATCAATGGCTGCTCCAAAGCCATAGCTGCTGACTTTGATAAAGATGGTGATTTTGACCTGGCTGTGATGGCTTTCTTTCCCGATTATAAATACCATCCCACCGAAGGGTTCACCTATCATGAACAGGTTAGCCCGGGCAAGTTTAAAGTCCACGAAGTCCCTATTAATTTATTAGGCCGCTGGATTTCGATGGATGCCGGTGATATTGACGGCGATGGCGATACCGATATTGTTTTGGGCAATTTTTCGGTAGGAGCACAGGGGCTCATGAACCAAAAGGACTATAAACCCAATTGGGACATGTACGAGCCTATCATTGTGCTCCAGAATAAAACTATTCGGAAGTAGGATTTCGTGAAAGTTTAATAAAAGTTGTCATTGCGAGGAGCAAATCGGGAGTGAGCCTGGGTGCGACGTGGCAATCGCATGCTATACAGAGCGGCCATGCTTCCGTGCGATTGCCGCGCTACGCTCGCAATGGCATGATTTTTATTTGATAACATTAGTTTTTGCTTTCTTGCGCTCGTTTGTAACAAGCGCTTAACCCGGGTTTGCGTTTTTAACGCAATATTGCCGCTAAACTTTTTATGAGGACGGGGAGATGTGATAGCAAACCGGTAAATTGTTTTACTAAAGCCTCAAAACGTATCATTTGTACAACAAATTGATAAATAAGTACAGCTGTATCTGGCTGTATGTTAAGTAGTTTTACCATACTTATTTATTGATATACTAAATGAACAAAAGTATCCGCTCAGCTTTAAGTGTTATGGCTGCCTGTATTTTGCCCGGTTTTGTATCGGCACAGTCAGGAGTTGTAAAACAAGTTAAATTAAGCAATTTCGATCTGCAATCATCGGCGTTGGTAAGTGCAACAGGCATCGAACTTTCCAGTACACAATACCACTCGCCGGTATATTGGTTCCCTGTAAAAGTACCCTCTACGGTACTTACCGGACTGGTGGCTAATCACATTTATCCCGACCCATATCAGGGCCTTAATAATATGTTGATCCCCGATGCCTCCGACCAGTTTAATAAAGAATATAACCTGGAGCAATACAGCCATTTACCTAACGATCCCAATCCATGGAAAAAGCCATATTGGTACCGCACTACTTTTAAAGTGCCGGCCGCAGATAAAGGCCGCCGTTTCCAATTGATATTTAAGGGCATCAACTACCGGGCGGCCGTATGGCTTAACGGTAAGCAGATTGCCGATAGTACCCAAATGGCCGGTATGTTTGCCGAACATAACCTGGATGTAAGTGATGCTGTTAAGCCTGGTGTTGAAAATGCACTTGCCGTAAAAATTTACCCGCTTGATTACCCGGGCTATCCCGCAAAGGAACAGTTGAAGGCCCTTGGTCCGTTTTACGAAAATGGCGGCCCTACAGGTGATATCGGGAAAAACGTTACCATGCTTTGTTCATCGGGCTGGGACTGGATCCCGCCGGTGCGCGACCGTAATATGGGTATCTGGCAGCCTGTTTTTCTGCGCACAAGTGGTGCGGTAACTATCGGCAGACCAAAACTGGTTACTGATTTGCCAAACCTGCCCGACACAGGTATAGCTAAACTTTCATTAAACTTAACGCTAACCAACAATACCACGGCAACGCATGGCGGTAAGCTAACTGTTAGCATCAAGCCCGAAAACTTTGTTGGTGCGCCTGTACAGTTTAGTCAGCCTGTGGTTGTACCTGGCGGTTCGGAAAAAGGTGTTGAGTTAAATGCCGATAAGATTAGCCAGCTGATCATCCATCAGCCTAAATTATGGTGGCCTAATGGTTATGGTAAAGCAAATCTGTACCGTATTCGCCTGCAATATGCTGAAGGTACTACGATAAGCGATGATACCACTTTTGTATTTGGGATCCGTAAGGTGGCTTCAAAAGCCGAAACTACAGCCAATGGTTTTGTGCGCCGTAAGTTTTATGTAAATGGTAAGGAAGTGCATTTGGTAGGCGGTGCCTGGGTACCGGATATGATGGTAAACCGCGATTCGGCCCGTTATGATTATGAGATGCACCTTTGCCGTAACGCTAACGTAAACCTGGTGCGTATTTGGGGCGGCGGCGTTACCGAGCCGGATGCTTTCTGGAATGCCGCGGATAAATATGGCCAGATGATATGGTCAGACTTTTGGATCACCGGCGATACCCAGGGCGAATTTAAAGGTTCGCCGGATTGGCCGTTAGAAGGTAACGTGTTCATTAAAAACGTAGAAAGTACCATCTATCGCATCCGCAACCACCCAAGCCTATTGGTATGGACAGGTGGTAACGAGGGGCATGCCCGTAAAGAGTTATATGACGTAATGCGCAATGATATCATCACTTTAGATGGAACACGTCCTTTCATCCCAAGCTCATCGGGTTTTGCCAAACTGCCTGCCGGTTGGAAAGGCTCGTGGCCTGATGATATGCCATCAGGCGTTTATAGCGGCGGCCCGTATGATTGGAAAGATCCTAAAGAATATTATAAACTGGCGGATGCAGCTAAAGATTGGGTATTTAAAGACGAAACAGGCTTACCGTCGCAGCCGCCTTATACAACCCTGCCAAAAATCATTCCTAATTTGGTTTGGGATACCAATTTGCCGTTCCCGCTCAACAATTCATGGGGCTACCATGACGCAGCTACAGGGGCAGGCAAGTATGATAAATACTATGAGGAAATGGCAAAAAGGTATGGCAAGCCAAGCAGCATTATTAACTTTTCGGACAAGATGCAGCTTATGAACGCTGTAGGGTACCAGGGCATTTTTGAAGCTGATGGTCATAAACTGAACGAAACCGGTGGCGTAATGCTCTGGAAGTTGAATGCGGCGTTGCCAAGTGTAATATGGCAGATCTACGATTGGTACCTGGAACCTAATGCAGGCTACTACACCATGCAAAATGCTTGCGAACCTATTCATATTCAGTATAATTATGATAATTCGTCAATAGCGATCATCAACCGTACGCACCATGCAACCGGCAGCTTAACTGCAACGGCCGATATTTATGATATTAACAGCAAGCTGATCAAATCGGAAAAAGTTGGCAATGTAGGATTAGCGCAAACTGGGGTTAAGGAAGTGATCCAGCTCAAAGATGCACTTGCCGCTACCAAAGGTGTAAGTTTCGTGGTGCTGAACCTGACTAATGCGACAGGCAAAACGGTATCACATAACGTATACTGGTTATCGGCTACTGATGACTTTACGTCTCTAAACGATATGAAACAAGCACAGGTGCAGGGCAAGGTGATCAAAGCTGAAAAAGGAGTAAGCGAAAACAAATGGACTATGCAGTTTACCAATAATTCCAATCAATTGGCATTCTTTGTCCGCCCGCAATTGATGAAAAATGGTGAGGAAGTGATGCCAAGCTACTGGACAGGCAATTATTTTAGCCTGGCGCCACATGAAAGCATCAGGGTATCGGTAAGTGCCCCGGTAGCCAAATTAGGCACTGTAAAACCAACAGTATTGCTTGAAGGCTGGAATTTGGATAAGCAGGTGATAGCATTGCAATAGATTTCAAATATGTAACAATGAAGGCCGGGCATTTTGCCCGGCTTTTTTTGTTCGTCCCTGTTTCTCGTGTGAGCGATAGCGAAGCATCTTCTTTACCCTGAATATTTGCTTAGAGCACCAAAGAAGATGCTTCGCTGTCGCTACCCATGACATTATTAAAAATGGGTGTCATGCTGAGCCTGTCGAAGCATGGTGGGTAGGCCTCTGCGCGCGACCCTTCGACAGGCTACCCATGACATGACTAAAAAATGGGTGTCATGCTGAGCTTATCGAAGCATAGCGGGCAGGGCCTTTGCGCACGACCCTTCGACAAGCTCAGGGTGACAGCCCTCTTTACTGGATGTCATTTCACCTTCAGAGGCCCTGGATTTAAACACTCAGGGTGACAGGCCATCTTTGCGTAATTTCTCTCACTTGGTGCAAGTCTTGTGTGGTTGATTCTGAATGGGGTGGCTTGTGCCTAACCATTTTTAAAGTTAAATTTTGTTTAAGAATGACCTGCAATACAGGTTCAGCTTTAAAAATCTGCTTATCTTGCCCTACACATTTTGCATATGGAAAATACAGATGTAATTATCATAGGTGGAGGGGCAGCAGGTTTAATGGCCGCCCGTACGCTTGCCAAAGCAGGTAAAAATGTTGTACTGCTTGAAGGGCGTAACCGGCTTGGAGGCCGTATTCATACGCTGGAGCATGGCACATCCCTTGAGCCAGCCGAACTGGGTGCCGAATTTATTCATGGCGATTTACCTGTTACCCAAGGTTTGCTTAACGAGGCGGGCATTAAATACACTCCGGCTTCTGCTTCCATGTGGAGGTATGATGATGGAAAGTTTATAGCAGAAGGGCATGTTATTGAGCATTGGGATGAGTTTCTGGAGCGAATTATGCAACTGAAACAAGACATGAGTATGGAAGCATTTATGCAGCAGGAATTTTCGGGGGAACAGTATGACGGTCTCCGGGAGTCGGTAAGGGCGTACGTGTCGGGCTATGATAATGCCGATCCTAAAAAGGCGAGCGCTTTTTCAATCCGTAAAGAATGGCAGAACGAGCATGAGGATGCTCAATATCGCATAGAAGGTGGTTATTGCATGCTGATCAGCTACCTGGCAAATGAATTTAAACAGGCGGGCGGGCATATCTACCTTAATGCCGTTGTAAAAGATATTGATTGGGGAAAGCACCATGTTACGGTGAGCACGGACATCGGAATAACCTATCAGGCAACGCAATTGCTGATTGCCGTACCGCTTGGCATCTTGCAGGCAGAAGCCGGATTAAAAGGTACATTGAGTTTTGATCCTCCGGTTGACTATTATATAAATGCCTTAAAGTCGCTCGGCTTTGGCGCCGTAATTAAAGTGTTGTTGGAGTTTGACGATGCGTTTTGGTACAATGATGAAACGCGGCAAATGACTGGGGCCGATTTGGAAGACATGGGTTTCCTGTTTTCAAAAGAAGCTATCCCTGTTTGGTGGACTCAGATGCCTGTACATCGCCCGCTGCTTACCGGTTGGCTCGGTGGTCCGCCAGCAGCAGCACGTTTAAATACCACCGACGAAGATGTTCTGATAGAAGCACTTGGCTCCATCTCCAATATTTTTAAGATAGACATCGTGAACCTTAAAGAAAAACTCCTCACCTGGAATGTAATCAACTGGACAGTAGATCCATTCGCACGTGGGTCATATAGTTATGATACCGTTGAAACTGCCGGGGCAAGGAAGATCTTAAGTCATCCAATCAGTGATACCCTGTTTTTCGCTGGCGAATACCTGTATGAAGGTACAGCTATGGGAACTGTTGAAGCAGCACTTACCAGTGGGTTGAGGGCTGCTGAAATGTTATTGGGGTATGAGTAGGACAGCGTTATTTTACTTTTAGTTTAGTTGGGTTCTGTCTGTTATCCCAAAATGTAATTAGGTTAATTAATTTTTGATCTTCTGAAATTTGGTATATGAGTGAAACATTTTCATGTAGTACAGCTTGCCTGATTAAGGTATCGTTTTTATGCTGTTGAAATAGAAAAGGATTATTGCTTATTTTAATGATTACGCCGTCAGTTCTGGAAATGAACGCATTAATTTCTTTTTCTGTCCATTTATATTCCAGATATTCAATTACTTCGAGATAAGTTGATTTGGCCTTGTCTGACCACAAAACCATGAAATTCACGCCTTGTAATTATATCTCGCTTTAATTTCCTGCATTACCACGTCGTGCGGAGTTACCCTGCCATGTTTTATATCTTCTAAGCCCTCGTTAATCGCCTGTTGTAATGCTTCTTCGTTTTTCAATACAGCAATAGCATTCTGAAGTTTATCAACTTCATTAGCATTCAAATCGGGTAATGAATTGATAATGTCTTCTACGGATAATTTGACTTGAACTGTAAGCATAATCAAATTTAACTAATTTATTCGTCTGTATCAATTTATTCCACCTTCCAATAATTCCCGCTCACTATGATCATATCCAGCATTTTGATGGTATTATCGTAATAATCGTAGTCCTTCAGTTTAAAGGCAATTAGGTAATCCCAAACTTTGTTAAGCCATTGCTGATTGCTTTGATCAACCGTTGCTGATACAACGAATGGCGCTATAAAGCTCAGCGCTTCAAAATATCGTCCTTTAATATCATTCCCTTCAAGCGTATACCCCGCCGAAATATTATCAGGGTTGCCATCGGTAGTTTGCCTGATCCATCTGTTTATCGGGGTTACAAAAGCTTTTGCGCGCTTATCGCCATATAGTAAATAATCAGTAGCTATGCGCCATGGAACGCGACATGCATTGTAGTTATAGTAGCTATCATACTTTGATTCCATGTAATTAGCCTGCGCAGGCCTGGCTTGGGCGTTTATACCTCTTATAAAGTCGGGAACCAAGCCGGCATCCGGACTGTAAGTTTTCTGCATATAACTAAATAACCGGTAGTTGTTATCAATAGCTTTTTGCCATTTGCCGGTTTTTGATGCGCCTTCAAATGCTTTAAAGTTGGCAGGCATAAAGTCAGAAGCGCGCATGTCATAATAATCTTCGCTATCTCCATCGCTGCCATCGCTCAGTAAAACAGAATATGTTTTAGGGTTGATTTCATAGCGCATAATAGCCGCCATTGCGTTTTTAGCTTCCTGCAGATAGTTGATATGGCCTTTGCTTCCCCATTGCTTATCAGCTAACAGTAGAGAGTATGCTATATCCATATCACCGTCGGTAGCAGCATCCTTGTCGTGGTTTTTGCAGTTTTTTAGCTGGGCCCAGGCCATTAAATAAGGGGATGCTTTGGCCGGATGAGCTTTATAATAGTTATACAAGCCATCATAAACGGTTTTTGCCTGCTTATCATAACCCGCCATCAGTGCGGTAATCACCATGCCGTAGCCTTGCCCTTCGGATACACACTCTTTACCAGGCTTTTCAAACCAAACGTAAAACTGGTCTTTATCGCAACCTGGTTTTATGTAACGGCGTTTCCACTGGTCGTAGAAAGTAGTTACTTGTTTATCCAGTTGTTGCTGATTTAGGTGGTTAGGCCTAATAGTACCAGCCGTATACCTGCTATGTTGCGGAAACGGCCTTAATGCAACCTGTGCATGAAGGCCGTTCAGGACAAATATCGAAAATAGCATCAGGCTATATCGCACGTAGTTCGGGGTAAGCGGCAACGTCGTCAAATTCATTACACAGCATCTCGGTTTTGCAAAAATGGTTCTTGAGGCAGCTCAAAAAGTTCTGAATTGCCGGCGTATCCTTACAGGTAGCGGCGTACCAGGTACGTTTTGCTATACTATGGTGCAATGGTTTTGTAACAATGTGTTTACCGGGTAGGTATGGCTTCACAATCCAGTCGGCCATAACGCTAATTCCGAGGCCTGCATTTACCATCTCAATAGTAGCATCTGTGTAGTGAATCCGGCTCAATGTTTTGGGCTTTACATGCTGCTCCTGGATGAGGGTTTCGATGATCGGGGTCTCCTGGTAAGAGGGGTCATAAAGGGCCAGAATCAGCTCCTGATCCTGGAAGTCGCAGATGTCAATAACAGCCTTTTTTGCCAGTGGATGATCGGCCGGTAAAATGGCTATCAGGCGGTCTTCAAAAATGGGTTCGTAAACGATTTGTGTGTTCACCATTTGAGTGCGCACAATGCCCAGATCAAGGTCGCCGCGCATCAGGTATTCGAGCGGCCTGCGGCTTGCATCCGAAACTATATTTATGTTAATATCAGGCCATTGGCTCTTAAAATCCTTAATTACGCCGGGCAGCCAGTGGTATGCGGTGTAGCATTGCATACTGATATTGAGCTTGCCGGTTTTGCCATTTTTATAGTTGTTAATATCTTCTTCAAGAGTACGTATTTCGGCCAATATTTTTTCCGAACTTCGTAGGAAACGATAGCCCACTTCGGTAAGCTGAAGCTTCTTTCCCTGGCGATGGAACACCTCAATATCCAGCTCCTTCTCCAGCTCTTTTAACTGGTGGCTCAGGGCCGATTGAGTTAGGTGTAAAGCGCTTGCTGCTTTGGTCAGTGAGCCCTCTTTTGAAATGGTATCAACTAACCTGAAATGATGTAATGCAATATTCATTATTAGTTTTGCTAATGATTTACACAAAATTAATTCATTTTTTTCATGAATCATATAGGTATACATTTGCTGTGTATAAAATACACCTCATGTTAAACACAAATTCAAAAAAATTACTCCTGTTTTTTTTGAGTGTTTCATATGTCTTACACGCGCAAGCTCAGCAAAAAGTCCTTTCCATTAAGGATGCTGAACAAATGGCCCTTGCTAACTATGCTTCCATCAAGTCGAAGGCAAACCAGCTTAACGCCTCTAAGGCATACCTCAAAGAAACAAAAACGGAGTACCTGCCGGACGTAAATTTCTCCGCGCAGCAGGACTACGGCACAGTGAACGGCCAAAACGGACCATCGTATGGTTACCGGGGCCTGTCGGTATCCTCATCGGGGCCAGCTTTGGCCAAACAGAACTGGAACGCCGCTTTTGGCGCTCTGTATTTAACCAACGTTAGCTGGGACTTTTTCGCCTTCGGCAGATCAAAGCAAAGGATCGGCGTACAGAAAACCATCGTATCGCGCGACGAAACTGATCTTGCACAGGAGCAATTTCAGCACCAGGTACGTGTTGCCGCTACTTACTTAAACCTCCTTGCGGCCCAGCAACTTGCCAAAGCACAGCAGGATAACCTTAACCGTGCAATGGACTTACAAAAGGTAGTGGTTGCCCGTGTTAAGAACGGTTTAAACCCGGGAGTGGATTCATCACTGGCCAACGCCGAAGTATCTAATGCTAAGATTGCATTAACCAACTCACAGCAAACTGTGCAAGACCAAAGCAATCAGCTTTCTATTTACTTAGGTATTCCGGCACAGGAGTTTCAGCTGGATAGTGCTTTCATTACCAAGCAGCCAACCAACCTGGAGGCATTGAGCGCTGTTGCTGCTACAGATCACCCTACTTTAAAGTTTTATCAAAACAGGGTGAATGTGAGCGATCAGCAGGCTAAATACCTTCGCACCTTTGCCTTGCCTACCTTTAGTTTGTTTGGTGTTTACCAGGGCAGGGGATCTGGTTTTAAGTCAGACTATGGTGTTGATCAATCAAGTTATACCAGCAGTTACGGCGCAGGTGTTGACCCAACCCGTTATAACTACCTGTTTGGTATTGGCATGGTTTGGAACTTTACCAGCGTTTTCAGGACCCACTACCAGGTTCAATCGCAAAAGTTCACATCAGAGCAATTGAAAAACGACTACGAACTGGTTGATAAACAACTGGAAGCACAGCGCACCCTGGCCGAAACACGCATAGGCAATGCTCTTAAAAATGTAAACGAAGTACCGGTTGAAGTTTCGGCCGCCAACAACGCTTACATTCAAAAATATACACTGTATAAAAACGGACTATCAAACATAGTTGATTTTACACAGGCGCTTTATACCCTTAACCGGGCCGAGGTTGACAAATACATAGCCCTTAACAATGTATGGCAGGCATTGCTGTTCAAATCAGCTGCCACCGGCGATTTTGGGTTATTCATCAATAATTTTTAACAGTTACACACATATACAATGGGAATGATAAAAGGGGCGCTGCAAAAACCAATTACCATATTGGTTATAGTGGCCGGGCTGTTCTTCTTCGGTATAAATGCGGTGCGGACTATCAAGATCGATATATTTCCCGATCTTAACCTGCCGGTTATATATGTATCGCACCCATACGGCGGTTTCACCCCAAACCAAATGGAAGCTTACTTTGGTAAGCAATATGTTAACCTGTTGCTTTTCGTATCGGGCGTAAAAAGTATCGAAACGAAAAATATACAGGGCTTAACGTTAATTAAAGTTACTTTTTACGAGGGCACCAACATGGCCCAGGCCGCGGCGGAGGTCACGAGTTATACCAACCGGGCCCAGGCCAGCTTCCCGCAGGGGTCGCAGCCGCCCTTTATTTTGCGCTTTGATGCCTCAACGCTGCCGGTTGGTCAGCTGGTGTTGAGCAGCGCTACCCGAAGCAATAACGAGTTGCTCGATTATGCTTTGGTTTACGTACGTTCATCATTTACCTCAATTCCGGGCCTTGTTGCTCCGGCACCTTTTGGCGGTAACCAACGTACCATCCTGATCAAAGCCGACCCTAACCTGTTACGCTCGCATAACTTAACCCCCGATCAGGTTGTGGCTGCCCTGCGCGAGAATAACCAGAATACGCCTGCAGGTAACGTGCGTATAGGGGATTATAACTACCTGTCGCCGGCTAATACTACCATTAAGAAGGTTCAGGATTTTGGCGATATTCCGCTATATAAAAACGGTATTCAAACCGTGTTTATGAAAGATGTGGCTACCATTGAAGATGGTGCCGATATCACCAACGGTTACGCGCTTATTAACGGCAAACGTTCGGTTTATCTGCCTATCACCAAATCGGCCACAGCTTCAACATGGGATGTGGTACAAAACCTTAAAAAAGCGCTTCCCCGCTTCCAGGCTTTGTTGCCGGAGGATGTGAAACTGTCGTTTGTGTTTGACCAGTCGGTTTACGTAATCAACGCGGTGAAAAGTTTGGCCGAAGAGGGGGCGATTGGTGCGGTACTGACAGGTTTGATGGTATTGTTGTTTTTGGGCGATAAACGCGGCGCGCTTATCGTGATCCTTACTATCCCTACCTGCGTTATTTCGGCAATTTTCTTCCTGTCGCTGGCGCATCAAACCATCAATATCATGACGCTGAGCGGTCTGTCGCTGGCTATCGGTATTTTGGTGGATGAATCGACGGTAACTATCGAGAATATTCACCAGCACTTTGATATGGGTAAACCTAAGGCTTTAGCTATATGGGATGCCTGTAAGGAGATCGCCTTCCCTAAATTACTGATCCTGTTCTGTATCCTGGCGGTGTTTGCACCAGCCTTTACCATGAACGGTATTCCTGGAGCGTTGTTCCTGCCGCTGGCATTGGCTATCGGTTTCTCTATGATTGTTTCTTACTTCCTGGCGCAAACCTTTGTACCTATCATGGCCAACTGGATCATGATCAACAAACACGAAGATCACAGCCACAAAGATGGTTTTGCCTTAGAAGATGAAGGTGAGCCATGGGAGCAGAAAGAGAAAGCCATGAAGGCTGTGCTTGAACACAAAGGTCATAAAGCAACCAAGTTTGATAAATTCAGGGATAGCTTTATGCGCCTGATGGATCGTATGCTGCCCAAACGTGCGCTGATTGTATCTGTTTATGCTGTAGCTGCAATTGCCCTGGCAGTACTACTGCTCAATACTATTGGTCGCGACGTGTTACCTAAGGTAAACTCCGGCACTTTCCAGGTAAGGTTACGTGCACCGGACGGTACCCGTTTGGAGCGTACCGAGCTTGTTGCAGTTAAAGCACAACGTATTTTAGGTGATATTGTAGGCAAGAAGAATATTGAAATCACATCAACATTTGTTGGTTCGCACCCGTCATCATTCTCAACCAACCCTATATACTTGTTTATGGCGGGTCCGCAGGAGTCTGTTATGCAGGTGAGTTTGAAAGAGGATTATAAGGTTAATCTCGATGATCTGAAAGAAAAATTCAGGTATCAGATGGCCAAACAATTGCCGGAAATTAAATTATCGTTTGAGCCGATTGAATTAACGGACAAGATTCTGAGCCAGGGTTCGCCAACACCTATTGAGGTTGCACTTACCGGTAAAAACAAAAAGCAAAACGTTGAGTACGCGTTTAAGATCATTGAAAAACTAAAAAGCATCAAATACCTGCGCGATGTGCAGATAGGACAGTCGTTTAACTATCCTACTATCGATATCAATATCGACAGGCAGCGTGCGGCACAATTAGGTGTAGGTTTGAACGATATATCACGTTCACTGATAGCGTCAACATCATCATCAAGGTTTACTGAAAAGAATAACTGGATAGATGAGAAATCGAACTTAAGCTACCTTGTGCAGGTGCAGGTTCCGGAATATCAGATGGCCAGCCTGAACGATGTTAAAGAAATCCCGGTACTGGCAAACCAGGCACGCCCGGTACTTGGCGACGTTGCTGACGTTAAAACAGGAACCACTTTTGGTGAAGACGATAACGTAGGTGCTGTACCAACAATTTCTGTTACAGCTAACATCAACAAAAAGGACTTAGGCACAGCCACCCGCGATGTGCAGAAAGCTCTTGATGAATTGGGCACCCCTCCACGCGGCTTAACAGTTGAATTGCATGGTTTGAGCCAAACCTTAATAGCTACGCTTGATAGCTTACAGGGCGGTTTAGTTGTGGCGGTATTGGTGATATTCCTGATGCTGGCAGCTAACTTCCAGTCGTTCAAAATATCATTCGTAGTACTGTCAACGGTACCTGCGGTATTGTTTGGTTCGTTGTTGCTGGTTAAAATGACAGGCGCTACGCTTAACCTGCAATCATATATGGGTATGATCATGTCGGTGGGTGTATCTATATCAAACGCGGTATTGTTGATCACCAACGCCGAAGAGCTTCGCAAGCACAATGGCGATGCGCTGAAAGCAGCACGTGAAGCGGTAGCCTTACGTTTACGCCCTATTTTGATGACCAGTTTGGCGATGGTTGTAGGTATGATCCCTATGGCATCGGGCTTAGGTGAAGGTGGTGATCAAACATCACCATTGGGCCGCGCCGTTATAGGTGGCCTTATTGCTTCTACCTTTGCAGCACTGTTGATATTACCATTGGTTTTTGCCTGGGTACAAGGCAATGCCAGTACCCAATCTGTTTCATTAGACCCTGAAGATAAAGAAAGTAAATTTTATGTCCCTTTGCACCATCATGAATAAGCTAAAAAATAAATCAATATTACTGCTTGCTGTTTTAGCTATGGCAGTAAGCTCCCTGAGCGCCTGCCACTCAGATGATAAAGAGAAAAAGGAGCAGCAGGAAGAGGAACAACAGCAGGATGCTGTTGAAACCCCAACCGTACAATTGGTACCGGTAACTAAAGGCAGGTTAAGCAGCGCCATCACTATTCCCGGCGAGCTGATCCCTTACCAACAGGTTGATCTGTATGCGAAAACCAACAGCTATGTTAAAAAACTTTTGGTTGATATCGGTTCGGAAGTACACCAGGGGCAGCTTTTAGCTGTGCTTGAAGCGCCTGAAATTAACTCGCAATTGGCTGCGGCACAATCACGCATCAAACAATACGAGGCTATTTATTTTGCCAGCAAAGCTACCTACGACAGATTGGTTAGCACAAGTAAAACTCCCGGTACCGTTTCTCAAAACGATTTGGAGCAGGCCGAAGCTAAAAAGAATGCCGATCTGGCTAACGTTGATGCTGCTAAATCTGGCTTGAAAGAAGTATCGGCTAATTTGGCTTACCTGGAGATCCGCGCTCCGTTTGATGGTGTGATCACCAGTCGTAACGTTAACCTGGGTGCCTATGTTGGCCCGGGAGGCAAAACAACTGATCCGTTGTTTACAGTACAGGATCAAAACAGGATGCGTTTAGTGGTATCTGTACCGGAAATTTATACCGGCGCGCTAAGCAACAAAAGCGAAGTTAATTTTACCGTAAGGGCATTACCAAGCGAAAAGTTTACCGCACAGGTAAAACGTATAGCCGGCGCGCTTGACGAAAAGTTACGTGCAGAACGCCTGGAGATGGACGTTTACAATAAAAGCAAAAAACTGATCCCGCATATGTTTGCCGAAGTTAGCGTACCTCTGCCGGCTGGTGACAGCACTTTTGTGGTGCCAAAATCGGCAGTAGCAACTTCAACCGAAAAGGTTTTTGTAATTAAGGTTGTTGATCACAAAGCTGTTTGGGTTGATGTTAAAAAAGGCCTGACCAATGGCGATAGCATCGAGATCTTCGGTGGCGACCTGAAAGCTGATGACAAACTTGTAAAAGCAGCATCAGATGAAATCAGGAACGGATCGACTTTGAAATATTAATAATTGAAAATACGTTGATTTGAATCAACGTTATGGATAGTGCGAAGGGAAAAAACAGAAGCCCGAAAGCTGAAAAGCTTTCGGGCTTCTGTTTTTATAAAAACTATGTCATTGCGAGGAGGAACGACGAAGCAATCTCGTAGCTATGCAGAGCGGCTATGCGTCCGTGCGGTTGCCACGCTATCGCTCGCAATGACATGATTTAAGATGATTTTACGCTATTTTCCGTCCGCCTGCAACTTCTTTATAATCCCGGTCCCCACGGCGTCCGTGCTTTCAGCGGCATTGGATAATACAACCACCGCCAGCTTTTTATCGGCATTAAAAGCTAAAAAGCTGCTGCTGCCGTAAGTGCCTCCATTGTGAAAAATGTATTCAACGCCATCAACCAAAATGATGTGCCAGCCAAGGGCTATTTTGGCATCCTTGCTGTAAGTTATTTGATGGGTGAGTTCAAAGGCCTTTGATAGCTTATCAGCGCCACTGGTCATGTTAGCCTTTGCATATATCAGCAGATCATTTACTGTTGAATGTAGGGCCCCACAAGCGGCAAGAGCGTTAAAATCCCAGGCTACTGTTGCATCACCGTACTGGCTGTATACTTTAGTAAAGTGGGAGAGTTGTAAAGCGCTTAAATGTTGTACCGTATTTTTCATCGCTAACGGACTGCAAATCACTTCCTGCACCATCTGATCAAATGTTTTGCCGCTTACCTGCGATAATATCGTCCCTAATAAACCTACTCCTAAATTGGAATATGCATATTGCTCGCCCGGCTTACTATTGAGTTTGCAGGTTTTCAAATAGCTGTATAATAATCGCTTATTATAACTTTTATAAGGATTAGCCGCACTGGCCGAATCGAACTGAAGGTTTTCTGGGATCCGGGCCAACCCGGATGTATGATTGCTTAAGGTTTGGAGGGTTACTGCGTTTAACGCGGCATTGTTTTTTACCGAATCGGGCAAGTATTTGGTTATCGGGTCGGTTAATTTTACTTTACCCTCATTGGCGTAATAAGCCAGCAAGGTGGCTGTAAATGTTTTGGTGATGGAGCCGATTTCATATAGGGTACTCGCCGTCGGTAATTGTTTGTTGCCCCGGGCTGTTTCACCATAATTATAAATGCTGATCTGGCCGTCTTTAAATACACCTATACTTAAGCCAACCGTGTTTGCTTTTTGAATGTAAGAGCGGGCTATTTCATCCACCTGTTTATCCATCGTATTGAGCAGTTTATTGGATGTGGGAACCTGTGTTGTTTTATCCGCAGTAACATCTTTAAAGGGCTGAAACAGGAAGAGTTCTATCTTATTACCTGCGTCAAGGCTCATAAGTAGTTGTAATGTTACCGACTGAAATACCAGCTTATATGTGCTCACCTTATTATTAACAAAGCTGATTACCGTTGAACCCTTTATTTCATTTAATGGGAATAGTTGTTGTTCGCTAAGGCTGCGGAACTGTCCTGCACTTACCGCATGCCTGAAGTTTTGGCCTGTTAAGGCATAAATGGAGTCGGCCTGTTTGGCGTTGAAGAATTTTTTCACCAGCACAAATACCGAATCGGTTTTAAACTGCTGATGGCTTTGGGCGAAGGTGGCACCCGGGATAAATAAAAGTAGGATAAAACAGAGCCTGAGTTTCATGAAATGCAATTCGTGTTATATTGAAATATCGTTTAGTCTTTAGTCACAAGTTTTAAGTCGAAAGATTGGGTTTGGCTTAAAACTTAATATTAATTGACTTATATATCCTGGTAATCTTTGGCAAAGTAGTTATTGGCCAAAGGATCGGTTAAGCGTATAAAGCGTTTTTCATTGTATTTCCATTTCATACGGAATATGATAACGGCAATACCTGCACCAATTATATAATTATAACCAATAAAAGCAAACATATCGCCGGGTTCGGCCAGGAGGGTATGCAAGTCGGTTTTGCCGCTTAACGTAAACCAGATCATACTGCTTATAATAGATAAAGCTAAACCGGCAATAAATCCACCATCGATAATGCAATAGTTCCAAATACCACGCTTGCGGGCATGTTCCCATTTTTTTACAAAGCTGATATTCTCAATATCTTCTTCGGTGAGGCCTTTGGCTTTGAGCTTTTCGGCCTGGGTTAGTTTGTACTGATAGCGATAATAGCCCTGTATAAACGAAAACGGGAAAAATAAAAGAAAAATAAGGTTGCCATTGTCGTAAATATACAAGGCGACAATAACAGCAAGATAAACCAGCTGGGTTTTATAAGTATGTTTCAGATATGTTTTAAAATCAAATTTCATACCTGAAACATGCTGTTATATGGTTGGTGTTTGACCGGCCAGCAGGTACAGCACTGCCATACGTACGGCAACTCCGTTTTCTACCTGGTCGAGAATGATGGATTGTTTGCTGTCGGCCACATCGCTGGTGATTTCCACGCCGCGGTTGATAGGGCCGGGGTGCATAACGGTGATTTCTTTATCTAATGAATCGAGGATAGTTTTGTTAAGACCGAAAAGCATGGTGTATTCCCTAAGTGAAGGGAAATACTTGATGTCCTGACGTTCCAGCTGAATGCGGAGCATATTGGCTACATCGCACCAATTAAGTGCTTTAATAAGGTTATGT
The DNA here is from genome assembly GCF_900110105.1 of Mucilaginibacter gossypiicola. Lineage (GTDB taxonomy): Bacteria > Bacteroidota > Bacteroidia > Sphingobacteriales > Sphingobacteriaceae > Mucilaginibacter > Mucilaginibacter gossypiicola. Next base: position 146,453 of record NZ_FOCL01000011.1, on the reverse strand, counting down.
TCAACCTTTACACCCAATGAGCCGATATATTTAGGAATCAACGTAGTTGGTCCGCAAACCATTACTTCCGCTCCCAATTGTTTAAGGCATAAGATGTTTGAAAGCGCCACGCGCGAGTGGAGGATATCACCCACAATCACCACTTTTTTGCCTGCCACGTCGCCATATTTTTCGCGGATTGAAAAAGCGTCAAGCAAAGCCTGGGTAGGGTGTTCATGCGCGCCGTCACCCGCGTTCACGATCTGTGCCTTTACGTGTTTCGACAGGAAGATGCCCGCGCCGGCATAAGGGTGGCGCATTACCACCATATCAACCTTCATAGCCAGGATGTTGTTTACCGTATCAATCAGCGTTTCGCCTTTACTTACCGATGATGATGAAGCTGCAAAGTTGATCACATCGGCCGAAAGTCTCTTTTCGGCCAGCTCAAATGATAAACGGGTACGGGTTGAATTTTCAAAGAAAATATTGGCAATAGTAACATCCCGCAACGACGGCACTTTTTTGATCGGCCGGTTTAAAACAGATTTAAAAGTATCGGCAGTTTCAAATATCAGCTCAATATCTGCCCGGTTCAAATCTTTTATACCCAATAAGTGTCGTGTGCTCAGTCCTGCCATGTCGGTAATGATCCTGTTATATTATTTCTATTTGTTATTAGTCATGTCATTGCGAGGTACGAAGCAATCGCACTGAGGCGGAGCCGCTCTGTATAGCATGCGATTGCCACGCTATCGCTCGCAATGACATATTATATTATTCCTGTGCCTCTGAAACCAGCACTATCTTGTCTTCCCCATCCGTATCTTTCCAGCTTACCACTACTTTTTGCGACGCTATAGAATCCACTTCAATACCTACATAGTCGGCAGATACCGGGATGTGGCGTGAGTAGCGACGGTCGACCAAAGCTAAAAGCTCGATTTTCTCTGGCCTGCCGAATGCCTGCATGGCATCCATCGCTGCGCGGATGGTGCGGCCGGTCCACAGCACATCGTCCATCATGATCACTTTTTTACCTTCAATAATAAAATCAATTTTGGTTTGATTAGGTACCAGCTGCGATTCACGGCGACGAAAATCATCGCGGTAAAAGGTGATATCGAGGTCGCCCTGCAGTATATTTTTATCCGGAAGGATTTTCCTAAGTTCTTCGGCAACGCGTTTGGCTAAATAAATGCCACGCGGCTGGATACCAATTAGTACTGTATTTGAAAAGTCGTTATGATTTTCAATTAACTGGCGACATAAACGTTGTATGGTGATTTGAAACTTTTGTCCGTCGAGCAGTGTTAGATTTTGCATCGTATGGGTGGATTTGGGCAAAAGTAATAATTTGTTTTGAGTTTTGGAGGATGAGTTTTGAAAGTGGGGTTAACAATAATCCTTTTTAAACAGTCGCTCTTCACGGCGTCATTGCGAGTAACCACCAGAGAGACCCTGGAAAAAATCGTGATGACGAGCAAAATATATTTTAGGGATGTTGTGCGGAGGCCGCGTTAGTGATTGCAGTGTAAAGCCCGCAGCGTGTGTAGGGAGTGAGGGCAGGAAAGGCGAGGACTTATAACGGAAAGCCCGGGCCGCAGGCAACGCCCATGTTATAAAATAGATTTTTAAAATATATTTTATAATCAACAACTTACAATTGCGTCATTGCGAGGTACGAAGCAACCCCCTACGTACAGAGTCGCTTTTATGGCCGTCCTGTAAAGTTTGCGATTGCTTCGTACCTCAATGACGGGTGGGAGTTGGGAATGAGGATTACTCTGATAGCTTTTTCAACGCTTCCATCGCCTTTTCCGCATCTTTTTTAGCTACAAAAATGTGGTCATGATAGTAGGCTGCCACCACATTACAGCTGATGTTTTCTTTAGCCAATGCGGTTGCAAATGCTGCAGTAAGCCCGGTTGCTTCCAGTGATGAATGGATGGTTAAAGTGATCCAGGCGGCAACGTAGCTATATTCAAGGCTTAATTTATCCGCGGTTTCCTTTTTGAGGATGACGGTTATAGCTTCCTGTTCTTTAAAAAACGCTATAATGTCATCGGTGTTAATGTTATTTAAAGATGTTGTCGTGCAATAAACATAATCACCTTCATTTAGTACGGGTGTCATGTTTTTGAGCAGGGTCTTGAGATTGGTTTCTCCGGTCATATGACAAAAGTAAATTAAAAACATGCTAACTCGCGCTCGTTTAAAACGAGTGTGCAGCCTGGGTTTGCGTTTGTAACGCAAAGGCGATACAATCGCCAAACCATATTAAGCGCTCGTTACAAACGAGCGCAAGTATAACATGGAATACAAAAAGTTTCACCCAACAAAAAAGCCTCCCGATTTATCGGGAGGCTTGTATAAAGTGTTAAGCTAAAATTATGCTTCTTCTTCAGAGCTATTAGCAGCAGGTGCAGCCTTGCGGGCTTTGTTTTCAGCACCTTCCATTTGCTCTTTTAATTGAGCTAATACGCTAAGATCGCCTAAAGTTGATTTTTCAACAGAATCTTTCACTTTTTTCACCGCGTTAGTAGCAGCTTTTGCTTCTTTTTTGCGGTTTTCAAATTCCTGTACGCGGGCATCAGCGCGGGCTTCTTCCCAGATACGTGAGTGTGAAATAACGATACGTTTGTTTTCTTTGTTAAATTCAATGATTTTGAATTCAGCAGCTTCTTCAGCTTTTAAGCTCTTACCGTCTTCTTTAACCAGGTGTTTGGTTGGCGCAAAGCCTTCAACACCGTAAGGTAAAGCAACGATAGCACCTTTGTCAGTTACTTTGATAACGGTACCTTCGTGGATCGAGTCGATAGTGAAGATAGTTTCAAAAGTATCCCAAGGGTTTTCTTCAAGCTGTTTGTGGCCTAAGCTCAATTTGCGGTTTTCAACATCAAGTTCAAGTACAACCACGTTTAATTTTTCACCAACTTTAGTGAATTCGTTAGGGTGGTTAACTTTTTTAGACCAAGAAAGGTCAGAGATGTGGATCAAACCGTCGATGCCGTCTTCCAGTTCAACAAACACACCAAAGTTGGTCATGTTTTTAACTGTAGCTACGTGCTGAGTACCAACTGCGTACCTTTCAGCAGCGTTTTGCCATGGATCAGGAGTTAATTGTTTAACACCTAATGACATTTTACGCTCTTCGCGGTCTAAAGTCAATACTTGAGCTTCGATCTCGTCACCAACTTTCAGGAATTCCTGAGGGTTGCGCAGGTTTTGTGACCATGACATTTCTGACACGTGGATCAAACCTTCAACACCAGGGATGATTTCAAGGAATGCGCCGTAATCAGCAACGGTAACGATTTTACCTTTAACTTTTGAACCAACCTGAATGTCTTCAGAAAGGCTTTGCCAAGGGTGAGGGGTTAATTGTTTCAAGCCAAGAGCGATACGTTTTTTCTCGTCATCAAAGTCAAGAACAACAACGTTGATCTTTTGATCCAATGCCAGGATTTCACGTGGGTGCTCAATACGGCCCCAAGAAATATCTGTAATGTGCAGTAAGCCGTCAACACCACCAAGGTCAATGAATACACCAAAGTCGGTAATGTTTTTAACGGTACCTTCCAATACCTGACCTTTTTCAAGGCGGGCAACAATTTCAGTTTTTTGATTTTCCAGATCGTCTTCGATAAGCACTTTGTGCGATACCACAACGTTCTTGAATTCGTGGTTGATTTTAACAACTTTGAATTCCATAGTTTTACCTACATACACATCGTAATCCCTGATAGGTTTGATATCGATCTGTGAGCCAGGTAAGAAGGCTTCAACACCCATAATGTCAACAATCAAACCACCTTTAGTACGGCTCTTAACAAAACCGGTGATGATCTCATCATTATCAAGGGCTGAATTAATGCGCTCCCATGATTTTTGAGTTTTTGCACGTTTGCGTGAAAGTACTAACTGACCGTTAGCATCTTCCTGCGACTCAACAAAAACGTCAACTTTGTCACCGATCTTCAGATCAGGAGTGTCACGGAATTCTGATACTGATACTAAACCGTCTGATTTGAAACCTACGTTAAGTACAACATCTTTGTTGTTAACGTTAACAACAGTACCGGTGATGATTTCGCCTTTGGTGATAGAGCTGAAAGTTCCATCATACAATTTCTCAAATTTCTCACGGTCGTCATCGCTGTAGTTACCAAATTTTTTATCGTCAGCATCCCAGTCGAAATCTTCGCTTGGTGTAGCTGCAATTTTTGATTTGATCTCTTCGATAGATATTGAATCAGCTTCTGATTCAATTGTTTCTTTTTCGCCAGCCGCTTTAACTGTACCCAGTTCAGCTTCTTTCGCTTTTAATTCTTTTTCTGCTTCTTGTTTTTTTGCCATTAAATAATTTTTCTCCTTTTCCCAATTTGTTAATTGGGACTGCAAAGGTACGGATATATTTTATTGAAAAAAGAAATTTTTTAATGTTAATTGCTTATATTTTAGGTGCTTTTATAAGTTTTTTGGCAGATTAGGCGGGTAGGGGTTAAAGTTGAACGGGATTTTACGCTGAATAAACCATTTGATAACATGCTTTACGTTGTTATCTGTACTATAAATTAATGAGTTATGATAAACGAATCTTTATTCACCGCCAGTTAATTTAGCGTCTATCTCTTCAAAAATCTGCATAAAATCATTTAGCATTTCTTCGCGGTAGCTGCTCAATATCTCATCCATGATCACCTCTTGCTCAGGTGTGAATGGATTTTTCCAAACGCGCATACAGATCCGTTTTAGTGCATAGGCAATTTGATGGGTTTCGGCATAGGTATGCAGGTACTGGCTTTTTTTAAAACCTTCGTGAAATTTAAAGAAAACGGCAGTATCCTCAAGCCCTGCAAAGGTTAAAAAGCTTCTTATTTTATCGTCCTTGCAGCCATCTAAATGATCGTAAAATTCAGTAACGCTTATTTTACCTGTGGTTAACAGCAGGTTGTCAATAATTAGTTCAAGTGCAATATGTCCTAAAAAAAATGGTTTTACGGGCGAGCCATGCAAGGCTGGCGCCAATAACTTTTTTAGCTCGTGCGAACGGGTAGTGAAAAAGGTAGACGAGTGAAAATACCGGTCTACATCAAGGTGTTTGTTCCATCCGGCTATGATCGAATTAACCTCGTTATCAGTGTGGTGCAATTTTTCGGGATGAAGGATGATGTTTTTATCTGCATTTTTCAACAGGTCGGGCAGTACTGTTCCCAGCACGTGGTAGCAGTTGGTAGTATCCCTGTCGAAATAAAAATGCGATAAAAAATTCATAAGCCTTGCCTTGCAAAATACCCGGTTTTGCTCAAGATACAAAATATAAGTAATTATTTGAAACAGATTTTACCTGTAGTTAACCTGTATCATGTTGATAAAGACTGCCTGCCCAGCCAATTATTCTTTTATATTTGCACCTTTTTGAAACAGAACTTGATATGAACTTTGTTGAAGAATTACGCTGGCGCGGCATGCTGCATACCGAAATGCCCGGAACCGAGGATATGTTAAATAAAGGTATGGCTTCGGGATATATCGGGTTTGACCCAACTGCCGATTCATTGCACGTTGGTCACCTTACCCAAATCATGACCCTGATCCACTTTCAGCGTGCGGGCCATAAACCTTATGCACTGGTTGGTGGTGCTACCGGCATGGTGGGCGATCCGTCGGGCAAATCGGCCGAGCGTAATTTATTATCAGAGGATGTGCTGCAGCATAACCTGGAGGCGGTAAAAAAACAGCTTACCCGTTTCCTCGATTTTAATACCGGCGCCAACAGTGCCGAAATGGTGAACAATTACGATTGGTTCAAAAACTTTACTTTTCTTGATTTTATCCGCGATGTTGGTAAACACATCACGGTTAATTATATGATGGCCAAAGATTCGGTGAAAAAACGTTTGGAAGGCGACACTGGTATGTCGTTTACCGAGTTTACTTACCAGTTGGTACAAGGCTACGATTTTTACTACCTGTGGAAGCACCATAACTGCTCATTACAAATGGGCGGCAGCGATCAATGGGGTAATATTGTTACCGGTACTGAGCTAATCCGCCGTAAAGACAGCGGTGAGGCTTTTGCCCTAACTACCAACCTGATCAAGAAAGCCGATGGTACAAAATTTGGAAAAACCGAAAGCGGAGCAGTTTGGCTTGATGCTGAGCGTACTTCGCCTTACCAGTTTTACCAGTTTTGGTTAAACACTACAGATGTTGACGCTAAATCATACATCCGCATTTTTACTTTGCTTGATCGTGAAGTTATTGAAGCAATGGAGGTTGAGCATGATGCCGCACCACACACGCGTGTATTGCAAAAAGCATTGGCTAAGGATATCACCATCCGTGTGCATGGCGAAGCTGAATACGAAAAGGCAATAAAATCTTCGGAGTTTTTATTTGGTAATATAGGTATTGAATTTTTGAGCGAACTGAATGAAACTGAGGTTTTGGGTTTGTTTGCCGGCGTACCTAACTACACTATAGCGTTAAGCGAATTAGAACAGGGCATTAATGCTGCCGATCTGTTGGCTGCGAAAACGGCTGTTTTTGCATCAAAAGGCGAAGCTAAAAAGATGATACAAGGTGGCGGTGTCGCTATCAACAAAGTTAAGATAGGTACTGCTGATGATGTTTATAATACCGAAGCTTTAATTGGCGGCAAATTCATCGTAGCTCAAAAAGGCAAGAAGAATTACTTTTTGATAGTTGCGGAGTAACACTTGATTAAACTTACGAAGTTTTTAAAACTTCGTAAGTTTTGGATTGGCTCGAGATATAAAAATGACCTAATGACAAAAGGGGCGACGAATGTACATCCGTCGCCCCTTTTGTTATGACTCAATGACCAATTACAAGTCGCTCAGCAAATCCAGTTTCTTGGCGTTATATTCTTCCTGTGAGATAAGGCCGTTATCAAACAAGGTTTTTAGTTTCTTTAATTTTTCGGTTAGCTCATCTGGTTTAGCAGCTGGGGTTGGTGCCGGCGCAGGTGTTTCCTGTACAACCGGAGCAGGTGCTGGTGGAGCAACCGGAGCGGTAACCACGGGAGCTGTGTAACCATTTGTTTGACTTGAAAACGGTTGCGGCGAAGCTGGCGGCACAAAAGCACGGGCAGGCGAGTTCTCCAGTTGGATAGAGCCCGATTCGGCACGTTTTTGCTCAAGCTCACGCTGGCGGCGGGCTTCGCGTTCAACTTCCTTACGTTCCTGGGCATACTGGTATAGTTTACGGCCCTGAACTTTAGGCAGGTAATCAACGGCCATTTCGGCTCCGCCCGTAGTCCTCACGCTGAATACAGCACCAATGATCTCCTCTTTGGTATGTACGTCAACAATATCTTTCCAAACAAAATCAACAAACTTGATGGATAAACCCAGGTTGGCCGGGGTAAAAAACAATACACGTTTGTTGGTTATAGCTATACAGTCGGGAAAAAGGTTAACCAGCGGTTTTTTCTGAACGGCTATGTAAATAATTTCCTCGCCGGTTGACAGCAAATCAACAAGACGTGAATAAACCTTTTCAACTGCTTTAGGATCCTGTTCCTCTGTTAAAAATTTCTCAATCATGTTTTTAGCATTTATGATGCGCGCAAAAATAATAATTATAACGGTCAAAGAGTCAACAATCAGAAGTTAAGAATCAAGAAAAAATCTTATTCAGCAATTTTCCTGGCTCTTAATTCCTGACTTCCTGGTTCTCAACAAATATTAGGCTATCAGTAAATTACACCCGCGAATGTCCGACTGGTCAAAGCGTCCTAATACTTCAAATGAGCCATCGGCGTAAATCCTGCCTAAATCCTGTGTGGCAATAAAGGCGCAGGAGTTTACATTAGCCAGGTCAATAACGCTGATACCACCTGTCTTATTAGTTTGTAACGTGCTCAACGGGTCGTTAGTATCGCGGATGATGATCTTCATCCAAGGCGGGCAATTAAAAATGCCATCACCTTTGGAGTAAGCTTGAGACAGGAGCTCGGTCATCCCATATTCAGAGTGGATGTGGTTTACACCAAAGCCTTTACCTAAAATATCATGCAATTCCTCGCGGATCATCTCTTTTCTGCGGCCTTTCATGCCGCCGGTTTCCATTATAACAAGCTCAGGAAAGTTAACCTGATAGTTTTCAATAAAATCAAGCAGGCCGAAAGTTACCCCTATTAAAAGCGTAGGCTTTCCGACCGCCTGTTGCTTTTTAAGCTGATGAAACAGCTCATCATGGTTGTATAAAAAGAAGCCGCTATCAGGATTATTTGATTGTTTTATAAGGTCATCAACCATGTAAATGAGCGATGAACCTTCGCGTTCAAGGTAGGAGGGGAGCAGGGCTAAAACGGTGTAATCCCTGCTATCGCCATAAAAAAGCTCGAATGCCTTACGGAAACTATCCTCGTACCAGGATGTGTCTGTTACCCTATGGCTGCTGGTGATCATGCCGGTTGTACCCGAACTGGTGAAGGTAACCTCAACAGGTTCATCAGTACTCAATATGGTATGCGATTTAAAAAACTCAATAGGTAAAAACGGGATCTGCTGGTAAGATGTTACTGACGCCGGGGCAATTTTCAGCCCCTCAATAAACTGCCTGTAAACCGGGTTATGCTTTGCCTGGTAATTAAAAACCTGCAAGGCGGTTGCGTTAAATTGCTCGTCGGTACTGATAGAAAATACCTGCTGTTTACCGGGTCTGTTCATTTGGGGCAAAGATAAGGAAAACCAAGATTTGAACCATGATTTGCTTGATTATAGGATTTACATGATAGCAAGATTGAACCGTAATTTACTTGATTGGAGGATTTGCTTGATATCATGTAATCTTTAAATCCTATAAATCAGGGTTCAAAATCCCGGTTCAGATAAACACCGCAAGTTTCGGGTTGAAGTGCTTCGTTCGCCGCCCGACCTTTGATCTATAAAAACACCATAATCATGAACACATTTAAAATTGTACCCCTGTCCAAATCATTCGCGCAAAAAATAAGGACTACCATGACCGACGACTTTGGAGGCGAAGTGGTTGAACAGTTGGCCACCGGGCTTGGGCCCTGCCGGGTTTCGCTTAAACCCTTCGAACGTAATGTCGATAAGCGCCTTTTATTGAAACATTCGCCGTTTGAAATTGAAAATGCATATAACCAACCGGGGCCGGTATTCATCAATGCTGTAGATGTAGAAGAATATAGCGATATCTATCGTTTCCCGCCCGAAATCAAGGCTAATAAAAAGAGCTTCCCGCTGTCGCTGATTGGTTATAACAAGGCACAGCAAATGGTTTTAACCCGGCTTGTTGGTGAGGCAGATGTGGATGAACTGATAGCCGAAATATTTGCCGAAAATGCTCATGTTGAATATTTACATGCCAGAAATGCTCAGGCATGCTGTTTTATATGCAAAATTGAGCGTGTTTGACTTTGAGATTACATAAAATTAAAAAACAAGTACGTGTTTTGGGGGTTAGTTTAGTATAGAAGCAGATAACAATTAATCATATTAACCATCCATCCCCATGAAAACATTAAAATTTTTGAGACTCCCGGTTTTGTTAGGTCTCTTTTTTGTAATGATATCGGCAAAGCCTGCCGATGACGACAGCAAGCAAACGGAGCGCATCCATAATGCGTCAAATGTGCTGAAAGAGTTTGCCAAGATGAAGGAAAGCATCCCTCATCAGTTATTGGAAGAATACGAAGGTATAGTGATCATTCCTAAAATGATCAACGCCGGTTTTGGTATTGGCGGTAAACGCGGGAAAGGCGTAGCCATGGTAAAATTAGGTAATGGCAAATGGAGCGACCCTGTATTTGTTACCTTAACAGGCGGTAGCTTTGGTTTACAGATTGGCGTGCAATCGGTGGATCTGGTATTGGTGTTCCGCAACAAAGGCGTGCTAACCAAAGTTAAAAACGGAGATTTTACTATCGGCGGCGATATTTCGGCAGCGGCAGGCCCGGTTGGCCGCAGTTCAACAGCAAGTACCGACTATAAGCTGCAGGCCGAGGTTTATTCTTACTCGCGCAGTAAAGGTTTATTTGCGGGTATAAGCATTAACGGTTCAAACCTTGGTATCGATAAAGATTCAAACGCTGCTTATTACGGTGCAAAAGCAACCTCGCAGGATATTTTTGCCCAGGCAACCAGTACAACCGAAGCGGTTAAGACGTTAAAAGAAACATTGGCTTCATTTTAATAAAAACGCATCTGTAACAAAAATGCCCGTGCTTTTTAGCCGGGCATTTTTTGTTTTAATGCTTTTGAAATGCCCGCTTGAGCAATAAGCCCGAAAGCGCCGACATCCCGCCAACCAGGCCTCCTAAAACACCTGTCACTACCAGTATATAAGCCCAGCCGGGCAAGTGAAACAAATGGGCTATTCTGGTAGCCATGATGTGATCATTGGGTACGCTTTTAAAAAGTGCTAATACTATCCACACAATTAAAACGGCTACAAATGCCTGCCAAAAAGAACTTTTTGCTGTAGTGCCTATAAAAAGTGCCGTTAAAAAAGAGATGACAGCAACTATCCACCAGGGTAAAAAATATCCGCTGGCAAATGAAAGTATAAGTATGATGAGGAATAACATATTGCTATTATTTACCGGTTAATGTATAAGTTGATTTAATACGGGGCGACTGCTCACTGGCCGATTGCATAAAAAGCAATTCTTTCAGTTGTCCTTCATTCCAGGTTTTGAACATATCGTTGTAAAAGAAACTGCCGGGGTTGCCTGATTCACCGCCGGGGAAAATACCGTAGCCTTTTACCTTTGGCCCCATTTGTACTACCATACGCCACGATGGGCCATGGTTATCATTTAAAGCGTTAACGGTTGACCCTGTGCCTCCCGATTCAAAATTGCCTGAGCCAAAGGCCGGCTGGCGCGACAAACTGGCTATCTCCATTTTTTTATATTTGCCCCACTGCCAGTTTGCCCCAGGTTTTCCGCATCGGCTGGTAATTTCTTTAACTGCAGCTGCAAAAGCTTTATTAACTATATCTGAGGCTGTTTCCTTTGCCGGTGTGCGGATATCATCAAACCATTTGGAATCGGGTTCTTTCAGCAACAATCGCTCGGTACGATCCATTGACGGGAAGTTGCTTTGCAGGTTTTTATCTGCAAAATCATCGGCCCATATGGCATTGTAGAGCTGCGACCACCAATCGCCAAATACGGTGGCGCCTATTGAATTGGCCGAAACGTTTTTGTCCCACTTGATGACCTCATGGTATGCAAAAAGTTGCGCGGCATCAAGTTTGGCCGGATCAATGTATTTGAGCATAGTTGGTAAAATATCCTGCGCACGGATGCTGTACACATCGGTTTGCAGGATGCGCATACTATCTACGGTGGCTTTGGTCATAACCGATAGTCTGTCGTTAATACGTTTGCCGCGCTCATAGGATGCAAAAGACCAATCTATATAATATGGATAAGTAGGATCTGTTGATGATTGATTAGCTGAGCTTACAAAGCCGCGCGGTGGATTTTTAACGGTTGGGTCCTGTTCAAATGGTATCCAGCCATGCCAGTCATCGGCAGGATCAGTGCCGTCTAAAATAAATTTGCCCTGGTCTTTATATTTAAGCGGATATTTACCATTGGGAGTAATGGCTATATCATCTTTACTGGCAAAAACAAAATTTGAAGCAGGGGCACTGAAAAAGGTAAGTGCTTTGCGATAGTCATCGTAATTTTTACCGGTATTTAACAGGTACATAGCCATTAACTCATTCGACGGTTCGTGTGCTATCCACCGAAGGGAATGCCCAACAGGTACAAAGTCCGCACCATCGGATTTTTGGGCGTCGGTTTGATAAACAACAGGGCCGTGATGAGTATAAACAACCGTATCATAAACAGCTTTTTCACCGAGCACATCAATTTTTTCTACGCGGCGTGTGGTTTTATTCCATTGGTTATTATACCAATACTCATCCATTTTTGCGTCTTTGAATTTTTCCTGGTACCAGTCCAATACATCGGCATCAACATTGGTAATGCCCCAGCTGATATTGTTGTTAAAACCTAAAATTACACAGGGAGCCCCCGGTAATGATACCCCATAAACATTTATACCCGGTGCAGAAAGCTGTATTTGATACCAGATAGAAGGTAAAGTAAGGTTAAGGTGCGGATCATTAGCCAAAATAGGATAGCCGCTTGCTGTTTTACTGCCCGCTACTGCCCAGTTATTGCTACCTATACCTTCAACACGGGGCTTGGTATTGGCACTGTCGGTCATACTGGCTAAAAAATGTGTGGACGGTTTGGGAATAGGAAGAGGTTTAAAATAATCCCATTTTGTTCCTATCGGGATAATTGGATCCTCGTGCATAGGATAATCCGGGAAGAGATCATTGGTGGTAGCCGGTCCAAATTTCCGTAGAATGTTGGTCATGGCAAATTCGTTTGAGCCGCCGGCCAATGTTTCAGACATCAGCTTAAGTAAAAATGCGCAATTGATAGGCTTCCAGTCTTCAGGGGCATAGTTAAGCAGCTTAAACTCTATAGGGTAATCCCTGGGGCTTAGCTGGTGAATGTAACTGTTAATACCATCGGTATAAGCCAGGATCATATCCCTGATTACAGGGTCGGCCATCATTGCTTTTATTGTTTTCTCGGCACCGTAAACCATGCCCATTCGGCGGTGATAGCGGTCAATATCCAATACTTTGGGGCCAATAACTTCGGCCAACCTGCCCGCAGCCTGGCGGGTTTGGATATCCAGTTGCCATAGCCGATCGGTGGCGGTCATGTAGCCCTGAGCAAAGTACAGGTCGTGCTTATTGTTGGCAAAAATGTGCGGGATGTGGTTTTCATCAAACTTAATGGTAACCTTGCCCTGCAGGCCTTTAAGTTTAAGATCGAGCGTTGGCAAAATGTTTTTACTTTCTGCGTTTTGCCAAAAACCATCGGCCGGACTCAAAAATTTCCCCAATGGCGGCACAACGCCGAATTTGGTTTGCAATGCCCAAATGAGCAGTAATGTAAAAAATATGGATATGAATGCTTTTGTAAACTTCATTGTTGATGATATGCCCCTAAAGTTAACTATTTAGGCTGCATATTCAAGCTTTGGCTTACGCTTATGGTAATGTTTTTTAGGCTTGGGGGTTTGAAGCGAATCTGGTTTGGATTGTTTCTTTTCCCTGCGGAAATCCCAGGGAGGGGTAGGGTTGGCATCCTGCCATAAGCCAAGCTTGTTTTCGCGGGCTTGTTGTTCCAGGGCTGCCAGTTCAGTACTTTTGGAGTAGGCTTTGTATTGCCATGCGTACCCGTTTTTTACCAACGCATAATTTACATTAGTGCCATCGGTAAGTATTACTTGTGCCACGGTACGGCCATAGCGGTCATGCACATTACCAATTAGTTTTACATCTTTACCAAAGCACAGATCTGATGTGAATTTTTTAGCTGCCTGTCCAAAGGCCTGTGATTTTTCGGGACAGTCAATTTCGGCAAGCCTTACGGTAAGCTGCTGATTATCGCTGGTAAGCAAACCTAAGGTATCCCCGTCTTTTACTTTAACAACTTTATAAACATCGGCATCGGGTTGTTTGGTATTGTTGGGGTTACATCCCCATAAAATCAAAAGAATAAACAGGAGGGCAGAGTACCTTTTTAGCATGGGGTAAAAATGCAGATTTTTTTTCTGAACCCGGATTAAACGGATTAAGTGATTTATTGGATTTGTTAGATTGAGGGATTTTCAGATTGGATAAGAAAAATCCCATAAATCCGAAAAATCCCCCAAATCCCGGTTCTATTTCCCATGCAAACTCAGCGCATTGCCGTCCGGATCTTTTACTGTCGCAAACCTGCCCCATGGTGTTTTTTCGGCATCGGCCACTTCAAGGCCTTTTGCTCTCAGCTCTTCTATTTCTTTGTCGAGGTCATCGGTTTTAATTACAAAACCGCGTACGCTGCCTGCAGGCATTTCGGGGAACCAGTTTACCAGTGTGATGGAAACCGGTGAGCCGGGAAACGACATCTGGATCCAGGTTTGTTTGTCAAAATTGGCTTCAACCATAATTTCGAAACCTAAATTAAGGTAAAAGGATTTGGCTGCCTGTTGATCAGTTACAGGGATAGAAATAATTTCGATAGCTTTCATTTGCTTGGCGTTGATGGTTTATATCGGGTAGGTTTAACCCGCATTGAATGTCGAACTTATCTTTGAAAAATCACAACAATTAAAAATATTTTTTGCATCGATACTGTATCATTTTTCGTAATTGAACCCGATCTTTAAAGTATAATCAGCCTGTTTTTATTTAAGAAAAAAATGCCTGCCATCGACCAAAACTTTTACTCCGATCTGAAAGTGAACACCATACCGCTTGGTGAACTTTTTATTAAAGAGGAGTTGTTTGACAACGTACCTGCCGACTGGCATATCATCATTACCGACATTAAAGGAAGTACCTTTGCCGTAAGCAGCGGACAGCACGAAAATCTGAATTTTGTTGCTACCGGCAGCATTGTGTCTGTACTCAATATAGCTTTTAAACATCATATAACGGTGCCGTTCTTTTTTGGGGGCGATGGTGCAACGTTTATTGTGCCCGCACCCATTGTTGATACCGTGATGCAGGCACTTGTTTTATATAAGGATAATACACGTAAAAACTTCGACCTTGAATTGCGAACCGGTATTGTGCCTGTTAAACAAGTTTATGACGAAGGATATAAGCTCTGTATCAGTAAATATTGCACAACCGGCAATTTTACCATTCCGGTTGTTTTAGGTAATGGCTTAAGCTATGCCGAAAAGATGATAAAAGGCCGTGAGGATGAGCCCTTTGATTATATGGCGCAGGAGGGTGAGCTTGACCTTACCGGTATGCAATGCCGCTGGGACAAAATTCCACCGCCTCAAAATGCAGATGAAGTGGTATCGCTATTGGTGGTTGCCCGGGAGGAGAATAAACAGGCCGAAGTTTTCAAAAAAGTGATCTGTTATATCGATGAAATTTATGGCGGTCCGGAAAAGCGGCAGCCGATATCAGTCCCGAAGCTGAAACTTAAATCAACTTTCGACAGGCTGGGCCGGGAAATGAAAGTAAAGCTGGGTAAAATTAAGGTGATGGAGCTGCTTAAAGAATGGATGGTGATGCTTTACGGCTATATCTATTTCAATACTAAGGAGGGGAAACATTACTTGAACCGCCTGGTTGAAATGTCGGATACACTGGTTATCGATGGTAAGATCAATACGGTAATATCCGGCACATCGGCACAACGGAAAAAACTGCAGGAGGTATTAACCAAACTTGAAAAAGATGGCGAACTGTACTTTGGTTTTCATGTAAGCCGCGAATCGGTGATGTCATGCTATGTGCGCGACCTGGAGGATGGGCATATCCATTTTGTGGACGGATCGGAAGGCGGATATACCAAAGCGGCTGGTTTTATCAAAAATAAGCTGGCCACGGTATAAAAAAAATGCCGCTGTTTTTAAACAGCGGCAAAAGACCTTGGATAGTTTTATGGTATTTAACTGTAATGTTTGTAAAGCAGGTATACAATTGCGGCAATTATTGCAACGCCGATAACGATATAAACAGGCTGCGATTTTTTGCTGCCCGAACCGTCAACTTTAACGTTACCGGTACGCTTGAGCACGCCCCAACCGCTTAGCTCACCTTTTAATGCTTTTCGCAGTGATTTAAACAGTACGTAGTACATCAGCTGCCTCCACATAAAACGTTGCGGAATAATGTAGACGAGCTTCTTGTAGTCCTCTTTTTCCATGCGGAAAGCAATGATACCTACAATGAAATCAACCACCACAAAGGCTACATAATAAAGCAGCATCTTCTCCGGTTTTTCGCCAAACAGGGCGAATAGCATCATCAAATCTGCCAGGGGAGAGAATAGCGGTAATATGATCTGGAAAATCAGGATGTTGGGCATCCCCACCATTCCGAAAAACTTGTACTTTTTGTTAAACAGTGCGTCGCGGTTTTTCCAAAAGCTCTGCATTACGCCAAAGCTCCAGCGGAAGCGTTGTTTAAGCAGCATGTTTATTGTTTCAGGCGCTTCGGTATAAGCAACGGCTTCGGCACAGTTACGTACCACGTAGCCTTGTTTCAGAATGCGCATAGTAAGGTCACAATCCTCGGCAAGGGTATCATATGTAAAGCCGCCCGCTCGGAAAATTGCCGATTTACGGAATGCCCCGATGGCTCCTGGTACAACCGTAATGCTATTGATAAGGTCAAATGCACGGCGGTCCATGTTTTGGGCGGTGATATACTCTATCGACTGCCAGCGGGTAATGATATTGGTTTCGTTACCAACTTTAACCGTTCCGGCCACTGCGCCTATTTCCTCATCGGTAAAGTACGTCATGAGTTGGTATACTGCATCGGTTTTGAGTTGGGTATCAGCATCAATACAAACCACAAAATCATTTTGTGCATGGGTGATACCAAAGTTTAATGCAGATGCCTTACCGCCGTTTGGTTTGGTTAGGATCTTGATAAGCGGATTGCCTTTATAGGCAGCTTCTACAACCTCAAAGGTTTTATCTTTTGATCCGTCATCAACAAAAATAATCTCGAACGAAGGATAATCTGTTTTAAGCAAGCTTTGTATTGTTGCTACTGCATTCACCTCCTCGTTATAAGCTGGAACGATGATGCTCACCGGTGGCATTACGTCAGTATCACGATTGAGCTTTTTAGATTTTTGATCTACGCTTCGCTGCCTCACTGCTAAAATGCCGATTAGCACAATACGGCCAATAGCCAGGAATATGGCAGACAGGAATACATAGATCAGGGCCCAGTTGATATAGTAATAACCATGAACAAAAACGTCATAAGCCGGGCCGAAAATGCCTGTGCTTGGGTCATTTTTAATCGGCGGCATCAGGTCGTCCTTAGTTTTACCAAGTACATCGGCAATGGTAGTAAACTGGTAACCGTGCGATTTGAAGTAGTGGATAATTTCGGGAAGGGCCTTAACAGTTTCTTCGCGGGTATCGCCACCGGCATCATGCAGCAATATCATCGATCCGTTATCTTTTTGCCTTATGGTGCGGGCAATAATACTATCGGCAGTTACGCCGGGCTGCCAGTCCCATGGGTCGATAGATTCGCCAATAGTGATGTAGCTTTGACGGCGGCTTTCAGCAACCGGGATAACCTCGGCAAGGGTTTGCGGCTCGGCATCGGCGTTAAATGGCGGGCGGAACAAAATGGTGCTTCGGCCGGTTACCGATTCGATAAGTTTACGGGTAGAGTTAAGCTCCAGGATTACCCTTTTTAAACTGATGGTCGAAATATCGGGGTGAAAGAAGGTGTGATTGCCTATTTCATAGCCTTCCTCATATTCACGGCGCAGCAGCTGCATGTTCTTTTCGGCCATAGAGCCAACTACAAAGAATGCGGCAGGTACTTTTTCGGCTTTAAGAATATCTAAAATACGCGGTGTAAAATCAGGATCGGGACCGTCATCAAAAGTTAACACCACTTTTTTAGGGGCATAACCATACCTGCGGATCACGTATTTGGTTGGAAGCTTGATGTAATGCTGATCAAGAATGGTAAACGTGGAAGTATCCATTTTTACGTTGATCTCACCAGTGGTAGGCGTTGTGATGAGGTCAAGTACCTCGCCATCCCCATCATAATCAACATTTACACGGTTGTTCAAACCTACCGAGGTGAGTTTGCGCATGTCGATACCGGTTTTTCTCAAAGAATCTATCGACAGGTTTTTCTGGAAAAATGTCCACAAACGTGGGTCTTCGGCACCTAAACGCCATAAGGCCACACCACCGGTAGCCCAGTCATCAGCCATGCGGATAACGTTAAAATTAGTTGCCGCATCAGTAAAATAAACAGTATGGTCAAGGCTGTCCTTGTCCATATAGGTATAGTGCAGGTTGGCCGAATTAGGGTCGAAGGTGATCTTGCTTTTTTGTTCGTCGGCGGTACTGATAGCCTGTTGGTAGCCCATTGTTTTACCAACGCTGTTTTCACGCCAGTCATAGGCCCCGCCTGCAAATGTTAAAATTATCTTCTCCGACGGGACTTTTGAACATACATCATCCAGTATCTGTTCAACCCAGCGCTGGTTTGACAGATCACCGGCATTTGTGGCTTCATAATGCTCATCAATAGCCATGATGAACAGGAAGTCATTTACGTGTTGCAGCTTGGTAATATCAAAAGTTTCATCTTCCGGTACTATGTTTTGCGTAACCAGGAAACCTTTTGCATGCAGGGTTTCATAAAGCTCTTTTTGAAAAGTGATGTAGTTTTTGCTGTTCCGATCTTTGAGCTCATCAAAATCAACATTGATACCCTTTAGCTTGTTTTTAGTTAGTGAGTTAACTATGCTGTTAATGAAGTTGCTACGGAGTGCCTTGTTGTTAACAATACGTTCTACATCCTTAGTGTCGTAGCCGCCATGGGCATTGTCATAGTTTACATAATTTGACAATGATACAATAATTGGCTTATTGTATTTTTTATTAAGGTTCATTAACCCGGTATCAAGCTTTGTTATTACGGTATCGGTGTTTGGGGCTATAAAAAAACCTTCGCTTACCACCATATCCAGGTGGCTAATGTTCACTACCAGTGAGTTGTAGGCTTGTGGTTCCCACGCACGGTAAAAAGCGGCGTTGATACGGTCTTTATTATTGGGCTGTTTAAGTTGATGCAGTTTTTTTGCACGTTCAAGGGCCTCTATTTCAGATTTTTGAATTTTGAACGATTTGAATTTTGTTGACTGTTTTAACTTCTCAAGCTCCTCTTTGGTCATTTTTTTGGGAGCAGGATTAAGATTGGGAAGCTCGGGGTAATATGTTGAACGGATAGTTACAATTACGGCTATAATACCAATAACCAATGCAGCCAGTAGTATACGGCTTAACCATTTAAAACGGTTCCACCTACCGGGATTATCAGCCTGAAAAACTTGCTTGCTTGATGACATTAAGAGAAATTACTTTACTAAAAGTATTGGTTAGTTATGAAGATTGTATGAAATGGGAATTTAGCATTATTTGGCGGTTTTTCCAGGCTCAATACCTGAAAAATCAACACCACATTTGCAATTGCCACCACAGCTTTTTTTGGTAGTGAGCGCTCTGTACATCATACGGCCGATGTAGAAAACAGCGCCTGCAAAAAGTATCGCGATAATGATGATCTGCATATTCATAAAGACAAAATTAAGCATTATTTAATATATACGTACAGACAGGGTAATTAGTACAAAGTTTAACGGGGCATAAAAGCAATTGTGCCGCCAACCCAGTTAAAATCCTTGTTATAACGTACTCCTATCATTTTTCCGCGGCTTAACCGTGCAAGGTTAATGGCAAGCGTTGGCTTTTCATCCCCATCGGGCCAAAGGTAAAGCAGCCTGATTTCGGCCTTTACGCCGCCTTCCGGCGATTGTACAACAGGTTCGTAATTTACCTTTTGCTGTAAGATCCAATTCTCCGGATCTGTAATGGCCTCTAAGTCCTCTTTACTAATATCAATAATTACACCCTGACCTGCAAAAGAGAACAACGGTTTAAGTACATAGTTTTCCAAATCGGCGGGAATTTGCTCTAACTGGTGCAAAAACTGTGTTTTGGGGATATAGTCACCGGTTAAAAAAGGCATGGTGAATTTGCTGATCCGGTAAAACCAATTTGGATGTGTGATCCATTCAACTTCAAGGGGCTGCCTGATATCGGCAACTTTGGTGAAAACCTCCGGATCGCCGGCTATTTCATCAAATATCAAACGGTTGTAAATGCGTTTGATCAGCTTCTTTTCATCGCCGGCCATGTAATAAAGCTTTTTACCATCCTGGATCAGATCGCTTAACGATACCACCGGCGTGCCGATATACTTTTGGGTAAGATAAAAATCGACTGCCGTTTTTTGTTCCGGGGCATTTACATCCATCAGCACAACTTCATCGGACAGGTAGGGGCCAAGAATTGTTTTTTTAAGGAGATCGAGATAACTCTCTTTATTTAACCCGTCAAAAAAGATAGTTTCATCGCCAGGGAGATCATACACTTCCTGGTAAGTATCGCCTAAATGTACCTGGAAACCATAAAGTGAGGGGAAGCCCTGCAATTCGATCAGTTTGGGTACGATATTTCCCTGCTCATCTTTACAGATGCCAAAATCAAGGGCAATAAAATGGGGATGATCATTTTCATTCGCCACCCGCCAAAAATCGGGAATGGCGCGTTCGGTAAGCTCTTTAAAATCGGGTCTCAGGATAGTATCAACTATATCATTACCGGCAGCTATAAGCTTATCACGAAAATCGGCAGTCAAAAAAACAGGTGTTTCTGCTACCCGGAAGGGAACAGGTTCTCTTAAACCGTTATTGAGCTTATCAAGAAATTGGCTGTATTTCTCGTCGTTAAATTTTTCGTTAAATGTTTTTCTGGCTGATGGATTCATGTTCAATTCATATTAACGATGTCATTGCGAGGAGGAACGACGAAGCAATCGCACGGAAGCATTACCGCCCTGTATAGTATGCGGTTGCCGCGCTGCGCTCGCAATGACATAGTGTTATAGTCATACCACACCCAATACACTTTCTACCGCCATATCCAAAAAGTTAGGGATCAGCGTATGCTGGGTATGTGTTATTTTATCCGGATCGTCGAGGCGTTCCAGCATCTCTTTATATTTAACCTCGCCATGCTCACTGATCACCTCTTGCTTTTTTTCTTCGCGAAGCAACATCCCTTTCATGCCCCCTGCATCGGCTTCGGGATGAAATTGTGTGGCGAAGAAATAATCGTTATACCTGATGGCCGTCATCGCCCTTGGTAAATCAACATGCGGGCGTTCTTTTTCAATTGCCACCAGTTGCATGCCTAATTCTTTAAAACGTTTTTCATCGGGATTGATCACCTGCCAGCTGCGCGAATCAACAGCGAAAAAAGGCTCGACCAAACCGTCAAATAATGGCTCACTCAAACCCAGTTCAGTCTTATTTACGGGTAGCACACCAAACGAGGGCGACCGGCGCATATTGATATCGCCCAGTTTGTAATAACGGCACATTAATTGAAACGAGTGGCACACGAAGAACACATGTTTTTTATTACTGTTGTTAGACAGATTATGATCTTCCAGCTTGTTAACCAGGTTGAAATATTTCTTTTCCCACTCTGTACCCTCGGTTTCCAATGGATTGCCGGGACCTCCGCTTGATATATAAATATCAAAATTGAGATCAGCCATTTCGCATTTGCGGCGTACATCAAAGATCTGATAACTTAAATTCAGATCATGTTTAGTTCGGTATCGCTTCAAAATATCCTGGAAGCCGCGCATACCCTCGTTCGCTATCCCGTCATACAAATCAAGTATGGCCACTTTTATTTCCGGTTTCTCAGTCATCTGCTATATCTATCTATTATTATCCTTGCTTTAGGATTCCGTATTTACCAAATAAAAAACAATTGTCATTTCGACGAGCCGGTTGGGATTGTGTGTTGGCTGTGAGGAGAAATCTTATACCTCTTGTTCATGATATGGCGTATAAGATTCCTCTTTCGCTCCGCCGCTCAATCCTCCCTTGCTCTTTCAAAATGACATTTTTGTATATGAAAGAGCTCGGCCGGCTCCTACAACCCTTTCAATGTTTGCGATGTGATATAATCCACCACGTCGGCAAAGTTATTATTTTGATTATAAATGGCCAGTTGCCTGTCGGCGCCGGTACCATGCTCCAGTATATTATGCACGTATTGCAGGTCATCGCGTGAGCCAAGCTCATCAACCACATCGTCAACAAAATCAAGTAACTCCAATATTAACGAGCGGGTGTTTACCTCCATTTCCTTACCAAAGTCAATCATTTTACCGTCGATACCATAACGGGCTGCGCGCCATTTATTTTCGTTGATGAGTGCCCGTGAATAGTTAATGAATTTCATGTTTTGCGCTCTGAGCTTATACAGCTTGGCACACAAAGCCTGAAATAAAGCGGTAAACGCAATGGTTTCATCAACCAGCATTGGGCAGTCGCAAATGCGAAACTCGATAGTTTCAAAGAAGGGGTGTACACGGATATCCCACCAGATCTTTTTTGCGTTATCAATACAATTGGTTTTTACCAGCAGTTTAATGTAGCGGTCGTACTCCTCAATACTGCTGAAATAATCGGGGATGCCGGTACGCGGAAATTTGTCAAAAACTTTGGTGCGGAAGGATTTGAAACCTGTATTTCGCCCTTCCCAAAACGGCGAATTGGTTGAAAGTGCATACACGTGTGGCAAAAAGTACCGTACCTGGTTGGCGATATGAATGGCCATATCCCGCGATTGGATGCCTACATGTACATGCAAGCCGAAAATTAGGTTTGAGCGGGCCGCTTCCTGCATCTCATCCACAATTTCGAAATACCTGGGGTTATCAGTAATTAACTGGTGTTGCCAGTGCGAAAAGGGATGTGTGCCCGCGGCACCAATCCGTAAGCCAATGTCTCCGGCCAGTTGCGCCACTGTAGTACGAAGCTTGCTTACTTCTTTACGGGCTTCTTCAGTATTGCGGCAAATATGTGTGCCCACCTCAACTACGGCCTGGTGCATTTCGGCCTTTACCTGGTCTTCGTGGATTTTTTGAGCTGCATCCACTATTCTTTGCTCATGCGATTTTAACTCCCGCGACACGGGATCGATCACCATAAATTCTTCTTCAACACCTAAGGTAAACTCGTTCATAATTGGTTGGGTTTATTAATAAAAAACGTCATGCTGAACTTGTTTCGGCACCCCACTTGCAAGGTATAAACCATGCAAATTTAATTTAGCAGGTGAGGTGCCGAAACAAGTTCGGAATGACTTAATATTATTTCTTAGCAGCCTTTTTAGGTTTAGGCGCTGCTTTTTCTTTTACCGCGGTCGTTTTTACAACAGGTTCTTTTACCGCGGCTGCTTTTGCTATTGGCTCCTTCACAGCGGCGGCGGCTTTTGCAACCGGCGCTTTAACTGTTTTAGCTTTCTTCACTTTCCCTTCTGCTTCAATAGCATGGTCAACCACGGCTACTGTGACATCGGCTTTAACAGTTTTTTTAACAGCCGCAACAAGCGGGGTTTTTGCGGCCGATGTTTTTACAAACTCGCCCCAGGTAAGGTTGTCCAGGCCATCTTTTTGACCTTTGGCCCGTTCAATAGCATAATCGGCGGCAGTTTCAACCACCCAGTCAAAGTTTTCCTGGCCTACGCTGGTAACTTCGGCATCGGGGGCAGGGTTGCAGAAATCAATAGCATAAGGAATACCATCGCGAACGGCAAACTCCACTGTGTTAAAATCGTACCCTAAGTATTGGTTTAGTTTTATTACATAGTCCTTAACAGTGTCCAATAGTTTTTTAGAAGCCGGAGCCTTACCGTGTTCATAACGTAGATGGTGCGGGTTACGTGGCTCATACTGCATAATGCGTACATGCTTACCGCCAATGCAGTAGCAGCGGAAGTAATCGTCAAAAACAATCTCTTCCTGCAGCATCATTACATGTTGTTTGGTTTTATCGTACTTGCTAAAAAAATCTTTCTCATTTTCTACTTTATAAACCTCTTTCCAGCCGCCGCCGTCAAAAGGTTTCATATAGGCAGGGAAACCAACATAATTAAAAATGCCGTTCCAATCTAACGGGTAAGCCAAATTTCGGAACGATTTGTTAATAGTATCGTCGGGAAGTTCTTTTGATGGCAGGATCACGGTTTTAGGTACCGGAACCCCGATTTTTACAGCAAGTGCGTTGTTGAAAAACTTTTCGTCAGCGCTCCACCAAAATGGGTTGTTAATTACGGCCGTTCCGCAAATTGCTGCATTTTTTAGGGCTGCACGATAGTAAGGCACATCCTGCGAAATACGGTCGATGATCACAGCATAGTCAAGCGGTTCGGCTTGCATTACCTTATCAAGTCTTACAAACTCGGCACTGATGCCTTTTTCTGCCTTTTGGTTTACACGATCAACAAATGCTTGTGGAAATGAATCTTCCTGTCCGAATAAGATACCGATTTTTTTCATGATAGTAGGTGTTTATATGTTTGTTTTTCTTTGGGTTTCAGTGTTATATCTTGCCTCCTATTTTTCCTGCTTCTTAAATTCTTTTCTCTTGCTTCCTGACTCTTGATTTCCTGATTCTTAATCCCTGTCTTTTATTCTCTTGTTTCTTGACTCTTGATTTCTTGTTTCTATTTAATTTCTTGCTTCTACTTAATCGTTGATAAATAATGCGGGAACATTTCGCGCCAGATTGGCCAGTCGTGATTGGCAAACGGGCGGATATCCAGCCAGTGTTTTATATTTTTTTGTTTTAAAATGCTTGAAAGTTGGATGTTATACCCTTTACATATATCGTACTCGGATGTGCCGAGAATGATGTTCATTTGCCAAAGGTCATGATAGTTGTTACCCGGCAAAAAGTCGACCGGGTTATTGTAAAAGATATTATCATCATAATAACCATCGGTAAACATTTTAATATTAAACGCTCCGCCCATAGTAAATAAATGCCTTACTTTTTCGGGGTGTTTAAAAGCGAAGTTAGCCGCATGATATCCGCCAAAGCTGCATCCCGCAACAGCTACTTTGCCAACCCCTGTTTCATGCATAGCCCAGGGGATAAGCTCGTTCACCAGCATCCGATCATATCCGGCGTAAGTTTTGGCCCTATCGGCCGGGTGGATATTTTTGTTATACCAGCTACGGTCATCAATAGTATCAGGACAGTAGATCTTCACTAAGCCGTTGTCAACAAACCACTTTACGCTCTCGATCAGTCCGAAATCTTTGTTTTGATAATAGCGGCCTTTGGTAGTAGGGAAAACGATTACGGGGTAACCACGGTCGCCGAAAACCAGCATTTCGAGGTCGGTGTTGGTGTTGGGGGAGTGCCAGCGGTGAAACTTCTCGGTCAAAGCAGTGTAGTTTTTATAATGATTGTAAGTTAAGAGGTTTGTTTGAAAAAGGCAACAGCCTGATAATATTAATCCTTAGCTCCCAAAAAGTAAAAAGTATAGCTTATTTTTGCGCCCTTAATTTTAATTTAGAAAGAGATGTACCCGGGCTGGCTTGATACTGAAATGACGATAACCGAACAAGATATAAATATAACCTCTGCACTGCTTGCGCGAGATGTGACTTTAACCATCCTGAAACCGGAAGATAGCGATATTGCCGAGCCCCTCAACCTGTTACTGCTTAACGACGGGCAGGAACTTGAAAACCTGGGATTAAAAACAACACTCGAAACGTTATATAATACCAATCGCCTTAAACCTATATTGATTGTGGCTATCCATGCCAGTGATGACCGCCTGAACGAATATGGCATTGCCGGTAAACCCGATTTTAAAGGTAGGGGCGCTAAAGCTGATATCTATACACGATTTATAAAAGAAGAATTGTTGCCTCAATTAGAACAATTGACAGGCTTTAGCGAGTTTGAAACAACAGCGTTCGCAGGCTTTTCGCTTGGCGGTTTATCTGCTTTTGACATTGTTTGGAACAGCCCTTTGCTGTTTGATAAGGCAGGTGTTTTTTCCGGCTCATTTTGGTGGCGGGGAAAAGACCTTGCTAAAGGTTATACCGATGCAGACAGACTGATGCACGAGGTAATCAGGGAAACTAAAGCTAAACCTGCCATCAGTGCCTGGCTGCAAACCGGTACCAAAGATGAAACCAGCGACCGGAATAAGAACGGTATTATCGATGCTATTGATGATACCATCGACCTGATTAAAGAAATGGAGGCGAAAGGGTTTAAACGTCCGGAAGAAATTCAATATGTTGAAGTAGTAGGAGGTACCCATGATACCGCTACCTGGGGCCGCGCAATGGGTAAGTTTTTGGTTTGGGCTTTTGGGAGATAAGTTGAAGCAGCTTGTCTTTTGATACTTTGATTACATTAATTATCAACTATAACTTGTAAACGCTTTATAATCTCATATATTAAGCGTACCTTTGCGCCAAATTTTAGGGAGCATTTTCATGCAAAAAATAAGAAATATCGCAATCATTGCGCACGTTGACCACGGTAAAACTACTTTGGTTGATAAAATTCTGCACAGCTGTGCCATTTTCAGGGACAATGAGCAAACCGGAGAGCTGATCCTCGACAACAACGACCTTGAACGTGAGCGTGGTATCACCATCGTTTCAAAAAACGTATCTGTAAGGTATAAAGATGTTAAGATCAACATTATTGATACCCCTGGTCACGCCGATTTTGGTGGCGAGGTTGAGCGTGTATTGAAAATGGCCGATGGTGTATTATTACTTTGCGACGCTTTTGAAGGTGCTATGCCTCAAACTCGTTTCGTAACTCAAAAAGCTTTGGCTTTAGGCCTTAAGCCAATTGTGGTTGTAAATAAAGTTGATAAAGAGAACTGTCGCCCTGAAGAAGTTTACGAACAAATTTTTGAATTATTCTTCAACCTTGAAGCTACCGAAGAGCAGCTGGATTTCCCGGTTATCTACGGTTCATCAAAACAAGGCTGGATGAGTACAGATTATAAAAAGCCAACGGAAGATATCTTCCCGTTGATGGATGCCATATTGGAAAACATTCCACCGGCTCCTATTGCTGAAGGTACACTGCAAATGCAGATCACTTCGTTAGATTATTCTTCTTTCGTAGGTCGTATCGCTATCGGCAGGGTTGCCCGTGGTACTATCAAAGAAAACCAGCCGGTATCATTGGTAAAACGCGATGGCACTATCCAAAAATCAAGGATCAAAGAACTTTATACTTTTGAAGGTTTAGGTAAAGTACGTGCTACTGAAGTTAGCTCGGGTGATATCTGCGCCGTAGTAGGTATTGAAGGCTTTGATATTGGCGATACCATTGCCGATTTTGAAAATCCTGAACAACTGGAAGTAATTAAAATTGATGAGCCAACAATGAACATGTTGTTCACCATCAATACTTCACCTTTCTTTGGTAAAGAAGGTAAATTTGTTACTTCACGTCACCTGCGCGACCGTTTATACAAAGAGATGGAAAAAAACCTGGCGCTTAAGGTTGTTGAAACCGAATCGCCTGATTCATATTTAGTGTATGGCCGTGGTATCCTTCACTTGTCGGTATTGATCGAAACTATGCGTCGTGAAGGTTACGAATTGCAGGTTGGTCAGCCACAGGTTATCGTTAAAGAAATCAATGGCGTTAAATGTGAGCCGGTTGAAACCCTTATTGTTGACGTACCAGGCGATGTTGCCGGTAAAGTAATTGAGCTGGTAACCCAACGTAAAGGCGATTTGTTGATCATGGAGCCTAAAGGCGATCTGCAACACCTTGAGTTTGATATCCCTGCACGCGGTATCATCGGTTTACGTAACAACGTATTAACTGCAACAGGCGGCGAGGCTATCATGGCACACCGTTTCAAAGCATACGAACCATGGAAAGGTCAGATCCCGGGCCGCTTAAATGGTGTATTGGTATCAATGGATACAGGTAAAACTACTGCTTTCGCAATTGATAAATTACAGGATCGTGGCAGGTTCCACGTTGATCCGGGAGTTGATATTTACGAAGGCCAGGTTTTAGGCGAGCACATCCGCGATAACGATTTGGTTATTAACTTAACTAAAGGCAAGCAGTTAACCAACATGCGTGCATCAGGTAGCGATACCAACGTACGTATTGCTCCGGCTATCAAATTCTCTTTAGAGGAATCAATGGAGTATATCCAGGCCGATGAGTATATCGAGGTTACACCGCAAAGCATCCGTTTACGTAAGATCTATCTTAACGAGAACGAACGTAAGATCAACGCTAAGAAATTTACCAGCCAATAATATTTGGTAAATAAGTATATGAAGCCCTCCGGTTAGCCGGAGGGCTTTTTTGTTTGTATAATATTATCAATAGCAGGCAGGAGGCACCTACGGAGCCAAATACAGCTTTTACATTCTGCTATAAACACGTCACTCCTATGGAGTGTAAAACAATTATGAAGAATTACCCCGGAGGGGTATCGTGTTTATAGAAGAAAGCAAACCAATTTTTCGGCTCCGTAGGTGCCTCCTGTTGCAAAAGCGATGCTCCCCCAAGATTGCCATATTTAGATTTCCGTTGAAATTACTAACTTTAATTATGGAACATTACGATAGCCGGATTGATGCCTACATTGAAAAATCTCCCGATTTTGCAAGGCCAATTTTAAATTATCTGAGGGCTGTGGTGCATGAGGCCTCGCCCATGATAACCGAAACCATGAAATGGAGCATGCCATTTTTTGATTATAAAGGTGTGGTTTGTAATATGGCTGCTTTCAAGCAGCATTGTTCATTTGGGTTTTGGAAAGCATCGTTATTGGAAGATCCGCAGAAGATACTGAGCCTGGCCGATCAGGCTGCAGGCAGTTTTGGCCGGTTAACCAGCATTGATGACCTGCCGCCGAAGGAAGTACTAATCGAGTTTATACGGCAGGCGATGGCTTTAAATGAAGATAATAAACCAAGACCTGCCTCATTGAAGAAAACACCCGCCCAGCGCGACGAGCTGGTAGTACCAGATTACTTTGTTAAGTTTTTAGAAGCCCACCCGCAGGCCTGGCTTAACCTGAACCAGTTTAGCTACTCCCAAAAAAAGGAATATATAGAGTGGATCACCGAGGCCAAAACCGAAGCTACCCGCCTTAAACGCATGGAGACCGCCGCCGAATGGCTTACCGAAGGTAAATCAAGGCATTGGAAGTATAAATAAAGCAGAAGTGCTTATTTTGCTTTATCCAACCTTGTAGGCTTCTCATTCGGGAAGCTGAAAAGCATATACATTTTATCGCCCTCTGTATGGAAGGTGATATCGGCGCGTTCGTTCTCATACATAAAGAACGAGTCTTTAGCATACGGCTTAAATTCAATAGGAACCTCATCGTTTTGCGCAAAGAACAGTTTATCGCCGGTTAACAATATTTTGAATTTGTTTTTAGCATCTTCCCTTATCTGATAATTCCCGGTGTATTGTCCCAGTTGTTTTGCCGGTATGCTGATAGCCTTATGCTGTTTGCAATAGGCAAATTTTATAGCGTTTTGCATTACTTGTGCCAGGGCCGCCCCGTGCCCTGCATTTGGGGTAATAGCAGTAGCAATATCCAACCCTTTACAGTGCTGGTTTTCCATGTAAGTCTTAAACTCCTGAATGTTTTTGCTCGTTAACTGTTCAAACGAGCCAACGCCCAGGAACACTTTACTGTTAAGATCATGGTTATTGGCAAAATATTTTTTGGCTGTAGGGATTAGTTCACTGCCGCTATTTCCCGGCGCACCTATAAAAATCATATTAAACAGGTTGGGATGTTCAAACAACACCATGGTAGTGAACATGCCACCAAACGAATAGCCGTATAAGGCTTTATTATCGATTACACGGTATTTGCTTTGCACAAACGGTATTACCTCCTGTTCAATAAATGAAATGAATTTTGGCCCGCCGGTAGCAGGATTCAGGTCACGGCTGCGCTGGTTGGGGCGGTTACCGTAGCCGATACCGACAATAAGTGCCTCGGTGGTTTCATAGTCCTGCCTGAGCATGTTAAAACAGTTCATGGCAACGGTCATGTTCCAGTCGCCGTCGGTCATATATAGTACCGGATATTTAGTTTTAGTGGTATCGTAACCCGGAGGGAAATGCACATATATGGTATAATCCTCGCCAATAACTTTTGAATTGTAATCCCACTGTACCATGTCTTTATCAGTAAATGTAGTGGGGGAGGTGCTTTTAACCTGGGCGACTACAATGTTTGCAAAAAAGATAGAAGCAAAAAGGATTGCGCTGAGTTTTAAGTTTTTTTTAAACATGGCGGTATGATCATATAAATTAAGATAGCGTTAATTTACAAAAGGTTACAGCGCCGATGAAATAAATACGGATGCCGGTCTAAGTTTAACGATAGCGTAACTTCGACCAGACTATAGTAAATAATGACCGTGAGCATACAGATCTCATCCATCTATCTTTTGTCATTTGTACGTTTGTGCCTTACCTTTATTTAATTAAATATAAAGCCTTATGAATACAGAAAAAGCCATTTTAGCAGGCGGTTGCTTTTGGGGGGTAGAAGAATTAATCAGGCATTATCCTGGTGTTATTTCCACCGTAGTGGGATACACAGGCGGTGACGTGCCTAATGCAACTTATCGAAATCATGGAACACATGCCGAAGGCATTGCAGTTGAATTTGATCCCGCTAAATTGTCTTATCGCAAGCTCCTCGAATATTTCTTTCAGATCCATGACCCTACTACCCGAAACAGGCAGGGAAATGATATCGGTACTTCTTATCGTTCGGCTATTTTTTATTTGAATGAAAGCCAGCGCGAGGAAGCAAACACGCTTATCGCAGAAATGGAGGCTTCGGGTATTTGGCCCGGGAAAATTGTTACGGAAGTAGTACCGGCAACTGATTTTTGGAACGCCGAAGCTGAACACCAGGATTATCTTCAAAAAAATCCATATGGCTACACTTGCCACTTTGAAAGGCCTGATTGGAAATTGAGCTGATAAAATAAAAAAACGTTAAAGCCTGATACTGGTCGAAATTTAGCGATAGCGTGACTTTGACCAGTATTTGATGAAATAAATAATAAAAAGCGTCATTGCGAGGTACGAAGCAATCCCCAATAAGCAGGTCCGCCCTGTATAGTTTGGGATTGCTTCGTACCTCGCAATGACGCTTTGTTTTGGCCTGAATTATGGAAATCTAAAAATCCAGTGGCCCTAACCTTTTCATGTTTTTCATGATAAGGTATTGCCTGTGCTTTAAATACTTGGTAGGGTTAGTAGCCGACCACTTTAGCGGGCTCGGGAAAATAACAGCAATAGCAGCTGCTTCCTGGCGGGTTAAATCCGACGCTGATTTATGGAAATAGGCCTGCGAGGCAGCTTCAACACCATAGATACCATCGCCCATTTCAATTTCGTTTAGATAGACCTCCATAATGCGTTTTTTACTCCAGAAGGTTTCTATCAACACGGTGAAATATGCTTCAATGCCTTTGCGAAGTATAGAGCGGCCTTCCCATAGGAAAACGTTTTTGGCTACTTGCTGTGATATAGTGCTACCGCCAATCAGTTTTTTGCTGTGCGAGTTTTTTTCAATAGCTTTTTCAATAGCATTAAAATCGAAGCCGTGGTGTTCCAGGAAAGTTTGATCTTCGGCGGCAACTGCAGCACGCTTCATATTATCAGAAATATCATCAAAATCCTTCCAGTGCTTATCAATCTTCCACTCTTTACCGGCAGATTTACGCTGAAAGCCACGCTCTATCATCAGCCAGGTAAAAGGCGGGTTAATAAAGCGGTAAAATATCACACCTAATAAACTCAGGCCGAAAAAGAGGAGGAAAGCCAGTTTAAAGATCCTGAAGATAAGTTTAGGTATGCCGTAATATTTAGAATCCGATTTTGAATTTCGTGCGTTCGACTTCGATTTCTGACTGTTTTTACTGAAGAACTTTAACACTGCTATAATATTTCCTTATAAAAAGAGAGGGCGCTTTGCTTTGGCAAAACACCCTCTAAAATTCTAAATTTTTTCCATAAATCCGAAATAAATATTCTTGATTTCGGATTTGTTTTTATTCAATTCTAATCATAAAAAAACAGGTGTTTTGAATTAACAAAACACCTGTTTTAGTTTTTCAAAATCCGAAATTGAAACTCCGAATTCCGAAATATAATTATTCCGCTACTACTTCAAACGGAACCTGAACTTTAACTTCTTTGTGCAGGTTGATGTTGGCAACATACTCACCAACAAATTTTGGCTCCTGATCAAAAGTGATACGGCGACGGTCAACGTCAAAACCTTCTTTTTTCAATGCATCAGCAATTTGGATAGTGTTGATAGCACCGAAGATTTTGCCAGTTTCGCCGGCCTTAGCACCAATGTTAAGTTTAACACCTTCTAAACGGGCTGCAATAGCATCGGCATCCTTACGGATTTTCTCTTGCTTAAATTGAGCTTGTTTAAGGTTTTCAGCTAAAACTTTACGTGCACTTTCAGTAGCTAATATGGCGTAGCCTTTTGGTAAAAGGTAGTTACGGCCATAACCTGGTTTCACATTTACGATATCGTCTTTATCACCCAGGTTTTTTACATCTTGTTTTAAAATAACTTCCATTTCTTAAATCTCCTATTATTTTAATGAATCTGTAACGTAAGGTAATAAACCGATGTGACGAGCGCGTTTAACAGCCTGAGCCACTTTACGCTGGAATTTTAATGAAGTACCAGTTAAACGACGTGGTAATACTTTACCCTGATCGTTAATGAACTTTAATAAAAAGTTTGCGTCTTTGTAATCGATATACTTGATACCGTTCTTTTTGAAACGGCAGTATTTTTTACGGTTATCCTCCACTTTTGGAGCGGTAACGTATTTAATTTGTTCGTTAGCCATTAGTTTGCTGCCTCCTCTGCTTTAGCTGCTGGTTTTTTGTTGAAAGCACCGCTGCGTTTTTTGTCATTGTAAGCAATGGCATGTTTGTCCAAAGCAATGGTCAGGAAACGCAATACACGCTCATCGCGCCTTAACTCTACCTCCAATTTGTTAATTAATTCACCCGGAGCCTTAAATTCAGTTAAGTGATAGTACCCTGTAGTTTTCTTTTGGATAGGGTACGCTAATTTTCTCAAACCCCAATTATCCTCCTGGACAATTTCGGCTCCGCCATCAGTTAAGATCTTGCTAAATTTGGCATTTGCCTCTTTAGCAACTTCTTCTGAAAGCAACGGGGTTAGAACGATCACGATTTCGTACTGTTGCATTATACTTGATTTTTAATTATTTACCCGCTATTAACGGGGCTGCAAATGTACAAATAGTTTTGTGAATTTCAAATCAATGTTGATATTGGTTAATAACTATTTACGCTTTTTTTTAAAACTTATCACCAAGGGTGTCGTTTTATCCTAAAAAACTTAAAGCTATGCAGTTACTGACAGACTTAACCGGTGTAGAAAACTCAAAAGTGCTTTCATTTGATGAGATCCTGATGTACGGCGGCGGGGATGATCCGCTTGAAGGTGATTGGGGCGACCAGGAAGATGAGGATTTTGACGATATACTTGATGATAAGGAAGACCTGCATGAAATACAGGTTGATGATGACTTGGGTGAGCCCGATCCTGAAGATGATGATCATTTGCCCGATGACGATTTTTAGAAAATTAGTGTGTGCGGGTTTATTTTGATGCGGCGAAATCAATTGGTAATGTTGTTTTTATCATATGAGTACTGCTAATGTGTAAAATTTTAGCAAAAGCCCCCTTTCACCAAATCTAATTTCTCACTACCTTAGCACTTGTGGATAATTTCATTGTTTCGGCCCGTAAGTATCGCCCGGCTACTTTTGAAACCGTTGTTGGTCAGCAACATATAACCAATACGCTCAAAAACGCTATAAAAAATAACCAGCTGGCACAGGCATTTTTGTTCTGTGGTCCGCGTGGTGTGGGCAAAACTACCTGTGCCCGTATTCTGGCTAAAACCATTAACTGCACCAATTTGCAGCCTAATGGTGAGGCCTGCGGCGAGTGTGCGTCATGTAAGGCCTTTGAAAATGGGAATTCTTTTAACGTTCATGAACTTGATGCTGCATCCAACAACTCGGTTGATGATATCCGCAGTTTGATTGAGCAGGTGCGGATTCCGCCGCAGGCAGCACGCTACAAGGTTTATATTATTGATGAGGTGCACATGCTGTCGCAGGCCGCTTTTAACGCGTTCCTGAAAACGCTTGAGGAGCCGCCTCATTACGCTATATTCATACTGGCCACCACCGAAAAACATAAAATTCTTCCAACTATTCTATCCCGTTGCCAGATCTTTGATTTTAACCGCATCAGGGTTGAGGATATGGCGGGACACCTGGCTTCAATTGCCGGCAAGGAGAATATCAGTTATGAGCCGGATGGCTTGCACATTATTGCACAGAAAGCCGACGGAGGTTTGCGCGACGCGCTTTCCATGTTTGACCAGATCGTAAGCTTTTCCGGTGGCAAAGTCACTTATCGTTCGGTTATCGATAACCTGAACATACTTGATTACGATTACTATTTTAATATAACCGAAAGCCTGCTTAAAGAGGATACCGCAAAAGTATTGGTGTTTTTTGATGAGATCCTTTCGCGCGGGTTTGACGGCGCTCATTTTATAGCCGGTCTTTCCGAACATTTCCGGAACCTGTTAGTTGGAAAAGATCAATCAACACTAAAATTGCTTGAGGTAAGCGAAGGCATCAAGACAAAATACCTGCAGCAATCGCAGCAGGCATCGGTTTCCTTCTTACTCTCGGCTATGAATATCGCCAACCAGTGCGATATCAGTTATAAGCTCAGCAAAAACCAAAGGCTGCAGGTTGAGTTAGCGTTACTCAAGATGTGCCATCTGCCATCGGTATTTAACCTGGCAACCACACCGCTAACAGTAACGCCCGCTACCGACGGGGGATTAAAAAAAAAACCTGATACCTCAGCAGTAACACCTGCTAATGGTGCGCCAGCAAGTCCGGCGGTGTCCATGGTAAGTGAAGCTACGCCCATATATAATGCTCCTGCAAAAGAGCCTGTAATACCTTCTGCACAGCCCAAAGAGAGCGCAACGGCCGCAAAACCTAAGATTGCAATGCCTTTAGGAAGCACGCTCACTCCCTCGTTAACCGGCGAGATCAAAACGAAGGAAGCCATACTTGAAGAAGAAGATCCGTATTTAAAGGGCGAGGATAAAGAGGATTTTACCATGGATGCCTTTTTGCAATGCTGGAGCGATTTTGCCGCATTTGCAAAAAAGGAAGGTAAAAAAACTTTGCTAACCGTACTTACAACCGGTGCGCCACGCATGCTGAAGCCTTATGTTTTTGAGGTAATAGTTGGTAACATGGTGCAGGAAAACATTTTCAGGGATGAAAAGCCCATTATGCTCAATTACTTGCGCAGTGCACTCAAAAATTTTACTATTGACGTAAATGCCCGTGTTGACGAACTAAAAGTAGTGCGCAAGCCTTACACCGCGCCCGAAAAATTTCAGCACATGGCGGCGCGCAACCCTGAATTGCTGGAGTTAAAAAATAGGTTTAACCTTGATTTTGATTAAAGTTGGCTTAAACGCTGAGCTATATGCTTAATAGCCCAGCATTTAATGTGCTATTTCAAAGGAGTTCTGTCGTTTTTGGGGTATCCTTCTTCGTCAAGGTCATCCCGGTCATCTTCGGGCGTATGGGATAAGGCAGCATCAACAGGGTCAACCTCAACACTTTCTCCGTTATCAATGTGCATTCCTAATTCATCTACATCGGTTTCAAGCGAACGGTCTTCATCAAATTCGCCGTCAACGTCATAGGGATTTGCTTCATCATAAGTGGAGTTAAAATCCTCGCCGTTTTTTGCTGTGGTATGATACGGATCGGGATGGTCATAATCGGGGTCATCGCTCTTAACGTCGTATTCGTAGCTGTTATCATCGGAGTTGTAGCTCAGATCTTCTGTATCGACGGTTTCTCCCAATTCGTCTTTCAGCGTTTCGTCGCGATCGGGGAGATCGTCATTGAAACCTGCGTCGTCTATTTGATCGTTGTTCATAGGTCTGTGTTTTTATAATATAAATATACACAGTAAAAACCCTGCCAAAAAGCAAATCAAATTAAAAAAAAGATTTTTACTCCAAGCTTAATAATGGATCTGTTTTCGGTACGAAGTAACACCGCCAATGGCAAATTTAAAGCCTAATGTAATTTGTGAATATGCGTCGTTATGAGCGCCGGCAACATAACCGTCCAAATTGTCGCCCATAATAAAATTATATTGATAACCCAGATCAATTTTAACAGAGGGTTGGTTGTAGCTGTTAAAAAACTTAAACTCATAACCTAACCTTACAGGTATAAAAATTTCATTTGTTTTAGGTTCAAAGGGCAATACCTGGTCATGCTCCAATAAAAGGGCATCGTCTGTTCTGTACACAATATTATTATTGATAAGTCCTAAGCCTGAGGATAGGTAAAGGTTTTTAAAGGCATTGGCTATCGCACTTTTCGAATAGTCAATTAACTCGCCGGCCTGTACCTGTACCTTGAATGAGTAAGCGCTGAAATGATTTTCAAACTGCCTTTGTGTAGCGGTATTGGGCGAGCCTCCCTTTAACCGGCCTACTTCTAAATTAACTATATAATTTAAAAAGGGGCTTTGGTTGTAAGTAAAGTTGAGATTTATAGAAGGGGTTGTTTTTAAAGTTTGTACGTCGACCGAACTGGCCTGGTTGATACCTGCTGCAAAACCGACATCATATTGGGCGTAATCAAACCCTATCTGAGCTTTTGCTAAAAATGATACAGAACACAACAGGATTATAATGGAGGGTTTTAGTATGAGTTTTATCATAATGAACGATAACTCCGGCTGAAAGGAGTTTGTTTTATGGTAAGCGTTTTATTTAGTAAAAATAGCACCAAACTTTATAAAAACAACAATATCGGCGCTAATAATTGTCATAATAACGAAACGTGTGATTTTTCATTGCACTATTTGATAAAATTGATAAAGTCAATTTTATATATTTGGGCCGTTTGTATAACAAAAACCACATCAGGCATGTCAAAAATAAAAGTAGAGAATCCGGTAGTTGAACTGGATGGCGATGAAATGACCCGAATTATCTGGAAATTCATCAAAGACAAATTGATTACCCCGTACCTTGATCTTGATATCAAATACTATGACTTGGGTATCGAGTACCGCGACCAAACCGACGATCAGGTAACTATCGACGCAGCTAACGCTATTAAACAATACGGCGTTGGTATTAAATGCGCTACTATTACTCCAGATGAAGCAAGGGTTGCTGAGTTTGGGTTAAAACAAATGTGGAAATCACCAAACGGCACTATCCGTAACATCCTGGATGGTACTGTTTTTCGCGAGCCAATTGTAATGTCAAATGTACCTCGTTTGGTACCTAACTGGACAGCTCCTATCTGTATCGGTCGTCATGCTTTTGGCGATCAGTACCGTGCTACCGATTTCTTAACCAAAGGTAAAGGTAAACTTACTGTTAAGTTTACTCCTGAAGATGGCGGCCCTGAGCAATCGTATGAAGTATTTAACTTTAAAGGTGATGGTGTTGCATTAACTATGTACAATACCGATGAATCTATCAGAGGGTTTGCGCATGCCTGCTTTAACCAGGCTTTAATGAAAGGCTGGCCTTTATACCTTTCAACTAAAAATACAATCCTTAAAAAATATGATGGCCGCTTCAAAGACATTTTTGAAGAGATCTATCAAAATGATTACAAGCAAAAATTTGAAGCAGCCGGTATCACTTATGAGCACCGCTTAATTGATGACATGGTTGCATCGGCCCTTAAATGGAACGGTAACTTTGTTTGGGCTTGTAAAAACTATGACGGCGACGTACAGTCAGATACAGTAGCACAAGGCTTTGGCTCATTAGGTTTAATGACTTCAACCCTGGTTACTCCAGATGGTACTGTAATGGAAGCAGAAGCTGCCCACGGTACAGTAACCCGTCACTATCGTGATCACCAGGCTGGTAAACCAACATCAACTAACCCAATTGCATCTATCTTTGCATGGACAAGAGGTTTAGAGTTCCGTGGTATCCTGGATAAAAACCAGGAGTTGATCGATTTCTGTAAAGCTTTGGAAGAAGTTTGTATCGAAACTGTTGAAAGCGGAAAAATGACCAAAGATTTGGCCATTACTATTAAACCTAAAGTAGAGCACGGTACCGATTACCTGTACACTGAAGAGTTTTTAGCTGCAATTGACGAGAACCTGAAAAAACGCTTAGGTAAGTAATTTTCAGACTGCTTAATATGAAGAAGCCCGTGCATTAGCATGGGCTTTTTTGTTATACAACATATTAAGTAAATCAATTTAGCATTTTCAATTAAACATTTAACTCCTAACTTAGCAGGCAAAATACATAAACACTATGTCGGCATTATATCCATTAAAATTTAAAACCATTTATAAAGACAAGATATGGGGTGGTCAAAAGATCAAAACCTATTTGCATAAAGATTTTGGCGCTTTACCAAACTGCGGCGAAACCTGGGAAATATCAGGTGTAAAATCTGATGTTTCGGTTGTTGCTTCAGGGGCCCTTGAAGGTGAATCATTAGCTGATTTACTGGAGCAGTACAAAGATGAACTGGTTGGTAAAAAGGTTTATGATCACTTCGGTAATATTTTTCCTTTATTGGTGAAGTTTATTGATGCCAACGATGATCTTTCTGTTCAGGTACATCCTGATGATAAACTGGCGAAAGAGCGCCATAACTCATTTGGTAAAACCGAAATGTGGTATATTATTGAAGCTGATAAGGGTTCGACATTGATTACCGGTTTTAATCAGGAAATGACCGAGCAAAAATATGTAGACGCTTTAAACAGCGGCCATATCATGGATATCCTGAACAGGGAAGAAGCAGTTGCTGATGATGTTTTCTTTTTGCCTGCAGGCAGGGTACATACAATAGGTAAAGGTTTACTGATTGCCGAAATTCAGCAAACATCTGATATCACTTACCGTATTTACGATTTTGACCGCGTTGATGATAAAGGTAACAAACGTGAATTGCATACTGAGGAAGCGCTTGCTGCTATCGATTATAAGCATTATTCCGAATACAAAACGTTATATGAGCCTAAGGAAAATGAAACCGTAAAGCTGGTTACCTGCCCGTACTTTACAACTAATGTGCTTGATTTTGATGAAAGTACATCGAAGGATTATTCGGCACTTGATTCATTTGTGATCCATGTTTGTGTTGAGGGTGGATATACTGTAAAGTATAACAATGAAGCATACGCCGTTAAAATGGGCGAATGTATCCTGTTGCCAAAAAGTATTGATAAAATTGAGCTGGAAACAACTGGTGGCTTTAAGATACTGGAAAGCTATATAGAATAATTATTGCCCCTAACTTTATATCCACATCGGTTTTAGTTAAGCAATAAAAGAAATACGGAGCATTTATTATGTTCCGTATTTCATTATGTTTTCATTTGCCTGCCGAATAGTTTGATCAAAAATTTCTGTAAGATGGTTGGGTTTTACCGGCTTGAAAATATAGTCAGTAATTTCAGAAATATTTTTAGCCCGGTGAATGTCATTGAGATCAAGCGAGGGACTCATGATGTAAACAGTGATGTTTTTCCCCATTTGTGGCTTTAATTTCGCAAATTCATTCATGAACTCCCACCCATCCATTATGGGCATATTAATATCCAGTAATATGATATCGGGCAACACGTGGTCGTCGTTTGCGTTATTTAGCGCATTTAAGGCTTCCTGTCCGTTAATAAAATGACTTAGCCGGGTATTTATTCCTTTTATACCTATTAATTTTT
Organism: Mucilaginibacter gossypiicola; assembly: GCF_900110105.1. Taxonomy (GTDB): domain Bacteria; phylum Bacteroidota; class Bacteroidia; order Sphingobacteriales; family Sphingobacteriaceae; genus Mucilaginibacter; species Mucilaginibacter gossypiicola. The sequence continues at coordinate 107,079 of NZ_FOCL01000011.1, read as the reverse complement.
TTAGGCCGTAAACATAAATACTATCATCATCTACAATCCAGGTATTGACTGGATCTCGCTCTGCAATCATCTCTCGTTAATTTAATTATGCAAGTCTGATAGTAAATTTTGTGCCAATATTTACTGCACTGTCAACTTTAATATTACCGCCTAATGCTTCAATCTGGTTGCGGGTAATAAACAGGCCTATGCCTTTAGCATCGGTATTTTGGTGAAATGTTTTGTACATGCCAAAAATTTTATCCCCATAACGTTCAAGGTCAATACCGAGGCCATTATCTTCAAAAATCAAATAGATATGATTTCCTTCCGTTAAAGTATAGCATTTTATAACAGGCTGCCTGTCGGGATGGCTGTATTTTAACGAGTTGGTGAGCAGGTTTTGTAAAATACTTTCCATGTAGGCCGGGATGTAGCTAATCTCGGGGCATTGCGTAAAATTGCCTTCAATGCGGGCGTTTATGGCTTCAATGTTATTCTTTAATGCAGAGCAGATATTTTTGAACATCGGCTCTAATTCAACCATTTTCCGCTCTTTGGTTATTTCTGTTTGGATCTTAACTATCTCGTTAATATGTTCGATGGTAAGGTCCAGGCTGTCGCTGATAGTTTTTATGTGCGAAAAGATTTCCTCCCTTTCTTCACTTGTTTCAGTTTGTTCAAACAGGTTTACCATAAACTGAAGATTGCCTGTATGCGAACGAAGGTTATGGGATACTATGTACGCGAAGTTTTGTAAACGGCGGTTTTGATCGGTCAGTAAATTTATTGACTGTTCAAGCTTTAGTAATTTTCTTTTTTCGCTGTCAATATCCTGTACAATGCCTTTAACAGAGGTGCACTTGCCGAAATGATTAATTACCGGTACGGCCTTTACCTTTAACCATAACATATTGTTTTTGGCCGAGCGTAAAAGCAAATCGATATCAAAAGGCCGGCTGTGCTCAAGGGTAAGGTTAATGGCATCTTGTAAAACAGGCCGGTACGGAGGCTCAAAAAAACTAATAAACTCCTCAACACTAAGGTTTAATTGATTCTGAAGATCAAATAAATCATATACCTGTGTTGATAGCTGGATAGTGTCGGTACTTTGAGCGTTAATTTCCCAGCTTCCGAGGCGTGCTGTTTTAAAGGCGTCATCATTGATAACCTGGTTATGCGCCGATAACAAGTCGTTATGCTTGTAACGGTTGATGTTTACAAGCGAACCGTATGCTATACAGCCATGCTCGTTATCCTGTTTCCTGATGGTGGTTTCAAACCACTGATAACCGTTTTTCTTTGTTAAAAAGCGTAATTGCAGCGGAGGGGCGTTTTCAGCTACCCGGTTATTGATGGCGTTAAGGAATGCCGGTTTATCGCCATGGTAAAGTAAATGCTCAAAAAAAGTATAGGCATTGCATTCAATTTCATTTAACTGAAAATCCAATACCTTATAAAAGCCTGTCGACCATTTTACTTCCCTTGTGTTGAAATTATACTTCCAGATACCCGTATCCAGATCATTGATCAAAGGGGTAAGATGTACATCGTCGCCAGAAAGTTTACCCTTTTCCGAAAAACTCATATCAACAATCCGTTCACTAATTCAATTTATTTTTGACACGTCCTTAATATTAAAATACGTGCCACGATTTAAAGTTTTTAAGTTTACAACCACCAGTTGTTTGGCTGTAAGCTTCTGCCCAATCATTATTCCACATTTGCCAAGCCTCAAATATAATATTTTTGATACTTTATAATGTATTCTTTTACTGGTATTTACGGTTTTTGGAATATCTGGCTATATGTACTCCTAATTGAAGTAATATTTTGTAAAATACCCCTCAAATAACCGATCCTTTGCTTAAATACATTAAGAGTTGAATATATCTTCAATAAAATACTTCGGCGTAATTTGATTGTAAAAAATAGTGGGCACTAAGTTAGTGAATATGGGTGAACTATTATTGAGTATTATAATGTCCTATTTTACAGGCAATTTATCCAAATTTAATTTTATAGAAAAATATTATATATTCTATTTGCTTATTAGTTCATTAAGTGCATTATTGGCAATCCATTTTGCTGATTTGGCGGGCTGGTTATAAATATTTCTTGCAGTATCAATAGCTTTAACTTTTAATATAATATTTCGTTTGCCTATTTGACGTAATGCCCAGTTAACGGCCTTTTTAACAAAGTTACGGTTATCCCAGGCTTCCCGCTCCATAATGGGAAACAGGCTTATAAATACTTCATCGGGCGCAGTTTTATTGTGAATGGCGTATTCAGCCATTAAAACAAATCCCGCACGTTTTACAAATTCCTCTTCGTGACTACTATATTCAATAGCCTTATCAATGGCGAATGGGGTACGGTCAAAGAGATTGCCGCAAACCTGGTCGCAAATGTCCCAGGAGTAAAAATCGCTTACCCATTTATCCATCAATTGAGGTGTAACCTGTTTAGGATCGGCTATCATGGAGGCCAGCATCCTGGCTTCATGTATTTGTGTATCCCAAAGGCCTAACGCCAGTGCATGGTCTTTTTTAATGGTTTTAGCCAGCTTACGGATCTCGGGTAGCCTTACACCTAAAGCTTTTGAACTATCAATCCCAAAGCGCGCCATTCCTTTTAAATAGGCGGCATCAGCTTTTTCTTTAAGCTGTTCGATGACAAATTGTACGGCATTCATTTAATTGGTCATGCTTTTCTTTTGAAGAGTATTGTGGATAGGTACAACCTGCATCAGCGCTGCGCTGCAATAAAAAGGGTGCAGCTCCATCACTAAAGCCCCTGCTTTGATAGCCGGGTCGGTTTCGGTAAGTTTTTGGGCTTCCTCTACAGTTTCTACATTAAAAATGAAAATACCACGCAAAGGCTGGTTATCCAAAAAGGGTCCTGCCACAACCAGCTTACCTTCGGCAGCAAGCCTGCCAATGTTTTTAAGATGCGCCATTTGCAGCTGCATGTTAGCAGCCGAATCTTTCAGTTGCGTTGGGCCTTCTTTCAGGAAGGCCATTACATATTTTTTCATGCCATAATCATCGGCACCAAGTTTTTTTGCAAGGGCGGCATCGTAAACGGGTTTGGCGGATGGTGAACTTTGGGCTAAGCAGTTAACACTTAGTATGGCAGTGGTAAGGATAAGTAAAGCTTTTTTCATAAAATTGTTAATTAGTTATACCAAATATAACCTAATGGCTGCCAAATAAAAAGCCGGGCATTTGCCCGGCTTAAAAGCCTATACAGTACTGCTTTTTATGTTAGTTGCTGAACTTTTTATTTGTTCCGCTCTTCTCGTAAAAAGCTTTATAGTCTTTGATGTTCAGCATATCATAAATAGCCTGCTTTTTATCCGGACAGTTATCATAGTAGCCCTTGCAGATCTGGTAACCAACCCAATAACCCAGATCGGCTGGTTTATCAGCGGTTTCCTGATTGGAGTTGGCTATCCAATTGTAGCCGCGCTTTAAATACATTTCTTTTTCAAAATCGGACCATATTTGTTTTTCGTGTCCTTTTGCCCACACATGGAGGCGCTCGTTAGCAGTATGGCCGGAAATCAGTTCGCCCAAAAAGTCGGCCATGCCTTCAACCAAAACCGCCCGGAGTAACGTAGTATCACCGCCTAACATGCCGTCCTGGTTAAAGTGAATAAGTTCGTGAGCCACAAGGTTAGGAATGTAATCAAGCTTACCAAAGTTGTTGTTTTCCCAAAGGGTAAGTTCATCTACAGGTATATCGGGCGTACGCACTGCCTGGTCAAGGCCAATGAGCAGGCCATTATCTGATGAAGTGCCTCCCGATGAAAATGCACCGATTACAAAATATACATCCGGGAATTTAGCCTGCGGGTAAAGCTCTTTAAGTTTTACAAACGATGCCATCATCTGCGGCTTTTGTTTATCAACCGTATAGGTGTTTTTGCGGATGGCCGCATAAAACTTTTGCTTTTTATCATGACCTTTTACAAAGTTTTTCATGTGTATAACTTTGTATGCAAAATAATCCTGCAAGCCGGCCGATCCCGGATCAACATAATATTGTCTGTAAATTTTAAGCCGGTTGGCTGTGTCTTTTTGAGCACGGTCATAAGCCGTCCAGAAGTTTTTAATATCGCTGGTTACAAGTTTGGCTTTTAAGGGATCATCGGTGAATCCCTTAGCCTGCTTTTCTAAAGAGTTGAGCAGCGGTCGCCATTCGGGCATTTGATGTAGTGAATTTAGGTCTGAATCTGTTACCAGGTGTGCTGCATTTTTATAGCCGCTGTTAATAGCTAATTTCAATATGATCATTGCGCTGTCGGCTTTACCCGAAAGAGCATAGCAGCAAGCAGCGTTGTAATAATCGCCGGTGGCCGAAGCTTTAAATTCGGCTTGTTTGGCCGATTGCAGGTAACAATTTCCTGCTTGAATGAAGTTTTTTGCCTCGTATAAGCTATCGCCTTTGGCGCTCAGGCTTTTTTGCCCAAAAACTGCGGGGCTTAGTAAGATAAAGATGTAGGTTAAATATTTACGCATGGGCTAAAAGTAACAATTGAAAACAAAAAAGCCGGGCAAGGCCCGGCTTATAATGATAAATCACTATTTAAAAATCCGAAATCAAAGATTTCCTCTCGCTTCCTGCTCGCGCTCAATTGCTTCAAACAGGGCTTTAAAATTGCCCGCCCCGAATGATTTTGCGCCCTTGCGCTGGATGATCTCGAAGAATAATGTCGGCCTGTCTTCAACAGGTTTGGTAAATATCTGCAGCAGGTAGCCCTCGTCATCACGATCAACCAGGATGCCTAAACGTTTCAGAGGCTCAAGGTCTTCATCTATATGACCAACGCGGTCAATCAGGTCATCATAATAAGTTGAGGGAACGGTTAAAAATTCAACGCCGCGGTTTTGCAGTTCGGTAACGGTTGCTACAATATCATGGGTAGCGAGGGCAAGATGTTGTACTCCTTCGTCCTCATAAAATTCAAGATATTCCTCAATTTGCGATTTCTTCTTGCCCTCGGCAGGCTCGTTGATTGGGAATTTTACATAACCATTCCCGTTGCTCATCACCTTGCTCATTAAAGCCGAATACTCTGTCGAGATCATTTTATCATCAAAAGTGAGTATGTTGCGGAAGCCTAAAACTTCTTCATAAAAATTAACCCACTCGTTCATTTTATGCCAGCCTACATTGCCTACGCAATGGTCAACATAAAGCAGCCCTGCATCTGCTGGGTTATAGGTATTTTCCAGCTTTTGATAGCCGGGCAAAAACAAACCATTATAGTTTTTGCGCTCAATAAACATATGCACAGTTTCGCCATATAGTTTAATGCCGCTGGTACGCACTTCGCCATGTTCGTCAGTTAAGGTTTGCGGTTGCTGATAAGGTTCGGCACCACGTTTAGTGGTTTGCTCAAAAGCATCATAAGCGTCATCAACCCAAAGTGCCAGTACTTTTACACCATCGCCATGTTTTTTAATATGCTCGGCAATGGGATGTTCGGAGTGTAGGGGAGTGGTAAGTACAATTCTAATCTTACCCTGCTGCAAAACGTATGATGCCCTGTCGCGTACGCCGGTTTCAGGACCGGCATAGGCCAGGTTCTGAAAGCCGAAAGCTGTTTTATAATAATGGGCCGCCTGCTTGGCATTGCCTACATAAAATTCAACGTAATCCGTACCATTAAGGGGCAGGAAATCGGTTGTGATTGGTTGTTTATCTAAAGTTTGAGTGTGCATTTTAATGAATTTAAATGTGTCATTGCGAGGAACGAAGCAATCGCGAACTGTGCAGATTCGCTTTGTATAGCATGCGATTGCCACGCTACGCTCGCAATGACATAGGGTTAGTAGTTAATATTGCCAGCTTTTATAATAATTTTCATCCTCTATTTTAATAGCATCCTCCGTTAACATCAGCGGTCTGAAAGGATCAATCATTACAGCCAGCTCATCGGTTGATTCTTTGCCTATTGATTTTTCGACAGAACCTGGATGCGGGCCATGTGGGATACCGCCGGGATGCAGGGTGATCTGCCCTTTAACTACGCTTTTGCGGCTCATGAAATCACCATCTACATAATATAAAACCTCGTCGCTATCCACATTGCTGTGGTTGTAGGGCGCAGGTATGGATAGCGGATGATAGTCAAATTTGCGGGGCACAAATGAGCAAATCACAAAGTTGTTACCTTCAAATGTTTGATGCACCGGTGGGGGCTGGTGCAATCTGCCCGTTATCGGCTCAAAATCATGAATGGATAAAGCCCAGGGGTAATGAAAGCCATCCCAGCCTATAAAGTCAAACGGATGGGTGGCATAGATGTAAGGATAAATGAGTCCCTGTTTTTTTATCAGGATTTTAAAATCGCCATGCTCATCATAAGTTTTCAGATTGGCCGGTAGTTTGATATCGCGCTCGCAATAGGGCGAATGTTCCATCAGTTGTCCGTACTGGTTACGGTAACGTTTGGGCGGACGAATAGGGCTGAAACTTTCTACGATAAAAAGCCTGTTTGCCGTACCATCAAACTCCATCTGGTAAATGGTGCCGCGGGGAATCACCAAATAATCACCATACTGAAATTTGATATTGCCGAAACCTGTTTTTAAAGTGCCGGAGCCTTCATGAATGAAAACTACCTCATCGGCCTGGCTGTTTTTGTAAAAATAATCGGTCATGCTTTGGCGTGGTGCTGCAAGCGAAATATGCAGATCGCTGTTTACCAGTACCGGCTTGCGGCTTTGCAGGTAATCATCTTCGGGTTGTATGTTGAAACCTATCAAACTGGTATGCTTCAGGTGTTTTTCGCGCGCTATTTTAGGCTCCACGCTGTATGGTTCGCCCAGGGTTTTTACAATGGTGGGCGGGTAGGCGTGGTACACCAAGGAGTAAAGGCTTGAAAAACCTTCGGTCGAAACAAGCTCTTCGGCATATAAACTACCATCGGGCTTACGGAATTGCGTATGCCGCTTAGGCGGAATTGATCCTAAACTATGATATAGAGGCATGAATTGGTTTAATTGGTTAACAATAAAACGTATAAAATGCTGATTTGTGTTCGGAATAATAAGTCCGAAAGCATAGCCCTAACCATTAATAAATAATGGTTAAAAAATGAAGATAGCGGGAATGGAGGATTAGTATTGCGCCAGTACGATCTTGGCAAGCATAGCATCTCTGAACGACGAAGCATCGCTCATGGAGGTTAACCCCAATGAAAACAGAAAATGCATTTGTATGCGTAACATGATACTAAGTTAGCGGGATTATATTTAGGATGCAAATTTAGGTGAATGGTTGATTAAGCTGATTAGGTGAGTGGTTGGTTTTTTTCACGCCGCCGCTCGGCTCCAGCCGAGTGGTAACTATTTCACGGCCTCTGGCCGCCGGTGTGATGTATACAGGCCAGAGGCCTGGGGATAACCGCCACTCGGCTGAAGCCCATAGCCGTTAACTTAAGGAAGAAAAAAGCGTGGGAAAGTGTGATTCCCTCTTGAGAGAGTAATAGCCCATGAAAAGACATAAGTGAAGAATTAACCGCCATATCGACTCACCCCGACATCGCTACGCTCGTCACCCCTCTCTACGCAAGCGTAAAGAGGGGATTTTAATTTGTTTTTTTTCTTACCCTCTTTATCCGAAGGATAGAGAGGGTGGTCCAGCGTAGCGTAGACCGGGTGAGTCAACTGTACGGTTTGTCATTTCCCGTCGCTGTCTAATGATGGGCTATTACTCTCAAGAGGGGATTTTAAAAGACTTGTGCCAAACTATTCAATTAAGTTAACGGCTATGTGCTGGAGCCGAGCGGCGGCGGAATATATCCGCGTAAGAAACCACTCACCTAATCAACTTAATCAACCATTCACCTAACAAAAAATCATTAGCTTTGATTATACCAATTAAGCTACTCTATGAAATTAGTATCCTATAAAACCGAAGACCGCGAACATCTTGGCGTTTTTGTTAATGGCCATATCTATAATTTAAACTCCTGCGATAAACTGATCCCCGACAATATGAACGAGTTTTTGTGGGGAGGGCCCGAACTGATGGAACATGCTGCACGGGTTAATGAAGATATCCGGTCGGGAAAAATAGAGGCTAAAGAGGAATTGTTTTTTGAACTGATGGCGCCTGTGCCTCACCCAACGTCATGTCGTGACGGTTATGCTTTCAGGCAGCATGTGGCTTCGGCGAGGCGTAACCGTAAGCTGGATATGATACCGGAGTTTGATCAGTACCCTATTTTTTACTTCACCAATCATAATGCCATACAAGGCCCCGGCGAAATTGAGTGCATGCCCGATCATTTTAAGAAACTGGATTTTGAATTGGAGGTAGCCGTGGTGCTCAATAAAAAAGGACGTAACATTACCGCTGCTGAAGCCGATAGCTTTATTGCCGGTTACATGATCATGAACGATATGAGCGCCCGCACCCTGCAAATGGAAGAAATGCTGTTGAACCTTGGCCCGGCAAAGGGCAAGGATTTTTCGACGGTGATTGGTCCGTGGTTGGTGACGCCCGATGAGCTGGAGCAATATAAAGTGCCCGCAAAACCTGGCCATACCGGTAATGCTTATAACCTGGAGATGAAATGCGTGGTGAACGGCAAGCAGGTATCTGCAGGTAATATGGCCGATATGGATTGGACCTTTGCCGAAATCATTGAGCGTGCAGCTTACGGTTGCGATGTTTTGCCTGGTGACGTAATAGGCTCGGGTACTGTTGGCACCGGCTGCTTCCTGGAGCTGAACGGTACTGGTGTACTTAATAATGCCGATTATGAACCGCAATGGCTGCAACCCGGCGATCTGGTTGAAATGGAGGTAACAGGGTTGGGTATGCTGGGTAACATCATTGAGAAAGCAGATAGCGATTTTTCGATATTGAAGTTGAAGAAGTAAGAAAATAAAAAAATATACCACGCCACTGCGAATAACTATGTCGTTGCGAGTGTAGCGTAGCAATCGCATGCTATGCAGAGCCGTTATGCTTCCGTGCGATTGCCGCGCTACGCTCGCAATGACATCTGATAAATGATATATAATAATGCCTACCATCAACATAGCCGATCTTTCGCCGGTTCAACTTCAGAGTTATTTGCACTATGTAATAGCGCCGAGGCCAATATGTCTTGCCTCTACTGTGGATAAAGCGGGTAACGTAAACCTGAGCCCTTTCAGCTTTTTTAATTTCTTTAGTACCAATCCTCCGATATGTGTTTTTTCGCCGTCGCGCAGGGTAAGGGACAATACCACCAAGCACACGCTTGAAAATGTAAAAGAAGTGCCCGAGTGTGTCATCAATATTGTTAACTATGATATGGTGCAGCAGACTTCGCTTTCAAGTGTAGAATATGCGCTGGGGGTTAATGAGTTTATTAAATCGGGGTTAACACCAGTGCCATCGCAATTTGTAAAACCGCCGCGGGTAGCGGAGTCATATGTGCAGCTGGAATGTGTGGTTAACGAGGTAATTGAATTAGGACAAGGCCATGGTGCAGGCAACCTTGTGCTTGCCGAAATTAAGTTGATCCACATTAGCGACGCTGTATTAGACGCAGAAGGTAAAATAGACCAGGAAAAAATGGACCTGGTGGCCCGCCTCGGTGGCGACTGGTACTGCCGGGTTACTAAAGAGAACTTGTTTAAAGTAGCCAAACCCACCACCAAAATGGGCATCGGCGTTGATGCACTGCCTTATGCTATCCGCAATTCAAGAATACTGACAGGTAACAACCTCGGGCAGCTGGGCAACCTTGAGGTTATACCCACCGACGAGGCCATTGAAGCCTTTGCGCTAACTCCCGAGATAAAGGAAGTACTCGACGCCACCATCGGCGATAGCCAAACGCGCGAACTACAATTGCATTTGAAAGCCAAACAATTGTTGGAAGTGGAAAGGGTAGAGGAAGCTTTGATGGTGCTGTTGATGGAGTGATAACTGCGTGGTAATAGCTGTGAGTTTAGTGAAACTATGTCATTGCGAGGAGGAACCGCCTGTCCCGGATTTATTTCGGGAACGAAGCAATCGCATGCTATACAGATCCGCTCTGCTTCCGTGCGATTGCCACGCTACGCTCGCAATGACATGGTCTTGTTATTCGAAATGATCTCTTTTGCAGCAAAATTTATAATCTGATCAATTATCAATAAGCGTAATCTTTACCGCTGAGATGATAATCAACCGGTACCTGCCGCTTTTCAAACAGTTCATAGGCTGGCTTCAGCGAGCGCCAAAAGGCATCTTGTTTATATGCTGTATAACGCTTTAAATTTGTATCATCCATCCTAAAAGGAAAAATGTCAACTCTGATTTGTTTTTGTCCGGCCGCAAACGCCTCGTAAACCAGGGTGTAAATTTCTTCTATGCGGGCATCAGTCATGGCATAACAGCCTATAGAAGCACAATGCCCATGCACCATAATAGCACTACCTGTGTAGCCTTTGGCTTTATCAACCACGTTGGGATATCCAACATTGATAGCTAAATAGTAATTACTAACCGGGTTAAGCTGTTTAGGTTCAATGGTATATAAACCCTCTGGACTTTTGCCGTCACCATCGCGGGTTTTTGTACCGAGACCTCCGGAGTAGGTGCACACATCATAAGTTTTAAAAAGCTGGTATTTATTGGCCGATTTTACCCATACCTCAAGTACACTGACGTTTTTGATAATACGGAGGTAAACAGAACCATAGGGGGCAAAGCCTTTGTCTTTAAGCTCTTTCTGAAGTTTAGGCCATACTTTAAGGCGAACATCGCTGGCTCGTTTACTGTCGGGTATTTCGGTTTTGTGAAGGGCTATTAATATAATTAATAGCAGCAATGTGATCAGTTTAGGCATTGATTAGGTTGTTAACTATAATTGTAGTTAACGGAGTTGTCGGGAGGAAATTATGTGGAGCGGGAGATTTTTTTGTTAGCTAAAAGATGTCAATGCAACTTCCATGTCATTGCGAGCGAAGCGTGGCAATCGCACGGAAGCAGAGCCGCTCTGTATAGCAAGCGATTGCTTCGTCGTCCCTCCTCGCAATGACATTTTTTTGTTGTAAGCAGTTGGTTTTATATCCCCAACACTTGCTTCAACTTTACATATCCTGTTTTACTTACCGGGATCTTAGCGCCGGATTTCAGGATGGCAAGGTGCGCGTCTTTTTCATAAGGATCGATACGGGTGATCTGCGGTATAGCCACGATGTATGAGCGGTGTACACGTACAAAATGGTTTGGATCAAGGGTTTGCTCAAAAAAGCTCATGGTTTTATTTTTGAGGTAGGAGCCCTCTTTGGTAATAACGCTTACATAATCATCATCGGCCTGCAGGTACTCAACATCGGCAACAGGGATGATCTTTACTTTGGTGCCGGTTTTTACTACAATACGCTCGTGTTGTGCCGGCGATTGAGTGGCTGCGGTTTCCAGCAGTTCTTCCGTTTGTTTAGGGGCAGGTTTTGGAGCTGCCGTAGCCAGAAATTTTTCTACTGCTTTATTAAAGCGCTCTTTACTGAATGGTTTTAACAAATAATCAACCGCGTGGGCTTCAAAAGCTTTGATGGCGTATTCATCAAATGCGGTGGCAAATATTACGGCAGGAGGTTGTTCAACCAGTTCAAGCATTTCAAAGCCGGTAATTTTAGGCATCTGGATATCTAAAAAAACCAGATCGGGCTGGTGCTGCTGAATAGCCTTAAGACCTTCAAAGCCATCGTTACATTCCTGTATCAGTTCAATGTCTTTAAAATCAAGCAGGTATTCCCTTACAACCATGCGGGCTAAAGGTTCATCATCAATAATTAAAGCTCGCTTCATAGTTGCGGTATTTTTATAATGGTAGTGTACAGATCATCGCTCGCATGGGTTTCCATTAAATCATTGCGGGCATACAGCAAATATAATCGCCGCTGCACTCCCCGCAAACCAAAACCTGTACCTTTTTTTGGTTTGGATGTTTGCGGATCATAAGGGTTCTGTACCATTAAGTTCAGATAACCATCCTCAATTTCGCCGCGGATGCTCACAGTAACTTCGCCTATGGTATCGTAAAGGCCAAATTTAATGGCGTTTTCAACCAAAGGCTGTAACAGCATGGATGGTAATATGGCGGTTCCGCATTTGGGGTCACAGCTTATTTCGGTTTGTAAACGGTGCCCAAAGCGTACTTTTTCAATATCGAGGTATAAGTTAAGGTGTGCGAGCTCTTCGGTGAGGCTAACCTGCAGCTGATCATCTTTTTTAAGTGTTCCGCGTAAAAAGTCGGATAACTGGTGGATCATCCTGCGGGCCTCATCAGGCTTAAAGCCAATAAGCGCGTTGATAGAGTTAAGACTGTTAAACAGGAAGTGCGGCTGCAATTGCTGGCGCAGGTTATACAACTCGGCCTCGCGGGCAAGCTGCTCGGCTTCGGTTTTACGTTTCAGGGTTTCTTTCTGATCCAGTTGCGAAAACCACAATAAGCTGATCATGGCCATCCAGCCGATGGCCAAAAAGTCGGTGAACAAGCGAATGGTTAATGATTGGGCCAGGAAACCGGTATAAATGGTATCGCTGTTTATTAGCGGTAAAAGGTAACGGCATCCGGCTGTACAAATGCCTGCAAGTGCAACGCACCATATAAACAGGTTAATGTAACTGCCTTTGCCCGGTTGGTAGTAGCGTAAATTATTATTGATAAGCCAGCATGCACATGAAAGCAGTATGGCACTCAGCAGGCCATCAGTAGCGGCAGTGAACCATAAAAAACCAAAACTATGGATGATGTAAGTTTGCAGTGCAGCCCAGGCCACACCGCATATTACAAATGCTGCGTATAGTTTTGATGATTGTATTGATGGAACTTCCAAAACGGGTTGCTTTCTTGTGGTTTAAGGTTTAATTTCTGATGCCCAATAAGGCCGATTTATGGTGCGCCCAGGCTATGTACAGGTCGGCGTCGGGCGTTTCATGTATATTGTAATACAGTTCGGTACCGTCTGTAAGTTCGCCAAGCTGGTTAAGTTCGGCTACATCTATAAATTGCCATTTAACGGTTTGCTTTTCAATATTTTTGAAGCTATCCTGATTGGCGTGACCTATACGGTTTGCTTTTTCATAAGCTACTAATTCACTATCTGCGCTGATCAACCTTAATTGCTCATCAAATTGCGCCTGATGGTCGCCATCCCCGCTTATCACCCTGAAAACTAATTTTGCTACGTACCAGTTCATGTTGTTTATACTTTTCGTATTAGCTACCTTAATTAATAACTGCGGATATCTACCCCTGCAAAAATGGATACCCCTTTAAGTACCAGCACCTTTTCGCTGCCTACGCTTGCGGTGCTCCTGATGCGTTTATCATCAACACTTGCAAAAACAGCTGCAAGGTCTGATACTACCTGCCAGTTTGATGGCACAATGATTTTGGTGCCGCCGAAGATCTGGGTAATGTCTATGATAATGCGGCCGTTGATATCTGCCTGTGTAAAATCAAGTTCGGCGCCGCCAAATATGTTTACGATATCGCCTCCGCGGAATTGTTTGGAAAGAATGGTTTTGTTAACCCCTCCAAAAATGGACACAGTATCAATGTAATCGTCGCCTGAATATTTGGTATTGTACTGCTGCTGTTTTTGAGCGTATGGATCAACAGGGGGGATTGGATCTCCTTCGTCTTTTACAGTATAGTCCACAGTTTCGGCTTTTTCAAATTGAAAAGGCTCTTTTTTATCCCAGTTGGTCCATTTCTCTGCTTTAAAATCGTGTTTCCATTGCTGCGGATCGAAATGTTTATTACGTCTTAATATCAGCCACATACCAAAACCAATCACAGCCAGAGGCCCTACTATACGATCAGAATTGTTAATGTTTTGGGTGATCAGGAATATAGTACCTAAAGCAACCAGCATTACCCATGATGCTTTTTTGTAATTGTGTTTAGCACCTACATATATACCCCAGAAAATAAGCCATAATGGCCACAGGGAGAGATGATCGGGTATGAAAAAAATTCGGAATTGCTGAAGCAGCAATATGCCGCCTACAGCAAGTAAAATGATCCCGGCAACAGACTTGCCTTTGTTGGGATCTTTTGGATGTTCTATATCGTTGTTCATTGTATTATCTGCAAATTGAAATCATATCCAAAACTAAGGTAACATTATAGTTGAGCCAAACAAAAATTGGCGATGTATTTAAAGAAATCGGTGAGTGGGGATGTTTTGGCGGTGAAAAAGTTGTGTTTGATTTTTTAACATTCGGCAAAAATAAAAATTTGTATGTTGCGACGGTTTTTTATCCGTAAATAACCATACTAAACTTTATCATATCAAAATGGAACAGCGCTTTAACCCTTCCATGGGCACTACGTTTGAAAAGGAATACAGCCTCAGTACCGGGTGGAAAATATTCCTATATACCGTCATTGTCGCTATGGTAGTCGGCGGCGTTTATCTGGCTTATGTTTCTATCGCCGATAAAAGCTGGTGGCTTGTATTAATAGGGATTGGACTGATAATGTTAGGACTTTATCTCTATCTCGAATTGCAGGCAAGCAAAATAATTATCTCTAACAACGGGATAAAACGTGTGGGGTATTTTAGTAGCAGAGAGTTGCTAATTAATGATATTAAGGGTTACGAAACTGTCCAGGGTAAAAGGATATCTATACGCCCTGTTGATAAATCGAATAAAGCGATAGTTTTAAGCGACTACAGCTATTTTGCCGATGGCAGCGAAATATTGCAATGGGTAGCCTTGAATTGCAAAGATCTTGACGCCGAACAAGAACAGAAAGGTATAGAAGAGATAAAAAATGATGAAAGCTATGGCTACAGCAGTGAAGAGCGATTAGCCGAATTAAAAAAGTTAAAACGGTTTTGCTCATATTTTAATTACGGAGGCATCGGTTTGTGTTTTTGGCTGTTCATACATCCTGCACCTTATGATTATGCTGTTTTAGCCGGTACAATTTGGCCCCTGGTAGTGATGTTTGTATTTTATTTAAAAAGGGATGTAGTTACCCTTAACAGCGCCGACAATAAGAAACAGGCCGTGTATCCATCTTTAAGTACAGCGTTGATATTGCCACCCCTTGGGCTTTTGATAAGGGTACTGGCTGATTTTAAATTAATGCATTTAACTGAGATGCTTTTGCCCGCGTTTTCAGTGATAGCTGTATTAGGGGTTGTTTTTTTGGGGATAATAATGAGTTCGAAGGAAAAAGCACGTTCAAACAAAATGACCTGGCTTAGCGCTGCGGCATTTGTATTGTTATATGGTTTTACTGCCCCTGTTATAATTAATTGCAAATTTGATTATAGCGTCCCAAAAGAGTATAAAGCGCAGGTGCTTAGTCAAAGGGTATCAACAGGTAAACACACATCATATGATTTAACTTTAAGTAAATGGGGGCCGAAAGAAAGTGAAGAAACAGAAGTTTCTAAATCACTTTACTACCAGGTTAAAGTTGGCGATACTGTTTATGTAAATTTAAAACCGGGCCTGTTTAAAATGCCGTGGTATTACGTTAGTAAGTAGCATAAATATTCGATGCATTCAGGGGCACGAACCAGTGTTCCAGTTTCAAAAAAACAGGGTGTTCAACTTTTGAAAAACGGGTGTTCAACTTTTTATTTTCAGAAAAGTTAAGTTGTTGATTACCAGCGCAGATGTGTTCATGTTTGATAAATCAAAAGCAAGTTAAAAAGTTAATATATTGATTGTCAGTAGTATTTGCTTTCGGCAAAAAACGCAAGTGTTTACACCTAAAAAAGTTGAACACCCGGAAATATAAACAAAAAGCCGGGGCTTTTTAAAAATGCCCCGGCTTTGATATATGATGGATGATTGAGTTTAAGCTTCGGTTTTGGGTTGTTCAAAATCAAAGTGTTGTTTAGCTTTTTCATTCTTTTCCCAGAAATCCCTGTCGGTTTGTTTGGCGGGCCTAACGGCTATCCAGGCACCAAGCAACATCAATGCAATTGGCCAGGTTATGCGGTCGGCATCGTTAACGTTATCATTTACCAGGAATATTATGCCTAAGAGTATCATAAATATCCATGATGGTTTCCTGAAGTCGTGTTTGGCACCCATGTAAGCGCCCCAGGCTATGAACCACATTGGCCAGCTAAAAAGCCAATCGGGAATAAGGAAGGCATTAAGCTGATCTATCAGAAATAAACCACCGGCTGCCAGTAATATTATTCCTAACATGATTTTGCCATTTCTTTTGTTTTCGGTGTTTATTATATCGTTGTTCATCGCTTTAAGTTTTAATGTTACCCAAATCTACAGTGATACGGCAGCGGCGGCAATCAATAGTTGGCGATGTAAGGGGAGATGTCGGTAAAGCAGGGGATAAAGGCGGTGAAAAAGTGGCGGAGCGGCGAGAGGCAGGAGGTCAAGAGTCAAGAAGTCAAGAGTCAAGAAGTCAAGAGTCAGGAAGGAAGATAAGAAGAGTGGGATTAGCATTGATAAAATCGAATTGTCATTTCCTTTAGATTAGCTTCAACAATAATAATAACCTCTATTATTCTGTTGAAGCTAATCTAAAGGAAATGACAACCTTTTTAATCAAAAAGCCCTCCCAGCCAGTTGGCGGGGAGGGCTTTAGAACTATTATTCCGGTTCCTGCTGGCTCAGGCAGTGGAAACTGCCGAGGCCCCAGATAATGTCGGTGCTGTCAATACCTACTACCTTGCGGTCGGGGAAGCATTGGGTTAATATGTCAAGTGCTTTATCGTCGTTTTTTGAACGGTAAGTAGGCACAATCACGGCCGAGTTGGCTATGTAAAAATTAGCGTATGAGGCCGGTAAACGGGTATCTTCATAAACTACTGCGTCGGGCATTGGCAATTCAACAATGTTAAGTTGTTTGCCGTTAAGCAGGCGCATGGTTTTCAGGCTTTCAAGGTTTTCCTGAAGGATGTGATAGTTCTCATCGTTCTTATCGTCCTCAACAACGGTAACAACGGTATCCTCGTTTACAAAACGGGTAATATCGTCAATATGGCCGTCCGTATCATCACCTATAATGCCATCACCTAACCAAAGGATCTGCTCTGCTCCGTAATAGTTTTGCAGGTAACTTTCAATCTGCTGCTGGTTGAGCTCCGGGTTGCGGTTTTTGTTAAGCAGGCAGGCAGTGGTAGTTAAAATAGTGCCTTTGCCGTTAAAGTCGACTGAGCCGCCTTCCATTACAATCCCCGGATTAAAAACCGGTAAACCAAAGTGGTTACCTATTTTGGTGGGGATCACATCATCCAGATCAAACGGTGGATATTTGCCACCCCAGGCGTTATAGCCCCAGTCAACAATGGCTTTTTGTTTGGTTAGCGGATTGATTAGGAACGCAGGTCCGTGATCGCGGCACCAGGCATCATTAGTCGGGAATTCAAAGATCTCTATTTTATTAAGATCAACACCGGCATTTTGCAGCTGGAAAATCACCGAGGCTTTCATGTCCTCGTTCGCTACGTTGATACGTACCAGTTCGCCTTGGGTAACTATTTTGATAAACTCAATGTAAGGCGCGTAAATGGTATCTATTTTGCCCGGCCATGAAGCCTCCTTATGAGGCCAGCTAAGCCAGGTAGCGGTATGTTTAGCCCATTCGGCAGGAAAGGAAAAGCCTTGCGAAGCGGGGGTAAGTATAGTTGATATTTGTTGGCTCATAATTTATGATTAATGCAAATGTAAAAGTATTACATCATAAAAAACGTCATTGCGAGGTACGAAGCAATCCCAGATATACAGAGCGACTTTGCATTGCCGATCTGCCAATTGGGGATTGCTTCGTACCTCGCAATGACGCGTGTTTTATATTAGTCTTCGTCTAATAGCCTTTTGGTGATCGGCTGATAGCTGTCTATCCTCCTGTCACGTAAAAACGGCCAGTGACTGCGGTAGTAGTCAGATTTATCCAGATCAAGTTCCTGTACCACTACTTCCTCATCATTGTGTGATGTTTGGTGTATGATGGCACCAAACGGATTGGCAAAGAATGAACCTCCCCAGAATTTAACACCGGCTTCTTCGCCTACACGGTTAACGCTTACTACGTGTATACCGTTTGCAACCGCGTGCGAACGCTGAATGGTTTGCCATGCGTTGTATTGTTCAACGTTGGTAGCTTCATCTTGTGTGGTAGCCCAGCCGATAGCGGTTGGGTAAAATAATATGTCGGCACCCATTAAAGCAGTGATACGGGCTGCCTCAGGATACCATTGGTCCCAGCAAATCAATACGCCTATACGGGCAAATTTGGTGTTGAAAACTTTGTAACCTAAGTCGCCAGGGGTGAAGTAGAATTTTTCGTAAAAGCCCGGGTCATCAGGGATATGCATTTTGCGATATTTACCTAAATAGCTACCGTCGGCGTCAAGTACTGCTGTAGTGTTATGATAAACACCCTGAGCACGTTTTTCAAATAATGAAGCAATGATTACTACATTAAGCTCTGCAGCAACTTTTGATAGCTCGTCTGTCGATGGGCCAGGGATAGCTTCGGCCAGCTTGAAATTATCATAATCTTCTACGTCGCAAAAATAAAGCGAGGTGAAAAGTTCCTGTAAACAAACTATTTGCGCGCCTTTAGCAGCAGCTTCCCTTACTTTAACAATCGCCTTTTCCAGGTTCTGCTGTTTATCAGCAGTACAGCTCATTTGTACTAAACCAACTTTTACTTTACTCATCTTCAAAAAATTTGCGCAAAAGTAACACTTTGTATCAAGGATTTCAGCCTTTTAATATTATGATTACACTGAGTTGAAAGTAGGATTACACTGGCGTGAGATTGCGTTTGCCGTTTTAAATTACAGTATACCTAAAATAATAACCTGATTTACTGCTTTTAATGTTTCTGAAAACAAAATGAAGAAAAATTGTTAATTGACTATCCTGTATATCCAAATAAAAAAATAACATAGCTTTGCAGCCGAATGACACAAACAGAAGACATCATTGACGAAGGTGCCGAACATAAAACCTGGAAAGGTAAGCTTTGGGGCGTTGTAAAAGTAATCCTTATCATATTAGTAACCGGCGGTTTGCTTTACTGGGTTTTCAGTAAAGTGCCTTTTGCTAAAATAAAATATCGTTTAATTCATGCCGACCGCGCCTGGTTAGCTGCTGCTATAGCCTGTTATGTCGGGTCGATGTTTTTTTCATCATGGCGGTTATTGAGCTATTTTAAATCCATTGGTTTACGGTTAGACTGGCGCTTTAACCTTCGCCTGTATTTTCTTGGCTTGTGCTATAACGTGCTATTGCCAGGTGGTATCGGCGGCGATGGTTACAAAATTTACCTGCTGCACAAACGCTATCATCTGCCTACCAAAAAAGTATTCTGGGCTATCCTGTTTGACAGGCTGAGCGGTTTTTGGGCCATAGGTGCCATTGTAGTAGGACTGGTTATTTTAATTCCGAGTTTTCCGTATCACCTGGGCTGGCCGCTTGGTATAGTTTCGGTTGGTTCGGTGATCTATTATTTTGTAGCCCGCAAGTTTTTTAAAGAGTATACCCACAACTTTATACAGGCGCATTTAAAAGCCATAGGCGTACAAAGCATGCAATTGCTTTCCATTGTTTGTTTACTGCTTGCACAAGATTTCAATGGTAAATTTGCGCCGTATCTATTGTCATTTCTTTTTTCATCGTTAGCAGCAATTATTCCGTTTAGTTTGGGCGGCGGTGGTGTTCGCGACGCGCTATTCCTTACCCTGGCCCGCCAGTTTAACCTGGCCGAAGATATGGCTGTTTACCTGAGTTTGGGATTCTATCTCATTTCAATTATTGTAGCTTTATTGGGTGTGTATTATGTGTTAGCTCCTAAGCGTCTGGATGGCGGCCTTAAAAAAGGCGAAGAACCAAAAATGGAAAATCACCCAATAGAAGAATAATATTCTGTTTTAAATCTAATTTCGTAATAATAAACTGAAGTTTGTTTTCATAGCAACCATATGCTAAACTTGGCGTTATATTATAAATCGCCAGTTTATCAATGAGCCATTTCAATGATTTTAATAATCCGCAGGTTGCGGCATTGCCCGGTCATTTAAAACAATTTATAGTCGACCAGCACTACGAGCATTATACACCCATTGACCATGCCGTGTGGCGCTATGTTATGCGCCAAAATTATAGCTACCTCAAGGATGTAGCTTACTATCCTTATATCCCCGGTTTGCAGAAAGCCGGTTTAACCATTGAGCATATCCCCAATTTACAGGAGATGAATGATGCCCTCGGTAAAATTGGCTGGGGAGCAGTTACTGTTGATGGTTTTATCCCGCCCGCGGCATTTATGGAGTACCAGGCTTACAGGGTGCTGGTTATCGCGGCAGATATTCGCCAATTAAAACATATTGAATATACCCCTGCGCCCGATATTATCCACGAATCGGCAGGGCATGCGCCTATTATTGCCGATAAGGATTATCATGAATACCTGAGTTATTTTGGGTCGATAGGGGCGAAGGCCATGTTTTCGGCACAGGATTTTGAATTGTACGAAGCCATCAGGGCTTTATCGATATTAAAAGAAATGCCCGATGCCGATGAAGAGGAAATTATTAAAGCCGAGGAGCTGGTAACTTATTGCCAGGAAAATATGGGCGAGCCTTCAGAAATGGCTTTATTGAGTCGTTTACATTGGTGGACTGTTGAGTATGGGCTGATCGGAACACTGGAGGAGCCAAAGATTTACGGAGCAGGTTTGCTTTCGTCCATCGGGGAGAGCTCGACCTGTATGCAAAGGCATATAGAAAAGTTATGGTATACCATTGATGCTGTTAAATATAGCTATGATATTACCAAGCCCCAACCGCAACTTTTTGTAACCCCCGATTTTCAGAACCTTATAAACGTACTGGAAGAGTTTGCTGATACCATGTCGTTCCGAAAAGGAGGCGCTTACGGTTTAAATAAGGCTGTGGAGAGCAAAAATACTTGTACCGCAGTTTACAGTTCGGGTTTGCAGGTTTCCGGTACCATTACCGATTTTAAAACAGGTGCAGATGGGAAACCTAATTTTATCAAAACAACCGGTCCTACTGCTTTAGCCGTTAATAACAAACAGTTAAAGGGACACGGAAAAGATTACCATAAAGATGGTTTCAGCTCGCCGGTTGGTAAATTGAAAGGTAGCAGTGTTGCTTTAGAAGATTTTTCGGGAGAAGATTTAAACGCAGCCGGAATAGTAAATGGGAATAGAGCTGAATTGTTTTTTGAAAGTGGAATTACTGTAAATGGCGTTGTGAAAAATGTTCTTTCAGCGGATGGTAAGATCTGCCTGATCACTTTTGATAAGGTAACAGTTACAGATAAAGATGGCGCGGTGTTATTTGATCCGGCCTGGGGCGTTTATGACATGGCCGTTGGCGAGAAGATCGTTTCGGTATTTTGCGGCGCTGCCGATAGAGAGGCTTACGAAACCATTGTTTATAAATCAAAAACAGAAACGCATCACGCCGTACATGATCATAAAACTAAAGAACTGCACAGGCTTTACCAGCAGGTGCGTAATTGCCGCATTAACCATGGCGATTACGGTTTTTTAGGTAACGTTTGGCAGCAACTGCAAAAAGATCATCACGACGACTGGCTTTGTGCTTTAGAGATACTGGAAATACTTGATCATGAAAAAGTAGATCTTCCCTTAGCCACCGAGATCAAATATTTTTTAGAGCAGAAAGGAAGCACTGAACCGGAATATGGTAAGCTCATCAGCGATGGTTTTTACCTGATCAAGCACCCGGTTGAGCAAAAATTGGTAGTTTAGCATTGATTTACCATCTTAGGGGTATTAAATCAAGCGTCATTGCGAGGTACGAAGCAATCCCAAACTTTACAGAGCTGCTCTGCTAATTGGGGATTGCTTCGTACCTCGCAATGACGTTAGGAAATAATATTAATAACAAACAATTATTCCCCCTTTAGGGGGGTAGGGGGCATATGAACATTATAATAACCGGCGCCAGCAGTGGCGTGGGCTTTGAAGCCGTAATTGAACTGATACTATCGGGCAGCCACAAGGTAATTGCTTTGGCCCGTTCGCAGGATAAACTGGAACGTTTGCTGGAAATAACCCATGGCTTAAATCCCGATTGCCAGTTGTTTGCCTTAAAGTTTGACATTGTGCATGACGATTATGAAGGTTTACAGCATTTCATAGCGTCACATTTTGATAACCGGGTTGACATTTTGATTAATAACGCCGGGGTGTTGATCAATAAACCATTTGCCCAATTGCTTGAATCGGACTTTGTGGAGATGCTGCAAAGCAACTTTATTGGTCATGTACGCGCTATTCAGGCTTTGGTTCCTTTAATGCCTGCCGGCTCACATATTCTGAATATCGGTAGTATGGGGGGCTTTCAGGGAAGTGCGAAATTTCCGGGCCTGTCGGCTTATTCGGCGAGTAAATCGGCATTACATACACTAACAGAATGTTTAGCACAGGAGTTAACAGAACAAGGTATAAAAGTTAACTGCCTGGCTTTAGGATCAGCACAAACCGAGATGCTGGAACAGGCATTTCCAGGGTATGAATCGCCGGTGATGGCTTTTGAAATGGGTAAGTATATTGCTGATTTTGCATTAACCGGTAGTAAATTTTTTAACGGAAAAATAATACCTGTAGCAGCAACTACTCCCTGAATATTGAATAATATTGCAAACATTTTTATAACTTAGTTATTATAAATATGTTATGTTTTTAGCTAATGGACACCAGGTTTACATCACTTTTTACTCATTCGAAAGACATATTTTTTGTCATGGATATGAATGGTGTGATCCTTCATACCAATTATGCGTTTCGAAATACATTTAACTATACCGATAAGGACTTAGCAGGTTTAAATATTTCAGATATTTGTCACCCGGCCGATAAAGAACGCCAGGCCGAATCGCAGGCAAGCCTTATGGTTCATAAAAAGCTGGTAGGTTATCAAAGCCGGGTAAAGGCCAAAGACGGGTGTTATTTCAGCATTATCTGGTCGGTGATATTAAATGAGGACGATAACCTCATTTATTCAAGCGGTAATACGCTCGCCGGAATGGTTGGGCAGCCTGAAAACGATATCGTTCAGCACACTATTCAAAGCCTTAATGAAGGCTTTGTTGTACTTGATTCATCATGGAATATAACCGCGTTTAATCCAGCCTTTCATGCCATGACCAACCTAAGAGTTGAACAGCTGGAGGTGGCTAATTTCATGCAGATCGAGAACCTGGGCTTGAGTGAACGGGTAGCTAATGAATTTCAATTATCACTAAGCGAGAGACGATCTATACAAGTACAATATCTCAACACCAATTCCAACAGCTGGTTACGCATCAACGTTTATCCTTATAAAAACCAGTTAGCCATTTTTATCCGTGATATCACAGAGATTAAGATGCAGGAATGGGTATTGGGGCTTGAAAAAGAAGTACTTGAACTAAATGCCACCTCTCAATATAATCTTGGACAAACCACACGCGAGCTATTGCGGGGCATTGAGCGCATTTTTCCGGATATGGTATGCTCGGTGCTGGAAGTTGATGAACGACAGGAAAAAATGCATGTGCTGGCTGCCCCGCGCTTGCCACAGGCTTATTGCGATTTAATTGAAGGGCTGCCTGTAGGCCCGGATATCGGCTCATGCGGCAGGGCAGTATATCATCGCGAACAGGTAATTGTAAGCGATATAGAAAATAACCCGCTTTGGGATAACTATGCGCATATGGTAAGACCGTACGGTTTAAAAGCCTGCTGGTCTACCCCGGTAATGAGCTCAAAAGGGTCGAAAGTTTTGGCCGTATTTGGTATTTACTATCATGATACACGGGAGCCCAGCAATGACGAACTAAGTATTATTGAGCGCACGGTTAATATCCTCAGGGTATTGATAGAAAGCAAAAAGACGGAAGATAATATCCGTGAGCAGAACAACCGCCTGCAAACAATTGCCAATATCAGCTCGCATGAATTGCGCAAGCCGGTAGCTACTATTTTAGGCTTGGTTAATTTATTTGATAACGATGACCTGCAAAATCCGCTTAATAAAGAGATCATCGGGCATATTGATACAACATCACAACAACTTGATGGGGTAATTCATTCTATTGTGGAAAGAACGGCTTATATCAAAGCTTTTGGGACTGATGCGTAAGCTTTTTATCACAGGTGTTTTCACAGGTTAGCAAATGACAATACCGGCAGGGAGAAATGTTATAATTAAGATAAGGTTTAGGCTTAAAGCCGTTTTCTATTATATAATTTCTCTATTAGGCTGACAGAAGGGTGTTCCTGTCGGTATTGTCACTGACGAATTTTGATTGTGTTATTTGAAAGGCATGTCTCGTGTAAAATAGATTATTCTTCCTTTGGCGATACCTGCGCCCTTGAATCAACTGATCTTACCCGCCAATGCCCTACCGCCTTCGGGGCCTCGCCCTTTGCTCTTCAGCCTTTAGCACCTACTTTTAAAAATTCATTAACTACTATTTCTGATACGTAACGTTTAATGCCGTCTTTGTCGGTATAGTTACGGTTGGTCAGTTTGCCTTCTATAGCCAATTCGTCTCCTTTTTTAAGCAGGTCTTCGGCAAGGCTGGCTTGTGGTCCCCAAAAAATTAGGTTATGCCATTGGGTATCGGTTATTTTTTCGCCTTTATCGTTCTTATAGCTTTCATTAGTGGCGATAGATAGGCGTACCATTTTTTTATTACTGTCAAATACTTTTACTTCCGGATCCATACCTAAGTTACCTACCAGGCGTACACTGTTTCTTAATGAGTTCATCGTTTTAATATTTACTGTTTAATATTGTTTGAGTTAACGATACAAAGGTGGGGAGGACGCGAAAAATTAACCGGATAATAACCGTTTATAGTCGATATTATCCGTTTGTAACCGTTTGCAAACGGATAAATTAATAACTATCTTTATACTATGAACCAGGAAAGAGTATGCTTAGATTGCGGAACGCCACTACAAGGCCGTGCGGATAAAAAGTTTTGTAACGATCTGTGCCGCAATAACTATAACAATCAGCTCAACAGTAATAGCTATAACCTGGTACGTAATATAAATAATATACTGCGCCGTAACCGCCGTGTACTGGAAGAACTGAACCCAACAGGCAAAACCAAAACAACCCGAAAAAAACTTACTGCAAAAGGTTTTGATTTTGATCATATCACCAGCATCTACCAAACCAAAACCGGATCAACGTATTTTTTTAATTATGAGTACGGCTACCTGTTGTTAGATAACGATGAGGTGTTGCTGGTGAAGAGGGAAGGGGAGTAGAAGTTTGCAGTTTTTAGTTGCAGTGGCAGTTTCAGTAGACAGTTGCAGTATTTCAGCAATGTTGAGCGGCAGGGATCCCGGAAATCCTTTAATCCTAAAAATCCCGGTTCAGGCAAAAAATCTATAATTTAAAAATCCTAAAATACCTTCCAAATCGCTAAAATCGATTTAAGCGTGGGTATGATCCTTGTAAAATTTAAGATTACTGCTATAAAGCGATTTAGGAGGATATGAAATAGTAACTATCGCCTATGTTACCGGTTTAAACAGCTATTTCGGGTTGAAATATGAATAGAAAGTCTGAATCTCTATAGATTTAATAGCATTTAACAGTTTAATATTTTGATAATTAATACTTAACTGTTGTTTCATTCGGCTCTTTATGTTTTCAATAAATTTAAGTACGTTTGGGGAAATGTAAATTTTTAATTTTTGACTGATCTTACTAATTTAAAATGAAATTATTTATTAAGAAACCGATTGCTCAACTAATGGCTGCTTCGGCAGAAACGGAGAAATCGCTTAAGAGAACCTTAGGCGTTGGCTCGCTTATAGCACTCGGTATCGGCGCAATTATAGGTGCCGGTATTTTTGTTCGTACAGCAGCTGCGGCAGGTGAACATGCCGGTCCTGCGGTTACCATTTCTTTCCTTATAGCAGCCGCAGGTTGCGCCCTGGCAGGTTTATGCTATGCAGAATTTGCCAGTATGATCCCTATCGCAGGCTCTGCTTACACTTACTCTTATGCTACCATGGGCGAATTCATAGCCTGGATCATTGGCTGGGATTTAGTACTTGAATATGCACTGGGAGCCGCTACGGTTGCTATTGGCTGGTCGCAGTATTTTAATGAGTTTTTAACAACTTTCTTTAGTGTGCATATACCGTACGCATGGTCGCACTCGTTTATGGAAGTCTCAAATACCACCACAGGTATGTACGCCGCTGAAATGGGTACAAGAGGTATCGTTAATCTGCCTGCTATTCTTATCCTGTTCTTATTGACTCTGTTACTAATTCGTGGTACTGCGGAATCAGCAGTTGTGAATAATATCATCGTAATTGTAAAAGTTGCCATCGTATTGATGATCATTGGTTTAGGATGGCATTTCATTAACCCGGCTTTCCATACCCCGTATACTATCCCTGCCGATGCAGGTAAAATTAAAGTAAGTGCCGGCGTGGTTGACTATGCCGATACCTTTAACCACGGTTGGCTTGGTGTTTTACGTGGTGCAAGTGTTGTGTTTTTTGCCTTTATTGGTTTTGATGCAGTTTCAACTGCTGCTCAGGAAGCTAAGAACCCGCAGAGAGACATGCCAAAAGGTATTTTGATATCATTAGTGTTTTGTACAATACTTTATATCTTATTCTCGCATGTGTTAACTGGTTTGGTGTCATACAAAGATTTCCTTATCCAGGGTAAAGAAGCTTCGGTAAGCTATGCTATCAAAACAGCTATGCCTGGCTACGGCTGGTTAGCGTCATTTGTTACGGTATCTATACTTGCAGGCTTCTCTTCTGTAATTTTGGTAATGCTTATGGGCCAAACCCGTGTGTTTTATACAATGAGTACCGATGGTTTAATACCTTCAGTGTTTTCAAAATTACATCCTAAATTCCGTACCCCTTACAAATCACAATGGTTATTCTTTGTGTTTGTATCGTTATTTGCCGGTTTTATTCCCGATAAATATGTAGGTGACATGGTAAGTATTGGAACACTGTTCGCTTTTGTGCTTGTATGTATAGGTATCCTGATTTTAAGGAAAACTGATCCTGATATTGTGCGTCCGTTTAAAACCCCTGCATACATGATAGTTTGCCCGCTTGGAGCTATCATTTGCTTGTGCATGATTGCAAGCGAAGGCTGGGAAAACTGGGCAAGGCTTATTGTTTGGTTATTGATTGGTTTTGCAGTTTACTTTGGCTATAGCATCAAACGCTCACATGTACGCCATGGCAAGGTTGAAGGCGCTAATAACCCTATAAACCCTAAATTTGTTGAGTAATCATAACAATGTTATCATAAACAAAAAAGGTTCTGAATTTTCAGAACCTTTTTTGTTACATTCCATTTTACATAATTAAACCAATAAAACCGCTTCATGAAGGGCGATAAAAACCTGTGGGTATTAGTATTTGTATGCATCATCAACTCGTTGGGGTTTGGCATTATTGTACCGATACTTTACTCGTACGGTAAAACCTTCGGTGTTACAGGCGAAACATTAGGCGTTTTAACAGCATCCTTTTCAATAGCTCAGTTCTTTGCTACGCCTGTTTTGGGTTCACTATCTGATAAATGGGGGAGGAAGCCTTTACTGGTTATCAACCTTGCAGGTACCTGCATCTCCTTTATCCTTTTTGCCGAAGCCCGAAGTATGATCATGCTTTTTGCAGCGCGGATTCTGGATGGACTTACCGGTGGCAACGTATCTGTAGCGCAAGCTATGGTATCGGATACGGCAAGGCCGGATAACCGGGCCAGGAGGTTTGGTATTTTGAGTTCGGCGTTCGGGTTCGGCTTTGTAATTGGGCCGGCCATAGGTGGTTTACTAAACAGATACGGTATGCAGGTGCCTTTCTATTTTGCCGCAGGCATTTCACTTATCGGTACGCTTTGCAGCTTATTCTTTTTAAAGGAAACTAACCCGCCTGATAAAACAAAAAAGGATCCGGAGAAAACTAAGTTCTCGTTTACTGCATTGGTAACTACACTTAAACGACCCATTATAGGTACGGCGGTGTTTACAGGCTTTATGCTTACCATGGCGCAGTTTACCATGATCATCGGTTTTCAAACTTTTAGTGTCGATGTATTGCAGATCAATCCTACTCAGATCGGTATTTTGTACGCCGGTTTCGGTGTAAGTGGTATTATTATGCAGCTTTGCGTACCGTTGTTTACTAAATGGTTCTCATCCAAATCAATGATCCTGTTGCTTTCTACTTTCCTATGCCTTGTAGCAATGTTTGTAACCGGACTTACTAATCAATTTATACCCTTTGTTATCGGCATTTGTATTTATGGCCTGTTTAACGGTTTGCGCAATCCTATGCTTAACGCAATCATTGCCGATCATATCGATCATAAAGAACAAGGCAAAATATTGGGCATCAATCAATCGTATGCTTCTATAGGGCAAACCCTTGGGCCAGTTACCGCGGGCTTTGCAGCTTTGCTATCGGTACATGCTATTTTCTTCTTATCTTCATGCTATATTTTGGCTGCACTGCTGCTGAGTATCCGGTTAAAGAAAAAAGAATAAATTTAAGACACCATGCCGCACCCGTTTATATTTAAAGAGATCATTTCGGTTACGATGATCCTGTTTGCTATTATTGATATTTTGGGTGCTATACCGGTAATTATTCAGCTGAGGCAACGGGTAGGCCATATCGAATCGGAAAAGGCCAGTATAGCCGTTCTGGTGCTTATGGTAACCTTCCTTTTTATAGGGGATGAACTGCTGGCGGTTATCGGGCTTGATATTTCTTCCTTTGCTATTGCTGGCTCCCTGGTGATTTTTATTATCGCCATGGAAATGATATTAGGTGTCGATTTTTTTAAAGAAGAACTGCCGCAGGCAGCATCCATAGTGCCGCTGGCCTTCCCGCTGATAGCAGGGGCCGGTACCATGACCACGCTACTTTCCCTTAAGTCGCAATATCAAACGCAAAATATCCTTGTAGGCATTGTGTTGAATACCCTTGTGGTTTACCTGGTACTTAAAAATGTAAAATGGCTTGAGAGGCTGCTTGGGCCGATAGGATTGAGTGTGCTTCGCAAAGCATTCGGGATTATTTTATTGGCGATAGCGATCAAACTTTTCAGGAGTAATACGCATTTGTAGGCTTTCACAAATTTTAACCTAAACCGATGGACGAAGAACTAAAAAGGAAGGCTTACCTGCAAGCTTCAAGATTAAAAAACGAGGGGCTTGATAATGAGGTTATTTATGCCCGTCTCGAAAAGCAAGGTATCCCTCCCGAGTTGATAAAGCAAGTATTAACGAATTTGACTGCTCAAAAAATAATTGACGTTAATAGTGCACAAAAGCCATTCTTTAATTTAGCGTTATTAAAAATAGGAATCGGTGTTCTTTTAGCTATTGTTTCAATGGTGGTTTTACCCGGTCAGGTTATTTTACCTATTGGCTTAATTGCAGGGGGGATTATTACAGCGGTGATAAAAAGACCAAGGTAAGATTCTATAGTAGGAGGCCCAAGTCAGCCTCCACACTATCCTCCACTCAAGACTTGCGCCAAAAGGGGGTAATACGCATTTGTAGATCAAAAAGGCTTATTCTCTCATGTCATTGCGAGGAGCAGGCCGGGATTTGCGGTGGCGCGACGCGGCAATCGCATGCTATACGGGGCGGAGAGGCTTTCGTGTGGTTGCCAGCTACGCTCGCAATGACATAAATTATTAAATGGCCGGGGGGCTAAGCCTCGCCACAAACATGGTATCTGCCTTACGCTCATAGCCTTTTAAAACCGCCTTCCCTTCAAGTTTTAAACCGAGCTCAGTTACTAAATAATCCACCACATCTTCATTCTCTCCTTTGAAGGCAGAGCAGGTGATGTAAATAAGCGGCTTACCCGGTTTGAGGTATTTCACCACATTTTGGGCGATGCTTTTTTGAAGCTTCTGGAAAAACTCTATTTTATGATTATCAAACTGGGCTATCATTTCGGGAGTACGTCCCCAGGTGCCGGAGCCGCTGCAGGGTGCATCAAGGATGATCCCGTCGAAAGCGTAATCATGCATCACCGAATCGATGTTTTGGGTAAGATCGAGGGCTTTTTTCTGGTATTTGGTCAATCCGGCCAATTGAAAGCGTTCATCAAGGTTAGCCAGTATGGATTCGCGGATATCAGATACAACCAGTTTGATATTGGGCTCATCCTCATGTAATAATAAGGATTTACCACCTGATGCTGCGCAGGCATCCCACCAGCTATCCCAACGCTGTGGTTTAAAGTAATTACCCGTTTGCTGCGATGAATAATCCTGAACCTCAAACCAGTGTTGTTTGGGGAATATAGTTTCGAGGCGGGTACCGTTTGGCAGCGAATAACAGCCATTACCTTCGTCCTTAAATACAACCTGGGCTTTGGTTAGTTCGGCTTTTACCAAATGATCATAGCCGTTACGTACCCGGATAAACAGATCGGGCTGGCAAAAAAACGATTTCAGAAAAGCTTCTTTATCAATTCCGTCCGAAAGTTGGCTGCTCCACGGAAAAACATCTTCCAGTTTAAAATCCGGGTAAGCAGTTTTTACGAGGGCGAGTTTATCATCATCACTAAAACCTACGCAAACGGCCCATTCGGGCTTAAAGTTTTGGAGGTAGGAGTTAGTTTGGGTATTACATAAAAATTCTGCGACTAACAGGCGTTCGTCTTCCGGAACATCAGGCAGTGCCTTGCCCAGGCGAAAGTAATTGTACACCAGCCGGTTGGCAACCCGCCTGTCGGTTGAGCCCATTTGTTTGTTTTGCCGGTAAAAGCCGGGTAAAAATTTACTTAGTGGCGTATCGGCAGGGTATTCACCCAAAATTCGCTGAAACGTTTTAAGCTGATTTATAGCCTTCATTCTACCTGTTTTAGCTCAAAGTTAGTGTACATTAATATATTTACGTGGGTATTGATCCAGCCCTGTCCCGGTTTTTTAATAAAATGGAAGCCGTTATGCAAGCCGGTAAAATCGGTTCCCTCAATTGAAGCTAAACCTTTATCGGCAAAAAGCTGCCTGCCAAAGTATAAACCCTCGTCAAAACCCTTAATAGCGTATTCGGTCGGTTCAACGTGATATGCCCGCCTATAGTTACGTAAAAATGTTATTGTAGCCCCGGCTTTGTAATTTATTTTTTCGGTTGAGGTGATATGTGTATTCAATCGCTGTAATAGTTGTGGTTTCAGGAAGCTAAACTTGTCCCAGCTTGGGTGCCCGAACACCATAACCGGATAGTGCTTGTTCAACGTATCTAACGACCGTAGGGTCACACCTAAAAATGCCTGATCAATAGCAGGGATCACAAATACGTTTTTCTCGGTTTTTGAAAGTTGCGGCAATAAGCTGCCCAGCTTTCCGCGTACAACATATACATTGATAACCTTTACCTTCTTTTTGCTTAAGCTGTCAATGGCTTTTTTAAAATTAACCGCGTAATCATTTTCCTGGTTAAAGCCCGAACGAAGAATAAAGATCTTTTTGGGTTTTACCGTTCTGTTAATATACTCTGCTGCGCCCCAGGCATGATATTCAAGCGGAGGTATAGCGGTGATCAAATTTTTGCTGTTGATGGTAGCCGGATTAGCAGGCGATAAAGGTGACAAAATAGGCCCTTTAGAATAGGACAGGGCACCGGAAAATGCCTTTACGCCATCCGGAAAAACAGGGCCGACTATCAGATCGCTTGAACGGACAAACGCGTTTAAAGCCAGGTCATGCGCCTGCATAGCCTCATCTCTTGAGTCAAAGATCTGCAGCTTATAGTTATTGCCATAAGTGGTAAGCGAATCAAGGGCAAGTTTAAATCCCTGGTAATATTCAACAGCTATGTTAGCCTGACTAAGCTGTAGAGGACTGTATTTTTGAGCCGGATTTAAATGTTCAAGATTCAGGGGCAAGAGCATGGCTATGTTTGCCACTTTTTGCTCCGAAGCCTTTTCTGCCGGTTTCTCGGTGGTATTGCCGGGCTTTTTTTCGGTATTATCAGTCGGTTTTTTTACGGTAGTTGCTACCGGCCGCGTTTTTGGTGAACACGCGGCCAGCAGCAATGCTATGCAAAAAAACGGTAACCACTTATTCCCACTCAATAGTGGCCGGTGGTTTTGAACTGATATCATATACTACCCGGTTAATTCCTTTTACGTTGTTGATGATCTCGTTGCTGATCTTAGCCAGCAAGTCATACGGTAAATGGCACCAGTCGGCGGTCATACCGTCAACCGATTCAACGGCACGCAGGCAGATCACGTTTTCGTAAGTACGTTCATCGCCCATAACACCTACCGATTGCACCGGTAAAAATATAGCACCGGCCTGCCAAACTTTATCGTAAACTCCGGCAGCACGTAAATTGTTTATATAAATTGCATCAGCTTCCTGTAATATCGCCACTTTTTCGGGTGTGATATCGCCCAGGATCCTGATTGCCAGACCTGGCCCCGGGAAAGGGTGGCGGCCTAAAATATTAGGATCGATGCCTAAAGCTTTACCTACTTTCCTTACTTCGTCTTTAAACAAAGTGTTAAGTGGTTCAACTACTTTAAGCTTCATGAAATCGGGCAAACCGCCTACGTTATGGTGCGATTTGATGGTAGCAGAAGGGCCTTTAACCGACACAGATTCGATAACATCCGGGTAGATAGTACCCTGGCCAAGCCATTTTACATCCTGTACTTCGTGCGCGGCATCATCAAATACTTCGATGAATACGCGGCCGATAGCTTTACGTTTCTTTTCAGGATCGGTTAAGCCAGCAAGCGCGTCATAAAAACGTTGTTTGGCGTCGATGCCTTTTATGTTTAAGCCCATGTGTTTGTATGATTCAAGCACCTGCTCAAATTCATCTTTACGTAAAAGGCCGTTATCAACAAATATACAGTGCAGGTTTTTGCCGATAGCATGGTGCAGCAATACCGCCGCAACCGACGAATCAACACCGCCTGATAAACCAAGTACTACTTTATCATCGCCCAGTTTTTCGCGAAGAGCGGCAACCGTGGTTTCGATGAATGAGTCTGGTGTCCAGTCTTGTTTGCAGCCGCAAATGTCAACCAAAAAGTTTTGCAGCAACTGTTTGCCGTCAATGCTGTGGGTAACTTCCGGGTGAAACTGGATACCGTAGGTTTGGGTGCCGGTAACTTGGTAAGCTGCAACTTTAACGCTATCGGTACTTGCAATTACCTCAAAGTTATCGCCAATAGTTGCAATGGTATCACCATGCGACATCCATACTTGTGAACCACCGGGAACATCTTTAAACAAAGGGTTATCCTGTTTAATATATTCCAGGTTGGCACGACCGTATTCGCGGGTGCTTGATGGCAATACTTCGCCGCCATGGAAATGGGCAACGTATTGAGCACCATAGCAAACACCTAAAATAGGACGTGTGGTATGGAATTTTTCAAACTCGAAATGAGGAGCGTCTTCCTGCCTTACAGAGTAAGGACTGCCTGAAAGGATGATACCTTTTACAGTGCTGTCAATTTCAGGGTAATGATTGAAGGGGTGGATCTCACAATAAATATTGAGCTCCCTGACGCGGCGCGCTATAAGTTGGGTGAATTGCGAACCAAAGTCAAGAATGAGGATTTTTTCTTGCATGGGCAAAGATAGGAATTTGATTTGAGATGTGAGAATTTCCAGTCTCTAATTTAAAAAGTAAGTTATAAATCATGTCATTGCGAGGAGCAAAACGGGAATGAGCCTGGCTGCGACGTGGCAATCGCATGCTATACAGAGCGGCTATACTTCCGTGCGATTGCCGCGCTGCGCTCGCAACGACATGGTTTTATAAGTAAGTTTATTCAGATATCCCGGTTCAGACATTCTGATAATTCAGCATCCAGTTAATGCCATACTGATCAGTAAGCTCCGCGAAGTACGCGCCAAAGAACATATCGCTCAGGGGCATACTCACCTTGCCTCCGGCCGATAGCTCGTTAAACAGGCGCTCGGTTTCTTCACGGCTTTCAGGCTCAACGTTAATGTGCATATTATTGCCGGTTTGTAATTTAAAACCCATACTCTCGGGCGCGTCGGTAGCCATCAGTACGTGGCCTCCCATAATGGTGAGCTCGGCGTGAATGATCAGTTTTTTATCGGCTTCACTTATCTGAACCTCGGCAGGCAATTCTATATCACCAAAGCGTGTTAGCTTTTTGCCTGTAAACTCGCCTTTAAAAACCTCTTTGTAAAATTTGAAAGCTTCTTCGGTTTTGCCGTTGAAATTTAAGTAAGTGGTAACCCTTGCCGTGTTGTTTGGCTTCAGATCTTTCCTGATCCTGAAAGCGGTGCTCAGGTAATGATCCAGGTTGCTTAAGCCGGCAGTGAAACCTTCCTGGAAGCCCATGCCAA
The DNA here is from genome assembly GCF_900110105.1 of Mucilaginibacter gossypiicola. Classification (GTDB taxonomy): domain Bacteria; phylum Bacteroidota; class Bacteroidia; order Sphingobacteriales; family Sphingobacteriaceae; genus Mucilaginibacter; species Mucilaginibacter gossypiicola. Next base: position 72,727 of record NZ_FOCL01000011.1, on the reverse strand, counting down.
CAATAGTTTGCATATCTTCCACTTTATCAAAATAAATATCAATATTAACGGTGGTGTGTTCACCCTCTCCGGTAAAATTCTTTTCCCAATTCATGACAGGGAAATCGGTATTGGTTACCGCGTTTTCATCACAAAAGGAAACAGCATTGGCAATTTTTTGTCTAACCACAATGGTTTTAAATTCTTCTTTGCACCATGTTGGATGTTCTGTATGTTCGGGACCAACCATTTGGTACAACCAGTAGCCACCTTCCCTAAAGTCCATGGTTTTGGTTTCGGCACGATAAGGTTTCGGCGCCCACCATTGGTCAAGGATTTCGCTTTCGGTCCATGCCTGCCACACTAAATTTAGCGGCGCATCAAAAGTCCTTACCACATTTAACTTTTTGTTTTGAAGGTCTTTGGTAAATACGGCTTCGTTGTTTGTCATGATTGTTTGTTTTTTAGGTTTTGTAATACGTTATCTAACTGGCTAAAACGGGTTTCCCACAGGGCGCGGAACTGATCCATCCAAACATCTACTTCTTTCATCTTTTGAGCGTTAAAATGATAATAGATTTCCCGACCGGTTTGTTTTTGACTCACCAATTGGCATTCGCTCAGGATCTGGATGTGTTTAGATACCGCCTGCCTGCTGCTTTGAAAATGTTCGGCAATGGCATTGGGTGTCATGGCTTGCAAGGCCAGCAAGCTAATAATGGCCCGGCGGGTAGGATCGGCAATGGCCTGAAATACATCTCTTCTCATAAAAATTTCTTTTTGCAACCGTTTGATTGCAAATATAAATGCAATTAATCGGTTGCGGAAATTTAATTGAAAAATATTTTAAAGCCCGTGTTTCAGGAAGATGAAGAGATAGGATGTCATAAGAGGGGATAAGTGGATCTATTCCTCGTCGGTAAAGTGCGCTTTGCGTTTTTCTTTGGCAAATTTGTCTGCATTATAGCTTTCAGATTGGCCTCTTGGGATAGACAATGAATGCCAGTTTTCATTGCACAGCATCTTGCCTAAAAAAACGATCTGACCAACGTGATAGGGGTAATGGGCCAACTGGCGGTTAATAGCTTCCGTAACGGTATGGCCCTGGTTGCGTATATAGATGATCTTATCCAGGTCATCGACGGTTAGTTTATCAAGAGTATCAAAAAAGCATTTCCATCCCTGTTGCCAGGAATCTAAAATTGTTTGACGGGTTGGCGCAGACGGCGCAAATTCAGCTTCGCGGTTACGGGTAGGTTTTTCGCCATCGGAGGTGAAAATGTCAGTCCACCTGGAAATCATATTGCCAGCCATGTGGCTCACGATCATGGCAATACTGTTTGACTCCGGATTATATTGCCAGCATAATTGTTCATCGTTAAGCTGCTCAAACGTTTTTTCGCCAAGGGATTTGTAATAAGTAAACTGCTTTTTTACGCTGGTTAAATAATCGTTTTCCATAAGTTAAAGTTAGGAGGCAATGGTTTAATAAACAACAAAAAAGGCATCCTGATGGATGCCTCAAATATTTTAAACAAACAGGAGACTCAATCTCTGACCTCCAACTTCTAATCACTTCTTCTTTAATTCCCTGATCTCGGTTTTTAACTCCTGCAATTGCTGCTGGGTTTGGCGGTTTTCGAGATAAAAATATATTGCGAAACCTAAAAAGATCTTTCCCAGCACAAACACGCCGGCAAACACCCAGCGCCATGATTTATGCAGGCGCATATGGTTCGATTCAGATTCGATAGATATGAATTGTTCAGGAGGGGCCGTTTTTTCATAGCCATTGTGCCCGTGGTCTGTCCTGAACTTGACCGGCTGAGTGTAAGTTTCCCTGCGGATAAGACCATCAATCTCGTCTTCGATCCTGTCCCATGTGCCTGGAGGGGGGGCAAGGGCCATATCGGCTGCAATTCTTTCCATGTCTATTTCCAGGTGTTTCAGCGCTTCATTTACTTCGGGGTATTTAGCCTTCATGTACATCAGCTCCTTTACTTCCTCGTCAGTAGCTATGCCCATTACAAAAACTTCAAGGATACCGCTATCAATGTACTCTTTCATTGTCCCTCCTGTTCCTGATAATGGTAAAACATTCCTTTAACGTTTTTCTGATTTCTTCTTCTGTTTTATTCAGTTCTATAGCAATGTGCTCTGTTGATTTGCATTGGTAATGAATACCACCAAAAACCTGTTGCTGCAAGGGCGTCATCACAGCTACGTAAGGGTTATTGGTCCATGGCAAATTTTCCCAGGTTGTTTTGTCGGTGTCGTTTTCTAAAGCTTCAAAAAAGTGGACCAACTTTTTGCGTGCCATGATTTGCAGGAGGCAAAGGGCACTTGTCCCGTTTTTTGAAAATTGCTCAAGCTCGTTTGGTATATCGTTAAAAACAGCCTCAAGGTACTGCTCGGCTACTAATTTATTTTGCACAACCTCATAAATATAACCCAAAAGCTTAGCTGCGTAACTGTTGTACAGGTTAAGTACGGCCGCCGAATCGCTCTGGACCACGGGTGCAGGTGTTTGTAACCGCGTATTCAAATTAGGGGTCAATTAAAATAGTATATTTTTAGTATTCAACGAAATATATAAAAACTATGTTACAAATTAAAGAAAAATTGCGCAAAATGTGTGAAGTTGAATGTCGTATTTCACACTCCTGCGTGTTGTACATAATTGTATAATAATACTATGAGGTTGTCAGGGTGTAACATGCTGAAAATTATGGTGTCTTATCGAATGAAATCACCTCAAATCAATCTATGCAATTAACCGATACTTTGCCAACTAAAAATAATACCACATCTTCAACCCCATCGAAACTGCTTTACATCGATAATTTGAAGATCGTGCTCACTATTTTGGTGGTGCTGCATCATACTTTTATTACGTATGGTGCACCAGGCGGCTGGTATTTTACAGATAAAACCACAAATGATGGTGCAATTATACCCATGACGCTGCTTGTGTCTGTAAACCAGTCGTTTTTTATGGGTTTCTTCTTTTTTATTTCGGCTTATTTTACGGCATCATCATTTCAAAATAAAGGGGCAGTACGTTTTACTGCCGACAGGTTAAAGCGCTTAGGTATCCCGTTGTTATTTTATTCGTTTATCCTGTCGCCGGTGTTAAGTTATATTGTTTATCGTTTTGCCAGGGGGCATCAGGTTACCTATTTTCAATACCTGAGCGGTTTTGACGGATGGATAGATTTTGGAGTGCTTTGGTTTGTGGCTGCATTACTATTATTCAGTTTAGTTTTTGTGCTGTTTAATACATTGTTAAAAACGCGGAGTCAACAGCAAAAGGAAGCACCATCGGCCCTCGCAATTATATTATTTGCAGCTGTATTAGGAATCGCTTCATATTTTGCGAGGATATTTTTCCCGGTAGGGTGGGTGCTTAAGCCCATTGGCTTTCAGTTGGGGCATTTTCCGCAATATATCGCCATGTTTTGGATGGGAATAACAGCATCACGAAATAACTGGCTTCAGAGCCTTGACCTTAGAACGGGACGGTTGTTTGCATGGTTGGTTGCTTTTATGATTCTGGTATTATTTCCGATAATTTATTTTATAAAAGAAAGTACAAACAGCTCTATTGAAGAACTATGCGGGCAAGGGCATTGGCAATCGCTGATGTACGCTTGTTGGGAACAGTTTACTGGTGTTTTTATTATGGCTGCTTTATTGATTATCGCAAAACATCGGTGGACAGTGCAGTCAGCAGTTGCAAAAAACATGTCGCGCGCAGCATTTGGGGTGTATGTTTTTCATCCGTTGGTACTTATCTCGCTTTCGGTTACTGCCATAAGTTGGCCGGTGGATCCGGCCTATAAATTGTTAATTGTTGCGCCGTTGGCTGTGACAGGTAGTTTCCTGTTATCTATGATGCTGGTAAAGATCCCGGGGATAAATAAATTTATATGATCTGAAAGTGGACATTAGATGTGCAAAATCGGACAATTTAAAAAGCTTTAATTAATTAAATATCTGATTTTTAATAATTTAAAACAATGGCACGATATGGGTGTATAATAAGATACAGGGTGAGATTTAACCTGATTTAGTTGATCGATAGCTTTGAGATGTTGTCGAAATTGCGTTCCGGGGTGAGATACGGGACGCATTTTTTTTGTTCACTGGTTCATTAGTTGAGTGGTTCATTGGTCTTAGCAACACTTAAAAAAAAATGCGTGGGTAGTGCTATCCGCTCTTAAGCGCGGCAGGGGGATGTGTTTAATAGGGAGGGAATAATCGTTGTAAAAATCACTCACTTCATTGCTAATTTCCTCCATGCTCCTCTTCGCCGTTGTTGGTGTGTCACCAACAACTCTGTACTACGTAATTATCGTTTCTGAGCAACAGTGATTCTGTTGTTATAAGAAATAACAGGTTTGAAAAGTTGTTGGTGACAACACCATAGGTGTTCGGAAGAAAATAAAAAGTTCGGGATTGTGCGATTCCCTCCCCTGGGAGAGTGAAGGGAGGGGTTTCGCCGATAGGTTTATTCGCTTAAAATAGCGCATAAACCCCTCCCTGCCACTACACAACTCTGCCCACCCCTCCCCAAGGAGGGAATTAAAAAATCTTCCGAACACCTGTGGTGACAACACCAACAACGGCATAATAAAAGAAAATAGGAAGCAATTACTGCTTCCCTTTTAAACTATCGGCTTTCGCTTTATCACGCTTCTTGAAAAAACCTCTTAACAAAAAGTTATGCTGGGCAGCTTCAAGATCATCATTTAATTTGATAGATGCCGCCTGCAGGTTGTTAATGGCCGATTGTGTTTGCACTGCCGCTTTTTGGTCGTTTAGTAGCACGCCCAGGGCATTGTCGGTGCTATTTAGCTTGTTACTTGCCCTGGTAAGGTTGTTAGTAAGCGTTGACGCGTTTGCAGCGGTTTGCTGCAACTGGGTTACTGCCTGTTTAATTTGAGCAAAAGTAGCTGTATCGGTAAGCATTTTATCGGCAAGGCCGCCTTTGGTATTTATTTTCCGGCTAAACTTATCAAGCTGTACCGCCATTAAAGCCGCACTTTGGGTAGTGGCTTGCAGGTTGCGCATAGCACCACGTAGCTGTATAGCCATAGTGCTATCGGCCAATAAGGCGCCAACAGTGCCTTTGCCCTGTAGTATATTGTGACTTAATGATTTGAAATCGTTGGTGATAGCTAACAGATTTTGGTTATTGTCCTGCAGGGTTTTGAGCATATCATCGGTCGAGAGCATTTTTTCCGATTGCAGTACGTCGCCATCTTCAATTACAGGTGCCTCTGCAGTGCCTCCTTCTATCACGATGAGTTTATTACCTATTAAACCATCTGATCCAATTTTGGCCATCGCGTTACGGCGGATATATTGTTGGGTAGCCTCGTCAACATTCATGTAAACTTCAACCTTTGACGGGCCAATGAATTTGATAGCACTGATTGTGCCTACTTTGACGCCCGAAAACCAAATGGCGTTGCCTTTTTTTAAACCGGCAACGTCGGTAAATACAGCGCTTAATCTTATGTTCTTAACAAATGCCTTTTGCTGACCGCCAAGGGTGAACACCCCCAATATAAATAGTACGAGGCCAAGTGCCAGGAATATGCCTACTATGATCGATTTTCTGTTTTCTGCTGGATCCATAATAATGGTATATATCTTATCTAAGTGTTGTTATTCAATAAAGTTGTAATCGTAAAAAGGTTTCACCCGGCTGTCGTTGGTATTAAATACCTCCTCGAAGGTGCCGGTACGTTGAAACTGACCGTCTAAAAGCATAGCAATCCTATCGCCGGTTTGTTTGGCGCAGGTAAGGTCATGTGTTATAATGATGGACGATGTATTGTAACGCTGCTGCACCTCGTTGATCAGGTCATTGATTTCGATACAGGTAATAGGGTCAAGACCGGCCGTTGGCTCATCATAAAGCATGATTTCGGGGTTCAGGATCAGCGTGCGGGCAATACCGATCCGTTTACGCTGCCCTCCCGAAAGCTCGGATGGCATCTGGTTGATAGTTTGCGAAAGACCGACAGCATCAAGTACGGTTTCTACTGCGGTATTGATCTCTCCGCGGGTAAGGTTACGCTTGTTACGCACCAGCGGAAACTCCAGGTTTTTGCGCACGGTCATACTATCGTACAATGCGCTGTTTTGAAATGAAAAACCTATCCTGATGCGGAGCTTTTGCAGTTCATCTTCTGTAATATGGGCAATATCCTGATCAAATACCTTCACCATTCCCTCATCCGGCTTAAGCAGGCCTGATATGATTTTGATCAATACCGATTTACCTGTACCCGAACGACCAAGTACAACAAGGTTTTCGCCCTGGTAAAGGTCAAGATCAATGCCCCGGAGCACTGCATAATCCTGGAACGCTTTTTTTAAGCCCCTGATGCTGATAACCGGGTTGTTATGATCTGCCTGTACTGCTACTTTCTTCATGCTTTAATTAATTAGCGGAACCAGCCGGTTATCTGTACAATAATAACTTCTTCAATAAATACCAGGAACATGGCCGTAATTACTGCACCATTTGCCGCTTTGCCTACACCCTCGGTACCTTTGTTTGAATTATAGCCTTGATAGCAACCTACAATACCAATGGTGAAGCCAAATACAATTGATTTGATGAGTGATGCCACAAAATCGGTAAAAGTAAGGGGTTCAAAAACTTCCTGTATAAAGGTAGTCCACGTAGTGCCTTCGTTTTGGGTAACGTTTAAGTAGCCGCCAAACAAGGCCACGAAGCCGGTATAGGTTGATAAAATTGGAATGGTAAGTGTGGTTGCCAGTACGCGGGTACATACCAGGTATTTAAAAGGTTTGGTGCCCGATACTTCCATGGCATCTATCTGTTCGGTTACCCGCATGGAACCTAATTCGGCACCGATACTTGAACCTACTTTTCCTGAAGCGATGAGCGCTGTAACCAATGGGGCAAGGGCGCGCATAATGGCTATAGATACCAGCGAAGGCAGCCACGATTCGGCTCCAAACTGTGATAGAGATGGCCTTGACTGTTTGGTGAAGATGACACCAACAATAAAACCTGTAACCGATATCAATGTAAATGAACGTACGCCTACCTCGTAGCATTGGCGTACAACTTCTTTAAGTTCAAAAGGAGGTACAAAAGCCTCCCTGAAAAAGCGAAGGATAAATTGGTTTATCTTATAAAGCGTAAAAAAGAAGTCGCTCAGGCTTTGTTTAAACTTTGCGAGCCTTTTTGGATGCTTTGGTATGCTTTGCGTATTGTCCATTCAATAGGTACTTGTATTATGTACGGTTACTTCTACAAAACGCGCCGGGGTTTGTTTGCCGTAATCGTTTATTTCATTAAGATCCTTATTTAGCCTGCTTTTTGAAATAGTTTAAAAACATTTCACTTAATTAGTAAAATGAAATAAAAGTATTATATATCAACGCTTTATATGGCTGCTTGGATGCTAAATTTGTTAATTTAAAACTAAATAATGTCAAAAAAGTATTATATCTTACCTCTGCATTAAAAGTACATTTGATAATAACCAATTATAAGTGCTGTAGCAAAACACCGGCCAAAATCCGCACCGGTATTAAGCGGGCAAATTATCAAATACAGTGTTAATGGCAGATTAAATTACGGCTAAAATAAACCTTTGACCATTTTGGTTAAATGTTTAAACCAATTAGTCTGCAAACCTAAAAGTTAAAATTTATATAGCGTAGCACAGCCCCTAAAATATAGTTAATGAAGTGTAAAATTTTGATATGTTGCCTTGTTATGCTGTATTTACCAGCATTTTTAAGTGCGCAATCAAACCCATTTCAGTTTTCAAGGCTTGATATTAACAATGGATTGTCCCATAACCAGGTAAACTGTGTTTATAAAGATAATAAAGGTTTTATGTGGTTCGGTACGCTGTCGGGGCTTAACAAGTACGATGGTTACAAGATCAAAACCTTCAAACATGCCAGTAATGACACAACTACATTAGATGACGACTATATAGTTAGCATAACCCCCGGCCCTGAAAATAAACTCTGGATCGAAACCCGCATGGGTTTTAATATTTATAATCCTGCTACCGAAAAATTCACCCGGAATTATAAGGATTTTCTGTACAAAATAAAGCTGTATGATCCTTACATAGCAGCCATCAAAAACGACAGGTTTGGTAATTTTTGGTTTTTGCACCATAACAAAAATCAGGGTGTGTATAAATATGACCCAAAGACAAAACTGCTTACTAACCTGGTGCATAAGGATAATGACGGCAGTTCCATTTCTTCCAATATGGTCACCGATCTTTCTGTGGATTCAAGGAAAGGCATATGGCTGGTATCTAATACCGGGGTTTTGGAGAGGCTTGATCCGGTTACTTACAAGGTAAATTATCGTAAAACTCTTGGTGAACTGCCACCGGGACTGAGCTCATCATACAAAATATATATCGACAGACAGGATGATATCTGGGTATTTGTGCCAAGCTATTCGTCGGGTGTGTTTTATCTCAATATGCAAAAAGGAATCTTTAAACATATTGGAAAAGGGCCATCAGGTACAGGTTTGAATACAGATGTGGTATCAGACCTGGCAGAGGATGATCAAAACCGGATGTGGATAGCTACAGATCATGGCGGCATAAACCTGCTTGATAAGCAAAGCTTTAACTTGAGCTACCTCCTAAACCGTGAAGACGATGAAAAAACTGTTGGGCAAAACAGCGTAACCTGTGTTTATCGCGATTACTCGGGTATTGTTTGGTGTGGAACTTATAAAAGAGGGTTAAGCTATTACCATCCAAGCATTATCAAATTTGCGGGTTATACACATCACCTCAGCGATGCAAACAGCCTGCCTTTTAGCGACGTAAATAATTTTGCCGAAGATAAGCAGGGCAATATCTGGATAGGTACAAATGGCGGCGGCCTTATTTACTGGAACCGTAAAACCGGCAGCTTTAAACAATACCTGCACAATGCCAATGATAAAAACAGCCTTACCAATAATGTAATAGTTTGCCTGTTTATTGATCATGAGCAAAAGTTGTGGATAGGCACTTATTACGGAGGATTGGATTGTTACGATGGAAAAACATTTAAGCATTATCAGCACAGCGATAATGTACCGAACAGTATTTCTGAAAACAGGATCTGTTCTATTATGGAAGATAGCGAGCAAAATCTTTGGGTGGGTACCTTATCGGCAGGATTAAATAAGCTCGATAAAAACAGGCAGGTAGTAGCAAGCTATCGGTTTGATGGTGATATCAGCAAAAATACCATTCATTCAAATTACATAAGTGCTTTGCTTGAGGACAGGCGTAAAAACATATGGATAGTGACTGCTTATGGTGTTGACGTGTTGGTGCGAAAGGAAAATAAGTTTATTCATTACCTGCATGATGATAAAGATCCTAACAGCCTGGTAAATAACAATACCAATAATATTTTGGAGGATAGCCGGGGATTAATATGGATCAGCACACGCGAAGGCCTTAATATTTTTAACCCGGATACTAAAAAGTTCACCGCCCTTACCAAACAGGATGGCCTGCCCGACAATACAACCATAGACATCAGGGAAGACGAAAGCCGTAATATATGGGTGAGCACACCAAATGGGCTTTCAAATATTATTGTAGACAGGAGAAAGCCACAACTTAAGTTCAATTTCATAAACTATAATGAGGCTGATGGTTTACAGGGGCGTGAATTTGCCGAAAACTCATCGGTAAAAACGCGTGAAGGGGAATTGATTTTTGGCGGGGGAAACGGGTTTAATATTTTTAAGCCATCGGCCCTGCATTTTAACAAAAGCAGTTCGGCATTGCTGTTTACCGATTTTCAATTGTTTGATAAAAGCCTTGGTGTAGGCGAAAAGGTTAACGGCAGGGTTATTTTGCCCGAATCCATTTCTCAGCTTAAGGAAATAGTGCTTAATTACGATCAAAACGTTTTTTCGATTGAATTTGCTGCGCTTACTTTCTTTAATCCCGATAAGGTAAAGCTGCAATATGCCATGGAAGGTTTTTACGACGGCTGGATCTCGGTTGATAATAAGCTTCGTAAGGCTACTTACAACCTTGAGCCTGGTGATTATACCTTTAAAGTACGGGCAACCAACAATGAGTTTTGGAACGGAAAAGAAATAGCCCTGCACGTCAGGATCCTGCCGCCATTCTGGAAAACTACCTGGGCTTATGTGATTTATGCTTTGCTGGGTATTGGTGCCCTGTTTTATTTCAGGCAGCGGGGCATCAAGAAACTAAGGGAGCAGTTTTCTATTGAAAAAGAACGTGAAGAAGCACAGCGCATGCATGAGCTTGATTTGATGAAGATCAAATTCTTTACTAACATAAGCCATGAGTTCCGTACGCCGCTATCGCTTATTATGGCGCCGGTTGATAAGATATTGAAGCAAGTGAGCGAACCAGAAACGAGGCGGCAATTGACCATGATCACCCGTAATGCCAAACGCCTGCTCAACCTGGTTAACCAGCTGATGGATTTCCGGAAGATGGAATACCAGGAGCTTAAACTGTATAAACGATCAGGTAACATCATTAATTTTATTAAAGATCTGTCATGGTCGTTTACCGATATAGCCGACCAAAAGCATATCAGATTTGTTTTTGATACTGATGCGGAAGAATTTGTTACCAGTTTTGATCATGATAAAATAGAGCGTATTCTGTTTAATCTGCTCTCAAACGCTTATAAGTTTACGCATGAGGGCGGCCAGGTAAGTGTATTGCTTAACCTGAAACGCAACGATGAAAATGATGAATGTCTGCTGGAGATAAGGGTAGTGGATACAGGTATCGGGATCCCCGCGGATAAGAGGGAGCGCATTTTTGAACCTTTTTTTCAAAATGACATCCCCGGCTCGATGTTAAACCAGGGCAGCGGGATTGGACTTGCTATTACTAAGGAATTTGTAAAGCTGCACGAGGGCGAGATTTTTGTGGAGAGTGACCACAACCAGGGGAGCTGTTTTACAGTAATACTACCATTGCAAAAGGTTGATGAAGCCCTGTTTACTGATACCGGATACCATCTGCAGCACAGTACGGAATTTATGACAGATGCCGATCCTGTAAAACCGGCGCAGCAAAAGGAAATCCGCGATATAAAGAAACCGACGGTATTGTTAGTGGAAGATAATGAGGATTTTAGGTTTTATATTAAAGATAACCTGAAGGATGCCTTTAATATCATCGAGGCCGAAAATGGTAAAAAGGGTTGGCAAAAGGCACTGGCCCAGCACCCCAACCTGGTAGTAAGCGATATCAGTATGCCCGAAATGAATGGTATTGACCTTTGTCGTAAAATCAGGGGCGATTCGCGTACATCTCATATTCCGGTGATATTACTTACTGCCCAAACAGGGGAGGAGCAGCAGATCAAGGGCCTGGAAACAGGTGCTACTGATTACATGACCAAGCCTTTCAATTTTGAAATCCTGCATTCTAAAATAAAGAACATCCTCAGCCAGCAGGAAAAAATGCGTAAAACCTACCAAAAACAGGTGGATGTTACGCCTACCGAGCTGCAGGTTGATTCGCCGGAGGAATTGTTTATTAAAAAGGTGCTGATGCTCATAGATGCCAATATTTCTAACCCTAATTTCTCGGTTGAGGAACTAAGCAGTGAGATGTTTGTAAGCCGCTACACCCTCTATAAAAAGATACTTCAAATGACGGGTAAAACCCCTAACGAACTTGTACGTTCTATGCGTTTGAAACGTGCTGCCCAGTTACTGGAAACCGGTCACCTTACCATATCTCAAATTTGCCATAAGGTTGGCTTCAAGAGCCAGAAATACTTTGTGCGTACCTTTAAGGCCGAGTTTAACAGTATCCCGTCAAAATACCTGGATGCTATGGGCCAGGAGTGACCGTTGATTTTTTTCTTGATTACGTTGATTGCGCTGATTTTTCTGAACCGTGATTAAACGGATTTTCTGGATTATTGGATTTTACTGCCTTTCACTGCCGCGGGTTTAGCGATAGCGTAACCCGTGGTATAATATCACTAAAGCTTTCAGCTTTAGTAGAAGTTCATTTGCGCTGACATCACTCCTTTATTATACAAGCATTGGGAATACAAAAGCCCCATGTCATTGCGAGGAGGAACGACGAAGCAATCGCATACTGTACAGAGCGGCTATGCTTCCGTGCGATTGCCATGCTACGCTCGCAATGACATAGTTTTTGTTTGTTTTCCAGGCACCACTTATCTTCCAAATACTTATGGGTTTGATCCGGAAATTGCAGGAGTCTCTTCATTTCAAAATTACTTTCTTTTATCTCCCAATAAGTCACTTTATGTGATACTATTATCGCATCAAAATATCATCATAAACCATGTCAATAGGTGCACATTTGTAACTATTGTAGCCTTTTTATGGCAATTATTTATATTAAATATTTGATAATCAGCATTTTGATAGTAGTTGACATTTGTGCCCCTATTTATCCACAACCGGGCTGTTTGTTGCATATAATTTTACCATCGTTATAATAAATATTAACCATAATCATTTGCCAGGGCAAGGGTTGATATAAACCTAAAAAGTAACAAACCAATTTATTAACAGGATAATCCGTCAATATTTATTGATGAAACGCGTGCTGTAACCGTGGGGGTAACCGAATTATTTCTGATAAATCGGGCACCAGGCAAGGGAAGAAGCGGCGTACACGGTCTGTATAATTAAGAGCTTAAAATCTAAATAAATCAAATATTAACTAACAATCAATTATGGGAAAAATTCTACGAATAGCCTGCCTGTTCTCCTTAATGTTTGTGTGCGTCCGGGGGATGGCACAAAATCAGACAGCAGTGATCAAAGGAACAGTAACAGACGATAAAGGGGTAACCTTGCCGGGAGTTTCTGTTAGAGTGAAAAACAGCCAGGTATCTGCTGTAACCAATAAGGATGGTAATTACAGCATCAATGTTCCGAATGGCGCCACGGAAATTACCTTTTCGTTTATCGGGATGAAGTCGCAAGACGTTACTATCGGTAAAAGAACAGTAATTAACGTTGTATTGGTCAATTCGTCTACAGCATTAGCCGATGTGGTGGTTATTGGTTACGGCGTGCAAAAGCGGCAGGACGTAAACGGTGCCATATCATCAGTAACCGCAAAGGACATTCAGAATATTCCGCAAACAAGTGTTGACCAATTGCTGCAAGGTAAGGCCGCTGGTATTACCGTTACCAATGGTTCAGGCGCACCTGGCAGTTCGGCCTCAGTGCACATAAGGGGTATAACATCGCTTTCCGGTTCTAATGAGCCATTGTATGTGGTCGACGGTGTTTTTATTGATGGTGCAGCCTATGTAACTCAGAACCAAAATAACGGTGAAAATGGAGTAAGTCCGTTAAGTTACCTCAATCCTAATGATATTGAGTCTATTGATATCTTGAAAGACGCCTCGGCTACGGCTATATATGGTAGTCGTGGTTCAAATGGTGTAATTATCATTACAACTAAAAAAGGTAAAAATGGTAGCGCTCATCTGAATTATGATGGCTATTACGGAGTTCAGCAACAGGGGCACTTTCTTAAAATGATGGACCTGCAGCAATATGCCAGTATCCAAAATACGATAGCCGATATTACCGGTGTGAGCCGCAGAGGTGAGTTTGCAGATCCAAGCTTGCTTGGTCCGGGCACTAACTGGCAAAAAGCAGTTTTTAGGAATGCACCAATGCAAAGCCATAACCTTTCCATGAATGGCGGAAATGAAAATGTCAACTACTTTATATCCGGTGGTTTCCTTAAACAAAATGGTACCATTATAGGATCAAATTTTAAGCGCTATTCTTTCCGTACTAATGTTGAAGGAAAAGTGAAAAACTGGTTTAAACTTGGCTCAAATATTACTTTAAACCGCACCGATCAAAATATCGGAGCAAGTGATAACGGTGGTATAGTTTACACGGCATTGTTGAATGCCCCTGATCAGGCAGCCAGCAATCCCGATGGTAGCTATACTGTTGCTCCTGCTTCTTATGGCAGCGGAACTTTTATCAGCCCTGTTGCACTGGCAATGTTAAATACCAATAACCTGGTACGCAGCCAGGTAAATGCAAATTTTTATGCTGATATACGCTTTACTAAAGATTTGACCTTGCGGTCGGAAATTGGCGGGTATAATAATTTTTCAAAAAGTGTATTGTTTTTCCCTTCATACACAGTAACCTCGCCAACAAATCCATCTCTTATATTTGGTAACCCTATAGCAAGTTTAAGTGAATATTCAGATCAGGCTTTAGGATGGAACTGGAAGGAATATCTTACCTACAACCACACTTTTGCCCAAAAACACAATATAACTGCAACCGCAGGTTATGAATTGAACGAAGGTACTTATAACAGTATGAGTGCCGCTACCAACACATTTTTAAGTAACGATTTACCCACCCTTAATCTCGGCGGTGCTAAAATACCTACCATTGGCGAAAATAAGTCATCCAATACACTTCAGTCTTTTTATGCCCGTGCTATTTATGACTATGACAACAGGTATAGCTTAACCGCGTCATTCCGGTCAGATAGGTCTTCAAACTTTGCACAAGGTCATCAGATAGCTTATTTCCCGGCAGCAGCCATTGGGTGGACGATTTCGAATGAGTCATTTATGGCCGGCATCAAAAAGATTGCTAATAATGTTAAGTTTAGGGTAGGTTATGGTGAAGTAGGTAATCAGAATATTCCGGGTTACCAATATGGTTCTGCCCTTAACCCTACTATAACAGGATTGGGTACCGGCTTTAACGTGTCAAACTATAATAACCCTAACCTAACCTGGCAAACATCTCAACAAACAGACGTGGGGTTGGATTTTACTTTACTGGGCAGGGTAGATGTAGCTGTAGACTGGTATAACAAAACCTCAAAGAATTTCCTTTTCCAGGCACCTTTGCCTGAGTTCTTAACAGGTGGCCCTAATTACCTTGGCGGGATCAGCCCTCCGTATGTAAACGGTGGAAAAGTTAGTAACAAGGGTATTGAATTTAGTATTACTTCAAGAAATATCATTTCAAAGAGTTTTAACTGGAGTACCACGGCAACCTTTACCCACTACGCTAATAAAGTTATTTCTACCTATAATAACAGCATAATTAATGCAAGCATTACTTCAGGGTTTTTGCAGATCCCTGTTACGCGTACAGCAGTTGGTGGTCCTATAGGTGAGTTTTACGGATATACAGTTAAAGATATATTCAGAACACAGGATCAACTGCAAAATGCTCCGGTACAATTTGGTCAGCCAATCAGCACCACATTGGGAACTACAGGTTCAACAACTTTAGGTGATATTCAATATGTTGATATAAATCATGACGGTAAGATTGATGCCAATGACATGAGTGCTATCGGTAATCCAAACCCTAAGTTCACTTATAGCTTTACCAATAATTTCACCTATAAAGATTTTGATCTGTCCATATTTCTATATGGTTCATATGGGGGTAAAATACTTAACTACTTAAATTACACTGTAGAGGGATTGAATGGGTTATATACCAATCAACTTGCCGAAGCGGCAAATTTTTGGAGCCCTACTAACTCTAACTCTAATATTCCTGCTCCCAAAGGCGGTGTTAACCCTAACCTTAATATGTCTACCCGGTTTTTGGAAAGCGCGTCTTTTTTAAGATTTCAAAACGTGCGTTTAGGGTACAACCTGCCGTCGCGCTGGGCCAAACACATAGCGCTTAACCGTTTAAAAGTGTATTGCAGCGCACAAAACCTGTTTGTAATAACCGGTTATAAAGGTTTGGACCCGGAAGTTGGCCAGCAAAACCAAAACGTGTTTTTAACCAATATAGATTTGGGAAGGTATCCTTCGCCAAGGGTAATAACTTTTGGAGTAAACGCGGAATTTTAATTGACTATAAAAAGATTTAAAATGAAAGCAAATATTAAATATATAATCGGCGCAACATTTATTGGCCTTATGACCGTAACGGGGTGCAAAAAAGACTTTTTTAACAGGCCTCCTGAAAATGCGATAGCAATCGATAATTTTTATAAAACTGATGCCCAGGTATCAGCAAGTACCCTTAATCTTTACAATTCACCATGGTTCAATTATGTGGCTAAACCGGGATGGGCAGTATGTGAGATGACCAGCGGTAATGGCCGCAGTTATTCGTCGGACGTAACTGACTTTGGCAACCTGAATGGCGCTGTTACTAATCTCAATTCGCAAAATGATGCCGCCTGGAGCTCATTATGGACCGTTGTTGCACAATCTAATGCCCTTATTAATTTAATGCCTTCAAGGGCCGGTGCCGGTGTAACCCCTGCAGTTTTAAACAATGCATTAGGCGAAGCGCACTTTTTTCGCGCTATGGCTTATTTCCATATTGTTAGGCTGTGGGGGGCGGTACCTATTATTGAGAATGCCAGTGATTTTTTGACCAATTTCCAGGTAAACAGCAACAGGATTCAGGATATATACACCTTTATGGTTAACGATATGAAATTTGCCGAAACCAATTGTACAGCTATGGTCAGAAACGGATCTATCAGCCAGGGCCATGTATCCAGTGGTTCAGCTTCGGCAATGCTGGCTAAGTTATACCTGTATATGCAGGATTATCCCAACGCACTTAAAGAAGCGCAAAAAGTAATCAGCAGCGGCGAGTTTAAATTATATGGTATCGATTTGCCCAGTAAAACTTACAATGATCTGTTCAAAACAGCTAATAACAATAATGAAGAGAGTATTTGCCAGCTGCAATGGGCCGGTGGCGCATCTTACGGTCACGGTAATCCGCAACAGGCCTCTTTGGCTGCCAGTGGTATCATAACAGGTACAGGTGATGGCTATAGCGTATTGGGCCCCACTATCGACTTGCAAAAATCATATGAAGGGGGGGATTTGCGGCTGCATGCAACCATTATGAGGGCCGGAGATGTTTATCCGGAAATTAATGCGGCAACAGGTGGTTATACCGTTCCTGATAATATTAACTCGCAAGGTACCGGTGCTGCTATTAAAAAATATGTAGTGGGCACACCTGCCGATAATGGCGGCATAGGCTCAGCACAATCGGCGGCTAATAATACTTACTTAATGCGTTATGCCGAAGTTTATTTAATTGCAGCAGAAGCTATTGTTGGTAATAATACTACCTCAACAGATGCCCAGGCTTTGGGTTATATCAATACAATCAGGAAAAGGGCAAATTTAGCTCCGTTGACAGTAATAAACCGTCGTCGTACTATTCCTAATCCTAACTATGACGCCACATATAACAACGTTGTATCGCCTACTATAATTCAGGATGATATTTTAAACGAAAGAAGGCATGAGTTTGCCATAGAAAACGACTATTGGTTTGACCTTTGCCGTATTGATGGATGGAATGGTATATTAAATAATACGCATACGCTGGCCACCCAATATATAAGTCAGCAGGAAAGAGGTACATATGCTAATGACCGTAAAACTATTTACCATACCGCGGTTATTCCAAAAAGTACCGACTTTTTATTGCCTATACCAATAAATGAAACTACAGCCGATCCGAAATTATTAGAACCACCAGTGCCTTACACATTTAAATAAATACAGCCATGAAAAATTTAAAATCGATATTTTTTTACTGCGTACTTTCAATGGTGACGGTATTGAGTATGAACTCTTGTAAGAAGAATGATAATGGCGGCGATGGCCCCCCGTCAATATCAAGGATACGTACTGTTTTTCAAAGCAGCCAAACTACACAGGCTATTACAGCTTTTGACTCCACAACAAGTGATGGCAAAATTGGTACCATGTATGCTGTTATCGGCAACAATCTAAGTTCAGCTAAGGCTATTTATATTAATGGTGTATCTATATATTTTAACATAGCTTATGCTTCAAATACGAGCCTTCAGTTTTCGATGCCTACTACAGTGCCTTTCAGTAACGACACTACAAATAATACACTAACAGTTGTTACGGCCCATGGAAAAGCCAGCATTCCCTTTGTAGTACAGCAGCCTGTGCCTGTTATTACCAGTGTTGATCAGTTGGCAGGTATTCCCGGTGATGTGATCACCATAACAGGGACAACATTTAACGGGTTAAGCGGTGTTACGTTTGGAAAAGTTCCCGCACAAGTAATTTCAAATGTAATAAATACCACTACCCAGGTCAGTGTTTTAAAAGTCCAGGTTCCGTCGGGAGTTACTGCTGGCCCTATATTGTTAACTACCAAAGCAACCAAAGGGGGCGGCGTTGGCACTGGCCCGTTATTATCGTCAGGAACAAGCTTATTGAGCGATAATGTAACGGCAGTTCATGTTGCCAACGGCGTATTCGGTTTTACTACGCCTATTTTTGAAGATCAGCTTGAAAGTGGCTGGTATGATTACGGATGGAGCAATTCGCCAACGGTAGATCAAACCCTTAAAAAAAGAGGTGCATCTTCTATTAAAGTTAGCTACAGCGGCGGGTATGATGGCTTTGGCTTTGGTGCTAACAATGTACCGGTGAGTAAGGACGCTGCTGTAAAGTTTTCATTGTATGGTGGTAAGGATACCAAAGACAGAAACGTACATGTTATACTTAACGGTAATTTTAATATTTCTGTTCAAATTCCGTTGGTTGAAGGTAAATGGACCGATTATATAATTCCTATCGCAAACTTCGTCGACGCTAAAAACCCTTTACCAACTTTTATAAATGGCTTGGTTTTCCAGGAGTTTAGCGGTAATGCCAGTGTTTTCAATATAGATGATGTGGGGATAGTGGATATTCAAAAATAAGCAGATACCCGCTGCCTGCTTTTCCGGGCAGCGGGTATTTAGTTTCTCATAAGCTGTTTGATTTGTGGTTTGTTATAAATAGGTGAGGCTGCTTATCTCAAGGTAAAATGTTTTACATGCAATTAAAGGCAGCTTCTTAGTTTGTGATATATACGGCAATCAGGAGAAAAGAGCATTTTTGAAAAATAGTAGATGGAAATTTGATGTAATAGTGTTAAATTAGTATCATCAATTAGTGAACTTATTTTAGTGGAATTTTATGATGACAAGTAATGTAATGCGAGAGATAACTCCGCTAACTCCAAGTGATTGTTTTACTATTTTTTCGAGGGTAAAAAAGAAATTTGACTTTCCGCTTCATTATCATGACGAGTACGAGCTTAATTTAATTATTAACGCTAAAGGCGCCAAAAGGGTAGTAGGCGGGCATATTGAAGTTATTGAGGAAGTTGAGCTGGCGCTGATCGGCCCTAATTTGTATCATGCCTGGTTTACGCACCAATGCCAGAGCGAGGATATAACCGAGGTTACCATTCAGTTTCATAAGGATCTGTTTGATGAAAAATTCCTGAAGCGCAATCAGTTAAGTTTTGTGAAAAGCATGTTGGAGCGTTCGCAGCGAGGTATTTCATTTTCGGCTGAGACTATTTATGCGCTTAAGGACAGGATAATGCAGTTGGATAAAAAAACAGGGTTCGACTCTGTGCTGGAGCTTTTGTCTATTCTGCATGATCTGTCCATCTCCCGCAATATGAAAATGCTGTCGGATCCAAGTTTTACAAACGAGAAGTTTTACTACAACAGTCGCCGCATTGAGAAAGTGTTTGAGCATATGAATGTTAACTATAACAAGCAAATTACCCTTGCCGAAGTAGCAAAGATTGCCAATATGCCCGAAGCTTCGTTTAGCAGGTTTATCAAAAAACGCACCGGTAAAACCTTTATTGATAGTTTAAACGAGATCAGGCTTGGTCATGCTTCCAGGATGCTTATTGACTCAACAACCACCGTGGCCGAAATAGCTTACAAATGCGGGTTTAATAATATTTCCAATTTTAACAGGATTTTTAAGCGTAAAAAAATGTGTATCCCTAAGGAGTTCAGGGAAACCTATACCGGAAATCGTGTATTTATTTAACTGGTGTTTATTTGGCTTTATGGCTGGTTAAAAATGTATCACCTTGTCGATAATGTTAAATATAAGGTTAAAAAAGTATTATAAAATTGCTGATAATAAATTCATTTTTGAGTAATGCCAATTAAGGTGTCTGAACTCGAATTTTTGGAATTTATGAATTCATCGAATTTATTGTATTTGGCCATTTTTAAACCAGGATTGTAGTATTCTGATAATTATTTAATTAAAAAAATTCCGGTTCAGACAAAATCAGACAAGATGAAGTTACACTTACTTGATGTTGCCATTATAGTTTTATACCTGTTAAGCACCATTTTTATTGGTTTATGGTACCGTAAAAAGGCCCGTGAAAACAAGGAAAGCTATATGCTGGGCGGCAAATCTTTACCCTGGTATAAGCTGGGTTTAAGCGATGCCTCCGATATGTTCGACATCAGCGGCACTATGTGGATGGTAAGCCTGTGCTTTGTTTACGGCATGAAAAGCATCTGGATCCCATGGCTTTGGCCGGTATTTAACCAGGTGTTTTTAATGATGTACCTGTCGCGCTGGCTTCGCCGGTCAAACGCGGCTACCGGTGCCGAGTGGCTGGCAACCCGTTTCGGTAAAACCGGGGCTGGGGTAACAGGCTCAAATGTGGTGGTTATCGCTTTTGCGCTGTTAAGTTGTTTCGGTTTTCTGGCTTACGGGTTTATAGGCTTAGGCAAGTTCATTGAAATATTTATCCCCTGGGATCTGGTTAAAGCTTATGTGCCTTTCAGCGTAGCGCCTCAGTATGTACCGCATGTGTACGGGATCATATTTACGCTGTTCGCCATGTTTTACTCTATCATAGGCGGTATGCACAGTATTGTGCTGGGCGATATGATCAAATATGGTATCATGACGGTGGCCTGCGTATGGATCAGCTTTATTGCCGCCGGGAAATTGCATGGAAACCATCTCAATGTACCCGATGGCTGGTATAGTCCTTTCTTCGGTAAAAATCTCGGCCTCAGCTGGACTGGGATCATCAACGAGGTAAACAATAAGATCAAGTCAGATGGTTACTCGCTGTTCGGCCTGTTTTTTATGATGATGACTTTTAAAGGCTTCTTTTCGGCAGTAGCCGGGCCGGCACCTAATTATGATATGCAAAAGATCCTCTCCACCCGCTCGCCCGAAGAGGCCAGCAAAATGAGCGGTTTTGTAAATATCATCCTGCTGCCTATCCGCTATGCGCTTATTATAAGTTTAACCATACTCGGCGTTCTTTTTTATCACCAAATGGATTTGAAAGATGCCAAAGGAGCTATTGACTTTGAACGCATCCTGCCCGCTGTGATTAATAGCTTTTTGCCGGTTGGCTTGGTGGGGTTGTTGCTGGCAGGTTTGCTTGGGGCTTTCATGAGTACCTTCAGCGGCACCATGAACGCGGCGCAGGCTTACATCGTGAATGATATCTATCTAAAATACATTAACCCAAAGGCATCCACTAAAAAAATCATTACGGCAAATTATCTGGTGGGCGTTTTTGTAGTAGCGGTAGGCGTGATACTGGGCTTTTTTGTAAAAGATGTGAACAGTGTGCTGCAATGGATAGTATCGGCACTTTATGGTGGTTATATAGCCAGTAACGTACTTAAATGGCATTGGTGGCGCTTTAACGCTAACGGCTTTTTTTACGGGATGCTTTCGGGGATCTTATCAGCGATGGTATTCTCGCTTATTATCCCTTCGGTTGAGTTGTTGTATTGGTTTCCGGTGTTGTTTGCTATCTCGCTGGTGGGATCTGTTATCGGTTCTTACGCTACAGCGCCAACAGATATGGCCGTGTTGAAGTCGTTTTATACAACGGTGAGGCCGTGGGGCGTTTGGGGGCCTGTTAAGGCAATTGTAATGGAGGATGATCCTTCATTTTTGCCCAACAAAAACTTTAAGCTAAACATGTTCAATGTGTTTATCGGCACCATTACGCAATGCAGCCTTACCATACTGCCCATGTACCTGATACTGGCACAAAAAACATCCCTCATAGTTACCATAGCTATACTGGTGGTTACTATTACTATACTGAAGAAAACCTGGTGGGACAAACTAAAAGATTATTGATAAAAGATATATATGACGCAGGAATTTAACCAAAGGCTCATTCAGTTACAGGCCGAACAAGCGCAATTAATTAACCGGGAAAACGAGGTTGAGGAAACAGGCAACGGTATTTTTAGCCGGTTTAAATACCCTGTGCTTACAGCGGCTCATACACCGCTTGAATGGCGGTACGATCTTGACGCCAAAACCAATCCTCACTTGATGGAGCGCTTTGGTATCAACGCTGTCTTTAACGCCGGGGCCATTAAATTTAATGGCAAATACCTCATGGTAGCGCGCGTTGAAGGGGCCGACCGTAAATCATTTTTTGCGGTGGCCGAGAGTGCTGACGGTATCAATGGTTTTAGATTCTGGGATTATCCAATCGAATTGCCCCAAACCCACGAGCCCGACACCAATGTGTATGATATGCGCCTGACCCAACATGAAGATGGCTGGATCTACGGTTTGTTCTGCACTGAACGCCGCGATCCGGAAGCGCCATCACATGATCAGTCGATGGCGATAGCAGCCTGTGGTATTGCTCGTACAAAAAACCTGGTGAAATGGGAGCGCCTGCCCGATCTGAAAACTAATTCGCCCCAGCAGCGCAATGTGGTACTGCACCCCGAATTTGTTGATGGTAAATATGCTTTGTATACCCGTCCGCAAGATGGTTTTATCAGCGCAGGTACCGGCGGCGGTATAGGTTTTGGTTTATGCGATACCATGGAGAATGCAGTTGTTGACCAGGAAACCATCATCCATAACAAAAACTATCATACTGTTTACGAAGCCAAGAATGGCCAGGGCCCGGCACCAATTAGAACGGAGAAAGGCTGGCTGCACCTTGCGCATGGGGTGCGCAATACGGCCGCAGGGTTGCGTTACGTACTGTACATGTTCATGACCGATCTGCACGATTTAACAAAGGTAATTTACCAGCCAGCCGGCTATTTTTTAGCCCCTGTAGGCGAAGAACGTGTAGGCGATGTATCAAACGTAGTTTTCTGTAATGGTTGGATAGCCGATGATGACGGTACTGTTTATGTTTATTACGCATCTTCGGATACCCGTATGCATGTAGCCACAACCACGGTTGATAAACTGATAGATTATGCCATGAACACACCGGCAGATGGTTTGCGTTCGGCATCATCGGTACAGGCGGTGTATAATATTATTGATAAAAACAAAGGTTTAGGTCAGTTACAGGAAGCCAGCGCCTGAACACTTAGACTCTGATTATATATGTTCTTCATCTTTCAAGTTTGGGGTAGGTGCGATTCCCCTCTCTTGAAAGGAGCGGAGGTGTGCTACTTGTAGCGCGACGAAACACACCCCTGCTACCACGCCACCCAATGCATCCCCTCTCCAGAGGGGAATTTGAATGGCGACTATTAATATATCTTTCAAAGCAGGGGCGGTGCGATTCCCCTCTCTTGAGAGGGGTGGAGAGGGTGTGTTCTTTTCACGAGACACAGACTCAATACCTTACTATTTACTAAACAATCTAAAACTATACACCAATAGCAGCGGGATAAAACCTGCGTGCCACTTATCCTGAAAGGAAATGTGGAGGTGGTGTGCCTGTAAACTATGACAAATAACATGCTTCAACCATCAAACGCTGTTTTAAAAGATCAACTCACTGTCTTCAGCAACGAGCTAACAGAAGAGTTGAAAAACATACTCGACTATTGGCTCAACCACACAGTTGATGAAGTGAACGGCGGTTTTTGGGGTAAGATTGATAATAAAAATCAGGTTACTGCTGATGCTGCGAAAGGTTCGGTGTTAAATGCACGGATCCTGTGGAGTTTCTCAGCTGCATACAATCAAAACCCTGATGAAGCTTATTTGCAGGCGGCAACCCGGGCATATGATTATATCAAGGTTTGTTTTGTCGACAATGAGTTTGGTGGTGTGTATTGGTCGGTTAGTTATAAGGGCGATAAGCTTGACACCAAGAAGCAGGTTTATGCCAATGCTTTCACAATTTATGCGCTAAGCGAATACCATATAGCTTCAAAGCTTGAAACGGTAAAGGAGGAAGCCATTGACCTGTATCATCTTTTGGTTGATAAAAGTTATGATGGGAATAAGACTGGTTATTTCGAAGCTTTTACCCGTGAATGGAACCCGCTTGATGACCTAAGGCTGAGCGCCAAGGATGCCAACGAAAAAAAGACCATGAATACCCATTTGCACGTACTGGAAGCTTATACCAACCTGTACCGCATCTGGCCTGATGAGGGGCTTAAACAGCAGATTGAAACCTTGATCAATAACTTCTTTGATCATTTTATTGATGCTGAAGCCGGACACCTTGTGCTGTTTTTTGATGAGGAGTGGAATCGCCGGTCAAACACGGTATCGTACGGCCATGATATTGAAGCCACCTGGCTTTTACTTGAAGCGGCCGAGGCTATCAATAACCAGGAAATGATAAAAAGGGTTAACAGGATTTGCATCACAATAGCTGAGGCAACTATACAAGGCTTAGATGCGGATGGTGGTTTATGGTATGAATATGAACCGGCAGAAGATCATCTCATCAAAGAAAAACATTGGTGGGTGCAGGCCGAAGCCATGGTTGGTTTTTACAATACCTGGCAGCTAAGCGGGAATGATAAATACCTTCAACTTGCCCTTGATAACTGGGCTTTTGTAAAAGATAAAATACTGGATAAACAAAATGGCGAATGGTTTTGGGGCATTAAAGCTGATGGCAGCATTATGCCCGGCGAGGACAAAGCAGGCCTTTGGAAGTGCCCTTACCATAACAGCCGTGCATGTATCGAAATTATTAAACGGATAAAAGCATTAAAATGAAATTAATAAAAATGTTTATAGCGGCTTTGCCGCTCGCGCTCATTATGATGGGGGCATGTAAAAAGGGCAGCAAGCCTGCGCCCGATCCAACACCGGTTGTCGACCCGGGCAACGGTGGGGCAACCGGCGCAATCACTGCACCAACCGATCCTGCGGTAGCAGCAAGTCAGGGCTTTTTTCTTGACGACTGGCAGGGGAAAACTTTCAGCAAACCGGCAACTGTTGATGCTGCTAAACCAACAGCCAGCACATCCATAACTGTTACGGCCGATTTTAGCCAGGTAGTATCAAAAGTATCCAAATACATGTTTGGTAATAACATTAATCCTTTTACCGGGCAATACACCGATGCTGGTACAGTGACCAATATTACTAACCTGTCGCCAAATATCATCCGGGCACCGGGAGGGAGTTTATCTGATGTGTATTTCTGGGATTTACCTGCGTATGGCAAACCTGCCGATGTGCCCGATCATCCATTGAAGCCGGATGGTACGGTGGCTGTGAATACCGGTTATTGGAGCGGTAATGTAAATGATAGTTGGTCCTTAAGTTTAAGCAATTATTACAGCCTGCTGCAAAAAACAAATACTACCGGTATCATCACCGTAAATTATGCCTACGCCCGATACGGTACCAGCAATGACCCGGTGGCTACTGCCGCGCATCTGGCCGCGCAATGGGTAAGGTATGATAAAGGCAAAACCAAGTATTGGGAAGTTGGCAACGAGTGCTATGGCAATTGGGAAGCCTGCTACCGCATTGACGTAAGCAAGAATAAAGACGGTCAGCCTGCAATAATCACCGGCGATCTGTATGGTAAGCATTTTAAGGTTTTTGCCGACTCGATGCGTAAAGCTGCAGCCGATATTGGGGCAACCATAAAAATTGGCGCTGTGCTGCATGAAAGTGCCGATAGCTCAAATCCTACCATCGTAGCCAACTGGAACCCCGGTGTTTTGGGGCAGATAGGTGACAAGGCTGATTTTTTTATCGTGCATAACTACTATACTAATTACAATGAAAATTCAACCGCGCTTACTATCCTCAATACCGCTCCGGCATCGTCAAAAACAATGATGGATTATGTTAAAGGGGCCATCCAAACGGCGGGTGTGGCACAAAAGCCCATCGCACTTACCGAATGGAATATATTTTCATCAGGTTCAAAACAACAGATCTCAAATATTGCCGGTGTACATGCCGTAATGGTTTTGGGCGAAATTATCAAAGATCAGTACGGACAGGCCAGCAGGTGGGATCTGGCAAATAGCTGGGATACTAATAATCCGGGTGACGATCATGGTTTGTTCAGTATTGGCCAGCCGGATGCCCCTAATTTTACACCACGGCCGGCATTTTATTACCTGTATTACTTTCAGAAGTATTTTGGCGACAGGATGATCAATTCGTCGGTTAGCGGCAGTTCGGATATTGTGAGTTATGCCTCATCCTTTAATTCCGGCGAGGCAGGCGTAGTACTGGTTAACAAAAGCACTACCGACCAGGTAGTAAGCATAAATTTAAAAAACTATTATACTGGCAGCAATTACTACTACTACACGCTTAAAGGCGGTACCGATAACGGCGAGTTCTCGACTAAAGTACTGGTGAACGATAATGGTCCGGTAATAGCTTACGGCGGTCCACCAGACTATAAAACCATAGCAGCAAGTTCTACCAGTACCAGCGGGGGCATTAAAGTAAGCGTACCTGCAAGGGGAGTAGTGTTTTTAGTAGCCGATAAAAAATAATACATCATGGAAAATAATACATTACGAAAAGTTTCGCTTGCGGCGTTGATGGTTTTATCAGCCTGTTTGTCACACGCCCAAACCGGCGATGGTGCTGCACCAGTTGCTGTAACCAGAGCAGAAGTTAATACAGGTAACCTTGCGCCAACGCCACCAATGGGCTGGAATACCTGGAATACTTTTCAAACTAATATCGATGAACCGTTGCTGAAAGGTATGGTTGAGGCTTATGTATCATCGGGTATGCGCGACGCCGGCTATCAGTATTTTGTGCTTGATGATGGCTGGATGACCATGGAGCGGGATAAAAATGGCGACTTGGTGGCCGATCCTAAAAAGTTTCCAAATGGGATGAAAGCCTTTGCTGATTACGTGCATTCAAAAGGGCTTAAGTTTGGGATCTACAATTGTGCAGGTAATAAAACCTGCGCAGGTTATCCCGGAACCCGTGGCCACGAATACCAGGACGCCCGTTTATATGCATCATGGGGTGTTGATTTTTTGAAGTATGACTGGTGTAATACCGATAGCCTTAATGCCCGCGAAGCTTATATAACTATGAGCTCGGCCCTTAAAGCAACAGGCAGGCCTATAGTTTTTAGCTTATGCGAATGGGGTAATCACCAGCCCTGGCTTTGGGCGAAAGGTGTGGGTGAGCTATACCGTACTACCGGCGATATTACGGCCAGCTTTGATAAAGATAAAAATGTAGGTACCTGGACTGCCTTGAGTGTGATGTCCATTTTAGATAAACAGCCTGTTATTGCCAAATACAACGGCCCAAATCATTGGAATGATCCGGATATGCTGGAAATTGGCAACGGTATGACTTTTAATGAAGACAGAGCGCATTTTTCAATGTGGTGCATGCTTTCGGCTCCGCTGTCCGCCGGAAATGATTTGCGCAAAATGTCGGCGCAAACGCAATCTATTTTAATCAATAAAGAGGCCATCGCTATTGACCAGGATAAATTGGGACTATCGGCGTTCCGGATCTCAAGCGATAAGGGGCTTGAAGTTTGGGTGAAAACACTTGCCGATGGCGGACTTGCTGTTTGCTTTCTGAACCGGTCGGTCACACCTCAAAATATTAGTTATAGCTGGAAGGATCATCCATTTAAAAACGAAACTGTTAATTTGGACGTTGACTTTAGCAAGGTGAACTACAAGCTGCATGATGTTTGGGAAAAAAAGGACATCGGCACAACAAAAAAGGAATTTAAGCAAACCATCGCAAGCCATGATGTGGTGATGCTGAGGTTAAGTAAATGAGAAATAAGCGGGAGATAGCCATCATGAGTAAAGCATTTAGAGTAATTATTATTTTATGCCTGCTGATCAAGAGCTCAACTGCAATGGCGCAACTGTTTGAACCTGCCGATAAAAAAGCTACTGCCGAAACCCGGCAGCTTTTTTATAGTATGCAGCGCCTGGTGAATGCGGGGGTGATATTTGGCCATCATGATGACCTGGCTTATGGAGTTGGCTGGCGTGCTGAACCCGGCCGATCAGATGTGAAAAGTGTAACAGGATCATACCCGGCGTTGTACGGTTGGGATTTGGCCCGGATTGAACATGATAGCATCCATGATATTAACGGTATCCCTTTTAAGCAGCAAAAGCAGTTTGTTAAGGATGTTTATGCACGTGGTGGTATCAACACCTTTTGCTGGCACATGGATAGCCCAACCAACGGGAAAACCGCCTGGGATACCACGCAGCATACTGTGAAAGATCTGATCACCGGTGGTGCATTTCATGACGTATATGTTGCTTACCTTGATAGGGCAGCTAATTATTTAGCCGATATAAAGGGGCCGGAAGGGGAGGCTATCCCTATATTGTTCCGGCCTTTTCATGAGCTTACCGGTAACTGGTTTTGGTGGTGCAAAAACACCAGCACGCCCGATGAATTTAAGGCCCTGTGGTGTTTTACTATCGATTATCTGCGCGATAAAAAGAAGTTGCATAACCTGCTCATCGTATATTCGGCGGCTGATTTTGAATCGGAAGATGAGTTTCTGGAACGTTATCCCGGTGATGCTTACGCTGATTTTATCGGTTTTGATAACTATTGTACCAGCAGCGTTGATCGTTTTCAAACTAAACTGGATAAACGCCTTACCATTGTTGACGCCATCGCAGCAAAACATCATAAAATATCATGCTTGCCCGAAACCGGATACGAAGGTATCCCCATGGCCGATTGGTGGACGAAGGTATTACTTCAAACACTCGCTAAACACAGGGTATCATATGTAATGGCATGGCGTAACGGAAATGAGCATCATTATTACGTACCCTATCCCGGCCAAACCAGTGCCGATGATTTTATTGAGTTTTATAACAGTCCGCAAACCATTTTCCAAAACCGCATAACGCCTTTAGGTATTTATGGTAAACCGAATTGGGAAACCCGCTAATCAAAAGCTCCCCCTTTAGGGGGCTGGGGGGCTCTCAAAACAACCACACCCGATATTCCCGCCAGTAACGAAGCTAACAAGATCCCATACTTAGCCTGATTAATCATAGCTGCACTATCAAAGGCTAATGCCGATATAAAAAGAGACATGGTAAAACCTACGCCCGCGAGCAAGGCCACACCGGTCATTTGTTTCCATGATGAGCCTGCGGGTAATTGCGCGCCGAATTTTACCATAAGCCAGGTAAAGAGCAATACGCCCGTAAATTTCCCGGCAAGTAAGCCTATGGCCACACCCATGCTAACCGGGTTAATGAGCGATGAAAAAAAGTCATGACCGATAACAATGCCGGCATTGGCTAAAGCAAACAGCGGCATAATGATAAATGCTACCCAGGGGTGCAGCGCATGCTCAATTTTTTGGAGCGGCGTTTCGGCATCAAGGCTTAGTTTTTTTATTTTATCAATAATGTGATGCTGTTCCGGTGTTACAAGGCTACTGTTGTTGGGTTGCTCGTTTTCAAAATCGGCAACATATTGTTTTACCGATTGGGCATAACCTGTCTCGCTGATGCGGGTGCGGGCCGGAATGGTAAATGCAACCAGTACCCCGGCAATAGTTGCATGCACGCCCGAAAGCAAAAATGCTATCCAAACAGCAAAGCCTATTATCAGGTAAAATGCTGTGCTCCTGATCCCCATTTTATTGCCGATGAGCAGCAATGCCAGCAACCAAACACCAACTGTAAGCGGCATCAACGCTATATGGCTGCTGTAAAATAAGGCAATGACCAATACTGCGCCAAGGTCATCTGCTACAGCTAACGCCGACAGGAAAACTTTTACAGATGACGGAATATGTTTACCTGCCATAGATAATAAGGCCAGCGCGAAGGCTATATCAGTAGCCATTGGAATTCCCCAGCCATGGGCCGATGGCTTGCCCGTGTTGAATAGGAAAAAGATCAAAGCCGGTACCAGCATCCCGCCCAATGCGGCAAACATAGGCAGCGAAGCCTTTTTTACTGATGATAATTCGCCGGCCATAAACTCGCGTTTTAGTTCGAGGCCAATCACAAAAAAGAACAAAGCCATGAGGCCGTCATTGATCCAAAGGTGCAGTGGATGGTCTAAAACATATTTATCAAAGCCAAGCGATAGTTTAAGGTCCCAAAGTTGGTGGTAGCTGTGCTGGAAAGGTGAATTTACCCATACAATAGCCACGATTACGCTAACCAGAAGCACTATGCCGCCCGTGTGTTCCTGCGTTATGAATTTGCTTACCGGCTGCGTGATTTTATCAATAGGGTAGCTCTGTTTCATAGATGTTGTAAAATAAGGAATTATTTGGTTTCTGGCGGGTTCACCAACCGATTACTATCTCATTAAAACAAAATTCGGCTATAAAACATTTATCAATGAAACAGGATATTATGAACAACTATCAGCAAAAATGGATAGACACGTTGAGAAATGCCCACGTAAATGGCTGGGAGATTAAGCCGCAGGGAGATGATATTTTTGTAGAAATGCCACATGTAACAGACCTTAAGCTGATTAGGGATAATCTACCCGAAACGCTGGCGCTGATGGCTTTGGATATTAATTTACCGAAAGAAAGGCTGAAATTTATTTTTCACAACGGGTATGAACAGTTTGAATACCTGCTTAATCCTGCTGTTGAGGATTTGGAACAGGAGGGCTAAAATCAACCGTTGCTGTCTCGCCGGGTAATTCTTCTTTGGCATTATCCGAATCAAGTTTAGCCATGGTTGATACAACTACCACCGAAATCCCCATACAGGCTATTAGTATAAAAGATGCCCTAAGGGTAGCAATTCCGGCAATAAAACCAATAACCGGCGGGCCAACCAAAAAGCCCATAAAACCAATGGTTGATACTGCAGCCAATGCAACTCCCGGCGACATGGTTTTTGATTTACCGGCGGCACTATATACCATCGGTACTACAGATGATACGCCGGCGCCAACCAATAAAAAGCCTGCCATTGCCGTATAGACATAGGGGAAAGCTACTGCTATCAATAAGCCTGTTGCAGTTAATGAGCCGCTTACTTGCAAAGTGCGTTTTAAACCAAATTTGTGTGCAAACCAGTCGGCAATAAACCGGCCGCCTGCCATGGTGAACATAAAAGTTGTAAATCCTATACCAACTAATGCCTGCGGGGCCAGTACCACTTTTTTGAAATAGATTACGCTCCAATCAAACATAGCACCTTCGCAAATCATAGAACAAAAAGCAATGATCCCTAATTTGATCAGCGACTTATCGGGCATTACAAATACAGGCCCGCTATCGGTTACTTTATCATCCTTCAGATAACGGGCAGATACTGCCACGCCAATTGCAATAACAATCAGCATGAATGAAAAATGATGGAAAGGAATAACACCGTTAGCTATCATAAAAGTGCCTATACCAGCTCCGGTAAACCCGGCCAGGCTCCATAGGCCATGAAAAAAGGCCATAATGGGCCGCTGATAAAGCTGTTCGGTAGCTACGGCCTGTGTATTTACTGCAATATTTACCGAGTTGCTTGAAAAGCCAAAGCATAACAGGCATATGATAAGCTGAAAAGTATTTTGTGCCAGCCCGAGGCTTACCAGCGCAATTGCATAAACCAGCAGGGCGGCTATAACCAGTTTTTTACTGCCTATTTTGGTAATGATCCAGCCCGAAAAGGGTAGCGAGCACATGAGGCCAACCGGTAGGGCAAATAATACGGCGCCCAACCCGGCATCAGACAAACCTAAATTTTGCTGAACGGTAGCAATTCGCGATGCCCAGCTGGAGAAACTTAATCCCGCCATAAAAAACATGGCGCCCACAGCAATGCGAAGCGTTAATTTGTTTATGGTATCTGTTTTGAGAGGGATATTATTCATGTTTAAGTGATATCATAGTGTCTAATTGACACTATGAATTAACGACACAAATATAAGGTAATTAATTGTACTTTTAACAAGCTAAATCGTTTTTTACTTTTAGGTGAAATGGGAGCTGAAAAAGAAGCCCTGACTCGGTTTTAAATACAAATCAAGGCTTTATGTTTTGATGATTTATTGTTTCAGGTTAAATGATCCTTGTACGTTTCGATGAATTTTATCGGTAGAGAATTCCTTCATATCCGCTTGGAATGTTCCCTGCATGGTTCCCAGAAAACCGCTGGTTGAAAATTGTGTAACTTTTACTTTTCCCAAGCCAGGTATAAGTACAAGGTCGCCAATATCTAATTTTTCTAATGTGAACGTACCTGTTGATTTACCGTTAAAGTCAAGGTTCATATCATAATCACCCATACCAGTAATATATACGTCCCCATCTAAAGCGCTGCTGTGATCAAGAATAGCCGCAAAAGAGTTCGTTTTGTCTGTATAGGTTGTCCCGTCTATTTTGAATATAATTGTACCAACGGGTCCAAGTGCCAATCCATCTCCGGTTATGTTAGTTGCTGTCGGATCGGTACCAGTTCCGGTCCCTGTTCCCGTTCCGGTGCCTGTACCAGTACCGGTCCCTGTTCCTGTTCCTGTTCCTGTGCCCGTGCCCGTGCCCGTTCCTGTGCCAGTTCCTGTTCCTGTGCCAGTACCGGTCCCCGTTCCCGTATTTGTGGTAGGGGTTACATCAACTGCTTTTTTTTCTTTATCAG
This sequence comes from Mucilaginibacter gossypiicola, assembly GCF_900110105.1. GTDB lineage: Bacteria > Bacteroidota > Bacteroidia > Sphingobacteriales > Sphingobacteriaceae > Mucilaginibacter > Mucilaginibacter gossypiicola. The sequence continues at coordinate 40,088 of NZ_FOCL01000011.1, read as the reverse complement.
GGCCAAGGGGTGGATCGAGCTTGCAACTGCTTACCGAAGCTGTTACTAATAACAGCATAAATACTTTATAGTAGAATTTTTTCATGTACAAAGGGCGTGATAGTTTATGGCTTTAATGATTTAAATATAAGCATTTTAGCCCTTTGTACGTGTATGTAGAGTTATTTGATACAAATAATGTTAAGAAAAGTTTACACTATTTTTCAATTATTTACAATCTCCCTCGGGACTGCACGATTCGCCTTCAATAATATCAAATGCAGGTTTGGTATTTTCCTGCTGCCAGCCTGCAAATGCTTTTACAAGGGTATCATTAAATACAGCTACATCCTGAGCGCCGGATACGGCGTATTTACGGTTCATCACAAAAAACGGAACGCCGCGCACACCTAAATATTGAGCTTCAGCAATATCATGTTTTACGTCATCAGCATAGGTGCCACTTTCAAGCGTTTGTTTAATTTCATCAGCGTTCAGGCCTATTGCCAAACCCAGTTCAATAAGGGTTTGCGTATCGTCAATATTGCGGCCCTCGGTAAAATATGCACGGAACAAGGCTTCCTCAGCAGCATCACCTAAACCGTGCTTTTTAGCCAGATGTGCCAGCCTGTGTGCATTAAAACTATTAGCAACAATTGATTTGCTGAAATTATAAGTCAATCCAGCTTGTGCAGCCATTTGGGTAACATGATCATTCATTTGTTCGGCATGCTCCAATGTCCAGCCTTTAATGTCTGCCAGGTATTGGTTAATGCTGATATCCGGATTAGTTTTAAGATCGGGGTTCAGCTGAAAGCTTTTCCATTCAATCTCAATTTGCTCTTTGCCTTCAAATCCCGCCAAAGCTTCCTCAAACCTTCGTTTGCCTATATAACAAAACGGACACATCACATCCGACCATATTTCTACTTTCATTATTTTGTTTTAAATGTTTAAACAAATTTAACGCATAGGGGCTGCTATCCCCGTAAGGGGAAAGTAAAATTAAAAGGCGAGGTAAGATGACATTGTTTTTATTTCAGCTATAATTTTTTGTAATTGTAAATTTTTATAAATTAGGAAATTATAAACCGATTATAAAATTATTGAGATTAAGCCCATTGCTCAAGAACTATTGAACAAGCATGAGATGGAACAGTGCTAAAATATTCTGGATAGGTATTATCCTGCTGGTAGTGCCCGGTCTTATTCATGCTTACCTGTTAATGCCATTTCCCGGTAGCCAGGACCTGAATGCCATAACCGTTTGCTATTATCTCGAAAAGGTGATCATGCCCCTGCGGTTGATAGGGATGTTGTTCATTGTTTGGTACCTGTTTAAATTCTACGCTAAAAATACCTTTAAACAAAAGATTGTTAAGGCCGCTGTTTTTCTGCTTTGCATAGGCAGTTTTTATATAACTGACTATATGTACAAAGCCGAAACTATGTTTAAAGAAACTGCAAACGCTGTTTTTGCCAACGGGTTAAAAAATAGGGTACCTTTAAATTACCTGGTGGTTGGTGTTGTGAATAACGGTGTGGCCAAGGCTTATCCATTGATATATTTAGGCTATCATCATAAACTGCAGGATAATGTTGGTAACAAACCTGTTTTGGTTACTTATTGCACCATGTGCCGTACAGGCAGGGTATATAGCCCGGTTATTAACGGCGTACGGCAAAACTTCAGACTGGTAGGGGCCAGGCATTATAACGCCATTATTGAGGACGAAAGCACCAAAACCTGGTGGTACCAGGCTACCGGTAATGCCGCAGTTGGCAAACTTAAAGGACAGCAACTAACAGAACTGCCTTATGAACAATTAACTCTTGCAGCCTGGTTGCAAAAGCACCCCGAAACATTGATTTTACAGCCGGACAGATTATACACTACCGACTATGCCGACCTGAAAAACTACGATCGCGTACAGGCTATAGACCGTGATAGCACGATAAAAAATAAAGATTCCCTGTTTCGCAAAAGTTGGGTGATAGGTGTTATCATCAACGGAAAAGCCAAAGCTTATGACTGGCGACATATGTACGCCAAACGCCTGCTTAATGACGAGTTGAATAAAAGCCCACTGCTTATAGGTATTGAAAAGGACAGCCTGAGCTATCATGCCTGGAATACATCAGTAAATGGTAAAGCCCTGCATTTTAAGCTGGATAACAATGGTATGCTTACCGATGAGGAAACAGCTTCTGTTTGGGATTGGGACGGCCTATGCGTAACCGGTACGCAAAAAGGGCAACGCCTTGCTAAAATACAGGCCTACCAGGAATACTGGCATTCATGGAAACATTTTCATCCCGGAACCACATTCTGGAAAGGCGATGAATCATTGGAGCAAACGGCATCTATTTACCCGCCGTTTTAAGCAACGGCTTTAATTAAATGGCGGTTGCTATTTTGCTGATATCATCATCGTTCAGCAGATTATCTTCAGAGATAGACGGATAATACTTATTCAGGATTTTTTGAATAAGCTGATAGCTTTCAATAGATTGGATAGGAGCTGATGCCAGTTCGGTGATAGTTGACCCAATGAGCTTGAGTTTTTTGGCCTCATACTGGTTGATCACAAAGTCAGAAGTTTTTTTCTTACGGCTTTGTTGTATGAGATCATCAAGTTTCTTGATCTCTTCAACCAGGTCAATCATTTTTAATACTTCCACCTTTTTCATCAGCGCCAAAATTAGTGATTTATTTGTAACAAGGGGTATAACGGGATATTTGTTGTATTGTTTGCAGGTATGAGACGGGTAAAACCGGCAATTGTTACGAACAAAAATTGCGCACTTTGAAAACGTGTGCAATCTGATAAACTCAAAAAAATATGTCAATTGCGAGTGCAGCGTGGCAATCTCGTAGCTAATGCATGTCCAATCTGCATAGCTACGAGATTGCCACGTCGCCCCAGGGCACATAGTCCGCGCCGCTCCTCGCAATGACATTTTTTTGTTACTTCTTATCCTCCGTTGTGTCCCTTTCAACCAAAGCCATACCGCATTTGGGGCAAGTACCCGGCTTATCAAAAGTAAGATCGGGGTGCATGGTGCAGGTATATTTACCTTTTTTCTTCGCAGTTGCAGCACTGTCTGCTTTGCCGGTGTTTTTAACAGAACTGTTGCAGGCGCCGAGAGCAAAGCAGGCTAAGGCTAAAATAATAAAGCTTTTTTTCATTGGTTATTTATTTTTGATGAATGACGCCAGCCCGAATAGTGACACTACCAGCACACCAAGGGCCGCCAGCATGCTCACTATATCCCGGATATCCTTACCCGCCCAGGTCATGCCAAAATACTTGTGTAAAAATATAAAAGACAGCCCTTCAACCCGGTCAATCCCTGCAACTTTTGTAGCCAGTTTTGATGAAGTTGTTTCGATATACCAATTACTGCCATCCGGATAACTTACCTTTTCAACGGGAAGACGTTTGTTAATGAAACCGTATTCGTTATCAAATTGCTTTATCCGGCTAACTTTTACCCTGCCATAAAACTTGCCGGGATCCTGATGGGTATGGTAATAAGTACTTAAGAAGCGGGCATAGTCTTCGTCTCCATTAATTTGCTCTTTACCGGTTAAAGTATTGAAATAGGAGACCTGCTTTTTGTTGTCGGTTACCTGGTAATAGCTGTTACCATCAAAACTTACTACTGCTATCCTTTTGATGAGGCTATCGGCAATAGGAAGCTGTAGGTTTGATATGGCTAACTGTTTCCTGTCTATTATATATCCGTAATCGGGCTTGGGTGTTTCGGTATTATGCAGTTTTACCGCAAGGTGAAATGCCCCGCTGATCACGAAAGTAAACATCACAAAAGAAACAATAAGCCCTATTTGTCTGTGGAAGCGATGGACGAACCGCTTATCTTCCCCGCCGTTTTCTTTACGTTTTTGGGTGATGGATTTAAACTTTTTCCACATTAAACCATAAACGGTCAAGCCGCTGACGAGGGCGAACAACATTGCCGTCATGATAATAAGCAATACTACATTACGGAACGTATCGCCGCCGATATCGGCCAGGAACTGCCAGGTATGGAACTGCTCAAACAACCACAAAAAACTTTTACGGGTGTTGTTATTAAATGTACCCATGCGGCTCTGGCTGGTTTCTACATAAATATCCATGCCATCAGGGCGGTCAAAGCTTATTTTCCAAACAGGTAAAAGATGATTGATGGGCTGGTATTGCCCATCAAATGTTGTTTGATAATCTATCTTTTTAATGTTGGAGGTTGAATCCTGCGTAAAATAGCGGGCGAGATAAGTGGCGTAAAGCCTGTCGCCATCTTTTAGCAATACGCCATCATTGGCCGAATAGTAATTGTACACGCTATCCTTATCCAATACCTGATAAAAAGTGCTGTGATTAAAATTAACCAGGCCAAAATTGCGGATAGCAGTAATACTGTTTTTGTCCAGCACCTGCTGAATACTGAGCACCGGTTTCATTTGGCTTTGCGGTAACGGTTTAAACACTTCCTCAGCAATTGATGGCCTAAACCAGTTGGACATGAACGGGTGTGAAAGCCCGCTCAATGTCCAGAATATGACCGGGATAAGGGCTGTTAAGCCCAGTACCCGGTGCCATTTATAAAATTTGCTTTTTACTGCTGCTGCTGATGCCATGATCAATATTTTGAAAATGAATAACTGATGCCTAAGGTATAAGTACGCGGCGGCGCGGCGTTATAAGTATCGCCGTACTGGCTGCTGGTAACCGTTGTAGCGTAAAGCTTGTTGGTTAAATTAAGTACATTGAACCAAATGCCTGCACCTTTCAATACGCTGCTTTTTACATCATAACCTAAGCGTAGGTTGTAAATATCATAACCCGAGTAAGTTTTGGTATTAGCAGGGTTAGTATAGTATTGGTTGATGTGCTGCCACTCCGTTGCTATCCTGAAACCGGGAAGGTATTGCGGTTTGTAAGTAAGTTCGGAGTTGGCAATCCAGGCCGGGGCATTGTTCATGCGTTTACCATCATAGTTGGTTACTGTGTTGGTGCCGGTGGTGTAATTGGTGGTTACTTCGCTGTATTCAACATAGGTATGCCTTGCATTGGTGCCGCTGAACCTGAAGGTAAGCTCTTTAACAGGGGCTACGGTAAGCGAGTATTCAATACCGCGATGGCGTGTTGCGCCGGCGTTTTGATTTTGTGTGGTGTTATCGGGCAGTAACTGGTTAATGATTTCGTTGTGGCCTTCCAAATCAAATATGCTCAGCTCAAAATACAGCTTTTTGTTAAAGGCAGAGAACCAGCCGCCTGCTTCGTAGTTATCAAAGGTGGCCTGTTTAAGCTGGGTAAGCTGGCGCGAGCTATACAAGTCACCAGTCTCTGGCGGTTGGAAACCTACGCTGTAATTGGCATACAAGCCTTTGTTATTACCAAAGTTGTAGGTGATGCCCAACTTAGGGGCTACAATGTTAAAATTGTTGGTTTCCTGTTGTTTGTATTTAGTTTGGCCGGCTGGTATCTCATTATCAAAATTGTAATGAACCCTGTCGTACCGTAAACCACCTACTATGCGCAAAGCCTCTAAAGGTTTGATTTCGTACTGAACGTATGCTGCTGTATTAAATAACTTGATCTTGTAGTTGTCAATATACCTGCCGGTATTGGTAAAGCTCGTATAATAATTATTTGCCACATCTTTAGTTATGTCAAGATATTGGGCATAATATGAGCTCGGGCTATCGTCCATATAAACACCACCTATCAACCTCGAATGTAGAAAGTCAAAATCAACCCGGTGCTGAGCGAGTAAACCATAGCTGTTAAATTTTTGATCATTTACCTGGCCATTGCTGCTTTGGTAAACGCCGTTGGCGTCGCGTACATCAGATATATAGTAGCTTGGCAATTGCGCGGTTGAATTGCCGCGGAAGAACAGGGTTACAAAGGTGCTGTTTTTATCATCCCACTGATGATCCAGGCGGGTGCTGGCGCGAAATGATTTTACCTTGCGATAAGTGAAACGCTGATTGGCACCATAGCTTCTGTTATAAAAACGGGTGCTGTCCAAACTGCCGGGAGTTTGCGTGTTTAGATAATTGTAGGCCGCAGAGGTTGTTAATTTAGTTTTAGCACTGAAATCATAAGTAGTTTTGAAATTGGCTGAGTACTTATCAAAATCAGAATAGTCCTGCCAGCTATCGGCCTGGTGGGCTACGTAACCGCCAATATACAAACCAAATTTGCCTTGTGTAAAACCTCCATCAGCATCTACCCGGCGGTAATGGTAATTATCACCCTGAACAGAAACATTGCCTGCATAGCCTGTAGGTGGCCCCTGGGTAATAAAGTTAACCGCGCCGCCTATTGAGTTACTGCCGTAAAGTGATGATGCCGGCCCTTTGATAACTTCTATATCTTTAACACCCGACATGTTGATCTCATATAGTGAGTTATGGTTAAAGATCCCTGTAGGGCGAATAGGTACGCCATCTTCCATATACAGGTAAAGCGCATTATAAGTGATAGGCTGACGGATAGCCATGGTATGTTGCTCGTTACCCAGGTTCACCATGTAAACGCCTGCTACCTTGTTCAGTAACTGGTAAAGGGCAGTAGCCTTGGTATCCTTAATTTGGGTAGAGTTAATTTTACTAATAGCGATAGGGGCGTCCTGCCTGGCCTGGCCTTCGCGACTGGCGGTTACTACAACGGGTTGCAGATCCACCATTGAGGGTTCTAACGCGATATCAAGCTTTTGGCCTTTTATGGCAGATACTTCGATAATAAGCGCACTGTAACCTACCATGGCAAATTTAAGCCTGGTGATGCCTTGTGCATTGATACTGAAATGGCCTTTGGCATTGGTCATGCCCAGTTTTGCGCTGTTTTGAACATCTGCATTGCAGATTGACGCACCGGCGATGGCCTCATGCGTAATGGCATCAGTAACCGTGCCTTGTATAGTAGTTTGGCTGTAAGCCAGTGTTTTAATAAGTATAAAAGTTATAAGTAGGATTAAATATCGTTTCATTATATAGTATTACAGGAGTTACCTCCCGGTGTAAAAATGGGTAGAAGCATACTACATGTCATTGCGAGGAGGAACGACGAAGCAATCGCGAACTTTGCAAGCAGGCCTGCAGGTTTGCAATTATGACGTCTCCTTTGCAAGGAAATGAGTTGTTGATTTAAAGATTGGGAACGAAGGCAGCCTATGCAAGCGAGCCCTGCATAAGTGCGATTGCCACGCTACGCTCGCAATGACATGGCTATAATTATATCGTAAGCATAACTATCCAATATCATCAATCAAAAACCAATAAAAATGAAATGATTATCCTAACTGCGGAGGCTGAAATATCGTAGCCGGTCTATCGGCCGGTACGGTGGGGGTGTAAGGGGTTGAAATAACCTGCAACAGGCTGGAGTGGAATTTTACATCAGTTGAACTGATGACATAAACCTCCTGAAAGAGGCTCTTTTGCGACTGCCTTTCGTCGCTGGCCTGCTTGTCCTCTGCCTGTTTGATCTTTTTCGCGAAGTAGCATTTACCGTCGCAATGCAGCCAGGGTTTGTTCCTGTTTTCGCAAAGCTTGGTGGCAATGTAATTCCTGTTCAGCTCAAAACCCGCGAAAATGAAAAAGCGCGAGAAATTGACCGTGATCAGCGAAAAGATGAGTAAATAGGCTGTAATACGTTGCAGCATGGCGCAAAGGTACGCCCTACGGGTTTAATAAGCAATATTTAGTTCAAAGTCTTAAGTCGAAAGTTCTAGGTCATACAATAATCTGACTCATGAACTGAAAAATCGCCGTACTACTCATGACTAAAGACTCCCGACTTAGGACTTCTGACTTAAGACTTATCTCTTTTCAACGTAGCATGCATATGCTGGCCTTTGTAAACCAGGTTCATACCGATAGAGTCCTGGTAAACTTTACCTGTATGGGGCGAGCTGCCTCCTGGTACCGGAATACTGAATGAAAAGTTATCGCCGTTAATCATGCCGTCGGTAATGGCTACATCGCCCTGGGGGGCATGGGCAGTGCCGGTAAGTTTACCGCTGTCTATCTTAAATGTATAACTTAAGGGAAAATGATCATCCCCCGGAAGTTTTAATGAGCCTATCCATTTGCCGTTGATATCGGCCATCGAAATAAAACTAAAAGCGGTAATAATAACAAACGCACTAATCGCCAGGAACTCTTTTTTCATTGTTGATATAGTTTAAGCAGATGCCTATATGCAGTAATTTTAAACTATATACAATTTTGTTGCCTTTAAGTTTAATAAAAAAAGGAAAAAACCTACCGAAGGGTAAGGTTTTTCCTTTTGGCTGTCATGCTGAGCTTGTCGAAGCATGGTGGGTGGGGCCTCTGCGCGCGAGTCTTCGACAGGCTCAGACTGACAGCCCCTTTGCTTCAGGGTTATAATCCTTTATTTTTTATCAACCGGTCTTTTCAATACCGAATTGCTTTTTGAGCCATTGATATCCAGTTCAACACTAATCGAATCGCCCATGAATTTGCCAGTATGCGGGATCACGATACCACTGGTAGCAACAGTAAATGAAAAATCGGTGCCATTGGTTTTGCCTTCTTTAATGTCAACATCACCTTCGGGGGTTAAAGCTGTACCGGTTAATTTATCACCGTCAACTTTAAAGTTGTAAAGTAAAGGGTATTCCTGGCCGTCACTTGTAGTCAGTTTACCTGCCCATTTGCCGTTTAAATCAGCTATAGCGGCAAGGCAAATCATAAAGCAGCTTACCAATAGGGTAGTAGTAAAAGTCTTTTTTTTCATAAAATGTGAGTTTTGGTTTATAAATATAAGAACCTTGATTTACAGGATGAAATGATTACCTGATATTTTGTGCGATTTAAATATCATGTAATCCTTAAATCAGGAAACTCAAGGCTATTGAGCTCTTTTTAAAGTACTGTGTATTTTTGATCCGTTGGCTTCAATATCCACGCCAACCGAATCACCGTAAAATTTGCCTGTGTGGGCAATGTGGATATCTTCGATACTTACGGTAAATTTAAAGCTATCGCCTGTTATTTTACCGTCTTCAATAGGCATATCGCCTTTGGGGGTTTTGGCGGTGCCGGTTAATTTATCGCCGTCTATCTGAAAGTTATAAAGCAATGGGTAAACTTCGCCGGTTTCCATTTCAAGTTTACCTTCCCATTTTCCGGTAATTCCGGCAATGGCAGCAAAGCAGGCCACAAAACAAGCTGTTACAAGGGCTAAGGTTAAAAAAGTCTTTTTCATAGCGGTTGTTTTTCTATCAGTAAATGTATAATCGATATTAAACCAAAACGTAAACTGTGCATTAAATTTAGCGTTGGTGTTGTTATTGGTTTGTAAACAAAAACTGTACTGCAACAGCCTGATGATCAATGCCGGAATAGTTTTTTTACTTTCACTTGTATTAAGGGGCATTTTATGACCGTCTGCATATAAATGTTAACAATACATTTCTAATTATTCAAAATCATTGTACCTTTAAATCTGCATACTAACCGGGCGAAATCCTGATTTCGCTTTTCACTTTAAACAACCTAAAATGATAAGAAAGATTTTTACTGTATTGCTTTTACTGGGCGGTAGTTACCTGGGCGCTTCGGCACAGGATGTCCAGCTTAAAAAAGGCTGGAAATTTGCCGTGGGCGATTCTGCCCAATGGGCCTCCCCAACTTTTAATGACCAAAACTGGCAGAATATCGACGTTGCTCATTCCTGGGAGCCGCAGGGACACCCCAATTACGACGGCTTCGGTTGGTACCGGATCCATGTGGTGATCCCTTCATCACTCAAAGAAAAATCATATTTAAAGGATAGCCTCCGATTAAACCTGGCCAGTGTTGATGATAACGATGAAGTATATTTAAACGGCAAGCTGATCGCCAAATATGGCGGCCGCAGCGGAACTATTAAAGACGGAAATTATGGGCCGCGAACTTATAATATTTCAGCTTCAGATCCGGCAATTTTGTGGGATAAAGAAAATGTGCTTGCCATCCGTATTTACGATACCGGTGGTGACGGTGGTATTTATGGTGATAATTTTAGCCTTGGCATGGCCGATGTAATGGATCATGTTACCGTAAACACCGATGGTGATTACAGTTTCCAGGAAAATAATAGTTTGGCAAAATCAATTAAACTGATCACTACCAATAAATACCAGTACCAGGGTACTTTAGCCTTTAAGGTTACCGATCCTGAAACAGGCGCGGTCATCTACGAAAAAACAAACCCCGCAAATTTTACTGCCGGCAAACCATTCACCTATTCGTTCGTGATAGCCCGGTTAGCAAAAAAATCTTATACCATTGCCTATACTTTCACCGATCAAAAATCGGGTAAGGAAATTGTTAGGACAGAAACTACACCATATATCCTTACGCCTTATCCATCGGCCAAACCAAAAATTAATGGTGCCGATGTTTATGGTGCCAGACCAGGAAATCCGTTTCTGTATCTGATCCCGGCTACCGGCAAAAAGCCGCTCATTTATAAAGCAGATGGATTGCCTGCCGGTTTAGCGCTTGATGCTAAAACAGGCATTATCACCGGCTCTGTAAGCCAAAAAGGCGACTATCCGGTAACCCTTACTGTTACCAATAGTTTAGGCAGCAAAACCAAAACGCTTACCATAAGCATTGGCGATAAAATTGGCCTTACGCCAGCCCTTGGCTGGAATAGCTGGAATGCCTGGGGATTGAGCGTAAACGATGAAAAAGTAAAAATTTCGGCCAAAGAAATGTCGGATAAATTGAGCGCTTATGGCTGGAACTATATCAACATCGATGACGGCTGGGAAGCAGAAAACCGTGCAGCTGATGGCGCAATTGTAGCAAATAGCAAATTTCCGGATATGAAAGGCTTAACCGATTATGTGCATAGCCTTGGTTTACATACCGGTATATATTCATCGCCCGGCCCGCGTACCTGCGGTGGCTTTTTGGGCAGCTGGCAACACGAGGACCAGGATGCCAAAACTTATGCCGACTGGGGATTTGACTATCTAAAATACGACTGGTGCTCATATTCAGAAGTTACCCCGCCACATCCCGACCTACCTGCGCTTAAGAAACCTTATGAGCTAATGCGTTCATCCTTAAACAAAGTGAACCGTGATATTATGTTTAGCTTTTGCCAGTATGGCTGGGGCGATGTTTGGAAATGGGGAGCCGAAACCGGCGGGAACAGCTGGCGTACTACAGGCGATATTCAGGATACCTGGAGAAGTATGAGCGATATCGGTTTTAGCCAGGACCCTGCTTCGCCATATGCTGGTCCGGGGCATTTTAATGACCCAGATATGCTGGTTGTTGGTAAAGTAGGCTGGGGGCCAAGCCTGCATAACAGCCGTTTAACTTATGATGAGCAATATACTCATATCAGCTTATGGAGCCTATTGTCTGCACCGTTACTAATTGGTTGTGACATGGGGCATTTAGACAGGTTTACGCTTAGCTTGCTAACCAATGATGAAGTATTGGCTATTGACCAGGATGCTTTAGGCAAAGGCGCAAGGCAGGCTTCTAAAACAGATGAGCAGCAGGTTTGGGTAAAGGAACTTAACAAAGGGGAAAAAGCAATAGGTTTCTTCAACACATCTGATAAGTATCAAACCGTTAATCTTGATGCCAATGACAAACTGTTAAAAGGCTTTGCCAAAGCCCGTGATGTTTGGGAACAAAAATACCTGATAGCAGTTAATCATAAATATACTTTCAAAATACCACCGCATGGCGTAAAGCTAATCCGGGCTATGTAAGTTAATTTTGGGCAGAACGACATAAAAACACGCGTCATTGCGAGGTACGAAGCAATCCCCGATTAACAGGTCCGCCCTGTATAGTTTGGGATTGCTTCGTACCTCGCAATGACGTTTTTTGTTTATGTCATGTCCCCTCAGGGTCTCTCGGAGAGAACCCTGAGGTTCACCACGTTTTCTGGGCGTTGAGAACGGTGAATTTGTACGGCGTATACATTAGGGTCCTCTGCGAGAGACCCTGATGGGACGTTAAGAGACCCTGATGGGATGTTGATTGTTTACAAAAAAGGCCTTTGTTTATTCTATAAAGTCCTTTTTATATACAGCAATTTAAGAAAATCAGTTCGGCACATCATAGTGATATATCGGCGAAAAAACACCTTCGCTGGTGGTGTAGTAGCCTTTGCCATCGGGTTGAAAGCCTATGGCTTCTCCCTGCTTCTCAACTTTATAATTAAGCTCCTGTGGTTTGCGTATCATGGTTTCCCATATCGGTTCATTATGCTGGCGGCGCCAATAGTAAACCTTATCATAACTTTTCAACAGGATCTGTTGCCCATCTTTTGAAATGTCACCGGCAGTGATCCATTTAAAAGGTTTAAAGCCTTCAAAGTATAGTTTGCAGCGTTTGGTCAATACCGTTGTTGTATTGGCTTTGTATTTTAATGGGGTAGTGTAAACAGCAACCGTATCGCCTCTTTTGCTCACAATGATTAATTGTTGGGCAATTGGGTCAATCATCATCGTTTCGGCATCTTTAGGGCCATCGGGATATTTAAAATCTGCCCTTACGGCTTCGGTATTTACATTCGTGGCATCGCCTGCGGCCCACGATTTTTTTTCGGCCATGCGATAAACTGTAATATAGGGCCTGTTTTGAGCATTGTCGCCTATATCGCCAAGGTAAACATAACTTTTACCTTTTTGCGGGCCGGGGCCTACGTCAATATCTTCGCAATCCTGAACGCCCAGTTTATGAGTGCTGTCGCCTTTAAAGTAGATGGTTGATTTAAGCTTGCCACCGGCAGTTATAGCAAAGAAACGGCTGGTATCTCCGCTGTCGTTATGTACATAGTAGGTGTCCGGACTAATGGATGATGCCGCAATGCCCGACGTTTCATCCATCTCCTTATCACTTAAGGTACCTGTGATATCCTGTCTGTCAAAAAGCCTGTGCTTGGCAAAGGCTCCCATGAAAAGCAGGGATACAATAGGTAAAAGTATATTTAATTTTTTTGACCGGCTCATTCTGTTTCTTGCAAACAATAACGCAAATTACGCGCATTAGTATGAAGTTGACATTAATTATTTGATTTTGTTACGACTATATGAAAAAAGTATAAAGAACAGCACAGGTAGCACACAATATTCGTACCATGAAACTACTATGCCGATTCAAAGGCATGTAATAAAGCGTTTTGCCGGTATATTTCGGCGGGGCTGCGGTAATCGGCTAGCTCAAGTTCATGAACATATTTGCAATTGCAGGGATGGCCGGGTTCAATAAAAACGGGCATATCATAGCCTTGCTGCTGGTAATAAGGAGTGATAAATGCCTTTACGGGCAGGTTGTTTGCGGCGGAAACAACATCGGGAGTTAGCTTTTTTAAGGGCTTTAAAAGCAGTTTAATTTCGCAAAGTTTAAAATTATCATACAGCGGGATCCAGCGTATTATATCATCAGTGTTAACAGCTATAGCGTTATGTTTTACACCGATAAGTATACCGATATTGATCTCGCTATTATTTAAAAGGCTGATGATCATAACCTGCTGACCAATATAACGGCTAAAAATCATGAGCTGACCAGCTACGCTTAGATGTTTCATTTTACTAATTTTATTAGCAAAATACGAAAATTATTTGGTGAGATGCAAGGGGAAATTTGAGATGTGGAAAGTTCAGGTTAGCTTAATTCCTTTTTTACCTGAAATAATAAACGCTCGTCATTGCGAGGAGGAACGACGAAGCAATCGCACACTATACAGGGCGGATATGCTTCCGTGCGGTTGCCACGCTATCGCTCGCAATGACAATTGGCGGGTTATCATCAACAAAAAAGGGCCTTATTTCAGGCCCTTTCTCATTTTCTTATTTTTCAGCTTCTGCAAGCTCCGTCTTTGTTGTCTCGGATTTGGTGAGATCGATATCTGGTTTGGAGATGTCTGTTAATGCTACACGACCTCGGTCTTTACGTAGGATGCGGTTAAATAACGAGATTTCCCTGTCGAACAAAAACTGAAAGAACAGTTTAGTCCATGAAGTATGATAGTGTAAAGTATCGTAATACTCAGGGGCCGTTTTCCTGATCTCGGGAAGTTTATTCCATGGGATAGAAGGAAAATCATGATGCTCATTGTGGAAGCCTACGTTAAAGGCTACCGCGTTAAAGTTACCATAATAGCTGTATGTTTCCTGTTCTTCGGTAACGGTAAGATAATGTTCCTGGATCCAACGGGCGCCCAGTGGGTGCAAGCCAACCGAAAACGAGAAGCTTAACAATAAAAAGGCCACTGCATGCCATCCCATAAAGTAGGCGATAGCGGTTGTAAATGCGGCCTGTAATAACCAGTTGGTCAGGATCCAGCCGTCAAACGGATGGATCTCCCTTAAACGTGATAAGCGGAAAAGCTGAAATACAGGGAAAAACAATAACCAAAGTGCTTTACCAAAAAACGAATTACTGATCAGTTTTGCTTCCCAGCGGTTCGGTAAATCGGCATCAAGCTCATGTACGCCCTGAAAAGAGTGGTGTTTGATGTGATATTTTTCGAACGAAATAGCGCTTGGAAGTATCTGCGGTAAATTGGCAAACATTGATGCCCAGCGGTTAGCGTTGCGATTTTTGAATAACAACTGGTGTGTGCATTCGTGGATCATTACAAACAACGCATGATCGGCAAAAGCTCCAAGCAAATAGGCCGCTCCAAAAACTATCCACCATGATTGATCGCGTACAAACCAGGCCAAAACAACCTGGAAAGCTACTAAACCAACAATAGCCCAAATGGTTGCCGGGTTTTTGCCTATAAGCTTACGCAATTGCGGAAACTGCTTTAAGATTTTTTTTGTGCGGATGCGATGAGGTTCAGACTCCTGGGAATAAACAAAATCAGTCTTTTTAATCATATAGTGTTAAAACGTTAAATATAACGATAACGTGCACAAAAGTTCATTTTTTTGTAAAAATTAATTAGTAAAATCTGGAATATACAAAATCTTCATGATCATTTCATGTAAATTTTATATAAAATTTACTTTAGTTTTGTTTAAAAACAAGTACTTTAAAGGTATTCGGAATGGCTTTACGTGTGCCTGGCTCAAATTGAGCAACGCTTAAATAGATCTTGTGAGTTTTGGCATCCAGCGCCATTGTCCTGGCCCTTTCGGCTGTTTTAAGTGATTGGATCACCTCATATTCATCGGCCGATTTTTGTTTGATGATTGTAGTAACACCATCGCCGCATGAGCAAAATATCAGTTTGGTTTCCGGATCATAAACTACGGCATCAACACCTGCGCCAATTGGCAGGGTAGCTGTAACTTTTCCGGTTTTAATATCAACAACACTTACACCTTTATTTTCACGGCAAACAGTAAACAGTTTCTGATTAACGGCATCAAGCGCTAAGCCGGTTGGGCCGCCACAAGGTGCAAGAGGATAGTTTTTAATTACTTTAAGGCTTTTGCTGTCAATAACATTTAGGCTGCTTTTATCTTCAAGGTTATTATAGATTTTGCCTTTGCCATCAGCAACTGCAAATTCGGGGCCGCCGCCAAGTGCTACTGTGCCAACCTGTTTAAGGGTTGCCGGGTTAATTACTGATGAGTTGTCACTTTCGCCGTTGAAGGTGAAAACACGGTCGGAGAAGGGGTCATACATAATGGCATCCGGGCCATTGGCACCAGTAAGGGCAATAGTAGTTATGGTTTTAAAGGTTTTCAAATCGAAAACTACTACTGCATTTGCTTTGCCATCACTAATAAAACCACGGTTAAGCTTGTTCACTATAGCTATGCCATGTACCCCCTTCATGTTATCAATAACGCCAACGGGCTTTTCGGTATCCAGATTAATAACATTTACCGATGTGCCGTGCGATACATACAGATTGCGGTTTACTTTATCGATAGAAAGATAGTCGTAACCGCCATCACCCGGAAGCGCGATAGTTTTATCGGCCACATAGGTTTGTGCATTCAGTTTAAAAGGAGCTATACCTGCAATAAGCAAGGCTACGGCCAAAATTTGCTTTTTCATTTTTCGGGATTGTTTATTGCCATGAAATTAAGTCCCGAATCTGTAAAAATGCTGTGTTAACCGTTGTGGCTTTCATTAATTTCATTCAAGTGGGTGCTGAACCCTTTGCGGTACAATATACGGAGCATTGCCGGTAAAACAATAAGTAATAATGGTAATGCCGCTAAAAAACCACCAATAACTGCAATGGCTAAAGGCTGGTGCAGCTGGGCTCCTGCACCTATACCTAATGCAAGCGGCATCAATGCTATAATAGCGCCTAAAGCGGTCATTAGCTTTGGTCTTAAACGGGTACTGATGGCAAAAGTTATAGCTTCATCAATGTTTTTATTTTCATTTTCGATGGCACTTTCCTTAAACTGCAGGAAGGTGAAAATAGCATTTTCGCCAATGATGCCTACAATCATGATCAACCCGGTGTAGCTGCCTACGTTAAGTGGCGTTCCGGTAATAAATAAAGCCAGGAAGCTGCCGCTGATACCAAGAATGCCTATCACCAAAATAAGCAGCGCTATCCTGAATTGCCTGAACAGGAATAATATCACCCCAAAAACAAGCAAACAAGCGGTTATCAGGATGATAAGCAATTCTTTAAATGATTGCTGCTGCTGGGCATAAGCACCGCCATATTCAACATGGTAACCTGTTGGCAGATTTACATTATCGTGGATGGTTTTTTGAATAGCCGTTATTACGGTACCCAGATCGCTGCCTTCCAGCCTTGCGCTTACCACGTTCATGCTTTGCAGGTTTTCGCGGTTTATCTCGGCATCGCCGGGCCTTAATTCAACCGCAGCAAGTTCTGTTATTGGAATAAGCTTGCCGTTTGGTAAAAATATGTGCAGGTTATGAATATCATTAACGTTAAGCGAGCGGTTACCGGGGTAAACCATGCGGATAGGGGAGAGCTGTTCTTTCTCCAGTAAGTTGCCTATTACATTACCTTCAAGAGCGGTTTGGATCTGCATTTGCAAATCGGCAGCGGTAATTCCATATTGCGCAATTTTGCTGTAGTGAGGCTGGATACTGACCGTAGGGCCTGCAATGATAATACCCGGCAACACATCGGCTGTGCCTTTCACCTTTTCAACCAGTCCGGCTATTTGCCTCGACAGGTTTTGTAAAGTTTGCTGATTATCGCCAAATACCTTGATCTCAATAGGTTCGGCCGATGTGGTCAAATCACCCAGCATATCGGTTATTACCTGGCCAAATTCAACTTCCAGTGCGGGCTGGGTTTCTTCAACAATTTTACGCAGATCGCTTATTACTTCTTCGGTGCTTTTGGTACGGTCTTTTTTAAGTTGGATGAGATAATCGCCGCTGTTAGGCTCGGTAATAAAGAAGCCCATTTGTGTTCCCGTACGGCGCGAATATGCCGTTACATCAGGATGTTTTACAATCTGTTTCTCTATCTGCCGCAACATCCGGTCGGTTTCTTCCAATGAAGTTCCGGGAGGCGATTTATAGTCGAGTACAATGGCACCTTCATCCATATCTGGCAGGAACCCCGTTTCAAGCAAAGGTGGTACTATCACAATTACTGCTGCCAATGCGGCAATGATGATGAGGCTTACATAAGGGCGCAGGATAAAAAAGCTTACCCATTTTTGTCGCTTTACTGTATGTACCTCTTCTTTTTTTGCCTTTGCCGCCGCGTTTAATTTAGGCTTAGGGGTTACAAGCAGGTAAATTACCGGCAAGCCTATCCAGGTTACAAAAAACGAGGACAAGAGGGTAATGATCATGGTATCGGTTAACACCTTAAAATACGCTCCTGCAACTCCCGTCATCAACACAAAAGGAATAAAGATAACAATGGTGCTGATAGATGAACCGACCATGGCCGGGAAAAGATAATCGATGGCCTTCCTTACCAGATGGCTGCTCAGCTCATCCGGGTGTTCTTCGTGTACACGGTGGATTTGCTCGACAACCACGATGGCATCGTCAATAATTAAACCAATGGAAGCTGCTATAGCACCCAGGGTCATGATATTGAAAGTATAACCAAGCCAGTACAGTATGAGCAAGGTAAGCCCGAGCGTAACAGGGATAGTAATTAATATGGTGATGCTTGCCTTGAACGATCTTAAGAAAATTACTGCAACAATAATGGCCAGCAGCAAACCTATCCAAAGGCTATCGCTTACGCTTTTTACCGAATCGTTCACAAAATCGGCCTGTACATAATACGGCCTGATAGTTACCCCTTTGGGAAGCAGTTTTTTTAACGCATCAACCTTATCGGCCATGTCATTACTAACAGATATAAGATTGGCGTTGGGTTGTTTAATAACAGCTATCAGTACACCGTCATGTCCGTTGGCATTAATGCGGGTATATTCAATACCCTCGTTTACCTGGATGCTTGCAAAATCCTTAAGCCGTACTATCCTTTTACGGTTATTGCTGATTACCAATTGTTCCAGCTGATCTTTGGCGTTGATGGTAGCATCAGTTACGGTAAGGTACATGCGCTTGTAATCAGACAGGTAGCCCTCTGATTTTACGAAATTGGTAGTAGCAAGTGTGGTGCTGATAATATCAGGTGTTAGCCCCAACGAGGTCATTTTCTGCTGATCAAGCGTGAGCCAGTATTCTTTTAGTTTACCGCCTATCACTCTAATCTCAGATACCCCATCAACCTGTGATAGGAACGGCTTTACCGTATAAGTAGCCAATTGCCTTAATTCGATAGGCGACAGGTTATGGCTCTCTAAAGTATAACCGCTTACCGGCAAAATAGATGGGTTCATTTTAGCTACGCTGATATTTACATCAGGAGGCAAATCGTTTTTGATCTGGTCAATACTTGATTGGATGCGCTGCTGGCTCAGGTCAATATCAGCGTTCCAATTAAACAGGGCCGAAATTTCGCAGCTGCCGCGGCTTGTGGTGCTGCGTACCAGTTGCAGGTCGGGAACTTGTTTAATAGCATTCTCCAACGGTTTGGTAACTGTAACCATCATTTTATTTACCGGCTGCAGGCCCTCATCGGCAATGATCTTTATTTTAGGAAACGTAATTTCAGGGAATAGCGAAGTTTGCAGTTTTGAATAGGCAAACAGCCCGCCCATAATAAAAAGGGCCAGCACCAGGCCTAACGGCTTGCGATGGGTTATAAAATAGTTTTTGCGCTGGTTCATAGTATAAAACCCCACCCAACCCTCCCCAAGGGGATGGCTTTTGAAATATCTCTCTGGTTGTGGGATAATATTCAGAGGGATCTTATTGTATTTATTTAAATCCGGTTCGCGTTTGTATTATACGCGGAGTCATAATAAAGTCTCCCCTTTAGGGGAGATTTAAGAGGGGCTTACTCTACAATTTTCACCTTAGCCGTATCAGCCAGCCCGTAATTACCTGTTGCTACTATCTTATCACCCGGCGAAAATTTAGGCGTTAAAATTTCTATCCGGTCGCCTGTTTCTATACCTTTTGTTACCGGTGTTTTTACAGCGGTAGTAGCGTTAATGAGTTTCATTACCCAAAACTCGGTTTGGGTTTCGTTGCTCAATATGGCCGATTTAGGTAGTGAAACAGTGTGAGCCCGTACCGATTTAATGATGCGCGCTTTAGCTACTAAATTTTCGGGAATTGGATTAGGGCTGTTTACTTTAAGTACAATGCCCTGGGTTTGTGAAAGCGAATCAACAGCAGGCATTGATGAGCTCACCAGTGCCGTCAGCTTTTCGCCGCCGGGAAGTACAAGTTGCACATTCTGGTTGTTTTTTACATAGCTGCGCAGCTCATAGGGCAACTGCATCACAAATACAAAGCTTGAGCGATCGCTGATTACGGCAAGCTGCTCGCCGTCCTGCACATAATCTCCCTGCTGATGGTTTAGCTGGGTAACGTAACCATTGCCGGCAGCCTTTATTTTATTAACCCCCGAAAATTTAAACGTGGTATCCAATACATTGATGCTGTTGCCAATGCTTTGAGCTTCCTTGGTTTTTATGCTGAATAGAAACTCGCCTTTATTTACAAAATGCCCGGGCAGGATGTTGACCTTTTGTATATATCCGTTGGCGTTGGCCTTAACAATATTTTTTTGCTGAAAAACAGACGTCGCGCTAAGGTCAATATAATCAACCAGGGCGCTGTCGGCAATGGTGGTTACGGTTACGGGTGTTTGAGCGGCAGAACCCGCATCTCCACCGGTATCATCCGCAGGTTGAGTATTGCCTTTGCAGCTATATAGCAGCGTTAAAAGGCCGGCGGCCAGGTATATATGTTTAAGTTTCATGTTATTTATTCCAGTAATTGAGCTGATTAATAAGTTGCAGCTTATTAATATTGGTTTGTGTTTTAAGGTTCTTTATAGCAAGGTAATTGTTAATCGCCAGCACCAGGTCGGCTACACGCACATCGCCGGTTTGCAGTAATTGGGTATCAACCTTTACCAAACTCTCGGTGTATTTCATTTGTTCGTCTATCTGGGCCAACAGCTTTTCGGAGCCGTCTATTTGCTGGCTTAACTGTGCAATCTGCTGGCGGTATTGTGTGTCAAAAAATGCTTTGTAGCTGCGGCGGGTATCTTCCTCTAACGACAGCTTGCGATACTGGATCTTACGCTGACCGCCATCATACAACGGTAACGTAAAACTAAAGCCAATGCTGGCGCCGAAATTTTTGTAGGCCGGTCCGCTCAGAAAATCGGAATTGTAACCGCCATCTGCCAGTAAATTGATCTTTGGTTTGTAGGCAAAATCAACTAAAGCGCGACTGTTTACCAGCTTAAGACTATCGGTTTTATACTGATTAAAAAAAATGCTGTTGCTGATATCTGCCCGGATAGTTTTTTGAATGCCAGGATCCTGTAGTTCGATGTAACTGGTATCGGCAATGCCGGTTAAATAGTTAAGTGTAGTATAGTCATTTTTATATTGCAGCCTTGCCTGCGACAAAGTTAATTGCTGTTGCTTAAGGGTAACCAAAAAAGTAAGGTAATCACTTTGGCGATAAACATTGGTACGGGTTAGTTTTTTAAGCAGCTCTTCTTCTCGGTTAAGCAGGGTGATAACTTCCTGGTTAAATTTTACCTGCTGAAGGCTACCAAAAGCGGCGATATATTGAGCGGTGACTGCCTTTTTCAAATCCTGCTCAGATATTTTAGCGGTGTTAAGTACCGATTGTGATTGCAGTTTAACTGCATCTATCTGTGCTGCGATGTTTTTTTTGCTATCCAGCGATTGATTGATGCCCAATAATGCGTTGAGTGTATGCTCATTGGTAATAGCAGGGGCATAGCCATAGCCCCCGGAAACCGGGGCGTAAAGACCGCCGCTGTTGGCGCTTACCTGTGGCCTGTAACCTGCCCTGATCCGGAGGCTGTCTAACTGGCCTGAGGCCACCTGGTTTTGCAGGTCCTTTAACAGCGGACTGTTGTTTTTGGCAAGCTCCAAATAATGTTCAAGATTGTAGGTTTGTGCCTGTGTAGCAGCACTAAGCAGGCAAAATAAAAAGCCGCAAACCCATTTTATCCGGATGGTCAAAATAATATATATTGTGTTAAATAATAGCTAAGCTACAGGATAATTCTGGAAAAATTTGGTACGGGGAGTGTAACAAATTTAAAAGTTAACAGTGAAAATATGATAAGGCGTTTCGTAGCTGTAAACCAGCTGATAGCCCAAACTTTCGCAAATTTGTTTGGAGATGGTAAGGCCCAAACCGCTGCCTTCTGAAGTTGATGACTTATGAAAACGCGTAAAGATATTTTCGGGGTTAAGGGCTATCTGCTCGCCTGTGTTTTTGATGGTTAAATTTTCGGCTGTGAGGCTGATAATGATCTCGCCGCCCGTACGATTATGCCGCACTGCATTGATCACAAGGTTATTTAATAGTATTTCAATGAGATAATTGCTGGCTTCAATATTCTTTTCGTTGAGCATTGAAGTAACCGTTATCTCTTTATCGCCAAAAATATCTTCCAATTGGTATAACAGCTCCTCTATGAGTTCCTGCAAATCCAGGTGCTGGCGGTCGTTCAATAATTTATTTTCGATTTTGACCAGCAATAACAGCGACTGATTAAGCCTGCTCAGACGTGATACTGCGCTGTAAAGGTCATTCAGCAATTTGCTTTGATGCTCGCTAAAGTTTTCTGTCTGGATCAGGGTATCCAATTTGGAATTGATGACTGCAATGGGGGTAAGCAACTCATGCGACGCGTTTTCGGTAAAGGTTTTAAGGTCTTTATAGTCCTTTTTTACCCTTTCGGCCATAGCGCTTACTTCGGCCTGGAGCTCGTTAAATTCATCGATGGAGGTATTGGACATTGGCATTTCCCGGTTATCGGTTACGTTGAATAGCTTTAATTCACTTAGGATACCATAAAATGGCTGCCAAAGCCTGCCTAATATGAGGCGGTTGGTAATTACCAGCACCAGCAGCAGCAATAAGATAACACCAATGGTGATACCAAAGATGATCTGAATCAGGTCTTCAGTTTCTACTTTGGATTCAACTATCAATATTTTGTAGTACCTGCCACCAACTGTTACCGAACTGACAAGCCCCCGGCCAGATTCAGCCTCATCTTTCTCCCGGTAATAAGTAGTATTAAAAAACTCGCGTTTAACTGAGTTTGGCTCAGCCGAAATGAAAGTGATTTGTTGGTCTTTTGATTCAAAAACCTGCGGGAGATGGTGGTTGAGTTTTACGTAATCGAAAACCTCATGTTCTTCAACCTCCAGTGAATTGTCTTTTTGATTGGTAAGGATCAGGCTGATAGCCAGGTAATAAATAGCGCCTGTTATCAGCATGATAACTATAGTAGCAATTAGATTTACGCGGTTATACCTTTCCGAAAGCTTCATTATTGATCGGCAAATTTATAGCCCATACCGTAGGCGGCATAAATATAGTCCTTACCGCCGGCTTCCATTATTTTTTTGCGGATGTTTTTGATGTGCGAATAAATAAAATCGAAATTATTGGCCATGTCGATACCATCGCCCCATAAATGTTCGGCAATGGCATTTTTTGATATCACTTTACCTTTGTTGGAGATAAAATAGATAAGTAAAGCAAATTCTTTACGCGTAAATTTTACAGGTATGCCGTTTACAGCCACCGTTTTAGCCATCAGATCGATACTGAGCTCATTGAAGTTAAGTACATTGCTGCCGTTAAACATTTTACGCCTGATGATGGCCGATACCCTTGCCTTAAGCTCGGATAGATGGAAGGGTTTTACTAAATAATCATCTGCTCCCAGATCAAGGCCCTGCAGGCGGTCATCCAATGAGTTTTTAGCCGAGATGATGAGTACACCGTCCGTATAATTATTGTTTTTAAGTACTTTTAATATATCTATACCATTGCCGCCGGGCAAGGTAATATCCAGCAGGATACAGTCATACCTGTACAGCTCAACTTTTGCAAGGGCCGCAGTATAGCTGGCCGCAGTTTCGCAGATGTTGCCGGCTTCGGTAAAGTATTCTTCAATACTTTCGCGCAGGCCTTCTTCGTCTTCAATGATGAGTATTTTCAAAACGTTTTTTTGGTAAAGTTAGGCAGTCAATTTGTACAGATTCTGGATTTTTAGGTTAACGGATATTGCATATAAATAGTTGCCTCACAGATTTTATACAGAATGCGTAATCAAATTTGTACTTAGCTTGTTGCAAGTTAAATACAAAATCTGATCATTATGTGGTGGATCTACGCATTACTTTCGGCATTGTTTGCGGCGCTTACCGCTATTTTTGCCAAAATAGGTATTAAAGGAGTTGATACTGATCTGGCTACTGCTATTCGCACCGTGGTCATCCTGATACTGGCCTGGGGTATAGCACTATTTAAAGGAACACATGGCGGCATTAACAGTCTCACTAAAACCAACTGGACTTTCCTCATCTTGTCTGGCTGCGCTACCGGGCTTTCATGGATCTGTTATTTCCGTGCCCTGCAATTGGGTAAAGTAAGCCAGGTGGCACCGGTTGATAAACTGAGCGTTGCCTTAGCCATTGCGCTTTCTGTTATTTTCCTGGGCGAACCTTTAACTCTTAAAAACGCCATAGGCGCCTTGCTTATTATCGGGGGCACAATTGTGCTGATTTTTTAGTTTGTTTTGTAACGCGCTCATATACAATGTAACAAGCATATATACATAGCAAAATCATATTGTAACAAATACACTTCAATACCATTTAATTCAGATTTAATCCAATCTTTCTTATAAAATTTGTGGTTCAAATACCCGCAATATATAATGAAGTCTGTTTTTCTGATATTATTTTCTTTTGTTTTTATAACCGCCTTACACGCCCAAACAACCCCGGGAGCAAAGGGGAAAATTACAGGTAAAGTTACCGATGCCACCACAAAGCAACCGGTTGATTACGCCACAGTATCTCTATTTAAACAAGGTGCTACATCGCCGTTTAATGGTATCAGTACCGATCCTAAAGGAAATTTTTCTATTAACAATATCCCTGCAGGGGAATATAAAATAACTGCCGAATTTTTAGGCTACCAAAAGGCCACTATCGAACATGTGATAGTTAAGGACGGCACAATAGCATTGGGCGAAATCAAACTGGCTCCGGTTGCCAACGAGTTAAAAGGGGTAACAATAACCGCCAAAGTGCCTACGGTTGAAAACCGGATTGATAAAATGGTTTACAACCCTCAAAATGATTTAAGTGCGCAGGGTGGGGTGGCTATTGATGTGTTAAAAAAAGTACCACAGATTACCGTTGATATTGACGGTAATGTGGAGCTGCAGGGCAATGCTAATATTCGTTTCCTGATCAATGGCAAACCATCGAGCATTTTCGGAGCCAGCCTTGCCGATGCTTTGGCCAGTATCCCGGCCAGCCAAATCAAAAGTATTGAAGTGATCACCAGTCCAGGTGCAAAGTATGATGCCGCGGGTACGGGTGGTATTGTGAATATTATTTTAAAGGATAGCAAGGTACAGGGTGTTAATGGCAGTGTTAACCTATCGGCAGGTACCCGCCGCGAAAACGGTTCATTCAACTTGAATGCCCGTAAAGGCAATTTTGGTGTGAACGCTTTTTTTAGCGGTAATGCACAGATCAATAGTAATGCTCCTAATACCCGTAACCGTGTATCAACCGATTCGGCCGGCAACAGAACCACCCTTTTTCAACAGGGAAGCAATAACTTTAAACGCAGTGGCTATGAATCGGGCATTAATTTTTCGTGGGATATCAGCCCTAAAGATCAGCTGACTGCCGGCGTAGGCTTTAACCACTTCGGTAACCATGGTAACGGTATTACCAACCAGGATCAGAGCGAGGTTGATGCTGCAGGAACTCCGATTTCTGATATCAGGAGTATCCGTAACTCGAGCAGCAAATTCAGCGGCTACTCAACCGATGTAAATTTGAATTACAAAAAAACTTTTGCAAAAGAAGGACAGGAGCTTGATGTATTATATTCATCAAGTTTTGGCCGTAACTCATTCAGCTCATTTCAGCGCCAGGATTATGATTCGGGCATAACATCATCAGGTATCTCTAATAATAATCCGGGCAAAGACCGGGAAACCGATATCTCGGTTGATTATACTCAACCTGTAAGCAAAACCTTCACGCTTGAAACAGGTGGTAAACTGGTGTTTAACCATATCAATAACAGTGTTATAACCGATACTCTTTTTGGTGGTAACGCTTTTGTGCCTAACCCAAACCAAACATATGGCTTTACTTATGATCGTAAGGTATATGCCTATTATCTTTCGGCCTCAGCATCGGTATTTAATAAGTTTTTGGATGTGAAAGCTGGTTTAAGAGATGAGTATACTACCACTACAGCCGATTTTCAGGGTGTAAATATCCCGTCTTACAATATCCTTGCGCCATCACTGGTATTTTCGCATAAGTTTGGTAATGGGGCGGAATCACTTAAATTAAGCTATACCCGCCGCATTCAGCGCCCTGATTATGGGGATCTAAACCCGTTCCTGAACATCAGCGACCCACATAATATCAGCACAGGTAACCCCAACCTGAAGCCCGAAAAAGGGGATAATTTTGAGTTAGGTTATAACAAATCATTTGACAAGGGCGCCAATATCAATGTTGCGGCATTCTATCGCCGTAATACCGATGATATTCAGCAGTTCACCACTTTTTATTCTACATACGATGTAAACGGTACTACCTATACCGATGTATCATTGAACCAACGTTATAATATAGGTTCGGAAGAGCGGATCGGCATCAATATCTATGCTTCAGTTCCGGTAACCGACAAGCTGAGCCTGCGTACCAACATGATATTCAGCGATAGAAGGAGTACAAATCCGGGCTTTGCCAATGTAAGCGCCTTTGCTTACCGCCTTAACCTCAACGCACAATACAATTTTGGCCATGATTTAAGTGCCGAGTTTTTTGGTAACTATAATTCATCTCAAAAAGGTATCCAGGGTACCAACCCCAAGTTTGTGTTTTACAACTTTGCCATGCGCAAAATGTTCATGAATAAAAAGGCAAGTATTGGCCTTACCGCTACCAACCCTTTTGCAAAATATGTTAGCCAGAGCTCATCAACGTTTGGCAGCAATTTTTACCAAACTAACGTAAGGCTGGTGCCGGTACAATCGTTCGGTATAAGCCTGAGCTATAAGTTCGGAAAGCTTGAGTTTAAGAAAGACAGGGAAAAAGATAAAAATAACGAACAGGATAACGGCGGCGATAATGGCCCGCAATCTGAAAAAGGGAAGTAACCTCACCCAAATCCTATCCAAAGGAGAGGGTTTTATAATAAACGGTAGTAACAAAAAAAGCGATGATAACTCATCGCTTTTTTTGTTACTAAAAGTCCTCTCCTTTGGAGAGGATTTAGGTGAGGTCTTACCCGTTCTTGATCAAAATACTTTCAATGATCAGGGTTGTATCTTCACAGCTGTCTGTAGCAGTTTCCATGGCTGCAAAAACATCGGTGTATTTAATTAATTCAATAGGATCTTTTTCATTATTGAGCAAATCGGCAAAGGCTTTATTGTGAACCGAATCGGCCTGTGCTTCCAGTTTTTTGATGTTGCTGCAAAGCTCAAAAATTTCGGATGATTTGCTCAGATTGTTCATAGCATTAACAGCCTTCTCAAGTTCGGTGCTGGTTTTGAGGATCAGCGCCGATAAATCTATCATAGGCTGCGTAATAACAGGCACATTGTATAGGTTTATCCTGCGGGCGGCCATGGTGATCCTGTCGGCTACGTCATCAATTGCCGAAGCCAGATCACACATATCCTTGCGGTTAAATGGCGATATCAGCATCTTGCCCGATTCTGAAAATACCCTGTGTGTTATCTCGTAGCTTTTGAATTTCAGTTTATCAATATGGGCAAAATTAAACTTTTGCTCATATGAGGTTGGGGCGTTAACGGCTTCATTCAGCAACCTTGCCATTTCGGTAACATTGGCTACAGCAGAGTTGAACAAATCGTAAAAAACCTGGTTTGAGTTTGGAAATATCGATTTTGAGTTAGTGCTCTTCATTGATCTGTTTTATCAGTCGTGAATTTACAGTAGTTATATCAAGCGGATTTTAAAATATGTCACTATAAATTATTCAGCGTGTAAAAGTAACCATTAATACAATGCTAATTGTTAAGTTAATGTTAAGAATGGTTAAGCCAATGTAATAAAACAAAATTGTTGATGGTGTAAGTGGTTGATTTAAAGTAAAAAGAAACCCTCAGATTGAATGAAGAAAATTGTGTAACATTTAAGTTTAATTAAAACAATCCTTCAGTCTGCAGTATTGTATCAGTATTAGTTAATCCGATTATGAAAGCCGGGGAAAAGCATTATAAATGTATAAACAGCAAAACTGGTTATGCCATTTATTACCATTCGCTGAGCAGTAGGCTCAGTAATGAAGAAGTGAAGGCCGAGTTAGAAAAAATACGTACACGTGTAGCTATTCAAAACGGTATTTACCTTGGAACAATTTACTGGGAAGAGATGAAGCAGGATGCGGAACTGACGCAATAGGCTGCAAGGTTATAGGCTGGAAATATAACTGATTTTAAATAAGCGTTTTATTTAGAAATAAATACCTACATTTATTTGCCTTTATATAAACCAGTTTAAACCTATCATTATCCTTGTTATGAAAAAAATAATACTACCGCTATTAGCGGCACTGTGTTTTTCTGCGTCTGTTTTTTCGCAAAATAATCAACCTGTTATTCCATTAGATACTATTGTATCGCGCCTGCAAACTTTATCGGCCGGTAAAGCAATTGAAAAAGCTTACCTGCATTTTGATAAACCCTATTATAACGCCGGCGATACACTTTATTTTAAAGCATACGTTACCCTTGGTGAACAGCATGAGTTATCGAAATTAAGCGGTGTACTACATGTTGATCTCATCAGCCCCGTCGGTTCTCTCCTGAAATCCATCTCGCTACAATTGGTTAACGGTTTAGCAGCCGGCGATTTTAGTCTCTCCAATACATTATCCGGAGGGACCTATCGCATAAGGGCATACACTAAATGGATGCTGAATAACGGACAGCTTAATTTCTTTGATAAGAGGATAAACGTTAATAACAGAACAGCGCCAGGCAATAAAGCTTTAGTTACAAAAGCCGGGGTTCAATTTTTTCCGGAAGGTGGAAGTTTTGTAAACGGTATACCCGCCAAACTGGCCTTTAAGGCGGTGAGCACAAACGGACTTGGTCTTAATGTTAAGGGTGTTGTGGTTGATAATACCAATGCGGAAGTAACTAAATTTGAATCGGCCCACCTGGGCATGGGGCTTATATTTATTACTCCCGAATCCGGCAAAACCTATAAAGCTAATTTAACCTATGCCGATGGTACCAAAGCTACTGTTGAGTTGCCGAAAGCAGATAACGAGGGCATTACCTTAATGGTTAACAATTATAGCGCCGATAAGCTCGGTATTGAAATAAATGCAAATAAAGCTTATTACCTTAAAAATAAGAACAAAGAGATAGGGGTGGTCATATATTCGGGCGGTGTTGTGAGATCGGTAAAGGCGGTGCTTGACAACCAGGTGCTTGATTTAAATCTCAATAAAAAAGACTTTAAAACAGGAGTGGTGCAGGTAACGCTTTTTTCGGCACAGGGTGAGCCGATTAACGAGCGCCTGGCATTTATTCAAAACGCCGACCAGTTAACAATTGCTGCTGTAAGCGACAAAGTCCTGTACCCGGTAAGGGGAAAAGTGCACATCTCTGTAAATGTAAAAAACAACAATGGGGAGGCGGTAAAAAGTCATTTATCAGCAACAATTGTTGATGTAGGCAAGGTGCCTATTGTTGAGAATGATGAAAATACTTTATTATCATCCATGTTACTTACCTCAAATTTGAAAGGTGTAATTGAACAGCCAAATTACTATTTCACCAATACTGACACTGATACACGGGCTAATCTGGATATCCTGATGCTTACCCAAAGCTTTCGGAGGTTTGAATGGAAGCAATTGCTGAGCAATGACAAACCGGCCACAGCCTACAGTGCCGAAACCGGTTTTGATATATCGGGACAGGCAAAAACAACAGAAGGAAAACCGGTTGATGCGGCTACGGTTACATTAATGCCCAGAGCTGGCGGGGCGTTACTATCCCAAGTTACCGATCATGATGGCAATTTTATTTTCAAAAACCTGATATATGATGATGAAACCCAGTTTGTGATTCAGGGTAAAACAGCTACAGGGGGGAATAATATCCATATATCCGTTTATCCGGCGCCGGGGTTGGCAAATATTGATACAGAAGATTTTACCAGCCCGGTAAAAGGTTCAATTACTGCAGGAAATGATCAAACAACGCAACAACCGGTTTATTTAGCTGACGCAAATAAAAGAGGATTTAATGCTGTTGTGAATAGTAATAAGAGAGTTAATGACCAGAAACCGACTACAGAAACATTAGCCAACGAAAACCTGAAAGATCAGAATTTGTTGACTACCGGTTTAGAAGGGCGCTTACCCGGAGTTATACTAAGGGATGGAGTGCCTTTTTTGGCAGATAAGGCAAATGCTGCTATGCAAAACGGACCAATGCTTATTATTGTTGATGATACCGCGTTACCGGCAGGAACAAGTGTTAATAACTACAACCCAGTTGATGTTGAAAGTGCAACAGTGCTAAAAAATACTGATGCAGCTATATATGGCATAAGAGGGGCTAACGGGGTATTGATATTAAAAATGAGAAAGTCGGCATCTTCAGGAAAAGTAAATAACATTGCTTTGCCTGGCTTATTGTATTATACAGCAGAGGGGTTTTACAAGGCACGCACTTTTTATTCGCCTGTTTATGAAGGTGTGCAACAAACAGCTAATAAGCCGGATACCAGGACTACCATATACTGGAACCCCGATATAGTAACAGATAAAGATGGCAATGCTTCGTTTGATTTTTTTAATGCAGATAGTAAGGGAACTTATCGTATGGTGATAGAAGGGATTGATGAAGCCGGTAATATTGGCCGCACGGTGCTTACTTACAAAGTACAGTGATGCTGGCACATAAAAAACCCTGCCATGGTAGGCAGGGTAAAAAAACCACAACAATTGTTTAACCTTTGGGCTATGAATCCCTCCGGTCTATTCCTAACTGCAATATGGCCCTTCAATTAATTAAACAATATAAAATTCAAATGGTTTAACCATCAGTTGGTTATTTTCAGTGTTTTATGTGTTAAAATCACATGTTAAAGCTATTTAAACGAATAGTTGTTTTTAAACCGAAATTCAATCTATCTTTATATTAAATAAATTATGAGAAATCTTATGAAAAAATCATTTCAGCTTAAGGCAGCGTTCCTGTTTGCTTTTGCGTTATTGGTATCGGTAGCAACTTTTGCGCAAGACAAACCAGCAAGCCCGCGCGATAGCGTTAGCGGCAAAGCTGCAGGTTCAACTATTACTATTAACTATGGCAGCCCATCGGTTAAAGGCCGTAAAATTTGGGGCGGACTTGAAGCTTATGGTAAAGTTTGGCGTGCAGGTGCTAATGAAGCCACCACTTTTACAACAACAAAAGATATTAAAGTTGAAGGCAAAGCATTGGCAGCAGGCACTTACGGATTTTTCCTGATCCCAAATGAAAACGGCACCTGGACAGTAATTTTTAACAAAGTGGCCAAGCAGTGGGGTGCGTTTAAATATGATGAATCAAAAGATGCCTTGCGTGTAGATGTTAAAACCAAAGCAGCACCAATGCACGAAAGATTAGTTTACACAGTTGATGCAAAAAGCTTTTGCATGTTCTGGGATAAGATCGTAGTGCCTGTTTCTGTAAAGTAAACGATATTCGGTAACCTTATTTTTCACAATTCTGAGGCCCCCGCCAGGGGCCTTTTTTATTATCCCGGTTTTTAGCGTGTACTGTAGTGCTATTTTTTACATGGCCCTAAAGCGCTATATTTACCCTGCGCAATGGGCTACCAAACCAATAAAAAACCTATACTAAAAAGAATCATAGCTGTAATATTGATGGCATTGGCCATTTTTTTGCTGATGCTATTTGCTGATCATCCCGCTGCTGTTGAACGTTACTATGCCAATGGCTTTTATATTGTTGTTTGCCGGGTTTTTCATTCGGTTTTAAATGTATTTCCATTTAGTGTTGGCGATGTTTTGTATATAGCCGTAGTTATTTATTTGATTTACGCAGTAATCAGGTTAGTAACCCTGCTATTCAAAAAACAATTTCAAAAGGCCGGCCGACTTTTTTTAGGGCTGATTATAGGGGTACAAGCAGGCATACTGGCTTTTTACCTTTTATGGGGGATGAACTATTTCAGGCTGCCGGCCTCCGAGCGGTTTGGGCTCAGGGATACAGCTTTTACCACCGCCGATCTTAAAGCCGTAACCTGCATGCTGATTGATAGCGCCAATGCTACCCGTGCACGCCTTACGCCGGGAGATTGGGCGCAGAGTAACACCCATATTTATAATACAGCCCGCCACGCTATTTATACGATTGGTAAAGATTCTGCTAATTTCAGAGCGTATAGCCCCGATATTAAACCATCTATACTTACACCTTTATTGAATTATATCGGTACATCTGGCTATTATAACCCTTTTACTTCTGAAGCCCAGGTAAATTACCAGATGCCCGTTTTTAACCGGCCTTTTGTGGTTTGTCATGAAATGTCGCACCAAATGGGATACGGGGCAGAGGATGAAGCTGATTTTGCCGGTTTTATTATCGCCGTAAAATCACACGACAGGTTATTGCGTTATTCGGCCTATCATCTTGCTGTGCAGGAATTCATGCATTCGCTTGGTGCCCGTGATACTATGGCTCATAAAGAGCTCAAAGCGATGATCAGTAAAGATGTACGCAGCGATTATATCACCGAGCGAAATTACTGGCTGGCTTACGAAAACAAGCTGGGAGCTATAAGCAGCATCTTTTACGATAATTTCCTGAAGGTCAATAATCAACCCCAGGGCCTCGAAACTTATAACCGCATGGTGTTACTGGCTATGGCCTGGTACCGGGATAAGTGGGTTCATTAGCTTCGCGTCATTAGGTCATTTTTGTTTCACATCATTCACTACGCGTCATTGGTTGCGCGTTATTGAGTCATTTTGTAATGTGATTAGAAACTGCTGTATGGCGAATCAAAGAGTTATAGGTAACGATGCAAAAAAATGACTTAATGACACGTAGTAAATGATCTAATGATGTGCAGCAAAATGACGCGAAGCAGAAAAAAAATGCGTTCCGTATCTCACCCCGGAACGCACACAATATCACGTCTCAAATGATATTGAATCAACTAAATCTCAGATATCATATTAAATGCATACCCAAGCTCTTTATATTCGGATACCGGAATGAAATCCGGTACAGAAAAGTCATTAACAATTCGCTATACCGCTTTGGCAGTATAGAAATAATTACCTCCAAAAAACCGATTGTGAATAGTTGAATAAAAACGGCAGTACGATGTAATTATTATGAATTAATCTCCAAATTTACCTCAAAATCTTTAAAAAGCATCGTTTTCTCCACATTTATATGGATAATTTGTTTAGTAAAATTACTGTTACCATGAAAGTTAATTTAGGCATCGCTTTAATGTTTCTTCCGGCTTTGGTTTTTGCTCAAAAAATTAATCAAAAGGAAATAAAACGGTCGCAAGCATTGGCAAAAGCGGTAACTATTATTCGTGATAATTGGGGAGTTCCTCACATTTATGGAAAAACAGATGCTTCGGTTGTTTTTGGGCTGATGTACGCCCAATGTGAGGATAATTTTAAAGGCATCGAACGCAATTATCTTTACCAGTTAGGTAAGCAGGCCGAGGTTGATGGCGAAACCAATTTATATACCGATGTGCAGCTGCAGTTGATTGCCGACAGTACTGATGCTATTAAAGATTACAACACAAGTGCGCCCTGGTTCCGGAAGCTGTTGGATGCCTTTGCCGATGGTGTTAACTACTACCTGTACAAACATCCCGAAGTAAAGCCACAGGTATTTAAACATTTTGAACCCTGGTATGCGTTGATGTTTACCGATGGTAGTGTTGCCGCCACTGAAACCGGAGGTCTCAAACTCAGCGAAACGAAGGAATTTTATAGCGCCGGCCCTGAAAAGCTTGGCGCGGTAACCGGCCAACCTGTAAAAAATATTTATGATATGGTAAATGAGCGCGAAACCGGTTCAAATGGTTTTGCTATATCGCCGTCAAGGTCGGCCTCGGGCCATGCTTTATTATACATTAATCCGCATGTGCCGTTCTATTTTCGCAGTGAGGTTGAGCTGGTAAGCAATGAGGGGCTTAACGCATATGGTGCCGTTACCTGGGGGCAGTTTTTTATTTACCAGGGCTTTAATCAGCATTGTGGCTGGATGCATACCAGTGCCTATGCAGATGTAGCCGATCTATACGCCGAAAAGGTAAGTAAAAAGGATGGCAAATGGTATTACGAATACGATGGTAAACTACGGCCTGTTACGTCCCGCAAACTATCCTTCAAAATAAAGAAGGGTGATGAAATGGAGCAGCGTACCATAACCGGTTATTATACACATCATGGCCCAATACTTGGCTCCAGGGATGGCAAATGGCTTGCGCTTAAGGCCAACAATCGCTCATACAATGCACTGGTTGAGTCATGGCTGATAATCAAGGCCAATAACCTGGCCGAATATAAGAGGGCCATGAATATGGTATCAAATGCCACTAACAGCACGGTTTATGCAGATGATAAAGGAAACACTATTTTTTGGCACGGGAATTATATTCCTAAACGCAATCCCAAATATGACTGGAGCCTGCCTGTTGATGGCAGCACATCGGCTACCGAATGGCAGGGTGTTCATAAACTCAGCGAGATCATCACTAATATTAATCCTGCTACGGGTTGGATCCAGAACTGTAATTCAACACCCTATACCGCGTCTGGTACATCAAGTCCGGATAAAAGTAAATATCCTGCTTATATGGCTCCCGATGGCGAAAATTACCGGGCAATAACAGCAATCAGGATCCTGAAAGATGCAAAGAACCTTACGCTTGACGGCCTCGTAGCCAAAGGTTATGATCATTACCTTGCTGCTTTTGACGACCTGCTGCCTTCTCTTTTTAATGCCTATGACGCTGCGCCCGATTCGGTTAAACAAGTACTGGCCGAACCAATAAAGATCTTGCAGCAATGGGACAGGAATACAGCAATTCATTCGATAGCGAGTTCGCTTGCTATTGAATGGGGTACATTGATGATGAAAGCCCTGCCGCCACCCCAAACCGACCAGGAGAGTACCTTTATTACCCGTCGCTTTCAAACACTGGTTAAAAACGTAAGTGCGGAGCAGCAATTGGCATGGTTAAACGATGTGCTTAAAAATTTGCAAAGCCGTTTTGGCACCTGGAAAGTGGAGTGGGGGGATATGAACCGGTACCAACGCCCCGATGATGGCATTACCTTTGATGACAGTAAACCGAGTATCCCTGTTGGATTAACCGGTTCTGGCTTCGGGCAGCTGCCATCCTTCCAAAGTCGCACTCTGAACACTATTAAGCGCTATGGATATTCGGGTAATAGTTTTATCGCTGTTGTGGAATTTGGTACACGGGTAAAAGCTAAAAGCATTGTGAATGGTGGCAGTTCTTTTGATCCTGCATCAAAAAATTTTGCCGACCAGGAACAGGGCATAATTGATGGTAAATTTAAAGACGTGCTGTTTTATAAAAAAGATGTTTTAAAGCATGCACAGCACACTTATCATCCCGGCGATTATTTTAAACAGTAAAAAAGTATATTTGGTAAGTTAAAAAATGAAGAGAGCCCTATTAATTGCCTTATTGTTGTTTTGCAGTGCAGCCGTGTTTGCCCAAAGCATAACCATTAATGATTTGGCAAATATCTCCAATCTTTCAAACGCCGAAGCTCATAACTATCTTACACTCGGTAAAAAATTCAAGCGCCAGTATATCCAGGATGTTGACGGCAACAGCATTGAGCACCTAAACAAAGTAGGGCCCGACAATAAAGAAGAAACCATTGTAATAGGCGTTGGCAGTAAGCTTAGCAGCGGGACAATATTGCGTACCGTAACTTATGCCACCTCCACATCGCAGCACATTATTAATTTAATAGGCCAGGCAAAGCACATGGGCCTGATCATGAAACTCCATGGCTCCGATGCAAAAAATGATATCTATCTTTTCGATAACGACTTTTTTCATATCGTTATATTCCTCAATCATGATAATATCTCCGGCTCTGTAGAAGTGCATCAGAAGGAGTATTTAGGGTTTGATTGAGGAACAAAGATATGCCTATAATTTAATCCCGGTATTAGGGGCAGGGTACTATTTTCCCCTTCCCAGCCACAGCAACGAATTGATGATTAGCTTATCCACATCGGCATTTTCAAAGGTTTGGGAAAGTTCTTTGTTCGTACCGCCATCGTAGTCCATAGCATTGTGGCCGATGTTAAAGTATACCATACGGTAGTTTTTGTTAGTCCATGCTACCGGATAGTAGCCGCTATGCCAGATCTCGTATTGTTTTGGCCCGGTACCTAACGGAAAACTTGTTGAATCAACTGCCAGCAGGATATCAATATTGGGGTTTTTGCGAAGGTCATGCTCCCAGCGGTACCATTCATTAGGGTTTGTTTTAAAGGTTACCGGCAAGCCTTTAGTTACAGGGTGATTGGGATCTTCCACATGTAAAACAGCAGGCGTTGGATGCCAGGTATTGCTTACATACTGCCCGGAACCTAAAAACTCGTTATGGTACCAATCCCAGTTTTGCGGAAAATCAGATGGCGTAAGGGCAAAGGCCGAAAAGTGAAAACCCATCCAGGCACCGCCCTTTTTCATATACTGCTCAAAAGCTGCCCGTTGTTCGGGATTATCAGCACGGGTATCTAAAAATATCACCACCTGGTATTTGGCCAAAAACTCAGGGTTCATGTTTGCCCAGTTATTAGTGCTATCATAAGTAAAGTTGTACTTTTTAGCCATAGCCGGGAACCAGCGGTTGGCTTCGTGCATAAAGCTGATATGCGCCAGATCATTCCGGCCGGTATAAAAAGCTATTACTTTGAAATTCTTTTTGCTTTGGGCGTTAATAACATTAATGCTAAAAAATGCCATAAAAAGCGCTATGGCAAACATTGCTGCTTTTTTGATATTGGTTTGGTTAATCATAATATCTCCTGTGGTTATAATTGTGATATAAAACTAAGGCATTTAGGAGGAGGGTGATAAGAAAATTGGCGGATGAGAGGTGATGTAGGGGGAATAATGATGTTGGTGTTCTTACGCTCGTTTACAACGAGTGCTTAATATGGTTTTGCGATTGTATCGACAGTTGCGTTATAAACGCAAACCCAGCTGCGCACTCGTTACAAACGAGCGCGAGTGAATGACGAAATACACTATTACAATTCAATTGGAACTACATCTATAACGCAAGGTTGTCTGTATACCTCAATTTTATAATATGTCTTTTTACCTTGTTTCAAAGGAAGGTAATTAATATTAAATATTTTTTGACTTTTCAAAAACACGTTGCCTTCATAAAAGTATCTCAGTGAATCCTGTATCGCTGATCTTGCTATGGCCTCATAGTTTTGTTTGGAAACTA
Source organism: Mucilaginibacter gossypiicola (assembly GCF_900110105.1). GTDB lineage: Bacteria > Bacteroidota > Bacteroidia > Sphingobacteriales > Sphingobacteriaceae > Mucilaginibacter > Mucilaginibacter gossypiicola. The sequence goes on along the minus strand of NZ_FOCL01000011.1, from coordinate 2,989 downwards.
TTTCGCAAGAATCGGGAAAAGTCGATTTGTTAAAATACCTAACTTTTAAGTTTGCAGAATCAGTTTTATTACTCATGCGAGCTTGTAAAACAGATATGAAAATTTCATTCAGCACCTTCAATCCGTCATAACCAACATTTAACTTTAATGTATCCAATGCTTTATTGATTTCTGTTTCAAAAGTCTTTTCTCCGGAACCTGCCTGTTTAGAAGAAGTATCATAAACAAAATCCCAATAGCTTTTAAACCTTATAGAAGGAACTGGTATCGCGTAAAATTGATCGTTACTATTTGATATGACAAGCATTAGCTGTAGTCTATCTGGCGACGTTGCCGGCTGAAAAAGTTGAATTTTCGCTTGAGGTTTTGGTATGCTCAGGCACCTAACCAGTTCATATTCCTTTCCATCAAGGATAACTAAATTAGGAAACTTCTTCTTTGCATATTTGATAGCATCATACGTCTTCGACTCAAAACCAGCCGAACATGAGGCTAATGTTAACGCTGTAATTACAATGATTGATAATAAGGTTATAGGTTTCATTCTTCAGATATTTATAGTTATTTTCTTGCCTTCGTTTGCAACGAGCACAAGTTGATATTGATGAGGGTTTCCCTATATTTCCAGCATATCTCCTTTATTGGGGAAGCCGGTGTAATGGAAACATTGATTTTCCGAAGCCCACGTGCCGTTCAGCACCTGAATAATCATATCGATAGTTGTAATTAAACTTTGGGTTTTAATAGGAAAATCCCAGCGAATCCTGAAGGAATCGTCTACCTTTCGGCTTTCAAAAGCGTCAAGTATATCTATTTTTAATTCCGTGCCCTTTGAAGCAATTAAGGTTTTTGTAACATTTAAGACATCTACTAACACAGTTTTGTCTTCAGCACTGGTTATTCCCTTATCAAATAAAATGTTTACCATACCAACACTTGCACCGCTCCTATTCAAATCACAATAGCCATAGATTTTCTGTAACCCACCCGAAAAAGTATTGACTCCTATATTTTCAAAAACTTCACAGATGTATTCGCTCAAGACTTCGATAAAAGCTTGATGAATCCAAAATCCGCTGGAGTTAAATTTGATTTTTGAGAAATCAACCATACATCTTTTTAATATATCCTGCATCCCCCTTGCCCGTGTCCCCACGGGCAATATGCATATCACAACACCATCTGCTCAAACAACCTGTTCAGCGTTGCCTCTGCATCAATGCATAAACCGGGGTGTACTTTTGATGCCTGCACCACTGTACTGCGCGTAGCCGTGAGCCAGCGAAAACGTGAGGGTTGATCAAGCTGCGCTATTGGGCCTGCATCTTTTTCGCCATTACAAATGCGTTCAAGCGAACTGATGTTTTCCTTCAGGCAATCAAGGTCCAAATCGCAACAGAAAGCAGCCAACCGTTCGTCGTCTGGCTTGAACAGCACTTTTAAAAACTTTTGTTTGGGACAAAATAAGATCACCCCAATGTTGATAAACTCTTCGCGCTCCACCCTTGGTACAACGCGGATAACGGCGTACTCAAATACCTGCATATAGGGCTTGTTTTGCGGCTGTAACAAATATCTCTGAGGCGGTCAATCGGGTTATCAAAAACTCGGCGTATATATTCCGTACCTCATCAGGCGTTTCTTCAAAATCTCTGTAGGTGACCCACTCATCGGGGATCAACGCTACAATATCACGAATCTTTTCGGGCGTTAGTATCGCCTTAAATTCGGCATCAACAATATCCAGTTGATTAGCCCGGGGCAACAGTACATGATCTTTCACCTGTAAAAACGGGCGGGTAGCCATTTCCTTCCAGTTGTTCCACGAATGATGGAAGTACAGTGCAGCGCCGTTGTCAATCATCCATAGTTCTTTATGCCATATCAGCATATTGGTATTACGGGCGGTACGGTCTACATTGGTAAGCAGGCAATCGAACCATACTATTTGTGAGGCCAGTTTGGAGTCAACCACGGTAACTGCCGGATCAAAGGTAATAGCGCCCGACAAATAGTGCAGCGCCAGGTTAAGGCCAACACTGAATTTAAGCAGGTCCTGGATCTCCTCATCAGCTTCCGAGCGACCGAATGCTTCATCAAGATTAGCAAATACCAATTCGGGCACTTTAAACCCAAGCAAACGGGCAATCTCGCCGCCGATAAGTTCGGCAATGAGGGCTTTTACCCCCTGCCCCGCTCCGCGGAATTTCAGTACATATAAAAATTCGTCGTCAGCTTCGGCAATGGCCGGTAATGACCCGCCCTCGCGCAACGGCGTTACGTAACGGATCACGTTAACGGTGCGGAGCTGTGGTGGTGTATAATTCATAGTTTTAATTAAACAAAAGCCAGCGTTAGGGATTGCAGCGGATACCGGCTCCGAGCGTAATGCCTGCAGGCGTATGAGCGGAAAGCCCGGCCAACGCCCAAATTATTTTTTAAATGGGCTTAGGTTTTAACAAACAATCATTCGCCGCTCAATTGCCGCGGTGGCTGTTACTTTTGTCTTGATACAAAAGTAAAGAAAAAAAGAAAGCCCCCTCTAAATCTCCCCCAGAAGGGGAGACTTTTTTACCTGTATGTATTCTAAATTCCTTCACTTCAGGGGTATATCCATAAACTTAAGAAAAAAGCAGGGGAACGTGCGATTCCCCTCTTGAGAGTAATAGCCCATGAATTGACATAAAAAATATGTATCTTTATGGAAATGAATATAATAGAGACGATTAGTAGATTTCCAGATCAGGCTACCTGCATAAGTTATCTTGAGCACCTAAGGTGGCAGGAAGCGCCTACATGCCCTTATTGTGGCGGAAAGCGAAGCAGCAAACGTACAGCCACCCATCGGCATCAATGCCATGAATGCAATCGTAGCTACAGTGTATTGGTTGGGACGATTTTCGAAGATACGAAGCTGCCTTTACCCAAATGGTTTCTGGCTATTAGTTTAATCCTGAATGCTAAAAAAGGCTTATCTGCCCGCCAACTT
>NZ_FOCL01000006.1 GCF_900110105.1 Mucilaginibacter gossypiicola | reverse complement strand
GCTTTATTCATAAACAAGCTATTAAAATATTTGAATACAGCGATATTGACCTTCATGTAAATGCTTCAGTTAGCGAAACCGGGGTTGCCGTTAGCGGCGAAAAAAGACGGCAGATATACCTTCTTGTTAAGGAGGGCTTAAACAATATTGTCAAACATTCGGAGGCGCAAAACGCATTTCTGGAAATCAGTCTTTACAAAAAACGACTGCATATCAGTATTCGTGATGACGGCCGGGGCTTTGACCCCGATCTGCGTAAATACGAAACCATGGGGATCCGTAATATTTATGAGCGTGCAAAAATATTGAGTGCTGATCTGAAAATTGAGACAGCACCTGGTAAAGGCACATCCATTAATCTTAAATTAAACCTTTAGGATACCCTATAATAGGTATAAGTAAAGCCGGCTTAAACCCAACATTTTTATGGCTGATAAAATATTTGAAGCATACCGGGCAGTATTGATACATCTTTTATAATTGCAGCCAATAAAAATCAACTACTTTTAATCCGCACATTTGCAATTTGCAACATCTATCATGATCATATCTGTCCCGTTAAATATTATCGATCTGCACGACGATGGCTTTCATCCATTGGTTGAAGTCGGCCTGTTTGGAAAAACGTTTATTATGGTACTTGATACCGGCGCATCAAAAACTGCTTTTGATCAAACCACAATAACAGAAGCAAATGAAACGATGAGCATATTAGCCAGTGAAAAACTCTCAACAGGTCTTGGCACTAATACTATGGAGTCGTTCACGGCAACGGTAACCGATCTTCATATCGGCGAGTTACATATTGCCGAATTTGAGGCGGCTGTACTTGATCTTTCTACAATTAATGTCGCCTACGGCCAGATGGGGCACCCGAAGGTATTAGGTGTTTTAGGCGGCGATATCTTAATGAAATATAAGGCGGTTATTGATTATGGCCGCAAAACATTGACACTAAAAACCCGCAAGCCTCAAAAAGTAAAGCTTAAAATAGTTACTTAGGCTTAAGCTTAAATCATAAAAAGCTACAGATTATAAACCTGTGGCAGTTTCTAATAAAAAAAACGCCTGCTCCCAAAGAAGCAGGCGTTTAATATTATAAACCATTCCTCTCCGCCAACTGGCGGAGGCCGGGGCTATGAATCTATCTTAGCGTATTTAGCGTTGCGCTCAATGAACTCGCGGCGTGGAGCAACCTCATCACCCATCAGCATGCTGAAGGTATGGTCGCACTCGGCGGCGTTTTCAATGGTAGCACGTTTCAGTGTACGGGTTTCGGGATTCATGGTAGTATCCCAAAGCTGGATATCGTTCATCTCGCCCAAACCTTTGTAACGCTGTACGTGTACGCTGTCTTCCTTACCGGCACCTTTAAGGCGCTGAATGGCCGCATCGCGCTGTACATCATTCCAGCAGTATTCATGCTCCTTACCTTTTTTAACCTGGTAAAGCGGCGGCGAAGCAATGTATACATAACCAGCCTCAACCAACTCCTTCATATAACGGAAGAAGAAAGTAAGGATTAGCGTAGTAATGTGCGAACCGTCCACGTCGGCATCCGTCATGATGATGATCTTGTGGTAACGGAGCTTGGTCATGTTAAGGGCTTTATCATCTTCAGGTGTACCGCGGCTTACGCCCAAACCGGTAAACATGTTCTTGATCTCCTCGTTTTCGTAGATCTTGTGCTCCATGGCTTTCTCCACGTTCAGGATCTTACCACGCAATGGTAAAATAGCCTGGTACTCGCGGTTACGGCCCTGTTTGGCGGTACCACCCGCCGAGTCACCTTCGACAAGGAATAACTCGCAAAGGGTTGGATCGCTGTTAGCACAGTCTGACAGTTTGCCCGGCAAGCCAGAACCAGTCATTACACTCTTGCGCTGCACCATTTCGCGCGCTTTACGTGCAGCTGCGCGGGCAGTAGCGGCAAGGATCACTTTATTTACAATAAGCCGTGCTTCTTTCGGGTTTTCTTCAAGGAAATTACCTAAAATCTCACCTACGGCTACATCAACCGCACCCATTACTTCGTTGTTACCCAACTTGGTTTTGGTTTGGCCCTCAAACTGCGGCTCCTGAACTTTTACAGATACAACTGCCGTTAAACCTTCGCGAAAGTCATCACCACTTATCTCAACTTTTACGTTTTTCAGCAAGCCCTCTTTATCAGCATAAGCTTTCAAAGTACGGGTTAAACCACGACGGAAACCCGCTACGTGCGTACCACCTTCAATGGTATTGATGTTATTTACGTATGAGAATACGTTCTCGCTGTAAGTATCATTGTATTGCAGGGCAAGCTCAACCGGGATACCGCCTTTATTGCCATCCACGTAAATTGGCTCCGGGATAATAGAGTTACGCGTGCCGTCTAAAAACTTTACAAACTCGCGCAAACCGCCTTCTGAGAAAAACTCTTCAGTGCGGAAAGTACCATCCTCTAACGTTTCGCGCTCGTCGGTCAAACTCAGGCGAATACCTTTGTTCAAAAACGACAGCTCACGTAAACGGGCAGCAAGTGTATCGTATTTATATTCGGTAGTGGTGGTAAAAATTTCCGGATCGGGCTGAAAGGTTTGGATAGTACCGGTTTTGTCTGATTCGCCTATGGCCTTCACATCAAACATTGGCTTACCGCGCTCGTACTCCTGGGTGAAAATTTTTCCCTCACGGTGAACAAGCGTACGTACATGGGTTGATAATGCGTTAACGCAACTTACACCCACACCGTGCAAACCGCCCGATACTTTATAAGTATCCTTATCAAACTTACCACCGGCGTGTAAAACGGTCATTACAATTTCAAGCGCCGATTTACCTTCTTTTGTGTTGATACCGGTAGGGATACCACGGCCGTTATCAGATACGGTTATGGAGTTGCCAACATGTATAGTAACTTTTATATCATCGCAATAACCGGCAAGAGCTTCGTCGATAGAGTTATCAACTACTTCATATACAAGGTGGTGCAAACCTTTAACGCCTGTATCACCAATGTACATCGACGGACGCTTACGTACCGCCTCTAAACCCTCTAAAACCTGTATGTTATCTGCTGAATAATTGGATTTATCCTGAATTTCTTCGCTCATATTTATTTAATGAAACAATCTTCAAAATTACAAAAAATACCCTGAATTAACGATTATTTGTGGATAAAAGTACCGTTGTGGAATAGATTCGGCAGCATTAAATTAATGTTGTCTTAACACCATTTCACAGAATAGTTTGTTTGAAGCCGGATTTTGAGAATTAAAGAATTTACAGAATTTGTCACCTTTTAAACTCAGCTAATTCATTAATTATCAAAAATTAAGTTCAGAATGAAATGAAAGGTCTGTTAGTCTTAGTGTGCCAGAGGTACACAACTCCGGTGTTCCGTACCTCTGGCACGGTTATCTTCGGTATATGATGTTGCTACAAACCTGTTCCCCCTCTGGGGGATTTTCTTAACTTAATGACATTGGACGGTATCCACTGCCATCTAACGCAAATTTACATACCATAAAAACTTGAGGTAAAACAAACTTTTGCGGCTTTGCGCCGTGGCGTGCAAAACATCACCCTCAATAAAGGCAGCTATAGACATAGCTGCACATTTGCACATCCAAAATCTGCACATCTGAAATCTGCACATCTGATTAGGATACTTGCGATGAAAGATTATCTTTGTCAAAATTTTATAATATTTTTTATTTGAGATAATGAAAACCAGTGCTTCAATTTTAACCAAGCTTACTTTAGGATTAGCCATTGCAGGTAGCGTTGCTGCTTGTAACCAAAATAAAACTGCCGATAAACCGGCTACTGCTGCAACCACAGCAACTCCTGATAAAGAAACCATTGTTTACGTAAACTCTGACTCTTTATTAAACAAGTACGATTACTTTAAGGATATGTCAAAACGCCTTGAAGATAAAGGTAAAGCATCTCAAACCGATCTGCAAAACCGTGGTCAGGCATTTCAGCGTCAGGTTGCTGAATACCAAAAAAATCAGGCTACCATGCCGGCTGATCAGCGTCAGGCTACTGAGCAACAGTTACAACGTAAACAACAGGAATTACAGGGGTATTCGCAAAATGCAGGTGCCGAATTCCAAAATGAACAAGCTTCTGAAAATGCTAAGTTGTACGATAAAATTGCCGACTTCGTAAAAACCTATGCAAAAGAAAAAGGCTACAAACTGGTGTTAACTTATTCAAAAGCTAACCCTACTGTATTATATGGCGATCCATCTTTAGATGTTACTGTTGATGTTGCCAAACGCCTTAACGAAGCTTACGCTAAAGAAAAGAAATAATATCGCAGATTTGCAGATTATAAATGTGCAGATTTCAGATGACAGGAATTCTTAATTAAAATTCTGAGTAAGACAATAAAAAAAACCTCAACTTCGGTTGAGGTTTTTTAATTTAGGGCAATATGGAAAATACGGCACACGAAAAATTTATGCGCATAGCCATTGAACTGGCCGAAGACAATGTAAAGCGCGGAATGGGCGGGCCTTTTGGCGCTGTAATAGTTAAGGATGGCATGATAGTAGCCCGCAGCGCCAATCGTGTTGTGCCCACCAATGACCCCACTGCCCATGCCGAAGTTTCAGTGATCCGCCTGGCCTGCCAGGAACTGGAAACCTATAATTTAGCAGGTTGTGAAATTTATACCAGTTGCGAACCCTGCCCTATGTGCCTGGGTGCCATTTATTGGGCACGGATTGATAAAATTTATTACGCCAATACTAAAGCCGATGCCGCCGCAATAGGATTCGACGATCATTTTATTTATGACGAGCTGGAAAACCCAATGGATAAACGCAAACTTCCGTTTGTACAGCTTCTTAGGGACGAAGCTTTAACCGCCTTTAAGCTTTGGGAAACAACTGAGCATAGGGAACACTATTGAGCGCCCCTCTAAATCTCCCCTAAAGGGGAGACTTCTTATATATGATTTGTTTTAAAGCCCTCTCCCTTTAGGGGAGGGTTTGGGTGGGGTTAATTCTCCTCCTGCTCCTCAAAAAAATTATCTTTCAGGTCGTCAATCTCACGCCTGTCGGCCTTGGTGGGGCGGCCTGTGCCACGATCACGTTTAAGTATCGGCGCGTGGAACATTGATTTAAAAGCCTGTGTTTGCTCAACAGGGGTTATATCTTCATAAAAATTCACCGCTGTTTTAGCATCCACCCGGTTTTCGAGCAGACCGGTTACTTTTACCACCTTGCGCTCAATGCCTTTGGCAACATTGTAAACGTCACCAATTTTAACCTCGTACGATGGTTTGATATTTTTGCCATCAAGTTTTATACGGCCAGCTTTGCAAGCATCAGACGCCAGCGTACGTGTTTTAAAAACGCGGATGGCCCACAGGTATTTATCTATTCTCAGTTTCTCTTTTTCGGCCATTTATCAGTTCCTTTCATATTTATCGGCCAGGCGTTCGGCCAATTCATCAATACTATTTTTGCGGGCAATCATAAGTACCCAGTGTTCGGGAATACTTTCAAAGCCATAAAGTAAACCTGCCAGCCCACCAGTAACTGCGGCAGTTGTATCAGTATCGAGCCCCAAATTTACAGCTTTTAACACAGCTTCACTATAGTTTGTTGTGGTTAACAAACACCAAATTGCCGCTTCAAGAGTATGCAGAACATAACCACTACTTTGAATTTCATTTATAGCATATGCGTAAATATTATCGTTCAGCAACCTGTTAAACAGCATTAACTCATCGCGATTAATGGTAGTTCCTTCTAAAAACAATCTCAGTTCAGTATTTACTTCGTGATAAACAGCCATTGCATCGGCATTAGTGAGCAGTTTTCGGGCAAATTCCAGATAGTAAAAACAAGCTATTACAGAACGTACATGTCCATGAGTTATAGAAGATACTTCTTTTGTAAAGATAAACCGCTCATTTAGAGGCTTATCTTTGATATAAAATAACAAAGGCAGAATCCGCATCAACGAACCATTACCGTTTGATGATTCATCAAACCCACCAGCTAAATCTGGCCTCACTTTGCGTAAAACACGTTCAATTGAGGCGCGGGTAGCAATGCCAACATCAAATACCTCTCCGCGAGCAGTCCATTGCTCGTCGTACAGCCAGCTAACAAAGCTGTTAGCTATTTTTTGCAGGTTGTAACCCTCTGCCAAAACATCAGCAAGGCAAAAAGTCAGTGAGCTATCGTCTGACCAAGTGCCGGGCAATTGATCATGAGTGCCAAAACCCATCATGTCCATCACTGGTTTCTGCGCAATGCTTTCTCTCGATCTAAATTCAACAGGTACACCAAGCGCATCACCTATAGCTACTCCAAAAAGTATGTCTTTATAAAAGTTTCGATTTGCCGCCATAATGCTAATTAACACTTTTCTAAGCATGAAGCAAATCGGCTACAGCAAAACTTACTTAGGCAGGTCTCTTTTTACAAATTTGCGATAAAGATATTCTGCATAGCCTACACTAACGTAATCAGGAAATTTCCAGTTTGGATAATAGCGCTTTTTGATACTTTTAAGTGTTCCGAAAAACAAAACGCCTAAAATAAGCAGCAATGCCATGCCAAGTAAAATAATGGCAAATAGTACAAAAGGGGTCATACTTTGGGGCAGTGGGGGATTATTGTGATAATTAAAAGGTAAAAATTTATTATATCAGTTTCTTATTATTTAAAGAAGCCGTTTATACGTAAATGATGTATCAATGTTTACCCCCACCGGTAACTTATTTACCCGAAAACACAATGCCACTAAATAAATAAGCCTCCCCGACACTCGCTGTCCGGAAGGCCTTGACACCTAATTAGTTTAAACGTTGGTTTTCGTTTATATAAAATTAAGGCTTACTTAACGTTTTTTATATAGTCGTTAACCGATTGTCCGGATATTGTATACATGTGTGCAAAACAAGGCACTGTAAATCAAAATATTATACGAAACGCATCAATTACGCCCATTTATTTCCCGATCAGGGCGTCAAATTAAAGAGAACCGCAGCATAATTCAATTTTGATTATCATCATTTGATTGCAGATCAGCCTTGAACCTTCCCAGCCTTTACACTTCATGATATACAATCTTTTAAAATATATTTCCTTAAAAATCCTTTAATTTGCCAAAAGTTTAATTTCACCAATGCAAGATCTTAAAAAACTAATTGAAGAGGCCTGGGAAGACAGGAACCTGCTTAACTACAATGAATATACCAACGCCATCGAAACCATTATCAGTCGGTTAGATAAAGGCGAAATCCGTGTGGCCGAACCTATTGGCACACGCTGGCATGTAAATGAGTGGATTAAAAAAGCGGTTATTTTGTATTTCCCAACCAGGCAAATGGAAGAAATTAAAACCGGTCCTTTTGTATTTCATGACAAAATGAAACTTAAAACCGATTACAAACAAACCGGTGTTCGCGTGGTGCCTCATGGTATTGCCCGTTACGGCGCCCACCTGGCCAAAGGTGTTATCATGATGCCATCGTACGTAAACATTGGTGCTTATGTTGATGAAGGAACCATGGTTGATACCTGGGCTACTGTAGGTTCATGTGCACAAATTGGTAAGCACGTACACTTAAGTGGTGGCGTTGGTATTGGCGGCGTATTAGAGCCACTGCAGGCTGCTCCGGTTATTATTGAAGATAACTGTTTCTTAGGTTCACGCGCAATCGTAGTTGAAGGCGTACATGTTGAACACGAAGCCGTATTAGGCGCAAACGTGGTATTAACAGCATCAACCAAAATTATCGACGTTACCCACAGTACCCCGATTGAATACAAAGGTCGTGTACCTGCCCGCTCCGTAGTAATTCCGGGTTCATATACTAAAAAGTTTGCTGCCGGCGAATACCAGGTGCCTTGTGCCCTCATCATCGGTACCCGCAAGGAATCAACCGATAAAAAAACATCATTGAATGATGCCCTGCGTGAAAATAACGTAGCGGTATAATTTAGTCTTAAGTCGCAAGTTTAAAGTCATAAGTGATTGATGGATTAAGTTAAACATCTTTCACTTATGACTTTTAATTTAATAAGGCGACTCACGGCTTAAAACTTTGAACTTAAGACTTCAAATGAAGATAGGATACGATGCTAAACGGGCTTTTTACAATAACACTGGCTTAGGCAATTACAGCCGCTGGTTAATAAAAGGCATAGCTTCGCTCAACCCGTCCAATACTTTATACTTATATACGCCAAAGGCAAAGGCCAATCCCCGGCTTCATTTTATTGACAGCTATCCTAACATCCAAACCGTTACTCCAAAAAGCAAATGGTTTACCTCCTGGTGGCGCAGCAAGGGAATTATTAAAGATCTTAAACGCGATAGTATTGAATTGTATCACGGGTTAAGTCACGAGCTTCCTTCGGGTATCGAACAAACAAACATCAGATCGGTTGTTACCATACATGATCTCATCTTCATGCGGTATCCGAAGCATTTTGGTGCAATTAATTACCGTATTTACCTGGCTAAGGTTAAACATGCTTGTCGCATTGCAGACCGGATCATCGCCATAAGTCAAAAAACTAAAGATGATCTTGTTGAACTGCTCAACACAACGCCCCAAAAAATTGAAGTTATTTACCAGGGATGCGACCCTTCATTTGCTGTCAAACAAACCGCAGAGCAAAAATCAGCAGTAAAAGAAAAATACCATTTACCCAGCCGCTATATATTGAGCGTTGGAACTATTGAAGAACGTAAAAACCTGCTGCTAACAGTAAAGGCTTTAAAAAATGTAAGCGATAATATACCGCTTGTGGTGGTTGGCAAAGCAACCCAATACACCGAACAGGTTAAAGCATATTTAACAGCCAATAATTTAACCCACCGGGTAATATTTTTAAAAGACGTTACCTTTGCAGAGTTGCCTGCTGTTTATCAACTGGCATTGGTGTTTGTTTATCCGTCAAGGTACGAAGGTTTCGGTATCCCGGTGCTGGAGGCATTAAATTCCGGCACCCCGGTGATAGCGGCAACGGGCTCATGCCTTGAAGAAGCAGGCGGACCAAACAGTCTTTACGTTAACCCGGACGATGATGCCGGCCTTGCCGAAAAACTAAACCAGGTGCTTAGTGATGATGGCATGAGGCAAAACATGATAACTAAAGGCTACGCTCACGCAGCCAATTTTACAGATGATAGACTAAGCCTGCAATTAATGCAGCTATACCAAAATATTTTGAACCATGCTTAAAGACGAAGTAGCCAAAGCTTTAAAAATTGTGCAGGATGGCGGTATCATCCTTTACCCTACTGATACCATTTGGGGAATAGGCTGTGATGCCACCAATACCGAAGCTATCCAAAAAATTTATCGCCTTAAACAGCGCGATGAGGCTAAAAGTATGATCATTTTGCTGGATACCGAAAACAAATTGGAAAGCTATATCAGCGAAGTTAACCCGTTGGCCTACGAACTGATTGAATATGCCGAAAACCCGTTAACACTGGTAATGCCTGGTGCCAAAAACATTTCGCCGGCCCTAATTGCTGCAGATGGCAGCGTAGGAATCAGGGTTGTAAAAGACACTCCGTTTTGCCAGCAGCTTATTCAGCGTTTGCGTAAACCTTTGGTTTCCACGTCAGCAAATATCAGTGGCAAACCTTCGCCGCAGTATTTTTCACAAATAGACCAGGAAATCATTGATGGTGTTGATTACGTTGTTGATTTAGAACAGCACAGCAAAGAGATCAAGACACCGTCAACTATTATGAGGCTGGCCCCTGATGGGAGGTTTGAGTTTTTGCGAAGATAGAGATCAGAGGTTGGAGATCAGAGATTAGGATTAATCGGCCAACATATAAAAGGCGCTACTGAACCGCTGTCGGAAGTTTCCAACTTCTGGCCATTATGCCTGTAGTTTGTAACTACAGGCTGCATAGTTACCAATTAATCTTACCTTTGTACCCTTATTAGCGTTTTTAAGCATCAAACTATGCAGCAACACCTCAGGCATCCCGTATTTTCTGTTATATCCCGTTTGGCGGGCGAACAAAATGTACAGGCTTATGCTATAGGAGGTTTTGTGCGCGATATTTTCCTGAACCGCCCCTCGAAGGATATTGATATTGTAATTATTGGCAATGGGATAGCTTTTGCCGAAGCCGTTGCAAATACGCTTAAAGTTAAACTGGCGGTTTATAAAAACTTTGGTACAGCCTCGCTCAAATACCGCGATCTTGAGGTAGAATTTGTTGGTGCCCGCAAAGAATCATATCGCCGCGATTCGCGTAAACCTATTGTGGAGAACGGCACTTTGGAAGACGACCAGAAACGCCGCGATTTTACCATCAATGCGCTGGCCATTTCACTTCACCCCGATTCATTTGGCGAACTGCTTGATCCGTTTAACGGCATCGCCGATCTGGAAAACAAGCTGATCCGTACGCCACTTAATCCCAACGAAACTTTTTCTGACGATCCGCTGCGTATGATGCGTGCCATCAGGTTTGCTACGCAGCTCAACTTCCGTATAGATGACATTGCCGTTGAGGCTATCAAAACTACTGCCGACAGGATCAGTATCATATCACAGGAGCGTATTACCGATGAGTTGAACAAGATCATCCTTTCGCCGGTACCATCCATTGGTTTTAATTACTTGTTTGATACCGGACTGCTGCATAAGATTTTCCCGCAGATGGTTGCCCTGTATGGGGTTGATTATGTGGATGGCAAAGGCCATAAGGATAACTTTTACCATACACTACAGGTGCTCGATAACATCTGCGAAACCACCGACGACCTTTGGCTACGCTGGGCGGCTATATTACATGATATTGCCAAACCGGCCACCAAACGTTTTGAGCCCGGCCATGGTTGGACCTTTCATGGCCATGAAGATCGCGGCGCACGCATGGTGCCCAAGATATTTGCACAGCTTAAGCTACCGCTCAATGAAAAAATGAAGCAGGTACAGAAACTGGTACAGCTGCATTTAAGGCCTATTGTGCTTTCACAATCAATAGTTACCGATTCGGCAGTGCGGCGTTTACTTTTTGATGCAGGAGAGGATATTGAGGCCTTGATGTTGTTGTGTAAAGCAGACATCACTACTAAAAATGAATATAAGGTTAAAAAATATCGTAACAATTTTGAGCTTGTTCAACAAAAATTAAAAGATGTTGAGGAGCGCGATAGCATTCGCAACTGGCAACCGCCGGTTACCGGTAATGATATCATGACCATATTTGGTATAAAAGAAGGCCGCGAGGTAGGCATAATCAAAAATCAAATCCGCGAAGCTATACTGGAAGGCGAAATCCCTAACAATCGCGAAGCTGCATTGAGCTTTACAATAAGCAAAGGCCTGGAAATTGGCTTAAAAGTTGTGACTACCCCAAATTAAATTAAAACATTATTATTTTTGTCCAAAATCTACGATAAGCAATGGCACTATACAGGTTCAGGGTTACTTTTGAAGACTACGATGACGTTACGAGAGAAATTGATGTAAAATCAAATCAAACTTTCGAAGATCTTCACCGCGCAATTCATCAGTCAACCGGTTATAATCCGGAATTTTCTTCATCCTTTTATATCAGCAATGATCAGTGGACCAAAGGTGAAGAAATAACTTACCTGCCTAACCAAAGGCGTATTGACCGCGGCGTTTCCTTAATGAATAAAGTAAAACTATTAAGCTTTATTGATGATCCGCATCAAAAATTTTACTATACATTCAATTTCGATCGTCCGTTTGATTTTCATGTTGAACTGATGAAAATCATTTTGGATGAAACGCCGGGCACAACTTACCCCGCTGTTGTAAAATCAGTTGGCGAAGCGCCTAAACAATTCGGCAATGCATTTAACCCGACAGTTTTACCACCAACTACCGAAGATTTCGACTTCCTGAACGAAATGGCCTTCAACCCGGAGGATGCTGAAGATTTTTCGGAAGTTACAGATACAGATGACCTGCCGGAAGAAAAGCACAGCGGCGGCGAAGAAGAAGAGGAAGAAGATGAATTCGGCAACGAATTTAGCGACGATGAAGGCTTTGATGATGATGAAAGACCGGGCAGAGGAGGCAGCGACGATTATTAATTGACCCTACAATATCAATTACTCCGTCATTGCGAGGTACGAAGCAATTTCTTTAGGACAGTTGAGCTATTATAGCCGCTCTGCCACTCGGGGATTGCTTCGTACCTCGCAATGACGCTTTTATACCTTTATGAACTCCCAAACTCCCCCCACCCTTATCGTAGTTGCCGGGCCTACCGCTGTGGGCAAAACGGCTGCGGCTATCGAGTTGGCCCAGCACTTCAGTACGGTAGTGGTTTCGGCAGATTCAAGGCAGTTTTTCAGGGAAATGAGTATCGGTACTGCCAAACCCAACGAGGGCGAGTTAGCAGCAGCTAAACACTATTTCATTAATTCGCATTCGATATCTGAAAGTTTTTCTGTCGGCGACTTTGAAAAGCAGGGCCTAACCCTGTTAAATGAACTTTTTAACGTACATGATAAGGTTATCCTGGCCGGAGGATCAGGCTTATACGTTAAGGCTATTTGTGAAGGCTTTGATGATTTGCCCGTCGCCGATATTTCAATACGCGAAAAACTAAACCGGCAACTGGAAGAAGAAGGGATCATACCCTTGCAGGAAAAGCTAAAACAGGTAGACCCAGATTACTATACCCTGGTTGATCTTAATAACCCACAGCGCATCATCAGGGCGTTAGAAGTTTTTGAAACATCGGGTAAACCGTTTTCATCCTATCGCAACGCCACCATAAATAAGCGGCCGTTTAATGTTATCAAACTGGCCCTTGATATGCCCCGCGAAAAATTATATGAACGTATAAACCTGCGCGTGGATCTGATGGCTAAACAAGGCTTGGTTGAAGAAGTAAAAGGCCTCCTGCCCCATCGCCAATTGAATGCTTTAAATACGGTTGGCTATTCAGAATTGTTCGATTACTTTGATGGCAAGAACAGCCTTGACGAAGCGCTACTGCTTATAAAACAAAATACCAGGCGTTTTGCCAAAAGGCAGCTTACCTGGTTCAGAAAAGATAAAGATTTTATTTGGTTTGATGCCGGTGCCCCCGATGTTATCGATCAAATGATCAAAACAATTGAAACACCGGCATAAATTTATTGTGGTAATAAGCTTTGCAAGTATTTGCCGTAACCGCTTTTAAGGTATTTATTAACCAATAGCTGCAGCTGATCGTCATTAATAAACCCGCGGCGATAAGCAACTTCCTCAATACAGCCAATTTTTGTCGATTGACGTTTTTCTATTACGCGTACATATTCTGTAGCATCGCTCAAAGAATCAAACGTACCGGTATCTAACCAGGCTGTCCCTTTATCCATCACGCCAACGTGTAAATTACCCTGTTCAAGGTAAAATTTGTTAACGTCGGTAATTTCATACTCTCCACGGGGCGATGGTTCAAGATCTTTAGCTATCTGAATTACCGAATTATCATAGAAATAGAGGCCGGGTACTGCAAATTTCGATTTCGGTTGCAAAGGCTTTTCTTCAATTGACAATGCCCTGAACTCCGAGTCAAACTCAACCACGCCGTAACGCTCAGGATCAGCCACGTGGTAAGCAAAAATGGCAGCACCATCAACGTCATTGAAGCTGCGGATCAATTCGTTAAACCCTGTTCCATAAAATATGTTATCGCCCAATATTAATGCTACTTTATCATTGCCAATAAATTGCTCGCCGATAACAAAAGCCTGGGCAAGTCCGTTTGGTTTCTCCTGAATAGCATATTCAAATTTGCAACCAAGTTCTGCACCATCACCCAATAAGCGTTTAAACCCTGGATTATCTTCGGCAGTAGTAATGATCAGTATTTCTCTTATATCTGCCTGCATTAAAACCGACAGCGGATAATAAATCATCGGTTTATCATAAATAGGCATCAATTGCTTACTTATGGCCCTGGTAATAGGGTATAAACGTGTACCCGAGCCGCCTGCTAAAATAATTCCTTTCATAAATATGTATGTTTTTTTTGGTATGCCTATTTGTGTGCTATTTTATAATTATTGTTTAAATCCGGTAATAGCTTTCAGCTAAAATAAATATTTTTTTCAGCTTTTCGGTTTACGCAAAACATTACTGCTTTGTTTAACATATACCTGATTGCTATAACAAACTTCATGTGTTAAATTCCAAATAGATAGCATTAAAATTGGCATAATTGCGTATAATTGCAATTTAAATGCAAAACTCTACTATTTAGGTGGGGTTAGCAGGGTTTTTATCGTTAAAATGCATAAATATTATCTTACTCATCTGCAGGAATTAGAATCAGAGGCCATTTACGTTATCAGGGAAGTGGTTGCACAGTTTGATCGTCCTGCCATCCTGTTTTCGGGCGGGAAAGACTCTATTGTTGTAACGCACCTGGCAAAAAAGGCATTCTGGCCGGCTAAGATCCCTATGCCGCTAATTCATATTGATACTGGTCATAATTTTCCCGAAACAATGGAGTTCAGGGATAAACTGGTTGACAACCTTGGCGTACAACTTATTGTTGGTTCGGTTCAGGAATCAATTAACAAAGGCCGCGCAGTTGAGGAAAGTGGCATCAATGCAAGTCGTAATGAGCTGCAAATAGTAACCCTGCTTGATACCATTGAAAGCCATAAGATAGATGCGGCTATAGGTGGCGCACGCCGCGACGAGGAAAAGGCACGCGCTAAAGAGCGTTTTTTCAGTCACCGTGATGAATTTGGCCAGTGGGACCCCAAAAACCAGCGCCCCGAGCTTTGGAATATCTTTAACGGCCGCAAACGCATGGGCGAACATTTTCGCGTGTTCCCGATCAGTAACTGGACCGAGATGGATATTTGGAACTATATTTTACAGGAAAACATAGCCATACCTTCGTTATACTTTGCGCACCAGCGTGATGCCGTTTACCGCGACAATACCTGGTTGCCAGCATCAGAGTTTCTGCAGCTTCGCGATGGCGAAACTATCGAAAACAAACTTATGCGTTTCCGTACCCTGGGCGATATCACCATCACCGGCGGTATTGAATCTGACGCTGATACCCTGGAGAAGATAGTTGCCGAAGTATCTGCCACCCGCAGTACCGAACGTGGTAACCGCAGTGATGACAAACGCTCAGATACGTCGATGGAAGACAGGAAAAAACAAGGCTATTTTTAAATTTTGATTCAATAAGTCTTCAGGCGTTAAGCCCGGAGCAAAATTATACCACCACAATGGAATTATTACGTTTTACTACAGCAGGTAGTGTTGACGATGGGAAAAGCACTCTTATAGGGCGCTTACTGTACGATTCAAAATCCATCTTTGAAGATCAGATGGAAGCTGTAAAACAATCGAGCGAACGCAAAGGGCTTCAGCATGTTGATCTTTCATTACTAACCGATGGTTTACGTTCAGAACGCGAGCAGGGTATTACTATCGACGTAGCTTACCGTTACTTTGCAACCCCCAAACGCAAATTTATTATTGCCGATACCCCCGGGCATATCCAATATACCCGTAATATGGTAACCGGCGCTTCCACCGCTAACCTTGCGCTGGTACTTATTGATGCCCGTAAAGGCGTAGTTGAGCAAACCTGCCGCCACTCATTCATTGCATCGTTGTTAAAAATACCTCACATTATTGTTTGTGTAAACAAAATGGACCTGGTTGATTACAGCGAAGAAGCTTTTAACAAAGTAGTTGAGCAATACGAAGCTTTTGCTGCAAAAATTGATGTTAAAGATATCCGTTTTGTACCTATCAGTGCTTTAGCCGGTGATAACGTTGTAAACGATTCAGAAAACATGCCATGGTACAAAGGTGAAAGCTTGCTGCATACGCTGGAGACGATCCACATAGCCAGCGATGAAAACCACTCAGACGCACGTTTCCCGGTTCAAACCGTTATTCGCCCGCATGCCGATGAGTATCATGACTATCGTGGCTATGCCGGTCGCATAGCAGGTGGTATTTTCAGGCCAGGCGATAAGATCACCGTATTGCCTTCAGGGCTAACGTCGACCATCAAATCTATCGATACTTATTCGGGCCCGGTTGAGGAAGCATTTGCACCAATGTCGGTTTCTATTACTTTAGTGGATGATATTGATGTGAGCCGCGGTGATATGCTTGTAAAAGACGATAGTGAGCCACAAGTGAGCCAGGACCTTGATGCAATGATTTGCTGGATGGCCACACGTAGTCCGCGCCCGGGTGCTAAATATCACCTTAAAACCACCACCCGCGAGGTAATGTCGATCATTAAAGAAGTTTATTATAAACTGGATATCAACACACTTGAGAAACAGGAAGAAAATACCGATATCAAGATGAATGAAATGGTGAAGATCCGTTTACGTACTACCCAACCTGTAGTTTTCGATGAATATCGCAAAAACCGCATTACCGGTTCGTTGATCCTGGTTGATGAATCAACTAATGAAACTGTAGCGGCAGGAACGTTCTTGTAACCCCAGTATCCGAAAGGAGATTTTTGATTAAAATATTTTGCCCGATAATGTACCTGACTTGATCAGATTGTTATCGGGCTTTTATTTATATCAACCCGGCTCCTGCTACAGCTAAGTAAGCACAAAAAACCGAAGAGATTTGATTTTTAACAACCATCATTGCAATTACTTTGTTACAAATAAAAAAACTCCCGGTCGCTAAAAGTACCTTACTTTTGTTTATAATTTAAATACTTGATTTATTTGAAGATAACTCAATAACTGGTATTTTTATATAAATATTTAAAAATGAAAAACCTATCACTAATCCTGTTGCTCGGCAGCGTATTGATTGTTTTTTCCTGCAAAAAAGAGCATTCACAAACGCAGGATACCAGCAATACCACTGGTAAAAAATACAGTGTGACCTTTACTGTAGATAGCTCCAACGTGCAAACCAATGCTCTGAAAAGCAAACTACAAACAAATGCCAACACCGCTTCAAGTGCAACCCCCATAGGCCGACTGGCATATTTGGTCTATGATAATTCGGGTAAACTTGTTCATTCCCTATTTCAGGATACAAGCTCGAAAAATTTTGGTGTTATAAATGATGAATACCTCCCGGGAACATATACTGTAGTATTCGCGGCTACTAACACACGCTTTGATATAAATAGTTTTACTAACCTCTCTGATATCGGAGGAGCTAAAATTACTGGCCTAAATCAGCAAATCGATCTTTTTTATAAAAAAGTGGCAATTACTGTCAGCAACTCTGCGATTAATCAACAGGTCTTGCTTGATCGGATTAACGGGAAGTTGCGACTGGTTTCACAAGATACAATTCCTCCCGACGTAACAGAAATTCGCGTTAGTTATATTTCATATACCAGTTTTCTTCTTGATAAGGGTTTGATTGATGTTAATTCCACACTTTCAGATTCAATGGTCAAAGCTTTCAAAGCAAGTGATGTAGGCAAAAACTTAAGTATGGATGCCTTTTGTAACAACATCTATTCTCCCTTTTCAGTAACTATAACAACAACATCGGCAACCAAACAGCGCCCTCTTATCGCCATTAGCAACGTTGTGTGCCAAAGCAATAAGCTTACTATTTTAAGTGGCAAAGTTTTCAAAAATGCCGATCCAGAGTATAATAATGTGTTCCAAATAACACTTACCCCAGACTGGGGCCTGACAACCACAACTAAATTTTAATTGTAAGGCAACATTAATTTATCAGATAATGAGAAAGAAAATTAATATTATCATATTGCTTATTACGGTTGCTGCATTCTCCTGCAAAAAAGAGCATTCAAAAAGCGACCCAGGTTCACCTGATAATAAAGCGCATACAGTTACGCTAACTATTGACCCATCCGGCTTTTCGCAAAGTATTGGCAATAGCAACAAGCTAAAAGTAAACTCAACCGTAAACCCTGTTGATTTTAGAAATTATATTGATACCTTGTACATTAACTTTAACGACAAAGTATACACTTTCAGTACCAAAAATCTAACAACCATAAATATACCTTCTCAGCAATTATTTCCGGGTACCTATAAAGCCTTTGCAATGGGAGGAAAAAAGGGGTTACGCTTTTATGTTATCAGCGTTTTAGACGCTACTTATGATGGCCAATGGAAGGATTCATTTTGTGCTAATCAAAGTTTTACTGTTACCAATTCGGATCTGACGGTAAGTTTGAATTTACAACGGGTTAATGCCGCTTTAGAGGTAATAATTCAGGATTCAATACCTAAAAACGCAAGCTACATTACGTTGGCTTTATCCAAGGAATATCATTATTATCTCCCTAAAGTTAACCTAGTTGACCAAAATGTCATTGATAATGCTTCGTGGGTAAATAAATACACAATTGCAGATAATCTTAAAGAGAAGCCGAACTTCACAATAGACCAAATAGTTTTAAACACTATTGCCCCCTTTAATTTAACTATTATTGCTTACGACGCAAGCAATAGGCCTCTCGCAACTAAAGTGATAAACAATGTTAAACTCGCAGTAAATCAGAAAGCCATCTTTACAGGCACCTTATTTGGAGGTGCTACGTCTAACAATACCGGTAGTAACTTTCCGGTTCAGGTTGATACTTCCTGGAATAGTGTACCTATACTCAAACCTTTTTAATAATTAAGCCGGCACAAACGTCATTTGCCACGTAACTGAGAGGGGCGGATAGAAAAAAGGGCCGTATCATAGATAAGTGATACGGCCCTTTTCATTTAAAAAAGCGAAAAAGTTTTTTATTTAGGGGATGCAAGTACTGCTAAACATTGCTCCAAACTATCCCTCCAATAAGGTATTTCAATACCGAACGTAGC
Source organism: Mucilaginibacter gossypiicola (assembly GCF_900110105.1). GTDB lineage: Bacteria > Bacteroidota > Bacteroidia > Sphingobacteriales > Sphingobacteriaceae > Mucilaginibacter > Mucilaginibacter gossypiicola. Next base: position 398,596 of record NZ_FOCL01000006.1, on the reverse strand, counting down.
TTTAATCTTGGCTTTATCCATTACCGAATATGCAGGTCGTTGCGCTCTCGTCGGAAATTCGGATGTACGTATCGGGAACACTTTAACATCGGTACCTGAAATATCAAAGATACCTTTGGCAAAATCATACCATGAGGTTACACCCTCATTGCTGTAATGGTAAATACCATATGCGTTTTTCCCGGATGCGATGATATCAAGGATTGCGCCCGCCAGATCGATAGCATAAGTCGGAGTTCCTACCTGATCTGCAATGATCTTAAGCTCATCGCGCTCGACGCCAAGCTTCAACATGTTTTTTACAAAGTTGTTACCATATTCTGAATATAACCAGCTTGTACGGATGGTATAGTATTCATCAATAATTTCTGCTATGGCCTGTTCGCCTTCCAGCTTGGTAAGGCCATATATACTGATAGGTTCGGCAGGGTCTTCTTCTGTACGTGGCAACGCTGCATCACCCTTAAAAATAAAATCGGTTGAAATTTGTACGAGCGTGGTGCTGTAGGTTTTGCATTGCTTGGCAAGATTAACAGCGCCGGTTTTGTTAATGGCCCGGGCCAGATCAACGTCATCTTCTGCTTTATCAACAGCGGTATAAGCGGCGCAATTAATGGCAAAAGTCGGCTTATATTTTTCAAAAACTATATCCAGCAAATCTTCACGAAGAATATTGGCTTCATCTTCTGGCAGAAAATGGACATAATCTATTCCTCTTTCTCCGGCCACTTTTTTTAAACAGTTGCCCAATTGCCCTGATGCTCCAAATACGATAACATTTTGCATTTTCGTGGTGTTATTTTTTAAAACGTTGTTCAATTAAAATCCAAAGTCGGAGGCGTCCTTTAAAAAAGGTAATTCAAGGTCCTTATCCGATACCAGCACATCAGCAATGCTCATGTTCCAATCAATATTCAGATCGGGATCAGCGTAATGCAGCCCGCCTTCAGATTCTTTATTGTAATAATTATCGCATTTATATTGAAACACAGCTTCATCGCTCAATACAATAAAACCATGGGCAAAACCGCGGGGAATGAAAAACTGATCGTTATTTTCTTCAGATAATACAACGCTATAATGCTGGCCATACGTTGCGGAACCTTTCCTCAAATCTACCGCAACATCCAAAACGGCACCTTTGGTTACCCTTACAAGTTTGGCTTGCGCATGCTCACCTTTTTGCAGATGCAAACCACGGAGCACACCTTTGGTTGAATAAGATTGATTATCCTGTATAAAGTCGATATCAAAACCGGTGGCATCGGCAAATTTTTGCCGGTTAAATGCCTCAAAAAAATAACCGCGATCATCATTGAAAATACGCGGTTTTATTAGTAAACATCCCTCAATCGGGGTTTTTATTATTGTCATTTATAGTATCATTATTAATTTCACAAGGCTTACTGATGATCTCCCGGCAACTAAGATTGGGGAAATAAAAATTTGGTTTCAGGTATTTCCCAAAAAAATATGTTCAATAACAAACTCCTAAAAGCTATTGCAAACCAATGCTTAGAAGATTTAACGAGCAGTAACAGATGAATGTTTCACATTATTAAATTTAACTATTGCTAATGGTACTTTATTCAACAGTATCTAAATCAACAGAAGCAAAATCGGTTTCAACGGCCAATACCAGGGCAATGCATTTTATAATACTTATTGTTTAGGACACACCGTTATTGAGTAACTCAACATCATGTTTAAAGTGATGGGCTTTTATACCTTTAGCATCAACTTTTACAGCAAAAACACTTCCACTTAAGGGGTACTGCCTTAATTCCTCTTCTGTCATCTCAACTGATGCAGTAGTTATAAAAAGAGTGTCTAAGCCTTCGGACCCAAATGCGCATGAAGTTACCTTCGGAGCCGGAACATCTATTTTCTGAAGCAAGCTGCCGGTTGCAGGATCAAACCTGGCAACACCAAATCCGTCCCATAAAGCAACCCAAAGCATACCTTCATTATCGATAGTCATACCATCAGGATAGCCCATTGATTCCGGAATCTTAACAATAACTTTTCTTTGGGATAAATTGCTGTTGGCCGCATCAAAATTGTATTGCACTACTTCACCGGTAGGTGTATCGATATAATACATATAATTACCATCCAGGCTCCATGCAATGCCATTTGAGATGGAAACTCCTGTTACTTTTTCCTCTAAACTAAAATCTCCTTTGATGCAATATAATGAGCTAACCTCCCCTACACCATCCATGGATAAAGTTCCAACCCAAAAATTACCTGCCGGGTCGCATTTCCCATCGTTAAACCGTTTATTGTGACTTAGATGAATATCGGTATTGAGCTGATAACGAATTGCGCCACTGTCGAGATCAAGAGCTGCTATACCGTCTTCCAATGCAACCAATACAAGCTTTGCATTTACAGGGACCACCGTACCGATCCTTTTAGGCGTAGGATATGCCCTGTTAACAGCTTTAGCAGGATCAAAAACATTGAAAGTTTGCCCTTCAATATCTACCCAGTAAAGACACTGTTTTTCAATATTCCAAATTGCGCCTTCGCCTAATTTTGCCTTAGCTTCATAAACCAGCCCGGCCGTTAATGTGGTGTAATCAGTACTCATTATTTTTCATAGTTATGGCTACCGCTATTTTTGTAGGGTAGCCATAATCTTATTTATTGTAGTATGCGAAATCCTTATGGTTTATTTCCTGTTCGGGCAGCGATTTGAAATACTCGTAGGTAATTCTCAAACCTTCACTCCTTGATACTTTTGGCTCCCAACCTAATATGGCCTTAGCTTTGGTAATATCAGGGCGACGCTGCTTAGGATCATCTGTTGGCAATGGCAAGCTGATCATTTGCTGATCGGTACCTGTAAGTTTTATGATCTCTTCTCCAAATTGACGGATGGTGATCTCATCGGGATTACCGATGTTAACCGGCTGTACATAATCGCTTTGCAGCAAGCGGTAAATACCTTCAATCAAATCATCTACATAGCAAAATGAGCGTGTTTGAGATCCATCACCAAACATGGTCAATGGCTCACCCCTCAACGCCTGACCGATGAATGCAGGTAATACGCGGCCGTCATTAAGGCGCATGCGGGGGCCGTAGGTGTTGAAAATACGCACTATACGTGTTTCCACGCCATGGAAAGTGTGATAAGCCATTGTAATAGCTTCCTGAAAGCGTTTGGCTTCGTCATAAACACCTCTTGGCCCTACCGGGTTCACGTTACCCCAATATTCTTCGGGCTGAGGGTTAATGTTAGGGTCGCCATAAACTTCAGATGTGGAAGCGATTAACATCCTTGCCTTTTTAGCACGGGCCAAACCAAGCAGGTTATGGGTACCAAGTGAGCCAACTTTCAGCGTCTGGATTGGGATTTTCAGATAATCTATCGGGCTTGCAGGCGATGCAAAGTGCAGGATATAGTGCAATTCGCCAGGCACGTACACAAATTTTGAAACATCATGATTATAGAATTCAAAATTTTCAAGCTTAAATAAGTGTTCAATGTTACGCAAATCGCCTGTTATAAGGTTATCCATACCTATAACATGATAGCCCTCTTTAATAAACCTATCGCAAAGATGCGATCCCAAAAAACCGGCTGCTCCGGTTATTAACACTCTTTTACGTGCTGTCATTATCTCTTAAAATTGTAAAAATTAACGTAGTAGTCTCTATTATTTTTTGCCTATAGCCTGTACTATGAAGCCTATATCAGACAGTTTATTCGTATCGAGTAAGTTTCTTCCGTCAAAAATTTTAGCAGGTTTTAGCATTGAATCATAAATTCTTTGCCAGTCGTAATTTTTAAACTCGTCCCACTCTGTTAAAACAGCAATAGCGTGAGCACCTTTGCAAGCTTCATATGGATCGCTTACAACCTTAACTCCATTTCTATTTTCTTCCTGCGTCCGCGAGCCCAAATAATCAAGATCGGCATAAACCTGGTCTTCTAAAACTTTAGGATCATAAACAGAAATATACGCCTGTTCATAAAGTAAATGATCAGCTACATAAATTGCCGCCGATTCTCTTGTATCATTTGTGTCCTTTTTAAAAGCCCAACCCAAGAAGCTGATTTTTTTGCCATTAACCGTGTTGTAAAGATCGCGGATCATTTGATTAGCGAACCTTTTTTTCTGGTGGTCATTCATGATAATAACCTGTTCCCAATAATCAGCTACCTCTTGCAGGCCATAGCTTCTGGCTATATAAACCAGGTTAAGGATATCCTTTTGAAAACAAGAACCACCAAAACCAACTGAAGCCTTTAAAAATTTAGGGCCTATACGGCTATCAGTACCGATAGCCTTAGCTACTTCGGTAATATCAGCCTCTGTTTTTTCGCAGAGCTCACTTAATGAGTTTATTGATGATACCCTTTGTGCCAAAAATGCATTTGCCGTTAACTTTGACAATTCTGACGACCAAACATTTGTGGTTAAAATTCGCTCTCTCGGGATCCAGTTAGCATAAACATCTACTAAGGCTTGCACCGCAATTTGTCCTTCCGGTGTACTGTCACCGCCAATTAAAACACGATCAGGTGCATCAAGATCCTCTACGGCAGTACCTTCTGCAAGGAACTCAGGGTTTGATAATATTTGAAACTGAGATCCGTTACCAGTATGAGTAAGGATGTCCCTTATGGCACTTGCTGTTCGTACAGGTAAGGTTGATTTTTCAACTATAATTTTGTTATCTTTTGCTACCCTGGCAATCTGTCTTGCACAAAGCTCAATCCATTTTAAATCGGCAGCCTGACCTTTACCTGCACCGTATGTTTTTGTAGGTGTATTTACAGATATAAAGACCATTTGCGCATCTGCAATGGCAGACTCTACTTCTGTAGAAAAAAACAGGTTACGCCCGCGGGCTTCAGCAACTACTTCGCTTAAACCCGGCTCATATACCGGAATTTTATTCACATCTTCATCATTCCAGGCAGCAATTCGCTGCTCATTAAGGTCAACTACCGTTACTTTAATGTGGGGACATTTTTTTGCAATCATAGCCATTGTTGGACCTCCAACGTAACCAGCTCCGATGCAGCAAATCTTTGTAATTTGAGTCATATATTATAGATGTTGTTTAATGAGTGATAAAATCAAAAAATAAATTTAAAGCCATTTATACGGTAACATGCTTACTAACAAAATCATTATAAGCTAAAGCAATTCCTTCTTCAAGTTCTATTGTATGTTTCCATCCTTTGTTATGCAGTTTAGTAACATCCATCAGTTTTCTTGGTGTGCCATCCGGCTTAGTGGTATCGAAATTAATATCGCCTTTGTAATCAACGATTTTCTTTATCAGCAATGCCAGATCTTTAATGCTGATATCCTCTCCGGTACCAACATTTACCAATCCTTCTTCATCATAGTTCTGCATTAAATAATAGCATGCTTCTGCAAGATCATCTGCAAACAAAAACTCCCTTTTTGGAGATCCGGTGCCCCAGATGGTAACATCCGGCAAGTTTTGTTGTTTGGCTTCGTGAAAACGTTTTATAAGGGCAGGCAGCACGTGCGAGTTTTGCGGATGATAATTGTCATTATAACCATACAAATTGGTAGGCATTACCGAAATATAGTTACAACCATATTGTGCCCGGTAAGCATCGCACATCTTAATGCCTGCTATTTTTGCAATAGCATACGGCTCATTTGTTGATTCAAGTGGCCCTGTGAGCAAATAATCCTCTTTCAATGGCTGCGGCGCCATTTTAGGGTATATACAGCTTGATCCTAAAAACATCAGCTTTTTTACCCCGTTAAGGTATGATTGATGGATGATGTTACTTTGAATCTGCAGGTTATCATATAAAAATTCAGCACGGTAAGTGTTATTGGCAACAATGCCACCAACCTTTGCTGCAGCCAAAAAAACATAATCAGGCTTTTCCTGTACAAAAAAAGCTGCAACTTCTTGCTGGCTCCTTAAATCAAGTATGTCAGAGGTACGGGTTATTATATTTTTGAAACCTTCTTTTTCAAGCTTACGATATATAGCCGAACCAACCATTCCACGATGCCCTGCAATATATATTTTGGCGTCTTTTTCCATAAGGATTATTCGTATTGATTTTTGATAGCGTAACCAGACGCCTTTAATAATTTCTCTTTACGGAAATGGTCGACATCGGCATTCATCATATCTTCAACCAGCATCTTCAAATCATACTTTGGTGTCCAGCCTAACAATGTTTTTGATTTGGTAGGATCGCCAATTAAAAGATCTACCTCGGTTGGACGGAAATATTTTGGATCAATTGCAACCACCTCCTTACCGATCTCAATCTGGAAATCAGCCGATTCACAAGCTGCTACATAACCTTTTTCGTCTACGCCCTCGCCTTTAAACTCTACTCTGATACCTACTTCGGCAAAAGCCATCCTAACAAACTCCCTAACACGGGTTGTAATGCCAGTGGCAATAACATAATCGGTAGGTTTTTCTTGCTGCAATATCAGGTACATGGCCTCAACATAATCTTTTGCATGTCCCCAATCGCGTTGCGCATCAAGATTGCCCAGGTATAATTTATCCTGAAGCCCCATCGCTATTTTAGCTGTGGCGCGTGTAATTTTGCGGGTAACAAATGTTTCGCCGCGCAACGGACTTTCGTGATTAAATAAAATTCCGTTACAGGCATAAATACCATAAGCCTCGCGGTAATTTACCGTAATCCAGTAGGCGTACATTTTCGCCACCGCATATGGCGACCGTGGATAAAATGGCGTCGTTTCTGATTGTGGAACAGCCTGCACTAAACCGTACAATTCAGAAGTAGAAGCCTGATATATCTTGGTCTTTTTTTCCAAACCTAATATCCTGATAGCCTCCAATAACCGCAGGGTACCTATGCCATCGGCATTCGCTGTATATTCAGGAGTATCAAAACTTACCTTTACATGCGACATCGCACCTAAATTGTAAATTTCATCGGGTTGAACCTGCTGAATTATCCGGATCAAATTTGTTGAATCGCTCAGATCACCATAATGTAAGGTTAACCGAACATCGTTATCATGGGGGTCCTGGTACAAATGATCAATCCTATCGGTATTAAATAACGAGCTCCTTCTTTTAATACCATGCACCTCGTAGCCTTTTGACAGTAAAAGTTCGGTAAGGTAAGCACCATCCTGCCCCGTTATACCTGTTATTAAGGCGATCTTTTTCATAGTTATGTTAATGTAGTTACAAAAAAAGCAACAATTATTGAATGATTGTCACTTTCAACCATATTTTTTCAGCATTAAATATAATTATCACGCTTTAATCCACTTATATTGAACCGATTTCGACTGCAAATTGCATCATTTTTTATTATCGCCCTTTCATTTTGTATTTTGAGATATGATTAGCTCTTTTATTTGGCTGGCTTTATTATAAGCCAACACCGTTAAATGTAACAAAAAATCAATTGGCAATAGGAAACAACTGATTTCCCGGTTAGCTTCTACTGCCAATTGAAATAGTTTCCGGCTATTCTAAATGAAAAGACCGGTATTCGGATAACATTTCCGACGTACTCATACCGCTATTAAACAATCTGGCTTCTTTAACTGCATCTGATTTTATGGTGAATGTGCTCACCGGTTTAAAATCAAAATTGGCCGGCAGCCTAACCCAGCCCTGTTTGGTGTTATTATTGCCATTATATAAAACACCGTTAACCATTGATGATAGTACACGGCTCCGGTTGTCCAGCATAAAGGAAATCACATTGTCGGTTTGATCATCATGATGAATCCTACTACTGCCACAATCGTACGACAAAATAAGCTTATTGTTTGTATAAAGATTGATGGCAACTGTACCATTATTTTGAGCAACAATACGAACAGAGCTTTGCCCATCCGCGCTTTGTGACACAGCCAGCGTATCGTTTGCTTTAAAACCGGTCATCCTGATATTAAGAGAAACTCCATTCCATCGTGATTGGGAAGTTACTTTAATTGGCGTTCCTACCGATGGGCCAGTAGCCTTTTTAAAATCAGCAACAAGATAACTTTCAATTAATTGCGATTTAGTGCCCTGATCCCATAGCATCTCAAACAAGGCTGGGTTAACCTTATGAAAGCGTGCTTCCTTTTTTTGCGTTTCTGTAACAAAATAACCGCCGTTGTCTTCTATAAGATCCGGATAACTTAACAAAAGAGATGGCAATAAGGTTGGATCATACAATAATACTTCGGGCTGCGACCATGCTATCTCTCCATCTTTTTCTACCCCGCCCGAAACCCAAACCGGATTACGGTATCCCCAAACGTAACTGTTGTTGTGGAACCAAAAAATGTATTTTCCGTTTGAGCATTTAAACACACGAGGACAAGCTCTGGGATTTCTGATCGTATCACCATTTTCATAAGTCATCGGCCTCGGTAACGACCATGTTTTACAACTATCGCTTGAGTAAGTTATAGCCGGATATCCCAGCTGCGTTCTGAAAATACAAGCAAATTTCCCGTTGCTTAATTCAACCAAATTATGCTCTTCCTGTACATTACCCATCGTTGGCGACCTTATCCCGATATTACCCTTAGGATAAAAATTCCAGATTATTTTAGTGTTGTCCGTTTCGGTATTAAGATTTGGCGAGTTAACAATCGCCCCTTCGTGGGTATCATAGTTACCATTTCTGGTAAAACCGAAATACACCTGACCATCGCTCGATAAAATAGGTTTGCAAATGGTCCAAAAAACCTGGTGAGCACCATGATCGTGATATTGATTTACCAAATCGATGGCGCTTACAGGCATATCAATTATAAAACGATTTGACCAGGTTGCGCCGTTATCATCCGAGTACCGGTAACACATTTTTCCAACCATATCAAACCTGATACCATCGTTGGTATTGTCAATGTTGTACCCGTAAATAACGTATATCCTTCCGTTGGCATTTAAAAAAGGAATAGCATAAAACGCCGAATTTCCGGTTGCCGGCTCTAAATCGGTACTTTCCTGCCACGATCTACCTTTGTCGTTACTTAGGCTAATACCTATTGTTTCGCCAGAGGAGCCTTCATTTGTGGGAGATTTAGTGTAAAAACAGATGTAAGATCCATTACTCAGCTTTAAAACATAAGGTTGATCAATGTATCCAGCCTGCAATATTACAGAGCCGCGTGAACGGAGCCGATAATCAACCGTATCGACAGGAGTAGCAGGAACCGCACCACCGCCAGGAATACCTATTGTGTCGGTTGCAGGCTGCTCATTTTGAACAGTGCTTTTTTTACATGAAGTTGAAAATACGGAGCAAAAAAAAATTATTGTGAAGAATTCAAGGAAATGCTTTCCATATTGGAAAACTTTGGGTTTAGGGGACATTTTTTTATAATAGTTTAAATCAAATAGTTCTTAAATATATCATATAAGACTGACTGTTTTGCCTTTTTTCCCGCATTTTTTTTTCAGTCAGTTAAGTTATACATCTCTTAACAATTTCTTTACACTTAAACACAAAATCATACTAAATTAATCCAATTTTTAAAAAAATTACATTAATTTAGCGCCAATACTGCAAATATATTAATTTACATCTAAATCAAAAAACATTGTCATCAGCTAAAAAATTCGCCGGTCAAACTGCTGTATACGGCATTAGTACTATCATTTCCCGGTCGTTCTATTTTGTGCTTACTCCAATATATGTGGGTACATTATCGGCAAAGGTTTATGGGGTATTTACCAAAATGTACAGTTGGACTGCCATACTTACTGCCATCATTTCGTTTGGCATGGAAACAACCTTTTTCAGATACATTAATAAAAATGAGCACGACAAAGAAATGGTGTATTGCAATACCTTTTTAGGGATTGCTTTAACCTGCGCCATTTTTTTACTTACTGTTTTTACATTTATAGGAAACATAGCTTTATGGCTTAACGGCAATAACATGGAGTCATACAGCGATTATGTTTATTACATCAGGTGTTTAAGTCTGGTACTGGTTATCGATGCCCTTTGTGCAATCCCCTTCGCATATATGCGTACTGTTAATAAGGCAATCAGATACAGTATGGTGAAAATATTCAACATCGTATTGGTTGTATCACTGAATATGGTTTTCCTGTTTGTAATACCTTATTTTATCAAAAATAAGCTTTGGGGGTATGAAAATTTAATTACCTGGTACCGACCGCATTGGGTGGGCTACATCTTTTTGGCTAACATTATAGCAAGTATAATTACCTTTTTAGTACTGGTTCCTGAAATATTAAAATTCAGGTTTAAATTTGATGGAAGGATATTTATTGAGATGGTTAAATACAGCTGGCCAATTTTAATTGCCAACGTATCATACATCATCAATGAAAACCTTGATAAAATAATGCTCGGGAAATTACTGCCCAGTAATATAAGTGAGCAGGAGGTAGGTATTTACGGCGCATGCGCAAAAATAGCGTTGTTTTTAAGCCTATTTGTACAGGCCTTCAGGCTTGGTGCCGAACCTTTTTTCTTCAGCCAGGCTCAGAACAAAAATTCGGGCGAAACATATGCTAAAATAATGGACTACTTCATCATTGTAGTTTCAATAATTTGCGTTGGGATCGTAGCTAATGTTGACATACTTAAGTACTTTATTAAAGGCCATGATACAGTTCAGCAAAACTTATATTGGTCGGGGCTTGGCGTTGTTCCCTTGCTATTATTCGGCTATATGAGCCTTGGTATATATATGAATTTATCTGTTTGGTTTAAACTATCAGATCAAACCCAATATGGACTGTATATCTCTGGCATAGCAGCTATCATTACAATTATTTTAAATGTGATCTTTATTCCCAAATATAGTTACATGGCGTCTGCCTGGGTGTCATTTATTGCATATGCTGTTATGATGATCCTGGCATTTTTGTGGGGCCAAAAAAACTACCCGATACCCTACAATATCAAAAAAAACCTCGCATACATTATTGCTTCGGTTGTAATCATATTTTTAAGCTTTGTTGTATTTAAACGGAACCTGATCATCGGCAATGGATTGTTTCTTCTGTTTATAGGAGTAACAGTATACTTTGAAAAAACTACGCTTAAAAGATTTTTCAAATAGCTATATTATTTAAAATAGCCACCGGGCAATATGTTAACAACCTGTTTGCCCCAAAATAGTCTGCCAATGCTACTTGCATCATAAAGTGCGTTAACATAATATGCAAGCAGATTGCATAACGTTTACCAATAGGCAGGCCTTTAAAAATTAAAGAGGCCATAAAACATTTAGTTTTATGGCCTCTTTAATTTCTGGATCCTTGTAGCCCGGCTTTAGCGTTTTTTTACCTATAAAACCTATTAACAGGCAACTCATACATCGTCGCTTCAATTATCTTTATGCAATTGTTTCTGCAACTGTCCCGGAATTCTTACCCTTTGTCTTTTTTAACAGTGGGAACTTAAATAGCCAGGATAGATATTTGGTTTTAGACGCGATATTTAATACTGCCAACGGTATAAGTATCCCCATTAACGTTCCTAACACTATATGCACTATGGAATTGTTAACGTGTAAGATTTTTGCCAAAAAAATGCGGGTTCCGTTTCCAGCTAACATGTGCACGAGGTAAATTACAAGAGAATTAACGCCTAAATATTCTAAAAAAGAAAACCCGGAACGATAAGTCATCTTTTCGGACAGATACATAATAACAAATGAGCCTGATAGCTGCGGAATTATCAAGTTGTACCAACTTGTTTGCGGAAAATTAAAATAAACATACAATGATGCTGCAAATACTAACAGGTTGGCAGCAAACAAATAACTGTTTTTAATGATCAAATTGCACACATGATTGTATTGTGACAACAAGATGCCGGCAGTAAAATAAAGAAGATTTAATAAAGCCTTATCAAAAACGGGGACTTTGTAGTTAAGAAAATAATAAGCCCACCAAATGATGATGCTAAGGAATGCGCCCCATTTTACCGATATTTTGAATAGTAAAACATTTAAAATATTGATAAAAAACAAAGCAAATAAAAACCAAAACTGAGAGCGTGGCAAATACAAACAAGTAAATAATTCACTTGCTTTAGTATGGTTGTTTGTATAGGCGGATAACCTTATTTCGATAAAGGTTTGTATCAGCGACCATACTACATAAGGATAAATAATGGTTTCCAGCTTATTTACAGTAAAATCAGCGGCCCCTCTTTTTAAAAAACTTTTAACAAAAAAGTATCCGGATAGGATAAAGAAAAGAGGCATATGAAAGCTGTAAACAAAGTTAACAGCATAGTAAAAAAACACCGGATCAATCAATTTGACTGTTATGAGGCCTTTAATTACGTGGCCAAATACCACCAATATTATGCCTACCCCTCCCTTTAAAACCCAATTCCGAAAAATGCCAGTTTGTTCAGCTTCAGAGATGACAGGCTGCGCACACGTTAATAATTCCGGCATCAAGCTTTTAAGCTATATGCAAATCACTAACTAATTACCCGATGCCGATCCCCTAACCACCACTTTACGTGCATCCGGCAAATCATTGAGCGCGGCATCACTAACCTTCACTTTTAAACTGTTATCTGATAAACTGTAACCTTGCGTGTTAGAAATAAAAATACCAACGTGTTTTACGCCGCCATCGGCAATTGTGATCTGGTTATTTCTAATTTCCATACCCCTGTTTACAAATGCAGAGGTTACCTTACCTTCAACAGATATTTCAATAGCGCCGGGCTGATTGGTGGTGCCCTTTTCAAAAGCGCTGTTTATTACATTGTTTTTAATAACGGTATTACTAACTCCCGGAATATTTCGGCCGGCTTGCCCCAATATAGCGCATGATTGCGTATGCTCAATAGTATTACCGGTAATTTGGGCACCATTTACTCCGCTAAAATATATTCCTCTTGAGTACGGATACCTTATAGTATTTCCTGATATCGCTATGCCGTTTGAACGTTTGTCTTGTGGCAAATAAATTAACGTTCCCGCTTTAAGATTTTGAACAGTTGAAGATAATCTGATATTCGTTTTTTGCTTATCTGACGATCTTTGCGGCAAATCCGAAATAGTAGCAGATCCAATCTCACGAAGATCGTCGGGATCAACAAACGTAATCTTTTGATTGGCTTTAAGTTTATATCGTTCATTAACCGCCATACCATTAACATCATTTACAGATGTAACCGTTGCGTACAAATTACCGCTAAACGATATCCCGTCATCTCCGCTAAATAAAACGGTGCAGTTGTTAACGGAGTTACCGTTGCCACTGTTAACTACATTAATGCCATCTGCATTTGACGAAATATATTGTACGCGCCCAGGTTTAGGCATTACCTTCAAATTTGAAAACGAAAGGTTGTTTTGCCACATACTGGAAACTCCAATTGCAGGTGAAGAATATACGGTTACGTTTTTTGCGTAATTGCCCGAGTCAATATCAGGGGGATAAGTCATAAAAGCAAGGGCGTTATTGCCGGCATAGCTGCGCTCTGAAACACATAGTATATCGCCAGGCTGAACCTTTGCAAGATTTGCAGCTAACTGTGCTCCGTTACCTTTTAAAACTATCTTAGTATTGCTTAAAGGCCCATCTGCAGCAAACAACCATTCAACCGGTACACTTTTTACTTCGTTATTTCCTGTTTTTCTCAAAACAAATATCCTTACCGAATATCTCGACGAACTGGTAAAATCAGATAGCGGCCTGCCGGTAACTTCACCAACAGAAATAGCATTGTTAGCAGCATCTACTGATGCTACTGTGGCCGAGGTAAAAGGAAGGTCCTGCCCGTAATCTAATTTTACGTTTTGTATGCCTACGTAATTACAATTTCTGATAATAATTCCGCATGCCTTCCTGGAGCTAAAACTAAACGTTGCGTTATTACATTCAATAACTACATTATTAGTATTAAATATATAAGCATGGGCATTATCCCTTACAGATTTAAAATAATATGTACCCGCAGGAACGTTTACTTTATTATAATTATGTTTTCCGGCATAAATTACAGCCGCCTCCAATAATGGCCCGGCATCAATAGTGTTGTTATCAGGCAGCATGTTTTGCTGCGCTATACCCATTTTTTTCAGGTCGGTTGATACATCAATTACCGAATATTGCTTTGCCGTTCGTGAGTTTTTTTCAGGAGCAGTGTGTTCATGGGCCTGCGCAATTGTTTCTGCACCACAATTAAGCAACAGTAAGAAAAAAGCTACCAGCTTTAGTAAAAACGCATGTGTTTTCATCACCAAATATTTAAGTTCTTCTGCAACAATAACGTTAATTACACACTATACTTATGTACCTCTACCAATTATTTCTTATGCTTGCTCATTACGGTATTAATATATTCTTTGAATTCGGTTTGAAAGCGTTTTTTTGAAAACCGTAAGGAGCTATTTCGAATTTCCTGACTCGAATACTCATTTTCTTTGCTTAAAAAATGATCTAATGTTTTGTTTAAGGCCTCCGCGGTTTGCTCTTCATAACATAAACCATTGCTTTCGTTCACAATTTCGCCTGCGGCACCGCCCTTGTAAGCAATTACAGGGGTTCCGGAAGCATGGGCTTCAACAAGGGCAATTCCAAAATCCTCTACTCCGGCGTATACAAACGCTCTTGCTTTGGCAAGATAAGTTTTGATAACATCTTTTTTCTGAAACCCAATAAACTCAATGTTATTCCGTGCTATTTTCTTAAGATAGCGCGACTGCGAACCATCGCCTATTACTATCAGCTTTTTACCATTTTGATTAAATGCTTCTATTACAATATCAAAACGCTTGTAGGGTTCAATACGTCCTACTATTACAAAGTAATCCTCTTTTTTTGAGCTTATTTCAAAACTTTCTACCTCAACCGGAGGATAAATTACCACCGAATCGCGATTATATTTTTTCTTTACCCAATTTTGAACAAATTTCGAATTGGATATCAAATAATCAGGAGTTTGAGCACTCTTCAAGTCAAAATCCTGCAAACCAGGTTTTACAGGCAAAAACAACTTTACTATGCCCTTAAAATATAGCGCGGCCTCATCCCAAACATATTTAAAGTTTCGAGCCTGCAGATAAGAAACATGAACTTCATCGCCAATCCTGTATCCTTTTGATAGGGCCCATGATGAACTGATAACCAAATCTACCTTGTTTTTTTGGGTTTGCTGATTAAACCGTTTAACGATCCATGGAAAAATGGGCAAAAAAAGCCTGAATTTATATTTAAATTTCTTTAGCACATTCGACTCGATCACAGTTACATCATTACCACCTAATGTTAGCAGCTGAGTATCGTGATCCATCTTATTTACATAAGCATAATAATAATCAAACTTATAAAGTTCGTTGATGGCTGTAACCACACGCTCCGCGCCGCCATATTTCTCAAGCCAATCTGTTATAAACGCAGTTTTCATTTCTTTTTCGAATCGAATAATGATAGAATCTTATTTTCAAAAGTGCTTAAATGGAAATTCTCGCCGGTTTCAAAGTCTTTAAATTTCGGCAAATCACTTAACACTGTATTTAAAGAGTTATATAAAGCATCAGGTTCATTGCTATTGTATAACTCTCCGTTTTTTCCGGGCGTGATAATCTCGCTTACCCCTGTTACCGTTGAAGCAATGCTATATAGTTTACATATCGAACTTTCAATCAAAACAGTGGGCAATCCTTCGGTCGATTCAATTTTTGCGCCAAAGCCTTCAAAGGTATTATCTTCTTTATCAATAGACGGAAACACAAAATAATCGGCGTAATTCATCCATGCCAACACATTATCTTTCCAACCAAGCCAATGTATATTTTTTGTTATTGAATTTTTTTCCGAAAAATCACTCAATATCTTCTTAAAATTTTCCTCGGCCTGCGTTTTGGCCGCGCCAAGAACATAAAGCACAAAGTCCTGATCAGGACGCTCCTTTTTTAACTTTGCAAAAGCATGTATCAAATGGTGCAATCCTTTATGCGGCCGCAGCAAACCTACATAAAGAAACTTAACCGCAGTATTAACACTTTCATGCCCAACCTCATTCCTTACTGCACTTAAATCAACATTACTATACTGTGAAAAATCTATCCCATTATAAATAACAACCTTATTACCGGCTTCAGGCAAACTTCGGGCTACGTCGCCGCTAACACAAGCAACGGTATCAAACGTATTTAAAAATAATTTAGCCAGCTTATTAGGAAGGCGATTTTTACCATGAAAATGCAGGATGCTTTTTTTCCGGAATAACTTTGCCGATAACAACATCATTGTTGCACCCCGAGGGTCGCAACAATAAAGGAAATCATATTTTTTCGAGTTGATCTGTTTCAGACAGTTAAAGTAAAAAGGGAGCAATCCACCAAAAACCGACTTAAAAAACTTCTTCTTGCTAAACCAGGAATCCTCATCACCGTATGTTAATAAATGCTCGCTTGCATTTATAAGCTCAATTTCATCTACAACAGGTTCAAAGTTTTTACGCAGCGAACCAAACCGGTCATCAACAAGAAGCAAAGTAACGTGAAATCCGTTTTTCTTTAATATCCGGCATACATTTAAAGTGATACGTTGGCTTCCCGAAAAAAACGGGTAGGCTTCAAATACTAATACTTTTGAGGACATTTTTTTACTGATAACTATTTAGAAACAATTGAGGCAGCAGGTTCTCTTTTAGGATAAAAAAGCGGCGTTATAATTTTAATTAACGGCAGTTCTACATACTTATAAACCGGTACACTGGCAGCAACGCAAACCAGGGTACAGAGTATAATATAAACATCGGGCGAAGAAATGCCCAGGTACCGAAATATTATTGCAAAGAATTTTATACCCATTATATGCACCAGATAGCAGGTATAAGAGGCATTACCTAATAAAACCAAAGGTTCTGTTATTTTTACATAAAGGTTATTGGTTGCAAAAATCGATTTTTCGAGCAAAATATAGCCGCCGGCAAACAACATACAGGGTATTCCCCATATTAGTGATCTACGTAACGCTATCCAGGTGTTACTAAAAATATTATTAGGTAAAGTGATTTCCTTATGATCAATAAAAATACTCCGGCTCATTAAAAACGCGCCGAGCACTATTGAAACCGTAAAGAAAAACCATGCTATATTTTTCCGTTCGAAGCCTTTAAAACGATCATAAAACATACCCAAAATAACGCCTAAGGCAAACTCAAAAAGAAGTGGGCTAAGGGCAAAATCAATAATTACGTAATTAGAATTAACCAGAACCCCCAATAACGTTAGGGCACACATTATAACCACTAATTTTATTTTAAGATTTTGCGTTTTAAAGATTAAAAGAACCGCAATGAGCAGATAAAAATACAACTCGATAGATAGCGACCAACCCACGAACAGGATAGGACTGATATATTGGAAACTGTTAAAAACAGGAAAAAAGAACAATGTGCTTAATACAGATTGTAGCGTTACCGGCTGGTGCCACATTATTGATAACACCAGGTAAACCGCCGATATTAACCAATAATAGGGTATTATTCTGATCACTCTTTTCAAAATAAAATCCTTCCAACCGTTTTTCACTGATTCAAAAGGTGCAACAACCCTGGTCATGATAAAACCGCTGATAATAAAAAACAGATCGACTCCGATTGCGCCCCAGTCTGCTAAAAAATAATAAGTCGCGATAACCGCTTTACTATGGAACAATCCCTTACCTGTAAACAGATAATTGGCCGATGAAATGGTGTGAATAAAAACAACCATCAAAACGGCAATGGCCCGTAGTACTTGAATTGAAATTATTTTTTCGTTTTTGTGTTTCATTGCTTACGATTTAAAGGTCAGGCGGCAAGTACTATTTTAACATTAAAGCTTCCAGGTAATCATAAGGATTTCCGTCAAAAACGAGATACTCCTTAGTAGCATCATTCAGGGCTATAACTCCTTTTAATAAATCCTGCTTATTGCTATAATTCTTCAGAAAATTTAAAAGCTCTGGTTCCTGTGCAAAAGAATAGCCATTCATTGATGAATGATAGCTATAACCAAGATCGGCCTGCGGAATGTTTTTATTGGGATAATAATAAATACCCGGAATATCGCACAAAATACCATCGGTAACAACCATGGTAAGTACCCCGTAAACGCTAACAGTTCCGATAACCATGTCGATATTATTCAAAAAAGAATATATATCCTGCTTATCAATTTTCAGGTTAGGATTTTTGGCTAACTTTTCTTCGGGAGTGTAGGGTAAATTAGGCCGCGGTTTTACAACAAATTCTATTTCTGTATCCGGTAAGGATTTTGTAAATGATTCTACAATACTATTAATAAAATATTGCTGATAACTATCCGAGTTATAAGTTAATACAATGCCTATCCGAAGTTTACTACCATTTTTGCCTGCATTTTTATTACCGGCCAATTGCTCCTGTAAAAATGAATAGTCGATGCGGCCGCCATTCACATTTTCGCAATAATTATATTTCATGAATTGGCTGTACTGACCGTGTAAAATCGCATCCCAATTCTTCTTAATTTTATTTGACGGGAGTATGTTATAATCCAAATAGAAATACGAAAAATGATCAATAGGATTGATCTCGGTACCATGAGGAACTAAAATATGATTGATGTGATTAGCCCGGTACTTTCTCTTGCAAACACCGGCATAAATTAAGCCTGCAGCCGCCCCTCCCCTAAAAACGCTGCTTACATTTAACTCCGGATCTTTTGATAAGTTTTCTATCAAACTCCCCATAAGCAGGTTATATTCAAAAAAGTAAATTGTTTTCAATAAAACGTCGGCATTCCAGGCCTCGGGTATGGAACCTAAAAATGGTTCATATTTTGCTAATATTTTATTAAAACTTTTCCTGAATGAAAGCAGAGAAAAAGCGAAGGCCAAAAATTTACCGGGGCTGATACTATACTGGCCTAACCAATAAATTGATTTGTTCCAATTGGTTTTCGATTTTAACAAATAAGGATTTGGATGTATAACCAATGCATTCCCCTCATTGTAAAGTTTATCTAAAAAGGCATAATCAATCTTTTCCCTGTTATTTGCAAACGAGTTCCATAATATAACTTTTTTACCTTTCCATTGCACCCTTTTTACCATAAAATTGATCAGCAAAATGAAATACTGGGCAATTACCGTAGCAGCCAGTTTTAGTTTTTTATTAAAAACCTTTTCTGACCGGGATAATGAATTTTTCCAATAAACCGTCTTTGAATGGAAATCAACGGTTACCTGTATACCGTGTGCTTTCAACGCCTCACTGTAAAATTCGCCCAGCTTGTTATTATTATTATGAATCAGCAAACTCAGTTCGGAAATGTTGTTCTGCTTGCAATGGGCTGCAATATTTTTAACCAGCAACGGATGCTCCATTAATTTGATATCCGTCAAAAAATACCGGTTAATAGTTGTATCAAATAATCCTTCTAAGCTGTAAAAAGATATATCTTTTTCAAAGATAGTAGCAAATATGTTCCGATTTAAATCCTGGCATAAGCCCGGCGACGGGTAAAAGTAATCGAACAAAAAATGTTCGGGAAATTGATTGCTGTCTGTGATAACTAATTTTCCCATGATACGGAATACTTAGGTTTTGAAAGGTATTTCTTTTCGCTTATACAAATTACTAGTGGTATAATGAAAACCAAAAATTCAAAAACGTAAACTAACTCAGTTGTTGCCCAGGTTTGGAGATAAACCATTAAGGTGATCATTAAGCTTTGCCGCATTAAACTTCCCTTTCGGGTTAAATAATTGGTAATTGAAGCCATGATAAGCCCGAATACAAAAAACACAATTATCCCAAAGTAACCGAAGTTAAAGTATGCTTCGCTCATAGCATTTAGAGGCAAACCGATATCCGTTCGGCCCCAGAAGGTTTCTGCAACATAGGCATCGATAAACTCGGGTTTTAAATCGCCTATCCAGGTACGCGGAATAGGGAAAAAAACCAGGTTAAGATATGACAGCCCAAGCAACATATCGTTCGATTTAAGATTTGAAAAAACCATTTCATCTCTTAACTGCAACTGATAATTTGCCAATTCGTAATACCATTGGCTACTTTTTTCCTGCTGCGCTGCAAAATTTTCCGAAAATTTGCTTTCGCTCGTATCAGATGACCTCCTTAATAACCCCAACACAGCAAACCCTACAAATATTGCCGGAATTGCCGGTAAAAACACCCTGATAGGCACTTTCTTAAACGAGAAGATCAATATTAACGCGGTGCCTATTGAGTAAATGGCAAAACCGCGGCTACCTGCAATAAGGAATAGTAAAACGATACCTGGTACATAGATCCATAAAACCCTCTTCCACTTTTTGTCTTTTTCAAGCAACTTGATTGATAAGTACATTGGTATTAAAACCAGCACTAAACTCGCTATAAACGACACCAAAAAGTTGTCCTTTAAGGCATCTGATGCCTCGGCATTACCCGATCGTCTGGATAGCAGGTATAATAAATTTCCCCCAGTGATCCTGTATAGTGATATGGCGCTAAACAGCATCCCAATTATAATTACTACTAATAGTATTCTCGAGTTTTTAAAACGAAAAACCGGCGCTTCGGTAGTTTTTGGGGTAATTTTCTTCCTGAATATAACGTAGGTTATCAATAACAATGTTATACAAAACATATGAAACAGCAGCATCATTGCTGATGATCCGTAATAATCGCTTATTCCATGTTTTGAATTTAGCAACCCGGTAAAATCAACCAGGCTTTTGGGCGTATCGTAGGCAAAGTAGTAAGGGAACTTTAAAACCTCGTATACAAAACTGAATATCAGAAAAAAAACAGGGGGCTCGTAGAGGTACTGAAAAATACGCGATGCAAGTACGAAAAAAATCAAGTTGATATAAATGACGAACAGAATTTCTGACGCCATGAAATTAAAGTCGGCAGTTACTTTAAAATTAAAAATACAAAATAGCAATATGATTATATTTACTGAGCGGAAAATTTTCCTATACTTTTGAATTGAAAATATGTTCATATTGTTTTGTTTAAATTATTAGCCCTGGCTAATAATATTTTTATAGAAATCCAACAATTTAGCCGCCGACTTTTTTATCGAATATTCGGAGTTATTAAACTCTTCGTGATAATTACGGCGCTCGGCTGCTGAAGGAATTTTAACTTCATTTAAGATATGGTTAGCCCAAAAATCGGCCCCTTTATCAAGGCTAATCCTGTTTACCAGGGTTGCAATAACATCAACCCGCTGCGGAATCACATCTGTAAAAATAACCGGCAAACCCGCACTCTGCGCTTCAAGCAGTACAATACCTAAACCTTCATATAACGATGGGAATAAAAACATATCGAATAAACCGCTCATGAATTTATTTACATCAGTTCTGGTGCCCGCCATATGAACATTGTTTTGTAAACCTCCGCCAATAATACTTTGCCTGATCTGCTCTTCCAGTATACCGTCGCCAATAAAAACAAAATGGTAATTAGGGTTTTGCGCTACAATTTTCCTTGCAATTTCAATTATAAACGTATGATTCTTTTGTTCAGTAAACCTACCAACGTGACCAATTATTATATTACCGGCATCTAAATTAAATAATTTTAGCAACTCTTGGTTTTTAGGGGTTTCCAGCACAAATTTACTGGTATCGATGCCGTAATCGATGATAGTTTCTACCTTATCAAACAAAGCAATACTTGCATCTTCCGAGCAAGCTAACTTATACTTTACCTTTTTAATAATAGCTCTTGAGGCTTTTGAAAAGTATTTAAAAATAAACAGCTTCGAATCTGTAGATGTATTATGGCTATGCGCTATAAATTGGGCTTTAGTAAACCGGTTGAAAATAAAAAACAAACCACAAAGCAAATGGCGGTGACAGTGCACAATATCATAGCCATTTTCTTTAACCGTTTTAATGTAATATTGGGCTACCTTTAACACATTTTTGGTTTTAGGCTGGTAATAAACTTTGCAGCCCATAGCTGTTACCAAATCATCATATACTCCTTTCTTATCCGAAAAAGTCATAAAGTCAATTTGATATTTATTAAAGTCAACCTGACCTAATACGTTATACAACCAAGTTTCAACCCCGCCAGCCGTTAAACCACCCAAAACATTTAAAACCTTTATTTTTTTTTCCACGTTATTATAAGTTAAATATGATGTTATCCGGCATAGTCCATTTAAAATATCACACCGACTATGTGCAATAATCAGTTAGCCGCCGCTGGTTTTACTTTAGTAAACTTGTTTTTTAATGATAAAAAATAGGTCTCAAAATATTTGTAAGATAAATGAGATAGTATTAACGTTAAGGCTATTACCGAAAAGTTAATTATAATTGAAAGCAGCGGAATATTTACTACCTGAGCTAATTTAGTTTTAAGTACAATAAATAAAACAAAGTTTACCATTATCATGTGATACATATAAATGCCGTATGATATTTTACCGAGGTAAGTAAACTTCTTCAACGCACTTATAGGTTGTGAAAACGCAAGGGTAACAATCCATCCTATTGAGATAAGACCGCAAACGGTATGGTATAATTGCTCATTCAAACTCGATATCGGATTAAATACATTGGTAAAAAAAACCAAAACAAATAATACGAAGAAAGTAAACAATACTAACTTCGATTTAAAAAAGGGGATTAGAATTTGCTCGTACTTTTGAATAAGCAATGCCATTACACCTCCTATTATCATAAAATCAAACAGAAAGCGATATTTAAGCAGTATAGAACCCGGATTTAAAAAGTTATAGGATGCTATGATCAGGTAAAGTACTATCAAAAACCCCAGTATAAATCCTTTACTGCTTTTCTTAAATAACAGAGGCCAAAGTAAATAAAACTGTTCTTCAACGCCTATCGACCATGTTATTGACAAAATAGACCCGGGTCTAAAAAGCCTTTGAAATACATTCGACAGAAAAAACACACATAATAGCAGCGCCTCTCCAATACTATAATTTGCTTTTGAAACAATACCTAATCTGGGTAAGATTATATGGTAATATAAAATCCCAACAATAATAACGGCAAAATACACGGGCCATATTCTTAGCACCCTGCGTAAATAAAACATCTTTAAATTGATGTCACTGTACACATCCCGTTCAATTAATAACAGGCGTGTGATCAAAAACCCACTTAATGTAAAAAAGAAAAATACGGCTTCAGTACCCTTGTGAAAAATAGCGAAATCACTATACAAATGCACATGTAATACTGAAGCCGAGATTTCAGGGATATGAAAAATTACAACAGCTAAAGCTAAAAAAACTCGCAGTATATCAAGATTTTCAAAATAATTTACTTTTTCTGTTTTTTTTATCATTATAAATACCGGGATGAGTTAGGTAAGATTTCTTAAAGAATTGAATAATTATGATACAGGGATCTATATCAGTCTAAATCCTTCAAAACATTACTTATACCGCCATCAATATTGATGTTGGCGCCGTTTATAAAACCAAGTTCGTCCTCAGCCAATAATAGCGCTAATTGAGATACTTCACGCGGTTTACCTATGCGTTGGCTTGGATGTAATTCATTAAGCATCTGCACCTTGGCTTCATCATTATCAAAACCATCACGCAGCATTTGCGTATCAATTGCTGCCGGGCTTATAGCGTTTACCCTTACACGCCCCTGCAAATCAACAGATAGCGCCTTGGTTAAACCTACCAGGGCACTTTTTGAACTTGCATAGGCCAAAAAGCGTTTTTTGGTAAGCTGATGATGGATACTTGCGATATTGATGATAGAACCTTTTGCTTTTTCGAGCCTTTTTAAAAAAAACTGGCTCAACATTAAAGGTCCGGTAAGGTTAACGTTTAGTGTTTGGTTCCAATCTTGCAAGGTTATTTCATCCAAATTGCTCAAGATCTGTACTGCAGCGTTGTTAATAAGTGCAAACAGTTCAGGAATCTCTTTGTCAAAAGTAGCCTCAATGCTTGCCTTATACTCCGGGTTAGCGCAATATTCGTTCAGATTGAATTTAAAAAACTTATCGCAATACTCCGGCTGGCTATCTTTTACATCAAGGCCTATTACTTCATAGCCTTTTTCTTTAAAGGTTTTAGCCAGCTGGCTTCCAATACCACCTAATACACCGGTTATTACTACTGCTTTAGCCATTTTTATTGTATTCCTAAATAACCAAACATTAATTCAATAGCTCTTAAACTTGCCCTTACTACAGCTTCTTTGGTATTAGACCCATTGTGAGTACCAAAAATACATTGTTCGAACTGGCGTAAAGGGCTATCCTGCGGAAGTGGCTCAATTTCAAAAACATCTAAACCGGCCGATTTTACTTTACCTGAATTCAGCGCTTCAATTAATGCAGTTTCATCAATCAGCGGTCCGCGTGATACGTTGATAATAATCACACCGTCTTTCATTAAAGCTATACTTTCCTTATTGATCAGGTGATAGCTTGATGGCGTTAAAGCGCAGGTAATAATTACAAAGTCAGCATCTCCAAGCTTTTCAGGGAAAGGAAGGATTTCGTTAACCTGTGCTTCTTCAGCAGTTAATTTACTAAACGGATCGTAAGCATTTACATTAACGCCAAAACCTTTTAAACGGCGTGCTGTGCCTAAACCAATATCGCCTATACCTATCAGGGCTACAGTTTTGCCTTCAACAGACATACCCGCAGGCTTTATCCAGTTTCCTTTACGTACTTCGCGGTCAACACGGTAGCTGTCACGTGCCAAACCTGTAAAATAAGCAAGCGCCATATCGGCTACCTCATTGCCAAACATTCTTGGTGTATTTGAAATAGGAATGCCCAACTTTTCGCAAGCCTTAAAATCAACGTTATCTACACCAACGCCCCATTTTACAGCAGCTTTCAATTTGCCCTGAACACCGGCCTGAAATACCCTTTCGGTAGCAGGATCATCGCCGATTATCCAACCTTCTACCTGTGGAACCAACTCAATAAGCTGTTCCTCAGTTAGTGTTTGTACCACCTCCGGCAAAATCAACTCAATACCCTTTTCCTCAAAAAAATGTTTTAACTGATCAATTCCTCTTAACATCGGAGGACAGGTGATTAATATCTTCATACGATCTTATTTATCATTTTATACAAAAGTTCCGCTACTATGAAATTAAATTCCACATCAATATCCTGCGCCTCAATCTCCGGCATTTCATACAAAAATGGCCTGTCGCCGATTCTGTTATGTTTTCTTTCAAGTATTTCTTTAGTGAATACGTAAAAACAAGAGTTCTCTTCAAAAATAGGAGGCAGATCTTGTGTACGCAGTAATATATTCTGGTTATGGTTAATCGGGCGTGCTAAAGAATCCCAAAACCTTACATGTTTTCTTGTTACCGAAAACAGTGAATCATACATAGGCTGGATATCAAAAAATCTTTTGATACCTGCGGTTAACGTTTCAACTGTTAATAATGGGTTGGTACTGTGCGTTTGTAAATAAAACTCAGATGGAACCTGGTTAATGCTGTTCAACAACACATCGTTCATTGGGATGGCGCCATCTCTTAAATGTTCAGGGCGCTCCAACACAAGTACATCCGGAAAAGAAGCCTGCGCCTGTTCGATAACAATAGGGCTGTCGGTATCAATCACAACCTTATCGATTAAAGGACAATCTAATAATGTTTGAATTACATGATGAAAAAGTGGCTTCCCCGCAAAATCCCTGTAATTTTTTCCAGGTACCCTTTCGCTCGAATGCCGCATCGGTACGATAGCGGCTAACTTAAATTTATCCATTTGAATGTTGATGTTTTTTGTAGATGTAAAAAAGCAGATTAACCCTCAAAGCCACTGTATATAATTCTTTCTCCAGATGGTGGCAAATGAGTTAACTCATTGTGACGAGGAGGCCTTTTCATATCATTTGGATAATATAGCCTGTTCCTCAATGTTTCATTGATTTGATTTTTTTGATTGTATCCAAGGTAGGTGCCCCAAAATTGCATGTACCTGAACATCACAATCGAAAAAAAGTTGTTCATGAAATTTTTATCATGGACAGCGTGAAAGCTATCTGAAAATATATTGGCAATTGTTAAACGTACAAAATTGAAAAACGAAAATTTTTCATTAGGGTAGATTATTTTCAAAGCAATAGCCTCCCTCCTGTACCTGTTTTTTATACGCGACGGCGTTTCTTCATGTACGTGCACTATCGGGGCCAAAGCTTCGTATGCAATTTTATGATTTTTCGCTTTTATCTGACTGGCCCAGGCCAAATCCTCTAAACCAGTTAATGACTCATCATACGGCTGTTGTTCCCAAAGTTCCTTCCTAACAACGCAGTTGGCGTTATTACAGAAAGAAATTGCCTGATCATAATTTGAAAAGGAAGGGAACCATTTATTGAAAAGCTGTTGTTCGGAATACTTGGATACTTCACAACCAACCTGCCTGCCGTATACTAAAGCAACATTTTTATCATTAAAAGGAGCTATCATCCGCTCTATCCAATCGGTATAAAGCGGATAAACGTGAGCGCTTGCAAAAAGCAAATATTCTCCCTGGGCAGCCATACACCCACGGTTCAACGCCCTTCCAAAAGAAAACTCCTCGGGACGAATGTTAATAATCTTAACACCATATTCTCTCGCAATAACTACAGTATCGTCATTTGAACCAGAATCTACTAATATTACTTCGATTTGCTGAAATATAGTCTGCCGTTTTACACCTTCAAGCAACCTCCTTATATGTTTCTGTTCATTGTATGAACGAATTATTAAACTACATACCGGTTTCATAACAACATCTGGTTAAAATATTACAACAATTGCAATCGGAATTATAGATATGTCCTGATTACTTTACTTTTTACTTCTTCTTGCTAAATAGTTTGTTCCAAAAACTTGGTGTTTCTTCGGTAGTGCTGCCATAGCCGTAACCATAGCCGTAACCGTAGCCGTAACCATAGCCATAGCCATAATAACCGCCTTTTTTAGTTTTTATATCGTTAATAACCAAATAAGACCTACGGAATTTCTTTTCGCGGGTTAACTCGTTAATGATATTCAACTGCGATTTATAAGTGTATTCCTGCCTAACAATATATAAACTGGCATCAGTATGTTTTTCTATCAATTGAGCATCCGAAACCAAGCCTATAGGCGCACTATCGATGATCACGTAATCAAACCTTTTCTTAAGCGCATCGATCAACTCGTTAAATTTATCGCTCAATAATAATTCGGTAGGATTAGGAGGGATTGGGCCCGAAGATATTATAAAACAATTTTCTGAGAAAAATGTGGGCTGAATGATCTCGTCGATGGTCATTGTTTCAGATACCACATAATTTGTAAAGCCCGTACTGTTGCTATCTAAACCTACGTTTTGCGAAAGTTTAGGCTTTCTTAAATCCAGCTCCATTAACAATACCTTTTTACCGCTTAAGGCGAGCACACTACCCAAATTCATGGTGATAAATGATTTGCCCTCACCACTCATACTCGATGTAACCATGAGAACGTTGCTCTTTCCCTGCGATAATACAAACTGAAGGTTGGTTCTTAATCCCCTGAATTGCTCGGATAATATCGACCTTGAGTTATTTCCAACCACCAGTGATACACCTTCAGGATTATTGCCGATTTCGCCAACCACCGGAACCTTGGTATTTGATTCAATGTCGCTTTTATTTAAAATCTTAATATTGAGAAGGTCCTTACCATATACATATCCAGCAGGAATCAGTAAGCCTAAAAATATCCCAATAAGCAGTATTAGCGGTCTTTTAGGTTTAAAAGGGAAGTAATCACTTTTAGCCGGATCAATAATACGTGCGCTATTAACAGTTGATGTTTTTGCAATGGCTGTCTCTTCTCTTTTTTGAAGTAAATACAAGTATAAATCTTGCTTCAAATTTTGTTCGCGCGTGTAATCAAGAAAAACACGCTCTTTTTTAGGTACTGTAGAAACCTGCCTGGTAAGCGCAGAATTTTGGCTTTTAGCTTGTGCAACAGTAGATTCAAGCCCCTTTTTGTAAGATTCAAAACTCTTAACTAAGCCTACCCTCGCATTTTCAATTTGATCATCTGCTGATTTTACTACCGGGTTATCATCTTTATAAGACAATGCCAGCTTATCTCTTTCAACAAGTAAATCATTGTACTTACCTATAGCTGCGGCGAAAACAGGATCAGGTACGGCAAATGAACTCGGAATAATCCTCTTTACATTTGGAGCATCGATATATTTTTCAATATCTGTTACCAGCGATAACTGTACCTGCAAATCACTTAATTTGTTTTGGTAAGTAGATACATTATCAATTAAAGCTTTGCCTTGCTGGTCGACATCTGCTAATTTATTTTCCTCTTTAAATTTTGTGAAATCTCCTTCAATGCCTGATAATTCGGCAGTTACTTTACCCAATTGCCCGTCAATAAATTTCAAAGTACTATCGGCAATCTGCGTTTTATTTTGCAGGTTGGATAATAGATATAGGTCCATCAACTTTTGCAATATCATTTCACCCTTTTTAGGGTTGGAGTATTCAAATGACAATGCCAGCGTAGTACTCTTTTTATCTGTAAGCTGAACATCAAAGCTTCGCATCAAATCGTCAACACGTTCATCAACCGACTGAACGTTTATCTGATATCCCTTAGGGTTTAATTTCCCCGGCCTTTGCGAAAACACCAAATCGTACTGATCCAATTTTATTGGTTCGTCAAATTTGGCATCTACTGAAATATTGCCTTTGCTATCTTCTAAATGAATTTTACCGTTTTCTATCTGAACCTGGTAATTCTTATCTTTAATCGAATCAACCTTGGTTATCAGCTTTACTGTAAATGGTTCTTCATCAGATGTTTCAAGAGATCTAATCCTTCCTTTAGAATACACAATTACATTTAAACCCAATGACCTAACGGTTCTTTCCATCAATAACCGTGATTTTAATATATCGATCTCGTTATATGAGTTACTGCTCATATCGAACAAGTCGGAAAAATCAATCGAACTGCTTTTCAATACCTGATCGCCTGCAGATCCTCCATGACTTTCATCAATAAGTATTTGGCTATTTATTTTATATGCAGGTACCGCATACCGCGCATATAAATACGCGCCGGTACAAAAAATAACCAGCCCAACAACAAAAACAATCCAATGGCTGATAAATATTGAAACAAGCTTCTTAAAATCCTTGCCGCCCTCTTCGTTATTTACTTCGATATTGAACTCCTGATCCTGGATTCCCATTTTGTAATAAAAATTAGTTGATTCTTGTAATTAAAATAATAAGTACTGATAAAGCGGCTCCGATAATTGTGTACGTTTTGGCCTGAGTGCCATCTGTAGCAGAAGCTTTCGCTTTATTTGGCTCTACATAAATAACATCGTTTTGCCTTAGATAAAAAACGGGAGAAGAAATGATATCGCTTTTTTGAAGATTAATCCTATATGGAGATCTGGTTCCATCCAAATTTTCCCTTATAAGTAAAACGTTTTCTCTTTTACCAAAAATTGTCAAATCTCCGGCTAACGAGATAGCATCAAGTATACTAACTTTTTCGTTTGGAGTAATATAAACCCCCGGCTTTGCAACCTCACCGGTAACACTAAATTTAAAATTAGCATACCTTATAATTACAGTTGGTTCTTTATAATATTTAAGAGCCTCTTTAAGCACTAACTCCTTTGCTTCACCTGTAGTAAGCCCTAATAGTTTTATCCGCCCCAATACAGGCACCTCTACAAAACCATCTTTATGAACGAGATAACCTGCAACTACCGGCTGTGCCGAACTGCTTACACTACCAATTGCCGATGCAGCTCCAGCTATAGGAACGTTACCCTGGTTTATCATAGCCGTGGCCTGCGGATCTACAGTTTGAATTAAAATTGTAATAATGTCATCAACCTGTATTGTAGGTTCCTGATATTCTGCTTTCGCAAGACTCTTCATCTGGCCGGAATCAGGTATATCTTGAAAATATTTGATCTTTTTTGGGGATGAGCAAGAAAATAAACCGGCAGAAATGAAGAAAATCGACAAGAATACCAATGAGTTTAACAAGGAACTTTTTCTCATAAAGTTTGAGCTTTCATTTTTAATAGGTATAAAGTTTAAAGCACTGCAATATATGTACTTTTTTTCACACCCAACAATTTAATTTATCATTTTTTTTAAAAAACAGGGATAACCGTACCTTTTTTTTAATCAAAAGTGCATTTTAATATAATATTGAAAATTATGCTTGCCCCACTGTTCCACCAAAATTCATAGGAAAACCCGGATGATCAGGTTGTACCCTGATGCGGCCATTAACAGATTCAAATTTTTCTATATTATCTTGCAATGCCGAAAGAAGGCGTTTGGCATGCTCAGGAGTTAATATGATCCTTGATTTCACCCTTGCTTTAGGCACACCGGGCA
Organism: Mucilaginibacter gossypiicola; assembly: GCF_900110105.1. Classification (GTDB taxonomy): domain Bacteria; phylum Bacteroidota; class Bacteroidia; order Sphingobacteriales; family Sphingobacteriaceae; genus Mucilaginibacter; species Mucilaginibacter gossypiicola. The sequence continues at coordinate 368,240 of NZ_FOCL01000006.1, read as the reverse complement.
TAACCCGTATAAAATCTAATACAAACTCCGAATTTGAATGGGTAATGATAGCGAGATTTGAGTAAACACCTTCTGCAATTTCTTCTGATAGCTCGATGTTGAGCTGATTTTCGTTTTGTTCTTCCATGTCACTAAAATAACAAAAAGACGTTCTTTATAAATTGCCTTTTTGTGAGGTAAATGCTGCGCAAATATAGCTTTTAAGAATGCAATTACATCTTATATTCTGCCTGCGCAAGATCCCACGTAAAACAGGAGTGTTCTACTTTTGTTTTAACTTTTTTTTAAAAGCATAAAAAAAGTCCCCCGGGGATACCGGGGGACTTAGTAAATTATTTAAACAGTTGAGAATTAAGCTTCCAACTCTTCTGCTTTTGAAGCCATCAGGCGGTCAAACTCTTCCTGTGAACCTACGCGGATATTTTCGTACTCGCGTAAACCGGTACCCGAAGGTATTAAGTGACCTACGATAACGTTCTCTTTCAAACCAAGCATGTTGTCTTTTTTACCTGCGATAGCTGCTTCATTCAGTACTTTAGTAGTTTCCTGGAACGATGCGGCTGAGATAAACGACTTGGTACCCAACGACGCCCTTGTAATACCTTGCAGTATTGGGCTCGATGTTGCCGGGATAGCATCACGCACTTCAACCAGTTTAAGGTCGCGGCGTTTCAATACCGAGTTTTCATCACGTAAGCGGCGTAATGAAACTATCTGACCTGATTTCAATGTAGTTGAATCACCTGGATCAGTTACAACTTTCTTGTCATAGATCTCATCATTCTCGGTCATGAAATCCCATCCGTCAACAGCCTCGCGCTCTAAGAAACGGGTATCGCCCGCGTCTTCGATAGATACTTTCTGCATCATCTGGTGAACAATAACCTCAAAGTGCTTATCGTTGATTTTCACACCCTGTAAGCGGTAAACTTCCTGGATACCGTTAACAAGATATTCCTGTACGGCAGCAGGGCCTTTGATAGCCAAAATGTCTGCCGGAGATATTGAACCATCTGATAATGGCATACCAGCCTTAATAAAGTCATTATCCTGTACAAGGATGTGTTTTGAAAGTGGTACAAGGTATTTTTTAACCTGGCCATCTTTTGACTCGATAGTGATCTCGCGGTTACCACGTTTAACACCACCTAAGGTTACCACACCATCAATCTCTGTTACTACGGCAGGGTTTGAAGGATTACGTGCTTCAAATAACTCGGTTACACGTGGTAAACCACCTGTAATATCTCGCGTTTTACCGGTTGAACGAGGAATTTTAGCGATAACCTGGCCGGTTTGTAACCTGTCGCCTTCATCAACAGCGATGTGTGCGCCTACCGGGATGTTGTATCCTTTAATGATATTACCTTTATTGTCGGCAATCTGGATAGCAGGGTTTTTAGATTTATCCCTGGTATCTATGATCACTTTTTCGCGGTGACCTGTTTGCTCGTCTGATTCTTCACGGAAAGTGATACCTTCCAATACTGCATCAAACTGGGCAATACCTGCAAACTCAGAGATAATAACCGCGTTGTACGGATCCCATGAACAGATACGGTCGCCTTTGGTGATCTTGCTGCCATCTTTTACATACAGGTATGAACCGTATGGAATGTTGTTGGTAACAATTACTTTATTACTTCCGGCTTCGATAATGCGGAACTCGCCAGAACGGCCTAATACCACATCAACAGCGCCATCTTCAGCAGTTTCATAAGTTACAGTACGTACGTTCTCAAACTCGATGATACCATCAAACTTAGCGTTGATCTGAGATTCAGCAGCAATGTTTGACGCGGTACCACCCACGTGGAATGTACGAAGTGTTAACTGTGTACCCGGCTCACCGATTGACTGTGCGGCAATTACACCAACAGCCTCGCCTTTTTGCACACGTTTACCGCTTGCAAGGTTACGGCCGTAGCACAATGCACATACACCACGTTTGCTTTCGCAAGTTAATACCGAACGAATCTCGATACCTTCTAACGGAGAGTTCTCGATCTTTTTGGCAACCTCTTCGGTAATGTCCTGACCGGCTACTGCTAACAGTTCGTTAGTGATAGGGTCATGAACATCATGAAGCGTAGTACGACCTAAGATACGGTCATATAATGGCTCAACAATATCTTCGTTATCTTTCAGTGCAGTTGTGTAGATACCTCTTAAAGTACCGCAGTCAACCTCACCAACAATCATATCCTGGGCAACGTCATGCAACCTACGTGTTAAGTAACCAGCATCCGCTGTTTTTAACGCCGTATCCGCCAAACCTTTACGAGCACCGTGGGTTGAGATGAAGTACTCCAATACCGACAAACCTTCTTTAAAGTTTGAAAGGATCGGGTTTTCAATGATCTCACCACCTGAACCTGATTTCTGAGGCTTAGCCATCAAACCACGCATCCCTGCAAGCTGACGGATCTGCTCTTTAGAACCACGGGCACCTGAGTCAAGCATCATATAAACAGAGTTGAAGCCCTGGTTATCGTTGCTCAGGATGTCCATCACGTTAGCAGTTAAGCGGTTGTTGATACGTGTCCAGATATCGATGATCTGGTTGTAACGCTCGTTGTTAGTAATGAAACCCATGTTATAGTTGTTCATTACCTCATCAACTTGCTTAGAAGCTGTATCAATCAGGGTTACTTTTTCTGCAGGGATATTGATATCCTTAAGGTTAAATGATAAACCACCCTGGAATGCCATTTTAAAGCCTAACTCCTTAATATCATCAAGGAACTGGGCGGCACGTGCCATACCGGTGATTTTTACTACTTCACCAATGATATCACGAAGTGATTTTTTGGTAAGCAGCTCATTGATATAACCTACCTCGGTTGGTACATGCTGGTTAAACAACACGCGGCCTACTGTAGTATCAATAATTTTATTTACGATTTTGCCATCGCGTTCTTTAACCGAAGCTTTAACTTTAATAAACGCATGCAGGTCAAGCTTTTTCTCATTATAAGCGATAATTACTTCTTCTGCAGAGTAAAAAGTTAAGCCTTGTCCTTTAACCACACGTGTTTCATCAGTTTTACGGCCTTTGGTTATGTAGTACAAACCAAGTACCATGTCCTGAGATGGTACAGTAATAGGCGTACCGTTAGCAGGGTTAAGGATGTTGTGCGAAGCAAGCATCAGGATTTGGGCTTCCAAAATTGCCGCGTTACCAAGTGGTACGTGAACGGCCATCTGGTCACCGTCAAAATCCGCGTTGAATGCTGTACAGGTTAATGGGTGCAATTGGATCGCTTTACCTTCAACCAGTTTTGGCTGGAACGACTGGATACCCAACCTGTGCAGCGTAGGCGCACGGTTTAGCAATACAGGGTGTCCCTTCAATACGTTTTCCAAAATGTCCCAAACTAATGGGTCTTTACGGTCAACAATCTTTTTGGCAGATTTTACTGTTTTAACCACACCACGCTCAATCATTTTGCGGATGATAAATGGTTTAAACAATTCGGCAGCCATATCTTTTGGTAAACCGCACTCGTGTAATTTAAGGTTAGGACCTACAACAATTACCGAACGGGCAGAATAATCCACACGTTTACCTAATAAGTTTTGACGGAAACGGCCTTGTTTACCTTTCAGGATATCTGAAAGTGACTTCAAAGCACGGTTACCTTCAGTTTTTACCGCGTTAACTTTACGTGAGTTATCGAATAACGAATCCACAGCTTCCTGTAACATACGTTTTTCGTTACGTAAAATCACCTCTGGTGCTTTGATCTCGATCAAACGTTTTAAACGGTTGTTGCGGATAATAACACGACGGTAAAGGTCATTCAAATCTGAAGTAGCGAAACGGCCACCTTCCAATGGTACTAACGGACGCAATTCAGGCGGGATAACCGGAACGATCTTAACAATCATCCATTCAGGGTTATTCTCGATCCTGGTTTTTGCATCACGAAAAGCTTCAACAACCTGTAAGCGTTTTAACGCCTCGTTTTTACGTTGTTGTGAAGTTTCGTTTGCTGCCTGGTGACGCAGGCTGAATGATAATTCATCAAGGTCAAGGCGTTTTAATAATTCTTCCAAAGCTTCGGCACCCATTTTGGCAACAAATTTCTGAGGATCTTTGTCGTCAAGGTACTGGTTCTCTTTTGGAAGGGTATCTAATACGTCAAGGTATTCTTCTTCAGTAAGGAAATCCATTTTGTTGATTCCATCTGCTTCTTTAATACCTGGCTGGATAACTACGTAACGCTCGTAGTATATAATAAGGTCGAGCCTTTTTGTAGGCAAGCCCAATAAATAACCAATTTTGTTTGGTAATGAGCGGAAGTACCAGATGTGTGCAACAGGCACCACCAGGTTGATGTGGCCCATACGCTCACGACGTACTTTCTTTTCGGTTACTTCAACACCGCAACGGTCGCACACGATACCTTTGTAACGGATACGTTTGTATTTACCGCAATGGCACTCATAATCCTTAACCGGACCAAAAATACGCTCGCAAAACAAACCGTCACGCTCAGGTTTGTAGGTACGGTAGTTAATGGTTTCCGGCTTCAAAACTTCACCGCTTGAACGCTCAAGGATAGACTCGGGAGAGGCTAAACTGATTGTAATGGTGGTAAAGTTACTTTTGATTTTATTATCCTTTTTGTAAGACATAGTCTACTTTGATTTTTTAAAGGTAATTTTTAGGCGAAAGGTAAAAGGTGAAAGGCAAAAGGTTTCGGAACCTGTCCTAACCTTTTACCTTTGGCCTTTAAGCTTTAACCTTATTCTAATGTGATATCCAAACCTAAGCCGCGTAACTCGTGAACCAATACGTTGAATGATTCAGGAACTGATGGCGTTGGCAGGTTTTCACCTTTAACAATAGCCTCATATGTTTTGGCACGGCCGATAACATCATCCGATTTAACGGTTAATATCTCCTGCAATATGTTTGATGCACCAAATGCTTCCAGTGCCCAAACCTCCATCTCACCAAAACGCTGACCACCGAATTGTGCTTTACCACCTAATGGTTGTTGAGTGATCAATGAGTACGGTCCGATTGAACGGGCGTGCATCTTATCATCAACCATGTGACCCAATTTCAGCATGTAGATAATACCTACAGTAGTTTGCTGATCAAAACGATCACCTGTTAAACCATTGTATAAGTAAGTACGGCCTGATTCCGGCAAGTTGGCTTTCTTAATCCACTCTTCCACTTCTTCATGGCTTGCACCGTCGAAGATAGGAGTAGCGAATTTAACACCAAGCTCTTTACCAGCCCAGCCTAATACGGTTTCGTAAATCTGGCCCAGGTTCATACGTGAAGGTACACCCAGCGGGTTCAACACGATATCAACCGGTGTTCCGTCTTCAAGGAAAGGCATGTCTTCATCACGTACAATACGTGCAACAATACCTTTGTTACCGTGACGACCAGCCATTTTATCACCTACTTTAAGCTTACGCTTTTTAGCGATGTAAACTTTAGCCATTTGTACGATACCTGATGGAAGCTCATCACCCACACTGATAGCAAATTTATCACGACGGTAAGCACCCAGCTCTTCATTGTACTTAATGTTGAAGTTATGAAGAAGGATCTTGATCTGATCGTTTTTATCGTCATCAGTAGTCCATTTAGTTGGGTTAATATTATCGTAATTAAGCTCAACTAATATCTTCTGGGTGAATTTAACACCTTTAGGAACCTGTAACTCTTTGTAAACGTTATAAACGCCTTGCGAAGTTTTACCGTTAACGATCTCAAATAACTTGTCGATCAAGGTATTTTTCAGATCTTTTACAGCTTTATCATGCTTGTTGTCCAATTTTTCCAACTGTGCTTTTTCTTCAGCTTTTGAAGTCTTTTTAGCACGGGAGAATAATTTGGTATCGATAACTACACCGGCAATTGACGGCGGGGTTTTCAATGAAGCATCTTTAACGTCGCCTGCTTTATCACCGAAGATCGCACGTAACAGTTTTTCTTCCGGTGATGGGTCTGATTCACCTTTAGGAGTGATCTTACCAATCAGGATGTCGCCTTCTTTAACCTCGGCACCAACACGGATGATACCGTCTTCGTCAAGGTCTTTAGTAGCTTCTTCTGATACGTTAGGGATATCTGGTGTTAACTCTTCTTCACCACGTTTTGTATCACGAACTTCAAGTTCAAACTCTTCAACGTGGATCGAAGTAAAGATATCTTGTGAAACAACACGTTCAGAGATCACGATCGCATCCTCAAAGTTATATCCCTGCCAAGGCATGAATGCTACTTTAAGGTTACGGCCTAATGCAAGCTCGCCATTTTGGGTAGCGTAACCTTCGCAAAGTACTTCACCTTTTTCAACCCTCTGGCCTTTTTTAACAATAGGCTTAAGGTTCATGGTGGTGCTTTGGTTGGTTTTCTTAAACTTGGTTAAGCGGTAGCTTTTGCTATCTCCTTCAAACGAGATCAAACGATCAAGTTCGTTACGGTCATATTTAATACGGATTTCGTTAGCATCAACATACTCAACCACACCATCGCCTTCGGCGTTGATCAGGGTACGAGAGTCTTTTGCCACACGGCCTTCCAAACCGGTACCAACAATCGGCGCTTCAGGGCGCAACAATGGTACGGCCTGACGTTGCATGTTTGAACCCATCAATGCACGGTTAGCGTCATCATGCTCTAAGAACGGAATCAGCGAAGCAGCAATTGAAGTGATCTGGTTTGGAGCAATGTCCATCAAATCCAGACGCTCTGGCTCGATAACCGGGAAGTCACCCTCGAAACGTGCTTTTACACGTGGCAATTCAAACTCACCTTTGTCATCATAAACCGCGTTTGCCTGGCCAATTGTTTTACCGTCTTCATCCTCAGCAGATAAATAGATAACCGGCTCGTCAACCATAACTTTACCTTCAACTACACGTTTGTACGGAGTTTCGATAAAGCCTAAGTTGTTAATTTTGGCGTGTACACAAAGTGATGAAATCAAACCAATGTTCGGACCTTCGGGAGTTTCGATAGTACACAACCTACCGTAGTGGGTGTAGTGAACGTCACGAACCTCGAAACCTGCACGCTCACGCGACAGACCGCCGGGGCCTAAGGCTGACAGACGACGCTTGTGCGTGATCTCTGCCAGTGGATTGGTTTGGTCCATGAACTGTGATAACTGGTTTGTTCCGAAGAATGAGTTGATCACAGATGATAATGTACGCGCGTTGATCAGATCGGTTGGTGTGAACACCTCGTTGTCACGAATGTTCATACGCTCACGGATGGTACGCGCCATACGTGCTAAACCTACGCCGAATTGAGCATAAAGCTGCTCACCAACGGTACGTACACGACGGTTTGATAAGTGATCGATATCATCCACCTCGGCTTTTGAGTTGATTAATTTGATCAGATATTTAACAATCGCGATGATATCCTGCTTGGTTAAAACTTTAGTTTCTTCCGAAGTGCTCAGTTTTAATTTACGGTTGATGCGGTAGCGGCCCACATCGCCCAGGTCATATCTTTTATCTGAAAAGAATAAACGATCGATGATACCACGTGCTGTTTCTTCATCAGGTGGTTCAGCGTTACGTAACTGGCGGTAGATGTGCTCAACCGCTTCCTTCTCAGAGTTGGAAGTATCTTTCTGTAAGGTATTGTATATAATAGTGTAATCACCGCTGGTTGAAGCATCTTCCTTGTTAAGGATGATGGTTTTAACACCAGAGTCGATGATCATATCAATATGGTCGTCTTCCAGTAAGGTTTCACGCTCAAGGATGATCTCATTACGAGGGATAGAAACTACCTCACCGGTATCTTCATCCACAAAGTCTTCGATCCATGTTTTAAGCACCCTTGCAGCAAGCTTACGGCCAATATATTTCTTAAGGCCTGATTTGCTTACTTTAACCTCGTCGGCCAGTTCAAATAACTCCAGGATATCTTTATCAGAGTCATAACCAATGGCACGAAGTAACGTAGTAACCGGGAATTTCTTTTTACGGTCAATGTATGCATACATCACGTTGTTAACGTCTGTAGCAAACTCAATCCATGAACCTTTGAAAGGGATAACACGGGCCGAGTATAATTTTGTACCGTTAGTGTGGCGGCTCTGACCAAAGAACACACCTGGCGAACGGTGTAACTGTGATACAATTACACGCTCGGCACCATTAATAACAAATGTACCTTTTGGAGTCATGTAAGGGATGGTACCCAGGTACACGTCCTGTACAATTGTTTCAAAATCTTCGTGCTCTTCATCATTACATGACAGGCGAAGCTTGGCTTTTAATGGTACGCTGTAAGTTAATCCGCGTTCAATACACTCTTGTATATCATAACGTGGCGGATCAATAAAGTAGTCAAGAAACTCCAGGACAAAGATGTTTCTTGAATCTGAAATAGGAAAGTTTTCGGCAAACACTTTAAACAGCCCTTCTTTGTAACGGTTGTCGGAAGTGGTTTCCAATTGAAAAAATTCCTGGAAAGATTGTAACTGAACATCCAGAAAATCAGGGTAATCAAGTACCTTTCTGCTGGTTGCAAAGTTTACTCTTTGATTATTATTGTTTGCCAAGGTATTTAAATTTTAGTTTATTAATAAACTTTGATAGATGTGAGATTTAGGATTTTGAGACATGAGCATTGGACTTGAGAACAGAAATACGATTCAGACAGATACCGCTAACGCAAGCGGCAAAAATCTCATATCTTAAATCTCATATCTACCATCTCCTATCGGATATCTGCACTCCAAACCTTTATAAACAGCAATAGACCCCGACCGTTATGGTCGGAGTCTTGATGCTATATTTCAGTAGGTTAAATTACTTAACCTCAACTACTGCTCCGGCTTCTTCTAATTGTTTTTTCAAAGATTCAGCTTCTTCTTTAGTTACACCAGTTTTAAGTTCTTTTGGTGCACCGTCAACAAGATCTTTAGCTTCTTTCAAACCAAGGCCAGTTAAGTCTTTTACTAATTTAACAACTGCTAATTTAGCGCCACCTGCTTCTTTCAGGATAACGTCAAATGCAGTTTGCTCAGCAGCAGCTGGAGCAGCGTCGCCACCGTCAGCAGCAGGAGCAGCAACTGCTACAGCAGCAGCAGCAGGCTCAATACCATACTCGTCTTTTAATATTTGAGCTAATTCGTTTACTTCTTTTACTGTTAAGTTTACCAACTGTTCAGCAAACGCTTTTAAATCCGCCATTTTATTTAAATTTTTACTTTTAATGCTTTTTGTTTGTTATTATCGAACTTTAATGAGGTGTTCGTTAACCTCTTTCCTGTAATGTTTTTACAAGGCCTGCAATTGTAGTTCCGCCTGACTGAAGAGCCGAAAGAACGTTTTTGGCAGGTGATTGAAGTAAGCCAACTATCTCGCCGATCAGTTGTTCTTTTGATTTCAGCTTGGTTAAAGTATCTAACTGGTTATCACCGATAAATACTGCCGAATCGATATAAGCTGCTTTTAAAATTGGTTTTTCGCCAGTTTTTCTCAATTGTTTAATCAACTTTGCTGGTGCAGTTGCTGATTTTGAGAAAAGGATTGATGATGAACCTTTTAATACATCATATATAGGGCTGAAATCACCGCCTGCAGCTTCCATAGCTTTTTTAATCAAGCTATTTTTGGTTACCTGCATTGTAATGTCGTTTTCGAAACATTTACGGCGGATATTATTGATCTTAGCTACAGTTAAATCAGAGGTATCAGTGATATAAAAATTACCATACTCTTTGATTTGCTCAGTAAGGGCTACAACAAGGTCGTATTTTTCTTCTTTATTCATGATTAGATCCCCGCTACTGATTTAGTTTCAACTGTAATTCCTGGCGACATAGTTGAAGAGATATGAATGCTCTTGAAATATGTTCCTTTTGCTGCAGAAGGTTTTAATTTAGAGATTGTTTGCAATACTTCTAATGCATTCTCATAAATTTTATCTGCAGAGAAAGATGCTTTTCCTATTGAGGTATGGATGATACCGGTTTTGTCAACCTTGAAATCGATTTTACCACCTTTTACCTCAGTTACAGCTTTACCAACTTCTGGGGTAACTGTACCTGATTTAGGGTTTGGCATAAGGTTACGTGGGCCTAAAATACGACCTAAACGACCTACCTTCGCCATAACACTTGGCATAGTAATGATAATATCAACATCAGTCCATCCGCCTTCAATCTTGGCAATATAATCATCCAAACCTACGTAATCTGCACCTGCGTCTTTAGCTTCTTGCTCCTTATCAGGAGTACAAAGAACTAATACACGTACAGTTTTACCGGTTCCATGAGGTAATGTTGCAATACCACGTACCATTTGATTGGCTTTACGTGGATCAACACCTAAACGAACGTCTATATCAACTGATGAATCAAATTTAGTAAGGGTTAATTCCTTTACCAAAGCTGATGCAGCTTCTAATGTGTACGATTTGTTTGCCTCAATTTTGGAGAGTGCCACTTTTTGATTTTTTGTTAATCTTGCCACTGTCTTTAAACTGATTTGTATAAATTAATTAATTCCAGGGAGCTGTACCTGATACGGTAATTCCCATGCTGCGGGCAGTACCTGCCACCATTTTCATGGCCGATTCAACTGTGAACGCGTTCAAGTCAACCATTTTATCTTTTGCTATAGTCTCAACCTGCTCCCAGTTAACACTGGCAACTTTTTTACGGTTAGGCTCAGCAGAACCACTCTTTAAACCGGTAGCTTCCAATAACTGGATAGCAACGGGAGGGGTTTTGATGATAAATTCGAATGATTTGTCAACATAAACAGTAATCAAAACAGGCAATACTTTTCCAGCTTTGTCCTGGGTACGTGCATTAAATTGTTTGCAAAACTCCATGATGTTCACACCTTTTGCACCCAATGCTGGGCCAATTGGTGGTGATGGGTTTGCGGCGCCGCCTTTAACTTGCAGCTTAACCATTGCACCGATCTCTTTTGCCATTTTAATTTACTTTAATTATAAACTCAATGTTAGTAAGTGGAAGCTAAGTAACATTTAAGGTTTTAGTGAGTGGTTGATTTTGTGAGTGGTGAGAAGTTACCTCATTTACACATTTCAATACTCTATTATATTTTATTAATGTTTGGATTAATGCCGGCAGTTAACTAATCACTTAATCAACCACTCACCATTCACCAAACTATTCTTTTTCTACCTGCATGTAATTCAATTCAAGCGGCGTACGGCGGCCGAATATCTTTACCATTACTTTCAGTTTCTTTTTCTCTTCGTTAACCTCTTCAATAACGCCACTGAAACCGTTGAAAGGCCCGTCCATAACTTTAACCGCCTCGCCAACATAGTAAGGCACGTTCATGGTTTCGCCCTGGGCACTCATCTCATCAACCTTACCTAAAATACGGTTAACTTCTGATTGGCGAAGCGGGATAGCATTTCCGGCTTTATCACCAAGGAAACCTATAACGCTGTTAATATTTTTAATGATGTGCTCGGTTTCGCCATCTAAAACAGCTTCCATAAGCACATAGCCCGGAAAGTAGTTACGCTCTTTAGCGATCTTCTTTCCGTCGCGCATCTGATAATACTTTTCAGTAGGTATTAATACCTGTGGTACCAAATGACTAATGCCCAAACGGCTAATTTCGGCATCTATGTATTGTTTAACTTTTTTTTCTTTACCACTAATAGCCCTAACTACATACCATTTCAATTGATCACTCATCTCCTTCTCCCCTGATATTATGTTAGTGATGTATAAAACAGTTTAAGCAAATAATTAATGATCTGGTCCATACCTAAGATAACCAGCGCAATAATTATAGCGGCAACCAATACCAAAACAGCGCTGCTTTGCAGCTCACGCCATGTAGGCCAGGTAACCTTTTCGGTTAACTCGATGTATGACTCCTTAATATATTCAGCTACGCCTGCCATTTTTATATTGTGCTTAAGCACGGGAACAAGGATTCGAACCCTGATCAAAGGTTTTGGAGACCTCTATTCTACCGTTGAACTATTCCCGTGTGTATTTTATAATAAGAAAACATAAGTTTGCCGTTGAAGGCTAAACTTATGTTTTCAAATTAACCTTTTTATTGAAATATGATTATTTCAAGATTTCAGTTACCTGACCAGCACCTACGGTACGACCACCTTCACGGATAGCGAAACGTAAGCCTTTTTCCATTGCGATAGCGTTGATCAGTTTCACTGTGATTGTAACGTTATCACCTGGCATAACCATTTCTACACCTGGTTCTAATGAAATCTCACCAGTAACGTCAGTAGTACGGAAATAGAATTGCGGACGGTATTTGTTGAAGAATGGAGTGTGACGGCCACCTTCTGCTTTTGATAATACGTAAACTTCTGCTTTGAAATCGGTGTGAGGAGTTACTGAACCTGGTTTACAGATAACCATACCACGACGGATATCAGTTTTCTCAATACCACGTAACAATAAACCTACGTTGTCACCAGCTTCACCACGGTCAAGGATTTTGCGGAACATCTCAACACCAGTTACGGTTGATTTTAAGTTCTCAGCACCCATACCCAAGATATCAACTGGCTCACCAGAGTTGATTACACCACGCTCAATACGACCAGTAGCAACAGTACCACGACCAGTGATTGAGAACACGTCTTCAACAGGCATCAAGAAAGGAAGATCTGTCAAACGTGGAGGAATTGGGATGTAGCTATCAACAGCGTCCATCAATTCCATAATTTTGCCAACCCAGGTAGGATCGCCGTTAAGACCACCTAATGCAGAACCCTGGATAACTGGAATATCATCACCTGGGAATTCGTAGAATGATAATAATTCACGAACTTCCATTTCTACTAACTCTAATAATTCCGGATCATCAACCATGTCAACTTTGTTCATGAAAACAACAAGTGCAGGTACACCTACCTGACGAGCTAATAGGATGTGCTCACGAGTTTGTGGCATCGGACCATCAGTTGCAGCAACTACAATGATTGCACCGTCCATTTGAGCAGCACCAGTAACCATGTTTTTCACGTAATCCGCGTGACCTGGACAGTCAACGTGTGCATAGTGACGGTTAGCTGTTGAATATTCAACGTGGGCAGTGTTGATGGTAATACCACGTTCTTTTTCTTCAGGAGCTGAGTCAATTGAATCAAATGAACGAGCTTCTGATAAACCTGCATCAGCCAAAACTTTAGTGATAGCTGCGGTAAGGGTTGTTTTACCGTGGTCAACGTGACCGATTGTACCGATGTTTAAGTGCGGTTTACTGCGGTCAAACTTTTCTTTTGCCATGATCTATAAATTATTTTGTAGGTTAATTTAACTTTAATGTATGTTTTTATAACACTGAGCCAACAATGGGATTTGAACCCATGACCTCTTCCTTACCAAGGAAGTGCTCTACCCCTGAGCTACGTCGGCTTATTTTTGATTTCGGATTTCGGAAATTAGATTTCGGATTTTCTTTCCTCCTTCTACTTACCCGCCCGGCATCTCATTTTGCTTAGTTCAAATCCGAAATCGAAAATTCGAAATCCGATATTACCGAGCGGAAGACGAGGTTCGAACTCGCGACCTATAGCTTGGAAGGCTATCGCTCTACCAACTGAGCTACTTCCGCTTGTTAAGCTTTTGGTTTGTTGTTTTCAATTACTGAAAACTCATTCCTCAAACCTCTTTAATCAAGTCAGCAGTTTACAATCCCGTTAACTTAATGCTAACTGCGAACTATAAACTGCCTACTCAATATGTGGGGGGAGAAGGATTCGAACCTTCGTAGCCGAAGCAACGGATTTACAGTCCGTCCCATTTGACCGCTCTGGTATCCCCCCAGTAGTTTATCCCGGATTAACAATGTCCAAAATTGAAGCTAAACATTGTCTTTCCGAAAAAAACTGAGCCTCCTATCGGGATCGAACCAATGACCTACTGATTACAAGTCAGTTGCTCTACCAGCTGAGCTAAGGAGGCTTATATTTATTTTGCCTTTACATTATCTAAACGTTGTGTTGCTTTCGATAACGGAGCGCAAAAGTAATAAGCTTTTTGATATTTTAAAGAACTATTTTAACTTTTTTTTGAGGCGTTAAATACCTCCCCGAAAGGGACTGCAAATCTACAAAAAATAACACCACGTCAAAATTTTTTATAAAAAAAAATCGGCAGGCTAAAAACCCGCCGATTTTGGCTCAATGTAAGCCCCTCTATATCACTAAAAACCGTCCTCTGCTGCCGTTAAAACAGCTTTTTTGGCCGTAGCATCAGCAATGGCTTTCTTTTGTTTATGCTTCTCAATTTGCTTCCTCAGGCTCTCAACTGCCAGGTCGGTAGCTTCCTCAAAACTCTTACATTTCTCTTTCGCGAAGATCTGGTTTCCTGGTAGCAATAATTTGATCTCCGTTATCTTATTACATTCATCTTCCACATTTTCAAGCTTTAAGTAAACTTCACCGCTAATAATATGGTCATAAAACGTATCGAGCTTATCTGCCTTCTTCTGAATAAAATCTAAAAGTTTCCTGTCTGCGGTGAAATGAATTGACTGCACTGTAATTTTCATGTTTCCTCCTTTTTAAGCCTTTGGATGGGCGAGTTTATAAATAGATTTTAGTCGTTCAACTGAATTATGTGTGTAAATTTGGGTTGCGCTGAGGTTAGCGTGACCCAAAAGTTCTTTAATTGAATTTAAATCGGCACCATTATTTAACATCGTAGTTGCAAACGTATGCCTGAGCACATGGGGGCTCCGTTTATTTTGGGTTGATATGTTGGAGAGGTATTTCTGCACTATTAAATAAATCAATTTAGGATAAGCATCAGCTCCTTTATTTGTAACGATTAATGTAAAGGAATTGTTATCGAAATTTTGATTTTTCTTTAACCCCAAATACTCGGGCAGCAGGCTCTTAAGCTCATTATTAATAGGGATGATACGCTCCTTGTTGCGTTTACCCAATACCTTTACTACCCCGCCTTCAAAGCTAATATCCTGTTCTTTAATACCTAACAGTTCGGCAAGGCGTATACCGGTACCAAACAAAAGTTCGATAACAAGTTTATCGCGCAGGCCCGGGAAATCGTTTGTAAAAATGTCATCACTATCTAACATTTTTGTGAGGCGAGTATCTTCAACTACCACAGGCAACGTTTTAGCAACTTTTTGCGACCGTACCCTGGATACCGGATTAGTTTCAACAATACCTTCCTGCAATAAAAATTTAAAGTATTTGCGCAGCGTGGCCATTTTGCGGTTAACCGAACGGCCGGTAAGTTTTTGATCAATAAGCTCAACCATCCAGTTACGGATGTCATGATAGCTTACCTGCGATGGATGGGTAATAACCGGCTCCGGCGCGGGATCTGCACCGCCGGGATTGTTTAAAAAGCGCATGAATTGATCCAAATCAGACTGATAAGCGGAAACAGTGTGGGCTGAATACCGCTTTTCATACTTGATGTACTGGATAAAACGCGCTAAAAACATAAAAAACTATTTATACATCCGGGATGATGAATGTACAAATAGTTTTAATATAGTGTTAAGAAATCTGAAAAAATTCTTTCAACAAAAAAGAATTAAACAGTTTCCTGATTCAAAGTCTGTTTGTAGATAGCATGTTTAACAACATGACGACGGGTTACAGATTTTTTTTCGAAAGCCTGACGACTACGTAGTTCTCTTAAAACACCTGTTTTTTCGAATTTCTTTTTGAAGCGTTTCAATGCTTTATCTAATGATTCGCCGTCTTTTACGTTAATAATGATCATAATTCCTAAAATACCTCCTTTCAAGGGAGGGCAAAGATAATCACAATGTTTTGAATATCAAAGAGAGAGCAGGAATTATTTTTGATTTTAAGAATTACGCTGATCAGAAAAGGATTTCATCAACGGTTATAGCAATTTAATTAGTTGGAGCAAGGACGATATACTTTTCCTTAAATACCCAACTTTTATTGAGAAGGAATAGTTGACCTGTAATCAAGAACTATTTTCTTACCTTCCCTTTTATATATCTCTAATAAAAAAGACCCTTTCGCTTTATATAATGAATCCCCCTCTTCAATTTTATTTTCCCATTCGGGTATAATTTGATACCTTGTTTTATCTGTTAAAATAGCGGTTCGTATATTATGATTGAGAGCATCGTTGTATACTGTATCTACAACACCGCTAACCATTTCCAAGGAGTCATTTTGAATAATAACTTGCCTGGTAGATGGCCCAAATGTCAAGTTATAAGTAACAAATAATACAAGGCACATCGGCACGGAACCAAAAATGCAATAAATAATTATTTTATCCATTTTCTGCATCTTATCAAAGTAACAATTTTATCCCCATTAAGCACACTTATTATCTCACAATAATTTCATTAGTCCATATAACATTATTTGTTTCCCGCCTAAGCGTTAACCCGCGTATATCAACAAAGATCTGCTTTATTCCGTCATGAATGGCGACATGCTTTTATAGCCCTTATAAACAACAAAGGCCGCCAATGGCAGCCTTTGTTGTTTTAAATATACTTTGGGTTCAATAATTATTGTTTATCCCAATATACCCTTGTATTAAGTGCATCAGCACCCTGACGGGCAATTACAGCATTGTAATTGGTTAGGTTAAGGTCGTGCTCGGTTTGAGGGTACTGTTGCCTGCGCGGGATTTTTCCGCCCGGGCTCAGAGCATCAGGTACAGGATCAAGCAATACAGGTAAACCTGTACGGCGATAGTCGGCCCAAGATTCCCATCCGTCACCAAGGAAGTTAGCAATCCACTTTTGTGTCAGGATCTGGCTTAAAGCTGTGCTCACATTAAACTTAACAGATGCCTGACCAAGGTAAGTTGTAGCATCACCTGTGCTAATCCCGTTTTGTTCTAAAGAGGCAGTTACACCTTTATTATAAAAATCGGCTGCTGCGCCATCACCACCGGATATCCAGTTAAGGTGTGCAGCTTCGGCCTGTGTAAACAATATCTGTGCATACGATGTCCATACGGACGGCGCATCTGCTTTAGACAGTGCATTACCTATCAGCGAAATATTGCCCGGTGCATCGGTAGTACCGGCATTATAATCGCCTAAAGCATCGCCATTGGTGCCGTAGGGCAGGCCAACATAAGTACCTGCCGCGGTAGGTGCCGCATAAACGGCAAGCCTTGGGTCATTAAAACCTTTCAGGGTATTTACCAGTAATGAGCTTACCGCATAATCATAGCGGTTACGATAATTGGTAAAGTAAGGATTTTCATTAGTTTGTGCAGTGCTGTACTTGTACACGGCATTATCATCATTTGATGTCATCAGCCCGCCTGCAACAGCTTTTGCAAATTCGGCTTTACCGGTTGCTGCGTCAACTTTTGATAGCCTTAAGGCCATAATAGCGTGCAATGAATTAGCCCAATGTTTCCAACGCAGGTTATCACCATTAAATAATATATCGCCGGTTAATGAATTGGTAGTACCTAACTGCGCTTGCGCTTCGTCAAGTTCTTTCATTAATGCGGTGTATATATCCTTTTGCGCATCAAAAGCAGGCGAAAAATTAGCCGAGCTTTTTAACGCCT
Organism: Mucilaginibacter gossypiicola; assembly: GCF_900110105.1. Lineage (GTDB taxonomy): Bacteria > Bacteroidota > Bacteroidia > Sphingobacteriales > Sphingobacteriaceae > Mucilaginibacter > Mucilaginibacter gossypiicola. The sequence continues at coordinate 350,709 of NZ_FOCL01000006.1, read as the reverse complement.
GTGTATAAGGAATATCCCCCCACCTATCGGTTATGGTTAAATAAATAAAAGCTGTAAGAATACGAGCAGAAGCTATTTGGTCATTATTGGTTCCAAACCTTGTTACCGCCGCCAGATTTTTCTTAGCCGGATCACTATTTACATCGATAATGGTTTTCAAATCCTGCAGAGGCCCTGTATAATAAGTTTGATAATCGTATTGCTTCAATGAAAACAAAGATTCATTGGTATAAAAGGTTTCCGACATGTATTGCGAATACAATTCGCCTGCAAACGAGTTAATGTTTGTTGTAGCACCGGCACCGTTTACACCGCCTAAAAACTGTATTGCTCCGGTTAACATGAAACCAGTTTGAGCATTAGGCGATTGGTTGGGGTTAACATTTATATCGCCACCGGTTTTACATGATGATGCGATAAGGATAAATGCCCCTGCTATATATTTTATATATGATTTTTTCATGATTTGTAAGAGCTTGTTGTTAGAACGTTACCTTCAGGTTAAAGCCAATATTGCGGGTGTTTGGCAACTGGCCGCCTTCGTAAAAGGATGTTTGTAACTGTGATGGGTCTACGCCTTTTAGTTTAGAGTAAATCATCCACGGATTTTGAGTTGTGATACCAAAGTAAGCTGATTGGAACGGCAGCCTGCCCAGCATCTTTTTAGGGAAGGAATAACCTAAACTAACCTCGCGTAACTTAACGTATGTTGCGTCAAAGGTGTAGTTTTCCCAGATCTGGCTCAAAGCAGATTCATATAACAAACGGGTACTTACATAAGTAGTATTTGGCGTACCATCCTCATGAACACCAGGGAACAAGGTACCACCACCGGCTGATACAGCATCACGTTTTGGATTACCTTTTGCATTGAGGCCTACTGTTGCTATACCAAGACCAGATCCGTTAAGGTTTTGTTGGGTAACAGAAACAAATTTACCTCCCTTTTGAAAATCAAGAGAAAAAGCAAGTACGAAGTTTTTATAATTAAATGAGTTGGTAAAACCACCGGTATAGCTTGGCAGCATGCTACCTAAATTAACTGTATTATTTACTATAGGTAAACCACTTTCATCAACAATAATGTTTCCTTTGGCATCGCGAGTGAAACCCGAGCCGATGATTTGGCCATATGAACTGCCAACAACACCATTAACACCAAAGCTTGGTGAACCTACGAAACCGAAACTTTTTGCACCAGCTGTCTGGTTGCCGCCAGCAAGTCCGTATCCACCCAAACCATCAGGAGATACCTGTAAGCTATTAATGCCCGGATATATAGAGATTACTTTATTGCGGTTAAATGAAACGTTGAAATCAACATTCCAGGTAAAGTCTTTGCTCTTGATCGGTGTGCCGCCAAGGCTTAACTCAATACCATGGTTTTTAATTTCGCCGGCATTAACTATAGCCGTTGAATAACCAGATGTACCGTTTACAGGCAAAGGCAAAATTTGGTCTTTGGCTGTACGGGTATAGTAGTTAAAGTCAAACTTCACCCTATCCTTTAAAAAGTGGAGCTCGGTACCAACCTCGTATGCTGTTGACAACGTAGGTTTTAAAGTTGGATTTGTAAGCGTGTTAGGTACTGTTTGTATTGGATGACTACCATAAGGTGTAGTGCTCAGGTTGTAAGTTGTATAAACCTGGTAAGGCTGCGTATCTGAACCTATTTTGGCAGCAGATAACCTTAATTTACCGAAGGTAAGCCAATCATTTTTCTCCATTAATTCGGTAAATACAAATGAGCCTGATAAACCGCCATACCAGTACGAGTTATTGTTAACCGGTAGTGTAGAAGAAATATCGTTACGTGCGTTGAAATCTAAATAAAGGAAATCTTTATAACCTAACGATGTATAACCATAGTAGCTATTTACGCGTGACAGCGCATTGTAGCTGAATGCGGTAGGTGCATCAATAGAGTTGGTTAATATATAAAGATCGGGCGTTGCCAAACCACCGTTGGTATTACCGCTGGTATAAAGATACCTGTCCTGGCGGGTTTCGGCATATAAACCGGCTTTTACCGATAAGTCTTTGAAATTATGGCTATACGCAAGATTGGCTACGTAGTTGTTTTCTTTGTAAGTATACTGGCTTTGCGAGTATGAATCAACGTTGATAGTACCTGACCCCACACGCGAGTTATCGTCGCGATTTAAAAGGTCTTCCCTTGCTATTAATGATAACGACAAATCTTTGGTAAATTGATAAGATGCAGTGATGTTACCATAAACACGGTTACTGTTTGATTTATTGGTATTTACATAAGCCTCGGTATAAGGGTTATCCCAATAGTGCGGGGCAATGTTATCCGGGCTTATGATATTCCATGAAGTATAGGTACCATCAGCCCTTTGATAGTTTTTTAACTTATCAATTTCAATATCCCTGTGAAACCACTGGCTAAACGAACCGGCAGTTTGTGTACCATAACCTTCCTGAGGTACATTATTTGAATTAATTTGCGAAAAGTTAAGGTTGGCGCTTACAGTTAATTTCTTGGTTAACTTAAGTTCACCATTTAAACCAACGTTATTACGTTTTTGATCGCTGTTTGGTGTAATACCGGTACGATCGATGTTGGTGTACGAAACCCTGAAATTATAGTCATCGCCAGCTTTTGAAAACGCAGCATTTGTGTTATAGGTAACACCGGTGCGGTAAAAATCGCGCACGTTGTTTGGCTGCGCAACAAACGGTTTTAACTTACCAAAATCCGGGTTCGAGGGATCCCAAAAATACCATGGCGCATACATTGTACCGTCAAATTTTGGGCCCCAGCTTTCGTCAACACCATAATCATAATATTTAACCCCATTAAATTGGGCAAATGATGCAGGGGAACCATTGGCCGGATCGTAAGTATACGTTTTCCATGTTGTGCTGGTACCGCCACCATATTCGTTTTGATACTCAGGTAACTGGTAAACTTTTTCGAAAGTTGTAGATTGATTTAATGATACACCAATGCCCTTATTTGAACCTTTTTTAAGCGTAATAACAACCGCGCCTTCAGAAGCACGTTGACCATAAAGGGCAGTTGCAGCCGGGCCTTTCAATACCGAAAGCGATTCAATATCATCATTGTTTACCGCATTCGGGTCAGTAACTACACCATTTACAACATAAATAGGATTACCACCCGAAAGTGAGTTGACACCACGGATACGGATAGTTGATGTACCAAACTTAGCGCCAGAACCGCCTAACACCTGTACACCGGCAATTTTACCGGCAAGGGCAGTGTTAAGGTCAGATTGCTTGGTAACTGTAAGATCATCGCCTTTTACCTGTTGCGCGGCATAACCTAATGATTTTTGTTGCCTTGAGATACCTAATGCGGTCACGATCACCTCGTTAAGGCCTTTAGCCGAAGCTTCCAAAACCACTTTCAGGTTTGCCGAAGCACCAACAGGTACATCCTGTGTAGCATAGCCGATAAAACTAAAAGATAAAACTGCGTTGTTTGGAACGCTGAGTGAAAATTTACCGTCGACGGTAGTTTGGGTACCCGTAGTTGTACCTTTTATTTTAACCGATACACCCGGCAGAGGAAGACCGTCCTCCTTGGCTGTTACCGTACCGGTAACAGTGTGATTTTGCGCAAAAAGCTGTGTTACAGCAAATACGAAACTGCACAAAATTAGTAGTAGTCGTTTTTTCATAGAAAAAATTTAGCTAATAGTTAAGTCGGCAAACTTAATACTGAAGGCTAAAATAAAAGAACATCAAAATGTAATATTTCCTTTACAGGAATTTATTTAACCATAGAGAATAATTTAGGAAGTAAACAACAAGAAATTACCTTTGCCAGCGTTAATACCACATGGCCGATTAGATCCGGCCGGTAATAAGTCAGTTAATATTGTTAATTATAAATTAGGAAAATGCGCGAGGCATTTTCCTAATTTGCTTTATAAGCCTCTGTGTATCAAACTGCAATAAAATTAACTGTAACGATAGGTTAGATAAGAAAATCGGGGTGTCAGGATTCGTAAAATCTGGCGAATTTTGACGAAAAAAGCCCGCCGAGCCGCTCCGAAGAAGAGATTATTTCAATGAAAAAGCTTAAAAAAACATTACCAAAATCATGTTTTAATGCTTTAAAAATCGATGTAACAATATATTTACGTGATAAAAACCACCATAAATGGTCTTTAACCGAATACTAAATGACACAAGTCTGACAGAAGACGATCGTAAAATTATCTTCTGCCAGGCCTTTTGATCATTTATTTATCCTTTTAATACTTCCCTGCTGATCACTATTTTCTGAATTTCACTTGTCCCCTCACCTATTGTACATAGCTTGGCATCCCGATAAAATTTTTCGACCGGAAAATCCTTAGTATACCCATAACCACCGAAGATCTGTACAGCTTCTGTGGCCGTACGTACCGCTGCTTCGGAAGCAAAATATTTAGCCATAGCCGATTGTTTAGTAACCGGCAGGTGACGATTCTTCAAATCAGCAGCCTGCATAATCAGCAGTTCGGCAGCTTCAATTTCTGTGGCCATATTGGCCAGCTTAAATGCTATACCCTGGAAATTGCTGATAGGCTGCCCAAACTGGCGGCGCTCTTTAGCATATGCTACTGCTGCTTCAAAAGCACCTTTAGCTATCCCCAACGAAAGGGCTGCTATCGAAATCCTGCCGCCATCCAGCACCTTCATTGCCTGCTTAAAACCCTCACCTTCAACACCCAACAGGTTTTCCTTAGGTACACGGCAGTTATCAAAAATCAGTTCGGTGGTTTCTGAAGCACGCATGCCCAGCTTGTTTTCTTTTTTGCCATGGGTAAATCCCGGCGTACCCTTCTCAATAACCAGCGCCGAGATCCCGTGCGAATCGCCTTTGTTACCCGTACGCACCATCACCACGGCCACGTTGCCCGATTTGCCATGGGTTATCCAGTTTTTTGAGCCGTTAACTATATAATGATCGCCGTCCAAAACAGCGGTAGTGTTCATTCCCAACGCATCCGATCCCGTATTGGCCTCTGTAAGTCCCCAGGCACCAAGCCATTCGGCGGTAGCCAATTTAGGCAGCCATTTAAGCTTCTGCTCTTCATTACCAAAAGCCAGGATATGCCCGGTACAAAGCGAATTATGGGCGGCCACCGATAAACCGATAGCGCCACAAACTTTAGCTATCTCGCTTATTACGGTTACATATTCAAAATAGCCAAAACCCGAGCCGCCATATTGTTCGGGTACAAAAACCCCCATCATGCCAAGCTCACCCAGTTGTTTAAATAAATCAATAGGGAAGTGTTGGGCCTCGTCCCACTCCATTACATGAGGCTTAATATAACGTTCGGCAAAATCCTTAGCCATTTGGCCAACCATTTGCTGATTTTCGTTCATAGCAAAATCATACCCACCGGTTGGCTGGGTATCAGTTAACATAGCATCCATACATTTTATAATTGGTTACAACAAAATAACGTATAAAAAATGAGATTGGTTTGCCCGTAAAAGCCTGCAAATCAAGAACGATTTAGTATCTGGTATGAATTATAGGTTTAGTTGAAATAGGGGGATTTTGGAGAGGAAAAAATTTGAAGAAAATATTTTTCAGGAAATTAAAGTGAAGGTACCTTTCTGATAGTTCAGAGACAATCAATATTCGCTTTCCATCTCTGTTATGATCAATTCAGGCTTATTTATCGAATACCTAAACCTAACCGAATCGCCTTTACCAAGATGGTTAAGATTTTTGTCCCAGCCACCAATATGTTCGTACGTCACATTATCTATCGTATATTTTACGCGTAACGAATGACCTTTGTAGTAAAAAATTTGGGTAATAACACCCTTACTATATGCCGGGTGGCTATTGATCTCCTTTAAATTTGCAGCCCTGTTCCTATCGCTCACAGCAACTAACCACCATAACCCACCTATTATCAAGACAGTTATGATAAGAAGGGTCAAAAAAGCTTGAAATTTATTTTTTAATTGGCCCTGTTTATTACTCACGGCGTTACCTCCGGCCCGGGCTGTACGCTCTGCACAGGCATTAGGCACATTGGCCGGTATCCGCTTCCATCCCTAACGCTGGCATTTTCAGTAATAAAAAGACAATGATTAATAATCGGCCAGTACTACCAGCTTATCGCAGATAGGTGTTATACGCTCCCGGCCATTCAAAAAGCCAAGCCCAACCACAAATGAAAAGCCGGCAACTACGCCACCCATTTCCTTAATAAGCTCGCTGGCTGCCGTCACTGTACCGCCGGTTGCCAGCAAATCGTCATGTAATAATATATGCTGACCGGGTTCAAAGGCATCGGTGTGCAATTCAATAGTCGCGGTACCGTATTCCAGCTTGTACGCTTTTTGTTTTATAGTGAATGGCAGCTTACCAGCCTTGCGCACCGGTATAAATGGGACACCTAATTTGGTAGCCAGTGTAAGCCCGAACAGGAAGCCTCTGCTTTCAATTCCTGCTACAACATCAATACGGACTCCTTTCAGCTGCTCAACAAAAGCCTCAACAATGTTTTCGCACAGTTCGGGATCTTTAAGTATCGGGGTAATATCTTTAAAAATAATTCCTGGTTTCGGAAAATCGGGAATGTCCCTTATGGCTGCTTTTATTTGCTGGGCTATCATTTGAAAACTAAATAAGGCCCAATTTTACGCAAAATTCCGTCATTAAGTATGGCTATATTTTTCAGATCGGTCAAGGTATTGTAATTACCATGCTCATCACGGTAAGCAATAATAGCATCCATTTGTTTATAGCTCAGATAAGGAAAGCGCTTAAGCTCGGCAAATGTGGCCACGTTAATATTAACTTTAATAATATGCTTACCATCAACAGCAATATCAGCCCTGATCTGGTTATACTTTTCTTCGTCAATACCATAAACCTCTTTTAACTGCTCTTTATTGTAAAAGCCACCAACCCGTTCGCGATAACGAACAATACGACGGGCAAATGCCGGGCCAATCCCGTGGATCATCGTAAGCCTGGCCGAATCGGCGGTGTTAACTTCAACCACTTCACCAGCTTTAACTTTATTATTATAATAGGCCGGCCCGTCGGGCAGGTTAATATAAGGTTCAATGCGTTTGTATTCGGCCGGGCCAATGCTGTACATTTTTTTCACATCGCCTTTGGTAAAAAACTGTCCGCCTTTTTCTTCATAATGTTTAATAACCAGGGCCTGATGTTCGGTAAGGCCAAGTTTTACCCAATCGGCCAGTGGTAGATTGTTGGGATTAAATTTAAAGAGAACAGCAGCCCCTGTATTATGACCAACAGCAGAAGCACTCTCATCAGCTATAATGCTATCTGTTTTATCGGTTTTGGCTGTCGCTTTATCAAAAGCCTTAAAATTTATTGTATTATCTTTGTGGCTTGCCTGGTACACATAAGGGGCCGACAAAACCATCGCTATTAAAATAATCAACACTACCATTCCGTTCCACTCTTTTTTCGTGACAGACAGGTAGTTTTTAATTTGCGGCCTCATTTATATACGTTACCGGCGTTAAATTAAATAAAAATTTAGGATATTTATTTGTTAAAACATACTGCTTATAAACAATGAAAGTTATAACCACCGAAGAGTTTGCCAAAGCCACCAAACTGGATAAGTTGAAAATGCCGGGCCTGGCCGCTTTATTGATGGAGTTAATGAAGATAAACCAGGTTAACGATCTGTTTGCCCAGGCACAACCCAAACAAGGCCCTGAGTTTGTTGATGCTATATTAGAAGGTTGCGGAATTGATATTGAATTTGATGAGCGCGAATTGCGCAATATCCCTAAAGATGGCGCATTTATAGCCATAGCCAATCATCCGTACGGAGGTATTGAGGGTATGGTTTTGCTAAAAATCCTGTGCATGGCCCGCCCCGATTCAAAGCTGATGGCGAACTTCCTGCTAAAAAAAATCCCTAACCTTGCCGACTATTTTGTTGCGGTAAACCCTTTTGAAAACGTTGAACATTCATCAAGCATAAGTGGTTTAAAAAACACGCTCGAGCTATTGAATCAGGGTACCCCGATAGGAATTTTCCCGGCCGGCGAAGTATCAACCTTTAAAGTAGAACAAAAACAGGTAACCGACCGTATGTGGCACCCCGTTGTAGGCAAAATAATAGCCAAGGCAAAAGTACCGGTAGTGCCCATTTATTTTCATGGCAACAACGGCTTGCTGTTTAACCTCCTCAGCTTATTGCACCCTACCCTGCGTACCGCTAAGTTGCCATCAGAGTTATTTAACAAACATGGGCATACTATTAAGCTGCGCATAGGCAAGCCTATTAACGTAACCGAAATTCCGGAGTATACCAATACCACCAAGCTGCTTAACTTTTTACGCGCCCGTACCTATGCTTTAGGCACAGGTTTGGAAGAAGAGAAGAAAATATTCAGTCCGCGTAACCTGTTTAAGATTAAACGTGAAGCAGAAGAAGTTACGCCGGAAATAGATAGTGCCATTCTTGAAAAGGAGATAGAACCACTACGCGAAACCTATAAAGTTTGGACCGAGAAAAATTACGAGGTGTTCATCGTTCCAACATCAACTATTCCCAATGTGATACGGGAAATAGGCAGGCTGCGTGAAATCACCTTCCGTGAGGTTGGCGAAGGGACAAATAAAGCTATCGACCTTGATGAGTACGATATTTATTATCATCATCTATTCATTTGGGACTTTGAAGCCAAACGCATAGTCGGAGCTTATCGGATAGGTTTGGGCGACGAGATATTTTACAGCGTAGGCAAAAAAGGGTTTTATGTAAATGAGCTGTTTAAGCTTAAAACCCAGTTTATACCTGTATTACGAAGAAGTCTGGAACTGGGCCGTTCATGGATCCGTAAGGAATATCAGACAAAACCGCTGCCGTTATTCCTGTTATGGAAAGGCATTCTAAAATTCCTGATTGATAACCCACGCTATCGTTATCTGATAGGCCCGGTAAGCATCAGCAATTCGTTCTCCAAATTTTCTAAATCGCTTATTGTCGATTATATCAACCGTAACCATTTCGACCATGAAATGGCGCAATATGTTAAACCACGCAAGAAATTCAAGGTTGATTTTGCCAAAATTGATACCGACCTGCTTATGGCCGGCGAAGATAGTTTTAAAGGCCTTGATAACCTGATATCAGAAGTAGAAACCCGTAATATGAAAGTTCCGGTATTACTACGTCAATATATTGCCCTGAATGCAAAGATCATCAGTTTCAACATCGATCCTAAATTTGCAGATTGTTTGGACGGCTTCCTGGTACTCGACCTTGAAAAGGTACCACAGGATATATTGGATAAGCTGGGGAAAAATTTATAACAACTCTATTTACCGTTAAACTTATCAATGCCGTTTCATATTTTGAGGCGGCATTTTTTGTGCAACAATATTAACACCGGTTATTAAATGTTAAGCAATGTTAACAAATTGCAATGCCTGCTTATGACGAACCTACATTTATCGTAAGCAATAATTTACATGAAAAAGAAACTAAAAATTGTATTAGTACTGATAGCCTTATCGCTAAGCGGCATCATTGTTTTTCAAACCTACTGGAGTATAAACGCCTACCGGGTAAACAAAAAAAACTTTGATGCAAACATTGATGTTGCAATGCAGCATGCGCTCGATAGCTGTAAAAAAGATTACTTTGATTCGATAAGAACGGTTTTAGTAAGGAGACTTTCGGATCATAACGTTGAGATAAAGATTGATACCGTTCGCCTTCAAGATATTCAAAAGCATTTTTTTCAGAATGAGATTATTGATACCGTTTACGGTCAATCAAAGCAAAAACATTCTCACGCGATAGTTGCAAAAGTGACACCGCCAATTAAAGAAAATGATGCCAATGCGCCGCTCAACATCTGGATCTCCAATCGCCACTCCCAATCAAGCAATCCTATTCCCTCAAGCATACCGATATACAACTACTATAAACACAAAGTTGGCAACACAGCTACGGTTCCGCAAGTACTAACTGAAATGGCTTTTTATACTCCCGAAGTAGCATCTTACATCATTACCATACTAAGTACTGGCGATATTCCGGTATTGCCACCTGCATCATCAAAAAAGCAGGATACCAAGCCATTACCTTATGATTCCATTTTTAAAAACGCCACCTTTTCAATGCCGACTAGTTATCGGCAAGCCTCCGTTCTGAAGATCAAAAAATACTATACTGCCGAACTTAAAAAAATGCACATCTATAGTCCGTTCAATATAGCTGTAACAAATACCCCAACCCAGCCGCAAAGCCCAACGTCAAGTTATAGCGAAACCACTGAGTATAATTATAGATACAATGCCTTTCTTCTTTTTAATCAGCATAATTTCGAGCCATTATTTTTCAGAGCTACTTTTCATCAGGCGCAATCTATTGTTATTAAAGGGATGATGCTCACACTTATTTGTTCGGTGTTGCTCATTCTGTTTACCATTTATTGCTTTTATTATATTGTAAGTATGTTAAAACAGCAAAAACGGCTTGCGGAGTTAAAAGACGATTTCATCAACAATATGACTCATGAATTTAAAACCCCTATTGCCACTATAACCGTAGCCATTGAAGGCCTGCAGAAATTTAACGTATCGAATGATCCCGATAAAACCCAACGCTACCTGCAAACATCACGTAGCGAGCTTAACCGTTTAAACGAACTGGTTACTAAAGTTCTTAACGTAGCAGCTTTTGAAAACAATGAAATATCATTAATAAAAGAAAAAATCGAAATTGATACGTTAATTAATGAGGTGATAACTTCTGAAAAACTGAAAGCAGGTAAAGAGGTTTCGATAACTTATACCAATAAAACCGGTATTAAGCATGTTAATGCCGATTTACTTCATTTAAGAAATGTGATCACAAACCTTATTGACAATGCAATTAAATATTCAAACGAACCGGCCAGCGTTTATATAAATCTCCAGTCAAATGCCAATAAAGTACAGCTATCTGTCACAGACAAGGGTATTGGTATACCAGCATCACATATCAACCATATTTTTGATAAATTTCATCGTGTACCTACCGGTAACCTGCATAATGTAAAAGGCACTGGGCTTGGATTAAGTTACGTTAAGTATATTGTAGAGGCTCATAAAGGCACGATCACGGTAAAAAGTGATATTAATACCGGTACAGAATTTACCGTCACCCTACCACAAAATAATGAATAAGATCCGCGTATTATTAGCTGAGGACGAATTGGCGCTTGCGCATATTGTACGCGAAAGCCTTGAAGAAAGCAACATTGAAGTAATACTATGCGCCAATGGTGAACAGGCGCTGCAAAAGTATCAAAGCTCAAAACCCGATATTATGGCGCTTGACGTGATGATGCCCAAAATGGATGGTTTTCAAGTAGCTAAAAAAATTCGTGAAACAGACAAGCTAACGCCTATTATATTTTTGACCGCCCGCTCGCAGCCTAAAGATGTTGTAGCCGGCTTTGAGTTTGGTGCTAATGATTATTTAAAGAAGCCTTTTAGTGTGGAGGAGCTAATCATCAGGATAAAAGTACTTTTAAGCAGCAACCGTTTACTTGATACGCCGAAGCAAAAGCCTGAAAATGAAAACTACCAGATAGGGAGCATCAATTTTACGCCGCTTAAAAATACGGTGCGTCAGGGCATTAACACATGGCAGTTAACCAACCGGGAAAGTGATATCCTGAAACTGCTCTGCAAAAATCAGCATGAAATAATACCCAGAAAATTGTTGCTTGATGAGTTATGGGGCGACGACAGTTTTTTTAACGCGCGCAGCCTCGATGTATTTATTAACAAACTGCGCGGCCACCTAAAAGCCGATCCTAATGTACAAATCATCACCATTCGTACGGTGGGCTATAGGTTGGTTTGGTAGGTCACAGATCATTCCATCCAAAACACAAACGCCTCCGATTTCCATCGGAGGCGTTTTTATTAGTTATAGTTTGTTTTATAATTACCAGCTGTAACGTACACCAAATTGCATTTGCCAGCGTGAAGCAAACAAATCAACTGAATATGGTACACCAGGATTGGTGAAATTGTAAGTTGGGTATGAGGTCACATTACCATCTTTAACAAATGTAGGGCCGCCAGCTGCGCCTGGTAATTTGCTAACAGGTGTTAAGCCAACACTTGCCGAAGAGTTGAATGTATTTGCTGAGAAATAATATTGGCCCCAACTTTTGTTCAATAAATTGGTAAGGTTGATGATGTCATAAGTAAATGTGATCATCTGTTTGTGTTTACCATTACCAAATTTAAAGTCTTGAGTAAAGCGGAAGTCTAATTGATTATTCCAAGGTGTAAAGGCAGCATTACGCTCAGTAAACTGACCACGACGTGAGCTTAAATACTTATCGTTATCGATAAATGCGTCAAATGCAGCTACCTGTTGAGCAGCAGTTTGTACTACCACACCGTTTTTCACCTGATCAACTATAAACTTAGAAGTTTCGCCCCTGTTAGGGATGTAAGCCAGGCTCAATTGCTGACCTGTTCCATCTGTAGCATTTGGATAGGTATCATAAGTGTATGGGTTACCGCTTTGTGCGCTAAAGAAGAAGGTGAAGTTAGCAGTATAGTTGTGTCCGGCATCCCAATCATGTTTGAAGTTCACATTTGACACAATACGGTGACGGATATCAAAGTTTGAATTGGCTAAACCCGGGTTGTTAGGATTTAAGGCCTGGTTTAACTGCCAGTTAGACTCCATTGAGTTACGGATACCATTGGTAACATCTTTTGAATGACCATAGGTATAGGCAACTGAGAAGTTTAATGCACTCTGCTGATCAAACTGGGTGAATTTTGCTACCTGTACAGTGGCGCTGTAACGGTAACCTTCGCTTGTGTTTGATAACAAATAAGCATTGGTATATTTTGAGTTGATTCCCTTGTTAATAAATATAGGCTGCTGGTGCTGAGTATCATAAGGATAATAAGTTACGCTATCCTTGGTATTTACCTGCTGAAATTTCAAGTCATGAATAACTTTAGTATAAATACCTTCAGCAGTAAATTTCCACTGGTTATCAGTAGTATAATCAACAGCTAAACTGCTTCTCCATACCTGTGGCATTTTGAAGTTGTTATCAATCATATCTACCTGGGTAGCACCGGTTGCACTAGTATTAACGCCACCTTGTTGATTAACGAAATTTAAACCACCATTAGATGGCGCTTGTACAGGGTTAGTACCGGCTGTAAACGGACCTGCAGATGATTTTTTATCATAAGCGCCATAAGTAGCACCGTTGTTATAAAACGCATAACCAAACCATGCAAACGGAACACGACCAGTAAAGAAGCCGCTACCGCCACGCAAAATAACACTTTGATCACCATTTGCATCATAGTTAAATGATACACGTGGGTTCCACTCTATATTACCCAGGTAATTTTGTTTGATATCTTTAGGTTTGGTGTAAGTGTAGGTAGTACCATAGTTTGGATCAACCGGAGCGTTGGTTGTTTTATCACTCAATGGCTGTTTGTTTGGTACACCAGCATAATCAGCACGTAAAGCTACTGTCAATTTGAAATTATCAGTTAACTGAATATCATCCTGACCATATAAGCTCAACAGGTTAACTTTAAACTGAGCTGAAGGGTGCGCTAAGATATAATCGCGTGTGTTATCAGTATAGTTAAAGTTGGCACGTACACGTGCTGGAGCATTATTAATAAAATCTTCAATGCTGTTATACGCAATACGACCATTCCACGCGTTCACAAAGTTATAAGTGATGTTATAAAACTCATTGTGCGTACCAAATGTAAACGTATGCTTTCCTTTTGTCCAGGTCAAGTTATCAGTAAACTCAGCTGTCTTCTGGTGCATATCAAATATAGCAGCCTCGCGGTCGGTACCCATGAATATAGTTGTACCAGGAGTACGGCCGGTGATCTCGATTTGCGGTAAAGCAGGGTTTGAGTTAGGATCGCGATAATCATGTACCGCAGAATATCCTAATACCAAACTATTGCTCAGGTTACCTGAAAATCTTGATTTTAACTCAGCAACAGTTGAGGTTGAGTTGTTATGTGAAGTGTAGTCAATACCGCTGAAACGGAAGTTTTGCTGATCGCGCTCTAAGTTAGTAGCTTTTGAGCTAATGGTATTGTTACGGATAGTCAATTGGTTGTGATCATCAATATTCCAATCCAAACGGTTAAAGTATTTGTTTGAGTTAGAGAAGATGGTAGTATTGTTATAAGTACCCGGATCGATACCGCCTGTAAATGATTTAAATGCAGCAACCAATTTATCACCATCAGCCTGGCTTAAGATATTAGAAGCACCATTATGATCTAAACCACGGATAACGGGATCCTGTCTGCGGGCAATTTCCTCATTGGTAAAGAAGAATAATTTGTTTTTAATGATAGGGAAACCTAAACGGATACCACTTTGGTAATCATGAAAATCGCTAAGTTTTGAACCATCACCACCTAACGCAGCTTTAGCATTGTTAGCACCAACCATGAACGAGCCACGGCCGTAACCGTAAACCGCACCACTAAAATCATTTGTACCGCTACGGGTTACAGCGTTGATACTACCACCTAATACGTTACCGATTTTGATATCGTAAGGAGCAACATAAACCTGGATATCCTGGATAGCGTCAAGTGATATAGGGCTTGTACGGGTACTGCTACCTACCTGACCAGAAGCGTTGTTTTGACCACCTAATGATGGGCTGAAACCGATCGCATCGTTGTTGATAGCACCGTCAAGCGTTACGTTGTTATAACGGTAGTTGGTACCTTGAAATGAGTTATTATTACTTTGAGGGGTATTTCTGGTTAAATCCTGTAAGCTGCGGTTAATTGAAGGAGCAGTGCGGATCTGGTTTTGACCGATACGGGTACTTGCACCTGTTTTTGCCGGACCAGCAGAAGCTTTTACTTTAACTTCTTGCAAGGTTGTAGTTTCGTCCTGCAATACAAAGTTTAAAGTGGCGTTGCCTAATTGAAGGGTAAGATCGCTTTTTTCGTCTTTTTTGTAACCGATAAAAGTAGCAGTTACAGTGTAAGGACCACCCGGGTTAATGTTGTTAACCGAGAAACGGCCTTCGGCATTGGTTTGTGCACCATACCTGGTACCCGTACTGGTATTAAGTACAGAAATGGTTACACCCGGAAGCGTAGCACCTTTCTGATCTGTAACTTTACCAACAAGTACCGAGGTGGTGATCTGAGCGTTTGCAACGCCCCCAACCCCAATAATTATTAGTGTTAAAATAATAAAGTAAAGCTTTTTCATTTGTGAGTTTTTATTGCACAAAATTGCCCTACCAATGTTAAGTTTACATTAACATCAGATTATTATATTAACAACTGCTTAATGATTTCTTTTTTACTTAACATTACCCACACACCTCAACACTACAAACAACTGATTATCAAATAAATAAAAATTAACTACCTATCAGGATGTTAATTTTTCATCTATCATATATGGAAGATAAATTACATAGCCATGTAGTTTCGCGCTAAAATATTGTCGTGATTATATGATATTTTTTACTAATGACAATCAGCACTTTAACAAAGACTTAATATATTAACCGTTAAAATCAATTTTTGATTCTCAGTTTATTAAGCAATTGATTTAGCAGGTATGCAGGCGCAATAGCTAATGATTTTATATCCATATAAGTTTTAGGATTTTTCCCTTCCCTTGTTTCCCCAATCCTCAAAACAGCGAGCGACGGAACAAAAATCATCACGCAAATGAGATACATTGGCAGTCCTCCCGCTTGCTGCCATGCTACAAGCTCCATTATACCGTAACTAAATCCTAACAAAATAAATAAGATAAAGTACGAAATAATTGGCGACAGCTTTAAATAGTAATAAATAGCAATAGCTATAATAAATGAAGCCCAGTTAAAATATCCATTATAAACACCTAAAAAGCCTAAATGTGGAAAAGGGATAGCCCAGATCAATCCGAAGAGGCTAAACGCCAAAGTTGGGATGCAGATATAATGTATGATCCGGTTAACCCTATCCTGATGAGATTTTTCATATTCCCTGAAATAACGATCAACAGGGCGTTCATCGGTATTTGCAGTTGGGTTTACTGTTCCTTTCTGTTTGTTATTTGCAGCCACGCTGTAAAAATAAAAAACCCTTTCAGTTTTACACCGAAAGGGTTTTGTTTAATTTCATAATGATTACTTGGCAAATGCTACCGAACGGGTTTCCCTGATAACGGTAACTTTAATCTGACCAGGGTAAGTCATCTCTGTCTGGATCCTGTTTGAGATATCAGCAGCCAAAACTTCTGATTGCGCATCGCTGATCTTTTCGCTTTCAACAACAACACGCAATTCGCGGCCCGCTTGTATTGCAAATGTTTTTTCAACACCAGGATATGACAATGCAAGCTCTTCCAGCTCTTTCAAACGTTTGATATAGCTTTCAACAACCTCGCGGCGTGCACCCGGACGGGCACCTGAAATAGCATCACAGGCCTGAATTATTGGCGATAACATTGAGGTCATCTCAATTTCGTCGTGGTGGGCACCAATGGCGTTACAAACTTCCGGATGTTCTTTATATTTTTCGGCCAGCTGCATACCCAAAATAGCGTGTGGCAACTCCGGGTTATCATCAGGCACTTTGCCAATATCATGCAGTAAGCCGGCGCGTTTAGCCATCTTAACATTTAAGCCAAGCTCGGCAGCCATAGTAGCGCAGAAATTAGCAACCTCGCGCGAGTGCTGCAACAGGTTTTGCCCGTATGATGAACGGTAACGCATACGGCCAACCATACGGATCAGTTCTGGATGTAAACCATGAATACCAAGGTCGATCACGGTACGTTCACCAATCTCAACAATTTCTTCTTCAATTTGCTTTTTGGTTTTGGCAACCACCTCTTCGATACGTGCCGGGTGGATACGGCCATCGGTAACTAAACGGTGCATAGCCAAACGGGCAATCTCGCGCCTTACCGGGTCAAAGCCTGAAAGAATGATAGCCTCTGGGGTATCATCAACAATGATCTCGATACCGGTTGCAGCTTCCAAAGCACGAATGTTACGACCTTCACGACCGATGATACGGCCTTTGATCTCGTCATTTTCGATGTTGAAAATAGATACTGTATTTTCAATTGCACTTTCAGTAGCAGTACGT
Source organism: Mucilaginibacter gossypiicola (assembly GCF_900110105.1). Taxonomy (GTDB): domain Bacteria; phylum Bacteroidota; class Bacteroidia; order Sphingobacteriales; family Sphingobacteriaceae; genus Mucilaginibacter; species Mucilaginibacter gossypiicola. The sequence continues at coordinate 333,560 of NZ_FOCL01000006.1, read as the reverse complement.
TGGATAGTTTGGATAACTATTTTCTTAGCTTCTTTGGTAGCAGTAAGCTTGGCCTCGTCAACAATATCCTTTATCTGGATCATCGCTTTTGTGCGGGCTTCTTCACGCAGGGTATCCACCAGCTGGTTTTTAGCATCATCGGCAGATAAACCGGCGATGGTTTCTAATTGCTGAATGTGTTGATTTTTGAGATGTTCAACCTCGTCTTGCTTTTTAACAACTATCTCGGTTTGTTTTTCAAGATTTTTGCGTGTGTTGTCAAGCTCGTTTTCCTTACGGTTAACATTTTCAAGACGCTGATTTAATGATTGCTCTTTTTGCTTAACACTGTTTTCGCGTTGGTTTACCGCATTATTTTTATTGTTAACCTCCTGCTCATGCTCAGCTTTCATTTGTAAAAACTTCTCTTTAGCTTCAAGCAGCTTGTTTTTCTTCAGGATCTCGGCATTGTTTTCAGCATCTTTTAAAATCTTTTTCACTTTATTCTGAGCTGAGGCTTCCTGGTCTTTAAAAAGCTTACGGAGCAGGAAGCGGCCTATCAAAACGCCAACGATGGCGCCTACAAGCAGGCCGATGATAACGTATAGTAATATGTCCATTTTAGGTTTGGTGGTGTTGTATATATGTATGTAAATAAAAAAACCGCAACTAATTTTTAAGTATCATGTATTTAAAACTTCATTTCGGATATTGGGGACCATGGGTTGGTTAACGTTAATCGCAACTAACGCATGCCTCTTGATCCGCTTAATATTGAAGCGTTAAGTTTTTAATAGTGAAACCTAAAATTTAACTGCGGTTAAATCTTAATGTGCTCTTGTATATTATGTAAAGAACGTTTATTACTTCGAAAAAAATTCGGTCAACAAATGATCTAAATGATAAACTTTTTCTGTTACCTCTGTATCCTCAACGGTAACTTTCTTTTCAGCCTTCAATGATGATGTTGCGTAATGCAGCACACACATTGAAAGTAAATCCTGCTTATCCCTAACCGCATAATTTTCTTGATATTCCTTTATCCGGTCGTTGATCAGCTTAGCCGCCCTGCGTATTATTTCTTCTTCCTCCATGTTCACCTTTAAGGGGTAAACGCGGTCAGCAATATTTATTTTTATTGAGATTTCTCCCATTTGAGCTTTTCACTTTTTGTACTATTTTTTCAATAATACAATACACTTATCTATTTCCTGCACAAAGTCGTTAATTTTTTGCTTAATGTCAACACTTTTTTCATTTGTTTCAGAAAAAGACTTGGCAACTTTAACAACTTTTAATTTTTCTTCCAGTTCTTTTGTCTTGCCCTTACTGGCATTAAGGGCTACTGTAAGCGCCTCGCTCTCCAGTTTTAAAAGGTCATTTTCCTCCTGCAAAGCAGCGCACAGTTCAATCAGGCGCTCGGTTTTATCTACAATTTTATTTAACTGCTCTGCTAATGAGGCCATGTTTTTGGTTAATGGTTGATTAAGTTGATTGAGTGAATGGTTTATCAGAAAACAACCTAATCAACCACTCACCCAATCAACCATTCACTATTATTTTCTTATCTCCGCTCCGGCTTCTTTTCCTAAATTATAAATTAATTTCTGCATAATAGAATCAATCGCCTTATCCGTTAATGTTTTTTCGATGTCCTGGATGATAAAACTTAAAGCGTATGATTTTTTACCTGCAGGTAATTTATCGCCCTGGTAAACGTCAAATACATCAACTTCCTTCAGCAATTTACGCTCGGTGCGCAGGGCAATTTGTTTTAATTGCCCAAATGACACGCTTTGATCTATCAGCATAGAAAGGTCGCGCCTTACAGCCGGGAATTTTGAAACTTCCTGATAAACGATCTTATTTTTACGGATGGCAGCCAATACAAGGTCGAAATTGAAATCGGCATAAAATACCTCTTTATCAACGTCGGCCTTTTTTAGTGAAGCACCTGCAACCGAGCCAAATTTTACCAATTGTTTACCGTTAAGCATGTATTGAATGCCAAACGACATTTTTTTGCAGGTTGCATCTTCAACAGTGAAGTTACTGATGCTCAGACGCTGCAAAATGCCATCTACCACGGCCTTGATATTATAGAATGATACCGGCTTCGATTTTTGGTTCCATTGTTCACCGGCATTAGCCCCTGTAATGAAAATGCTGAAACGCTGCGTCTCGATGTATTTATCATCCTTAAGGCTGTACACCTTACCAAACTCATAAAATTTCAGATCCGAGCTACGGCGGTTCTGATTATAAGCGATAGCTTCCAAACCAGAGTATAGCAATGTTTGGCGCATTATATCCAAATCACTGCTTAAAGGGTTCAGGATTTTAACAGCCGTATCCAGGTTATCTGAATAAGCAGATTTTGTAAGCGAGTTGGCCAGGATCTCGTTAAAACCATTCGCGCTCAATAAATCAGATAACTGGTTTTGAACTGTATCTTTTTCCGGGCGGGTGGAGTTATTTAACGACGCCCTGATCTGTGTAGGGATCTCAATGTTGTTATAACCGTAAATTCTCAGGATCTCTTCAACCACATCCACATCGCGGGTTACATCCACACGATATGGCGGCACTTGTAACGATAATGAATCCGCAGTTTCATTCACTATCTTAATATCAAGCGCCGTGATGATGCCTTTGATCTCATCATTACCAATCTTTTTACCAATCAGTTTATCAATGGTGTTATAGGTGATCTCTACAGCAAACGGCGCAACCGGAGCAGGGTAGTGATCAGAAATTTCTGACGATACCTCACCGCCAGCCACCTGCTGAATCAACAAGGCAGCCCGCTTCAACGCAAAAACTGTCATATCCGGATCAGTACCACGTTCAAACCTGAATGAGGCATCGGTTTTTAAACCATGCCTTTTTGAAGTTTTACGCACTGATACCGGGTTGAAATAAGCACTCTCCAGGAAAATATTTTTGGTTGATTCCTTAACACCCGATTTTGCGCCGCCAAAAACACCTGCTATACACATAGGTTCTTCAGCGTTACCAATCATCAGGTCATCGGCAGATAATTTTCTGTCAACCTCATCAAGTGTTTTGAACACTGTGCCTTCAGCATAGTTTTTTACCAATACCTCATTGCCGGTTATTTCATCCGCATCAAAAGCATGTAAGGGCTGACCAAGCTCATGCAACACATAGTTGGTAATATCCACAATGTTATTGATAGCACGGATGCCGATAACAGCTAAACGCTCCTTTAACCATTGCGGTGACTCTTTAACCACAACACCGCTGATAGTTAAACCAGAGTAACGCGGCGAAGCCTGCTCGTTCTCTACTACCACCTTAATGGTACGGCTGGTATTATCAACTTTAAATGCACTTACATCTGGCTTGTGGATACCTATCTTCAGAAAAGCGGCAATATCCCTTGCAGTACCTAAATGCGAAGCCGCATCAGCACGGTTAGGGGTCAAGCCAATCTCGTACATGTAATCGTCATTCAGCTTAAAGTATTCTTTGGCCGGAGTACCTACAGGCGCATCCTCAGGCAATACCATAATACCGGCATGGCTGGTTCCTAAACCTATCTCATCTTCGGCACAGATCATCCCGTGAGATTCTTCGCCCCTGATCTTTGATTTTTTGATAGCAAAAGGTTCACCGCTGGTTGGGTAAACGGTTGAGCCAACCACAGCAACCACTACTTTTTGTCCGGCAGCTACGTTAGCAGCACCGCAAACAATTTGCAGGTCTTCCCCGCCGCCCACGTCAACTTTGGTAACATGCAGGTGATCAGAATTGGCATGGTCAACACATTCCTTTACGTAACCAATCACCAGGCCTTCCAGTCCGCCGGGAACAGCCTGCACTTTCTCCAGACTTTCAACCTCCAAACCGGTGCCGGTGAGGATGATTGAAATTTCCTGGGGCGTTTTATCAGTATCAATAAATTCTTTAAGCCAGTTATAAGATATTTTCATTAGTCCGAAATGATAATCGGCAAAGATATAAAGATTTCGGATGTGAGGTTGGCAGATGTGCAGATTTCAGATGTGCAGATGACAAATTATTGCATATAAAATTATCAAAAATCTGGATTCGGAATTTGAATAATTCATTTGCACATCTGAAATCTGCACATCCACACATCAAAATCACATCATCCCTTCATCGGCCAAACTGAAATAACCTCCATCGGTAATGATCAAATGGTCAAACACACCTATATCCAGCATCCTGCCTGCGGCGCTTATTTTTTTGGTAAGTTGAATGTCTTCGTTACTGGGTTTCAGATTGCCGGATGGATGGTTGTGGACAAGGATCAAGCCACTGGCCTGGTATTGCAGGGCCGAGTAAAAGATGATCTTAGGGTCGCATACCGTAGCCGATAAACCACCCTTGCTAATAAGCTCTTTTCCTAATACTTTATTGGAACGCCCTAACAATATAATCCAAAACTCTTCGTGGTTCAGATCCATCAGGTGCCTGCGCATCACGTTGTAGCCGTCCCTGCTTGATGTGATCATCTCAATGGCGCCCGACTCAGATTCATTACGGCGGCGACCAATTTCAAGCGCGGCAATAATAGATATGGCTTTAGCCTCCCCTATCCCTTTAAATTTGGACAGTTCGGCTATTGAAGCCTTGCCAAGCTTGTTCAGATCATTATCATAGTGATACAGAATGCGCTTACTCAGCTCAACCGCAGTTTCGGTACGGCTGCCTGAGCCAATCAGTATCGCTATCAATTCGGCATCGGTAAGGGCACGGCGACCCTGTCCGCTTAGCTTTTCGCGCGGGCGATCTTCCTCGGCCCATGATTTAATGCTGATCTTGCTTTCGTAGTTTTCCACGGCATTAAAGTATGAAAAAGCACCAAACAAAAAAAGGGATAGCGTTTGCACACTACCCCTTTGGTATACTTTAAAAGCTAAATTAGCTTAAGCCGTTAACAAATTTAGTAAGCTTTGATTTATTGTTCGAAGCTTTGTTTTTGTGAATAACGTTCTTTTTAGCTAAACGATCAAGCATAGAAATTACTTTACTCAACAATGCAGTTGCATCAGCTTTGGTAGTAGTGTTTCTTAATTTTTTAATAGCGTTCCTGGTTGTTTTAGCCTGGTACCTGTTACGCAGACGCTTCGCAGCGTTTGCCCTGATTCTTTTTAATGATGATTTATGATTTGCCATCTCGTATAGCTTGTTATTCTTTTCTACTTATTTTAAGGACTGCAAATATAGGGCGATTAAATTTAATATGCAAGTTGTTTTTTGATTTAAATTTCAATGCAATTGAATTGATAATGTGTAGGATTACGTGCAGCCTTACAACCTGTGCACCATACTATTTAATAACCTGTTAACTTACTATTCACAAAGTGTTCATACAACACAATGATTTTTGCAGCGTTAATATAGCTAAAACTATTGCATCATGGTTATCAACAGCACCACCCGGTTCAGCAACCGGGTTGAAGATTATGTAAAATACCGTCCCGGTTATCCCGACGAAATTGTTAAGTTTTTACATGACACTTATGGCTTAACGCAAGACAAGCTTATTGCCGATATCGGTGCCGGTACAGGGATCTCGACCGAATTATTTTTAAAAAAGGGCTACCGTGTAATTGCTGTTGAGCCCAACACGGAGATGCGCGAAAAAGCAATAGAACTACTTGGCTCTTATCACGGTTTTATCCCCCAAAATGGTACCGCCGAAAACACTGGTATTAAAAGTAGCACGGTTAATACAGTTATAGCAGGGCAGGCTTTTCATTGGTTTGACGCAGAAAAAGCCCGTACCGAATTTAAAAGGATCCTGAAACCGAATGGCATTGTTGCCCTCATCTGGAATGAAAGGAAAACAACCTCGGCATTTGAGCAGGAATACGACCAACTTATCATAAAACATGGCAATGATTATGTAAAGGTTGATCACCGCAACATCGATACCGAACATATTACGGCTTTCTTTAATCCAGAACCAATCCACATGGAAATATTTACCAATAAACAGGTATTTGATTTTGAAGGGCTGAAAGGCAGATTGCTTTCATCATCATATATGCCCACGCGTAATGATATAGGCTTCCAGCCAATGATTGATGATTTACATGCCCTCTTTGATAAATTTCAGCAGGATGGTGTTATCGTTATAAATTACGATACCAAAGTTTATTCGGGTAAACTGTAAAGTCAATATTATTTCGCACAGGTGAAACAATTACATGCGGGTATTATCTAATAAGCAATAACAGCTTACTAATACTACTTTCACACACATGATATATTGGATCATTATCGTCATACTGCTGCCTTTTATATTTATCTTAATAAGCCATTTAAAAAGCAAATCCCAACAAAAAAAGAAACTTGCCGAAATAAAGGAACGCTGGGGCAAGCCTATAATAGCCGGCAGAAACTTCAAACCGATCAGCAGTTATTTAACAGCTTATGGCGGCGCAAGTGAAATCTCGCCAGATACTGCGACCGATCTGGATATCGACAGCGTATTTGAACACATCGACCGTACCAACTCTAAACCTGGTCAGCAATACTTATATAAGCAGTTGCATTCGCCACAAATTTCAGCTGATTATTTTGAGAAACTTGAACAAAGAATAAAACTTACAACGGCTAATAAGGAACTGAGAGAAACCGCGGAACTTAAACTATCCGAATTAGGAAATAATGATGCCTATTACCTGCCCGAACTCTTCGGGAAACCACACTATTCAATATTTCCGGCTATCGGTAATTTTTATATCAGCATAGCGCCGTTCTTGATCATCGGGGTAGCATTCAGTCTTTTTGTAGTCCCAAATCAATTTATGTTTATGCTATTGCTGGTTTTAATGGTAGCCAATGTAGTTATTCACTACAGCAATAAAACCCAGATGCTGAATTACACGCACTCGTTACCACAACTGCTGGTTTTATTCAAGGTATCAAACTGGCTTAAAAACCACAACCTGCTCAGGGATGATGAAAACACAAAACTCAGTATAGCTAACATGGGTAAACTCAAAAAGTCGTTAAATTATATTACCCTGCAAAACAAAGCGGCTATTGACCCTACCGATATTTATTACCTGGTAACCGAATGGCTGAAAATGTTCCTGCTTATTGAGCCGATGGTATTTATAAAATCCATCAGCAAGGTGAACAAATATCTTACCGATATAAAAGTTATTTACGAAGCGGTTGCCGAAGTAGATGTTGCCATTGCTATCCAATCGGTACGGGATGGTGCAGCTCATTATTGTATACCGCAGCTAACAACCGGCAATACCAATATCATTATTAACGATCTTTACCATCCCCTCATTGAAAACTGTGTATCAAATTCCATTTCTATCGATAACGCCCGGGGTGTTTTGGTAACCGGCTCCAATATGTCGGGCAAAACCACTTTCATAAGGGCCATCGCTATCAATGCCCTGCTGTCACAAACTATTAATACCAGTTTTGCTACGGTTTACAATGCCCCACCGCTTAAAATATTTACCAGCATTGATATGACAGATGATCTGGGCGACAACAAAAGCTACTTCCAGGCCGAGGCATTGGCAGTTAAAAATATAGTTACCCAGGCTATGGCCAGCAAACCCGTTAACAGCCTCGTGATCATCGACGAAATTTTCAGGGGCACAAATACCATCGAACGCATAGCCGCGGCAAAAGCAGTATTGACCTATCTTATTCAAAATCAAAGCTTCGTGTTTGTATCAACACACGATCTCGAGCTGGCCGAATTACTGGGCAGCGATTATAAAGTTTTCTCTTTTGAGGAAGTAATTGGTGACAACCGGCTGGTATTTGATTATAAAATCAAAGAAGGCCTGCTTAAAAACCGAAATGGCATTGCAGTATTAAAAGGTGTCGGATTTCCGGAGAGTATTATTGATGACGCCAATAAAGTAAGCAGCCAATTGAGAGAGAAGTACAATTTGTAATTAAAACTCCCTCTTTAAATTGCATCTTTACCTTCATGAACCGCCGTATAATTTTAAGCATAACAGGTATCTGTTTAATCATGTTATGCTCATCATGGGGGTTCTTTGCGCATTACCGCATTAACCGGTTGGCTGTTTTCACGCTTCCTAAGGCAATGGCCGGTTTCTACAAGGCCAATATCGATTACATAACCGAACATGCCGTGAGTGCGGATAAACGCCGCTATGTCGACTCGTCAGAAGCGCCCCGGCATTTCTTTGATGCCGACCATTATGGCAAAAAGCCATTTGAGGCCATGCCTAAAAAGTGGAAGGACGCCGTCGCCAAGTATTCCAAAGATACCATCATTAAATACGGCACTGTTCCTTGGGCTATTCAATACCAATATTATAGGCTGATCCGGGCCTTCAAAGCGCATGATACTACCGATATACTTAATGCTTCGGCATACTTAGGGCATTATATTGCCGATGCCCATGTGCCACTGCACCTCACCCAAAATTACAACGGGCAGCTCACAGGGCAAACCGGTATTCATGCCCTTTGGGAAAGCCGCCTGCCCGAATTATTTGCCGATCATTACAACTACTTCGTTGGCAAGGCCCGCTATGTAGACAACCCACTTAATGAGGCGTTCCGTATCTGTAGAGCTACTTATAAACGCGTTGACACTGTTTTGCGCTTTGAACGTCTCTTAAGCAAAACCTATCCCCAGGATAAAAAGTACGAGTTGGTACAGCATGGTAAAAAACAGGTTACTGATTACTCTGCCGCTTATAGCACGGCCTATAACAGAATGTTGAGGGGGATGATTGCGAGACAAATGCGGGCGTCCATACTTTCTGTAGGGAGTTTTTGGTATTCGGCCTGGGTTGATGCCGGGCAGCCGGATTTAAATAAGCTTATTGCAAAACCTTTAACGGATGAGCAAAGGGCTCAGCTTAAGCAAGAGGAGCTGTTGTACCGAACTGGCAAAACACTGGTAGTTAACCATTAATACGTAAAAACCGAAATAAAGACGGGTAGTAGCAACATTGTTTACGCATGGCATTTTCTGCAACTTAGCGTTAATCATCCACTTTAAATTATTACGCTATGAAGAAATTATTTTTCATATTAATGATACTCTGCTGCAAAGCGGCAATCGCTCAAAATTGCAGCCAGTTTGTAAACAACGTTAACGGCAAAAAGCTCACTTACATAAACCAGGATGCCAAGGGCAAACAACAGATGACTGCCGTTTATACTACCACTAAAAAAGATGCCACAACGGTTACAGTACACGCCGAAATAAACGACAAAAATGGAAAACCTATAGGTAGCGGCGATTCTGAAATGATATGCGACGGCAATACCATAAAGGTAGATATGAAATCATTTGTACCCGCCGCAAACATGAAAGGCAATATGCAGGTAAGTGGCGAAGCTAAGTACCTCACCTACCCTACCGATATGCACGCCGGGCAAACTTTAGATGATGGCTCAGTTACTATTGATATGGGAAGTGGCGGCGCACCAATGGCCAACCTGCAAATGGATATTAAAAACCGCAAAGTGGGGCAAGCCGAAACCATAACTACCAATGCAGGCAGCTTTGACTGTTTACAAATAAGCTATGATGCTACTACCAAAATGAAAATGATGGGCATTGGCATTCCCTTTAACTTTCATGTAACCGAGTGGTATAGTCCAAAGCTCGGCCGTTTTGTTAAATCCGAAACCTATAGGGGCGATAAACTGATGGGAACTATGATCCTTGATGCCATCAATTAACAGCATCAAGGAATAATATTTTTATGATTAAGCCGGATTCTTGGCAGTACGGCTTTTTACAGCTGCAAAAATTGGCGGCAATATTGATACCAGGATAATGATCACACCTACCAGCGAAAAGTTTTTAGCTATGATATCTACCTGGCCTAATTTATAGCCTGCAAACAGGAACACAATGATCCATGAAGCGCCGCCTATGATATTGTAAAGGCTATATCTTAAAAAAGGCATCTTACCAACTCCTGCCACAAAAGGTGCTATGGTACGAATGATGGGCATAAACCTGCTAAAGATAACCGCTTTGCCACCATGTTTATCAAAAAAGGCCTGTGTTTTAAGATAGTATTCCAGTTTCAGAACCTTGTTTTCTTCTTTAAATACTTTAACGCCGAGATAATTGCCAACAAAATAATTTACTGTATTACCAATAAAAGATGCAGCAATTAAAATGAGGCCTAATACCCAGATATCCAAACCAGAATTACCGCCGGCAATAAGGGCACCTGCAGCAAACAGCAGTGAATCGCCGGGAAGAATAGGAAAGATAACTAAACCTGTTTCGGCAAAAATGATCAGGAACAGGATAAGGTAGGTCCACCCCTGGTAAGTGCTGGTTATTTGCACAAGGTGCTTATCAATATGCAGTACAAAGTCGATTATGCTTTTTATTACTTCCACAGGCTAAATTTTTGCCCAAAAATATAAATATTAAACAAAACGGCACTATTGAAGTGTCTTACTAAGCAGATTATTAGTAAGTACCCCTGCACCAAAAGCCAGGGAGTCGGCACTGCCAACAATGCCTTTGGTGTAAATGGTATAGGCGCGCCCGTCTTGTATAGTTATATTTTGCAGGGTTGTTTCAATTTTGGTAGGCGTTCGGGTTGTAGTGATGGTAAAGTTATAGTTACCTGCAGTAAGCTCAACATATTTGGATACCTTGTTATACGCAGTACCACTTACAACAAGTGTGTCGTTAGCCCGCAAATCCAGCGTAGCTGTATTAGGCGAAGCATGCACAAACCTCACTTTTCCCTTTCCTATTGTTGGCAGGCTTGTACTATCTGATACTATAAATGAACTCACAAATGAGCTATCTTTTCTGAAGCCGGTTATAAACATGGTGTACTTCCTGTTGGCCTTAAGCGTAGTATCAAACTGAAGCAAAATTACCGGAGCCGCAGTTGCCGTACGCAATTGCAAAGGCGGTTCAAGCGTTGAAAGGTAAAAATAACCCGAACTGTTTGGATAAGTATAAGTAGTGGTGCTATACCTGATATAATGCTGATAAAGGTATACCGGTTGAATATCAGGGCTCAAATTAACTATCTGAAGCCCGGTATTAAGGCCTACCGATGATGCATTGCCCCCCTTACCGCATGATGAGACAGCACAAACAACAAGGCCGAATATCACAGCTACAAAAAACGAAACCAGTACCTTGCTTTTATTTTTATTAGCCATTAATGTAATTATTGATTAGTGAACAGGCCTGTTGCCAAACCGCTACTTTTATTACCATAACCGTAGTAGGTGTATATCTTGCCGGCAGTTAGTGACACCGTATCCCTTACAATAGTACCCGGAAACGTCGCCGAATGCATCGCCATATTATGCTCTCCCGGCGCTACCAAATAAAAAGTTGAGGTACCTTTAAAAGCAAGATCCTTTACTTTTTCGGTATCTAAGGCAGCCGTTGTACCTTCAAAATGTACACTTATATTCCCGGCATCGGGCGAAGCATTTACAAACCTGATCTTTGCTTTTGGAGAACTGCCTGTATCGGCAACCAATACATCGGTAGTTTTAAAAACCTGGTCTGTTGAATTACCGCCTATGTAAAATGAATACACCGAATCCTTACTTAAAGTTAAAGGCAGGCTAAACAACGGGTTCGGGTTATTAGGCCCATCTAACTTAACCGAATAGTTTTGTGTACCTGCTTTTATCGAAAAATAACCAAGTGTACCTCCCGGATAAAAAGTTGTTGTATTGTTTACCCTTATGCCATTAAGGTAAACGTTCACATTGTTAAAAGTAGCATTAATAACATTTAACGTTGATGTTGACGAATCTACCGCATCGGGCTTATCGTTGTTTTTTTTGCAGGACGTAAGGTAGCCTGTTATGGCTATGATGATCAATAAAGCTTTAACCTTAATATTCATATACAATTATAAGCTATAACTGCTTACTGTAATTTTTGGTATTGGGTGCTGAACAAAAAAAGTCCGGTTTTATGTTACCGGACTTAGTTTTGGATTTATAATTTAAGTTTACACTTAAGCATAGCTATTGAGCATAACCGGCATAACCAGCATCAGCACATCTTCATTCTCATCTCCGCCTTGTGGCAGCAATAAGCCGGCACGGTTTGGAGTTGACATCTCCAAAGATACTTCTTCGCAACTTAAATTCTTCAACATTTCTATTAAAAATCTTGCATTGAAGCCAATTTCCATGTCTTCGCCTTCATATTGGCAGCTTAAACGCTCGTGGGCCTCGTTAGCAAAGTCAATATCTTCTGACGAGATATTTAACTCGCTGCCATTTATTTTAAGCCTTACCTGGTGGGTAGTTTTGTTAGCGTAAATAGCCACACGGTTTAACGAACCCAGGAAGGTAAGCCTGTCGATATTTAATTTATTAGGGTTATTTTGTGGGATAACCGCTTCATAATCAGGATAACGCTCATCAATTAACCGACATACCAGGTTAATATTGCCAAACTTAAAGAATGCGCTGGTGGTGTTATACTCAACCGAAACATTCACATCATCGCTTGGTAATGATGATTTAAGCAGGGTTAAAGCTTTTTTAGGCAGGATGAACGACGTAGTACTTGCAGCCTTTGCATCTTTACGGCGGTAACGAACCAGTTTGTGTGCATCGGTAGCAACAAAAGTAAGTGCCGATGTGCTTAGCTGACAGTAAACACCTGTCATGGCCGGGCGAAGCTCGTCATTACTTACCGCGAAAATGGTTTTGTTGATAGCTTCGGCTAAAACTGAAGCAGGCAGGTTTACTGATGAAGCGTTTTCAACAACAGGGATCTTTGGAAAATCCTCACCGTTTTCGCCACTCAGTTTGTATTTACCATCGCCGGCATTTATTTCAATGGCGAAGGTTTTATCATCAACCGAAAAAGCAACAGGCTGCTCTGGTAATGATTTCAGGGTCTCTAACAATATACGCGACGGGATAGCAATCCTGCCGTTCTCTTTAGCCTCAACCGGTAAAGAGGTGGTCATGCTGGTTTGCAGGTCGGTAGCAGAAATGGTCAAGTTCCCATCCTTTATCTCGAACAAAAAGTTTTCCAGTATCGGCAGCACAGTACTGCTGCTTAACGCACCACTTACCGATTGCAGTTGTTTGAGTAATGTTGAGGTAGAAACAATAAATCTCATATGGTTGTAATTAATCTATCAAAAATAGAAAATTTAACGGGCATACTTTTGCCTGCGTAAATAATGTTGAAAAATAGCACATATTAACACTAAAACCAGCGGCGCAATGGTATTAACCAGCTGCCAGTACATTTTTTCGCTGCGGATGCGCGCCCTGTCCAATAGGCGGATCTTGATTTCCTTGGTACGCAGGGCAATCAGTCCCGAATCGTCGGTCATGTAATCGGCTATGTTAAGGAGCAGGTTTTTATTGCCGTAGGTTTGATGTGTATAATGATCATAACCCAGCGGATAAGGCGAACCATCGCTGCCTACCTGGTTCTTTAAGATATCACCATCGCTTATCACTATCATTTTAGTAGGCACACTTTGCTGCCGTATGGCAACCTGCTCTTTAAGCCCTTCGGGGAGGGGGCGGTTTTGCCAGTCGCTTACAAAACTGCCTTCCAACAATACACCGGTTATTTTAGGTGTGCTTTGAAACTCTTTGGGATTGGGCTCCTGCTCCAAAGCCTGCAATGATAATATATGCGGGGCGGTTAGCTTTTTATTATAAGGCGATGAAGTGAGCAGTACCGTTTTATTTACGTTTTTGGTATCCAGGATATCGATAGTGCTTGCAAACTCGCTGCTGATACCATCTAAATTTTTCACTACCGGATGCTTGCTTAACGGAATAAACACCGGGTAATACAACCATGGTAGCATCTGGATCTGCGCCTGCCCGCCAACATTGCCGGTACTGATAGGAATCTGCGAACAATTCATATCAGCTATCAAATCGTAGTTGATACGGATGCCATAACGGAAAAGCTGATCATCCAGGTTAAGCTGTTTGGGGAAAGCCAGCTGCTCACCGCCATGCCCGCGCAAGCTATCCAGTTCGGCGCTTACCTGGTCTATAGTCCATAGTACCCGGCCTCCGTGCATGATGTACTGGTCGAGCTTAAATTTCTCTGCCTCGCTGAACTTTTGATCGGGCTTGGCTATTACCAGCAATTTGATCTTTTGCAGATCAGCAAACGAAATGGCATTCAAATCAACCCGGCCTACCTGGAAACCTTCGGCAAGGGTTTTCATGGCGTCGTTCAGTTGCAGGTCTGTTAATTCGTGGTGCCCTTCGGTGAAACCAATTTGCGGTCGGCCTCCGTTATCGGCCTTCTTTATGGCTGATGAAAACGCATACTCCAGGTTTTGGATAGAATTGTTCAGCACTTCATCGGGAGAAAGACCGATACGACTAAGTAACAATTTCACAGGAATATCCTTCCCATTGGCAGAAACCAGTGCCGATGGAAATATCAGCTTTTGAGTTACGCCATTATCGGTTTTAACGCTCAGGTTGGTTGGCTCAACACCTTCGGCAGCCATATTCTGGATCACCTCGTTCTGCTGATCATTATTTAAACCTTTCAACGGGTCACGAAACTCGAACTGGATTTTACCTTTACTATAAGCTTGCAGATCGCTCAGCATATCACGCGTGGCACTTTGCAGGCGTTTAAAGCCGCCCGGCAGGTTATCTCCCTGCAAATAAACCACCACTTTTACTTTTTTCGACAGCTTATCCATAATTTGCCTGCTAATGGGCGATATGGTATAACGCTTTTCGGCAGTAAAATCAAAACGGGTAAAAGTAAATGATGATAGTATCCCCAGAAAAACCAAAACTCCCAACACACTGATCATCACACTACCGCCCAAACCTTTTTGGCGTTGCTTTGCCAGTACAAACAGCGTAAGCCATATAAAAATACCGGTGGTGATGATGAAATAAACCAGATCGCGGGTGTCCAGTACACCACGGCTTACCGAATCATAGTGCTGGGTGATGCCTAAATTCTGTAAGCCCAGATCCTGCAGGGATAGCAGCTGACTGATGGAATCAAACCCGCTGTAAAAAAAGAAACACAGGAAAACGGATATCGTAAAGGCGATGATCTGGTTTTTGGTGATAGATGAGGTGAACAAACCTATCCCTACAAATACAGCACCCAATAAAAACAAACCAATGTATGAGCCAATAACAGCCCCGGTATCAATATTGCCATGCGGCATCCCTAATGCGCTTACCGAATAGTAATAAACCAGTGTAGGCAGTAACGCAAAAAGCACTATTAATAAACAGGCAAGGTATTTACCCAGTACTATTTCCCAATCTTTTAAAGGGCGGGTAAACAGCAGCTCAAAGGTTCCCTCCTTACGCTCTTCGGCAAGGGAACGCATGGTGATGGCCGGGATCAGGAACATGAACAGGTATGGAGCAGTGCTGAACAGGCTTTCGAGCCCGGCGTAGCCATATTCCAGGATACTTGAATCAGGAAATACCCATAAAAATAAACCAAGCACCAGTAAAAATACGCCGATGGTAACATAGGCTACCAGCGAACTGAGGTAGGATATTATTTCTTTTTTAAGGATGCTCAGCACGTTATAATATATTGTGTTAAGCGCCGAAATTACAACAATATTGCGCCAAAGCAAAGTGTAACGTTTGGATATCGGATACAGGATATCGGATTTCGGAATTTCGATTTCGGATTTATTTCGATGGCAGGTTTAAGCGCCCTTCGCCATAGTCGTTAACCTAAGGGAGTAATTTGGTGCAAGCCTTTTAAAATCCCCTCTCGAGAGGGGGCGCGGGGGAACGTGTGGGAGCAGGGGTGTGTTATATAAGCGATAAGCCGTACGTAGACTAACACACCCCTCCACCCCTCTCGAGAGGGGAATCGCACATTCCCACGCTTTTGAGGGGGCATCTTAAGTTAACGGCTATGACGAAAAACGCCTGAACTTGCAGAGCACATATATCGCCCTCAAAAACTTAACATCTACCTAAAAACTCAAAGTTTAATAATAAGGAAACAATAAAAAGTATTACTTTGCTGCTTTGTTAACAGCTAACTAAAGCTTAAATAATTATCCTAAAACCTTATTCCTCATCATGCTCAAAAAACACCTTAACCCTATTATAGCTGCGGCAAGTTTTATTATAGCCATAACCGGCATTATTAATAACGCCTTTTTCCCAACACACGATTTTGCTGTGATGCGTTACAAAGACCTGCTAAACCCGTTTTTCCTTGATTGGGTATTCGCCGGCAGCTCATTAAGATACAATGGCTTAAACTATGTTAACGCGATTGTTGATGGGATACTTTTATTAGGGGCCATTGCATTTGTTGCATCAGGATATAAAAGAACACAGTTGATCAGGTTTGTGTTCTCAATTATATTTCTTTCGAATGCGTTGGTACTTGTAAATTTAATTTTATTGTTCATATTCAAATCGTATTTCACCATATGGCTGCAAGACATCTTTACACATTTGCTTTATTACCTGCTTTATGTTTTTTGGATAGTTGTGGCGTTAAAAGTATTGAACCACCTAAAAAGCCAAAAAACCTTGCAGCAGGAAGTTGTTAATGACGGGGAGCATCCACAATCATATTACGTTAAGGCCGCCATCGGGTATAGGATATTGCACCCATTGGTTGATATGTTGGTTACCATAGCCGTTTTTTCAGAAATATTAGGCCGGTTTGTTGATTATAGTTCGGGGGCATTGTTCCGTTTTATGACCCAAACACCCGAAAGCTGGGCTCAGAAAAATATTACTTTGGTAATAATTGCCTTACGCATTCTTTATTACATCATTTGCGAATCTGTTTTGGGCAGCTCTCCTGCCAAGTTTCTTACCCAAACGCGTGTTATTGACTATGACGGAAATAAGCCTTCGGTGAAAAAGGTCATCATCCGCACATTATGCAGACTTATTCCGTTCGAGGGTTTTTCGTAAACGATGGATGGCATGATAAAATATCAGAAACTACAGTAGTTAAGGAAGAGTAGCTATTGCCTGGAGAACATAACGGATCGGCATGTTGTGTCCGTCCGCCCGGAGGAACGACCACCTGTGGCCAAAGCCGGACTGCTGTAGCATGCTAAAACCTGTATTTATAAGCTACACTTAAACCCAGCTGACTGATGGCGTGATCGTAATCGGTATTTTTATAGCCTCTCTCAAACTGCAAGCCAAAATCAAGCCCGTGATGAGGGCCAATAGGAACAACAACCCCTGCCCCTCCTGCGTAAATAAACGAGGTACGCGCCCTGCTATTGATGCTAAAGGCACTGCCGGCTTCGGCATTTACATAAAAGTGTTTTGCCCAGTAATATTTTAATCCTGCGGTTACCGGCAGGTAAGCATAAAGGTTATGAAAGTTATTATCGTAGAAAACGTTTGATGAGTTGCTTGAAAATAAATACTCTGGGGTTGATTCGGTAAAAATAAAACCGGCGGCGACTGTAAAATGCAGGGTTTCGGTGATTGGCTTTTCCAGTTTTAAATTGACACCAAAACCCGCGTTTATGTGAACGTCGGTATTGTTACCCTGGTAATCCATATTAAGCGGTGCAATTATTTCAGAGCCTACGCTTAGTGATGTTTGCTTGCCGCGCTGCGCTTTAGCAGCAAACGAAAATACTGTAAATAACAAAATTAAGGTGATGCAGATAGGTTTATTAGTCATATTATAAAGGTTACAGGTATTGTTTAACTATAATACGCCCTTTGGCAATATATTACTACAAAAAATTGATATTTTACCTGCCAAACCTGTACGCAAACCTAATTGCTGTTTGCTGCAAGGTATGGGCCGACCAGCTTTCGTACCTCAATCCCAGTTCAAAATTGCGGCTATCAGTAACCGTAGGGATCATGATTGCAGGGCCAACGGAAAGGGCGAACAATTTACGCTTGTCATAATTAAGTTCGATAGCGCTGCCTGCTTCAGCTTCCAGAGATACGCCGGAGCCAACGTTATACCTTACCCCGGCTTTTAAGGGTACAAAAATATCGCCGCCCGAATGCCCGTTGTTAAACGGAGAATCCTTACGAAAAAAGCTACTGAACCCCGCTGTGAGCGTAAGGCTTACCGGGCTTACCACCGGCTGCTCTAACTTAAGCGATGCACCAACACCCACGTTATATAAGCTTCGGGATGGAATACCAAACTCTACACCGGCACTAAAAGCGGTAGAAGGCTTCGGCCCATCCTGGGCATAGGTTTTAAAAGCAGGAAGGATAAGGAGCAGCAATAACAATTTTTTCATAGAAAAGGGCAAAAAACGTAAGACTACGCTTTACATTTAATTATTGGTAAGGCTGATGAACACTTCTTCCAATGACTTGCCGCCATTGTTTTTCCGAAGCTGCTGCAGGGTATCGTTGGCTACAATTGTACCTTTATTAATGATAATCACCTGGCTGCATACCGCTTCAACCTCCTGCATAATATGGGTTGACAGTACAATGGTTTTGGTTTTGCCAAGGTCGAGAATCAATTGGCGGATGCCGATCAACTGGTTAGGGTCGAGGCCCGAAGTGGGCTCATCCAGTATCAGTACTTCGGGATCATGCAGCATAGCCTGTGCCAGGCCTACCCTTTGGCGATAACCTTTTGACAGCTGCCCAATCTTTTTATGCTGCTCGGGGCCGAGGCCTGTTTGTTCAATAATATCGGCAATGCGTTTGGCAGGCTCATGTATTTTATGGATGCCCGCAACAAAGCCCAGCGATTCTTTAACATACATATCAGTGTACAGCGGATTACTTTCGGGCAGATAACCGATGCGGCGTTTAACCTCAAGGGGCTGCTTAGCCACATCAAACCCACAAACAGATGCTGTACCCGATGTTTGCGGAATAAAACCCGTAAGGATTTTCATGGTGGTTGATTTACCCGCACCGTTAGGGCCCAAAAAGCCCAATACACCGGGCTGGGCTGTAAAACTAATACCATCAACAGCCTTTTGCACGCCGTAAACTTTGGTTAATGCCTCAACACTGATACTCATGGCTGTAAAAATAGATTTTAGATTTGAGATTTGAGACCTGAGATTTGAGAATTTGGTGTGCGTCCGTCCGTTTAGGTGTAACACTGGGTTGATGGACGAAAGGTGGACGGGAAAATAAAAAACGTCATTGCTGTAAGAGTACAGCCTTTCCCGAACTTGCTTCGGGAAAGCAATCGTGAACTGCACAGGGTGATTTGCTTAGTCACGTCCCTCTCCGCCTGTACATCCCTTACCTCAATACCGTCACTTCCCCGCTCAGCTTTCCGCTGCTGCTTTTTGTATCTATTACATAATAGTACGCTCCGGCGGGTACTGTTTTGCCGTTACTGGTGCCGTCCCAGGGGTGTTGATAACCTACCGAGCGGTACATTATGGCACCATACCGGTTGTAGATATTTACTGTACAGTTGGTGTATGACAATAACCCGGGGATAAACCAGGTATCGTTATATCCATCACTGTTGGGTGTAAATGTATTAGGTACTGTAATTTTTTCGGGAGTTATCACAGCAACCGTAATAACATTTGAACTTACAATAGGGTTAGCAATGCATGCCCCCCCCGAAGCCATAGTACAACTAACCACATCGCCATCTGCTAAAGTATTGCTGGTAAATGCGGCGCTGTTGCTGCCTACGGTTTGCCCATTAATATACCATTGATAAACAGGAGTATCCTGCACATTAAACGGCTGCGCTTTGAAAGTAACTGAAGTACCTGCGGTTATAGTTCCACTAACCGATGAGGTGATATTCAGCGAAAGTGTATGATACGGTTCGGCATTAATAGTAGCTTGATTGGACACGGGGGAGGTTAACGGTACACATCCGTCATTATTGACAACCACACAGGTAATGATATCGCCGGTGTGTAATGTGCTACTGGTAAAAGTTTTGGAATGATCACCACTGTTTTGACCGTTTACCATCCATTGGTAGGTTGCATTATTGCCCGCATTTTGGGCATCTGCGGTGTAGGTAGCCTCCATGCCATCGCACCCTGCCCACATGCCCGGCGGCGATATACTCACCGACGGCACAACCGGGGCTGTAACAGTTAATGTTTGCGATTTAGGGGTAGCAGCATTATACAAATTGTTTCCGCTTTGTGATGCGGTGATGGTGGCAGAGCCGGCCCCTACAATATGAATAATACCTGTTGCCGAAACCGTGGCAACCGCCGTATTGCTGCTTACATAAGTAAGCGGAATAGTTGAATTGGAGCTTGTTGCCCCTGCCGGAAAATCAGGGCTGCATGTCGATTTATCGGCCAGCGGCGGAAAAGTGATCACCTGATTTTTCATGATGGTAAATGTTTGGGACACAGGCACAGCCGGCAAATAGTCATCATTCCCGCTTTGATGAGCAGTAATAACAGTTGTACCGGGTGCTACCGCATGAATTTGCCCATCGGCCCCTACAATGGCTACATCGGGGTTATTGCTGGTATAGGTAATGGGTGTTTCGGCATTAGTATTGGTACTGGTGGCGTTGGGATGCAGGATATTATCAACATCCATATTTACAATTGCCGGGGGCGGAAAAGTAATAACTGATGGCTGCGGCTCCGCTACCTGGATATTCACCGTTGTACTATTACTGCCCGTGGCATTGTAAGCAGTTATGGTGTAATTTGTAGCGGGCGACAGAGCGGTAGGAGTACCCGAAATAATGCCGGTTTTAGGATCAAATACCATACCTGCCGGTAAGGGCTTGCTAATGGTATAGCCTGTAATGACTATTTTTAACGCTAAACCTATGGTTTCGCCTACAAATAAATTACCTTTCCCGTCCATTGCTAATCCAATTGCTCCTTGGATTGTTGCCGTTTTCCCGCTGGCGTCGGTTCTTCCGCTACCGGCTATAACTGTTATTACCCCGGCCGGGCTTATTCTTTTTATGGTATTGCCATTTTGCTCGGCAACATAAATATTACCGGTACCATCCACCCTAAGTTCGCGCGGAAAATTTAAACCCGTAGCAAAAGTACTTACAACACCCGCAGGTGTTATTTTTCTTATACTACCATTTCCACTATCCGAAACATATAAATTCCCTGAATCATCTAAACCAACAGCTGTTGGAGTATTAAAAGATGCTGCGTTTACCATACCATTTACAGCACCTACAGCACCGCTACCCGCATAAGTGGTTACCACGCCAGCGGCTGTTACCTTCCTGATCCGGTTATTGGCCTGGTCCGCCACGTAGAGATTTCCGGCAGCATCTATAGCTAAGCCCCTTGGGCTATTAAATGTAGCTGCAGAGCCGGTACCGTTGGTAGCTCCCAACACAAGAGGATTTCCTGCAAGGGTTGTTACAAGACCCTCTGGTGTTATCTTTCTAATTAAGCTATACTTATCATCGCTGACATATAAATTCCCGGCGCCATCAGAAACAATACCATCTGGTTCTGAAAAGCTCGCTGCTGCTCCAAGGCCATCGTTTGAACCTATTGCGCCGCTGCCCGCAAACAATGAGAAATTTCCGGAAGGTGTTAATTTATAGATAAGATTACGAGACCATGATAAAATGAATACATTTCCAAATGGATCAACCGTTACACCGGATAATATACCAACGTAAGGGGGAAAGCCATCACCTGCAATAGTACTCACCTTACCATATATGGTTGCCGGTACTGCTCCACCTGTATTACTTGGATCTAAAGGCGTTATCGGGTTATTGAGTTTATAGGTATGCGGTGTTGTATAATTAATTACGGGTGCCTGGGCAAGTAAATCGGGGGCATAAAAACTTAACGAAACAAGCAAAAGCACTGCAACGCGTAAAACAGAAAACAACCGGTACATTATTGTTTCGATTAGATAAGTGACAAAGTAAAAGTTGGCTGAAATTAAGCTTTTTAACTGATATTAAAAAGATGCAAGATGTGAGATTCCGGCTAATTGAAGGAAATATCCGGGAGTGTCCGTCCGTCTGGGAGAACAGGGTAGCTTCAAACAACTATGGACGGTAATTTACAGCCCAACATTGGGGGATTGTTAGGTAGCCAATGCGCCGTAAAGTTCATATGAATGTCATTCTGACAATATTTTGCTGCTATTGGGCAACATATGGTTTGTAAAAAACGTATTACAATCCTGTGGTTTATAAAGCCTGTCTGCTTTTGCCCGTCGGTGTGTGATTCCCCGTGACGGACGGACGACAGTACAGCTTTATAAATACTGATTAATAATAAAGGTGTTTTGCAGAGGCGCACCACATGTGTCTGTAATATGCAGGGATAACATGCAAGACAAAGCATAGAAGACCGCACGTGATGCGTCTCCGCATAAACTACCTTTCAAATACAACGGAGTCACTATCAGCTCCGAGTTGCCCTAATATGTCGCTGAGCTCAGCAACCATAGCGTCAGGGCCGCATATGTAAAAATGCTTTGAGAAATCTTTTATTTCGGCTTTCAGAAAATCAGCATCAATGCGCCGGTTATCATACATACTATCTTTTTGACCAGTAATAACGAAATGCGCGTTTGCACCAAGCATGCTTTTCAGCTCATCGCTCAAAATAATATCCTTATCAGTTTTGTTAGAAAATATAAGCCTGTTATCGCCTATTGCGCCATCCTTATTTAATTGCCTCAGTATAGCCAAAAATGGCGTAATACCTGCACCACCTGCAATAAAGTAACCGGCACCTTTGTATTCAATAGCACCCCAAACATCACGAATAATAAGCTCATCGCCTTCCTTAACCTTGCTTAACTGATTGGTTACACCATCATGATCGGTATAGGTTTTAATCGTAAATTCAAGGTAATCATCGTCATTAAGGCACGTAAAGGTGAAAGGACGTGTTTCATTACGCCAACCCTCTGTATTGATTGATAATTCAGTAGCCTGCCCAGGTATAAAGCTATAACCGGCAGGTTTTTCAAGCCTGAACTGCCTCACATTGTGGGTAACGTATTTTGCAGAAAGTATTTTAACGATTTGTTCCATTTGTGATCGGTATCGTAGGCTTAATACAATAATAGTGCAAAACAGCCAATAGTTTATAAGTATTGGCAATAATTGTAAATGGTTTACAAATTATGAGAAACTACTGACTAAACATAAAGGAAATTGAGGCACAACTTTGCGAAAAATAACGCTCCCTCAATGTATTATTGACGATGAACTGCGAAAAAGAATCCGGTTTACTGGACTCATCTGTATAGTAAAGGGTAACATTGCCAAATAAACTGAGGAATGGATATGGCTTGCGATAACACTTTTTACTGCTAATTTTAAAAAACCAGTTTTTTTTAAAAATACCCCTCCAATAGCTAATATTTATATATTGCTTTGAAAGGAAGCGGATGCTACCATTCTATATGGATATGATTGGATAAGCCGGGATGGTTTGTATGTCCGTCCACAGGGGGGAGTAACACACCTGAAAGACAAAAAGCGGACAGCCTCTATTATTGGGCATAACAACCGGCAATACAAATATACAGAAATTTCTTTACACTTAAAGAATATATCTACAAGCGTCTGTGCGTCCGTCCGTCGCACTGTGTTCAACTCCTAAAAAACCGGGCGGACGTATATCGGCAGCAATACTCCAGTGTTTTCGGATGTCGGGCATCAGATATAGGCAATGGACACCTGCCGACGGACGGACACCGGACCCTTTACTTTTAATAGCGAAAACATTGCTTTTGCGCAACCCTAACCACCACATTAAGCAATCGCGAACTGTACAGACATAACGTCAACTCGAGAAATAAAAAGCTGGGGAACGTGCGATTCCCCTCTTGAGAGGGGTGGAGGGGTGTGTTTCTGCTTTAATTAAACCCACCGCAGAAACACACCCCTGCTGACGCTCATTCCTCCGCGCCCCCTCTCAAGAGGGGATTTTTAAATTCCACACCTTTGGCGCAAACCTTGTACCTCGGCTGTGCCCATGCTGACTTGTGACAAACCCACCATTCCAAAATCAAACTAAATCCGAAATCGAAATTCCCAATTCCGAAATCAAAAATTATCTTTGCAGCTATTATGAGCAAATCAACCGACGAACTTTTTAAAAATGTTATATCGCACGCCAAAGAATATGGCTTTGTTTTCCCTTCCAGCGAGATTTATGATGGCTTAAGTGCAGTTTATGATTACGGCCAAAACGGTGCCGAACTCAAAAACAACATCAAAACCTACTGGTGGAAAGCTATGGTGCAAATGAATGATAACATTGTGGGTATCGATTCGGCCATATTTATGCACCCTAAGATCTGGAAAGCAAGCGGTCACGTTGATGGCTTCAGCGACCCGATGATCGACAATAAAGACTCAAAGAAACGTTACCGTGCCGATCAGTTGTTAGAAGATAAGATAGATCGTTACAGTAAAGACGGCAAAACAGATAAGGCCGAAAAGCTGCAAAACGACATGGACGAGGCCCTGAAAGCCGAGGACCTGCCACGTTTGAAAGAGCTGATACTGGAACACGAAATTGCCGACCCTATCAGCGGTACCCGCAACTGGACAGATGTACGCCAGTTTAACCTGATGTTCAGCACCCAGATGGGCGCTGTGGCTGATGACGCCGATACCATCTACCTTCGCCCCGAAACTGCTCAGGGTATATTTGTAAACTACTTAAACGTGCAAAAATCGGGCAGGATGAAAATCCCTTTCGGTATTGCGCAAATTGGTAAAGCTTTCCGTAACGAGGTTATTGCCCGTCAGTTCATTATCCGCATGCGCGAGTTTGAACAAATGGAGATGCAGTTCTTTGTTCGCCCCGGCACACAAAAAGAATGGTTTGACCAGTGGAAGGCCGCCCGCTTAAAATGGCACCTTGCTTTGGGTACCGATGCTGCCAAATATCGCTACCATGAGCACACCAAACTGGCCCACTACGCCGATGCTGCTTATGATATTGAGTTTGAGTTTCCTTTTGGCTTTAAAGAGGTTGAAGGTATCCACAGCCGTACCAATTTCGATTTAAGTCAGCACCAGGAGTTCTCGGGCAAAAAAATGCAATACTTTGATCCGGAGGTTGATCCTGAAACAGGCAAACCATACGGCA
Source organism: Mucilaginibacter gossypiicola (assembly GCF_900110105.1). Lineage (GTDB taxonomy): Bacteria > Bacteroidota > Bacteroidia > Sphingobacteriales > Sphingobacteriaceae > Mucilaginibacter > Mucilaginibacter gossypiicola. The sequence goes on along the minus strand of NZ_FOCL01000006.1, from coordinate 308,571 downwards.
ACTATATCCCTTACGTAATTGAAACATCGATAGGCTTAGACAGGATGTTCCTGCTTACCATGATCAACGCTTACGAAGAGGAAGACCTGAGCACCGAAGATAAGCAAGACAGCCGTACCGTGTTACGCCTGCACCCTTGCCTGGCACCGGTTAAAGCCGCTATTTTCCCGCTTACCAAAAAAGACGGTCTGCCCGAAAAGGCCCGTGAGATCATGGATAAACTGAAACTTGATTTCAATATCCAGTACGAGGAAAAAGATGCTATCGGTAAACGTTACCGCCGTCAGGATGCTATTGGTACGCCTTTCTGCATCACCGTAGATCACCAGACATTAGAAGACAATACCGTAACCATCCGCCACCGCGACAGCATGGCCCAGGAGCGCGTAGCCGCCGATCAGTTGGATAAGATCATCGGTGATTTGGTTAGCTGGAGGAATGTGTTGGCGTAAGTAAAGTGGTGCGGTAATAACACCGGTCACAAGCAACACCGACCACAAGCAATAAGATTGAGAAGCCTGCATTTAAACGTGCAGGCTTTTTTGTTGTTATCCTCCGTTATTGCTGGCAACGACATTCTCCAAAACCATGTCATTGCGAGGAGCGAAACGGGCTGGAGCTATGGGCGCGACGTGGCAATCGCATACTATACAGAGCGGCCCTGCTTCCGTGCGATTGCCACGCTACGCTCGCAATGACATGGTTTTTACAATTTACACTTGTTTGAGAATCTCCCCTCCCGTCCGCTCCCCGTCCCAAACAACACTTACTCCCCTATTCGGACGGACGCCACAATCCAACCCGCATAAAACCTGCCTAATTATCAGCAAAGCAAACAATTGCTTATCTTGATCCTTTCTGTACAAAATCCTGTTCACATGCCTGCTGTTAAAGAATACCCCTTTTACCTTAAAAGTACTGTTATACTTTTCGGATTGATTTTATTGGTTTATGTATTTGCCCAACTGGCAGATGTTATGATCCCATTGGCTTTTGCAGCCTTTATTGCCATTTTGCTAAACCCAATAAGCAACTGGCTTGAGGAGCGTAAGGTGCCCAAGATATTAGCCATAGGCTTAGCTATGCTGCTTGGCGCTGTTTTGTTAGCAGGGCTATTCTATTTCCTCTCTACCCAGGTCATCCAGTTTGGCGACTCATTGCCTATGCTTAAAAAGAAGTTTGCAGAGTTGTTTATCACTTTTAAAGATTGGGTTGCCACCACGTTCAATTACTCCGTTCAAAAGCAGGACAAGCTTATTAAAGATGCCATGGATAACAGCCAGGCAATGGTGGGCCGCACGCTGGGCAATGTATTGAGCACTTTTGGGTTGTTGTTTGTGTTGCCTGTGTATATATTCCTGATACTGTTTTACAAAGTACTGATCCTCAATTTTCTGTTCGAGGTGTTTTCTGAAGAAAACTCCAAACAGGTTGCCGAAGTGTTGAAAGAAACCAAATCGGCCATACAAAGCTATATACAGGGTTTACTGATTGAAATGCTGATAGTAGCTATCATGAACTCAGCAGCATTGGTGCTGTTAGGTGTTAAATACGGCATCCTGATAGGGGTAATAGGCGCTATCCTTAACCTGCTGCCCTACATTGGTGGTATCATAGCCATTGCCTTGCCGGTGTTAATGGCAACGGTAACTAAAGATGGTTATAGCACGCAATTAGGGGTGATCATTGCCTATATGGTGATCCAGTTTATTGATAACAACATCCTGGTGCCGCGCATTGTATCATCAAAAGTGCAAATCAACGCGCTGATCTCCATCGTGGTAGTATTACTGGGTAACATGCTCTGGGGATTATCTGGCATGTTCCTTTCCATCCCATTTGTGGCAGTGCTCAAAATCATTTTCGACAGGATAGACACCCTCAAACCCTGGGGCAAACTCCTGGGCGATACCGTACCCACCAAACCCAAAGGCGCAGGCTGGAGCAGAACAAAGAAGAAGGCCGTGTTACCGGAGGAATAGTTCATTTGCTTCGCGTCATTGGGCTGCGCGTCATTAGGTCATTACGCTACGCTGTCATTTTAAATAGTCATTTGCTGCGCGTCATTAGGTCATTTTTAATGGACAATAAAAAGGAGCAGAAATATACTTCCTGCTCCTTTCTTATTTTAATTCGCCAAAATGATCAATGACTCAATGACGCGCAGCGAAATGACTCAATGACGCGCAGCGAAATGACTCAATGACGCGCAGCGAAATGACTTAATGATGCACAGCAAAATGACTCAATGACCTAATGACGCGCAGCGTAATGACCAAATTAATGCATCACCGGGTTATCGCCATTGTGCAGTGTACCGTTGATGTATAGCGTTTGGTTTACCTTTTTAGGATCGCCCTGGTATACCCAAACAATGTTGTTGATGTACTTGCGGAAGGCGTTGCTCACGTCATCTGCAGTTAGTTTCTTTACGTCATCAACCATAGTTAACGAACGTTTCCAGTTATCATGCAGTACTTCGTTTGCTGCTATTGATGATGCCTGGGCGCTGTTGGTTTCGTTTTTATAGTAGAAACCGGTAAGGTAGGTAACCTTCATATCGGCCACGTCATCTGCCTTAAAACCTTCGCGTTTAATTTTGTCAACCAGTTTATCAAATACGGCAATGTATTTATCAGGTTCGGTGGTAGATACCGAGAAACGGGCAGTTGATGTTTGACCGGCGCTGAACCATGCCTGCGGCGCGTATGATAAGCCGTTGTTGGTGCGTACCTCTAAAAAGTGCATGTTCGAGAAAATGCGCATAGCTACGTTAAAGGCGTTAAAATCGGGCGTACCTGCAGCAGGGCCGCTGGCAATACCTTCTACATAATTGGTAGCCAGGTCACGTTTTTCAACATTGATGCTGTTTTTGTCGGCCCTGAAAGTTGATTTCTTGAAGGCAAAAGCCGGGCCTTGTTTAATACCGCTCAGCATAGCTTTTACTTTGCTTTCAATAGCAGCCTGATCCAAATCGGCAACCACAACAATCACCAGGCGCGATTTAGTTAGTATCGACTGATAATAAGCCTTGGTTTCGGCAGGGGTTAAGGCAGTAACAATAGCTACGGTTCCGCTTGGGTCTTTAGCGTAGTTGGTGCCGGCAAAGGCAACCTTATCGGCATACTTATCAATAGCATTATCAGGCTGTGAATCTTCCTGTTTAATATTGTTAATGGCATCCTGCTTAATACGGGCAAACTCCTTTTCGTCAAATTTAGGCTGGGTTATAGCCTCAACATATAAAGGCCAAACCACGTCAAAATCGCCTTTAATGCAGTTCATGCGTACTACCGAGTAGTTTTTGTTACTGCTGCCGTATACAGTGGCGCTTACCTTATCCAGCTCATCTTTAAAGCTGTTTTTATCATGCTTAACTGTACCGCACTCGGTAAGGGCACTCATCGCCAGCGATTCGATACCTGCTTTTGTAGCCGGGTAGTTTTGTACGCCACCTTTTATAATGGTTTGGATTTCTACAATATCATTACCGCTTGGCTGTACAATAACCTTTACGCCATCTACCGTGGTTTCATAGGCTTGTTTTTGCGCCTTTGCTGTATTTCCTATAGCCGCTGCTACCAGCAGGGCAATTATATATTTTTTCATCATGATGAGGTAGTTTTAAATTACTTGGCTGCAAAAAAAGAAGCCGCGTTTACTGTTTTATTTAACTCAGGCGCTATGATCAAACCAGCAGCGTATGGTTTGCCAATTACATAAGTCTCCAGGTACTTTTTAATATCGGCACGGGTAACTTTTTGATAGTTAGCATCCAGATCGGTATAAAAGTTAAACGAGGTGCTGCACCACTGGTAGCTGATCTGGCTTGGTAATGATGATGGTTTTTCTTTGGCGTGGATGTCGTTACGGTGCAGGATAGCTTTAGCGGTAGCCATTTGCTCGTCGGTAAAGTAATCATCTTTGTTCCACATGCTAATTTGGTTCATCAGCTCGGTATAGCACTCTTTAAGCTTGTTAGGGTTAGGCACCACAAAAATATCAATAGGGCCTACATAACGGCTTGTGGTGTAGTTTACATAAACACCACTGGCCAAACCTTTATCAACCAAAGCCTGCTGCAGTTTTGACGAGTTTAAACCCACAATGGTCGAAAACACATCGGCAGTAACCGTACCGGCAGAATCTGTTGGGTATGAAGGGCCTTGCCAGGTAAACTCCATGTATGGGGTTTGGGCAATGGTGGCTTCCTTAACAAAATACTCGGGCTTGGTTAAAGGCTTAAATGCGGGGATAGGGAACTTGGTTTGCGGATCGAAACCACTGTTGGCCCAGTCGCCAAAAATGCTTTCGGCAAGGGCAAAGGCATTATCATGCTTAACATCGCCGCAAATAGTAAGGAGGCTGTTATTAGGGAAATAATATTTATCCTTAATGATCATCATTTTTTCGGGCGTAGCCGTATTGATCACTTCGTGGATGCCGATAGGGTTTTTACGGGTGATAAGATCGCCCCAAAGCTTTTGCTGCATACCATACCACAGCTGGAAACCCGGATCGCTTTCGGCACGCTGAAACTCGCCGTCAACCACAGGGCGTTCCTTCTTCATATCTTCCTCGCGGTAAATAGGGAAACGGATAGCGGCGTTCATGAACTTTAAACCTGCTTTAAGGCTATCCCTGTCAAACGTGAAGAAGTAGTTTACACGCTCGGTATTGGTGGTACCATTCCAGATAGCGCCAAGCTCCTGCGTGCGTTTTAAAAACTTCTCTTGTGTTGGATAGTCCTTATTGGCTTTAAAAAACATGTGCTCAAACAGGTGCGACAGGCCGCTATACTCCGGTCCTTCGGTATAAGCGCCATTTTTAACAGCTATTTCGATGGTGGTTAAAGGTACTTTGCTGTTTTCAATAACCAGCACATCCAGCCCGTTTGGCAATGTTTTAAGGAAGTAGCCTTCCGGCAGCCTCACCTGGGCAGTAGCCAGGCAGGCACTAAATACCGCGGCTACGCTTAATGCAAAAATCTTGATAAAATCTCGGTTCATATATCTACAATGTTTTATACACTATAAATATATCGGTATAATCCCGAAAAAATAAATGATTTAACCGCTTATCCCCAATTTTTTAACGGCAAATTAAGCCTGTGGTGATTTTGGCATATTTGCAAACCGGTAATTAAATACCGGCTTTAATACTATTATAAGGCAAACCCATATCATGGGCGGCGTATTGCGTAAGCACGCTATCTTTTATGGTGATATAGTCGCCACTCTCGCTTACGTGCAGCTTTTCAACACCATCGCGGTTATCCAAAAGCGGTATAGTGCGTGATACAATAGTGCCGGTGGTATCCAGCTCAATAATATAAGTTTCTTTTTTACCGCCAGCCATATCGGTAAATGGCACAATAACGGTATGGTTATTATCATCAATAAACCGGCCTATGATATTTTTTCCATCCAAATCGGCAGGGTTTAAGCCCAGCAGGTATTTAGCTTTTTCGGCCGAGATACCTGTGATAGTTAACCGTACAGTATTGCCATCAGCATCTTTGGTGGTATCCTGCATGGTAACATTATCGCCCTTTGGGTACTTTGCTACAGCGTAAAAAGTATTGGCACCGGTACTTTTATCATTATGGCCCGGCAGTAAAAAATTAAGCTGCAGGTTGCTCAGTTTAGCGCTGTCGGCTTTAATTTGCGAGGTGATGCTCAGCAGTTCGGCCCATTTAAGCCTGCCATCTATTTTAACTGTAAGGCTGGTAGCTGTATCTGATTTGGTAACCCTTGATATGGTATAATGCGGTACATTCTTCTTAGTGCAGCCAAAAGCTACAAGCGTGATTATTAAGCAGGCGAAGATATTCTTGATCATGCGGCAAAGTTAAACCGTTGATTTGAATTTGTTGTCGTAGAATTGTGATTACGTTGATTATGAACCTTGATTTTTAGGATTGAAGGATTACCCTGATAGATTGTCCACTCGTAATCCAAACTCCCCCTACTCCCCTAAACGGACGGACGGGGCAAATCTCCACCACGTCATTGCGAGGAACGAAGCAATCGCGAACTGTACAGGGGCACATGCATAGCTACTCTGTAAAGTCGGGGTTTGCTTCGTTCCTCGCAATGACGCTTTTTATTTTTGTCCACCTGTTGGCCGTAAAATGTCTTACTCCCCTAAACGGACGGACGCACAAGAGTTGATTAAGTGAATGGTTGATTAGATGAGTAGTTGATAAAGTTATATTAGTCGCACAAGCATTCACTCAAAAACCAACCACTCATCTAATCAACCCAATCAACCACTCACCTAAATCTAAAGACTTATCCCCAACCTAATGGCTGATTTCGCCTCGGTGCCTCCATTATAGGATATGCCGTACATGAGCCGGATATTGAGGTATTGCAAACCGAAGCCCAGTTCAGTATAGTTTTTGAGCGTAGGTGTATACAGGTAATTTACATCGATGATCTCCTGCAGTTTAAACTTGCGGATCAGCGGGAGTTTATTGGTGATAAAGCCCGAAAAGTTGTGTTCAAAATGCCCTTCAATGTATTTATCAGGTGTGCTAAAATCATAGTAATCCAGCAACAGGAAGCGGTTTAACCTTGGCTTGTACGAAAGCACCTCGTTACCTGCAAAGTGAAAATAATCGGGAAAATAAACGCTTTTGGCATTCAGGAATTTACCGGCACCTATAAAAAACGAACTGCTGCCATAAAAGCCCATGCTAATATCTGCTTTAGAGATATCAGCGCTGATCTTGTCATAGTTAACATCCGAGCCTAATACATTGCTGATGCCTTTGGTGTAGTTTAGGCTGATGATTGGATATTTTGATGGCAAATAGCGCCTGCCCGAGGGATAGGTTTCATACCGGTTACTGAAATCATAACTGGCCTGCAGGTTTACCGTAAGCGACTGGTTTTCGGGAAACAAGAGCGTATTATGCTCAGGATCAAGCGGGTTATTTGAATCAAACTGGTGGTCTTCAGTGTCAAAAATACTGAATGAGGCTGTGTTTAACAGGGCTTTGCGGTTAGCCCATTCAACAGATGCGCTTCCGCGCAGCCCCCCTGTTATCCTGCCCGAAAGCGATGCCAATGCAAACTGCTTTTGATATAGTTTTTTAAAGTTTTGTTGCGAAAGCAGGCTATGAACGGTATTCACAAAGGTCGACATCGGGGCCAGATTATTCAAATCAACCACATCCGATCCTCCGCTTAAACCCAGTGTAAACCGTTGCATCACCGGTACGGCGACACCAGCCGTGCCATTTAACAAATGATTGGCGAAACCATAGCGCACCTTACCGTTCAACATAAAATAGCGGTTATTAACCGTATCAATCAGTTTGCTGTATGATGCTCCGTAGTCGAAAGCCAGGCCCTCTACCGTGTTATAAAGCAGCGAGCCGATGATTGGATCGTAATGAAAATATTCCTTTTTATAGCGGTTGCGGGTGTTAATGCCGGTAAAGAGCAGGTTTACCGGTTTAAATTTATTGTTGGCTTTATCAAGCGAGTCGAGGTATTCTTTCGATTCGCGCTTTTTGGCTAATTTATCTTTATTGGTGTAATCGGTAACCTCTTCGGCAGTGAGCGGTATAGGGCGGGCCTGGTTCCAGTAAGCCGAATCTTTGCTGATGCCTTTGGTGATCCGGAGTACCTCGTTAAAATCAGCCTTATTTAAATCGGGATCGAGGTTGTAATTTTTATATATCGAGATAAAATACCCGCCCAGCTTAAAGCCGAACAAACCTCCTGTAAATTCAAATTTAACAGATGATGTCATCCATACCTTTTCACTCACCGGGAAAAATTGCTGGTTAACTTTAAGCGTATCAACAAAATTAATGTTGGCCTTTTTGGTGATGTAAAGCTGCAGCCCGTAAATGCGCCAGCTATCATCTAAAATATAAATATACCCCTCAAAACATGGGTCATGCGCCCGCTTGGGAATTACTTCGATCTTGTTAATTGTTTCGCCATTCTCCACCGAAGTGCCTACATACTTGTAGTTGTAATAAAACAGGGCATTATCAGCCACAGGCGATACCAGCGGGCGGTTACTCATGCCCTGCCATGTTTCGTAGTTTTGGTAAAAGTTAACCGCCATATCCGACGCACGGTTAAAGCTGAACGCCCTGTTACGGCCAGACACCTTTGACGATACCTGCTCCTCATGCACCTTATCGGGCCTTATAAAACTGTATTTCGACTCCGATTCGGAAAGGTAAACTATCCCCCTGCGGTTTGAATCAAGCCCGGCTTCGCTGGTAGCTTTCTGCACGTCAAAACCCATAAAGGTTTTAGGTGCCGCCAATAGTTTTTGCAGCCCTTTAATATAAATATCGCAGGTGTAAGCTTTTACTTCGTTGAGATAGGATTTGCGTTTTTTGATGGCCTTACGCATAATGGCATAAGCAGGATCTTCGCCCCCGGCGTGTACGGTTACATCCTTAAGCTGATAGGTTTCTGTTTGCAGGCTGATATTGATCACCTGGTTACCGGCAAGATCAACCTTTTTACTTTGCTGGGCATATCCAACGGCTTTATATTGAATTTCATGTATGCCGCCACTTAAATGCAGCAGGTATGTCCCTTCGCTATTGGCGGATACCCCAATAGTTGTATTTTTTATAAATACCGATGCAAAAGGGATCGGCTTACCATCCTGGTTTGTTATTTTACCGCTGATATTGAATTGCTGGGCGTATGAGGAAAGATTTAGTATTAAAAATAATGCAATTAAGGTTTGCTTCATTTAGCAGATGTTTACGCTAAGATGAAACTTATTAATTGATTGTTACAGCCCTAAATTGTTAAATAATGTAAAAAAGGCACCTGGTTAGGATGCCTTTTTCTTTGATGTTTCTTTATTGCCAAGAGGCGCATGAACCTTGTTTTTAATATTCCAGTCCTTAATATCAACCAAACCAGGTTTTGTTTGATAATGCGATTTGCTTTTAGGGCACCTTACAATAAACTTACTTTTAACCTGCGCAATAACCGGCCTTTCGCCGCATTCTTTGCAGGGTTCACAAAAAATATTGGGTTGTATCGCTATAAATTTTTCCATAGTAAATCATTCGAACATAGTACGTTTAATTAATTATGGGGGCCCCTTTCGGTAGTACAAAGTAAGCGATTTTTAGCTTGAGAAAATTTATTTTTCGCTCCAATGAACGAAATGAACAACGCAGATGCGTTTTATTTTATCAAACCCAGCAACTCATCATCGCTAATGATCGGGATATTAAGCTTATTAGCTTTTTCGAGCTTGGCCGGGCCCATATTATCGCCTGCAACAAGGTAATTAAGCTTAGCCGAAATGCTGCTCAATATCTTGCCGCCGTTTTGCTCAATAATATCTTTCAGCTCATCGCGCGAGAACTTTTCGAACGTACCGGAAATAATAAAGTTCATCCCGGCAAGCTTTTCGCTGGCCAGCACAACTTCTTTCTCTTCGGCAATAAACTGCAGGCCCTGATCCCTTAATTTTTGTATCTCCTGCTGGTGAATATCACCTGCAAAATACTCGGTAATGCTTTGGGCTATTCTTTCACCAATTTCTTCGGCAGCCGTTAATTCTTCAACCGGGGCAGCCATCAGTTTATCTATCGATTTAAAATGGAAGGCCAGCTTACGGGCAACAGTTTCACCCACATAACGGATACCTAAACCAAACAAAACTTTCTCGAAAGGCATTTTCTTAGATGCCTCGATACCTTCTAACATGTTATTGATGGATTTTTCGCCAAAGCGGCCCATCTGCTTTAATTCGGCAGCATGGGTATGAAGCTCATAAATATCGCTGATATGACTAATGAACCCTTTACCATACAAGGTTTCGATGGTTTCGTCACCCAAACCATCAATATTCATGGCCTTCCTGCCAATGAAATGCTGCATCTTGCCAACAATCTGCGGCGGGCAACCTTCATCATTAGGGCAATAAAACGCTGCTTCACCTTCTTTACGCTCAAGCACAGTATCACAGGCCGGGCAGGTAGTACGATAAATAACAGGAGCAGCATCAGCTTTCCTTTTTTCAGGATTTACGCTGATGATCTTAGGGATGATTTCGCCGCCTTTTTCAACAAACACAGTATCGCCCTCATGCAAATCCAAACGGATGATCTCGTTGGCATTATGCAGTGTTGCACGTTTTACCGTAGTACCGGCAAGCAGTACAGGTTTTAAATTAGCAACCGGGGTAACAGCGCCGGTACGGCCAACCTGGTAGCTTGCCTCCAGCAGTTCGGTCTCCACCCTTTCGGCTTTAAACTTATAAGAGATAGCCCAGCGCGGCGATTTGGCGGTAAAACCAAGCTCCTGCTGCTGCGAGTAGTTGTTTACTTTAATAACAATGCCATCAATATCATAACTCAGGTTAAAACGCTCTTTATCCCATTTATTAATAAACTCAAGTACGCAGTTAATATCAGGGCAAAGCTCACTATGCTCGTTAGTATGGAAACCCCAGGTTTTAACAGCCTGCAGGCTTTCCCAGTGGGTTTTAAACAACGTTTTTTCGGTGTACAGGAAGTACAGGAAACAATCGAGCGGGCGTTTGGCTACCTCGGCCGAATCCTGCATTTTTACGGTGCCAGAAGCAAAGTTACGGGGATTGGCATAAGGCACTTCTCCGTTTTCGATACGCTCGTTATTCAGCCTGTCAAAAGCTTTACGGTGCATGAACACTTCGCCACGAATGTCGAAATAGGCAGGATATCCCTCGCCTTCATGCAAACGCTTGGGTATGGTATGGATGGTTTTAATATTGGTGGTCACCTCATCGCCCTGTACCCCATCGCCTCGGGTAACGCCGCGCACCAGTTTGCCATCCTCGTAGGTAAGGCTCATGCTTAAGCCATCAAACTTAAGCTCACACACGTACTCAAAATTATCGCCAATGGCCTTGCGTACCCGCTGGTCAAAATCAAGCAGTTCCTGCTCATTATAGGTATTACCTAACGATAGCATTGGCCAGCGGTGCCTCACAGTCACAAACTCCTTGGTAATATCGCCGCCCACCTTTTGTGTTGGCGAATCAAGATCGGCAAATTCAGGGTATTCCTTCTCGAGCTTGTTAAGCTGCTCCAGTTTTTTATCAAAATCAAAATCAGAAATGGTTGGCATAGCCAGCACATAGTAGTTGTAATTGTGCTGTTTAAGTTCGGCGGTTAATGCCTCTATTTGTTTTTTTGCTTCAGCTGATGACATAGGTACGAAGGTAATAATTTAGTTTATTGGTTTGTTTTGGTTGGATTAATATAGGATGGAACGGGCTTTTTTACAATGAGATTTTTTTAATCGGGCATTGCTGGTGAAACCAACGACTACAAGCTGGAAGAATCAGCAATGTCCGCTGCTGTCATCAACTATCCTTTATCCGGAAACGGACGGACGGGCCAGTCTCTCCCCTTTGATATTTCATATTATAATATGAATAAAATAAATATGATAAATCCCTTTCATAAACGCATTGCGCATAGTAGTTTTATCACACCAAAACTACATCGAATGAAAACACTAAAATTGCTGATCCTTTCCGTATGGCTGATGCCTTTCCTGGCAACGGCGCAAACCAAACCCTCAAACGCTGCACATCATGCCGCAAAAGTGCACCACCTGCCGGTGCGGGGCATTACTTACAACGACTTTAAAAGCTCAGTAGCTGATTTTGCCGACACCAGCAGCAAAAAAGCCCTTGCCGATTCGGCCTGGCTGCTCTGGAAAATCGAAAAATGGGATGCACTCGAAAAATTCTTTACCGCCAACAATCTTAACGGCGGCTGGCCGCCAAACCGCGGTGCGGTAAACCTGATCATCATCACCCTTAAAAAAGGTGTGCTGATTGACCGTTACGGAGGTTATACTGATGACTCGGGCGCTTTTCAGGATAAAGGTACCTTTGTATCGCCAAAAGGTGTACCTTTCCCTATGCGTGCTTTGCCGGATAATACCCTTAGCAAACCATACAAAATTTACAAGATCCTGAAACCGATAGCCAAAGTTAGAGAGGGCAAAATTATTCCATGGTTTGGCAAACCGGGCCTGGGTATCCAATATGAAGTACCAGCCACTGTTAACGACCTGAAAGCAGGCGGTTACATTGAAGAAGTAAAACAATAAAAAAACATACTATTAAAATATGATCACAAAATATGAAGTAACAAAATCATTGCTGTTTGATGGAGATGAAGCCGATGCTGTGCATAAAACCTTTAATCTGCCGGCCGGCGATATAAAGTTTAGTGATTTTGCCAATAACAATTTTGAAGATCTGCAAAAGATACTTACACCCGATGATTTTAAAGTCATTGTAAAAACAGCCGGTTTTAGCACCGGCGGCTTCCTAAACCTATACCAGGGTAGCGAAAGGCTCAGGTTATATTATGCTAAAAAGGGAGATACCATAATTGTTTTTGCCTATGGCGAGTTTCAGCCAACACGATATAAGCTTTATCTTGAAGGGGTGTGGGCATTGTAATGCCAGGCCTGCTTAACAAACAAAAAATCCCCGCCATGCTGGCAGGGATTTTTTGTTTATGTGCATTTAATTTAATGATTGGTGGTTGAAGTTTCGCTTGTAACACTCATGGGGAAGGTTACACCGCCCGGTACCTGCGGGCTATCTTTTATGGCTACACTGCCGTCGATGCTTTGTTTAACCTTTGAACTTGAAATCCAGCCGGTAGCCTTATCAACAATAATATCCGATACCATGGTGCCCTTCATGTTATATTTCATTGGCAAATTACTAACTATTTTATAGTCGGCGGTATTATCGGTTTCTATCGTTGCATTCCCGTGGATCACAAAGCTTTGTGGTGTTACATCCATCAGCTGGTAAACCGAAACCATTTTGGCGTTCATTGCTCCCTGCAGATTGTTATTTATTGTCCACTTATCGTTTTTGGAAACCGGCACCTCCGGCAGGACGGACATAGCCATTTCAAGATTGCTCTTAAGCGCTCCTGAACCAAACGACTGGCTCAACTGAGTTTTTAACTGTTCCTTCTTTTCGGCCGGAACTTCCTTAAAACCATCTATCATGGATGTGATCATACTTTCTGCATTCTCTATCGATCTGATCCTGCCGCTTTTGGTTAGCGTTGCCGTGAACGGTTTGTTGGTTATGCCAGACATTACCCTGGCCATAACATTGGTTGTATCCTTATCATCAGAATTAAAAGCTACATTACCATTAGGCAATTGCATTTGCATACCAACTTTAGTGTAGTTAACTTCCATGTAGTAAAGGGAATCATCGGCATTTAATACCTTGAACGATATTTTACCATTGATGGTCATATCAATACTATTAAGCTGCCCGTTTATAGTTTGCTTAACAACAGAATGGGCTGTAGTAGCGAGGTAATAAGTATTGCCTTTTATTAGTTTTAAAACCGGTTTTACCTTTTGGGCATAGCTTGCAACTGATACGATAACGAGTACAGCGGCGAACAAAATTTTCTTCATAGCCTGAGATATGTAAGCGCTAAATATATTATAATATTTTTCTCAAAAAACTGAAAATTCCTAACAATTATTTGAAATTAATTTCGTTAACTTTATACTACACACGACTCTTTGTTTTTTTGACACACCTAATAACGAAAGGAGAGGTTTTCATGTTACAGCAGATAGCATTTATGCCGCAGCACCAATTTCACGTGCTTATCAATTTTGCGGGAGAAGATGAACGTATTGTAGCCGTTTTACCCAATGAAGCAGGAAAATTCCGCGTGGTTGACCAGGGTAAAATAATTGCCGAACTTAAATTAAATGAAGGCTGTTGTACCTGCTATAAAGGTAAGCTCAGAAAAAATGTCATGGCTCAACTTGAGCACCAGATAAAAATTCATTACGCGTAAGCTGTTGATAAAAAGATTTTGATAGTTCATGGGAAATAAACTCATGGTTCATAGTCCATGAGTTTATCCCTGTGGACTATCAATTAATTTCCGCTGGTTTTTGCCAGCATGGCTTCCCTTATGAATTTAACCGGGGCACTGCCGTAGCTCAAAAACTTTTCGTTAAACTCTTTCAGCTTATACTTATCGCCCATTTTTATCTTATAGGCATCCCTTAAATCAATGATTTCTTTATAGCCGGTGTAATAACTGGTAAGCTGAACACTGGTTACACTAACACGTTTCCATTTACCATCAGCTTCGGCCTGTTGCTGGAAAGCTTCGCGGGTTAGCAGTTTAATAGCTTCATCTTTGGTCATGCTACCGCTGTGCACACTGTAATCCAAAATGGTATTACATACCGAACGCAGGTTCCATTTGTACCACATCAGCATCATTTCGGGCTCGTTATTGCCAAAACCGTTCTCCAGCATCATTTGCTCGGTGTATACTGCCCAGCCTTCGGCCATAGCACCATTGCCAAATACAGCTTTGATAATGCTTGGTGCTTTGTTGGAGTAAACGCCCTGCACATAATGACCGGGCACAGCCTCGTGAATGCTCAGGATCTGCAGAATATAATTATTGTATTCGCGCAGGTAGCTTTCGGCTTTTTCCTTGCTCCAGCCAGCCAGGCTACCTACATTATAGTACGAATTACCATTTTTATCATAAGGGCCGGGGCCGCTCATTGAAGCGCCCGCTACACCTGCCATATAACCCGGCTCCTTACGGATGATCAATGGTTTTGACGGATCGAGCGTTAACAGATCTTTAGCCTTAACAAAAGCATTAAGCTTAGGTATGATCTGCTCAATTGACGATTGAAATTCTTCGGGTTTAACGTGTTTTGTTGATATGGTATCTATCAGCTGGCTTATCATTTGCAAGCTATCGGCCGGTGCAGCCTGTTTACCAAAATATTTCGACCAAAGCTGTTTGCTGATCTTGGCCATTTCGCGGTGAATATATTTTTTACGTTCAACGGCAGCGTTATAAATTTTCTCGGCAGTGTTGGTGGCTACAATTTCATATTTAAACTTATCTTCATATAAATCCTTACCCAGCCTGAAACTTCTTGGATGATCGTTTTTCAACGCTTTAAGCCAATCGGCATAAGCCTTAATGGCAACAACACTTTGAGCAGCCCTGTCGGTCATTAATTTTTGCTCTGCTTTAGGGATATTGGTTTTCTTAAGCGAATCGGCAAAGTCTTTTTCTATAACATCAAGTCCCCCCAGGTTTTGTTCAATAGCCAAATTGGTAAGCTCTACCACCGGGTTTTTGATCTGCTTTTGGGCATCTTTATAATACTGCGGAATAAACGACATTCGCTGGTAGAAATGGCGTAAGCGTTTAGGCAGAGGCTCGTAATGCTCATTTAAAATATAAGCGAACGTACCAATAACGTTATATGACGAAGGGTCCCACTCGTACTGTTTTAGCTGGCGCACCTGCCATTGCAGGTATTCAAGCTGATTTTGCAGAATTTTATAATCTATCTTATTAGCTTCAGACAGGGTATTCACTTCAAAACGGCTTAACGAATCTACCTGGTATTTGGCAAAGGTTACCAGTTTATCGCGGCTTTGCTCGTTAGGCAGTACCATCAAACTATCATATTTATGATACCCTGCCGATGTAGCCCAATCGGGGTTTAGCTTCCAGAAATTATCCAGGAACGTATTCTCATATTTAATGAACGCCTCATCATCTTTACCCAGTAGCGGCCCTGTACCGCTGCCCCCATCTTTTTTACAGCCAGTAAAGGCTACCATGAATAAAACAACGGCAAGTGCTAATTTTAAGAATATATTTCTGATCACAATTGATGGATTTTACAATGAAGTATAAACTTAAAACATTTAAGCCAAATAAATCAAACCGGCGACGAATTTGTTACTTTAACAAACATTTAGCACCCGTCCCCCTAAAAGAGGTACGAGAATAGTTGTTATAATTTGAATTTACCTATGAGTAACGAACACAACGTTTTAATTGATGAAATTGTGCATTTGCTGCAGGGCGGCAATGCCCACGCCGATTTGAAAAAAGCCCTTGATGGTTTACCACCCAATCTTCGTGGGGTTAAAGTTGATAAGTTACCCTATACCATTTGGCAATTGGTTGAGCATATCCGGATAGCACAGTGGGATATGCTGGAGTTTAGTAAAGATGGCAGTCATGAGTCGCCCAACTGGCCCGATGATTACTGGCCCAAAGAGCTTGCACCCCAAAATAATGAAGCCTGGAATAATAGCATTACGCAAATTGATAATGACCTGGAAGAGCTGATAAAGCTGGTAAAAAGCGAGGATATCTATAAAAAGATCCCTCATGGCGATGGACAAACCATCCTTCGTGAAGCGTTACAGGCAGCTGATCATAATGCTTACCATGTAGCCGAGATCATTGTGATCAGAAGGTTATTGGGCGCCTGGTAGGAAAAACCTCACCCAACCCTCTCCAAGGGAGAGGGCTTTAAACACTTTCTAAAAGTCTCCCCCTTTGGGGGAGATTTAGAGGGGGGTATTACTTCGTTGTTTTCAGCACAAAATTAGTTACTGCCGTAACAAACTCCGGCTTCAGCGGTAAATCGGGCTCGTTGTAAGTGGCCTTGTTCTTTTCCTTATCTGCCGGGGCTTCTTTCAACACGTGGTTCATGTTAGGGATAATATCAAGTATAGCATCTGATTTTGCCTTTTTTAACTTTTCGGCGTCACCAACAGTTACCTGCAAATCTGTAGTTCCCTGGATGATCAGTATCGGGGCTTTTACTTTCCTGATCTCGCGCTGAGGGTTATACCTGAACCATGACATCAAATATTTTTGAATACTTGGTCTGGCTATAAAATATAATGCGGGGTCGATATTATCGGTTGTTTTACCACGTTTCAAACTATCAAGCATCCGGTTAAATCCATCTGAAATAAATGCGGGCTGCGATTTCATTTGCTCGGTAAGGATCTTATCGGCCGAATCTCCGGCACCGGCAACAGATATAAACCCTTTAATCGGCTCATCAAGCGAAGCCATCATGCCCACCAACGAACCTTCGCTATGTCCCAGAATAATTATCCGTGAAAAACGTTCGTCTGACGAAAGCATGTTAAGCAAAGCAGCGGCATCTTCTACGTAATCTTCAAACCTGATTTCGTTTTCTTTAATAGATGTGGTGCTTTGCCCAACCAGGCGTTTATCGTAACGTAAAGTAGCTATGCCTTTTTTACCCAGCTCGTTAGCTATCATTTTATAAATATTGGCATGAAGCCCAAGTTTAGGACTATTGCCATCCCTATCTGTAGGGCCTGAGCCTGCAATGATCAATACCAGCGGCACTTTCCCGTTAGCATCCTTCGGCATAGCCAATGTTCCGGATATTGAACCCAGCATAGTTTTAACAGTTACAGGCGACTCAACCAAAGACGGATCGGTAGCTATAGTTGTACCACCTGCCGGAACTGACGCCGTGGCGGCATTTTCCGCTTTATATGGTGTTAATGACAGGCCAGTAAATTTATTATCTGCATTTAATGAAAGGTTTAATAAAAACACTCCTTTTTGAAATACGGCTTTATAATGTGCGATGGGTGTTTCATAGCTTGCCAAATCAGCTTGTAGTAATGAACCTAACTGTGTTTTTAACTGCACGGTTGTGCTTTTGAAATCAGCCTGCGAAAGAGCCTTCATCATTTCGGGGCCAAACATGCTGTACACACTATCCGGTTGATTGTTGTTATATAGTTGCTTAAACTTATTTAAAGCCGTGGCATAGTTGGCAGGTGGCGTTTGAGCAAACAATTTCCCTGCAAAACAGGTAATTAATATAAACAGATACAGTTTTTTCATGTTATAATGGTCAATATACAGTGCGATAATGTACTGAGGCCGAAAATAAAGAAAAAATCATGTTGTTTTGTTTATTTATGCCATGGGATGCGTTTTGGCAAACAATATTTAATTGTAATAACATAAAACCTTTTACTCACCACAATTCATACTGATGTTGCAACATTGTTTTATATTATATCGTTAAAATACCAATACAATACATATAGTTTTATATATATTGTATTATATTGCGGTACATTTTATAATCTTTTAAACTATAGCAAACTTCTACATCTACTAATTAATGAGGGTTTTAACAGCAGGCTTATTTTTTGCATTCCTGACAGGAATGTATTGTATTACGTTTGCTCAAACCAAACCGTCAATAATACAAGGCAAAGTTTTAACCGAAAATAATCAGCCGGCCGATGCAGCTACCGCTGTATTGCTTGCAGCTGCCGATTCATCTGTATTAAAATCAAACCTGGTAAATAAAAACGGTCAGTTTGAATTTACAGGGCTACAGCCAGACACTTACTTAGTACTTATCAGTAAAATAGGATATGTAAAAGTTTATGCTGGCCCGTATAAAGTTATCGCAGGTCAAAAAACAACTACTAACGATATTGTTTTAAAACTTTCGGATAACCAGTTAAAGGAAGTTAAGGTAGTTGCCCGAAAACCATACATAGAGGTAAAACCCGGTAAAATTGTATTAAGTATACAAAACAGCATCCTGGCCGAAGGCAACTCGGCCTTTGATATCCTGAGGCAATCGCCGGGGGTAAGGGTTAACAGCAACGAAACTTTGAGTATCAATGGCCGCCAGGCTGCTTTAATAACTATCGACGGCAAACCTACCAATCTTACAGGCGATGATTTGACCAGTTTGCTCCGCAGTATGCAAAGCAGCACTATCGATCAGGTTGAAATGATCAGCAGCCCATCAGCTAAATATGATGCATCGGGCGGAGGTATTATCAATATCATATTAAAAAAGGGTAAAAACCTGGGTACCAACGGTACCGTTACCGCAATGGCCGGTTATGGTAAATATTATAAAAGTACTGCAGGCATTGTTTTCAACAACCGCACCAGCAAGCTTAATATTTTTGGTAACTACACTTACGATAACAATAAAGGCACACGGACGATTACAACCAACCGTAATATCACCTATAATGATATCCTGAGCAATTACGATGTTGATTACAACAATATCCAAAAAACCACTAACCACAATTTTAAAATCGGGGCCGATTATAGCATAACCTCAAAGCAAACCATCGGCTTCCAGGTAAGCGGCATCATCAGGGAAGATGATTTCACAAAACATAATGACCTGTATATTAGTAACCAGAGCAAACTGGATTCGATAATCAGGGCCCGTTCAAATCTCGACAGGGGCAGCAGCTATTTGAACTACAATATCAATTATAACGCAGTACTGGATAAAACTGGCAGAAGCATATCAGTAGATGGTAACTATTCAACCTATAACCGCCATTCAAATGAATTTATTACCAATAGCTTTTTTACCCCCGCGGGCGATACCTACCGGGCTGATCTTGACCTCGAGAACCTTTCGCCGTCAGATATCCATATCTGGACATCAAAAATTGATTTTGTTAACCCACTAAATAAAACCTCACGATTGGAGGCAGGCATTAAGTACAATAACGCCAGAAGCAACAACAACCTTGTTTTCGGTCCGAAAGTAAATAATGTATACCAGGCCGATGAAAATTTCAGCAACAGGTTTCTTTATACTGAAGCAGTGAGCGCGGGTTATATCAACTATGTTAATAAAATTGGCAAATGGGATATTACGGCAGGCGTACGTGCCGAAAACACTCACGCAAATGGTAAGTCGTGGGGGCTATATGACAACATCCCTGATGTAAACACCTATAATTATTTTAACCTTTTTCCGCAGGCGCAAATAAGTTACGAGGCTGATAAAAAGAACATCGTTGGTATTAGCTACAACCGCGGTATTCACAGGCCACTTTATGAGGATATCAACCCATTTTTGTACTATACCGACCTGTATGATTATCGCGCCGGCAACCCGCAACTAAAGCCCGAATACACTAATACCATACAGCTCTCCCATACTTACGATCAAACTTTTTCGACAGAGTTATATTATACCGTTACCAATAACGCTTATGATTTCCCTGTTTATTATCAAAACGACTCTACCAAGGTTAATGTAACCTATCGCAAAAACTTTGGGCAGATATTTGTTTACGGTGCTTCATTTTATGCACCGGTTCAATTTACCAAATGGTGGTCGGCCAGTTTTAACCTTGATGCTATTTATGTTCGTTATAAAGCTTACCCACAAAATGGCGATTTTAACAGGGGTAAACAGGATATTATTTTCGGCAGCACACAAAATTTTACCATCACAAGCACATTACTTGGCGAAATATCAGGCAGGTATGAAACCCCTACCATTTACGGTATCAATGAGCTCAAAGCCAGCTATTCGGTAAATGCAGGTATCAGCAAGCAAATATTAGATAAGCGGGCTACTATTAAATTAACCCTGAACGATGTATTTAATACCGACAGGGGGCGTAATCATGCCAACTATCAAAACATTGATCTTTCGGAGGTAAATAAACGCGATACGCGCATTGTAAGGCTTAATTTTAGTTATCGTTTTGGCAAAAGCACCATTAAATCGGCCAATAAACGTAATACGGGTAATGATGACGAGCGCCGCCGCACCGGAAACTAATGCTGCATAAACTTAACTTTTAACTCGGGATACTTACCTTTTATCCGGGTAACAAAAAAATGCCCAAGCGAGTCGGCATTGATAAATTTTTTATAGGTAGCTAAAGAAAACCCGAAATACTGCCATACACCCCCGTTTTCCCGAAATTCGAGTTCAAGGATATGAGTGTCGGGGTCATAGCCAACGCTGCTTAAAGCCGAAGATTGCACTGCACGCCTTTGCATTTATTATATATACTATATTAAATACAAAAAAGTTTTAAAAAATATTACCCTGCGTGACCGCTCATCATACTGGCTAAAATAATAAACAGCACAAGCATTGTAATTGCTGTGTACATGAAATCCTTTTCCATAATGAAGCCAATAGCCGAAAATATCACCCGGATAACCGGAGTAGCTATCAGCAAAACTATCCCGGCCTGTATAATAGCTCTGCCACGTAAAGTAAATATCCCCTGTATAATACCACCCGGATTGCTCACAAAATCGGGAACGCCAACAAACTTGCTGTAATCAACATGAGTTTGCCCATGCCGGTACAGGTAAATAATCCCGCCAATAAAAATAACACTCATTGACACCAGCACCCCAGCGCGCAGTATCCAGCCTATTACGGCCTGCATATCGGTATCTTTAAATTTGTTCATTAGTTCACTTGTTCATTAGTTTATTGGTAGCATAGTTCAAAAGGCATTCATTAAATCTGTCATTCTATACTTCAGAAAAGACCAATGTACCAGTGAACAAATGAACCAATAAACTATATAGTTCCTGTAATTCCTTTATATATCATTTGCGACGCCAAAAACGTAACCACTACGGCAAAAACTACACGCAACCATCCCGATGAAGAGGTATGTACCAATATTTTTGATCCGCTTAAGGCACCTAATAAAACACCTATGGCTACCGGCATGGAAAGCCCCGGATCGATATATCCTCTTTGCAGGTAAACCACTGCGCTTGCAGCTGCGGTAACCCCTATCATAAAATTACTTGTAGTGGTTGATACCTTGAAAGGGATCCGCATAATACCATCCATTGCCAAAACTTTTAGTGCACCCGATCCTATACCGAGCAAACCTGATATCACCCCGGCAAAAAGCATCATAAAAAAACCGCCCCCTACATTTCTAACCGAGTAGGCAACTTCTCCCGCAGGCGTTGGAAAACTACCGTTCAGTTTTAGTTTTTCGGCCAGTATACTTTTTTGCTGGTGAATATGTTCTGCCTTCTTTTTTAATGACATCACTGCCGATAGGATCAGGATGACACCGAATAAAACTGCTATAAAATTTGTGGGGATATAAACAGCTATCAGCGCTCCAACCATGGCACCTGCTGTAGTGGCTATCTCCAGGAACATCCCCAGCCTGATATTGGTTATCCCCTCTTTAACATAAGCAGCTGCCGAACCCGAGGATGTAGCAATAACAGAAATCAGCGAGGCGCCAATGGCGTACTGGATATTAACCCCAAGCAAAATGGTAAGTAAAGGAATAATAACAACCCCTCCGCCTAAACCCGTTAACGAGCCTAATAAACCCGCCAAATACGACCCAACAAGTATAATAAGCGTAAGTATTGTTACCGACATAGGGGTAATTGATATTTGATGGCTAAAGTAAGGATTTTATTATTAGCTCATTGATACAGCAAGTCATTGCTTATATTAATCGTCGATTACTATTTGTAATACCATTATGCGAAATATCCTGATGACAATGAAATGAATGCCTCAATGAACTAATTTCTTAATTTCGCCTCATGGGTTACTCAAGTTTACAAGCCTGCATTACCGATCTCGAAAAAAATGGCCAACTGGTTCGCATCAAAGAACAGGTTGATCCTCATCTGCAAATGGCCGCAATACATTTACGCGTATTTGAAAATGAGGGGCCTGCTATATTATTTGAGAATGTAAAAGGCAGTAAATTCCCGGCAGTATCAAACCTGTTTGGTACACTCGACAGGTCGAAATTTATATTCAGGGACACGCTTGAAAAGATCAAAATTTTGGTCGATATTAAAAATGATCCGATAAAGGCGATCAAAAATCCTTTTAAATATGCCGGTGTTGGGTTAACAGCGCTTTCGGCGTTGCCAATGAAAAGCGGAGCAGGTGCACCGATCAAATTTGGCAAATGCAATATCAATGATATCCCGCAAATAGTAAACTGGCCGATGGATGGCGGCCCCTTTGTTACCATGCCACAGGTATATACTGAAGATGCCGATAAGCCGGGCATCATGAACGCTAACCTGGGCATGTACCGTATCCAACTGGCTGGCAATGATTACATCCAAAACCAGGAAATTGGTTTGCATTATCAAATTCACCGGGGTATTGGTGTACACCAAACCAAAGCCAATGCCAAAGGACAACCCTTAAAAGTGAGCATCTTTGTTGGCGGCCCGCCCGCACACCCTGTAGCCGCGGTAATGCCGCTACCCGAAGGCTTGTCTGAAATGACTTTTGCCGGTGCGTTGGGTAATCGCCGCTTCCGTTATTTTTATGACAATGAAGGTTTCTGTATTTCTGCGGATGCCGATTTTGTGATCACCGGCACTGTGATGCCGCACGAAAATAAACCCGAAGGCCCCTTTGGTGATCATTTGGGTTACTACAGCCTGGTACATCCTTTTCCGCTGATGAAGGTGCATAATGTTTATCATCGTAAGGATGCTATCTGGTCGTTCACCGTGGTTGGCCGACCGCCACAGGAGGATACCAGTTTTGGGGCATTGATCCATGAAATTACGGGGTCGGCTATTCCTAAAGAGATTCCAGGTTTGCATGCCGTTAACGCCGTTGATGCAGCTGGCGTACACCCGCTTCTTTTTGCTATTGGCAGCGAGCGCTACACCCCCTATCTTAAAGAGCGCAAGCCACAGGAGATAGTTACTATTGCGAATCACATACTGGGCAAAGGCCAGCTAAGTCTTGCCAAATACCTGTTCATAGCCGCGCACGAAGATGATCCCAAACTTAATGTAAACGACATTGGCGGGTTCCTGAAACATATCCTGCAAAGAGTTGACCTTACCCGCGATCTGCATTTTCATACCAACACCACTATTGATACGCTTGACTATAGCGGCGAAGGCTTAAACTCGGGCAGTAAATTGGCTGTTACCGTTGCAGGCGATATTAAGCGGGAACTTTGGACAGAACTCCCTGATTGGTTCAACCTCCCCCGACCTATAACCGGCTACAAAATGGCTATGCCGGGCGTGTTAATGGTTGAAGTACCCAAGCACGTAAATCACAAGGATATTGATAATATCATTAGTATTATCGAATATCATTTGCAGGACGAAGACCTAAATGGTATGCCACTCATAGTGCTTTGCGATGATGCCGGTTTTGCCGCGCAAACCATCAATAATTTTGTATGGGTAACCTTTACCCGCAGCAACCCATCGCATGACATTTACGGTGTGGGCAGCTTTACCGAGCACAAACACTGGGGCTGTAAAGGCCCGCTGATTATAGATGCCCGAATAAAACCACATCACGCGCCTGTACTTGAACGGGTTCCTGAGGTTGAAAAAACGGTGGACAAACTGGGCGAAAAAGGCGGATCATTGTTTGGGGTGATTTGAGGAAGGCTAAAGGCTAAAGGCTAAAGGCTAAAGGCTAAAGGCTAAAGGCTAAAGGCTAAAGGCTAAAGGCTAAAGGCTAAAGGCTAAAGGGTAATGCGTTTTGAAATGCTTTGTTTTATTTTTTGATTTTTTGTGTTAGGGATAGTAGCGGATAGCCCGGCTGCAGGCAACGTCCATAATCAGCACAAGCGAGTCACGCACAATCAGGCGCAAAACACTTGCGTCAAAAGAAGAAAATACATATATCCTCGTTGCCGTACCTCCACGGCAACTTTTGCATTAGCCAAGTATTTAAATATGGGCTTCAATCTATTCAAATCACACATCCCAATTACTCCAAAATCTAACTTTAAACGCAATCAAGGCGCTTTTTCAAAAAATAAACCTCTAATAAACTCTTAATCTCCAATCAGTAATCACTATATTAGCATCCTTTTAATTTTACTCATGAATATATTTTACGGAACAGGGGTAGCTATGGTGACCCCTTTTCATGCGGATGGTCAAATTGACTACGACGGGTTGAGAAACCTGATTGAACATTTGATTGATGGCGGGGTGGAATACCTGGTATCGTTAGGTACAACCGGCGAAAGCGCCACATTGAGCGAGGCTGAGCGAAAGCAAGTTTGGGCTTTCACTGCCGAAGTGGTAAATAAGCGTGTTGGTCTGGTAGCTGGTATAGGCGGTAATAATACTCATGAAGTTGTTGAGCAAATAAGATCGTTTGATATTAACGGCTACGATGCTATACTTTCGGCAAGCCCACATTATAACAAGCCTACCCAGGAGGGTATATATCAGCATTATAAAGCAATTGCACAAAACGCAAAACTGCCTATAATACTATATAATGTACCAAGCCGCACAGGCAGCACAGTTAGCGCAGAAACAACCGTACGCCTGGCAAAAGAGTTTAAAAACATCATCGGCATCAAAGAGGCATCAGGCAATTTCGACCTGTTTAACCAGCTAATGCGTGATAAACCTGAGGATTTCCTTTTCATATCGGGCGATGATCCGGTTACCTTGCCAATGATGGCTTTAGGCGGTGTTGGTGCAATATCGGTTATTGGTAATGCTTTGCCACGCCAGTTATCTGACATGGTTAGGCTTTTGTTGAATAACGATTATAAAGGTGCACATGCGGCGCACTTCGATTTAATAGAATTTACCCGCTTAATGTTTACTGAAGGCAGCCCGGCCGGCGTTAAAACCGCCTTGAAGCAATTAGGTATTTGTGGCGACACTGTAAGGTTACCATTAGTACAGGTAAGCGAAAAAACAGCTGATGCTATTGCAGTTGAGCTTAAAAAGCTGGCTCCGGTAGCGGTAAAAGCGTAAAAAGATATAAAGGCAGAAGAGTATTCATTGCTTCGTTTCAACCCATGTCAAACTCAAAACTTTTGTCATGCTGAGGAACGAAGCATCTTCTCCGCTCTGTATAGCCACTCTGCTTACCGAAGAAGATTCTTCGATATCGCTCAGAATGACAAAATCTGTTCAAGATTAACATAAAATAAAAAACGCGGTCCATGGACCGCGTTTTTTATTGGAATAAGATGATAAAATCTTACTAAGCTTCTTTATTCTTAGCTTCCTGAACCTCAAGGCGGATAGCCTGTGCCAGGTTTTTTAGATCCTGCATGCCTTTACGTACACGTGTACCGGCAGCGCTGTTTCCTTTATTGTAGAATTTGTCGGCGTCGGCCTCTAAAGCTGCTACAAGCTCTTTTACTTCAGTAAATTTTTTCATTTAATTACTCCTTTTAAATTTTGAGGTTTATTGTTTTAATTAAAGCTAAGCTAAAATGTTTTTTGCTAATTAAAAATTTTTGAAGCTAAAAAATACGGCCTTAACAGTGGTTTTTTTCCACATTTTCGCCCTTTTTGATTTATTAACCGTTGCTTATTTTTTATTAAAAAGTTTAAATAAAACCCATATTTTAAAATAAGATTGATTAATAATTAAAATACAAATCATAAATCAGCATAAATAATATTTACAGCAAACCATACAACTTAAACGCAGTATTTTAAATACTATCAAGTATTAATATATTTTACGGGTTTAAAAAGTCTGTTGTAGTATATCAGGGTAATGTTCGTGCACTTTTAGTATTAATTCGCCAAATAAAGTGTTAGCCCATGCAAACCATTTACGGGTAAAGTCTTTAGCATCGTCTTTATTAAAGGATTCGTGCATGAAACCGGTGCCCGCGTGTGTGCTCTTCAGCCATTTGATACACTGTACAATCTCTGCTTTATCAGTTGATGTTATACCGCGCATAATAATTGCCATTGGCCAGATGTAGCCAATACCTACGTGCGGACCGCCAATACCTTCGGCAGCCGTACCTTTAAAGTAGTAAGGATTACTATCGCTCAATACAAATTTACGGGTGCTTTGGTATAATGGATCATCAACCTTCACCGAATCAAGATATGGCAAGGCCAGTAGGCTTGGCACATTTGAATCGTCCATGAACAACTGGTTTCCATAACCATCAACCTCAAATGGAATTACCTGTCCAAACTGCGGGTGATGGCCAACAGCGTACTGTTTAAGTGCTGCCTCAACTTCTGCAGCTAATGCCTTGCAGGCATCGGCTGTAGCATTATCATGACCGATAGTGCTGTACATTTCGGCCATTTGATTTAAGCTTGCTACCGCGAAGTAGTTTGACGGGATCAGGAATGGATAGATTGTAGCATCATCCGATGGGCGGAAGATAGAGCAGATCAAACCAACCGGTTTAATCGGGTTGCCATAGCCTCTGTTAGGGGCAGTATCGCTTTGTGTTTCGGTTTTACGTTGGAAAAAGTATGGACCTTTACCATCTTTACGTTGCTGCTCTTTAAAAGTAGCCAGAATGATCTTACCGGCTTTTTGCCAGTTTTCGTCAAAGAAACTGCTATCACCGCTTATTTTCCAGTAGTTGTAAGCCAACCTTACCGGGTAGCAAAGTGAGTCAATTTCCCATTTACGCTCGTGCAATTCAGGCTTCATGGTGGTGCGGTCGCTATCCCACTCACTACCGGTTGGACCTTCGTTGAAGGCATTGGCATATGGATCGATGATAACGCATTTAGCCTGACGGCTCAATACACCCTGGATCAGCTTTTTCAGCGCCGGATCATTTTTGATAAGGGGCAGATACGGCCAAACCTGTGCCGATGAATCGCGCATCCACATGGCGTTGATATCGCCTGTGATCACAAACGTATCCGGTTTACCATCTTTCTCAGAATAGTTTACCGTGGTATCTAAAGTGTTTGGATAGCAGTTTTCAAAAAGCCAGGCAACTTCAGGATCTTTAATATCAGCTTTAACTTTTTTAATGATAGCCTCAACAGCCTTACTGGTAAATTTACGGTCGGCCAGTTTCGGGCGCTGGCTTTCGAAGGCAGGGGCCACAGCCGAGGCGAATACAGGGGTTACACCCAAACCGATACCGGCTGCTGCAACGCTATTAATTTTTATAAAATGTCGTCTGGTTAATTTCATGGTTTTGATATGGTAGGCGTAAAAATAGAAAAGGTTTTAGTTAAACAAAAAAGCTTGCTAAAATAATTTAGAAAACGTTTTATCAAGGTTTTTCGAAAGATTTTTTCTATCAAACTAAAATTACCATCGCAACGTCATTGCGAGGAACGAAGCAATCGCGAACTGTACACGACAGATCTGCAATGCCGCCGTGCTTATTGGAGATTGCTTCGTACCTCGCAATGACGAAGGGGAAAAAGAATAAAAAAAGCCCCAGATCTCTCTGAGGCTTCTAAGTATATCGTTATTTGTAATTAAGCAATCTCCAGCTTATTTTCTTTGTAATAACCAGCTTTCAGCTTTTCGCCGATAGCGCTGTAGGCGTCAAGGGTACGCTGTACATCTTCTAAGCTATGCGATGCTGTTGGGATTAACCTTAGCACGATCAATCCTTTAGGAATTACAGGGTAAACCACTATCGAACAAAAAACACCATAATTCTCGCGAAGATCGCGGGTTAAAGCTGTTGCTTCAAATAAGTCGCCTTTTAAAAATACCGGGGTAACCATGGTGTTTGAAGCGCCCAGGTCAAAGCCGCGTTCTTTTAAACCAGCTTGTAAAGTATTAGCGATCAACCATAATTTCTCGCGAAGCTCCGGCTGGGTTTTCAGCATTTCGAAACGCTTTTTCAAACCTAATACCATTGGCATTGGCAATGCTTTGGCAAAAGTTTGTGAACGCATGTTATAGCGCAGGTAGTGGATGATATCCTGATCGGCAGCTACAAAAGCCCCAATACCGGCCATTGATTTGGCGAAGGTAGCAAAGTACACATCCACCTCATCCATACAATCCTGCTCTTCATGCGTACCGGCACCGGTTTTACCCATAGTACCAAAACCGTGAGCATCATCAACCAATAAACGGAAGTTGAATTTCTTTTTAAGATCAGCAACGGCTTTAAGTTTGCCTTGCGCGCCCGACATACCAAAAACTCCTTCGGTAATAAGCAATATACCACCACCGGTTTGTTCTGTTAAACGGGTTGCACGCTCCAGTTGCTTTTCGCAACTTTCAATATCGTTGTGCTGATAAACAAAGCGTTTACCCATATGCAAACGTACGCCGTCGATAATACAAGCGTGCGATTCGGCATCATAAACAATAACGTCATTCCTGTCAACCAAGGCATCAATTATAGATACCATACCCTGGTAACCGTAGTTAAGCAAAAAGGCTGATTGTTTACCAACAAATTTGGCTAAGCCGTCCTCAAGTTCTTCATGATGAATTGAGTTTCCCGACATCATCCTGGCACCCATTGGGTAAGCCATGCCATAATCGGCAGCAGCCTGCGCATCGGCTTGCCTTACTTCGGGATGGTTAGCCAGGCCAAGGTAGTTGTTCAGGCTCCAAACCAAATGCTCTTTTCCCTTAAACTGCATGTGTGGGCCAATTTCGCCTTCCAGTTTAGGAAAAGAAAAATAACCATGCGACCACTTCTGGTGCTGACCTATCGGCCCACCTAAGCTTTTTGTTATTTTATCAAATAAATCCAAAATGAATTGTTTTTATAAATTTAAATGCAAATATAGCCGTTAAAACACCTTTAAACAATAGCTATAACTTTTTAGAATAGCTTATAACTTATAGAAAAGAGGCAAGAAATCAAGAGTCAAGAACCGAGAGAATCAGATTCATGGCCAAGACAACGAGATTCAAGACCCAAGAAACAACAGGAAAATCAGATTAACGAATCAGGAGCAATAAAAGTATTCAAACAAAAAGGGAGATCAACGTTCAGATATAATTCTTTTGTTGATCTCCCATTCAATTATTGTGGTCTTTCTATTCTTTCTTGTCTCTTGACTCTAAAAGTCCTGACTCTCTCTTAGTCGGCGTTTCCGTGCAGGTACGAATTATTATTTCTGATCTCCACGTTACCTTCGCTATCCTGCATCAGGGAAAAACGTGAGATCTGGCTTTCGTCGGATGCAGGGGTGTCCTGCAGTGCTATTTCCTTACGTTTGTAAGCCGGTACATTTTCTAACTCCTGGATATTACCTGTACGCAGTTTCATGCTTAGGTCTTTCAGCCTCATAATGCGCTCGCGCGATTTTTTCAACTGCTCTTCTATCGATTCGTTGGTTTTGTTATCATCAGCGCCAACCGGTTGCGGTGCCGGAGCAGGCTCTGGTTCGGGCTCCGGCATGCGTGGCTGCTCCCTTACAGGCTGCTCGTAGCTTACAGGCTCGCTCATTTTAAAAGTGAAACCAGCAGTATCCGGCTCATTATCGGCCTCCGGCTCTTCGTGCATTAAGCTATGCCTTACAACAGCAGGCTCTTCCTGACGGCTACCGGCAAACATATCAAATAACCCAGCTTGCTTAGCATCTTCTTTAGGGGCTTTAGCATAAGGCTCGGCAGGAGCATCGGCTTTAACAGGTTTAATAAATTCATTAACCGGGCGCACTGGCTGAGGCTCTTCAGGAACCAGCATCGAAACTATTTTCTTATTGCTGTTTTCTTTCTCGCGCTCATCCTTGGTTTGGAAACCGGTAGCTATAATAGTAACCGATAATTGCTCACCCAGGTTTTCGTCGATACAGTTACCCCAGATCAGGTCGGCAGCTAAGCCGGCTTCTTCCTGGATATAATCAGTAATTACACTGATCTCATCCATGGTAACCTCCTTAAGGCCCGAACTGATGTTCAACAAGATATACCTTGCACCTTCAATCTCGTTATCTTTTAACAATGGCGACGCCAATGCACCTTCAACAGCTTTAAGGGCACGGTTTTCACCATCGGCGCTAAAGCTACCCATGATCGATACACCGCTATCCTTCATCACCGTGCGCACATCTTTAAAGTCAACGTTGATATAGCCCGGTAAGGTGATGATCTCGGCAATGCCTTTGGCAGCCGTGGTCAATATATTATCAGCCTGTGCAAATGCCGAACTCATGGTAAGGTTACCGAAGATCTGACGAAGCCTGTCGTTAGAGATCACCAGGAACGAATCGACATACTTACGCAATTCTTCCAAACCTGCATCGGCCTGCATTTTACGGCGCTTACCTTCAAAAGAGAAAGGTGTGGTTATGATACCCACTGTTAATATATCCATCTCGCGCGCTGCCTTGGCAATGATAGGGCTTGCGCCTGTACCCGTGCCACCGCCCATACCAGCTGTAATGAACAGCATTTTGGTATTAACGCCCAACATCTGTTTAATATCATCGATATTTTCAATAGCCGAATTTTTGCCTACTTCGGGTATTGAGCCTGCACCCATGCCCTCGGTTAAACTGGCACCCAACTGCACCTTGTTAGGTATAGGGCTCAGCTCCAATGCCTGGGCATCCGTGTTGCATATTATAAAATCAACACCGGTAATTCCTTGCCTGTACATATGGTTTACCGCGTTACCACCACCACCGCCAACACCAATTACCTTGATGATTGACGATTTTTCTTTTAACATTTCAAAATGCATAATCTTCGTTTTCAGCTATATGTAATTCAACCCAACATTAGATTTTACCATCGTAATAATAACACTTTTTCAACAAGGTTTATCCACAATTGTGAGCAATGTGAATAAGTTTAACCCTTGTGAATAAATATTATTTCAGAAAGTCCTCATCCTTAATGTCATCCTTAATAAATGTTATACTCTTTTTCAGCAGCCTGTCTAACAAACCGCCTTCTTTACTTTTTGTATCAAATTTTGGCTTAGCCGTTTTTACTTCGGCCGGGATGGCTTCATTCATGTATTCCACTTTCTGGATACCTTTAATCAGCAAACCAATACCGGTAGCAAAAGTTGGGCTTTGCAATTCTTCATATGTACCTTTTGGCAGTACTTCGTTTTTAGCCAGGTGTTCGGTAGGGTAACCTACGCGGCAATCCAAACCGGTAACAAATTCAACCAACTGGCGTAAGTGTTTCAACTGCGCACCGCCACCTGTTATTACGATACCTGCTATCAGTTTTTTCTCATACCCTGATGATTTGATCTCGTAGTAAACATGCTCTACAATTTCTTCCATACGGGCCTGGATTACATAAGCCAGGTTTTTTACCGAAATTTCTTTTGGTTCCCTGCCACGTAAACCAGGAACGCATACAATCTCGTTTTCCTTGTTCTCGTCGGCCAAAGCTGATCCAAACCTTACTTTCAGCTGCTCGGCAATGTTGCGCATTACAGAACAACCTTCGCGGATATCCTCAGTTACACTGTTACCGCCGAAAGGGATAACGGCTGTATGGCGAATGATACCTTCATGGAAAATAGCCACATCGGTAGTACCACCACCAATATCAACCAAAACCACACCGGCTTCTTTTTCCTCTTCGCTCAAAACAGATTCTGAAGATGCAAGCGGTTCAAGGATCAGTTCCTGGCTTTCCAGACTGGCCTTGTTAACACATTTTACAATGTTTTTAATAGCAGTTACCTGACCAGATATGATATGAAAGTTAGCCTCAAGCCTAACGCCAGCCATACCAATAGGATCTTTAATTCCAGGCTCATTATCCACAGTAAACTCCTGCGGTAAAACGTGGATGATCTCCTCGCCCGGAGGCATCACCAGGTTGTACATATCCTCTATCAGCTTATCAATATCCTTACGGCCGATCTCCGATTGCAGATCGCGACGGGTGATTAAGCCACGGTGCTGTAAACTTTTAATATGCTGGCCTGCAATACCGACATTCACTACCCTGATTTCCACATTTGATTGCGAGCCCGCCACATCCACCGCCTGATGAATGCCCTGTACTGTTTTATCTATATTTGAAACCACGCCGCGCGTTACGCCGGCAGATTCGGCCTTGCCAATTCCTAAAACCTCAATCTTCCCGTTCTTGCTCCTGCGCCCAACGATGGCACATATCTTGGTAGTTCCGATATCCAATCCTACTACAATTGGCGAACTTTTTTCCTGAGTTGAGCTTTTGTCCATATTACAATTTAATTTGAGATGAATCCCTTTTCGTTCTAAGCGAATCCTCTTTAGCGGCTTTCGCAGCTTTTATAGAATCAGCCTTTATATTTTCATTCTTTATACCAATAACCTGGTTGGTATATTTTACATTGATCATTTTATAAGTATCCCAGCCCACCTTTGGCAACACCTGTTTATAAAAAGCCTGCAGATTGTTCAGTTTCACATTAAGCGAATCTGCATTGCCTATCAGGATCCTTTGATTACCTACCCTCGGGATCAGTTCTATCTCGCGATCGTTATTCACATACATCTGTGCTATCTGCGCGTCCCAGAGCGAATCCCTCCGGATATAATCGGCTGCTTTAAACAGATCTTTCGCCAACCTTGTATGTAACGAATCAACACGGTTAGTAAACAGCTCGTCTATAAAACCATTGGCTACCAATACCCTTGCGGTAAAGTTTAATGATAACGGAATTTTTAAACCATGCTGGTCTACATAAAAATCCATGTCATAACGGTTCATTACCCGTAGTATCGGCTGGCGCTGGCTCACCTCAACCCTCAACACGCCATCCATTTCGGTATAAACCTTTGCAAACTCAATAAAAGGGTTGGCCTTAAGCTTATCCTCCAGTTCCTGGATATTGATATTTTCAATAGGTCTGCCTACCAGCGAGTGACTGGTAACTTCGATAATGTGATCAACTTCCTGTTTATCAATAAAATATTGCCCACCAGGAATGCTCACATTTACCGCAGTACATTTAACACCCGCTTTTTTTGTTTCAATAAAACTCATGAGCACCACAAGGCCACCCAGGCTTATTACCCAGGCACAACCTATCAACAGGCGCTTCCAAATGAGTTTTTTATTCATTACTTAATACTTGTTTTAATGGCTGCACCAGTGTATCAATATCACCGGCGCCTACCGTTAATAATAACTCCGGCTTTTCGGCAGCTACTGCGGCTACCGCGGCCTCTTTACTTAATATCCTTTTGTTTTGCAGTTGCATGCGGTTAAGCAGCATCTGCGAATTAACTCCTTCAATCGGCAATTCACGCGCAGGATAAATTTCCAATAGTATCAGCTCATCAACCATGTCAAGCACTTCGGCAAAACCATCGGCAAAATCACGGGTGCGGGTAAATAAATGCGGCTGAAATATGGCCGTTAACTTTTTAGCCGGGTATAGCCTTTTAACTGATGAAATACAAGCCCTCAGTTCTTCGGGATGGTGTGCGTAATCATCAATATAAATATGCTTCGGTGTTTTAACAATGTATTCAAACCTGCGTTTAACCCCTTTAAATGATGCCAGTGCTTCCTTGATATCAGCCGGGGCAATATCCAGTTTCAACACAGCTTCAATGGCAGCTACCGCATTCTCCACGTTGTGGGTACCTGCTATACCCATTTTTATATCTGTAATACTTACAGCAGCGCTGTTATAATCAAAGTAAAAATCACCGTCAATTATCCTCACATTTGAAGCATGGGCATCGGCAGTTTCATCTTCAAAGGCGTAGGTGTAACCGCCATCCAAAGGCAAACCATTTTTGTGCACCAGCGTACCACCGGGTTTTATCTGCGAAGCAAACAACCTAAACGACTCGGTCAGATGTGCATGATCACCATAGATATCCAGGTGGTCAGCATCCATCGAGGTGATGATTGCTACATCAGGGAACAGCGTAAGGAACGAGCGATCATACTCATCGGCCTCAACCACCATTACATTATTTTTGCCGTACAGCACATTGGTTTGGTAGTTTGATGAAATACCACCCAAAAATGCCGAGCAGTCATTACCCGAAGCCTTAAGCAAATATGCCACCATGGTTGAGGTAGTAGTTTTGCCATGTGTACCGGCCACAGCAATAGTAAATGAACTCTTGCTGATCAACCCTAAAACCTGCGAGCGTTTATATAGCTCAAAGCCGTGGCTTTTGAAATAGTTAACGATGTGCGAATCCTTTGGTACTGCAGGCGTATAAATAATAAGCGTATCGCTGCATGGCTTTTGAAAACTCATAGGGATATAATCCGCATGATCTTCAAAAACTACCTGGATGCCCTCGTTGTGCAACTGGTTTGTTAAATCAGTCGATGTTTTGTCATATCCGCAAACAATGCAACCCAAATGATGGAAATAGCGAGCCAGGCCGCTCATACCGATGCCGCCTATGCCTATGAGATAAACTCTTTTTATATCGTGCAGTTCCATTTTCAATTCGTTTAAAAAAGGCCCTCCTCCCTTTGGAAGAGGAGGACCATCATTTAATTGTTACTTATAATTTGGATAAGTTCCTTTGCTATAACTTCATCGGCATTTGGCATGGCCATTTTACCAATGTTTATGCTCAATTTTTTCTGCAGGTCGCGGTCTTCCAATAATTCAAGCGCCCTGTCAACCAGTTTTGCTTCAGCATCCCTGTCGGCCACAAATACCGCCGCGTTTTCGTGTACCAGTGCCAAAGCGTTTTTTGTTTGATGATCTTCGGCCACATTAGGCGAAGGCACCAGGATCACCGGTTTTTTGATAGCACACAGCTCGGCAATTGTGCCGGCCCCTGCCCTTGATATGATGATATCGGCAGCAGCATAAGCCAGGTCCATCCGGGTTAAAAACTCCCTGATCTGTAAATCGGGATGATAATTTTCGCCCAGCTTTTCGATGATACTTTTATAATAAAACTTACCGGTTTGCCATATCACCTGTACATCGGCAGCCAGCAGCTTATCAATACCATTCATGATACTGTTATTAAGCGTGCGTGCCCCAAGGCTGCCGCCGGTTATCAGTATCGTTTTTTTAAAATGAGACAAATGGTACAGCTCCAATGCCTGCATGTGCTTACCGGCAATGTTCACCGCATCCTTGCGGATAGGGTTGCCGGTTTTAATGATCTTATCGGCAGGGAAAAACTTATCCATACCATCAAAGGCCACGCAGATCTTTTGAGCGTGTTTACCTAACCACTTATTGGTAATACCCGCATACGAGTTTTGTTCCTGTATGAGATATGGTATCCCCTTCAACGATGCAGCATATAATAACGGGCCCGAAGCGTATCCACCCACACCTACGGCAGCATCTGGCTTAAAATCTTTAATGATCTTGATAGCCTTGCGCACACTATTGGCCAGCTTAACGGGGAACATCAGGTTTTTAACTATAGAACCACGCTGAATCCCCTGGATATCCAAACCGATGATCTTATAACCCGCCGCCGGAACTTTATCCATCTCCATGCGACCATTAGCGCCTACAAACAGGATCTCAGTATTAGGATCAATATTTTTTAAAGCATTTGCAATAGAGATAGCCGGGAAGATATGTCCTCCTGTTCCGCCACCGCTTATGATTATCCTTTTTGACATGCTTTTAATTTTAACTTAAATCCTGTTCCTAACTTCGTTTATAACTAATCTCTTATCTCCAACCACTAATCATTAGTCTACGCCGTCCTGATCTCTCCTACTATAATTTTATTAGGGCCTGTATTATCTTCTTTTATAGTTTTATCTTTTTTTGGCTCTTCGATATCCTTGCTTACTGAAAGTATAATACCGAAGGCAATACTTGTAAATAATATCGAGGTTCCCCCCATACTTACCAACGGCAACGGCACACCCGTTACTGGCCCTAAGCCTACTGCTACCGCCATATTGGCAAAAGCCTGTATAGTTAAACTAAAGCTTAAGCCGCAGGCCAATAAAGCCCCAAAAGCTTTCGGCGCCTTCGTTATAATCTTGATACATCGATACAGCAGGAACACATAAATTCCCACTACTACAATTCCTCCTATCAAACCGTACTCCTCAACTATGATGGCATAAATCTCATCAGAGTATGACTCGGGCAGGTAATTTCTTTCGGTACTGTTGCCGGGGCCTTTGCCAAATAAACCACCTGTAGCGATAGCAATCTTGGCGTGGTCGCTCTGGAAAGATTTATCGGCCTTTGCCAGCTCCGGGTGCATAAACACCTTCATACGCGACACGTAAGTATGCCGCCTCGGCCCTAAGAATATTACCCCCATTAACAATATAAAACCTGCAGCACAGGTAATAGCTATCTGCCTGATACTGATACGGCCGATAATCAATAGTAATATGCTAACCCCAAACAGCATCAACGCTGTTGAAAGGTTGGCCAATGCAATTAATATAAACACCACACAAACCGAACCCATAATAGGCAAAAAGGACTCTTTAACATCCTTAATATTTTCCTGCTTGCGCGATAATGTACGGGCCAGGTAAGTGATCAAAGCCAGCTTAGCCAAATCCGAAGTCTGGAAGCTTAATCCCGTTCCGGGGATGGCTATCCAGCGACTGGCGTTGTTGATATGGCTACCGAAAACCAACGTATACACCAATAATGGAATGGTAACGATCATCATTACCTTAGAGATACCTGCATAATAACGGTAATCAAGCTTATGCGAAAAATACATCAGCGCGATACCGCCCACTATCATAAACACGTGTTTCATGAGAATGATCTCTACCCCTTTGCCCTGCTTAAATGCCAGCGTACCTACCGAGCTGTATACCGCCAACAAGGATATAACAGAAAGCAATATGACTATTAGCCATATCCAGCGATCTCCTTTTGTGTTGTTTAATATCCTATGCATTCTGAACCTTGATTTTTAGGATTTTGGGATTAACCTGATCCTATATTTTGTGTTACTTACTCATTTGCAATCTGCACATCCGAAATCTGCACATTTACAATTCTTTCACTGCCGCTTTAAACTGGTTGCCGCGGTCTTCGTAGTTTTTAAACAGGTCGAAGCTGGCGCAGGCTGGTGACAGTAATACAGTATCGCCTTTAGTTGCCAGGTGATAAGCTACAGTTGCGGCTTCCTGGGCAGATGACGTATTTACTATGATGTCAACCATGTCTTCAAAAGCATCGTGAATACGTTTATTATCCTTGCCTAAACACACAATAGCTTTTACCTTTTGCTTAACCAGATCATTAAGCATACTATAATCATTCCCTTTGTCAACACCACCCAAAATCAATACAACATCGCTGGTCATGCTTTCCAAAGCATACCAGGTTGAATTAACATTGGTAGCCTTTGAATCATTAATGAAGCGGATGCCTGAGATATTGGCAACAAACTCCAGGCGGTGCTCAATGCTTTTAAAGTTACCCATGCTCTCCCTCATCGTTTCGTTACGTAGCTCCAACACTTTTGCTACAATACCCGATGCCATGGAGTTGTAAATGTTGTGCTTGCCTTGCAGGGCTAAATCTTGAATTGACATTGTAAAATGTTCTTGTGTTGTGTTAATGACAATATTGTCGTTGCTATCCAGGTATGCGCCCGGTTCAAATTTTTGCTGTATGGAAAACGGCAACAGCTGTGCCCCGAACGTTCGCTCCTTCATTCCCTTTATTGTTTCCGGGTCATCGGCACAATAAATAAAATAATCAGCGGCCGTCTGGTTCTGCGCTATCCTGAACTTGGATGCCGCGTAGTTTTCCAGTTTATAATCATACCTGTCCAAATGGTCGGGTGTGATGTTTAGTAGTACCGCTATGTCAACCTTAAACCTGAACATATCGTCGAGCATAAAGCTGCTTAGCTCCAGCACATACCAATCAAACTTTTCGGTAGCAACCTGGTAAGCAAAACTTTTACCTATGTTACCAGCCAAACCAACATTCATTCCCGCATTTTTTAAAATATGGTAGGTTAAGCTGGTAGTTGTGGTTTTACCGTTTGAACCTGTTATACCAATGATTTTTGCATCAGTGTACCTCCCGGCAAACTCAATCTCCGATACTACAGGCGTTCCTTTTTCGTGCAGCTTTTTGATCATCGGCGCCTTATCCGGAATACCGGGGCTTTTGATCACTTCGGCTGCGTTGAGGATCAGTTCTTCTGTATGTTGTTTCTCTTCAAAAGGAATTTTCCAATCTTCGAGCTGCTTTTTATAGTTATCGGCAATGCCGCCAAAATCCGACACAAAAACATCAAAGCCCTGTTGTTGCGCAAGATATGCAGCTCCAACACCACTTTCGCCAGCACCGAGGATGACAAGACGTACCGCCCCCCCCGCCCCCTGAAGGAGG
Source organism: Mucilaginibacter gossypiicola (assembly GCF_900110105.1). Lineage (GTDB taxonomy): Bacteria > Bacteroidota > Bacteroidia > Sphingobacteriales > Sphingobacteriaceae > Mucilaginibacter > Mucilaginibacter gossypiicola. The sequence continues at coordinate 269,940 of NZ_FOCL01000006.1, read as the reverse complement.
TGCTTTTGATTTGCGTCTTTGTTATTATTGTCGTTCATTTTTATTTTCTTTTGGGATTTCACCGATTATTTGATGATTTCACCGATTTCTTTTTTCTTTCTTGTCTCTTGACGCTTGATTTCCTAACTCTCGATCTCTTGTTTCCTGACTCTTGATTTCTTGCTTCTCTTCTTAGCGGAGCTTCAACGTTATCACCGTGACTATTGCCAGTATGATACAGATGATCCAGAAGCGGGTAACAATTTTAGCTTCGTGAAAACCCTTTTTCTGATAGTGATGGTGAAGCGGAGCCATTAAAAACACGCGCCTGCCTTCGCCGAATTTCTTTTTGGTGTATTTAAACCATGATACCTGTATAATCACCGAAAAATTCTCTACCAGGAAAATACCGCACAGCAATGGCAGCATCAGCTCCTTACGGATCATGATGGCAAACACCGCAATAATACCACCTATAGCAAGACTGCCGGTATCGCCCATGAACACCTGTGCCGGATATGAGTTGTACCATAAAAAGCCTACGCAAGCCCCAACAAAAGCACCGGCAAAAACTACCAGCTCGCCCGAGTTTGGGATGTACATAATGTTCAGGTAATCGGCAATAACCGTGTTGCCCGACACGTAGGCCAGTATGGCCAGTGTAATACCAATAATGGCCGAGGTGCCCGTAGCCAGGCCATCAATACCATCCGTTATATTTGCCCCGTTGGAGATAAACGTGATAATAAGGATCACAAAAAACAGGAACACCACAAGGGCATATTGCTCGTAACCTTTACCCAAAAACTTCAACACTTTGCCATAATCAAACTCATTGTTTTTATAGAATGGCATTGTTGTTTTGGTAGAATGTACATCCTGAGTGTAAACGGGCGTATTACGTTTCATATGAAACTCAACCGGGGCATCGTCTTTCACCGGCAACACCACTTCCTGGCGGATGATGATATTGCTGTTGAAATACATTGTCCAACCAACAATAAGCGATAAACCTACCTGGCCAATGATCTTGAACCTGCCCGCTAAGCCTTCTTTATTTTTTTTGAATACTTTAATATAATCGTCAAGGAAACCAATGGCACCCAACCAAACGGTAGTGATGATCATCAGGATCACGTATACATTTTCCAGCTTAGCAAAAAGTAGCGTTGGTATTAAAATACCCAGCAAAATAATAATACCACCCATGGTTGGGGTACCCGATTTTTGCATCTGCCCTTCCAAGCCCAAATTCCTTACAGTTTCACCCACCTGTTTAAAGCGCAGGTAATCAATCAACCTCCGACCGTAAACTGTGGTGATCAGCAATGATGTGATTACAGCCATCGCCATCCTGAATGTGATGTATTGAAATACACCTATCCCGGGGATACTGTAATTTTTGCTTAAGTAACTAAACAGGTAATACAACATTGCTTTTCTCTTTTACTAATAGTATCTTCTTAATCTAACCAACCGCTTTCGCTATTGCCCCGTCTTTTACACCAAATCTTTGAACCGGTTTTCCAGTTCTTCCATATCATCGAAGTGGTTTTTCACCCCGTTTATTTCCTGGTATTTTTCGTGCCCTTTACCCGCTACCAGTATAATATCACCAGGATTAGCCAGCATGCAGGCCGTTTTAATAGCCTCATGCCTGTCGATGATGCTTACCGTATGACGCTTAAATGCCGGGTCAACACCTTCTTCCATCTCTTTGATGATCTGCGCCGGGTCTTCGGTACGCGGATTATCGGATGTCAGGATTACCTTGTCACTCCATTCACAGGCAGTTTTAGCCATAATGGGGCGTTTGGTTTTATCCCTGTCGCCACCGCAGCCAATTACTGTGATCACTTTCTCATTACCCTTGCGGATATCATGAATAGTGCTTAGTACATTCTGTACGGCATCGGGCGTATGCGCATAATCAACTATACCTACCACCTTATTAGGAGCGGTGATATACTCAAAGCGACCTTCGGCACCTGTAAGTTTGCTCAAGCTGGTAAGTACTTTAGCTTTATCCTGCTCAAGCAGCATTGCAGTAGCATAAACTCCTAACAGGTTATAAGCATTGAATGTACCCACCATTTTAAACCATACTTCCTCGCCGTCAATTTGTAGTAACAAGCCGCTGAACTGATTTTCGAGGATGCGGGCTTTATAATCGGCCATGGTTTTAAGGCCATAGCTTTTTTTATGTGCTGCTGTGTTTTGCAGCATCACGTTACCATTTTTATCATCGCTGTTGGTAAGTGCAAAAGCATCTTTAGGCAAACCATCAAAAAATTCCTTTTTGGCATTCAAATACCTCAGAAAGGTTTTGTGGTAGTCCAAATGATCGTGCGTTAAATTGGTAAACACACCACCCGCAAAAACCAAACTTTCAATACGCTTTTGTGAAATAGCATGTGAGCTAACTTCCATAAAGCAATAATCACAACCGCTATCCACCATTTCGGCAAGCAAATTGTTTAGCTCAACCGGATCAGGTGTTGTATGAGTTGATGGGATCACTTTACCGTTTATCTGATTTTCAACAGTTGAAAGCAAGCCACATTTATATCCCAGATCGCGGAACAGCTGATATAGCAGTGTTGCGATAGTTGTTTTACCATTGGTGCCCGTTACCCCAACCAGTTTTAATTTGGCCGATGGGTTATCATAAAAATTAGCGGCTACAATGCCTAATGCTACTGCCGAATCGGCTACCATCAGGAAATCAACTTCGCCTGTGGTATGGGCCGGAAGATCTTCACAAATTACTGCTACAGCGCCCTTTTTGATGGCCTGGTCAATATAATCATGCCCGTCAACAAGAGTTCCTTTTACGGCAACAAACATTGCCCCAGGAATCACTGCCCTCGAATCAAAAGCTATCGCCGTGATCTCCACGTCAGCACTTCCCTGCAACTCAGTGAAGGCCAGTCCATCAATTACATCGCTTAAATACCTCATTGCAGTTCTATTAAAATTCGTGATCCTTTTGGTATTGCACTTCCTCCGGTAACCGATTGAGTGGTAACTATCCCGCTTCCGCGCACAGTTACCTTATAACCAGCGTTACCCATTACGTATAACGCATCGCTTAGCCCCATGCCTGTTACCGATGGCACGGTACCGTTTTTATATTTTACTTCCTCAAACGGGATACCATTGCTTGTATCAACAGTACTGTTAGCCGATGCATACAGCGGTTTAACACCCAGTTTTGAATAAACCTTTTTTAGGGCTTTCATATTTCCCTGCTTTACCTGCGGCAATACCGTATTACCTACGTAATGCGCCTGCGAGGTTTGATTAATATCAAGGTCATTAGCATACACCCTGTCGGCCACCTCCCTAAACACCGGACCGGCAACTTTTGCAGCCAGGTAATCGCCCTGGGTTGGATTATTAATCACCACAATCATCGAATATTTAGGATGATCGGCCGGGAAATAGCCGCAAAAAGAGGCCTGATATTTTTTATCCTTATAACCTTTTGTTCCGTTAGCCACCTGTGCTGTACCGGTTTTACCCGCCACACTGTATAGCTTGTTTTTAATAACATTTTTACCGGTACCATTCATCACCACCCCTTCAAGCATCCCGCGCACTTTACCTAAAGTTGCTTCGGAACAAACCTGCTCAGTAATTACCCTTGCCTGGAATTGCTCAATAGGATTGCCCAATCTGCGAATTTCTCGAACCAGCAACGGCGCAATCATTTTACCATTGTTGGCAACCGAATTATAATAAGCCAGCATTTGCAGCGGCGTAATATTCATTTCATAACCATAAGCCATCTCTGGCAAGCTGTAATTTTTGTTCCAGCTGCGGTTTGATGGATTTTTAATTACCGGCCTGCCCTCGCCCTGAATTTGCAGTTGAAGTTTTTCGTTCAGGTGGTAGCTGTATAATTTATTAATGTACTCCCACGGATTATTGTGGTAAAACCTATCAACCAATTTTGCAGCCGCCACGTTTGATGACTCCTCAAAAGCACGCTTAACCGACATTTCATAATTATCATGCTCGGTATCGGTAATGGTTGGCCCTTTCGGGAATTTATATTTACCACCTTCGGCATTGATTATGGTGCTGGTATCAATCTTATGCTGATCGAGCATGGTCATGTACGATGCCAGTTTAAAGGTCGACCCAGGATCAATAGCGTTACTGATAGCATAGTTCATTTGCTCTTTATAATCGCCATCCTTGGTGCGGGTATAATTGGCAATAGCCCTGATCTCGCCGGTAGATACCTCCATAAGCACAACGCAGCCATGATCGGCCGCGCTTTTTACCAGTTGTTTTTTTAAAGCATCCTGCGCTACATCCTGAAAGTTTACGTTGATGGTTGAAATAATATCAGCGCCATCTTTAGGCGCTATCTCGTCATCATCGTCAACCGGCATCCAGATACCACCGGGGATCCGCTGCATTAAACGCCTGCCGCTTTCGCCATTAATGTATGACGAATAAGCACCTTCCAGACCAACCGGGTTCTTTACGTTTTCGTTTTTATAACCGATAGTACGCGCCGCCAGCGACTGGAACGGCAGGATCCTCCTGTTTTTTTGAATAACAATTAACCCTCCTTTGTATTTCCCCATGTTAAACACAGGAAACTGGCGGATCTTTTTCAGGTCCTGGTACGATACTTTACGCCTGATGAGCACATAACGTGAACTATCCCTGCGTGCCTCGCGCAACACACGCGAATAATCTCTTGCCGACCTGTCACCAAACATACCCGACAGCTTTGCAGCCAGCAGGTCGATATTGTTATTAAAAGCGGTATCCGATGCTATGCCACCAGCCAGCATATCCATATGCAGTTCATACTCCGGCACCGAAGTAGCCAGCAAACTTCCATCAACAGAAAAAATATTACCCCTTGCTGCTTCAACAGTTTGGTATTGTGCCGAAAGATCAGCAGCCATTGCCTTCCACTTATCGCCCTGAACATATTGCAGGCGACACAACTGAACCACAACAGCAATGGCCAAAAGCAAAACAAGACCAAAGGCTAAATAAACCCTGGCCAATATGTTAGTCCTAATTCCCATCTGCCACCTCCTTCACTGTTATTTTTCCCGGCGGATCAACGGATTGACTCAAGCCCAAAGTATCTGCACGCTTGGCCACTTCAGTAAGCGTGCTTTTAAAAGCCATATCGGCCTTTGTTGATTTATAATCCCAACCAAGCTCCTTAACCTCTTTGGTAAGCGCATCAATTTCACGTACCGATTTTTCGGCATAGTGCATGTTACCAATGTACACCATACCTAAAAAGGCTAAAAACAAAACAAAGGGCAAAGCATTGGTAGCCTTCTCGGTTGTAAGAAAGCCCCTTGTAAAAAGTTGCGTAAAGAAGTTATCCGGCAATTCCCTTGCAGGCCTTTCCTCAATTACCTCCTCAACTTCTTCCTCCTCCTGAATTTCTGTACGTAAACGATTGGTCATTTTTTTACAGCTATTCTTAACTTAGCGCTCCGTGCCCTGTTATTATTGGTTATCTCCTCTGCCGATGCCGTTATAGCTCCGCGGCTTACAGCATCAAGCGGTTTATTATCGTTTCCATAAAGGTCTTTCTCCACCTCGCCGCTGAACTTGCCTTTGGCGATGAAGTTTTTTACCAGCCTGTCCTCAAGCGAGTGATATGACATCACCACCAGCCTGCCACCTACTGCTAAAACTTCTGCCGACTGCATTAAAAAATCCTTCAATGCCTCCAGTTCCTGATTAACCTCTATTCTTAATGCCTGGAACACTTGTGCCAGGTATTTATTTTCTTTTCCTTTCGGGATGCGTGCGCTGATCACATTTTTCAGATCAGCGATAGTTACTATCGATGTATTTAACCTTGCGGTGGCAATAGTTTCGGCCAATGATTTGGCATTTTGAATTTCGCCGTAAATACCAAAGATCCGGTGCAGGTCGGCCACCGAATAATTATTCACCACATCCTTTGCAGTCAGCTCGCCCAACTGGTTCATACGCATATCCAACTCGGCATCAAACCGGATGGAAAACCCGCGATCGGCCTCATCAAACTGGTGCGATGATACACCCAAATCGGCCAGAATACCATTTACAGGAATAGCGCCATGTAAACGGCAAAAGTTTTTGAGATACCTGAAATTCTGATCTACAAAAACAAAACGCTCATCATCAATTATATTACGCTGCGCATCAGCATCCTGATCAAAAGCAATCAACCTGCCTTTTGGGCCCAGGTGCTTCAAAATCTCGCGCGAATGACCACCACCTCCAAAAGTCACATCCACATAAGTACCGTCCGGATCAATATTCAGCCCATCAATACATTCCCTCAGCATTACCGGTACATGGTACTCACTCATTCCTGCTCCTTATTTTTACCACCCATTACTTTTTTAGCCAACGCGCTAAAACTTTTGGGCTCATCATCCATCAGTTTGCGGTGCGCTTCGGCATCCCAAACCTCAATTTTATTCAACTGGCAAGCCAGCACTACATCCCCTTTTATACCCGCATATTCCAACAGGAATTTTGGCAACAATACCCTGCCGGCAGCATCAGGCATAAGCTCGGTGGCACCACGGGTAAAATATCGTATAAAGGCTATATTATCCTCTTCGTATTCATTAAGTTTGCTCAAATCTTCAAGTCGTTTATCCCATTCCTTTTTAGTGTATATGACGAGGTATTTTTCAAACCCGCGATTGATCACCAGGCCTTCAGATTCCAGTTCAGGAAGCTTCTTTTTAAGGCCAGCCGGTATCATCATCCTAAATTTAGGATCAAGCTTACACTCAAATTCACCGGTTAAAAACGACATTGTATGACTTGGGCAATTTTGTAACGTAAAAGTAAATACTTTTACCACTTTCTACCACTTTCCCCCACTAAAAGTTTTCAACAATTTTTAGCCGGGTCTGTTTTATATTTTTTGAAGATTTTTCAAGATTTTCACCCCGCTAAAAACCACTAATAAACAAGTAGTTACGACAACTATTGGCTATAAATTCTGAATCATAAAAAAGTGGGAGAAAAAACCATTTATTGCAGAGCCATCGCTTTCATAAACTACAACTACTTAACCAGGTGTGGGGTACTAATATTTTGTATATTAAGCCGTTGAACTTAATATATTGCATGTACACCTATAAATATCAAGACCTGGCTTTAGCGCTATACGAAGCCCTCATCCCCGACCCATTTTACATAGAATTGTTACGGGATATTCCGGGCGGCGAGCAGAAAAAGCAGGAAATACTAATGAGGTATATGGATTACTCCATGAAAGAAGGCGAAGAGTACGGCCGGTTAACTATTACTGGTGATCCTGCTTATGGTGCCGCTATCTGGAGCCAACCTTTAAACCCTGCTGCAGACAATGAAAAGAGCCTGTTAAAGAAAGATTTTATAACAACCTATATGGGCGAACCGGCACTAAGAGCTTATTCAACCATAGTTTCGTTCATGAGCAAACAACTTGACCCGATATTGTACGATGCCTGGTATTTGTCGATAGCTGGGATCAAACCAAGTCACCAGGGACGGGGATTGGGGGTTAATCTATTGATGGAAATGCTTAACGAAACAGATAAAAACGGGATACCAACCTATCTCGAAACCTTCACTCCACGAAATATCCGGTTTTATGAACGGGTGGGGTATAAAATAGCAAAGGAAGTAAGCGAGCCAGTTACAGGCTGCCCTTACTGGATCATGATAAGAGAACCTTTAAGGTAAAAAAGGAACGAGCGACATAAAAAATCTCATCAGGGCTCCTCTAAGAGCGGTCCTGATGAGAAAAGATAATCTTTTTCATTTTAGATAACCTCAGCAGACACCGCTTTCACTCTGCTACGAACGGGCTTTTTCTTTTTCTTACTCGTGCGGTTAAGCCACATCATTACCCCTGTTACCGGAAATATGAGCGAAACCAAGGTGATCAGAAAAGCTAAAACCTGGGTAGGCCAGCCATAAATAGAGCCCGTATGAATTGGTTTAATAACCCCACGGATACGCTGGCCAAGGCTCTTGTCGGCATACAAGGCGGAGCCGGCAAGCTTACCGTTGTATTGATCTATATAATAAGTATCGGTAGCCAGTTCAACCGAACCTTTTTTGAGCACATTAAAAGTGTAAACCGCCGCTGTATCCTTCGGATAACGGATAGTGAAATTTTCGGCATCAGTTATTTTACTACCTAACGCGCCAATAGCTGCTTCCGGTGAAATAGCAGCAATTCCCGGCTGATAAACAGAAAGCGGAGCTTTGATATCTTCTTTGGTAACAACTTTTGAATTGGTAAGGAAAAACAAAGTGTTGTTTGCCCATTTAAAGGTCATAACCAAGCCGGATGCCGAAATGATGATCAAGAATATAGAAGTATAAAAACCGGTAACAATATGCAGATCGTGCGTTAAACGCTTGCCGCTCCCGCCCCATTTTATTTTAAGACGCTGCTTCATAATAACCTTGGTTTTAGGCCACCAAAGTATTACACCCGTTATCAAAATCACCAGGAAAAACAACGTTGAGAGGCTGATCACCCAATCGCCCAGGCTATTTTTGCCACCCAATAAATAACGGTGAAACATTTCTACCGAATACAAGAAAGTTTGCCTGCGGTTAAACTGATCAATTATTTGCCCGGTATACGGGTTTACAAAAGCGGTAAGGTTTGAGCGCTCGGCATCTTTTGGCTTAGCATCCTTTTTGGTATACGCGCCGGCATGTTTTTCGGCTTTGGGAGCACCAACTGCTTTCTTATCCTTCTTTTCGGGTACGATAAGCGCAACCTCTACGGTACGCTCCGGGTCCTCATAAACGGTAACCGTTGCCAGTTTTGATTTGGGGATCTGCTTTAAAACACCTGCTGTCAAAGCAGATATCGGCAACCTTTTATCCTGGGGTTTTACAAAATACCGTTGAGGGTTAAGTGCCTGCTGAATTTCCTTTTCAAAAACCAGCATGGTACCGGTTAAGCACGAGCAAAAAATGATTACTCCTGCCGCAAGGCTTAAGTAGAGGTGGATGGTGCGGAAAAATACTTTCATCAGTTTTTATAAGCATAAAAACCGGGCATGTTCCCATGCCCGGTTAAATTCAATTAATTAAAATCGATAACTCAATGTAGTTAAGAACTGCCTTGGCGGTATAGGGTTAATACTATAATTCTCGTGTACATTATAATTAAGCACGTTGCCAATATTAGAGATCTTACCAATAATAGAGATCTTTTTATAAGTATAACCTACCGAAGCATCAACCGTGGTAAAGCCCGATACATTAACTAACCTTGAAATAGTTTGGGTTTGACCTACTGTATTGGCGTTACCCGCAACACGATCGCCCAGGTAATAAACCGATGCACCTACTTTAAACCCTTTCAAATCGCCGTTATAAAAAGTATAAAATACGCTGGTGTTGGCGGTATGCTTTGGTGTATTTAATAATGGCTGGCCTGCAATGTTGCTGCCAACTGCAGTACCTGTTTTGGTATATTTAGCGTTGGTATAGCTATAGCCTGCCAACACATCCAAACCTTTTACCGGGTGACCGGCGATATCAAGCTCCACACCATCGCTTCTTGTTTCGCCGCTTAGCACTTTGATATTGGTATTAATGTTAGGTGTAACACCATCGGCCTGGAATGGCGCAGTTTGAGCCAGGTTATTATTTTTAATGCGATATGCTGTTACGTTTACTGACAGGTTACCGTTCAGGAAGTCATTTTTAACACCAACTTCATACTGATCGATCATTGAAGGATCAAGCGGATTGTTGTTGATATCGGTGCCAGTATTGGTTATGAAAGAATTAGAGTAGCTTGCAAACAGCGCAGTATTAGCTATTGGTTTGTAAACGATGCCCACACGCGGTGAAAATGCTTTATCTTCTTTACCTGCGGCCTGAGTTGCGGTAGCAAGTGTATTATAATTGCTAACCGATGTTGGTGATACATATTGATATGACCAGCGAATACCTGCAAGCACTTTAACTTTTTCAGACAAGCTAATGAGATCATTAGCATAAGCGCCAAAACGATTGGTCGGCGTCAAGATGCTATAAAACGGATTCATCTGTGGTTTATCAGTGCGAAGCGTGTATTTATCAAGGTCAAAAATATTGATCTTGTCGTAAACAGCGTTTTGTGGTGCATTATTTTGATCAAGGTAACTTGATACCTTGTTTACCGTAGCAACATAAGTATAAGCATTATTGCGGTACCAATCGGCATCAACACCGGCTAAAATGTTGTGTTTAATCGCACCTGTGTTAAACTGGCCTGTAATATTGAACTGACCAGTATAGTAGTCTTCAAGTGTTCTGGCCCTGTTGAGGGTACGGCCCCAGTCGCCATTTGCGTCAGGTAATACACGCTCGGTGGTTTGGTATGATCGGTTAAAATGTTGGTATGAAAACCCGCCGCTTAATTTCCAAAGGCTATTGAGCTGATGGTTAATGGTTGCGGTTGCGGTAGTTTGTTTGGTATTACCGGTTGACCATGACGCGCCCAAATACCTGTTACGCGGAACTTTGGCGATAACATTATTGATTTGCCCTGTTCCGAAATCGGGGGTAAAATCATAGTTAAGGTAATCACCTTCAACAATTAAGGTTGTTTTATCACTTATTTTGTATAGGAATGAAGGGTTAATATATTCCCTTTCTGATTTTACATTGTCACGGTAGCTTTTAGCGTTTTCATAGGTACCATTTACACGATAAGCTAATTTGGAAGATATAGGGCCATAAACATCAAACGATGGGCGGTAAAGATCATAGCTGCCATAGGTCATAGATACCTTGCCGCCTTGCTCAAATAAAGGTTTTTTGGTTACCATATTCAGGATACCGCCGGGTGCAACGTTTCCGTATAATAAAGCAGCGCTGCCTTTCAATACTTCAACACGCTCCAGTGAGCTGATCTCAGGCACAACGCCCGAGTTAACCCTGAAACCGTTTTTAAACATGTTGTTACTACCAAAGTTATAACCGCGGGCACCAAATGTTTCCTGGGTATTGCCACGGCTGCTGTATAAATACACGCCATTCACATTTTTAATAACATCGCTTAAGCGTAATGACTGTTGCTGATCAAGCACATCGCGACCTATTACGGTAACACTTTGTGGCAGGTCCATTGGCGATACGTTCATTTTGCCAATGTTTAAGTTTTTACGGTTAATGGTTTTGGTTGAAGAAACTACAACCTCATTTAACTCAGCTGAACTTTCATAAAGTTTAAAAGATACTGTAGTTGTTTTATTTGCAACCACAGTTACAGTTTGCTCTTCTGTCTTTGTACCAATGTATTTAGCAATCAGGGTGTAAGTACCTGGCTTAATATTATTAAAAGTGAATGATCCGTTATCGGTTGTGGTAGTACTTTTGTTTAATCCTTTAATGGCCACATTAACAAAATAGGCCGGCTGATTATCGCTGGTTTTAACAACACCGGTTATTTTACCGTTATTGCCTTCATCATCAGCTTTCAGGATCGAGATATTTAAAAACAGGAATAAAATTAAAAATGGGATTGTGCGCAGGGAGTAGTAAAGGTTATTTAACATTCTATTTAGATTAAGTCTAATTAAGCGCAAAAGTATAAAAAGACTTCCTTTCTGCAAGTTTTATTTATAATTAGTTTAAATAACAGTAAACACAAAGGAGCTGTACAATATTTATTGCACAGCTCCTTTGTTGAAGAAAAGTAATACTAATTAAGCACCACAGTAGCCGGCCCGGATACTTTAGCTATATGGCAATTACATCCGCCTGAAATTTTTAATAATACGGTTTGGGTAACTCCTGTCTGGATATTAGTTACAGTTAGTTCTACATCGTCCCCTTCGGTCGAGAACTCATTTTTATTATTATCTGTGGCGATGGTGTACAAATGCGGGCCTACAGTTGTTGAAGGAGGTCCTCCATTTCCTTTGGCTATGATAGCCTGTTTGGTACGTAAATTTACAGCCTTTACATCTTTTCCAAATGCCATGTGGCCATCCTTATCAACAAAATTCACAAAAAGCACAGCGAAATCCGTAGTGCAGGCCTGGCTTGGGCAGCCGGTTTGCTGGTTGTGCTTTTTACAACCCAATAAGACTGAGGCTATCAGAAAAAAGATAAAGTATTTACGCATGGTTATAGGTTTAATTAATAACCTTTACGGCGTTATGGTATAAAACGCAACAGCCCCATGTAAATACATGAGGCTGTTTCACTTACATTGTAAATAGTTTATTCAATAACCCTAACCTTTAAATAGCTCGGGTTGGCTTTTGAGGTGTAAACTTTATTCGTAGCCTTTTTAAAGTCGGTATCCTTAGCTTTCATGATATCCTGAAACTGCTGTGTGTTCCTGTCGATAAGCGGGAACCACGTACTTTGCACCTGTACCATCATACGGTGCCCTTTTTTGAAGGTGTGCAGCACATCCTGCAGTTCAAAGTTTACCGGTGTTACTTTACCCGGAATAAAAGGTTCGGGTTTATCAAAACCATTACGGAACTTACCGCGCATAGCCTCGCTGCGTACCATTTGCTGATAACCGCTCAGATAAACGTCTTTGCCTGCCCATTTGGTGTTTTTAGTAGAGTCGGGATAAACGTCTATTACCTTAACCACCCAGTCGGCGTCTGTACCGGTAGTTGATACTTTAAGGTTGGCCCAGATATTACCAGCAATAGTTATATCGTTATCTAAAATATCAGTTTCATAAGTAAGCACATCCGGGCGCTGTGATGCAAAACGCTGATCGGCGGTCATGTATTCGCGCTTCATATCCATATCAATGCTGTTGATGAACGGCACGGGTTTGTTTGGATCAGACACAAACTCGTCATGACTATCGGTTATAGCAGCGGGTGCACTAAATGATAGTTTGCCGCCCGGCAGCAGGTACAAGTTTTTCTCGGTAGCTTCCTTTGGTGGCCAGGTATTATAGGTTTTCCACTCGTTAACACCAGTTTCAAAGGTAGATACCGGCTTCAGGTCGAAATCTGCGGTGCCTTTTAAATAGTGATTAAAGAAATTGAACTCAATTTTTTCGCGGTAAAACGGACCGGTAGAACCGCCGAAACCAACATCGCCTAAATGATCTCCTTCACCACGTGCCCAACCACCATGTACCCATGGCCCCATAGCAAAGTAAACCGGGGTTTTAGGATTTTCCTTTACCAATGTTTTATAGGTATTGATGGCTCCGTATAAATCTTCGGCATCGTACCAGCCGCCGGTTACCAGCACGGCTGTTTTTATATCATGCAAATGATAAAGCACATTACGATCTTTCCAATGCTGATCATAGTTAGGGTGATCAAGCATTTCGTTCCACAGGCGGATAGTGTCTTTATAATATTTATCATTTGTATTTTTTACGGAACCCATCTTCAGAAAAAAGTCGTAGCCGTCTTCGGTACCCGCGTCAAAGCCTTTACCACGGCGCTGAGTTGGTTTGTCGTCCTGCCTGTTGGTAAAGCCGGGATAAAAACCAAAGTTTGCCACCAACATAAATGCACCGTTATGAAAAGCATCGTCACGATACAAGTCGGCAATAGGAGCCTGCGGCGATGCAGCCACCAAGGCCGGGTGACGGCTTAACAAAGCCGTTGTAGTGTAAAAGCCCGGATATGAAATACCCCATACCCCTACTTTACCGTTGTTATTCGGAATGTTTTTTAACAGCCAGTCGATAGTATCATAGGTATCGGTTCCTTCATCCACATCTTTATTGGTTTTATGATCTTCCTTTTCGGGTGTCATTTCTTCGTAAATACCCTCGCTCATCCAGCGGCCGCGTACATCCTGGTAAACAAAGATGTAACCGTCGTGAGCGAATAATGACGATGGGCCAAGGCTTCCTTTATAAAGTTCGGTACCATACGGAGCAACACTGTATGGGGTCCTGTCCATCATGAAAGGGTATTTCTTGGATTGATCCTTCGGTACGTATACCGATGTGAAAAGCTTTTTACCATCCCTCATCGGGATCTGGTATTCATATTTCTGATAATTGGCTTTAATGTAATCAGCATCAGGCGCTTTGGGCTGCGCATAAATACCTGATGCCGAAAGCAAAAGGCAGAGAATGAAAAGTAAATTTTTCTTCATAAAATTTTTGTCAGTCAAATCAAATGTAGCCGAATAAAATAAAAAGGACAACTAACCATGCTGCAATTTACAAAAAGCCTCTTTTTTGTTACAGAACAAAGGTTTTTGTTATAGTTAAAATTAAGTGTAATAAGCACCTTTATTAACCATAATACTGTTTTTATAAAATAATAATTAAAACCTGTAGGCAATTATACCCGTTTAATGGTCTATTACCTTGAACCAAATAATACCGGAGCGAGGACCTAAGCGCCCGGCAACCTAAAATATTTAAACAGTTTTTTTAAGAGATAGTGATTATCCCCTGGCCATGCCATGGGTCGGCTTTACGTAAACCAAGCAATGCTAAACAATTAATCTTTTTATAACCATTTTAACAAAAAACAACAATTATGAGAACAAACCTTAATCTGCCCCTTACAAAAACACTAACCGCCTTATTAGGCGCAGTTGTACTCCTCACATCCGCCTGTAAAAAGGAAAAAGCTGCGCTACCTACCGATGCAGGCAACAGCCCTTCAAAGTTAAGCACCAATGCCATAGGTGTAACCGGTCCAAAAGGCGTTTGCTATGTAGAAGTAAACAATAATGACATTCGCAATGTGGGCAACTACACCCTTTCAACCGGAGAGCAACTTTTTGATATAGCCATCATATTTGCGGCCAATATCAATTATGACACAGGTACACAAAAAGCTGTGTTATATTTTAACCCACAGGTAACCAATGTACTTAACAATAAAACCACCTATATTCAGAGCCTGCAGGCCAAAGGTATTAAGGTATTGTTATCTATTTTGGGCAACCACCAGGGTGCAGGTATTTCCAACTTCCCGACCCAGGCCGCCGCAAATGATTTCGCTCAGCAGTTAAGCAATGCAGTTACCACTTACGGACTGGACGGTATTGACTTTGACGATGAATATGCCGACTACGGCACCAATGGTACAGGCCAGCCTAACGCCAGTTCATTTGTTTACCTAGTTACCGCTTTACGTAACCTGATGCCCACTAAAATAATATCGTTTTATTTTTACGGGCCGGCAGCATCACGCCTGAGCTACAATGGTGTAACTGTAGGCTCTCAAGTAAACTATAGCTGGAACGCCATTTACGGTACTTATTCAGTTCCAAACGTTCCGGGATTAACCGCAGCTAACCTTGGCCCTGCTGCAATTGATATTCAAAGTACCAGCTCATCAACTGCGGCATCGCTGGCTACACAAACGGTTAATAACAACTATGGCATTTACCTGTATTATAACCTGCCCAATACCGACTCGCATACTTACCTGACAAGCGTATCAAATGCATTGTACGGTAAGCCTACGGTATATACGGGAACAAGTACTACAGGGGTAACTTTTTATCAGGATATCAATTACGGAGGCACGGTTACAAGCGCCATACCTAAAGGAACCTATACCCTTGCCCAACTGCAGGCTTATGGCTTTGTAGATAACTGGGCTTCGTCGGTAAAAATTCCAACCGGCTGGACGGTAACGATGTATTCGAACGATAACTCTACCGGCACATCATGGACACGAACAGCAAACACGCCTAATTTCACTACACTATCGCCAAACGCGAATGACGTAGTAACTTCAGTTAAAATTCAATAAAATAAAACGGGCGGGATATACTTAATGTCCCGCCCGTTTGTTATTTACTCTTCATTAAAAAATAATCGCCCAAAGCGTCACTACCCTCTTCCGCAACGTCCCAACCCAAAGCCCGGTAGAACTGTAAAGCGGCTTCATTTTTTACAAGACATTTTAGGCTAAGCGGAGACGGGTAAGTTTGCTTTGCCAAAGCAAGCAGCGCCTTGCCTATACCTTTTCCCCTATGCGCTGCATCAATATAAAGATGATGAATAAAAGCATCAGGAGACCAAACGGCCATAAACCCAACTACTCCACCATCGCATTCGGCAACCCATATGTCCTCGTCCCTGGTATGAGCATCAAAATCGTTTAATGTAAATAAGAGACTATCTATCCAATAAAAAACCTGGATCCGGCAAAGCAGGTAGATTTCCTTAAGCTTATCACGATCTGCTTCATTAAATGGCCGGATATATAAATTGCTTGATTTCAATACCAGCGAAAATACTATTTATTAACCATTGGAGATCGAAACACCTCGTTTCCTTAACAGGCTTACAGCCCTTTAACTTTCGCAAAAACTATATATTGTTTTTGCGCAATTCATCCGCAGCATAGTTTGCAGCCCTGGCTGTTAGGGCCATGAAAGTTAGCGAAGGGTTTTGAGTTCCGGTAGATGTCATACAGGCCCCATCGGTTACAAATACATTTGGGCATGCATACAACTGGTTCCACTTGTTTAACAATGAGGTTTGCGGATCGTTCCCCATCCTGATCCCGCCCATTTCGTGAATATCCAGGCCGGGGGCCTGTTTACTATCATTAGTAGCTATGTTTTTACAGCCCGCCTTGTCAAGCATCTCAGCACCTTGCTGTAAGAAATCGTTCAATGATTTTACGTCATTATCATCATAATCTACCGAAACTGATAATAAAGGTATTCCCCACTCATCCTTTTGGTCTTTACTCAGGCTCACCCTATTCGCAGCCTTCGGAATAGTTTCCCCCTGCATCATCATGTATATATTCCAACCTCCGGGTTCAGAAATATTTTCTTTATACCCCGCGCCAATCTGATCGCTGTCAACTGCGTGGCCCCAACTGCTTCTTGTGGCGGTATAAAACGTCATATATCCTCGTAAAAAGTCGGTTTCCTGCTTGTAAACATTTCTAAAATTTGGCATTATAACCGCAGCAGGCCTTCTGCCATAATAATAAGTATCCAGGTATCCGTCAATTGTTGCAGTTAACGATCCCCGATAGTTGTGAAATGCGATGTACCTACCCAGTAAATCATTATCGTTTCCTAATCCGTTTGGAAACCTGGATGATTTTGAATTCAGTAAAATAAGATTGGAATTTAGGGTAGCCGCATTTACAAAAATGATCCGGGCATAATATTCGGTTGCTACTTTGGTATGTGCATCTATCACCCTCACTCCAGTTGCCTTTCCCTTTTTTTCATCATATATAATTGAATGCACAACCGAATCGGGCCGGAGTGTAAGGTTACCTGTTTTTGCCGCCCAGGGCAAGGTTGAAGAATTAGAGCTAAAATATCCGCCAAACGGACAACCACGCTCACATAAACTCCGGGCTTGGCATTGGCCCCGCCCCTGTTGTAAATGAATGGACTGCGGTTGGGTTAAATGGGCACACCTGCCGATAACAACATGCCGGTCTTTATAGGCGTCCATAATCCTTTTTTGAATATGTTTTTCAACCACATTCATTTCCCAGGGAGGTAAAAACTCTCCATCGGGCAATGTTTCCAGGCCGTCTTTGTTACCGGCGATGCCTGCAAATAACTCTACATGGCTATACCATGGTGCAATATCCTGGTAACTAACAGGCCAGGCCGTGGCAAATCCGTCCCTTGCCGGGCCCTCAAAATCAAACCTGCTCCAGCGTTGGGTTTGCCGGGCCCACAGCAACGATTTCCCGCCCACCTGGTACCCGCGAATCCAGTCGAACGGCTTTTCCTGAACATAGGGATGCTCTTTATCTTTAACAAAGAAATGAGTTGTAGCCTCGCTAAAAGCATAACACTTTCCGGCTATCGGGTTTTCGTTTTTTATAACCTCTGGTAAATGCCCGCGATGAGGAAAATCCCAGGGATTTTTAGTAGCTGTTGGATAGTCCTTTAAATGCGTAACATTCCGGCCGCGTTCCAGCACCAGCGTTTTTAGCCCTTTTTCGCACAGCTCTTTAGCCGCCCATCCTCCGCTGATGCCAGACCCGATTACGATAGCATCAAAAGTATGTTGAGCTACCCCTCCGGAATTAATGTTGACCATACTTTATAATTGGTTAATACAATATCGAAAAACTCAATTTGAAGTTAAACAATTATAAAGTATAAGTTGAGATCGCTCGTAAACAAAAAAAGCTCCGTCACCGGAGCTTTTATATTCATTTTAGTTTGGATTAGTCGTTTATAGCTTTTACACCAGGTAACTCTTTACCTTCCATGTACTCAAGCAAAGCACCACCACCGGTTGATACGTAGCTTACCTCGTCGGTCATGCCAAATTTGGCAACCGCAGCGGCAGAGTCACCACCACCAATCAATGAGAAAGCACCGTTTTCAGTAGCTTTAGCTACGGCTTCGGCAATGGCTTTAGTACCACCTAAAAATTTCTCCATTTCAAATACCCCCATAGGGCCATTCCATAAAATGGTTTTTGATTCTTCAACTACTTTGCTAAATAAAGCAACAGTTTCAGGACCGATATCAAGGCCCATCCAGTTATCTTTTATTTCGCCGGTTTTAGCCACATCTGTATTGGCATCATTCGAGAAAGCATCAGCAATAATGTTGTCTAAAGGTAACAACAGGTTTACACCTTTATCTTTAGCTTTTTGCCTTAAACTCAATGCAAGGTCAAGCTTATCCATCTCAACCAATGAAGTACCGATATTACCGCCATCAGCTTTAGCGAAAGTATAAGCCATACCACCACCAATGATCAGATTATCAACTTTATCAAGCAAACGCTCAATCAGTTCAATTTTATCAGATACTTTTGAACCACCCATAATAGCTGTAAAAGGCTTAGGTGCGTTGTTCAGAATCTTTTCGGCATTATTCAATTCGGCTGCCATCAGGTAACCAAAGAATTTAGCTTCAGGGAAAAACTGGGCGATGATCGCAGTTGAAGCGTGTGCACGGTGAGCGGTACCAAAAGCATCATTCACGTAAACATCACCTAATTTTGAAAGTTTTTCTGCAAAGGCAACATCACCTTTTTCTTCTTCTTTATAAAAACGAAGGTTCTCTAATAATAAAACCTCGCCATTACCAAGCGCTTTTGCTTTTTCAATAGCCTGCTCACCGATACAATCATCAGCAAACTGAACTTGCTGACCAAGCAGATCAGACAAATGAGATACAATATGCTTTAATGAATATTTTTCTGTAGGACCATCTTTTGGTCTGCCAAGGTGCGACATCAGGATAACTTTACCGCCATCTTTCAATATTTTTTTAATGGTTGGCAAAGCTGCCGTCATGCGGTTATCATCGGTAATATTATAATTTTCATCAAGAGGCACGTTAAAATCAACCCTGATCAGGGCTTTTTTACCGGCAAAACTAATTTGATCTACTGTTTTCATATCTATTAAAGGGTCATTTGTTATGAACGGGCGCAAATTGAGCATTTTAATTCAAAATACTTAACGAAAAACGAAAAAAGCTGTTTCAATCCGCCTAAATTTCATCTTATTTTAACATACATCACATGATGAGGGCCAATGCCCGGCACCTCAAATTCGGGCGAAACAATCTCGAAACCAAGGCCACTGTAAAAGCGAACCGCCTTTTTACGGGCATTGCACCACAGGTAACCTGCCTGTTGACCGCGCAGGTAAACCAGGGCAAAGTTAACTAACTGATTACCTAAGCCTTGCCCCCGGTATTTTTCGATTGTTGCCATACCACGAAGCTGGTAGCCAACACCGGCAAATTCCCCATAGCTTTGACGATGAAAGGATGCTATACAAGCCAATTCATCGTCAACAAAGTAACCAAGGTGAAAATTGCCCTGGTTATTATCTGAGGGAAAACGGCATTCGTCAAGAGTGAGCTTACCTTCACGTAATACTTCGTTGCGTACGTGCAATAACTCATCAACTTTTATAAACCTGATCATACCTGCAAAAATGGGAAATTTCCCGAAATGGGGAATTTTAATCCCATTAAAATAATAACTACTGGTTAATGTTTCGTTATGCCGCCGCGCCTCCCCAACCACCAATTAAAAGGATTTTCTTATTACTTACTATTAAACAAATAAGGAGTAAGGCACAGTTGTTGCCAAAAGAGAGAAAACACCTGAGATTAAAATGAAAAAATATTTTACCTGCATCCTTATCGCAACCGTACTTTTCGGCTGTAAAAAAACAGATATAGTTTCCGAAGTAATTAAAGGATCAACCAACACAAATACAGGTACCAATACAGATACCAATACCGGCACAAATACAGGTACAAACACTGGCATAACATCGGGTACCGTAAAGCTTGACATTGCCAACCAGGTTGTGCTTACCAAAGTAAGCAATGACACACTCTATTTAAATTACACTGAAACCGCAAATTTGATATTAAACGCTGATGATTATCAAAAATCATCAGCTGTACATTTTAAAGAAGATTTTTCAAAGTCAAGCCTCAGTAATTTCAATTTTACCACTGTCAATAAGGATAATCAAACAGCAACAAATTATCTTGATGATAACTTAAATAATGTTGCCATTAAATCGGCCTCTACATCTACCGTCAATGGTAAACAGTACACCAAACTGGTATTGGAACGGCTTGTGAAGTTTTCAAAAGCGTACAAACAACATGATCTTGCTGTTGAGGCACAAAATGATATTCTAAAGCAAACCAAAGATGTAATCAGCTTTGCTGCATACTATTATACTAACGGTAAAAATCTGGATACCACAACGGTGACGGCTACTGTTGTATATACAAAATAACTTGAGCAGCCAGCTTAGGCCGGCTGTTTTTTAAGTTCGGCTATTTGAACAACCAAATCGGCCAGCCTGCTGCTGTAACCCATTTCATTGTCGTACCAGCCAACAACTTTCACAAGCCCACCAACAATTGAGGTTAGCTGCGCATCAAAAATGCAGCTGTGCGGGTTATCCAAGATATCGGTTGATACAATAGGATCTTCGGTATACTCCAATACATTTTTCATTGGCCCGTTGGCAGCTTGCTTAAAGGCTTCATTAATTTGAGTTATGGTAGGTTGCTTTTTAAGGCTGCAGGTAAAATCAGTTAATGAGCCGTTAAGCACCGGCACACGAATCCCGGCTCCACCTAACCTCCCTTCCAAATGCGGAAATATAGAGGTGATGGCCTTGGCGGCACCCGTAGTGGTTGGTATAATAGAGGCTGATGCTGCCCTTGCCCTTCTCAAATCTTTATGGGGTGCATCATGAAGATTTTGATCACCGGTCATGGAGTGTACTGTAGTAATGTAGCCATCAATAATGCCCCAGTTTTCATCTAATATTTTCACCATTGCAGCAACATTATTAGTTGTACATGAAGCATTTGAAAGAATTGGCGCCTGCAAGTCAACCTGTCTATCGTTAACAGCGAGTACTACTGTTGGTACGTTTTTATCTGATGATGGTGCAGATATAATAACCTGCCGGGCCCCGGCGGTTAAGTGCGCTTCGGCCCCCTCCCTGGAGGTAAACTTACCGGTAGATTCTATTACGACATCGATATCAAGAGCTTTCCATGGCAGTTTAAGTGGGTCGCGTTCGGCAAGTACCTGGATGCGGTTGCCATTTATAATAAGGCTACTGTCATCAAAGCTAACCTCGCCCCTAAATCCGCGGTGAACGGAATCATACTTGAATAAATGAGCAAGAGTTTGCGTATCGGTAAGGTCATTTATAGCTACCACCTGTATTTCGGGGTGCGATGAAATATTCCTTAAAAAAATGCGGCCAATGCGGCCAAATCCGTTTATAGCTATCTTCATTGCATGCTGTAATTAAGCATCAAAGTTAATGAAGCTGGATGGTTAATTTGATTATTTACTTTATTACTACCTGCAGGTTACAATTGGCTTTCAATCACCAAAATTTCTGAACATCAAAAACCCGCGTTTTTTTGAACGGATAAAATAAGTTATTGCTCCGTTAAACGATATTGACAGTAAAAATATAAGCACAATAAGCAATGAGTTATTCAAGCCATTTAAAGTTAGCACCATTATTATAGATATCAGGTTTAAGCAAGACAAAACAAGGGTAGTTTGCAAATGCGTTAATCCAATTTTTAATATGCGATGGTGAATATGGTTCCTGTCGGCATCAAAAGGCGATTTTCCATTTAAGATACGGATAGTGAAAACCCTTAGCGTATCAAAAACAGGACCTATCAGTATGGCTACAATTAGCGCGGGTGCTGTATATATAAAAGGCAGTTTAACCGTGGATATTTTACTCAGTTCAATAAACTTAATAGCCATTACTGCCGTTACGAGGCCAATGAGCAGAGCGCCGGTATCGCCCATAAATATTTTAGCAGGAGTTATGTTAAAACGCAAAAACCCAACTACAGCCCCAGCCATAGCAAGCGAAATTGCCGCAAGCTCATACTGCTTCATATAAATAAAAAGTGCAGCAAAAGTGCTATTTGCAATGATACCGGTAGTTGCGGCCAGGCCATCAATACCATCAATGAGATTAAACGAATTGATGATGAGCATAATAACCAGTATTGACAATATTACACTGGGAATATATGGTAGTGCCGCAATATCAAAAACCCCATACATGCTGCTGATGCGGATATCTCCGGGTATAACCAAAATGGCGGCGACCACAAACTGAATCATGAACTTAGTGCTGGAATTAACCCCGGAAAGATCATCCTTTAAACCCATGGCAAACAACATGATACATGCTGTAAGCAAATAACTAATAGGCAGTGATTTGTCAATAATACCGAACAACAAAACAGTAATGGTAAAGCTTACAAAAATAGCCACACCACCCAACCGGGGAATACCATGGTCATGTTGCTTTCTGAAATGGCCAACATCATCATATAAATGGCGTGCACGGGCAACATGTAAAATTGAAGGGATACATAATAATGTTACCAGGGTTGAAAATACAACTATCAGCACATTATAAACAAAATGATAAGAGCGTAGAAATTCAAGCATATGCTATAAATGTGTTAGTGACCGGCTTATTCATTTAAATATTTATACGGCAGACAATATAAAAGGTTAACTAAAAATTAAAGAAATTGAAAAATTTTCCTAAGAGGTTTAAGTACTATGGCTAAAACAGGCAAAAACACATTGTTTTCACGCATTGCCTTTAAATCAAATGACCACGCCTTAATCCGGTTTATTAAATTGCTGTTACTTACACCCCCTACCTGCATGTTAACCATAACCTTGTTAAGATGTAAGCTGCTTATCTGCCATTTATGCATAAAGCGCGCCATTAATTCATAATCGGCAGCAGAACCGTAGTCAAGGCTGTAAAAACCGTGTTTTTCAAACAAATAGCGCTTACAGTAAAAGGTAGGGTGCGGGGGCATAAAACCACGGTTAAAGGAATTTTTTCCACATTTGTGGCTTTTCCATTTACGGATAATTTTATTGGCAGAATTTATATAATCAAGGTTTCCGTAAATGATGTCGGCTACATTATCAGAAAAGGCTTGCGCCACTTCCGATATAACTCCCTGATCAGCAAAAAAATCGTCGGCATTGAGTGTACCTACAATTTCGCCTGTTGCCAAACGGATGCCTTTATTCATGGCATCATAAATACCCTGATCGGGTTCGGATACCAAAACCTGAATATGCGATTTATATTGGTTAATTATTTGCAGGGAACCATCTGTTGAGCCGCCATCAATTATAATATACTCAATGTTATTGTAATCCTGGCTAATGACGGATTCAATACATCTTTTTATAGTATCCTTGGTATTATAAATAATAGTGACAACCGAGATCTTCAATCTTGCAACTTTGGGAAAAATACAACGTATTAATAGCCGAAATTATGTAATTTTGACTTTGAGGCCTAATTATATTAAATATAACGTGGAACTTTATAGCTGAACATGCGCAATTATATACCTACTTGCCTGATTATTGGAATATTTTTTTTGTTAACCTCCTGCTCAAGCAAACAATATCAATATCTTTTTGAACAAAAGTATAATGTTACTGATACCGCATCGAAAGGAAGCGATGCAGCAGCAGGCCCGTACCGCATCAAACCCCAGGATATACTGCAGATCAGGAACCTGCAAAGTATAAAGTATATTGTTGATGAAGCACCTTCTGCTAATGCCGGCGGAGGAGGAGGCGGGGGCGGCACTACAGGGCAGACATTTCTGGTTGAAGACGACGGCACTGTTGCCCTGCCTGCTATCGGCCATGTAAAAGTTGAGGGGCTTACCAGGCCCGAAGCAGCAAAACAAATTGAGGAACTTTACCGTAAAAACCTGTTGAAAGACCCCATAATCGAGTTGAAAATTGTTAACCTTAAGGTTACTATACTCGGCGAAATAAAAGGGCAGGGAAACTATCCACTAACAAAAGACAGGACCACTTTGGTTGAATTAATTGGTGAAGCAGGTGGCCTGACAGATAAGGCTAATGAAGCAAACGTAAAAATAATAAGGGGCAATCAGAAAAATCCACAGGTTACTGAAATTAACCTTCGGGATATTCAATCAATAAATGATCCCCGCGCCGTACTTCAAAGCGGCGATGTTATTTACATAGCACAAAGCAAGCGTGCCGTACGCAACGACAAATTGCAGAACCTGTCGGTAATAACACAACCGGTGTTACTGCTGCTTAATACTGCCTTAATTATTTTTACGCTTTCTCATCGGTAAATGGAAGAGTTAGAAAAAGTACAAAGAAAGCTGCCCAACCAGGAGATTGATTATTTTAAGATCGGTAAAATACTATTCAGCCGGTGGTACTGGATATTGGCATCGGTTGCTATTACATCTGCTATTTCCTATGCCTATTTGTGGTATACACCTAAAACATATGCCACCGGCGGTACACTTAAGGTAGAAGAAAAAAAATCAGAGATCTCTGACATTATCAGCGTAATGACCACGCCCGAGCGCGGGCCGTCAAAAATTCAAAGCATAACTTCGGTATTAACCAGCCGTACCCTTATCCTTACGGCTATAAAAGATCTTGATTATCGCATCAGCTTTTATATTTCGGGAAGGGTACGCACATCAGAAACTTACCCTCAAAAGCCTCTTGATATTACCCTGGTAAAATTTGATAGTCTTAACTTTTTCCATAGCCTGATAACTTTTAAACCTGTTAACCCGCAAAGTTTCAATCTTACCTATACCTTAAATGGAAAGGAGGTTCAGAACAACTATAATTACGGAAGTGCTGTAAGCATTGGTAATACAAGTTTCCGGATCAAATACCCGGGTGTAATTCCTTCCAAAACAATTTATCTGTTTAAATTCAACATTCCCGAAGATTTTGTTGGTCGCATACAGGGCAACCTATATGCTGGTGAAACAGCAAAAAACTCAAATATAATTGCCATTCAGCAAACAGATTCAAATCCGCAGTTTGCTGCAGATGCGCTCAATGCTGTGATGAACGAATATGTGATTTTTGACAGAAACCAAAAAGCACAGTCGGCCTCACAAATGATCGACTTTATTGACAGCCAGCTGGCCTATCTGTCGTCTGAAGTAAAGGGCTCTGAAAGTTCGATAGAGAAGTACAAGAAAAAATCTAAGATCCTTGATGTAGCATCGGCTTCAACCACTTCAGCAACAAAAGCAGCCGAGCTTGAATCAAACAAATCATTATTAAAAATACAATTAATAGCGCTTGATCAGCTAAGCACTCAAATAACCAAGGAAAAAAATAATGTAACCCTAAACTTTAATGTTGGCGGTGCTAATCTTCCATCGTTGGAGATTTTGGTAGGCCGTTTGGATAACCTGATAACGGAAAGGGCAAGTTTATTAACCACTTACAATGCCGATTCGCAGCCTGTTCAAAACATTAATCAAAGCATTATCCAAATTAAAACCACTGCTTTAAATAATATAAAACAGATCAGATCCGGCATTGAAAAAAACCTACAGTTTCTTGATGGTCAGCTCGGACAGGTTAATTCAACAATCGAAGCCTTACCCGCTGCTCAACGCGATATGGTAAGCTTACAGCGCGATTTTGATATTAATGATAAAGTGTACTCCTTCTTGTCTGAAAAAAAGTTGGAAGCTCAGATCAGCCGCGCCGGAATTTTACCGGGTGCTACTATCATCGAGCTTGCCCAACCAAATTTTAACCCGGTTTCACCCAACGAACATAACATACATCGTACGGCAACCATCTTAGGGTTGGCTATAGGCCTTGGCCTTATCATCCTCATCAGGGTATTAAACCCCTATATCTATGACAAGGAAACAATTGAAAGCCTTACCACTATACCTATCCTGGGCGTTATCAGAAAATTCCCTGAAGATATTGATGAAGGTAGCGAGCAAATCCTTGCCATCAGTAAACCCAAATCAATTTTCGCCGAATCGGTTAGGTCTGTACGTACCAATCTCAGCTTCCTTTCTTCAGAAAAAGCGAGTAAAGTTATTTGTATAACCTCTGAAGTGGCAGGTGAAGGTAAATCATTCGTAGCAGTAAATTTATCAAGTACCCTTTCGCTTATTGATAAAAAAGTAATACTAATCGGAGCCGATTTAAGGCGCTCAAGACTGCATAAAACTTTTCACGTAGCCAATGACATTGGCTTAACCAATTACCTGGCCCACCAAACAGAAATTGATGATATCATTCGCCATTCGGGACAGGAAAATCTTGATTTTATAGTTTCGGGCCCGGTGCCTCCTAATCCGTCAGAATTGTTACACAGCAAACGGATGAGTACTTTAATTGAAATACTTAAAACGAGATATGATGTAGTAATGATTGATACCGCCCCTATCGGGCTGGTATCAGATGCTATACCGCTTATCAGGATAAGTGATATCAATGTTTTCGTGATCCGCTCGGGCAAATCAAAATATTATGCCGCAACTGTGCCTCAACGTATAGCTCAGGAGTACCACCTGGATAATACGGTGATAGTTTTAAATGCCTTTGAGGAGGATTTGCTGCATTCAAGATATTACACCACCAAGTTTACCGGCGAAAACGCAGGTTCGCGTTATTATTATTATTCAGATTACAGCGGTTATGAAGGATCTGGCTATTATCTTGATGATGAAAAGAAAAAATGGTGGAATTTAAAACGATGGTTTAAATAAACCTGTTTACTTAAAAAAATTGTTACTGAAATTAATATGGCAGTAAACAGATGGTACCCGGTTTACACCAATCCACGAGCCGAAAAAAAGGCTTATGAGGCATTAATGAGCAAAGGCATTAATGTTTATCTGCCCCTGCACCGCCAGTTAAAACAATGGAGCGACCGCAGGAAATGGGTTGAAGAGCCGTTTTTAAAATCATACTTGTTTGTAAATATTGCTGAACAAGAACTGGCCGAAGTACTAATGACCAAAGGCATTTCGCGGTTCCTTTATTTTTCGGGGAAACCTGCTGTTATGCCTGATAAACAAATCCATGAACTTAAGTTACTCATGGCAAGCCCGTATGAACTGGAGATAACTGAAGAAGATCTTCAACCGGGCGAAAAGATCATTATCAAAGCAGGGGCATTAAAAGGGATGACTGGTGAAGTTGTGTCGCGCAGATCGCAAAAGCAGCTGATTTTGCGCCTGGAAAGTATTGGGTGCTCCATTATTGTTAATGTTGCAGCATCGCTTATTGAGCGGTTTTAACATGAAGAAATCTTTTAGGCAACAAATAATATTTTATTATTTGCGCTCGAAAGTTCAATAAATAGCAGGTTTATGCCCTGTAACATAAACCATTAATAATTAATTAGTTACAACCAAACAATGTAACTTACGGGGCGAAGCTATGAAATTTAACGAACGATGTGCCGTATAGCAGGGATCATTTCTGAAAAGCTATCTCAAAACGAGATCAGGGACAAGGTAAAACTGATGTGCCGGGCCTTACAGCACGGCGGGCCGGACGACGAGGGGATATTTGAAGATGCAAATGCCCACGTTGCCTTTGGCCACCGCAGGTTATCCATTATTGATCTTAGCAGTAATGGACATCAGCCAATGACTGATGCCGGGAATAATGTATGGATCACCTTTAACGGCGAAATCTACAATTACCCCGAACTTAAAGCTGAGCTGCTCCGGTTGGGAGCACAATTTAAATCGGCTACCGATACTGAAGTAATCCTGCAAGCCTATCTTAACTGGGGCACCGCTGCATTTGCAAGGCTAAGAGGAATGTTTGCTTTTGCATTGTATGATACTGGCAAGGCCCTTACGTACCTGGTACGTGATACTGCAGGCATCAAACCGCTGTATTATTCAGTTAACGACGCCGAACTGGGTTTTGCATCTGAAGTACGGGCATTTAAAGAATCAGGACTGGTTACCGAAAAAGACCCCGACTGGCCGATAAGGTTACTGGCATTTGGTCATATTCCTGAGCCGTATACAACACTAAAAAATGTTTTCAGCTTACCAAAGGGGCATTTTTTATGTTGGAACCACAAAAGTGCAGGCTACACATTAAACCGGTACTACGCTGATAATTTGAAAAATACCGTAATCAGTGCTGACGAAGCCCAGCGGCTGATCCATGATATGCTTAACCAAAGTGTAAACAGGCAATTGATTGCCGATGCACCCATAGGCGTATTTTTAAGCGGAGGCATAGATTCAAGCCTGATTACCCTGCTGGCCGATCAGCAAAAAAAAGAACAGCTTAAAACCATCTCTATATTTTTTGATGAAAAAAATTACGACGAGCGCAGTTATCAAAACATCATCAACAATAAAATAAACGGCCAAAATTTCTCACACCTCGTAAAGCAATCAGATTTCGATACCTTTTTTCCACAGATAGTTAATGCCATGGACATGCCTACCACCGATGGAATTAACAGCTGGTTTATAAGCAAGTATGCCCATGACAGCGGACTGAAAGCTGTGTTATCCGGAGTTGGTGCCGATGAACTTTTTGGGGGCTATCCATCATTTAACCGTATCAAATACCTGGGCTATTTGCGCAAGCTGCCTTCATGGTTATTAAAAATGTCCGTCAATTTTTTTCCCGGCAATTATAAACGGTTAACATCCATGGCTACTGATCATCCTGCCGCCGACTACATGGCCTTGCGGGGCTTTTTTTCGGTGGCCGATATATCCAATTTACTTGATACAGGTATTGACCATATCAATAAGGTGCTATTTGGCACTGTACCTGCCCAGCCCCCACACAGTTATGATTATGAACACGCAAGCTGGTTTGAAACGCATTTTTATATGCAGAACCAATTGCTTCGGGATACTGATGTGATGAGCATGAGCCACGGCCTCGAAGTTAGGGTACCCTTTTTGGATGAAGATTTCAACCAAACAGCGCAAAGCGTTGTGCCAGAAATCAGATTTAACAAAATTCAGCCAAAAAAAATTCTTATTGATAGTTTCAACAGCCTTATCCCTCTTGAAATTTGGAACAGGCCAAAAATGGGTTTCACATTCCCTTTACAAAAATGGATGAATGAGCATCAACAGATAAGCAATACTGATAACTATAAAGGTAAAGCGGCGCAAAATATTATAAAGCAGTTTAAAAATAACAGGACCCATTGGTCAAAGGCTTTCGCTTTATACCTTGTTCAAAATAATGGCTAAAAAAGTAATTCTTTTTACCTTACAAACATTCAGTACTACCGGAGGCATTCAAAAAATGACCCGCACACTTGGGCATTCTTTACATCGTGCTTCCAAAATAAATAAATGGGACTTTGAACTTTGGTCGGCTTATGATAAGCAACATGACCTGATGGAGCAGTATTTGCCTGCTGCAAATTTTAAAGCATTTGGTATAAACAGGATAAATTTTGTGTTAAAAACTGCAGGGAATACCGCAAACCCCGATGTTGCTATATTAAGCCATATCAACCTGGCCGTTATTGGTCTTATAATAAAGTTTATTAACCCTAAATGCCGGCTATGGCTTGTAGCCCATGGTATCGAGGTTTGGCGGCCACTTTCGTTTCTTCAACGCTTAATGCTTAAACGTTGCGACAACGTAATTTGTGTAAGCAATTACACCAAACAACAGATGATAAGCAGGCATAACCTAAATGCCGGTAAATGCATAGTATTAAATAATGCTATCGACCCATTTATGCGCTTGCCCAACACTTTTGCAAAACCACAAAATTTGTTGAAGCGTTACGGCTTAAATGATGATGATTTTATTCTGTTTTCGTTAACCCGTCTGGCGTCTACAGAGCAATACAAAGGATACGACCACGTAATTAGCGTACTGGAAAGCCTTAAATCAAAATTCCCGCAAATAAAATACGTGCTCTCGGGAAAATATGACAGCCAGGAATACATTCGCATAAAAAAAATGATTACTGAGCATAATGTAAGTGATAACGTAATTTTAACAGGCTTTATTAACGAAGCCGAACTTACAGAACATTTCCTGCTTGCCGATCTGTTTGTTTTGCCAAGCAAAAAAGAAGGTTTCGGCATTGTATTTATCGAAGCCCTTGCCTGCGGTTTACCGGTTATTTGCGGGAATGCAGATGGCAGTATTGATGCCATACGCAATGGGGAACTGGGAGAAGCCATCGATCCTGACAATCTCAATGAACTTAATGAAGCCATCATCAGGCATATGCAAAAACATATAACTGCCGATAGCCGCAAAAATTTACAGAAAAAATGCGTAAGCCATTTTAACGAACACGATTATATGACCAAACTTGAGCAGTTAATAAATGAGTGATTTGCACCCGGAAAAGTGGGACATTGAAATAAATGCCAAAAGCAGCCTGCTCGACCTTAAGTTTAAAGATATATGGCATTATCGCGATCTGCTTGTGCTACTGGTTAGGCGTGATTTCATTTCGTTTTATAAACAGACTATTTTAGGGCCGGTATGGTTTTTTGTTCAGCCGGTTATTACTATCCTGTTTTACACCCTGATATTTGGCAATCTTGCGGGTATCCCGGTTGATGGCTTGCCCAAACCCCTCTTTTATCTGGCCGGCACTATCATCTGGAACTATTTTGCTGATTGCCTCAACAAAACCTCAACTGTTTTTAAAGACAATGCCGGAATATTGGGCAAGGTATATTTTCCGAGGCTTATTATGCCGCTTAGTATCGTGCTATCAAACCTGATCCGTTTTGCGGTTCAGTTCCTGCTTTTCATTATCCTGTACATTATATTTGTTTTAAAGGGGGAACATATTGTGCCCAATGCAGCAGCCCTGCTTTTACCACTGCTTATTGTCATGATTGCATCTTTGGGCCTGGGGCTGGGCATGATCATATCGGCAGTTACTACCAAATACCGGGATATAGCTTTTGTAGTAGCCTTTGGTGTACCGCTTTTAATGTATGCTACAACAGTAATATACCCACTATCGGTAGCGCAAACCAAATACCCGAAATACAGCTGGCTTATTAAGTTTAACCCTATTACAGCAGTAATTGAAACGTTTAGGTACGGCTTATTGGGCAAAGGCAGCTTTAGCTGGGAATTACTTACCTACAGCATCATAAGTACTATTTTAATACTCTTGGTTGGGATAGTGATATTTAATAAGGTTGAAAAAACTTTTGTTGATACCGTATAAATGAGCAAAGCAATAAAAGTTGAAAACCTGTCAAAAGCCTACCAGTTAGGCGATTTTGGCACAGGCACCATCTCGCGCGACCTGGAACGTTTTTGGGCGCGCATGCGTGGTAAGGAAGATCCTTTTTTAAAAATAGGCGAAATAAATGACCGTACCACCAAAGGCGAAAGCGATGTGGTATGGAGCTTAAATGATATTAATTTTGAAGTTGAGCAAGGCGATGCCGTTGGTATTATAGGCCGCAATGGCGCGGGTAAAAGTACATTGCTCAAAGTATTAAGTCGCGTTACCTCCCCTACTACGGGTTCAGTAAAACTACGGGGCAGGATAGCCAGCTTACTTGAAGTAGGCACTGGTTTTCATCCTGAGTTAAGCGGCCGGGAAAACATTTACCTCAACGGCGCTATCCTCGGGATGCGTAAGGCCGAGATCAAACGAAAATTTGATGAAATTGTGAGTTTTTCGGGTGTCGAAAGATATATTGATACACCTGTTAAACGATACTCGTCAGGAATGTATGTGCGCCTGGCCTTTGCAGTGGCCGCCCACCTTGAAAGCGAAATACTGATAGTAGATGAGGTTTTGGCCGTTGGCGATGCCGAGTTTCAGAAAAAATGCCTCGGTAAAATGGGGCAGGTAAGCAGGAACGAAGGGCGTACGGTGTTATTTGTAAGCCACAATATGGCTGCTGTTAAAACATTGTGTACACGCGGCATCGTACTTGCAAACGGACAGCTGATATATGAAAACAAACAGCTTGAAGCCGTTAGCTTTTATCAAACCAATAATAATACCCGCTCAACTTTTGAACATCATGATGATTTAAGCTCCGCCCCCGGTAACGAAAACATCAGGGTGCTTAAGTTTATTATCCAGCCACTTACAGGCGAAAGTATTTCCATGTCGACAGGTGTTTGCTTTGAGATGGTGTTTTTTAATCAAAAGGCAGGCATTAATCTCGACGCTACATTTGAGTTAAGAAACAGCGATGAAATCCCTGTATTTCATAATGGTGTGCTTATCTCAACAAACAACAATTCAAAAACCGGGTTTTATACTATTAAGTGTACTATTCCGCCTAACCTGTTAAACGCCGGCAATTATTCGTTCAAGCTTATCTTTGGCGAAAACCAGCGTTACCTGTTATTTGGAGCCGATGATTTTATCGGTTTTGAAGTGGAAAATGAGAGCAAGGGTAGTAACAGCTCTTTAGCTCCGGGTGTAATTCATCCTAACCTCGATTTTACTGTTAGTTACCAGTCATAATTATATATGGAAGGCCCGCACATCATACAATTGCCCAAATTTTTAGACGACCGTGGGAACCTTTCCTTCATCGAAGAAAACAATCATATTCCGTTTAAAATTGAGCGCACTTACTGGATTTATGACGTGCCCGGCGGCGAACGGCGCGGTGGTCATGCATATTTAAACCTTCAGGAATTCATTGTAGCCATAAGCGGCAGCTTTGATGTGATACTGCACGACGGCGAAAAGGAAATGCGGTTTAGTCTTAACCGTTCATACTACGGGCTATATGTACCCAAAATGATGTGGCGCGAAATTGAGAACTTCTCTACCAATTCACTTGCGCTGATCCTGGCCGATGATAAATATGATGAAAAAGAATACATCAGGGACTTTGATCAATTTATAAGCAGCAAGTATGGAAGGTAAATCGTCGACCGTTTTTGATTGCAGTATCATTCATCTGCGCCGCATCCATAACCGTGCGGGTAATATTACTCCTGTCGAAAACAATATCCATATTCCGTTTGCTGTTAAACGGGTATATTATTTATATGATATACCAGGGGGCGAATCACGTGCGGCGCATGGGCATATGCAACTGGAGCAATTTATAGTTGCGGCCAGCGGCAGTTTTGACATCACCATTGACGATGGAATTAATAAAAAAACAGTACAGCTAAACCGTCCGTACATGGGGCTGCATATTAAGCCCGGTATTTGGCGCGATATTTCAAATTTTTCGTCGGGGGCCATTTGTCTTGTACTGGCTTCCATGTTGTACACAGAAGAAGACTATTTAAGAGAATACAATCAATTCAAAGAATACAAATCATTATAAATGCAGTTCCCGTTTCATAAATTTGGCTTAATATTTAGATTGGTTGAGGAAGGCGATGCCGAATTTATTTTAAGCCTGCGAACCGACAAAGTCCACGCCCGGTACCTGTCACCTACCGACAATGATTTGCAAAAACAAATTGATTGGATAAGGGAATACAAAAAGCGGGAAGAAAAACGGGAGGAATTTTACTTTTTATTTGCCAATGAGGATAATGAGCCCGTTGGCGTTGTAAGGGTGTATGATATTAAAGATGATACATACACCAACGGCAGCTGGATCGTAAAACCCGGATGCGACGAGTTTATCAGCATCAAATCAGATCTGTTTCTTTCAGAATTTGCAGCCACCGAATTGAAAAATAAAAGGTGCGTGTTTGATGTAAGGAAAGACAACAAAAAAGCCCTGCGGTTTCATAAAATGTTTGCACGGGTAACCGGCGAAGATGAGCTCAACTATTATTTTACAATAGATGAAGATGGCGCTAAACGAAAAAATGAATTTTTAACAAGTATAATATAACCTAACACACAAGCTATGAATATTGAAAAATTTGTAAGTGAATTTGCTGATCAGTTTGACGATTTAGATACGAGTGCTTTTACCCCCGAAACTTTATTTAAAGAGAATGACGAATGGAGCTCGATGACAGCCCTTTCAGTTATTGCAATGGTTGATGATAGCTATGCAGTGAGGTTAACCGGCGATGATATCAGAAACTCTAAAACAATACAACAGATCTACGATATCGTATTGGCTAAATCAAACTAAATGGCATTTTTAAGCATAAAAAATGTTGCCATAAAAGGCATATCAGCGTGCGTCCCCGCGTACGTTGAAGAAAACCTGGAAATTGCCGATGTCCCGAGTATGGATATCGACAAATTAATTAAAACCACCGGCGTTGAACGCCGGCATGTGGCAACACCGGGCATCTGTACATCTGATATGTGTTTTGCAGCAGCCGAAAAACTGCTGGAAGAGTTAAACTGGAACAAAGATGAAATTGAAGGGCTGATCATGGTAACCCAATCGCCCGATTATCTTGTACCCGCAACCTCGCCATCATTACAGCACAGGTTAGGCCTATCGCAAAATTGTTTTACAATTGATATCTCCCTGGGCTGCTCCGGCTATATTTATGGATTAAGCACGTTGGCCAGTTATATGCAAAGCGGTATGATAAAGAAAGCCCTGCTTTGCGTTGGCGATGTATCCTCGGTATCCTGCTCAAAACAGGATAAAAGTACATACCCTTTGTTTGGTGACGCCGGTACCGTAACTGCGCTGGAATATTGCGAAGGCGATGAAGGAATGAAGTTTCATCTTTCAAGTGATGGAAGCGGTTATAAAGCAATTATGATACCCGACGGAGGGCACCGTAACCGCTTTTCTGAATCATCATTACAGGAACACGTGATTGACCAGGGCATTAGCCGTAACAATATCGAGTTGTGGTTAGATGGTATGGACGTATTTTCTTTTGGTATTTCAAAAGCTCCGGAAACTGTAAATCAGCTGTTAAACAAATTCGCGATAGATAAAGATTCTGTTGATCATTTCTATTTTCACCAGGCTAACCTGATGATGAATGAACGTATCAGGAAAAAATTACAACTGCCCGAAAATAAAGTACCCTATTCGTTAAAAAACTTTGGCAATACCAGTAGTGCCAGTATCCCCCTAACCATGGTTACCGAAAGTGCCGGTGAGTTAAAAAATGGGCAAGCCAGCATAATAGCCTGCGGCTTTGGAGTGGGCTTATCATGGGCAACAATGCAGTGCACTACTACTAACCTGGTAATCCCCGATTTAATATATTATGGATAATCCGTTCTCTTTAAAAGGTAAAAAAATCTTAGTTACAGGTGCCTCATCTGGTATAGGAAGGCAAATTGCTATAAGCGCTTCAGGAATGGGTGCAGAAACCTATATCACAGGTAGGAATGAACAAAGGCTATCAGAAACTTTTGATCTGCTTGAAGTACCCGGTGGTAAATATATTGCCGATTTGGCGATAGAAGAAGAACTGGAGAACCTGACTCAGTTAATGCCAAATTTAGATGGCATAGTACTGTCTGCAGGCATTATAAAGGCATTACCATTTAAGTTTGTAAACAGGAACGATATGGATGCCATTTTCCAAACAAACTTTTTCTCGCCAGCCTTTTTAGTTAATAAGCTATTAAAAACTAAAAAGTTAAATAAAAAAGGGTCGGTAATATTTATATCCTCCATCGCCGGCAACTATATTGGCTCACCAGGTAACTCTATGTACAGTGCTTCAAAAGGGGCGATAAATGCTCTTCAAAAGGTATTGGCCATAGAACTCTCCATGCAAAAAATCAGGGTTAACAATATTTCGCCGGGAATGATAAGGACCGAGCTCATTAATGACCCCACCTTTACCGAGGAGCAGATGAAAAAAGATGAAGAAAAATATCCTTTGGGGTATGGCGAACCTACTGACGTTGCCAATGCGGCGGTTTACTTATTATCTGATGCCAGCAAATGGGTAACCGGGAGTACTTTGGTAGTTGACGGCGGTTTTATAATACGATAGATGCAGGCCTTTATCAAAGCTGTTTCGTACTATTTGCCGGAGAATAAGCTAACCAATGCTGAATTGTCGGCCCTGTTTCCAGAATGGGGGGTTGAAAAAATAGCTAACAAAATAGGTATCGATACCCGCCATATAGCCGCCGGTGATCAATTTGCGTCAGATATGGCGATAGCAGCCGCTCAGCAGCTTTTTGAAGAGCATAACGTTAATCCGGCAGAAATTAATTTTATATTGTACTGTACCCAAAGTCCGGATTATTTTTTGCCTACAACGGCCTGTATTATCCAGGATAAACTCGGTATCCCGGTTAAAGCTGGCGCACTTGATTTTAATCTGGGCTGTTCTGGCTACGTTTACGGACTTGCATTAGCCAAAGGCTTGATTGCGGCCGGCATAGCCACCAATATCCTGCTGCTTACATCCGAAACATATTCAAAATTTATACACCCTAAAGATAAAGGCAACCTCACCATCTTTGGCGATGCTGCGGCAGCTACTCTTGTTAGTACCGAAGGCTTTGCAGCCATAGGTAACTTTGAACTGGGTACCGATGGCAAAGGTGCCGGGAACCTGATGGTAAAGCAGGGTGCTATCCGTTATCCCGAAAAAAGCGCTGATACCGTACAAGACGGCTACGGCAACGAGCAATCGCCGGGCAACTTACACATGGATGGACCCGAAATATTTGCTTTTACCTCAAAAGAAATTCCTGCATTAATAACCGATACCCTTAAAAAAAACGGGGTGAGCAAGGCCGATATCGGGCAATTTATCCTGCATCAGGCCAACCAATACATGCTGGAACACCTGCGTAAAAAGATGGACATCGCCCCCGAAAACTTTTATATCTACATGGCCAATGTAGGTAATACCGTATCATCATCAGTACCTATTGCATTATACGAGGCCATGAAAGAAAAACCTGTGCAACCACAGGCAAAATGGCTGCTGGCCGGTTTTGGCGTTGGTTACTCATGGGCCGGTACGGTCATAACATTTATATAGAATAAAAGCTCAAAGCAAAATGCCTAAAGCTGAAAGCTGAATCAATGAACATCCCCTTTTTATCTTTTACCGGCCAGAATAACTTAGTTGAGGAAGAAATCCGTGCGGCATTTGAGCGCGTTTTTCAGAATAAATGGTACATACTTGGCAAGGAAGTCAGCGATTTTGAAAAAGCTTATGCTACCTATAATAAGGTTCAACATTGCATTGGCGTAGGCAATGGCCTTGACGCATTGCATTTAGCCCTGAAGGCACTTGATATAGGCGAAGGTGATGAAGTTATTGTACCCTCAAATACATTTATAGCTACCTGGCTGGCCATATCGCAGGTAAAGGCAACCATAGTACCGGTTGAACCGGATAGGCTTACTTATAATTTAGATCCGCATTTGATCGAAGCGGCTATCACCCCTAAAACAAAGGCGATAATGCCGGTGCATTTGTATGGGCAGGCTTGCCAAATGGATGCCATTATGCAAATTGCAGGCAAACACAATCTTTTTGTTATTGAAGATAATGCCCAGGCACAGGGCTGCGCTTATAACGAACAACTCACCGGCAGTTTTGGCCACATCAATGCCACCAGCTTTTATCCAACAAAAAACCTGGGTGCCTATGGCGATGCAGGGGCATTAACCACCAGCGATGCTAACTTGGCTCACAAAGTAAACCTGCTGCGCAATTATGGTTCGGAAAAAAAATACTATAACGAGGTTATCGGCCTAAACTCAAGGCTTGATGAGTTACAGGCCGCTTTTCTTTCGGTAAAGTTGAAATATCTGAATGGATGGATCGATGAGAGAAGAAAAATAGCCGAAGCTTATGATGAGCAGCTTGACGGTATCAGCGAGCTTATATTGCCAGCCATCGCATCGGGAGCAATGCACGTGTACCATTTATACGTTGTCCGCAGCAGCAAACGCGATGCATTGGAAAAACATTTAAATAACCACGGGATAGGTACCGGGATCCACTACCCTGTTCCAGCCCATCTACAAAAAGCATATAGCCACCTCGGTTATCAAAAAGGCGATTTCCCGATAGCGGAAGAGCTTGCAGAAACCTGCCTGAGCTTACCGCTGAACCCCGGAATGAGCGACGAGGAAATTGAATACGTATGTAAAACCATCAAAAAGTTTTATGCGTAAAATTTTAATTGTAAATGGTCAGCTGGTTCTTGGCGGTGCTGAGAAGCTTATGTACGAACTGGCCACGTTTGCACAAAAAAACAACATCGAACCTACCATATTAATTTTGGAAAACTACCAAAAGGAATACTACGACGATATATTTAAGCAAAAAAAAATTAAAGTTGTGAGGACCAGGCTTACGGGGATCAAAAACTTCCGGTCGCCTTTAAGAATGTGCAGGTCATTATACTGGTCGTTCAAATTGAAATTCTTTGCCAGCGCCATATATGAAAGTATTCATGTTATAGGCTTATACAATATTTATCGGGCAAAGGATACCATCATTCACAATCACCGTTTTTTTTGGCACATCACCAACGCTATTCAGGGAGCCTATAATTTCCCTGAAAGCTATTTTGATAATGCCAATGACACAATAGTATACATCAATCCGTACCAGGAAGCAGAATTCAACAATTACGAAAAAAGCATTCCTGTAAAATGCAAAAAGGTACTATTTAAGCTTTTTTTAAATGATTAACTTAAATGTGGTATCACGGATTGCGGAAGACAAAAACTCGTTCCCCAACCTTATTGAAGTGCTTCACACACTAAAAAATGAAGGGATTAATGATGTTCAGATACTTTTTATAGGTGCAATTTATAGCCGGCAGGTTTATCAAAACACACTTAACCTTGCCCATGAATTGGGGGTTTCTTCAAACATCTCCTTTACTGAAACTTCAATTCCTTTACATGACTTAACTGATGAAGTAAAAAATGGATATTTTATAAATTTTACCATTGCCCAATTTACCGGGTTTTCGGGGCTGGAGGGGATCAGGCATGGCCTCAAAACCATCCTTTACAATGTTGATAGCACATGGGAAAATGAGCTTTCGAACTCAATTGCTTATTGCCGGACCACCGCCGAACTTACCGCTTTAATAAAGGCAATCAGGGCAAATCAAACTAAACTCGACGAGGAAATTAAATCCTCCAACCAGGAATTGATAAACAAATTTACCCTCGATCCTTCGTCGTCAAAAAAGTTATTGGATATAATGCTCCCGGACAAATCGGTTAATTAGAAAAATTGAATAGCGGAGTATCAGTTATTGTGTGTTGTTATAATAGCAGCAAACGGCTTCCCGAAACCATTAAACACCTGGCCTTACAAAAGGTGCCTGCATCTGTTAAATGGGAAGTTATTATTGTTGATAACGCTTCGACAGATGATACCGCAGCTATAGCAAAAACCGAATGGGAGAAATACGGGTTAACCAATCCCCCTTTTACCGTCGTGAACCAGCCCGTTGCCGGTTTAAGCCACGCACGGGATATGGGTTTAAGCCATGCAAAATATGAATACCTCCTTTTTTGCGATGATGATAACTGGCTCTTTGATAATTATGTTGAGCGTGTGTTTCAAATAATGAGCAAAGATAGCCAGATAGGTGTATTGGGAGGATGCGGATTGATAGAGGCAGAACAACCGGTGGCGCTTTCTGAAAAACTACTAAAATCCACTACAGTTTGGGGGCCACAAACATGGGCTGCCGATAGTCACTGGGTTTATGGTGCCGGGTCTGTTTACCGCAAAAGTATATTGCTTGAATTAAAAAAGGCTAACTGGCACCAGGTAACAACCGGCCGCATAGGTAAAAAACTGCTTTCGGGCGAGGACGTTGAAATGTGCTTGATGAATTATTTAATGGGCTATAAGATAGTAGCCGATGATAGCCTGAAGTTTAAGCACTTTGTTCCGCTCGACAGGCAAAACATCGCCTATGTGTTAAAGGCGGCATTTTGGCTAAACTACAGCAGCGTTTTACTCAATGGGTATTTTACCCTGGTTAATAATAAACGGACTATTGAGCAAAGCATAAAGCATGACCTGATTTTGGTAGCTAAATCGCTGGCCCGGGTTATAGTTAGCCTGTCTTATCAAAAAGCAGTTAAATTCCGTCCAATAAGCGTTGAACAAAAAATTTCATACTATCAAAAATGTGGTCAGCTCAAATCATTACTAACTAACAGGGCGCTGATAAAAGATCAGTATCAGCATGTAAAACAAATATTAAATACTGTAAAAACATCCCGGGCTTTAACCGGCCATTGAAATCATGGGCTATTCTGTACCCGTACTATTTTTAATATTTAACCGCCCGGATTTTACAGATATGGTTTTTGAAGCAATAGCCGAAATTAAACCTCAATACCTGTATATAGCTGCCGACGGCCCAAGGCCGGATAAACCTGATGACATTGAGCTATGCGCTAAAACACGTTCGGTAATTGAACGAATAAACTGGAACTGTGAAGTTAAAACGTTGCTAAGAGATAAAAACCTGGGATGCAGATCGGCAGTTAGTGAAGCTATCAGCTGGTTTTTTGAAAACGTAAGCGAAGGTGTTATTTTAGAAGATGACTGCCTGCCCGACCAAACATTTTTCCCTTTTTGTGCTGAGTTACTGGAAGAATATCGCTTTGACAATAAGGTAATGTCGATATCAGGTTCAAACTTATTACCTGAGGGCTGGAAAAA
This sequence comes from Mucilaginibacter gossypiicola, assembly GCF_900110105.1. Classification (GTDB taxonomy): domain Bacteria; phylum Bacteroidota; class Bacteroidia; order Sphingobacteriales; family Sphingobacteriaceae; genus Mucilaginibacter; species Mucilaginibacter gossypiicola. Next base: position 229,139 of record NZ_FOCL01000006.1, on the reverse strand, counting down.
AAACACACAATCATATCATTGGGCACACGGCGGCATTTGGGGCTGGGCTACATGGAAACGTGCCTGGGAGCTTTATGATATAGAAATGAAAAGCTGGCCTGAACAGAAAACAAAAGCTAAGATCAAAACCCAGCTTGGTACTCCGGAATGGTATAACAGCTATTATGGTATGCTTGAATCATCTTTCAATAAATCATTAAATACCTGGGATATTCAATGGTTTTACAGTATCTTAATTAACAATGGTATGGCCATTAACCCGTCCGTAAATCTTGTAAAAAACATAGGTTACGGAAACGGCACCCATACACATTCGGCAGATGATGCCATTGCCGGTTTGTCATTAAACGCAATGAACTTTCCGTTGATCCACCCAAAAAAAATGCTTTTGGATATCGATTATTTGAAGCAGGTTTATACACATCTTAACAAAAGATACAAAAGTTCTATCTTGAACAAGGCACTGAGGTTATTGAAAATAAAATAATGAAACAGTTAGTAAAAAGAATACTGCTTGCTTTTTTTGAAAAGATCAACCTTGTTCATTTAATTCACCTGCTTCAGGAAAAACAAAGCAAACGCAATATCCAATTAAGCATTACCGACCTTGGCGCTACCTTTTACCCGGAGGCGGTAGTATCAAATTCGCTCGATAAATCAAGGATAGTAGTAGGCAAAGGCACACATATCCGCGGAATGCTTAACATATTTAAATACGGCGGCAAAATTACAATTGGCGAAAACTGCTACATTGGCGATCATAGCAGGATCTGGTCGGGCGAAAGTATAACCATCGGCAATTTTGTGCAGATATCGCACAATGTAAATATCATGGATACCAACGCCCACGAACTTGAAGCCATTGAAAGAGCAGATAGATGGATGGACCTTTTACGCAACGGGCATTGGGCCGATAAAGGCAACGTACTTACTGCCCCAATCATCATTGACGATTATGCCTGGATCAGCCTTAACGCTGTAATTTTAAAAGGCGTCACCATTGGTAAAGGTGCTATTGTTGCAGCCGGAGCAGTAGTTACTAAAGATGTTGAACCGTTTACTATGGTTGCCGGTAATCCGGCACAATTTATCAAAACACTACCTCAGCAATGAAAATACTTGTCATAGGCTCTAAAGGATTTATTGGTTCTGCTTGCTATAGCTACTTTAAAAGCCAGCCAGGTCATGAAGTTTATGGTGCCGATGTAATGGTAGAATATGACGATCCTAACTACTTTTTGATTGATGCTACCAATGCCGATTTTAAAAAAGTATTCAGCGATCATCGGTTTAACTGGTGTATCAACTGCGCCGGGGCAGCATCTGTGCCAGAATCATTCAATAACCCAGAGCGCGACTATCTGCTAAATGTTCATCACCTGGTAAGTATCCTTAATGCTATAAAGGAGAGCAACAGTAATTGCAGACTCATTCAAATGTCGAGCGCGGCAGTTTATGGCAATCCGCAAGTACAACCAATTAAAGAAACTCATACGCTTGCCCCCCTTTCCCCTTACGGTATTCATAAAAAACAGGCCGAGGAACTTTGCCGTTTGTATCATGATCATTTTGGATTAAGCGTTCATATACTTCGCGTGTTCTCGGCGTATGGGGAAGGTTTAAAAAAACAACTGTTTTGGGACCTTTACAAAAAATCGCAATGCCAGGACAATATCACGTTGTTTGGTACTGGTGCCGAAACGAGGGAGTTTATTCATGTTACTGATATTGTAAAGGCCATGAGCCTGTTTATCGGTGCGAATAAACCAGGATTTAGTATTACAAATATTGCCAATAATAATACGATTACTATAGCAACAGCAGCCGAAACATTTTTAACGTATATCGGCTTTGCCGGTGCATTATCGTTCACAGGCACCAACCGCGTCGGCGATCCCTTGTACTGGCAGGCCGATAACAGCCAGCTGCTGAGCATGGGTTATCAGCAAAAAGTGAGCTTTGACAACGGTATAAATAACTATTGCAAATGGCTAAAAGGAAAAGAATAGGGTTAAGCTACGCCTACAACGAAAACTGGATAGGCGGCACCTATTATATCGAAAACCTTATCAATGCGTTAAACTCGCTCAATGATGAGGAAAAGCCGCACATTGTTTTACTTACCGATAGTTACGAAAGTTTTAGGGTGGCCGAGCAAAAATTCAATTACCCCTATATCAGCTTTCAGCTCGGCTCGGGTGAAGCCAATAAAGCATTTCAATTTTTGAACAGGGTAACAAACCGATTGTTTAAAACGCGCCTTTTTAGCCAAAAAATAAAGGGACTTGATGCCGTTTTTCCGTATTATAAAAGCGAGCAGCAATCGGCAGCAAAAAAGAAAATATATTGGGTAGCTGACTTCCAGGAGCATTTTGCACCCGAGTTTTTCAGTAAAGATGATATTGCCTCCCGTTTACAAAATCAGCAGGAAATTCAGGCATCTGCCGAGCATTTGATTGTAAGCAGCAACACCGCACTTGGGCATTTCAAATCCATTTTTCCGGCGCATACAGTTCATGTAAACGTGCTACCTTTTGCGGTAGCACATCCCCCCTACCAGGATTTAGATATCAAATTACTGCTCGAAAAATATCAATTACCTGCGCGTTATTTTATTTGCCCCAACCAGTTCTGGAAACATAAAAACCAATTGGTAGTACTAAAGGCTGTTAAAGAATTAAAAGACAGAGGTATTGAAATTACGATAGCATTTACCGGCAATACCAACGATTACCGGAACCCCCATTATTTTATGGAACTGAAGGAATTTGTTGAACAAAACAACATAGGCAGTAACATTAAATTCCTTGGTTTTATTGACCGGCGGGACCAGCTTCAGCTGATGAACAATGCTATTGCTATTATACAGCCATCGTTATTTGAGGGCTGGAGCACTGTTGTAGAGGATGCCAAGCTCATGAATAAATTTTTGCTGGTTTCAGATATTGAGATCCACAGGGAACAGTTGGTTAACAGTTCGGCTCGTTTTTTTGATCCGCATAATACCGGTCAGTTGGTGCAACTGCTTCAACAAGCCAGCGAACAGCAGGCTGCGCCACCACTATTTGAAAAACACACCTATCAGGAAAGCGTTGAAAAAGTTGGTCGTACTTTTTTACAGATCACAGGCTAAACAACAAACATGAACCTTCCTGATCTTCAGTCATACCGTTCAAACTTTATCAGTAAAGGTGTTGAGCTGCCCTTGCCCGTAATAGCCGGTACCGATAACGGATTGTTGAAACAGTTACCTTCACCTCCATCCGGCAAAACCGGCTGGCCCTGGAACGAACAGGTGGAACCAGCTGTTTATGATCATAAAATAAACTGGCCTAAGCTTACAATCGTAACCCCGTCCTATAACCAGGCTGATTTTCTGGAGCAAACCATCAGGACTGTGCTCCTACAAAATTATCCCAACCTGGAGTATATCATTATTGATGGCGGCAGCAATGACCAGTCCAAACAGATCATTGAAAAATATGCCTCCTGGCTTAGCTATTATCAAAGCGAAAAGGATAACGGGCAAAGTCACGCCATTAATATGGGGTTCAGCCTTTCGTCGGGCAGGTACCATGCATGGATCAATAGCGACGATTACTACCTTAAAGGCGTTTTTCATAAAGTGATAAGCAAATTCATGAGTGCCAAGGTCGATTTTATATATGGCTACGGCAACGACTATAATGTGCTATCCGGCAAAACAACAACAACCAGGATATTGCCTTTTATCGATTATTTCATCAAGATCCCCGGCCTTGTGCAGCCCTCTACCTTTTGGAGTGCCGCCATTCATGAGCCCATTTGGGAGGAGCTTCATTGTTCCCTTGATTTTGAACTATGGCTCAGGCTGGTAAAAGGGCATAGCAGGGTACTGATCAAAGAGCCGCTTTCTGTAGCAAACGTACACGATCAGGCCAAAACCCATTCGCCAAAAATGAAGGCTCAGTGGGAAGCCGATCATCAAAAAATATGGGCCGCCGATGCACATGGCACCGTACATGAATGGAAAAAGATTGTTTTTTTAAACCGGATCAGGATAAAGCTTTATAGCCTTTTTACTAAAAAATAAATGCAACTTCCTATATCAGCTATAATTGTTGGCTATAATGAAGCTCACTTGCTGAAAAATTCACTGCCTAAACTGGCCTTTTGCAAAGAGATCTTGTATTTTGATTTAGGCTCCAAAGATGGATCAAGAGAAGTTGCGGAAAGTTTAGGAGCAAGGGTTACAATTCATGAAAAGGTTGACAGTTGTGAATGGATCCATGCAAAATTTGCCAATAGTACCCAATATGAGTGGCTTCTGATCACCGATCCGGATGAGATATTAAGCCAGGAATTGACTGATGAGATTTCGATGCTGTTTAACGAGCCTGATAAGCTTAGGAACGTAGGTGAAATTACCGCTCCGTGGATATTTTACTTCAAAAATAAAAAGCTAACCGGAACCCACTGGGGAGGCATTAGCCGCAGAACTTTACTGGTGCATAATAAACGTTTTGAGTTTAAACCACTAATTCACGTTGGTCGGAAAGTTTTGCAGGGTTACTCGACCTTTAACATTGAGTACACCGGCAAAAATTTCATCCATCACTATTGGATGTCGGGCTATAAGAAGCTATTGGAGAAACACCTGAGATATTTAAGAAACGAAGGTGAGGCCCGTTATAAAACAGGAAGGCGGGCAACCCTAAAAGGTATTATAACCGAGCCTTTCCGTTCATTTAAATACAGTTATAAATCCAGGCAAGGATATAAAGATGGCTTCACGGGGCTGCTTCTTTCTGTGTTTTGGGCGTGGTACGAGTGTACCGCACAAATAAAAAACTACAACTATCAACGTTCTGCCGAAAAAAATAATTTCACCTCCTAAATGCTTTTTAATTCCCTGCTGTTCCTTTTATTTTTTGTAATTGTAACTATTACTTATTACCTGCTACCGCATAAATTAAGGTGGATGTGGCTTTTAGCCGCAAGCAGCTATTTTTACATGTATTTTAAGCCGGTATACATCCTCATTATTCTTTTTACCATCATTGTTGATTATTGTGCCGGCATCCTGATTGAAAAAGCAACAGGCAAAACCCGCAGGTTTTACCTCATTTTGAGTTTAGTAACCAATATCGGTGTACTTGCATTTTATAAATACTTCAACTTTTTAGCGGGGAACCTGAATTTGCTATCCGGCTCATTTCATAGTCCACAAATACCATTACTTGATTTTATATTGCCAATTGGCCTGTCATTCCACACGTTCCAGGCTATGAGTTATACCATCGAGGTTTACCGGAGCAATCAGCCTGCCGAGCGGCACTTTGGCCTGTATGCCTTATATGTAATGTTTTACCCTCAAATGGTAGCAGGCCCTATTGAGCGCCCTCAACACATCCTGCCTCAATTGCACCGGGTTAATACATTTAAAAGCAAGGCTTTTATAACTGGCTTGTTTTTTATGGCGATGGGCTTGTTTAAAAAAGTAGTAATTGCCGATAGGCTGGGCCTTTACGTCGACCCGGTTTTTAATTATCCGCACAATCACTCGGCACTTGAATTACTTGTAGCCACCTATTTTTTTGCGTTCCAAATCTATTGTGATTTTAGCGGCTATTCAGATATCGCCATCGGCACGGCCCTGGTTTTAGGTATCGAGCTGATGCAGAACTTTAACTTCCCTTATCTCGCTTCCAACGTATCCGATTTTTGGAAACGCTGGCATATTTCGCTTTCTACGTGGTTTCGGGATTACCTGTACATTCCATTGGGTGGCAGCAGGGTTAATTTCCAGGTAACCTGCATTAACCTGCTCATTGTGTTTATGATAAGCGGTCTTTGGCATGGTGCTAACTGGAAGTACCTTATTTGGGGGCTAATTCATGGCCTGCTGCTTGTCGCTTATCAGTTGTTCAATAAGTTTAATATCCGTATCAAGGGCTTTACCTTTTTAAAATGGCTTATCACTTTTAACCTGGTTTGCCTGGCCTGGGTATTTTTTAGGGCGGGTACGGTAACCGATGCTCTTTATATCTTAAATAAAATATTTAGCGGTGGTAGTTTTACCTATTCGGCAGGTAACCTCATGTCGGTACATGAACTTTGGTATTGTACTTTCATCATTATAGCACTGCTGTTAGGTGAACGCCACTTACGAAAAGCGAAGGATTATTCAAACGCCGGCAAGTTACTTCTTATAGGCGGCTTAGTGCTTGCCTGTTATTTTTTGGGAATCTTTAATGAAGCACAGTTTATTTATTTCCAGTTTTGATGCGTAAAATTACCGCTCTGCTTATTTTGATCGTTAGTATTGTGCTACTGGGCAGTTCCATGAACCAGTCGTTCGTTACTAAAATAAAATTTGAAAAGTATTTTGACCACCTGAACCCGCAATCGGTGCAGGAAAGCGCTTTATTTAAAGCGGCTTTTGTTCATTCAGACAAGTGGGATTACGGTGACCTCTACGGGGTTTCTTTTCTGCCACAGTACAAATTTAAACTCGAACCGTTTAAGGAATACCCTTACAAACCCGGTAGAAAAAGCACCAACAAAGTATTATATATAATAGGCGATAGCTATTTGGCCGATAAAACACTTTCCGGGGCTTTTGACGCATTCGATAATGTAATCTTTCTTGATCGCCGCTTCGGTTTCGGCCCTATTAAACTGGATACTACTAAACAAAACTACCTGATAATGGAGTTTTCTGAACGTAACCTTAATGGCTATGATATTGATAAGACTTTTGAAATCAGGTGGACAACCAACGACATCAGAAGTGCTGTAAACGTTAGTAATAAACCGCTACCAGGGGGCCCGCCGCTTCCACATGAGTCTATTTTTGAACGATTGGGCAGGATCATCTTTCATAAAGATTTAAGCCGTAACCTCGAATTAATTCTTTTCGATAATAAACTGGCAACTCCTTTTAAAGAAGCTAAAGCATCACTAAACTATCAACTTTTTGATCGCGTAGCCAATGAGGTAGTGGTAAGTACCGATAAAAAGAGGTTGCTTTTTAATACAACTATTGATACCAGCAGCGTGCAGTCGGCCTTCAGGCCAAAGACTGAGCATGGAATAGACTCTATTATTAACAACCTGGATATCGCAAAAAATTATTATTTGAGCATCGGCTTCAAAAAAGTTTTCCTTTCAGTGATCCCCAACCCGGTTTCTGTTTATGATGATAAACGAATGCCTTATAACCACCTATTGGAAAGAGTGGAGCAAAAAACCGATCTTACAGTAATTCCACTATATAATATTTTCAAAGCCGACAATCGCAATCTATTCTACCGCAGCGATTCGCACTGGAACCCGCAAGGTTTAGACACTTGGGTAAATGAAGCCAACAAAGTTTTAACATCAAGCGTTAATTGAACCCGTTTTTTTCCATCATCATACCGCTGTATAATTGCGAAAGCACCTTACAGCAGGCATTAAATAGCATTACCAGCCAGGGTTTTAAAAACTACGAGCTGATTTTAGTTGATGGTGGTTCAAATGATAATACACAATTTATCATCAGCAATTTCAAAAAAGCAGGAAATCACCATATCCAGTTCATCTCCGAGCCTGATAGGGGGATTTACGATGCCATGAACAAAGGCATTGACATGGCAACCGGGCAATGCCTTTATTTTATGGGGGGCGATGATATTTTAAATAGTCCTGCAATATTAGATCAGATTTATAACGCTATTCAAAACGAACCTGTCGACCTCATATATGGCAATGTAACGGGTACCGTATCAAATACCAAATACGCTGACGATAATATTAACAAAGTGTTATCGCGCGGCATTCACCACCAGGGCATTTTTTACAAACGCGAAGTGTTTAACGATACAGGCAAGTACAATCTAAAGTTCAGGGTGGCTGCCGACTATCATTTAACATTGAAGGTATTTTGTAACCCGGCATTTAAAACCAAATACATCGATCTGGATATTGCACGCTTTGGGGAAGCAGGTTTGAGTTCGTCAGTTTACGACTACCGTTTTTACAGTTATCATTACAAATTCCTGTCGATAAATAAAGCATTAAATAAAATTGAGGACAGAACAACCCTCCTGCAGCAATCCATATACTGCAGCCTTTGGTTAGTAAAGGAAAAGCAAAGCATGACTTTTGCCTGGGCAAATATCTTGTATTACATAACCGGCACCAACGGGCTTGGCATCTCATTCAGGCTTAAAACTTTTTTAAGGATGGTTTACTGGAGCCTGAAACCCAAACCATGACAATAGCGCTGGTAACACCATACTTCCCAGATGAGCATACCATTGATAGCGGCATAGCTAATCATTACCTGCTGCTGGCACAAAGTTTAGCAGCAAAAGGGAATAAGGTTATCGTGGTACACGTAAGGCCGCGCCATAAAAATGAGCCGGATAATTTTAGTAAACATACGCTTGCAGAAGGGATCATTGTACTTACCTATAAAAGTAAAGTACCTGTTGTTATCAATAAGCTTTTTAAGCATAAATGGGCTATCATTGATTTTGCATTGAAGATCAGATCCATGCGTGTTACATCGCAGGTTTTAAGGAAGCTTATTCAGCAATATGGCATTGAGGTAATTGAAACCACCAGCTATTTTTCGCTGTGCTATTTTTTGCCATACAAAAAACTCAAAGCTCCGGTAGCCGTAAGGGTAAGCACTACCTTTTCGCAGATCATGAACGAGCATTACCCTTTTAAGTCAAGGGGAATGGATCTGATAGCCAAAATGGAGATAACCTTCATTAAAAGGAGCAGGTATATACTAACCCACGCACAAAGCCATGCACTGGAATTGGAACGTCTTTATAATATCGATGCTAAGCAATTTGAAATTATTCCGCATGGCATTGATCTACCCCTTATAGCTGATGACACTACTGCCGGTGAAGTAATTAAAATATTATACGCAGGCCGGTTTGAGTACCGCAAAGGCACTGATGTTTTGCTTGCGGCAATTCCACTTGTGTTACAGAAAACTCCAAATGTTGTATTTCAGCTAATTGGCAGCGATACCGGTAACGATTACCAGAACAGATTTAAGAATGATAACCCTGATGCTGTTTTACAAAAAGTTGCTTTCGGCGGGAAGGTTGATCATGATGCATTATCACAAGCCTATCAGTCGTGTGATATTTTTGTCGCCCCATCACGGTACGAGTCATTCGGTTTGATATTTATTGAAGCTATGAGTTACGGCAAACCTGCTATTGGCTGTAACGTTGGTGGTGTTCCTGAAATCATCACTGATAACTATAACGGTTTATTTGCCGAAGCAGGCAATGCGCAAAGCCTTGCCGATAAAATTATCAGTTTAGTTGATGATTATGATTTAAGAAAGCGACTCGGTTTGAATGCCCGCAAAACCATTGAAGATAAATTTACCGGCGATAGGTTAGCCGCTAATTCATTGACCTATTACACCAAGATGATCAAGGATTTTAACTGATGCAGCTTTCGGTAATTATTCCTACTTACAATCCTGATGCTGCGAGATTGCAGCAAACGCTTTTGGCTTTAAAAAACCAATCGCTGCCTGCTGATGAATGGGAATTGGTTATCATCGACAATAATTCTACCAACAATTTTGAGCAGCAAATTAATTTAAGCTGGCACCCTGCTGCAAAAATTATAAGGGAAACAAAACAGGGCCTTACCTATGCGCGCCTCAAAGGTTTTAATGAATCAACAGGAGATATCATTGTAATGGCCGATGATGATAATATCCTTGATTCCGCTTACTTTGAAAAAGCATCGAACATTTTTGGCCAAAATCCAAAAATGGGAGCAATCGGCGGTAAATCTGTTCCCTTGTTTGAAACTACTCCGCCCAAATGGCTGGGTGAGTTTTACGGAAGCCTGGCGTTACGCGATCTGGGTGATGAGCCTATTACTGCAACGTGGAACAACGAATACCCAAACGCCGCACCCATCGGTGCCGGAATGGCAATAAGGCGGGAAGCTATTACATCTTATATCAAAAAAATCACTTTCGGCAAAAACAGCATCAGCGACCGCACAGGTAATTCCCTAAGTTCGGGCGGAGATAATGATATGGTGCTCGAAATCCTCAAAAGCAGCTGGCAGGTTGGTTATTTCCCGGAGCTGATGTTACAGCATATCATTCCGGCCCAACGCATGGAGGCAGATTACCTGGCCCGCCTGCTTAGTAGCACGAATAAATCATGGATACAGTTACTGCAAAACCATGATATAAATCCCTGGCAACAAGTAACAAAAACAGGTGCTTTATTGCGGAAGACAAAAGCCTGGTTTTCCTACAAGGCCTGGAAAAGTAAGCCCGATTATATCAAATGGCAGGGAGCATGCGGCACGTTTGATGGCCTGGCATCCTTACCCCATAAATAGCAATGCAATCGCTTATTAATTTTTTATATCGTAACCCGCGTTCACAACTGCAAAAGTTCAGGCGTTTTGGCGGCTACTTCAATTACCTCCGTATGATGAACGGACGTAAGGAGATGGAACAGCGCTCGGTTGAATTGCCCCCGGTAATTTCACATGCAAATGGGTTACCGGTTTACTTTTTAACCGGTAAAAATTACCTGTACCAAACGCTTTATTGCATCCAGTCATTGGTTAAATCATCCGGAGTGCAATTTAAATTCATCTTGGTCGACGATGGCAGTTTTAATCTCGAGCTGCTTAAGCGAGTAGAAAAACAGTTGCCCGGCGCACAGGTTATCACGCAAAACAAGATCAGCGAAAACCTGCAAAACACATTGCCAGAAACCCACTATCCCTATCTTCATAAAAAAAGGGCGGTTTATCCACACATCAAAAAACTAACCGATGTGCACACCATTCCCGGCGATGACTGGAAACTGGTACTGGATTCGGACATGCTTTTTTGGGATGAGCCGGCAGATTTGGTTAACTGGCTTAACAACCCGCAACAGCCTCTTCACATGATTGATTGTACAGAAGCTTATGGTTACTCGCAACAGCTGATGACACAACTGGCAGGTTCACCCATAAAACCACTACTTAATGTGGGTGCTATTGGTTTAAAAAGCGATGCCATTGATTGGGACAAACTTGAAAACTGGGTTAAAACACTCGAAGGGCAGGAAGGTACTTCTTACTATTTAGAGCAGGCACTTTCGGCCATGCTTATAGGGAATGACAATGCCACAGTTTTGAAAGCCGAAGAATATATTGTTAACCCAGGCCCGGATCAGATCAAAAACAAAACAGGCAGACTCCACCATTATGTCGACCTTTCAAAAGAAGGTTATTTTAAACACGCCTGGAAACATTTTTTATAGCTCGTGACCTTAGGTAAAATAGCATACAAATACCTTTTTAAGCCTACCTTTTCGGTAAGATACCATATCAGTCATTTCGGGCTGAGGGGCTGGCTAAACATGCAGCGAGGCGAACAGCAAATGAAAAAAGCAGCGCTGAAGTTGCCGCCGGTTAAGCTTTTAACAGATAAAATACTCGAAGTAAGTTTCCTGACCGGGGCAAAATACTGGCACCAAACTATTTTTTGTGCTTATACATTGGCTCGTCACCTGGATGGCCGGTTAGGGATCAAGCTATATTCGGACGGAACACTTACCGATGAACATATCGGTTTTGTAAACCAGGTATTGCCGGGTATTGAAGCCATATCCGAGCAGCAGGTGTTACAACATCTCGACGTTGTTTTACCACAGCATCATTTCCCAACATTAAGGTATTTGCGTAATTGGCACCCCTTTTTTCGACGGTTGATAGATATTCATACCTCGTCCTCATGGGCAATCCATATGGATAGCGACATGATCTTTTTTGGCAAACCCGATCAAATACTGGAGGCATATCAACAAAAAACAGCCGTTTATATGAGGGAGCAGCTGGCAAGCTCCTACTTTGTCGATAACGAGGATATACTCAGCGATAAACATGGCATCAACTGTATAAAGAGCGTTAACGGCGGCATCATAGCTTATGACAATGATAAAATTGACTATGCCCACCTTGAAGAAAAAGCCAGGCTACTGCTACAACACTATCCTCATGCAGGGCCAGCCCAGGTTGAACAAACCTTGATGAGCTATTTGCTGTATCATCAAAATGCCGAAGCGCTTGACGAAAAATCATATAGTATCTTTTACGATAATAAACCTGGCTTTAAAAGTCAAAGCATCGTACGCCATTATATTTTCAAAGCTAAACTGCCCTATTTTACTACCGAGTGGAAAAAAGTAACCCGTTAGTATCTATTTGCATGCCCGCCTATAACGCGGGCAAATATATTGGCGAGGCTGTTCGTTCAATACTTGAGCAAACCTATACCAACTGGGAGCTCATCATTATTAATGATGGTTCTACGGATGATACTGCCGTTGTTCTTAATCGGTTTACCGACCCGCGCATCAGCATTCATCAGCAAAAAAACAGCGGCCAGTGTGCAGCTGCAAATAAAGCCTTCAATCTTTCAAAAGGCAGGCTTATTAAATTTATGGATGCTGACGATATGATCACGCCCGGTTATATTGCCGAACAAGTTAAACGGGTGGGCAATAGCGAAGATGCAGTAGCTTCAGCCGCCTGGGGCCGTTTCTATAACGATGATATCGGCACCTTTAAACTGAACGAAGAGTTTATTAAAGAAGATTGCAAACCTATCGACTGGCTGGTATCATCCATGGATGGCAAACAAGCCATGATGCAATGCGCCTTATGGCTAATCCCAAGGGCTGTGCTTGAAAAATCGGGGTTATGGGATGAGCGGTTAAGCCTGGTGAATGATTTTGAATTTATCACACGCGTATTGTTGCAGGCTAATGAAATTCGTTTCGCCCAAAATGCTGTTTTATATTACCGGAGCGGTATCGGCAATTCGCTGTCTGCATTAACGTCCAGGCGGGGGATTGAGTCGGCTTTTACATCCATCTATGAAGGCACAGCATACATGCTGCTGTACGAAAACAGCCCGAGGGTCAGAACCGCAGTTGCCGATTGCCTGCAAAATTTTGTTTATGCGTATTATCCCCACTATCCCGATATTATGAACAAAGCCCAACAGCGTATTAACGAGTTAGGCGGTTCAAAAGCCAGGTTTCCGGCCGGTGGTTATACAAAGCTGTTAAACCAAATCATCGGTTGGAAATTAACACAAAAATTTAAAGCCTTGTTTGGCAGGTAATATATCTATGCGCATACTGCTTTCATTTTTACAGGATAAGGTAAGCAAACCTCACCCTGTGCCCTCCTACCGCTTTTGGCAGCATTATATCAAAAACGGTATCGGAGAAGCTGGTATGAGCTACATTGAAGTACCGGAGGTTGATTGGGCCGAAGGATTGGTATACGACGAAGGTTCGGCCACATTACAAAACTGGCAGGAACGGAGCTGGCAGGCCACTATCAATTATATCAAAGCTAACCAACAAAACATCGATATTTTTTTAACATATCTGTATCCAAAGCAAATAAATACTGATGCGATAGCGCAGATCAGGAAAATGGGAATCCCCTGTGTTAACTTTTATTGCGATAACATCAGGGAATTTAAAACTGTACCGGCAACGTTCAGGATCTTTGATTTGATTTGGGTGCCTGAATACGAGGCATTAGCAATGTATAACAAAGCGGGCGTAAAGTATATCAATCTGCCAATGCCTATGTGGGTTGAGCCCGAACTAAGGCAGTATACCTCACTTCATGAGCAACCGGGTGTATCATTTATCGGATCAAAAGATATGCTGCGGGAAAATCTGTTAGGCCAGGCTATTCAAAAAGGCCTGCCCCTAAGCATTCGCGGGGCTGGCTGGTTAGGACAGAGCACAGCCCCGGCATTTGTTCCTGGTTCTGTTTATCAAAAACTTATCAACCAGGTTACCTTTGTAAAACAGCAGGGTTTTTCCGGCCTGGCAATTAAAGGGCTTCAGCAATTAAACAAGCTTCCTATAATCCCCGTCGCCGACAACCATATATTCCCGAGCCCGGATTTTGATGAGTATATCAACATCACTCAAAGGAGCATGGTTACTTTGGGAATTAACCGGGTACCAACATTTAAACGTACCCACAACAAGCCGCTAACCTATTCCCGGTTACGTGATATAGAAGCGCCGATGCTTGCCGCGTGCTACCTTACCGAATACTGTGAAGGCATCGGGCAGCTTTACGATACCGATAATGAAATTAACGTTTACCGCACGGTTGATGAACTGGTACAAAAAGCAACGGAACTGCTCAACAACAAAGAAAAGAGGGATAAACTAAGGATCAACGGACAACAAAGAGCCTTGCACGACCACGCTATCCCATCATCGTTAAAAAAAATAAAGAGGGTCATTTTTGGGCGCTAAGCATACATTATGCCAGCGCACTCATCAAACAGTATTTAAATTGAAAATAGCCATTATAGTAAATCCGCTGATCCCTGTACCTCCTGAGCAATACGGTGGTATTGAACGCATTGTTTTTATGCTGATCCAGGAGCTTAAAAAAAACGGGCACGATGTTACCCTGTATGCCAACGAACATTCGCAGCCGGGCTGCAAACTGGTTGGTTACCGCGAATCAGCGCATTATGGGATAAAAGATTTGGTGAAGATCAACCGGCTTACTTCAAAAATTGCTTTTCAGCATTTTGATATTGTACATACCTTCGGCCGTATGAGCAATATAGCTTTACTCATGTTAAGCCGGATTCCCAAAATTGTATCCTATCAATTACCACCCACTATATCGCAGGTAAAAAAGGCAGTAAGCATCGCTCATAAAAACTCATTGAGATTTATAGCATGCAGTAATTACATAGCTAACCAGATCAATACTTTTGCTGATGTAACCACTATTTATAACGGGGTTGACATCAACGATTACGATTTCAATGCCGATGTTGCCCCTGATGCGCCTCTTACCTTTTTAGGCAGGATCCAGCACGAAAAAGGAACAGCTATTGCCATACATGCAGCAAAAAAAACTAATCAAAAATTGGTAATAGCTGGCAATGTACCCAATGAGCCAAAACACCAGCAATATTTTGAAGAACAGGTAAAACCCTATATTGATGGTGAACAGATTAAATACATAGGCCCTGTTAACAACAGGCAGAAAAACCAATTGCTGCGTAACTCAAAAGCCTTCCTGATGCCTGTAACCTGGGACGAACCCTTTGGTATCGTTATGGCCGAGGCGCTGGCCTGCGGCACGCCGGTTATAGGTCTTAGGCGGGGGGCAGTACCAGAGGTTGTAAGTCATGGCATAAATGGCTTTGTTTGCGATACCAAGGCAGACCTAACCAAGGCAATCAGCAACATTGACAGTATTAACAGAATAACCTGCCGACAGATTGCCGAACAAAAATTCAGCGCCGGTGTACTGGCCAAACAGTACGAGGAATTATACCAACTGGCAACACGTAAGAATTGAAGAACGTTACTTTCATAACTACCGGTCAGCCTACTACCAATCCGCGCCTGGTTAAAGAGGCCGAAACATTGCATAAGCTTGGCTATAGCGTTAAAGTTATTTGTTGCTTTTACCAGCAATGGGCACAAAAAGCCGATAAAGCTTTAACTGACAAGTATCCTAACATGTATATTTATTGTGGCGGAGATCCTGTTGCGAAAAAGGTTACTTATTTTAAAACCCGTATCCGCCAAAAGCTAAGTACGCTGCTATTTAAATATACCCGAAATTTCGGCATCCCGGAAAACGCCATCAGCCGCAGCCATACTGAGGCCTTGGCTATCGCAAAAAAAATAAAAACAGACCTTTACATAGCCCATAACCTTGGTGCGCTGCCGGCTGCAGTATTAGCGGCAAAACGCAATGGTGCCAAAGTTGGTTACGATGCAGAGGACATGCATTCGGGACAGTTCACTTCAACCCATGACGAAAACTATCGCCTCAATAAATACATTGAAGAAAGATATTTTAGCCAGGTTGGTTATTTTACAGCAGCAAGCCCGCTCATAGCTCAATATTATAAACGCGAACACAGTTATCTAAACCCTGTTGTAATAAACAACGTGTTCCCTAAAACAGCGCTCAACATCAGGCCAAATTATAAAGCCGATGAGCCGCTAAAACTATTTTGGTTTTCGCAAACGATAGGCCCCGAAAGAGGATTGGAAGATGTTATCAAAGCAATGGCAGCTACTAAAGGTAATGTACAATTACATCTGCTGGGCAATTGCAGTAAAAACCACAGATTCGCATTGTTAAACCTCGGCCATGCACTTCAATTAAACGCGGATCAACTTCAGTTCCATGAGCCTATTGCTGCTGATGAGATCTTCAGTTTTGCGAGCCGCTTTGATATCGGCATGGCCACCGAAACCGGTGTACCTTTAAACAGGGATATCTGCCTCACCAATAAGATCTTTACTTATATACAATGCGGCCTTGCCATGATAGCAAGCAATACACAGGCACAAAAACTGTTTATGGAACAACATCCGGCTACCGGAAAATTATATCAAAAAGACAATTTGCAATCGCTAACGGATTCTATCTGTTTTTATATTGAGAACCCGGATGTTTTATATCAAACACGCCTTCAAAACTACCAATTAGGGCAAACATCATTGAACTGGGAAACTGAAAGCCGGGTGTTTTTAAATCTCGTTCAAAACCTATAACCCTTGAATAAAAAGCTCCTCATTATTTCGCCATACTTCCCGCCTGTAAATGCGGCCGATATGCAGCGCGTAAGGATGAGCCTGCCTTATTTTGCGGCCTGTGGCTGGGATGCAGAAGTAGTTACTATTGATGAGCAATATGCCGACCTGGCCAAAGATGAGCTATTGCTGCAAAGCCTGCCTTCGGGCATTAAAATTCACAAAGTAAAAGCTTTAAGCAAGAAATTGACTTCAAAAGTAGGGCTGGGTAGTATTGCTATCCGCTCATTATGGTATTACCGTAAAACGGTTAACCGCTTACTGAAGAATAACAAGTTTGACCTCATTTATTTTTCGACAACACAGTTCCCGGTTTGTATTTTGGGGGCATATTGGAAAAAACGTTTCGAGGTTCCCTATGTTATTGACATGCAGGACCCCTGGCATTCCGATTATTATATCAATAAACCCAAAAACGAACAGCCACCTAAATATTGGTTTTCCTATCGCTTAAACAAATACCTGGAGCCCATCGCCATAAAAAACGTAGCTGGACTGATCAGCGTATCATCCGCCTATATCGACGAGCTTAAATCGCGCTATCCTGTAATTCAGAATATCCCGGCGGCAACCATAACCTTCGGCGCTTTTGAACCGGATTTGCAAATAGCGACAGATAATCAAAAGCTTTTTACTGGTTTGCTTAATGAGAACTTAATCAATGTAGTGTACATCGGTCGCGGGGGTAAGGATATGCACAGGGCTATAAGCCCTGTGTTTGAAGCATTGCAAACCGGGTTAAAGGAAGACAGGGAGCAATACATTAAAATAAAACTCTACTTCATCGGTACCAGCTATGCCCCTGCCGGGCAGGGAACAGCAACTATACAACCTCTGGCGAAGCAATATGGCATTGAGGACCACGTTGTTGAAATTACCGACAGGATCAGCTACTATCAAACACTGCTCACACTTCAACAAGCCGATGCACTGTTTATCCCGGGATCTGACGATCCAAAATATACGGCATCAAAAATATTCCCGTACCTGCTTACAAAAAATCCGGTATTAGCCATATTTAATGCTGCAAGTTCTGCTATACCTATCATGCAGCAATATGGTGTAGAACATGTTTACAACTACGATAATATTACCAATGAAAATGTATTCACATTTTTCGGTCAGCTAATTCAGCACAGTTTAAAACCGGTTGAATATAACGCTGATGTAGTAAAAAAATACTCTGCGCAGGAAATGACACTGGCACAGTGCCGCTTATTTGATAAAATCATTTGTACGGGCCGTTAAATAAATTGGAGTTTTATGCCGAAAGCAATCTTGGCAAAATACGGGGCGAAACTATTTAAATGAAGAAATTAGCCATTGTTATCACCCATCCTATACAGTACTATGCTCCGGTATTTAAGCTGCTGCATCAACGGCAAAAAATAGGTATCATGGTATTCTATACCTGGGGCGAGGGTGCCATGCAAAAATTTGATCCGGGATTCGGCAAAAATATCAGCTGGGACCTTCCGCTGCTTGAGGGCTATCCTTACCAATGGATGAAAAATATCTCGGCAAATCCGGGTTCACATCACTCAAAAGGGATCGACAATCCTGATCTTATCAGTCAGATAAACACGTGGCAGCCTGATGCAGTATTGGTTTATGGCTGGTTTTATAAAAGCCACCTCAAAACCCTTAAATATTTTAAAGGTAAAGTCCCTGTCATTTTCCGGGGCGATTCAACTTTACTTGACGATACCGGTGGGATTAAATCATTATTACGAAGCTTGTTTTTAAAACGGGTTTACCGAAATATTGATTACGCACTGTACACTGGTTCAAACAATAAGGCCTATTTTAAAAAATTCGGATTAAAAGAAACGCAGCTATTTTTTGCGCCGCACGCAGTAGATAATGCCCGTTTCGCAGTCGACAGAGCAGACGAAGCCTCCGTCTTGCGCAATCAGTTGGGAATAGCTAACGATGAAAAGCTCCTGCTTTTTGCGGGTAAGTTTGAAAATAAAAAAGACCCATTATTGCTGCTTGAAGCTTTTACTGATGTAAACTTACCGGATACCCACTTACTGTTTGCCGGGAACGGCATTTTAGAAATAGAACTGAAAAATAAGGCCAGCCTGCATAAAAATGTACACTTTATTGATTTCCAAAACCAGCTTTATATGCCTGTAGTTTACCAGGCATGTGATATTTTTTGCCTGCCATCAAAAGGCCCCGGTGAAACCTGGGGTCTGGCCGTAAACGAAGCTATGGCGTGCAGCAAAGCCATACTTATATCAAACAAGGTTGGCGCAGGCTCCGATTTGGTAAAGGATCATGAAAATGGCATGATCTTTAATGCCGGCGACCTTACCGATTTAAAAAGCACACTAAAAACATTGCTTCTGTATAATAAAACCGCTTTATTTACAATGGGGCATCAATCCGGAAAAATTATTGAAGGTTGGAGCTTTGACAAACAAGTGGAAGCGATAGAACAATTAATTAATAAATGCAGCAAAGCAAATCGATAGAGCGGTATATTGTATTGTTTATACCGTGGCTGCTGGCACTGGCATGTAAAAGTGATAGCGTGCTTTCATACTTTATTGCGTGGGGCGGCTCATTTTTTATATTCCTGATAACACTTACAGGTTGGGTGCGCCCTATTCCCAATGATCGCCCCATGGCCGAACAATTGATGAGGCCCTTATTTATCATCCAGATAATTTTTGCCGGGTACATGTGCAGTACGTCCATCTTTTATTTTATGAATACCCTCGGCTATGAAAATTTCAGGCATGTATTTATTCATACTTTAAATGATAAAGATACCCTGGGGCTAATTGCCCAATGTCAGCGCTATTACTGCCTTGGGCACGCTTCCTTTATAATGGGCGTACTTATTTTCATGAACTATCCGGTAGTTAAAAAATACCACATCGAAACAGAAAAACTGGCCAATTTGCTTATGATGTCGGCTATTATCAGCTTTCCGGTTTCATTGCTGTTTCTTAAGGTTCCGGGGCTTTCGCAATTTTATTTCCAGTTTAGTTCATTAAGTTTTATCGCCGGCACACTGGCATTAGCCTTCGCCATACCATTAAAAAAAGCCGGCAATACGCTCATCTGTTTTTTACTGTACGGTTTTAACTTTTACCAGGCCCTCACTTCCGGATTTAAAGAGCCAATCATCATCAGCGTACTTGTTTTAGGTATCTTTTTGTACCCTACCTATAAAAAACTGGTAACCATCACCTTTGTTCCTATTATTATTTTATTATTTACTGTATTGCCAACCTATAACCATATTTACCGGGCCAATGCCTGGAATGGCGATACCAATAGCGACCAGGCCTCACAACTTGCGCTTGATGCTGCATTAAATGTAGATGATGAAGATGTTAAAGAAACTAACTGGGATTTTTTAGTTTATCGCTTAAGCGAAATCGATATGTTTACCCGCTTTGTACAGTCTACACCCAAAAATGTTGATTTTTATGGGCTGGATCTCGTTAAACAATCGGCCATTGCATTAGTACCGCGAATACTATGGCCGTCCAAACCTATTACCGAAGACCTGATTATGCAGCGCGTTTACGATGCCGGGGTAGTTAACCGTAATTCTTCCGTATCGGCCAAACCAGCCTATATTGTTGATGCCTACCTTTCGGGAGGGGATTTCGGGATCTTCATCTTCCTTTTTGGCTACGGCGCTATTGCGCAACTCATAGCCGTTAAAGCCGAAAAACTATTTGGAGGATATATATTAGGAACAGCGCTTATATTTTCGGGGCTGTTTCAGATCATGTGGCGGGGCATTAGCTTTGAGTTTTTGTTCAACACCGTTTTCTGGAGCTATATCAGCATGTTGCTCATCCATAAAATACTGGTAAATTCCAACATTTTAAAAGAGGTTTAAATATCCACAGCCGGTCACCAATCATCATAAAACAGCTGCGGAATAAAAATATAAAAGTATGTATCTGCAAATAACAAATGCATGAGCGCTTATAAAGATTACGATTATCCCGACGCAAGTCCCTGCCATGTATTTAAGGAGCTGGAGAAGCCACTGATGTCCTTATTAAATAAAGATGCTAACAGCAGTATCCTTGATCTTGGCTGCGGTAACGGTCACCTGGTAAATTATTTGCTGGCAAAGGGATTTAACGCCTACGGTATTGATGCATCTAAACCCGGCATTGCCATTGCCGAAAAAATAAACCCCGGCAGGTTTTTTGTCCATGACCTTTCTGTTGAAGGTTTACCGGCACCATTGAAAGGTGTCCAATTTAATACCATAATATCAACCGAGGTTATTGAGCATCTGTATGACCCTTATGCCTTTATACGCCTCTGTCGGGATGTTTTAAGCGAATCAAAAGGAGAGCTTATCATATCCACGCCCTATCATGGCTATTTAAAAAACTTATTTTTAAGTATCTTCAATAAATGGGATAACCATATAAGCCCTTTGTGGCAAGGCGGACATATTAAATTCTGGTCGGTTAAAACGCTTACACAAATTCTCAACGAGCATGGGTTTGAAGTAACCGCATTCAGGGGTTGCGGCAGGTTCTCTTATTTTTGGATGACGATGATCATAAAAGCCAAATTCAAGTGAGCGAAAGCCTGGACATTATTATTTTAACTTTTAACGAAGCAAAAAACATCGGCGACTGCCTGCAAAGTGCAGCGCTACTTAAAGCCAATATTTACATTGTTGATTCCGGCTCAACCGATAACACTTTGGATATTTGCAGGCTGTATACTCAAAACATTTTCAATCACCCATTTGAAAATTATGCAGCCCAGCGTAACTGGGCGTTGGATAACCTGCCTTTAACAGGTACATGGATCCTTAATCTTGATGCCGACCATCGGGTTACACCAGAACTTGCGGCACAATTGAATGATATTTTCAGTAAGTCTGTAGATCCGGAAATCAATGGTTTCCTCATCAGCAGGCGTACCATGTTTATGGGTAAATGGATAAAACATGGTGGCCACTACCCTACTTATCACGCCAATCTGTTCAGGCAGGGTTTCGGACACTGTGAGGAAAAACTGTACGACCAGCATTTTAAGGTTACCGGCAACACACAGGTACTAAAAACAGATATTATTGATGTCATAACCGATTCCCTTACCAGTTTCATTGCACGTCATAACCATTGGGCAACACTGGAAGCACAGTATCTTGTTGAGCAGCAAAACGCTCCTTTAGTTGACGATAACGGCAAGTTGGTACATCCACGCTTATTTGGTAACCCGATGGAACGCCGCCGGTACATGAAAAAAAGGTACGAAGCGTTCCCTTTATTTGTAAGGCCTGTAATTTATTTCACGATAAGATATTTTATAAAGCTTGGTTTTTTAGATGGAAAAACCGGGCTGGTATTCCATTTTTTACAGGGTTTTTGGTTTAGGTTTTTGATCGATGCTAAAATTTATGAGTTACGAAAGGAGAACAAAAAATAATGAAGCGCCCCGCTTTTTTAAATAATCCGGCAACACGGTTTATGCTGTTGTTCATATTGCTGTTTGCTATTTTTTACAATTTAAACATTTTCTTTTTCGGCATTACCAGTCCCGGCGGAAATTACAGTCCATTTTTAGCCGAGCATCTAAACTACATCGCAGCCTTAAGACAACTCTTATTAGATTGCAGCGTAACGGTCCTGAAGTGGCTTGGCTATGCCGCAATTGATAACAACTCTGAATTATTGGTTGCAGGTAAAGGTACGTTGGCCGTGGTTTACAGCTGCCTGGGATTAGGATTGATTAGCTTTTTTTCGGCCTTTGTGCTGGCCTATCCATCTCCGCTCCGATCAAAATTGGTATTCCTCATTTCGGGGATTTTAGTTATCCAGCTTTTAAACGTATTGCGTTTTGTTTTACTGGCTATTTTTTGGTCAAAAAAGGCCAACCGGATAATTGACCATCACACCATTTTCAATATTATACTTTACATCATTATTGCGTTTAGCCTTTATATTTGGGTTAAACGTAACGATAAGCTTGCCGGTACCGATGTCAAGAACTGATCTTTCCACTTACAACAATCATCCTTATAATCCGGGCGGCAACGCATTGAAGCGTATTTTTTGGTATTACTTTAATGCCTTGTTTTTTAAAACAAGCTTTATACCATCAAGCGCATTTAAAGTATTTTTTTTGAGGCTGTTTGGCGCAAAAATTGGTAAAAACGTAACTATCAAGCCTTGTGTAAACATCAAATATCCATGGAACCTGCATATAGGCAACGAAAGCTGGATAGGCGAAAACGTATGGATAGATAGCCTGGTGCTGATCCAAATAGGCGCACATGTGTGCCTGTCGCAGGGGGCGGTGTTGTTAACGGGCAGTCACAATTACAAAAAAACATCGTTTGATTTGATCACCAAAGGTATAATTTTGGAGGATGGGGTATGGATTTGTGCAGGGGCAATGGTTACCCCAGGCGTAACCGCGGCTTCACATGCGGTATTAACCAGCGGTTCTATTGCCACGAAAAATATGGAGGCCTATGGCGTTTACCAGGGTAACCCTGCAGTAAAGATCCGGGAACGGGAGATCAGTTAAAAATTTACATCATCTGCTTAAAGTAACACTATGCTAAAACAAAAACTACAAACCCATCAAATCATTTTATTGGTTATGAGCGGGATTGTTTTCATTATGGGTATTATGCTGATCATAGCCCCGGCAGCCATTTATCCCGACCCGAGTAAAGGGTTCCAGGTAATGCGCTCTATGGAGTTGGGCTCGGCGTTCAACATCGTCGTAAAACCCGACCAGAATGATATCAGCAAAAACACATCAGAATTTCTTGCTTGGTGGTCGCCGGGGCAATACCTGGTGCCTTACTTTTTCAAACTGATTTTTGGCGTTAATACCGGTCAGGCCTCTTCCATAGTAACCCTGCTATTTTCGTTATCTGGCATTTTCGGCTTTTACTATTTCTTTAAAAAGGCTGGATTTACGCCAATGATCTCGGCTTTAAGCGTGCTGTTCATCATAATTCAACTATCATTTTCTACGCCGTACGTATTTTACAATGGCGGCGAAGTATTGCTTTTTGGCTATACCGGCTGGTTTTTATACGGCTGTATAGCGTTCGAAAAAGTTAGTTGGAAACTGGCTGTATTCATTTTTGTTGCCGGTATCATTGGTTTTATCTGTAAATCATCCTTTTTGTGGATGCTTGCCGCCGGCTGCTGTTTTTTATGGTTCAGGCTTTCATTAGGTACAAAGGCTATCTCCGGCTGGATAAAAAATGGCTTGTGGATAGGTATTCCGGCAATACTTTCACTACTTACCATCAGTCACTTTTATCTTTCTAAAGGAGGTAATCCATCAACCGTGCATGGCAGTATAAAGCTGGCCTGGGAAACTTTCGGTTTTCCGCTGGCATCACCAATATTGACAGCTTTTTCGATAGATGATTTAACCAACGGCCTGTTATTTCATGACGACCCTCCTATGTTTACCTATTTTTGGGGCGTGGTAATTGTGCTTGTTTGTGCCATATTAAGTATTTTACTCATCTGGTTTATCGTAAAAAAAGTTCCCTACAAAAATTACGTACTGCTACTGCTCGTTTTTTATGTGGTGATGGTATTGTTTTTCGGGCAATCGTTTTTGAGGCAGGCTAATATCTCGTACGAGGCAAGGCATTTAAGGCTCATTGGGCTTATCGTTGCCCCGGGCATCATTTATTTGATAAGCGGACTGCAAACCGGTTACAAATACCTGTTTTATTTTGTGTGCTTCGTTATCGCCTATTCAAGCTATAAATATTTTGTACCAAGCTATTTTCAAAATAAAAACACAAGTGCACACGGCTATTCGGGGATAGCACAGTTATTTATTGATCAGCCGTCGTTAAACTATATCCGCAACCTGGACAGGCAAAATACCAACGCCATTTTTGTAGTTACAAGTCCCGATCTGAGCCTGGAGATTGAACATAACCGTACCATAACGGTTGATGAAATTGGCCCCGATGTAGCTATTGATTATGAAGATTACGTATATAAAGGTCACGCCGGTCCGCTGTACATAGTTTTGCCTTCCGATTATATCGGCCCAAAATCAACTATCATGCGCAAATGTTTTCCGGGTTATAAGGGCTTTAAGATGACGATGCTTAGTAACTCATATATTTTGTGGGAGGCGAAGTAGGCAAAGAGCACATTCCGCGCCATTGTTGGTGTTCGGAAGATTTTTTAATTCCCTCGTCATTGTTGGTGTTCTCACCAAAATATTTTCGCACTCTAAGGCTCTTGCAATACACGGAAAGCATTACTCGAAAGCAGGGCGTATAGAGTTGTCGGTGACAACACCACAGGTGTTCGGAAGATTCAGATCGGTTGGGAATGCTGGTTAAAAAAGCCATGTCATTGCGAGGAGCGGCGAGGGCAAGAGCACTTGGGGCGACGTGGCAATCCCGTAACTATACAGGGCGGATATGCATTGGCTACGAGATTGCCGCGCTACGCTCGCAATGACATATTTTTTTATTTAAAAAGTAGAGATAATTTCATCTTCCGAACACCTATTGTGACAACACCAACAAGGGGCAGAGTTTATGCGCTATTTTAAGCGAATAAACCCCTCCCTACACCCTCCCAGGGGAGGGAATCGCACAATCCCGAACTTTTTATTTTCTTCCAAACGCTTATGGTGACAACACCAACAAGGGGGCAGAGAAACAAATCTATAATAAAAACGTCATTGCGAGGTACGAAGCAATCCCAAAAATTACAGGGAGAACCTGCTAATCGGAGATTGGCTTCGTACCTCGCAATGACGCCTCTTTTATACTATTCTTTAGCTTATTTAAATCACACTCGCATTGATCTCTTTCCAGAGCAGGTCCTTTAGCTGATCGATATTTTTCTGAGCCACAGACGATATAAATATAGAGGGGATGCCATCCGGGATCTCCTTTTTCATTTCGGCCTGCAGTTCGTCGTCAAGCATATCAGTTTTAGTAACTGCCAGCACACGGGGCTTGTGCATCAGTTCGGGATTGTATTCTTCCAGCTCACGCAATAATATTTCGTATTCTTCTTTTATGCTGCGCGATGTATCAGCAGGTACCATAAACAACAATACCGAGTTACGCTCGATATGCCTCAAAAACCGAAGCCCTAATCCTTTTCCCTGCGATGCACCTTCAATAATACCCGGAATATCGGCCATTACAAATGAGCGCCCACCACGGTACGATACGATACCTAAATTAGGCACAAGTGTGGTAAATGCGTAGTCGGCAATTTCCGGCTTGGCAGCTGATACTACCGAAAGCAGGGTTGATTTACCTGCATTAGGGAAACCAACAAGGCCAACATCGGCCAATACTTTAAGTTCGAGGATATTCCAATCCTCCCGACCGTCTTCGCCAGGTTGGGCAAAACGTGGGGTTTGTTGGATTGATGTTTTAAAATGCCAGTTACCCAGGCCGCCACGGCCACCTGGAGTAAGGATCTTGGTTTCGCCGTCTTGAGTTATCTCAAAAAGTACTTCGCCGGTTTCGGCATTTTTTACGGTTGTACCAAGGGGTACTTCTAATATTTCATCGCGACCGGTTTTGCCTGTACGTAATGAGCTACCGCCCGAATCGCCATCGCCGGCAATAACATGTTTGCGGTATTTTAGGTGCAGCATGGTCCACAGTTGGGCGTTACCTTTTACAATAACATGGCCTCCCCTGCCGCCATCGCCACCATCAGGACCACCTTTTGAAGTTAATATATCACGGTGCAAATGGGCAGAACCGGCACCTCCGTGGCCCGAACGGCAACAGATTTTTACATAATCAACAAAATTGGAACCCTGCGACATAATTTTTTTATTTAGACGGAAAGTCCGAAAGTTAGTAAAGTCCGAAAGTTAAGAATATTAATGTTCCCAACCTGCGGACTTTACCGACTTTCGGACTAAAGACTTCCGAACGACTATTTATTATACTCTTCTATAACATCAACTAAAGCACCGAAGATATCATCTACCGAACCTACGCCGTTAATGTTTTTAAATTTATTTTGATTTTGATAGAAACCGGCTACAGGAGCAGTTTTATCATTGTATTCTTTAATGCGTTTGCGGATAACCTCGGGATTAGCATCATCTGCCCTGCCAGATTCTTTACCTCTATCCAACAAACGGCGCTCAAGCTCGTCATCGTTAACCTCAAGCGCTGTCATGCCTGAAATTGCCGATTGCTTTGATTCTAATAATTGATCCAAAGCTTCTGCCTGCGCAACAGTACGCGGAAAGCCATCAAAAATAAAACCTTTGGCATCCTTATTAGCATCAAGCTTATTGCTTATCATTCCAATAACTACGGCATCCGGAACAAGTTTTCCGTCGTCCATTAGTTTTTTGGCTTCCAAACCCAATTCTGTACCTTGTGCAATTTCGCCGCGCAATAAATCCCCAGTTGAAAGATGGATCAAATCGTATTTGTCAATAAGTTTTTTCGACTGAGTACCTTTCCCGGCACCGGGAGGGCCAAACAAAACCAGATTTAGCATGCTCTTGATAAATTAAAAGCCTTTCGGTAATACAACAGAAAGGCTTATCAGTTAGTTTTGTGCACCTTGGGTAGAAAACCCTGTAATTGCAGTGCGTTTGTGCACTCGAAGGGAGTCGAACCCCTAACCTTCTGATCCGTAGTCAGATGCTCTATCCAATTGAGCTACGAGTGCCTGTTCCGAAATGGAATGCAAAGATAGGATTTAAATAACCCGTTGCAAATTTTTATTCAAAATTATTTTACAATTTCCGCAATAGCCTCAAAATTAGGCAGCTGTCCTGCATCCTCCAAAACCTCGGCGTAAATGACATTCTGCTCTTCGTCAATTACAAAGGCAGCGCGCTTGGCTACGCCTTTAAGTCCCATAACAAATTGGTCATAAATAGCGCCATAAGCAGTAGATACTTCCTTATTAAAATCAGACAGCAGATCAAACTGATAATTGTTCTCTTCTTTAAACTTAGCCAGGGTAAAAGGCGAATCGACAGAGATACCCAATATAGTAGCATTTAGGCCATCATAATAACCAAAGCTGTCGCGCATGGTACATAGCTGCGTAGTACAAACGCCTGTAAAGGCCAAAGGAAAAAAATGGATAACTACTTTACGGCCCTTAAAATCGGCCAATGAAACGCTTTTTAAGGCCGATGAAATCAAAATAAACTGAGGAGCCGGCTGGCCGATCTGTAATGACATATGGTGTTGTTTGTTTTAAGCAAATGAATGAAAATAAAATGAGTTAAATAAGCACACCTCCTTTTTTAACATTAAGATGTTTAAATGAATGCCTGCTTTATATAAAAGGCCGATCAAATAACACAAAAACTAAAAAATTAGTTATTATTATCAATTAACTAAAAACTTAGTTATATCTTTATAACATAAACCTTTTATGCTATGCTCAGGAACTACTTTAAAACCGCGCTGCGAAGCTTATTAAAAAACAAAGGCTTTACTTTTATTAATATTATAGGTTTAGCATTAGGGTTGGCCATTTGCCTGCTCATTACATTTTATGTGACAGATGAATTGAGTTACGATCAATATAATGTCAAACACGAAAGGATCTACCGGGTTAATACCGACCTAAAATTTAGCGGAACGCTTACTGAATATGCCATAACAGCTATTCCGGTTGCCAATGTTTTAAAAACAGAATGCCCCGAAGTTGAAACAGCTGTACGTGTAACACCGGCATTAAACATCCGCTTTAAAAAAGGCGATGAAATTGTGCGGGAAGATGGCACAACCTTTTACAGCGAACCAAATATCTTTGATGTATTTACCCTCCCCCTACTCTCCGGCGATGCCAAAACGGCTTTAAAAGAACCTAACACGGTAGTGATTGCTGAGTCGATGGCAAAAAAATATTTTAATCGCAGCAATGTGATTGGGCAAACTTTGTTTTTAGTAACAAGCGGTACATCACTCAAAATAACCGGCGTCATGAAAGATATGCCGGTACAATCGCATTTCAGGGCCAACTTTTTACTGGCAACAGACCACCCAATCAATAATGATGCTCCATGGAACAGGTTAACCGCCTTTGCCACTTACGTACTGCTCAAACCTAACGCAAATATCAACCGCCTTGAATCAAAACTCAATGCAGAAATGCAAGAGGGACTTAAAGGTTCAAGCACTATGAATTACAGCAAGTTCAGGTCCGGCGGCAACTACTTCAAACTTAGCCTGATGCCGGTAACAGATATACACCTTAAATCAAACCGGATAATGGAGTTGGGTGCTAATGGCAACAGCCAGTATGTTTATATTTTTTCGGCGGTGGCTATATTTATTTTATTACTGGCCTGTATTAATTTCATGAACTTGTCCACAGCCCGCTCGGCCAGTCGGGCACGCGAAGTTGGGGTACG
Organism: Mucilaginibacter gossypiicola; assembly: GCF_900110105.1. GTDB lineage: Bacteria > Bacteroidota > Bacteroidia > Sphingobacteriales > Sphingobacteriaceae > Mucilaginibacter > Mucilaginibacter gossypiicola. The sequence continues at coordinate 200,121 of NZ_FOCL01000006.1, read as the reverse complement.
CAAGGTATTAGGCTCATCGCGCAAGCATCTTATTTTCCAGTTCCTTGCCGAGTCATTGATCATAACTTTCGTAGCTGCCGTTATTGCGGTGTTTGCCGCGTGGGCCTTGCTACCTTTATTCAATCATCTTTCAAACAAACAATTAGTCATAAATGCGCAAACTGCAACCTGGCTATTGCCTGCATTATTAAGCATTGTTGTTATAGTGGGTGTTTTGGCAGGCTCCTATCCCGCATTTTTCCTTTCGGCATTTCAACCCATTAATGTTTTAAAAGGGAAGATCTCAACAGGCTTTAAAGGTGGTACATTCCGGAGCACGCTGGTGGTTTTCCAGTTTTCCATTTCTATTTTTTTGGTGATAGGCACTTTGGTGATCTATAACCAACTCAACTATATTCAAAATAAGAACCTCGGCTTTAACCGAAACCAGGTACTTATCCTCAACAACGTTAATACGCTTGAACACCCCGAACTGTTGAAACAGGAGATTAAAAAGCTACCCGGTGTTATTAACGCTACGCTTACCAGCTTTTTACCAACAGCCAATAACAAAGTGTTAAACTATGTGTCGCCGGGTGGAAAAGAAGGCCAGTCTACCCAATTCTGGAAAATTGATGAAGATTACATCAGTACCATGGGTATGCAAATAAAGAATGGCCGCGGTTTTTCCGGGGAGTTCAGGACCGATTCAACAGCGATGGTTATCAATGAAACAGCGGCAAAAGTATTTGGCTATGGCAATGATGCCATTGGCAAAACCATCAACACGGGCACTGCTAAGGACCTAAAAAAATATCATGTGATAGGCGTAGTAAAGGATTTCAACTTTAGTTCGTTGCACGATAATGTCACCCCGCTGGTAATGGTGCTCGACAACGATTGGCTGGCGCGTTTAAGCATCCGCATAAATACCCATAACCTGCCCATCCTGATGACCGGAATAGAGAAAACCTGGAAAACCATCGCCCCAAATGAGCATTTTGAATATTCGTTCATGGACGCCGATTTTGATGCCCTGTACCGCACCGAGCAACGCATGGGGCAACTATTTATCATTTTTACGGGCTTAGCTATAGCTATTGCCTGCCTTGGTTTATTTGGCCTTGCCGCTTATGCTGCCGAGCAACGTAACCGGGAGATAGGCATCCGCAAGGTATTGGGTGCAAGCATAGCGGCTATTGTAACCATGTTATCGAAAGATTTTGTGAGGTTAGTGGCTATGTCATTTTTAATTGCAGCGCCATTGGCCTGGTTAACTATGAACAAATGGCTGCAGGGTTTTGCTTACCGGCAAGATATACAATGGTGGGTGGTGATATTAGCAGGCGCGGGGGCTGTGGTTATCGCGTTTGTTACTATCAGTCTACAATCTTTCAGGGCTGCAGCGGCTAATCCGGTTGAGAGTTTGCGGGTTAGCGATTAGAGGTTGGGAGCTACTATGCCGGTGATTGCCTTGTAATTTCTGTTAACATATAGCACTTTTAAACACGAGGTACCTACGGAGCCAAAAAGTCACTTTATAAGTTGCTATAAACACGGTACTCCTAACGGAGTTTTAATTTAACGCCGAATACCCCAGAGAGGTACCGTGTTTATAGAAAATAAAACGAAAACCTTTAGGCTCCGTAGGTGTCTCGTATTTACTGTTGATTTTAAAAGCGTATTACTTACCGTCCGCATTCTAAAACAAACCCTCGACCGGCGCAAGTATGAAGGGCGGGAATGGAGGGCAATCGCTACTTGTGCCTTTAGCAACGGTATAAGTAGCCTTTATCTTCAGATCATTGGATCTTAAAAATCCTTCTTGCGTTATCATATAAGGATTTATATTTCACAAATGTATCTTCTTCTGTTTTATCCCAATAAACCCGTAGCCCATTACTTTCTTCGGCTGCCTGCACAAATCCTCTTTGCAACTTATCATAAGCCTGTTCAAAGGTATCTGATGGATATAAGGGTACGATAGCACCGTGAAAAGTAATTTTGTAATTTGAAAAAACAGGAGATTCAGCGTTCAGTTCTTCCAGCTGCTTTTGGATCCTCGCTAAAAAACCGACTGCCTCATACTGGGGGCCTTTTATCAGAAAAATAAATTCATCTCCACCTGTGTATTTTCGGTAGATGCGTTTCATGAAGTTATTTTCAAGTTTATAATCCCGCTTGTAAATCTCCTCATCCCTTCTCATCCTGCCAAACAACTCCTGGGCAATTGTCCTGATCACTTCATCGCCTTTTTGAAACCCTTGTTTTTTATTTATCTCACCAAAACCGTCTAAATCAATCAGTATTAGATGAAATAACTCTTTAGGTCTGTTTTGAATATCTATTTTAAATTTCTCCTGATTGGCAATACCGGTCACAAAGTCTATCAAACGCATCCTTTCAGAATCTAATAATAATGCTTTCACGTTTTCCAGTTCTGTTTTAGTTTTCTTGTGACTGGTAACTTCTTTGAAATAAAAAATATAAACACTATAAAACACCAATAAACCAATGCCTAATAACGAAAACACATATAACGGAACGCTGATAGCTATCCCGGCAGGAAAAAAGAATGCCTTGATCTTATCAAACTCCGTAAAAAATAAAATTATACCGGTAATAGTTGTCAGTATTACGCCAAGCGAGGTTATAAGTTTACGGGGCTCCACAATAATTAAATTGATATTTAGGATGATATAAATTTATACAATTAGTTTTAATCTGAAGCCAATACGCAGAGGCTTTTCCTTACATGACATTTTCATCTTAACTTAGCTTTCAACGTCATACCTATGAAAGCAATAGTGATCACCCAACCCGGCGGGCCTGAAGTTTTGCAGCTTGCCGACAGGCCCAAGCCTCAATACGGAGCCGATGAAGTACTGATAAAAGTAATGGCGGCAGGTATTAACCGGCCCGATGTTTTTCAGCGCAAGGGAAACTACCCTCCACCTACCAGCGCACCTGCAGATATCCCCGGACTGGAAGTAGCCGGCATAATTGTCGAAGTAGGCGACGCTGTTATCCAATGGAAACCCGGCGATAAGGTTTGCGCGTTAGTTGCCGGCGGTGGCTATGCCGAATATTGCAAAGCACCCGAAGGCCAATGCCTGCCCGTGCCTGCCAACCTTAGCTTCACCGAGGCTGCTTCACTGCCCGAAACATTTTTTACTGTGTGGAGCAATGTATTTGATCGTGGCAATCTGCAACCCGGTCAATCGCTGCTGGTACATGGCGGATCGAGCGGCATCGGTGTTACGGCTATTCAAATGGCCAAAGCTTTGGGCAGCACAGTTTATGTAACAGCTGGTTCTGATGAAAAGTGCGGCTTCTGCGAACAGCTTGGCGCGGACAAGGCCATCAATTATAAAACAACTGACTTTAAAGATACGATCAAATTGCTTACCCATAGCATTGGCGTTAACGTGATTCTGGATATGATTGGCGGCGACTATATGCCCGGTAACATCGATTCGTTGGCTATTGAAGGCCGACTGGTGATGATCAACGCTATGAATGGCCGAGAAGTGAAGCTTGATTTGGCTAAAGTCATGGCCAAAAGACTCATCATTACGGGCTCCATGTTAAGGAGCCGTGAGGTTGCATTCAAAGCCGCTATCGCCCAAAACCTCGAGCAAAAAATATGGCCATTGTTATCATCAGGAAAAATCAAGCCCATAGTGTATAAAACTTTCGACGCACGCGAGGCTGCCGAAGCTCATAAACTGATGGAAAGTAGCACTCATACAGGCAAAATTGTATTGACTTTCGCGCAATAAAGGCAAACAATTAACAATGTTGAAATTATCCTTTAAAAAACTTGGTACACTATTTAAATAATTGGATAGAAATCTTAACTTTGCGCCTCTGAAATAGCATCTTATACATTCCTGTTACAAATGATGTATGTTGCTGTTCAGTAAAAGCATTTTTTAAAAAACACCAGGTTATATATGCCAAACATTGGAAAAATTTCAAGGATCATTGGTCCGGTAGTTGACGTAAGTTTCGCTGATGACGCTCATTTGCCTAAAATTTATGACGCGTTAGAGATCACGAAAGACAATGGTCAGAAAGTTATTTTAGAGGTTCAGCAGCACTTAGGCGAAGACCGTGTACGTGCTATCGCGATGGACTCGACCGACGGTTTGTTACGCGGTATGAAGGTTTTAGATACCGAAGCTGCTATCAAAATGCCGGTAGGCGATAATATCAAAGGCCGCGTATTTAACGTGGTAGGTGATGCTATCGACGGTATCCCTGATCTTGACAAATCAAATGGTCGTCCTATTCACGCAACCCCTCCAAGGTTTGAAGACCTGTCTACCGAAACTGAAGTACTTTTTACAGGTATTAAAGTTATCGACCTTTTAGAGCCTTATGCAAAAGGTGGTAAAATCGGTCTGTTCGGTGGTGCCGGTGTAGGTAAAACAGTATTGATCCAGGAACTGATCAACAACATCGCGAAAGCTTATGCAGGTTTATCTGTATTTGCAGGTGTTGGTGAGCGTACACGTGAAGGTAATGACCTTTTGCGTGAGATGCTTGAATCAGGCATTATAAAATATGGCGACGCTTTCATGCATTCAATGGAAGAAGGCGGTTGGGACTTAACTAAAGTTGATACCGAAGCCATGAAAGATTCAAAAGCAACATTCGTGTTCGGTCAGATGAACGAGCCGCCGGGTGCACGTGCACGTGTGGCCCTTTCAGGCTTAACTATTGCCGAGTATTTCCGTGATGGTGACGAAGATGGTAAAGGCCGTGATATCCTTTTCTTTATCGACAACATCTTCCGCTTTACCCAGGCAGGTTCAGAAGTATCAGCGCTATTAGGCCGTATGCCATCGGCGGTAGGTTACCAGCCAACGCTTGCTACCGAGATGGGTACCATGCAGGAACGTATCACTTCAACCAAACGCGGTTCAATCACGTCAGTACAGGCCGTTTACGTACCTGCGGATGACTTGACCGACCCGGCGCCGGCTACAACCTTCGCCCACTTAGATGCTACTACCGTACTTTCACGTAAAATTGCCGAGCTTGGTATTTACCCTGCGGTGGATCCATTGGATTCAACCTCACGTATCCTTAGCCCAGCTGTTTTAGGTGACGAGCACTACAATACCGCTCAACGCGTTAAAGAAACTTTACAACGTTACAAAGAGCTTCAGGATATCATCGCCATCTTGGGTATGGACGAGCTTTCTGAAGAAGATAAGTTAGTTGTATCACGCGCCCGTCGTGTTCAGCGTTTCTTGTCACAACCGTTCCACGTTGCAGAGCAGTTCACCGGCTTAAAAGGTGTACTGGTTGACATTAAAGATACCATCAAAGGTTTCAACATGATCATGGACGGCGAAGTTGATGAGTACCCTGAAGCAGCTTTCAACTTAGTTGGCAGCATTGAAGATGCTATTGAAAAAGGCAAAAAATTATTAGCTGAAGCTAACGCTTAATAAGAAGCAAGAAAATAAGATTCAAGAATCAAGATCAGGAAAAACACTGACTCTTGGTTCTTAAGTCTTGAATCTCAAAAAGCATGACATTAGAAATTCTTACTCCCGATAAAAAAGTTTACGAAGGCGAGGCCACCTCGGTAACCCTGCCTGGTGCTTTGGGATTATTTGAAATACTGAACAACCACGCCCCTATCATTTCCACCCTTCAGGATGGCAAACTTACCGTACGCGGTGGTGCAGCTAAAGAAGAAGTGTTTTTTATTAAAGGCGGTGTTGTTGAAGCATTAAACAATAAAGTAACTGTTTTGGCCGAAGGTATTCAGCACAAATAGGCGCTACTTTATAAACTTACATAAAGCGCCCGGGTATCATTATCCGGGCGCTTTTTTTGTGGGCATATTTCTTTTAGCCTGTGGCTGGTGTTTTCACCGTAGCATATGATCAGATAGTAAATGTTTAATCTTGAGCGTTCGCCGCATGGCATAAAGGCGGTGCGGTGAAAACACCGACCACGAGCTTTAACCTTAAATCAAATTTTAAACTTCATAATTGAGCCTCTATTTTTCAATCGCAACCGCCCTTCTCTCTATTTCAGGCAGAAAATCGACAACTTACTATGCATGCATAAAAAACATACCGAATACCGTTTTGAACTTTGGTATATTTCATTAAAAATTTTATATCTTTATAAATAAATTTTACAGAATTAAATTTTATAAAATACAAATAGTTAAAATAAAATACTTATTTCAAAAAATCAGTGGCGACTATTGCTATTACCTGACGCGATGGCTACCTTACATATATTGATTTTCGATACCAAGTAAACCAGTATCATCAACAAAATTAAATACTAACACTGTCTACATATCTAATAAAATGAGTTCATCATCAGATACCACCAGGGCTATAGAATTGAACAAGTATAGCAAAACCTTTACCCAGGACCCAACGCAGCCTGCCGCACAGGCCATGCTATACGGAATTGGCTTAACCGACGACGATATGCGCAAAGCACAGGTCGGCGTGGCCAGCATGGGTTACGATGGTAACACCTGCAATATGCACCTGAACGACCTGGCTAAACTGGTTAAACAAGGTATCTGGGATGAAGATATGGTAGGCCTGATATTCCACACCATTGGTGTAAGTGATGGTATGAGCAACGGTACTGAAGGTATGCGTTATTCATTGGTAAGTCGCGATATCATTGCCGATTCCATTGAAGCTGTAACCGGCGCTCAATATTATGATGGCTTAATTACCCTGCCTGGTTGCGATAAAAACATGCCCGGCTCAATCATGGCTATGGGCCGCTTAAACCGCCCTTCAATCATGGTATACGGTGGTACTATTAAACCAGGCCACTGGAAAGGCGAAGACCTGAACATCGTATCGGCATTTGAAGCTTTAGGCAAAAAGATTGCCGGCCAGATTGATGATGTTGATTTCATGGGTGTTATTAAAAATGCCTGCCCAAGCGCGGGTGCCTGCGGTGGTATTTATACCGCTAATACTATGGCTGCCGCTATTGAAGCCTTGGGTATGAGCTTGCCATATTCATCATCAAACCCTGCATTAAGCGCCGAGAAAAAAGCAGAATGCCTTGCAGCCGGAAAAGCTATCAAGGTACTGTTAGAAAAAGATATCAAACCGTCAGATATCATGACCCGCGAGGCATTTGAAAATGCTATTGTTGTGATCATGGTACTGGGCGGCTCAACCAACGCGGTATTACACCTTATTGCAATGGCAAAAAGCGTTGACGTTAAATTAACCCAGGATGATTTCCAGGCAGTAAGTAACCGTATCCCGGTACTGGCTGATATGAAACCAAGCGGTAAATACATGATGGAAGACCTGCACAACATTGGTGGTGTTCCGGCTGTAATGAAATACTGTTTGGAACAAGGTTGGTTAGATGGCAGTTGCCTTACCGTTACCGGTAAAACCATTGCCGAAAACCTTGCAGATGTACCGGCACTGGAGTTTGAAACCCAAAAAATCATCAAACCTGTTGAAAACCCGATCAAAGCTACCGGTCACTTACAAATTTTGTACGGAAACCTTGCCGAAGGTGGTAGTGTTGCTAAAATCAGCGGTAAAGAGGGTGAGCGTTTCACTGGCCCAGCCCGTGTATTTGATGGCGAGTTTGAACTGATAGCTGGTATTCAAAGCGGTCGTGTTAAAAAAGGCGATGTTGTGGTGATCCGCAACGTAGGTCCTAAAGGTGCGCCGGGCATGCCGGAAATGCTGAAACCAACCTCGGCCATATTTGGTGCCGGTTTAGGTAGCTCAGTAGCGTTAATTACCGATGGACGTTTTAGTGGCGGTACACATGGCTTCGTCGTCGGTCACATCACACCCGAGGCTTACGATGGTGGGTTTATAGCGATGGTAAAAGATGATGATATAATTGAGATTGATGCCATTGCAAACAAGATAAACGTTTCGCTACCGCAAGAAGAAATAGCCGCACGCCGTGCCGCATGGCAAAAACCGGCGCTGAAGGTTACCAAGGGTGTGTTATATCGTTACGCTAAAAACGTAACTACCGCTGCCGAAGGCTGTGTTACCGACGAATAATTAATGAACAAAATGGCTTATTATAAAAGCCATGAATAAAGTGAACACAAACTAAGCCCGTTCATTTTAGCAAATTAGAGACAGATAGAATAAATCAGTTTAGCACCAAAAAGTGCTATGAATATAAAAAATACAGGTATGGAAACTGCACAAGAAACCTTAACCGCGCCAGCCGCCACCGAAACCGTAAACGTTTCAGGATCGGTAGCATTATTGGAAGCATTGATAGCCGAAGGTACCGATACCATTTTTGGTTACCCGGGCGGCGCCATCATGCCCATTTATGATGCTTTGTTTGATTATAATGATAAACTGAACCACATACTGGTACGCCACGAGCAAGGTGGCATTCACGCCGGCCAGGGCTATGCACGTACTTCGGGCAAAGTGGGCGTAGTATTTGCTACCAGCGGCCCGGGTGCCACTAACCTGGTAACAGGTTTGGCCGATGCCCAGATCGATAGTACTCCGCTTGTTTGTATCACCGGCCAGGTATTCGCGCACCTTTTAGGTACCGATGCTTTCCAGGAAACTGATGTGATCAACATCACCACCCCGGTTACCAAATGGAACTACCAGGTAACTGATGCCACCGAAATCCCGGAAGTTATTGCCAAGGCATTTTACATTGCCCGCAGCGGCAGGCCCGGCCCGGTATTGATCGACATCACTAAAAACGCACAGATCCAGCTGTTTGATTTCGCAGGTTACAAACCATGCGATCATATCCGCAGCTACAGGCCGAAACCAATTGTTCGCCCGCAATACATTCAGCAGGCTGCTGAACTGATTAATAGTGCTCAAAAACCATTCATCCTGTTTGGTCAGGGTGTTATTTTGGGCGGTGCCGAGCAGGAGTTTAAAGCTTTTGTTGAAAAAAGCGGTATACCTGCAGCCTGGACAGTACTTGGTGCCGGCGCTATCCCTTCAGACCATCCGTTAAACGTAGGTATGTTGGGTATGCATGGCAACTACGGCCCTAACGTTTTAACTAACGAGTGTGATGTATTGATCGCGATAGGCATGCGTTTTGACGACCGTGTAACCGGTCGCCTGGATAAATATGCTAAACAGGCAAAAGTTGTTCATTTGGATATTGACCCTGCCGAGATCGACAAGAACGTAAAATCAACCGTACCGGTTTGGGGCGACTGTAAGGAAACACTTCCTTTGCTGACCAAAGCCATCGAAAAGAAAGAACATACTGAGTGGTTAGCTAAATTTAACGACTATACCCGCCAGGAAGTTGAAGCCGTTATCCATAACGAGCTTAACCCAACAACTCCAGAGATGACCATGGGCGAAGTTGTTAAGCACCTAAACGAATTAACCAATGGTGATGCTGTTATTGTAACCGACGTAGGTCAGCACCAGATGGTTGCTTGCCGTTACGCTAAGTTTAACAGTACCCGCAGCAACGTTACCAGCGGTGGCTTAGGTACCATGGGCTTTGCATTACCTGCCGCAATAGGAGCTAAATTTGGTGCACCAAACCGCACTGTAGTAGCAATTATTGGCGATGGTGGCTTCCAGATGACCTGCCAGGAGTTAGGTACTATTATGCAAAGCGGGGTTGATGTTAAAGTAATTATCCTTAATAACCGTTTCCTTGGCATGGTAAGGCAATGGCAGGAATTGTTTAACCAACGCCGTTACTCATTTGTTGATATTCAAAGCCCGGATTTTGTGGCATTAGCTGCTGCATACCGTATCCCCGGCAAACTGGTTGATGACCGTGCCGATTTAATTACTGCATTAAAAGAAATGCTTGCCACTCCTGGATCATTCCTTTTAGAAGTAATGGTTACCAAAGAGAATAACGTATTCCCAATGGTACCACAAGGATGCAGTGTAAGCGAGATCAGGTTAAAGTAAGCCCTCTAAAAAAACAGAATCATGAGCGAAGCAGAAAAAAAACAGGAATTTAACATCACCATATATACCGAGAACCAAATTGGTTTATTAAGCAGGATAGCTATTATATTTACACGCCGTAAAATCAATATCGACAGCCTGAACACTTCTCCGTCGGAGATTGACAGTATTCACCGCTTCAATATTGTAATTAACGAGTATGAAGAAGTAGTGCGTAAACTTACCCGCCAGATAGAAAAACAGGTTGAGGTGTTAAAAGCATATTATCACACCAACGAAGATGTGATTTGGCAGGAATTAGCGTTATATAAGGTATCAACCGATGTAATTGCAGAAAAGGTTAGCGTTGAGCGTTTATTGCGCGAAAACGGTGCACGCGCGGTAGTGATCCGTAAGGACTACACCGTGTTTGAAACCACAGGTCATCGCGAGGAAACCGATAACCTGATCAACATACTACAACCTTATGGCCTGATAGAGTTTGTACGCAGTGCCCGCGTTGCTATCATTAAGGATAGCGAAGGCTTTAACAGCAAACTGCGCGAATTTGAAAGGCTTGAACCAGGCGAAGAAGTAATCGAAAACGAATACCTTAACCAGGGCGAGAAGGTGTTTACAATGTAAAGCACAAAGCTTAAGGCTGAAAGCCGAAAACTTATAAAAAACAAAAACTTAAATTACTCAATACAAATAAAATCGGTGAAATCACCACTAATCGGTGAAATCACAAAAATCAAAAAACAATGGCAAAACTAAATTTCGGCGGAACTGAAGAAAACGTAGTAACCCGCGAAGAGTTCCCTTTATCAAAAGCTCAGGAAGTATTAAAAGATGAAGTAGTAGCGGTAATTGGCTATGGCGTACAAGGTCCTGGTCAGGCCCTGAACCAAAAAGATAACGGTATCAACGTAATTGTTGGTCAGCGTAAAGGCACCAAAACATGGGATAAAGCTATCAGCGATGGCTTTGTACCGGGCGAAACCCTTTTTGAAATTGAAGAAGCTTTAGAAAAAGGAACTGTAATTTGCTACTTATTGAGCGATGCAGCCCAGATAGCGTTATGGCCAACTGTTAAAAAACACTTAACTCCGGGCAAAGCCCTTTATTTCTCTCACGGCTTTGGTATCACTTTCAACGAGCAAACAGGCATCGTGCCTCCTGCTGATGTTGACGTGTTCCTGGTTGCTCCTAAAGGTTCAGGCACTTCATTACGCCGTATGTTCCTGCAAGGCCGTGGCTTAAACTCAAGCTACGCTATCTTCCAGGATGCTACAGGTAAAGCATTTGACCGTGTTATCGCTTTAGGTATCGCTGTAGGTAGCGGTTACTTATTCGAAACTAACTTCAAAAAAGAAGTATACAGCGATTTAACCGGCGAGCGCGGTACTTTGATGGGTTGTGTTCAAGGTATCTTCGCTGCTCAGTACGATGTATTGCGTAGCCATGGTCACTCTCCATCTGAAGCATTTAACGAAACTGTTGAAGAGCTTACCCAATCATTAATGCCACTTGTTGCTGAAAACGGTATGGACTGGATGTATGCAAACTGTTCAACTACTGCTCAGCGTGGTGCACTTGATTGGTGGAAAAAATTCCGTGACGCTACTAAACCGGTATTTGAAGAGCTTTACGAAAGCGTTGCAACTGGTAAAGAGTCTCAACGTTCTATCGATTCAAACAGCCAGCCGGATTACCGCGAAAAACTGGATGCCGAACTGAAAGAATTACGCGAAAGCGAATTATGGCAAGCAGGCAAAACCGTACGCAGCTTACGTCCTGAAAATCAGGTTGTAGAAGCGTAATAATTTAGGTGAAAGCCGAAAGGTAAAAGGCGAAAGGCCTTAAAATAAACTCACCAACACGTCATTGCGAGACACGAAGCAATTCCAAACTTACAGATCGGATCTGCTAATCGGGGATTGCTTCGTACCTCGCAATGACGTTACTAAAGAAAAATAATAAAATGGGACAAACATTATTTGATAAGATCTGGGATGCGCACGTCGTCAGCAGCAGCGAGGGGTTCCCGGATATTTTGTATATCGATACACATTTCATTCACGAGGTAACCAGTCCGCAGGCATTTGATGGTTTGCGTCAGAGAGGTTTACCCGTTTTCAGGCCAAAACAAACTGTGGCCACCGCCGATCACAACGTTCCAACTATTAATCAGCACTTACCCATTAAAGAAGAACTTTCACGCTACCAGGTAGATATGCTCACCAAAAACTGTAAAGAGTTTGGTGTTGAGCTATATGGCTTAGGCCACCCGTACCAGGGTATCGTTCACGTTATAGGCCCCGAACTGGGCATCACCCGTCCGGGTGGTACTTATGTTTGCGGCGACAGCCATACTTCAACCCACGGCGCTTTTGGTGCTATTGCCTTTGGTATTGGTACATCGCAGGTTGAGCAGGTGTTGGCTACCCAATGTTTACTTCAATCACGCCCAAAACGCATGAAAATTGAAGTGAACGGCAAATTACAAAAAGGCGTTGGTGCAAAGGACATCATCCTTTACATCATCTCACAGATCTCGGCTGCCGGTGGTACCGGTTATGCTGTTGAATACGCCGGCGATACCATCCGCTCACTAAGCATGGAAGGCCGCATGACCATCTGTAATATGAGCATCGAAATGGGTGCCCGTTGCGGACTGATCGCTCCTGATGAAACAACTATTGAATACGTAAAAGGCCGCGAGTTTGCCCCTAAAGGCGAAGACTGGGATAAGGCTGTAGCTTACTGGAAAACTTTATACTCTGATGCTGATGCATCTTTTGATGAAGTATTATCCTTTAAAGCCGAAGATATTGAACCGATGATCACCTACGGAACCAATCCGGGTATGGGCATCGGTGTTACACAGCATGTTCCTGAAACTGCTTCGTTTGAAGCAAAAGAGCAGGGATCATATAAAAAAGCCCTTGATTACATGGGCCTGCATGACGATGAAACATTATTGGGTAAGCCAATTGATTACGTATTCATCGGCAGCTGTACCAACTCGCGTATTGAAGACCTGCGCCAGGTAGCTGAGTTTGTAAAAGGCAAGCACAAAGCTGATAATGTTACCGTATGGGTAGTTCCCGGCTCAAAACAAGTACAGCAGCAAGCCATAGCCGAAGGACTCGACAAGATATTTAACGAAGCCGGTTTCCCGCTAAGAGAGCCAGGCTGCAGCGCATGCCTTGGTATGAACGAAGACAAGATCCCGGCAGGTAAATACTGCGTATCAACTTCAAACCGCAACTTTGAAGGCCGCCAGGGACCAAACAGCCGTACTTTCCTTGCCAGCCCGCTAACTGCGGCAGCAAGTGCTATTACGGGTGTGGTTACAGATATACGCACTTTCTTGAAGGAAGAGGAATTGGTCTGAACTCGAATTTTAGAGGAATTGAATGAATTAACAGAATGGAAGTTAATAGAAAACGAACACCTGAAGAATTTAAAGATTGTACCAGCAAAATAATTGGCTGTGCCATGCGCGTGCATTCTGCTTTGGGAAACGGTTTCCAGGAAGTAATTTATCAACGAGCCTTAGAAATAGAAATGGGTTTGGAAGGACTTGGATTTGTCCGGGAAATGGAGATGCCTATCTTTTACCGTAACGAACAAATCGGAACAAGAAGAGTGGATTTCTTTGTTGAAGGGGAAATAATGGTTGAATTGAAAGCTATTGCTCAGTTAGAAAACGTTCATTTAGCTCAAGCCATCAATTACCTTGAGGCTTATAACATCCAAACAGGTTTACTTATAAACTTCGGCAGCTTAAGCATGGAGCTTAAAAGATTATTGAATAAAAAATATATCCCAAACTTGAATTAAGGAATTTATTCGATTCGAAAAATTCCATTAATTCAAAAAATTCGAGTTCAGACAATATTATGGCAACTAAAATATTTAAACACATTCAAACCAGCGTAGTGCCTTTGCCTATCGAAAACATCGATACGGATCAAATTATCCCTGCAAGGTTTTTGAAAGCCACTACACGCGACGGTTTTGGTAATAACTTATTCCGCGATTGGCGTTTTGATGGCGATGATAATCCTAAACAGGATTTCGTGCTTAACAATCCCAACTACAGCGGTAAGATCCTGGTTGCCGGTAAAAACTTCGGTTGCGGCAGTAGTCGCGAGCATGCTGCCTGGGCCATTGCCGATTATGGCTTTGATGCCGTGGTAAGCAGCTTCTTTGCCGATATTTTTAAAGGCAATGCGCTAAACAACGGTCTGTTACCGGTGCAGGTAAGTGAGGATTTTTTAAAGAAGATCTTCGATGCTGTTTATGCCGATGAGCACGCGATAGTAGAGATTGACCTGGTTGATCAGTTCATCAAAATTGTAGCAACAGGCGAACAGGAAAGCTTTGAGGTTAACCCCTACAAAAAAGCCTGCATGACCAATGGCTACGATGATATCGACTACATCCTGAGCAAAAAGGATGAAATAGCGGAATTTGAAGGGACGAGGTAAAAGGCGAAAGGTTAAAGGCAAAAGGTAAGAGAGATCAAAAAATGACTCAATGACCTAATGACGGCGCAGCTAAATGACAGAGTAACGTAATGACAACAACAAACAAGCACATCCAGAGAGAAGGTAAAGGTACCGCCAAATTATTCGACGAACGGAGTTTAGCGAATGATTATGCAACCCTTGCCCCCCTGCTCAGGCCGGGCCTGAAGGTGCTGGATGTTGGTTGCGGTACAGGTGCTATCTCTAAAGATATTGCCGCGTTGGTTGGTGAGAGCGGTCATGTTACGGGCATTGATAATACCGAGTATTTTATCCAGAGCGGAAGGGAGACTTACGCTTCGGTTCAAAATATGGAGTTGATCTATACTGACCTGTTCAGCTTTGCGCCGGAAGAAAAGTACGACCTTATTGTTTCGGCAAGAGTATTACAATGGTTGAGCAATCCGGTTGAGGCTTTGAAAAAAATGTATTCGCTGTTAAAACCTGGTGGTACAGTGTCCATTTTGGATTATAATCACGAAGCTTTGGAATGGCAGCCACAACCGCCCGCAAGCATGCAGCGCTTTTATGCTACATTTTTAAGGTGGAGGGGCGATGCCGGCATGAACAATCATATTGCCGAAGACCTGCCCGAATATTTGCAGGAAGCAGGCTTTACCGGGATCGAAACATTTGATGCCGATGAAGTTTACCAGAAAGGCGAATATAACTTTGAAAGCAAAGCGGGCATCTGGGCAAAAGTAGCCCAATCAAATCAAATGGTTGAGGAAGGTTATATTGATGACGAATCGCGCCTGCTGGCTATTGATGAGTATACCCAATGGGTAGAAAACGAGGCTGAGCAAATGGTGATGAAACTAAAAGAAGTACGCGGCGTAAAACCCGAATAAATAAAACATCTATAAAACAAAAACACCGCTGCCTATGGCAGCGACAAGGGTTATGGGAATTAAAAAACACATATTAGTAATACCCGGCGACGGGATAGGCCCGGAGGTTACCACCTGGGGTAAAGCAGTTTTAGAAAAAATCGGTCAGGATTTTGGCCACGAATTTACATTCGACGAAGCCCTGATGGGCCATGCGGGCATCGAGGCCACCGGCAATCCACTACCTGACGAAACACTGGCTAAAGCTAAAGCAAGCGACGCTATCCTGTTTGGCGCTATCGGTCACATCAAGTATGATAATGATCCTTCGGCCAAAGTACGTCCGGAGCAGGGATTATTAAAGATCCGTAAAGAGCTTGGTTTGTACGCCAACCTGCGCCCTATTATGTTGTTTGATGAGCTTCTGGATGCATCAAGCCTGAAGCCTGAAATATTGAAAGGTACCGATATCCTTTTCTTCCGCGAGTTAACCGGCGACGTTTACTTTGGCGAGAAAAAACGCAGTGAAGACCGCAATACCGCGTCTGACCTGATGATCTACTCACGTTATGAAGTTGAGCGTATCGCTATCAAAGCTTACGAAGCAGCCCGCGTACGTGGTAAAAGGTTATGCTCGGTTGATAAAGCAAACGTATTGGAAGCGTCACGCTTATGGCGCGAGGTAGTGCAGGAAATTGCCAAACAATACCCTGACGTTGAAACTGAACATATGTTTATCGACAACGCAGCCATGCAGCTGGTTAAAAACCCTAAAAAGTTTGATGTCGTGCTAACTGCCAACCTTTTTGGCGATATCCTTACCGACGAAGCATCACAAATTGCAGGTTCAATGGGTATGCTGGCTTCTGCTTCGGTAGGTGACGGTACAGGATTTTTTGAGCCAATCCACGGTTCGGCACACGATATTGCCGGTCAGGATAAAGCAAATCCGCTGGCCTCAATCCTGTCTGTTGCGCTGATGCTTGAAATCAGCTTCGGTCTTAAAGAGGAAGCTAAAAAGATAACAGACGCTATTGATAAAGCACTGAAAGATGGTTACCGCACCGGCGATATTGCTGATGCCAACACCGACAAAGCCAAAATTTTAGGCACTACAGCAATGGGCCAAAAAGTGCTTGAATATTTATAGTAGATAGCCTTTGTCATGATGACTAAGTTCAGCATCTTCATGATGATATTGTTCCTCTTCTGCGGCTATGGAGCCAATAACGGAGGAGGGACATTTGCCTTTATCGAGGTGCTGATGGCCATGAACATGGATGACAACGAAAGGCTTGAAAACCTGATTTTGTTATTTGCGATAGCAGGTCAGATAGCCGGGGTTTATGCCATCATCCGCTCAAACAGTAAACTGATGCTATGGGCGATTATAGCTTTGAGCCTGGTGGTAATAATTGTAACTGCTGCTTCGGCTGATGTCATTGGCAAGGTAATTTGGGTGAATAGTTTGTTTATGTTGTGTGCAATAACCTATGTGTTAACGTACTTCAGGAACAAAAACAAAGAAGAAATCGTTATATCTAATTGAGATAACGGGACAATAAAAAGTGCCCGCGCTTTTAAATTCCCCTCTTGAGAGGGGGCGCGGAGGAAACGAGCGAAAGCAGGGGTGTTATGCAAGCGATAACCAAAATGTAGAAACACACCCCTTCACCCCTCTCAAGAGGGGCACCGCACGAATCCAAGGCTTTTTTAAGCTAAAGACTCTCCCAAGGGAGGGAACTAAAACAAAAATCGGTGAAATCAAAAATCATCGGTGAAATCTAAGATAATATGAAATGGAACGCTGATTTATACGACCAAAAGCACGCCTTCGTATTCAAATACGGAGAAGATGTGCTTGAGTTTCTGGATGTGAAACCTGGTGAGCGCATCCTTGACCTGGGTTGCGGCACAGGCCATTTAACTAAACAAATACAGGATAAAGGCGCCATTGTAAAAGGCACCGATTATTCGCCCGAAATGATAGCCCAGGCTAAACAACTTTACCCTGATGTTGATTTCGCGGTAGAGAATGCAGCTGATTTTCACACCACGGAAAAATATGACGCCGTGTTTTCGAACGCGGCCTTACATTGGGTGCTTGATGCCAACGGTGCTATTCACAGCGTAGCCAACAGCCTTAAAAAAGGAGGCCGGTTTGTTGCCGAAATGGGCGGCAAGGATAATGTTGAACGTTTGATTGAGGCTACCAAACTGGTGCTGCATAATCATGGTTACAATGAAAATGCCGACGCTAAAATATGGTATTTCCCTTCAGTTGGCGAGTATGCTACCAAACTGGAAGAGCATGGTTTCAGAGTGACCTACATGATTCATTATGATCGCAGAACCGAGCTGCAGGACGGTGAACAGGGTGTAGCCAAATGGATTACTATGTTTGGTGCACAATTTTTAGAAGGCATTCCCGAGGATGAGAAAGAACAAATCCTGGCCGAGATCACCAAAAAGCTTGAACCTTTTTACAATGACAACGGTCAATGGTATGCCGATTACAAAAGGTTAAGATTTGTGGCGATTAAAAAATAGGACTTAGATATGAGACGTGAGATTTGAGATATGAGATTTTTTCTCTAACTTGAATACCCGCTTCGCTTTTAAAAACGTAAAGAATTAAAAAATAACAATATAGATGGATGGATAAGAGCCTCAAATCTCATATCTAACATCTCAAATCAAAATAAAAAGATATGTTACACGATCCCAACCGCGTTTATGTTTTTGATACCACGCTCCGCGATGGCGAGCAGGTACCGGGTTGCCAGTTAACAACCCCCGAAAAGATTGAGATAGCTAAGGAACTGGAACTACTGGGCGTGGATATTATTGAAGCAGGTTTCCCGGTTTCAAGTCCGGGCGATTTCCAAAGCGTTGTTGAAATTTCAAAAGCAGTTAAAGAGCCTACTGTTTGTGCGCTTACCCGTGCCAACAAAGGTGATATTGATGCTGCTGTAGCATCTCTGCAATATGCCAAACGTCCGCGCATCCATACGGGCATTGGTTCATCTGATATGCACATCAAGCATAAATTCAACAGCACCCGCGAAGAAATTTTAGAGCGCGCTGTTGAAGCCGTTAAATACGCAAAAAAATCGGTTGAGGATATCGAGTTTTACGCCGAAGATGCAGGCCGTGCCGATGTGGTTTACCTGGCGCAGATGGTTGAAGCTGTTATTGCCGCCGGCGCAACTGTGGTGAACATTCCGGATACTAACGGTTATTGCTTACCAGACCAATACGGTGCTAAGATCAAGTTTTTGAAAGAAAACGTTAAAAATATTGATAAAGCTATCATTTCGGTACATTGCCATAATGATCTTGGTTTGGCTACTGCCAACTCAATTGCCGGCTTACAAAACGGTGCCCGCCAAATTGAAGGTACCATCAATGGTATCGGCGAGCGTGCAGGTAACACTTCTATCGAAGAAGTGGTGATGATCCTGAAAACGCACCATACTTTGGGCTTGCATACCAATATCGACTCTAAACGGTTCTATGAATTGAGCCAGATGATCCGTACGCAAATGCGGATGCCGGTACAGCCTAACAAAGCTATTGTAGGTGCAAATGCCTTTGCCCACAGCTCAGGTATTCACCAGGATGGCTTCCTGAAAATGCGCGAAAATTACGAGATAATTCGCCCTGAAGATGTAGGCTTTCCGAGCGCCACAATAGTGCTAACCGCGCGCAGCGGCAGGCATGCTCTGAAATTCCATCTGGAGCGTTTAGGATATACGCTGGATAAGGAAGAACTTGCTTTTGTTTACAATAACTTTTTAACGCTTGCCGATAGCAAGCTTGACATAAATGACCAGGACTTGCAAAGCCTTATGGCGCACCGACTGGTAAAAAACTAACAATGGAAACTGATACAAAAAGCCTGCTTGATTTTGAAGCGGCATACCAGCGGATAAAGGACGTTGTGAAACGTACCCCGCTGCAATATAACGCCGGTCTTTCGGCAAAATACGAGTGTGATGTTTATTTAAAACGCGAAGACCTGCAGGTTGTTCGCTCCTATAAGTTGCGCGGCGCATACAACATGATCAGTCAGTTAAATGACGATGAATTGAGCCGCGGCGTTGTTTGCGCCAGTGCGGGTAACCATGCTCAGGGCGTAGCCTTTTCGTGCAATAAAAAGAATATTAAAGGCGTAATTTTTATGCCCGAAATTACCCCCAAACAAAAGGTTAAACAAACCGCCATGTTTGGTAACGGTAATATAGAGATTGTGCTTACAGGCGATACTTTTGATGATTGCCTGGCCGAAGCGCTCATTTACACCGAAAAAAACAAGATGACTTTCATCCCTCCTTTTGATGACTACCGCGTTATTGAAGGCCAGGGAACCGTAGGTGTTGAGATACTGCAGGACCTGCCAGATGTTGAAGTCGCGATTATGCCCATCGGTGGTGGCGGCTTTGCGTCGGGAACAGGTACTTATCTTAAAAACAATGTCCCAAATATCCATCTGATAGGCGTTGAGCCTGAAGGTGCCCCATCAATGCTGGGCGCTATAAACCATGGTAAGCCCATTACATTAGATGAAATAGACCGCTTTGTTGACGGTGCTGCCGTTAAGCGTGTTGGAGCATTAACTTATGATATCTGTAAAGAGATCCTGAATGATATGCTACTGGTACCTGAAGGTAAAATCTGTACCACCATACTGAAACTTTACAACGAGGATGCCATTGTAGTTGAACCTGCAGGCGCGTTGTCAGTAGCAGCACTTGACGCCTGCAAAGAGCAGATCAAAGGTAAAAAGGTGGTTTGTATCATCAGCGGCGGCAATAATGATATTGCCCGGATGCAGGAGATCAAAGAAAAGTCACTGCTGTATGAAGGCCTGAAACATTACTTCATTGTTCGTTTCCCGCAGCGTCCGGGTGCTTTGAAACTGTTTGTGAATAGTGTATTAGGCCCTGGTGATGATATTACCCGTTTCGAATTCATCAAAAAGAACGAGAAGGAAAACGGTCCGGCGCTGGTAGGCATCGAACTGAAAAATGCCGAAGACTATCCTGCGCTGTTACAGCGTATGCATGCCCACCGTTTCAATGTTATTGAATTGAATAAAGACCAAACTTTGTTTGAGTATTTGGTGTGAGATAATTCCAAATCTTAAACTTACCGTCATTGCGAGGAACGAAGCAATCCCCAATTAGCAGGTCCGCCCTGCATAGTTCGCGATTGCTTCGTTCCTCGCAATGACGTTTTTAGAAAGAGCTTCGGCTACCCCAACACGATTTGCAGGTTCGCCCTGTATAGTTCGCGATTGCTTCGTTCCTCGCAATGACGTTTTGAAAAGAACCTCGGCTACCCTAACCCTATTTTTGCATTCACCAACTCAATGATCTCCGCCTCAAGCGCAATGGCTTTCCGTTCAATTTCATTACCGCGGTAAATGATATCGATCACATAATCTTTATCCTTATAGCCCGAAGCGTTGATCTTTACATTCATGAACGCACCTAATACCGCGGTACGGGCACAAAGGGCGGCCACACCGGCATCACTTATAGAATTGGGGTTACCGGTTAGCGTCATTGCTTTAATTACCTCCATGCTATCCAAAGCGGCCTCCATTACTTTAAAAGGAATTTCAATAGCATAGCGGGTAGCATCCTGTATAGCTTTATCTCGGGCAGCCTTTTCCTCATCGTTTGATTTTGGCAACGAGAAAGCTTCCATGATCCGGTTAAAGGCTGTGGTATCCTGGTCAACCAATGCCAGCAGTTCATTTTTAAATTGCTGTCCTTTTTGTGCCCAGTCGCTAAATTCCTGCCAGCGGCTGTCCCATCCTTTTTTGTGCGAACTCAGGTTAGCCACCATAGTAGCCAGCGACGCACCTAATGCGCCAACAGCCGCTGATATCGAACCTCCGCCCGGTGCCGGGCTTTCGCTGGCAGTTTCATCAGCCAGATCGGTAAGGCTCATGCTGATGAGTTTGCTGTCGGCTTTATCTTTCAGTAAATATTCAATGATCCGTTCTTCCGGTTTAAATGGCGAAAGCTCATCCAACCCCATCGATTTAATGGCAATCCTGATCAGCTCCCTTTCGCTTACACCTACCGAGCGTTGCTGTTTTTCCAAAAAATACCTGCCTGCATCAAGCATCGCTTTTAATGGGATCAGTCCAACCAGCTCACTTCCTGTAACCCTGATGCCGCGTGCAGCAGCTTTATCACACACTTCATCAAATGCCTTGTGAACCGGGGTAACGTTGATATTGGTCAAATTCATCGAGATCTGTGCAACGCCATATTCCTCAATAAACCAGCCAATGGCTTTTACCGCCCTTAATGAACCGGGAATGGTTTTGGCTTTTCCTTGGTCGTCATATACAATTTTACCATTGATCGGATCGCCCTCGCGAAGGGTGCGACCAGCCTCACGCACATCAAAAGCAATAGAATTTGCCCTGCGAACGGATGTAGTATTCAGGTTAACGTTATAAGCTACCAGAAAATCTCTTGCCCCAATTACAGTAGCCCCGCGCTTAACATCATTCTCTGCCGGACCGAAATCGGGTGCCCATTCCGGTTGCTTGATCTTTTTAAAGAAACCTTCGTATTCACCAGCACGGATTACCGATAGGTTGCTCCGGCTTTTATTGGGTTGTGCCGCCTCGTACAAATAAACCGGGATCTGCAATTCCTCTCCTACACGTTTGGCAAGTCGGGCTGCATATTCTGCGGTTTCCTCCATGGTGATATTACTGATCGGTATCAGCGGACAAACATCTGTAGCGCCCATCCTTGGATGTTCGCCTTTTTGCCTGCTCATATCAATCAGCTCGCCTGCTCTTTTTATGGCACGATAAGCAGCTTCAATCACTTTCTCCGGTTCGCCTACGAAGGTCACTACAGTTCGGTTAGTGGCCTTTCCCGGATCAACATTAAGTAATCTTACTCCCTCAACAGACTCAACTGCATCTGTTATCTGTTTAATGATATCGAGGTTTACACCTTCGCTAAAATTGGGTACGCATTCTATTAATTTGGTCATTGGTTCATTAGTTCAATGGTTCATTGGTAGCTAAGCAAATCATAAAACATGCTTAATCGTTATTTTCAGACGTCCAAACCCGGACTGGTTTTAGTTTTCCTTGCTGATATAATATCTCACGATAATCGTTACACGGGTAAGCCTGCATATCGGCAAGCTTTCCCTTGATTAAGATGCCGCGGTCGTTTAGTTTTAACGCTTGTGATGCTCTAAAGGTTAAGCCTGCAAAAACCTCGGCTGCGCTTAGTTTTTCGGAGGCAGCCATTACTGAAGCCTGCATCAGCAGATCGCCCATCGGGGCCGAGCCGGGGTTCCAGTCGCTGGCTATGGCGAGGCAAGCTCCGGCATCAAGCAACTTTCGGGCAGGGGCATAGCCCATTCCCAAACCCAGCGAAGCGCCGGGTAAAGTTACAGCAACAGTATCTGAATTGGCCAATAATTTTATCTCATAATCGCCGCTGGCCTCCAGGTGATCGGCCGAAGCTGCCCTCGCCTTAACTGCAACCTCGGTGCCGCCGGTAGTAAACTGGTCGGCATGAACGGTAGCTTCAAAACCCATTTGCCTGGCTTTGCTTAAGTAAAACAGGGCATCGCTGGTATTAAATGCGCTTTGCTCAATAAAAATGTCAACCCGGCTCGCCAAACCTTCTTGTTTTATTTTCGGTAACAGATCATTTACCAGATATTTCAGATACTCACTTTCGGCACCATCAAAATCCTTGGGTTTGATATGCGCGGCAAGGCAGGTAGGGATAATATGCGCATGCGTTTTATCAGCCGCCTGCCGAATAGCCTTAAGCTGTTTTAACTCCTCTGTTACAGATAAACCGTAACCGCTTTTAACTTCGATAGTGGTTACCCCTTCTGCTAAATGACGGGCTATCCGTTTCGTCAGCAAATTGCTTAATTCCGTTTCAGTGGCTGCGCGGGTTTGCGCAACCGAATCCCAGATGCCGCCGCCGGACGCAGCAATCTCCAGGTAGCTTTTCCCTGCATTACGCATGGCATAATCTTTAGCCCTGCTTCCGGCAAAACAGATATGCGTATGGCAATCTACAAACCCAGGCAGCAATACATGATCTCCGGTAATTTCCTCTACTTGTGCCGATGGATAGTTTTTGCGAAGCTTTTCAAAATCATCAACCGTTAATATGAGGCCGTCTTCAACCAGTGCGCCGCCATTGTCAATGATGTTCAATTGCTCATCCTTCAGGGCGCCTTTAAGGGGCAAACCCGTTAAAGGTAGTATTTGTGTAAACGGACCTATTAGTTTTTTCATCGTTCTATCTTAAACCGTCAATGCGAGGTACGAAGCAATCCCAAACTGTACGGGGCTAACCCGCATAATAAAATCGAGGTCATGCTGAACTTGTTTCAGCACCTCACTCGCTAAGCGGCCATGCTGAGCAAAGCGGCCACCTGTCCTATGGGGTGCCGAAATAAATTCGGCATGACGGTAGGCAGACGTCATTTCACCTTCAGAACCCGGCAGATTCTAAAACTCGCAATTACAGTTTTATATTTTATACTTTACCAAACCTTCAACCCAAACTTATCCGCCCATTCGGCAGCCTTATCGTATCCCGCATCAGTATGTCTAAAGATACCCATGGCCGGGTCATTATACAGTACCCTTTTTAAACAGGTAGCTGCGCGTTGGCTGCCGTCGGCCAGTACTACCATTCCGGCGTGCTGGGAGTAACCCATACCTACTCCGCCGCCATGGTGGAACGAGATCCAGGTTGCGCCGCCTGATGCATTTGCCATCAGGTTAAGCAGCGGCCAGTCGGATACTGCGTCGGAGCCATCAAGCATAGCCTCTGTTTCGCGGTTGGGCGATGCTACCGAGCCGCAGTCTAAATGGTCACGACCGATCACTATGGGGCCTTTTACCTTGCCCGAGGCTACCAGTTCATTAAATATCAGCCCGGCCTTTTC
Source organism: Mucilaginibacter gossypiicola (assembly GCF_900110105.1). Classification (GTDB taxonomy): domain Bacteria; phylum Bacteroidota; class Bacteroidia; order Sphingobacteriales; family Sphingobacteriaceae; genus Mucilaginibacter; species Mucilaginibacter gossypiicola. The sequence continues at coordinate 175,899 of NZ_FOCL01000006.1, read as the reverse complement.
ACGTTCGCCCATGCCCAACCAGCAAATGCGGGCAGGTAATCCCTGGAATGCAATTTTCTCCCTTGCTTTTTTAAGCCAGGTGATTAACGGTTTATTTTCCGGGAAAGCCTCTATCAGCGCCTGATCAGTAGTATAAATATCTTCCGGGTCACCCGACAAGGCTACCCATCTGAACGGCCCTTTGCCTTCACAAAACAGCGGACGGATATAAGCCGGCGTAAAACCCGGGAAATTAAAAGCATCGGCCTCGCCGCCTTGCCTGGCAAACTCACGAAGGTTGTTACCATAGTCAAAAGTAATAGCTCCTTTGCTTTGCAGTTCCAGCATTAAGCCTACATGCCTCGCCATACTTTTCAACGAACGCCGTTTATACTCTACCGCATCCTCTTTCCTTAAAGTGGCAGCCTCATTTAATGACAGATCATTAGGGATATAACCATTCAAGGGATCATGCGCCGAAGTTTGATCGGTAAGCATATCAGGGATGATATTATCCTTCAACAGCTTTTCGAGCAGGTCGCCTGCATCGCTTACCAAACCTACCGAAAGCGTTTCTTTTTTGGCGATGGCTTCTTTGATCCATCTGATGGCTTCATCGTACGAATCCGTCATCCGGTCGATGTATTTCGTGTCAACCCGTTTTTGAATCCGGGATGCATCCACATCGGCACCTAAAAATACAGCGCCAGCCATAGTCGCCGCCAATGGCTGAGCACCACCCATACCGCCTAAGCCGGCGCTTACAATGAGTTTGCCTGCCAAATCGCCATTAAAATGCTGATTGCCGCATTCTACAAAAGTTTCATATGTGCCCTGCAAAATACCCTGCGTACCAATATAGATCCAGCTGCCAGCCGTCATCTGCCCGTACATCATCAGTCCTTTTTCGCGCAACTCATTAAAATGCTCCCAGTTAGCCCATGCAGGCACGAGGTTACTGTTGGCTATCAAAACCCTCGGTGCCTCAGGATGACTGCGGATGATCCCAACCGGCTTGCCCGACTGGATTAGCAACGAATGATATTCATCAAGTTCCAACAGCAACTCAATAATTTTACGAAGCGCCTCCGGGTTACGTGCAGCCTGACCGATACCTCCGTAAACCACTAACTCATCAGGATTCTCTGCTACCTGGCCGTCGAGGTTGTTAAGCAACATCCGAAGCGGGGCCTCGGTTTGCCAACTTTTGGCATGAAGCTGCATACCACGCGGTGCTTTGTACACCGGGTGATTAGCGTAGGTTTTAATAAATTCCGAACTCGTCATGACTTAAATCTATGTGGTGAGCAATAGCTGCTTCCCCCGCGGTTTGCAGCAGGGAGCCATCTGTAATCAATTTGTGAAGGCTGTTAATATCCACAGCAAAAACGCGATCATCCTGTATAAAATCAACATGCTGCCTTACCAGTTCATGGCAAGCTTCAATAACCGGAGTTGATCTTAGCGGTCTGCGGAAATCCATGGCCTGGGCTGCGTAAAGCAGCTCTATTGCCTGGATATATTCAATATTATCTATCACCTGGTGCAGTTTGCGCCCGCTGATGGAGCCCATAGATACATGGTCTTCTTGTCCAAGCGAGGTTGGTACGCTATCGGCACTGGCCGGGAAACACAAGGTTTTATTTTCGGTAACGAGGGCGGCGGTGGTATACTGCGGAATCATCAAACCCGAATTAAGCCCGGCATCATGTGTGAGCAATTTGGGTAAACCGTAGCGACCTTCACTCATCAGGTAGCAGCGCCTGTCGGCAATGTTACCGATTTCGGCCGCAGCTGTGGTTGCATAATCAAGGGGTAAAGCCAGTGGTTGCCCATGGAAATTCCCCCCGCTGATGGTATCATCGGCATTAAAAATAACCGGGTTATCGGTAACAGAATTGAGTTCAATTTCGGTAAGTTCTTTCAAGTGCAGCCATGCGTTGCGGGATGCTCCATGCACCTGCGGCATGCAACGCAACGAATATGGATCCTGTACCCTATCGCAATTTATGTGTGACGAATTAATTTCAGATCCATCAAGTAAAGTGAACAAGCGATGAGCTACCATCCTTGTCCCCTTAAACGGACGGATCTGGTGCAGCCGTTCATCAAAGGGACGGATAGACCCCATCAGCCCTTCTAATGACATAGCACCGATCAGGTCTGCACGGTTCAGGGCATCATCCAACCTTTGTACAGCCTTCATAGCGAATGAAAGAATGAATTGCGTACCATTGATCAATGCAAGGCCTTCTTTCGGGCCAAGCAATAAGGGCTGTAAACCATGTTTATTTAACAACTTCGAAGCAGGTTGCCGCTCCCCATTTTCAAATACTTCGCCCAAACCAATCAATGGCAAAAACAGGTGTGATAAAGGGGCCAGATCGCCTGAAGCGCCTACTGAACCTTTTTCGGGTACAACCGGGACAATATCATTGTCGATATGCCAGATGATCCGTTCAAGCGTTTTTAAGGCAATGCCCGAATAGCCTTGCGCTAAAGCATGCACCTTGGTGATCATCATAAGCTTCGCTATCTCCTGCGGAATAGGTTTGCCCACACCTACGCTATGACTTTTAAGGATATTGCTTTGCAGTAAACTGGTATCTTCTTCAGAGATCCGGGTATCGCACAGCGGGCCAAAACCGGTATTAATTCCATAAACCGGGTGGTGGCTATGTACAATCTTTTCAACCTCACGCCATGATGCCTGGATCATGTCTGCGGCTTCTTTATTAATGATCCCTTTAGTTTTGCCAGATGCTATGTCAAGGCAAATACCTATGGTGAGATGATCGGTGCCGTAATTAAATATATTACTCATTGCCGGCGGGTTTTAAGTTGGTATTTAGTTTTTCAACAATATTATCGGCCAGTTTACTTTGGCGGAAGGTGTTTTCAAGCGCAGTAACTGCAGGCAGTAATTGAAGTGCTGTTTCGTCGCCTTCAACCAATTGGGTCATGGCTTCAGTGATTGCAGCCCAAACAGGCATAATCTGCGCCAGTAATTCGCGCCCGCTGGTTGTAAGGGTAACTAATTGACGGCGACCATCATCACTACAGGTATCGGTGCTTACAAGCCCCCGCTTTTTGAGGTTAGCGATCAGTTGACTGGCAGCTGGATGTGATACTTCTATCTGCTCACTTAATTCTTTGATAGATAAGGCATCATTTTTCGACAGCAAATAAAATACAGGAAACCAGCTGGCATCAAAATCAATTCCGGCGTTTTGATAGGCACGATTAATTTCGGCCAGAAAAGCTTCACTCAGCCGCCGCAAGCGACTGCCCAAAACCAGGTATCCTAAACTTTGATATAGATTCATGATGCAATTTATATAAGTGCTTATATAATTGCAAATTTATTTTCGGAGCTGTTTAAAAATGGATTAATATTATTTGCCGATAGAATAAAAATTCATTGCCGTTGGTTTTAACCAACGGAATAATTAATGGCGATGATAGGGCTTCAGCCCAAATCCGCTTGTTTTAATTGGGCTAAAGCCAAGACCTTTCAATTTTGTTACCGTTGGTTAAAACCAACGGCAATGAATAACAACCTCCGATAATAGAAAGGAAAACATCTAAAACAAAAAAGCTCCCGGTGGTTTACCGGGAGCCTTCATTTATTACTTAGTGATCAGGTTGTATAACTCGTCGAGCTTAGGGGTAAGCACGATCTCTATTCGCCTGTTCTTTGCGCGGGCTTCATCAGTACCGCTGGCATCTATTGGCTGAAACTCGCTCTTTCCTGTTGCGGTAAGCCTATGCGGGTCAACACCTTCTGTTTCGGTCAGGTAGCGGGTTACCGAGGTAGCGCGCAATACGCTCAAATCCCAGTTATCTTTAATCTGGCCAAGGTTCTTCACCTTCTTATCATCTGTATGACCTTCAACCGCCATATTGATATCCGCTTCCTTGTTAACCACCACAGCAAGCTGTTTCAAGGCAGCCTTTCCTCTTTCATCAATAATAATACTGCCCGAAGGGAACAATAGTTTATCAGCTAATGAAACATAAACCTTGCCATTTCTGATATCTACCGTTAAACCGCTTTGCTGAAAACCTAATAATGCCTTCTGCAGTTTATCTTTCAGTGCATTGGTAGCTTCATCACGTTTCTTTAAAATGTCTTCTACTTCTTTTAAACGGGCTTCACGTTTTTTCAAGTCGGCAGCCAGTCTTGTTGTTTGAGCAGCTAATTCATTAGCTTTTGACGATGTAGCATCCAGATTACTGTTTAATACGCTGTTGTTTTTGCGTAGATCATTAAGCTGCCTGTGCAAACGTGCTGTGTCTGATTGCAACTGCGCAAGCTCTCCTTCAAGGTTGGTTGTACGATTGGCCAATGAGTCTCGCTCTGCTACAAGGGTTTTGTATGCTTTTGGAGACATTACCTTGCATGAGTACATCGTTAAACATACAGCAGCGGCTAAAAATGCATATTTAATTTTCATAGTTTATTGAGGGTTATATATCGTACTACGCCAGGGCGTTCTTCAAAAATACATTAAGCGGGTGGATCCTGCTGCACATATCTATCACCGTTTTTTCCGATCCGGGTTGGGTTAATTCTTTATCTGTAAGTTTATGCCAGCCCACAAAACTTTTTAGTTTTATCAGGTCGAGGTTTTCGTTATCCGGTTCGTAACCTTTTGGCAATGACTTAAGCTGTTCCTGCTTCCTAAAGTCGCCAAATAGTTTTACAAACTCTTTATCATCGATGATCTTTTTCAGGTCTGCAGCATTATAATCAATTTCCTGGCGGATAGCCTTCAAATGCGGCGCTTCCGGCATCCAATATCCACCACCGATAAATGAATTACCAGGCTGGATATGCAGGTAATATTCAACACCGCCGCCTTTTAAACCCGAAGTAGGCAAACTTACCCCAAAGTTATTTTTATAAGGTGCTTTATTTTTACTGAAACGGATATCGCGGTAAATGCGCATCACGCATTTTTTGGCATCAAGGTTCTCGTCCATGCCCGCCTCAATTTTACGCACGCCCTCAAGCACCTTCGCCGTAAAATCAATTACGTTTTCGCGGGCCTTATCGTAACGCTCTTTGTTTACAGCAAACCATTCACGGTTATTATTTTCGGCGAGATCTTTTAAAAAATCAATACTTTCCTGGTATATCATCGGTATCTAAATAGCTTTGGTAGTGTATTTTGGGTGATAACCAATACAACAAAAACACACGCGAATATCTGAAATTTACAGGAGCAAGGAAAAAACACCCTAAAATTATGGTACCGAGATATAACCACGGTGAATCCTGGTTATGGGTAATCAAATAGGTAAGCCATGCTATCCCAAGGGCCTCGCCCACATTTAATGCATAACTCACATACATGGCGGCATAAAAGTAACCTGGTTCTATCTCAAAGAAAAGATCACAATGCGGACAATTCAGATTTATTTTATTGGAGAAACTGTAAGGGCTACCCTTAAACATATCGCCGCGCCTGCAGCGCGGACATTTACATTTAAGCATAGCCCATGACTTTGGTGTTTGAGACACGATAAGTATCTTATAAGGTTACAAAAGCGGCCACTGATAACCGCAATTGTTTATTAATTCAGATTAAGTTTTTCGGGACGCATTTCAAGCTTTACATCTTTACGACGGTATTTTTTATACCAGATGTAACCACCTAATGCAACTGCAAAATAAGGTGCGCCTAATAAAAACAGGATACCATTATTTAATCCCCTTGTTTTGGCGCTACCGCTTTGAGCGTTGGTTTCAACTGTAGCAGCACATTGCGCACACTGGGCTTTTACCGGCTCACGGGCAATCAGCATAAGGCCAAGGGCCATTACAAAAAGGATAATCTTAAAACCTTGTTTCATAAGTACAAATTTAACCAATTATAAATTAAAAATGATAAAACGGGCGGATCATTAAGTAAACCACCACTCCACTCGCTGTAACATATAACCAGATCGGGAATGCCCAGCGTACCAGCTTACGATGCTTTTCAACCTGCATTTGCAGCCCGCGGTAAAAGCTCAATAATATTAACGGTAAAACAGCCGCTGCAAGTATAATATGAGGCGTCAAAATGGCTAAGTATATTGTCCGTAAAGACCCTGCCGAAGCCCTTTCTGCTTCTGACAATTTCCCGTCGCCGTTAAGGTCACCGTAAATGATCTCGTTACGCATCAGGTAATGGAACAGAATATACGATACCAGGAATAAAGACGACAAACAAAAAGTAACAATGTTAAGTCGTTTGTGCAGTGTTATGTTACCCTGTTTAATTTGATATAACGACAAAAGGAGCAATAAGGTGCAAGTGCCATTAAGTACAGCATTAAGCATTGGCAAATAAGGCGTAAAAGCAGGCGCCTCCGCCGGACCGGGGATCAGGTGCCTGTTTAACAGAACAACTACTGCAATTACAAATATGGTAACACCCGCAACAAAGCGGATTATAAATTTATCGCTCATGGCAAATTAATATAGGGCCTTATCAACTTTACGAAGTTCTTCGGCTATCAACACTTTTATCTCATCGTTAAGGCGGTTTACCTCTGGTGTTACCGCTGCTTTGTAATATCCGCGGATCCGGTGTTCCTGATCAACCAGTACAAAGTCATCGCTGTAAACGAAGTCGCTACCGGCCTTTGCGGCATTTACATAGAGGCCATTCCTTGCAAAGTTGTAAACCGATGAAGTATCACCGCTACACATCAGCCAGCGGTTTGATTCGGGCTTAAAGGTTTGCAGATATTTGTTTAATACTTCCTGGGTATCATGTTCCGGATCAACAGTGATGGTTAAAAAATAAACCATCTTGTTTTTGTAATACGTACCCACCAGCCAGCTCATGTTTTTGTTGATGGTTTGGCAAACCGTAGGGCAATTAGCGTAAAAGAAATTAATTACAAAAATCTTTCCCTTTAGTGTGTTCAGGGTAACCGGCTTTCCTTCCTGATCGGTAAGTTTAAAATCCGGAATAGTGTGGTAAATGGTATCCGGGATGTATTTGCCATGAAACTTATGGCCGGTTTTAGCAACCACCTTTGGCCCAAAAACAGCAAGGGGTTTATACCTGTTTTTACCTTTGGCGGTAAGTAAATAATATAAAAATCCCGGTACCGCTAAAATGAGTACCAGGATCATAATCTTTTTTAAGATGGAAGCTTTGTTCATTAGAACACCGGGCGCAAGTCAACCCAGTGATGGCTTTCATTTGTAAGCACCAGGATCAAACCTATAATAAATATGATTGGGATTACTAACGATAAGATCAAACCCATCTTTTCAAATTTCAAGTGCATAAAATATGCTACGATATAAAATGCTTTAAACAGCGTTAAAACGATATATACCGGATTAGCATACTTTAACAAGTCCGGGTGATTTGGAACTATAGCAAGCGCAATAATAAACTCAATACAAGTGATAAAAGTTAATATTCCTGCTACCTGCCATATACGCTTTTTGCTCATTGTGTCGTGCTCACCGTCGTGGTGAACTTCGTGCGATTCTGCTGACATATGTAAAGTGTTTTTAAACTAAGTAAAAGAATGTAAATACGAATACCCAAACAAGGTCTACAAAGTGCCAGTATAAACCAACCTTTTCAACCATTAAATAGCTGCCACGTTTTTCGTATGTACCCATTAAAACGTTAACTGTAATAATGATGTTGATAATAACACCTGTAAATACGTGGAAACCGTGGAAACCTGTGATGGTGAAGAACAGGTTAGCAAACTCCTGCGAAGTCATATGCTGTACAGCTTCAGAACCACCCGTAAATAGTTTTTTTAACTCTTCTGCCGGAGGAACACTACCCCACCAGAAACCTTCGTGGTGTAAATGCCCCCACTCTAAAGCCTGGCAACCAAGGAACATGAAACCACCTATAACGGTAGCTATCATCCAACCAACTACCTCTTTTTTTGCATTACGGTGACCAGCCTCAACAGCCAATACCATGGTAACAGAACTTGCAATGAGGATGAAGGTCATTAAACCCACAAACACCAATGGTGCGCCATGATCAACTAATCCGGGTACTGATTGAAAAACTTTGTCGGCACCTGGCCATACGCTTGCGCTGAAACGCAATGAACCGTAAGCTATCAATAATGATGAAAAGGTGAACGCATCCGAAAGGAGGAAAAACCACATCATTATTTTTCCGTACTCCACGTTGAACGGGGATCTTCCTCCCGACCAGGGCGAAGTTTTTACTTCGTCAATTTGTGAAACTGTTGTACTCATCTGTACTAATCTATGGGTGTATTAATTATGATTCAAAAGTAAAAAAACATACAGATAAATCCATATAATATCGAGAAAATGCCAGAAAATGGAGGTTAATTCCATCTTAAACATGTTCTTTACTTGCGGGATATTACGGTATGTACCTATAAGTGTATTTATTAGCAATAAAAGGGCGGCGAAAATGTGAACCAAATGCGCGCCAACAAAAACGTAAACAAACGAGCGTGAAGCGTTAGGATCAACAAAATAAATCTGCATTTTGAAGGTTAATACATAACAGGCATAGATTTGTAAGGCAAAAAATGCCAGTCCTAAACCCAATGTGATCCACAAATACAGCTTCTGTTTGTCAAACTGCAACGCCTTAGCGGCCTTCGACGCCAAAAACAACGTACCGCTGCTCAATACTATAACAATAGTGCTATACAAAAACGATTGCGGCATGATCACGTTTAAACCGTGACCGCTACCTCCCGAATAAACGATGAAACCACTGGTAAAAGCGGCAAAAAGCATAAACGAAGTGAATATAAAAATCCACATGTTAAACTTCTTGGCACCAAGGTTAAGCCTGTCGTTATCTTGTTCTATCCTTGCCATCATCTCACTTAACTATAAAATCTACTAAAAACATTATTTGAACTACCGGCAGGTAAAAAAACGAGCCGAACATTAATTTACGAGCCTCGGGTATTTGCAGTGTACGCAACAGCATAAATGACTGGTACAAAAATATCAGGCTGCAGATCAGCGATACGCCGCCAACCCAGTAACCGCCATAACCATAAATAGTTGGTAGTAAGCTTACAGGTACCAAAACAATGGCAAATATAAAGGTAATTACAGCACTTGTTAAATCTCTTTTGCCTGATGGCAATAACCTAAAACCCGCCAGCTTATAGTCATCATCCAAAACCCAGGCAATAGCCCAGAAATGAACAAACTGCCAGATAAACTGAATGGAAAATAAGATTATCGCTATCTCATCTATCCTGCCATGCACCTGTGCAGCTACATAACCAATCAGCGGCGGCAAAGCCCCCGGAATGGCACCAACAAATACAGCTATCGGCGATTTACGTTTTAAAGGCGTATAGGCAAATGCATATAATAAGATGGAGAACACCGATAGCAAGCCAGTCAAAAGGTTTAAACTACCTAACAAATATGTTCCTGCCATGCCCATGCCCAAGCCTAATACTAATGCCTGGCCGGTAGTCATTTTACCCGATGGGATTGGGCGGTCCATGGTACGTTTCATGAGCTTATCCAAATCCTTCTCAATGATCTCATTGAATGAGTTAGCTGCTGAAGTAACCAAAAAGCCCCCTATAATCAATTTTACCCAATCAATCCAAACAATGTGTCCGTTAGCGCGGCTACCTATTAAAAATGATATGGATGCCGAAAACACTACCAAAGAGGTAAGCCTCGTTTTAATCAGTTTCGAAAAATCAGCCCATTTCATCTGCTTACCTCCCTACCGTTAACACCTTGAAATAAATTCAAAAGCAAATAAAATTGCGCCCCAAATATTAAACTCGCCAACACAATATGCGCGGCCTGGGCAACCGGCGGTAATGCGAGATATGATAATAAGATCCCGGTAACTATTTGTAACGTGATCATTAAAAATGTAAAGCTCATCAGCTGTTGCTGAATAGAGTGCCTGTTAAAGCCCCTACGGATTAAAACAAATAAAGCAACATTCAATATCAGCACCAAAATAGCTATGTCTCTATGGTGTTGAAATATCTCACCTGCATTGGCTATCCAATCTTTACGGTAGCCGCCCTGAAAGTGATTAGCAACCGCGTCTATTTTCTCCCGCACCTCGGTTCCGAAGGCTATTTGCAGGGTACTTACAAAAAGCGCCGCAAGCGTTATAATGTAAACTAATGGTGATGACCCAGATGTATTCTTCCCCGATATCCTTGCCACATGATAGGTATAAACACAAATAGCCAAAATAGCCAGGGCCAACAGCATGTGTACAGTAACTATCCAGGCAACCAGATTAGTTGATACCACAATTGAACCCAACCAAGCCTGAAATCCTACAAGCACAAGGTTAAAAATACTCAGTATAGCTATCCTTTTATCAGTTTTCCAATAGCTGAAAGAGAACACTACCGAAAGCAGGAGCAAAAAACCTGATAAAGCGCCGATGAGGCGGTTTACATATTCCGTCCATGTTTTACCCGCATTAAATTCTTCAGGTACAAGGATAGACCGATCTTCGCGAATACGCTTTGCAAGGTCACTGTAACCAAACACATCAAGTGTTTTTGCAAAACGCTGGTTTTTTTCCACGCGTTTAGCTACGTATTTCTGCTTATAATCTTTTGGGAGATCGCTTATGTCAGTTGGCGGTATATACCTTCCGAAACATTTGGGCCAGTCGGGGCACCCCATACCTGAACCCGAGCTACGTACAACACCACCGGCAAGAATCAAAACAAACAGCAGAACAATGGTTGTAATATTGATCTTTTGAAACCTATTTTTTGCGGCTGTGCTCATCTAAATATTTCTAAAAATTTAGGGTACCCATTCTGAATTTGAAGATTTGAAAATTTATTGATTTGAAAATGTGATTTTCAAATTGTTCAGATTTTCAAATCTTCAAATTAGGTAGGTACCCTAAAAGATCAGATTAAGTATTAATTTATTTTACTTGTTCGTTTGCTTTCAGCGTACTTGTAAACTTGTTAAGTTCTTCTAAACCTGCAGGATTATCTTCAAAATCATGAGGCTGGTTTGAGCTCATAGTTTGCGAGTACGGAACAGTTTGAGGGATATAATCTTCTTCTGCGCCTGGTTTGCTGTAATCATATGGCCAACGGTAAACAGTTGGAATTTCGCCTGGCCAGTTGCCATGTAAGTGCTCAACAGGAGTAGTCCACTCTAATGTATTTGACTCCCATGGATTTTGAGTTGCTTTCCGTCCTTTGAATATTGATACAAAAAAGTTATAAAGGAAACCGAACTGTGTAAGCGCAGCAATAATAGCAGCCCAGGTAACAAATGTATTAATGGTTAACCATTTTTGCATTGAAGCAAACTCGGTGAAGGCATAGTACCTACGTGGTACACCGTCAAGACCCATAAAGTGCATTGGGAAGAATACCAGGTAAGCACAGATAAATGTTAACCAGAAGTGCAGGTAACCTAATTTCTCGTCCATCATGCGGCCGAACATTTTAGGGAACCAGTGGTAAACACCAGCAAGCATACCAAATATTGCTGCCGAACCCATTACCAGGTGGAAGTGGGCGACTACGAAGTAAGTATCATGTAAGTTGATATCCAAAGCAGCATTACCCAGGAAGATACCTGTTAAACCACCAGAGATAAAGAACGACACCATACCGATAGCGAACAACATAGCAGGCGTAAACCTGATGTTACCACGCCAAAGCGTAGCTAACCAGTTGAATGTTTTTACCGCAGAAGGTACAGCGATGATCAGCGTAGTGATCATGAACACACCACCAAGGAACGGGTTCATACCGGTAACAAACATGTGGTGGCCCCATACGATGAACGATAATACAGTGATACCGATCAAAGAGTAAACCATCGCATGGTAACCGAAGATAGGTTTACGTGAATTTACCGACATTATCTCAGATGAGATACCCATCGCAGGCATAATTACGATATACACTTCCGGGTGACCTAAGAACCAGAATAAGTGCTGGAACAGGATCGGGCTACCACCTTCAAATGGTTGCTGTACTCCGTTTAATACGATATCAGATAAATAGAAGCTTGTACCAACACTGCGGTCAAATATCAACAATACAACACCGGCAACTAAAACCGGGAATGCAAGGATACCTAATATAGCAGTAAGGAATAAAGCCCAGATAGTTAAAGGCATTTTCCAAAGGTCCATACCTTTTGTACGCATGTTTAATACAGTACTTACGTAGTTGATACCACCCATTAAAGATGATGCTACGAATAATACCATACTGATAAGCCACAAGGTCATACCTTCACCAGAACCAGGCATAGCTTTAGGCAATGCAGATAAGGGAGGATAAATTGTCCAACCACCGCTGGCAGGACCTTTTTGAACAAAGAATGATGACAACATGATAACACTGGCTAAAAAGAAGAACCAGTATGAAAGCATGTTCATGAATGGCGAAGCCATATCACGCGCACCTACCTGCAATGGAATCAATAAGTTGGCAAAAGTACCGCTCAAGCCGGCAGTTAATACGAAGAATACCATGATAGTACCGTGTATGGTAACCAAAGCAAGGTAAAAATCGGGGCTGATACGTCCGTTAGGGGCAAAACGACCCAACAAAGTGGTTAACAGCGGGAATGTTTTATCAGGGTAAGCAAGTTGGATCCTAAACAGGATTGACAAAATCATTGCGATAACCGCCATAGTAATACCTGTGATCAGGAATTGCTTGGCAATCATCTTGTGGTCCATGCTAAATACATATTTAGACAGGAATGATTGGTCATGGTGGTGTTCGTGACCGTGTTCGTCGTGGTGTGTTCCTGCGTGGTCGTGAACTGCTAATGTTGACATATCTCTATTTCTTATCTTTATTAATTATTTAACGCTAACCTATTTGTTGAAGCACCACTTTGTGCATTGTCTGCTGAAGCAAAATGAAGTTCTTTTCTCAAAGCATCATTCAGGTAAGGCTTCTGCCTTGACAGCCATGACTGATACTCGGCTTCGGTAACAACACGTACAACTTTTTGCATGTTGTAGTGGCTTCCGCCGCATATTTTGTTACAGTAAAGGGTATATTCAAATTTAGGGTCGTCTAATTTAGTGCGCATCTCTGCGGTTGTAATAGTCGGGGTAAATTTAAAGAAAGTTGGCAAGCCAGGTACCGCATTCAGTTGAACCCTGAAGTGAGGCATGTAAACGCTATGGATCACATCCTGAGCAAGGATATTAAGCCTGATTGACTTGTTAACCGGCAGATACATAGTATCAACCCTTAAGTCATCAAAACTGCTTTTCTTTTTAAAGTTAACACCTAAAAGGTTAGCACCTGTTACCAAACGGAAATCTTTAGGGCCTAATACACCATCTTTACCAGGGTAACGCAACTCCCAGGCAAACTGGTGTCCGGTTACATCAATATTGATATCTCCTTTAAGGTTTTCGCTATTCATGATTTTTTGCCATGTGAAAAAACCAAACACAACCAGGATGGTCAGAACGATAGCTGGTGCAATTGTCCAAACTTTTTCGATGGTATTATTATGTGGCAGGAAGTGCGCACGGCGTTTATCAGAATGACGGTATTGAAACAGGAATCCAAACAACAAGATCTGGGTAACAAAAAACACTATCATTGTTAAAACAGTAGTGACGGTAAACATCTCATCTATTTTAACACCATGTGCCGAAGCTGCTTCAGGTAAGGTCATGCTGCCTTGTTCGGTAAATGACCAGAAAGCGCCATAAAGACCGGCAACAAGGAAAACGATGCAAATTACTGCCATCACGGTATTCCACTTGATACCTTTTTTACCCTGCATTTTCAGGGTAAGATCATATACTTTAAGGATCTTGCCAACAATAGCAATACCTAAGCAGATCAGGAAAAATATCAGCACATAATATGCCACCCCGGTCCAATCAACCTTGGGGGCTTCTTCCTGGGCCGCACCGGCGGCCGCAGTTTGCGCCATCAGCAGGTTTGTGCCAAGGAGCATAAACGCAGCGAAGAACGATAGTAGTTTTTTAGAATTTATTAGTTTTCTGAATCCCATTTTAGTAAGCTGTTTGGTATTCTGTATTTTGGTGCAAATGTAATAATTATTATATGTGATGATGAAGGCTTTCCTGTAAGAACGGGTGTTTTTTAGGAACCAACGATTTAAACTTAGTTAAAGCTGTCATCGCTGTGAATGTAAATAAACCTCCAAAACCTAAGAACACGCCTATCTCAATCGGGCCAATCTCAGTTAACCATGATGAAGTTGGGCCAACTGTACCAGGCATAATCATCATAAAGTAATCTAACCAGTGACCAACAATAAGGATGATACACATAATCTCAACGGTACGATAGATACGTTTAGAATCACGTGACATCAACACCAATAACGGAGTAAGGAAGTTGACAACGATGTTGATCCAGAACCATGGTTTAAACTCAGGTTCCCAACGTTTAAAGAAGTAAACTGTTTCCTCAGGCATGTTAGCATAGTAGATCAGCAAGAACTGAGCAAACCATACATAAGTCCAGAAGATAGAGAAACCGAAGATAAATTTCGTTAAGCTATGCATGTGGTCTTCACTAACCCATTCAAAATAACCAATACGTTTCAACCTGATCAATGTAAGTGTAATAACCGATAAACCGCTTACCCACATGGCAGCGAAGTTATACCAACCAAACATGGTTGAGAACCACTCTGCCTCTAACGACATGATGGTATCGAAAGCGTAGATAGGAGTAGTAAAACCAAAGATCACCAGGAACAGGCATGACATGTTAAAGCTCTTTTTGTAGTAGAACATGCCACCCAAATCGTCCTCTGCTTCTGAATATTTAGCCAATAAACGACCGAATATGCAATATGAACCAAGGAAACAGATCAAACGGATCACAAATCCTACTTTGTTCATATATCCTGCTTTACCAGCAATAATGGCGTTATAATTTTCGTTGTGAGGATCGGTAACACCGGCAGCAGCCCAGATTTTATATAAGTAAGGGGCTACAACCTGCTTACCTTCTTCATTAGTAACTGTATGGGTTAATGAAAATCCTGCGATAACTACAACAATTAGAGAGATTGCAGCAATCGGCAACACTTTACCGAAAGCCTGAGGAATCCTGATCATTGAAGCAGACCAACCAGCCTGTGCTGCATACTGTACGGCGCAAAAGAAAATACCGCACATACAAACCGCTGCAAAGTAGTAGGTCATCAGCAACAGGTTTGCAAAGGTACGCTCGGCTTGACCAAGCGCAAAGCCACCAAGTATGGCAACCAAACCAATCACGATGCATATCAAGCTCCATGTTTTGGCTTTGCCGACAAATTCGTATTGCCCGTCAAAATTATTATGAGTCTTCATTAATATCTTTTTCTTATAAGGTTTGTAAATGGTGAACATACATGATCACTTTCCAGCGTTCTTCGGGAGCAAGCTGAGAAGCGTATGAACCCATAGCATTTACACCGTAAGTAATGGTATGATAAATTTTACCGTCTGTAAGGTCTTTCATGTTACCACCGCGTGATGACTGGCCTTTTGAATATGATGGAGGAGCCGGATAACCGTGCTGTACCACTAAGCCATCTCCCTGACCGTTAACACCATGGCAAGGTGAGCAGAAATGCTCAAACAAAATCTTACCTTCAGCATAGTTAGCCTGGGTTTGCGCCAGTACCGTTTTAACCTCAACGCTGGCTAACTCATAACCTTCTTTGGTATTTGGATAATCAAATTTGGTAAAGCCAACCGGAATAGTTCCCGCAGGTGGTACCTGGGCAGTTTTACCATCTTTAAAGTTGTTATTTTTTTGATCCGGATCGTATGCCAAATGCTCGTACATATTAGGTGCATACTCCCAGCCGGTGCTTCTTTTATCCTTGCACGATGTAAAAACTATCGAAGCAGCGATAATAGTAACAATTGTTCCTAATATTTTAATTTTATTCATAGCTAACATATTTTCTGTCGTTATGCTTAACTTCTGTAGCGCCCGCTTCTTTTAGTAAATTAGTTATATCGTCGTGAGGAATGCTTCCTTTAGCGTTAATTGCAATTACAAACTTATCGTCAGTTGCACGCAGGTCCATTACCCTTGGCGCACGGCCCGGGAACAGGTGACTTGCAAAGAAGAAGGTAAAGGTCATACCAAACGAGGTCCACAATACCGTCCACTCAAATGTAACCGGGATAAAATCCGGGATAGCGAAAAAGTTCTTACCACCGATGTTGATAGGCCAGTCATGAACCAGCATATAATAAACCATGCTGAACATAATGGTGCCACCTAAACAACCGAACATAAATGCTGCATAACCAAGACGCGAATCCTTGATGTTTAATTTAGCCTCGATACCGTGGATAGGCATAGGTGTATAAACGTCATAAATAGGTACGCTGTTCTTTTGCAGCTTATCGATCCCATGCATCATATCATCGGGATCATCAAAAACGCCTAATATATATTTAGTGCTACTCATTAGTATTATGCTTTTAAGTATTCAGACTGTTCAACACTATCAAATTTCTCCAGCGAAGCGATATAAAACTCTGCTTCGGCAGGTACAACATGGCCTTCGTCCATAAGTTTTTTCTTAGCCTGCTCGCTTGAGCTCTTCAGCAGTAATTTCACCTCGGCCATAGCCACTGAAGGTAATACCCTGATGAACAACAGGAACATGGTAAAGAATACACCGATTGAACCGATGAACACGCTCACGTCAACCCAGGTTGGATAGAACATAGCCCAGCTTGAAGGTATAAAGTCGCGGTGCAGTGAGGTAACGATAATTACAAAACGTTCAAACCACATACCGATGTTAACCACGATTGATAATACCCATGACAGCGGAATGTTGGTACGGATCTTTTTGAACCAGAACAGCTGTGGGGTAATTACGTTACAGGTCATCATGCTCCAGTAAGCCCACCAGTACGGACCGGCTATACGGTTTGCGAAAGCATATTGCTCATACTCGTTTTGTGAGTAGAAAGCGATGAACAACTCTGTTAAGTAAGCCACACCTACTATCGAACCTGTTAACATGATAATCTTGTTCATCGATTCGATGTGGAACATGGTAATGTAGTTTTCCAGGCCTAAAACCTTACGTGCTATAAGCAACAGGGTTTGTACCATGGCGAAACCCGAGAAGATCGCACCGGCAACGAAGTATGGAGGGAAGATGGTAGTGTGCCATCCCGGTTCCAATGAAGTTGCAAAGTCCATTGATACGATGGTGTGTACCGAAAGTACCAGTGGTGTTGAAACACCTGCCAGGATCAACGATACAGTTTCAAAACGCTGCCAGGTTTTTACTGAACCTGTCCAGCCGAATGAAAGTACCGAATAGATACGGCGGCGGATGCCTTGTGCACGGTCACGGATGGTAGCGATATCAGGCAATAAACCTGTGTACCAGAATACCAATGAAACCGAGAAGTATGTTGAGATCGCAAATACGTCCCAGATAAGCGGTGAGTTCCAGTTTACCCATAACGAACCGTATTGGTTTGGTAGTGGTAAGGAATAAACAGCCATCCATGGACGGCCCATGTGAGCGGCGATATAAGTAGCCGCGCAAATTACCGCGAAGATGGTCATCGCCTCGGCCGAGCGGTTAATAGAGTTACGCCAGTTTTGACGGAAGAGTAACAATACGGCGGAGATCAGCGTACCGGCGTGACCGATACCTACCCACCATACGAAACCGGTAATGTCCCAGGCCCATCCTACTGTTTTGTTCAGGCCCCATTCGCCCAAACCGAACCAGAAGGTCCAGCTGATTGCGAAAACCCAAAGCGAGGCGCCAAGCGAGGCTACACTAAAACCGATCCACCAGGCTTTACCCGGCATATTTTCTACAGGACGTAATACATCATTCGTAATTTTTGCATACGTGATGTCCTTACCCGTAATTAACGGTTCCCTTATTATTGATTCACTATGAGATGCCATATATCTTAATCTCTGTATATAAAAATTTATGCCTGAGCTTCAGTTTCTATTATATTTCTAACTTTTGTCTGGTAACCAATACCTGGCTGTACGTTAAGTTCTTCAAGCACGTAGTAAGTTCTTTCACTTGCAAGTGCTTTTGAAACTTCAGAGTTAGGATCATTTCTGTTACCGAACACGATAGCGTTGGCAGAACATGTTTGCTGACAAGCCATTTTGATTTCGCCATCTTTAAGCGGGCGTTTTTCAATTTTAGCTTTCAGTTTACCAGCCTGGATACGTTGGATACACATTGAACATTTTTCCATAACACCACGGAAACGTGTAACCACATCCGGGTTAAGTACTAATTGTGTATGCTCACCTTGCAGGTAGTTATCAAAACGCGCATCGTTCCAGTAGTTGAACCAGTTGAAGCGACGTACTTTGAACGGACAGTTGTTAGCGCAATAACGGGTACCTACGCAACGGTTGTAAGCCATGTGGTTTAAACCTTCAGACGAGTGAACGGTAGCTAATACCGGGCACACAGTTTCGCAAGGTGCGTGGTCACAGTGCTGGCAAAGCATTGGCTGGTGCACAACCGATACATTGTC
The DNA here is from genome assembly GCF_900110105.1 of Mucilaginibacter gossypiicola. Lineage (GTDB taxonomy): Bacteria > Bacteroidota > Bacteroidia > Sphingobacteriales > Sphingobacteriaceae > Mucilaginibacter > Mucilaginibacter gossypiicola. Next base: position 157,399 of record NZ_FOCL01000006.1, on the reverse strand, counting down.
AAAGTTTTCAAGCTTATCAATTTCCTTTTCTTTAGTAACCGCTTCTTCGCTGTTACCGTGGTCATTGTAGCTGTAGTAACGGTCGATACGGATCCAGTGCATTTCACGACGACGTGAAACCTCATCTTTACCTACAACCGGGATATTGTTTTCTGCAGAACATGCAACCACACAGGCACCGCAACCGGTACAAGCGTTAAGGTCAATAGCCATTACCCAGTCATAAACAGGGCGATCATGGTTATCCCAAAGAGATTCGCCATTGTAATCTTTACGGCCATGCTCGTTACCACTACCTGCAGCAGGGTTCTTTTTGTATTCAACAAAAGTAGCCTCGCGGATCACGCTCCTGCCCTCATATGAGTGGTGGGTTTGTGTTTGTGCAAGCGGCGATTTGTAACCTGCCGACTTGAATGATGCTACAGCGGCTGTTTGGAAAGTACCGTTGCTTAAGCTAAAGAATGGGAAGGCATTTTTACCAACGTTGTTACCAACCGGACCAGCATTTGTACGGCCGTAGCCTACAGCAACTGACAAAGTACCTTGTGTTTGACCTGGCTGCGCCAATACCGGCAACTCAACTGAGTAACCGTTAGCTTCAATTTTAATCACATCGCCTTCTTCCAGTTTCAATTTCTTCATATCAGAAATTGACATGGCAGCGAAGTTGTCCCAGGTAACTTTTGAAACCGGGTCAGGAAGTTCCTGTAACCATGGGTTATTACCACGTTTACCGTCACCTATAGCCTGGCTAACATAAAGCTGCAATTCAAATTTGTCGCCATCCGCGGCAACAGCTTTGCTCTGGGTTAATATTTTTTGTGTTACACCGGCAAGATCAAGGCTAAAGTTGTAAGCACTTGCTGCTACCGGAGCAGCTATTACCATACCCGTTTGTAAAAGGGTTTCCCAGCCTTTTTGACCAGATAAGCCACCTTTTGCCAACAAACCTGAATCCCAGGTTTTACGTACGTAAGTGTAATAATCTTTTATTGGGTTTTCCATCCAAACCAATAAGCTATGCTCGGCCTGGCGGGTGTTATAAACCGGGTTAATTGTTGGCTGAACTACAGTGTAGTAACCTTCAACAGCGTTAGCATCACCCCATGTTTCCAAATAATGGTGGTTTGGAGCATTAACGGTAGCTAATAACGCTGTCTCATCGTCATGATCAGCAAATGATACGTTTAAACGAACGTTTTTAAGCGCTGCTTTAAATTCATCATTTTTATAGTAATCGTAAGCAGGGTTAGCATTCAGGAAGAATACAGCACCAACATCACCGCGTTTTACTTCGTTTACAAACTCAACAAATGCAGCGTCGTTACCGGCGTATTGTTTTGAAGGGTTATCTAAATCAATAGTAGTACCGTAGCTACCTAATAAGGAGTTGATAGCGTTAACCAATACTTGTGTAGCAACATCATTTGAGCCTGAAACAACCAATGCTTTACCTTTAGCAGCTATTAATTCTTTAGCGGCTAACTGGATAGCAGTATCAACTTTTTTGCTGCCGGTTGCTTTTGAACCTGGTAACGTGGTACCAGATATTGCATTGTAAAGGTTTATTAATGCAACACCAATTTCAGACGGCTTGGTAGTGATACGGGCATCGGCATTAGTACCGGTCATGCTCATACCAGTTTCAAACTGAATGTGGCGGGACATTTTTTTGTTTGCCAGCGATTTGCTGTTACGGTTTGAAACGTACTGGCGGGTAAACTCTTCGCCAGAGATCCAGGTACCTAAGAAATCAGCACCGAAACTTACAATTACATCGGCTTTATCAAAGTTGTAGTGAGGCAATACTGCTTTACCAAAACTGTTTTGATTGGCCTGGATGATACCGGTGTATGAAACCGCATCATAATTGATATGTTTTGTAGTAGGATATTTTGCGATGAACTCGGCAATAACTGCTAATGTTGAAGGGCTGTATACAGTTGAAGTAACCAAACGGATACCTTTACCTGCCGCAGCAATAGCTGCAAGCTCTTTCATTACATAAGCGTCAACCTCGGCCCAACCGGCTTCGTTACCTTTTAATTTAGGATCCTTTAAACGGTTAACATCATACAGGTCAAGTACCGAAGCCTGAGCTTGTGCACTTAAACCGCCTTTTGAAAACACGTCATTAGGGTTACCCTCAACTTTGATAGGGCGGCCTTCGCGGGTTTTAACCAGGATAGCCTGACCTTCGTAGCTTGAAGAGTAGTAGTTAGCCACACCCGGGGTAACCTCTTCAGGTTTAATCAGGTATGGAATTGATTTATGCACCGGCACTTTCTGACAAGCCGCCAATGTAACTGCTCCAACACCAAAGCCAAGTGCCTTTAAAAAGTCACGGCGTGGAGTTTTAGCTGACAAACCAGATCCGCTAAGCACTTCCTCGATAGGAATTGGCTCTGCAAATTCGTTTTTATTTTTCTCAACAAATTCTGGTGTTCTGTTTAGTTCTTCTAAACCTTTCCAGTATTTTTTATTGCTGTCCATTTAAGCTATATAAACTGTAATGCTAAATTCTTTTTATTAATAGTGACACTTACCGCACTCGATACCGCCTAATACGGCAGCTGTAACTTTCTCACCTTTCTTGATCTTATCGTGTGCAGCCAGGATGCTGTCATAGTAAGCATTGCCTTTACCGTTAACTTCGGTACGTTTGTGGCACTGGATACACCATTTCATGGTAAGCGGAGAGTATTGGTAAACCTCTTTCATTTCCTGTACCGGACCATGGCACTGCTGACATTTAATACCGCCAACTTTTACGTGTTGTGAGTGGTTAAAGTAAGCTAAGTCTGGCAGGTTATGAACACGCACCCATTGGATAGGTTTAGCTGCAGTGCTGTCATACTTCTGTGTTTTTGGATCGTAACCCAAAGCATCATAAATTTTGTGGATCTCTTCCGACTCGGTTTTAACAACCTTGTGGCAGTTCATACACACGTTTAATGAAGGGATAGAAGCATTTTTTGACTTGTATGCACCTGTGTGACAGTACTGGCAATCAATTTTCATGATACCGGCGTGCAACTCGTGCGAGTATTTAATTGGTTGTACCGGCTGGTAACCCTGGTGTACGTTGGTGTTCCATAAAGAAACCCAACCCCAGCTACACATAGCAACAGTGCCTGCAACCAATATAAAGAATACCAGTTTTTTGTTTTTAAGGATTTTGGTAATGAATTCCTTTTTAGCGTCAACTGCAACAGCACCTTCGGCGGTAACAACTTCGTCCTCAATAACAAGGTCTTTGTTTTTAAGAAGGATACGCTCCAAAGAACCTACTACCCTGTTCAATACCAGGATAACAATGAAAGCGATAACAATGATACCGATCAAACCGAAAACAACCATATCACTTGGGCCGCTTTCAACTTTGGCACCAGGAGTTGCAGCACCTGCCGCAGGTTGAGACTTCATGTCTTTCCAGGTAGTACGAACGTAGGTTAAGATATTACCTACATCAGCATCGCTAAGGTCAGCGAATACGGTCATGCCCGACTGGTTATACTCATTATAAATTTTGAGTGCCTTAGGGTTTTTAGCAGCAATCAGCGCCTGGTTGTTCTGGATCCACTGGACAAGATATTTATCATCAGTTTCTTCAGTAAGTTGCGGGCCTAATGCCGGACCAATTAAACGGGTGTCGATTTTGTGACAGGTAGTACATTTTGATTTGAAAATGGCCTCGCCTTTAGCAGCGTCAGTTTGCGCGTACGCAGTAGATAAACTCCAAAAAGCAAACCCGGCAATCAGTAAAACCGACCTTGAGAATTGTTTAAGAATCAATGAGAAACTTCTCATACAGTGTATTTATGCTAAATAATTTTTATATTAATGATTGAAACTGTTGTAAGATGTATGTTTCATCGGATAATTACAGGCACAAAAGTATAATTTTATACACTATCGGTGACACATAAATGACACCAACCTATAATTTATAATCGTTCTAAATAGACAAAAAACCTCATTTAAACGCTGCTAAATGCATATTAATGTCATTTGCCATTTTTTCCGAATAATTACAATCCAACTTTAATTATAAAATTTTATCTATTGTTTTAGTAACCAGGCAAAAATAAGTGGTGCAACAATGGTTGCGTCACTCTCTACTATAAATTTGGGGGTATGGATGTCAAGCTTGCCCCAGGTGATTTTTTCGTTTGGAACAGCGCCCGAGTACGAACCATATGAAGTGGTTGAATCAGAGATCTGGCAGAAGTAGCTCCAGAAAGGTACATCATGCATTTCCATATCCTGATAAAGCATCGGCACAACACATATTGGGAAGTCACCTGCTATACCACCACCAATCTGGAAAAAGCCTATGCCTTTGCCCGATGAGTTTTTAGTATACCAGTCGGCAAGCCATGCCATGTATTCGATACCGCTTTTCATGGTTGATGCTTTAAGCTCGCCTTTAATTACGTATGAAGCAAAGATGTTGCCCATTGTTGAGTCTTCCCATCCCGGTACAACGATAGGCAGGTTCTTTTCGGCAGCAGCCAGCATCCATGAGTTTTTAGGATCAATTTCATAGTATTGCTCCAGCTCGCCGCTTAATAATATTTTGTACATGTACTCATGCGGAAAATAACGCTCGCCGCTGTCATCAGCATCTTTCCAAATCTTGTGGATATGTTTTTGCAAACGGCGGAAAGCTTCCTCTTCCGGGATGCAGGTATCGGTAACACGGTTATAATGATTTTCAAGCAGGTCCCATTCTTCCTGAGGGCTCAGGTCGCGGTAATTAGGTACCCTTTTGTAGTGTGAATGTGCTACAAGGTTCATGATATCCTCTTCAAGGTTGGCGCCGGTACATGAAATGATCGCAATTTTATCCTGGCGGATCATCTCGGCCAGCGAAATACCCAGCTCGGCTGTACTCATGGCACCTGCTAAGGTTACCATCATTTTACCGCCTTCTTCAAGGTGTGTTTCATAGCCTTTAGCTGCATCCATTAATGCCGCGGCGTTAAAGTGCAGATAATTTCTTTCAATAAACTGCGAAATAGGTCCTCTTGTAGTGCTCATAATATTTCAATAAAATTTCAGCCGCAAAAGTAGACATTTTAGTTAAATTGAATTTTAAATGAAACTTTATCTTTTTATAACCATTTCATACTGAAATTTAACCTTACATATCCCCTCCCCCTCAGCGTATTGTCATCATAATTTTAAAATACTGTCCACAGAACCTTATAAAGCAAAATGGGTTATATTAGCCACTACAAACACCTATGAAGAAACTTACCATAATAATACTGTTCTGTGCCCTCTCAACAAGCTCCTTTTCACAAATATCCCGGGCTATAAAGCGCATGTATTTTGATAAAGATACCACACGCAAAAGCAGCTTTGTTATTTTGCCTGTATTAAGCTCAGCCCCCGAAACCGGGCTTGAGGTTGGCGGCGCCGGTCTCCTTTCTTTTTATACCGATACGTCAAAACTCAATACACGGGTATCCAATGTTTTTGGCTATGCTTCTATTACTACAAAAGGCCAAAGCCGTTTAAGCCTTACTACCAGCTACTGGACACCCGGAAACAACTATCACCTCACCGCAGGCATCAGTTACATCAATTTCCCTTTCGATTTTTATGGAATCGGTAATCATACATTAAAGGCCAACTCCGACAGGGTTGGGCAAAAACGGTTCAAAGTAAATTTTACTGCCGAAAAAAAGATTTCCAATAACCTGTACGCCGGCATAATAGGCGGCGCCTGGGATTACAAGTTCAATGACGACGATAAAACAGGCATATTTTATACTGATCCGCGCGTTGAAAACCGCGACGGCGGACCAAGTGTTTATATAGGCCCTACTATTATATTTGACAACCGGAACAATAATACTTATACCACCAAAGGCCTTATTGTAAACTCCTATTTCCAGGCCATACATGGCATGTTTGGCAACAATGATTATAAAGGAGGGTTCTTTAACATCGAATACTCCCAGTTTTTTTTGCTGGCACCTAAATGGGTATTGGGCCTTGACGTACAGGAACAAAGTTTAACCGGCAGCACTTCACCGTTTTATTTATTGCCCGATCTGGGAAGTGATGAACTGATGCGGGGATATTACAACGGCCGTTTCCGCGACCGTAACATGATTGCCGGCCAGGCCGAACTGCGCTACCGCCTAAGCGACCGCATTGGGTTTGCCGGTTTTGTTGGCGGAGGTGAAGTTTTTAAAAGCAGCTTCAGCACATCTGAACTAAAGCCCAACTACGGTGGCGGCATCCGTTACTTTTTTGATGTGGAAAAAGGACTTGCCGTACGTATTGACTATGGCGTAGGTCAGAAAATCCCGAACGAAAAAAGATTAACCGGCTTTTATATTGGATTGGGCCAGTCGTTTTAAGAGTGTCTGAACTCGAATTAAACGAATTTGGTGAATTTATCGAATGTTAATTCTTTTGAATTTCTTTTTACAAATTCTGTCCGATTCAATTAATTCGTTTAATTCGAGTTCAGACAACCTATCAATACCTCACCCTAAAATCTTCCTTACTCATCCCCGGTTTAAAAAAAACCAGACCAATAAAATACAAATCAATAGTTACCCTAACCTGTTGATTTAATTTAAGCTGCTCCCATGATTTTTTGGCGGAAACATTGCGATGGATGTTTGTAAATATGATAACGGTATCATCATGAACAGATGACATAATCTCTGTAAGATAATTGGCAGGGCCCTGTTTCAACGCATCTGCCAGGATCATATCAGCCGGGCGAATGCCATGTGCTGCTAATGATATACTTTGAACTTCGGGATTAGCTTGTTTGATAACAAATTCAGTAATATAATCCTCCGTATCAGCTAATAATATCGTTTGGGGATTAAAGTAAACAGTAAACCGATAAAGCAATCGGTAAAATTTTAAAGGCAACGTATTTATCACACGCCTGTCAGAATGTTTTTTTTGGGCGATTTCTTTAATCTCACGGTACACTTTTTGGTCGTGATAATCGTAAATAACCGTATCGATCAGCTTGTAAACAAATGGAGAGTGTATGCCGTGCCTATTGTTGGCTCCCAAACGGTGCCGCAGGTAATTAAGCCCATACCTTATATTATACATCGCTGTAAAAATAGAAAAGGTTTAGTATTTTAGCATTACAGCGTATGATAAATCCAACAGAAGTAAATTCATTGATCCGCTTGCTGGATGATCCGGACAGCGAGATCTATGAACATGTGTATAACAAATTGTTTTCATATGGTGCCGAAGCCATAACATACCTTGAATCGGCATTTGAACAAGCTTTTGACCCTATCCTGCAGGAGCGTATTGCCAACCTGGTTCATGAAATTCAGTTCAGCAATCTTAAAAACGATTTAAAACTCTGGAACCAAAGCGGCGCCTTCGATCTGCTGCAGGGTATTCTCGTCATTAACCGCTATCAATACCCCGATCTTGACGAACAAAAGGTAATTAACCAGATAGAGGCTATCAAACGCGATATCTGGATCCAGATGATGAACGAAGCCAGCCCTAAAGAGCAGATTAAGCTCATCAATCATGTATTTTACAATATCTATGGTTTCAGTGGCAACACGGCCAATCACCTTGATCCTCAAAACAGCTACCTGAGCCAGGTGCTTGAAACCAAAAAAGGCAACCAGATTTCGTTAGCCATCATTTATTCTATCATAGCGCAAAAACTGGATATACCGGTGTATGGTGTGAACCTTCCGCAGCACTTTATACTCGCCTACCTTGACGAAAGCATGCAAAGCGAATTTGAAAGCGGGATCCTGTTTTATATCAACGCCTTTAATAAAGGTTTCCTGTTTGGCAGACGTGATGTGGATATGTTCCTGAAACAGCTTAATCTCAAATTCGATAAACAGTTTTACGAGCCATGCTCTAATACAGATATTATTAAGCGCGTGCTCCGTAACCTCATCAGCGCTTATGAAAACCTGGGATCGGCCGAGAAGGTACGGGAGCTGAATGAGCTGCTCCAGATCATGGATGATGCCCGGGGGGAGTAATTTTAGTAGCAGTTTTTAGTAGCAGTTGCAGTAATTAGTAGCAGGCTTTAGCAGCAGCAGCAGTAATGTCTATTAATACAATTAGTGTATCATTAAAAATAACTGCTACTCAAGTATGCCACTGCAACTAAAAAACAACTGCCACTCGCCGCAGCTACTGCTACTAAAAAATGACTGCCACTCGCCGCTGCAACTGCAACTAAAAAAAAGCAAACCCATCACACCAGGAACCGGTTTCATCCCATTTATTTATTCAGTAGTATTGTGCATTATACCTTGCGGGCATAATTCAAAACAATATGAACGATCTGCTGAAAAAAAACCTGAACCTTAGCAAAATTGAATTTTGGGCCGCAACCACTATTTACGCTTTTGCCGTTTTACTGTTGCTAACCAAAGTTGCCGACAGTAATTACAAAGAAATATGGACCCCATACAGGTACATGTTCAACAACTACCACCTGCATTACTCCTATTCTAAATATTACTTTTTCCCGGAAGTATTTAGATATACCGGCTATTATGGTGCTTTTTTACTTTGGAACTTCGTTATTGTTCCTGCCCTGGCCGAAAAAAGACGAATTGCCTGGAACATTATTTTAGCAGTAGCCCTGCTTGTTGCCCTTTGGGGATTATTTGGCATTACCGACACCTGGTTAAAAGGATACCTGTTTTACCATAAATCTGCCGAATATGTTTATAACATTGTTTTTAAAACAAATGTGTTATATGCTTTATGGGTAATGATGATGCTTACTTTTTACAGCATGATCAAGTATTCGGCAAGTTTTCTGTTAGGTAATGTCGAAAAAATCCAGACTAAATACAGGGTGCTTACTCACGATTGCATTATTGCCATTGTGGTTTTCATGATCATTGCGTTTTTCATGGCGCTTTTTGATGCACCCATTGAATTGATCAGCACTTTCGTTATCGTGGGTCCTGTAGCTATTGGTATTTATGCTTTATCATTTTACAGTCTTATTCCGCAAACCTTAAGCAATAACCGCGGGATATTTAACTACCTGTTAAAGATTATTGGCATCATGATCATCATTGGCGTACCAATAGGCTTTATAACAGCCTTAATTTTTGATCAAAAAGACCCTGTGCTCATTATTTTTGGTTTCAATAGCGGCATACAAATTTTGTTAACTGCGCCCTTTGCATGGATAGTTTACAAACGCAAACTGGCAGGTAACCAGGAGATCACTTACCTTAAAACCGCCCTCGGTCGCTCAACCGCCGATTTGGATTTTCTTCGCTCACAAATTAATCCGCACTTTTTATTTAACGCTCTTAATACCTTATATGGCACCGCCCTGCAGGAAGATGCCGAACGTACCGCCGAAGGTGTACAGCGCCTGGGTGATATGATGCGCTTCATGTTGCAGGAAAATATGCAGGAAAAGATACTGCTGGTACGCGAGATCGATTACCTCAACAATTACATTGCCCTGCAAAAATTGCGCACCCAAACCTCGCCGGATATTAGTATCGTGCTGCAAATTGAAGATCATGTGAATGCCCTGCAAATTGCACCAATGCTCCTGATCCCGTTTATTGAAAATGCCTTTAAACACGGCATTAGCTTACGCGAACCATCCCACATCAACATCAGCCTGCAAACCAAAGAGAACACGCTTTACTTTGATGTGCATAACAGCATCCATCCTAAGATTGCTAACGATACCGAAAAATATAACAATGGTGTAGGACTGGAGAACGTTAAACAGCGGCTTGTTCTTTTGTACCCCAATAAACACGAGCTGGTGATCCGCGAAAGCGCCAAAGATTTTTTCATACATTTAACCATACAACTGTAATAAGCTTTGATAACAGCAATAGCCATTGATGACGAACCTATAGCTCTTGATGTGATCCGCTCACATGCTGCCAAGGTGCCATTTCTTGATCTAAAAGCCGAATTTACAGATGCCTTTAAAGCGATGGATTATTTGCAACGCGAACCGGTGGACCTGCTTTTCCTGGATATTAAGATGCCCGACATTTCGGGCATCGACCTGTTAACGTGCCTCAACAAAAAACCGCTGGTAATATTTACCACCGCCTATACCGAACATGCCGTTACCAGTTTTGAGCTCGACGCGGTTGATTACCTGCTGAAACCCTTCGCGCTTACCCGTTTCATGAAGGCCTGTAACAAAGCCTATGAGCTATATAACTTCAGGAACACTGCCGAGGTGAAGGATTACATTTTCCTAAAAACCGGTTATGACCAGGTGCGCGTTAATTTTGATGAAATCTATCACCTGGAAGCCACAGGCAATTATGTCAATTTTGTGTTAAAGGATAGCAAGGTAGTTACCCGAATGACCATTACCGAAGTTGAAGCCCTGCTTCCGACCGAGAAATTTATCAGGATCCACCGGTCGTTTATTGCTGCCGTAAGCAAAATTGATAAGATAGAGCGTCATCAGGTAACCATCAACGGCTTTATGTTGCCTGTAGGCGGCGCTTATATTCAGAATTTGGGGATGATCAAATGATATTAGCCGATCGTGGAGACACGACCGGAGGGGGACATGACTAAAGAGAATAGAAAGGGTCTCCCGTTGCCCGTGTCCTCACGGGCGATTATATTTGTAATATGCAGCAACGCGAACTTATCATCAGCAATTATGTAAAGGCCTATAACAGCTTTGATGTTGAGGGCATGCTTAAAAACCTTGCTCCATCCCTTAAATTTCAGAATATATCCAATGGTGATGTAAATATGGAACTTGATGGTATAGAAGCCTTCAGGAGTCAGGCCGAACAGGCCGTCAAGCTTTTTGATCGCCGCGAGCAAATTATCCGGTCATTTAAGCATACCGGCAACAAAACCGAAATAGCTATTGACTATAACGCCATTTTAGCCGTTGACTTACCAAATGGTTTAAAAAAAGGCGATGAGCTAAACCTGAAAGGGCATTCAATTTTTACTTTTGATGAGGATAAGATTGTTGGGATAATGGATATTAGTTAATTCTCAATTGGAATTAAAGAACCTATACTTTTCACCACGTCATTGCGAGGAACGAAGCAATCCCCAATGAGCAGAGTAGCTAAGCATATTCGCCCTGTAAAGTCGGGGATTGCTTCGTTCCTCGCAATGACGCTTTTTTAATCTACTCCACCACCAGCTTTTTCAACGTAATCCCAACAGTCGCCGTTTTCCTTTTAACTGCCGCCCCATAGCTAAATGCTATTTTATACATCTTTTTTGATTTGATCCAGTTAACAAACTTAGGATCGCAAACCGGGTTCAGTTTATAAACATATTGCTGCGGCTGAGGCTTAACTTCAGATACTGCAATGTAAATTGACCCAGGCGTTTTACAATCTGCCGGGGCATCAGCGTCTCCCTGCTGATCAGATACAAGGTACACCGCAATATTCAGCGTTTTATGATCGGTATATACATAACGCTTTTGCAGGTTATTTAAAACGTAAGTAAGATCCTGGTTAGATACGCTTTTGTATTTGATGGATTGGGCGATAACATTAAAGCAGGCACCGGCAATGAGCAATGCCGCTAACAGTATTCTTTTCAACATAAAATCATCATTAAGGTCGAACTTTGTACTTTCAAAAAAGACTGTTTACCTCAACAATAAAATTTGATTAGTGTTTGATTGATCTGTTAAAAATCGTCAAGCCTTATTTCAGGTTATCTTCAATAAGTTTAATGGCATCCGGATGGTTACCTTCTTTAGCAGCCGATAACACCGTATTTCCTTCTTTGTCTGCAAAATGGACATCAGCACCATTTTTTAGCAGATAGCTGATAATGTTTACATTGCCTTTGTTTGCTGCATACATTAAAGCAGTGCATCCAAACCAGTCTTTCCAGTCAATTTCAACTTTATGATCAACCAAAAGTTTAACCATTTTAAATTGATCTTGCTGAACTGATAGCATCAGCAAACTCATTTCAAAATTCATCACCTTGCGTTTGAAGTTGACATCAGCACCCTTATTGATTAAAGTTTCGGCCAGGGTTGTATCATTTGCATTTACGGCTTTGTACAATTGCTCGTTAATTGCTTGTGCCTTTACACAAAAGCCTGATAAAATGAAGACAAGGAGCAGGATAAGTTGTTTCATTTATGTCTATTTATTTCCCGCTCAAAAATCCGTTCTCCTCCAGCCATGAAGCAGCCCATTCAAACCATTTACCTTTATTTTTAGAGTTGTTCATCCCGAAACCGTGGCCACCTTCCTGGAAAAGGTGCATTTCGGTTTTTACCTTATTCTTTAACAGCGCGTCATAAAACAACAGGCTGTTTTGCACAGGCACTACAGTATCATCTTCGGCATGCACCAAAAATGTTGGCGGGGTGTTGGCAGTAACTTGCTTTTCGTTCGAATACAGCTCTAACTGTTCTGCTGACGGACTCTTACCTATTAGGTTTTCTCTTGAGCCAACGTGGGCATACTCTCCAAAAGAAATTACAGGGTAGATCAACATCATAAAATCAGGGCGTACGCTGATATTTTCTTTATCCTCGATAACCGGTTTATCAAAATGTGTACCTTCGGTTGAAGCCAGGTGACCACCGGCCGAAAAACCGATAATACCTATTTTAGACGGATTGATATTCCACTCAGCAGCATTTTTACGCACGGTATATATGGCCATTTGCGCATCCTGCAGCGGGCCGATAGATTTATCAGCCATGATATCATCGCTTGGCAGGCGGTATTTTAACACAAACGCCGTTACACCAATATTGGCAAACGCTTGCGCAACCGCTTTTCCTTCATGATCCGAAGCCAGTCCGGAATATCCACCACCTGGGCAAACAACAACTGCAGCTCCGTTAGCTTTACCTTTTTCGGGCAGATATGGCGTTAATGTTGGCTCGGTTACCATGGTGATCCAGCTCCTGTTGTCTGTTTTTTCAACATAGGTTGCCGGGGCTTTTTTAGAGTTAGGAACACCTTTGGGATAAAGGGGCATCGGTTTTTCCTGTGCAAAGGAAGCAAATGTTATAGCTGTCAAGACTAAGGCAGATAAAATGGTCTTCATATTTTTAAAAGGCAAATTGGATGTGTCCAAAATACAATTAATATGCTGAAAACAAAAAACGGAGTATCATTTCTGATACTCCGTTCATTAGCCTTTAAAAAACAACGTCATTGCGAGGTACGAAGCAATCCCCTACTTTACAGGGCGGATCTGCAAAATCTCTCTGCTCATCGGGGATTGCTTCGTACCTCGCAATGACGCCTTTTATGTCTTATTCTTTTTTACGTCTTCGGACCACCAAATTCCATCAGGTAAGCTTTCAGGAAATCGTCCAGATCGCCATCAAGCACTGCTGCTGCGTTTGAAGTTTCATGATCGGTACGCAGATCTTTAACCAGTTTATACGGATGTAAAACGTAGTTACGGATCTGTGAGCCCCACTCTATTTTCTTCTTGTTACCTTCAATGGCGTTGGTCAATTCCATACGTTTGCGCATCTCAATTTCATATAATTGCGATTTCAGCAAGCGGATGGCGTTATCCTTATTTTGTAATTGCGAGCGTGATTCCTGGTTTTTGATGATAATGCCCGATGGTTTGTGATATAAGCGTACCGCAGTCTCTACCTTATTCACATTCTGCCCACCGGCACCGCCCGAACGGAATGTTTCAAACTCGATATCAGCAGGGTTTACCTCAATTTCAATGGTATCATCAACCAGCGGATAAACGTACACCGAAGCAAACGAAGTGTGGCGTTTGGCGTTGGCATCAAACGGAGATACACGCACTAAACGATGTACACCATTTTCGCCTTTCAGATAGCCATAAGCAAATTCACCCTCCAATTGCAGGGTAACCGTTTTTACACCGGCTACGTCACCTTCCTGGTAATCCTGTTCGGTTACTTTGTAGCCATTCTTTTCGCCCCACATAATGTACATACGCATGAGCATACCGGCCCAGTCGCAGCTTTCGGTACCACCGGCACCGGCTGTGATCTGCAATACGGCATTGAGCTGATCTTCTTCGGCCGAGAGCATGTTTTTAAATTCAAGCTCTTCAACAGCCTTTAAAGCCGCATTATATTGTTCCTGCATTTCGGTCTCAGTAGCATCGCCACCCTGGTAAAATTCAAAAAGCACACCGGCGTCATCAACAACCGATACCACTTTTTGAAAAGCATCTGTCCATACTTTTTTTACTTTGATGGATGCCAATACCTTTTCGGCCTCTTTGGGATGATCCCAAAAATGCGGGCCAATGGTTATTTCCTGTTCTTCCTGTAATAGTTCCAGCTTCTTATCAATGTCAAAGATGCCTCCTCAGGGAAGTTACTCTATCCCTTAAATCCTGAACTTGTTCTTTAGTCATGCGGCAAATATATGTAATTTGAAAAATTGCCCTAAATAAAAAGGCCTGCAAATTGTTTAACAATCAGCAGGCCCATTCATTAGGCAGATGTAATAGTATGTTAAGCAACCATCAGGTTGTTGACAAGCGGGGCCAGATCGGCACGGTTACCATTCAATTTTGTAAGCATAGTACCCAAAGCAAACTCTTTGGCTTCACCGCTTTTAGTCTCTTTAACCAACTCGTTCATCACGGTTGGAATTAAAGCCTTTGCAGCAGCTAAAGCACTTGCCGGATCGATACTATAAAAAATATTAAGCTTACTGGCAAAACTATTGGTAATGCTTGATACTAATGAATTGTTGTAACTACCCGAAAACTGAAAATACTTTATAAGTTCCTTTACCTTGCCGCTTTCAAGCTGGCCTTTCAATACTTCAATGATAGAACTTGAAGCTTCATTGATCACTGCCTCGTGATATTTAGCAGGGATCACCGGGTTGTTGATAACAGCCGTCCCGGCGTTATCTTTTACAAGCAAAAACAGTTTTTCAAACATAGTAATACGTGCTTTTAAAGTAAATTTACAAATTGATGATAAATACCTCGTTTGATTACCATCGAAACAAATATATCAAATAAAAATTTAAAACTTCAAAATATATTTGTAATTCTTTTGTAATTCTCATAATTTTTAGGTGTAAAGTAAACACTATGCCGCCCGTGTTTAATTAACACTAAGACAGACTATTATTTTATTTAACAATCACCTTTCAATTAACTTTTTACTTTTGTTAAAAAATAAGACAATTATGCTGCCAACTACCGATTTTACAACAACCCAGGCCTACAAATATCTTACAGATCATTACATTGATATTGTATCAAAAAGCCTGAAGGAAATGTTTGACGCTGACGACCAGCGCTTTAATAAATTCTCAATCCAGTTTGAGGATATCCTCCTCGATTATTCGAAGAACCGTATCGATGATGAAACCATCGCTTTATTAATACAGCTGGCCAAAGAGTGTTCACTAAAAGAGGCAATAGATGCCATGTACTCGGGCGAAAAAATCAACGTTACAGAAGGCCGGCCGGTATTGCACATTGCATTACGTAACCGCAGCAACACCCCTATTTATGTTGATGGTAAAGATGTTATGCCCGATGTTAATAAAGTACTTGACCAAATGAAAGCTTTCAGCGAAGCTATTATCTCGGGCGAGTGGAAAGGCTACACCGGCAAAGCTATTACCGATGTAGTTAACATCGGCATTGGCGGATCTGACCTTGGCCCGGTAATGGTAACCGAAGCATTAAAAGCATATAAAAATCATTTGAACCTCCACTTTGTAAGCAACGTGGACGGTACACATATAGTTGAAACCCTGAAAGCGGTTGATCCGGAAACTACCCTGTTCCTGGTGGCTTCAAAAACCTTTACTACCCAGGAAACTATGGGCAATGCCCACAGCGCCCGCGACTGGTTCCTGGCCAGCGGTGCTACCGAGGCTGATGTTGCTAAACACTTCGCTGCCCTTTCAACCAATGCAGCAGCGGTTGAAAAATTCGGTATCGACACTAAAAACATGTTTGAGTTTTGGGATTGGGTAGGTGGCCGTTACTCTTTATGGAGCGCTATCGGTTTATCAATTGCCCTGAGCATAGGCTTTGAAAACTTCGCCGATCTGCTTGCTGGCGCACATGCTACCGACAATCATTTCAAATCTGCCGAGTTTGATCAAAATATTCCGGTTATTATGGGCTTGATCGGCATTTGGTATAACAACTTCTTTGAGGCCGAAACCAATGTGATTTTACCTTATGATCAATACCTGCACCGTTTCTCGGCTTATTTCCAACAGGGAGATATGGAAAGTAACGGTAAACATGTTGACCGCAATGGTAAAGATGTTGACTACTCAACCGGCCCGATCATTTGGGGTGAGCCAGGCACAAACGGTCAGCATGCATTTTACCAATTAATTCACCAGGGTACCAAACTAATCCCTGCCGACTTCATTGCTCCGGCTCAGTCACACAATCCACTTGGCGAGCACCACAACATGCTGCTGTCAAACTTCTTTGCACAAACCGAAGCTTTAATGAACGGTAAAACCGAAGAAGTTGTTATTGAAGAGCTAAAAGCTGCCGGAAAATCAGACGAAGAGATTGTTAAAATTGCTCCGTTCAAAGTGTTTGAAGGTAACCGTCCAACAAACTCATTCCTGATCAAAAAGATCACTCCTTACACTTTGGGCGCACTGATTGCCGCGTATGAACACAAGATCTTTACCCAGGGCATCATCTGGAACATATACAGCTTTGATCAGTGGGGTGTAGAGCTTGGCAAGCAACTTGCCGGCAAAATCCTTCCTGAGTTGAAAGATAACGCTGAGATCAGCAGCCATGATTCATCAACCAATGGTTTGATCAATCAGTATAAAGCGTGGAGGTAGCCTCCCAGCCCCCTGAAGGGGGGTATAGTTTTAAACAACAAACGCCCGGAAAATCCGGGCGTTTGTTGTTTTTATATCTGCCGGGCTTTCAGCCCGGTGTTAGGCATAACTTCAGTTTTCAGCTGATGGATCGTAAGCTGAAAGCTACAGTATAATTCCCACGGGTTACGCTATCGCTAAACCCATGGTAGCCTATCATTATTCTTTTGTCTCCGAATAACTTTCTGTGGACTGACTTTGCGGTGGAGGGAAAGGACTTTGATAATCAGCTGGATCAAATGAGGTCCCTATGCCTTTCGAATTATCGCCATACTGGTTTTCACCGGCTTCACCGTCAAAAAATAGAAGGGCTATAAAATAAAAAGGGATGATCTGAAACCAACCGCTCTTACCCAAATCGTGGCAACGCTTTGCACCTTGCGACCAAAAAAACCAAAGCAGCGGAATGAAACCAAGGAATGCAACCATTGAGACTGCGCTACCACCAGGTATAATGCTAATTATTACTAAATAACAAATGGCATAAATGATAAAGCTGATACCGTATTCCGTTCTACGGATACGGCCTTCAAATGAAAACAAATTCTGAAACATGTTTAAATGATTAGGTTAGGAATAAATTAACTGGTTTAAAGATATTATTTAGATATAAAATCAAAGAATAATTATTTGTTAAGCAACAGCTTCATGACCTTTTCCGTAGTGTAAACCTTCTGATTAAGATTTCGGCTAAAGCCGATTTGCAATCTCCTTTTGTTCCGTTGGTTAAAACCAACGGCAATGAATTTTAATGCTTAATAATCAGCTTCACATTTTGCATAAATCAAAAGCGGGTAAATAGAAGAGGCTTATTTTAAAATTCCCGATCATAGCCGTTGGTTTTAACTGACAGATGAGATCAAACGCAATACTATGACTCCAGTCCCAATACACCATACCTTCCGAACTGAAAAAACTAATTAACTTCCCTCATCATTGCCGTTGGTTTTAACCAACGGACAAGATCAACAGCAATACGATGGCTTTAGCCAAAATAAACCATACCTTTAGGACAAGAACTACTTCCTAAACTATGTCATTTGTAAAAATCTGGATCCATTTAGTATTTTCAACTAAGGATAGGCAGCCCCTACTTACGCAAAGTATAAGATACGAGGTACACAAACACATCATTAAGAACTGCAAAGAGAAAGGAATATTCTTACAGGCCATCAATGGATATACTGACCATATCCATTGCCTTATTTCTTTAGGCAAAGATCAAAGTATCGCTAAAATAAGCCAGCTAATTAAAGGTGAATCATCTCTATGGATAAATAAAACCCAGCTAATAGACCAGCATTTCGGTTGGCAAGACGATTATTTTGCTGTATCGGTAAGTGAATCACAGGTATCAGCAGTTATAAGTTATATCAACAACCAGGAAAATCATCATCAAAAGAAATCATTTAACGACGAAGTTGAAGAGTTTATGAACAGGTACGGCTGGCAGTTGATTAACAATTAAACAGTAATGGCCCGGAAATTCCGGGCCATTACTGTTTATAATATATTCCTTCAAACAATCGTCCCCGTTCAGGGAGTTAGAAGGCAGGGCTTAAGGTACCGGCACAAACTTAACCTGATACAAATGAGGCCACTTTTTGCCGGTAACAAACAGGCGCTGACCTTTGGCATCCCAGGCTATTCCGTTCAATACATTATTATCCCAATCCCTGTCTTTCGGACGGCTGGCTACCGGGTAAATCTCCTTCATATCAATCACCTGCTCAACCGCTCCGGTTTTAGGATTGATCACCAGTATGTTATCAGTTTGATAAACATTGGCGTATATTTTACCATTAATATATTCCAGTTCGTTTATCGAATCTATCTGTTGTTTATCGTCGCATACGTCAACGTGTCCTATCGGGCGGTAGTTGTTCTTATCCAGAAACCAAAGGCGGTTGGTACTGTCATCCATGTACAACTTATTACCGTCATAACACATCCCCCAGCCTTCAGGGCCAACATTGTTGGTGAAGTTGTTAAGTAGCTTCAAGGTATTTTTATCGTAAACAAAACCTACTTTTTCTCTATAAGTAAGTTGTATTACTTTATCGCCAACAACCGAAAGACCTTCGCCAAAGTATTGCGTGTCAAGTTTGGTTTCCTGTAATACCTTACCTGTATTTAAATCAACTTTACGAATGGACGAATGTCCTTTTTCGCCAAGGCTTTCATATAAAACGCCATCGGTATATTGTAAACCTTCGGTATAGGCAGCGGTATCATGCGGAAAAACCTTCTCTACTTTATAAGTATACCTGGCCGGGGCTTTTGCAGCCAGTAAAAGGATGTTTGTTGTTACCTCATTGCTTTTACCGGCTTCGTAAACTTTGGCCGTAATCATCCTGATGCCTAAACCAATAGTATCAGTCTTAATGCTGATGCCGGCAGTATCTTTACTCGAAGCAATTTTTGCAGAATCGAGCAGGTAAACTACCGAATCAACTTTGCTGCCTGCGGGATAACCTACTTTAATATCAATTTTATCGCCGGCTTTGTAGTTGGTCCCGGCATCGGGGGTTATGGTATAGTCTGTAGCTGAGCTATCAGGTTTATGGTTACAGCTGCAGCCGAAAGCCGTTAGGGCAAGGGCTGCAAAGAATAGCTTTAGTTTATTGTTATTCATAAGTGTTATGTGGCCGAAGGCCAAAACGCATCTTCTATATGGTTTAGTATATAATTTCCGCCGCGGTCAAACAAAATGGCGATGATATCAAACCTCACTTCGCCCTGATGGTTCATGAGGTAAATGTATTCATCGGCAGCTTCGGCCAGGAGTTTTTGTTTACGGTTATCAACAAAGTCTTCCGGTTCGCCAAAGCCATTGCCCGTGCGGGTTTTTACTTCGGTAAATATAATAACCTTGTCTTTATAAGCAATAATATCTATTTCGGCTTTTCCGAAAGTCCAGTTTTCATCAAGTATCTCGTAGCCTGCCTTTTCAAGATGGGTTTTAGCTAATGCTTCACCGGTGCGACCAAGTTCAAGGTGTTGGGCCATTATTTTATAATTACGGAACCCAAAAAGTCGGATATGGATTTTTCCACCTTTTTCATGCGCATATATTGGTTAAGCAATATTTCCTGGTCGGCCTCGGTATCAGCTTTTTGAAGCTGGGAGCGCAGGTCTTCCAGCATTTTACCAACCTTATGCTTTTTAAGGTGAAAGATAGCACCGAGGATAGTAGCTTTCATATTTACCTGCTCATCGTTCACCGTGATCTTGTGCATTTCGTACCAGTTTTCGCTGAGCGAATACTTACTGGCCAGCATGTTAATGGTTAAATCAACGATGGATTTATCCTTATGGTGAATAAAATAAGCCTCATCCGGCAGTACACCGTTTTCCACTTCACGGCGGTAAATTTCGGTAATCTGCTTACAAACCGGGTGATCAAAGGTAACATCGCTAAGCTCGGCTATAATGAACGGGCCTATATAGGTATTGGCAATGCCGTCCCAGTCAATCATACGACTTCCGTAATGCAGCAATAAACGCACAATTTCTTTCTCCTGAAAAGCGTCGTCCTTGGCAACCTGAGGTTCCGGTTCTATCGGCTCATCAAAAAAGTGAGGTTCATCGGGCATTTCCGCAAACCTGTTGTTTTGCTGCTGACGCTGTTGCTCCTCTTTTTTGGCTTTAGCCGTGCGCATTTTATTAAGCTCGGATAAAAGGGCGCGCTCATCTATCTGTAATAAACCGCTACACTCTTTTATAAATACCGAAGCTTTAATGCTATCCGGGATCTTGGCGATGCTTTCAACCACTTCGCGGATCACGTCAGCTTTCTTGATAGGATCGTTGCCAACTTCCTTAAGCAGGATCTGGGTTTTATAGAGGATAAAGTCCTTTTTATTTTCCTCGATATGCTTTTTGAAAGCGCTTGATCCTTTTGACTGTACAAACGAATCCGGATCATGTCCATCCGGGAACAGCACTACTTTTACGTTAAGCCCTTCTTCCAGGATCATATCCAAACCACGCAGCGAGGCTTTGATACCGGCGGCGTCGCCATCATATAATATGGTGATGTTTTTGGTAAAACGGGCAATTAGCTTGATCTGCTCGGTAGTAAGCGAGGTGCCTGATGAAGCCACCACATTTTCAACCCCGGCCTGGTGTACCGAAAGTACGTCGGCATAGCCTTCTACCAGGTAGCAGTTATCCTGCTCGCGGATAGCCTTTTTTGCAAAATAAAGCCCGTAAAGTACGTTTGATTTATGGTAAATCTCAGACTCGGGCGAGTTAACGTACTTGGCTACGTTCTTATCTTTCTTTAGCGTACGGCCACCAAAGCCTATTACCCTGCCTGTAAAGCTATGGATCGGGAACATTACCCGGCCGCGGTACCTATCATACAGCGCACCATTATCCCGCTTTACCGACAGGCCGCTTTCAACCAAAAATGGCTCTTTATAACCGTTTCTGATAGCAGCACCGGTAAAAGCTTCCCATTGATCGGGCGAATAGCCTAACTCAAATTTTTTGATGGTTTCGGCAGTAAAACCCCGTTCTTTAAAGTAACTTAAGCCAATACTTTGCCCCTCTTCGGTTTCGAGCATGGTTTCATGGAAAAACTTAGCGGCAAAGGCCGATACGATCATGAGGCTTTCCCGACGAAGCTCCTCCTCACGGTTTTCGGGAGCCTCAACGGTTTCTTCAACCTCGATGCCGTACTTTTTAGCCAACCATTTCAGGGCCTCGGGATAGCTGAACTTTTCCAGTTCCATCAAAAATGTAACCGCCGAACCGCCTTTTCCCGTTGAGAAATCTTTAAAGATACCTTTAGCCGGCGACACCGTGAATGATGGGGTACGCTCATTAGCAAAAGGCGAAAGGCCTACATAGTTGGCCCCTCGTTTTTTTAACTGCACAAATTCCCCTATCACCTCCACAATGTCGGTGGCTTCCATAATACGGTCGATAGTGGATTTTTGGATCATGCGTTAAAAATGCAAATGTAGGCAAAGATCGGTTGCCGCCCTTAATTCAGAAACGTTAAAATACGCTTTTATCTGGTAACGAATAGTTTAAAATTCAATCGTTTTTTGAGGCAAGCTTACCGTTAAGTGTTTTCAGCAATACACGCCTGTAAATACCTGTTTCATATTTTACAAATACCACAAGCAGAAAATATCCAAACAAAGCTATAATTACGGGCACCCAATAAGGAACGCTATGATCACCTCCACTAAATGCTATATAAAGAAGTAAAAACTCCAAACCAAAGAAAATCAAAGCAGGAATTATGTTATAAGTTGGCGGATAAATTTTCACCACCACCTTACTTCCACTTTCGATTGATAGTATATAACCCTTCAAAGCTGATGCATAGATTTCCCTGCCTCTAATTCGTGTTGCCAGCTCAAATCGTCCGTTTATTACGGCCCCCTCAAAATCAGATTGTTTTACCGTTTTTGGAGGGATATATTTAGATGTAATAAGGCCAAGTAGTCGCGCTTCGGTTACCTCCGGCGGGAGTGGACTGATAATGCTAAAATTGTGATAAGGGTAAAAGTTCATTTAGGTATAAGGTTAAACCACAACTTCTGCCTTTCGACTCCGTGGCTTTAAAAATGTTACCGCTATGCCGCCCAAAACAATGGCGCTGCCCACTATCTCATTAAAACCCAAACGCTCATGGAGTAAAAATGCAGCAAGCAGCCCGGCAAAAACTGTTTGGCTCAATAAAGCGATAGATACTTTGGTTGATTCGAGATAGCGCAACGAATAGTTAATAGTAAGCCAGCCTGCTAACTGACAAATAAGCCCCATACCAATAAAACAAAGCCATACTTTTAATGACAAATGAATAATATCATTATGCATGCATCCATTTATCACCAGCAAAAAAATACTGGCACTTAGCATACTGTAAAACATAAAACTAAACACATCAATCCCGGCCATAATATTTTTAGTGATCATGATGTAGGTGGCATAAAAAAAGCTGGCCAGCATGGCCAATAATATACCCGTATTAAGTTCCATATGTAATATATGCTCATAACCTACCAATATCACCATACCGGCGATGGCTATGAACGTGCCTATCCAGAATAACAGGCCCGACCGTTTTCTTAAAAACAGGAAACTCATTAAGCCCACCCAAACCGGTGCCAAATTGGCTATCAGCGTTGAAACAGTGGCACTGATTTTTAACAATGAAATATTCCAAACAGCAATATCCATGGCGAAAACCATACCTGCAGCTATTGATACCAATAGTTGTTTTTGATCTACCTTAAGTTTCTTTTTAATTATACAAAATGGCGCAAGGCAAACCCAGGCTACAAACACCCTGTAAAATGCCGAACCAATAGGCGATACCCCGGCGAGCTTTACAAATATCGGCGAAAAGGAAATGCATAAGATGCCAATAACAAGGCTCAATTTGGGGTTCATAGGCAAAAAATCAAATGAGCGGCAAACTTACTGAAAGCCTGCATAATATGCCTTACTTTTAAATACCTTTACATTACCTGTACAATTTTTTAACCTGTAATCACTGAAGCAATGAAATATCCCGGATTTATGTTAGCCATTGCCGTGACCTTGCTTTTTTCGGCCTGCAAAAAGAAGGAGTGCTGCAATATCCAGGTTGCTCCTGATTTTATAATCGCGCAAAAAAACAATATCAAATGGGAGGCCGATCCCTCGGGGTCAAATATATTGGGCGATACTATTACCGTATCGGCCAAAAGTAACATCGCGGGCGAAGAAGAGCAGGTTGGTTTTAAAATTGTGTTTGATGGCGTTGGATATTACACCCTCAAAGCAAACGAAAACTATTACCGTATAACAAAAAACAATATCCTAACCGGTAAATACGCTCCTGATCCAACCCACCTTAGTTCGGCAACTATTATTTCATACAACCAGACCGATAAAATACTACAGGGCTTTTTTGAGCTCAGATTTCTGAAAGCGAGCGATAGCCCTGTCGGGAGCCACCCGGATAAGGTTTCTTTCAGCGAGGGCAAGTTTAAAGTCAAGCTAAAATATTAATTGTAACAAGTTTATATATTATTCGTATTAGTTGTAAATTTAGCATTATGAAAAAAGTTTTATTTACCGCTGCCGCATTATCATTATTGTTATTTGCAGGTTGTCAGAAAAATGGCGTAGCACCTAAACAGGATAGCGTCACTAAAAAAAGCATCCTTAACCAATCGGTTAACAAAGGTAAAGACACAATTATGGTTGGCGGCGCAACGACGAACAGAGTTATCCGTGACACCATCATGGTTACAAACAAGTAAGCGTCAAAAAGCTATAGCCGGGAACACCGCATGTTCCCGGCTATGTTTTTATACAGATTTTCACTTTTCTCACTCCCCCCTCCTTCCGATATTTCCCGTCCATACTAACCGGTTGATGTTTTTTAGCTGATGTTTCAAAGTGTGCTTTGATAATTAATTGTATTTTTGCGACTCTAAAAATTATACAGTTTTATACAGAATTACAATTTATGAGTCAGCGAACTAAGATCAAAGCATTGCTGCAAAGCCAGCAAACCGAAATTGATGTAACAGTTAAAGGATGGGTGCGTGCATTCCGTTCAAATCGTTTTATTGCTTTGAATGATGGCTCAACTAATAATAATATCCAAATCGTTGTCGATTTTGAAAATACCGATCCTGCTTTACTTAAACGCATCACCGTTGGTGCAGCATTAAGCGTTGAAGGTAAGCTCATCGCATCTTTAGGTAAAGGCCAAACTGTTGAGGTTGTTGCTACTGAAATTGAGATTTTAGGCGATAGTGATCCTGAAAAATATCCTATCCAGCCTAAAAAACATAGCCTTGAGTTTTTGAGGGAGAACGCTCACCTGCGTTTCCGCACCAGCACTTTCGGCGCTATTTTCAGGGTACGTAACAGCCTGGCATTTGCGGTACACCAGTTTTTCCAGGAGCGCGGTTTTGTTTACCTGCATACACCTGTAATTACCGCTTCAGATGCGGAAGGTGCGGGCGAAACGTTTCACGTTACCAACTTCGATTTGGATAACATCCCGAAAACTGAAACCGGCGAGATCGATTTCAAACAAGACTTTTTTGGCCGTGCTACCAACTTAACCGTATCCGGCCAGCTGGAAGGCGAACTTGGCGCTATGGCCCTGAGCGATATTTATACCTTCGGCCCAACGTTCCGTGCCGAAAATTCAAACACTACCCGCCACCTGGCCGAGTTTTGGATGATCGAGCCCGAAGTAGCGTTTAACGATCTGGTTGACAACATGGACCTTGCCGAGGACATGCTGAAATACGTGATCAAATACGCATTGGATAAAAACGCCGACGATATTGAGTTTTTAACCCAGCGCTTAACCGAGGAAGAAAAAACCAAACCGCAAAACGAGCGTTCGGAAATGACACTGCTCGAAAAACTGCAGTTTTGCTTAAATAATGATTTCGAGCGCCTTACTTATACCGAGGCTATCGACATTCTGAAAGAATCGACCCCAAACAAAAAGAAAAAATTTGCTTATCCTGTTGAAGGCTGGGGTACCGATTTACAAAGCGAGCATGAGCGTTATCTGGTTGAGAAACACTTCAAAAAACCGGTGATCCTGACAGATTACCCTAAAGAGATCAAAGCATTTTACATGCGCCAAAATGACGACGGTAAAACCGTACGCGCCATGGACATCCTGTTCCCTGGTATCGGTGAAATTGTGGGTGGATCTCAACGTGAAGAGCGTTTAGACAAGCTTGAACAACGCATGAACGAAATGGGCATCCCAACCGAAGAACTTTGGTGGTACCTGGATACCCGCCGCTTCGGCTCTTGTCCGCATGCCGGCTTTGGTTTAGGATTTGAGCGTTTGGTACTGTTTGTTACGGGTATGGGCAACATCCGCGATGTGATCCCTTTCCCAAGGTTCCCTAAGAACGCAGAATTTTAACCGTTGATTGTTTTTTGATTTTGATGATTACGCTGATTATTTGAAAAGCGTAATACTATATTTAGGCTGTTGTTATGCAACAGCCTATTTTTTTATACAGTATGCCGTCACAAATCCTGCTTGCCACCCATATTAAAGCCCCGGTTGAAAAAGTTTTTGATATTGCACGTAATATCGATGTGCATGTAGAATCAACCAAACATACCGGTGAGCAGGCTATAGCCGGGCGGACAAGCGGCCTGATTGAACTTGGCGAAACTGTCACCTGGAGGGCAAAACATTTTGGCGTATGGCAAAATCTTACCTCAAAGATCACCGAAATGGAATATCCTAATTACTTTACCGATATCCAGGTTGAAGGCGCTTTCAAAAGCTTTACCCATGAGCATTATTTTTACCCCATCCTTAACCAAACCATGATGCGTGATATTTTCACGTTTGAATCGCCGGGTGGGATATTGGGAGAAGCGGTGAACTACCTGTTTTTATCAAAATATATGACGAGGCTGTTATTAAAGCGGAATGAGGTAATCAAGCAAATAGCCGAAGGCCAATAAATACTACTGCGGGTTTCCAGCCCGTGGGAACACCAATGTAAGCTTCCAGCTTACATTGGTTCAGCTGAAAGCTAAAACCATGCTTACCCACGGGCTGAAAGCCCGCGGCAGTTAATAAGTAAAATAATAGCCTACTAAACGAAACCGCAAAATACATTGAATAGCTCTTCCGGAATCTATATATTGAGCCTTCAATTATTAATGTATTTAGCTTCCTATTGAAACCATGACTTTTAATTCCGACATTCTTATACATCCCGGGCTGGGCAATTCAGGTGAGCAGCACTGGCAAAGCATTTGGGAAAAGCGCTTTAACTTCATCCGTGTTGAACAGCAGGACTGGGAAACACCTGTTTGCGCAGATTGGGTAAAAACTTTAAATGAATATGTAAACAGGCATGATCCGGCAAATGTGATATTAGTTTGCCATAGCCTTGCCTGCGCCACCATAGCCTATTGGGCAGCTGAGCATAACATTAGCATCAAAGGAGCATTGTTAGTTGCCCCCAGCGATACCGAGGCAGATAGTTACCCATCAGGCACGAGCGGTTTTGCGCCTGTACCTTTAACCAAACTGCCGTTCAGGTCAATAACTGTAATTAGTGACAATGATTTCTATGTAAGCCCGGAACGTGCCCGGTTATTTGCAACCAGCTGGGGAAGTGAAATAGTGAATATCGGCGATGCCGGTCATATCAATGTATCAGCAGGCTATGGCGAATGGGATGCGGGCCTTGAGCTATTGAAAAAGCTGGACGCGGGGTATTAAACCTCGTCTCTCCTCTACCGCGGGCTTCCAGCCCGTGGGTATTACAGGGTAAGCTTTCAGCTTACATCACATCAGCTGAAAGCTGAAACTATGTTTAACCACGAGCTGAAAGCCCGCGGCAGTTAACTTGTTTTCCCCGTCAAACCAGTGTAAACATCAATCGGTAAAACATTAATTCGGCCCGGTTTGTCGTATCTTTATATAAGTGAAACGAGGCAAATTCACTAAATCATTAATTCTATAAATCAATAATTATAAATGGAATACAATCAATTAACGCCTGAAGAAGAAAGGGTAATATTATACAAAGGTACCGAAAGACCGTTTACCGGCTCGTTACTAAACAACAAGGCTCAGGGGCTATATGTTTGCAAACGCTGCGATGCGCCGCTGTACCGGTCGGAAGATAAGTTTGAATCATTTTGCGGCTGGCCAAGTTTCGATGACGAAATTGAAGGAGCCGTACGCCGTGAGGTTGATGCCGACGGCCGCAGGGTGGAGATTCTTTGTGCAAATTGCGGCGCCCACCTGGGCCACGTATTTGAAGGCGAGTATATGACCGCCAAAAACACCCGTCATTGTGTCAATTCGGTATCAATGAAATTTGTTCCGTTAGAGGAAGCAAAATAATTCGTAAAACTTTGAGGAATACGCCGATAAGCCATGACTTACCGGCGTATTTTGTTTTCCACATTTTTACAGGTTGTGCAATTAGTTTCACAATTTAGATTTTGATACTTTCACAAAGCAAAAGCATTTCATAATTGGCAATAATTGTCGGTAAAACGTCAAGTAATTTACAATGTTAAATTATCGTGATCTGCAAGTTTCCGGGGCATTAATTTACAGCTGTGATTTTAACGCCCTCTATTCAAGTTCATTAATTTTTAGTGTTAATAACTCCCATAAGCATAAGTGTTGATAACTCGGGTATTTGTGAAAAACTATCGTTTACAAGTACACACATCAAACATTAACTTTGCTCAACAAGTAATAAAAATGGCATTCAGCCGGCAGCCCGACGCACTCGTCAAATCCTAATTAAAACACTGGCTGTCAGAAAGTTACACAATACAGTTGCTAAGGAGCGATCCGAAGGCATCAAAATTTAAAGCTTTATTGAAAAGTAAGGCTTGCTTTCGTGTCTGAATACCTCGTTGAATGAAAAAATAAAAAAAGGTAAACGTCTATGAGTTTGGAAAACGAATTATTGCTACGGGAAAACAAGGACCGGTTTGTTATCCTTCCCATCAAGTATCCCAAAATATGGGAGATGTACAAAAAAGCGGAAGCCAGCTTTTGGACTGCCGAAGAGATCGACCTGTCGGACGATTTGAAACATTGGGAAAATCTTAATTCGGGCGAAAAACATTTCATATCACATATCCTTGCTTTTTTTGCTGCAAGTGATGGCATCGTGAACGAAAACCTTGCAGTAAACTTCATGAGTGAAGTTCAATTGCCCGAAGCTCGTTGCTTTTATGGTTTCCAGATTATGATGGAGAACATCCATTCTGAAACCTATGCCTTGCTGATAGACACCTATGTAAAAGATCCGGCCGAAAAAGATCGTCTTTTCCATGCCATTGAAACTGTACCATGTGTAGGCAAAAAAGCCGAGTGGGCATTGAAATGGATCAACAACGGCAACTTTGCCGAGCGTTTGGTTGCATTTGCAGCAGTAGAAGGGATTTTCTTTTCAGGTAGTTTCTGTTCTATATTCTGGCTTAAAAAACGTGGCTTAATGCCGGGTCTGACTTTCAGCAATGAGCTGATCTCACGCGATGAAGGTTCGCATTGCGAGTTTGCCTGCTTATTATACAGCATGCTTGAAAACAAATTGCCACAGGAGCAGGTTACAAAAATCATTACCGACGCGGTTGAGATAGAAAAAGAATTTGTAACCGACGCGCTGCCGGTTAACCTGATAGGCATGAACGCCAAACTAATGAGCCAGTACATTGAGTTTGTGGCCGACAGGTGGCTGAGCGAATTGGGTTATGACAAATATTATAACGCAACCAATCCGTTCGATTTCATGGAAATGATATCGTTACAGGGCAAAACCAACTTTTTTGAAAAACGCGTAGGCGACTATCAAAAAAGTGGTGTATTGAATGCATCTGCCGAAAGCAAGAGCTTTTCGCTTGATGATGATTTTTAGAGTTAGAGATCAGAGGTTGGAGATTAGAGGTTAGATTTTCTCCGACATCAAGAAATCCCAAAATCAGGAAAATCAAGGTTCAAAGAAAATAATCAAATCACAATAATATTAACTAAAAAAGCTTCGCTTTTAACGGGGCAAAAGGAGGGGGAAAATGTTCGTAATAAAAAGAGACGGTAGAAGAGAGTCCGTAAAATTTGACAAGATCACCGCACGTATTGAAAAACTGTGCTACGGGTTTCAATTAGTTGACCCTATTGATGTGGCTAAAAAGGTAATTGAAGGTTTATTTGATGGCGTTACCACCTCCGAGCTGGATAACCTGGCTGCCGAAACCGCCGCTTCATTAACCACCAAGCACCCTGACTACGCTTTGCTGGCGTCACGTATTGCAGTATCAAATTTGCACAAAAACACCATCAAATCGTTTTCTGAAACCATGCGCCTCCTGCATGAATATGTTGACAAGAAAACAGGTAAAGATGCATCGCTTATTGCTGATGATGTGTGGGAAGTGATCCAGGAAAATGCAGAGTTGCTTGACAGCACCATCATTTATGACCGCGATTTTGGTTTTGATTACTTCGGTTTTAAAACCCTTGAAAAATCATACCTGTTAAAGATCGACGGTAAAATTGCCGAGCGCCCTCAGCACTTATTCATGCGTGTATCGGTAGGTATCCACAAGCATGATATCGAAAGCGCTATTAAAACCTATCATTTAATGAGCGAGCGTTGGTTTACACATGCTACGCCAACCCTGTTCAATGCTGGTACGCCGAAACCACAAATGTCGTCATGTTTCCTGTTAACCATGAAAGATGACAGCATTGAAGGCATCTATGATACATTGAAACAAACTGCCAAAATTTCGCAAAGTGCAGGCGGTATTGGTTTAAGTATCCACAATGTAAGGGCTACAGGTTCATACATCAGCGGCACCAATGGTACCAGCAATGGTATTATCCCAATGCTGCGCGTATTTAATGATACCGCGCGTTATGTAGATCAGGGCGGTGGTAAACGTAAAGGCGCTTTCGCTGTTTACTTAGAACCATGGCATGCCGATATCTTTGAATTTTTGGACCTGCGTAAAAACCACGGTAAAGAAGAAATGCGTGCCCGCGACTTGTTCTATGCCCTTTGGGTATCTGACCTGTTTATGCAGCGTGTTGAAGCCAATGAAGATTGGAGCTTATTCTGCCCGCACGAAGCACCAGGCTTAGCCGATTGCTGGGGTAAAGAATTTGAAGAACTTTACGTTAAATACGAAAAAGAAGGCCGTCAGCGCCGTACTGTAAAAGCACAGGAACTTTGGTTTGCTGTACTTGATGCACAGGTTGAAACCGGTACGCCGTATTTATTATATAAAGATGCTGCCAACGGTAAATCAAACCAGCAAAATCTGGGTACCATTAAAAGTTCAAACCTTTGTACCGAGATCATTGAGTATACCGATGCAAACGAGGTAGCTGTTTGTAACCTGGCTTCATTAGCATTGCCACGCTACATCAGCAACGGCACTTTTGATCATGAAAAACTGTACGAAGTAACTTACCAGGCTACCGTGAACCTTAACAGGATCATTGACGGTAACTACTACCCAGTAAAAGAAGCCGAGTACTCAAACTTACGTCACCGCCCTATAGGTTTAGGTGTACAAGGTTTGGCCGATACTTTCATCCAGCTGCGTATGCCGTTTGAAAGCGACGAAGCTAAAAAACTGAACATCGAGATCTTCGAAACCATCTACTTTGCAGCTATGACAGCTTCAAAAGATATGGCTATAAAAGATGGTGCTTATGAAACTTTCAAAGGCTCACCATTGTCACAAGGTAAATTCCAGTTTGATCTGTGGGGTGTAAAACCAGAAAGCGGCAGGTGGGATTGGGAAAACCTTCGTTTAGATGTTATGAACCATGGCGTACGTAACTCACTGTTAGTTGCACCAATGCCAACCGCTTCAACATCACAGATCTTAGGTAACAACGAATGCTTTGAGCCATATACTTCAAACATTTACACCCGTCGTGTATTAAGCGGTGAGTTCATTGTAGTGAACAAATACCTGCTGCGCGATTTAGTAAACCTTGGTTTGTGGAGCACCAGCATGAAAGATAAGATCATCAGTGCAAACGGTTCAATCCAGGAAATCCCTGAGATTCCTGCTGATATCAAAGCATTGTACAAAACTGTTTGGGAGATCAAGATGCGCAGCATCATTGATATGGCTGCCGACAGGGGTGCGTACATTTGCCAATCACAATCACTTAACCTGTTCATCAACTCGCCAAATGCGTCTAAGTTAACTTCAATGCATTTCTATGCTTGGAAAAAAGGCTTAAAAACCGGTATGTACTACCTGCGTACACAGGCAGCTTCGCAAGCGGTTAAATTTACGGTTGAAAACCAGGGCGGCAAAAACATGGATCCGGTTATCCCGGCCGTTGTTGATGCTGTTGCCGACGAAATTCCTGCAGGCCCAACCTGCTCAATGGAAGAAGGCTGCGTTACTTGCTCTGCGTAATACTTATTAATCCGGAAGTCGGAAAGTCCGTAAGATAATTTTTTAAGCCCATGAACTTCGGTTTATGGGCTTTTTATTTTTAGCTCATAGATAATGGTTCATGGATCATAGTTATTAGGTAGCCTCATTTATGACACTGACATTTTATAATTACCGGTACCATTCTCTATTTTTGCTATAACCATGATCTATGAACCATAGACCATGAACCCAAACAAGAAATGCACAAACACGAAATTATCCGTTGCGAACGTTGCGAAACACCTTTTGAATGTAAAGCCAATTCATTCACCAAGTGTCAGTGCAGCACCGTGCAGCTTACTATTAATGAGGTACAATATGTAAGCGAGCTGTATGACGGGTGTTTGTGTGCTAACTGTTTACTCATTATTCAGCAGGAATACAGGGAAAGTATGGGATTGGTTTGATAAGCTGGTAAAGCTATTCATCAGATAGAATACCAATTTCTATCCTTTTATTCCATGTCCAAAATTAAATCGCATTTATCATTCTGTTTTTTTATATAATTCAATATCCTTCCTGATTAAACAAATATTTATCAGATATTCGAGGGTGTTTAGACAACAAACTAAGATAGAGAGTATTGTATTATTAAGGGGATTGGCGGCATTAGGCGTATGCGCCACCCATTATTATATAATAAATGGAGATAAGTTTAGCCCTTTGATCAAGCAACTATTTATGAGCGGCCAACTGGGTGTCTCGATATTTTTTGTTATATCTGGGTTTGTGCTTCCCTATTCAATAAGCAAGATCAATTACACCATCGCCGGATTTCCAAATTTCATGCTAAAAAGGCTTCTCCGGATCGAGCCTCCCTATTGGGCAACTATCGCCCTGCTTTTTATAGTAGGCATTGTGCCCTGGCAAAGCTTTGATATCAGGCAATTGGCAGTAAATATATTTCATATCGCACCACTGTTTAAAAATTACAACTGGTATTCACCTATCTTTTGGACATTATCCATTGAGTTTCAATACTACATTTTGCTGGGGTTGTTCTTTTCGCCACTCATGCGGTGCAAACCTGCAGTATCTATATTAATAATCTGCGGCATAAGTGTAATATCTGTACTTGCTAAGCTAAATATCCGCGATCTTGTGTTTACCCATTGGTATGATTTTGCTGCGGGCTACATAGCGTTTATGTGCATGACCAATAAAATCAGAACGCAAACCGCAATAATATATCTTGCAGCTTTTTGCGCCATTGTAGTATGGGGAGTTTCCATCATAACCGGTACATTGCCTTTTATTACCGTAGTGATCATTCTTTTTTTTAACAAAAAGCCATACAAGCCATTCCTGTTTTTGGGCAATGTCTCCTATTCGTTATACCTCACCCATACTGTAGTCATATTTTTCTTTCTGAAATTTGCAAAAGCTTATCTATCCAACCAGGTAGTTCTTTTCACCCTGGCCATATTATTTTGTGTATGTTTTGCCGCTTTATTTTACACCATAATTGAGAAGCCTGTTCTCAGGCGTTCAAAAAAATTGCAGTAAGTAACCCTGCCCAACCCTTTCTACTTCCATCAGTACATACATTATGCGTAAAAGTATAAGGACTTGCTCAATTTAATATATTCCTCACCCACCAATTTACGTATTGATTTACAGATGATTTAGTTAAATTAGCGGTGCAATTTCTATTAAAGAAATGAAAATCCTAAAAAGTCCCCTGGCATTATTGTGCTTAGTTTTGTTGATTATAACCGCCTGCCAAAAAAACGGCATTCCCAATGCACCTGCCGGGCAAATTGCCATCAGTAAATTAAAGGTAAAGATCGACGAGCCCGACTCGATGCTGCTGGTAGGTGCCGATACCACCAAGGCAGTCACCTGGACTATCAGCCCTGCAGGTTCTGATGAAATGCAAACCCATACCATTGGCGCTGTTATTAAATTTAGTAAAGCCGGAAATTATACGATTAAGGCAAGCAACGGCGATGAAACATCCAACACGCTTACCGTAACGGTAATAGATTCGGTTTATGCGCCGGTTTACAATACAGATTTCTCTGCCGGCGAGCAAATAAGTATGACGCCGCGAATCATTAAAAGCACAAAATCCGATTCAAGTTATATCGGCTTTACAGCCACAACCAAAAACAGCTACTGCACCAACTCGCACCTGGAGTTTGGTGTTTGGTTCGGTTCTAATCCTCAAACTTATTTTATCCAGTTTAATGGCATATTTTTTATAACACCCGGATGCGGAGCAGGCAGTCAGCCTGTTACAGGCACTGCTGATTTTAGTTCCTATTTAACACCTTTAACCCCGGGCATTTATCCGCTTAATATTTTATTTCATGATATAGGCTATAACGGCACAGTAGAAGTAACCCCAACCCAGGTTATTTTTCATTGGGACAATGCATCATCGGGCATCATTATTTCGCCAACTACCTTAACGAGGTAAAAAACACGTTATTTAGATTTTATTTGGGTAGAGACACATTACATGCGTCACCCATAGCACAAGTCCCTTTCTGACTATTAACTCCAGGAATTTGCATACGGAAGACGTATGTGATGCGTCTCTACATTTTAAACCCATTAAACTTAAACAGCTTCTTAGATAAACTAACAGCTGATTAATCCTTTTCCATTTTCATTAGTCATATATATGTACATCTTCAATAAAGATGATGATTAAAGATTTTACACCATGAAAAGGAAATTTGTTGCTTTGGCACTATTAATATCAGCAGTGGTATCAGTAACCTCAGGTTGCGTGGTACGTGAAGATTATGGTCACCATCACAGGTACCGTAACGGATATAACAACGGATACAATAATGGTTATAATAATGGTGAAGACCATGGCCATTATCACGACCGCGGTTATTAAGATTGTTAATTTAAGTTTTCCATAAGTAGTTTAGTGAGTGATGAAAGAGAGTGCCGGTTTTTACCGGTGCTCTTTTATATGTGCAGACTACAATAAACGCCGAATTTTATTGCGTATTTTATTGCTATTTGTCAAAAAATCAAAATTAAAAATCTATAAAATAAATTATTGCAAAATTTAATTCTGTAAAATTTGATTTTTAAAAATATTTTTTTCTAAATTTGGTCCATACATTATAAACCTATCAAAAATGACCAGCATTAAATCTACCATGAGCTACATGTGCAAGCGTGCATTTATAGCTGCATTAACTTTATCACTTATAGTAAGCGCTGTTACAACCATAGCAAAAACTCCCAAACATCATATAACTATTATCACAGATACACAGCTCAAAGCTTTTGAAGGCATTTACCAATTAAAGGAAAATGAGTTCAGGGTTTATAAATTAGTTGCAGATGGCGATAAATTGGTTGCTCAACAACTTGGAGGAGATCAAAAATTAGTTTTAACCCGCAAATCGGATCTTGAATTTGAACTTATGGACGACGATGGAGATGAAAAAATCCCCGTTGTTTTTTCAAAGAATGAAGCAGGAGAGATCAGCCAAATTTCTTTGGGTGGCCGGCAAACCTTTATTAAAATAAAAAGCTATACTCCTCCAAAAGAGGTACAGCTAAAGCCCGAACAGATAAAAGTTTTGGCAGGCAAATATCAGTCGGATGAACGGACTGATCTTTTTATCACAATCACTGCAATACCTGATGGTTTAACGCTTAAGCAATCATGGGATGGCAAGGAGATCAATTTTAAGCCCCTATCAGATGTGCTATTTTTAAATCAAGCTTTTGGCTTTCCTTTAAAATTCACTAAAGATGCGAGCGGCAACCCCGTCAAAGTATTGGCTTTTAACCGCGATACCTGGAATAAAGTAAAAGAATAAGCTCCCCGATTAAATCAATATATAAAATATTATGGGCCGGCCCGCTGTCACCTAAACCTGGTTACATCGGTAACCGGCCCTTTTTTATTATACCTGTAGGCATAATATTAATTGAAACGAATTTCGCAATAGGGATGGAAGTGGATACCGGCCAATGAGCGTAAGGCCTGCAGGCGTATGAACGTACAGCCCAGGCCGAAGGCATTGCCCGGTTTAGTGATTGGAGGTTAGTTTGCTTTTGTCTGAACTCGAATTAAATGAATTATTAGAATTTATTGAATCTGTTTTTCCTTCTGCTAATTCTTTAATTCCAGAAATTCGAGTTCAGACAATTTACCACCCGAAAACAAAATTTTAATCCTCACACCCTCAACTTCTTCCCCTCAAAAAAACTTTCACACAACTACTTGAAAATCAAAAATAATGTTCGTACTTTTGCAGTCCCGAAATGCGGGATAAAATAATTAGACAAAAAAGCAAGAAATGCCTACTATTCAGCAATTAGTTAGAAAAGGTAGAGTAGCTCTGGTTGACAAGAGTAAGTCACCAGCGTTGGACAGCTGTCCACAGCGAAGAGGCGTATGCACACGCGTGTATACCACTACCCCTAAAAAACCAAACTCAGCAATGCGTAAAGTTGCCCGTGTGCGCTTAACCAACGGTAAAGAAGTAAACGCTTACATCCCAGGTGAAGGTCACAACTTACAGGAGCACTCTATCGTTTTGATCCGCGGTGGTCGTGTTAAAGACTTACCAGGTGTACGTTACCACATCATCCGTGGTGCACTGGATACATCAGGTGTAGCTGGCCGTAACCAACGTCGTTCAAAATATGGTACCAAACGTCCTAAACCAGGTCAGGTAGCAGCAGCGCCAACAAAAGGTAAAAAGAAATAATTAAGGAGGATAGAAAGCAATGAGAAAGTCAAAACCAAAAAAGAGAATTATCCTTCCTGATCCAAAGTTCAATGATACTTTGGTAACAAGGTTTGTAAACAACATGATGTATGATGGTAAAAAATCAACCGCATACTCTATTTTTTACAACGCTGTTGAAATTGTTGAGAAAAAAACAAGCGAAAACGGCTTAGAAACCTGGAAAAAAGCTTTAAACAATGTAATGCCTGCTGTTGAAGTAAAAAGCCGCCGTGTAGGTGGTGCTAACTTCCAGGTACCTACAGAGGTTCGTCCGGAGCGTAAAATAGCTTTAGGTATGAAATGGTTGATCAGCTATGCACGTCGTCGTGGTGAAAAAACCATGATGGAGAAATTAGCCGGCGAGATCATATCAGCAGCTAAAGGCGAAGGTGCCGCTGTTAAGAAGAAAGAAGATACGCACAAAATGGCTGAGGCTAACAAAGCGTTCTCACACTTCAGGTTCTAAAAGATTTAGATTACACCGATTTAATAATAAGATTACACCGATTATTTACGTTTACACTTTTTAATCGGTGTAATTATTAAAGGGTCAGGTGAAATCACAAAACAAATAAAATGTCAAGAGATCTAAAATATACAAGAAACATTGGTATTGCCGCTCACATTGATGCTGGTAAAACTACCACTACCGAGCGTATCCTTTACTATGCTGGTGTAAGCCACAAAATTGGTGAGGTACACGAAGGTGCCGCTACTATGGACTGGATGGCCCAGGAGCAGGAGCGTGGTATCACCATCACTTCGGCTGCAACAACCGTAAACTGGAAATACCGTAACCACAACTATCACATGAACATCATTGATACCCCGGGTCACGTGGACTTTACCGTAGAGGTAAACCGTTCATTACGTGTACTTGATGGTTTGGTGTTCTTATTCAGCGCGGTTGACGGTGTTGAGCCTCAGTCAGAAACTAACTGGCGTTTGGCTAACAACTACAACGTACCGCGTATTGGTTTCGTTAACAAAATGGACCGCTCTGGTGCCGATTTCTTAAACGTGGTAAAACAGGTTAAAGAAATGTTGGGCAGCGTTGCTATTCCATTGCAGTTACCTATCGGTGCTGAAGACCAGTTTAAAGGTGTGGTTGATTTGATCAACTTCCGTGGTATTGTTTGGAATGAGCATGATAAAGGTATGACCTTTACCGAAGTGCCTATCCCTGCCGATATGCTTGACGAAGCTACTGAGTGGAGAGAGAAATTATTGGAAGCAGTTGCTGAGTTTGATGACTCATTGATGGAGAAATTCTTCGAGGATCCTACCACCATCACTGAGCGTGAAGTATTAGACGCTTTACGTCAGGCTACATTAGCCGGTAAAATCGTTCCGATGACTTGCGGTTCATCTTTCAAAAACAAAGGTGTACAAACCATGCTTGACTATGTAATGGAGTTAATGCCTTCACCTCTTGATTCAAAAGGTGTTGTTGGTACTAACCCTGACACAGGTGCCGAAATTTTGGTTAAACCAGATGTAAAAGAACCATTTGCAGCATTAGCATTTAAAATTGCTACCGACCCGTTTGTAGGCCGTTTATGCTTCATCCGTGTTTACTCTGGTAACCTTGATGCTGGTTCATACGTGTACAACATGCGTTCAGAAAGCAAAGAGCGTATCAGCCGTATCTTCCAGATGCATGCTAACAAGCAAAACCCTATCCCTAACGTGGGTGCAGGTGATATTGCTGCAGTAGTAGGCTTTAAAGATATCAAAACAGGTGACACCCTTTGCGACGAGAAACATCAGTTGGTTCTTGAGTCGATGGTATTCCCTGAGCCGGTTATCGGTTTGGCAATTGAGCCTAAAACTCAGGCCGACGTTGATAAATTAGGTATCGCTTTAGGTAAACTGGCCGAAGAGGATCCAACTTTCCGCGTACAAACAGATCAAGATACTGGTCAAACAGTTATCTCTGGTATGGGTGAGTTACACCTGGACATTTTGATGGACCGCTTAAAACGCGAGTTTAAAGTAGAAGTTAACCAGGGTGCTCCACAGGTAGCTTACAAAGAGGCTATCACCGGTACTATCCAACACCGTGAAACTTACAAGAAACAAACTGGTGGTCGTGGTAAATTCGCGGATATCCAGGTTGTTATCTCTCCAGCCGACGACAACAAAGAAGGCTTGCAGTTTGTTAACGAAATTGTTGGTGGTTCTATCCCACGTGAGTTTATCCCATCTGTTGAGAAAGGCTTCAAAGCCGCTATGGACAATGGTGTACTTGCAGGTTACCCACTTACAAGCTTAAAAGTTCGTTTGATTGATGGTTCATTCCACGCAGTCGATTCGGACGCGTTATCATTCGAGATCGCCGGTCGTTCTGCTTACCGTGAAGCATTGCCAAAATGTAAACCGGTATTGCTTGAGCCAATCATGAAAATCGAGATCTTAACCCCTGAAGAAAACATGGGTGATGTTATCGGTGACATGAACCGTCGTCGTGGCCAGCTGCAAGGTATGGACACCCGTAACGGTGCACAGGTAATCAAAGCAATGGTACCACTTTCTGAAATGTTTGGTTACGTAACTCAATTACGTACTATCACTTCCGGCCGTGCAACTTCAACTATGGAGTTTGACCATTACGCTGAAGCACCTCGTAACGTACAGGACGAAGTTGTAGCCAAATCAAAAGGCCGCAAACAAGTTGCTATCGACTAATAATCAATTTTGAATTACTGAATTAGCTACTATAGCCGATTCAGTAATTCAATAAATAATAAAAATCAACTATCCCTAATAAATAGCTCTTAGGGTAGTTAAAATTCAAATTAACAATGAGCCAAAGAATCAGGATCAAATTGAAATCTTACGATTACAACCTGGTAGACAAATCTGCCGAGAAAATCGTAAAAACAGTAAAGCCAACAGGCGCTGTAGTTAGCGGACCACTTCCGTTACCAACCGAAAAGAAAATCTTCACCGTATTACGTTCACCACACGTAAACAAAAAAGCACGTGAGCAATTCCAACTTTGCTCATACAAGCGCTTATTAGACATTTACAGCTCTAACTCAAAAACTGTAGATGCCCTGATGAAGCTTGAATTGCCAAGCGGTGTTGAGGTTGAGATCAAAGTTTGATAGACGACCGGCCCACTGAAAGGTGTGGGATCAAAAAATAAAAAGGCCATTTGCGTAAGCAGATGGTCTTTTTTTATGGGTATATTTATTGGATTAGCTGTAAGGAAATGAAGCAATCCTCACCCACCCGTCATTGCGAGGCACGAAGCAATCCCCAACTTTACCGAGCAACCATGCAAATCATCCCTGTATAGTTCGCGATTGCTTCGTGCCTCGCAATGACGTATATTTTAATAATTATTTAAACCCACTACTATTGGCGTTGCCTGCGGCCCGGGCTGTACGCTCATACGCCTTCAGGCATTACGCACAGGCCTGTATCCGCTCCCATCCCTAACGCAAAATTTGTCTGGACCGTGATTTATGGGATTAGTCGGATTATAGGATTTTGCCTGTCTGCTTTGGTCTGAACTCGAATTTGGGGGAATTAAGGAATGACCAGAATGCTCAGCAAATTCGATAAATTCTTATAATTCCTTAAAATTCAGGTTCAGACAAAAAAATCATGCCCATCCCAAAAATCCCCCCAAATCCAGGTTCAGACAAAAATCAATCGGTGAAATCCCCGAAAAATCAACGAAATCAGCGTAATCAAAAAAATCAACGGTTATCTTTGCCCCTATGCTGATATCACCATCTCCCCTACGCACCTTCACCGAAGATATATTTAAAGCAATAGGCTGCAGTCATGAACATGCTGTTTTAGCTGCTGATGTGCTGCTCAAGTCCGATCTGCGGGGTATAGATTCTCACGGCGTGGCCCGCCTGAGCGGCTATGTACGCCTCTGGGAAAAGAAACGTATTAACCCAACACCCAACATCCGGATAGTTCATGAAACGCCAACAACGGCTACAATAGATGGAGATGCAGGGCTCGGTCTGGTAGTTGCTCCCTTCGCTATGAAGGTAGCCATAAAAAAGGCCGAATTATACGGCTCGGGATGGGTATCTGTGCGCAACTCCAACCATTTTGGCATTGCGGGATACCATGCATTAATGGCTGTAGAGAAAGATATGATAGGCTTTGCCATGACCAATGCCAGTCCGCTGGTAGCACCTACTTTTTCAAGTGAGCGACTTTTGGGTACCAATCCAATGTGCTATGCCTTCCCGGCAGGTAAATATCCGCCGGTGATAGTTGATATGGCTACTTCGGCTGCTGCCAACGGTAAGCTTGAAATAGCCCAGCGTTTAGGTAAACAAGTACCTGAAGGCTGGATCCAGGATAAAGAAGGCAATTATACCACCGATCCCCACGCTCTTAAAAGCGGCGGCTCCCTCCTGCCCCTTGGCAGCGACCGTGATCACGGCAGCCATAAAGGTTTCGGGCTGAGCGCTACCGTTGATATATTATCAGCAGTATTATCCGGCGCAAACTACGGCCCCTGGGTGCCGCCGTTCGTTGCTTTTCTTGACCCACCGAATGATCCGGTTGGCGCGGGTATAGGCCACTTTTTAGGCGCCATGCGCGTGGATGGCTTCCGCCCGGTAGATGAGTTCAAAAATCATTTAGATAACTGGATAGAGCGGTTTAAATCATCAACTACGGTTGATCCGGAGCAAAAGGTCATCATCCCCGGCGAACCCGAACTGGAAGCCGAAGCCGACAGGATTGCCAATGGAATCCCATTAGTTGATGCTGTTGTGGAGGATTTAAATAAGCTGGCGGAACGTTTGAATATTCAAAAACTTATCTAACTCTAATAAAAGCTTAAAAAGGATACATAGAATGAATAGCAACTCCTCTTCCATCAAATATCGTAATGACGTTTTTATATCTTATCGACCCAGGATAGGTTTTAATAGAAATCACGGAATTATTTTCTAAAACTGTTCTCTTATTATTGTGAATAAGTATAACCTGATCAAAATATTCAATAACACATCCATTAGGCACAATTTTCGTTGAAATTGGCTTTATAGCCCTATTTCTTTCAGTAATTCCTTTCGGTAACAAAAAATCCGTAGAACTTAATTTCACAGGCATGTCTTTATTATCTTTTCTGAAAGAAAGCCCCTTTAAAGTTCCGTCATTCAAAAAGAAAAAACAATTAGATGAACTATTAAAAGAATATACTATGTTTTCTTCTTTTATTTGTGAATTACTCAAAAGATCGTGCAAGGAATACGCCTCAGTTCCGACGTCATCAATGCTTATCTTATTTGTATTGGCTTCATCTTTGTATAAATATTTTCTTTCTTCAGTTCTACTAAATGCGCTTTTCAAATAGTCAAAATTCTTTTGTGACTCATAATTTAACACATCGTATCCACTCCAACCAGACCTCAAGGAATTGTCAGAAATAGCTTTAGGTTTAACTTTCAATCTGCTTCCAATTCCAACCATCTGCCCGTGAAACAACCCATCGGAATTAGAAGAAATCATTACAGAACCTGCTTTTGCAGAGATATTTGTAGTTTTAGCATCAAATACTCTTTCGACATCTTCGTTTAAATAAACTGAATTATCATTATTAATACTAAAACCCGATTCATATAAACCCTTTCTATTTCCAATAAATAATCTCATCCCGTAAATCTGCATATCAAATACCGGAACGCTATCTAATTTTTGTAATACCTTGGGTATCATTTTATCAATCGAAAAACAATATTCAATATTTGCATATTTAGACCAAAGTCTATCAAAACTTTCCTTAAATTGTTTTATCGAAAAAAAAGATCTCCCCTGTTCATTCTTTAACCAATTATTTTGAGAAAATATAATCTTAAAAAAATCGTATTCTTCTGATCCCGGGTGTATATGTTGAGTTATAATATCCCACAGCGGAATAGTTTTAAGCTCCCCGTTATTTTCAACAAGAAATAATTGTCCTCCATATAAATACCCATCCTGAAAATCACCTTTGATGTAGAATCTAATAGTCTTCATAAAGTTCCTTTCTCAATTTTTACAATTACATGTAATGGCAATTTATCTTTCAACAATTCCAATTGATCTGATGAAGGTCTATTCTGCGATTCATCGGTTGACACAGGATAGCCGTGCCAAGGCTCCCCTTCATTCCTATCATTTGGAAATTTGGCCAGCTTCTCCCCACTCTTTCCGAGGGTTACAGTCGCAGAATCAATAATACTAAATATACAATTATTCTCTTTTGAAAACCATGCGTTATAATCCTCTACGGCTGGCTTAAATACGCTATACTCTTCGCCCTCTTCTATACACCACCTCGTCTTGTCCTTTTTGTACTTCGCAGTTCTTCTGTGATCCTGCTTTGATATGTAGTAATATCCGTTGGAAGATGGGCCATAGCTGCCATCTAAATTTCTTGCAGATTTAATTAAGGGCATAAAGATATATCAAATTAGTATAAAGATATATTTTAATAACACAAACAAAAACTTACTATAAAAATTAATTATTGAAATCTCTTAGATTGTTCAGCAATAAATAAAGTTTAGTTTAAAAGCACAAGGCCTGTTTTGCTTCGCAAAACAGGCCTTGTGCTAATGTTCCCCCTTTAGGGGGGTAGGGGGTTAATGAATCAGGTTAAACAACCTGCTCCAACGGATCTTGTGAATGAACGAAGCGTTATCATCAACACTCATCCAAATGAATAGTGCCTTACCTACTATATGATCTTCAGGAACAAAGCCCCAGAAACGTGAATCTTCTGAATTATGGCGGTTATCGCCCATCATAAAATAATAGTTCATTTTAAAAGTATAGCTATCGGCTTTCTGTCCGTTGATCAGGATGTCTTTACCGCTTACTTCTACTTTATTACCTTCATACACAGCGATAGCGCGGCCATAGATCGGGAAGGTTAAACTATCCAACTTTACTGTCCAGCCTTTTTTAGGCACAATGATAGGGCCAAAATTGTCAACGTTCCATTTATAATCAGGAATGTTTGCCCCTATTTTGTAATTGGAGAAAATGGCAGGATAAACCGGGTTCATAGGATCAGAAGCTCCCCCTGGTGTTAATCTCGGTGTAACTGATTTGATGTTTGAATATCCCCTCAGTGCTTTTGCCGACTCCTCAGTAGTATTGGTAACAAATTCGGTGTTATTTATCGATGAGATATCAGATAAGTGTAAATCAGTGGCTATTTGCGGGTTAAGCTCATTGCCATCCGTTTTAACATCATAGGTAATTTCTCCATTTGGCGGCGTAATAGCGGCTTTGCTGTTTATAAATACCTGTGCGTTAACAACACTCAAAGTATCGCCGGGAGTGCCCTGGCAGCGTTTAATATAGTTTTCGCGTTTATCAACAGGTCTGAAATATGGCGAATCGGCATCCATAGGATAGTTAAAAACTACCACATCGCCTTTTTTTACATCACTTAAACCAGGCAAACGGTAATATGGCAACTCAAGGCCATCCCAATATGCCTTGGTGTTAATTAGCGGCATGGTATGATGTGCAAAAGGAAATGCAACTGGAGTCATAGGTAAACGTGCACCGTAGTTCACTTTACTTACAAACAAGTAATCGCCAATAAGCAACGAGCTTTCCATCGATGCACTGGGGATTACATACGCCTCAATAAACAGCGTACGGATCAGCGTTGCTGCAATCACCGCAAAAATGATGGCATCAGCCCACTCACGTGCCTGGGTTTTCTTTAAGGCGATCTTGTACTTAGCCCTGAACTCCGGACTGGCCGACTGGCCTAAGTATTTGGTATCCTTATCAAAACCCCATTTTGGCAGGTAGATAAATTGCAGTGCAACACCTGCACAATGTTCGGCAAACGTAAACTTGCCGTAAGACTTAAT
Organism: Mucilaginibacter gossypiicola; assembly: GCF_900110105.1. Taxonomy (GTDB): domain Bacteria; phylum Bacteroidota; class Bacteroidia; order Sphingobacteriales; family Sphingobacteriaceae; genus Mucilaginibacter; species Mucilaginibacter gossypiicola. Next base: position 113,026 of record NZ_FOCL01000006.1, on the reverse strand, counting down.
AAAATCAATTGTTATACCCAAGGCAACAAGAAAGCCCAACCCCGGTATAAGTAACAATACAAACCACCAGCCAGGCCTTCCGCTTAATTTGATCATTATATAAAAATTGTAGAGCGGAATTATAGCTTCCCAACCCGGTCTGCCGGCCTTTTCAAATAACTTCCATAAGCCTACGTAAGGCAATATGATTAAAATAATAAATGCAATTACAAATCCTACAACGTTCACTTCAGTGTTTTTATATTTTCAATTAATGTATGCCCCTGAATAGTCTGTTCCACCTTATTTTACCAAAGAAAGTGGCTGTACTATCAATACTCATCCAGGTAAATAATGCCTTGCCTACTACGTGATCTTCCGGAACAAAACCCCAAAAGCGCGAATCTTCCGAGTTATGGCGGTTATCACCCATCATAAAATAGTAGTTGAGCTTAAAGGTATAAGTATCGGCTTTTTTTCCGTTAATCATGATATCCTTACCTACAACATTTACTTTATTATTTTCATAAATCTCAATGGCACGGCCATAAACCGGGAAAGTAAGGCTATCTAATTTAACAGTCCAGCCTTTTTTAGGGATAATGATAGGGCCGTAGTTGTCAACGTTCCATTTAAAATCCGGGAAGTTAGGCGTGATCTTATAGCGCGGATACTTGGCAGGGAAAACCGGGTTCAGCGGATCGCTGGTACCTCTGAGTGTTACTGCGGGCACTACCGATTTTACATTTGAATAAGTTTTCAAAGTAGCGGCCGATTCCTTTGCCATCATCATTTCATAACGATTGCCGGTGTTCCCCCTGATCTCTATCTTGAGTTCATTTAAAATGGCGGGGTTAAATTCCTGCCCATTAGTTTCAACAAAATAACCTTCTTTTCCTCTTTCGGGATTTGGCGCAGCCTTACCGTTAATGTACACCTGCGCATTAACAACGCTCAATGTATCGCCCGGGGTGCCCTGGCAACGTTTGATAATGTTTTCGCGTTTATCAACCGGCCTGAAATAAGGTGAATCGGCCTCGATTGGTGCATTAAAAACCACGATATCCTGTTTCTTTATATCACTTAATCCGGGCAGGCGGTAATAAGGCAATTTTATTCCGCCCCAGTAAGCTTGAGTTCCCCAAGGCGTAGTATGGTGCATAAAAGGAAATGAAACAGGCGTTATTGGCATCCTTGCTCCGTAATTCACTTTACTTACAAACAGGTAATCGCCAATTAAAAGCGAATTTTCCATCGAACCGCTGGGAATAACATAGGCTTCGATAAACAGCGTACGGATAAGGGTAGCGGCTATTACTGCAAATATGATAGCATCGCCCCATTCACGAAGCGCACTTTTTTTCTTCTTTACTTTAGTTGAATCTTTCTTTTTCCAGAATTTCCAGTTCATGTTCTTGATGTGCAAATTATTTTAAATGTGCAGATTTCAGATGTGCAAATGTGCAGATTTTTTAATGTTTATATTTTATGTATAAGATATATGTTACACGTTATATGTTACGCTCCCCAATAATAATTAAAAGATGCCAATCAAACCATTCATTCGCACCCATTCCTAATCATTTGCACATCTGACATCCCCAAATCTTCCCCCATCTGCACATCTGAAATCTGCACATCCGCACATCCTTCCTCATCTGCACATCTGAAATCTTCACATCCGCACATCCTCCTTCATCTGCACATCTGAAATCTGCACATCTTCCTAATCAATCCGCCTAAACACCTTATCCCATCTGATCTTACACCATGACGGCGCGTTGGCATCCCAGCTCATCCATACAAAAACCGCCTTGCCAACAATGTGATCTTCGGGAACAAAGCCCCAAAAACGCGAATCTTCGGAGTTGTGCCTATTATCGCCCATCATCCAATAGTAATCCATTTTAAAGGTATAACTATCGGCCTTAGTGCCGTTAATCAATATCTCATTGCCTTTAACCTGCACCTTGTTATTTTCATACACCTCAATAGCACGCTGATAAAAAGGCATGGTCAAGCTATCCAGCTTCACTGTCCAGCCCTTTCGCGGAATAATGATTGGCCCCAGGTTATCTTCGTTCCATCTAAAGTGCGGGTCGTGCGGAAAAACTTCCGGATCATACACGCCCCTTAATTTGATGTCGGGCTTCACTGTTTTAGCAAAAGGATAGGCCTTCAGCTTTTCGACCGATTGCGCTGTCATATTCGCTGTAAAATCAACCCTTGTAAACTGCTGGAGATCTTCCATATGCAGGTTATAGCGCGTACCGGGGTCAAATCCTTTTACCGAACCGTCTGTACGTATACGATACTCCATTTCTCCATTTCGCGGAACTGGCATAGGCTGGTTATTTACATACACCTGGCCATACTCCAGTTTAATGGTATCGCCGGGGGTGCCCTGGCAGCGTTTTATATAATTTTCCTGCTTATCAACCGGTCGATAAAACGGCGAATCGGCATCCATAGGATAATTAAACACCACGGCATCACCTTTTTTAACTTCGCTAAAACCGGGCAAGCGGTAATAAGGCAGCTTTATCCCATCCCAATAGGCTTTAGTACCCGTAAGCGGCATAGTATGATGTGCAAACGGAAATGCTATCGGGGTCATAGGCAGGCGGGCACCGTAATTGATCTTGCTTACAAATAAAAAGTCGCCAACCATTAATGAACTTTCCATAGATGATGAAGGGATAGTGAAAGCCTCCAGGAAAAGCCCGCGGATAACGGTTGCCGCTATTACAGCGAAAAGAATGGCTTCTGTCCATTCCCGTACGGGCGATTTACTGAGATCGCGGTATTTCTCCCTGAAGTCATCACTTGCCGATGGCCCAACATAGCGGGTACTTTTATCAAAGCCCCATTTAGGAATAAATATAAAAGGCAGCAGTACAGACATGGTAATTTGCCCTATACCAACTTTCCCGAACGACTTAATAAAATCAATGAGGATGCCGATGCTTATAATGAAGTTTATGCCCGGTATTAAAAGCAGCAAAAGCAACCAGAGCGGCCGCTGGCTCAACTTGAGCATAATATAAAGGTGATACACCGGTATGAGCGCTTCCCAGCCCGGGCGACCGGCCTTCTCAAAAAGTTTCCAGTATCCTGCCAGTATTAAAACCAATAGCGGGCTTATCATGATGTAAAACCCAATATAGCCCGCTATTGCCATTTATATTAAAGCTATTAGCTGTTAAAATCAAACATGGCTTCAACCGAATAAAAGCCTTTTTTATCGTGAAGCCATTCGGCAGCCAGTACAGCGCCTAAAGCAAAGCCATTACGGTTATGCGCAGTATGCTTAAATTCAATGCTATCCACCTCCGAGTCATAAATAACGGTGTGAGTGCCCGGTACGCTGTCAATCCTTAACGATTCAATGAGCAATTGATTTGGGGCAACGTTAGCATCATCATCCTTATCATCAGTAGTTAATACGTTAACCCACTCGTTTTTGGTATCGGTATTGTTTATGATACCTTCGGCAATGGTTATGGCCGTGCCGCTTGGTGAATCCATTTTTTGCGTATGGTGAATTTCTTCAACCTGTACCTCATAATAAGGATACTTGTTCATCACTTTAGCCAGCAGCTTATTCACGTGGAAAAACACATTAACACCAACACTAAAGTTTGAAGCCCACAATAATGATTTATTCCCGTCAATACATTGCTGCTTTACTTCCGGCAGTTTCTCGTACCAGCCCGTTGTACCAATAACAACAGGAACATTGGCATTAAAGCAATGTTCGATATTTGATAATACCGATGCCGGCGTAGTAAATTCAATTACAACATCTGCTTTTTGCAGGTTTTCGGGCGTAAGGTCATGAAGGGTTTCATGATCAATGGTAAGTACAATTTCGTGCTTGCGGCTAAGGGCTATCTTTTCAATGATTTTGCCCATTTTTCCGTAGCCAAGTAGTGCTATCTTCATTTCAGGTATTGTGGTTTTCCTTATTAAAACGTAAAGGTAACTTTTAAACCCGGAATATAAGCATTATTAGCACCCTGTGCATACACCGGCTGATTAATTAAACCGGGAGTCACCTTGAACGACAGGTTGTTATCAACCGTATATGAATGGATAAACTTGGCATCGATATAAGCATCAATAGCCTGGATACCCCATACGGCTAAAAAGCCAAAGATGCTTAAATCGCGGTTACGCCTTGAGTTTTCACGCGCATCGCTCAGGTTGGCATCGGGCACGTCCTTATAAAGGTAATATTCATTATAATACGGATCGCCGGGATTGGGCGGGTTGCCCTGACGGTATCTCGATAATATTAAATACTCGTGATAATAATGCTGATTATAAATAATGGCCGAAGTTAACAGACCTAAGCCACCATAAATTAGCGGCACTTTCCACCATCTGTGGTTATATACCTGTCCCCAGCCCGGTACCATCAATGAATGTATTACTGCTTTATGCGGGATATGCGTGCTATCCGGGTGATAGATCTTTTCTTTGGCAGGATCGATCTTTGGGGCAAATGAACCTGAAGGGGTTTTAACAGGATGCTTTACTTTCAGCGTATCACTTTTTTTATTCTCCGTACTATCAACTATTTGAGCCTGTGCGGCAGAAATAAAAAAAGCGAATACACTTAAAAAAAACAGGAATTTATACATTTTTTAAATTAACAATTACCAATCAAGCATTTCAAGGATGCGGCCAAGGTCATCTTCCGACAGGAAAGGGATCTCAATAACACCGCTTCCGCGGCTGCCTACTTTTAGTTTTACCCTTGTACTAAATTTTGAAGCCAGGTCATCCTGGATCTTTTGTAACTGGTATGATACCGGCTCGGGCTGTTTGCCCTCTTTTTTTACCGGCGACTTTTGCATCTCTCTCACCAGTTCTTCAACCTTACGAACGGATAAACCTTCCTTTATAATATGCTGATGTATAAATAATTGTTTTGCAGGATCGGTTAGCGTTAAAATAGCTTTGGCATGGCCCATAGTAAGCTCCCCATCGCGAATAGAAGCCTGGATAACCGGAGGCAGCCTTAACAGGCGCAGGTAATTGGTAACTGTTGAACGGTTTTTGCTCACCCTGTCGCCCAGTTCTTCCTGCTTCAGGTTACACTCCTCAATCATACGCTGAAAGCTCAGGGCAACCTCAATAGCATTCAGGTTTTCGCGCTGAATGTTTTCAATGAGTGCCATCTCCAGCATTTGCTGATCATTGGCGGTACGCACATAAGCCGGGATCTGGGTTAAACCAGCCAGTTTTGATGCACGAAAACGACGCTCACCCGATATTAACTGGTATTTATGCGCGCCTAATTTCCTGAGTGTTATTGGCTGAATTAAACCCTGTAGTTTGATCGACTCCGAAAGCTCTGTTAGTGCCTGTTCGTCAAAATCGGTACGGGGCTGAAACGGGTTAACCTCAATTTCGGCCAGTTTTATTTCATTAACCGAGCCAATGTCATTTACCTCGGCAGGGCTTGCAGTTTCTTTATTTCTGTTTTGGTATGGCTGTACGTTAGGCGTGTCGTTTAATAGCGCACTCAGTCCCTTGCCCAGGGCATTTCTCTTTTCACCACTCATTTACTATACTGTTGCTGTAGCTGTTGCCTGTTCACCTTTAACCAACCCGTTTTTTTCCAAAATTTCGCGGGCAAGGTTCAAATAATTTATTGCACCCTTACATGTAGCATCATGCATAATTACCGACACGCCAAAGCTTGGCGCCTCGCTTAAACGGGTATTACGTTGTATAATGGTATCAAAAACCATGTCTTCAAAGTGAGTTTTAACCTCGTCAACCACCTGGTTGCTCAGGCGTAAACGCACATCGTACATGGTTAACAAAATACCTTCAATCTCCAGCTGCGGGTTAAGGCGCGACTGAACAATTTTGATAGTATTTAATAATTTACCCAAGCCCTCTAACGCAAAATACTCGCACTGTACAGGTACAATTACCGAGTCGGCAGCAGTTAAGGCGTTAATGGTGATCAAACCTAATGAAGGTGAGCAATCGATAATAATAAAATCATATTCGTCGCGCACCTTGTCAAATACCTGTTTCATTTTAAACTCGCGGCCGGTTAAATTGATCATTTCAATTTCAGCACCTACCAGGTCAATATGTGCAGGTAATAAGTCAAGATTAGGGGTTTCAGTTTTCTGAATGGCATCATGAGGATCAACCTCGTTGATGATACATTCGTAGATACTATTTTTTATATTACGGGGATCGAAGCCAATGCCCGAAGTTGAATTGGCCTGCGGATCGGCATCAACCAACAAAGTTTTATAATCTAATACAGCTAAACTTGCAGCCAGATTTATAGATGATGTAGTTTTCCCTACGCCGCCTTTCTGGTTGGCTAAAGCAATAATTTTACTCATTCTATAGTTTAAAAAAATTTATAGTTCTGTGATTTATAACAACGTTAAATAGAAACAGAAATTTCTACTTTCGTAAAGTTTTTATCCGGTGATAAAGATACGGAATTAAATAATGCAGAATTCCACAGCTTTTGCCTATTTACAAACAAAATTGATCGATTAATTAACTATCAGCTTAGCAATGTTGGTAATATTATTGTGCAAATCATACTTATAATTAAAGTGTTCATTTGCAAAAAATTACCAGGAAAACAGCGGCTATAGCACTAATTAAATCATTCAGCAATTTACAAATAATAAATGATAACCATAATATCATCAACCAACAGGCCCGGGAGCTCAACGCTTAAGCTTGCGCATGTTTACCAGCAAAAACTGCGCGAAAAAGGCGTGGAAGCAGGTATTTTATCGCTTGCACAACTACCGCCTAATATTATTGAAACCGACCTGTATAACAAACGCAGCGCCGAATTTGAGGTTATACAGCAAGTAGTTACCAATACTGATAAATTTATTTTTCTTATCCCCGAATACAATGGCAGCTTTCCGGGCGTACTCAAGGTTTTTATTGATGCCTGCAGTTTCCCCGAAAGTTTTTATGATAAAAAAGCTGCTTTGGTTGGCTTATCATCGGGCAAATACGGCAACATTCGCGGCGTTGACCATTTCACGGGCGTTTGCCATTACCTGCACCTGAACATCATGGCGCTAAAACTACATATTGCAGCCATACATAAAGAATTTGACGAAGAAGGAAACCTGTTTAAGGCCGACACTATAAAGTTCGTAAACGAGCAGATAGATAAGATCATTAAGTTTTGATTGGGGATTGCACCTTAAAAAACATGTCATTGCGAGGAACGAAGCAATCGCATGCTATACAGAGCGGACATGTGCGGGCTGCGAGATCGCCACGCTTCGTTTATATTGACGCAATTGTAAGCTATTGATTATTAATCACATTTCTTTAACCTGCCTTGTAAATATGGGCGTTGCCTGCGGCCCGTGCTCATACTGCACAGGCATTAGCCAAATGTTATTAAGTTAAGAAAAATCCCCCAGAGGGGGAACAGGTTTGTAGCAATATCATATACCGAAAAATAACCGTGCCAGAGGCACGGAACACCGGAGTTTTGTACCTCTGGCAAACTAAGAAAAACAAAACTCTTATTTCTACAATCCTTTTGCAGCTCTGGTGCAACCTGTCAATCCCTTAACTTAATGACATTGGGCTAAAGCCACAAGGCCGGTATCCGCTGCTATCACTAACGCTCCCCTGCGAAACATAATTGCAAAACATATATTGAGCCTGCGGTCGATATTATTAACTCTAATCCAACGCAATCCCCATCTATCTAATCAAAAACACCCAGCCCGATACCCTTGGAATCTCATTCTTGAAGTCAATTACATAGTAATAAGTCCCGGTGTCAAGGGGTACGCCGCTGCGGGTACCGTTCCAGGGGGTGTTATAGCCTATGCTTTTAAAAACCACTGCACCGCCGCGATCATAAATAGTCAAAACACAATCGGTATAAGCATCAAGATTGATAACATTCCACACATCATTAACCCCATCTCCGTTAGGTGAAAATGCAGTGGGGATGGTTAACTTAGGCGCGCTTGTTATAAATTCGATATCATCAAGCAACAAATCATTACCCGGACCGCCGGGGGCATTGTTGCTTATTTTTAAAACAAGGCTGCTTACATTATCCGGCGTTTTAAAAGCCAGCTTATACTTCTTCCATACCGGCCCTGCGCTTGCGGCAATTGGCCCTGTACGCAGTGTTTCAAGTACTTCGCCGGTTGTTGTTTCGATAGAAAAAAGAATATCCGGCTGCTGTACCGTTGGCCCAACTACGGTATTTTTAAGCAGGTTAAGGATATAGGCCGAAAACTCATAGGTTGTAGCAGGACAAAGAGATGGCACCATACGGGTGTAAAAGGTACTTGGCTCGTTTGATGCGTTGATCATCATCATATAGCCATTATTATTGCCGGTATGGTCATGTGTTACCTTATGCCATGACTCTTCGGCACAACCTTCTGAGGTATTAACCAGCGTATAAAATCCATCGGCCGGGCAATAGGGTGTATAAGCCATGTTGGTAACGCCTGGGGGCAATGCAGGGCCGTGTCCGGTACCCGAGCCAAAGTCTTCCCTGAATAACCAATGCCCCAGCTTACCGGTACAATCCATACTTTGCGCATTGGCAGTCATAAAAAATAACATCCACAGTAAAAAAATCGGGGGAAAACGCACGTGCATGACCGGATCAACACTTAAAACATCAAAAGTATGTTCAACCACTCTTATTCAGGCAGCAGTCAACGGTCAGTTTTATAAATTAAGTCGATAGTCTAAGTCGGAAGTCACAAATCGGATTGTTTAGAAGCTGTTTAAAAATGAGAGAAAGTATTTTTGCAGAGACGCATAATTGCGTCTCCCGGAGGACAAGCCGATTTCAAAAGCGCCTCTGCTGCCGTAAATTGCAAGCGAAAGGCGCAATTATGCGTCTCTACATTCAAAAACTATCGTTTTTAAACAGCCTCTTAGCATTTATAACTGTGCATTAACCACGAAGCCTCATCAATGTACAATAAGCACCCAACCAGATAAAAGTGGTGCGCCACTTTTAAGATCAATCACGTAGTAATAAGTACCGGAGGGCAAAACATATCCTTTATAGGCACCATTCCAGGGTTTGTCATAACCTGTGGAAGCATACACTTTTTGTCCGTTCCGGTTAAAAACATTTAGTGAGCATTGCGGGTAAGTTGATAGCGCCTCAATATCCCAGTTATCATTTAAGCCATCTCCATTAGGCGAAAACGTGGTGGGTATAACAATTTTTTTGTAAACCCTTACAAAAACCGAGGTAAAGGCAGATCCGCAACCGATGCCTGATGTAGCTTTCAGCGTGTAGGTAATATCATCGGTAGGGCTGGCAACAGGGTTCTGCTTGGTAGGGTCGTCAAGCCCATCGGCAGGACTCCATAAATAAGTGTCGGCATTGCTTGCCTGGGCATCCAGCACTACCGATTGCCCTTCAAAAATCTTTTTTTGTGGGTTTATACTTACCTCGGGGGCAGGTTTAACTGTAACGGTTACCGTTTGGGTGGCTATACAGCCCTCATTACTGGTTACTGTTACTGTATAAGTAGTGGTCTCGGCCGGCTTGGCAGCGGGGCTTCCCGAAGTTGGGTCAGATAACCCGGTAACCGGCAACCAGCTATAGCTTTTGGCGTTAGGCGTAGTTTCATTAAGAATGGTTATGCTACCCTTACAAATTGGAGCAGGGGTAATAACAGGTATAACGGGTTTTAAGTTAACCGTGGCCCTTACTTTGTCGGATGGAGTAGAGCAATCGCCTGCCGAAAAAACCTTAACCTGATAATCACCGTTAGCGGCAACAGTGGCATTGTCAATTACTAACGGATTTTGAGCTTTGTTATCAGCGGTAACGCCAGGCCCGGTCCATTCATAACTCACCGCTCCGGGCGCATTGGCCGTAAGCGTAAGCGCATCACCTTCACATACCGGTGGGGCACTAATAGAAGGTTTGTCCAAATATGCATCGACGTTTATGGTAAGTGCCTGCGAATAGGTGCGGCACGTTGGCGAATTAATGTTATTTCCTTCGGCAGCGGCAAGCCTGTATTCATAAACACCTACAGGTGTGTTGCCCTGAATAGAAACATCAAGTTGACGATCGGTTTTTCCGGGAAGGTCTTCCCAGGTACCGGTTGCGTTCTGTTTTTGCCATTGCAACCTCGTGTCCGTATAGTCATTCCCGACATTTGAGACGAGGGTAAAATTTTTCGATTCACCAAAACATACATCTTTTGTGGCATTATCATCAACGTTAGTAAATCCAACAGGCATCGTGGGGCCACAAGGCCTGAACTCTATATCGTCAAGCATCAAATCGTTCCCATTTAGGCCGGGTGCGTTATTGATCATCTCAATGGTAATTTCGTTATTACCAGAACCGGTTGAAAACAACATGCCATACCGGCGCCAATCTTCGGGGTCGCTGCTCGCGGGAATTTCGCCGGTATCATACGTAGTTTTTTCGCCGTTGGCATTAGTTATTATAAAAGTAATATCAGGCTCATGAACGCCAGGACCTGCATGTGCCTGAAATATCAGATTAAAAACCCACGCTGAAAATTCATACTTGGTGTTTTGACAGAGCGTCCCTGCACTAATTTTATAAGTAAAAAATTTCTTTGGGTCTTGCGAAGCATTAACAAGCATCATGTACCCATTAGTATTGCCTGTATGATCGTGAGTTACAACCTGCCATCCTTCCGGATGGCAATTACCAAAGCCATTATTAACATTGATATTTGTTGTATTTACAATAGTGTACTGACCATCTTCAGGACAAGCTTGTACATAGGTAAAATCAGTTATAGCACTTCCCAAAGGGGCTCCATATCCCTGCCCTGATCCAAAATCAAGTTTAAATACCGGATCGCCAAGGCTACCGTTACAAACAACCGATTGTGCCTTAACTTGCACACAAGCAAACGCAAACAAGACCACCAGAAATAATTTAATTGTATTAAAAGGCATTAAACGGTTGAGGAATATAAACATCGAACTACCAAAAATATATTTTTTTGGCAATGCCCATGCATAAAAACCGGTTTAGCTATTAATATATTACACACTGCAAAACAATCACTTATCCCAAACAATCCCGGCATCTCAAAAGTTAACTATTAGTATACAAAAGCCCCCTAATATGAAAAATAAGCTCCTCATATTTCTTTTTATTATTGGTGCTGTACTTACGGCCTGTAAGCACAAAAAACCTGCTAACTATAATAATGAGGATACCGTTATCAATAAAAGCCGGCAGGAAGTTAGGTTGCCCGCTCCATATGAAACAAAAGCCGTCAAAAACTACTGCGATGTTATTGGCTGGCCTAAGGGCAAAACCCCTGTTGCACCAGCAGGCTTTTCGGTGAGTTTGTATGCTGATGGGCTGGATAACCCGCGCAATATTTATGTAGCATCAAACGGTGATGTTTTTGTAGCATCAAACGGTGATGTTTTTGTATCTGAGGCTAACACCGAAGTTACCGGGTTAAAAAAGATTGGTGCCGATATTATAGGCATAAGCAAATCCCAGCATTTTGGCAAAAGCGCCAATAAGATTTTATTATTTAAAGATACCAACGGAGACGGCCTCCCCGATTCAAAAACTGTTTTCCTGAGCGGATTGAACCAACCTTACGGAATGCTCATCGCCGGCGACTGGTTTTATGTAGCCAATACTGATGGTTTGTGGCGATATCCATATAAAATGGGCGAGATGAAGGTAAGCGGCAATGGCATTAAAATATTAGATCTGCCGGCAGGCGGATATAACAATCACTGGACCCGCAACCTGCACCTGAGCGCCAACGGCAGCAAGATCTATGTGTCGGTAGGATCGGGCAGCAATGTTGCAGAGCATGGAATGAGCAACGAAAAACGCAGGGCAAATATCCTGGAGATTAATCCCGACGGCAGCGCCGAACGGGTTTATGCCTCGGGCCTCCGTAACCCAGCGGGTATTGATATTCAGCCCGGCACAGGTGTTTTGTATACAGCCGTCAATGAACGCGACGACCTTGGCGACCAACTGGTACCCGATTACCTCACCAGCGTTAAAGATGGCGGCTTTTACGGCTGGCCCTGGGCTTACTTTGGCCAGCATGAAGATCCGGTATTGAAACAGAAAGATCCCAATCCCGAAATGGTTAAAAAAGCAATTGTGCCCGACGTTGCCCTTGGCGCACATACAGCATCGTTGGGCTTAGCATTTTACAATGGCACAAGCTTTCCGCAGGAATATCATAATGGAGCTTTTATCGGGCAACACGGTTCATGGAACAGTTCAAAACTGGTAGGTTATAAAGTTGTTTTTGTTCCCTTCAGTAATAATAAACCAACCGACCAAATAACAGATTTTTTAACCGGCTTTATTGCCGATAGCGCCAAACAAAAAGTATATGGCCGCCCGGTTGGGGTGGCTGTAGCAAAGGATGGATCATTGTTGGTAGCAGATGATGCAGGGAATAAGATCTGGCGGGTGAAGCATTAACAAAGCCAGAGATAGCTCGTCTCAAACCCACAGGTGTTAAAAAAAGATGTCATTGCGAGGCACGAAGCAATCGCATGCTATACAAAGCGACCATGCTTCCGTGCGATTGCCACGCTACGCTCGCAATGACATGGTTTTTCTGCTTTAGTTAGTCAGGCTTCTACTCCTTTTTATAATCCTTATGCACAATCAAAAAACTGGCACGTTCTTCTTTATGGAAAGGAATGTTCCAGTTGCCCTGGTAGGTAATTTTGGTGGGTAGCGGTTCGCCATCAAAATTATTAAGTTCGATGTTCATCTGCACATTAAAATCGAAGAACATATTGCTGAATTTCATGTCGATATAACGACCAAGGATCTGGAAGGTGCGTTCATCAAATATGGTGGTCATTTCCTTGATCATGGTATCACTGTCGGATGTGCTGGGTTTGCACCTTACCTTAAAGCGATAAACCGGGATTGTGTCAAGGTATTTACCACGCGCAAACTCATAATAGTAATACTGGCGCATATCATCACCGAATATTTCCGTTTTACTGCTGATGAAGGGAATGCCGTTTATTTTGCGCCCTGGTGTGAAAATGAGCGCTTTGAGTTTGCTTTTGTACGATTCGTTTTTACCGCCGGAACCCGGCAGGGCATAGCCTTTGGTAAAATCAGAATTATAGGCGTTCATGAAAATAAAATCGAACATCTCCACAGTGTACAGCTGGTATTTGCCGTTCTTTTTATAAACATCGCCACTATCCTTTTTGGCTATGTATTCAATTTTATGTTTACCGGCCGCGTTGCTATGCAGAATTTTGCGGTAGATGCGCCCGCTTACTTTATTCTTATTATCGTACGTAAAAATTCGGTTTTCAGCAGTAAAGCCGAATTTCTTCATGTTTTGGAAAGCTTTGTAGAAGCCGGTATCGGCCAACACAGCATCAATAAAATCCTGGGCATTAAGTTTATGCGAACGGATATCAACCAGCGAATCAATCACGATGGTACGGATGGTATCCGGATTGAAGCGGTTGATCTGCTGGGCTTTGACGAACAGACTGGCAGAAGTAAGGATAAGGATCAGGAGTAGTTTTTTCATTAAATACTTTTTACAGCATGTCATTGCGAGCGTAGCGTGGCAATCTCGTAGCCAATGCCTGTTCGATATGCATAGCTACGAGATTGCTTCGTCGTCCCTCCTCGCAATGACATGATTTTAATTTTATGTCATTGCGAGCGCAGCGTGGCAATCGCATACAATACAGAGCCGATCTGCAGAGTTCGCGATTGCTTCGTTCCTCGCAATGACCATGTTTTTTAATTTCCTAATTGCTTAACCGCCAGATAGGCCATTAAACCGGTACTTACTTTAAATGCATCTTCTTCAATATCAAAAGTTGGTGTATGTACAGAAGAAGTAATACCTCGGGCTTCATTGCGGGTGCCAAGGCGGTAGAAACAACTATCGGCGGCTTGCGAATAGTAAGCAAAATCTTCGGCGGCCATCCAGATATCCAGGTCGAGCACGTTTTCTTTACCCAGGTAATCTTCGGCGTGACCGCGGGTGGCATGGGTTAGTTTTTCTTCGTTGATCAGGAACGGATAACCGCGCATGATATTAAAATCGCAGCTTCCGCCCATACTTTCGGCAATGCCTTCGGCCATTTTCTTCATGCGTTTGTGTGCTTCCTCGCGCCATTTTTCATCCATAGTACGGAAAGTACCTTCCAGGTAAACCTCGTTAGGGATCACGTTGGTAGCGCCATTAGCTATCACCTTACCAAACGACAGTACCGACGGGCTTTTAGGATCGGCAAAACGACTTACTACCTGTTGCAAAGCAGTTAGTATATGAGCAGTGATAATTACCGGATCAATATTTTGTTGCGGTTGTGCACCATGGCCGCCTTTACCTTTAACAGTAACGTAAAGCTCATCCGTTGAGGCCATATATTTACCCGCCCGGAAACCAACTTTACCTGCATCAATCAAAGGCATTACATGCTGGCCTAAAACAGCTGCAGGTTTTGGATTTTCCAAAACTCCTTCTTTAATCATGATGCTTGCACCACCGGGCAGCTTTTCTTCGGCCGGTTGAAAAATCAATTTAACGGTACCTGCAAACTGGCTTTTCAGTTCGGTTAAAATTTTAGCGGTGCCCAATAATGATGAAGTGTGCACATCATGACCGCAGGCATGCATCACGCCCGGATTTTGCGATTTGTACGGAACATCATTAGCTTCCAGTATCGGAAGTGCATCCATATCGGCACGCAGAGCTACTACATTGCCTGCATCTGACGGTTTTTCACCTTTAATTAAGGCTACTAAACCGGTATCAGCCATTTTATGGTATTCCAGTCCAAGCTCTTCCAATTTGTTGGCTACAAACACCGAGGTTTGCAGTTCATGAAACGAAAGCTCGGGATTAGCGTGCAGGTGGCGGCGGTTGCCCACTACCTCGTTGAATATTTTTGCGGATAATTCCTGTATTTGCTCTTTAATCATTATTAGGATCCGTTTTAGGGAGATTTATTTTTTCAGAAATGATGAATATGCTTGTAAACGTCGAACGCAGGTCCTGTACCAGCTTTTCGGCTTCGAGGCGGGTACGGAAATCGCCGGCTTTTACTTTAAAGTTAGGATCGCGGTAGGTGATGTAGGTTCGCAATTCGGGATGCTGTTGTTGAAGCCGGTTTTGTGCATTGTAAGCATCTTTACGGTTAGAGCCGCTGAAAAACTGCACCCGGTAACCAAAGGAAGCACCTGTTGCATCGGTACCGGCGGCACCGCTTAGTGAAAAACGCTTAGCTATCAGCGAGTCAACCAGCGGGTCTTTTATTACCTCCACCTTGCCACGGGTTTGGGCAAAGGTTTGGGTTGATGCCAATAGTAATAAAACAAAAAAGCAGTATCTGATAATGGCTGGCTTAGCTTGATGATCAAATACTGCTTTTTTCATTTGGTAAATTTTCTTTTAAACCGTTAGTAGCTGGATGACATCACGAGCAGAGGCCTGTCACCCTGAGCCTGTCGAAGGGTCGCGTGTAAAGGCCTGCCCACCATGCTTCGACAAGCTCAGCATGACACCCTTTTTAACCGTCATTGCGAGGTACGAAGCAATCCCAAACTATACAGGGCAAACTTTTATAGCTGCTCTGCCAATCGGGGATTGCTTCGTACCTCGCAATGACGTGGTTGTTGTAGCCCGCTTTCGCGGGCTTATATTAATTCTGCCCTACGCCGTGGCAGTTTTTGTATTTTTTACCGCTACCGCAAGGGCAAGGGTCATTACGGCCTATTTTGTTTTCAACCCTTACCGGGGTGATTTTTTGCTGTTCCTGAGGGAAATCATCCATCGGCACACCGTTGCTTTCGCTTACTACTTCGGCCTTGGTGGTTTTCATTTTGCGCAGGTCAAGCTTTGGTTCAGGCTTTGCTTCCCTCACCTCTTCGGCCTGTTGCTGAACCGGGATGCCGCCACGGAACAGGAAGCTTACAATTTCCTTATTCACATTGGCCAACATGCCTCTGAACAGTTCAAACGCTTCAAACTTATAAACCAGCAATGGGTCCTTTTGTTCGTAAACCGCGTTTTGTACCGATTGTTTTAACTCGTCCATTTCGCGCAGGTGCTCTTTCCAGGCATCGTCGATCAGATATAAGGTAACGTTTTTCTCGAAAGATTTGAATACCTCATGACCGTGGTTTTCAACCGCCTTTTTAAGCGGAACTGCTACCTGGATGCCGTGAATACCATCGCTGAAAGGAACAACAATGTTTTCAACATATTGGCCGCGGGTTTCATAAACATCTTTAATAACCGGGTAAGCCTGTTGTGCAACCGCTTCCTGTTTGCGTTTATAAAAATCCATTACAGTTTGGAAAGTCAAATCTGTTAATGCCGGAATTGTTGTTGATGTAAATTGATCCGCACTAAGCTCAATATCAACAGAGAACAAACGGATCACCTCTAAAGTGAAACCATCGTAGTTAGCGCTTTCTTTATACTCGGTAACAATATCTTCAACCACATCAAAAATGGTGTTGCTCAGGTCAACGTCTAAACGTTCGCCAAACAAGGCATTTTTACGTTTAGTGTAGATCACTGTACGCTGTGAGTTCATCACGTCGTCATACTCCAGCAAACGTTTACGGATACCGAAGTTGTTTTCTTCAACTTTTTTCTGCGCACGCTCAATTGATTTAGAGATCATGGAGTGCTGGATAACCTCGCCCTCTTCAATCCCCATACGTACCATCAGGCTTGAAATCCGCTCTGATCCGAATAAACGCATCAGGTTATCCTCTAACGATACAAAGAACTGCGAAGAACCCGGGTCACCCTGACGACCGGAACGACCGCGTAACTGCCTGTCAACACGGCGCGACTCATGGCGCTCGGTACCTACAATTGCTAAACCGCCGGCATCTTTAACACCAGGGCCTAATTTAATATCCGTACCACGACCAGCCATGTTGGTAGCAATGGTCACAGTGCCTGCTTTACCGGCTTCGGCCACAATATCGGCCTCTTTCTGGTGCATTTTGGCGTTCAGTACGTTATGTTTAATACCGCGCAGCTTAAGCATCCGGCTCAATAATTCAGAAATCTCAACCGATGTTGTACCAACCAATACCGGACGACCGGCTTGTGTAAGCTTAACAATCTCTTCGGCAACCGCGTTGTATTTTTCACGTACGGTACGATAAACCAAATCCTGGCGGTCATCACGTACAATACCCGAATTGGTTGGAATTTCAACCACATCCAGTTTATAAATTTCCCAGAACTCACCGGCTTCAGTAACAGCAGTACCGGTCATGCCGCAAAGCTTGTGGTACATCCTGAAGTAGTTTTGCAGGGTGATAGTGGCAAAGGTTTGGGTTGCATCCTCAACCTTAACGTTTTCTTTAGCTTCAATAGCCTGGTGTAAACCATCAGAGTAACGGCGGCCATCCAATACACGACCGGTTTGCTCATCAACGATTTTTACTTTGCCTTCGTCAAGGATGTATTCTGTATCTTTTTCAAACAGGGTATAAGCTTTAAGCAACTGGTTAACCGAGTGGATACGCTCAGATTTAATAGAGAAATCACGCATCAACTCATCTTTGTGAGCAATTTTCTCTTCAGTACTTAAGCTTGATTTTTCGATCTCCGCAATTTCGGTACCCACATCAGGCATCACAAAGAAATGAGGATCTTCGCCAGACGCGGTGATCAGCTCAATACCTTTTTCAGAAAGTTCAACCTGGTTATTTTTCTCGTCAATAACGAAGAATAATTCAGAGTCAACCTTTGGCATCTCCTTGCCCTGATCCTGCATGTAATGGTTTTCCACTTTTTGCAGGATGGTACGGTTACCGCCTTCGCTAAGGAATTTAATGAGTGCTTTGTTTTTTGGCAAACCACGGTAAGCACGTAATAACGCCAAACCACCGCCGTCAACTTCGGTATTACCATCGTTAATCGCTTTTTTGGCTTCGTTCAATACACCGTTGATGTAGTTTTTCTGCGCATTAACCAGGCGCTCAATGCGTGGTTTCAGTTCGTAAAACTCATGCTCATCACCACGTGGGATAGGGCCAGATATAATTAAAGGTGTACGGGCATCGTCAATTAAAACGGAGTCAACCTCATCCACCATGGCATAATGCAGTTTGCGTTGTACCAGCTCTTCGGGGCTGCGTGTCATATTGTCACGCAGGTAATCAAAACCAAATTCGTTGTTGGTACCAAAAGTAATATCAGCTAAATAAGCAGCACGGCGCTGCTCCGAGTTTGGCTCATGTTTGTCGATACAATCAACAGATAAACCGTGGAACTCATACAACGGGCCCATCCACTCGCTATCGCGTCGGGCCAGGTAATCATTCACCGTTACGATGTGAACACCTTGTCCGGCAAGGGCATTCAGGTATGCGGGCAGCGTGGCTACCAGCGTTTTACCTTCACCTGTTGCCATCTCCGATATTTTACCCTGGTGCAGTACGGTACCGCCAATAAGCTGTACATCATAGTGAACCATGTTCCAGGTAACTTCATTACCGGCTGCTATCCAGGTGCTGCTATGGAAGGCTTTATCGCCTTTAATAGTAACATTTGATTTGCGGGCAGCCAGTGTGCGGTCAAACTCGGTAGCGGTAACTTCTAATGAACTATTGGCAGACAAGCGGCTTGCTGTTTCTTTAACTACAGCAAATGCCTCCGGCAATATGTTCATTAATATATCTTCAAGCTCTTTGTTACGGTCTTTTTCAAGCTTATCAAGCTGAGTATAAAGCTCAACTTTTTCAGCCACATCCATATCAAGCTCGTTTTCTGTACGATCTTTAATGGCTTGTATCTCACTGTCGATACCTGAAAGGCCTTCGGCAATGGTTTCTTTAAAATATATGGTCTTAGCCCTAAGCTCATCATTACTCAGGGAGCCAAGCTTGGCATATTCAGCCTTAATTTTCTCAACTATAGGCTGTATACTTTTTACATCCCGTTCTGATTTGCTTCCGAAAAGCTTACTGATAAAATTTAACATATTATTTTATTATGATACAACCCGGTTCAACAATTGCGCCATAGCAGCCATTAGAGCCAAATTGACAGGCAAATGTAAGATTTTGCGCCGAAAGCCGAAAGGATAATGGCTTAAAGCGCCGTGCGGGGTGTAAGATTGACATTACGGTGTTTGTATTTGTTGATTAGTGATCGAATTGTTGTTGTTAGATGTCATTGCGAGGAGGAACGACGCGGCAATCGCATGCTATACAGAGCGGCCATGCTTACGTGCGGTTGCCACGCTGCGCTCG
This sequence comes from Mucilaginibacter gossypiicola, assembly GCF_900110105.1. GTDB lineage: Bacteria > Bacteroidota > Bacteroidia > Sphingobacteriales > Sphingobacteriaceae > Mucilaginibacter > Mucilaginibacter gossypiicola. The sequence goes on along the minus strand of NZ_FOCL01000006.1, from coordinate 93,765 downwards.
CAATGACATAGTTGGTCGCTTCTATTAGTTTTTTGATTCATCATCTCCTTCTTCATCATCATAGCTATCATCGTCAAAATCATCAAAATCGCCCGTGTCTTCGTCATCTTCATTAAACTCGCCAAAAAAGCGATCTTCGTCAAACATCAGTTCTTCCAATTTTTCCTGTTCGGGCGTACTGGTGTCAAAGCGGATGGCCCAGTTATCCGGAATATCGTAGCTTTTATCAAATCCCCTGATCCATTCTACAAAAACCAGCCGAAACTCTTCCACTTTTTCCCGCATCAACTGCACATAATCCTCTTCATTAATTTTTACCATTGATGCAAAAGACACCGCGTTGAACATATCCTGCACAGCCAGTTTAATAAGCACAGCATTCTGCATCCGCAGCGAATACAGACTACCACCTTCGGCGCCGGCTATTTTTGCCTGGATGAGGGCGGCATTACTGCACATCTGGATGGCCAGATGTTCCTTCATGCTGTCTTCTTTTAATGATTCGGCAATTACATCTGCCAGGTCAAATAATTCCTGCGATTTTTGGTATACCGGGAGCTTTTCAAACTTTTCGAGTCTACGGGCCATGTGGTAAATTTACTACTTATAACACAAGTAGCCTCATATATAGTATTAAAGGCTTATTAAAAAAACTATCTTTGCCGCATGAACATCCTGATTCTTGGTTCGGGCGGAAGGGAAAGTGCCTTCGCCTGGAAAGTAGCCCAAAGCCCTAAGTGCGACAAACTTTTTATTGCTCCCGGCAATGCCGGTACCACCCAGTACGGTACAAACGTAAATATTAAGGTTACCGATTTTGAAGGTATTAAAGCGCTTGTTTTAAAAGAGGATATTAACCTGGTATTGGTTGGGCCTGAAGAACCGCTGGTAAAAGGCGTTCATGATTTTTTCCTGGCCGATGAGCAATTGAAAAACATCCCGGTTGTTGGTCCGCAGCAGGAAGGCGCACAGCTGGAAGGCAGCAAAGATTTCTCCAAGCAGTTTATGGAGAAACATAATATCCCCACTGCTGCCTATAAAACTTTCACCAAAGATACTTTACAGGATGGCCTGACTTATTTAGCTACCGCCGGCTTACCCGTGGTATTGAAAGCCGACGGACTTGCAGCCGGTAAAGGCGTACTGATCTGCCTTACTTTAGAAGAAGCACAAACTGAACTTACCGCCATGCTGGCCGATGCCAAATTTGGCGAAGCAAGCTCACGCGTGGTTGTGGAACAATTTTTAACAGGTATTGAGCTATCAGTTTTTGTGATGACCGATGGCAACAGCTACAAAATTTTACCCGAAGCTAAAGATTATAAACGTATAGGTGAAGGTGATACAGGTTTAAATACCGGTGGTATGGGTTCTATCTCCCCCGTTCCGTTTGCAGATGCCGCCTATATGAAAAAGGTAGAAGAACGCGTGATCATACCTACCATTGAAGGTTTGAAAAAAGATGGCATACCTTATAAAGGCTTCATTTTTATTGGACTGATGAACAGCGACGGCGAACCATGGGTTATTGAATATAACTGCCGTATGGGCGACCCGGAAACAGAAAGCGTAATGCGCCGCATTGATTCGGATTTTGTTGACCTGCTGTTGGGCGTTGCCGAAGGAAACCTGAACGAAAAAGAGATCATCATCAGCCCAAAAACAGCTGCTACCGTAGTTATGGTTGCAGGCGGTTATCCCGGCGAATACTTGAAAAATAAAGTGATCACCGGCACAGAAAACGTGCGCGACTCGATCGTGTTCCATGCAGGTACTTCAATGGATGGTGACGATGTGATCACTACGGGCGGCCGTGTATTGGCTATCACTACTGTACAGGATGATATGTTCAGCGCCTTGCAGCAGGCAACTGCCGATGCAAGCCGTATTTATTATGACGGTATGTACTTTAGGAAAGATATAGGCTTTGACCTTCTTTAAGAAGTCATTGGGTCATTAGTCATTAAGTCATTTTTTTGCAGTTCCAAAACTCATGTCCCCTCAGGGTCTCTCGCAGATTTAAGTTAACCCACAAAACGCCTTGCAGTTTAATCGGCAAGGCGTTTTGTTTTGCCCCTCTGGGGGCAAAGGGTATTTCTATAATTTTTATGCTACAAACCTTTTGCACCTCTGGTGCATCTGTCCTTAAACATCCCAATTAATAACTAATTATCTTACAAAACCTTGCCGGCCCCAGCGGGGCCACGTGTTTATAGCATTAAAAGAAGGCTTTTTTGGCTCCGTAGGTGCCTCCTATTGAAATTTCAGGTTGGTGAATTTGTGGGTTAACTTAAACTCGCAGAGAGACCCTGATGGGACGTTAAAGCTACATGGCGGAATTTTTTAATTATGTCATGGGTAGCCTATCGAAGCATGGTGGGCAGGCCTCTTCGCACGACCCTTCGACGGGCTCAGGGTGACAATCCCACTTTTCCTCTACAAGAATCCCTCAGAGGGGATTAAAATCCTTAAATCCGATTAATCAGTTTAATCCCGGTTCAGCCAATTACTCCTGCACGGCATCAATCCAATTGCCGTCACCTTTGATAATATTGATCAATTCATCAAGTGCATTGGCCGAGCTGATGTTTTTCTTTACGGCTTCTTTACCGCGGTAAAGCGTAATTTTATCGGTACCAGAGCCTACATAACCATAATCGGCATCGGCCATTTCACCCGGACCATTTACGATACAGCCCATGATACCAATCTTCAAACCTTTAAGGTGACTGGTACGACTGCGGATCATCTGCGTAGTAACCATCAGATCGAACAGGGTACGCCCGCAGCTTGGGCATGAAATATATTCAGTTTTAGAAATGCGTGAGCGGGTAGCCTGCAAAATGCCAAAAGCGGTAGAGGTAATAACATTTGTAGGTAGTTCAGGCGCATCAATCCAGATACCATCACCAAAACCGTCAACCAATAACGCGCCGAGATCGGTAGAGGCGTATAATTGTAAGTTCTGAGTCTTAAGTTCTAAGTCTTGAGTCTGTTCTTCCTGACTTCCGACTCCCGACTCCCGACTTTCCGACTCAAAAACATAGCTTCTCTTCACAATCACTGGTACATCGAGCCCCAGTTCTTCCATTTTGAAGAAAAAAGAACGCTGTTCGGCCATGCCGTGTAATGCATCCGTTTCAAGTACCAGTACCAGTGAGTTATCCAGCTGGATAGATCCGAATGCATCCGAATCAATATCGGCTGGTTTTAAACGCACCAGGTTCAGTTTTGACGAACGGTCGACATCGCCAATATATTCATGTAAAGTAAATGCCGGGTGGCAATTGGTTTTATCGGTCAGCTTAAGCCAGGTGTTGTAATTATACAGTTGCTTTAAGTTGCCCGGCAGGGTAAATGAAGGTAATTCATCAGCCAGGTAAACAAAATCAACTGATTGCTCGGCCATGTTATATTTATCCAGCAATGGCGAGTACAGGTAACCGGCCTCGTTCAAAACAGCAGGATCTTTAAGGTTCTTTTTAGATAGATCAACAACAACCCGCGGCACCAAATGTCCGCCGATAAATGCGTTGGCCTCATAGGTTTCGCGTTTCTTATATTCGTAGGGATTGTGTTTTGAAGGTGAAAGGTCAAAGGTTAAAGGCGAAAGGTTTTTATTTTCTCCAGAAGCTTCTACCTTTTGCCTTTCGCCTTTCGCCTTTTCCCTTAAAGTATAACGGCGAACCAACTCAATAGCAACGGGCGCTTCGGCTTCGGGTTCTTCTGTTAGGGATACACGCACGGTATCTCCAAGGCCATCCTCGAGCAGAGTACCTATACCTACGGCAGATTTAATCCGACCATCCTCACCGTCACCGGCTTCGGTTACGCCAAGGTGCAGCGGGTAATTCATGCCTTCGGCAACCATGGTTTCAACCAGTAAACGGTAGGCCTGCACCATTACCTGTGGATTGCTCGATTTCATGGAGATCACGAGGTTATAAAAATTAAGCCGCTCGCACATCCGCATAAATTCCATGGCCGATTCAACCATGCCCTGCGGGGTATCACCGTAACGGCTCATGATCCTGTCGCTCAGCGAACCATGGTTGGTGCCGATGCGCATGGCAGTACCATACTCCTTGCAAACTTTTACAAGTGGTGTAAATTTTTGAAAGATGCGTTCCAGTTCGCCCTGGTACTCCAGGTCGGTATAATCTATCTGGTCGAATTTCTTTTTATCGGCGTAGTTGCCGGGGTTTACGCGCACTTTCTCGACTATGCGGGCAGCTACTTCGGCAGCATTTGGGGTAAAGTGAATATCAGCAACCAGCGGCACAGTATAGCCACGCGCACGAAGCTGTTTTTTTATCTCGGCCAGGTTTTGGGCCTCTTTAATGCTGGGCGCAGTGATCCGCACATACTCGCAACCGGCATCAACCATGCGAATGGATTGTTCAACCGTACCAATGGTATCCATGGTATCGGTAGTGGTCATGCTTTGTATGCGAATTGGATTATTCCCGCCCATAGGCACATCACCAATATTAACCTCGCGGGTAACAAAGCGTGAATATTCGGTTAACGAATTACAATAACGGCCGGGCAGCACTTTAACAGCATCAGTATTCATCAATGATGGAAATTAATATGATGCAAATTTAGTGAATATGTTGGGATTAGGCTACCTGCGCGTAAATGATAAATTATTATGACGCTAACTATCATAGATGGGAAATTATATACTTTAGCTAAAGAAAACCTTATCCGGCTATATGAAAAACAGCAGCTTGCTTATTCTAATTTTTGTTGCACTTATATCCTGTAAAAGTAAAAACAAAACACCTGTTTCTGACACAGCCTTACAATCCAATAAGCAAACAGCAAATACAAGTACAAACCAGGACTCTCTGCAGCAAATTAAAACTATAATGAATGGCGTTTGGGTAAAAAGCGACTATATCAACGATCTTAATCGTACCCAATCACCTTATCTTTCATCAAAAAAATTATCCGGCATCGCCGCTCTCGAAATTAGTTTGGGATCGACAGAAAGCGATAGCCTTGTAGTAGACATAAGTTTGAATAACCACGAAGGCGCAAACCTGACCTTGTTTTTAAAACAAGGCCATCAGCGTACTTCATTCAAAACAAACTGGATTGATTATAAAACACCTGCCAATTTTTACGAGCTCGGTTATAAGATTGCAAGCGGCGATACCAGCTTACTTCTTTATCATTACAATAAAAACAACCGCGTTATTGATAGCACAAAGTACGTCAGGGTTTTGGATAAGCAAACAGTTAACGATATGGGGTATGGGATAAATTATATCACCAATAAACTACTCATTACCGGAGATTATGTAATGATAGATGATAATAAAAAACGATCATCTATCACTTTTACCAACGAAGGCAACGTAAGCGGGTTCCCAGATTATGAAGCCTATTATGTTAATACCGATTTCGTGGCAGGCCCGCAAAATGATCTCGACCAGTTTAGTTTTAACATCAACACCCCACAGCAAAAAGATTACCTGTTTAAGATAAAGGGCGACACCTTAAATATTTATAATACTGACTTCAGTGCCGATTCTATCCATTTAAAATTGGGCACTTTGGAGTATAAATTAGTTAAAAGAAAATAATCTATGATGAGAAACTGGTTTCTACCCGTCATACTTTGCCTGATCTTTTCGTGCAAAAGCAACACTAAACAATCTACGGAAGATTCTTTGATAAAAGATACCTCTTTAACAGTCAACAATTCAAAAAGCACCAACCCTCTCATAGAAAAATTCAAACCGCTACTACAAGGCACCTGGGTAAACAAGACCTATATTGACAAGGTGGCAAAAACAAAATCACCATTGGCGGCGGTGAACGAAGCCAATGGCATATCATCCTTTAGCATCAATACCGCAGACATGAAAGGAGATAGTATTATTGTACCCGTTGGCTGGGATAATCACGACGGAAGCAACCTCACATTATCATTTAAAAAAGGGAAACGGCAGTCATCGTTAATATTTGGAGGAGGTGAACTTTGTACCAATGTTGATCATGGCGATACGACCATCACTGTTTATTACCCATATGATAAGGGCCAGATAAAAGCCACTCAATTTATCAGGGCAAACTCCAAAAAGATAATGCAAATTGCAGATGGAATGTACCGGCTGATTAACAAGGCACTTATTGCCGGAAACTATAATTTACAAGATACCACGGCAAATTCAGTAGTAACGTTTGATATCGATGGAAAAGTGAAAGGGTTTAATAGGTTTATAAACTATGAGATAAACATCGATCTTAATTCAGACGCGATGGATAACCTTGATGAGATCCGGTTTGATGATGATGCCCGACATCACAAATCGTATTCTTTTAAGTTCGATGCCGACACGTTGAAACTTTACGATACCAGGCCCAATGCTGATTCGTCATTACTAGTTTTGGATAAATTGAGGTATAAATTGGTAAGGCAAAGGTAAACCATTACACTCATACCAACCTATCCTTAATCACCAAAGTCCCTGCAATCATATCGTGTAAACACTGTTGTTGCTTATTAAAAAATGCTATCAGGTAGCCGATAAAAAAAGTCAGTACCGAAAATATTTTGGCCAGGTTACGGCCAATGGCTTTGCCAACGGTGATCCGGTTGCCGTCCATATCAACTACTTTTATTTTAAGCATTTGCTTACCGTAGGTAGCTTGCGTAACCGAGCTTTCCATTACCACATGATAAATAAACTTACCAATGGGTGTAAAAGCGACGATGCCGATAGAAGTATATATGCGCGCCTGCTTATCTGTAATGAACAAAAACACCGCCATGGCTGCAAGCAAAACAAACGCGCCAAATAATATAAACCAATCCAGCGCTGAAGCCAGCCAGCGCTGATCAAAACTGCCGTAATACTGCATCAGTAGTTTAGGCCGGGCAAAGCCGAACAATTCTCTTAATTCGGCAATTTCATGGGCTTCTTTGTAATCTACCATATCATCGGTCTTTACAAAATCGCCGGGTTTAATGCCGCGGGCTTTGAGCTCAGGAATTGTAAAAGGGCCTTCGGGTTTACCGTTGATAACTAATATGTAGGATTGGGGCATGGCGCTGGGCGGTTACACAACCATGTCATTGCGAGGAGGAACAGCCTGTCCCGAACCTTTTTCGGGAACGAAGCAATCGCATGCTATACAGGGCCGACTTGCCTCCGTGCGGTTGCCACGCTTCGCTCGCAATGACATTGTTTTATTTGTTTTATCCCTCTAAGATAAATATTCCTTCCACCAATCAGAATTATGGGCACCTTTTACTTCAGTTGGTTCACCGGGTTTGGGTACAAATAAATCGATGTGTTTTTGTTTTGCCATCGGCACTAACCATTCAACAGGCTCGTACCAGGCATGTGGGGCCAGGTTAAAGGTACCGTAATGAATTGGCATCATCAGTTTTCCCTTCAGATCGAGATGCGCATTTGAGGCATTATCCGGTCCCATATGAATATCCGGCCAGAATTTTCCGTAAGCACCTATCTCCAGCATGGTCAGATCGAACGGGCCAAAAGCCTCTCCTATCGCCTTAAATTCGGGCGAGTAACCGGAATCGGCACCAAAGTAAATATTATGCTGCGGACCTTTGATCACAAATGACGACCATAGCGTTTCATTTCGCCCGATAATTCCTCTGCCCGAAAAATGGCGCGAGGGTGTTGACGTGAGCACAATTTCGTTGCCGATCATAGCACTGTCGCCCCAGTCCATTTCGGTGATAAAATTGGCTGCCATACCCCAACTTGTTAAATATTGCGCTACCCCTACCGAACAGAAAAAGGGGATGTTTTTATCAGCAAAAAACTTAATGGTAGCCTTATCCAAATGATCATAATGATCATGCGACTGAATCACAGCATCCAGCGGAGGTAAATCTTCTAAAGCTATCGGAGGGTTAAAAAACCGCTTAGGCCCGAATGATTGTGAAAACGAAACCCTGTCGCTCCAAACCGGGTCGGTAAGGATGCGTTTACCATCGATCTCGATCAGGATACTGGAGTGGCCGATCCAGGTAATGCGCAAACCAGAAGCAGGCGGAGTGCTGTAAACCGAAGAATCCGTTTTAAAGGGACCCAAAGTTTTTTTAGGTGTATTCTCAGCCTTATTGTTCATGTACTCCCTTAAAATGGGGATCATTTTGCCAAAGCCGGCTTCATCAGTGGGTACAGTATTTTGATATTTTCGTCCTTTTTTACGCGATGCGGGTAAACTCATAATAGCAATTATAGTACTTATATCAGGTATGATATAACTAACGCAAAAAAGTTACGAATGGTTGAAGCGGCTCAACCTTTATTTACTTAAGAATGATATTGCCGTATCACAAAACTCAATCAGCGAAGCCGGCAAAGCATTTCCGGCAAAAGGGTGCTCGCCACCAAAAGTATGATCTGCTCCTTTTTGTACTACATATTCCGCTGTCGGATTAGCTTCATGCAGCTGCAGGGAGTGGCTTACAGGTACAGTAGGATCGGCATCGCCATGAACGATAAGCCATGGCTGTGTTATCATGCTTGCCTGCCTGATAATATCCAGCCTGAGCGGATGTTTATCGAGGTCATCCAACAAGGTCGATTTGACAGGCATTTGCTGACCGGTACGTTTATTTTCAAAATAAAAAACACTCTGCAAGCGCCATTGCTGCTCTATTTGCTTTGGCCACAAGTTCCGGAAACCGGATATGGAAGCCATAGTTACCAGCTTTTTGATACGGGCGTCTTCGGCTGTTTTAATAATGCTTACGCCGCCACCCATGCTATGCCCAATTAGATATACTCCGTTTGCAACCGGAATGCTTGCACCGCTGCAGGCAAAATCAATAATGGTGTCGAGATCCTCCAGTTCGATGGAGACGGTATTATCGGCAAAGGCTGTCAGATCGGCAAAGTCTAAAGGATTGGCAGGCGTTGTGCCATTGTGCGAAAAGTTGAATTTCAGGAAACGGAAACCCTTTTCGGCAAAGTACCGGGCTAAAAGATCATGCGTACCCCAATCTTTAAAGCCCTTAAAGCCATGGGCAAAAACTACCAGCGGCGCGTTTTTAAAAACATCATCATAAGTAACATCAATAAGCATTGGCCGCCCTTTAGCGCCGGGAAGGGTAAAATTATCTTTCCTGATCATATTAAAATACTACCTCGGTTTCGGTAATGTCCGAGCGTTTTACAACAAGGGCTCCGGCAAAAAGGTCACCTATCCGTTGATGTTTCTCTGTTTTTATGATACAAATTATCGCGGGTAATCCATAAAAAAGGATATCAAAGCAATCACATATTCTGCGTTTAAAAGCATCATCTAAAGTCAGTTTGTTGCCGTCTGTTTTGATTACTTTCAATTTACATATATCATGTCCGGGAGTAGTTCCATTTACAGACTCGATTACAACAAAATAAAGAAACCATACTATAAATATGGGCAACGCCATTATACCATCTACCCTGGAAACACCAGGTACCGGGCTTTGATTAAATACAGTTACATAGGTATAAAAAAAAGCAAAGTAAATTCCGTAATCTATCAATGTCGCTATGATGCGGAGTTTAATATATGGTTTAGGCTTAATATCAACGATTTTCATTATAATGAATTACAGCATCGCAATATATAAAAAATACTCCCTACACCCTTTTCCCATTAAAAGTAATATTATACAAATCGGTACGCCTGTCTTTAATATTTTGTACGCTGCCATATTCATGCAACTCATCCAGCAATGACAGGTCAACATCGGCAATAACTATCATCTCGGTATTTGGCGTAGCTTCCGATTGAATGCCATTAGTCGGAAAACCAAAATCCGAAGGCGTAAACACTGCCGATTGTGCATAGCTGATGCCCATATTATTTACATTAGGCAGGTTACCTACACAGCCGGCAATTGCTACATAACATTCGTTTTCCACCGCACGGGCCTGGGCGCAAAACTTAACGCGGTTGTAACCGTTCTGGGTATCGGTAAGGAAAGGAACAAAAAGGATCTGCATATCCTGCCCGGCAAGGATGCGAGATAGTTCGGGAAATTCCACATCGTAACAGATCAGGATGCCTACTTTGCCACAATCAGTATCAAATACTTTTACTTCATCGCCGCCACGCATACCCCATGAGCTGATCTCGGCCGGGGTTGGGTGAATTTTATACACCTCCTCCATACTGCCGTTACGCCTAAAGAGATATGACACGTTGTATAATGATTCTTCGAAAATATAGGGCATACTGCCCGCAATGATATTTACGTTGTAGGATACCGCCAGTTTTGAAAACTCCTCGATAATGGGCTGGGTATATTTAGCCAGCTCACGCATGGCCTTGGCCGAATCCATATGGTTATAGTCGGCCATAAGCGGTGTATTGAACAGTTCGGGGAACAGGATAAAATCAGCCTGGTAATCGCTCACCGCATCAACAAAATATTCAGCGTGCTTCATGAGCTCGCTGATGTTGCTGTATGAGCGCATCTGCCATTGCACCAGGCCAATGCGCACTACCGTTTTGTGATTGATAACATCGCTTACTTCTTCATAATATACGTTATTCCATTCTATGAGCGTGGCAAAACCTTTGGAGCGACTATCCTCGGGCAGGTAATTACGCAATACCTTGCGCACGTGAAAATCATTGGATAGCTGGAAAGAAAGCGTCGGATCATAGATTTCCTTATATTTTACCTTGTCGATATATTGCCGCGGAGTAAGCTCATTCTGAAACTTCTGGTAATTAGGGATGCGGCCGCCGGCGATAATACTTTTCAGGTTCAGTTTTTCGCACAGGGCCTTGCGGGCATCATATAAGCGGCGTGCAAGGCGCAACCCGCGGTATTTTGGGTGAATAAACACATCAATACCATACAATACATCCCCCTTATCGTTATGGGTTTTAAAGGTGCTATCGCCGGTAATTTGCTTGTAAGTATGGTTATCGCCAAATTTCTGATAGTCAACAATGATGGCCAGCGCGCAGCCAACAACCATATCATTAACGGTGATACAGATCTGCCCCTCGGGGAATATTTTGATGAGCCTGCGGATAGAATTGGCGTCCCAATAGTCCTCATCCATATCCATATAGGCCGATTTCATTGACTTTTTAAGCTCCTGGTAGTCCTGTACCTCCAGGTTACGCATTTCAATACTTTGCAGATCCATATGTTTGTTTTGCTTCGATAGCAACAGCCCAATCCGGTTTTAGTTTAGGCTTTTTTCAGTATCGGTTGTATGCCACCAGGCCCAATAAATCAGTACAAATTGAGCCGCCAGCCTAAGCCAGGCAAAAAAGGGAGTAATTGTCATCCCTTCAGCTTCAAATGGCGCTTTAAATATCATCCCAACATGCACAGTTAAAAAAGCAACCAGCATAAGCACAATGCCCCAGGCCGCCCAATACCTTGTTTTTATTGGTATGAGCAGCAAGCCAAGCGTTATTTCTGCAACGCCGGCTACTATATTTACAGCTTTAGGATACAGCAGGTTATGAGGCATAACAGCATAATAAAATTCGGGATCGCGGAAGTGATTGAGGCCTGCGAGCACATAAAATGCTACCAGTATTACCAGGCTTATTTTTTTATACTTATTCATGATTTAATTTACAAATATTTTGTCATACGTATCATAAAACAGTTTAAATACTGCAAAACAAGCCATTTTTGTAATTTATAACCATTCCAAATAATCCTGTTTGACAAAGTGTTGACATAGGATGTGCCGAATAGTGATACTTTTGTTCGGTCAAATTTTAAAACTGCTTTGAAGTATCTAAAGGTAATAGCTTTTACGCACAAACAGATTGAACTGAAGGAATTGGGTAGATTGGTGGTATGCCAGGAAAATCTGACAGACAAACTTGCGCAGGTTAAAGAGCAGTTTAACATCCCCGAAATCTTTTATCTGGCTACCTGTAACCGGGTAGAATTTGTGATGACAACCCCGCAATCGGTTGATAAAGATTTTGCCAAAAAATTCATAGAAGCCTTTAACACAGAGCTTTGCCATGATTCATTGAGTACCTTTATGGATAGTGCATCTATTTATGAAGACCAGGAAGCCATGGTACACCTGCTGCGTACTTCATGTTCATTAGAGAGTTTGATCGTGGGTGAAAAGGAAATCCTGGCCCAGTTACGTAAGGCTTACGAACATTGCAAGGAGGCAGGCCTAACCGGTGATGCCATGCGTATGATCATGAACTGCGTGGTAAAAACAGCCAAGGAGGTTTACACACATACCAACATCTCCAAAAACCCAATCTCGGTAGTATCGCTGGCTTACCGTAAGCTAAAAGACCTTAATCTTTGTTCAAATGCCCGTATTTTGATCATCGGCGCAGGCGAAACCAACCGCAACATTTCTAAATATCTTCAAAAACATAAATTTTCAAACTTTGCAGTATTTAACCGTACTGTGGCCAATGCCGAAAAATTAGCTGCCGATTTGGGCGGTGAGGCGTTTGACCTGGAAGCTTTGAAAACATACAATAAAGGTTTTGATGCTATTATCACCTGTACATCTGCAGTTGAGCCTATCATCACTACCGAAATTTATCAATCGCTGTTAAACGGCGAAACCGGCAGGAAAACTATTGTTGACCTTGCCATCCCTAATGATACCGCTCCCGAAGTACTGGAGCAATTCCCGGTTAACTTTATCGAAGTACATTCCCTTAACGAGGTTGCCAAAAAGAACCTGCAGGAACGCTACCACGAACTGGTACATGCCGAAGCTATCATTGAGCAAAACATTGCCGAATTTATTCAGCAGCTTAAACAGCGCCGCATAGAGGTAGCCATGCGCCAGGTTCCTGAAAAAATCAAAGAAATCCGCAATACCGCCATTAACTCTGTTTTTGCCGATGAGGTTCAAGGTTTGGACGAACAATCACGCGAGATCCTGGAAAAGGTGATCAACTACATGGAGAAAAAATATATCAGTGTACCCATGATCATGGCCAAGGATATATTAATCAACGAAAATTGATTGAGGTAGTTTCCCTTACGCTTTGAAAAAAGTCCATTATAACTTTTTTGTTACATACCAGGTAATTTCTTAGATAAACAAACGTTGATGGGTTTACATACCCCGTCATGTTGATCAGTTTTCCAGAACAAAACTTTAACAATTTTATTGTCCCTGCCTTTCAAGTAAATGAGGGCGAAATTGTTGTCATCGAGCTCCCGGGTGGTGCTTTGTTTCAGCCCCTTTTATCCAAACTAAAAAGAATGCTTACCGGTACTGTTACCGATAACCCTGTTGTAATAAATTCGGAGTTTAGGTTTGTTGAACAGTTCAAGGAGAGTTTCCTTAACTACCATTTTTCCCCGGTAACCATCGGTAAGTATCATCAAAAACATGCCAATAAGGACAACCCGGTATATGAAAAAATCTACCATACCCCATCGCTTACAAGAAGGACAAAAGTAAATACCCTTGCAGGGGATGTGAGAAAAAAACTGGAGCTTTATACTACGCTCTCCTGGACAAACCATTTAATTCTTGACTTAACAGGGGTAGACCCCAAAGGCGGAACAGATATCTTCGGCATTATTAAACAAGCGATAATACCAAACGGGGCTGCTATCTTAATTGACTTTTGCGATGAATTTAAAGATCAATGTACTACATTTATTAAGGTCAACTACACCGGAGGCGATATCAGATCAGACAGTGTTAAACTGATATCAAAATCTAAATAACCCCCAATTACCTGGAGTAAATACCTTAACTACAGTAAGGCTGTGCCTTGTGGTAGGCATGCTAAGACAAGCTGCTAACTCAACGTTGCCTGCGGCCCGGACTGTACGCTCATACGCCTGCAGGTCTTAAGCTCATTGGCCGGTATCCCAATGTCATTAAATTAAGGGAAATCCCCCAGAGGGGGAACAGGTTTGTAGTAATATCATATACCGAAAATAACCGTGCCAGAGGTACGGAACACTCGGAGTTGTGTACCTCTGGCACACTAAGACAAACAAATCTTTAATTTCTACAAACCTTTTGCACCTCTGGTGCAACTTGTCAATCCCTTAACTTAATGACATTAGCCGGTATCCGCTTCAATCCAATGCAGATTTTTCTTCGATAACAAACTGCGCCCGGCCAGCAAATCCTTTCGAATAAAAAATATGTCAAGTTAATAAATTGTTTATTTAATAATATCAGTACCAAATACCTTTAATATAATTTCAAATAGACAAGTTTATTTTTTTAGTACTTTTCGATATTATTAAAAGCAGCCAAACCTTATCTAACTTATATATTAATCATCACAAAACCTATCTTTCATGAATTACCAAGTATTTACAGTAGCACAAGTGCGCGCATTGACTGCCGCCGATAATTACAGCGTTTTAAGCACCTCCGACTATGGAGGAGGTCAATGGATATATGATGCGGCCGATACTTCCTCTTCGGATAACACCGGAAGTATATTGGTAACTACTGATGGAAAAAGGTATAAAAGGCAATATTTTATAACACCTGAGATGTTTGGCGCAATTGGCGACGGCGTCGCCGACGATACAATCGCATTAACGGCTTTTTTTCAAGCTGTAAACTGTAAAACCGGCATCCTGACTCAATCTTATTTCATAACAGCCGAGATAGCAGCTGCACTTAGCAATTGTACTATAATAGGGAACAATTGTTCAAAAATAACCATAAATAATGGATACGCTATATTAAGATTGCTTGATGTATCCAATGTGACCATAACAGGTATCTCATTTGTTAATAATTATAACACTATACCAGTTGATCCTAATGCTCCCGAACCTGTTGATAATGGGAGCGCATTAGTGTACTCTTATTTCAATAATGTTAAGAATCTTACGGTGAACGGATGTTCTTTTACTGTTCCATATGCAAGAACAAGCGCAATATCGTTTTACTGTAATAAAGATACTGTTACTGATAACTATATTGATGGTCTGACAATTACTAACTGTAACTACAATAACATACGGAGAATTGGAACAACCATTATGAACAGGACTGCGGCATTTGATAAATGCAAAAACATCAATATCTCAGATAATAATGTAAACCATATAGGCTTATTAGGTCTGAGCGATTCGATTTTCTTAAGTTTGGATGGCTGCGGAGAGTATTTTAAGGTGAACAACAACTTCATTCGTGATTGTTACAAAATCGGGATTGAACTGGTGGGCGGTTGGAATAACGGCGAGGTATTAAACAATAATTTTTCCAGTTCTTCTTCCTCTTTTCAATACTCACCGTTTTCATGGCAATGTAATAATTCCGATTATTTAAACATCAACAATCTGGTGGTCTCCGGTAATATAAGCGTCGGCTATGCCCGCAATAATTTTAAAAATCTGTATAATTGTTTATTCTCAAACAACCAGTTTATAGTATCAGGAGACTACGCTGTCAGCATATCGGCATCATCTGGAAACAAATTCGACAACGACTTATATTCATCCGATTCGATATACACTACTTTGATAAGCGGTACCTCAACCAATAATATTGTTAATAACAGTAAGATCATCAATAAAGCCACCTCGGGCATTTTTGCTATTGTAAGGTTTTCAGATACTGGAACCACCAATAACGTTTTTAACAATTGCGAAATCGTAAAAGTTTATGGGGCGGCTGAATTTGATGAAGTTAACACATCAGGAAATGTTGTTTTAAATAAAAATGTGAACAATATATTTGATTCCAATTATACACTTATCAATTTCACTGCTGATGCTGATATTACCAATACAACGGTACAACAACTTAATTCGTCATTATTCAGAATCAACGATTCTAATAACTTACTAACGCAGACGAGAAACATAATTTTCAATAACTTTAAACGAGCTTACGTTATAAGAAACACTACAGGCTATCCATTAGGAGTAAAAATGGCAGGTCAAACAGCCGCCGCAGTTATAATACCCAAAAATGAAATTTTCTATTTGTATTGCGATGGTGCTGCATTTTATAAGATAGCCGGAAGTGGGATCGATGGGACATGGAATATTGGAACTCCTCCCAATATAACTTTGGCAACCGGGTCGTTTGCGCAACAAGGCAAACAAATTATCCTTGCGGCTTCAGTTACTACTTCTGCACCTTCGGCAAATATCACACTACCGTTTATTCCCGAATATGGCTTTGTTTATTTTGATGGTGTTAACAAAGTTACCTGCACTGGTGGCAGCGCGTCCGCACTAATTACAATGCCTGCAGCTGGCACTTTTACCTTTCAACTATTCTATAAAATCGCCTAATTTTCAATCAGGACTAAGTTTCGCTTTGCTAAACTTAGTCCTAAAATAATTTAAGCTTTCAGTTTAAATTACCTGCGCCCTTTTACTTCGTTAGCTCCGGTTCAAAGGACAAGCCCACAACACGAAGCAGAATGCTTGTCCTATTTTAAGTCGAAGTTACACTTCGATAAACTTCAACCAGTTGAAATTTTCACTCATCTCATTGTTAACGCCCGCTCCAGGTTATCCTTAAAATTCCTCCCTATCGGAATTTCATGCCCGTTCAAAATAATCCGGTTACTTTCCAAACGGGTTATCTTATTAACAGCTATGATAAAAGATTTATGCACCCTCATAAAACGTTTCTGTGGGAAGATGTCCAGCATAGCCTTGATGGACCCTTTTAACAGGATTTTCTCTGCATGGGTATAAATGATGGCATAGTCCTTTAGCCCCTGAATATGCGTAACGTCATTAAAATAAAGCTTGATCCGTTGAACACCACTTTTAACAAAAATAAAATCAGTGCTTTTATCTGCTAAAGAATCCTCTTTATCATCATATTGTGATTTCAGCAACAGGAACTCCCTGATCTTATTGATAGCCAGCTCAAAACGTTTAAATGATATAGGTTTCAGCAAAAAATCAATTACCCCCAGTTCATAACCCTCAAAGGCATAGTTACGGTAAGCAGTCGTAAAAACAGTTAATGGCGGGTCTGGTAGTGTTTGCAGAAATTGGATCCCTGTCATTTCGGGCATCTCGATGTCTAATAACAACACATCAGCATGGTGATTTTTTAAATGCTGTAAAGCATCAGCGGCGTTGCGAAACAGATACACCGAATGCACATGATCAATTCTTTTCAGATAACTGTCCAATATCTCAAGCGCAAGCGGCTCATCATCTATCACCACAAACTTCAGCAAGGTTTCCATATAAATTCTGCCCTTATAATCCGATTACCAGCTTAACCCAAAAGGAATTTTCTCTATCTTCTAACCAAAGCTCATGTTTATTCGGATAAAGCAGGTCGAGGCGCTTTCGCAAATTGTCGAGCCCTATGCCTCCCTTACCATTATTAATTACTGACGATGGTTTGGCGTTTTCTATGATAACCTCAAGCGTTGATTGTTTCAGACCGATATCTACCCGTAGCCAACTGCTTTTAGTTTGCCTTGCCAGTCCGTGTTTAAAAGCATTTTCAACCAGTGGTATTAAGAGCAATGGAGCAATTTCGTGCCCATTTATCTCCGCATCAATATTAAGATCAATATCCGCCTCTCCGCCGAACCGCAATCGCTCCAGTTCCATATAACTATGGAGATAGCCGACCTCCTTTTCCAATGGTACTCTTTCGCCTGTGCTATCATACAGCATATACTCCATCATTTCCGACAGTTTAAGCACCACATCCGGAGCAAGTTCAGATTTTTTTAGCGTCAACGCGTACAAGTTATTCAGGACATTAAACAGGAAATGCGGGTTTACCTGCGCCCGCAAAAAATTAACTTCCGCATTCAATTTTTCAACCGTTATTTTCTGAATGATCAGCTGCTGACTATACCAGTCCATACTCAACTTTAGCGCAAGCATCAATCCGAGGTACCACAGCGTGCTAAAAAAATTGTACGATAGTGATTCTACAAGGTTACTGTTACGCATTGGTCCTACCACATATCCATATAGGTAAAAATCAAAAAGGCTTTGAGCTGCTAAATAACCAATAACCGACAGGATAATTGCCGTAAAGTAGGCAGCGTACCGTTTCTTTAACAGGTACCGGGGCAAAAAGTATTGCAGGTTAAAATAAGCTATGATGATGAGCAATACAATGCGACCGGCAACGCAAGCCACAAAATAAGGCATGCTGGCTTTATAAATAAGATATCTTTTCTCATAAATAAAAAAGCCGGTGATCAGCACCCAATAAGCGCCATGCACCAGGGCATGCCTTAAGGTTGTGCTGCGTTTTAAAAACGGCAGCCGAAATGATTTATCCAGCGCATCCATTTTAACGTTTCATTATCAATGAGCATAAAAGAAACCAAAAGCATCAGGCCAACAAAATTATGTCGACAAACTGCACAAATAGTAGAGGAAGATAAGGATAAAAAAGCTGACGTCGACTATTCAGGTTGTTGGTCTACTAATTTTCAGCCTCATTTTCAATCCGTTTAATATTGTACAAAGAATCAAGGATTTCATTTAAAATTTATGATCATGAAACACATCAAATTTTATCCGGCGTTTATCGGATTGTTTACGCTGATTACATTAAGCTTCACTGCATTTGGTTTCTCCAATAAATTTGGATTGGATGGTTACGAAATTTACTTAAATAACAAACTTATCCTGAAACAATATGTAAACCAGCCGGTCAATCTAAGGGTTTTGCAACTGAGTAAAGCAAATGAAGCCGACGAACTGCACATTAAGTATAATCACTGCCAAACTAAAGGCCCCGGTACCGGCCGCAGCCTCACATTACAGGATGAAAAAGGGAATACATTAAAGAAATGGGATTTTTCCGATGCATCAGATTTTGCCATGACAGTCCCTGTAAAAGAGCTATTGCAGTTGGAAAAGAAAAATAATAACCATGAGCTCAGCCTGCATTATACCTCGAAAGAGCGGCCTAATGGCGAGATGCTGGCGATGCTGCGGTAAAACCTTCCAGAATTTCACCCGGTCGAAATGGGTGTTCTCTCGACTTTGACCGGGTGAATGAAGTGGTTAGTCACTCCGTTCTCAAACTCTTTATCGGGTTTACGGTTGCTGCTTTTACCGATTCATAACTAACCGTAGCCCAGGCAATACCCAATGCGGCTACAGACGCAATGAAAAACACCGTCCACCCCACGTTAATGTGATAAGCAAAACCCGACAGCCAGTTATTAACAGCGTACCACGAAATTGGAACCGCTATAATTATAGCGACGAATATCAACCTGGTTATTCCCGATGATAATAAATAAACCAGGTTCACTACAGAAGCACCCAGCACTTTACGCACACCAATCTCTTTAGTTCGCTGTTCGGCCATAAATGCCGATAAGCCATATAAGCCGAGGCATGAAATAAAGATGCCCAACCCTGCAAACAGGTTAAAGATATTACCCATCTGCTGTTCGCCTTTGTAAAGTTTGGATAATTCCTGATCAATAAAATCAAATTTAAAGGGATAAGCGGGATTGAGTTGCTGGCTAATTGCCGATAAAACCTTTATAGTAGCATCGGTTTTTCCGGGCAATGTCCGTACAACCACATATCCTCCTATTTTATTAAAAGGTATAACCAGTGGCTCAATGGCTTGCTGAACAGGTTTAAAATTAAAGTCTTTTATTACCCCTACAATTGTACCTTTGTTGCCCCAAACTGATAACGGCTTACCTACGGCAGTGCCGGCGTTAAGGCCCATTACGCCCGCCATTTTTTCGTTAATCATGTAGTTGTTCGAGTCGGTTTTAAAAGCCGGTGAAAAACTTCGGCCGGCGGCCAGTTTCATTCTGAATGTGCGCGTAAAATCGCCATCAACAGCCATTACCGGGATAGATAATTGCGACCGCGGATCTTTGCCGCTCCACTGGACGTTGAGTGTCCAGCCGCCAAGTTCGGTCGGCAGATCGGAAATTGTAGTAAAATTGCTGGTGAGTGAGGTTTGTCTTAACATATTTTTCAAAGCCTCTTGCTTATGCCAGATCTCGCCTGTCATTGGCATATACAAAAGATTAGCCTTCTCGAAACCAGGATTCCTATCCCTGATAAATTTAAGTTGCTTATAAATAACTACCGTACCTACCAACAATATAATTGACACCATGAACTGTACCACTACAAGGGTGTTCCGGAAAAACAAATTACCACCCATTGATTTTACATTTCCTTTAAGCACTTTAACCGGGTTGAAGCCAGAAAGGAATAATGCCGGATAACTACCGGAGATAAGACCGGTCATGAGGGCAATGCCTGTAAGACTTAACCAAAGCCTGGCATCTGATAAATCAATAGTAAGTTTCCTGTTGGCCAGATCATTAAATACAGGCAAAAACATACGTACAATAACAAGCGCCAGTAATAACGATAGGAATGAAATAAATACCGATTCGCTTAAAAACTGAAGTACCAATTGTCCGCGAACTGCACCGGCAACCTTACGCAAGCCTATTTCTTTAGCCCTGCGGGCCGAACGCGCAGTTGCCAGGTTCATAAAATTGATGCAGGCCACAATCAATATCAATATGGCAATCACAAAAAAGATACTTACGTACTGCGCATTACCATGGCCCGGCGAATCCCCTAACCTTTCCGGATCGAGGTGTATTTTGGTTAAAGGCTGCAATTTGAACGTAGCCTTGGTATCCGGGCTATGTTTATGAAAAATCTGACCAATTTGTGTTTCCAGTTTAGATAGATTAGCGGCAGATGGATCAAAGTGTTTATCAAACTGAACATAGCCGTAAAAGTTAAAATTATCCCAGATGTTATTTTTTAGATCGTAATTGGTTTGAGCTATCAAAGCCATCGGAAGCAGGATATCAAATTGCAGATCGGAATTGGCCGGAATATTGGCCATAACACCTGTTACTACCAGGCTTTCCTTATTATCTTTCCGGATCACCTTACCAATAGGGTCTTCTTTCCCGAAATATTTTATGGCGATGTCTTCTGTTATTAAAATCCCATTTGCCTGACTTAAAGCTGTAGCCCGGTCGCCCTTTATTAAAGGGTATGAAAACATATCCATAAAACCCGGATCAGTATAAAACACGTGTTCTTCCTGGAATTTCCGGTTGTTAATTTCAAACAGCACGGAAGGAAAACCGGGGTATAAGCGAGCAACGTTCTTTACAACAGAGATCTCCGATTTCAAGCCAAAAGGCATCCCAGCCGAACTTGCTGCTGTTTTAGAATCGCCGAAATTGCTATCGATACGATAGATCTGCGCGGCATTTTTATGGAACTTATCGTAGCTTAATTCATTTTGCACCCAAAGCAAAATCAGGATACTGGAGGCAAGGCCAATGGCTAAACCGGATATATTAATAATGGAGTAAGCTTTGTCCTTTATTATGTTCCTGTAAGCAAGTTTAAAATATGTTTTGAGCATAGGGATGTTGATTGTAGAAGCTGTTAAACTTAAATAAACTATCTGATACACTGGTAGTGCTTAAAACCCATGCCATCAATTTAAATAACTGAAAAACAATAAATTAATGTTATTTTATTTATAATACCGTTCGAAAACGTTACAACGGGTGTGCGTTTTTGCCTGATACAGCAGCGGGCTACGGAGGCTACTATGATCCTATCACCGCTCATTAACTGGACGAAGTTACGCCTCGCTAAACTTCGACCAGAAAAAGGATATTGACCTTACGAAGCTTCGCTTCGTAAGGTGTATTAATGCCCAAAGCTAAACCTCCCTGCTTTAATACATGGTGGCAGCATTTTGTCATCATCAAATTCAAACACCCCGCACCGATTAGAAAAAACATCAAAAAAAGCATAAAAAATCGCGTCAAAAAAAGCTCCGATCCGCAATGATCATAAAACACCAGACCCGTACTCTAAAAAGTTTTAAATACTGATTATCAATAATTTAATACCGTTTCAGGTAAAAAACTAAATTACTGATTTCCAATAAGTAACATTTAAAAGCCGTTTCACTGTTTCACTCTTAAAAAATGGAACATATCTATTTTTTAAGAAAAAGAAGCACCAGGCTTTTTTCATTTTTTTTCGGGAATCAAAAAATTGGGACACCCGCTTTGTTACAAAGCTACATCCGCTGCAGCGAGGTTGTGCCTTATGGCAAATATGTTAAGTACGCGATATGCCGGGCAAATTTATACAAACATCAAAACCCACACATTACAGTCATTTTGTTGCAATTAACAATATTTCATGCAGTTGATGTATCTTATCATCGGCATAAAAAATTAAATTTGCAGCTGAAAACAATCATTCTTTTGGACAGAAAACTAATTATAGGAACCCGTGGCAGTGAATTGGCTTTATGGCAGGCCAATTTCGTTAAAGACAGCCTCGCTGCCATTAACATTACCGCCGAGTTAAAGATCATTAAAACCCAGGGCGACCGTATCCTGAACCTCAGCTTTGACAAGCTGGAAGGTAAGGGTTTCTTTACCAAAGAATTAGAAGAAGAATTGATTGCTGGCACTATTGATATCGCCGTGCACTCACATAAGGACCTGCCAACTGAAAATCCTCCGGGACTCATCATTGCAGCAGTTTCAGAACGGGAAGACCCCGCCGAACTTTTGTTGATCCTGAAGGATTGTGTTGATGTTCATCAAAAGCTGTCTGTTAAGTATGGCGCCATTGTGGGCACATCATCAAACCGCCGTAAAGCCCAGTTGCTTGCTCACCGCCCCGATCTTGAAATTGAAGACCTTCGCGGTAACGTGCCTACCCGTATAGGTAAACTTCGCGATGAAAAATATGATGCCATTATGCTGGCTAAAGCTGGCGTTACCCGTTTAGGCCTCGACCTGAGCGAATTTCATGTAGAAGAGATCACCCCGGTTGAACTGATCCCTGCTCCTGCACAAGGTGCATTGGCTATCCAGATCCGCGAAACTGACCATGAGCTTTTTGAAGCATTACAGGCCTTACACCATATTGATGTTGCCGAAGAACTGGCTGTTGAACGTACCGTATTGAAATTATTTGGTGGCGGTTGCCACCTGCCTTTAGGCTGTTACTGCCGTAAGGAAGACGGCCTTTTCCAGGTGTTTACTTCTAAGGCCAACGAAGGAGATGAATTTCCGGATAGGTTGTTTTTAGAAGCACCAACAACCGAAGGTTTGGCAGAAAAAGTAGTAGCCAAATTTGCTAAAGGTCGCAAACACCCTGCAAGCGTGTTTATTTCGCGCGAGCTTGGCGAGCAAAGCTATTTCCGTAAAGCGCTTGAAAAACATGGTATCCAGATAGAAGATCGTTCGCTAATCCGTACTGTGCCTGTGATCACCCGCTTTGACTCATACATATTAAAAAATATCGACTGGGTATTCTTCTCCAGTAAAAATGCTGTTGAGTACTTTTTCCAGTTGAACCCGCAATTCCCTAAAAAAGTAAAATTTGGGGTAATGGGCAGCGGCAGTGAAGAAATGCTGCGTCGTAAAGGTCACTTTACCGATTATGTTGGCGAAGGCACCGATACTGCCGAAGTTGCTGAAGAATTTGCTAAACTGGCTAACGGTAAAATTGTACTGTTCCCCGGTGCCGAAAGCCCGATGAGGAGCATACAACAAGGCTTATCTGCCGATACAAAAATCATCGACCTGCCTGTTTATGAAACCGTACTGGAAGAAGATGTTGAGGCCAGCGGCGCTGATGTGATGGTATTCACCAGCCCATCAAACGTAGAGGCTTATTTTGCCGATAACCTGCTGGACCCATACCAAAAGGTGGTAGCCATAGGCAAATCAACCGGCAAAAAGTTTGACGAAATGGGTGTAAAATACACGCTCCCCTACTCACCCGACGAAGTTGGGCTGGCAGAGGCAGTGTTTGGACTTTAAACGTCATTGAGTCATTGGGTCATTAGGTCATTTTTTATAAAGCTGACAAGTAATGACTCAATGCCCCAATGACATAATGACTTATTATGTTACAACGACCAAGAAGGAACCGCAAAAGTGAAGTGATACGCCAAATGGTGCAGGAAACACATGTTAGTGCTGCTAACCTGATTTTCCCGCTTTTTATTATTGACGGCGTAAACCAGAAAAGTGAAGTGGCGTCAATGCCGGGCATCTTCCGTTATTCTATCGATAACCTGCTGCGCGAAATTGAAAGCTGCCTTAAACTGGGCTTAAACTCTTTCGATCTGTTCCCTAATATCGCCGAAGACCTGAAGGACAAATTTGCTACTGAAAGCTACCGCGATGAAAGTCTTTACTTACGCGCCATCCGCGAGGTAAAGAAAAACTTCCCGGAAGCCTGCGTTATTACCGATGTAGCCATGGACCCATACAGCAGCGACGGACATGATGGCATTGTGGAAAACGGTGTGATCCTGAACGATGAAACGCTGGATGTTTTAGGCAAAATGGCTTTGGCGCATGCACAATCAGGTGCTGATATCATCGCTCCATCGGATATGATGGATGGCCGTGTTGGGTACATTCGCAATGTGCTTGACGATAACGGTTTTACAAACGTGTCTATCATGTCGTACTCGGCTAAATACGCCAGCGCATTTTACGGCCCGTTCAGGGATGCCCTTAACTCGGCTCCTAAGTTTGGCGATAAAAAAACCTACCAGATGAACCCGGCCAACCAGCGCGAAGCCCTGATTGAAGCCGAACTGGACGAGCTGGAAGGCGCAGATTTCCTGATGGTGAAACCGGCCCTACCCTACCTGGATGTTATTAAATTAATAAAAGATAATACCGAACTGCCTGTTGCAGCCTACAACGTAAGCGGCGAATATGCCATGATCAAAGCTGCCATACAACGTGGCTGGCTAAACGAGCAGCGTGCCATCACCGAGGTGCTTACCAGCATCCGCCGTGCCGGTGCAACTGCTATTTTAACTTACCATGCCAAAGAGGTTTTGGAGAATAAGTGGTTGTAGGTTGAGGTGAAAGGGAAAAGGTCAAAGGCGAAAGGTAGAAGCTAATCTACACTACGTCATTGCGAGGTACAAAGCAGTTTAAGCCTTACGAAGTTTTAAAAACTTCGTAAGGCTGGATCTACACCCCGTCATTGCGAGGAACGAAGCAATCGCACGGAAGCAGGTCTGCTCTGTATAGTTTGCGATTGCTTCGTTCCTCGCAATGACGGCTTACAAATAAAGGCACAGGCCTCAATAAATAATAAAACAGCTTTAAGCCTTTGGCTTTCAGCTTTAAGCTCATAAAAATGTTCGATTCAATAAAAAAGATGTTTTCTGCAGAGGATGAACCGGTAAATACTACGGGCAAGCCCGATATCAGTCGTGAAAAATCGGCCGAGCTTTACGCTAAGGCACAAACCTATTTTCCGGGTGGGGTTAACTCACCGGTAAGGGCTTTTAAATCTGTTTATGGCACACCGCTGTTTATTCAAAAAGGCGATGGCAGCCATATCTGGGATGCCGATGGCAACGAGTTTATCGATTATTGCTGCTCATGGGGACCACTGATCCTGGGCCACAACAATGCCAAAGTAAGGGAAAAGGTTATCGAGGTTATGCAACACGGCATGAGCTTCGGCGCGCCTACCGCATTGGAAAATGAGCTGGCCGAACTGATCCTGAAAAACAATAAGTTTATTGAAAAGATCCGCTTTGTAAGCTCGGGCACTGAGGCTGTAATGTCGGCCATCAGGTTAGCAAGGGGATATACCAAACGCGATAAAATTCTTAAGTTTGAAGGTTGCTATCATGGTCATGCCGATGCCTTATTGGTAAAAGCAGGTTCGGGCCTGGTTACTTTCGGCGAAACTTCATCTGCCGGTGTACCAAAATCAGTTGCCGACGAAACCATTGTGGTAGCGCTTAATGATAAAGAAGCTTTGACTAAAGCTTTTGACGAATTTAAAGACCAGATTGCGGCAGTGATCATTGAACCTGTGCCGGCAAACAATGGTTTACTATTACAGGAAAAAGAATACCTGCAATACCTCCGCGACATCTGCACTCAAAACGGCACCATGCTGATATTTGATGAGGTGATTTCTGGTTTCCGTGTTGGCTTTGAAGGTGCTGCCGGTTACTACCAAATCAAACCTGATATTATCACTTATGGTAAAATCATTGGTGGCGGTATGCCTGTTGGTGCCTATGGCTCATCGGCAACAATTATGAGCAATATTTCGCCCGAGGGTTCGGTTTACCAGGCAGGTACTTTATCAGGCAACCCGGTTGCTATGGGTGCCGGTATCGCCCAGCTCAGCGAGCTTTTACGTATGGGCTTTTACCGCGACCTGAACAATAAAACACAAGAGTTCGTAGAAGCTATCCAACGTTTTGCTACTGCCCGTAATTACAAGTTCAAGGTGTTTGGCATAGGCTCTATATTTTGGTTTGCTTTTACAGATAAAGAGTATATTCGTAAAGCCGAAGATATTGATGCCTCAAGCATGGAGAAATTCAAGAAATTCCATCGTGAGCTGCTGAACAGGGGCATTTATTTGGGTCCGTCGGGGTATGAGGTTGGCTTTATATCGTCGGCACACACCAAAACCGACCTGGAGAAAACAAAACGTGCTATATTTGATAGTTTAGATTTGGTATTTAATAGTAAATAAGTTGGCAGTTGCCCGTGGGCAGTTTGCAGTTAAGGGGACAATCATATTGCTAACTAATTGACTACTGCAAACTGCAAACCGAGAACTGCAAACTGATTAACATACTGAGATGAAGAAGTCATTTGTTATTTTTTACGCGCTCATCACCTATGCCGTTGCCGAACTGGTATGGTGGGGCTATATGCTGGTTACGCTGCAACCGCGCCGCACCGGTATGATCCTGGGCGAAGGGGCCATGTTTGTAGCCGTATTTTTAATTGGCGCAATCAACCTTCACCGCTCGTTTAACAAAGAGCGCAGGCTACAGGAGCAAAAAAAGAACTTCCTGCTTTCGGTAACACATGAGTTGAAATCGCCGCTGGCATCAATCAAGATCCTGCTGCAAACTATTCAAAAGCGTCATCTGACCAAAGAACAGCTTCTTGATTTTATTGAGAAATCATTAAACGATGTTGAACGTTTGGATGATATGGTTGAGAATATGCTGCTTGCATCTAAGATCGAGAACCGCTCATATAGCTTCCCTAAGGCCAGCTTTAACCTTTCGGTTTTGGTTGACAGCATTGTTAACCGCCTGCAGATCTCCAAATGCGATTGCAATCAACAGATCATCGAGGCCGAGATTGAGCCTAAGGTGGAGATTGTAGGTGATAAATTTGCCCTTACATCGGTAGTAACCAATTTGATCGAAAACGCTGTAAAATATTCAAGCCCCTGCTCGTCTGTTGGGGTAAAGCTGTTTTCGAAAGACGATAAAGTTTATTTACAGGTAGCCGATCATGGTATCGGTATTGCCGACGAGGAAAAGACCCGCATTTTTGAGCGTTTTTACCGCGTAGGCAGCGAAGAAACCCGTAACACTAAAGGTACCGGACTGGGCCTTTATATTGTTAAGGAGGTGTTGGATAAACACCAGGCCAGTATCAGGGTTAAAGATAACCGCCCTGCTGGTAGTATTTTTGAAGTTACATTTGGATTAACCTAAATTTGAATATGAGCATGCCAAACAAAAAAAGGATTTTATTGGCCGAAGACGAAGAGCATTTGTTAGAAGCAATTAAGCTTAACCTTGAGCTGGAAGGCTACAAGGTAACTCCGGCTAAAAACGGCAAAAAAGCTTTACAGCTATTTAAAGAAGAACGCTTTAACCTGGTGATACTTGACGTAATGATGCCCGAAATTGACGGCTTTGTTGTTGCTGAAACCATCAGGCTTGAAAATACCGAAGTACCTATCATGTTCCTTACGGCAAAAAACACCAATGAGGACAAGATTTCGGGCTTAAAGAAAGGTGCCGATGATTATCTTACCAAACCTTTTAACCTCGAAGAGCTTATTTTAAGGGTGAACAACCTGGTAAAACGCAGCCTGAAAGGTGAAGACCTGAAAGAGTTTAACAGCTACAAAATAGGTGATAAAACCATCCACTTTAACTCGTTTGAACTGGTTAATGAAGATGGCTCAATTACCGCCCTTACTAAAAAGGAAACCATGCTGCTTAAACTGTTGATTGAGCGTCGTAATGATGCTGTATCGCGCGAGCAGATCCTGGAAACAGTATGGAATTATGACGTTTATCCGTCAACCCGTACCATCGATAACTTCATCCTAACCTTCCGTAAGTATTTTGAACCAGACCCTAAAAACCCGGTTTATTTTCACTCTATCCGTGGTGTAGGCTATAAATTTACCGATAATCAGCATTAATGTTCAGTAACAGGGTACGTATATTCATTGCGTTTGTATTTCTGCTGTCGTTAGGTGTGTTGGTGTATTTTCGTATTTATGAACTTGCAGTAGTGGCAGCAATGATGATCGTCCTGCTTATCTGGGATTATTTCAGACAGGGTACGTTAATTGTTGCATCCAAGCATTTTCATGTAAAGGATTTCGACAAAACAGCCGCTTCATTAAGTGAGATCGCAAAACCCGAGTGGCTCAGCAAAAACCGCCGGGGTTATTATGAATTCATTTACGGCGGTCTTTGTTTGCAAAGGCAGGATTTTGAAGAGGCTGAAAAGCATTATGAAATAGCGGCACAATATCCATTGCGTTCGGTTAATGACCACGTAGCAGCATTGGTTAGTGTGGCCAATATCAGCATCAGGCGCGGTAATGTTGAAAAAGCTAAAGCATATCTTCAATTAACCGAAAAGCATAAAGAAAAAATAACAGCCAAAATGAAGGATGTGATAAGCCGCCTTCAGCAGGAATTGAAAAAAGAACCAGAAAAAAAGAGTCAAGACTTTAAGAGTCAGGAGACAAGATATTAAGAAATAAGACGGCAAGAGTCAGGATGGAAAGAGTCAAGAGACAAAACAGCAAGAAGCAAGATAGATGAAATTTCTTTTCCTGTCTCTTGATTCTTGACTTCTTGCTTCTACCTAACTTCTTGCATCTAACTAAAATATGAGAGATTCGTTATTAATAAAAGCGGCATTTTCGGAGCAAACAGAACGCCCACCGGTTTGGATGATGAGGCAGGCGGGCCGCTTTATGAAAGAGTATTGGGACATTAAAAACAAATACTCGTTCCTTGAAATGTGTAAAACACCGGAGATTGCTGCCGATGTTACCATGCTGCCTGTCGACCTGTTAGGCATCGACGGCGCAATTTTATTTTCAGATATCCTGGTAACAGGTGAAGCCATGGGCGGCGACCTGAGCTTTAACGCAGGCGTTGGTCCGCTGTTTGCAAACCCCGTACGTACACAGGCCGATGTTGATGCATTGCGAACCGATGTGTTGGACAAGTTGCAATACGTTGGCGATGCCATCAAAGTGATTCAACAGCGCCTTGCCGGTCGTATTCCGCTGATCGGTTTTGCCGGTGCGCCATTTACAGTAATGAGCTACCTGGTTGAAGGCGGATCATCAAAAGATTTCAAGCGGACCAAACTGATGCTGCACAATGAGCCCGAAATGGCCCATCAGCTGTTATCAAAAATTGCCACCGTTACCGCAGATTACCTGAACATGCAGATTGCTGCCGGTGTAAACGCCGTACAGATCTTCGATAGCTGGGCGCAGGCTTTAGCATGGGATGATTATAAAGAATTTAGCCACCGTTATATTGCCGAGATCATCAGCAAGCTGAACCGTAAAGATATCCCGGTGATCTCTTTCTGTAAAGGCAGCTCGGTTTTTGCACCATTAATGGCCGAGGCTAAACCGGATGTAATTTCTATCGATTGGAATGTTGATCTGTTAGATATTAAAAAACGCTTACCGGCAGGCATAGCGGTACAGGGTAACCTTGATCCGCACATCCTTTATGCTGATAAAAAAGTAATTAAAGAACGCATCTACCGCCTGTTCGACCGCATGAAAGGCGAAAACGGCTTCATCTTTAACCTGGGTCATGGCATTATGCCGGATATCCCGTTTGATAATGTGAAGTACGCGGTGGAAGTGATAAAAGAATACAGAAATTAAAAAAAAGTATGTCATTGCGAGCGATAGCGTGGCAATCGCGAACTATGCAAGTCACTCTGTAAAGTTCGCGATTACTTCGTTCCTCGCAATGACATGAACTTACGGTATGTACCAATACGTTCTCGCCATACACATCATTTTTGTAGTCTGCTGGATGGCGGGGCTGTTTTATATTGTGCGCTTATTTATTTATCATACCGAGGCACAGGATAAACCCGAACCGGAACGTACCATACTCTCCAAACAGTTTGAAATTATGGAGAGCAGGTTATGGAATGTTATAGCCAAACCATCCATGCTAATCACCATATTGGCGGGCTGTACTATGCTATATTTAACACCAGCCTGGTTAAAAATGCCCTGGCTGCATATCAAATTAGCTTTTGTATTTGGCCTGGTGGCCTATCACCACATTTGCGAATCCAAAATAAAACAAATGCGCAAAGGCATTTTCAAATGGACTTCCAGCCAGCTACGCCTCTGGAATGAGCTGGCCACTATTTTTCTTTTCGCCATTGTTTTTCTTGCTGTAAAAAAGGATGCTTTGAGCTGGGTATTCGGCGTGGTTGGGATAGTTTCTTTAGGGGTTATCCTGATGATTGCCGTGAAGATCTATAAGCGGTATAGGGAGAAGAAGTAATCACCTAATCCGCTATCTCAATTTTTTCTGCCAATTCAATCAATCCCCTTAGGCAGATGGACTACTTTTATAAATTAACCATCGACACGAGGCACCTATGGAGCCACTTTCCGATTAATTTTTTGCTATAAACACGATACTCCTAACGGAGTTTTGAAATCGCTGTTTACCCCAGCGGGCAATGTCATTAAGTTAAGGGCTTGACAGGTTGCACCAGAGGTGCAAAAGGTTTGTAGAAATTAAAGATTTGTTTGTCTTGGTGTGCCAGAGGTACACAACCCCGAGTGTTCCGTACCTCTGGCACGGTTATTTTCGGTATATGACATTACTACAAACCTGTTCCCCCTCTGGGGAATTTCCCTTAACTTAATGACATTGCCCTTTGGGATAACGTGTTTATAGAAAAAATTAAATCAATTTTAAGGGCTCCGGAGGTGCCTCGTATTTTAAAAGCGATTCCCTATTTTACATGCTGTTCACCGGATAAACTATTTATTAAAATATTTACATCCCCATGCAACCATTTACATCACTATACCATCTTACTTATAAATGATGTTTTTGGAACCTAAATATACCATTCACCAATTGATAGACCGCTGCCGGGCAGGCGAGCGGAAGGCTCAGGAACTGCTTTATAAACAGTTCGCCTCAAAAATGCTGGGGGTATGTATGCGCTACGCTACCGACCGCATGGAGGCCGAAGATATGTTGCAGAATGGCTTTATAAGGGTTTTCCAAAAAATGAATGATTACCGGGGCGACGGATCATTTGAAGGTTGGGTTAGGCGCATTATGGTTCACAGTTCGATTGAGTATTATCGGAAACATCATAAGATGATGCAGGTAATTGATATTGAAGAGGCCGGACATGAGCCATCGGTTAATCCACTGGCAGCGGCCAACCTGGATGCAAAGGTGCTGATGGGCATAATACAGCAACTGGCACCGGGTTACCGGATAGTGTTTAACCTTTATGCGCTTGAAGGTTATTCGCACAAAGAGATAGCAGAGATTGTGGGCATTACCGAGGGTGCCTCTAAATCGCAGCTATCAAGGGCACGTACAATTTTGAAAGAACAAATTGCTAAAATGGAGGGCAAAAGTTATGGATATGCAGGATAAGGAACTGGACAGGCTGTTTCAACAAAAGCTTGATGACCTGGAGATACAACCGTCGGCCCATGTATGGCAGGGCATCAATGCCGAATTAAACGCCGGCAGGCGTAAAGGAATAATATTGCCTTTGCTAAGCGCGGCAGCAGGCGTTATTTTACTTATTACCGCAGGTATCCTGTTTATTCCTAAACAACCAGTTAAACATCATGACCATTCAACAGCAATAGTTAAAACCCACCAACCGGTAAAACAACTTGTTGCAGTTACTGTTGAGCCCGTGGTACCTCCAACCCCGGCCCAAAACAAAGTACCTGCAAATCCGGTTATAGCACCTGTTAACCAGTTAGCGCACATTAATAAAACCAAAACAAAAAGCAATTTGACGCCATCCCTATCACAGCCTGTAAACCCTGTCCAATCAGCTGTAACTGCCCATGCAGACGAGCCCTTACTGGCAAATACTCCTGCCATGGATTACCCTGTTGTTAAAGCCGCAGTCCAGGATACAGCAACCAGGATAAGCCTAAAGTTGGCCATTATTAACAACGACAGCACACAGCCGGTATTGATAGCCAGGGTACCGTCGCAAGCGGCTCCTGTTGCGGCCAAACCTGTAAAAAAGCACCGCATCCGCAGCCTTGGCGATGTTTTTAACGTGGTGATAGCCGCTGTTGATAAACGTAAAGATAAAGTGATTGAATTTAGCAATACCGATGAAGATGATGCCACCATTACAGGATTAAACCTGGGCTTTATTAAAGTAAAAAAAGAGAAAGACAAATAATATTTTAGCGAACGATAAATATATACCACAACATATGAAACGCCTTATTTTTACCATCACAATATGCCTTGCCGCGAGCTTTACTTTTGCTCAGAGCACACCTGCCGATTCTGCAAGAAATACCATCGATACCACCACTACCCATAACAAGCATGTTAAGGTAAAGCTTGGCTTTGGCGATGACGTGCCGCAGGTAAACATTAACAGCAACGGGCCCGATACCACCTATCATGCACACAAAGCACCGGGCTTTTCATTCGGGGTAACCTTTTCAAGGATCGACCTTGGCTTTGCTACGCTCATTGACAATGGCAGTTTCACATTATCCGATAAAAACAAATTTTTAAGCTACCGCCAATGGAAAACAAGCAACTTTGGTTTCGATGTGCTGCAATTTGGCTATCGCTTTAACAGCGCTTTCAAAATTTATGTATCCGGCGGCTTCGACTGGACACACATCCGCCTGCGTAATGATATCACCATTCAGCGTAATGCGCCGGTATTAACCTACGTTCAGGATAGTATCCACTTCAGCAAAAACCGTTTTTCATCAACCTACCTTCGCATCCCGCTATCGTTCTATTACCGCAGCCATGAAGATGACCGGGGGAACTATTTCAGGTTAGTTGCCGGTCCGGAGATTGGCATCCTGCTTAATGGCCGCGTAAAACAGATCAGTGAGGAAAACGGCAAACAGAAATTTAACGACGATTATCATTTTGCCAAACTGCGCAAAGGTGTATTTGTGCGCATGGGTTACGGCATCATGGGCCTATATGCCAAATATTACTTCAACGATATGTTTGAAAACAGCCCCGATCAAAAAGGCCTGAGAAACTTCTCATTTGGGTTAACTTTTGGCTTTTAAACAAAACCATGATTCTGAACCATGATTTTCAGGATTTTGGGATTACCGTGATAGATAGATAACCTGCTCTATCCAATAATCCTTAAATCAGACAAATCATAGTTCATACCCCATCCTGTAATCCTTAAATCAGGCAAATCATGGTTCAGAATCATGGTTCAAACGTTTATCTTTGCCCCTGATGTCAGAGATTCCTTTTTTGCAGGCGGTTGCCGTAAGTAAAATATATCCGGGAAAACAGCAGGCCGGCGTAAAAAAAACCGGACTGATTATTGAACCCGGCAAAATCACGGCCATTATCGGCGAAAGCGGTAGCGGTAAAAGTACTTTACTCAGGTTGCTATATGGTTTGCTCTCGCCCGATGAAGGCACTGTTTACTTTAAGGGCGAACGCATTTGGGGGCCTGAAGAAAAGCTAATCCCCGGTCATGATGCCATGAAAATGGTGACACAGCATACCGACGATCTTAACCTTTTTGCAAAAGTTTGGGATAACGTGGCGGCTATGCTCCCCGCAACCGACCTTAAAGCCAAACAGGAGAAAACCGAAAGAGTGCTTAAACAGCTCAACATGTTTGCCATGGCCGATAAGCGTGTGGCCGACCTGAGCGGCGGTGAAAAGCAGCGCGTAGCCATTGCCCGCGCCATTATCACGCATCCACAGGTATTACTGCTCGACGAACCATTTAACCAGGTAGATACTTCATTCAGGGAAGGCTTACAGCACGATATAAGGCAGATAGTTAAAGAAATCGGTTTAACGGTGATCATGGTATCCCACGACCCTGCCGAAGTGCTTTCCATGGCCGATGAGCTCATCGTACTTAATAAAGGCGAAATAGTAGAGCACGGAACACCTAAATCATTATACAAACACCCTAAATTTCTTTATACCGCACAACTTTTAAGCAACTGCAATGTACTTACTGCTCATGAAGCCCACCTTTGCGGCATTGAAATCTCAAAAGAATATGCTGTTATTTATCCAGAGCAGATCAAAATAAAGCTGATAGCCGCAGTAAAAAACTGGGTTGTTAAGCAAGTATTGTTTAAAGGTTTTTATGAAGATCTGATCCTTGAGCATGGCGGTATTATTCTCCGGGTTTTAAGTGAAGAGACAGGAAAGTATGTTGAAGGGGATTTTGTTGCGGTAAGGGTGGAGAAGTATCTGGAGTATTAGGAAATACACTTAAGAGGCAAAGCCTTTCTTGATATTATACCAGCGCGCAAAAACGAAGATATCTTGTTTCCCAAATGTTTTCCGCAGCAGATCAGCTTCGGGTGAAAACGAGCAGAACATGTAGGGAATGTGCGGCTGCAGGGGCATAGCAAGTTTTTGCAGAAGCAGTGGGTGAGCGCGAACCTGGGCAAAATAATTGCAGCCCGTGGTTCTGTTCGTTTTGCAGGGTAAAGGCCGCGAGGTGGGCTTCGAGGATGGGTTGTGCGCAAAGAAGCCTTTCTGCTGCAAGCCTTTTTGGTTACTTTTGTGGCGACAAAAGTAACTGGCCCTCGCGCGGCCAAGAGCGCGACGATGTAAGTTCAATACAACAAAAGTCGTTACCTGCCTTTGTGCGATTGCTTCGTACCTCGCAATGACATGGTGGAGAACTCATCTCACCTTTTGCCAATTTTAGGCTATAGAAAATCAAATCTTTCCTACAAAAAATAAACCGGCGCCATACCTCGCGTTGGCAACCGGTTTCTTAAACGTATATTTAAAAAAATCTTAATTCCTTAAATTAAGGCTCAGCATTACGAGGTTCTTATTTTCGATATAAGCTGTACGCTCATTCAGCCTGTCTAAAATTTGATCAAGCGCCAGGCGCGTCTTTTTCTTTTTGATATTGAGTTTGCTGTAAACTGTTTCTTCGTAAATAAGCTTATTGTTATCGTTATAAAATTTAACGGTTTGCACGCGGGGTAAATTAACGTTGTGTTCAACTACCCAAAATCCGTGTACGTCTGTTGTTTTATTCTGAGCCTGCACTGCAGCTGCTGCAAATGCCAGGATGCAAATTGTGATAATTAACTTTTTCATGGCCTTATTTTTAATTTATAAACTAAACTTAAGGGATTATAAAATCCGGCAAAAACAACATAGGCACATTACCGGCCAGGTACGATAAACTGTATTTTTATGCGACGAATGTACATTCATCCCGCAATGCGTACTGAAGCCCGTATCCCCTATGCAGTTCGTCATTAATTGATTGCAGTTTGTCGCACATTCACACTAAAATCAACCTGATTAAACTGTTTTGCAGTAAATTAGCTATATGAATAATGGTTTTGATATGATGCTTAACAATATCAAACTGCCACGCTTTTGGCAGCATGTAATATTTTGGGTGATAGTGTCATTTTTTATCACCGCGCTTTATTCATTGCAAACCAATTTTTGGGTATCCTTTCGCAATAATCTTTTGTACATGCCCATTCAAATAGGCTACTATTATGCTATTGCCTATTGGCTGGTGCCCAAATACGTTTTTGAAAAGCGATATGTGATGTTTTTCATGATGTTGATACCGCTTGTTTTTGCGTGTATGTTCATCAGCCGCGCAATCGGAATTACTTTTGTTGCCCCCTACCTGATCAGGGTAATGCGCGTAACCGATGCAGGCTATATAGCCTCTACCCATCGCCCATTTTTTGAGCAACTGCTGGATGGACAAAGCCTGGTAAATTCGTTTAAAGGTACCAACCTGTTCACGGGTTTTGTTTTGGCCATAAAGCTTTTTAAAATGTGGTATGAACGTAAGCAGGCAGCTCTTGAGGCCGAGCTCAATGCGCTGAAAGCCCAGGTACATCCACATTTTTTATTTAATACACTTAATAACCTTTACTCTTTAAGTCTTAATAATTCACCTAAATCCCCGCAGGCCATTATTGGTTTTTCAGATTTGTTGCGCTATATGCTTTATGAGTGTTCAGATAACGAAGTGCCTTTGGAAAAAGAGGTATTTATGATGCAGCAGTATGTGAAGCTTGAAAAGCTGCGTTATGAAGAACGCATCGATATCAACTTTACCATTACCGGTAATTTGAAAGATAAAACCATAGCGCCGCTGTTGATTTTACCTTTTATCGAAAATGCCTTTAAGCATGGTACCAGCGAACAGGTAGGCGCGGCCTGGATAAATATTGATATCAACGTTACGCTAAACCACTTTAAACTAAAGGTAGCCAACAGCAAACCCGAACACCCGGTTGAGGCAGGTAATACGCCGGGGCACATCGGATTAAGAAATGTGACCAAAAGACTCAATCTGCTTTATCCTCATTCTTCGCGCCTGAAGATCGTAAACGAAGAAGATACCTTTTTCGTGGCGCTTGATCTCGACCTGAAAACTGTAAAGCAAACCGCAACTCCACAAATGGTAACCGCATGAAAATACGTACGCTTATAGTTGACGATGAACCACATGCCATTGAGGTACTGAAAAATTACCTTGAGCGTTTCAACGAGATGGAGGTTACCGCAACCTGTACCGATGGCATCCAGGCTTTCAGATTGTTGCAACAAAAACCTATCGACCTGATGTTCCTTGATATACAGATGCCAGGAATAAAAGGTACCGATCTGCTAAAAGCCTCAAAAATCCACCTAAAGTTATCTTCACCACCGCCTACAGTGAATACGCTCTTGATGGCTTTGAGCTTAATGCTGTTGATTACCTGCTAAAACCGATCTCTTTTGAACGCTTTTTGCGGGCAGTCGACAAGATCTATCAGCTTAACGAGCATAAAGGCAAACCCGTTATTGCCCATGAAGAGCCTATAAGCGATACGCATACCTTCATTTATTTAAAGGTAGACCGCAAAACCATCAAGGTTAACATCAATGATATTTTATGGATAGAAAGCCTGCGCGATTATGTGAAAGTAGTGGCGGTAAACAACCAGGTCCACATCACCCGGCAAAGGATCAGCCTATTGGAAGAAATGCTGCCCGAGAGCCGGTTTGTGCGCATTCACCGGTCGTTTATAGTTTCGTTAAACAAAATAGATTCTTTCTATGCCTACAGTATGGATGTCGCAGGGCATGAATTGCCTATAGGCCGTAATTATAAACAGGATGTGCAGAAAAAGCTGAAGAATGAGCGCTTGCAGATGGGTGGATAAATTAAATACTATCTTAGTCAACAGGCTTAAAACCGGCAAACAAATCTCCAGCCTCCTTCAATGTATTCAACGGAACGTAATCACATACTTCAGCATATTCGCCCCACATTTGCTGCACTGCTTTATTGTGATGGGCATTTGCGATAGCTTCGGCGCTCAGCCATTCAAAAACCTCGATGATGGTGCCATCGGCAGCTTCCATGATGATGGATTCACGATCGGTTACCAACCCCTCTTGTTTAAGGCGCGGCAAATGCGTTTTCATCAATTGTTTTAGTGCTTCCTCTTTGCCCGGTTTGGGTTTATAGGCAACAATTACAATCTGTCCCATGGGTTTCAGTTTATTGTAGATGCAATTTACGAAAAAACCGCGGGGCTTTTAAATAGAGATCCTTTCTAAGGTGCAATCAAAAAATTGTCATTTCGACCGTAGGGAGAAATCTTGTATAACATACTAAGCGGATTTGCATAGCTGTCATGCCTGGCGTATAAGATTTCTCTTTCGCCCTCATGCACATTCCGCCCCTGCTCAATCGAAATGACAAATTTTAGAAAGCAAACCCTTTATTCCCCTTCCGGAAAATCAGCACCTACGGTAGTCGCTTCCCAGGTATCAAAATCCTTTTGCAACTCCTGCAATTTATTCCGGGCACCTTTTAGAGCGGCTTTACCTAATAACAAACGTAACGGTGGGTTTTCGGCTTCAACTGCTTCAACAATAGCTTTGGCAGCACGTTCCGGGTCGCCGGGCTGTTTGCCGCTATAGCCGCGGATATTGTTTTTATTGGTACCCGCAGTTTCTTTATAATCGTCGATAACAATTTTGCTATTATTAGCCGAACGGCCTGCCCAATCAGTACGGAAACCACTTGGTGCAATCACCGTGACTTTAATACCCAAGTGTTTGGTTTCTTTAGATAGCGCTTCGGAATAACCGTCGACAGCAAATTTAGTCGCGTTATAAAAACCTACTGCCGGGAAACCCACCAGTCCGCCTATAGAGGCTATGTTAACCACGTGTCCACTTTTCTGCGTACGCATAATTGGCAAAACAGCTTTGGTCATATTGGCAAGGCCAAAGAAGTTGATCTCGAACATACGCCTTACTTCGTCCTCTTCGCTTTCTTCAATGGCGCCAAAATAACCGATGCCGGCATTGTTCACCAGCACATCAATGGTACCGAATTTTTGCGTAACTGTTTCAACAGCCGTTTTGATTTCTTCAGGTTTTGTTACATCGAGTTTTAATGCAACAGCCATTTCGGGATAACTTTCAACAATGTCTTTTACATCATCGGTATTACGCGAAGCAACACCAGCCTTGTAGCCTGATTGTAAAACAAGCTTTGCCAGTTCCCTGCCGAAACCGGTTGAGCAGCCGGTTATTAACCATACTTTGTTTTTCATGATAGTTTGTGTTTGATACTGTAAAATAACGGTGTAGTATTTAATTGTTTGTCAGTTGAACTTTATTGTTACATAAAGCCGTTCTAATACTCTTCGACAAATAGTAACCATGTCCTTGCGAGGAGCAAAATGGAAATGAGCCCCGGGTGCGACGAGGCAATCGCATGCTATACAGAACGGCCCTGCCTCCGTGCGATTGCTTCGTTCCTCGCAATGACATGTTTTTTGTAACCTTTTTTATTTCCTATCAACGGTAACAAAACAAAAACGGCGATGAGCTAACACTCATCGCCGTTTCTTTGAAGTTTCCCCTTTAGGGGAGATTATTTCTTCCAAACGTTATTGTCCTGGTTGTAATCAGGCAATACTTTGTCCGGATCATAAGTAACCGATTCAATTTCTTCTGTCGATGGATATTTAAATGTCCATGAAGCGTAACGCTCCCAAATATCAACAGGAAGTTTCATACGTTCAACTTTACCGCTTTTGGTTTTGATCTCCAGAATAACCGGCATCGCCATTTTACCCAGGTTATCTAAAGTGATCAATGAACCTTTGGTTGGATCGTTATCAACATATTTTACATCGCTTACAGCAACGTCCAAACGCCAATCGTTCAGGAACCAGCCTCTCCAAAACCATTGCAGGTTTTCGCCGGCTGCATTTTCTATAGTACGGAAAAAGTCATCGGGAGTTGGGTGTTTAAATGCCCAGCGGTTGATGTATGTTTTAAATGCAAAATCAAAACGCTCTGGGCCTAAGATCTGCTCGCGCAGCAATACTAAACCGGCACTTGGTTTTGAGTAAAGCAAGGTACCTGTATTTCTTTCTTTCAGGTTGGCCGGCTGGCTCATGATAGGTTCAAGATCGGGCCTGGTAAAGTTACTGCCGATGGCATGCATGTCAGGCACACGGGTACTTTTGTATTCACCATTGTTAAAGTTAGCGGTAGAAAGGGTATTGATAAAAGTATTGAAACCTTCGTCCATCCAACCGTACATACGCTCGTTTGAGCCAACTATCATCGGGAACCAGGTGTGACCAAACTCGTGATCATTTACCCCCCAAAGGCTTGCCTTTTTTGCTTTAGCTCCGCAAAATACGATACCAGGATATTCCATACCGCCCACAATACCGGCAACGGCAGTAGCAGCAGGATAAGGGTATTCGAACCATTTTGATGAGTTATACTCTATTGATTTTTTCACATACTCGGTTGAGCGGCCCCATGCATCGTTGCCATCACTTTCAACCGGGTAGGCAGATATTGCAGTTGATTTTTTACCGCTTGGCAAATCCATTTTGGCAGCATCAACGATGAATGCTGCTGATGAAGCCCATGAAGCGTCGCGGGCATTCTTGATCTTAAAGTGCCAGGTTAATTGCGTTTTACCAGCCGGGCGCGATTTTGGATCGGTAACTTCATCAGCCGAGCGGATGATTACAGTGCTTTCGCTTTTTTCGGCAGCTGCCCAACGTTTCAATTGCTCAGGAGTATATACTTCCTGCGGGTTCAATAATTCGCCGGATGCTACTACGATATGATTTGCAGGAGCAGTGATACTCAGGTCAAAATCACCATACTCCAGGTAAAACTCACCCGGCCCACTGTAAGGAAGCGTGTTCCAGCCCATTACGTCATCATATACACATACGCGTGGGTACCATTGTGCAATGGTATAAACTTTACCGTTTTTAGTTTGCAGATATCCCATACGGTCTGACCCATAATTTGGCGACACAAATGAGTATTCAATTTTCAGTTTAGCCTGGCCACCATTGGCAGCAATTTCCTTTGGAAGGAAAACCTGCATCCTGGTATCGGTAATCAGGAATTTAACGTCAACATATTCGCCTTTAAGGCCGGCAACTTTTACCGCTTTAATTTTGTAACCGGCATCAAATGCCTCGCCGCGTCCCCAGTTACGGCTGCCTGCAGGCGGAACAATAGCTGTTCCCCTTGAATCGAGCTTAAACAGGTTTTGATCCAACTGCATCCACATAAAGCCCAATGTTTGCGGGCTGTTATTGGTATACGTTAAAACTTCTGACCCGGTAATTTCATTGGTTTGATCGTTTAGTTTGGCAGCCAATTGATAGTCGGCGCGATTTTGCCAGTATTTATATCCTGGTTCGCCGCTTGCCGCGCGAAATTCGGTGCCGTTTTTAGTGTAAAACCCAGGACCAAAAGTTTCGTGGTAATCATAAACAGATCCGGCGGGTGTGGTAGTGGTGGGAGGTGCTGGCTGCTGGGCGTAAGTTACGCTTGCGGCCAACATTAAGGCAAGGCTGCAACCTGCCGTCAGTTTTAGTTTCATGTTCAGTCAAATAAATTGCGTAAAGGAACAAGTATACTACAAATTAGGCAGATGCAAAAGATTGGTAAAACGATTGTTACCGATTTATTAAATAATTAAATCCAGGCTTAAAGCCTATATATCAGGTAGATTTGGATGAGGTTTAAAAAAACCACAGATCTATTATCGACATAAATATTTGTAAATTTACATATGAATCAATCTGTTAATCCAAACGAAGCAAATCATTTATCTGAAAGAGATATCGAAGACTTGCTTCAAACTAAGCAGGATTTTTCAGATGGAAAAACGGCAGC
This sequence comes from Mucilaginibacter gossypiicola, assembly GCF_900110105.1. GTDB lineage: Bacteria > Bacteroidota > Bacteroidia > Sphingobacteriales > Sphingobacteriaceae > Mucilaginibacter > Mucilaginibacter gossypiicola. The sequence goes on along the minus strand of NZ_FOCL01000006.1, from coordinate 52,291 downwards.
AAGAGACTGGGAAGATATAGAAAATGATCTTAACAAAGAATACGACAAAGCCTTTTAGTTCTCTCGCATAAAATCCAAAACATGTTCAAAATATTTTTTCAGATCATCAAAAGACTCTCTGCCCGGAATCCAGTTCGCGAACTTCCAATACTTCCACTCTATTGCAGTGGTCGACGGAGGTACGAGTAAAAAATATTGCTCTTGATCAATTCCTGCAACCACTATCGCCCTGGCTAAATCAGCGCTTTCATCCAATCCTGTTTCATTCCAAACTTCAATCAGAAAAGGATCTATAGTTTTTAAAAAATCTACTTTATCAATAGCTTCAAATCCCGGTTCAATATCATTTGGGGCTGAAAAGCCATTTGCAATTAAAAGAAAACGCCTGTAATCATCGGGAAATCTAACACCTAACCTATCTTCAGCAATTTTTATTTCATTTTCAGCAACAGGCAGACCTCCTAACCACTCATTTTTAATCTGTTGCTGTGTTAAAAGATTCCATCTATCTTCCGGGATAGCTAATTTGGAAATCTCTTTAAGCAGGTTTTTCATACCGATAAATTAATGCTTAACGTATCTCAACTGTTTTGTTGTATTGGAAAGATTAGGATTTAGTAAACGGGGATTGATTATTGAAGATAATTTATAGGGGCGGTTAAATGCCTCCTGCTTCACCTTAAAATAATCAGACAACTTTCGAATCACTTCTTTTGAAAGCCCCTTTTTATAATTTAAAATATCAGATACATATCCTTTACTAATCCCAAGTATTTCGCTTAAATCCTGCGATTTCAAATGATGATCGGCCATGAAAGAGCGTAATAAAACTATAGGATCAGTTTCCGTAAAGCTGTTGTGGTCTTCGTCATATTTTTCAATTAATAAAGTAATCAGGTCAATTTCATCCTGAACACTGACATCTATATCTCCGGCCAATAGGTCTTCTAATTCTTTACAATATTGATAATACTGTTCCCTACTCTTAATTACAGTATATTTAATCGTTGTTGTTTTCATCTCAATAAATATTTATACTATACTGACTACCTGCCTTACAAATTTTATCATACTCTGCATGGGTGCCAATCCAGCAAACAAATAAATGCACCTGATTTGCCCCAAAAGCGTATTTACATATCATACGGTAATTATTCCCTGCTATATCAAAAATTACCCGATTGCTGTTTCGGCCCAAAACATCAACTGCATTATATGTCCGTTTAATATCAGACGGCTCATCCCAATCAGCAAATTTTAACTTTCCAAGCCAATCGTTTAAAGAGGCGCGACTTCCCGGATATTGAATCGCAAAGTCTTCCACTGTTTGCCTCTTAATTAGGTGAACCCTCATTACAAATCAAATATAATAAAAAAGTTCACAAAATGTGAACTCGAAAAGACATGATTAAGCATCATTTATTTTCTCCCTACTTCTCCAAAAAATGATCGGCATAAACCTTCTCATCAAAGCCGAAGAAAAGGAAACCATTATCCTCAATAACCGGGCGTTTGATCATGCTGGTTTTTTGCTGTAATAATTGCAACGCGTCGGTATTGGTTTTGATGCTTTCTTTAACTGCCGGGTCAAGCTGCTTCCAGGTGAGGCCTTGTTTGTTCATGAATTTTTCGTAGCCTGCTTTGGTATCCCATTCCTGTAACTTTTCGGTGCTTACACCCAGCTTTTTAAAATCCTGGAAATCATACGCTACTTTATTTTCTTTAAGCCAGTCGAGGGCTTTTTTTACTGTATTGCAATTGGTTATTCCGTAAACTTTCATGTGGCAAATTTACGGTTTTCGATATTCTATTCAGACGCGTAATCCCATCCAACCCATCTCTTTTTACAATGAATAGATACAAAACAGAAAAGGCGCTATTACGCGCCTTTTCCAACAAATATCTGTTAACAATTATCCATTGCCACCACCATTACTTTTGCCGCCGCCTTTGGTATCATCGTTATTAATACCGCGCTGGTTCTTTTTGATATCGCTGCTCAGTTTACCAAACTTATAGTTCAGCCTGATGGCGAAATGCCTGTAGCGGTTATGATATAACGACTCCTGGTCAAAGTCAACTGTATGTGTGGTCGACCGGAAAGTGCGGTACTTACTGTACGGGTTATTGGCTACTAATGATATGGTCATCTTTTTATTCAACAACTCTTTTGAAACCACATAAGAGTTATAAATAAAATTGCTTGATTTACCCTGCAAGGTAACATCACCACTAAAGAAACCGGCATCCAGGCCAATACGATATCCACCATCAAACTTATATCCAATATTGGCGAAAGCATTGCCGGTATAACCATCGTTTTTATAAAACTGACCGTTATAAGTGCCTTTTAGCCATATATGCGAAATCTGGCCATTGAGGTTAACCGTAAATTTTTTAGTGATTGAATAATTAGTATTAATGTTTAATCCCAGCGAACGGTTACTGCCCAGGTTTTGATAAGTGGTAAAAGTAACCGTATCAATATGATCGCCCATATTGTTTTGAATCAGACTGGTCACATTCTGAATAGCATTATTGGAGAACGCATAGCTCAAACCAACGTTGATCGATCCTTTTGAAAAGTTGCTATAGTTCAATTCAAAAGTGTTGTTCAATTCAGGTTTCAGATCAGGGTTACCTGTGTTGATGAATTTAGGGTTTGATTTATCAATAAAAGGGTTCAACTGGTAAATGCCCGGCCTTTGGATGCGCTGGGTAAAGCCCAGGCTAATGCTGCTGCTTTTCATCGACCGCTGGATAGATACCGACGGGATAAAATTATTATAGCTTTTATCAAGCGGCACACCCGTAAATTCGGCATTAACCTGGGTATGCTCTAAACGCAAACCTGCTTTGCCCGTCCATTTTTCAAACTTTAACTGGTACGAGTTATAGGCGCTGTATACATCCTGATGATAATCAAACTCGCCTGTTTGACCAGCATTTACATTATATACCGAACTGGTTGAATCTTTATCTTCACGCCTGTAATCGCTGAAATTGTTACGGAGGATCACTTTACCACCAGCCTCAATACTGATCTTTTTTAATGGATAAGCATAATCTAACTGAAAAGTATGCTCACGGTTACCGGCGTTATTATACTGCCTGAAATCGGGCTGGATGGCATTGTAATAATTAACCCTGTCCGAAAACTGGTTGTCGGTAAAATTCTTGCTCGGCCCGTAGCTGTATTTGTAGGATAAAGTAAGCAACTCATCTTTATGCCCTTTAAAACCTAACTGGTAATTGATAGATGCATCAAGGCCCTGATCGTGATTATAGCCGTTACTTTGCAGGTTATAACCCTGGGTAAGGTCACCAGCAGCGTTTGTCTGGGCTGATCGTTGTGAACCGTTCTGGTCAAATTCGCCATGAAAAAACTCAAATGAACCGGTAAGCAGGTTCAGGGTATCTATCTCATAGCTCATTTCCGCGTTAGCATAACGGTATTTACCACCAAAAGTATTGGTACCGTCCTGTAAAATGGTTGAGCGTACCGTTCTCGAATCCGGCTCGAACTGGGTTTGTGTGGTTGTGAAAGTATTGGTATTATGCCTCTGGTTACCAAAACCTGCATAGCCCGAGATACCAAACTTACCTTGCTTGGCAGTCATGTTAAGGTTATAGCCCGGCCCCCAAACACTATTATAACGTAAATTAACGCTGCCGTTGTAGCCCTGGTCGGCGTTCTTTTTGGTGATGATGTTGATGATACCGGCCAACCCTTCGGCATCGTATTTTGCCGGCGGCGTAGTAATCACTTCAATTTTTTCGATATTGGTGGCAGGCATAGCTTTCAATACATCTGATGGGTTTTTAGCCATCAGCGCCGATTCTTTACCGTTAACAAGGATCTTGTATTTGCCGCTGCCTTTTAACTTAATATTGTCATCACCGTCTACAGCTAAAAGCGGTACTTTACGCATCATATCCAATGCAGAAATGGCCTTACTTTCCGGATCGGCGGTAACATCGTAACTAAGGCGGTCAACCTCCTGTTTCATTACCGGTTTTACGGCCGTAATGGTTACTTCGTTCAATTGTTTGCTTGATGCTGCCACCAGGATGCGCCCTGCATCAAACGTTTTACCACTTATTTTTACCGGGAGTACTTTGGTTGCATACCCTACCGAAGCCACTACCAACTGGTAAATTTTACCTTCGGGGGCCTTTAGCTCAAAGCTGCCATCATCTTTGGCAAGCGTACTTTTTACAGGAGTTTTGGTTGCGGCATCCTGCAATGCAACAGTACCATACCCCAATGGCTTGTTGGTTGCAGAATCGATGACAGTGCCCTTAACAGTTATATTTTGCACAGTAACCGGTGCGGCAGCCTGGGCCATAGCCATACCCGTGACAAAACAGCAGATCACTGTTAGTAAAAATTGTTTCATAATTGCGATTTTGGTCATAAGACGTTTAAAATACCCGGGTGTGACACCAAAAAATATGCGTTTAACACTTTTTAACGTTTGCCAGCGCCGGGTAACGGATTAGTTACTGAAGTTGTTAATTGCGGCTTCCGCTACTGGTATCATCATTATTAATACCACGTTGATTTTTCTTTATGCTACTGTTAAGCCTGCCAAATTTGTAGCTCAGGCTTACATTAATGGTGCGATAAAAGTTGTTATTGGCGGTGTAAGTTTCAAAGCCATCGCTTTGGTATAAAAATCGAGCTTGTTGAATTTTTTGAACGGATTGTTAACGTTTAGGGATAGGCTCAATTTTTCTTTAAACATGGTTTTGCTGCCGCTGATAGAGCTAAAGAAGAAATAATTATCCTTTCCCTGCAGCAATACGTAACGACTATCGTAACCAATGTTTAAGCCAGCACGATAGCCGCCGTTAAACTTGTACGTGGTGTATGTAAAAATGTGCCCCTGTTTACCGCTGTTACTAAAAAGCGAACCATTATAATAACCTTTCAACCAAACAAATAGCAGCTCTGAATTTATATTTACATTCAGTTTGGATGTGATAGGATAGTTCACATTCAGATCAAAGCCCCAGTTTTTGTTGGAGCCTACGTTGGCATAGGTAGTAGTGGTAACGCCTGTTGCGGTATCAACACTTGCCAGGTTTTGTACTGTATTATTGGCAAACGAGTAATTGGTACTCAGGTTGATAGAGCCTTTGGCAAAATTGCTGTATCCCAGCTCAAAGTTATTGGTAACAGCCGCTTTCAGGTTAGGGTTACCTACGTTACGGTATTGCGGGTTGGAATTATCGGTATAAGGGTTAAGCTGATAAATACCCGGCCGTTGAATGCGTTGGGTAAAGCCCAATGTAAGGCTGCTGCTTTTCAGGCTCCGTTGTACCGACACCGAGGGCACAAAATTATCATAGTCCTGGTTAACAACCGGTTTCCCTATGGCAAAATTGGCATTAACCGTGGTATGTTCCAGGCGCATACCGCCTTTAAAAGCCCATTTGGTTAGCTTAACCGAATAGGAATTGTACACACCGTAAATGTTTTGCTTGTAGGTAAAATTGTTCACCTGTGCAGTATCGGCATGATATTCGTTATCCACATCGCTCTTTACATCGGTATTAAACTGGCTGTAATTATTACGCAGGGTTACTTTACCACCGGCTTCAACAGTCAGGATTTTGGACGGCTGGATATAATCTAACTGAAAAGCATGCTGCTTTGAACCCGAGTTATTGTATTGCCTGTAATCTTTAGGGACACCTTCGCCGCTAAAGTCATTCCCTTTTGTGGCTTCGCTGGTTTGCAGATTGTTGTTATAGTTATATTTATAGGATACAGTAAGCAACTGCTCCTTGTTTTTTTTAAAACCTAACTGGTAGTTCAGCCCCACATCCGATCCTTTAAATTCGCCTGTGCCATTGTTAAACAATCGGTAAAATTGTGTAACAGCGTCGGCACTATCACGTTGGGTGGTAACCTGGTAATTTTGCGAATTACTTTTTCCATTATAAAAATCAAACATACCGGTAATCAGGTTCAGGGTATCAACCTCATAACTTAACTCGCCGCTACCGTACAGATTTTTACCACTGTTGCCTCTTGTACCGGTTTGACTAAGTGTTGACTGCGGATCGGTTGACTGCGGTTTAAAAAAAGTGGTCATGTTCTCAAACGATAACGTACGTAACGGCCTGTAGTTATAGCCCGCATACCCGCTAAAACCGAATTTACCTTGTTTTACCGTTAAGTTTACATTAGCACGTTCGCCATAAACGCTATTATAACCAGTGTTAATACTTACGTTATATCCCTGATCGGCATTTTTCTTGGTGATGATGTTGATGATCCCCGCCAAACCCTCTGCATCATATTTTGCAGGCGGTGTGGTGATCACTTCAATCTTTTCGATATTGGCAGCCGGCATTGATTTCAATACGTCCGACGGATTCTTGGCCATCATAGCCGATTCTTTACCGTTGATCAGGATTTTATAATTATCATTTCCACGTAACTTGATCGCATCGTTGCCATCCACAGAAAGTAAGGGTACTTTCCTGATCATATCCAACGCGGTGATCGATTTACTTTCCGGATCGGCCTGTACATCATAGCTCAGGCGGTCAACCTCCTGTTTCATCACCGGTCTTACCGCAGTTACGGTAACTTCCTTCAATTGCTTGCTTGATGCCGAAAGCAGGATCCTACCCGCGTTAAATGTATTACCGGTAAGTTTTACCGGGATAGTTTTAGTAGCATAACCTATAAATACAGCCACTAACTGGTATGTTTTACCCTCGGGAGCTTTCAGTTCAAAACTACCGTCGTCTTTAGCGAGGGTACTTTTTACAGGGGCTTTGGTAGCAGCGTCCTGCAGGGCAACGGTAACATACCCCATAGGTTTGTTTACAGCCGAATCAATGATGGTACCTTTTACAGTGATATTGGGGACTGCCGGAGCAATAGGAGCAGTTTTTGTTTGAGCAAATAAGAGCGTAGAAAAGTAACAGCAAAGTACCGTTAACAGGATTTGTTTCATAAGGTTATTTAGGTTTACAAGACGTAAGAACACCTTCGTGTGTTACAACACGAATTACAATTTGAACGCTTTTTTAACTAATTTATTAGTTTGTAACAGGCATGTTACTTATTATAGCGGGTCATGGTAAGTTCGGTACCAATGGTAGCAAAGCTCTTGATCATCTCTATCGAACGATCTATCAGTGCCGGAAGTTCGGGCAGCTCGTCTTTATCAAAAGCGCTCAGCACAAAATCAACCTGGCGGCCTTTGGGGTAATTATCGCCAATGCCAAAACGCAGGCGCGCGTAATTGTTATTGCCAAGCACGGCTTCAATATTTTTAAGGCCATTATGCCCGGCGGCACTGCCTTTAGGTTTTAAGCGCAGGGTACCTAATGGTAATGCAAGGTCATCTACGATAACCAAAACATTTTCAATAGGGATCTTCAAGTCCTTCATCCAATGGTTAAGGGCCTTTCCGCTCAGGTTCATGTAGGTGGTAGGTTTTATAAGACAAAGCGTACGGCCTTTGTGCGATACCTCGGTATAATAAGCCAGGCGCGAGTTTTGAAACCTTGTTCCCTCCTGCTTTGCCAGCTCATCTAACACCATAAAACCGATATTATGCCTGGTATCTGCATACTCCGGACCAATATTTCCTAAACCTACAATTAAATATTTCATGCCCCCTGGCCTCCGCTAATCAGCGGAGAAATTTATGAAGCTATCCAAAAACAAATAAACCAGCGTCATTGCGAGGCACGAAGCAATCGCGAACAATACAGAGCTGACCTGCTAATCGGGGATTGCTTCGTACCTCGCAATGACGTTTTTATTTCCATTTCAGATAATCTCCGAATGATTATTAAAATTTTATGCGAAGATATTATTTATTGCTCAAACAAAAACAGCGATAGAGATACTCTACCGCTGTTTTTAATTCAGCTTCTGCTTCCTGAAAGGAAAGGCAGAACTTATTTTTTACCTTGAGCTGCTTCCTGCTCAGCCTGACGTAATGCACGTGAGGTAGTTACAGAAACAATGGTATCTTCTTTAGCGTTGGTGATAGTTAAGTTATCTAATTTAATATCAGATACTTTTACTGATTTACCAACTTCTAAAGACTCGATGCTTACTTCAATAGCATCAAGATGATCTTTAGGAAGCGCTTTGATACGCAGTTTCCTTAATTTTTGAACCAGTTTACCACCTACTTTAACACCTGGAGAAGTACCGGTTAATTTAACAGGGATCTCGATGGCGATAGGTTTTTTCTCGTCTAACAATAAAAAGTCAACGTGAGTGATTTTTTCAGTTAGTGGGTGGAACTGAATGTCCTGGATGATAGCTTGTGATTTAACACCGGCAATTTCAAGATCGATGAAATGAACAACCGGAGTATAAACTACGGCTCTCAAATCAGCTGCGGACACATAAAAGTGGGTCTGGGTAGCACCACCATAAAGAACTGCAGGCACCTGGCCATTGTAACGCAGCTCTTTCGCGTCTCTTTTCCCTACGTTCTCTCTTGGAGAACCGCTAATAGCAATTGATTTCATTTTTATTTATTTGTTTATTATTTAAACCTCACCCCAACCCCTCTCCGAAAGAGAGGAGCTTTTGTAAGGATATTTTAATTCTACTTTAACCTTTTCAAGTCCTCTCCTTTGGAGAGGATTTAGGAGAGGTTTCTTAGTCCACCTTAAACAAGGTACTTATCGAACCGTGTTCGTTTACATTGCTGATCGCTTTTGCAAACAATTCGGCAGTTGAAAGCACTTTTATTTTTGAGCTTTGCTGTTTCAGCGGTATAGTATCTGTAACTATCAGTTCGGTTAATGCCGAGTTTTCAATAGTTTCATATGCTTTACCTGATAATACCGGGTGCGTACAAACCGCGCGAACGCTGCGTGCACCACGCTCCATGATCAAGCCGGCTGCTTTTGCCAATGTACCTGCGGTATCGCAAATGTCGTCAATCAGTACAATGTCCTGATCGGTAACATCACCAATCAGCGTCATGGCTTCAATTTCGTTAGCGCGTTTACGGCGTTTATCGCAAATTACCACTTCGGCATTAAAGAACTTGGCAAAGCTCCGGGCCCTGTATGAACCGCCCATATCAGGCGACGCAATAGTAAGATGACCTAAGCCAAGGCTTTTGATATAAGGCACAAAAATGATAGAAGCATCCAGGTGATCAACCGGAACATCAAAAAAGCCCTGAATTTGCGCTGCGTGCAAATCCATGGTCATGATACGGTTAATGCCTGCTGCAACCAACAGGTTGGCTACCAGCTTTGCACCAATGGCAACACGCGGTTTATCTTTCCTGTCTTGCCTGGCCAAACCAAAATAAGGTATAACGGCGGTTACATAATGAGCTGATGCACGGCGGGCGGCATCAATCATCATGAGTAATTCCATTAAATTATCGGTAGGCTGATGGGTAGACTGGATCAGGAAAACATCACTCCCCCTTACAGATTCATTAAAATGCGGCTGATATTCACCATCGCTGAAACGCGATATTACAACTTCACCTAATTCGCGGCCATAAGCATCAGCTATCAAACGCGCAAGCTCCGGCGAGCCTGATCCTGTAAATAATTTAACCGGGTTAAATTGTAAGGGCATTTTCTTTGATTTTGGATTTCGGATGTTCGATTTCGGATTGATTATTCTGCCTTATAAAAATAAGACATCCCGCTCACAAACGCCTTAAAACACAATTCGGATTTCAAGTTTTCCAATCAGAATAAATCCGAAATTGAAAATCCGAAATCCGAATTTTTATTGTTGCCCGACCAGGATTCGAACCTAGACAAACGGTACCAAAAACCGTCGTACTACCATTATACTATCAGGCAATCTCCTTTGGTTTGTCTTACTCCCCGAAAAGGAATGCAAATATAGCGCGAATATTTGAAAGTCAAAATAGAATTTTAAAAAAATTCATTAACACCTCAAATACAGCAAAATAAAATTAAAACAGGGCTCAAAAGCCCGTTTTTGATGGTAACATCCCAATAGTTTTACTATTTTCGGCTGCATTAATCCTGTTTTTTCACATAGTGTCCAATCATGAATTACAAAAAACTCAACAATATATTTGGCTGGGTAGCCTTTATTATTGCCACAGTAACCTACATTTTAACCCTTGAGCCATCATCAAGCTTCTGGGATTGCGGCGAATTTATAGCCTGTATCTATCGTTTACAGGTAGCTCACCAGCCCGGTGCCCCTTTATTTACCATGATAGGCAAGGTATTTACCCTGTTATCTATGGGTGATAATACCAAAGTGGCTTATTGGGCCAACATGGCATCGGCACTGGCCAGCGGCGCTACCATCATGTTCCTGTTTTGGACCATTACGGCTCTTGCCAAAAAGCTTTTGGTTAAAACAGAGGAGCAGCTCAATTCAACAAACCTGATCCTGATCATCGGTTCGGGTATTGTAGGTGCTTTAGCCTATGCCTGGTCGGATACATTTTGGTTTTCGGCCGTTGAGTCGGAAGTTTACGCGCAATCATCTCTTTGTACCGCTGTTGTATTTTGGGCTATTTTAAAATGGGATGCCCATGCCGATGAACCTCATGCCGACAGGTGGATAGTTTTTATTGCGTATGTAATGGGCCTTTCCATAGGTATCCACTTATTAAACTTGCTGGTGATACCTGCTATTGGCTTGGTGATCTATTTCCGCAGGGCAAAAAATGTTACTACAAAAGGCACATTACTTACCTTTTTGGCAAGCGTTGTAGCACTTGCATTTGTGCTTTGGGGAGTTATTCAGTATACAGTAAAAGGCGCGGCTTTTTCCGACCTGCTTTTTGTTAATACGCTGGGCATGGGCTTTGGCAGTGGTGCGGTGGTATTCTTCCTGTTGTTGATCATCACCATTGTTGCAGGTATTTACTATACTATAAATCCGGTTAAACCCGCTATTATTTTAGCTGCCGTATGTTTTGTGCTGATATTAGGTATTAGTGGCGGCATAATTGGGCTTATTGTAAGCGTAGGTATTTTAGCCCTGCTGGAATACGTGGTAAAAATTCGCGAAAAGCGTTTTGCACTCAACAGCTTTTTGATCTGCCTGTTGTTTATCCTGTTCGGCTACAGCTCATTTGTGATGATCGTGGTGCGTGCAAAAGCCAATCCTAATCTTAACAACAGCGACCCTGAGAATGCCTTCGCCCTGAACAGCTACCTTAACCGCGACCAGTATGGCGATACCCCATTATTGTACGGCCAGTTTTTTGATTCGGAAGCTACAGCACAAACAGAAGGAGCCAATATTTACCGCCGCGGCGCAACCAAATACGAAATTGCCGGCAAAAAACTCAATACCGTTTACGACCGAAATACCATATTCCCGCGTATGTTCAGCGATAAGCCCGGTCACCCGGAGTTTTATCGGGAGTGGACTGGCCTTGGCGAAAGCGAACACCCTACCTTTGGCTCAAACATTAACTTTTTTGCTAAATGGCAAATTAACCAGATGTATACCCGCTATTTCCTGTGGAATTTCGCAGGCCGGTCAAACGATCTCGATGGTCAGAGTTTAAATTCAGGTGCCGATGGTGAATGGATCAGCGGATGGAATTTCAACAAACCTCTGCCCTATTCTGTTACCGAAAGTAAAAGCTACAACCGCCTGTTCTTTTTACCGCTTATCATAGGTTTGTTTGGCGCGGTATTTCACTTTGCACGTAACCAGCGCGAAGCCGGTGTTGTTGCCATCCTGTTTGTTTGCACCGGTTTAGCCATTGTGCTTTACCTAAACCAGGACCCGCTGCAGCCCCGCGAACGTGATTATGCTTATGCCGGCTCCTTTTATGCTTTCGCGATATGGATAGGCCTGGGCGTGATTGGCATTGCCGATGTGCTGAGCAAAAAGCTTAATGCAAAGGTAAGCGCAATCATTTCTACAGCAGTTTGCCTTGTTGCGGCGCCTTTACTAATGGCTAACCAGGAATGGGATGATCATGACCGCTCAACCAAGCTTACACCGCATGACATGGCTTATAACTATCTTAACTCATGTGCACCAAATGCCATTTTGTTTACTTATGGCGATAATGATACTTACCCGCTTTGGTATATCCAGGAGGTTGAAAATGTGCGTCCCGATGTGCGTATCGTGAACCTGAGCTTGCTGGGTACCGACTGGTACATTCGTGGCATGAAAAACAAGATGAACGAGTCGGAGCCATTGCCGATCAGCATGACAAACGACAAGTTTAAACCGGGCGTACGCGATGTGATCTATTTTAGTGATCAGAAAATTCCCGGAGCTACCGAGTTAAAAGATGTTTTTGACTTTATTACTTCTGATAAAAAAGAAGCCATGGTTGAATACAATAACGGCGATGTTGCCAATTATTTGCCAACCAACAAATTCAAATTGACCGTTAATGCCGATGAGGTTGTTAAAACCGGCACCGTACAGGCAGCCGATAAAGACAAGATAGCCCCTGAAATGAACTGGACATTTAGCGGCCGTTATGTTACCAAAGATGTACTGGCGATGATGGATATCTTATCGCACAACGACTGGAAGCGTCCTATCTATTTTTCAGTTACTGTACCTAACAGCAACATGATTGGCTTGGATAAATACATGTATAACGAAGGTTTTGCTTACCGTTTGCTGCCGTTAAAACCTGATACCGCAGTTGGCCCTCTTGAGGCCAGCAACACAGGTAAAATGTACGAAAACATGATGACCAAATACAAATGGGGCAACATGAAAAACGCCAGCTATCTTGATCACGAATCAATGACCATGTTTTACCCGCTCATTACCAGACTTTATTCAACCCTGGCCGATGATCTGGCAAAAGCAGGCAAACCTGATTCGGCGCGCAAAGTGCTTAAAAAATATGACGAGGTAATGCCAACTACCATCAACTCGTTAGAGATAGCGGTGCGCAAATATTACATGATTGAAAACGCATATCGCTTAAATGACATTCAGTTAGGCAACAAACTGGCTAACCTGGTTGATGACTATGTAAATAACCAACTCAACTATAGCTATGCCCAAATCCAAAAAGGAGAAACCAACCTCGAAAACCGCGATCTGCAATATTCAATGCAGATATTGGGAGGATTGGTTGAGTTTAGTAAACAATACAAGCAACCGCAACTGTTCAACAAATTCAATACACAACTGAGTGGCTTTGAAAAGAAATTTGGGGTGACAGGAAAGAGATAAGTTAACCTTTAATGCTTTTTTTATTTAAATGCCCGCCAAAAGCGGGCATTTTTTGTTTTGGTAAATTCCTGGTCGAAGTTTAGCCAACAAAAAGCGTCATTGCGAGGCACGAAGCAATCGCGAACTGTACAGGGATTTGCTTAGCCGCTCTACTAATCGGGGATTGCTTCGTACCCCGCGATGACGGGATGGTGAAGGATTGCCTTGACCAGAGCCTGCCGTTACAGTACCGTTTGTACACATTTTCCATTTTGCCAAATGGTATGGCTTATTAAAATGCCGTTATCATCCCAATTTTTAAACGAACCTTCCAGTTTGTTAAATTGTATAAAATATTCTTCAACTAATATTCCGCTGGGGTAATTATATTCCCTTTGAATACCTCCTCTGTGCCCATCTGTAAATTCAGCTTCACCCACTAATACACCATCCTTATAGTCTTTAATTATTCCAGTTAAAGGTTCGCTCTATTAATAATAAATGATATCACCGCCGGCGTCAGTGCCTTTTTGTTCAACATCGTCATAACTAACTATCAAACTCATCCCTCTTATTTTATCATGTTATTTTACTGTTGAATATATAGCTGTTGTTTAAAATTAATAATATCACCCTAATACTGGTTGAAGTTACGCTGTCGCTAAATTTCAATCAGTGTTAGAAAATCATTTATGAACGGTATCCTGATAGGCTTTTACGTTAGTGAGATACCTCAATATTAACGGTCTGTTTTCTTTGCTATTTAAAGCCGCCTTTAAAGGCTTCTTAAAAACATTAATAAACAATAGATCATTATCCTCCAGATAATATGACAAAATCTGAGCTTTACTAATTTTAGATTTTTCGTATTGGCCGATAAGTGTTTTTGATTTTTCATCCCATTTATAACTAACCATAGTTGAATCATTGATAACCATAGGCCCCCAAGTCGTTCTGTCTTCACTAACAAACTGGTTATAATACACCATCTTCAGTGTTAATGGATTCGTTTTTTTAACAGAGGCATCTAACCATGTCACCCGCCCTATCCAACTTCCCTGCACATTCCCGGTTGCAAGTTCATTTAACACCGGGATTAATTTATCACCATCGTATTTATAAAAAAAGTAATTAAACCATCCAACGCCTGATCCTACGGCAAACTCATATTGCCTGTAAACAATATTTTCACCATCTACATTAGTAAAATATTCAGGATCACTTCCATATCGTGAATAGCCATCCTGTTTAGCTATGATTTTACTTCCCCTAAAATAATAGATCATAGCCCCCTCGCAGTGCCCCCGGTCGGCCACGCCAACCGCAAATTCATCAAACTTGTTTTTATTGCGGATAAAATGATAGGCCTGCAAATACACATAGCCCCTCTTCACCGAATCAAATAAACCATTTGAATTACAGTTACTATCCACCGTAAACTCTCCAAATATTTTTTTTGCGATATGGACGTTTATTTTTTTAGCCCGTATGGCTTGTTTTAACAATGCAAAATCGGGAGCCGAAAGCTGGCGGTTTACCGGTTTAGTAAAAGTTTTAAAAACGGAATCGGCATAGAAAGCCACTTTGTTTGCCATTGGGTTAACAGGTAGTTTACCCACACTGTCAAAAAAAGCAATAAGCTGTTTGTCCGAATATTTGATCTCTTTATATTCTTTTACTTTTTTTCTGGCTGTTTTTTTCGATGGTTGTTTATCTGCCGGTTTACTTGCAGGATGACACCCCAATGCCCCTAATAGGAACACAAAACAAGCTAAAACACTGATGATTTTGAAAGGATTAGGCATAATCTGGCTTACAATTAATATTGCATTAATTTACCGATATTCCTGATGAGTTTAACTAAAACATCGGCGTTATTTATTGTTTATAGTAAGCGTAATATATATTTGCCACAATGAAGATCCTCCTCATAGAAGATGAAGCGAAACTGGTATCCATTATCCAGCGCGACCTTACTGCCGAAGGCCACGAAATAAGTGTTGCCCTTGATGGTACAACCGGGCTGGACATGGCCATTAAAATGGATTTTCAATTGATCATTCTGGATATTATGCTGCCCGGCATCAATGGCATTGAGGTTTGTCGCCGCTTACGGCAAGCCAACCAAAACGCTGCCATATTAATGCTTACCGCACTCGGTACTACCGAAAACGTGGTAGTAGGCCTTGACAGCGGGGCCGACGACTACATGGTTAAACCTTTTAGCCTGGCCGAACTTAACGCACGCATCCGGACATTAGCCCGTCGCAATTCAAATCTTACACAACCGGCAAACGTAATCCAAATTGCCGACCTGGTAATTAACGGCGACGAAAAATCAGTTAAGCGCGGCGATAAGATCATCGATCTTACAGCTACCGAATACCGCCTGCTGGAGTTTCTGGCCAAAAATAAAAACCATATGCTTAGTCGCATTGAGATATTGGAGCATGTTTGGAACATTGATTTTAATATGGGTACCAATGTGGTTGATGTGTATATCAACTACCTGCGCAAAAAGGTGGATAAGGATTTTGACAACAAGCTTATCCACACGGTTATAGGCATGGGCTATATTTTAAAAAACAACGCAGCCTAAATGAGTATCCAGAAAAAAGTTGCGCTGCTGTTCCTGGCCTTAACGGTATCGGTAATATTATTATTTAGCGGCGCTATTTTTTATTTTGTACACCAGTTTACCTTCGATGATTTTTTTAAACGCCTGGAAACAAGGGTAAACATATCCTCACAGATTCATCACCTTAATGATCGCGACAGCCTTGGCATGTACAGGGAAATCCGCCAGCGCTATCTTGAACGCCTCATTGCCGAAAAGCAATATATTATTAAACCGGAGGTTTATACAAAAGGCAAAACTGTAAAAGGTGTTCCGCGCCAACTGATAGATAATATCCTTGCCAACGGAAAATCAAGATTTAAGGCCAACAATGTATTTTATGCCGGCAATATATTTCACTTTCCCGAAGGTGACGCTATTATTGTAGTTTCGGCAACCAATCCTTCGGGCCTTAGTGAGCTTAATGACCTTGAACAGGTATTGATTGTTAGTTTCCTGATTTCGATATTAATTGTTTACCTCATTGGCCGCCGTTTTTCATACCATACCTTTAAGCCGGTACGTAACATCATTAAAAAGGTAAACACCATTACGGCCAGTAACCTGCACCTGCGTTTGGAAGATTACAGCGGGAAAGACGAAATAGCCGAGCTTACCCAAACCTTTAATAATATGCTCGACAGGCTGGAAACCGCCTTTGAAACGCAGAACAACTTTATCAGCAACGCCTCGCATGAGCTGCGTACGCCGCTGGCCATTATTAAAGGAGAGGCCGAGCTTTCACTCAAAAACATAGACCAACCCGGTGCCGATCTTCATAAAAACCTACAGGAAATATTAACCGGCACTCAAAGTCTGCAGGATATTATTACCAGTCTGCTCGGGCTGGCGCAAAGCGGTTTCGACGGCAAAAAGCAAAACTGGGAACAGATCCGCGCCGATGAAATGGCGTTTATGGTTAAAGAGGCTGTTGATCACATCAACCCGGCCAACCAGCTCAGCATTGATTTTTCGTCACTACCCGATGATGTGGATAGCCTGGTAACACAGGGAAACATCAACCTGCTTAAACTGGCTATAAGTAACATAGGCCTCAATGCCTGTAAATACTCCGAGAACAAGCCCGTAGTACTTAAAGTATATGCCGAAAACAACAGCATCATTTTTAGTGTGAAAGACCAGGGCATTGGTATCCCTGAAAGTGATGTTCAGCATATTTTCGAGCCATTTTTTCGCGCCTCAAACACGGGTAAATACCAGGGGCATGGTGTAGGGCTTCCGCTGGCACTGAACATTGTGAGACTGCATAAGGGTAATATCGGCATTATCTCCAAAGAGGGCGAAGGCACCGAGATCAGGGTGATGCTGCCGATTTATGAGGTGGAGAAAAATTAAATATTTTTATACTTTTGCCGCCTGCAGAAGTATGCACTTAGAAGCCTTCTACAACCCGTCATTGCGGGGCACAAAGCAATCGCGAACTTTACAGGGGGATCTGCATAGCTGCTCTGCTAATCGGGGATTGCTTCATACCTCGCAATGACGTGGTGGTGATGTCCCTTTCTTTCACCCCGACAAGAAAAACACCAATTCTAATCACATTCTAATTTCTTTCTTAAACCGCTTTAATGCCTGGTACCTACTATTGTATCAACAAACAGTAGTATTCACAAAAAAAGGTATCATCATGAAAACATTAAACATCATTATCCCGTCTGATTTCGCCTTATCATCATTAAACATTATACCTGTTTTAGCAGAGCGGTATCCAAAGCAAAAACTAAATATCTCGCTCGTTCATTTTCTGCAACTATCCGACTCCATATCCGACCTGTTATTATTATCACGCAGAAGCAGGGAATACCAGCTCATCAGCGATGAATTTTATGCCGGTTGTACCATGCTGAAAAATGATTATGAGGATCAGATTGAAAACATTACACCCGACTTTTTTTACGGCAACACAGTAGCGGTATTTAAAAACTATCTTGAAGAGAGAGAGACAGACCTGATTGCCATGCCCGAAAACCATAACTATGCCCGGTTAACACCTAACAGTTTTGACCCAAGCATACTGATGCAACGAAGCGGGTATAAAATAGTAACCCTTAAAGCCGAGGTTAAACAATCATTAACAGTGGTTAAAGCCGAAGTCGAACACGAGTTGCTGGAAGTTTAATATTTATCAATTTATTTAAAAGACTATCTATGTTATTAAAAGAAAATATCCCGGTAAAATACGTGGTGGGAAAAATTAAGAACGAGCTTTTACTGGTTGCCGGGTATGCCGTATCAATAGCCTTGTTCCACCGTTTTTTTCCCGAATACAGGATCTCAATTCCAATTGCTGTACCGGCCATATTGGCAACCATCATATCGTTGTTGCTGGCATTCCGGTCAAACCAGGCTTATGATCGCTGGTGGGAAGCACGAAGCATTTGGGGAGCAATAGTTAACGATTCAAGATCGTTAACCCGCGAACTGATCACTTTTTTGGATGGCGATAACGCGGCTTGCGAAGAAATAGAAGGTTTCAAAAAACGGTTTGTTCACCGCCAGATTGCCTGGTGCTACGGCTTAAGCCAATCGTTACGTAAACAGGACCCATATGCAAAGAACGCTCATTTATTAGTTGACGAAGAAGTGAAGTTTACCCATCGTTTTAACAACATGCCTAACAGCTTGTTAAAGCTGCACGGGCTCGATCTGAAACTGGCTTATAAAAACGGATGGCTTAATGATTACCAGCAGGTACAAATAGATGGTACGCTTACCCGGTTGTGCGATGCCATGGGTAAATGCGAGCGGATCAAGAACACCGTATTCCCGGTTACTTACAGCTTGTACATTCATTTTTGTTTGTACCTGTTCATTATACTGTTGCCATTTGGTTTGATCGAGTTCTTCGGCATGTTTGAAGTGCCTTTGATCATAGCCATAGCAGCTGCATTTTTACTGGTAGAAAAAATGGCTATCCACCTGCAGGACCCGTTTGAAAACAAACCAACAGACACCCCAACAACTGCCATATCGCAAACCATTGAACGCGATTTAAAGCAGATGCTTAACGATAAACATGAGAGTGAAAAGGCAGCAGTACAACCTGCCGCCGCTAAAGCCGACGTATATTATATACTGTAAGCTTTACACCCCTGTGCGGGAAGGCACAGGGGTTCACTTATTTTATTCTTTGAAGCCTAAACCTTCTTCTTTCATCTTCTCCTTCACTATCGGCACCGAGCTTTTGCCAACGCCATGCAAATGCAAAAACTCCCTCTCGGTAAGTTTTGACAATTCAAGTAATGATGTGATACCCGCATTGGCCAATGCGCGCCGGGCAGGGTTACCCAATTTGCCAAAAGGGCTGGCTGGTTCTTCAGTCTTCATAATGAATGGTTTTATTGATGATCAAATTTACCCTCAAATTAACTTTTATGTAAGGGGCATTTGCGACTATTATGAGGTGTGATAAAACGCATGTCATTCTTTCTTGCACTCGTTTGAACACACAAGTGCAGAGAAGAGGAAATGGCCTGAAAAAACAAATAAAAACCATGTCATTGCAAGCGCAGCGTGGCAATCGCATGCTATGCAGGGCGGCCAAACCTCCGTGCGATTGCTTCGTGCCTTATAATGACGTGGCCGTAAGTTATTGATTATTAATTGTGTTTTTTAGGTAGATTTATAATATGGGCGTTGCCTACGGCCCGGGCTGTATGCTCATACTGCACAGGCCTTAGCCACAGGCCGGTATCCGCTCCCATCCCTAACGCGGCCCAGCGCACCATCTCTAAAAATATCTTGCACGTCATTACGATTTTTTCCGGGGTTTCCCTGGTGGATACTCGCAATGACATGGTTTTAATACAAACAGCAAGAGCCGCCTTTTAGGGCAGCTCTTGCTATCAAAATGGGATACCTTTTATTCATTAACCACACCCATTGAGCAAAACTTGTCAATTCGCTCGGCTACAAGCTCATCGATATTACGCTCTTTGAGGGTTTTAAGGTCTTTTAGTAATTGTTTTTTCAGGATACCGGCCATAGCAACAGGATCCTGGTGTGCACCGCCAAGTGGTTCTTTAATCACACCGTCAATCAGCTTGTTCTTCAACATCTCTGTCGAGGTAAGTTTAAGTACTTCGGCTGCACGCTCCTTGTTTTCCCAGGTTTTCCAAAGGATGGTTGAGCAGTTTTCGGGCGAGATCACCGAATACCATGAGTTATCCAGCATCAATACCCTATCGCCAATACCAATACCCAACGCACCACCCGATGCTCCTTCGCCAATGATAACGCAAATCACGGGCACTTTAAGCACCGACATTTCGAGCAAATTGCGGGCAATTGCTTCACCCTGGCCGCGTTCTTCGGCCTCTAAGCCTGGATATGCTCCCGGAGTATCTATAAGGGTAACAATTGGCTTATTAAATTTCTCAGCCATTTTCATTAGCCTTAAAGCTTTGCGATAGCCTTCAGGATTGGCCATACCGAAGTTGCGGTACTGACGTTCTTTAGTGTTACGGCCTTTCTGGTGACCGATAAACATAACGGTTTGGCCATTCAATGTGCCGAAACCGCCAATGATGGCTTTATCATCGCCTACGGTACGGTCGCCATGCAGTTCAATAAAATCATCGCACATCAGTTCGATATACTGCAAGGTATACGGTCTTTCGGGGTGACGTGAAATTTGTACTTTTTGCCAGCCTGTTAGGTTGTTGTATATATCTTTTTTGGCATCTTCCAGCTTTCCTTCCAGCTCGGCAACGGTTGCCGACATGTCGAGTTTGTTTTTTTCCTCAACCTGTTTTACCTTCTCTATCTGCTGCTGTAGCTCAGCCAGTGGTTTTTCAAAATCAAACGTAATCTTCATACACTTTATTTGGAGGCGCTAAATTAAGCAAATCAAATGGTATATTTTCAATTATGAGCAGCGAGTGTTTCCAACTTGGTGATTTGCTGTGGCGCAAGGGCATTCCCCGTACCTAAACAGGCCTGTAAAATGGCGTTGCGAAGCTCGCCGTAATATAACCCCGAGCGGTTGGAGTAAAAGATGATACTACCATTATCCGTCCCTTTTTTCATCAATTTATCAAGCGTAGTTTCATTGGTGACTATAAAATTGCCCATCTCTACCCGTTTGCGGTGCAGTTCGGCAGCAATAGCAGTTATTTTGGTAACCTGTACAGGGCTCAAACTAAGTTCTTTTTTAAACTTCAGTGCAGCATCGGGCATGGGGTAATGGTTAAGCCGGGCTACCTGCTCAATATCGTCAAACAAATATTCACCGCTGATCAATTGGGTAAACTGTTTATCGCTTAGTGTTTTTACCGGCGATTTTTTCAGGGTGCTGTCGGCCTGCTGGGCTTTGGCAGCGATGCTGAGCATTAGGATTATGAGGAGGGGGAGGATGTTTTTTAGCATCGGGGGAGTTAATGTCTTATGTTGAAGGTTATTCGAATAACGCTAAATTTAGCAATAATTTTATATGGCGCATAGTTTACTCACCCGGCCTGCGCTACGCTGGACCACCCTCTTTATCCTGCGGATAAAGAGGGTAAGAAAAAACATAAATTAAAACCCCTCTTTACGCTTGCGTAGAGAGGGGTGACAAGCGCAGCGATGTCGGGGTGAGTCAACACTACTCCACCTTCACAACTTTCGTTCTCGCCGAAATACCGTTTTCATTAAACGCCTCTATCTGAAAATAGTATGGCAGGCTTTTATCCATCCCATTAAAATAGTATTCATTTTTACCGTAAATCATCATACTGTTGTACAACTTATCTGGTGCTATTCCGAAATAAACGGTGTAGCCGGTGGCATTGTCGTTTGGTTTCCACTTAAGCCAGGCGTTACGGCGTTCGCTATCGCCACGCAGCACAATGAGGTTTTGCACGGTATCGGGTTTTGCACCGGCTCCTTTGCCAAATACCCTTAAGCCGGATAGTGCGAATTTGCCCGTAGGCATATGCAGGTTCACCATTTTTATATAGCGGGCTTTGGCTGGGGTTTTTAGTTCGATGTAATCGTGCGGTACATCTTTATGGTTTTTACTTTTGTCGATAACCGGCTGCCATGTTTTGCCGTTGAGCGATGAGTAGATGATGTACTGGTGGTACACGCCTAACGATTTACCCATAAAACCGGCATCCTGATCGGCATAGTTTATTTGGACGGCATTTATGGTGCTGATCTCACCCAGGTCGGTTTTGAGCCACTCGCCTTTGTTGGCTGTTTTTGCGCTCCAGTAGGTTTTGATATCCTCATCAACAGCATTGTTAGCCGCATAAGCGCCAAGGGTTGATGAAACCTCTACGGGTTTATTGTAGTTTAGGATCATCCAACCGGTAAAATTGCTTTTCAGGTGGTCTTCCGGGCCGTTGGATAAATAATGTGGATAATCACCGTAGGAAGTATTGCTGTACAGTACGCCGTCCTGGTCAAACCCCGCTGGCCAGAAACCGATGCGGCGCTCGAAATTATTTTTTACCGAGATCCCCATCGTGCTGATATGCCAGTAATTGCCATATTTATCGGCCCATGTAGCACCATGACCTGCACCTTTGGCAAAACCACCGGGTTTGTACGAGAATGGGTTATGCTTTTGATAAGTAAAAGGCCCAAGCGGATGATCCCCTACAAAAACGCCATCGCCATAGCCGCTTTGCTCGGTACCGGGAGCGCCAAATTGCAGGTAGTATTTGCCTTTATACTTGTTCATCCACGAACCTTCAATAAAGGGCAGCAGGAAAACGTTATCATTATGTTCGCCAAAACGTTCCCAGCCATGCTCCTCCGGGTTAAGCTTAACCATTTCTTTTTTAGGGCCGATAGGTTCAAAAGTATGCCTGTCAATCTCCTGTCCGTACAGCGGCAGCGTATTGCTGGAGCCGTGATAAATATAAACCCTGCCGTCGTCATCGGCAAACATACCGGGATCCCAGGCGCCTACTTTAAAATAGTCTTTGGCGGCTTTCCAGTCGTCGCGCGTGGGGTTGGTGCTCATCCACAGGGTAAAATCTTTATTATAGGTAGATCCGATCACCAGCAGGGTATCGCCCAAAACCAATGTAGCGGGAGCACAAAGTTCATCGCCTTTCACCTCGTTATACGGGCGGACAAATTTGCGGTAAACAAAGTTCCAGTTCAGCATATCATCGCTCCACCAGTAACCGAATTGATTGGTTGAGAACAGGTAGTATTTACCCTTAAACAAAGTCATGGTTGGGTCGGCAGTAGCGCGGTGTTTACCCCAGCCTGCAAATGTTTCGAAGGGGGTGTAACCATAATCGAGGTTAAGCGGGTTACAATAAGTAAGGCGCCTTTGTTGCGCATGGGCGCTCATCGCGCAGCAAAACATCAGGACAAGCAGGTAACGGATAACTGTTTTCATAAGGAAATACTAACAGGTTATAATGGTATTACAACAGGGGGCTAATATCAGTTTTTAAACAGCAATAAAAGTTTTGTGTACTACTACATCTGTTTCACATTATAAAATATTTTTTAATGTGTGTTAAAAATACAATTAATTCGTACTTTCATCAGCACAAGCCAATTACCCTAAATATCGCTGTTATGGATAAGAAATACCTGCTGCTCTTCGTCACGCAACTGCTTTTTGCTGCATCTGCCTTTGCTCAATATCCTAAAATGGATAAGTTGCTTTATGGCGTGGCTTATTATGACGAGTACATGCCTTACGAAAGGCTGGACAAGGATGTGCAAATGATGAAAGCCTGCGGCATTAACGTGGTACGCATTGCCGAATCAACCTGGAGCACCGAAGAACCGCAGGATGGTGTTTTCGATTTCACCCATATTGACAGGGTGCTTAACGCCATGCAGAAAGCGGGGATCCATGTTATCATCGGTACACCAACTTATGCCGTACCTACATGGATGGTAAAAAAGCACCCAGAAATTTTAGCTATTACCCCATCGGGTCAAAACCAGTATGGGCCAAGGCAAAATATGGACATCACTAACAAAGATTATCGTTTTTATGCAGAACGTGTTATCCGCAAGATAATGGAGCATGTGAAGGACAACAACGCAGTGATAGGATATCAGGTTGACAACGAAACCAAATCATACGGTACGGCAGGACCAAACGTGCAGGCCTTATTTGTTAACTACATGAAGGCAAAGTATAAAACACTGGATAATATTAACCACATTTTTGGGCTCGATTACTGGAGCAACCGCATCAATAACTGGGACGATTTTCCGTCGATGGTTAATACGATTAATGGTAGTCTTTCGTCGGAGTTTGCGAAATTTCAACGCCAGCTGGTTACCGATTACTTAGCATGGCAGGCCGCCATAGTGCGCGAATACAAACGGCCCGACCAGTTCATCACCCAAAACTTCGATTTGGAATGGCACGGCTATTCGTTCGGCATCCAGCCGGATGTTGACCACTTTGCGGCAGCTAAAGCGTTGGATATTGCCGGCATAGATATTTATCACCCCAGCCAGGATAAGCTTACCGGTGTCGAAATTTCTTTCGGCGGCGATGTGGCCCGCTCTATGAAAGGCGGTAAGAATTATCTTACTATCGAAACAGAGGCGCAGGGCTTTCCGCAATGGGTACCTTATCCCGGTCAGCTAAGGTTGCAGGCTTTTAGTCACCTGGCATCAGGCGCCAATATGGTGAGCTACTGGCCATGGCATTCTATCCATAATTCGGCCGAAACTTACTGGAAAGGTTTGCTAAGCCATGATTTTGAACCAAACCCGGTTTATGACGAAGCCAAAACCATCGGCAAAGATTTCGACAGGTTAAGCAGCAAGCTCATCAACCTGAAAAAGAAAAACGATGTAGCCATCCTGTTCAGCAACGAAGCCCTTACCGGTTTTAAAGCTTTTGGCTTTGGCTGGGGAACACGAACCGGCTATAACGATGTATTGCGCCAGTTTTACGATGGCCTGTACCACATGAACGTGGGCTGCGATTTTGTGGATCCGACAAGTAAAAACATTGAAAATTATAAACTGCTGGTAGTCCCTTTGCTGTATGCAGCACCAGATAGTTTGCTGAAACGCCTTAATGCCTATGTTAAAAACGGCGGGCATATCATTTATACATTCAAAAGCGGTTTTGCCGATGAAAACGTAAAGGTGCGCACCACGCATCAGCCGGGCATTATTGACGAAGCTTGTGGTATTTACTACAGCCAGTTCACCGAACCAGGCAATACCTCATTAAAAGCCGACGACTGGAACCTGAAACCCGAAGATAAAAGGCTAAACACCTGGATGGAGCTCATTACTCCAACCACAGCCAAAGTATTGGCCCATTACGATCATCCGGTTTGGGGCAAATACGCTGCTATCACCCAAAACAAATATGGTAAAGGTGTAGCTACCTATATAGGCACGCTCACCACCAGCGCCGTTACCGATAAACTACTCGCCGATGAGGTAAAATCCATTGGCTTATGGGGAGCCGATCAGCAGGTAGCCTGGCCGGTTATTACCAAACAAGGGGTAAACCAGGGAGGCAAAACGGTACATTATTACTTCAATTATTCGGCTAACGAAACCAGCCTCACCTACCCTTACGGCAATGGTAAAGAATTGTTATCGGGTGATAACGTTAGTAAAAATGCCAGTTTAAAGCTGGAACCATGGGGTATTAAGATCATAGAAGTAAACTAATAACCGCAAGGAAAACAAGTTATATAAAGCCTGAAGCTAATTAATAATCAACTTATTAGCTTTAGGCTTTTTGCATTCTGCTTTCAGCCTTCTTATTTGTGTTATCTTTTTTACATTTTTAGGCTCTCTGAAATAATTGACGAGAGGAACAATTTACCACAAGTGCGGGCATGTTAAAATTAAGATATATTGATGCTTTAAGAGGTTTGGCCATTTTAGCAGTTGTAATTACCCATACTTCGCAGTTTGGTAACAATACAATGTTGCCGGCTATGCTTGTTCATGCAATAAGCCGCGGTATAAACGGAGTGCAGCTATTTTTCTTTGTGAGTGCATTCACGCTGTTTCTTTCGGTGAATGCGAGACATGGAAAGGAAAAATACTTTACGGGCAATTTTTTTATCCGTCGTTTTTTCAGGATTGCCCCAATGTATTACATCGCTATAATTTATTACCTATGGCAGGACGGCTTTGGTCCGCGTTTTTGGTTAGGTGATGCATTGGGTGTAACAATAGGCAATATTACCGGCAATGTATTTTTTATACACGGGTTTAATGCTTATTGGATAAATAGCCTTGTGCCTGGTGGCTGGTCAATTGCTGTCGAGATGCTTTTTTATCTCACCATCCCTTTTTTATTTTATAAAATCAAAAACACCCAGCAAGCCACGGTATTCTTTCTTTTAACACTTGTTCTTCGTTTTGTGCTCGATATCATACTGCGCCGCTTCCACCTGATGCAAAATGATATGCTGTGGTATAACTATCTTTATTTTTATCTGCCGTCACAGTTGCCTGTATTTGCATTGGGCATACTATTTTATTTTATCATTAAAGATAATTACCAGCCCAAGGTTAAGCCCTATGCTATACTGATTGCTGCAGTGTTTTTACTAACACAATATCTGGGTGTAGTGCTTCTTCCTGATCATGTATTTTGTACCATCGCGTTTTTTGTGCTGGCACTTGCATTAAGCAGGCACGAATACAAAATTTTGGTTAACCGCTTTACTGCCTATGCCGGCAAAATAAGTTTCAGCATGTATTTAAGCCATTTTGCTGTACTGCATTGGCTAACGCGCTTTCATATAATTGACTATTTGCCGGTTCAAAGCCCAGCCGGCGCCGTTGCTAATTACACCATAAGACTAATAATAGTACTATCGGCCAGCATGCTTATTTCCACATTTTTACATCACTTTATTGAGCTGCCTGCTCAAAAATTTGGCTACCGCATTATCAAAGAGCGCGAAGCTAATAGTCAGCATCATGCCTGATTATGAATTTATATGCCTCTTTCTCTGTAATATGATCAACATGATCAATCCAACCAGGCTAAACGCTCCCAATATCCAGTATCCGGCCGATTGCGAAGGGTTTACCATTTTTTGATCTGCGTTCTGTTTTATACTGGCGTCGCCGCTGGGAACGCTGGCTTTATCGCTATCCTGCAGGGTGCCAGTCCCGGTACCGGATACCGTAGCCGTACCGGGCGCTCCCTGACTGGATCCATTTCCGGCTCCCGCCCCGTTGGCCTTTGTAGTTAATGATGAGGTATCTTGTGATGACTGTGCCAATACCGGTGCAGCAGCTCCGAGCGTTAATCCCAGTAACATCATGGCCAGTTTTATTTTTAATGCTTTCATAGCTTATAGTTTTGATGCAGGGTAGTTAAAACAATAGCTGTGCCAGTGATGGAGAATAATTTTATTAAAATGCAATGATGAGCTGTAGCGTCGATGAGAACAGCGGGAGTTGCGTACCTACGGCACGCTAAAATTAAATTCACATTATTCTACAAACCTTTTGCACCTACGGCGCAATTATCAAAGTTTTAGCTTATTGACATTACCATCGGAAGCCGTTGCAAGCATTAGGTTTATTCCCGTTCAATAGCTAAAAAGTAAACTGGAATATCTGTCCCATCGGGACAACAGGTTTGTAGCAACACATAAAGCAACTATCTTAGAGCTCCTTAGGAGCTCCACTTGTAAAACATTCTATTCCGGTAGTTTAAAAATGTATCGTTCATCAAACTCTATATTAAAATCCTTTAATATCTGTTGATACTCATCTAAAAATGTTTTCTTTCTATGATGCTCTTGCTGACTTGCAATATAATGTACAACTTTCTCTACCTGTGATCTGCTATGGCTAAAAGCACCATACCCCTGCTGCCATTGAAATTTACTGCGTGTTAATCCTTCTCTATTGATCCATTCAGAAGAATCACTTTTGACTACTCTTATTAAATCAGAGATTGCCTGATTAGGATTTAATCCAACAAATAAATGCAGATGATCTGGCATATTATTAATAGCAATCAATTTATGTTCTTGTTTCTGAACAATAGAAGTTATATACTGCCGCAACCTTTCTCCCCATGTTTCATCGATTAAAGATGCACGATATTTTACGGCGAATACAAAGTGGATATATAATTGGGTATAAGTATTTCCCATATTTTTGATAAGGTTAATTAGTTAAGTTAAAGACTTAAACATACATTTTTTCTACCAACCGGCCTCTCTTTCGCACATAATCCTGTTAAACTTTACATTTGTTACTATGCAAACCCTACTCTACGAAGACCAAACTTTCACCAAAATAACCAGCGGTCAACTTACCGGCACCGCTTACGAAAACTGCAAATTCATCGGCTGCGATTTTTCTCATGCCCAGTTAGCAGGCATCACCTTTGTTGATTGCCAGTTTGATACCTGCAACCTGCTCCTTGCAGAGTTAGGTAATACCGGCCTGCAAAACATCCGCTTTAAACACTGCAAAATAAGCGGCGTAAACTTTGGCAAAGCCAACGACTTTTTGTTTGAGGTACATTTTGAGGATTGCATTTTAGATAATGCCGTATTTTACAAAAAGAAAAATAAGAAAGCCTCTTACACCGATTGCTCGATGATTGAAACCGACCTTACCGAAGCCGATCTGAGCGATTGTAAATTCAATAACTGCAATCTTAAAAATGCATTCTTCAGTCGCACCGTTCTAAAAAATGCCGACCTGAGTACTTCTTACAACTTCATCATCGACCCCGATGATAACATCATTAAAAAGGCAAAGTTTTCGCTTCATGGTTTACCGGGGTTGCTTGCCAAATATGATATCCGCATAGGATAATATTTTGACGACTTATTAGTTAATGTTATTGATTATAAACCTTATGCAAAAACTTATCCTGCTTTTTTCTTTCTTATTAATAAGCACCGGGGCCTTAGCACAGGCCGATACCTCTGCTTTTGCCAAATTCAATGATTTTAATAACGCCGTACTAAACGGAGGAATAAAAAAGGCCGAAGCACAAAAGCAATTTGAAAGCTTATTAAAATACATCAGCTTTCGTGAAAAGGTGAGAAATGAAGGCATACTTCCTAAAGGTAACTGGGTGTTTCCGCTTAAAGGCTATAAAAGCAATGCCATAGGTGGTAGCCATGGCAATGGCTACTTTGATAAGGGTTACCGATACCTCGATGGCAACAAACATGGCGCACATCCCGCACATGATATTTTCATCAATGACAAAAATCAGGATTGTATGGATGACCATACCGGTAAACCAGTTGATGTTGTTAGTGTTGACGACGGTTGGGTTGTAGCATGTACCAACCAATGGGAACCTCACAGCAATATGCGCGGTGGCAAATTCATCTGGATCTACCACCCGGCAAGTAACGTATTCACCTACTATGCCCATAACAACCAGATTTTTGTAATTCCTGGCGAACAGGTTAAACAAGGTCAAAAAATAGCCGAGGTTGGCAGAACAGGTTATAATGCTTATAAAAAACGCTCGCCAACACACCTGCATTTTTCGGAGTTTAAATTGGTGGATGACATCCCTGTACCTTTCAATCCTTACGAACAGTTAAAGAAAGCTAAGACATTATGAAAATCCTGATCGCTTGCCTGCTGTTGCTTTTGAATACAAATATTATCCCACCTGATAATGTTGTTAAAAGATTTGCAGTGCCGACAGGTTATCATCGTATAACAACCGCACCCGGTAGTTTCGGGGCATGGTTACAGGCATTGCCGTTGAAACCGGCGGGTACGCCAACTAAAACCTATAAAGGCGATATTGCCCGTACCGATGTTTACACCGCAGCGGTTATTGATATGAGTGTAGGTAACCAGGACCTGCAGCAATGCGCCGATGCCGTAATGCGTTTACGTGGCGAATACCTTTTTCAGCAAAAAAAGTACAGTGAAATTTCATTCAACTTCACCAGCGGTTTTAAATGCGATTATGAGCATTATGCCAAAGGCTATCGTTACAAAAATGATCATTGGGTATTAAAATCCAAACCCGATTATTCGTACAAGACGTTTTTAAACTACATGAACCTGGTGTTCAGCTATGCCGGCACACTATCTCTTCAAAAAGAATTAAAAACAGTAACCGACCCCAACAACGTAAAACCGGGGGATGTATTTATCCGTGGCGGCTCGCCGGGGCATTGTTTCATCGTGCTCGATGTTGTGGAAAATGCTGCTCATCAGAAACAGTTTTTGCTGGCGCAGAGTTTTATGCCGGCACAAAATATCCAGGTGCTTCAATACAGCTCGCCCTGGTTTGCTATGGACCAGCACAGTGGTATCCTGTATGGCGAACTGATCAGCAAAAATTACCTGAAGCAGTTTTAGGTGAAATATTAGCTAATAAATCTCACACACGCGTCATTGCTATAAAGAAACGAAAAGTCTTGCCATGCTGAATGAGAGAAAATCGGGATCTATAAAGGTGAGATGAAATTTGGTGTGGAGAGGCTGTCACCCTGAGTAGGAAAAAATCGAGATCTGTGAAAGAGGAATGACATCTCCACCACGTCATTGCGAGGAACGAAGCAATCCCCTACTGGCAGGTAACGCGTTTAGAGGTATCAAACTTGCATCGTCGCGCTCTTGGCCGCGCGGGGCCAGGTACTTTTGTCTTGATACAAAAGTACCCAAAAAATCAAGTCAGCAGGGAGGCTTCTTTGCGCTGCCCTTCCCGCTGCCCGTCGCGCGGGCTTTTGCCCTGCAAAACGGTCAGAACCACGGGCTGCAATTATTTTGCCCCGCTTCGCGCGCGCTTTCCCAACGCTGCTGCAAAAACTTGCTATGCCCCGTCCTTCGCTCCTGGCCACCATTGTTCTGTCCGTTTTCACCCGAAGCTTTCCTGCTGACGGGAAACACACTTTTTTAACATGTCATGGGTAGCCTGTCGAAGGGTCGCGCGCAGAGGCGCTACCCGCTATGCTTCGACTGGCTCAGCATGACACCCATTTTTTAGTCATGTCATGGGTAGGAACGAAGCATCTTCTTCGCTCTGTATTGCGGCTCTGCATATCGAAGAAAATCCTTACGCCATGCTGATTCGCTGTTCTGACCCCTTGTATATGTTTAGAACGTGGTGAACCTCAGGGTCCTCTCCGAGAGACCCTGAGGGGACATAGAGAAAATCGGGATCTATAAAGGTGAGATGACATTTGGTGTGGAGGGGCTGTCACCCTGAGCCTGTCGAAGGGTCGCGCGCAGAGGCCCTACCCGCTATGCTTCGACTGGCTCAGCATGACACCCATTTTTTAGTCATGTCATGGGTAGGTACGAAGCATCTTCTTCGCTCTGTATTGCGGCTCTGCATATCGAAGAAGATCCTTCGCTATCGCTCAGGATGACAAAACTTATGCTATTCAAGTCAATAACTACCTTTTTTCAACCCTATCATAAAATCCGCCAAAGCTGTTCATTTTCACAGCATCTTCATTGAAAAAATCGCCGGGAAAACCTAACTCAATAGCACTAACTTCATTGAGCTTTTTAAAATGCTCAGGGGCTAATTTGGTGTCAATGGCTTTGAGGTTATCATTTAGCTGGTCAATTTTGGTTGCACCTACAATAGGTATGCAGCTAAAATCCCTGTCCATCATCCATTGCAGGGCAACATGACTTTCGGATACACCCAATTCTGCCGCTATCTCAACAACGGCTTCGGTAATAGTTTGCGCCCTGTTGTTGCGGCGGTTGCTTTCGGCTTTTACACGCCCCTGCTCGCCACGCAGATATTTGCCGGTTAAAGCACCGCCAGCCAACGGCGCCCATGGGGTAACCGTCATACCGTAGTGTTTTGCCATCGGGATTAGCTCACGCTCGGCAGTGCGTGCCAGCAGGCTGTACTCCACCTGTAAGGCAATGAACTGGCTCCAGCCCATCAGCTCGGCAAGGGTATTCCCTTTTGATACTATCCAGGCAGGTGTATCGCTGATAGCAGCATAGGTAACTTTACCTTGTTTTATCAGGTCGTCCAACCCGCGCAGTACCTCATCAATAGGGGTAATATTATCCCAGATATGCAGGTAAAGCACATCAATAAAATCAGTTTTGAGGCGTTTGAGGCTTTCCTCAACACTTCGCATCATGTTTTTGCGGTTATTGCCTGATGCATTGGGGTTGGTGGTATTATCTTTTAAAGTGTATTTGGTAGCAAGTACAAAATAGTCGCGATCGTGATTACCCAAATATTCGCCGATGATCTTCTCGCTGGTGCCCAATTTATACACGTTTGCGGTATCAATGAAATTGCCGCCGGCATTGGCAAAGGCATCCATTATAGCAAAGCTGGCATCTTTTTCGGCTCCCCAGCCACCTTCGGTACCGAAGCCCATTGCACCCAGGCATAGTTCAGAAACTTTGAGGCCCGAACGGCCTAATAATTTGTAATTCATATGTAGTGATGTTTGGTGTGTTATTACTTAAATGTGTTATTGCGGGTGAAGTGTGACGTTTATAATGATGTAATTGTAATTTGTTGGCTATTGATTATATTTTCCAGAAGCGTTGCTGTTAATTTGGGCGTTCCCGTTAGCTAACGGGTCGGGCTTTCCGTTACAAGTCCTCGCTTTCCCAACCCTATCCCAACACGCGCTCCGGGCTTTACACTGCAATCCCTAACGCTGGCCGGCGCACTATAAATCCAAACAATCCCCAGCTCTGTTTTGTACTATTTAATACATCGCTAATATACCAAATTATGAAAATCATCACCCTCCATACCGATACCAACGTTAACGAGCTATACCTGTTGCTGCACGATAAGCTTAACACCATATTTCATAAAAGGCGGCAAACCGACTTAAACGTAGCAGTTGAACGCAAAGGCGAAACTATTGAAATTTCGTTGCCTTCAACTTATGATAGTGTATTATTCAGCATTGTGATTAATGGCCATGAATTGTGGATAACCCGTAATGAGCACTATGTTGATGATGTAAATTCACTCGCTATTGAGTCGATCATGAACGAACTGTTCGCTGATATATCAGGAGATTTAGGTACCGACCTGGTGCAGGAGGGCTGAAAGCCTTATTAAACGGGTTGAAATGAGCCAAATAATTTTTAGCTTTAACAGAAAAACATCCCTATGCCTAAAATTTATAGCGTGCTCATCCTTTTTCTGTTTGCTGCATTTACCTTACAAGCACAAAAACTTCCCGCTAAAAACGGCGAACCGGTAATTATTAACCGGGATACCTTGTTTAAATTTTATGCACCGCAAGGATTGTTTGACCCAAAAGAGCGCGCCGGGATTGTTACCAAACGCATTGAAGCGTTAATGAGCCGGATAGATTTTAATCCCGATTCGCTAACCCTTAAAAACGATACCTCGATATCGATAATAACCTATAACGGCCAAATGATTATGGGCGTTAATAATACCGATGCCTCTTATTCCGAACTTAACCGGCCTCAACTTGCGGCAAGTTATCTGTCTGTATTAAAAAATAAGCTCGGTAACGTTTTTGAAAGCAATAGCCCCAAACAGCTGATCACCAACGTTCTTGAAGCCGTTGCGGTTATTATATTGCTTATTGTACTGATCTGGATTGTTAATAAAGGCTTTAGGTGGATAAAACTTAAAATTATACAGGGATGGGAAAACCGTGTTAAGAAACTGGCAGAAAAGGGAGCTCCAATAGCCTATGCATCGCGACTGCTCCCGTTTATCAGCGGACTGGTAAATATTGCGCGCCTGTTCATTATCCTGTTGCTGGTTTACCTGGCCTTACCGGTATTGTTTTATATTTTCCCCTCGTCGCAATCTATTGCCACCCAGCTTATCGGCTTTGTGGTCGATCCGCTTAAGAGCATATTGCTGGCCATTGTTCATTTTATACCAAACCTGCTTACTATAACGGTTATCTATCTGGTTACGCGCTACATTGTAAAACTGGTAAAATTCATAGCCACCGAAATCGCTAATGGAGCTATCACCCTAAAAGGTTTTTACCCCGAATGGGCTATCCCAACTTACAACATCGTCCGTGTACTGATGTATGCCTTTATGTTTGTAGTGATATTTCCTTACCTGCCGGGATCACAGTCTAAGGTTTTTCAGGGCGTGACTGTTTTTATTGGTGTACTGTTTTCGCTGGGATCATCTTCGGCAATATCCAATATGGTATCGGGTATTGTGCTTACCTATATGCGCCCTTTTAAAATTGGCGACCGGATAAAAGTGGGCGAAATTATGGGTGATGTAATTGAGAAAAACCTGCTGGTTACCCGGGTACGCACCATTAAAAACGAAGACGTGACTGTACCCAATGCTTCTATTTTAAGCGGCGCTACAGTTAACTATACCTCGTCATCAAAAACTTTAGGGTTGATATTGAACACCAGTGTTACCATTGGTTATGATGCGCCCTGGGAAACCATCCATAACCTCCTTATCAGTGCGGCCGAAGCTACCGATGGGATCCTCGCCAATCCCAAGCCGTTTGTACTGCAAACCGCGTTGAATGATTTTAATGTAAGCTACCAGATCAATGCTTATACCGATCAGCCGGGCAAAATGGCTGTCATTTATTCAAGGCTATACCAAAACATACAGGATAAATTTAATGAAGCCGGCATGGAGATCATGTCGCCGCATTTCACTGCAATACGCGATGGCAGCCATATCCAAATCCCCGAAAATTACGTTGCCGATGGATATAAAAAGCCGGGGTATAAGATAGAGCGGGAAGAGTAATGCAAATTGAATTGCGCTTGGCTTTGTAAACAAGGTATAACAAAGACATCATTGCGACTGTCAACCATGGCAGTCCGGAAAAAATAGTGTGACTTGCAAATATATTTAGGATGTGTGCGAGGGCCGCGTTAGGGATTGCAGTGGAAAGCCCACAGCGAGCACCGGGTTTGAGTGCGGGCATAGCGAGGACTTGCAACGGAAAGCCTGGGCCGCAGGCAACGCCCACGTTAGCAAATTAATTAAAAACCTTTTATTAATCAACAACTTACAACCACGTCATTAATAAACCGCGAAACCATTCCAAATTATACTGAGAGACTTGCATGTTCTCTACACCAATCGGGGATTGCTTCGTACCTCGCAATGACGCGCAGGTATAAGTCTTATTTAAAATCTATTTGAAAAACCTACCCGTTTATCCAGGTAAATTTGTACTCCAGCATTGGGTTTTTCATGCGCTCGGCTACACGCAGTAAGCGGGCCGGAAGGTTCATAACGTAATCGCGGGCTTTTTCGCCGGCTTCGTCCAAACCTGTTACGCTTTCGATATGCCAGTCGGTTATTAGTTCTTTCAAAATATCCACATAGTCGATAGCGGTGTAAATACCTAAACGCTGTGCAGCATCGGTAAAGTGGCCAAAAGTTTGACCAACCTTTAAACCAACCTCACGCAGGAAATGGGCAGGCATTACAATCTTTTTACGCATCATATCTTCAAAAGCTATCATGGCTTCGCTTGGATCTACCTCAAATATCTTTTCGATAAAGTATTTGTAAGCTTTAGCATGACGCGCCTCGTCTGACGCAATAACACCGCACATTTTTGAAAGCAGCGGATCGCCATATTTTTTTGCCTGCGAAGCTACACGGCGGTGCGACACATTGGTTGCCAGCTCCTGGAAAGAAGTATATATAAAGTTACGGTACGGATCATGACCGGTACCAATATCGAAGCCATCGGCTATCAGGTACTGGGTTGAGATTTCCATCATACGCATGTTAACGCGCCCTGATAGGTACAGATATTTGTTAAGCAAATCGCCGTGACGGTTTTCTTCGCCTGTCCAATGGCGTGTCCAACGCATCCAGCCGCCTTCTTCGTCATCTGATACACCCTGCACCATGGTTAACCATGATTCATAAGTTGGCAAAGCCTCTTCGGTAATAGTATCGCCAATTAAAACGGCTATCAAATCATAGGATAAACCTGAGGCACTTTCCTGTAGTTCTTTTATCTCGCTGAAAAACGACTCTCTGGAAGAATCGGGCAAAAAATCAGATGGCTGCCAGATGGTATCAATGGGCTTTAAATATTCATGTATTTTTTCTAACATGAACTTTTCAATGTGCACCATTACTTCTCTGCGCTTTTCTACAAAAAATTCCATAAAACAGGTATATTAATCAGCAAAGGTAACTAAAATTGTAACATTTATGTTTTTATATTTCACTGTATAGTGCTAATTGCGTCTTTCATACACAAGGGCAAATTCGCTATAGCCGGTTTGCCGGTAAACAGCGAAAAACTACTGTTATAATCCCAAAGCATGCCAGGAATATCAAGCTTCTTCAAAGCTCTGCGTACGGCTTTTATATACCGGCACCGGCTATCTACATCGGCATACTTGTTGTAAACACCATACTCGCCGCAAATAACTGGTACATCGTACTTCAGGGCCCAGTTTTTAACAATTTGTAATTTATCATTTACTGACTGTTCATTACCATCGCGCGGGTACATACGGTAGTTGCTTTCGCCGGGGGTATTTTTTGCCTGTGGATTAAGTGCAGGAAAATTTTCCGCATTGTATGGAAATGATACCCCGGTAGTGGCAACCTGGTCGCCTACCCAGCTTGCACCCTGGTGGGTAAAAATGAAAGGCTCGTAGAAGTGAAAGGTGTAAATAATATTATCGTCGGCAAGCCTTTCAAACCGGCTTAACTCGTAGATGCTGTTATAGTTTGATGCCCCTACAATAAGCGTGCGTTGTTTATCAATTTTACGGATAGCAGTTACAATATTGTATGCAGCATCCTTCCACACTTTGGGGTTGATATGGGGTGGCTCATTATAGATTTCAAAAAACAGGTTGTCATAACTTGCGTTTTTATACCTTTTGGTTATTTTTAGCCACAAATCAATTATAGGGGGTGTTTCTGTAAGGTAATTATTATCATTTAGGCGGCCGTAATGATAATCTATAACCAACCTAAATCCGTAAGTATCGCATTGCTCAACAACTTTATCTATAGAGGTAAATAGCTGTGCAGTTGTAGCCGGGCCAAAGGAAGTAAAAGCCACCGGCAGCCTGATACTTTTGAAGCCCAATTTTTTGAGCAGCAGGAAATCGGTTTTTTTAATGGCATTTTGGGCCAGCGAAGTTTCGTTCCAGGTTTGCTCCAGCCATGAAATACTGATGCCGTTGTTTAAACTTCGGGCCCGTTTAAAAACAACAGCCCGGGCTTGTTGATGAATTGGACGGCTTTTTGCAACAGAAGCGATTACTGTTAGCAGCAACAACAACAAACCTGTTTGAATTATCGTATAACGAATATTTTTATCAACCAATATTTAACTGAATTAATTTAAACAGCGGCCTTAATTTTTAATTACAATTCAAGATAACAAATAATGTTTGTTCAAATTACTAAAGAAGAATTAATTAGAGAGACCTCAAAAAAGGCGTGGTATCAAACCAATAATATAATCTGGACAATTATATTCCTGTACCCTCTTTTTAGTATTGTTGATTTCATCTACGCAAACAACTTCTGGCTGCAGTTTTTTATCATTCGCATTATAACTATCCTTATTATATACGGGCTGTTCAGCTATTTTCAGCATAAACAATTCAGTTACCGCATATTGCTGCACATCAGCTTTTTCATGCTTTCAACAACAGCGGCAGTATTGTGTAACCTGGTGAACGTTCAGTTTATGACCATTTACTTTATGCTGTTTGCCACTACCCTGCTGTTTTTTAACCTGCAGGCCTTTTGGGAACCGTTGAACTCCATTATCCAAACGTTAATGGCGCTGCTGCTGCTTGCTATTTTCTTTAACCTGCTAAGCGAATACAATCTCGACCTGGTTTTGAGTAACGGCGGGCAAATCTTTTTTATCATTGCCGGTATCTCCTGCCTGATCCCCAGTGCAAGGTATAAAGTGATCCAGCGTGAAGTACGCTCGCAGATCATGATCGAAAAATCAAACGAACAGCTTAAACAGCAAAACAAGGATATCGCCGAAAAAAACAACCTTATCGATCTGCAATATGAGCAGCTCCGCAAGCTCGACAGCCAGAAGAACAGCTTCATCAACATTGCCGGGCACGATCTTAAAAACCTTATTGGCTCTATTGTAATGAGCAATAATATGATCAAGGAAGAGGACTTCAGGCTCAGCAATGATCAGAAAGAGTTTGTTGGATATATTTCCGAGTCGGCGGATAAGATGCAGTACATGCTTAATAAGCTGATGGATGTTAAGGAGATCGAATCGCCGGATATGAAATTCAACATGGAAATCTTCGACATTAACGTTGAAGTGATGCATGTTTTTAAAGGCCTGTATGAAACAGCCCTCATGAAAAACATCCACCTTATTGATAATATCCTGAAGCTGCCCCTTAATGTAAGGCTGGATAAGGTATTTGCAGGCCAGGTTTTCCAGAACCTGTTATCAAACGCCATTAAGTTTTCGCAAACCAATAACAGCATAAAGGTTGTTACCAGCCTGCAGCGCCAGCGGTTTGTTTTTGAGATCATTGATGAAGGTATTGCCATAGGCCAGCAGGAACTGGAAATGATGTTTAACAAGCTTAAAACCCTTAACGATACATCGGGCGTTACCGAAAGCCGCTTAGGTTTGGGCTTATCCATTGCCAAGCTCATGACCCAGGAAATGGGCGGCGAGCTCAGCTACCGCAGCGACGACAACGGCAATTATTTCAGAGTAGAATTTTACGTAATAAATTAATATTTATAATCAATGAATAAGTTTTTTACCTTATTAGCCTTTATTTTATTATTCAGCACGGCTTCACAGGCTCAGGGCAACAGCATTGTATCCTTTAAAGCTTATGGCCATGACGATGACATGATATACGGCATGAGTGGTGCTACTTCATTTTACTTCAAGATTACACCTTTGGTTGAAATG
The DNA here is from genome assembly GCF_900110105.1 of Mucilaginibacter gossypiicola. Classification (GTDB taxonomy): domain Bacteria; phylum Bacteroidota; class Bacteroidia; order Sphingobacteriales; family Sphingobacteriaceae; genus Mucilaginibacter; species Mucilaginibacter gossypiicola. Next base: position 13,698 of record NZ_FOCL01000006.1, on the reverse strand, counting down.
AATGGCAGTAAACTGGTTTTATATTTTGAACCATCGCAGGCATTGATAAAATCGCATTCATACATAAACCTGGTTATTAATAACAAACCGGCATACAGCAGTCGTTTAGGTCCCGATTCTATCCAGAAGATCACCCTTAACCTAAGCCGCGCCGATTTAAGCCCCGATAAATTCCTGAAGGTACAGATCAAAACCCTGCTTACCATTACCGATGATCAGTGTAAGGACCTTGATAACCCGGCTATGTGGTTAAAGATCAAAAACTACTCATACCTATCATTGGTTAAAAGCAATAAAAACTTTTTTGATAACGTAAATATCAGCAACTGCTTCGATTCAAAAAAAGCTATCGTTTATCCATCAAACCCAAGCCTGCATGACCTTAAGGCAGTAGCCTGGGCTTATTCGAGGTTAAAAAAGACCCAAACACGTGACATTGCAGTTTACGAAGAAAGCAAATTACCCGATAGCGTTCGTAACTACATCAGGGTAGGTGCTATTGATAAATTACCTGCCGATGCGCGCGAACTGGTAAAAGTTACCCCGCAGGCTAATCAGGGTTTATTTTACCTGCACAAATCGGTAAGCCTGTTAACAGATACCATTGTGCATATGGTTGATGTAAAAGGCCAGCTGGTACCTGTTAAAACCGTAACGCAGGAGCAATCGCCTAAAGAGGTATTGTTTGTTACCGGCGGCGATGATACAGGTTACGAAAAGGCTATTACTGCCCTGGGCAACATGAACGTGCTTAACTCAACCTATGGCGATTACCTGCTGATAAACAAGGCCGAAAACACCTTCTTTAAAACCATCGACGAAAACCGCTCGAAGCTATCGTTAAAACAAATTGGCGGTGTGAGCGATTTCCTGTCGGGCATTGGCTCGTTGAAAAGTGCTTACAGTTTTAAAAACAGCGATTTCAGCTTCACCCCTAAAGAGGTGGAAATCCGTTTTGTTGCCAACTACAGCGGCCTTGCCCCCGGCGACCGCGGTTTCTTCAACATTTACCTTAACGGTTTGCTTATCAGCAGCGAAAAGCTGGATGCATCGGGCAAGCTGAACACCAGCATCACCATTAACCGTTACCAGCACCACAAATATAACACGCTGGAGGCCGAATTTCGGTTTTACCCTACCAACGGTAACTGTAAAAACAGCTTCACCAACTTTTTTGCCGAAGTTGACGTTGACAAATCATACCTCGAATCAAAAAACCCGTTCATTACCAGCGACCTGAGCTTTTACCAGTATCCCGAGGCATTTAACAAGGGCACAACCAAAATTGTAGTAAGCGAGGAATACGCCAAATATGCCGCCGGTGCTATGGGCGAGATCATTTACGAGCTTAACAATAACATCAATGCCAATAACTTCCCCGAGTTTGTTTACTCGAAAGATTTGAAGCCAACTGATCTGAAGCAAAACAATATCATAGCCCTGCTATCAAAAGATGATAAAATACTTAAGGAGTTTCGCGATGCCCCTATCCAGTTCGACAGGAACTTCAGGCTATACAACACCGATAACAATAATCCGGTTTATTCCCTTTCGGATACGGTATCAAACGGCCTGGCCCAGATCTTTTACGGGGTAAGCAACAATGCTACCCTGGTGCTTACCGCCACCGGCAAGCATGTTTCCGAAGCTTTTTTGGCAGTATCCAAATCCATTACCGAGCAGCTTTCAACCCTGTCGAGCAATGTTTGTATCTCGGATGTTAACTCAAACAAATACCTGTTTAACATCAACAAATCCAGCGAAAACCTGGAATACATTGATACCAAGAGCGGCCTTACCCGTTTCTGGGACAGCTATAACCTGTACATTTTGTTAGGCATCCTGATCCTGATCCTGCTTTCGTTCCTGTATGTACGTTCAAAAGTTCAGAAATCGCAGGATTTGTTTAACGATTGATGCCTCACCCTGCCCTCTCCAAAGGAGAGGGTTTTAAGAAAAATGAGGCTAAGGCATCATCATAAATACAGCAACAAACCGGAGTCCTCTCTGGAAAGAACTTAAAAAAAGCCCCCTCTCCTTTGGAGAGGGCGGGGGGTGAGGTTTATAAAACACCTAATATGGATACATTGAGTATTTCAATTCCTGATATTTTGGTTGCCGACGGCTTTATTTCGCCGGCCGACCAGGAAAAGATCCATGCTTTTTCGGAAAGATCGGGTATGTCATACCTTAAAATAGCCCTTAACTTCGGCTATGTTTCCCGCAAAAACTACGAACGCTCTTTAGGCAACGCCGGTTACCAGTTTGCCGAAATCCGCAATGAAACCTTCGACCAAAAGATCCTTGACCAGGTTGACCTGAAATTTGCCAACGACCAGCTGGGCCTGCCCCTCCGCATCGAAAACAATAAGGTGGTTACTGTTTTGGCCGACCCAAGCAATAACCTTTTCCTCGATTTTGTAAGGTTTACCTATGATCTGGAACCCGAAGTTATTGTAGCATCCGATTTGGAGATTACCTGGCTAAGCCATAAGCTTACCGGGCAAAAGTATGTTAAGTCATCAGTTTTTGAGCTCCTTAAGCGCGACCCTAAAAGCTCGGCTTCAACAACCTTTACCGCGCCGCAGCTTGCTTTTATATTTATTTTGTGGGGCCTTACCGCCATTGGCCTGTTCCTTAACTTTAAAACGGTATCCATCGGCATTAACCTGGTTATCAGCTCGTTTTTTTTGGTAGCTATTATCTTTAAGCTGTTTTTGGCATTGGTGGGTTCGCGCTTTGAGCTGCACCAGGCCGTTACCAAAACCGAGCTGCGGGCCATTGTAAATGATGAGCTGCCCGTGTATACCATACTGCTGCCCGTTTACAAGGAAGATAAGCTGATTAAAAAACTCATCTGGAACCTGCAAAGTCTGGATTATCCGCGCGAGCAGCTCGATATCAAACTCCTGATAGAGGAAGACGACAGCAAAACCCTCGGCGCAGTAAAAGACCTTGATTTCCCTGCCGTGTTTGAAGTTATTGTGGTGCCTTTCCACATGCCTAAAACCAAGCCCAAGGCCTGTAACTACGGTCTGCATTTTTCAAGGGGGCAGTACCTCACCATTTATGATGCCGAGGACATTCCCGATACCGATCAGCTTAAAAAAGTGGTAGCCCTGTTTAACAAGCTGCCCGAAAACTATATCTGCATCCAAAGCGCCTTAAACTACTTTAACCGCAACGAGAACTTCCTTACCCGGATGTTTACCCTCGAATACTCGTACTGGTTTGATTATATGCTGCCTGGTTTGGATACGCTGGATATCCCCATCCCCCTTGGCGGCACCAGCAACCACTTTAAAATGGACGTGCTGATTGAGCTTGGCGCCTGGGACCCCTTTAACGTAACCGAAGATGCCGACCTTGGCGTGCGCGCCTATGCCAAAGGCTATAAGGTAGCCATAATAAACTCCACCACGTACGAAGAAGCCAACAACAACTTCTGGAACTGGATTCGCCAACGCTCACGCTGGATTAAGGGGTACATGCAAACCTACCTGGTGCACATGCGCAACCCCGTAGCACTCATTAAAAAGATAGGCTTCCGCGGTTTCCTGGGTTTTAACTTTTTCATCGGCGCTACATCGGCTACCTTCCTCATCTATCCGGTGCTGCTCATCATCTTTATCTGTTACCTGATATTTGATTTTTCAACCATCCGCAATCTGTTTCCTGATTGGGTGCTGTTCATGTCCATATTCAACCTCATGGTGGGTAATATCCTCATGATCTATATCAACATGATGGCCGTGTTTAAACGCCGCTATTTTGAGCTCATTTTGTTTGCCATAGCCAACCCCATTTACTGGCTTATGCACTCGGTGGCAGCCTATATGGGCCTGTATCAGCTTATCACCAATCCGTTTTACTGGGAAAAAACCAACCACGGTTTAAGTAAGGTTAATAACCCCACAAACGTTATTAAATGAAAATTGCCAAAAGTACATACCTGTTTATATTTACCCTGGTGCTGGCAGCCTGGTACCTTTTTATCGGCATCTACCTCAATAAACTGGGCTATTATAACCAGGAGAGCCTGTTTTATATCGAAAAAACAAAGATCGTGTTTGAGGGACTGGGCAACCGCCTAAAGGTGATGGGCTTAACTGCCCCCCTGCTGCCTTTTTACTCGTCGCTCGTATTTTCGTGGATAAACAGTTACTGGGCCCCGGTAATAGCATCGGCACTGGGTACGGCAGGCTTTTTCTACCTTATTTCGCGCTCGTTCCTCATTAGGGTTAAGGATGATTTTTACCTGTTTATGGTAGCCATACTGTTTGCGCTGCACCCCGGTATTATTTATATGGCCTGCTCGGGCAAAGCCATATACCTGGTGGTTATTTGTGTATACCTGTTTTTCCTTAACCTGTTAAAGTTTTACCGCTCAAACACCACGTTTCACGTATCGGTAGCCAGTATGTGCTTGGTAACGCTTATTTTTTGCGATTACCGTTTTATCTGGCTCACGCTGTTCTTTATTCCGCTGGTGCTGTCAATCACGCTGGCCAGTCTTAATCTGGGCGAAAAGGAATCCATCTTCAGGCTGTTCATGAGCTTTAACAGTCCGTCGTTAAGGCGTAAGCTCATTAGTAAAACCTTTGCCATTTACATTATCCTGTTTATCCTGCCCGTAGTATCGCTCATTTGCTATCAGCTGCTAAACCAAACCCATGCCAGCGATTACAATTACTTTATGGAAAGCCCGCTGGCCACCTGGAACGTACTGGTTGATAAGCTTAATTACGATACCACCGTAACCGCCGTAAACTACCAGCTGCCCGAACTCAGCATCCTGGTATCATTAAGGGTAATTTATTTTTGTCCGCTGATACTGTTTGGCCTGTACCTGTTGCGCGAAAGCACTTACCACGTGTTAACCGTGCTCACCCTGTTTGCCTTTGTGGAGTTTTTGCACATTAAGTACGATAAGCTGTTCCTCACCTACCAATATTATCTTATATTTTTATTTGTAGCGCTGCTGTGTATCATATTTAAGGTACATACCATTAAAAATAAGCTGGTTGTTAAGGTGGGCCTCGCCTGCGTAATTGTGCTGCAACTGTACACCGGCTACATCTTTTTAACCAACTCGCTCATTACCGACGAACGCCGCTTCATCACCACCCTTAACCGCCTGGAGCCAAATGCCGATCAAAGCGAAAGCAAAGAAATAGCGGCCTACATCAACAGTCTGCCCGATGGTACGCACATCCTCATGGACGATGCCGTATCATACCCTATAGTGGCCTTTACCAACAACATCAAAAAGCTAACCCTGCCCTACCAGCTCGGTTCGTTTCTATCAGCCATTGAAACCCCCTACAAATACGACGACTATATCCTGATAGCCACCCCCAAAAACCCCTTCACCGGCTACACCCAGCTCAACGACAAGTACATCCCCGAAATCCGCCGCCTCAACAGCGGTGTAAACTACAAACGGGCCTATGAAACCGACGGCTGGATCTTGTATAAGGTGGTGACTTTGCAGTAGTTTTTTGGTTGGCAGTTGTTTTTTAGTAGCAGTGGCAGTTGCAGTGGCAGTGGCAATTGCTTAATTACCGCTTGTTTCCCCAACGTCATCCCGAACTTGTTTCGGGACCTCACAGGACAGGTAAACGATTTGCTCAGCACCCGGCTTAGCATGTGGGGTGTTGAAACAAGTTCAACATGACTAAATTTTATGAATATGTCATTGCGAGCGATAGCGTGGCAACCGCATGCTATACAGAGCAAATTTGCACCACTGCTTGTTACCCCATCAAATCAACATTACAAGAATCCCAATTCCGAAATCAAAACAATGGCGTTGCCTGCGGCCCGGGCTTTACGCTGCAAATCCTCGCCCCGGCCTCCGCGCGAAGACCGGGGCGGGCTGTGGGTTTTCCGCTGCAATCCCTAACGCGGCTGGGGCTCAGGGCTGGATAAATTATAGGTTAAAAGATATATACCTCCCTAATTAAAATCCGGCGAACAGCCCTATTGAGGATTCAATAAAAACCAGTTCATTATTTGCTACCTTAAAAAGTAACGAGTACACCGCACATTAATCTGCGCTACATCGCCCCAGTTGGGGATTACTCTAATTAGTAAAGCCAATCAAGGAAGATAAGGCTAACGATCTTACTAAAGAAAGAGATGTGCTCAAAAATTATTTCTAATTTTTCTCTTGTCTCCACGGCCTATTGCAACAGCACCATTCAAGAAGGTAATTAGTTGATTTACTCCAACCTGGTATAAATCTCTTGTCGTTGCTCCTTCCGGGGGATTTGCCATCATCGAAATTTTATGCCATTTAAGTTCATTGCACCATGACTTAATAGTTTTATCTTCAAACGTAACATATAAATCGTGAGCAAAACGATTCCTTATCTTTCCTACGAGCTTCAAATCATCTTTAACAACTTTTTCAATTAAGCCAAGACAATAGGCCATTCTTACTTTATTGCCAAATGTTCCTAAAGGTTGGTCATATTGGATTAACCTATCGACCTCACTATCATCTTCGGGGAAGAAAGCTAATAACACATGTTCCAAAACTATATCAAGATAGGAACCGCCAATTATTACAATCGCCCTATCATCTCCCTCATTATATTGAAATAGTTCACTGAACTTTAATAAAGCATTGTTTAAATCAAGGTATCGTTGAGCTGCCTTACCTGTGAGGATATGCTCTCCACTCATATATAGTCGATTAATTTAGATAACTATTTAATACCGCTTCCACCTTTTGTGGAATGACAGCTATTTCTTCTCTCAGCTTATTAATCTTGCTTTCTATGATTTCAATTTCATCAACTATTTTCTGTTGCTCGGCCAATGGAGGAAGTGGGATTTCTATTAAATCGAAAGTTTTGGTTGTTATTGAATCAAAGATAGCTCCATAAGCATTATTTTTAAATTGCTCAATTTCAAATTTTAGAGCAAAAAATAAATAATCTGAAAGAAGATTCTCTTTGACCTTTATCCCATAACACGATTGGTTAAATGTCATAGGTTTTGTTAATTGAGCTACAGCACCAACCGTTCCTCTTGCTGAAATAATTATATCAGATTCATCTAAATATTTAGCACTACTGTTTTTCAATCCTTCATGAGTTATGTTTTTTTCAGTAATAGTAACATATCGGCTAATATTCTTAAAATCAGCTATTGATAGCCATGGAATGTTTCCGTTCCAATATTTAGGGTTATTTGTGTTAGGTGTTCCTCCGCCAATAATATTAATTTCATTAGATAATACTCGTGATTCGAACAAAGATTTTGCATGTGCATAAATGCTTTTAATTTCTAAATTCAATCTTTCGTTTTCTTGAGTCGTTACTTTTTTAAGCTCTTCTAAATGCAAAATCTCTGCTACTATTTTTTCTTGGACATCTTTAGGCGGTAAAGGAATCTTAATATCTTTTAATATACTAACTGATGCCACGTTTTGTAACCCCGCACCATGACTGTTTTCGATAAAATTATTGGTTATATTTTCCAACAAAATTTTTAAGAAAGGAGTAGAAATATTGCCTAAAGGTCTTAGTCTTAATAAAGCTTGATTTATAATGCCCCTTTTCGCATCAGACGGAAAAACTGCCACTTTCCCAATAGTTCCAGAGCAACTCATTATTATATCGTTTGGCAAAAGTTCAAATGATTTCATTTCATTAAACTTTTCTTCATCTATAAAATATCTACCAAGCGTAAAGTCGTTTTTAATGGCATGTTGTTGCTCATAAATTTTATATCCACTGTCTACAAAAATTTCTTTTTTTAACGAACCACCAAAAGGCCCTCTTTTAAATTCAGCAACATCTTGAAGTGTTTTAACAGGGTATCGAGAGTTAGTGCTGATTATTGGATTTGCTTTTTTTTTTACCGAAAGTGAGATGTTCTTTTCAAAGTCAACTTTGTCAAACGTAAGCATATTTACTAAATTATGTCGGCTAACATTACCTTGCATCGTTTCATCTATAGGGAAGTCGAAGTCGTCCTGAAATGCTTTGTAAATGTAAGTGCTTGCTTTTTGTGGGTTGTCAAAAATCTCGGAATCAAATAATTGTGTGCATTCTTCTATACTTTTCCCACGTTGCATTGGGTGTATTCCCTCACTACCCCTACGATTGGAAAACTCATATCCTAAAAATCTTTTTTCCGCATCCTTTTCTCCGCTTCTAACCAAAACAACCTTTTGCGGGTAAGCTAAAATGAAATAAAATAATTTATCAGCTTCTTTATCTAAAAGTAAGCTCCAAAATTCCTTTTCATTTTTGACCTTTAACTTCTTTTTATATTCAATATAAATTTCGTGCTCCGTAATTGCCTTGTTAGGATTTTTTTGTAGTAGAGTTACATAGTCATCGTAAGAAACATTTTCCCAAACATAATTAACATACTTAGCCACCGGCTTTTCTATTCCGTTAGTAGTAACGTCAGAAAATGTAGTAAAGAACTTTTCTACTGCTTTCTTTAAATTAATACTTACATAGTTGTTTCTCCGTCGTAAAAATAAGATAACTGTGTTAGTTCCAGTTGCCATGAAAGTGTTGGATCCTAACTCCGTAATCCCTACAATATCAAAATATTCTAAAATCAATTCGCGCGATTTAGAATATATACCAGAATTACTCAATATCGAACTTGGCAAAATTACCCCGGCAACACCTCCATCCTTTAGTAGTTGTTTTGTTCGTTCTATAAAAAGACATTCTATTTCCGAGCTATTGTCAGTTAATCTATTATATAGTTCAAAGTCATTCTCTTTATAAAAAGAGCGAGCAGCATTTTTAAATGCAGAAACAGAATACGGAGGATTTGAAACCAAAATATCAAACTGCTTGTTTTCTTGGGGAAAGTCCTTGTCTGTAGATAATAGTTTCCCCTTATAATCATGATGTCCAAAACGAGCTAATCCATCTGAATGTATTACGTTAGCCAAGCCATCACCGTGTAAGTAACACCCTACCTTACCAACCTTTACCAAGCGATAATCTTTTTCAATACCATATACATACTGCATTGCCCAGGCAAAATGATCATCCTGCCAGTTTCTGATCTTCTTCGCAACACTGGGGTTGTATTTTTTATCAACTTTCAGTTTAATCAAACGTTGCATTTCATGCATCGTTTCCGTAAGAAAGTGCCCACTCCCTGCTGCGTTGTCTATTACATAGGGTAATAACGTGTCATTATCAATTTTAGCAGATGATAGTTTTTCTTCCAATATTGTGTCAATTGGCAAACTTTTGATAACAAACTGAGCTACTGGAACAGGTGTGAAAAATTGTCCGCTTTCTTGTTTTAGCCCGGTAGTTAATAATAACTCAAAGAAATCAGAAAGATATTGCTGCTTTTTGGTGTATCTAAGTTTGTATTTCTCCAACAACTGAACAATCTCTTTGACAACAATTGCATTTTCATTAAACGACTGTTCATCATACACATCCTTTATAGCAAACTCGTTATTCTTTTCTAATCGAATTTTTTGGAACTCGCCAAGTATTGAATTGCGTAGTCCGTCATCAAGGTGTTTAAACTTGTTATTGAACTCAGTTTCTGAAAAGTCGGTTACTACCTTTTCAAGAAATTCATGCATTCCATTTTTATAAAGGTCGGTCAACCGAATTTGAAAACTCCTATGATCGTCCACCCCTTCTAACCATTGAAAACCCAATTCGTTATCAGTGCCTTCGTTGATCTTTTCGTCATAAATTTTGCAAAGAAATAGAGTGAATATTCTGTTAAAAGCATTGCCTTTATCAGAAACTACATTATGACGTAATATTTCGAGAAAACGATTGAATATAAAACTACTATCTTCTTGTTTTATCTCATCCAGGTCATTTATAGTTAACGCTTTACTTTCGAAATTATAAACATTTGCCCAACTTTCAAAAACTCCGTTGTCTTTAGTTAACTTATTCCATTTCTCAAAAAAGTCTTTTACGTCACCTGTTCTATAATCATCTTCAATCTTAACGATCTCATTCTTATAGCGGATACTGCCTCCTTTTAATTCAGAAGCGTAAAGCATCAAAATATCGGCTTTATTACTGAATTTGAAATAGGTAAATAATTGACCACCGTCTTTATTTAATTTTTTAACAGCATTATCAAACTCTTTACCAAATGTTTTACATTCAATTAGTAAATATTCTGAACTGTTATCTCGTGTAACGCAAATATCTAACCTACCGGAATGACCGTGCCCTGCAGGATATATTTTTTCAAGTTTTATATTAGCAGGTTTATAGCCTTTTTCTAAAAGACGGTCAACACATTCTAATACTACCCAGTTTTCAGTTTGCGAAAAATTTAAGGTTGTTTTACTATCTGATAATATCAGTTCACCATAGTTAAATTTTTCGTTCTCAAAGTCGACTTCAATACAATAGCCATCGCATCTATCATATTTTTTATGATAGATGCCGGATGTATTTTCTTTGGCATTGAAACCGAGATTTTGTAAAAAGCTTTTATCAGGCATGGCGTAATTACACAACAGCAACTTGTTTAGTTGAAGAGCGCTTAGTTTTTAAATATTTTACGGTTTCCTCTGCAACCGAGAATACAGTTTCCGGACAATCATTTTTGTAAACTTCCCTGGCAAATTTATCGCTGTAATAAAGCTCTTTAACTTTACTAATATCAAGCCCGAATAATTCAGCGATTCTTGGTAGTTTATTTGCACTCAATTGTTTAGTGCCATGTTCAATTCGGCTTATAGCACTTGAATTTATTCCGATTTTAGCACCAAAATCAGTTTGCGTCCAAGAATGGTTTTCTCTCTCTTGCTTGATAAAATCTCCAAAACTTGCCATAGGCATCTTTTACATTTTATGATTTGACCCTTTTTTGACAAATTTAGTTTTATTATCAACATTAGCAAACAGAAATGTCGAAAAAAAACTAATATTTTTAGTATATTTAATTTATAATTAATCTATCTACATCCCAAAAACTTGCAATCTCTTATTCCCCTGTAATAATTCAACAATAAAAGAAAACGGTTAAACTCCGTGGCATACTTAGCATATTAAGCACACGCGACACGCGTGCGCCAGCTTAATACATACCGGAGGGAGATTTACAGGTGGCTCTTCAGCATCCTGTTCACATTCCCCGCACTCATCCCAAGCCGCTCGGCCACCTGCCGCTGGCTTAGTCCTTCATCGCTTAACCTTTTCGCCTCGCGGTTCATGCGTTCGCGCTCCTGCCTGGAGGTATCTCGCAGATGGTTTTTCTCGCAATCGTTACCCGTAAAAACAAACTTTAAAAAGCCATTATGCCGCTCCAGTTGTGCAAGGCATACGTTATCGGCACCATAAGTTTCAGCCGTGCTACGCTGCTTTATTTGCTTTAAATACCGCTGGCCGGGCATGGAGTGGCTTTCGCCCATGGCAAAGGCGCTGTCGCAGAAATTGATGAGCATTTTACTGCCCTGCAAATCATTGCGGCTAAGCGGCAGCCGCGGGTTACGCTTAGGGGTATGGGCCAGCACCAGGATACTTAACCCATGGCGGGTTTTAAGCTTTTTCAGTTCCTTCATCAGCAACAGTGCAGCGCCGGCGCTCTCGGTTCCGTTGCGCAGGCAGGTAATATTATCAATGATGAGCACCCGGGCATCGGTACGCTTAATGCCCCGCGTTAAAGCCTCAATCACATACTTGTCGAGCTTTTGATAGTGCGAACTTGCACGGTTAAACTGGTTGTATTCGCCGCGGTAAAATTCGGAGGCAAAATGATACCGGTTTTGGCCGTCGGTATAGCGTTGTTCAAACTGCTTGCCGGTAAGTTCAAAATCAATATACAACACCGGCGAGGCTTCGGCCCCAAGCGTAAAAGGGGCAATGGGTTCGCCACGGGTAATGCTGTCGGCAAGCTGCACAGCCAGCAGGCTTTTGCCCATATTGGTATCAGCAAACAGGATGCACAGTTCGCCCTCCAGCCAAAAGTTGCCAAACAGCATTTGCGGCGTTTCGTGTTCGGTTTCCATAGCCATCCACTCATTGGCCGGGTAAATATCAAACAGCTCAATCACCGCATCCGGGTCCGAAATCACAATCTGCCCCTTACGTGCAGCCGCAGCCGCCATATCCCTCACATCCTTTTGAATCATTTGAACAACCAAAGGTTTCTCCGAAGTATGGTCCATAAAAATTGTTGCCCGTCCCGCAGCTAAAGCAGGATAATTCATCGTTATTTGCCGCAAACCTGCCGGCAATCATGAAAGGCACTCAAATTTACCAACCAAAAGGCCCGCCGTTGGTGACACCGTTTTGTCAGTGTTCAGTTTTTGAAAACCAGGTGTTCAATGTTTTTAAATCGAACTTTACAAACAATTGATTATCAGATACTATCTGTTCAAATAAGCTTTTTGAACAGATTTTACATTTTGTAAGCAACTGATTATCAACCGTTCAATTTTTCTATAAAACGCTAAGTGTTTACACTTTCAAAAATTGAACAGTACAGCAAACGGCCCCTCTCGCACATAAACAAAAAAGGTCAGCCCAAACCCGGCCAACCTTCTTCAAATTCTTTTACTGAGCTAAAACTATTCCCTGTTTTTCTTCTTAGCCGGTTCAACATACTTTTCGCCCAGGGCCTCAAGGGCGGCGATAAGTTTTTTCCGTTCAACGGCATTATCGGGTACGGTAGCCAGCTTTTCGCGGCGGGCTTCCTCCACCTTGCGGATCTTTTCGTCAAAAGCCTTGTTGATTTTATCAAGCTCGGGCGTGGTATCCAGTTTGGCTATTTCTGCTTTAATTTGGGCTGCTAATTTTTCAAATTCCATCGGGCTATTTTTGGAAGCGCAAACATAAAAAAATGATTGTAAGTTATTATTACCACAATGAAAAGTATGTGTGTTAACTTGTATTTTTTTACATCAAGCAAAGAGGGCCTGTCACCCTGAGTGAGAGAAAATCGGGATCTATAAAGGTGAGATGACATTTGGTGTGGAAGGGCTGTCACCCTGAGCCTGTCGAAGGGTCGCGCGCAGAGGCCTGCCCGCCATGCTTCGACAGGCTCAGCATGACCCATTTTAATCATGTCATGGTTAGGCACGAAGGATGACAAGAAGGGGATAGTAATGTTTTTAGTGAATGGAGAGCGGAGAATGGTTTCCGGTTGATATGCAGGAAGGAGCAAAAGTGTTATCAACGCAAAAAGCCTTAGGTATTAGCTAAGGCTTTTGCATTGTTGCACCATTGAAGGTGATAAAGGGTGGCACCGACCTACTCTCCCACGTTTTACCGCAGTACCATCGGCTCTGGCGGGCTTGACTTCTCTGTTCGGAATGGGAAGAGGTAGACACCGCCGATATAGGCACCTGAATGTTTTTAAGTTAGTGGTTGATTTAGTGAGTGGTGAGTGGTTCTTGTATGGTTGACTTTTGTTCGCAGCTTTTCAACTACCCACTTAATCAACTATTCACCATTCACTATTATTCACCTACCATTAACATGACATATTATTGAAAGAAGTGATTGAATTTAAGAGAAAACAACAGCATTTGTTGTTTTTGTTTGTTTCAGGTGAGTGATCGTTCTTATTGTTTATTTGTACGGCTTTGCAACCATTCTCCTATTCAACTCCATCAACCACTCACCTTATTTCTATCTGAAGAAAGCTTCGGGCAATTAGTATTACTCGGCTATGATGTCACCACCTTTATACCTGTAACCTATCAACGTAGTAGTC
>NZ_FOCL01000012.1 GCF_900110105.1 Mucilaginibacter gossypiicola | reverse complement strand
ATCTTTGAGCGCTGTTGACTAAAAGCAGACTTGGTGGCTTTCAGTTCCTGAAAACCCATATGATCGAAGAATGCTGATAGCTCTATATCATAACTTCTCTTAAAAAAATTAAGCAGCATGCATACTACCAGTTCAAAATGAAGCTTACGCCTTCTGCTAAAAGCATTACAAGAGTTGGTGAATAGCTGTCTTAACTCGCTATTTTGAGATGAAAGGGCAATAAAATTCCGTAAATCTGAAATGATTTTTAAGTTTGCTGACATACCACAGTTTTTTGATTCGTAACCATAAAGAACCGGATTTTATCCGGTTCTGAACTGTGGTGTTCCTTAACTTAATGACATTGGGATACCGGCCATGTGGATAAGGCCTGTAGGCGTATGAGCGTACAGCCCGGGCCGCAGGTAATGCCCTAATTTTAGTTGGCATCAGGCAGTTTTCAGCAGGCAGTTTTATTCTTCTACAACATAATATCCATTGTGCCATTATCATAAATTTCAGGCCTCCAAAACATGCCTGTCTCTTAATCCCAACTCTTTAAAAGTCACTTTTATGTTAACATATAAATTTAGATTACAATAGGGTTTGACATTCGGGCAAAAACTTTAGCTTTGCCGTACTAAAACGAAAAAACCAATGAGTGTACTCGTAAATAAAGATTCAAAAGTTATTGTACAAGGTTTCACCGGTAAAGAGGGTTCATACCATGCCGAGCAAATGATTGCTTATGGCACTCAGTTAGTTGGTGGTGTTACACCAGGTAAAGGTGGCCAAAGCCATTTAGACAGGCCGGTTTTTAACACGGTTAAAGATGCCGTAGTTGCAACCGGTGCTGATGTATCCATCATTTTTGTACCTCCAGCTTTTGGCGCTGATGCCATTATGGAAGCTGCCGAAGCCGGTATTAAGGTTATTGTTTGTATTACCGAAGGTATCCCTACAAAGGATATGATTGCGGTTAAAGAATATTTATCAGATAAGGATGCCCGCCTGATTGGTCCTAACTGCCCTGGTATCATCACTGCTGATGAGAGCAAAATTGGTATCATGCCTGGCTTTATCTTTAAAAAAGGTAATGTTGGTGTGGTTTCAAAATCAGGTACTTTAACTTACGAAGCGGTTGACCAGGTAGTTAAAGCCGGTTTGGGTATCACTACAGCTATCGGTATCGGTGGCGACCCGATCATCGGTACACCAACCAAAGAAGCTGTTGAATTATTAATGAACGATCCGGATACTCATGGTATCATCATGATTGGCGAAATTGGCGGAAACATGGAAGCTGATGCTGCCCGTTGGATCAAAGCAAACGGTACTAAACCGGTTGTAGGTTTCATTGCAGGTCAAACAGCGCCTCCGGGCCGCCGTATGGGACACGCAGGTGCTATTGTTGGCGGTGCCGATGATACTGCTGCTGCTAAAATGAAGATCATGGCCGAGTGCGGTATCCGCGTGGTTGAATCTCCTGCCGAAATTGGCGCTGCTATGGCTGAAGAATTGGCTAAGTTAGCTTAAAGCTTAAGGCTGAAAGCCGAAAGCAAAAGCTTTATAATATTTGAAAATCCCGGTCATGATTTGGCCGGGATTTTTTGTTTAACGTATAATAAAATCATGTGGACTTGCGCTCGTTTGTAACGAGTGCTTAATATGGTTTGGCGATTGTATCGCCTGTTGCGTTATAAACGCAAACCCAGACTACGCACTCGTTGCAAACGAGCGCGAGTATAGTTTGGCCGGGATTTTTTGTTTAATGTATAATAAAATCATGTCATTGCCAGGAGCAAAACGGGTATGAGCTTCGGCGCGACGTGGCAATCGCATGCTATACAGGGCGGCTTTGCTTCCGTGCGGTTGCCACGCTGCGCTCGCAATGACATGGTTTGTTTTGAACTTGTGCTCGTTTGCAACGCGCGTTTCATGGCTTTCAGCCTTTTGCTTTAAGCTAACAACATCACGTTTTCTGTTTTTTCTTTTTAGCAGCCGGGAAAAGCACGTTGTTTAAGATCAGCCTGTAGCCCGGCGAGTTTGGGTGGAGCTTCAAATCTGTTGGCGGATCATTTACGGCATGCTGGTAATCCTCAGGATCGTGGCCGCCGTAGAAGGTCCATTGGCCTTTGCCATATTCACCGTGAATGTAGCGTGCCTCATTGGCGGTTTTCATCTCGCCCATGATGGTAACGCCGGGTTTAAGCATGCTTTTATTATAAGCTGTGGTTAGGCCCATAAAGCCTTTAATTACCTTATCATGATCTTGCGTAAGCATACTTGGTACGACATCCCATTTGGCCGAAAAATCAAACAGCGTAAAGAAATCCCTTGTCCGGTCTACCTGGCGGGTAGTAGTAACATCAATATTGCTGAATGAGTGTGAAATGGGGTTCATATCCAGCGTGAAATTCTGGAAGGCGAAAGTCTGGCTGAAATCGAGTTTAGCTTGTGCATCCTGGTCGGCAGCGTCGCCATCAAACATGCGTTCGCAGATATCGGTATTGGCCGCGGAAAGGGCAATATCAAAGGTATCGGTACCGGAGCACATAGCAAACAGGAAGCCGCCGCCGGCACAAAAGTCGCGGATGTTTTGCGCTACTGCCAGTTTCATTTTTGATACTTTGCTAAAGCCCAGTTTATGCGCCATAGCCTCCTGGATCTTGATATCATCGGTATACCATTGCGCATAACGGAAAGCACCGTAAAACTTGCTGTATTGCCCGGTAAAATCCTCATGGTGCAGGTGCAGCCAATCGTACTTGGGCAGCTCGCCGTGGATCACTTCTTCATCGTAAACCAGGTCGTACGGAATTTCGGCGTATTTCAAAACGAGGGTAACGGCATCATCCCAGGGTAATTTGTTTTTAGGCGAGTACACTGCCATCCGTGGTGCTTTCTCCAGTTTAACCAGGTCCATGTTTACCGATGGATCGCTTACCTCGGTAATAATTTCGTTGGCTTTGGCATCGGCAATAACTTCGTAGCTTACCCCGCGAATCTTACACTCTTCTTCAACTTTTTGGCCGTACTTCATCATGAAGCTGCCGCCACGGTAATTGAGCAGCCAATCAACTTCTTCACCGTTTTTGAGCACCCAAAAGGCAATACCATATGATTTTAAGTGGTCCTTTTGCTCATCATCCATAGGGATTAAGATTGAGGCAGCTCGTGAAAAAAAGGGTAAAAGGATAAAGGCAAAAGGCAAAAGGAACTTTAGCTTTATAAGTAAAAAACGAAATGTAAGAGGTGAAAAGTTATTGTCTGATGAATTATCCACGATCCTTAATGATTTGTTACTGCCGGGTTATCAAATGTAACGAATAAACAGCTAATGTATTTTAACCATTTTTAACACACAGGGACTTCGGGCTTTGGGCATGTTGTTTTAGTTTTATACCGCTGTTAAATCCTGGCCTTAAATGAGTTTATCTGTTATTAAAAATATCATCCTTGTTGCAATTATATTAATATCTTGTTTGCCTGCGCATGCGCAGATTGGCAACGCCGGAATGCGCCTTAATCGTAACGTGTTAATTAAAAAGCTTACTGAGGCCGATAGTAGCCTTGTTTTTAAGCAAGACACAGATATCAGCCTGCTTCCGAATTTTGTTGCTACAGATGCTAATGGAAGCCGGGCCCAGCTGATTGGCAAGCCTGATGAACTGATGATAGTAAAGTGGACTTACGTTTTCAAAGCTGATGAAAAAGTAAACCTCATAGAACTGCAAAAGCTGGCCTGGTTTGCCAATACCTTAGGCGATCAGGAAGGGCTCGACTGGTTTTTTGCTCAATTGGCCGAATTGGGGAAGGATTATAAAAAGCCAGTTTCGGAGATCAAAATGTTTGATTCAAAGAGAAAAGGTGAGATCAGCTATTCGCCTAAAGAGAAAACGCTTACTATGACATTTACGCCCTGGTAATTAATAAGTATTGCAAACCTTTCGCCTTTTACCTTTCGCCTTTTACCTTTTCTTTAATCCTCAATTTTATTACCTTTGCCAACTGTTTTCTAAAAAAACAAAAAATGAGCAAAGCAATAATCAAAACCGAAAAAGGCGATATGACCGTAGAATTTTACGATCAGGATGCCCCTAATACCGTTGCTAACTTTAAAAAATTAGCAAAATCAAACTTTTATGATAACGTGACCTTTCACCGTGTTATCCCTAATTTTGTGATTCAGGGCGGCGACCCAACCGGTACCGGTGCAGGTGGCCCAGGCTACAAAATTGATTGCGAGCTTACCGGCAACAATCAATACCATGACCGTGGCGTGCTTTCAATGGCTCATGCTGGTCGTAACACTGGTGGTTCACAGTTTTTTATCTGCCATAGCCGTGACAACACTGCACACCTTGACCGTAACCATACCGTTTTTGGTAAAGTGATTGAAAATGTTGAGGTAGTTGACGCTATTCGCCAGGGAGATAAAATTTTAACCATCGAAGTTATTGAAGATTAAGTGAATAGTTGATAGGTGGATGATTTGTCTTTTTATGATGATGAATCATCCGCTTCATCAGGTTGACTAACAAAAAATATATGAATTTACAGGGAATTGTATCAGTATCAGGAAAACCTGGTTTATGGAAGGCTTTGGCTCAAAACAAAACCGGTTACGTGCTGGAAAGTTTAGACGCGCAAAAAACAAAGCTAATAGCTAACCTTTCTACAGCTAAATTAGCCGCTTTGAGCGAGATTACCATTTTTGGTGTTGAAGATGATATCAGGTTAACTGATGTTCTTGAGCGCATGAAATCAGCATCAAACATACCTGATGTTAAAGCCGACGGAAAAGCATTACGTACCTTCTTTTATGAAGTTGCACCAGATCATGATGAAGAAAAAGTTTACTCATCTGATATTAAAAAGGTAATAGCCTGGTTCCAGATATTAAAGCCGCTTCCAATTTTTGAAGAGGCCGATCCAACCCAAGCCCCTGCCCCGGTTGCAGAAGAGCCGGTTGCCGAAACAGTAACTGCTGAGCCGGAAGCTGAACCTGCTGCTCCAAAAGCAAAAGCTAAAAAAGCCACAAAAAAAGCCGAATAATCGGCTTTTTTTGTTTGTAGCAATTCTTTCCTTATTCGATATATACGTTGACACCAACCAATTAGCTTAATGCTACCTTAGCATCTTAATCAAGCGAACCGGTGATCTTTTTACCGGTTGAATCTATACTGATAGTATAGCCCCAGCCTTCTCCGGATAAAGGTATATTTATATTATAATCGATGGATAGCCGCTTTCCCGATATGCTCAGATCTGGAGTGTAGTAGAGTACGCCATATTTTTTCAGTCTCATGGAAACGGACTTACTAAAATCACTTTTAGTTATAGCGCCTTTATAAATCATCCTGGAGTTGATCTTAAACTCTATCTCCGATATAAAGTTGTGTGTTTGAAATTCGGAGATTCCATAAACATCCAGATATTCCTGTGGTACGCTTATTTTATTATCATAACTACAATAATGCCTGAATTTTATCGATACAGTATCGCCATTATCTGCTATTTCTGTGCTATCCACTTTAATGGTATCCCTGTAACTCCTTAATACCGCATCTTTAATGCTATCAAGTTGGGATTTATCCATGCTTTTTAACCGTTGTAAAGCAGTACGTTTAGGATTAGAACAGCTTAAAATAAAGTTACATACCACTGTTATCAACAAAATGTTTATGAAATAATTTAAGCATTTTGTTTTCATGATAAACTTTAAATCCAGGTGGGTAGTCTTATTGTTGTGTTTTAATGAAGTTGATCAAAGCGAAACCTCCTTTTGTACGTATATCAAAACACCATACGTTCTCCAACCCGGTAAGCAAAACGGCTTCATCATCATCAAAGCCATTTTTAATAATTATCGTTTTGTCATCAAGTGTTAAACCTTTAATTTCATCGGTTTCCAGTTTCTTCGCCCAAAGAATCATTGCCTCATTTTCATTATGTGCCCGTACTTGCGAAACGTAGGTGCCTCCAAGGTAATCCATAATAAAAGTATACAAAGAAACCATTCTTTTAGAAGAAGAGAGTTATAACGTGGGATAGTTGAGACTTAAGCATCCTGCGCGTCATAAACAATAACCTTTTCCCAAAGGTGGCTGCAGTTTTTAATAAACTCCAGGTGGATGGGGTGAGTTTGATAGGTTGCCTGTCCGGCCAGGTCGCTGAAGAACATGAGCTCAGATACAGCCCATGAGTTATCAACCACATCGCGTTTTTCGGTACTGGCTACAACACCTACACGAAGCTTGCGTACTGTTTCAATTTTGGCAAGGGTTTTAACACCGGCTACCAGTTTATCACGATCTTCTGTTGATCCCGGGTTTTTAAGCCAGAAAAATACATGGTGAACTATTGGCCATTCTTCTTTTTGCTCTTTCAATGATATTGCCGATGCAGTAACTGTTCCTGCAGCTAATGCCGCTGTTGTGGTTATAAATTTTCTCCTGGTTGATTTCATAATAGGTTAAATAATCGCTTTAAGGTAGCAAGAATTATTAAATAAACATTGGTATTTGCGTAGTGCCCCGGTTTAAGATTTAATTTTCAGCTGTAACCTTAACTCCGTACTGTATTGCCGCATCAAGTGTACTAAGGTTGATATCTTTCAGCGTTTTGAATTTAATGCAATATCCGGTTACGCTTGCCTTGCCGAGGTCTTTTCCAAAAGTTTGAGCCAAATATGTTTTATCCTTTATCCCGAGGATATAAACTGAAATTCCGGTTGTATTTGCGCTGATGCCAATTTGATAAAACTCTTTGGTTGTACCATCGGCGTATTTTATGGTGTATGATCCATATCCGATATTGGGATTACTAACAACTTTATTTTCGCTGTCCCTACCATCCAGGAACCATAATTTACATCCCGGCAGTAACTGAAGTATGTGTAAATGCAAGGTTTGCATGTCATTCCGTTTTGGTTCGGGCTGGCTGGCGATATATGCTTCGATTTGTTCCTGTATGTTCATACTAAATTCCTTTGGTTGTCATCAATATTTCAAACTGAATACTGTCCGTTTATCAAAATATGTCTAAAACATAAAGCAGCCCGATAATAGGTATTATATTAGAAAATATAATGAGGCCAATATTTTGATCGTCCTTCTCCCTTTTTGCATAGCGCGACAGGAATATGAGGAAGCCGATATAGTAAAAGAACGGTAAGATAAATATGGTAAAGAGCAGCTTCCCTGCCGGGCCGATCAACTGGCCCCATCCTAATATAACCGGCCATGCCACCATTGCGATTATTTCAAGAAAGGTAATTACAGAAAGTGCTTTTAAGGTTTTGGCTTTGCTCATCTTCAGGTAATAGTTTTACCATAAAAATAAGAAAATCAGTGGTTTTAAGAAATAGTTTCGCAGCGAACCATTTGTTGCTAAATATCATAAATAAGGTATTTCCTTAGAATTAAGACGCAGACATATTGCCTCGATTGCTTCTCGCCCGCTATTTGCTATAAAACACAAGAAATCATCATATCCGCCATACACCGCACCATCTTCATCCATCATTAAAGTCAAATGATTTGAATATGCTTCCCCTATAATGCAAAGGTTTTTGTTTGCCAACCGTGTTTTATAATCTTTCTGAGCCCACAACGGATCTACACCACGTACAGCTTCTTTAGCATCGAAATGTACTGTATCGGTTCCATGGGCTCGGAGAAAGATAATATTAAGGCGACCAAATTCGGTTAAAAATTTTTCTACTGCTATTGGGATGGTAAACCCATTAACCGTTAGTTCCTGTTTGAAATCTGTTATATCAATTTCCCTGCCTTGATACCACCCTGCCTGGCTTAATAATGATGCTATGGGCGCTGCGAATTGAAACATGTAACATTAAAGCAATTACAAACACTCAGGCTGCTTACACTCCTCTTCCGAAAATTCGGGTTCAAAGGTGCTATGGCTGATATCCAGATGCTCCAGCCGGTGACGCAGATCATGTTTGATATTATCAAAATCGGCCATTGATTCGGGGCTGATCACCAAATGAGCAGTAAGCGCATTTTCGGTAGTGCTGAGCGCCCAAACGTGCATGTGGTGTACATCAACCACACCTTTGGCTTTTTTGAGTTCGGCTTTGATTTTATCGAGGTCCATTTCGGCAGGTACGCCGTCCATTTCCAAACGTAAACTGGCAATAAGCAGGCTCCAGGTGCCACGCAATATCACAAAACCTATTATAAGGCTCACTACGCTGTCAATCCAATATAGTTTGGTGAAGTATATGATGAGGCCGGATACCACTACGCCAAACGATACAATGGCATCCACAGCCATGTGCAGGTAAGCGCCTTTAATATTCAGGTCGGTATCTTTATCCTTTACAAACAGCCATGCGGTAAAGGCATTAATGCCTATGCCTATAAAAGCCACCCAGGCCATAGTTCCGCCGGATACTGTTTCGGGGGTCATGAAACGCATAACGGCTTCATAAATAATAAAGCCAACCGCAACAAATAATATTACTGCGTTAAAGAACGATACGATGATGGTAGACCGTTTATAGCCATAGGTGTATTTACTGTTGGCACTTACCTTAGTCAGCTTGAAAGCAAGCAGGGCCAGTGCAAGTGAGGCCACGTCGCTCAGGTTATGACCGGCATCGGTTAACAGGGATAGCGAGTGTGTTATAAAACCAGTAATGGCCTCAACCACCACAAATACCGAGTTAAGCACGATACCCCATATAAAAGCCGAATTTAAATGATCGAGCTTAGGGGCGTGATCATGGTGATGGTGCCCATGCCCGTGCGAATGCGAGTGTGAATGATCGTGACCTGCTGACATTTAGCAAAGGTAGGGAAAGATTTTAGATGTGCAGATTTTAGATGTGCAGATTCATGTGTTGTTCATTTTCTGAACCTTGATTAACTTGATTTTAGGATTTCATGAATTTGGTTACGAGCATGCTTTATCAGGGCAATCCTCAAATCCTAAGAATCATGGTTCGAATTACTCATGATGATAAGGCTCACCCTTCATAATGGTATATGCCCTGTACAACTGCTCCACAAAAAACAGGCGTACCATCTGGTGTGAAAATGTCATGCGCGAAAGGGAAATTTTATCGTTTGCACGCTGATAAACGGAATTATCAAAGCCGTATGGTCCGCCTATGATGAATATCAGGTTGGCCGATGTGGTAACCTCCTTTTTGTTAATGTAAGCGGCAAACTGGGTTGAAGTAAATTCAGCTCCCTTTTCATCCATCAGGATCACAAAATCAAGCGGGGTGATCTTTTTCAGGATCAGCTCAGCTTCTTTGGCTTTTTGCTGCTCGGGGCTCAGGGCTTTGGTATTCTTGAGCTCCGGGATTTCGGCAAGCTCCAGTTTGGTGTAGTGCTTTAACCGTTTTACATATTTGTCTATGCCTTCTTTCAGGTAGGCATCCTCAGTTTTTCCAACGGTAAGGAACGTGATCTTCATATCTGCAACAAATAAACGTTTATTTAAAATATATGTGTTTATTTTGGTTGAATTTATCTGCAAATGGAACAAACAATTATCACCGATTATACCCAAAGGGCCAACCTCGCAGCTGCCGAAGCAGCCAAATATAAAAGTCTTGCCAATACTTATTCGCTTATGCGGCTTGGCATTTTTGCTATGGTGGCCGTAACTATAGCCTTCGCCATTCACTTCGACAATTTCAGCATCATTGCTGTTGCTTTTGTGTTGCTGGTTTTTGCCTTTGCCTGGTTGGTGGCCCGGCAAAGCGCTTTTGAAAAGGAAAAGCAGTATTATGATGACCTGAAACAGGTAAATGAAAATGAAATAGGCAGCATCCAGGCTCATCGTAATATTTACAATGATGGCACACGTTATGCCAACGACAAGCATTTTTATACGTCCGATCTGGATGTCTACGGCAATGCGTCGTTATATCAGCTTATTAACCGTACTGCTACCACACCAGGTAATAACAAACTGGCCGGTTGGCTCAATGCACCGGCAAACAAGCAAACTGTATTGCAGCGGCAGGAAGCTGTTAAAGAAATTGTCACTAAAAATAGCTGGAAACTCGACCTGCAAACTCGCCTTGTTTTTGCCATAAAGCAGGATGTGAACCAGCTTAAAAACCTGTTCAAATACCTGCATATCCCGCTTGATATGCCCGGCGAAAAGTGGCTCGCCGCTTATACCAAAATAGCTCCTTACCTTTTTACAGCTTTACTTATCGTGGCTTATTTCTATTCCCCGGCAAAATTGGCGGCAATAACCGTTGGTTTGTTCAATATGGGAGTAGTGTTTTCAAAAGCGGCCTATATCCGTAAAGCCGATCTCATTGCCGGAAAAATAGGTGATACTTTAGCCAATTATGCCGGTGTATTTAAGTGCATTGAAGATCAGCAATGGCAGTCCGGTTACAGCAACACGCTGGCGCAACAACTAAAAACCGATAAAACATCGGCCAAAATAAAAGAGTTGGGGCAATTGATCAATAAGCTTAATTACCATCTTAACTTATTAGTTGGCTTTGTGCTCAACCTGTTTTTTTTATGGGATATCCGCCAGATCATCGCCATTGAAAACTGGAAACGCCAAAACCAGGATAGTCTTGAAGCGTCTTTTGATGTTATTGCCGAATTTGAATCACTACTGAGCCTTGCCGGTTTGGCTGTGAACTATCCGGAGTGGAGTTTTCCCGTTATTGACGACAGGCAGGGCTATACCCTTACGGCCAAAGCCATTGCCCACCCACTTATTGATGCCACCAAACGCATCGAAAATGATTATGAGCTGGATAATACTTTCAAAGTTGATATCATCACCGGATCAAACATGGCCGGCAAAAGCACTTTTTTGCGTACGGTGGGTATCAATACTGTACTGGCTTTAAGCGGAGCACCTGTTTGCGCCAAAAGTATGCAGGTATCGGTGATCACCATGATCAGCTATATGCGGATCAAAGATTCGCTTAATGAAAGTACATCAACCTTTAAGGCCGAGCTCGACCGCTTGCAAATGTTGCTGGCCGCAGTTGAAAATGAGCCTAAGGTGTTTTTCCTGATAGACGAAATGCTGCGCGGTACCAATTCCGTTGATAAATACCTCGGCTCAAAAGCAGTTATAGAACAGCTGATCCGCAAGAACGCCGTAGGTATGGTAGCCACCCATGATTTGCAGATAGCCCATCTCGAGACTAAATATCCTAATTATGTTCGCAACTTTTATTTCGATATCCAGGTGGTAAACGGCGAAATGTTGTTTGACTATAAGATCAAGCATGGCGAATGCAAAACTTTTAATGCCTCGCTATTGCTTAAGCAGATTGGTATTGAGGTGGATGCGGAGTAACTCTTCGCTGCGTCATTGCGAGGTACGAAGCAATCCCCAACAGGCAGAGAGGCTGTGCAAGTCCGCCCTGTAAAGTAGGGGATTGCTTCGTGCCTCGCAATGACGGACACTGATAAAAAAGAAAAAGCCGGAAGCATTGACGCTTCCGGCTTTTTTATTTTTCTTGATTCCTGACTCTAACAGTCTTGACTTCTAAGCAAAATTATCTGCCGCCTGGGCCACCCTGACCGCCGGCCTGATCGCCTTGTTTTTGGTCGTCGTTGTTAACGCCTTTTTTCTGCTGATTAGGGTTGCTGAAGCTTAACTTACCAAAGCTGTAGCTAAACGTGATCCCAAACGAACGGAATGGGAATGCTGTTGAGCTGGTTTGCGTAAAGCCTGGGCTATTGATGTTCTGGTCAAAATGCTTGTCCCTTGCAAATGGCTGTACGGTATTGAAGCCGATAGCCAGTTTTTTATCTAAGAACTGTTTTTTAACACCGAAGGCATAGATACCGAACGATGGGTTAGTACCCTGGATAGTACGGCGTGATGAGTTGGTGAAACCAAACAGCTCGGCAAGGAAGTTATGCGGAAACTGGTACGATGCACTTCCGAAAGCAGAGTACTGAAAATAAGTACCTGTTGCAGATGAGTTTTGTACAAACACACCCTGCGGACTTGGACTATAAGTAAAACCGTTAATGCTGGCACGGATAGTTAATGGCTTAATTGGATTTATTGATCCGAAAAAGCTGGCACCAATTGAATTATTTACACCAACGTTTGAGTATGTGGTACGGGTAGCTATAACCGGTTTGTTGTTGATAGTATCAACAATTGGGCTTGCTATACCTTCAATCAAATCGCTGGTATGTTTGTAATACACAGAGAAGTTAAGTACTGATGATTTGATAAAGGTGTTATAGTTTAACTCAACAGTTTGTGAAATCTCCGGCGATAAGTTAGGATTACCTACAGTTTGGTTCTGCACGTTAGCACGGTTGATGAACGGGTTCAAAAACTGAAGGCTTGGGCGCTGGATCCTTTTGCTGTATGATAACTTGATAGTGTTTGAACCAAATTGTTTTTGTAAGGTTAAACTTGGGATAAAAGTTGTATAACTTGCAGTAAATGGCTCCAGGGTTTGGAAACCTGAACTACCTTCTTCCTGGAAAGGATTTTGTGGATCACCTTTAATCCTGGTGTTTTCAACACGACCACCTACCAATATCGAATAGCTTTTAGGAAGCGTGAACGTTAATACGGTATAGCCTGCGTACACATTCTGATTGTAATCATACAGGTTTGAATTTAATACATCTCTAACCGGATTGTTACCTTCGGTATCTGTATTAAAAATATCGTAATTACTGTTGATGCGGCGTTGAATGGTTTTAGCGCCTGCTTCTACCTTTAACAGTTTGCTTACAGGTAAAGTATAATCGGCTTGTCCAGTATATTCGTTGTTTTTGCCATTGTTATCACCTATCTGGCTTGGGTTAACAGCGGTAAAAATGCTTGTATAGTCTGTTGTGATATCACTATGGCTCCACTGACCTGATATGGTCAGTTCGTGACCTTCTTTTTTAAATTTGTGGGTATAGTCGATATTCCAGTCAAAACCGCCAAAATGGTTGTGTGATGTAGTTCGGCCGTTATAAGTTAACAAGTTGCCATTCAGCGTACGGTTGTAATCGCCGCCGCCATTGGTATTAAAACCACCATCATTTAACCTGAAGGTACTGTTGATGCTGTTAAAGGCGTTAAACTCATAACCTGCGGTAACCGAACCTATAGCGCCGTGTCTTTTGATCCTGCTTGATGTATTATTGCGGTTATGGAGGCTAACAGCAGCAACTGTATCATGTGCAGGGGTATTGATCATCTGGTCGAAAGTAGTCAACGAGGTTTGCGGCCATGTTAAGTTACCGCCGGCGTTAATACCTAAGCTGAAACGGTTTTTGTTATAGTTTAGGTTGATGTTACCATTGTTTTGGCGTGTACCTACACCACCGCTCACCGAACCGCTAAAGCCCGAAACATTTTTTTGCTTGGTAATGATATTGATGATACCACCTGAACCTTCAGCATCATATTTGGCCGACGGTGAAGTTACAACCTCAATGCTTTTGATCTGATCGGCTGGGATGGTTTTTAACACATCAGATAAACTTGCTGATGTAGCGCCGGATGGCTTACCGTTTATCAATACTTTAATGTTCTGGTCGCCACGGATAGATACGTTACCGTTAATGTCAACGTTTACCAACGGTACTTTTTGCAATACGTCGGTAGCGTTACCGCCGGCAGCTGTAAGGTCTTTTTCGGCATTGTAAACTATTTTGTCAATCTTGTTTTCAATCAACGCAGCCTGGCCAACTACCGAAACTTCTTTCAGCGCATGGGCCCCCGGCGAAATGAAAAGCTGGCCCAGTTTATTATCGGGTTTTGAGGCTGTAGTAGTAACCGGTTCAATAAACTTGGTTGGGTATCCAATAAACGAAACCGCCAGCTTGTATGTGCCTGGCTTTACATTATCCAGTTTAAAGTTTCCTTTTTCATCGGTTAAAACACCTGTAATTGGCGATTTGCCGCCGGTACGGTATAAGCCCACCGTGGCATAATCCAATGGTTTTTTGGTAAGTGAGTCAATCACAGTACCAGAAATTCTGCCTGTTACACTCGGGCCGCCTCCGCCAACTCCAAACTGAGCCTGGGCCGAAAAAGCAATGCAGAATAATACAATAAGTATGTAAAAACGTTTCATTTAGTGTTATTTTGGTAATTGGAGGCGAAAATACCCTAAATGTTACATGCTTAAATTTTATTTTTTTACAAAAAGTGCAATTGTCATGTATTAGTTACACTAACATGATACAAACCGTATATTTTACAATAAACGTTTAAACGGGTGTTTACAATGCAGTGACAAAGAGGGATAATTAATACATGTCATTGCGAGCGAAGCGTGGCAATCTCGTAGCTATACAGGGTAAATATGCACTGCGGCTGACATGGCTACGAGAAAGCCACGTCACTCCCTTCTTTGAGCCCCCTGCTATTTACAATGCGGTGATAAAGGGGGGCGAAACCAAAGGTAATTTAAAATAAACGCTTTGGAAGCGACGCTGGCTTTATAACATGCGGTTGCCGCGCCGTCCCATTGCATTAATCCTTTTTGCTTTTTTCAATTCGTCTTGTTCAGAAGACTTACGAAGTTTTTAAAACTTCGTAAGTTCGGATTATCAGAGTTACTCTGTTGTTACCTTCAAATTCAAGGTATCGGCCTGCATCGCTGTAAAAATGCCCAGGCCGTTAACAACATTGGTTGGGGTGTTTACCAGGTTTTGCGAGCTGCCCCGGGTATTGCTGGTTAATACATTGATGTATTCGTCATTTACCCTCAGCAATATCACCTTATAAGCCCCGTAGTATTTGAACGTAGTTTGCGTTATGCTGTAGGTCGAGGCACGTTCAGTATTGATTTCGAAGCTTGCATTTCTATTATTTCTTACTGCTATGATCTCGAAAGGGTTACTGTCGGTATTCTTGAAAAGCAGCATATGCTGTAACGAATCAGGGTTGGTCCAGGTGATGGTTTCACGAACCTTGTCGTTATATGCCTGATCGATAGTATTAGGCTCATGAAATACAGTATCAGTTATTTTAAAACCTTCAGGTTTACCTGGCATTACTGTCGAAGCACTGATGGCCACATTATTATAGGTAAACTGCATGCTATAAGTTTTACCCGCAGTTACAAATGAGGCATCGCTGTAAGTGTAAGTTCCGCTTGTTGTTTCGGTAAGTTTTACGGTTTGCGCGCCGTTGCTCACATTGATACTTAAACCGGTTAAAGCTGCGCCATAAGTAGCAGTATCGGTAAGGTCTTTTTGCTGATAAACTTTTACCGAAATCGGCTGCCCGGCAACCAGGTATGCTTCAACAACAGGTTTATTCACCGCGTTCGTATCTGAAGAGTTTTTTTTGCAGGCCGATGCCATCATCAGGCAGCCGGTTATCAGTGCAAAAAACGTATATTGTATGTATGTTTTTATTTCCATCTTAAGCTTAATGTAACGTTAGGGGTAAAGCCGAGGTAGTTAACATCGGTGGTGATAACCTGGTTGTTTTGCATCTGGTATTCGCGGTACCAGATATTGGTATGATTATATACGTTAAACAGCGATAAACCTATCGAACCTATTTTATGTCCGTCAATCTTCAGCAGGTCATATGAAACCGACATATCCAACCTGTGATAGGCAGGCAGGCGTTCGGCATTTTTGTCGCTGATGTTGAGGTAAGTAATGCTGTTGCCGTCAACTGTTTTAATGGTGTAGCTGGATAATGGTGCCGTGTAAGGGTGACCGGTACTGAACAGGAAAGTAGCAGCAAAATTCCAGCGCTCGTAATGGTACATGTTGATGGATTTAAACTCATGGCGTACGTCCTGATCGGCAGCATAATAATCAGTGCCAAATGCCGAGAATTTATTCTGTGCCTGGGCAAGGGTATAGCTGATCCAGCCGGTGTAACGCCCCATTTTTTTCTGTACCAAAAACTCAATCCCTTTAGCACGGCCTGTTCCCTGGTAAAAATCTTCGGTTACTGTTTGTGTTTGGTTTTGATTAGCCTCCATCCTGAAACCGCCTCCCGCAGGCTGTGTTTGCCTTACGGTGTATTGGGTAAGGCCGCTAAGCGTTTTGTAATATCCCTCAACGCTAAACAAAAGCTCATCCGTTTCGTAGCTGGTACCTAATATGTAATGCCTTGACATGCCAACAGGGATATTGCTGTTGTTGGATAGCACCCAGAAATTACGGTTACCGCCTAAAATGTCCTCGCGGATCACCTGGTTCTCAAACTGGTAAAACTGTCCGGTCGCGCCTTTGATAGTAAGCCGGTCGTTAACACTATAACTTGCCGAAAGGCGGGGTTCAAAGTACGGTTTGGATGTGGGACCGAAATAACTGGTACGCAAGCCCGGCTGAATATGAAATTTATTGTTTGGGTCGATAGCCAGCTCGGTGTAGAAGCCTGCTAATATGGCATTATTATGCTGGTTGATGAGCTTGCTGGTATCGTTTTGGGTATACTCATAGTCTATTTTTTTGTAGGATGCAAAACCACCGAAGAGCAGCTTGTATTTGTTGCTGGCCGTCCATTCCCACTCAGATTTATAACCCACATCTTTCAGGTTGTTGGTCTCCAAAGTTCCGTTGCTAACGGTATGCGAAATGCCGTTGGTATCAATCTGTGCAAAGCCCGAGGTACTCCTGTTTCTGTCGTTAAAATAAGATGAGTAGGTGATGTAGTTGTTTGAATACAACTTTTTGTTCCACTGCCTGAACCATTTAATACTACTGCCAAGGTTACCGTATTTGGTATAGTCGGTTATGTTGATACCGCTGCTGCCCGACGACAGAAACGAAGGCAGGCCCAGTTGCCTGCTATTGTCTGTTTTATCGGTACCGGTGTATAAGGTCCAGGAAACTTTATCTTTTGAGCTGATACTGTAGGTGTACTTGGCATCAAAATCATAAAAGTATGAACTTGGGGTAATCTGGTTGGCAAAGCCACCACCGCCAAAGCCGCCCCGGCCACCACCGCCACCCGGACCGCCGCCCTGCGTGGTTGAGGTTTGATTAAACTGGTTAAAGATCTTATTATAAAACGGTCCCTGGTATGAACGCCTCACTGCTAATAACAAGGTTGATTTATCAGAAAGCGGCGTTTCCAGGTAACCACTTGCGCTCAGTAAACTCAAATCGGTACCTATATTAGTTTCGTTCTTGTTGCCCTCCTTGCCGTTAAGCTCGGTAACGCTCGAAAGCCTGCCACCATATTTCGCCGTAAAACCACCTTTATATAATTGCACATCTTTGATAGCGCTGGCGTTAAAGGCACTGAAAAAACCGTACAGGTGATCAACCTGGTAAATGGTAAAACCATCCAGCACAACCAGGTTCTGATCGGGGGTACCGCCGCGTACATAAGCACCCGACGATGACTCGTTGGTACCGCTTACACCGGGCATCAGCTGAAATGCCCTTAGTACGTCCTTATCGCCCATGGTTGGCAGCTTATCCAAATTGGCCGGCGAAAGTTGTAACACGCCAACCTGCCTGCTATCGGTATTCATAACGCCGCTTTTTTTACCGGTAATGGTAACCTCGTTTAAGCTGTTGAGCGATGAATACAAACCACAAATCAGTGGCGAATTCAGCTTTTCGCTGCTCAGCCTGAAGTAGTCGGTTTGGTAACCCGTATATGAAACCTCCACTACTGATGTATCTGATGGCACCCTGAACATGGTAAAATAGCCATCAGAGTTGGTCATAACATTGAGGTCGGTACCCCTGATCTTCACCGTTGCCGATGGCAGCGACTCGCCAGTTTGCTGGTCAATCACCCGCCCGTTAATACTCACCAGGAAATGCTTGGGCTTGGCCTTGGGGGCTTCAATTTCTTTGGCCTTTACTGCGTTGGATGCCTGCAATGAAAGCTTGTTGAGTTTTTGCAGCCGTGCCAGGTCGTCGGTATTTTGAAGGATGTAGATGGTGCCGCTTGACTCTATCCAGTAATGCAGGCTGTTTTCATTACAAACCTTGGCAATAACTTCTTTAAGCGGTTCCTCAAAAAAGTGCTCCACAACATCCATTTCGTGAAGGGGCTCCCGTTCAAACACTATGCGAACTTTATAGTTCATAGCCAGCGTATCAAAGAGCTCATCAAGCGGACATGAAAAAAAATGGTTTACTACAATCTTTTTTAGCTTTTGTTGAGTTTGCTGACTATGGGCCACCGTACCGCACATTACAAGGGTGGTTAATAACAATAGGGAAAATTTCTTCATGTAGGGGTATATTTTCTTCAGCGCCGAAATTGCACCATGTTTTGAAGCAGCTCAAATAAAATCGACCATGAGAGGCTTTGTGTCGACAAATTGCCCGGATGTGTGGCAGGGGAATTTTGCTTAGTAGTAGTTGTTAGGGGCAGTTGCAGGTAGTTCCAGGGGCAGTAGCAGGTAAGAACGGGAGTAGTAGTTGGGAACGATGATGAATTTTTGGCTCACCACAAGGCAAGTAGTAGAATACGTTCAAGAAAACTATGTCATTGCGAGGAGGAACGACGAGGCAATCTCGTAGCTATGTAGATCGGACTTGTATTGACTACGAGATTGCCACGCTTCGCTCGCAATGACATAGTTTTTTATATTTGATATTCGACGTCGGAGGCACCAAACAACATTCTTACACCTTCCCGATCATCCTGTTAATCACATCACGGTAACCATCGCTTAGCGGGATCTCGGTGTTGATAAGTTTGATACGGGCACGGCGCATCTGCGATACATGGTCGAGGTTAACGAGGTATGATTTATGTACCCGGAAAAACTGGTCGGGAGGTAATTGCAGCTCAATAGCTTTTAGGCTGATACGGGACAATACCGGTTTTTGCTGATTAATGAGATGTACTTTAATATAATCTTTAAGGCCTTCAATGTATTCAACCTGGTCAAAGCTAATCTTAACAAGGTTATAATCAGCATGCAAAAAGAAATAGTTTTTAGTTGTAGGCTGCGGCACATAACTGCGACGAAGCTCATACAGGTCAAGCGCTTTATGACAGGCTTTCAAAAAACGGTCTAAGGGCACGGGTTTTACCAGGTAATCAACCACATCGAGTTCAAAACCCTCTACCGCAAATTTTTCATAAGCGGTTACAAATATTACCATAGGTTTTTGAGTGAGGCTTCTGATGAGCTGTAAACCATTAATGCCAGGCATGTATATGTCGCTGAAAATAAGGTCAATTTGTTCCTTTTGCATGGCAATGATCGCTTCGCCCGCGTTGCGGCAACGTGCTACTACCTGTATGGTGTTTACGTGTTTCAGGTTATCTTCCAGCAGATCAAGCGCCAGCGGCTCATCGTCAATTATTAAACATCGCATCATTTAAGTTCCAGTTGCAGCATAACTATATAAGCCTGCTCGTTTTGATTGATATATAGGTTGTGTTTGCCGGGATATAACAGTTCGAGCCGGCGTTTAACATTGGCAAGACCGATACCTGAGGCATTATCTTTACTGTCTTCGGTAGGATTATACACGTTTTGTACGCTGAAACGCAGGTTTTTTTCGTCGGTAAAAAGTGTAATAGCTATAGCCGGTGCTTCAATATCTCCAGTGCCATGTTTAAAAGCATTTTCCACAAAGGGGATCAGCAGCATGGGTTCTATCGTTTTTTCGGGAGCTTTGATATCAGAACTGAAGCTCACTTTCACCTGGTCGCGAAAACGGAGCTGCTGCAGTTCGATATAGCTGCGGAGATAGTCTTCTTTTTGGAACAGCGTAACTTTTTCTGCATCGGTTACATAAAGCATATACCGGAGCAATTTGGAAAGCTGAATGAGCGTTGGCTCAACTGCCGAGGGGTTTAACCGTGAAAGCGCGACTGCGCTGTTAATTACATTAAAAATAAAATGCGGACTGATCTGTGAGCGTAAAAAGGCCAGTTCAGAGATCAGCGAAGCATTATCAATGTCCTTTTTTTTGTTGATGGCCTTAAACTGATCGGCCAGGTAGTGATAGGCAAAACTCCCTGCTGTGATGGAGAGTAATGGGAATATAACCAGATAAGGCCCCTGTGGCCGGTGATGCTGCCCCATCCACGGAAAATGAGGTACTGGAAAATAGTGCCGTACTGCCATCAGTATGATATTAAATACCACAAAAGAGGCAAGCAGCGAAAAAAAGTAAAGCCAGATATTCTTTTTTAAGATCCCGGGAATAAGGACAAAAGCGTTGAGATAAAACTCGGCCGCCAGCACGAGGTTAAAACTGATAATATGGCCCAGCGAAAAGGCTGGTTGCGGAAAACCCCGCATATCCGGTCTGGAAATTACGGGCGTAAATATGATCAGTGCCCAAAATAAAAGATGGATACAAATTTCGATAATCAGCGCCGGTTTTATCCGTTTAAACATATCATGCTAAGGTAGTCTCATTTTGAACCCACTCTCAATGTAATAGACGAGGGGGCTAAATGTGCCGACGAAAGTAAGGTATCTGTTGTATGGAAACCTAATTTACAATGTCTTTCGGGGCGTATTTAACATCTATTAACATTTGCAGCCAGTTAATTGAAAACAAGTATGTTCGCTGTACAAAAGCGGCAGCATTTTCCGTTAAATTTGTTTAACAATCAATTACCTATGTCGATAACAAAACCCATTCTCCGAATTTTTGATTACGATAAAGCCATTGAGTTTTATATTACTTGGCTCGGCTTTAAAACTGATTGGGAACATAAGCCCGAAGGTGTGCCGGTATACATTCAAATATCCCTGCGCGATGTGGTGCTTTACCTTTCCGAACATCACGGCGATGCCAGTCCAGGCAGCCACGTGGCTATTGATGATTTTACAGAGCTAAGGGATTATCACGCGCACCTAATCGCCAAGAAATACAAATACAACCGTCCCGGCCTGGAAGTGCCCGAATGGAATGACAAAACTATAACCATGACTGTTCATGATCCTTTTGGCAACAGGCTTACATTTAGTGAAGAATTGAAGGGGTAAGAAGGTTTTTTTTGCGGATTTATAATTATAGAAGCTGTTTTTTAGCGCAAGTGTTGTGTGGTTGGCCGGAGGGATGCTCACTTGTGCTTTCTTTATTATATTTAACTATTTTCAGCGTGTGAGTACCAAATATAAATTCGCTAACCCAGAGGGTGTCTACTTCGTAACCTTTGCAGTGGTTCATTGGGTTGATGTTTTTACAAGAAACATATATCGTGATATCTTGCTTGATAGCTTTCGCTATTGTGTGAAGGAAAAAGGTTTAATTATTTATGGGTTTGTTATTATGAGCAATCACGTTCATTTGCTCATAGGCAAAAAAGGTGATCAAAGTCTATCAGCTATTATGCGGGATATGAAAAAGTTTTCGTCTGTTAAAATTATCAGGGAGATCATAGAAAATCCGGTAGAAAGCCGAAAGCAGTGGATACTTAAACTCTTTTCCGATACAGGAAAAGCAAATTCAAATAATACTCACTATCAATTATGGCAACAAGAAAATCATCCGATAGAAATTGAACCCAATTCAGATATGTTTGATCGAAAGTTGGATTATATTCATCAAAATCCGGTTAAAGCAGGATGGGTCGACGAAGCGTCAGCGTATGTTTATAGCAGTGCTTCTAATTACGAAGAAAAAGGTGGCGTTTTGAGGGAAGTTGAAGTAGTATATTAACTCAAAAGGCACAAGTCATCCACCAGCATTCCTGCCGCACAAGACTTGCGCCAAAAACACAAGACATCTTTGCAAAGGCACAAGTCATCCGCCTGCTTTCCTGCCACACAAGACTTGCGCCAGTCTAAGACATTTTTTTGAACTGTATAGGATGCTTTATTAATTATAAAACGTCCACGAAACGCCAAACTTCAGGATAGCATCCTGCTGAGGATAGCGGTTTACGGTATAATAGCCTTTGCTCCAGGCACGCTGGTTAATGTAATCATAAGCAACAAACAGGTTGGTACGTTGTAATGTTGCTTTGAAAAATACGCCGAATATAGGGTATGATGAAAAAGTTACGTTTGCGCCGTTATAAAACTGACCCAGGCCCGGGGCATATGAAGGGGCAACATATTCTGTATTATATCGTCCATTTATACCCATACTGGCATGTAGTACATTAAGCAAATTCCTGTTAACATACAAGCTGCTGTAAGCATATACCTCCGGCGTACGAAGCGTGCTCTGATAGTCGGTTTTTTGATATACTACGTAGTTATCAAAATGCAGGCTCCTGTAAGCGAAGTTTTTACCCAGACTTATTTTTAACAGGTTGATGGAACTGCCAAGTTGCGCCGGGCGTACATCACTGCCGCCATCTTGTGCCGTAAAATACAGGTAATTGCTAATCAAAAAGTATTCGGCTTTTAAATCAATTTGCAGGGCATTGTTAATGTAGTTGAACGATGCGCTGGTAGTTTTCTGATTGCTGAAATCATTATGGAAAATATAATGATTGGAGATCCAGTTGTTATAAACCAACGGCGGCGAGCTGTTTTGCGAATAGGCTTCTAAAATGATCTTACCTGTTTTTTTGCCGCCAGCCAGGGTAAGTTTGGCATCATACAAATAATTGCCAAAATCGCGGCCCTGGGCAATTTGCCTGAAATCGGCATCAAGGGCTATACGATCGCTGAAACGATACCCTAATTTAGCTTTCAGCGTAATGTCCTGAAATGTATTGTGCTGTACTTTATCCTGGTGAATGTATTTTGCACCGTACTGGTTAAGCGTGGTATCACTTACATACTGGTTATAAGAGTAAAAGTCATGCACAAGGCCCAGATCAAGCTTCAGCTCATTCTTAACAAATTTCACCGATTTGCTTCGGAGGTAAAAGCTGTACGAAAACTCATTCTGAATATGCGTGACGACTGTTGAATCGCGCGACCGGTTATTACTGTAATAATAATCGGGAAATACATTGTAGGTATCAACGCCGCTTTGCTTATAAAGGTACCTGCTGTTTGAGATATGAAGGGTATGTGATACGCGTTGGGTAGGCAGGATCTTTGAGTTATCCTTACCTTTATTTAGGCTATCTATCCGACCTAAATAGTAAAACTGTTTAATGTAAAGTCCTTTGTCGTTCCAGTTCTCATAGCTATACGGCAGGCGTACCGCTGCCCTGTCTTTTGAAAAGGCGTTGTTTACATTAGTGCTGGTAAATACCGAATCGTTGAGGATGCTACCCGTTTCGGGCGCCTTGAGATTGTTAAACAACAGGTTGGCCAGCAAGTTGTACCGTTTGCTTTTTGATTCGTACCAGGTAAAAATGGAGGCATTCAAACCACTTACGTTTTGGCCCAGCACGTTGTTATAGTTATAAAACCCCTTTGATCCGTTGAAATTGAGGTTAAAGCCGATATTCCAGTTGGGCTTTATGTTTTGGGTATGGACGATA
The DNA here is from genome assembly GCF_900110105.1 of Mucilaginibacter gossypiicola. Taxonomy (GTDB): domain Bacteria; phylum Bacteroidota; class Bacteroidia; order Sphingobacteriales; family Sphingobacteriaceae; genus Mucilaginibacter; species Mucilaginibacter gossypiicola. Next base: position 146,440 of record NZ_FOCL01000012.1, on the reverse strand, counting down.
TTGAATAACTGGATAGCCGAGCCACCAAAGGCATTGTACAATGTAAGCTTGGTATAAGGTACCCGGGTATTATAATAATTGATGTCCTGCGGCTTTAGTGCGTAAATATCAAGTGCATGCAAACCGAGGTCAAAGCCGATGGTCCTGCTGGGCTCAAAAAGTAAAGGCCGTTGCGATAAGCCAATATTACCCAAATGGATCCGCGGGCTGCGCGGATCAACAAGCGGACTGTAGATCTCGAAATTAGTAATACCGGTATCAATCGGGAACAACTGTGTGCTATCGTTCAGCAGGCGCTCGTTGGTAACACGGATAAATTTGGAACTGAAGACTACCGAATCCTTTTTGTTTTCTTCCTTGCGGCGTAAGCTGTCCAGGAGTTGATCGTCGGTCATTTGTTTTTCCTGACGGCGTGCAGTATCACGTGTAGGCAGGTTGCGCGGATTAGTGCGGTTTCCATACTGCGCGAAAGCAGCCTGTACCGACAGGCACATCAGCAATAAAAAAATATATTTGAGCTTTTGGCGCATTAATTACCGGCTATCAGTTCTTTAAGTATCAGGGTCATTTTAGGTTCGGCTTCCTGCGCAATAGCAAGGATCTCCTCAAGTGTTATCGGCTTCAATATTTCAGGGAAGCCCTCATCGGTTAATACCGAAATAGCAAATGTTGGGATGCCCATGTGGTTAGCAACAATAACTTCGGGCACGGTGCTCATACCAACCGCGTCGCCTCCAATGATGCGCAGGTATTTGTATTCGGCACGGGTTTCCAGGTTAGGGCCGGTTACTGCTACGTAAACGCCTTTATGGCAGGTGATATTGTTTTTTTGTGCAATGGCTAAACCTTTTTCGATCATATCATGACGGTAAGGTTCGCTCATATCAGGGAACCGGGGGCCAAGCTCTTCATAATTGCGGCCAACAAGCGGGTTTTGCGGCTGCAGGTTAATATGGTCTTCAATGATCATCAGGTCGCCTTTTTTAAAATCGGGATTGAGCGAGCCGCTGGCGTTTGATACGTAAAGCGTTTTGATGCCCAGGTATTTCATCACCCTCACCGGGAAGGTGATTTGCTGCATATTATAGCCTTCGTAATAATGTAGGCGGCCTTGCATGGCAACAACTTTAACACCTGCAAGCGTACCAAAAATAAGTTTACCCGAATGGAACTCTAATGTTGAGATTGGAAAATCAGGGATATTAGAATACATGAGCTGTTTTTCAACCTCAATTTCTTTTACCAGGCCTCCAAGACCGGTGCCTAAGATAATCCCCACTTCGGGTACAAAATCGCCTATTCGGTTTTTGATGTATTGCGCAGTGCCTTCAATATTGTCTAACATATGTTTGTATTAATTCGTCAAATTGTTGTTGCCCGTTATTTAAAAAACTAATGCCTATGGGCAGCACCAAAATGGGTAGTTTTTTAACCATCGGAAGCAGGTCCTGTTCCCCTAAACGCTGTGCATCCTTTTCTGTTGTGATGATCACTTTTTTTTGTGAGGAGCAGGCCCAAAAATCATTGGCAAGTTTACTGATATTTTTTAAGCTAAAACGGTGATGGTCGGGATAATTGTGATGAATAAGCAGTTCGGTTTGCTTTTTCAGATACGCCAGCAATGGCTTAGGATTAGCTATCCCGGTAAGCAGGAAAACCGTGGTTTGCTTGTCGATATCATTGGTAACCGTTGCCCCCTCCATAGTTTGAGCAGGGAGATAATTGATAGTTGTGAAAAATAGCGACTGGTGAGGATAAGGCTTGATCCGTTTAATTACCCGGCCCTGTTCCAGATCGGTAAGGGAGGCAGGGCATTTACTGATGATGATCACATCCGCCCTTTTGCGCCCGGCAAATGATTCGCGCAGGTTACCCGCCGGAAGCAGGAAGTGAGGCTCGTTAACCCGACTATAATCAAAAAGTAAAATGCTCATGCCCGGTTCAAGTGCCCGGTGCTGGTAAGCATCATCTAAAATGATAATATCATGATTGTCTTTCAACTGTTCAACGCCATCAACCCGTTTTTCGGAAACGGCTACGTCAATATCCGGAAATTTATGTTTGAATTGTGCAGGCTCATCGCCAATATCGGAGGCTTTGCTTTCAGCAGATGCTAATAAAAAGCCTTTTGTGGTGCGACCATAACCCCGGCTGAGTGTGGTTATTTTATAACTGTCTTTTAACAGCCTGATCAGGTATTCTGTCATGGGGCTTTTGCCGGCACCGCCAACATCAAGGTTACCTACAACGATAACCGGCATATCAAACCCGGTGCTTTTGAAGATGCCCCGGTTATAACACCAGTTACGGATCCCAACAATAAGGCCATAGATCAGCGAAAAAGGGATTAAAAGCCAGCGCAGGAATTTCATATATGGTTTTTCTCAACCCGTCATTGCGAGGTACGAAGCAATCCCCTATTAGCAGGGCCACTCTGTATTGTTTGCGATTGCTTCGTACCTTATAATGACGTAATTGTAAGTTATTGATTATTAGGTGTGTTTTTTTTGATAGGTTTTATAACATGGGCGTTGCCTGCGGCCCGGGCTGTACGCTCATACAACACGGGCCTTAGCCACAGGCCGGTATCCGCTCCCATCCCTAACGCAACCCATCGCACTATCTCTAAAACATATTTTACACGTCATCACGATATTTTCCAAGGCTTCCCTGGTGGTTACTCGCAATGACGTTTTTCTTCTTTTAAATTTATGAAGAACAGCAAAGTTAATATTTGATACCAATTTACTACGAGCCTATCACCCCAAACTGCTTTAAATGGTGCGTAAAATGTTTACCATGCCATATGATCCATTCGTTATAATCCAGTGGGCCGAAACCGCCGTGAATCACTTTAAGGTCAAGCGTGTTGAAATGCCTGTCGAAGGCATCCAGCTCTTTCATTAATTGATTAATAGCTGTTTCCAGGTCTGGGTAGGTTAACGTTTCGGGCAACTCTTCTAAAATGATATTGCGCGGCATTTCATTGTCGGTATAAATGCCATTCTGCTTACGTGTAGGGGTGTTTTCATGAGGCCCGTCCCAGGTTGGTATTTTAACGCCGTTGGTGTATTGAACCTGAGTTATAAGATGTTCGATCATTTGTTGAGGCGTCATTTTACCCCAAAGTGGCTTAGCCTGCGCATCGATGTTAAGCAATAAGCGGTACAGTACTTTGCGGTTGGTGATATCAACAAAATGGTTCATGTGCTACGCGAGTTTTTGTAAATATAGAAAACATAGTTTTGAGTAGTACCTCCGGTTTGAACGCATGGTTGCTCATCGATTAAAAATTTGTATTTTCATTTTTCCAGATCGCTCATCTCATGAAACATAAACTCACCCTGCTGTTGCTGTTATTGGCGGCATCAGCCTTTGCTCAAACCGATAGTAAGCTCACCGCTAAATTAAATGATGCAGTAAAAGATTTTCACGGACAGGTTGGCATCTATGTACACAATTTAAAAACAGGTAAAACTGCTGAGATCAATGCAGATACGCTGTTCCCTACGGCAAGCATGATTAAAGTAAGTATTCAATGCGGGGTGATGGATAAGATAGAAAAAGGCGAACTGAAATATAATCAGAAACTGGGTTATCGCGACTCGTTACTGTATGCAGGCGAAGATTTGTTGGGTTCTTTTAAAGATAAAGATACCGTGCAACTGAGTAAGGTAGCCATGCTCATGATCACCATGAGCGATAACACCGCAAGCCTTTGGCTGCAAAAGCTGGTGGGCAGTGAATATATCAACAACTGGCTCGATCAGAATGGATTTAAGGTGATGCGTGTAAATTCAAGAGCACCGGGCCGTGAAGCTATGCGCAAAATATATGGGTGGGGCGTAAGTACCCCGCGCGAAATGTGCCGATTGTTTACCATGATCCGTGAAGGTAAAGCAGTAAGCCCGGCAGCCAGCGAGCGGATGTACCGTAATATGGGCCGTATTTACTGGGATGAGCATGCGCTGTCGCAAATTCCGCCTTATGTACATACCATATCCAAACAGGGTGCTGTTGACGAATCGCGCTCAGAAACAGTGCTGGTTAACGCCCCACATGGTGACTATGTGTTTTCGATCATTACCAATCATAATACCGATACCAGCTGGACGCCCAACAACGAAGCAGGCTTGCTGATCAAAAAAATATCGGCCCTGCTATGGCATTATTTTGAACCAGCTGATAAGTGGCAGCCGGCCGATGGAGTAGATAAGTTTATGTTGAATGAATAGTTATGCAATGTCAGCTTCGTGACGTTAATGCGGGACAAAAGCAGGAGGATTGCGGCAGCAACGCAGTAGATAAAATAAGCTTATTTAAAATTTATACTGATAAGGATTGAAAAATCAATATTATTCCAGCGATAATAGCCGTAATCACTAAGCCCCAACTTTTAATGTAACTGACTTTAAGAACTTTCCGGCCGATATCTTCATAGTATGGTTTTCCATCTTTAACAAATAGCCTATAAAATAGATATGCGGCTGCTAAAGAACCTGCGCCACCAATAAACAGTTCCCAATTCATTTCTTTTTTATTTGAAGAATTACTTTTAAACAGACCCGAAGCTTTGAAGTTTATGTGAATTTAATACATTACTCAGCTATCAGATTCGGCGTCATTCAAATTTGTATAAATATTACTTAAATTTAAGTAATATTTATGCGGGATAGCTGTTAATTGTTTGTCAATTGCTATTATTGACAATCGATTACAATGTGTGATCCGTACACATTTAAATACACCTATTTTATGCGTAAATTATTTACTTTATTACTACTTATTATTATTGCATTTTCGGCCCGGAGCCAAACCTCGGGCGATTTTTCGGGCACCGTTACCGATAGCAAAAATCAACCTGTTGCAGGCGCTTCTGTGTACCTGCTCAATACCAACTACCAAACCAGTGCCGACAAAAGCGGAAAGTTTGTTTTAAAAAATATAACTACCGGAAAATATACACTGCATATCAGCGCTATTGGTTACGCGGCCAAAAACATACCGGTGAATATGATCGGTACCAGTCGCCCGATAACCATTCAGTTGAATGATGCCAGCAACCAGCTGGATGAAGTTACGGTATCGGCCCAAAAAACAGAAGAACAGGCCCAGCGGGTACCTTTCAGTATTTCAACATTATCGGCCAAACAAATTCAGGATTACAGGCTTTGGGATTTGAAAGACCTCACCGCTATTGTTCCTAACTTAAACTCAGGCGCCCCCGGCGATGGCCGTACGGTTACAGGCATCCGCGGTATTGTTACCACATCGTATGATCCGGCTGTGGCAACTTATGTTGATGGTGTAAACCAATACGGGCTGGATACTTATATTCCGCAATTGCTTGATGTGGATAGGATAGAGGTTTTGCGCGGTCCGCAGGGAACACTTTACGGGCGTAATGCTACCGGCGGTGTTATCAATGTGATCACCAAACAACCGTCAAACACCTTGAGTGGTTTTGCGGGTATCGACATTGGCAATTACAACCAGCAGCGTTATACCTTAGGCATTAAAGCGCCATTGGTAAAAGATAAGTTGTATTTAGGCGTAGCCGGAATCTATTCTGGCTTTAATGGTTTTTACACCAATACATTTAACAATACCCATTTTGATAAGCAGCATTATTTTTTAGGCAACTATTACCTCAAGTTTTTAGCTACCTCAAAGCTGGCCTTTACGCTGAATGTTAAAAACTACAACAACCGTAATAACGGTGCATTCACCTTGGCGGGTTCTCCTGATGAAGCACTGAGCCATCCGTTTGAGGTTAACCAGAATGCTACTACCAAAATGATTGATAATACCTTTCAATCGTCCTTAACAGCCAATTACAGTGGCAGTGATTTTAACTTTACCTCGCAAACCTCTTACCAGGTAAATAACAGGTATTATACCACACCTATTGATGGTGATTTTTCACCGATTGATGCGGTTTCTATAGTAAATAACTATGGCGGTAAATGGAACAAAGTGAAAACCACTATCCAGGAGTTCAGGTTTACATCGCCTGCCTCATCAACCTCAAAACTTAAATGGGCAGCCGGTACTTATGGCTTTTACCATTATGCGCCAAATAAACAGGGAACCTATTTTGGCGATGACGCGGCCGCAGTTGGCTCGCCGATCAGTGATTTTACCAGCATCAACACCAATACCGACAGGAATTATGGTTTAGCCATTTACGGCCAGGCCACTTATTCGGTTAGTGAACAGTTTGATGTTACCGCTGGTTTGCGTTATGATTACGAACACAAAAAAGAAAATATAATGGGCGAGTTTTTGCCAAACGGTGGCGAATCAATGGTTACCCGCTCGGATACCTCATCAACCGCACACTATAAAGCATTTACGCCCAAAGTGAGCCTGGCTTACCATGTATCGGCACATAATAACCTGTTTGCTACTTACAGCCGTGGTTTCCGCGCCGGTGGTATCACCGAGTTAGGTTCTGACCCTTCGTCTCCGCCGCTTTATTCTTTTAAACCGGAGTATAGTAATAACTTTGAAGTAGGTTCAAAAAACGACTTTTTAGATAATCGCCTGCGTGTAAACGTAACCGCGTTTTATACCCGCGTTACCGATGCGCAGGTGCCAACGCTGGTTCTGCCCGATGCTATCACCATCACTAAAAATGCAGGTAAGTTAAGCAGCAAAGGTATCGAGGCCGAAATTAACGCCACTCCAATTAAAGGTCTGGAGTTTGATTACAATTTCGGCTATACCCATGCGCGTTACACTACATTAGTGGTAGGCAGCAATGGCGAAGAAGTGAACTTGAAAGGCAATAAACAAATTTACACACCAAACATTACCAGCATGCTGGCCCTTCAATATGGCTATGACCTGGGTGGTCCGCTGAAAACAAAGCTGATTGCCCGTGGCGAGTGGCGCTACCTTGGCGATCAGTATTTTGACCTCGCCAATCAGATCGAGCAAAAAGGATACAGCAAGTTTAATGCAAGGGTAGGCGTAAGCACCAAAAGGTTCGGTTTGTTTTTCTGGGAGAGCAACATCGCCAACAAAAAATACATTGATTATGCCTATGACTTCGGCGCAACGCACTTAGGTAACCCGAGGACTTATGGAGTATCGTTGAATACTACTTTTTAATCGATGTAGATAAGGAGGCACCTACGGAGCCAAAGCATCTCATCTATTTTTCTATAAACATGGGGCTCCTACGGAGCCTTTTGTTATTTATATACCTTGCCCGTACATTTAGTGTTCACGCTCTTGGTTTGTAGTGAAAGATCGACTCCATAGGAGTCACATGTTTATAGCATTTTTGCAAAAAAGAAATTTGCTCCGTAGGTGCACCCTTTCTGCCGCAAAACCAATAATGGTTATTTTGCCTTATGTTATCCCGGATATTTTTTGTTAATTCAATCAAAATCTGATCGTTAATAAAACCCTGATCTTCATGAAAAAGAATATCCTGCCACTGCTCATTGCTATTATAAGTATTGCCGTTACTTTCCCTGCGCATTCGCAGGTTATTACCAAATACGGCGATAATGTAAGTACCCTTGACGGCATCATAAAAGCCTATTACGGTGTAGTCTCCGTTAAAAAAGGCGAAAAAGTAAGTTATGAGCGCGATAGCCTGCTGCATATCGCCAATGCCCATGTTGGTGCAGGTTATACCGATAAACAAGGCAAACAACAGTTCAGCTATATGACCCTGAAACAATACCATAAGCTTGCCGATCCATCACTGTCAAAAAACGGTTTTGATGAACGCGAAATAGCCCGTCGGGTTGAAAAGTTTGGCAGCATTTACCATGTGTGGAGCACTTATGAATCGCGCAACACGGTCGACGGCCCTGTAACAGAACGGGGTATCAATAGTATTGAACTGTTTAACGACGGCACCCGTTTCTGGATCCTGGCCTGGTTTTATGATGGCGAACGTAAGGATAACCCGATACCGGCAGAGTATTTGAAGTAAGTCTAAAGTCCTGAGTCGGAAGTACAAAGCCTTGAAATCATTGCGGGAATTTAAGTTCTGCTCTTTACTGACTTTAGACTTAACACTTTGAACTTCTGACTTAAGACTTCCAACTCCGGACTTTAGACTTTCCAACTAAATACCTAACTTCACCGCCCTGAAATCATATACTTTAATTATGAAATTATTAGAAGGAAAAACCGCGTTGGTTACCGGCGCGTCAAAAGGAATAGGCCGTAAGATTGCCGAAAAATTTGCCGAGCATGGCGCTAACGTAGCTTTCACTTATTTATCATCAGTTGAAAAAGGTCAGGCCCTTGAGCAGGAACTGCAAAGCTTCGGTACTAAAATAAAAGGTTACCGTTCTGATGCTTCCAAATTTGAGGAAGCTGATAAACTGATCACCGATATTGTTGCTGATTTCGGTACGCTTGATATTGTGGTTAACAATGCCGGTATCACTAAAGACGGCTTACTGATGCGCATGACCGAAGAGAACTGGGACGAAGTGCTTGACGTAAACCTGAAATCGATATTCAACGTTACCAAGGCCGCTTCAAAGATCATGATGAAAAACCGCAAAGGTGTATTCATTAACATGAGCTCGGTTGTAGGTGTGCAGGGTAATGCAGGTCAGGCCAACTATGCCGCTTCAAAAGCAGGTATCATTGGTTTCTCTAAATCGGTAGCTAAAGAGCTGGGCTCACGTAATATCCGTACCAACGTGGTTGCTCCGGGCTTTATCCGCACCGAAATGACCGAAGTGCTGGATCCCAAAGTTGTTGAAGGCTGGGCAGCGGGCATCCCGCTTAAACGTGCCGGCGAAACAGAAGACGTAGCCAATGCCTGCGTATTCCTGGCATCGGATATGGCCGCTTATATCACCGGACAGGTTATTCCTGTTGACGGTGGGATGTTGTAGGAAATAAAATACTAAAAATAGCTTCACCACGCGTCATTGCGAGGTACGAAGCAATCCCCAGTTAGCAGGTCCGCCCTGTACAGTAGGGGATTGCTTCGTACCTCGCAATGACGTTTTTAGTTAAATGGGAAAAACTTATTCCCCTCGTTTCACAATAATTTCGCATTTTGCAGGTAATGTTTATTGGGCCGGATGATCTGCGCCCTGATGATACCATAGCTACAAATGTTTTCACTTACATGGGGTTCTGTTTCGGGATGGTGGTTGCCTGCCGGCTTATTGCTGGGTTTGGCATATGCCTGGCTCATGTACCGCAAGCCGGTTGATTTAAACAAAAACTTACGCTATATACTGGCTGCTATCCGTGCGGTAACCGTATTTTTCATAACGGTATTGCTCATATCTCCTTTGGTGAAATCGGTTAAGTATGAGCCGCAAAAACCTTTAGTACTTATTGCACAGGATAATTCATCGTCCATAAACACTTTTAAACCAGCGAATTTTAATCCATCTGCCTTTATTGATGACCTGGCTAAACTGAAGCAGGAACTTGGCGATAAGTATGATGTACAGGAGTTTAATTTTGATAAAGACCTGCATCCCGGCTTTTCAAAAAGCTTCGGCGGTAAACAAACCGATATAGCAGGGGCGCTGCATCAGCTTAACGACAGGTTCATTAACCAAAACATCGGCGCACTGATATTGGCTACCGATGGTTTATACAACCAGGGGAACGATCCGCAATATGAAGCCCGTAATATCAAAACCAGTATCTATACCGTAGCCCTTGGCGATACCACTGCCAAACGCGATCTGCTCATTGGCAATGTAAACTACAACAAGACGGCTTTTTTAGGGAACGATTTTGTGATAGAGGTACTTGCCACGGCCTATCAAAGCAAGGGTGAAAACATGGCTATTTCGGTTACTGAAGATGGTAAACAGGTTTATACTCAAAGCATCCCGGTAACGGGTGCCGATTTTAAAAAGATCGTTCCCATAAAATTGAACGCCGCTAAAAAGGGCCTCAGAAAATATAATATTAGCATTGCACCTGTAAAAAACGAGTTATCGATCCAAAACAATACCGAAACTATTTATGTGGAAGTATTGGATGCAAAGCAAAAGGTGCTGCTGTTATATAATGGTCCGCACCCCGATTTAACGGTAATTAAACAAGCTATAGAAACCAACAAAAACTTTGAGGTAAAGGCAAGTTCTCTCGCCGATGCCGCTACCATTAAACCAGGGGATTATAGTTTGGTAATTTTATACCAGATCTCGGCAGGCGAATATGCCCCGATAAAGAATTTTATAGCTAAAAGTAAAACGCCGGTTTGGTATATAGTGGGCTCGCAAAGTAACCTGCAGGCGGTTAACAGCGAACAAAACACCATACGCATAAGTGCAGGAAGGGCCGAAACACAGGAGGTGATGCCGTTGCCTGTGAATGATTTTACAGCTTTTACGCTGTCTGATTCGGCAAGGAGAAAGATTGCCGTTTTCCCGCCGTTGGTGGCACCCTTTGGGAGTTATGGAACAGGTACCGGCACTTCGGTTTTATTGAAGCAAAAGATTGGCGCTGTGGTTACTACATATCCGTTACTGGCCTTTGGCGATGAGGCTGGTAGGCGTGTAGCTGTGCTTGCAGGCGAAGGGATTTGGCGCTGGCAATTGTCCGAATTTCAAAATTATGGCAACCGGAATGCTACCGATGAGCTTTTAAGTCAAACTGTACAATATTTAACTGCAAATGCCAATCGGCAGCGTTTTCGCGTTTACCCGGCACGTAATGTATTTGATGAGGGAGAAAACGTGATCCTCAACGCCGAACTGTATAATGACGCGCTTGAGCTCATCAACACACCTGATGTAAAAATAGAGCTGAAAAGTGCGACAGGGAAAAATTACAGCTTCCTGTTCACCCGTACCGGCCAAAGTTACCAGTTGGGTGCCGGTTCGCTTCCTGTTGGTGAATACACATACAACGCCTCAACCCAAAACGGAAAGCAGGAGTTTAAAGCCAGCGGCCAGTTCACCATAAAACCGCTTAACCTCGAAACCCGCCAAAGTGCTGCCAATCATACATTGCTTAGCGCCCTCTCCAAACAAAGCGGTGGCCAAATGATCAAACCTTCACAAATTAGCCAGCTTGCCGATCTGATCCGCAAAAACGAAAACATCAAAACGGTAGTTTATGAAGATAAACATTACAACGATCTGATAGATATGAAATGGCTGTTTGTATTGATCCTGCTGCTGTTATCAACCGAATGGTTTTTGAGGAAGAGAGAGGGGGAAGTTTAGGGGAGAGCCAAGACGGTAAGATACAAGAGGCAAGAAAAGAAGAAAGAAAAAGGGAAGGGCACGTGCGATTCCCTCCCTTAAGCCTGTGGTCGGTGTTTTCACCGTACCACATGATTTATTGCCCAATGTTTAATGTAGGGAATGTTAAATTTAGAGGTTTAAGAATGGTGCGGTAAAAACACGACAAGTGTTCGGAAGATGAAATTATCTCTTAAAAAAAATATGTCATTGCGAGCGTAGCGCGGCAATCTCGTAGCCAATGCATGTCCGCTCTGTATAGCTACGAGATTGCTTCGTCGTACCTCCTCGCAATGACATGGCTTTTTAAACCAACATTTTTAATTGACCCGCATCTTCCAAACTCCTGCGGCGAGAACACCGACCACAGGCTAAATATATCCTTATCCCCCGTTCCCAAACAGAAATAACGTAATATTCTTACTATAAACCAGGATCGACATCGATCAGCAAATAAAAATCAATAGATTACGACGTAAATCTCCACATAATTAATGTCGATCTCTACATCTGCTGTCGGCCTGGATATATCCGGCAAACATAAACTTTCGGGCCTCGATCATTTACGTGCTTTTGCCATTGTGTTTGTGTTTTTATTCCATTACCAGTTTTACGGTCACCCGGAATGGGAAAATAAAATCGGAAGTTTTGGATGGACGGGTGTCGACTTGTTTTTTGTTTTGAGCGGCTTTTTGATTGCCGGGCAGCTTTTCAATACTGTAGCCAGGGGTAAAAGCATAGCTATAAAGGAGTTTTTTATCAAACGTTTTTTCAGGATCATTCCGCCATATCTGGTTGTTATTGCCCTGTATGCCTTAGTGCCATATTTGCGCGAACGCGAACATTTTGCGGCCCTGTGGAAATACCTGACTTTCACTTTCAATTTTGGGCTCGACCTGCGTCAAACCGGTACTTTTACTCATGCGTGGTCGTTATGTGTAGAAGAGCAATTTTACTTAATACTGCCATTAACCTTTTGCTTATTCAACTATTTGAAAGCCGGCAAAAAAGCTATATACCTGATTGCAGCTTTATTTATTAGTGGTTTCGTGATAAGGTATGCAGGCTGGCAATATTTTATTGAGCCTCAATTATCCGGGGATGGCATAGGCGCTGTGTGGAACGAGTTTATTTATTATCCAACCTACAATCGCCTCGATGGCTTGCTCATAGGAGTGAGCATAGCCGGGATTTATACTTTCTATCCACACATAAAGGCTAAAGCCGGCAAATACAACCACGTATTGATGTTAACGGGTTTTGCAATTTTGATAGCTTCTTATTTTGTAGCTACACCACAAGCCAGCTTTAACACTACCATGTGGGGTTTTCCGTTAATTTCGGCAGGATATGGGTTGGTTGTGGCTGCTGCAGTGAGTCCTGGTAATATACTTTATAAGCTCAAGTCAACAATCACCATGCAAATCGCTACGCTCTCTTATGGCATTTATCTTACTCACAAGCTCATGATCCACCTTACGCAAAACCTGTTATCGGCAGCAGGTATGGATAAAAACAGCAGCCTCATGATGTTGTGCTGTATTATAAGCAGTGTGGCCGGGGCATTGGTGTTAAGATACGCCGTTGAAAAACCATCGTTAAAGCTCAGAGACAAAGTTTTGCTTAAATGGCAAGGTAATAAGTTGCCTTAATGCGGTGTTGGAGATTTTGATATTTTAATCTTCTTTGCTATTTCTGGAGTCACGAGCTAAAATAAAGAACAAGTATTGGCTTGTGTTCCCACATTTGGTTTTACTTATCTAAACTTAGCTGCCCTTTCTTTTTCCATCTTTTTTATATACCCTTTCCTTACGGCCGTAGCTTTTCCCATTCTGAGTAAAAGCCGGGGAAAGCCTTCCTGTGTTACATAGCTGTCAACAATTTTACATTGCAGGCGGTAAGGCTGATCGAGGTCGCTAAAGTTTACGGTGTCTTTCCAAAGTTTTATAAAGTCGGCTTTACCATTAATGAAATTTATATCACCGTAGTCAAATTGATTGTAAATTTCTTTCCCGAAAATAGGATTAGGTTTATATGCTTTTTTTAGCGAATCGAGTTGTCGTATTATTTTATTGGCCACACGTACCGGAATATAAACGATCCCGCTGTCAACAAGTACGTCCCCACTATCAGTTGCCTCTTCATGAAGAGCAAGTATCTGTGTGGTACAGGTATCGCAAACTTTACATTCCTGGTTTTCAAAAAAATAGGGGTGTACAATTACGTGTTTTAAAACAGGTGCTTTTTCTTGCTTTAACTGGCAGGCAAATAGGGTTAGTACCATTAACATGGCAATGAAAGTGGCTTTCATTTATTGCTTTGATCGTAGAGTGTTTGCAGGGTTTCTTTTGACTGGCTGTATTTGAAAAACTCCGGCTTGTGTAAAATGGAGTTGAAATACAATTCCCGCGCATGAAATTTATCGCCTGTTGAGGCCAGATTTGAAAAATGGATCAAAAGTGTATTGATCAGCATGTCTGCGTTTTGTTTTTGATAAGATTTAGATTTGTTGTAACCAATGTAATCAAAGTCCGGAATATCCAGATTGGAGTAATAATAATATGGCTTACCGTTAAACATGGGCATTCTGGCAGAGACCGCGCTCAGCTTATCGGGTTTCTTTAAATAGCTGAGCACTCTAAAACGGCCGTTGGCCAGCGCATCGATGAGATTATAAAAGAAAATGGCTTTTTCGGTGTCATCCTTTAATCCAAAATCATCCAGGTTGAAATTAAAATGGCTTAGGTCTGCTTCATTAAAATACATGCTGAGGCCTTCGCGGGCAAAATAGTAATAGTTATCAAGCAGCCATCGTTCATCGATGTTTTCGTTAAGTATTTTGCGTGCTACAGCCTCATCGGGTAATGATTTTCTGGAAGTATCAACACGATTATAATGTATTTCTCTTATAACATACCAAAGCTTTAATTCATTAGTGTTAGGCCTTTGAAAAATGCTTTTTTGGATAGTGGAACTGTCTTGTTTGCCAGTGGCAATCATGTTTTCAATGATATGATCTAAAACCGGCGTTTTCAGCGTTTTTACTTTTTTGGCAAATTCAGCGCCTGTACACATGTTGTTGTGCGAATAAAGTTCGCCTAAGGCTATCAGGTTGTTAAAATCTTTATCAGATAGTTTTGTTTGGGCTGTAACGGAAATAGTAATAAAGGATAGAAAAAGCAGAAGAGTAAAATGTTTCATGAGCCGGATAAGGTTTATTAATTATCATAAAGATAAATTAATGCACTTAATTATTGGGGTACCTATTCTATTTTTAAGTATGCAGCTCAAAAAACAATTAAGGCTACGGCAACATTTAAAGTGAAGATGACAGTACCGGAAGCCATACTAATAGCTTTATTATCATCTGCTTTGCGCCAAGGCCTGGCGAAAGCTTAATATAGAAGGATGCAAAGAGTCTTAATTAATCGGGGGCTGGTTCTTACTTATCCTTACTCTCCGGCACTACCACGTAAACATCCTCATTGGCTTTTTTCATAAGGTATTTTTCTCGGGCAAATTTTTCCATTTGCTGGGGGTTGGTGGTCAATTCTTTAAGCTCTTTGGTCACCTGGTCGGTTTGGGCTTTGTAGAAATCGCGCTCAAGCCTTAGTTTTTTTACCTGCTGGTGGTATTGGTATTGAGAGAACAGATCGTTCCTGTCGAAAAAAATCATCCACACAACAAAAGCCATAGTAACCAGGAAAAACTTGTTCTTGAAAAGATCTATAAGGCGTTTCATTGATACCGGCTGTATGATTTTCATTTAAAGCTATTTAATTTTTTCGACGGATACAAATATGCTTATTAACTTATTAACAGGGAAATTTTTTGGTGAGTGGTTGATTGGGTTGATTAGGAGAGTGGTTGTTTTGTGGAGAGTGGTTGGTTTTGGGTGAATGATGATTTTTAGATAGACAAACTACTCACCTAATCAACCATTCACCCAATCAACTTAATATTTATCCTCTTCTCGCTCCACTCATGCCGCTGGCGCCACCTGGCCTGCCTGCTTCTGAACGGCTGCCGCCTGATCTTTTATTGCCGCCTGAACGACCATTACCAGCCGAACGGCTATTGCCGCTACCGCTACCACCAGACCTGCGGTTGCCACCACGACCACCGCCGCCACCGCGCTGACCGCCGCCCGAACCACCCTTTTTAGGTGCTTCGTTTATTTTAGCTGCCATTGCCGCCGGACTAAGCGGGTAAGGGTGACCTTCCTCAACCGGAATTTGTTTAGCAATCAGCTTGTGGATATCTTTCAAAAACTCCAGTTCTTCGGCATCGCAAAATGAAAAAGCTATACCATTGGCGCCAGCCCGGCCTGTACGGCCAATACGGTGTACATAGGTTTCGGGTACGTTGGGCAGTTCGTAGTTAATAACGTGGGTAAGGTCATCAATATCAATGCCACGGGCTGCAATATCTGTAGCTATCAACACACGGGTTGTACGGTTTTTGAAGTTGGTTAAAGCACGCTGCCTTGCATTTTGCGATTTATTACCGTGAATAGCTTCGGCAGTGATGCCAACGCGGTTCAGGTCTTTCACCACTTTATCGGCACCATGTTTGGTACGGGTAAACACCAGTACTGTTTTAATGTTTTTGTCTTTCAGGATGTGGATCAGCAATGATTTTTTATCTCCCTTATCCACATAATAAACCGCTTGCTGTATAGTATCGGCGGTAGAGGAAACCGGGGTAACTTCAACCTTTTCGGGTTTGTTCAGGATACTATCTGCCAGGCTCTGGATCTCTTTTGGCATGGTGGCCGAAAAGAAGAGGGTTTGCCTTTTGGCAGGTACTTTGGCTATGATCTTTTTAACATCGTTAACAAAGCCCATATCAAGCATGCGGTCGGCCTCATCCAGTATCAGGAATTTAACATGCTCCAGGCTAATGAAACGCTGGTTCATTAAATCCAGCAGTCGTCCTGGGGTTGCCACTAAAATATCAACACCACGACGCAAAGCATCAACCTGTGGGTTTTGTGATACGCCACCAAATATTACCAGGTTTTTAAGGCCTGTATGCTTGCCGTAATTGGTGAAGCTTTCACCAATTTGCAGCGCAAGCTCACGGGTAGGAGTTAAAACCAAAGCTTTAATGGTTTTTTGCTCTTTGTGCGCTATCCTGTCCTGGTGCAATAGCTGCAGGGTAGGGATAGCAAATGCCGCGGTTTTACCGGTGCCGGTTTGGGCGCAACCAAGTAAATCCTGGCGCTGTAATATAATGGGGATGGCTTGCGCCTGTATTGGAGTAGGTGTTGTATAGCCCTCTGTTTTTAAAGCCTTGAGGATAGGCTCAATTAAATTTAAATTTTCGAATGACATTTGATCTTTTGTAATGTATAATGTGCTAACGCGAAAGCATAAGCGGATCTGAAGAGTTTGCTGGGCTCAAAACCGTAAGCGAACGGGTAATTACCCGCAAAGATACGCTTTTTATTGTTAAGAAAATTTTAAGAGCAAGAGCTGCACCGGATTAAGCTGCCAGCGTTTCGGTATCAGGAGCTCCTTGTTCCTTTTTTGCCTTACGGTCTTTTTGCCATGACTCCAATAAGATGAGGCCCATACCTATCATAATAGATACGTCGGCCACGTTGAATACGCCGGTTTGGAAGATACCGAAATTCATGTGCATAAAGTCGGTTACGCTGCCGTATAGCATCCTATCGTAAAGGTTGCCTGCGCCGCCGGCAATAACTAAAACAATACCAATAGTGGTTAATTTACCTATTGACGGTTTTAACATTACATAAAACACTCCAAAAGCGAGTGCCAGCAAAGGCAGTAACGACAACAAGATGAATTTCCATGGGTTTTGCAATGAGTCGCCAAGGCTTAAAAAAGCGCCTGTGTTTTCGGCATGCAGAATGGTGAAAAAGTTTTTAATAACAAAAATGTTATCGCTGATGTGAATATGATTCCTTACGTAAATTTTAGTAACCCTGTCAAGCGCAATGCTTACAACCAATATCAGCACTATACCCAAAATCCTCAAAATCCCTTTTCTGTTCATTAGTTTATTTTAACAAGTTATTATAACGCAGTTGCTTCGGTTTAATTATACGGCTTTAGTTGCAGGATGCAAAGGTATAAAAATACTTGGTAGCAAGTATCTGTTTGTGGAAGATCGGACGTCAGGTGAGCATAACAATTAAAAAAAACACATGTCATGCTGAGGAACGAAGCATCTTCTTCGCTCTGTATAACGGCTCTGCTTATTGAAGAAGATCCTTCGCTATCGCTCAGGATGACAAAGCGTGGTGATTTATGTCTCTTTATCCGGCTTTCTTTTTTAGTAAAACAAAAAAAGGCCATCTGCATAATACAGATGGCCTTTTGATATCTCAAAAGATTATTTTTTGAAGTATTTGAAATCTTTACCGATGAATTTAGCGTTGGCGCCTAATTCTTCTTCGATACGTAACAACTGGTTGTATTTAGCGATCCTGTCTGAACGTGAAGCTGAACCGGTTTTGATCTGGCCGCAATTTAATGCTACAGCAAGATCTGCAATGGTTGAATCTTCAGTTTCGCCCGAACGGTGGCTCATTACTGAGGTGAAACCGTTAGTTTGAGCCAAAGTAACCGCGTTGATAGTTTCGGTTAATGAACCAATTTGGTTTACTTTTACCAGGATTGAGTTAGCAATACCTTCGCTAACACCTCTTTGTAAACGTTTAGTGTTGGTTACAAATAAATCGTCGCCTACTAACTGTACTTTTTTACCGATTTTGTCGGTTAAGATTTTCCAGCCTTCCCAATCATCCTCAGCCATACCGTCTTCGATAGAGATAACAGGGTATTTAGCTACTAATTCAGCAAGGTAATCAGCTTGCTCAGCGCTGGTGCGGATAGCACCTTTTTCGCCTTCAAATTTAGTATAGTCGTATTTGCCGTCTTTGTAAAACTCAGATGCAGCACAGTCAAATGCGATGAAGATATCTTCGCCTGCTTTGTAACCTGCTTTTTCAATAGCTTTCAAAATGGTTTCAACACCATCTTCAGTACCTTCAAAAGTTGGAGCAAAACCACCTTCGTCACCAACTGCAGTTGATAAACCGCGGTCATGAAGAATTTTTTTCAGGTTGTGGAATACTTCGGTACCCCAACGTAAAGCCTCAGAGAATGAAGGAGCGCCAACCGGCATGATCATAAATTCCTGGAAAGCGATAGGAGCGTCAGAGTGTGAACCACCGTTAACGATGTTCATCATCGGGATTGGAAGCGTGTTAGCATTTACACCACCAATGTAGCGGTATAAAGGCTGACGGCTTTCCTGAGCAGCAGCTTTAGCTACAGCTAATGAAACACCTAATATAGCGTTAGCACCAATTTTACCTTTGTTTTCGGTGCCGTCAATTTCAATCATTAAAGCGTCGATAGCATTTTGTTCAAACACATCGATACCTTTTAATTCAGGAGCTAAAACTTCATTTACATTTTCAACGGCCTTTAAAACGCCTTTGCCCATGTATTTTGATTTGTCGTTGTCGCGAAGCTCAACAGCTTCGTGAACGCCGGTTGATGCACCAGATGGTACAGCAGCGCGACCGAATGCGCCATTCTCGGTTAAAACTTCTACCTCAATAGTAGGGTTACCGCGCGAATCTAAGATCTGGCGGGCATGCACATCAATTATTATGCTCATAGTGAATTGTCAGAGTGTGGTTTGAATGAATACTATTAATAACGGCGGCTAAGTTAATGCCTAAATAAGGAAAACGCAATTGAAATTTTGTATTTGTAACGATTATTGGCAATTAATGATGCGATTTAACATGAATTTAATATAGAATGGACTGTTTTTTCATGAAAACGTCGGTTTTTTGAACAAGAATCGGGGCATTTTGAGATTGATTGGTGTTAAAATCGATGTGCTTTTTTTATCCCGTTGTCGTGTCCTCACGACAACACGCGTAATTAGTTGCCCTGAAGACACGGCAACGGGAAGTGTATTTGTCTGAACCGTGATTTTTAGGATTAAGGGATTGCCGGATTGTATCATCATATAGTCGTAAATCATGAAGATCCTTAAATCCTAAAAGTCATGGTTCAAAATCATGGTTCAAATATTGGCATTGCCTGCGGCCCGCGCTATCCGCTCATACTGCACAAGGCCTTAATCACAGGCCGGTATCCGCTACTATCGCTAATGCTGGCTTACGATTATTAATAACAAGGATTTAGCTATTTTGAGAAAATCATAGTTTAGACTGTATCAGCGAAATCAACGCAATCATTCCAATCAACGGAGATTAATCACTTGTAGTAGGCACATGCTCGCGCTGCACGGCGTTTTTACGCTGAATGCGATACATGAGAATCAGCATAATATTGTCCTTGTCGCTCCTGGCGGCAGCCGAATAATTATACTGATTGATCCAGCCGGCCTGTAAGATCCAAGATTTATCAAACTGGTAACCAAGAGCCGCCGAAACCCGGTTACGTTCAAAGTTGGGTACTTTATTGTTCAGGAATACCTCGTCAAAGGCAGAGATGAACCAGGTTTTAGCAACAATTTTAGTGTTATTCAGAGGCACAAATACGTTGAGCCTGTAGCGAAACCGGTTGCGGTAATCGCCGTTAACCCAGCGCTGCTCTACCCGGTAGCGGTGCTCCAGTTTTATGCGGTACAGGAATTGGTTGCTCGTGATCTGTTCCCAAAAGCGGGTTTCGTTAATAGTAGGGCCTTTGCCAACATTCATATAATCGAAGGTGCTGTAATGACCTGTGCCTAAAAGCGCAGTGAAGTTTTTGTCGATATCGTAGCTTATACCCGCCTTTGCTTCATAGTACTGAAACTGGCTGAATACATTATTTGTACGGGTTTGAAATTCGGTGTAGCCGCCCCATTTGTGCGTGCTGTCGCCGGGGAGCACAACGGTAACTATTCCCCATGTGCCCACTTTTGAATCCTGGGCCTTAACGGTAATTGAACATATAGTTAACAAAAAGAATACTAAGGCGGTAAAACTAACTGGTTTGATTATCATTACAGAGATTGTTTCTGCAAAGATATTTCCTAAATGTTACCCTAATGTTAATATCAATACGCTTAATGTTAAGATAATGTTAAGGATTTGAGATGTGATTCTATTAGTAAATAGAATTGCAGACTTATGAAGTTTTTAAAACTTCGTAAGTCTGCAATTTTACAGTTTTTCATAGGTAAGAAGCAACGAGGCGGCGAGGTTGGTAATCGGCAAATCTCAAATTCCTGACTCTTATTTCTAAAAGTCTTGCGTCTTTCCCGCTATTCCCATTTAAATGTTTTCACTGCAACAGCATAAATGCCGATAAACCATGCAAAAAGTATCAGCAACTGGTGGGTAACATCGCCTAAGCCAGCCCCTTCAAATGCTACCTTACGCATAGCATCATTTAAGTGCGTAAGCGGTAACACTTTGCTGATATACTGCAGCCAATTTGGGAAGGCGGTGATTGAAAAAAACGTACCTGAAAGCAGGAATTGCGGCAATGTAATAATATTGGAAAGCGGCGGCACCGAGCTTTCATTTTTGGCAATGCCGGATACGGTAAAGCCAAAGCCCATAAAAATGATCAGGCCAATGGCCGATAGCACCAGCATATTAAGTACGGTTGTAACACCATGGATCAGCGTGAAGCCAAACATGTAATGCCCAATAAGAATGATAAACAGTGAGCCTAACAATGAAAAAGCCAGCCTTGCAATAGCCTCGCCCAAAACAATGCTGTAACGCTTAACAGGCGTGGCAAAAAAACGCTTGATAACCAGCGTTAACCGTAAGCTCAGAAATACGAAAGCGGTACCAAATACACCGCTGCTCAGTAGCGAAAACCCTAACTGGCCCGGTAATATAAAGTCGATATATTTATACGGGCGACCGCTTATAGTTTCCTCTTTAAGATCGATTAATTTAGGTACTTGAACTGTGGTATATGATTGAATACGCTTTAACTCTTCCGATTGAATACGGTAAAAGATATTATTCAACGCCGACTTAAGCACGCTGCCTTTATCGCCCGATGCCTGGCTGTACTGCACGTGTACGGTCATGGCTGCTGGCGGGGCAAATGGCTTAAGGTCAAGAATGGCATCTATATTGCCCTTTGCCAGGTTTTTGCTCATCTCATCGGCGGTTTGATCATTGATGAGGTGCATGATCTTGTTTTTTTTCAGCGCCATGTAAACCGGGTTGCTGGCCGATGTATCGCTGCCTTTGGCTACGCCCACATCTATCGACATACCGCCCCCGCCAATATTGGCAAAAACAATGATAAATATTAACGGGAAAGCCAGTGTAAACACCACCGCCGAAGGGCTGCGTAATATCGACCGGAAACTTGCCCGGGCAATAGCCAGGGTTGCTTTTGTATTGCTGTAAGGTTTGTTCATTAGTTCAATGGTTCATTAGTTCATTTGGCCCGGATATTTACTGCCACTGCAAACTCAAAACTGCATACTGGCTCCCCTTTTAGGGGGCTGGGGGGCTTACCCCTCCCGCCATTCTTTACCGGTAAGGTTGATGAATACGTCTTCGAGGTTAGCGAGTTTTACCTGCTTTTTACGCTCAAAGCCTGAGGCTACCAACTCGTCAATAAAATGATCGGGGGTATCAATGCCGATGATATGGCCGCCATCCACAAAGGCAACCCGGTCGCACAGTACTTCGGCTTCATCCATGTAGTGGGTAGTAATTACTACCGTAGTTCCCTGGTCACGGATCTCGCGGATCAAATCCCATAGGTTGCGGCGGGCCTGCGGGTCGAGCCCTGTTGTGGGTTCATCCAAAAATATGATCCTTGGGTTATTGATGAGGGTAGTGGCTATTGAAAAACGTTGCTTTTGCCCGCCCGAAAGGTCTTTATATTTAGCCTTAGCCTTATCAGTAAGCGCTACTTTTTCCAGCATCTCCATCGGTGTCTTATCGATGCCGTACAGGCCTGAAAACAATACGATGAGCTCCGAAAGGTTGAGGTTAGGGTAATATCCGGCGGCCTGTAACTGTACGCCTATGCGTTTTTTGATGCTATCGGCATCAGTTTCAATATCAAAGCCATCAACAATGATGCTGCCCGATGTTTTATCACGAAGGGTTTCTATAATTTCGAGGGTAGTTGTTTTACCGGCACCGTTAGGGCCAAGCAGACCGAAGATTTCGCCTTCATAAACTTCAAAACTAATGCCTTTAACGGCTGCAAAATCGCCATAGTTTTTTACCAGGTTGTTTACAGTGATGATAGGTTGTTTTGTCATAGGGTAAAAATGCATCACATTAATGAAATAACCATGAGTTTTTCGGCGAAGTACAGAATTTTTACGGTGAAAGGCGGAGTTTTCAATTAAACGTCATTGCGAGGAACGAAGCAATCGCGAACTATACAGGGCGGCTTTGCTTATAGGGGATTGCTTCGTTCCTCGCAATGACGTTTTTTATAATTTAGTGTAGAAGTATATTAAGCAAAAGAGCCCTGATGCTTATCAACCGGGCTTATAATATTATCCGCAAAAGTTTAACGTTTCTTGCTTATTTCACTTTCAGATTTCAGCACTTTGCTGCCGTTTTTCTGTTCAATTTCATAAGCGGGCTCCTCTTTGCTGGCGTTGCGTTTAACTTTTGCGCCTTTTATAGTTTTGCTTATCGGCTCATTGTGTTTTTTAACGATATGGCCTTCAGCTTCTGATTTTCCCCATTTCCAGGTTACTTCATCTCCTTCTTTCATATACTCGCCCTTTTTAAGGATAACATGTATGGTTTATTATTGATTTAACAAAGATGAAATAACGCGCCCTCGGGGTGCCGGGACATTATTTTATTAAATGCCCAATTGAGTGGGCGATAGCGACGGCGTGTTCGGCGGCTTTCATAACTAAATGGATCAATTGAATTGCAAGTAGAGTTTTCATGGCATTTATTTGTTGTTGTTTAGTGATCCAAAATTGCACACAAAAGGCACCCTGCCGTTAGATTTATTAGGCGAAGCAAGTACGGTTATCGGTGAATAGCGGTAAAACATCGGAGAAATGCCGGTAAAAACAGGGTGTTGTCGGTAAAACTTTTGCGAATGCTTTCGCTGTTTATTTAAAATGAGTAAGAAATATTGCCTGTTGTTTCAATTCTTATTAGATCGTAATATTGGAATTGTATTGATTTTGTTACATTTGTTGCAGTAGTAAATTCAAATCACACCTAATTAATTATCACGAAATGAAAAGAAATGCCTTGTTATTGGCACTCATGCTATTGTGCGGCATAACTCTGAAAGCACAGATCAAACAAATTGCAGAAGGCCCCGTATTTGAAGAACCCGAAGAGGGCTTTGCTAAAATACTCCAATTTAAAAATGGCAGTACCATGTTTGTTCATATCGACGCAAAAAAAGGCATTGATGTACGCAGATATGATGGTACACACAAGGAAACTGTTGTAAATCATATCGACCCATCATACGGCAAACTAAAGAACGGCAGCATTAAAGGTTTTTTTGAGATCAGTGGTAACGCTATTTTATTGGTTAGTGAAATTGATGGCCGCGTACCATCACTTTACCGGATTACAATTGATGGAAAGACAGGTAACCTGATAGATGACCGCAAAATAGCTGAGTTAAATAAAATGAGCATGTTTGCGGGCTATTCAATGGTATTTGGCAGTGTGCCCATGCCTGATTTTTTTGTTCGTAAAGATCCGGATAGCGATAACTATGCAATTGCTTTGTTCAATTCGTTTGAGTCGGACAGGAGCAAACGGATTGAAATTGTGGCCTATGGTTCTGACAACAATGAGAAAAGCCGTGCCTATTATAACTCGCCTGATGATAGGTACAAGTATCTGAAATACCTTGATATGGCGGTGATTGGTAGCGAAAAGGTTTGCGTGCTGGCCTATGCCTCTAACTCGCAATCGGGTGGAAACGATGGTGAGCTTATTTTAGCAGGTTTGGATAAAGGCGCGAAAGCGGTTACTTTAAACGAACTTGATTTTGCACGAAATGAGGCGGTATCATGGGGCCTTGCCCGCTATAGTCCAACCGTAAAGCAGATCATCGTATCTGTAACGGTTAAAGGCAGAGGAAATAAGTATACCCCTTTACTGGCGTTTGTAAATCCCTTTGATAAAAAAGTTAACCGGGTTGATGCAGCCATCCCCTCATCAAGGATCATCAATTATCCCAAAGAAGAATTTGACGGAGTACCTGTTAATTTGTTTTTAAATACCGACGGAACATTCAGTATCGTTTTTGAACAGATCAGCATTACGGTTGTAAGTTATTCAGGTATTAATATTGGTCCTGTAGCTCCGGGAAGCTCTACCAGCTGGCTGCGCAACATAGCCATTGTAAACTATAGCAAAACAGGTGAGTTTATAAATGATTACATGATAAGGAAAAGGCACGATGTTAACGCGGCCTATCTGCAACCTTATTATCAGTCTATACGCCATGACATGGGCCAAATGTTATATAAAGGCAACCAGTATAAATCATTTGATTTTATAAGTGCCGGGCCACGCAGTTATGTTGTTTTCAACGATACGGAACGTAATAACGATGCACAGGAAAAAGGCGGTTTGACAACTATCGAGGGCGTAAGTAATTGCGATGCATTTGTTTATCCACTAAAAGGTACCGACTTAATACCTAAAAGGGATTATATTTTCGGTAACCCGGAAAGTAAGAAGGATCATAACCTGGCACTATTTACGATATCTGATTATGATAAGCAAAGCAATGTTTATGCAACCCTGAAACTCGAAAATCAACATGGTAATAAAGGTGTTAAAGTTATTTGGCTGCAACCGTAAATGAAATAAGCTGATATTAAATAACAAAGCCGATTTGCAATTAAGCAGATCGGCTTTCGGTTTTTCATAGATAGATGAGCATATCAACTCACCAGGTTAGCCAATGCCTGGATAACTGTCACCGTATGTTCCTGTAAGGCGATCATCACAGCAATAAGCGGATTGTAAAATGTTTTCATAATAATTTTATTTGCCGCAAATATGTGCTCTTAGCTTTTTGTTAAACAGGGGTTTTAGGTGAAACGGCATAAAATGTCGGTGAATGAACCGCGGGTGCAGGAAAAGCACTATCAAACTCGTTTTTACGACCAAAACCCATGCGCCCTGATCTGGCTTGAAGGATACCCTTGTAGTTTTAATAACTTACGGAGTTCACCCACCATGGTATGGTTGCCTGCAAGATAAAAAACCGAGTGTTCAAGGTTGTATTGTTGCTCCATTACCCACTGGATGAGGCTGTGGTGCCCGTAAACATCATTGCGTTCAATAGGTTTTAACGGCGATTTGAAATACTCGCCAAACAGGCCACGATGATTTTCATCGGCCATAACTATCGCACCCGAAAAGCGGGTTGCAGGTAATACCATTTGTTGCAAGGCCAGCATATGCCCCATGCTGCTTTCATCGCCGAGGCCTATGATGGCAGGTGTGCTTGCCGGCGCGTGGCGGGTTGTACGGATCTTGAAATAATGAATTGCATCACGGGCTTGCAGTTGCTTAGCCCATTTACTGCCGGGGCCGCTATGAGCTGCATCAATATAAAGGGTACAGGTACTGGTTTCTGCATCCCAGCCGGCGGGAGTATAATCGCGGTAGGTGAAGTTATCAACTTTTACTTTTATATAGGGTACTTCGTGCCAGTTTTGCATATCGGCCTGTGGTAGGTGCAGGTCGATCTCGATCATGGTCGACGGTTCCCAGTGCCTTACCTCAAGCACTCTGCCGCTTTGTAAAAGCTGGCTTTCAAATAAGCTGCCAGCCCTTCTTTTTAATTTATGTAGAGTGGATGTTTCCATGGTGTATTGTTTTGATACTACAAAGAAACATTGAATTTTAGGCCAAAAAAATAGTAATTTCGGGGTAAAGGTTGGATTATTTACGGTGTTTGTCCCTGAACTCGAGCGGTGTAATACAAGCTGATTTTTTAAATAATCGCGAAAAATAGGTATGGTCATCATAGCCTAATGTATGCGCAATTTCCTTTACGTTAAGGCCGCTGTAATACAGTAATCTTTTTGCTTCCAGCATTACTTCCTGGGTTATCCAATAACTTACCGGGAACCCGGTAGTTTTCTTTAACACCTCGTTAAGATATGATTCGGAGACGTTAAGCATACCCGCATAAGCTGATGGACCTTTAACTTTACGCACATTTCTTAACAAAAGCTTTTTAAACTGATGTGAAATTTGTGCCGGCCGCGAAAGTTGCTTTTCGGGTGTATGAACATTACTGAAAGTGGCCGCCGCCATACCGCTGAATGATTGTATAAGCGATTGCAAAACCGGCAAAAAGAATGCGTTGTTATCATCCTCATTATTTTTTTCGCGCAACAGGCAAAGGATCTGTTGGTATTGCTTCAATTCAACGTCGTTAAGTTGATAAGGCTGTTGAAGGAAAAGCTGGTTTTCAAAAATATTCCGAAAGTCGGACGGGATGTGTTGTGTGTCGATGGCTACATACCAGCCGCCGGCAATTGAATTATTTATCCGGTGGTGTACCTGTCCTGGCAGGATGTAATAAAATGTGTTTTCGCAAAAATGAACTTCGTTAAAATCTATCATCAGCGATGCTGATCCACTTTCAATCAAAAAAAACAGGTAATGATCATCGCGGTGGGCGCCCATCGGCCCTTTTTTTGAATTTTCTTCGCCGCTTTCAAAATGCCTGATCTCAAAGCCGGTATTTGTTCGTTCAATTAACTGGTGTACAGGTATATCTTTCATTTTGCGGGGTAGGTATTGTATTTAATATCTTAAATGTAAACTTTAGAGGTGATGTTTATGTTCAGCCGTTAAGAAGTTTGTTTTTAATTAGGGTAATTTCAAAGCTTATTTACCACCTTCAACCATGGCATAAATTTCCTGCATGTAAATGGCTTCATCCATTGAGGCATGAAAATCTTCCCATTCGTCAACAGTAAAAGTAAGCTGGATATCATTGACGGGCGTGCGCATCACCACGCGTTCCTGCCCATCCGGAAAGGGGAAGGAGTGATCGCCGAAGTCAAGATCGATAGCAAAGTTTTTAAACTGTATAAATTGATCGGGTGTAAAGCTAAGGATAAGATTATGGTGCCATATAAATAGGCATTGGCATTCGGAGCAACGGCTTACTACCGATGTTCCCCTCTGGCTGAGTATTTTAGCATCGCACATAAATTGGGGTAATTAAGTTGAATTGGTGCCTGCTCTGCCGGTTAAGCGCCTGATAAAAGCAGCTGAACTACAGAACAGGACTTTATATTTTAAACATTGGTATCCAAATAGTTGTTAATGAGCTTTCGGGCTTCTGCTTTGTTTTTTTGTGCATCCCATTTTTCTTTTGCCGATTGATCGGCAAGGTCAAACAGGCGTTCATAAAGCAGTTTGCCATCTATTTTTCCTTTTAGTTTGATAACGGAGTTCTGGGCATAAACCTCGTCCCATACCTGTCGCACAGCGGTCCAGTAAGGTTGTTGTTTTTGCCACCAGCCTTTTGCAAAAGCAAATTTGGCTTCATCGGTTTTAGTAAACTCTTCATACCCTTTTTCGCGGGCCAAAAGTTTATCGCCACCGGCCGAGCGGATTATCTTTTGATTGTCCTGCTCAAACATCCATCCGTTTGGAGTTAAATAAATACGGTTTCCACGGCGTAAAACATTGTAATCGCTGCGCTTCGTAAACTCGCGGCGGGGCAGGGGCGAATCACACTCACTTTGCCAAAAATGTTTACCATCGGCATGGATCCAGGTGCCAATACTTTCGTATCGCGGACTGTCATCAACCTGGAAAACTTTTTGTACCCAACGGCCTTTAGCTTCAGTAGTTTTTAATGTACCTTTTTTCCAGGTGCTGTTTTGATCGAAGTTGAGAAGGGCGGGTTCTTCGTATACCCAGTCTTCCCGCCAGTGTTTTATTACGGCGCTGTCGCCTACAACCAATAAATGTTGTATGACTATTTTTTTTGGAGAATCTTCTTCAACGGCCGCCCATTCATATCCCCATGAATGATATTGCGGGTGGTTGTGGTAGGCAGTATCAGGCGAAAAGGTTTCTGCATAATCAAAGGTAACTTTATAGAAACCGCCAAGCGCGCGGATGGCGACGCGGTCCTGATCTAATTTTGATTGTGCTTTAACATTTGCCTGAACCGTACTTAACAATGCTACCAGGAAAAATATTTTCTTCATGAACAGGAAACTAATTACTGTGATGTATTAACAGCAACAAAGGAAAACCTTATTTAGAATAAATCCAAATAAAAATAAAAAAACCTCATTTTTAATTTGATAACTAATTAATGGCACAAGAAATAAAGATTTTAATTAACAATATCGTGCCATGATTATGGATAATCGTGGATGTATTTGCGGCTAAAGCTTTGCCATTATAACTACATCAACGCTTAATATTTTATTCATTTCATTCATGTTGGTAGTTTGGCCTTCCAATAACTATATTTAAACATAAAATTATTGTGCTAACCATAAATAGCTTTTATAGGTAAAAGTATAAAAGCAATAAATATTATCAGCGTATTATTGGCGTACCCCCTTAGCGATAATAAGTTTTGATGACTTGAAACGCCAACTATGACGAATTTTTCTAAATATTCGGAGAGCCTAAAAAATTGTGTGCTTATAACTGCGGGGTTATCAAACATTGCCCCCGCCGATTGTAAAACACTGGAAGCCTACATCCTTGACAAAACCAAACAGCGTGTTAGCGAAACAACGTTAAAACGGATCTATGGTTTTGCGTACAGCAAGTTTAACCCATCTATATTTACACTCAATACATTATCACGTTATTGTGATTATGAGGGCTGGGACGATTTCTGCAAAAAGCAGGAGGCCGAATCAGCCAGGCAAAGTAATACTACTGTTGACTGGGACCTGTTAAAAACAAATGCCGGTAAAATAACTTCTTTTACCCTTCAGGCAATCAAAAACAAAACCGGGATCCCTTACCCTCAAACCATCAGGAGGCAATTTATTGATGACCATTTTGCTGCCTTTTTGCAGGGAAGTTATACAGCAACCGTAATTGCCGCGCCTGCAGGGTATGGTAAAACCGTGGCCCTTTGCCATTGGGTTGATGAAAAAATACAGCAAAACAGCAAAGATATTGTACTGTTTTTTAGCAGCAGCGCTTTGATGAATGTATTTTTAAGCGGGCGCGATCTGAATGATTGGATGCTTAGCCTGCTTGGCTATTCAACGGAAGAGGATATTGTTGCGTTGCTTGATGTAAGGCAACGTAAAGAAGGACGTTTTTTTCTGATTGTTGACGGCGTTGATGAACATATGTTTAAGAATGATCAGTTTCAGCTGGTAATAAACCAATTATTTGATATTTTTTCATTTTATCAATCGCATGAGTGGTTTAAACTGGTTTTAACCATGCGTTCATCAACATGGATGAATTATAACCATATGATTGAGATGGAACAGAGCCCCTGGTTTGAAGGCTTTTTTAGTCAGCATAACCAGTTGTCAAACGTTCCGTTGTTTAGTGTGCAGGAAATAAGGGAACTTTGCCTTAAGATAAATCCTGCTATAAAAAGCTTCATAGCGGTAAATGTGGTCGAAAATTTTAACCACCCGCTATATTTTCAGTTTTATTATAAACAGCATAAGAAAAACTTTTCGCTCAATGACGTTGATCATGTGAGCGTTTATGAGCTTATTTCAAACTTTGTTTTAAACAAGGTTTATATGGGCCAGCATTCGGCCGATAAAATATATTTGATCCAGGCTATCATTGAGCAAATGGATTTTGAAAGTGGCGTATTTGAAGCAAGTAAGCTCGATCTTATTAATATTATAAAGCAGTACAATCATGCCTATCTTGAATTGCTGAGCATTGGTTTTATCCGTGAGCAAAATATCAGCCGCGATTTTGAATACAAAACATCAATTGAGTTTAGTAACAATCACTTTTTTGAGTTTTCAATATCCAGGTACTTGCTGCTTAAAAATGATAATCTTTTCAATATCGAGCTGATCAATGCCATTAATCGGTACTTTACCGGCGAGCGTAAGCTATCTATATTAAAATGGAGCATTATTTATGCCATTAAAAGCGGACAGCAGGAAAGTTTCCAGCTGTTATCCCAAACCCGCCTTACTACCAACGAAAAATCAGACCTGATCATCTTTTTAGGCGACCTGCTTGAAAAGGAATTTAGCGCTTTAAAAGACACCGAAACACTGGTGCAATATTTTAAACAGGATTGCAGCGATGAACTGTTTGATTATTTATTTGGCTTGGAGTTTATTAATCATGATTATGCCAAAACCTTGCATACGCTGCTTAAGTTTGAGCTTTCGGATAAAAAGAAGATCCTGGTTTATACTGCTCTTGCTACAATTAGTGTATTAGGGCTTGAAATGAATAAACTTGACGAGTATCTTAAAATATTGAGAGGCTTTGCAACGGTAAGTTATTATGAATTTTCGGTTGATCCATTGAAATGCATTAATGCGATATTTCAGTATTTTAAGTATGGCATTATTGATAAGGAGTTTTTTAAAGATATTACACGGTTTTACTTTCGCCCTCCGTTGCAGCTTGAACGCTCTGTTTCAAACGACCTGATATTTTTGTTAGCTGCGCATACGTTAAGGCTTTGCAATGAGCCATTAAAAACGCTGCGTTTTATTACTGTACTTGAAAGATATTATCGTCCTGTTACTGATACGGCCTGTGTATATAACTTTTTTTTAAAGCGAATAAAAACAGAAGAATACCTGGCCCTGGGGCAAATCAAAAAGGCAATGTTACTATATTTTGAGCTGGATGAAGCTTACAGCCAGGCAGCTGAAGCTTTTACCCCATTCATGATTGCATCATTCAATTGCATTAAGATAATTGTTAGTTTCAATAACAGGCAGTTTTCGATAGCTGATGACACCCTTGAGGAGTGGGCAAACCTTATTATTAATGAAATGGATTATAAACTATCAAGGGTATATATGTTTGCTTTTTTATTGAGAAACCAACATGCAGTTAAACACTCGTCCGAACGGGTTTACAAGCATATTAACTACATGTTTTTAAAAATGATGAGCGAAAGCGGTTTACGTGCCGATATATTTTTAAAACAAAACAGCTTTATAAGTTAATGGCCGGCCGTTGGTCGTTATCATACTTATCTATGATAAAATTGTAAAGCGTAAGTCTATCTTTTGAGGGATTCAGGTATTCATCTAAAAAGATGGCTATCGGCTTATTGTTTCTTTCACTGGCCATTAATTTTAATAACTGGATCGAGTTTTTTTCTACGTTTTCAATATTTTGAAGGTACGAAAGGAGGCGTATGTCGCGCAATAATTCATCATCATCTTGCTGATGAATGGCCGTAAATTCATCCTCAAGCAAATTGATCAGGTTATTGCATTTATCAAACGAATAATGTTTCTGAAGGGCTGCATAAATACTATCCATGAGGGCGATGTGCTTTTCGGTTTCATCGATAGTATCTTTTATTGGATTATTAAGGTCCTTGAAATTGGTAGTACCGGCAATTTCTAAAAGCCGCTCGACCAGGTGTGCATTTGCACAATAAATTCTGTTAAGATGTTCCGTAAAAAAAGTTGTCAAATTATCCGACGCCCATTGTGCTGGATAGGGGGGTACCGTACCGGGTGTTTTCTTTTTCATTAATTGTGATCAGTCATGGTTAAATAATGCCGCTGTTATATTCGTTTAAAGCCTTTATGACCGATAAACATTGGGAATGAATCATTGATAGAAAACAACAGACCGGGTTACCGGTTTTTAGGATAATTTGAGCAAATTGCTAATCGTGCTAAAGTTATTTCTCTTTGCTTAAAACGACAAAGTTTTATACAATATTCATTCTTTTAATGTGATCAAAAAAAAATAAACAAATTGTTTATTTTCTTACGTAATCGTCAGGACATTATTGAAAAAATAAATCTACACGACGCAATTCAAAATGCGTACCGATTTTGTTACATGGATGTAAAATTCACAATCGTAACATATAAGTTACTGTTTTTTTGTTTTTTTGAGAGGCATCGGCTTCCCGTTTTCTTTATAGTTATTAAAATGTAGTCATATCATACAAGCTGTTTGCATATCTATACATGATGAGTATACATGATGAGTATACATATAAACGCCATTTAACAATTATAAACTGCCAAATTGCACTAAATTAATTTAGTTTGGGCCCAATTAATAATCTATACAGAATATATCCAGAATTAATTATCCGGATTTAATTTTTTTAACATATAAATTATTATTTAGCTGAATTTTTATGTAGCATTGCTATTGTTTAGACTGATTATTGATTGAAAAAGACCTTTGCCATAGTAATGTTAGTTACCCACATGCTCAATTTGCTGGGGTACATGGCGCTTAATCAATATTTTGTTAATAAATCAAATAAAGTTATAGCCCGTCAAATTGCCAAAGGCAAATACAACACCCGCGACCTTATTGAAATTAAGATCAAGCAAAACCTGCCTTTTATACATAATTGGGATAGCTATGTTAATGTTTGCGGGCAGTTACAACTGGATGGTGTTTCATACAATTATGTAAAGCTCAGGGTTACCCGCGATACTGTTTATGTACAATGTATCCCTAATTATGAAACCACAAGGCTGCTTAACGAAAATGTGATATGCGCACGAAAACTGAATAGCACCCCTGTTAGTAAACGCACACACGAGTCGTCGGAAAAGAAACTGGGCAGCGATGCAAAATATAACTGCCCCGAAGCTTCATTTTCTTTTATAAAACCGGCAGAGCCCGTTCAGCCTCCGGGCACGTTTATCTATATCAGCATTCCTGATCCTTTTGTATCCGTTTGCGGTCAACCACCTGAAATGGCACTCGCCTGAATTTATAGCTGATAATTAAATCTGTTCCGTCAATCTTAAATGATCTGCTTTATGGCACTGTTATGTGCTATGCGTATGTATTTGTCATTGTTGTACCTGAACAGTATACCCCTAACTTTTTTAATTTGAATAAATGAATACTCTTTATAAAATTTTATTACCTGCGCTTTTTATTTGTTGTGCAGATGTAGCCCAGGCACAGCATAAAAGCGTTAAAGATACCCTGCAATTGGATAGCGTAATTATCAAAGAAAGCAGACCAAAACATTTGCCCAATATTTCGGGTACCAACATATTTGCCGGTAAAAAAACTTTCGATATTTTCCCTGATGCCGGTAAGGCCAACCTGGCCAATAACAATGCCCGCATGACTTTTGCCAAAGTACCTGGCGTTAACGTATGGGAGATGGACGGTGCCGGTTTACAGCTCAATATTGGTACCCGGGGCACCGATACCCATCGGTCTATCGAAACCAATATCAGGCAAAATGGCTATAACACCAACTCTGATATGTTTGGTTATCCCGAAAACCACTATAATGTGCCATTCCAGGCAGTAAGTGAAATTCAGATAGTACGCGGTTCGGCGGCATTGCAATTTGGCAGCCAGTTTGGTGGTATGGTTAACTTCAAACTTAAAGAAGGGGACAGCACCAAAGTGTTTGGTTTTGAAAGTGAACAATCGGCAGGCTCCAACAGATTTTTCAATTCGTATAATGCCATTGGCGGTAAAGTTGGCAAGGTTAGTTATTACGCTTTTTACAGTGCCCGCACCGGTGACGGCTGGAGGCCCGATGCTGCTTTTAACTCCCGGGCTTACTATGCCAACATCAAATACCAATTTAATGATAAGGGAAGTATAGCTTTTCAGTTTTCGAGGTCGGATTATAGGCAACAGATAGCAGGCGGTTTAACCGATGCCCAGTTCGATGCCAATAATCGTCAGTCGACTCGCGCGCGTAACTTCTTTAACCCCGAAATTAATATCCCGGCACTATTATTCAATTATCAGTTTGATAAAGACACCAGGCTGGAAGTTACATCGCATGTATTATTCGGTCAGCGTAACAGTGTGCAGTTCATTAATACGGCCAACATTCCTGATACGGTTAACGCAAGCCTGAAAACGTATAATCCCCGCCAGGTAGACCGTGATTATTACGCCGGTTTTACCACCGAGGCCCGTTTACTGCATAGTTACAAGCTGGGCGATCTTAAAAGCTCCTTCACTGCCGGCGTAAGGTATTTTGAGGAAACTACCAAACGCAAGCAAAAAGGTACAGGTACGGTAGGTTCTGATTTTGATCTAAGCCTGGTGAAAGACTACGGCATCGACCTGAGATTACACACTTTAAATTACGCTGCGTTTGCCGAAAACATGTTCCAGGTAACTGAAGCATTTACCGTTACGCCGGGTGTACGTTTTGAGCAAATCAATACCACCAATACAGGGGTTATAGTAAACCGCACTGTACCGGTAAGCTATAAGGATAAACGTAACTTTCCGCTGTTTGGAACCGGGTTGCAATATCAGCTGGATAACGGAAGCCAGTTTTATGGCAATTTTTCGCAGGCTTACCGCCCATATATTTATGCAGCGGTTACCCCTGCAGACCAGTTAACCATCATCGATCCTAACATTAAAGACAGTAAAGGCTATGACGCCGACCTGGGTTACCGCGGCCATATCAGCACAGCGTTTAGTTTTGATGTTAATGCCTTTTATGTTTACTACGGTAACAGGGCAGGTACCCTAACTCAAACTGATGCCAGTAATGTAACCCATCTTTATATGACCAACATTGGCAATGGTGTGGCTAAGGGTGTTGAAGCTTTTACCGAAGTTTCACTGATCCGCTCGTTTGATAAATCGGCAGGGAGCGATCTGCGTTTGTTCAACTCACTATCGTATACACATGGCCGCTATACAAGTGGCGCTATCAGCCAAAATGGTAAAAATGTAAGTTTGGTTGGTAATCACCTGGAAGGTACACCAGACTGGATTGACCGTGCCGGTTTAACATTTTTGAGTGGTCATGTAAGTAGTACCCTGCAATACAACTACGTAGGCAAAAGTTTTAGCGATGCCAATAACACTACTTTTAATGTTACGGGAGCTACCGGGATAGTGCCTTCATATCATTTGTTTGATTGGGCTTTCAATTATAGTTTCCTGAAAAACTATCACCTTACAGCTAACGTGAACAATATTTTTAATGCTAAATATTTTACACGCCGTATCAACATGTACCCCGGCCCAGGTATTTTACCTGCCGACGGTCGCACGTTTAATATTGGCTTTGGGGTGAAGATTTAAGAAGCTTGGTCCGGAAATGCGACATTCTTTACTCACCCGGTCTACGCTTCGCTGGACCACCCTCTCTATCCTTCGGATAAAGAGGGTGAAAAGGAATTAAAAACTAAAACCCCCTCTTTACGCTCGCGTAGAGAGGGGTGACAAGCGCAGCGATGTCGGGGTGAGTCGATACGGCGTTAATTTTATCTACGTCATTTTGTAAGCTATACTTAAAGAAAGTAATAGTACATTTACAGCAAAACGGCCCTTCAAATTAATGGAGGGCCGTTTCATTTATACTGATAAGGATGCTTACTTTGCGATGTGTCTTTTTACGATTTCGGAGAGTGCGGTAAGATCAAATGGTTTGGCAAGATAGCCATCGGCATTACCTGCTTTGGCTATTTCTTTGATATTGCTTACAGCCGAAATAATCACCACCGGGATATGGCTGGTAGCAGGATCATCTTTTATCCCTTTGCTTAGTTGCTGTCCGTTAGCGTCGCTGGTCCAGTCGGTGAGCCAGTTGTCAAGCAAAATCAGGTCGGGGTTAATGGTGGTAAGGGTACGCAGGATACGTGCATTGTCGGATTGTATTACTTCGTAACCTTCTTCCTCCAGTACATATACCACAGTGTCGCGGATATCTTTATCGTCCTCTATAACTAAAACCTTTTTGGCCATAAGTTTTTGATTGCTATATAATGTATCAACTGCCTTTTGGGGCTGCTCTGTTTATTATATAACAAACAAATACCCTGTATTTGTTTTAGCTATAGTATTAAATAAAAAATATATTGTTTAATGAAATGTTAACCTGCAACGGTATTGTAACAAGCGCGGCAGCGGGGTTCGTAGCTTTCCTTTTCGCCCAGTAATATTTTTGAATTGTCGTGTACCAGGCGATATGAATATTGAGCTGGGTTGCCACATCTTACGCAAACGGCCTGCAATTTGGTTACCGACTCGGCAATGGCCATTATGTTAGGCATTGAGCCAAACGGCCGGCCTTTAAAATCCATATCCAGGCCGGCTACAATTACACGCACACCCCGGTTGGCCAGTACGGTACATACCTCCGGAAGTTCATCGTCAAAAAATTGCGCTTCATCAACGCCTATCACATGTGCATCACTGGCTAACAATAGAATAGCCGAAGCACTATCAACCGGGGTGGAGGTTATTTTACTGGCATTGTGCGAAACAATGGCGTCTTCGTCATAACGGGTATCAGCTTTCGGGCTAAAAATCTCGACTTTAAGCTTGGCTATGCGGGCCCGGTTAAGCCTCCTGATCAACTCTTCGGTTTTGCCCGAAAACATTGATCCGCAGATAACCTCTATACTGCCGCCTAACTCACTTTTACGCCTGAAAACCTCTTCGTGATATACCATTTATGACTTTTATAGTCGGCAAATATCAGAATTTAATCCTACTTTTGATAAGCATTTTCCTAACATTGAGGCCATGAAGCAAATGGATGTATTTAAAAAGATAGGTGGGATTTTAAAGGAGCTTAATGATCAATACGACTACCTTTCTGCTGATCCCAGCGAACTAAACGAACTTGAATTAGAGCTTTTTGTAGCCAACGCCCATTTTTTAAAAGACCATGCCGAAATTTTGCGCCGTATCAACGAGCGCGCGGTGACTCCTGCGCCCGTTACAGAAAAGCCGGAACCGGTTGCCGGGCAGCCAAAACCGGTAACACCGGCAATTCCACCTGCACCCGTAACGCCGCCGCCGGCAAAGGAAGAAGCTTTATATGAGCAACGCTTTTTTGAGCCGGTAGTGCAGCAGCATGTGCCCGTTCCTGTTGATAAGATTGAGCTTACTGGTGATGTTGAGCCGGTAGCCCCTGTGCCGTTTAACAACCCGGTAAAAATAGAAGTGGTTGATGCCAAACCTGAAATAAAAGAAACTCCTGAACCGCAGATCAATATTGCTGCCGAAAAAGAAATAGACAGTTACTCTTTTCAACAGGAAATTCCTGAGGGAAGCGGCTTTGAACTTAATTTAAATGAAGCTGACACCTGGGATGATGAAGCCGACCGTTTTGAGCAGGAAGAGCTGATAAGCCAGCTTCCCGAAAAGCCTGTTGAAGTGGTTCCTATAGCCGAACAACCCAAGCCATTGCCCGTAATTGAACCAGTAAAACCAGCGGCAGAGCCCGTTACTGCAACTGCTCCTGCTACAGATACCAATAGCCAGCAGGTATTAACCTTTAATCAAAGGATAATGGCCCAAAAGGCGGAGAAGGCCAATACAGCAACAAACACTACTGCTGAGCTGCCGGTTACCGACCTCAAATCAGCTATCAACCTTAATGATAAACTGCTTTATATAAAAGATCTGTTTAACGGCTACAGTTTGGCCTATAGCGAGGCTATTGAGATTGTAAACCGCTTCAGCACCTTTGAAGAAGCCGAGCATTTCCTGAAAACAAACTACGTAGTTAAAAACAACTGGGAAAGTAAAGCTTCAACAGCCGATAAGTTTTATGCGTTGCTGCGAAGAAGGTACCCCGCTTCTTAAGTCATAAGTCTGTATTCGAAAGTTGAATTTCGGATGAAGGGAGGCTGAATCCGCTTTTAAACAGAACATTTATCTGCTTCCGACTTAAGACTTTCGATTCGAGACTATTGACTTCAAACTCCCGACTCAAGACTTCTGACTTAAACTAAACGTTCGATTTCCTGTTTGAGTCAAGCTTAATGAGCGTGAACAGGAGCATGGTGAAACTCAGCAATGAGGATCCGCCGTAGCTGATGAATGGCAAAGGAATCCCGATAACCGGTACTACACCGATGGTCATACCGATATTGATCACCACGTGAAAAAATAGTACTGAAGCTACGCCATAGCCATAAACACGGGTAAAAGGAGATCGTTGCCGCTCGGCTATAAGAATGACCCGTAGTATCAGGAACATGAAAAGGCTAATCACCGTTAACGAGCCTGCAAAGCCCCATTCTTCACCAACGGTACAAAAAATAAAGTCGGTACTTTGCTCGGGTACAAATGAGTATTGAGTTTGTGTGCCATGTAAATAACCTTTACCCCAGAGTTTCCCGGAGCCAATAGCTATTTTAGATTGATTTACGTTGTAACCTTTTCCCCTTAAATCGGTTGTGATACCCAGCAATATGTTAATACGTTCTGTTTGGTGTTTCTTTAAAACATGTGAGTAGATAAACTTTACGCTAAATATAAATGCTATGCAAATGGCAAGGCCAATAACCATAGTTTTAATGAGCTGCCTGTTACGTTTAAATAAAAAGATAATGAACGCTGTCAGTGCAACCAGTATCAGGATAATATAAAGCGGGTTATACAGCAGCGATGTAACAAAGAGGGTAATAAACAGGCCTGCTATGATCAGGAAATAAGGGGAAAGCCCCTCGCGGTATAAAACAAATATCAGGGAGCAAAACACCAGAGTTGAGCCAGTATCGGGCTGCAACATGATCAGCAACATTGGAAACCCGATAATGGCCGCTGCCATTAAAAATGATTTGGGATCGGTAACACGGATGTTGGTACCGCTTAAATATCGCGCTAATAATAAACAGGTGGCAAATTTGGCGAACTCCGAAGGCTGCAGCCGGAAACCACCACCCATGTTTATCCAGGCCTGGTTACCGCCCACGTTTCGGCCTATTATTAATACCAGTACCAATAAAAGTACAATCACCACATAAAATGCCGGGGCCAGGGCTGCAATAAACCGGCTTTCGAGCAGCAATATTACAATGCCAACTACAATTGATACGCAAATGTAAATGAACTGCTTACCGTAGTTAGTAGAAGTATCAACAATGCTGGAATGGTTGGCATCAAAAACTGCTGCGTGAATATTGAACCAGCCAATAGCGCAAAGTATCAGGTACAGGAAAACCGTAAGCCAATCTACGTTAAAAAAGAAACTACGTTGCTGAGTGCTCATGACTTGCCTGTCCTCCCGCCTGTTAGTGTTTTAATCCAGTTTGCCGGCTTGTTATTATAAGCCGCTTCGCGTCGTTCTTTTTTTATTGAATCGGCCTTGAATTTCTTGATTGAATCAGCTTTGAACTTCTTAATTGAATCAACCTTTGCTGCCCTGATACTGTCACGTCTGCGTTCTTTTTGCAGATCTTGTGCATAAAGGCTAAGATCAGGCAGGCGGTTGGCATTTGCAAAATAGTCAACCGTGAATCCCGATTCGCGCGGGGTAACTTTACCTTTTAAATATTTTTCGACAATAAAGCTGGCAATAGGAGCGGCCCAATGGGCACCTTCGCCCGAGTTTTCTACAACAACGGCAATTGCAATTTTAGGGTTATCGCGGGGGGCAAATGCCACAAATACCGAGTGGTCCTCACCATGCGGGTTTTGCGCCGTACCGGTTTTACCACACATAATAATGTCTGGTATTTTTGACCTGCGCGCCGTGCCATTTTCAACCACGGCCTCCATTCCGTTAATAACAGGTTCAAAATATCCGGAATCTATTCCCACATAATTTTTCTCTACGTATTCCTTTTTGATTACGTTTTCGGTGCCGATAGCTTTAATAAGGTGCGGTTTGTAAAAAAAACCACGATTGGCAATGGTGCACTCCAGGTTTGCCAATTGTAATGGGGTAGCTAACAACTCGCCCTGGCCTATAGCTAATGCAGCAATAGTACTTGAACGCCAGCCGCCTTTATGGTAAGCATTATCATAGTGCAGAGGCGTTGGTACATTGCCCCGGCTTTCTGCCGGCATATCAAGATCAAGCCGGGCGCCAAGGCCAAATTTCATTACATTATTTCGCCATGCGACGAAATTGGCTTCTGTATTTTTTACACCGTACCGGTCAACAATACGCTGAAATACCATGGTGAAGTAGCCATTACATGACTCGGCTACCGCTTTGGCCATATTTACCGTGCCGTGTGCCTCGCCATGATTACAGTGTACAATACGGTTCCCTACCCTGTAGTTACCGGTGCAGTAAAAAGTTTCGTTAGGATTGATAATGCCTTCCTGTAAGGCGATTAACGCACTTAAGGGTTTAAAAGATGAGCCCGGTGGATATTGAGCCTGTATAGGCCTGATGAAGAATGGCTTATACGGGTTATTATACATTTTAGCGAGGTTATTGCCACGCTGACGACCTACCATCAGATTGGGATCATAAGTAGGGCTACTTACATAACATAAGATTTCGCCCGATGAAGGCTCGATAGCCACAATACCACCCAGCTTGTTTTGCATCAGCTTTTCGCCAAGCCTTTGCAGGTCGATATCCAGGGATGAGGTAAGGCGTTCGCCCGATCGCGGTACGGTGTCAAGTGCGCCATTGGCAAACGAACCTTTAAATGCACCGTGCGAATCAACCATTTGTACCTGCACACCACGCTGACCGCGAAGCACATTTTCATAAGCTTTTTCAACCCCTGTAACGCCAATATAGTCGCCAAGGCGATAATAGCCGTTTGAGCGTTTAATGTCCCTGTCAGTAACCTCACCAATAAAGCCCAAAAACTGCGCCGCTACAGAATCGGGATATGTACGTATAGTACGGGGAACAATGGAAAAACCAGGGAACTCAAAAAGCTTTTCCTGTAGTGCGGCGTAAAGCTCAACAGATAATTGTTTTTCAAATATTGACGCCGTATTGGGCGATTGCCTTTTGGCCTTAATAAAGCGTTTATCAAACCCCTCTTTATCAATACCTATCATCTTGCAAAAAAGCAGGGTATCAAACGGTTTAACCTCTTTGGGGTTAATCATTACGTCGTAAATAGGTTCGTTTTGTACCAGGATTTTGCCGTTACGGTCAAGTATTGGTCCGCGGGCAGGGTAAAGTATGGTAGTGCGCCTTACATTGCTGTTGGCGTATATGGTATAGCGGTCATCCACTATCTGGATATAGTAAAGCCGTCCCAGCAGGGCCAAAATAATAGCTATAAAGATACCGGTAACAACGTAGCGGCGTTCAAAAAACTTATTCATTTACGTTCTTTCCTTCTGAAAAATAGCAGGCCCGAAATTAGTATTAAAAATACGGTAAACAATGAACTCAAAACAACACGGCTTAGTGTGTATTGTATTTCAGAAAAACTAAAAACCTCTAAATTAAGCAGGAAAAAATGGTGGAATAAAGTGAGTATCAAAACATAGGTAAAAAACCAGCGGAAACCCATGATGCTCAATGTGGGTTCCGGCTCATTGTCAAAGCCATCTTTTTGTACGGTTATGCTAATGAATAAAACACGCACAAGGGCCAGTACAACACAGGCTGCGGCGTGCAGGCCCGGTGTGTCATAAAAGGCATCGATACAAAGTCCTGTTACAAAAGCCAGTACAAAAAGTAAAGGATTGGGAACCTCAAACGGAAGCAGCAGGATGAACAGTATATAAAAATATGGCGTAGCGAGATTATAGAACGTGATGTTTTTTAACAGGAAAACCTGCATAAAAACCAGCACAATAAACCTGGCGAGATTAACAAGGATAGTCCTACTCATTTTTGTTTTGTACGGCCTCCAGTCCCGTTTGTTCACCTGCAAATTTGTTATTTACC
The DNA here is from genome assembly GCF_900110105.1 of Mucilaginibacter gossypiicola. Taxonomy (GTDB): domain Bacteria; phylum Bacteroidota; class Bacteroidia; order Sphingobacteriales; family Sphingobacteriaceae; genus Mucilaginibacter; species Mucilaginibacter gossypiicola. The sequence continues at coordinate 104,517 of NZ_FOCL01000012.1, read as the reverse complement.
ACGTAAACGTATTGAAGCTTTGTAAAATCAACAGCTAAAGCCACCTCAACATTAATAAGCAAACCGCCGCCTTTGGCATGCAGGTTAGTAATTTTGCCAAAAGGTATGCCTGTAGGGAAAAGTGAATAGCCAGAGGTAACCACCGTTTCGCCTATTTTAGGCTGTGCGTTATTCTGTATATCAATCAATACCCCTCTGTGCGGATCAAGGTCATTGCCCCATACAAAGGAGCCTATATCCTTAGTACTTGCCAGCATGGCGCTAAACCGGGTGTTTTTATGTAAAACCGATTGGATAATAGCTAAATGATCGGTTACATCAATAACCTGGCCTACAACACCGGCCCCGGTTATTACACCCATATCTTTTTGTATGCCATCCCTGCTGCCCCGGTTAATAGTAATGTAGTTGCTGCGTTTATTGAAAGAGTTATTGATGACTTTGGCTACAATATAACTGTACTGCTGTTTGTAAACAGTATCATTAACCTTGTGCTTTTCAACGCTATCAACATACATGGATACTTTGAGCTGGCCCCGAAGCTTTGCATTTTCGCGGGCAAGGCTGTCATTGGTTTCTTTTAACGAGAGATACTCTTTTAATGCATCAACCTGGCTGTACAGTGTACCTGTTACCTTGCTGGTTGAATTAATAAAAGATGCCTTTTGAAATGAGTTGTATTTGATATAAATAAGCAGCGAGCTAATCTCAAAAATCAGGAATAAAAAAAACGCGTTATACTTAGTTATAAATATCCAAAGGTTACGCATTGATCAGTGAGTTGTTGAATGGTGAGTAGTGAGTAGTTGTATGAATGAGCAGTTAACCACTCACTTATCCTCTACTCACCACTCACTAAACTATTGCATTAAAAATTTAAAGTTCCCGATGTTTTTAAGGGCGGTGCCGGTTCCGCGTACTACGGCGCGAAGTGGGTCTTCGGCAACGTGAACAGGAAGTTTGGTTTTGGCTGCCACACGCTTATCCAGGCCGCGCAATAATGCACCGCCACCGGTTAAATAGATACCGGTTTGGTAAATATCGGCCGAAAGCTCGGGAGGGGTGATCTCCAATGCTTTCAATATCGCTTCTTCAATCTTTGAGATTGATTTATCCAAACAATGCGCAATTTCGGTGTACGATACCATGATCTGTTTTGGCACACCTGTCATCAGGTCACGGCCTTGTACTGCAAAATCACCCGGCGGCTCGCTCAACTCAGGAAGGGCAGCGCCAACCTCAATTTTAATTTTTTCGGCAGTACGATCGCCAATCATGATATTATGCTGGCGACGGATATATTGAACAATGTCCGAATCAAAGTTATCACCCGCAACACGGATCGACTGATCGCACACGATACCTGATAAAGCGATAACGGCAATTTCGGTAGTACCACCACCGATATCGATGATCATGTTGCCCATCGGCTCTTCCACGTCGATACCGATACCTACGGCAGCTGCCATTGGCTCGTGGATAAGGTAAACCTCTTTAGCGCCGGCAATCTCGGCCGAGTCACGCACTGCACGTTTCTCAACCTCGGTAATACCCGAAGGGATACAGATCACCATACGCAGCGATGGAAAGAACCATCCCTTGCCCTGGTTAATCATTTTGATCATCCCGCGGATCATGTGCTCGGCAGCGTTAAAGTCGGCAATTACACCGTCTTTAAGCGGGCGCACGGTACGGATATTATCGTGCGTTTTACCTTCCATTTGCATGGCCTGACGACCAATTGCGATCACTTTATTGGTTGTTCTGTCGAACGCCACGATCGAGGGTTCGTCAACAACAACTTTATCGTTATGTATAATGAGGGTATTTGCTGTACCTAAATCGATAGCAATTTCTTGTGTAAAAAAGTTAAATAAACCCATCTGGTATTTCTTTCAGTATGTTATGCAAAGTTTATAAAAATACGCTTAAATAGTTTAGCATTTTGCAAACTTAAGCGTTAAAAAATCACATTTATTGTGTTGAGGTTGGGTTGATAGAGCTTATTTATTAAGTGGTTGACCGGATTTACAGGTAAATTAAGTTAAAACAGGTTAGAAACATTTTCCCTTTTCACCAAATCAATCTCTACTCTTCAATCAAACGTTTTTAACCTAATAAACTACTCACCTAATCACCCCGGTCAACCTTTAAAATTAGTGTTTAAAATGACGAACTCCGGTAGTCACCATCGCTAAACCTTTTTCGTTGCACATGGCAACCGAAAGCTTGTCATTAATTGAACCGCCCGGTTGTAAAATGGCAGTGATGCCTGCTTCGGCGGCCAGTTCGGCACAATCAGGGAACGGGAAGAACGCGTCAGATGCCATTACTGCGCCGTTCAGGTCGAAGCCAAAACTTTGTGCCTTGATCACGGCTTGTTTGAGCGCATCAACCCTTGATGTTTGACCTACTCCGCTCGCCATTAGCTGATTATTTTTAGCAAACACGATAGTGTTTGATTTGGTATGTTTTACAATTTTGTTAGCGAAGTACAGGTCTTTCAACTCAGCTTCAGTAGGAGCTTTTTCTGTAACGGTGGTCATTTGGGCCGGACCTTCAATAACCGCGTCTTTATCCTGCTCAATTACACCGTTCAATAAAGTTTTGAAATGTTTAACAGGCAGTTCAACCGGCTGACGAACCAACAGGATGCGGTTCTTTTTTCCTGAAAGGATTTTTACAGCCTCGTCTGTAAACGCCGGAGCGATCAGCACTTCATAAAATAATTTGTCGATCTCGGTAGCTGTTTCAGCGTCGATCTCGGCATTGGCAATAATTACACCGCCAAAGGCAGAAACAGGGTCGCAAGCCAAAGCATCAACCCATGCTTGTTTAATGGTTGAGCGGGTAGCTACACCACAGGCATTGGTATGTTTAAGGATAGCGATGGTAGGTTCGGTAAACTCATCGATGATAGCAACAGCAGCGTCAACGTCAACCAGGTTGTTGTATGAGAGCTCTTTGCCGTTCAATTTATTGAACATGGCATCGAGGTTGCCATAAAATGTACCTTTCTGATGCGGGTTTTCGCCGTAACGTAAAACCTGGCTGGTTTGGATACTTTGTTTAAATACCGGAAGCGGCTCGGCTTCGTTAAAATAGTTGAAAATATGTGTATCGTAGTTTGACGATATGTTGAATGCTTTTTGGGCAAATGAGCGGCGCTGATCAATTGTGGTAACACCATCCTGTGTTTTTAGGATATTTTCCAGGCCGGAGTAGTCATCTTTTGATGCTACGATCACTACATCTTTAAAGTTTTTTGCAGCTGCGCGGATCAAAGAAATGCCGCCGATATCGATCTTTTCGATAATATCTTCGGCGCTGGCACCTGATGCTACGGTTTCTTCAAACGGGTACAGATCAACAATCACCAAATCAATTTCAGGAATTTCGTATTGTGCTATTTGCTGTTTATCACCATCATGATCTCTGCGGGTTAAAATACCACCGAAAACCTTAGGGTGCAGGGTTTTAACACGGCCACCCAGGATTGAAGGATATGAGGTAAGGTCCTCAACCGGGATCACATTTACACCTAAATCGCGGATAAAAGTTTCGGTACCACCGGTTGAATAGATATTTACACCAAGGCGGTTTAACTCATGAATGATGGGCTCTAAATTATCTTTGTAATAAACAGAAATTAAAGCATTTTTTATTTGAACTGACTGGCTCATGTACACGCTGTTTTTTGAGCCGCAAAGGTAGTGATATTTAGTTAATTGGTGATTAGATAATTAGAGATAAGTTTTAGAAAATTAACACTGCTGTAGCGTTAGCTGTTGAGAATGCGTAACTATAAAAAAACAAATGCAATGAAACACCTTATCACCTTATTAATTGGAATAGTTATTATTCAAAGTTTGGGCTGCAAAAAAGAAAACACCTCAGCTGCAGGCGAATCTTTAAACGGCAAATGGAAGATAGCCCGTCGGTTTATGAGTAACGGGGGGCCAGGCCAATGGGTTGAAGCCAATTCTAATGACTATATCATTTTCAATAGCAACGGGAAAGTAAGCGGAACAGTGTATCCTCAATTTACGCGATATATTTTGAAGGACAGCATAACTATTACGCTAAAAAATGCCGATAATTCACAGTTCGAAGATTATAGGTATAAAATAAAAGACAGTTTGCTAAACATGAGCCCTGCTGGTCCTGTAATGTGTACAGAAGGTTGCACTGATCAGTTTGTTAAATTGAGTAAGTAAAAATCAGCTTTTCATCTTTTTAAGCAGTGCTTCAACCACTTTAGGGAAATGGTTATGCTCTAACTGTTGCCCTTTAAATTTTACGATCTCAAGTGTGTCGCCGGGTTCTATTTTGAATTTTGACTGGTGGATGATCTCGCCTTCATCAAAGTTTTCGTTAACGAAGTGGATGGTGATACCGCTTTCTTCTTCTTTATCCTCTAATACTTTGCGGTGAACATTATCGCCATACATGCCTTTACCGCCGTATTTTGGCAACAGGGCGGGGTGCAGGTTGATGATCTTATTAGGGAATGCTTTTAATAAAGATTGCGGTACAAGCCACAAAAAGCCGGCAAGTACAATCAGGTCAACCTGCAGGTTTTTTAACAGGCGGATAACATCATCCGTTTCATAAAATTCGTGGCGGCCAAAAATGTGCGAGGGTACTTCAAAATTATCGGCGCGTTGCAAAACGTAAGCTTGCGGGTTATTGGTAAGTATCAGTACAACTTCGGCATCGGCATTGCGTTTAAAATGCTCCATTAATTTTTGAGCGTTTGATCCGGAACCTGAAGCGAAAATGGCAATTCTTTTTTTCATCGATAATATGTTTTTCAACGGAGATGAAGCTACAATAGTTTCATCGGGCTGATTGTTTACTTGGAATTGAAACTATTATAATAAAACCATTTTTACAATTCGAAAATATTTTATGCTATTGGGTTGAGGTTGTTTTTTGCCTGATAAACCCGTAGCGCATAATGCGTCGTTTTTTTGTTGCCGAATAATTAGGTTCAACATCCCCCGTTTCCAATACCAGCGAATAATTACCTAAGGTAACTATTTTACTGTTTGCAAATGGCTTTGAGGTACCGCCAGAAGATTTGGTTGTGTCTTTACAAACCATATCTGAAATTAAAAATAGTTTATTGTCCGAAAGCGACCAGCGGCCTACCGTTGAATCGGCATTGCATTGAAAGTTGGTGTAATTGCATGAATTATCGGCATTGAATGTAAAATGCTGGATAATATTACATGTTTGGTTTAACGTGTCTAACGAAATTTGGGCGTCACCAACATAATTAGTGACGGTTATGGAGGCAAGTTGCCATTTTCCAGCCATTAAAGCAGGTATGTGGCTTAAGTTATCTTTCTTGCATGAATTAACAATCAGCGCAACGCTTATTACAAACAGGAAAAACAACAGCGGAGTTCTTTTCATTTACTTAAAGGCAAAATTATAAATTATGGTTGATTACCTTGCATCAGTACACTGTAATAAACGTTATAAATAAAAATTATTTCAAAATCTATGCTTGTTCCGTTTGAAAAACTTAAAGCAGAATTTAAAAGAGTGTTATCAGAACTTGCTTTTGCTGAAGATAAAGCCGAAGTAATAGCAACTATTTTTGCCGAAAACAGCAGGGATGGAGTTTATACCCATGGCCTAAACCGTTTCCCTGTTTTTATTAAATATGTTAAAGATGGTCTTATAAATATCAATGCCGATGCCGTTAAGTTAACCGCTTTTGGCGCTATTGAACAATGGGATGGCAAGCTTGGGCCGGGAATATTAAACGCGCGTTTGGCCATGAGCCGGGCAATGGAGCTTGCTACCGCGCATGGTATTGGCTGTGTGGCAATAAAAAACACCAACCATTGGATGCGTGGCGGTACTTATGGCTGGCAGGCTGCAGAAGGAGGTTTTATCAGTATATCATTCACAAATACTATTGCTAATCTGCCACCCTGGGGAGGTGTTAGCCCGCGGCTTGGTAATAATCCGCTGGTTATTGCTGTACCCCGTAAAAATGGACATGTTGTTTTGGATATGGCCATATCCCAATATGCTGTTGGGAAGCTGAAGCAATATGCTGCTAATAACAACGAGCCGCTTCCGCTACCGGGCGGTTATGATGATGATGGGAAACTTAGTAACGATGCTGCTGCTATATTAAAATCGAAGCGGATTTTACCAGTTGGTTTTTGGAAAGGATCGGGGCTGTCGTTGGTGTTGGATGTGTTAGCAACTGTATTAAGCGGGGGCAAGTCTACTGCCGAGATAACTAAAAGTGAGCATGAATCAGGTATTTCCCAGGTGTTTATTTGCATCAGGTCTGATGGTAGCGAACATACAGAAAGCCTGATCAACGAAATTATTGATTATACCAAAACCAGTATGCCTGAATATGAAGGTTCTTCAATTTCTTATCCCGGAGAAGGTACTTTAAGAACAAGGGAGAAGAATTTAAGGGAAGGTATTCCGGTTGATGAAAGGATTTGGAATGAGGTGTTGAATATGTGATGTGTAAAATATTTTTTATCTTTGATAAAAGCTAAAAAAGCAATGAAGCATAATATTTCAACCAATAGCGGCTCATTTAAAACCCATCCTACTCATTCGCCCGAAGAGGTGTTGGCTGCAGGTGGAACAACCGCTTTTAGCTTAAAATCTAATAAAAACACGGAGCGATTAATAAAAGCGCTTCAAAACTCTCCCATAATAGAACCATTCACCGACGAAGAATGGAATGATTTGACAAAACAAATGGATAAGGATAAGTAATGAATTTATTACTTGATACTAACATTGTTTTAAATGTAATAAGAGCTAAGGATTTTGCCGGTATTGTAAATTTTATTAACCCAAGCAATGCTCAATTATATCTTTCGGTTGTTTCAGAGGCTGAGCTTAAATCAATAGCCCTCAGAAATAATTGGGGTGTTAACAGGCGAGCGTTACTTGATAGTTTTTTAGAAGAAGTAAATATCATAGAGGTTAATCAATTGTATGTAAACATCTATGCATAAATTGACGCGTTTTCTCAAAGGTCAAATCCGGCCTTTCCCAATTATGATTTTAAAACACCACGTAATATGGGGAAGAATGATTTGTGGATAGCATCACTTGCTGCTCTTTTAAGCTTGCAGCTTGTAACCACTGATGCGGATTTTAATCATCTCAATAATGTGTTTCTTGAGATAAGGCATATCAGTCCCGCCGATTTTATGAGATTCTTTTAACTAAAACTAAAGCAACCGGTTAGCCTGTGGTGGTATTTTCACGGCCCCACACAAATCAACCCACCATCATCCCCTCAAATTTCTCCCAAAAACCATCGCGCGGTACAGGCGCAATAATGGCAACAGGTTCATTTTTTACCGGGTGAATAAAAGTTAGTTTACGGGCGTGTAAGCAAATGCTTTTGCGCAGGCTGCCACGGGGATAGCCATATTTATTATCGCCTACAATAGGGCAACCGAGTGTTGAAAGCTGTACCCTAATCTGGTGCGGCCTGCCTGTTATCGGGTCAACCTCAATTAGATAATATCCGTTTAGCTCACCAACTAATTTATAGCTCAACTCTGAGCGTAAGCTGCCCTGAACTTCGCGGTCATGGGCTTTGGTTACGTTTTTTTGCGAGTTTTTTACCAGCCAGTGTACCAGTGTACCCTCTTCAGGAAATGGTTTTTTGCGCACTACTGCATAATAGGTTTTATGCATTTCGCGGGCTTTAAACATTTTGTTGATACGGTCGAGCGCTTTGCTGGTTTTAGCAAAAAGGATCACGCCGCTTACGGGCCTGTCCAAACGGTGCACTACACCTAAAAACGCACCGTTAGGCTTGCTATATTTTTGGGCGATGTATTTTTTTACTTTTTCGTCCAATGGCTCATCGCCGGTTTCATCAACCTGCACAATATCGCCAGCACGTTTATTTATGCCGATAAGGTGATTGTCCTCATAAAGTACATCCTTATCGGTAATATCGTTACTGCTATAATTAAATTCGGGACGAGGCATTGTTATTTAGGATATCGGATGTTCGATTTCGGATTTAATTTTTGATTTGCAAATCCTGCATCTTTATTTTTCGATTGTAGATGTGCCAATTCCGATTTATTCATCATCTGAAATCTGCACATCTATAATCTGCACATTAATACTGTTCCTTCTCGTTAGGGAAGCCATTGCTTTTAACGTCGGTATTGTAATTTTTGATTGCGTCGTGCATGATATCATACAGGTTGGAGTACTGGCGTAAAAAACGTGGTTTAAAGCCTTTGTTAATTCCCAGCATATCATGAATTACCAATACCTGTCCGTCGCAATGCTGCCCTGCGCCAATACCTATTGTAGGGATCTGCAGGCTTTCGGATACTTCCTGCGCCAGTTTAGCCGGGATTTTTTCCAATACCACACCAAAACAGCCAAGTTCCTGCAGCTTAAGTGCATCTTCGCGTAGTTTTTGCGCTTCAGCTTCGTGTTTGGCACGTACCGTGTATGTTCCGAATTTATATATCGATTGCGGGGTAAGACCAAGGTGTCCCATCACCGGGATGCCGGCTGTCAGGATGCGGCTAACCGATTCGGCTATTTCAACACCGCCTTCAATTTTAACGGCGTGCGCACCTGCTTCCTTCATGATGCGGATAGCTGAGTTCAACGCTTCCTTTGAATTGCCCTGGTATGAGCCAAAGGGCAGATCGACAACAACTAAGGCGCGTTTGGCTGCACGTACTACCGATGATGCATGGTAGATCATCTGATCAAGGGTGATAGGCAGCGTAGTTTCGTGACCGGCCATCACATTGGAGGCCGAATCGCCAACAAGGATGATATCCGTTCCTGCTTCATCGACTATAGTAGCCATTGAATAATCATATGCGGTAAGCATAGAGATCTTTTCACCACGAACCTTCATCTCCTGGATGGTATTGGTGGTGATTCGTTTTATTTCTTTATTTACAGACATTGATAAATGTTTTATCGGCGATGCAAAGGTACGTATGATTTCGGATTTCGGAATTTTGATTTCGGATGTGATTTTTTGATCTCGGATTTCGGAATTTCGATTTCGGATTTTTCTATTTTTTGATTTGTTATTTTAATCGGCAGAAAGCTTAATAATTAATTAATAAATCCGAAATCAAAATAAATCCGAAATCAAAATTCCGAAATCCGAAATAATTTTCTACTTTTGCGCCGTGAATCCGGAAGTTCCTTACTTCATTATTTCTATCAGTTTTCACGGGGCTTTGAACCAGGCGATCCGATCATTTAACCCTTTCAATTTTTTTAAGCGATGAACTATTTAACCAAATTACCGGCTATTTTGCTGCTTGCCGACGGCACCGTTTTTTATGGTAAAGCTGCGGGCAAAATGGGTACTACTACCGGCGAGATTTGTTTTAATACCGGCATGACCGGCTACCAGGAAATTTTTACCGACCCTTCATACTTTGGGCAAATTATGGTAACCACCAATGCGCACATTGGTAACTACGGTATTGCTAATGAAGAGGTTGAATCGGGCAAGATCCAAATCGCGGGCCTTGTTTGTAAAAACTATAACATCGCTTACAGCCGTAAACAGGCTGATGAATCGATACAGGATTATTTCCAGGAACAAAATATTGTGGGTATCTCCGATATCGATACCCGCCAGCTTGTTCGTCACATTCGTGATAAAGGCGCTATGAACGCTATCATTTCATCAGAAATATTGGATCTGGATGAACTGAAAGCTAAGCTTGACCTGGTACCGTCAATGGATGGCCTTGAGCTTTCATCGCAGGTATCAACTACCGAAACTTATACTTTTGGCAGCGAAGATGCTCCTTACCGTGTAGCGGTGCTTGACCTTGGTGTAAAGAAAAACATCCTTCGCAATTTTGATTCGCGCGAGGTTTATGCTAAAGTATTCCCGGCTAAAACAACCTACGCCGAAATGGAAAAAGATTTTGCCCCTACAGGCTACTTCATTTCAAACGGCCCCGGCGACCCCGCTGCTATGCCTTACGCGGTTGAAACAGTAAAAGAAATTTTAGCTGCTGATAAGCCGATGTTCGGTATTTGCTTAGGTCACCAGTTATTGGCTTTGGCTAACGATATCCCAACACAAAAAATGTTTAACGGTCATCGCGGTTTAAACCACCCGGTAAAAAATATCATTATTAACCATTGCGAAGTTACTTCACAAAACCACGGTTTTGGCGTAGTACCGGATGCTGTTCGTGCTTCAGAAAAAGTGGAAATTACCCATGTTAACCTGAACGACCAATCGATAGAAGGTATCCGCGTAAAAGGTAAAAAAGCCTTCTCGGTACAGTATCACCCGGAATCATCACCTGGTCCGCATGATTCAAGGTATTTGTTTGATGACTTTATCAAACTGATGAAATAAATTTTTGATTACAGCTGTGCAGATTTTAAATGTGCAGATGCTGCGAAAAGCCTTTCAATTTAATTTGAAAGGCTTTTTTGTTTCTCAGGATTCCTTGTTAACTTAGTTACATATCCGCCTGAATTATGAAGAAATCAATTAACCTGCTGTTAACAGCAGAGGAGAAAGCTATTCTCCGTGCCCAAAAAACTAAAATAGCCGATCTCACAACTTTTGCCCCGGATGAAGTTGCTATGATATTAAATGCAGATACCGAACGTACAAGAGAGATTAACGCGCTAATTGAATTTCAAAGTATTCCGTCATTAGGGATTAATTTTGCAACGGAATTGATTCAGCAGGGATATTACTCATTAGAACAATTAAAGGGCAAAGACCCGGTTGAACTGTTCAATGCATTTGAACGGCACGTGGGTGCCTGGGCCGATCCCTGCGTGGAGGATTCATACCGATTGCTGGCGCATTATATAAAGCACGGTGATACCGGTAAAAGCTGGTGGCATTTTACTTCGGAGCGAAAAGCATATCGGGCCGAGCATGGATTTCCGGCAAACAGGCCAGCTAAAGCATGGTACGAGTTGCCTCAATATCGTAAGGGGAAAGAGTTTGTAGGGGGGAAGTAGAGATGTCGCTGTCTCGATCAGTAAAAAAATATGTCATTGCGAGCGCAGCGTGGCAATCGCTTGCTGTACAAGGCGGCAATGCCTCCGTGCGATTGCCACGCTGCGCTCGCAATGACATAACTAAATAAAAAAACGCGAATGATTTACTCATTCGCGTTTTTGGTATAAAAACTCAGGCGGATATTCCTGGATTAGTTTAAGTATGATTGCAACAGGTTTGATTTTGAATTGTGACGTAAACGCATCAAAGCCTTGTCTTTCAACTGGCGAACACGCTCGCGGGTTAAATCAAATTTTTCACCTATTTCCTCTAAAGAATGTGGTGCATGGCCACCAAGGCCAAAGAATAACATCAGTACTTCACGGTCGCGTTCGGCAAGGATACCTAACGAACGTTTAATTTCCTGTGATAATGAATCGGCCATTACTTCGGTATCAGTTGCAGCATCAGAGCTGGCCAATACGTCAAGTAAAGTATTTTCTTCACCCTGGATAAATGGTGCATCCATCGAAATCTGGCGACCTGCATTATTCATTGAATCGGCTATTTTATCAACCGAAATTTCAAGGTTATCTGCAAGTTCTTCAGGCGTTGGCTGCCTTTCATATTCTTGCTCCAGTTTTGAAGCTGCTTTATGGATTTTACTCAATGAACCAATTTGGTTCAATGGTAAACGTACAATACGCGATTGCTCGGCAATGGCCGACAGGATTGACTGACGGATCCACCATACGGCATATGAAATAAATTTAAAACCTTTGGTTTCGTCAAAACGTTTTGCCGCTTTGATAAGGCCAAGGTTTCCCTCGTTTATTAAGTCGCCCAGGGTAAGGCCCTGGTTTTGGTACTGCTTAGCAACCGATACCACAAAGCGCAGGTTAGTTTTTGTCAAACGTTCTAACGCTACCTGGTCGCCCTCACGAATCTTTTGCGCCAGGATCACTTCCTCTTCAGCAGTGATCAAATCTACCTTGCCAATATCGTGCAGGTATTTTTCGAGCGATGCTGATTCACGGTTAGTGATTGATTGGGATATTTTAAGTTGTCTCATTTTTTAATACAGATTATTAAGCTAAAAACGGTTCAATAAGATACATGTGCCGGGTTAAACAACCGGAGGTAAAACAGACTACATTAAACTTTGCTTCCTTCTTTATTTGTGAACCCGGGATAGTATTTATTTAAAACGAGGGTTTGCTACTGATATTATTGCTGTAAGGAGCGAGCGGTTTAAAAGTTTTAAAATAATGTGCTAACCAATAAATGTTTAATCAACATATTACCCTATAATGAACAGCACAAAGGTAAGCATTTATTTGCTATTATAGTGTCATTTAAACACCATGAAACAACGGTTAATGTGAAGATTTAGTGAACTTAAGCTAATCTTGTTTAGGTTCGGGCGTTTGCTGGGTATCATCTGTCTTCTGGTCATCATCATCTGCTTTGGTTTTTTTATGATTTTTGTTCCACTTAATTTTTATTTTACCATCATCGCCATCGGTGGCAAGTATGTGTAAAACAATGCCTTTCATGCGTTTTTTATTGCGTTCGGTTTCATCGGCTATTTTGCTGTCGTTTTTGGGGTTACGTAATGGTACATCAAGGGCAATGTTAGTACCTCGCGATAGCGAATAAGTGCCCTCAACATCCATGTTGAGCACGCTGGAATTAATTTGCATAGGCGCAATTTTTATTTTATCGCCATCAAGATCAAACCGGGCCTTCAAATCACCGAAAGTTATATTGTCCAGGTCGCGGAAAGGGAAGGCGAATTTTCCTACACTTTTTATGGGCGCAAAGTTTACAAGCGCGCCATCAGTCAAATTAACCTGCGCAAATCCTTTTATTGATTTCGGCACCAGGTCGCCGGTATTTTTAATCCCGCCTTTAATATCAACCCTTGCCGACAGGAAGCCGTGCAGATTATCACTGGTAAAATCCTTAAGGCCAAAATTATTGAACGATGCAAAAAAAGTGCTGGTATTCACATTTTTAATGTTGGTACTGATAGCGAAATTATTGGTCGGCCCCTGCAATACCAGTCCGCTTAGGTTTAATGATCCCCCCGAGCTTTTCAGGCTTACATTGCGCATTTTCATCGTGTTGTCGGCCAGTAAAATATCGGCATTTACATCGGTAGCTAAAAACTTCTTGTAGTAAACTTTAGATAAGCGCAAGTGCAACTCTGCCTGCCCCTTATCAAAGGCGGTATTAAGCTGACTGGTAATTTTTGCATTCGAAACCTTTTTCCCCGATCCACTACCGGTGGTATTGCTTTCATATTGCCGGTTGTTCAGGAATCCCAAAAACTCGCCCAGGCGAATCTGCGGACTGGTGATCTGCCATACAATTAAAATCTTTTGCGGATCGGTATAATACAGGTTCAAGAAGTTGCTCACTTTGCCTTGCATATACACTATACTGCTGCCATTCTGCAGGCGGATATTATTGATATAAAGATCTTTATCGGTAAATTTTAAGGCAATGGAGTTGTTTTTGAAAACCAGGCCACGTGGCAGGTATTCTACATCTGCATTTTTAATATCTACATTGCCGGTAACAAAGGGTTTGGTGAATTTGAAATTTACAATATCGGCTTTATAGGCCAGTTTTAAATCAACAATGCCTTTGGTAAATTTCAGGCTTTCGTCGCCAATAACCGGGTTAAGCTTGGTAACCGGAAAGCGGGAACGGAATATGCCTGTGGCTACGGGCGTATTCAGGTTATTAATAAAGGCGGTATCAATAGTAAACGGAATATCCTTATAGCTACCGTTAAAATGATAAAGTTTTATTACCGAATTATCATCATTTAAACCTTTGCCGTTGATGTAATTATTACTGAAAATACCTTTAAAACTGCAATTTTCAATAGTGCCTCCCCGGGTTTTCAATATGTTATCTTTTACTTTGGCCGTAACATAAATTGATGGATCGCCGCCTCCGCCAAAGCTTCCTTTCAGGTCGCAGGTAACATCAATCGGCTTTGTAAGATCGAACATCTTGAGGCTTTTAGTAATGTTGGCAGCCAGCAGGTTGGCGGCATCATTCCATAAAATATCATCTACCTTGAGGTTGATTGTAAAATCCGTTTGTGGAGATTTAAGATTAAACTGTGCACCTACCGTAAATGGATTGTCGCCAATGTTTAAAGTATTGGGAGCAAGGTTAACAACCTGCGAATCATCATCGTAGCTGATATCAAAGTGCCCTTTTAAAAGCCTGTTTTTCATAAAGCTCCCCTTTTTTGTGTTGAAGGAGAAACTGTTTGCCATGGTATTCAGATCGATATCTGCATTCCATCCTTTGGTGGGGTACTCCATCCGGCCCTGGATATCGTTAACTGCAAATTTGAACAGTTTGTAAGCATGACGGTCGTCAACAACAAAATTTACCTTATTCAATGAAAACCTGCCAATTTGCGTGGAAGAGCTGGTTTGTTTCTCTTTCGGATCTTTTTCAACTTTGGGTTTGGCTTTAAATATCGATGTATTGCTGTAGCCGGTGCTATCGGTAAACAGGTCGATATCGGCATTGCTGATATCTATCTTATTGATCACCACTTCGCCTTTTAAAAGAGCAGATGCATTTACAGATACTTCCAGATCTTTGGCGGTGAGCAATGTGTGATGATGTTCGGCCCAGCGGTTATCTTTCAATACCACATCTTTCAACTCAACGGATACACCGGGGAAGCCTTTAAATAGTGTTGGATCAATAGTACCGATAGTTAAAGTACCGTTAATATTTTTATTGAGCTCGGAGGTGATCATAGCAAGCACCTTCTGTTTATTATAATTAACATAAACAGTAAGGGCAATAAACAAAATTATAATTAAACCCACGAGCGCACCGGCGATCTTTAAGGTTATCTTTAACCATTTCGGCATTTCAACTAATTTATTGTTAAAGCGTTATGGTTATATAATTGTTTGTATTGTAACATATAATTAACACACGGTATAGGAATAGGTAAATAAATCTGCAATAAGATACAATATTTTTAATGTATAATCGGCTACATCAGTATCATGGAAACAACTAATAAAATAAAGGCAATAATTACAGGCGCTACCGGCATGGTAGGCGAGGGCGTACTGCACCAATGTTTACTGAGTGATAAAGTTGAATCGGTATTGATCATTAACCGTAAACCAAGTGGTGTAATCCATCCTAAACTAACGGAAATTATCCATGCCGATTTTTTTAACCTCACACCCATTCAGGATCAGTTGGCTGGTTATAATGCCTGCTTTTTTTGTTTAGGGGTTTCATCTGTTGGGATGAGCGAAGAAGCTTATTATAAAGTAACTTACCTGCTTACCATGCATGTTGGCGAAATTTTAAGCCGTATTAATCCGGATATGACCTTTTGTTATGTATCAGGTGCCGGTACCGATAGCACCGAAAAAGGCCGCAGCATGTGGGCCCGGGTAAAAGGTAAAACAGAAAACGATTTAATGAAGCTGCCTTTTAAACAGGTATTTAACTTTAGGCCCGGATTTATGAAAAGCTTTAAAGGGGCAAAAAACACCTTGTCTTTTTATAAATATATTGCCTGGATGTATCCCATTGGCCGACTGATTTACCCTAAAGGTTTTATCACGCTGGCGGAAGTTGGTAAAGCCATGATCAATACGGTGAACCGGGGAACCGGCCGCTGGATCCTGGACGGAAAGGATATTGTGGCGATGGCTAAAGAATAGGTAATTATGATATACGGATAATATCCTCGTGTAAATTCGATATATCGTGAATGTTGGCGAGGTTTGTGTTTTGTAATTATTTGATTGTTAATGGTTTGCTGTTTTGGAATGAGCTTTGGAATAATGCTGTCAACAGTATTATTTATGAAACTTAAACTCCAGCAAAAAATGAACACGAAATTCACAACGCGCCGTCTGAAAACATTTTTAACAGCGGTGGTTATTTTATTGGGTGGCTTGTTCGCCTTTATCCCCAATGTAAACGCCCAGGGCACACCTGTCAAAAACATTGTATTAGTACATGGCGCTTTCGCCGATGGCTCGGGCTTTCAGGCTGTGTATAAAATCCTTACTAAAAAAGGTTATAATGTTACCGTGGTTCAAAATCCGTTAACTTCTTTAAAGGACGATGTTGATGCCGCTAACCGAATCCTCGATAAACAGGATGGCCCTACAGTTTTGGTTGGCCACTCTTACGGCGGTACGGTAATTACCGAAGCCGGGAATAATTCAAAAGTAGTGGCGTTGGTTTACATTGCCGCTTTCGCACCGGATAAAGGTGAGAACACTATAAAATGGGTACAATCTGCCCCTCCGGCACCTGAAAACGGTATTTTGCCACCAGATGATAAAGGATTTGTTTACTACGACAAAGCCAAATTTCATGGCGGCTTTGCCGCTGATCTGAGCCAGAGCGAGGCTGATTTTATGTTTGCCTCACAAGGGCCAACCTCGGTTCAATGTTTTGTAACTCCTATTACCGAAGCAGCGTGGAAAACCAAACCAAGCTATGGCATAGTGGCTACCGAAGATAAAAGTATTGTGCCTGATGTTGAACGTACCATGTACAAACGTGCTGGCGCTAAAATAACCGAAATTAAAGGCAGTCATGTGATTTTTATTTCGCAACCCGAGGCCGTTGCCAAAGTAATTATTGACGCTGCGAACGGCGTTAAGTAAAAGATAGTTTTTGTTACAGTTTTAAGCGGAACCGGCGATTGGCCGTTCCGCTTTTTTTATTTGATAATTGTTAGTTTTACGCCATAGGTGTTTGGAGGATGAAATCATCTCTATTTTTAATTAAAAAAATATGTCATTGCGAGCGTAGCGCGGCAATCTCGTAGCCAGTGCATATCCGCTCTGTATAGCTACGGGATTGCCGCGTCGGCCCAAGCGCTCTTGCCCATGCCGCTCCTCGCAATGACATAGCTTTTTTAACCAACATTTACAATTGATGTTCATCTTCCAAATACCTATGGTTTACCCCTTACAATTATCAAATGGAAGCCATCGCCGTACCCGAAGCAGTTAAAGATAAACCGCAAATTAAAGCTGGCGACATCTCTTTTGTGTACTATCGTGAGCGCGGCGATCTGTTCAAAAATCAGGTGGTTTTTAATCAATGTGCTATCAGTTTTGTACTTAACGGACAAAAGGAACTTTACCGCCATGCCGATTGTACCATCATCAGGCCCGGGCAGGGCTTACTTATTCCTGAAGGTAACACCCTGATTGCGGAGCATGTGGTAAAGGACACTTCAAGAGATGAGTTGTATAGCAGCTTTATCGTCTTTTTTCCGCAGGCGTTGATAAATGAGTTTTTTTCAAAACATGCCATCAGTACAAAAAATACCTTGCCAGATGCTCCGCCTTATGTGCTCTTTTCGAACACTGCATATCTTAACGAATACCTCCGGGGCATACGTGCTTTAGTTGATGGCGGACAACAGCTTTCATACCCGGTAGCCTTGCATAAACTGGAAGAATTGCTGCTTATTATTTATGAATTGTATCCGGCGCAATTGCTCGCTTTGTTTGGTGATGGACATGATACTGCCAGTTTATCATTGCAGAAACTCGTTGAAAATAACCTGTTAAATAACCTTACGCTTGATGAGCTGGCTTTCCTGGCCAATCGCAGCCTATCCTCATTTAAACGCGATTTTGAGAAAACTTATGGCCTATCCCCGCAAAAATATATCCGCGACAGGAAACTGGAATCGGCCTGTGCCGAACTGAAAAAAGGCCGGAAAGCAAGCGAACTTTTCACTACCTATGGCTATGAAAACCTTTCCAATTTTAATACTGCTTTTAAAAAAAGGTTTGGGGTAACCCCGGCCGCTTATGGACAGCAAATGGTATTTTGAGCTATCTGCACCACTATTTGAACCGTTTGCAATAACAGTATAAAAACCATTAAAGCCAACTTTGTGGTGTAATTAAATACTGTTATTATGAAAACGATCTTCTCTCTATTCATCAGCTTTTTTATAGCGAAGGCTGCATGTTCACAAACGTTTACCTTAAAAAGTACCGATCTTGGCGGCCAGTTTAGCAATGAATTTGTTGCCGGTAATTTTGGTTGCAGTGGTGGAAATAAATCGCCACAGCTAAGCTGGGTCAACGCGCCCGAGGGTACTCAAAGCTTTGCGGTTACCATGTATGACCCCGATGCGCCAACGGGTAGCGGCTTTTGGCATTGGGTTATTGTAGATATCCCTGCAAATGTTTATGAGCTAAAACAAGGCGCCGGCGACGTAAAAAGCGGCATAGCCCCACAAGGCAGTTTGCAAAGTATAAACGATGTAGGCGTACCTGGCTATCAGGGCCCATGCCCCGGCGTTGGTGAGGGCGATCATCGTTATTTGATCACTGTATATGCTTTAAAAACAGCTAAGCTGGGCACAACACAAGCTTCAACGGCGGCTTTAACGGGTTTTATGCTGGGTAAGCAATTGTTGGCCAAAGCCTCGTTGATAGTTTATATGAAAAGATAAGCGGCCTGTTTTTTTAAGTCCCCTCTTGAGAGCAGGGCTGTTGCATTCTAATGTTTAGTCGCAAGTTCAAGCGTCTTTCGCTTGAATTATGGCTCCGGTAAGCGTCCACGCTTACCTTTTTGAAATTGTTACGCGAGCGTGGACGCTCAAAAAGGGCCAACACTCGAGCGTGGACGCTCGACCGTGCGATTTTTAAAGTACATTGATTTAGAATGCAACAGCTCTGCTCTTGAAAGGGAGCGCAAGGGGAAGCGTGGTTGCAGGGGGTGTGTTTATGCGATTGGCATATTAAAGCAGAAACACACCCCTCCACTCCTCTCGAGAAGGGAATCGCACAACCCCGTGCTTTTTGTTTTGTAGATTGATGGCCAGTACTTCTATTACCGGATAGCAACCTCGAGTTTAAGCACCCTGTTTCTCTCTGCCGAAAAAGTTGCACCGTTATCATTACTTATCAACGCCACATTGTTCGGGTCTGTTAAAATATCGCTGTAAGCAAAACCATAGCAACCCTTTGTAGTGGCCGATTTGATGACAACGGCATACCGCTTACCGGCAATCACAGGAATGTTGGGCTTTACTGCAATATTTCTGGCCGACCAGGAAATGGAATCAACTGTTAAAGTAGCAGCAGACAATGCATTGCCCGCAGGTCGCCCGGCATTGTCAAGCTCAAACACCTCAACAGACAGGCCTGCATCGGGGTAACCGGTTTGGAAGGTGGTGAAGCTAATTTTAGTCAAAGCGCCGCTTTTTGCAGCGGTAAAAGTTTGCAGGCGCTGAGCATTTTTGCCGATGTCGCAGCCCGTTGTAAAATCTTCGGCTGGTTTATTGGGGGCATGGCTTTTGATAAAATTGGCCGTTTGTTCGCATTTCATAGGGTTGATAGAACCGTCGGCAGCAAAAGTTAGCGGCGCCCAGTAAAAATTGGCAAGGGCTTCGTTTTTGGCTGCGTTATTCCACAAGTCGCTGCCAAAAAGGAAAATGGTTTCTGAGTTTAGCTTGATGGTTGATACAAAGGATGGCTGCCCTCCGCAGGAATTATCACTGATCTTGATCCCATCCGACCATGGCCCTAATGGCGACGGTGCTGTACGATAAGATGCGCCTGTGCCTGAACAATAGCCACAATTTGGGTCGGAATAAATGAGATAATATTTGCCTTTGCGGTTGAACAGGGCAGGGGCTTCGGTATTGCCTGTAGTTACAGATTTTACGTGCTGCCCGGTGCCGGTTAAATAATCGGCGCTTAATTTTTCTATAACGATACTTCCTTTGGTACGCCAGTCGGTATAAGCCAAGTAAGCGGTGCCGTCATCATCAACAAAAGTGTCATGATCGCCATTGTTTAATCCAGCCACCGGCATTTCGCTGTTCACAGCCAGGGTAGGTTCTTTAACTTCTGTGAAAGGTCCAACCGGTGTTTTGCTTGTAAACACCCGGTAGCCTACACGGTTATCATAAACGTTGATCCACAGTACATAGCGTTTTGTTTTTTTATTGTAGATAACATGCGGGCGAAAACAGCCATAAGTTTTGCCATCGCAGCGGGTTTGCCAAACGGGTGTTTTAGCATCAAACATAAAGCCCCGGTCGGTCCAGTGTTGCAGATCGGTTGACGAATAAGTTTTAAAGCCACAAAAGGGCGCAGTTTTATTTCCCCATTCAAAGCCGCAATCATAACTGGTGCCGTACAGGTAATACACCCCATTAAATAAAGCTATCTCACCATCGTGCGCATCAACAGCATTGCCAAGGTTGTCAAATTTAGTTACCTGCTTGCCGTTTTTATCAAAATTTTTAATGGTTTGTGCTGATGCAGGCTTCTGCATAAAGATGACGGCTAACAGGCCAAGCAGGATAAGTTTTTTCATTGATTTTTATTGTTGGACCTGCCGGTGTCATTTTCGGTACAAAACAGGTATTATAGTCAAACCAAATTTATCCGATAACATTAAAGCTCCGGTTACATTTTTTGATATTAGGTTTATCATTTATGACAGCGGGCTGGTAATCCCACCCTGCGCCCGTTTCCGGTAATCGGTAGGCGCAATGCCTGTTTTTTCTTTAAAAAGTTTGGAAAAATAGAAATATGACTCAAACCTCAGATCGTAAGCAATTTGTTTGATTGGGATCGAAGGATCGTTGAGTAACTCTTTTGCCCGTTCAATTTTTAGCTGGATATAATATTGCCCGGGCGATAACCCAGTATGGTTTTTAAAAGCCTTCCTGAACCATGAGTAACCTACACCCAGTTGAGAAGCAGCTTGTTCGGGAGAAAAGTCGGCAGCTATATTTGAGCGGAATAATAGCCTTGCTTCATTGATAAGTGCTTCCCTGCCATCGCTTATTGCATTTTGTTTGCTCAGGGCATGAAAGCTTCCTAAAAGGTGCAATACAGCGCCCGAGATTTGGGGTTGATAACCGGTATCTTCCTGCTGTGTTTTTTCAATGATGCTGCTGAATAAGCCAAAAACATTTTCATTAAAACCTATGCTAAGACATGGAGACTCTGGTTTAAAAAACCTTTTGTTGATCAGGTTATCCATCACCTCGCCTTTAAAGCCAATCCAGTACTCGTCCCAGCCGGTTTTTTCATCAGGTTTATAACGGTGTCGTTCTCCGGGAAACAATACAATAACACTGCCTGCTTTTACTTCAATCTGTTTACAACTATCTGATTCAAAAATGCCTTTGCCCCGGGTAATATAAATTACCTGGTATTCGTTCAGTACCCGGCCGGTGTTCCAGCTAAAATAGTGATGTGCCGGATGTGCCTTACCCGGATATGAGCATGAAGCCTCAATATGGGTACAGCCGGTATTCAAAACGCATAGTCCCCAGTTTTCATCTTCCTTACTTACGGGCAGGTATTTGTAGTAATTGATCATATGGTAAATGCTATCGGGCGTCAATAACTACATCTTAAATATCAAAATGTGTATTGGTGCCAGGGTTTATATGGCAATATTTGACTTAATGATAATTGAAACCTAAGTTAATACATCTTGTACGGTTTTCTAACTAAACTATTTTGCCAATAAATAAGTATCAAAATGATTATCTCCGCTAATCAAATAAACCCCGGCCTCAAAATAGGACTTTTCGGCATAGGACTTAATACCTATTGGGATCAGTTTGAAGGGCTTGAACAACGCCTTTCGGGCTATGTGAATGAAGTGGCAGATAAACTTGCCGGCTTCGGTTCGGACGTAGTTAATCTCGGGTTGATTGATACGCCACAAAAGGCATTTGAAGCAGGCAGCCGTTTTCGCAGGGAGGATGTCGGCCTGATATTTTTATACGTTACCACTTATGCGTTGTCATCAACCGTTTTGCCTGTTGTTAAGAGGGCCAAAGTACCGGTGGTGATCCTGAACCTT
The DNA here is from genome assembly GCF_900110105.1 of Mucilaginibacter gossypiicola. Classification (GTDB taxonomy): domain Bacteria; phylum Bacteroidota; class Bacteroidia; order Sphingobacteriales; family Sphingobacteriaceae; genus Mucilaginibacter; species Mucilaginibacter gossypiicola. The sequence continues at coordinate 82,637 of NZ_FOCL01000012.1, read as the reverse complement.
ACACCAGGAGCAGCTATTGATTACACTGCATTCAATAAAATGCAAAACCGAACAGCCATGACCGGCGAGTGGCTGGCCTATTGCTCTGCCTGTCCGGTACCCGAAATTGCCAATGTGTTTAAACGGGCTTCTATTCCTTTTTACCAAATAACAGGCATGCTGCATAATGATCCACATGTTTGGCAGCAGGTGGAAGAATGGATAGCGGCAGCTAAAGTTGCGCACACCATGTATCATAACACGTTGGGAGTTATGGGTAATTACTACGGCGGTATGCTGGATATTTATTCAGATCTCACTTTGCAGTGTGCCACATTTGGCGGTCATATCGAAATTTTGGAAGTAGATGAATTATCTGGTTTACGTGGTACGGTTCAACCGACAGAAGTGCAGGATAAGATCAATGAGTTTCATGAACGCTTTGACATCCAGTTTGATTGCTCAGACTTCGAGCTTGAACGTGCAGCAACGACCGCTGTAGCGTTGGATAAGCTGGTGGCCAAATATGGCCTGGGTTCCATGGCTTACTACCACAAGGGCACCGGTAATGCAGTTAACGAAGATGGCATGAGCTCGGTGATTTTAGGTAACTCGCTGCTTACTGCCGGGGGGATTCCTGTGGCCGGCGAATATGAGATCAAGAATGCCCAGGCCATGAAAATAATGGACAGTTTTGGCGCGGGAGGTTCTTTTACCGAATACTATGCAATGGATTTTAACGACGATGTTGTGCTGATGGGGCATGACGGCCCATGCCACCCGGCCATTGCCGAAGGCAAGATCAAAGTAAAACCATTGCAGGTTTATCATGGTAAGGTAGGCAACGGTCTTTCGGTGGAAATGTCGGTAAGCCATGGCCCTGTTACCATGTTTTCTGTTGTGGAAACAGCAGGCGGCAAGATCATCTTCCTGGTAGCCGAAGCTGAATCGGTACCTGGGCCGATACTGGAAATTGGGAATACCAACAGCCGTTATAAATTTACCATAGGAGCAAGGGCCTTTGTAGAAACCTGGAACTCACATGGGCCTGCGCATCACTGTGCCGTAGGCAAAGGGCATATCGCATCAAAAATTAAAAAGCTGGGTGATTTGTTGGGGGTGGAGACGGTGAAGGTTTGTTGAGGGTAGATTATTCATTGTAGATGAAAGGCTTTGGATGCCCGTTTTAGGAGGCACCTACGGAGCCTAAAATTCTTCTCCCTCATACTATAAACACGATACTCCTCCGGAGTGTGAAAAGCATGAACCTGTAAAGCTCCGGAGTTTTGCAGGTTATAGATTCTACGCAAATTTACTTCCTCCGGCTCCATAGGAGCCACATGTTTATAGGAAAAATGCATCCCCAATATTAGGCTCCGTAGGTGCCTCCTTAGCTTTTAAATTTTATAAGATAAGTAACATTATTGTTCGGAAATTAAACGTTTTACCATTCCAAAACGGCGAATCCGCTTTAAAATGATATTTTTATATTGTTAAAACAACACTAATTATTGATTCTTCGTTTATTCTCTTTCACGACCATTTTCAGAGTTGTTTTGCCTGTGTAATGACTTTTTTACAGGGTTGCTGATCTTGTTAAGCCAATAATGCATTTTATCTGAATAAAATTTTAAATAAAATTTTTCTTTGTCAAAAATTAAGTGTTATTTCGACAATAATTATAAATCTTTATATGAGCAATAACCAATTAGTGATCGGGGTTGATTACGGGTCTGATTCCGTGCGCTCCGTGATAGTAAACGCCGCTAACGGAGAAGAAATAGCATCATCAGTATTTAATTATCCCCGCTGGCGCGATGGCAAGTATTGCGTACCTGCCGAAAATCAGTTCCGCCAACATCCGCAGGATTATATCGATGGATTAAAAGCCACCATTAAAGATTGTATAGCACAGGCCGGCGGTGAGGCCATCGCAAAAAATATAAAAGGTATTTCTGTTGATACTACCGGCTCAACCCCCGTTGCGGTTGATGCTACCGGTACCCCGCTTGCTTTAACTGCTGGTTTTGAAACTAACCCCAATGCCATGTTTGTATTGTGGAAAGATCATACTTCGGTTAAGGAAGCAGCGCAGATCAATGAGCATGCTACAAAATTTGATACCAATTATTTGAAATATGTTGGCGGTATCTACTCATCTGAGTGGTTTTGGGCCAAGTTACTGCATGTGCTAAGGGTTGATAAAAGTGTACGTGATGCCGCTGCCTCATGGGTGGAGCATTGCGACTGGATCCCCTTCCTGTTAACCGGCGGTAACGATGTTAAGGCTATTAAACGCGGCCGTTGCTCTGCAGGGCATAAAGCCCTTTGGGCCGAGGAATTTGACGGCCTGCCTCCTGAAGAATTTTTTGTTTCTCTTGATCCGCTACTGGCTGGTTTCAGGGATAAATTATATGAAGATACATACACTGCCGATGAAGCAGCCGGAAACCTCAGTGCGGAGTGGGCGGAGATATTGGGACTCTCAACAGATGTAGTTGTAGGTACCGGCGCTTTTGACGCGCACATGGGCGCGGTTGGCGGCCAGATTGAGCCTTACCACCTAAGCAAGGTAATGGGTACTTCAACTTGTGATATTTTGGTTGCTCCAACCTCAGAGATGGAAGGCAAACTGGTACGTGGCATTTGCGGACAGGTTAACGGTTCTGTTATCCCAGGTATGGCAGGTTTAGAAGCTGGCCAGTCGGCTTTTGGCGATACTTATGCCTGGTTTAAGAATATTTTGGCCTGGCCATTGAACAACCTGCTTTCACAATCGCAGGTAATTGACGCGGCTACTGCCGAAGCTTTGAAGGAAGAAATCTCTGAAATGATCATCCCTGAACTAAGCAGGCAGGCAGCATTGTTGCCAATTGAAGAAAGCAACGAGCTGGCTATCGATTGGTTTAACGGCCGCCGTACGCCGGATGCCAACCAGGAATTAAAAGGCGCTATCACCGGCCTGGGTTTAGGCAGCGATGCTCCAAGGGTATTCCGTGCATTGGCCGAGGCCACCTGCTTTGGTGCCAAAAGCATTGTCGATCGTTTTATCAGCGAAGGTATCCCGGTAAAAGGCATCATCGGTATTGGCGGTGTGGCTAAAAAATCATCTTTCGTGATGCAAATGATGGCCGATGTTTTGGGCATGCCTATCCGTATCCACCAGTTTAAACATACCTGTGCTTTGGGCGCGGCGATGTTTGCAGCGGTAGTTGCCGGCATTTACCCAACCATTGAAGAAGCTATGACCGCCATGGGCCGTGGTTTTGACGTAGTATACGAGCCAAACATTGCGCTGAAAGAAGTATATCAACAGCGCTATAATCAATACAGCACATTGGGCAGGTTTGTTGCCGCTGAGGTTGCCCTGAAAAATAATCCTGAACTGCAAAACGCATAATAACAAAATGAGTAAATATGATCATATAAGGCTTAGCGCCTATAATGCCAACATGCAGCTGCCTAAACTTGGCCTTGTGCTGTTTACTTTTGGCAACGTAAGCGCTGCCGACAGAGAATTGGGCGTATTCGCCATTAAACCAAGCGGCGTACCTTATGAAGACCTTTCGCCAGAGAAAATGGTGATTGTTGATTTTGACGGCAATACTGTTGAAGGTGACCTGCGCCCTTCAAGCGATACCAAAACACATGCCGTACTTTATAAACACTGGGATGGCATCAACGGTATTGTGCACACGCACTCTACCTACGGAACCGCCTGGGCACAGTCGCAACGTGATATCCCTATTTTCGGTACTACCCACGCCGATCATTTAACGGTTGATATCCCTTGCGCCCCTCCTATGAATGATGAAATGATCAAAGGCAACTACGAGTACCAAACCGGTTTCCAGATCATGGAATGTTTTGAAGAAAAGGGTCTGGATTATAAAGAGGTTGAAATGGTATTGGTGGGTAACCACGCACCATTTACCTGGGGTAAAACCGCCGAGAAAGCAGTTTATAACAGCGCCGTACTGGAAGCCGTTGCCCAGATGGCCTACCTTACCGAGCAAATTGACAGAAGCGCCCCCCGCTTAAAAGATGCACTGATCAAAAAACATTACGAGCGCAAACACGGACCTGACTCATATTACGGACAATAAAACCTGATGAAAAAAATAAACCTGTTTTTCCTGCTGCTTTGTTTTTTCGCCTGCACCCGGTTATCGGCGCAGGTAGCAGCTACACCGCCAATGGGCTGGAACAGTTATAACTGTTTTGGTTCGGCAGTACATGAAGATGAAGTAAAAGCCAATGCCGATTATATGGCAGAGCATTTGAAGCAATACGGCTGGGAGTATGTGGTGGTGGATTTTTTATGGTCGTACGATAATCCTCCGGGCAGTAATATCGGCAATCCATTTCAGTTACGTTTACAGGATGGCTCATACGTGCCATGGTTAACCATGGATAAATGGGGCCGTCTTACACCGCAACCCACCAAGTTTCCATCGGCTTTTGGTGGCAACGGCTTTAAACCGCTGAGCGATTATATCCACAGCAAAGGTTTAAAATTTGGTATCCACGTGATGCGCGGTATCCCGAGACAAGCCGTTTGGTCAAAATCGCCGGTAAAAGGCACCAATGGCATCACCGCCGATATGGTGGCCGATACCAACTCAAAATGCCCATGGATGAACCATATGTATGGTTTGGATATGAAGAAGCCCGGCGCACAGGAATACCTGAACTCGCTGCTGGAACTTTATGCCTCATGGGGAGTAGACTTTATTAAGGTGGATGATCTTTCGCGCCCATATAGCAATGCCGAGGTTGAAGGTTACCAGAAAGCCATTCAGCAATGCGGCAGACCGGTGGTATTGAGCCTTTCGCCGGGCGAAACCCCGGTTGCACAGGCTGCTCATGCTACCAAATATGCCAATATGTGGCGCATGGCTGATGACTTTTGGGATAACTGGAAAGAGATCCTGCACATGTTTGAATACGCTAAAAGCTGGGAAGGCGTTGGTGGCCCCGGTCACTGGCCCGATTGCGATATGATCCAGATTGGCAAGCTAAGCAAACGTGGTCCGGTAGGCCAGGAGCGTTATAGTCGCTTTACCCAGGATGAAGAAATTACACATATGACTTTTTGGAGTATTTTCCAGTCGCCGTTAATGCTTGGCGGCAACCTGCCCGAAAACCGCGATTTTGAGTTGAAGCTTTTTACCAATGATGAGGTAATTGCAGTAAATCAAAAAGGTGCGCATCCTAAGCAATTATATAAAAAAGATGGCGCCATGATCTGGTACTCGCAAATCCCCGGCAGTAAGGACATTTACGCAGCCTTTTTCAACATTGGCGATGATGACAAATCCGTATCCCTGAATTTCAAAGACCTGGGCCTGAAAGGTAAAGTAACAGTGCGCGATCTGTGGAAAAAACAGGATGTTGGCCAGTACAGCTCAGCCTATCAGCAAAAAATTAACAAACACGGTGCAGCGCTATTCAGGCTGTCGCCCAAAAACTAAACCAATTCACTAAATCACTAATTCGCAAAATCAATAATTAATTATAATGATCGATCTGAAAACATTTGAAGTATGGTTCATTACCGGGAGCCAGAATTTATACGGAGAAGAAACACTGAAAAAAGTTGCCGAGCACTCGCAGGAAATAGCTAAAGGAATTGACGGCGCAGCCAATATCCCCGTACGTGTGGTGTACAAGCCTGTTGTTAAATCAACCGAAGAAATTTACAACACTTTACAGCAAGCTAACGTTGCCGAAAACTGTATCGGTGTTATTGCCTGGATGCATACTTTTTCGCCTGCCAAAATGTGGATCAGGGGCTTAAGCATCCTTAAAAAACCGATGCTGCACCTGCACACCCAATACAACCGCGATATTCCATGGAGTTCGATAGATATGGATTTCATGAACCTGAACCAAAGCGCCCATGGCGACAGGGAGTTCGGTTTCATGGTATCACGTATGCGCATTAACCGCAAAGTAGTTGTTGGCCACTGGCAGGATAGCGAAGTATTGAAAGATATTGAAAGCTGGAGCCGCGCAGCAGCAGGTTGGTACGATTGGCAAGGCGCTAAATTTGTTCGTTTTGGCGATAACATGCGTTTTGTTGCGGTTACTGATGGCGATAAAGTTGAGGCTGAATTGAAATTCGGTTTCGCTGTAAATACTTATGGCATTGGTGATCTGGTTGCTGTAGTTGACAGCATCAGCGATGCCGAAGTTAAAGCCCTTACGGACGAGTATGAAGCTACTTATACCATGGCCGACGACCTTAAACAAGGTGGTGCAAGGTATCAATCAGTATATGACGCAGCTAAAATTGAACTTGGCTTGCGTAAGTTTTTACAGGATGGCGGTTACAAAGGTTTCAGCGATACTTTTGAAGACCTGCATGGCATGATCCAGTTACCGGGTATTGCCTCACAGCGTTTAATGGCCGATGGTTACGGTTTTGCCGGCGAAGGCGACTGGAAAACTGCTGCTTTAGTGCGTGCATTCAAAGTAATGGGCGCAGGCCTGCCGGGCGGTAACGCTTTCATGGAAGATTACACCTACCACTTTGATCCAAACAATGCATTAGTTTTAGGTTCACACATGCTTGAGGTAGATAGCAGCTTAGCTAATGGCAAAGCAGCATTAGAAGTACATGCCTTAGGTATTGGCGGCAAAGCCGATCCCGCACGTTTGGTATTTAACGTAGCCGGTGGCGCAGCATTGAACGCTTCTATCGTGGATATGGGCAATCGTTTCCGTTTAATTGTTAACGAGGTTGAAGCCATTGAGCCTATTGAAGATCTGCCGAAATTACCGGTTGCAAGGGTACTTTGGAAACCACTCCCTGATATGAAAACCGGTTGCGCAGCATGGATCTATGCCGGTGGTGCACACCACACTGCTTACAGCCAAAACCTGTCGGCCGAGCTGATCAATGATTTTGCTGATATGGCCGGTATTGAGTTTTTACGTATTGGTAAGGATACTAAGCTTGATCAGTTCAGAAACGAGATCAGGTGGAATGATGCAGCTTATAAGCTGTAACGAAGCAAAGGTCCTCAGGGTCCTCTACGAGAGACCCTGAGGGACATAAAAATAAAATATAGATAGCCGCCGCTCGGCCGGAGCCGAGCGGCGGTTGGTTAAATTAAAAATGTCATTGCGAGGAGCAGCGAAGGGATTGTGCAAACGGGGCGACGTGGCAATCTCGTAGCAATGCATAGCCACTTTACAGGGCTAATAGCATGACTACGAGATTGCCGCGCTACGCTCGCAATGACATGAATAAATTAACGAACACAACGCGTTAGGGATAGAAGCGGATACCGGCCAGGTGGTTAAGGCCTGTGCAGTATGAGCGGATAGCCCGGCCGCAGGAACGCCCCAATTAATATATTGATTAACAAAAACTAAAAAGATAACCCTGATTAAAACAGATACATAGCCTATTGATAATGGGTATTACGGCTATAACATTAACAGGAAGGATATAAACTAAACCACAAGCAAACTAAACTAAATTTTAAACCAAATAATGAACAAATTTTCCACTATCGATTACGTGATCTTCGTAATCTATTTTATTGTAGTTACGAGCTACGGGTACTGGGTATACAGCCGTAAAAAGGTCAAAGGCGTATCTGATAGTCACGACTTTTTCCTGGCCGAGGGTTCACTTACCTGGTGGGCTATCGGCGCTTCGCTGATTGCTTCAAACATATCGGCCGAGCAATTTATTGGTACCAGCGGCCAGGGTTTCCAGGTTGGTTTGGCCGTTGCGGCTTACGAATGGGTTGCCGCTATCGCGCTGATCATTGTAGCAGTGTGGTTTATACCGGTATACCTTAAAAACAAGATTTTCACCATGCCGCAGTTTCTGCATACGCGGTATAACGAAACGGTGAGTTTTATTATGGCCATTTTCTGGCTTTTATTATATGTGTTGGTTAACCTAACTTCTATACTTTACCTGGGTGCATTGGCCATTAATAACTTAATGGGCGGCGGATATCTGCACGAGATCATCATCGCCTTATCCATCTTCGCGCTGTTCATTACCCTTGGCGGTATGAAGGTTATCGGCTTTACCGATGTTATACAGGTATTGGTACTGGTTGTTGGCGGTTTGGCTACCACTTATATAGCGCTTACTTTGGTAAGCGAGCATTTTGGTTTGGGCAAAGATGCTATGGCCGGTTTAAATAAAATGATGAGCGATGCGCCTGATCACTTCAGAATGATGATGGCTAAACCTAAACCAGGTGCGCCTCAGGCTGAGATCAACAAATATCTTGCCCTTCCTGGTATTGCCATGTATTTTGCCGGTCAGTGGATTGTGAACCTTAACTACTGGGGCTGTAACCAATACATTACCCAAAGGGCTTTGGGCGCTAACCTGAAAACTGCACGTACCGGGATCCTTTTTGCCGGTTTAATGAAACTGGCTATGCCTGTTATTGTAGTTTTACCTGGTATTGCAGCTTACGTATTATACAAAAACGGTGGTTTGCAGCAGGAAATGGCATCAGGTGGTCACTTCAATTCAGATAATGCTTACTCTGCTATATTGGGCTTTTTGCCAACCGGCTTAAAAGGACTTTCGGTTGCGGCTTTAACGGCTGCTATCGTGGCTTCATTAGCAGGTAAGGCCAATAGTATCTCTACCATCTTTACACTTGATATCTACAAAAAACATATCAGTAAAGAAGCCAGCGAAAAGAGAATGGTTAACGTAGGCAGGCTTACTATTTTAGCTGCTTTGATCTTCTCTATCATGCTTACCTGGAAAGATTTATTAGGTATTGGTGGTGAAGGTGGCTTTACCTTTATCCAGAAATATACCGGCTTCATTAGCCCGGGGATCTTCGCCATTTTCATTTTAGGTTTCTTTTGGAAACGTACCACAGGAGCAGCAGCTATTGCGGGTATCTTAACAGGCTTCGGCATGTCGGTTCTGTTCAATAACTATGCACCAAAATTGTTTGGTAACGAGACCTTGCTTTATACAGCTTTCCCTAATGGTAAAGGCGGGTTTGAAATTCCGTTCCTGATTTGTATGGGGCTGTCGTTCATGTTTACCATTATAGTGATGGTGGCCATCAGCCTGGCTGGTCCAAAAGTTAATCCAAAAGCATTTGAAATTCCGCGCAATATGTTCAAGGTTGAAAAATCAACCATGGCATTAATTGTAGTTACGTTGATCCTGCTTACCATGCTTTATGCTAAATTCTGGTAGGTACAATAATTTATAAAATGAAGTTTTTTATTGACACAGCCAACCTGGCACAAATTAAAGAAGCCCATGACCTGGGTGTATTAGACGGCGTTACCACCAATCCATCGCTGATGGCTAAAGAAGGTATCACCGGGCACGAAAATATCATTAACCACTACAAAGCCATTTGTGAAATTACCGACGGCGACGTAAGCGCCGAGGTAATTTCAACCACTTTTGATGAGATGGTTGCCGAAGGAGAAGCACTGGCTGCCCTTCATGAGCGTATTGTGGTAAAATTGCCTATGATAAAAGATGGCGTAAAGGCTTTAAAATACTTTAAACAAAAAGGTATTAAAACCAATTGCACGCTGGTGTTTTCGGCAGGACAGGCTTTACTGGCCGCTAAGGCAGGCGCTACTTATGTATCGCCGTTTATTGGCAGGCTTGACGATATCTCGACAGATGGTTTGCAGCTGATTGAAGATATCCGTTTGATATACGATAACTATGGTTATGAAACGCAGATCCTGGCGGCTTCGGTACGCCATGCTATGCACATAGTTAATTGCGCTAAGTTAGGTGCCGATGTAATAACCGGTCCGCTGAGTGCTATTACCGCATTGCTAAAACATCCGCTTACAGATAACGGGCTTGCTCAGTTCCTGGCTGATCATGCTAAGGCTGCGGGTGTTTAGTTGAAGTATTTGATTTTTGAATAAGAAAGTCCCGCGCGAGGCGGGCTTTTTTTAATTAAATATTTTAAGTGTTTTTTTAACAATTATAAATTAATTTTTATACATTGGTCTCGCTGATTCCTAACCGTCAGTTAAACCAATTTATTTGTTCCGGAAATTATAATAGTTAAACAGCAATGCTTTAAAAAGGCAAGCTAACAACCTCAAATTATGAAGAATAACAAGAATTTATTAATGATGTTAAGCTGTTCGGCAGCGCTTTTTGCGGCTTGTAACGGTAATCCTAAAAAAACTGATTCAACCGTGAAAGATTCAACTTCGGTAACAACCCAGTCTATACCCGATTCGGCAAATTTTGAGGCCGATGTACAAGGGCAAAAAACAAAGCTTTTCACCCTTAAAAATAACAGTGGCGCTACTGTAGCCGTTACCAATTACGGTGGCAGGCTGGTAAGCTTATTGGTACCCGATAAAGACGGTAAAGCTACTGATGTTATTTTAGGTTACGACTCATTGAAAAGCTATCAGAAACCTAAAGAGCCATATTTTGGCGCAATCATCGGTCGTTATGGTAACCGTATTGCAAAAGGTAAATTCACGTTGGATGGCAAAGCTTATCAGCTGGATATCAATGATGGCGTAAATACCCTTCATGGCGGCTTTAACGGCTTTTACGGTAAGGTGTTCGCAGCTAAGCAACTGAGCGCATCACAACTGGAACTTACTTATGTTTCAAAAGATGGCGAAGGTGGCTACCCGGGCAATTTAACAGCAACAGTGGTTTATACTCTGGGCGATGATAACGCGCTTAAAATAGAATACAAAGCTACAACCGATAAAGCCACTATCGTTAACTTAACCAATCACGCATACTTTAACCTGAATGGTGCCGGTAATCCTACCATTACCGATAACGTATTGCAAATAAATGCCGACGCTTTTTTGCCTGTAGATACCACGCTTATCCCAACCGGCAAACTGCAGCCTGTTAAAGGTACTCCGTTTGATTTTACCACATCAAAAACCATTGGTAAAGATATTGATGTGGCCGATGAGCAATTGAAAAATGGTAAAGGTTATGACCATAACTTTGTTTTAAACAAGCATGACCTTACTACTCCTGTTGCTACCGTAAAAAGTACTGTAACAGGTATCACTTTAGAGGTATTTACTGAAGAGCCCGGACTGCAATTTTACTCAGGCAACTTTTTAACCGGCGAAACTAAAGACGGAAAAGGTGGCAAAGCTTATCCACACCGTTCGGCCTTTTGTTTGGAAACCCAGCATTTTCCTGATGCGCCAAATCAACCGGCGTTTGCTTCAACCGTGTTAAAGCCAGGACAAACCTACCATACGGTTACCATTTACAAATTCTCCAAATAAGTAAAGCATGTTAAAAAGGACTTTTTTAACGTTATGTGCGGCCGGTGCCTTTACCATGGCCCATGCACAAACGCAATATACCATAGCTGCTGATAATGTGAAAGCACACATTCAGCCTACCATGTATGGGATATTTTTTGAGGATATTAACCTTGCTGCCGATGGTGGTGTATATGCAGAACTGGTAAAAAACCGTTCGTTTGAGTTCAATATGCCTTTGATGGGATGGAAAGAGCAAAAAAAGGATGGAGGCGATGGCAGAACAGAAGTAATAAACCGTGCTGTTGAACGGCCGGAGAATGCGCATTTTATAAAGAGCTATATCACAACCGACGCCGGTTTCTACGGATTCTCGAATGAGGGTTTCCGCGGGGGAATGGGCGTTAAGGAAGGTGAGGAATACAGCTTTTCGGTAATAGCTAAACAGGAAGGCGATACTAACGTAAAGCTGAACATTGAGCTGCGTGGTGATAATGACGCTATCATAGGTAAAGCCGAACTTACACCAACTGATAAAGAATGGAACCGTTACAGCGTAAAATTTAAATCGGACGCTACAACGCCGAAAGCAAAATTATATGTTTGGATGAGCGGCAAGGGCGTCATTGATCTGGATATGATCTCCCTGTTTCCTGAGCATACCTGGAAAAACCGTCCGGGTGGTTTGCGTGCCGACCTGGTACAGCGACTGGCTGATCTTAAACCAGGTTTTCTGCGTTTTCCGGGTGGATGTATTGTTGAAGGCCGTGAGCTGAACAACCGTTATCAGTGGAAAAAAACCATAGGTCCGGTTGATAAACGTGAAAACATCATCAACCGCTGGAATACTGAATTTAAACATCGCCCGGCACCTGATTATTATCAAACCTTTGGTTTGGGTTTTATGGAATATTTCATGACAGCCGAGGATATTGGTGCTTCACCGCTGCCTATCTTGAATTGCGGTATGGCGTGCGAATTCAACACCGGCGAGCTGGTGCCTTTGGATAAGCTTGATCCTTATGTGCAGGATGCGCTCGACCTGATTGAGTTTGCCAATGGCGATGCCAGCACCAAATGGGGTAAGCTGCGTACAGATCTTGGTCACCCGGCGCCGTTTAATTTGAAAATGATAGGTGTGGGTAACGAGCAATGGGGCCCTCAATACATCGATCGCTGGAAAATTTTCACTAAGGCTATCAAAACTAAATACCCGAACATCAAGATCGTATCGGCCTTAGGCCCGTCGCCCGATGGTAAGGAATTTGACCTGTTAAATAAAACGTTCCGCAGTTTAGGTGCCGACATCCTGGATGAGCATTATTACGCGCCTGCAAAATGGTTCAGGGATAATGCCCGCCGTTATGATAACTATGATCGTAAAGGCCCTAAAATTTTCGCCGGTGAATATGCAGCGCAAAGCGTATCAACAGTAAATCCTGATAATAAAAACAATTGGGAGTGCGCGTTATCTGAGGCGGCCTTCATGACCGGTTTAGAGCGTAATGCCGACGTAGTGAATATGGCTTCGTACGCCCCGCTTTTTGCTCATGTGGAAGGCTGGCAATGGACTCCAAACCTCATTTGGTTTGATAACCTGAAAAGCTATGCCACGCCAAATTATTATGTACAACAATTGTTCTCTATCAATAAAGGCACTGATGTAGTACCGCTTACATTGAACAATGAAGCCGTAGCCGGGCAAAATGATAGCTATGCTACCGCCAGTTTGGACAAGAACACCAACGAACTGGTGATCAAGTTTGTGAATACAAGCACAACTGCACAAAATGTAAGCTTTAAAATTACCGGCTCAAAAGGCTATCAAAAAGAGGCTAAAGTTACAACGCTAAAGGCTGATAACAAGGACGCCGAAAATTCATTGACCGCGCCTACAGCAGTTAGCCCTGTTGAAAGTACGGTCGATATCTCCGGTAATACCCTGAAGCTGGCTGTTGAGCCATACTCATTCAAAATAGTAAGGCTTAAAAACAAATAACCGTTGAAAAAGCTCCTACTGATCATATCCTTATTGTTCCCGGGCATTATAAGCAATGCCCAGGAACTAAAGACTGATATATCGGTGCACGACCCGGTAATGACCCGGCAGGATAGTACGTATTACATTTTCTGTACGGGTAATGGTATTGCGATGTGGTCGTCAGATGATAGGGTACATTGGAAGGCTGAGAAACCGGTATTTGCCGCAGCGCCTCAATGGGCTGTTGATGCTATCCCGGGTTTTAAAGGACACATCTGGGCACCGGATATTTCGTTTTATAAAGGCGCTTACTACCTGTTTTACTCGGTATCGGCCTTTGGCAAAAATACTTCGGCCATTGGTGTGGCAACTAATACAACGCTGCATACCAATGATCTGGCCTATAAATGGGTTGATCATGGTAAAGTGATCCAATCCATCCCCGGCAAAACCAACTGGAATGCTATCGACCCTAATTTAATTACGGATAAAGATGGTACACCTTATCTGGTTTTCGGATCGTTTTGGGATGGCCTGAAATTGGCGAAGCTGAATAAAGACAGGCTAAGCGTTGCAGAGGATCTTGATAAGATCCCAACCATTGCTACCCGTAGAAAAGTCAGTTCTGAAAATCTTCCTGCTGTTGATGGCAACCCGGTTGATGCGGGCGGTAATGCCATTGAAGCCCCATTTATTTTTAAACATGATAAATATTTTTACCTCTTTGCCTCGATAGATTATTGCTGCAAAGGACCGAAGAGTACTTACAAAATGATCATCGGTCGCTCCCAAAATCTAAAGGGGCCGTACCTGGATAAGGACGGCATCGCCATGAACAAAGGCGGCGGCAGTATCCTGCTGGCCGGTGATGCTAACTGGTATGGTGTTGGCCATAATGGGGTAAGTACTTTTGATGGGGTTGATTATATCATCTTCCACGGCTATGATGCTGCGGATAGGGGGATTTCAAAATTGCGAGTTGAGAAACTGGATTGGGTTGATGGATGGCCGGTGGTAGGGAAGTAGATTTAATGAAGTGAATAAACTTATGTCATTGCGAGCGATAGTGTGGCAATCTCGTAGCTCACGCATGTCCGATCTGCATAGCTACGAGATTGCTTCGTCGTTCCTCCTCGCAATGACATGATTTTATTTCTGCAGGTTTAAGCGTCTGCGCTTGCCCCCATTTTCTTGTAAGCATCCTCGCTTACGCATCTGAAATAACTAATAACTTGAGCGTGGACGCTCATGTTTTGTATTATTCAAGCATGGACGCTTGAACATGAGATAAGGACATTATGAGAATATCGAAAAAAATAATCGTGTTAGCCATAACTGTCGGCAGTTTAGCCTCAGTTAAAGCTACTCCCCGTGATACCACTTTCCATGCCGATGGTAACCCCATCATCAGGCACAAGTACACTGCCGATCCGGCGGCTATGGTTTATAAGGATAAAGTATACCTGTACACCGGGCATGATGAGGCAGCGCCAGGGCATAACGGTTATACCATGCATGACTGGACTTGCTTTACTTCAACCGATATGGTGAACTGGACGGAGCACCCATCGCCTATGAATGTTAAGGAGTTTAAATGGGCTAAAGATGATGCATGGGCTTCGCAGGTGATTGAACGGAATGGCAAGTTTTACTGGTATGTGGCTGTTGAACATGGTACTATTCACGGTAAAGCTATAGGTGTTGCGGTATCTGATAGTCCGCTGGGGCCATTTAAAGATGCCCGGGGCAGCGCTTTGGTTACCAATGATATGACCAAAGCCGTAAAACATTCCTGGGACGATATCGACCCGACGGTTATGATTGATAAAGACGGACAAGCTTACCTGTTTTGGGGCAATGGCATTTGCTATTATGCTAAATTGAAAAGTAACATGACCGAGCTTGACGGCGAGATTAAAACCATCACCTTGCCGCATTATACCGAAGCACCATGGATCCATGAGCGTAATGGCTGGTACTATCTTTCATATGCTTATGAGTTTCCTGAAAAAATAGCCTATGCCATGAGCAGGAGTATTAACGGCCCGTGGGAGTATAAGGGGATCATTAATGAGATAGCAGGAAATTCGAACACTAATCACCAGGCTATCATTGAATTTAAGGGTAAATGGTATTTTATTTACCATAACGGCGCACTGGTACCGGATGCGGGTAGTTTTCACCGTTCGGTTTGCATCGATTATTTATACTACAATAAAGATGGCAGTATCAAACGGGTGATCGTGACCAGCGAGGGTGTGAAACCGGCAAAGTGATTTTATTGTAGAGGCGCGCATAATTTCGTCTCCGGCATACAGATCAATCAGGGAAGTGCGTTTGCCCTGATGGGAGACGAAATTATGCGGCTCTGCAATAAGAAATATTATAAAATAAGAAGCAGGAAAGGATTATCCTTTCCTGCTTCTTATTTTATGGGCTGTTGCCTGCAACAAATCGTATCAACTTTTCTTCAAAACCAATCAAACGTAACCAAACGTTAAAATTGGTTCAATTTATCCTATACTTTTAGTGCGAAATAATTAATTCAAAAGCCTGTACGGCCGGTTTAAACGGTTTGTCGGAACTGTTTGACCGGCTTTATAACCTACAATTATGAACATTAAAAAGTTTATTATCATTGCTGCTGCCGCGCTTCCATGCTTTGTCCATGCGCAGGAATGGCAGCCCAAAAAAGCCGTTTTAATGACGCGCTTTGCCAAAGATGTCGATCCGAAAAATGTATTGCCTGAGTATCCCCGTCCGCAGCTGGCACGTGAAAAATGGCTGAACCTAAACGGCCTGTGGCAGTATCAACCGGGAACCGCCGGCGAGGCTGTACCCCAAGGCAAGTTATCTAAAACTATCCTTGTGCCATTCCCGGTTGAATCTGCTTTGTCGGGCGTAATGGAACAGCATGACAGGATCTGGTACCGCCGTAAATTCACAGTCCCTGCTTCGTGGAAGGGGGAGCATGTCCTGCTGCATTTTGGTGCGGTTGATTATGAAAGCGAAGTGTTTGTTAACGGCAAAAGTTTTGGTAAACATACAGGCGGCTATGATCCGTTTAGTTATGACATCACATCTGCTATTAAAGGTGCAGGTGAACAGGAGATCACCGTGCGTGTTTATGACCCAACGGATGATGGCGGTTTCCCACGCGGTAAACAAACACTGCACCCACAGGGAATTATGTATACTTCAACTACAGGTATCTGGCAAACTGTTTGGTTAGAGCCGGTTCCGGCTGTAAACATCAGTGATATCAGGATCACGCCGGATATTGATCAATCGGTCATAAAGCTAAATGTAGATGCTGCGACTGCTGCTGGCTACACGGTTAATGTAAAAGTAAAAGATGGCGGCAAAGTTGTAAGTACAGCTTCCGGCAAGCCTAATGCCGAGTTTGCCGTACCTGTTCCTAACGCCAAATTATGGTCGCCGGATTCTCCGTTTCTGTATGACCTGGACATTACGCTTGAAAAAGGCGGTAAAAAGGTTGATGCTGTTAGCAGCTATGCGGGCATGCGCAAGATTTCGATAGGTGAGCAGGATGGTTATAAAAAACTGTTCCTGAATAATAAATTTCTGTTCCAGATCGGTCCGCTTGACCAGGGTTTTTGGCCTGATGGGATCTACACGGCTCCAACAGATGCCGCTATCAAAAACGATCTGCAAATGATCAAAAACTTTGGTTACAATATGGTGCGCAAGCACATTAAGGTTGAGCCATACCGCTGGTACTACTGGGCCGATAAACTGGGCCTGATGATTTGGCAGGATATGCCTTCGGCTAATTCATATACCGAGCATACGCCTCCGGTAGATACAGCTGCCTATGCTTCAGAACTTACCCGTATGGTTAAAACCCACTGGAACTCACCTTCAATTGTAACATGGGTAGTATTCAACGAGGCACAAGGCCAACATAATACGCCTGGGTTGGTTAACCTGGTGCGCAACCTGGATAATTCAAGGCTTATTAACCAGGCCAGTGGTGGTAACCATTTTGGCGTGGGCGATTTTCTGGATATCCACAGCTATCCGCCGCCTGCAGCTCCTTCAAGCAAAACACAGGTATTGGCCTGCGGCGAATATGGCGGGATAGGTTACATTATTCCCGGTCACGTTTGGAAAACAGGCCCGACCTATATCATGATGGATAACCAAAAAGCTTATACCAACCTGTATGATGAATTTGCCAATGATCTTGTGATCTATAAAACCAACGAAGGCTTAAGCGCTGCGGTATACACCGAAACTACCGATGTGGAAGTTGAGCTGAACGGCTTGCTTACTTACGATAGGGAAATTGTGAAAGGCCCGGTTGCAACCATCAAGGCTTCAAATGATAAGATCATTCATGATGAAGAGTATATCCGTGAGGTACTACCATCATCAAAAGATAAAGCACATACCTGGAAATATACTTTTGATAAACCTGCTGATGGCTGGTTTGGCGAAAAGTTTGACGACAACTCATGGAAATCCGGCGAAGCAGGTTTTGGTACTGCCAATACTCCGGGGGCAGTAGTAAAAACTGTATGGGATGGCAAGGACATCTGGATGAGGCAGGAGTTTACACTCAATGTATCCAACGTAAATAAAAACGACCTGGTATTGTCATTACACCATGATGATGCCTGCGAAGTTTATATCAATGGTGTTAAGGCTACCATAAAAGAAGGTTATACATCAGGCTATGCTATTATCCAAATGACTAAGGAAAGCAAGGAGGCTGTAAACCTTAACGGTAAAAACGTGATTGCTATCCACTGTAATCAAATTCAGGGTGGTCAGTATATTGATGCTGGTATTTCTGCAATGAGCAAAACAAAACCGTAATAAATGGTTTTGATATTATGAAAAACGCCCGGGCAATTTGCCCGGGCGTTTTTGTTTTGAATCCGTTTTTGGTGAATGTGTTTATTAAATTATGTCATTGCGAGGCACGAAGCAATCTCGTAGCTATGCATATCGGTCATGCATTGGCTACGAGATTGCCACGCTACGCTCGCAATGACATAGTTTTTATTGTTTTTACGAGCCACTTTTATCTTCTCAATACCTATGGCCGGAGCCGAGCGGCGGCGTAAGGCGTAAATGTTATAGAGCAAGTTGTATAATCCAGACTTACGAAGTTTTTAAAACTTCGTAAGTCTTAAAGGAACTGTTTGTTAGAACGCTATCACCCTTTCCTCTTCCTACCATTATAGCTTGTTATCGTCACATCGCCTGCGTTTCCATCCAACTCCAATACCCTTGATGATTGTGACAAATAAGTTGATCCGTAATAAAACTCAACATGCCTTTTGCTGCCGTTTTTAAGGGTAATGTCAGCATAAAAATCATCAGGTTTAAGCTTGATATAACGCTTGCCCGAAGCTGCGCCGGCATTGCGGAATACTTTAACACTATCCTGATTTTGGGTTGCTACCAATAGGTCTCCTTTGGCCGATTGGATATTTGCCAAAGCTTTACCATCGCCCGCAACATAAATACCGCTGTTGGCTATCGATAAACTGGCAAAACCACCTTTGCCATTTCCTTTCATATATAACCCCATAAAAGCATCATGCCTGCCGGTGAATGGTTCCATGCCGAAATCGTTGCCAACCATTACCAGGTCAAGGTTACCGTCATGGTCAACGTCTTTGGCTATCATCCCGTAAACCGGCGCCATTTGGGCATCCTGCGGTAGTGCACTGATACTAAAAGTACCAGTGCCTTTACCGGTGATAAGGCTGGTGTTCATGTCGGTAGCTTTCAGGATAACAGCACCTTCTTTGTCTTTTTCAGCCCATAAGTCGTTCATGGTAGCGTGACCGAAGCCACGGTAGCTTGGATATTTTTTGCGGATGGAGATCAGCTGACTGATCAGATCATCGCGGGTATGCATCGGGAAGGGTTTTTGAGAACCGTCCTCATCCTTCATGTAGCAAAATATCATGGCATCAAATGAGCCATTACCATCCAGGTCTTTACCCATAATGGTCATCGGTTGTTCAAATGATGCTTTGTAATTGGAGTTTTGGCCAAGGTTCCCGGCTACATAATCGATATTGCCGTCGTTGTTAAAATCGCCGGCAACGATGCTGTTCCACCAGCCTACATGGTCATCGATGACCGATTTGATCTTGCTGAAACCATGGCCGTTGTTTTTGTAGAATGTAACCGGCATCCATTCGCCTACTACTACCAAATCAGTTTTACCATCCTTGTCAAAATCCGACCATAACGCGTCAGTGATCATGCCGCCATGGATCAGGTCGGGGCAAAGCTGGCTGGTAACATCAGTAAACTTACCGCCATCGTTCCTGAGTAAATGACTAACCGGCGATGAAGGATAAGCCCCCGAAACCGATCTTGAACCCACAAAAAGATCAAGGTCTCCATCACCGTCAAAATCAGCAGCGCGAACGCATGAACCGTTATCATATTCCACGGGTACAGCAGCAATATCACGAGAGAAATGGCCTTTTTTATCATTGATATAAAGCCTGTCTTGCGCGGTGGTATGTCCTTTCTGAAATTCGTAGCTGCCACTCGCTATGTACAGATCCGGGAAGCCATCGCCATTGGCGTCAAAAAGCAGGGCACCCATGTCTTCCTCATCTTTAATTTCTTCGTTTACAAAGCGGTTGTTATCCATGGTGAAATGGCCATTGGCATCCTGCATGAAGAACACGCCTTTATTTCCTGCCGATCCTCCTACAAAAAGGTCATCATAACCATTGCCGTCCACATCACCAACAGCAATTGCCGGTCCGTACTGGCTTAGCTTATGCGGTAGCGTAGGCTGGATGTTATAATCGATAGCATCCTTTTCCTGGTGAACATATTTTATACCGGTTGAATTATTTGCTGATTGAAATACCGGGGCAATTTTACCGGAAGCATCAGGGGGGAAATAACCAGAGGCGTTTTTGTACTGCAATGTAAGTGTTTGATTGGCCTTAACATTAGTAAGCAACTGGGTTTTGCCATCGGGCCAGCGTACCCGTAACGAATCGACTGTAGCTGACGATCCGATACCAAAATGCCCGCGGGCGTCATCAGTACTCATGTAGCCGCGACAGGGCTGCTGGTCATAAAACTGCTGATTGCCTTTGTAGTAAATGCGGATGGTAGCTCCAAATCCGCCAATGTTTTTGCTATCGCCCTGCAGGGCAACGGTAAGGTAATTATGGTTTTTAGCAACCTGCGTTTTGCTGTTGGCCGTGTTTTCATAAACAAAAGCGTCATCATCAATATTGTTGATCACCAGGTCGAGGTCGCCGTCATTATCCAGGTCGGCATAAACACCGCCGGTTGAAAAAGTGGGTTTTACGATGCCCCAATCCTTCGATTGATCTTTAAACAAATAACCACCTGCATTTCTGAAGGCGTAACTTGGTGTTTTTACAACGGGAAATGAATCGGCCGCGGCCAGTGTAGTGTTTTCCTTAACGGTACGGCCCTGATCGTTACTGTACAAGGCATGGTCAAGGTCTGTCACGTCTCGGGGATAGCCGTTGGTGATCATCATATCGCGGTAGCCATCGTTATCAAAATCGGCTACCAATGGAGTCCAGCTCCAGTCGGTTTGATAAATGCCAGCCTGGTAAGCCATTTCGCTGTATTGCGGGTGACCGAGTGGCGTTTGTCCCTGGTTTAACTGCAATACGTTGCGGATATACTGATGCTCGTAATTGAACTTTTTATTGTTGATATAGGTAATGTAATTATCGCCTACCAGCATGGTTTTTTTACGTACATTCTCTTCCGGCAGCATCTCGAGCGATACCAGGTCGGCCTTGCCGTCGTTGTTGATATCAACCATGTCCGAGCCCATTACCGACCAGCCTGTATGTTTAAAATATTCGCCTGCACGATTAGTAAATGTTCCGTTTTTATTGTTTACCCACAGCAGGTCATTTGATATAAAGTCGTTGCCAACATACACATCCGGCCAGCCATCGTTATTTACATCGCAAATAGAAACGGAATTGCCAAAGCCCTCAATTAAAATACCGGCTTCTTTGGTTACGTTGGTGAATGTGCCATTGCCATTATTACGGTATAGGCGGTCATTGTTCTGAGCGCTGCCGTCAGTTAATTTAGGGCGATAAGCTACCGGGGTTTCCTTGCCTAAAAAGTTGGTGAGCAGGTACATGTCCAAATCGCCGTCATGATCGTAATCAAAAAATACCGCCTGGGTGCTATAGCCTGTATCCTGCAGACCATAAGCCGCGGCAGACTCTTTGAAAGTAGGTACCCCGTCTTTATTGGCTCCCTGGTTAATGTATAACAGGTTTTTACGATGAGTTGGATCGCTTTTAAACGATGAGCAAACGTAAATGTCCGGCCAGCCATCGTTGTTGATATCCACTACAGATACACCAGCGTACCAGTCGCCGTTTCCGGCTACTCCGGCTGCATCGGTAGCATCTTTAAAGGTAAGCGCACCTTTATTGAGGTAAAGCTTATTGGCAACCATGTTGCCTGCAAAGTAAATATCGGGCAAGCCATCGTGGTTAAAATCGCCTATGCCAACGCCGGCTCCGTTGTACAAATACGGATGATTGAGGATGTTGATGCTGTCACTTTCGGTAATGGTATTCTTAAAACTGATGCCGGTTTGAGATGCGTCAAGCAGTTTAAAGAGCGTTGGTCCCGATGATTTTTTTGAGCAGCCAACACCTAAAAACAATAACAATAAGGTAGATAGTTTAAACGCTTTGGGTAAACTTTTTATCATGCAGATATGGTTAATAATTGATTGATGGTTTATGCTTTGGTTAAGCTTTAACTTATTGGTTATAATGCAATAAGCCATTGTAAAGTAAATGGATTTTACAATTCCTGATTCTGCAAATTGTATCAAAAGTTAGTTATTTACTATCGGCTCATAATTAAATATTTATTAACTGTTAGCTTTGATCTGAACCCTTATTGGGGAGTAAGCCAATTAAACTGATCAAGCTTGTTTGTTCCATCATGATGAAGAGATTATATTTTGCCCTTATTGTTATCATAACCTGCTCATCATGCGGAAAAAAAAGCTGGGAAAAGCCTGCCGGAAACCCTGAATTTATTCACCGGTCGATAAAAGATGTTACCGATGTGGTGCGGCATGATATTTACTCGCCGCCGGTTGCCAGTCGTATTTATGCTTATATCAGCGTGGCGGCGTATGAGGCAGCACGCAATGGCGATAGCCACTACCAATCGCTGGAAGGGCAACTGAAGGGGCTGGATTCTGTACCTAAGCCTATCGCCGGAAAAAAATATTGCTTTACACTATCCGCATCCCATGCCATTTTAACGGTTGGCAAAATCCTGATCATGAGCGAAGGGAGGATAGAAGGTTTTCATGATAAGCTGATGCAGGAGTTTAAAGAAACCGGCATGCCCGATAGCGTATATAATAACTCGATTGAATACGGCAAGCTTATTGCCGACAGGATCATCAAATGGGCGGCAAAGGATAACTATAAACATACACGGTCGCTATCAAAGTATGATGTGCAAACCGATGATGCCAGCTGGAAACCTACCCCACCGGCTTACATGAAAGGTATTGAACCACATTGGAACGAGATTCGCCCGTTTTTGCTTGATTCGGCACAACAATTTAAGCCATCACATCCATTTACTTTCAGTAATATTCCCGGCAGTAATTTTTATAAACTGGCTATGGAGGTATACGATACAGGCAAGCACCTCACCGATGACGAAGCTACGATTGCCACCTTTTGGGATGACAATCCTTTTAAAGTAAATATCAACGGACATACCATGTTTGCTACCAAAAAAATTTCACCGGGAGGACATTGGATCAATATTACCGCATTGGTTTGCCGGAAGGCTAAGGCCGATTATGTGAAGAGTTCTGAAGCTTATGCCAGCGTAGCCGTGGTTATTGCCGATAGCTTTATCAATTGCTGGGACGAAAAATACCGCAGCAAAGTGATCAGGCCGGAGACTTATATTAATCAGTATATAGATCAAAGCTGGATGCCATTGCTGCAAACGCCGCCTTTTCCGGAATATACCAGCGGGCATAGCGTGGTTTCAACGGCCTCTGCTGCGGTATTAGGTAAATTATTTGGTGAGGAGTTTTCGTTTACTGACTCTACCGAAATGGAGTTTTCCATCCCCGCCCGTAACTTTAAATCATTTAAAGCCGCAGCTGAAGAGGCTGCTATCAGCCGGTTTTATGGAGGTATTCATTATATGCCATCCATCACTAATGGCGTTGATGAAGGTGATAGGATAGGGCAATTTGCCTTAACGAAACTGCATACAAGGAAGTAAATTAATCACCATCATTCGAATAATTTAAGTACGCAGGTTCAAGCGTACAAGGCATAATCATTAACTAAAAAAAGCACGGGCTTGTGCGATTCCCCTCTTGAGAGGGGCGGAGGGGGGTGTTTCTGCTTTGATAGGCATACAGTAGAAACACACCCCTGCTACCGCTCAATCTTACGCGCCCCCTCTCAAGAGGGGATTTTTAGAACCTTTTGTCCGTTTAATTGATTGCGTGGCTAAATTAAACCTGTTTTATCTTACTCCGTTTAGCAGCCTGATATTCAGTTGGCGTAGTACCAAATTGTTTCAGGAAATTGCGGCCCAGGTGTGATTGTGAGCTGTAACCTACCATGTTAGCTACCTCATAAATCTTATAATCGCCTTCTTCTAATAATTGGGCGGCGGCTTTAAGCCTGGTGATATTGATGAGTTCGTTAATGGTAAGGTTGGAGATAGCCTTAACCTTGCGGTATAAGGTTGGTTTGCTCATGTTCATGAGGTTAGCTATCTGCTCTACATCAAGCTCTGCATTCTGGATGTTTTTGTAAATAACGCCGTTGAGCTTATCCAAAAAGCTTTCATCGGGCTTTGAATACGCCATCGACTTGATATGCGCAAGCGGCGAACTTGCAAAATGTTCTTTGATCTTATTGCGGTTAATGAGCAGGTTTGCTATCTGCACTTGCAAATGCTCGGGCGAAAATGGTTTTTCGATATAAGCGTCGGCACCAACTTCCAGGCCCTCAATTTTACTTTGCAGGGTGTTTTTGGCAGTAAGTAATATAATAGGTATATGGCTGTAATCGAAATTAGTTTTGATGGTTTTGCACAGTTCAAACCCATCTATTCCGGGCATCATTACATCGCTTATAATAAGCTGGATGTTTTCGATGGCTATCATATCCAGCGCTTCTTGTCCGTTAAGAGCTTTAATAACCGAATATTTGTCGCTCAGATCATCCGAAATAAAATCAAGTATTTCGGGATTATCATCCACTAAAAGTATAACTGGTTTCATAAAGTCAATATTCTCCTCTCTGTTACTTAGGTCTGCCTGTTCATATTCATCGGGGGTAATATGCAGGTCGAATTCTTTTTCCTGGTGAACAGGCAAAGTAAGGTTAAATATATTAAAATCGTTAATAGATTTATTCAACACTAATAAACCTTTATGCAATTCGGCTAAGGAGCGCGATAAAGAAAGGCCAATGCCTGTACCAATTTGCTTTTCCGATTCTTTCATCCTGAAGAAAGGCTCAAAGATCTTTTCGCGCATCTCGTAAGGGATCAGGTTGCCGCTATTCCTTATTTCTATGGTAAAAGTAGAATCATTAACAGGCTGATCAACCAATTCGATCTCAACATCAGATGTGCTGTATTTAATAGCATTATTAATAAGGTTACTTATAATTTTGGTGAATGCTTCAATATCCACATAGGCATAAACAGTTTTAACCGGGTGTATGAATGTATAACTGAGGCTCTTTTGTTCGGCCATGGGCTTAAACCGCAAAAAGGTATCGGCAAGCAAATCGGTGATGTCTGTTCTGACAAAGCTGAGGCTGAAGCCGTTAGTTTCGGTTTTTCGGAAATCAAGCAGCTGGTTGGTAAGGTCGAGCAGCCGGTTGGTGTTTTTTTCCATGATCTTGAGGTTATTCTGAATCTCCGGAACATGTTCGGCTTTCCTGATCACCTTTTCCATAGGCCCTTTAATAAGGGTTAACGGCGTGCGGATTTCATGAGCTACGTTAGTGAAAAACTCAATTTTAGCATTGTAGATCTGTTTTTCCTTGTCATTTTCAAGGGTTTCGATAATGCGTTTGTTTTTTTCGCGGGTTTTGCGGTGGTAGCTTCTCAGCAGGTAGTAACCGGTCAGCAAAAACAACATGCAATAAGCAATATAAGCCCAAACACTTTCCCAAAAAGGTGGTGCTATATTAATTTCAAGCGTTGTTTCTTTTTGATTCCAGATGCCGTTATTACCCGCAGCTTTTACCACAAAGGTGTAATGGCCTGGCTGCAATTGGGTAAAATAAACCTTACGATTGCGTTTAAGTTCGGTCCAGCCCTTATCCAAACCTTTCATCATATATTTATATTGGGTCATTTCGGGAGATGGGAAACTCAATGCTGCGAAATCAATACTAAATGACGACTGGTTATGGTTGAGGTTTATTTTTTTTGTGCTAATGATAGATTGGCTGAGCAACGAATCGGCACCGTTAACGGAGATCTCTTTATTGTGTACCTGGAAACCGGTTATATAAACAGGAGCAATAAAGTGGTTTATTTTAAAATCGGCAGGATTAAAACTAACCATACCACGCACGCAGCCAAAGTACATGGTACCATCGGCATCTTTGAAAGATGAGTTGTAATTAAACTGATCGCTTAACAAACCATTTGCTTTGGTATAAATTTTAATAGCCTCTGTAGCCGGATTGAAACAGACAAGGCCTCGCGTAGTGCTGATCCACAGGTTTTTATGACCATCTTCTTCCACCCGGAAAATATAATTACTTGGAAAGCCTTTATTGCTGTCATAAAACTTATAGCTATCAGCTTCCGGGTCATATTTCCATAATCCCAAACCCTCGGTAGCAAACCATAATTTGTGGTTGCTGTCTTCAAAAACACCGTTAACTGTGGTAGTGTTAAGTACGTTTTTAACGGGATAACGATAGTTTAGCTTAGTACTTGTATTGTTTGCCGGATTGTAACAGTAAATACCATCGCGCACGGTGCCAATCCATATTTTACCATTATGGTCTTCGGTTATGGCATAAATAAAATCATAGGGAGGTAACTTATCTATCAGGGTAAAATCTTTAGTGGTTAAGTTATACCTGTATAAGCCCCGGGTAGTACCAACAAATATGAGCCCGCCCCTGGTTTTACAAAAGCAAATTATGAAGTTACTTTTAAGGTCGTTACTGCGGTTACCTGCCAGGAAAACATGTTCAACCATACCGGTTTTTATGTTCATGACATCCAGGCCGCGTTCAAAAGTGCCAACAAACAACTCATTGCCTATAGGTAATATGCCGTGAATGTTGGTATTGGAGATGCTGGCGTGCCCTCCGGGTGAGTAGTGGGTCCAGGTATGTTTATCAGGTGCTAATTTGTTAAGTCCGTTATCTTCGGTGCCCATCCACAGGTTGCCGTATATGTCTTTGTTAATTTCACGTACTACGTTTCCTTTAAGTGAATTTGGCTCGGTATCGGGGTAAAATTTGTTAAAGGTTGAATATTGTTTAGGATAATAATTGAGGCCGCCAAAATAAGTGCCTACCCAAATCCCGCCTTCCGAATCCTTGTAAAGGCAATAAACGGCATTGTCTGATATTGAATAAGGATCATTAAAATGCTTTCGGAGATTAAGGAATGTTCCTTTTACCGTATCATAAATAAACACGCCCGACTCTGTTGCTATCCAGTATTCGGTATCGCTGTATTTTAAAAAGTCACGTACATAAATTGCCGTTTTATCCGGATTGTAGTTAAGCAGGTCGACATATACGCCGGTTTCGGCATCAAACTCTTTAAAACCATGACTGTTGGTAGCCACAAATATTTTATTGTTGCCGGCATAATAAATCTTCTCAATAAACTTTGAGGTTACATTATCTGTAGCCTTAAACAGGTTATAAGAAGTGAATGTACGGTTTGCCTGATCCATTTTCTCCATCACCCCCGACGATGCAGACACCCACACAGTACCATTAATGATAATTACAGAAGTTGCCTCAAAGTGCTGCCAGGGCCAGTAATCAGTTTTTTCGGTGGTTTTAGTGTTATACCTTATTAGTGATGCACCGGCTATAAACCAGCAGTTATTGTGTTCATCAAAAGTGATACTGCGTACACCATTAATGTTGGCTGTATTTATATGCGCAAATGTTTCTGATTGCGGATCATACTTATCAAGCCCTTCGTCGGTGCCTATCCAAAGTGCTCCCTCTTTATCAAGGCTTAGGGTATGCACCATATTGTTGGATAACGTGCTCTTATCGGCAGGGTTATGCCTGAAAGTTTTAAAGGTATAACCATCAAAGCGGTTGAGCCCGTCTTTGGTGCCAAACCACAAAAAACCGCGCTTATCCTGCAGGCTGCAGTAAACGGTATTGTGTGACAAACCATGTTCAACCTGGTAATGCCTGAAGTAGTACGTTTGGGCATTACAAATGCCGCATGATACTATAAAAAGTAATAAAAATGTATATAGTGGTTTCAAAATAATCAGCTTAAAGCAAATATAGCCAATCTGTTGCAGCGTTTTTACCCTCCTGAAAATTGATACGTTTTGACTAAGTATTGATATGATTTGGTTAATCGCCGGGGCCAAAATCCTTTTTCTTTACAACATGATTTTAGATATGTCAATTGTACATTTTTAAAATCAAAACTTAACCAATTAATAGATCATTTATGAGAAAATTTTTACTACTCAGGCATGGGGGAAACCCTCATGTACAGTGGCCGCCCAGTAAGTGGAGCCCAAAAGTAATGCTAATCGCTTTTTTCATCATGACCGGTTTCCTTTTTTCGTTTAGTGCATCGGCACAAAATAAAATTAAGGTTACAGGAACTGTGACAGACACCACCGGCCTGGTACTAACCGGCGTAGCGGTGAGGGTGCAAGGAACGCAAGGTGGAACAACGACAGATGCTCAGGGTAACTTTTCACTCAATGTGCCTACAGCAAACAGTACACTGACGTTTACTTACATCGGTTATGTTGCACAGGAGATTGGCCTGCAAGGCAGAACAACATTAAAAGTTCGGCTTCGCGAAACCAACTCATCCTTACAGGAGGTTGTGGTTACAGGTTACGGTTCGCAAAAGAAAGCCTCTATTACAGGCGCTATCTCCAGCGTAACCAGTAAGGACATTGATCGTGTGCACGCGGGTTCAACCGTTAGTACCACGCTTGCCGGTAAAATTCCGGGTGTAACCTTCAGGCAGTCAGAAGGCAGGCCGGGTGCCAGCGCCGCCATCCAGATCCGTAACATGGGATCGCCTCTATTTGTAATTGATGGTATCCAACAGGATGAAGGTCAGTTCAATAACCTTGCTCCCAACGATGTTGAAAGCATTGCGGTATTGAAAGACGCATCTGCTGCTATTTACGGTGTACGTGCTGCTAACGGTGTTATTGTGGTAACTACCAAAAAAGGTTCGGGCGAATCAAGGATCAATGTTGATGCTTACACCGGTTACCAGAATTTTTATCGTTTCCCTAACGTATTAACCAATTCGTATGATTACATGCGTTATTTAGCTGATGCACAGGTTAACAGCAACGGTTCAACCACTATTACCCAGGCCGATCTTGACAAGTATAAAGCCGGTACCGAAAAAGGTTACCAAAGCTTTAACTGGCGCGATTACGTTTTGAAAGCTAACAACAATGCTCCTCAAAATTCGGCTAATATTAACTTTACCGGTGGTACAGATAAATTAAATTACTATGTTTCTGCAACCAATCTGCATCAAAATTCCCAGTTAGGTAAAGAATATCTTTTCAACCGTTCAAACATCCAGTCAAACATATCATTAAAAGTAGCTAACGGCTTAAAGGTTAGTATGGACGTTAACGGCCGTATCGAAACGCGGGAAAACCCAGGTGTTCCGGGCCAGGACGATTACTTCCTGGCACGTTTTGCTGTATTGAGAAATACGCCGCTTGAGCGCCCTTATGCAAACGATAATCCGGCTTACCTGAATGATATTGGCCATACCGAATCAAATTATGCTTTCCTTAATAAGAAGCTATCAGGCTTATACCACAGCGACTGGCGCGTTTTACAAACCAATTTTGCTGCCGAATACCAGGTTCCGGGTGTTAAAGGCTTGATGGTAAAAGGTTTGTATTCATATTATATTGCTGATTACCTGCTTAATAACCAGGAGTATACCTATAACGCATATACTTACCGCCCTGCAACTGATACTTATGATGTAACCGGTGGTAGTACTAACCCTTGGCGTGAACGCGAGCAGAAAAAGGAATTTGCTAAAACTTATCAGTGGCAAATTAACTACAACAACACTTTTGGTAAACACACCATAGGTGCAACATTTGTATCTGAACGTATTGAATTACAGCATTTACGTAACTGGATCCACGCTTCTCCGGTATCAAACAATTTGCCCCTTATTTACTTCCCAACTGCCGATCAATACCAGGACAGCGATAATAAAGAAGCCCGTACAGGTTATATCGGTCGTTTTGATTACAACTACGATAACAAGTATTACTTCCAGTTTTCAGGAAGGCGTGATGCTTCTTATTTATTTGCACCCGATAAACGCGTAGGCTACTTCCCGGGCGGATCTATCGGTTGGCGCGTTACCCAGGAAGGTTTCATGAAGAAACTACTTGGCGAAAATAGCTTCCTGAACGACTTGAAAATTCGTGCATCATATGGTGTATTGGGTGATGACCGCGATCCTAATAACGCTGCTAATCCAATTGTTACACCTTATGCTTACCTGCCTGGCTATAACTACAACGCAGGTACCGCTATTATCGACGGTAATGCTATCGTTACTGCAACCGATAAAGGTTTGGTAACAACCAATATTTCATGGTCAAAAAGTAAAATGACCGATGTGGGTATGGACTTCACCATGCTTAACAACAGGTTGAGTGGTGTTATTGACTATTTCTACCGTAAACGTACCGGTTTGGCCGGCCCGCCGTCTAAGTTGGTGTTGCCGCTTGAAGTAGGTTATTCGTTACCTGCAGAAAACTCAAGCAGTGACTCGCAATCAGGTGGTGAGTTTTCATTGAACTGGAACGACAAGATTGGAAAAGTGAGCTATAACATTGGTGGTAACATTTCTTATTCACGTCAAAAATCTGTATTCAGGAACGAATATTTCGGTAACTCATTAGAACAATATTTTGGTTCGGCGATCAATCGCTACGCCAATATTGATTGGGGGTATACTGTTGTAGGTCAGTTCTCATCTATCGAGCAGATCAACAATTACAAGATCAACAATGATGGTCAGGGTAACAGGACAATGCTTCCGGGCGATTTAATGTACAAAGACTGGAACGGTGACGGCAAGATTGACGGTTATGATACGCGTCCTATTGGTTACGGGTACGGTAAACAGCCAAATATCAACTTCGGTTTCACTATGGGTGCTGCTTATCATGGCTTTGATTTCCACGCAGATTTTTCAGGCGGTGCGGGCTATACCTGGTTTCAGAATTATGAAACAAGGTGGGCATTCCAAAACAACGGTAACTTAAATACCATATTTGAAGACAGGTACCACCGTACAGATCCGTTTGATATAAACAGTGCATGGGTACCAGGTAAATATCCTGCCAACAGGGTTAACCCGGGTACTACCAACAGCGATTATGACCGTAACTCAACTTTCTGGTTACACAGTGTAAGATATTTGAGGGTACGTACATTGGAGTTAGGTTACTCATTGCCTACTCAGCTGCTTGCTAAAGTGAAGATCAAGAGAGCACGCTTTTATGTTAACGCCTACAACATGTTCTCGTTTGATAACCTGAAACAATTTGGCGTTGACCCTGAAACAACGGATGATAACGGGTTACAATTCCCACAGAGCAAGGTGCTCAACTTTGGTGTTAATTTAACCTTTTAATTGATCCCTCAAGTTTAAACCAAATGAAAAAAACAACCATAATATCAACATTTGCACTCCTGTTAGTTACAGGGGCCTGCAAAAAAGACAGTGCTTTTTTAGATGTACCCCCCAAGCAGGTGGTAACTTCAGATGTTGCATTCTCCGACCCCAACCTTGTACTTTCTATTCTTGCTGATTTATATAACCGTGTTTATGATTTTTCTGGTCTGGATAACGGCTGGGCATCATTTGCTGATTTCAGTGAATCATTCCCTTCAGAAAACGGAAGCTATTATATAGTACAGCGTACAGGCTGGGATTTTGGCTCATGGGGTACATGGGATTATAAATATGTTCGCGATTTGAACTTATTTATTGAGCGTGCTACCGCAGCTACCAAACTAACCGATGCACAAAAAAATCAATTTATTGCTGAAGGCCGTTTTTTACGTGCCCAGTATTATTTTGAACTGGTAAAAAGAATGGGCGGTGTACCGCTGATCACCAAGTCACTTAACTATGATTTTTCTGGCAACGTTGAATCTTTACAAATCCCGCGTGCAAAAGAATCAGAAGTTTATGACTTTATCATTAGTGAGGCAGAAGCAATAAAGGGTTTATTGCCGGTTAACGTTTCTGAAAAATCAAGGGCTACCCCAGCCGCTGTATTGGCCATGGAATCAAGGGCAGCATTATATGCCGCTTCAATAGCTAAATACGGAGCTTCAACCCCGCAGGTAACACTGCCAGGCGGAGAAGTTGGTATCCCGGCCAGCTCTGCTACCGGTTATTACAC
This sequence comes from Mucilaginibacter gossypiicola, assembly GCF_900110105.1. Lineage (GTDB taxonomy): Bacteria > Bacteroidota > Bacteroidia > Sphingobacteriales > Sphingobacteriaceae > Mucilaginibacter > Mucilaginibacter gossypiicola. Next base: position 50,724 of record NZ_FOCL01000012.1, on the reverse strand, counting down.
TAAAGCGCTTGCCGCTGCTAAAGAAATCATATCAGGCACAGCCGGTAATTATTCGCTTTACAAACAATTACCTGATTTAAGCGACAACTTTGCCAACTTGTTCCTTGATAAAAGTAGCTCTGAGTCAATCTGGGTTGAGGATTTCAAGGCTAACGGCGGTAAAACCCACGGCTTCACCACTAACGATCAGCCTTTCTCAATTTCAGACGAAGGTTTGGATGCCGGAAGGTTAAACCCATCGCTTAACCTGGTTGAGGCGTTTGAAAAGCTTGACAATTCCTATGCCCCAATGGCAACTAAAGATGGATCAGGTAACCCTATTTACTATACCGATCAGTTAGATATGTTTGCCGGCCGTGATGCAAGGCTTGCTGGTACCGTACTATTGCCAAACGGATTATTTAAAGGTAAACGTACCGAGGTATATGCAGGTTATCAATTAGGTAACGGTACTGTTATATCAAGCAGTGATGCTACCATTACACAGGATGTTCCGGGCTTGGGCAAGGTACAGGTAGTGGGTAAAGACGGCCCGGTTAACGGCGCGGAATTCCGTACCCAAACTGGTTTTTATATCCGTAAATACCTTGACCCAACTGTAGGTTCTGGTCGTCGTGGCCGTGGCAGTGATGTTAACTTTATTCGTTATCGTTATGCCGAAGTATTGCTGAATGCCGCCGAAGCAGATGCTGAATTGGGCAATTATGCAGAGGCTTCAGGCTATATTAACCAGGTGCGTTTAAGGGCTGGCCTTACCACACCATTGGTGCTTACTGCAGCTAATTATTTTGACCGTATTGTTCATGAGCGCCGTGTTGAACTTGCTTTTGAAGGCCATACCTTATTTGATATGAAACGCTGGAGAATTGCTGATGCCGTTTGGGATGGTAACTCAATGTCTGTTGCTGATCTGGTTGCCAATATTGGTAAAGCAACTAAACGTAGCACGCAACCTTTCGGCTTGTGGCCATATAAATATTATAATCCGGGTGATGTTAACAACGGAAAGTGGATATTTAAGGAAACAAAACCTTCGCCGGTAACAGGTTCAAACAGGTTCCTGTTGGGTAACTACTATTCACGCATCGGTGACGATGTTATAGCAGCCAACCCGAAAATTGTTAAACAACCAAATCAATAAGAGTTAAAGAAAAGTGTTTATGAAAATCAAGTTTCATCATATTTTAATAGGGCTTTTTCTTGCTGCCTCGGGCTGTAAGAAAGACAATTACGATGCGCCCACATCGAGACTGAGCGGTAGGTTGGTTTACAAAGGCGAAGCTATAAACGTTGAGTATAACGCTGTCCCTTACCAAATATATCAGCCTGGTTTTGCAACAAAATCAGCCATACAGGGAACCTTTGATCCTGATGGTAACTACGCGCAGTTATTGTTTGATGGCACCTACAAATTTACTATCCCTGCAAACCAGGGGCCGTTTATGTGGAAAGAACTGCCAGCCGGAACCCGCGATAGCTTAACCGTAAACTTAAAAGGTAGCCAAACAGTTGATATTGACGTAACTCCTTATTACCTGGTAGAAAATGCCAAGTTTACAGCAATCGGCAGAAAAGTAACTGCTACTTTTGATATACAGAAAGTAATCACTGATGCTAATGCAAAAAACATTGATCGTGTTTATTTATATGTGAACAAAACACAGTTTGTGTCTGGCGGTTACCGTTTGGGCGATGGCGATCCGCCATCAATTGCAGGCTCGGCCATTACAAGCATGAATAATCTTAGCCTTAGCTTTGATGTACCCAATATAGTACCTACTCAAAATTACGTATTTGCACGTATAGGTCTAAAGATTGCCGGAGTTGAAGATTTAATCTTCTCACCGGTATCAAAAGTAACTCTACAATAATTTATCGGCCCCTGCCGTTACAGCGGGGGCCTTTTTTCTTTCCCTGCATCATTAACTAACATAATATCCTTACACTCCATTTAACTGATGAAGAAACTATCGCTTTGCCTGTCTCTTTTCATTTCTGCCTATCTGTCTGCCAATGCACAGCAAGGCGAATGGCATTTGATAAAAGACAAGATCACCACCCCATGGGCCGAAAAGGTTGACCCTAAGGCTCCTCTACCCGAATATCCCCGTCCGCAAATGGTACGCGGCAACTGGCAAAACCTAAATGGTTTATGGAACTATGCCATAGTTCCTAAGGCTACCACAGGGCCGGCTAAATATGAGGGAAAGATCCTGGTGCCTTTTGCGGTTGAGTCGGCGCTATCTGGTGTTGGTAAAACTGTTGGTAAGGATAGCATGTTGTGGTATAAAACCACCATCAGCTTAAATAAAACATTAAAAGGTAAAGACGTACTGCTGCATTTTGGCGCGGTTGACTGGCGTACAGAAGTATTTGTAAACGGTAAAAGTGCCGGCATCCATGAAGGCGGCTTTGATCCTTTTACATTTAACATTACCCCTTATTTAAAAGGCGGTTCAAAACAAGATATTACCGTAAGCGTATGGGACCCGACAGATGATGGTCCGCAGCCGCGTGGTAAACAAGTAAAAAAGCCCGAAGGTATCTGGTATACTCCAGTTACCGGGATCTGGCAAACTGTTTGGCTGGAAGGTGTAGCTAAAACACATATCGAAGCCACCAAACAAACCCCCAATATTGACGATCACACACTATCGGTATCTGCCGAAGTTTCCAATAGCCAGCCGGGCGATAAGCTGAAGATCAGCGCCTGGAACGGCAAAACCCTTGTATCCGAAAAAACTATTGATGCCGGTGAAACCGCTGTGCTTGATATTAAAGACCAGCACTTATGGTCAACTACTGATCCGTTTTTGTATGATCTGAAAGTTGCCGTTATCCGCAACAACAAAGCCGTTGACGAGATAGGCAGCTACTTTGCCATGCGTAAAATTTCGCTTGGTGCCGATGCTAACGGCATCCAGCGCATGTTGCTAAATAACAAATTCGTATTTCAATATGGCCCGCTTGATCAGGGCTGGTGGCCCGATGGTTTATACACCCCGCCAACTTATGAGGCCATGAGCTTTGACATTGATAAGCTTAAAGAAATGGGCTTTAACATGATCCGTAAACACATTAAAGTTGAACCGGCACGTTACTATGCTTATTGCGATAAAACAGGTATGCTGCTTTGGCAGGATATGCCAAGCGGCGATTTAGGCAACCACTGGGAAAACCGTCCGGGCGTGCTTGACCGCGCTACCGATCAGCAACGTACCCCTGAATCAGAAGGCTATTACCGCAAAGAGTGGAATGCCATTATAAATTCATTATACAACTATCCTTGCATTGTTGTATGGACCCCGTTCAACGAGGCTTGGGGGCAGTTCAAAACTGTAGAAATTACCGAGTGGACCGAGAAAAAAGATCCGTCACGTTTGGTAAACAGCGCGAGTGGCGGTAACTTCTATGATACCGGTAACATTGTCGATCTGCATAATTATCCGCACCCGGCTATGCCGCGTCCCGAGATCTTCGGCAAAACTAAAGCCGTTGTATTGGGCGAGTTTGGTGGCCTTGGCTGGCCTGTTGATGGTCATACCTGGCAGGCAAACAAAAACTGGGGCTATCAAAACTTTAAAAATGGTGACGATCTGTTTAAAAGGTATTCAACCTTTACTGATAGGTTGGAAGAGCTGATAAAAGTTGGTCTTTCGGCAGCGGTATACACCCAAACAACAGATGTGGAAGGCGAAGTGAACGGCTTTATGACTTATGATCGTAAAGTGATTAAAATGCCTGTTGAATTGTTACAAAAGGCCAACAGCAAACTGTATGATCCTGCATTGGTGAAATAATATCTTTACGTATGACTATCAAAAACAGTATAAAATTAATGCGCAGGGAAGTTTGTCTTTCCGTAGCGATGATATGTGCAGGCTTTGCAACGGTGAACGCTCAGGGCGTGAAAGCAACTACGGTTACAACAGTTGATAACAAAGGTGCAAATGCTTTTTATGTAAATAACCGCGCCCCACTGCAAAGACAATATTTTGCCAAACTACCTACCGGTAGCATTGAAGCCGGTGGCTGGCTGAAGAAGATGCTGGAGCTGCAGCGCGACGGTTTAACCGGTAATTTGGGTGAGATCAGCGTATGGCTTTCAAAAACAAATAATGCCTGGCTTAATAAAGAAGGTAAAGGCGAATACGGTTGGGAAGAACTGCCTTATTGGCTAAAAGGTTATGCTGATATAGCTTATACGCTGAAGGATAAGAAAATGATAGCCGAAACCAAATTCTGGATTGATGCTGTATTGAATAATCAGCGCGATAACGGCGATTTCGGTCCGGCAGTTGAACATAATGGTAACCGCGATTTGTGGACTAACATGCCAATGCTGTGGTGCCTGCAATCATATTACGAGTACACTAAAGATCCAAGGGTTATCCCTTTCATGACCAAATATTTCAAATATGAGCTATCGGTACCTGATAGTAAATTTTTGAAGGATTATTGGGAGAACAGCCGCGGTGGCGATAACATGCTGAGTGTTTACTGGCTGTACAATCGTACCGGTGATAAGTTTTTGCTTGACCTGGCTACCAAACTTGATAAAAACACTGCCGACTGGCGCCAGGCCAATAACCTGCCCAACTGGCATAATGTTAACGTGGCCCAATGTTTCCGCGAGCCGGCAACTTATTATCTGCAAAGTCATGATAAAAAAGATCTGGATGCTACATACAATGATTTTAAACTGATCCGCGATATTTATGGCCAGGTTCCGGGTGGTATGTTTGGGGCCGATGAAAATGCACGTAAAGGATATGACGATCCGCGCCAGGCAGTCGAAACCTGTGGTTTGGTGGAGCAAATGACATCCGACCAGATGCTATTAGGCAATACCGGCGATCGTTTCTGGGCCGAGAACTGCGAAGATGTTGCTTTCAATACCTTCCCTGCGGCCTTTATGCCCGATTATCGTGCTTTGCGCTATTTAACTGCACCCAACATGGTGGTAAGCGATGGTAAAAACCACCATCCGGGTATAGCCAATGAAGGTCCGTTTTTAATGATGAACCCTTTCGGCAGCCGTTGCTGCCAGCATAACCACGCCGCAGGCTGGGTATATTATGCCGAAAACAGCTGGATGGCTACCCCTGATAACGGTGTAGCCGCTTTGCTTTACACGGAAGGTAAGGTTAACGCAAAAGTTGGTAATGGCACCGCGGTAAGCATTGCCGAAACAAGTCATTATCCTTTCCAGGATCAGATCAACTTTACGGTTACTACTTCAAAAGCAGTTGATTTTCCGCTTTACCTGCGCATCCCTGAATGGTGCAAAGGCGCATCGGTAAAAGTTAACGGTGTTGCTGTAGATGTAAATACCTCAACAGGCGATTATATCCGTTTAGCAAAAAGCTGGAAAAACGGCGATAAGGTAACCCTGCAATTGCCAATGCAACTGAAAGTGAAGGAATGGGCTAAAAACAAAAATAGCGTAAGTGTTAGCTATGGTCCGCTTACTTATTCGTTGAAAATTGAGGAGCAGTACACGAAGGGTGATAACCTGAAAGATGCACAGGGCGATTCGCACTGGCAACCAGGTGCCGATCCTCAAAAGTGGCCTTCTTATAATATCTATGCCGCATCACCATGGAACTATGGCTTGCTGATAGATGAGCAGCACCCTGAAAAATCAATAGAAGTTATTCACCGCACATGGCCAAAGGATAATAATCCATTCACCAATGCTAATGCGCCTGTTGAACTGAAAGCTAAAGGAAAGCAAATCCTTGGTTGGAAGATAGATGAAACAGGCTTATGCGGTGTGTTGCCACAAAGTCCTGTAAAAACAGAAGAGCCGGCTAAAGAGCTTACTTTGGTACCTATGGGCGGTGCAAGGTTAAGGATTTCGGCTTTTCCTGTTGCTGAATAAATGAGAGATACATCCATGATAAAAGGAATAGTTTGCGGTTTAATGATGATGGCTGGTTTTACTGCCGTAGCACAGGATGCCGCGATTAAAAATCAGCCGCCATCGCCGCTTTATCGTGATCCAATTTACGATGGCGCCGCCGATCCGGTATTGGTTTATAACAAAGCCGAAAAAGAGTGGACCATGTTATATACCCAGCGCCGGGCCAACGTACAATCGCCGGGAGTGGCGTTTTGTTATGGTACTGCCATAGGTGTTGCTACCTCGAAAGATCATGGGCATACCTGGGTATACCGCGGTGCGTTAAACCTGGAGCATGAACGCGGGCAAAACACTTTTTGGGCTCCCGATGTAGCTTTTGACAAAGGCGTTTATCACATGTTTGTGGTATATATCCCAGGAGTGTATAGCCAGTGGGGCGGAGATTCGCACCTGGTACATTATACCAGTAAAAACCTGTGGGACTGGAAATATGAAGGGCCGCTAAATTTGCCCGATCATAATATCATCGACCCAACGCTCATGAAAATGCCTGATGGTAAATGGCATATGTGGTACAAGGATCAAAAATTGGGTAGCATCACCATGACCGCTGAAAGTAACGATCTCGTGAACTGGAAAGCAGACGATAAACCCGCCATTGAAGGCCGCGCGCATGAAGGCCCTAAGATCTTCCGGTTTAAAGATTATTACTGGATGATCACCGACGAGTGGCAGGGGCAACGCGTTTATCGTTCAAAAGACGCTAAAACATGGGAGCACCAGGGTTTGGTGCTGGATAAGCCAGGTCATCGGCCGGAGGATACGCCAACAGGGGCCCATGCCGATGTGGTAGTGAGTGATGGGCATGCTTATATCATTTACTTCACGCATCCCGGCCGTAAAAAGCATTTTGAAGATGGTGGGCTTGATGCCGATGGCGCTTATAGCTACACAACCAAGCGCACCTCCATCCATGCAGCCGAACTGGAGTTTAATGGTGAAACGTTGGTATGCGACAGGGATAAGCCATTTAGTTTCTGGCTGGCCGACGTCAAATAAAGTATCTACAGAAATAAAAAGAATATAATTGGTTATGCGGCAGATATTCATTTGGTTAATGGGTGTGTTTGCCCCGGTGATGGTTCTGGGGCAACACTATGCCGTTAATAATAAAACTATTGCCTGGGATCAAACCACTTTAAAACAGGTAGGTAACAAGAACGGCAATTACGCCCGCATGGTCCAGCTAAGTAATGGCAGCCTGTTTTGTGTTTATGAAAGCGCCGGTGGCATTGAATGTATTACAAGCAATGATCTTGGTAAAAGCTGGGATCAACCCGTTGTAATTGCCAAACCGGCGCCGGGGGTGAACATGGCAGTGCCCGAGATATTGGAACTGAAAGATCACTCGCTACTGGCGTCATACAACCCACGCCCGCATAAGGTAAACGGCGGTTGGGATACCACTAAACGATTTGCCATCTGCACAAAAAAAAGTTACGATAAGGGCAAAACCTGGACGGATGAGCGTTTGGTTTATGAAGCCCGCTACAATTTTGATGATGGCTGCTGGGAATCGTCGCAGATTCAATTGCCATCGGGCGAGATCCAGTTGTTTTTTTCGAACGAGGGTGTTTACACCAAATCAAACGAGCAGAATATTTCCATATTTAGGTCGAAGGATAACGGCTTAAGCTGGACAAAACACCCTGAAATAGTATCCTTCAGACCTGGCCATAGGGATGGCATGCCGGTGCCCATCCTTCTGAAAGGAAAAAATGAGATCGCGTTTTCGATAGAGGATAACGCCGGCGCAACTTTTAAGCCATCCATCATTCGTAATAGTATCGGCCAAAATTGGCAAAAAACAGTAGGCTCCGATGATGCCGAACGTACATACGCGCTCATACCTAAATTGCAGGATACGGTTTATGCAGGTGCGCCTTATTTAAGGCAACTGCACAGCGGCGAAACGGTGCTGTCATACCAAAGTACCCAAAACCGCAACCATAACTGGGAACAGGCCTGTATGCAGGTAGCTTTGGGTAACAATGATGCTAAGGATTTTGCGAGTGTACCAACGCCATTCAATATTCCGCTTAATAAACACGGGCTTTGGAATGCGTTGTGTGTGCTTAATGATGATACTATCATCGCGTTAACATCAACCAACGCGTTTGGGAAAGGGACGGAGATTTGGATGATAAAAGGGAAGCTGGTAAAGAAGAAGTAAGAAAATATTAGCCGCCGCTCGGCTCCAGCCGAGTGGCAGCTTGTAGAAATAAAAAGCAAAAAGAAAGGGCTGTGCGATTCCCCTCTTGAGAGGGGCGGAGGGGTGTGTTTCTCCAATAGACGATAAACGATGCAGAAACACACCCCTGCCATCACACCATCCAACGCACCCCCTCTCAAGAGGGGAATTAAAAAACAAAAACAGGAATTAAACTATTAAACACAGATAAATGCAAACAAAATTAAAAGTATTGGCGCTTGCTTTGGCAATGCCATTGGGGATGAGGGTAATGGCGCAGCAAAAGGCGCCGGCACAGGTATGGTCTGAGGCGAAGGCAAAAACATGGTACGCGCAGCAGCAATGGCTGGTAGGTGCCGATTTTATACCAAGTACCGCTATCAACCAGTTAGAGATGTGGCAGGCTGATACTTTCGATCCAAAAACAATAGATAGAGAATTAGGCTATGCGCAAGGTATCGGCATGAATGTAATGCGCGTATTTTTGCATCATTTAGCCTGGGAGCAGGATCCCGAAGGTTTCAAAAAACGCATGGACGAATACCTGGCCATTTCAAGTAAACATGGCGTTAAAACCATGTTTGTATTTTTTGATGATTGCTGGAACAAAGTACCTAAAGCAGGTAAGCAACCTGAACCAAAACCGGGAATTCATAACTCGGGCTGGATGCAGGATCCGGGGCAACCGGCTTCTGACAATGCGGCTAACTCTCCTGTGCTTGAAAAATATGTGAAAGATGTATTGAAGCGTTTTGCCAATGATAAACGCATTTTGCTTTGGGATTTGTACAATGAGCCGGGCAACTCGGATAAAGGCAACAAAACTTTGCCGTTGTTAAAAAGCGTTTTCAAATGGGCAAGGCAGGTAAACCCAAGTCAGCCGGTTAGTGCAGGCGTATGGCGCTGGGATCTGGAAGAGTTGAACAAATTCCAGATAGCTAACTCAGACGTTATTACTTATCATGACTATACCCCTGAAGCTGAACACCTGAAAACTGTGCAGTTTTTGAAAATGAACGGTCGCCCGTTGATTTGTACCGAGTATATGGCCCGCCCGCGCAACAGTCTGTTCGGCACGGTATTGCCAATGCTCAAAAAAGAGAATGTGGGTGCTATAAACTGGGGTTTTGTAAGCGGTAAAACCAATACCATTTACGCCTGGGATACCCCAATGCCTGATGGTAAAGAACCTAAGCTGTGGTTCCATGATATTTTCCGTAAGGATGGTACTGCCTACATCCCTGAAGAAACAAACCTGATCAAGAAATTGACCGGAAGATAAGATCCGGCATATGCGGAATCCAAATGTGCCAATGTGCAGATGATTTTCGGATTCGGAAACCAATGTTGTAAATAGAGGCGCATCTGTTCCTGTTCGCCTCCCGCGTTAACCTATCACACAAACGTGCTTTTCATACGTGAGAAGCACATTTATTGCAGCCTTACGAAGTTTTTAAAACTTCGTAAGGCTTGTTCCTCGCTAATGCTACCCTTAAACCAATTACACCTATGAACAAGTTTTTTAATTGCCTGGTGCTGGTTCTGTTAGTTACAATGACCGCCTGTCGCAGCCATGCGCAGCAAGTTGAGCCAACTAAGGAGGCAGCGCCTTATAGCGGCCTTATTCATGTTGTGCTTGACAGGGATTTTCCCGATCCTACGGTGATCAGGTATAATGGTAAGTACTACGCGTACGCAACCCAATCGCCGGGAAGCGATGGGAAAATGATCAATATCCAGGTGGCCTGGTCAACTGATCATGAGCACTGGACCTACGCCGGTGACGCTTTGCCCCAAAAACCTTCATGGGCCTCCAATACGCAAAACTTTTGGGCGCCGGATGTTTTCTTCGATGCCAAACTCAACAAATTTGTGATGTTCTTTTCTGCCGATCCAAACGAGTTGACCGGCAAATGGATGGGCATAGCTTATGCCGACAATCCGCTTGGCCCTTTTACAGACAAGGGTACGCCATTTATGAAGGGCCCGGATTTTCAATGCATCGACCCCAAAGCTTTTGTTGATCCTAAAACCGGCAAACATTTCCTTTATTGGGGATCGGATTTTCAACCGTTACGGGTAAGGGAAATGAAGGATGACTGGTCGGATTTCGCTGATGGTTCAGCTGCAACAGCTGTAGTATATCCGGGTAAGGACAAAAGCTATAGCAATTTGGTTGAAGGCTCGTGGCTTGATTATGATAACGGTACCTGTTACCTGTATTATTCGGGCGATAACTGTTGCGGCGCCGGGGCAAATTATGCGGTGATGATAGCTAAGGCAGATAACCCGCTCGGTCCGTTTGTACGATTAGGTGAAAGCGATAAAACCCTCAATAGTGCTATTTTAATAAAAGATGCGGTTTATACAGCTCCTGGCCACAATTCTATTTTTACTGATGAAAAGGGAAATAAATTTATAGCCTATCATGCTATCGAAATAGCCCATAAAGAAAAGGGCAGGGTGATGTGCATCAGTCCTGTTGAGTATAAAAATGGTTGGCCAGTAGTAATTAAATAAAAAATAATATGATTCGTCAATTAAAACATTTCGCGCTTTGCGGCTTTCTGTCATTGATATTTTTTAAAGCCGAGGCGCAAGTATCAGGCAATAAAAACTTTAAACCGGCAGCCGGCGTAAGTGTAAAGGAAAATACCTCAAACGTTACGGTAACCTGGCCTGCGGGAGCAAATAGTAACGGCAGACTTGTTTTAAATTTGAAAAATGATGAGCCGTTATTTAGCAGCGTTCAGTTAAGTAAAGCCGAGGTTTACAAGCCGGTGATTGAAAATGTTGATCCGCAGTTTATCCTTACAGAAGGTAAGCGCGATCTTATCTCCCAAAACGGATGGAATATCTTTTTTGATAAGGTGCCGCTTAAACCGCACTATTCTTATAAGGTAGATTTTCATAAAAACGCAATTAGTGTAAGCAGCAAGGGCACGCGCACAATAATTACTTTGCCTGGGTTGGAAGCTCCCAATTTTAAAGGCGATCTGGAAATTACACTTTACAATGGGCAGCCCTTATTTAACGTTGCTGCAGTTGTATCAACCCAAATTGATTCGACGGCTATTTTGTATGATGCAGGCTTGGTAGCGAAAGCTCAGCCAATTAAAGCCGTAAGCTACAGCGATGTTTATGAACACCTGCAAACCAATGATGTTAATAAGCCGGATACTGCTAAAAACCTTGCTGTAAAATACCGTACCATCATCGGCACAAATGACAAAGCAGGCATAGCCGTGTTCCCTGCGCCGCACCAATATTTTTATCCTTTGGAGGAAGCTTTTAACCTCAAGTTTGTATGGTACGGTGATAATTACCGTAACCTGCTTCCGGGCTTTGGGCTTGGTATCCGGCAGGAATTACAGGGTGACAAGCGTTACGTACCCTGGTTTAATGCGCCTCCCGGAACTAAACAGCGGCTTAATTTTTTCTGCCTGCTGGGTACTGATGGAGCAGAGGTATTGTTGGATAATGTGAAGCAATTTACCCATGATGATAGCTATAAGCCACTTCCCGGTTACAGAACGATGGCAAGCCATTTTCATAACGAGTTTATCATGAGTGTGGTGCTTGCGGGCAAGCCGGTTCCTGATAGTCCATCGTTTGTGAAAGTTTTAAAACGCCAGGGGATTAATATTGTTCACCTGGCCGAGTTTCATTATACCGCCCACCCTAAAGGCCCGGATGAACAACGACTTAAAGAACTTAAAGCGCTGTTTGATCAATGTAACCGTTTATCCGATAAAAACTTTTTGCTGCTGCCCGGCGAAGAACCTAATGAGTTTTTCGGTGGTCATTGGCTGGCATTTTTTCCAAAGCCGGTTTACTGGATCATGTCGCGTAAGGCCGGTACGCCTTTTGAAAGTACCGATGCTGAACATGGTAAAGTTTATCACATAGGTGATAAGGCCGATATGTTAAACCTGCTTAGAGCTGAAAAAGGCCTGGCCTGGACAGCTCACGCCCGTACCAAAGGCTCCACCGGTTTTCCGGATGCTTACAAAAAAGAAGGTTTTTACCTGTCGGATAGATTTTTGGGAGCCGCCTGGAAAGCCTTGCCTGCTGATTTGTCTGAACCTCGTTTGGGCAAACGTGTTTTCGACCTGATGGACGATATGAACAACTGGGGGCTGAAAAAGAAAGTACTCTCTGAAGCCGATCTGTTCAGCATCGAGCCCGAAAATGAAATGTACGCGCACCTTAATGTAAACTACCTGAAACTTGTCCAACAGCCCGAATATAAAAATGGCTGGCAGCCTGTGCTCGATGTGTTGGAACAAGGCAAATTCTTTTCAACCACAGGTGAAGTTTTAATTGAGGATTTTACAATAAATGGCCATTCATCCGGCGAGACCATTGCCATCCAGGCCGACGGAAAATGTACCATCAGCTTTAAAACCAGCTGGACATTCCCGCTCAATTTTGCCGAAATCATTTCAGGTGATGGTAAACAGGTTTACCGTGAGCGCATCGATCTTACCTCAACCCAAGCCTTCGGCACAAAAACATTTAGCAAAGTGTTGAACATGAAAGGCCGCAAATGGGCACGACTTGAAGTTTGGGATGCGGCTGTTGATGGTGCTTATACACAAACGGTGTGGTTGAAGTAGAGAATCAAATAAAAAATGTCATTGCGAGTGATTTAAATCCGTTGGCTTCTAAAGGACAAATGACAAAAGGAGGCTGTCACCCTGAGCCTGTCGAAGGCGCGCGCGCAGAGGCCCTGCTCACCATGCTTCGACTGGCTCAGCATGACACCCTTTTTTGAAACTTGTCATGGGTAGTGCAGTGCGGCAATCTCGTAGCCCATGCATATGCGATCTGTATAACTACGAGATTGCCACGTCGCCCCAGATGCTCTTTACCCATGCGGCTCCTCGCAAAGACATGTTTTTTTATTTTACGGGGACTTTAACCAGTGCTCGTTCTGTGAAGAAGCTTTTCAGGGCTGCTATTTTCCCTGTGCGGATGAGATAGCTGATGAATAAGGCAATTAACATAAATTTTTACTTAACAATACTTGCAAAACGTTGATAAAAGGCGGTTGGGCTGTCGGCGTGTTTGGGCTCGTATTTACCGGCAATAATGGGGATGTATATTACCCTGCGGCGGCTTTCCTCACCAATAACGGTTGATTGGGCTACGCGGTGCCATAAGCGGCCATCATGTATGGTCAGGTCGCCGGCAGTTGGGATAATAGCTACTTCATTTTCGTCGGTATCATGATCAAGGAAATACTTTTTACGGAAAAGCATCTGGTAAAGGTTTTGTTTATGTGTACCCGGCAGGATGCGTAAACCGCCGTTCTCCGGTTTCAGGGTACTTAAATGGATGCCAACATTAAGCATCGGGTTTAACTTTTGACCATGAAAAATATCGCGCAGGCCATCGGTATGCCAACCCATTTTTGTAAAACTGCTTTCGGGGCCGTTAACGTAGTGGTTAAAAACCATACCGTCCTTTTCGTCGGTACCCAGGCGCGAACCTTCACCTATCAGGTTAAGTAACACCTGGAAACGCGGATCTTTGGTAAATTCATCTAACAGGCTATTATGCTGATTAATAAAAGCAAAGCGCTGTACAATAGGCGAGCCGTCAAGATCTTTACCGTATTTAATCGGCACGCCATTCACCTTTTCAGTTTTATTGCTAATCCAGGTGTTTTCAACCTGTTTTGATGCATTAATAATGTCGGTAACAGTTTCGGGCTTAATGAAATTTTTGAAATGGATAAAGCCGTGCTGATTGAAAAAAGCTTGTTGTTCGGGCGTAATTGTTGAGCCTAATGTGAATTTTTGATATGACGTTGCCATGTGGTGGAAAAGATATTAAAGTACCTGGAAAATGAAATTGTAAACGCTTGATGCCGCCGGGGCGGTTTTTAGGAAAGGAGCTGGTCCTTTTTGAGGGAAATTAACAACAACAGCTGCACATGGCCCTTGTTATCAAGGGCATTCGCATTGGGCATGCAAATAATATGTTGTGCGTATTGTTCAATGTATATTAAATCTATCTTTTTAGTAGACTATGCAAATGTAAACAAATTGTTAATCACTCCAAATATTTATGAAAATATTTTTTAGTGCTTGTAAAGTCCGGCAGTTACCCTTTCAATCAGGCTCTTAGGGCCATGCGTTGCTGCTACAGCCGAGAGCTTGTTTAAAAATCCGGGTACTATTTCGGCTTTTTTATTGAACATGCCTTTTATACCCATTGTCGCAACCTCCCCGGGCTTCATATTGAATTTTGCAGCGAGTTCGGCCAGGGCATCCATCCCGGCACTGTGTGCAAAACCAGTGTCAGTAGGGCCGGGGCTAAGGCAGCTTACCGAAATATTGGCATCCTTAAGCTCATATCTCAAAGCCCGGCTAAATGATAAAACAAAGGCTTTAGTTGCAGCATAAATCGCCAGGGTAGGTACAGCCTGGTAAGCCGCAGTGCTGGACACATTGAGGATAAACGCCTGTTGTTGTAGTTTTAAAAGCGGGATAAAATGATAGGAAAGTTCGGTAAGCGCATTCATGTTAACCTGCATCATGCCGGTTTGTGGGGCCAGATCCAATTCATCGAAATTTCCCCACACACCGTGCCCCGCATTATTTATTAATATCGATATGGGTACATTTAAGCTTTTAGCCCAGTCAAAGATCCGGAGGGTTGCACCCGCGACCGAAAGATCAATCGCAAGATAATCAGCCTTAACATGATAGTCGGTTTTTATTTGGGTAGACACGGCAATGAGATCATTTTCCGACCGCGAAACCAGTAGCAGGTTATATCCTTTTTGCGCCAGCAATATGGCCATTGCCCGTCCAATGCCTTTACCGGCCCCCGTAACTAATGCGTATTGATCCATTGTTTTTATCAGTATATCAGCAATGCAAGTTTAAATAAAAATAATCTACTAAACTTGTAGACTATTTAAAATGTTATTACGTTTGTACTGATATGAAAACTAATCCGCCCCGTTTTCGTTTTTTAAACTATAACCGTCCGGGTTATTGTTGTTGCCGGTAATTAGTAACCGCGTCCCCTTTCGTTATTATATCTGTAGCACAATTATCACAAGTTTAAAAATTGGTCATGACCGCTTATCGTATAAAATATTTATTCAGCGCCTTTGTAACCATTGGCTCTATGTTGTATGTAATCCCGGCATCTGCCCAGCTATCGGCATCGGTACGGTATAAGCTTAACCTGCTGCCAGATACAGCTGCACATAGCATCATTGATGATAGTTATTCGGCCAAATTGCTTACCGGGGTATCAAACAAACCTGTTATTGATAAAGCCGATGCAGCTTTTGAAACGGACCTGGAAAGTGAACTGGATACCCACGCAGGCCGCAAAAAAGTATTGGGCTATTTAAAAGAGTTATCGACCGGTAATACCGGCGAAGACAATTATAACCAGGCCAGGGTTAAATCATATTATAAGCTTGCCAATGTATTTGCAAAGCTGCATTTGTACCCCCTTGCTATGAAATGTTTTTTCAGGGCGATGGTATCCAAAAAAGAGGGTGCCCCTGCTATTGCGGATTCGTTAAATACAGATACTGCCGGCCGGCAATTACATTTAAACAGCGGCTTGTTGACCATCAACGCAAATGATGATTCGGTATTTGTAAACAGCCCGGTGCAATTGAAAGATAAAAAGGAGAAGAAAAGTAAATCAATTACTTACAACCGGATCCTCAATACTTTTAATGATGGCAAAAAAGCGGCTGCCTATGCCTTGCTGTTTCATGTTAAACAGCCCAAGCCAGGTAAGCCTGCCGTATTTGTACGGGCTAATACCGGGCATACTTTTATAACGCTTATCAAGTATAATACCGATTCAACTACGGTTTCTGTTTCATTCGGATTCTATCCAAAAAAAGACAATATATTTTCAGCTACGCCATGGGAACCGGAAACTTCAGGCACTTTCAAAAATGATGAGGCGCACAAATGGGATGAAGTGATGGGCAAGTTTATAACCGAGCGCCGTTTTAAGAGGATACTGAAGCTTACCCAACAATATGATGGCCTGGAGTATCATTTATCAAAAAATAACTGTACCGATTTTGCCTTGCAGGCAGCTTCATATGCCGGTTTCGGTGTTACCAATTCAAAAGGCTCATGGCCATTGGGGCATGGTAATAACCCCGGAACAACCGGGCAAAGCATTATAGCAGGCGGCATTTATGATAATGACAAGGCCGACCTCTTTGTTGACTTTGATGAAAACCTGAAATAACACAACCTTACATATCGCTCCATTCGGATAGGTTGGCCAAAATTGGCAGCAGTGCTTGTCCTTTTGGGGTTAGCGTATAATCAACCCGCGCAGGTACAGCGGGGATGATGGTTTTGCTGATAAGCCCTGAAGCCTCCAACTCTTTCAGTTGTTTACCCAATGTTTGGTCGGTTATACCTTCCATCGCTGTTTTTAGCAAGCTGAAGCGATCGTTCCCTTCTGAGATATGAATAACAATAAGGGCTTTCCACCGGCCCGAAATGGCATCAAGTGCGCCGTTTATCCGGCACGACCGGTACAGGAATGCTTTGTTTACGGCGTTTGACGAGTTTTCCTTGATCATAATTAAGTACTCCCTTTTTTGTGAGTTGCTCTCAATTAAAGGAGTAAGGGTTATTTACGTGTCGGGTATTTAGTTTTGGAGCACAAGCAAATTTAAAGCTCTGCATTTATGAAAGCAATACAATTGAATGGTTTTGGCGATGTATCCAACTTCAGTTTAAGCCATCTGGATCCTCCTGTAATTAAAAATGACGAAGTACTGATACAGATCAAAGCAGCTGCCTTTAACCCTATTGATTACCAGATGCGCCTGGGCCTGCGCGAAAGCAGGCTGATGCGTTCGCCAATATTAGGGCGTGAGCTCTCTGGAGTAGTGCTGCAGGTAGGGACGGACGTTATTGGTGTTAAGCCCGGCGATGAGGTGATGGCCCTGGCCGGTAGTCGCGGATCAAACGGAAGCTATGCCGAATTAATGGCGTTAAATTACCGGATGATTGGCAGTAAACCTCGCCATATCAATTTTGAGGAAGCTGCCGCTATCCCATCGTCGGGTTTAACGGCCTGGCATAGTTTTACCAGGATGCAGGCCGAAGTTTCTGACAGCATTTTTATTAATGGCGCTGCAGGCGGCGTGGGCAGGTTTTTGATAAAATTGTTAAAAGCAAATGGCGTTTCAAACATCGTAGCTACAGCAGGTAGCGGGGAAAGTATAGCCGCATTGCAAAGTCTTGGCCTTGGCTCCGGGCAAATCATCAATTATAATCAACCGGGTTTAAAAGATCTGCTTATTGCAGCCAACCACGGTAAGCGGTTTGATTATGCTGTTGACCTTGTAGGAGGCACCATAGCCGAAACCACGGCTGATGTATTAAGAATGAACGGAAACTATGTTGATGTTACTTTTTTAGGAACCGTTGTCACCCGCGAAATTTTATTTGACAAAGGGGCCAATATCCTCAATATTGCGGCCTATGCATTTGCGATTGAAAATAATCTTACATGGTATGGAGATACGCTCAATCATTTAGCTCAACTAATTGAAGCCCATAAAATTGATGCACCTGCTGTAAATGTTATCGGCAACCTTACTGTCGAAACTGCGCAGGAGGCCCACCGGCTGATGGAAGCTAATCGTATTTACGGTAAAAAGTTGGTTATGAGTGTGACTGCCTGATAAAGAAGCGTGATGTTTGCTTCTGTTATCAAGAGAGCGTTTTATTATTCATCAAACTCAATCATTGCCGTTGACTTTAGTCAACGGAATGATTAAAAGAGGGTAGAAGGGCTTTAGCCCCAATGCCGCTTGAATAATTGGGCTGAAGCCCCTTAACCGCCGCCCGCTTTTACCGTTGACTAAAGTCAACGGCAATGAATAAACTTTGTGTTTAAACCGCTTTTAATGTGCTCCCGTCTGTACTAACCTCAAGTACATGCTGTACCCCGCATTTAAGGGCGAAATTATTTTTTTGATGTCCCACCGGAAAATCAAAGCAAACCGGGTAGTCATAGTCTTTTACTTTTTCGGTAACGATATCATAAATGGTGTGGCCAAATTCTTCGCTTTCAATATCCGGCGTTAGTTGAAAGCCGCCTATAATTAGCCCGGCAAGGTGCGAAAGCTTACCGGTTTGCTTCAGGTTCCAGAACATGCGGTCGATATTGTAGAGATATTCGTGGGTGTCTTCAACAAATAAGATTTTTCCATCTGTATCCAGATCGGAAGGAGTGCCCGAAAGCGTTGTGATCAAACTCAGGTTGCCGCCTGTTAAAATAGCTTCGGCTGTTCCCTGCCGGTTTTGCGCAACCGCTGGCGACGAATAATCAATATTTTCGCCCATAAGTGCCTGCCTGATGGATTGAATGGTGGCTATCTGCATATCATCGGCCTTCGCCCAGTCATTCGGGAAACTGTTGCACATTTTTGAATGCAGGGTGGCAATACCAAAATTGCGGTTAATATGGCAATGCAAGGCAGTAATATCGCTAAAGCCGATGATCCATTTGGGGTTTTTCTTAAACTTTCTAAAATCGAGCCGATCAATGATCCTTACTAATCCGTAGCCACCCCTTGCACACATAACAGCTTTGATGTTGGGGTTATCCAGCATTTGCTGTAAGTCTGCCACGCGCTCTTCATCTGTTCCGCCGTATATAAAATCCTTTTTGCCTGTGTTGTCGCCAATCTCTACCTTAAAACCCCAGCTTTGTATAAGTTGTACAGATGGTATTATGGCGGTTAAGCTCATATATCCCGATGGACTGATAATGCCTATAGTATCGCCTGTTTTTAAATAGGGAGGGATTTTATGATATGTTTTACTATAAGAACTTTTAAGTGCGGATGCCCATACCCCCGGGGTTGATAGTGCCGCGCCGGCTGTAACTAAGGAGGATATGAAGCGTTTTCGGTTCATTTTGTGCCTGTTGCATTTTGATGTAACAGGGTTCATAAAAGTATAAAAAACGTGACATAAGTACCACCTTGCCCATCGATATTAATTATATTTAGCGATTAGATACAATCCAGCATCATTATCAAATCTGTTATTGCAAATGACGATCAGGAAATAAAGATGCAGGATAATAAACTGCAATTTTTGCTAAACACCTAACCGGTCACAAAATGTTAAGAACCATACACGTTACAAAAATCTTCAAATATCTAAGCATCTTATTGTTTTTAACTGCGCTGATATTCCCCTGTTTCGATACGACGGCAGAAGAAGGTGAAGAGGGCGAAGGTGCAGCCATATTGTTATCCGGTTTTTTTGGCTTTTTTTCTTCGGCTGTTGGTTGGTCCTGGTTAGCTAATCCGGCTTTGTGGGTGTCATGGGGCTATTTTACTAAAAAACCTCGCCAATCTTTTTTAGCGAGTGCTATAGCCGTTTTATTTGCTTTATCATTTTTGTTTTTTAAATCGATAATGATAAACGAAGCTGGTGGAACATCCACTATTATAAAATACAGAATTGGCTATTGGCTGTGGTTAGGAAGTAGTTTGGTTATGCTGATAGGAAATATATATTTAAAATATCGCAATAACCGCGAATGAAAAAGTGCTGTGAAGGTAAATTATGTAGATATTTCTTAATGCAAACGATATATTACATATGCCCTCGTATAGCTTTGCATAAAGATCACTAAGTTTGAACTTGATGAAGATTAAGCTTACACATATTACCGGAATTTCGTTACTGACAATATCTGCTATATTTTTAGCACCATTTGTTTTTCAAAGCTGTAGCAGTTCGGGTAATAAGGATAATAGCAGCTCTGATAGTACAAGTTCAAGGCCTGCCGCTGCTTCAACAGCAGGTTTTAAAATTAAAGCTGCCATCTCCTGTACCAAAAACGGGATGATCAGGGAAGATAGTATTTTATATATGCATCAGGGAGGCGAAGCATTTAAGCCTACTGTAATTAACGTGCTTAACGCAGCAGCGGCAGGTAAAACAAACACGGATATGGCCTGGATTCCTGGTGGTACTTTTAGTATGGGAGGCGTTAACCCAACCGGCATAACCGATGGCGGCATGGAAGCTATGGACGACGCGAGGCCTGTTCACCGGGTATTTGTTGATGGTTTTTATATGGATAAAACCGAGGTAACCAACGCCCAGTTTGCCAAATTTGTAAAGGCCACCGGCTATGTAACCGTGGCCGAGCAGAAACCTACGGCAGAAGAATTTCCGGGCGTGCCGGCCGAAGACCTCGTTGCCGGATCTGTTGTTTTTACCCCGCCGAATCATCAAGTGCAGTTAAATGATATTTCGCAATGGTGGTCGTACCAGAAAGGGGCCGACTGGAAACACCCTCTTGGGCCGGAATCTGATTTAAGAGGCAAAGAAAATTACCCGGTTGTACAGGTAGCCTGGGAGGATGCAGCCGCTTATGCCAAATGGGCCGGTAAACGCCTGCCTACAGAGGCCGAATGGGAATTTGCTGCAAGAGGAGGTAAAGCCGGTGAGTTGTATCCCTGGGGTAACCAATTGAAACAGGACGGCCATTGGATGGCCAACACATTCCAGGGCTCTTTTCCCAACCATGATAATGCCGAAGATGGAGAAACTGGTCTTGGCCCGGTAAAAAAATATCCCGCTAATGCCTATGGCTTATATGATATGGCCGGCAATGCCTGGGAATGGTGTGCCGACTGGTACCGTAATGATTATTATAATAGTTTTAATCCTAATACTGTAGCGCGCAATCCCGGTGGCCCATCCAGCTCTTTTGATCCGCAGGAACCTGGGCAAAAAAAGAAGGTTCAAAGAGGCGGCTCGTTCTTGTGTACTGATCAATACTGTACACGCTACATGGTAGGCTCAAGAGGTAAGGGCGAATATCGCTCGGCAACAAACCACGTTGGGTTTCGGTGTGTGCAGGATGCTAAGCCTGGTAATAACTCAGCACAAGTTGCGCAAAAAGCACTTTGATATTAAGAAGCTGTTTGAAAATATATTAAAGCCGTCATTGCGAGGTACGAAGCAATCCCCAAGAGGCAGATCCGCTAAGCAAATCCGCCCTGTACAGTCAGGGATTGCTTCGTACCTCGCAATGACGTGGGTTCCATTTAATCGTTTTTAAACAGCTTCTCAGAGGTAATTAAGCAAAATTTGATAGTTATCTGATGGCTTTCGGCATTAAGCCTTTTGCGTTTAGCTTTCAAAAAGGGTATAAAAAAAAGAAGCACTCCTGATGGGCAGGAATGCGTTCTAACCAATTATAAACCTAAATTATGAGAAGAGCTGTAAACCCGGGGTCGAACCGGTGGCGCTGCCTGTCAGCTATTTACATGGTGCAACAAATATACGTGTAATTACTACATTTATTGTCATCTTAATATGGAAATTTTACTTTTATTGGTATTTTTTTATAAATGGCAATTAGTTAATAGATAATTGGCAACGAATTGCAATATTTTTAAAAGCAACGGTTTTTATATAAAATATAATACAGCTCTAACGTATCTCTCGTTTGCTTAGTATGGGAGTGCTGTTAAATTTAAAAAATCGTTAGGATGACAATGTCGTTAAGTTCGGGAAATCATCCGGATGCTACCGTATACTACATCTTATTAAACATTTTGCTTAAACAAAAGTAGTTGTCTAATGCCATGTTTTTCCCTTGCCTGCTGGTTCGATGACATTTTTATTAAATGAAAACTTGTTGGTACAAAGTAGTTATACAGGCATTCAGGTTTAAGTCCTGCGGCTTTCAACGGTGTATACGAAGCTTTCGGCTTTGTAATAACCAAGGTTATATTCCATTGGGCGTTCCCCCTGGTCATAAACAAACCTTTTTCTGAATAATACAGGGCTGCCGGCTTCAATTTCAAGCTTTCCGGCTATGAATTTATTGGCTTCAAGGGCGCTGATCTCCTCTTTAGACAGGTTGGCTATGGTCGAATATTCGTCCTCTAACATTTCGTAAAGCGGGCGTTTAAAATCTTCCTCACCGGTAAGTCCTATCCGTGGGTGAAAATAAGATATGAAATAAACAAAGGGACTATCGCTGCTGCCCCTGAGCCTTTCCATTTTTACAATTTTTTTATCTGTGCCAATATCAAAAAAGCTGGCGGTACTTTCATCCGGGAATACCCAGCTTACGTGCAATTCGTAATTTTTTACGTTAATGCCCCTCGCTTTCATTTCCTGCGAAAAGCTAAGCCAGTTCATTGATTTTGAACTGATCCTGGAGTTGGCAACTTTAGTACCAAAACCCTTTTTGCGGATCAGCAGTTCTTCATAAACCAGCTTATTGATAGCCTGGCGCAGCGTTGTGCGTGATATGGCCAGTTTTTTAGCCAGCTCAACCTCATTTGGCAGTAATTTACCTGCCTGGTAAGCAGGATCTTTGATCAGCTCGCGCAGCAGTTGTTCGGCCTGTATATGCAGGGGGATAGGGCTTTTGTGGTCGATAGCTAATTTCATAGTGGCTTTACTAACCTTGATGAGAGATAAGTGCCGGTAAAGATAACAAAAAGCTTAATTATGTATTTACATAGTTTAAGCAAGTGTTTATATTTTGCTATGTATAATATAACAGCTTGTATGGTATATTAAGTGTACAATCGCTTATTTTAATTTATCGATTACTTAAACTCAGGGCGTTGGAGCATAAATGTTAGTACAAATGCCGTTTAATTGTTTTAATTTGATAAGTGCTCATGATTATCCTTTGGCACAAGCCGCAAGTGGCTGTGATGATAATCAGTTAATTACTTATAAATTTGCCCGTTTACCGCCTTTTATGAACCTGTTAAAAACGTTACTCTTTTCAATAGCACTTACTATTCCCGGTATCCTGTTGGCCCAAAGTCCTGCATCTCAAAAGGAACTGGCAAGACAGATCATGACCGACAGCCGTTTGGATACTGTTGAAGCACGCGCGCTGCGTTTGCTAACCGGTTTTACCGCAGGCACGTCATACGGCGAAATCTGGATCCGTGATTTTAATACTTTTATAGCTGGTTCATTGCGTGCACGCAGCAAGGAAGAAGTAAAAGATAAGCTGTTGCTGTTTTTTAAAATCCAGGGTAAGGATGGTAATATACCTGATGGCGCTATCCATACCGATCAGGCTCACGTTGGCTATCAGTACTTATATTCTGAGCTGGCACCCGGTTGGGCTATTCATAAAAATACGGTTGAAACCGACCAGGAGTCGTCATTGATCCAGGCAGTAAAAAAATATATCGATATCACCGGCGACAAAAGTATTTTGACGGATACCATAGGCGGCCGAACCGTAATGCAGCGTATGGAAGATGCGATGAACTACATCCTGAAAAATCGCTGGTCGGTTAAGTATGGTTTGGTTACCGGCGCCACCACAGTTGATTGGGGCGATGTGCAAACCCAGCATGGCTGGGGCGTGGTTATTAACGATAAAACAAAATGGGCAATAGATATTTATGATAATGCCATGTTTTTAATGGCGATACATGATTTTTTGGCGATGAGGCCCGCCGGTTACAAAGCATCACGATATTGGGGAGATATAGCCATTGGAATGAAAATCAGGGTCCGCAATCATTTATGGGATGCAAAAGCCGGCAAGTATATACCGCATATCTACCTTGATGGCTCGCCATTTTCGCCCTTATTTAATGAAAAGCAGATCCTTTATTTTGGCGGTACCATATGTGCTATAAAAGCCGGTCTGAATACTCCAAAAGAAATCGTCGATATCAACAACCAGTTTTTGAAAGCCGTATCGCGTGAAAAGTATGCCACTATTGGCCTTACAGTTTATCCTCCCTATCCTCTTGAAGAATTTCCGAATATGCCGCCCTTCACCTACCAAAATGGTGGCGACTGGACATGGTTTGGCGGCAGGATGATAACTCCGTTAATTGAAAATAATATGGTAAGTGAAGCCTGCACTGAACTAAGCCCGATGATTGACCGCGTGCTGAAGAATAAGGGTTTCTTTGAATGGTACGATGTTAAAACAGGCGAACCAAAAGGTTCGGGAGATTTCAGGGGAGAAGCCGGTGTGCTTTATGAAGCTATAACCAGCCTGCGCAATTGGGCTTTAAAGCGGATGTAATAAGGTGTTTTTAAAGAGCTGCCTGATGTTATAACTTGTCGGTGTAACCTAACCGGCAACAATAATTAAAAGTATAACGTATAACAATTGGTTCTGCGCAGTGAGGACAAGTTGGCTATAAATACCTTTTAATTTAACATAGATAGAAACGCTTTATAATTTCATAGATGGGAAAAAACAATTACTTAATACGTGTGATAGCCGGTGTGCTGGTTATATCAGGTTTCGCAAGATGTTCAAAGAGCGTAAACAAAATTGAAAAACCTGCAGCTCCTATTCCGGAACAGGTTAACCCGGAGCAAAGTTTGGCAACAACAGCAGTTACCAACTACACGTATACAGTTAAAACTACTGAATGGATGGTTGACGGGACAAAGATCCCGGCAGGGGCTAAAATATATATCCCGGCAGGTAAAAGGGGCTCTTTATTGCTTAAAAACTTAAAAGGAACGGCCGCTGCCCCCATTATAATTGTTAACCAGGGCGGCAGGGTGTCTTTTACAACAGAAACTACAGCTTCATATGCGTTTAAGACTCAAAATTGCCAGTATTTTAAGGTACTTGGTAATGGGGTATCAACAATAAAATACGGGTTTGATGTAAATGGCGGCAACATCGGCATGACCATGGATGACCTGAGTACTGATTTTGAAATTGCAGCTGTTGAAGTGCGTAACAGCGGTTTTGCAGGCATCATGGCTAAAACAGATCCAACATGTGATGCTGCAACTCAGCGGGGACGATTTGTCATGAAAAATGTTTTGATTCATGATAACTATGTTCACAAAACAGGTGGAGAAGGGCTTTATATAGGTAATTCATTTTATGAGGATGGTGTTTCTACTTCCTGCGGTACCGTTTTACCTCACGATGTGGTAAATGCTAAGATTTATAAAAACCTTGTTGATTCAACCGGTTCTGAAGGGATCCAGGTTGGAAGTGCTACTTCAGGCTGTGAAATTTATAACAATGTAGTTAAAAACCCCGGCAGAAGTCCATTCTCTGCTTACCAGGATAACGGGATACAAATAGGGGAAGGTACCGGTGGTAAGTGTTATAATAACCTGGTTAAAAATGCCCCCGGCGATGGTATTATTGTTCTTGGACTTGGTGACAATTTGGTGTTCAATAATTACATTATCAATTCAAAATCATACGGCATTTTTGCCGATTCGAGGTATACGCCCGGAAAGAATTTTCAGTTTATCAACAATACCATCATTGGTTCGGTATTGGGGGGAATAAAGCTAAACTCTGAAACCATCCCGATGAATACCGTTATTAATAACGTAATGATCCAGTCTGCATCGGTACAATCAATAATCAGAAAAAGCACCGGTGTTAAACTTACCGCTTCAAATAACTATGTAAGCACAGATGTAAATACCTGCAAGTTTGTAAATTACGGAGGGGATAATTTTCATCTGCAAGCATCATCGCCACTTATTAACAAAGGAGCCAACGTTTTATCTTACGGCGTAAAATCTGATTATTACGGTACTGCTCGTCCTTCGGGGGCAGCGTTTGATATTGGTGCTACCGAGTATTAATTTATTTTGCCTTCAGGTAAGAAACGAGATACCGTAATAAGTAAAAAGGGACGACAATATTGCCGTCCCTTTTTTATGTCCCAAAGTTTTCGCTTTATGCCTTAGGCTTTTAGCTTAAAACTATGGACTTACAATCATGCGCAATGGCGCCAGATTGTTGATCTGCACAAAGTAAACTCCGGTCATGTATGATCGGGTTAACTGGACGCCGAGGCTACCGCCAAAACCCCGGTACTTGCCGCTTTGCATAACCTTGCCAAAATTATCCCGGATAACAAGGGTGATGTCTTTTTGATCAAGATCAGGCGTTAATTTAATGTTGAAACTGCGTGAAGCCACCGGATTTGGGTAGATAACATTATTCTGCACCGTACCGATAGGTGCATTATTATCCTGTACAATACCGGTTTTTGAGCCAATGTTTGAAGCCAGCGAGTTGTTGCTAAGCAGGGAAGGCTCAGTTCCGTAAATCAGTTGATCTTTATAATAAACGGTAATATGACTGTTAAGCGCCATGGCAGCTTTGGCTGCATAGGAATAATCATTTGCTTCGTTAAATGCCGACCAATCAGTTTTATTGACCTGGTATTGAATGTTACCTGTATTGCTTAGCGGATAAAGAGACCCGGCTGAAGGATCGATGGTTAGTTCGAGATAGGTATCCGCACCGTTTAAGGCAGGGCTTAAAGTCGCGAACCGGTTGATGATTTTACTATTGCCCAGTTTGGCGTAGCCTACAGAAAAGTTTAGCCCGGCAGTGCCTTCGCGGCTAAACCAGTAACGTACGGACAGATCGCTGTAATTGACAGGTACGTTGCCGGTATTGTTAAGCACCAGGTATGTACTGATTGCGTTTCCGGTAGTGCCCTGGTTTTGATTTTGATAAGATACAGTAAATGCCGGGGCAGCTGCTACTGCAGTTGGTTCGGTTCCATAAATCAATTGTCCGTTGCGGTAAAGGGTGATATGACTGTTGGCTGCGTAGTTTCCAGTGTATGGCAGGTATGAATAATCATCAGTCTCCGAAAAGTTCGACCAATCCTGGTTAGCGAACCTTGATTGAATAACCCCCGAATTACTGCCTGCACTGAGTTGGCCATTGGTCAGGAAACCATATTCAATATAGCCCAAAGCACCTGTATGAGGGTCGGGTAGCTGAACATATTTCATGGTAACATTGCTGTTCCCCATTTGGGCATAATCAATCCATGAATTGATGCCTGAATAGTTTTCGGCAGTAAACCAGTACCTCATGGTAAGTTCGTTAAAGTTAACGGCTACCGAATCCTGGTTAACAATTTTCAAAAATGGTTTGATCACATTGTTTGCCGGTTGGTTGTTGTCCCCGTCAGATGATTGTACCTGGATATTATACGGCAATACATTGAAGGTTTTGCTCAAAGCTGTGGTGTCAAACCGGGCATTGCCTCCCTGCTGTGCTGTGATAGCACTGCTGCCAGATCCTACAATATGTAATTTGTTATTGATGATTGTAGCTACGCTCTGGTTTGAGCTGGTGTAAACAACCGGAAGCCCCGAAGTTGATGACGCGTTTAGGCTAACATCAGCATCGCCGGGCCTGCTTAAAGGCAGGGCCGCAAAGCTGATACTTTGGCTTAGTTTATTAACGGTTAAGGTTTGTGTAACCGCCGGCGCAGGAAGGTAGCTGGCATTGCCATCCTGTGAAGCGGTGATTACGGCAATACCAGAGCCCACAATGTGCAACTTTCCGCCCGCTATCTGAGCTACAGTACTGTCGGAGCTGCTATAGCTTATTGCGAGACCAGAGCTCGCCGTTGCCCCGGCTACAAAGTCACTGTCGGCAACTGTTTTTGCGGGGATGGCATTAAATGTGATGGTTTGTGCTTTTTTGCTAACGGTAAGGCTTTGATTGATAGGGGTAGCTGCTTTAAAGCTGCTATTGCCCGGCTGGGACGCAGTGATGGTTGCTGTTCCAGCCGCCTTAATGTGGACGGCACCGCTGATCACACTAGCAACAGTGGTATCAGAACTGTTATAAGAAACTGCCAAACCAGATGAAGCTGTTGCCGGAGGGACAAAATCTGCATCACCAAAAGTTTTTCCGTCGATGGAGGCGAAGGTTATTATTTGATCGCCCAGTACATCGGCTGCTATTTCGGTGCTGCTTAATGCCCTGCCATAGATCTTGAAATTGTCGATAGAACCCTTGAACATCGGATCGGCAAACTGCGATTTGCCCAGGTAGTTTTGTGTGGTGCTCCCCAGTGCCGATGGTTTGATGGTGATGTTTGTCGAACTGGCAACCGATGTGCCGTTTATATAAAGTGTAGTGGTATTGCCAGCTCGTGTTACTGCCAGGTAGGTCCATGTATTGAGCGGGAAGGTATAATTGTAGTTGATGTTCTGTTCGGCAGCCGAGCCGTTTTTAGTAGCGTAGCGAATGGTTGACTGGCCATTAGTTACCGCCGCCTGTACGGTAAGGAACATGTATTGGGTAGTGCTCGAACCAAAGTCAAAAACACGCATCCAGGTACTTATGGCATCCATCCGTACCCAGGCGGATATGGTAAAATCATTAAGAGTACCGAAAATACCGGCAGGCAGCGTTGCATAAGCATTTGCCGAACCATCAAGCAGCAGTGATTTGCCGTATTTGCCTGTGCCCCGGTTTGCTGTTGCCGCAAGTACGGCATGGTTGGCACCCCACGCATCAATGCCCCTGGTTCCGCTTGCTTCATCAAATTGATAGAAATCACGTTGCCCTGTATTGGGTTTAGCAACTACTTCTGTGCTTTTTGCTCCTTCGCCGGTACTATCTGCCGGAGCTATCACATAAAAATAGGTTGTGCCATTGCTTACATTACTGTCGGTAAAGGCAAGGTTGTTTACTGAGCCAAGGGTGGTATATGGCCCTCCGGAAGTTGCTGAACGTTTAACGTTATAACTGTACCCCGGGAGTGATTTCCATTCAAGAATGTTTTTAGCATCTCCGGCAGCTACTATCAATGAGTTTACAGCACTGCCAAGCACTGTAAGTGCAAGTGTGGAAGTTGCTGTTGTGCTGCCGTTGCCTGCCGTCAGGCTAACATTAAAAGTACCTGACTGGGTTGGCGTTCCTGAAATTTTGCCTGATAAAGAGTCAATTTGCAGTCCCGCTGGTAACCCACTGGCCGAAAAATGGTTGGGCGATTTAATCCCGGTTACGGTATAAGTCATTGGTTTTCCTATGAGCGTGGTATCTGTTGGTGCGCTGGTGATAATTACAGGCAGTGGCCTGTCGTCCAGGAGCACAACATCATTGCCGGTGCCGCCTTTATAGCTGATGCGAAGTGTGAAATTACCAACGGTTACCGGGGCAAGTTCGGGCAAGCCTTTAAAAGTACCGGCTATCGCAGCGCTTCCTGTATTGTCGATAATAGTAAACGATGCTCCCTGGGCGAGGCTGGTCGAGTCGATAGCCGTGATCTGCAATTTGGGTTGGTTCACCAAATTAACTACACTTGTGCTCACTTTATCACTGGTTGCCGAACTTGTGCTTAATTCTACTTTATAGGTAGCATCCGCATTCATAGTAAGGCTGCCTACTTTTAACGTGCCTATGGCCAGGTTACCGGGAGCCAGTGCAGCGCCTGTACCTGTGCCTGTACCAATTATAGCTGTCGAGCTACTTTGCCCCGCACCACCGAATGTGCCTGCCGAAGCAATTACCGGACTTGTAAATGTGCCGCTGTTAGGATCGTTATTAAGTAAATAAGTTCCGTTTTTGATGGTTGTTGTACCCGAATAAGCCTGGTTACCGGAAAATATCAAAACAGCTGTACCAACTTTTTCAACATTCATAGTCCCCGTCATTGTTCCACCGTAATTGGTTGATATATTCAAAGCACCAATACTGATAGTTGGATTGCCGCCGCCATCTGTACGGATAGCGCCCCTGCCGCTTAACGAGCCAAAACTGATGGTGCCGGTAGGGAACATAATTCCCTGGCAGTCGTTACCATTGGCATCAAGGTTCCAGGATGCATTTGCACTACCTGATTGTGGTACCTCGAAGCGGGTACGAGAGTTACCACTGCGCAGTTTGGAAACAAAGTATCCTGTAAAGCTGCTGTTATCAGCAAACAAGTGCAACCCGGCATATACGTTACCATCCTGAATAATTGTTCCGCTTCCCGTAAGTCGGCCATAAAGGTTTAAAGCGTAGCTGGTTTGGTAAAAATAACTGGTTTTTCCGGCCGCAATTTCAATATCATTGTATAAGGTAGCATCAGCATTCACCGAAAAAAGCGCGCCGCCGTTCATTGTTATTTTCCCTGTACCAAGAGGGCCTGAGGTAGGGGCAGAGGGCGCTCCTGTACTTGTTCCTGATATTTCCATGCCATAAACCGGCGGCCAGCTTTGCCCGTTTCCGTTGAGCGTAGTACCGCCGGAGTAAGTATTATTGCCCCCCACGTAAGCAAACCCAATACCGTTTTTGAGCAGGCTGCCTGTACCTGTTATTTGTCCGGTTAAAGCTACTGTCCCGTTTACGCCGGGGGTATTTACATTGAGTAATGTATCCAGTGTTACCGGCATACTTAGGGTTTGATATGCCGTACTGTTATTAACCAGGTCGTTCCGCAAATGTATTGCAGCGCCGCCTATCGAATAATTATTGGCGCCTGCATTAAACTGGATCCTGGAAGCCACGAGGTTTGCGATATCGTTGGTCAGTACGGTGTCTGCACTTGTCTGAAAAGTAATAATGGCCGGATTAACCGGTGTTGCGTTTTCCTGCCAGTTGCTGGCCAGGGTAAGCAAGCCGGACTCAGGCTGCTGGCTCCAGGTTGATGTACTTGAGCCAGGAACACCAAATGATTCGGCCGAATTAGCGCTTTCTTTGGTTTGGCCCAAAGCCGAAACCACATAATAATACGGGCTGCCGTTGCTTACATTCACATCCGCATACGTTGTAGTTGAAACATTGGCTACAGTAGTATAGGGGCCTCCGCTTATTGTAGCGCGTTTTACATTATAAGTAGCAGCCCCTGTTGCTGCATTCCAGCTCAGGTCAATTTCATGGTTTTTACTAACAGCAACGGGCTGCGAAGGTGCTGCGGGCGGCACAGATGAAAAAATAACATTTGAGTTTCCGCTTTCCAATGTTCCGGCAAGTGCGGTAACAACATAATAATTGTTTACCTCGGGTACCGGACTGGCATCAATATATGATGTTGTAGTTATACCCGACTGTATAGTGGTAAACGGCCCGGTAGACGACAACGACCGTTTTACCGAATAACTGGTAGCATTGGCCGAAGCTACCCAGGTAAGATTAATTTGTGTAGCGTTAACAACCGATGCTGCAGCCGAAGTTGGGGCTGCCGGTGTTTGATTATTAACCACATTTAGCATCAGTGTTGCCGTACCGGTACCGCTGGCATTGGTTGCAGATATAGTAATTTCGCTTTGCCCTAACGTTGTAGGTGTGCCCGAGATGACGCCGGTAGCCGCATTAAGGCTAAGCCCCGATGGCAAACCGCTTGCGCTATAGGAAGACGGATTAGCACTGGCAATGATGTTATAACTGAAAGCCGCGCCAATGGTAGCTGTGGCTGTGGTAGCACTGGTAATCTCCGGAGACCCGGCAGGTGCGGATTGGCTATAGCCCACATTACTGAATGTAGCGGTATTCAGTGCCGAGTTATTGCTGGAAAGGGTATAAAATCCGGCATATAAATCAGTTGGGAAACCTGTTGCAGAATACCAGCAACCGAGACCGGTCCAACTAATGCCATCCTGTGAATGATATGTAAATATGCGGGTGCCTACACGCTCAATTTTTAACCACCAGGGAGCTTTGGGTTGCCAGTGGTTTCCGGCACCGCCTGTGGCTTTAAGGAAAATATCATAAAAAGCTGAACCCGGCGCCAGGGACTGGCGCAACATGACACCGCAACCACCGCTATTTAACGACATGTTCTCAACTTTCACCACAAGACCGGCATCACCGCTGATTTTCTTAAAATTGAAACTGAAAGCATTGCTGGTAGAAGTTCCGGCGCCTTGAAGTGTCCAGATTCCGTTATTGTAGGAGGCACTGCCTGCCAGTCCGGGATTACCGATATCTACATTGGTAAGATTGCTCACCGGTTGCACATGATCGGCAGGGTAATATACCTGGGGCAACTTAACCGCGGTAGATGTATCTGATGATTTCAGGTATAAGAAATTGCCGCCGGCCGCAGCGTAATTGGCGGAGCCAGTCTGCATTAATGCGGCCCTCATCCTGTCGGTATTAGGGGTAGGTATTCCCTTACGCACATTGTAGGCGCTGTAAATAAGATTAGTCATATCGCCGGCCCTTGCTCCGGGCTGAATCCCCCAACTGGTCCAGTAACTTGCATACCCTCCCAACGGGATGAAGGTCATCGTGGCGCCGTCAAAGGCGTATTTATGATACAGCTCACCGATAGCTAATACGCGGTTATCCAACTCGGCAAACATATCTACCCCTTGCTTGTAGGCAACTTCTGCGCCCCAGGCCAGTGCTGCTGCCTGAACCCGCCAATGGTCGTCGCGGCCCGAATCGCCTACCTCGCCACCGGGTAGTGAATTGCGCATACCTCCACCGGCATCCATCCGGTACACTTCCACCGCCTGGTTAAACCGGGTGGCATCATCACAAAAAACAGATGCGGCAAGGGCTATTTTTAACTGAAGCGCCCCTTTGTTTGCGTCGCGCAGGGGGCTGGGTACCCATGACGTCGGGAATAAAACGTTGGCAAAATAATTTTTTACATGTTGTGTGTTGGCTGCTGTCCAACCGGGAAAAGTAGAACGAAGAATTTCGGCACCTACACCCCAATATTGTGCATAATCGCCAATATCCAGCATAGATTCTCCGCCACCCCATGTAGTATTGGTTACTGCCCATGCATCAAGCAGGTTAGTAGCTTTGCGGGCATAAGTAGAATCGCCTGTGAACCACCACATCCAGGCCAGGTTGTGAACAGCCTGCATGTCGTCAATCCAGGCGCTGTTGTTTAGGTTGGGTGCCCTCGTAACTGTTGCAAAGGGCCCCTTTTGCCCGTAGCTTAATTGTGAATGCGAGTCATTTTTAAATGCATTATAACCGGATAGCCATGGCTCGCGGCTAATGTTCGCTTTCAATTGATTCAAATCGGCCTGGTTAAAGGCCAGACCGGGGTGAACAAAAGTTTGGGCGCGGACACCCATCGTCACAAATATTGATAGGGAAAACAACAGCAGCCTTATCCGCCGGTGCGTACCTGTCAAATAATTACAAAGCGTAAAAAGTTTTTTCATGGTTTAATTGTTTAGGTGTACATGTATACTGCTGTTCCGGTAGGTTTGGAAATTTTACCAGGACGAGGAACAAAACAGTTTTATAATCGGACACACCAAAGACAATGACTACCATAAAGGATACTCACAGGTATGAGGTTTTTTTGAAGTTTTTATGCAGATATTCAGGCGATAAACGCATAGAAGTTGGTTTGCCTCCTGAATTGAGTCATACTCGTGACATGATGTTATTTTATCCTCAGAGGATCGATTTAAGCACTCCGCGTGATACCCGTTGTTGATCTATCACGGGTATCACTTAATCTCAATCATCAGTTAAAACCAGACTTACAGATATCAGCCAAGCACCGCCCTAATCTCAACCCTCAATTATTCCGGCAAATCAATCCCCACAAAAAGAATCTCATTCATTAATGAGTATAAGAAAAACCTGCAGGTGTCTTTATGGTGACTGAGCGGATAAAGCCGGTCATCACACTAAGTCATAACCCTAAAAATTTAAGAACTATGAGTTTTTTTTACCAAAAAAAGTATTCGGCAAGGTGCCTTTTAGTTTTTTTGCTGCTGATAGGCATGGGCTATCATGCTGCGGCGCAAAGCCGTCAAATCAGTGGTACTGTCACAGATTCAACCTCCAGGGAACCCCTGCCTGGAGTAACTGTGCAGGTTATCGGCACTGCCAATGGCATCCAAACTGATGTAAATGGCAAGTACAAGTTAACCGTTACCCCGGGGGCCAAATTATCCTTTGCTTTTGTGGGCTATAACACACGCAGGGTAACTGTTGGCGATGATCCGGTCATCAACATCAGGTTATCAAACAAAAGAAGCGACCTTGAAGAGGTTGTAGTAGTTGCTTATGGTACACAGAAAAAGCCTTCGGTAGTGGGCGCTATTGCCACCGTGAGCGCAAAGGTATTTGAAGACCGCGGGCCAACCAACAATCCCATTGCCAATTTACAGGGTGAAGTGCCGGGTATGGTTGTAACAAGGACTTCGGCCCAGCCGGGGCGCGAAAACTGGAATTTCCAGATCCGCGGCGCAACCTCCGTTAACGGGCAGGACCCTTTGGTGATTTTGGATGGGGTTGCGCTTAACAATAACAACGAGCTTAACTCTATCAACCCTAACGATATCGACAATATTTCGGTGTTGAAGGATGGTTCGGCTTCCATATATGGTGCGCGTGCTGCTTATGGTGTTGTGCTCATCACTACCAAAAAAGGTAAAGCGGGTAAAATGCAGATCCAGTACGATCCATCTGTGTCTGAGAAGTTTTTAGGTCTTCAGCCTAAAATGACAAACATCGATCAGTGGGCAAACGGCCTGCTCCAGGCTAAAACCAATGATAATTATGGTGTAGCACCTACAACAGATCTCTGGTACCAGATGGCCAATTTTGCGCTGGCTAATAAAGGCACGGTGGTACTGGCATCGCAGATACCCGGAAACACTACGGGAGGTATCACCGCAAATTCATTCTACAATGGCTTACCTGTACCCGCATTTCTTGATGTAAAGGAGCTTGACTTTATAGATGTGTCATTACAGCAGTATCTGTGGGGAAGGGCCACTTCAACACAACATAACCTTGCTGTATCGGGCGGGAACGAAAAAAATACCTATCGTGTTTCGTTGGGATATTTAAACGATGGCAGCCAGCTTCAGATTGGCAATAACGGTAATCAACGCTACAACCTAAGGCTGAACAACAGCTACAAATTCAGTGATAGGGTACAGTTGGAAACCAACATTGCGCTTGAGCAAAACAATATCCAGCAACCAACCATGTATACTACAGGTAGCTACAGTGCGCTGGGTAACGGGTTTCAGGTGGGTTTGCCTATGTACACGCAATCCGGCAAACCCTATCAGTGGGGTGGTGTGGCAAGTCCGGCAGGTTTGCTGAGGGATGGCGGCGACAACCTGGAGAATAACAGCCGGGCCCTGCTAAATTCAACGCTTACCTACAATTTCATGAAGCACCTTACATTTACCGGAACAGCGGGATATAATGTTTGGTGGCAGGACGACCGTGTACAAACCAAAACCGTGCGCCTTTATTCGTACGATGATAAATACCTTACCGGTACTACCGCGCCATCGGGCGGCTCGACAGGAGGCAGCGAAAATTATTTCCGTGCCAATATCAATGATAAATATTATAACCTCATTGGCCGTGTAACCTATGCCAATACTTTTAACAGGGTGCATGATGTATCGTTAATGGTTGGCAGTTCATACGAGAGGGATGAGTATGATATGTTTAACACCCGTACCTACAATTTGGGCAGCGATGATGTGCCTTCATTAAATTTAGGATTGAGCAGCTCGCAGGCCGGCTTTGTAACCAATGATGAGCAACGCAACCACTACGCCCTGGGTTCATATTTTGCAAGGGCTACCTATGCTTTTAAAGGCAAATATCTTTTTGAGGCAACCGGCCGATATGATGGCTCATCAAAATTTATTGCAGATAAACGCTGGAAACCTTTTTACAGTCTCATGGGCGGCTGGCGCTTAGGCGAAGAAAGCTTTATCAAAAAAACAAATATTTTTAGCGAGTTAAAGCTGCGTGCTTCTTACGCTACATCAGGCAGTCAGGGTGGCATAGGCCTTTACGACTACCTGCAGTCGCTGAATGTTAGCAGCAGTAATACTCTTTTGGGAACAGCGCTTGCAACTGCAACCACAACCACCGGAAACCTTGTTTCGCTTAACAGAACCTGGGAAACAGTAATTAAACGGAACATTGGTGTTGATTTCGGCCTTTTAAATGGTCGCTTAAACGGAACCTTTGAGGTATTCCGCAATCAAAATAAAAACATGCTGGTAAGTGTTACCTATCCGGCAGTTTTGGGTATAGGCGCTCCTCAATCCAATAACGGCGATCTGAAAACCTGGGGATGGGAAGGACAGCTAACCTGGAGAGATCATGTTGGCCAGGTGACTTACAGCATTTCGGGTAATATAACCGACAGCCAAAATAAACTGGTATATTTTAACGGCGTTCCGGCGTTAGGCCCTGGTTATAATGCCACTGTGGAGGGATATCCGCTTGGTTCATATTTCGGCCTTAAATACGGTGGCCGTTTCCAGACACAAGCCCAGGTTGATACTTATAACAACACCTACTATGCCCCTGGTGGGGTTATTAACACCATCGGGATTCCTGCCGCCACACCATTAACCAATTTACCGGGCCAAAACTCTGGCTTAAGGCCGGGCGATAACTACTTTGTTGATGTTAACGGTGATGGCAAACTAACCACCGGCACATCGGCAAAAGACATGGGCGACCTCGTTTATTTAGGCAGTGATGTTCCGCGTTATACCTTTGGCTTAACATTAGGCCTGCAATGGAAAGGCTTTGATTTTACAAGCATTTTTCAGGGGGTAGGGAAAAGGACAATTTTCAGGGCCAATGGCAGTGCAAATAACTGGCGTGTACCTTTTGCGGCACTTGGCCAGGCACAAACCACACAATGGGTTGGTAATACCTGGACCCCTGACAACACCAATGCCTATTACCCTAATCTGCACAGCAATGGCATCAATGGTTATAACTACCAGATCTCAAGCTGGTCGGTTGAGAATGGGGCTTATGTACGCCTGAAAAACCTTGTTATCGGTTATACCTTACCAAAATCGTTAACAGACCGCACTAAAGCTATCAGCCGTTTAAGGTTCTACATTTCGGGAAGTGACCTGTGGGAATACAGCAAAGTCCATGACGGTTGGGACCCTGAAATAACCCGTACCACGGCGGGCAATGAGCGTTATCCTTTCTACAGGTATGTAACCATAGGTGCAAACATTACTTTTTAATTGAAATGATCATGAAAAATATATACCGAAGGATC
The DNA here is from genome assembly GCF_900110105.1 of Mucilaginibacter gossypiicola. GTDB lineage: Bacteria > Bacteroidota > Bacteroidia > Sphingobacteriales > Sphingobacteriaceae > Mucilaginibacter > Mucilaginibacter gossypiicola. Next base: position 13,824 of record NZ_FOCL01000012.1, on the reverse strand, counting down.
TTCAGTATCCTGTCAATCATTATTATAACCGGCTTGTGCGCTTGCAACAAGTCGCTCAACCTTAATCCGCAGGACCAGCTTTCAGAAGCGGCATACTTCAAATCGGCCGGCGACTTTAAAACGTTTGCCAACCAATATTATGGCTATCTCCGTAATTTCAACAACTCGTTTGCAGATAACCCGCATTATGACGGGCGTGCCGATGTATTTGGTGGCGGTGGCACTTATGGCGCAGGTATAAATACAGTGCCGGCAAGTGATGCCTACTGGACTAATAATTACTCGCGGATCAGAAACTGCAACTACTTACTTGAAAAAGCAGCCGCATTCACCGATCAGGCCAGCATCAGCCAGTTTGTTGCCGAAGCTAAATTTTTCAGAGCTTACTGCTATTTTGAATTACTGCAGCTTTATGGCGGTGTTCCGCTGATCACCAAAACGCTGAACCTCGATTCGCCCGAACTTTATGGCAGCAGGGCATCGCGCGATCAGGTAGTTGATTTGATCGTTTCCGATCTGGAAGCAGCAATACCTAATTTGCCTGCATCCATCTTAGCCAACTCGGCAGACTTTGGCCGGGTGAGCAAGCCCGCTGCGCAGGCATTTTTGGGGCGTGTTGCACTTTATGAAGGTACATGGTTAAAATTCAGAAATGGCGATGCAACCCGTTATAATATGTTGCTTGATAAATCGGCAGCAGCTTCCAACGCAGTAATAACCAGTAACCTGTTCGCACTGTTCGGCACAGCAGCGTCAAATGCCCTGGGCGGTAACAGCACCATATTGGGAGATTCTGCACAGAAATATCTTTTTATCCTCGAAAACCCAAAATCAAACCCGGCCTCAGTTACCAAAACAGCTAATCATGAGTACATTTTATCGTACCGTTATGATGATGTAAGCAAAACTATCGGAACCAACATCAGCAGGCAGGGAACGCAAATTGGGCCTCAACATAAATATGTTAATGCATTTTTATGCCAGGATGGCCTGCCTATCGAAAAGTCGCCGTTGTTCCAGGGTTTTGAAACCTATGGTTCCGAATTTTTGAACCGCGACAATCGCTTAAAGTATACCATTCAGATTAACAATATGTACTACTGGTATGGTAACGCCAATTACCGTGTAACCTGGCTAAATGACGCCGCTGATATTGCCTTATCTATGGGAAAAGTTGTTAAGATTGCCGGTTATACAAATCAAAAATGGGTAACCGAACGCAACTGTCCGGATACCAAAGAATCTGAAGACTACCCGGTGATCCGCTATGCCGAAGTACTATTGAACTACGCAGAAGCCGTTTATGAACGCGATGGAGCTATAACAGATGCCGATCTGAACAAATCGCTCAACCTGGTACGCTTAAGGGCTAATAAAAATATGCCGGCATTAACAAATGGCTTTGCGGGTGCAAACGGATTAGATTTACGCACCGAGATAAGAAGGGAACGCTTTATCGAGCTTTATTACGAAAACTTCAGGTTTGATGATATCAAGCGCTGGCATAGTGCCACAACCGACCTGGTGACAAATACCGGCGGTACGGCTTATGGAAACATCAGCGCCTTTGTTAGCCCATGGCCGGTAGGTATTAAATTTAAAGGTACCCAAGCCGATATTGGTCCAAACCAATTAAAACCGGCACCAACCAATGCTTTAGATGCCAACGGTCAGCTGATACTTGATAATACGGCACGTAACTTTTCGGAGAAAAATTATCTATACCCGATCCCTGCACAACAAATTACCCTTAATCCTGCGTTAACGCAGAATCCTGGGTGGTAAGATAGGTTGTGCTTGTTTACTTAATGAGGTGAGGTCTTTTGGTCTCACCTTTTTTTATGAAATTTTTTCAACCGAAGACCCGCCTCGAAACACCATGTCAAAAACAACAGGACGGAGAACGTGGCTATCGACAAAATAACTGACTTGGCAAAGTACTGCTTGTTGAATCAAATTAGAGTTCCAACAATGGCCCGCGCCCCAAAAGCTGCCAATAAACCGTCATGGATAAATGCTAAAGCGCTGAAAATAAGAATTTTTAATTTTTATAGTACTATGTTATAAATAGTACTATAAAAAAACATAAGTTTGTATATAAAACTTACCGGATATGAAAACATATTTAACCATCCTGATTTTTGGGCTTGCATTTTTAGCCATTGCAGATAGCTCATTAGCCCAGCAAAATAATGCTTTGTTAAACCGTTATCGTGAGAGTCCACCGAGGATCAACGATTTGATCCATACCAAATTGAATGTACAATTTGATTTCAAAAAGCGATATCTGTATGGAAAGGAATGGATCACTTTAAAGCCGCATTTTCATACAACTGATTCATTAAGCCTTGACGCAAAGGGGATGGACATACATACAATTGCAATCCAGTCAAATGGTAAGCTCTATCCTTTAAAATTCACCTATGATAGTCTTAGCTTAAATATCAGGCTTGACAAGCCCTATTCCGGTTCAGAAAAGTATACCATTTATATTGACTATACTGCTAAACCCAATGAACGGAAGGGACTGCGCAATAATGAAAAAAGTTTGTATTTTATTAACCCGGATGGCACCGAAGAAAATAAACCTACCCAAATATGGACTGAGGGAGAGCCAGAAAGCTCATCAGGATGGTTCCCAACTATTGATAAGCCCAATCAGAAAACCACTGCAGAGATAAATATGACCGTCCCTGCTAAATATGTTACCTTATCAAACGGACGACTGGCCGGGCAAAATAAACATTCTGATGGCACCCGTACAGATACCTGGAAAATGGAGTTGCCAAATGCACCGTACTTATTTATGATGGCTGTGGGCGACTTTAAGATCTATAAAGATCAATGGCGGGGCAAGGAGGTAAACTATTATCTTGAACCCAAATATGCCCCATATGCAAAAGATTTATTTGGTGATGTCCCTGAAGCGATGAGTTTTTTTTCGGAGATAACCGGGGTTGATTATCCATGGAACAAATATGCGGCCATAGTAGTGCGGGATTATGTAAGCGGCGCTATGGAAAATACAACGGCTAATGTGTTTGGAAGCCAAAGCACACGCCGCGAATTGTTGGATCAATATTATAGCACCGGCATTGAACATGAATTATTTCACCAATGGTTTGGAGATTATGTAACTTGTGAAAGCTGGAGTAATTTAACTTTAAACGAATCTTTTGCTGATCTTGGTGAAATCCTGTGGCTGGAACACAAATATGGCAAAGACGCCGCCGATGAACATCTTTACAGCGGGCTACGGGGCTACCTGGAAAATCCGGAAAACTTTAAAACTCCGTTGGTCAACTTTCACTATGAGGCCATTCATAATGTGTTTAACGGTGTAACCTATCAAAAAGGGGGGCGTATCCTTAATATGCTACGCAATTATCTGGGCAATGAGGCTTTTTATAAAGGACTTAACATTTATCTGACGGCTAATGCTTTTAAAAGCGCCGAGGCGCAGCAACTAAGGCTGGCAATGGAAGAAGCAAGCGGGCTGGACCTGAATTGGTTTTTCGAACAGTGGTATTATCAGGCCGGGCACCCTGTTTTAGATATTAGCTATCGTTGGGATGAGCTTTCAAAAACAGAAACCGTTTACATTTCCCAAAAGCAAGATGGACAATTATTTAAGTTACCAATAGCTATAGATGTTTATCATAGCGGAACAGTTGAAAGGCATAAAGTTTGGATCAACTCCTGGAATGATACACTATCTTTCAAAATTTCTGCGAAACCTGAATTGGTCAATGTAGATGCAGATAAAGTATTGGTAGTTAGTAAAACAGATCACAAATCGTTGGATGAGTACGCTTTCCAATACGCTCATGCCCCTTTGTATCTTGACCGGTATGAGGCAATTGATTTTGCTTCAAAGAGCCAGGACGACAAAAGCGCACAAAAGATCATAGTCGACGCATTAACCGATCGCTTTTCGGGCTTGCGGTTGAAAGCATTGCAGGTTTTGAATATGAATAAGGAAGATATCCGGAACATCAACCCGGATTTGAGAAATGCTGCCTTGCCTGCTGTAGCTAAACTGGCCGGCAACGATGAAAATAACCAGGTAAGGGCATATGCGCTCAGAACATTGGCGGCAGTGAAAGATCCTAAATATGCCGACTTGTTTATAAAAGCTTTCATGAACCAGTCTTACCAGGTAGAAGCGTCTGCTCTTTACGCACTTAATGAAATTGATCCGGTTGCGGCAGTAAAATATGCAGCAGGATTTGAAGCCGACAACACAGGCGATCTGACACAAGTAGTCGCCAGGGTTTATGCAACCAATGGCGGCGACGAAAAATGGCCCTACGTATATCATCGTTATGTAAATGGAACATTGCAGGAACAAATTCACCTGACCGAAAAATTTTCAGTCATGATCGGTAATTTAAAAAAAACGGAGTATGTTCAGCAAGGCATTGCCGAACTGCAGTATATGGGCATAAAGTATAAAAAAGACGGTGCTGCACCATACATTATTAAGTACTTAAATACGCTTAAAGAAGCACGCAATAAATTAAATGATGCAGCAGCTGTTAAGAATATTACTACAGCAATTGAACAAATTAATGATGCAAAATAACGGCCAAAGAATCCTTTAACACCGATACAAAAAAAGGGGGCATCAAGCCCCCTTAATCAATTAACCAAAATATGAATTATAACTATTAACGTTTATGACAGCACCAGTTCGCTTGCCGCTATCTTACTGCCCTCAGAAAGCTTAACACGTAACTGGTTAATCCCGCGGTGTACATGATTAACTACCGACTGGTATTGTAAGCCTGTTACTTCAGCAATCTGATCATAATTCCAGTTATCAAAATATCTTAAGAAGATCATTTCTTTTTGGCGCCTTGGCAGGGTATTGAGCGCAAGCGCAAGCATTTGCTCCACTTCTCTTCCGGTTTCTTCCAAAACAAGCACATCCTCGCGCGAAAAAACGATATCGATATCATGGCTTGCCGATAAGCCCACAAACTCGGGCCGCGAAGCCTTTAAAAAATTGATAGCAAGTGACCGGGCCGACTTAAAGAAATAGTATTTAACATTCCTGATAGGGCCAAGCGTTATCCTGCGCTCCCACAGTTTAATAAAAAGCTCTTGTAAAACGTCTTGAGAAGCGGCCTCATCTTTGATGATTTTATAGAGATAGAAATACAAACCGGAATACAGTTCGTCATGGATCCTGCCAAAGGATTTGACATCTCCATCAAGGGCTTCGTCCCACCATTTAGTTAGCTGGTTGCAATTGTTCATATTGGCTTTAAAACTGGTTTCTCTTTAATCAGGTTGTTACCGGTATTAGGAACCTGGGGCGAAAACCGATTTACATAATCGATTAAGTAAGTTTGCCCTGGGTTCTTATAATTGGTTTGTATAAGCTAATATGGACAGTTTTAATTCAGCAGATGGGACTCAAATTGGTCATTTATGTGGTATAAATTCGGCATTTAATCAATTTACTCAATTGATTAAGTAGCTGTGTTTTGTTTGTAAGCACTTGGTTATTAATTTATTGTGTTTTTTCTTTTCTTGAACATGGGCCTTTTTTGCTTAAGAAAATCTGAAGGGTTGGCACCAAAGAGTTTAAAAAACTGATCGCGGAAGTATTTGATGCTGTTAAAGCCCGTTTCAATAGCTACTTCATTCACGTTCATGTCTGATTGGATCAGCAGCTCTGCAGCCTTCCTCAGGCGTATATAGCGGATGAAACCGTTGACCGTATGACCGGATAGCGACTTAATTTTACGGTAAAGATTTGAATGGCTCATGCCAATTTCTGAAGCCAGTATTTTGATATTGAAGTTTTCGTCGGTAATATGCTGTTCAACTATCTCAATACATTTCTCCAGGAAGTGCTTGTACTCGTCTGAAATGGTGACGTTGTTAGATTTCAGGGTAATGGTATTATAAAAATAGCTTTGAAGGTTGCTCCTGTTTTGCAACAGGTTGGCAATGCGGGCAATGAGTACATCTTTATCAAAAGGCTTGGAAATATAGTCATCGGCGCCGCTTTCCAGTCCTTTGATCTTATTTTCGGCAGATGAGCTGGCTGTTAACAAAATCATGGGGATATAGCTTAACTGCTGGTCCTGCTTAATGGTTGAGCACAGTTCAATACCATTTAAGCCAGGCATCATTACATCGCAGATAATCAGATCGGGTTGCTTCTCCTTTGCTTTCTGCAAGCCGGCTAAGCCATTACTGGCCTCATAAATTATATAGCGGCTTTCGAGGATTGAGCAAATGTAAGCGCGGATCTCACTGTCATCATCAATAACCAGGACCCTTTGCTTGTCGGTAAAAATCTTCTCTGCCTCAAAATCGATATCATTAATTGGGTTTACCTGTGATATTACCGGCTGTTCTTCTACCATTTCACGGAGTAAGGGCGATAAATCAGCTGTATCGGCAGCAGCGGCCACATCCGGCGGAAAATGAGCTGTACCCTTTAACAGGGTTAAACAAAAATCAGAACCCTTGCCCGGCTCGCTTTCAAATGATAATGAGCCGCCATGGTCGGTAGTGAACTGGCGGGCTAAAAACAAGCCGATCCCAAATCCACCTTTTGCTGCCTGCCCCTGGGCAGTTGATCTGTAAAACTTTTCAAAAATATGTTTGCCCGTTTCCTCTGGTATGCCGGGGCCGTTATCAATCACATTGATCACCACCTTGTGTTCCTCTGGTTGCAGGGTAACACAAACAACCTTCCCGGCCGGAGTATATTTGATTGCGTTGGAGATGAGGTTAAACAGGATAATTTCGATCTTTTCCCTGTCGCCGTAAATCAGTACCGGCTCTTCGGGTACGTTTAATTCAAAGCTAAGCCCCGAAAGCCGGGCCTGCTGTACAAAACATAAAAATACCTCCCGGCAAACGAGGGTTATGTCCATCGGCGCAATTTGCAGGATGCCGGAACCTGCATCAGCTTTACGAAACAGTAGCAGCTGATCAACAAGGCTTAACAACCGCCTTGAATTGCGATAAACAATATTAAGCTCGGCCCGGTTTTCGGGGGCTATTTTGGCAAGCAGATCCTTAAGCGGATTAATGATGAGCGATAGGGGGGTACGAAATTCATGTGATACGCCTGTAAAAAACTCCACGCGACGGTCATTTAATTCGCGCTCCTTTTCCTGCAGGTTGCGCTGGTGGGCTGCCGCTGCGTTGGCCAGCTGTACTTCATATTTAAGTCGCGTTTCCCTGAATTTATAACGAAGGTACCAGTAAACAATTCCGGCCAGCAACAACGCATAAATCAAATAAGCCCAGATGGTACGGTACCATGGAGGTAAAATAATGATGCCAAGGTGTATTTCCCGGCTTATCCATTGCCCTTCGGGATTGGTGCAGTTAATTTTTAAGGTATAGGTACCGGGGGCTAAGCGGGTATAAAGTGCGTTACGCTGTTTACCTGCATTAATCCATCCCCTGTCCCAGCCCTGAAGCATATAACGGTAAGCAATCCTGTCCTGGGCAGTAAATTCAATAGCGGCAAAGCTGAAGGCAACAGATGCGTTATCGTAAGGAATCTCTAATGATTGAATGGCGTTACGGGCACCAGTCATAACATAGTTGGGATAATTACTTATCGGCTTATTGTTAATTTTAATATCGGTTATGACAATGTTGGGTGCATCATGCAACGGCAGTATTTGCTGTGGGTGAAATACGGTAAGGCCATTGATTCCGCCAAATGCAAGCTCGCCGTTGTTTAACCTCAAGCCTGCATTAAAGTTAAACTCGTTACTTGCCAGTCCATCGCCTTCAAAAAAATTGGTAAAGCTGTTTTCTTTAGGGTCAAAGCGGCAAAGCCCGTTGTAGGTACTGAGCCATAAACGTTTTTGCTGATCTTGAAGAATGGCCAGCACCATATTATTACTGAGGCCATTACCGGTAGTATAATGACGGATAACTTTTTCTTTTGAGGCCGAAAAATACATCAGGCCGGCTTCTGTCCCCAGCCACATATCACCGTTATCTGTACGGTGCATTGATCGTACCGCTTTACCTACAGGGTAAAACTTACGTTTATTATTCTGCAAATTAATCTTATAAACCCCTTCAAAATTTCCTGCCCAAAGGTTTCCGGAACGGTCTTCCTCTATCGATAAAATATTGGTTAATGCTGCATCATACTGCCGGAATTGATTGCTGCGTTTATCATACAGAAACAGGCCATCCTGTAAACCGCTGGCCCATAGGTTTCCGGCATGATCCGGGTATAGGTACCAAAACACAATACGGCTGGCAATTCCATTGCTATCAATTCCGCGGAATGAAGTGAACGTGTTTGAGCCGGGCTGGTACAGGTCAATGCCGCCGCCATAGGTTGCAATCCAGATGCGGCCATCCTTGTCGGCGGTAATGCTGGTAACAAAATTTGAGCTCAGTGTGCCGGGCTTTGAGCCATCATGCCTGAAATTAGTGAAGCGATGTGCCTGCCGGTCCCAAATGCTTAGCCCTCCGCCATCGGTGCCTATCCACAGCCTGCCATCGGGCGCTTCATATAAGGATTTAACAAAGTTACTGATGAGACTATTACTGTTCAGGTCATCATGCCTGACGTTAACAAAACGCTCCTTTACTTCATCAATAACATTTATGCCTCCCCGCAGGGTGCCAATCCACTTTCTGCCGTCGCGGTCTAAAAATAAAGCATAAACAGCGTCGCTTGAGAGCGAGTGTTCATCACTCCCTGCCTGCAGATAGTTGATCTTGTCGCGCTTCTTATCCAATATCTGGATCCCTCCGCCATCGGTGCTTACCCAAAGGGTACTATCGGGCATGGTTTGCAGGCTTGTTATCCTGCCCGATTTGAAAGCCCCGTTAAGTTCATCAAAAAGGCGGTCGTATCGTCCCGACCGGAGATCATAGTGGTGCAGGCCCTGGGTTGAGCCTACCCATAAGCTATTGCCTTCAGAGTAAATGCAGGTAGCCCCGGTAACCGACGAGTTGAGTAACTTCAATGTACCCTGTACAGTATCATAGGTAAATAGTCCGGCGGCGCTGATCAATACATAAACCTGGCTGCCCGGCCCCACATACAACGCGCTAACGTTGTAGCTCCGCACAGCTTTTCCATGATCATAGTACGGTATAATGTTGCCTGTTCGTTTACCATTGTCCATAACGATGAGGCCGTTGGATAGGGTGGCAATAAAGATGTGGCCCGAACGATCTGTTTTTATGTCTTTTATGAAGGATGTGACAGGTACTGCTTTATTACCGGCCGAGGTTGTGTACGCCGGAGAAAACTCTTCCGTTACGGGGTTTAAGATACTTATACCCTGGCGTGTACCTACCCACAAATTGTTAGCAGCATCTTCTGCAATGCAGTTAATAAAATTATGAATGATTGAATGCTGGTTTTCGGGCTGATTGCGGTAGATCCGGAAATCATATCCGTCAAAACGGTTCAGACCATCGTAGGTGCCAAACCATATATAACCCGAATGATCCTGGAAAATACATCGTACCTCGCTGTTGGAAAGCCCGTCTTTAAGGCCAAGTCGCTGAACATTAGGTAATGCATACACAGCAACATTGCCGGTTAACATTAGCACCACAACAATAGCTGTATAGTACCACCACGCGGCCGCTTTAAATGGCTGCATAAAAGAAGGTACCGGTTGTTGAATATTGCTCAATTTGAATGTACGTATGCAGTAAAGCATTGAGTTAACGGCGCAAACTGCGCCGTCGGGCCTGCTTTATTATTCCTAACGTTTCTTTTTAGGTTCCTGATTTATTTTCTGAACAATTGAATTCCAGCTTTTTTTGATGGTTTGTTCGTCTACTTCCGGTTTCTTTATCTGAAATAGCGCTGAGGGTTCTGCTTCGTTCCGCTTTTTTTTCATAAATCGATATACTATCTTTTCTGCGCCCTGTAGCATTTTATTCAAAACAAAAATATAACTATCTGACAAATAATGAGCAGGTAATGTACCTTGCTGAATGACGATCGGATAATATTTTCATGTGTAGGCCACATCTTCTACTTCTCTTCTTCGGGAGGTAACTCTTCAAAAAAAAATAGCCGTGAAAATCATCCTGTATATCAACTCACCCCGATATCGCTGCGCTCGTCACCCCTCTCTACGCCAGCGTAAAGAGGGGATTTTAATTTGTTTTTTCTTACCCTCTTTATCCGAAGGATAGAGAGGGTGGTCCAGCGCAGCGTAGACCGGGTGAGTCAATTATGCTTGTCATATTCCCCACTACCTTTACCAGCTTCCCTTAACAAAAAGGGCTTCCTTTCAGAAGCCTTATTATAACCAACTTAATGCAAACCGAACGGTTTATTAGGGGAAGAGTTACTACAAAGACAAACTTCTGTTGATTTAATACTCATTTTTTCATTTTTATTTCGGATAAATTATTCCGGTAACCTTGCAGATGAATCCCTGATGATCAGTTTGGTTTTCAATAAAATATTTTGCGAATCGATCATGTGGTTGTCCTGGAGCTCTTCCAGTAAAATCCTGGTAACCCTGAGCCCGATCTCGGTGACTGGTTGGGCCACGGCGGTGATAGACGGATTAAAAAGGGCAAAATTGTTAATATCATCAAATACTGCAACGCCGATATCTCTGGTAATGATCACCCCCGATTCTTTAAGGGCTTGCAGGCCGCTTAGAGCAAGGTAGTTGGTTGCAAAAAAAACGGCATCAATTTCCTTTTTGCTTTTCAGCAGGTTTTTAAGGCTGAGTATCGTTTTTTGAACGTCCTCGTTATAGATAATCTCTTTGAGCGTTGGCGGGAGGCCGTGTTTTTGGAGCGCTGCGAGGTAACCGTTAACGCGTTCGTTCATTTGATCCTGCCCGTTTGTAAGGGTAACCATGGCAATGTTACAAAAGCCGTTATCTATCAAATGCAAAACAGCTGCTTCACTGCCGCGAAAGTTATCGACAAGTACTTTAGAACACTGCAAGTCGGGCGAGGCGCGATCAAACACTACCACCGGCGAACCTTCATTAACAAGCAGGTTGATATCCTCTTCCAGGCCTGCTGTAGGGGCCAGGATATAGCCGTCAACCTGGTAATTCTTAAAAGTTTGCAGCAGGTCGCGCGCAATAACGGTGGAGTTTTCAGAACTGCCGTAAATAACGCGGTAACCTTCTTTGTAAATATGTTCTTCCACAACCCTGGCAATGGCCGAAAAAAAGGGGTCGCTGATGTCTTCCACAATCATGCCCACCGTTTTACTTTTTCCTGTACGCAGGCTGGCTGCCAGCCGGTTAGGCTGATACCCTACCTTTTCAACAAACCTTAATATTTTATTCTCCAGGGCTATGCTGATGCCATATTGCCTTGCCTTGCCATTAAGGACATAAGAAACGGACGCTTCAGATACTTTTAATGCACCTGCAATATCTTTTAAAGCCAATTTTTTCGCCATCCTTATTTCTCCTGCGGTCTTAAGATAACGGCCTGGCCTCCTTTTGCATCCAGGTTAACAACAAAAGGATCATTGTGCCCGAACTTAGCTTTTTTAACCCGTATGCCGCCCTGTCCGTCATCTTCATAAATGGTAGCAACATATACCTGGGTCTTTTCCAAAAAGTCAAGCTTAAATGTTCCTCCCCACTTCTGCATACCGGCGGCACTACCCAGGTACCAGGTACGGTCTTTGCGGCGGGCTACGGTAATGCCTTCGCCTATTTCTCCCTGCACATACTTGCTTTCGTCCCATACCGTTGGCACATATTTAAAAAATTCAATATCTGCCTCATCCTTGTAATCCTGCGATTGCCCGTACCAGAAAATAGCCTGAAGCGGATCAAAGTATACAACGGTAAGGGCCATTTGCTGGGCCTTGCTTACCCGGATGTTTTTACTGTAATCATTTACTTTGTTGGGGTAGCAAAAAGTAAAATCAGCAGCCCCGGCCAGGTAACGGGTGAATGGCAATACTGTATTATGAAAAGCATCGGGACTGTTTTCATCGCCCCTGATCCCTTCCTGGCTAAGCACATATGGGTACCGGCGGCTCAGGCCTGTAGGTTTGTAGTGGTCATGAACATTAAGCAACATGCCATAATCATTTACTTTTTTCATGGCCGAATCAAGCCAGCTAAGGCCTTTCTGGGTACCGCCATCTACAAACCCAAACTTCAGCCCGCTAACGCCCCACTTTTTGTAAAGCGGCAATATGGTATCTATTTTAGCCTTAAGCCCCACGTAATTGACATATAAAATAACGCCAATGCCTTTTTCCTTTGCATGGGCGATAATATCCGGCAAATGGAAATCGGGCAAATATTTGGTAGGGTCGGAAACTGTCCTGAACTCGGCACCATACCAGCCTGCATCAACTAAAATGTATTGAAAATTCATTTTTTGAGCAAAGTCGATTCCATTTAAAGCGCCCTGTGTATTGATGGGGACCCGGTAAACCTTTCCGGGTTTTATATAATCCGGTACCTTGTTATTGAGTGGTTTAACCAGTTTAAGGTTAAGCTGGCTAAACTCATGTAAACCTATAGCGGTATTGCTGCAGCTGATAGTGCGCCAGGGAGTAATAAGGCTATCCAAAAATTGGATCGACGTATCCTTGCGAACAGCCTGCACGTGATGGTCCCGGTAAATGGTATCAGTATAAAATTGTAAGGCCAGGCTATTAGGCCGCTTTCCCCTAATCAACACACATTTGGTATAATTACGGTTATCAGCTTCGCCAATGCTTATGTATGATTTTGGTGCGGTGAGGGTTGAAGGCAGGTCGCTTGTCCCCGGCAACGAATCAACATTTACCGGCCGGAAAACTGATTCTTCATGATACTGGTAAATGCGATAGCTTTCGGCAAGATTAAATTCCGTAAGCTCTGACTTGAGTTGCACTGTACGATTTCCAAGCTGCTTACAAACATACCTAAACACCATGCTTCCATTATAAAGCCTTGTAATTACATCAAAATTAGCACTATTAGCGGCACAATGAAGCGTAAGCTCGTTACAGTGGTTTACGAGGCTTGCATCCTCGCCCAGCGGCCACAAAAACTTTTCGTTGATTTCATTTTTAACCGTCCCCTTTACAGTGATACCATCAACCAACGAAGAACCTGTGGTTTCAATACCTAAACGCGACCAGTTAACGATGAGCCGGGTATCGAAAATTAAACGGTAATACAGCCGCCCCTGCTCATCCAGCGAAAATTGCGCCCGCGTATGGCTATCCGGTGAATACAACAGGGCAACAACCTTTTGTTTTGCAAAAACGGCGCAGCAGTAAAATGAAATAAAGACTGTAAAAAAGGTAAAAAAAAAGTATTTCTTATTCATCGTTCAGGATCCGGGATGACAACATTTATAAGGACAAGCAATCCCATTAAATATACTCAAAGGGGTAATGATTTGTGTAAATTTCAAAGTAGATGCATTATATGCATCTACGCGGGGTATAGCAATCAACTTGAGGAAAAAAGGAGGGAATTGTGCGATTCCCCTCTTGAGAGTAATAGCCCATTATTAGACAAAGGTCAAACTTCGTTGAATCAATAATGCGAAGTTTGATTTATTTGTCCTGTTATTGTATTTAAAGGTAAACTCATCGAGATACGCTTGCAGATGCTCAGAAGACACTTTATGGTATTGGCCATATATTCCACGTTTTAGGAGAGTCCAAAAGCCTTCAAGAGTATTTGTATGGTATTCTCCTTTGACGTACTCTTCTTTCTCTTTATTTAGAACGTGGTGCGCCTGATGTAATTTATCCAATCCCCTATAAGCTCCAAAGCCATCTGTTACTACTTTTGCATCAGCACTCACAGTTTCGGCTATAACCGGCTTTATATTGACTTTATTTGCCTTTTCTAT
>NZ_FOCL01000009.1 GCF_900110105.1 Mucilaginibacter gossypiicola | reverse complement strand
TTTGGATACATCAATGCCAATGAAAAATTCAAATTCCATATCTTTACCCTGTTTATGTTAGTAAACAGTTAACATGTTTTAAACACCATCAATTCCTTACTAATGAGCCTCGTAAACTCTAATTTCTATTTGATGCCATAGTTTAAAACAAGCGGTAAAGGAGTAAATCGACGAATAGGCCTCTACGCCTGGAAATGACAATAATGCGCCTTTACCGCTGTTAACTTTTTCCACAAAACTCCAGGTTATTAACAAAGAAAAAGAAGCAAAAAGAAAGCTTCAACAATAATAATAACCTCTATTATTCTGTTGAAGCTAATCTAAAGGAAATGACACTTTTTCTATTAATGATAAAATTAACGTTCCATCAGACAGTTACACTGATGAGACAAGAATATCCCTTCAAATATGAAACATCACTTTAAGCAATATAATCCTGCCGGGAAGGGTGTACGAGCTTGCAGTCAATGTATTGGCTGATAGGTAAAGCGTATTATAAGTTTTTACGTTAAGGAAATTGGCGGCGCTGAGTTCCAGGTCGGTTTTCCATTGCTCGACCCTGAGTTTTGCCGAAGCATCTGCAAAAAAGTATTTCAGATCGGGGTTGCCCTGCTGGCGGGTAAAGTAATGCTCGCCCGATAACTTGAACTGTAAATCTGTTATAGGGTTATAATTTACCGAAGCTTGTTGAAGTAACTGGTTAATATGATAAGCCGAGGCCTCTGCCACCGAATGGCTGTGTGTTTGTGTAAATATAGCTTTATAGCTAAAGTTTACCTGATCGTTTACTTTGGTATCCACGCCGGCATTAAGGGTTGTAGAAATGGTGTTGAAAGGCAACAATGCATTATTCTGGATCTGTACCGATTTATTGCTTTGCCACTGGATTCCTCCGCTGAAGGTTGTTTTTAATGCGAAAGAATATTTACTAACTGTGCCGTTCGCCGTCCACGAATCGGTACTGTTTGGGTATGGCAGTACTACGCGTTGCTGCAGATTGTTGGTGATTACCCCTGATGCGATGTTATTGGAAGCGATATGGTTATAAAGTACGTTCACACTGGCGAAAAATAGTGTTAGCGCCTTACGATAATTGAACCCCAAGGCTGCCATCTGATTTTGTCTTTCGGTAAGGCCGGCATTGTTGGCGTAAAGTGTGCGGTAATCTTTCAGGATATAGCCCCTGTACATGTCCTCTATAGTGCCTGTTTCGTTGCGGTAGCTGTAAAGAAAATTCAGATAGTTCTCGAGCCCGGTTTGATATTTTACCTTTAGTTGAGGATTAAAATATAACCTGGTTAGGCTTTTGCGCAGCGAATACAGGCTATCTGAATAATTGATCTGCTGCAGGCTCAGCGGCAGGGTTAGGTTCACTTTCAGGATATCGCCTGGCAGATCGTAGGCTGCTTCGGTATAGATTTTTTTTCGTGTCCAGTTTAAATGGTTTATCGAACTGTCCGATTGGAGGTTAACTGAGTTATTATTTTGAACGGTGCTCAAATCAGATGTTAAATTTTGTGACTGAACACTGAACCCTGTCCTGAAGCTTTGTGTGATAAGGTTTGAGGGTATCTTGAAAGAGAGATAGTTATTGGTGTACCATGCCGGTACATTTACATTTTGCGTCAACAGGGCATAGGGTATGCCGTTGTTAAATATCCCATTATTAAAGTCCGGCCCAATAGTTCTGCTCTCCGGTTCGGCCGAGTGGCTGATATAAGAATAGGCCTGGATGATATTATTGGATCTTAAAGATTTGATCAAATTAAACTCATTTGAAAAGTTCAGCGCATTGTCCCTGAAAACCTGGTTCACCATGCTGCCGTTGGCATTCAGGTCTGAATAATTGGTCGACCGGTTGTTATCCATCAACAGCACATTGTTCAGGTAATATTTATCCTGGTTAACATTCAGCGTAAATTGGGTATGCAGTATGTCGGGGCGAAAGCGGTTATGTTGTGTTTCGTTATAGCGTACCGTGTCGCCGGGTAAATAAACGGTGGTGTGCTGACTGTAATCCTGCCGGCGGGTATCGTGCAAATAATAGGCATTGATCTTCATTTGCACATTCTTTTTAAAGTTGACCAGGTTATTGAGGTTGAGGATGCCGGACTTGTTGAACAGGTACCTGTTGCGTGATAAAGCCGGGTCGTTCACCGAACCAAGCGACAGTACGGTTGCAGGTACATCATTATCTATCCGCTGCATGTAATCAGCATAATTGTGCGATACCAGGTCTTCCTGCAAGTCGTTACCCGTGTTGTTGGCTTTGAGGTAGTTGATAGCCTTGTATTTATCTTTAAACATCATGGTATTCAAATCCACATCATAATTTGCCGGTATGCCGGCACCGATGCTTTCCTGGCCTACCATCTGTAATTTAGCTCCCTTTTTAAAGCTGAGGTTGAGTGCCACATCATCGCTCACCACTTTATTTTGAAGCACTTTAACCGGCTGATGGTTTTGGAGCACCTGCACCTGGTCAACCACTCCCTGTGGAATGGTGCTGGTAGCAATATTATATTTATCATCCAACAGGTTATCCCCGCCGATGTACAGGTTAGTGATAGGTTTATTGTTATAGCTGATCCTGCCATCGGAGGCAACCGTTATGCCCGGTAGCTTTTTAATCACGTCGCCTATAACCCTGTCCTGCACACTGCTGAAATCAGATACTTTATAGCTTAAGGTATCGCCGTTTGTCCGGAGTACCGGCCGGCTGCTTTTTACCACCACTGCCTGCAACTGGTTAATAGAAACGGATAACACAAAATCAACCGGGGCCTGCACATCAGTGATGTTTTTGCTTTGGGTTTTATAACCTACACAGCGCGCTTCAACCATCCAATTGGTTACAGGCGTATTGGCCGGAAGGATTAAAGCATAAGCACCTTTGGCATCAGTTATGGCATAGTTTATAATGCCGTTGGTAGTTATATCCTTCAGGTTAAGGGTGGCGTAAGGAACAGCCCTGCCCGAACTGTCTTTTACGCTACCCTTAATACTTTGACCAAAGCAGACGGCCGAAAATAGCAACGCAATAAGCGATAGCCCAACCTGTGTTATAAGCCTGTTCATTTCTTTTCGGGTAATTCTATCGGGTTATTGATCACCGGCTGCGGACCTATCCTGATATCGATTTTAGGGGCTGGTCTGCCCTGGCTCGCCGCCTGTGCTGCCGCCATTGACTGTGCAAAGGCATTAGGGTCTTTGCGCATGGCCTCCTGCAATTTGGCAAATTCCTTTTCGGTGGTTTTGATGGCATTGGCAGGAGGTTGGATGATGTTAGGATCGCCGGGCTGATCGTCCATGCCTATCATAATCATTCGCCCCTGGTTGCCCTGGGGCTGGCTGGCTGCTTGTGTATCTTTTTGGGTGGAGATTACTGCTTTTTCAACCCCGTCAAACTTAAAAACAACTTCCTTTCTGGTATCATATGCTTCCACAATTACGCCCGGTAATCCATTGAGTTTCCAGGGGCCTATATGTAGCGGCAAATCGGGACAAAACCATGCTGTATAATCTCTGCCTTTAAAATGCGTAACCGCTTTTTGGCAATGTAAACCCCCAAGGGTTGCAGTATCGCCGCTTATTTTCCATTCGACGGATGGCAGCACATCTGTTATAAGATAGTTGTTGAACAGCAACGGTTCTTTGCGGAAAAATTTCTTTCCGTTCGGGTATTGGTAGTACTCCACACCCGAGCCCGACGACCGTCTTTGGATGTTAACATGACCGTCGGGAGAGTTGGCCACCTGCTCCTGAACTTGCTTTTTGAACAGTGCGTCCTGCAGCTGTTTATCATAGCTTTTATAAGCGCCCGCATTTTTGCCTACAATCAAAACCATGTTTTCGGTATAGGGGTGATCGCGGTTAGTAGTATCCCTGACATGGGAAAACTTGTAGTGTACCAATACCTGCGCGGTATCTGGCTTTTGTGCCGACGCAGAGAACACCGAGGTTAATAGTGCGGTGCATAATAGCAATTGCTTTTTCATAATTTGGATATTTTTAAGCAATTGTACGTTGACGTTTCAAGGCGCTAAAAACATTGGTACCAACACCTTTTTCAGATGCTTGTAAAAAGGATATTTGTTATTTGGACCTCCGTCAAAAACAAAACGCCTGCAGTATTAACCCCGGATTTCAAAAAATGCCGGTTTAGCTGCCAAATCATTATATTGACATCAATAATTTATGAGTAACAGGGGCTTAATATACCTTTGACGAATGCACCGTATCAAAGCCAAACATATCATTGAGATACTGATCCACCTGGCATTCTGGATAGGGGTGTATTATACCCTGACCTCGTTAACAGGCTCAAATGTGAGGGTGCGCATAACTCAAAACGGAAAGGTGATGGAAAAGAGCCAGATCGATACCGTTTTTCCGTATTCGCGTATTACACTTGCTTTTTTGGCCCTGCTGTTTTACGGCAATATATTTTGGATATTTAAAAAAGTGCTCCGTTATAAAAACGTAGTTGCGGGCATAGCTATGGCGGCGGCCTGGTTTTTACTGGTTTTCATGGCCAATTACATTTTCGTTGTATCTAAATTAAACAATAACCTTCCCGCCGTACCCCCGCTTCCCGGTTTTGCCGCAGGCGGGGGCGGCAATATTCATCTTATAGATGGCCGTAATATAATTTTCGGGATGGGGAACTGGATGCATATGCAGCTCACCATGCTGCTTATTTTCTTAACCGCAGCGGGGCTTTCCATAGCCTATTTCTTTTTGAAGGAATGGGCACGGAATGAACTGGTGCGCAACCAGCTGGAAGCTTATCAACTGAATACCGAGATCAAATTCCTGAAATCGCAAATTAACCCGCATTTTCTGTTTAATACACTCAATAACCTGTTTTCGATGGCGCAGGAAAAAGGAAATGATGAGCTTGCCGATGGCATCTCCAAACTCTCGGGCATGATGCGCTACATGATCTATGACAGTAATGCCGATGGCGTACCGCTAAATAAGGAAATAGCATACCTGGAAGATTGCATCACGCTGAATAAACTGCGCTATGCGGATGATGAAGTAAAAGTGATATTTGATTATCCTGCACAAACCGGGAACGCCGTTGTTGCGCCAATGCTGTTTATCCCATTTGTTGAAAATGCTTTTAAACATGGCGTTTCTATTGGCCAAACCTCCGGGATAGATATTGCTATCACCCTGTCAGATCATAAGTTGAGTTTCTCCTGCATCAATACAAAATATGGCGCTATTAAAAAGATGGAGGATGAAAAAAGCGGTATCGGGCTCGAAAATGTAAAGCGGCGGCTCGATTTGCTGTATCCCGACAAACACAATCTGCAGATAAGTGAAGATGGAGGAGAATTTATTGTTAAACTCGAACTTGACCTGGTATGATAACCTGTATTGCCATTGATGATGAGCCAAAGGCGCTTGAAGTGATAGAACGTTATTGCCATAAAACAAGCCTGGTTGATTTAAAAGCTACCTTTCGCGAACCGGTGAAGGCGATTGAATTCCTGAATCGGGAGAAAGTGGATCTGATCTTCCTCGATATCAATATGCCCGATATCAGCGGAATGCAATTGGTGCAAACCTTGTCGCCCCGGCCGTTGATTATTTTTACCACTGCCTATAGTCACTATGCTGTTGAAAGCTATGATCTGAATGCGCTCGATTACTTATTGAAGCCCATTACCTTCGAGCGCTTTCTTGCAGCGATAAATAAAGCAGCGGGAGTAAGATCTTCAAAAAACGGTGGAAGCAAAGAGGATGAGCCTACCGTTTTTATCAAAAGCGGTCCGCAAACCTACCAGGTTAACGTGAGCGAGATCTTGTACCTGGAAAAAGACGGTAACTATATCACCGTTCACCTTAAAGACAGAAACATCCTGGTGCGCGAAAACATGGGGGATATTTTTGACCTCGTACCGGCAGGGGATTTTTTAAGGGTGCATAAATCGTATGTAGTAGCTATCAAACATATTACTATGATTGAAGTGCACCAGCTTATTATTAATGGCGAAAAGATCCCGATAGGCAGTACCTACCGGGATCTTTTGCGCAGCAGATTGGGATTGAAATAACATTTGTTAAATCTCCGGCTATCGCGCAGCGTTGTATTGCTCATCGGTTACGTGTTCCAGCCAATCAACCACTTTGCCATTCAGGTTTTCCTGTATGGCTATATGGCTCATGCCATTGGTGGCCGAAGCACCATGCCAATGCTTTTCGTTAGCTTCAAACCAAACCACATCTCCAGGGCGCACTTCCTGAACAGGACCGCCTTCGCGCTGTACCCAACCAAGCCCTGAAACAATAATAAGGGTTTGCCCCAAGGGGTGAGTATGCCAGGCTGTTCTTGCGCCCGGCTCAAAAGTTACGGTAGCAGATACTCCCCGGCGGGCCTCATTGGCATCAAATAGCGGGTCAATCCGTACGGCGCCAGTGAACCAATCTGCCGGCCCTTTGGCAGAAGGTTTAGTGCCTAATCTTGTAATTTCCATTCTTTTTTATTGTTTTTAAAACCCTATTTTAACAGGGATGCCTTAATTAAGGTTTTTTGTAAAGAAATCAACCAGTTTGTCAAAAGGGATTAAATCTGTTTTGTCGTACAAATCTACGTGCCCGGCATTCGGAACAATATACAACTCTTTTGGTTCGGCTGCACGTTGATAAGCGTCCTCACTAAACTCTCTCGAATGAGCATGATCACCCGTAATGAAAAGCATCGGTCGTGGTGAAATGGTTTCGATATCATTGAACGGATAGAAGTTCATGAATTTAACATTGCTGGTTAATGTTGGGTGTGTAGTAAGTTCGGGTGAGCTTCCTTTGGGCGTATATTCTCCCCGCGGCGTGCGGTAAAATTCGTAAAACTCACGCTGTATCGGGTCTGTATGCTTATCGAGCTTGTGTACTGTGCCGCCGGTGTATTTGATTTCACCGCCATTGAACTCAGTATAGCGTTGTTCGGCTGCTGCAGAAATAATGTTTTTGCGCTGCTCGCTGCTTAATGAATGATGGAGCGCATTCCGGCTCGCCGCGCCCATATCGTACATGCTTACGGTTGCTATTGCTTTCATGCGCGGGTCAATTTTAGCCGCGCTGATCACAAAACTGCCACTACCGCAAACGCCAATTATGCCTATCCTGTTTCTGTCTGCAAAAGTACTGCTGCCAAGAAAGTCAACCGCTGCACTGAAATCTTCAGCATAAACATCGGGCGAAACAGCATTGCGCGGCTGGCCCTCACTTTGGCCCCAGAACGATAGGTCGATGGCGAAAGTAATGAAACCTCTATCGGCCATATTGGAGGCATAAACATCGGCACTTTGTTCTTTTACTGCACCCATGGGATGGCCTACAATGATGGCTGAGTGTTTTTTATTCCGGTCTAAACTTTTAGGGATAAAAAGATGCCCCGCAACGTTCATCCGGTATTGGTTTTTAAAGGTAACAGCATACATGGTAACCTTATTGCTTACCTTAAAAGTTGTATACCCCTTGGGCGATATTTCTTCCATTTTTTCTGTCTTCTGTAATTTGTCTGATTGAGCGTAGGCCTGTCCTGACAACATCAGCCACGCGGACGCTACAATTATTAATTTTCTCATGTGGGATGTGATTTTCTTATTGAAAAATGGTCCTGAGTACCTTTGCCGGAACCCCACCGACAACCGTGTTGTCCGCAACGTCCTTGCTGACTACCGCACCTGCAGCAACAACGGCATTTTCGCCAATGGTTACACCGGGTAAAATGATTGCTCCCGCACCAATCCAGGCATTTCGTTTTATTAAAATGGGTTTGCATAACATCCCCCGGCGGTCTGTAGGGGCAAGCGGATGATTCTCGGTAATGAGGTTTACCTTAGGACCTATAAGCACATGGTCGTCCAGGGTAATACCGCCCATGTCAAGGAAAGAGCAGGCATGATTAATGAATATATGTTTGCCTATATTGATAAAGCGGCCAAAATTGGTATAGAATGGCGCAAATATGGTTGTACTGTTGTCAATTTGACTTCCGATAATATCGCTTAGCTTCTCTCTTACCTCGTCCACACTGGTTGCAGCATTGAGCGCCGGCGACAAAGACAACGTGCGGTTAACCACCTCGTTTACCTTCATAAATTCCGGGTCATCCAGCCCGACAAGTTCTCCGGCTTTCAGTCTTTCGAAGATATCTTTCATATTGCAAAAGTAGGGAGGGCCTTACTTTTGCTGTTTATGAGTATCAAACCAATAATTAAGGATTTCAAACTTCCTGGACACGCAGGGACGAAGGGGTAGTACCTGTCATGCGTTTGAAATAGTTGTTAAAATAGCTTGGGTACTCAAAACCAAGTGCGTAGGCTATTTCGGCAATGTTCCAGTCGGTGTGTTGTAATAGAGCTTTGGCTTCGCTGATGACGCGCTCGGCAATGTGGGCTGTTGTTGGCTTGCCGGTAACCTCTTTAACTGCGCGGTTTAAATAGTTGATGTGCAATGCCATGTTTTGTGCATAATCCTGTGCCGACTTCAATTGCAGTGGCTTATCCGGGCTTTCGATCGGGAACTGCCTTTCCAGTAGTTCAAAAAAAACTGCGGTGATGCGGGAGGCTGCATTTTTATGCTGGTCAAAGTTTTCTGAAGGCTGCAATTTCATTGCTTCATGCAGAATCAGGTTGATATAGTTGCGGATAAGGTCATCTTTGTAAGCATAGCTGCTTTGCTGCTCCTCAATCATTCTCTGAAAAATAGTATTCAAAAATATCCGTTGTTGGTCGGTTATGGTAAGAATAGGGGTGCCACCTATTTTGAAGAATGGTGACTGTTGCAGGATATCGGAACGCTCAGACAAATTTAGAAACTCCTCTGAAAACAGGCAGGTATAACCCGCATAAGTGGTTGACAAGGTTTCCCAGGAATAGGGGATATGCGGATTGCCGAAAAACAATACTGTGCCTTCTGCCTCAAAGCTGCGGTCGGCGTAATGGATGAGACTTTTACCAGTGGTAAGGCAGATCTTGTAAAAATCCTTCCGGCTGTAAAAACGTGTTGCCTGTCCGTCTTCCTCAATTTGGAAAACATTAAAGCCTTTTAACCTGAGCTCACTGTTAAAAGCAGATAACAAACGCGCCTGGCTGTTTTTCATGTTGTAAAGTTAAGAAAATCAAAACAAGACCGTACAATAGAGCCCGACTGATACTGGCGCAGCCGCGCTTTTGTTAGCATATTCTGGTAGTGAAGGATGTACTGCGACGATACTCAATTCCTACTCACTTCTCAGGCTTTTTACAGGGTTCGCTTTTGCTGCCTTTATGGCCTGGAAACTTATTGTTGCAAGCGCAATAATTGTTGCTGCAACGCCGCCTACGGCAAATAACCACCAGCTGATATTTATGCGATAAACATAAGCTTGCAGCCATTGGTGCATGTAATACCAGGCAATAGGCGTGGCTATGGCAAATGCGATAACGATAAGCATGATGAACTCTTTTGAAAACAGGTAAACTATACTGCCCGGGGTAGCACCAAGTACCTTACGGATCCCTACTTCCTTTATCCGTTGTACTGCCATGAATGAGGCTAAGCCATATAACCCGAGGCAGCTTAGGAATATGGCAATTGCAGCAAAGATTTTATACAATTGGGCTAACTGATTTTCCTGCTTGTAAAAACCGGCAATTTTATCATCGAGAAACTGATATTCATAAACAAAGTCAGGAAAGGTTTGCTCAAATGTTTTTTTAACAGCATCCAGTGTGGCCGCCATATTTGTTGTAACCAGTTTTATTCCGGCCTGGTTATACATAACTTTATCTGTGGTAATAAGCAGAGGGGCCAGCTCCTGTCGGAAAGACCGGTCATTGAAATCTTTCACTACACCTACAACGGGGCATTTTATCAGATCGCCCCAGATGCTTATTTCTTTATTCAGTATTTCTTCGGGCTTTTTTATCCCCAAACTTTTCAGCAACGATTCATTTACCAAAAACTCACTTGTCATAACAGAAGGTTTGAGGTTTCGACCGGCTATTAATTGCAGTTTATAGGCTGGCACATAGTCCTGATCGGCAAATTTGGTAATGGCTTTAAAGTCAGTTTCTTTTTGCGCATGATCATATTTGATGGCGCTCCAGGTGTCGTTGCCATTTTCTATTGGCGTATTGGAACTAAAGCTTACCGATTTTACGTCATTTATGGATAACAGCTGGTTCTTTAAATACTCCATTTTGCTGAGGCGGACACTATCTACCCGAAAAGGAACATTAATAACGGCATCTTTATCAAAACCTAAAGGTTGGTCCATAAAGTAATTCATTTGCTTTACAATAATGAGCGTTCCGATGATCAATGCCTGCGCAATGATAAATTGAAACACCACCAATCCCCTTCTTAATGAAATTCCACTTGAAGGATCTGTTGTAAGTTTGCTTTTTAAGGCATTAACCGGGTTGAAACGGGATAATACAATAGAAGGATAAAAACCGGCGAGTGCAGTTACCACAACGGTTACAATCAGAAGAAATAAGATAATTGCGGGGTTACTGAATATATTAAATGAAAGAGATAGTTCTAAGAGCCGGCTCACATAAGGCAGTGCAAGTATGGTTATCACAATTGCAAATATTAAAGCGCTTGCAACTATCAAAAATGTTTCGGCAATGAACTGCAGTTGCAATTGAGATTTACTACTCCCCAAAACTTTTCTCACACCAACTTCTTTTGCACGGTTAACGGCCTGCGCGGTGGAGAGGTTGATAAAGTTTACACAGGCAATTAACAATATGAAGGCGGCTATCAGCCATAATACGTTAAGCAAATCATGACTGATTGTTTTATTGCTGTAGTTGCCAACCTGGCTGTCATAATGTACCGCATTTAATGCCTGAATAATATGACTGTCCTTATTGTCGGATGATTCTACCTTTTGTGAGTATGCCCGCAGCTGCTTATTAAAATTGTCGGCAGTAAGGTTTTGAGGTAATAAAATATAACAGCCAAAATCAGCTACCGTTCTGTTCCAATCGGTAGATTTTGATAAATAGTCGCCGGTAAACCCTGTGCCGAAACTAACAACAACTTTTAGCTGAAAGTCGGAATTTGCAGGAATGGTTGCCAGGATGCCCGAAACTCTTAACACATCTGTGCCGTGCTCAAACATAAAGCCACCCATTTGCAGTTTAATGGTTTTGCCCATTGCTATTCGCCAGTCGCCAAAATACTTATCGGCAACCTCTTTGGTAAGCAATACATTATCCGGATCTTTTAATGATGCATACGAGCCCGCCAGCAGCGGAAAATTGAATATTTTAAAAAATGACGGATTGGTATAAAACAGCCCCCTTTGCTCCTTAAACATTTTAGTTGCGGCGCCATTATTATCGGGTATAATCAGCTGATCATTTTGGCTTGCAAAAATGGGTGCTACCTGTTCTATTTGAGGGAAAGCCGTTTTTAATCCTAAGGGGAGCGGAAAAGGGATATCCTTACCATAAGTAATATTTCCTGTTTCTGCGTGATGATATTCGGTTAATACACGATAGGCACGATCTTTCTTTGAGTGAAAATTATCAAAGCTTGTTTGAAACTGGATAATGATAAAGATCACCATACAAACGGCAATACCCACAGCCAGACCGGTAATATTAATGGCGGTATAGCTTTTATTACGCGCCAGGTTGCGCCATGCTATTTTGAAATAATTCTTGAACATAAAATTGCGGTTTAATTTCTTACGGAGCCACTTGGTAGCAGTCTCGTGATTCGAAATTACCGGCGCAAATTGAGGATGACTGCCCAACTTATAAGATGAGAAGTCTTTTTTTAAGTCATTTTTATATTCCAGCGGGCTTTTTCCGGTTATCTGTTTAAAAATGCGGTTAAAGCTACTTTGGGAGTTGAACCCGGACTCATATGCAATCCCTAAGAGGGTGATATAATCGTGGGCGGGATCCTGCATTTTCCGAATTGCCGCCTGTACCCGGTATTCATTAATAAAATCATTGAAGCTTTTTTTGAGTACGGTATTGAGGATTCGCGATAGCTCATGGGTATGCAGGTTAAGTTTTGCAGCAAGGGAGCTTAAGTTTAATTCAGGGTCCTGGTAGTAGTGGTTTTCTTTAACAGTCCTTTTCAACCAGATCCCTTTTTGTCTCAGTTCTGCCGGTAGTAATGGTTTTAAAATCGGTAAGGTATCTGCCTGTGCGCTAACTTCCGGTCTTAAAAAAGCACTTGCTGCAATCCAGGTAAGCATCGACATTAACAGCAGGTACAAAGGATAATAAGCCTGCGGGTTTAATTTATAATTGTAATAAAAATAATCTGTGGCTGTAAAAGGGATCCATAACAGCCATAGTAGCCCGAAACCTGTTATTAAGTTTCGAAGCCACCGCATTTCGTGCCGGTAGCGATCGCCGCCATTAAATTTTAGTTGCTTGTAAAAGTTTTCGATCAGTATATGGCAACGGTATAGGTAAATAGCCACCGAAATAAATGCTAATAGTTGCAATACCGGTTTCGATTGCTGAAATATTAACGTGTTGTAAGTTGCAGTGCC
The DNA here is from genome assembly GCF_900110105.1 of Mucilaginibacter gossypiicola. Taxonomy (GTDB): domain Bacteria; phylum Bacteroidota; class Bacteroidia; order Sphingobacteriales; family Sphingobacteriaceae; genus Mucilaginibacter; species Mucilaginibacter gossypiicola. Next base: position 244,343 of record NZ_FOCL01000009.1, on the reverse strand, counting down.
GGTTTTTATGCTTTCCAGCGTTGCTAAGGTGTGGGCACCTAACTCCAATAAAAGGGGACTGAAATGCAGTAAATCTTTGCGGTAGAATTTATAATCAGGCTGGGTTGTTTTGAGTACATAGAGGTAAATAAGTGGACCAATAGCGAGCGAAAATTGCATCGGCAGCCTGCTCCAAAAAACAGCATAGTTTGCCAGCTGAATATCAATGGCCAATAGCCGTGCTATCCACAAAACTGCTATAGCCAATGCCATTGCTAAAAATTGGTTTGCAGCCCTGTTTAGCTTTTGGGTAAACCACAAAAGCAGGATAAAAGTGAGGCCGATGAACAGCATCCCAAAAAACGCGGCATCATAAAGGGTAATATGGAAGGTGTACGGTTTCAAGCGAAACAATTAGGTTTAATAACTCATCCAAATTAATAAAATACTAATGGATAATATCTTAACGGCTAAATTAAGGTAGATGGTATGTTGCGCTGAACCAGGGAGAGACTGGTTTTGAAATAAGGTTATCCGTAGATTTAATGAATTCTCTTAACAAGCTGTTTAAAAATGAGAGAAAGTATTTTTGTAGAGACGCATAATTGCGTCTCCCGGAGGACAAGCCGATTTCAAGAGCGTCACTACTGCCGTAAATTGCAAGCGTAAGACGCAATTATGCGTCTCTACATTCAAAACTATCGTTTTTAAACAGTCTCTAAGAACATAGGTGTGCTAAATGGGTATCATCAAAAGTTTAAACAACTGGTAAAAGGTTATTTAAAAAGGAAAATCGTCATTGCGAGGTACGAAGCAATCGCGAACAAGCAGAGAGGTTGTGCAAGGCCGCCCTGTAAAGTAAGGGATTGCTTCGTACCTCGCAATGACGTTGGCGGATATATTGGCTATCCCGAAAGCGGACAGCTATATGTTCGGTTGTATTACAGTGTGGGGAAAGAAAAACATGTAGTTTTTTATATATCAATAGATTATAAATTTGGAACAGGGATTGAGTCATCTAAGTAAATTGAAAACTTATACGTTTCATATCAACGCTTATGATCTTGCTTTTTTGGGAGTTATCTTCCTTGGAGCTGGCTTCGCTATGCTTTTATGGTTTACCCAAAAGCTAAACAGGGCTGCAAACCGGTTTCTGGCCCTGGCGCTGTTAGCTGTCGTTTTGTACATAGCCCGGATACTGGCCATTGATATTCACCTGACAGCTTATATCCCCAATTGGAGCCGGTTGCCGATGCAATTTTCACTGGCTATTGGTCCGCTCATCTACTTTTACGTGCTTAAAACAACAGGGCCGCAATATAAATTCCGGTTAAAGGATTTGCTGCATCTCATCCCACTTTTATTCGAACTGGGCGTTCAGCTTCTCTGGATCAAACAGAGTATTGAAACCGGCAAGCCCACCTACGAAACACAGGCTTTTCGGCAGTTTGGCCTTGTTCTGCAGGTACTGGCACTTATCTCGGTTGTAATTTACCTCTATGCAGCGCACCGCCTGATAGCAAATTTTTACCGGCGCCTGAAATTTAATAATGGCGACCGGTACCGGTATGAAATGAAGTGGCTGCAACATCTGCTTATCGGTTTAGGCATTTTATGGATTTGCTGGGTAATTGTTGCCGGTATAGATTATTCTTATTATCGCCATCAATTGGGTATTCAGGCCTATTATCCCTTATTTATCCTTTTAGCGATACAGATTATCCGGATGGGAGTCATCGTTTTTTCAAAACAGGAAGCCGGATTAATTCCGGCTATACCGCAAGCTTTTAAACCGTCACTGCCGCCAGAGTCAAAGCAGAAGGGGGCCTGGCTAAAAAAAGTAGTGAGGGTAAATCTCTATTACCTGGATCCAGAGATTAATTTACGTTCACTGGCCGAAAAGCTCGATTTGCACCCCAACGAACTATCACGGATAATTAACACAGTGCTCAAAAAAAGCTTTAATGATTTTATTAATGAATACCGTGTTGCAGAGGTAGTCCAAAAAATGCAGGACCCGGCTTATGATCATTTAACCCTGCTCGGCATTGCATTTGAATCGGGCTTTAATTCAAAAACTACCTTTAACCGTACTTTTAAACAAATGACCGGTAAAAGCCCGGCAGAATATAAACTTGAACTAAAAAAAGAGCGACCATATTATAAGATGGAACGCCCGCCCCGTTTTGCGACGGTAATTTCGTACCAGGAAGCGGCTCCAATGTGGACCGTTAAGAAACCAAATCGCAAAGCAATGTTCAAAAATTACTTTAAAATCGCCTGGCGCAACCTCATGCGCAACAGGAGCTATGCAACTATCAATATCGCCGGTTTGGCAATTGGCATAGCTGCCTGTCTGCTCATATTTCTGGTTATTCAGTTTGAAACAAGTTTCGATAGCTTTCATGCCAATAAAGACCGCATCTATCGTATCGTAACGGTAAATAGTGGTCCCGATGGTACGCATGCCGGCTCAGGAACTCCGTTGCCGCTGGCAGAGGGATTAAAACTTGACTTTCCGCAAATAAAGCAAGTAGCTAACGTTATGCTGAACGATGGCTCGCACTATGCTGTACATACAGGTAATGATGGCGGTACGGTGAAGAAGTTTAAGGAAGATCTGGCTTATTATGCAGATCCCGGCTTTTTTCAGATTTTTAATATCAAATGGCTGGCCGGCGATAAAAATACTGCTTTATCGGAGCCTAAAACTATTGCATTATCCCGTGACGAAGCCGATAAATTTTTTGGTGATTGGCATACTGCCATGGGGAAAACAGTGCGTTACGAAAACAGGCGCGATCTTAAAGTGACCGGTATATTTGAGGATACCCCGGTCAATACTGATTTTCCGATGAAACTGGCTGTCTCCTGGGTTACGCTTATTGAAAAAGACGGGGACCTTAGCGGCAATGCCCAGGATTGGATAAGTACCTTCGGCGACAGGAACTGTTATATTGTTTTGCCTCCCGGCATGGACGAAAAACAGCTTAATACCGGGCTTGCGTCGCTTGCAAAAAAACGCATCCCTGCGCCTTACAATAAAAATGAGATCTTTCAATTACAAGCCCTGAAAGATATGCATTATAACACCGAGGTTGGCTTGTACATAAAGCATCCGTTCAGTAAGCAGTTGATTAATGTTATCAGTTTAATTGGCTTATTCCTGCTGATCATTGCCTGCGTTAACTTTATCAACCTCGCTACTGCCCAGGCCGTAAACCGTTCAAAAGAGGTGGGGATACGCAAAGTGTTAGGGAGTAACCGGTACCAGCTGGTGCTGCAGTTCATCACCGAAACGTTGATCATTACTTTATTTGCTGTTGTACTGGCTTCAATAATTGCACTCATCGCTTTGCCAATGTTGAATAGCCTGCTTGAGGTGCAGATAAGCGGAGGTTTCCTGGCAAACCCAACGGTGGTTTTGTTTTTGGCAGGAGTGGTTGTTGGGGTTACTTTTCTGGCCGGGTTCTACCCTGCACTGGTATTATCCGGATTTAACCCGATGGAAGCGTTGAGAAACAAGATCGACGCCGGACGCGCGAGCGGAATTTCCTTACGACGGGTGCTGGTGGCAGCACAATTCTGTATAGCGCAATTTCTGGTGATAGGTACCCTTGTATTAATTTACCAGATGAATTATTTTAAAAATAAATCGCTTGGGTTTAATAAAGATGCTGTAATTACCATTCCTTTTCCGGGCGACAGCATCAGCCGGGCGAGGGTAAGTGCTTTAAAAGATCAGCTTTTGCAGCAGCCGGGAATTAAGGATGTAAGTGCCAGTTTATACGCTCCATCTGATAACAGCGGATGGTTCAGCGATTTTAAATTTAACAATTCGGCCAAACAGGTTGATTTTGGCGCCTGCCTGAAATGGGCCGATGCAGACTATTTTAGGTTGTATGGCATCCAGTTTGTAGCCGGTGGCCCGTACAAAAAAACTGATACAATAGCCGGTTATGTTGTTAATGAAACCTTGATCCATAAACTTGGTATTACCAACCCCAAGGAAGCCATAGGCAAAAATATCATGTTATGGAATAACAACAGTTTGAAGGCCCGGATTACCGGTGTAGTAAAGGATTATAATGTTAGCTCATTGCGTGGTGCTATCCCGCCGGTGTTGATGGGAGCATGGAAGTCACAATATTCGAAGTTGAATATCAAGATCCAGCCTCAAAATGTAAGGCAAACCCTTGAGAATGTTGAAGCTTTATGGAACAAAACGTTCCCGGAGGGAGTGTATGAATATCAATTCCTTGATAAAACGGTAGCCGATTTCTACAGGAACGAAGATGAATTGGCTACACTCTATAAAATATTCGCCGGTATAGCCATATTTATTTCGTGCCTTGGCTTGTATGGCCTTGTATCATTTATGGCACTACAACGGACAAAAGAAGTGGGCATACGTAAAACCTTAGGTGCTTCTGTTGGGCATATAGTGTATTTGTTTTCAAAAGAATTTACGGTGCTTATTATCATTGCATTTGCCATATCAGCCCCTATTGGTTATTATTTTATGCATAAATGGCTGCAGGAATATACTTACAGGATCAGCATTGGGCCCGATATATTTATTGTGGCAATAGCAGCATCGGTGGCCATTGCCTGGATAAGCGTAGGCTACAAGGCTGTAACAGCGGCATTGGCTAACCCTGTAAAAAGTTTGAGGAGCGAGTAAAGCAGCAGGAAACGCAACAATGTTCCCCTCAGGGTCCTCTGTGAGTTTAAGTTAACCCTCAAAATGATTATTGCCGATTGATTAATCAGCGCGAGTTGAACCCCTCTGGGGTTCGGGTAAGGGGAGGGACGTTATTTCTACAAACCTATTCCCCCTCTGGGGGATTTTTATTGGTTAATAAATAGATATTAATAGAGAGGTTCTTAAGGACAGATGCACCAGAGGTGCAAAAGGTTTGTAGCCTAAAAATTATAGAAATGCCCTTTGCCCCAGAGGGGCAAAACACGACGTCTTACCGTTAAGCGACGAGCAATTTTGTGGGTTAACTTAAACTCGTAGAGGACCCTGATGTATACGTCATGCTGATTTGCTGTTCTGCATATCCTGGTAGATGTTTAGACCCCTGAGGTAACATAATCATCCCTATAAAAACTCAACTACCAATTGTTCCCATTCCTCATCCAAAGAGATATCCGGCCGGGTTTGCCTTGCTTTGCTGTACCAGTAATCGGCATTCCAGATGTCACCTTCTTTACGGTGCAGGTAGGCATGTACCCAGGCCGATGCCCGATCATCCAGGTGATCAACCTGTGCATGGGCTTGATGCCAATTGCCTTTGCCATCATACCAAAGGCTTTTTAACTGGGCGGTGAGCCCGCTAACAGGCTGTTCTGAATTTAATGACGCTTTAAATTCGGCTAAAGTTTTCATCGGGCAATAATTTTTTTCAAAAATAAGCCTTAAACGCGATTTATGTATGAGATTGACAGCAATAATAGGTTTGTAAACATGGGTAGCAGCAAGAAAAATATATGATCTTATTGCGCTTAACGGAGTCTTCAAAATCCTTTTGGGGAAAGGTTGAGGTTTTTGAATTTAATATCGCGGTTTCTAAAACCAGTAGAACAAAAACTTTTTTCTTTGCAAAATAGCCTGCAGCTTAACTATCAAAAATTATCACACAAAATGAAGCAAAAAGAATTAACAGAATTATCAAACGAAGAATTATTACAGGAAGCAAAAAAGATCAAATCCAGCAAGATTTTCGATGCTGCGATCTTTGGTTTTTTGATTGGGGTTGCTGTTTATAGTACCGTAAGAAATGGGTTTGGTTTATTAACTTTTCTTCCCATTATCTATATACCAATAGCTGCTAAAAATAAAGCCAGAAATAAAGCCTTGGAAGGCCTGTTAAAAGAGAGGAATTTAAATTAGGAGATGGCTGAAAATCACCGGAAATACAAGAAGATATTTATCGAATGCCTGTTCCTTACATAGGCATGGCATTCTGATTGGTGTAAAATACAAAAGCTGCTTTACTTTCGCAAAGCAGCATCATGCCGTAAGGAAAACCTCCCGAACAAGTTTTTAGAAGTGAAGTATCAGGATTTGAGCGGACCAACGTGCCGGTAAGTATTGATAAGCAAACCTGTAGGTGTGCTTTTGGTATCAACAAAAGCAAGTTCCCGGGCGCCGATGCTGTCGGCCAATAAGCGTTTGCCCCGACCCAGTAAAACAGGGTAGGTGATGAGTACAACCTCGTCGGCCAGCCCCTGGTCAAGCAGGAGGGATGTCAGGGTAGAACTTCCCACCACGATCAGGTCGGGGCCATCGGTTGATTTGAGATCGCGAATTGCCGCTGCAATATCCCCGCTTAAGCCTTTTACCGGCCCCCATTCTAAGCTGCCGGGTTTGTTAGTTACTATGTATTTTGTTGCGGCATTGATAGCATTCGCCATTGGAAAATCTCCGGCAGTAGGCCAAAAACCACTAAATATATCGTAAGTATTACGGGCAAGCAGCAGGTCAAAATTTGATCCGTATGCTTCTAAAAGCGCCGCCGCTCCTGCAGGGCTCCGATACGGTGTTGTCCATGCACCATAGGTGTAATCTCCATCATGTTCTATCACGCCATCCAGCGAAATATGTTCAAAAATTCTGATTTTTCTCATTTGTTTATAATTGGTTTATAGATAGCTCTGTTATTTATGTTCTTTGCTTGAAAATGGAATCCCCGAAAAATCTCAAACTCCTTATTTGAAAAACTCGCGGTTTGCTATTGTAAAAAGCCATTCAGCAGATCCAATATGGTTTTTGTTTGCTGCATTAGGCCAACGTGGCTCTGCGCCGGTACAATGGCTAAATGCGATTTTGGCATGGGGGCCAGATCTGCAGCTACGCCACCTCCCAGTAGTTGGTATGTTTTTGCCAGCTCCACTTTGTCCAGGCCGTCATTATCGCCCGAGATAAGCAATACCGGTGAAGTAATCCTGGCAATATTGGCATCACCAACGTCAAAGGGTACGCCGGCAAAAGCAATCATCTGTTCCACAAACTTTATCCATTTTGTTTTATCGGGCGCTACTGCATCATATCCCGTATGTAGAGGAGTATTGTTAAAAAACTCAGGCTTAAATCCTTTAAACCCGCTGTTTACAACAGGCAGCCAGCCGCTGCTTTTATAGGTAGAAGAAATGATCACTAATTTTTTTACCCGTTTAGGGCTTTTTACGGCTAATTGATAAGCTATGGAACCGCCCATACTGTATCCGGCAACATCGGCACTGTCAATTTTTAAAAAATCCATTACCCCATCTACATCACTTGCCAGGGTAGCAATATCTAATTTTCGGTCTGAATATGGCGAGTGCCCATGTCCCTGCATTTCAAGGGCAATTACTTTTCTTGTTTTTGATAGTTCGGGTATTAGTTGTGCCCAGTTCATCTCAATGGTATAGAAAGCACCGTGCAGTAAAACGATAGGCTTACCCTCACCATATACCTCGTAATAAACTTTTATGCCATTAACGGGGGCGTAACCACTGGCGGCAGGTTTAAGCTGTTGCCCCTTTGATTGAAATACTGTTAAAAAAAGCATTGCAATTATTAACGCCGGTTGGAGGGCATTAGGCCCCTTAAATGCTGTTTCCATAAAATGCTATTTAATTATTGTGATTTGATTGACAATACAAATGTCGGTGGTATATGAGGATTTTGCGCTGTGCAAAAGCGACCACTTGAGGGGTGTATCGCGACAAGATATCGCGATTATGATGCCATTTAAGCCAATCATGCACCGACACCGCCGTATCAATGCCTGGCTTAATCATATGCTTGCGATTCACAACAAGCGGTTAACGACCATGTTTCCTATAATATAAATCCCAGATATATTTATAATTACCAACCGGCCCGGCCGAAGGGTCGGTTGCATTAAATACGTACTCGTGATGGACGGTGAGGGTAGAATCTGTAAACTGCCTAAGCACCATTTTATCCGAAACGGGTGTCAAAGCTGGCGGTGAACTTGGTGGGCCGCCATAGCTGATTGTATTTAACCCGGCCAGGTAGGATGATACAAATAAGCTGCTGTCGGTAAGCCGGTAAGTTCCGGCAACTTCGTCTTTCACCACTCCATATGTTGATAGTGCCGGGTACCAGTCCATCGCCAAACAGGTATAAGTGCTGTCGTTATTAAAAATCACGTAAGCTAAATTATAAGGAGCGGCAGCGCCGGTGGTATTCGATATTTCTGCGCCATCCCGGTATTTCACGAATTTTTCTGCGCTTACATCCCACCGGCCAACCAATGTTATTGGCGGCGGAGTGATAACAACCGGCTTTTTCATCGAATCGACACCCGGTTTTGAAGAAGTAATACTATCACTTTTACGACATGAGGCAACGCAAATAATTGCAAAAAGGCAGGGAAATAGGAGTAGCGGTCTTCTCATAGTTGTTGGAATGATAATCAGTTGATTTAAAAGTAGTAATAAAATAGAGGATTTAGTAATGGTTGTAAATCAATATATTAGATAACTAATAAAACCTATAGCCGATGACCTTATCTAAGTACGGAATATTTAAAAAAAATCAAAAACATGCATTGTGTGGCATGTTCGGATTTATCATAATGATCAATTTTTTATGCTGCCCATGTTTTGCACAAGATGATAGTTTGAAAACGCAGGGTTATCAAGAGCGGCAGAAATTCAGTAAAATATACATTCATTTTGACAGTGACAATTATGTACCCGGCGATACTGTATGGTTCAAAGCTTATTTGATTCAGGCAGGAAATATCAAGGAGGTACCCAGGAATTTTTATTTTGAAATTTATACTCCGAATGGCCATCTGGAAAAACGGGTTACAGCACCGATTTATGAATCTACTGCTTCGGGTAGTGTTATTTTACCCGACACAAAGGGCTTGCAAGATGTATATTGCCGTGCATATACTTTGAATTTTTTGAAAGAAACCAATGGTAATGGTTACATTAAAAGGATTACGGTATCGCAAGTTAATGTATCAAGAACAAGCCAGGATTCCACTGCTGTATTACCTCGTTTTTTGCCCGAAGGAGGCGATTGGATTGATGGGCTTCCTTCCCTGGTTGCCTTTAGTTTCACTGATAATAGTGATATGCCTGTAGCTGTTAGGGGTGTTGTAAAATGTGATGGTAAGGTGCTTGCTGACTTTAAAACGCAACATGACGGTATGGGAAGCATGACAATGATTCCGGAAGCCGGCAAAGAATACATTGCCGAATGGAAAACGGCTGATGGTTTAAACCATTATACGGCGCTTCCGCAAAGAAAGCATCTGGGTGTGGCCATACACGTTAATGATGTTAAGGATGGGAAAAAGTTTTTCATATACCGAACAAAACTTGTGGATGAAAATGATAAAAATCTCACCCTTGTTGCTACGATTGAAGGATACCAAATTTACAGAGCAAAAATTAACCTCTCGCAAAATGAAGCAGCAAATGGTGTTATTCCGTTGAAGGATTTGCCAACGGGTATAATGGAAATTAAATTGCTGAATGCGGACAGCGTTCCTATAGCCGGGCGTTTAACTTTCGTGAACAATTTAAACTATGAATTTGAGGTAGATACAAAATTTACAACAGTAGATAAGCGAAAGCGCGGACTTAATCAAATTCGGTTATCTGTTAAAGATACGCTTAGGTCGAATATTTCAGTTTCTATATCTGATTATAATTGGGCAAATCGTGCTAACTGGGATGACAATATCATTTCAAACCTGCTTTTAACCGGAGAGCTTAGAGGTAAGATCGTTAACCCTTACTATTATTTTTCAAGCAAAATTGATAGTGTGTCGGGAGCCCTGGATTTGGTAATGCTAACTCACGGCTGGCGAAAATATCAATGGACCGATACAACCTGGAGGCAAACGGTCGGTTCGCTTGTTGATCACAATTATTTGACGATAGCGGGGGAGAAAAATGTAGGGGCAAAATTATCCAAAGGACTACCAGATACCGACATCAGTGTTATTATCCAGGCAGCTGATTCGAGCTCTGTTTTGGTACCTCTTAAGACTGATAAGTATGGGGCTTTTTTTAAAGATGGCCTGATATTTTATGGCGATGCGAAGTTGTATTTCAGAACCACCGATAAAACTATACAGGAAAGTTTGTATAAAACCCCTATTAGCAATGGGCTGATTGACAGTATTCCAGTATCAAATTTTAACTTAAAAGAGGAATTTCCCGTGCTGGCTGGTAGCAGTAAAAATTCATCCGGTTTACCAGTTGAGTATATTTTAAACAGGAATATTAAAACACTGAAAGAAGTAAGGATAGAGGCAAAAGCTCTTACTGAAAACCAAAAAGTTGATGAAGCGTATACATCAGGTATCTTCAGTGGGGGGATTTCCAAAAACTTTAATATTGGGAACGATAAAAAGGCCGAAAATTTTGTTTCACTTTTTCAATACCTGTTAGGGAAAATTCCGGGTTTAGAAATATCAAATGCTACATCACTTAATCCTACCGCGATATGGAGGAGGGACCCTGTTACCTTTTTTCTTAACAATCGAAAAAGTTCGGCATATGATATCCGTAACATTGGAATGTCCGAGTTTGATTATGTTAAGATATATGACCCCTCAATGGGAGGGATTTTCGGTGCATACGGAGGAGTTATTGCTGTTTATACTAAAAAAGGAAAGGGATATGATTTCAATACCCAGGAAAGCAAATATGCCACACTTCGGGGTTATTCGCCGGTAATGAAATTCTATTCGCCCCGGTATGCAACGGGAGTAAACCTCTCAATCCCGGATTATCGGAAAACTTTATATTGGAATCCCAATATAATATTCGACAAGAAAATTAAAGAGTATCTGATACAATTCTATAATAACGATCTGGCCAACAGCTTTAAACTTGTGATTGAAGGGCTAAATTCAAATGGCAGGCTAACACATATTGAAAAGGTTTTTTGAAATACAGGTAGGAGTTCAATCTCATGGCTGACACACGCGTGCTGGTGTTAATCCCATGCTTGAAGTATGAAAACTTTATGTCTAACTCATATGCTAATCCTAAAACCTCGGCAATCACCCTCTCTCAAAAATAATCTCAAATAAATTTGCGCAACTCAAAAGTTGCATATATATTTACGCAACTTTTGAGTTGCGCATTTTAAAATGAAACAAGATATATTTCAAGCCATAGCCGATCCGACACGCAGAGCTATTTTAACTTTAATTGCTATTAAGGCCTTGACGCCGAATGCAATGGCCGAAAAGTTTGATATGAGCCGCCAGGCGGTATCGAAGCACATTAAGGTATTGCACGAATGTGAATTGATCAGGCCCGAACACTCCGGCAGGGAAATTTATTATCACTTTAACGCAAAAAAGATGCAGGAGCTTGACAACTGGTTAGCCCAATTCAGGCAAAGCTGGGAAACTCAATTTAATCAGCTCGACAAAGTATTATCAACAATTAAAAAACAGAAAATATGAACAACGATTTGCTATTTGATTTTACCGTTGATAAAGCAGCGCAAACAGTATTTATAACCCGTGAATTTGATGCCGGACTTGACCTGGTATGGGATGCATTTACCAAACAGGAAATCCTGGACCAATGGGCTGCACCCGCACCAATGCGTTCAAAAACCAAATACATGAATTTTGAAGTTGGGGGACGAAGGTTTTACGCCATGATAAGCCCCGACGGACAAGAACGTTGGCTGCTGCAGAAATATACGTCTATTACGCCCAAAACCAATTTTAAACTATATAACTCTTTTGCCGATAAAGATGAAAATCCCGAATTGCCTGGCTCCGAATGGGATTACAATTTCGGCGAACAAGATGGCATAACAACAGTGAATATTTCCATTTATAATGAATCGCTTGAACGAATGGAACGCTTAACCGATGGTTTCACTAAAGGAATGATGCTGATGCTGAAAAACCTGGACGCTCTGTTTGCAAGCTTATCGCAAAAATCATAACGAGAGTAAACGATTATTAATAACCGAAGAGATAAACAAAAAAGCATAACAATTTAAAACTAAAATTATGAGAGCAATTAATCCCTGGATCAACTTCAATGGCAATGCCCAGGAAGCATTCAATTTTTACAAATCAGTTTTTGGCGGAGAGTTTACCAAAATCATTCGCTTCAAGGACCTGGCAGGCCCTGAATTTCAGGTGGCAGAAAGTGAAGAAAACAAAATAATGTACATTGGTTTACCCCTCGGCAAAAACAATGTGCTGATAGCTAACGATGTTCCCGAATTTGCAGGACGGGTAAATGAAAACGAAAACAGATCTAAAATATATACCAGCACCGAAAGCCGTGAAGAAGCCGACAAAATATTTAACGGCTTGTCGGCAGGTGGCGAAGTTGAGGGGCCAATTGGCGACAGCCCCTGGGGTACATACGCCGGTATGTTTAGGGATAAATATGGTATTGAATGGATTGTGGAGTTTGATCCTCAATCATAACGGGTACTTTAACGGAAGAAAAATCTCATTTAAAATGCACGCGTGCCGCGTATTTCAGAATCCAGCAAAAGGCCGATTACAACTTTCGTTAATCGGCCTTTTTGTGCATGGGGGCATTCGAAGCCGGTTGCTTAAACCTTACATATCGCCCCGTACATTATTTCTGCCCCTCTTTACTTTTAAAATCGGCAATGGTATTGCCATCATAACGATATACCCCATCATTGGCACCAAACCAGATACTCCCATCTTTTGCTTCTAAAATTCCGAAAACCATTCCTAAATTTGACTTTATTTGGGTTGCAGTTGGCTGTTTATCAGACAACGACTTTCCGTCATAACGGGAAAGTGCCCAGGTACTTTTGGGGCTTCCTGTTATATTTGTAAAGACATTACCCTGTTTAAAAACAGCCTGGGAGTTTTCTTGCGAGCTGGTCCAAATATTGCCTTCTCTGTCTTCGTATACATAACCAACAAAACTTTGTGTGAAATTGGTAAACGTGCGGCCATCGTAGCGCCAAAGGCCATCATTGCCTCCAAGCCAGATATTTCCCTTCTTATCTTCGATTATGGAACGGACATTTGTAAAAGGTTTGCCATCATGAGTTAAAGTAGTAAATGTTTTTCCGTCATAAATGCGGGCATAGCCCCTGGTAGCGAACCAGAATTTCCCGTTTTTGTCTTCAATAATCATATTGATATCATTATGCGTCCAATGATTTTCTGAGAGCGTATGCTGGTAAACCGACACATGCACAGAATCAGCATCAGTTGGGAGCGGCACTTCTTTTATTTTAAAATTTTGAAAAGATTTTCCGTTGTAACGGCTTGCGCCACTTGCGGTGCCGAACCAGATAGTACTGGTTTTGTCTTCATAAATATTGGTAACAGCATCGTTAGCAAGCCCATCCCTGGTTGTAAAGTTTTTAAAAGATTTGCCATCATAAAAATAAACACCTGAGCCAATAGAGCCGAACCAAAGGTTTCCCTTGCTATCCTCCAACAGCGAAAAAAAGCGGGCCGAACTTACATTATCGGTAACATTGGTAAGAGATTTTCCATCGTACCGGAAAATGCCATCAAATGCAGCAATCCAAATATTGCCTTTTCTATCTTGTATGATATTTCGGGTGATGCGGTTGGGGCCGTGAGAAATGGATACTTCTTTGGTTTCGGGCTTGGCATTGTCTTTCGGTAGGTCTGTTTTACTTTGTCCGTCGCAAAAGGTGTTAAAAACAAACACCAGGAACAAGGTGTAAACGTATGTGTAGTTCTTCATCTCTCTTTTCATTACTTTTATGTTCATAATACAGGTGATAAATGTGTCCTTAATTTTTTCAGATCATATCAATGTTGATTCACCAAAACTACTTTGATGTTTTTCGGTCTGAGGAATGTGGATTGTAAATAGAAATGTAAACTTTGTAAATAAAACCTCAATAGTATGTGGAACAGCCGAAACCTCCTCTCCGGGAAACGTAAATACCTTTGCGGATTGATATTACTTTTGTTTGGCGGTGCAACCTGCGCCGCGTTTAGTATGGCCGGCAGTAACAATTTTAATATGGCCAGGAGGGAGGTTTTGCTCCGCAAGATCGGCCATGAGCTGCTTCTGCAATCGGGCGATAGCACATCGAGGGTGCTCCCGGTAGAAAAGATAGCAGAAAATGAATACCGGATCAGGTTTGAAAAGAATCTTACTTTCCGGCCGGATTACCTCGTGAACACCACCCGGCGGCTGTTAGCTCAAGACCCGCTCGCCAGCGATTATGTTGTTAGCGTTTTGAACTGTGGCGGCGCAAGCATAGTTTATGGCTTTGCTATATCTCAAAATAAAAACAATGATATTGTGCCATGTAAGGGGAGGATACAGCCTGCAGCGTGTTACAGTATTGATATTAAATTTGAACCCAAGGATATCATTACTGCAAAGAGCGGATATTTTTTAGGCGGCCTGCCATTTTTGGCCTTTGTTGGATTTGTCTTTTTGAGATCTGTTAAACCGCAGAGGGCTTCAGATAAAGGGCAGTCTACGGGGATATTCACTTTTGGCTCGGTTTCGTTCGATCCGCAGCAGCGGCAGCTGATAATCAATAAGGAGACTATAGATCTTACCGGTACCGAAACGCGCCTGCTGCTTATTTTTGCATTATCTCCCAACCAAATTATAGAGCGAAACCGGCTGCAGAAAGAGATTTGGGAAGATCAAGGCGTTATTGTAGGGCGCAGCCTGGATATGTTTATATCAAAACTCAGAAAAAAGCTGGAATTGGATCCTCATAGCCAGATTGTTGTTGTACGCGGAAAAGGATATAAGCTTGAAGTTAGCGCTTAAGTAGAAGGAGTTCATTATGTTATCTGTTTGTGCGCGCGCGGGACATCTGCGATAATGCAGGAGAGATATTTACCGAGGTGTTTGATAATTAAACAGCCAAAAGGTGTAACTTAATCGCGCTAAATCTTTCCCAAAGAAATTATTTTATGAGCTATATCACCTATAACCTGATTGCTAAAGTTGAAAATAATCGTGACGCCTTAATAGAGGCCCTTACAAAGAACTTAAGATATCAATATGTGCATGAATTTTTCACTCCATTCCATGGCGTTGTCTGCCAAACGAATGATAATCTGAGAGAAGTTCCATTTACTCAATTTAAACAAGAGCAGTTCAATAACGAAGCAGATAAGATTTATAAAGTTGAAAATCAACTAAGAGATTACAGTATTGAACTTTCAAAAAGTTTTACCGATGCTGAAATCGCATTTATCCATGTAGACTGTTTTGGCGGTAAATGTTCATCAAATGGATTTGTTGTTAAAAACGGGCAGAAAATATACGAGAATGACGGTGGTCACTCTGCGCACATGGATATTTTAAAAAAGATATCGGCAGATTATTCGGGCTGGCATTTTCATCCATTCACCAGAAATTTTTATTCCCGCAAGGCCGGAGTAAAAGGAGGTATAGTAGGTGATATTGTCAACTTTACATTACCGGCAATTTGGATGTCTTTTGATATGGAGTTTGGTAAAAATCCATCGTATCACATTGCAGTTACGAAAAATGAACTGGTAGTAGAAAAAATGAATTTCTTTGAATTCTACTTTATGAAAATTGATGATCAATGGCTGAAGGTTTTAGGTACCATATTTGATGATTCTGCAGAAAATTTGGCTGATATGGAAAACGCGATCTCAGAAAATTTATTGGGACTTGAATATCAGGTGCAATTTGATTTGTTTGATGGCTCATTTCAAAAAAAGATTGGAACATTGCCTCTTGAGTTTGGCTTTGAAGTCTCTCAACAAAGTTACAGGTATAAAGCGTTCAACGAAAGGCCATTTCAATTTCACCCGACGGAAAATAATTCACAGCAAACAGGCTCAAAGCAGGATGAAAATGGCGAGAAGTTTTCCAATAATAAGAAAGGGTTTTTCAATAGATTATTTCGGCGGAAATAGCTTAGAAAATAAGACTTTTGGCAAGGCGATAACATTCATTACCCGAAATGGAAGAAATGTAGTAAGTAGGAAAGCCCGATGCTTTCAGTGAACCTGTTAAAGGTACTTTCGCCCTATAAGCTCACACTTTTTTGTAACATTCCAAAAAGCAAACCCGGCCCTTCCGGATGGGATTAGCCAATATACAATTTCACGAGTTTGGGTTTCTAATCCAAACTCGGCAAAATATCCTTCTGATTTAATTCCTGTTGACGTCCCTTCTATCCTTATTGATTTGTAACCACTATGCCATATAAAATCTGTATAAAAAATAGAATCAAAATCAGATTCGCCGATCCTTATGAATCTATGAGTGGTATTCAATACAAATCCGGCATTGCCGCAATTGAGTAAGAATACGGGCTTTTCATGTTCATCTAAACTTGCTCGCTGAAGAAGTGCCCGTTGAAGACCTTCAGGTATAAGATCAAAAAAAGTGAAAACTTCGGACCCTGAAAAGAAATTTCTATCCTTACCATGGTAAGAAAGGAACCAATGCTGCATCAACGCCGATATTTGATCAGGTGTTTTAAGAAACTTCTCCATGTGGATTACTGAAATAAGGTAACGGTTCCAAAAATAAAAAAGCCGCTCTGTATTAGCAAAGCGGCTTTAAATTCTGTAGCCCGTAGGGGAATCGAACCCCTGTTTGAAGAATGAAAATCTCCTGTCCTAACCCCTAGACGAACGGGCCATTTTTATTTTGTTTCCCATGGCTGGGATCGTATGGTTGCTTAACCGGACGCTTGTTAATGTCAGCAACGGTTAAGATATTAAAAAACCCCAGATCTTTCGATTTGAGGTTTCGTGTCCTGGTAGCCCGTAGGGGAATCGAACCCCTGTTTGAAGAATGAAAATCTCCTGTCCTAACCCCTAGACGAACGGGCCTTCTTTATTTTATTTCCCTTGATTTGGGATTGCAAAGATAGAGTTTAAATGATAAAATTAAAATAAATAGTAAAAAAAAGCTGAAGTTTTTATGAAAGACATTGTATATCAATTGGATAAAATAAAAAATCAAGATTAGGGTTGCAAACTTTGTTGGGTTAAGGCTATCTTTATTCCATAAATCAATCATCTTTTTATGAAAGCTATCTGGAATAACCAGGTCATTGCCGAAAGCAATGACACTATTGTTGTTGAAAATAATCATTATTTCCCTAAAGAAAGTGTTAAGGGCGAGTATCTTAAAGCCTCTGATGTACATACCACCTGCCCCTGGAAAGGGTTGGCATCATATTATTCGCTCGAAGTTGATGGAAAAGAAAACCAGGATGCTGCCTGGTATTATCCCGAACCTAAGGAGGCTGCAAAAAACATTACCAACTATGTGGCGTTTTGGAAAGGTGTAAAAATTACCGAATAAGAAAACTATGAAAACTTACGATGCCATTGTTATAGGTGCCGGTCAGGCCGGCGGCCCCTTAGCTAAACGGTTAGCTAAAGCCGGAAAAAAGACTGTTTTAATTGAGAAGCGATTTTACGGCGGCACCTGCGTTAACGATGGCTGTACGCCCACCAAAACCATGGTTGCTTCGGCAAAGGCGGCTTATATGGCCACTAAAAGCCATGAGTTGGGCGTACCTGTAAAAAAGTTTTCGGTTGATCTGGCTGCCATCAAAAAGCGGAAGGACGAAATTGTACTGCGTTCACGTAATGGTGGATTAAAAGCCGCCGAGAAAACGCAAAATCTGGATGTGATATTTGGTGAGGCTGTTTTTGCCGGTGAGAAAACGGTGGAGGTTAGGCTCAACAGCGGCAAAAAGCAAACGATTACGGCCGACCTTATCTTTTTAAACCCTGGTGCATTGCCTTTGATCCCCGAGATTGAAGGATTGAATGAGATCCAATATCTCAACTCAACCACAATCCTTGACCTCGATAAGGTGCCGGAACACCTGCTTGTGCTTGGCGGCAATTACATCGGCCTGGAGTTTGGGCAGATGTTCCGTCGCTTTGGCAGTAAGGTTACGATTCTGGAAAAATCAGAGCGGATAGTATCGCATGAGGATCCGGATATTTCTGAGGAGATGCAAAAGATTCTTGAATTGGAATCAATTAAAGTATTGAACGATGCCCATGCTATTAAGTTTAAACAAAAATCGGGCGGCAAAATAACCGTAACTGTATCCCAAAAAGGAGAGGAGCATAAGATAAAGTGCACCCACGTATTGGTGGCTGTGGGCCGTAAACCGCAAACAGAGGCACTGAACCTACCTGCAGCAGGCATCGAGGCCGACGAGCATGGCAATATCAAGGTTAATGATAAACTGGAAACCACTGCTGCCGGTGTTTATGCCCTTGGCGATGCAAAAGGCGGCCCGGCCTTTACACATATTTCCTATAACGATTATACTATTGTTTACCGTAACCTTTTTGAAGGTACGGATTATACAATAAAAGACCGCCCGGTTCCATATTGTATGTTCACCGACCCGCAGCTGGGCCGCATTGGCATTGATGAAACGCAGGCAAAAAAACAGGGGATCAAATATAAAGTTGCTAAACTGCCTATGGCACATGTGGCCCGGGCTATTGAAACCGGCGATACCAGGGGCTTTATGAAAGCTATTGTTGATCCGGATACAAAGGTGATCTTAGGGGCAACCGTGCTTGGCCCCGAAGGCGGTGAGATCATGACCGTGCTGCAAATGGCCATGGAGGGTGGCATTACATACGACAGGATCCGTTATTGTGTTTTTGCCCATCCGCTATATTCCGAATCGCTTAATAACCTTTTCATGACCCTTGGGGATTAAAACCGCCGCGCATGATCAAGGTTGACAATGTAAGCAAACATTTTGGCGGGGTTAAAGCAGTTGATGGGGTATCATTTGAGGTGGAGAGTCAGGAAAACCTTATTCTGTTAGGTACCAGTGGCTGCGGTAAAACCACCACGCTAAAAATGATTAACCGGCTTATTGAGCCAGCAAGCGGCAGTATTTACATAGACGACAAAAATATCATGGATCAGAAGCCAGAGATTCTGCGTCGTGGAATTGGCTATGTACTGCAAAATAACGGCTTGTTTCCGCACTATACCGTTGCTCAAAATATAGCAGTTGTTCCTAACCTGCTAAAATGGGATAAACAGAAAACAGAAAAGCGTACAGCCGAGCTGATGGAAAAGCTCCATCTTGATGCCTCGTATTTAAGCGTTTATCCTAATGAACTGAGCGGCGGCCAGCAGCAGCGCATTGGTTTGGCGAGGGCATTGGTGTCCGATCCGCCGGTATTATTGATGGATGAGCCTTTTGGTGCGCTGGATAATGTTACCCGCTCAAAAATTCATGCCGAATTTAAAGCTCTTGACGAGTTGAAGCGTAAAACCATTATCATGGTAACGCATGATGTGCAGGAAGCTTTTGAACTGGGCGACCGCATTTGCCTGATGGATAAGGGGAAAATTATCCAATCCGGCACACCGGCCCAGTTGCTCTTTGATCCTGTTAATGATTTTGTAAAAGATTTTCTGAAAGAGCAAAGACTGCTGCTGGAGTTTAAAACAATTACTGTTAGATCACTTTGGCATTTACTTCCTTCAGACGAAGAAATAAAAGAAGTTGGATCTGGGATCCTGGTTAATAATAAAGATAATTTATGGGCAGTTTTAGAAAGAGCTACATTTTTGAAACCTAAACGCCTTAACATGGTAGATCTGGAGAATAAGGAAGCGAAGACTGTATCTTTTGAATCTTTAATGGCGGCCTTTTATCAATATAAAAACCATCAGGCCCATGAATGAGCAGCAGCAAACTTTATGGCAGTTTATACAGCAGCAGTCGGGCAAGCTGCAGGAGCAAACCCTGCAGCATATCGGCCTTACTTTTATTTCGCTGTGCATAGCGGTATTGGTGGGCTTACCGCTGGGTATACTCATTGTTAGGCGAAAGCGACTGGCAGGCTTGGTGTTGGGTATTGCCGGTGTATTGCAAACTATTCCAAGCATAGCTTTACTTGGTTTTATGATTCCACTTTTGGGTATCGGCCCCAAACCGGCCATTGTTGCCCTGTTGCTATATGCGTTATTACCCATTATTCGCAATACATACACCGGCATTTTGGGAGTTGACCCGGCGGTTAAGGAAGCGGCTTTAGCCATGGGGATGAGTAAATGGCAAATATTATTTAAGGTTGAATTGCCGCTGGCTATGCCGGTGATATTTGCCGGGATTCGCACGGCTACGGTGATTAACGTGGGCGTTGCAACGCTGGCTTCCCTCATAGCCGCCGGTGGCCTGGGCGAGTTTATTTTCGGCGGTATTTCGCTTAATAATACCAATATGATATTGGCGGGGGCAATTCCGTCTGCGCTGCTGGCTGTTATCTTCGATCTGTTGTTATCGATGGTGCAAAAGATCAGCTTTAAAAAGTTAAAGAGGGTTATTTATGTATTTCCAATACTGCTGATAGTTTTATGCTTGTTTTACATCGTTCCCGCAAAATCAGAGGGGAAGCTTGTAGCTGGTTTTACACCCGAGTTTATGGGGCGTCAGGATGGCGATCTCGGTCTCCGGAGCAAATACGGCTTAAAGATCCATACAATCGTGATCAGCGATGCGGTAATGTATAAAGCTGCATTTGAAAAGCATCTGGATGTGATCAGCGGTTACTCAACCGATGGCAGGTTAAAAGCCTATGATTTGGTTGTGCTGGATGACGATAAGCATATTTTCCCGCCGTATTATGCAGCGCCAATAGTGCGCGATGATGTTCTGAAAAAATTTCCTGACCTTGAGCCGACATTGAACCTGCTTGCAGATAAAATAAATGATTCAGTCATGACGGTTTTAAATTACCGTACCGACTATCTTCACCAAAGCCCCGAGCGCGTTGCAAAGGATTTTTTGGTTGCCAATAAATTGTGGCGACCGGAGAAGGGTGGGAGTGATGGCATTGTGCGTATAGGCTCGAAGATATTTGGCGAACAATACATCCTGGCCAATATGTACAGTATGCTGATAAAAGGCTATACCGATCATGAGGTATCAACAAAAACGGGCCTCGGGGGCACTAAAATTTGTTTTGACGCGCTAACCAATAACCAGATAGATTTTTACCCTGAATACACGGGTACAGGTTTGCTGGCCATTTTACAGGCATCGCCAAAAACAGTTAATGAAGTAACAGTAAACAGGGATAGCACATACAATTATGTACAACGCCAGTTTGAAAGTAAGTATCAGATAAAATGGCTTAAACCAATAGGATTTAACAATGCCTATGCTTTAATGATGAGGCAGCAGCAGGCCAGGCAATTGCGTATTAAAACAATTTCAAACTTAAAACAGTTTTTGGATAGGAAGTAACATCAATGGATTTAATAGACCGGTACAAAGAGGTACGCCAGCGTACGGAAAAAATTTGCTTTTATCTTCAAACAGAAGACTATGTAGTGCAGCCCGTGGTGGATGTTAGCCCGCCTAAATGGCACATTGGTCATGTTACCTGGTTTTTTGAAACGTTTATTCTCAAGCCCTATTTTATGGGCTACCAGGAATATAATCCTGATTATAACTACGTTTTTAACAGCTACTACGAAACTGTTGGCACGCGGGTGATCCGCACCGATCGTGGTAACCTGAGCCGCCCTACAGTTGTTGAAATTTACAGCTATCGTAAATATGTTGATGAGGCCATGGAAGGCTTTTTGAGTGGTGGGGTAAGTAACGATGTTAAAGAACTGCTTATCCTTGGCTTTAACCACGAAGAGCAGCACCAGGAGCTGTTAATGACCGATATTAAATTCATATTGGGTCATAATCCGCTGTTCCCGGCTTATAATAAAAACTACGCTGCTCCACATATTGATGAAGGGGTAAATGATGCTTTTGTCAGCATGAATGAGGGCATTTATGAAATAGGCTTTACCGGTGATGGCTTTTGCTTTGATAATGAGCTTAACCGCCATAAAGTATACCTGAATGCTTACCAGATAAGCCCTAAGCTGGTTACCAATGCCGAATACCTGGAATTTATAAATAGCGGCGGTTATCATGATTTTCGTCATTGGCATGCCGAAGGCTGGGATTGGGTAAAAACCAATAAAGTTGAAGCGCCTTTGTATTGGCACCTGATAGATAATGAATGGCATAATTATACCTATCACGGCTTAGAGCCTCTGCATTTAAAAGGTCCTGTTACACATATCAGCTATTTTGAAGCTTATGCATACGCTTCGTGGAAAGGCCTTAGATTGCCAACCGAATTTGAGTGGGAAGCAGCAGCCTCGAAATTTAACTGGGGCCGCCGCTGGGAGTGGACAGAAAGTTCATACTTGCCTTATCCTGGTTTTGCCAAAGCGCCAGGCGCAATAGGCGAATACAATGGTAAATTTATGGTTAACCAGAAAGTTTTGCGCGGCGCGTCAGAAGTTACGCCGCCAGGTCATAGCCGTGCAACATATCGCAATTTTTTTCAGACAAATTTACGATGGCAATTTACTGGCATAAGACTTGCGAAGTAAATTGACACAAAAACCACCACCATCACTTATGAACCAAGTCTTTACATCAACAGCCGTTAATTGTACCATAAGCGCCGAAAACATGCAGTTTTATACTGATGTTATCGCCGGGTTGCAAGCGGAGCCCAAGCATCTTAACTCCAAATATTTTTATGATGCAAATGGTGATAAGTTATTCCAGGAGCTCATGAACTGCCCTGAATACTATCCTACCAACTGTGAGCTGGAAATCTTTTCAGAAAAAACTGCCGAGATCTGTGACGCGCTGATTGCGGATGGAGATGCTTTTGACCTGATAGAACTTGGTGCCGGTGATGCCACAAAATCCTCTTATCTGCTTAAGTACCTCCTGGATAAACAGGCCGATTTTACTTACCTGCCAATAGATATATCTGATAACGTAATATCATATCTCAATATAACCCTGCCCGTAACTTTGCCCGGCTTAAAGATCACCGGACTTAACGGCGAATATTTTGAGATGCTGAAGAAGGCCGCCGCTATTTCGCCAAGGCGTAAAGTAGTGCTCTTTTTAGGCTCAAACATTGGGAATATGCCGCTTGATGGAGCTATTGAGTTTTGTCGTGAGCTAAGAAATAACCTGTCGGCAGGGGATATGGTACTGATTGGCATGGACCTCAAAAAAGATCCGCGGGTTATTCTTGCCGCTTATAATGACAAAGACGGCATTACCCGCGAGTTTAACCTCAACCTCTTACGCCGTATCAACCGAGAACTGCATGCCGATTTTGATGTAAGCAAGTTTGAACATTATCCAACATATGATCCCGAAACCGGAGCCTGCAAAAGCTACCTTATCAGTTTGGAGGATCAGCAGGTAACCATAGGCAATGAAAAAGTAGATTTCAAAAAAGATGAATACATCTACATGGAGATTTCCCAAAAATTCACCCTGATGCAAACCGATCAGATTGCGATAAACACAGGCTTTCAGCCGGTAGGGCAATTTTTCGATACCAAAAAATGGTTTATCGATGCGGTTTGGGTAGCGGCATAACCGCTGATTAGGAGTGATTACGTTGATTTTGCTGATACTTTAATAAGTTCAGGAAAATCAACGTAATCAGTGTAATCAATAAGCATCAACGGTTCATAATACTTTCGGGTTCAATTCCGAATCTATCAATTCGCCGATTGGTTTACTCATCAGCCATTTATGGTGATCATTTTTTTGCCATTCGTTTTTGTAGGGGGTGATGCGGGCGCCGTCGGCCATGTAAATGATGGTCATTACTTCGCGCATTTTTTTTGAGTTATTGCCAGGGGCATTGTGGATGGTAAAACCACGGTGCCAGGTTGCATCACCGGCCTTCATAGTTTTGGCTCGGGTTATTTCAAATCCTTTTTCTTTAACGTACTCATCGAAGGCTGATTCCGATTCGTCAGAAATTTCGGTGTTGAACACTGCGCCGTCAACATATGAGCCGGATGCAAAGGTTAGCATGCCCATGTCTACATTAATATCAACCAGCGGCATCCACAAGGTTACCGTATTGTTGGTATCAATAGGCCAGTAGTATTGGTCCTGGTGCCATGGGGTAGGGCCACCGCCGGGTTCTTTAAACAGTGCCTGGTCATGATAAATACGTACGTTTTCAACGCCCATCAGGTCGGCCGCAATTTTGGCCAGCCGTTTGGCCATTACAAAGGTTTTAACATCCTCGTCAACCTGCCAAAGGTTCATGATTTGCAAAAAGGCCTTGCCGTAGGTGTCGCGCTCTTCCAGTTTGCGCTTTTCGGTATTGTACCTGTCGGCAGCACCAACAATTACAGGTCGGTAAGCAGCAATCTCATCTTTTGTAAGCACTTCGTGCACAAGGGTATGGCCTTTTTCGCGAAATTCATTAATATTGTGGTTGGATAGTTTTATAAAATTATCAAGTGACGGTAAGTGAGCGATCTGTGTATTCATAGTTTTTAGGTTTATTTTTCAAAGTAAGGTTAACTTTAGTTGAAAAAAAATGAAATGAATGGTACATTTATGGGTGATTTTATCCGTAATTTGAGTTATAATTTTATTTACGTTAAAATATGCAATGATAAAAGCGTCGTACGAAGTTCTTCAGCCTACAAATACGCAATCATTTCTTGTGCGGAAATTTGATAAGCTGGCATTTGATGCCCCTTACCATTTTCACGAAGAATATGAGCTGACGTGTATTATCAATGGCAATGGCAAGCGCTATGTTGGCAGCCATATGGAGGATTTTGCGTCTGGCGATTTGGTTTTGCTTGGGCCCAACCTGCCACACTGCTGGAAACTTGAACCCAACGAAACAGTGCTCCGCGAGGCAAGTGCTGTAGTGATCCAGTTTAATGATGCTTTTTTGGGCGAGGAATTTTTTAACAAATTTGAGCTTCAGCTAATCAAAAAGCTTTTTCAACAAAGCGGTTGCGGGATATCGTTTTATGGTGAAACCAGTGCAGAAGTTAAAAAGTTGTTACTTAACCTGGTTGAGGAGAAAAGCAATTTCAGGATGCTGATAGGCTTACTGGAAGTTTTGCACCGCATGGCTTCATCAGAAGAGTATGTACTGCTTGATCAAAATCGTATTATCGGCGAGCGTTCCAATACCGAGCGCGAAAGGATCAATCCTGTATTTGCTTATCTGGTTGAAAATTTCAGAAAACATGTATCGTTAGATAAAGCAGCCAGTATTGCCAACATGACACCCAACGCGTTTTGTAAATATTTTAAAAAAGTTACCCGCAAAACATTTATGGAAACCATAATTGAGTACCGTCTTAATTATGCCATACAGCAACTGGTACAAACAGATAAACCTATTTCAGAAATTTCATTTGAAAGTGGCTTTGGCGATGTTTCCCATTTTTACAAAATGTTTAAGGCCAAAATGAACCTAAGCCCGCTTAATTACCGCAAAAGGTTTATGCACAACCTGGCAGGCGATAAAAAGTTGTCAGCATAGTTGGGAGCCTGAAGTCGTAAGTCAAAAGTCCTGAGTTATGGTTGCTTTTCCCGATTCTGACTTAATACTTAGAACTAAAGACTTGAGACTAACATCACGTTACATTAATAATGCCGCGTTTAATAGCGTAAATAACTAATCCTACTAAGTTTTTCGATCCGGTTTTTTCAAACAAACGGGCGCGATAACCTTCAACAGTGCGTACGCTCAGGAAAATTTTATCTGCTATTTCCTGGTTAGAGCATTCCTGGCAAACCAATTTAAGCACTTCAATTTCGCGTTCGTTAAGGTCGGTTTTATTATTGGGCAGGCTATCTGCCTGGTCATTACCTACCAGTTGTTTGATGAGGGTTATAGACAGGTGCTCGTTAAAATAGAAGCCCTTGTTATGGACGGTTGATACTGCTTCGATGATCTCTTCCGGCTCGGCATTTTTTAGCAGGTAGCCTGATGCTCCGGCTTTCATCATATCCACAATATATTTGTCTTCATTAAACATGGATAACGCCAGGATCTTGATGTCTTTAAAATGCTGATGTACATAGGTGGCCGTTTGGATACCGTCCATCTCGGGCATTTTAATATCCATTAATATAACATCAGGGGTTTTATCGGTTAATAAGCCTATCAGCTCTTTCCCGTTTGAAGCTTCGAGTATCAGCTCAAAATCCCCGCAATCTTCAAGGGTAGCTTTTAAACCATTTCTGAAAATTTTATGGTCGTCTACTATACCTAATTTAATTGGGCCCATTGGTTGCTTTCAAAAGTCAAATAATCAATAAATATAGGCTAATGGTTTTAACTATGCTACTTTTAATTTAATGATAGTGATTGCCCCGCTAAGCGGTTTGCTATATGTATTTATTTCACCATTAATAAGTTGCACGCGGCTTTGTAAATTTTTAAGGCCGAAGCCCTGTTTAACATCATCCATATTAAACCCCTTGCCGTTATCCTTAAACTCCATAACCAGGTAGCCGGAATCTAAAGCCATATTAAGGTTGATGACAGTAGCTTCCGAGTGTTTGATAGCATTGCCAAACAGTTCCTGTGCTATGCGGTACATGGCCAGTTCAATTTCATTGGGGAAGCGTTTATCCGCAAAGTTTTTCGAAAACTTAACTTTAATGTGGGTGTTATTTTCAACCTTGGTGCACAGCGCTTCCACGGCAACCAGTAAGCCATAGTCGGTAAGGATAGGGGGCAATACATTTTGGATGATATTCCTGATCTCCTGGATACATTCATCGGCCAGTTTGCGGGTATCCATCAGCAGGGGCTGGGTTACTTCGTTCACGCAGTTTTTGTCCAGCCGGTGCAGGTTAAGTTTGATAGCCGAAAGTACCTGGCCGACACTATCGTGCAGGTCTTCGGCAAGGCGCCTGCGCTCACTTTCCTGGGTTTCAAAAACGGCATTCATCAAATCTGTTTGACGTGCATCGTGAAGTGAGCGTAACTCCGCCTGGTTTTTAAGCATTCTCCGCTGGTACACAATCACGAAGAAGAATAAAAAAATGATCAGCACAACAACCACAAGCGTCCCGATGATCAGAACAGGGATAAGGCCGTTTTCGGATACTTGTAAGATTGGGCTGTTGTACATAGTTATTATATATGCAAACCTAAATTTATGACGTTTTTTGTTGTTTGCATAGTAAACCTATCGAATATAATATATTAGCTATAATATTCGTAACACTGTGGATCATGTAATAATTATGCTGCTCAGCTCTCGGAATGCGATCCAGGAGCATGAACAGAAAGATGTTAACTGCCGAATAAAATAATATGCCTGCGTTTATCCAAAAAAGCCCCAGTTTTTCTATGTGTATAAATTTTTGAGGGTTAAGTAATTGATAAAAATATAAGAGCGATAGGATTATTAGAAGTACACTTAATGACGTGTTGGATACTGATGGGTATTGCTGTAGATTGCGGTTATAAATAAACATTATAATGGCAACTATACATGATAGTATTATAGTGAGATTTTTTAAGATTATTTTTTCGAATAATTTATGGTATATGATTGCATAAAAGATTAAGCTTATTATGATGTAAATATGAATTACATACATATCATTCTTGGTACCGTTTTCTAATGCAATCCATAATCCAACATCGATGATGAACGAAAAAACGAATAGCGCTGAAATTATTTTCAACACACCATTAAGGTGCCGGAAATTCAATAAAGCTGCCGCAATAGGGAAAATACCCGATATTACCGAGATAATTTCCAATTGTCGCGTATAGCTGATAGACATTTTGAAAAATTTAATTATGAAGTTTTTCCGGTAAGTCTGTTTTGTGGACAACCCGATGAACCAGGGCATGGCATTGATTGTTCGCCAAGTGTATTGGATGTGGTAGCAGACATCAATGAGAATGTTTGTACACTTTCAGTTGATTTAGCTTTTGGCGCGTTTTCTTCAGGTAGTTGATCTTCGCCTGTTTCAAGAACCCCGGTTATGATAAAATGCTGCTGTCCTCCAATGTTGGCAACTACAGATAATAAAAAATTGCTTATTGCTATCCAGAATTTTTGCCAGCTGTTGAGCCTTTGATCATTCGCATAATAAATACGGATTCCCATGCAATCGGGCTGATTCAGGATGGTATTTAATATTTCGCGACCGAAAAATTGTGATATATTATCTTTAGGATTGCGGTGCCTATGGTTTTCTGTCCATTGTGCAGCTAAATCAAGTTCAATTGGTGCGCCTTCGTGGCCGGTGATAGGTGATGATGGTCTTTTTTCTTGTGTTTCCATAAAAAATAATAGCGTGTAGGGATTTAGTTTGTATAAAACTAATACTAATAAGCATCCCATTCAATGATATCCCCGGTCATATAAGCTATAGTAAGCTTTTGGATTGATTCTATATAGTTGATTGTTAATTAATTACATAGTTGTTGCGTTTTAACACCCGCGTATTATGCGTATTTTTACGTATCAGAAACTGTAATCTTACGTGGCTTAAAATTCCTGTTGATGTAGGCCTATTGTGCTTAAATCGCCCTGTTTTTCAGGATGTAAAAATGTTTTTAATATAATATCTAAATATGGATATTGTTTATTAAATTGCTTTTGATAATATATTACAAAAACCTAAAACCCGATTTTATGAAACAAGAAATGCTAATTACACAGATCAGCCCTGATCAGGTAGGCGAGTTCATCAGCGAAAGCTTTTATCAAGAGTTAACCGAAAATTTTCAGCAAAAATTCCCTACAGAAGTTAAGTCGGTAATGCTTAGCCGCGCAGCTGTTGAAACTGCTTTGAGTGGTGAAAACGTATCCGGCATCAAGTTTATGAATGGCCTTGAAGATGCCAATGATCCTTCGTCAAGAATGTTGGTGCTGATTCCTTGTAATTACACAGTAACTGCCAGTTTGCCTAACTCCATTATCAAGCAGCATGGCTTTATGACTAATACAGGTCAAATTATTTCATTGGAAAGAACATGGCAAGTATTGTTTAATCATGTATTGAACTTCAAAAAACTTGATCCGGCTATGAGCTATACCCAAATTAACCGCGGGGCATTCATGGGGAGAATATTGCTGACGGAATTTTTGGCCGCTACAACATGTGATAGCATAATTTATCATTTTGGATACCTGGTTGAAGAGAACTTGCCATATAAACTTATTATTCAACCCGCCGATGGAATAAAGATGTTTGGAGAGATGTCTGTTCCTTGTCCCGGTGGTGCAGGTTGCCCGGCCGTCACCACTTCAAACGACCCCTGCGCCCTTACCCAAATCACAACAACCATGTTGGGTAATGAAGCCGAAAGCCGCCTCAACCTGTTAAGAACTTTCCGCGACAAAATAGTAACGGATAAGTTTAGTGGTGTAGAAGTTGAAAAGTACTATACTATTTCGGCTTCCTTACTGGAAGCTATCGATAAAACACAAAACAAAGAGGCAATATTTAAAGGCCTGTACGATAAATATATTGCTTCTTCGCTTAACGCAATAAGCCAAAACGATGAGGAAACTGCTTTCGTCCTGTTCCAGGAAGCTATGCAGCACCTCACCGAAACATATCTGTATCAATAACAACCTAAAATGTGATTGCAAAGCGTCTTTCCTGCCTGGGAAGGCGCTTTCTTTTTATACAATCTTCCTCATTAAAACGTAATTCTACGTCTTGTTCATGTTGATGATACGTTTTTATATCGCGTACCACTACAGGCTATAATAGCGTAGTGGCAACGTTGATTGCGTACCTGTTTTGCCCAAACTTTGACTCAGCAAATGAGCTGCACATCAGCTTGCTTGCGGTGGAGTATGCTGAAAATCCAGTTTAAAGAGTAAGCCGGTACAAATACTAATCAAAAACTTATGAACTACATTATTAAAGGGAACCTTCGCGGTTTATTATGTTCAGACTGCGAGCTGCCTGTTGCGGGCACATCGGTAAAAGTTTACCGCCCTTCCGATCTGCAAAACGAAACCAGGCTTGCAGTGGCCGATCCCAAACAAACCTTTCACCAGGTAAATGATGATGAATTGAAAGCAAAGGAACGGCTGTTCATTACCCAGGCCGATGTGCAGGAGAACGGCGATTTCACCATCGAAATTGACGGAGGAAAATCTGGTTACGAGGGAGGTAGTATTGATGTGGATTGGTATTGCGGCAACGTCCCTTTCAAAATTCCGCTGCCTAAAAAAGGCCCGGCCCTGCAGTTTCATATTACTACGCTGCAGCCGCTGTATAAAAGCAGCCAGGAAAATGCTCAATATGCAAGATTTGATTATAAAATAGATTCCAAATGGTTTTGCCGCATCCTTACCCTGTTGGATATCTGGGTAGTTTGCGGTTATGTAAACGATTGTGAAACCCAAAAGCCAATCCCCGGCGTTAAGGTTTTTGCCTACGATGTCGACCTGCTGCAAGACGATTATTTGGGCAACGCTTATACAGATAACAACGGAAAATTCACTATTGTATATCCCGGCGACAATTTCAGGAAAACCCTATTACCATGGCTTAATGTGGAATGGCCTGCCGGTCCGGATTATTATTTCAGGGTCGAAAGCTCATCGGGTACCGTGCTCCTTGCCGAAGACCGTACCCGCGGTCGCCAGAACGACAGGCATAATGCCAACAACTGTTTCTGTGTAAAGCTTTGTATTAAGGGCGGCGGCATCATTACCAGTGATACGCCATGGTTTACATCGGTAGGTAATTTCAGCATTGCATCTGATATTGACGGCAGCGGTAAAACCCTCATGAGCAAATTTGGAGCGGGTGGCACCGGCTATGGTTTCTTCGGTTCGGTGAAGCTGGGAGGCTACGCCACCAAAAAGGTGCCCACCGCACCTGCCAGCCCGCTTTATTATCGCTTTTTGTTCTCCACGGATAATGTGAACTTTAACCCGGTAACCACTGCCCAGATGGAACCTACTGCCTTAAAGGTTGCCACCCGGCAGATCACCTGGAACGGCACTACCGCATTTCAGGATGTAGTGATCGATATTAATCAAACAGCTTCTATACCTGATAACATCCCTGCCGATAATTATCCTAACCCGATCCCTGATCATGTGCTGCACCCTGATGCTAATGGCTGGGTACGGGTTGATCAGCCTGCGCTTGATAATGGCTTTTATGGATCGCTATTTTATTTAAATACTGCTACCATTATTGGCGGCGGTGACGCCAGCGCTGGGTTAACGCCGGGTTTAGCTGTGCCCGTTGCAGATCAAAAAAACGGAAGAATGTTATATATCCAGTTTCAAACTACGGATGATCCTGCCAACCCAGCTTCGCCAAATCTTAATACACAATCGCTTATAGGTAAGATCTATGTGAACAACTGGAACGAAGTGAGCCTGCTTAAACTGGAAGAGCTTTTTGCCGGAGGGGGCAGCGGCTGTACCCCGGTAAGCGGCGTGGCACATGCCGATTACACGGTAGATCATGAACTGATAGCCAGCTGGTCGCTGGGCGTTTGGTCGAACGCTACAGGTACCGTAAGTGGCTTACCCAGCGGAACAACGCCGCGTGGCGATGCTAAAAAGTTTAACCTTGCCGCACCGGCCCCATTTGTTTTAACGCCTCCTTTCAGCGCATGGCCCTCATGTGCATATAGCCTAACCCTGACAACCTATCGCAAATTAACCACAGGCGAAAGTAATGACTGGGCAAAAACGAACCAGGTTATCTTTTGCAAGTAACCTGCATGTGGACGGGGAAGAGGGTGCCGTTGCATGTCGGCGCCCTCTCATTTTAACCGCTAAAATAATCTCAGGATGTATGAAGCCTCGTAAAGAATAAAGATGATCACCAGGGCGGCATGGAACTTCCGGTTTTCTACTTTGATAGCTATCATACACAATATGAAATGGCTGATATTGCGAATAGGATATTCGATATTGTAATGGTGTACATAAGTAGGCCCTTTTATTTCGGTATCAATAATATCAAGCAGGTAGCTCGTTCCCAAAATACCGAAGATCCACTTTCGGCGCGAGTAAAAATAGTCTTTATAACCTTGATAATCCTTCAGATCGTCGGGGTATAGGAGGGCGCAAACACTGTAATAAGTTACAATGTATATGATAATGAAAAAATACTCGGTAAAAAGCCAGTGCTTTATTTCATGCAGGCTGATCTCCCACCACCAAAAATGCAGTAGTAAGATAAACACGTAAAGTGTCCACAGGTTATGCACCCAATAAGGTTTATCCCGGCCGGGATGCTGAATTTGTTTGGCCGCTCCTTTAAGCAGGTGGGTAATGCTAAGGCCAAGTGTTATGCTGATAACAGCCTTAATGTGACTAAAGGTATCCATAGGCAGAAGTTGGATTGATAACTAAAAGTAAATATTTTAATTTATCAATCACAACAGGGCCAATTGTTTAGGTGCCGATTGTTATAAAAACATGTCATTGCGAGGAGGAACGACGAAGCAATCGCATGCTATACAGGGCGGCTATACTTCCGTGCGATTGCCACGCCATCGCTCGCAATGACAATATATAATAAGCCCCTAAAATATCGCCTCAGCAATACGTTTAGTTGGCCCGGCGTTGCTCATGGTATAAAAATGCAGTACCGGCGCACCAAAAGCAATCAGCTCTTTACATTGGTTGATCATCCATTCAATGCCAACTTCTTTAACATCCTTTTCGGTAGCGCAGGCATGGATGGCGTCACTCAAATCTTCAGGGATATCAATATGGAAGGTTTTTGATAATGTAACCAGTTGCTTTGATGTGGTGATTGGTTTTAATCCCGGAATAATAGGCACATTGATGCCATTGGCCCGGCAGCCGTTCACAAACTCTTTGTATTTATCAATGTCAAAAAACATCTGGGTTACAATGAACTGTGCACCCATCTCTACCTTTTGTTTCAGGTATTTGAAATCGGTTTTGAGATTTGGTGCCTCAAAATGTTTTTCGGGATAACCGGCAACGCCAATGCAGAAATTTGTCTTTACGGTATTGCCATGATCCTCATGCAGGTAAATGCCATTATTGAGGTTTACAACCTGTTGCAGCAGCTCGGTAGCGTAGCAATGGCCGTTAGGTGTAGGTACAAACGACGAATCTCCAAGGCGGGCATCGCCGCGCAATACCAGTACGTTTTCGATACCTAAAAACTCCAGCTCAATAAGGGCGTTTTCGGTTTCATCTTTAGTGAAACCACCGCAAAGCAGGTGGGGTACAGTATCCACCTTGTACTTGTTCATGATTGCCGCGCAGATGGCAATGGTACCCGGGCGTTTGCGGTACGAAAGTTTTTCGAGCAAGCCGGTTGGGTGCTGCTTATAAATGAAATCCTCGCGCAGGGTGGTAACATCAATAAAGGGAGGTTTAAACTCCATCAGCGGATCAATAGCATTATAAATGCCCTGGATACTCTGCCCCTTTAAAGGCGGGATCAGTTCAAAAGAAAAAAGTGTTTTGCCGTTGGCGTTTGCTATATGTTCAGGTATTTTCATTTGATCCCTAACCCCTAAAAGGGGAATTTTTTATTTAAGTTTTATAATATACTTTTTTAATTCCCCTCTTGAGAGGGGGCGCTGTGGAAATGTGTGTTGGCAGGGGTGTGTTATGCGTTGTTTATTATCGCTTTGTTAACACACCCCTCCACCCCTCTCAAGAGGGGAATCGCACTTTCCTGCGCTTTTTGCCCCGCGCTGCCGCTCGGCTCCAGCCGAGTGGCAATTATCCCAAGGCCTCTGGCCTACTATTCCTACTTCGGCGGCCAGAGGCCGCTTAATAGTTGCCACTCGGCTGGAGCCGAGCGGCGGCGTTTTTTATTTTGTGTATTTTATGTAATTAAAATTTCACCCTTACTCACCCTTTAGGGGGCCGGGGGAGGCTAATAATTAATATTCGGCCCCAACCATCTCTCCACATCCTCCAATGGCATATTTTTCCTGACCGCGTAATCCTCAACCTGGTCCTTGCTGATCTTTCCTAAACCGAAATACCTTGCCTGCGGATGTGCGAAGTAGAAACCACTTACCGATGCGGCAGGCAACATAGCCAGGCTTTCGGTTAGGTGCATGTTTGCATTGTCTTCAGCTTTAAGCAGTTCAAACAACGTGGTTTTTTCGGTGTGGTCCGGGCAGGCGGGATAGCCCGGTGCCGGACGGATACCTTGATACTCTTCCTTGATCAGCTCAACGTTGCTTAACTGCTCGCCTCTGGCATATCCCCAGTAATCTTTACGTACCAGCTCGTGCATTTTTTCGGCAAAAGCTTCGGCAAGGCGGTCGGCAAGGGCTTTGGCCATGATGCTGTTATAGTCATCATGATCAGCCTCAAATTCGGCAACCAGCTCGTCGCAACCTAAGCCGGTTGTTACCGCAAAGCCTCCGAAATAATCAGGTACACCGCTTTCTTTTGGTGCGATGAAGTCCGACAGCGCATAATACGGATCGTTCTTTACCTTTTCGGCCTGCTGGCGTAAGGTGTGTATGCGATTTAAAACAGTTGTGCGGCTTTCATCGGTATACAATTCAATATCATCACCTACGGCATTGGCAGGCCAAAAGCCTATTACGCCTTTTGCCGTGAATAGTTTCTCATCAACAATGCGTTTCATCAATACCTGTGCATCGTCAAATAGTTTTTTAGCTTCAACGCCAACAAACTTATCATCAAATATTTTAGGGTAGCTGCCACGAAGTTCCCAGGTGTGGAAAAACGGAGTCCAGTCGATATAAGGGAGCAGTTCCTCTAACGGGAAATTCTCAAATGTTTTAGTCCCGGTAAACGCAGGTTTGGGGGCTACATCACCATCAAGGCTGATCTGGAATTTACCCGCACGCGCCTCTTCGATAGTTACAAAGCGCTTATCTGATTTTTTGTTGGCATGTGCTTCGCGGGCTTTGGCATATTCATCCTTAATACCCTGGATATAACTATCCCGGTTGTCTTTGCTCATGAGACTGCTGCACACGGTAACACTGCGTGATGCATCAAGCACATGAATGGCAGCACCTGAATATTGCGGCGCCACCTTTACGGCGGCATGGATCCGCGACGTAGTAGCACCGCCAATAATAAGCGGAATTGTAAAGCCTTCGCGCTCCATTTCCTTCGCAAAATGCACCATTTCGTCAAGCGAAGGGGTGATCAATCCGCTTAAGCCAATGATATCAACGTTTTGCTTTTTAGCTTCTTCAATAATGCGTTGGGCGGGCACCATCACCCCAAGGTCAATCACCTCAAAGTTGTTACAGGCTAATACTACGCCAACTATATTTTTGCCGATATCATGCACATCGCCTTTAACGGTGGCCATTAAAACCTTACCGGCATTGGCACGCTGATCTGCATTTACATTGTTCTTTTTTTCTTCTTCGATGAAAGGCAGGAGGTAGGCCACCGCTTTTTTCATTACACGGGCCGAT
Source organism: Mucilaginibacter gossypiicola (assembly GCF_900110105.1). Classification (GTDB taxonomy): domain Bacteria; phylum Bacteroidota; class Bacteroidia; order Sphingobacteriales; family Sphingobacteriaceae; genus Mucilaginibacter; species Mucilaginibacter gossypiicola. The sequence continues at coordinate 209,103 of NZ_FOCL01000009.1, read as the reverse complement.
TTTACTACCTGTGGTAAAAACATTTTACCGGCACCAAATAAATCCCCCACGATGTTCATGCCATCCATCAGCGGACCTTCAATCACCTCAAGTGGTTTGCTGTAAGCCTGGCGTGCTTCTTCCACATCATCGTCAAGATATTCAACAATACCTTTTACCAGCGAGTGGGAAAGGCGTTCCTGAACAGTACCTTTGCGCCATTCCTCATCACGCACTACTTCCTTGCCTTTACTCTTGATGGTATCGGCAAACTCAACCAGGCGCTCGGTAGCATCCGGGCGGCGGTTAAGGAGTACATCTTCTACCAGTTCCAAAAGGTTTTTCGGAATTTCCTCGTAAACCTCCAGCATCCCGGCATTTACGATCCCCATATCCATACCGGCTTTAATAGCGTGATAAAGGAAAGCAGAGTGCATGGCCTCGCGCACGGTGTTATTACCCCTGAACGAGAAGGAAATATTACTTACACCACCGCTCACTTTAGCGTGTGGCAGGTTTTGTTTGATCCAGCGGGTGGCTTCAATAAAATCAACCGCGTAGTTATTATGCTCTTCCAAACCGGTTGCCACAGTAAGGATGTTAGGGTCAAAAATGATATCCTGCGGCGGAAAGCCCACTTCGTTCACCAAAATATCGTATGATCGTTTACAGATCTCGATCCGGCGCTCTAATGAATCGGCCTGGCCGGTTTCGTCAAAGGCCATTACTACGGTGGCAGCACCATAGCTCAGGATCTTGCTGGCATGTTCTTTGAACTTCTCTTCGCCCTCTTTAAGGGAGATAGAGTTCACGATGCCTTTACCCTGCACACATTTCAAACCCGCCTCAATCACTGTCCATTTAGATGAATCGATCATGATAGGCAGCTTGGCAATATCAGGCTCAGAAGCAACAAGGTTCAGGAATTTCACCATCACCGCTTCCGAATCGATCATGCCCTCATCCATATTGATGTCGATAACCTGGGCGCCGCCTTCAACCTGTTGTAAGGCAACAGACAGGGCCGCCTCGTAATCCTCAGCCAAAATCAGTTTAGAAAACTTAGGCGAACCGGTAATATTGGTACGCTCGCCCACGTTCACGAAAATACTTTCGGGTTTAATGGTAACCGATTCCAAACCACTCAGGCGCATATCCGGCTCAATTTGTGGGATAGGGCGTGGCGGAAACGCGGCAGCTTTGTTGGCAATACATTTAATGTGTTCAGGAGTAGTGCCGCAGCATCCACCTACAATATTTACCAGCCCGGCTTTGATGAAATCATCAACCTGGTGAGCAGTTTCGTGCGGTGTTTCGTCGTACTGGCCAAACTCGTTTGGTAAACCGGCGTTTGGATAAGCAGAGATATAAACACCTGCTTTTTCAGAAAGCTCGGCAAGGTGGGGGCGCATTTCCCTTGCGCCTAAAGCGCAGTTTAAACCTACCGAAAGCAGGTTGGCATGACTTATCGAGTTCCAGAAAGCCTCGACCGTTTGGCCTGAAAGCGTACGACCGGAAGCATCGGTAATAGTACCAGAGATCATGATACCACCCGAATTTCTGAAAGCAGGGAAGTCTTTACCGGCTGCTTTGCATTCCTGCTCATAGCGTTTTATGGCGAACAGGGCCGCCTTGGCATTCAGGGTGTCAAAAATGGTTTCAACCAATAATAAATGTGAACCACCGTCAACCAAACCGCGTACCTGGTCATAGTAAGCCTCGGCCAGATCGTCAAACGTAACGGCGCGGTAACCAGGGTCGTTAACATCAGGCGATAATGAAGCAGTACGGTTTGTTGGCCCGATGGCACCGGCAACAAAGCGCGGCTTGGCAGGGTTACGCAGGGTATATTCGTCGGCTACTTCACGGGCAATGCGTGCACCTTCGTAGCTTAGCTCATAGGCCAGTTCTTCCAGATGATAATCGGCAAGGGAAATTACCTGCGTACTGAACGTATTAGTTTCAATAATATCGGCCCCGGCGTCTAAATATTCGGCATGAATGGCCTTGATAATATCGGGGCGCGTAATATTGAGCAGGTCGTTATTGCCCTGCAGGTCGCTATGATGATCGTGAAAACGCTCGCCACGAAAATCCTTCTCCGTGAGCTGATACCGCTGTATCATGGTACCCATTGCTCCGTCAATCACCAGGATGCGTTTCTGTAATTCTTTTCTAATGTCCATTTTTTCCAGTTGGCCGTTGCCAGTATTGCAATTTGCAGCTATCGGTTTGCGGTGGGCAGTTAAGCATGTAATGATGTTGCTTAAATAAAAAAGCGACAACTGCAAACTGCTAACTTAAAACTGCAAACTAAAAGATGGCTTATCTCGAAAAGTCGGGTGTTGATATGACTTTCGCTTATCTGTCTCAGTTGCCATTGGGCTGCTGAGTAGAATGTAGCACCTTGTGAAGCACAGGTTGCTAAGACATCGCAGGGTCTAATCCCTCCGTCTTTCTCCATAAGCACCGCAAAGTTGCGCAATAAAGTTGTCATTTGCAAGTGTATAACACAGCCCTAATCTCATCGTTAAGCCACATTGTTAAACAAAAAAAGCCGCCTTTTGCGGAGGCAGCTTTCTGATTTGATTTCTTTGGGATGATTATCTTCTTCTGCCGAATAAACGGAGGATCATGAAAAACAGGTTGATCAGGGTGATGTACAGCGTTAACGCGCCCATCAGAGCAAGTTTTTTCGAACTGGCATCGCCATATTCAATGCCTGCACCAATGCGTTTAAGCATTTGCATATAATAGGCAGTTAAACCAGTAAAAACAGCTATACCAATGTAACTGATAATGTAGCTCATTTGCTCACTATGCATAAAGAAGTTAGCCAATGAAGCTACAAATATACCGATGAACAGAATGTACATGATTGAGCCAAACTTGGTTAAATCCATTTGGGTAGTGTAACCCGCTACGGCCATGATACCGAAAGTTACCGATGCGGTAATGAAAACACCTAATATTGATGCAGACGTATAGATCAGAAATATCAGGCTTAAGCTTATACCAATAAGCGTAGCGTAAGCTACAAAAAGCAGCACCAGTACCGGGTAAGAGATACGGTTATAGCCAAATTGCATTACTAATGAAAATGCCAAAGGCGAAAATAAGGCGAAATAGCCAAAGCCTGTAAGACCACCGACTGGAGCAACAATAAGGCTAAGCAGTCCCATGTTTAAAAACAAAAATACTGTTATTGCCGAAACGCCAAGCGCCACGAACATCCAACTGAATACGCCGGCCATAAACCTGCGTGAAGAAACTTCTGATTGATCCCTAACTTCGATAATATTATCGTAGCTGTATTTAGATTCTTTAAATTCCATTTTGTGTTAAAAATTATAGTACGAATTTATGAATAAAAAGTGAATGTAGAGTGAAGAAAGGAGAGGAAAGAAGCAAGACTTCAAGAGTCAAGAACCAAGAAAGTTTTTGTAAACGTCTTGTCTCTTGATTCTTGATCTCTTGTCTCTTAAATCTAATTCAACCGCTTCATCAACTGCTCTTCTACCTTTTTGAAAACCTGTACAGGTTTCAACGCCCGCCAGCCAAGGTTATCCAGCTCGCCGCCGAAGTTGATGTAATAGTCGATGTTGTTGCTTTTAAACTCCTCTATTACATGCTCGCGGAAGTTGATGCCTGCTATCCAGCCATCCTCTACATCCTGGAACCACTCTTCGTAATAACAGTCATCGCTTGAGTGAAAGTTGAGTACATTTTCGCCTATCAGGATAAAATGGCTGATGCCATTATCTATCATCAAATCGAGCAGTTCACGCTTTAGCAGCATGATGTCGTTATTGATGGCATCGTTCCATTCGCCTATAAGCTCAATAATGGTGTAGCCTTTATCATAATCGGCAAAAAGCACTTTAAGGTAAAGTGTATTAGAGCCGAACGAATCCCATTGTGGGTGCAACAGGTAATTGTATACCTGCTTATCAAATTCAAACTCGCTGTATTCTGTTGCATAAAAAGGCGAAAACTCATCTTCAGATGCTACGTAGTCATCTCTCCAGCGGTAATATGGTTCAATATCGTGCATTGTGTTAATTCCAAATTTGTCTGAACCCGAATTTTTTGAATTGAGGAATTTATCGAATGCCGCTTTGCATTTTCAAATCTTCAAATCAGTACATCTTCAAATCCAGTTTATTTTTTAAAATAATGATCAACAGCGCTCCGTACGCTGCCGTATTGTTTGAGTAACCTGGCTGCTTCTTCTTCGCTCAGCCCGGTTGCTTCCATTACCATGTGGGTGCCCCTGTTCACCAATTTATGGTTGCTCAATTGCATATCAACCATCCTGTTTCCTTGTACGTGGCCAAGCTGTATCATCACGCTTGTGCTTAGCATATTCAAAACTAATTTTTGCGCGGTGCCGGCTTTCATACGGGTTGAGCCGGTTAAAAACTCAGGCCCTGTTACCACTTCAACCGGGTACTTTGCCACTGCCGCCACCGGGCTTCCACTATTGCAAACTATACAGCCGGTAACTATATTATGTTCATTAGCCGTTTTTAAACCGCCGATAACATATGGAGTAGTACCGGAAGCTGCTATACCAACAACCACGTCTTTATCATTTATATTAAATGCCTGCAGATCGATCCAGGCTTGTACTGCATCATCTTCGGCAAACTCAACCGCTTTACGGATAGCACCATCGCCACCTGCTATTAATCCCACTACCATATCAAACGGAACGCCGAATGTTGGCGGGCATTCTGAAGCATCAACCACACCCAACCTACCGCTGGTACCGGCACCTATATAAAACAAACGGCCGCCATTTTTCATCCTCTCGGCAGTGATAGTTGCCAATGCTTCTATTTGCGGTAAGGCCTTTTCCACTGCCAGGGGAACGGTTTTATCCTCGTTGTTAATGTTTTCTAAAATTTCCCTTACGGTCTGTTTTTCGAGGTTTTTATAGTGCGATTCCCTTTCGGTGGTGGTTTCCATAGCCTATTTTTAAATAATTTATAACAAAATTCGGTAAAAATCATCAAATGCAAGGGCGCAGGTAAAAATTATTGGCCCTGCAATTGTTAACTTTGTGTTATAAGTTATGAAGAGGACCGCGGGTGTAATTTTCCGGACAATGATCCTGCTATTTTTGGGGATAATGATAGGCTTACTGCTTAACAGGGATTTTGCGACCCATAACCTCGGCCTTTCGTTTACGGCCAACAGTAAAATAGCCAAAGTGCTGCAATTAGTTGACCGCAACTATGTTGACAGCGTTAACATTGACAGCATTGAAGGAGTTTCGGTAAATAACCTGCTTCAAAACCTCGATCCACATTCGCTTTATTTACCCAAACAACAAGCGCAGTCTATCAATGAGCGCTTAGACGGCGGCTTCAATGGCATCGGTATCGAATACCAGTTGCTGCGCGATACCCTGATCATTACGCAGGTTTATGCCGGTGGTCCGGCCGAAAAAGCAGGCTTGCTGGTGGGCAGTAAAGTGATTAATGTTGATGATAAAAAGTTTTCGGGCAGTAAACTGACAGCTATCCGTATAAATGGCGTTTTCAGGGGCGAAAAGGATGCCGAAATAAAATTGACTGTAATACCTCCACTGGACAAAGATTTAAAAATACTTACTGTTAAGCGAGGCCATGTTGACCTAAGTAGTGTTGATGCCGCTTACATGGCCGATGCCACAACAGGTTATATCAAGATCAGTAAATTTTCGGCAACAACTGATGTTGATTTCAGAAAGGCCCTAACCGTTTTGAAAACAGATGGTATGAATAAATTGCTGCTCGATTTGAGAGGCAACGGTGGCGGCTACCTTAACGCGGCAACCTCACTGGCCGATGAATTTTTAACTGAAGGTAAACTGATAGTGTATACCAAAGGCATTCACGAACCCCGTACTGATTACTTTGCTACAGATTCGGGCATGTTTCAGAAAGGAAAAGTAACCGTACTTATTGACGAATATTCGGCCTCGGCAAGCGAAATTTTAGCGGGTGCCCTGCAGGATTTGGATCGGGCCACTATTGTTGGTCGCCGGTCGTTTGGAAAAGGTCTGGTACAACAGCAGTTTGCATTTGATGATGGTTCGGCAGTAAACTTAACAGTAGCAAGATATTATACTCCGTCGGGTCGTTCTATCCAAAAGTCATACAGGAACGGGGTAGATAGCTATCGAAATGAATTGGCCCAGCGTATGCAAAAAGGCGAACTTTTTTCAGAACAAAGCAATCTGAACGATAGCATTTTTAAAGGAACACCATCATATCATACCTCAAGCGGGCGCAAAGTTTTTAGTGGTGGCGGTATTATGCCTGATGTGTTTGTTCCTGCTGATACCAGCAAGTTCACACCGCTTATTCAGGATTTGAGCCAGCAGCAATTGTTTACCGCATACGTTATTGATCGCCAGCAACAATTGCTGAAAAAATATCCTACAGAAGCTGAGTTTTTAAAACAATACGCCGTTAGTAATGATGACGTTGATAAATTTATCCTGTACGCTTCGCAAACCATTAAAGAAATGGACTCCAACGAGATAAGGAATTCCAGGGAGCCCATTAAAACTATTCTTAAAGCCCAGGCGGCCCGCTTTAAATGGGGTGATAATGCCTACTTTAAAGTGATCAATGCTGATGATGTAGCCTTTAAAAAAGGGTTGGAGCAGTAAGGGGCTAAAGAGAACTCTTTATAAATCTGACAAAGCAAGAAAATACATCTTCACAGTCTGATATATGACAAATTTAAATTCGAAGGAAGACTTTGTAAAATTCATGTCGTCGTTAATCAACGATTTGAAAGTTAACCCTGAAAAATGGGAAAACAAATCTTTGTTAGCATATCTTGAGGCAATCCAAAGTTGGACTGACGATATGGAAGGCTACTATGTGAACAATAATCTCCCTGTTCCAAAAAATATGAACTGGAATGTTTTTGCTGATATCCTGACTGCTGCAAGAATTTATGAATAAGTATTTAACTTCTTTCAGACTTGCGAAGTCTTCAATGTTATTAGATTGATGCTATCTGCTCGGTAGGAAAGCCTCATCAATCAATTCCAGATTAGCCATAATGCCAGCCATTGTGCCACTGTTAACTGCATTTGCTATTGCACGGATGGGCGAAGTGCTGTCGCCGGCGGCGTAAACTCCGGGAATGGTTGTCTTTTGTTTAGCGTCAACCTGAATATAACCCACTTCAGTAAACTGGCAACCCAGCTGCAATGCACCATCACTGTGTTGTACAAAGGGGAGTCTTGCGTATAAAGCCATTAATTTTATTTCGGCACCATTTTGTAGCCTGATAGCGGTGACCTGGCCGTTATGATGATCAAGCGCTTCTATTTTGTCCTCAACAAGCCGGATATTGTTATTTAGGATGATGGTTTGCTGGGCATCGGTTAAAGTTGATTTGCCATTTGTGAACACGGTTAGCTCCTTTGTCCAGTTTGAAATAAGTTTGGCCAGTTCAAAGGCCATCTCGCCATTAGCAATTATTCCGGTGTGCTGATGTCCGTATTCATAGCCGTGGCAGTAGGGGCAGTGGATAGCCGATATGCCCCAGCACTCAGCAAAGCCGGGAATATCGGGCATTTGGTCTTTGATACCGGCAGCAAGGATAATTTTCTTTGCGCTGAAAGTTTTGCCAGATATTGTGCTAACCTCAAAACCATTGGTTACCGGTGTATATTGAATGGCCTCATCATGGAGCAGCGTGATGGTTGGGTATTTTAAGGTCTGTTCGCGGGCAATAGTCAAAATCTCATGCGGGGTTTGACCGTCACGGGTAAAAAAGTTGTGTGAATGGGGCGTTTGACGGTTACAAGGCTTGCCGCTGTCTATAATTAATACTTTGCGCATAGCCCGGCCTAAAGCCATACCTGCCGATAAACCGGCGCTGCTTCCGCCGATAATGATCACATCAAAATCCTTCATATGGTATTGTGGTTAGTTATCGGTAAAGATAAGTGCCCAAAACACAAAATGCAACCATGTTGCATTTTGTGTTTTTTAAGTGACAAAGTAAAGCAGGTATAAATAGAGGGAGGTGCTATCCGATTTTCGAAAAAGTTATAGGTGTTACTTTATATTTTGTTTGGTGGCTTTATTTAACGTCAGTAATCCGTTGAAATAATAGATGAGTTTCCTGTCGCTGTCTTGAATGTAGGCTACCGGGTATTCGTTATATTTAGCGAAAGTCACTTTCCATACTTTAATAAAATTGGGATGATCGGGCGCATCCTGGTTCAGGTTAAAATATCCAAATTCTGCATTCAGGCATGATGAATCGTCAACAGTGTTACCAATGGTATAGCCGTCTTTGTTGAAAGCATCGATAAAAACTTTGCGTATTTGCGGTAATGTAGCCCCGGCATTAGTACTCAGGTTAAGTGTACCGTGGCGCTGACCTATGGACGTTTCAAAGACTTCGTTTTTGAAATGATATCCTATACCAGAATTAAATATCGGGAGGCCATTGCTTTCTTCATAGGCCATAACATGCTGGTAAACCCTGAGCGGACCATTGGTAGTTATACTATCATTTAAAATAACCCGGTATATGACCAGGCCATTTGTTGGGATGTTGTTTTTTTGCAGGAGTTTAATGGCTGTTGCCAGTTCAACTTTATTGCTGTCGCTATAATCGCGCTTAACGCGACTGATACAACCATTGTCCTCTCCATCGCCGGATGAAAGTTGGCCTTTTTTACATGCAGCAAAAGCCACCAGTACTACGAGTACTAAACAATAAAACTTTTTCATGAAGTGTAAAGTATTGAGGTTTAGTAATATTACGGAGCGGGGGAGAGAAACGTAACAATGGGGGAAATAAAAAACGTCATTGCGAGGAACGAAGCAATCGCGGACTATGCAGGGCGTACCTGCAAATAGGGGATTGCTTCGTTCCTCGCAATGACGCGGTAGTGAAACTTCATAAGTCTGGATTTTATAAGGACAAATCTCAAGGTAATCCTCAAATCCTAAAAAACAAGGTTCAGATTACTTCTGCCTGAACCAAACCTGTATCGGAGCACCCGAAAAATCAAAGTTTTCGCGGAGCTTATTCTCAATAAAGCGGTAGTAGGGCTCTTTAACGTATTGCGGCAAATTGCAGAAAAACGCAAACATGGGCGACGTGCCTGCAATTTGGGTAATGTATTTTATTTTAACGTATTTGCCTTTTATTGCCGGAGGCGGATAGTTTTCGATAATAGGTAACATTACCTCGTTCAGTTTTGAAGTTGGTATTTTGCGCGCACGGTTCTGGTAAACCTGGTTAGCTACATCAATTACTTTTAATACCCTTTGTTTTTCGGTAACCGAGGTGAATACAATAGGCACATCGGTAAAAGGGGCTATCTTATCGCGGATCTGCTCTTCAAATACCTTGATGGTTTTGCTGTTCTTTTCAATCAAATCCCATTTATTTACCACTATCACCACGCCTTTTTTGTTCTTTTCGGCCAGGTGGAAGATATTGATGTCCTGTGATTCAAAACCTTCAACAGCATCGATCATCAGGATGATCACGTCTGCTTCTTCTAAAGCCTTAATGGTACGCATTACCGAATAAAACTCGATATTTTCTTTAACCTTGGTTTTTTTGCGTAATCCTGCGGTATCTATCAGCATAAAATCATGACCATATTGGTTATAGTGAATATGGATAGAATCGCGGGTGGTGCCGGCAATAGGGGTAACAATGTTACGGTCTTTACCTATAAGGGCATTGATAATAGACGACTTACCTACGTTAGGCCGGCCAACAATAGCATATTTAGGGCGGGTGTTTTCTTCCAGCTCTTCATCTTCAAAGTGTTTTACCACTTCGTCAAGCAGCTCGCCGGTACCGGAGCCGGTCATTGACGAAATGCTGTAAATTTCGCCAAGGCCAAAGCTGTAAAATACCATGGCGTCGGCAACCTGGTTATTGTTGTCCAGTTTGTTTACAACCACGAAAACAGGCTTTTTGCTTTTACGCAAGCGATTGGCAATCTCGTCGTCAAGGTCGGTAATGCCGGTAGTAACATCAACAACAAATAAAATAACCGAAGCTTCTTCGATGGCAATATCAACCTGCTCGCGGATGGCTGTTTCGAAAACATCATCAGAGTTGGCAACGTAACCGCCGGTATCAATAACAGTAAAGTTATGGTTAAGCCATTCGGCAACACCGTAATGCCTGTCGCGCGTGACACCGCTAAAGTCGTCGACAATGGCCTTGCGGCTTTCGGTTAAGCGGTTATATAATGTTGATTTGCCTACGTTGGGCCTGCCCACAATGGCTACTATGTTACTCATATTATTATATTAAGAGTCGGGATGTAAGGGGTCAAGATGCAAGAACTATGCAAATCTATCTAACTTAACAATCCGGTTCTATGAAAATTAAATTTTTATTGAATGAAACAGGATAGGAAAGGAGGGTGTCTTGCATCCTGCTTCTCAATGTCCTGTATCTTTTTCCTATTCGTACCCGAATTGCTTCAGATAATTTTTCTTAGTGCGCCAGTCGGGGATCACTTTTACAAACATCTCCAGGAAAATCTTACGCTGAAAAAAGTCTTCCATAGCACGACGGGCATAGGTGCCGGTAATCTTAAGCATTTCGCCGCCTTTGCCAATAATGATGTTTTTCTGCGATTCGCGCTCAACAATGATCTCGGCGCTGATGCGATAAAGTTTTTCACCCTCGATAAATGCTGTTACAATAACCTCGGTGCTATAAGGGATTTCTTTTTTATATTGTTTAAACACCTGCTCGCGGATCATCTCTGAGGCAAAGAAACGGTCATTACGATCTGTAAGGGCATCTTTTTCGTAATAAGCAGGATGCTCAGGTAAGTTTTCGATCACGAAATCCATAATGGCTTTGATGTTATGCCCATGTAATGCCGATATCGCGAAAATGGCTTTCGGATTTAGTTTTTCCATCCAAAAATCAACTTTCTTTTTTACAGTTTCCTCATCGCTCTGGTCAATTTTGTTGATCAGGATAGCAAGCGGGGCCGATGAACGTTCCAGTTTTTTAAGAACGTCTGCTTCATCGTATTCCTCATAAATATCGGTAACCAGCAAAATAAGGTCGGCGTCAACAATAGAGCCATCAACCTGGTGCATCATACTTTCGTGCAGGGCATAGTGCGGCTTTATAACACCAGGAGTATCCGAAAATACAATCTGGTAGTTTTCATCATTCACAATACCCAAAATACGGTGACGGGTGGTTTGCGCTTTAGGGGTAATGATGGACATTTTTTCGCCCACCAGCGCGTTCATAAGGGTTGATTTCCCTGCGTTGGGTTTACCTATTATACTTACAAAACCTGCCTGATGAGCCATAGAAAAATAATTAAAAATATATTTGGACTGCAAAGAAACGAATTATATCTTTGCAGTCCAATTAAAACAGAGTGCAAATTTGCATTTGATTAATTGGAAGGACCTTTCCGGGGTTATGGCCGGATCTCAAATATATAGCACAATACAGTGCGGGATGGAGCAGTTGGTAGCTCGTCGGGCTCATAACCCGAAGGTCGTAGGTTCGAGTCCTGCTCCCGCTACGAAGAATGAAAAGCCTCAAGTTGAAAAATTTGAGGCTTTTTTTGTTGATAAAAATGTCGTGCGTTGTAAAGCCCACTTATTTGTCTTTTTTAGGGATGTAAGTACTGCCATACCTGTCTTTAAATAATTCTGTAAAATGTTGACGAAGAACAATGATCCCAGCTTTTCTTAACGGTAGGTTATTGGTAAAGGATACATCTGATGCATTGCCTTTTGCTACCAATTCATTTTCTGAATTGTATATGCCGTTTTCGGTAGCAAAATAATAGTCGCCGGTTGGTTCAATTCTCGAATGATCAAAAGGTATTTTTATTTTATCGCTTATGTCTACCACGCCGTAAAGGCCATCTTTATTCACGGCAATAAAATAGTTGTTCACATATAGCATGTGGCTATATTTAAACTGTCGTAATACCTTGCCCGATTTTTCTAATAAAAAATATTCACTATCTTTTTTTGCCAGATAGTATTTCTCTACCTTAATAAAATCATCGTACTGAACCGCTATCTTTATCTTGTTGTTGTAGTCAATAAGTCCGTACTTGTATACGCTAAAGGGTTTATCACTTTTTTGTTTCAAACTGCATATAATAACACGGTTGGCCGCGTCAACTTCGAGTTTGTTATAAAAAAGCGGCACATTAATCCTATTCGTCTGGCAATCCACCAATCCCTGCATACCATCCTTACGGAAAGAGATAAATCCGTTAGAAATAGAAATATCCACATTGTCATAAACTGGCTCAAGAATAATGTTTCCTTGTTTATTAACCAATCCCATTTTATTTGCCGGGTCGGTTTCTGTTCTTAAATAATTAGTGTTAGTTATATTATAAAAATCACGGCAATACGGTTCAAGAATAATTTTACCCTCTTTACTTACCAATCCAAATCGGGGTTCACCGTTTTCAGACGACAGGATGTTTAATACCCCATCAACCATAAATGGATAAATCTTACCACGCCTTGGGGCAAACATCTCTTTTCCTTTCCTGTTCACAAGGGTTACACCGCCGTTATTATTTGCAATAAAAAAATCTATCCCGCTGCTATCCACCATACAGGCTTCAATATAATCGTATTTAGGGGTTATAAAAACATGCCCTAAAGTATCAGCGACACCATATTTATTTTCTTTTTTTAAGAGGATAAAATTGGCAGAAGAGCTTTGGATCCATTGATACTGTGGCTGTAATATAACTTTGCTGTCTGATTTTCTGATCAGGCCATACAGATCGCCATCCCTGTTTTTTTGATATTGGCTATCTGTGTTGCGGATTAGTTCGTGATATTTTCTTTCTGAATCCTGGTAAGGCTTTCGTAGCCATTTTTCGCGTGCCTTTATTATGTCTGTAAAATCGTTGTAGGGAAACTCGTTGCCATCCAGGTCGAGCCAATAAGGCTTATCATTTTTTACAACAACAGCAACCGGTTTATTTTTTTGTTGAAAAGATAAGGTATCAAATGCAGAAACAAGCTGGTAGTTTCTTTGCTTTATCAACTCATGAAATTCGGGAGCAGCCACGTAACCATACTTGTCTGCTTTAAACTTTTGAGCGAAAGACGGTATGCTACTAATTGTTAACATGGCCGTTAAAAAGCAACTAATAATAAATTTGTTGATCATAAAATTATTACAGCAAAGGGAGGATTTCGGGACTATGATAATTATTGAAAAGGTACAAAATTTCATAATGCCGCTGTTTAGGTTATAAATTCCCCAAATATATCAATTGAAAGAAAAAAGGGGATTAAATTTATATCGCTAATATAATGCTTGCCGGTTAATATTTCTTTCAATCTCAATTTTAGTGAAGGATGTTCCTGTACATCGCGTTTGCACATTCCCTCAAATTTAATATGTTTGAGGCTATGAATCAGCAACCTTCCGCAGCAAACCCGGTTAGCCGGATCCTCACTGCAAGCCTCATCGGAACTACCATCGAATTTTTTGACTTTTATATTTATGCCACTGCCGCGGTGCTGGTATTCCCGAAGTTATTTTTCCCCGCTGCCGATCCAACATCGGCTACGCTCGAATCACTGGCAACTTTTGCATTGGCCTTTTTTGCGCGGCCATTGGGTGCTGCAATATTCGGGCACTTTGGCGACCGTAAAGGGCGCAAAGCTACGCTGGTTGCCGCATTGTTAACTATGGGTCCATCAACCGTTGCTATCGGGCTTTTGCCGGGCTATGCTTCCATAGGTATTGCAGCGCCGATATTGCTTGCCCTGTTTCGTTTTGGGCAAGGGCTTGGACTGGGTGGCGAGTGGGGCGGTGCCGTATTACTGGCTACAGAAAATGCCCCCGCACATAAAAAAGCCTGGTATGGCATGTTTCCGCAGTTGGGAGCACCTATCGGGTTCCTGCTATCGAGCGGTACGTTTTTTATCCTCAGCAAAACCATGAGTGAAGATAACTTTATAACCTATGGCTGGCGCATCCCGTTTATTGCGAGTGCGCTGCTGGTTTGGGTGGGGCTTTTTGTGAGGTTGAAAATATCCGAAACTCCTGAATTTATGAAGATGGTTAGTAAAGAAGAGCGCTCAAAAGTTCCGTTTGCAGATGTTTTTGTAAAACATACTGCAGCCATTACCTTAGGCACGCTGGCAACTGTTACCACTTTCCTGCTGTTTTATTTGATGACGGTGTTTACACTAAGCTGGGGTACTACAGCGCTGCATTATACTAAAAGCTCGTTCCTAATCATACAGATGATATCGATGCTGGCATTTGGCTTAGGCATCCCGCTATCGGCCATATGGGCTGATAAGTATGGACGCAACAGTATGTTGATTGTGGCTACAGTATGCATCGTGTTGTTTGGTCTTGTTTTCGCACCATTATTTACTACAGGCAGTTTAGGTATAACAGCAATCTTTTTGTCGATAGGAATGTTTTTGATGGGGCTCACCTACGGGCCGATAGGTACGGCGCTTGCCGGTATCTTTCCACCGGCAGTACGTTATACCGGCGCTTCGCTGGCCTTTACACTGGCCGGTATTTTAGGCGCGTCGCTTACGCCATACATGGCAACTATGCTGGCGCATAACTATGGACTTGCCTATGTGGGCTACTATTTAACAGCGGCTTCAATAGTTACGTTGTTAGCTTTAGTTGGAGCTAAAAAACTGATGAAACAGCAAGTTGAATAGGTAGAGAGCATGCTGATACTTTAAATCTTATTAAAGACAAGTACTTTGGAAAAGCCTCAAATCGGAAGATTTAGGGGCTTTCTCATTTATCGTTTTGTTTTGCCTTTCAAATGCTTTAAATTTCATTAACTAATTAAAGCAAACGCAAACAAGCTTAACTATAATCGGTCATGAAAAAAACTATCCTTATCCTGCTGCTCATTGCTGTCTCATTTGGCTCCGGGTTTGCCTTTAAGGCTGCCCTGACTGCATCAATCCACCAACCTGCCGGGCTCAAAAGGGTAACCGGCATTGGCGGTATCTTTTTTAAATGTAAAGAACCTGCTAAGGTTAGGGCCTGGTATAAGGAGCACCTGGGTTTACAGACAAACCAGTACGGTGCTGTGTTTGAATGGAGGCAAGGTGCCGATACGCTAAAAAAGGGATTTACCCAATGGAGCCCTTTTAACGAAAAAACCAAATACTTTGTACCTTCTGATAAAGATTTTATGGTCAACTATCGTGTTGCAGATTTAACCGCACTTGTAACACAGCTCAAAAAAGAAGGTGTAGCTATAGTTGATACGATAGAAACCGTTGACTATGGCAAATTTGTTCATATCATGGATATTGAGGGTAACAAAATTGAGTTATGGGAACCCAACGATATCGCGTATGAAAAATTAGGTATAAAAATGGGCGCGCAGACCACCAAATAATGCATAATCAAGCTGATTGAAGATCACAATCAGTTGTCGCCCCAATCTCTATTTAAGCAATTCGGAATAATGGCGTGCTATCAGGTCCTTGTCATCATTGTTGAGTGCGCTCAATAATACCGGGGTATCCTGTGGCCTTACTCCTTTTTGATTGATGCGGTTCATGAGGCTCCAGTCTTTTACCGGTTTATCGGGCGATGGATCGGCAGGCTCCTGGGCGGGAAGGTCATAGCGTGTAAAATCCACCACCATTTCCGGGCCTTTTTTGTGCCAGTTTCGTAAGGTAGCCAAACGAAATTCCTTGTTCATGTACCATTTGATCTCCTCATTGCCCCATGAGTTACCTATGCCGAGCCCCTTTTCTTCAAAACGGTAATTCCATTGGCTATTATCACGATAGTGACTGCGCCAGGCCTCGCCATACTCGCCAAAAGTGACGAATTTAACATCCGGCCATCGTTTTACGGTATCGCCAGTCCATTTATCCAATGCCCGGTAGGCGAGGGTATCATCCCAGTTTTTCCGCTCAGCTATTTTAACCAGGGCGGCTTCCCAAATATTGGGGATCCAGCCAAAACCGTTCAATTCAAAACCACGGTCAAAATGAATAGCCTGTGTATGCATCACCGAATAATGGCCTATATCCAGTCCCCAATCACCATAGGTTTCAATAGGGCCTACACCACGGCGGCTTGCTGCCCCGTTAAAAGGCGTTGTGCCCCACACATTCCCGCTTTGAAGTGCGCACAAAAAATCCACACTCCAGCCATCCAGGTTCACACAGTCAATAAAGTCGCTTTTGCCCTGGGCTGGTTTACAAAAATGTTGTTTTGATGGATAAAAAGGATAGGAGGGTGAGCCGTCGGCCCCGCCACCATCTGTTTCATGCTGGCTCCAGATCACAGCATGTGCTACATGAATGTTTTCCTTTTCGGCTAAATAGGCCAGGTTATCGGCCGATAAAAATCCTCCCATAACAGCTTTAGGCCGGTAGCCATTACCAACCATGGCGGTTATGCGCTGCAAGGCCTCGGTCATTTCCTGGTTTACCCTTTTGCGCGGGAGATACATGGCCGGAAAATATCCCGGAAAATAAGAAACCTCGTCGCCATATTTGAGCTGGCATTCTGCCGCGTATTTGCGGATGTCAACATAATTAGGGCGCTTATCTTCAAGCGCATTTAAGGTAAAGCCCCAGGTTAGTTTGCCTCCCGGTACGTTTTTTGCAAAAATTTCCCTTAAGCGCTGTACCACTTCTAAAGTGTGGGCAAAGCCTTCGTCCCTGTTAATCAGTTTTACATCACGCGATACTTCCCACGGTGAAGTACGGATCATGATGCAAAAGGTAACAAAACGATTGCCCATTAGCTGCAAAGGCTTGTTAACCGAAAAAAGATCCAGCGCAGTGGCTTTGCCGATTAAAGGATTTGCCAATACGGCGGCACCGCCCAGTAAGGAGTTTTTACAAAAAGCCCGTCTTTCCATTAGGTTTACATTTTGCCCAAATGTAAAAACAAGTTTGTTTCTTTTCCGGCAGCGGGGGCATAAAAACTACTCAATTATGTTTGCCTCAAGAGCCATTGTTTTTCGATCAAATTTCAATTCGGAGATAAGCGTGGCTACAAAAATGAGGCTTCCGCCTACCAATAATCGCCATGTAAGCTGCTCATGTAAAATGAAACATGCTGCAATTGCGCCAAACACAGGTTCAAAGAGGTAAATGATGGCTACCCTTTCGGCACTCAGGTAACGCTGAGTGATGTTGGAAATGGTGTACACGTAAGCGGTAGAAAACAGCGAGCAATAAACAACGCCCATCCAAAATTCATTGTTTTGCGGCAGCCAGTTTGTGCTGGTATTATCGCCTAAGGCTAAACAAAAAGTAATTACTGCACACGCAGCAAACATCGGAACAACAGTGTGTGCAATATGCTGTACTTTGGATAGTTTTTCAACCTTGATCAGATAAACAGCAAAGGCTACCGCTCCGGCAATGGTGTACAAATCGCCAAGACTAACCGAAAAATTAGCATTGATAGAAATAATTGATAAGCCAGCCAAAGCAATCACTGCCGCCAGCCAAATTTTTGCAGGGGCAACTGTGTTATAAAAAATTGCTTTTAACATGGGAATGATAATCACACAGGTGCCCGCAACAAACGAGCATTGTGAAGCAGAACTATGTTTGAGGCCCAGGGTTTGCAAATAAATTCCGAGCGTAAGTGGTACAGCCAAACTTATGCCTGTTTTAACAGCATCCCGGTTTATCTGCCTTAAATGTTTTGAGAAGATGACCGACAAAACCACCGCCGCGGCCAAAAAACGATAACATAAAAAGATGAGCGGGGAGTTGTGACCGATAGCCAGTTTGGTTATTGAAAATGATATGCCCCAAAAGGCTGTGCCTAATATCAGTAATACAAGGAAAACGTTCTTTTTCTCCATCTCAGTCGTTCATTAAATCTTTTTTCATCATGATATCTATCTGCCTGTCTGTTCCTAACATAAATACATGCTGGTCAAACTCTACGAAGCCGTTTTTCTTGTAGAAACTGATTGCCCTGGAATTCTTTTCCCATACACCAAGCCATATGTACCTGGCACCAGTTTTCCGGGCTATCTGAACTGCTTTTTCGTATAGCAGCTTTCCGATGTTTTTCCCAAGAAATGCCTGTGATACGTAGATACGCTCAATTTCAAGAGCATCATTGTCTTTAACATCTGTTTGCGCCTGCCCCGTGTTCAGCTTCAGGTAGCCGATAACCTCTTCGTTATGTATAGCAAAATAGAACTGCGATAATTTATTGTTCAGTTCATCCCTCAGCTTATTTAATGAAAGGCTTTCATTGAGGTATTGTGTCATGTCTTCGGGCGTGTTAACTGCCGAAAAAGTTTCGGAAAAAGTTTGTATGCTTATATTTTGAAGTTGTGCTACATCGTTAGGTGTTGCATCAACAATCTTTACGTTATCCATATACAAATTTATCTATCTGTTAAATGCGGTAAAATGCTATTTTATCATCCATTAATGCATATATTGCATTAATGGATTTGCAGCAGATCAAATACTTTTTAGCCCTGGCGAAAGAGCTTCATTTTTGGAATACGGCCGGAAAAATGAACATTACGCAATCGGCCCTCAGCAGGCACATTCAATCATTAGAGAGCGAATTGGGGCTGCTGCTGTTTGAGCGGAATAAGCGTAATGTGAAGCTGACCCCTGCAGGTAAGTTTTTGAAGGAAAAGTGGGAGATGGAGTTGAGCGAGCTTGAATTTATTCATCAGTTTGCCCGGCAAATCCATTTAGGCGAAAGCGGTACGATAAGAATCGCCCATCCCGATTCCATATCAGGTTCGTTAATGCCGGATATGATTGCCCGTATTTCCAGCGCATTTCCAAAACTCCAGGTTGAGCTGGTACAACTACGCTATGAAAACCAGCAGGAGTTTTTGAGGAATTATAAGATAGATCTTTCTGTTACAAGGGATGTTAATACCGCCCAGGGAATTAAATCGGAAAAAATTTACAGCGATTATTTGGCAATCGTAGTTCCTGAGGATCACATTTTCCATACTATCGAAGACCTGTCTAAAGAAAGCCTTTCCCGGCAAAAATTTATACTGCCGATAAGGGATGAGGGAAGCAGTTACAGCGATATCATTCAGCAGATGTTCAGGTCGTTCGATATTGTTCCGGACGACTACCTGTATTCTGAATTTGGATCGACCATTATTGCCCTGGTTAAGAAAGGGCTGGGCATAGCGATATTGCCGGACTCATACATGTATCATGAAAGCCCGGGGATCCGGTTTATCCGGCTCCCTTTCAAAACCGACCTATACATCAACTGGCGGGCAGATGACCATAATCCCGTGCTTTCAAATGTGTTAAAACTGGTGCTGCAGTGATGTTTGTTTGAGTAACATTTAGCTACGAATGGTAGTCAATAACTTTTATTTGCCTCCGGTACTATCCAGGCTACCCTGGTGCCAATAGATCATATATCGCGCATCGTGTAATTTGTAAAACGGGATCAGTTGCAGGTTTTTAAATTTTGCCGGACTGATCAATTCCGGCGCTACGAAGGTTTGAGGCTTCCCGGCTACAGGTTTCAAGTAATTTTGAAGATTGGCCTGGTTGCTGGCCAGCACAGGAGCTTCATTTAGCGGGTACATTTTGCCGCGTGCACGGTAGCCGCCAAACTGGTCGCCATCGGCAAGTAGGTTGTCAAGATCGGTAGTATCTGTTTTGGCAGCTAATACTATCGGCCCGTTCAAAAATGCTACGTAGTGCGAGCTATCCGGCAATGATTCGGTGCTCAGCTCCATTGGCAAACGTACTTCTATTTCATCACCTTTTTTCCAGGCGCGGTTAAGCTTTACATAAGATCCGGGCTGCGCATCAACAGGTATATTGGTGCCGTTGATCCTGATTTGCAGTTTGCCGGCCTTTACCCAGTGAGGATAGCGGATATTGATATCAAATTTACCAGGCTTCACCGATTCGACTAAAAGTTTGGTAGTTTCTGTATCCGGAAATTTGGTTTGTTGCGAAAGTATAAGTCCTTGCGCCGCCCAGTTTAAGCGCGAAGCAATGAACAGGTTTACATACAGGTTTTTTTGCTGATAGCTGTAAATCAGCTCGCCATATTTACCATGGTTTTCCATACCTGAGCCTACACAGCACCACATATCAACCTGGGGCTGCGAGTAAACCCGGTAATGGCGCGGGCGCATGGAGGTATAATAAACAAAGCCGCCATGGCCTGGATGCTGGCTCGAAAGGATATGGTTATACAAAACCCGCTCATAAAAATCCATATACTTAACATCGGCCCCTTTTTCAAAAAGGTGACGGGTTAGTTTAAGCATATTGTAGGAGTTACAGGTTTCGGGCCCGGCAATATCAGTGATCATTTTAGTGAAGTTGCCTGTTGGGTTAAAGTGCTCATTCACGCTATTCCCGCCTATCACAACCGAGCGGTTATTGACCACTGTTTCCCAGAAAAACTGCGCAGCCCTGCCATAATCGGCATCGCCGCCAACTTCTGAAATGCGTTGGAAACCCACCGCCTTCGGGATCTGCATATTGGCATGCAGACCGTTAAGCTCATCGTGCCCCTGCATCAATGGGTTTAGTATTTCTTTATGCGAGAACCTTTTGGCTAATGTTAGATATTTACTTTGGCCGGTTATAACTGATACATCCGCAAATACTTCGTTTAGTCCTCCTTGTTCTGATATGAGCATGGTTTGGATCTGCTCATCAGTTAATTTGAGCGAAACGCCATAGATATAATCTGTTAACCGTACCAGTATTTCTTTTGCCTGATTTTTTCCGGCAATGGTGTAGGCGTCCCTTAAACCGGCAAAAAGTTTATGGATGTTATAAAGAGGTACCCATTTTTTATTAAGGGCGAAAGTATCGGCTTCAATTTTACCGGCGGCAATATCTTTCCACATAGCCGTGCCTCCTGGCGTACCGCCAAGGTAGCCGCTTCCTGTTTTATCCTGGGCGCGTTTTAATTCGGCCAGCATATAATCAAGCCGGCGGTTTAATTCAGGGTCATGAGTGGAGGCATACATAAATGACAAGGCCGATAAATAATGCCCGCCAATGTGGCCGTCCAACCCGGTGTTTTCCCAGTTTGCATAATTCTTCTTTTTAGGTTTGATCCCAGCTTCGGTAAGATAGGGCGCCAGCAAGCGGTCGGGGTCTAAAGCCAGTATGTATGCCTTGTCTGTTAATTGCGCGTTTTTAAACACTCCGGGAAGCAGTGTAACCTGTTGCAGCTTAAATGAGTGCAGCGCAGTTTGTGCCTGCGTATAAAAAGGAACATAAAAGCAAACTAATATCGAAAACAGCGTTAAACAACGACGTGTTATTTTCCTGATTGTCATGGTTGGGTACTACATCTGGTTAGCAGCACTAAAATAAGCAACGTTTTTTATAATTGTTATTTTAACACACATTTTGATTTTTTTGATCAAGCAAATGAGATAATAGTATCAGTGCTCAACTATCTTTTTTACAATTTGATTGCTATCCGTAGAAATTTTTGCCTATCATTACAACATGCATTTTGTAATTGGTTCCAAACTCCTCCTTGTAGCTTGTTTATCACTTATGAAGCCGGCGAAGCCTGCCGTACTTCACGCAGCAAAAAAACATAAGGCAAACAGAACGGTAAAATCGCACAGCCATACAAGGTTAAGGCATCATTATGCCGAGGTTGAGGCCAATTATGAAACAGGAGAAACCACGCCCGACGAACTGGTTGAATTTGCCCAAACCCTTAAAGGTATCAGGTACCGGTATGGATCAAGCAACCCCGAAAGGGGCTTTGATTGCTCGGGCTTTGTCAATTATGTATTTACCCATTTCAATATTTCTATCCCCCGCAGTTCATCAGATTTTGCACCGGTTAAGGGTATTGATATTAAAGACGCCAAATTTGGCGATCTGATATTGTTTACCGGAACCCGCAGCCACAATTATCGCAGCGCAGGCCATATCGGTATTGTAATATCACAACCCGGAGAGCCGCTGGTGTTTATCCACTCTACATCCGGCGATGAAAATGGCGTTACAGAAACTGCCATGAACGAACGTTATCAGCGCAGGTATATCAAAACTATCCGGGTGTTTAAAGAAGATCCTCAATCACAGGAAGAGGATGAAGATGCCGTTCCTGATACGTTGGAAGAAGCCCGTTAATCTTTAATTATTGTAGCACCTAACGCAAAATTTACATCCTTCTGTATAACCCAGGTGTTGTAATCCGATGTTTTTCTTGTTAAAACGTAGGTTGTATTTGAAGGAGGGATCCACGCATCAGATAAAGATGTCCATTTTTTATTTTTAAAAGTTCCCTGCAGACCGGGTATCCTATACTGGTCAATTCCTTTTGACTTAAGCAATCGCGTATCATACCAGTTGCGCGATAAAGTTTCAAAACCTATAAAGAAACCGGTTGCAGGTAGCTGAATATTGTACTTAGTAATATCAACTTCAATAACCGGTAGCTTCGCATTGTTATAAACGATGATGCTATCTTTTATCAGCTCGCCTTCCGGATATACATCGCCATCGCTTTTAGCGTAAATGTTTATTTTGAAAGCCTTCCCGCGACTATCATTATTATGAAGCGATTTACATTCAATACTTGCTATAATGCCGGATATTTTATCGGCGTTGGGAATAAACTGAACTACTTCTTCATTTGGGCCAGGATAATATCCACCTTCGTAAACTTTATCTACATCGGCCAAAATCACTTTTCTAACAACTGAATTGATTGATATTTCTTTCAAATTGTTTATCGATGCAGATAATCTGAGTGTGTCGGGGCATTTATCCTTTATTTTATATTCAAGCGCCCGGTAACCTACACAAGTTATCTTGATACCAGTTGATTGTAGTTTCGGTATCTTATTTATAAAAACAATTCCCTGGGCTCCGGTAATGTATACTTTATCATCAACTGTAGCAGTCGCCCTGTCAATACCCTTTAGTGTAGCGCTGTCTATAATGGTTAAACGCCAGCTGTTTAGATGTTGCTGCGCCATGACAAGGTTTGAAATTGCCACAAAAAGGATCGGGATCAATTTTTTCACAAATGCAATTTAATAACTCCTCTTCACCAATCGCTGGTCGATAAACAGGTATCCTACAAAGCCTGCAATTAATGTTAACAATATCCATTTAAAGCCGACTACAGCGTTTAAAAACATATCGCCGCTTTCGGGGCTCATCACCGTAAGCAGGCCATAGGCCAGTGCTAAGCCCACAGCAAAGATCCCCAGCGCCAGCAGGTTAAATTGCAGATTGCTTTTGCGGTTGGCCTGTTCCTGTAGTTTGCGCCTAACGTTTGCTGCGAAGCTCATGGGTAAACCCTGTTCCGGTTCAGTGCTTAACACAGTAAACAGGTTTTGATAAGCAAGCAGATCGTCCTTATCTTCTTCCGAAAGTGTTTTGTTATCCGGAACCAGGCCATTGTTCAACAGCTCCTGTAATTCGTCGTCATCCAGCTCTTTCATATGTTTTCTTTCTTAAGGTCTTTTTCAATTTTTTCTTTCAATAGTTTACGCGCCCTGAAAAGATAACTTTTTACCGTTCCCTCAGGTATGCCGGTGATCTCCTCAATCTCAGCACATGAAAACTCATTAAGGTGGTACAGCGTCAATACTGTTTTGTATTGATGCGGCATTTGGTCAATAAGGAGGTTAACGTAGGCGGCAGTATTCTTCTTTATCAGTTCCTGTTCCGGTGTTTCGTCTGTAAAATGATAATTATCAATATTTTCAGGATATTCGGAAGGGGAATTGTTCTTGTGCTTTTTTAAATAGTTTACAGCGGTTAAATAGGCAATACGGGCTATCCAGGTTGATAGCTTTGACTGAAACTCAAACCGGTGCAGGCTTTGGTGAACCTTAATGAAAACGTCCTGGCAAATATCTTCTTTGCTTTGCTGGTCTTTCACCAGGCGGTTTATCACAAAGAAAACCAGCTTTTCATACTGCTTTACCAGCAGTTCAAATGCCCGGAGATCTTTATTTAATATCCTGGATACAACCTCGTGTTCATTAAACATATTACAGTAGTCAATATATAAGGTTTATCGGTTGCAAAAAAGAAATAAAAAATATTTTAAAATAATTGCAACCGGACTGTAGCGAGTGTTGACTACTGTAGCAAATACTTAAACAAACAATATCATGAAACAGTTAATGCCATTCATCGTCATCATAGTATTCTTTATACTGATCGCCATATTCATACTTGCCCTTTACAACTACATGCTGAAAAAACGCATCATTAAAGCGGGCCCGCTGGATGAGAACAGTGTTAAGTTTCTGGCCGAGTTAAATTCAGGCAACGAAGCTTTAAAATGGGGACTTATCCTGCTTTGCGCCGGCATCGGTTTTATAGTAATGCAATTTATCCCTTACAGCGCCGAAGATTCGCCTGTTCCTTACGGCGTTGAAATGATCTTTATTGCCGCGGGCTTCCTGATCTATTACCTATTGCTACGCCGCCGCAAGGATTAAACCATCAGCTTAATTTATTTTACTAAGCGGGCGGTTTAGCTACCCGCACCCCCCCAATTTTTAAGAGAGAAATTGCTCTCTCATGGAATCCCTTTGCCTAAAAAATCTAACACCCTTACACATATGAAAACTAAACAATCAATAATACGCTTCATCATGATGATAGCCGTATTTATCGCGCATAACCTAAACACTTACGCTCAAAGCACAATACAATTAAAAGGCATTGTTGCCGATTCGGTAAGTAAAGCACCGCTGCCACTGATAACCGTGAGGCTAAAAAATGCAGCCAATGAAACTGTAATGGTTGCCGCTACCCAAGAAGATGGTTCTTACAGTTTTGTTGCTGTACAACCGGCCAATTATACGTTGCAGGTGAATGCAATTGGCTACAGCTCAAAAGCTATAATTCTTGATCTTACTCATCAGCAAAAAACAATGGAGCTTAAACCGGTTTATTTAAGCGATGTGATGACCAATTTGAAAGAGGTTATCATCACCGCCGAAAAACCGATCATCAGGCAAAAGGCCGATAGGATTATTTACGACCTGAAAGCTGACCCCGAAAGTAAAGGAAACAACGTATTAAGTATGATGAGGAAGATTCCTTACCTGTCATTAGATGGTAATGATAACTTGTTGCTCAAAGGCAATTCGAGCTTCAGGGTGTTCATTAATGGAAAACCATCAAATAGTTTAGAAAATAACCTGAAAGCTGTTTTGAAAAGCATTCCTGCTTCAACTATTGAGCGGATAGAAGTGATCACTAATCCGCCGTCAAAATATGATGCTGAAGGTTTGGCTGGCATTATCAATATCATCACCAGCAAAAAAATCAATGATGGTATCAACGGTTCCGTAAATATCAATGAAAGTTTGCCCACTGGCGGTCCTGGTGTTGGCGGGTCATTTACCGCTAAAAAAGGGAAGTTTGGTGTTTCTGCTTTTGGTGGTGGCAGTATCAATAATTCGCCGCAAACTTATAATAACAATAAACGTGTTGATACTGCCGGTACAGTACTGGCGCAAAACGGTTACCAACACTCAAATAATAAAACTGCTTATTTCGGAAGTGAATTGAGCCTGCAGATAGATACCCTGAATTTATTAACAGCCCAGTTTAATTATAATGGCAGCCGCGGAAATGATTATGCCGTACAAAACTCCCTGCTAAACGGCGATAACCAGTTTGAGCAATATAGTTTTCAAAACAATAGCAAGGCTACCGGCTTCGGTATTGATGCAGGTATCAATTACGAATTAGGTTTTAAAGGGGTTAAAAACAGGTTGCTTATATTTTCATACATGTACAGCAACAACACAAATAATAAAAATGGCAATGTGGAATTTTTTGACCGCGTAAATTTTACTACGCCCAATTTTCAGCAAATAGACAGGCAAAAATTTAAAGAGCATACTGCCCAGGTTGATTTTGTTACACCGGTGAACAAAGTAACTGTTGAAGCCGGTTTGAAAGCGATATTCAGGAATAACAGCAGCGATTTCAGCTACAACACATTTAATGGTAGCACCGGTTTATATGAGTATGACGCGGCACAGTCAAACGTTTTTACCAATACGCAAAATGTGTTAAGTGCCTACAATTCATATCAAATTGCTTTAAACAGCTGGAACATCAATGCCGGTGTCCGGGTTGAAGAAACCGTGATCCGTGCCAATTTTAAGAACACTGCATCTTTAGCTGATCAGAATTATCTTAATGTGGTTCCTTCTATCGCGGTGAGTAAAAGGTTTAAAGACGAAAGCAGCATCAACTTCGGGTTTTCACAAAGGATCAGAAGACCGGGTATCAACAGGCTTAACCCTTTTGTCGACACTTCAAACCCCAATATTGAAGTTACAGGTAACCCAAACCTAGGGCCTGTTTTGTTGAATGATATCCAGTTTGGTTATAGCAGTAATAAAAAACTATCAGTAAATATCGGGCTCGATTACTCATTTATGAATAACCTTGATGTACAGGTAGTAAACTTTAACAAGGCAACCCAAATTACACAAGTAACTTATGCCAACACCGGTAAAGCTCAAAGCGCTGGTGTAAATTTTAACCTGAGCTACCCGATTACCTCCATATACAATGCCAGCCTGAATGGTAACGCGATGTACCTATGGCTGCAAGGCCAGGCCGACGGAAAAGCAGTAAACAACAACATGCTGATGTATGGCGTTACCCTGTCAAATGTGGTACGCCTTGCTCACGGTTGGGCACTGAATGCTGACTTGGGTGTTAACAGTCGTAATCCCACAGGTTTGCAGGGATATACCAACGGTTTTTTTTACAGCGCTTTTAACTTCAATAAGGATATCGTGAAAAACAAGTTCAGTATTTCTGGTGGTATCAAAAATCCGTTTACCAAATACCGCAACAGTGTAAGTAAAACTTTTGGCCCGCAGTTTAATCAAACCTATCAAAGCATGAACTATTACAGGTCATTCAGCATTAGCCTTAATTATAACTTTGGTGGCCTGAAAGACCGGATCAGCAAAAACAGGGTGGGGATTGAGAATAATGATGTGGCTAACTAATGGCATCATTGACATAACTAAACAAAAGGAGATTATATCCACCTCCTGTCTCAGCCTTAACTATGTAAAACGAAGGTAGTTTACTTAAGTCAGAAAGGGTAATAAGAGTTCATTATTAGGTCCCAATATAGCTATATTTGATGATCGTTCTGTTTAACTCTTCTTTGTCATGACCTTATCTTTATCCTCCGTCCACAAAAATATCTGGTTAATAATTTTAACTGCTTTTGCCATTTTGGGAGCAGGCCTGTTTTTAATGCATCATGTTAATCCGCAAAAAGGCGGCGCTGCTGCAACCGGTTTTATGGTAGATCTGGTGGTTACTTTTCCGGTAGCTTATTATTTTTTGATCATCAAGCCGTTTAAGCAAAAACTATGGCGCATCATGCTGATTGTTACCTGCTGCTGCGGTGTTGCCTATTTGATTTTGCCGGCAGAACAGCGGGGCTATATCATTCAGCTAAGAAAATTAACTGCCTGCCTGGAGTTGGGGATGCTTATATATTGTATCAGTAAGATCAGGCATATCAAAAAGGCATATAACAGGTTGCAAGCCGAATTTCCGGATGTTGCCTTTAATCTGCATAAAAGTATGGCTATGGTATTGGGCGATGGGATAGCGGTAAAGATCATGGCTTCGGAAATAACTATCGTGCGGTTTGGCCTGCTCTGTTTTAAACGGGAAAAACAAATTGCGCCGGAGATCAAACGCTTTAGCATTTATAAAGAGTCGGGCTATGCAGCTTTATTTGGGGTGATCATGGCTGTCTCTGTTATTGAGATGGTGGCTTTCCATTTGTTTTTAAATCGCTATAGTCCGATAGCGGCTACTATAATAACTATATTAAGTATTTACGGCTGCCTTTTTATTACCGGAGATTTTTCGGCCTTAACAAAGAGCCCTGTGCTGCTATTGGAAAACAAGTTGCTGTTACGCGCCGGATTACGCTGGCGGGCATTGGTTGAGTTGGATAACATGGCTTCCGTAGAAAAAGTTGGAGGGGGCTTTGAACCAGGTGAACATTGCTTTAAAGGCGGGGTAATGAAAAGCACTTTTAATGTATTGATCACTTTTCGCGAGCCTGTAACTGTTGAGCGCCTCTACCGCAAACCTGCAAAAACCAGCCAAATGGTGCTGAGTATTGATGAAAGAGATGCGTTTATAGAGGTTTTAACTGACAAAAAGCACATATAAAAAGCAAGAGAGCCGTGTTTGAAACGGCTCTCTTGCTTTAATTGATTGTGAGTTATTTGGTTAAATCAGCCAATCCGTTGGGAAACATCCCTTTTGCAACTATAGCCATATCCAGCGCTTCACGGATCAGTTTGATTTTACCGTTTTCGGCAACCACGCGACCCATATAGGTTTGCGGGTAAACCCTGCCTGTTGAGTTAACAATGGCGTTTACGTCATATTCGCCAAAGGCCTGATCGGGTGTGTCAATATGAATCCTGATGTTTTGAAACCTGAAGTTGCTGAATGTTTTTGGTAGGTTTTTAAGGAAATTGTAGATCACGTCCCGGCCTTTCCATTGCCAGGGTAAACCTAAACTTGCCAGGTAGGGGAGCTCAAAAACGGCGTCATCGGCAAAAAGTTCAATGGCTATATCGGGGTTGTTGATATTTTCAAGATATGCGAGCAATAATTGTTTAGCGGTTTTCATTTTCTTATGTTTTTATGATCCTGTGTGTTCATCTGTCAGGACATTACAAAAGTGCAAAGCGCCCTAAATCCTCACATTGATGTATCATAAAAAAGAAATTGATATTTGTCAATGAATTTAATGGGTTAGTTAAGAGATGTTTAAGTTATTATTAACACCCTGGGCTAATTTGTGACATACAGATGTGATAACTTATTGTACATTTGCACTATCAAAACAGTGCGGGATGGAGCAGTTGGTAGCTCGTCGGGCTCATAACCCGAAGGTCATAGGTTCGAGTCCTGTTCCCGCTACAAAGTAAGAAGCCTCAGATTTTAAAACTGAGGCTTTTTTGTTGGGTTTAAATTATGTTTTCAAAGTATTGGGTATATTTATCAGTACTTACAAATTCAAGTCCCTGCTTCAGATCAGGTTTAAAGGTACTAACAGTTATATCGCACTTACAATATAGCTATAGCGCACGTGGAACTAAACGAGATTGAAAACATCATTAGGGGCATACGACATTGCTATCCGATGTCAGATGCTGCTATCACTGAACTATCCAGGCACTTCACCATGAGGCGCCTACCTAAAAATCATTTATTGGCCGAAGCCGGTGTAAGGAACAATTATGTATATTTTATAGAAAAAGGTTGTGCCCGAACTTACTTCTTTTTAGATGGTAATGAGGTAACTAACTGGTTTAGCAGACAGGGCGATATCACTTTTTCTTCAAACGCCTTATATCACGGCGCTCCTGCTACGGAATATGTGCAGCTTTTAGAAGATGCCACAGTTTACCTGATGCCTATTGATGCACTTAACAGACTATACGAAACGAACATCGAAGTTGTAAACTGGTCCCGGATTATTCATCAGGAAGTACTATTGAAAATGCAGACTTTACGACTCGACAGGTTGTCACTTTCTGCTAAAGAAAGGTATGATAAGTTTAATGCCGAAAATCCTGATCTCATCAATCGTGTAAACTTAGGCTATGTCGCTTCTTACCTGGGGATGACCCAACAACACCTGAGTAGTTTACGGGCCGAAATACGAATTTAAGATAGATGAAAATTTCATTTTGATTTTGCGAGTACCTTTGCTTTTTATTAGTAACTCATGAAATCGGAAATACAAAAGTGCCTGGACGGTGAAATTTTCAATACTTCTGATCTTGAAATTCAAGGCATTATACATAGTGCAAGAAAATTTACCAAAGCCTACAACCAAACAGACAGTACAAATTTAGAAGAACGAGGAAAAATATTAACTGCATTGTTAGGGAAAATTGGCAACAACGTTAATATTGATACGCCGTTCTATTGTGATTACGGCAGGCACATTACTATAGGTAATAATGTGATCATTAATATCAACTGCACATTAGTTGATTGTAATAAAATCGAGATTGGAAATAACGTACTCATTGCCTCTAATGTTCAGATTTATACGGCTACACATCCGGTAAATGCGGCAGAACGATTAGTTGCCGATTGGCATGAAGAATCGGACTTGCCATATTTTCGCACTTATGCTTTACCTGTGAAAATAGAAGATAACGTTTGGATTGGCGGTGGCGTTATAATTCTACCCGGAGTAACTATCGGAAAAAACGCTGTTATTGGTGCGGGCAGTGTCGTCACTCGTTCTATTCCTGAAAATAGCGTGGCTGTTGGTAATCCATGCCGTGTTGTACGCAAAATCAATAAGGAAGCTACCGGTGTTGAATTAAAGCCTTTAAATCACAATGTCTAAAATAAAAACAGTCATTTTTGATCTTGATGGTACGCTCGCTGATACGCTTCCATTATGCATCAGCGCCTTCCGTCAATCCATTGAACCGCTTATCGGCAAGTCGCTTTCCGATGCGGAAATTATAGCTACATTCGGGCCTTCTGAGGAAGGCACCATAATGGCACTGGCGCCAAATCATTATGAGCAAGGTATCGCCGCATACCTAAAGCATTATAAAGCTTTGCATGACATGTGCCCGGCTCCCTTCCCTGGCATTACAAACCTTTTAGACATTTTAAAAAGCAAAGGCATTCATATAGCAATGGTTACCGGCAAAGGTGAGCATAGTGCTGCGATATCGTTAAGTTACCTGGGGCTCAGCGGTTTTTTTGAAGCTGTTGAAACCGGTTCGAAAGAGGGGCCGAGAAAAGCGGAAGGCATACAACAAGTTCTGAACCGTTTGGATAATATAAAGAGTAACGAAATAATTTATGTGGGTGATGCACCAGGTGATATTACCGCCAGCCGGAAAGCAGGTATCAAAGCAATTGCTGCAGCATGGGCAGAGACTGCGGATCCGGAAGAATTAAAAGAACTTAAACCCGACCAAATATTTTGCACTGTTCAAGATTTTTCCAAATGGATATTATCCATGTGTTAAGTTTATTTTGCGACAATATTGAACGATGATAAGGCGGGCAGGATGTTTTAAAGTTTTGAACAAGGGGCTTACGAACTTTTGGAATACCTGTCAAAGACAGGAGAATAATTAACAGCTGGTTACATATCGTAAACAAGGCCACCAGGTAATTTAAGGCTTTCAAGTGATTAGTTCGAATTCTACCCAGTCAGGGAACACCATTGATTCGCCCTGAGACGGGGCTCAAATCAACTAAATATTAATGGATAAAATCCAGATGCTTGTAATCCGACGGTTCGATATTACCCCAGTTGCCGCTGCCTCAAAAGCTAAAAGCCTCAAGTCGGAAGATTTGAGGTTTTTTTGTTTCAAACTTTTATCTTTTTGACAGAATTGGGGGGCAAGCAGAATAACTGAGGGCAAATGAAAAATACCGATAATCGTTATTGGGTATAATTTTCAATACTCATTGCAATATATTCTATTGATTTTATACGATAAATAAAATATAATTTCGCCTTGTTCAAAATTGTAGAATTTAATATTGTAACTTACTGGCGTTATTATTTCTAATCATATCTATCACAAATCACCTATCCGAAAAGCCATGAATAAAAATTACTTCAAAATCGCGCTGCGTAATTTGAGGATACGTAAATTTTTTACTTTTATTAACATCGTTGGCCTGTCTGTCGGAATCAGCGCAGCCCTTGCAATTTTTGTTATTGTAAATTTTGATCTCAGTTTCGATAAATTTCATCATGATAGCGAGAGAATTTACCGGGTGGTAACAGATCTTTCTTATATGGACAAAGTTGTTGCCCGTGTTGGACTTGTTAATGGTCCGCTGCCCGCAACTATTAAAGCAGAGGTTCCAGGGATAAAAAATGTAGCTCCATTTCTTGAAATAAAAGAAACAGATGTATTGATTCCGGGTAGTACGGATTTACCTGTAAAATTCAAAAAGGAAAGTAACATTGTATTAGCCAATAAAGAATATTTCGCGCTGTTTAATTACAAGTGGTTAGCTGGGTCATCGCAGACAGCACTTGAAAAACCTTACCAGGTTGTGCTGACTTCAGATCAGGCACAGAAATATTTTCCTAACATTTCTTACAGCGAGTTATTGGGTAGAACAGTGATATATGACAGCATTAAAACTGCAATTTCAGGCATAATTCAAGCACCGGCCCATAACACTGATTTTTATTTTAAAGATTTCATATCCTACAATACATGCCTGAATAATGCCGATTTAAAAAATATGACCCGGTTAACCGAATGGCCAAATGTAGTTTGGCAGTTGTTTATAAAGATTGATGAGCAGGCCAATATGCATAATGTTGAAAAGCAAATCAATATACTGGTAAATAAATATAACAAAGGATTTAGACCAGGCGATGGCCAAACGGAGCACTTGCAGCCATTAAAAGATTTACATTTTAACCAGGATTACGCCAATTTTAACAAGGGGAGAAGGGCAAACAAAACAACTATTTATAGCCTGTTGGCTATTGCCGGTTTCCTTTTACTGTTGGGATGTATCAATTTCATCAATCTTTCTACCGCCCAGGCTACGCAAAGGGCCAAAGAAATAGGCATCCGAAAAACAATGGGAAGTAGCAGATGGCAGCTTGTTGTACAATTTTTGAGCGAAACTTTTATTGTTACATTTTTTGCCATCTGTATAGGGGTAGCTTTAACTCCGCTAATTCTGCAATTGTTTGCCGATTTTATACCACCTGGTTTATCTCTTAATTATTTAGATGGCAGTCTGTTATCGTTTTTATTGGCATTGTTGATAGTCGTAACCTTGCTGGCGGGTTTATACCCGGCTATAATACTTTCAGGTTACAAGCCTATAGTGGTATTAAACAAACCGGCGGGTAATGATTTCGGAAACGGCAGCGGCATTGCGTTACGCAAAGCATTATCCGTTACACAATTTGTTATCGCGCAGTTTTTTATAATGACAACGTTACTTGTTAATAAACAGATTTTTTATGCGCTAAATAAAGACCTCGGGTTTAATAAAGATGCTATCATCAATATTGAAACACCACACAGTACTATAAACTCAAATAAGCAACAGTTATTTAAAGATAAAATAAGCCGCATCCCTCAAATTGAAATGATGAGCATAGGCAGTGAAGCCCCGGCAGCCGAAAATATAAGGGCTTGGGAAGTAAGCTACAAAGACGAAAAAAAGGAAATAAAAACTTCCCTGCAACAAAGAAACGGGGATGAAAACTATATTAAGGTTTATCATATAAAACTATTGGCAGGACGTAATCTTATTGCTGCCGATTCGATGACCGCAGTACTGGTAAATGAAAAATATATACATATTTTAGGCTTGGAAGATCCGGCAGACGCTATAGGCAAGGCTTTTGATTATGAAGGTAATAAAAGGATTATTGTGGGAGTGGTAGCCGATTTTTATCAAAAATCATTGCGGGATGCTATTTTGCCAATGTCAATGCAAGCCCCTCACTATCGTTTTAATGACAACTTTTTCCATATACTTTTAAAACCACAGGCTGCCGGAAGCGATGATTGGAATAAAGCCATCAATAGTATGAAAAGCGCCTGGAAAGAAGTTTATCCCGACATAGCATTTGACTATCATTTTTTTGATGATGAAGTTGCCCGGTTTTATGAAAATGAGCAACGTACCTCTAAACTGCTTTCATGGGCTACAGGGCTTTCCATACTGATCAGTTGCCTTGGTTTAGTAGGCTTAACTATTTTCAATACCAACAGGCGCACAAAAGAAATAGGTATACGTAAAGTGCTTGGAGCATCTGCTATGCAAATTGTAAAACTGTTATCATCAGAAATAACCTGGCTTGTTGTAGTTTCTTTTGTTGTGGTTATGCCGTTGGCGTGGTTTGCTATGAACAAATGGCTGCAAAGCTTTGCCGACCGTACCCCAATAAGCTGGTGGATATTTGCGTTGAGCGGAGCAATCATGTTTTTCACCGCTCTTTTGACATCTGCTTTTCAAACCGGAAGAGCTGCTTTAGCAAATCCGGTTAAAAGTTTAAGAAATAATTAGGGCACCCGTTAAGGTTAACAGGGAAGATATAATCTTTAAGAAGTTCCCGATTTTTAAGATTCTCTGCTGATAGATCAGGCTTGAGAGGTTTAATTTATTGCGGATAGAAGTCCGATACTTGCGGCCAGGCGGTTCGATTTTAGTCCTGATCGGGGCTGCAAGTTAAAGCCACAAATTGAAAAATTTGTGGCTTTTGTTTTTGCGTGTTTTCCACTTAATTAAACTTAAAAACGGCCATTAACACCACAATAAAGAAGATGCAAAGCTGAATGAAATGAAACCTGATCATAGCACGGATTGCATCTTCTGTCTGCTGGGTTTTCGCAATGTTGCCTGTCATCAAACTTTGTTTGAGCCGGTTCTCGCTCTTTTGCCCCATTAGGATGCCGTTAAGTACAAGCCCAAGTACAAATATGATCTTAATTTTAAACCATAGCTGACTTCCAAAGGCATTATGCGTAATAATCAGAAAACCTGTGCCTGAAAGCACTAATAGTATACCCCCGATAAGTAGTAAAACGGAAAGCTTTGATAGTATGCCAATTTGGTGCACTGCGGCATCTTTATTAGTTTGATAGTTTTTTAAAATATTCCTGAAAGCGACGAACTCAACAATATCGGTTCCTGCCATTAGCGTGAGACCAGAAAGGTGCATAAGGAGGCATATTTGGAAAAGTGTGTAGGAATTCATAAAAATTAATTAAGATTTAAATAATAAAAAACTGGTGATAGTCATGTAGGCTACAGTTAACCCATGGATCATTAAATGAGAAATATCTGAAGGTCCGTTTGCTGAAAGCACAATCAGGAAATCGGCTGCCGGAACGATGATTGCCGATGTAAATACCCAGGCTGTTGCCTTGCGCATACGTAACAATAAGAGGGGCAGTAGCACGGCTCCCGAAAAAATGTCGCGGATGCCTTTTATTCTTCCAAATGGTAAATCATCGTTGCTAATGAGGGGAATGCCATAGCCTATAGCGCCGGCACCGGGGTTTATTATAAAGCGGACACCGATAAAAATGATGCCCGTTGCGACGAAGAGGGTCATCCAAAAGGATGCCGACCGGATGCCCCATTGTTGTGTTTCGTGTGTTGTTTTCATGTACTGTTATTTTTAACAGTACAAAACTGGGCAATGGAAATCTTCCATTCATTCACCCAGGTTAATTAATGCTTGCCCGAGATCCGCTTACGGATACGGCTTAGCGATTGTGGTTTAATACCAACATAGGAGGCTATATAGTACTGAGGAATACGCTGTGCAATATCGGCATAATCACTTAAAAATTTCGTGTACCTGGTTTCAGGCAGGTCCGTATATAAAGAACCTATCTGGCTGATTACACTTACAAACACCTGTTCAATTGCCAGGCGGCCAAATCTTTCGCCTGCTGTTACCTCTTTATAAAACTGCTGTATACCAACGTAACTGATCACCCAGATAGTGGTATCCTCTAAGGTCTGTATATTAACGTATGAGGGAGTTTGGGGCAGAAAACTCATATAGTCACAAACAAACTCGTTTTCTTTGTTAAAATAATTGGTTTGTTCTACTCCATCATTGTTGATATAATATCTCACAAGCCCGGTTTCGATAAAAAAAATGTAACGGCAAACATCGCCCGCTTTTAGTAGATGTTCGCCCTTTTTTAGCGCTTTCTTGTGAAATAAAGTACGCGCTATGCTTTCATCATCAACAGAGAGCGGCACATAAGTCTTGATCTTTTCTATTAACAACTCCATTGCGCTAAATTAAATTACCGTATTGTTAAACCCAAACTTGTATTGTCCTGATGGTCAAGCCCAAGCCATCCTGCTAAACATTCTAAATTTTTTGATTTAAGGTGTTTTGTTTTAAAATATATTGCACGTGCTGTACAGTGTTACTAATTCGCACGGGAAGATCGGAGTTTCCATCAAGATAAAGCTTCAGGATAAATTTTAGTCCCACTGGGCTTAAATTCCAAGCTCTTTTGATGAGGCGATAACATCATTCAAATAAAAAAACCTTAAACGGCCGTAATAATTAAAGAAATAAGCAATGTCTTATTAAATTAGACCTTAATTTAAACCTTATGAAGCTTAATTTTATATATGTTACCTATCAACTTATATAAAGGCACGCTGGAGGGAATGCTGTTTGTTGGGTTGACCTTTGCCCTACAGCTGTGGTTTGTCAAAAGCACCAATCGCCCGGCAAAACGATTTCTCGCCGTAGCCCTGGCTGTGCTGGCTTTTTGGATAGCAGGAATATGGAGTGCTGATATTGGTACAGGGAGGCAGGTGCCGCAATTTTCACTGGCCTTAGGACCGCTGATCTATTTTTATGTACGGAAAGCTATCTGGCCCGCACTAAAGTTTCATCGTAAGGACCTGCTGCATTTCTGCCCTGTTATTTTAGTGCAGGCCATTTGGCTACCCGGAACTGCGTCCATATTAAAACCGTTGACATTCATATCGGTTGGCACTTACCTGTACCTATCTCACCGGTTGATAGAACGTTTTTATACAGGTCAAAAATTTACGGAAGGTGATCGTCACCGGTATGAATGGCGTTGGTTGGATAACCAATTGGCAAGTTTAGGTTTTGTGTTATTATTATGGATACCGCTAATTGCTATTGATTATTGGGGTTTTCACTTCTCGTTAGATCGCAATGTTTATTACCCGCTGAATTTGCTTTTCGGATTGATTGTTATCAGGATGGGCGTAGTTGTGCTTTTTAGGTCAGAAACGGATGCAACTGTTGATGCTCCGTTGTTTCCTAAACCATCCGGCTTAATGGCGTTGAAACAAAAAGGCAAATGGCTAAAGAAAATTGTACAGGATAACCTTTATTACCAGGACCCGGAACTGAGTTTAAGTTCACTGGCCGAAAAGCTTGATTTAAGTCCGCACGAATTATCCCGGATAATCAATACGGTGCTCAAAAAAAGCTTTAATGATTTCATCAATGAGTACCGCGTTGCGGAGGTGATCCGGAAAATGCAGGAACCCGCTTATGATCATATCACCCTGTTGGGTATTGCGTACGATGCCGGCTTTAATTCCAGAACTACTTTTCACCGGATATTTAAACAACTGACAGGCAAAAGCCCTGCCGAATATAAAAGCGATCAAAAAAAAGGAATCCCATCTTATAACCTGG
Organism: Mucilaginibacter gossypiicola; assembly: GCF_900110105.1. GTDB lineage: Bacteria > Bacteroidota > Bacteroidia > Sphingobacteriales > Sphingobacteriaceae > Mucilaginibacter > Mucilaginibacter gossypiicola. The sequence continues at coordinate 171,882 of NZ_FOCL01000009.1, read as the reverse complement.
AACATCATCTGCAGTTTGCGTCGGTAATTTCAAACCATGAAACCACGCCGAAGTGGTTTCATCAGAAGTTAAACCGCAGCATTATGATAAAAAACTATTTTAAAATTGCATTCCGTGGCTTTTGGAGGCATAAGCTATTTACGCTGATAAATATTATCGGTTTATCCATCGGTATAAGCGCGTTCCTGGCCATTTACTTCATCGTACACCACGATTTCACGTTTGATAAATTTCATAAAGACAGCGACCGGATTTACCGTGTTGTGATGAACACATCAACTAAGGGAAATAAAAACTATTCGAGTGGCGTACCTGCCCCTCTGGCTGAAGCGATTAAAAGCCAGGCCACTGGAATAGAGGAAATCACACCGGTATATACACAATCCCCTCATTTTGTCTACATAGACAAAGATAAAAACGAACAAAAGCGATTCAGAGATCTGGACAGAATAACACTCGCTAATCAGCAATATTTTAAAATTTTTAATTATGTATGGCTTGCCGGCTCATCACAACACGCCCTTGATGCGCCAGGCCAGGTGGTGCTAACATCCCAACAAGCCAGGCTCTATTTCCCGTCGTTGTCATATCATGATATGATTGGTAAAATAGTTACCTATGATACCCTTCAAACAACCGTTAGCGGCGTAGTTGAAACGCTTACTCAAAATACCGACTTTAGCTTTCATGACTTTATATCTTTTAGTACTGTCACAACTAACAAACATTTTTCTGCTGATTTACATATAAACACTTGGGAGTACAACCCTTCGGCATCGGAGGTTTTGGTAAAGCTGGCACCGGGCATCCCGGTGCCAGGGGTTATAAAACAGATCAATGCCATTTTCAATAAAAGTAATCCGCCGGGTGTGGGAGTAAAAGGGGTTGCAGATAACGTCGATCTGGCTCTGCAGCCATTGGACGATATTCACTTCAATCCCGACTATAATATTTTTAATTTCTCATCGCCAGCCAGCAAAACAACACTTTACCAATTATTGGCTATCGGTATCTTTTTGCTGTTGCTGGCATGCATCAATTATGTGAATTTAACCACCGCCCAATCGGCTCAAAGGGCAAAGGAAATTGGCATCCGCAAAACTTTGGGGAGCAGCCGCATACAATTAGTATTCCAGTTTTTAAGCGAAACCTTACTTATAACTTTCTTTGCGGTTTGTATTTCGGTGTTTCTTGCGCCGGTTATTTTAAAAATGTTTGCCGATGTTATATCTCCTGATATTCACGCAAATATGCTAAGACCGGATGTGATGTTCTTCCTGGTCATTTTAACCATTGTGATAAGTGTTATGTCGGGTTTTTATCCCGCTATTGTGTTATCGGGCTACAAGCCCGCATCGGTGCTAAAAAACCAGGTGCAGGGCAATAGTAATAAAACGCGAAACGCATGGCTCCGTAAGTCGCTTACAGTTTCGCAGTTTGTTATAGCTCAATTTTTATTGATGGCTACTATTTTTATAAGCAGGCAGATTTATTACGCCTTACATAAAAACCTCGGATTTAAAAAGGATGCCATCCTGGTTATTAATACACCCTGGGAAAACACCAAGGCCAGCAGCAACCAGGCACTGCTGAACGAGTTTAGGTTGATGCCCCAGGTTGCCCTTGTGGGTTTGGGTAATGACCCGCCTTCGGCTAATGTATATAATTGGCTGCGCGGTACTTATAACGATGGAAAAAAACAGATAACAACAGATGAAGTGACATTTAAGTCTGGTGATGAAAACTACATCAAAATATACCAGCTAAAATTGCTTGCTGGCAGAAACATAAGCGAAGCCGACACGGGGAAAGGAATCATCATCAACAATACTTATGCTAAATTATTAGGGTTTACTAATCCCCAGGATGTTATTGGGAAGGAGTTGAAATACGGTGGCGGCAAAGGCCGAAAGGTAAATGTTATTGGTGTAGTTACTGATTTTTATCAATGGTCGCTGCATTTCCCCATCCATCCATTAGTATTATTTTCTGGCAGTCCGGACCGCCGGCCAATGATGACTTTACATGTTAGTTTGAAGCCAGAAACTCCAGGCGGTAATGAGTGGAAAACAGCCATTACAAATATGGGAAAAGCCTGGAAGAAGGTTTATCCCGATGATGATTTTGATTGCCATTTTTACGACGAAACCATAGCCAGGTTTTATTACGAAGAACAACATACATCAGCCCTGCTTACCTGGGCAACAGGTGTTTCAATATTAATCAGTTGCCTCGGGCTGTTAGGCCTCGCCGTTTACACCACCAATCAACGAACCAAAGAGATCGGTATACGCAAAGTGTTTGGTGCCAGCGTAGCACAAATAGTGATCCTGCTATCAACAGAGTTGATATGGCTCATCTTACTTGCATTTGTGATAGTAACGCCGCTTGCATGGTATGCTGTAAATAAATGGATGGAAGGCTTTGCCGATCACGTAGCTATTAGCTGGTGGGTATTTGTGGTTAGCGGCGCGGGGATGCTGTTAACGGGATTGTTTACCTTGAGTTTTCGAACTATCAGGGCTGGCATGGCGAACCCGGTAAAGAGTTTGCGTAATGAATAGAGATTAGTCGGCGTTGGGTTTTGTGAATAGGGGTAATATTTTAATATTTGTGTAATCTATTTAATTAGAGTGCTTTATCATTTAACAAGCCAGTTATGAAATTAAGATTGATTTTATCATTTTTCCTTTTTACCACCTGTTTCACTGCGTTTGGTCAGGAAAAAAAGAACGCAGTTATTGTGGAAAAAGGCTTAATTAAAGTATCCGTCATGTATCCTTATGCCGAGGGTAAAACCTTTAATATGGAATATTATGAAACGAAGCACATGCCAATGGTAGCAGGGTTTTTAGGGGCGAATTTGGTTAAATACACCATTGAAAAAGGGATTGCCAGTGGTATACCTAACCAGCCATTGCCTTTTATGGCCATTGGTACTTTTTATGTAAAAAGCCTAAGCGACTATCAGGCGGCTATCGCGCCGAATAGAGATGGCATTCGGGCTGATTTTTCAAATTACACCAATATCACTCCTGTTATTTTGGTAAGTGAGGTGATAAAGTAACATGACATTTTCAAAAAATTGCGACCAACTCGCTGATTGAGGTAGCTTTAAATGTTAAAAAAGATTTGCAATCATCCTTAACAGTTAGGGAAATGGCCATGTTCACGCTACCTAAAAGCCAAAGCCCCCAATCGAAATATTTGGGGCTTTTTTGTTCAGAAGCAAGCTTGTGCCTGCCTATTATTGCCAGGGGCATTGTCAATAATTTTGTAACTGATCCACTTTATTCTTAGCTATTTCATTTTCAATAATGTTTAACAATTTTGAGTTCGGGCCCTGATGGCAAGAGAGGAGGCCTCAAAAAATGGGGGATAAAATACTAAATGAAGGAGATATTGAATTGAGTTGTTGTGCTGGTGATATCAGGTATTAATAATGGGCGCTTTTAATAAATATTAAACCGCTTGCTGCAAAAGCAGCAGCTAATTGTGCAAAAGGCAGCTGTTTTCAAATAGTTTTTATTACTGAAGTTAAGTAAACCTCCCAAACGAATATTATATTCGTATTCACTGTCACATCTGCTTAACTTCAGTATATGCCTTACACCTGCCGTGATATAAGAACGACCATTATTTACTTAATCTTTGTTTTTATTACTGGTATTGGTTTTACCGGGGCTGCGTTTGCCCAAAGCACAGATTCAACCAGTACAAAAACGCAGGATAGCGTAAAAACCGGGGCTATTGCGAAATTGCAGGCACTTGCAAAAAAGATGTCAAAGGAAAGCGCGGACGATTTTGAAACAGACAAAGCCACTGCGGTACAGAACAGGCTGTTTAGTGAAATTAAGAAGACCATGCAAAGGGCGGGCGCTTATCTCAAAAACAATATAGATACTGCTGGTGCTGCAAGACAGATCAACGCCATTGACGCAGATTTTAAAACGGCGAGCGATGGGGTGCTGATCAATAAAGGAAGCGCCCAAACCTTCAGAAACCTAACCGCCACCTCAAAAATCATTACCGAATTACTAAACAAATCTACCTCGTTAAAAAATAAGTTTGAGGTTTACCATACAGACCTTGGTTTGTTCAGGTACCAGCTTGATTCGCTGGCAGATGATCCTCAACTCTTTAAGTTACCAAAGGATTCGGCAAGCATTATCAAATATTTTCAACATATAAAAGTTGTAGCCCGTCAACTAAAGCCTATAGATGCCGCGCTCAGGCTTGCAAGCTACAATGTTCAGAACCTGGTGGACAGTATTAGCATGAATAACCTGAAACTGCAAACCGCGCTGGACGAAATCTCGGTTTACCAAAAAAAGATGGCTGACAATTCTTTCAGCAGGGATTTTGACAATATTTGGGGGCCGGCAGGAGCCTATCGCCCCTTTAATGAAATACTTACGCAGGCAAGGGCAAAAGGACGGCTTACCCTGTCGTTTTATATTCAAAATAATGTAGGGGCATTCATTGTACTTTTTTGTATGGTGCTGGCATCGTTTGTCTACATACGTTCTCTTAAAAATATCTATATCGCAGATGAGTTGCTGACAACGGATTTTGAAGGGCAGTTGGTTTTGCGATACCCCTTACTTTCTGCGCTCATCATCGTGATAAGCTTGTTTCAATTTGCGTTTTTAGGGCCGCCTTTTATCCTTAATGTTATCTTCTGGGCAGTTAGTTGTATTTGCCTGAGTGTGTTGTTCAAAAGCTTTATTACACGCTACTGGATGAATGTTTGGCTATTAATGGTAGCCTTGTTTTTATTAGCCACCCTGGATAACCTTATCCTGCAGGCTTCCAGAACAGAGCGTTGGATCATGTTGTTTTTATCGCTGATAGGCTCCTTTGCGGGAATATTTGTTCTGCGTAAAGGTAAGCAGGAAGAACTGCGGGAAAGATGGATATTGGTATCTATCGGCTTGATGGTTTTTCTCGAATCTACAGCTGTGTTTGCAAACGTTTTTGGGAGGTACAATCTTTCCAAATCTTTGATGATTAGTGGCTACCTGAATGTGGTTGTAGCCATTATTTTTTTGTGGGTGATCAGGCTGATCAATGAAGGCCTTTTTCTGGCCTTTAACGTTTATACCCACCAGGATAAGAAATTATTTTATCTCAATTTCGATAAAGTAGGAAAAAAGATCCATCCCGCTTTTTACGTGTTGCTGGTTATTGGCTGGGGAGTTTTGATTGGCCGTAGTTTTGCGGGGTTCGATTATTTGGCAAGGCCGATCTCTGAATTTTTCGGCCGGGAACGCTCAATCGGAGATTATACTTTCACTATTAATAAGCTATTGCTTTTTGTAGCGATTATGGCAATATCGGTGGTGATATCTAAAATTGTGTCTTTTTTTGCTTCGGATAACCACCTCAGGGGAGATAAAGACGATCAAAAAGGGCAGGCGGGGATAGGTAGCTGGTTACTGCTAATCCGTATCACTATATTGAGTATCGGCCTTTTCATGGCCATAGCCGCAGTGGGTATCCCGCTCGATAAGATCACTATAGTGTTGGGTGCATTGGGTGTGGGTATTGGCTTTGGTTTACAAACGCTGGTTAACAACCTTGTAAGCGGGCTGATCATCGCTTTTGAAAAGCCGGTAAACGTTGGCGATATTGTTGATGTTGACGGACAAGGAGGTACCATGAAATCAATAGGCTTCCGCAGTAGCGTTATATCTACGTGGGATGGTGCAGACTTGGTGATGCCTAACGGCGACCTGCTTAATTCTCACCTTACAAATTGGTCGCTGGCGGGTAATCGTAAACGGATATCAATAACTATCGGAATTGGTTACGATGCCAATCTCAATGCTGCAAAAAAATTACTTGCAGAAATTCTTGAAAATGATCCGCGGATTATGAAAAACCCCGGACCGTTAATTCAATATGAACAATTTGGCAGCAGTTCAATTGACGTGAAGGTATATTTTTGGGCCAGGCAATTAAAAGATGCTGGCGCTATAAGAAGCGATCTGATCATGTCCGTTAAGGAGGCGTTCACTGCTAATGGCATTACAATCCCTATTCCTCAGCAAGATATTTATCTGCACAAACCAGAAGATTAATGCTTTTGCCGCAGTGATTAATTGGCAAAACGTATTTAAACATATCCGATGTGCCTCGCCGTTAATGATAATATAAGGTATAAAAGAATCGGCTCCCTTAATGATCGCTGTAGTTGAAGGAAAAGTAAACTATCTTAATGTAGCAGTCCTCGGGCATGATATGTTAATGATCTTATATAGTGCCGCTACTCCTGCCTGTGCTTATCAGGCCTTGCTGCTTATGTTATCGCATCTGGGATAGCAGCAATTGTGATCACCCTGTTAACGATCAGTTTCCAGGCCATAAAAGCAGCGCTGGCAAATCCTGTGCGTAGCTTACGTTCGGAATGATTTGGCATTTTATCAACAGGCTACACTTAAACCTGTAAGCTAAGATTTAGTTGAATGCAAATTAATTGCCTTCAGGGGTAAGGTACTGGACTCATTTTTACTTAGAAAAAGCGTCATGCCGAAAGCATGACGCTTTTTCTTGAGCAGTTCAAATAGGGGGTAGCATCAGTTTTGATTCGGCTCCTATTTCATCTGCAATCATAAACAACGAACAGTACCACCATCTACGCGTATAACGGATCCAGTAATATAATCGGCATAGGTGCTGCACAGGTAAGCTACGGCGCCTGCTATCTCCTCTGGCCGGCCGTATCTGCCGATATCATTGGGTACCAACGCTTCTACAGATTTCTTTTCTATCTCATCCCATGTTTCCCCCCAGCCGTGAGACGGTGCGAGCTTAGTTATCAATTCCTGCACCGATGGGATCAATATAGCACCCGGAGCAACAACATTTGAAGTAATTCCGGTTCCCTTTAATTGGCGGGCCAATGAAACCGCCAGATTATGGCGCGCAGCCAGGGTGGCACTGTAGTCTGGTAAACTTGCAGTAGGTTGAATAGCAAGGCCCCCACCAATCGTAATTACGCGCCCCCATTGCAAGGTTTTCATCCCCGGTACCAAATGTCTGATCATTCTAACACCGGAAAGCACGTTTGTTTCATAAGTGTTTTTCCAAACATCTGCGGTAGCTTCCTTCCAGGTGGTGTGTGCATAGCCGCCGGCATTGTTAATTAAAATATCGACCGGGCCGTGTGCAAGAACCTGATCTGCCACGGCTTGCGCGCCTTCCTCTGTTGATAAATCTCCTAATGCAATTTCAGCAATTCCGCCCGTTGCAATAATTTCGTTGGCAACAGCGCGGGTACGTTCTTCATTTCGGCCATGAACAATCACTTTTGCACCTTCAGCAGCTAACAAGTTAACGATTGCTTTGCCTAAGCCCGATGACGATCCTGTTACCAGGGCCCTTTTGTTTTCTAAATTTAATTTCATAATAATTTGTTTTTGATTGAGTACTCACTCATTTTTTTGATAAATTTTTTTACGCTACTGCAAGCATTCTCCACATACCTGTAAAGGCTTCATCTATTAAGGCTTTTGTTTCAGCTGGGGGATAATTCACTTCGGATAAAAATTGAAACATGCCAATCATTTGGCTCATGGCAAGTTCGGCAATCATTTCGAGTGGCAGCGGCCGGAAAACTTTATTATCCAGTGCTTCCTGGTAAATAGCACGATGCAGGCTTTTTTCTTTAACAATAGATTCAGTTGAGGCTTTTTTTAAATGTGTTGAGTACTGAAACTGTTGTGTAAAGTAAAACTCTTTTCGATTATCGAGCGACCATTGAACTGAGTAAAAGAAAAGATCTCTTAATCTTTCTTTGATAGTGCCCTCGCCTCTGACATTTTTTACCAGGAAATCGCGGAATTCGTTTTTAACGTATTCATACAGCGCAGCAATGAGATCATCTTTGGTTTTGTAATACGTGAAAATTGTTCCGTGTGCAGTACCTGCCTCTGCTGCAATTTTGCTTGTTGGCGTTCCATGAAAGCCATACTCCACAAAAAGCCGGAGAGACGCCTGTAAAATAGCTTCGTTCTTTTCAGATATGTTTGAGTGAGCAATCACTCAGCAAAGGTAATTATAATTTTAAACGAAGCAACCGGCCGCAGGATTCTGTTTTCCTTATGACATACTAACGACAAATATTGAAAAGTAAAATGAGATCATGATTGGTCTTTTTAAGCGGCCAACTTTCGCATATCCCTCAAATGTTATAAGCAGGCAGAAGGAGGTAAGAAAAAATGTAACTTTCAGATTGCGTTTTTATTAGGTCAGAACATATTTTAGCTCTGGTTACGTTTGTATTAGCGTTGATACTGCCAAACTAAACAACTATAGTTATGAGACTTATTCAGATAGGCGGCTTAGCCATGTTTATAATAGGAGTGTTCTTAATAACAATGTACACCGGAAATCGCCACATACATGCGGTTACAACTAATAAAGTATTTCCGGCTGCCGGTACTGCTATGATTATTGGTGCAATAGTTATAATGCGAAGAAAATAGTTTTTATTAGTATTAAACCGGCGTTTACCAGCCGCAAAATAATGCAAAGCAATAAAATATCGCTAATACTCAATTATCGGGGCGAAAGCCACCGGGTACAAATCACTCATGGGCAATACCATAGTTTGATGTCGCTCATAGCAGATCATCTGGCAATCCCCGGCTTTGGATTATGTTGCGGAATGGGGAGTTGCGGCACTTGTGTGGTACAAATAGCCTCGCCATATTCACAGGCCAAAAGGAATGTTATGGCATGTGGTATACTGGTGAACGATGAATTAGCCAATACGATAATCTTAATACCTGATAAAGTTTATTAGAAAAATACTCAGCTATTTTTCTGCTATATAATTTTACCAAAAGTGGTATCTTTAGTTTTACCCCAAAAACCTGAATGAGCACAATTTTAAAAAATCGGATAACTTCTATCGATTTTCTCCGCGGAGCCATCATGATCATCATGGCCCTTGACCATGTGAGGGATTATTTATATTCCGGATCGTTTTTTTATGATCCGCTCGATCTTACAAAAACAAGTGCCATATTGTTTTTCACCAGGTGGATCACCCACTTTTGTGCCCCGATATTTATGCTGCTTGCCGGAACCTCGGCCAGCCTCATCGGGCAAAAGAAATCCAAAAGGGATTTATCCATATTCCTGATGAAACGTGGGTTATGGCTTATTTTCCTTGAGATGGTTGTGGTTAACTTTGGCTGGAATTTCAACATTACCTTCCCCATGTTTTTCTTTATTACCATTTGGGCGCTGGGCTTAAGCATGATTATACTGGCGGCATTAGTTCACCTGCCTAAAAAATTGATCCTGGGCATTAGTGTTGTGATAATACTGGGGCATAACCTTGCAGATCATATTCATGTGCCTGGGAGTTCATTGCCTGCCTTTGGCTGGTCGCTGCTTCATGAACAGCAGTTTTTTATGTGGCATAAGGAAGTTTTACTGGTAGGCTACCCCATTGTACCGCTAATGGCCGTTATGTCGTTAGGTTATTGTTTGGGCGGGTGGTATACAGCGGGTTACAATGTTAGCAAAAGACAACAAAATTTATTGATAGCAGGAGCGTGCTGTCTGGCTTTGTTCATCGTACTACGTTATACCAACCTATATGGCGATCCTGTAAAATGGAGCGTACAGAAAAATGCATTATTTACCCTGCTTTCATTTATTAAGGTAAACAAATACCCGCCATCGCTTTTGTACCTGTTATTGACATTGGGGGCTGCATTTTTGTTTCTTTCCTTTACAGAAAAATCAAAAGGGAAGGTTGTAGATGTAGTTTCGGTGTATGGCAGGGTGCCTATGTTCTATTACCTTATTCATATCTATATCATTCACCTAATTGCAATAATAGCATCGCTATTAACGCCAGGGCAAAATTGGAAGTTATGGTTCCTGACAAAACCAATCTGGTTCACTACCGACCTAAAAGGTTATGGATTTTCATTGCCTGTTGCATACCTTGTTTGGATCGGCATCGTAGTTGGCCTGTATCCTTTATGCAAACGTTACGATGCATACAAACAGGCTAACAAAGGAAAGTGGTGGTTGAGTTATCTATAAAAAACAAAATATGAAAGCTGTAAGTCTAACCTCAAAAGTATCCGGACAACATAATCCATTAGCCCGGATGACAACCCTGGGAAACGGTTTATTGTCGGTTTTATTAATTTTTATGTTATCAGTATCCAAACCCGAAAATGCCGCTGCGCAGGATAAAAACCATGTGGTCCGTATAGCCAGGCTGGTAATAGATTCGGCACAATTAGAAAATTACATGGCTGCGCTTAAGGAGCACGCCGAAACAGCCGTACGCGTTGAAGCCGGGGTATTAACCTTATATGCAGTAGCAGAAAAGAATAACCCAACCCATATCACAGTTTTTGAGATTTATGCAGATGCCGCTGCATACCAGGCTCATTTGCAAACAGCTCATTTTAAAAAATACAAAAGCACCACAAAAGATATGGTTAAATCGCTTGAGCTTGTGGAAACCACACCAATTGTACTTGCTGCTAAGCCGCATTTGTAACATTTGCCCCAGGCTGTATCATCTTTTTTACCAATTATGATCGTTATGGGAAGAACAAAAAAAGGTGCTGTTAGGCACCTTTTTTGTTTTTTAAACGCTTGCCTGCTTTTCGATAACAATGGCCAGCTTATCGGCCATTAATTGAGCGTTGTTTAAGAGCTTATCCTTTATTTTATCGTGCTGATTTTTGTCGAATATTTTTATTATTAATGACGGGTTATTGAAATCATTGGTGAAGATTTTGAAGTTGGCCGATTCTACTTTTTCCCGGCCTTTGCTTTTGGATGTGGCTGCACCTGCGATGGCCCCAACTCCACCAAATAATATACCGCCAACTATTGCCCGGCCCACGGTGCCTGATTTTTTGTAAACAGTTAAACCATTTTTTTGTATTTCATAATCCCTGATACTATCAAATTGCAAATTGATAATGTCTTTGTTTTTGATGTCGGCAATTGATAGCCTGTTAGTATCAATATTGAGCCCGATAACATTGTCCTGAAACTCAATTATATTATTCGGTGAAAATCCATTTTTAGCCATTAGCGCTACAAGAGATTTGATTTTTTTGTTCTTGATAGCGACAGAAATGCCGGCTGCTGCAATAAAGCAGATTACGAAAATTAGAAAGTAGGTCATAATTGTGGTGTTTTAGGTGAAAAAATATATAGTTTAAATTAATCTGAGCGGTTTAAGATGTAGTTCTGAAAGTTCCGGTTACGGTATCTTTCATATATGCAGTGGTATTACTTAGAATTATATTTTAGGCGGGGCAATAACATATGATGTAAGGTTGTAGGTTAATTACAATATTGATTGAAACGAATTTAATAAAAAATGTGAAATGTTGTGAAATTATATCAGCGAGTTGAATCCGCTTTTGCATTTATTATTGGGTAATTAAATGATGCTGTGCATATTCAGCTTACTTAAAACACATAAAAATGTCTGGGTTGCCCTCTTTGGGATTGAAAAATTGTAAAAATTTTATATATCTATCAGGATGCAACGCTATTCATCAGCGTTGATTTTGACTTGCCAATAAATTAAAGCATATTTATAGCCATGGTATTGTGCCCTGTTTGCAGCGCATGCTATCAATCTTTAATTAACCAATTTTATCATACTTGTTTTCCTGCTAATGAGTAAAAGCACTACCTACCTTGAAACAAAAGGGCATTATCAAATTCTTGACGGCTTACGCGGCGTGGCATCGCTGTTTGTAGTGGCGTTTCATATTTTTGAAACCTATTCCGGTGATCGTTTTCATCAAATTATTAATCACGGCTACCTGGCGGTTGATTTCTTTTTTGTGCTCTCGGGCTTTGTAGTTGCTTACGCCTATGATGACCGTTGGGGCAAAATGACCCAGTGGGATTTTTATAAGCGGCGGCTCATCCGCCTGCAGCCTATGGTTATTGTCGGATCGATCATTGGCGCTTTTTTTTTCTATTCACAAAGCGGCACAGCGTTTCCACTTATTCATGATACGCCGGTTTGGAAAATGCTGGTGGTAATGCTGGTTGGTTGTACGTTGATCCCAATACTACCCTCAATGGATATCCGCGGCTGGCAGGAAATGCACCCGCTTAACGGCCCGGCCTGGTCACTGTTTTTTGAATATATAGCTAATATTCTTTACGCGCTGGTGATCCGCAAGTTCTCTAAAACACTGCTGGCAATATTGGTGTTTGCATCGGCCTGTTTGCTCATTCATTACACGGTGATGGGGCCTCAGGGCGATGTAATTGGTGGATGGTCGGTTGATAAAACACAGCTGTACATTGGCTTCACCCGGTTGCTTTACCCATTTTTTGCCGGGATGCTGCTTTGCCGCATGGGCAAGCTGGTACATGTTAAAGGCGCTTTTACGCTTTGCAGTGTTTTGATCATTGCTGTTTTATGCGTGCCAAGGATAGGAGGGCCAGAACATTTATGGATGAATGGTTTATATGAGTCGTTTTGTATTATTATCGTTTTTCCGTTGATTGTTGCCATAGGCGCAGGCGGAACATTAAAAAGCAAAAGCTCAGTAAGGATCTGCAAATTTATAGGCGATTTGTCGTACCCGCTTTACATTACCCACTATCCCCTCATTTATTTTCACATAGCCTGGGTAACAAATAATAAGATACCTATGGCACAGGGGCTGCTTGGTGGTTTGGGCATTTTTGTAGTGAGCATTGCAATAGCCTATGCTTGCCTTAAGCTATATGACGAACCTGTTAGGGAGTGGTTAAAGAATCGCTATCTTTTAAAAAAGGCTAGATAATATTGGCGGGTATGGGTATCAACTCAGCCTGTATCACTACGCTTGTATCCCCTCTTTGCATTTGCGCAAAGAGGGGATTTTTTGTTTTTCACTCAGATTGGGTGAGTCTGTTATACTTCTATATTATATACTTTTAATGTATTTGGTAATATTAAATTAGATGTACATAAATAAGGTTTGAAAATATCGTTTATAAATCTCATCTTTAGGTGCTTATAAACCCTTGAAAAAGACCATTGCACTAATATTACTCAATATTTACCTGCTCAACATTGGCGGGCAGCTAATGTTGCATCAATATCTGGTTTACAAATCAGACAAGTTTTTCAAGGAACAGGTTCAAAAAGGATTGTATAATGTAAATGACCTTACTGAAGTTACTATCCCTGTTAATTTGCCCACCATTCATGATTGGAGTTTTTTTGAAAACATATCCGGGCATATTACATTTGGAAGCTCCACTTACAATTACGTAAAAATGCGAATGACAAGGAATGCCCTTCACCTGATGTGCATCCCTAACTATGAAACCACCCGCTTTGCAGATAGTAATGTACTTGATGCAAAAGGAATAAAGGATATCCCTGTGCCGCAAAAAGAGCATGTGCCCTTTGGCAAAATGGTTTTACAGGATAATGTGAGCCTTTCGTTTATACAATTTGAATTTTATTGCCCTGTAACACATTTGCCTGAAAACGTTGCACAACCCGTGCCGTTTTTAATAAACGCTCACCAGGAAATTCCTGAACAACCACCCAAAGCATCCTGCTAATTTCTTCCATTTAACCCAATTAAAGGCAGGCATTTGTTTAATGTCCCCCTTGGGTGCTGTTGTCGCAGATTTTATATAATAATTTTTTATTCCGTAGCGATTCTTGCGCGGGTAATATGCTTTAGCATTTTATCAGCGCTGGTAAATGAATATTTTATGATAAAGAAAAAAATTACCGCAGCCCTTATGATGCTGTGCGGTTTCACCATAATTGCATCCTGCCAAAGCTCTTCTAACGAGGATATGGCGCAGGTACTAAAACAAATCAATATAAAAAATAACACCATTTCCAATCCGTTTAATCCGGAAATGAAGCTGGCTTACTGCGATTCGTTACTTAAAACCAAGCGGCTTGGTAAAAGTCCTGAGGTTTTATTTTCAAAGGCGGCACTACTATTAAAGGCCGGACAAGAGCAGCAATCAGTTAATATTTATAAGTACCTGATGGATAATATCGACTTCATGTCGACCGACGAAACGTTGCCCGAACAGGCCATTGCTTATATGCGTTTGGGCGAGCGCAGCAATTGTATGCTAAACCATTCCGGTTCGTCATGCATTTTCCCTATTAAGGATGACGGTGTGCATAAGATCCAAACCGGATCAAGAAAAGCAATTGAGGTTTATAAAATGTTGCTAAAACTTCATCCCAATGATTATCAATCGCGCTGGCTGATCAATATTGCATATATGACACTTGGCGAGTACCCACAAAAAGTACCAAAGGATGTTTTAATCCCCGGTCTTAACACCGACTCGGATACCACCTATCAGGTTAAGCCCTTTGTTGACGTGGCAGCCAACCTTGGTCTTAATATCAATGGCCGTGCTGGAGGGGTAATTGTTGATGATTTTAATAACGATGGCTACCTTGATATCATGACATCGGGCTGGGACCTGAGCGACCCGATGCATTACTTTCAAAATAACCAGGACGGCACGTTTAGCGACCGTACCGAGGCCTCAGGTTTAAAGGGCATTAACGGCGGATTGAATATTCAGCAAACTGATTACAACAATGATGGCAAACTGGATATTTTTGTTTTGCGCGGTGCATGGCTTACCAGGGGTTTCGGAAATCAGCCAAGCTCGCTGTTGCGTAATAATGGCGATGGTACTTTTACCGATGTAACCGCTATAAGCGGTTTGTTTATGCTTCACCCAACCCAAACAGCAACCTGGGCCGATTTTAATAATGATGGCTGGCTGGATGTGTTTGTAGGTAATGAAAATTCAGAGTCGATGTACTCTGCAGATGAGTCAACATGCCAGTTATATATGAATAATCGCAACGGCACGTTCACTAATATAACCACTGCTGCCCATTGCGGTATCAAGGCTTTCGTAAAGGGGGTGACATCTGCCGATTATGATAACGATGGTTTTGTCGATGTATTTATTTCAACGATGGATGGGCATAAATACCTGCTTAAAAACAAAGGTAAAACTGCAGCCGGCGTAGATTTTGAAGATGTTACCGCGCAATCGGGCCTCGACCAGATCAAACAACGCACTTTTACTACCTGGTTTTATGATTATAACAACGATGGCTGGCCCGATTTAATGGTTGCCAATTATCACTTTGAACATACTTTAGGATATTATAGTGCCGCTGCCGCCCTGGGTAAAGCCGTACCGGAAGCCGGCAATATCTATCTGTATAAAAACAATCATAACGGCACATTTACCAATGTAACCAAGGAAGCCGGACTTGATAAAGTAGTTTACAGCATGGGCGCTAACTTTGGCGATATTGATAACGATGGCTATCCCGATATGTATTTCGGCACAGGAAACCCCGATTTTAAATCGCTGGTGCCCAATAAGTTTTTCAGGAACATCGACGGGAAAAGATTTGCAGATATTACGTCATCATCGCGTATGGGTAATTTGCAAAAAGGGCACGGTGTGGCATTTGCTGATTTGAGGAACAACGGCCATCAGGATATTTTTGCCGAAATGGGCGGCGCCTACATCGGCGACTCATATACCAGCTCATTATACATGAACCCGGGTGTAAGTAATAATAACTGGATCAGCCTGAAATTGAACGGTACGAAAGCCAATAATGCTGCCATAGGGAGCCATATAAAACTTACTTTTATGGAAAACGGCGTTAAGCGTTCTGTTTACAAAGATGTTAACTCGGGCGGAAGTTTTGGATCATCACCTTTACAG
This sequence comes from Mucilaginibacter gossypiicola, assembly GCF_900110105.1. Taxonomy (GTDB): domain Bacteria; phylum Bacteroidota; class Bacteroidia; order Sphingobacteriales; family Sphingobacteriaceae; genus Mucilaginibacter; species Mucilaginibacter gossypiicola. Next base: position 156,123 of record NZ_FOCL01000009.1, on the reverse strand, counting down.
CAAGAGATAGGCATTGGCCAGGCAAAGGTAATTGATGAAATTGAGATCAAATGGGCAGGCAGCGGCACGGTGCAGTACTTTAAAAATGTTGCCCCAAACCAGTTTTTAAATATTACAGAAGGTAACGACCAATACAAAACTACCCAGCTAACAAAACTGATTTTCAGGGGCAAAAGCATGCCTGTTTGTATGCCTATGCAAATGGCAGCTAAAACAAATTAACTTAAGCATTTGTAATAGAAAATATTGGCTTCATTTTATACCAAAATGGTTACATTTATGTCAATTAAAATTTAATCTTAAACCATGAGAAAGTTCTTATTACTATGCTGTATGTTTATAGGATTGGCTGCAGCAGGCAACGCACAAACCAAGCCAGGAGCAAAACCTGTTGAAAAATCAAAAGAGCTGCAAAAGCAATTGAAGCTTACCGATAAGCAAACCGAAAAAATTGCGGTAATATACCAGGAATCATCTGATAAATTTGAAAAGATAAAAGCTGCAGACAAAGGCGACAACACCAAGATGCTGGTTGATATTAAACCATTACGCGCGACTACCATTTCAAAGATTAAAGCTGTTTTAACCAAGGGACAGGCAGTAAAGTATGATAAGCTTTTAAAAGGTGCAAAAGCAACCGGCGGCAGTGGCTGGGGCGACGGCTGGAGCGCTACCAACGGTCAATGAGCCAACTATACTATAAAAACAAAGGCCGCTTTTTAAAAAAGGCGGCCTTTGTTTTTATGATACAGGAGCGTTGCTTTATTGGAGTAATTGGAGCGCCTTTTCTTTGGCGGCGTCAACACCATTTAAAAGATCTTTAATAGTTGGTTTTACTATTATATCCGGGTTAATGCCAATGCCAACAAACTCCTTCCCATCTGCATAGGTATCATGCTTGCCGCAAACGCGGGCAACGCCGCCGCCGGGCAAATTAAAAGATACCGGCTGACCGGTACTGCCGCCTGTAGGCATACCAATTAGTTTACCCCTTTTCATATAATCAAAAGCTACAGTAAAATCTTCGGCCGCCGAAAATGTGCGTGGCCCTATCAGTACAACCACAGGTTTATCATAAAATATCTTTTTGTTAGGGCTCCATTCGCCAAAGCCCATGTCTGTCCATGCAGGTTCGGCACCGGGTCTTGATGCCAACGTTATAAATTTTGCGGCCGAGGTTTTGAAAGGTTTGTCAGTTAGCCTGTTAATAATATTATAGCCTATACCGCTGCTGCCGCCTCCGTTGTACCTGATGTCGATAATGAGCCCCCTGGTTTTTGCTATTTCAGCAGTATAAAGCGAATCAAATTGTTTAGCGATACTGTTATCCTCAAAATTGTTAATGGTAAGATAGCCAACATTGTTGATGGTTTTATATTCCAGCGTTTTAAGCCCTTTTACATCATGATAACCCGTGCGGGCTATGGTTTTACTGATAACCTTGCCTTTGGTTGTCTTAAACTCTATGTTGAGAGGTTTATCTTTTGCCCCGGCTAACAGGGCATAGCTAAACTCGCGGATTTCGAGGTCTTGCGGAGTTGAACTGCTTTGGTAGGGTTTGACATTTTTTTCGGCATAATCTATCACCGGTTCGCCATCAATCTTTAATAATTCTAATCCGGGTTGTATACCTGTTTTAAAAAGACTATCGCTAAAAACCTGGGTCACAAATACCCTGCCTTCAATTAATTGAGTACGGAACGGCGGGCGGGAATAAAACTGCCCCGCTAAAGCATCCGGAAAATAAACATTAGTATGCCCATCCTTTAACAGCGCGTAAAAGCTGATCAATACCTTGTAATAATCGGCGGTGGTTTTAGTTGCTGTAACTTTTGGCAGATAATCAAGATAGGTTTGGTTCCAGTCGATACCAGCATGAACAAAATTGACAAAATTGTATTTAGCCTGCGACCATAGCAGTGATAATCCGGCAACCTTTTCCGCATCCGTGAGATTGTCTTTGTATGATGTTTTAAAAGCTTCGTTTTGCCATAATGCCTTTTGCCTTTTCATCTGATCCATTATAGCCAGATACCTTGGCTCCTGGGCAAGAGGGGCTAATAAAGGAAAATTGTCCATGTTATCGATAGGGTAGCTTGATCCGCTAAGGGCAAATCTGTTCTCTAAGGCCATTATCGCCGAATCTTTTTTACCGGCCACTGTATATGACTGGGCCATATCAAGATAAACATCATAGGCGCGGGCTTTTAAATAGAAGTTACCATTCGCCAGTTCCTTTATCGGCAGACTATCTAAAAAAACAAGGGTGTGTTTTAAAATACCAATGCTTCGGTTAAGTTCGGCAGGGGAGGGATCTTTTTTCTCCCACAGGTCGTTGGCATCTGAGCGGTCCTGTTGGGCTTTATCATAAGCCTGCATGGCCGATAAATGCTGCTGGCTCACAGCCTTAAATGTAAAAACTGAGGCTAATAAGGTGATAAGGATTAATTTGTGGTTTTTCATGATGTTTGGTTTAGGAGGTAAATTATTATTATTTGTTTACGGCATTAATTAAAGGAGTTTTTAAGATTAATGTATTTATGCAGATCTTTTGAATTGAGGCCTTTTTGTTTCATGGAACTCACGTATTGCGGGGTAACATCCGCCATTTTGAGTAGGATAAGATCTTTTACCGGCACATTCTTAAAGCCAAGATCATTGAAGCCTTTAATAAAATCCGGTGTGATATCTTCATGCTTCATACTGATGATATCGGCCAGTTCAATGTCCTTGTAGCCCAGGTTTTGAAAGCTCTTTATGTAATCGGCAGTAATGCCCCGGGTTTTAATGAGTACCAGTTCTGAGGCTTTGATATTTTTATAGCCCATGCTTTGGTAACTTTTAATAAACTCAGGACTGATATCATATCGCTTAAAGCTTGGTAAATAGTCTGCCGGAATATCATTGAAACCTATTGTACGATATTGCTTTATAAAATCTACAGTAATATTTTGACTGCGCAGGCCTATCATGTCAGCAAATGTGAGGTTGCTGTAACCCATGGTTTTAAGGCTGTCAATATACCCGAGTGTTACATTGTACACTTTAAATGAATGAAGTTGCGAGCCGGTAAGATTATACCCTGCGCTTATTAATCCACGCAGATAAGTGCTATCTACCTTGGCATACCTGGCTGACAGGAGCTCGTCGGGAGGAGGGAGCAGACTGGTTGTATCGCCTTGTGCCCTTCCTATTTTGCGAGCACTTACAATACTCCGTATATACTCTGGTGTTATTTTTTGTGATTTAAAGCTTGTTAATTGCTGCAAGGTTAAGTTCCGGTATCCGGCATTACGCATTTCGGATACAAATGAGCTGTCCAGTTTATTTATTTTAATCCGGGTGAGATCGCTCAATGTAATGTCCTTGTATTGCGCCCGCCAAAACCTCATGTCATTCTCAGTACCTCCAAAATATCGTAGTGCGGTCAAATCATTAACTTTTGCAGCTGTGTAACCATATTTTTTAAGTTTTTCAAGATAATCTATCTCTACGTTGGTTAATAACAGGTCAAGGAGCTCATGGAGCTCGATCTGTTCGAGACCTTCTTTTTGTAACATATCTACATAAGCTTTATTAGGTTTAAGCTTAAAACGACCAAGGCCCTCATCTCCGTCAAACTTACCGTTGAACAGAATGGTGCCGGCATCACGGGTTAGCGTAAAATCACCTTTTTGTTTTCGGGGCATGGACGAAAGGGCTTTCATGGGAACATTAAAGGAGTTATAATTCCAGTTGTGGCCTTTGGTTGTCACTTTGAAATCCATATTCATATTATCGCCATCACGGGCGGCAAACCAATAACCTTCCACTTCGGCATCAAAGTTTTTATATGCTGATGCGTTATTGGCCACTGGTTTGATGAAAGATGCCGAACTGTTAGTTGACTGAGCGCTATTAACAGGTTGGTTAAGCGCGCAAATAAACAGGCAAAACAGCGGGAGTAAAGTAAAATACTTCCATAAAATGTGCAGGTTTGATCGTTTGGCGTTCATCATGGTAATGCGTTTTTTCAGAAGTGACTGATTGTAATTGGTAGCTATCCGCAGAGAAAATTCGGGTACGGATACTTTAAGTAAGCTGAGCTGATAGGCTGCCTTGTCGGTATCGACACTGTTTAGCACTGCAGTATCGGTAAGGTATTCCAGGTTATTTTCCATTTCCTTGCGGTACAGCCATGCAAACGGATTAAACCACTGAAATACAATACATAGCTCGGCCAATATAATATCCAGGCTATGTAATTGTTTGGCATGTACTTTTTCGTGCAGCAGGATTTGGCTGTAGGTATCCCAATCGTAAGCGGCAGGGTTAATGAAAATGTAGTTGAAAAACGAGCAGGGCACCTTATTACCGTTGAGTTCAACAATGCGGTATCGGCCGTCAATTATTGATGAACTGGTGAAGGCTTGGTAAAGAGTACTGCCAATTTGTACCAAAAGGTTTAAGGCGAATATTATTACACCTGCCCAATATAGTATCAACAGCCATTTTATAACCTGTGTAACAGATAAGGTAGGTTTTGGCTGGGGTTTGGCTGTTACGGCTTGCGTGGTTTTGTCGGGCTGCTCCGGGGTTAAGATGGTTTTTTGTGCAGGCTCTTCTATTAGTTTTGCCTCAAACGTTTCTGTTTGCTGCGATTGTTGTATTAAAGCAGGCTGATTAACCGGCTCCTCGCCCTTTTGTACCGACCATTTAGCTGGAGGCCGTATAATTGGGGTCAGAAAACAGAATCCTAAACAACATAGTAGTATATACCGGTTTAAACGGTAAAACGTTTCGCGTTGCAGCAATAGTTTGTAAAACAATAAACAAACCGCCAGCAGCATGGCTACATACAGCAAATAGGGTATCATTTTTTGTTTGATTTAATGATGTCGATAATGTCATTCAACTCATCTTCGCTTATTTTTTCTTCTTTGGCAAAAAAAGCCAGCATTCGTGGGTAGGAATTATCAAAATACTGGCTCACGATATCTTTCATGGCGTGTTTTTGGTATTCCTCTTTTGATACGGCAGGATAATACTGGTAGATATTGCCAATGGTATCATGCGCAAGAAACCCCTTTTCTTCAAGGATCTTGACCATGGTTGCCACCGAGTTGTAATGAGGTTTAGGTTCAGGAAGTTCCTGTATAATTTCTTTGATAACAGCTTTCTCCAGGGTCCATACTGCCTGCATGATCTGTTCTTCGCGTTTAGCTAATTTTTGCATTGGTTTAGTGATATAAACAAACTTAATACTAATAAATTAGTAATGCAACTAATTTATTAGTATTTGTACTAATTTATTAGGAGTTTGTTCGTTTTTGGGAAAATACCCATATGAGTTTATAAATAAGGGAGGCAAAGCGGTTTTAATCCAGTATCTCTATAGGGCGATCAAGTACATTTCTTAACGGGATCTCTTTGCTGGTTTTATCTTTATTAATGTAACTTAAACTAACCGGCACAAGTATTGGCCCGCCGGTAACAAACCACATGGATGGGTCTCCGTCGCCTGTTACCCTTCTGAAACCTTCGCTAATATAAAGTGGAATAAGCCACGCGCTACCGGTATCCATAACACCGAGATCCAGCTGCATCTGGGTTTTATGAGGCGGCTTGCCGGCGTTTTCAGGATTTTCAAATTTATTGATATCGGTAGGATCGTACATTTCGCTTACCTCATCCAATTTCAAATGGTTAATATCAAGTTTTACCGATTGGGCTTTGCCTTTACCGGCTTGTTTAACTATTAAACAGGCTACCGATCTGCCCGAAAGCTTTAATTTATTTTGTTTGTATAAGGTAGTAAAATCTTGTAAGTAAGTACTTGGTAATCCATAATCGGGATGATAGGTATTGGTAGTTATAAGATTATCAATTTCGTTCTTCATCACCGGGTAAACCAATGGATTGCCGTCCATTTGTTCCGTTTCTGCCTTCATTTTATTATACGAGGCTATGCTCATTTCGCCATAACCAATCTCAAATTTTGCACTGGCGGTATCTAATTGTTTGGCAAGGCTATCAAGCTGTTGTTTTTGTATGCTGTTATGCTGTTGACGGTTGATAAAGAAATAGATATTGCCGGCTATCAAAATGCAGCCAATAACCATGAGTACAATGGCCAGGCTATTTTTATTTGATTGTGTTTCGTTGTTTTCCATCGTTCATATTTCAAACTATCCGCGTCCCTGTACACCTTCGGCTAAGCGTACCGGGCTTAACATTTTTCTGATCTTTAATGATTGCCGGGCGGTATCTGCTGGTTCGGCGAACCGGATATTATCCGGCAGGAAAATAGTTTTCGACTCAATTTTCCACTGCCTGTTGGTGTTAGTTGGGCTTGGTTTATCATAGCTAATAAACAACGGAATTAAAATACCCTGCCCTGTTGAAAGGGTTGAAGGTAATTGTATAACCTGTTTTACCGCCGGGGATTTGGCCCTGATCTGGCTGTCATAATCATTTTGGGTTTGATTATCTTCTGTAATGGTGAGTGGTTCTTTGATATTAAGCTTGCTCAAATCAAGTTCGATATTTGATGCGTCGCCTTTGCCCTTGTTCTGGATCATAAGGCAGGTAACAAACAAATCGAAATCGGCAGCTGCGGTATCACTAAATAGCTGATCTGTTTTTTGAAGTTTATTGTCAGATATTTCGTTGGTTAAAATAGGATAATCCAAATAGAAGGCATTCTTTTTCCGGGCGGCACTATCACTCCCGGCCGTTGCATAAATATCACTGGTCATGCTGATGTATGAGATTTCCAGCTTAGCCTTAAGATCGGGGTTTACAGGTGGGGACGGACTCTTTTTTAGTAAATTATATCCGGTAGTTAGCAAACCCAGGATAACAGTGATTACGCCCAGTTTTAATTGCAGGCTTTTCCATGGGGCATCTTTGTCTGCTGCTTTCTTTTTGGCCATGCTTCTTGTTTGTTAATATGGTTAGGTGATGCGTTTGGAGCTGTTCTTTATAAAATTAAATATAATAATCGGTTCACACAGGCTGGTTTGTTATACAATTTTGTTTGCAAGAAGTTAAACCGCAATGTATTATAGCTATTAAGGTATCGAAAAAGAATACATAAAAAAACAAAAATTTAATAATTGGTTAATAATGATTGTTTTTTATGTTAATATTTTTGAGTATAACTGTTTATTTTTATGAAAAAATACCTATGCCTTATTACAGGGGTACTGTTCATCAGCGCCTGTTCAAAAAAAGATAACCTTCCAACGTTTCCTGTTGGCGCAAAATCTGTAGTAAAAGATGCCGGTTTAATCAAATTTAAAGCTATCCCATTAGCCGATAATCAGCTAAAAATGAGCTTTATGAAAGACGACGATAAAACTCCGGCAAAAATTTTATTAAAGGCAGATACTACAACCCTTGCAACTATGCCGGTAACGGATGACGGTTCGGGCTATGTTTCGGCTACTTTTAATTATGCTTTTAAGCCCGGTCAAACTTATAATTTCAGGGTACAATCATCGGCTGGTAAAGACACAACGTATGAATACAGGATACCGGCTTACACACACGTGTACATCAAAAAATATAACTATCAAAAAATACTCTCCTTAAAATACAACCAGGGGCCGCAGGGTTTTGATCTTTCTCCATCGCGGAGGTATATGTTTATCCAGGATGATATCAACAATGTTATTCAAACCAGCCGGATAGACCTGCAAACACTTGCTGTTGATAAGGTGGATTTTGATTTGACTGGTAGCCCTATCAGGGCGGTATCCGATCATGAGCTGCTTGCCTTCGGTAATAAAAGCACCCTAAATGTGCCGGCATATACCGATCCTGATAATGACGCAATTGTATTGGCCGGTATGATATGGATAAAAAGCAATCAACCTTCGTTGACATTGTTTCCTGGGGTTATGGCCGTATTTCACGTGTGATTAATGATCATGTTATGGTAACCAATCCTGTTTTTAGTGCAAATACCGCGTCGCTTATTGATTTGTCGAACTTGTCGAAAGTTAAATACTCGTTAAATAATGTTGATTTTACGGCTATTGATCAATATTCATTCGGTCACCTGCTTTATAAGAGCATGGTGGTAAATACAACTAATGGTTCATTCGCCACGCCATTAAATCTTGGTGATGGTTCGGGCTTAATTGATATTGATGATGCAACGGGATACGCTTTTGTTGCCTCGGTGCAAAAGATTGCCAATGGCGAATTGACTACAGGGTTTAGTGTTTATAAAGATAAAGCACTTGTTTACCAGTCGGATTTTAAATACGGACGCTCAATTTCTTTCCCGGTGATCTATAACATTAAAAACGACGTAGTAACCTTTTACCAATATTTTGGTTTCGACACCCAAACAAATATCGACGGATATTACACTCTTAATTTAAAAACCAAAGAGTTGAAACTCATTGATGTTAGTAGCTCATCGTACGCCGGTACAGATTATCAGCTTAAGGATGGTTCAGTGTTTTCGGTAAGGATGGATGGTGTTTATAAGTTAACCACCGTTAACTAATTTATTGATAGCGTGCAAATAGCCCTTGGTCAAAAACCAAGGGCTATTTGTTTTAAAATGCCTCATTCAATCCCAAAAAGAACCCTTTTGATCCGTACCGGCCAAAGGCATAGTCAAGGCAAAGATTGGTGCGGGTTGCTTTGTTAAATAGCACACGCAAACCACCGCCATAACCCGGCTGCCATACCTGAAATATTTTAGTGCCCGATTCATCATTGGTTGTTTGCAAGTTGGCAAATGCCACGCCGCTTACAAACTTATTCCTGAGTATCGGAAAACGGTATTCTACTTCGGAGTAGTTGTATTGTGTGCCTTTAAAATATTGCACAACATAACCACGACCGCTGCGGAAACTCGGGTCTTTGCCTGTACCGGGGAGCTCAAGATAGGGGATGTTACCGCTGATGAGGTATGAACCCCAGTTCCAGAAAGCAACCACATGTTCGGGATTGGTTTCTGACAGGCTGAAATATTTTCTGAAATCGGTAGTGAACTGTACTGCGTTTTTGGAGCTACCCATCCAGCTTTGATTAATGCGGAAGCCTGCATCTGCATAAATTCCGCGGTAGGCGCGGTTTTGATTATCACGGGTAGTGTATTGCAGGTTAAAAAGCAGGCCATTAGCTGCGTAATGGTCACGGGCAAAGCCATGCCGGTCGCTGTAAATATTGTAGGGCGTAAGATCAGTTGTTGATTTGGTATCCTCAATTTTTCGCCTGATATCAAAAGACGCGCCTGCACCTAAAAACAATCCCTTATCTATCTCTTTGTATACCTTTTCCCGGATATTATAATATTGCGAATGCAGTGCCCTGCCTTTACGCTCGGGATTGGCCAGCACCTGGTCGGCTTCGCTGCCGCTTGATGCCTGGCCAATTCCCAAACCATAATCGGGCGAAACCGTTTTGGCTGCAACCAAATTGCCCTGAAAATTCCATTTATTACCCGGTGTATATACGTTATGATTAATATAAAAGTAAATAATCCCCTTAGTGGTAATGGACGCCGATGTAGCCGCAACCGATAACAGCGTATTTGGATCAGTGCCCAGTTTTTTACCTGCTACAGCCTTGATGCCAATTTGCGACCCGATGGTTGGGTTAGATGCAACGTTGGGTATAACCGTAATACCCGATGATTTTTTATTTGGCGCATCGGCCGGCCGGCCTGGATGCAGTACGTTACGAACAAGGTCGCCAAAGTCATATTGCTTGTATAAAGTATCAGTAGGCTTGGCCGGTTGTTCTTTTTTTTCTTTAATGCGCAGTGAATCGGCCTTTACCGAATCGGCAGGCACCTGTACCTGGGCACAGGCATTTATTGTGATGCCTGTGAATAGTATAAATAAAACCGTCTGTAAAAGCAGGATAGAAATTTTATATGATGGTTTGTGATGCACGCTAACGTATATAAATGTTTAAAATTCAATTTATTAACTGTTAATTGTGATGTGGTTAGCTCAATTTTAAACCCCAAAAGCTGTAGAATGTTTGAACTTTAAATTTTACAATGCATTAAGGCAATGGATTTAGCTGCATTATTTTTTTGTTCCGGTTAAATATTGCTACCTTAATGTTCTCTTGTTGTAAATCGCAGAAAATCAGTTCTGTACTGCTAAATCTTAACCAATTATGATCATGAACGTACCTTACATTCGTTTTGTGGCTCTCATTATTTTTATGCTTGATGCCTTTTCTGGATTAGCACAAAGCAATCAGGGCAAAGCAGACACCGTTGACCGCAAATGGTGGAAGGAGGCCGTAGTTTACCAGGTTTATCCCCGAAGTTTTAAGGACAACGATGGAGATGGCATTGGCGATTTAAAAGGGATCATTTCAAAACTTGATTATATCAAGAGCCTTGGCATTGATGTGGTTTGGCTTAATCCCATCTATAGTTCACCCAATGATGATAATGGATATGATGTAAGTGATTACCGCAACATCATGAAGGATTTTGGTACGATGGATGATTTTGATGCTTTGCTTAAAGGTATGCACAGTCGTGGCATAAAACTGGTGATGGACCTGGTAGTAAACCATAGCAGCGACGAGCACGAATGGTTTAAACAAAGCCGGAGTTCGCGCAATAACCCGTACCGTGAATATTATCATTGGTGGAATGCCGAGAAAGGTAAGCCGGCATATCGCTATAGTTTATTTGATGTTAACCACGATGCCTGGAGGTATGATTCGCTTACCAATGCTTATTATCTGCATTATTTTTCGCGCAAGCAACCTGATCTTAACTGGGAAAATCCAAAACTCAGAAAAGAAGTATATGGTATCATGAAGTTTTGGGCCGATAAAGGGATTGACGGTTTTAGGCTGGATGCTTTTCAATTTGCTGCGAAGGATACTACGTTCCCTGCATTTCCGAAAGGGTTTGAAAAAAACTTTACCCAATATTATGGTGTGCAGGGCAATTTGCATGGTTATCTGCAGGAGATGAACCGGGAAGTGCTCAGTAAATATAACGTAATGAGCGTAGCCGAAGGTGCAGGCAATACATTTGAAGACGGACATAATTTAGTTGATGCCGATAGAAATGAACTGAACATGGCTTATGCTTTTGAAGGTGTAGACATTGCCAGGCCCGAGGGTTATAGCGTAACGCATTTAAAACAGGTATTTACCAGATGGGACAGTGCTTTTGCGGCAAAAGGCTGGTTGTCGATATTCCTGGCCAACCATGATCAGGCACGGTTGGTAAGCCGGTTCGGAAATGATAGCCCCGAATTTAGGGTTGTATCGTCAAAAATGCTGACTACTTTTTTAATGACCATGCGCGGCACGCCCTATTATTATAATGGCGATGAGCTGGGCATGACCAACGCCGGTTTTACAACAATTGAAGATTACCGCGATGTACAAACGCTAAACGAATACCAACGGCAGAAAAATATCGGAGCAGATTTACCGGCATATTTAAAACGGATAGCCTTTGAAAGCCGGGATAATGGCCGTACCCCATTTCAGTGGAACAGTACTGCTAATGCCGGATTTACCACCGGCACACCCTGGATAAAAGTAAACCCGAATTACAAAAACATCAACGCCGCAGCTCAGGAAAAAGACGCCAACAGTATTTTAAATTACTTTAGGCGGATAGTAAAACTCCGGAAGGATAACCTGGTGCTGGTATATGGAAAGTATACCCTGCTTGATGCGCAAAACCCCGATACTTATGCTTACACCAGGGAGTTGAATGGCAGAAAACTATTGGTGCTTTTGAATTTTACCAGTAAAGCAGCTTCGGCACAAACGGGTTTGGATTTGAACAATGCAACCGTTTTGATAGGCAATTATCAAAAGCCATCAAAAAACGGTACCCTGATGCCGTACGAGGCGGTGGTTTATGAGTTGAAATAGGAGGTGCGTTTATTTTAACGTAGAGACGCATCACATGCGTCTCCCTTTAAAGGTCGTTTCACATAAGGATTGCGCAGCGGCAGGCGCATGTGATGCGTCTCTACATTAATTTTATCTTACCACCAACGATATTCGTAACACCCTCGGCTGATCCCCCATTGCAGGGCCACCCCAGTCTGTTTCATCGCCATTAAGGATGCGAAGCGATTTGAAGACGCCGTGATCATATTGGCCTTCTTCAGCCTTAAGGTATTGCCATGCCTTGCCGGTGTTGCCGCCTGCGGGGTGGAAAGTAATCCGGCAGTTTGTCCCGGTCATGATAAATTTATTTTCATCAAGGGTAACTATCATGGCTTTGCCGTTATGGTCTTTGTTAGGCTTAAGTTCGCCGCCACGGCCGCTGCCAAATTTTATAACAGCATCCCAGGGGCCAAGGTTAATGGTTTGCTCCGCACCATCCTCGTGTTCAACAACGGCTTTGATCTTATTTTCAAATGCCCATTGCGCCAGCTCCCGCATCATTGGTGATGCCATGGCATATTCATCTGCAAAAGGAGTAAGGCGTTCGGCCAGATGATCATCGTTTGAGACATCACCATTATTATCTATCCCGAAAGGAGAAAACCCTATACCACCATGAGCCAAAACATCATAAAAGTATTTGGCATTATCAGCAATTAAACCTGCTTCGGGTACAAAAAGGGTATTGTCTGCACGGGTATACAGGTCTATCACTTTTAAAACCCTTTCACTGCCGGAGAGGTAAATATCAGGGGCAAGCAAATCGATAGACGGCGCTGCAGCTTTCCAGATCGGGATCACGTTATCTGTTGCACCTCCGCTTTCATAATGGGTTGCAGGTGGATTGGTAAGCGGATCGCGAAGCGCCACATTCACATACAATGGCAATGGATATTCGGCTTTACCTGCAGCAGCCACTTGTTCAATGAACCGGGCTATCGACCAGGCCTGGAAATATTCATCGGCCCTCTCGCCAAAAACTTTGGCCCATGGGCCTTTTGTGTTCTCGGGTACATTCAGCGTTTTTAGTATAGCTGGTTTTAACAGTTCAGGAGGTATATCTGCTTCAAATAATTTTTGCGCCTTAGCTGAATAGTCCCGGACGGTATCCCATGAACCGGGTTCATTTTCAACCTGTACCATGATAACGGTATGTTGTGTGTCTGCCTGTTTTAAATAATGCATAACCGCCGAAAACGCTCTGATGTCCGCATCCAAAGTAGCCTTTGAATGTGGTGATGGAGAATCAATTGGCTTGCCTGTTTTTCCTGTGATGTTAGGATATTTTTCGGCGTCGCGCTTCATCCATTCGGGCATGTAATGGTTACTGCCGTTTTTCCAGGTACCAAACCACAATAACACCAAATGCACGTTGTGCTGCCTGGCTTGGGTAAGCAGCATATCAACCAGCGAAAAATCAAACTTCCCGGCCTGGGGCTCTATCTGTTCCCAGTAAAGGGGTACTTCGAGCGTGTTAAGGTGCATCGCATCTGCCGATTTCCAGACCTCCGGCATTAACGCCGGCCATGCGCTTGAGTTATGCGCCTGGCCACCAAGCATTAAAAACGGTTTTCCATCAACCAAAAACGCGTGCCTGCCATTTTTTTCGATAAGCCTGGGTAATGATGTATCATGAGTCTGGGCAAAGGTTTGGCTTCCTGCAAAAAACATTGCAGTAAGCAGGAGTGTGTATTGAGCTTTTTTGCCAATTATTTTAAGCATGGTATCAAAGGTTTATTGCCAGGCCAAAATAATTACAAAACAACGCTTAAGGTAATACTAAATAAACCGTTTATGGTTAAAAATATACCAGTTACAGCCTTTACTTATTCAGCTCCAGCTTGGCAAAAAAATCATTGAACATCAAATTAATATCCAATCTGCGATAAACACGGATGTTACGACCGTGGGCATTATAATCATAGCCCCCCTGTGCATTAATAAGTGGACAAGGTTTTAACACATATTCACTTGATGATGGATCGGCCTCAAAGGATGATTGCAGCGCGGTAAGCAACACCAGCGGACTATCGCCTAAAATATAAGTTTCACCAAGGTTGAGGTGATATTGCTGCAGGCGGCCCATCAACGTTTCAAGTACGCCGGCCAGATATTTGCCGGTTTCGCCTTGTGGTTTTATTTTAAGCTGCAATTCGGAATAAGGTAATATGGCCTGGCGGTACCCATCCCGCGGAATTTGCCAAAGCTTTAATTGCGAATGGTTGAATACCGCCCTTACTGCATTGATATCGATATTGAGGTTATACTCAGGGCTACTGTAATTGGGTGGGGGTAGGGCAAGGTCAGTGTATTCCGGGCCGCCAATCCATACCAGTGTGAGCTTGTCGGCAATTTTAGGTTCGGTTAGCACCGCAGATGCAATTTCGGTGAGCCCGGCACCGCAAAGGATATAAAGAGGTAAGTTGGTATCTGTGCGCGAAGCTTCTTTAATGATCAGATCAACAGCTTTACTTTTTACAGGGGTGCTGTCGTTTACCATGGCTGTGTTGGAGCCGGCTATTACCGGAAATTGGTCTTTGATCTTTAAAACAGCCAATAGATCGGCAGCTTTTTTTGCCGCGTTCTCGGCCTGGGTTTTAGATCTGTCGAAACCGTCATTGGCATTCAGGTGCGAGCCGATGATGCCTCTAACTTCAACTGATGGAGATAGCACCAAATGGGTAAGTGCAAACAAACCATCCGGGTCGCCGCTAAAATCATTATCCATGATCACCCTGATGCGGGGCGAAATGAGTTTACTGGTGGTAGTTGATTGTCCTTTTGAAACAATGGGGAAAACGAATAACAGGAGCAGGAATGGTAAAAACTTGCTGTTGGTCATGGCTTACAGGTCAATTGGTTATAGCGTACAATATAAGTGTTTTGCCTTGAAACAAGTAAGTATTTACCCCGCAATACTTCCAAACGCTTCAAGATATTTATCAATGTAAAATTGCTTACTTGCCGTTTTGTATTGCATGATAAAACGGGGATGTTCCAGCGCTATGATCTCGCCGAAGAAACGGTACTCATCATTCAGCTTACGCTGGAATGTTTCATTCTTGCCGGTGCCAAAACAGAAACATTTATCGGTATTAATGCCCAGCGCAATCTGCTTACGGATGTTTTCGATCATGAACTGATAAACGGCTTTGGTTAACTCCTTGCTATCGTAGTAATTATAATTCTTTTCCTTGCCGTTGGCATCAATACTGGTAAAGCCCAGCGGACAAGGTGAGTTAATATAGATCTGCTTATAAAAAGCCTCCGGTCCGCCAAAGGCATTGATCACCTCGTAAACAAATACAGATGATGGCTCGTGCGACATTTTGCCTTCATAATTGATATGGCACTCAGAGATTAATCGTTTAGGATCCGTAAAAGGGATGCCTGTTAAGCCGCCGCCAAATCTGCCCGGGTTAATGCCCAAAATGATATGCCGTTGCTGGTTATCGTTGTAATATTTATGATAAAACTCATCAACAATACGCATGGTTTGCGGATGCTCCTTAAATGGGTTCATGATACGGATGCCTTTGGGTAAAGGCTCGCCGGTGTAGGTTAGCTGCTCATTGAATTGGATAATCCGGTCTGCAAGTGTCATAACTCAAATTTAGCATTTATAAATTCTGGAGACCAATCGCTTTTTACCAAATGGTAAGTGGAACGAGTTTTTTGCGTGGGAACTTTGTGGTGTCTAAAAAAAGAATAAACATCATGAACAATCAAGTTGAAAGTAAATCGTCATTAAATGGCAAACGGGTAATTATATTGGGTGGCAGTACAGGTATAGGCTTTGCAACAGCAAAAGCTGCCGCTGCCGAAGGTGCTAAAGTTGTCATAGTTTCAGGTAATCAAAGTAAGATCAATAACGCATTAAGTCAATTGCCTGAAGATGCCGAAGGCTACGCTGTGGATCTATCGAACGAAGAAAATATAAAATCATTTTTTGAGGAGGCCGGTAAGTTCGATCACCTGGTTTATACTGCCGCCGAAAATCTTAATCTTTATAATATCGACCAAACAGATATTGAGGCTGCACGTAAGTTCTTTAACCTGCGTTACTGGGGGGCTTATGCTGCTGTTAAATATGGCTCCCCGTTCATTAATGATGGCGGCTCGGTAAACCTAACCGGCGGCACAGCGGGAACAAGGCCCGCCGCGGGCTGGTCAATAGCCAGCAGTATTTGTGGTGCTATGGAAGGTTTGGTAAGGGCACTGGCTGTTGAATTGGCTCCGATACGTGTGAACGCCGTAATACCCGGCGTAATTGACACCAACCTGTGGGATAGCATGCCTGCCGAAGATAAAGAAGGGCTTTACAATTGGGCAAAAAATACATTACTGCTCGGCCGTGTTGGCCATGCCGATGATGTTGCCCTTGCTTTTGTGTACCTGATGAAGCAAAGCTTTGGCACCGGAATAAATTTAGTTGTTGATGGAGGTACGTTGCTGGTATAGTATCAGGAGGCACCTACGGAGCCGAAGATTCTTGTTTGCGTTATGCGATAAACATGGTACTCCTACGGAGTTTGAAAGCGATTGGCACTCCGGAGGAGTATCGTGTTTATAGGGAATTTATAATACGAAATTTGGCTCCGTAGGTGCCTCCTAATTCAAGAATTGTTTCCTCCGATATAAGACGCTATTGGCTGATGCCTGTCGCTTTTGTATCTTGGCGCGTTCATCAATTATAAAAACAATTGACAGGCGCGCCTATACATTTTAATAAAACCCGCATTGCACCAACGCCGAGCGGGTTTTTGCATGTGGGCAATATTCTGTCGTTTTCCATCACCGCAGCATTGGCCCGCAAACATGGCGCTAAAATTTTATTAAGGATTGATGACCTCGACCGTGCAAGGGTTAACCGCGAATATTTAACGGATATTTTTGATACGCTACGATTCCTGGAAATTCCCTGGGATGAAGGCCCGCAGGACGCGGATGAATTCGAAGCGCGGTTTTCACAAATGCACCGGATAGCGCAATACAATGAGGCTCTTGAGCTGTTAGCGGCCGGCGGTTTTGTTTTTGCATGCACCTGCTCGCGTAAGCAGCTTAGCGAAGCCGGAAACTGCACTTGTTTAAATAGACAGATTCCGTTAAGTACTCCGGAAGCAAGCTGGAGATTACGTACCGATAATGCGGTTTCCTTACAGGTAAAAAGTTATAATGGTACAACCATCCAAACACAACTGCCTGCCGAAATGGAAAATTTTGTTGTGCGCAAGAAAGACGATTTCCCGGCCTATCAGCTCACCTCGGTTATTGATGATTTGCTTTATGGCGTTGATCTGGTTGTGAGGGGAGAGGACCTGTGGGCATCAACACTGGCGCAAATTCAATTGGCAACTGTGTTGGGTAAGCAGGCTTTTAATGATATCGTATTTTATCATCATCCTTTGTTGCTTGAAGCAGACGGCAAAAAGCTATCCAAGTCGGCTGGCTCAACGTCCATCAAATACTTAAGACAGGAGGGCAAAAATGCAGAAGATGTATTTATGCTTATCTCAAATCTGTTTTCACTTCCCGAAAAGGCTATTAATTGGCAGCAACTTGCCGCATTGATCCTTGGCGAAGCTCTATAGCTTATTAACACTTCTTTATAAAATACCTATTTAATGTGAATCCGCTTTAATCGGAAGGTGTCAATTTGTATGTTTTAATGTGATGAAAATGTTAAGTCATTTACAATAAATTAAAACGTTTAGTGCTTTTACTTTACCATGACATAACTGCCTGTACATATCGGAGGGGTAAATTTGTAGCAACAAATACAAATTACGATGCAAGCAGCATTTTGCCACAAGCACCTGAAATTTCTGTTTTTTGTTATCCTTACCTTCAGAGCTATTACCTGCCAGGCTCAAAATAACCCCCTCTCCAAAGGTTTCGCACACAATGATTACTGGCACAACCGGCCGCTGTATGATGCTTTGGATAACGGCTTCCAAAACGTAGAGGCTGATATTTACCTACGCGACGACGAATTGCTGGTTGCACATATGCTGCCCGCTTTTCAAAAAAAACGTACCCTGGAGCAGCTTTATTTAAAGCCATTGTTTAACTGTTATGAAGGCAAAAACAGGGAGGTAGTATATCCGCTTTCTCCTGTTACGCTAATGATCGATATTAAATCAGACGCTGAAAAGACTTATGCAAAGTTGTCGGAAGTGTTAAAGCGCTACGCACCAATGCTTTCGAGCTATAATAACGGCGAAATAACAGAAGGAAGTGTAACCATTGTTATAACTGGTAATAAGCCTTATAAAATGCTTCAGGCACAAAAACAGCGGTATGCTTTTATCGATGAAGACCTGATGCAGGTACGTACAGATACGCTTTCAAACACTGTTTATAAAACCGCCAGCTGCAAATATTCGCGCCTGATTAGCTGGACAGGTAAAGGCCCTATGCCTGAAGATCAGAAACAACTGCTGCGTGATTATGTAGCGGCGGCACATCACCATAAAAAACGCGTGCGCCTGTGGGCTTCTCCCGAAAACAAGGAAGTATGGAAAGCCTTGCTTGAATGTGAGGTAGACCTGATCAACACCGATAAATTAGCCGAATTAAGAGAGTTCCTGATGACGGGGCCGGAGCCTGTAAGATATGCGAAGGTGAACACAAAGTAATAACCGCTAATCAGTCAATAAGATGAAAAAGATCAAAGTAGCATTCTTTGCCGAGATACTTATTGAAGATTTTGACGGTGCGGTACGCACCATGTATCAGCTCATTAACCGGATTGACCGTAATGTTTTTGAGTTTCTGTTTGTTTATGGTGCCGGACCGGATAGTATAGCTGGGTTCGAATCGTTAAAAGTTCCGGCTTTAACGTTGCCTATCAACACCGGTTACACTATGGCGATACCTGCCCTGGTGATGAGCGAGCTAAAAGAAGAGATAGATAATTTTTCGCCTGATGTTATACACATTGCCACGCCATCGCTTTTAGGCAATTTTGCGTTGAAATATGCTACCCAGCAAGGCTTGCCTGTTATGAGCATATACCATACCCATTTTATTTCCTACATCGATTATTACCTGAAACACACTCCTTTTCTGATCAATAAGGTTAAGCAGATCATGGCCGAGAGTCATAAGGTTTTCTATAACCAGTGCGATCAGATATATGTGCCTTCTGGTACTATGAAGGATGAGCTAATTGATATGGGCGTTGACACCTATCGCATGAAGCTATGGCAAAGGGGAATAGATACCAATTTGTTTTCACCGGGGCATAAAAAAAGCCTGCGCCCAATAACGGGAAATGATAGCCCAACTATTTTATTTGCGAGCCGCTTGGTTTGGGAAAAAAACCTGGAGACCTTGTTTGAGATTTATGCAATAATACAGGATCGGCACCCCAAAGTTAACTTCATAATTGCCGGCGACGGCGTTGCGCGCAAGGCCTGTGAAGCAAAGATGCCCAAGGCGATTTTTACAGGTAAGGTAGATCATAAAATGCTTTCGGTTTTATACGCATCGTCGACCCTGTTCCTGTTTCCGTCGGTATCTGAGGCTTACGGTAACGTAGTACTCGAGGCCATGGCATCTGGGTTACCTTGTGTTATAGCAAACGGCGGCGGTTCAAAAGATTTTATAGAACAAGGCATCAATGGTTTTAAATGCGAACCATACAACGCAAACTGCTACGTTGAACGGATTGAATTACTGCTTAAAAGCAATAGCCTGAGAGAACAATTTATTGAAGAAGGACTGCAATATAGCAGCCGATTAAGCTGGGAGTGTCTGGCATCTGCATATTTTGATGACCTGGCCGAAATGGCTGGTGCAGATGCATTGAATGAGGTGAGATAGTTCGGGTTTTTATTAAATGTTATATATTTAACTTTTAAACCTTACACCTTACACATGATCAAACCTTTACTAACCATTTTATTATCCGTAATTACATTAACTGTTCAGGCGCAAACATTTTGCGAAAAAATAACAAAGCTAAAACATGAGTGTTATGGTTTTAAGCCAAAGTCGCTTAGCCAGGCACAGAGAGAAGCCAAATCAGCACAGCTGGATAAGTTTTGGGATTTAGCCAAAAGCGATAAAAAAGAAGCGGCGCTGTGCTTGAAAAATCTGATCCTGGCAGAAAACAATGATTCATACTTTTGCTTTGATGCTTCATCACTATTGCTTTCACTTGATGAAACAAAAGAATATCAAAGCGTCGTCTTAGAGGGTGTTAAAAAAAGTAATCTTGAAGATCTTGACCTTGAACCTTATGTGCAATTGAGTTTTTTCCTGGGCAAAAAAGGGAATGATATAAGTGCCTTAGCCGAAAAGCTGCTCAGCTATCCAAACGCCCATGTTAGCTTAACTCAACATGCTATAACGCTTAATGCCATAGATGCCGGTTTGTTCCTTTATAACACCATGAGTGCTGATAAGGCCGAAAAAAGTTTGTTTAATATTATTGCTAACGGCAATTCAACCGGTAAACATAATGCTGCGGTTGTATTAAATATCATATCAACGCCCAAAGGCGATAGTTTAGTAAATCACTTGATCCAAAATAAAGAGCTGCCTGATTCTGTATCTAATTTCATCTTGAAAGACAAACAGAATTTTAATATAAAAACAGCTTGTAAAAATGTAATAACAAGAGCAGATGCACTTCGAAAACTAAACGCCTCATCATACGACGGAGATTTTATCTGCCAAGCATCAAATGCACTAAAACCAGAAGATGTCGAAGCGGTAAGGGAAGCAAGGCATAATACCACGCCTGGATTATCAGACGAAGGATTAGGAAGGTATTTTATGCTTACAGCGCTTTTAATAACCCTCCGAAGTAAATAAGTCTGCCGTTTTTATGCTTCAATACTAAGTCACAAAACAGATAACTTCTTGTACACAAAATCCTATTTCTTACATTTGCCGTTTATTTTAATAACAAAGGCTGATTATCAAATCATAATAGGGGGATTTCATGTACGATATTTGTTGTGTAGGGCATATTACGTTAGATAAAGTGGTGACACCGCAGGCGGTGAAACACATGGCTGGCGGTACTTCTTTTTATTTTTCAAACGCCATTCGTAATATGGATGTGAGTTATACACTGGTTACTTCGCTTGCTTTGAGCGAAATGCCGGTGGTTGAAAAGCTCCGCGGCAAGGGTATCGAGGTGCATGCAACAACAGGCGGCGAAACGGTTTACTTTGAAAATATCTACTCTGTTAACCAGGATCACCGCACTCAGCGCGTGCTCCAAAAGGCCGATCCTTTCACAATCGAACAATTGGATGAGATCCGGTCCCGGGTGTACCATTTAGGCCCTTTACTGGCCGATGATATTTCGGTAGAATTTATAAAGGACCTTGCTCAACGTGGAAAGCTCTCTCTTGATGCGCAGGGCTACCTTCGTAAAGTGGAAGATAAAAACGTGGTAGCTGTCGACTGGCCCGAAAAGCGCGAAGCCTTGCAACATATCCATATCCTGAAAGTGAACGAGCACGAAATGGAAGTACTCACCGGTATTACTGATATCCATGAAGGTGCTAAAGTTTTGAACGAATGGGGTGTTAACGAAGTGGTGGTTACTTTGGGCAGCATGGGATCAGTTATTTATACCGATGGTGTTTACTATCAGATTCCGGCCTATAAACCGGTTGAAGTAGTTGATGCTACCGGTTGTGGCGATACTTATATGGCAGGGTATTTATACCAACGCGCCAAAGGCAAAGGTTTTCAGGAAGCAGGTGAATTTGCCGCTGCCATGGCCAGTTTTAAAATAGAATCATCGGGCCCTTTTACCGGAACAGAAGATGATGTGCTGGAGCTGTTAGCAAAACACAGCTTAAAGCCGAAAGCTTAAAGCAAATACAAATGGCTGGTTCAGGTTTAGCGATAGCGTAACCTGGACCTACAATAGGTTAAGCTTTCAGCTAAACTGGACTGTGGTACTATTGATAATCCGCGGAAGCAGGATGCTTCCATAGTTTTAGGACGAAGTTGCGCTGTCGCTAAACTTCGACCAGTGATAGAGAAGTAGAGAATCGTTTGCTTTATCACACCTTTTCATATATATTTAGGAGAAATATCACAGTATGAATCCTAATCTTATCAAAAAAATATTCTGGATTGCTTCATTTATTTTTATTTTCTCATTGGCAGCTTGTAATAAGACCAGAGAACAAAAAGTGAAACAATTAGTCAATGATTATCTACAAAAGACGTTGAATGATCCTCATAGCTACGAGAGCGTCGAATTCAGTAAAATAGATTCTAATTATTCTATTTTAACAGATGATCCTGACTATAACAGAGCAAAGGCAAAAAAAGATAGTATAGAAGTTCAGTTTACATTGTGGAAAAGTAAGAACCCTGATTTTGATGGTTACAGTGATTTATCTCCGCAAAGGGTAAAGTACTTTTTGAAAATGAATAAATACTTTTCTGATGCTATGCTGGCAGAAGGGAAAAAAGCTATAGAGATTGAAAGGTCGTTCAAACCTAAATACAATGGTTTAGCTGTTGTCCATACTTATCGAGCAAAAAACGGATTCGGCGCATTAGGATTGCATCAAACAATGTTCGTTTTGGATACGAATTTAACGAAGGTAATTGATGTTCTGAAGATAGATAATTGAAAGCTGTTTTCTATTCAACAAATTGAGGATAACTTAAATTTTGATGAAGATTACTAAAATTGGATAAAGCTCAGTGGCGGCGGACAATCCGCGGAAGCAGAATGTTTCTATTGTTTTCTGGCCGAAATTTAACGATAGCGTAACTTCGACCAAAAAACGATTTATGAATGTAGGAAGCTATCGTGTAGATCAACAGAAGATAATTTTTGAAACCGGAAAATTCATTGAGTTTGATTTTTCGGTACAGGATACTTTGGTATTCGACGGCAAAATTATTGTCCTTTTAGATGTTTCGGGAAATATCAGGTTTAACCGGAATGTATATGCCATAGATTTTAACGGTGAGCTTTTATGGCAAATTGAAAGGAGCGAAAATCTTGATCTTATAGGGTATTGCCCTTTTATAAGTGTTGAAGCCCAAAACCCGAAATTGGTTTCATTTAATTGGTGCGGGTTTAAATTTATAATTGATCCCGATACCGGAAAAGTAATCGAATCGATATTCACCAAATAAATCTTCTGTTGGTTCGGCTTGGTGATAGTGCAATTTCGCCCCAATGAGTTAAGTTTCAGTTAATTGATAATCTACGGAAGCAGAATGCTTCCATGGTTTTAGGACGAAGTTACGCTATCGCTAAACTTCGACCAGTGGCAGGCGGGGGCGTAATAGAAAAAGCCATAGGCTCTACTTTAAGCTAAAAAAACTTTTCGCCTTTTACCTTTATCCTTTCACCTCGCCTCAAAAACTATATTTCCTTAGCATCCGAAGCATTGATCCAGCCTTCGTTGCCGCTGGCAAGCCTGATCTTCATCCAATCGTTGTTATTTTCCAGTATCTCAACCTTGGTGCCGTCATGGATCAGGAACAGGTTTTTGGCATTGGGCGTTGGCGCACTTTTTACATTGACAGATGTGCTGAAGATGATGGCGCCGTGATGGGCATCAAAATACTGATCCTGACGACTTGCCACAAATATGCTTGCAAAACCGAAAAGCAAGATCACTAAAGCTGAATAAAACGACCATTTTTTAATGCTTACCGAATTAGTGAACCTGTACACGATCAGCAATGCACATCCCGCTATAAAGAACAGGATGGTCATCACCGCCAAAGTTGTTAACGAAAAGCGAAGAATAAACGAGTGCCACCATTTGGTGATGAAAAACTCGGTACCGGCCTCTACCTTATCGGTTGTTTTTTGATTGGCAAACTGGATATTGAAATTGATATCGTCATCACCCGGCGAAAGTTTATGCGCCTTTTCGTAATACAACAGGGCCGATGGCACATCTTCATTTTTAAAGTAGGCATTGCCTAAATTATAATAAACCAATGCCGACTGGTGCCCGTCGTCTACAATTTTTTGGTATGTGGTTATGGCTTCCTTATACTGGCCTTTGGCGTATTGGTCGTTCCCTTTTTTTAACAGGATGTTAGCTTCATCGTTAGCTAATGCATATATCGGCATAACGATGATAAGCAGTAAGTATATAATGTGCTTCATCATGTTATATTTTATTTTCAATGTTATTGATCATGTTCTGGGCCTTATCAAATACCTGCTGCTCGGTAATACCCGAAACAGGGGCATAGCGTGCCATTTCGCAAAGGTCAAGCGTGTCAAGCATCTCATTAATGAGGCTTTCATCAAGTGAGCGGGCTTTTAGTTCCGAAGCTATCTTTTCACGATTAAGATCTGAGTATGGGATATTAAGCTTATCACTTAAATAGCCATATAAACCACGGAACAGGTTTTCATAAAATGCTTTTTTATCGTTTAACTGCAATTTGGCACTGGCCAGATGTTTGGCTGCCACTTTACCAGCCTTACGACTTTTCAGGCCTACCACATCAGCATTGTTTTTATCGCGCCATTTGCCGTAAACCAAGGCGCCTAAGAAACCTGCCGGACCGAAGATCAGCAGGAAATAATATAATCCTGAACCGTAAAAATCGCTGCCTACTTCGTTTAGCTCGCTGCCGGTTTTTATATAGCGGATATCATTGCTCAGTACCTTAACATCCTGCTTGCCCGCGTTTGAAAATGCGGTAACATTACTGCCATCGCCGGTACCTTTAGCAACCTTGACATGGAATGCCGGTGTGCTTAATGAAACGTACCTGCCCGTGGCCGGGTTAAAGTATGCGAACTTAACCGGGTCGATAGTAAAATCGCCCTGGTGCCTTGGGATCAGCAGATAGGTGTATTTCCTGTTGCCTGATGCCCCGCTGGCGTTTATGGTAATAGTATCGGTGATCTTTGGCTCGTACTTCTCAAAGTCGGCCGGGAAAGTTGGACTTATCGGTTTTAATAATTTCAGGTTTCCTGCACCGCTTACTTTTACCTGGAAGTTGATGGCATCATTAGCCTTAACATCGTTTTTATCAAGCGAAGCCTCGATATTAAATTTACCCACAGCGCCGGTAAACTCGGCAGGCTTGCCTGCCAGTGGCAATGGTTTTACGTGGATAACAACAGGCGCGCTTTTAATCTTGTACTTCACGTCCTCATATCCGCCAAAGAATGCATCGAAGGGATCGCCTGATGATGAAGCA
Organism: Mucilaginibacter gossypiicola; assembly: GCF_900110105.1. Taxonomy (GTDB): domain Bacteria; phylum Bacteroidota; class Bacteroidia; order Sphingobacteriales; family Sphingobacteriaceae; genus Mucilaginibacter; species Mucilaginibacter gossypiicola. The sequence goes on along the minus strand of NZ_FOCL01000009.1, from coordinate 131,058 downwards.
GCCTGCTGCCTTACTATAAAGTTCATGATAGAAGGCTCAATGGTGATATTACCCTCATGCTCGGGGAATAGCACCGTTTGTTTAATATCGGTTACGTTGTACCGTACACCATTTAAAATCTCGGTGCGCCATTGGGCATTTGGATTGTTGTTTTTGATTTCCTGGCTGTAAAATCCGTTAAGATCGGGGATTTTTTCAGGTTCGCCGTTGGCGATGTTAACCCGGGTGTAAAGGCGCAGGTTCATCATGATCTGCTGACCCATATAGGCCGTTGTTTTATCGACCTCCGCACGTAAAAACAATGATTTGGAAATATCGCTTACACGCCCTTTTTGAATGTTGCGGCTATCTGGCCCATTGCTGCCTTGCTGCTGGGCTTGCTGGCTTGCCTGCCCGCCCTGGCCTTTTACTACTTTAATTTTTATCGGGGCAGTGCTGTAAGGCCGCCCTCCAGCCACAATAGTAGCAGGGCCAATGGTTATTTCACCTTCTTTGGTTGGTACAAGATCATATCCGTATGCTATGCTTGCCGAAGTAACCCCATTGATCATGGATATACTGTTGGATACATTGGGGCCGCCAACTACCTGGAAGCCGCCAAAAGCGGGCGGCGCAAAACGTTCGCCGTTGGCATTGATGGAGAAGGTAACCTCAAGAACCTCGCCTGTGCCTATGGTAGTTTTATTTACCGATGCCGTAAACTTTACCTGAGCAAAAACCAGGCTTGAGCAACACAGCAACAGCGTTAATATGGAAAGTTTAATTTTCATTAGTATCTACAAAACAACAAAGATTTACCAATCTTTTGAAATGGGCACCTTAGCACCTTTTAATTTTTTATTCTTAAGCTTATCCTGGGTTTGCTTTTCATCATTGTTAAGGGCATCAAGCATACGCTGGGCATCATCTTTTGATAACTGGTTAGGCTGCTGTCCCTGTTGATTTTTTTGATCCTGGTTTTGCTTATCCTGATCTTTTTTGTCCTGGTCCTGCTTGTTTTTATCCTGATCTTTCTTGTCCTGATCCTGCTTGTTTTTATCCTTGTCCTTGTTGTCTTTGTTCTTATCCTTGTTTTTATCCTTATTGTTGCCGCCACCCCCGCCGCCGCCTTTATTCTTGTCTTGCTGGTTTTTTAGCATTTTTTGGGCATAAGCAAGGTTATAACGGGTTTCCTCATCTTTAGGATTATTAACCAGCGATTTTTTATAAGCATCAATACTTTCCTGGTATTTTTTTTGGGTTAAAAAGGAGTTGCCGATATTGTGATAAGCCCCTGCTTTTACATTTTTATCGATGGACGCAGTTGCCAGTTTGTTGAATTGTGCTGCCGCATCATCATATTTTTTCTGCTTAAACATGGCGTCGCCAAGGTTAAAGTTACCCTCAAGGGTTTTGGCTTTTTTGCTCATGGCCTGGCGGTATGCAGCTTCGGCTTCTTTATACTTTTTTTGCTGATAGAGTTCGTCACCCTGTCTCAGGTATTTTCTTTCCTGCTGGGCAAAAAGAAATGAAGCCTGCAGCACTAATAAAATGGCTATGATATATTGCTTCATGTGTTTTTTACTTCAAATAATTTGATCTTGCTCAGGCGCATGTTTTTACGGATGGAGATAAAGAACTCGGCCAGTAATAGCACAAAGGCAATGGCCAGGAAAAACTGGAACCTGTCTTCAAAATCCTTAAACTGTTTGGTGTCGGTCATTTTGCGCTGCACTTTGGCTATCTCGTCCATTACAATGTTAAGACCGCTGTTGGCATTGTTTGCGCGCACGTAAACGCCTTTGCCGGCGTCGGCAATTTCTTTGCCCATTTGCTCGTTCAGCTTGCTAACTACGGGATGCCCCGTGCTGTCATTGTGAAACCCAACTTGTTTGCCCCCCTGATAAATGGGAACCGGAGCGCCTTCTTCCGAACCTACACCAACTACATTCACGGTAACGTTTCTGGCTAAAGCCGCTTTGGCTGCCGATACAGCATCATCCTCATGATTTTCACCATCGGTAATAATGATCATGGATTTACCGGTGCCGTTCTTAAAATCAAACGACTGCATCCCTAAATTAATTGCCGCGCCAATGGCAGTACCCTGTGTGGGCACCATTTCGGTATTAATGGTATTAAGGAATAGTTTGGCCGCTGCGTAATCGGTAGTCACCGGGAGCTGTACATAGGCCTGCCCCGCAAATACCACGATGCCGATACGGTCGTCGTGCAGTTTATCAATCAATTGTGATAATGCACGTTTGGCATTTTCCAGCCGGTTGGGGGCTAAATCCTGAGCCAGCATACTGTTTGAAACGTCGAGCAGGATCATCAGGTCGGCACCTTTGCGTTTTACCTCTTCGGTTTTGGAGCCCAACTGCGGATCGGCAATGCCAATAATAACAAGGGTATAGGCTAAAATGAAAAAGATAAACTTGATCCAGGGACGTGAAAAGGATACCTGCGGCATCAGCTGCATCACCACTTCCTTGTTACCCAACGAGGCAATTGCCTTACGTTTCCACCAGTTTACCCTCAAAAAAATAAAGAGCAGCAGCGGAATAGCAAGCAATCCCCATAAAAATTCTGTATTTGCAAAACGTAGCATGCTGTTATGTTATAGCTCCCTTAAGCAGGGTGTGTCTTGTTAAAAATTCCAACGATAAAAGTGCCAGCGCAATAATGGCGAACGGTAAAAAGCGCTCGGTTTTTTTGCGGTACTGGGTAACGTCAATCTTGGCTTTTTCCAGTTTGTCAATTTGTTCGTAAATATCCTTCAGCGCACTGTTGTTGGTAGCCCTGAAGTACCTGCCGCCGGTAATGGTTGCAATTTTGTTCAGCGTACCTTCGTCAATATCAACTTTCATACGCTGGTATTGCACGCCCATTGGGGTTTGAACAGGGTAGGGAGCATAGCCGTTAGTACCTATACCTACCGTATATACCCTTACACCAAACTGTTTGGCAATTTCGGCAGCAGTAACCGGGGGGATAGAGCCCGAGTTGTTTGAACCATCTGTAAGCAGGATCACTACTTTACTTTTGGCTTCACTGTCTTTTAGCCGGTTTACGGCTGTGGCCAAACCCATACCAATGGCGGTACCATCTTCAATCATCCCGTTTTTGATATCGGCATAAAGGTTTACCAATACTGAGTGATCAATAGTAAGCGGACATTGCGTAAAGCTTTCACCACTGAAAACTACCAGGCCAATCCTGTCGTTAGGGCGGTTCTGGATAAAATCAATGGCTATGTTTTTGCCTGCTTCAAGCCTGTTAGGTTTGAAATCTTCGGCGAGCATACTGCCAGAGATATCTGATGCAATAACAATATCGATACCTTCGGTGGTGGTGTCCTGCCAGCTTAATGACGATTGAGGCCTTGCCAGCGCAACAATAAGCGCGGCCATGGCCAGCGAACGTAATATGATGCTCAAATGCCTGAAACGGGGCAGCATGCTTTTGGTGATCATGGCAAAGCCCCTTACGGTAGGCATGGCCAGGTTACCCTGCAGTTGCTTTTGCTTCCAGATGTACCAGCCCACCATAAGCGGAATGCTGATCAGCAGCCAGAAAAAGCCCGGATGTGCAAATTCTATTCCTTTAAACCAGATCATTTTGCCTCATCTCCCTTCACATCTACACCGGCTGGTTTGGCATGGGGCTGCGTATCTTTAATAAAAGTAACGGCGTTTTCCATGCTCTTTTCATTTTCATTGGCCGCAGGTTTTTCCTTGGCAAATTTCACCATGTCCGATAGCACAAGTAATTGTCTTAGCAGGTTCCTGTCTTCGCTGGCTATGTCCATATGCCTTAGGCTGGCAAAAATTTCTTCGGATGTTTGTTCGAGGGCTTGTATAGTGTACCTTTTTTCGAGGTACTCGCGTACCACATCGCTCAGCTCAATATAATATTGCTTAACCTGGTCGTGCTGCCAAAGCTGTTTGTTTTTGATCTCATCAAGCTTTTGAAGTGCCTGGATATGCAGCGGAATATCGGGCTTAACCTCTTCAACCACAACTTCTTTTTTAGGCCGTCTGAGCAGATAAAATACTGCGCCGCCGCCAATAATGAGGCCAGCTAGTATACCTAAAGTTAATTTCCAGTTGTCGCGCAGCCAATCCCAAAACGTATAGTTAATAACAAGCGGCTGCTTAATATCATAAAAGGCCTTAGTTGTATCAACCGCAACTGTTCTCACATCAAGATTTAATGTATCGGTTGGTAAGTCACCTACCGGCGATTTAAATACATATGACGGGATTACATAAGTACCGCTGTCGAAAGCAGTAATGGTATAATGCCTGGTTATGGTTTTGATGGATTTATCGCCCGGGTCAAAAGCTGTATCGGCTTTAAATTTAATGAGCTGAATTTTGCCTATACTGTCGGCCAGTTTAGGAAACCCGATGCTATCCTTAGCGTGAAAACGGATGCTTAAATTGAGCTGTGTTTGCTCGCCTATGAGGATAGATTTTTTATCCAGCGTGGCCTTAGCCCCAAAGTTTTGCGCCCTGCCTGTTTGGTAAAAGCCTGCAAGTAATACCAACATAGCCAGGGTGTATTTGATGTACCTGTTCATATATTTTACCGCCTGCCTTCCCGCTTTTTAAATAATGTCATTAATGGTTTAACGTATGATTCATGTGTGCCAATGGTAGTATAATCAACCCCCGAGCGTTTAAAAGTATCCTGCAGGGCGGCGTTGCGTTTCACGGCATCCCATTTAAAAGCGTCGCGAACGGCTTTATCGCCAGTATTTACCCACATAATTTGCCCGCTTTCTTCGTCCTTAACAGGGATGAGGCCCAGGTTAGGAAACTCTTCCTCGTGTTTATCATACAGTTTTAAGGCAATGATATCGTGCTTTTTATTGGCGATCTTAAGCTCGTTTTCAAACTCGGGCGTAATAAAATCAGAGATCACAAAGGCTGTACATTTCTTTTTGATAACGCTTGTGAAATATTTCAGCGCTTCGGCCACGTTGGTACCCTTGTTTTCGGGCTGGAAAGCGATCAATTCACGGATGATCATCAGGATATGGCTGCGGCCTTTTTTAGGCGGGATAAATTTCTCGATCTTATCGCTGAAAAATATGATGCCTACCTTGTCATTGTTCTGTATGGCCGAAAATGCCAGTACCGCGCAGAGTTCGGTTGCCAGGTCCTGCTTTTGTTGGTTCTGTGTGCCGAAGTTTTCCGATCCGCTCACGTCCATGAGCACCATTACAGTAAGCTCGCGCTCTTCTTCAAATACTTTTACGTAAGGTGCGTTGAAGCGGGCCGTTACATTCCAGTCGATAGTGCGGATCTCGTCGCCAACCTGGTATTCGCGAACCTCGCTAAAGGCCATACCCCGGCCCTTGAAAGCAGAATGATACTCGCCCGAAAATAAGTGGTTACTTAAGCCACGGGTTTTGATCTCTATCTTCCTTACCTTTTTTAGCAGATCCTTGGTGTCTTTAGCCATGTACCCCTCCTAAATCCTCCCCGAGGGGGAGGACTTTAAAAGCCTTTTAATTAACAATTTTACATTTTATCTCCCTCTCCAAAGGAGTGGGCAGGGGGTGAGGTTTACGGTACCTCAACCGCGTTCAGGATCGCTGTAATGATATCCTCGCTGGTGATGTTTTCTGCTTCGGCCTCATAGCTTAAGCCAACGCGATGCCTTAACACGTCATGGCAAACAGCACGCACATCCTCAGGGATCACATAGCCGCGGCGCTTAATAAAGGCATATGCTTTTGCTGCCAAAGCCAAACTGATACTTGCCCTTGGCGATGCACCAAAGGTAATCAGCGTTTTATATTTGGCAAGCTTAAACTGATCAGGGAAACGAGTAGCGAAAACAATATCGATGATATATTGCTCGATCTTTTCGTCCATATAAACCTCGCGTACTATTTTGCGGGCTTTGATGATCTCTTCGGGCTTGATAATGGCGTTTGGCTTATTCATGCCTGAAGGCGAAATGTTAGCCCGCATGATCTTTTTCTCATCCTCTTTGTTAGGATACTTGATCACTACTTTCAGCATAAAACGATCTACCTGTGCTTCGGGCAGGGGATAGGTACCTTCCTGCTCAATCGGGTTTTGGGTTGCCAATACCAGGAATGGATCGGGCAGTTTGTAGGTGGTATCGCCAATAGTTACCTGGCGCTCCTGCATGGCCTCAAGCAATGCACTTTGCACTTTGGCAGGCGCACGGTTGATCTCATCGGCCAAAACAAAGTTTGAGAAGATTGGGCCTTTGCGCACAATAAACTCTTCTTTCTTTTGGTTGTAGATCATGGTACCCAGTACGTCGGCAGGGAGCAAATCCGGTGTAAACTGGATCCGGCTAAAATCGGCCTGGATAGCTCTTGACAGCGTATTGATGGCCAGCGTTTTTGCCAGGCCCGGTACGCCTTCCAGTAAAATGTGACCATTGGCCAATAAGCCGATCAGCAAGCGCTCAACCATGTAACGCTGACCTACGATCACTTTATCCATCTCCATGATCAGCAGATCGATAAATGCGCTTTCTCTTTGTATCATTTCATTCAGCGCCCTGATATCGGTTGAATACGATGTCGGAGCTGCCGAAGTGACATTTCCTGTATAGCTATTTTGTTCTTCCATTAAATTTTTTCGTTTCGGTAGGCAAACTTAAACACCCGCCCAATTTTTCGCCAACTAAAATCTATTCTTAAATGTTAAAAAGTGTTAAATCGTAATGTATCGTGGCCGATATATCTGTTTAGCACTCACAATGTTTGGTGGTAATTGTTAAATCCGGCCCTGTTAAATCCCCAATATACATTATTTAGTTGCTTTTGTACATATAACGTACTAAAAGACATTTTATTGAATGGTGAGTTGTATGGGCTTTCGAACTCGCGCTCGTTTGCAACGAGTGCGTAAACTGGGTTTGCGTTTATAACGCAACAGGCGATACAATCGCCAAACCATATTAAGCACTCGTTGCAAACGAGCGCAAGAATGAGATTTCCTGTAAAAACAAATAAAAACCATGTCATTGCGAGCGATAGCGTGGCAATCGCATGCTATACAGAGCCGCCATGCAAAGTTCGCGATTGCTTCGTCGCCCCTAATGCGCGCGAGGCCTCACTTCGCTTCTCGCAATGACATTTATTTGATTACGAACGCTTCACAAACAAAAAAAGCCGCTCATCGCGGCTTTTCATATATAAATCTATAATAATTCTATTCTTCAACCATTTCGCTGTTGGGGCTGGCTATTTCGGGTTTTTCATGTTTGAAATAGCGCTTCTGATACAGGAGAATCATAATTACGCCTACGCAGATAGAGGCATCGGCGAGGTTAAATACCGGCCTGAAAAACTCGAATGATTCACCTGCCCATAACGGGAACCACGACGGATAGGTGCCGCGTAGCAACGGAAAGTAAAACATATCAACCACACGGCCATGAAATATCGGGGCATATTTATACATCAAACCATAAAAGGTTGAATCAATGATATTGCCCATAGCACCGGCTAAAATGAGTGCTACGTTCATGATGAGCCCGCGGTGGTATTTATGTTTAATTAAATAAATAAGGGTGTAAATTATACCGCAAACCGCAACTATGCGGAACAGCGTTAAAGCCAGTTTACCCGCATCGCCGCCCCATTCCATGCCAAATGCCATGCCGTTGTTTTCGGTATAATGCAACATACCCCGGCTCCCCAGGAAACGAATTTCTTCGCCCATTTGCATGTGTGCACGAACCCAGGTTTTAATGATCTGGTCGGCAAGGATGATAAAGGCAGCAGTTAAAAAAGGTTTGGTATAAGCAGCCTTCATTTATTGCTTTAATTTAGCTTCCATTGAAAGGGTGGTGTGCGGAACAGCACGTAAACGCTCTTTCGGGATCAGCTTGCCCGTTTCGCGGCAAACACCGTAAGTTTTATTTTCAATACGTACAAGCGCAGCCTCAAGCTGCTCAATGAACTTTTTCTGACGTGCGGCCAATTGGTTAATCTGCTCTTTTTCAAGCGTGGCCGAACCATCTTCTAATGTTTTGTAAGTACCGGCGGTATCATCGGTGCCGTTGGCATTAGGCGAACTCAATGACGTAGCCAATGAGTTTAATTCCTCGCGGGCTATGCGCATTTTATCCAGGATAATCCCTTTAAATTCCTGCAGGTCAGCTTCAGAATATCTGGTTTTTTCTTGTTCTTGTTTCATTATACTTTACTAATAGCAATCAATATTTCTTGTTCATCAATTGTAACAGGTTCTCCCTCGGTCAGGTTGTCCACAAACACGATGCTATCGGCCAGGATTTCGGCGCAAATATAGGATAGATTGTTTTCCACGGCCTCTTTGATCACCGGGGTGCTGCTTGCCTGCACATTTATCCTGTCAGTTACTTCAAATCCTTTGGTCTTACGTATATTCTGCACACGGTTGATAAACTCGCGCGAGATACCTTCCTGTTTCAATTCGTTGGTTATGGTAACATCTAAAGCCACGGTTAGTTTTCCCAAATTTGCCACCTGCCATCCGGGAACATCTTCGGCTATGATTTCAACGTCGGTAGCTAATACTTCGTATTTGCCATCAAGAACCTGGATGTTGCCGTTAGTTTCTAAAGCGGTGATATCATCCTGGGTGAAATTTGTGATGGCTTCGGCTACAACTTTCATATCCTTACCTACTTTTTGGCCTAAGGCCTTAAAGTTTGGCTTTATTTTCTTTTTAATGAAACCAGTGGTATCGGTAATATACTCGATATCCTTAATGTTGGTTTCAGACAAAATGAGGTCTTTAACCTGCTCAACGTGTAATTTAAAGCTTTTATCCAGTATTGGCAATAAAATTTTGCTTAATGGCTGGCGCACGTTGATATTCACCTTTTTACGTAGCGAAAGCACTAATGACGAGATATCCTGGGCCAGCTGCATGCGCTCTTCAAGCTCGGCATCAACAAGGCTGCTGTCGTACTCAGGGAAGTAAGCCAGGTGTACCGATTCAAATTCTTCCTTGCCGGTAACAGCATTCAGATCACAATATAACCTATCGGCAAAGAACGGCGCAACAGGCGACATTAGCTTGCTGATAGCAATTAAACAGGTATATAATGTTTGGTATGCTGATAATTTATCTTGCGGATCATCTGATTTCCAGAAACGGCGACGGCTTAAGCGGATAAACCAGTTGCTGAAATGCACATCCACAAACTCCTGGATAGCGCGGGTGGCCTTTGTTGGTTCAAAATCGGCATAATAACCGTCAACCTCTTTGCTGAGGGTGTTTAGGAGTGATATAATCCATCGGTCAATTTCAGGGCGTTTGCTGTTTTCTATTTCCGGCTCACTGTATGTGAACTTATCAATATTAGCGTACAGCGTAAAGAATGAATAGGTGTTGTACAGCGTGCCAAAAAACTTACGCCTAACTTCATCTATACCTTCTTCATTAAATTTAAGGTTATCCCATGGCGATGCATTGCTGATCATGTACCAGCGGGCGGCATCAGCGCCATATTTTTCAATGGTCGCGAATGGATCAACGGCGTTGCCTAAACGCTTAGACATTTTGTTGCCGTTTTTATCCAATACAAGGCCGTTTGAAACCACGTTTTTAAACGCGATGCCTTTGTTACCCACCTGCTCGTTGATGGCTTTTACCTCGTCACTTGCTTCGCTTAGCATTGCGGCTATCGCGTGCAGGGTGAAGAACCAACCACGAGTTTGGTCAACACCTTCGGCAATGAAATCAGCCGGATAGGCACTCTTGAATTCTTCCTGACCTTCAAACGGGAAATGCCATTGCGCATAAGGCATAGCACCCGAATCAAACCAAACGTCGATCAGGTCGGGCTCGCGCAGCATTTTATTACCTGTTGACGATACTAATACCACATCATCAACATAAGGGCGGTGCATATCTTCCAACACAAAACCCTCAGGCATGAAACCTGCTTTGATTGATTTCGCGATCTCTGTATTTAATTCAGCAATCGAACCAATACAGATTTCTTCAGTGCCGTTTTCTTCGCGCCAGATAGGTAGCGGGGTACCCCAGTAGCGAGAACGGGAAAGGTTCCAGTCAACCAAATTTTCCAGCCAGTTACCAAAACGACCGGTACCGGTTGATTCCGGTTTCCAGTTGATGGTTTTGTTTAGCTCAACCATTTTATCCTTAACCGCGGTAGTGCGGATAAACCAGCTATCAAGCGGATAATATAATATCGGCTCGTCGCTGCGCCATGAGTGAGGGTAGCTGTGCTCGTATTTCTTAACGTCGAACGCGCGGTTCTCAGTTTTTAATTTGATAGAGATGAGTACGTCGGTTGGTTTAAAACCTTCTTCGGCACGCTCGGCATCAGTATAATATTCTTCTTTAACGTAACGACCCGCATAATCGGTAACTTCGTCAACAAAACGGCCCTGTTTGTTCACCAGTGGAACATCCTTGCCGGTTTCGTCTTTTACCATTACTGATGGTACGTTGTTTTCCTTACAGGCCCTGAAGTCGTCGGCACCAAAAACAGACGCGGTGTGTACTATACCTGTACCGTCTTCGGTAGTAACAAAATCGGCCGGGATAACGCGGAAAGCGTTTTGCTCCAGATCTTCATTGGTTACATACGGCATCAGTTGTTCGTAGTGGATGCCCACCAGCTCACTGCCTTTTACTTCGGCCTCAATTTTCCATGGGATGATCTTGTCGCCGCCTTTGTAATCGGCAAATGAAGCATTCTCACCTTCGGCCTTAAAGTATTTTTTAACCAGGTCTTTAGCCAAAACCACATAAACCGGCAGGAAAGTGTACGGGTTAAAAGTGCTGATCTTAACGTAGGTAATGCCTTCGCCAACGGCAAGGGCGCAGTTTGAAGGTAAAGTCCATGGTGTGGTTGTCCAGGCCAGGATAAATACTTCAGTATCTATGCCATTAAACAAAAACGCAGAATCCGCATCTTTTTTTACCTTGAATTGTGCTACTATCGTGGTATCCTTCACCATTTTGTAGGTGCCCGGCTGGTTAAGCTCGTGTGAGCTTAAACCGGTACCTGATTTTGGCGAGTATGGCTGTACGGTATAACCTTTGTACAGCATATCTTTTTTATGCAACTCCTTCAGTATCCACCAAAGGCTTTCAATATATTCGTTTTTGTAGGTGATGTACGGATCGTTCAGGTCGACCCAGTAACCCATTTTTTCGGTCAGGTCGTTCCAAACGTCAGTATAGCGCATTACCTCCTTGCGGCAGGCATCGTTATAATCTTTTACACTTATTTTTTTGCCGATATCATCTTTAGTGATACCAAGGGCTTTTTCAACAGCAAGCTCAATAGGCAAGCCATGGGTGTCCCAGCCGCCTTTGCGTTTTACCTGGTAACCTTTAAGGGTTTTGTAACGGCAAAAAATATCTTTAATAGAGCGCGCCATTACGTGGTGAATACCAGGCATACCGTTAGCGCTCGGCGGCCCTTCATAAAAAGTATAAGGGTTACCTGCCGGACGGCTGGTAATGCTTTTTTCGAAAATGTTTTTCTGTTTCCAGAAGTCCAGTATCTCTTTGCCGGTTTGCGATAAGTTTAACTGCTTATATTCCTTGTACATCTATTATTTCACCTCGTTTTTAAGAGGTTGCAAAAATACAGAAATTAAAAATGATTTTTTTAATTTACGCCGATGAAAAATAAAGCAAAACGCTCTGTTTATCTTTTATTAATAGGTGTTATCCTGTTTTCGGCAGGAATGGCCATTCCCAGTGGCCCGGCCGATAAATGGGATGATTACGCGCGTGGTGCAGGAGCTGGATTGTTCATTGCCGGTTTCATTGGCCTGGTGACCTGGCTTATTGATGTAGTTAAGGAAAATAAGTGAGTTTTCTGAACCCGAATTTGTGGAATTAATGAATTGACAGATAGCTTGGCCATTGTTGGAGTTGTCAACAACAATTATGCGTCATGTCTTGTTGCTTAATGTTTATAAAAAAAGCGCCGGTGAAAAATATGCGTTTCATCATAGAAACCATTATTTTTAATTATGCTAAAACGCCTTATCATTTTAATTATTCCTGCTATTTTGTACTGTAGCTGTACCTCAAATACTGTACCTCATAGTAAAGCTCCGGGCATTTCAGGGTTCCCTAAACAAACTAAGCATGCAGAAATAGAAAATGCTTTAACCGATAGCGCGAAGCTGGTTAAGCGTTTACTCAATTTGGGGCTTCCCGAATTTCCTGTCAGTACAACAGATTCTTCATCCGGGCCTGCTCCAATTGAAACTTCTGCTTCCAATTCAATTGATCTTTCTGCTTTTAAAGAAAAAAAGCTTACGGGGCTTAAGTTAAAACTAAGGGAAAGGCAAATAGGTGCAAGTATCATTGATGGAGAGGACAGGCCATCGACATTTGATCTGGCAGACTCTACTTTCAAGTCTGACTGGTTCTTGATCGCCATGAAGCCACGGTTTTTTTTGGTGTTAATAGATGGATCGATACTTGTAGCATTGACCTACAAATTGAAGGTAATTGACGCAATGCGTATTGTAGCTTACGACCCTTTAGGAAATAGTCATTTTCAAGGTAGTTTAAATACAACTATAAGCAAAGATCTTACGTTGAGGCTTCATTATTTGTACGAAATGCAGATCGATGAAAAATATAATTATGATTCCCAAATTGAAGATGATATCTGGAAAGTTAACGCCAATGGACATTTTAAGTTTATAAAAACCAAAATAGTTAAGGAACTTAATAATTGATAATGCTTCCTGCCGTTGTTGGTGTTGTCACCAACAACTCTCTACGCGCGGTATTTGAAAAGACTTTTGGATATCATAAAGCATGGGGCAAAAGTTGTTGGTGACAACACCAACAACGGGCAGTTGAAAGTTGGGTATTGCGTTAATCACGTTATGGCGTCTCAGCTTCATTTTCGGTTTTATGCCCTAACCAGATCAGTGAGAAAGAAAATGAGAATATATAGATCAGATGGGCTATAACGCATATGGTAATATTGTCGCCCGGTTTGCCTTGTCCCAATAACGTAGCTGTCGGGATAGTTCCGGCGAGTAAATAAGTTATTAAGTTTAGAATAATGAGGCCTAAGAGGCATTTAATCGCAGCGGGGATAAGTCGATTTGATTTTATAGCCAGATTGATGAGGGGCCAGGTAATAAATGAAACTAACAAATAGCCAATATTGAAGAATAAAGTAAACCCCATCATTTCGCCGGAGCCTGAAAATAAGCTAACTATCATTGATGTGATAAAGGCAATTGTACTGAACGTTAAGACAAATTTCATGATGTTAACCTACACGGTGTTAGGTAAATTATAAAAGTTTTTCTTGATTTCGATTTCATGGAGGTGGTTCCTGTCCCGAGTTCAATTTACGACCGAAAACTTCAAATTTTTTATCGCTTGTTTAAATACTAAAACTTTAGTTGATGCGTTATGGATAAGATTAAAAAATAAAAGCCTCCTTGCACTCGCTGCTTGGAGGCTTTAAACCTAAACCTTATCACAAATCAAGGTGGTAACCTTGTATTGAAATAGCTGCAAATCTAATACATGGATTGTTAAAATCAAAAAAAAACCGACGAATAAGACGAATGTGTCGACGGATTAGCAAAAATTATCATTTTTCGTTCAAATTTTTCTAAAAAAGCAAACCTCTGGGTTACCTTTATATCCATGCTAAAGCATAATAGGATGTACAAATTTGAAAAATCCTATATACTTGCATGCGATCTTAAACCTCCACATGGTATTTTATGTATCCGAAAGACCTGATCGGAAAGAGAATAACAGATATTTATTGCCTGGTTAAGATCGGGCAATACGAACTTGATTTTGCCAGCTGTTTTATTGAGCTTGAAGGAGGTGTGTTTGTAAGCATTCCTTATGATTTTAATGATGAAGTGAGGATAGAAACGCCCGATCCAGGTGCGAAAAGTATTTTCCTGCATCCTTCGATTAAAATAGAGCATGTTAACCCGGGAAAGAAATCAATTGCCGAACTGGCTTATAATAATTACACAGGCTGGAAAAGACTGATAGTTAAGATAAGGCACATCTTTGCTTACCGGCCTTATAAAACAGAATTTGCTGAAAACAAATTAATGAACATTAAAGGCAGGGGCATAGTTGATTTGCTTAGTTCAGGGTTTGAGGACGAAAAGCTGATTGTAGAACTTGATAACGGTTATTTCATTACCGAAACAACATTAGCTCCAAGCGGCTTAGGCCTTGCAGGGATTAATTATTTTACCTGCCTGGCTGATTTACTTGATGGGGAAGAGGATGATTTAATGAGGCTATCAACAACATGGGCTTCGCTATAGCACAAAATGTTCACGGTCTAATACCATCAAGTCTCTGTTTAAAACTTGAAACGGCGGGCGGTTCTCCATGTTGTCACTCATGCACGCATCCCTGAGCTCTTCAAGTTTTAATATTAACCGGGAATCTGCTTCATTACACAAACTGATAAGGTCATCAAGTAAACAGCCATAAGCTCGTACTTCCAGCAATTCAAGTTTTTTTGCGGTTCCTGTATCTGACAGGTCATAAAAACAGGCAGCCCCAAAATCGCTGAATAGCGTGTTGGCATCATCGTCAACCAAAATGTTGTGGGCGTAAAGGTCGCTGTGCATGATGCCATTGCTGTGCAGGTGTTCTGCAACTGAGGCGATAGTGCTTGCAATTTTTAAAATGTGTGCCGGTGAAAGGCCCATGCCGGGTTTAAAAACATCCCGTGTACAACTTACCAGGCTGGGCGGCATGCCGAGATTGTAAAAAGTTTGGGGTATGAGTTTCATCACCAGTCCTTTTTTTCCTTCGGGGTGGTTGCTGATCTGGCCAATCAGCTCTACCAGTCCCTCATGATTGCCGGCGGTGATACAGGCGTTCATTTCGTCTTCGGGCAGGCCATCGCTGGTAACCGCTCCTTTAAATATTTTAACTGCAACCTCGCTGATTTCATTATCATGCTTCCATGTGGCTTTAGAGATCACGCCCGAGGCTCCTTCTCCAAGCAACTGGTTAATTTCCAGTTCATAGCTGTCAATTAATTCAAGCGGCTGTACTGTTGGTTTGTAGCTGAAAGGATTACCCGAAAAAGCCAGCCATGATAGTTTAGGTATCGACAAGAGCCATTCAGGAAACTCATTTAACTGATTAGCCGAGATCCGGAGTAATTCCAGGTTAAGGCAACTGGCAAGTGAAGTCGGTAACTCCGTTAATTTATTGCCTGCAAGCATTAGTTTCTGCATCCTGCTGCAATTGCCTATTTCGCCAGGTAATGCCATGATCTGGTTATTGGTAAGGATGAGCCAGCGAAGATTGGTATTAACCGATTTTGGTGGTACGGTTTCTATCCGGTTTGATTTAAAGCCCACAATATCCAGCAGCGGACAATCAGCCAGCACATCAGGCAAAATCTTGAACTGGTTTTCCGAACAAAAAAAAATCTTTAGTTCTTGGAGCCGGCCAAAATCTGCGGGTAAAGAGCTTAGGTTATTGAACGATAGATCAAGATATTCCAGTGTATCTGCCAGTTCAAAAATTTCAACCGGGAAATGGGAAAGGCTCTCTGACAGTTTAAGCGATACCGCCCCTTTTAGTTCTCCGTTTTGTAACTGCTTTAATGTTTGCATAGGCTGGAGGCAAAGGAACAAAAAAATGCTTAACATTTTGGTTGTGCTGCGCGGATAGCGACAACCTTGTCTTAGGGGCTGTTTAAAAATGATTGTTTTAAATGTAGAGACGCATCACATGCGTCTCCCGCGTGCAATTTCCGACGGGATTAGAAGTCTTTTGAATCGGCCCGTCTGCGGGGAGACGCATGTGATGCGTCCCTACAAAAAACTTTCCATTCGTTTTTAAACAGTTTCTTAGGGGGCTTTCATTTCTTAATCTAAGTCATCTTTTTGTTTGTTCATTTCTTCCATTTTTGACGCAACAATAACGAGATCATATTATCAATTTAAACATCGTCATCATGGAACGCACCATTACAACAACTAAGAAAACGGCTATAAAATCTCATGTAAATTTGTTGCGATTGTTCATAGCCATCGTAGTCATAATTTTAACAAGTTTTACAAACAGTTGGGCACAAACAAATGCTTCGGCATTACCCAAGTCAGGAACATCGGCAGTATTGGGGCAAATAGATGGCATTAATATAGCTACCGCAGTTCAATCCCCGTCCAATCAGCAAACGCCACTTCAGGTTATTTGCGTTTTTGAATATACCGAAGGAGATATTTTTAACTCGCCGCCCGCATTGCCGCGCAACCTTAATGGCCTGGTGCACATAGATGATGCTTTAAAAGGAATACTCACCGAATTGCGAAAGAGCGGCAGGTTTGAAGGCCGGGCACTGGAAACCATATTAATAACATCGCCCGCCGGCAGCATGCCCGCCGAGAAACTGTTGATTATAGGGCTTGGAGACCGCAGAGCATTTAATCCCGAACTGATGACGTGCGTTGGCCGTGTAGAAATGCGTGAAGCTTTGAGGCTTGGGGTAAGCAGTTATTCGCACGCCAGTGATTTAAAAGATGCGGGGATTGACTCACCTACTGGCGCTGTTGCGGTGAATGTTATTAAAGGTGCTACAAATGCTTATGAAACTGAGCTTTTTTTGAAAGGTCATTCGTTGAGCTCGGCTAAGCCTATAACTCAAATAACATTACTTGCCGGGCCGGCATTCTTTCAAACTACGGCTGATGCAGTTAAAGCTTTTGTTAGTACTGCTAAGGGGAATTAACCATAGTCTTACAATCAGCTTGTTAGTTAACTTTACGTAGGTTGTTAATTTTGGCGGATGCAGCAATTTGATACCCCTCCCGCTGGTCACGAACTGTTGGAAATGCTTAGGGACGATAATATCAATGCTTTTGATGTATTGTTCAGGCTGTATTGAAAAGCGCTTTTTGTGCGGGTGAGTTTTTATAATTATATCGATATTTACTTACACTATAACATTAATCGATAGAATTATAGTTTCATGGCAACCCTGCTTATCCTGGGCGCTACTGGTCGTACCGGGGCGCATTTGCTGCGTCTGGCGCTTTCAGAAGGCCACATCGTACATGCGTTGGTGCGCGACCGCAATAAGATAAACATAAGTTCGCCAGCCTTGTTTTTGTTTGAAGGATTGCCGACTGATATGGCACAGTTGCGAAAAGCGGCCTTCGGTTGTGAAGCGATTATCAGTACGCTGAATATATCCCGTACATCGGACTGGCCATGGTCAAAGCTCCGTACGCCGGTGAACCTGCTTTCGGAAACGGTTAGGGAGGTAATAGGTATCGGAGAACAATCACCACGTCGGATCATCATTACTTCGGCCTGGGGAGTTAATGAGTCAAGGCAGGACATACCCGGATGGTTTCGCTGGCTGATAGATCATAGTAATATCGGTCCGGCCTATGCAGATCATGGTATGCAGGAAAATCTGCTGACAGGTAGCAGATTGGATTGGACCGTGGTTCGCCCAGTTGGGCTGGTTAACCTGAATAGGAATAAGCCAATAAAAGTTAGTATTAGTGGAAAGCCAAAGCCCCGGCTAATCATTAGCCGCGAGGCCGTCGCCCGCTTTTTGTTGAACCAGGTAACCGACAAGCGTTATATAAGGGCTTGCCCGGTTATTTATCAGTAATATTCCCGTTAAGAATTCGGCGGTTATGAGTATCACCACATTAAAATGTTTTGGGTTTAAGTGTAGGGGATTTTAGCCGGTTGTTTTATCAGTCTCTAATCATTTTCTCTTGAATTTACGCCTGATAGCGAAATTTGACTTATGGATTTTCAATTCTTAGCATGTAATAGGGGTACACGTTTTGGGATACTCGCAAAACAACGACGCCGTGTTTATGGATGGTGATTTTTTTTGATCTGCCTATTTGTCCAAGGTTTTTATGCATCCATAAGTCCCGCAACTTGCTTTTGGAACTGATGTTAATCTTTTCTGCCGACAAATCGAAAACGGTTTCATGATCACTGCGGTTCATGACAGCAATAGCACACGAATTATCGCTATTTACTCCCAGGGGCTTTACCCAAACATCAACATTGTTTTCGCGAAATATCCTCTTCGCCTGCTTAAAGCCGGGATCTTGATTTAATGCGATTATTTCTTTGTTTGTAAGTATGTCGATGGTTTGTTTAGACATGGTGCGAAGGTCGTTTCCGGCCAGCAATGGCGAATTAAGCATACACCACATAGAAAAATGAGTCTTATCCTCGTCATAACTCATGCCCCGACCTACCTGTAGCATGTCCATATCATTGTAATGGCCGGATGATGCATATTTATCTAATCCGGCATCAATATCTATGATCGCGAGGATAGACGAAAACTTCGCGCTGATGTCTCCGGATATTCTCCATGAATCCGCTTTGTTGATGGCCCATTCCCCGGGAAACTTCCAACGGCAAACGTTGAAAACAATATTGCTGTCAATGGCTTTCGTTGCCGAAATAATTTTCGTGTACTCTGTTTGCTCATCAAGCTTCAGGACTTCCCCTCCGCACCAGTCCACCTTAAGAAAGTTAAAGCCCCAGTCTTTAAAAAACAGGTTACAATCTTGGTCAATGTGCCCGTATATTCCCGATCCTACGCCTTTCTCATCCTTATCCCATATCGAACCGCAGGTATTTTTTCCAGCATCGGTATAAATGCCAGCTTTAAGTTTTTTAGAGTGGATGTAATCAACAAGTGCTTTCATACCTGATGGGAATTTGCGGGTGTCCACAAATAATTTCCCATTCATGTCGCGGCCTCCGAAGTAGCCGTCATCAATATTAATAAAGCGGTAGCCCGCATCATACAAACCGCTTGTTATCATTGCGTCAGCTTGTTGCCTTAGCATTTGCTCATCAATATTAACGCGAAAATTGTTCCAACTGCTCCAACCCATTATTGGCGCTTTTGTCACTTGTGCTGTTGATTGGAGCGCAATAAAAATAGCAAGGAAAGGTATCAGGAATATAATTCTTGAGGTTCGACGGGTGAAATTCATAGGCATAAATATAAGCGGAAAGCGGTCGTTGACAAGCGTATTGAACTCGCTAATATGACTGGGGGCAAATGTTTGTGTTTTTTTAATTGAAAAATTTAGGGGCGGTGTCGTATATCATGCAAAAAAGGCGTCAAAAACCTCTTGATATGAGCAAACGTTTGCGCGATGTATTTTGAGAATGGAACTGCAGGAGCTAAAATACAGGTAAGAGATATTAGCGAGTGGTTAGTACCTGTTTAAAAACGATTCGAGATTTTTTCGGGTAGAGACGCATAATTGCGTCTCCTGTAGGACAAGTAGCTTTGCATGTCATTTTACTACCGTAAATAGCATGCGGGAGACGCTACAGTTAAAAAACAATCAAATTTAATCAGCTTTTTAGATTAAAATAAAAAAGCCTAACATTGCTGTTAGGCTTCTCTGTGGGAACTACTGGGTTCGAACCAGTGACCCTCCCGATGTAAAATCGGGATGCTCTGAACCAGTTGAGCTAAGCCCGGATGAGTTTCTCTATCATTATTCGGCTCTTCCAATTCTTTATTTGCTTTTCCCTCTTTAAGGCTGAGGCTTTATCCAAATGCTGCTCTTTCCATTTTAATACCCAGTCACCAGTTTTGCCAGTGAAGCCATTATGGTTTGTGTTGTGTTTGCGAATGCGGTCTTCAATATCCTGGCAGGAACCGATGTAGTATTTATTTCTTTCAGGTGAGAAAAGTATATAGGCAAAATACATAGCGATTGGTTAGGTTAAAATAAAAAAGCCTAACAAAAATGTTAGGCTTTTCGTGGGAACTACTGGGTTCGAACCAGTGACCCTCTGCTTGTAAGGCAGATGCTCTGAACCAGCTGAGCTAAGCTCCCTTTTTTGCTTCTTCGTTCAAGTGACCCTCCCGATATAAAATCGGGATGCTCTGAACCAGCTGAGCTAAGCTCCCTTTGTTTTTGATTTTACCATATGTTTAGTAAAACCGAGCGGCGAAGTTAAATCACTTTGCCATATAATGCAAATACTTTTGTGAAGTATTTGCAAGGAGTGCAAGTATAAAAAAGCCCAACATTGCTGTTAGGCTTTTTGTGGGAGCTACTGGGTTCGAACCAGTGACCCTCTGCTTGTAAGGCAGATGCTCTGAACCAGCTGAGCTAAGCTCCCTTGCTTTTGGGACTGCAAATATAGGAGTTGATGTTTGTTTGTCAAAATAAAATTTGAAAAATTTTTATATGGCTGATTTTCAATAAATAAGAATGCTGTTTACTTCACATCCCGGTATTGGGCACGCGGGCGGGGATCTTCGGGGAGGATTTCCATCTCGGGAAATTCGATATAATGGGCATACCATTGTATGGCGCCTACTAAATCAAGTGCGTCTTCTGCGGCAACATTCACGGTTTCAAAGGCATAGAGCTTATGTTCGGCATATCCGTAAAGCTGGATTTCGTTATCATCCGGACTGAACCGCTCTTCATCAAGGCAATAAACTTTTACCTTAAGGCGTGTATCCCTGGAGTGGATCACATCCCTGCAGGGGTTTTGAGGATCGGTTGCCAGTAAATATACATTGTAGTCCATAATGGGGTTAACAAAGTTTAAATGGGATGGTTTCTTTTATTAAGCATTTAATATCCGGAATTGTTTGATTTTTTTAGCCATTTCCCAGGGTGTGGAAATCGCACCCATGTTTGGGGAAAAATTCTACAGTTTAACATTTAGGTAATATTAAAAAGCTGTTTTTTAAGCAAATAAGCACTTGTTTGTCAATTGGCATTTCGTTTGAATAAATGTTATTACCCTTCTCAAAGGGTTGTTTTTCATAGGTAGATGTAGGGTCGAAATACTGCGAGAGTGTTTCGACCTTTTTTATTTACCTGGGTTGGCTGTAAGAAGTTGTTTGGATTAAATATTACTACGTAAAAGCAATACCACTTCGTCGTTCCATCTACTGATGATAAGATTAAAAAATTATCGTCATGTTGAGCTTGTTTCAACACCTCACTCGCTAAGCCATGTGCTAAGCAAATCGTTTACCTTTCTTGTGGGATGCTGAAACAAGTTCAGCATGATGTGGTGGAGATATTATTTTAGCTTCATACTCTATTTTAATACCTGTGAGATCAATTCCCTCTCAATTTGCAAAGTTTTAACCTTTGGGAAAATAATACCACCATTCCCGGAATGTATTTACACACTTTAAGTCCAATGTGAATCTAAAAAACGCTTTTTAGCGCTTTACGATATGTTTTTAGATCTGGCATCCGGTTTGAATTAGAGTTAATGTCCTTACTAAAAAGGACTGTTTTTCATAGGTAGATGTAGGGCCGGACCAACTGCGAGAGTTGTCCGGCCTTTTTTATTGTATGCTCTGTTTTGCCTGAAAATTAAAATGAGTTCTACCAAAATTAACCATTGGGAAATTAATTCCCGGTTCAGGGTGTCATTTCTACACATTGAGACTTGTTTTGGTTTTAAAAAGCTGCCAATTAGGCAATTAAAGCTGATTTTTGAGATTGGCATCCCGTTTGAATATGGTTTATTACCCTTCTCAAAGGGTTGTTTTTCATAGGTAGATGTAGGGCCGGAATAACTGCGAGAGTTGTCCGGCCTTTTTTATTTAATGAAAATTTAAATTCATTTTATTCCGTTGCTTTTTAATTAAGAATATTTAGCTAACAGTAGCTTATAATCCCCGGTTTTGGGATTGCTTTCCACATTAACTGTATGTTGTAGCTTTAAAAAGCTTATTTATAGGGGTATAAAGGCGGTTTTATGATTTGGCATCGGGTTTGGATAGGTATTAATACCCTTCTCATAGGGTTGTTTTCATAGGTAGATGTAGGGCCGAAAAACTGCGAGAGTTTTTCGGCCTTTTTTTATTATTCCTGAGTTTTTCTAAAACCTTACGCCATAAATAGAGTCCCCCGGTTTTTACTGAAAGTTAATTACTCTAATTAAGAGTGTGTTAATTATCAACTAATTACAATCCGTCACGTTGTTACAGGCGTATATCCATCTACAAAACAACTAATTATAGCATCAAAAAAATCGAACTCTATGAAAACATCTGAACAAGAAAGCATAGGCGGAGTAAACATGGCCCGAAGGTCATTTTTACGCTATGCGGGGTTAGGCGTGGCATCAGCCGGCCTTTTAGCTACAGCAGCATGCCACAAAGATCATAAGGTAATAGTTAGTGGAGGCATTGACATAGGTGCCAAAGGCGATCTTGCTATCCTCAATTATGCGTATGCGCTCGAACAACTGGAAGCCGCATTTTATATCCAGGTAATTACTACACCATATTCGGGCATGACATCTGATGAAAAAGCGCTTTTTACCAGTATTCGCGATCACGAGGTACTTCACCGCGAGTTTTTCAAAGCTGCTTTAGGCGGTAACGCGATCCCTGCACTTACTGTCGATTTTAGCACTATCGATTTTACCAAAAAATCTGCAGTGCTTGGCGCGGCCAAGGCATTTGAGGATACCGGTGTTAAAGCTTATGACGGTGCCGGTTACCTGATCCAGGATGCCGGTTATTTAACCATTGCAGGTAAAATTGTATCGGTTGAGGCCAGGCATGCGGCGCTGATCAGCAATATGCTGGTTGCAGGCTCATTTGCGGCCGATGATCAGGTTGACAGCAACGGCTTAAACAAATCGGCCACCATTGCTGAGGTGTTGCCTATTGCAAACACCTATCTGAAAACTAAAGTGAGCGCAACAAATTACAGTTACACAGCTTAATCCAACATCGCCATGAATTTATTTAATATAATAGACGAAATAGAAAAATTTGATCCGGAGCTGAACGACAGGCTTAACCCGCGTCGTGCAGCCATCAAAAATATAACCAGCTTCGGTTCAAAAGTAGCCCTGGCAGCGGTGCCGTTTGCTATGGGCGCTATGCTCAAAAGGGCATATGGTGCGGCTGCTGCCCCAACGGTGGTGGAGGTTTTAAATTATGCCTTAACGCTTGAGTATCTCGAATCATCATTTTATAATACAGGCGCTGCCTCTGCAGGTTTGATCCCTGCGGCAGGTGCTTCTTATATCAACACAGTAAAAGACGACGAGAACCAGCACGTTGCATTCCTGAAAACAGCTATTACTGCTTCGGGCGGTACGCCGGTTACTTCGCCTAAGTTTGATTTTACTGCCGGCGGCGGCACAGGCAACGGGCCGTTTAAAGGTTTGTTCAGCAATTATACCTTGTTTTTGAAAGTGGCATTGGCATTTGAAGATACAGGTGTACGCGCCTACAAAGGGCAGGCACCTAATTTGTTGGGCAATAAGGATATATTGACTGCTGCGTTATCTATTCACGCAGTAGAGGCCCGCCACGCATCAGCCATTCGTCAGTTGCTGGGCGTTTCTCCGTGGATCACCAGTACAGCTACTTTGGGTAATGATACAGGCGTGTCGCAAGTTAATGGCAATTATGATGGGGAGCAAAATGTTACCCAGGGCCCGGTTAATGTTACCACATTGCCAAGTGTTTCTGGCTCTACTACTTCGGTTGCTATTGCTACCGCTGCCTTTGATGAGCCTTTATCTATGGACCAGGTGTTAGCTTTATTAGTAGGTACTTTTATCTACACCTAAATAAAGTTGTTAATTGAGTTAAAAAAAGACCGGTTGCTTATAGCGCCGGTCTTTTTTTTTATACCTGAAGACTGAACTATTTGTTCAATGCCTGCTGGCCAAATTTTATGAGGTCGTTTGCTTTGATATAGCCCACAGTTCCTGAAACAGGTTTGCCTTTGCTGGTAAATATGATCATGGTAGGGTAGGCCTGCAACCCCCACTGGGCAGCAAGGGCCGGCCCTTGTCCTTTTTCCATATCAATGGCTACATTTACAAAGTTGTCGTTATAAAAGTCGGCTACTTTGTTGTTTTTGAATGTGGTAGCCTTAAGCATTTTGCAGGGACCACACCAACTGGCATAGGCATCTACAAAAATGTATTTGTTTTGGCGAGCAGCTTGTTTTAAGGCTTCGGTCCAGGAGTTTTCAATAAAATTGATCTGGGTTGATGACTTACTTACGTTATCCTGTGCCTTTACCGTAGAGCTGAGTACAAGAATGAGTGCAATGATAAAATAATTGATATGCAGGAGTTTCTTCATTATTAATAGTAACGTTTATAAATAAAAACAGCACGTATATAATGCTTTATACGTGCTGTTTATTGTAGCGGTTATAATTTATTTACCTGTTTTCAGGGCGTCTTTCCCTTTGCTGCTGCTGGCGTTGTTGTTCCTGCTGCTGCCTTTGGGCTTGTTGCTGTTGCTGACGCTGCGCTTGTTGTTGCTGTCTTTGAGCCTGCTGTTGTTGCTGTTGCTGCTGGCGTTGTTGTTCCTGCTGCTGCCTTTGAGCTTGCTGTTGTTGCTGGCGTTGTTGTTCCTGTTGTTGCCTTTGAGCTTGCTGTTGTTGCTGTCGTTGTTGTTCCTGCTGCTGCCTTTGGGCCTGTTGTTGCTGCTGCCTTTGGGCCTGCTGTTGTTGCTGTTGCTGCTGGCGTTGTTGTTCCTGTTGTTGCCTTTGAGCCTGCTGTTGTTGCTGACGTTGCTGCTCCTGCTGTTGCCTTTGAGCTTGTTGTTGTTGTTGGCGTTGCTGCAATTGCTGTTGTCTTTGCTCCTGTTGTTGCTGGCGTTGTTGAGCCTGTTGCTGACGTTGTGCTTGCTGCTCTTGTTGGGCTTGAGACCGGTTTTGCTGCTGGCTTTTTACCTGCTGCTCTTGCTGACGTTGCTGCAATTGCTGCTGACGCTGTGCCTGCTGTTGCTGTTGGCGCTGGTTTTGATCATTTTGTCTTTGATCTGCCTGCTGTTGCCTTTGGGCTTGTTGCTGCTGTTGGCGTTGTTGTGCCTGTTGCTGACGCTGCGCCTGGTTATCTCCCGGCCTTGCGTTTGGTTGGTTTTGACGTGCCCCGTTTGCCTGGTTAGGGCGGGCTGCCGGGCTTGCATGATTAACCTGCACTATTTTATTATCGGGCTTTTCATTACGGGCAACTTCCCTTAAGCGGGCTGCATTATTGCGGTTGATAGTTGCGTTGCCAGCTTGCCTGTTAGCTATGCCGTTATTAGGGTTTTGTTGCCTGTAAGCCGCAGCGTTTACTACCCTTGCAGGCCTTGCATCCGGTGCTTTCCTTATTTCGGGGCGATAAATATTCACGGTATTGTTTACCACCCTGCCGCCGCCGTTTGGCCGGTTAACATTGGTGATATTGTAAACACGCACGTTGCGGTTATTGGTAACCTGCCTGATCTCGTTAATTCTTGGGCCGGTTACATAAGTGCGATTATTATTAACATAGGTGTTGTTAATAATGGTTGTTTGATGGATAATGTTTACCACGCGGGTACGTGGCACATAATAGTTGTAAATGTTTGGCCTGTTAATATAAGCTTGTGGTGCGCAAACCCAGTAATTATCGGGCACATTATAGCTGTTACCAAAAGATATACTGATGCTGATACCTGGTTGCAGAGGAGCCCAGCCATAATAGCCGCCACCATGCCTCCAGCTTACCCATGCCGGTGCCCATTCATGGCCCGGGATCCATTCCCATCCATAATAATTATCATAACGCCACCTGCCGTAGTGGAAAGGTGCCCAGCCCCATTCATAATCAGATACCCAGGTATTACCATAATCGGTTACTACCCAGTGGCCGCGGGTGGCATAGGGCCTAAAATCGTCACCGGCATCGGGTACCCAAACGTTTCCATATTGCGGGTCGCTAACCCAGGTGCCGTAAGGATCAAGTTCGTCGTAAAACTCCTGATCGGATACGTAGCCTCCTTCCTGGGCTTTGCTTATGTTTGGCGCGGCAAGCATTATCAAAAATGCTATTAAGCTGATACCGCATATTTTATTGATGAATTTCATAATAATAGTGTTTAAAAAAAGCCTGTTATATTGTTGTTGCTAAATATATGACAGGCAGAAGTATAAAACGTTTAAAGCAAAAATTGTTTTAACACGTTAAAACAAACTCAGTCAGCGTAATTATGGGGATAAAATTTTATTGCTATCTTGTGTACTACGCTTAAAAATTAAATAATTTTGCTACCTGTTTTATAAACTACAACTATGAGCACAGTAACTATTCCACGTCTGGATCTAAATACCTATATAAACGGCACAGCCGAAGAACGCAAACAATTTTCAAATGATATTGGCAAGGCTTTTAACGAAACCGGCTTTGTTACTATAACTAACCACGGTTTAAGTAAAGAGTTGATAGATAAGCTTTACGATCAGGTAAAGGCGTTGTTTGCCGAGCCGGATGCAGTAAAACAGCAATATGAAATTCCTGGATTAGCAGGCCAGCGGGGATACACAGGGAAGGGCAAAGAGACGGCCAAAGGCTTTAAAACCCCCGACCTGAAGGAGTTTTGGCAGATAGGCCAAACCGTAACGGATGATGATGTACTAAAAGCACAGTATCCGGATAATGTAACTGTTAACGAGCTACCCGAATTTAACCCAACTACCATCGAGGTTTACAAAAAACTTGAAGCCGCCGGTAAACATTTGCTCCGTGCAATTGCCGTTTATCTCGAACTGCCCGAAAACTACTTTGACGATAAAGTTCATAACGGTAATTCGATACTCCGCACCCTGCATTATTTCCCTATAACCGATCCTGATTCGGTGCCTGATGATGCTGTACGCGCCGGTGCCCACGAAGATATCAACCTGATCACCTTATTAATAGGTGCCAGTGCCGATGGACTCGAACTGCTAACCCGCGATAACACATGGTTCCCGGTTAAGGCATACGGCGAAGACCTGGTGGTTAACGTTGGCGATATGCTGCAACGTTTAACGAATAATAAACTGAAATCAACCACACATCGCGTGGTGAACCCGCCCCGCGAGTTGATGAAGTTTTCCCGTTTTTCGGTGCCGTTTTTCCTTCATCCCAAATCGGGCATGGATTTAACCAGCCTGGATTCATGTATTGATGAACAGCATCCTAAGCTATATACCGATATTACTGCAGGCGAGTATTTGGATGAGCGCTTGAGAGAGATTGGTTTGAAGATGTAAAAGCATTATGGAGCCCTTTCAGTTTTGAGAGGGCTTTTTTGTGGATGCGCAATATTGTAGAGTTGCAATAATCCTAACTTATTGCTTAATTACTTTAAAAATATTTTCGTTACCATCCAACCTTAGATGCAGGGAATAAACCCCGGTTTTAAAACCTGTAACATCCAGTTGTAATACCCCGGCCTGGTTGTTGAATTGTTTGTTGTACACCGGGCGGCCGTCGCTTACGGCATATATTTGTACAGATATGGTGTTTACCGGGGTAAGGCCAATATTTACATTTAGCGTATTTTGGAACGGTACCGGATATGGACTGATAACGCCCGACAGGTTTATTATTTTTTGTATTATGCCCTGGCATTCTTTATCGGTAGTTACACCGAGTTTATTGTTGCCCGCGTTAAGCGGCAGGTTGATATTGCTATTAGTAGTGGTATAGTTAATACCATTGAGGTTGATATTATATATCGTTCCACCTGTTAGTGCCAGGTTTACTGTTTTGTCTTCTGTGTTCACAGTCGAATACACCGCCAGATCTTTGGGCTCCGAAATCACTACGTCGTAACATTGCTTATAACCACTTTGCTCGGCCATGGTAATGCACAAATTATAGGTGCCGGCGGGCAGATTATTAAATGTTCCGGTGGTAGTAAATGGCAGTGTTTTGTTTAAACTGTTTCCGGTAAGCGTAGCGGTGTAACCGAAGGCTTGAGCCGCGCCGATATTAATTGCTCCATTAGCGCTGCCCTTACAGGTAGCGCTTACGATAGATATGATAAAGTTATTGGTGGGTAAGTTAAACTGGATAATGTTATTTTTAAATATTGTGGCATTGTTGCCAAGATAATTTGAAACAATTAATTCAGGAGCCTGATCGCCGTCAAGGTCGGCGGCCGCAATATTGCTTGGCTGGTAATTGGTTTTATAGTCAACATTAGCCGCAAAGTTAATTCCGTTTGCTGTGCTTGTATTTTTTAATACAGATATACTGCTGAGATTCGCAACTGCAAGATCGGGCAAACTATCGCCGTCCAAATCTGCAACGGCGATTGAAGCAGGGCCTGTGCCTGCTGCAAATTCAACGCCTTTAACAATGTTGATTTGATTTTTAGTGCTGGTGTTTTTAAAAACCGAAACGGTATTTGATTTGGTATTGGGCACAATAATTTCAGGCTTGCCATCATTGTCAATATCAGCTACAGCAATGTTGCCCGGTCTTTTGCCCGTATATAATCTGGTTGGGAATACCACAGGAACGAAAGAGATCCTGCCAATAGTGCTGGTATTTTTGAAAACTGTTATATAGCCGTAAGCTTCCAAATTTAAAAAGTCTGGCAATATAACTACCAAATCAGGCTTACCGTCACCGTCAATATCTGATAAATTAGCATCAAACAAAAAACTTTCATTGGTAACTGTAACTTGATCTTCAAAAAAAGTATAGTCCTTTTCTGTACCGCCGTTCCGGAACACGCCCATGGCAACACCAATACCGCCGAAAGATACAAGATCGGGCCGGCCGTCGCCATCAATGTCTCCCACTAAAGCACCACGCGCATAGTCGGCCGGTTGTATAACTTGTCCATAGGTTAGGAACGAGGTATTACCTGGTGTACTATTGTTTTTATAGGTTTGGACGGATACTCCGTTTGCAGTCACCAAATCGGCTCTGCCATCCCCATCCAAATCGCCGGTGGTTATGTATTCACCGCCCCGGTTTTCGTTAAAGTTGTTTTTGAAAAACAGTGTATTTCTTGTACTGATATTGCTTAAAACCGATGTGCCCCCACCGTTGATTATAACATCGGGCTTGCCATCGGTATCCATATCTTTCACGCTTACCCATGATGCCTGGTTTACGTTACCGACATCCTGTTTAACAGCGAATGTAGCTGGGGTAAAGGTGTTTTGTGATTTAAAAGTGACATTAAAAACTCCCGGGGCATATGCGGTTAATTGGTTCACGGTTACGGTAAGTGGCCCGGCAGTTGCACCTTCGGGCACTTTTACGGTTAGGGTGTTATTAGTTGCTGTGATAACCGTGGCTGCTACAGCGCCAATGTAAACTAAATTGTTGGCAGCGGTTGGGTTAAAGTTTTCGCCTTTGATTGTTATTATTGAATTAACATCGCCAAAAAAAGGAGAAAAAGACTTGATAACCGGTTGCGGTGCTGTGTATGTAAACTGGTTAAAAGCGACTGTACCGTTTGGTGTGGTTATAGTGACCGGACCGGTGGCGCCCATACCTACTGTAGCTGTAATGATTGTTGGCGAAACTACAGTAAACGACGCCGCATTGCTGGTGCCGATTTTCACCGATGAGGCGTTGCTAAAGTTATAACCGGTAATAGTTATTATTGTGCCAATACTGCCCAGGCTGGGTAAAATTGTGTTAACTACCGGGGGGGCTAACATGTTGTCGACGGTTTTAGTGCGTACGTAGATGAGGCCATTTATATAGGCATACACCGGATCGCCGTTGGGGGCGAAAGCTATAGAATGATCGGTGCCTGAATATGGTATCATCCCGGCGCTGCCGGCATCAGACCATGCGCCCTGGCTTAATTTAAGCAGTTGTCCATCGGTATAGCTGTTTAATGAATTATACTGTAAAAAAGCAAGGTACATTTGCCCGCTCGGGTTAAATAACATTTTGGGCGCGTTTGACTGCTTGTACGATCCGGTAGGGCCGCCAAAAGGCTGCCAGCTATTATTAGTAAATGTATTAACGATAATTTCTTCGGTTGTGATATCATAAAATGCCATGTAAGGAGTGCCGTCCGGGCCTATCAAAAGGTTAATATCCCGCACAGCATCCTGGATAAAGTTTTCCGTTCCGACCGTTACCCAGGTGGTTCCGTTAAAGCGTTTGGCATTGGGCCTGTTAGATAAAACATCCAAATAAGCAACATAGGGTACATTATTTTTATCAATGGCGATATTAACGTTAGCTACATTATTTGCAGAAAATGCGGCCTTGCCTACATAAACCCAGCTCCCGTTGCTGAATTTTTGCACCGATATTAAGTCTCCATATTGATTATCAGCATAAGCTATATAAGGTGTACCGTTGGGTGCAACAGTTATTTTAAAATTATTACCACCATATGGGGCAATATTGCTTCCTAAATTTATCCAGCCTGTGCCATTATATTTTTTAACCACGCATGAGGATTGGCTCGAATCGCGGTAAATCACATATGGTGTCCCGTCCGGCCCAATATCCATATCCAGATTTGCTGAAAAAATGCCTGACTGTGATATGGTTGGCGTGCCCGTATATTGCCAGCTTCCTGACACATATTGTTTAACCGATGCTTTGCCGTTGTTAAATGCATCATTAAAGGCTACGTAAGGCAAACCTGTTTTGGTCACTTTCAAAATTACGTTGCTTGATGCCCCGATGGATAGACTATTTGCCCCAACGTTTGTCCACTGGCCATTGGTGAAAATTTTCACCAATGGCTTTGATCCCATATTATAATCAGAGTATGTGAGATAGGGTATGCCGTTTTTGGAAATGGCGATACTGGTGTAAGTCGCCTTATATTCCGGCAGGTAAGTAGGGCCAACACTTGTCCAGTTGCCTCCGCTCAATTTTTTCACTACCGGTTTATCTTTGTCGCCCGCATCGCAAAAAGTGATGTATGGCGTACCATCCGGTGCCATGGCCATATTAATATAATTGGCAGCACCTTTTGAAAGCCCCGTTGTACTAACCACTGTCCACGCCCCGTTTTTAAACTGCTGCACCACTGCGGCGCTTCCTACAGTTGAATCCTGGTAAGCTACGTAAGGCGTGCCATCGGCAGTTAGCGCCATGGTAACATTAGTAGCCCCTGTGTTGCTAAACCCATTCTCGCCAACAAGCTGCCATTTGCCGTTTACCAATTTTTTTACTGATACTCTATTCTTATTTTTTATAGCCGCGTAGGCCGCGTACAGAGTGCCATCTGCAGTAATGGCGATCTTATTGCTTACCAGCGGCGACCCTGACACATCATCCAGATCACCTGCATTTTCCCAGGCGTTGGTAAACTTCCTAACAGCTAAGCCGCCGCCATAAGCTGTGGAAAACCCTGAGTATAGCGTATTGTCCGGACCAACGGCAAGGCTGGGATATATGCCCGTGCCAATGGGGTAACCAACTTTTACCCAGTTGTCGCCTACAAGTTTCCGGATGGCAACCGTAACATAATTTTTATCAGCAATACTGGGCATATAAGCAATATACGGAGCACCATCAGTTCCGAATGCAAGTGCAGGCCCCGAGGAATAATAACCATCATTAATACTAATACCCACTTGTACCCATTTTTTGCCGTCAAATTTTTTTATGGTAATGGTGTTTTCGTTGGCATTATCGGTAAAAGCAATATAAGGAGTGCCATCTGGCGAAATAGCAATAGTGTTAGAAGCCGCGAAACCCGGGCCAGGGCCAACAGTTTCATCCGCACCAAAGGGTTTCCAAGATTGTGCAGATAAAAATATAGGGAATGCTAAAAGGAAAAGCAGACAAAATGATACGTAAAGTTTACTCATAATTTGGATAAGGCTGGTATAAATATATAAAACCAATTATGATTTGGCAAACTTTCGCTATAGGCAAAATGATGCTGTTTAA
This sequence comes from Mucilaginibacter gossypiicola, assembly GCF_900110105.1. GTDB lineage: Bacteria > Bacteroidota > Bacteroidia > Sphingobacteriales > Sphingobacteriaceae > Mucilaginibacter > Mucilaginibacter gossypiicola. Next base: position 99,406 of record NZ_FOCL01000009.1, on the reverse strand, counting down.
TTTTTATGGTTGATAAAAATCACATTGCATTCAAAAGAAGTAATGGGCTCTCTGGTAGAACGTCCAAATTGTAAACCTGCTTTACCGCACGCTATTAAGAAAATGCCATAATTTATCGGTTAAACTAAATCAGCATAAACAATTGCGGCCTACTGATGAATTTGGGCAAGCGTTAAATCATGCTGCTGCGGGGCTAATATGGCGTTGAACCAATAACGCTTTCATAACAAAGCCCTTTCAAAACTGAAAAGGCTTTTGCATTTGAAATTTAAACAGGTAGATGAAATAAATTTATTTGGCCAACGCTGCTTTTCCTTCTACACTTTCACCGGCAGCTTGTCTTCTTTTATACAATACGAACAATGCGGTAGCTAATACGCCAATGATTCCCTCAATACAAACAGCCCTACGCGGACCGAGCTCGTTGGCCAGCCAGCCGGCCATCAAACTGCCTACCGGAATCATGCCCTGGTAAGCCATAACATAATAGCTGATAGCCCTTGCCCGCATAGCCGGGATAGCGTGTGTTTGGATGTAGGTGTTAATGGCTGATGTTTGCGCCATCATACCAACCCCGGTAAATACCATGAATACCAAGGCAAACGGTAGTTTCCCTGCATAAGCCACCATCAGCACACTTGTACCGAAGATGAGGCTTGCTATCGACATGATCTTTACCAGGTTTTTATTACTCTTTAAGTTTGCCAGGTACACCGCGCTGATCACCGAACCTAAACCAGCTGCGCTCTCAAACCAGCTGAAAGTTTTGGCATCGCCATTAAAAAGGTCTTTGGCGAATATCGGCATCAGTGTATTAAATGGTATCACAAACAGGCTGCTTGCTGTAAGCATCAGGATCATGCTGCTCAGGTCGCTGTCGCCTGATACATATCTGAAGCCTTCCTGCAACTCTGTCCAGATGCTTTTTTTTGAACGTACCGGTACTATGGTATTCAGCTTCATCATAAATAAACAGGTGAGTACGGGGATATAGCTCAGAAAATTACCGAAGAAACAAACATCCTCGCCGAAAGCGCTCAATACGATACCTGCGATGGCCGGGCCCGCAATACGTGCGAGGTTGGTCATGGTTGAGTTTAGGGCAATGGCATTAGGCAGATCTGCTTTGTCGTCAACCATATCCACCATTAACGATTGGCGGCAGGTAACATCAAAGGCGTTTACAATACCCTGCAGCAGGCTTAACCCAATAATAGCTGGTATATTATAGATCTTGAAAAAGATCATGAAAGCAAATGCCCCAGCCTGCAGCATGGATACCACCTGGGTAATAACCAAAATGCGGTAACGGTTATGCCTGTCAACAATACTGCCTGCGTAAGGAGCTAATATAAGCGATGGGATCAGGCTCACAAAACTTACTATTCCCAGTAAAAGGGCTGAACCTGTAAGGCGATAAACCAGCCAGCTCACTGCCGTTTTTTGCATCCATGTGCCAATGAGGGAGATTGACTGACCGTAAAAAAACAGTTTAAAATTACGGTACTTTAAAGAGCGAAACACATTCATTTGTTCAATTCATAACAAAAGCAAATTCAGGGGAGTACTTAATGCAAGACTATTGAATTGTTTTATGCTGCAAATATCGCCCATATCAATACATTTGTAAAATAGATTATTTTAATAGGATTGATAGGGAAAAACGATTGATTATGGAATTGCGTCAACTGCAATACTTTGTTAAGGCTGCCGAAACCATGAACTTCACTGAGGCAGCGGCAGCTGTGTTTATAACACAAAGCACGTTATCACAGCAAATCAAGCAACTTGAAGAGGAGCTGGGCATGCTGCTGTTCGACAGGATAGGCAAACATGTACGTATCACCGAAGCCGGGCATATATTTTTAACCCATGCCCGCAAAATTCTTAACGATGTGCAGCGAAGCAGGCAAGCCATCAGCGAGTTGCAGAATGCCACCATCGGTGAGTTAAACCTCGGTGTTTCATATGCTTTTACTTCTTTGTTGCTACCAGCATTGGCACCGTTCAGTACCAAATATCCCGGTATCAAGATTTTTATCACTTATGGCAGCCCCGAGGAACTGGAAAAAAAACTACGGCTGGCCGAGCTGGATATGATCCTCGCCTTCCATAACGAAAGCGATGATGAAGACCTGGAAATGCAGGAATTGTTTAGCTCGAGCGTGGTCATGGTGGTTTCAAAAAATAATCCGCTGGCCCAGCTCAAAAAAGTAAGTCTTGAAGAATTGGCTAAGCTTGACCTCATCCTGCCGGGAAAAGGTTTCAGTTCGCGCGATTTTATTAATGATCTGTTCAACCGCAAAAAGATAGTACCCAATATTAAAATTGAGCTTAATGATGTGCATTCATTACTGGCCCTGGTTGAGAATGGTCATTGGGCAACTATCCTGAACGAAAAAGCCATCATAGGCTGGAATAAAGTAACCGCCATTCCCATCGAATCAAAAGATATCAAACGGCAATCATACATCCTCTGGCAAAAAGGTGTTTACCGTAAACGGGCAGCTATTTTATTTATTGAGGAGTTGATGAAGGTGATGGAGAGTGAATAGAGGCCTTCTTCTGTGTAGAGACGCATAATTGCGTCTCCGAGTATACAGAGCCTCCATATAAACCTTAATCAGATATATAAATTGTCGAAATCTTCTTTACCATTAACCCAATTATTTGGATTATCATAGATATATTGTTTTATATTAATGTGTTCACGGTCATTTCTAATTACCCGGTCATAATAGCGAGGCTGCCATGCAAAATCGATGTTGTTATCATTCGCAAATTTTTTTACTGATGATTTATAACCGCGAAGTACAGAAGCCAGGTTATCTTTTTGAACTCCAAATTTATTTACCTCCCAGGTAGATTTATGAGGTTTGTTGAAAAACAGTATTCCATGTAAATGGTCAGGCATTATTAAAAATTCATCAAGTTCAACATATGGGTTAAACTCGGGGATTTTTAACCAATTAACATGAGCGGCATCACCTATAATTGAGGTTTGTAAAAATCCTTCTCCGTTGTCTTCCCGCGACAAGATATCACCAAAATATGGGACTCGGTTGAGCGTACAAATAGTTACAAAATATAAAGCATGTGATCCGTAATCCCATCCCGTTAAGCGAGGCGACAATGTGCGGTATTTACCTTGATATTTATCATCCATGCGCATCATCCAAGATATAATTTTTGCTTGTCCTACGGGAGACGCAATTATGCGTCTCTACATAGAAGAATTGGCGTTTTTTCTTTACTCCCCTGTGGCCGTGGCCTTGCGACTAACGCGGATTACTTTCTCATCTCTTCCCTTATCGCCCTTAAAAACTCATTAGGGTGTTTGGAACCGATGATATAAAGCAGGCCATCGCGATCGGTAAGATGAATGGCTTCGTTGCCCGATGTGAAAAAGCGAATAGTGCCTTTGGTGTGCAGGTTATAAACCGGGTTATTGAACATGTAACGGCTGTAAGTGCCTTTTTCAACCTTAACAATGCTGTTCAAATCTATTTTTACCAGTTTGGTTGTCCATAATCCATCAAGCATAACACTTTTGTTTTCTACGCGGGTGCGGAAATGCAGTAGGAAGCCCAGAATGATAGAAATAATGATGATGGAAAAGCCTACTACAACCAGCAAATCGCCGTTGCGTTCGCGTTCGTCGGTAAAAAAGTAGGCTGCAAAACAAAACATGGCTAAAACCAGGCGTATGGTTAGCGGTATAAATTCCCGGCCAAGGTATTGTTTTTCGGTAAAAACGGATTTATCGCTCATGTTAGTTTAAACAGTTCGAAGATAGTAACTTTTTTAGTGTTATCACTTACTTTATACCTTTCGTCGGAGCGATAGCCGCCAATCCACATAATTTCACCGTTGCCATTTACAAGGATAGGGATTTCCTCCTTTTGGTGCAGCGGCACTTTCTGGTTAATGAAAAAGTCGCTCAGTTTCTTTTTGCCCTTCATTCCCAGAGGGAAAAAAGAATCGCCCTCATACCATGTACGCATTTTTAGCGGATAAACCAGCTTATCAGCATCAATGGATACCGCAAAGGGATTATTCTTTATAATCAGCGGACTATCATCATGTAACAGGTTAAGCTTATAAACGCCAAAATTTGCCTCGTGGTCTGTAGCGTTGATAATAACTTCGGCAGGAGGTGTAGCAGCTTTGGGTTTAAGGATAATACTATCGCGATCGAGGAATAGCGTATGTGTTCCTGATTCAAATATCCGGCCGGAGTGTTTATCGAGCGATGCAATGAGGTCATCAATGGTAGCTTCGTTAAAACCGTACTCATCCAGCAATCCAAAAAGAAGCAGCCTTTTGGGGCTAAGTTTTTTTACTTCGTTAATTGGAAAATAGATAGCATCATCACGTATCTGCGGCAGCGTCTGTCTTATTTCATCAAGCTTAAATTCAAGCAATAGTTCCAGGTCGCGGAAATGGAGCAGGCTGTTTTCAAAAGTTTTTTCGAGCGCTGGGTTCAATTCCTTCAGCTTTGGTACAACCTCCAGCCTGATCTTATTGCGGGCATATTTGGCTGAAGCATTGGAGCTGTCCTCTACAAAATTTAAACCTTCGGCAGTAACAACGGTCTGTATCTCATCCCGTGTCAAAAACAATAGCGGGCGCGCCAGCTTACCGTTTTTTGGTAAAATGCCGTGCAAGCCGGCAATTCCGGTACCGCGTGTAAGGTTTAACAATATTGTTTCGATAGTATCGTTTTGGTGGTGAGCAAGCGCAACAACCTCATAACCTGATTGCTGACTTATAGTGTCAAACCACTGATAACGCAAATCGCGGGCTGCCATTTGTATGGATATCTTGTTGTCTGCAGCGTATTGCTCTGTATCAAAGTTAACAGTATGAAAAGGTACATTGAGGGTTGTTGCCAGATCATGGCAAAAGGCCTGGTCGCGCAGGGCTTCATCACCGCGCAGTTGAAAGTTACAATGGGCAATGCCAAAATCATAGCCTGCAGTATTAAGCAGGTGCACCATTAAAACAGAATCGATGCCGCCGCTTACAGCCGCCAATATTTTGGTAGTGGGTGTAAATAAGCTGTTTTGCTCAATAAAATTAACAAACTGATTAACTGGCAGCATTCATCAAAATTATTAATTTAATAACCCCAACAAAAAACTAATTTTGCCATTGTGAGGAAATACGTTTTATGCTTTTTGTTTTTGGCGATAGCAACTGCAGCTATGGCTCAAAAAAAATCAATTGTAAACCTGATACAATCTGAACGAAGCACCGGCACAAAGGTTAACGGCAGGCAGCTGATCAAGGTGTATAAAGGTGTGTTTAAGCAGGATTACTCGCTCCTTCGCTCAGATAGTGCTTACTTTTATCCAAACGAAAATGCTTTTGATGCTTTTGGTAACGTAAACATAAACCAGGGCGATACGCTGAATATATTTTCGGATAAGCTTAATTACAACGGTAATACCAAAACGGCCATCCTTACCGATAATGTTAAAATGGTTGATCGTGATGCTACGCTTACTACCAACTATCTTACCTATAATACAGCCAGCCGCATAGGTACCTATACCGGTGGTGGAAAGCTGGTGAACAAGGATAACGTGCTTACCAGTAAAAACGGTTACTATTTTGCTTTCAGCCGCGATTCATATTTCAGGTACGATGTGGTACTTACTACGCCCGATGCATTGATAAAAAACGATACCCTTAAGTATAACACGGGCACACGTATTGCCTATTTTTTCGGCCCAACCAATATTTACGGTACTAAAGACAAGGATACCCTGTATACCGAGAACGGTTTATATAACACTGTTACCGAACAGGCGTATTTTGGTAAGAAAAACTCATACAGGCAAGGCACCAAATCGTTAAAAGGCGACAGTCTTTTTTACGATAAGCTGAAAGGTTACGGCCGCGCAGTAAAGAATATCACCTTTGAAGACAGGGAACAAAAAGTAACTATAAAAGGGGACCTGGGTACTTATTTCAGGGCCGAGGAAAAAACCGTTGTTACCGAAAATGCTTACGTGGTATTGATCTCCGAGCAAAAGGATACCAGTAAAACCGATACCACAGTTAAGCAATTACCTGTTGCAAATAAGAATGCCAAAGCATCTGCTAAAAATATAACCGATCTTACCAAAATTGCCGGCGCCATAAAGCCCGACAGCAGCCACAAGGCCCCGGCCAATACCATGCCTATTAAGCAGCCTTTTGCTATAGGTAAAAAAGATAGTGCCAATGTTGATATGGCAACTAAGTTGGTGCAGGGCGCTTTACAAAATAATAAAGATGCCAATGCCGATGCATTGATAAAAGCAGCAACGCAGGCTAAAAAAGGGAATGAAAAGCTGATTGATTCTGCGCTGAAAGCCGCAGCTCCGGCATTAAAAAATAACAAAGATAAAGTTGGCATAAAAAACATTGGCAGCCTGGCCGGAGTGGCTGATGCTATTAAGCCGGGCGTTGCTAAAGTAACAGGAAAACTTATACCTGTAAAAGCTGCGGTGAAAGATACCGGCCACATCAAACGCGATTCGATATACATGACTGCCGATACCATTGAAACGCAGATCATGACCTATAAAAACCAGAAAATTTACCAGGAGCGTCAACGTACTTTGCGTGATACCACACTAAAGCAGCGAAAAGTGGCAGCCGATAAAAAATCGTCGAAGTTCCTCACTGCTTACTATATTAAGGTACCTAAAGATACCAGCTACTTTCACCGCGACTTTTTTGGAAAGCCTAAGCCTGTAAATGATTCATTGCAGCGCAAAAAGGATGCGCTTGCGGCCATTAAAAAAGCGAAGCAGGATAGCATAGCCCGTGAACAGATGCAGCGCGACCCGGTTTTTAAACAATACCCGGTTAATTTGAAGGATACGGCACGCGTGCGGATGCTTATCGGCCATCACCATGTTAAGATCTTTAAATCAGATCTGCAGGCTAAATCCGATTCGGTATTTTATAGTAACAGCGATTCAACCATGCGTATGTATGTGAACCCTATTATCTGGACACAGGGTTCGCAGTTGAGCGGCGATACCGTATACATGCAAATGCGACATAAAAAGCTGGATAATATCGAACTGTTTCCGTCGGCATTTATCGTGAATATTGAAAAAGATGATTCAACGCATTTTAACCAGGTATCGGGTAAAAAAATGCGGGGATATTTTAAGGATGATAAGCTTGACCAGATGTATACGTTTGGTAATGCCGAAACAATTTATTTTCAGCGCGACAGTGGTAAAGTTTCGGGCATGCAGCGATCGTTGAGCAGCAGGATCCGTACCGTTTTTAAAAAGAACCAGGCTACGGATATCTACTTTTTAACCAAGCCCGAAAACCGGTATATCCCTATTGAAAAGGTTAAAGAAGATGATAAGATATTAAAAGGCTTTTTGTGGAAACCTAAAGAGCGCCCCGCATCAAAAGAAGACATCATTAAAAAGCGCAGTAGGAAAGTACCGGCGACTAAATCTCCGGCAAAAAATGCTCCTGCTAAACCCGGAAGTGCTAAGCCGGGGGTGAGCCTCAAAACGGATAGTCTGAAGGGCCCCGGAATAAAAAACATGCAGGATAGTACCCTAAAAGTTGATACGGGAAAGAATAATGCGATAAAATTTAAAAAGGATACGATAAACAGAAATTTTGCGCCAAAACTACCCGGAAATGGGCAGAAAAAGGACAGTATTGTTAACAAAACGCCATCTGTTAAGAAAAACTGACCCAAAATGAAAAAAAAGTAACATTTTTTATCAAAAAAATTAGTCTACTAATTCTATAGTGCTTATATTTGACTAATTGTTATTATCGATCTAACCAATTAGTTCTTTATGATAAATAATGAGGTCAGTCAACTTAAATTTAAAAAAGAGACAGCCGGCGGGCTATCTCTTTTTTTTCTGCCTCTTTTTAAAACGTGTTTAAACAGCTGTTTTATTTGTCGATAAAGGAAACATCATTTATCATGGCGTGTTATCTCAATAAACACTACCGCCATGATCGATCAAAAAGACACCACTCCGGCCGCAAAAGATGGGAAATACGAATTCCTGATTAATTACTCAGAGCGTGAGCTTACTTGCCGTGTTGAAAAAGAACAAAATAAGCTGCATGTTTTTATCGATAACAACATCAACGCCGAGCTGGAATTGCAGCCCGATGGCAGTCTTACCCAGGCCAGCGGCAATGCCCTGCCCGAATCAACAATTGAGTTTATTAAAAAACACATCATGGAGGGGTAGGCTATAAGTCTTTGTCATCTTGAGTGAGAAAAATCAGGTTCTGTGAAGGTAAGATGACATTAGGTGTGGAGGGCCTGTCATGCTGAGCCTGTCGAAGGACGTGCGCAGAGGCCCACCCCGCTATGCTTCGACAGGCTCAGCATGACACCTATTTTTAATTTGTCATCCTGAGCGATAGCGAAGGATCTTCTTCAAAAGGCAGAGCCGCTGTACAGGGCGAAGAAGATGCTTCGTCCCTCAGCATGATAAGCATTTTGCTAATGACTTCGATGTAAAACAACCCTGCCTGGCTGGTAGCGGCTTACTAACATACATCTTCCAAAAGTTTTCAATTTTTAAATATTATTCGCTAATCTTGAATAGTATTCTGAACCAGGTAAATCCTGCGCGCTGTCCCAATTATCAGCGTTATTATATATACTTTTTATGAACAAAACTAAAGTAGCCATACTGGGTGCCGGTTTTATTACCGATATCCACATGGAATCGTACCATCGCTTTATCCCCGAAGCCGATGTTGTGGCCTGTTACGCCCGTAACCCCGAAAAAGCCAAAGCCTTTGCCGAAAAATATCACATAGCCCAATGGTTTGATGATATTGACAAACTGCTTGCCGAATCAGGTTGTGAAGTGGTAGATATCTGCCTGCCCAATTACCTGCACGCCGAAGCTACCATCAAGGCAGCTAAAGCAGGCAAACATGTTATCATCGAAAAACCGCTTGCCGTTACCCTTGAAGAAGCCGATGAAATGATTGCCGTTTGTAAGGCCAATAACGTAAAATTGATGTACGCCGAAGAGCTTTGTTTTGCGCCAAAATATGAGCGGGCAAGGCACCTGGTAAAAGAAGGCGCTATCGGCGATATTTATATGTTGAAACAGGGCGAAAAACATTCTGGCCCGCATTCGGATTGGTTTTATGATATCAATTTTTCGGGCGGCGGTGTGATCATGGATATGGGCTGTCATGCATTAGGCTGGTTTAGGTGGATGCTGGACAATGCCAAACCTAAAAGCGTTTATGCCAGTATGAGTACCGTGCTTCATAAAGGCCGTACAAAAGGCGAGGATAATTCGGTCATAATTGTTGAGTTTGAAAACGGTGTGACTGCTGTAGCTGAAAACAGCTGGGCTAAACATGGCGGTATGGATGATCGCTGCGAGATTCATGGTCTTGGCGGCGTTATTTATGCCGATCTGTTTATGGGCAATGCTGCGGTAACATACAGTCGTGATGGTTATGGCTACGCCATGGAAAAATCAGACACCACGCAGGGATGGAGTTTCACCATTTTTGAAGAGGCCTTTAACCAGGGGTATCCGCATGAGTTGAAGCATTTTATTGATTGTGTACAAAACAACAAAACTCCGCTGGTAACAGGTGAAGACGGCAGGGCCGTGCTCGAACTTATTTACGCGGCTTACGCGTCGGCGGGTGCAGGCAAAAAAATTGAGCTGCCGTTTTCGGCAAAGATTGATAAACCGGTAAATCTTTGGCTCAATAACAAATAGAAAATGAAACTACATATATATCCCGATTATAATACCATGTCGAAATCTGCAGCCGATTTGGTAGTTACCCTGGTTAATCAAAAGCCCGATGCGCTGATCTGTTTCCCTTCCGGCGATTCGCCAACCGGCATGTTCAGCTACCTGGTTCAATATGCCAACCGCGGCCTGGTTGATTTTAGCCAAACCAACTTTGTGGGACTTGATGAATGGGTTGGCCTCGATCGCACTAATGACGGCAGTTGTACTTACTTCCTCGAAAAGCATTTTTTTAAGCCGCTTAGTATTTCGCCCGCTAAGATGAAGTTTTTTAATGCTGTGGCCGATGATCTGGATGCCGAATGCCAGGCTATGAATAAGCATATCGATAAACTTGGCGGCTTGGATATGATGGTGGTTGGCGTGGGACTTAACGGTCACATCGGCCTTAATGAGCCTGGTGCCGATTTTCATTCGTATGCACATCACTCGGCATTGGCTCCTATTACTATAGAGGTTGCTCAAAAGTATTTTACTACTGATACTGTTTTAACCGAAGGTATTACCCTCGGCTTGCGTCATCTGGCCGAAGCCGCGGTACCGGTACTTATAGCCAGCGGAAGTAAAAAGGCACCCATTATTGCCCAGGCATTGCAGGGATGTGTTACTAACGATGTGCCTGCTTCTATATTTAAAACGCTGCAGAATGCGCAGGTGTTTATGGACGATGCCGCGGCAGCACAACTGAGCATAACAGTATAAAAACTGTTATGATGAGCTTAAAGCTTAAGGCAAAAGCCGAAAGCTAAAAAGCTTTAAGCCTTCTGCTTTATGTTTTTTAGCTTTTAAGGGCTGAATGCTTTGTGCTTTGAGCCTTTTGCTTTCAGCTCTATATAAAACCTATTTGCCATTAAATAGTTTATTAACCATAACCAATTGAACCAATGCCTGACGAACCTAAAAATACTGCCGGTGAGTTTACTTATGATGCCATTGTGATAGGCTCGGGAATCAGCGGAGGGTGGGCAGCCAAGGAGCTTTGCGAGCAAGGCTTAAAAACGCTTGTACTTGAACGGGGCCGGGATGTGCAGCATATTAAGGATTATCCCACAGCAACCATGGATCCCTGGGAGTTTAAGCACCGGGGAGAAATGACTAAGGCTTTTTTGAAAGAAAACCCATTGATTAGTCGCGCCGCTGGTTACGGTGAAGATGATGCCCATTTCTTTGTAAAAGATAAAGATCACCCCTACATACAGGAAAAACCGTTCGACTGGATTCGTGGTTACCAGGTTGGCGGTAAATCACTTACATGGGGGAGGGCTTGCCAGCGCTGGAGTAAGTATGAGTTTGAAAACCCGGCACGTTTTGGTTACGGCATTGAGTGGCCTATTGGTTATGATGACGTGGCGCCATGGTATTCGCATGTAGAAAAGTTTATAGGCGTTTGTGGTAACAAAGATGGCATTGAAGCAATGCCCGATGGTGAGTTTTTGCCCCCCTTTGATATGAATGCGGTGCAGGGGCACATTAGCAAAAAAATAAAAGATAATTATCCCGACAGGCACCTGGTACATGCCCGCTGGGCGCATATCACCGAGCCTAAGCAGATCCATATAGATCAGGGCAGGGTTAAATGCATGGCGCGCAACTTGTGTATGCGCGGTTGTCCCTTTGGTGGTTATTTCAGTTCGGTTAGCTCAACGTTGCCCTGGGCCAAAAAAACGGGAAATCTAACTATACGGCCTTTTTCGGTAGTTCATTCTGTTATTTATGACGAAAAACTTGGCAAAGCTACCGGGGTAAAAGTTATTGATACCAATACTAAAGAGGAGTTTGTATACAAAGCCCGCATCATTTTCATGAATGCTTCGGCATTGAATACCAATTTGATCCTGCTTAATTCTAAATCAAACAGGTTCCCGAACGGGCTTGGCAATGATAATGGTTTGTTGGGCAAATACATCGCTTTTCAAAACTACAGGGCATCGGTAACGGCCGATATGGATGGCTTTTTAGACCGCTATTATTTTGGCCGAAACCCAACGGAACTGATCCTGGCCAATTATCGCAATCTGCATAAACAGGAAACCGACTATAAAGGCGGGTTCACCACTTTTATGGGCGCTTACCGAAACCGGGGGCCAAAAGAAACAGCCGAAGGCGAAATAGGAGGAGCCTACAAAGATTCGCTTACCGAACCGGGCGGCTGGAGCGCTTATATGTACCTGCAGGGCGAAACCATACCTAAGGCCAGCAATTACGTGCGTTTAAGTCCGGATAAAAAAGATCAATGGGGTATCCCGCTATTGATCACATCTGTTGAGTATGATGATAACGATGAACGCATGATTAAAGACTTTTTAACCCAGACTGCCGATATGTTTGAAAAAGCCGGATGCACCAATATTCAAAAGCACGAGAACAAACAGGCACCAGGACTGGATATACATGAAATGGGAGGGGTAAGAATGGGCAAAGATCCCAAAACATCGCTGCTGAACCAGTGGAACCAGCTGCACTTATGTAAAAACGTGTTTGTTACCGATGGTGCCTGTATGACAACTACCGGAAACCAAAGCCCCTCAATTTTGTATATGGCTTTAACAGCCCGGGCTGCTACTTATGCAGTTGGGGAATTTAAAAAGGGAAATATTTAAAACTTACTAATTAAACATAGCACCAATGAACAAGTTATTTTTGATAGCGCTAACAGCCATAGCCGTAAGTGGCTGCCATTCATCCACACCAAAAAACTATAATAAAGACAGCACCGTTGTTGCTGATACCAACAAAAAAAGCGACAGTACAGCTTCGGCATTTGAGCCGTTATTTGATGGTAAAACTACCGACGGCTGGCATGCTTACGGTAAACCGGCGCCTGGCTTAGCCTGGAAGGTCGAAGATGGTGTGTTGCACCTTGATGCCTCGGAAAAAGGCGATTGGCAAAGCAAAAACGGCGGTGATATGGTTAGCAATGGTGAATATGAAAATTTTGATCTGAAACTGGAATGGAAGATTTCAAAAGGAGGTAACAGCGGTATCCTTTTTCATGTTAAGGAAGATACAACCAAATACAAATACACCTATTTTACCGGCCCCGAATGCCAGGTGGTTGATAACAAAGAAAACGAAGACGGCAAATTGATTAAACACCGTGCAGGTGATCTGTACGACCTGATTTCCATATCAAAAGAAGTAGTTAAACCTGCCGGAGAATGGAACCAGGTAGAGATAGTTTGCAACAACAGCAAGCTTGATTTTACCATCAATGGCGAGCATGTTTTGTCAACCACCCTTTGGGACGATAATTGGAAAAAACTGGTAGCGGGCAGTAAATTTAAACAATGGCCCGATTTCGGTACTTTTAAATCAGGGCACATTGTATTGCAGGATCATGGGGCTGATGTTTGGTACAGGAATATTGAGATCAAGAAATTGTAATGCTTTATTAGAAAGCTAAAAAAACGTCATTGCGAGGAACGAAGCAATCCCAAACTATCCAGGGCGGATTTGCACAGCCGCTTTGCTAATCGGGGATTGCTTCGTTCCTCGCAATGACGTAGTTGAAAACATAGGTATTTTTTAACTTCTTGTTTCCTGGCTCCTGACGTCTTGTTTCTTACCTACCTCAGTACCGGCACATTAATATAACTGTCGTTAAACCACTTTATTTGTAGCGGTTCTTTAGCATCCCGGATAGTTTCATCACTCACGTTTTTTCCTGTTCCATAATTGATCTGTTCAAAAGGGCTTTTATTGATGTTGAGCAGGATCACTATGCGGCTGCCTTTACTGAATTGTCTGCTGGTGATGTAGGAGTTGGTAAATGGGATAGTTTCCATTTGTCCAGGTTTTAGCAGATGCCGTTTCTCAGGGTTCGTAGCATAACTCGCCCTGCCCATAAAGTAGGTGAGGTAAAAGTATTTACCATCGGGCATTTCCTCAAACATAACCACGTGGTAGTCCATGTCTTTTTTATTGATGATGGTTTTTAACACCCCCGAAAATGCACCGCTGACAGTAAGCGGTTGGGTAAGCGGATCACTTTTAAAAACAAGGCTACTGCCGGTGTTCAGCGTATCGTAAATAAGCTGGTTTAAAAAGTAATAGCTGCTGATACTATCCCGGTTGGCAAAATTGACCCTTTGCGATGCGAAAGCTTTCTTTAATGGTTTAGCAGGATTTAAACGTGAATTATCAAGATAAAACTTTAGGGTATCATTGCTCATTTGCTTTAGCGAGGGCACGTGCTTCCACTCATTGCTGCCCATAACTTCAAAGTTGAATTTATCTTTCAAAAAAGCAGGTTTGGGTTTGTTTTTGAAAATGTAATCAAACCACTTATAAATAATTTCGTGAATGTTGATCCGGGCTACATCGTCGATCCGGTAACCGTTAAAAACGGAATCGGGATGCCCTTGCGAACCGAAATGCCCGTATGGCCCAATGATCACATAATGATTAGGATTAGCATTATATTTCAGATGCTCGCGATAATAATACATGCCGCCAATCTGCCCGCCGTCGTAATACCCTGTGGTTGTTAATACTGGTATGTTGATATCTGCAAATTCCTTTTTATAAGGGATCATGTTCTGCCAGTATTGATCATAAGTAGGGTGCGCCACCCAATGCCCGAACATATGATTAACTCCTCTGCCGGTAAGGCTGTCGAGCGAGTGGTAAGCTAAGCCTGCGTTATACCATTTCCAGTACAGTTGGTTCCACTGCGGTCCGTTGTAATCTTTTTCATCAAGGAATTTATTGTTGCTGGTATAATACGTCCATGAGAAAACAAAGCTCATTTGCACGTTATTGGTCATGGGTACATCAAGTCCCGGCGCTACGGCAGCCGATGGCACAATGGTTTTAAGCGCGGGATGAAGCTTTTTTGTAGCCGCCCATTGAGTAAAGCCGTTGTAACTCCCGCCATACATGCCCACCCGGCCATCGCTCCAGGGTTGCTTGCTGATCCAGTCGATCACGTCATAAGCATCGCGGCCATCGGTTTCATAAGCCAGCGGCTCACCGGGGCTGTTCCATTTGCCGCGGGTATAGGCCATTACACCAACATAGCCCCTGTCTGCAGCCTCCTGGATTTTTGACGTATCGCTGCGACGGGCATAAATGGTGAACTGGAAAATGGTCGGTAGTTTTTCAGTTACCCCTTTTTTGCGGGCTATCATTACGGTAACAAATGCACCGTCGTGTGTTTTTAGCAGTACGCTATCCCTAAGGTAAGGTCCTGCGGCTTTTTTGTTTTGTGCCGATGCTATGCTGCCGAAAATAAGGCATAGCAGGAGCAGGGAGAAGAATTTTCTCATCATTTTAAGTGGTTAATAATGCGTTTATGATTTTTAGCTTATACTTTCTTTTTGGAGAGATTACATTTAAACATCTTATTGATTAATAAAGCCAAATGTCATTTCGACGAGCCTTTCGGGAAATGCGCGGGAGCGGTGAGGAGAAATCTTATACGTCCTGTCTTAAACCATGCGTAATCGTCTTGTATGGCGTATAAGATTTCTCTTTCGCTCCGACGCTCAACCTATCCCTGCTCAATCGAAATGACCTTTTCTTTTATTTAATATTTATCCATCCGCTATTTACTTACCCGCTGCCCATTGCCTGAATTTTGCCGATTGCCGTTCTGAAACTTCAAGTTGGGCGCCTGTACTGATAGTTATTTTTAAACGGCCATCCATCGTTGTTATGGTTTGAATGTATTGCCGGTTGATGATCTGCGCCCGGTTGATCCTGAAAAAGATAGTGCTGTTCAATTTTTCCTCCAACTGATTGAGCGAGCTTTTCAGGAACACGTTTTTATCGCCGAAAAAGATGCGGGCGTAATTATCCATCGATTCGATGAGGTGTACCGAACTCCATTGAATAAAATGGTACTGCTGCCGGTCTTTCACAAAGATCTGCCCGGTAGGATCGGTTTTGCCGAGCCGCTGCCTTGCCTGTATTATGGCTTTTTCAAATCTTTCCTCGCGGATGGGTTTTACGAGATAATCGAGCGCGCTTACCTCAAAGGCTTTAAGCGCGTATTGATCATAGGCCGTTGTAAATATCACCAATGGCACCTCTTCCAATGATTCGAGCAGGTCAAAGCCTGATTTTTCCGGCATCTGGATATCCAAAAAAAGTAGCTCTGGCTTTTGCTCTTGTATCATCTTCAGGGCATCATCTACGTTGACAGCTTCTCCTGCAATTTCAATGTCGGGGTAACCGGCCAGCAGGCGCCTTATTTCACTTCGGGCGGCGCGTTCATCATCAATGATCAAAACCCTTATCTTTTTCATGCTACAGGAATTTTAATGGTTGCCGTTACTATGCCATCGACTTCGCTGATGGTGAAATGGGCTGCGCCTTTGTATTGTAATTGCAAACGCTCGTTCAGGTTTTTAATGCCCAGGCCGTTGCCGTCTTCAACAGGGTTTAACCTGCCGGGATTGCTTACCGATATGGTTAAAATGTTATGCTCATTGTTTAGCCGTGTATTAATAAGTCCGCCTTGTTTCAATTGACCGATGCCATGTTTAATTGCATTTTCAACCAGGGTTTGAATACACAAGCGGGGCAGCATCATATTTTCCGGTTGATTGTTTGCCTCAATATGGTATTGCAGGCGCTCTTCAAGCCGGAGCTTTTCCAGTTCAAGGTAGTCTTCAACCACTTCAAGCTCTTCTTTTACGGAGATCATTTGGTTATCACCGCGGTAAAGGGAATTACGCAGCAGATCGGCCAACAGGTCAATTGCCCGTCTTGCTGATTTAGGGTCATCAATAACCAAAGCTTTAATATTATTTAAAGAGTTGAACAAAAAATGCGGATTAAGCTGTGCCGACAGGTTATTAAGCTGTGCATCGCGGGTAATAACCGCTAACCGGGCGTTTTCTTTGGCGATATTGATCTCCCGCTTTGAATAGTGGTATAGATGATAAGCCAGCAGCCAGATCGACATTAATCGTACCCCGGCCACAAAAATGCTATCGCGATAGAAATCAAAAAAATCACCGAACGGTTCCGAAAACCCTGGTTTAAACCAAACCCTGAAAAGGTAAACTTTTGAAACGGTTACAAACAGGTAAACCAACCCTAATACAACAACCGCGGGTACCAACCGGGGCAATAATTTATTTAATCCCAGGTTTTGCCATCCCAATTTTAAGGCAAGGCAACGGTACAAATGGGTAATGAGGATATAAACAGCAACATCGGTAATAAATTGAAGAATACCCAGCAGCCAGTTAAATCCCGGCTGATTAAATCCCGTATAACCCCAGTAAAGCGCTGCAACCGACCAGCCGATGAGCTGACATTTCCAATAAAGCGATATGGTTACCTGTTGTTTCAATTTGCTTGCTGCCGATTTATTACCAAAGCAACAAAAACTATTATACAGTTAAAAGATAAAGTACATGAGTGCAGGGATTTGGGGGATAAATGCGGAAGAGAGGCAAGACTTTTAGATACAAGAGTCAGGACAGTTACGGGTTAAACTTTGTTAAACACACGAAGATAAAATATAAACCATGTCATTGCGAGGAGGAACGACGAAGCAATCGCATGCTATACAGGGCGGCTATGCTTCCGTGCGGTTGCCGCGCTGCGCTCGCAATGACATTTTGGTAAGATTACCCTACCGGTAATGTGACCGTAAATACAGTATATTCCCCCTCTTTACTGTCAATTTCAATTTTGCCGCCGTGGCCTTTAACCACAATGTCATAACTGAGCGACAGCCCTAAACCTGTTCCCTGCCCCGTTGGTTTGGTGGTGAAAAACGGCTGCATGATCTTTTCCTTAATACTATCAGGAATCCCCATGCCGTTATCGCGCACCGAGACGATCACCGAACTTGCTTTACCTATAGTGGGCAGGGCGACTGTTGTGACTATGACCTCTGGCTTGTAAGCTTCGCCTATTGTTTTTTGTTTTTGATGTACGGCGTAAAAAGCATTGTTAAACAGGTTTAATAATACCCGGCCAATGTCTTGTTGTACTATATTGATTAACGGAAGATTTTCATCAAAGTTGGTAGTCAGGGTTGTATTGAAAGTTTTATCCTTGGCCCGCAGCCCGTTATAAGCCAGTTTAAAGTATTCGCCTGTAAGGTTATTGATATTTACCGGCTCCTTGCTGCCGGAGCCTGCCCTTGAATGCTGCAGCATGTTTTTTACAATGCCGTCGGCGCGTTGACCGTGATGATGGATCTTTTCAAGATTGAGCTTTATATCTGCAGCAATGGCTTTGGCCTCTTCTGTGTCGCCATTGGTTAGCTCCGTCTCCATTTCATCTATCAGCTCAATGCTTACCTCCGAAAAATTGTTTACAAAATTAAGCGGGTTTTGAATCTCGTGCGCAATTCCGGCGGTAAGCTCACCTAATGAAGCCAGTTTTTCGGCCTGGATCAGTTGTTGTTGGGTGGTTTTGAGGTTATCGACAGCCTCGGCCAGCCGATCACGTTGGGTGGTGATCTCCTCCTGTTGTTCGCTCAGCTCTTTATTGGCCAGGCTCAAATCGTTGGTGCGTTGTTGAACCTTTTCTTCAAGCAACTGGTTTTCACGTTTAAGATGCCGTGATCGATAGGCAATAAAAGCGTAAACCGCCGAAGCGAACAATATTACATATATTAACCATGCCCACCAGCGCAAATACCAGGCTGTAGCGATAATGATGGTGATACTGTCGCCGGTGTTGTTCCATTTACCCGAGCTGTTTGCCGCTTTTACGCGAAATACATATGTGCCGGCCGAAAGGTTATTATAGGTCACCCACCGATCAGTCCCCGCGTTCACCCAGTTTTTGTCATAGCCTTCCAGTTTGTAGGCATACACATTTTGTTCCGGATTATCATATTGCAGACCAATATAGTCGATCTGCACCCGGTTTTGATCGTAGGGTATTTCGAGCGTTTTGTGGCCATATGCTAAAGTTTTGTTAAATGCCTTTTCACTTGCCGAAGGATTACTATAGATAACATCTTCAATATGTACAATGGGCAGATAGGGGCTGTCATTCAAATCTTCGGGGTTAAAAACGGCAATGCCATTGTTTAATGGGAAAGCCATCCGGCCATCTGTAAGCTTGTTAACGTTATCAATTCCCCTGAAAATATCCTTCCCGGGTAAAATATCGTCCATGAAGAAATTTTTAAGCTTCATGGTGCGGGTATCTATCCGTGTAAAGCCCCGCTCGGTTATAACCCACAGGCGGCCTTCGTTGTCCTCATTAATGCCCATTACCGAGTTAAATATCAAGCCGGAATCTTCATTAAAATGCCTTACATAAGCTTCCTTTTTACGGTCAAACTCAAATATGCCGTCAAGGTAAGTGCCTACCCAAAGTCTGCCGGTTTTGTCTTCAAAAATGTTATCTACACAAACAGCGTTTCGGGTGTCATTATTAAAATAGGATATAAAGCGCCCCGTTTTACGGTCGAAACGATTAAGGCCACCGAAGTTGGTACCTATCCAAAGGTTGTTTTCATGATCTTCATAAAAGGTAATAGCACGGTTGTCATCAAGCGCGTATTTGTTTTTTGAGGTGATTTTTTCGTAACTGTCCCGGTGCGGGTAGCGGGTAAACTTTTTGGTTACGGGATTAAAAGAGCAGATACCGGCATTGACATCTACAGCTATCCATAAGATCCCGGTATGGTCCTGGAACAGCGTGTGTATAAAGTTGCTGCTAAGGGAAGTAGTATCGCCGGGAATGCTGCTGTATTTTTCTTTTTTTCCGGTGATGGTATTGTACACCAGCAGCCCACTTTCAGTTGCTACATATAATGTATTGTTTTGTCCGTAGCAAAAACCCGGAAAATAACCTTCGTTAGGGCTTACATTATATACCTTTTGGTATTGGTTGGTGATGATGTTGCCTTTATATATCCCCTGCCGCGTGGTTAACCAGGCATCGCCATTGGGCCATGTTTTAATAGCTACAAGCTTGCCGGGATAAGTGCCGGTTTTTGCAGGGCTGCCTTTAAATATGGTAAAAGCGCTTTTTAGTTTGTTTACACGGGCTACACCCGCATTTCCAAAACCAACCCAAAGTGTATTGGTATGGTCAACTGTTTTGCCGCCTATGCCCAGGCTCGGTATGGCGCCAGGATCATCCGGATCGGTGAGGTAACGCTTAAATGCAGATGTCAGGGGATCAAAATAAACCAAACCGGCCGATGACGAGATCCAGAGTTTTCCATCCTGCGTTTCCCTGAAACTGATAAATAAGTTTTTGTTAACTGCACTTATGGTGTCAACCGGCGCGTAATTGCTGAATGTGCGGGTTTGCCTGTCAAATTTTGAAAGACCTTTATTAGTACCTATCCATAAACGTTTGCTTTTGTCTTCATAAAAACTATAAATACCTGCGCTCAACAGGCTATCTTTTGCATTAGCCTGGCCATATTCTTTAAGCGTACCGGTTCTAATGTTGTACCGGGCAAATTTCAGGGCTTCATCACGACCATGAAATGTATTCATGTAGAGTACACCTGGCTCAGATTTGGCTTCATAAATGGGGTTTGCAGCCCGCATTTTAGCGGTATCATTAGAGGTTAAATACGCACTAAAGCCTTTGCCTGCACCATTGTAACGGTATATGCCATTGTTTGAGCCAAACCAGATATTGCCATCGGCAGTTTTAACAGGGTTGTAATAAACTGTTGCTCCTATATGATGAATGCCCTTTTGCCGGTTTCCGAAAAGTTGATATTGCCCGGTACTGGGTTCAAACTTCATAATGTTTTGACCATTGATCTCCGACTCAAAACGGCCCCATAAATTACCGGCCTTGTCAATAACTCCCATGATCAGCTGCCCGTAGGTTATACTTGCAGGGTAGGAGTATTGCGTAAAAGAATCAGTTGTACGGTTATATCTGAAAATTCCGTTGGCAAGGGTGGTTACCCATAAGGTTTTGTTATGGTCTTCAAGTATATCAAACACCAGCGTTGATACCTGCTTGTTCAGTTTTGGTGAGCCAAGTTTGTATACCTTGTAGTGGTAACCGTCATAACGTACTAAGCCGTTTTGTGTAGAGAACCACATATATCCCTGGCTGTCTTCAATAATAGAGCCCACGTTTGATTCAGGGAGCCCTTTTTTAATATCAAGCCTGTCGAAATATAAACGAGCTGATTGTGCACCGGCATAAAGACTTAAGCAGCAGCATAAAATCAGCAATGTGATCTTTTTCATTAAGGTATAAGTTTACAGGCTTAAAGTAAATATTTTATCCTGTAAAATAAAATGAGGGGTTTATGCGCCTTGGGCTTAGTTTTTAGGAGCTTTAAGTTTCTTTTCCCGCTTATTGTCAGATACCATTTTTACAATGGTTTTCCCTTGTGTTATTTGTTTGGGCTCTTTGACTTTTGCCAGCGAGTTTTGCCAGGCCTCATCAACCAACTTTTTTATTTCCTGCTGCGGAAATGCTTCAACATCATTCACCAGTAAATAGCGGTATTGCCTGCCTTCACCAATAAGGAGTTTCTGCGGATCGGAAAGTTCCGACCCCCAGTAAAAACCGAAATGCGTATTGTAATTAATACCGCGGTATATGGCGAAGGAGCAAAATATGTGGCTCATTTTTTCGGTAGGGGACCAGCCTACAGCCAGGGCATTATAATTATCATAAATAAGCTCATTGGCCTGCGGGTACAAGTCCCACACAAAATCGCGTAGCCATAAGGCCCGTTCCCTCACTTCGGAAGGAAACATTCTCAAAAAGAAAAGCAGATCGGCAACTTCTTCTTTCGGCATAATATAAATATACAACCTTTTATTTGTTGTGAATAATAATTAACTTTATATCACCCAATTATAAACCTAAATATATCCAAATTGAAAAACAGCAGCCTTACCATTCGGGTATTTGGTTTTGCCATCATGCGTGCACGTTTTGCACATACCTGCGCGATCTTTTTTGCAATAGTTTCGTTTATGAGTATGCAGTGCTATGCGCAGGAAAAAGTTCCTGCTTTACGCTTAATTGAAATGAAATCGATGCTGGATAGTGTCACGCGTCAAAACCCGGCCGAGAAGATCTACCTTCAACTGGATAAAAACGTTTATACTTCCGGAGACACCTTGTGGTTTAAGGCTTATCTTTTTAATGCACCTACACTCAACCTATCGGCCAAAAGCGGTATCATGTATGTGAGCATTGTTACTGATAGCAATGTAGTGGTAAAAAGACAACGCCTGCCTGTTGAAAACGGGCTCAGTTGGGGTAACATCAGCCTTAAGGATTTACCGGCAGGTACTTACACACTTATTGCCTATACCCAATGGCTGCAGAATTTTAACCGGGATTGTTTTTTTCGTAAAAAATTTACCATTGTCGATGATGCAGGCAGCAACTGGCTGGCAAACTACACTTGCTCAAGCGTAATAACCAATGGTAAGGAACAGGCCCACGTTAAACTGATGCTTAGTGACGCGTACAAAACAATTATGGCCGATAAGCCTGTACAATTGTCGGTAATGAAAGCAAAAAGGCGTTTGTACAGGCAAAGCCTGCAAACCGACGAAAAGGGAATAATAGATATCGCCTTTAACTTGCCGGCCAAGTCGGGAGATATACGCATTATTGCCGGCGATGGTGCAGGTAACCGTGTAAATATCCCGCTAAACTTTAACCGTCCCCTGGATGCCGATATTCAGTTTATGCCCGAGGGAGGTGAGCTCGTAGCCGGATTACCTGCACACGTTGGGTTTAAGGCCATAGGGTTGGATGGCAAAGGCATCAACGTTTCGGGCCTGATACTTGATCACGAAAAACAGGTAATAGCTAATTTTTCAACGCAGCATTTAGGCATGGGAAGTTTTAACCTGCCGGTTGTTAATACGGGCGAAAACTATACAGCTAAAGTAACCCTGCCCGGTGGCGCAATCCGTGAATTTCCATTGCCAGATGTTAAAAATGAAGGGATCGTTCTGAATGTGATCAATCCCACTAATGAAGATTCGGTAAAAGTGCTGCTTTCCGCTACTGATAAAATTGCCCGCTCGGGCGAAAGCTATTTTCTGATAGGTAAAGCCCGCGAAATTATTTGTTATGGGGCAATGGTTGATTTTAAAAACGGCGAGTCCATCAGTCAAAAAATCAACAAAAAGCTTTTCCCCTCCGGTATTACCCATTTTTTGCTGCTTGATAAAAACAGTAAGCCTTTAAACGAGCGGTTGATTTTCATTAACAGGCATGACAACCTGCATTTAAACATTAATGCAGATAAAATGGCTTATAACCCGCGCGATAGTATAGCATTGCACATTAACGCGAAAGATGCCCTCGGCAATCCGCTCGCAGGCAATTTTTCGATAGCGGTTACCGATGACGCGCAGGTACATCAGGATAGCCTGAACAGCGAGAATATTATTACCCACATGCTGCTTACATCCGAATTGAAAGGCTCTGTGGAGCAACCCAACTATTACCTTGCCGCCAATAACTCACAAGCCAAAGAGGCACTTGATAACCTGTTGCTTACACAGGGCTGGGTAAGTTACAACTGGCCCGATGGCAAGGACAACCCTGGTTACGCTGCCGAAACCGAGATGGCGGTCAAAGGCCGTGTAATTAATGTTTTTAACAAACCTGTTAAACAAACTAAAGTGCAACTGTTTTCAAAATCGCCAATAGTTGTAACTGATATGCTTACCGATAAAAATGGCAGGTTTGCGTTTCGTAATCTTCCGTTTGCAGATACCCCGGCTTATTTTATTAAAACCGCTAAAAATTTTAATGTTGGTATTGTCATGGACGATGCGCCGCCGCCTGTACTGCTGGCATCTGCCGGCCCCACACCAATGCCCTGGTATGTAAGCAATGACACTACCTTGTTCAATAGTTTAAAAAATAACCTGATGCGGCAAAACCTGGCCGACAACCTGCCTGCTAACACTAAGGCTTTGAAAGAGGTAAAAATTACAGCAAAAAAAATAGTTAAAGGCTCGCAAAATTTAAACGGCGCAGGTAATGCTGATTTGGCTTTTGATGAAGCCGACATGGTGAAAGCGGGGAGAAAGAGCCTGCTGAATTTTTTAGAAGAACATGTTCCAAACCTGAGATGGGGGACTTTAACCAAGCAGTATAACTTAAGGTTTGCTTTGCAGGATAAATCAATTGCTGAAGTTAACGCGATATCGCAATTTGTCCTTGAGCCTCCATTACCTACCATTCCGTGGTATTTGATAGATAACAAACCCATGATGTTAATAGTCGACGGGATCTCCTTTGGTAGTATTATTAAGATAATGTCACTTAATGAGCCGAATGGAAATGATATTAAAAACTATCTTGAATCAAATAGCGCTGAAGATGTTAAGGGGATTGAGGTTAATAAGTCGAGCAAATATAGCTGGGAGTATTTCTGGAGATATGTTCTTGAGGACTGGAAGCATTCTTTAAATCCATCTCAGATAGCTTTTGTTGAGATCACCACACGTAGTGGTAAAGGGCCGGCGATAGCGCATACACCCGGGGCTTATTTATATAAACCTTTGGCATTAAGCGTTCCCTCCCGGTTTTATCGCCCTCGTTATTTGCCTAATGATACCAATAAGCAAACTCCGGATTTGCGCTCAACCATACATTGGGAGCCGAATATAAATACCGGTACAGATGGAAAGGCAACCATATCATTTTATACCGCCGATAAGCCATCAACCTATACCTATATTTTAGAAGGCACAAATATGGATGGCAGCGTTGGTTATACTTATGGTAAAATAAAAGTAGCAGCTAATACCAATCCATGAAAGCTCTGGCTTAAGCTTCATCAATATCCGGGCCTTTGATCTTGTCCCGGTCAACGCCACCTTCAAGCGAAAGTAAAAACGCGGGTAGTAATGTCAGGTTACTGATCATCGCAACTAATAGGGTAATAGATAGCAATACGCCCAGGGCAACGCTGCCTCCAAATTTTGATATCGCGAAGATGCCAAAACCAAAAAACAAAACGGAGGCAATGAAAATCATGCTCACCCCGGTTTCGCGGATGGTGTCTGAAACTATTTGCGAGATGCTTTTTTTGCTGTAACGTAACTCGTGGCGGTAGCGGGTAATGAAATAAATGGTTTGATCGGACGAGATCCCCATTGCGATGCTGAAAATCAATATGGTTGATGGTTTAAGCGGGATGCCGAAAAAACCCATAATGCCTGCAGTTATTACAAGTGGAATAATATTGGGTACCAGCGATATGGCAATCATTTTTATGCCGCGGAAAAGGATCCACATTACACCTGCAATAAGCACAATAGCCCAGGCCAGGCTTTCGTATAGATTTTTCAACAGGTAGTTTGTGCCTTTTATAAATATGATGCTCGATCCTGTTAGCTCAACATGAAATTTCTTTGGGTTAAAAATTGAATCAATACGTGGCTGCAATTCAGCCAGTACAGTATTCATTTTTTTTGAACCCGCATCAACCATTTCAAAAGTAACGCGGGTTACACGATGTGTACTGTCAAGATAGGTTTTCAGCAAACCGCTTGTCCCTTTACCCGAGTTTCCGGCATAGTTGAGGATAAAGTTTTGCTCCAATCCGTCTGGCAAGCGGTAATACTCCGGGTTCCCACCATAGAACGCCTGTGTGCTGAACTTTAGCACCTGGATCAATGATACCGAACGACTAAATTCAGGGTAGGAAGAGATGAGTTTTTCCAGTTTCTCTACCTTGCGGATGGTGGCTAAATTCATCACCCCGTTTTTGCGTTTGGTATCGATACTAACCTCTAAAGGAAGCACCCCGTTAAAATTCGATTCGAAAAATTTAAGATCGTGCAGGGTGTTGTTGCTTTGAGGCAAATCATCAACCACGTAACCATTAATATTAATTCTGACCATGCCCGCAATGGCAATGATGACCAATATGGTGGTGGTTAAATAAATTACTTTGCGTTTGGTATGCACCAGTTTATCTAAAGTGGCCAGCAGGCCGTCCATTAGTTTGCTGTCTTTAATACCGGTTTGGCTGGCTTTCGGAGCAGGAAGGAAACTGAAAATGATGGGAACTAAAATAAGGCTTAAAGCAAAAGTGCCCATAATGCCAATTGAAGCTATCAAACCAAACTGGGTAAGCAGTTCGCTATTAGTAAAGCATAACACGCCAAAACCTATGGCAGTAGTAACGTTGGCTATAAAAGTGGTGATACCTGCACGCTCAACAGCTACTTCCAAAGCTACCATTTTATTGCCGCTGATGCCATACTCATGAAAATATTTATTGAGGATGAATACACAATTCGGGATCCCGATAACCACAATAAGCGGTGGGATGATACCGGTTAACAGGGTCATTTCATAGTGCATCATCTGCAACACGCCCAGACTGAATATCACACCTAATATCACGATCAGCACCGGGAAAATAACCGGGAATACCGAACGGAAAAATAATAATAGGATGAGAGCGGTAATAATAACCGAAAGGCTCAGAAACAACGAAAACTCATGGGCTACCAAATCGCCAACTACAGTACGGATAAGCGGTAAGCCCGAATAGTGTACTTTGATATCATGTTTGTTTTCAAATACCTGCCCAAGCTCATTGATTTTTTTGATGATCGGTACGCGGAATGGCGTGTTGATGATTTTATCATCAAAAGTGATTGCCATAAGGGTGCTTTGACCATCGTTACTTACAATCAGTCCCTTATAAAAAGGCATTGATGTAAGCTGTTGTTTTACACTATCAACAGCCGCTGTAGTTTGCAGCGCACCGGTAACCAATGGTTTTAATACAAACTTATGCTGAAGGGTATCCTTTTGCAGGTTGTAGATATTGGCCGCCGAGATTACTGCTTTGATCCCTTTTATTTTCTTTAACTCTTCGCCAATCTGGTACCAGTCGTTAAAAACAGCCTTATCAAAAATATTGGGCGATTTAATGCCTATAACCATCGACGAAGCATCCTGTCCGAAGGTTTTCTTAAACTCGGCGTAGCGGATAAAAGCCGAATCGGTAACCGGAAGCACTTTGCCGCCATTGAAAGTGATCTTTACTTTTGAAGCTTCGTAGCCCATAAAGGCGCTAAGCGCCAAAACGCAAATAAAAATTATGAGCCTGTTTTTAAGGATTGCAGAAGCTATATGTTTCCAGAACATTATTAACGTGATATGTAAAAGAGAGGCGCAAAACTACGAAAAATGCGTTATCTGCCTATTAATGATAGTGATAATGTGACAAAGAGTTAACGGGCAGTTTACACAGCTCCTTATGCGCCTATCTGCATTTATAGCTAAACTTTGTATTTTTGAACATGAAAAGGTTGATACGCAGTTTTGGTTTTGCGTTTAAGGGTTTAGGATACGCGGCTCATACTCAGCCTAATTTCAGGTTCCATTTGGTGGCCGGTACTATAGCCGTAATTCTGGGTTTCCTGTTCAGGATCTCAACTGCCGAGTGGCTTTGGCTCATGGTTAGTATCGCTATTGTACTTATTGCCGAATTATTTAACACCTCGCTCGAAACATTAACCGATCTTGTTTCGCCGACATACAACGAGAAAGCCGGGCATGTAAAAGATGTAGCTGCCGGCGCTGTTGTTGTGGCGGCTTTATTTGCGCTGATAACGGGCGTAATAATTTTTTTGCCGAAGATTATATTATTGATAACAAAGTATGCTGCATAAAACCCGTGGCATTATATTCCGTGCTACAGATTACGGCGAAAGCAGCGTAATCGTCCAGATCTTTACCGAAAAATTTGGTTTACAATCATATATCGTCAACGGTGCTAAAAAGCCCAAGGCTAAGATTGGCCGGAATATGCTGCAACCCTTGCACCTGCTCGATTTGGTGGTTTATCATAAAAATACCGGCAGTGTGCAACGCATTTCCGAACTTAAAAATGCGCCGGTGCTGCTTACTATTCCTTATGATGTTATTAAAAGTTGCATAGCTATATTTTTGAATGAGGTACTGTATAAAGCCATAAAGCAGCAGTCGCCGGATGAAAACCTGTTCGATTTTATTTTTAGCGCCATTGAATGGCTTGATCATCAAACCGAAAGCGTGGCCAACTTTCACCTGGTATTTTTAACTCGTCTTACCCGCTACCTCGGATTTTATCCAGACCGATACATGGCCGACGAAGCTGATTATTTCGACATTAAAAACGGCCAATTCACCCGTTACAAGCCCGAAAGCATTTCATACCTCTCGCCCCCGCATACCCGGAATTTTGCTTTAGTACTGCAAACCGGCTTTGAAGACATGCTTCAGCTTAAACTAAGCAATGATGAACGCCGCTACCTGGTACAAAAGCTGCTGGAATATTATGCCATGCATATAGAAGGCTTCGGCAATATTAAGTCGGCAGATGTGCTGGAAGAGGTGTTGGCGTAGGGGCCGACTTCATTGAGCGTTAAATTCGCTTACCATTAAACAAGCGTCATTGCGAGGCACGAAGCAATCCCCAATAGACAGAGGGCTATGCAAGTCCGCCCTATATAGTTCGCGATTGCTTCGTGCCTCGCAATGACGATTAAAAGATTCTCCATCATCCCATTTCTCTTCTCCATCCCCATTCTTCATTCATTCATCGATAAAACTTGCTATTGTAAAACTTAATTTTTACTATTGTGTAATAATGACACAAAGAGAATAATCAAATTGTCGTTATTACCAATTAGCCCCTTTAACCTATTTAATTTTTAAACATGAGAATGAGCTACAAATTACACGTTGCTTGGGCAGGTGTTTTGCTTGCCGGTGGCATCCACCAGGCAGCACAAGCCCAAAGTAAAGCCCCGGCGCCGCAACTAAACGCGACTAACATCAAACAGATTGTCGCGGCCATGACACTCGAAGAAAAATCGAAACTGGTTGTGGGGATGGGTTTTAAAATGCCCGGAGTACCGCCGCCTTCAAAAGATAAAAAGAATGAGCCGATAGATATCGGCGGCTTTAAATTGCCTCCGTCTGACCCCGACGCTTATAACATTCCCGAAAAAGTGCCCGGCGCTGCAGGCCGCACCCATGCTATTGCCCGTTTAGGGATTCCGTCAATCACGGTATCCGATGGGCCTGCCGGTTTAAGGATCGAGCCTATCCGCAATGGCGATAAATCAAAAACCTATTATGCTACGGCGTTCCCGGTAGCAACTTTGTTGGCCTCAACCTGGGATACACAGCTTGTAAATAAAGTAGGTGTTGCTTTTGGTAACGAAGTGCGCGAATATGGTGTGGATATATTACTTGCACCAGGTATGAATATTCATCGTAACCCACTTGGCGGCCGTAATTTTGAATATTATTCTGAAGATCCCCTGGTGGCCGGCAGTATGACTGCAGCCATTGTTAACGGTATAGAATCGAACGGAGTAGGTACCTCTATCAAGCATTATGCTGCCAATAACCAGGAAACTAATCGTAACTCCATTAATACCATCGTAAGCGAGCGTGCCATGCGCGAGTTGTATTTACGTGGATTTGAGATAGCTGTTAAAAAAGCACAGCCATGGACGGTGATGTCATCATATAATAAATTAAACGGCACTTTTACCTCCGAAAGGAGAGACCTGCTCACTACTATTCTGAAAAAAGAATGGGGTTTTAAAGGTTTTGTCATGACCGATTGGTTTGGCGGTAAAGATGCGGTTGCCCAAATGAAAGCCGGTAACGACTTGCTGATGCCGGGCAATCCAACCCAATCTGAGGCCATAGTTGCTGCGGTAAAAGATGGTACGCTTAGCGCTCAGCAGCTTGATACCAATGTGGAGCGTATCCTGAATGTGATAGTTCAGTCACCAACCTTCAAAAAATATAAATACTCTGATGCTCCGGATCTGGCTGGTCATGCTGTAGTTGCCCGTGAAGCTGCGGCTCAGGGTATGGTACTTCTAAAAAATGACGACCATGCGCTTCCGTTTGGCGCAGGTAAAAGGATAGCAGTTTTCGGCAATACCTCATATGATATTATTGCTGGTGGCACCGGAAGCGGCGACGTGAATAAAGCATACACCATTTCATTAATGCAGGGTTTGGCCAATGCCAGCTTTAAACTACAGGAAACGCTGTCTAATAATTATAAGGCGTACCTGGTTGATATGAAGGCTAAACAGCCTAAGCCTAAAAACTTTTTTGATCATCCGGCGCCTATTCCCGAAATGGATGTGAACGCCATTGTTGCTGAGGAAGCCAACGGGGCAGATGAGGCGTTGATTACGATAGGCCGTAACGCTGGTGAAGGCGCCGATCGTAAACTGGAAAGCGATTATTATCTGAACGATGCCGAGAAAGGATTGATCAACAGTGTTGCCAATGCTTTTCATGCAAAAGGCAAAAAAGTAATTGTTGTACTAAATATTGGTGGCGTAATTGACGTTACCGCCTGGAGAGACAAAGTCGACGGTATTTTATTAGCCTGGCAACCTGGTCTGGAAGCAGGAAATGCTATTGCCGATGTGCTGAGCGGAAAAGTAAATCCATCGGGTAAGCTGGCAACCACCTTCCCTGCCGATTATAAAGATGTACCATCGGCAAATAACTTCCCCGGCACACCTGAAGGAAAACCTACACAGGTTATTTATGAAGAGGGTATTTACGTAGGATATCGTTATTACGATGCAGCTAAAGTTACCCCGGCCTATGAGTTTGGTTATGGCTTGTCATACACCAACTTTAAATTCAGCGATTTGAAACTGAGCTCAAAGGTTTTCAAAAACGTAATCACGGCAACCGTAACCGTTAAAAATATCGGCGATGTAGCAGGTAAAGAGGTTGTACAGTTATACCTTGCAGCCCCTAAAAAAGATTTGGATAAACCAGAGGATGAGTTGAAAGCTTTCGGCAAAACCAAACTGCTGGCTCCGGGCCAATCACAAACATTAACATTTACCATCAAGGCATCAGATCTGGCTTCGTTCTATACCGACAGGGAAGCCTGGATAGCCGACGAAGGAAGCTACAAAGTGAAAATAGGTTCATCATCACGCAAAATAGAGGAAACCGCGTCTTTTAGCCTGGCTAAAGATATCACTGTCGAAAAAGTAAACAAGGCGCTGGTGCCTCAACAAACCATAAACGAACTAAAACTAAAGTAAAACCAACCCGGCCTCTGCAATATTTTTTGCAGGGGCTTTTTTCTTTAACCAGAATCATGAATGATCATGGCCAAACCAATTAAATTGATAACCCTGCTGGCCCTGCTGCCGGCAACCGTTGCTATAGCACAAACCAAGTGGACAGAAAGAAAAGCGGGTGATATTGCTTTTGTTACCAATACCGGAGGGCAAAACCTGGGCTACGCCACCACGTCCGGCGTAAAAATATTAACTGTTGATGGCTTCGCGTTTAAAGACCTCAACAAGAACGGTAAGCTGGATAAATATGAAGACTGGCGCCTGCCGGTTGATGAACGTGCTAAAGACCTCGCCTCAAAAATGAGCGTTGAGCAAATTGCAGGCTTGATGCTGTACAGCCGTCACCAGCCTATTCCCGCGGCGGCGGGCGGCCCGTTTGCCGGTACTTATAACAATAAAGTTTTTGCTGAAAGCGGTGCTAAGGCGTCTGATCTTTCCGATCAGCAAAAGCAGTTTTTAGCAAAGGATAATGTGAGGCATGTACTGGTAACATCGGTACAAAGCCCCGAAATAGCAGCTCAATGGAACAACAACGCGCAGGCATTTGTTGAAGGCCTGGGCTTGGGTATTCCCAACAATAACAGCTCCGATCCTCGTCATGGCACCGTAGCTACTGCTGAATATAATGCAGGTGCGGGTGGCGCTATTTCCATGTGGCCGGGCTCGCTTGGGTTGGCCGCAACCTTTGATCCGGAAGTGGTAAAAAACTTCGGTCATATCGCAGCTCAGGAATACAGGGCGTTGGGCATTTCAACAGCGCTTTCACCACAGGTTGATATTGCTACCGACCCACGCTGGGCACGTGTGAGCGGTACTTTTGGTGAGGATCCGCAATTGGCTGCCGACATGGCCCGCGCCTATATTGATGGCTTCCAGACTTCGGCCGCCGAAAAAGAAATTAAAAATGGATGGGGTTACAACAGCGTAAACGCCATGGTGAAACACTGGCCCGGCGGCGGTGCAGGTGAAGGTGGCAGGGATGCGCATTATGCTTATGGCAAGTATGCGGTTTATCCTGGCAATAATTTTAAGCAGCACCTGATCCCTTTTACCGAAGGCGCATTTAAGTTGAATGGTAAAACGGGCATGGCGGCTGCGGTAATGCCTTACTATACCATCTCCTATAACCAGGATACCAAAAACCATGAAAATGTAGCCAATAACTACAATTCGTACATCATTAATGATCTGCTCCGTAAAAAATATAAATACGATGGCGTTGTTTGTACCGACTGGCTGGTTACCGGCGATGAAACTACTGTAGATTCGTTCCTTTCGGGCAAATCATGGGGTGTTGAAGGGCTTTCCGTTGCGCAGCGCCATTACAAGGTGCTCATGGCCGGTGTTGATCAGTTTGGGGGTAACAACGAAGTAGCCCCGGTTACCGAAGCTTACCAAATCGGCGTAAAAGAGCATGGCGAAGCATTTATGCGGGCAAGGTTTGAGCAGTCGGCCGTGAGGTTGCTGCGCAATATTTTCAGAACAGGTTTATTTGAAAACCCTTACCTGGAACCTGAAGTTTCCAAACAAGTTGTGGGTAAGCCTGAGTTTATGGATGCCGGTTACCAGGCGCAGCTTAAATCGATAGTGATGTTGAAAAACAAGGCTAATATTTTGCCTTTGCAAAGCGGCAAAACTGTATATGTACCTAAAAAGTTCACCCCGGCCGGCAGGAATTTCTTAGGGATGGAAACT
Source organism: Mucilaginibacter gossypiicola (assembly GCF_900110105.1). Classification (GTDB taxonomy): domain Bacteria; phylum Bacteroidota; class Bacteroidia; order Sphingobacteriales; family Sphingobacteriaceae; genus Mucilaginibacter; species Mucilaginibacter gossypiicola. The sequence goes on along the minus strand of NZ_FOCL01000009.1, from coordinate 66,879 downwards.
CCCGAAAAGCTGGAATACCCAGTAAATATGGAAACTGTTAAAAAGTATTTTAAAGTAACAGACAATCCGGATGAAGCTGATTATGCCTTAGTATTCATTGCCAGCCCCAACAGCGGTGGCGGCTATAATAGCGCCGATGCGAAAAATGGAGGAACAGGCTATGTGCCGGTTAATCTTCAATATGGCTCATACACAGCTACCGATGCCCGTACCACCAGTATAGCAGGCGGCGACCCGCTGGAGAAATTTACCAACCGTACTTACAAGGGCAAATCAAGCACCGCTATCAATGTTACCGATCTGGCTATGGTGACCGACACGTATGCCAAAATGAAAGGCAAGCCGGTTATTGTATCTGTTAACATGAGCAACCCGATGGTGTTTTCGGAATTTGAAAAGGATGCCAGCGCCATTATCGTTGATTTTGGTGTACAAGGCCAAGCCTCGCTTGATATCATGACAGGTAAAGCTGAACCTTCTGCATTGTTACCGCTGCAAATGCCTGCAGATATGAAAACCGTTGAAGCACAGTTTGAAGATGTACCACACGATATGAAATGCTATGTTGATGAACAAGGCAATAAATATGATTTTGGTTTCGGTTTAAACTGGAAAGGGGTGATTAAAGACGGGCGCGTGGATAAGTATGTGAAGAGCGTGGTGAAGCCATAAGATCCAAATATTCAAAACATAACGACGTCATTGCGAGGAACGAAGCAATCCCCGACTTTCAGGTCCGCCCTGTAAAGTCGGGGATTGCTTCGTTCCTCGCAATGACGTTTTCAGTATTTTGGGAAACTGTAGAATCCGGACTTACGAAGTTTTCAAAACTTCGTAAGTATTCTGCTTTGACAGAATCACCTCACTTCACAACCCGTTTGGCATTATCCTTTACAAAAGTATCCCAGCCAGAGTAAGATTTTTTAGAACCCGCCTTGCTTGACCCCGAACCAGTTGGGATCCGTTGAAATGAATGGCAAACAGCAACCGCCAAGCCATCAGTTGCATCCAGAAAATCAGGAGTTTCTTTAAATTTTAACAAGCTTTGCAGCATGGCTGCAACCTGCTCTTTGGTAGCGCTGCCGTTACCGGTTATGGATTGCTTTATTTTACGGGGGGCGTATTCCGTGATCTCTACATTACGTGATAATGCTGCTGCTATCGCCATGCCCTGGGCGCGACCGAGCTTAAGCATTACCTGTATATTTTTACCGTAAAAAGGTGCCTCGATGGCCAGGCAATCGGGATGGTAGTTATCAATAAGTGCAACAGTTTTTTCAAAGATACGCTGCAGTTTGAGCATATGGTCATCTGTGGCGGGCATTTTAACGACGCCCATAGCCAGCAGTTCAATTTTGGGGCCGGTTTCCTTAAGTATTCCGTAGCCCATAACCGCTGTGCCCGGGTCGATGCCTAAAATGATCCTTTCCTTTAAACTTACTGCTTGTTGCATATGGATCAAAGGTAGTTAATCAAACTAAATTATTTAGCAATACGTCCATATATTGCTCCCTGCTTATCATCTTTGCGCCCATCGATTCGAGGTGACCGGTATGTACCTGGCAATCTATAAGTTGGTAAAGCCCTGTTTGGCACAGGTGGATAAGTGCAGTTTTTGAAGCGTTGCTAACGTGACTAAACATACTTTCGCCACAAAAAACATCACCAACATGTACGCCATACAGGCCGCCAACAAGACTTTCCTCCTGCCATACTTCAACCGAATGGGCGTAGCCTTCCGCATGCAGGCGGTTATAAGCGGCTATCATATCGGGCACTATCCAGGTGCCGTCCTGACCCTCACGCGGCACGGTTGAACAAGCTGTTATAACCTCATTAAAACAGGTATCAACCGTAACCCTCAGTTTACCCGACCGTAATACCTGCCGCATGGACTTGGATACTTTTAATTCATCAGGGTATAACACAAAACGCTCATGGGGCGAATACCACAGGATAGGCGTATCATCGCTATACCACGGAAAAATTCCGTTTTGATAGGCCAGCAACAAGCGCTCAGTGCTCAGGTCGCCGCCAACAGCCAAAAGCCCGTCTGGTTCTGCCAGATCGGGCTTTGGAAATATTAAACGTTCGTCGAGCCTGAATATCATCAGGCGCAAATTTATGCTTTACGGCGTATCACCAGCTTTTTATTTTGGATATTGCATAATTACTGTACTGTCATCAATTAGCCTTAACCATGTTATTTTGACATTAAAATTTTATTTCACAACCCTGTTTACGTACATTTATTTAATTGGCATTTGGATTGATATATTGTAATTAATGAAGCAAAAATTTTATGATACTGCTGTGAAGCAGGAAAAAGCTGTACTTGTTGGTGTAATAACTCCTAATGAAACCGACGAGATAGAGAAGGAGCACCTTGAAGAGCTGGAGTTTTTGGCCAGCACCGCGGGGGCGTTAACAGTAACCCACTTTACTCAAAAACTGCAGCGCCCGGACAGGGCAACCTTTGTTGGCTCGGGAAAGCTGGAAGACATTAAGGCTTACGTTAAAGAAGAAGAAATTGATATAGTTATTTTTGACGATGGCCTGTCGCCCTCGCAATTGCGTAATATTGAGAATGAACTGCAGGTAAAGATCCTGGACCGGAATAACCTCATCCTGGATATTTTTGCGAGCCGTGCACAAACGGCCCAGGCCAAAACCCAGGTTGAACTGGCACAGTTACAATACCTGCTGCCCCGCCTTACCCGCCTCTGGACCCACCTTGAGCGCCAGAAGGGTGGTATTGGTATGCGTGGACCGGGTGAGTCGCAAATTGAAACCGACCGCCGTTTGATCCTGAATAAGATATCATTATTAAAGGATAAACTGAAGCAGATAGATAAGCAGAACGAAACCCAGCGCAAAAACCGTCATCAATTGGTACGTACGGCACTGGTAGGCTATACCAACGTAGGTAAATCAACTATCATGAACATGATAGCAAAATCGGAAGTATTTGCCGAAAATAAACTGTTCGCTACTTTAGATACCACGGTAAGGAAAGTTGTGATAGAAAACCTGCCTTTCCTGATGTCGGATACTGTAGGGTTTATCCGCAAGCTGCCTCACCATTTGGTTGAGTGTTTTAAATCAACACTTGATGAAACCCGTGAAGCAGATATCCTGATCCATGTGGTGGATATTTCACATCCTAATTTTGAAGATCAGATCCGTACGGTTAACGAAACCCTAAAAGATATAGGTGCGATAGATAAACGTATCATCACTGTATTTAATAAGATAGATGCATTTAAACCCGAAGATCACCAGGTATCGCAGGAAGAGCCATTAACATTGGAAGATTTTAGACAAAGCTGGATGGCTAAAAACAACGCACCAGCTATATTTATCTCGGCAACTAAAAAAGAAAACGTTGAAGAATTCAGGGCTTTACTATATAAAGAAGTGAAGGCGATACATACGGAGAGGTATCCGTATGATGCTTTATTGTATTGATAACTTGCTCCGCTAAAAAGAAAGGGATGCGTTTTAACGCATCCCTTTCTTTTTATGAGTACACCTGTGTGAGGGTTAATCGGTCAAAAATATCCCTTGCTTCACCTCTGGTATAATCCCTTTCTCCAAAGCAGTATCAAACATCAGGTTGATAGCTTTGCGGCCTTCTTCGCCAAGCTCAACCGAGTATTGGTTTACATACAGCTCGATGTGTTTGTACATTACTTCTTCGCTCATTTCCTGGGCATGTTGCTTGATAAACTCTAATCCTGACTTTGGATTGGCAAAAGCAAACTCTACTGATTTGCGCAATACCCGGTTAATTTTATGCTGAACATCCAATGGTAAATTACGGTTAGCTACAATGCCTCCAAGCGGTATAGCGCAGCCTGTACGCTTTTCCCAGTAATCGCCAAGGTCGATTAGTTTGGCAAGACCTCTGTCCTGATAAGTAAACCTGTTTTCATGGATGATCAATCCAAAATCAATAGTTCCGTTTAATACCGAATTTTCTATTTCAGAAAAAACAAACTCTGTTTTGTTGGTTGCATCAGGAAAAGCAAGGCTCAACAAGAAGTTAGCTGTAGTATATTTACCTGGAATGCCAATTTTTGACCGCGAAACGATAGGTATTAAGTCAACTTTTTCGCTTGTGCCCGATTCGCCCCTAAAAACTTCTTTATCGTCATCATCTTTAAAGAAACGAGTAATCGGTGGATTAAAAATGAGCATGGGGCCTACGCCAAATCCTAATGCACTCCCCGAGTCAAGCAGTACATACTTATCTGTTACGTAAGCAAAAGCGTGGTAGCTGAGTTTGGTAATATCCAGTTCGCCGCGGAAAGCTTTTTGGTTAAGCGTTTCCACATCATCATAAAATACTTCAAACTCCAGGCCTTCGGTATCAATTTTATGGTGAATAAGTGCATCAAAAATAAAAGTATCGTTAGGGCAGGGCGAAAATCCGAGCGTAAGTTTCATGTTATTTATTAAATTTTATAGGAGTCAGATATTCGGGATTGATTTTATTAGGTTCGTCGGCAATATCAACGATTTCTTCTTTGATAAGTCGCTCTAATTCTTCAATAATAGTTTTATCGAGACGTTCAGGAACCTTGCCCCGATATACACTTGCCATTTCAATCAGAAAATCATGGGTGGTTATTTTGCCTGTTGCATGCAAAAAAATCTGTTGGGGCCAAGGATCAAAAGTAATCAGCCTTGGCGCTTTATTATCCATAGCTACAATTCCAACCTCATCGTTTAAGTAATAAAAAGGCATTTTGCGAAAAAAGTACTTGTCTTTTAAATCGTGATTTAAAAAGTAGGTAGAGGGTGTGTAAACAGGTTTGCTTTTTGAAAAAAAATCAAAGAGGCCCATAATTCACTTTTATTTAATTGTTAATGATCTGGCTCACCAGGTCGACGGCAAATGTATTCAGATTTTTAATGGCCAGCCCAATGTTCCAGGCCTCCCGGTTACGTTTCTCAACATAATTTGACACTGCCCTGATTTGCATACCCGGTATGTTCATCTGCCGGCAGGCGTAAAAGAAAGCCGCACCTTCCATGCTTTCCAGTTGCGGATTTAACCGTTGCTGTATTTTTTGGATAGATGGTTCATGGCCATGAACCGTATTAACAGTAATAGCTTTTGCTTTTTTTAGGAAAAAGTTAGGATAAACCTGGTCAAGCGATGTTGTTGGGGTAAAAACGCTTTCGCCGAAACCAAGGGTATTAATAGGGATAAAATCCTCATCATCCTGGGCCCCAAGTTCGGCAAATGTATCTTCGGTAACCTCCAGCACATCACCTAAATGAAAATTACGGTCGAAACTGCCTGCAATGCCAAGGTTAATCGCCAGGTCGTAGGTATGGTTGCTTAATTGCCTGGTCATGCCAAAAGCTGTTGGCACCATGCCCGCGCCGGTTACAACTATATCAACCTTACTGCCGAAGGCATTAGCTAAAGGCTCAACTTCAAATTTGGTAGCTGCAACAATGAGTATAAGCATATTGCATTATTTTGACGGCTAATATAAAACAACTCACCTGTTTTTGTTTTGTATATTTGCACCCACTTTTGTTATGATGATACATATAACGCGCAAGGAACATTTTAATGCCGCTCACCGGATGTACCGTGAGGAATGGAGCGCTGAAAAAAACTTTGAGGTGTTTGGCAAATGCGCAAACCCCAACTGGCATGGTCACAATTACAACCTGTTTGTAACTGTAAAGGGCGAGGTCACGCACGCCACAGGCTATCTTATCGACTTAAAAGAGCTGAAGATAATTATCAACGAGTACGTTATCGAAAAGCTTGACCATAAAAACATTAATAAAGATGTTGATTTTATGGCAGGCAAAATGGCATCGACCGAATTGCTCTGTATTGAGATATTTAACCAGTTAAAAGGACCTATTGAAGCTTACGAAGGTGTATTTTTGCACTCCGTGAAGCTGTACGAAACCGAAAATAATTCTGCCGAGTATTTTGGCGGTTAATTTTATAAAATGAGCGATTCACAATTTAGCCAGGATACCGACGATGACGACTTCGGCGGATACATCAAGATCGACCGTTATAACCACGACCGGATCGATAGCCTGAAAGACAATTATCAAAATGTTTTAAAGCAGATAGGCGAAGACCCTGAACGTGAAGGGCTGTTAAAAACCCCTGAGCGTGTAGCCAAAGCCATGCTTTATTTAACCCACGGTTACGAGCTCAATGCCGAAGAGATCCTGAACTCGGCCAAGTTTAAGGAGGATTATAGCCAGATGGTGGTAGTGAAAGACATTGAAGTATATTCCATGTGCGAGCACCATATGCTGCCGTTTTTTGGGAAAGCACATGTTGCCTACATTCCCAATGGACACGTAGTAGGTTTAAGTAAGATCCCCCGTGTGGTTGATGTGTTTGCCCGCCGTCTGCAGGTGCAGGAACGTTTAACCAACGAAATTCGCGATTGTATTCAGCAAACCCTGAACCCGATTGGTGTTGGCGTGGTAATTGAATGCCGTCACTTGTGTATGAGCATGCGTGGCGTACAAAAACAAAATTCGGTAACCACAACATCGGCCTTTACCGGCGAGTTCCTGAAAGAGAAAACCAGGACTGAGTTTTTGAATTTGATTTCGTCTAAACTCAGTTGATTAGGTGAATGGTTGATTGAGTGAGTAGTTAAACTAATCAACCATTTATATTAATCAACAAGTAATAAAATGCCAAGTTGATTAGATGAGTAGCTGTTGGTCAACCACTCACCTAATCAACTCAATCAACCAATAAACTAAAACAATGAAAGCATATATTTTCCCGGGCCAGGGTGCCCAGTTTCCGGGTATGGGCAAGGACCTGTACGATCAGTCAGAAAAAGCGCGTGAGCTGTTTGAAAAGGCTAACGAAATATTAGGTTTCCGCATTACTGATGTGATGTTTGAAGGAACTGCCGAAGACCTGGTGCAAACTAACGTTACCCAACCTGCTATCTACTTACACTCAACCATTTTGGCTATAGTTTTGGGCGATGATTTTCAACCGGAAATGGTTGCTGGTCATTCATTAGGTGAGTTTTCGGCCTTGGTTGCAGCAGGTGCTTTATCATTTGAAGATGGTTTACGTTTAGTTGCTGCACGTGCCAATGCTATGCAAAAAGCCTGTGAAATACAGCCATCAACCATGGCTGCTATTTTAGGATTGGATGATTTCACTGTTGAAGATATTTGCGAGCGTATAAGTGAAGTAGTTGTGCCTGCAAATTACAACTGCCCGGGCCAGTTGGTAATATCAGGCTCAATTGCCGGTATTGACGAGGCTTGTATTAAGATGACCGAAGCCGGAGCTAAACGTGCTTTAAAACTTAAAGTAGGCGGCGCATTTCATTCACCGTTAATGGAAGCAGCAAGGGTTGAACTGGAAGCAGCTATTGTGGCTACCGAAATCAAATCGCCGGTGTGCCCTATCTATCAAAATATAGATGCCAAGCCATATACCGATCCGGAGCTGATCAAGAAAAACCTGATAGCCCAATTAACCGGTGCTATTAGGTGGACCCAAACCGTAATGCACATGCTTGAAGACGGTGCTACCTCATTTACCGAAGTAGGGCCGGGTAACGTGCTGCAGGGACTTGTTAAAAAGGTTGATAAAACCGCGATAACAGCAAGCGCCGCATTACCGCAATAATTTTTAAAAGCCACATACAACATGTGGCTTTTATTTTTGTTATAGGCTTGTATTAATCAAAAAATCCATAGTATAGCAATATCTTGACTACATCCGGAAAAATACGCCTATTGCTTGCTCTTTTAGGGCTTAGTTTGCTGCTTACGGCCATTATTGTACAAAAAACGTACACGCCGGTAAACAGTCTTGTGCAATCTGCCCGGGTGTTGGAGAATAATCTTCATAACAAAGAAGCTTTTATAAATAAGCAGCTTAACGGCACGGGGCGTTTTAAAAAGATGATGAACCTGCGCAACAACGAGCAGGATGCCATTAATGCTATTGAAGATTTTACCACCCAAAACGGTATTTGGTTTATAACCTTAACCAATAACAAATTAAGCTTTTGGAGCGGTATAAAGGTGTTGCCCGATAGCACCAACACTATTAAGGAAGGCTACTCGTTTATTCAGCAACCTAACGGGTATTATGAAACGTTCCGGAAAACTGAGGGGAATTTTTCTGTTATTTTCTTTATCCCGGTAAAAATCAATTATGCCTTCCAGAACAAATATCTCCAAAACAAATTTGCTAAAGATCTGCTGGACGATGATAACATTGATATAGCCGATTTTACAGATATTAACGTCTACGAAGTTCATAGCAGCGATAACAATTACCTGTTTTCGGTAAAGCTTAAAAATAATGGCGCCAATAATGATTTTGTTTATTATGAACTTTCATTTTGGATCCTGACGGCCATAACGCTTTGTGTCCTGATGCATAATATTTGCAATTATGTAGCATCAAAAGGGTACGTAGTGCTATCTATCATTTTCCTGGCTTTATACATTGTATTGTTCAGGTTTGTTAACCTGCATTATAACCTGCCCGACTTTACGTATAAGCTCAGCATTTTCAACCCCATATTTTATGGCTCAAGCCTGGTTTATCCTTCACTCGGCGATTTTTGCATCAATATCCTGGTTATTTTTTGGTTTATAACATTTGCGTACAGGCAACGGCGCCGGTTTTTAAATGATGTGCAAAGCAAAACTACCGGTTATATTATAGTTGTTGTTTCTATTTTAACGCTTATACTAGTTTCAACTTCATTGTTAAGTTTGTTTTATGGCCTGGTTATCAACTCAAAAATCAATTTTGATGTAAATAATGTACTTAGCCTAACTGGTTTCAGCTTGTTGGGGGTGTTAATGTTATGCTTTAGTTTTTTGATATTTTACCTGCTTAATGAAATTATTTTAACCATATGCCTGAAGCTTAATGTTCCCCGAACTCACCAGTTGTTCCTGTTTTTGTTTGGAATTGCCATAACTACAGTTGTATTTTCTTATTACCACGAATTTACACTGTTTTACCTGTTATGGACGTTGCTGGTATTGGTAAGGGCCTATAACTTTATATACCATAAAGAGCAGCTTTTTGCTACTTCTTTTTTAGGCATTGTGTTCGTTTGCGCCCTGATAGCGGCAATTAAGCTTAATCATTTTGAAGATCTGAAGGAGCATGAAACCCGAAAAGCGCTGATACAAAAGCTGGAGATCCCGGATGATGCTACAGCTGATTATATTTTTAAGAAGGTAGAAAATCAGATTATAACAGATACTGCCATTGTACGCTATTTTACAAACGGCCTGCACAATGGCGATTACCTTAAAACCCGCTTTCAAAAACTTTATTTTGATGGATACCTGTCAAAGTACGAGTTTAAGGTTCATGAATTTGATGCTAATGAAGAACCTACATCGGCCGATAAAAATTATTCGCTGAGTGTGTTTAAGGACCTTGTGCTGTATAGTTCGTTTAAGGTGTCCGACTATTTTTACCGTGAGAATGAATCGTTTGGGTATCAGAATTACTTTGCCATATTGCCGGTAAATACCAGTAATAAGCAATTAGGTACCATTGTAATTGAGCTTAAATCAAAGCCGCTTCAAATATCCGGTACTTTTCCCGAACTGCTTATTGATGGTAACATAAGCCCCGAAAATGATTTTAAAGATTACTCCTACGCGTTTTATAGCGATAATAAACTGTTGAGCCAGCGTGGAACATATGTTTATTCACTTGATAACAGTGAATTTAAAGGAGAGCTGAAAAAATACACTGAAAAGACCACCAAAAACCACAGCACCGCCTGGTACGAAAGCTTTACAACATACAACCACCTGGTATATAAGCCCAGCGAAAGGAACCTGATTGTTGTTAGCCGGGAGGAAAACTCACTTTATTATGCAGTTACTTCGTTAACCTTCTTTTTAGTAGTAATACTGATTTTCAGCGCTGTCATCATCACTTTAAAATGGTCATGGGCTCGCATCAAAATCTTTAACATTGCCGAAGACGGGTTGAAAATAAACTTCAGGATAAATTTTGATAAGGTATTATACAAAACCCGTATCCAAATTTCGATGATATTGGCTGTGGTGGTTACCCTGGTGCTTGTTGGCTTTATTACGTTTTTATCCATCAGCAATCAGTACCATACCCAGCAGGAAAAAATGATCAGGGATAAGATAACCCGGATAGCATCGGCATTCGAAAACGGTCTTTTTACCCAATACGTTGAGCACATTAATGAAGAGAGCCAGGTTCATTTTAACGAGCTTGCTAATACTTACGCAACCGACCTTACGGTGTTTGATACTAATGGCGTTCCTCTGCTAACCACGCAGCCCAAAATTTATGAAAACGGCCTGGTAGCTAAACGGATGAACGCCCGTGCCTTCATCTTTTTAAGCAAATTGCAAAAAACAGAGTTTGTAAACGATGAAAAAATAGGAGATCTGAGTTATAAAGCGGCGTACGCCCCAATAACCCTTACATCCTCAAACAAAACTGTAGCATATATTCAGCTACCATACTTCAGTAATGAAACAGACTACCGTGAGCGCATAAGTTCGTTGCTTAACGTAATGATAAACGTTTACGCTATTGTTTTTATAGCTATAGGATTGTTTGCAATAATTATAGCACGGCAAATAACCGCACCATTAAACTTTATACAACAAAGTCTCAGCAAAACCATCTACGGTAAAAAGAACGAGCATATCAAATGGTCGCGCGATGATGAGATCGGGGCATTGGTTAAAGAGTATAATAAAATGATATCAGCGTTGGAGAACAGTGCCCAGCGCCTCGCTCAATCTGAACGTGAAAGCGCCTGGCGCGAAATGGCCAAGCAGGTTGCTCATGAAATCAAGAATCCGCTAACACCTTTAAAGCTGGGCTTGCAACTGCTTGATAAATCATGGAAGGATAAAGACCCTAAGTTTGATCAAAAGTTTGAACGTTTCAGCAAGTCATTTGTTGAGCAAATTGAGAGCCTGTCGTCAATAGCTTCGGAGTTTTCGGCATTTGCCAAAATGCCCGATACACGTATTGAGCAGATTAATATTTTTGATATGCTGAACCAGGCAGTCACCATTTTTAAACAAATGGATAACGTACAAATTGCTTATCAACAACCCGAAAGCATCTTTAATATCAATGCCGACCGCGATCAGTTGTTACGCTGTTTTAATAACCTGTTAAAAAATGCTATCGAAGCTACCCCTCCCGATAGGAAATGTATCATAGATATTAATTTTCTGGTAACCAGCAAAAATATCCTGCTTACCATCAAGGACAACGGTAACGGGATTCCTGAGGAAATGCGCGAAAAGATCTTTGAACCAAACTTTACCACCAAAAGTTCCGGAACGGGTTTGGGTTTGGCATTCATCAAAAACTCTATCGAAAATGCCAATGGCAAAATATGGTTTGAAACAATCATGGGTACAGGCACAACATTCTATTTAAGCTTACCGGCTGCTTAAAGGCAAATAATAAAATGTTTGGTTCGTTTCATTTGGCCACCGGGGAAAAAATGCCGGAAGGCTACCGTGTACCCATAAGTTTTAAGTAAAAATGTCATTTCTATAGAGCAGGGGCGGGCTGAGTGGTGGCGTGAAAGAGAAATCTTATACGCCCTGTAAAGTGGCTTCACATAGTTTAGAGCTGGATGTATAAGATTTCTTCTCTCCACATCCGCCCATTCCCCAACGGGTTCGTCGAAATTACATCTTCTTTTAATTCATCATAATAATTAAAAGATGTGGGTACACTGTAGCCCGGGAGGAGGTATGACCGTAACTATTTATTGACCACTTTGAAGCGTTGTTTTTCGGCTATCGCCATTAATGGGCTGAATCCCGGATCGGAAATGCCTTCCTGGTTATAAAGCCAAAAAGGATCTTCATTAAACCTCTTCCAGTCGGTTTCCATGGTTGTTTTAAGTTGAGCATCGGCAGTTGTCCATGTTTCTGCGGGTTGGGTGGCCGGCTGGTTTGCGTCTTGCAATTTCACCCGCTGTTGTTTTGCATAAAGGTGTTTCAATAAATTATAACAGGTTGTAAACTGACCGGTTGCCACAACGGCAGCTTTGCTGTTGTCTTTCCGTTGATATTTATCGAACCATAAGGTAGTGGCCATCACCCGGGCTTTTTCTGCAATACCGACCAGCGAAGCCGAAGGTGGTGCTACTTTATCAAGCTGCAGTTCGCCTGCCTCATCATCCGGATTGGCTGTTTTCTGTTGTACAACAGGTATTCCGGTTGCGGCTTTTTGCTTAACCTGGCTCAGGTCATAAATGGCATTGCTTACAACCAGGTAATGTGTGGCCGGATCGGCATAAAGCTGACTGTAATAATGCGCCCTGATCTGTTTGAGGTAAATATCGGAAGTGATCATCAACACCGATTTTAAGCGGGCGGTAAGCATCTGGATAAGGGCACTCAGGCGAAGTTTTAAAAAGTATCCCGCATAACTTAGCAGCATCAGGCTCCAGGTTGATCGTTCGCGATTGGCGCTGATGCGCGTTAGCAGAAGTTTGACCTGAATAGCAAGCCAGCTTACCAGTGCCAGTAACGATGGAATAAAAAGTAGGTACATCCACTGCTGCCAGCCTGTAAAGAGGGACGCCAGGATCATTATAGGAAACAGGAGGCCCAGGATAAACAGCGACCAGGTGATGCCATTAATTGTAGCTTTACCGGGGAGGCTCTTTTTTTCCAGTGGGAGGGTATAGCTGTCAATCAAGTAGCTCGTTACATCGGTGATCAGCAACAGATCAAACGGAGGGCGGGCCTTTTCTTTACGGCGCTGGCTGGCAAGCAGGATGCTGTCGATAGCCTGATTATCAGCAATACCGCCATCCATCAGCCCAAAACGTTTGGGGTTGTCTTTGAATTCTTCATCCTCAAAAATATCGTCTGGTTTTTCATCGGTAGTAAAAGGATTGTTCTTGAAATTTATTGCTTCATTCAGCTCTTTCGGTTTGAGGCCGGCATGGGTAAAATCTTCCGGAAAGATCAGCGGCTCAAAACCGCCGGGAAAACAAGAGGAACTTGCCAGGATATCCGATAGTTTTAAACGCCAGGCCGCATCCAGATCACTGAAATAAATGTAGCCGTTGCCAATCTTCCCATTATTAAGTGTAGGGTGCTGGGATTGAAAGCGGAAACTTAACCCGTTGGCAAATTCGGTAGAATTTACGCAGATCTCTTCAAGATGGGTTCCGCCAAGGCGATCAGTATACAGCTTAAAATATTGATTGGGGTACAGTAATTCATCATAAGCCATGGAAAAGGCGTTGATCAAATTGCGACTTTTATCTGGTCGGGTTTGCCAGGCTGCGTCATGATTAAGAATCTCAAAGGCCCTTTTAATTGCTTTTTCGCCGTCGATAGCATTTAACAACCGGAGATAGATCGTTGAAAAAGAGTCCCCCTGGCATAATCCTGCGCTATAGGCAATATTGGTAATACTGCCGCCCGATGTTGAGCTCATGAATGTTACGTTTTGTAATAGCGTGCGGTCATCATATCCGGTATTGTTCAGATATGATAAAGCACCAAGAGAAAATGCCGCTGCCCGGTACCCTCCGCCAGACATAGCTAATGCGATATTTTTCATAAAATTGGGCTTAGGTGTTTATTGTGTTAATTTATTGAAAATTAATATATTAATATATTGAAAAAATAAATAATTATTTTTTCAATAGCAGGTATAGTTAGGCGTGGTATCTTTTTGCACATAGGTATAAAAGTCTGATAAGATAATCAGCAAAAGCAATACCTTTTTATAATCATAAATTATGCTGACGGATTTGTTGACAAGGCGTTTGTACCATAACAGATGATTGAAAGGACAACGGTCTTCTGCATAGTTGGTGATACACAACAGCAAAAGTTTTAATCAAAACTGTTTTTTTTATTGTTTAAAACCCGCATTTTTAGCTTTGAGAACGATTTAGCTATTTTGCGTTTGATTTGCCTTTAATGGCAGAATTGGATTAACCAAATTTTGCTCTTACACATTGGAGCTAACATAAACCTAAAGATTATACCTGTAACATATGAATAAGATTAAACTATTAAGCCTTGGCTTAATTTCGCTTGCCGGCAACGTATTTGCCCAGGAAAAGGCTGTACCGACTCCGCATTGGCGGCCTGCCTATCATTTTACGCCACCGGCAAACTGGACTAACGACCCAAACGGACTGGTGTTTTTAAACGGAGAATTCAATTTATATTATCAGCATAATCCATTTGAAAATAAATGGGGGCACATGAGCTGGGGGCATGCCACGAGTAAAGACCTTATAGCCTGGAAACATCTTCCTGTTGCCATTCCTGAGGTTATTACAAAAGATACCACTACCTGGATCTATTCGGGCTCGGTGGTATTGGATAAAAGCAATACCAGCGGGTTCGGTATCAATGGCAAACCGCCGCTGGTGGCCATTTTTACGGCCGATCAGCCTAAGCAGAAAAAAGAATCACAGTTTATTGCCTATAGTAACGATGGTGGTTTAAGCTATAAGCAATATTCGCACAACCCGGTTATTGATCTTAATATGCATGACTTTCGCGATCCCAACGTTTTCTGGTATCAGCCAACGCAGCAATGGATCATGACAGTATCCATGGTTGACGATCATATGGTGCGGTTTTACGGTTCAAAGAACTTAAAGGACTGGAACAAGCTGAGCGACTTTGGGCCGGCAGGCTTTACAAAAAATGGCTGGGAATGCCCTTCATTGTTGCCCCTTGTGGTTGACGGCAATCCCGACAATATCAAATGGGTACTTTTTGTTTCCTCGGGAGGCGAACACGGTCCGCTGATTCAATACTTTGTTGGCGATTTTGATGGTATAACTTTCAAAAGTGTTAACGAAACCAATAAGGTATTAAAAGTTGACTATGGCGATGCTTTTTATGCTGCGATAGCCTGGCGGGATGCCCCGGAAAATAAAAAGATACTTTTAGGGTGGCTGCAAAATGGCCGCCAGGAAACCTACCCATGGAAAGGGCAAATGTCTATTCCGCATGATCTTTCACTAAAAACCACCGGTGATGGGCTGGTTCTTAATCAATTGCCTTCTGTTTTCGTAACCAGGGCGCTGCATAAGTATGCTACGGGAAAAGTTATTGAGAAAACGAACATCGATATAAACGGTGCCGGGTTAAAATTACCGGGTAATGGAAACGCTTATTGGATTGATGCTGAGTTTGATATCAGGAATGCCAGGAAGGCAGGCTTTAACGTTGTCGGAAAAGCCGGGACGGATAAAAAAGTAACATTAGGCTATGATGCAGAAAAGCAATTGCTTTTTGTTGATTGCACGGGCTCAGAAAAAGACAATAAGTCGCCGGAAAATTTGATACAAACGGCTCCCATGAAAGCAATAAATGGTATTGTTAAAGTGAAGGTATTGCTTGACAGGTCATCATTGGAAGTGTTTGGCAACGACGGTGAAAAAGTGATCTCGACCATGATCTATCCTGATAAAGATGCTACTGGTTTGGCCTTATTTTCGGAAGGTGCAGCTGTGGTGAAAAGTTTAAAGATGTGGAATTTAAATAGGGGGGAATAGACCAAAGCAATTTGCTTACACACCCTTTAGAATTTTGATCAACTTAAATGAAAAATATTCCGATAAACAAAAAGCCGACTGAAAAATCGGCTTTTTGTTTATCGGAATATGCAATACAACTTTTGTTATTCAAACAGTCTTTACGGTTGTTTTTTATTAACTGTCCATTCAGCCATCTGGAAATCACGGCTGCCATTATTAACCTTGATGCTTAGCCTGTAAAACTTGTAAGCCACATTATTATTAAAGTGGTACAGGATCCGCTGAAAGCGGTTGGCAAAAACTTCGTTGTTTTTGCTGTGCAGGTTTATCCAGCGTATGCCATCTTCAGAGCCTTGAAGTATCCATCCTTTAGGATCACGATCGGGGGAGTCATTTGCCGATGTCATGGTATAAGCTCCTGCAACCGCGGGGGTTTTAAGTTCATATTTCATCACCAGATCGCCGGAGAACCCCGATTGCAAAAATTTGGTGTTCGGATCGCCGTCAACCACCTTTAGTGATCCCTCGCCTGCATTTGGGCCTCCGCCGTTGTCGCGTGATACGGTGAGCGTGCCTCCTATAGTAGCAAAGTAGCTTTCACCAACCTTGGTGCGGTCAAAGTTAGGATCGGCAACGTTCAATATTATTTCTCGGGCAGCCGAATATCCCTGTGAATTTCTGGCTGTTAATGTTACGTGATACAAGCCATCAAAAGCATACCTGTGCTTAGGTGCTTTTTCGGCCGATGTGCTATCGTCGCCAAACTGCCAAAGGATATCTTTGTAATTGGTGGATGTACTGGTGAACTGATAGCTTAAAAAATCAACACTATCTGTTCGTGCTACTGTGAAACCTGCAAGGGGTTTGGGCTCATCCGGTTCGGGCTGAGGGGCCGGTTTATCTTTTTTACATCCGGCAAACAACATGGCTACTGTTGAAAATACCGATATAATGTACAATGTTTTTTTCATGTCCTTAATTTTCATTGATCAATTAGCATAACAGGCTTAAGGGGCGGGGAATAATTGGCTTTGTGGTATTATTCTTCTGCCATTGATGCCGGCCGATGGAACTTCAAAAGTTAAACGGGCACGCTGGCCGCCCACGTTTTCACGGTGATCGGCTTCTATTTTATAACGTTTGCCACGTTCCAGGAATATTTTGGCTGTACGGCTGTCCTTATCCCATTCGGTTGTGAAATCATTAATAATGGCCTTGCCATCTATGTATAATCTTGATCCGTCGTCCCATTCATTCTGCCAGAACACGTATTCACCCCTAACGGGTGCAAGAAATTCGCCGGTCCACCTGGTGGAGAAATTATCATGACTTATGCTTGGTATCGCAGCTTGCCAAACCCCATCATTAGGCCAATCAATAGTGGGTTCTATTTGTACAAGGTCGGGCTTTCTGCCGTCAAAATCGAGCAGCTGATTATTGGAGAAATATTCTGCTTTTAAACCAGTTCCATTGCCGGTTATATATGAGTTATTATCAAGGTTAACCTCTGGTTGTACCAACACAATCAGTTTGCTGTTTGTTGGATGCAGGATGTGTTTTGACGGATTAGCCAAACTCACCACAAAGCCAAAACGTTTATTGGCAGCAATGTTGGCGTCAAAAACCGGCCAGCCAATTGATAGACGTATCATCGCGGTACTGGCATTAGAGTTTACCCTGATCAGGGTGTCAATAGAAAATTGATCGGGGTTAAGCGCAATAGTATTATCAGGCAACACTTTTTTACTTACCAAAGTGGCAATCGTGTCCATATTCAGTTTCACATTAACATTAAATGCACCGGCAGGTACGCCTGCCAGGTTTATGGTTAATGGAATGGTGATACCTGCCGGCGTTGTTGTATAGTTTTTTTGATAATCAACATTCATAATGCCGCCGCCATTTAAAAGCGATACGTAATGAATATCGCTTTCCTTAACCAGCTTTTTGGTATCAAGCACCACCAGGATGTTTGATTGCGATCCTTTGATCTGGTTGCCTTTGCCCGGATCAGTGAGTTTAAAGGCAAAGGCCACATTTTTACCATAATTGGCTTCTATGGCTGATAACCTGACGCTGGCAACCGATGTTGCGGTATCTGCGCCAAATGATACGTTGATTACACTGGGGTAATCAATTGCTCCTGCAGGCAGTATTACTGTGTTTTTAAGGGTACCATTTGCAATTAATTGGGTTACGGTATCATTGTTAAACGTTATACCCACCTGAAATGCTTTAGTTGCAGGGCCGGATAAAGATATTTTAAATGGCACTTTAACTATTTCGTTACCGGCAGTTGCATCACCCGTATTGGCTCCTGCACCGGAAACGTTCCTATCGGTGTTTTGAATTGGTTTCAGCTCATCAAGATCATTTTGCCTGCAGGCTCCCGCTATCAGAACAATTAATCCGATAAACAAAACATATTTATATTTTTTCATCATCAAATAATTTAGTTGGTAATGGTTAACTTTTACTGATCAAGCCAAACGCGTCCGTCAAGCCCCCAGGCCTGCCGGTTCGGTATTCTGAACCAGTTTATTATTTGTGCAGGAATATCTGCCGTTTGCGGAACAAACTGAGCCAGCGCACCGGCCGGCGGCGGACATATCAGATCGTTAAAATCTTCCCACTGGTAATTTCCTTTTAATTGAAAGTCACGGGCCTGAGGGCCTATATCCCTTATTTTATCGCCCTGCCCATCTGTGCCTGGCCAGTAAGCTGCCAGGAAAGTATAATAGGGGTGACCTTCACTTATAGATGTTTCGCAAGCATAATTTCCGATCACTGCATCCGGCACGTCAACCTTAAAAAATCTGATATCAGTTACATACACATCAGGTGTACCATGCCCGGTTCCGTTTAAATAACCCAGTTTAAGCGGGCTGTTGTTGGCGAGACTACCCGAGGCGGTTATTTCCAATTCATTATCAAAAACTCCGTTGGTGTAGGTTCTGATATATCGCTTGCCTGCACGTATTTCGCATTTAACAGAAAGATTTTCCCATCTGCCTTTCTGTAGGTCGGCACCACGGCATTGGTGGTAATCACCATCCTTTGTACCGCGATATTCAAAATACCAGTAAGCATCTTCCAGGTAAATTACCCAGCCAACGCCCGGATGTCCTGACGACCATTGTGCCCTTTTACCCAAAATACTTGGCCAGAAGAATTTATCCTCATTTTTTTTAACCTTTAGCTCAATGGTGAACTTGGTAGTGTCATCGATGTTGAAAATATCAGCGGTATCAATTTCGGCCCTTATGCCTGTATCTTTCAAACGCACTGTACGGCCTAAATACCTGTTGCCTGTAAATGGTTTACCTATTACCCTTTGTTTATATTTTGGATTGTAATAAATGGTGAACGTATTGGCGGCAGTATTGCTGAAAACGGTATTATCATTTTCGTTAGCCGGGATATTAAATTTACCACCACCGCTTGATGCTATCACTACCAGCCAATCTTCATTAACGTAGTTTTTCCGTTTTTTCAGGGCGCTAACAATCTCGCCTACATAACCGTCAAATTTTTCAATGGAGGCTTTATACTGCGACGATGAATTATCAAAGCCATATTTGGCCCCGGCTTCTCTGATGTCATTAAAATGGCCAACTATCAGTTGGGCGGTGTCGGTATTCAGGTCATTAACTACAGCTGTTTTGATTTGCTCATCGGTATCGTATAACTCGCTCACAGCAGTACCCTGCGTTAACTTGTTTTTGAAAATAGCAGACGAAGCAAACGAAACGATTTTAGCGTTTGGCTTTTCTTCTTTTATCCTTTCAAAAAAAACCGGGTAAGTTGCCAGGTTGTTTCCGGTAAAATCATCCGACAAGATCTTGTGTTTTTCTTTCTTTACACCAGTGAGCATATTGGCCCAGTTGCTTACATCGCGGGTCGAATCCGGATCGCTCAAGGCAACCCAACTGTAAATTGAACTGGGCAGTAATGCTTTAATATTAGGCACATTGGCACTATTTACTGATGAGCCTCTGGCCCCGTCAACAATCAGGTATAAAACCTTACGTTCGCCGGATGTTGCTTTGGCCGTATCTGTATAGTTTTTATCGGGCAGCGTGCGCACAAAATCCTTATTACATGATACTGTTGCGACAGCCAATGCACAAATAATTGAAAAAATGATTTGTTTATATTTTTTCCTGTTCTGCATCTCTTTATGGATTATAAGTTCTCTTAAGTTATTCAATGGTTACACGTATGATATTGTTAACCGGGGTGTTATCAAAGCGATAAATGCTACCGATGAGCAATAATGCCCGTTTACCATCAGTCGATTTGGTTTCAATGATGTCAGACAAGCTACCTATAAATGGGCCGGTGGTATTATAGCTACCGGCAAGCTCGCCTTTGGTATTTAGAACCATAAAACCGTTACGAGTAACATTATCATATTTTTTAAAGCTGCCGCTAACCACTATCAACCCATCATTGAGCTGGCGGGCAAAACCGGGGTAGCCTCCTTCAAATGTTTTGGCTACGAAGGTTTGATCAAGAGAACCATCAAGGTTAACCAGCGCCATGCTAATAGCCGATTTGCCATCGTACGTTCTGAATATGCCTGTTATCAAATATTTTTTGGTAACAGGGTTGTATGTTAAGGAAGAGATACTGTTATCGGTACCCGTACCGGTTTTAAATGAGTCGTCAATAGTTCCGTCGGCGCTTAAGCGAACCAAACGACCTGCGGCTTTGGAATCAAACGTAGTAAAGCTTCCAAACAGCACCAGTTTCTCCAGCTGATCAGCATCGGTATGCATGTACGAATCAACAGGGCCGTTTGCCGAAGGCTGACCTTTATTAGTTGCTATGTTAAAGCGATAGGCTTTGTCAAGTGTGCCATCCAGGTTAAAGCGGGCCACCTGCCTTATCTCTGTACTATCAAGAATCACCGTGTCGCGACTAAAGTCATGATTATGTTCGGTATAAACCCTGCGTACATAGTATCTGAAATTTCCTGTTGCCAGTATCTTGTTCTGATGCTTGTATATTTTAGATATATAGTCATTAGTGCCGCCATTAAACTTCGGAAAGTATTTGGTTGTATCAGTTTGTGATGGGCGCCGGTAGGTTTTGACACCAATAGTATCAATACTGCCATCAACATTTAAAGTGGTAATATTGCTGATGTTTTCTGTACGCTGATTGTACCCGCTGAAGCCGCCCGCGATAACGTATTTTCCGCCAAGTTCTATCACCCTTGATAATGATCCGTTTGCTGCTTTACCTGTGCGGAAAGTGCGGTCAAATTCACCATCAGCCGATGTTCTTACAATCCGGTTGAGGGGCGTGATGATCCCTTTATTATCATAATTGGTGAACCAGCCCAGTACAAGGTTCCGTCCATCAGCAAGTGGGTAAACCTGGTTTACTGTATTGTTTGCTCCGGCTGTAGCCCTGAATGAAGGATCGATATTGATTAACCCCGACACCTTAAATAGCGGCCCGAGCACTAACTGATCATCGATAGCGATTGACGTAATACCTGTGCTGCCAAAGGGAGGTACTTTCACTTTAATTGTTGATTCCGTTACTTCGATAACCTGACCAGGTTCGCCGTTGAACATGAACTTTATTTTGTCTTTATAAGGGACAAGACCGGTAGCCTTGAACGTTACCTCGGTACCCACTGCCCCGTTTGCCGGTGCAGGTATTGCGTCGGGGCTGAGAGTTACGCCTAATGGTGGCTTTCCGTCCCCATAGGGATCGGAATAAATTGTTTTATCCTTTTTGCATGCCTCCATTGTGAGCATCAGCAGGATAAACATGATGATATAGTTAAGTCTTCTCATATTCAATTTATTATCATTGAAATAATATTGTTAATAATGTTTTACTCAGAATGGTGAAGGCCTGCGAAGTATATTTCCTCATAAAAGTCGTCCCGGTTAAATCCGAAGTAAGCCTCGTTATACTGAAGGGTATGCACTATGCCATTCTTTGGTTTGACATCTGATGAAGAGACATTATTTCGAAAAACCGCGTTCTGCGCATTGTTAATGTCATAGATATAACTGATTACCAGTGTGCGCGGACCTATATATTTGATATTATTGGCATCGCCATATATCACCCCAATGTTCTCCACATCTCCACTGTAAGCATAATAAAGGGCTCCCGGATACTGATTTTGCAGGTTAAAATCTATTTGCGGATAATCTTTAAGGTGGTTAATGCCCTTGAACATATACCGTTGCAGGTATTTTCGCCATATGGCCGAGTCGATATCCGATAACTTTTTCACGGTATCACGACCAGAATAAAACAAAAAATAGTTTAAAGATCCGCTGGTTTTGTTGTTGCCTATGGTTCTTTTAATCACATCATCATCCGGTGCAAAAAAGGTAAAATCACTTTTGCGGAATGTTTCTTCCATCCCAGCCAGTTTTACGATTTGGGCAATGGTATCAAACGGTACTGCTTTATCTTGCAGGTATTGAAGCATATCAGCAGGATAATCGGCCTGAGCTTTACCTCCGTCTTTATAATACTCATCGCGTTTACAGCCGGTAAGCACCAGTAAAAAACCGGCTAAAACAATAATTATATTTTTCATATTTCTTATCATTACTTTTTAGGAATTAATTGCCTCCGTTAACCCAGTACATGTTTAATGACATAAAAGGGTTGTTAGCCAGTGCGCTGCTGTTGATTGGCCAGGTCCAGGCGCCACGGTTAAATTTGTCCAAAGTCAACACATTATATGACCACTCACTGTTCATGATCCTCCGGGTGCGTACCAGATCAAAGTAATGGTGTCCTTCGCCCATCAGTTCCCTTGATCTTTCCAGGAAAATGAAATCCTTCAGATCCTGACCGCCTCCGCCGGTATAGCGCGAAGCTTCGGCCCTGTCCCTCACTTTATTCACCAGGGCTATAGCCTGATCATCCTGACCCAGTTCGGCCAGCGCTTCTGCACATAGCAGCATTTCACCTGCATACCTGAATATCATAAAGGTGTTGTCGGGATTGGCATCCTCTTCGCCTGTTGCAAAAGAGTTTTGAGCAAATTTGAGCATCATGAATTTTCCGTTATCTGCATATATATCGGAGTTAAACCATATGGTAGCGCGCTTATCAGCAGTGCCCGGATATAGTTTTTGCATATATTCAGCTCTGAAATAGGCAAAGCTTATACGGTGTGTATATTCAGGTCTTTTATAAGGATAGTGCAGAAACATATCGCCAATTGGAGCAAGATTGGTGTTCTGGTCGCCGTAGTTGATACTGCGGTAAAATTCAAAAAGGCTCTCATCTGATCGTCCTTTGATAACGGTAGCCCACTCGGTTATGGGCAGTAGCCTGTAAGCATTGCTCTTAATCAATTCCTGCCCAAGATCTGCGGTTTCCTGGTAGTACTTGGTTGCATTAGGTTTGTCAAAGCCGGCGTTCCACATATTCATGTTCATGATAAGCGCAATAACGCTGCCCCTGCTTGCCCTTACCCCTTTTAAAGCAGGATCTGCATAAGTCCAGGGTAATCCATCCTTGTATGTTTTAAGATCGGCAATACTTTTATTTAAAACAGATACCATGTTTTCGCGAGGTAAAGCGGTTGAGTGATAGGCATCAGTATAATAAGGCACATCACCGTAAAGCCTTACCATATAGAAGTATGCAAGCCCGCGTATAAAAGCGGCTTCGCCTTCAAATTGCTTCTTCTCAGTTTCGTTTACCCCCGGCACGCCTGCTTCCAGTTTCGAAATGAGGATATTAGCACTTTGAATCACCTGGTAATAGCCGGTCCAATCTGTAATGCGATAGAAGTTGTAAAAATTCCAGGGTGGGTTGCCATTGATAAGCCCAAGCAGGTCATTCCTGCCTAACACTTCCACAAATGCGCGCGCAGGCCCATTATCTGATTGAGGCTCAGATAAAACCTCGCCTGATCGATATTCGCCTGTAGCGCCGATGAAATGCGTTTCGTTGACCTTGCCAAAAAATGTTCTTGACATATCATAAATATTGGCCACCACATCATCTTTTGACTGGTAAAAGTTATTCCCTGTTAATTTATCAATGGGTTGTACGTTCAGAAACTTTTTACAGGATGGTAAACACAAGCTTGCTGCCGCTGCTAAAATGCATATAACACTTTTTTTCATGATCTTGAGTTTTATTTACTTGTATTGAGTTCGATATTTAAGCCTAAATTATAAGTGCGCGGTACCGGGTATCCGCTTGATATATCCCTGCCCAGCGACGTTACGTTTTCAGGGTTGGGGCCATTATATCCTGAAAATGTGATCAGGTTATTGGTTGAGAAATAAACCCTTACGTTATTGAACCCAAAGCGCCTCACAAACTTCTTGTCAAACATGTAGGAAAGCGTAACCGTGTTGATCTTCAGGTATGATCCTTCTTCCTGCCACAAACTTTGATCAGAACGGAGCGGCCTGATCTGGTTAAACCTCGAGAATGAATAGGGGTTAGGATACTTGGATTGATCGCCCGGTTTTCGCCATATATCCAGGTCATCCAGCGGAACCGCAGCCAGCAGGGCATAAGGGTCCTTCATGATCGATAAGCGGTCTGACAGCGCGTTATTTAAAATTGTTCTCTTAGCTGTATAAGTGGCGTATACATTTAATCCAAAATTTTTATAATTGATGTTTGTTGATACACCACCTGTAATTAAAGGTTGTGAGTTACCGGTTATTTCATAATCGCGGTCATCAAGGATGTAATCGCCGTTAACGTCTTTAAACCTTGGGTCGCCGCCTTTGAAAGCGAGCCCGCTGGTTTGATATTTTTTACCGGTTACTGGGTCTACCGGTACATCGGCATCGTTTGAATAAACACCCTGGTTAACCAGCAGGTAGTTTGACAAAGTATTTTTACCCACCCTGAAAACGATGTGCTGGTAGTTGTTATAATCAAACTTGATGTACTGTCCGTTGTATTCGGAAGGTAACCTCAGCAGATAATCGCGGTTAATAGCACCATTGAAAGACACCGTCCAGTTAAAATCCTTGCCTGTTATCGGCCTTACCGTTACCATCAGCTCATATCCATAATCGGCAATGGATACGTCATTACTTGATTTTTTCTGGAACCCTGTACTGTTAGGCAAAAACCTGTCAAATAATAAATTATCAACCTTTTTGTAATAGGTATCAAAGGTTAGGTCAACTTTACCCTGCAAAAGCGTCATGTCAAAGCCAAGGTTGTATTGCGTGGTAGTAGTAGGCTTTAATGAAGGGTTGGGTACAAATTCATAGTTAATACCGATGGTTGGATTGTTGTTGAAATTGCCATTCAGGTTATACAAGCCGTAAATACTTTGCAAGCTGCCGGTTGGTACAATGTTTTGTCCCCAGGTTAACCTTAAACCGCCTGATGTGAGCCAGTCCCAATCTTTAAACCAGTTTTCCTTGTAGTAATTCCATCTGAAGCCTGCTGCAGGGTTTTTAGAATACGGGTTCTCTAAGCCGTTTGATGATGTACCATCTAAACGGTAAGATAGCTCCAGTACGTACTTCTTTTTATAATCGTAGTTAAAAGAGCCCGCAAATGAGGCGATAGTGGCATTTTTGTAGTTTGACAATACACCCCCGCCTCTTGAGTTATAAGAGTCGGACCCTACAGGCCCCTGCAATTGATCATTAGGTATACGGCTTTGCCTGATGATACCGCTTTGCCCACCTTGTTTATATATTTCATTAAAAGTATTAACGAATATGGTGTGATCCGAACCGAACGTTTTGGCATAAGTAAGCGCATTACGGTTATATAATGTGAAGCTACGTCCCTCATAGTCATACATCTGGGCAAACTGGGCATTTGCAGCGGCAGGCGTAAATGTTGACTCGGCATCTGATGTGTAATCATAGCTGATGCTTGAGGATAGCGCCAATCCCGGGATAAACTCGTAACGACCGTCAACATTGGTACGGATATTTCTTGTACTGTTGCTGTTTTGAGTTTGCAGAGCTGATGTAACACCATCAGGTGACAGATAAAAGGATGGCGGAGGCAATAAGGTAGAAGCCTGCCCATTTGTGGCTACGCCTTGCTGCAGCAAACCTACACCGTTGCCCTTAGCCTGGCTGCCCAACGAACCGAATAATGAACCAAAGAACCTGAATTTATCATTCGGTTTAAATTCCATGTTCATATTCAGGTTATACCTGTCGAACCCGGTGTTTTTGATCACACCTTTTTCCGAATAGTATCCCATGTTCGCTTTATAGTTGAAGCGGTCGTTACCGCCGTCTAAGGCTACGTTATGGCTTTGGTTGTGTGTTGTGCCATAAAAAATGGATTGCCAGTTGGTTGAGTTATTCCAATACGCATTTAAGCTATCGGCCAGGAAGCCGGTTTGCCCTAATCTCCTTAACTCATCAATAATGGTAGCATTAGATAATATTTGCTGGATTTTTGCCTGGCGTTCGGAATTACCTCCCAGCGTTGCACGCAGTTGCGGCGTAGCATTAACGAAGAAGTTACCGGTATATCTCACCCTTGGTACTTTAGAGTTCCCCCGCTTGGTGGTGATGATGATTACGCCATAAGCACCTCTTGATCCATACATGGAAGTGGCCTGTGCATCTTTCATTACCTGTATGCTCTGGATATCTTCTACCGGTATCAATGATAGCGGACTAACACCCGGCCCCTGTGTTTGAAAACCAAACTCAGCCGCCTTGTCTGCATCCAACGGTACCCCATCAATAATATACAGGGGAGATGTAGGTTGTAAAAATGATTCGCTGCCGCTGCCGGATACGCTCAGGGTTGATAAACCACGTACCTGAACCGACCCCCTGAAACCCGGAGCGCCCGTATTGTTCTGAACATTTAAACCTGCTACCTTACCCTGCAGCAAACTTTCAACATTTGATGTTGGTACGTCCTGGATATCCTTGGCTGTAATAGTAACAGAAGCACCTGGGGTGGATTCTTTGTTCCTGTTTTGATAGGCTACAATAACCACTTCGTTAAGACCTTTCTTGTCTTCGGTCATTGTAACTGTTATGTTTTTTTGGCCGGGCTCAAGTTTAACTTTCTCAGTAACAAAGCCTACAAACGTAAAGGTAAGTGTGGCGTTTGCCGGTACATTAACAGTAAACTTTCCTTTATAATCGGTTTGTATAAGGCCCTTACTGCCCATATAAATATTTACACCGGGTAGTATTTTATTGGTTGCTTTTTCAACCACCGTACCGGTAACCGTTATATTTTGTGCTTGTGCATCAACTTCAATGCAGGAGAAGATCATGCAAACAGCAAGCACTATATAAAATAGTATGTGTTTTCTCATCGTGATAAGTTTTAATTCGGTTATTCGTCTTCAAACTTTGGATTGTCCTTCAAAAAGTGGAATACTATCTCCCAATCACCTTTTTTGTATATGGCGAAATCTATCCCGAAACTTGCCACTGCCCGGGTGCCCCCGAAACCAATTCGTGAATATTTAAATTCGGCGTGGTCTCTGGTTCCTCCGGGTGCATAAACAGTTGAGACCTCCACTAACGGGATAGGATAGGCAACATCGTATTGCACATAGGTTGCGGTTTTTTGCATGTTAAACCCATGTACTATTTTGTCCCAGGCTGTTTCGTTAAGTAAGGCTGGGTTCATTTCTACCGAATCTTTATTCAGAAACTTAAACCTTAGCGAATTGCCTGAGCCGCCGGTAAACGGACGGATATAAACCACCACATCCTTTTTATCGTCGTTACTCTGAAGCGGAATATCGGTTGCCTGACCTATTACCCCGTTTAAAAATGGCCTGATATAATTACGGCTGGCCGGGTTGTAAGGCGTTTTAGGGTGTGGTGCAGGCAAACCAGAATAAATGTTAAAATCGTCAGACGGCTCATAAGGGCGTTCGCGGAATGGCCGTACCTGTAAATCGCGAATTACCGTGCTACCGCCTGTATTGGTTATCTTGACATCAAAATAACGTGTATCCTGGGCAAAATTGGTGCTATCGGCAGGCCTCGGCTTGATGAGCTCATTGGTGGAAGAAGCCCACATAATAAACTCGCCCGATGAGCGCACTTCAAATAAAGAGTGCTCTTCCAGTTTTCGTTTTGCTTCTATCTCGGCCAGGCTCTTCTCAAGCCCGTTGTAGGGGGCTGTCCATACGTAGGTCGGCCTCTTTTGAAAAAGATCGGTTACCGGCCTGCCATCACCAAAGCGCGCATTGATGATCTCAAACTTAAGCGGCTGGGTTGAATTATCGCCGTTAAACCCTCCCATTAAGCTGGTACGCCCTAAAATCGGTTCAAAAACTTTATTGCTGTAGTTAACATTAGAACTCAGATAATCTTTTTCATCCGGGATTCCATACATCTTTTTACAGCTACTGAGCGCGGCTGCAACAAACAGCAGAGCCATAGATCCCATTTTTATGAATGTTTGCATCTCTTTTCGTTTTTTTATTGCATTGATGTTTTGATCTTCCATAGCTTACTTCACTTTATTGATAGTCCATTCGGCCAGTTGGAAAAGACCTCCGTCACGCAGCTCGGTAATATCTACCCTGTAAAATTTATAAGCTGTTGTATTGGGGCATCTGAAAACTTTTGTCTGGTATCTTTCCTCAAAAAAGAAGTTACTCCTCCTATCTAACTCAGTCCAGGTTTTGCCATCATTTGAGCCTTCATAGGTCCAGGCCCTGGGGTCACGTTCGGGGGCATCATTGGCCGAAGTGAGGGTGTAAACCCCTGATACAGCAGGCTCGTTTAGTTCAAACTGCATCCATAACCGCCCCTGCAATTCGGCCAGGAACTTGGTATGGTCGTCGCCGTCTATTACCTTTTTAGAGCCTTCACCATTATCCGGACCGCCGTTGTTGTCTCTTAAAACAGTAAGCTTACCACCTATCTGGGTTATCAGGTTTGGTGGTGGCGGAACAAAGGTTAAGCGCGATACAAATTCATCAAAACCGAAAATGTGATCGGGGCTCAGCACGTGAACAACACCATTTTTAGTGCTGATATTGTTAGAACCGGTTGTAGTGGTTGCCCAGTTTCTGATAAACTTACTGCGTTTGGTGTTGCTAAATTCAATAACATCGGGGCCGCCGCCGGTAAGTCCGGAAGCTGATATTTTGGAAACTTTGCCATGCATAGGATATCCGAAACGTACGCTGGAAAGATCGAGCCCATCCTGCAGCTGCAGGGAATCGGTTGTACGTTTACCCCTGATAATGTAATATGATACCATAGTATCCAGTTGTACGCCATCAACCTTTGCCAAAAACAGCGGATCTTTGTCGCTTTGCCTCCTCAGCGTATTAAGGTTATTAATTGCCAGCTGAAAACTTGGGTTGGTAACAGCAAAAAGGGTAACATTACTATCCATGAGCGTTTGCTGCAGGCCCATCCTGTTTATCACAGCCAACAATGAATCATATACACCGGGCTTACTTTTTAAATATTCATAGGTATTGCCGGCAAATTTTGAGCTTGTGCCTGTAGCGTCATGAAAGCCGCCATCCTTTTTACAGGCGGCTTGCAACAGGGCTGCAATCAACACCGGTGTTAAGGCACTCATATATTTTTTTAACTTTTTCATATATGGTCAGTTTATTTCCAAAATGGGTTTTGAGTTAACAGGTTGTTCTGTGCGATGAGCTTACGCGATACCGGCCAGTATATTCCCTGCGAATTGATGAGCTTGATGAATGCCGGGTTGTTTTGCTTGATCTTATTGTATCGTACCAGGTCATACCAGCGTTGGCCCTCGCCCATAAGCTCGCGATGGCGTTCCTTAAATATTTCATCAATAATATCCTGGCTGGCGTCAATTGTGAGGTCTGTTATCCCCCGGCGGGTCCTTATATTAAATACTTCGTTTGCTGCACCGTTTAAATCACCCAAAACAGCCAGTGCTTCGGCGCGGAGTAACACAATATCTTCTATCCTTGTAAAGATCAGCGCACTGGTGAAGTATCGGAATGTTGGGTCAGAAACACCTCCCTGTATCACTTTTATCTTACTGAAGATCGGGTACTTTCCATTGATATTGGTGAAGTATCTTTCGGTACGGGGCTGGCCAAGGGTGTCGATACTAAAACGTTCGTCTTTAGGTAAATCGAATATTTTAAGAATGGTATCCTTAGGCATATAGATATCCGGCACTTTTTTATTTAGTATAGGCTCGGCCAGGGTTAGCTCTTCAATGTGGCCGGCTACCGCGCCGTCAACATGCCCCCAATCGGAGTTAAAGCCAAACATCTGGCTGGTGTTCTTATTGAAAAAGAACCCGTTTGATTTGGTCAGATCTTCTGTGCTTTGAAAATTGATGCCGCTTTTGCTATAGTTATCTTCAACAAACTTGGCGTAAGTAGCTACGTCGGTGTAGTTGCCCTGCCATGCCGCTAAATGAGCCAGTACTGCGTAAGCCGAATTTTTTGTAGCTAAAGCTCCGCCCCAGCGGGTAGCATCTTCATTATAATAATTACCAGGCTGCTGCACATCGTTGTTGCTATAAACAAACGGCAGATCTGCTGCCGCCTTAAGCATTTCCTGTTGGGCCCAAACTAATATTTTGCTACCACTTTCGCGGGGCTGGTTTTCAAACTTGCCATCGTGGGATGCCGCGATGAAGGGCACATCTCCCCAAATCCTTACCATATAGAAATAGGTAAAGGCCCTCAGGAAGCGAACCTGTGCAACATCAACTATCATATAGTTTTCTGTATAGCGCTTATCGGCTGCTTTTACGTCGCCAATGCGTTCAAGGAAAATATTTGCGGCATTAACTATGGCGTAAAATCTTGTCCAGTCGCTTAAGGCATCTACAGTTGGGTAGGATGCGTTGAGCTGATTGCTCGAAATTGCTTTGAGGTCCTGCCGGTTGGGGCTAATAAATTCGCCGGTGCGTACATCGCCATAAAGCCAGTGGCCGTCGTTGTCTGATAATCCGGCGCGGGTGAGCGCATATACGCCCAGCAAGCCGGCCCGTGCATCTTCAAGCTTGTTCCACATGTTTTTTTCGCCCACAACCCTTGTCGAATCAATATCCAGTGTTTTGTTACAGCTTGTTATTGCTGCACTAAACAGGATCAGGACAATACATAATGTCTTTTTCATTTTTACAACATGATTTTTGTGATCGTTTTTCATATCATAATTCCATTTTTACACCCAGGGTATATGTTCTTGGTATGGGCAGGCCATAACCCGTATCATAGCCATCGTAGTTTACCAATTCAGGATCCTGACCGGTGTAAGGTGTTATGGTGAACACATTATTTGCCGTGGCATATACATAGAACCTGGTTAGCTTGATTTTCTTTAACCGCATGGCTTTGGTTAGGTCATACCCGATAGAAACTGTTCTTAATTTCAGGAATGAGGCATTTTCAAGAAAAAGGTCCTGATCAACGCGATAGGGGATAACGGTGCTCCATGGATTATACAGTGGGTATTTGCTGTAGTCGCCGCGTTTTTCCCAAAAGGTGATCTCTTTAACAGAGTTTACATCGCTGTTCCCTTCCCTGTTAATAAAATCAAACCGGTTGGCCATTTCCTGGTGTATAAGGTCGCGCCCCAGGTTGAAATACAGGTTGATATTTAAGTTCCAGTTGCCATATCTGAAATTATTATCATATCCGCCCGAAATTTTGGGTAAAGAATGCCCCTTTAATACCTTATCGTTATTGTCAATTACATTGTCGCCATTGATATCGCGCCATCTTGGGTCGCCGGCATGCAGGGCAATGCCATTGTACTTAAGCGGCTGCCCGTTTACAACAGGTATTTCGCTTTCCGATTTATAAATGCCATCATTGATCAGTAACCAATACTGATCAATCGGGCTGCCCACCTTTAAAAGCTTATCATCAACAATGATTTGATTTAAGCCTCTTGGCAAAGCTTTAAGCTTATTGATATTATGATTTAGATTTAAGGAGGATGTCCATCCAAACCTGGTGTTTTGAACGATATTGGCTGATACAGAAACGTCTATACCGGTATTATTTACAGCCATGCCGCTTTCGATAGACTGTTTATAACCATACTCGGCAAAAGCAGGGATGCCTATGAGTAGATTCTTTTCCTGTTTCAGGTACCAATCAACCGAAAGGTGTAAACGGTTATTCAGGAAGCCGGCATCCGTACCTATATTAAGCTGGTTGGAATACGACCATGGTATGCCGTAACCGATCCACCCGGTAGAGTAGGGCCTGGTAAGTACACCAAATGCGTTGTAGCCAGGTACGGTTAAGTTTCCGGTATAGCCTACCGATGCGGTATATTGAGGGCCCTGCGCATAATTATCAAACGCGTTAAGGCGACCGATCCTGCCGGCGCTTGCCTTCAAAATAAGATCATTGATGATCGTACTGTTATTTAATACCTCTTTCTTAATGTTCCAGGCTGCAGATATCACCGGCGAATAAAACCACCGGCTGGTAGGCTGCGCGTTTGACGAGCCATCTGCACGCACCGTTGCCGAAAGGAAGTACTTTTCTTTAAATGAATAATCGGTTTTTGCATAAAATGAAACCAGGTTATGCTTGATTTTATCCAGGAAACGGAAGGTTAACTCCCGCGGAAATGCGGTAGGGTTAAGATAATTGGGATTATCAGACCCGTCGGGGTTTTTGGGGTTTGAATCCAGTAGGTCAATCTTAATATAATCATTTACGCCCTTGTATGCGTAGGCATTACTGTATTTGTAAATATCCCACTGCGTTGATTGCCCAAGCTCAAAATGAAAGTCGTTTACTTTGTTGATTGTCAGATCATAAGTTGCCCTGTTATCGGCCATTATTCTTTGACTGGACCCAAAGTAATTGGAAGCATAGCTGTTGCCTTGCAAAAGGGTACGTGCATAAAACACGTCGCGGTAGCCTTCGTTATAATCTACATTGAAAGTGGTTACGAATTTGAACCTTCCCAAATCAAGGCCTATTTTGGCATAGCCATCAACGATATTGGTTTTGTTATTATCGAAGCCTTTTTTGTACTGCGCCAGGTAGTCGGCATAATACTCTTTGTTGGGGGGCAGTGGGGCACTGAGATCGGGGAAGTAATTGATCTGGGCAAATCTGTCGCGAAGATATTTATTACGTTGCCTGTCGAGCCGGTTGGCATTTACCATGGTCGAAAAAAGGAGCCATTTGAGAGGCTTCATGTTAATGTTGAACATCGCGCTATAACGGTTTAGCACAGTTCCATCAGCAATGCCGTTATTCTTCAGATCACCCAACGAGAAACGGAAGTTAGCACGATCTGTTCCCCCGGAAATACCAAAGTTTATACCGTATACTACCGCGTTACGATAGTAAAGGTCGCTCCAGTCAGATTTTCCACTATAAACATTATTTAATGAGTCGCTCAGGTAAATAGGATAGTTTTCATCGTCCGAATACCTGCCATTGGTAGTATAAAGGTCATAAAAACGCTGCCTGAAAGCATTTTCATATTTACCGTTTATTGTAGTTACATGAGGGCGCTGCGCTAAACCTATATACGAGTCAAAAGTGATGCTTTTGGCAGCAACAGGGGTTTTAGAGGTTAAAACGATAACACCATTAACTGCACGCGGTCCGTAAACCGCGGTAGCCGACAGGTCTTTTAATACCTCAACCGAGGCAATGTTATTCATATCAATACCAGCAAATGGGTTGGTTGCGGTTCCCATCCTGTTATAGTCATATAGCTGTATATCATATGCAAACGGGTGTTCTGTTACCAGTGGAATACCATCCAGCACAACAAGTGGCTGCGACTGGTAAACATCCCGCGGAGAGAGAAGCGGCATGGGCACGCCTCTAATAAACATATTTTGCATGCTGCCAGGCTCGCCCGATGGTTCCTGCACGTAAAGCCCTGCAAATTGTCCTTTTAAAAGTTGCTGCAGGGAAGCCGCCGGAAATTTAGATAGCTCATAAGGCTTTTTGGTAACACTATCTGCCAGCTTATTATAAAGGGTATGCCTGATAATAATATTTATGCTGTCTTTTAATAATGAATCTTTTGCCGTTGTATCCCGACGGATGTGAGGCTTGTTATAAAAAGCAGGATCAGGACGTTTTACCTTACTTTTTTTACCCTCATTTCCCTTAGCTAAGCTTGTAAGTGCATTTGTGGTAATTGCTGCGAAAACCACAAAGCACAGCCATAAGTATCGCATAATGAATGGATCTTTTAGTTTGTGAAATAAAATTTTTGATTTAACGGCCACATGCTGCTGTGCCTGCAAATGAGTTATGCAGATAACATGCGCCCTTACATTAAGAGGTGCGTAATTCTTTCTTCATAGTGTTGATTTACAAGCGAAAAGAACAAGAAATCAAAAATAATCTGCAGGAATATCTTTGATAGCGGCGCATAGTTATGCCCCCTCGGATTTATCATTAAAAATGACAATGCACAAGTGTTCTTTTCACTTTTGGTGATTAGGTTAAATAATAAAAGTCTTGAAGCCTAAAATCTCAACAGGAGATTTTTTCGATGGCGCAGCCTTATCAGATGATAGGTTTCTGAAGGACGAGGTACAGGTAAATCAGGTTTTTCATGTCAGTGATATTGGTTAATATATTTAATTACGTAAATCTCGAAACAAGCAGGTCAGGTGGCTTAAACGATTAAGAAGTAATGTATTTTAATAACTGGTTTTAACAAATATAATTAACAAAAACGTTTTACCAAGTAATATCATGAAAATATTAAATTTTTGCTATTTCAAATGGTAACAATCGATCACAATTGAAAAAATGTTAAAAAAAGCAGTAGAATGTTAGACTTTTTTGACAATATATCATGAAATGTGTCATGTGAAATCCTGATAAAATGCTAAAACGATGTTCCTGAAGATTAAAAATCTGTCATGAAATGTAAGATTTACATTTTTAGTTAAAACATAGTAGCCCACGCTTCATGTTTCCGGTATTGATAAACCCTGCCTTTCACTACAACGAAATAATCAGTCATTACCGAGATAGTTATAAAATGTACAATTATTAGCATAATGAATCCAACATCTGATGACGCTGAGAACATAGCTTTGTTTTTAACCAAGGGCCCGTTGAATTTATTCATCTATAAACCATGAACTTATGCGATTGTTAATTCTGTCTCTTTTTATTTCTGGATTTTTTTTGAATGCAGGGGCGCAGCAGAAGCCGCTCCGTGTTATGATGATCTTCGCGCATCCCGATGAAGGTGAAGTGTATACCGGTGGTACGGCGGCTTTATACACGCAGATGGGGCATCAGGTGAAATTTATGTCGCTCACCAACGGAGATGCAGGGCATTGGCAGGAAAAGCCAGAAGTGCTGGCCAAAAGACGTTACCAGGAAGCAATGAATGCTAAAAAGATCCTTAACCTGGCAGATTATGAGGTATTAGATTATCACGATCAGCAATTAAAAAACACCAAAGAGTCGCAAGGGAAAGTGATCAAAAGCATAGAAGCATTTAAGCCTGATGTGGTGTTCACTTTTTATCCCGCAGAGGGCGGCCATATCGATAATATGACTGCCGGATACATTGTGCGCGATGCCGCGAAGAACCTGAAAATGGAGAAACTCCCGGTGTTCCTTTATGTGCGTGATTTTTACACACATACTTTCTCTTATATCCCAGACATTGCTTTTAGCACCGACAAGGTTTGGGAAACAAAACTGGCTGCATGCGGCGCTCACAAAACACAGGTTGAAGAAGCAATTCCGCATGGTATGGGCATACTGGAAGAGGTGCGAAAAGACCCTGCAAAGCAAAAACAATTAATTTACGATAATACCTACGCGTACAGTAAAGTGTTTCCGTCTTACATTTATACATTGGAGAAATGGTGCGGAAAGGAAGCTGCATCTGAAGTAAAATATGCTGAGGCATTTGAAATAGCCGAGTTTGGAAGGCAGGTAAGCGAAGAGGAACTGATGAAACTTATGCCAATGCTCGGGCACGCTCATGTAGTGCCCAGGTAAAAGCTGGTTAATGTATTGCAGATTGCTGCCGGGGGAGCCATTACATGGAAAAGAGAATGAAGACAAAAATGCAATGTAAATGATGTAGTAATAGAACGTAGATAATCCCGGCACAGGCATTTCGGGAATAGTTCCTTCGGCGATTGCTGAAGGAACTAAATCCGTTGAAGGAAAAGCAATATGCTTTGACGTAATTAAATGGTACCAGGCAGCATCTGTACCAAAAATCCGTAAGGAGTTTTATCAGTAAACAATATTCCCTTTTTGTATTAGTGACCTTACAGGAGATATTCTTGATACCGCTTCAGCCGAACAACTGGCATCAACAAGAACCAGGTCGGCCACATCCCCTGCTTTAGGCCATTGCTGCACTCCTTTATCATCTAATGGAAGCACACCTGCGGTAGCCAGTTTCAAACTCCTTGATAGTAAAAATTCTGTAGAATAGCCATAAAGCTGTGCCATAAGATTAGCCTTCTGCAATACACTTCCACTTCCCCAGGTATTCCAGTGGTCTATAATACTGTCGTTGCCGGTGAGTACTGTAACGTTGTGTTTGTGCAAGGTAGGTATCGGCATAATTAGTCCGCCAAAAGGTATAGTAGATACAATGCCAACATTGGCAGCTGCCAATTGTTCCGCAATTTCTTCCTGCTTTGCAGCTTCCAGTTTCCCTAAAACAAAACAGTGGCTTATATATGTTTTTTTCTTTAAAACAGGGTTTTCATTTATTTTTTTAATAAGATATTCCACCGTTTTTAAACCTGAATCTCCCGACTCGTGCAGGTGTATATCTATCCCTTTATTGTTATCCAAAGCCAGCTGAACCGTGAAATCAATTGTTCTTTCGATTGAGCCATCTATACTATATGGGTCAACCCCGCCAATAAAATCAATATCCATTTGCGCGGCTTCCCTTAAATAAGGAACCGAATCTGTATAGAAAACGCCGTGCTGCGGAAAAGCTACCAGTTCTGCCCCAAAACTGTCCTTCTTATTTTCAAGCGCTTTTTGCAGGTTTTTAAGCGATTGCAACTTTGAAGTAGGTTCGATATTTACATGGCTTCTGGCAAATGCCGACCCTTTTGATTGAAGCAGCTCAATCAGTTTCTCTGCATGCTCCGTTGAGGTTTTCAGCATACCGGGCAGAATTTGCTGCTCTAATGCAATCATGCCTTTTACACCACCCGTTCTTTTTTTTGTTGCCTGCCAGTGCCCGCCATAAAAGGTTTTGTCGAGATGGATATGCATGTCTTTGAAGGCGGGTAGCATCAGCAGTCCGTTTGCGTCAACGGCATTGGAGTCATTTGGCGTATTGGCCGATATGCTTTTTATTTTTCCATTGCTGATGGAAATAGAAAACAGCTCCGTTTTTGTATGAACTACTTCGTTATCTTCATATTCAAACCCGGTTTCTAACCTTACATTTTTTAAAGTATAGGTTTTCCCCGCATGTTTGTTCTCCTGGCTTTCGCTTTGTTGTGCCTGGGCACCCCGGGCATTCAATACTCCGGGTACTAAAGCCATGCCTGCAAAACATAATCCTGATTTTTTTAAAAAATCCTTACGTGACATTTCCGGTTTCTGCATAGACTGAAATTATTTATACAAAAATAATCCGCAACTATTCTTGCCACGTGTAGGATTCATGCCAACTCTTGAAAGATTTATTACAGTTTTGGTTTTAGTGATAAATCTTTCAAGCATCAGGATAGATTTCGCAAATAGATGGTTAAAAACATGCCGTACTTTGCCGCGGGGAGCCGCAAAATATATCAGCGTTGTCTTATCGAAGCAGATACTATAAAAACTAATATGGAAAATCAAACATATGTGCTAAAAAACGTTTTGCTTGAAACGGGTTTTGAATACGAGGGAGATGAAGCGAAAGGAACAAAAACTGCGCTCTTTTGCATTGAGGTAGATAAGGGGAAAATAGCAAACATCAAGCCTAATGATCTCAACATAAATGGAGTAGATGCCAAAGGCAGGCTTATGCTGCCCGCCTTTAAGGATATGCACGCCCACCTGGATAAGATGCTTTTTGGCTTGCCCTGGCAGGCGGTTTCGGCTAAAAGACGAACGGTAAAGGACATGATTGCGTACGAGCAAAAGATGATTCCCGAATGGCTGAAAACCTCCGTGGAGCGTACCGAAAAGATGATCGACTTTCTGCATTCGTATGGTACGCATTTTATCCGGTCTCATTTTAATATTGAACCGACTTCGCGATTGGACTCGTTGTACCACCTGGAAGAAGCTTTACAAAACAAGAAAGAGACATTGGATGCTGAATTGGTTGCCTTTCCGCAGCATGGCATCTACTATACCCAAACAGAACCCCTTTTGAAAGAAGTTGCCCGAATGGATTCTGTAACTTTTATAGGGGGCGTTGATCCTTATTCCATTGACGGCAGTATTGAAAAGCCGATGGAGCTTATTACGCAGCTTGCGCTCGACAACAACAAAGGCATTGACATTCACCTGCACGAAAGAGGTGAAAGCGGCATAAAAACGATCGAATTCCTGATTGATAAAGCACTCGAAAATCCCGGGCTAAAAGGAAAGACATACGTTAGTCACGCTTTTGCGCTGGGGCACCTAAGCGCGGCAGAAACAGAAAAAATTGCAGAACGCCTTGCCGGCGCGGGTGTCGGGATTGTATCTTCCGTACCATTCTGGGGTACTATCATGCCTATTCCAACCCTCAGGAAATATGGCGTGGAGGTACTGGTGGGCAACGATAATATACAAGATCACTGGAGCACTTTTGGTTCGGGGAATATGCTTCAGAAAGCACATCTGATTGCAGAGCTTTATGGTTACACTACCGAATGGGAATTGTCAAGAACTTTGGCCTTTGCAACACGCTACGTGCTTCCGTTAGATGATCATGGAAGTCAACAATGGCCTAAGGTTGGAGATAATGCAGACGCGGTGTTGTTAGATGCTTCCTGTTCGGCAGAAGCTGTCGCCCGTATCTCGCCGGTTAAATCATTAATTCATAAAGGCAACATCGTATTTTAACGGTCGCGGTTTTTATCTCTTTTAATAAATTTGCTATATTTCAAATAGAAAGAAGATCCGCCGGTGAGCAAACCTGATAACTACAAACACATTCCTGTTCTCGGGATCCAGGAGTTTAGAAAAGAGCAACTGGCAGGGAGGGAGGAGTTGCTTTTTAACGAACTGCTTGGAGAAAAGCATATCGATCAACCTCACCGGCATGATTTCTTTATTATCATGTTATTCGATAGCGCCCAAGGTGTACATAGTATTGATTTTCGTGACTATCAGATAGGGGATAAACAAGTGCATGTATTATTTCCGGGCCAGGTACATAGCTGGCATATGAAGCTTGATACTACCGGTTACCAGTTAATGGTGCACCATAACTTCCTTAAGCATTTTGCGCCCTATTTCCGTTTTTCATTCACGAATTATATTAACCATCCGGTGATTCCGCTGAGCGATAGTAATTTCAGTTTGTTGAAGTATGAGTTTACTGCAATTAAAGATGAATTAAAAACGGGCAACTCACTTCCGGAACTTATCAGCGCCAGGGCTGCGGTCATAGCAGCTATAGTTAGTAAGGAGGCCGAAACTGTTTTTACAGATTATAAGGTATATCAATCCCGCCCAAGGCTTGCGAAATTCCACATGCTGGTCGATCAGCACTTTAAAGAGGAAAAACTGGTCGCTTTTTATGCTTCCCAACTCAATATATCTGCCAATTATTTAAATATCCTCTGCAAGCGCAACCTTAAAATATCCGCGACTCAATTGATCCAGCAACGGGTTTTGCTGGAAGCAAAACGTCTTCTGCACTCAACTGATTTCTCAATAAAAGAAATCGCTTTTCAACTTGGTTTTGTAGACAATGCTTATTTCTCCAACTTTTTTAAAACTCACACCGGAACTAAACCCACGGAGTTTAGAGAGAAATAAATAATTTAAGTTGGGTAGTTTCAAAGGTTTAGTGGCTTGAGAATCAAAAGATCGGAGCCGTGCCAAAGTTGTTAAAACGAAAAGTTGGATTGTAATTGGCTGGCGAATAGATTTTTATTGGCATAAAAAAAGCCAACAAATATTTGCTGGCTTTTTAAGTAGCGGGGAGCAGGATCGAACTGCCGACCTTAGGGTTATGAATCCTACGCTCTAACCATCTGAGCTACCCCGCCGTTTTTATTTTATGGCTCTTTTTATGGTTGGTAAAAAGAGTGGCTTTGCTTTAAAACAAGTGGCCGTCCCTAAAAAGGTTTGCAAATATAGTAGAAATTCGTTTTCTTTAGAAAAAATGTTTC
Source organism: Mucilaginibacter gossypiicola (assembly GCF_900110105.1). GTDB lineage: Bacteria > Bacteroidota > Bacteroidia > Sphingobacteriales > Sphingobacteriaceae > Mucilaginibacter > Mucilaginibacter gossypiicola. The sequence continues at coordinate 27,097 of NZ_FOCL01000009.1, read as the reverse complement.
ATTTTTAGTTTTATTCCTCTTTTTTAAGTGTAAACCGAATGTCCGAAAAGAAAAAATTTACCATTGAATACGAGATAAAGTCATCTCCGCGTATCCTGTTCAGCTTCTTAAGCGAGCCTAATGGCTTGTCTCAATGGTTTGCCGATGAGGTTAATATTCGTGACCATGTTTATACTTTTACATGGGATGATGAGTCGCAAAAAGCCAAACTTTGCTCAGTTAAGGAAAACAAATCCGTACGTTTTAAATGGCTTGATGATGATGCGCAGTATTATTTTGAAATGGAAATACTGCAGGATGAGCTTACCAATGATGTAGCGCTCGCCATCACTGATTTTGCATTAGAAGATGCCATTGCAGAGCGAAAGCTGATTTGGGATAACTCTATCGATTACCTCATAAGTGTATTAGGCGCCTGATAAAACTTTATTTTAGCTAATTTTGTACGCTGAACTGTTTTTGCACGTTAATGGGTTTTAACTGTGCCCTCAACTGTTTTTGCCCTGTTAATTGCAAATAGCACTAATGAAGAAGATCCACCTTTTACTCCTTAAATCATTCATAAGGCCCTTTTTGGTTACGCTTTTCATCGTGATGTTTGTATTGCTGATGTTGTTTTTGTTTAAATACATTGACGATCTTATTGGCAAAGGCTTTGCATGGTATACCATACTGGAGCTCATGATGTATAATTCGGCAACCAACGTTCAGATGGCTTTGCCGTTATCGATACTGCTGTCGACTATTATGACTTATGGTGCACTTGGTGAAAATTATGAGCTGGTAGCAATCAAAGCTGCCGGTATTTCATTAAAGCGCGCCATGTACCCCATGATCGTCATCATTACTATCCTTAGTGTTGCTGCGTTCTTTTTTTCGGACTATATGCTGCCGGTAGCCAACCTGAAATATTATTCGCTGCTGTATGATGCACGTAAGCAGAAATCGGCCGATCTGCTGCCTGAGGGGGTGTTCAGTACCAGCTTTCCCGGCTACACAATCCGTGTAAAACGTAAAGACCCTGACGGGCAGCGTTTGTACGATATCATGATCTATCAAAAAAGCCTGAACGGTGATAACAACAATACAGTAATTTTGGCCAGGGAAGGTACCATGTTCCGTACCATGGGCGACAAATACCTGGTATTGCGTTTAAAGGATGGGGTTAGATATGAAGAAACCGCTTCCGAGAACGCAACCTATAACACCCGGCAGCGCCTGCTTCGTCAGCGCTTTAAGGAAACTGAAACCAAGTTTGATCTTTCGGGTTTTAAGCTTGCCCGTACTAATGAAAGCGAGTTTAAAACAGCATCGCAGATGATGAATATCAGGCAATTGCGCCATTATCTCGATTCGTCTCAGCATTCTGTTGATAGTAATGTAATGGTGAATTATAAACTGGTTACACCATATATCAAATACTATTCAATACCCACACAATCAAAGGCTATTAAAAATTATAAGACGTTTGACCCTAAAAAAGATGCCTTTCAGGGCCTTTCCTTATCCGAGCAGCAAATGAGTTTAAGCAGTGCCGCTTCTGAAATAAGGTCGATCAAGGACGTGATCAAAAATCGGAGCGACAGGTATAAAGGCGATTCGGAAAACATCCGCAGATATTTTGTAGAGTATCAGAAAAAATATAACCTTTCTGTTGCCTGTTTGGTACTGTTTTTAATTGGCGCACCATTGGGCTCCATCATCCGTAAGGGAGGTTTGGGTTTACCGGTAGTGGTTTCGGTAGTGTTTTTCCTCATCTACTATATCATTACCACCATCGGCGAAAAATCAGTTAAAGGTGGAGATATTAATAAGTACCTGGGGATGTGGATTTCTATTATTACGTTGTTGCCCATAGGTTTATTCCTTTCGTATAAGGCGGCTACAGATTCGGCTTTGTTTGACATGGAGATTTACAAGCGTTTTATAAATCGTGTAACGGCAAAATTTAAGGCCAAGGCAACCCGCCACACGCATTAGCGGTATATTTAATAAACGCCATATTATAACAAGGAATATCATTTTACACAACGCCGACCCAAGTCATGGTAATATGCGTTAAATTTGATTTAGATTAAACAAGCGTTTAGGCGCTACCCAACAAGGAAGTAAATAATGTTAAACACCATACAGGAAGCGATTGAAGAAATCAAAGCAGGTAAAACAATTATCGTAGTTGATGACGAAGATCGTGAAAACGAGGGCGACTTTTTAACAGCCGCCCGCAATGCCACCCCCGAAACAATCAATTTCATGGTTCGCCATGGCCGCGGTCTGGTTTGCGCCCCTATTACAGCGCAACGGGCACGTGAGCTTGATCTGATGCCGATGGTAAGCCACAATACCACATCACACGAAACTAATTTTACAGTTTCTGTGGATTTGCTTGGTCATGGCTGTACTACAGGCATTTCTGCAAGTGACAGGTCAAAAACCACCCTTGCGCTTATTGATCCGGCTACTAAGCCCGAAGATCTTGGTCGCCCGGGACATATTTTTCCACTGATAGCTAAGGATGGCGGTGTATTGAGGCGTACCGGGCATACCGAAGCGGCTATTGACCTGGCTGTTTTAGCCGGAATGGAACCCGCAGGCGTTATCTGCGAAATTATGAAGGAAGATGGCGAAATGGCCCGTTTGCCTGATTTGCTGGAGATAGCTAAAGAATTTAACCTCAAAATTGTATCAATCAAAGATTTGATCGCTTACCGTTTGGAGCATGAATCAATGGTAAAACGTGAGGTTGCAGTTAAGATGCCTACCGAATGGGGCGATTTTGATATGATAGCCTACACACAGGTTGATACCGGCGAAAATCACCTTGCCCTGGTAAAAGGCACCTGGGAGCCCGGTGAGCCTATTTTGGTTCGTGTGCATAGCTCATGTATGACGGGAGATATTTTTGGCTCATGCCGTTGCGATTGCGGTCCGCAGTTGCATAAAGCAATGGAGATGATCAGTAAGGAAGGGAAAGGTGCTATAGTTTATATGAACCAGGAAGGCCGTGGTATTGGCCTGATCAATAAATTAAGAGCGTATCACTTGCAGGAAAACGGCTACGATACCGTTGATGCCAACCTGAAGCTTGGCTTTAAAATGGACCAGCGTGATTATGGTATAGGCGCGCAGATCCTGCGCAGCCTTGGTATTACCAAAATGCGCCTGATGAGCAACAATCCTAAAAAACGTGCCGGCCTTATCGGCTATGGTTTGGAGGTAGTTGAAAATGTGCCTATCGAAATTGCATCAAACCCACATAATGAAGCTTATCTGCGCACCAAGCGAGACAAGATGGACCATGCCATTATGCGTGATCATTGATTTTTTTGAAGCTTAAAGCTCAAGGCTAAAAGCCGAAAGCGAAATAAATAATTTTATAATAAAAGGCTTAAAGCGATCTGCTTTAAGCCTTTTATTATGTATTTCGTGAGAAGTCGTTTTAAAAATGGTTCAACAAAACTGATATATCCCCAACGTCATTGCGAGGCACGAAGCAATCCCTTACTTTACAGAGCGGACTTGCATGGCTCCTCTGCCAGTTGGGGATTGCTTCGTGCCTCGCAATGACGTTTTTTTATTTTTAAACTGAAAGACTTTTGGCTTTCAGCTTTCTGCTTTCAGTTTACTGGTCATCATCTTCATCCGGTTTGGTTGCCGGAGTTGTGGTTGATGTGGGAATTGGTGCAGGATTAACCGGTGTAGTTTTGCGGCGGCTTTGCCTGAATATATTGCGGATAAACTCTCCAAAAGTGTCAAAATCACGTTGATAAACCAAACCAAAGCCATTAACATATTGCGGGGCCAGCACGTCTGTGAGGCTGCTTAGTGTTACGTTATTCAAGGCTCGGTACGAGTAACGTGCCGTTAAGTTACCATCGCGGCGTATTTTATACAGCGCCTCAAAGTCTTTGGTTAGGTTATTAAACCGCTGATTAAACAGGTTGCTGTTATTATTATTGAAAATATCGTTTGACCCGTTGTTGCTGAATAAGCTTCCGTTAAATGATAACCTGCTGTCAAAGAAACGCAACGAAGCACTTGCCTCATTAAAAGAACGGATATTTAAATCGAAATTTTTGATGTTTGATTGCGAAATCAGGCTGTTAAGCTTATTAAATGCAAATTCGCTCACGGCTTCGCCTGCAGTTCCCAACACCTGGTTGGTTAAATTGTTACTGTTTGATGTAAAGTTACGGCGTACAATAATACTGATAGCCTGCTGGCTCCTGTTATTCGCGTCGGCAAGGTAAGTAGCCAGATCGTCCTTAACCGATGGGTCGGTAGGGAAGTTAAAGTCAAAATCGATATTGGGCTGTAACAGTGATTTGGTGAGGATCAGTTCGGCCTGTACCAGCGTTTGCTGCCCGGAGGTTGGGGTTTGTAAACCGGCAGCAGTATATAACGGCGCTTTGCTGGTACGTACCTCATAAAGGGCTTTAAGGTTTATCTCGGCATTTGAAGGGTTGCCCGTCCACCTGATCGTACCACCCTGACTTACCGTAAAGTTTTTACTGATGAAGTTTTTGGCAGTAAACTCAAACTTACCCGAGGATATTAAAAAGTCACCATACATCTCAAAATCGCCCAGGCTGTTAATATTCAGCTTTAAGTTGCGTGCTACACCACTACCTTCCAGCTGACCATAATCTGTAGCTATTTTTACGATTGTTTTTTCGTCGGCGCTTAAATCAAAATTTAGGGTAACGCCATTAAATGCACGTACTTTAGGTGCAACTTTGGCGGTATCACTGTGACTTACAAACTTAATGAAATCGTAGTCGTTGGCGGTTGAAGAGGTGTTGAGCGGGATATTAAATACTGTTCCGGCGTTAGTGCTGGCGGTAATATCAATCTTCATGTTATCAACCGGGCCGTTGAAATTAAACGTGCCTGTACCATAGGCTGTACCAAAATAAAGGTGATTATCTTTAAACGTGGTATTCAGGGCCATCAGGTTATCAGCCTTAAGACTAACATTAATATCCGGGTTCGACAGATTATTCAAATCCACAGTGCCGTTGGCGGTGCCTGTGCCTTTATGAATATCCTTCAAAACCATGTCCTTAATGCTAATGATGCTGTTGTTTACATCCAGTTTATTATTAACAGTGTAGGCTGTTTTTAAGTAGTTAACGGTAAGGCCGGTGTTAATAAGGGTAACAGAACCATTAAGCTGAGGATTTGACGGTTTGCCCGTAAGCTTCAGATCGGTTGAAACGTGTCCCTTTACGTTCGAAACCAGGTCTTTGATAAAGGGCTCAAATATGATGGCTTCGGTTTGGTTCATCTTGATATCAAAATCAAGGTTATCATCGGTTTCCTTGCCAAAAGAGTAAGTACCTCCAATGTTCATGGTTTCGAGTCCCCGGTTAATGATATTCATATTAATATCGGCCTGTTTACGATCATTACCAAGTGTGGTAACTAATTTTACATTGCCCACCAGCGTTTTATTCATGGTAAGTGAATCAACGGTTAGGTGTGAGTCGATACCCGGCGATTTGAGTACCGAGGTCATTTTAACATCGCCATCCAGATAGCCCTTTAAGTTTACGCCCGAAGTGCGTGTAAGCTGGTTAAACGTACGCATGTTGAACTTTTGGAACGAAAGCTTTAGCTGATCGGCAGGGTTATCAGATATAAACCCATCAATAAATACCTTTTGCGGTCCGTTGGAAAGCTCAAAGCCCGATACCTGGGTTTTGCCGTCCAGTAAACGGATTCGTACCTGTTCCTGGATCTTCCATTTCTCTTTTTCCAGTATTACATCTGATGGAAGCAGTTTTAGCTTGGCGGTGGTATCGCGGCCAAATTCAACCAGGCCGTAAAGATCCAGCTGGTTAACTGCGTTTTTATCGGAGAGTTTAACGTTAAAGTTAAGACTGTCGTTTTTCAGGAAGTTGGTGATGTTGATATCCTTAATGAAAAGGCTATCGGTAAGGTCAATCCGTCTTAGCGACAAGTTGAGGCCCAGCATGCTTTCGGTGGTGTTTTCGTCGATAATGAAATCATGGAAAACGGTTTTGCCGTATTTAAGTGTTTTGATATAGCCCGACAATGTAGCTGTTTTCTTCTCCGAGTTAAATTGCCCGACAAAGGTTCCCTGGTCGGGAATTTTCAGATCGGGCAGGAATATGGCCGTAAGCGGATCGAGGTTTTTCAGGTTCAGGTTAAAATCAAACTCCTCAGGCTTGGGCGGTACAATTGTTGTTTTAATGGATGGGATATATTTTTTAACAATGGTTTTAAAATACGATGGCAGCGTTGCCAGGTCATACTTACCCTTGATACTGCCATCCGCAAAATCAGATTTTAAAGCGATAGTACGGTTGTTGCCAATGCCTTCGGCCGACAGATAAAGAGAATCGACAGCATAATTGTTCCGCGGATCGACTACCCTTGCCGGCGAAAACAGAATATTGCCCTGTAAGTTAGCCAGGTCATCGCCTTTAAACTGAGTTTTAAGCAGTGTGCTTATAGTTAAAGTATCTTTAGTGAAGCCGAGTTTATTCAGATTAGCGTCTTTGATATCGGCAGTAAGGTCATAGGTTGGCAGGGTAGGCCTGAGGTCAACTTTGCCTTTCAGGTCAAGCTTTACATTTCTGTCGTTGATGGTTATATGTGCATTGGCCAGCCTGTTTATAAAAGTGCCGTTAAGGGTAAGTTTATTATAAGTATAACCTGAATAGGTAACTGAAGCTATTTTGGCATCAATCTTTTCGGTAAGGCTTTTAAGCTGGTCGCCGCTGCCTGTAATAGTTGATGAAAATGTGGTACGGCCCAGATCTTTTTCATCAATCAGAGTACCCATATCAAATGCATAGGTATTGATCCTGCCGCTATAGCTTGGGCGGCTGTTTTTGTCGATTTTAAGATTGATATCTGAATCAAAACGACCGAGTGCAGTTTTAAAAACACCGTAAGCCACAAAATCATTTTGAGAACCGGTAAACCTGCCGGTGAAATTGAAATTGCCGAATTTAGAAAGTATGGCCGGGGCTTTATCTGTTGGCGTTCCCGAAAAATGGCTAATCAGGTAATCAAGGTCTTTTTTATTAGAGGCAACCTGGTCAAATTTTAGTTCGAGGAAAGCGTTGTCCCAATCGGTAAGGTTGTGCAGGTTAAAATCACCTTTAACAAAAGTGGCCTGTCCGCCGGTAATGGTTACTTTTTTGGCTTTAAGGTTGTTTACATAGCCTTTGGCCTGTCCATCTATGCCCAAATCAAAGCTTACTTTTTTAAGTGCCCCTGTAAAGTAAGCGATATCTGATGACGAAATGTGTGATGATTTAAAGTTGGCATCCATGTGCACCCTATCCTCAAAATCGTCAAAGTCATCAAATGATTTAAATTTCATCCAAAAGAAATCTTTCAGGTCTGATCGGGGTGTTTGAATGGCCAGGTGTTTCAACAAAATCTGGTTGGTATCTATCGTGGCATCCGATGCAAAGTGTTTTACCGTAAAGCCACTTTTTTCATGCAGGCTCAGGCTTTTGATATTGCCTTTAAACAGGTGGCTTTTTAAATCCATGCCCTGTATCTCTGTGCTGAAATGCTGCACGTCCAGGTCGTTAAAGTTAACGCCGGCTATCACCGTATCACGCAGGCTGTTCTTGTACCTGAAATGGAAGTTGTTGATGGTTATGGTGCCGAAGTTTAGTGTCCACGGCTTGCTCTCCGGCTTTTTGGTTGTATCGCCCGAGTTAAAATAATCAATAACAAAAGCAAGATTGGTGGTGCTGTCCTTTTGTTTTTTAAGATAGAAGGAGCCATTATCCAGTTCGATATTGGCAAAGTTGATGGTACGGCGTTTAATGCTGCTGAAAAGGTAAAAATCATCAATATCAACAGCCAGTTTGGGTGTACTTAGTATAGTGTCTTGTTTCTTATCTAAAATATAAAGCCCTTCAATTACTACCGAGCGGAATGGCCTGATATAAAGGCTCTGAATGCCAACTTTTGTCTTCAATTCGCCGGCAAGGTAATCTGCTGCCTTTTTTGCAGCCCAGGTTTGTACCGGCTTAAACTGAAACGTGAGTAAAAGTATGCTCAATGTCAATAAAATGAACAATACCAGGCCCAGGAATATTTTGAGTACTTTTTTAATAACTTTGCACCTTTAATTAGTGAGTTAGCGAATTAGTGAGTTAGTGAATTTTTCTCCATCCCTATACAATTATTAAGACGGATTAGTTTGCTTCTCATTAATAAATCACTAATTCACTAAATCAGTAAATCAATAATTAACAAATACGTGCCCGTAATTTTAGGAATCGAATCATCATGTGATGAAACCTCAGCTTCGGTTTGTGTTGATGGTGTGATCATGAGCAATGTTATTGCCAATCAAACCATACACGAGGCCTATGGAGGCGTTGTCCCGGAGTTAGCCTCAAGGGTTCATCAGCAAAATATTGTTCCGGCTGTTCAGCAGGCATTATTGAACGCAAAAGTAAGCAAAAATGATATTGATGCGGTAGCTTTTACACGCGGTCCGGGACTTTTAGGCTCTCTTTTAGTGGGAGTTTCATTTGCAAAGGCTTTTGCATTGGCAAAAAACATCCCGCTCATTGATATCAACCATATGCAGGCCCATATCCTGGCACATTTTATCGGCGATAAAAATCCTTCCTTCCCTTTTCTCTGCCTTACCGTATCGGGAGGGCATACGCAAATTGTGCTGGTCAAGGATTATTTTGATATGGAGATCATAGGGCAAACCCTTGATGATGCTGCCGGCGAAGCCATGGATAAAACCAGTAAAATTTTAGGCCTGCCTTATCCCGGCGGACCGCTTATTGATAAATACGCACGCCAGGGAAACCCGGATGCTTATAAGTTTCCGGAACCACAGATACCCGGGTATGACTTTAGCTTTAGCGGTTTAAAAACTTCTATCCTGTATTTTATCCGTGATAACGTGGCGCAAAACCCTGATTTTATCAGCGAGAATATGGCGGATATCTGCGCATCGGTAGAAAAGCGGATCGCTACGATTTTGCTTAACAAACTGCAAAAAGCGGCACAGGCATATGGCATAAAAGATATAGCTTTGGCGGGTGGGGTATCGGCCAATACAGGTTTGAGATTAGGCCTGCAGGGCATGACCGAAAAAAACGGGTGGAACGCTTTTATTCCTAAAATGGAATACTGTACTGATAATGCCGCCATGATAGCTATAGCAGGTTATCACAAATACCTGAAAGGCGAATTTATAGGGCAGGACGTTGCGCCGATGGCGAGGATGGCTTTTTAACCCCCCGGCCCCCTAAAGGGGGAGCTATGGAGGGATAGCTTAAGTTTAGGAGTACATATAAATAACAAATTAACATTCCCCCTTTAGGGGGGTAGGGGGCATATGAACGCATCAGGATATATTTTTTACATTGTTTTTGTTATCCCATTAATTGCCGCTATGGTTTGGCTTATACGGCAGGATAAAAAAAAGGGAAAGGTTGGACTTATTGTGCTGGCTGCATTAGTTGTTGGCGTTTTAATTTACGTTTACCTTAACCGCGAAGCGCTGAATGGTATAAGGCCGTAACATTGAACCTTATCGGCTTTTATTCATTTGCAATCATCTCTTCGTATTGCCTGATCAGTTTTTTGGTGGCCCTTGCAAGATATGCTGTCATTAATAATTGCTTCAGGTCATCGGGCGATACCGTTTCGAGCCTCACCAGCATGTATTTGTAGTTTTGATAATGCGGGGTAATAAAAAAGGTATGCGGATCAAGCGCTATCCATTTTTCCCGCTCAACGGTATGGACACCTAATAGTTCTTTTTTCTCTTTTATGCTGCAGAAAATTTTGTTATTAACATAAAAAGCAGGGTCATCAAAGCACATTTTGTGAGTAACACCTGGCAGTGGCAACAGGGTGCTTTTCATAAACTGCATAAATATTTGCATATCGGTAGCCATACTTAAAGTTAATAAGTTTTCTTAAACGCATCCAATAAAACAGTAATTTCGGGTTCAAATCAGCAAGGGCCATGAGCAGCAATAACCTCCGGAAACTATACGGCAATATCGACATCTATTTGTTCGACCAGTTGTTGAAAGGTCGTTTTGACAACTGCCATTCGGTACTTGATGCGGGCTGTGGCAACGGCCGGAACATTGCTTATTTTTTGCAGAATGGCTTTAAGGTTTATGGTGTTGATCAAAGCGAACATGCTGTTGAATTGTCTAAACGTTTATCTGCCGAACTGTGCCCTGATCATTCGCCCGATAACTTCAAGCTCGCCGCTGTCGAAAATTTGCCTTTCAGTGATGGGCAGTTCGATCTTGTAATTTGCAGCGCTGTGCTGCACTTTGCTAATGATGCTGAGCATTTTGACAGCATGTTGCGCTCACTATGGCGGGTATTGAAGCCCGGTGGTTATTTTTTTGCAAGGCTGGCATCTGATATCGGTATTGAAACATCAGTGCAGCCATTGGGTAACTACCGTTATCTGCTGCCCGACGGCTCCGAACGTTTTTTGGTAAACGAAGAGATCCTGCTTGAATACACCCGCGAGCTTGGTGCACAGCTTTATGAGCCTATAAAAACAACCAACGTTCAAAACCTGCGCTGCATGACAACCTGGTGTATACAAAAGCAATAACCGTTACTTATAGATTAGCTTTTTCTTTTTTCCTCCCGTCTACGTCATTTTCCGGTTCATCGATACAATGTTGCTATGTATCGATACACAAAGTGTTAACGGCAATTTCGTCCGAAATATTTGCGTTAAGCCTTCAATAACGGTTTAAACTGTAATTATTATTAACGCTTAACACACCACCTTATGATTATTCTGCTTTGTGGGTTATCCGGCTCTGGTAAAACTACTCTTGCCCAAAATGTTAAAATGAGGTTATCTGATACTGATATTCCTGTCGAAATTATTGATGCCGATGTATATCGCCAAAAATTATTCCCTAACCTGGGCTACACCAAGGAAGATCGTTTTGAAAACATCCGCAGACTGGGTTTTATTGCCAATAAATTATCCGGGCATGGCGTGGTAACTGTTATCAGTGCTATAAACCCTTATGATGTGATTCGCCGCGAACTGATAGCCTCCTATCCTGACGTGAAACTGATACACATTGACTGCCCGGTAAAAACATTAATGCAAAGGGATACCAAAGGACTGTATAAACGTGCATTATTACCAGAAGGGCACCCCGATAAGTTAAGTAACCTAAGCGGTGTTAATGATCCTTTCCAGATCCCATCATCGCCTGATCTGTATATCAACACTCATATTACCAGGCTAACTGATGCTACAGAGGCTCTGGCCGGGTTTATTCTTGATAACTATCAGCAGGTACAAAGCAAGCCACTACACGTAACCGGCCGTTATTAAACTAAGCCATGATCAATACAGCAGTTAAATTTACACCCCGGCAAACTTTGATTATTGCCGGTATGCACCGTTCGGGCACGTCGCTTGTAACCAATTGGTTAAGCCGCTGCGGTTTGCAAGTTGGCGAACGCTTATGTGGCAGCGGCATAGGAAATGTTGATGGTCACTTTGAAGATCTGGAGTTTTTAAAGCTTCATGAAGAAATCCTTGATCGTAATAGTCTTGAAGTATCTGGGCTTACCGATACCAGGGATATTGAAGTGCCGCTTTACCAGCTCGAAAAAATGAAGGCTGTTATTGCTATCAAGCAGAATCTTTACGAGCAGTGGGCCTGGAAAGATCCGCGTACTTGTCTTTTCCTGGACACTTATGCAAAGTTGCTGCCGGGTGCCAGGTACCTCGTAATTCTGCGTAACTATCAATCGGTGGTTAGCTCACTGCTTAGGCGCGATTTTGCCGCAATTGATAAAAAGTACATGGCCCGCAATTATATTCAACGGATGGCCTGGACTTATTTCAGGCGACCACGCAGATTGAAGGCTTTTCATCATGACCATGCCGAGAATTATTTAAAAGTATGGATCAGCTACAACGAGGCAATTCTGCAAACGCTTAAAAAGCTTAATCCGGATGATTACCTGGTAATTAACTATTCACAATTGCTTGAAAACGATAGCGAGGTTTTTTCATTTTTAACAGGTAAATGGAAGTTTGCACTTAACTATTTTGATTTTAAAGATGTGTACAAACAGGAACTGATGAACAAGGCAGATGATATCAGCGATTTTGTTACCGATAAAGTTTTGCTGATAAAAGCAACTTACCTGCTCAAACGTTTAGGAAGCTATATGCGTGGCAGCGAAAGCTTTCCTGGGAAGGAAGAATAGGAGGGAGGCGCTTGATATTGTCATGAAAATTCGTTATATTATAGTATGAATATTATAACAGAATTTTACAAACGGGGCCTGGAACACTGGCCTAAAACGGGGCAGCACATCCTTGTCCATCAAACCGAAGAAGAAATTGTAGTTTACCAGGCGTATAAAAAAAGCATTGCCCGTTTTGCTGCCGAAAACCAGTTTTTGGGCGGAAGTGAGTATAGCTACAGCCGCATGTCATGGATTAAGCCCAACTTTTTATGGATGATGTACCGCTGTGGTTGGGCCGAAAAGGAAAACCAGGAAAGTGTGCTGGCTTTATGGATAAAGAAAAAAGACTTTGAATCTGTTTTAAATGAAGCTGTAATCTCTTCCTTTAATCCTCATTACTACGTTAGCCACGAACAATGGCGGGCTAACCTCGGCCAGAAAGAAGTACGTCTGCAATGGGACCCCGATCATGACCCTTATGGCCATAAGCAGGAACGACGAGCAATACAATTGGGTTTAAAAGGCAATGTGCTTGAAAATTTCGGAAAAAAGCAAATTACCCGTATTGAAGATATTACCGATTTTGTAAAACAGCAAAAGCAGTTGTTAGATGCGGGGCGTATCAATGAATTACTCGTTCCAATTGAAACAGTTTACAAAACAACCAACGCAGCCCTGAATCAACGTGTTGGTATAGATTTACAATAGCCCTCTTATCCCTCCATTGGAGCTGGGAGTTCTGTAAGGACAGCAATACAACTAAGAACCCTCATTTTATCTGGTTTGCCTTTAATTAGTTACTCAACCCAAAGTAACTTTTAGTTGTCATTCATTTTATTCTCCTTTTTTTTGAAACTATAGCACGGCTGTTATGATCTCTTTACCAATTAGTTAAAGATATTTCCTTAACCTTATTTGTAATTAATCTAAATAAATATACCTTTGCGCCCAAATCCGGGCTTGTTGGTCGCCAAAAAGCTTCATAGCGCGGATAAAAATTTATTGCTGATCCTTTAATCGACTTTATTATTTAAGTAAAATATGCATTTTACATTTACCCCTGTTTGCGCTTTCGGCAGGTCTGCCAAAATGAGCGTATCATTAATCATCAAGAATAACTTCGGCAAAGCTTTAACCTGTGTGTTAATGCTGTTACTGTTAAATATTAATGCAAAGGCACAAAGTATTTCGGGCGCTATAAAAGGTACTGTAAAAACATCTGATGGCAAGGCTGCCGAATTTGTAAACATTACAGTAACAGAAACCGGGCAGGGAGCCACCGCAGCGCAAAGCGGCCATTATATCATTAAAAATATTAAACCAGGTACATACAGTCTTGTTGCCAGTTTTGTTGGCCTGCAAACTCAAACCAAACAGGTTACAGTTGTTGCAGGCGAAACTACTACCATAAACTTTGTTTTAACAGAAGGAGCGAAAGACCTTCAGGAAGTGTACGTAAAAAGCGCCAAACATAACAAGTTCCTGAAAAAGGAAACAGAAGATGTTGCACGCTTACCTATCAAAAACTTGGAAAATCCGCAGGTTTACAGTGTTGTTACCAGCGAGCTGATGAAAGAACAGGTAGTAACCAGTTATGTAGATGGGTTTAAAAACATACCGGGTACAGGTGTACCGCTGGTGTATAACAATGGCCGTACAACCTTATTATCGAGAGGTTTTGTTACCGGTAACTTTATTCGTAACAGTGTTGCTGGTTATAACTTTAACAGTATTGACCCTGCCGATATCGAAAAAATCGAGGCTATAAAAGGCCCTACAGGTACGCTGTTCAATAGTAGTCTTGCATCGTTTGGGGGGTTATTTAACCGCGTTACCAAGCAACCCAATGAAACGCCGCGTACCGAAATCGCCTACCAAACAGGCAGTTTTGATCTTAACCGCCTTACGGCTGATGTTAACATGCCATTGAATAAGGATAAAACGGTACTGTTTCGCGTAAATGCGGCGTTGCATAACGAGCATAGCTTCCAGGACGCCGGCTTTACCCGCGGCTTTTTTGTTGCGCCAAGCATTACATATATTGTTAATGACCGTTTAACTGTTGATGTAGACCTTGAAGTTGGTAACTCCAATGCGACATCGGCATACAGGCTTGCGCCGGATGCTAAAGGGAAAATTTACAATGTTAAAGATTTGGGCATTGATTATAAACGCTCATTCGGCAACAACGGTGTCGATTACTTAAGCAGGCAGATTGACCTTTATTCGCTGATCAATTACAAAATTTCGGATAACTGGAAATCGCAAACTATGTTTAACAAAACCTATTCATCTACCAAAGGTTACGTTACTCAGCTAAGCCTTGCCGATACTTTAATAAAGCAGCAGGCTATCAATCAGGATTATCCTTACTATATCACCAATGTTCAGCAAAACTTTATCGGCGATTTCAAGATAGGCCAATTCCGTAACCGCATAGTTGCCGGATTGGAATATTATAATCAAAGAAGTAACTGGACAAACTACACAGTTACCTTGCCGGGCATCAGCTATAAAAATCCGGGAGCGGCTTACAATAATTTTAATGCCGATAAAATCTCATCACTTATTGCTGCCTTAGCTCCCAATGCCAACTCATATGTGCAAAATAACCAAAGCTCGTACGCAGCCTATGTTTCGGATGTATTTAACATTACCGACCGACTAAATGCTATGGCCAGCATCAGGATAGACAGATTTGTAAACAAAGGTGCTTATACCCCGGCTAATGGTAAAACAACAGGTAACTTCAGCCAAACAGCATTGTCGCCTAAATTTGGTTTGGTTTACCAATTGGTTAAAGACCAGGTATCGTTGTTTGGTAACTATATGAACGGCTTTAATAATGCCACCCCTACAGCCACCAGTTTCGATAATTCAACTTTCAAGCCACAGTATGCCAATCAATGGGAGGGTGGTGTAAAGGTTGATGCTTGGGATCATAAACTAAGTTCGACCGTTAGTTACTATAATATTAATGTAACCAATACCATTATGGACGATTTAGCGCACCCCGGTTTTATAACACAGGCGGGTACCCAATTAAGTAAAGGCATTGAAGCCGAAGTTATAGCCAATCCTTTTAGCGGATTTAACATTGTTGCAGGGTTTGCCTATAACGATAGTAAAATTACCAAAGGGGCTGCGTCGGTAGAAGGTTTACGTCCGGCCAACTCAGGCCCGGCGCGATTGGCCAACCTATGGATGAGCTACCGCATTATGCACGGAAATATCCAGGGTTTAGGTTTTGGAGTTGGTGGCAACTACGGCAGTGATTCGTATCAAACCAATACCCAAACATTTAAATTTACCATACCGTCATATACTACAGTTGATGCTACAGTATTTTATGACCGCCCTAAATATCGTTTAGGATTTAAGTTGGATAACCTGACCAATGAAAAATACTGGTCGTTCCGTTTGGCTCCTCAAAACCCAACCCGTGGAACTTTGAGCCTCAGCATTAAGTTTTAAAAATAATAATATCCTTCACCAGGAAAGGCTTACCTCTTTTACAGGTAAGCCTTTCTTATGTCCGGGTATTTTTTTAAGATGCATGCACTGCAGGAGGCCATCCTTTGGGGAAATAACCTTTGATCATGAAATTTTAGCGTAATTATGTAATAATTATTAATACCGCACGTATTAGATATTAATTAAACCTAAACCCTGTATGGCTAACCTTATTATCGCAAAACACACTAAATCCGCAACAACTTCTTTTATGAAACAACCTGTACTATTCGGCATAAAAAAATGCCTGGCGATAGCTTTTGTCGCTGTTTTGATAGCTTCCTGCAAAAAAGATGATAACGCTGCTACCAATACCACTCCGCTAAGCGTTAGCAAGGTCAACTATCAATGGGGAGATCTTGCTATAAATAAAAAGTTCGTGTCTGATGTTGTTAAATATACCGGCGATGGAAAAGTTGATTCGGTAATATCGTTTGATGAAAACGGAACAGCAACTCATAGGATAGGATTTACCTACGCCGGTTCAAATTTAACATTGAACACTAACGAGAAGGATTCTTATAAATTAGATAATGAGGGAAGAGTGGTTTATCATAATTCCGAAGAGGTGCAGAACGGGAACAACATCAAGTCGATGGAAAACTTTAGCTATGATGCAAATGGATACCTGAACAAAGTGACCATGTCAATAGATTTTGACAATAAGACTAATTCAACCTATTCGGTGATTAATTACGAAGTTAAAAATGGTAATTATTCAAAATTTACTTTATCAAATACCGATGGAGGTTTGATAACAAGGCAATACTCATTTAACTATAACACTGCTGTAAAAGTGCTAAGCCCGGTGGCTCTTTTTGCGCCCATATTTGCCACAAATACTACATCAAATGTTGATAAGTACCTCAATTACGGTAAGGGATCGAAAAACTTGTTAAATAGCATCGACTATGTGATAACCAACTTAGACAAGACAGTATCAAAAGGCAGCTTTAAAGCGGTGTCAAAAGTTAACAAGGACAATTATATAACAGAATTAGTTCTCGATGGCGCTTCGTTAACAGCATTTCCATCAGATAATATATCTCCCTTACCAAGAAGCATGCAGTTTACTTTAAAGTAATAAAATCTTTTTACCCGGTTTTACAGCCGGGCAATCTAAGACCGCTAAAACTTTCATAGCTGAAATTTGTATTTCAACTATGAAAGCATTGGTTTTTGAGCAGGCAGGCAATGCCGCTGATGTAGTACAATTGAAACATTTAGCCTACCCCAAACCGGCTCCCGGGCAGTTGCTCATCAGGGTAAAAGCCAGTGCCATACATCCGGCCGACCTGCTTTTTATTGAGGGAAAATATCGCTATCAGCCTGTATTGCCGCAAATAGCAGGATTGGAAGGTGCCGGTTATGTTGAAGAGGCGGGGCATGACAGCATTATTCCGAAAGGTAGCTTTGTAGCTTTTAGTAAAATTGGGGCCTGGGCGCAATATGTGATTGTTGATGAACAGGACGTTGTATTGCTACCTGATACCTTCCCCTTAGAAAAAGCCGCGCAGTTACTGCTCAATTCATACACGGCATATGGCTTAATACAGGAAGCAAAAGTTAAAAGCGGCGATTGGTTGCTGCTTACCGCCGGCCATTCAACAGTATCGCGCATTGTGATACAGCTTGCAGCCGAAAAGGGTATCTGTGTTATAGCTACTGTACGCAATGAGGCACAGAAGCAAGAATTATTAGCTTTAAAGGCAGAACAGGTGATTGTGCCCGAACCCGGCAAACTCGGGCAAGCTATCAGTGAAATTACCAAAGGCAAGGGTATTAAAGCGGCTCTTGATGCGGTTGGCGGCCAATTGGCTACCGAAGTAATATCGTCGTTATCGCCCGGAGGCCGCCTTATTGTTTATGGTTTGCTTGATCCGCAGCCGGTTGCTTACCTTAATGCCGAAGTTGTTTTTAAAAATCTGATCATTAAAGGATTTGGTGTAAGAGGGTATGTAGCAGGGCTTTCGCACGAAGAAAGAACTCAAATGATCAGTCACCTGGTGCACTCTATTGGCCGGGCCGAATTTAAGCTTTTCCCCTCGGCAACTTACAAAGTTGATGAGTTTGCGCAGGCCTTTGCTTATGATAGAGGGGGTAAGGTTTTATTAGAATTTTAGCAACATTTATTGTATTATAATACTTAAACAAATCGTAAATTTAGCATTAAGCGTACGGGTCTCGTACATACCTAAATTGTTTGTTATGAAAACTATATTAATACCTGTAGATTTTTCCGACACCAATACCAATGCTATAAAATTTGCAGCAGATATGGGCTGCGATATGCCGGTAAAGAAAATTATACTGCTCAAAAGCTATTATACATCGGTATATGAACAGATCCTTCCTTCGCCTGATTTTTTGCTGATAAGTGCTGACGACATTGAAAATGAACGGCAAAAAATAGAAGTTCAGCTTGCTGCGCTCATGAAAAAGCTGAAAAACCGCTGCCACGAAAATATTGAGATAGAAACGGTAGTCAGCACTGAGCCCATCATTAGGGCCATACATGATGTTGTTGAAGATCAGCATCCCGACCTGATGATAGTTGGGGGCGATATGGGCCATGAATTAAGTATGATTGGCGAACAGATTATCGAAATTGCAAAAAGCAGCCCGGTTAAAGTACTGGTTATTCCGCCTGATTGTAATTATCAAAAAATAGAGCAGGCGCTGGTGCCCTGCGATCTTGAAGCCGTAGCCCGGCTCGGCGTTTTAAAAGGCCTTAATACCTCGCATAGTTGGCTCAACCCCAAACTAATGCTTCTTTATGTAGATCCTAAGAATAAGCACATCGGTAGGGAAGCAGAGTTTGAAGCTTCGGTAAAACAATTGATTAATTGCTATGAATGTAAGCTTCATTACTCTGATGATAAAAATATCGTGAGGGGCATACTTAATTTTGCTACAACACAGCAGGTGCAATTGATCATTGCCTTGCCGGGTAAACATAGTTTTTTTTACAATTTAACCCACAGCAGTATTACGGAGGCATTATCCTTAAACGCCAGGCACCCGGTATTAATACTTAAATAAGATTTGTAACGATTTTATCATCTTGTTTTTTTAAGTTATTTGCAGTTGTAATGAATTGTTAATATTTACTGCAAACAGATAAGCATGTATAAACTCAAAGTAATAACATCAACCGTACGTCCCGGCCGTAAAGGGCCTGCAATTGCTAAATGGATAACTGAGGTGGCCAATAGCCATGGTTTTGAGGCCGAAATGATTGACCTCGGTGAGCTTAACCTCCCGCTGATGAACGAGCCTGTTCATCCCGCCCTTAAACAATACGAACATGAACACACCAAACAGTGGAGTGCTAAAATTGAACAAGCTGATGCCTTTATTTTTGTAACTGCCGAATATGATTACAGCTATCCGGCCCCGCTTAAAAATGCAATTGAGTATTTGGTACACGAATGGGCTTATAAGCCAAGTGGCATTGTAAGCTATTCCATTGGCCCTTTTGCCGGAGTTAGAGCGGTTATGAGTTTAAAAACCGATTTGCTCTCGCTAAAAAATGTAGCCCTTGCCGAGATGGTGAATATCCCTCAGTTAAATCAATTTGTTGATGAGGATAATAACTTTACCACAGATGAGCGACTGGATAAAAATGCCAAAATCATGCTCGATCAATTAGTACGATGGACAAAAGGTATGAAGGCAATACGGGAAGATAAATAACAAGCTATTTAGATAGCTGAAAAATCCCTTGCTTTAACAGGCAGGGGATTTTTTTTGGGGTTTAAATCAAATAGCGTTCAGGTAATTCAAAACTTAACATTAAGGTTAAATTAGAGACATAGCTTTACGGTAATGAAACCGCAATATAAACTTAAGCTTGTCTTATTGTTTGCTACACTTATGTTTGCGGCAAAGCCTTTTGTTGGTTTTGTAGTTTTAAACAGGCTGCATCCTCCTGTAAAAGTTAACATCTTTCTGTTAGAGAAATCGTTTAGTAAACGTATAATCCAATACCGCGATGGCAGCTTAACATTGATGACTGCTATTCAAAAAAAATTGGCGCACCCTGTTGTCAATTTAAGGTTAAGGTTCTCTTTTTTGCCATTTCTGTTGTATCCTTTGCTTTTCGGGGCCCGAAAGGATATCACATATCACTTCATCAGGTTATTAAACCTTAAAAAAGTTTTATCCCAACCAATTTACCTGTTTAACCGGCAACTGATTGTTTGACAAATTGTAAGGCCATATACTGTCAGTAATTGACAATTTACAAATGGCTGTCCCGTTTAGTTTATTATAAATCATTTTACATGGGCCCGGGCCCGTAAACATTTGCTTATACGCGGTTTTAACGGCTGAGAGCATTTATAATTTGTCAGCATGCCACTTTCCTATTCATATAACAATTTTGACGATAGTGATAAAGAACTATCAAACTTTGCCAAAGCCCTGGCGCTTCCGGTAAGGGTTGCCATTATCCGGATCATTATCGAACACAATAATATTGTAAAGCGCGAAATGCTTTACGAAATCCCCTTTAATATCGAAACGATAAACAAACATGTGGCCGAACTTAAAAATTTAGGCATCCTAAAGGTTTATGGTATCAAAGGGAATGTTAATTACAGCATTGACGAGAATTTGTTCGACCAGATGGCTTATCGCTTTTCGGTACTATTTAAAAGCGCCCGGCATTTGTTTGTACAGCATATCAATGCCGATTACAAAGCGGAAGAAGTTTTGCCGGTGGTTAATATATCTGGCGATATCCACACTCAAAGTCATTTCGGCGCTTTTATTTATCAATACAGAAATTCGGTTAACATTACACTTCAGGCACTGGCCGACAGGCTTGGTGTAGAAGAAGCATGTTTAACCCAGGTTGAAAAAGGAGAAATGGCCTTTAATCCCGAAAAACTAATGCTGCTTGCCAATGCTTTCGGGATAGCCCCCACTGTATTAAAACGCGAATATTACAGCTACCGAATTGCTGAGCTTGTTGATGAAAGCGGTTGTAACGAGTCATTGCTGGATAGCGCCAAAGAAAAAATTCACCAGATTCACGCAGGGTAAACATTTTGGTTTACAGTGATTTAATATTGGGGTTAAGCGTCAATAAAACCTTTCTGCGTATATTTAGTTAAGTATCAACTAAAAATAGCTTACTTAATTAAACGCATGGAAAATTTTACAATGCTGCAGTTTTTTGAATGGTATTACCCCGCCGGAGGCAGATTGTGGAATCAGTTAAAAAATGATGCAGAAAATTTAAAGAAAAAAGGGATCGATTCGGTATGGCTTCCACCGGCTTATAAAGCTGCAAGCGGAGGCTACTCGGCCGGGTACGATGTTTATGATATTTATGATCTTGGCGAATTTGATCAGAAAGGTACCGTCGCTACCAAATACGGCACTAAACAGGAGTATCTTGATGCCATAGCTGCCGCCCAAAAAGCCCAATTAAAAGTTTATGTTGATGTTGTGCTTAATCATATGGGCGGCGCCGATGAAATTGAAAAGGTTAACGCCCGTAAGGTTGACCCGGCCAACCGCAACGAATTTATAAGCGATGTTTATGAAATAGGTGCTTATACCAAATTCACATTTCCCGGTCGCAAAGGGAAATACTCCAAATTTATATGGGATTGGCAATGCTTTTCGGGCATTGACTATGATGCTTATAAAAAAGAAACGGCCATATTCAGCATCCAGAATCAATATGGTGAGGGTTGGGAGGATGTGCTTGACGACGAAAACGGCAACTATGATTACCTCATGCTTTCGGACATTGACACTCGTAACCCAAGCGTAAGGGAGGAATTAAAAAACTGGGGTAAATGGTATTTTAAAACAGCTGGGTTTAACGGCTTCAGGCTTGATGCCATAAAACACATGGATCACGGTTTTTATAATGAATGGCTCGATTATATGCGTAGCGAGTTTAAGCACGAGTTTTTTTCCGTTGGCGAGTACTGGGCTTTCGAGTTACCCAAGCTGTTAAAATATATTGAAGCCACCGAAGGTCGCATGTCACTTTTTGATGCCCCGCTGCACGATAACATGCACCATGCTTCTAAACAGGGTAAGGATTATGACCTCACTACAATTTTTGACAATACATTGGTTAGCGTAAATCCAGAACGTGCAGTTACCCTGGTTGAAAACCATGATACCCAACCGTTGCAATCGTTAGAGCAACCGGTAGAGCAGTGGTTTAAACCAATTGCCTACGCACTCATATTGCTGCGCGAAGCCGGCTATCCGTGCGTTTTTTATGCTGATATGTATGGCGCAAAATACACCGATAAAGGCGGCGACGGCGAAGAATATGAAATTGAACTGCCGGTGGTTGAGGAGCTGGAAGCTATGCTTTATGTAAGAAAAAATATGGCCTATGGAACCCAGCATGATTACTTTGACCATCCAAATTGCATAGGCTGGACGCGTGAAGGCGATACGGATCACGAAGATTCAGGTTGCGCCGTGGTAATTTCAAACAGTGAGGATGGTTTTAAGGAAATGGAAATCGGGGCCGGGCATGCAGGTAAAGTTTTTGTGGATTATTTGAACAAGCATGATGGGGAGGAAGTAGTGATCACTGCCGATGGCTGGGCCGAGTTTAAAGTTAAAGCGGGATCGTTATCGGTTTGGGGAATTAAGAAGTAAATTCTGTTAAACAGGACGAACATTTTATACATTTACATTTGTTCATCACGTAACACATACAGCTATGAAATACGAAGAAATTCCTCTTGTAAATAATGAAGCCATTCACAATTTTGAACTAATTGTTGAAGGTCACCGCGCTTTTATCGACTACAAAAAAAAGGACGATAAAATTTACCTCATCCATACCGAAGTGCCGGTTGAACTGGAAGGTAAAGGCGTAGCATCGGCCATTGTTGAAAAGGCATTTAATTATATTGAGGAAAACAACCTAAAACTGGTGCCACTTTGTGTTTATGTGGCATCGTACCTGAAACGCCATCCCGAGTGGTCCCGGATATTGGCTATAGCTCCCGGACATTAATATATGCGCGTTTTAGTTACAGGCTCATCGGGCAGGTTAGGGGCGGTTACAGTTAAACATTTGCAGGCAACAGGTCACGATGTTGTTGGGATAGATGTAATCCCCGCCGAAACTACCGATAAGCAGATTGATATATTAAATAAAGATGCTGTTTTAACCGTTACTCAAAATATCGATGCTGTTATTCACATTGCGGCCATCCATGGTAAGCATTATGAATTAAATTATCCAAGAGAAGCATTCATCGACGTAAATATTTATGGCACGCTTAATTTGCTCAATGCCTGCATAGCCAATGGTGTAGAAAAGATGCTGTACACCAGTACTACATCTATTTATGGCGATGCGATGGTTGATGCTAACCAGGCTGTTTGGGTTGATGAAGAACTATCCATTAAACCACGCGATATTTATGACATTACCAAACAAACGGCCGAGCAGCTTTGTAAGGATTTCTTTTACCGTGAAGGTTTGCAAACGTCAGTATATAGGGTTGGGCGTTTCCTGCCTGAAACGGATAACCTCAAACTAAATCATCGCCTGTACCGCGGCCTTGATGAACGGGATGGTGCCGAAGGTCTGCGATTGGCTTTGGAGCAAACTTTTCCTGAGTTCGAGATTTTTAATATCACCAGCAGTTCGCCTTTTAACAAGGATGAGCTTGCGCAGCTAAAGCATGATCCCGCATCAGTTATAAAGAAACATTATCCGCAAGCTGAAACTGTTTACCAATCCAAAGGTTGGGCCCTTCCGAAAAGCATCGATAGGGTTTATGTAAGCGACAAAGCTAAACGGTATTTCGGTTATGAGCCGAAGTTTACGTTTGATTACTTGTTGAATAACTTTGAAGCTCATTGAGACTTACGAAGTTTTTAAAACTTCGTAAGTCTGGTTGTTAAATCAAAGGAGAGAAACCACTCACCTAATCAACTCAATCAACCACTCACTAATAAGGCGAGGTACTAACCGCCGTCCACCCTCCATCCACCACCAGGTTTTGGCCGGTGATATGCCTGGCATCGGGAGATACTAAAAACAGCACTGCGTTTGCTACATCTTCAACAGTGGCGGCGCGACCCATTGGCGTAATGCGGGCCCAGGTTTTTTGGTAGCCGGCATCTTCCATAGTACGCTCGGTTAAGGTAGCGCCGGGGGCAACCGTATTTAAGGTAATTTGATGTTGTGATAGTTCAACTACCAGACTTTTTGCCAGCATTTCGAGGGCAGCTTTAGTCATGCCATATGCAGCAAGGTCCTGGTGCGCCTGGTGCCCCGTAACCGATGACATGAACAGGATGCTTCCCCCGCTTTTTTGTTTTACAATTTGCCTGGCGGCCCTTTGCGCTAAAAAGAAGCTGCCTTGCAGATTAACATTCATCACACTTTGCAGGGATTGGGCCGGATAATTCAAAAAATCGCCAAACAAAGTGATGCCCGCATTGGCAATGGCAATGGTAAGTTTGCCGTAGCGTTGAACAGCTTCATCAACCATTTGCTGTATGAAATCAATATCTGAAGCATCCCCGGCTATCGGATAACAATTACCTCCCAAACTATTAATAGTATCTGCCGCCCTGGTGGCCAGCTCTTCGCTCAAATCATTTAGTAATACTGCTGCGCCGGCAAGGCTCAGTTGTTTAGCTATCTCAAAACCTATCCCTTGCCCTGCGCCGGTTATTATGGCTACCTGGCCGCTAAATTTATCAGTTATCATTTTTTAGGTTGATGGTTGGTTAACTTATTGTGGTTGTCATGCTGAGCCTGTCGAAGCATGGTGGGCGGGCCTCTGCACGCGAGTCTTCGACGGGTTCAGGCTGACCATTCCTCGCTCAAAGCTTATTTGTTATTTCATCAATTATATTTCAATGCGAATCTCTCAAAACCTCGCTCCCCGAACTTCCTTTTAAAAAATCGAGATCAGCCCCAAGATGTGCCTGTTCCACATGGTTTTGGTATAAATAAGTGTATCCGCGTTTGCTGATATTGTTATTTAATATAAGTTTTGATTTTCTTTCGGCAATCTCGTCATCGCTAACTTCAAGATGCAGCGTGCCAGTGGGTACATCAAGTTTAATAATGTCGCCGTCTTGTACTACGGCCAATGTTCCGCCGATTGCCGCTTCCGGCGATACATGCAGCACTACGGTGCCAAAGCCTGTGCCACTCATCCGCCCGTCCGAGATGCGTACCATATCGGTAACGCCCTGATCGGCCAGTTTTTTTGGGATCAGCATATTGCCAACCTCGGGCATGCCTGGGTAGCCTTTTGGCCCTGCGTTTTTTAATACCAGTACGCTGTCTTTATCTACATCCAGCGCTGGATCATTGATACGGTGGTTAAAATCTTCTATGTTTTCAAATACTACCGCCTTGCCGGTATGCTGCATTAAATGAGTGCTTGCAGCCGACGGTTTTATCACCGCTCCGTTTTGGCAAAGGTTTCCCTTAAGTACTGTTATGCCAGCTGCCGGGTTGAATGGACTATCAACGGATGCTATGAGCTCACGGTTAAAGCATTCACTGTTTTCATAGTTGCGTAAGATAGGATGCCCGCTTACGGTTATCGCACTGTTGTTAAGCTGTTCATGGAGCTCTTTCATCAGGGCCGGCAAACCTCCGGCATAGTAAAAATCCTCCATAAAATATTTGCCTGATGGTTGCAGATTGGCCAGTAAAGGTATTTTGCGGGTTGAGGTATTGAAATCGTCCATATTTAATTCAACCCCGATGCGGCCTGCAATGGCCAGTAGATGAATAATAAAATTGGTAGATCCGCCAATCGCAGCATTAACAGTGATGGCATTTTCAAAAGCCTGACGGGTAAGAATGTCCGAAGGCTTGAGGTCTTCCCGCACCATGTCAACAATTCGGTTGCCGGATAAATGCGCTAATGCCTTGCGGCGAGAGTCGGCCGCAGGGATGGCAGCATTCTCTGCCAGTGAAAGCCCCAGTGATTCAACCATACAGGCCATGGTTGAGGCCGTGCCCATTACCGCACAATGTCCCTGGCTCCGGGCCATGCAGGCTTCGGCAGTGTAAAGATCCTCGTCGGTCATTTGCCCGGTTTGATGATCGGCAAAAAAGCGCCAGATATCAGATGTGCCGATATCCCTGCCCCGGTATTTGCCGGTTAGCATGGCGCCGCCCGAAACAACAATAGTCGGGATATTGACGCTACAGGCTCCCATTACTAACGCCGGTGTGGTTTTGTCGCAGCCGCAAAGCAGTACCACACCATCCAGTGGGTTTGCGCGGATACTCTCTTCCACATCCATACTTACCAGGTTTCGGTACAGCATGGCAGTAGGTTTAACCAAAGTTTCGCCTAATGACATTACCGGAAATTCAACCGGGTAACCGCCCGCCTCATAAATACCGTTTTTTACAGATTGCGCCAATTCGCGGAAATGCGCATTGCAAGGTGTAAGTTCCGACCAAGTATTGCAGATACCGATCACGGGCTTACCCTGTAACTGATGTGCCGGGATACCCTGGTTTTTCATCCACGCACGGTATATAAAGCCATCTTTACCCTTTTTACCAAACCATTGCCGGCTCCGTAGTGGTTTATCCTCCATAAATGATGTATTGTGTTTAAACTGGTTGTTTAACAAATATAGACTTCTGTAAATCGTTTTAGGTATTTGTAAATGAAAAGTTGGAACTCTTTTATTTAATTTAGAAGAACAGATATACCTAATGAATAAAATATTGATAATGCCTATGCTATTTTTGGTGCTGATGTGTAAACCAGCCTTTGCGCAGCATAAAAATGGTATACGTTTCCCCCCACCGGTACTCGAATTTCAACAACTTACAGAATTTTGCGATTTGCCTGGGCAAAAGAATGAATTGGCATATACAAGAGCTGTTTATAGCTATTCGGATATGGGATGGAGCTTGCACAGCGAAGCAGGGAAGTGTAAAGAAATAAGAGCAAATATGTTTTTGACAGATGATGAATTTTTGAAGCCCGATTTTTTGAAAGCATTGAAATTGGTACACCAAAACCCCAAAAGCAAATTTTTGATTGTTGATATTATCGGTTTTTTTGAAGATGATCTATCGGGTATAGAGCACGGTGCCGGTGATATGGGCGCTAATAAATATCGTTTTATTGTTAAAGGTGTTATTGCTTTTTATCTGGAAACACGCTGAAGCAGGCCTTTAAATGTTATTAATAAATGTTGATTGTTTATTTAAAAAGCCGTTTGGTATTTTAAGACAAGGTTATGGATTGGCTTTTTGCCTGTGTTTCGAAACTTTTTCTGATTGAGGAATAGGGAGTTAATGCGGATAGTTGGAAAAGAGTTAGAAATAATTTGGAAGTGGGTTAAAAGTGGCTACCTTTGC
>NZ_FOCL01000023.1 GCF_900110105.1 Mucilaginibacter gossypiicola | reverse complement strand
CCAGGTTATTAACAAAGAAAAAGAAGCAAAAAGAAAGCTTCAACAATAATAATAACCTCTATTATTCTGTTGAAGCTAATCTAAAGGATATGACAAACGCTCTGCAGGGCTTTTTCAAGATCTTCTTCCTCATTGCGGACTGGTATAATAATAGCCAGGGGCGGCGGATCATTCATCGGCGGTTGCCGGCTTACCTGCTTAATTTGCTTAAAACCCCAAAGCAGGTAAAGGTTGAGTGCCAGGGTTGTTACAAACAGTATCACACTGTACCAGAATAGTATCATGATAAATAGGTTTGGATAAAGGTGAGTAAAAATCAGGAAATAATGACGGCAAAAAATGGCATATTGCATTACCAATTTTTAACACCTTATGGAAAATATCAGCCGCAAAAAATTCATTGCTTCGGCAGCTCTGGCCGCCGCCGGTTTGCCTTTTGGTTTGAGTGCTATGGCTAAGCAACCGACATCATACCCCGATAATACTTCCACCAACCTACCCGCAAATGAAAAAATAAAAGTGAGCATATTTTCCAAACATATGCACTGGCTTAACTATGCTGATATGGCGGCATTAACGGCCCAGCTGGGTTTTGATGGCATCGACCTTACCGTACGGCCAGACGGACACGTATTGCCTGAACGTGTTGCCGATGACTTGCCCAAAGCCGTTGAAGCCATTGAAAAGGCTGGTCTTAAGGTTTACACCATAGTAACAAACATCAAAACTGCTAATGAAAAAGATACGGAACCTATCCTGAAAACCGCATCGGCATTGGGCATAAAATATTACCGCACTGCCTGGTTTAATTATGATAAGGCCCTCAGTGTACCGATGAACATTAAAGCCATCAATAAACAACTGGCCGATCTTGCCAAACTCAACAAAAAGTATGGCATGCATGGTGGTTATCAAAACCACTCGGGCGATTTGTTTGGTGCATCTCAGTGGGACCTATGGATGAGCCTTGAAGGACTCGACCCGAATTATATTGGTTGCCAGTACGATGTAAGGCATGCCACCACCGAAGGCGCCGACACCTGGCCTGTTACCCTCGATCTGCTGAAAGTCTATTCCAAAACTATTAACATAAAAGATTTTTACTGGGAAAAGAAAGGCGACAAGTGGCAGGTAAAAAGTGTACCCTTAGGTGAAGGAATGGTTGATTTTAAAAAGTACTTCAGCCTGTTAAAACAATACCATATCAATAGCCCCATGAGCCTGCACTGCGAATATCCATTAGGCGGTGCAGAAGATGGTACACGCAAGCTTACCATCAGTAAAGAGGAGTTTTCGGCTGCTTTGAAAACAGATTTGACGAAGTTGAGAGGCTGGCTGGCTGAGTATGATCTGTAGACCCTAATTTTTCACTCTTTAGCCCTTTTATTCTTGCTCTCGTTTGCAACGAGCGCTGAACTTGGATTTGCGTTTATAACGCAACTGGCGATACAATCGCCAAACCATATTAAGCGCTCGTTACAAACGAGCGCAAGTTTGATTTAAAAAGCCATGTCATTGCGAGGAGGAACGAAGAAGCAATCTCGTAGCTATGCAATTCGGCCATGCATTGGCTACGAGATTGCCACGCTGCGCTTGCAATGACATGATTTTTGTTTGTTTTTCCAGGAAACTTTCATCTTCCCAACACTTAAAGTTGCAAACGAGCGCAAGTTTGCGATTGCTGCGCTGCGCAATGATATTTTTTTTGCGATAGGCGGGTTAACGCTAATTTTTCTCTTCCCTAAAACTTGTTTCATAACAAATTTGTTACTAAATTTAGTAATAGCATTCCGGCCGTTCTGTCTCTCAAACTTTACCTCTGGAGTGCTGATAACCAATTATTAAACTAAAAGGAGGGCTTTATGAATTTGGTTCATAAAATTGAACACTGGGGCGATACTCATCACCCTAAAGTATTGGATATTGTGCGCGTTGTTTTGGGCGTGTTTTTGTTGGTAAAGGGCATCACTTTTATGGAAAACACCTCTTATCTGCGGGGCATTATTAACGACCAAAGTGTTATTGATGTATCCCCCGAGATGCTGATGGTATTGGTGTACTATGTATCATTTGCCCATATGGTTGGGGGCATATTGATAGCTATGGGTATCTTAACCCGCTTAGGCTGTATTATCCAGATCCCGATATTGATTGGAGCGGTATTTTTGATTGGTATTTTTCAGGAGCCTATCAATGCCATGCTATGGCCAACTATTACAGCGCTCGCCCTGCTGATACTGTTTACCATTATAGGTTCCGGCCCATGGTCGTTAGATAAAGTACTGTCTTTTAAGGGGTAGTTAAGAGAGATTAGAGGTTGGAGAATTAGCGATAAGGTAGTAACCCCTACAAAGAAATAAAAAAGTCAGGAATCTCCGGCATGAGACTCCTGACTTAAAAACTTAAGACTTCCGACTTAAACTTAATATCCTTTAACAGCTTCATCCACATAGCACCATAGCCAACGCTCGCCGGGTTCGGCAGATATAACCACGGGGTGGCCGGTAGTGTGAAAATGCTTGGTCATATGCGTATTAGGCGAACTATCGCAGCAAAGCGTAACGCCGCAGGTTTGGCAGGTACGCAGGTGCAACCATGAACCGTGATGTTTTACGCATTCTTCACAAACGTAATCTTTGGGTTCGGTTATGCTTTCAACGGCTTCGATGTGGGCACAGGTTTCTTCCATGGGTATAAGTAGTGTTTGATGATTTAAACTTCGGCCAGGTATTTATGTACAAAACTTATCGCCATTGAGCCTTCGCCTACGGCAGAAGCCACGCGATTCATCGCTCCGGCACGCACATCGCCCGCAGCAAATATGCCCGGGCAGCTGGTTTCTAACAGGAATGGGTCGCGTTTAAGCTTCCAAACCTTGCTGAAATTTTCATAGCTGCGTAACTCACGACCGGTTTCAATGAAGTCTTTATTGTTTTTAATGATATCAAGCTTTATCCAGTCGGTATAAGGCTTGGCACCAATAAATATATATAGTGCGTTAGCTGTTTTAACTTCAGTTTCCTTGGTTTTGCAGTTTTGTATGGTGAGCTTTTCAAGGCAGTTGGTACCTTCGGCCTCAATCACTTCGGTATTTGGCAAAACCTGTATATTAGGTGTATCAGCAATCTGGTTAATCAGGTAGGCCGACATTGTAGCTGTCAAATCATCCCTGCGGATAATGATATGCACGTTTTTTGCAAATTTGGAAAGATACATAGCTGCCTGCCCTGCCGAGTTGCCCCCGCCAATCACAAACACTTCTTTACCTGTGCACGCCGATGCTTCGGTAGTTGCAGCACCATAGTAAATACCGGCACCGGTATAATTATCAACGCCCTTAACTTCCAGTTTGCGGTAATCAACACCCGTTGTAATTACTACAGTGCGACTGATGATCTCCGGACCATCATCCAAAATGATGGTTTTGTAACCGTCTTTTTGTTTGATATCACTAACAGACTGCGGCGACAAAAACTCGGCTCCCAAACGCATAGCCTGGCTTATAGCACGACGGGTAAGGTCGGCGCCGCTTAAGCCTGCCGGGAAACCCAAATAATTTTCAATACGTGAGCTTGTACCTGCCTGTCCGCCCGGTGCCTTACGCTCAATCAATAAAGTTTTTAACCCTTCCGACGAACCGTATACAGCAGCGGCCAACCCTGCAGGCCCTGCGCCAATGATCACCACGTCATAAACGTCGGTAAGCTCAGCGGCATTTTTACCCATTTTATCAGCAATATCCCTGATGGTTGGCTTTGTTAAACAGCTGCCATCCTCAAAAATCACCATGGGCAAATCGTCGGTTGTGCGGTTGTTTATGGTAAGCAAATTGGCCGAATCGATATTTTTTTCGATATCAAACCAACGGTAAGGGATGAGGTTACCGGCTAAAAAATCTTTTATAACGTGCGATTGTGGCGAAAACTGGTAACCTACCAGCTTCATGCCCACAAATTCGGGAATGTAGTGGCTGTGCCAGTCGTCAAGCAAATCATTTATTACCGGGTAAAGCTTTTCTTCTGGCGGGTTCCAGGGCTTCATCAGGTAATAATCAAGCTGCACATCGTTAATGGCTTTGATGGCGGCATCGGTATCAGAGTAAGCTGTAAGCAGCACCCGCTTGGCTTCAGGGAATACTTTTTTTGCTTTCTCCAAAAACTTAACACCTTCCATTTCGGGCATACGCTGATCGCACAAAAACAAGGCAACTACTTCCGAACTGTTTTTGAGTTCAACAAGGGTTTCATAAGCCTCCTTTGCCGATGTTGTGCTTAATATCTTATATTCTTTACTATACTGCGATTTTAAATCGCGGCTTATCGACCGCAATACCTGCGGATCATCATCTATAGAAAATATTATCGGACGGCTCATAGGGTAAATATGCAGGCAAATTAACTAATATTTTTGGTAAAATCAGTTTTTTGCTAACCATTTATCGGGAAGCAAACTATAAACTCGGTATGCCCGGGCTTTGATTTTACTTTTATGGAACCGCGGTGCTGCTTCACTATACGCTGCACCACTTCAAGGCCCATACCGGTACCTTTGCCCATTTCTTTTGTGGTAAAGAAGGGATCGTAGATACGGGTGATGTTGTCTTCAGGAATGCCGGGGCCATCGTCAATAATGGTTACTTCAACAAATTCGTTATCTTTTTTGGTGCGAATGGTAAGCGTTCCTTTTTCATTTATCTCCATCGCATCAAGGGCGTTATCAACAAGGTTGGTCCATACCTGGTTAAGTTCGCCAATAAGGGCCTTAACTTCGGGCAGGGTATCATCAAACTCTTCAATAACGGTGATATTTTCCTTCCTGATCTTGTAGCCCAGCATGGTGATGGTATTACGGATCCCTACGTGGATATCGGCATATTGCTTATCCTGCGCCCGGTCCATATGGGTAAAGGTTTTAACCGAACTTACCAGCTCGGCAATGCGGCGTGCAGATTCCTGGATATCCTCAATCATCTTTTCGCCCATAAGCTTACTGCTAAGCCAGCCCATGATGATAGATACCGCATGTTCGGGGATATGCGCTTTCAGCGCTTCGAGGTTCTCGGTAGTAAAGCTAAAGTCAACAAAGCTTTCGGCTATATCATAGGCATCTTCTACCCCGTTATCTTCCAGCCATTCGGATATTTCGTCTTCAAGCTGGGTACGCTGTTTTAGTGTAAGGCGTGTATAGCATTCCTTTTTATTCAGGATCCTGAACAATTCATCTGTTAAACCATCAACCTGCTCATCGCTGGCCCTTATGGCAAACATATTTTTGAGATGGGAAGGCACCATACGCAGGTGTTTTCTTAACGACAACGAATCGCGTACAATAGCCGATGCAGGGTTATTAAGCTCATGCGCTAAACCGGCAGACAACTTACCTAAGGCCATCATTTTATCATTTTGCTGCTGCATGGCAGTAAAATCACGTACGCGGGTGGTCATGATATGCACCAGCGCCTGGGTAAGCTCAAAATGGTGCTGGATCATCTCCATAATATCAGCTGTAGGGTAGCTAAGCAACGTTAACTCCCCAACCGCCTGGGCATAACCTTTGGCTATAAGACCGCGCGAGTAAGGCATGTAGCCCGTAATGCTGCCTTTTTCAACCAGGGTATAATCACGGCGGGATCCCTGCTGCATCATAAAGAAACGCATATTGCCTTCCAGTAAAAAATGAGGGCCTGAAAGATCCTGTCCCGGTTCCATCAAGTATTCACCATCTTCAAATGTTAAGATTTCGCTTTTATCAATCAGCCACTGCAGCTGATCATCGGGTATATTGGCCAAAGCTTCAAAAGCTTTTAAGTCTGATACGCTTACCTGTAGTTCACTTACCTTTTGCATAATTTAAAAATAGGTAATATTATTCAATGACGTAAAAATGAGGCAAAAAATTGCAATAGGGTGAACCTGACCGCTGATTTTTTTGATTGCGTTGGTTTCGTTGATTCTGCTTGTATTTGGCTTAAAAGGATTTGAGGTTTTAATGGATTTTTGTGATTGTGGGATTATCATTTATCATTATTCCCTCCGATTCGTGTCCTCACGAGTCGCTTTATGGCATGAAGTTATTATTTGTTTGGCGGGGATTGTGAGGATACGATAACGGGGGGAGCGGCGGTTGTGTCAGTGATCTGTGAGAGGGCACCGACTATAAGCTGATTTGATTGTCCTGAAGGCGATCGTGAGAACACGATCGCGGGGGGAGTCAATATGGCGATAGCACCAACCATAAAATGAATCGAACGCCTCATATTCTCCCCGGCCGCATCAAAATCCATTAATCAGAAAAATCCCATAAATCCCGGTTCAATTCCACTTGCTCAGAAACACCCCGAAGGCTTCTTTATACTGATCGCCAACAGTAATGTTTACCTTGCCTATCTGTAAAGCATTGCGGGTAATAGAGTTAATTTTATTAAGCGATACAATGAATGAACGATGTACGCGCATAAAACGTTTGGATGGCAGTTTTTCTTCTAAAGCTTTTAAACTGGTGAGGGAAAGCAATGGTTTTTCTTTATCCTGAAGATAGATCTTTACATAGTCTTTCAAACCTTCAATATACAAGATCTCATTAAGGGCTATGCGCACCAGTTGATATTCAATCTTTAAAAACAGGTATTCCTCTTCCTCTACTGGTTCGGCGGCTACCACATTAGCAGGATTATTCGAGCGGTTTACCAGTTCAAAGTAACTCAGTGCTTTGTTTGATGCGTGCAGAAACTCTTCGTAATTAAAAGGTTTGAGCAGGTAATCGAGTGCATCAACCCGGTAGCCTTCAATAGCAAACTGATTATAGGCAGTGGTAAAAATAATGCGTGGTTTGTTTGCGCCCCGACTATCAAGCACACGGGCCAGTTCCATTCCATTGAGGTTAGGCATCTGGATATCCAGGAAAATAAGGTCAACCTTTTGATCCTGTAAACCAACCAGCGCTTCAACGGCGCTACTGTAACGCCCAACCAGTTTCAAAAAAGGTGTTTGCTCAATAAAAGCACATACCAGCCCCAGCGCAAGCGGCTCATCATCAACAGCTATACAGTTAATTATCATGACAAGTTAAGGGTTAAATGAACAGTATAAGTATTGGCAGCGGCATCCTCATTGATATCCAGTTTGTATTTTCCGGCATAAAGCAAATCAAGGCGGCGGATAGTATTGGTTAAGCCGATACCTTTGTTTTCGCCAATATTTGGATTATGATCTTTATAGATACCATTTTCAACCTTTAATTCCAGCAAATCTTCGTGCTGATCGATTATGATCCGGATTGAGCTCGGCTCCGTAGCGCTGATGCCATGCTTAAAAGCATTTTCAACGAATGGCAAAAAAAGCATTGGGGCAACAGTTACATCATTAGTATGCGCAGGCGGAGAAAAAGTAACCTTTACTTTTTCGGTAAGGCGAAGTTCCATAAGACTGATGTAATCCTTGATAAAAGCTATCTCCTGGCTCAATAATGCAGTGCCATGCTGTGTATCATATAGCACATACCTCATCATGCGTGATAGCTGGTGTAAAGCCTTGCGCGATGTTTCGGCATTAACATGGGTAAGCGCATAAATGTTATTGAGTGTATTGAAAAAGAAATGCGGGTTGATCTGGGCTTTCAGGAATGACAGTTCCGAACTGATCTTGTCCTGTTCCAGGGCCTGGCGCAGGCGGATATCCATCTGCCATTTTTGTATAGCCGTGATACTGGTGCTGATACCTAAAACCAACGCTACTATAACGGTACCAAAAATATCCCACCCTCCCCGGTCTCTTGGTTTCGGCGGACGATGCTGCCGGTGAAAAACAGCTTCCATGTGCTCATGCATATGCAGCACTTTATCGGTCCAGCTGTTGAGCAGCAAAAAAACAATTACCACACCTACAACGGCTACAAAGTACATTCCGATACGATCGTGCAATAAAAAGCGTGTAACAAGTAGTTTGCTATTGAAGTAATATGCAGCAACAAGAATAAAAAGAGTAATGGCCTGCTTGATCCAAAACTGGTACGGAATTTCCACATTCCAGCTAAGGGGTTGATAGAAAAACAATAATAAACCAAAAACTATCCATATTAAAATATGAATGAGCACGGTGATGGTGTTACTTTTTGATTTAAGACTCATTGAATGAATTTGCTACAGTACGCGAAAAATAAATTTACATATATAATTCAGCAATATTACAAATCAATAAAGCTTTAAGACAATTGTAATCGCCCGGCGGGCAAAAATCACCGATGAGCGCTTCGATCTGATCTTTAAAGACTTTCAATAGTCGTTAATAGGTTAACTACCCGCTTTTATAGGCAAAAAATCGTACCCCGTCTATATATAAACAGCCTCTGTCTATTAGGTTTTTTACAATAAAAATAATGCTATTGTTTTGAGGCTGTTAATCAGCTTAAAATGAAAATCCTATACTCCTTAGCAGTAATAATTGCCTTAGCCTTTACAATACCATTTAGCGCTAATGCCGACCCAGGCCGTACGGTTAAAGGTGTCGTAAAAGACTCTACCGGTTACCTGGTTGCCGGTACCAGCGTAAAAATGCTTACCGGCACCGATAGTACCACCGTTATTACGGGTGCCGACGGTACTTTTACGTTTACCAATGTAGCAGTAAACCAGTTTAGTTTGGTTTTTAGCTCGATAGGCTATCAACCACTCAGACGCAGGTTTGTATTGGCCAATGATAGCAAGCCAGCCGATTTGCCCCCGGTTATCCTTAAGATAGAAACCACAATGCTTAAAACCGTGGTTATTGCAGATGTAAACCCGGTAAAACTTAAGGAAGACACTATTGAATTTAACGCCGACGCTTATAAAGTACGGGATAACGCCCCTGTTGAAGATGTGATCAAAAAGTTGCCGGGCATGGATGTTGATAAGGACGGTAACATCACCGCGCAGGGCAAAAGCGTTACCAAAGTAAGGGTAAACGGCAAGGATTTTTTTGGCGGCGATGTTAAAACAGCCACTAAAAACCTGCCTGCCGATATCGTACAAAATATCCAGATCATTGATGACTATGGCGATCAGGCCAATATTACAGGCATAAAAACAGGAGAGCCCGACAAGGTATTGAACATCACCATTAAGCAAAATAAAAATTACGGATACTTTGGCCAGGCCAGTGTTGGCGGCGGGCACGACGCTATCCCCGGTGTATCAAGTGATAAAGAGAGCAACAGATATGTGGCATCGGCCAACGTATTTAGCTTTAACGGCGACAGGCAACTGGCGTTTTTAGGCAACCTGAATAATACCAATACCAACCTGTTCACCTTTGGCGGCGGTGGCCCGAGAGGTGGGGGTCCGGGGGGGCCTCCGGGAGGCAACAGCAGCTCATCAAACGGGATCACCACAGCACGCTCGTTCGGTTTCAATTATCGCGATAGCTGGGGCAAAAAAATTACCGCTTATGGTAGTTACAGCTTTGCGGATAATTCGGTGAATACTATCAGCAGCACCATTCAAAATAATCTTTCGTCAACCAACCCGAGTACCAATACGCAAACCAACAA
Organism: Mucilaginibacter gossypiicola; assembly: GCF_900110105.1. Classification (GTDB taxonomy): domain Bacteria; phylum Bacteroidota; class Bacteroidia; order Sphingobacteriales; family Sphingobacteriaceae; genus Mucilaginibacter; species Mucilaginibacter gossypiicola. The sequence continues at coordinate 16,552 of NZ_FOCL01000023.1, read as the reverse complement.
CCAGCAGGACGAAAAGCTGAACCACCGCGTAAACTTCAACATCGAATACAAACCCGATACGGTGAATTATGTAAAAATCACCCCAACATATGCTTACGCCAGTACCAATACCACATCAGATGCTACCAGTTTGCTGCTCCGAAATTCGGAAACGGTATCAAATTATAGCCTCGCCAACCTTAGTAAATCAACCGAGCCTAACTACGGCGTTAATGTTTTGTTTAACCACAAGCTTAATAGTCATGGGCGTAACTTCAGCGTAAATGTTGGTGCGGGAAGTTATACCATTAACAAATATCAAAACCCGGTTTATACCTATATTGACGGAGCCCGCAATGCGCCGTTAAATCAGTTCATCAATACTGATAGCCGTACTGACAGCGTGGGGACTACCGTATCATACTTGGAACCTATCAGCAAAAAAGGCTACCTGGAACTTAACTATGCTTACCACTACGCCTACACCACTGCCGATAGGGCGACTGATACCCTGGCCGACGACGGAAATATAAACCGATACGATTTGCTGAGCAACAACTATAATTCAACCTTTGTCACCAACAGGTTTGGGCTTAACTATCGCTTTATCGACAAAAAATATAACTATACTTTAGGTGTAGTAGCACAGCCTACGCTATTAAAAGGATCGTCGATAGTTGATGGCACACCATTTACTACTAATAACAATACGTTTAACTGGGCACCTACTGCCAGGTTCATCTATAACTTTTCGCGCAGTCAATCGCTTAGTTTAAATTATAACGGCAGCAGCAACCAGCCTACTTATACGGAGCTGCAACCTGTTACCGATTTTAGTAATGCATCGTACCCGGTTCAAGGTAACCCCGATCTGAAGCCGGAGTTTAATAACACGCTATCGTTAAAATACAATAAGTTCAATTTTGAAAGCGGCAACGTATTTTTTAGCAACCTTTCATTCATTAAAACGGATAACAAGATCGTAGCAAACACCATTACCTACCCCAGAAATTATGCACCTAACAGCAAGCTGGCGGGAAGTATCTTAACCCAGTATTTAAATGCTGATGGCTATTATTCGGCACAGGGATTTTATGTGTTTGCCAAGCCATGGCAAAAAAGAAAATATAATTTATTCATGATCGGTAACATTTCGTACAATAACAACGTCTCATATATCAGTAATGTCGACTCCGCTACCTACAACATGACAACCGAGAAAAATATAGCCAAAAATTTGGTATTATCTCAAGGCGCACGCTTTAGGGTAAGCATTACCGATGTTATTGATGCCGAAGCAAGCACTACTTACAGCGTTAATACCTCCAGCAATTCTATCAAACAGGCTAACGTTAACAGCAACTTCCAAACGCTTAACCTGGGCCTTAACGGCAAAAGCTATTTTAAAGACTGGACTTTGAGCTATGATTATTCAAAAATGATCTATTACGGCTATACAGGTGCTACCAATCCTAATATTTTGAACACCTACGTAGAGCGCCGCTTTTTGAAAGGCAACGCGGGTACGTTACGTTTTTCGGTAATGGATGTGTTTAACGAAAACACCGGGTATACAACCACTCAAAACGGCAGCTATATAACACAAACTAACAGTAACCGTTTGGGGCGTTACTATCTGTTAACCTTTACACTTAAGCTGCAAAAATTTGCCGGCAAAAGGCCAACCATGGAGCGTGGCGGACCGGGTGGTCCACCTCCGGGCGGCGGCCCCGGCGGACCGCCACCGTTTTAATGAACGGCAAGGTTCATAAAATATTAAAAACCTTCCCATCCCTGAGAAAGATGGAGAGTTCAGATCAAAAATATGATGATCTGAGATTTAGTTGATGTTATCATAAGATAACTGCAGGGCGTTCCGGAGTGAGATACGGGACGCCCCTTTTTATTAATTATACGTTAATGCGCCAACCGGGGTTTTATGATATTTAAGATTTTAATTAAATATTGTTTATTTTCTTTATTCTCCTATTAATATTATGAGTTATTAACCGTGATTAAGCAGTTAATACATCATCTTTTAATTAATTGAAAAATGATAATTTATTCCCGCTTTAAAACTGCTTTGTTTAATTGAATAATTTCCTGATGTTTTATCGCCGCTATTTATTGTTGCAGGAATTGCATAAGAGGCATTGACCTCAAACGCTTTGTTGATGATTAAACCGGCTTTTAACGGAAACCCCAGCCAATTTTTATCGAACGATAACAAGTTATTATTTGAGGCCGATGCACTTGTCGAACTGATTACCTGAGTGTATTTGGCAAAACTTACAGTTATGCCTATGCCACCATAAAATTTGACTGCATTAGTGTTGTATAAGTAATAAATAAATTGTGGGTAGGCTGTTATATTACGCTGATCAAAGTGATATTTTATTTTTGGCTTATCAGGTTGACCGTAATAGAGATCGGCCATTGTTTCGTTAGAACTTGTCCAATACATCAGTTCGGCTCTGAATACAGCCCTCCCTATTTTTGCATTTGTGTAAAAGTTAACACCTGCCGAAAATGTTGGGCCATACGTTGTTTTACTGTCGGTGGCATTGCGAAACGGTAATTCGCCCCCGAATTTAAATTTACTGGCGGATACACCTGCGCCAATAAAGAAATCAAAAGATGATGGAGTTTCATAGTGCGTATTATCTACGGCCATGTCGTTTATCATTCGCGATATTTTCCTCAAAACAGGGGTTTTATAACTGGCCTGTTCAATTTCTTGTTTTAGCTCTACTGATGAGGGATTATATTTTGTGGCCAGATCATATAATTGAGGTATAAATTCGTTTTCAACATGGGTAATGGGCCCCATGTCGGGAATAAAATATTGTTTAAATAACAACTCAAAGGTTTTGCCGGCTTTGTTGTCGGCAATAAAATACCGCATTTTTATAGCATCGTTATAGGAGTACAAAGAAACATTGGGTCCCTTTTGCTGCAGTTTTAAGAATATAACGTCCTGCTTTTTACTTGAATCGCGGCCGCGCGACAATCTTGAAATATTTGTTTCATCGGTACTAATAAAACCGCTGTAGCGCTGATATGTTACGGAGTTTGTTATTTCAAAAAAGGAGATATCATTCGGTGTATAGTTTTTTACTTCGGCTCCGCTTAAAGCAGATTTAAAATTGATAACTGCCGGGTTGGTGTCCCACTCTTTTTCGTTGATAAAACCCTGGATGGTTTGGCCGTTAATAGTTATAATATAGCCAGGTTTGAAGTTAGTTTGGGATTTTGAAAAAAAAGGGAATAAGATCAATAGTGAAATTAAAAGGCACTTAGGTTTCATCGTAAATTGGTTCGGGTTTAATTGGTAGTTGAAGATAATGTTAAAAACATATAAATTTTATACTTTCACAATAAATGAGCAATTTTTACACTTTTTAACTACATTTAGCCCATTGTTTGTAAATAAAACTGAATGAAACCGCTTTTACTTAAAGTATCTGCTGATCCTGCGCATTCCTTTAGCGTAAGGCATGATGTATTACCGGACATCAACAACCGCTGGCATTGCCACCCCGAACTGGAGCTCATTTATTTTACAAAAGGGGGCGGAACGCAGTTTATAGGCGATAGCATTAAACAGTTTGAAGACGGCGATATGGTATTGGTTGGGTCAAACCTGCCGCATTACTGGCGCTTTGACGACATGTATTTTAATAATGGCGGCGACCAGGTGCCGGTTGATACTATTGTGGTGCATTTTTGCGAGAACTTTTGGGGCGATCAGTTTCTTCAGCTCCCGGAAAACAAATTGATCAAAGTGTTACTTGAACGCTCAAAGCGCGGCTTGCAGATAACCGGCGAAACAAAAAAGCAGGTTGCCGCTATTTTAGCATCTATGCTCAGCACCGATGGTGCCGAAAGGATCATCATGCTGCTTAAAGCATTGAATACCATAGCAGGCAGTTCGCCACTTAACTACTTAACCTCTATAGGTTTCAAATACGATCATAACGAATCGGAAAGCGACAGGCTTAACAATATCTATGAATACTCGGTGCGCAACTTCCGTAAAAAAATCTACCTCGAAGAAATTGCTGACATAGCAGGCGTGAGCGCTAACTCCTTTTGCAGGTATTTTAAATCAAAAACCCGCAAAACCTATTCGCAGTTTGTGATCGAAATAAAAGTAGGGTACGCCTGCAAACTGCTCATCGAAAATAAGCTCAACATCAAACAGCTTTGTTACGACAGCGGATTTAATAACTTCTCCACTTTTCATAAGCATTTTAAACAGGTAACAGGTAAAAGTCCGCTGATGTATCAGAAAGAGTTTACGAAGAAGGGATAGCAATAAAAAAAATGTCATTGCGAGCGATAGCGTGGCAATCGCATACTATATAGGGCGGCTGTGCTTCCGTGCGATTGCTTCGTCGTGCCTCCCCGCAATGACATTTTACTATAATATCCCTATATTGTAAACCTCAACCTTTTACAATATGATCCGCAACATCCTGCTTGTTACCTGGCGAAACCTTGTTAAAAACAAAACCTATGCATTTATCAATATCACCGGGCTTGCCTTGGGCATGGCAGCATTCATATTGATATTCGCTTATGTCAATTTTGAGAAGAGTTTTGACAAACTTCATCCGGATGCAGCCAATATTTACCGGGTGGAGAGCCAGTTTTACCGTGGCGATAACCTCAGCGACAGCTGGCCTACCAGCACCAATGGTTACGCCACTGCCATGAAAGCCAATTTCCCCGAAATTGAATCATATGCCCGTATCGATTGGCATAACGCCGAGCGGGTTGTTAAATACAATAACATCAAATTCAGGGAAGAACATGTTTGCTTTGCCGACAGCAATTTCTTTAACTTTTTTGCATACCCGATGCTTAAGGGAGATAAGCTTACTGCCCTTAATGAAGTTAACTCGATAGTAATTTCTCAATCGGCTGCTAAAAAATATTTTGGCAATGCCGACCCAATGGGCAAGTTCCTTGATATTACTACGCTGAGTGATAGTTACCACTGCATGGTTACAGGTGTGTTTAAGGACCTGTCGGCTAACTCAACCATGCAGTTCAATTTCCTGGTATCATGGGCTACCATACCTAATTTTGAAAAGGATTTTTGGTACCTGCATGAAAGCTACACCTTTGTAAAGCTTCAACCACATGCCAGCCCGGATGCGGTTGAAGCCAAATTTCCGGCACTGGCCGAGCGTTATAAAACCGGTCTTTCTTTAAAGGATCTTAAATGGACAATTAAACTTGTGCCGCTTACACAAATCCATTTAAACCCGGCCAAACCCAATGAAATCGAAGTAAAAGGCAACCGTTTCGCTGTGGATTTCCTGAGCATTATAGCTTATATAATTTTGCTTATCGCCTGCATTAATTATATCAACCTGGCTACTACCAAATCTGTTGACAGGGCAAGGGAGGTAGGCATCCGTAAGGTAAGTGGTGCACATGCGCCACAGCTTATCATGCAGTTCCTTGCCGAGTCTGTTATTATTAACCTGGCTGCCCTGGCAGTAGCCTTGATATTGGTATTGGCAGGTCGTTACGGCGTCATGAACTATTTATACGGCGAAGGTTCGTACGGTTTATTGTTTGATGGCGCTTTGTATTTGAAGTTGGCGGCTGTATTTGTTGGTAGTATCCTGCTTTCGGGCATTTACCCGGCAACAGTGCTTGCCCGTATGAAACCGATAGCTGTGCTTAAGGGGCGTTTTTCGTTTTCAAAAAGCGGAGTGCTTTTGCGCCGGGGAATGGTAGCATTCCAGTTTATGGCTTCGGTACTGCTAATTGCAGGCACTTTTGCAGTGTACAGGCAAATAGTTTACATGAACAGTCAAAACACCGGGGTTAATATCAGCCAAACCATTGTAGTGAAAATGCCGGTTAACACACCAAATTACAATCAAAAAACGGCCAGCTTTAAAACTACCTTACAGGCAATTGCCGGGGTTAACGCTGTTACGCTTTCGGGTGCAGTACCGGGGAAGGAAGTGGGCAAATTTCTGGCCGACAGGCGTTTTGGCGCACCCAAATCAGAAGAACGTACTTACGAAATGCTACGTGCCGATCATGATTTTATTAAAACGTATGGCTTACAGGTAATAGCAGGCAGGGCCTTTGATAAAAACCGTCCTACCGATTCAGTTGGTTTGGTGATGAACGAAGCAGCTGTAAAGCAATTTGGTTTTGAATCGCCGCAGGATGCTGTAGGCAAAAAGGTATGGATTGAAACATTGGATAAAGAGCCCAACGAGATTATCGGCGTAGTAAAAGATTACCACCAGCAATCACTTCAAAAAAGCTATACGCCGGTTATTATGTTCATGGATCCCAAACTGCCGTGGATCCCTGCCGATTATATTTCGATAAAAGTAAACGGCGCCAACATGCGCCAGATGGTTGACAATATCAAAACCACCTGGAATAACACCTTCCCCGAATCATCGTTCGATTTCTTTTTCCTTGACGATTTCTACAACCGTCAGTACGCGCAGGACACCCAGTTTGGTCACGTATTTACGCTGTTTGCTTCACTGGCGATATTTATTGCCTGCATTGGTTTGTTTGGCTTAACGGCTTACTCGGCTGCCCGCCGTACTAAAGAGATTGGTGTACGTAAAGTGCTTGGCGCATCGGTTCAAAATATCATCTCCCTGCTCACCTGGGATGTAGTGAAACTCATCTTTATATCAAGTTTGGTGGCTATCCCGCTGGCTTACATTTTCATTAATCAATGGCTTAACCGCTATGCCTTCAGGGTGCAGTTAACATGGTGGCAGTTTGTATTACCGGTATTTGCGCTGGTGACTATAGCAGTAGCAACTACTTTTTACTTAACCTTCAGGGCTGCATTGACTAATCCAACTAATTCGTTGAGGAATGATGGTTAATGAACCATGATTTTTAGGATTAGAGGATTGTTAGGATGATGTCTGAACTCGAATTTATTGAATTAAAGAATTTATTGAATTTGCTTAGCATTCTGTTAATTCCCTAATTCAATAAATTCGAGTTCAGACAAAGCTCCGGTAAAATCCGGTTCATCCAATCAATCCCCCCAAATCCAGGTTCCACAATATCACGGTAATCCTCAAATCCTAAAAATCAAGGTTCAAAATCGGCGTAATCAAATCAATCAGCGGTCTATGCCAAAATAGTTGAACGTTTTGTTTGATTTCCGATAATTATTTAGCCCCAAACCTTATTTCTTTGTATTACCGATATAAACTTTTTTGAGAGCTATTCTATGAGCCAACGATACTGTTTAACCCTCGATCTGAAAGACGACGCGGCACTCATTGCCGAGTATGAAAAACATCACGAAGCCATCTGGCCCGAAATTCATGACAGCATTATTGCCAAGGGAATCACCAATATGGCGATCTACCGTTTTGATACCCGCATGTTCATGATCATGGAGGTTGATGATACTTTCAGCTTTGAAAAATCGGCAGCAATGGACGCGGCAAATCCCAAGGTGCAGGAGTGGGAAGATTTGATGTGGGGCTACCAATCGCCGGTAAAAAATGCACCGGTAGGTGCTAAATGGGTTTTAATGGATAAAGTTTTCTCATTATAAACAGAATAGCTATGCTCAAGAAACTACAATTACTGGCAATGTTCGTATTGCTGATGGCGCCATCTCTATTTGCGCAAAAAATGATAGGCACCGAAACCGATGCCCAAAAAGATAAACGCATGGAATGGTGGAAGGACGACCGCTTTGGGATGTTCATTCACTGGGGTTTGTACTCGCAGGCCGCCCGCCACGAATGGGTAAAGCACAACGAGAAAATTGATAATGCCGGTTATCAGAAATATTTCGATCAGTTTAACCCCGATCTTTTTGATCCGCAAAAATGGGCTAAGCAAGCCAAAGCAGCCGGTATGAAATATGCCGTGCTAACCACCAAGCACCACGAAGGTTTTTGCCTGTTCGATTCAAAATTTACCGACTATAAAGCACCAAACACCAAAGCCAAACGCGATCTGGTACGCGAGTACGTGAACGCTTTCCGCGCGCAAGGTTTAAAAGTGGGCTTTTATTATTCCCTGTTAGACTGGCACCACCCGCAGTATACTGTTGATGAGATCCATCCGCAATCTCCTGCCGATAAAAGCGATGCATCATATGCTAAGCTGAACAAAGGACGTGATATGGCTAAATACCGTCAATACATGCGCGATCAGATCACCGAGCTGTTAACCAAATATGGCAAAATTGATATACTATGGCTTGACTTCTCGTTCCCCCGTAAAGATGGACATGGCAAAGGCAAAGACGAATGGGGATCTGTTGAGTTGCTTAAGCTGATCAGGAAATTACAGCCGGGCATTATTGTAGATAACCGCCTGAACCTGGAAGAATATAAAGACGGTGCCGATTTTGAAACACCTGAACAGGTAAGCACTGCCGAACTGGCCAAATACCGCGGCAAAACCTGGGAAACCTGCCAAACTTTTTCAGGTTCATGGGGATACTACCGCGACGAAAATACCTGGAAAACCCATCGCCAGTTGCTCGATCTGCTAATTACCTCAGTAAGTAATGGCGGCAACCTGATCCTGAACGTTGGCCCTACTGCACGTGGAGAGTTTGATTATCGCGCTACCCGCGCTTTGGATAGCCTGGCTTACTGGATGCATGCCAACAGCAAATCGGTATACAACTGTACTTTTGCTCCCGACACCTATAAAATTCCTGAGGGAACCAAACTGACTTATAACAAAGCTGCGGGTAAACTGTATATACATTTGTTCAGCTATCCGCAAGGCAAACTGATACTGCCGGGTTATAAAGGCAAGATCAAATACGCTCAATTTTTGAACGATAGTTCAGAACTTTTATATAAAGATGGAAGCGGTGACGACCTGGAATTAACACTGCCTGTGCAAAAACCGCCGTATGAAATTCCGGTAATTGAACTTACGCTTCAGCAATAAGCAAAAAAATATTGTCCTTACTAAAAAAAGGACCGATCATATACAATGTCAACACAAAAAGAAACATATTTAAGGATCCATCCGCATGATAACGTACTGGTAGCCCTTCAGGACCTGCCGCAGGGTACTGTTATAACGTTTGATGGACAAACTTTTGCACTGGTAGATAAAGTAGCTGCTAAGCACAAATTTGCAATCAATGAGCTGCCGGTAGATAAAGAGATTTACATGTACGGTGTACTGGTAGGTAAAGCATCTGCAACTATACCGCAGGGTGGTTTATTAACTACCGAAAATGTACACCACGCTGCCGAAGGTTTCCACCTTGGCGAGCGCAAGCTAAACTGGCATCAGCCCGATACTGCCAACTTTGAAGGCAAAACCTTTATGGGCTATCACCGTGCTGATGGTTCGGTTGGTACGGGTAACTACTGGATAGTAGTACCGATGGTTTTTTGCGAAAACCGGAACATTAACGTCTTGAAAGAAGCTTTGGTTGATAAGCTTGGCTATAAAAAAGCCAAGAGCTATGAGGGCGATGTTGAGCAACTGATGGAGCTTTACCAGGCCGGTAAATCTGTTGAAGAAATTTTGAACGCCGATATCCAGGCATCCGAAGATAAACCGAACTCTAAACGCCTGTTCAAAAATATTGATGGTATCAAATTTCTGAGCCATAGCATGGGCTGTGGTGGTACACGCGAAGATTCAGACACCCTCTGTGGATTGATTGCCGGTTACATCACACATCCCAACGTGGCTGGTGCAACCATATTGAGCTTAGGTTGCCAGCATGCGCAGGTAAGCATTTTACAAAATGAAATTGCCAAACGTGATGCTAATTTCAGCAAGCCACTGGTTGTATTGGAGCAGCAAAAAGTAGGTACCGAAAGCGAACTGTTGAAACAGGCTTTAAAGCAAACTTTTGCAGGTTTAGTAAAAGCCAATGAAACTACCCGTCAGCCAGCACCTTTATCAAAACTGTGTGTTGGTTTGGAGTGCGGAGGGTCGGATGGTTTTTCGGGCATTTCCGCAAACCCAGCGTTAGGTTATTTATCCGATTTGCTGGTTACCATGGGCGGCTCCGTGATCCTTTCAGAATTTCCGGAGCTTTGCGGTGTGGAGCAGGAACTGAGCGACCGCTGTATCGATGTAGAAACAGCTAACCGCTTCATGCACCTCATGACCACTTATAATGCCCGCGCAGAGGCTGACGGATCGGGCTTTTATGCCAACCCATCGCCGGGAAATATCCGTGATGGCTTGATCACCGATGCCATTAAATCGGCCGGGGCAGCAAAAAAAGGCGGCACATCACCGGTTACTGCCGTTTTGGATTATCCTGAAAAAGTTACCAAACCAGGATTGAACCTGCTTTGTACCCCGGGCAGCGATGTAGAAAGTACCACAGCCGAAGTAGGTGCAGGCGCCAATATTGTACTGTTCACCACTGGTTTGGGTACGCCTACAGGCAACCCGGTTACTCCAGTTATCAAACTATCAACCAATACGGCCATGTTTCAGCGCATGCCCGATATTATAGATATCAACTGCGGTACCATCATTGAAGGTTCCGAAACTATCCAGCAGGCCGGCGAGCGGATCCTGGATTACGTAATAAAAGTAGCCAGCGGCGAGGCAGAACCAAAATCGGTAAAACTTGGCCAGGATGATTTTATTCCGTGGAAAAGAGGGGTATCCTTATAATAAAAAAGTTGTTGGTGACAACACCAACAACGGCGATGTGTATAATAAACATGTCATTGCGAGGAGCAAAAAGGGAATGCGCCCGGGAGCGACGTGGCAATCGCATGCTGTACAGAGCGGCTATGCTTCCGTGCGATTGCTTCGTGCCTCGCAATGACATAGTTTTTGTTTGTTAATAAACAGCTTTCATTCTTCGGGCACTTGTGGTAACAACGGCGCTCAGAATGACAAAGTAAAAATTAGAAGTACAATGTTCAAACTAACCAATAAATCAGTAATTGTAACCGGCGGCGGCAGCGGTATAGGCAAAGCTATGGCCGTATTATTTGCACAGCAAGGCGCCGAAGTTCATATCATCGAATTAAATGATCAGGCAGCAGCTGATACCGTAACCGAGATAACCACTGCTGGCGGAAAAGCCACCGGCTATGCCTGCGATGTAAGTAACCAACAGCAGGTTGTGGACACGTTCACCAAAATAGGTAAGATAGATATCCTGATCAACAATGCGGGTATAGCGCACATTGGCAGGGCAGATAACACCAGTACTGAAGATTTTGAGCGTGTATTTAACGTAAATGTTAAAGGTGCCTACAACTGCCTTTACGCAGCTATCCCGGCATTGAAAAACAACGGCGGCGGCGTGATCCTCAATACTGCATCAATAGCAGCCAGCGTAGGTATCACCGACAGGTTTGCCTATTCTATGAGCAAGGGCGCTATCCACGCCATGACCTTATCTGTAGCGCGCGATTATCTGCATGATAATATCCGTTGTAACTGCATCTCACCGGCAAGGGTACATACCCCGTTTGTAGATGGTTTTATTGCTAAAAACTATGCCGGTCGTGAAGATGAAATTTTTGAAAAGCTATCAAAAAGCCAGCCGATAGGCCGGATGGGCAAACCGGAAGAAGTAGCTGCATTGGCACTCTATCTCTGCTCAGACGAAGCTGGATTTATTACCGGTACTGATTACCCAATTGATGGCGGCTTTATCACCCTGAACAATTAAAACCTGATTTATATGATCAAAAAGCTATTATTAATGGGTATGCTGCTTGGCGCTGTACGCGCGGGCGCTCAAACCTACACGCCAACAGCCGATAACCTTGCTGCAAGGCAAAACTTCCAGGACATGAAGTTCGGGCTGTTTATTCACTGGGGTATTTACAGTGAGCTTGGCGCGGGCGAGTGGGTGATGAACGAAAAGCATATCTCCTATGATAGCTACAAACGCTTGGCCGACTTCTTTAACCCGCAGGCTTTCAATGCCCATGAATGGGTGATGTTTGCCAAAAAAGCGGGCATGAAGTACATTACCATTACTTCGCGCCATCATGATGGGTTCAGTATGTTCGGTACCAAGGCATCGCCATATAATATTGTTGATGCTACTCCTTACCATAAAGATCCTTTGATGGAACTGGCACAGGAATGTGTTAAGGAAGGCATCGAACTGCATTTTTATTATTCGCTATTGGATTGGGGACGTAAAGATTATGCTTTTGGCAGCCCGATAGTAGACGGTAAACCTGTAAACGGCGACTGGGACAGCTATATCAATTTCATGAAAGCCCAGCTTACCGAATTGATCACTAAATATCCCGGCGTAAAAGGTATCTGGTTTGATGGCCATTGGGAGCGCGATGTTAACTGGCATTATGATGAGATCTATGGGTTGATCCATAAACTAAACCCTGCCATACTGGTTGGCAACAATCACCACCTCGAGCCAAAAGAAGGCGAGGATTTCCAGATGTTTGAAAAGGATTTGCCAGGAGCTAATACAACCGGCTTCAGCGGCAAATCAAAAATAGGTGCCCTGCCTCTGGAAACCTGCGAAACCATTAACAACAGCTGGGGCTTTAACATTACCGACAGGAGCTTTAAATCATCCAAACGCATTATCCATTACCTGGTGAACGCGGCAGGTTTAAACGCCAACTTCTTATTGAATATAGGCCCAATGCCAAACGGTAAAATTCAGCCTGAATTTACCGATACGCTGGCTATTGTTGGTGCATGGGTGCAAAAGAACGGCGAAGCTATTTACGGTACCCGTGGCAGCGGTATCCCGGCACAACCGTGGGGCGTTATCACCCAAAAAGATAAAAACCTTTATGTACATGTGATGACATTACCGCAACTGCCGTATGTCTTCATTCCGCAATTAAAAGGTAAAGTAACTAAAGCCGCTTTACTGGCCGATGGCAGCGCGGTGAAATTTAAACAACAAACTGAGGGAGTGTTTGTATATCTTAACGGTATTGCAACAGACCCTAACGATACTATTATTAAACTGACAACTAATTAATACAACGATAATATGAAACTTATACGATTTGGCGAGATAGGTAAAGAGAAGCCGGGAGTTATACTGAACGATAAAAGATACGATGTATCAGCCTTTGGCGAAGATTACACCGAACAATTTTTTGAAACAGATGGCATCAACCGCCTTGCCGCTTTTGTACAAGATAACTTGCTGCCCGAAGTAGCTAATGAGGTACGTTTAGGAAGCCCAATCGCCCGTCCTTCAAAACTGGTTTGTATTGGTTTAAACTATGCCGACCATGCTAAAGAAACCAATGCCCCTCTCCCACCCGAGCCGGTTATCTTCATGAAATCAACTACTGCTATTGTTGGTCCGTTTGATGATATCATGATCCCTAAAAACTCGGTAAAAACCGATTGGGAAGTTGAGCTTGCCGTAGTTATCGGCAAAAAAGCATCATATGTTGAAGAAGCCGAAGCAATGGACTACGTTGCCGGTTACGTATTGCACAACGACGTAAGCGAGCGCGAGTTTCAGTTAGAGCGTAACGGTACCTGGGATAAAGGTAAAGGCTGCGACACTTTTGCACCGCTTGGCCCGTTTTTAGCTACGCCTGATGAAATTGCCGATCCGCATAATCTGCGCCTTTGGTTAAAAGTTAATGGCGAAACCATGCAGGATGGTACTACATCAAACTTTATATTCAATCTGCCGCACCTTATTTCGTACACCAGCCAGTTCATGACTTTACTGCCGGGCGATATCATCTCTACAGGTACACCAGCAGGCGTTGGTTTAGGTATGAAGCCGCCAATTTATTTAAAAGCGGGCGATGTGGTTGAATTAGGTATTGAAGGTTTGGGCGAATCGAAACAAAACCTGGTAGCTTATGCTAAAAATTGATGCACACCAGCATTTCTGGCAATACAACCCGGTAAGGGACAGCTGGATCACTGAAGATATGCAGGTAATAGGTCGGGATTTTTATCCCGAAAACCTATTACCTGTACTGCAAAAACACCACGTTGATGGTTGTGTTGCCGTTCAGGCCGATCAGTCAGAAAAGGAAACTGAATTTCTGCTCGATCTGGCTTCAGTTAACCCTTTTATCAAAGGCGTAGTAGGCTGGGTTGATCTGAAAGCTGATGATCTGGATGAAAGATTGCATCATTTTAAAAAATACGAAAAACTCAAAGGTTTCAGGCACATCCTACAATCGGAGCCCGACGAGCAATATATGCTTGATCCTTTGTTCAAAAAGGGTATAGCTGCTTTAGGTAAACAAGGTTATACCTATGATATCCTCATTTTTCCTAACCACCTACCCTATGCCGCGCAGTTGGTAGCCGAATTTCCTGATCAAAAGTTTGTGCTTGATCATATGGCTAAGCCATACATCAAAGCCGGTAAAATTGATGGCTGGAAACAGGATATCGAAACGCTGGCAAGCTATCCGAATGTGTATTGCAAAGTATCGGCCCTGCTTACCGAAGCCGACTGGCATAACACTCCGGCCGCAGATTTTGTTCCTTATATCGATATCGTTTTTAAGGCGTTCGGTATAAACCGGATAATGTTTGGTTCTGACTGGCCGGTATGTTTATTGGCTGGCGGCTATGAAAAAACGATGGAGGTAATGAACCTTTACGCCGAAAGACTGTCTGCAACGGAGCAGGAATTATTTTTTGGTGGGAACGCGAAAGCGTTTTACGGGTTATAACAATTTCTGCTCGCTGCTAATATTCTCACGAGTATCATCAAAAATATGTCATTGCGAGGAGGAACGACGAAGCAATCGCATGCTATACAGGGCAATTATGCTTCCGTGCGATTGCTTCGTTCCTCGCAATGACATGGTCTTGCAGTTTTCCAAACCATCAAATACCGCACTTTTACGATACTTCGCTACTGTACTAAAATCACTAAAGGGTACTGTATATTATTTATTTCAAAACGATAGGCTCTATTATCAATATGATAGCATAGCGTTTGGCTCATTTCATTATAAATCAGTTAAATATCAACACAAATGTAATAATAAGATAACATTTAACGTCTGATACAAGTGTGGCACACATTTAGCTATATGTACACATGGCTGGTATAAAATATAGTTAAAAAGGTGAACCATTTCACTTCGGATAACGTTATATAGGTACCAATCAGACTTAAATTTTTATGTTAGACGTTATGTACACAACCCTGTTACAAGTTGTAGTCCTGCTTGCGGTTTTCATTTTGCCTATGTTCATTTTTGGCAAAAGGATCAGGAACAAAAAAGTAAAGACCGTTAATTACAAAATAGATACCGATACCTCTGAGGCCCGATATGCTATTAATGAAAATGGCTTCCTTGAAGAAATTAATTCAGGCAAGCTATCAAAGCACCGCAGTTGAGTGCAAAAGAAATTACAAAAGCAAAGCTTGCCTTTGCCCGCTTTGCTTTTGTATTAACTATTAACCTATCTTATTTTTCTCCGCTTTTTAAAAGCCCTGCTCATCCGCACTTGGGCCGTAACTTCCGGGAATAGGAATATCCAGCAAACGTAAATAAACGCCTAACTGTGCCCTGTGGTGCACTATCTGGCAATAAGTCATCCTGATTACTTCTGCTTTAGTACGTTGATTAAGGATCTGCTCGCCGTTACGGAGTGTCCATATTTTATCAAACGTACTAACGTCGGCTTTTTGCAGGTTCGAATATCCATCGGCTAATGAATCTTCAAACAGCTTCATCAAATCAGCAGTGCTGCTTACTTTTTTGGGTTCATAGGGTACGGTGGCAAAGTCAAGTCCATCGGTATGTAGGGTCAGGCTTACCCAGGTAGGTAATTCAGCAATGTGGGTTGATAGCTGTTCAATGGTCATGCTTTTAGGATGCGGTTTCCATTGGTATTTATCGTCGGGGATGCGGCTCAGCATTTTTTCGGTGGTTTGAGCTTCCTGCTCCATCTCTTCCAATAACGATTTTAAAGTATCCATAAGTGTTGTTGTTTGTTTTATGATGTAAAGTAACGGCGGGGTAATGACAGCCCTATGTCAACAGGGACCGTTGATTTTTTTTGATTTCGTTGATTTTTTTCTGAACCGTGATTTTTGGGATTTAAGGATTGGTAGGATTATCTTTTTTAATACCTCATCAGGGTCTCTCGCAGAGGGCCCTGATGTATACGCCATGCTGATTCGCTATTTGAATATCCTGGTAGGTGTTCAGAACGCGGTGAAGATTTTAAAAATCCCCTCTTGAGAGGGGGCGCATAGGAACGAGTGGTAGCAGGGGTGTGTTTCTGCGGTAGGTTTATCAAAGCAGAAACACACCCCTCCACCCCTCTCAAGAGAGTAATAGCCCATCATTAGACAAAGGTCAAACTTCGTTGAATCAATAATGCGAAGTTTGATTTATTTGTCCTGTTATTGTATTTAAAGGTAAACTCATCGAGATACGCTTGCAGATGCTCAGAAGACACTTTATGGTATTGGCCATATATTCCACGTTTTAGGAGAGTCCAAAAGCCTTCAAGAGTATTTGTATGGTATTCTCCTTTGACGTACTCTTCTTTCTCTTTATTTAGAACGTGGTGCTCCTGATGTAATTTATCCAATCCCCTATAAGCTCCAAAGCCATCTGTTACTACTTTTGCATCAGCA
>NZ_FOCL01000026.1 GCF_900110105.1 Mucilaginibacter gossypiicola | reverse complement strand
TCTCCTGAAACACTCCTTACGTGGATTTGTGTGTTCGATACAGGCATACCGATCAATGCAGCTTTGTTGATGTCTTCTATGGTATAATAGCTGGCACATACCGTACTTTCGGTCGGGCCATAGCTGTTTACTATTACTGTGTCCGCGTACAGCTTATCTATGAAGCCCGGCTGCAAGAGTTCGCCGCCGCTGATAATATAGCGCAGACTGTTTGTATTGAGCTTGTTATTACCCTTTTGACTGTTCAAATAGGCTATTACCGTAGGTGTGGCGCTTAATATCGTTACCGACTCTTTTGAAATCAGGTGGATGATATCATCTGCATCTTTACCACCTTCTTTTACGATCACTACTTTTGCGCCGCTGAGCAGTGCCGGATAAACTTCCTCGCACATCGTATCAAAGGATACTGATGACTGCTGCAGTACTTTATCTTCCGCTGTGATCCCGAAGTAGTTTATAAAACCTGTACAGTAATTGGAGATACTTTGGTGCTCCACCATGACACCTTTAGGTTTGCCTGTTGAGCCCGAGGTATACATGATGTATGCCAACTGCTTTGGTTCAATCGTGATGTTCTGGTTTTCACCGCTTTGGTTTGCAATTTCCTCGTTGTTATCTAATTCGATAACCTGAGCAGTTGTATTAGCTATATGTGCTTTTCCTGTACTGCTGCTCAGCACAATGCTGGCTTTGGTATCCTCCAGGATATAACTGATCCGCTCTTTCGGGTAATCCAAATCAACCGGTACATAGGCTCCCCCGGCTTTCAGAATACCCAGGATGCCGGTTATCATGTTGGGTCCGCGCTCTATGCAAATCGCTACAAGCGTTTCTTGGGTTACGCCTTGTGCTTGTAAATAGTGCGCTATCCGGTTCGATTGCTCACTCAGCGTTTGATAGCTTACTGTTTCGTTTTCGAATACCAGTGCCGTAGCTTCCGGTGTAGCTTTTGCCTGTGCCTCGAAAAGGCTGATAATATTCTCTTCTCTTGGATATGCTATTGACGTTTCGTTGAATGCCTTTAATTGCCCCGCTTCTGCTTTGCTTAGCAATTGCAGTTTACTGATAGGAGTATTATCAGGTTCGTTGATTATCGATGTTATCAGCTCCACATAGTGCCCTGCCATTCTTGCAATGGTTCCTGCTTCATAAAAATCGGGATTATATTCCGCTACGATCTTGATCCCCTCTTTGCTTTCCTCTGCATTATAACTCAGGTCGTATTTACTTGACTGCTCGCCGGGTTTTTCGCTGCTGATTTTAATATCACCCAGTTCAAGTGTTGGGATCACGGCCGTGTTCTGCAGCGCAAACATCACCTGGAATAGCGGGCTCCGGTTCAAATCCCTTTCTTTGACTACCGCTTCTACTACTTTTTCAAACGGTACTTCCTGGTGACCGTAAGCTTCCAGCGTGGTTTGTTTTACTTTGCTTAATA
>NZ_FOCL01000027.1 GCF_900110105.1 Mucilaginibacter gossypiicola | reverse complement strand
CCAATGTCATTAAGTTAAGGAACTATATAGCTCTTTTGTAATTGGTTAAGGTTTTGTATTTGCCAGACCTTCGTTTGAGCTTTTTCACTCTTGGCAGTTTTCTGTTTGGCCTTACTGGTTCAATATATTGAGCAAAGAGGTTTTGTAATTGGATTAATATTTTTTCGGGATCTTTAAAAAGTAAAAGGCCTATGACCCTGTTCTTCATAATGCCAATAGCGGTGTTTTTATTTATTTGATAATCGTATTTGCGCTTAGAAACTTCATGATGGATTTTCTCCTGGGCTGGTTTGCTAATGATTTCCTGTAAGTTGGATAAGAAAACTGTTGCATGGAAATCCTGTAGAATTGTTTCAACTTTTTGCCCGCTGAAAGCTTCTAATTGCAACTGGTTCTTGAAGGAGTTGAACCTTGTTTCGATTCCCCAGCGCATAAAATAAAGTGCTTTAAATTCTTTGTAGGGATATTGTTGTTGGTCGAATAGGTTGGTAGCCAGCACTTCAATTGTCCCATCATCTAAAACAATACGGATCAACCGTATATTAATAGTACCCTTTACTTTTACAATAAAGCCTTGCTCTCTAAGCTCCCTCCGAATGGGTTTACTTGCCTTAATCGTGCTGATCGCATCATTTACCCCGCTTTTTACAAATGCTGTTACTTCAGTACTGAACCCTACAGGGCAGCGCATTAAGAAGGGCTGTGGTGTTTCTTTATTTTGATGATGAAACATGCTGGTAAAACCAGGATAAGCACGATCGTAAATCAACAACATATCCGACTCATAGGACGGAAGCCAGCTTAGAGCGATCTTTTGCTCAGAACAGCTGATCGGGTACATCCCCGCCTTTATAGTGATTTTATTCAAAACATCAAAGGCACACAGAACGCGGCTTAAAGTTACCGTACCACGCTGATTTCCATGCGTTCCAAAATGTTCTGTTACTTCCTTCCTGTCGATCAGGTACGCTGTAGAACCATCTACCGCAATCACCCTAAATCCATTCCACCGTTTAACATCAACTTTATAATGAGTATAAAAACTATCAACTAATGTACTATTCAAGCAACTGAAAAAGAAACTACTAATCTTTGAGCGCTGTTGACTAAAAGCAGACTTGGTGGCTTTCAGTTCCTGAAAACCCATATGATCGAAGAATGCTGATAGCTCTATATCATAACTTCTCTTAAAAAAATTAAGCAGCATGCATACTACCAGTTCAAAATGAAGCTTACGCCTTCTGCTAAAAGCATTACAAGAGTTGGTGAATAGCTGTCTTAACTCGCTATTTTGAGATGAAAGGGCAATAAAATTCCGTAAATCTGAAATGATTTTTAAGTTTGCTGACATACCACAGTTTTTTGATTCGTAACCATAAAGAACCGGATTTTATCCGGTTCTGAACTGTGGTGTTCCTTAACTTAATGACATTGG
>NZ_FOCL01000028.1 GCF_900110105.1 Mucilaginibacter gossypiicola | reverse complement strand
TGAGATTGGCATCCTGTTGCCAGGTAGCTGCCCTCTGTATCATCCATTGTAGCACGTGTGTAGCCCCGGACGTAAGGGCCATGATGACTTGACGTCGTCCCCTCCTTCCTCTCTATTTGCATAGGCAGTCTGTTTAGAGTCCCCACCTTAAATGCTGGCAACTAAACATAGGGGTTGCGCTCGTTGCGGGACTTAACCCAACACCTCACGGCACGAGCTGACGACAGCCATGCAGCACCTAGTTTCGTGTTCCGAAGAACTAGAGCGTCTCTGCTCTATTCACTAACTTTCAAGCCCGGGTAAGGTTCCTCGCGTATCATCGAATTAAACCACATGCTCCTCCGCTTGTGCGGGCCCCCGTCAATTCCTTTGAGTTTCACCCTTGCGGGCGTACTCCCCAGGTGGAACACTTAACGCTTTCGCTTAGACGCTGACCGTATATCGCCAACATCGAGTGTTCATCGTTTAGGGCGTGGACTACCAGGGTATCTAATCCTGTTTGATCCCCACGCTTTCGTGCCTCAGCGTCAATCATACTTTAGTAAGCTGCCTTCGCAATTGGTGTTCTGTGACATATCTATGCATTTCACCGCTACTTGTCACATTCCGCCTACCTCAAGTACATTCAAGCTCTTCAGTATCAAGGGCACTGCGATAGTTGAGCTACCGTCTTTCACCCCTGACTTAAAAAGCCGCCTACGCACCCTTTAAACCCAATAAATCCGGATAACGCTTGGATCCTCCGTATTACCGCGGCTGCTGGCACGGAGTTAGCCGATCCTTATTCTCAAGGTACATTCAACTCATTACACGTAATGAGGTTTATTCCCCTGCAAAAGCAGTTTACAACCCATAGGGCCGTCTTCCTGCACGCGGCATGGCTGGTTCAGACTTCCGTCCATTGACCAATATTCCTTACTGCTGCCTCCCGTAGGAGTCTGGTCCGTGTCTCAGTACCAGTGTGGGGGGTCATCCTCTCAGATCCCCTAAACATCGTAGCCTTGGTATGCCGTTACCACACCAACTAGCTAATGTTGCGCATGCCCATCTTAGTCCTATAAATATTTGATTATAATACGATGCCATATCATAATGTTATGCGGTCTTAATCTCTCTTTCGAGAGGCTATCCCCCTGACTAAGGTAGGTTACATACGTGTTACGCACCCGTGCGCCACTCTCAAGAAAAGCAAGCTCTTCTATCCCGTCCGACTTGCATGTATTAGGCCTGCCGCTAGCGTTCATCCTGAGCCAGGATCAAACTCTCCATTGTAAAATGTTTTGTTTTAATCTCTGACCCTATTATTAATTAATAGAATCTGTATTATTATATCTTTATACAGTTTCTCT